>NZ_CP109433.1:3040000-7840000 GCF_036227085.1 Actinoallomurus sp. NBC_01490
GCATCAGGAGCCGATGAAGGACGTGGGAGCCTGCGATATGCCCCGGGGAGTTGGCAACCGAGCGTTGATCCGGGGGTTTCCGAATGGGGAAACCTAGCACCTGTTATGGGGTGTTGCCGCCATCTGAATGTATAGGGTGGTTGGTGGTAACGCGGGGAAGTGAAACATCTCAGTACCCGTAGGAAGAGAAAACAATAGTGATTCCCTGAGTAGTGGTGAGCGAAAGGGGATGAGGCTAAACCATGCGCGTGTGATAGCCGGCGGGTGTTGCGTGTGTGGGGTTGTGGGAGCATTCTTGTCTGGTCCGCCGACCGGGCGTGGAGTGAGAAAACGATGAGGTAGCCGAATGATCTGGAATGGTCGACCGTAGTCGGTGATAGTCCGGTAGGTGAAACCTTGTTGTCTCCATTGGGTGTTTCCCGAGTAGCACGGGGCTCGTGGAATCTCGTGTGAATCTGCCAGGACCACCTGGTAAGCCTAAATACTTCCTGGTGACCGATAGCGGACTAGTACCGTGAGGGAAAGGTGAAAAGTGCCCCGGTGAGGGGTCGTGAAAGAGTACCTGAAACCGTGTGCTTACAAGCCGTCAGAGCCTTGCATTCCTTTGGGGGTGTTGGGGTGATGGCGTGCCTTTTGAAGAATGAGCCTGCGAGTTATGGTGTGTGGCGAGGTTAACCCGTGTGGGGGAGCCGTAGCGAAAGCGAGTCTGAATAGGGCGTCCAGAGTCGCATGCTGTAGACCCGAAGCGGAGTGATCTACCCATGGGCAGGTTGAAGCGCGGGTAAGACCGTGTGGAGGACCGAACCCACCAGGGTTGAAAACCTGGGGGATGACCTGTGGGTAGGGGTGAAAGGCCAATCAAACTCCGTGATAGCTGGTTCTCCCCGAAATGCATTTAGGTGCAGCGTCACGTGTTTCTTGCCGGAGGTAGAGCTACTGGATGGCCTAGGGGGCCGACAAGCTTACTGAAGTCAGCCAAACTCCGAATGCCGGTAAGTGAGAGCGTGGCAGTGAGACTGCGGGCGATAAGGTTCGTAGTCGAGAGGGAAACAGCCCAGATCATCGGCTAAGGCCCCTAAGCGTGTGCTAAGTGGTAAAGGATGTGGAGTTGCCGTGACAACCAGGAGGTTGGCTTAGAAGCAGCCATCCTTGAAAGAGTGCGTAATAGCTCACTGGTCAAGTGATTCCGCGCCGACAATGTAGCGGGGCTCAAGCACATCGCCGAAGCCGTGGCATCCCAACATGTCCCTAGTGTCGATCTTTGGATCGGTGTTCAGGGGTTGGGGTGGGTAGGGGAGCGTCGTGTGGGCGGTGAAGCGGCGGCGTGAGCCAGTCGTGGAGGCCACACGAGTGAGAATGCAGGCATGAGTAGCGAATGAGGGGTGAGAAACCCCTCCGCCGGATGACCAAGGGTTCCTGGGGCAGGCTAATCCGCCCAGGGTAAGTCGGGACCTAAGGCGAGGCCGAGAGGCGTAGTCGATGGACAACGGGTTGATATTCCCGTACCCGCTGACACGCGCCCATGCTGAACCCGCGGATACTAACCGTGCGGACTCTGCTTGGTTCCTTCGGGGATCTTGTCGGGGCGAGTGTGGGACCTGATGTGGTAGTAGGCAAGTGATGGGGTGACGCAGGAGGGTAGCTCAGCCCAGGCGGTGGTTGTCCTGGGGTAAGCATGTAGCCCGTACCATAGGTAAATCCGTGGTGCATGTGGGTGAGATGTGATGCCGAGCCGATTTAGGTGAAGTGAGTGATCCCATGCTGTCGAGAAAAGCCTCTAGCGATGTGTGTCGGCGGCCCGTACCCTAAACCGACTCAGGTGGTCAGGTAGAGAATACCGAGGCGTTCGGGTGAACTGTGGTTAAGGAACTCGGCAAATTGCCCCCGTAACTTTGGGAGAAGGGGGGCCCCTGCTGGTGACCGGACTGGCTCTGTGGAGCTGGTGGGGGTCGCAGATACCAGGGGGAAGCGACTGTTTACTAAAAACACAGGTCCGTGCGAAGTCGTAAGACGCTGTATACGGACTGACGCCTGCCCGGTGCCGGAACGTTAAGAGGACTGGTTAGCCCTTTCGGGGGTGAAGCTGAGAATCTAAGCGCCGGTAAACGGCGGTGGTAACTATAACCATCCTAAGGTAGCGAAATTCCTTGTCGGGTAAGTTCCGACCTGCACGAATGGCGTAACGACTTCCCCACTGTCTCAACCACAGGCCCGGTGAAATTGCAGTACGAGTAAAGATGCTCGTTACGCGCAGCAGGACGGAAAGACCCCGGGACCTTCACTATAGCTTGGCATTGGCGTTTGGAGCGTCTTGTGTAGGATAGGTGGGAGACTGTGAAGCGGTGACGCCAGTTATCGTGGAGTCGTTGGTGAAATACCACTCTGGTCGTTTTGAGCGTCTAACCCGCACCCGTGGATCCGGGTGGGGGACAGTGCCTGGTGGGTAGTTTAACTGGGGCGGTTGCCTCCTAAAGAGTAACGGAGGCGCCCAAAGGTTCCCTCAGCCTGGTTGGCAATCAGGTGTTGAGTGCAAGGGCACAAGGGGGCTTGACTGTGAGACAGACATGTCGAGCAGGTGCGAAAGCAGGGCCTAGTGATCCGGCACCACCGTGTGGATGGGGTGTCGCTCAACGGCTAAAAGGTACCCCGGGGATAACAGGCTGATCTTGCCCAAGAGTCCATATCGACGGCAAGGTTTGGCACCTCGATGTCGGCTCGTCGCATCCTGGGGCTGGAGTAGGTCCCAAGGGTTGGGCTGTTCGCCCATTAAAGCGGCACGCGAGCTGGGTTTAGAACGTCGCGAGACAGTTCGGTCCCTATCCGCTGTGCGCGTAGGAGACTTGTGAGGGTCTGTCCCTAGTACGAGAGGACCGGGACGGACGAACCTCTGGTGTGCCAGTTGTACCGCCAGGTGCATGGCTGGTTGGCTACGTTCGGTCGGGATAACCGCTGAAAGCATCTAAGCGGGAAGCCTTCCTCGAGATGAGGTCTCCCAACCTTTCATGGTTGTAAGGCCCCCAGCTAGACGACTGGGTTGATAGGCCGGAGATGGAAGCATCGTAAGGTGTGGAGTTGACCGGTACTAATAGGCCGAGTGGCTTGAACACACTTATTTTGTTCGCGTTCACTGTGCGGTTCCCGGGACACGACCGGGAACCATTTTCCGCTGGTTTTGTTCTGTTAAGCGTTTCGGTGGTCATAGCGGTGGGGAAACACCCGGTCCCATTCCGAACCCGGAAGTTAAGCCCTCCAGCGCCGATGGTACTGCACCGGGGACGGTGTGGGAGAGTAGGACACCGCCGGACATCAACATAGATAAAGGGAAGAGGAGAGGTGACCCCGCGGTCAACGCGGCGGGTCCCTCTCCTCTTTCTTGTTTTTGGCGTGGAGAGAAGGGGGAGAGGTCGACCGTTGTATGCGGACGGCCTCTTCCCCTTCTTTCTTTTTAGCGGCCGGCGGGGTCACGCTGGGGCTGTACGGTCTCGGCGGCGTGAGTGCACCGATATAGCGCGATACGCCAACATTTGCCCGGCTAGCACTGATGACGCCGGTAGGAGGGGCCCTCCTGGAGCTCCTTGGAGTCTCTGCCGGCTGAACTCGATGCCGTTGATCTCGGTGAGGGACGGCCTGGGGAGGAACGGGGCGACCGACCGTACGGTGGATATGAGGCCATTGTGGCGTCGGATACGAACAGGAAACCCCAAGACACCGCCGTGACCGGCGGGCCCTGCTACCGTTTACCACGTTGACTCTGAGGGGCGGCAAAGAGCCGTCTCATCAGCGATTCCTCACTAGAACAGAGGTGCGCGGTGTCCGACGCGTCCGAAGAAGGCCGGGGCGAGCGTCTCATCGCGGTTCGTGACAGCAAGGACCCGGACGGTCCCAAGCTGTTCTTCAGCGTGAGCGCCTGGAGAGACTTCCTCGACCGCATCAAGGCCGGCAAGCACGAGCTGCCCGAGGACATGCGCGCCCTGCTCGACGAGCGCTTCGTAGTCTGACCGCCCGTCCACAGCCCACCGTGCCCGCAGAGGCTCGACAATGCCCAGGCGTCAGGGGACGTTGTCCGCAGGCCAACGTCGCCCCTTCCAACTGACGACGGGTGTTGACGCCCTTAGCGCCACCGTTGTGGTGTTCGCTCGCCCAACAGGAAGCGCGGGCCCAGCAGCCAACGTGAACAGCGACTTTCTTCCCGGCGGCTTGGGTGAGGGGGAAGTTGTGCCAGATGTGCCGCGGGTCACAGACCTGGAGCGCATCAGGCAACACCTGATGCGCCGCGTCGGCGTGGCCGGCGGCGCCGTCACGGCAGACGATCATCCCGTTCCCAAGGCGTCCTCCGAGGTCACCGCCAGTGTCGGGCAGGCGAGCCGACGCACCCGCATGTTCATCCCCGGCCGCCCGCCGGTGGACATCGGCAACAGCCCCGCTCGCACCACACATGGAGGTGAGCGGTCTCGACAGCACGTTCCGCGCACGAGAGGGTCAGACCGGCGCCGGCGCACGCCCCTGAAACGCGGTTCAGCCGCGTCTGTGAACCGTGGACCGGCCGGTCTCGGCGGCCAGATCCCGTCGCCGGGGACGACTCCTCAGGAGAGGTCTCAGCGCTTCGAGTTCGTCAGATCAGGCGGCGTCAGATCAGGCGGCGTCAGATCAGGCAGGAGGCCACGGGCTGTGGCTCGGCGGAGCGGACGTGGGCGTCCAGGACGGCGCGTTTCCGTGCGGCCAGACGGCGGTGGGCGGTGATCGCCGCGTACCGCGCCAGGTGGCGTGTTGACGGGCGCGCGGCCGGGGCCGGTTCGTACCCGTACGCGAGCAGGCGCTCGGTCATCACGGCCTCGCACAGTTCGCGTTCCCACGGCTCCAGCGGGGGCTCCGTCTTCCCGTCCTGGGGCTCACCGCACGGTCGCGGCTCCGCCATCTCCGGCGCGTAATCCTCCATCAGGAACGCGCACAGGCGTCGCAGCTCGCTCTCAGGCTCCGCGACCAGCCTCTCGTACTGCACCTCCGTGTAGGTCGACGACGGCAGCCGTTCGGCGGCGGAGGTGCCGGCATCGATCGCCTGGGTCCAGGTGGCGATCGCGTGGTAGACGCCCATGCGCCACCACGAGGTGCCCTTGAGCTCCGCGACACAGGCGCGGCCGTCGCGGACCACGTGCACGATCTGCGCCTCCGGGAACAGGCGCAGCAGCGCGTCGATGTGCTGCACGTACCCCGGTCGCTTGTCGCCCCAGCGCGGCTTGCCCAGCCGTCGTGCGTACGCGCGCCAGGCGATCTCCAGGGCCGATCCCAGGGTCGGGGGCCCGGCCACGATCTCCTCGGCCACCGCACGGGCGTCCAGGCCGAGGCCGTCGAAGCGGGTGCCTGCGCCGGCGACGATCCATTCCGCGAGCGCCTGCCGGTTCGCCAGGCGGCGCAGGTCCCCGTACGCGCTCCGGTGCTCGTACGCGTCGAGCAGGAGGCGTGTCTCCGGCGGGATCGCGATGCGCGGGTGGGCGCGCAGCATGCGCCGCAGCAGCGTCCCGCCCGAACGCGGGCAGCCCAGAATGAAGATCGGCCGGTGCGAGGCCAAGAGAAATCACCCCCGGCGGGTAATCCTCCAGGTCAGGCGCCTTCCGTACGCCTGTGGCACCCCCTTGGGTGAGTCCGGCCCAAACCGGCCGTACACGACAGCGCCGGAGAGGGGCGCGAAGGCGGGGGCGTCCACCGGCCCGGTCGCGGCGAGCGCCCGCGCGGGCGGACATCGGAGCGAAACGGCTCTAGGGTCATCGGCTTGTGAGATCCGCTCTGAGGCCACTCGCCGCCCCGCGTTTTCGCATGGTGTTCTTTGGCCGGCTGGTGTCCTTTCTTGGCAACGCGATGGCGCCGGTGGCGCTCGCGTTCGCGGTGCTCGGCCTGACGGGTTCGGCGAGCGACCTGGGCGTCGTGCTGGCCGCGCGCAGCCTGCCCACCGTCGCGCTGCTCCTGCTGGGCGGCGTGTGGGCGGACCGGCTGCCCCGGCACGTGATCCTCGTGGTGTTCTCCCTCGTCGCGGCCGGGACCCAGTCGGTCGCGGCCGTCCTGCTGATCAGCGGGAGCGCGCGCGTCTGGCAGCTGGCGCTCCTGGAGGCCGCGAACGGGATGGCCGCGGCGTTCCTCGGGCCCGCCTCCCTCGGGGTGGCGCCGCAGACCGTCGAGCCGTCCCTCATCCAGCCCGCCAACGCCCTGCTCCGCCTCGCCATGAACGCCGCGAAGGTGATCGGTGCGGGGCTGGCCGGCGTCGTCGTGGCGGCGTACGGGCCGGGATGGGCCATCGCGGTGGACGCGGCGACGTTCGTGGTGGCGGCGGTGTTCTTCGGCCGGCTCGCTCTTCCCCGCATCGCCCTGCCGCGGGCGGGGGTGCTGGGCGAGCTCAGAAGCGGCTGGCGGGAGTTCCGCTCGCGTACGTGGCTGTGGACGATCGTGGCGCAGTTCGCGTTCGTGAACGCGGCGTTCTCCGGCGGCTTCAACGTGCTCGGGCCGCTGGTGGCCAAGCGCGACCTGGGCGGTGCGACGGCCTGGGGGCTCGTCGTCGCGTTCGAGGCGGCCGGGTTCATCGCGGGCGGGCTGTCGGCGCTGTGGCACCGGCCACGCCGGCCGCTGCTGCTCGCGACATACGGCGTGCTGGCCGGCTCGTCCGTGCTGTTCGCGCTCGCCGTGGCCGCGCCGGTGCCGGTCATGCTGGCGGCGGCCTTCGCCGCGGGCGCCGGGTTCGAGATCTTCGGGGTGCAGTGGGACACCGTGGTGCAGCACAACGTGCCGCCCGAGGCGCTGTCACGGGTCTACGCGTACGACGCGCTCGGCTCGCTGGTCTTCAACCCGCTCGGCCAGACCCTCGCCGGCCCGGCGATGGCCGCGCTGGGACTCGGCGGCGCCATCGCGCTGAGCGGCGCCGTCATCCTCACCGCGACTCTCGCCGTGCTGACCGTCCGCGACGTACGGACACTGACGGGCCACGCGACGGCCTGACAGGCCGCTGGGCGCGTCGTACGGCGGTGACCGCCCCGAGACTCCGGGGCGGTCGAGATGCGGTCAGCCGAGGCGCTTACGGGCCTGCCCGCGCAGGCGGCGGCGCTGTGACGGGTCGAGCATCAGGTAACCCGCCGTCGGCACGCCCACGAGCAGCAGCACGCCGAGCAGCTTGACCCAGCCGGGCAGCAGGATGAAGGCGATCAGTGCAACGATGACCCCGACGACGACGTATCCGGTGCGTCCCACGATCTTCTCCGTTCCGTGGACTTCGCTAGGAGAACGAGCGGGCACGACGCCGCTGTTCCTCGAACCACAAGATATATCGTGTCGATCACGTTGAGCGTCAGACGCGGCGCATGACCGGGCCGCCGCCGAGCTTGTCGAGCACGGCCGCGTGCAGGAGCCCGTTGGTGCACACGACGCTGCCGCCGTCGGCGGTCGGCACGCCGGCCAGGTCGGTGAAGACGCCTCCCGCCTCCTCCACGATGACCTGCAGGGCCGCGACGTCCCACAGCGACACCTCGGGCTCGGCGGACACGTCCACGACCCCTTCGGCGACCATCACGTGCGACCAGAAGTCGCCGAACGCCCGGGTGCGCCAGACGGAGCGGGTGAGGTCCAGGAACCCCTCCAGGCGCCGCTGCTCTTCCCACCCGGTGAGGCTGGAGAAGGAGAACGACGCGTCGTGCAGGTCGGTGACGCCCGAGACGCGGCAGCGGGTGGCCTTGGCGAGGCTGCGCCCGGTCCACGCGCCGCCTCCGCGAGCGGCCCACCAGCGGCGGTTGAGCGCCGGTGCGGACACCAGGCCGACCACCGGGTCGTCGCCCTCCATCAGTGCGATCAGCGTCGCCCAGACCGGTACGCCGCGAACGTAGTTCTTCGTGGCGTCGATCGGGTCGATCACCCAGCAGCGCGGGCCGTAGCCGGTGCGGCCGTACTCCTCGCCGTGCACCGCGTCACGCGGCCGCGCGCGCTTCAGCGTGTTGCGCATGATCTCCTCGACCATGCGGTCGGCGTCACTCACCGGCGTGAGGTCGGGTTTCGTCTCGACCCGCAGATCGAGAGCGCGAAACCGGCGCGTGGCGACATCGTCGGCCGCGTCCGCCATGACATGTGCAAGGCGTAGGTCATCCGAATAGTCCGCCACGGCGTGCAACGCTATCGCGACAGAGGCGTACGCAGACAGACCGGCCCGGCGAACGGTCCAAGATCTTCGGCGCAGGCGTGGCGGCCCGAGGCCTCGCGAAGCCGGTACGACGCCGGAGGCGTCCTCGGCCGCGCCGGGGTGAGGCGCGCCGGCGGAGGGGGAGAACGGCGCGAATGCCGTCACTGTGCGATCTGACCAGACATTAATCGCTATACAGATCAAAATTCAGCAAATCGTCCAGATCATGTGTGCACTCTTGCCAGTGGCGGCGACTTCTGTTGTCCTCTCGGTTGTGGCCCGTCGTCAACGGCGCCGACGGGTCACTGTGCCACTCCAGCCCCTCAGGCCTCGTCGGCGTCGCGGCTCAGCAGGAGCCGCCGCAGCGAGTCCAGGCGTGAGGGGTCGGCGTGGCCCGCCGCCACCCAGGCGTCCAGGGCGCAGTCGTCCTGGACGTGGGTGCAGTGCGGCGGGCACTCCGCGTCGCCCTCGATCAGGTCCGGGAACGCCGCCAGCACGTCGTCCGGCTTGACGTGGGCGAGGCCGAAGCTGCGCACGCCCGGCGTGTCGATGATCCAGCCGTCGCCGTCCGGCAGGGCGAGGGCGATCGCCGACGACGACGTGTGCCGGCCCCGCCCGGTCACCGGATTGACCGCGCTCACCGCCCGCTCGGCGTCCGGAACCAGGGCGTTCACCAGCGTCGACTTACCGACACCGGAATGGCCGACGAGCACGCTCATCCGGCCGGCCAGGTGGGAGCGCAACTCGTCGACCGGCCGGTCCTTGCGCGTGACGACGTACGTGACGCCGAGCGGCGCGTACATCTCCTCCAGCGCGTCCGGCGCGGCCAGGTCGGCTTTGGTGAGGCACAGCAGCGGTGACAGGCCCGCGTCGAACGCGGCGACCAGGCAACGGTCGATCATCCGGGGGCGGGGCGGCGGGTCGGCCAGGGCGGTGACGATGACGAGGTTGTCGGCGTTGGCGACGATGACCCGCTCGACGGGGTCGCTGTCGTCGGCGGTACGGCGCAGGGTCGAGGTCCGCGGCTCGATGCCGACGACGCGCGCGAGCGTGTCCGGGCGGCCCGAGACGTCGCCGACCAGGCGGACGCGGTCACCGACGACGACGCTCTTGCGCCCCAGCTCGCGCGCCCGCATCGCGGTCACGGGGCGTCCGTCGACGAGACAGGTGTAACGGCCGCGGTCGACCGCCATCACGAAGCCGCCGACGGCGTCCTCGTGCGCGGGACGGCGACGGGTACGTGGCCGGGAGCCGCGGCCCGGACGTACCCGTACGTCATCCTCGTCGAGCCTCGCCCAATCGCGCGCCATGCCTAACGCAGCATCTCCGCCCACAACTCGCCGAATTCGGGAAGCGTCTTGCCCACCGTCGCGAGATTCTCCACCTCGACGCCCGGGACGCCCAGACCGAGCACGGCGCCCGCCATCACCATCCGGTGGTCGTCGTAGGTGTGGAAGACGCCGCCGTGCAGCGGCCGCGGCCGGATCTCCAGGCCGTCAGGGTGCTCGCGCACGTCGCCGCCCAGGCCGTTGATCTCCGTGGTGAGCGCCGCGAGCCGGTCCGTCTCGTGCCCGCGCATGTGCGCGATGCCGCGCAGTCGCGAGGGACCGTCGGCCAGCGCCGCGAGCGCGGCGATCACGCAGGTCAGCTCGTTGACGTCGCCGAGGTCGACGTCGATGCCGTGGATGGCGCCGCCGCGCACGGTCAGGTCGCCGTCCTCGTATGACACCGAGGCGCCCATCGCGGCCAGCAGGTGGCGTAGCTCGTCACCGGGCTGGGTCGTCTCGGCCGGCCAGCCGCGCACCGTGACCCGGCCCCCGGAGACCAGGGCCGCGGCGAGGAACGGCGCGGCGTTGGACAGGTCGGGTTCGATGTCGATCTCGCCGGCGCGCAGCCGGCCCGGCTGGACCCGCCACACGTCGGGCTCGGTCTCCACGGTGGCGCCGGCGTCGCGCAGCATCCGCACGGTCATCGTCAGGTGCGCACCCGAGGGCACGGGCGGGCCCTCGTGGCGTACCTCCGCGCCCTTGCCGTAGCGGGGCGCGGCCAGCAGCAGGCCGGAGACCATCTGCGACGAGCCGGACGCGTCGATCGTCACCGAGCCGCCCGGCACCGCGCCGGTGCCGCGCACGGTGAACGGCAGGGTGTCGCCGTCGACGTCCGCGCCGAGGACCCGCAGCGCGGCCAGGATCGCGCCCATGGGCCGCTTGCGGGCGTACGGGTCGCCGTCGAAGCGGATCTCGCCGGTGGCCAGGGCCGCGACGGGAGGCACGAACCGCATGACCGTGCCGGCCAGGCCGACGTCGACGGTCGCGGGGCCGCGCAGCTCACCGGGCACGATCCGCCAGTCGGCGCCCGCGTCGTCCACGGACGCGCCGAGCGCGCGCAGCGCACCGGCCATGAGCAGCGTGTCGCGGCTGCGCAGCGGCCGGCGCACCAGCGACTCGCCGTCGGACAGCGCGGCGAGGATCAGCGCGCGGTTGGTCATCGACTTGGACCCCGGCAGCGTGACCAGGGCGTCGACGGGACCGGCCGCCACGGGAGCGGACCACATCTCAGGCATGAATGAAGGGTACCGGCCGGAGAAGGGGTGAGATCTTGCGGAACGCCGAGGTGCCGCGACGGTCGTGGCCGGGGACGACGCGGCGGGGCGCGCCGTGAAATGTCGGGCCCCCGCTCTACCGTGACCGCAGAGACCGATGGGACACCGGCGCGGTGGTCCGGGGGTCGGTGCGTCCCCAGAGGCTCCTGGGGAGTTTCCGGGAGGCGAACATGCCGAGTACGGCTCGCCGGCGAACGCCGGTCGGCGGTCACGCCCGGCCGTTCCCCCGGCAAGAGTTCGCGTGCGGTCTTCTCAGAGACTTCCCGGAACCCTCTGCCCCGCCGCGCGGCGTCCAGGCGCCGTCTCGCCGCGTCGCCGTGGGCCGGCAAGCCGGCACCTGGCTTCCTCCTGCGCCCCGCGACGCGGCGGCCGGACGCCGCCCGCGACAGGCGAGGGTTCCGGGTGATCCCTCAGCGGCCGACCTTCACGGCCCGGCGCTGGGCGTGGGCGGCGCGCCTGGCCGCCTTGCGGCGGGCGCGCTCGGCCCTGCGGCCGGCCTCGGCCTTGGCGACCGCCGCCTGCAGGCGTGCCTCGCGCAGGTTGGTCCTGGCGGCCTTGACCGGGCGGTGCCGGCTCGGCGCCGCGGCGGCGTACAGCAGCACACCGAACAGCCCCGCGTTCTTCAGCATCAGGGCGCGTTCGACGTCGCGACGCTCGGGGTCCTCCTCCTTCCAGAACCGGTGCTCGGTGAGCAGCGCGGGTACCATCTCCGCCGCGAGCAGGAGCGTCGTGAGGCGCTCGAACTTGCCGAGGGCGAACAGCGCACCGGCGCCGAGGCCGATCGCGCCCTGGATCCGTACGAGCGTCTCGGGATCCTTGGACGGCAGCCAGGCCACCCGGTCGGCGAGCGGCTTGAGAGCCGGGGCCACCTTCTCCGCGCGGGGGCCCGGATTGCGCAATGTCTCGAGTCCGGTGACCATGAATGGCGCCGCGACGAGCGGGCGCGCGATGGTCCTGATGATCTGCATAACACCGGTCATGCCCATCGAAGGCGCGGTCAAGCGCGGTTCGGTGAGAGAGCGGGCAGCGGGAGAGAGGGGAGCGCCGGGCGATGTGCGGCCGGTACGCGTCCACGCGCGGGCGCCAGGAACTCGTCGACTTCTTCGGCGTCGAGCGCGACGAGGCCGACGATCTCGAACCGGACTACAACGTCGCCCCGACCAAGCCGGTACCGGTGGTCCTGACCCGCCGGAGCGGGAGCGACGCAGCGAGTGGAGTGGGCGGTGAGGGACGAGCCGCCCGCGGAGCGAGTGAGGAGCGGACGCGACCAGCGAGCACCAGCGGGAGCGACGCAGCGAGTGGAGTGGGCGGTGAGGGACGAGCCGCCCGCGGAGCGAGTGAGGAGCGGACGCGACCAGGAGACCGGAGCGGGAGCGACGCGGCGAGTGGAGTGGGCGGTGAGGGAGCGGGTGTCGCTGGAGCCGGTGAGGAGCGGGCGCGGTCGGAGGACGTTCGTGAGTTGCACGTCGCGCGCTGGGGGCTGGTGCCGTTCTGGGCCAAGGACGTCTCGATCGGTGCCCGACTGATCAACGCCCGGGTCGAGACCGCGCACGAGAAGCCCGCGTTCCGGCGCGCGTTCGCGCTGCACCGATGCGTGGTTCCCGCCGACGGCTACTACGAGTGGCAGGCGACCGACGGCGGCAAGCAGCCGCACTTCATCCGCCCCGCCGACGGGGGCATCCTGGCGATGGCCGGGCTGTACGCGGTGTGGCGGTCGCCGGACGCGGCCGGCGGGCGGCTGCTCACCTGCACGATCCTGACCACCGAGGCGACCGACGACGTGGGCCGCATCCACGACCGGATGCCGATGCTGGTGGAGCCCGAGCGGTTCGGCGCGTGGCTGGACCCGGCGCTCACCGACCCCGACGAGGTCCGGTCGCTGCTCGTTCCGGCCGCGGAGGGGCGGCTCGAGTCGTACCCGGTGTCCACCGCGGTGAACAAGGTGGCAAATAACGGCCCAGAACTGGTCAGACCCCTGCCCCAGATGGGTATTCCTTCAGTATCTCCCCTCACTCTCTTCTGACCGCGTGTCGGAGGTGCGCATGGCTCTGGACACCGCGCGCAAGCGCCTCGACGAGATGCTCGCCGACCTCGAACGGTCGATCACGGCCGTGCAGGAGGAGCATCCGGAGGCCGAACACCACACGGCCGACGCGGGGGCGAGCCTGTCGGACACCGACCGGGTCGACGCCGCCCTCGCGGCGTTGCGCCGCCAGCGGGCCGAGGTGCTCGCGGCGCTCGCACGCGCCCACGAGGGCACGTACGGCAAATGCGTGGACTGCGGCCTGGGGATTCCCGAGGGCCGCCTGGAGGCTCGCCCTGAGGCGTCCCGCTGCGTCGCCTGCCAGGGGAAACGCGACCGGCTCCACCGGTAGCACCGCTCCTTCGCCCCCGGTCGCGAGCCGGGGGCGGTGGAAGGTCCGCCACCCGGTCTCCTGGTTCGCGCCTGCGGGGACGTGGATGCAGGCCGGCCGTTCCCCTCTGCCCATGGGCCGTGGGACGGCCGTTACCCGGTCTTCTTGATCGCGCTGGCGACGAGGTGGATGCCGACCGGCTCCTCGGCCTGCGGCGCGGTCAGCTCCGCCCGTACGAGGCGGGTGAGCGACTGGGGGCTGGCGTTCAGCACATGCTCCACGGTCGAGGGCGACAGGGCCGTGCGCGGCCGGATCCACTCGACCTCCAGGCCGCACTCGGTGAGCAGGTCGCGCAGCTGCTCGACGCCGAAGCACCGGGTGATCGTGCCGTCCGGCCAGGGCACGAGCACGACCTCCGAGCGCGGCACGTCGGACAGGTGCGCCCAGTAGTTCTGCTCCGCCAGGATGGCCATGCCCAGGACGAGGGAGTCCACGCTCAGCAGCACCCGGCCACCGGGACGCAGCACGCGGGCGATCTCCGCGACGACGTTCTCGGTGACCAGGTGGCGCGAGAGCATGCGCCCCTCGGCCACGACCGCGTCGAACGAACCGGGGGAGAGGAAGCCGAGGGAGGACGCCTCCGCGACGATCGTGTGGGTGTGCCGGGGCTGCGGCGCGCCGCGAGGAGCGTCGCGGACCTCGACCACGGTGTGGCCCGCGTGCGCCGCCTGGTCGGCGTAGCGGGACTGGGGCCCGGACAGGTCGAGAACCCGTGACGGCCGGCGCGGCAGCCACCGGGACAGCTGCGCGGCGGCCACGGCCCAGTAGAACGTCCAGTAGCTCGCGAGCGACTCGGACTCGCCGACTGCGGGATGCTTCGCCGGAATGGACAGCACGGCGGCTCCTCGGGGATGCATTTCTCCCAATCCTTCCCTGTTGGCGGTACGAGCTATCGCACACTTCATGCCGGTGTGCCGGAGCATTCCCCCGCTCCTGGGAATCCCGTGGGCGCGTGGCGCGTTGCACAGCGTCATAACGGACACCGGCCTGCGAAAGTTCGAGGTGATGATGGCCGTCTTGCTGGCGGACCGGCGCGATGCGCCGGTGGCGCACCCGCTATCGTCTGGAGCGTATGGTTTCGGTGCCGGCCCCGAGCCCGGCACCGGCGCGACGGAGGGGGTGGGTCAGGTACCCGAGGCAGTGGAGACTCTGGAGCAGCGCAGTCGGCGCTTCGAGCGTGACGTGCTTCCGTTTCTCGACCAGCTGTACTCCGCCGCGCTGCGCATGACGCGCAACCCCGCGGACGCGGAGGATCTGGTCCAGGAGACGTTCGCCAAGGCGTTCGGCTCCTTCCACCAGTTCCAGGAAGGCACCAACCTCAAGGCCTGGCTCTACCGCATCCTCACCAACACCTTCATCAACTCCTACCGCAAGAAGCAGCGGGAGCCGAAGCAGTCGGCGTCGGAGGAGATCGAGGACTGGCAGCTCGCGCGGGCGGAGTCGCACACCTCGACCGGCCTGAAGTCGGCCGAGGCCGAGGCCCTCGAGCACCTTCCCGACTCGGACGTCAAGCGGGCCCTGCAGGCGCTGCCCGAGGACTTCCGGATGGCGGTCTACTTCGCGGACGTCGAAGGCTTCGCGTACAAGGAGATCGCCGACATCATGGGCACTCCGATCGGTACCGTGATGTCCCGGCTGCACCGCGGCCGGCGGCAGCTGAGGTCGATGCTCGAAGACTACGCGCGTGAGCGCGGGCTCGCCCGCGCGAACGGGTCCGGGCGCAAGGAGGACTCCGCATGAGCGACCGGACGCCCGCGCACCCTGGTGAGGTGGCGAAATGAGCTGCGGAAAGCCTCATGAGACCCCCTGCACGGAGGTCCTCGCCCGTATCTACTCCTACCTGGACGGCGAGCTGGACGAGCACGGGTGCTCCGACATCCGGCAGCACCTCGACGAGTGCGGTCCCTGCCTGCGGGAGTACGGCCTGGAGGAGTCGGTCAAGAAGCTCGTGCACAAGAGCTGCGGCTGCGACCCGGTGCCGCAGGACCTCCGGGCGAAGGTCCTTGGGCGAATCGAAGAGGTTCGCGCCAATCTCGTCGAATGACCGGCTTCGCAGCTCACGGGCGATACCGCCGACGGTAGGTGACGATTCATTCACGCTTTGCTCACGTTTCCTCGCGCGTCTGCGTGAGCAGGGGCTGTCGGGTTAGGCTTACCACCGATTCTTCCGGCGTCGATCCGAGGCGGGCGGTGAGTCAGGGATGAAGGGCTCCCGTAGCCGGAGCCCGACGGGGAGGCGGAGAAAGATGCGTCAAGGCGTGTCCTGGAATTAGCCCATAACCTGTGGGGGCGGCATTGCGTGGACTACCCCTCGCCGCATGGGCGTACGTCTGCACGGTCGTCGTGCTCGCGGCGTCGTCCATCGGTCTCTCGTCCTTCGATGGCATCGACTGGACCACCCTTGCCGTCCTCGCGGTGCTGTCGGTGATCTGCGAGTCGGCGCCGGCACTGCTCAACAGCGAGAACGCCCGGGTGTCGCTGAGCTACTCGGCGGGCCTGGCCTCGGTCGTGCTGCTCGGCCCGACGGGCGCCGCGATCGTCGGCGCGTCGGCGATCATCGCCTGGCGACGCGACATGGGCGTCGTGAAGCGGCTGTTCAACGGGGCCCAGTTCGCCCTCTCGGGCTACCTCGCCGGCGTCGTGTACAGCGCGGCCGGCGGCACGACCGGCAAGCCCACCAACGGCTCGTTCCCGGACATCATCGCGCCCTACCTCACCGCCGTCGTCACCTACGTCGCCGTCAACCTCGCCCTGATCGGCGTCGTCCTCGTGCTCACCAAGACGGCGCCCCTGTGGGGGTTCCGCTGGCGGCCCATCGGCAGCCTCGCCGCGGGCCAGCTGTCGTACGGCATGTTCGGCCTGCTCATCGCCGCGCCGTGGGGGCTCATCGGGCCGTTCTCCGCCGTGCTCGTGCTGATGCCGATGCTGCTGGCCCGGTGGGCGTTCCAGCAGACCAGCGACCAGCAGCAGGCCCACGCCGCGACGATCGCGGCGCTCTGCCAGGCGGTGGAGACCAAGGACTACTACACGCGCGGCCACAGCGAGCGGGTCTCCCGCGGCGCGGTCATGATCGCCGAGGCGATCGGGATGCGGCCCGAGCGGGTCGGCGCGATCCGCTACGCCGGGATGCTCCACGACGTCGGCAAGCTCGGCGTGCCGACCAAGGTGCTGCAGAAGGCCGGCGCCCTGACCGAAGAGGAGTACGCCGCGATCCAGCTCCACCCGATGCGCGGCCTGGAGATCGTCCGTGAGATCGGCTTTCTCGACGAGGCGCTCGCCGGCATCATGCACCACCACGAGCGGATGGACGGCACGGGCTACCCCATGGGACTGGCGGGCCTGGAGATCCCGGAGTTCGCCCGCGTCATCTCGGTGGCCGACGCGTTCGACGTGATCACCTCCACCCGGTCCTACCGTCCGGCGCGGTCCATCGAGGAGGGCATCGCCGAGCTGCGGCGCTCGGCCGGCACCCACTTCGACCCGGAGATGGTCGAGGCGCTCATCGCCGCCATCACACGCCACGGGTGGACCCAGCCCGACCCGGTCCCGCCGCCCGAGGAGGGCGAAGAGACCACCCAGCAGGACCACGACGATCCCAGCGCGCCCCTGCGCGTCGCCGGAGAGGGCGTCCGGTGACCCGTCCGGTGGCCCGGGTGGCGGCGCGCCGGAGCACCGCCGGGGGAGCGCGCACGTGACCGCTCAGGCCGGACGCCCGCGCCCGGCATGGCAGTCGCTGGACTCCGCCCAGCTGCTGCTGATCGCGGCGGCCGGGATGCTGATCATCGCCTCCGTCACCCAGGTCGGCGCGGTCGGCCTCGAGGACTCCCGTACGGCGATCCTGTTCGGCGCGCTCATCGCGATCGGTGAGCTGCTCCGCATGATCATGCCCGGCAGCCGCGAGGTCGCCCCGATCGCGAGCGCGGGCTCCGTCGGGTACGCCCTGCTGCTGCGGGTGGGCAGCGAACCGGCCACGCACTCGGCGTTCCAGGCGGTGACGGTGACGGCCTGCGGCACGCTCATCGGCGCGCTGCCGCACATCGCGGTCGGCCGCGTCCCGGCGCTCGACGCGATGGCCCGGCGCATCCTGAGCCCCGCCCTGGTGGCCTTCGTCTTCCGCCCGATCGGCACCTCCTCGTTGCAGCACCACTGGCCGCTGCTCATCACGGTGATGGTGCTGACGGTCATGTTCGCCTGCGCCGCCGAGATGGTGACCGCGGCGACGATCCGCGCCGAGGCGGTGCGCACGCGGTTCGCCATCGCGTTCGGCGACGAGATCCGGGCCAAGGTCCCGCTCTGCGCCGCCTCGGGCGCCACGGGCATCCTGATCGCGGTGAGCACGTTCGTCATGGGCCCGGTGGCGCTGCTGGTGTTCAGCGCGCCGATCCTGGTGACCCAGGTCGCGTTCCGGCGCTTCGCCGGCATCCGGGCCACCTACCTGCAGACCGTACGCGCCCTGTCCCAGGTGACCGAGGTCGGCGGATACGTCGAGGCCGGGCACTCCCGGCGGGTGAGCGAGCTTGCCGTGCAGATGGGACGCGAGCTGGGTATGAACGAGGAGGCGCTGCTCGAGCTGGAGTACGCCGCGCTCATGCACGACATCGGCCAGCTGTCGCTGCGCGATCCGATCCCGGGCGGCGCGACCGTCCTGGCCTCGCCCAGCGAGCAGCGGCGCATCGCCGGGCTGGGCGCCAACGTGATCACCGAGACCGGGGTGCTGAACGAGGTCGCGGAGATCGTCCGACGCCAGTCCGAGCCGTACCGCGCGGCGGAGGGATCCGCTCCGCCGCTGGCCAGCCGCGTCATCAAGGTCGCGAACGCCTACGATGATCTTGTCGGGGCGTCGTCCGACCGTGATCGGTCGGCGGCCGTGCTCGAACGCCTGCGGGGTGATTCGGCCGCGGAGTACGACCCGACCGTGGTCGAGGCGCTCGGGCACGTTGTCGACCGTATGCGCTGACAAGGCGGCACTCGGGTTTTTGTCGGCGAGCATCGCGCTCGGCCGGCCCATGCGTGGTTATTCTGCCTGCGCTGACGAATTGAGGAGGAGCGGTGTTCGAGTCGGTACTGGTGGCCAATCGCGGGGAGATCGCCCGTCGGGTGATCCGCACCGTGCGTGCCCTCGGAGTCAAGGCGATCGCCGTCTACTCCGAGGCCGACGCCGATCTGCCGTACGTCGCCGAGGCCGACGAGGCGGTCCTGATCGGCCCGGCGCAGCCCGCCAAGAGCTACCTCGACACCGACGCCGTGATGGAGGCCGCGCGGCGCACCAACGCCCGCGCCATCCACCCGGGCTACGGCTTCCTGTCGGAGAACGCCGCGTTCGCCCGCCGGGTCGCCGAGGAGGGGCTGACCTGGATCGGCCCGCCCGCGGAGGCGATCGAGGCCATGGGCGACAAGATCAACGCCCGTAACCTCATGGAGAAGGCGGGGGTCCCGGTCGCGGCCGGCACGCACGAGCCCGTCCCCGACGCCGACGCGGCCGTCGCCGCGGGCATCGGCTACCCCGTCATGGTCAAGGCGTCCGGCGGCGGCGGTGGCATCGGCATGAGCGTCGCCTACGACGAGGACGAGCTGCGCAAGGCCTTCGAGACGGCCCGCACGCGGGCCGAGCGGTTCTTCGGCAACCCCGACATCCTGCTGGAGCGCTTCATCGAGCGGGCCCGGCACGTGGAGATCCAGATCCTGGGCCTCGCCGACGGCACGGTGGTGGCCCTCGGCGAACGCGACTGCTCGGTGCAGCGCCGGCACCAGAAGGTCGTGGAGGAGACCCCGTCCACCGGCGTCGGCGCCGAGCTGCGGTCCCGCATGCTCGCGGCGGCCGTACGCGCGGGAGAGGCGGTCGGCTACCGCGGCGCCGGCACGGTCGAGTGCCTGGTCGACCCGGTGGCGCAGGACTTCGTCTTCCTGGAGATGAACACCCGGCTCCAGGTCGAGCACCCGGTCACCGAGCTGGTCACCGGCATCGACCTGGTCGAGCAGCAGCTCCTCGTCGCCGCGGGCGAGCCGGTCACCTTCACCGACGTCGAGCCGCGCGGGCACGCGATCGAGTTCCGCGTCTACGCCGAGGACCCCAAGCGGTTCCTGCCCAGTCCCGGCGACATCACGGTGTGGGACGAGCCGTCCGGCGACGTCATCCGGGTCGACGCGGGCTACCAGGCGGGCAACAAGGTCACCCCGTTCTACGACCCGCTCCTCGCCAAGCTGTGCGTCTACGGCGCCGACCGGGCCCAGGCCCTCGCCACGGCGCGGGAGGCGGTCGAGGCGTTCCGCGTCGAGGGCCCCAAGACCAACCTTCCGTTCTTCACCGAGCTGCTGGCCAACCCGGAGTTCGTCTCGGGCGACTACGACACCGGACTGGTGGACCGCATGCGCGCATGATCAAGGACTCGTCGCACAATTGGATCGGCAAGAGCGTCCGGCAGGCGCCGGCGTCTGAGGGAAGGAGCCGCGTTGGCTGAGGTGCGCGCGGAAATGGTGGCGAACGTCTGGAAGGTCGTTGTCAACGAGGGCGACACCGTGGAGGACGGCGATACTCTCGTCATCCTGGAGTCCATGAAGATGGAGATCCCGGTCATCGCCGAGGACTCCGGCACGGTCGCCAGCCTCAAGGTCGCCGAGGGCGATGTCATTCAAGAAGGCGATCTGATCGCCGTCATCGAGTAGCCACGAAGGCCGCCGGACCCCGGCTTGACGACTGCCCCGAGCCCCCGCCCGCCGCGAACGGCGGGCCAGGGGGCGCGTCGCAGGACGGCGGGGGAGCCGGCCTGGTTTCGGCCCCCGGGCGACCGACGAGACGGCGAGGCGTTTCCTGGGCGCCGCTCGGCAGGGGTTCGAGTCCCGGTGGTCTTTCGGCCCGTAGGCACGCCGTGGCTACGGGTATCGGGTCACGGGCGGCTTCTCAGCCCGTGAGCCTGCCGTGTCTGCTGCAGTCGGCGGTCCAGCCGCCGGGCGTCACCTGGACGACCATGCGGCGGCGGCATTCGGGGCAGTAACGCGGAGGCTCCATCGTCCGCGCCACGCGACATCCTCCATGGTCACCGCCGATGAGCGGGTCTCCGCAGTGGTCGCAGTAGGTCGCCGTCACGGTGCAGCAGCGTAGTCCAGAAGCGACCCACGGCACCGGCGCCAGGCGCGGAGAACTTCCGTCGCGGTGCGCTGGGTGCTGCAGAGTCAGGGCGTCGGTGAGGGGTGCGGAGAATTCCCGTCGCGGTGCGGTGGGTGCTCCAGGAGCGAGTCAGAGCGCCGGTGAGGGGTTCAGAGTGCCAACGCGTACGTCAGAAGGTCCACGCCGGGCTGGGGCTGCCAGTCGCGCTCTGGCGTTCGTGTGAAGCCCAGCCGCCGGTAGATCCGGTGCGCGGCGTGCATCATCGGCTCGGTGGACAGCCGTATGGCTCGGCATCCGTCCTCGCGGGCGCGGGCGATGCAGTGGCGGACGAGTGCCTCGCCGAGTCCCAGTCCGCGTGAGGCCGGTACGACGGCGAGCATCCGGAACTCCGCCTCGCCCGGCACCGTCAGCTGCGCCCAGGGGCTGCCGTGCCGGCAGTAGGTCACCGTGCCCGTCGGCTCGCCCTCGTGCGTGGCCACGAGCAGTTCGGCCTCGCGGGCGCGGGAGACCGCGTCGCGCAGCCGCAGAATGTAGCTGCTGTTCGGGCTGATGTAGCCCGCCGCGACGTAGATCGCGGCCGTCAGCTCGCCGATCCGGGCGAGCTCGTCCGGCCGCGCCAACCGGATCTCGACGCCGGGAGGGTGCGCGGGCGCGGGCTGGTCCGGTGGCCGAGTCTCCTCGCTCACGGTCAGAGCCTAGACCACCACAAAGAGGGATCGGTCCCCCAGTCCGGTCACCGAGGGGCCGATCCCACCGAACATGCCGGTCCGAGACGATCAGTCGGTGACGAGCTCGGGCAGGTCCCGTACGCCGGGGTCGTCGGCGTCGGCGGTGTAGTCATCGGGCCGGGTCTCGTCCGTTCCGTCCGGTACGCCGGCCGCCCGCAAGATCACCGTCAGCACGACCACGACGATCATGTTGATGACGAAGGCGGTCAGGGCGATGTAGCCGGGGTGGCCGAGGAACGGGATGTCCGCGGTGGACTGGGCGAAGTGCTTCTGCGTCGGCGAGTGCTGGTCGTAGGCGGTCACCGTGCCGTACACCATCGCGACCGCCCAGCCGGCCAGCAGCGCCCACCGGTGGAACCACCGGGTGTAGAGCCCCAGGCCCAGCGACGGGAACGTCTGCACGATCCAGATGCCGCCCAGGAGCTGCAGGTTGATCGACAGGGTCTTGTCGAAGGCCAGCACGAAGACGAGCGCGCCGATCTTGATCAGGAGCGACACGAACTGCGAGACGCGGGTCTCCTCGGCGGCCGTCGCGCCCGGCCGGAAGAACGCCGTGTAGACGTTGCGGGTGAACAGGTTCGACGCCGCGATCGACATGATCGCCGCCGGTACGAGAGCGCCCACGCCGATCGCGGCGAAGGCCACCCCGGCGAACCAGCCCGGGAACATGTGGTCGAACAGCGTCGGCACGGCGAGCTGCGGGTTCTTGGCGGCCTTGACCGCGGCGGCGACGTCGGGCCGGGCCAGCGCCATGTAGCCGAGCAGGGCCAGGAGCCCGAGCAGCAGCGAGTACGCCGGGAGCAGTGCCGCGTTGCGTTTGATCACGTTACGGCGCCCGGACGCCAGCGCCCCGGTGACCGTGTGCGGATAGATGAACAGGGCCAGCGCCGACCCCAGGGCGAGCGTGCCGTACGCCCAGTGGGTCATGTCGCCGGTGACGAGCGAGCCGTTCGGCTTGCCGGTCGCCGGGTTGGGCTTGGCCAGGCTGCTCTGGGCGCTGTCGAAGATGTGCCCCCAGCCGCCCAGCTTCGTGGGGATGTAGATGACCGCCACGATGATCACGAGGTAGATCAGCGAGTCCTTCACGAACGCGATCAGCGCCGGCGCGCGCAGGCCCGAGGTGAAGGTGTACGCGGCCAGGAGCGCGAACGCGATGAGCAGCGGCAGGTCCTTGGCGAGCCCGGAGCCCGTCACGCCCATGACGGTGAGCACGGCCTGGATGCCGACGAGCTGCAGCGCGATGTAGGGCATCATCGCCAGGATCCCGGTGACCGCGACGGCCAGGCCGAGCGACCGCGAGCCGAACCGTCCGCGTACGAAGTCGGCGGTCGTGACGTAGCCGTGTACGTGTGACACCGACCAGAGACGCGGGCCGATGAGGAACACGATCGGGTAGGCGATCGCCGCGTACGGCAGGGCCCAGAACCCCATAGCACCGCTCGCGAAGACGGCCGCGGGCACCGCGATGAACGTGTAGGCGGTGTACAGGTCGCCGCCGAGCAGGAACCAGGTGGTGAACGTGCCGAAGCGGCGCCCGCCCAGCCCCCACTCGTCCAGGTGCATGATCGTCTGCCCCCGCCGCCAGCGCGCCGCGAGGAAGCCCATCACGGTGACCAGGGCGAAGAAGATGAGGAAGACGGTCAGCTCGACACCGTTGACGTCGTTCATCTACTCGTCCTCCTCGTCCGCGGGGCGCGGGGGCCGGGCGCGGCGGGTGAGCCGGTACGCGATGCCGATGAACACCGCGGTGAGGATCACCCAGAGGAGCTGCCACCAGTAGAAGAACGGGAATCCGGCGAGCCGCGGCTCGACCTTGGCATAGCTCGGGACGGCGAGATAGACGACGAACGGCGCGATCAGCAGGACCGCGACCACGACGCGTACGGCGGGTCTGGTCGAACGCGGATCAGACATGCGGAGGCCCTTTCGAAACCATGCTTCGCTGCGGGCCACTCTGAACGCGGCCGGTCACGATGGGGTAACGGCCGCGGGTCCTCGGCGGGCGCTGCCGGCCGGAGCGAAGGACGGCCCGTCAGAGTGCGGTGCAGTCGTGCTCGTCGGGGAGCAGCGGGCGGACGGCCACCCGGTACGTCTGACCGCGGTCGCGCCAGGCGGGCCGTCCGGCCAGGCGCTGGACCGACGCGGCGTCGCGGCCGGTGAGGACCGTGCAGGTGCGGCCACCGACCTGGGTGCCCGTTCTCAGCGGCTTGAACGGCCACTTGGACGCGGCGCCGTCGCCCGCGGGCGCGGTCACCGCCAGCACGGCGACGCGCGACGGCCGGTACGGTCGCGGGTCGGCGCTCTGGTCCCCGCGCGGCCAGGAGGACGGGACGAGCCGGGCCAGGAACCGCGCGGCCGGGTCGCCGGCGTGCCGGCCCTCCTGGATGATCTTTGTGGTGTGCGGCCGGCCCCCGGTGACGAAGGTGATCACCTTGTAGGTCGCGTCGGCGATGTTCCGGTCGTCGACCGTCCGCGACCTGGCGAGCCCGGCCTCGGACGCGTCGGAGACCAGCCGGCGCAGCGCCTGCGGCGTGAGGTGGTACTCGGTCGGGTGCGCGCCGCCGGTGATCGCGCGCCCGTCGCCGTACAGGGAGAAGTCCGGCATGGTGCCGGGCCCGCCCAGGCCGGCGATGCCTCCTGTGGTCTTCGTGCGCAGCACGAGGGCGTCCGCCGAGCCGAGGCTCGGGGACGACGAGCCGGGCCTCGGGGATGACGAGCCGCCGACCTGGGCCTGCGAGTCTCCGGCGCACCCCGAAACGAGCAGCGCGACGCCGCCGAGCACCGTCACGACCGCCGTCTTCATCATGACCACCTCCCGTCCGAACTCCGACGGTAGTGGGCGCCGGACGGTTCTAGAGCGTTTGTGACAGTGCCTTGATCGGCATTTTCAACTCGTCCAGCATCTCCAGGTCACTGCCGGTCGGACGACCCAGGGTGGTGAGGTAATTACCGACGATGATCGCGTTGATGCCGCCGAGCATGCCCGACCTGGTGCCCAGGTCGCCGAGTGTCAGCTCGCGCCCGCCCGCGTACCGCAGGATCGTGCGCGGCAGCGCCAGCCGGAAGGCCGCGATGGTCTTCAGCGCCTCGGCGCCCTCGACCAGCGGGTAGTCGGCGAACGGCGTGCCGGGGCGCGGATTGAGGAAGTTGAGCGGCACCTCGTCGGGCTCCAGCTCGCCGAGCTGCGCGGCGAACTCGGCCCGCTGCTCGACCGTCTCGCCCATGCCGACGATGCCGCCGCAGCACAGCTCCATGCCGGCCGCGCGCACCATTTCACAGGTCCGCCAGCGCTCCTCCCACGTGTGGGTGGTCACGACCTTGGCGAAGTGGGACTTCGGTGCCTCGAGGTTGTGGTTGTAGCGGTGCACGCCCATCGCGGCCAGCTCGTCGACCTGCTCCTGGGTGAGCATGCCGAGCGAGCACGCGATGTTGATGTCCACCTCCTTGTTGATCGCCTCGACGCCCTCGCGCACCTGGCCCATCAGCCGTTCGTCCGGCCCGCGTACGGCGGCGACGATGCAGAACTCGGTGGCGCCCGTCGCGGCGGTCTCCTTGGCGGCCCGTACGAGCGAGGGGATGTCGAGCCACGCCGCGCGTACGGGGGAGGTGAACTGGCCCGACTGGGAGCAGAAGTGGCAGTCCTCCGGGCAGCCGCCGGTCTTGACCGAGATGATGCCCTCGACCTCGACCTCCGGGCCGCACCACTTCATGCGCACCTCGTGCGCGAGCGCGAGCAGGTCCTCCAGCCGGTCGTCGGGCAGCGTCAGGCACTCGTGGATCTGTCGTTCACCGAGCCCCTCACCCCGCTCCAGCACCTGCGTGCGCGCGACCGCGAGGATGTCGTTCTGAGACGTCGGAGCGATCTCGCTCACGATTCTTCCTCTCGTGGGGTCAGTTCCCCGTACGTCTGCGCACGGGCACGGCAGTCCTCTCGGAACACCGCCGGGTCGAACACTCCGCCGAGCTGCGGCGCGAGGCCGGCCCGGGCGGCGAGCAGGAACTCCGGTCCGTCGAGGCGCCCGGCCCGCTCGGGCAGCACGCCGGACAGCGGGCGCGCCGCGACGGTCTCCAGGTCACGCACGTTGCACAGGTCGTCCAGCAGGGGGCGGCGCGGCCAGGCCCCGATCACGATGCCGGCCAGGTCGATCCCGCGCCCGGCCATGGCCTCCAGCGTCAGCGCCGTGTGGTTGAGCGTGCCCAGCCCCGGCCGTACGGTGACGAGCACGGCGGCCCCGAGGGAGTGCGCCAGGTCGGCGAGCGTGGCGCCGTCGTCGTCGTACCGTACGAGCAGCCCGCCCGCCCCTTCGACGATCACCAGGTCGCGGTCGAGCGCCTTGATCCGCTCCACGCAGCTCGCCAGATCCGGTGGCGGCAGCCCGGCGAGCCGCGCGGCGGCGGCCGGGGCGAGAGCCGCGGCGTACCGCGCGAACTCGTGCAGGTCGGTGATGCCGGCCAGCCGGCGTACCTCGTCCAGGTCGCCGGGCATCCCGGGCCGCACGCCGGTCTGCGCCGGCTTGACGACCGCCACGGACCATCCGCGCGCCCGTGCGAGCGCCGCGACCGCGGCCGTGGTCACGGTCTTTCCCACCCCGGTGTCGGTCCCGGTGACGACGAGCACACTCACCTGCAGGACTCTAGCGAGTCATGTACCGGGCCGTCCGTATCGACCCGTCACCCGTCCCAGGACGTCGTCGGCGGCGTTGGACGGCGACGTGACCTCCACCACCATCGCAGCGTATCCAGATCGGCGCGATCGGCAGGGGAGGTGTCAGGGGGTCTCGTGCCGGCGGCGGAGGCGGGTGATGAACTTGTAGCGGTCGCCGCGGTACAGGGACTGGGCCCACTCGACCGGTTCGCCGGCCGTGTCGAAGGCGTGGCGGGAGAGCAGGAGAAGGGGCAGCCCGACGTCGACGCTCAGCAGGCTCGCGTCGTCCGGGGTCGCCAGGACGGTCTCGATGGTCTCCTCCGCCTCGGCCAGGTGCACGTCGTACGCCGTGGCCAGCGTCTCGTACAGCGAGTCGTGGCGGGGGAGTTCCTTGCGCAGGCCCGGGAAGCGGCGCGCCGGGAGCAGTGACGTGTCGATCGACATCGGCTCGCCGTCGGCCAGACGGAGGCGGTGGATGCGCAGGGCGCGGCCGCCGGGGCGGATGCCGAGGAGGCGCGCGAAGCGTTCGTCGGCGGTCACGTAGCCGATGTCGAGGATGCGCGTCTCCGGGTTCAGGCCGTGGTGGCGCATGTCCTCGGTGTAGCTGACGAGCTGCAGCTCCTGGGCGACCTTGGGTTTGGCGACGAACGTGCCCTTGCCCTGGATGCGCTGCAGGCGCCCCTCGATCACCAGCTCCGCCAGTGCCTGCCGGACCGTCGTGCGCGACGTGCCGTACTTTTCCGCCAGGCTCCGCTCAGGCGGCAGCGGACTACCGGGTGCGAGTGCCTCGGTCAGCTCGACCAGGTGCTTCTTCAACCGGTAGTACTTGGGAACGCGAGGTTCCACCCCCAGCTCTGGTGCCCGCTCAGCCGTCACATGCTCTCCTCATGTTCACCGCCGCGTCGGGTCGGCGTTACGAGCAGAGTACGGGCCGATCAGCTCTCTGACACCAGTCAGAGCTCCGGTGACCTTTGTGAGTTCTGCCTCCTCCAGGGTCGCACGGCCGGTCAGGCGCAGGCACGCCCGCCCTCGCGGCACCGACGGCGGGCGGAAACAGCCCACTTTCACGCCGTGTTCGGCGCAGATCTCCGCGGCGCGTACGGCGCGGTCGGGGTCGCCGAGGACGACCGGGACGACCGCCGCGGCGGGCGTGGCCGTCTCCAGGCCGAGCGCGTCCGCCGCGGCGGCGAGGCGGTGGGCGCGGTCGCGGGCGCGGGCGGCCAGTTCCGGTTCGGCGGCGAGCACGCCGAGGGCCGCGGCGGCCGCGCCCGCCGACGCCGGGGCGAGCCCGGTGTCGAAGACGAACGAACGCGCCGTGTCGACGAGCGTCTCGATCACCTCGGGCGCGCCGAGCACGGCGCCGCCCTGCGAGCCCAGCGACTTGGACAGGGTGACCGTGACGATCACGTCCGGCTCGCCCGCGAGCCCCGCCGTGTACGTCGCGCCCCGCCCTCCCGGGCCGACCACCCCGAGCGCGTGCGCCTCGTCGACCACCAGCAGCGCGCCGTGGTGGCGTACGACCGCGTGCAGCTCGCGGAGCGGGGCGAGGTCGCCGTCCACGGAGAAGACCGCGTCGGTCACCACGACGGCGTCGCGCGCCCCGTCGAGGGCGGCGTCCACGGCGGCGACGTCGCCGTGCGGCGTGACCACGACCGGGCACCGGGCGAGGCGGCAGCCGTCGATCAGCGAGGCGTGGTTGCCCCGGTCGGAGACGATCAGGCCCGGCCGCAGCGCGGTGACCGCGGCGAGGTTGGCGAGGTAGCCGGAGGAGAACACGAGCGCGGACGGCGCCCCGACGAACCCGGCGAGCCGCGCCTCGAGCGCCGCGTGCAGCTCGGTGGTGCCCGTGACCAGCCGTGAGCCGGTCGATCCGGTGCCCCAGATGCGGACGGCCTCGATCGCACCCTCGGCCAGCCGTGGGTCGCGGGAGAGCCCGAGATAGTCGTTGGAGGCCAGGTCGAGCAGGACCGGGGCGGGCGTACGGGGTCGCAGCGTACGGCGCAGGCCGGCGGCCGTGCGCTCCCGCGTCGCGGCCGTCAGCCGCTCGAGAGGATCCACCCGCCGAATCATGCCAGGACGACCTGCGATGATGCAGACGTGCCCACGTTGAGCGACCTGATCAAAAAGCACACCGACCTCGGCGCCGATGACATGGAGTGGATCCACTCGCTGGTGTCGGACTGGCAGTTGCTCGCCGACCTGTCCTTCGCCGACCTCGTCCTCTGGCTGCCGCTGACGGCCGAGCGCGGCGAGGACGGAAGCTGGGTGGCGGTGGCCCAGATCCGCCCGACGACCGGTCCGACGGCCTACCCCGAGGACCTCGTCGGCATGGTGACCGGCCGCGGCGAACGCACGCTGGTCGACATCGCCTACCGCGAGGGCCGCATCTGCCGCGAAGGCGACCCCGAGTGGGGGAGCGGCGTCCCCGTGCGCGAGGAGTCCATCCCCGTACGCCGGGGCGAGCGAATCCTCGGCGTCATCCAGCGCAGCACGAACCTCAGCTCCGCCCGTACGCCGAGCCGTCTCGAGCTGACCTATCTGCAGAGCGCCAGCGACCTGGCCAAAATGATCAACGATGGGCGGTTCCCGTTTCCGGAGCAGGAGCCCAACCTCGCCCGCTCGCCACGCGTGGGCGACGGGCTGCTGCGCATCGACCGTCAGGGACGGGTCCTGTACGCCAGCCCGAACGCCCAGTCGGCGTACCGGCGGCTGGGGCTGGCCACCGACGTGGCGGGCACGAACCTGGCGGAGACGACCGCCCGCCTCGGCACCGCGCCGGTCGACGACTCCCTGGCCCTGGTGGCGGGGGGCCGCGCGGCCCGGGAGACCGAGGTGGAGGCGAACGGCGCGATCGTCCAGCTCCGCGCCATCCCGCTGATCGTCGACGGTCACCGTACGGGCGCGCTCGTGCTGCTGCGCGACGTCACCGAGCTGCGGTGGCGCGACCGGGAGCTGATGACCAAGGACGCGACGATCCGCGAGATCCACCACCGGGTGAAGAACAACCTGCAGACGGTCGCCGCGCTGCTGCGCCTGCAGGCCCGGCGGCTCCAGGTGCCGGAGGGCAGGGACGCCCTGGAGGAGGCGGTACGCCGCGTCGGCTCCATCGCGATCGTGCACGAGACGCTGTCGCACACGCCGGAGGAGCTGATCGACTTCGACGACATCGCCGACCGGGTGATGGCGATGGCGGGTGAGGTGTCCTCGCCGGAGACCCGGGTAAGGCCGAAGCGGGTCGGCGGCTTCGGCGTCCTGCCGGCGGCGATCGCGACGCCGCTCGCCATGGTCCTGACCGAGCTCCTGCAGAACGCCCTCGAACACGGGCTGACCGACAACTCCGGCCTGCTGGAGGTCCTGGTGACCCGCAGCGGCGAGCGCCTGGGCGTGGTGGTGGCCGACAACGGGAAGGGCCTGCCGGACGGCTTCGACGTCGAGTCGGCGGCGAGCCTGGGGCTGCAGATCGTCCGGACGCTGATCGTGGGGGAGCTGGGCGGAGTCCTGGAGCTGCGCCGACGCGATGGGGGCGGCACGGAGGTGGCCCTCGACATCCCGCTCGCGCAGACGCCGCGGACGGGTTGAGGGGGAGGCCGCCCCGGACCCCGCGGACGGGTGGTGAGAGACTGCCCCGGATCCGCCGCCCCGCGGCGCGACGGATCAGGGCGATTTCTGAGGCGTGAGAGGACGACCGCGGGGCAAGTTACCTTCGGGAAGACGACGGGTTTGGGAGGCATCGATCGTCATCGGCCGGAAAGCGCACGCCGTGGGCACATGCGCCCGGCGCCGGTCCCAGGCCGCCGGCCGTTCGCGCCGGGAAGGCCCGCTTGTGCCGGGGCCTGAGAGCCCATCCGCGGCGGGACGGAACGACCCGTCCGTGCCGGGCCGGAAGCGCTCATCCGTGCCGGGGCCGAAGGGCTCGTCCGGGCCGGGGCGGAAAAGCGCAGCGCCCGTGGTCGGGCCACGGGCGCTTGGGTCGGCAGACCGCGAGTCCACGTCGGAGGCGCGGTGCCGGGGGGATCGACGGCAGGTGGAACGTGTCTTGGGGCGAGGCTCAGGCGTGGGCGCGCGCACGGGCGCGGGCGCGGCGGCGCTTCAGCGCGCGGCGTTCGTCCTCACTCATCGCTCCCCACACGCCGGCGTCCTGGCCGGAGTTGAGGGCCCACTGCAGGCACGACTCGGTGACGGGGCAGCGGCGGCACACCTGCTTGGCTTCTTCGATCTGCACGAGTGCGGGGCCGGTGTTGCCGATCGGGAAGAACAGCTCAGGGTCCTCGTCACGGCAGGCAGCGCGGTGGCGCCAGTCCATGCGGTCCACTCCTTCAATCGAGCGTGAAGCCATGACTCCACTTGTGAACGGTTTCACGATGTAACGAACAACCGGGTGCGGTGGCATGGCCCGGGGAAGTTGTCGTGGCGCGCTCGAGGTGTTCTCCCATGTCTCGCGCCTCTTTAGAGATTCGCAGGGCGTCCGGAGGGGCGCAAGGCCTTTGAGAAAGTTTTCTCAAAGTATGGCTGTCGGATGTGTCACACGATCGAAACACACATCAGACAGGTCACCTCAGATCACAACACGCACAGCCTTCGGTACAGAGCGGAACGTTACAAACTCCCGCTGCCCCAGATAGTCGCCGTCGACCTGGAACGCGATGGGCCGCCGGGACCGCAGCGTGAACTCGGAAAGATCATGCAGTCCGAGGATGTGACCGCCACGGGGGAGCCGGTTGAACGGCGGCACGATCTGGGCCAGGACCCCCAGCGTCGACAGCAGGTCGAACCTGCGCAGCGCGAACAGGTCCAGCCCGGTGGCGAAGCTCGCCCGCGGGTTCGGGTCGATCGGCCACCGTCCGGCGTACGTCCAGGGCGCGGTGTTGGAGACGATCCCGATGAAGATGTGGCCGAGCGGCGGCTTGGACGGCGCCTCCAGCGTGAGCGCCGGCCGGCGGCGGTCCGTCAGCACGAAGTACTGGCGCAGCGCGGTGCGCGCGTAGAGCGTGGAGTAGGCGCGTGACCCGGAGTCGCGCAGCTTCTCGACCGCGTGCACCACCTCGGCGTCCAGCCCCAGGCCCGCGCAGAAGGTGAAGTAGCGGCTGCCGGCCTGACCGAGCCCGACCGTACGGCTGCGGCCGGCGCGCAGCGCCTCCAGCACCTGGCCCGCGGCGTCGAGCGGGTTGTTCTGCATGCCGAGCGCGCGGGCGAACACGTTCGCGCTGCCGGTCGGCACGATCGCGAGGGCGGGCCCGTCCGGGGCGGGGCCGTCGGAGAGCAGGCCGTTGACCGCCTCGTTCACCGTGCCGTCGCCGCCGAGCGCGATCACCACGTCGTACCCTTCACCGGCCGCCTGCGCGGCGAGTTCGGTGGCGTGACCGCGCCGCTGGGTCTCGGCGAGCTCGAGGCGTACCTCACCGGCGAACGCGCGCATCAGCACGTCACGGGCCCGCCGGGACGTGGTCGTCGCCTTGGGATTGGCGATGAGAAGTGCACGCACGTGCAAAAGGGTAGCTTCCACGCGAGTTGCGCCGATCGCCACCCTCGGTCACCGGACGCCGTTGATCCGGATAGTGTTCGGGGCTGTGTCCACACGTCCCATCACTCTGAGCACGGCGGCGGCCATCGAGGCCGTCGAGGGGGTCGCCGTGGCGGCCGTCGGCCTGTACGTCGGGATCGAGGCGATCGTCGGCAGCCCGAACGACCTGGCCAGCGCGATCGTCCTCGCCGTCATGGCGATCGCGGCCGGCGTCGGCCTCGTCGCGGTCGGCCGCGGGCTGTGGCAGGTCCGGCGCTGGGGGCGCGCGCCCGCCCTGCTCACCCAGATCTTCGCGGTGATCGCCGGGATCTCGATGATCCAGAGCAGCCGGCAGATCATCGGCGGCGTCTTCATCGTGGTGGCCGTCGCCGCCAGTGCGGCGCTGCTGAGCCCGCCGACCACGCGGGCCCTCGACGAGGACTAGCGACCCCCGGCCCGGACCGAGCGGGGCACGGGGCCCTCGACCAGGAGTGAGCGACCTCTGCCAGGCGTGACAAGAAACTGCCCGGGACCCTCGTGGAGGGCTCCCGGGCAGTTTCTCTCAGTCGTCTTGTCTCAGTCGTCGGCGGTGAGGCCGTCCCGCAGCTGGGCGAGGGTGCGGGCCAGCAGCCGGGACACGTGCATCTGCGAGATGCCCAGCTCGGCCGCGATCTGCGACTGCGTCATGTTGCCGAAGAACCGCAGCAGCAGGATGCGCTTCTCGCGTGCGGGCAGCTTTTCCAGCAGCGGCTTGAGCGACTCGCGGTATTCGACGCCCTCAAGGGCGTCGTCGACGATGCCGAGCGAGTCGGCGACCGCCGGCGCGTCCTCGTCGCCCGAGTCGGGGGCGTCCAGGGAGACCGTGGAGTAGGCGTTGGCCGACTCCAGCCCCTCCAGCACCTCTTCCTCGCTCATCTGCAGGTGCTCGGCCAGCTCGCTGACGGTCGGCGCGCGGCCCTCGCGCTGGGCGAGGTCGCTTATCGCCTTGGTCAGCGACAGCTTGAGCTCCTGGAGCCGCCGGGGGACGCGGACCGCCCATCCCTTGTCGCGGAAGTGACGCTTGATCTCACCGACGATCGTCGGCGTCGCGTACGTGGAGAACTCCACCCCGCGTTCGAGATCGAAGCGGTCGATGGACTTGATCAGCCCGATCGTCGCCACCTGGATCAGGTCGTCGAGCCACTCGCCGCGGTTGCGGAACCGGCGCGCGAGGTATTCGACGAGCGGAAGGTGCAGCTCGACCAGCTCGTCGCGGATGCGCTGGCGCTCCGGGTCGCCATCGGGAAGCGTGGAGAGGCGTTCGAACAGCGTGCGTGCCCGCGCGCGGTCCGGCACGCTGTGTTCGTTGCCCGCCACGGTCGTCTTCTCGGTCACGGAAGCACCTCGCCTCGCGGCTCGGACTCACGGCCGAACGGGCGGTGCTGTGCCGCTTGGACTCTGGTCACGTCGTCTGCCCGCGCCGTTTCTGCAGGACGATCGTCACCCGGTCGTCGGCGCCGACCTCCGCGTCGACATCGCCGGCGAGCGAGCTCAGGACGGTCCACGCGAACGTGTCACGGCTCGGCTGCCGGCCGTCGACGGTGAGCACCGACACCCCGATGCTCATCGCATCGTCGGTCAGCTCGAACTCACACGTCAGGTCGGTGCCGGGAACCGCCTGAGCGAGGAGCATCGCGCACGCCTCGTCGATCGCGATGCGCAGGTCCTCGATCTCGTCAAGGTTGAAGTCGAGACGCGCCGCCAGCCCGGCCGTCGCTGTGCGCAGCACGGACAGATAGGCGCTGTCAGCCGGCAGCCGCACTGTCACCACATCGCGGACATCAGAAAGACTGGCCGGCATGGCTGCGGTTTCCTCGGTCACGTCACTCCCTAGTTGGGGCTTCCCGCTTCCTTGAAACTACCGCCTGCGCGTACCTACTCGCGCGTCCGGCGCGCCTTCATATCCCCAAGGGATCTTTCCACTGCGCGGCGGGAGTCTGCCGGCGGGTCGCTGGAGTCCTGCCCTTATGAGCGGAAACGCGCGCTGACCGGCGGATTCTTCCAGTTACCAAGCTTGAAACGGACACGGCGAGGACCGTGCCCGCGGATGACCCGCGGGCGGTCCTCGCCGTGGGCGAACTCGAAGATCGCTCGGGAACCGTGTACCCGGTTCGCTACGAACGGGGGTTCTCAGGCGTTCTTGGTCTCCCAGAAGATCTTGCTGATCTCATCGATCTTCGCGAGGAGCTCGTCCGCCTTCGCCTTGTCGACGCCGCCCTTGGTGCCGGACGCGCCGGCCAGCTTGGTGGCCTCGTTGAACAGCTGGTGGAGCTGCGGGTACTTCTCGAAGTGCGGAGGCTTGAAGTAGTCGGTCCACAGGACCCAGAGGTGGTGCTTGACCAGCTCGGAGCGCTGCTCCTTGATGATCAGCGCGCGAGCGCGGAAGACCGGGTCCTCGTTGGACTCGTACTTCTCGACGATCGCCTTGACCGACTCGGCCTCGATCCGGGCCTGAGCCGGGTCGTAGATGCCGCAGGGCAGGTCACAGTGTGCGGACACCGTGGTCTTGGGGCGCAGAAATCGTGCAAGCACCTGCGTGTCCTTCCGTTGTCTCTCGTAGAGCGTGCTGCGATTGAAGACACTACTCCTGGCCCCCTACCCCCGAGCGGAGAGGTTCATCATCATGCGAGCGGTCGAAGTGACGGGCGAGTCGATGCTGCCCGCGCTGCGTCCCGGAGACTGGCTGCTCGTACGCTCCGGCGCGCGCATCGTCCCTGGCAGCGTCGTTGTCGCGCGCCATCCCCGCCGGGATCTGCTGATCGTCAAGCGGGCCGTACGGCGCGAGGCGGGCGGCTGGTGGCTCGAGAGCGACAACCAGCGCGCGGCGGGGCGTCAGGACAGCTGGGACTTCGGCGCGGTACCCGACGGGCTGATCGTCGGGCGGGTCCTGCTGCGCTACTGGCCGAGGCCGTCGCTGCGGCTCGGCCCGCCCTGAGAGAGCGCGCGCACGCCGGACTCGGCGCGCCCGGCGCACTCGTCGGAGCAGTAGCGGCGGGACCGGTTCGACGACGTGTCGATGAAGACGTTGCGGCACGGCGTCGCCTGGCAGATCGCGAGCCGGTCGAGCCCCTCGGCGGAGATGTAGACCGCCAGGCCCATCGCCGCCCCGGCGGCGTATCGGTCGGGCACCGAACCGCCCTCGGTGATGTGCAGATGCCAGCGCTGGCCGTCGTGCGCGGAGACCTGGGGATGCACCGGGTGCTGGAGCAGCAGGGAGTTGAGGCCCTCGGCCGCGGTGTCCTCGTCGCCCGCGTTCACCGACTCGAAGATCGCGCGGAGGTCCGCCCGCAGCTGCACCATCGCCTCGAGGTCGGGCTTGCCGACCCGGCCGGACAGGTGCGGGCCGGCCGTGAGCAGCTCCCGGAGCGCGTCGAGATCGCCCAGGCGGTCACCTTCGGGCGTCTCGGTGTTCACCAGCCGGACCGCCAGGTCGGCGTACGACGCGAGGTCCACGGGCCGCTCCTACCACGAGGCAGAGGCTGTGGTGCTGTCCGGCTATTACACTCCACGCCGCCCCCGAGAGGAAGCCCGACTTGCCGGGTAAGGGCGTATTTGCCCCTCGATATTGCGCGTCTTTCGCTCGGCCGCATCAGACGCCGCCCGCCCGGTATGGTCCCCGCCCGGTATGGTCCCCGCCCGGTATGGTCCCCGCCCGGTATGGTCCCCGCCCGGCCCGGGGGGCCACCCCAATTCCATTGTCCAGCGGACGTCTCGCCGCTGGGAGGTGGTGGCGGCGGGTTGTGGATGACTCCGCCGCCACCCTCTCAGAGGACCTTGGACAGGAAGTCCTGTGTGCGCTGGTGCTGGGGATCGGTCAGCACGTCGCGGGGGCGGCCCTGCTCGACGATCGCGCCGGCGTCCATGAACACGAGAGAGTCGCCGACCTCGCGGGCGAAGCCCATCTCGTGGGTCACCACGACCATCGTCATGCCGTCCACGGCCAGTTGCCGCATGACGTCGAGCACGTCCCCGACCAGTTCGGGGTCGAGGGCGCTCGTCGGCTCGTCGAACAGCATCAGCTTCGGCTCCATGGCCAGCGCCCGCGCGATCGCGACCCGCTGCTGCTGCCCGCCGGACAGCTGCGAGGGATAGCTGGCGACCTTGTCCGACAGGCCGACGCGGTCGAGCAGGTCCATCGCCCGCTCGCGTACGGCGGCCTTCGGCTCGCCCCTGACCTGGACCGGCGCCTCCATGATGTTCTCCAGCGCGGTCATGTGCGGGAACAGGTTGAAGCGCTGGAACACCATGCCGATGTCCCGCCGTTGCGCCGCGACCTCCCTCTCGCGCATCTCGTGCAGTTTCTCGCCGCGCTGGCGGTAGCCCACGAGGTCGCCGTCCACCCAGAGCCGGCCGGAGTCGATCTTCTCCAGGTGGTTGATGCAGCGCAGGAAGGTCGACTTGCCCGAACCCGAGGGGCCGATGACGCACATGACCTCCCCGGGCTCGACCTCCAGATCGATACCGCGCAACACGTGCAGCCGCCCGAAGAACTTGTGCACGCCCTCCGCCCGGACCATCGGCCCGGAGCCGGAGCCGGAGCCGGAGCCGGAGCCGGAGCCGGAGCTGTCCTGTGGCTCGGTCATGAGGTCCCCCTCTCCGGCACCCGCGGGGGTGTGACGTGGAACGTCGTGAGGTTGCGCCGCAGCCGCTGCAGCGGGGTCGGGGGCAGCTCGCGGGAGGAGCCCCGGCCGAAGTACCGCTCCAGGTAGTACTGACCGACCGACAGCACCGAGGTCACGATGATGTACCAGACGCTCACCACGATCAGCAGGGGAATGGTCCGGTAGTTGGCGTTGAAGATGTCCTCGCCGGCCTTCAGCAGCTCGGTGAAGGCCACTGTCGAGGCCAGCGACGTGGTCTTCAGCATCGAGATGGTCTCGTTGCCGGTCGGCGGGATGATCACGCGCATCGCCTGGGGCAGCACGATCCGCCGCATCACCTTCAGCCGCCGCATGCCGAGGGCCTGCGCGGCCTCGGTCTGGCCCTCGTCGACGGACAGGATGCCGGCCCGGACGATCTCCGACATGTACGCCGCCTCGTTCAGGCCGAGGCCCAGGATCGCCGCGACGAACGTGGTGACCAGGCTGTTGACGTCCCAGGTGATGAACATCGGCCCGAACGGGATGCCCAGCGAGATGTCGCCGAACAGGGCCTTGATGTTGAACCAGAAGATCAGCTGGACCAGCACCGGCGTGCCGCGGAAGAACCAGATGTACAGCCACGCCGCCGAGGACAGCATCGGGTTGGCCGACAGCCGCATCAGCGCGAGGATCACGCCACCGACGATGCCGATGGCCATCGCGATCACGGTCAGCTCGAGTGTCGCCACCAGGCCCTTGACGATGCCGCCGTCGAAGAAGTACTTCCCGAACGTCGACCAGTCCAGATTCGGGTTGGTGAACAGCATGTGGACGAGCATCGCGGCGAGTACCAGCACGATCACCGCGCTGACCCACCTGCCCGGATGCCGGACCGGCACGGCCTTGATCGTCTCAGGCCGTACCGGTTCCGTGGTGTCGATGTCAGTCACGGTGTCCTCAGGAGGCGGCGCCGTTGACCTTGGGGTCGGTGATGCCACCGTCGGAGATACCCCACTTGTCGGTCAACTGCTTGTACGTGCCATCGGTGATCAGGTCCTTGACCGCCTTCTGGATCGCGTCCCGCAGTTCGTTCTCGTTCTTGGGGATCGCGATGCCGTACGGCGCGGTGTCGTAGGCCTTGCCCGCGATGACGAACTTGCCGTTCGACTCCTTGGCCGCGTAGGCCGCGACGGGGGAGTCGGCCAGCACCGCGTCGGCGCGTCCGTTGCCGAGCGCCAGGTTCGCGGCGTTCTGGTCGTCGAGGGAGACCTTCACCGGAGCCGGCTTGCCGCCCTGCTTGCACTTGTCCACGCGGGCGCCGGCGTCGGGCTTGGCGCTCGACTTGGGCGTCAGCTCGTCCTCCTGCGTGGTGCCCTTCTCCACCGCGATCTTCTTGCCGCACAGCGACAGGTCGTCCGGCGAGAGCTTCAGCGGGTTGCCCGCCTTCACCATCAGCCCGGTGCCCGCGGTGAAGTAGGTCACGAAGTCGAAGCTCTGCTCCCGCTGCTTGTTGTCGGTGAAGGACGACAGGCTGATGTCGTACTTCTTGCTCTGCAGCGCCGGGAGGATGTTGTCGAACTTGACGTCCTGGAACTCCGCCTGGACGCCGAGCTTCTTGGCGATCGCGCCGCCCAGGTCGATGTCGAAGCCGACGATCTGCCCGTTCTGCTTGAACTCGTTGGGCGCGTACGACGCGTCCGTGGCGATGACGATCTTGCCGTTCTTCTTGATCGTGTCGAGCGCGCTCTTCTTGCCCGGCGTGGTGGTCTTGGCGTTACACGCGGACAGCGCGAGGGCGCCTGCGATGACTGTGATGCCCAACGCGGTGCCGCGGCTGCGCAGAGGACCGGTGTGCACGGCGTCCTCCTTCAGTGGGGGGAAGATGTCCCATGATGGCCAGATCGATGGGGGACATCTTGGCGTAACCCCGCCTCAAGTGGGATTACTGGCTTGAAACAATCACGCAACGGCTACTCTGCGGCGTTGATCCGTGTATCGGGCACCGCGCCCGAGGTCAGGCCCCACTGCGTGGTCAGCCGCCGGTAGGTGCCGTCGGACATCAGCGTCTTCATCGCCTTGAAGATCGCGTCGCGCAGGTCGCTCGAGCGCTTGGGCACCGCGACGCCGTACAGGGCGGTCCGGTACGGGGAGCCGGCGCACTGGAGCCGGCCGCCCGACTCCTTCGCCCCGTAGACCGCCGCAGGCGAGTCGGTGAGAGAGGCGTCGGCCCGGCCCTTCGCGAGGGCCTCATTGGCGGCCACCTGGTCGTCGTAGGACAGCCGGATCGGGGCCGGCCGGCCGGCGCTGCGGCAGGCGTCGATCCGGGCGCCGGTGCCGGGCCGGGTCGCGTCCTTGCGGGAGAGCTCCTCTTCCTGGGTGGTGCCCTTCTCCACCGCGATCTTCTTGCCGCACAGGGACAGGCCGTCGGGCCGCAGACGCCGCGGGTTGCCCTCGGGGACCAGGAGCATCGTGCCCGCCGAGAAGTAGGTGACGAAGTCGAACCTGCTCTCGCGCTCGCGCGTGTCGGTGAAGGAGGAGAGGCTGATGTCGTACTTGCCCTCGTCGAGGGCCTGCAGGATGGTGTCGAACCGCACGTCCTGGAACTCCGCCCGCACGCCGAGCTTGCGGGCGAGGGCGTTGCCGAGATCGACGTCGAACCCCACGATCTGGTCACCGCGCTTGAACTCGTTCGGCGGATAAAGGGCGTCCGTGGCGATGAGGATCCTTCCCGCCCGCTGGATTCTGCCGAGGGCGCCGGTCGAGGTGTTCCGGCAGGCGGCGATCGCGGGGATTCCGAGCAGGGCGATGAAGGCCGCCGCGGCCACGCGGCGGACGATGGGCCGGGCAAACAGAGCGTTCTCCTGGGGGCGGAGGTTGGCGGCGTACAGGTAAGGGGCTTAGGTGGCATGTGTGACGGGCACGCTCTAAGCGGGACCAACAATGGCATAAACCCTTTACGGACGGGTCCCAATGGCACGGCGCGCCGCCGTGTTCTGGGGTGGTACGGTCCCCCGCCTGGGGTTCGCCGGGTGATGTGGTTCAATCGGTGAACGGGTGACCCCCGTACACCGAGAGACGTCCGCGCCGCCCGTTGACCCAGGGATGACAAGGATGTCTGCCCGTATTTGTCACGAAATAGCAGGGGTCGCTGTGGCTGCCAAGCCCGATCAACCTAAGCCTGACCAACCCAAGCCTGATCAACCCGAGCGCGACTACGACGCCGATCCGGCCTTCGCGCTGCACCGAGGAGGCAAGCTCGAGGTGCGCTCGACCGTTCCGGTCCGCGACCGGGACGATCTCTCACTCGCCTACACGCCCGGCGTCGCCCGCGTCTGTACGGCGATCGCCGACGAACCCGACCTCGTGCACGACTACACCTGGGTCTCCAAAGTCGTGGCCGTCGTCACCGACGGCACCGCCGTACTCGGCCTGGGCGACATCGGCCCCTCCGCGGCCATGCCCGTGATGGAGGGCAAGTCGCTGCTGTTCAAGGAGTTCGGCGGGGTGGACTCCGTGCCGATCTGCCTCGACTGCACCGACGCCGACGACCTCGTCGAGACGGTGATCCGGCTCGCGCCCAGCTTCGGCGGCATCAACCTGGAGGACATCAGCGCGCCGCGCTGCTTCGAGATCGAGGACCGCCTGCGGGCCGCGCTCGACATCCCGGTCTTCCACGACGACCAGCACGGCACCGCGATCGTGGCGCTCGCCGCGCTGCGCAACGCCTCCCGCCTGACCGGCAAGCCGCTGTCGTCGATGCGCGCCGTCGTGGCCGGAGCCGGCGCCTCCGGCGTCGCCGTCACCCGGATCCTGCTGGAGGCCGGCATCGGCGACATCGCCGTCTCCGACAGCAAGGGGCTCATCTACGACGGCCGCGACGGCCTCAACCCGATCAAGCAGAAGCTCGCCGGCGACACCAACCGCGCGCAGCTCAAGGGCTCCACCGAAGACGCCCTGGTCGGCGCCGACGTCTTCATCGGGCTTTCCGGCGGCACCATCCGCGAGGACTGCGTGGACGCGATGGCCGACGACGCCATCGTGTTCGCCCTGTCCAACCCCGACCCGGAGATCCACCCGGAGGTCGCCCGCCGCCACGCGCGTGTCGTCGCCACCGGGCGGAGCGACTTCCCGAACCAGATCAACAACGTGCTGGCCTTCCCGGGCGTGTTCCGCGGCGCCCTCGACGTACGGGCCCACTCGATCACCGAGGGCATGAAGCTGGCGGCCGCCACCGCCCTGGCCGACGTGGTCGGCGACGAGCTGGCGGAGGACTTCATCATCCCGAGCCCGTTCGACGAGCGCGTGGCCCCCGCGGTGACCAAGGCGGTCGCCGACCAGGCCCGTGCGGAGGGCGTCGCCCGCCTGTAGCCGTTCGACAGTGGACACGGTCCGTACTCCCGATTCGAGAGTACGGACCGTGTTTCGATGGAGCACGGATGCGAGTTCGTCACCGCCGACCGGGGCTTGCGAGGTTCCGTGGGTTGCGGTACCGACACCCCCTTGGGTAGGGCGCGGCGGCCGGGAAGTCGTGAACTACAGTGCGGATCATGTTCGCCGTCACCGCAGCACGCATCGATGCCGACAATCCGCTGAACGGTCTGGAGCTCGGGGAGCGCCCCGAGCCCACGGTGCCCGAGGGCTGGACGACCGTGACCGTCAAGGCCACCGCGCTCAACCACCACGACGTCTGGACACTCCGCGGCGTCGGGATACGCGAGGACCGGTTGCCGATCATTCTCGGCTGCGACGCGGCCGGGGTCGACGAGGACGGCAACGAGGTGATCGTCCACTCGGTGATCGGCGATCCGGAGCGCGGCGGGGGAGATGAGACGCTCGACCCGAAACGGTCGCTGCTGTCGGAGACCTACGACGGGACGTTCGCCGAGAAGGTCGCCGTTCCCCGGCGCAACCTCGTGCCCAAGCCCGCCTCCCTGTCGTTCGAAGAGGCGGCCTGCCTGCCCACCGCGTGGCTGACCGCGTACCGCATGCTGTTCGGCAAGGCGGGGCTGGAGCCCGGATCGACCATTCTCGTGCAGGGCGCGGGCGGCGGCGTCGCGACGGCCGCGATCGCGCTGGGTTCGGCGGCCGGCTACCGCGTGTGGGCCACGAGCCGCAGCGGCGACAAGCGCGAGCGGGCGCTCCAGCTCGGCGCGGACCAGGCGTTCGAGACCGGCGCCCGGCTGCCCGAGCGCGTGGACGCGGTCATCGAGACGGTCGGCGAGGCCACGTGGAGCCACTCGCTGAAGTCGCTGCGCCCCGGCGGCCGCATCGTCGTCTCCGGCGCGACCAGCGGCCAGGTGCCCCCGGCCGAGCTCAACCGCGTGTTCTTCCTGCAGCTCTCGGTGGTGGGCTCGACCATGGGCACCCGCGACCAGCTCGTACGGCTCGCGCGCTTCCTCGACGTCACCGGCGTACGCCCGAAGATCGACCGCGTGCTGCCGCTGTCCGAGGCCCGCGAGGGCTTCGCCGCGATGGCCGAGGGCGACCTCTTCGGAAAGATCGTCTTCACGCCCTGACGGCCTCCTGCCGGACGCGCGCCGTTCCGGCCACTTGCGACACGTGACCGGAACGGCGCCCTACGGCGCCCTAGCCCAGGGCGAACACGCTCGGGGTGTGCTGGCTCGGCACGGTCGTTATCGAGATGCCGAACAGGTGCGAGCCATCCCAGTACAGGCGGCTCGCCCTGGGCCTCGCGATGAGGTCCCTGGAATACGCGGGACCCATCGCGGTCGCCTTGCCGTCGGCGCCGCCGAGCTTGAACACCTGCGGCGGATGCTCGTACGTCCCGTTGCTCATCGCGATGACCGCCCCGCCCGCGAACGCCACCGGGACACCCGTCACCTTCGGGCCCAGCGAGGTCGCCCAGCGCTGCCGGCCGGTCGCGAGGTCGAAGGCAACGATCTTGTTCGTGTCGCGCAGGCTGTTGACCCTCGTCTCCTCGGTGCCGACCACGAGCGTGTCGGAGGAGACGGCCGCGTGGATGAGCATGTGGCTGGCGAGCCCCGAATAGCTGGTCATGTCCAGCGAGCCCCAGGCGCCCTTCTGCGGGATGGTCGCCTTCACGCGGAACGCGTCGTCGAGGGAGACGAACGCACCGTTGTCGCTGGAGCCGCCGTCCAGCACGACCGGTTGGGTGGACAGCAGCCGGAAGGTGGCGTTGTCGATGCCCGAGGGGAGGGTGACCGGGGCCTTCTTGGTGACGGTTCCGTTGTCGGGCGACACCTTCGCCACCGTGACGGTGTCGTTCGAGCTGAGGCAGTCGAAGAGCACCATCGCGGTGTTCGCGCCCCCCAGCAGGTCGTTGACGAAACAGTCGTCACTGCCGGCGGCCTTCGGGTCGAGCCGCCAGCGCTGGTGTCCGGACAGGTCGTAGCCGGTGAGGCCGCCGCCGTACTCGATCACAGCGGTGCCGCCGATGACCTCGGCGGTGATGGTGTTGGACCCGCTGCTCGTGCCGGACTGGAGCGTGCCCTGCCCGCGTGCCCGGCCGGTGGCCAGGTCGACCAGCGCGAACCCTTCGCACTTGGTGACCGTGCCGCCGCCGTCGGCGCCGAATCCGATCACGCCGACGTTGCCCGCGGTCTCCGTGCTCAGGCCGCAGATCAGCGACCGACCTCCGCCGCCGGGGAGCGGCGGGGGCGACATCTGCCAGCGTCGTTGTCCGGTACGGGCGTCGTACGCGACGAGCCCCCCGGGTGCGACGGTGACGGTCATGTCGGCGGTGTGCCAGCCTCCGATGAAGCTGGGGCCGAGGGTGTTCTGCGGCAGATCCTGGCTTTGCCAGAGCACCTTGCCCTTGAGCGGCCCGCCCGACGCGGTCGTTCCGCCGTCGCTGGAGGACCTGCCGAAGACCGCGTATCCGGCGACTCCGATGACCACCACGACGACGACGCCGATGGCGACGGCGATGAGCCGCCCGGCCCCGCCCTTCTTCCCCTGGGGGCCGGGGCCGCCCGGCGGCGGCTGACCCGGTATCGGCCCAGCGGGTCCGTACGGTCCCTGCCCGGCCGGTCCGTACGGTCCCTGCCCAGCGGGTCCGTATGGTGCCGGTCCCTGCCCAGCCGGTCCGTACGGGCTCTGCGGAGGCCCCCATGGGCTCTGCGGTTGTGCGCCGGGGCCGTGCCGGCCGGGCTGCTGCGGGCCGTGGCCCGGCGGGGGAGCCGCGCCCTGAGGGACGGCGGGTGGCTGCCCCGCCGACTCCGGGCTCCAGGCCTGCGTCGCCTCATATCCCGGCGAGGGCGACGACGAGGGGGACTGCCGACGGCCGTCAGGGCCGTCTTCCGAACGCTGCGGCTCGGGTGACATCACGGGCGAAGGCCTCTCAACACAGCGGGTGGGTGGCGGGTGCACGCCTGACGCGGAGGCACCGCAAGATCACCCGCATTGTCGCAACTGCTGACAGCTCGCGTATGTGACATCACGATATGTGGCCGAAGGCACAACTCGGCCTCTCCGTTCCGGGCGGCAATGCTGATTCCGACGACCGAAAGCCGCCGGGCGTTCCGGTGCGATGCCCTGCCGTGCGTTCGGTGCATGCGGTCACGCCGCCACCGCGCCGGAACCGTCCCAAGAACGAGTACGGACCCTACTGCTGCGGAGGGAAGATCTCGGTGCTGAGCCGTTCGGAGGTCTCGGCGAGCAACTCGCGCGTCCGGGCGAGCTGGTCGTCGCTAATACCCTCGCGCGCCGCGGCGCGGACGTCCTCGACGAAGCGGCGGAGCGTGCGATCCAGCTTGACGCGGGCCGCGTCGTCCGGGGTGCCGGTGGCGGTGGCCCAGGCGTCCTCCCAGGTGTGCCGCCACTCCTCCTTCAGCGCACGCTTGTGGTGCTTCCACTGCTCCTTCTGGCGCTGCCACTCGTCCTTCTGCCGCTGCGTGGTGGCCTTGAGGTTCTGCGTCGCGCCGGCCGGGCCCTGCTTGCGCATCTCGCGCGCGGCCTGGGTCAGCTCCTCGCGCAGCGAGCGTACGGTGTCGCGGACGTCCTCCTGCACCTCGCGGGCGATGTCGCGGACCGACTCGGTCAGCTCCTCTTCCAGCTCGGCGAGCTCGTCCATGCGCCGTTCGAGTTCGGCGCGGCCCGCGTCGGTCAGCCGGTAGACCTTCTTGCCCTTGACGACCTCGTGGGTGACGAGCCCTTCCTCCTCCAGCCGGGCGAGCCTGGGGTAGATGGTGCCGGGCGAGGGAGAGTAGACGCCGAGGAAGCGGTCCTGGAGCAGCCGGATGACCTCATAGCCGTGCCGCGGGCTCTCTTCGAGCAGCTTCAGCAGGTACAGCCTCAGCCGGCCATGGCCGAACACCGGACTCATCGGTCGTGTGCTCCTTCTCGCTTCAGTGCATCGGGATCGGGACGGCTCAACAGGGTGATCGCGCCGGAGACCGAGTTGATGTTGAGGGAGGCCGCTCCGCCGCCGAGCGTACCGCTGACGCTCTTGCCGACCGGGGGATCCTGCCGGCTGAGACCGTCGAACGCCGCGTCGATCCGGCCGCTCATGGACAGCAGCGAGACCTTGGCGGAGGTGGACGCCGGCAGGCGCATGGTCACCTCGCCGGACACGGTCCGGAGCTGCACGCCGGCGCCGTCGCGGAGGTCGACGTCGGTGGTGATCCGCCCGCTCACGGAGTGGGCGCTCAGCCGGTCGACCGTGCCGCGGGCGAGGGCCAGGTCGCCGGACATGGAGTTGAAGGTCATCGAACCGTCGACGCCGTGCGCCTCGACCGCGCCGGTCGCGGTGTTGGCGTCGATCGAGCCGGTCACGCCGTCGAGTGTCACGTCGCCCGAGGCGGTCTTGACCGACACGCGCCCCGACATGCCGTTGATGACGGCGTTCGCGGTGACCAGGTTGAGGGTGACCGGGCAGTCCGCCGGCACCGTGATGGTGATCGCGGTGTGCCCGCGAGTGTTCTGGAGCCAGCGGAAGACGCCCTCGATCCCGCTCTGCTTCTGGCTGATGCTCAGCATGCCCGCCTCGTGCGCGACCTCGAGCGGGTGGCCGGAGACCTCGCTCACGTGCAGGGCGGGGCGGTCGCTGGTCGGCAGCACGGAGACGGTGCCCGCCACGATGTTCGCCTTGAGGGCGACCACTCCGTCGAAGTCGATCTTCGTCGGCTCCTCGACCGTCCAGCGTGCCATGAGCCTCTTCCCTTCCGTCGGAACGCTATGGAAACAAGATATGTCGCGTTTTCGGAAAGTTCAAGATGTATCGCGTTCGGCGCCCGAGGGCGGCCGGATGCCGATCAGGGCCTCGGGGAAGCACAAGAAACCGGGACTGAGCCGCCATCGATGCTCCGCTGCGCTCCGATGCCGATCAGTATCTCCACGGAAGAACCAAAAGCCGGGACTGATCGCTGTCCAATGCTCCGCTGCGCTACGCATTGGACAGCAGTCAGTATCTCCAGGGAAGAACCAAAGGCCGGGACTGATCGCTGTCCAATGCTCCGCTGCGCTACGCATTGGACAGCAGTCAGTATCTCCAGGGAAGAACCAAAGGCCGGGACTGATCGCTGTCCAATGCTCCGCTGCGCTACGCATTGGACAGCGGTCAGTCGTCGTCTTCGTCGGCGAGGCGGGCCAGCCAGGTCGCGAGGCGCTCGACCGGCGTCTCGAACTCGGGGTTCAGGTCGACGAACTCCCGGAGCCGGTCGGCCATCCACGCGAGCGAGACCTCTTCCTCACCACGGCGTTCGGCGAGTTCCTCGATACCTCGATCGGTGAAGTACATGCGTCCACGTTCGCAATCGTCAGGTGGTGGTCTGGACGGCGCCCAAGGTAGCAGCGGTATGCGCCGCGGCCCCGCACCGGTCGGGTGCGGGGCCGCGGCGAGGACCTTGGGTCAGGCCGGAGACCGCACGGAAACCCTCATTCCGCTCGCGACGGGCGAGGGCTCCGGGCGGCCCGATCTCTCAGCGTTCGCCGAACAGGGCGGCGAGCAGGCCCTGCTGCTCGGCGGCGTGCATCTTGGCCGACCCGACGGCGGGCGAGGAGCTGGCGCGGCGGGACACCCGCTTGAGCTCGCGGCCCTCCAGGTGTGCGGGCAGCTTCAGCGACATGAACGGCCAGGCGCCCATGTTGGCCGGCTCGTCCTGGACCCAGATCAGCTCCGCGTCGGCCGGGTACTTCGCCAGCTCCGCCTTGATCTCGTCGACCGGCAGCGGGTAGAGCCGCTCGACCCGGACGATCGCGGTCGAGGTGTCACCGGCCTTGTCCCGCGCGCCGAGCAGGTCGTAGTAGAGGCGCCCGGTGGTGAGCAGGACGCGGCGCACCGTGCCGAGCTCCGCCTTCTCACCGATCACCGGCCGGAACGAGCCGGAGGTGAACTCCGACGTCGCCGACGTCGCCGCCTTGAGCCGCAGCAGCTGCTTCGGCGTGAAGACGATCAGCGGCTTCTCCCGCGGCGACAGCGCCTGCCAGCGCAGCAGGTGGAAGTAGTTGGCGGGCGTGCTCGGCTGCGCCACCGTCATGTTGTCCTGCGCGCACAGCTGGAGGTAGCGCTCGATGCGGGCAGAGGAGTGGTCCGGGCCCTGGCCCTCGTACCCGTGCGGCAGCAGCAGCACGACCGAGGAGTGCTGGCCCCACTTCTGCTCACCCGAGGAGATGTACTCGTCCACGACCGACTGGGCGCCGTTGGCGAAGTCGCCGAACTGGGCCTCCCAGCACACCAGGGCGTCGGGGCGGGTCATCGAGTAGCCGTACTCGAAGCCCATCGCGGCGTACTCGCTCAGCAGGGAGTCGTGCACGTAGAACTTCGACGTGCCCTGCCCGAACTGCTTGAGCGGGGTGTACTCCTCGCCGGTCTTGCGGTCGAACAGCACCGCGTGGCGCTGGCCGAACGTGCCGCGGCGGGTGTCCTGGCCGACGACGCGCACCGGGCGGCCGTCGATCAGCAGCGAGCCGAACGCGAACATCTCACCGGTCGCCCAGTCGATCGCGTTGTCCTCGATCATCTGCGCGCGCTTCTGCAGCAGCGGCTGCACCCGCGGATGCGGGGTGAAGCCCTCGGGCAGGTTGAGCTGCGTGTCGATGATCCGCTTGACCGTCTCGTCCGAGATGGCCGTGGGAACGCCCTTGTGGTCGACCGGGATGCGTTCGGTGTCGGGCTTGGTGAAGCTGTCCTGCGGCGGCTGGTTGGTGGCCTCGCGCGTCTCCGAGAAGGCCCGCTCCAGCTGCTCCTGGTAGTCGCGGAGCGCCTGCTCGGCCTCCTCGACGCTGATGTCGCCGCGCCCGATGAGCGCCTCGGTGTACAGCTTGCGGACCGAGCGCTTGGCGTCGATCAGGTCGTACATCAGCGGCTGGGTGAACGACGGGTTGTCGGACTCGTTGTGGCCGCGCCGCCGGTAGCAGATCAGGTCGATGACGACGTCCTTGTTGAACGCCTGGCGGTATTCGAACGCCAGCCGGGCGACCCGCGCGCACTGCTCGGGGTCGTCGCCGTTCACGTGGAAGATCGGCGCCTGGATCATGCGCGCCACGTCGGTGGCGTACACGCTGGACCGGGAGTACTCCGGGGCGGTGGTGAAGCCGACCTGGTTGTTCACGACGATGTGCACGGTGCCGCCGGTGCGGTAGCCGCGGAGCTGGGAGAGGTTCAGCGTCTCGGCCACGACGCCCTGGCCGGCGAAGGCCGCGTCGCCGTGGATGAGGATCGGCATCACCGTGAACTCGCCCTCGCCGAGGTCGAGGACGTCCTGCTTGGCGCGGACGACGCCCTCGGCGATCGGGTCGACGGTCTCCAGGTGGCTCGGGTTGGCCACGAGCGAGGTGCGGATCTTCGAGCCGTCGCGGGCCACGAAGTCGCCGTCGGCGCCGAGGTGGTACTTCACGTCGCCGGAGCCCTGGGCGCTCCGCGGGTCGAGGTTGCCCTCGAACTCACCGAAGATCTGGCCGTAGGACTTGCCGACGATGTTGGCCAGGACGTTGAGGCGGCCGCGGTGGGCCATGCCGATGACGACCTCGTCGAGGTGCTCCTGCGCGGCCGCGGTGATCACCGAGTCGAGCAGCGGGATGAGTGACTCGCCGCCCTCGAGGGAGAAGCGCTTCTGGCCGACGAACTTGGTCTGCAGGAACGTCTCGAACGCCTCGGCCGTGTTGAGCCGGCCGAGGATGTGCTTCTGCTCCTCGCGGTCGGGCTTCTCCGGCGGCACCTCGACGCGCGACTGGATCCAGGCCCGCTCGTCGGGCTCCTGGATGTGCATGTACTCGATGCCGACCGTGCGGCAGTAGGAGTTGCGCAGCACGCCGAGGATGTCGCGCAGCTTCATGGTCGGCTTGCCGCCGAAGCCGCCGGTGGCGAACTCGCGCTCCAGGTCCCACAGGGTGAGGCCGTGCTTGAGGACGTCGAGGTCGGGGTGGCGGCGCTGGGTGTACTCCAGCGGGTCGGTGTCGGCCATGAGGTGGCCGCGCACGCGGTAGGCGTGGATCAGCTCGTGCACCCGGGCGACCTTGGCGACGTCGTCCTCGTGGGTCGCGCTGATGTCCTGGACCCAGCGGACCGGCTCGTACGGGATGCGCAGCGCTTCGAAGATCTCGTCGTAGAAGTCGTCCTCGCCGAGCAGGAGCTGGTGGACGACGCGCAGGAAGTCACCCGACTGGGCGCCCTGGATGATGCGGTGGTCGTACGTCGAGGTCAGCGTCATGACCTTGCTGATGCCGAGGCGGGCGAGCGCCTCCTCGGACGTGCCGGCGTACTCGGCGGGGTACTCCATCGCGCCCACGCCGATGATCGTGCCCTGGCCGGGCATGAGGCGGGGCACCGAGTGCACCGTGCCGATCGTGCCGGGGTTGGTCAGGCTGATCGTGGTGCCGGCGTAGTCGTCGATCGTCAGCTTGTTGTTGCGCGCCTTGCGCACGACCTCTTCGTACGCCGCCCAGAACTGGCGGAAGTCGAGGGTCTCGGCGTTCTTGATGTTGGGCACGACGAGCTGCCGCTGGCCGTCGTCCTTCTTCAGGTCGATCGCCAGGCCGAAGTTGACGTGCTCGGGGCGGATCAGCGTGGGCTTGCCGTCCACCTCGGCGTAGGAGGCGTTCATCTCCGGCATCACCTGCAACGCCCTGACCAGGGCGTACCCGATCAGGTGCGTGAAGGAGACCTTGCCGCCCCGCCCGCGCTTGAGGTGGTTGTTGACCACGATGCGGTTGTCGATCAGCAGCTTGGCGGGCACCGCGCGCACGCTGGTCGCGGTCGGCACGGCCAGGCTGGCCTCCATGTTGGTGACGGTGCGGGCGGCGACGCCGCGCAGGCGCACCTCCTCGGCTCCGCCGGGGACCTGGGGCGCCGGGGCGGCCTTCTTGGCCGGCTTCTCGGGTGCCTCCGCGGCCGGCTTCTGCTCGGGCCTGGCGGCGGGAGCGGCGGCGGGCTTCTGCTTGGGTACGGGCGCGGTCGGAGCGGAGGGCGTCGTGGGAGCGGGTGTCGGAGGAGAGGCGGCCGCGCCGTCAGCGGCCTTGGCCGGGCGGTCCGGCTGGTAGTCGGCGAAGAAGTTCCACCAGGCTCGGTCAACCGAGTTGGGGTCTTCGAGGTACTTCTGATAAAGCTCGTCGACCAGCCACTCGTTGGGACCGAAGTCTGGAGTGGTCTGGTCGGCGGAGGATCGCGACGACTGAGTCGACACGGCGGAGATCGCCCTCTTCCGCGCTCGCAGGTGGATCTGTAATCGAGACAAGGCTACTCGTCCGTGACCGTCCGCGATGCAAGGCTCAGGGTTCTCACGATGTGGACAGGCCACGCTCATGCATAGCGCTTCCACGGATAGGGATATTCCGCTCGAATTCGGGCGCGGATAAAGGCTTTCGGTGGGCGGCGCGATGGCCGTGTCCTTTTGGCCGAACGCCGTTCGCGGACCGGATCCTCCGCTCACGGCCCCGCGAGCCCTCCGGTGGAGGGCTCGGCCGCGAGAGCCCGCCGGGTGACGCAGATCACGCTCCGGTGCTGGACCCGGGCCGGACGATCATCAGGACGGTGACCGCCGCCCACAGGATGTTGAACAGCCCGGTGTACATGGCGAGCCGCGCCGGGCCGCGCTCGGTGGCGCTGAGCGGCCGCGGGCCGGCGAGGAGCGCCTGCTGGCGGGGCAGGACGAGCAGGGCGAGCACGGCGGCCGCGAGCGCCGTGAGGACGATGGAGACGATCACCCACGCGTCGCCCGTGACGTGCATGGCGCCGGCGGTGGCGAGGCCGAACACCGGCACGGCGACGCCGGCGACGGCGTACACGCGGCAGACGCGGTGCAGGAGCCGCGCACCGGCCATCGCCGGGCCGTCGTCGCCCGGGGCGGCGGTGGCCCCGAGGGCGGGTTCGAGGGCGGGCTCTTCGGCGGGCCGGGCGGAGGCCCGGCGGATCGCGGCGGGGAACATGCTGGCCGCCACGGCCACCGGCCCGACGGCGAGGACGGCGGCCAGGACGTGGACGATGAGAAGGATCTTGGTCACGGATGCGGGTGCCTTCGTGCGGGGAACGGTGTGATCGCCGCCGGCGTACGGCGGCGCGGGCACGACGCTACGGACCGGCCCCCGGGCTCGACAGTGGCGTAAGTGCCATGCTCCACCGGATTCTCGCCAAGACCGGGACCTGGACGCGTACCCGGCAGGTGGCCGCACCACGACGGCCGACCGGACGCCCTGATGCGCGCGGGCGGTGCCGGTCACGGATGGGTGGCGGGAAATCGGCGGTGGCGTACGTTACGGCCATGCACACGATCGCGGTACTCGCGCTCGACGGGGTGATCGGATTCGACCTGACCACGCCCCTGGAGGCCTTCGGGCGTACGCGCCTGCCCGACGGGAGGTCGCCCTATCGCCTGCGGGTCTGTGCGCCCTCGGAGGAGGTCGACGCCGGAGCGTTCACGATCCGCGCGCCGTGGGGTCTGGAAGCGCTGGAGGAGGCGGACACGATCATCGTGCCCGGCGTCGCCGCACCGGCCACGCCACCGCCCGACGTGCTCGCCGCGCTCCGGCGCGCGGCCGAGGCCGGCACGCGGATCGCGTCGATCTGCGCCGGCGCCTTCACCCTCGCGGCGGCCGGGCTGCTGGACGGGCGGCGCGCCACGACCCACTGGGCCGCCGCCGGGTACCTGGCCGAGCGGTACCCGGCCGTGAAGGTCGACCCGGACGTGCTGTACGTGCACGACGGGCAGATCCTGACCTCGGCCGGCGCCGCGGCAGGCCTCGACCTGTGCCTGTACATGATCCGGTGCGACCACGGCTCGGCCGTCGCGGCCGACGCGGCCCGGCTGTCGGTGATGGCGCTGGAGCGGGAGGGCGGGCAGGCGCAGTTCATCGTGCACGAGCAGCCGCCCACGCCGCGCGGTTCGGTGCTGGAGCCGGTGCTGCGCTGGATGGAGGACAACTCCGGCCGCGACCTCACGCTCGAGGAGATCGCCGCCCACGCCGGGATGAGCACCCGCACGCTCAACCGGCGCTTCCGCGAGCAGACCGGCACGACGCCGCTGCAGTGGCTGCACCGCGCCCGCATCCGGCGGGCGCAGCACCTCCTGGAGACCACCACGCATCCGGTCGACCGCATCGCCGCGCAGGTCGGGTTCGGCTCGCCGACCGCCTTCCGCGACCGGTTCAAGCGCGTGGCCGGCCTCAGCCCGAACGCCTACCGCCGCGCGTTCCGGTGAGGTCCCGGTTGCGCGTGGTTGTCCACAGCCGCTCTGAGGCCGTGTTCGAGTCTGAGCGCCTGATGCGTGGGCGTGTGGGCCGGTTTCAGGCGAAGGCGATCTCCGCGAACGAGATCCCTCCGCGCTCGCTGTGTGAGAGGACAGGCCGCTCCGCGTGCTGGGGCGCCTGCCGTAGGTACTGGTGGAATCCCGTAGCCCGGAACTTGAGGTCGAAGAAGTGACCTTCGATGTGCCACTGTGGGCCGCCGCGACCGTCCTCTGGGGCTGAGCGTCGAAGGTGGTCGATGTCGAGGCTCAAGGCCATCCCCTTGAAGTCGAGGTCGCCCTCGACGTCCCAGACATCGTCGAACACGAGCGTGGACGGCGCGATCCAGAAGCTAAAGTGCGTCTGCGGTGCGACCGGATGCACCCAGCGGACGATGTAGTCGATGTCCAGGAGCAGGCGCGGCAACGAGTCGTCGGAGGCACCCGGCTGCACGCAGAGTCCGTGGATGGTGCCGTCATGCCATCCCATCACGTCGAAGTCGGCGTCGCTCCAGATGCTCTTCGTCAGACCGGATTCCGGGTGAGTGCCTGCGCTCATGGCGGCATCCAACCAAACGGGCAGGTGAGGGCCCAGCTGGTTGCCTTTGAGAGCGGTCGCGGGCCGGGGCGCTCTGAGGGCCTTCTCGTGGCAGAGCCGCGGCCTTGACAATGGAAGTGGGGTCGGCCCCGGGCGGGCGGGGAGTGCTCGGACTTCCGAGGTCGGTGATCAGGGTTCGGTGACGCGGGCGAGGAAGTAGACGGCTCCGCTGGCCGGATGGCGTACGACCACGAGGAACGGCCGGTCGACGCGGAACTCCACCGGACGGCTCAGGTCCATGCCCGCCGGCACCATCACGGCCGCGGTGGCCGCAGCCCCCTCCAGGCCCTGCTCGTCCACCTCGAGCACGGCCTTGTGCTCGACCCGGTCGATCCGCACGGGCGCGGGTGTCATGCCGGAGAAGTCGGCGTCGTCGGTGAAGGCGGTCCGTACGCCCAGGGCGCCGAGCGGCTCGGTCAGGCTCGCTCCGCTCTCGACCCGGAACTTCGGCACGGCCAACTCGACCTTGACCGGCTGCGCCGCGTCGTACAGCGGGCGGAGCGACTCCGGCGCCGGCGGGCCGTCCTCGGGCCCGAGCAGCACGTCCGCGACCACGCCACCCCCGGCCGTGAGCGTGACCATCCGCCAGCCGCCGGCCTCCGCGTAGGGCATGCGGCCGGTGCGGCGCATCATCGGCACCCGCCGTCGCCCGCCGGGGCCGTAGAAGGGCACCGGGACCGTGTCGCTGCGGGAGAAGGGGATCCGCCAGGCGGCCTTGAGGTACAGCGCGTTCACGAGGACCGCGACCGTGCCGGGGTCGACGGCGCCGGCCGGCAGCAGGTCGCGGATGAGTTCGCGCGTCGTCTTGGCGACCTCCGCGTTGATCGCCCGGCGGGCGGCCTCGGGGTCGCCGGCGAAGTCGGCGCTGTGCAGCGCCGCGCCGGTCGCGCGTTCGTACTCCTCCTCGACGGGGACGCCCTCGCGCAGCCACAGCGTGTCGGCCACCGCGATCTCGGCGTCGTCGAGCGCCGCGGCCTCCGCGAGGCCCAGCTCGCCCGGCGCCCCGCCCAGGGCGCCGGCCAGCTCGTCGTACGTGCGGCCGCGCGCGCCGGCCGCCGCGAGCGCCAGCGCCGACGCGACGGAGTAGGGAGACCAGACCAGGCCGCCCTCGGAGCCGAGCCGCCGGTTCAGGCGGAGTGCGAACTCGTCCATTCTCCGACCGTACTCCGGCGCGCGGAGAACGATCACGTCCATGAGATCGCCGGGCCCTTGGCCACGATGCCGTACGGGTTCAGGTGCCGTTGTGTCTCGTAGTAATGACGCTTGATGTGGTCGAAGTCGGTGGTCTCGCCGAACGCGGGAATGGCGTAGAGCCGGCGGGCGTACGCCCACAGGCGCGGATAGTCGACGATCCGCCGCAGGTTGCACTTGAAGTGCCCGTGGTAGACGGCGTCGAAGCGCGCCAGCGTGGGGTACAGGCGTACGTCGGCCTCGGTCAGCCGGTCACCGACCAGGTAGTCGTGGCCGTCGAGGCGGGCCTCCAGGCGGTCGAGAGTGGTGAAGAGCGCGTCGAACGCCTCTTCGTACGCCTCCTGGGTCTGCGCCATGCCCGCCTTGTAGACGCCGTTGTTGACGTTGTGGAAGACCTCGTCGTTCACCGCGTCGATCTCGGCGCGCAGCTCCTGCGGGTACAGCTCGGGCGCGCCGGGCCGGTGGAAGGGCTCGAAGGCCGACTCGAGCGTCAGCGTGATCTGGGGATAGTCGTTGGTGACGAGCCGGCCGCCCACGGTGTCCCAGACGCACGGCACGGTGTGCCGCCCCTCGTACGAGGGGTCGGTGGCGGTGTAGAGCTCGGCCAGGAACCGCGCGCCGGTCACGGGATCGCGGCCGTCCGGCGACAGGGTGAAGCGCCAGCCGCGTTCGTCGCGGATCGGGTCGACGATCGTGACTCCGATCACATCCTCGAGCCCGAGCAGCCTGCGGACGATCAGTGAACGGTGCGCCCAGGGGCACGCGAGCGAGGCGTAGAGTTGGTAGCGGCCGGCCTCGACGGGGAGCTCTTCATCGGTGCCGATGCGGGCGGTGAACCGGTTCGCCTGCCGGACGAATCGGCCGTTCTTCAGCTCGGCGCTCACGATGTTCGCCATGTAGTCCCTCCGATTGACGGGAATCTGCGACCTTAGAGCGATCCGCCGGTGCCGACCTGCTCATACGATAATCGTCATGGAGACGCCGGAAACGGGACGCTGATCGCCCGTGGGTCATATCACTGACGCTCTGCTCCACCTGCACGGCCCGATCATCTACGGGGTGGTCGCCGCGCTGGTGTTCGCCGAAGCCGCCCTTTTCTTCGGGTTCGTTTTCCCTGGGGAGACCGCGATCGTCATCGCGGGCGTGCTCGCCAGCCAGCACCGGGTCTCGCTGCCCATCCTGCTCGTCGTGATCGTGGGCGCCGCCGTCGTGGGCGACTCGGTGGGGTACGAGATCGGGCGCAAGTTCGGCGACCGGCTGCTCGACACCCGCGCGCTGCGCAAGCACCGCGACCGCCTCGGCAGCGCACAGGACCTGCTGCGCCGGCGTGGCGCCTTCGCCGTCTTCATCGGCCGCTTCACCGCCCTCCTTCGCGCGATCATGCCCGCGCTCGCGGGGAGCGCGCGGATGCCGTACGGCCGGTTCCTGGTCTTCAACGCCCTCGGCGGCATCACCTGGGGCATCGGCTTCACGATGGGCGGCTACCTGGCCGGAACGGCGTTCGAGCAGGTCGCCCAGTGGGCCGGCCGGGTCCTCGCGGTCGTGGTCGCGGTGATCGTCGTGATCGCGCTCGGCGTCTGGCTGTACCGCCGCCGGAAGAAGGAGGCCCAGGAGACCGAGACCGCCCCGGAGCCGGTGTCGGTCCCCGACCTGCGCGAGGACCTGCGCGAGCACCAGCACGACGACTGACCCCTTTCTGGTCTTCCTCCTCCGGAGTCACCGCCGGCGGGGCGTCCGCCTGGACCGTCCGAGTCGGATTCGGTTTGATACACACGGAGTCGGTAACGCGTCGCGAGGAGGATGTGGACATGGCGGAACTGCGGTTCGACGGACGGGTGGCGATCGTCACCGGGGCCGGGCAGGGGCTCGGCCGGCAGCACGCGCTCGAGCTGGCCGCGCGGGGCGCGAAGGTCGTCGTCAACGACCTCGGCGGCTCGCTCCATGGCAGCGGCTCCTCCGCCGGGCCGGCGGCCGCCGTGGTCGAGGAGATCAAGAAGAACGGCGGCGAGGCGGTCGCCAGCACCGACAACGTCGCGACCCCCGAGGGCGCCGAGGCGATCGTACGGACCGCGCTCGACGCGTTCGGCAAGGTGGACATCGTCGTCAACAACGCCGGCATCCTGCGGGACAAGTCCTTCAAGAACATGGTGCCGGAGGAGTTCGACCAGGTCCTCGCCGTGCACCTGCGCGGGTCGTTCCTCGTCACCCACGCCGCGTGGCCGCACCTGCGCGAGCAGGCGTACGGCCGCGTCGTCATGACCACCTCGCCGGCCGGGCTGTTCGGCAACTTCGGGCAGGCCAACTACTCCTCGGCCAAGATGGGGCTCGTCGGGCTGACCAAGACGCTGGCGGCCGAGGGCGCCAAGTACAACATCAAGGTCAACGCGATCGCTCCGATCGCCTGGACCCGCATGACCGAGGAGCTGTTCCCGCCGGAGTACAAGGAGAAGCTGAGCGTCGAGCTCGTCACTCCGGTCGTGGCCTGGCTCGCGCACGAGACCAACGAGTCGACCGGCGAGACCTACAGCGTGGGCGGCGGACGGGTGGCCCGCGTCTTCGTGGCCGAGGGGCCGGGCTTCACCAAGCAGGGCGGACTCAGCGTCGAGGACGTGCGCGACAACTGGCAGCAGATCAACGAGGTCGAGCCGTACCTGCTGGCCAAGGACATCGGCGAGCAGACCATGGCCGTCTTCAACGCGATCAATTGACTATTCCCGGCCCTGAAGCTGAAGGACGGGGATCCCGGCCCTCGCGGGCTGGGGTTCCTGTTTCTGTGGCGACTGCGCCCGAGGGGGCCCCGGGTGTCTGACGTCACCTCCACAGGCCGACACGGCAAGACCTGCCGCCAGAATGTTCTTTGCCGCGTTGATGTCCCTGTCGTGCAGGGTACGGCAGGACGGACAACGCCACGCCCGGGTGGAAAGCGGGAGTTCGACGAGCAGGTGTCCGCACGTCGAGCAGGTTTTGGAGCTGGGGTACCAGCGGTCGATCACGATCAGATGGCGACCGTGCCTGGCTGCTTTGTACTTCAGTTGGCGGCGGAACTCTCCCCATCCGCAGTCGGAGATGGCTTTGGCGAGCCGCCGGTTACGGATCATGCCCTTGATGTTCAGGTCTTCGATCACGATGACGTCGTGGTCGCGGACCAGGCGGGCACTGGTCTTGTGCAGGAAGTCCGTGCGGGACGCGGTGACCTTGCGGTGCGCGCGGGCCACCTTCGCCCTTGCCTTAGCCCGGTTGTTCGATCCGGGTTGCTTGCGTGCCATGCGCCGCTGGTAGCGGGCCAGGTTACGTTCTCGTTTGGCCAGGCGGCGGGCATTGGCGATCTTGCCTCCGTCGGAGGTGACCGCGAAGTCCTTGATGCCCAGGTCCACCCCGACGACCGCGCCGGTCGGGGGCGCCTGTTCAGGGCCTGGGACCTCGACGGCGAGGGAGACGTACCAGCGTCCGCACGGCTCACGCGAGACCGTCACCGACGTCGGCTCGATCGACGCGGGATCGACATCCGGCCAGGACCACACGACCTCCAGCGGTGTGTCCATCATCTTGGCCAGATAAAGGCGGCCCTCCCGCCAGCGAAACGCCGACCGGGTGAAGGTCGCCGACTGCTTGCGCTGCCGCGACTTGTATCTGGGATGACGGGCACGACCTGCAAAAAAGTTCACGAACGCCGCGTGCTGATGCCGCAGCCCCTGCTGGAGCGGCACGCAGGAAACCTCGGACAAAAACCCCAGGTCCGGATCGCGCTTCAACTCAGTCAGATATCGGCTGGTCTGGGCATAGGAGGTCCTGAGCCCCTGGCTGCGGTAACGAGTCTTCCTCCATTCCAGAACCTTGTTCCACACCAGACGTACGCAGCCGAACGTGCGGTTCAACATCGCCGCCTGCTCCTGGGTGGGGTAGGCCCGCACCTTGTAGCTCGTACGCACGTTCGAAAGTCTCGCAGTGCCCCAAGATCAGCAACGAGTAACGGAAGAACGGGATGGAAAGACGGCTATGAACGCTTCATGCCTGGAGTGCCCGGCTTCGTCGGGCCAGCTCTTTCGGGGGCCGGATTTCCTCCCGGCCTCGAAGAACTGGGCCTCCTCCGAACTTATCGGTGAGTGGCGCGGATGAGTGCCGAGGGAATCGCCGCATGAGCGCGGTCACGTTCGAGCGGCGGGACGGGGTGGCGGTGGTCACCCTAGCCCGGCCCGAGCGGCTCAACGCGGTCACGCCGGCGATGGTCGAGGAGCTTCTCGCGATCCTGGACCGGCTGGCCACCGACGTCGAGACCCGCGTGGTGGTGCTGACCGGTGCCGGGCGGGCCTTCACCGCCGGCATGGACGTCCGGGGCGACGGTCTCGGCTCCGGCGAGGAGGCCGAGGAGGGCCGGGTCGCGCGGGTCTACCGGGGCATGGCGCGCAGCGGCGAGCTCATCCTCCGGCTGCGCGACATCCCGCAGCCGGTGATCGCCGCGCTGCACGGCCCGGTCGCCGGCATGGGCATGTCCATCGCCCTGGCCTGCGACCTGCGGGTCGCCGACCCGACGGCGACCTTTATCGCGCCGTTCCTCAAGCTCGGGTTCTCGGCGGGCGATCTCGGGCTCACCTGGCTGCTGCCCCGGTTGATCGGTGCCTCACGGGCCGCGGAGATCTTCTACCGGGCCCGCTCGGTCACCGCCGCGGAGGCGTACGACCTCGGCCTGCTCGCCACGCGGGCCGATGAGGGAGCCGACCTCGACGCCGCCCTCGAACTCGCCGCCGACCTGCTGAAACGCTCGCCCTTCGGGCTGCGGCACACCAAGGAGCTGCTGAACCTGTCCCTCGACACCTCGGGGCTGCGCAGTCACCTCGCGGTGGAGAACCGTACGCAGACCATGGCCTTCCTCACCGAGGACCTGGCCGAGGGGCTCGCGGCCACGATGGCCAAGCGCGAGCCGCACTTCCGCAACCGCTGAGCGTTCCGGCCCGTCCGGGCGCGGGGCCGAGCGGACGCCACGCGGGGTTCCGCGACGCCGGGCCACGGCGGAGAGCCGGCGGTACGGGCCCGGTCGCCGGCTCAGACGCTGAAGTCGGCCGGGTCGAAGCCGGGGGAGACGACGCAGCTCACCAGCACCTCCTGCCCGGCCGCCGGCCGGGCGGACTGCCAGACGCCGCCCGGCACCAGCGCCTGCGGCACCTGGCCGCGCTCCAGGTCCGGGCCGAGCAGGACGGTGTTCTCCTCGGTCGGCGCGTCGCCGCGTGTCGTCAGCTCCAGCGGGCCTCCGCGGTGCCACAGCCACAGCTCGTCGGAGCGGACGACGTGCCACATCGACTCGTCGCCGACGCCGAGCAGGAAGTAGATGCCGGTGGCGGTGTCGCGCTCACCGCCGTGGGCCTGGAGGCGGGCCGCGGTCCGCCACGTCTCGCGGAACCAGCCGCCCTCCGGATGCGGCAGCAGGTCCAGCGCCTCGGCCACCGGGGGACGGGCGTGGAAGCCGGTCACCCGGCCGCTCGGGTCGCGCCGGGCGTACCGCACCTCCTCGACCGTGGACCGGTTGACCGCACCGGGCAGCGGCACGCGGGAGAAGGGAACGACCAGCGCGATCACCTGACCGCCGGGGAAGGCGTCGTTGGCCAGCGCGACCGCGTCCTCCTCGGGGGAGTAGGCGGCGGACTCGTCGCGGAACGGCTGGTCCGGCTCGGCGCGCCAGGCGTCGAGCGTCGTGAGTAGCAGCACACGCCCAACCTAACGGCCGTACGGCCGGCGCCCGGCGCGCTGGTCCGGCGAGTCGCCCACCGGGCAAGGTCTCGCCTTTAGAGAGAACTGGGTTTAAGATACATCTCGTTTTGCGGCCATGAAGGGGGATTCATCGATGGAGCCGTACCGCGAGGCGAGCCCGCCCACGCCTAGCCCGCCCGCGCCGAGCATCCCCGCGTCGAGCATGCGCGCCTCCGACCAGGAGCGGGACGCGACCGTCCAGCGGCTGCAGGTCGCCTTCGCCGAGGGTCGCCTGGCCGACGCGGAGTTCGACGAGCGCATGCGCGCCGCGCTGGCCGCGCGCACGCACGGCGACCTCGACGCGCTGCTCACCGATCTGCCGGCCACCACCGCGCCGGTCGCGGCGCCTCCGGCCGCCCCGGCGCCCGCCCGGATGCCCAAGCCGGGCCGTAACGCGGTCGCGTACAAGAACAGCGTGCGGTACGCGGGCCGCTGGCGGGTGCCGGGCACCTTCCGTGCGATCGTCTACAAGGGCAGCGGGGTGATCGACCTGCGGGCCGCCGAGCTCACCGAGCCGGTCACCGTGATCCGCGCGGTCGCCTACAAGTCCGACATCGAGATCATCGTGCCGCCGGGCGTCCGGGTCGAGGTGAACGGCTTCGGCGCCACCCGCGACGAGGACTGGAGCGGTGACCTGCCCGCCGACGCGCCGCTCGTGTACGTACGCGCGCTCGCCTACAAGGGGCTCGTCGAGACCCGTACGATGCCCCGCCGCTGACCCCTGTCGCGCGTCAAGCGACGGGCCGGCAGGAGTAAAGCGCGCGGCAGCGGGGACGCAGGGGAAGGACGATCCCTCTCGACTCCTGGGAGTGAAGCCGATGCGCATCCGCTTGAGCGCGGTCGTCCTCACCGGGACCGGCTCGGCGTTACTGCTGGTCGCGGCGATCGCCGGTCAGGCCACCCACGTCTCCACCACCCCCAAGGCCGCCCCCAAAGCCGCCCCCAAGGCCGCTCCCAGGGCCGCGGCGAAGGCCGCCCCCAAGGCGCCCGCGCGGAGCGCTCCGGCGCGGAACACCACCGTGGACGGCGGCCCGGCCACGACCCGGATCCCGCCTGCCGGCGCCGCCGGGCCGAAGCTCCACCGGGGCGACCACGGCGCGGAGGTGAAGGCGCTCCAGCAGCGGCTCGTGGACCTCGGCTACGACCCCGGCGCCGCCGACGGGAGGTGGGGGCCGGCGACGAGTTTCGCCGTCTGGGCGTTCCAGAAGGTCAACCACATCAAGCCCGCGTCGCGGACGAGCGCGCGGTTCTGGAGCGCGTTCGCGGCGCCGCGGACGCCCAAGCCGCTCGTGCCGCGCGGCGCCGGCGACCGGGCCGAGGTCGACGTCAAGCACCAGCTCCTCTACGTCTACAAGAACGGCCGCCTCGTGCTGACGAGCCACATCTCCTCCGGGTCGGAGCAGTACTACTCCTCCCAGGGGCACACCGGGTTCGCGCACACGCCGCGCGGAAACTTCCGGGTGTACCGCAAGGCCGCCGGCTGGGAGACCTCGCCGCTGGGCACGCTCTACAAGGCCAACTACTTCGACGGCGGGTACGCCATCCACGGCGAGCCCTCGGTGCCGCTGCGGCCGGCGTCCCACGGCTGCGTACGGGTGCCGATGAGCACGTCGACGATCGTGGCGAAGCTGCTGCCGATCGGCACGCGCGTCTACGTCCGCGGCTGATCCGCCGATGCGAATCGGGCTCTTCCTGCCGGCGGCGCAGTTCCCCGGCCAGTCGCACGCCGAGGTGCTCGCCCGTACGGTCGAGGCGGCCGTCGAGGCCGAGCGGGCCGGGTTCGACGGCGTCTGGTTCGCCGAGCACCACTTCATGTCCTACGGCGTCTGTCCCTCGGCGGTGACCCTCGCCGCGTACGTCCTGGGGCGCACGAGCCGGATCGCGGTCGGCACCGCCGTCAGCGTGCTGTCCAACCAGCACCCGGTGGCCCTCGCCGAGCAGGCCGCGCTGCTCGACCAGGTCGGCCGGGGACGGTTCCGGCTCGGGGTCGGGCGCGGCGGCCCCTGGGTGGACCTGGAGGTCTTCGGCACCGGGCTGGCGCGGTACGAGTCCGGTTTCGCCGAGAGCCTGGACCTGCTGCTCGCCGCGCTGACCGAGGAGCGGGTCGCGGGCACCGCGACCTTCCCGTTCCGCGAGGTGCCCGTCGTGCCGCGCCCGCTCACCGGACCGCCCGTCGTCGTGGCCTGCACCTCCGCCGCGACGGCCGAGCTGGCCGCGCGGCGCGGGCTGCCGATGCTGCTGGGCATGCACGCCGGCGACGAGGACAAGCGCGCCATGGTCGAGCACTACGCCCGGTACGGCCCGGCGAGACCCGGTCACCTGGCGGCCGGCGTCGCCCATGTCGCGGACACGCGCGCCGAGGCGCAGCGGGCGCTGCGGACGGCGATGCCGCGCTGGCTCGGGCCGGGCCTGGCCGGGTACGTCCCGGTCGACGGCCGTCCGCGCCGGCCCCGCGATCCGGAGGAGTACGCCGCGCTGCTGTGCCGGATCCATCCGGTCGGCACCGCGGACGACTGCGTCGCGACACTGACGGCGACCGCGGAGCGTACGGGCGTCGACCACTTCGTCCTCATGGCCGATGGCACCGGTGATCCGGCGTTGACCAGGGAGAACATCCGTCGTCTGGGTGCGGAGGTGCTGCCGCGGCTCCGCGGGTGAGTGCGCCCGCGAACGGACCGGCCGTAAATGGGTGCCGGACATGCGCCCTTACCGCCCTCATCGCGCGCCGAAGCAGGGTTTGATGGTCCTCTGCACGGGACGTTTCAACGAGAGGGTCAGCGTGAGCACGACCGGCAACGGCGCTTCCTCCCCTGGGGACTTCTTCGGCGGTGGTGCCGCCTCGGAGCGATCCGGGCCCGCCGCGGGGCCGCCGCCGAGCGGCCGGAACGAGCGCCGCCGGATCACCGAGCGGCTGGCCGAGGCCGCCGACGCCCTCGAGAGCTCGCGCCTGCGCGGCATGCCGAACACCTCGCCCTGGCAGCGGTCGAACGCCGTGTGGCACCAGGCGGGCATCGACTGGAGCCGCGCCGAGACCAAGCCGCGGCCCCCCCGCCCGGCGGCGAGCGCTCCCGCGCCCGCCGCGCCGCCCACGGCCCCGCACTATCCGGCGCCGGTGCCGCAGCCGCGCCCGCCGGCCGAGCCGGCCGTTCCGGCCACCGGTCCGGCCACAGGTCCGACCACAGGTCCGACCATCGGTCCGGGTGACGCCGCGTCCGCCGACGCGGAGCCGTGGACGCCCTCGAAGCGGCGCCGGCGCCTTCCCTCCGGGCAGGGGCTTCCGCTGCGGGCGATCGCCGTCGGCGTCGTGGCCGTGCTGGTCGTCGGCGGTGGGGCGTACCTGCTGTTCGGCAGGGGCGGCGGCGGAAAGAAGCAGGACGGCGGCACACCCGCGGTCGCGGCCGACCGGCTGTTCGCGCTCGATCCTGCGGCGGCCACCGGCGGCCGGGTGCACACGCTGGACGGCGTGGCGTCCGGCGGCACCACGACCGTGGCGTTCGGCTCCGAGCAGGGCGGTGTCTACTCGCGGGCGCAGTTCCTGACCTCGGCCGACGGCGGCCGCACGTGGAAGCTGGCGAAGGTGCGCGCGGCCGACGGCGGCGATCCGCCGCAGGGGGAGTACCCCGGGCTGCTCGCCGGCGGCAACGGCAAGTGGGCCGCGCTGGGCACCACCCGTGACGCCGTCGTCGGATGGACGAGCACCGACGCGCGCACCTGGACGCGCCGGCCGCCGGCCGGCGCCTTCGGCCCGGGCGACCAGGTCCGGCGGCTGGCCCGTACGGCCTCGGGGTTCGTCGCCGTGGGCACCGCCACCGTCCACGGCGGCACGCAGGCCGTGATCTGGACCTCCGCCGACGGCGCCACGTGGACGCGGCTCGGCGGCGACCGGTTCCAGCCGCCGTCCGGCGGCACCGCCGTGAGCCTGTCGGACGTCGCGGCGCACGGCGACGTCGTCGTGGCGCACGGCCGGGTGCGCACCACCAAGACCGTCACCCGCCGGGTCAGGGGGAAGCGGCGCAAGACGCACCGCACCGCGGAGAGCGAGGCGTTCTGGCGGTCGCCCGACGGCGGCCGCACCTGGGCGCGGCTCACGGTCCCGCAGGGCCAGGGCTCGTCCGGTGACGTCGTGGGCGTCGTCGCCACCCAGACCGGCTTCTTCGCCGCGCGGGAGGCCTCGCGCACGAGCGGCCGCAAGAGGAAGAAGAAGACCACCGCGTACGGCGCGTTCTTCGGCTCCGCGGACGGCGAGAACTGGGCGGCGGCCGGCACTCTCGCGGTCACCGGGTACTCCCGGATCGGCCTGGTGCGCGGCACCGACAACGGCCTGACGGTCCTCGTGCCCGTCAAGGGCGGAAAGACCGCCGTCATGACCAGCGGCGACGCCAAGACCTGGCGCCACGTGGGCGACCTGGCGGGCGGCCGTACGCTCACCGGCGCCGCGCTCACCCCGCAGGGCCCGGTCGTGTCCGGGCGGAGCGACGACGGCGGCGCGTACCTGACGATGGCGGGCGTGGGCGACGTCAACCTGGCCGCGATCCCCGACGCGGTGCACCCGGAGCGCACGGTCGACGGCGTCGTGGCCGACGCGGGCCGGGTCGTCGCGGTCGGCAGCACGAACGGCCGCGCGGCGCTGTGGACCTCGGCGGACGCCGCCACGTGGACGCGCGCCAAGCTTCCGGCGTCCAAGGACACCGGTCAGCAGCGGCTCGTCGACGCGGTCCACGGCGGGCCGGGCTGGCTCGCCGTCGGCGGCACCGGCTCGCACCCGCTGGTGCTGACGTCGGGCGACACCGTCACCTGGCAGCCGGCGCAGGGCCGGACGCTCGGCGGTGACCTGGTGCCGTCCGCGGCGGCGGCGAGCGGCTCGGCGTACGTGGTCGTCGGCACCCAGGGCGGCACGAGCGCCGCCGCGTGGACCTCGGCGGACCTGAAGACCTGGACCCATGGCGCGAGTGCGGGCAAGGGCGACCTGACCGGCGACCGCGACGCGCCGAAGTGGATGAGCGACGTGGCCGCCGGGCCGAACGGCTTCGTGGCGGTCGGCGGCCAGACGAAGAACAAGGTGTCGCAGCCCGCGCTGTGGACCTCACCGGACGGCCGGCGGTGGACCCTGTCGACGGCGGCGCCCGCGCTGCCGAACGGCACCACGCAGGGCTCGCTGACGAAGGTGGTGGCGCGGGGCGCGGTGCTCGTGGCCACCGGGGTGGCCGGGGCGTACGCCTTCGCGTCGGTCTCCACCGACGGCGGGCGCACCTGGCAGCCGACGGCGCTGCCCGGGGCGGCGCCGGGCGCCCGCGTCACGGCGGCCACCGCCACGTCGCGCGGGTTCGTGCTCGCCGGCACGGCCGGATCGGACGTCGCGACATGGTCCTCGGCGGACGGCCGGACGTGGCGCGCCACACGGCCGCACGGTCTCGGGCTCGACGGACCGGGCGTCCAGGAGCTCGACGGCCTGACGGTCCTGGGGGCGAATCTCCTGGCGGTCGGCTTCACCGGCGACCAGCGCACCGACGGGCCCACGCTCTGGCGCACGCCGACGCCCTGAAAAATCGAGGCCGGAAATGGACTTCGCGGTCGCATTCCTTGATCGGAGCGACCGCGAAGCCGGGGGATGTCTGGCCGGTTGACGTGGGGATTCAGTGGACGTTGAGATTCACGCCGAGGAGGACGAGGAACCACAGGAAGATCGCGAGCAGCGCGCTGAACACCCGCTTCAGCAGGCCGAGGGTGATGTAGTCGTGGTCCCAGGCCACGAAGATGCCAATCAATATATAGATCAGGCCGACAAAGCTGATTCCGCCCCGTATCCGCATTGGGACCTCCTTGGGCTTGTTTGAACGCTCGCCAGATGCCCGATGGATGGCATTCAAAACTTTTGCCCGATAATGCGGCGGCTGCCGTGTAGCACCGGTACCGTGCGAAGCGATGTAACAGGCAGGTCACCGCATGCGGATGATCGGGCGTTCCCGGTTCGGAGCGCTCGTAACGGCGAGACACCCGGCCGCCTCTCGTGCGGAGCAGCGGGTGTCGCGAAGGGGCGGCCGGCGGCTCGGCAGCGCACGCCGGCCGCCCTCCTCGTTTCCGTCGCCGACGGTCCCGTACGGGGTGTCTGTCAGTCGAACAGGACGACCTGGCGGATCGCGTCGCCGCGTTCGAGCGTCGCGATCGCGTCGTTGAGGTCCTCGAAACGGATCCGCCGCGTGATCAGGCTCTCCAGATCGAGCTTGCCCGCCCGCCACAGGTCCACGAACCGCGGAACGTCGCGGCGCAGGTCGGAGCCTCCGTACAGCGACGACCGCAGGTTCTTGCCGTCGAAGAGCAGCTCGAACGCGTTGAACTGCACATTGTCGTCGGCCGCGCCGGCGCCGACCACGATCACGTCGCCGCCGCGCCGGGCGAGCTGCCAGGCGGCGCGGATCGTCGCGCTCCGGCCCACCACCTCGAAGGCGTAGTCGAAGCCCTGGCCGCCGGTGAGGAGGTTCCGCAACTCGTCCGCCCCGTCCGGCGTGGCGGTGTGCGTCGCGCCGAACCTCTTGGCGATCTCGTGCTTGGACTCCAGCGGGTCGATCGCGAGGATGGACGCCGCGCCCGCCGCCCTGGCGCCCTGGATGACCGACAGGCCGACGCCGCCGCAACCGACGACCGCGACCGCGGTGCCGGGCCGCACCTGGGCGGTGTTGATGACCGCGCCGACCCCGGTGGAGATGCCGCAGCCGAGCAGCGCGGCGTACTCGTACGGCACGTCGTCGGCGACCTTGATGCAGGCCTCCCACGGCACCACCATCTCCTCGGCCCACGTGCCGCAGCCCGCCATGCCGTACGCCGGTGTGTCGTCGCCGACGCGGAACCGCGGCTTGGTGTAGCCCTCGATGATGTACTTCACGCAGAGGAAGGGCCGCCCGGCGACGCAGTCGGGGCACAGGCCGCAGGCCGGGGTCCAGCTGATGACGACGTGGTCGCCGGGCGCGACGTTCGTGACGTGCTCGCCGACCTCGATGACCTCGCCGGCCGCCTCGTGGCCGACCACCGCCGGATAGCTGTTCGGCAGGGTGCCGCTGAGGATCGACAGGTCGGAGTGGCAGACCCCGGTCGCCTTGATCCTGACCTTGACCTCGGCGGGGTCCGGCCCCACGGTCGACGCGTCGTCGCGCAGCTCGACCTCTTTGACACCGGCGCCTTGGATGACCGCGGCTCGCACCTCACACACCTCCAGGACGGGGCCGGCCCCGGAGACCGGCCGATGATCGAGGGGTTCAGTCCTCGTCGGTGGCCAGCGCGGCCTTGGGGCAGGACCGTACGGCGTGCCGCACGCGGTCGGCCAGGTCGGCCGGGGGCGACGGCTGGGTGATGTGGAGTTCGTCGTCGTCATCGAGGTCGAAGACCTCGGGGACGAGCCCGACGCACACGCCGTTGGCCTCGCAGACCAGCGGGTCCACCCGTACTTCCATGACGCTGCTTCCCTTCATGTGAGCTTGCGGTGGTCCCAGGAGGCCACACCGGTCGGCTCGACGATGTAGGCGTGCCGCTTGGCCGCGGTCTCCCCCACGATGGAGGCGATCGCGTCGTCGTCATCGAGGCCCATCATCCTGCGGACCACTTGGGAGCCAACATACCGAACGTCGTTCTGCTCTGTCAGGACCCGCGCGGTTCCGTACAGCATCAGGCCGCGCAGCTCGAAGTAGTCCGTGCCCTCCTCGACCAGGCAGGTGACGCGGGGATCGCGCGCGAGGTTGTGCGCCTTGCGCGACTTCCGGTACGTCCAGAATGCGATCTTGCCCTCCACCAGCCCGGAGAACATCGTCACCAGGTGCGGAGTGCCGTCCCGGTTGATCGTGGCGAGCTGGAACTTGGGGTTGGCCTCGATGAACGCCGCGACCTCGTCGTCGGTCATGGCGATACGGGAGCGCTGACTCACGCCCAGAAGTAGAACACGTTCCAGTCTGGGGCGGCAAGACGTGAAGCGATCAGAAGGCCACGCCGCACCGCACGATCACGTTCGCGTACGGCGTCGCCTCGCCGGTGCGCACGACCAGCTTCACCGCGTGCGCGAGCAGCTTCAGCTCGTCGTGCGGCACGAAGGTCAGCGCCGGCAGCCGGTCGTCCAGGAACGCGTGGCACTCGGGGTTGCCCGCCTCCACCTCCTGCGCCGCGATCGCGCCCTCGACCGTCAGCTCCGCCAGCAGCCCGTCGAGTACCTCGGCGAACGACGGGATGCCCGGCAGGAACGCCAGGTCCACGACGTCCGCGTCGCGGGGGAGCGGCATGCCGCTGTCGCAGACGAGCACCTGGTCGGTGTGGCCGAGGCGGGCGAGCGCCCCGGCCAGGGCGCCGTTGAGGATTCCGGCACGCTTCAACGCCTACAGCTCCTTCAGATCCTCCGGCGCGGGGAACGAGCTCTGCGCGCCCGCCTTCCGCACCGCCGCGGCGCCGACCCGTGCGGCGAACCGTGCGGCGGTGGCCAGGTCGTCGCCGCGGGCGAGCCGCAGGCACAGCGCGCCGGTGAACGCGTCGCCCGCGCCGGTCGTGTCCACGACGTCCACCCGCGGGCTGGGCACCTCGGTGACCCCGTTCGCGTCGGCCACGACCGCCCCGTCCGCGCCGCGCGTGATGACGACGGACCGCGCCCCCCGGGCGAGCAGCCCGGCCGGCCGCGTGTCGCCGAGGAACTCCGCCTCGTGCTCGTTGACGACGAGCGGGTCGCACCGGGCGATGAGCTCGTCCGGCACGTCGGCGGCCGGCGACAGGTTGAAGACCACCCGCGCGCCCTCCTCGTCGGCGGTACGGGCGGCGGCCACGACGGCGGCGAGCGGGATCTCCAGTTGCAGCGACACCACGGAGGCGTCCGCGAACAGCGACCGCGCCGCCGCGACGTCCTCCTCGGTGACCTTCGCGTTCGCGCCCGGCGAGACGATGATGCTGTTGTCGCCCGACGGGTCGACGGTGATCAGCGCGACGCCGTTCGGGGCCGGCGTGGTGGTCAGGTGCGCGGTGTCCACGCCGTCGCGGCGCAGCGTCTCCCGTACGAGGTCGCCGTTGCCGTCGGTGCCGGCGCGGCCGAGGAACGCGACGCGGCCGCCCAGCCGCGCCGCCGCCACGGCCTGGTTGGCGCCCTTGCCGCCGGGGTGGGTGGCCAGGTCGGAGCCGAGCACGGTCTCGCCGGCGCCCGGCCGCCGCTCCACACCGACCACGAGGTCGACGTTGACCGACCCGGCCACCACCACGTCGTAGGCGCGCCCGGCCATCAGGCGCCGCCGGTGAACTGGGTGACGTTGCTCTTGTCGGCCACCTTCACCGGGACGGCCACGGTCGCCGGCACCTTGTCACCCTTGGCGGCCTTCACCGCGGCCTGCACGGCGAGCTGGCCGAGGAGCCTCGGCTGCTGCGCGACGTCCGCGGCGAGCGTGCCGGCCTGGACCGCCTTGAGCCCGTCGGGCGTGCCGTCGAAACCGACCACCTTGATCTGCTTGCCGGCCTTCGCGCCGAGTCCCTTGATGCCGCCGAGCGCCATCTCGTCGTTGGCGGCGAACACCCCGGTGATGCCCGGGTTGGCCTGCACCATGTTGGTCAGCACGTCCAGTCCTTTGGCCCGGTCGAAGTCGGCGGGCTGCTGGGCGACGACCTGGATGCCGGGGAAGGCCTTGATGCCCTCGGCGAAGCCCTGCTGCCGGTCGCGGGCGGCCGAGGTGCCCGCCGTGCCCTGGAGCACGCCGACCTTGCCCTCGCCGCCGAGCGCCTTGCCGAGCTGCTGGGCGGCCAGCCGCCCGCCGGCGACGTTGTCGGAGGCCACGGTCTGGGCGACGGTCGCGCCGTTCACACCGCGGTCGGCGGCGATGACCGGGATCTTGGACCGGTCGGCGGCCTTGACCGCCGGCGCGGCGGCGTCGGAGTCGACCGGGTTGAGGATGATCGCCTTCATGCTCTGACCGGTGAAGTTCTGCACCTGGTTGACCTGCTGGGAGGCGTCGTTCTGGGCGTCGGTGACGGTGAGCTTGACGCCCTCCTTCTTCGCCTCCGCCTCCGCGCCCTGGCGGAACTGCACGAAGTACGGGTTGTTCAGCGTGGACACCGACATTCCGATCTTGATGTCGCCGCCCGAGGAACCGCCCCGGCAGGCCGCGAGGCCGAGGGCGAGCGTGGCCGCCGCCGCGGCGACCGCGGCCGGCTTGGTGATGCGCATGACGAGATACCTCCGATTGATGTTTCAGCTCGCCTGACGGCGGCGGAGCGTGTCGAGCAGGACCGCGAGGGCGATGACGACGCCGATCACGACCTGCTGCCAGAACGCGGAGACGGACAGCAGGTTCAGTCCGTTTCGCAGCACCGCGAGGATGAGGGCGCCGACGAGCGTGCCGAGGGCACGGCCCTTGCCGCCGGAGAGGCTGGCGCCGCCGATCACCACCGCGGCGATCGCGTCCAGCTCGTAGCCGAGCGCGGCCTGCGGCTGGGCCGAGGCGAGCCGGCTGGCCAGCACGATCCCGGCCACCGCGGCGAAGCCGCCCGCCAGCGCGTACGTGACGATCTTCTGCCGGGTGACCTTGATCCCGGACAGCCGCGCGGCCTCCTCGTTGCCGCCGATCGCGTACATCGTGCGCCCGGCGTACGTCCGGCCGAGCACGACGGCCGTGATCAGGCCCATCGCGACCATGACGATCACCGGGACGGGCAGGTAGCTGCCGATGGTGTCGCCGAGGTGCGCCACCGAGCCGGGCAGCGGGATCGGGCTGCCCTGGGAGATGACGAGCCCGAGCCCGCGTGCGACGCCCTGCATGGCGAGGGTCGCGATGAACGGAGGCAGCCGCCCGTACGTGATGAGCAGCCCGTTGACCAGGCCGCAGACGACCCCGGCGACGAGCGCGACGAGCAGCGCGACCGGCCAGGGCACGCCGTGGCTGGTCGCGGTCCAGGCGAGGACCACGGCCGACAGCGCGGCCACCGCCCCGACGGACAGGTCGATGCCGGCCGTGATGATGACGAACGTCGAGCCGAACGCCAGGATCGCGGTGACGGCCGCCTGCACGCCGACGTTGAGCAGGTTCGTCACGGTGAGGAAGTCACCGGAGAGCAGAGTCAGGGCCACGACCAGCACGATCAGTCCGGCCAGCGATCCGTTCTCGCCGAGCAGCCCGCCTTGGCGCAGCCGCGCGATCGCCGTGGTCATACCGCCTCCTCGATCTCGGCGACGGCGAGCGCCATCACCGAGTCCTGTGTCGCCTCGCCGGCGCTGAGTTCGCCGGCGATCCTGCCGCGCGCCATGACCAGCACGCGGTCGCTCATGCCCAGCACCTCGGGGAGGTCGCTGGAGATCATCAGGACCGCGCGCCCGGCGGCGGTGAGAGAGTTGATGAGCTGGTAGATCTCGACCTTGGCGCCGACGTCGATACCGCGCGTCGGCTCGTCGAGGATCAGGACGTTCGCCTCGGCGAGCAGCCACTTGCCGATGACGACCTTCTGCTGGTTGCCGCCGGACAGCGTGCGGACCTCCTGGCCGAGCCCGCCCATCCGCACGCCCAGCCGGGCGGCCATGTCCGCCGCGGCACGCTCCTGGCCGGCGCGGTCGACGAACCCGCCGTGGCTGGCGCGGCGCAACGTGACGAGCCCGAGGTTCTCCCGCACGTCGGCGCCCAGAACGAGGCCCTGGCCCTTGCGGTCCTCCGGCACCAGACCGAGCCCGGCCTCCATCGCCGCGCCGACGTCGTGGCGGGGGAGCGGACGGCCGTCGACCAGGACGCTGCCCGCGTCGTACCCGTCCGCGCCGAAGATCGCCCGAGCCACCTCCGTACGGCCCGCGCCGACCAGACCGGCCAGGCCGACCACCTCGCCGGCGCGCACCTCGAAGGACACGTCCTCGAACACGCCATGGCGGGTCAGGCCGCGCACCTCCAGGAGGGGAGCGCCCGCGTCGGACGGCTCGCGCGGATACTGCTGGTCGATCGAACGGCCGACCATCAGCCGTACGAGTTCCTCGCGCGGCGTGTCGGCCGGGACCTCGCCCACCGACCTGCCGTCGCGCAGCACCGTGACCCGGTCGCCGATCTCGGCGATCTCCTCCAGGTGGTGCGTGATGAACACGATCGCCACGCCCCGGTCGCGGAGCCGGCGGACGATCGCGAAGAGCTGCTCGACCTCGGTCGTGGTGAGCACGGCGGTCGGCTCGTCCATGATGAGCACGCGGGCGTCGAGGGCGAGCGCCTTGGCGATCTCGACCATCTGCATGCGGGCGATGCCGAGACTCGCGACGGGACGGGCCGGGTCGACGTCGAGCCCCACCCGGTCCAGCAGCACGCGGGCCCGCTCGTGCAGCGCCTTCCGGTTCACGAACCCGAAGCGCCGGGGCGGACGGCCGAGCAGGAGGTTCTCGGCCACGGTGAGCTGGGGCACCAGGTTGAACTCCTGGTAGATCGTGGCGATGCCGAGCCGCTGGGCGTCCTCGGCGGTGCGGATCCGCTCCGGTCTCCCGTCGACGAGGATGGTGCCCTCGTCCGGGTGATGCGCGCCGGACAGCATCTTGATCAGCGTGCTCTTACCGGCCCCGTTCTCGCCGAGGAGCACGTGCACCTCGCCCGGGCGCAGGTCGAAGTCCACGCCGTCGAGCGCGACCACTCCGGGGAACCGTTTGCGCAGGCCGTGGACGCTGAGGATCTCGTTCATGTCTCTCCGCACGATCGGCGTTTGACGAGGCGGGCCGGGAGCACGACGGGCTCCTCGACGCGTTCGAGCAGGGCCCGTACGGCGCGGCGGCCGAGCTCGTCGGCGGGCTGGGCGATCGCGGTGATCGGCGGGTCCACGTGGACGAACCAGGCGACGTCGTCGAACGAGGCGAGCGCCACGTCGTCCGGTATCCGCATCCCGCGCGCCCGGATCTCATCCAGCGCCCCGAGCGCCATGAGGTTGTCGCCCGCGAAGATCACCTCAGGTGGCTCGGGCAGGTCGAGGAAGCGCGCGGCGATGGCCTGGCCGCTCGCCGCTTGGAAGTCGCCGGCCTCCATGTACTCGTCCCGGATCTCCAGGCCGTTCGCGCGCATCGCGTCCTCGTACGCCTGGGCGCGCTCACGACCGGTGGACAGCAGCCCGGGCCCGGAGATGAACGCGATCCGGCGGTGGCCGAGGTCGCGCAGGTGCCGGATCAGCTCGTGGATGGCGCTCGTCCCGTCGACCCGTACGGACGGCACGTCCAGGCCGGGCAGCGTGCGGTCGAGGAAGACGAGCGGGCCGCCCGCGGCGACGCAGTCCTCGACGAGCGGGGTGACCTCGGCGGTCGGGCAGATGAGGAGGCCGTCGACGCGCTGTTCGAGCAGCGTGCGGACGTAGTGGTCCTGCCGCTCGGGCCGTTCGTCGGCGTTGCCGATGACGACGGTGTAGCCGGCCGCGCGCGCCTCGTCCTCCACGGACCGGGCGAGCACGGCGAAGAACGGGTTGAGAATGTCCCCGATGACCAGTCCGAGGGTGTGGGTGGCCTCGGTCCGCAGCGACCGCGCCACCGCGTTGGGCCGATAGCGCAGCGCCGCGACGGAGGCCCGCACCTTGGCGCGTGTCTCCTCGCTGACCTTGGGACTGTCGTTGAGCACCCGGGAGACGGTGGCGACCGAGACTCCCGCGTGTGCGGCGACGTCCTTGATGCCCGCCATTTCACCTCCCTGCGTGGTAACGATTACATCGGGCAGCATATGGAAACGATTACATGGGCGATAGCCCGCTAACAGGTGACGTCGGTCACAACGGGCTTCTCCGGCAACCTGGTTAGAGTGCGCAGGTGGATGACGTGATGACACGACCGCCGATGCCCGACGACCTGCGGCGGGCGGCCGAGGCGGCCAAGGGGTTCATGCCGCCGGCCGAGGGGCTGGCGCTGTACGAGACGGCGCTGGAGTACGGCGCGCGCGGCCCGGTGTTGGAGGTCGGCACCTACTGCGGCAAGTCCGCGATCTATCTCGGCGCCGCCGCGCGCGCGGTCGGGTCGGTCGTGGTGACCGTCGACCACCATCACGGTTCGGAGGAGAACCAGGCCGGCTGGGAGTACCACGACGAGACCCTGGTCGACCCGGCCACCGGTCGCATGGACACGCTGCCGGTCTTCCGCAGGACGATCGTCGCGGCCGGACTGGAGGACCGGGTCGTCGCGGTCGTCGGCACGTCGGAGACGGCCTCGGCGCTGTGGGGCAAGCCGCTCGGCATGCTGTTCATCGACGGCGGGCACGCGGAGGACCTGGCCCAGGCCGACTATGACGGCTGGGCGCACCACGTGATGCCGGGCGGGGCCCTGGCGTTCCACGACATCTTCCCCGACCCGGCCGACGGCGGCCAGGCGCCGTACCGCGTCTACCGGCGCGCGCTGGCGACCGGCCGGTGGACCGAACGCCGCATCGAGGGCTCCCTGCGCATCCTCGAACGCCGCTGACGTCCGTACGACTGCCCCGTACGACGGACTCGCCGGGCTCTGGAAACTCGCTCTTGAACAAAGTGCCATGTCAGGCGTACCTTGCTGGACATGTTTGAACAGGTTTGGGTGCAGGGGTAGACATGGTGGACAACGTGCATGGGCTCAAACACGAGAACATCGCCCAAGCCCTCGCCCGGGAGATCCGGACGGGCAAGCTCAAGCGCGGCAGCCGCCTTCCCGGCGAGCACGCGCTCGCCGCGCGGTTCTCGGTCAGCCGGAACACCATCCGGTCCGCGCTGACCGCGCTGAGCCGGGAAGGGCTCATCTCCACCCGCTCGGGAAAGGGGTCGTTCGTCACCTTCGACGGGCGGCCGCTCGACGACCGGCTGGGCTGGGCCCGCGCCCTGGCGGCCCAGGGCGTGTCCACCGAGACCCGGATGCTGCGCCTGGAGAGGGTCGACGATCCCGGACTCGCCGGCCGGCTGGGCCTGGCCTCGTCCGCGTTCTTCGCCGTCGACCGCGTCCGTACCCTGACGGGCGGGCCGGCGGTCTCCCTCGAGCGCAGCCGCATCCCCGCCACCGGCGACCTGCTCGACCTGCCCGCACGCGGCCTGCTCGACGGGTCGCTGACGGCGACGCTGGCGTCCGCCGGGCTGCACGCGGACCACGGCGACGAATGGGTCACCGCCGCGCCGCTGGACGAGACCGACGCCGCCGAGCTGGGGCGGAGCCCCGGTGAGTGGTTCCTGCGCGCACGCCGCGTCAGCTGGACCGCCGCCGGTGAGCTGGTGGAACACGTCGAGAGCCGGCTCGACCCGGTCCGGTTCGAGCTGCACCTGCGCTTCGGGAGCACCTCATGACCGACGCCGGCGCCCGTGCCGCCGGGGCGCTGTACGGACTGGCGATCGGCGACGCGCTGGGCATGCCGACCCAGTCGCTGTCCCGGGAGCGGATCCGGGGTGACTTCGGCTCGCTCACCGGGTTCGAGCCCGCCGCCGCGGACCATCCGATCGCCGCGGGGATGCGCGCGGGATCGGTCACCGACGACACCGAACAGGCCGTCCTGCTCGCCCGGCTGCTCATCGACGGGGCCGGGCACGTCGATCCGGGGGCGCTGGCGCGGGCCCTCCTGGACTGGGAGGAGGACATGCGCCGCCGCGGTTCGCTGGATCTGCTCGGCCCGTCGACCAAGCGCGCCGTCGCGGCGGTCGCCGCCGGCACGCCGGTCGAGGAGGCGGGCCGATACGGGGACACCAACGGCGCCGCCATGCGGATCGCCCCGGTCGGCATCGCCTCCGGTGGCGAGCCCGCGGCGCTCCTCGACAGCGTCGTCGAGGCCAGCCGGGTGACGCACAACACGAGCGTCGCCCTCGCCGGAGCCGCGGCGGTCGCCGCCGCCGTCAGCGCCGGGATCGACGGAGCCGACGTGAAGGAGGCCGTCCAGCGCGCGGAGGAGGCCGCGACGGCCGGCGCCCGCCGCGGTCACTGGATCGCCGCCGCCGACGTCGCCTCGCGCATCCGGTGGGCCGGTGAGCTGGTCGCGGGCCGTCCCGCCGAGGCCGCCGCGGCCGACATCTACCGTCTGGTCGGCACCAGCGTCGCCACCCAGGAGTCCGTGCCGGCCGCGTTCGCCGTGCTGGCGGTGTATCCGGACGATCCGTGGCAGGCGTGCCTGCTCGCCGCGTCCCTGGGGGGCGACTGCGACACCATCGCGGCCATCGCCGGAGCGATCGCCGGTGCCTGCCACGGCGTCGGCTCCTTCCCCGACGACGCCCTCACCACGATCCTCAACGTCAACCGGCTCCCTCTCGACGAGCTGGCGCGCGGCCTGCTGGCCCTGCGCGCGCGGGCGTGACCGCCCACACCCGATCCTCCTCCCCGAAGAAGGCCCCCATGACCAGCGACAACAAGGTCGGTGCCGTCGAGACCCGCGGCATCGAGCCGGTGCCCGACGGCGACCGGAACGGCAACCCGCTCCAGCTCTTCTGGGTGTGGTTCGCCGCCAACATCTCCATCCTCGGGCTACCCCTCGGCGCGACGCTGGTCGCGCTGCGCGGCATGAACATCTGGCAGGCCGTGCTCGTCGGCGCCATCGGCTCCTTCGGGTCGTTCGCCGTCGTCGGGCTCATCAGCGTCGCGGGCAAGTGGGGCGGCGCGCCGAGCATGACCCTGTCCCGCGCGGTGTTCGGCCCGCGGGGCAACCACGGGCCGACGCTGGTGTCGTGGCTGTCGCGGGTCGGCTGGGAGGTGGTGAACACCACCACCGCCGCGTACGCGCTGCTGGCGATCCTGCACATCGCCTTCGGCGTCGGCGCGAGTTCGGTGCTCACCGTCGTCTGCCTGCTCGCCTTCGTGGCCCTCACCCTGCTCGTCTCCGGGCTGGGTCACGCCACCCTGGTGTGGATCCAGCAGCGGGCGACGTACGTCTTCGGCGTCCTCAATTTGATCGTCGGCGGCTTCCTCGTCACGAAGGTGCACTGGCACACGGTCCTGCACGCCCCGGCCGCGCCGATGAGCGTGATGATCGCGGGGATCGGCGTGATCGCCGGCGGAACCGGCATCGGCTGGGCGAACGCCGGCGCCGACATGGCGCGCTACCAGCCGCGACGGGTCTCCGGCGGCCGCATCGTGGCGGCGGCCGCGGCCGGCGCGGGCATCCCGCTGGTGCTGCTCATCACCCTGGGCGGCCTGCTGTCGACCGGCGACCACACGCTCGCCGCCGCCTCCGACCCGGTGGCGGCGATCCAGGCCATGCTGCCGTCCTGGATGGCCATCCCGTACCTGCTCACCGCCTTCGGCGGCCTGCTGCTGTCCAACCACCTGTCGGTGTACTCCGCCGGGCTCACCATGATCACTCTGGGCGTCCGGGTCCGCCGGGTGATCGCCGTCGGCGCCGACGTGGTGCTCACGCTGGCCGGCGGCGTCTACCTGATGCTCATCGCCAAGAACTTCTACGGCCCGTTCATCACCTTCATCTCGCTGCTCGCCGTGGCGATCACCTCCTGGGTCGCGGTCTTCCTCGTGGACATGCTCACCCGGCGGGAGTACGACCCCGCCGGGCTGATGGACACCACGCGCGGCGGCCTCTACTGGCACCACGGCGGCGTGGCGTGGTCGGCGTTCGTCGCCTGGGCCGCCGGGATCGTCATGGGGCTGATGCTGACCGTGGCCCAGACCTCCGACACGGACGTGTGGTTCTCCGGGCCGCTGGCCAAGACCTGGCCCGCGCGCAACGGCCTCGGCTGGCTCGTCGCGTTCGCCGTCGCCGCCGTCATCTACCTCATCCTCCAGGCCGTGACGGGCCGCGGCACCGCGTCGCGCCGGGCGCGGGTGAGTGAGGCGGCGTCGTGATCGATCGGCTGGTACACGCCGGAAACGTGGTCATCGACCTGGTCATGGAGATCCCGGCGCTGCCGCGGCCCGGTGGCGACGTGCTCGCCACCTCCAGCCAGGTCACGCCCGGCGGCGGCTACAACGTCATGGTGGCGAGCGTCCGGCAGGGTCTGGAGGTCGCCTACGCCGGCGGTCACGGCAGCGGGCCGTTCGGTGACCTCGCCCGCACCCGGCTCGCCGAGGCCGGCATCGCCGTCCTCCAGGAGCCGACCACGGGCGCGGACACCGGCTTCGACGTGGCCTTCGTCGACGACAGCGGCGAACGGACCTTCGCCACGAGCGTCGGCGCGGAGGCCGCCCTGACGTACGAGCAGCTCGCGGACGTGCGCGTGCGCGGCGGTGACGCCGTCTACCTGTCCGGGTACGGCCTGGCCTATCCGGCCAACCGGGCGGCGCTGACACGCTGGCTGGCGACGCTGCCCGGTGACGCCACCGTGATCGTCGACCCGGGGCCGCTGGTCGCCGACATCCCCGCCGACGTGCTGCGGCGGGTGCTCGACCGGACGGACTGGTGGAGCTGCAACCACGACGAGGCGACCGCGATGACCGGTCGGGCCGACCCCGAGCAGGCCGCGGCCGAGCTGGCGCGCCGGACCGGGCGCTCCGGCGTCGTGGTCCGCGTGGGGCCGCGCGGCTGTGTGCTCGCCCGGCGCGGTGCCCCGGCCGTACGGGTCCCGGCCTTCGAGGTGAGGGCCGTCGACAGCAACGGCGCGGGCGACGCGCACGTGGGAGTGTTCGTCGCGGCGCTCGGGGACGGGCTGCCACCGGAGGCGGCGGCGCGGCGGGCCAACGCGGCGGCGGCGATCGCGGTCACCCGGCGCGGTCCGGCGACGGCGCCGACCCGCGAGGAGATCGACCGGCTCCTCGGCCTCTAGCAGCCCGCGCGGAGGGCGTCGCGGACGTCCATGAGGGCGAAGCCGAGCAGGTTGAGGCCGCGCCACTCGGACGGGCGCCGTGCCTCCGGCTGGTCCGCGGACAGGCCGATGCCCCAGACCGTGTCGTACGGGCTGGCCTCGACCAGGAGGCGGTCGCCGGTGGCGAGCAGGAAGTCCCGCAGCGCCGGGTGCCGGGTGAACTTCGCCGTGTTGGCCCGTACGACCAGGTCGTAGCGGTGCTCGGCCCAGGTGTCCTCGTCGAAGCCGCGCACCCGGCGTCCGGCGCCCTTCGCCTTGCCCGGGTCGTCCGAGGCCAGCACGAGCTGCTCGGCCTCCGCGTCGCCGAACAGCCGCGCCTTGCCCGCCATCATGAAGTGCTCCGCCGTGGCGTAGCGGACACCGTCGAGCGTGAACGGCGCCGGATACCACTGGCTGAGACAACTCTTGGCGACCCCACCGCGCGCGGGCGGCCGGTGGCCCCAGAACAGCAGCGGCTCGGGCAGGACACCCGCCTTTTCCCGCCGGATGAGGTCGTCGACGTGCATACCCCGATCTTTCCGGCCGGCGCGCCGAGCCGCCAACCCGGTTTCCGTGCCGGCGTCAGGAGGTGGGGCGGGCGCTGCCGGCGATCTTCTCCAGGTCGGTGTCGGACGTCGCGTCGGGCACACCCTGGTCGGCCATCACGATCAGTACGGACACCTCACCGCTCTTCAGGGGCACCGCGACCGCGTGCACGACCCCTCGCGGGGGAGAGCACGGCTCGTCGTCATGCACGGTGACCGTCGCGGTGACCTCCGTGGCCCCCGTTCCGCTCGCGGACGGCGCCTTCGGAGCGCTCAGCGTCACGGCCGGCGCGGAGCCGCCGGTGTCCGGGGAGTAGCCGTAGGTGGCCCACGTGCGGGCCGCGTCCTTCGCGGCGCCGGCCGGGTCGGTCCGGCCGTAGCCCGCGACGGCGGTCTGGGCCCGCCAGCTCCCGCTGTGTCCCGGGCAGTAGCCCTCCTTGTAGACCGCGACCCCGCTGCCGGCCACCTCGGGCCGTCCGTTCGGGTCCTCGAACCCGACGATCGTGTCCGCCGACTTCACCGACCAGGTGGACGGCGGCACGTCGTAGGTCAGGCCGTGCTTGACCGCGACGACGGCACGCCATCCCGGCACCTTCGCCGGCGCGGACGGCGGTGGGGACGGCACGTACGACGGGACGCGCGACCGGGTGGAGGAGGGCGACGGCACGGCGGCGGTGTGCCTCCGGTGACCCCGGGACCCGGCGACGGCGAGGGCCGCACCCCCGCCGACCACGAGCACCACCAGGACGACGACCACCGCCCGCAGACCGGCCGGCGGCCGGTCCGGCGGCGGAGGCAGGAACGTCATCCCCCCGGACCCGCCGGATTCCCCGGATTCCCCGGTCTCCCCGTACCCGGAGTCCCGGCCCGCCAGGTCGCGGCGACGCGACCGTCCGTAGCGCTGATCGTCGCCCCGCCAGACCATGCAGCGCACGCTACTGCAGCCGGTCCCGTTCGCGGGTTCGCTCCCGAAATCGCGCGGAACGTTCAGCCTCTGCAGACCATCCGCGACTCAACCGAAAGCAATCATTCGATCGCATTCAGTAATTGATTCTTATTAGGGTTGCCGCAGTCGAGACGGCGGCACGAGGGAGGTTAATCATGGTGGTTATGACCTCGTTGCCCGAGTGGCTCTATCCCGGCCCGGAGAACGGGTGGACGGCCGACGATCTCGACGCTCTGCCACCGGACGCGCCGAGGCGCGTCGAGTTGATCGACGGAGCCCTCGTCCTCAGGTCGCCGCAGAGAAGTTCCACATGCTGGTCGTCAATCTGCTCACCGACTCGCAGGCCGGCATTCGCCCGCCGGCCGGGCTGACCGTCGTCCGGGAGATGACGGTGAAGCTCGGGCTGCGGCAACGCCCCGAGCCCGACGTCATGGTGGTCGCGGACGACGCACTCGACGATCTCGACCGCACGTACTACCTGCCCGAGGACGTACGGCTGGTCGTCGAGGTCGTGTCACCGGACTCCGAGGACCGCGACCGGTTCACCAAGCCGATCAAGTACGCCGAGGCGGGCATCCGGTTCCTTTGGCGGGTCGAGCGTGACGGCCGTCGGCCGGTCGTCTACACCTACGAGCTGGACCCCTCGATCCGCGCGTATGTGCCCACCGGTGTGCATCATGGGCGGCTCCGCACCGACATCGGGTTCGACGTCGACCTGGGTCTGGACCTCGGCCGGCGCTGAACGTCACGTGGGCGAACGGTTCATCTCCCGGCTCTCCGGGCGGAGCCCGGCGACGTTCGTGGTGAGGAAGTACGCCGCGCCGCCCGTCAGGAGCACGGGCACGAGCCCGACGGAGGCCACCGCCGCCCCGCCGATGAGGCCGCCGAGCGGGATGCCCGCCCAGGCCAGCGAGTCGGTCAGCCCGCGTACCCGGCCGAGCAGTCCTCGTGGCACCCGCTCGAACGAGATCGCGCCCAGGATCGGGTTGAGGAAGCCGCCGCCGAGGCCGGCGACGGCGAACACCACGGCGACCGCCGCCGTCGGCACGCCGGCGGCGAGGATCAGGAAGCGCGGCGCCCCGGCGACCAGGAAGCCGATGAAGAACACCGGCCGACGCGGTATCCGGTGCGCCACCGCGGCGGCGACCAGGCTCCCGCACACCGCCCCGACACCGAGCACGCTGCCGACCAGCCCGATCCCGGCCGGTCCGGCGCCGGACTGCCGCGCCCAGACGGGCAGGAGCACCGACGAGAACGCCGAGTCGAGCAGGTTGGTGACGGCCACCATGATGGACAGGTTCAGCAGCAGCCGCTCTCCGCGCAGGAAGGCGAGACCTTCGCCGAGCCGCCGCCAGTAGCCCGGCTCGGCCGCCGCGTGCCGCTCCGGAGCGTGTCCCATGCCGCGCGGCAGGCCCAGGGCGATCGCCACGGACCCGAGCGCGAAGCACCCGCTGACCACGACGAGCCCGGTCAGCGCGCCGGACAGCCCGATCAGGGCGCCCCCGGCCGCCGGCCCGAAGGTGGCGGCGAGCCGCTCGGTGGTGCCGGCCAGGCCGGTCGCCCGTTCGAGCGGCACCCGGCTGCGTTCGGCGGCCTCCGGGACGATGACCTCCTTGGACAGGTCACCCGGCCCGCGCGCGGCGCCGATCACCGCGACCATGGCGGACAGTGTCCAGAAGGACAGCAGGTGCAGCGCGTGGAACAGCGGGATCAGGGCGAGGGCGGCGCCGCTGACCGCGTCGGCGATCCAGGAGACGGTCCGCGGCCCGGCCGTCTCCACCAGCGGTCCGGTGAGCGCCTTGACCGTGACGTACGGGGCCATCTCGCAGAAGGCCGTCACACCGGTCTTGGTGGCGCTTCCGGTCGTGACGAGGACGAACCAGGGCAGCGCGATGGCCGAGATCCGGGTGCCGGTCTGCGACACGGTGAGGGCGGCGAGGATCCCCGCCAGGGGACGGAGGCTCCGGCCGCCGCCCGTGCCGGCGCGGTGCCTCACGGCGTCTCTCTCGCCGGGCCGCCGTCGTCTCCCGGCGCCTCAAGCGCGGAGCCGCCGGCGGGCAGGCCCGGTTCGGGCAGCAGGTGCAGGACGAGGGTGACGCGCTCGGCGTCCTCGGGCGCGGTGGCCGCCGCCTCCGGCCGGTCCGGCCGGTACCGGGCGAGCACCGCGCTCAGGTCGTCCAGGAGGTTCTGCGCCTCCCCGGGGCTCAGGCGCAGGGACCAGTCGCTCAGGTCGAACACGTCCCGCCACGCATGGGGGAGCGTCTGGAACTCGTTCAGCGCCTGCTGGGTCTGCAGCACGTTCACGGCCGCGATGGACTGCAGGTAGGCGAGACCCGCCTCGGGGTCCTGGCTGAGCAGGTCCATGTCGGTGAGCCAGGTGCCGCGGTGCGCCGCGCGCCACCAGCGCTCCCGCGCGTTGCCCCGCCCGGTGTCCTCCTCGACGAAGCCGGCGGTGCCGAGCTGGCGCAGGTGGTAGCTGGTCGCCCCGGAGGTCAGGCCCATCCGCTCGGCGAGCCGCGTGGCCGTCGACGGACCGTACTTGCGCAGCAGCCAGACCAGCTGGACGCGCACCGGGTGGGCGAGGGCGCGCAGCCCCTTCGCGTCCAGGACCACGTCCAGCCGGGGGTCGGGCCGCAGGCGCGCTTCGTGTTTCTCGGCCATGTGCCGACACGGTAGACCGCAAAGAAGTCTTTGCAAAGATGTGTTGGCGATCCCGTGGCCGGGTTTTCCGGTTAACGGCGGGTGCGGAGTGAGTCGGCGAGGGACCGGGCCTCGCAGCCGCAGGCGACCGGGTCGGCCGGGCCCGCCGGGCCCAGGTCGCGGCCGGCGATCTCCTTGAAGAGGCGCGCGGAGGGGGAGCCGCCCACGAGGGCGTCGGCGGCGAGGATCACCGCCGCCGCCGTGTACGTCGACCGGTCGCTCGGGAAGTGGCGTTCGTTGGCGTACTGCCAGCCCGTCCAGTACGACCCGTCGTCGTGCCGCAGGTGCTGGATCGTGGCGAACAGCTCCAGCGCCCGGGCGGTGTCGCCCATCGCGTCGAGCGCGAGCACCAGCTCGCAGCTCTCCGCCCCGGTCACCCACGGCTGGTCCGAGACGCACCGGCAGCCGAGGCCCTCGACGACGAAGGCGTCCCACCGCTCGTCGATCCGGCGGTACGCCGGGGCGCCGCGCAGGGGACCGCCGAGGATCGGGTAGTACCAGTCCATCGAGAAGCGGCTCTTGTCCGCGAACGCCTCCGGGTGGCAGGCGACGACGTGGCCGAGCTGGTCGGCGGCCAGCTCCCAGTCCGGCTGCGGCTCGTCGAGGCGTTCGGCCAGCGCCACCGCGCAGCGCAGGGACTGGTAGATCGAGGAGCACCCGGTGAGCAGGGCGTGGTCGGCGACGGAGCCGTCGGCGTTCCGCATCCACATGATCTCGCCGCGGGCGCTCTGCAGGCCGAGCGCGAACTCCACCGCCCGGCGTACGGACGGCCACATCTCCCTGGCGAACGCGAGGTCACCGGTCAGCGTGAGCTCGTGCCAGACGCCGACCGCGAGGTACGCGGCGTGGTTGGACTCCCCGCCGGGCTCGGTCACCTCGCCCATGACCCACTTGGCGGGCCAGGAGCCGTCCTCGCGCTGGACGCCGCGCAGCCACGCGTACGCGCGGCGCGCCGGCTCGGTGAAGCCCGCGACGGACAGGGCCATCGCGGCCTCGACGTGGTTCCAGGCGTCCACGTGGCCCGGTACGCCGTCCACCGGGGCGAACCACGGGATGGCGCCCGAGGGCTCCTGCTGGGCGACGATCGACTCTGCGGTGGCGACGAGGTCTGCGGAGGTCAGGATCCCGGGTACGGCCTCAGGCCGCCGCATGGGCCTGCTCCCGCGACGCCGGGACGGCGGGCTTGGTGAAGTAGACGACGACGCTCTTGCCGATGACGGGGTTGAGCACCTGCTCGGCCAGCCGGGTGGCGAGCGGGCGCTTCATGATGTCCCAGACGAGCAGCTTGTGGTAGGCGCTGGCGAGCGGGTGCTCGTCGTTGTTGACGCCGACGGCGCACTTGATCCACCAGTACGGCGCGTGCAGGCCGTGCGCGTAGTGGTGGCCGCCGACCTCGAACCCGGTCGCCTTGAGCTTGGCCTCCAGCTCGGCCCGCGTGTAGATGCGCACATGGCCGCCCGGCGCGGTGTGGTAGTCCTCCGACAGCGCCCAGCAGATGCGCTCGGGCAGCCATGAGGGCACGGTGACGGCCAGCCGACCGCCCGGCCTGAGCACGCGCAGGAGCTCGGCCATGGCCGCCATGTCGTCGGGGATGTGCTCCAGCACCTCGGCGGCCACGATCTTGTCGAAGGAGTCGTCGGGGAACGGCAGGCTGAGCGCGTCTCCCGTCACGGTGCGGGCCGAGGCGCCCGGGGGCACCTCGCCTTCGAGCTCCATCGCGCCGAACATGCGGGCGACTCCGGCGAGCTCCTTCTCGTCGCGGTCGAACGCCACCACACAGGCGCCGCGCCGGTAGAGCTCGAAGGCGTGCCGGCCGGCGCCGCAGCCCATGTCGAGCACCTGCTCGCCGGGCGCGACGTGGAACCGGTTGAAGTCCACGGTCAGCAGGGCCGTGCTCCTCTCAGACGGTGCCCGTACGGCGGCGGGCGATGGCGTCTCGGTAGTGGCCGACGGTGGCCCGCGCGACCGCGGACCAGGTGAACCGCTCCTGTACGCGGGCGTAGCCGGCGGCACCGACGCGCTCGCGCTCCTCCGGCGAGTCGTGCAGGCGCCGGAAGACGGCGGCCAGCTCCTCGACGTCGCCCGGCTCGACGAGGATCGCGGCGTCGCCGACGACCTCGGGCAGCGCGCCCGTACGGCTGGCCACGAGCGGCGTGCCCGAGGCCATGTGCTCGACGGCCGGCAGCGAGAAGCCCTCGTACAGCGAGGGCACCGCGGCGATCTCGGCACTGGCCAGCAGCTCGCCCAGCTCCTCGTCGGAGATACCGGAGACGAAACGCACCCGGTCGCCGAGGGACAGCTCCCCGACGAGCTTGTCGGTCGGGCCGCCGGGCGTCGGCCGGCCGACCACGATGACGTGCACGTCGCGCTCGGTGGCCAGCTTGGCGACCGCGCGCAGCAGCGTCGCGACGCCCTTGAGGGGGGAGTCCGCGCTGGCGACGGCGACGATGCGGCCGGGGACGCGCTCGCCGCGCGGGTGGAAGAACCGGTCGTCGACGCCGAGCGGGAGGATGTGCACCTGCTCGGGCGCCACGCCGAAGTCACGGACGATGTCGTGCTTGGAGGAGCCGGAGACGGTGAGGATCGGCCCGATCCGGGCGGCGACGCGCGCCTGCATCCGGACGAAGCCGTACCAGCGGCGCTTGCCGAACTGCTCCTTGAAACCCTTGGCGGCCTGGATCTCGATGCGCCGGTCGACGCTGATCGGGTGGTGGATGCTCGTCACGAAGGGCAGGCCGAGGCGCGGAATGCCGAGGTTGCCGTAGCCGAGCACCTGGTTGTCGTGCACGACGTCGTACGAGTGCCGGCGCGCCCGCAGCTCGCGCAGCACGCGGAGGCTGAAGGTCAGCGGTTCGGGGAACCCGCCCGTGCGCATGTGGGCGAACTCCAGCACGTCGATCCAGTCGCGGAACTCCGCCAGTTGCGGGGTGCGAAAGGGGTTCTCGTCGGCGTACAGGTCCAGGCTCGGCACGCGGCGGAGCGTGATCTCGTCGCGGTCGAGCTCGGGGTACGGCTGGCCGGAGAAGACGTCGACGTGATGCCCGAGGTCGACGAGCTCGCGCGACAGGTGACGGAGATAGACACCCTGACCGCCGCAGTGCGGCTTGCTCCGGTAGGAGAGGAGCGCGACGCGCAACGGTTCGTCTGCCTCGTTCACGTCCGGTCCTCCCGTAAACGCACACTCAGTGAACTATGACCATAGCCTGACCTGTCCGACCTGCGCGTTCGATATTAGGCACAGAGTCTAAAAGGTGGTGAACACCACTAACCGATCCGTACGGGCATCTCCTTGATGCCGTTGATGAAGTTGGACCGCAGCCGGCGGACCTCGCCCGCCGGGGAGATGTCGGGCATCCGCTCCAGCAGGGTCTCGAACAGCACGCGCAGCTCCAGCCGGGCCAGATGGGCGCCCAGGCAGAAGTGCGGGCCCCCGCCGCCGAACCCGATGTGCGGGTTGGGGTCGCGGCCGACGTCGAAGGTGTACGGGTCGGCGAAGGCGCTCTCGTCGCGGTTGGCCGAGGCGTAGAACACGACGACCTTGTCGCCCTCGGCGATGCGCCGCCCGCCCAGCTCGGTGTCGCGGGTCGCGGTGCGGCGGAACAGGTTGACCGGGCTGACCCAGCGCACGATCTCGTCCGGGAACGTCTCCGACAGCCGTTCGCCGCCGGCGGCGCGTTCGTCGCGCAGCCGCCGCCACTGCTCCGGGTGCTCGAAGAAGGCGAGCATGCCGCCGGACGCGGCGTTGCGCGTGGTCTCGTTGCCGGCCACGGACAGCAGCATCACGAACAGGTCGAACTCCTCGACCGACAGCTCCTCGCCGTCGTGCGGCTGCAGGAGCCGGGTCACGATGTCGTCGCGCGGCTCCTCGCGGCGGCGTACGGCCAGCTCGTTGGCGTAGGCGTACAGCTCGCCGGCCGCCTCCATGCCGTCGTCGCCCGGAGTACGGAACTCCGGGTCGTCCTGGGCGATCAGCCGGTTCGACCAGTCGAAGATCTTCTCCCGGTCCTCGGGCGGGGCGCCGAGCAGCTCGCAGATCACGTACAGCGGCAGCGGCGCGGAGATGTCGCGGACGAAGTCGACCTCGCCACGGCCGGCGAGGCCGTCGAGCAGGTCGTCGCAGATGCCGCGGATGTGATCTTCGAGCCGGCCGATGGTGCGGGGCGTGAAGCCGCGGTTGACGATCGCCCGCTTGCGCGTGTGCTCCGGCGGGTCCTGGTTGAGCATCATCATCCGCTGGAGCACCAGATGCTCCTCCGTCGGCTCGTTGAACAGCGCGAGCCGGCGGTGAGAGGAGAAGATCTCCGGGTGCCGGGAGACGTGCACCACGTCGTCGTAGCGGGTGACGGCCCAGAAGTCCGGATTGCCGGGATGCCGATAGACGGGCGCGTGCTCGCGTAGCCATCGGAATTGCTCGTGCGGGATACCACCGGTCGCGTACAGGTCGGGGTCGACGAGGTCGATGTTCATGGCGCCGCCCTTGGGGGTCGGGGTATCCCGAGCGTAAACGACAACGCGGCTAAATGAAACGTGTTCTAGTAACGCGTTCTGAGGGGGTGAACCGGACCGGCATCTCCTTGATGCCGTTGATGAAGTTGGACCGCAGGCGACGCGCCTCGCCCGCCTGGCGGATGTCGGGCATGCGGTCCAGCAGCAGCTCGAACAGCACGGTCAGCTCCAGCCGCGCCAGGTGCGTGCCCAGGCAGAAGTGCGGGCCTCCGCCGCCGAAGCCCAGGTGGGGGTTGGGGTCGCGGCCGATGTCGAAGGTGTAGGGGTTCTCGAAGACGTCCTCGTCGCGGTTGGCCGAGGAGTAGAACATCACCACCTTGTCGCCCTCGCGGATGCGCCGGCCGCGCAGCTCGGTGTCGCGCAGCGCCGTACGGCGGAAGAGGTTGACCGGGCTGACCCAGCGCACGACCTCGTCGGCGGTGGTCCTGATCAGGCCGCGGTTGTGGACCAGGCGCCGCCACTGTTCCGGGTGCTGGAAGAAGGCGAGCATGCCGCCCGACGCGCCGTTCCGCGTCGTCTCGTTGCCGGCGATGAGAAGCAGCAGGATGAACATGGCGAACTCGTCGGCGCTGAGCCGGTTGCCGTCGGCGTCCGGCTCCAGCAGGCTCGTCGCGATGTCGTCGCGCGGCTGTTTCCTGCGGCGTGCCGCCAGCTCGTGCGCGTACTGCAGGACCTGGGTGGAGACCTCTCGCGCGTCCTCCGGCGAGGTGGCGAAGTCGGGATCGTTGGAGCCGACCAGCACGTTGGACCAGGCGAAGATCTGCTCGCGGTCCTCGACCGGCGCGCCGATCAGCTCGCAGATGACGTACAGCGGGAAGGGTGCCGCGATGTCGCGGACGAAACAGGCCTCGCCGCGGGTGACGACGTTGTCGATGAGCCGGTGGCCGACGTCGCGGATGTGCTCCTCGAGCTGCTTGATCATGCGCGGCGTGAAGCCGCGGTTGACGAACGCCCGCTGGCGGGTGTGCTGCGGGGGGTCCATGAACAGCATCATGAGCCGGTACAGCGCGATGTCCTCGTCGGCGAACTCCTCGAACATCGACGTGCGCGCGTGGGAGGAGAACAGCTCCGGGTGCCGCGAGACGTGGACGACGTCGTCGTACCTGGTCACCGCCCAGAAGCCGGGCACGTGACCGTGCGGGTCCTCGTGCCAGTGCACGGGCGACTCGTGGCGCAGTCGGCGAAATTCCTCGTCGGGGAAGCCCTGAGTCTCGTACAGCGCGGGCGTGATGATGTCGACGGCCATCGGGTCTCCTCCGGATCGACGTTCTGAAACACGTTCTAAACCAAGCGATTGCTAGGGTCAACGTGTCGCGCGTCTCATCACGCTCGGTGGTCAGAGGAGAGTGGCCGCGGAGCCAGCGGCGGTCATTCGAGGCGATGCGGCATTCGCCTGCTCACTTCGGCGACGCGGAGTAAGATCCAGAATGGCATATCGGATTAAGCGGACATTCTTCCGCGCTGTCCGAAAGTCTGTTCCTGCACTGTTCGCTTGGCCGGAAGCGCGACGAGGGCAATGACGCCGCGATGTCGACGCACGGTGGTCGTCGAGGGCGCCGTGTCCGTTGCCACCGACTCAAGGAGTTGTGCATGACCGTCGGGGTGGAGGCCGCGTACGGGAGTCCATCCTCGTCGCCGCGGCAGAGCGGCCCGCCGGCGCGTACGGACCCCGAAGGCGCCGAGTACTCCGGATTTCAGGTGGACCATCACTCGGTCCGCCTCGCCGGACACGGGGTCGACTCCCTGAGGTCGAGGGTCGCCGACATGCAGCGGGTGGCGAAGGCGGCGTCGGACTCGCTGGACCACTTTCTGCCCTGGGGCTGCCTGGGTGAGATCTTTCTGCGCGGCAAGTGCACATCGCTGATGCAGGCTTTCCACCTGCATCTGGATCACATGGACAAGGCGCTAGGGGGCGCGGCCAAGCGGCTCGGTGACACGGCACACCGGTACTCCGAAACCGAACTCGCCATCCTGCAGGTCCTGGGCGCGGCCGGAGAGAGCACGGCAGGTGAAGAAGGTGTCCGCCGGCTCAACTGGGTATCGCAGTTCTATCAGCAGCACACCAACCTTTACTGGGGCATCAATTATCTTCCGCCGCCGTTGGGTGCGCTGGGCGCCAGCGGACTGAACTCCGCCCGCTTCGTCAGCGATCTGAAAAGCGATGACAAGTTCAACACCTCCACCGACCTCGCGGCGCTCACCTCAAGCCTCGTCACCGCCGGATTCGGCTTCTTCTCCGCCAAGACCGCGATCAGACTCAATCCGCTCGGCTATCTGACCGCGTTCGGTCTCACCTTCCTGCTCAACTACTTCCAGTGGACGAAGCGCGCGGCCGACCTTGTGACCGGCGATCCGATGCGGACCGGTCAGGCCGCGTACAACTACGACAGCCTCGCCAAAAGCTGCCACCGGCTCGCCCAGGATCTCGGCACCACCCTCAACCGGTTTCTCGGCAACGGCGCGTGGCGCGGGAAGGCCGCCGAGGCGGCACGCAAGCGACTCGAGGCACTCCGCGACGGGATCGCCGAGACGGGCCGGAGAGCCGACGACGTGGCCGCGATACTGCAGCTCACCAGCGCGATCATTGGATCCGTCGAGGGGATCGTCCGAGCGGCCATCAACGAGGTCATCACCTGGGCGGTCCTGACCTGGATGGCGGCCAGTCTGCTGGCGGCCGAGACGGGCGGGGTGTCGGAGGCCGCCGCCGTCACCAAGATCGCCCAGCGGTCGGGGGAGACGGCCACGTGGGTCGGCAGGCTGATCAGGCTGGTCGGCGACGTCTTCCGTCGCATCGGTGTCTTGATGCAGAAGCTGGTCATGTCGTTCAGGAGTGGATATCGCCGAGCCTTCGAGGCGCTGCTGAAGTCGTCCTGGGGTAAGAAGAACATGGAGTTCATCAACGGCTCCCGCTATGTGGGCGACGTCATCCGCAAGGACGCCGTGGGGCGCGGGAAGCATGCGACGATCACCAACATTCGCGCGGGGCATGTGGCCGTGAGCTGGGTGAAACAGGCGCGCCGATCCTCCCTGAACACCGTGCTCAGCGAGTGGGGGCTTTCCCGATATCTTCAGGACAAGAGCGGGAAGATGCTGGCGAAGCAGCAATTGAGGCCTCACAGCTACACCATCGCCACCAAGAAAGGGACCCGCTACGTCCGTAATTACGCGGGCATGCCGGTCGCGACCGTCCTGTTCGCCGGACCGTTCGCTCGCGGGTGGCAGTACGCCCATCGGTCCGGGAACGTCGAGTCGGACGGCGGGATCGACGACAAGCTCGGCCTCTGGTCCGCGCCGAGTTAGCCGAAAGCCGTCTTAGTTCGCCCGTTTCGGCCGGGGGTGGGCGCGTAGGTGGGCGCGTTCGCCCTGGCGGCCGAACAGGCTGAGGAGCTCGACCGGTTCGGAGTCGGCGGCGCCGAACCAGTGCGGGACGCGGGTGTCGAACTCGGCCGCCTCACCGGGCGAGAGCACCAGGTCGTGTTCGCCGAGGATGACCCGCAACCGGCCGTTGAGCACGTAGAGCCACTCATAGCCCTCGTGGGTCTGGGGATCGGGTTCCCGGCGGCGGGTGGTGGCCTGGATGATCAGCTTGTACGCCTGGATCCCGCCGGCTCGCCGGGTCAGGGGCAGCATGGTCATGCCGTTACGGGTCACCGGGCGCAGGTGGACGCGCGGGTCGCCGGTCTGTGGTGCGTCGACGAGTTCGTCGAGCGTGACGCCGTGGGCTCTGGCCAGGGGCAGCAGCTGTTCGAGCGTCGGCTTGCGGGCGCCGGACTCCAGCCGGGACAGGGTGCTCACCGAGATGCCGGTCGTCTTGGACAGCTCGGCGAGCGTGGTCTCGCGCTCCCGGCGCAGGGCGCGCAGCCGGGGCCCGACCGCGTCGAGCGCCTGGTCGAGGTCGTCTTCCATGCGAGCAGTTTGCCATCCCGGCAACGGGACTTGCCGCCGGCGCCCCGGCCGCGCTCGCCGTCGGCGTGCCGCCGGCACGGCCGCGAGACGCCCGCCGCCCGAGGCCGCGACGCCCGCCGCCCGAGGCCGCCTGAAACCGGAGCCGCCTGAAACCGGAGCCGCCCGCGGCGGGAGCCGCCTGTGACCGGAGCCGCCCGCGGCCGGAGCCGTACGGCGTCAGAGGCGTTCGAGGATGGTGGCGGTGGACAGGGCGCCGCCCGCGCACATGGTCACCAGTGCGGTCGCCGCGTCGCGGCGTTCGAGCTCGTGCAGCGCGGTCGTGATGAGGCGTGCTCCGGTCGCGCCCACCGGGTGGCCGAGGGCGATGGCGCCGCCGTTGACGTTGACCCGGTCGAGGTCCGGCTCGTGCACCGACGCCCACGACAGCACGATCGAGGCGAACGCCTCGTTCACCTCGAACAGGTCCACGTCGGCCATCGTCATCCCGGCCGCCCTCAGTACCCGCGCCGTGGACTCCACCGGGCCGTCCAGATGGAAGTACGGGTCCGCGCCGACGAGCGCCTGTGCGCGGATGCGGGCGCGCGGACGCAGCCCTCGCGCGCGTGCGGCCTGTTCCGACATCACCAGCACGGCGGCGGCGCCATCGGAGATCTGCGACGAGGTGCCGGCCGTGTGCAGGCCCTCCTCCAGCACCGGGCGGAGCGCCGACAGCCCCTCGAGAGTGGTCTCGCGCAGGCCCTCGTCGGTGGTGACCGTGCGGGTCTCGCCGGTCGGGGCGCCCTCGCCGTCGAGCACCGGCGCGTCGATCGGCGCGATCTCCCGCTCGAACCGCCCGTCGGCCCAGGCCTTGGCGGCGAGCCGCTGGGAGCGTACGCCGAACGCGTCGAGGTCGGCGCGGGTCAGGCCGCGGCGCGCGGCGACGCGCTCGGCCGCGGTGAACTGGTCGGGCAGGTCGATCGACCAGTCGTCGGGGCGCGGGTCGGCGGGCAGGACGTTGCTGCCGAGCGGCGCGCGGCTCATCATCTCGACGCCGCAGCCGATCGCGGTGTCCACCACGTCCGCGTGCACGAGCGCCGCGGCGAGGTGCACCGCCTGCTGGCTGGAGCCGCACTGGGCGTCGACCGTGGTGACGCCGGTGCGATGGTCGAGGCCGGCGTAGAGCCAGGCGTGCCGGCCGACGTGGCCGCCCTGCTCGCCGGCCTGGGTGACGCAGCCGGCGAAGACCTGGCCGACATCGGCCGCGTCGATTCCGGAGCGGGTGATCAGCGCCCGTTGCGTGTGGGCGAGTACGGCCTGGGGCTTCAGCCCGGCCAGGTGGCCGCGGCGGCGGCCGATGGGGGTGCGGACGGCGGAGACGATGACGGGGTGACTCATACGGCCTCCCACTAGAACCGGGGAGAGAAACAATAACCTGTTCTAGTGGAAGGCCGTCAGAAACCGCACTGGCATGGAGGTGTTAGAGGTAACAGGTTCTAACATCGCCGGGGTCAGACGAGCAGACTGTCGAAGTCGCCGGCCTTGGCGCCCTGGATGAGCGCCCGGATCTCCGCCTTCGTGTAGACGAGAGCGGGGCCGGCCGGGTGGCGGGAGTTGCGCACCGCGACGCTGCCGTCCGGTAGCTTCGCCAGCTCGACGCAGTTGCCCTGCGAGTTACTCCGATGACTCTTTTGCCACCTCACGTCGGGTATATCGGTGGAGGGAACGCCGTTGTAGGCGGGGTACTGCATTCATGTCTCCTGGAGAATCCTGCTGAGGATCTCGGCGGTCTCGTCCGGAGGCGCGCTGACCACACAGAGGCGTTCCATGGCCTCCATGTAGCTGTCGACGTCATCACGCCTGTCCAGGTAAAGGGCGCTGGTCAGTTGTTCGACGTAGACCACGTCCGGCAGGTCCGACTCGGGGAAACGCAGGATGGAGAAGGCCCCGGCCTCGGCGGTGTGCCCGCCGACCCGGAACGGCAGTACCTGGAGAATGACGCCCGGCAGCTTGGTGGCCTCGATCAGCCGCTCGATCTGGCCGCGCATCACATCCCGTCCCCCGATCGGACGGCGCAAGGCCGCCTCGTCCACGACAGCCCACAGTCGGGGGGATTCCCCCCGCGTGAGTAGTTTCTGACGTGTTATACGCAGGCTGACCCTTTGCTCGATCTCCTCCGGGGGTGCGGTGGAGTTGCCCAGCGAGATCACCGCGCGGGCGTACTCCTCGGTTTGCAGCAGACCCGGGATGAACTGGACTTCGTAGGTGCGGACGAGCGCCGCCGCCTCTTCCAGGCCGACGTACGTCTCGAACCAGCCCGGCAGGACGTCGCCGTACCTGTGCCACCAGCCAGGACTGTTGGCGTCCCGGGCCAGCGCGAGCAGGCTTTCGCGGTCGGTCTCGTCGGTGACGCCGTACAAGGTGAGCAGGTCCGCGACGTCACGCTCCTTGAAGCCGACCCGGCCCAGCTCCAGGCGGCTCATCTTGGAGCCGGAGGCGCGGATGGCGTATCCGGCCTCTTCGCGCGTAATGCCTTGGCGCTCACGCAACCGGCGCAGCTGGGCACCGAGGAGCCGGCGAAGAACGGTCGGTCCTCCGGCGGGCTGCGCTGTTTCCACCCCTACCTCCATGAGCATCGGTCAGCGCACAGTGTGCCACTCCCTTCGGTTCGGTGTCAGAGTGCGCACGGGCATTTGCACGTGCATCGGGCCTTGCATCTGCAAGGCATGTCGAGCAGGATAGCGCGCGGGACACGCCGATCACTGATCGCCAGGGGATCGCGGATGACAGCACACGGAGCGCGCTGGATGACAGGCGAAAGAGCAGGAAAGGCGGTCGACGAGGCGCCAGAGTGGTTGTCCACGATCACCCAGGCTGATCGCTGGCACGAACACCGTCCTCTCGAGATCCGCCCCGCTCCGCAGACCATGTCCGTCGGGCTCGCCGCCGTCGCCGAGTCGGTCAAGGAGGCCCGTGACTTCGCGCGCGCGGTGCTCCAGTCATGGGGCCTCACCGGCATGTACGACGACGTGCGCCTCGTCGTGTCCGAGCTCGTCACCAACGCGCTGCGCTACGCCGCCGGATACGCGGGCGAGCGGCACGGCGACACCCCGATACGGCTGAGCCTGTTGCACACCGGCGGCCGGCTGACCTGCGCCGTCACCGATCCCTGCGACCAGATCCCGGTGCGCAGGGAGCCCGACTGGGTGGCCCAGAGCGGCCGTGGCCTGCACCTGGTCGAGGCGTTCAGCCACTCATGGAACTGGGCGCCGCTGTCGAGCCACGGCAAGGTCGTCTGGGCCTGTTTCCTCTGCCCCGACTGTTGATCACAGTTCGATCACAACAGCAGCGCGGCCGTCAGCGCGACGAGGACGCACGCCGCCGCCACCGCCGCCGCCTCCGCCGGACCCAACGCGGGCGGCGGTTCCTTCTCCTTGAGCCGCCTCCGTCGCGCGTACGCGACCAGTGAGACCACCACCGGTCCCGCGACCGCGAACATCCCCACCGGGAGGGCCACCCGCGCCGTGATGGCCGTCACCGCCCAGGCCGACAGCGTCGTCCGCAGCCAGGCCAGCTCCGTACGCTGCGGCTGGAGTCCGGAGCTCATTTCATCGCCATGCTGAGCAGCGTCGTCGCCAGCAGTACGGCCACCCCGGAGGCGAGCAGCGCCGGCAGCGGGTCCCGGGGAAGATGGATGCCGAGACGCATGGCGAGCTGGACGCGCCGCCAGTTGCGGTACGCCGCGGGCACGATCAGCACGCTCAGCACGATCGCGCCCAGGCCGATCTCGTGGTGCCAGGGCGGCAGCCGTACGCCGCGGATGCCGCCGGCGAGCGGCACGCCGAGCGCGAGCAGGCCGAAGGCGGTCTGGATCCACGACAGGAGAGTGCGCTCGTTGGCCAGGGAGAATCGGTAGTCGGGCTCGTACCCGGGCTCCTGGCGCGCCATCTCGTATCCCTCCCTACCTGTGTCGGTCCGCCCGTATGCCTACCCGCCGCCTGTGCGGGCCGTACTCGCGGAAACGCCGGATAGCGGAGCCGGGGAGTCTCGTGATCCTCACCACCGGTGACACGTGGCCGCCTCCGGCGCTCTCCATCACGCCGCCGTGACCAGGGAAAAGGTCGGTCTGGAAACGCGGCCGGAGGCATGGCCGCACCCGCTCACGGAAACAACCTGGACTTAACCGGACATCGTGTCCGGGCACGTGAGGGGGGATGTGCTGGTATGGCGGAAGCCGGGCGAGCGACCAAAGAGAAGACCGCGCCGCGGAGCACCTCCGCGGGAAGCAAGACCTCGGCCGCGAGGGCCTCCGGCGGCGGGGGAGCCGGCGCCAGGACATCCCGTGGCAGGACCGCGGCCGGCAAGACCACGACGAGCCGCACCGCGACCAGCAGGAGCGCGAGCAGCAGGACCTCGGGCGGCGGTACGAAGAGCACGACGACGGCCAGGAGCACGAGAACGTCCGCCGCGGGCCGTTCCGGCCGGGGCGGCACGACCACCCGGACCAGGACCTCCATGTCGAAGACCTCCAGGACCCGTACGCGCGGGACCTCGGCCGCCCGGGCCGGCGGCGGCGCGACCGCCACGGCGCGGCGGCCCGCCGAGCGTCCCTCCGCCGAGACCGCCGGGATGGACGTCTCGGTGCCGGTGCTCACCCCGCACATGAAGACCGTGCACGTGCCCACTCCCGGGATGTCGTACGTGGGCGACGCCGGGAGGCTCGTCGCCGGGTACCTTCCACCGCCCGAGCGCCTGGCGTTCTACGGCGGCCTGGGCATCGCGGCGGTTCTCGGCGCCATCGACTGGCCGGTCGCCGCGGCGATCGGCATCGGCACCATGGTCGCGCGCAGAACCGGCCGTGGCATGGAGGCCCTACGCGGGCGCGCGCGGCGCTCCACCTCGCGTACCTGACACTCACCGCTCCGCGGAACCCCGCCCGCCGCGAGCCGCGCCGGCGTGGGGCCGCTGACGCACGCCACCAGCACGCCACCAGCACGTGACCAGGAAGACGACCATGCCACTGCGACGACTTCTCGGCGACGCCACCGGCCTGCCCGGCGCCACACTGCGAGCGGTGACCGGGGCCGTGAACCGGCGCCAGGTGCACACCGCGCCGGGCCGGACGCGCATCCGGGTGCGCGGCGTGCACAAACCGGGCACCGAGGGGGTTTCGCGGTCGCTCGTCGACCGGCTGATGAGCGTCGCCGGAGTGGCGCGCGCCGAGGTGAACGCACCGCTCGGCTTCGTCTTCGTCCTGCACGACGAGGAGACGCCGCTCGACGCTCTCCTCGACGTCGTGGAGGCCGTGGAGGCGGCGCACGGAGCCTCCGGGGAGCCGTTCTCCCGTCTCGCCCACCCGAGCCGGCAGACGGTCCTGCGCGAGGCCGCTCTCGCCGGCGCGTACCTCGCCGGGGGCGGTGCCGCCGTGGTCGGCCGGATGTTGCGGGCCACGCCGCTACCCCCGGGGATCGCGACGCTGCTGGCGATGGCCGACGCGTCCCCGCAGGTGCGGCACGGGCTGGAGCGGCGGGTCGGCCGTCCGGCCTCCGACGCGCTCCTCGGCGCCGGCGTCATCGTCAGTCACGTGCTGGCGTTCCAGCCCTCCGGCCCCGTCATCAACTCCGTGCACCGGCTCATGCGCATCGCCGAGATGCGCGCGCACGCGGAAGCGTGGAACCGGCGCTGCCACCACATCGCACCGACCCCCGGCGTCTTCCAGTGCGCCCCGCTCGACGTGCCGCCGCGGCCCGTCCCGCTGCCGTACGGCGCGGTGGAGCACGCCGCCTGGACCATCCCGGCCGCGATCGTGACGGCCACCGGCACGTACGCGTTCAGCCGCGACGCCGACCGGGCCCAGGGCGTGCTCGCGGCGGGCGTGCCGAAGGCCGCCCGGCTCGGCCGCGACGCCTTCGCCGTCCAGGTCGGCAGGGCGGCGGCCCGCCGGGACGTGGTCGTGGTGACGCCGGAGGTCCTGCGCCGGCTCGACCGCGTGGACCAGATCGTCATCGACGCGTCCGCGCTGCGGACCGGCGACCTGGTCATCGAGGACGTGGTCCTCATCACCGAGCACGTCGCGCCGGAGACGGCGTACGAGCGCGCCCACTCCCTCGTGGACGTGCACCGGCTGAGCGACCGGCACGAGGACGGCCCGTGGGCGGTCGCGCCGCTGCGCCCCTCCGCGCGCGGCCTGCCGTACGAGGCCAGGGAGCAGGCGGAAGTGCTGCGCAAGGGCGGCGCGACCGTACTGCTGATGACCCACGAGATCGATCCGGTCGCGCTGGTCTCCGTCGTGGTGGAGCTGGACCCGCTCGCCGAGCCGTTGATCGCGGCGGCGCGGCGTGCCTGTCCCGTGGCGGTCGCCGGCGTCGCCGCCGGGACGCGACGGCGGCTCCCGGTCGAGCAGGCGGTGCCGGGCGGCAGCCGTCTCCTGGCGTCCGTGCGGCGGCTCCAGGAGGACGGCCGTACGGTCCTGCTGCTGTCGTCGCGCGGCGGGGCGGCGCTCGCCGCCGCCGACGTCGGCGTCGGGCTCCTGGGTGCGAACGGGCACCCGCCCTGGGGCGCGCACATCCTGTGCGGCCCCGGCCTGGGCAAGGCGTACCCGGTGATCGAGGCGCTGGTGCCCGCACGTGAGGCCAGTTCGCGCTCGGCCCGGATCGCCGAGGTCGGCTCGGTGGCCGGCGCGCTGCTCGCCGCCACCGGCACTCCGCGGAACGCCGCCCGGCGGGCGCAGCTCGCCATCGACACCGCGGCGCTGTCGGCGCTCGCGACCGGCACCTGGGCGGGGCTCACGGTCGGCCGGCGGCCCGCCCTCGTGCCGGTCGACCGTACGCCCTGGCACGCCTGGCCCGCCCAGGCCGTGCTGAACCGCCTCGACTCGTCCTCATCCGGGATCACCGCGTCCGAGGCCGAGCGCCGGCGGGTGTCCGCGCAGGACGGCACTCCGCGGGCCCCCGGCCTCGCCCGGGTCACGGTCGAGGAGCTGGACAACCCGCTGACCCCCGCGCTCGCGGCCGGCGCGGGAGTCTCCGCGGTCGTCGGGTCGATCACCGACGCGGCTCTGATCGGCACGGTCCTGGGCGTCAACGCGCTGATGTCGGGCATCCAGCGCGTCGGCGCGGACCGGGCCCTGCGCCGGCTCGTGGACCTGAGCGCGGTGCGGGTACGGCTGCGGCGCCCGGAGGAGGTCGAGACCGACGTCAGGGCGACCGCGGACCAGCTCGTCCCCGGCGACGTGATCATGTTGAGCGCCGGCGACGCCGTGCCGGCCGACGCGCGGCTGCTGGCCGCGAAGGGGCTGGAGGTGGATGAGTCCAGCCTGACCGGAGAGTCGCAGCTCGTCACCAAGACCGCCCGCCCGAGCATGGCCGGGTCCGTCGCGGATCGCACCTCCATGCTGTACGAGGGCACGGTCATCGCGGCGGGGGAGGCCACGGCGGTCGTCGTCGCGACGGGGGAGCGGACCGAGATCGGCCGCGCGACCCGGCTCGCCGGTGAGCACCGCCCCGGGGGCGTCGAGGCGCGCCTGCAGTCCCTCACCGCGGTGACGCTGCCGGTGGCACTGGGCGCGGGCGCCGGCCTGTTCCTGTCGGACCTGCTGCGGGGCCGCTCGCTCGCCCAGGCGCTCGGCCCGGCGGTCAGCCTCGCCGTCGCCGCCGTCCCCGAAGGCCTGCCCTTCGTCGCCACCGCCGCGGAGCTGGCGACGGCGCGCCGCATGTCCCAGCGGGGCGCCCTCGTACGCAACCCGGCGACGATCGAGGCCCTGGGCCGGATCGACGTCCTGTGCTTCGACAAGACGGGCACGCTGACCATGGGACGCCTGCGGCTGCGGCTCATCTCCGACGGCGAGTCGACCTCTCCGGCCAAGGACCTGTCACCGCAGCGCCGGGTCATCGTCGCCGCCGCGCTCCGCGCCAGCCCCGAGCAGGCCGGCCGCAAGATGCCCCACCCCACCGACCAGGCGATCATCCGCGCCGCCCGTGATCTGGACATGAACGACTTCGAGGGGCTCGGCTCCTGGAAGCGCGTCGCCGAGCTGCCGTTCGAGCCGGGCCGCGGCTACCACGCGGTGCTCGGCCGTACGCCGGACGGGCAGCTGCTGAGCGTCAAGGGCGCGCCGGAGATCGTCCTGGACCGCTGCGACCGGTGGTCGCGTGGCGACGAGACCGTCCCGTTCGACGAGAAGGCACGCGAGAAGGTCGAGCAGGAGGTGGACCGGCTGGCGCGCCTGGGCTACCGCGTGCTCGCGGTGGGCGAGCGGAAGGCGTCCGGGCGGCGGGACCTGACCGAGTCGCGCATCGACCGGCTGTGCCTGCTCGGCCTGGTCTGCATCGCCGACCCGGTGCGCCCGACCGCGGCCGAGGCCGTGGGCCGCCTCCGCAAGGCGGGCGTCGACATCGTCATGATCACCGGAGACCACCCGACCACGGCGGAGGCGATCGCCGCCGAGTTGAACCTCCTCAACGGAAAGATCATGACCGGCGCGGACCTCGACGCCCTGCCCGAGGAGAAGCTCGGGGAGGCGCTGGCCGGGGTCTCGGTGTTCGCCCGGGTGAGCCCCAACCAGAAGGCGCGCGTCGTGCAGGCGCTGCGCACGGCGGGCCGGGTGGTCGCGGTCACCGGAGACGGCGCCAACGACGCACCGGCGATCCGCCTGGCGGACGTCGGGATCGCCCTCGGCGAGCGTGCCACTCCCGCCGCCCGGGAGACCGCCGACGTCGTGGTGACCGACGACCGGATCGAGACGATCACCGACGCGATCGCCGACTGCCGGGCGATGTGGCGCTCGACCCGCGACGCGCTCGCCGTGCTGCTCGGCGGCAACATCGGCGAGATCACCTTCACCGTGCTCACCGGCCTGGTCAGCGGCAGCAGCCCGCTGAACGTCCGCCAGCTCCTGCTCGTGAACCTGCTCACCGACATGCTCCCGGCCGTCGCGCTGGCGGCCCGCCCGCCCTCCGGCGTCACCCGGGAGGAACTGCTCCAGGAGGGCCCGGACCGCTCGCTCGGCACCGCACTGACCCGCGACATCGCCGTACGCGCGTGCGCCACGGCCGGCGCCGCCGTGACCGCCTGGACCCTGGCGAGGATGAGCGGCACCCGGGAGCAGGCGGACACGACCGGCCTGGTGGCCCTGGTCGGCACCCAGCTGGCCCAGACGATCGCCGCCGGCGGACGCGACCCGTTGGTCCTGGCCTCGGGCCTGGCCTCGCTGGCCGCTCTGGGGATCATCGTGCAGGTGCCGGTGCTGAGCCATTTCTTCGGCAGCCGGCCGCTCCTGCCGCACGGCTGGCTGATCGCGCTGGGCTGCGCGGGCGGCTTCGCCCTGGGCGCGGTGCTGGTGACCCGGTTGCCGGGCGGCACGATCGTGGCGTACGTCCCGGGTGCCGCCCAGGCCGCCCGCCTCGTGGAGGAGCTGAAGGACGACCTGACGGACAGCCTGCACGAGGCCCTCAAGGACGGCCTGCCCCCCGCCCTCACGCCCCACCGCTGAGCGGCGGCGTACCGAAGCACGTCGGGGGCGATCAGCGGCGGCCCCGCGTGACGTCAGTGTCCGCTGTGTCGCCAGGGATCGACCGGGGGGCGTACCGATTGACCTGGGCAGATGTTCACCTTCTCGTAACCCCCAGGGTTTTCCTGAAACCGGACAAGAAGGCATACTCATGTCGAAAGCATCCCTGATGACGTTAGGTTTTCCCCGTGCCCGACATCGTCTCGACCATCCTCGCGAAGGCCCTGGTGATGCTGCTCCAGGCCCTTCTCACCCGCCTGTTCCTGCAGTTCATGCGGTCCGGGCTGTACCGCGACCTGCGTGCCGCGGGCGTTCCCGCCTAAGGGAGCGGGTACTTCCCAGAATCAGTCGCCGTCGAGCAGGCGCTCGGCGGCGATCTCCAGGCGTGCCTGGATCTGCTCGTTGCCGGTACGGCCACGGAGCAGCTCGATCATCTCCATGACCCAGACGCTGGAGAGCGAGCGCAGCAGGATGTGACGTTCCTCGCCGGGCGGCGCCTCGTCGGCGGCGCGCGCGAGCATGGCCGCCATCCGGTCGCCGAGATCCGTCTTGACGTCCGACAGCAGCAGCGAGCGGATGAGGGCGTCCGCGAGCTCGGGTTCGCGCATCAGCCCGCGCGTCGCGCGCATCAGCGCCTCCACGGCCCTGCCGGCCGGCGTGCCCGAGCTCGGCGGCCGGCGATCGAGGCTCGCCTCCAGGGTGTCGATCTCCTCGTTGACGACCGCCACCACGAGGTCCATCTTCGAGGGGAAGTAGCGGTAGAGCGTGCCCAGGGCCACTCCGGCGCGCTCGGCGACCGTGCGCATCTGCATGGCCTCCACGCCTCCGCGCGACGCTAGCGCGGCCGCGGCCTGGAGGATGCGCTTTCGGCGCTGGTGCTGGCTGCGGGAACGACCTGTCAGGTGACCGGCCGCCGCGGGTTCTGCGGTCACGTCGCCACCCATCGGTCGGGAGCGCGGCCTCCGGTCCGCGCTTTCTTCGCACAAGGGTACATGCCGCGAGAACACGTTATTCCGTCGCGACGGTCCCGCGGGTCGCCCCGCCCTCAACGAATCCCGCTGTGTCGTGGCGGGATCGCGCTCGTCTCTCGGCAGTGGACACGGACTAGAATCCGTTCTAGTTTGCATCCCAGGCGCGCTGCCCCCGGCCGCGAGAGGGGATCATGGACTTCGATCTCGACGAGAACGCCCAGGAGCTGCGGAGTCTGGTGTCCGGCCTGCTCGACCGGGAGGCGACCCCGGCGCGGATCGACGAGCACGAGCGCTCCGCCGACCCGTACGACGCGCGGCTCTGGGCGGCGCTCGCCAAGGCCGGCGTGCTCGGCGCCTGCCTGCCCGAGGACCTCGGCGGCTCCGGGCTCGGCACGGTCGAGCTGGCGGTGATCCTGCGCGAGATCGGGGCGCGCGCGGCGCCCGTGCCCGCGTACGCCTCGCTGACGGCCGCTCTCACGATCGCCCGCCACGGCACCGGAGACCTCCGTCAAAGGCTCACCGCGCTGGCCGACGGCGAGCTGGTGCTCACCGCGGCGGTACGCGAGCCGGGCTCCGGCCTCGCCCCGGCACCCGCCGCCACGCCCGGCGCGACCGCGACCCGCGACGGCGACACGTACGTCCTGCAGGGCGTCAAGACCTTCGTGCCGTACGCCGGGCAGGCGGCCTGCGTCCTCGTCCCGGCGCGCATCGGCGACGGCGGCGTGGGCGTCTTCGCCGTCGAGCCGGACCGGGCCGCACTGACCCCCCAGCCCGCGGCGACCGGCGAGCCCATGGCGCGGCTCGACCTGGACGGCGTACGGGTGAGCGCCGGCGCCCTGCTCGGCGCCGGGGCGTACGAGACGCTGCTCGGGCACGCCACGGCCGGGGCGGTCGCCACCGCCTCCGGCGCGCTCGCCGCCGCGCTCGACCTCACCACCGCGCACGTCAGGACGCGCGAGCAGTTCGGCCGCCCGCTGGCGGAGTTCCAGGCCGTCACGATGCAGATCGGCGACGTCTACATCGCCAAGCGGGCGCTCGACGTGGCCATGTGGGCCGGGGTCTGGCGGCTCGCCGAGGGCCACGACGACGCCGCCGAGGTGCTCGCGGTCGCCGCCTGGGCGGCCTGCGAGGGCGCGCTCCAGGCCCTCTACACCTGCCAGCACCTGCACGGGGGCCTCGGCCTCGACGTCACCTACCCCCTGCACCGCCACTTCGCCTGGGGCAAGCACTACGCCCACCTGCTCGGCGGCGCGGAGGCCCAGCTCGACACGATCGGAGCTCTGGTGGCCTGATGTTCATCGACCTGACCGCCGAGCAGCGGGCCCTCCGCGACGACCTGCGCGGCTACTTCCGCGACTGCCTCACCGCCGAGGACCGCGAGCGGATCGCCGAAGATCCGTTCGGCCCGGCGTACATGGAGCACTGCCGCCGGCTCGGCCGCGACGGCATGCTCGGCATCGCGCTGCCGGAGGAGTACGGCGGGCGCGGCTTCGGCCCGGTCGAGCAGCAGATCTTCGCCAACGAGATCGCCCGCGCCGAGGTGCCGTACCCGATCATCACGCTCAACACCGTCGCGCCGACGCTCGTGCAGTACGGCACCGAGCAGCAGAAGAAACGGTTCCTGCCTCGCATCCTCGCGGGGGAGTGCCACTTCGCGATCGGCTACAGCGAGCCCGGCGCCGGCACCGACCTGGCCGCGCTGCGCACCACGGCGGTCCGCGACGGCGACCACTACGTCGTGAACGGCCAGAAGATCTTCACCTCGGGCGCGCACCACGCCGACTTCATCTGGCTGGCCGCGCGCACCGACCCGGAAGCGGCCCGGCACAAGGGCATCTCGATGCTCATCGTCGACTGCGCCGACCCGGGCTTCTCCTGGACGCCGATCGTCACGATGGACGGCCGTCACCACACCAACGCCACCTACTACCAGGACGTCCGCGTGCCGGCCGACCTGCTCGTCGGCGAGGAGAACCGCGGCTGGGACCTCATCGTCAACCAGCTCAACCACGAACGCGTCACCCTCGGCCCGGCGGGAAACCTCGGCCACACCTACGACCGGTTCGTCCGCTGGGCCCGTACGAAGACCGGCCGCGACGGGCGGCCGCTGATCGAGGAGCCGGCGGTCCGGCGCGCGGTGGCGCGGGTGCACGCGTTCCTGCGCGTCAACGAACTGCTCAACTGGCAGGTCGCCGCCGGCATGGACCTCGGCTGGCTCGGCGCGGCGGACGCCTCCGCGACCAAGATCTACGGTTCGGAGCGCATGCAGGACGCCGGGCGCGTCGTGGGCGAGATCCTCGCGCGGTACGGCGACCCCGGCGACGAGGAGACGCGCGAGCTGATCGACCGCGTCGACCACGGGGTCAAGGGCGGCCTCGTGCTGACCTTCGGCGGCGGGGTCAACGAAGTACAGCGAGAGATCATCGCCATGATCGGCCTCGGCCTGCCGCGGGCCCCGCGCTGACGCACCGCGAGGGAGAGACATGCACGACCGGCTGATGGCGCTCGCGGACGAACTCGCGGCCGAGGGCGAGAGCGCCGCCATGCCCTGCCCCGACCCGGTGAACGCCGCGATGATCCGCAACTGGACCCAGGCCCTCGGCGACCGGAGCGGCCGCTGGTCGGAGTACGCCCCACCGGCCATGATCCAGGTCTGGTCGATGGCCGGTACCGGCGACCGGCCGGACCAGAGCGATCCCGGACAGAGCGTGCCCGACCGGGTCCTGTCGCTGCTGGACGAGTCCGGCTACACGGGCGTGGTCGCCACCAACTGCGAGCACACCTACGACCGGTACCTGCGGCTGGGCGAGGAGCTGTCCACGACCGTGCTCTTCGACGGCGTCACCGGACCCAAGCGGACCGCGCTCGGCGAGGGCTACTTCGTCACCTGGTACGAGCGCTGGTACTCCGGCGGCGAGCGGGTCGCCGAGATGCTGTTCCGGGTGCTGAAGTTCAAACCGCGCGGCGCGCCGCCCGCCCCGGCCGGCGGACGGTATCCGCTGCGCCCCGCCGTCGGCCCCGACACCCGGTTCTTCTGGGACGGCGTACGGGCCGGTGAGCTTCGGATCCAGCGCTGCGCCGAGTGCGGCGCGCTGCGCCACCCGCCCGGGCCGATGTGCCCGGCCTGCCACGCGACCAAGCGCGACCACGTCGTCGCCGCCGGGCGCGGCGTCGTGCACAGCTACGTCGTGCACCATCACCCGCCGGTGCCGGGCCTCACCCCGCCGTACGTCGTGGCGCTGGTCGAGCTGGAGGAGGGCGTACGGATCATCGGCAACCTGCTCGGCTGCGCGCCCGGGGACGCCTACGTCGGCATGCCGGTGGAGCTGGAGTTCCAGCGGATGGACGAGGAGCTGACGCTGCCGCAGTGGCGCCCGGCCGCCGCCGCGCCGACCGCGGACAAGCCGCCAGGCGTCCCTGAGCCGGGCGCCGCCGAGCCGAGCGCCGGCGAGTCGCAGCGCGGTCTCGAGCCGGGCGAGCCGGAACTGCGGATCGAGCTGACGCCGACGTTCGTGATCTCGACGGCGCTGGCGACCCGCGACTTCACGCCCGTGCACCACGATCCGGCGGTGGCGCGGGCCCAGGGCTCCGCGGACATCTTCCTCAACATTCTCACCACGATCGGCCTGGTCCAGCGGTACGCCCTCGAACGCCGGCCGGACGCCCGCCTGGCCGGCATCGCGCTGCGGCTCGGCGCGCCCGCGTACGCCGGGGACACGCTGACCCTCACCGGCCGTGCCGGCGAGGACGGCACTTTGGAGGTGCGCGGCGCGGTCGGCCTGGGCGATCACGTGGTGGCGACCGTACGGCTGGGGGAGCCCGCATGACGATCTCGGGACGCGCGGCGATCGCCGGCATCGGAGCGACGGAGTTCTCCAAGGAGTCGGGCCGCTCGGAGCTGCAACTCGCCGCCGAGGCGTGCGTCGCCGCGCTCAAGGACGCCGGGCTGACGCCGTCGGACGTCGACGGGCTGGTGACGTTCACCCAGGACACGAACGCCGAGATCGCCGTCGCCCGCGAGCTGGGCGTCCCGGAGCTGAGCTTCTTCTCCCGCGTCGACTACGGCGGCGGTGCGGCCTGCGGCACGGTCGCGCACGCCGCGATGGCCGTGGCGACCGGGCAGGCGCGTACGGTCGTGTGCTACCGGGCGTTCAACGAGCGGTCCGGGCAGCGTTTCGGCCAGGCGACCACGGCCATGGCTCCGGGCACGACCGCGATGGAGTTCTCCTGGCACCTGCCGTTCGGCTTCGCCACGCCCGCCGCCTGGGTCGCCATGCAGGCCCGGCGCTACCTGCACGACTACGGCGCGACCAGCGAGGACTTCGGGCGCGTCGCGGTCGCGATGCGGCGGCACGCCGCGACCAACCCCCGCGCGTGGTTCCACGAGCGGCCGATCACGCTGGAGGAGCACCAGGCGAGCCGCTGGGTGGTCGAGCCGCTGCACCTGCTGGACTGCTGCCAGGAGTCCGACGGCGCCGTGGCGATCGTCGTGACCGGCGCCGACCGGGTCCGCGACCTCCCGAATCCGCCGGTTTCGATCACCGCCGCCGCCCAGGGCTCGGGGCCGAACCAGATGATGATGTTCGGCTACTACGACACGGACCTGGCCGCGCTGCCCGCGATGGGGGTGGTGGGCCGCGCGCTGTGGGAGCGGTCCGGCCTGCGCCCCGCGGACGTGCAGACGGCGATCCTGTACGACCACTTCACGCCGTTCGTGCTGATGCAGCTGGAGGAGCTGGGCTTCTGCGGGCGGGGCGAGGGCCGCGACTTCGTCGCGGACGGCGGCATCGAGCTCGACGGCCACCTGCCGGTCAACCCGAACGGCGGTCAGCTCGGCGAGGCCTACATCCACGGCATGAACGGCATCGCCGAGGCCGTCCGCCAGATCCGCGGCACGTCGGTCAACCAGGTCCCGGACGTGTCGCACGTCCTGGTCACGGCGGGCACCGGCGTTCCGACGAGCGGCCTGATCCTGAGCCGGGCCACCTGAGCGGCGCACGCGAGCCGGACCCCTCCCCGGCCGGAGGCGGAGCCGCGCGGCGCGGCCCGGAGGACCGACGGCATACCGGCTAGCAGGAATACCCGTACTGCCGCTGGCAGGCGGGTGATTTGGGGGGTGGCGGCGCTGACGTGGGGCATCCGGCGAGGGATTGTGGTGTTGGTAAGTCAAGACGGCAACGAGCGAGGAAGGGGAGTGACATGTGCCGGCACCGGCCTCCATGCCCCGCGGCGAACGCAGCAGACCACACGGCGGCACGTGTCGTGGCGTCGCACCCCGAGCAGGGCTGGTACCTGCTGTGCAACGGCGTCGTGATCTTCGACGACACCGGCGAACTCGCCCCTGACGGTTTCGTGACCGAGCCTCACCGCGCCCGGCCGCTCTCCCTGGCGGCCTGACCCCCGTACTTTCCCCGGGGCGCGTGACCCCACACGTGAGCCCCGCTGTGCGGCCCGTCGATCCCCACGACGGAGCCGCGAGCAGCGGCCGGCGGTTCCCCCGCCGCGCGGCCGTATCCCCCGTAGGTGCGCCGGTCCACGGAGATCCACCCCCCAGGTGATCCGTGGGCCGGCGTGCCGTCATCCGGCGGCGGTCGTCTCCTCGGACCGGTAGGCCAGTCCGTCCTCCATGACCTCGAAGACCTCGTCCACGACCTCCGAGAAGCGGTCGGTCTTGGCCACGCCCGCCGCGAGCACCTCGAAGGCGCTGTGGAACGCGCAGTTGGCCAGGCCGGCCATCACGTGCGGCCGCAGGTCGGCGGCCGGGTCGACGCCCATGCGCTCGGCGATGATCCGGGTGATCTCCGACTGCTTCTTCTGCCCGTGCTCCAGGCTGCGGCCGAACACGGCCGGGCTGCTCTCCATCATCTGCTGGATGCAGCCGAACCGCTCCGGGTCGAAGCCGTACCGGCCCTCCTCGCAGGCGCGGATCACCGAGACCGCCGCGTTGCGCAGCGCGGTCAGCACCGGCTCGGAGGCCGGGCGGGAGGACAGCGCCTCCAGCATCGTGACGAACTGCTCTTCCTGGAACGTCAGGACGACGTCCTCTTTCGAGGCGAAGTAGCGGAAGAAGGTGCGGGAGGAGACGTCGACCTCGTCGGCGATCTCCTCGACGGTCGTCGCGTCGAAGCCCTTCTGCTGGAACAGCCGGAACGCCGCGTCGACCAGTGCCTCACGGGTGCGCTGCTTCTTGCGCTCACGCCGGCCGGCCATGGGCGCCGCACAGCCGCCTTCCACCGTGGTCGCCTCCATGCCCGCAGAGTAACGGACGCCGTTCACTTAGCCAAGACCACTTTTCTCATTGTGACAGTAGTCATAGCGCGACTTTAGTCGCTTGACGACATGTGTCACAGCATGACAGCTTTGGGCCATCTCGAACTTCACGGAGGCAAGTTCATGTCCCAAGCGACACTCACGCCGCACGCGGGTGCGCGGGAGAGACCCCGCCGCGCCGGCCACGGTCATCCCTGGCTGACACTCTTCGCCGTCGCGCTCGGCGTGATGATGGTGGGCCTGGACGCGACGGTCGTGTCCATCGCCAACCCCGCGATCGCCAAGGACCTGCACGCCGACCTGGCCGGTCTGCAGTGGGTCACCAACGGTTACCTGCTCGCCCTCGCCGTCACGCTGATCCCGGCGGGGAAGATCGCCGACCGGTTCGGCCGCAAGAAGACGTTCCTGGCGGGTGTGATCGGCTTCGCCGCGGCGTCCGTGCTGGTGGGCGTGTCGGGCGGCATCGGCATGGTCATCTTCTGGCGCGTCGTCCAGGGCGTCGCGGGCGCGCTGCTCCAGCCGGCCAGCCTGGCTCTCATCCGCAACACCTTCCCCCCGCAGCGGCTCAACGCCGCGATCGGCATCTGGGGCGCCACCGTCGGCGTCTCCATCGCCGGTGGGCCGATCGTCGGCGGGCTGCTCGTCCAGCACGTCAGCTGGGAGTCGGTCTTCTTCCTCAACGCGCCGCTCGGCCTCATCGCCCTGCTCGTGGGCCTGTGGGTCGTCCGCGAGTCGCGGGACGAGGGCGCGCACGGGTCCTTTGACATCTCCGGCGTCGCGCTGCTGTCCGCGTCGCTGTTCGCCCTGGTCTGGGGCTTGATCAAGGCCGGCACGTACGGGTTCGGCGACCCGGTGCCGCTGTGGTCGTTCGCCGCGTTCGCGGTGCTGCTCGCCGGGTTCGTCGTCCGCGAGCTGATGGCCACGCATCCCGTGCTGCCGCTGAAGCTGTTCCGCTCGGTCTCGCTGTCGGCGGCGACGGGACTGCTCCTGCTCGGCACCTTCGCCCTGTTCGGCACGATCTTCTTCATCACGCTGTACCTCCAGCAGGTGCACGGCATGAGCCCGGTCTCCGCCGGCGTCCGGATGCTGCCGATGACCGGCATCTTCATCGTGTCCTCGCCGCTCGGCGGCGCGCTGACCCAGCGTTTCGGCCCGCGCGTGCCGCTGATCCTCGGCATGGTCTTCACCGCCGTGGCGATGTTCGGCCTGTCGCGGATCGGGGTGGACGCCTCGTACAACGCGATCTGGCCGTGGTTCATCCTCATCGGCCTGGCGTTCGGCTTCATCATGACGGCCGGCACCGAGGCGATCGTCGGCAACGCGCCCGTACAGCTCGCCGGCGTCGCGGGCGGACTCCAGCAGACCGCGTTCCAGGTCGGCGGCGTGCTGGGCACCTCGGTCCTCGGCACCATCCTGTCCACGCGCGTGGGCAACGTCCTGATGGACCGGCTGACCGGGGCGGGCCTGCCCGTACCGGCCGCGCAGCGGTTCGCCGGGGCCAAGGAGTACGTCGCCCAGGGCGTCGCGCCGGTACCGCCCGGCACGTCGGCGCCGGCCGCCAAGGCCATCACCACCGGCAGCCACCTGGCGTTCATGGACGGCTTCCAGACCTCCATGACGGTGGCCGCCGCGGTCGCCCTCGTGGCGGCCGTCGCCGCCCTGCTCGTACGGCGCGGCGAGAACTCGGCCGAGGGCGCAGTCGCCATCTGAGGCGGCATCTGAGGCGCCATCTGAGGCGCCATCTGAGGGGCCCGGGGCGGGCGGAGGGGGGCTCCGCCCGCCCCTTTTCACACGGAAGGAGCAGGAGCCATGTCCATGGACGCCGATATCGCGCCGGGCGCGACGCCGCTGCCGGAGAGCGGCTGGGAGTTGCGCCTCGGACGGGGGAGCGGGGACCGCCCCGCGCTGGAGGTGCACACCGGCGACGGCCTGATCGACGTCGCCGTCGCGGGCGGCCCCGGAGCCGTGCTCGTCCGCGGCGCCGTACGCGGGCGGGGGTTCTCGGTGGCGTGGGGGCAGCTCCCGCCCGGCGGGGAGGTCCTCGTGGAGTTCCGCGCGGGCGGCACGTCGCGCAGGACCACCGCCGTGACCGTCGCGGGCGCCTTCTGGGCGGCCGAGGCGCCGGGCCGCTTCCGCGAGGTCGTCGTGACGACGGCCGTCGACCGCGAGTCGTACCGCCTGCGCCGGTTCCGCGAGCGCCGTCCCGGCCGGCGGGCGGCGGCCTGATCCCGGCCCCGCGTTCGGCCGTGAGGGGTGCCGTCCGCGCCGGTTCGGTGAGTGGCCGGGCCGGCGACGGGTGGCTGCGGCCTGATCCCTGGCCGTGAGGCGTACCGCCTGCGGCCGGTTCCGCGAGCGGTGGGGTGGCCCGCGGGTGACAGCGGCGGTCGACCGCGAGGGGCGCCGTCTGTGGCGGGGTGGCGGGCGGGTGACAGCGGTCTGACCCCTGGGCCGGTTGTCAGAAAACGCTCAGTCGGCCGCACTAGGCTTCCGCCGTGCCCTCGCTCCTCAGACGTTTCCCCCTGCCCATCCTCTTCATCATCGCGCTGTGCGCCGTCTCGTCGGTGTACGCCTACGGGCTCGCGCCGTCTGACCAGCGATCTTTCGTCGCCTCGACGGCGACCAACCTCGTGAACCTGCGGACCGACCCGCTCGGCACGCTCATCGCCTCGGCCTTCGTGTCCGAGGCCACGCCGTGGATCTGGATCGGCTTCGCGATCGTCGGGCTGTTCCCGCTGGTCCACCGCTTCGGCAACCTGCGGGCCCTGCTTCTCGTCGCGGCCGCGCAGGTCATCGGCACAGTGATCAGCGAAGGCCTGCTGGCCTGGCAGATCTCGACCGGCGCCGCACCGGGGTCGCTGCGCTTCCTCGACGACGTCGGTCCCTCCTACGTCATCGCCTCCGCCCTGATCGCCACGATCCTGTACGGCCCCGAGCCCGCGGTGCGCACGGCCCGCCACGGACACTGGCTGTTCGACCGCGTCGCGAGCCGCTGGTGGCGCCTGGGCGCCCTCGTGGGCCTGGCGCTGCTGGCCCCGCACCTGTTCGGCGGGCTGAACCACCTGGACGTCGCCGCCGTCGGCCACCTGGTGGCCCTGATCACCGGCGCGGCGGTCGGTCTCCTCCTCGCCCGCCTCGAACCCCGCCGGGCACCCCGTGCGGAACGCCCCACGGGATCTCTCCGCACGGAGTTCTAAGAGCCCACGCGGATAGGTCACAGTGCGGTCGCGGTGGGATGTCGTGACAGGGGTACGGGCACGGTCCTGTCGATCATGAAGTTGCTGACGCTTCGTGACCATGGAGGACGCGTGCCGTGTTGCCATCATGGCTTATCGACCGTTGTGGAACCAGTTCGCCGCGCTGTTGCCCGATCGTCCGGTCTAGAACGCTGCACACCCGCTGGGGTGCCACCGCCGTCGGATCGACGATCGGATCATCTTCGACAAGCTGCTGCAGGTGCTCCGGTTCGGCTGCTTATATGAGGGCATCGTCGATTCGACCTGTTCCACGGGATGTCGCACAATCGAGAACATTCGGCCGTGTCCAGGTAGTCCGTGAAGGCCCCATGAGGGTGTCAGACCTGGCCGTATCCGCCGTCGACCTGGTAGTCGGCGCCGTTGACGTGGGAGGCTGCGTCCGAGGCGACGAAGGCGATGACGGCGGCGACCTCTTCCGCGGTACCGGCCCGGGTCATCGGGGTCCCGGTGCCCATCGTGGCGAAGAGCGCCTCGCGTTCCTTGGCGGTGGCGGCCAGTTGTGCGATACCGGGCGTGTCCGTCGGACCCGGGCTCACCACGTTCACCCGGATCCCGCGTGGGGTTAGCTCAAGGGCCCAGGTACGGGCGAGGGCGCGGACCCCGGCCTTGGAGGCCGCGTAGAGACTCCGCCCGCGCGACGCCTTGTGCGCGGCCATCGAGCCGGTGAGGACGATGACGCCACCGTCCGCCAGCAGCGGCAGCGCCTTCTGGACGGTCATGATCGTGCCGGTGATGTTGACGTCGAAGACCATCCTGATGACGTCCTCGGTGATGGTTCCCAGCGGTGCGGTCGCGATCGCCGCCGCGTTGACGACCAGCACGTCCAGCCGGCCGCTGCGCCGCTCCACCTGCGCGAAGAGCCGGTCGAGGTCGTCGGCCGAGCGCGAGTCGGCCCGCACCCCGATGACATCACCCGGTATGTCCGCGGCCGCCGCCGTCAGGGCGTCCTGGTCCCGGCCCGTGATGTAGACGGTGCCGCTCCCTTCGGCGATCTTCCGTGCGGTGACGTGGCCGATACCGGCACTCCCGCCCGTCACGACCGCGACCTTGTTGTGAAATGCGTTGCTCACGGAACTCGTCGTCCATTCATCTGGGTAGCCGCCCTGAGGAACGTCTTGCAAGACGTCCCGGGAACGTCCTGAGGAACACAGGCAGTACGAGCCTGCGCCTTGTGCGGACACCGGTTCCAGAAGCCTGCTGATACTGGTACTGGCAGCACCAGGCCGACGCCTCCCGGCTCTGGCACAGTGGACATGTGCCGACAACCACGAACCGGACTGAACTGCGGGAGTTCCTGCGCTCACGACGCGCGCGGGTCTCACCCGAGGACGTCGGCATACCCGCGGGAGTCCGTCGGCGCACCCCCGGACTGCGCCGCGAGGAGGTCGCCCAGCTGGCCGGTGTCGGCATCACCTGGTACACGTGGCTGGAGCAGGGGCGGCCGATCAACGTCAGCTCCCAGGTGCTCGACGCGGTGGCCCGCACGCTGCTTCTAGATGCCGCCGAGCGCGACCACCTCTACCGTCTGGCCGAGGTCCCCCAGCCTCCGGTCACCAGCGATCCGCCGACCGAGCTCCCCGGCCACCTCGACACCGTCCTGGAAGCGCTGGACCCGTTGCCCGCCATGTTGGTCGACGCCCGCACCGACGTGCTGCGCTGGAACCGTGCATACGCCGCCCTGCACCCCGCTCTCGTCAGTGCTCCGCCCGGCAAGCGCAACACCCTCTGGCACCTCTTCGCGGCACCGGAGGGGCAGCACCACATCGTCAACCGCGACGAGCAGGCACCCGAGGCCGTGGCAGGATTCCGCTATCGCTACAGCCAGAACGTGGGCGACCCGCGATGGCAGGACTTCGTCACCCGTCTGTGCACCGCCAGCCCGCTGTTCTCCCGGCTCTGGGCCACGCACGACGTCGCTCCACCGCACCTGTGTGACAAGCGCTACGACGTTACGGGGATCGGCGAAGTGAGCCTGCACGCCACCGGCATGGAACTGACCGACCACCCCGGCGTCCGCCTCGTCGTCCACACCCCCACCGACAGGCGCAGCCGCGAGAACATCGACCGCCTGCTGCGCCGATCGACGCACCTGTGACGAGTGGACCGGGGCCCGGGCGCGGGCCAAGCTCCACCAGCTGATCCGACAAACTCGGTGGCAAAACGCCTTCAACCGCCTCCAGCGCTGCTACGAACGATGCGAGAACGTCATCGACGCATTCTTCGACCTCGCCGACGCCATCATCACCCTGCGTAGCCTGGATCCGCCGCGTCTGGACCACTCACCGCTGGAACAACCGGCCAGCACGACGCCCCTGAAGATCGCCAATCCGCGCGACCCCTAAGCTGCCGGGGTGTCCCTGTTCCTCCGGCGGTTCCCGGTGCCGGTCGTCTTCATCGCGGTCCTGTGCGCCGTCTCCGTGGTGTACACCTACACGCTGAGGCCGGCCGGGCAGCGGTCGCTGGTGGCCGCGACCGCGACCAACCTCGTGAACCTCCGGTCGGATCCCATCGGCGCGCTCGTCGCGTCGGCGTTCGTCTCCGAGAGTGAGCCGTGGGTGTGGCCGGCGTTCGCGGCCGTCGGGCTGTTCCCGCTGGTGCACCGCTTCGGCAACCTGCGTGCGCTGCTGCTCGTCGGGACGGCGCACGTCATCGCCACGCTGGTCAGCGAGGGGCTGCTGGCGTGGCGCATCTCGACCGGAGCCGTACCGGGGTCGCTGCGCTTCCTCGACGACGTCGGCCCGTCGTACGTGGTCACGTCCGCGCTGCTCGGCACGCTGCTGTACGGTTCCGCGTCCGCCGCCCGGGGATGGCGGGTCTTCGCCGGGAGCGGCTGGTGGCGGCTCGGCGCGGCGGCGGCCCTGGGCGTGCTCGCGCCGTACATCTTCGCGGGGCTGGGCCGGCTCGACGTCGCGGCGGTCGGCCACGTCGTCGCGATGGTCATCGGAGCGGTGGCCGGGCTTCTCCTGCGCCCGGCGGCGCCCGCCGGTTGAAGCGCTGCGGGAACGCGGCTCGGGGCCCCGCGCTCGCTACGGACGGGACGGGCTCTCGTCGTCGATGGCCGCCAGGCGCGCGGTGAGGTCGTCGGCGAACCGGCCGAGGAGACGGCCGAAGTCCTGGCGGTCCCGCGCGGGCCAGCCGGCGAGGACGTCGGTGAACCAGCCGAGAATGGTCCGCAGGTAGCGCTCGGCCGCCGCCGTTCCCTCGGGGGTCAGCTCGATCAGACGTGCCCGCTGGTCGTCCGGGTCGGTGGCCCGGCGTGCCAGGCCCCGCCGCTCCAGTTCGTTCATCTGCCGGGTGACGTGGGGGCCGACGACCTGCATGCGTTCGGCGATCTCGCCGACGCGCAGCGGCCGGTCGGACATCTTCAGCGTGACCAGCACCGACATCGCCGGCCTGTCCAGGCCGAGGCCGACCCGCTCCATGGCGCGCTCGACCAGGCCACTGCGGTTCATCACGTTGCCGAGCTGGGTCAGGCGCGGGAACACGGCCATGAGGTCGAAGTCGGGACCGTCCTTGTCGCCGGCGGGCTGAGTGTCGTCCATCACATCCCCATTTAGATACCTAAGTTAGGTATATAGTTGCGTCAGGTGTCGCGGCGGCCGACGGTTCGCCGCGCCGCCAATAAGGATACCTAAGGTAGCTATGTTGTCGTTCCCTCCTCAGGAAACGGCGGGACAGGAGTACGCAATGAGCCGTTCACCGCGAGGCACGGTCCTCATCTCCGGTGCAAGCATCGCAGGCCCCGCGCTCGCCTTCTGGCTCGACCGGTACGGTTTCCAGGTCACGGTCGTGGAGAAGGCCGGAGCGCTGCGCGGCGGCGGCTATCCCATCGACATCCGCGGCACCGCCCTGGAGGTCGTCCGGCGCATGGGACTGCTGCCGCGCCTCCGAGCCGCCCACATCGACACCCACAAGATCACCTTCCTCGACCCCGACGGCGGCCTGATCGCCTCCCTCCGGCCCGACGTCCTCATTGGTGGGGATGAAAGCCGCGACCTGGAGGTTCGCCGCGGGGATCTCGCGGAGGTGCTCTACGGCGCCGTCCGCGACGACGTGGAGTTCCTCTTCAACGACTCGATCGCCACGCTCGACGACCACGAGGGCGGCGTGGACGTGACCTTCCGGGGCGGGGCGCGGCGTACCTTCGACCTCGTCGTCGGTGCCGACGGCCTGCACTCGAACACCAGAGGGCTCGTCTTCGGGCCCGAGGAGCGGTTCCATCGCTACCTCGGCTACTGCTTCGCCGGGTTCACCATGCGCAACGACTTCGACCTCTCCCACGAGGGCGTCCTGTGGAGCGTCCCGGGCAGGTCCGCGGCTCTCTACGCGGTCGGCGACGGCGACGAACTGCATGGCTTCTTGACCTTCACCCGTCCCGACCCGCCCTTCGACGCCTTCCGGAACCCCGATGCGCAGCGCGAGCTGGTCGCCTCGGTCTTCGCGGGCGACGGTTGGCTGGTCCCGCGCATGACCGCCGCCATGCGCGCCGCCGACGACCTGTTCTTCGACGTCGTCAGCCAGATCCACATGCCCCGATGGTCCGCCGGCCGGGTCGCGCTCGTCGGCGACGCCGCGTACGCGCCCTCGTTCATGACCGGGCAGGGATCGAGCATCGCGCTGGTCGGCGCGTACATGCTCGCCGGCGAGCTCGCCACCAGGCCCGGCCACGCGGAGGCGTTCGCCGCGTACGAGGACGGCGTACGCGAGTTCGTGGAGGTCAACCAGGCGCTCGTCACGAAGGGGAACGCCGCGCTCTTCCCCAGCACCGCCGAAGCCATCGAACGGCGCAACGAGGCCCTGCGCGGGCTCACCTCCCTGCCCGTCGGCGACGACCGCGCCGAATACTCGGCGCTCACCCTCCCCGCCTACGCCGCGGCCACCTGACGCGGTCGGCGTCAGGGCCACCGATCAGTGGCCTCCACGGCAGGTACGACGGGTCGGCCCTCATGTACGTTCTTCGCGTGGATCGCCAGATTCCCGACTCGTGCCGGGCCGTCGCATGGCGCCCCGGCGTGACGGGAACGCCCGCTCTCGTCCCCCCGCCCCCGGCCGGTCTCGCCCCTCGATGACGGTCACGCGCACACGGGTCGCGGTCGTGGGCGCCGGTCCGGCCGGGCTCACGGTGGCCAACCTCCTGCGCGCCGCCGGGATCGACTGTGTGCTCATCGAGGAGCGGAGCCGCGCCTTCATCGAGCGCCGGCCTCGGGCCGGGTTCATCGAGGAGTGGGCGGTGCGCGCCCTCGAACGCCACGGCCTCGCCGACCGGCTGCTCCAGCGGGCACAGACGCAGGACGCCTTCGAGTTCCGCGTCGACGGGGTGCGCCACATCGTGCGGTACGGCGAGCTGTCCGGCCAGCGCCATTTCGTCTACCCGCAGCAGAACCTCGTCACGGACCTGGTCGCGCACTACGCCGACCACGGCGGCGACGCCCGGTTCGAGGTGCGGAACGTCGGCCTGCACGACCTGGAGACCGAACGGCCCGCGGTCACCTACGAGGACGAGGACGGCCGGCCGTACCGGATCGACTGCGACTTCGTGGCCGGCTGCGACGGTGCCCGCGGAGTCTCACGCGGTCACCTCGCCGCGGCGGGGCGGCTCTTCGCCTCCCACGACTACGGCATCGGCTGGCTCGCCCTGCTGGCCGAGACGCCGCCGTCCGGGCCCGGGGTCATCTTCGGCATCCACCCGCGCGGGTTCGCCGCGCACATGGCGCGCAGTGCGCAGGTCACGCGGTTCTACCTCCAGTGCCCGCCCGGCGACCGGGAGGAGAACTGGCCCGAAGACCGCGTGCACGAAGAGCTGCGGAGCCGGCTGACCATCCCGGACGGGGAGATCCGCCTCGGCCCGCTGATCGAGCGGCGCGTGCTGGACATGCGCAACTACGTCGTGGAGCCCATGTCGTACGGCCGCCTGCACCTGGCGGGGGAGTCGGCCCACCTCGTCGCGCCCATCGCGGCCAAGGGCATGAACCTCGCCCTGCACGACGCACTGCTGCTCGCCACCGCCATCGTCGCGCACTACGACGGCGACGACACGAAACTGGCCGGTTACTCGGACGCCTGCCTGCGCCGGGTGTGGCAGTACCAGGAGTTCTCTCAGTGGCTGTCGGAGATCTTCCATGGGCATGCCGCGGGCTCGTCCCTGTTCCACACCCGCCTGGCGCAGGCGCGCCTGCGCCGGCTGCTGAAGTCGAGAACGGCCGCGACGGCGTTCGCGGACCTGTACGTCGGCAAGCACGCCGACTTCTGAGACCACGGCGTCTCGCGCGATCCCGCACCCCGGAAAACCGGTTGCCGGGGCGGGGCCGGGTCGCGAATCTGAGGCGGATGAACCCGGACGGACACGCCCGCCCCCCGGCGATCGACGCCGCGCTGGTGCGGCGGCTGGTACGCGCGCAGTTCCCCCAGTGGGCCGACCTGCCCGTACGCCCGGTCGCCCACGACGGCTGGGACAACCGCACCTTCCACCTCGGCGACACGATGACCGTACGGCTGCCCAGCGCCGCGGGGTACGCCGCGCAGGTCGACAAGGAGCACACCTGGCTGCCGAGGCTGGCGCCGCACCTGCCGTTGCCGATCCCGGTTCCGCTCGCGAAGGGCGTGCCCGCCGAGGGATACCCGTTTCCCTGGTCCGTCCGTGCGTGGATCGACGGTGAGACCGCGAGCGCCGAACGCATCGGCGACCCGGTCGTCTTCGCCACCGACCTCGCCGCGTTCCTCACCGCCCTGCGGCGGGTCGATCCCACGGGCGGGCCGGCCGCCGGCCGGCACAACTTCTTCCGCGGCGGGCCGCCGGACACCTACGACGCGGAGACCCGCGAGACGATCGACGCGTTGAAGGACCGGATACCGGCCGACACGGCGACGGAGATCTGGGAGACGGCACTCCGTGCCCGCTGGCAGGGGAGCCCGGTCTGGTTCCACGGCGACGTGGCCACCGGCAACCTGCTGGTCGAGGACGGCAGACTGACCGCGGTCATCGACTTCGGCACCTCGGGCGTCGGCGACCCGGCCTGCGACGTTGCGATCGCATGGAAACTGCCGACCGCCGAGAGCCGGCAGGCGTTCCGCGAGGCACTGGCCGTCGACCCGGCCATGTGGGCGCGAGCCCGCGGCTGGGCCCTGTGGAAAGCTCTGATCACCCTTAGAGCCGAGCGCGACCATGAGCGGGCCGGCGACGACGGCGCGGCTCGGCTCGCCGCCGAACGGCGGACGCTTCAGATGATCCTCAGCGAGTACGCGCGGCCGGACTGAGCGGGTCCGCGGCGCGGAGGCCGGCGAGCAGGATCTCGGCGGCGAGCCGCCAGTCGGTTCCGGCCGTGATGGCGGCGCCCAGGCCGACCATCATGCCGTTGTAGGTCTCGGCGGTGACCTCGGGACGCAGCACGCCGGCGTCGTGCGCGCGGCGGATGAGCACGGAGAGCCGGTCGCGGAAGTCCGCCTCGGCCTCGGGGGTGGTCTCCTTGGCCGGCAGGTCGGGGAAGACCTCCCGCAGGCCCGCGTCGCGGCTCATGGCCTCGGCGCTGCGGTGGACGTACTCGGTGATCGCGACCCACGGATCGGCCGTGGCGAGGGCCTGTTCGAGGTTGGCGGCGCGCTCGGCCGTCCACTCGGCGCGCATGGCGCCGATGAGCGCCCGCCTCGTGGGGAAGTTGCGGTAGAGCGTGCCCACGCCCACTCCCGCGCGCCTGGCGATCGGCTCCATCTGCGCGGCGGCGCCCTCTTCGGCGAACACCTGGCGAGCGGCCTTGAGGATCCGCTCGCGGTTGCGCCGGGCGTCCGCGCGCATCGGGCGCTCTTCTTCGGACTTCACGCCGTCCGAGTGTAGTGCGGCCGGAACCGGAGATCCGGGTCCGATTGACGCGCTGAGGCGGTGCCGTCTACGGTGCCGATACCGGAAGCGGAGATCCGATTCCAACTAGTCAGGAGACAGGATGGACTCTTCGACAGAGCGCGCGGAACGCGAGGTACGGCTCGCCGTGGCCCGGCTGATGTCGGCCGCCGACCGCCTCGACCTGGAGGAATTCGTGGCCATGTTCCATGCCGACGCCGACTTCCACAACCCGATCGGCATGGTGTCACGCGGACGCGACGAGATCCGCTCGCTGCACGAGAAGCTGTACTCCCCGACGCCCCCTCCCGGTTTCCCGACCTTCACCGACGCCGCGTCGACGGGTGGTGTTCAGGCCGTGCGCGTCCTCCGCCAAGACGTCGCGATCGTCGACTGGCACTGGACGCAGACGGGGGCACGCGCCGACGAGAAGGAGTGGCCGCCACGCGAGGGCACCAACACGACGGTGTGGACCCGCGACGAGGGCGGCGAATGGCGAGTGGCCGCCTGGCGCGACAAGGACTTCCCACCCGGCTTCGACCGCCCGCCCGGCCACTGACTTCTGGACGGTTCACGGAAGCGCGGTGACATACAGCCAGGCGCCGTCGTGAAGGACGAAGCGGCTGTTCTCCTCCAGGTGGCCGGGGCGCTTGCGCCTGACGTAGTGGGCGCGGAAGTGCACGGTGCCCTCGGTGTCGAGGAGACCGCCGCCGGTGGTCCGCAGGATCTCCAGGCGTTGCCACCGCAGGGCCGGGTCGAAGTCGATCCGCGGCGGCCGCGTCGACGGGTGCCAGGTCTTCAGGAGATAGGCCTCGTCCTCGACGCTGAAGGCGGCGAACCGCGAGCGCATGAGGCGTTCGGCGGTCGGCGCCGTCGCGTCGCCGCGGTGGAACCGCCCGCAGCAGTCGTCGTACGGCGCGGGCAGCCCGCACACGCAGTTCGCCTTCGAAGAATCCGATCCGGGCACGCCCTCATTGTGCCGCGACGGACGGGGTGGGCTCCCCGGCGTACTCCCAGACGGGGAAGGCGACCTCCACGACGAGGCCGCCGTCCGGCCGGGCGCGGGCGGTGACGGTGGCGTCGTGGGCGGTCGCGATGGCGCGGACGATCGACAGGCCGAGGCCGTGGTGGCCGTCGTTGCGGGCGGTGCGGTCGCCGAGGCGCTGGAACGGCTCGAAGAGCCGGTCGACCTGATCGGACGGGATGACCGGCCCGGTGTTGGCCACGGAGACGACGGCGCGTCCCGCGCGGGTCGCCGTGGTGACCTCCACCCACCCGTCCGGGCGGTTGTAGTGCGTGGCGTTGTCGACCAGGTTGGTCACCAGGCGTTCGACGAGGGTCGGGTCGCCCGAGGCGAGCGCCGGCGCGGTGCCGGCCCGGACGCGCGGACGGCCGGCCTCCGGGCGCGAGGTGAGCAGCACGTGGTCGGCGACGGTCGCCAGGTCCAGGGGCCGGCGCCGGTCGAGGCCGCGTTCGCTGCGGGTGAGGGTGAGGAGCGACTCCAGCAGGCGTTCCTGCTGCTCGCTGTTGGCCAGCAGCCGTTCGAAGGTCGCCCGGAACGACGAGAGCGTCGCCGAGCGGTCGGTGAGGGTCTCCTCGAGCAGCGCGTGTTCGAGCGTCAGCGGCGTGCGCAGCTCGTGGGCGGCGTTGGCGACGAAGCGCTTGTGCGCGTCGAGAGCGGTCTCCAGCCGGCCGAGGAGGCCGTCCACGGTGTCGGCCAGGTCCTTCAGCTCGTCGCGGGGACCGCCGACGGCCAGCCGCTCGTGGACGTTGCGCGCCGAGATCTGCTGGATGGTGGTGGTCATGGTCTGCAGCGGGCGCAGTACCCGCCCGGCGACCAGCCAGCCGAGCGCGATCGAGATCACCAGGGTGATCGCCAGCGCGATCCCGGACTGGACCAGCAGTTCGTGCAGTTCGGCGGCGTGCTGGCGGGCCGCCTGCGCACGGGCCTGTCCCAGGGCGTCGGGGGGAACTGGGGGCGAGCCGAGATCGGAGATCGGCGGGCCGTCCAGGTGCTTGATCAAGACGAGTCGGCCCGTCGAGTGGCTGACGAGCAGGTAGGTGACCGCGAGCAGCACCACGCCGGACACCGCGAACAGGGCGCCGTAGAGCAGGGTGAGGCGCAGCCGGACCGTACGGGGCGGCAGCCGCCGCATGAGGAGCAGAGGGCGCATGGGCGTCAGATCCGGTAGCCGGCTTGGGGAACGGTCTCGATCACGGGCGGGGCGCCGAGCTTCGCCCGCAGGCGGTTGATCGTCGCCTTGACGGTCGTGGTGAACGGGTCGGCCGCCTCGTCCCACACGCGTTCGAGCAGTTCCTCGGCGGAGACGGCGCGGCCGTCGGCGGCCAGGAGGTACTCCAGCACCGCGAGCTCCTTCGGGCTGAGCGGCAGGCGCATCCCGGCGCGGGTTGCGACGCGCTGGGCCGGGTCCAGCCGGAGGTCGCCGTGCGTCAGGACCGGGGGCGAGGCGGTCGGCGAGCGCCGGGCGACCGCACGGATCCGCGCGATCAGCTCGGCGTACGCGAACGGCTTGGGCAGGTAGTCGTCCGCCCCCATGCTGAGGCCGTCGACCCGATCCTCGAGCGTGCCGGACGCCGTCAGCATCAGCACGCGGGTGGCCTGGGCCACCAGGGCGCGGCAGACGTCGTCGCCGTGGACGCCGGGCAGGTCCCGGTCGAGCACGACGACGTCGTAGCCGGTCACCGCCGTACGCTCCAGCGCGTCCTCGCCGTCGTGGGCGAGGTCGACGGCCATCCCCTCGCGGCGCAGGACCCTCGCCACCGACTCGGCGAGTTCGACGTGGTCCTCGACCACCAGCACTCTCATCGCCAGGCTTCCCCGAACGGCCGTTTCATGGTGTCGAGAATGCCCGATATCCGGTCACAGCCGGGTCACAGGTCCGCGCACCGCCGTGTGACCGCCTCATCCGTACAACGGTCCCCGACGCACGACACCGATGCGAGGGAGCAGGACATGAACGGACGGATGAGGAGCGCGGCCCTGCTGGCCGTGGCGGCGGCGGCCTTCGGGACCGCGGGCTGCGGCGGGTCGGGCGGCTCGTCGAGCGCGACGAGTTCCGCCGCCGCGGCGGGTGGCGGAAAGGCGACGAACTCCACCAAGGCGGTGCAGTACGCGCAGTGCATGAGGAGTCACGGGGTGCCGAGCTTCCCCGACCCGGTCAACGGGCGGTCCACGGTCATCATGAAGAAGGGCACCGACATGGACCCCGACAGCCCGACGTTCAAGGCGGCGCAGGAGGCGTGCAAGGCGTACGCGCCGAGCGGGGCGGCCGGAGCGGGCGACCCGAAGCAGCAGGCGCAGATGCTGAAGTACGTCACCTGCATGCGCCAGAACGGGGTGCCGAACTTCCCCGACCCGCAGGACGGGCGCATGATCGTCAAGGGCGGCCCGGGGTCGGGCGTCGACCCCAACTCGCCGCAGTTCAAGGCAGCGACGCAGAAGTGCCAGAAGCTGCTGCCCGCCGGCGCTCCCGGGTCCGGTGGCCAGTGACCATGAGTGTTCCCGAATCGGAGGCCGAGGCGCCCGAGGCGCCCCACGCGTCCGCCGCGTCCGGCCGGGCGAAGCGGCGCCGGTTCCGGCGGGCGAGACTGCCGGTCGGCGCGGTCGTGGTGCTGGCCGCGGCGGGTGGTGCGATCGTCGCGGTGCACCCGTTCGGCGGCGGGCACGAGAAGCCCCCGCCGGCCGGCGCCGGCGGCTCGCTGGTCGCCGTACGGCAGGGCCCGCTGTCGGCCCAGGTCAGCCAGAGCGGCACGCTGTCGTACGCCGCGCGGGACGACGGCACCCCGTACTCCGTGGTCAACCACGTCCAGGGCATCTACACCTGGGTGCCGAGCGCGGGCGACGAGGTCAAGTGCGGCCGGATCCTCTACTGGGTGGGGGACACCCCGGTCGTGCTCCTGTGCGGCACGAGACCCGCGTACCGCAACCTGTCCGTCGGCGACAGCGGCCGGGACGTACGGGAACTCAACACCAACCTGGTCAAGCTCGGGTACGCCAAGAAGTCCCAGCTCGACCCCGACTCCCGGTACTTCGGCTCGGCCACGGCGGACGCGCTCCAGAAGCTGCAGGACGACGTCGGCGCCGACGAGACCGGGGAACTGCGCCTCGGCGACGCGGTGTTCCTGCCCGGCCCGCTGCGGATCACCAAGGCGCGGGCCACGCTCGGCGGCCGGGCGGCGCCCGGGGCGCCGGTCGCGGAGGCGACGTCGTCCGACCGGCAGGTGACCGTGGATCTGGACGCCTCCCAGCAGACCGACGTCAAGGTCGGCGACAAGGCGCAGATCACCCTGCCGGACAACACCGTGACCACGGGGAAGGTGACCCGCATCGGCACGGTCGCGAAGTCGTCCTCCTCCTCCTCCTCCGACGACCAGAGCTCCTCGAACACCACGATCCCGGTCTACATCACCCTCGCGCACCCCAAGGTCGCGGGCGACCTGGACCAGGCCCCGGTCCAGGTGCAGATCACCACCGACGGCGTGAAACAGGCGCTGATCGTCCCGGTCACCGCGCTGATCGGGCAGGCCGGAGGCGGCTACGCGGTCGAGCGGGTCGACGCCCGCGGCGTGCACCAGACGGTGCCCGTCACGCTCGGCCTGTTCGACAACGCCGAGGGGCTGGTGCAGGTGTCGGGGAGCCTGGCGGCGGGCGACCGAGTGGTGGTGCCCTCCACATGAGCGCCGAATCCACGCGTGACGACGCCGTTCCGGTGCTGGAGCTGGAGGCGGTCACCAAGACCTACGGTGAGCAGCCGCCGGTGGCCGCGCTGCGCGGAGTCGACCTCACCGTACGTGAGGGCGAGCTGGTGGCGATCGTCGGGCCGTCCGGGTCGGGCAAGACGACACTCCTGCACGTCATGGGCACACTCGACCGGCCCACCGGCGGCACGGTGCGGATCGACGGCGTCGACGTCGCGGGCCTGGACGACCGCCGGCTGGCGGCGCTGCGGGCCCGCAGCATCGGGTTCGTCTTCCAGCAGTTCTTCCTCGACGAGCACAGCTCGGCGCTGGACAACGTCGCGAACGGGCTGCTGTACGCGGGCGTGCCCGTCCGCGAGCGGCGCGAACGGGCCGCCGAGGCGCTCGCCCGGGTCGGGCTCGCCCACCGCGCGACGTTTCGTCCCGGAAAGATGTCCGGTGGCCAGCGCCAGCGCGTGGCGATCGCCCGCGCGCTGGTCGGCCGGCCGGCGATCGTGCTCGCGGACGAGCCGACCGGCAACCTCGACAGCACGACCGGAGCCTCGATCCTCGAACTCCTGCACGAGCTGAACGCCGAGGGCGCGACGATCGTCATCATCACGCACGACGGCGGCCTGGCCGCCCGGCTGCCGCGTCAGGTGCACGTGCTCGACGGGCGGATCGTCTCCGACAGCGCCGCCGACCGCGTGCCGGTGCCGGCGGAAGCGGGGGAAGGGTCGTGAGGGCCGTGACCACGCTGGTCCCGGCCCGGCTGGGCCTCGGCGACCAGGCACGTGTGGCGAGCACCGGGCTGCGCGCCCGGCCCCTGCGGGCGGCGCTGTCCGCGCTCGGCATCGCCATCGGCGTGGCGGCGATCGTCGCGGTCCTGGGGCTGTCCGCCTCGTCCCAGGCGGGGCTGCTGTCGGAGATCGACCGGCTCGGCACCAACCTGCTGACCGCGAACAACGGGCAGTCCTTCACCGGTCAGACGGCGCGGCTCCCGCTCGAGGCGCCGTCGAGGATCGCGCACCTGCCGGCGGTCGAGCAGGTGGCCGACGTGGGCACCGTCGAGGACGCCAAGGTGTACCGCAGCCCGCTCATCCCGCCGATCACCACCAACGCGCTGAAGGTCCGGGCGGCCAGCCTGAACCTGCCGTCCGTGCTCGCCGCAACGGTCGCCCAGGGCCGCTGGCTGAACTCCGCGACCGCCACCCAGCCGGTCGCGGTGCTCGGCGCGGTCGCCGCGCAGCGGATGGGCATCGACCGGGTCTACCCGGGCGAGCGGGTCTGGCTCGGCGGCCAGTGGTTCTACGTCGGCGGCATCCTGAACCCGGCGGTGCTCACGCCCGACATCGACACCAGCGTCCTGGTCGGGTACCCGGCCGCCCAGCGCTACCTCGGTTACGCGAGCATCTCCCGCGGCAAGCCGACGGTCGGACCGCCCAGCACGGTCTACGTACGGGCCCAGACCGACCACGTCGCCGACGTGCAGGCGGTGCTCGGGCAGACCGCGAACCCCGAGGCGCCGAACGAGGTCGACGTCAGCCAGCCGTCCGACGCGCTGACCGCCCGCGCCGCGGCGAGCGGGGCGTTCAACAGCCTGTTCCTGGGGCTCGGCGCCGTCGCGCTGGTCGTCGGCGCGGTCGGAGTGGCGAACATCATGATCATCTCGGTGCTGGAACGCCGTTCGGAGATCGGGCTCCGCCGCGCCCTCGGGGCGACGCGGGGCCAGATCCGCGGCCAGTTCCTGTCGGAAGCGATCATGCTCGCCCTGCTCGGCGGCGCCGCCGGCGTCGCGTCCGGCGCGGCGGCGACCGCCGTCTACGCGAGCACCAAGCAGTGGGCCGTCGTCATCCCCGCCGAGGCGTGGGCGGGCGGGATCGGCTCGGCGATCGCGATCGGCGCGCTCGCCGGCCTGCTGCCCGCCCTCCGCGCCGCCCGGCTTGCGCCAACCGAGGCGCTGCGGACGGTATGACCCGCGACGGAACAACGCCGACGCCGCAGCACTCGTTGCGGCTGTAGACGTGGAGCGTGTAGGTACCTCAAGTATCTTGTACCCGTATTCTCGGTACCTTATGGACCTTGGTGGAGGGCCAGATTGCGTAAATTTTCGATAGGGGTCGCGGTGGCTGCGGCGGTGGGCGTCATGGCGCTGCCCGCCGGCCCGGCGTCCGCGAAGACATCGGGCTGGACGATCGCCCAACAGGGAGATCCAACGGTCGCGAACGGAGTCACCGCGCTTTCGGTCGCGCCGGCCGGCGGCGCATGGGCGGGCGGATTCCAGGCCGTCGGCGGTCACGTCACCCCGACCGTCCAGCGGCTCGCCGGCGGAGCATGGGTGGCCGTTCCGGCGCCCGCTGACGAGCTCGGCAGGATCGAGGCGGTGGCGCCCTCGTCGAGCACGGTCACCTGGGCGTTCGGCGGCTCGATCGACCAGAATTACGGTGCCCGCTGGAACGGTGAAGGCTGGACGACGACGAGCCTGACTCCCGGCTTCCGGGTCGAGGACGGGGTGGCTCCGACTTCCGACGAGGCATGGGCGGTCGGGGTCATCGGCGGCGACCGGAATCCCTCGGGATACGCCGAGCATTGGACGGGCGGTAGCTGGCAACAGGTCACACTGCCGGCCTCCGCGGAGGCCATCAGCGCCGTCCCCGGCAACGATGTCTGGGCGGTCGGCCAGGACGGCCTCCAGCCGGGGGCGATGCGCTGGGACGGGACCGAGTGGAAGCTTCAGACGCTTCCGCGGGTGTCCGTTCCCACCGGTGGTTGGGCCGCGCTTCACGATGTCATCGCTCTGTCGTCCACGAACGTGTGGGCGGTCGGTGGAGTGGAGTCCCACTGCGGTGAGGACGGGGACGACGTGTGTGCCAAGCCTCTGGTCATGCACTTCGACGGCACCAAGTGGACATCGACGGTAGAGGCCCAGGCGGCGGACAAGCACCCGTATCGGAAAGTGGCCTCAGACGGTGCCGGTGGTGTGTGGTTGGTGAGAGACAGCGCCTACGACCCGACGCTCGTACACGAGGCCGGCGGGCAGCGCACCGAGGTGCCGGTGCCCAGGCCGGCAGGGAGCGAAATCGCCGTCGCGGACCTGGCTGCGATCGGCACGACCGTCTGGGCGGCCGGTGAGGCCTCCCCGCTCAACGAGCCGAGCAACAGCGTATACCTCAAGACCGGCTGACGTCGGCCCTCGCAGGGTGGGCCCGAAGGTCGTGCCGGGTCCACCCTGCGAGCCGTTCACGACAGCGAACGCGAGATGTCATGCATGCCTCCGTCCGCCTGGAGCGGGCCCGCCAGGCTCTACCGACTTCCTCTACTTTCGCCATCTATGCCACTGGCCGCCGGAGCGGCTGATCACCGCGATCACCGGGATCACCGGGATCGGCACCGCCGAGGAGGACATCGTCCTCAGCACGCGGATCGTCGCCGTGGCCAAGTCGTCTGGCGGAAACACGCCCTCATCCAGTGGTCGATGAGCCTGACTCTCCTGAGCGGCGCGGCCCTCGGCCCGTCGGCACTACTGCGGTAGGGCGTGTGTCGCCTCTGAACGGCGGTGCCGGACGGAGGTGAACAGGCCGACGGCGGCGCGTATTCGCGGATCACTTTGCGGTCGAGGATGTGACGCACATAGGGTACTTTAAGTATCTTGATAGGTATTTTCAGTACCTTACCCCGATCGTGTGGAGGACCAGATTGCGTGAATTCTCGATGGCGGTCTGGCCGCTCGTCCAGGGAGCCGCGCATGCGCTGGGCGGCGAGTTCCGTCTCGCCGGCGGCGCGGGAAGCCGCGGTAAGGGGCCGGGTGCGCCACGAGCTCGAAGGTGCGGTGCGGGTGCGAGAGGACCGGAAGACGGCCAGTGAAGATCACGTTTTTGATCCACAACGCTTACGGCATCGGTGGGACGAACCGTACGACGTTGAATCTGGCCGCCGCGCTCGCCGACCGTCATGAGGTGGAGATCGTCTCCATGTTCCGTCATCGTGTGCGCCCACGGTTTGAGGTTGATCCGCGGGTGCGGTTGGTTCCGCTGGTGGATTTGCGGGAGGGTTTCCCGGATGCGGTGGATGCGCGGTCGGGCGAGCCGGCGGTGGTCTTTCCGGCGGTGGAGAAGCGGTATCGGCAGTACAGCCGGCTTACCGATCTGCGTGCGGAGGAGTACCTGCGTCGGTGTGCGGCCGATGTGATCATCGGGACGCGGCCCGGCATCAATGTCTATCTGGCTCGGTTCGGGTCGCGTCGTGCGCTGCGCATCGCGCAGGAGCACCTCACTCATGATGCTCACGGCAAGAGGTTGCGTGTGACGTTGGCGCGTCATTATGCGGGTCTGGACGCCGTGGTCACCACGACTGAGGCGGATGCCGCGGTCTACCGGGCTCGGATGCCGCTGCCGGGTGTTCGGGTGCTGGCCGTGCCCAACATCGTGCCGGATCCGGCGGTGCCGCCTTCGGACGGCACCGCGAGCGTGATCGCGGCCGCCGGGCGGTTGGTTCCCGGCAAGCGTTTTGATCTGCTGATCGAGGCGTTCGGTCAGGTCGCGGCCAAGTATCCGGAGTGGAGTCTGCGGGTTTATGGCGCGGGTCCGGAGCGGGAACGGCTGAAGGAGCTGATCGGGGAGCGTGGCCTGGATGAGCGGGTGGAGCTGATGGGGGTGCGTTCCCCGATCGAGGCGGAGTTCGCCCAGGCGTCCATCGTCGCGTCCGCTTCTTCCGCCGAGTCCTTCGGTATGACTTTGGCCGAGGCCATGCGGTGTGGGGTGCCGGTGGTGAGCACGAACTGCCCGCTGGGTCCCGCGGAGATCATCACGCCTGGTGTCGATGGCCTGCTCGTCCCGGTCGGTGATGGTCAGGCCCTGGCCAAGGCGCTCCTCGAACTCGTCGGTGACGAGACCGCCCGCCGCCGTATGGGGCGAGCCGCGCTGGTCTCCGCCCGCCGCTTCGACCCCGGACCCATCATCGAGCGCTACGAAAACCTCTTCGCCGAGCTCGCCGAGAGCCGTGACGTCCGCAGACGCCGGCGCCACGCGGACTGGCGCCGGCGCCTGCACGGCATTCTGCGCCGCTGAGGGTCTTCAACGGGCGGGCGGGCGGCGGTGGCGAGACGTACGGCGGGGGAGCGGTGGGGCCGATCCAAGACCGGGTCTCCTGAGCAGCGGTGTCCTCGGGCCCGCCGGCACTACTGGTCCAGAGCCTGGAGCCTTTCGGGGTGGCGGCGCCGGACGGGGGTGAACAGGCCGGCGCCGCCGATGCAAAGGAGCGCCGCGCCCGCCGCCAGCAGCGTGTCCCGTACGCCGATGCTCTTCGCCAGCGCGGTGAGCACCACGGCTCCGATCGGGGCGAGCACGTTGTGCATGGTCCAGAACGCCGAGGTGACGCGGCCCAGCAGATGGTCGGGCGTCACCTCCTGCCGCAGGCTCATCGAGCACAGGCCCGCCAGCGCCACCCCGAGCGAGTACGCCAGCACCATTCCGCCGACCACCACGACGTTCTCCACCACCCCCGCGACGGCCACGGCGACCCCGCACAGCCCGACCGACCCGAGCCAGCACGGGCCGAACCCCCACCACCTTCGCAGCGGCGACATCAACGCCGCGCCCGCGATCGTGCCGACGCCCGCTGCGCCCATGACGTAGCCGACCACTCGGTCGTTCTGCCCGAGATCGTGCCGTACGTGGTAGATGAAGGTGTCGGTCATCCCGAGGCTCAGGAACAAGAACACCGTGAGCAGGATCGTCAGGGCCCGTAGCACCGGCGTCCGCCACAGGAACCCCGCCCCGGCCAGGAAACCCTCCCGCAGGCCGAACCCCCGGGCCGCCGGTTCTCCCGGCTCCTCGCGCGGGCGGAACCTGATCAGCGCCAGGCCCGCCGCTGAGACGGCGAAGCTCGCCGCATTGATCGAGAGCGCCGTCGTGACGCCGAACACGCCGGCGACCAGGCCCGCCAGCATCGGCCCGAGCACATAGGCGGCCGAGTTCGTCGTCTGCAGCACACCGTTCGCCGCGCTGATCTGTTCCTTGCCCACCAGGTTGGGTATGGCCGCGACATAGGCCACCTCGAAGATCATCTCGAAGACGGCCGCCGATCCCATCACCACGTACAGCAGCCACACCTGCGGAGCGGCCGCCCAGCACACGGGAATCAGCGCGTACAGCACGGCCCGCGCGACCTCGCACAGCACCATCAGCCGCCGCCGGTCGAGCCGATCCACCAGCGTCCCGGCGAACAGCCCCGTGAGCACCGACGCCGCTCCCGCGGTCGCGGTCAACAGGCCCATCCGGGCCACCGACCCGGTCGCCTGCAGTACCAGCAGCGGCACGGCGACCAACGCGAACGCGTTGCCCACCTCGGACAACGCCTGCACGAACCAGAACACCGCGAAGTTCCGGTCGGTTCGGAGCGGACGCGCGACCACGCTGTCAGCCGTCACCCAGCCTCCTCGCCGCGAGGTCGTCATCGCACGATCATGATCGTACGTTTTCTCCCAAGGCCGGCGGATGCCGACAAGGACGGGACGGGCCCGAAGCCTTCGCCCCGGGAGCCGTCCCGCGCACCGCGGTTCAGCGGATCAGAGCAGCGAACGCGAGATGTAGTGCATGCCTCCGCTCGCCTGCCGGGCTCTTGGCGGAGACGGTGTGGGTGCCGCCCGTGGCCTTCCACCGGTCGAAGACCGCCGGTCCGGGGCGGCTCAGGAGCCGCTCGGGTCGGGGGATGGGGAGTCGGAGCCGTGGTCCGTCGGCGAGTCGCTCGGCGTCGTCGGCGTGGGGTCCGGCGTCGGCGTGTGCGTCGGTGAGCCCGGCGGCGACGTCGGCGGCGTCGGGTGGGTCGGGTGCGTCGGTCCCGAGCCGCCGCTCTTCGGCGGCGTGCCCGGCGTGCCCGGCTGGGACGGGCCGGCCGGGGCGGTGGTGCCGGGCGGCGTCGTGGTCGCGGGCGCGCCGGACGAGGACGTCGTCGGCTTGGGGGAGGCCGACGTGCCCGGCTTGGAGGTCGCCGCGTCCGGCGGGCCCGGCCGCACCGGTACGGACGGCTGGGCGGAACGGCTCGCCGTCTGGCCCCGGTGGACCAGCAGGCTGGTCCCGTCCACGTTGGACGTTCCGCTCGTGTGCGGGCTCGGCCACAGGGCGAGTACGCCGGTCGCCGCGGCCACGCACGCCGCCAGGCCCGCGACCTCGACGAGGTTGTCGTGTCGGCGGCGCAGGAACGGCTGCTTCCTCGACCGGTTCTTCGGCCGGGCGTGCGAGACGTGGGCGGCCCGCGACGCGGGCTCGGCGGACGCGGTCGCCTCCTGGACCTCGCGGACCGGCTCCTCGGGCGAGATCCGGGTGAACGGGCGCGTCGGTTCCTCGGCGTCGCGGAACAGGCCGTCCAGCGGGATCGGCATCCCGTCCGCGTCGAACAGCAGGGCGCCGTCCGCTGCGCGCTCGGCCGCCGCGCACGAGGACAGCACGCGCTCCCGCTGCCGCGGCGGAGGCTCGTACCCGCGGGTCACCACCCGGTGCAGGGCATCGCCGCTCAGCGACGCGAGCATGGCCGCGTCGTGCGCCTCCCGGCCGCCCACCGAGGCGGCGGCCTGCTCCAGCCGCCGCTGCGACACCCGTACGAGCATCTCCGCCGTGTCGCGGGCCACGCCGATGACCCGGGCGATCTCCTCCGGCTCCAGGACGGTGGACAGGGCCAGGGCCTCGCGGTGTTCGGGACGGAGGAGGGTCAGGGCACGCCGCACCGGGTCCGCCGGCGAGGTCGACACCGGGCGGCGCACGAGGGCGCCGCGCCGTACGCACTCCGAGCGGGCCAGGGCGTGCAGCCACACGGGCAGCGCGCCGTCGTCGGAGGGCGCCTCACCCGGGTGCCGGGCGACCGCGATGAAGGTGTCCCGTACGGCGTCGGCGGCCTCGTCGCCCACCATGACGTGGCAGTAGGCGTAGAGCGGTCCGGCGTACTCGTCATAGAGCACGGCGAACGCGTCCGGAGCACCCGTCCGTAGAGCCTCGGTAAGGGACACCGGTTCCTCCGTCCCGCCACGTCACTGGGATGATCAACGCAATCCAGGCATAACACTAGAAACCCGGATACTAGCGGGACAGGCTGGTCAGGCGACAGCGTCCAGGGGGCGCAATTCGTCGGCGTAGCTGACCGAGACGCGACGCATCACTCCACCGTCGTCGATCGAGTACTGCCCCAGGCGCCACAGGGGCGGGGAGTAGGCGTGGATCGAGACGCTCTGGTCGGCCTGCCCGACGAGGCGGTGGATGTGCTCGGGTCCGAACGCGAAGGACTGGCCGTTCTCGACCGTGACCTCGACGTGGAGGCCGCCGATGCGGGGGTTGCACTCTTTCAGGGCGCCGCCCACGACGGCGACCGCGCCGGAGGAGATGTCGTGGTCGTGCCAGCCGGTGTCGTTCTGCGGCGTCCAGCAGAGCAGCCAGACGTCGACGTACTCGTCGCGGTAGAGGGACACGTAGTGTCGCTGCCCGTCGGGGAAGTCCACGTGCTCGCGCCACGACTCCGGATCCTTGGCCAGGCCGTCCACGAGCTCACGTAGCTCGCGCTTGTCGAGGCACCGTGCGGGCAGTGACTCGAAGGACATCGGATCACTCCTCTCCCATCAGCAGTCGGCCCGGGTTGCTCACCCGGATTGCGTGCTCGGCGGCGTCCCCGAAGTCGGGTCCGAAGCCGAGCGGTGGTGCGTACGGCCGATCGGAGCCGCACACGATCGTGTCGATGCCGAGCGCGCGGATCGTCGCGTCCACGGCGCGCGGACCGTACGAGGAGGTCTCGAGGAAGACGTCGCGGTCGACCTCGCCGCGACCGCCGCCCCGTGCGGCGAGGCGTTCGCCGTGCAGCGGGGCCAGCCCGGCCAGCAGCGCGAAGCACACCCGCAGCCGCGGGTGCCGCTCCCGGCCGAACGCCCGGAACGCGAACCACGCCGCGTGCATCTGCTGCACGTACGGCACCAGCGCCGGCCACCAGGACGGCCCGTCGGACGCGGGCGCGGGCCCGGGGTGCACGAACAGCGGCAGGCCGCGCGTCTCCAGCAGTGACAGCAGCGGCGCGCAGCGCTCGTACCCCGCCGCGTCGAGCAGCGCGTCGGCGGGCAGTTGCAACCCCGCGAACCCGCGGTCGAGCCACCCGGCGAGAGACGAGGGGTCGATCTCCGACACACAGGCCGCCGCCCAGGCCCCGAACGGCGCCGGCAGTGCGAGCGCGTCCTCGTGGTAGGCGTCGAGGAGCGCCGCGGCCTCGGCGGGCGGCAGCCACTCCACGCCGAGCGGTGACGACAGCGAGGTGAGGACGCGGTCGAAGCCGTCCGCGGCGGCCTGGGCCGCGCGGGCCGCCGGATCATGGTCGGCCGGGTCGACGTCGTACGGCGGCTCGCCGTCGAGATGGAGCGTCCAGCCGTCGAGTCGCGGCGCCGTCGTACGCCGGCGCAGGGCGTCGGCGAACGCGGTGCCCCACAGGTGCTGGTGTACGTCGGTGGCCACGGGTCTCCCGCTTAGTGAACCGGTTTACTGAACCGTATCACTGTACCGCTTCAGTAAACCGATTCACCAGTTCAGGCGGCCAAAGTGTTCATGAACGCGTCACCGGCGATATGCCGAGTTTCCGATTATTGATCCGGTTCAGTAGGGAATGACCCTCGTTCGTACTGTGAACGGAGGTGCTCATGACCCGTCTGACCTTGGACGACGTGTACGAACACGTCAGCGGTGTCTGTTTCAAGACGGGGCCACCGGGACAGGTGGGCGCGGAGACCGAGTGGTTCGTGGAGGACCGGCGCTCGCCGGGCACGGGGGTCACCATCGGCCGGCTCCGTACGGTGATGGAGGCCGCGGGCCCGCTTCCCGCGGGCAGCCGCGTCACCTACGAGCCGGGCGGTCAGCTCGAGCTCAGCTCTCTTCCGCGACGGGGGGTGGCGGCGGCACACGCCGCCCTGGCCGCGGACCTCGCCCACGTCGGGGACCACCTGGCCCGCGAAGGGCTGGAACTGGCGGGACGCGGCACCGATCCGCGCCGTCTCCGCGTGCCCTTCTTCCAGCTCGACGAGGGTCGTTACCGCTGCATGCGCGCCTATTTCGGGGAGCCGGGGCTCGCCATGATGTGCGCGACGGCCTCGCTCCAGGTCTGCCTGGACATCGGCGCGGACGAGAAGGACGCGGGGCGGCGCTGGCGGCTCGCGCACGCGCTGGGGCCCGTGCTCGTCGCGGCGTTCGCCAACTCGCCGGGGAACGGCACACGGTCGGCGCGGCAGGTCATCTGGGAGGGACTCGACCGTGGCCGTACGGCCCCGGTCGTGGGGGAGGACCCGGTGGAGGCGTGGGCGCGCTATGCCCTGGACGCGCGGGTCATGCTGCTGCGGGACGGCTGGGTGCCCGACCCCGGGATGACGTTCCGCGAGTGGCTCACCGGCGGAGCCGGCAAGGGCAAGCCGGACCTGACCGACTTCGCCTATCACCTCACCACGCTGTTCCCGCCGGTACGCCCGCAGGGCTGGCTGGAGCTGCGGATGATCGACGCGCTGCCGGACCCGTACTGGCCCGTGCCGATCGCCCTGGTCACGGCCCTGATCGACGACCCGCTGGCCGCGGAGATCGCCGCCGAGGCGACCGAGCCCGCCGCGGACCGCTGGCACGAGGCGGCGCGTGACGGCATCGGCGACCCCGTACTGGCGCGCGCCGCCCGCCGCTGTTTCGAGGCCGCGTGTGACGCGCTGCCCCGCCTCGGCGCCCCGGCGCTCGCCCCGCTCGTCGACGGATACGCGGAGCGCTACGTGCGGCGCGGCCGCTGCCCGGCCGACGACGAGCCCCTCGAAGCCAAGCCCGGCGGTGCGACGGTGCCCGCCGGCAAGGAGGAATGAACCACGATGGACGTGAAGGAACGGATCGTCGCGGAGCTGACCGCGGCCCGCGACCGCAGTTTCGGGCTGACGGTCGAGGCGCTGGAGGCGCCGGAGCTGACCGCGCAGGTCTCGCCGCTGATGTCCCCGCTGGTCTGGGACCTGGCGCACATCGGCAACTACGAGGAACAGTGGCTGCTGCGCGCCGCCGCCGGGGCCGCGGCCGTACGGCCCGACATCGACGACATCTACGACGCGTTCGAGCATCCCCGCGCCGAGCGGCCCTCCCTGCCGCTGCTCAGCCCCGCCGAGAGCCGCGCGTACGTCACGACGGTCCGCGACCGCGTGCTCGACTCCCTGGAGAAGGTGCCGCTCGTCGGCGCCCTGGCCGGGGACGGCTTCGTCTACCACATGGTGATCCAGCACGAGCACCAGCACGACGAGACCATGCTGGCCACCCACCAGCTCCGCAGGGGCGCGCCCGCGCTGCTCGACCCGCCGGACTCCGGCCCACTCGCGGAAGGAACCTCGGGCGAGACGCTGCCGGCGGAGGTGCTGGTGCCCGGCGGGCCCTTCCTCATGGGCACCTCCGACGACCCGTGGGCCTACGACAACGAACGGCCCGGCCACCTGGTCGACGTACCGTCCTTCCACATCGACACGACCCCGGTCGGCACCGCCGCGTACGCCGCGTTCGTCGAGGCCGGCGGGTACCGCGACCCGCGCTGGTGGCGCCCGAAGGGCTGGGAGTGGCGGTCCCGTACCGGCAAGGAGGCCCCCGCCTTCTGGTACCGGGAGGGCGGCCAGTGGATGCGGCGCCGGCTCGGCCGCGTCGAGCCGGTCCCGATGGACGAGCCGGTCCAGCACGTCTGCTGGTACGAGGCGGACGCGTACGCGCGGTGGGCCGGCCGGCGGCTGCCGACCGAGGCGGAGTGGGAGAAGGCCGCGAGCTGGGACCCCGCGGCGGGCCGCAAGCGGCGGCTGCCCTGGGGCGACTCGGGCGATTCCGACGCGCACGCCAACGTCGGGCAGCGCCGGCACCGCCCCTCGCCGCTGGGCTCGTACGCGGACGGCGCGTCGGCCTACGGCGTGCGCCAGCTCATCGGAGACGTCTGGGAGTGGACCTCGACCGACTTCCACGGCTACCCGGGCTTCCGGTCCTTCCCGTACAAGGAGTACTCCGAGGTGTTCTTCGGCGCGGAGTACAAGGTGCTGAAGGGCGGTTCCTGGGCGACGCACCCCCTGGCGGCACGGCCGACCTTCCGCAACTGGGACTTCCCGATCCGGCGGCAGATCTTCGCCGGCTTCCGCTGCGCGAGGGACGCCTGATGTGCCGGCACCTGGGCTACCTGGGCGACTCGCGGACCCTGCACCAGCTGTTGTTCGCGCCGGAGTACGGGCTGGCGACCCAGGCGTACGCCCCGCGCATGAACCGCAACAACATCCTGAACGCCGACGGGTTCGGCGCCGGCTGGTACGACGCCGCCCGTGACGCCCCGGTCCGCTACCGGCGCGCCCAGCCGATGTGGACCGACCTGTCCTTCGCCGACGTCGCCGACGTCGTACGGACGGGCTGCGCGGTGGCCGCCGTGCGGTCGGCGACGGTCGGGTTCCCGGTGGACGAGTCGTGCGCCCAGCCGTTCACGGACGGGCTGCGGCTGTTCAGCCACAACGGCGCGGTCGAGGGGTTCGCCGGGGTGGAGGCCAAGCTGCGCGAGCTGGCCGGGGACCTGTCGCCGGTGCCGGACGCGCGGGCCCCGGTCGACTCGGCGCTGCTGTTCGCGATGGCGGCGGGCGCCTGGCGGAACGGCGCCTCGCTGGCCGAGGGCCTGGCGCACGTGGTGCGGAGCGTCACCCCGCTCGCGGCCGGCCGCTTCAACCTGCTGGCCGCCGACGGCACCCGGCTGGCGGCCACGACCTGGGGGGACACGCTGTTCGTCCGTAACGGGGGAACCGTCGTGATCGCCTCTGAACCGTACGACGACGAACCGGGATGGGAGGAGGTGCCCGACCGATCACTCGTGACCGCCGGTCCAGGAGGGGTCGGAATCAGCCCGCTCTGACCGCTTCTGACCGATGACTCGATGAGGAGATCCTCAGTGCCGATCATGAAGAGCTATCTCACGCCCGACGACCTTGGAAAGTCGCTCCGGCAGGACGTCGCCGACGGCCTGACCGCGTTCCCGAAGACGCTGCCGCCCAAGTGGTTCTATGACGAGCGGGGGAGCGAGCTGTTCGAGGAGATCACCAGGCTGGAGGAGTACTACCCGACCCGGCGCGAACGCGCGATCCTCACCGAGCGCGCGGCCGACGTCGCCGCGCTCACCGGCGCCCGTACGCTGCTCGAACTCGGGGCCGGATCGGGGGAGAAGACCCGGCTGCTGCTCGACGCGCTCGGCGGCACGCTCACGACGTACGTGCCGGTCGACGTCAGCGGCGACTTCCTCGCCGACGCCGCCGGCCGGATCGCGTCGGAGTACCCGTCGCTGTCGGTACAGCCGATCGTCGCCGACTACGAGCGGCACCTCCACCAGATGCCCGGCGGGCCGAAACGCCTGGTCGCCTTCCTCGGCGGCACGATCGGCAACATGACACCGGCCGAACGCGTGTCGTTCCTCGCCGGGCTGCGCGCCACGATGGGCGAGGACGACGCGCTGCTGCTCGGCGCCGACCTGGTCAAGGCGCCGCACCGGCTCGTACGGGCCTACGACGACGCGCGCGGGGTGACCGCGGACTTCAACCGCAACGTGCTGCGGGTGATCAACCGGGAGCTCGACGCCGACTTCGTCGAGTCGCGCTTCGAGCACGTCGCGATCTGGGACGGCGCGGAGGAGCGGATCGAGATGCGGCTGCGCTCGACCCGCGCCCAGACCGTACGGATCGGCGCGCTGGACCTGGTCGTGGAGTTCGCGGCGGGGGAGGAGATGCGTACGGAGATCTCCGCGAAGTTCCGCCGCGAGCGCCTGGAGGAGTCGGCGACAGCGGCCGGCCTGCGCATTGACCGATGGTGGACCGACGAGGACGGTGATTTCGTCCTCAGTCTTGTCCGGCCCGCTCTATAGGGTTGGAGTGTGACGCAGCAGCGGAAGCGCGCGACCATCCGTGAGGTGGCCAAGGCGACCGGGCTTTCGCCGGCCGCCGTGTCCTACGCGCTGCGTGGCATCCAGACATCAGAGGAGACGCAGGAGCGGGTCCGCCGTGCCGCCGAGGAGCTCGGCTACGAGGCCCACCCGATCGCGCGGGCGCTCGCCAGCGGGCGCAGCGGCATGGTGGGCCTGCTCTGCGGCTCCCTGGAAGACCTGTGGCAGCAGTCGCTGGCCGTGGGCATCGGCCGGGCGCTGTTCGCCCGTGACCGTTACGCCATCATCCTCGACGCCGCGGGCGACCCCGAGCGTGAGCTGATGCTGGCGCGGCAACTGCGCGACCAGCGGGTCGACGGACTGATCGTCCAGCCCGTCGACCCGTCGGCGTCGCTGTGGGCCGAGCTGGGCGAGAGCCTGCCGATCGTGTCGATCGGCGACTCGCTGCACGGCGCCCACGCCTACGGCGAGGTCGTCTTCGACAACCGCGCCGGCGTCACCGCGGCCCTGGAGCACCTGCACGACCTCGGCCACCGGCACATCGCGGTGCTCACCCCGACGATGGCCCGCACCCCCGACCGCCCGGCCGACGTGCACGTCAACGCCGAGGCCGAGCGGCTCGGCGTCAAGGTCGACGTGGTCACCTCACCGCAGGCACTGGGCGCGGCGACGGACGTCGCCCTCGGCGTCCTGGGCGGCACCCCCCGGCCGAGCGCGGTGTTCTGCTTCTCCGACTCGATCGGCTACGGCGTCTACGCGGCGACCCGCGAGCTGGGGCTGGCGGTGCCGGAAGACGTCTCGGTGGCCGGCTTCGACAACCATCCGATGTCGGCGCTGCTCACCCCGCCGCTGACCAGCGTCGACTGGGACATCGAGGGCATCGTCCACTCGGCCGTCCGCGTGATGATCGGCGCCATCGACGGCAAGCCCCGCCGCCGCCGCATCGTCTGCGAGCCCAGCCTGCTGCAACGCGAGTCGACCGGCCCCGTCCGGTCGCCGCACTAGCGTTCCCGTCTCGCCGTTCGCCGCGAACCATGACATCTGTCGTGGGTTCCGTGGCCCGTGCGACGCGACGCTCGCTACATGACCGAGAAGCGAGACACCCGCAACGTCGTCCGTGCGCTGATCTGGGAGATCGGCGCCCCCGTCATCGTCTACTACGCGCTGCACCTGTTCGGCGCCTCGGCTCTGCTCTCCCTCGCGGCGGCCACCGCCGTCTCACTCGGGCGGATCCTGTACGTCGCCGCTCGCGACCGGCGGCTCGACGGGTTCGCCGCGCTGATGGGCGCCATGTTCGGCATCGGGCTGGTGCTCACGCTGATCACCGGCGACCCCCGTGTCACGCTGGCCAAGGACTCCGTCACGACCGGCGTCGCCGGACTGGCCTTCCTCGGCAGCTGTGTCCTCGGACGGCCGCTGATGTTCGCGGCGGCCAGGCGGATGCTGCCCGAGGCTCGGCAGGCCGAGGCCGACGAGCGGTGGCGGAACGACCCGGGATACCGGAGCCGGCTCGTCGCGCTGTCCCTCATCTGGGGCGGCATCCTGCTCACCGAGGCCCTCGTGCGCATCGTGCTCGTCTACACCCTGCCGGTGGACGTCATGGTCGGCCTGTCCCACGGGCTGCAGCTCGCCGCGATCGGCCTGGCCGTGCTCTGCAGCATGGCGTACGTGCGCCAGACGCGGCGTCAGGCGGCTCCCGCGCGGGCGATGCGATGAGCACGGACACCGGCGTCCTGGTCGTCGGAGCCGGGCCGACCGGGCTCACCCTGGCCTGCGACCTGGTGCGACGCGGCATCACCTGCCGGATCATCGACCGGTCGCCCGGGCCGCGGGAAGGATCGCGCGGGTTCGGCGTCAAGCCGCGTACGCTGGCCGTCTTCGACGCGCTCGGCATCGCCGACACCGTCATCCAGGCGGCACGGGCCGACACCCACCTGCGCGTCTACCTCGGCACCGACCCGATCTACACCGGCCGCAGCGAGCCCGCCGCGCCGACCGCGGACACGCCGTACCCCGGCCCGGTCTCGCTGCCCCAGTCGCGCACCGAGGCCATCCTGCGCGCCCGGCTCGCCGAGCTGGGCGAGTCGGTGCGCTTCGGTTCGTGCCTCACCGGCCTGGACCAGGACGCGGACGGCGTCACCGCGACCATCGCCACGGATGGCGAGGAGGAGACACTGCGCGCCGCATACCTGGTCGGCTGCGACGGCGGCGGCAGCACGGTGCGGAAACTGCTCGGCATCGGCTTCCCCGGCCGTACCGAGGAGGACATGCGGGCGCTGCTGGCCGACGTCGAGGTGCACGGGCTGGAACCGCGCGACGCCGTGCACCTGTGGCTGGGGGCGCGGCGGATGATGGCGGTACGGCCCTGGCCCGGCGCCGCGACGAGCCAGGTCGTCACGTCGATCGCGCCCGGGCGGACCGTGGAGCCGTCCGTGGGGGAGCTGACGCGCCTGGTCGCCGAGCAGAGCGGCCGCGACGACATCCGGTTGGGCACGCCGACCTGGCTGTCGGTGTGGCGGTACAACCTGCGGCTCGCCGACCGGTACCGCTCCGGCCGGGCCTTCCTGGCCGGCGACGCCGCACACGTGCACAGCCCGTTCGGGGCGTACGGCATGAACACCGGCATCCAGGACGCGTACAACCTCGGCTGGAAGCTCGACCTGGCCGTGCGGGACCGGGCCGCGCCCGGCCTGCTGGACACCTACGAGGCCGAACGCCGGCCCGCCGGGCAGGCCGCCCTGGACGCCAGCGACCGCGGTCTCTCCTCGGCGGTCACCCCGCCCCGCGTCCTCCGCCCGGTCGTGCGCCATCTGATCGGCCCTCTCCTGTCACGCATGCGCGCCGGCGGTCGCGACGACCATCCGACGTACCACGACGGGCCGCTCAGCGTGCAGGCGAGCCGCCGTACCCGGGTCAGGGCCGGCGATCCGGCCCCCGACGGCGTCCTCACGACACCTCGGGGCGACCGGATCCACCTGTACGACCTCTACCGCGCCCCCGGCTTCACCTCGCTCTCCTTCGACCGGGAACGACAGGTCTACGTCACGACGCCGCCTGCCTACACTCGCGGCACCGGTCACGACGATCCCGATGGCACGGTCCGCGGCGCTTTCGGCGTCCGGCCCGGCACCACCGTCGTGATCCGCCCGGACGGGTACATCGGCCTGATCGCTCCCACCTCCGGCCCCGAACTCCCCGCGTACCTGTCCCGGGTCCTCCGATGACGCACGACGGCGCGAGCGTGGGCGGAGGGTGGGGGCTACGTAAACTCATCGCCATGCAGGACGGGCCGGAGCCGACCGCGTGGCCGGCGTACGCGGATCCGCCCGGGTCACGGCGGCCGATCCGGCGGATGCTCGGGCCGGTGGCGGCGCTGGTGGGGCTGGGGACGACGGTGGCCGGAGCGCGCTACGGACACACCCCGCACCGGCCCCTGATGCTGGTCGACGGCGTGCTGATCGCCGGCGGGTTCCTGGCGGCGGTGTACGCCGGGCGGCGCACCGGCCCGCCCGCGCGGCTCGCCATGCTCGCCGGCCTGTACCTGGCCGCGGCCGCGTTCGCGGTGCTCGTCGCGGACCCACGCGGGCTCGGGGTGCTGGCGTACCCGATCATCGCCTCGGTCGTACTACTCCCGCCGCTGTGGACCCGCGTCATCGGCACCCTGGTCGCGGTCATCGAGGTGGCGCTGAGCTGGTGGCTTCGCGGCACGCCGAGCTGGGACGTCGCGCTGCTGCTCATGTTCGTCGCGTACGTGCTGACCGGCATCAACCAGCTCAGCCGTACGGTCGCCGAACTGCGCGCCGCCCGCGACGAGATCGCCACGCTGAGCGTGGCCGCCGAGCGCGCCCGCGTGGCCCGCGACCTGCACGACGTGCTCGGGCACAGCCTCACCACGATCACCGTCAAGACCGCCCTGGCACGGCGCGTGCTGGAGAGCGGCGCGGAGCATGCGCGGGCCGTCGCCGAGATCCGCGACGCCGAGCGGCTGTCCCGGGACACGCTGGAGGAGATCCGCGCGACCGTGTCCGGGTACCGCCGGGCGTCGCTGACCGCCGAGCTGGCCGGTGCCCGGTCCGCTCTGCGCGGCGCGGGCATCGGTGCGCGCCTGCCGCTGTCCGCCGACGATGTACGCGCGGACCTGCGTGAACCCTTCGCCCACGTGCTCCGCGAAGGCGTCACCAACGTGATCCGTCACAGCGGCGCCGGCGCCTGCGAGGTCCGCATCGGTCCCACCTTCATCGAGATCCGTGACGACGGCACGGCCACCGCCCCGCCCCGGCCCGGCACCGGCCTCACCGGCCTCACCGAACGCCTGGCCACCGTGGGAGCCCGCCTCGATGCCGGGCCGCTCACCGGCGGCGGCTTCCGCCTCGCGGCCACGGTGCCGCAGGAGGCCGAGACGTGATCCGCGTGCTGCTGGCCGACGACCAGGCGCTGGTCCGGGGCGCGATGGCCGCGATGCTCGGCCTGGAGCGCGACCTGGAGGTGGTCGCCGAGGTGGGGACCGGCGATGAGGTGCTGCCCGCCGCCCGGCGCACCCGGCCGGACGTGGCCCTGCTCGACGTGCAGATGCCCGGGGCCGACGGCCTCACCGTGGCCGCCGAGCTGCGGGACGCACTGCCGGCCTGCCGCGTCGTCATGTGCACGACGTTCGGCCGCCCCGGCTACTACACCCGCGCGATGGCCGCCGGCGCCGCCGGTTTCGTGGTCAAGGACGCACCGCCCGAGCACCTGGCCGACGCGATCCGCCGGGTCCACTCAGGCCTGCGCGTCGTCGACCCCGTCCTGGCCGCCCAGTCCCGCGCCAGCGGCCCCGACCCCCTGACCGAACGCGAACGCGAAGTCCTCCAGGCCGCCTCCGAGGGCGCCACGGTCGCGGACATCGCCGCCGCCCTCCACCTGTCCGGCGGCACCGTCCGCAACCACCTCTCCTCCGCCATCAGCAAGACCAACGCCACCACCCGCGCCGAAGCCGTCCACATCGCCGAACGCAACGGCTGGCTCTGACCCGCGCGGTCCCATCGAAAGCCGGTCCACCGGCCGCTCGACCGCTGACCCGGCGGTAGAGCGGCATCCGACCGTGTGGTGACACGCCGAGTGGTAGGCGGGCCATCGCGAGCTACTCGGTCTTCTTCGGATGCCGACACGAGGCATAGACCACCCACACCGTCCGCTCGACGTCGTCGACCAGGTAGAAGATCCGTCCACCGGAGGTGACCTCGATCTGCCACTGTTCTAACCGGCGGCCGCCGTGATCACGAAACGCGAGCTCGCCACGGAGCCGCTTGTGCCGTGTGTCCTCAGGGGGGCGCGGGTTCGACCGCATCAGCTCGAAGGCGTCACGAACGTTCGTCGCTGCTTGCTTTTCGAGCTCCGGCCAGTCCTTCGCGGCTTCCGTCGTGCCGAACCGGACGTCCCATTCGTCTCCGACCGGTGGCGGGGCGACGCGGTCCCTGCGTTTCGGGCTCATGCGTCCTCAATCGTCACCGGGCCGTAGTCGGCACCGTCCAAGGGCTGCTTCAGCTGGTCGCGTAGCTCGGGATCCGCGTGAATCAACGCGGTGTCCTTCCACGCGTCGATCACTGGTCGCAGCGGCGCCATCGAGTCGAGGTCGGCGCACGCGTTCGCGGTCTCGACCAGCTCGACCAGGAAGCCTCGCACGTCCTCGGCGGGCAGGAACCTGACCCAGGGGAAGACGTCCGGTAGGGCCGTGAGGAGGGCACGCGCGCCGTCGTCCCTTTTCATCAAGGAGACGAACAGGCGCGTGGTCGCGGACATCGCGGCTTCGGTGTCCTCGGCATGGCGCGCGGACTCCAGGACAAGATCCTCGCCGTCGCGGCGGGCGAGGCGCAGCTGCCCGCGCTTCGCCCGCTCCAGCTTGGCGACGGTGGCCTTCGGCTTTTGGATCAGCTCCGAGAAGGGGACCTGTGTGGTGCTCACGCTGAAAGACTACCCGGTAATTTTGAAGTAATTCAAAGGTCTTACGGTGCAGTGCGCTCACGGCGGCTGGGCGGCCATGCCGGGATCCGCGGGGTCAGCGTTGGATCTGTAGTACGACGGGTGCGGTGGTGGGCTTCGGGTTGCCGTTCCGGTCCAGGTTGGTCAGGGTGACCGCGCCGGTGATCTGGCGGCCCAGCTGGAACTGGCGGAGGCTGACGCGGATGTCCTCGCGCTTGGGCGGTGCTCCGGCGCTGTCGGAGTCGGCCTGGCGGATCGCCGACCCGGCCGTCATCATGGCGTCGTGGGCCGCGATGCCCCAGCCGTCGTTCAGGTCCGAGGCGGAGAAGACGGTCTTGGGCGAGTCGCCCGGCGTTCGGCGGGTGAACTCGGTGGCGAACGCCGACCACGGTCGCGGGTTGGTCCTCTTCAGGACGTTCGGGTCGGCCAGTGGCACGTAGAGGACGGTGAAGCGGCTCGCGCTCGGGTGGCCCGACCGGTCGGCGGGCTCGGCCTTGCCGTCGGAGAAGACCGCCGCGTCCGAGCCGGTCACGATGGTAAGTGGCCGGACCTTGCAGCTCTGGCCCTGTTGCGTCTGGTACGCCCGAAGGTCGCTGATGAACTGGTTCAGCGCGTTCGCCCGGCCCGCGAACATGACCATGTCGGCGCGGTTCGGCCCGCAGAAGTCCCGCACCGCGCCGGGGATGTCCTTCTGGATGTCACCGGCGCCGATGAACGGGTCGTCGGCGTGCCCGCCGCGAGCCCAGTACTCGCCCAGGTACTTCTCGAAGTCCTTGCGGAGCGAGGTGTTGTACATGTCGCTGCCGTTGAGGTCGGTCAGCATCACCGCGGTGCGCAGATCCTTGCGGTACTTCGCGAGGTAGTCGGCGATGGCGTGGATCTGCTGGTCGTTCGGGATGGCCACGCGCGCCAGGTAGTCGAGCGGCCGGCCGACCACCGCGCCGGTCGCGTCGAGGCCGTCGGCCGTGATGATGTCGCCGATGACCGGAACGTGCTTCTTCGACAGCTCCAGTGCGGCCTGTGCGGTCTCCTTCTGGCTGAGGACCAGGCCGATCACCGCCTCCAGCGGGGCGTCGTCGTCGGTCATCGCGACGAGTTGGTCGACGGCCGCCTTCCAGTGGCGTTCGCCGTGTCCCTCGTTGGCGAGCGTGAGCTTGATCCGTCGCTGGCCGGTGCCGAGCGGACCGTGGTTGAGCTGGTGCTGGGCGATGTACGCGCCCTCGATCTCATGAACGATACGTCCGCCGGTGAGGCCGTTCGGGTCGATGTCGGTCAGCGGGCCGAGGAACGCGACCGTGACCGGCCTGCCGCCCTGCCCGTCGACCCAGTCGTTCTCCGCCTTGATCGCGTTCCTGACCTTTTCCAGCACGTCCTGGCCCGCGGGCGCGAAGGCTTTTTCGTACGAGACGCCCACGCACTCCGCGTCGAGGCGTAGCACTCCGGTCGAGCACGTGATGGGTTGCGTGAAGTGGTGCCAGATCGTCACCGCGACGATGACCGCCGCGGCGAGGACGGCGACGACGCGGCGGGCGTTCCGCCGCCTGCGGAGTCGCCTTCCCCGGTTCGTCTGCCAGGGGTCGAAGCTGATGTCGGTCATCGTTCCGTGTCCTTTGACGCCGGCCATTCCCGCGCCAGCTCCTCGTGTCGTTGCGCCTCGGGCTCGAAGACGTCGCGTCCGGAGGGCGCGGCCCCGCGGAGTGCCATGTAGGCTCCGGCGATCTCTTTGTGCAGTTTGCCGCGGTCGAGGCCGGTCAGGGGATCGCCGGCGAGTTGGAGACCGGAGACGAGGTAGGCCACCCGTGCGGGACGGGAGTCCCACGGCCCGGCCCACGACGTGTCCACCTTCTTGTGGGGAGACCGCGCGGGCGGGTTCCGTACGGGCGCGGCGGTGATGGCCTCCAGGGCCGCCAGCCAGGGGCCGGCGTCGAGGTTCTCCGGTCGCTGGGCGGGATCGCCGAGCCGGTCGACGAGCCACCCGACGACCGACTCGACCTCGCCGAGGGCCAGCGCGTGGTAGTGCCGGGCGACCTCGTCGTGGCCCGTCCGCTCGCGCAGCCAGGTGAACACCCGCGGCCAGCCGTCCGCGCTGTCGTCGTCGCGATCGGCCAGCTCGCGCAGCAGGAGGTGTCGCAGCACCGGCTGAAGGACGGCGGCATCACCGGACGTGTGCAGCAGGGACCACCGATCGTGGACCACCGCCAGGTCATTCGGTTCGACCAGGCCCTCCAGCCGGTTCATCTCTCCCACGTCCCGCGCCGCCGCGCAGGTGGTCAGAACCTTGACGTGCGCCGTCGAGAACCCGTCGAGCAGTTGATCACGCAGCTGTGCGGTCAGAGCGTCGTCCAGGACTTCGGAGAGCGGCTGCTCGGGCCGGTCGCGGAGCTTGTCGACCAGGACGTCCGTGGCCCACGGATGCCCCTCGGCGAACTGGTACAGGACCCGCCGGACGTGTGCGGGCGGGCTCATCCCGACGATCGGCAGCGCTCCCTTTCCCGCCACCATCTGCCCGACCTGGGACTCGGTGAGGTTGCGAAGCCAGATCGCCAGCCGAGGACGACGGAGATACGGCTCGATCGGCCCGACCGGAGGGAGCCTTTCGTCGTCGGCCTGGAACGGCGATTCGCCCGCGCTCGGCAGCACGGTGGCCACCACGGTCATCGGGTCGGGACCCGCGTCCTCCTTCCCGCGCTCCTTGGCGAGCTGCCGCAGGAACTCCTTGCCCGCCTCGGCGTCGGCATTGTCCAGGAGGACCACGCAGTTCAGTACGCGGCGGACGGCCCGCCTGCGTACGTGGAAGGCGTCGCGCAGGTCGGCCAGGAAGGCTCCCAGCAGGATCTCGTCGAGTGCCGCGCGATCCGGAACCCTCGCGTGGGCGGACTGGCTCATGCTCACGAGCCGGTCGACCGGGTCGGTGTTCTTGACGCCGTGCCACGCGACGCCACGGCCGAGCAGCACCTTGCGTGCCGACGGTACGAGCAGCAGTAGATCGATCAGCAACCCGAGCCCGAGCCGGAGAATGGTCTTCAGGCCCGGGAACCTCGTCGTCGGGGTCAGGTCGGGCACCGCATCGGTCAGGATCCCGCGGATCCGGGTGATGCCCCGCGCCTTCGCCAGCGCCGCCGTCATTTCACGGTGGGCCGTGCCGGGGATGTCGCTCACCGGAGTGCGTATGGCGATCAAGGCGGCCGCAAAGCGAGGAAAGGGCAGCCGGCCGTACAATCCGCATTTCTCGTTCAGGCCCAGGGCGAGCCTGACGAGTATCGTCTGCGTGGTCAGCGTCTTGTCCGCGGCACAGTCGAGGAGTGCGTGTGGAATATTGCCCCGCAGCCTGGACGCGAGCGTCGTGAGCAGCGTGGTCTTGCCGATGTGGTGCGGACCGGTGAAGTACAGCACCGGGAGCCTGCGGCTCTCGGGGAGGCGACCTTCGCCCGGGCGGTCGAGGAACGCGCGCACCAGGCGTATGGCGGAGTCCTGCCCGTAGCTCATGGCCGCCTCCCGCAATCCGAAAACCCGACATAGACCAAACCGTGGTATGGCCGCGTATGTTACGCACGATGGGCCGGGAGGGGTCCCGTAGTCGAGTAATGGCCCGATTACGGGCTCTATTTATATTCTGCGCCAGAAGTGCCGAAAATGGACCTTCCGGTGCCGCGCGGCATCAGGCCGTGTACTGATAGGCCGGGTAGGTCAGGTAGCCCGCGTCGCCGCCCTGGTAGTACGTGGCCTCGTCGACGGGGGCGATCGGGAGCCCGGTGCGCAGCCGCTCGACCAGGTCGGGGTTGGCGAGGAAGCCGCGGCCGAAGCTGATGAGGTCGGCGCCCAGCGCGAGCCAGTGGTCGGCCTCGGTCCGCCCGGTCTGCTTGGGGCCCATGGGGAGCACCGGGTTCATGATGAGGGTGCCCGGCCACGCGCGGCGCAGGTCCACCAGCACGTCTTCGCCGGTGGTGGCCTCGAGATGGACGTAGGCGAGGTCGAGGCGGGCGAGCTCGGTCAGCAGCGCGCCGTACAGCTCGGGGACTTCGGTCTCCTCCACGCCCCAGAAGGTCCCGCCTGGAGAGAGGCGGATGCCGGTCCGGGCCCCGCCGACGGCCGCGACGGTCGCGGACACCGCCTCGACGGCGAACCGGATCCGGTTGCTCACCGATCCTCCGTACCGGTCCGTGCGCAGGTTGGCGTTCGACGAGAGGAACTGCGAGATCAGATAGCCGTTGGCGCCGTGCAGCTCAACGCCGTCGAAGCCGGCCTCGACGGCGCGCCGGGCGGCCCGGGCGTACGACTCGGCGTGTTCGGGTACCTCGGCGGTGTCCAGGGCGCGCGGCGTCGGTGCGGGCCGGGGGCCACCCGGAGTGAACACCTCGCCGACGGCCGGGACGGCCGAGGGCCCGACCGGCCGCGAACCGGTGGTGTCGGGGTGCGAGACCCGGCCGCCGTGCATGATCTGGGCGAAGATCCGACCGCCGTTGGCGTGCACGGCGGCGGTCACCGGACGCCACGCGGCGACCTGCTCGTCGGTGTACAGCCCCGGCGTACCCGGGTTGGACTGCCCGACCAGGCTCGGCTGTACGCCCTCGGAAATGATCAGTCCGGCCGTCGCCCGCTGCGCGTAGTAGGCCGCCATCGACGGTGTCGCCAGCCCGCCGGCGGCCGCCCGTACCCGCGTCATCGGCGCCATCACCACCCGGTTGGGCAGCGCCAGGTCACCGAGCCGATAGCCGTCGAAAAGGGTCGTCATGTCATCCTCCAGACGTCCGTGGATCTCCCGTACGGCGGCTACGCTAAAAGCTCACATCAATGTCAGAGGCAAGCACTGTGCCGCAGGTCACAGCGGGAGGGGCGACGTGCGCATCGGCGAACTCGCGTCACGGACCGGAGTCAGCGTCCGGTCCCTGCGCTACTACGAAGAGCAGGGCCTGATCACCAGCACCCGCAGCGCCAGCGGACAGCGGCACTACACGGATGAGGAGGTCGAGCGGGTCGCGTTCATCCAGCGCCTGTACGCCGCGGGCCTGTCCAGCCGCACCATCGTCGAACTCCTGCCCTGCGTCGACGCGCCCAGCGAGGAGCACTCCGACGCCGCCCTGGAACGGATGGCGCAGGAGCGAGACCGGCTCTCCGCGCACATCACCGACCTCATCCACACGCGCGACGCCCTCGACGAACTGATGGCCGCGAACCGAGCGCACCGAGAGACGCTACGAGTACCCCTGGCCGGCTGACCAGGCCGCGCCCGGACTCATCGATGCGGAGACCGCCCGCCCTGTTCCGGAGATCTCGCCGGTCTCGTCCTCCAGCTGGGCGCGGAGCAGCAGGGTGACCCAGGTGCGGTAGGGCTTCCAGCTCTGGCTGAGGCGCTGTAGTTCCTCGGCGGAGGGTGGTTCGGGCAGGCCGTAGGCGAGGGCGACGGCGCGGGGGAGCCGCCCTTCGTGGAGGGGGATGCGGTCCGGGTCGCCGGCGCCGCGCAGCAGGATGAGTTCGGCGGAGAAGTCCCCGATGCCCGGCAGCCGGGTCAGCTCGGCGAGGGCTTCGTCGCGGGGCAGGGCGCGCAGGTGCGTGGCGTCCAGGTGGCCGTCGAGGGCGGCGCGGGCGACCGAGCGCAGCCATTCGGGTTTGCGGCCGGACAGTCCGGCGAAGCCGTCGAGCCCGGCCAGGCGCTGCGGTGAGGGGAAGGCGTGCACCACGCGTTCGCCGAACGAGACCGGCTCGCCGAGTTCCCTCGCCATGCGGGACTTGATCGCGGCGGCCTGCCGGACGCGGATGCGCTGCCCGATGACGGCCCAGGCGGCGGCCTCGTACGGCGACCAGAAGCCGATCGGGCGAAGACCCGGATACCGGCGCTGGAGCCCGGCCACCACCGGGTCGCGGTCGCCGACGGCCGGGAACCCGGCCCCGTCCACGTCGAGCGAAAGGATCCGGGTCACCTGGGAGCGGATGGCCGCGGCCAGGCCGGGCGCCGGGGCCGCCGGGCTCACGATCTCGGCGGTGACGCCGTGCGCGTGCTCGCGCACGCGCACGCCGGCCGTCCGCCCGTCGCCCTCCACGGGGAACGCCAGTTCCAGCGGCTCGTCCGCCTTTCCGGTGAACCCGGCCGGGGTGAAGCCCTCCAGGAACCGGGTGCCGGCCGCCAGCGAGAACGGCCCCCGCGCGGTCAGCGTGAACTCCTCAGCCATGGAGCGTCACGACGTATCCGTCGGGGTCGGCGAACGCGAAGGTCCGGCCGAACGGGCCGTCGAACGGTGCGGTCACGACGGTGACGCCGTGGCTCACCAGGTCGTCGTGCAGCTTGTCGACGTCGTCGGCCTTCAGCCACAGCGCCACGCCCCAGCCCAGCCGGTCGGTCGCGTCCAGGTCGACCAGGGGCTCGCGGACGGCGAAGGGGACCGGCTCGGTGGCGAACACCACGGCCCCCGGCGGTGAGACGGCCGCGCGGGTCAGCCCCAGCCGCTCGGTGTAGAAGCGCGCGGACGCCTCCAGGTCGCGTACCTGGAGTGCGACGAAGTCAGGTCCGGTGACAGCCATGATCACTTCTCCTCGAGTAGTATCAGGTTGCCTGATACTATGTCAGGTAACCTGATACTTGGCAAGGGAGGGCTCCTTTGGCCGCCCCGAACTCCACCGGCCGCCCCGGGTACCTGCTCAAACGCGCCCAGGGCGCGCTGAACACGGCACTCACCGGCGAGCTGCGCGAGCACGGCGTGACGATCCCCCAGTACGCCGTGCTGACCGCCCTGGACGAGGAGCCGGGGCTGTCGAACGCCGATCTCGCCCGCCGCGCCTTCGTCACCCCGCAGACCATGAACCAGGTCCTGCGCGACCTCGAACAGCGCCGCTGGGTGAGCCGCCGTCCGCACCCCGGCCACGGCCGCATCCTGCAGGCGGAGCTGACCGCCGACGGCCGCGAGACGCTGGAGGCCTGCCACGGTGCGGCGGACGCCGTCGAGGACCGGATGCTGGCCGCGCTCAGCCCCGCGCAGCGCGAGCAGCTCGCCACGGCCCTGCGCATCTGCATCGAGTCGCTCGCGGAGTGACGACCGTCGGCGACAGGGCCCCGCCGCCTGGGTCATACGGCACCGACCGGCTGCGGCGTCAGCCGACCGGCCGGGCGGCGCCGTTCCACGTCGGCGGCGTGTATCCGGCCGGCTTGTCGCCGATGCCCAGTCCCGGGCTCACCACCCACGACTGGTACTCGGGGGTGAACATCGAGTAGACCGACCCTCGCGGCGGGGCGCCGGCCTGGTCGAGCCGGTGGCGGGCCTCCGGCGGGATCTCGAAGTCGAGCGCGGTGAGGTTGCCGTCGAGCTGCTCAGGGCTGCTCGCACCGATGATCACCGACCCGACGGCGGGCTGGGTGGCCACCCAGTTGATCGCCACCTGGGCCATGCTCCGGCCCAGTTCGGCGGCCACGCGTTCCAGCTCCTCGACCACCTGCCAGTCGCGGTCGCCGACCGGCCGGTGGTCTCCACCCTTGGTGAACCGCCCCTCGCCGGCCAGGCCGTCCGTACCGCGCCGGTACTTGCCGGTGAGCAGCCCGCCGCCGATCGGGCTCCACGCGGTGAGCCCCAGCCCCAGCGACTGTGCCATCGGCACGAACTCCGGCTCGATGTCCCGCGCGACGAGCGAGTAGGGCAGCTGCAGGTTGATCATCGGGGTCAGGGCGTGCGCCTCGGCGAAGCTCTGCGCCCGGGCGGCGTACCAGGCCGGTACGTCGGACAGGCCGGCGTACCGGATCTTGCCGGCGCGAACCAGGTCGTCGAAGGTGCGCACGACCTCCTCGACCGGAGTGATCCGGTCCCAGGTGTGGAGCAGGTACAGGTCGAGGTAGTCGGTGCCGAGCCGGCGCAGCGAGGCCTCCACCGAACGGATCATGTGCTTGCGGCCGTTGCCGCTGGCGTTGGGGTCGGCCGGATCGGTGGTGTTGGTGAACTTGCTGGTCAGCACGAGCCGGTCGCGCACCCCGGCGGACGCGATCAGCCGGCCGAGGATGGTCTCGCTCTCCCCGGCGGTGTAGAAGTCCGCCGTGTCGATGAAGTTGCCCCCGGCCTCCAGGTAGCGCCGGAAGATGGGCTCGGCCTCCGCCTCGGTCTTCCCGTACGCCGCGTGGAAGCCGCCGGTGCCGAAGTTCATGGTGCCCAGCGCCAGCCGGCTCACCCGTAGCCCGGACCGGCCGAGCAGGTAGTAGTCGTTCATGTCCGCGTCTCCCCGTAGTGCGTGTCGGTAACGGCGGCCGGGCGCGGGGTCGCGTCCGCCTCGCCCACCACGATGTGTCGGCGAAAATGGACCCGCAAGTCCAAAAGGGGCATGATGGTCGGTACGGGCGACGAAGTGAGGTGGGGATGAGCGGGACACTGACCCGGAAAGGGGCCGCGACCCGGCAGCGGATCATCGAGGGCGCGGCGGCGGAGATACGCGAGCACGGCGTCCTCGCCACGACGCTCGACGACATCCGCGGCCGGACCGGCACGAGCAAGAGCCAGCTCTTCCACTACTTCCCGGAGGGCAAGGAGCAGTTGCTCCTGGCGGTCGCCCGGCACGAGGCCGACCAGGTGCTCGCCGACCAGCGGCCCCAGCTCGGCGACCTCACCTCCTGGCCGGCGTGGTCGGCCTGGCGCGACCGGGTGGTCGACCGCTACCGTCGCCAGAAGCTCGACTGCCCGATCAACTATCTCGTCTCCGAACTCGGTCGCAGCACGCCCGGCGCCCAGGCCGTGGTGGTCGAGCTGCTGCGTACGTGGCAGGCGGAGATCGCCGTCGGGATCCGGCACATGCAGAGCATCGGCGAGGTCGACCCCGGGATGGACACCGAGCGGGCCGCCGCCGCGCTGCTCGCCGGTATCCAGGGAGGCGTCGTGGTGCTGATGTCGACGGGAAGCATCGCGCATCTGGAAGCGGCGCTCGACGCGGGCATCGAGAGCCTGCGGGCGAGCGGCCGGCGGCACGCCCCGTCCGACGCGGCCTGACCGGCGCCTCGCTTGGGCGAGTTTCCCTATACACTCCAGCCTTGCATGTCCGGATTGGGGTGGATATGCCCGTTCTGGACGAGTCGAGTGAGGTTGTATGCCGACGCATGAGTGGACGCTGGCCGACGACCGCCCTGGCACGGGCGGTCCGCGGAAGCGCAGAAAGACACTCATCGCCGTCCTGGCCCTCTCGGGCGCCGTTGCTTTGCTCGTCGTGCTGCGCCTGCTGGTTCCCGGACTGTCCGAGCAGGGCCGGCCAAAGCTCGGCCACAGGACCTACGATGCCAAGGTCGATTGCCAGGTGAAAACCTCGGGAGACTCTGGAACGGTCACGATCGGCGGCACCATCAGCGGTGACTCGTCCCATTTCACGGTGACCGTGGAAGTGCTCGACACTGCGACGAAGCAACAGCTCGCGGTGCAGACATTCGAGGTCCGCGGCACCACGACGTTCGGTGGTACCACTCCGGCTCAGGCGCCGGTCGGCCCGGCCGGTATCGAGTGCCGGATCGCCAAGGTCGTCTGAAGACCGACGCCGGGGCGGTCGTGCCCCTCGGACCGCCATGAAGACGCAGTGGAGCCCGGCCCGCTGAGAACAGGCCAGCACTTCAGCCCACGTACCGTCCATTGACCAGTGTGTCCGGGCTGGTCGCGGGGTTGGAGCGTAAGAACGGCTGGACGCTTGCCGAGCATGCCGGTGCCCTGTCACCTGATGGGATGCAGCGGTTGTCGCGGCGGGCGGATTGGGACATCGATGGCGTCCGGGATGATCTGCGGGACTACGTCATCGAGCATCTGGGCGACCGTGAGGGTGTGCTCCGGGCGGGGGCTGGCCCCACCACGCTCATGGGTTCCAGCGACACGGCCAACAGACGTGCCAGCCGTATTAAATGATCGGCCGCGTGACCGAATGATGGGACTTCAAGAGGGCACCACAGCGCCCATCATTCACCGAAGGGTCAGTCATGTCCCGCACTCCCCTCCAGCGCCGCCGGCACGCGTACCGGGTTCTGTCGGCTCTCGCCCTGCTTCCCCTGGCCGCCGGTGCCGTCACGGCCTGCAAGGGCAACGACTCAAGCTCGCAGCAGGCCGCGGCCTCACCCTCGGCCACGTCATCCGCCTCACCGGGAGTCGGACAATCCGTCGGGTCGAAGCTGTACATGCTCCCGCATGACGGGCACCGGCTCGCCTTCTACGTCACCCGAGGAAGCGGCCGCACGATCGTCCTGGACTCGGGCGGCGGTGAGGACGCCTCCTACTGGAAGGACCTCGTCCCCAAGCTTCACGCGGCCACCGGCGCCACCGTCATCACCTACGACCGGGCCGGTATGGGGAAAAGCGACGTGGTGCCCGGCGCGTGGAAGGCCGAGAGCGCCGCCGGCGACCTTGAGTCGGGGCTTGAGCAGTTGGGCGTCACCAGGGACGTGACCCTGGTGTCCCACTCGGAGGCCGGCGAGGTCGCGAGCTACTTCGCCGAGGAGAACCCGAGGGTGCTCTCCGGTGCGGTGCTGGTCGACGCCGACCTCCCCCAGTTCTTCACGGACGAGGAGATCGCCCGTGTGGTGGCCGCGAGCCGGTCGCAAGTCGAGGCGGCGAAGAAGGACCCCGACAAGCCGGCGAACCGCCAGCTCATCTCCACGGCGGAGAACTACCTCCCCGCGCACCAGACATACCACAAGGTCGGCTGGCCGGACTCGGTACCGGTGACGGTCATCGTCTCGGAGAAGACCCCGTTCGACGGATCCCCCGTGGACGCCCAGCGCTGGCGCGACGCCGCCGCTTCGTTCGTCAATGCCGGCCCCGACCGGACGCTCGTCACCGCCAAGGGGAGTTCCCACGACGTGCCGAAGGACCGCCCCGCTCTCGTGCGCAAGGAGGTCGAAGACATGCTCGCCGCCGCACCGCGCTGACGAGCCGCGCCAGCGGGTGCGGGAGTATGTGTCCGGGCTGGTCGCGGGGCTGGAGCATAAGAACGGCTGGACGCTTGCCGAGCATGCCGGTGCCCTGTCACCTGATGGGATGCAGCGGTTGTCGCGGCGGGCGGATTGGGACATCGGCGTCCGGGATGATCTGCGGGACTACGTCATCGAGTATCTGGGTGACCGTGAGGGTGTGCTGATCGTCGATGACACCGAGTTCATCAAGAAGGGCACCCGATCGGCCGGGGTGCGACGGCGGTATTCAGGGGACCGCGGGCCGGACCGAGAACTGCCAGATCGGCACCTTCTTGGCCTACGTCTCACAATGTGGGCATGCGCTGATCGACCGGGAGCTGTACCTGCCCGAGTCCTGGACGAGTGATCGGGACCGGTGCCGGGCGGCCGGGATCGGTGATGAGGTGGAGTTCGCCACCAAGCCGCGTCAGGCGATCGCGATGCGGGCCCGTGCCATGGATGCGGGAGTGCCGTTCGCCTGGTTCACCGCCGATGAGGCCTACGGGCAGGTCAAATACCTGCGGGTGTGGCTGGAACAACGCGATGTCGCCCATGTTGTGGCCACCCGCTGCAACGACACCCTGATCACCATCACCGGCGCCCAAGCCCGCGCCGATGAACTGGTCGCCGTCCTGCCGGCGCGGGCCTGGCGGCGGATCTCGGCCGGCGCCGGCGCACAAGGCCCCCGCGAGTACGACTGGGCGCGTATCCCGATCCGGATCGGCTGGGCGCGTGGACGGGGACATTGGGTTGCTGGCCCGCCGCTCGATCAGCGACACAGACGAGATCGCCTACTACGTCTGCTACGGCCCGCGCCGCTCCAGCCTGGCCGGCCTGGACCACTACCAGGTCCGCAGCTGGCGGGCCTGGTACGCCCGCATCACGCTGTCGATGCTCGCGCACGCCTGGCTCGTGGTCTCCCGAGCCCTGGTCATAAAGGGGGAACCGGCTCCGGCGAACCAAGCATGATCGGCTATACGTTACCGGAAATCCGCCGCTTGCTGATCAAGCTGGTCATCCACGGCGTTCACGCCGCCGAACACGTCTGGTCCTGGTCGCTCTGGCGCCGCAGACGCCAGCACCAAGCCCGCCTCAGCCACTACCGACGACGCGGCTACCCACTCACCTGAATGCCGTTGCAGTACTAGTCCGTCGGCTCGGGTGTGGTCCAGGTGCGTACCTGCTCGACCAGGGCGGCGACATGCTCCGGGGGCGTGGTCTTGACGATGCCGTGCCCCAGGTTGAACACGAACGGCCCTCCGCTCAGGGCGCGCAGGATGCGGTCCGTCTCGGCCTGGAGCGTGGGGCCGCCGGCGGCCAGGAGCTGGGGATCGAGGTTCCCCTGCACGCAGCGGCCCAGGCCGCGCTGCAGCTTTTGCGCGGCCCATTCGAGGGGGACCGTGGTGTCCAGGCCGACGCAGTCCGCTCCGGTGGCCTCGGCGAAGCCGTCGTAGCCGAGCCCGGCGCCCCGCGGGAAGGCGATGACGGGAACTTCCGGGTGCTTGTCCTTCAGCGCTGCGATGATCGCGGCGGCCGGCTCGACGCACCAACGTTCGAAGAGATGGGCCGGGAGTATCCCGGCCCAGGTGTCGAACAGCTGGACCGCTTCCGCGCCTGCCGCGATCTGGCGGTCAAGGAACTGGGCGACGGCGGTGGTGAGCAGGTCGATCAGGGGCTGGAACCCGTCGGGGTCGCTCAAGGCCCACTGCTTGACGACGGAGTGCTCCGACGGGCCGCCGCCGCGTCCTTCGACCATGTAGGTGGCGATGGTCCACGGCGCACCGGCGTAGCCGATCAGGGTCACTTCGGCGGGCAGGGCGCGGGTCAGCCGCCGGACGGTCTCGTAGATCGGCGCCAGTTCCTCGTGGAGGCGGGAGACGCTCAGGAACCCGGCCATGTCCGCCGCGGAGCGGATGGGGGGCGTCAGCACCGGGCCTTCGCCGGCCCGGTAGTCGAGGGTCTGGCCCAGTGCGGCGGCGACCTGCGGGAGGTCCGCGAAGAGGATGGCGGCGTCGAGCGGGAAGCGGCGGAGCGGCTGCAGGGTGACCTCGACGGCGTGCTCCGGCGAGTTGCAGAGCCCGACCATGCCCCCGGCGGCCTCACGGACCCGGTGATACTCGGGCAGGTACCGACCGGCCTGCCGCATCAGCCATACCGGCGGCCGCTCGGTCCGCTCTCCCGCGAGCGCGCGCAGGAGCAGCTTCTTCGGCCGGACGGTGCCGGATACCGGCTTCGGACTGACTTCTTCCCGTGTGCCGATGTCCACGCTGTTCCATTCTGCTGAATCGCCCCAGGCTTCGAACTGCTGTCGCGGCAATGGGGGGCATGAGAGATCTCCGCACTCATCGGAGACCCGAGTGTCAAGAACGTCCGGCGATTTTAGACCTAGTACACCCCGTACGCGGCGATGCGGGGGAGGAGGTCGGTGGCGGTGGTGATGTCGCCGTCCAGGGCGCGGTCTTCCACCTGGGGGTCCAGTACGGCCGCCGCCGAGGCGAAGACCTCGCCCAGCCGGCCCGCCGGCACGCGGTCCTGCATGCGCAGGGCCCGTACGGCCGCGACCAGTTCGCACGCGAGGACGACCCGGTAGGCCCCGATCGCCTCCGTCGTCGCCCGGGCCGACTGGGTGGAGAAGCCCGCGTGCTCCTCCACGCCGCGCGACAGCACCGCGTTGCCCAGCGCCGACGGGCTCGCCAGGCGCCGGATGTCGGCGATCGCCGAGTGCGCGACGTACTCCAGGATCATGATGCCCGAGCCCGGCTCGCCCGGCGCGGCCTGGAACGGGGCGAGGCCGGTGAAGGCCGGTTCGACGAGTGTCCCCAGGCGTGCCGCCGACAGCGCCGCCGTCTGGAACATCGCCGCCCGTACGGCGTCCAGGCTCAGGCCCACGTACGCGGTGTGGAAGTTGCCGTTGTGCCACACCGTACGGCCCGCGACGTCCACGAGCGGGTTCTCCGACGACGCGTTGATCTCTCGCGTCACGATCGTCTCGGCGTTGTCCGCCGCGTCCACGCTGGGCCCGTGGACCTGCGGGAACGCCCGGTAGCCGTACGGGTCCTGGATGCGCGACGGGACGTGGTCGGCGCCGTCGAGCAGCCCCCGCATGGTGTCGGCGACCCGGCGGCGCCCCGGGTGCGGGCAGTTCTCGTGCACCGGGGCCGCGTACGCCTCCGGCGATCCCTGCACCGCGAGCAGCGACAGCCCGGTGATGGGCATCGAGGCCCGCAGCAGTTCGCGTATGTCCCGGCAGGCCAGTGCCGCCTCGCCCAGCGTCGCGGCGTTGGAGCTGATGAAGGCGAGCGCGTCGGCGGGCCGCAGCGGGAAGCGGGCGGTGGACGCGCCGCCCTGCCACGGGCGTTCGCCGATCAGGCACAGGGCGGTCGACGCGAGGGCGGTCAGGTCGCCGGTGCCGATCGCACCGTACGCTGGGATCGGGGGAATGAGCCAGCGATTGATCACATCGGCGAGGGCGCCGAGCACGTCCGGGTCGACGCCGGAGCCGCCCGCCGCGATCTGGTTGAGGCGTACGACGAGCATCGCGCGGACGTTCTCGGCCGACATGAGGGGGCCGGCGCCGCCGGAGTGGCTGCGCAGGAGCCGCAGGCCGTGGGCGTCGTCGTCCTCGATCGCGACGTCGCGGTTGGCGCCCACTCCGGTGGTCCGCCCGTACACTGGCCGCTGCGCGGCGACCTCGCGTACGACCTCCCACGCCTGCCGCGCATTCTCCACCGCTTGTGGAGTAACGGTAACGAAGGCGCCATCACGGGCTACAGCGGCTACAGCGTCGCAGTTCAACCCGCTACCGTTGACCGCTATGGCCGTTTGGCTCATGGCCGTACCCGCATAGACGGAACAAATACCACTATCTTGACCTCTTAACTTGGAAACGAGTCGCGGTCGTCCCGGACCACAGGGCCGCCTCTAGAGAGAGAGTCACTCTTGATCAAGTTCGACGGCGTCACCAAGCGATACCCGGACGGCACCGTGGCCGTTGACGATCTGAGCCTGGAGCTGCCCTCCGGCCAGATCACCGTGTTCGTCGGCCCGTCCGGCTGCGGCAAGACCACGTCGCTACGGATGATCAACCGCATGATCGAGCCTACCGCCGGCACCATCAGCATCGATGGGGAGGATATCCGGAAAAAGGATGCCTCCGATCTGCGCCGTGGCATCGGCTATGTGATCCAGCACGCGGGGCTTTTCCCGCACCGCACGATCGTCGACAACATCGCGACCGTGCCGTACCTGCTCGGCTGGGACAAGAAGAAGGCGCGTGCCACCGCCATGGAGCTGATGGAGCGCGTGGGCCTGGACACCAAGATGGCCAAGCGCTACCCGTTCCAGCTCTCCGGCGGGCAGCAGCAGCGCGTCGGTGTCGCGCGGGCGCTCGCCGCCGACCCCCCGGTCATGCTGATGGACGAGCCGTTCAGCGCCGTCGACCCGATCGTGCGCAACAGCCTGCAGGATGAGTTCCTGCGGCTCCAGTCCGAGCTGCGCAAGACGATCGCCTTCGTCACGCACGACATCGACGAGGCGGTCAAGCTCGGGCACCGCATCGCGGTCTTCCAGGTCGGTGGCGTCCTCGCCCAGCACGCCACCCCCGACGAGCTGCTGACCGACCCCGCCGAGGGCTTCGTCACCGAGTTCCTCGGTGGCGAGAAGGGCCTCAAGCGACTGCGCTTCAACCGCGAGCTGGACGCCACCCCCGAGCCCGCCGACGACAGGGCCGACGAGGACGAGGTCGAGGCGGCGGAGCGATGAGCGTACTCGCCGCCGACGGTGAGCCGCTGGTCCGCTGGAACTGGATCGGCGACCACACCGACGAGCTCACCACCCTGACGCTGCACCATCTCAAGCTCGCCCTGCTGCCGATCGTGTTCGGCCTGATCATCGCGATCCCGCTGGGCATCATGTGCGTGCGCTGGCGCTGGATCTACCCGCCGACACTCGGTGTCGCCAACGTCCTGTACGGCGTACCGTCGCTCGCCCTGTTCATGCTGTTCATCCCGTACTTCGGCATCGGCAGCGGCGGCAAGGCGGACTTCACGATCATCCTGCCGCTGACCCTGTTCTCCCTGTCGGTCCTGGTGCCGAACGTCGTGGACGGGCTGCGGTCGGTCCCCGAGCCGGTACGGCAGGCGGCCACCGCGATGGGCTTCGGCACGCTTCGCCGGCTGGTCCAGGTCGAACTGCCGATCGCCGTCCCCGTCGTCATCGCCGGCGCGCGGGTCGCGGCGGTCGCCTCGATCAGTCTCGTCAGCGTCGGCGTGCTGATCGGCAACGGCGGGCTCGGGCAGCTGTTCATCGACGGCTACTCCCGTGACTTCACCACGCCGATCATCGTCTCCAGCGTGCTGATCCTCGCCCTCGCCCTCGTCAGCGACGGCGTGCTCGTCACGGCCCAACGGCTGCTCACCCCGTGGGCGCGCACCCGGAGGAGCAACGGATGAACCTCACCGACCAGATCAACGCCGCCTGGAACTGGCTCACCGCCTCCGCGCACTGGAGCGGCGGCGACGGCATCCCGCACCGCCTGCTCGAACACCTCGGCTACAGCGCGCTCGCCCTGGCCATCGCCGCGGTGATCGCCCTGCCGCTCGGCGCGATCGTCGGTCACACGGGCCGGGGCGGGTTCATCGTCGTCAGCTTCGCCAACCTGGCGCGCGCCGTGCCCACGCTCGGCCTGCTCCTGCTCGTGGTGACGGTCACCTCGATCGGCCTCACCCCGGTGATCATCCCACTGATCGCGCTCGCCACGCCGCCGATCCTCGTCAACACCTACGAGGGCATCCGCGGCGTCGACGCCGACATCAAGGACGCCGCCAAGGGGATGGGCATGAAGGGCCCCGGCGTCCTGGTCAAGGCCGAGATCCCGGTCGCCATGCCGCTCATCCTCCTGGGGCTGCGCACGGCGGCGATCCAGGTCGTCGCGACGGCGACCATCGCGGCGTACGCGGGCATCGGCGGTCTGGGCCGCTACATCGTCGACGGGCTCTCGCGTAAGGACTATCCGTCGGTGGTGGGTGGTTCAGTACTCGTTGTGCTGCTCGCCGTCATCGTGCAGCTCGCGTTCGTCGGAATCCGGAGAGCGCTCGTGTCCCCGGGCCTGCGCGGTTCGTCCCGCACCTCCTGAGACTTGGTACGAAGAGGGAAGGAAAACAGAACAATGATGCGGATAGTCCGTGGCGCCGTCCTCGGTGTCGTCGCCGCGCTGGCCCTCAGCGCGTGCGGCAGCAGCGACAAGGGCGGCAGCGACAACCCCCTGGGCCAAAAGCCCGCCGGCGGAGGCGGCAACGTCGTCGTCGGCTCGGCGAACTTCGACGAGAGCAAGCTCCTCGGTGAGCTGTACGCCCAGGCGCTGGAGGCCAAGGGCGTCAAGGTCACCAGGAAGTTCAACATCGGCAGCCGTGAGGTCTACTACGACCAGGTCAAGTCCGGCGGCATCACCGTGATGCCGGAGTACAACGGCGCCCTGCTGACGACGTCGGTCGACAAGTCCAGCAGCGCCGTGACGACCGCCGACGTCAACGCCGCGCTCAAGGCCAAGCTCCCCCCGACCCTGGCGATCCTCGACTCCTCCCCGGCCGAGGACAAGGACTCGGTGACGGTCAACCCCCAGACCGCGCAGAAGTACAACCTCAAGTCGATCGCCGACCTCAAGGCGGTGGCCGGCCAGCTGACGATCGGCGGCCCGTCGGAGTTCAAGACCCGTCAGCAGGGCCTGGTCGGGCTGGAGAAGAAGTACGGCCTGAAGTTCAAGAAGTTCCAGCCGTTCGACGCCAACGCCCAGACGACGCTGGTCAAGCTGCTGAAGAACAACACGATCCAGGCGGCCGACCTGTTCACCACCGACCCGACGATCGCGGCGAACAAGTTCGTGGTGCTCCAGGACCCGCAGAACGTCTTCAGCGCGCAGAACGTCACGCCGCTGATCTACAAGTCCGGCGTCGACGCGAAGTCCCAGGCCGCGCTGAACGCGGTCTCGGCCAAGCTGACCACCCAGGACCTGCTCGCCATGATGACGCGCGTGGTCTCCGACAAGGAAGACTGGGACACCGTCGCCAAGGACTGGCTGAACAAGGCCGGCCTCGCCTGACGCCGTCTCAGGTAACCGTCTGAACGAACCCGGGCGGGCACGGTGTGTCGAGCACCGTGCCCGCCTCTCGTCTTCACGCCCCCGATCGTCCGGAGGGCCGGGCGTCATTCCCGGTCATCGGACTTGAGCGCGTCGAGCCACTCCCTCGTCCAGGTCAGCTTCTTCTGTCCGAGATCGGCGATCAGGGATTCGACCCAGCTCAGCTCCGCCCTGGTCATGGCGATGGCGTACTCGTCCTCGATCAGGAAGAGGCGAGGTACGGTCTCCGCCTCCGCCGCACGGCCGGTCTCGGCCTCGGCCAGGCGGCGGGCGAGCACCTCGGCTCGCGCCTCGAGGTAGCGTGCCACTTCCTCCGGTGTCGCCGCGGACATCGTCGCGAGGGCGGCCGGGAACTCCGGGAACTCTCGGGCCGGGGTCGACAGTGTCGTGGCGAGCCACTGCTGGAGCGCGGTCCGCCCCTCGCCGGTGATCTCGTAGATCGTGCGGTCCGGGCGTCCGGCGCCGCGCGACGTCCCGCGTACGCGGATCAGCCCACGGCGGCGCATCTGCTCGATCGCCTGGTAGACGCTGTTGCTCCGCGCCACGTTGACGACCTGGTCCTTGCTGCGCTCTTTGATGAGCCGACGCATCCGATAGGCGTGCATCGGTCCCTCACTCAAGAGCGCGAGGAGGACGAGAGCCAGCGGCGAATGGCGGCGTGGACCTTCGACCATGCACCCATCCTCCCAGCCCGAGAATGCGTCGACTTATAGCCATATTATGGCTAACCATGTTATGGTCATCATATGACCTTCGGCTTACACGCTCCGAGGCGGGCGCTGCGCTCCAGCCCCTATGCCGTCGCGGGGCCGCCCTTTTCGTCTGCCGGCGAGGCGGCAGACGGCGAAGCCTCATCGTCTCGGCCGCACTGGTCTATTTCGCCTCGCGCGTGTGGACTTATCTCGTCGATGCCCAGCGCAGGACAGAGACGGCCACCGGCCACCGGCCGACTGTCGGCCGATGATGTCCGCTGGTACAAGGCGACGCTGGTCGTCGACTATCGCGTCGTACTCCTCAGCGCGGTTCTCGTTCTCTTCGTGGCGGAGGCCTTTCTCCCGGCTCGGCGGTTCGCCGGTCCCGTACGGCATCGCGACTCGACCGCGAAGCCACAACCCGAAATCGGAAAGGCGTGACGATGGCTCGTGTACGCGCAGCGCTGGTCGCCGGCACACTGATGGCCGCTCTGCTGAGCGGCTGCGGAGCCGCGCGCGAGACCGCCGGCACGGCGGCGAAGGCGGACGACCGCGTCCCGCCGGCATCCGTGCCGCGGGAGCGGGGACGGGCGATCACCGCGCTGCTCGGCTCCGTCGACCGGGCATGGAACGCCGGGAACGCGAAGGCGTTCGCGTCCAACTGGACGAATGACGGCGTCGTCATCAGCCCACAGGGCAGGCGCACCGAAGGCCGCGACGATATCCGCAAGGAGCAGGCCTCTGCCTTCGCCGGCGCCATGAAGGGCACTACGCACAAGCTCGCCGCGACCGAGATCCAATGGTCGTCGAGCGACGTCGCGGTCGTCGACGGTGACGCGGTGATCAGTGGCCTCAAGGGGGACGACGGCACGACCTACCCGCCGCTGTCGGCTCGATTCACGTGCGTCTGCGTCAACCAGCACGGCAGATGGCTGGTGTCCCACATGGTGTCCTACACCTTCATGAACTCCTGACACGCCCGACGCGGTCCCGGCCGGACCGACGGCACAGGGCCCGTGAGACCGCCGGAAAACCGTTGGGCAAGGCCGGTCCCGGCCTGCCAGACTCTCTGACACCCGTCGTGCCGGCGCGCATCATCGAGGGGAAGCGATGACCGATACCTCCTGGCTGGGGCCGCCCATCGACGCCCGGCCGCTGCTCGCCGAGCAGTTGGCCGCGTTCACCGGCCTGCTACGCCGGCTCGACGGGGACGAGTGGGACAGGCCGACGGTCTGTCCCGGCTGGAGCGTCAAGGACATCGCCGCCCACGTGCTCGGCGACCACGTCGGACGCCTGTCCATGCACCGCGACGGCTTCCACACGCTCCAGCCGCGAGACGGCGAGAACCTCCCCGCCTTCCTCGACCGCATCAACGAAGAATGGGTCGTCGCCGCCCGCCGCATGAGCCCTCCGCTGCTCATCGAGCTGCTGGCGGACATCTCCGACCGGATCGTCGCGTTCTGGCAGACCGTCGACCTGGACGCCCTCGGCGCCTCGGTGTACTGGGCCGGGCCCGGGCCGCACCCGTACTGGCTGGACGTCGCCCGCGAGTACACCGAGTTCTGGACCCATCACCAGCAGGTCTGCGAGGCGACGGGCCGGGCCGGGCTCACCGACCGGCACTACGTCGGCCCCCTCATCGACACCTTCCTGCGCGGCCTGCCGCACACGCTGCGCGACGTGACCGCCCCGGAGGGCGCCGCTCTCCAGCTGACCGTGACCGGCCCCGGCGGCGGAGACTGGACCTGCACGCGCGGCCCCGACCGCTGGCGGCTGTCCCGCGGACCGCACCCCCGGCCCACCGCGCTGCTCGAACTCGACACCGATACGACCTGGCGCCTGTGCACCCGCGGCATCACCCCCGACCAGGCGGCCGAACGCGCCCGCACCGACGGCGACCGGCACCTCGCGGCGGCGGCCCTCCAGATCGTCTCGATCATCTGGTCGCCGCCAGGGCTCAGATGACGAGAGACGTGCGTATCTGCTTCATCGGCGATTCCTTCGTCCAGGGGGTCGGCGACCCCGAATATCTGGGCTGGGTGGGGAGGGTGCTTCAGCGGACGCCCGGCGAGGTCACGGCGTTCAACCTGGGGATCCGGCGTGAGACATCCGAGGACGTGCTGCGCCGTTGCCGACAGGAGATCCTTCCCCGGACGAGGCCGGACGCCGACAACCGCCTGGTCATCTCCTTCGGGAGCAACGACATGGTCGAGGAGGACGGAGCTCTTCGCGTCGATCCGGCGCGCTGCCTCGAGAACCTCGCGGCGGTACTGGACGAGAGCAGGCGCCTGGCGGTCTCCGCGCTGGTCGTCGGCCCGCCGCCGGTCGTCGACGCGGGCGAGGACCACCTGAGACGGACCCGGGAACTCGCCGGCGAGATGGCGAGTCTGTGCCTGCGGGAAGACGTGCCGTTCATCGCCGTCACCGAAGAACTCGCCCGCGACTCAACGTGGACCACCGAGGCCATGACCAATGACGGCGCTCACCCCCGCGCCGGCGGTTATCGCCGGATGGCCGACCTGGTCCTGGGTGGCCGCTGGCACGAATGGCTCGCGCTGATCTGAGTCACTCGGTACCGAGGCCCGCGGAGTCTCGAACAAGGGTGAAATGTCGCACCCGCCTTGTACGGTTTGGGCTGTCGATCTGGAAGGCGACGCTTGTTCGCCCTTTCCGGACCTTGTCTCCCGTACCTCTTTTGGAAGGCTCGATATCCGTGGAAGCGACCCAAGAGACCACCTATCTCGAACTCTCCGAAGAGGGCGGTGGAGCGCACAAGTTCTATGAGGTCACGGTCGACGGCACGACGATGACCATCCGGTACGGCCGGATCGGCGACGCCGGGCAGCGCAAGGTCAGCACATTCCCGGATGAGGCAAAGGCGAAGGAGACGGCCTCGAAGAAGATCGGGGAAAAGGTCCGTAAGGGGTACACCCCGGCCGTACGCGGAGCCCGGAAGAAGCGGGGTATTTCCCGTCGCCAGGTCATGAGCGCCCACGTCGGTGGTGCGTCGGCCCCGGTCGGCCGTGCGGCGACGCGGCGGGCCCCGGTCCTGTGGCGATACGCCTCGGGCTCCGCCGCGTTCGGGATCTTCATCGACGACCGGCTGTGCATGGTGGGCAACGAGGCCGGTGTGATCACGTCGTTGACGCACGACGCCCAGGTGGTGCAGCAGGTCCGGCTGCCCGACGGTGTGAAGTGCATCGTCGCCGACGACGCCTGGCTCTACGCGGGCTGCGACGACGGCAACGTCTATGACCTGTCCGGAAAGGTGCCCAGGCTCGCTTACCAGATCTCTCCGGACATCGACATCTACTGGCTCGACATCCATGACGGCATCCTCGGCGTGTCCGACGCGGGCGGTGGAGTCGTCGCGATCGACCACGAGGACGAGTTCCTGTGGCGCCGGCAGGGCCGCGGGGCGGCCGGTTGGATGGTGCGCTGTGACGCCGCGGCCGTTCACCACGGTCACAGCGGCGGCGTCACCAGCTATGACTGGCGCACCGGCAACGAGTTGTGGCACCAGTCCACCGGGCAGGTGCTCTTCGGCTGGCAGGAGCGGTCGACGGTCTACGCGGGGACCGCGACCCGGACGGTGGTGCGGCTGCGCAAGGACGGCGGCCGGGAACAGACCTACGACTGCGACGCACCGGTGTTCTCCTGCGCGACCGCGCAGGACGGCCGCTACGTCTTCGCCGGGGACAACCAGGCATCGATCTACTGCTTCGACGAGGCGGGCACCCGCCTGTGGAAGCTCGGCACCGGCTGCGGCGCCGCCTACTCCATGCAGTACCACGACCAGCGCCTGTACATCGTGACCACGGACGGCTCACTGGCCTGCGTCGACGCGAGCGAGGAGGCGATCAGGTCGGCGGAGCGGGGCTCGGTCCCCGAGGTCGTCGACGTCAAGGCGCCGGCCGCGGTCGAGACGCTCACTCCGTCGACCACCGTCGACGTCGTCGACGACAGCAGCGGCGGCATCGTCGTGGAGTGCTTCGAAGAGCACGGCCACCTTCGGGTCCGCGTGGTCTCGCCGGGATTCAACCGCAGCTGGCGGGTTCAGTTCCCGAAGGGGATCCGTGAGCGCGGTGCCCGTTACGTCGTCAGCGAGGTGCGCGAGTCCGGCCGCGGCGGTTTCTACCGCGCCTATGGGGACATCCATCGTCTCGCCTGACGAGGCCTGGCAACGCCTGGTCGATGCGGCCGGCCTGATGCTCCTCGACCAGCGGCACGAGTGGCTCGCTCAGTACGGCATGGGCGGGGAGGTCAGGCGACGGCGGTTCGAGGAGCGTCGCACGGCGACCACGATGATGATCACGGCGGCGATCGCCAGCGTCGCCAGCGGAATCAGGATCACCGCGAAGATGCTGCCGACCATCTGTCCCGCTCCGGGCGGGGTGCCGATGCCGTACCGCGCGTCGCTGTTGGTCGCGGTCCGCGGGCAGGTGACCTGGTACGTGCCGCCGGCGGGCAGGCGCAGGTGGGACAGGACGTGCCAGCGGGTGCCGTTCTCGGTGATGGTGGCGGTGCCGGAGATCGGTTCGGCCGTGAACTGCCGTCCGGTCGAGTCGCGGGTGTAGCAACGGTCGTCCGGGGAGCCCGCGTCGGTGACGTAGAACCCGGGCCGCGGATCCTTGCCCAGGTGGAGCGTCACCGTCTCGCCGGGGCCGAAGGTTCGTGTCGGCCCGGCACCGACGATGAGCCTGACGAAGATCACGGCGGCGGTCGCCAGGCCGGCCACCACGATCAGCGCCGCGATCAGGAACCACAGGCGTCGCGGGCGGATCTCGGCTGCGGAGGGATACGGCGGTGGGACCATGCCAAGACAGACGCGCCCCGGCCGTGACGCGTTCCATCGGGCTCCTCGACGCGATCCTCGTCAGGCACACGACGAAGTCGTAGGCGCTCAGAGCTGAGAAGCGCCTCCGTCCACGGCGAGTTCGGCGCCCGTGGTGAAGGTCGCGTCGAACGCCAGGAACTCGACCGCCCTCGCGACCTCTCGGGGGTCGCCGAAACGCAGCATGGGGTTGCCCGCCCTCATCTCCGCCTTGGTCTGCTCGGCGGCCTCCTTCGGCATCGACCTGTCCAGAATTCCCGTGTCGATGGGGCCGGGGCTGATCGCGTTGACGCGGATCTTCCGGGGGAGCAGCTCGCGGGCGAGACTACGGGTCATGGAGCGCAGGGCCGCTTTGCCGGCGGCGTAGGCACTGATCATCGGGATGCCCTTGACGTTCGCGACCGAGGTGGTGAGGACGACGGCACTGCCCTCGTTCAGCAGCGGAACGAGCTTCTGCACGGTGAAGTAGGCGCCCTTGGTGTTGATCGCGAACAGCTCGTCGTACACCTCCTCGGTCATCGCCTCGAAGGGCGTGAACCGGGTGATGCCGGCGTTCACGAAAAGCGCGTCGAGCGTGCCGAATTCCGCCTTCGCGCGATCGGCGAGAGCGTCGATGTCGGGAAGTGAAGCGGCATCGCTTCGAATGGAAACGGCGTTTTCTCCGAGTCGTTCGCGTGCGGAGTCGAGAGTTTCCTGGCCGCGCCCGGTGATCAGAACGCGCGCTCCGCCGTCCACCAGCAGCTTCGCCGTCGTGAAACCGAAGCCGCTGCTACCGCCCGTGATGACGACGCTTTTGCCATCGTATTTGCCCATGATCGGACGCCCTCTGTTCGTTTCTCGATACGTGGATTTCGACCTCGTGTACGAGGATGACGAGGTCGATTTCGAGTTAACGGCAATTCAAGATCGCTGTCCAAGACCTGTGCGGTACCTCGTCATGCGGCCGGCGTATGACGACGTAGGCTTGATGCGTGCCCGACGATTTCTCGCCCCCTGCGGGACCCGACCTCCGCCTGGATCTCGAGCTGCGGCTGGTGCGTTACTTCACGGTCGTGGCGGAGCACCTGAACTTCGGCCGGGCGGCCGCCGCGCTGCACCTGGCCCAACCGTCGCTCAGCCGGCAGATCCAGCGTCTGGAGGACCAGCTGGGAGTGCGCCTGTTCGATCGCACTCCCCAGGGCAGCAGCCTCACCGAGGCGGGCCAGGCGTTCCTGCCGCGAGCGCGGGCGCTGCTGCAGGCGGCGAACCAGGCGGCGCTCACCGCGCGTGCCGCCGCGCCGCCGCACGCGATCACGATCGGGTACGTCGGCGACCTGATCGTCACCCCGGCGGTGCGGGAGCTGCGCCACCGTTACCCTGACGCCCAGGTCCGCACCCGCCATCTGAGCTGGCAGGACACTCACGCCCTCCCGCAGCGCCAGGTGGACGCGCTTCTCGTCCGGCTGCCGCTCCCGTTCCCGACCGACCGTCTTCGCGTGACCGTGCTGTACGACGAGCCGCGGGTCGTCGTGATGCCGGTTTCGCACCGCCTGGCGGGCAAGGAGTCCCTCACTCTCGACGACCTCGCCGATGAGGAGCTCGTCGCCTGCACCAGCACACCGACGATCTGGAGTACGCCCCGGCGTCTCGGCTCGGGCCCCGACGGCCCCGCGGCGCCGTCCGGTCCCAGCGCCGACGACAGCTTCGAGGACAAGCTCGAACTCGTCGCGGGCGGGCATTCCGTCGCCATCCTGCCCGCCGGCGACCGGCGCAGCACACTACGCACCGATCTCGCCACCATTCCCCTCACCGGGATCGACCCGTGCCAGGTCGTGGTCGCCACCCACGCCAACGACCGAAACCCCCTGGTCGGCGCCTTCCGCGAAATAGCGGGGCGAACGCTCGACCGTCCACCGGTACGGCGCTGACGGGATCGTCTCCGACCTCACCGACCGCGACAGTGGACCTGAGTACACCCCAGGACGGTGGCTGTCCGGATCGAGGGCACGGCCCGCGATCCGTAGCGTCCGGGGCATGACTGATCGCCACCTTGGAGACCACGCCCTGACCCGCCGAAGTGTGCTCGGCGGTGCCGTCGCGCTCGGCGCGGGAGGTGTTCTGACCACCGGCGTCCCCGCTCAGGCGGCCGAGCCGTCCGGGCTCGAAGGCCGGATCGACGCCCTCGCCGGACGGCTCGATGCCGACCTGATCGCCCTGCGCCGCGACATCCACCGCCACCCCGAACCGGCGGGCGAGGAGGTCCACACCGCCGCGCTGGTCGCGGACCGGCTGCGCGCCGCCGGCCTGGAGGTGACCACGGGTGTGGGCGGCCACGGGGTCGTCGGCGTCCTGCGGGGCGCGGGACGCGGCCGGACGGTCGCCTACCGGGCGGACATGGACGCCGTGCCGCCGGACTCGCAGATCAACGGCGGTCCGGATCCCGCGCACGTCTGCGGCCACGACCTGCACACCACGATCGGAGTGGGGGTCGCCGAAGTGCTGGCGCGACTGAGGACCCGGTTCCACGGCCGTGTGGTGTTCCTCTTCCAGCCGGGGGAGGAGACCCTCGCCGGGGCGCAGGCGATGATCTCCGACGGCGTGCTGGAGCGGACGCGGCCGGAGGAGATCCACGCCCTGCACTGCGGTCCCTTCCCGGTCGGCACGTTCGCGGTCACGCCGGGAACCGGGCTGCCGGGCCTGGACCACGGCGGCATCACGCTGACCGGGCCCGGTGCGTCCGACCGGGCCGAGCGGCTCGCCGCCGACATCGGCGCGCTGTCGACGGTCGCGGCTCCGCAGACCTCCGCCGACCTCGAACGGCTCATCCGGGAGGTGGAGACGCCGCACGGGCCATTGGCGCGGTTCGTCTGGATGAGGGTCGGCACGCGTCCCGCCGCAGGTGGCGACGTCGAGGTACGCGCCACGTACCGGTGCTGGCCGCAGGAGCGCGTCCCGGAGATCCGCGACCGGTTGCGCCGCCTGGCCGGCCGGTACCCCGACGCCCGCATCGAGTTCCCCGCCGACGCGTTCCCGGCGATGGTGTGCCCGCCGCGTCCGGGCCGGGAGGTCCGCGACTACCTGGCGGGCAGACTCGGCCGTCCGGCCGTCACGACCATGCATGCGGCGATTCCGTTCAGCGGCGAGGACTTCGCGCTGTTCCTCCGCCGCGTCCCCGGGACGTTCAGCTTCCTCGGCGTACGGCGGCCCGGCGCGGACATCACCACCGCGTACCCGCACTTCGGCACCTTCGACCCGGACGAGCGCGCCATCGGCGTCGGCGTCCGCGCGATGGCCGGCTGGCTGGCCCACCGCACCGGGACCGGGAACGCGGAGGCCGGGGCCAGGCGGTCGTAGGACCACCGAGATCTTCGACTTCGTGCGGAAGGGACAGGTCAGGCCGCGCTACGCCCTCGCGGACGCGGCGAAGGCGCACGCGGACCTCGAGCCGCGCCGTACGACGGGGAAGCTGCTGCTCCTCCCCTGATCAGCCGGGGAGTGACCGGCCGGGGACGGCGGTGACGCGGGCGAGTGCGCCGATCTCGAGTGCCGTCCACAGCGCACCGTCCGGGCCGAGCGTGATGCCGTGCGGTTCCGAGCCGGGTGTGGGCAGGTCGTGGACCTCGATCGTGCCGTCCGGGGCGATCGAGCCGACGCGGTTCGCGCCCCATTCGGTGAACCACTGCCGGCCGTCGTCGCCGGGGGCGATGGCGTGCGGCCGGGCGGCTCGGTCGGGCAGCGGGAACTCGGTGATCACGCCGTCGGTGCCGATCCGGCCGATCTGGCCGGCGGCGATCTCCACGAACCACAGCGCGCCGTCCCGGCCGGCGCTGATGCCCACCGGCGCGGCGGCCTCGGTCGGCAGCGGATGAACGGTGATCTCCGCGTCCATGCCGATGCGGCCGATCGCGTTGCCCTGGTTGAGGGTGAACCACATGCCCCCGTCGGCGCCGGCGATGATCGCGGAGGGGAAGGCGCCGGTGACCGGCAGCGCCCACTCGGTGACCTCGCCGTCGGTGGTGATCCTGCCGATGCGGTCGGCAGCGGTCTCGGTGAACCACAGGGCGCCGTCCGGTCCCGTGGCGATGCCGAACGGCCCGCGGTCCGTGGCCGGCAGCGGGAACTCCGTGACCGCGCCGCCGGTCGTGATGCGTCCGATGCGGTGTGCCTGGTACTCGGTGAACCACAGCGCGCCGTCCGGCCCGGTGACGATGATCGTCGGCCCGCACGCCGGGTCGAGGTGATGGCTCGTGGGTTCGCCGCCGGGGACGAGCCGGCCGATCCGGCCGCTGTGAACCAGCGTGAACCACAGCGCGCCGTCCGGGCCGGTCGTGATCGCGTACGGGCCGCCGTCGGGACCGGCGACGGCGTACTCCTCGACGGACACCGGTGTCATCGGGTCTCCTCCCGGAGGTGTTCGGCGGCGATGCGCTCGATGTCGGCCGGGGAACCGGCCATGATGGTCCGCGCGTGCTCGGTGACCAGGCCGGCGGGCCAGTCCCACCAGGCGGCGCGGAGCAGCCGGTCGATGTCGGCGTCGTCGAAGCGCCGCCGGATCGGCCTGGCCGGGTTGCCGCCGACGATCGTGTACGGCGGCACGTCCGCGGTCACCACCGCCCCGGCCGCGACGATCGCCCCGTCGCCGATCCGTACGCCGGGCATGATGGTCGCCCGGTAGCCGAACCAGACGTCGTTGCCGACCACGGTGTCGCCCCGGCTGGGCATGCCGGTGACGATGTCGAGGGTCCGCTCGGCCCACTCCCCTCGGGGTCGTCGTAGTAGGTGTACTCACCCACGATGATCTTCGGTGAGCCGATCAGCGGCTTGAGGAACACCACGCGGTCGTGCGCCGGCAGGGGATGAACGGTGGTCGGGTCGGGAGACAAACGAAGGTCCTTCGCGGTCGATGGTCAGGCCGTCCAAGGATCCACTGGGGCGCTGGCCTGGATCAACGTAAGCTTCGTGCGCCGATCGATAACGCCCGGGTCATGGCCGGAGAGGGTACAGGCGGAGCCGCGGGACATCGAGATCTTTTTGCCCCTCGCCGAGGAGCTCGACTTCGGCCGGACCGCCGAGCGGCTGCACGTCTCCGGCCCGACATCGTCTACCTCCCCATCCGCGACGCCCACCCTGCCAGTGGGCCCTGGCCTGACGCGGCGGGACCCCGCTGGTCCACGCCTTCGCCCGGGCGGCGGCCCACGTCTCCGCCGGCGGTGCGAGGGGAAGAATTCCGGCACCGCAGGCCTGACCGGCATCTCGGGTCGTGCCATGGAGCGCCAGTACCAGGTACTCACCCTGATCTACACGCTTTGATCAGCGCCGAGACCGGCGCGGAGAGCGGCGGCGCCGGATTCGGCGAGCCAGTCGGCGAAGGTGCGCAGGCCTGGGTGGATCACGCGCAGGGCCTCGATGTCGGCGTGCCAGCCTTGACCGGCCTCCCAGCGTTTCCTGGCCTCGGCGGCCTGAGGGCCGACCGCGGCCGCCTCGTCCTCGGTGAGCCGCTCGTACCGGACCGGAACGCCGATGGCCTCGCTGATCGCGGCCGCCGCCTCGACCGGGGTCGGTTGGTCACCGGCCAGTTCCAGGGTTCGTCCGGCGTACCGCGCCGGATCCGCGAACGCCAGCGCGGCGAACTCGGCGATGTCCTCCAGCGCGATGATCTGCATGGGCTCGTGCGGCGGGAACAGGTGCCGGTGCACGCCGCCTGAGATGCCCTCGATGCCGGTCCGTCCCACGCCGAGATAGTTGGTCATGAACCGGACCGGGCGCAGCACGGTGGGCAGCGCGATGTTGTCGTGCAGGTACTCCTCGATCAGCGCCTTCCCCGCCGAACCCCGTGATGTCGCCGATGCCGAGGCGACGGTGCTGAACACCACCTGTTCGATCCCGGCCGCGGCCGCCGCGTCGATCAGCGCCCGCCCGCGGGCCGCTTCGAGGTCCGTTCCGCGCCCGGCCGGTCCGTCGGTCAGGGGCGGTATACCGAACAGAGCGGCGGCACCGTCGAGCGCGGGCCGCAGGCTCGCCGGATCGTCGAAGTCACCGCGTACGAGCCGGGCACCGGCGGCGGCCAGCGCGGCGGCGGCGGGTGCGGTCGTGTCGCGCACCAGCGCGCGTACCGGCCACCCCTCGGCGAGCAGCCGCCGTACGGTGGCGCCGCCCTGCTTCCCGGTGGCACCGGTGACGAGGATCGGGCGGTCAGCGTTGTTCTGGGTCACAGCGGTCATGGCGTCCGTTCCGGAGATGGTGGATACTGGCGTAATCCGGAATACTCCACCCGCTTCAACGCCGTGGACAAGGATTTCGTGACATGACAGCAACACCGGTCGCCGCCGCACCTGCCGCACGTGCCGAGCGCGTCGATGCCCGCCGCAATCGGGAGATCGTGCTGCGCACCGCGATGCGCGTGTTCGCCGAGGAGGGGCTGGAGGCGTCGCTCAGCCGGATCGCGCAGCGTGCCGGAGTCGGCGCCGGGACCGTCTACCGGCATTTCCCGAGCAAAGAGATCCTGCTCGAGGCGGTGATCGCCGAGCAGGTCGATGGCCTGGCGGCCGCCGCGGGCCAGTGGGCCGCCCGTGCCACGCCCGGTGACGCGCTGTTCGGGTTCCTGCTCGAAGTGATCGAGAAGTCGGCCGGCCGCAAGCACATCTGTGATGCGCTCACGGCTGACCGTGGCTGGCCGCGCGCCCTGCTCGCCGCCGCGGGGAAGCGGTACCGCGAGGCACTGGATGACCTGCTGCGCGACGCGAAACAGGCCGGTGCCGTACGCGCCGACGTGCGGGCCGACGACCTGGCCGCGCTGATCGTCGGCGGCGCCGCCCTGCGTTCGGCCCACCGGGACCAGGCGCGCGGCACGCGGCTGGTGCGGCTGCTGCTGGACGGCCTGCGCGGCCCGGCCGTCACGGAAGCCGCGGTGTTTCGTGACCCATCGTCGCTCCCGCGTCACGAAACCGCGGTCCCCAGCGCGAGGTACTGCGTGGAATGCGGTACTCGGCTGCGTGTCCGGCCCACCGGACGACCGCCCCGCTACTGCGGTCCGACCTGCCGTCAGCGGGCTCGCCGCCGCCGCATCGCCGCCTGACCCGTCCGGTAAACCGCGCTCCCGTGCGCGTGCGGGGTTTGCGCATTGTGAGGGGCACCCTGCCCCGGTGGGAGCCGGGTGGGGGTGCCCCTCGCAGGGAACGTGGACGCGCCACGGGCGGATGATCGTCTACTTTCTCGATCTGAGGGCTCCGTGGCGGGTCAGGATGCGGCGCATCGCGCCGTAGCCGCACTCGAAGCGTTCGGCGACCTGGCGGATGGACCATCCCTGTTCGTACAGGCGTACCGCGTCCTCCTCCATTTCCGTACGCGCGGGATCGGCGGTGTTTCTCTTCTCGAGGAGCGCGCGGATGTCCGCGCGGCGGTAGCGACGATGGCCGCCCAGGGTCGGTACGTACGGCACCGCGCCATTGCGGGCCCAGGTCGCGAGTGTCGCGACGGAGACGCCGAACATCGCCGCCACCTCCTTCGGTGTGAGCAGGTCGGGCCGGTCATCGGGGGAGTACGGCCCATACGGTCTTGCCGCCCCGTTCTTCGGGCCGGACTCCCCACTCTTTTGAAAGCGCATCTACCAGGAACATCCCTCGACCGTTGACCGCGAGGGCGTCGGGCAGCGTGACGTCAGGTGTCGCATCGGTGCAGTCCCAGACTTCGATCAATATTTGGTTTTCGCGTAGATCAAGGGCGAGCGTGAACACGCCCACGGAATGCATGAGCGCATTCGTTGTCAGCTCGCCCAGAACAATATGCGCGTCATCGGCGCAAGGGCCGTGGACACACCACTCCGAAAGCGCCCATTCCAGTACCTTATGGGCCTGTCGCGAGGCAATGGGATGGGGTGGAAGCGGTAGACGGTACTTTTGATTCTGTGCTATTCCTGATTCATCCATTCCACCTACCCCGATCCGTCGATTAGTTGATGACGGAAGTCTGTAGCTTCCGGATCGATGGCGTAAGCATTCCGATGCTCTCGGAAAGTCACGGAGACCGATATGGCACCGCACCCCGATATCGACCCCGACTCGTCGCTGTGGGCATGGCTCGCTCATGACCTGCGCTTCTACCGGGAGAAGTACGGATTGTCGCAATCTGCGATGGGAAAGATCATCCGCCGCAGCGCGACAAATCTTTCCAACTGTGAGGCGGGCAGACGGCGGATCACCGATAAGGAGGCCAAACTCCTGGACGTCCGCTTCAAGACCGGCGGCCACTTCCAGCGCCTGCTCCACTTCGCCGAACTCGGCCACGACCCCAACTGGCTCAAGCAGTACGTCCACCTCGAAAAGCGGGCCAAGGTCGCCAAGACGTTTCAGGCGCTCGTGATCCCGGGCCTCCTGCAGATTCCGGAGTACGCCTACGCCGTGATCAAGGCCGGAGACAACCCCGACGTCGAGGAGCGCATGAAAGAACGGATGCAGCGGCAGGCGATTCTTGATGACCCATCGTGTCCGGTCCTCTGGGCATTAACTACGGAGAGTGTTCTGGAGTGGCCGGTAGGCGGGCGTGACGTGATGCGTAGGCAACTGGCGCATCTCCTGGATATGTCGGAGCGAGATAACGTCAACATCCGTGTCGTGCCCAAGTCGACAGGGGCCTACGCAGGCCTCGCCGGCAGCTTCTCCATCATCTCCGGTGACACAGGAGCGGTCGCTTACACCGATTCTCCAGGCGGCGGTCGGCTGGTGCCGTCGACCGCCGAGGTAGAGTCCTATGCAAACCGTTACGACCGCATCGGCCAGGTGGCTTTGCCCACCGGACTATCTCGGCAGATGATTGAGAAGGCCATGGAGGCGCTGTGACAACGGAAAGCGGTTGGATCAAGAGCTCCTTGAGCGATCCGAACGGCGAGTGCGTCGAGGTCCAGGTTGTCGAGTCCGAAAGCGACGCCTGAGGTGGGCTGAAGCTGGTTGCGGGTTCGCGAGCGGGGCCAAGGAAGCCGCGGACCCGTCCGCATCACCGCAGTGACGTGCCCGATCGTCTGGTCACCCTCTCCCTCTTTTGTCCTGAAATCGCCTGGTTGTGATGCGTTTCAGTGCGAGACGATGCTTCAGGAGGGGGAGAAGGCGACACGTTTCATGCAGCGATTACGACCGGAGGATCCCGAGCGCATCGGCCCGTACCGGCTCACCGGGCGGCTGGGTGAAGGTGGCCAGGGCGTCGTCTACCGTGCCGAAGGCGACGATGGCACACCGGTCGCGCTCAAGGTGCTGCATCCGCGGCTGCTGCGCGGCGCGCGGGCGTACGACCGGCTGAGGGACGAGATCGCGGCCGTGCGCCGGGTGGCCGACTTCTGCACGGCGCGGATCATCGAGCTGGGCAGCGACGGCGACCGGTCGTACCTGGTGAGCGAGTACGTCGACGGTCCCTCGCTCCAGGAGTTCACCGAATCCGGCGGGCCGCTGACCGGTGGGGCGCTGGCCCGGCTGATGGTGGGGACGGCCTCGGCGCTGGCCGCGATCCACCGCGCCGGGGTGCTGCACCGCGACTTCACGCCGTACAACGTGCTGATGGGCCCGGACGGGCCACGCGTGATCGACTTCGGTATCGCGCGCGTGCTCGACGCCGGTGCGACGGTGACCAGCGGTCTCGTCGGCACCCCCGCGTACACCGCGCCGGAGCTGCTGCGCGGTGAGCGTCACACGCCCGCGGCCGACATCTGGGGCTGGGCGGTGACGATGACGTTCGCGGCGACCGGGCGGCCGGCGTTCGGCACCGACGCGGTCGCCGCGGTGTTCAACCGCATCCTGCGGGACGAGCCCGACATCGACGCCGTGCCCCCGCCGTACCGCGAGACGATCCGGCGCTGCCTGGCCAAGGACCCGCGCGAACGCCCCGAGGCGCGCGACATCCTGCTCCGGCTCCTCGGCTACCAGGACGTGGAGGAGGCGGCGTCCGCGATCGGGCTGCCCGAGGGGGTACGCCCCGCCGACCACCTCACCGTCGACCGGCCCGAGCGGGGCGCCGACGGCGACCGTACCCGGCCGGACCGGTTCACCCGCCCGGACCGTACGCCGGTGATCCGGCACCGCAGGCGGCGGGTCCGGACACTCGTGGCGGCCGGGGCCATGGCGGTGGCGGTCGGGGCGGCGGCGCTGGTGTTCGCGCTGTGGCCGGACGGCGGGGCACGGCGCGCCGGCGGCCCGCCCTCGGTACCGCCGCCCGAGGTCACCGTGGGATCGGCCAACTTCGCCGAGAGCTCCCTGCTCGGCGAGGTGTACGCGCAGGCGCTGGAGGCCAAGGGCTACCGGGTGACGCGGAAGTTCTACCTGGGCGACCGCGAGACGTACTTCCCGCAGGTGCGAGCCGGGCAGATCGACGTCATCCCCGAGTACACCGGCGCGCTCGCGGTGTCGCTCGACCCGACCAGCACCGCGGCCACGGCGGAGCAGGTCGACGCGGTCCTCGCCCGCAAGCTCCCGGCCCAGCTCCAGCTCCTGCGTTCCGCGCCGGCCGAGGACAAGGACACGGTGACGGTGACCAGGGCGACCGCCGACCGGTACGGCCTGCGGACGATCGCGGACCTGCAGCCGGTGGCGGGCGACCTGGTGATGGGCGGCCCGCCGGAGTTCCAGACCCGGCACCAGGGCCTCGTCGGGCTGCGCGGCACGTACGGGCTGAACTTCCGGAGTTACCAGCCGTTCGCGACCGACGACCGGGCCACGGTCGTCAAGCAGCTCCAGGACGGCCGCATCAACGCGGCGGACCTGTTCGCGACCGAACCGGCGATCGCCGAGGGCGGGCTGGTGGTGCTGGAGGATCCCAAGCACGTGTTCAGCGCGCAGAACGTCACGCCGCTGATCTACCGTTCGGCGCTGAGCGCCCCCGGCCGGGCCGCGCTCGACGCCGTCTCGGCCGGGTTGACGACCGACGCCCTGCTGAACATGAACGTCCGCATGCTCGTCGACAAGGTCCCGGCCCGTACGGTGGCCGCCGACTGGCTGCGCCGGGCGGGCCTGACCGCCACGCCCGGCGCCACTCACTGACGGAAGGCCCTCACGGCGGGTCTACTTGATGAAGCCCTGCTGCTTGAGCCAGTCGTGGGCGACCTGCTTCGGCTCGTAGCCGTCGACGTCGACCTTCGCGTTGAGCCGGCTCATGGTGTCGTTGGTGAGCTTCTGCGCCACCGGGGCGAAGATCTTCTGGATCTGCGGGTACTTGTCGGCGATCTGCTGGCGGAGGGTGAGCGAGGCGTTGTAGACGGGGAAGAAGTGCTTGTCGTCCTCCATGACCTGCAGGTGCTTCGCGGGGATGCGGCCGTCGGTCGTGAAGACCTCGCCGAAGTTGCACGTCGAGCCCTTGGCGGTCTCGGTGTAGATGACCCCCGTGTCGAGCTGCTTGACGTTCCCCGGCGGGACGTTCATGTCGTAGGCCTTCTTCAGGCCGGGCCAGCCGTCGTCCCGGGTGCTGAACTCGCTCTCGATGCAGAAGGTCGCCTCGGCGGGCTTGGTCTTGAGCAGGTTCGCCACGTCGGACATGGTCTTCACGCCGAGCTGCTGCGCCTCCGTCTGCCGGATCGCGAACGCGTACGTGTTGTTCAGCGGGGCGGGCGGCTCCCAGACGATCTTGTTCTTGGCCAGGTCCTCCTTGGCCACCGCCTGGTACTGCTCGGTGGGGTCGGCGATCGGCTTGGCGTGCTTGAGATAGGTGATCCAGCCGGTCCCGGTGTAGTCCCAGTACAGGTCGACGAGGCCCGAGGTCAGTGCGTTACGGGTGTTGGTCGAACCCTGGATGTTGGTCTTGTCGGTGACGCTCGCGCCGTGGGCGCGCAGCAGCTGCAGGGTCATCTGCCCGAGCACCAGCTGCTCGGTGAACTCCTTCGAGCCGACGCGTAGCGACGCCCCCTTGAGCTCCTGACCGGCGCTTCCCTGCTCGACAGCGGACTTCGATCCGCCGCAGGCCGCGAGTGACGCCGCAAGAGTGAGCACTCCGAAAGCCGCTCCGATGGCACGAAAACGCATGTGAACCTTTCTCTCTCTCGGCCGGTCGTCACGATCGGCCCGGGCGTCGGTCAGGAGGAATCGGTCGGGAGGAATCGTCAGGAGAGGCCGCGAGGTCGTAGCACGTCCTCGGCCAGGCTGCCGAGCCAGTCGACCAGGAACGCGATGCAGCAGGTGAGAACGCCGCCAGTGATCAGAACCGGATGGCGGGACAGCTTGATGCCGTTGACGATCATGTCGCCGAGGCCGCCCGCGTTGACGAAGGTGGCGAGCGTGGCCACGCCGACGGTGAGCACCAGTGCGGTCCGCAGACCGGCCAGGATCACCGGTACGGCCAGCCGCAGCTCCACCGACAGCAGCACCTGGAGCCGCGTCATCCCCATGCCGCGTGCCGCCTCGACCAGGGCGGGGTCGACCTGCTGGATGCCGACCATCGTGTTGCGGAGCACGGGCAGCACGCCGTACGCGACCAGGCCGATCATGGCGATCTTGAACCCGACCCCGAACTTGATGGTGAGCAGCACCAGCACGCCGATGGACGGAATCGCCTGGCCGAGGTTGGAAAGGCCGAGGATCACCGGGCTCACCCACTTGGCCCTGGGCCGCGAGACGAGCACGCCGAGCGGGATCGCGATGACGACGATGATCACGCTGGCGAGCAGGGTGAGCTTGAGGTGCTCGATCACCCGGTCGTGCATGTACGTGTAGTTCAGCGTGCGCCGTTCGATCGAGTCGAGCTTGAGCCCGTGCACCCACAGGTAGAGCACGCCGAGCGCGGCGGCGATCGCGATCGGTGTTCCCAGGTGCCGGAGCAGGACGCGTCCCCGGCTGCGCCGTGGTGTCCCGGTGGCACCGACTTCACCCGTGACGGGCAGCGTGTCAGCCACCACTCGGCTCGACCTCCCGGCTCTCGCTGTTGATCGCTTCGCAGATGTCCTGGTAGGTCAGGCGACGGCGTACGTCCCCCGAGACGGCGGCGACCTCCTCGGTACCGTGCGCGACCATGGCGTCCAGCGCCTCGCGCAGCGTCGCCGTCGCCTCGACCTCCGGCAGTCCGGCGGTCCCCTCCGGGCCGTCGCCGGCGGTGCGGGCGTCCTCGACGGTGATCAGGGCCAGGCGCTTCAGCGTCCCCGCGGTGCCGATGAAGCCGGCGACGTAGTCGTCCGCGGGAGCGCTCAGGATCCGTGCCGGCCGGTCGTACTGGGCGATGTGTGAACCCTCCCGCAGTACGGCGATCCGGTCACCGAGCCTGATGGCCTCCTCGAAGTCGTGCGTGACGAAGATGATGGTCTTGCGGAGCTCACGCTGGAGCCGCAGGAACTCGTTCTGCAGGTGCTCGCGCGTGATCGGGTCGGTGGCGCCGAACGGCTCGTCCATCAGCATCACCGGCGGGTCCGCGGCGAGCGCGCGGGCCACCCCGACCCGCTGCTGCTGGCCACCGGACAGCTGCCGTGGATACCGGGAGCGGAAGTCCGCCGCGTCGAGCCCGACCAGGCCGAGCAGCTCGTCGACCCGTTCGCTGATCCTGGCCTTCGACCAGCCGAGCAGCTTCGGCACGACGCCGACGTTCTGGGCGATGGTCAGGTGGGGGAACAGCCCGATCTGCTGGATCACGTAACCGACGTGGCGGCGCAGGTCATCCGGACGCATCTTGAGCACGTCCTCGTCGCCGATGCGGATCTCGCCGGAGGTCGGCTCGATCAGCCGGTTGATCATCTTCATCGTGGTCGTCTTCCCGCACCCGGAGGGGCCGACGAAGACGACGAGCTCCCCGGCCGGCACGTCCAGCGAGATCGCGTCCACGGCGGGACTGGACTGTCCCGGATAGCGCTTGGTGAGTTCGCGCAGCTCGATCCGGACGCCACCGTCACTGTTCTCGAACACGAAGACCCCTCGGACTGGTTAGACGGCGGACGATGAGGAAGAACAGGTCGCAGAGAAGAGCGAGGATCACCACGCCCAGCGTTCCGGCCAGCGCCTCGTTCAGCGAGTTCGCCGAGCCCAGGCGGGACAGCCCGTCGAGGATCTGCTGGCCCAGCCCGGGACCGGCCACGTACGCCGCGATCGCGGTGATGCCAATGATCATTTGGGTGGCGACGCGGATCCCGCTGAGGATCAGCGGCCAGGCGAGCGGGAGCTGAAGGCGCCACAGCACGTGGAACGAGCTCATCCCCATGCCGCGCCCGGCCTCGATGACCGCCGAGTCGACGCCGCGCAGGCCCACCACGGTGTTCCGGATGATGGGCAGCAGCGAGTAGAGGGTGAGCGCGAACACGGTCGGTGACCAGCCGAGGCCGAGTACCGGGATCAGCAGGCCGAGCAGCGCGAACGACGGGATCGTGAGGAACCCGCTGGAGACCCCGATGGCGAAGCCGCTCAGCCGCGCGTGCCGCCAGGTGAGCGTCCCGATACCGACGCCGAGCACGGTGGCGATGGCGATGGACAGCGCCACGACGAGGGCGTGCTGTCCGAAGGCACGCGTGAGCTCGTCCGAGCGCGTCTGGACGTACTCCGTGAAGGTCATCGCACTCTTTGAAGGGCCATGTTTTATACCTAATTGTCGGATTCAAGGGCGGGAGGGTGGAATCTTACGGCATGGAACGGTCCGAAACCATGTACGGACCCTCAGTCACGACCGTGACGGCCGCGTGCGCGCGTCGCGCGCGGGCGCGCGGCACGCCGACGGCGGGCCATGGGCGGGAGGCTCGGGCCGATGCCGCGAAACAAGCGATCGACCTGCGAAGACGCTCACGAGCGCCGCGTGCGTGCCGGCCGTATGACGACGACCGGGAGCACGCCGCGCCGGGGGCGGATCACGACGAAGATCACGTTTTGGCATCGCCGATCGGGATCCGCCGGATCGAGACAATTAGCCGATGAAATGTTCGGCGGAGTGGCGCCGAAACTCCTATGGGACAAGGCCTCCGCTCGCCCGCGGCGTCACCCCTTGACGGTCAGCAGGGGGCGGAGTTCGACGACCGGGTCGGCGACGCCGGCGTTCCGCAGGCTGGAGACGACCGGGCCGATGTCCTTGTAGACCCAGGGCGCCTCCTGCTTGAGGTCACGGCGCCAGGCGGCCATGACGTCGGTGCGGTGGGCGACCTTGGGGTCGCGGTGGTCCAGCGGCGTGACCACGCGGAACTCCGCCAGGAACGCGTCGAGCTCCTTCTCGCTCGCGCGTGAGGCGGCGCCGCGCGGCACCCGGCGGCCCGCGCCGTGGCAGGCGCTCGCCAGCGACCGCGGGTTGCCGTGGCCGCGCAGGAGGTAGCTCGCCGCACCCATCGAGCCGGGGACGATGACGGGTTCGCCCCACAGCGCGTACGGTCCGCCGGCCGTCTCCTCATAGCCCCCGGCCGGGGTGGCGCCCTTGCGGTGCGTGACGGTGTCACCGTCCTGCCAGAGCAGGTTGTGCGGCGCGTCGTAGACGAGATCGGCGGTGAGGTCGCCGCACTCGGCGGCCAGCCCGGTGCGCAGCATGAGGGACAGGAAGAAGCGGTTGCCGACCGCGAAGTTCGCGGCGTTGCCGAGGGCGTCGAGGTAGCGCCTCCGTCGCGTCGCGGACCGCTCGTCGAGGAGCATCGGGATGATCTTGTTGTCGGGTGCGGGGAGATCGTCCGGCCACGCGGCGCGGGCCTGGTCCATGCCGTCGGCGTTCGCCTGGTGGCCGAGGGACAGCGAGCCGCTGTGCACCATCGAGACGACCTGGCCGAGCTCGAGGCCCCAGGCGTACGCGGCCTGCCGGTCGTGCACGGCGGCGACGTACTGCAGCTCGGCGAAGTGGTTGCCGCCGCCGACGCTGCCGATGATGCTGTCGTAGCTCGTGCCGCCCGCGCTCGTGATCCAGTCGCGGAACGGCTCGGCGGTCGTGGTGGGGTAGCGGGAGCGGTGGATCCGGTCGTGCCGCTCGTCCTCGCGCAGCGCCGCCCAGACGCCGGCGTCCGGCCGCGGGCCCGCGTCCAGGAGGCCGGGCAGGCCGTCGCGGAGCAGGCCCTCGCGCTGCGCGGCGGTCAGGGCGATGCGCCGCCCGCCCTCGAAGAACAGGTGGCGCAGGCGGCGTTCGAGGGCGTCGAGCCGGGGCCGTACGTCGTCGACGGTCAGCGAGGTCGTCTCCACGCGCATGCCGCAGTTGATGTCGTTGCCGACGGCCTGGGGGATCAGCGCGCCGCGGGTGCGCAGGACCGTACCGATCGGGATGCCGGCGCCCTTGTGGAGGTCGGGGGTGAGCACGACCCGGGTGATCGCGGCGTCGCCGCCGAGACGTTCGAGGGTGGCCGCGGTCTGGAGGACGGTGAGGATCTCGTCGATGGCGCTGGATTCGATCGGCACGTCCGCGGCGGCGCAGATGTCGACCGGGACGTGCCAGGGGTTGGGCAGGCGCAGCCAGTCGTCGTCGACGCGGACGAGTCGTGGATCCTGCGTGGGAGAGCTGGGCATGAGGCCTTCCTGGTGGCTGCTTGTCGAGGCATGAGGGAGTGCCGCCGCGTTTTCGGTGCGCGGCGGGAGTGCCGGTATTCCCCGGGTTCAGCAGCCGCGAGGTGGAACGACGATATCCCGCCGGACCGGGGCGGTCGCAACGGGATTTCGTCGTTTCGCCGGTTATCGGGCCTGCAGCGCAGCGGCCGGGGCGGTGAGCGGGGTCCGGCGGGCGCTGCGGAGGATGCTGATGCTCATCGCCAGCAGCCAGTAGCTGAGGATCGCGCCCATGGAGGCGGTCGTGCCCCAGCCGTTGGCGGCGTAGAAGAACGCGGGCTTGTTGCCGAAGAACATCGAGGGGATGAAGGCGAAGTTGATCGCTGCCAGGACGTACGCCGAGCGGCCGGTCCAGCGGGGGAGGGCCCGGGTGCGGGCGATCGCGTAGCCGACGGCGGCGAGGAAGGTGCCGAGCAGCATGCGCCCGATCGAGCCGTACAGGATATAGGTGCCGTTGACGGTGATGGTCGGATCGATCGGGTGGTCGGTCGCGATGACGGAGCCGGCCTCCAGGCCGTGGGAGACGAGCGTGACCACGACGTACGCGAGCCCGGCGGCGGAGGCGATCCCGCCGATCCACTCGTGGCGCGGGCTGACGGCCTTGATCAGTTCGCGGAGGCCGGTGACGAACAGGAGGAGGAGACCGAGGGCGAGGATGCCGATCAGGAGGCGGGACAGGACGTTCCAGTCCGGCGGCGCACCGTCGTAGACGAAATAGAGCGGCACTTCGACGATGAACGCCACGGCGGCGGCGAGGCAGGAGAATCCAGTGAACTTCCGGGCGAGTTTCTCGTTCATCTCAGCTGGGGCCTTTCCGAGCATTTCTTGCTGACATGAGCAATCCTGCTGGGGAAGGCCACAGCGTGTCGGTGGGCGTGGGCACCGGCCGGGGGTGGACCTTTCACCACCATCGCCCCGGTGGTGCCAGGACCCGTGCCGCCGTCAGGCGGGGGTGTCCCACAGGTCGAGTTCCCGATTGATTTCGTCGCTGGGCGCCGCGTCGCCGCCCCGCATCCAGTATTGCGCCGCACGGCCGAACGGCAGGATGGTCGACGCCGCGCTGCCGACGACGCCGACGCGGTTGTTCACCGCGCGTACTCCCCCTTGCCCATCCCCGGTCGTGTAGCCCCTGACCCGCACCTTACGGCCATTGTTCGGATAGGGATTTCCGGACTCGTCGGTGTTGAAGAGATGGAATCCAAAGTCGTGCAGAACGCCGTTCTTTCCCGCCCGCCACGCTTGCTTTCCGGTGCTGACGGCCACGTGGAAGTCGTTGATTTTTGCGTGTTTCCCGGTGGCGTCGGCTCTGACGCGAGCCAAGGTCTGGCGGCCGCCGCCGTACTTCGAATCCATGAATTTCTTTCCGGGCGACGAACGCAGTAGCGCGGCGAAGGATTTCTCCTTGATCTGCCGAAGCTCGGCACGCAGCCGGGGCAACAGTCCCTTGATGCGCCGGAGTATCCCCAGCAGCAAGGCCATCATGTGTCCGACGACGCCGGCGGTCCGCTCCGACTCCGCCGTGATCCGCTGCGCGGCGACCAGCTCTGAGACCCCGAACGTCTCGACGGCGGCCAGTTGTGCGCCGATCCACGCCACCGCGGCCCACACGACCACATCGTTGATCATCTCGCGGATGACGGCCTCGACGTCGGTGATGAGCGAACTGACCAACTGCAGAAGCGCGGCGGTCCGGTCGGCGCTGCCCGCGGTCTCGGTGATTCCGTCCCGCATCTCCGTCAGGCGCCGCCGCGCGGCGTCCGCGGTGGTTCCCTGCCACGTCTCTCCGAGAGTCTGGTCCATGGTCTCGTCGAGGTTCGTGGCGAGCTTGCGGCAGCCCTGGGCGATGCTGTCGAAGTTGTACGCGGCCTGTCCGGTGGCGATCGGGTCACCCGTCAGCAGGTCCGTGACACTCTTCGTCCAGTAGAACGCGTTCAGCAGAAACGGAATGCCGCATCGAACCAGAAAACCCATCGGGTCGGCGCGGAGATTGGTGATGCCAGAGAACGTCAACAGGTAAGCGGTGGAGGCGTCGGTGGCCAGCAGTGCGATGTCAGTACCGATGTTGTACTTGTCGTCGCTGGTCAGGTCGCCGTACAGTCGCAAGGAATGAAGGCCGGTCGAGCCCCACGCGCCGACGAACGATGGCGCGGAGGTGATGATGCCGTTCCAGATCCGATGGTTCTGGTAGAACTGCGACGCCGGATTCAGCTTGCGGAGTTGCCGGCCGTCACCATATTCGTTCCCGACCTTCGCCAATACCCGCAGGCATGCGGTTTCGGCCGAAGAATAGTTGGTGGCCGTGCCGTGAAGGCGTTTCTTCGCGCCGTCGATGGCGCCGGACATGTGGTTCAGGTGTTCTTTGAACTCGGTGGCGAGTGACAGGAAATCCTGTCTCAAGGACCGGAGCAGCCCCCACGCGTGTTCCGACGACAGGGAACGCGCCGCATCGTCGGTGGCGCGATGAAACGTCTCCACCCGGGTCGCCAGTGTCCCGATGCCGTGCGCGGCGCTGCCGACCGCGCCGGCGGAGACGGTGAATCCGTCCATGTGCCGTCCCCAAGACGATCCGGCCGTGCCCGGCGTCAACGATCAATACCGAAGTCGATCTTACCGAGCCGACGTTCAGGCCGGTCGGCCCGGCAGGGTCGTTGAGACCAGGCGGCGGATCGCGTCCAGGTCGACGTCCTCGGCCAGGGAGGTCTCCTCGGGCATGTCCTTGATCGCCTCGTCGACGTTGAGCAGCGTGCGGAACAGCCGGGGGAGCACGGTGCGGGCGAGCAGGTCCTCCGCGAGCACCGCGCTGTCGGCGGGGTCCATCGCGTACCGCTCGGCGAGGTAGGTGCTCAGGCGCTCGTACGTGCTGCCGAAGATGGCGTCGAAGTACGTGCTCGAACTCCCGGGCAGTCGTTCGGCCTCGGTGATGGTCAGCCGGCAGGTCCGTACCTGGGCCTCCCACACCATCAGCTGCAGGAACCGCCCGCAGAACCGCGTCACCGCCTCCGCGGGCTCCTCGGCGTACGCGCCGGGGGTGCCCAGCCTGCGCAGGTACAGCTCACGGACGAGGTCCAGGACCGCGAGGAACAGCGTGTCCTTGTTCTCGAAGTGGGCGTACAGCGTCCGCTTGGACGTCTCGGCACGTGACGCGACGGTGTCCATCGAGGCCCGTTCGTAGCCGGTCTCGAGGAACACGTCCTTGGCCGTGAGCAGGATGTGGCGGCGCAGCTCCTCGCCGCGCCGCTGCCGCGTGCGCCGCGGTTCGCCCTCTTGCCTCATCGGCTTGCATCCTCAAAAGTAAACGGTACGGTAGAGTTTACTTCGTCGGAGCGACTCCAGTGGAGAGAACTCATGCTCGTTATCACCGCCCCTACGGGAAACATCGGACACCAGGTCCTCGACCGCGTCCTCACCGGCGACCAGCCGGTCCGCGTCATCGTGCGCGACCCGAACAAGCTGCCCGCCGACGTCCGTGAGCGGGTCGAGGTCGTCCAAGGCTCGCACGGCGATCCGCGGGTCGTCACCCGAGCCTTCGACGGCGCCGACGCCGTGTTCTGGCTGCTGCCGCCCGACCGCCAGGCCGCCAGTGTCGAGGAGGCCTTCGTGGGCTTCACGCGCCCCGCCGCCGAGGCGATGCGCGACCAGGGCGTCAAGCGCGTCGTGGACGTCAGCTCCCTCGGCCGCGGCACCGCCTACGCGGGCAAGGCGGGGTACGTGACCGGCTCGCTGGCCATGGACGACCTGATCGCCGGCACCGGCGTGGCGTTCCGCGCGCTGACCATGCCCGCGTTCATGGACAACCTGCTGCGGCAGGTCCGGGCGATCAAGGAGCAGGGCGTGTTCTACGACGTCCTCGACCCTGACCACAGGCTGCCCACCGTGGCCACCCGCGACATCGCCGCCGTCGCCGCCCGTCTGCTGCTCGACACCAGGTGGACCGGCCAGGAAGAGGTCCAGGTGATCGGCCCCGAGGACCTGTCCTACGACGACATGGCCGCCGTCGTCTCCGAGGTGCTCGGGGCCCCCGTGCGGTACCGGCAGGTCTCCATCGAGGCGCTCGAACAGCAGCTCACCGGCCCCGGCCGGTCCGACGCCATGGTGCAGGGCATGCTCGACATGATGATCGCGGCGGACAACGGCCTGTACGGCGGCGTCACCCGTACGCCGCAGCACGCGATCGACACCCCGACCACCTTCCGGCAGTGGTGCGAGGACGTCCTCAAGCCCGCGGTCAAGGGCGCCTGAGAAGTGAGCCGGATGACCACACCGCCGACGACCGCCGATCGGCTGGACGAGCGACTCGACGCGATCGCCGACGGTTTCAGCACGTCACGCCGTTCGCCGGTGCTGCACACGCCGGCCGAGCACGGGCTGCGGTTCGAGGACGTCACCTTCCCCTCCGAGGACGGCACTCCGCTGGAGGGGTGGTTCGTCCCGGCCGAGGGCGCGGACACCGTCGTGATCGTCAACCATCCACGGTGGTTCAGCCGCTCGGGGCTCCCGTCCCACCTCGAACCCTGGCGTTCGGCGCATGCCGCCACCGGCAACGACGTCGAGGTCGACTTCGTCCCGGACATCGCGATCCTGCACGCCGCCGGGTACCACGTCCTCGCCTACGACCTGCGCAACTTCGGGCTCAGCGGCGCCGCCAACGGCGGGCTGACGACGGGCGGCAACTTCGAGTCGCGCGACGTCATCGGGTCCCTGCGCTACGCACGGTCCCGGCCGGAGCTGCGGGACGCGAAGATCGCGCTGTTCTCCCGGTGCCTGGGAGCCAACGCCACCCTGTTCGCGATGGAACGAGCACCGCGGGAGTTCGCGGACGTCCGGTGTCTCGTCGCGTGCCAGCCGCTGTCGGCCCGCATGGTCCTGACACGGAACCTGGAGCGACAGGGCATACCGGTCGAGTGCCTCGACGAGCTCGACCGGCGGATCAGGCTCCGCACCGGTTTCGACCTCGACTCGATGTCACCGGCGCGCGCCGCCCGGAGCGTACGGACGCCGACGCTCGTCTACCAGGTCCACGACGACCTGATGACCAGGCCGGCCGACGTCCAAGCGGTCTTCGACGCCATCCGGGACGACGTACCGAAGGACCTGCTCTGGATCCACGGGACCACCCGGCGATGGGACGGGTACCTGCACTTCCAGCGGAACCCGGACCGGATCCTGGACTGGCTCGCGCGGCACACCCGGTGAACCTCAGCCCACCTCGTCGGCCGTCAGCCGCTGGGTGCCGATGACCTCCAGCAGCCGCAGCTGCTCGACGGCGGGCGTGCCGGGCCGGGGAGCGAACCACAGGAGCCGCTGGCGCCCGTCCTCGCTCAGCAGGGTGAGGCAGTCGATCTCGACGACGCCCAGCTCCGGATGGACGATCCGCTTGCTGTCCCGGCGACGTACGGCGACGTCGCCGCCGTCCCAGAGGGCGGCGAACTCGGCGCTCTCGCGGCGCAGGGCCGCCACCATCGCGTCGGAGTACGGGTCCTTCCCACGGCGGCCGGCGGCGGCCCGAAGGTCCGCCGCGAACGCGGCCGACTGGTGCGGGTGGTCCTCAGGCGGGTACAGCTCGCGCGCCGCCGGATCGGTGAACCAGCGGTAGGCGAAGCTCGCCGCGAACCCGCCGCCCGTCGGCTGCCGGCCGAGCAGCGCCACGGCGAGCGGGTTCTGCACCAGAGTCTCGTGGAGATCGGTGATGATCTGCGCGGGCGTGCCGGCGAGCCGTCCGAGCAGGTCGAGCATGGCCGGCTGCACGTACGACAGGCCGCCGCGCGGCGGGGGCACGGGACGCCCGGCGAGGTGGAAGAGATGGTCCCGCTCGTCGTGGTCGAGCCGGAGCGCCCGGGCCAGCGCGGCGAGCATCTGGGCCGACGGCTGCGCGCCGCGCCCGCGCTCCAGCTCGGTGTAGTAGTCCGGGGAGGCCCCGGCGAGCGTGGCGACCTCGTCGCGCCGCAGGCCGGGCACCCGCCGCCGCGGCCCGCCGGGCAGCCCGACGTCCGCCGGCCTGATCCGGGACCGCCGGGACCGCAGGAAGGCGCCCAGCTCGGAAAGGTCCATCCGCCCATTATCGCCGGGCCGGCCCGGCTCATCCTGGGGGCGCCGTCCCCAGGGAAAGGGCCACCTGGTCACCTGCGTCCCGTACGGCGATGGTGGACGGAGAACGAGGAGGAACACATGCCTTTCGCCAATCTCAAGGTGCCGGCGGGCCTGCTGTCGGCCGAGGAGAAGCAGAGACTCGTCACCGGAGTCACCGAGCTGTACGTCGAGACCTTCGGCGAGCGAGCCCGTCCCAACACGATGGTCCTGGTGGAGGAGGTGACCGACGGCGGCTGGGGAGTGGCCGGCCAGGTACTGACCCGCGCGATGCTCCAGCAGCCCGGCCCGTCCGGCGGCTGAGCACCCGGAGGGAACCCGACAGGCGTCCGATGAGTTGAACCGGTTGTTTCACTCGAAATGAGGAGAGACCCCCTTGACTCAGGACGCCATCGGTGAGGCCTTGGTCCGGGCCCTCGCGGAGGAGAACTTCGCGGCCCGGATCATCGGCCCGACGACGATCGCCATCAGCGTCCCGGGCGGCGACATCAACCCCGACATCGGTGAGTGGCGTGCCCACGCCGGCCGCGTGCCACCGGCCGACCTCCCCGCGTTCGCCGCGGAGTTCGCCCGCGGCTTCGCGCGGGGGATCCGCAAGCAGATGGCGCGGGCGCAGGCCACCGCGGCGGTCGACGTCGAACGCCTGCTGGCCGAAGACGCGCTGCGCGTGCGGATCTACCCGGAGGCGGCGCTGGCCGACCCGCCCGGCATGCGGGACGCCCTGCTGACCCGCACTCTCGCGCCGGGCCTGCTGGAGACGGTGGTCATCGACCGGCCCGACTCGATCCAGCCGCTCAACCGGGCGGACCTCGGCGGCAGGCCGGAGAACCAGGTCTTCGGCGCCGCGCTCCACGCGTCGCTGAGCCGGGAGCCGCACAACACCGGCACCGACGAGGTCTGGGGCGTCCCGATCACGCACATCGGCGAGACCCACCGCTACGTGGGCTGCCGCGTTCACGTGCTCCGGCGCTTCCTCGGGTCCGCCCCGTACGGCGCGCTGGTCTCCTTCCCGATCCCCGAATACCTGGTCGTGCACGAGATCGGCGCCGTCCACGTGATCTCGGCGCTGGAGGCCATGCAGGCGCTCGCCCGCACCCATGTCGAGAAGGGGCAGAACGCCATCAGCCCCCAGATCTACTGGTGGCGCCCCGGCGCGTACGAGCAACTGCCCGAGGGGCACGCGCTCGCCAGCGGCCAGGTCCCGGACCTGCGGCCCGTGGAGATCCAGGTGGACCACGAGGAGAAGAGCGTCACCCCGCGCACCGCGGAGACGCAGGAGCTCATCGAACTCTGGATGCGCACCAACGCGTGACGTTGTGCACCCCCGGATCGGCCGGTGCGCGGCGCTGAGAACCGCCGCGAGGCGAACCGGCCATCCGCGCGACCGGGCAACCGGCTATCCGCGCACCCGTACCAGACCGGCCTCGTAGGCGATGATGACCAGCTGGACCCGGTCGCGGGCGTCGAGCTTGGTGAGCAGCCGGGTCATGTAACTCTTCACGGTGGCGACGCTGATGACCAGCTCGGCGGCGATCTCCGCGTTGGACAGGCCGCGCCCGACGAGGGTCAGCACCTCGTGCTCCCGTTCGGTGACGCCGTCGAGCGTGGGCCGCTCGGGAGCGGGCGCCGGGCGGCCGGCGAACTCCTCGATCAGGCGGCGCGTGACACTCGGGGCGATCAGGCCGTCTCCGGCGGCGACGACGCGGATCGCGGCGAGGATGTCGTCCAGAGCCATGTCCTTGACGAGGAACCCGGCCGCGCCGGCGCGCAGGGCGCCGTAGACGTAGTCGTCATCGTCGAACGTGGTGAGGACGACGACGTGTGCGGAGGAGGGACCGGCCGCGATCTGCCGGGTGGCCTCGATCCCGTCCATGCCGGGCATGCGGATGTCCATCACGACGACATCCGGGTCGAGGCTCCGGGCCAGCTCGACCGCCTCGGCGCCGGTGCCGGCCTCGCCGACGACCTCGATGTCGGGGGCGTCGGTGATGACCATCTGCAGGGCGGTGCGGACCAACGGCTGGTCGTCGGCGAGGACAACGCGGACGGTCATGCGACTCTCGCGGGGAGGGGGAGTTCGGCGGTCACGCGGTAGCCGCCTTCGGGCGCCGGTCCGGCGGAGAAGTCTCCATGGAGCAGGGCGACGCGTTCGCGCATCCCGACCAGGCCATAGCCGGTGTCCGGGGTGCCGCCGTGGCCGCGCCCGCGGTCGGCGACCTCGATGGAGAGAGCCCCGTCCCGATGGTCGATGGACACGGTGCACGATCGGGCGTCGGCGTGCCGCACCACGTTCGTGACGGCCTCCTGGATGATCCGGAAGGCGGAAAGATCGACCTCAGCGGGGAGCGGGCGCCGGTCCCCACGCCATCGGACGTCGACGCGGACACCGGCGGCCGTGGTCGTCTCGGCCAGCCGGTCGACGTCCGCCAGACCCGGCATCTCGTCGAGCGGTGCGATGTCGGTTCCCGCTTCCCGCTCGGCCTGCCGGAGCGCGCCGAGCATCCGGCGCAACCCGGACAGCGTCTCCCGGCTCGCGGTCTCCACCTCGCCCAGGGCGTCGCGCGCCCGGCCGGGCTGCGTGTCGATGACCCTCCGCGCCGCTCCGGCCTGCAGGGCGATGATCCCGATGCTGTGCGCGACCACGTCGTGCAACTCGCGGGCGATCCGGAGCCGTTCGGCGGTCACCGCCTGGGCGCGCCGGGCATCGGCGTGATCGCGGGTCTGATGGATCGAGTTCCCGATGAGCCAGGAGATCAGGGCCGTCATCATCACGGCCAGCTCCGTGGAGGTCCCGATGGTCCACCCGCGCGCGACCCGGAAGGCCAGATAACCGGCCAGCGTGGCGACCACCAGACCGGCGGCGGTGAGAGACGTCCGGCGCCGCCCGGAGGCCGCGATGAAGCACAGGGCGACGTCCACGGAGAGGAACTGCGGCACCGGGATCGCGCCGACGCTCAGCGGGAGCGTCCCGATGACGGAACCGGCGAGCACCGAGACGATGGCCGTGATCGGCCGGCGGAGCAGCAGGCAGCTGCCGACCAGCGTGAGCGCGGTGGCCATCATCAGCATCGTCAGGCCGTCCCACCGGTAGAAGATGACCCCGGCGTACACCGATGCCGCGCCCTCACCGGGCAGCCTCAGCCGGATGAGGAACGTGAAGACCGTGCCGGCGCACCAGGCCAGGGCCGTCCAGACGCCCGGTGGAACGCGCTTGAACAGGGGAGAAGGGGACACGGCGCCGATCGTAATCGGGTGATTCTGGCGAGGCATCGGCCCACGGGTGTACGACCTCGGTCGACACCCCGTCCCCGGCAATACCGCCGACGGCCCGATGCGTGGCGGGCCCGGCCCGCGACACCGTTGGCCGCGTGATCGAAGTGAGCGAACTGACGAAGCGCTACGGCCCGAAGGCGGCCGTCAACGGACTCACCTTCACGGTGCGTCCGGGTCATGTCACCGGATTCCTCGGGCCCAACGGCGCGGGCAAGAGCACCACGCTGCGGATGATCCTCGGACTGAACGAGCCGACCAGCGGTACCGCCACCGTCGCCGGCCGCCCGTTCCGGGACCGCCCGCGCGGACTCCGGCATGTCGGCGCGCTGCTCGACGCCCATGACGTGCACGGCGGCCGCACCGCGTACGCGCACCTGTCCGCGCTGGCCCGCGGCAACCGGATCCCACGGCGCAGGGTCGAGGAGGTTCTGCGGGAGGTGGGCCTGGCGGAGGCGGCGCGCCGTCGCGTCGGCGGGTTCTCACTGGGCATGAGGCAACGGCTCGGCATCGCCACCGCCCTGCTCGGCGACCCGCCCGTGCTGTTGTTCGACGAGCCGATCAACGGGCTGGACCCCGAGGGCGTGCGATGGGTGCGCGGGCTGTTCCGTCGCCTGGCCGGCGAAGGGCGGACCGTGTTCGTCTCCAGCCACCTCATGAGCGAGATGGAGCACACGGCCGACCATCTCATCGTCATCGGCCGGGGCGAGCTGATCGCCGACGAGAGCCTGGCCGAGTTCGCGGCCCGCGGTACGCCCCAGAGCGTGACCGTGCGCACTCCTGACGCAGCCTCGCTGACGGCCGTCCTGACCACCGAGGGAGCGTCCGTACGACCGGACGGGAACCAGGCGCTCACGGTCACCGGACTGAGCGCCGTCCGTATCGGCGAACTCGCCTTCCGGCACCGCGTGCTGCTGCACGAACTCGTCCCCCGTACCGCCTCGCTGGAGGAGGCGTTCATGGAACTCACCGCCGACAGCGTCGAATACCTCGCCGGAGACGCCCGATGACCGCACCGACCCTCAGCGTTCCCCCCGCCGTCGCCGAGCAGCGCGCCCGGTTCCGCGATCTCCTCGCCGCCGAGTGGACCAAGCTCTGGTCGCTCCGCTCGACCTACTGGACCCTGCTCCTCAGCGGGCTGGCCGTCATCGGGCTGAACGTGAACGCCGCCGTCGCCGACTACCACAACTGGCCGCAGTACGGCGCCGACATCCGCGCCATCTTCGTTCCGCTCTGGGCGATGCGGGACGCTTTCACGGATGTCGCCGGCCTGGTGTTCATGCTCGCCGCCGGTAGCGTCGGCGCGATCACGATCACGGGCGAGTACGGGACGGGACTGATCCGCACGACCTTCTCGGCCGTGCCGGACCGCCGTTCGCTGGTGACGGCGAAACTGATCGACGTCACGCTGGTCATGCTCGGCTATGGGACCGTCGTCGCCGGAGCCTCCTTCTGGGCGACCCAGGCCATCCTGTCCGGTCGCCACGTCGGCATGTCGATCGGCTACCCCGGAGCGTTCCAGGCGGTCGCGGCGTCGGCGGTGCTCGCACCGGTGTGCGCGTTCATCGGCATGGGCCTCGGTGCGATCATCCGGCACGGCGCGGCGACCATGGCGATCACCACGGTGGTCCTCCTGCTGCTGCCCCTCTGCTTCACCGACCACTACCGCTGGACGGCCGACATCAAGCACGCGCTGCCCGCCAGTGCCTGGCAGCGCCTGACCGACGTCGGCTACGGACGTTTCGGCTTCGTCGTGCACCGGCCGACGACGACCACCGAGGCGTGGATCGCGCTGGCCCTCTGGGCGCTCGGCGCGGCGCTCGTCGCCGTCACCGTCGTCCACCGTCGGGACGTGTGAACCATGGGCGCCACTCTCATCGTCACCAATGACTTCCCGCCGCGGATGGGCGGCATCGAGACGTTCGTTTACGAACTGGCGCGCCGGTTCCCGCCCGGCGAGGTGGTCGTCTACACCTCGCGTGAGCCGGGCGGGGAGCGGTTCGACGCCCGACTGGGGTTTCCCGTGGTACGGGACCGGTCGCGGACGCTGCTGCCGACGCAGAAGGTGGCAGCGACGGCGGTAGCGGTCGCGGACGAACACGAATGCGACCGGGTGTGGTTCGGCGCGGCCGCGCCGCTCGGCCTGCTCGCCGGAAGGCTCGGACTCCCGTCGGTGGCCACCACGCATGGGCATGAGGTCTGGTGGGCGTCCTTGCCCGGGTCGCGGCAGGTGCTGCGCCGGATCGGCGGCCAGGTGGGCACCGTCACCTACCTGACCGGCTACACGCGTCGGCGGATCGTCCGGGCGTTCGGTCCCCGGACGCGAACGACGCGGCTGGTCCCGGGGGTGGACACTTCGGTGTTCCGCCCGGACGGCGACACCTCCGGGATCCGGAAGCGCTACGGCCTGCGGGACCGGCCCGTCATCCTCAGCGTGTCGCGGCTGGTCGCCCGCAAGGGGCAGGACCGGCTGATCCGCGCGCTGCCCCTGGTGCGCCGGACGGTGCCGGACGCGGTGCTGCTGATCGTCGGGTCCGGCCCGTACGAGGACCGGCTGCGCCGGCTCGCGGGGGAGGGGGTCGTGTTCGCCGGGCCGCAACCGCACGAGGCGCTGCCCCCGTTCTACGCGGCGGCGGACGTGTTCGCCCTGCCGTGCCGGAGCCGGCTCGGCGGGCTGGAGGTCGAGGGGCTGGGGATCGTGTTCCTGGAGGCGGCCGCGGCCGGGCTTCCGGTGCTGGCGGGGGATTCGGGCGGTGCCCCCGAAGCCGTCCGGGACGGGGAGACCGGGCACGTGGTGGACGGGCGTTCGGTGCCGGCCATCGCCGACCGGCTGATCGAACTGCTCACCGCTCCAGGTGCGATGGGGGAGAAGGGCCGGGCCTGGGCCTGCGGGGAGTGGCACTGGGACCGCTCCTACGACCGACTGCGCGACCTGCTGTACCGTACGGACGGCGTCTGACCGGACGGTGGTCCCGAGCTCATGTCCGTGGGGCGTGGCCGGACAGGCGGCGGGTGAGCTCGGCGGACGCCTCGCGGACGCGGGCGGCGAGCTCGGGCCATTCCTCCTCCGCGCGGGCGTCCCGGCGGAACGTCACCGTCATCGCGGCGGCCGGGCGGCCGACGTGGTCGAAGCTGCACGCCGCGATGCTCGCGAAGCCCTCCGTCACGTGGCCGTCCTCCACCGCCCAGCCGCGCCGGGCGTCCTCGGCCAGGAGCCGGCGCAGCTCCCGCAGCGACCGGGGGCCCGCTCCGGTCCGGTTGACCAGCTCTCCCGGGACCAGGGCCCGTACCTGTGCGGTGGGCAGATGGGCCAGCATCACCCGGCCGCTCGCGGTCAGGTACGCCGGCATCCGCACGCCGACGTCCGTGACCAGGGTCGCGTGGTGGCGCGGCTGTTCCTTCAGCAGGTACAGCGTCTCGGCCCCGTGCAGCACGCCGAGCTGGACGATCTCGCCGAGCCGGTCGACCAGACGGACGAGGAGCGGACGGGCCAGGCGCTCCAGCGGGCCCTGGCGCAGGTAGGCGGAGCCGATCTCGAACGCCGTCACGCCGAGGCCCCACAGCCGGTCCTCGGGCAGGTACGTGACGAAGCCGTCTTCGGCCATCGCGGTGAGCAGGTGGTACGTGCTGGAACGCGGCAGGTCCAGCGAGCGGGCGATGGCCGAGGCGGCGAGGGGCCGCGCGGAGGAGGCCAGCAGGCGGAGCACGGCCATCACCCGCCGTGCCGCCGGTACCTGTTCGCCCGCCACGTCTCTCCACCTCGGTGAACGCCGCGTCCCGCGTCATCCTGCGTCTCGGGGCCGTTCCACGGCCCGCCACACCCTTCAGTGTCTCGTATCCGAGACACATGCCGCCCACCCGGGGTACGGGCATCGTCCGCGGTCGCGTCCAATAGGGGTATGACGAAAATCCCCGTCGGCACCGGCCCGCTCGCCTTCGGCGACGTGGTGGCCGTCGCCCGCCACGGCGCCGAGGTCGCCCTCACCGACGAGGCGCTCAAGGCGATCGCCGAGGCCAGGGCGCACGTGGACGACCTCGCCTCCCGGCCCACGCCCGCGTACGGGATCTCGACCGGGTTCGGCGCCCTCGCGACCCGGCACATCCACGAGGAGCTGCGGGCCCGGCTCCAGGAGAACATCGTCCGCTCCCACGCCGCCGGGTCCGGGCCCGAGGTCGAGCGTGAGGTCGTGCGGGCGATGATGCTCCTGCGCCTCAGCACGCTCGCCACCGGCCGTACCGGCGTGCGGCCCGTCACGGCCGAGACCCTCGCCGCGGTGCTCAACGCGGGCATCACCCCGATCGTGCACGAGTACGGCAGCCTGGGCTGTTCCGGCGACCTCGCCCCGCTCAGCCACGTCGCCCTCGCGCTGATCGGTGAGGGCGACGTCCGCGACGCCGACGGGAACAAGACGTCGGCGAAGCAGGCCCTCGCCGAGGCCGGCATCCAGCCCCTCACCCTCGTCGCCAAGGAGGGCCTGGCCCTGCTCAACGGCACCGATGGCATGCTCGGCATGCTCGTGCTGGCCATCGAGGACCTGCGCGCCCTGCTGCGCGCCGCCGACATCGGCGCCGCGATGAGCGTCGAGGCCCAGCTCGGCACCGACCGGGTCTTCGCCCAGGATCTGCAGGAGCTGCGTCCCCACCCCGGCCAGGCCGACAGCGCCGCCAACCTCCGCCGCCTCCTGAAGGACTCGGCGATCATGGAGTCGCACCGCGGCCCGCACTGTAACCGCGTCCAGGACGCCTACTCGCTGCGCTGCTCCCCGCAGGTGCACGGCGCCGCGCGGGACACCCTCGCCCACGCCGCCCTCGTCGCCGGGCGCGAGCTGGCCTCCGCGGTCGACAACCCCGTCGTGCTGCCGGACGGCCGGGTCGAGTCCAACGGCAACTTCCACGGCGCGCCGATCGCGTACGTGCTGGACTTCCTCGCCATCCCGGTCGCCGACGTCGCCTCCATGGCCGAGCGCCGTACCGACCGGATGCTGGACGTGTCCCGCTCGCACGGGCTCCCGGCGTTCCTGGCCGACGACCCGGGCGTCGACTCCGGCTACATGATCGCCCAGTACACCCAGGCCGCCGTCGTGAACGAGCTCAAGCGGCTCGCCGTGCCCGCCAGCGTCGACTCGATCCCCAGCTCGGCCATGCAGGAGGACCACGTCTCCATGGGCTGGGGCGGGGCCCGCAAGCTGCGCCGCGCGGTCGACGGCCTCACGCGGGTCGTCGCGATCGAGATCATGACCGCCGCCCGCGCCCTCGACCTGCGGGCGCCGCTGCGGCCCGGCCCGGCGACCGCCGCCGTGGTCGCCGCCCTCCGTACGGGCGTCCCCGGGCCCGGCCCGGACCGCCACGTCGCCCCCGAGATCGCCGCCGCCGTCGACCTGGTCCGCGACGGCTCGCTCGTCACCGCCGCCGAGTCCGTCGTCGGCCCCCTCGCGTAAAGGAGAGAACGCCATGGGTCCCCGTCCCGTACGCGCGCCGCGCGGCACGACACTGAGCGCCAAGGGCTGGCAGCAGGAGGCCGCCCTGCGGATGCTCATGAACAACCTCGACCCCGAGGTCGCCGAGCACCCCGACGAGCTGATCGTGTACGGCGGCTCGGGCCGCGCCGCGCGCTCGTGGGACGCCTTCGACGCGATGGTCCGCGCCCTGCGCGACCTGGAGGCCGACGAGACCCTCATGGTCCAGTCGGGCAAGCCGGTCGGCGTCTTCCGCACGCACGAGTGGGCGCCGCGGGTGCTCATCGCCAACTCCAACCTCGTGCCGCAGTGGGCGACCTGGGAGGAGTTCCGGCGGCTGGAGTCGCTCGGGCTGACCATGTACGGGCAGATGACCGCCGGCTCGTGGATCTACATCGGCACGCAGGGCATCCTGCAGGGCACGTACGAGACGTTCGCGGCGGTGGCGGCCAAGAGGTTCGGCGGCACGCTGGCCGGGACGATCACGCTGACCGCCGGGCTCGGCGGCATGGGCGGCGCCCAGCCCCTCGCGGTGACGATGAACGGCGGCGTCGCGATCTGCGTCGAGTGCGACCCCTCGCGCATCGACCGCCGGGTCGAGCACCGCTACTGCGACGTGCGCGCGGACAGCGTCGAGGAGGCGCTGCGCCTGGCCGTCGAGGCGCGCGACGCGCGGCGGCCCCTGTCGATCGGGCTGCTCGGCAACGCCGCCGACATCGTGCCGTCGCTGCTCGCCGACGGCGCGCCCATCGACGTCGTCACCGACCAGACCTCCGCGCACGACCCGCTGACGTACCTGCCGCGCGGGGTGGCGTTCGAGGACATGGCCGCCGAACGCGCCAAGGACCCCGACGGCTTCATCGCCCGGGCCCGCGAGTCGATGGCCGCGCACGTCGAGGCCATGGTCGGCTTCCAGGACGCGGGCGCGGAGGTCTTCGACTACGGCAACTCCATCCGGGGCGAGGCGCAGCTCGCCGGCTACACCCGTGCCTTCGACTTCCCCGGGTTCGTGCCCGCCTACATCCGGCCGCTGTTCTGCGAGGGCAAGGGCCCGTTCCGCTGGGCCGCGCTGTCCGGCGACCCGAAGGACATCGCCCGCACGGACAAGGCGATCCTCGACCTGTTCCCGGAGAACGAACAGCTCGCCCGCTGGATCCGGATGGCGGGGGAGAAGGTGCACTTCCAGGGGCTGCCCGCGCGGATCTGCTGGCTCGGGTACGGCGAGCGGGACCGGGCCGGGCTGGAGTTCAACAAGCTCGTGGAGAGCGGCGAGATCAGCGCCCCGATCGTGATCGGCCGCGACCACCTCGACTCGGGCAGCGTCGCCTCGCCGTACCGCGAGACGGAGGGCATGGCCGACGGCTCCGACGCGATCGCCGACTGGCCGCTGCTGAACGCCCTGGTCAACGCCTCCTCCGGCGCCTCCTGGGTGTCGATCCACCACGGCGGCGGGGTCGGCATCGGCCGGTCGATCCACGCGGGCCAGGTCACGGTCGCCGACGGCACGCCGCTCGCCGCGCAGAAGCTGGAGCGCGTCCTCACCAACGACCCGGGCATGGGAGTCATCCGCCACGTCGACGCCGGCTACGACCGCGCGGCCGAGGTGGCCGCCGAGCGCGGCGTACGGGTCCCGATGCGCGAGGCTTGATCCATGGCATTCGAGGAGATGTGGGAGGCGCTGCGCCCGATCGGGCGGGCCGGGAGCGGTGGCTACCGGCGGTTCTCCTGGACGGCGGCGGACCGGGAGTGCCGTGCCTGGTTCGTCGAGGAGGCGCGGTCGCGCGGGCTGGCCGTCGAGCGCGACCGCAACGGCAACCTGTTCGCCTGGTGGGATGTGGACAAGAACGCCGATGCGAGCGTCGGCGGCCTGCTCGCCAGCGCGGCGAGCCTCGCCGCGGACGCGATGGCGGGCGACGTCCACGGGGAGCCGGTGACCGGGCGCCGCGACGCCGTGCTGACCGGCAGCCACCTGGACTCGGTGCCGGACGGCGGCGCCTACGACGGGCCGCTGGGCGTCGTCTCGGCGCTCGCCGCGATCGACCTGCTGCGAGAGCGGGGCGCGAAGCCGCGCCGCCCGCTCGGCGTGGCCGTCTTCGCCGAGGAGGAGGGCGCCCGCTTCGGCGTCGCCTGCCTGGGATCCCGGCTCGCCACCGGGGCGATCGACCCGGCACGCGCGCGCGACCTGCGCGGCGCCGACGGCGTGACCTGGGGCGAGGCCATGGCCGCCGAAGGGTATGACCCCGAGGCGATCGGCCCCGACACGCAGCTGCTGTCGCTGGCCTGCTTCATCGAGCTGCACGTCGAACAGGGCCGGGCGCTGAGGGCACCGGTCGGGCTGGCGAGCGCGATCTGGCCGCACGGGCGGTGGCGCTTCGACTTCACCGGGGCGGGCGACCACGCGGGTACGACCCGGCTCGCCGACCGCCGCGACCCGATGCTGCCGTTCGCCCGTACGGTACTCGCCGCACGCGAGGCCGCGATGCGGCATGACGCCGTCGCGACGATGGGCAAGGTGCGGGTGACGCCGAACGGGGTCAACGCGATCCCGTCGTCGGTGGCGGCCTGGCTCGACGCCCGCGCCCCGTCCGAGGAGGCCGTGCGCGCGACGGTCGCGGACGTGCGGGCGGCGGCGCAGGAGGCCGCCGGGCGGGGCCGCGTTGAGGTGTCGCTGAGCGAGGAGTCCTACACCGAGGTGGTGGACTTCCACGCCGAACTGCGCGACCGGCTGGCCAAGGCGCTCGGCGACCCGCCGGTGCTGCCGACCGGCGCCGGGCACGACGCCGGCATCCTGTCCGCGCACGTGCCGGCCGCGATGCTGTTCGTCCGCAACCCGACCGGCGTCTCCCACGCGCCGGCCGAGCACGCCGAGCCCGCGGACTGCCTGGCGGGCGTGGAGGCGCTCGCGGACGTGCTGGAAGAGCTGGCGTGCCGGTGAGGTACCACGCCGAGCACGCGTGGCTGGACGGCGCGGTCGTCGCGGACGTGCTCTTGGAGGTCGACGGGGCGCGCTTCACGTCGGTCGCCTCCGGCGTGCCCGCGCCCCCGGACGCCGTACGCCTGGCCGGGCTCACGCTACCGGGGCTGGCGAACGCGCACTCGCACGCGTTCCACCGGGCCCTGCGGGGCCGCGTGCAGGCGTCGCGGGGCACCTTCTGGACGTGGCGTTCGCAGATGTACACGGTGGCCGCGCGCCTGGATCCGGACACCTACTTCGCCCTGGCCCGCGCGGTGTACGCGGAGATGGCGCTCGCCGGGATCAGCTGCGTGGGCGAGTTCCACTACCTCCACCACGGGCCGGGCGGGGTGCCGTACCGGGACGCCAACGCCATGTCCGCGGCGCTGCTGGCCGCCGCCGAGGAGGCGGGGATGCGCATCACGCTGCTCGACGCGTGCTACCTGACCGGCGGCATCGGGGATCCGCTGCTCGGGCCGCAGCTGCGGTTCGGCGACGGCACGGCGTCGGCGTGGGCGTCCCGGGTGTCGGGGCTGCGGCCGGGCGAGCACGCGCGGGTCGGCGCCGCGATCCACTCCGTACGCGCCGTTCCACGCCGTGAGCTGGGCGAGGTCGCCGCGTGGGCCGCCTCGCGGTCGGCGCCGCTCCACGTGCACCTGTCGGAACAGCCGGCCGAGAACGCCGCGTGCCTGGAGGCCTACGGCCGGACGCCGGCGGCCCTGCTCGCCGAGAGCGGCGCGCTGGGGCCGCGGACGGTGGCCGTGCACGCGACCCACCTGACCGCCTCGGACGTCACGCTGCTGGGCGGCGCGCGCACGGGCGTGTGCATGTGCCCGACGACCGAACGCGACCTGGCCGACGGCATCGGCCCGGCCCGCGCCCTGACCGACGCCGGCTCGCCGCTGTCACTGGGCTCGGACCAGCACGCGGTGATCGACCTGTTCGAGGAGGCGCGGGCGGTCGAGCTGGACGAGCGGCTGCGCACCCGCCGGCGAGGTCACTGGACCGCCGCGGAGCTCCTGACCGCCGCCACGGCGGACGGCCACGCCGCCCTGGGCTGGCCGGAGGCGGGCCGCCTCGCCCCGGGCGCGTACGCGGACCTGGTCACGGTGGCGCGCGACTCGGTACGCCTGGCGGGTGCGGCCCCGGACCACCTGGCCGAGTCCGTGGTCTTCGCCGCGTCTCCCGCCGACGTACGGCACGTGGTGATCTCCGGCCGCGAGGTCGTCCGCGACGGCCGCCACCTCCTCGTGGACGACGTCCCCGCCGCGCTGACCGAGTCGATCGCCGCCGTGACGGCTTAGCCGCGGATACCCGCGAATCGCCCATGTCAGAATCAGCGGGTGCAGATCGGGATGCTGGGTCCGTTCGAGGTTCGCGCGGACGACGGCGACCCGGCCGACGTGCCGGGCGCGCGGCTGCGCGGGCTGTTGGTCGCCCTCGCGCTCAGGCCGGGTCACGTGGTCCCGAAGGCGACGCTCGTCGACTGGATCTGGGGTGAGCACCCGCCCGCCGACGCGACGAACGCTCTGCAACGCCTGGTCTCCCGGCTGCGGAAGGCGCTGCCGGAAGGATCGGTCGAGGGACGGACGGACGGCTACCGGCTGACGGTGGAGCCCGACGCCGTCGACGCGGTGCGGTTCGAACGCCTCCTCGGCCAGGCCCGCGATGGCGAGGACCCGGGGCGGGTACGGCTGCTGCGCGAGGCCCTCGCACTGTGGCGCGGTGCGGCCATGCAGGACGTCGGCCTGCCGGACAGCGCGGCGTTCGACGCGGCGGTCACCCGGCTCGAGGGGCTCCGCCTGACCGCGATGGAGGATCGGTTCGACGCGGAGGTCGGCCTCGGCCACGGCGCGGAGCTGGTCACGGAGCTGACCGACCTGGTGGCCGCGCATCCGGTGCGAGAACGGCTCGCCGCCGCGCTGATGCGTGCCCTCGCCGCGGCCGGCCGCGACACCGACGCGCTCCTCGTGTACCAGCGCACGAGAGAGGCCCTGGCCGACGCGCTGGGCGTCGACCCGTCCCCGGAGCTGTCCGCACTGCACGTCGCGCTGCTGCGGGGCGAGCTGGGGCGGCGGGAGGAGACCCGGAACACCAACCTGCGTGCCGAGCTGACCAGTTTCGTCGGCAAGGGCGACGATGTCGCCGCGGTCCGCGAGCTCATCGCCGAACATCGGCTCACCACCCTGATCGGGCCCGGCGGCGCGGGGAAGACCAGACTGGCCACGGAGACCGCGCGCACGCTGCGCGCCGATCTGCCGGACGGGGCCTGGCTGGTCGAACTCGCGGCCGTCGCCGCCGACAGCGATACGGGGGGCGGGTCCGAAGGGCAGGGGGGCGGGGAGAGCGTCGCGCAAGCGACGCTCGCCGCGCTCAGACTGCGCGACGCGCTGCTCGGCGAGGCACCGGACGCGGAGCCGACGAATCGGGTCATCGCCGCGGTCCGCGAGCGGGCGATGCTGCTGATCCTGGACAACTGCGAGCACGTGATCGAGTCCGCGGCGACGTTCGCCCATCGAGTGCTCGGAGAGTGCCGGCGGCTGCGCATCCTCGCCACGAGCAGGGAACCCCTCGGCATCACCGGTGAGGCACTGTGGCGGGTCGCTCCGCTGGCCCTGCCGGCCGGCGACGCGGGCCCGGGCGAGATCGAGTCCGCCCCGGCCATCCGGCTGCTGCGGGACCGGGCCGGCGCGGTGCGCAAGGACCTTGCGACCGGCGTCCGCACATCGTCGACCCTGGCGCGCGTCTGCCGGGCGCTGGACGGGATGCCACTGGCGATCGAACTCGCCGCGGCCAGGTTGCGCACCATGTCCCTCGATCAGCTCGCCGACCGGCTCGACGACCGGTTCCGCCTGCTGACCGGCGGCAGCCGTACCGCGCTGCCGCGGCACCGGACGCTGCGCGCGGTGATCGACTGGAGCTGGGAACTGCTCACCGACGCCGAACGGATGGTCCTGCGCAGGCTCTCGGTGTTCTCGGGCGGGGCGAGCCTGGAAGCCGCCGAACGCGTCTGCGCGAGCACGGAGGGCGGGCCCGAAGGGCAGGGGGTCGGGAAGAATACAGCGGTCGAGGCGGGACAGGTGCTGGAGCTGCTGACCGCGCTGACCGAGAAATCGCTGGTGGTCACCGAGGCCGAGGGGGCGCCGCGCTACCGGATGCTCGGCACGATCAAGGAGTACGCCGAGCAGCGTCTCGTGGAGGCGGGGGAAGCGGATCTGACGCGTCGTGCGCATCTGGCGTACTTCACCGAATTCGCCGAAATCGCGGAGCCGCGCCTCCGCCGTGCCGAGCAGTTGGAATGGCTCGCCACCTTGGAGGCCGAACACGACGACATCGGTGCCGCGATGCGCGGTGCGCTCGCGGCCGGCGAGGCGGACGGGGCGATGCGGCTCGCCGCGGCCGCCGGCTGGTACTGGTGGCTCGGCGGGCACAAGGCCGAGGGCAACGAGCTGATCCTGGCGGCCATCAGCCTGCCCGGCGACGTGGCCGATGAGATCCGGGCCGTGGTGTACGCGCTCGCCACGGGGTTCATGACCTCCGGGCGGGAGAGCGACCAGTACCAGGCGGAGGAGTGGATCCATGAGGTGCACGAGATCGACCAGCGTGTCCGGATCCGTCACCCGGCGGTCGGGCTGGTCGCCGCGCTGGAACGCCTGCTGCGAGCGCCGGACGCGTACCTGTCCGCGTGGGAACCGCTGCTCGCCGCCGAGGACCCGTGGGCGCGCGCGCTCGCCCGGCTGCAGCTCGGCAAGATGCGGATCATGCTCGGCGACGGCGACCGGGACGCGGACGCCTCACTCGAGGCGGCGCTCACCGAGTTCCGCGCGCTGGGCGACCGCTGGGGGATCTCCCTCGCCCTGACCGAGCTGGCGGATCGGATCGCCGTGCGCGGGGAGTTCGCCGGTGCGTGCGAGCACTACGAACAGGCGATCACGGTCGTCACCGAGGCCGGCGCCATCGAGGACGTCGTACGGATGCGGTCGCGGCAGGCCCAGTTGTACTGGCTGTCGGGAGACGAGGAATCGAGCGCGGCCGCCATGGCGGAAGCGCAGCGGTCCGCGGAACGGGTCGCCTGGCCGGGGGCGCTGACCGAGCTGGCCCTGTCGAAGGCGGAACTCGCCCGCTGGAGGGGTGACGCCGAGCAGGCGAGGCGGCAACTCGACGTCGCGACGGCCATGCTGGGCGACGCCGTCGAGCGGGCATCGGTCCGGGCGATGGCTCACGACCTGCTCGGCTACCTCGCCGCGGATGTCGGCGAGGCCCGTGAACACCGCGTCGCGGCCTTCCAGGCGGTGTCCGAGGTGGGGAGTTCAGCCCTCATGATCGCCCAGGTGCTCGTCGGGATCGCGGATCTGGCGTTGCGTCAGGAGCGGTACGCCCAGGCCGCGCGGCTGCTCGCGGCGAGCGCCGGCGTGCGCGGTCTGCCGGACCGTTCCCACCCGGATGCGGCCCGGATCGAGCAGGTCGCACGGCGTCGCCTCGGTGAGGTGCGGTTCACCGAGGCGACGCGGGAGGGGACGCAGGCGAGCTGGCGTGAGCTGGTCGCCGTCACGCTCGCTTGCTGAACGTGGAACGCGCCCACAGGTACCCGACGAGACCGATGCCGACGCACCAGGCGAGCGCGGCGATCAGGTCGCTCGTGTCCGGCGCACCGGCCAGCAGCCCGCGCAGGGTTTCGATGATCGGCGTGAAGGGCTGGTACTCCGCGAACTGCCGCAAACCCTGCCCCATCTTCTCCGCCGGTACGATCGCGCTGCTGAAGAACGGGAGCATGACCAGCGGCACTGAGGCCAGACCCGCCGTTTCCGGGGACTTGGCCGCCAATCCCAGGGCGACCGTGAGCCAGCCGGCCGCGAAACCGAGCAGCACGACGATGCCGACCACGCCGAGCCAGTCGAGGAAGCTCGCCGACGGGCTGAACCCCAGCAGGAAGGCGACTCCGGTGAGCGCCGCGATGGCGAGCAGGTTGGTCAGCAGGCTCGCGATGACGTGACCGGTCAACACCGCGCTGCGCGAGACGTCCATGACCTTGAACCGGTTGATGATGCCCTTGGTCATGTCGGAGTTCACCGACGTGGCGACGGACCCCAGCCCGTAACAGACGGCCAGCAGCATCAGTCCCGGCGTCGCGTAGTCGACGTAGTCGACACCGACGCTGAAGGCGTCACCGAGCATGTACACGAACATCAACATGACCACGATCGGCATCAGAACCGCGTTGAACACCGTCATCGGGTTCCGGGCGATGTGTTTGAAGTTGCGGCGCAACATCACCATCGAATGGGACATCATTTCGCGACCACCTCCGTGGCGTGGCCCGTCAGGGCGAGGAAAACGTCATCGAGGTCCGGCGTCTGGACGGAGAACTCCTCGGCGCTGACCGAGTACTCGTCGAGCCTGTCCAGCAGAGCCCGCAACGACCGCGTGCCACCGTCGCCGGGAACCCGCAGGGTCAGTGCCTCGTCGTCCCGCGTGGAGCCGGCGAGGATCCGGGCGGCCGCGTCGAGTTCCGCCGCGGTGCTGAACCGGAGCCGGACGTGGGTGCCGGGGATCTGGCGCTTGAGCTCGCCGGGGGTGCCCTGAGCGACCAGGCGGCCCTGGTCGAGCACCGCGACCCGGTCGGCGAGCTGGTCGGCTTCGTCGAGGTACTGGGTGGTGAGGAAGATGGTGACGCCGTCGGCCACCAGCTCGCGGATGATCGACCACATCGTGCGGCGGCTGCGCGGATCCAGGCCCGTCGTCGGCTCGTCCAGGAAGATGATCTGCGGGTCGCCGACGAGCGTCATCGCCAGGTCGAGCTTCCGGCGCATGCCGCCGGAGTAGGTCGACGCGGGCTTGTTCGCCGATTCGACGAGGTCGAAGCGCTCCAGCAGCCCGGTGACGACTCGCCTGCCGTCCTTGGCACGCACCGGGTTCAGATCCACCATCAGCTGGAGGTTCTCCTGCCCCGTCAGCAGCTCGTCCACCGCCGCGAACTGACCGGTGACCCCGATCGCGCGGCGCACCGCCTTGGCCTCGGTCGCGACGTCGTGTCCGGCGACGCGGGCCGTTCCGCCGTCGGCCTTGATCAACGTGGTCAGCACGTTCACCGTCGTCGTCTTACCGGCCCCGTTCGGACCGAGCAGGGAGAAGACCGTGCCCGCGCGGACATCGAAATCGACACCGTCGAGGACGATCTTGTCCCCGTACGCCTTCCGCAGCCCGGAGACCGCGATCGCTGAACTACTCATGCGCCCACCATCGGCGCGCGGCCTGTCACGCCCCTGTCACGCCTCTGACACGGTCCCTGTCACGGTCCCTGTCACGACCACTGACACGACCACCGACACGACCACCGACACGGCGTTCCGTCGTGTCGTATCAGGTCAGAGGCCGCGCTGCCCGCTGACGGCCGCCGGGTCAGCTCGGGCGGACGCGGTGGTGGGCGGTGCCGCCGAGCACGAGCCAGACTCCGGGTTCGACCTCCCGGGACCGGGCGCGCAGCTCGTCGCCGAGGTGCTCCGGCCACCGGGTGCGCGCCGACCAGCGGACCGCCCTGAGCCTGGCCCCGGTGAGGTCCGCTCCGGTGAGGTCGGCACCGGTCAGGTCCGCTCCCGTGGCGTCGGCGCGGACCAGGCGGGCGCGGCCGAGCCGTGCCCCGGTGAGGTTCGTGCGGACCAGGCGGGCGCCGGTCAGGTCCGCGCCGGTCAGCTCGGCCGGTGCCAGCTCGGCACCGGTCAGGTCGGCGCCGGTGAGGTCGGCCCCGGTCAGGTCCGCGCCGGCGAGGTTGGCGCGGGTCAGGTTCGCGAACAGCAGGTCGGCGTGGGCGAGGTTCGCGCTCATCAGCTGCGCCCGCGTCAGGCGGGCGCCGGCGAGGTCCGCCCGGACCAGGTTCGCCGAGATGAGATCGGCGTCGGTCAGCGTCGCGCCGACCAGCTCCCGCCCGGCCAGGTCGGCCCCGATGAGGTTCGCGCCGGTCAGGTCCCGGGCGACCAGGTCGAGGCCGACGAGGTCCGCGCCGGGGACGACCGGGAGCAGGGTCCGGTCTCTGGCGGGGTACACGTCGGCCGTGGCCTGGGCTCCGGCGGCGATCAGGAGCCGGGCCCACCAGGGCGAGACGGTCAGATGCACCCAGGGCCGCAGCGGCCGGGCCGCCGCGACGAGTCTGGCGGCCATGCGCCTGGCGTCGTTCGTCATCCGCGGCCCCCTCTCGGCCGGTGTCGTGCATCTCACCCGCAGAAGATACGGCTTTCCGAGCCGCTCGGAGGCACGGTCGCGTTCGCCCAGCGCGATCGTGCTCACGGTGGCCACCCCGCCACCAGCGAAACGAGTACGGGAACCGCGCCGCCCGCACGCATCGACTCCCGCCGCGACGCCATTCGCCCAACCCGGACCCGGCGGTCGCGGCGTGTCTCCCGGACGCGCGCCGCGCCGCGGTCGAGGTGACTTCGATCATGCGCGTCTCCGGTGAGGAGACGCCCGGCAGCGCATAGGCTCGCGGCGAGATGCGCGTGGCGATGCTCGGGCCCCTGCGGGTCCAGGACGGGGACGGCCGGCCGGTCGAGGTCGGCGGGGCCCGGCTGCGCCTGCTGCTGATCCGGCTGGCACTCGACCCCGGACGCGTCGTCACCGCGGACCGGCTCGCCGACGACCTGTGGGGAGACGACGCGCCCGCCGATCCCGCCGGGGCGCTGCAGACGCTCGTCGCGCGGCTGCGGCGTGCCTTCGGGGACGAGCGCGCCCGTATCGTGTCCCATCCGGCCGGTTACCTGCTCGACGTCGCACCCGCCGACGTCGACGCCGTGGCGTTCGAGCGGGCGGCGGCGGACGGCCGTGCCGCGCTGGAGGCCGGTGACCACGCGCGGGCGGCGGAGCTGTTCCGCGACGGCCTGGACCTGTGGCGCGGGGCGCCCCTCGCCGACGCCGCCGGCGCGGGGTTCGCCCTCGCACCCGCAGCGCGGCTCGAAGAGACACGCCTCACCATGGTCGAGGACCTCCTCGCCGCCGACCTGTCCGGGCGGGCGCCCACGGCCATCGGCGAGATCGAGGCCCTGGCTCGCGCTCATCCCCTGCGCGAACGCCTGCACGCCCGGCTCATCCACGCGCTGCGCGCCGCGGACCGGCGGGCCGAGGCGCTGGAGGCGTACGAGCGGATCCGGCGGGAGCTGGCGGACCGGCTCGGCGTCGACCCCGGGCCGGAGCTGCGCGAGGCGCATCTCGCGGCGCTCCGGGAGGAGAACCGCCGCGGCGTGCCCGCGCGGGCGACCAGCTTCGTCGGCCGCGAGACCGAGCTGGCGCGGGTCCGCGAGCTGCTGGCGGCGCACCGGCTCGTCACGATCACCGGGTTCGGCGGCACCGGAAAGACCCGCCTGGCCCTGGAGGCGGCCGACGGGGCGGCGACGCCCGTACGCCTGGCCGAGCTCGGCTCGGTCGCCGACGCCGCACGCGTCGTGCCGGCCGTCACGGCCGCGGTCGGCGGCGGCGACCTGTTCGGAGCCGGCGCGGACCGCACGCCGCTCGAACGCCTCGGCTCCATGCTCGCCGGGCACGATCTGCTCCTCGTCCTCGACAACTGCGAGCACGTCGTCGACGCCGCCGCCCGGCTCGCCGAGCACCTCCTCGCCGCGGCGCCGGGCGTCACCATCCTCGCCACGAGCCGGGAGCCCCTCGCGATCGCGGGCGAGGCCCTGGTGCCGCTGGCGCCACTCGACGTCGACGGGCCCGCCGTCGCGCTCTTCGCCGACCGTGCCCGTGCGGTGCGCCCCGGCTTCACCGCCGACGACGCCGTGGCCGGCATCTGCCGTGCGCTGGACGGCATCCCGCTGGCGATCGAGCTGGCCGCCGCCCGGCTGCGGTCGCTGACGCTCGGGCAGCTCACCGAGCGGATCGGCGACCGGTTCGGGCTGCTCGAACGCGGCAGCCGCACGTCGGTGCCGCGCCACCGTACGCTGCGGGCGGTCGTGGACTGGAGCTGGGACCTGCTCGGCACGGCCGAGCGCGCGGTGCTCCGCCGGCTGTCGGTCTTCCTCGGCGGCGCCACGGTGGAGGCCGTCACCGAGGTCTGCGCGCCCGAGGGCGACCCCGTCGACCTGCTCGCCGGGCTGGTCGACAAGTCGCTGCTCATCATGGCCGAGACCGAGCAGGGCGTCCGGTACCGGATGCTGGAGACCGTCCGTGAGTACGCCGGGGAACGACTGGACGACTCGGGCGAGGCCGAGCGCGTACGGGAGGCGCACGCCGCGTACTTCCTGGCCCTGGCCGAGACCGCCGAACCCCGGCTGCGCGGCCCCGGGCAGCTCACCTGGCTGGCACGCCTCGACGCCGAGCAGGGCAACCTCGACGCCGCGCTCGGCCACGCGATCGACCGCGGCGAACGCGAGCGGGCGCTGCGCCTCATCGCCGCGCGCACCTGGGCCTGGCTCATCCGCGGGCGGCGGCGTGAGGCGGGGGAGTGGGCACGGGCGGTCCTGGCGGCCGTCGGCGACGAGCCTCCGCCCGGGCACGAGGCGGCCTACGCCATGTGCGTGCTCATGGCTCCCCTCGACGACCCGGCGCGGGTGAAGAGCGCGCTGGAGGTGACCCAGCGCTCCGACCGGCCCGCCGCGCTCGCGGCGTGGACGATGACGAACGGTTTCTCGGACGGGCCGGAGGCGATCCGCGAGCGGGCCGACGAGGCGATCGAGCGGTTCGCCACGGCCACCGATCCCTGGCTGCGGGCCATGGCCGACATGGCGTACGGAGTGATCACCTTGGAGTACGTCGCCGGAGGTGCGGGAAAGGCCGAGGAGCGGCTCCGCGCCGCCCTCGACGGTTTCACGGCCGTGGGCGACCGGTGGGGCCAGGCGGTCACCCTGTTCGCGCTGGGCAACGTGCTGGCCAACCGCGGCTCGTGGCCGGAGACCGTGCGCCTCCTCGAACGCGCCCGTGCCCGCGCCGCCGAGGTGGGCGGCGCGGAGGAGATCCCGGTCCCGATGATCTTGCTGGTCCGGCTCGGCGAGGCACGGATGCGGGCCGGCGACCGGGACGGCGCGCGGGCCGACCTGGAGCGCGCGCTGCCCGCGGCCGAGCGCGGCGCCGATCCGATCGCCCTCGCCCGGGTGCGGCGCGCCCTCGGCGATCTCGCGTACGCCGAGGGCGACCTCGCCCAGGCCGCGGCCTGGACGAGGGCCGCGCTGGCCGGGGCGGGCGACGCGCCACCGCAGTTCCTTGCGCTGCTGCACATATCGGCGGCGCTCGCCGAGGACGCCCTCGGCGAGCACGGGCGCGCCGGCGAACTGCGCGCCCGCGCCCTCACACTGATCGCGGACACGGGCGACGACGTGGCCCGCGCGAGCGTCCTGGAGGAGGCCGCCGCGCGGTGCGCCGACCCGGCCGACGCCGTGACGGTCCTGGCCGCCGCCCGTAGGCTGCGCGGCATCGAGGACACCGCCGACCCCGGTGTGCGCGCCCTCCTCGCCCGCTGCCGTGCCGAGCTGGGGGAGGAGGCGTTCGCCGCCGCCTGGGCGCGCACTCTCGCCGACCCCGAGGCGTTCGTCGCTCAGACCAGCGCCCGCAGGTAGTCGTCGACCGGTGCGTCGTAGACCCCGATGTAGCCGTCGGGCCGGACGAGCACGAGGCCGTCCGTGCCGTACGCGCGGCGCGCGTGTCCCGCCGCGTCGACCAGGTCGGCGCCCTCGTCGCCGACCGTGTAGGCGCGGACGGCGGCCCCGTACCGCTCGTTCACCCGGGCTACCGTCTCCGCGTGCCCCTCCCCGAAGGCCAGCAGCGTGAAGTGCGGGCCGCGGAAGACGTCGAACAGGTGTCCCTCCCGCAGCGGCGCGTCCGGCGCGCGCTCCCCGGCCTTCCCGCCGCCGACGGACAGTGAGGCGCCGGGATAGCCGATGCCGAGCTGATCGGTCTCCTTGCCGCGGCGGTACGCCTCGGCCCGGCGCTCGGACATTCCCCGGTACAGCCGGGTGCTGAGGCCGAGCACGCCGGCGGCGACCGGGAGCCGCTCCTCCTCGTAGGTGTCCAGCGCCCGCTCGGCGGCGAGCTTCCAGCCGAGGTTGTAGGCGTCCTGGACGCCGGTGTTGAGGCCCTGGCCGCCGGCGGGGGAGTGCACGTGCGCGGCGTCCCCGGCCAGGAAGACCCGGCGGTCCCGGAACCGCTCGGCCATCCGGATGTTGACCCGGTAGACCGACGCCCAGCGGACCTCGTGCAGGCGGACGTCCGACGCCTCCGAGACGATCTTCTGGAACGTCGGGAGCGTCAGCTCCGGCGTGTCGGTGCCGGTGAGCGGGGCGACGAGCTGGAAGTCCTCGGTGCCCGGCAGCGGGCAGAGAGTGAAGTGCGGCGTCCGGCTCGCCATGTCGCCCCAGAAATGCCAGTGGTCCCGGTCCACGTCGTCGGTGCGGACGTCGGCGATCAGCATCCGCTCGGTCTCGTGCGTCTCGCCCGCGAACCCGATGCCGAGCCGCTTGCGCACGACGCTCCGGCCGCCGTCCGCGCCGACGAGGTAGGCCGCGCGGATCCGGTCGCCGCCGGCGAGCACCGCCGTCACCCCGTCGTCGTCCTGCTCGAAGTCGATCAGCTCGCCCCGCTCGACCCGTCCGCCGAGCTCGGCCAGCCGGTCGCGCAGGATCTGCTCGGTCCGCCACTGCGGGAGCATCGGCGCCAGGGGATACGGCACCTCCGGAGTCGGCTCCCTCGGCTCGTGCATCCGGCCCTCCCAGACGACCTCGCCGTCCGCGTACGAGCGCAGCGGCGGGTACGGCGCGCCGGCCGCCCATATGGCGTCCAGCACTCCCAGGTCGTCGAAGACCTCCAGCGTGCGGGGCTGCAGCCCCTTGCCGCGCGACCCGGTGGGCCGCTCCTTCTCGATGATCCGGAAGTCGGCGCCCCGCCGCGCGAGGTCGCAGGCCAGGGTCAGTCCGGTCGGCCCGGCACCGACGATCAGTACTCGTGTGTCGTTCATGGCCCGTACGGTGCCGGGCGCCGCTGTCAGCTCACCGGCAGCCCGCTGTCAGCCGGATGCCATCGACGATCAGCCGCAGTCCGTGCTCGAAATGCTCCTCCGGGTGGGGTGCCGTCAGGTCGCGGGCCGCGGCGTGCAGGTGCGGGTGGGTCCGCGGGTCGAGGGCCCGCGTGAGGCGCGCGGTGGCCTCGGCGCCGCCGTCGGAGAGCGAGGCGGCGAGTTGTTCCTCGATGACGTGGCCGACGACGAAGTAGTTGAGCGTGTCCACCGTCCAGGCGGCGTCCCGGCCGCTCAGCCCGGCCTCGCGCAGGGTGGCGACCATGGTCTCGCCGTACGCCAGGGCGTTCGGCAGGGGAAAGAACACGCCGGAGAACACCCGGGCACCGTCGCGGCGGGACAGCAGCGCGCGGCGGAGGCGGCGGGCCATCTCGGCGGCCCGCTCGTGCCAGGGCAGGCGGGCGTCCAGGTCCTCGGTCAGGCCGGTGAGCATCGCCTCGGCCATGGCCTCCAGCAGGGCCTGCTTGCTGGGGAAGTGCCAGTACGTCGCGCCGTTCTTGACGCCCAGCGCGGTGGCGAGCCGGCGCATCGTCAGGCCGTCGAGACCCACCTCGTCCAGCAGGTCCAGGGCGGCCGTCAGCACGTGGTCGCGGGTCAGCCGCATGGCGCGTCCTCTCGATTTCACGTTGACAGGCACGATCAGTATGGCGCAGACTTCAACGCCGTTGAAGTTAAACGGTGTTGAAGTTTTGGGGAGGTCGCATGCGCCGGGTCTGTTTCCGCTCCTACGGCGGGCCGGAGGTGCTCGAGGTCGAGGAGGCGCCGCGGCCGGAGCCCGGCGAGGGCGAGCTGCTGGTCGAGGTCGGCGCGGCCGGCGTGACGTACCCGGTGGTGCGGCTCACGCACGGCCCGGACGTTCCTCTTCCGCACGTGCCCGGCGGTGACGTCGTCGGCCGCGTGGTGGCGGCCGGGCCGGGGCTGGACGGCCGGGTCGGCGAGCGGGTGGCGGCCCTGGCGTTCACCGGGGCGTACGCCGAGCTGGCGGTCGTTCCGGCGATGTTCGCGTTCCCGGTGCCCGACGCGGTGGACGACGCCGGGGCGGTCGGGCTCGTCCGCGGCGGGCAGGTGGCGCTGGGCGCCCTGCGCGCCGGTGCCGTACGGGCGGGGGAGTCGGTGGTGGTCACCGGCGCGGCCGGAGGCGTGGGACACCTCGCCGTGCAGCTCGCCCGGGAGCTGGGCGCCACGCGTGTGGTGGCGGCCGTGGGCGACCGGGCCAAGGCCGTCTTCCTGCACGACCTCGGCGCCGACGCCGTCGTCGCCTACGACGAGGACTGGGGCGAGCCCGCCGACGTCGTGGTCGACGGGGTGGGCGGCGAGGTGCAGGCGGCGGCGCTGCGGGCGCTGGGCCCGCTCGGGCGGCTCGTCGCGTACAGCGGCGCGGGGCGGCCGGTGGACGTGAACGAGCTGCGGGCGCACGGGCGGTCGGTGATCGGCTTCGCCATGCGGCCGTTCGCGGCCGGACGGCCGGAGGCGTACGCGCGGCAGCGGGAGGAGCTGTGGGACCTGTACGCGCGTGAGCGGCTGACCGTCGGCGTGCACCGGACCCTGCCCCTGGAGGAGGCCGCCGAGGCGCACCGGATGATCGAGCGCAGGGAGAACCGGGGCCGGGTCCTCCTGCGCCCGTGATGTCTCGGATATGAGACGGCGCGCGGGTCGCGGGGGTGCCGCGTGCCGTCTCGCGGGTGGGATGCTGGCGGCGTGAGCACCGTGATCACGAACATCGGTGAGCTGGCCGGCGCGGCCGAGGACCGCTGGCTGATGGAGGACGCCGCGCTGGTCATCGACGGCGGGCGCATCGCGTGGGCGGGTCCGTCGGGGCAGGCGCCCGCCGCCGACGAGGCGTACGACGCGGGCGGGCGCGCGGTGCTGCCCGGGTTCGTGGACTCCCACGCGCACCTGGTGTTCGCGGGGGAGCGGGCCGAGGAGTTCGCCGCCCGGATGAGCGGCCGCCCGTACGCCGCCGGAGGCATCCGCACCACCGTCGAGCGCACGCGCGCCGCCTCCGACGATGAGCTGGCGGCCAACGTGCGGCGCCTCGTCGCGGAGATGGCCCGGCAGGGGACGACGACGGTCGAGTGCAAGTCCGGCTACGGCCTCACCGTCGAGCAGGAGGAGCGGGCCGTGCGCATCGCGGCCTCGCTGGTGGACGAGGTGACGTTCCTCGGCGCCCACGTGGTGCCCGCGGACATGGACCCGGCGGAGTACGTGCGGCTCGTGACCGGGCCGATGCTGGAGGCGTGCGCGCCGTACGCGAGGTTCGTCGACGTCTTCTGCGAACGCGGGGCGTTCGACGCGGACCAGACGCGGGAGATCCTGACCGCCGGGCGGGCCGCCGGGCTGGTGCCACGGCTGCACGCGAACCAGCTCGGGCACGGTCCGGGCGTGGCCATCGCGGTGGAGTTCGACGCCGCCTCGGCCGACCACTGCACCTTCCTGTCCGATGAGGACGTCGCCGCGCTGGCGGGCTCGCGGACGGTGGCGACGCTGCTGCCGGCGGTGGAGTTCTCCACGCGCCAGCCGTACCCGGACGCCCGCGCGCTCATCGACGCCGGGGCGGACGTCGCGCTGGCCACCGACTGCAACCCGGGCTCGTGCTACTCCTCCAGCATGGCCTTCTGCGTCGCGCTGGCCGTACGGGAGATGCGGATGACGCCGGAGGAGGCCGTGCGCGCGGCGACCGAGGGCGGGGCGAAGGCGCTGCGCAGGACGGACGTCGGGCACCTGCGCCCCGGCGCACGCGCGGACGTGCTGGTGTTGGACGCGCCGTCGCACATCCATCTCGCCTACCGGCCGGGGGTTCCCCAGGTGGCGCGCGTGTGGCGCGACGGCCGGGCCGTGTAATTCCGGAACGGCGTTCGGCGGACGACCCTGCGCGTGGGTTCGTGCCGCCGGTCGGGCTGTCGGTGAGCGGTAAGTTCATCTCACTCGCCGTGAACCTGCAACTTTCGATGTTATATATCACAGCGCTCCGAAGTGATGATCGCCCAGAAGTGGCTCACCGGCGAGTGGAGTGCGATCCGCCGAGCGCCCCAGCTGGCACGCTGACTCGTCGACCTCGGAGTTCTCGAGACTTTGTGATCGGGTCTTGACGTGTCGACATGACTACTTCAAGCTCTGTTAAGTATGCAACAGTTGGAGTGAGAAAAAATCATAAAAGCCGTTATGTTCGGAGCTCCTTCTCACTCCTGAGCCCGCGCACCACACGACCTCGGGATCTCGTCGAAACAGGAGGCAGAGCGCGCATGGCCGGACACCAGGAAGGTGCGATCACACGCCGCAGAATGCTGGGATACGCCGGTGCGGCAGGGCTGGCCGGAGCCGGAATCGTCGTGGGCGCCAGACCGGCGTCGGCGAGCACGTACGGCTTCGACCAGCTCTTCGAGCTGCCCGACACCGACAACATGCAGGGCCTGGCCTACCGCCGTGGCCGCTACTACGTCGGGTTCGACGTGGGCGACGGCCACGGAGTGATCCGGGTGTACGACGGCTCCGGGAACAAGCTGAAGGAGACCACACAACTCGCCGTGGGGCACGCGGCCGAACTGAGCTTCCGCGACCGCGACGGGCACCTGTACGTGGCCACCGGAGGCGGGACCAACCCGACCAAGGTGCACGTCGTCGACATCGCCGCCGCGAACCCGAAGGTCATCCGAACGATCGACTTCGCCTCGCTTGGCAACTCGGGTCTGGTCGCCGTGGACAACCGGCGCGACGGCCTGCTCGTGCACGCGGGCCCGGACGACGACGGTCCGTTCGTCTTCGCCTTCGCCGGCTTCGATGGCACCGTGCGATCGAAATTCACGCTCGAGAGCCAGGGAGTTCCGCAGGGCCTGGAGATGGCTCGGGACAAGATCCTCTACTACACGAACAACACGATCACCGTACTGAGCCGTAAGGGCGCCATCCTGGAGGTGATCAATGTGCCCGAGGCCGGTGAGAGTGAGGGCCTCGCCGTCGCGGAAGCCGGAACTCACACGCGGGTGTTCGTCGGCTACAACAAGCCCAACCGCCTCTACGCCATGAGGCCCGCCTTCAGCTGATAAGCATGGCGTCCAGTATCAGTACGTCCGCACCTGCGCCCCGGCGCACGTGCGGACGTACTGATACTGGACGCGCCGTCACACATCCATCTCGCCTACCGGACGGGGGGTTCCGCAGGTGGCGCGCGTATGGCGCAATGGCCGGGCCGTTGAATTTCGGAACGGCAATTCGTCCTAAAATTGAGCGGTAGAGCTTTCTGCTCGCTCTGGAGAGAAGTATTCGCCGACGTCAGGACCTTTCTCGGCCACCGTTGGGCGTTGACTGATCACCGGTCGTCATCCACTGTGGGTGGTGCACTGGCCCTAGCCCCTCGGGAGTCCATGATGCGCGACCTTGATCGTTCGCGGCCTCAGGCGGACCGGTACCGGTTATCCGTGACCTGAGCGTACGTTCCTACGCTGCCGGTAGAAGTTTGCCCGGACGAAGGGATTGATTTCGTCCGGCCGAAATCGACTATGCCACGAGGCGAAAGTGATCAACATTCTCATCGTCGAGAATATGAACCTTGTCAGAGGCGGCCTTGTCGCCTTACTTTCCGGACATCCGGACATGGAGGTGGTCGCGGCGCTGGAGTCGGCCGACAAGGCCCTCCCGACCGCACTCGAACTCGAACCCGATGTCGTCATCCTCGGAGCGTGCATGGACGACGGCTTCGCCGTCGTCCGGTCCCTCCACGAGGAGGTGCGGTCCTGCGCGACCGTGATCATGGCGAACCGCCGCCGCCCGGGCGACCTGCGCCGGGCCGTCGCCGCCGGCGTGACGGGCTTCCTGCTCATCGACACGCCACCGGCCGACCTGGCCGATGCGATCCGGCGTGTCGCCCAGGGGGAGCGGGTGATCGACTCGGAGCTGGCGTTCGCCGCGCTCCACCGCCCGGAGAGCCCGCTGACCGAGCGCGAGGTGGACGTACTGCGGCTGGCCGCCCAGGGCGCGTCGTCGGCGGAGATCGCCGGTCACCTGTTCCTGTCGGTCCGCACGGTCCGCAACCACATCTCGCGGATCATCGGCAAGATCGGCGCCCGCAACCGCGTCGACGCCATCCGCATCGCCGACGACGCGGGCTGGCTCTGACCAGGGACCGTCTCAGAGCCCTTTCGAGACCCGCCTGCGCGGTCAGCGGACCGCCGGCGCCTGTCCTTCGGTCGTCCAGTGGCCGTGCAGTTCCCGGTAGAGGGGGCAGTCCTCCAGCAGGTCCTCGTGCGCGCCGAGCCAGGCGCGGGTGCCGTCCAGGACGAGGACGCGACGCGCCCGGCGGGCCGACGTCATCCGGTGCGCGATCACCACGAGCGCGCCGGGCCGGGCGGCGAAGGCCCGCTCGGCGCGCTCCTCGGCCGAGGCGTCCAGGTGACAGGTCGCCTCGTCCAGGATGACCAGCCGGGCCGGTGACACGTACGCGCGGGCGAGCGCGATGAGCTGGCGCTCGCCGGCCGACAGGGCCGCCGGGTCGACCGTGCCGCCGAGGCCGCCCAGCCGCTCGGCCAGCGGCGTCGCCCCCACGGCGGCGACGGCGTGGTCCAGCGCGTGGTCGGAGGCGCCCGGCCGCAGGTAGGACAGGTTCTCCCGGAGCGTTCCGCCGAAGACGTACGCCTCCTGCGGGATCAGCGCGCGGACCGACGGATCGGCCGCGGCGGCCGGCACCCCGCCCAGCGCGACCGACCCCCGCACCGGCGTGAGGAGCCCGGCGGCGAGGCGCGACAGCGTGGACTTGCCGATGCCGCTCGGGCCGACGACGGCCAGATGGTCGCCCTCCGGCACCCGCAGGGACAGATCGTCGATCACCGGTTCGGCGTCCGGCCCGTACGCGTAGGTCACCCGGTGCAGTGCCAGTTCGCTCCCGCCGGCCCGGCTCGGGCGCCGGACCGGCGGCACCTCGGCGGCCGACATCACGCGGTCGAGCGTCACCGCCAGCCGCAGCCCGCTGCCGCCCACGCCCCGGATGACCGTGGCGAGCGCCGGGGACAGCCCCTGCAGCACGTACGTCAGCGAGCCGAGCACGACCCCGGGCGTGGCGCCACGCCGTACGAGCCACGGCGCCGCCGCCAGCACGAGCAGCAGCGGCAGCCGTCCGCCCACGGCCAGCGCGACCGTACGGCCCGCCGTCAGCCGGGCCATCGACCGCGCCGCCGCGGCCTGGAGGTCGATCAACCGCCCGGTCGAGGCCGCCACGGCCTCCTCCGTACCGCACGCCGTGATGTCGCGCAGCCCACCCGCCAGGGCGGTGGCCGACTCGGCGATCCGTTCCTCGGCCAGGATCAGCTCCCGCTGCCGCCGGACCGACCGGGCGACGAGCCCGAGGAACAGCCCGAGCCCCGCCACGACCGGCGGTACGACCAGCAGGAGCGTCACCGGCATCAGCGCCAGCAACCCGATCAGCGCGCCCGCCAGCGTGAACGCGAAACCGGACGCGATCGACAGCAGGCCCGAGAACGTGTCACGGACGATCTCCACCTGCTGGGTCAGCCGGGCGACGGCGCCGTCGTCCGCCCGCCCCGTACGGACCGACTCGTGTACGGCGCCGCGCACGACGTGGCGGACGAGCGCGTCGCGGAACGGTTCGACGATCGCGGCCAGCGGCCCGTACGCCCGCGCGGCGCCCACCGCGCCGACCGCGGCCCCGCCGGCCAGGGCGCCCAGCCAGGCCACCGCGGGCCACGTCCGGTGCGCCAGGAACGCGTCGGTGGCGCCCGCGACCGAGCGGCCGAAGACCAGCACGGGCACCGCGCCGAGCGCGGACCACAGGCCGAACATCACCAGCGCGCGCCGCCGGCGCCGCAGCGCGGCCGCGAGGACGCGCCGGGCGCGCACCCGATGGTCACTCACCGAACACCTCGCGGTACTCCGGGCCCGGCCGCACGGCGCGTGCGGCCGGCGCCGCAGTGCGGCCGTCAGCACGCGCCGGATGGTCACTCACCGAACACCTCGCGGTACTCCGGGTCCGACCACAGCTCCCGGTGCGGCGCGCAGGCGCGCACCCTCCCGCCGTCGAGCCAGGCGACCAGGTCCGCCCGGGCGGCCGTGCCGACGCGGTGGGCGATGATCAGACGGGTCCGGCCGTCGCGGGTCAGCACGTCGCCGACCTGCGTCTCGGTCACGGTGTCCAGGCTGGAGGTGGCGTCGTCGAGGATGAGGACCCGGCCGGGATGGGCGAAGGCTCGCGCCAGCCCCAGCCGCTGCAGCTCACCGCCGGACATCGGCGCCTCCGACGGCGGCGTGCGGTAGCCGTGCGGCAGCCGGCGGATGAAGGCGTCGGCGCACGCCGCGCGGGCGGCCGTCTCGGCGTCGCCGCCGATCGCCTCGGCGATCGTGTCGCCGAACAGCGCGGGCCGCGCGAAGGCGTACCCGACGGCGTCCCGCAGCGCGCCGTGCTCCAGCGACCTCAGGGGCACCCCGTCGAGCAGGACCTCGCCGTCGTCGGGGTCGGCCAGCCGCCCGGCCAGGGCGGCGAGCAGCGACTTGCCGCCGCCCGAGCGCCCGACGACGGCCATCGCGCCGCCGCCCGGGACGACCAGGTCCAGGCCGTCGAGCACCGAGGCGGCCGACACACCGCGAAACTCCAGCAGCCCGGGGCCGTCGGGCAGGGACGCCGGGCCGTACGCGGGCGGTGCCTGGTCCAGCACCGGGGCGAGCCGGGCGGCGCCGGCGCGGGCGCGCGCCAGGCGCCCGAGCTGGGCGATCACCGGGCCGATGTCCGCGCCGAGCCCCGCGTACTGCGTGCCGGCGAGCAGCCCACCGGCGGTGAGCCGTCCCCGGGACAGCTCGTAACCGGCGACGGCGAGCACCGCGACCCGCAGGAGGGGGACGGCCAGCGTGCCGCGCCCGGAGATCGTCGCCTGGATCCGCCAGGTCGCGTGCCCGTGCGCGGCCAGGTCGGGCAGCGGGGCGAGCACCCGCGCGGCCTCACGTTCGGCGGTGCCGGCGGCGGCGACCGTGCGGTTCCCCGCCAGAGTCTCCACCAGCCGCGTGGCGATCCGGCCCTGCGCCTCCAGGTAGCGGCCGACGACCGCGGAGGTGTCGCGGACGAACGCGCGCAGCAGCGCGACGATCGCGGGCAGGCCGAGACCGAACGTCAGCGCCAGCCAGGGGTCGAGAAGAATGAGGGCGATCACCCCGCCGAGCGGCGGGACGACCGCGGTGGCCGTCAGGATCGCGGCGGACGGGGCGTAGGCGGTGTCCGCGGTCGCGGTGACCGCCCGGCTCGTCAGGTCGCCGGCGGGCAGGCCCGCGGACGGGCCGAGCCGCAGGACGTGCCGGGTGAACAGGTGCCGGAGCCGCGCCGTCGCGGCGGCCGTGCCGGTGCCGGTCGACAGGTCGGTGAGCGCGTCGCAGGTCATCGAGACCGCGACCAGGCCCGCGTACACGAGAGGCCAGGCGAGGGAGCGTGAGCCGCCGAGCACGCCGTCCACGGCGCGGCCGAGCACGGCGGGCAGGAGGAGCGTGGCCCCCGCCTCGAGCAGGGAGGTGACCGCGAGCAGACTCGCCCAGACTCCGCCGTAGCGGACGGTCCGGATCACGAGCCTGCTCGCCGTCATCGGTCTCCTAGTGCTGTCGTGGTCCTGCCATGGCTACAGGGCCACGGGGCAGGCGTCAGAGGCAGAGCACAATGCTGTTGGAGCTGTGGCAGAGCAGGCTGAGCGTGCTGTTGGCCTCGCCGCCGCCACCGTGGCCGCCGGGGGTGTCCATCCCCTGCATGTCGAGAAGCGCCATCGTCGTGTCACCTCCTCACCTCGAGAGATGTCTCCGACCGGGAAGACCGGTCATCAGAGGCAGAGCACAATGCTGTTGGAGCTGTGGCAGAGCAGGCTGAGCGTGCTGTTGGCCTCGCCGCCGCCGCCACCGCCGGGGGTGTCCATCCCCTGCATGTCCAGAAGCGCCATCGTCGTGTCACCTCCTTGCCGTGTGGGTCGTCGCCGTCCCCGCGAGGGTTCTCGCGGGAAGTCTCGGTGCCGCGAGGAACGGCAGGTGGACCGGCTGGTCGTGCAGCGCCGCGCCGATCGCCAGCAGCACGCCCGCCGTCCCGGTGCCCAGGTCCATCGACAGCCGCAGCAGGTTCTCGCCCGGGAAGGCCAGCCCGCCGCCGTACGAGAGCGCGTGCCAGGACAGGTCGCGTACGTGCGTGGCGGCCCGCGTGTCGCGCCGGCGCGCGAGGTGGAGCAGCATCCCGGCACGCCCGCTGAACAGCCCGGACTGGGCGTAGTAGCGCGTCAGCGCGGCGGTGCGGATCCGGTCCGCGGCCGCGCGGAGGCGTTCGTCCTCGCGGTGGGCGAGGTAGTCGTCGATGACCATGCCGATCCCGACGCTGCCCCGCGAGAGATAGGGCAGGAGGCGGGCGCCGTCGCCGACGTGCAGCGCGCCGTTCTTGTCGGTCGTGCACCCGTCGAGGTCGAGCCCGATGGCGCGGGCCGCGAGGTCGAGCAACTCCGTCTCGCCGGTGCGCTCGTACCTGCGGATCAGCATCAGCGCCGGGCCGGACATGCCGCGCATCAGCCCCGGCCGGGCCGGTGTGCCGTCGGCGGTCGCGACGTGGTCCGCGACGATCCGCGCCGCGCGGTCCGCCGCGTCGCGCAGGGCCGGTGAGGACAGCACGCCGGCGAGATGGTCCAGGTTGAGGGCGATGCCGGACAGGCCGCCGTGCAGGTCGGCGCCGAGCTTCTCCCAGCGCTCGCCGAGGCAGATGTCGATCACCCGGGCCGCGGCGTCGAGCCGTCCGAGGTGGGCCAGGCCGTACGCGGCGCCGTGCAGCCCGTCGTACAGGCCGAGGCCGGTGCCGCGCGGCGGGTCCGTCGCGTGGCCGGCGAGCCACTCCACGTGCTCGGGCCGTACGCCGTGGCCGGTGACGTCGAGGGCGTACAGGACCCCGGCGGCGCCGTACGCCAGGCCGAGCCCGCCGCTGCCGAACTGCTGGATGTCGCCGGGGAACAGCCGGTCGTCGCGGCCCGGCGTGGCGCTGGAGAGGATCGCCGTGGCGAGAGCCTCGCGCGCCTCCTCCCAGCCGGATGGCTCCGGGGCGAACCGGGGGATCGGGTGCCGGCCCGGTCCGCCCCGGGTGATCTCCTCGACCGCCTGCTGGAGGTACCCCTCGGGGACGGGGAACCATTCGGCGATCACCTCGGCCAGGTGCGCGGCCTTGGCGAGGTCGAGCATGAACAGGTTCGTGGTCGGCGTGAACAGCGCGATCTTCAGACAGGCGAGGCCGTACCGGTCGACGGCCGTGCCGCGCCGGTCGGGCGGTGCCAGGAAGCCGGGGTTGGCGAGGGTCTGCCGCCGCTGCTCGGCCACGGGCGCCGCCGCCTCGAAGTCGATCAGGGACACCGTGTCGTCGGGCGCCACCATGATGTTGAACATGTGCAGGTCGTTGAAGGCGACTCCGCGCGCGTGCACCTTCTCGATGATCCGTTCGGTGCCCGCGTAGATCTTCATCGCCCAGTCGGCGTACGCGGCGAGGTCGCCCGGGTCCGGCTCGGGGTCCAGGAGCGGGTGCCGCAGGGCGAAGAAGGTGTTCAGCGGGCGGCCCTCGACGAACTCCTCGACGAGGAAGTGATGCTCGCCGACGACGAAGTAGTCGAGCGCGGCGGGCACCCCCTCGACGCCGGCGAGGAGCCGGAGCATGTCGTACTCCCGCCTGACCCGCGTGACGGCGTCGGCGCCGTCGGAGGCGAGCCCCGCGTGCGGCCGGCCCTCCTTGAGCACCACCTTCCGGCCCGTACGGGTGTCCTCGGCGACGTACACACCGCCGCCGTTGGAGAAGTGCAGTGCCTCTTTGATCTCGTACGGGACGCCGGTCATGGTGACGGCGTTGCGCGCCTCCAGGTGCGGGGCGAGGCAGGCGGGCAGCGTCACCCAGGAGGGCACGGTGAAGACCGGGTTGCGACGGTCGGGGACGAGGCGTCCTTCTCCGTCCTCGATCGCGGCCACCAGCCGGCCGTCCTCGTCCTCACAATGGCGTTCGATGAACCCGCCGTATCGGACATAAAGGGGGCCTTCGCCGATCCGGAGGTCGCTGAGAATGTACGGTCCGTGCTCTCCCCGGAGAAGGTCTCCGAGCTCGGTGAGAAGGGTCGCGAACTCCGTCTCGTCACGCGGGTAGATGGTGACGAGTTTTCCGCTGGCGCCCCGCGGCGAGTATTTCGCATTCCGCATGAGCAGCATGTTCACGCTGCGCAGGTGTTTGAAGGAGACGCCGCGGGGGACACAGTGGTCGCGGACGCGTACGAGCACGTCGGAGGCGTTCTCGTGGCCGGCGGAGACGTGGATCTTCCAGCCCTGGGCGGGAATGTCCTGCGCCGGCGGGACGTAGACGACCCATTCACCGTTCCGCACGCGCTGCCAGCCCTCGGGGAGCGGGTCGTCGACGATGGCGAAAGCCGGGCTCTCCTGTCCGTCGAGGACGTCATAGAAGAGCCTGTCTTTCAGGCAATACACCTCGTATTGCTTTTCCACCGCTGCTTCCTCTGCTCGTCGAACACCGCGGGCGAACGTCGGATGCGACCGTTCGTTCCGAGATCAGAGACTCGCAGGCCCGGGGCGGTGAAACCTAGGGACAAGTGTCACTAATGGCCTGTGAACTTATCCCAGAGGGCTAAGTGAGTCACTCTAGGTAAGAGCGGTGGTCATGGCCATTCTTCCTGCATGGGGCGAGTTCAAGGGTATTTAGGACGCGCCAAATGGCGGGTCATTGGTGTGTCGTGGTCATGGCGCCACTTATCGCTTATGTCGGTTACGCGGGCATTGGGCGCTGACTCGCGTGGTCCTCGCTCCGCCCCATGGCGACGCCGGCCGGTGGAGGGGGCGGCGGTGGCCTCGGTCGCCGGGCGCTGCCGGAAGCCGGGCCCGTCGGCGCGAAGTGATCTTCCGCGCGAGTTTGCCGATCATCCTTCGTCCGTCGGCGCGGCTCTAGTAGATTCGGTCCGCCCGTAGCTTTCGACGCACATACATGCGGGTATTACTATGCGTGACTATTAGTGGGCTGCCCGCGGCAGCCCATGTGAAGTTTGAGGAGAGGGCAATGGCGGCCGATCCAGATTCGCTCATACTCGCCGAACCTTGGCGAAAAGGCTCGCGCAGTGGTGGCGGCGGCTGTGTGGAGGCCGCTCGCGTGGCGATGCCCCACCCTCGGCCGGCCGACGCGCCGATCGGCACGGAGGGCGACATCGCCCGGTGACGGCCGGCGGTCGCCGCAACCGCCTCAACCCACCGGGGCCGCGTCCTCGTCGTTCATCTGTTCGGCGGCCGTATCGCCTTTCATTTGTGCGGCGGCCGCTTTGATGAACTCGATGGTCTCGTCCTCGCGTAGCGCCAACTGGCGCAGGTGATCGAATGCCTCGAGATATTCGGCCACCTCTTCGCTGTCGGTGACCGTCACCGACCTTTGCGTATTCTCCAGGTACAGCACGCCGGGCGGGCCCATCTCGAATCCGAGCACGGTGAACTCCCCGCGCATGCCGAAATGCGCGCCCTTCTCGAAGGGGATCAGCTCGATCGTGATGTCGGGCCGGCGGGCGAGCTCGAGCAGATGGGCGAGCTGGCGCGGCATGATGCCCTGGTCGCGCTGGCCGCCGACTCTGCGCCGGATGACGGCCTCGTCCAGGACGTAGTGCTGTTGCGGGAGGTCCTCCCGGCTGAACATCTTGTCCTGGCGCTGCATGCGGACCTCGATCACCGTCTCGGCGACCGGCTGGGGCTTGTACTCGATGGTCAGCGCCCGCGCGTAGTCCTCCGTCTGCAACAGGCCGGGGACGAGCAGCGGGCTGAAGGAGCGAATGAACGAGGCGCCGAGCTCGTATCCCAGGTAGGTCGAGTAGGCGTCGTCCAGGTGTTCGCGGTAGAGCGTCCACCAGCCGCGTTCGCGCGCGCCGCGGGCCAGCTTGGACAGCTCCGCGATCCGCTCCTCGTCGGTCACGCCGTAGTGGCGGAGTAACGCGTGAAGGTCGGTCGTCGAGATGCGGACGTTGCCGCCCTCGATGCGGATCAGCTTCGACGCCGACCAGTCGAGTGCCCGGGCGACCTCATCCTGGGTCTTGCCGGCGTCACGCCGGAGCCGCTGGAGCTCGGCGGTGAGGCGTGCGCGCTGAACGACGGGGCCGGGGTCCAAGGCCATCTCTCCCCTCGCGGGCGACGATCGAGTGTCCGGGGGGCTACCGGACATCTTGCTCATCGCTGCCTTCCAACGCGCTTAGATTAAATCAGCGAGGTGGCAATGTGCCATACCTGTTTTGAGCGAGGTGGCAAGCGTCCACCCGGCGACCCGGAACGTCACATCAATTGATCATGACGGGATCGTTCCAATGAAATGCCGCCCCGGCCGAAAACGGGCGGCGGCGCGGACTTAACGGCGGCCTCCGGGTTCCTTGTCGCCGCAGGTGGACGCCGAAATCGCGGGAGACGAACGATCATTTTCAGTCGCCGGAACAGGGGGATTCGGCCGGCCTCGGGCCGGTGCCGGCCCGGCGGTATGCGTCTCGGCTTTTCGCCACCTGGCCACCGGCGAGACCGTGCGATGCCGGTCGGCCCGACGCCGCCGGGCGCGGCGACAGGCGGCGGTGCGGGCACCGGCACCGCGCGGGCAGGCGGGACGCGGGGCGGCGGGACGCAGGGAGGCCGGACGCGGGGAGGCGGGACGCGGGGAGGCGGGACGCGGGGAGGCGTCGCGGTGGGAGGCGGCCCGGCGGTACGCATGACGCGTGGACGCATTCTGGAATATGAAGAATGGCATGCTGCCGTCTTACTTCATGGCAAATAAACAGCAGGCGACCTGCGTCATTGCATTTATTAATGCCTATTGGAAATGATGTGATAATGCGTTAATATTACGTTCAACGGAAGAGTAGACGGGAGCTGTTCTTCCGTAAAGGAGGTGACTCTCGTGCTTATCCTGATCGTAGTGGTCGTCGCCGTGTTCATCGGAATGCGTTCCGAGCGCGCGCGTCAGGCCCACCAGATGTGGGGCAGCTACAAGTCCCGCATCGCGACCATGCGCGGACTGCGCATGAAGGAGACGATGAACGCCCTCTTCGGCATCTGCGCCCTCGTGCTGGTCGTCATCATGGTCACCGGTATCGGCGGTTGACGCGGATCAAGGGAGGCCGGCCGGCGGCGATGTGCTCGACCGAGAGGACCTCGGCGACGAAGAGCACATGGTCGCCGGCCGGCACCCGCTGCCGGGTCTCGCACTCGAGCGCGGCCAGGCCGTCGTCCGCGATCAGGGCGTCGGACAGCCGCCCCCGGTGATGCGGGACGCTCGCGATGAGCAGCCGGGCGCTCGGGCGCCCGGCCGCCGCGAACCGGCCGGCGATGGCCCGCTGTTCCGCCGACAGCACGGTCACCGCCCAGCGGTCACACCGGCCGAGCACCTCGGCGAGGTACGACTCGTTCGCCACCGCGATCATGACCAGCGGCGGGTCGAGCGACACGGACGAGAACGCCGTCAGCGTGGTGCCGATGTCGTCCCGCCCGTCGCGTACGGTCACCACCACGACGCCGGTCGCGAAGGTCGCGAGCGCGTCGGTGAAGTCCCGCGACGGGACCTCCTCCACGGCGATTCCTCCCCTCACATCGAGGGTTCTTCGGGGCCGTGCCCCGGAGGCGAAACGACGAAGGACCAGCGGAGGCCCGGCCCGGCGACGCTCGGGTGACCGCCGGGCAGGTGCGGCGTCAGGCCGGCGGCGCCCGCCACCACTACGCCGCCCTCTCGGCGACCGGACGGCGGTGCCGTCACACGATCTCCCACGTGCCCGGCAGCATCAGCGGGCCGCCGGACGGCAGGCCCACGCGGGACGCGACGGCGGTCAGCGGGCCCCAGGCGTCGAGGCGGGCGGTGGCGGCCGTGCGGTCCTCGCTCGACTCCGCCGGGCGCAGCCGGTCGACCGGCGACACGTGCGGGTACAGGCGCACGGGGGCGTCCACCGCCAGGCCCGCCTTCTTGCGGGCCAGGTCCAGTGCCTGCCCGAGACCGCCCAACTCGTCCACCAGCCCCCGCTCGTGGGCGTCCGCGCCGGTCCAGACACGGCCGCGCGCCAGGGCGTCGACGCGTTCGCGCGGCAGGTCGCGGCCCTCGGCCACCTTGCCGACGAAGTCGTCGTAGATGCGGTCCAGGAAGGAGTTGACCCGGCCCCACTCCTCCTCGGTGAAGTCGCGGGTCGGCGCGTACATCCGGGCGTGCGCGCCCTGCTCGACGCTGTCCAGGCCGATGCCGAGCCGGCCGAGCAGGTCGCCGACGACGGGCTTGCCGAACACGACGCCGATCGAGCCGGTGAGCGTGCCCGGCTGGGCGACGATCACGGTCGCGGGGGCGGCGACGAAGTATCCGCCGGACGCGGCGACGTTGCCCATCGACACGACCACCGGCTTGCCGGCCTTGCGGGCCAGCACGATCTCGCGCCAGATCGTGTCGGAGGCGACGTACGAGCCGCCGGGGGAGTCGACGCGGAACACGATCGCCTTGATCTTGTCGTCGCGCACCGCCGCGCGGATGGCCGTGGCGATCGTGTCCGACCCCATGGACGAACCCTGCCCGGGCAGGGCGCCGCGCCCGCTGCGGCCGAGCCGGATCGGGCCCTGGCCCTGGATCAGCGCGACCCCCTGCTGCCGCTGGCGCGGCAGTCGTTTGGCCAGCCCCTGGGCGCGGTTGTAGCGGGCGATGTAGCGCAGCCGGGCGTCGGCGTCGCCCACGGCCGCGCGCACGTCGGCGTACACCTCGTCGCGGTAGGCCAGCTTGTCGACCAGCCCGGCCTCGAGCGCCTCGGCGCCCAGGAGCGGCGCACGGTCGATCAGCTCGCGCACGCGCTCCGGCGAGAGCCCGCGCCCCTCGGCGACGCCCGCCACCACCTGTTCGCCGGCCGAGGCGACCAGGCGGCCGGACATCTCCTTGTGCTCGGGCGTGTAGGCGCGCTCCATGAAGGTGTTGGCGGCCGTCTTGTACTCGTGGCGCTTCGCGAAGCGCGGCGTGACGCCGATCTTGCCGAGCGCCTCGTTGAAGAACGGCTCCTCCAGCGCGACCCCGGTGAGCGCCAGGTCGCCGGACGGCTGGAGGTAGATCCGCTCGAACGCGGTCGCCAGGTAGTACGGCACGGTGCCACGGCCGGTCTCGCCGAACGACTCCGCCCACGCCACCGCGAGCTTGCCCGCGTCGCGGAACGCGCGGACCGCGTCGCGCAGCTCCTGGGCCATCGCCAGCCCGAGACGGTGACCGCCGATCCTGACGACGAGCGCGCGGACCCGCGGGTCCGTACGGGCCCGGCGCAGGCCCCCGAGGACGTCGCGCAGATGGGTACGGCGCATGCTGAGCAGGGCCGACACCGGGTCGGCCGGCTGTCCCTCCACGATCCCGTCGGTCAGGTCCAACTCCAGGATCAGCGCGGCGTTGCGCCGATCACGGGCATCTTTGAGCAGGTCAACGACTGATCCGGCATCCACCATGGGCTAACTCTATGTGCGCCGCGCCAAACGTGGACCGGACTCGGGCAACCGCGCCCCGCCGCCGGGGCCCGCTATCCTCCGGTCGGGCGGTGACGGGGAGGCGGATCGGTGGACATCTGGCTGGTGCCGCTGTGCGCCCTCGGCGGAGCGATCGCCGGCTGGTTCGCCGCGCCGCTGGCCGAGCGCTACTTCGAGCGCCCCGCGCGATGGGCGCGTCCCGGCGTCGCGCTGACCATGGCCGTGACGTTCGGGGCGCTGGCCTGGCGCTTCGCCGGGCGGGCCGAGCTGCCCGCCTTCCTCTACCTCGCCGCCGTCGGGTCGCTCCTGGCCTTCGTCGACGTCGCGGTCAAACGCCTCCCCGACCCGTACACCCTGCCGTCCTACCTCATCGGACCGGCGCTGCTGTGCGTCGCCGTGCTCACCGGCGGCCGTCCCGTACGCCTCGGGCACGCCGCGATCGGACTGGCGGTGCTGTGGGTCCTGTACGCCGTGCAGCACCTGGTCGCGCCGGGAGCGATCGGCTGGGGCGACGTCAAGCTGTCCGGCGTGCTCGGCCTCTACCTCGGCTGGCTCGGCGCGGCGGCGTGGTGGCTCGGCGTGCTCGCCGGATTCGTGCTCGGCGGCCTGTACGCCGCGGGGCTGCTGATCACGCGCCGGGGATCGCGGAAGACCGAGATCCCGTTCGGGCCGTTCATGCTCGCCGGAGCCCTGGCGGGCATCCTGCTGACCGGATGAGTCCGCCGGTCTCCGCGGGGGAGGCGCTCCGTACGGCACCGGATTCCGCCCTGGCCGGTGCCCTGCGCTATCGTTGCGTCACTCAGAGTCATCACGTGATCGGGGGCGTTCCATGAAAACCGCACCGGCGGCCGAAGACGCCGAGGTCGTGCTGCGCGCCCCGTCGCCGGGCGACCTCGGCTGGGTGGTCCAGCGACACGGAGCCCTGTACGCCGCCGAGTACGGATGGGACGAGACCTTCGAGGCCCTGGTCGCCCGCATCGTCGCCGACTACGTCGAGGGCCGCGGCCCCGGCGACGCCGCCTGGATCGCCGAGGTGAACGGCGAGCCGGTGGGGTGCGTGTTCTGCGTACGCGATACCGACCAGGTCGCCAAGCTGCGCCTGCTGCTGGTCGAGCCCACCGCGCGCGGGCGGGGAGTCGGCGCCGCCCTGGTCGGAGAGTGCGTCGAGTTCGCCCGCCGGACCGGTTACCGCGAGCTGACGCTGTGGACCAACGACGTGCTCACCGCGGCCCGCAGGATCTACGAGCGGGCCGGCTTCGAGCTGGTGAAGGAAGGGCCGCACCACAGCTTCGGCCACGATCTCGTCGAGCAGACCTGGCGCCTGGAGCTCTGAGACCCCAGACGTTGGTGCGCCGCCGGGCCGGGTGTCTCGGTCGGGCGTTTGTACGTTGCCGGGCGGGGAGCCTCTGCCCGGCGCGGATGTCCGGTCGTCAGGCCGGTGGCCATTCGGTGATGCGCTGGATGCGGGTCGTCCGGCCTGCCTCGATCTCCAGCAGGACCGCGCCGAGGACGATCGGGCCGTCGAGCGGCGAGGGCAGCGGAGGCGCGAAGGGATCGCCCACCGTCGTGAGGCCCGCGACGAAGCCGTCGTAGGCGAACCCCTGGACGCCGCCGTCCGGGCCGGTCATTCCGACGTCGGACACCAGCGCGGTGCCGCCGGGAAGGATGTGCAGCGCGCGGGTCGCCTCGTGGGTGTGGGTGCCCAGCACCGCGGCGGCCTGACCGTCGACGGCCCGGGCGAAGATCTGCTTCTCGAGCACATGGTCGCCGTGGTAGTCGACGATGACCGTGCCGCGCCGGTCGGCCTCGCGCCACGCGGAGTAGGCCGGGCGGAACTTGCCGGCGGTCGCTCGTACGCTCTTCATCGCGCACGCGTCGGCCAGGTTCAGCACCGTCACGGTCTCCCCGGCGTGGTCCAGCCAGGCGATGCCGCGCCCGGGAACGCCGTCACAGAGGTTGAGCGGGCGGATCACCTTCGGGTTCGCGAGCGCGTCGACCGAGTCGGGGCTGTCCCAAGAATGGTTTCCCCCGGTGATCAGATCCACTCCCGCGTCGAGCAGTGCCTCGACCTGTTTCGTCGTCATTCCGAGCCCGGTCGGCGCGCAGTTCTCGGCGTTGACGATGACGATGTCGACCCGATGTTGGTCGCGCATTTTCGCCAGATTGAAAATTATCTGGTCGGTTGCCACGCCTCCAACGACGTCGCCGAAGAATAGAACGTTCACGGCCGGCCTCACATTCACTCTCGGCTGAGCGGCGACCGCAATCTTCGCGTGAGCTTCCGGAGAAGGCATCGCCCCAAGCGATGAGTGCGGCTACAACTTTAGGCGCATGCCCGCTACATCATGCGGCGTTATGCGAATTGGCACTTAAACCCGCCTTCTGGATTCGTGGCGCGGTACTTATGATGCGAATCAAGCCCGCACGGAAAAGTGGAGGAAGGCATGCCAGAGAACAATTCCCGACGACCCATCATCGCGTTCATGAGCGACCTCGGGACGACCGACGACTCGGTCGCGCAGTGCAAAGGCCTCATGCTGAGCATCTGCCCCGACGTGACCATCGTGGACGTGTGCCACTCGATGACGCCGTGGGACGTGGTGGAGGGCGCGCGGTACATCGTCGACCTGCCTCGCTTCTTCCCCGAGGGGACCGTGTTCGCCACGACGACGTACCCGGCGACGGGCACCGCGACCCGGTCCGTGGCGATCCGGCTCAAGCACGCCTCACCGGGCGGGGCGCGCGGACAACTCGCCGGGTCCGGCAAGGGCTTCGAGCGGGCGGACGGCTCCTACATCTACATCGCGCCCAACAACGGCCTGCTCACCCGGGTGATCGAGGAGCACGGCTACCTGGAGGCCTACGAGGTCAGCTCGACCGACGTCATCCCCGAGCAGCCCGAGCCGACGTTCTACAGCCGCGAGATGGTGGCCATCCCGTCGGCGCACCTGGCCGCCGGCTACCCGCTGGAGAAGGTCGGCCGCAAGCTGTCGGACGACGAGATCGTGCGGTTCGACACCAAGGTCGCGGTACCCGCCGGCGAGGGAGTCCTCGACGGTGTCGTGTCCGCGATCGACCACCCGTTCGGCAACGTGTGGACCAACGTGCACCGGCGGGACCTGGAGAAACTGGGCGTCGCGTACGGCACCCAGCTGAAGATCACGGTGGACGGCGTGCTGCCGTTCGACCTGCCGCTGTCGCCCACGTTCGCCGACGCCGGTGAGGTGGGCGAGCCGGTGGCCTACCTCAACAGCCGGGGCTTCCTGGCCGTCGCCCGGAACGCCGCGAGCCTGGCCTACCCCTACAACCTCAAGGAAGGGATGTCGGTCCGCGTCGTCAAGGCGTGACCGACGGTCCCGCTCCCGGCTCGCGGCACCATCGGCGCCGCGAGCCGGGCTTGTGATCGGAAGACATCTATGTCCCTCCACCTGGTGGATGTCGCGCACATCCTGATCGCGTTAACGCTCCTCATCCTGCTGGCGCACCTTTTCGGCCACCTCTTCGGAGTCCTGCGGCAGCCGCCCGTGATCGGTGAGATCCTCGGAGGCCTGCTGCTCGGCCCGACCGTCCTCGGCGCGTTCGCTCCGGGCGTCAAGGACTCGCTGTTCCCCGAGTCCGGGCCGACCGCGTCGGTGCTGGGCGGCTTCTACCAGCTCGGCCTCATCTTCTTGATGTTCCTCGCCGGAACCGAGTTGCGGTCGGCCGGTTCGGCGGCGGAGAACCGGACCGTCCTCGGCATCACGGTGTTCGGGCTGGGCCTTCCGTTCGGGGCCGGCCTGCTGATCCAGCGTCTCGTGGATCCGGCGAGCCTGTCCGGCCCCAAGGGATCGGACACGTCGTTCGCGCTGGTCTTCGGCATCGCGATCGCCGTCACGAGCATCCCGGTGATCTCCCGGATCATGCTCGACCTGGGAATCCTGGGGACGCCGTTCGCCCGCGTGGTGCTGTCCGTCGCGGTGCTGGAGGACCTCGCGCTGTACGTCGTGCTGGCCGTCGTCCTCGGACTGGTCCAGGCGCACTCGGGTGACGCGTTCGGGCTCTGGGATCTGACGGGCATCGACTCGGTGTCGCTGACCTCGGTGTACTACGTCACCGTCTCGCTGGTGTTCCTGCTGCTCTTCCTGATCTTCGGCAGGCACCTCTTCCGCCTGCTGACCACGGGCCGCATGGGCGCGCTGGAGCGCCGCAACCCGACCGCGCTGCGGATCGCGTTCCTGTTCGTCGCGGTGTTGTGCTGCATCGCGCTGGGTATCAACGCCGTGTTCGGCGCGCTGATGGCGGGGGTGAGCGTTGCCGGGGCGACCGACGGAGCGGATCCGGTAGGCGACGCCGGCTCCGCGTCCGGCGATGCCTCGCAGACCGTCAAACACTTCTCCCTCGCCCTGTTCGTGCCCGTCTATTTCGCGATCGTGGGCCTTCAGCTTGACCTGCTGCACCACTTCCCGGTCGTTTTCTTCCTGTGGTTCATCGTGGTGGCGTGTGCGGTGAAACTGGTCGGCGTGTGGGTGGGGGCGCGGTTGGCGGGAGAGGACAGCAGGTCGGCGACGAACCTGGCGGTCGCGATGAACGCCCGGGGCGGTCCGGGAATCGTCCTGGCCACGGTCACGTTCACCGCCGGAATCATCAATGAGGAATTCTTCACGGTTCTGGTGCTCCTATCGATCATCACGTCCCAGGCGGCCGGAATCTGGCTCGACTTTAAACTCGTCCGGAATGCGGACGGCGGCAATGAAATGGAAGGCGAGGATGTCTGGTCTGAGGAGTCGGCGGCTGTTCGAAGGCCGTGACCGTGCCCCGACGAGAGCTTTTCTCCGGGCGATCGGCTATTCCGCCGATGATCTGCGTAAGCCGGTGGTCGGAGTAGCCCATTCCTGGGTCGAGACGATGCCCTGTAACTTCACGCATCGCCGTATCGCCGAACTGGTCAAGCAGGGCGTCCGCGAGGCCGGCGGAACACCGATGGAGCTCAACACGATCGCGATCTCCGACGTGGTCACCATGGGCACCGAGGGGATGAAGACGTCGCTGGTCAGCCGGGAGGTGATCGCCGACTCGATCGAGCTGGTGGCGCGCGGTCACATGTTCGACGCGCTGGTCACGATCGTCGGATGCGACAAGACGATCCCCGCCGCGGCCATGGCGCACGTACGGCTCGACATCCCCGGCCTGGTGCTCTACTCCGGGTCGATCATGCCCGGCTCCTTCCAGGGACGGAGCGTCACGATCGCCAGTGTCTTCGAGGCGGTCGGCGCGAACGCCGCCGGGCGGATGAGCGACGACGACCTGTGGGAGCTCGAACGCACCGCCTGTCCGGGGGCGGGCGCCTGCGGCGGGCAGTACACCGCGAACACGATGGCGATGGCACTGGAGTTCCTGGGGCTGTCGCCGCTGGGCTCCGCCGGCCCGCCGGCGGTGAGCCGGGATCGCGAGGAGGTCGCGGTCGAGGCGGGCCGCCAGGCGATGCGGCTGCTGTCGGCCGGCCTTTCGCCCAGCGGATTCCTCACCCGCGCCTCGTTCGAGAACTCCATCGCGGCCGGTGTCGCCACGGGCGGCTCGACCAACCTGGTGCTGCACCTGCTGGCGATCGCGCGTGAGGCGGGAGTCCCGCTGGACCTGGAGACGTTCCACGCCGTCAGCGAGCGGACGCCCACCATCGCCGACATGATGCCGCACGGGCGGTTCACCGCCGTCGACCTCGACCGGGCGGGCGGGAGCAGGCTCGTGGCCCGGCGGCTGCTCGAAGCGGGTCTGCTCGACGGCGGGGCGGTCACCGTGACGGGCCGGTCGATCGGCGAGGAGGCGGCGGAGGCCGCCGAGACCCCCGGGCAGGAGGTCGTCGTGCCCGCCGCCGACCCGCTGTCACCGACCGGCGGCCTGGCCATACTGCGCGGCGATCTCGCTCCGGAGGGCTGTGTCGTGAAGACGGCCGGTTGCGAGCACCTGTTCCACCGCGGTCCCGCCCGCGTGTTCGACACCGAGGAGTCCGCGATGGCCGCGGCGCAGGCCGGCGACATCAAGGCCGGTGACGTCGTGGTGATCCGGTACGAGGGGCCGCGCGGCGGACCGGGAATGCGGGAGATGCTCGGGGTCACCGCGGCGCTCGTCGGGCGCGGGCTCGGCGGCGACGTCGCGCTGCTCACCGACGGCCGTTTCTCCGGGGCGACCCGCGGGCTGATGGTGGGACACGTGGCGCCGGAAGCGGTGCTCGGCGGCCCGATCGCGCTCGTGGAGGACGGTGACGTGATCACGATCGACGTCCCGGCCCGTCGCGTGGACCTGGCGGTCGACCGCGCGACGCTCGACGCGCGGCGGTCCGCGTGGAAGGAACCGCCCGCCCGCTACACGGGTGGAGTGATGGGTAAATACGCCGGGCTCGTGGGGTCGGCGGCGCTCGGCGCGGTCACCACGCCGCCCGGTGAAGGGAGCCGGTCGTGAACTCTCTCGCGGGACTTTCCTGCCTGGTGACCGGGGCGGCCAACGGGATCGGGCGGGCCACCGCCGCGCTGTTCTGCCGTTCGGGCGCGAAGGTGACACTGGCCGACATCGACGAGGCCGGGCTCGAACGGGCGCACGCGGAGCTGACCGAGGCGGGCGGCGTCGCGAACATCGTCGTCGGCGACGTGTCACGGGCCGAGGACGCCCGCCGGATGGTCGAGTCGGCGGTCGACCGGTTCGGCGGGCTCGACGTCCTCGTCGCGAACGCGGGAATGATCCCGCTCCTGGACATCGCCGAGGCCAAACCCGAGGACTGGGACGAGGTCATGGCGGTCGACGGCCGCGGCATGTTCCTCACCTGCAAGTACGCGATCGAGCAGATGGTCGGGGACGGCGGAGGCGCGATCGTCTGCCTCTCATCGATCTCCGGGATGGCCGGGCAGAAGAGCCAGGCGACGTACGGGCCCGCGAAGTTCGTCGCGACGGGCCTGACCATGCACCTGGCCGTCGAGTGGGCCGACAGCGGCATCCGGGTGAACGCGGTGGCGCCGGGGACGATCCGCACCGAACGCGTGCGACGGCTCCCGGACGAACCGGGCGGGACGGAGTACCTGGCCGCGATCGAGCGGATGCATCCCATGGGCCGGCTCGGAGAGCCGGAGGAGGTCGCGGCCGCGATCGCCTTCCTGGCCTCCCCGGAGGCCTCCTTCATCACGGGCGCGATCCTGCCGGTGGACGGCGGTTACCTCGCGCAGTGACGCGGTGAGGCGGTGGGGGTGGCGGGGCCGGGGCGCCGCGTCGCGTCCCGGCCCCACCAGTGGGCGCCGCGCTCAGCAGAGGTCGAAGAACCGGTCCAGGACGCGGGCTCCGAACCGCAGGCTGTCCGCCGGGACGCGCTCGTCCACCCCGTGGAAGACGCCGGGGTAGTCGAAGTCGGGCGGCAGACGAAGCGGCACGAAGCCGAAGCAGGCGATGCCCAGCCGGCTGAAGTGCTTCGCGTCCGTACCCGCGGACAGGAGGTAGGGCACGACCCGCCCGTCGGGGTCCTCCGCCTCCAGGCCGGCCCGCATCGCGTCGGTGATCGGCCCGGTGAAGTCGGTCTCGACCGCGATGTCGTAGTGCAGTTCCTCACGCCGCACATGGGGACCGAGGAGGGTGTCGAGCTCGGCGAGGAAGGTCTCCTCCGAACCCGGCAGGTAGCGACAGTCGATCTCCGCGTGCGCCTGACCCGGGATGACGTTGGTCTTCATCCCGGCCGTGAGCACGGTCGGTGTCGCCATGTCGCGGAAGGTGCTGCCGACGATGCGCTCGACCGGTCCGAGCGCCTTGAGCAGCGGGGCGGGGTTCTCCAGGTCGAGCGGTTCGCCCAGCTCGGCGGCGAGTTCCTCCATGAAGTGCCGCAACGCCGGGCGGATCCGCTGCGGGAACCGGTGTCTGCCGATCCGGGCGACGGCCTCGGCGAGTTCGATCACGCTGTTCTCGTCGTTCAGCATCGAGCCGTGCCCGGCGACCCCGCTGGCCGTCAGGCGGTACCAGGCGATGCCCTTCTGGGCGGTCTCCACCAGGTAGAGGCGGCGTCCGGTCGGCAGCGTCACCGAGTAACCGCCGACCTCGCTGATCGCCTCGGTGCATCCTTCGAACAGGTCGGGCCGGTTCTGGCAGAGCCATCCCGCCCCGTGATGGCCGCCGGTCTCCTCGTCGGCCACGAAGGCCAGGACCACGTCGCGCGCCGGTGGGCGAGACGCGCCCTGCCGCGCCCGTACGACCGCCAGGACCATGGCGAGAAGGTTCTTCATGTCGACCGCGCCGCGGCCCCACACGCATCCGTCGGCGATCTCGCCGGAGAACGGCGGGAACCGCCAGTCCGCGGCGTCGGCGGGGACGACGTCGGTATGGCCGTGCACCAGGAGCCGTGGCCGGTCCCGATCCGCGCCGGGCCAGACGGCGACCACGTTCGTCCGGCCGGGCGTCGGCTCGATGATCTCCGGTTCGAGCCCCGCGTCCGCGAGTACGCCGGCGATGTACTCCGCCGCCGCGCGTTCCCCGGGACCGTTGCCGTCGCCGTAGTTGGTGGTGTCGAAGCGCAGCAGGTCGCGGCAGATCGTGACCGCGTCGTCCATGGCGGTGTCGTCGAGGGGCGCTCCGGAGGCTTGCGAGACCATGCGTCTCCCTTCGTTGTCGGGGTTTCAGCCGGCGGGTTCGGATGAGGGGCGTGGTTCGAGCCTCTCGGCGGCGTCGGGCCGGTCGGCGGCCTCCAGGGCCCGCCCCGTGGTCCGTGGCCCGAGGAGGAGCACGTCGACGATGAGGAGGCCGAGGGCGATGGCGACCACCGTGAAGACCGCGGAACCGCCCGAGTGGTCGAGGACCGGGATCAGGATGTACGGCAGTGCCGCGGTGACGATCCGGCTGACCGAGTACGCCGCTCCGGCCGCGGTGGCGCGTACCGCCGTCGGGTAGATCTCGCCGAGGTAGACGTGGAAGGCGTTGGAGAAGGTGTTACTGATCACCGTGAAGAGGAAGCCCCAGAGCACGATCCAGAACGGCGAGGGCGCGTAGCCGAACAGCAGTCCGGTGATCGCCATGCCCGCGGCACCGGCCGCGATCAGGACCTTGCGCTCCATCCGCTCGATGATCGGCAGTGACAGCGCCGAGCCGATGGGGTAGCCGATGTAGACGAACGCGAGGAAGCTCAGCGAACTGACCACCGAGTACCCCTTGGCCAGGAGCACCAGAGGCGCCAGAGTGCCGAAGCCGTAGTAGCCGAACACCTCCAGGCCGTTGATCGTCCACTGCATGAAGGTGCGGCGGGCGTACTCGCGGGTGAACAGGACGCGTACGGGCAGCCGGTCCTGTGACAGAGGCGCTTCGTCCGGCTGTGGTGGGGGAAGCTGGGCGCCCGAGCGACGCGCGTCCTCCTCCCAGGAGGTGACGATCCGGTCGGCCTCCCGGGACCGGCCCACCGACTCCAGCCAGCGCGGTGACTCGGGGAGCGCACGCCGCAGCACCCAGACGAGGATGGCGCCGAGCGCGCCGATGAAGAACATCCACCGCCAGCCGGAGACGCCGAGCGGCTTGAGCGGAACGAGCCACCGGGCCAGGAAGCCCGCGGCGGGAATGCCGAGGAACGCGGTCGTGTACGCCCACGCGATGTAGCGACCGCGGACCTTGGGCGGCAGCACGTCGGACAGGTAGGCGTCGGCGAGGGCGAGTTCGGCGCCGAGCCCGAGACCCGCGATGAAGCGGGCGAGGACGAGGATCGTCGCGTTCGGCGACAGGCCCCCGATCAGCGAGAACACCGAGTAGATCGCCAGGTTGAGCAGGAACGCCTGCCGGCGGCCGAGCTTGTCGGCGAGCCGCCCGAAGAAGATCGCGCCGAGGAACTGGCCGACGAAGGCGCTGGCCAGCACTGCCTTGAGCGTGTCGGGGGACAGCCCGAACTGCGTCTTCAGGACCGCCGAGAGCGTCCCGGCGAGGAAGACCTCGTAAGTGTCGAAGAAGAGCCCGAGGCCGACGAAGATGACTGCGAGCCGGTGGACACGGCCTATCGGCAGCCGGTTGAGGCGGGCCGCGATGCTGCCGCGCTCCTTCGACTCCTCGTCGGGAATCGCCGGCGGATATTCGTCTGGCATGTGCGAACTCCCGTCCATTCCAACTGGGACCTAATCGTTACGGACCGGGCTCGGTCGCCCGAGCCGATGGGGATTCGGCCGGAAGTGCGTTCCGGCAAGGAACGCATGTCAGTCATAGTGCGGTGCCGGCGTCTTCCCCTTCCCCCGAGAAAAGGACCGATGCCATAATGCTGTAACAACTGCCTGATTCCGCGACATTGCAGTTATCCGACTACGGTGGGGCTATCTGTGCACGAAACCGGCAACGCACTTCGAGAGCTCGATCTCGCCCTGATCAACGCCCTGCAGATCGCGCCGCGCGCACCGTGGCGGCTGATCGGCGAGGTGCTCGAGGTCAACCCGGTCACCGCCGCGCGGCACTGGGAGCGCCTGAGCACGGAGGGGCTCGCCTGGGTCACCGCGTACGGGGCTCCGTCGCTCATGCGGAGCATGTCGTTCGCCCTCGTCGCGGTGCACTGCACCGCCGATCGGGTCCACGACGTGGCGGCGGCGCTCGCCGACGACCCTCAGGCCGTGACCATCGCCCACACCGTGGGGACCTGCGATCTGCTCGTCACCGTCTGGACCCCGGACCTGCCCACGCTCTCGCACTACCTGCTGCGCCGGCTCAACGCGCTGCCCGGCGTGGTGTCCAGCCGCACGTCGGTCGCCAACGAGATGTTCGTCGAAGGCAGCCACTGGCGATTAGGCTCGCTTTCCCCCGCGCAGCGGCACCGTCTCCAGGGCGGGTCGCCGAGCCGGACCCGCGTGGCCGAACTCCGCCCCGAGGACCGCCGGCTTGCGGTGGCGCTCAGCCGCGACGGCCGCGCGTCGTACGAGGAACTGGCCACGGCCACCGGCGCGAGCCCGAGCACCGTGCGCCGCCGGCTGTACCGCCTGCTCGACAGCGGTGCGCTGACGCTGAGGTGCGAGGTCTCCCGCTCGTTCTCCGGCCGCCCGGTGTCGGCGACCCTGTGGATCGACGTGCCGCACCACGCCCTGGCCGACGCCGCGGCGCACCTCGCCGGTCTGCCGCAGACCCGGATGTGCGCGGCGGTCGTGGGCCACAGCGACCTGGCACTGACGGTGTGGCTGCGGTCGGTCGAGGAGCTCCAGCCTCTGGAGATGGAGATCGCGGCGGCCGTGCCGAACCTCGTCGTCGCCGAACGCACCCTGACGTTACGGCACGTGAAGCTGATGGGCCGGGTCCTGCGCGACGACGGACGCGCCGCCCGAGCCGTACCGCTCGACATCTGGCGCCATCCCGTACCGCCGACTCTGGAATCTCGGCTCACGCTCCACCAGCGGTGAGCCGCTCGCCGCTCACCGCCGGGGGACAGGCCCCTTCGGCGAGCCGGAGCAGGCGCTCCCGTACCAGCTGGGCGTCCACGCCGCAGGCGACGAGCTGGATTCCCGCCTCCCACCACGTACGGGCGTGGGCCTCGTCGGGGGCGAACACCGCGGTGGCCATGTTCCGGGCGGCCGCGGCGGCGGCCGCCTCCTCCAGGGCGGCACGGACACTCGGGTGATCGATCTGGCCCGGCACGCCGAGGGAGTGGGACATGTCCACCGGCCCGAGGAAGACGCCGTCGAGGCCGGGGACCTGGAGGATCTCGGGCAACGCCGTGATCCCCGCCGTTCCTTCGATCATCACCATCACCGCGACGTCCCGGTTCGCGGCGGCGAACCAGTCCGCCGTGGCGCCGTAGCGGGCGGCGCGCACATAGGGGTTGGCGCCGCGCGCCCCCTCCGGCGCGAACCTGGCCGCCTCGACCACGGCCCGCGCGGCGTCGGCCGACCCGACCTGCGGCACCAGTACGCCGTCCGCGCCGACGTCCAGCGCCGCACCGACCAGCGCCGCCTCCGCCGTCCTCACCCGGACCACCACCCGCAGGCCGTGCGCCCGCGCGGCCATCAGCCCGGCGCGCACCGTCTCCAGCCCGAACGGCCCGTGCTCCATGTCGATGATCAAGAAGTCCAGGCCGCTCAGCGCGATGATCTCGATGACGTCGGCCGACGGGATGATGCTGAACGTGCCGAGGAGCCGCCGTCCCTCCGCCAGGAGGGACCGCAGCGACCGCGACGCGTTCACCGGACCACACCGGCCTCGCGCACGGCCGCCCGGAGGACCGGCCCGACCGCATCGGCGCTGCCCGCGCCGTACGCCGAGGTCAGCATGGTGGTGAACCGGCCGGGATCGAGCCGGTACCCCTGTGGCCCGGTCACCTCCAGCACCAGCGTGGCGAGGGCGCATCCGATCTCGGCCGCCCGCTCCGGCCCCAGATCCCACGCGACACCGCACACGAAACCGGCCCGGAAGCCGTCCCCGACACCGGTCGGATCCACCTCGTCCTCGGTCAGGACGGCCGGCACGCCGATCCGCGGCCGGCCCATGGCCTCGATCACGACGCCGTCCCGTCCCCGGGTGGTGATCCACTGCCCGACGCGTCCCAGCACGTCCTGCTCGGACCAGCCGGTCTTCTGGCACAGCAGCTCTCGCTCGTACGCGTTGGTGAACAGGTACCGGGCACCGTCGACGAGCCTCCGGATGGCGGGGCCGTCCATCCGCGCCAGCTGCTGGGACGGATCGGCGGCGAAGGGATATCCGTACCTGCGGCACTCGTCGGTGTGCCGCAGCATCGCGTCCGGGTCGTCCGGAGCGATGAGCACCAGATCGACGCCGCCGAGCCGGTCGGCGACCGGCCGCAGGTAGACCTCGCGCGCCTCGCTCATCGCCCCGGGGTAGAAGGTCGCGATCTGGTTTCCGACGGCGTCCGTCGTGCAGACGAAGCGCGCCGTGTACTGCTCCGCCGAGATCCGGACGAACGCGTTGTCCACCCCTTCGCCCTCGAGGTCGGCGCGGTAGTCGGCGAAGTCCGGACCGGCCGCGCCGACGAGGACGGGCCGGTGCCCGAGCCGGGCCAGCCCGAGCGCGATGTTCGCCCCGGTACCGCCGCGGCGGACCGTCAGTCCGTCCGCGAGAAAGGACAACGACACCTCATCCAGGTGGTCGGCGATCAGGTGCTCCGCGAACCGTCCCGGAAAGGTCATCAGATGGTCGAGCGCGATGGAACCTGTGATAACGACTCGCACGAATCTCGCTCCTTGGGTACCGGCGTCCCAGAAAGGATGACCGGGCGTCCGGCGGGCGGACAATCACGCAATGGTGGAACCCGGATTTACGCCTTTGCGGGTACGCGTCATACGTCTTTGTGGGATTCCTGACGTGAGAGGCGCCGAATAGGCTGTGGCTGTTCGTTATTCTCCAAGGAAAGGGCGTTGAACAGCGATGACGGCTGACACTGAGCGGCGCGCCGAAGCCGGCCGCCGAGCGTTCGACCTTTTCGAGGGATATGCGGTGAGCAGCGTGCTGGCCGCATTCGAGATGGCCGACCTGCTCCCCGATCTGGAGAATGGCACGCTGACCCGGGCGGCGATCAAGGGCCGTGGCCGGGACGAGGCCGCGCTGCTCGGCGCCTCGCTTCGCTATCTCACCCAGCGCGGCCTCGTCGAGGAGAGCGGCGACGCGTTCGCCCTCACGGCGTACGGGCGCGACGTCTGCCAGGACAAGGGCTACCTGGTCTGGCTCGTCGGCGGGTACGGCGAGCCGCTGCGGCGGATGGACGCCTTCCTGAGCGGCGACAAACGGTACGGCGCCGACTATCCGCGCGACGGACGCTGGGTGGCGGACGGCGCGGCGATGCTCGGCCGCAAGGACGTCGTCCCGCACGCCCTGCGCCTGCTCGACGGTGTGGAGTTCGGCCACGCGCTGGACCTGGGCTGCGGAAACGCGAAATTCCTGCTGACCGTGTGTTCGCGCTTCGGCGCGAGCGGCACCGGCGTGGACATCAGCCCCGAAGCCTGCGCCGAGGCCGACAAGGCGGTGCGCGAGGCCGGCCTCGCCGACCGCGTGCGGGTCGTCCGCGGTGACGCCGGCGACCTTTCCGCCATCCCGTCGCTGGGCGACACCCAGCTGGTGATCACGTTCTTCCTGCTGCACGAGATCCTGGCCCAGGGGCGGGACGCGCTGGTGGCGTACCTGTCCGACCTGGCCGGCCGGCTGCCGGAGGGGGCCCGGCTGCTCATCGCCGAGGTGCAGCCGCCCGCCGCCGGAGAGGACCGTCCGCGGTTCACCCCGGAGTTCACCCTCGTGCACGCCCTGATGCGCCAGACGCTCCTGGACTCCAAGGGCTGGAGCGAGGCCCTGGCCGACGGCGGTTTCACCGTACGCGAGGTGCTCGAAGACGACATGCCGGGCGGCATCCTCATCCTCGCCGAGAGGACGCGATGATGGCCGGCACCCCGACCGGCGACGTCAAGACCGTCGACGTCGAGGCGATCGTCGCCACCCTCGATCGCGCCTGGGAGGAGCGGCACACCGTCCGGCCGCTCAGCGAGACGACCGGCCTCGACTCGCCGGCCGTCGCCTACCGCATCCAGACCCGCTGGTCGGAGCTGCGGGCCGGGCGCGGTGAGCGCGTTCTGGGCCACAAGATCGGGCTGACCAGCCAGGCGATGCGGGACCAGATCGGGGTGAACGAGCCCGACTACGGGCGGCTCTGGGAGTCACGCTTCTTCGCCGCCCGCGAGGGCCGGTCGAGCGTTCCGGCCGAGGTCTTCCTGCAGCCGCGGGTCGAGGGCGAGCTGGCCTTCCTGATCGGCAAGCCCCTCGACCGCGACGACTGCACGGCCGAAGAGGTGCTGGCCGCGACGGACGCGGTCGCGGCGGCCGTCGAGGTGATCGACAGCCGGATCACCGACTGGCGGATCAAGCTCGTCGACACCATCGCGGACAACGCGTCCTACGGCGCCTTCACCCTCGGTCCCTGGAGCCCGGCGTTGCGCGACGCCGACCTGCGCACGATCGGCATGCTCGTCCAGCAGAACGGCAGGACGGAGGTCGAGGCGCTGGGCAGCGCGGTGCTCGGTCACCCGGCCGAATCGGTCGCCTGGCTGGCCCGCACGCTGAACCGCCTGGGCACCAGCCTGCTCCCCGGCGACGTCGTGCTGTCGGGCGCGCTCGGCCGGTCGCTGCCCGCGGCGCGTGGCGATGAGTTCGTGATCGAGACGCATGGCCTGCCCTCGCTGACCGTCGTGTTCGAGTGACCGGGAGGGACGCGATGGACGACGCACGGCTCCGGGCGATGTTCGCCACCATCGACGCGATGGACTGGGACGCGCTGCCGGAGTTCTTCCACCCGCAGATCGTCTACGAACGGCCGGGATTCCCCTCGCTCGACGGCCTCGACCGTGTCCTGCGCTTCTACCACGACGAGCGGAAGATCCTCTCCAGCGTGCACGACGTCGAGCACACGGTCGTCCAGGACGGGAGGGCCGCCGCCTGGGGACGCGTGAGCTGCGTGCTGCCCGGCGGCACCCGCACCGAGGTGGGGTTCGCCGACATCTATGAGTTCGACGGCGGGCTGATCCGGCTGCGGCGGACGCATTTCTTCGTTCCGAGCGTCTGACGGACCGCCCGGAACCCTCACCGGGAGGGTTCCGGGCGGTCCTTCGTCACACGCCGGACAGCCGCAGGTCCAGGGTGATGTCGCCGTCCGCCAGCGAGACCCGCTCGGCGCCGTCGCCGGCGGGACCTCGCCGGATCTCGTCCGCGAGGACGTTCTGCCCGATGACGGCGGTGTGCGCGGAGAGCATGTCGGCGATCTCCCCGCGCGGGTCGGCGCCGACGTCGACCGTCAGCGTGACGCGGTCGGCGAAGCCGAGGCCACGACGCTTGCGCAGGTCGTTGGTGAGCCGGACCAGCTCACGGGCGAGACCTTCCAGCCGCAGCTCACGGTCGATCGACACGTCGAGCGCGACGCTGTGCCCGCCGTCGCGGCACACCTGCCAGCCGACGACCGGGATCTCGGCGATCTCCACGTGCTCGGCGTCGAGTGTGATCGGCTCGCCGTCCACCTGGACCGTGAACCGCCCCTCCTCGCGGACGGCGGTGGCGACGGCCTCCGGGTCGGCCTCGCGGACGGCGGCGGCGACCACCTGGGTCCGCTTGCCGAACGTCGCGCCGAGCGCGCGGAACACCGGTTTGATCGCGTGCGACACCGGCTCGGCCCGGCCGCCCCCGGTCAGCTCGAGCTCCTTGACGTTGAGCTCGGCCGCGATGACGCCCCGAACGTCGCCGAAGCGGTCGTGCAGCCCGGCCGGCAGCGTGACGACCGCGCGCCGCAGCGGCTGGCGGACGCCGATGCCGGAGTTGCTGCGCGCCTCCCGGCCCAGCGTGACGAGCCGGCGCGCGGTGGCCATGGCCTCCCGCAGCCCGTCGTCCCGCACTGTGGTGTCCGGCTCGGGGAAGTCGGTCAGGTGCACCGACTCCGGAGCGTCCGGATCGACGCCGAGCACCAGGTTCCGGTAGAGGACCTCGGCCAGGAACGGCGTGATCGGGGCGAGCAGCCGGCTGAGCGTGGACAGACACGTGTGCAGCGTCGCGAAGGCCGCGGCGGAGTCCGTGGCCGGCGCCGCCGGGTCGGTGTTCCAGAACCGGTCCCGGCTGCAGCGCACGTACCAGTTCGACAGGTCGGTGACGAAACCGGCGAGCCGCCGGCCGGCGGACGTCACGTCGAACCCGGCCATGGCCGCGTCCACCTCGGCGGTCACGTCGGCCAGCTCGGCGAGGATGTAGCGGTCGAGCACCGGGCGCCGCTCGACCGGCGGCACGTCCTGGCCGGGGCGCCACTGCGCGAGCCGGGCGTAGGTGACGAAGAAGTAGTAGGTGTTCCAGATCGTCAGCAGGACCCGGCGGATCGCCTCCTCCAGGGCACGTTCGCCGACCCTTCGCGACTGCCAGGGGTTCCCCTCGACGAGGAGAACCCAGCGCAGGGCGTCCGCGCCGTAGGTGTCGACCAGCGCGAACGGGTCCAGGACGTTGCCCGCGGACTTGGACATCTTGCGTCCCTCGTCGTCCACGATGTGGCCGAGGCACAGCGACCGCCGGTAGGCGTTCTGGCCGAACAGCAGGGTGCCGACCGCCTGCAGCGAGTAGAACCATCCGCGGGTCTGGTCGATGGCCTCGCAGATGTAGTCGGCGGGGTAGGCCGCCTTGAACCTCTCCTCGCTGCCGGGCACGTGCGGGTACCCGAACTGCGCGAACGGCATGGAGCCCGAGTCGTACCAGGCGTCGATGACCTCCGGGACCCGGGTCATGGTGCCGTCGCAGGACGCGCAGTCGAAGGTGATCTCGTCCACGTACGGGCGGTGCGGGTCGAGCCCGGACAGGTCACGTCCGGCCAGCTCGCCGAGCTCGGCGCGGGATCCGACGGCCACCGTGCGGTCGCACCCCGAGCAGCGCCACAGCGGCAGCGGGGTGCCCCAGTAGCGTTCGCGGGACAGCGCCCAGTCGACGTTGTTGGCCAGCCAGTCGCCGTACCGGCCGTCGCGGATGTGCGGTGGCCGCCAGTCGACCTCGGCGTTGCCGGCCAGCAGGTCGTCCCGGATCCGGGTGGTCGCGATGAACCAGGACGGCTTGGCGTAGTACAGCAGCGGCGAGGAGCACCGCCAGCAGAAGGGGAACGAGTGCCGGTGCGTGCCCTCCTGCACCAGCAGGTCGTTCTCGCGGAGGAAGTCGATGATCGGGGCGTCCGCGTCGCGGATGAACATGCCGGCGTACGGGCCGACCCGGTCGTCGAACCGTCCCTCGGCGTCGACCGGCTTCACCACGGGCATGCCGTTGGCGCGGGCGACGCGCATGTCGTCCTCGCCGAACGCCGCGCCGGTGTGCACGATCCCGGTGCCCTGGTCGATCTCGACGAAGTCGTCGATCACGACGAAGCGCCAGGAGGCCGGGTCGCCGTCGGGGTCGGCCGCCGAGCCGGGGCCGACGAAGTCGAAGGGCGGCCGGTAGCGCGCCCCCGCCAGCTCGTCGATCGCCACGTCGCGGATGATCTCCGCCGACTCGCCCAGGGCGACCTTGACGCGCTCGGCGGCGAGGACCACGTAGTGGTCGCCGGCACGCCCGCCGCGGGCCAGGACGTACCGGATCTTGTCGCTGACGACCGCGGCCGTGGCGGGTACGAGCGTCCACGGCATCGTCGTCCACACCAGGAGCGACACCTCGGCGCCCGGCTCGGGCAGGCCCGCGCCGCCGGGACCCAGCGGGCCGGTCAGCACCGGGAAGCGCACGTAGATGCTCGGGTCGTCGGTCTCCCGGTACCCCTGGGCGACCTCGTGGTCGGACAGCGCGGTGCCGCAGCGCGGGCAGTACGGCACGACCCGCTGGTCCTGGTAGATCAGCCCGCGCTCGTACAGGGTCTTGAGGGACCACCAGACGCTCTCGACGTACGTCTCGCTCAGCGTCCAGTAGGCGTCGTCGGTGTCCACCCAGAAGCCGGTGCGCTCGGTGAGCCGCTCGAACTCGCCGACGTAGCGCATCACCGACTCCCGGCAGCGGGCGTTGAACTCCGCGACGCCGTACTCCTCGATCTGCGTCTTGCGCGTCAGCCCGAGCTCGCGCTCCACCTCCAGCTCGACCGGGATTCCGTGGCAGTCCCAGCCGGCCTTGCGGGGCACGGCCTGGCCCTTCATCGTCCGGTAGCGGGGGAAGACGTCCTTGAACACCCGGGCCTCGACGTGGTGCACGCCGGGCCGCCCGTTGGCGGTCGGCGGACCGTCGTAGAACCGGAACAGCGTGCCCCCGGCGGTCCGGTCCAGGGATTTGCGGAACACTCCTTCGTCATTCCAGCGCCGCAGTACTTCTTCCTCCAGCTTCGGCAGCTCGGGTCGCTGGGGGACCGGGTCGAACGTCACAAGTCTCCTCCGTGTCTGGGATCGGTGCGATGGCCGGTGGATCAGCGGGTGAAGGCCGATCGGCCGGTGATGCTGCGGCCCAGTATGAGCTTCTGGATGTCCTGGGTTCCCTCGTATGTGTAAAGGGCCTCGATGTCGGCGTGGTGGCGGGCCACGTGCCGGTCGATCAGGAGCCCGTCGCCGCCGAGGATGTCGCGCGCGTCCAGGACGATCTGGCGGGCGGCGGCGGCCGTGTGCAGCTTGGCGGCCGACGCCTGCGCGAGGGTCGCCCGGCCCTCCTCTTCCAGGCGGGTCAGCCGCCAGCACATCAGCCGCATGCTCGTGAGGTCGGCGAGCATCCGCGCCAGCTTGGCCTGCACGAGCTGGAAGTCGGCCAGCGGGTGGCCGAACTGCCGCCGGTTCACCGCGTGGGCGGCGGCGACCTCGTACGCCGCGACGGCGTGGCCGAGCGCCTCCCAGCAGACGTCCTGGCGGGCCTTGAGCATCAGCGGCGTGATCGCACGCCACGACGTCGCCTCGGTCAGGCGGTTCTCGGCGGGCACCCGCACGCCGGTCAGCGAGATCTCGGCGTGGACCGCCACGCGGCAGGCGGTCTTGCCGCGCATGGCCGTCGCGGAGTACCCCTCCGCCGGAGTCTCCACGACGAAGCCGCCGACCTCACCGTCGTCGTCGCGGGCCCAGACCACGACGACGTCCGCGAAGGTGCCGTTGCCGATCCAGCGCTTGGCGCCGTCCAGGACGTACGCCGCGCCGTCGCGCCGCGCGCGCGTCTCCAGCGAGGAGACGTCCGACCCGTGCGCCGGCTCGGTCATCGCGAACGCGCCGATCGTCTCCATCGCGGCCAGCTTCGGCAGCCAGCGGGACCGCTGCTCGGCCGAGCCCAGCAGGCCGACGGCCATCATGGCCAGGCCGTGGCCGACGCAGAAGACCCGCAGGCCGCCGTCGGCGCGGGCGAGCTCGGCGGCGACGAGGCCTTCGGCGACCGGGCTCATCCCGGGGCAGCCGTCGCCCCGCAGCGCGCCTCCGGCGATCCGCAGGCCGCCCAGCCCGGGGACGAGCGGGTACGGGAACTCGGCGCGCTCCCAGTAGTCGTTGATGACCGGCAGCACCTCCGCGTCGACGAAGCGCCGGACCCGGTCGCGGATGTCGCGTTCCTCCGGCGTGAGCAGTTCGTCGACGAGGAACAGATCCGTACGCGTGATGTCGTCACCGGCCGCCATGCCCCGACTCCCTCGGTCGTGTTCTGGTCTTTCCCACGGGTGCCGCCGCGCTCAACCCACCCGCCCGGCGCGGTCGGCGCGCTGTGTGTACAAGTAGCCGATGTAGAGCACGACGCCGACGAGGAGCCACGCCGAGCCGATGGTCACTCCGGTGACGCCGCTGGCGATGAGCAGACCAGCGCTGCACGCGAAGGCGAGGGGCACGACGATCCGCGGCGCCGGCGTCGAGAACGCGGGGCGCTCGCCGGCGTTGTCGCGGCGCAGCCGGACCAGGGCCAGCAGGGGAGGGACGAAGTGCAGGACGTACAGGAAACCGCCGGTCGAGGAGGACATCGAGACGGTGCCGACCACCGCCACCCCCTCGATCAGGAGACCGTTGATCACCACGGCGACCCACGGGGACCCGGTACGGGCGCTCACCGCGGCGAACGGCGCGGGAAGCATCCGGTCGCGTGACATCGCGAAGACGGTGCGGGACGTCACCACCACGATGGCGTTCGCCGTCGCCGCCGTGGTCAGCAGGGCGCAGAACACGATGAGGTGCCGTGCGACGTCGCCGCCGAAAACGCCGGCGGCGTCGGCCAGCGGCGAGGTCGAAGACCCGAGATGGGCGGAGGAAACCGTGCCCACCGCGACGAACGCCACGATGAGATAAAGGAAGAGCACGCCGGCAAGCGTCAGCAGAATCGCGCGCGGCAGATTGCGTTCGGGGCGTTTTATCTCTTCTCCGGCGGCGGCCACCATGTCGAATCCGCCGAACGAAAGAAATGCCACGAGCGCGGCCAGGAATATTCCGTTGATTCCGTGCGGCGCGAACGGGGTCAGATGGTCGAGGCTGACATGGGGCAGGCCCCAGAAAGAGAATCCGGCCAGGCCGATGATCGCCGCGGCGATCACCGCGGTCTGGACGCCTCCGGACACCTTGACGCCGAGGAGGTTCACCGCGATGCAGGCGGCCACCAGGATCGCCGCGCCCGCCGTGGTGGGGAACCCGGTGGCGGCGTGGAGGTAGCCGCCGAAGCCGATCGTCACGTATCCGGACAGGAAGACGTAGGCGCCCCAGTAGATCCAGCCCATCAGGAATCCCCAGTGCGGGCCGAGGACCTGCCGGGCGAAGGCGTACCCGCCGCCCGCCATCGGCAGCCGGCAGGCGAGTTCGGCATAGGGGAGCGCGATGAAAAGAGAGGCGACAAAGGCTAATGAGAACGCGATAAGGGCCGCGGGTCCGGCTTTCCCCCCGGCGACGCCCACGAGAACGAAGATGCCCCCACCGACGGTGCCTCCGATCCCGATCGCGACCGCTTCCTTGAGCCCCAGCTCACGCCGCAACTCCGCCGTCGTCCGGCGCTGGGGCCGCCGATCTGCGTCTACTTCGGCCATGAATACTTCCTATCGTGGCCAGAGGGGAGTTTTGTCCGGCTCAGAGTTTTTCTGTCGGTACTTTTCCTGCAAGCTCCTGTTAGAATGCTTAAATGCTTGATGTGCGCCGCCTGTGGATCCTTCGTGAGGTCTCCAGACGGGGCTCGTTCACCGCCGCGGCCCAGGCGCTGGCCTACACCCCGTCCGCGATCTCCCAGCAGATCGCGGCGTTCGAGAGAGAGCTGGGCACCCGCCTGGTGGAGCGCGGCGCACGCGGCGTCTCGCTCACCGAGCCGGGGCGCCTGCTCGTCAGCCAGGCGGAGTCGGTCTTCCATCAGCTCGACTCGATCGAGAAGGAGCTGCGGGCGTTCGCCGGGCTGGAGTCCGGGCTGCTGCGGCTCGGCTGGTTCGCCACCGCGGGATCAACGCTGGTGGCACGGTCGATCGCCGCCTTCCGCGTTCGCTACCCCGGCATCGAGCTCGACCTGTTCCAGGGCGATCCGGACGAGTGCGTGGCCGGCCTGCGCGCGGGCGAGATCAACCTCGCCCTCGTCTACCAGTTCGAGATGGAGCCTCCGCTCCCCGACGACATCGAACAGCTGGACCTGGTGGACGACCCCCTTCACATCGGGCTTCCCCTCGGGCACCCGCTCGCCGACCGGGACAGCATCGGGCTCGCGGACCTGGCCGGCGAGCACTGGATCCAGGGAGTCCGGCACGGTCCGACCCTGGAGGTCCTGCCCGAGGCCTGCCGCGAGGTCGGCTTCGAACCGGTGGTCGCGCTGCGCACCGACGACCGGACCGTGGTCGAGGGGCTCGTCGCCGCGGGTGCGGGGGTGGCCCTGATCCCGCAGCTCACCGTGCCCACGGTCCGGACGGACGTCGTCGTGCGGCCGCTGGACACCAAGGCGCTCTCGCGGAAGATCCGGGTCGCCCTGGCGCCCGCGTCCTACCGCTCGCCGGCCGCGCTGGCGATGCTGAGCGTGCTCAAGAGCGTCTGCGCCGAACTGAAGGACGAGGCGGCCCGCCGGCTCACGAGCGGACGAGGTCGGACGGAGTAAGCCGACGAGAGCCCGCGCGGGCTCCGCGAGCGGTGGCCGTGAGCGTGTCATCCCGCCGGTAGCCAGGCCACGGCCCGGCCGGGCGCGCCGGTGGCGTGTTCGACGTTCAGCGGCAGGAAGCAGAAGAACGCGCCGCGCTCCGGAAGCCGGTCCAGCCCGGTCAGGCACTCCACGTAGACGGCTCCCTCGCTCAGCCCTCGCACGTGTACGGCCTGCCCGCGGTCCCCGTGCGCCGGCCCCATGGTGGGCGCGTCGCTGCCCACGCAGCGGACGCCGCGCTCCAGGAGCAGTCCGATGGTGTCCACCTCGGGAGCCGGCCAGGCGGGGCGCCGCCCGGTCACGACGATGTCGTGCAGGTACGCCGAACCGGCCTCGCCGCGCCGGTAGTGGACGTCCCAGCCGGTGCGGAACAGGCACACGTCGCCGGGCCGGAACCGGCCGTGCTCCTCCTCCCACTCCGTGATGACGCGGGGCTCGATGATCGGGCTGCGGCCCGGCTCATCGACGGTCCCCGTGAGCGCGGACACGTCGACGACTCCGGCCGGCCCCATGGGGCGCTCCAGCGGCACCCGGTCGATCGACACGGCCCCGGCCGGCCCCGCGTACGGCAGTCCCGACCCCTCGGGCGGAATGAAGTGACTGGGGGCGTCGAGGTGGGTCCCCGTGTGCTCGTCGATCGCCATCCACCGGGTCGCGTACGGCCCGGAACGGTTGACGACACAGCCGCTGGGATCGCTCCTGCTCTCGAACCAGTTCCACGTCTTGTGCTGGAACGGCTGGTGGGTCGACCAGTAGCAGGGCAGGTCCTCGGCGATCAGTACGGACAGGTCGACGAGGACCTGATCTCCCGTCAGCATCGGGGGCGCTGCCGCGGTCGAGCTCTCGGTCATCGGTTTCTCCCTCCGGATCGGCGCTGGATCAGTAGTGCTTCGGGTGCCGGAAGCCCCGGGGTTTGATGAGCCCCATCTCGATCGCCTTGTTGATGGCGTTCATCCGGGTCGTCACGTCGAGCTTCACGTACACGTTCGTCAGGTGCCGCTTCACCGTGCCCTCGGTGATGAACAGCCGGGCGGCGATCTGCGCGTTGCTGAGTCCGGCCGAAACCGCCGTCAGCACCTCGAGCTCGCGCGGTGAGAGCGGGGATTCCGGTGGTTCTCTTAATCTGATCACCGTCTCGCGGGACACCGAAACGACCACGTGCTGGTCGTCGTGCCGGGCACCCCGGATCGCGGCCAGCAACGCCTCGCGGGTGGCGCCCTTGATGACGTACGCCCGGGCTCCGGCGGCGAGCATCTTCTCGACCAGTCCCGGGTCGTCGTGCATGGTCAAGATGATCACGCGGGTGTCGGGAAGCTCGCTGACGATCTCCCGTACGGTCGCCTCCGCTCCCGGCCCGGGCATCTCGACGTCGAGCATGATCGCATCGGGATGTATCTTGCGGGCGATCGCCAGTAGTCCGCGGCCCGAATCGGCCTCGCCGACGACCTCCAGATCCTTCTCCCGGGACAGGATCTCCGCGATTCCCTCGCGGAACAGCGTGTGGTCGTCCGCGATGAGCACCCGGATCCGCCTATCCCCCGTGCTCACGCAAGGCTCCCCGTAGCGGCATCCCAATGGTGACGCGAGTGCCACAGCAGGGACAGGAGGCGATGTCGAGCCGGCCGCCGACGCGGACGGTGCGTTCGCGCATCGAGACCAGCCCGACGCTCTTCGCGGGTGGTAGCCGATGGGGTTCGAAGCCGCTTCCGTCATCTTCCACGACCGCGTCGATCCAGTCCCCGTTCGCCCGCACGTCGACCGCGACGCACTTGGCGCGCGCGTGGGTGACCGCGTTGAACACCGCCTCGCGTACCACCAGGAACAGCTCGTCGTGCACCTCGCGCGCGTCGCCCGGCGACGTCCGGGCCGGGCCGGCGGGCTCGGCCGCGACCTTGCAGACGCGGTCGGCCCTGCGGTGTGCATCGTTCCAAGGCTCGGCCCTGCGCGGTGCATCGTTCCAAGGATGGGTGACGCGTTCGGCCATGGCGCGAAGGCGGGCGGAAAGGCTCCGGATCTCCTCAAGCGTCTCCGCGGTGGATCGCTTCGCCTGTGCGAGGCGAGATCGCGCCGCGGGTTCGGTCGCCTCCCGTTCCAGGTCCACCAATTCGAGGCTGTTCAGTACGGTGAGGACTGAATGGGCGATTCGATCATGGACATCCCGGCTTAACTCACGGAGTTCCTCCGTGCGTTCCTCCGTGCCCGCGAGTCGATCATCAACGACTTCAATGGTGGGTTCGGTCGTGCTGCTGGCGTGTGCGTTCATTCGTTCTCCAATGTGCAGAGAATTTCCCGGGCGTTCACGGACGTCGGCAGAATTCGCAACGATGCCGCGTCCGGCTCGGCGGAGTGGACCAGAATAGGCCACGTCCGGTATGGGCGCGGAGCCGCTAACTTGATCTTGCTGCTGTCGGCCTCATTGGCCTGCCGGTACGCTCGGGCGGCGGTGAAGATCGTGCTCGGACCGTGCATGAACGCATCGCCTCATTGACGAATCTGTTGATTTCCGCTGACGGAGACCTGCTACTACGAAATATTCGTCTGACCACGAAGTGGGCAGGGGGGCTTACTCCTTGGTCAGATGGACGGTTCCATATCAACCTTTAGGTGTCAAGTCGATGACGCTGCCGGTAAATTTGTAACCGATGTTGTTGGTGTTAGAGTAGACACATCATGGACCGAGTTTTGACCTCAATTCCCGGTAGGCAGGACCGAAAACACCTTTTCCGCGCCGAGTCGGCGTTCACCGCCGAGCCCGGGAATGGTGACCACGACGGCACACCCGGCGACGGTCGCCCCGCTGCGGCGGACCAGTTCGCCGGCGGCCGCCATCGTGCCGCCGGTCGCCAGCACGTCGTCGACGACGATCACCCGCTCGCCGGGACGCAGGGCGTCCCGCTGGATCTGCAGTTCGGCGCTGCCGTACTCGAGGTCATAGCGCACCGACTCGACCGGGCCGGGCAGCTTGCCGCTCTTGCGGGCCAGGACCAGCGGCCGGCCGGCGTGGCGGGCCACCGCCGTTCCGACCACGAATCCCCGCGCCTCCACCGCCAGCACCCGGTCGAAGGCGCCGGAGAAGGCGTCGCTCATGGCGCCGGCGAGTGCCGCGAGCAGGTCCGGTTGCGAGAAGACGGGACACAGGTCGAGGAAGGCGATGCCGGGCCGGGGGAAGTCGGGCACGGTCCGGATGCTGTCGCGGATCCGTTCGGCGAGCCGCCGCCGGTCGGTCAGGGCGTCGAGGTTCATGTTCAGATCCCCGTCACGTCGCGCAGAGCCGCGACCCGGTCACAGCGTTCCCAGGTCATTCCCGGTTCCTCCCGGCCGAAGTGCCCGTACACCGCGGTCTGGGCGTACTTGGGGCGCCGCAGGTCCAGATCCGCGATGATGGCCGCCGGCCGCAGGTCGAAGACCTCGTTGATGGCGTCCTGGATCTGCTCGGTGGGGATCTTCTCGGTGCCGAAGCACTCGACGAACAGGCCGACCGGCCGCGCCTTGCCGATCGCGTACGCCACCTGCACCTCGCACCGCCCGGCCAGCCCCGCCGCGACGACGTTCTTGGCCACCCAGCGCATGGCGTACGCCGCCGAGCGGTCGACCTTGGAGGGGTCCTTGCCCGAGAACGCGCCTCCGCCGTGCCGGGCCATGCCGCCGTACGTGTCGACGATGATCTTCCGGCCGGTCAGTCCCGCGTCGCCCATGGGACCTCCGACCTCGAACCGTCCCGTCGGATTCACGAGGAGCCGGTAGTCGTCGGTCGCCAGGTCGAGCGAGGCGACCTCCGGAGTGATCACGTGCTCGATGATGTCCGGAATGAGAAGCCCCTCCAGGGACACGTCCGGGGCGTGCTGCGTGGAGACCACGACGGTGTCGAGACGGACCGGAAGGTCGCCCTGGTAGGCGAGGGTGACCTGGGTCTTGCCGTCCGGTCGCAGGTACGGCACCGTGCCGTCGCGCCGCACGGCCGCGAGACGGCGCGCGAGCCGGTGGGCCAGGGTCAGCGGGAACGGCATCAGCTCGGGGGTCTCCGAACACGCGTAGCCGAACATCAGGCCCTGGTCGCCCGCGCCCTGACGGTCGAACTCGTCGGCGCTCTCCGTACGGGCCTCGTAGGAACGCTCGACGCCCTGCGCGATGTCCGCGGACTGCGCGCCGATCGACACCGCGACGCCGCAGGAGGCACCGTCGAACCCCTTGGTCGACGAGTCGTACCCGATGTCCAGGATCTTCTTCCGTACGAGCGCCTCGACGTCGGGGAGCGCCCCGGAGACCTCACCGGTGACATGGACGAAACCGGTGCTGATCAACGTCTCGATCGCGGCGCGGCTGTACGGATCGGCCTGCAGCATCGCGTCGACGACCGTGTCACTGATCTGATCCGCGATCTTGTCGGGATGGCCTTCGGCGACGGATTCCGAGGTGAACAGCCGATAGCTCATGAGAGTCCTCCGTTCCGGATGGTGTGTTCGTGGTCGATCAGCCGGTGAGATATCTGCCGATGAGGAGGTCCAGCCGCTCGCGCACAATGGGGGGTACGGCGGCCCGGTCGGTGATGATCGCGTGGGCCAGTGCCGTCTGACATTCGCACTCGGAGCCGGCCGGAAGTTTCTCGATGAGGCGGACGATCGTCCTCTTCGCTGCGTCGGCGTTACGTGCCATGACCGCGGTGACCAGATCGGCGTCGACGGCCTCCTCGTCCGAACGCCAGCAGTCGTAGTCGGTCACCAGCGCGAGCGCCGAATAACATAGCTCCGCCTCTCGCGCGAGCTTGGCCTCCGGAACGGCGGTCATGCCGATGATGTCGAGCCTCAAAAGCCGGTAGAGCTCCGACTCGGCGCGCGTGGAGAATTGCGGTCCCTCGATGCAGATGTAGGTGCCGCTGTCGTGCACCGTGGCATCGGTCGCGCTGTGCGCCGCCGCCATGAGTTCTTCGCGCAGCCGGCCGCAGTACGGGTCGGCGACCGAGGCGTGCACGACGATCCCGTCACCGAAGAACGATTTCGGCCGGCCGCTCTTCGTCCAGTCCACGATCTGGTCCGGCACCACCAGGCTTCCCGGGCCGTATTCCTCGCGCAGGCTGCCGACGGCGCTGATGCTGATGACCTGGCGGGCGCCCAGTGCCTTCAGCGCGTAGATATTGGCCTGGACCGGGATTTCGGTGGGGGAGAGGCGGTGACCCCTGCCGTGCCGCGGTACGAATGCCACCGGCCGTCCGCAGATCCGGCCGACGACCAGGTCGTCACTGGGCGACCCGAAAGGCGTCTCGACGCGGACCGTCTCGGCGTTCTCCAGCTCTGCCAATTCGTACAGACCGCTGCCGCCGATTATCCCGACTTCTGCGCGTGCTTCGTTCATTTTGATATCGACCGCCTTTGCCTTCCGTCGGCTGTAATGGTTAGGTCCAGATGCACCGCTGCGCCGAAGATAACCCGATGCCTCAGTGGATGAATCCGCTGTAGGGAGAACACGTGTGCGACTTTGGTCGCAGCGTGATTACACCAATGGTGGTTATGCGAAAGATTGCCGCTCTACCTATTCTCGGGCCACAAGGCGCGTAGAGACGTCCCATCGCCCAAGCGAATGGAGAGCGGGTTGAGAAATTACGAGTACAAGGTCGCCGATCTGTCGCTGGCGGCGTTCGGCCGCAGGGAGATCCAGCTCGCCGAGCACGAGATGCCGGGCCTGATGGCCGTCCGCAGGGAGTACGCCGAGTCCAAGCCGCTGCGCGGTGCGAAGATCATGGGCTCGCTGCACATGACGATCCAGACCGCCGTGCTGATCGAGACCCTGGTCGAGCTGGGCGCCGACGTGCGCTGGGTGAGCTGCAACATCTTCTCCACCCAGGACCACGCCGCCGCGGCGGTCGTGGTCGGTCCGGACGGCACCCCCGATGACCTGCGGGGTGTGCCGGTGTTCGCCTGGAAGGGCGAGACGCTGGAGGAGTACTGGTGGTGCACCGACCAGGCGCTGTCCTGGCCCGACGGCACCGGCCCGAACATGATCTTGGATGACGGTGGCGACGCGACGCTGCTGGTCCACAAGGGCGCGGAGTATGAGAAGGCCGGTGCGGTGCCGTCGGCGTCGGAGGAGGACCCGGAGGAGTGGAAGGTCATCCTCGACCTGCTGCGCCGTACGGTCGACGGCTCGGGGCGCTGGACCAGGACCGCCGAGCGGATCAAGGGTGTGACCGAGGAGACCACGACCGGTGTCCACCGGTTGTATGAGATGGCCAAGGCGGGGACGCTGGCGTTCCCGGCGATCAACGTCAACGACTCGGTGACCAAGTCCAAGTTCGACAACAAGTACGGCTGCCGGCACAGCGTGATCGACGGTCTGAACCGCGCCACCGACGTGCTGATCGGCGGCAAGGTCGCGGTCGTGTGCGGCTACGGCGACGTCGGGAAGGGTTGTTCGGACGCGCTGCGCGGCCAGGGCGCCCGGGTCATCGTCACCGAGATCGACCCGATCTGCGCTCTGCAGGCCGCGATGGACGGTTTCCAGGTCACCACGCTGGACGACGTCGTGGAGACCGCCGACATCTTCGTGACGTGCACCGGGAACACCCGGATCATCAGCGCCGACCACATGGCGCGGATGAAGCACCAGGCGATCGTCAGCAACATCGGCCACTTCGACAACGAGATCGACATGGCCGGCCTGGCGAAGATCCCCGGGATCAAGAAGGAAGAGGTCAAGCCGCAGGTCCACACCTGGACCTTCGAGGACGGCCACTCCATCATCGTGCTGGCCGAGGGCCGCCTGATGAACCTGGGCTGTGCCACCGGCCACCCGTCGTTCGTGATGTCGAACTCCTTCACCAACCAGGTGATCGCCCAGATCGAGCTGTTCACCAAGACGGAGAACTACCCGGTCGGCGTCTACACCCTGCCCAAGCACCTGGACGAGAAGGTCGCCCGTCTGCACCTCGACGCGCTCGGCGTCAAGCTGACCACGCTCACCAAGGAGCAGGCCGCCTACATCGGCGTCGACGTCGACGGCCCCTACAAGGCGGATCACTACCGGTACTAGTCAAGCCGGGAATCTCGATGAACGAGCAGAACGAGGTAGCGCGGGGCGGCCCGCCCGAGCCGCCCGAGCGCACCGGCCTGACAACGGGCCACGACGAGACCGACGACGTGCGGGCAAAGGCCGCCGGCGCCCTGCAGATCGCCCTGGACCGGCGAGACAACGGCGGGTCGCGAAACGATCCACCGGAAGGCCCCGGCCGCCCGGAGTGACGGCGATCTACGATGCGCCCGGGCTTCAGAGTGTGCGGGCCGGTCCGCCGGGCGACGGCACGGTCACACGGCGCCCCTGGGACGAGTCGGAGGAGGTTCGTCCCAGCGGCCGCCGGTTCCAGCGGTCACCGGCCGGGTCGTCGCCGCCGGGGTAGGGCCAGAGGTGATGGGCGGACCAGTCGTGTCCGTCGCGGCTGTCCGTCCCGAGCCAGGGGGCGAGCAGAGCAAGAACTGCGAGTGCCGCAAGAAGCATCCATGCCATGTGATTTCACCTCACTGGCATTGCCGGATCGAGACGTTGACTTCCTTCAACTATTGATTATGATGGCTTATCATGCCACCGACATCTACTTAAAGCTCGATTAAGTAGAACTAATGTCTTCGATATTCGTTTTGAATCATCGGTCGCGCGTTATTATCGGGTGACCCGGAAGAGGTGGCCCGCTGGCGCCGCCGATATCGGAGGAAGCGATGATCGCCAGGAGCTGGAGCGCTTCTGCGACCCCCGACGGGGCGGCCGCCTACCAGCGACATTTCGAAAGTCACGTGCTCTCCGAGCTGACCGAGGTGCCGGGATACCTGGACGCTTTTCTCTTATGCCGAGAGGAGTCGGGTCGCGTCGAGCTGACGGTGCTCAGCCTCTGGGATTCCACCGACGCGATTCGCCGCTTCGCCGGCCCGGAGTACGAGACGGCGGTGATCCACGATGACGCCAAGGCCGTCCTCGACCACTACGACACGGTCGTCCGGCACTACTCCGTGGCGGTGGCCGCCTCCCAGGCGGGTGGCACGGAGTGACGCGACGCGATCCGGAGCGGAGGCCGGTGGCGCCGGTTCGGGTCGCGAGACTGATGATCCTTGTGAGCGAACGCGCCCGGCGGAACCGCCGGCCCGTGCACACCGAGATCGTGAGCCGTGCCCGCGAGGCCGGGCTGGCGGACGTCGCCGTGTTACGCGGCCTCGACGGGCACATCGGCACCTCCCGGCGGTCGAGCAGAGGTCTCCTGCGCCGCCCCGACAATGTCCCGGTCGCCGTGCTCATCTTCGACCAGGAAGAACGCCTCCGGAAGTTCCTCGCGAGCCTGACCGGCATCACGGAGGACTGCATCGTGACGCTCGACACCGCCGAGGCCTACCGGTACGGGAACGCCGGCTCGGACATCCGGAGCCGTGACCGCCGCGACACCGGCTGAACGTGCGGATCAGCGGCCGGCGGCGCCCACCGGGCCATCACCGCGCCCGCCGGTGCGCGCCGCGAGCCGGTCCGTGAACCGCGCCACGTCGATGACCGCACGCTGGTGGGTGCCCCGGCAGACCACACCGGCGTCGTCGGACGCCCGTACGGAGAAGGTGAGCCGGCGCCCCTCGACGGAGACCAGCTCCACCTCCACCGTGAGGTCGGCCCCAGGGGGCGTGGGCGCCTCGTGGCTGAGATCGACATGGATGCCAAGAGTGCGTTCGGCGTCATCGAGCCGATCGGTGAGTGCGCGGATGCACGTCCACTCGACGATTCCGACGAGATAACCGGTGGCCAAGACGTCCGGAAGTGCCGCGAATTCGGCCGATTCGGGCAACAGGTGCGGGACTGTCCTCTCGGGCGGGACGGTATACGTCATCGTCGCCGTCAGGCCGGGCCGCAGACCGTCGCGCATTCGCATCGTCCCATCTCGGTCACCGTCATCGCCGAGGGTAGCCCCGCATCGTGACGAGGGCCTACGTTATCCGGTCGAGGCGCTCCGACCGGGCACCCGCACCTCGTGAAGTCAACATCACTAAAACAGAGCTGTCAGCGCGGAGCAAGGGAGAGCGAAAATGCCGACGACTCCGGCCGTCCCGGGCGAACTCCTTCCTCGGCTGCGGGAGCTGGTCGCCCGGGAAATCCGTCCGCGCGCCGACGAGGACGAGGCCCGCAGCCGCTTTCCGCGCGACCTGTGCCGCGACCTCGGGAGTCTCGGCGTGCTCGGCCTGCCCTACCCACAGGAGTTCGGCGGGAGCGGATGGCGCTTCGAGGACTACCTGCGAGCGATCGAACTCCTGGCCGGCGGCTGGCTCACCATCGCCGAGACGGTCGCGGTGCACACTCTGGCATGCTTTCCCGTCGCGACGTACGGCGACAGCGCTCAGCGTAAGGAGCTGTTGCCGGCCATGCTCGGCGGCGAGCTGCTCGGCTCCTACTGCCTGTCCGAACCGGGGGCCGGCTCCGACGCGGCGTCGCTGACCACGAGGGCGGTGCTCGACGGCGAGCACTTCGTCGTCGACGGGACCAAGGCGTGGATCACCCATGCCGGGCACGCGGACTTCTACAACCTGTTCGTCCGGACCGGAGCGGAGGGTCCCGGCGGGATCAGCTGCCTGCTGGCGGACAAGGACACTCCCGGGCTGTCCCCGGACCGCCCCGAGAAGAAGATGGGGCTGACCGGGTCGCCCGTCGCGCAGGTGCACCTGAGCGAGGCGAGAATCCCGCGGGCGCGGCTCGTCGGTGAGCTCGGAAAGGGCTTCTCGATCGCCATGTCCGCCCTCGACCGGGGCCGCCTGGGGATCGCCGCGTGCGCCGTCGGGCTGTCCCAGGCGGCACTGGACGTCGCGACCGACCACGCGATGACCCGGCGCCAGTTCGGCCGCCCCGTGGGCGAGTTCCAGGGGGTCGCCTTCATGCTCGCCGACATGGCCACCGCGATCGAGGCGGGGCGTTCGCTCTACCGCTCCGCCGCGTGCCGGCTCGACGCGGGTGAGGACATCACCAAGGAGGCGGCGATGGCGAAACTCTTCTGCACCGACACCGCGATGCGGGTCACCACCGACGCCGTGCAGATCCTCGGCGCGGTCGGTTACACCGACCGCTACCCGGTCGAGCGCTACATGCGGGAGGCGAAGGTCCTGCAGATCTTCGAGGGGACCAACCAGATCCAGCGCCTGGTGATCAGCCGGCGCCTGGCCGCGCAGCGCCGGGACGCCGCCGCGGACGAGAACCGCTGAGCCGAGGAGCGGCCCCCCGGGGGAGCCGCTCCTCGCTCCGTCACTTCAGGCCGCTGTCCAGGGCGGACATCAGGGTGCCGGTGTCACCGGACATCTCCCAGATCATCGCGCCGCCGAGGTTGTTGGCCTTGATGTAGTCGGTCTTCTTGCCGATGGACCACGGGTCGTCGAAGGTCCACCACTGGCCGTTCGCGCCCGTGTAGCAGTACGTCGCGACGGACTGCTCGTTGTGGTGGACGGTGCAGCCGGGGACGTTCGCGGCGATGTTCTTGTAGCCGCGCGTACCGGCCTTGCCTGGGTTCACGTCGGCGCTGGTGTAGAGCATCCAGGAGCCGTGGAAGTCATACCGTTCTTAAGGGCTGAGCGTGAGTTGTGTGTGCTCAGTCGGACGCCCTGAACGGTGTTGGGTGTCCTGGTTCCCCGTGTTCGCTTCGCGTGTGGGCGGCGCGGATCGTGTCCGTGGTCCGGGTACGCGTGGGCGGGGTTCCTCGCGCCTGAGGGTCTCCGGTGCGGCCTGGACGGTCCGATGCCCCGCACGATCGCTCTGGTCGTGTGGGGGCGGTGCCGTCCGTCGCCGGATCGGGTGCCCCAGGGCGCGTCGTCCGATCGCCACCGCCGCCGCCTCATGGCGGGTGACGGGGCGGTCGGTGGTGGTGAGGGGCTTTCGCCAGTGCTGGGCGCCCCACTTGGAGGTATAGGCCGGGTCGACGGCGACGATGGCGATGCCGAGTTCGGCCGCCATCGCCACCAGCCGAGCCCGCAGCTTGGAGACGGGTATCCCGGAGATCAGATTGCGGAACCTTTTGAGCCGCCCGTGTTTCTCCCGGGTCGCCTCCGCTGCGAAGTCGAGGTTCTCGATCGCGACCGCCAAGTGGTGGCGTTCGGCCCAGTGCAGCAGACCGATGAGGGCATGTCGGATCTGGGCGTCACGATGCCCGGTGCTGCCGGACAGATCGTAGTCGAAGCGGCGTGGCTCTCCGACGGGGTTGCCGTGCTGGTCGAGTCGCCAGGCGGCGAGGTGGTCGGCGTTGGTGTCCACGCCGATCAGGCCACCGGCCCGGGCAGCCTCCAAAGGGAGGGTCTTGACGGGCGGGATGGTCCAGGAGGCGGTGAGGTACCAGCGTCCACGCCGGTCGAGGTCTTGGTGGATGCGGTAGGCCACCGCCCGGTTCGCGCACACCCGATCCCGCCACTGCTCACCCCGATGTCGGAAGGTCACCTTCGCGGTGAGGACGTACCGGCCATGACCGGCGTTGGCCAGGTGCGCCAACGGCGCTGGAAGCCGGATACTGACCTCACCATCGGGGGTGACGCGGATCGTCTCGTTCCCATACCGCTTCCCGCTCTCCCCATCAACGGAGAGGAACCGCCGCCCGGCCTCCCACCGCGCACGCCATTCGGTTTCAGTGAGCTGAGCCGCCTCCAGGTTATGTCGATTGCGCAGCAGGCGCTTACCGCCCCGCACGACACGAACCCGCCCCGCGTCGTAGTCCGCCCGCTGCCGCTCAAGTCGATCCTGGAGCAGGTGCAGCCTCCGGGACTTGGCGAACCACTCCTCGCGAGAGTGGTAGCCGCCCGGGGTTCTGTTCGAGCCTTTCGACCCGACCGGCAATGACAGGCGATGCGCGATCGTGGCGACCGCCGCTTCGAGATTCCGCACGTAGGCGATTTGGGAACGCCGCGCCAGCGCCCACTGATCATGGGTGGCCTTGGTGATCGAACCGGCCCACCGCGAGGACGACTCTACGGTCAACGACCGCTTTCGCTCCGCCCATTGGTCACTGTCGTGTTCCAGCCCGGCAGCGAAACGGGCCTTGAGATCTTTGCCCGCCGACGAGCCTAGGTGGTCACCTACCAGCCGCAATACTTTCTCATCCTGCGGCGTGAGGCCCTTGAGCCGATCCCGGATCGCCACACCCGAAGGGCCGAGAGCGACGAACGGCGGATCAATCCGGCGCAGCGGCCCCTTGCCCGGCTCAACCATGCCCGGCCGCCTCCTCGCTTCGTCCGATCGGCCCAACGACGGAGAGTATGCGGTAGATCGCAGTCTGTGTCCGTCTGTTCGTGAAGATTTACCGGGCGTCGGCGCGTACCCCATCGCCCACAAAGTCGAAGAGCCCTTCGGTCTCAGGGGAGAGAGGCGCGCGACGCCGCCGGACCGTAGCCTGACGGAAGCCGTGCGTCAATGCCCTCGGCCGGGCCGTCCCGCGGACAAGGCCGGCAAGGCCTAAGCTCCAGCCATGGGCGACGGCGACGGCTGGGCGAACTGCGAGGCGGGACACCGGCACTGGGGACGGTACGGAGCGGCGGGAGTGCTGGCGTACTGCATGGACCCCGACCCGTACATCCTGCTGCAGAAGCGGTCGCGGCTGTCGATCGGCGGTGGCACGTGGGGCCTGCTCGGCGGCGCCCGGCACAGTCACGAGAACCCGGTCGAGGCGGCCCTGCGCGAGGCGTCCGAGGAGAGCACGCTGGATCCGGCGACCGTCCACGTGCAGTGGCTGTCCCGCGAGGACCACGGCGGCTGGTCGTACGACACGGTGATCGGCCGGTTGCCCTCCCGGGCCGACGTGCGCCCGCAGTCGTTCGAGAGCGCCGCGGTGGCGTGGGTGCCGGCCGGCGAGGTCGCGAGCCAGAAGCTGTTCCCGGCCTTCGCCGAGGCGTGGACGCGGCTGTGCCGGTCGCTGTACCAGATGGTCCTCGTGGTCGACGTGGCGAACGTCATGGGCTCACGGGCCGACGGCTGGTGGCGCGACCGCCGGGGCGCGGCCGAGCGTCTGCGCGACGAGATCGCCGCCGTGGACGGCTTCGACGGCGTTCCGGGAGCGGTCGCCGACCTCTGCTATCCGCGGATCGTGCTGGTCGTCGAGGGAGCGGCGCGCGGCGTGGACGCGGTGGCGGGCGCCGAGGTCGTGGCCGCCCCGGGCAGCGGCGACGACACGATCGCCGACCTGGCCGCGCCACGGGCACCGGACGAGCAGCGGCTCGTCGTCACCGCCGACCGGGAACTCCGCACCCGCTGCGAGACCGCGGGCGCGTCGGTCGTGGGCCCGCGCTGGCTCCTGGAGGCGATCCGCCGCTCCTGTTCCACCTGAGCGCCGGTCCGGTTCCGGTCGTCAGAACACGTCGCCAAGAAGGGTCGGAAATTGGGATACGCGGTTCGTCCGGCGAGTCTCGTGCGGTATCACGATCACACACTCGCCCCGCACGCCCAGGCGCTGCGGGACCTGGAGAGGAACCACGCCGACCAGGCACTGCCGGCCTTCCCCCGGGGGCTCGCGGCCAACGGCACCGCCGACCTGGTCAAGACGGTCAACGACCGGCTCGGTCGCGTACTCGGCGACGCGGTTCAGCACGCGGCGTCCAGCCAGACCAGGCTGGCCGAGACGGCGCGGCGCTACAGCGGAGCGGAGGCGGTGAACCTCTCCTACTTCACCGGCGGCGCTCCGGACTCGGGGACGGCCGCCACGCCGTCTCCGCCGGCGCTCGACGGCCCTTCGTCACCGTCCTCCACGACCGAGGACCCGCAGGATCTGCTGGCGCTGCTTCGTACCGGAATCGAGAGGCTGACCTCCACGGTCGCACCGCTGGGCGGGCTCTCACTGGTCCGGCCGGTCATCGACCAGCTCTGGGCGAACGCCGTCGACCCGCGGCACTATGACACGGCCGCGAGCGCGCACGCCGCGCACGCGCGGCACATCTCGGCGTTGAAGTCGCGGCTCGACGAGTCGGCCAAGGCGACCGTGTCCTGGAACGGTGCGGCGCGGGACGGATTCGAGACGGACCGGAGACGCCACCTCGCCATCCTGGACGACGCGGAGGCGCACTCTCGTACGCTGTCCGCCGCGTACGGCGAGATGGCCACCACGATGCGCCGGTTCCTCTCGCACGCGGCACTGGCGATCGCCGCCTTCCTGTCCGCGTTCGCTGTGACGTTGTTCATCTCGCACTTCTTCGAGTCGGCCTTGTTCGTCTGCCTGGCGGAGATCGCCGCGTTCGTGCTCTACCTGGCCGGCTGGCTCGTGGTCCGCCTCGTCGACATGGCCCAGACGGTCCGGAGGACACTCGCCGCCTAGGACGACGGTCCGAGACCGGCCCGCCGGCCGGCGCGCGGCGTCAGCGCGAGCCGCGCGCGGAACATCACGGCGACCAGCGCGCTCACCACGCCCTGCACAGCGGATGTAGCGGTGGTCGCGGCGCGAGACGCTAGGGGCGCGACGCGGTCCCCGGCCGGTGTCGTGACGGCAGCGGTACCCGAACGAGATCGCGCGCCGAGACGATGTCACCGGCGTACGCCGCGGCGGCCTCCTCGGCGAACCTCGGCTCGTCCTCCGCGCCGTACCGCTCGGAGAAGTGGGTCAGAACCAGGCGCCGTACGCCGGCGTCGGCGGCGACCCGTCCGGCCTGGCGCGCGGTCAGGTGCCCGTACTCCTCGGCCAGCGCGGCGTCGGCGTCGAGGAACGTCGACTCGATCACGAGCAGGTCGGCCCCGCCGGCGAGCGGCTCGATCGCCTCGCAGCGCCGGGTGTCCATGACGAAGGCGACCTTCTGGCCGGGCCGGGGCACGCTGCACTCCTCGAGCGTGACCGTGCGGCCCCCGGGCGCGGTGACCCGCCCCTCGCGCTGGAGCCGCCCGACGAGCGGACCCGCGACGCCGTACGCGGCGAGCCGATCGGGAAGCATCGTGACGCCGCCGGGCTCCTCGATCCGGTATCCGTAGGACTCGACACTGTGGCAGAGCCGCCGCGCGGTGACCGTGAACGGCGCACCGTCCACCGCGACCTCCTGCACGTCCCCGGCGACGGGCCGCTCGGCGATCACCCGCGTGTCGTTGAAGAGCGTGGCGTGGCGCAGCCGCCGCCAGTACTCGGTGCCGCTGCGGGGAAAGACCGCGCTGACCGCGTGCTCGACGCGGTCCCGCGCGATCCGCTGCACGACCCCGGGCACGCCGAGACAGTGGTCGCCGTGGAAGTGCGTGAGGCAGATCGCGTTGACGTCATGGGCGCTGACCCCGGCGCGGACCATCTGCCGCTGCGTGCCCTCCCCGGGGTCGAACAGGACGCCGAACCCGCCCCAGCGCAGCAGATACCCGTTGTGGTTCCGGCTCCTGGTCGGCACCGCGCTGGAGGTTCCCAGGACCACGAGCTCCCGTGAGGACATGCCCTCATGATGCCGGGCCCATCGGCGCGGAAGTCCGCCTCCGCCCGGCGGCGGCGCCTTATTCGATGTTGGTAGGCTGCCCGCGACTGCCGGTCGGCGTGGGTGGAAGCGCAACGAAGTTGGCTACGAAATCACCGCGACTGAATTCCCGGGTAGGCGGGGCTAATTATTGAACACCATGAGTATATTCGCGGCCGCGGCAAGATTCTTTAAGCCTTCTTTTGTGAAAGGCGCCGATGACACTGCGATCCAGCGTGTGGCCGCAAGCGGCTGGATCACCTGCAAACAGGGTCACCGGCACTGGGGAGAGGATGGAGCCGCAGGACTGCTTCTCCTCAATCGTGGTGAGGACGGTCTCCACGTACTGATGCAACAAAGGGGCGGTCTCGCGGACCACGGGGGTACCTGGTCCGTGCCCGGCGGTGCGCGGGACTACTTCGTCGCCGGAGACGGAGAGCGCCGCCTCGGCGCCGAAAGCGCCGAGGCCGGTGCTCTCCGGGAGACTCGTGAAGAAAGCGACCTCGACGTCGGCGCCATAAGGACCCATGACGTCTACTCCGACGACCACGGCGGCTGGACGTTCGACACGGTGATCGCCTCGATCCCCGACCGGGTCGAGGTGCACAGTGACCCGAGCGAGGTACTACACACTCGATGGGTTCCGCTGGAAAGAGTCGAACAGTTGCCGCTGCACCCGGGATTCGCCCGCACCTGGCCTGCCGTCCGCGCGAGGGCCGAAGAGGCGATGCGGACCGTGGAGTGAACCGGCTGAGGCGAATCCGCCCGAGGTGTCGGCGGCAGAAGCCGCCGAGTATATCGAGCGGAACGCCGGTAAGCGCTCCTGGCTCGTTCCCCACTATCTATGATCAGTCGACGTGGCAGACTTTGACGTGAGTAAGCCGAGCACCGCCCGAGTCTACGACTACTGGCTCAAGGGCAAAGACAATTTCGCGGCCGACCGGGAAGTCGGGGATCGGCTGATGAAGATCGCCCCGGAGCTGCCGGTCATGGTCCGGGAGAATAAGGAATTACTTACCAGGGCCGTCGACTGGTCGGCGAGACAAGGAATCCGCCAGTTCATCGACCTCGGGTGCGGTCTGCCGACCAAGCCGGGCACGCATCAGACCGCGCAACTGGTCGCGCCGGAGGCCATGACCGCTTACGTCGACAACGACCCGGTCGTGATCAGCCATCTGGCCGTGCTGCGGGCCAAAGACCCGATGGTCACCGTGATCGACAACGACGTGGACGACTCGGCGACCGTTCTCGCCGCGGCGGGCGAGCGCATCGACCTGTCCCGGCCCGCCTGCCTTCTGCTGGGTGCCCTGGTGCACTTCTACCAGCCCGACGCGGCGCGTGATCTCATCACCAAGTACGTGCCGGCGCTCGCCCCGGGAAGTCATGTCGTGCTGACCGCGGGCTACATGCCGCCCGGACCGGATGCGGAGCGGTTCGTGACGGTCTACAGCGCGGGCCCGCGCCCGTTGTACGTCCACTCGGCGGAGGATCTCCTCTCGTTCCTCGACGGCCTGGAGGTGCTGGCTCCCGGCGTCGCCGACGCACGGGTGTGGCGCCCGGGCTGTGCAGCGGTACCTGCTCCTGAGCGGCGCGCCATCTGGATGAACGGCGTGATGGCCCGGGTTCCCGCGCGGAACGACTGATCGAGCCGGGCCCGGGACCTGTGTCCCGGGCCCGTTGTCGTCAGGCGGTCAGTGGAAGAAACGAGGCTGACGGGGGAGGACCACGTGGGTCGGGCCGCGCCAGGCCTGCTCCGTCGAGAACGTCCGGTCCGTCGACGGTGTGCCGCCGCTCACCACGACCGGCAGGCTGACCCGGCTGCCGCCCAGGTCCACCTTCACCGTCGCGCCCGTGGCCTGCTCGTCGTACTGCACGTCGCCGTCGACGCCGAACAGGATCAGCGCCAGCCGGTGGCCCGCCTTGAACCGGTAGTCCTGCGGCAGGGTCTGCCAGTGCACCGAGTACGTCCTACCCGGCGTCAGCGGCGACGTCCTGCTCAGCGACGTGCGGTTCTGGGCGTCCAGGAAGCCGCGCGTCACCACGTTCACGTCCGAGGTCACCGTGTCGGTCACCACCTGCCGGTAGCAGGCGTCGTCCGTCGCGGTGCTCTCGCCGTGGCAGTCCTCGGTCGCCAGGGTCTTCACGCCCGAGCCCGTGCCGAGGTAGTTCACCCGCGTGTCGGTGCCGTAGTCGACCAGCAGCGCGCCCAGGTCCGTCGCGGGACGGTCGGTCGTGAACTTCAGCGACACCGTCGGCGTGCCCGACAGCCGTACGTCCTGCTTGAGCGGGGCCGTGGTGTACGCCAGCCGGTACGGCTGCGCCGTCGTCGGGTCGCTCACCAGGGAGCCCTCGTCCTCCTTGGTGTCGGTGAACGTCGCGCTGCCCGAAGAGGCGGACAGGCCCAGCGTGCCGTCGGCCTGAGGGCGCAGGGACAGGTTCCGCGCCTTCGGCGCCGGCCAGTCGGACTCGGTCGCCCACCGGTTCGGGCCGACCTCGATGTCGGCGCGCGGCTGCTTCATCACGCCGTTGTGCACGTGCCAGAGCCAGTAGTCGAACCACTGGTGCAGGGTGTCCACCCACGCGTCGCGGCGGAAGTCGAACGGGTCCACGTGCCCGTACTGCGACAGCCACACCTTGCGCGGCACGCCCCGCGCGGCGAGGCCGGCCCACCACGTGGAGAACTGGCTCGGCTTGACGTTCAGGTCGTTCGTGCCGTGGACGGCGAACACGCTCGCGTGCACCCGGCTCACGTCCGGCACGGGCGCGGACCGGTAGTCGCGGGAGCTCCAGAACGCGTTGTAGTTCCCGGTCGCGTCGTCCTGGCCGGTCGCCATGGCCTGGTTGACGGCGGCGCACTTGGCCGGCGGGTCGGTGTCGACCGTGTCGGCCAGGCCGTCTTCCTCGCCCGTCCACCACAGCGTGCCGTTCATCCGGCTGTAGTCGTACCAGGAGCTGATCGCCGAGATCGGCACGATCGTGTCCAGGCCCTCCACGCCGGTCGCCGCCACGCCGTTGGCGAGTGTGCCGTCGTAGGACTTGCCGATCATCCCCGTACGGCCGTTGGTCCAGGTCGCCTTGACCTTCTTGCCCTGAGCGTCGTACGCGGTCGCGCGGCCGTTCAGCCAGTCGATGACCGCCTTGCCGCCGAGGACGTCGGACAGGCCGCCGGAGGTGGGGCAGCCGTCGGACTTCGTCGTGCCGTCCATGTCGACGTCGAGCACCGCGTAGCCGCGCGGCACGAAGTAGTTGTCGTAGAAGAGCGGGAACTTCACCGGGTTGCCGGCCGCGTCGTAGGTCTTGCGCTCGCCCTCGTTCCCGCGGCCGAGGTTGTCGTAGTACGGGCTCTCATCCATGATCACCGGAACCTTGAAGTCCGGCCCGCTCTCCTTCGGGCGGATGATGTCCACCCGGATGAGGTCCTTCTTGCCGTCGTGGTCGGCGTCGACCGACGACTCGACGTCGACGTACTCCCTTATGGCGTCCTGGTAGGAGAAGACCGGCTGGGTCACTCCGCCGGACACCTTGATCGATGGTCTGCCGGCCGCGTGGGCCGCCGGTGCCCCCGTGGCCGTGAGTGCGGCCACGATGGCGATCGCGGAGCCGAGGATGCCCCGCCGCGATGAGATCGGCACGCGATACCTCCTGTGGTGTGCGCGCATATCTTTCGCGCGGCAAGGTGTCGGTACAAGATCTCTAGCCACATCTGGCCCTGACCATCGGGTCCCGCCTGGCCGGTAGTGGCCGAAGCCGTACGCCGGTCCGCGCGCCGGCCGAGGAGGCGGGCGGCAGGCGGTACGGGTCATCCCGGGGCCGCGTCGCGGGGCGCCCGCGTCCGTGGTGCACGTACTCGTGAAGAAGGACACCGCGTTGACCCTTTCGCGACTTGTGGAGAGAGCTCAGAAGCTGGGCCTTCCCGTGTCGCAGATACGCCTCTACGGCGACCGCGATGACATGCCCCGGCGGTTCCCGTCCGCGCTGATCTTCGCGAGGAAACCTTCGAGATGAAAGGGTGCTGAGCCGAGAGATGTCGAGCGAGTCGGCGTACCTGTTCTCCTACGTGCTGCTGGGCTGCGAGTCCCTGCTGATCGCGGTCGCTCTCGTGCATCACGCGAAAGTGCGGATGCCGCGCCCGGCGATCGGGGTGTACAACCGGGTCGACATTCTGATCGTGTCGCTCTTGGTGGTCGTCATGCCGGTCATCTACGTCGCCATTTCGGGGGCGATCGTCTCGGCGTTCTTCTGCCTGATCTGTTACGCGGCGCTCCAGGTCACGATCGTGCCCCTGGCTCGTGGAAGAGCGAGCTGGCTGATCGCGGCGGGCCTTTGCGCCGTGGGTCTGGTCGGCACCGAGTGGGGAGGTCCTCATCAGGCTTTGTTCGTCAACGATGTCGTCATCGGGATCGCGGTCGTCGGCGCCGCCAACCTGTGGGTCCAGTCCGGCATGCGTTCCGCGCACATAGCGTGGTTCGCCGGCTTCCTGGCCGTCTACGACTTCGTTGCCACCCCCGTGACGTCCTCGACCGACGACTTCATCGAGCGCGTGAGCGGCATTCCGTTCTCACCGGAGTGGGTCTTCACCCTCGGCCCGAACCCGGTCGCGATCGGACTGGGCGATCTGCTGCTCTCCGTCTTTCCCTTGGCCGCCCACCGATCGTTCGGCGCGGTCGCCGGGATCGTCGCCATGGCGACCGGCACGGCGGTGGTGGCCGCGGACACGGTCGCGTACCACTATGGCGTTCTGCACGGCGCCGCGCCCGTTCTCGATGCCGTTCCTCTTCCGGACGGCCCCACGGGGTTCTGGGCCGCCATCGACGGGACACGGATCGTCGGGGTGGCACCGACACCGGGGGCGGCCCGGCGCAAGGCCCGGGAGAACGGCTGCACGGCCGTTCCCCAGGTCCGGGAGATCACAGCGACGTGAGCCCGCGTGGTCACTCGGGGGCGAGCCAGAGCGCACCGAGCGGGGGCACGCGCAGCAGCGCGGACGCGGGCTGGCCGTGGCACGGCTCCGCGCCGGCCTCCACCGCGCCCAGGTTGCCGACGCCGCTGCCGCCGTACTCGAACGCGTCCGTGTTCACCACCTCACGCCAGCGGCCCGTACGCGGCAGGCCCAGGCGGTAGTCCTCGTGCGGGATGCCGGCGAAGTTGACCACGCAGGCAAGCGGTGTGCCGTCCGGGGCGAACCGCAGGAACGAGATCACGTTGCCGGCGACGTCGTCCGCGTCGATCCAGCTGAAGCCCTCCGGCCGGGTGTCCTGGGTCCACAGCGCGTCCGACGAGCCGTAGGCGCGGTTGAGGTCGCGGACCAGCCGTCGCAGACCCGCGTGGAAGTTGTCCTCCGCCTTGTCGAGCAGCCACCAGTCGAGCGGCCGGGACTCGGCCCACTCCGCGCCCTGGCCGAACTCCTGTCCCATGAACAGCAGCTGTTTGCCCGGGTGCGCCCACATGTACGCCAGCAGCGAGCGCAGCCCGGCGAACCGCTGCCACTCGTCGCCCGGCATCTTGCCCAGCAGCGAGCCCTTGCCGTGCACGACCTCGTCGTGGGACAGCGGCAGCACGTAGTTCTCCGAGTAGGCGTACACCATCGAGAAGGTGATCTCGTGGTGGTGGTAGCCGCGGAAGATCGGCTCGTGCTTGAGGTAGCCGAGCGTGTCGTGCATCCAGCCCATGTTCCACTTGAGGCCGAAGCCCAGCCCGCCCAGGTGGGTCGGCCGGGTCACCCCGGGCCACGCGGTGGACTCCTCGGCGATCGTCATGATGCCGGGGGAGCGCTTGTAGCAGGTGGCGTTCATCTCCTTGAGGAAGTCGATCGCCTCCAGGTTCTCGCGCCCGCCGTAGATGTTCGGCGTCCACTCGCCCTCGCCGCGCGAGTAGTCCAGGTAGATCATCGAGGCGACCGCGTCCACCCGCAGGCCGTCGACGTGGAACTCCTCCAGCCAGTAGCAGGCGTTCGCGACGAGGAAGTTGCGCACCTCCGAGCGGCCGAAGTCGAAGACGAACGTGCCCCAGTCCTTCTGCTCGCCCCGGCGCGGGTCGCCGTGCTCGTACAGCGGCGTGCCGTCGAACCGTGCGAGTGCCCACTCGTCCTTGGGGAAGTGGCCCGGCACCCAGTCGACGATCACACCGATGCCGGCCTGGTGCAGCCGGTCCACCAGGTGGCGGAACTCGTCCGGGTCGCCGAACCGGGCGGTCGGCGCGTAGTAGGAGGTCACCTGGTAGCCCCACGAGCCGCCGAACGGGTGCTCGGAGACCGGCAGGAACTCCACGTGCGTGAAGTTCATGTCGGCGACGTAGTCGACCAGTTCGGTGGCGAGCTCGCGGTAGCCCAGCTCCGACCGCCACGAGCCCAGGTGCACCTCGTACACGCTCATCGGCGAGCGCAGCGGGTCGTAGGACTTGCGCCGGGCCATCCACTCGTCGTCCTCCCACGTGTAGCGGGAGGTGAAGATCTTCGAGGCGGTGGCGGGCGGCCGCTCGGCGTACCGTGCCATCGGGTCGGCCTTGCGCCGCCACATATGGTCGGCGCCGAGGATCTCGAACTTGTAGTTCGTGCCGTCGCCGACGCCGGGCACGAACAGCTCCCACACCCCGGAGGCGCCGAGCGAGCGCATCGGGTGCGCGCGGCCGTCCCAGTGGTTGAAGTCGCCGATCACCCGGACGCCGCGGGCGTTCGGCGCCCACACCGCGAACGACGTGCCCTCGACCGGCCCGAACACCGAACGGTACGTGCGGGTGTGCGCGCCGAGGGCCTTCCACAGCTCCTCGTGCCGGCCCTCGCCGATCAGGTGCAGGTCCAACTCGCCGAGCGTCGGCGCGTGCCGGTACGGATCATCCTGGACGATCTCGGGCCCGTCGCCGTACGCGACCGCGAGGCGGTAGTCGGGCACCGCCGTCGGCTCGTCGCCGGACAGCGGACTGCCGGGCGCCAGGGTGGTGGCGAAGACGCCCTCGTGGACGTGGCGCATCGGGCGGCGCTCACCGTCGGGAAGGACGACCTCGACCCTGCTCGCCAGCGGTCGTAGCGCACGGATCGTCACGCCGTCGTGTCCCGGGTGCGCGCCCAGGATCCCGTGGGGGTCGTGATGGTCCCCGCCGATCAGCCGGTCGATCTCGTCGTGGGTGACCCGCGCCATGACGCTCCTCGAACTGTCGCTGCGAACTCGTACCTTCACCCTGCCCGATGAGGGGAGCGTAATCCTTTTCGATCACGTGATCCGCGCCGCCACGACCGGCCCGTACGCGGACCTGCCGCCGCTCGAGTGGATTCATGATCACTGATCTCGGGTTGAACGACTGCGGACTGATGTAAATTTGGCACCATTTCACAGATAGCTCGATTAAGGAGACGGCGTGGCGGAACTCGGCGCAGAGGCCGCTGGACTTCTCAGACCCGTGCTCCGTTTCATGCATGGGCCCGCCACCGCGGGGGAGGCGGCCGCGCTGCGCGACGGCGGCGTGGCACTCACCGAGCGCTCGGGCGGCCGGTCGCTGCGCGACACGCTCGGAGACCTCGATCACCGTTCACGGCCGTACGACCTGCGCACCACGACCAAGGACCCGATCGACGTGGTGTCCGGCGAGGTGGTGCTGCAGCAGGTCGACGTCCGGCTCGCCGGTGCGCTGCCGCTCGTGCTCGAACGAACGCACATCTCCTCGTGCCCCGAGGGCCGCCTGTTCGGCCGGTCGTGGGCGTCGACGCTGGACCAGCGGCTCGAGGTGGACGGCTCCGGAGCCTGCTTCGTGTCCGCCGACGGCACGATCGTGGCCTATCCGCCCGTCACGGCGCCCGGCGTCGAGGTGTTCCCCCTCGAAGGACCGCGCTGGCCGCTGACCCGCGATGAGGACGGCGTCTACACGATCGGTGACCGGCGTAACGGGCGGACGCTGCGCTTCGTGGCATCCCGGGGCGCGGTGCTTCCCCTCGCGGAGATCGCCGACCGCAACGGGCATCGGATCGAGCTGGTCTACGACGGCGACGGGACCCTCACCGAGGTGCGCGACTCCGCGGACCGGCGGGTGGCCGTGGACACGGACGGCGGACGCGTCGTCGGGCTGAGGCTGCTCACCGCCGAGGGAGACGACGGGGCCGGCGGACGACCGTTGATGCGGTACGGCTACGACGACGTGGGCCGGCTGACCGAGGTGATCGACTCGTCCGGCGAACCGCTGCGCTTCGACTACGACGCGCAGGGGCGGCTGCTCCGCTGGACCGACCGCAACGGCTACTGGTACGCCTACGAATACGACGAGTCGGGCCGTGCCGTCCGCGGTTCGGGATCCGGGGGTTTCCTGGACGCCCGGGTGACCTATGGCCCGGGGGTGACGACGGTCACCGACTCGTTCGGACATGAGACCGTCTACCACCTCAACGAGCACGGGCAGGTCGTCGCCGAGATCGACCCGCTGGGCGGCACGACCCGGTCCGAGTGGGACCGTCAGGACCGCCTGCTGGCTCATATCGACCCGCTCGGGCGCGTCACCCGTTACGGCTACAGCGTCGAAGGCGATCTCATCACCGTCACCCGTCCCGACGGCGCCCAGATCACCGCGGAGTACGATTCCGACGGCCTTCCCACCAAGATCACCGAAGCCGACGGCGCGACCTGGCGTTACACCTATGACGCCCGGGGAAACGCCATCCGGATGGTGGACCCCGCCGGCGCGGTCACGACGTACGACTACGACGAACGCGGGCACCTGGCGTCGGTGACGGACGCGAGCGGTACCGTCCGGGTCGAATGCGATCGCACCGGGCTGACGGTCGCGGCCAGCGACGCGACGGGACGCACCACCCGGTACGTCCGCGACGCGTTCGGCCGGGTCGTCGAGTCCGTGGACCCGGCCGGCGGGCGCACCAGGCTCGAGTGGACGCCTGAGGGCAGGCCGGCATCGCGGAGGACACCCGGCGGACAGACCGAGTACTGGAGTTACGACGCGGAGGGGAACCTCGTCGAGCACATCGACGCCCTCGGCGGGACCACCCGGTACGAGACCACGTACTTCGACCGGCGGTCCGCACATATCGGCCCGGACGGGACCCGGTACGAGTTCTCCTACGACACCGAGCTACGCCTGACGGCCGTCAAGAATCCGCAGGGCCTGATCTGGCGCTACATCTACGATGCCGCGGGTCGGCTGGTGCGCGAGGTCGACTTCAACGGCCGCGAGCTCGCCTACGCCCACGACCCGGCCGGGCAGCTGGTCGAGCGGGTCAACGGCGCGGGCCAGGTCACCACCTTCGCGTACGATCCGCTCGGCAACGTCATCGAGGAGCGGTCCGGCGACGCGGTGGTGACGTTCGCCCACGACCCGGCGGGGCGCCTCGTCCACGCCGTCAACGCCGACGCCGACCTGCGATTCCAGCGCGACGCCCTGGGCAGGGTCACCGCGGAGATCTGCAACGGCCGGGTCCTCGCCGTCGAGCATGATCCCGCCGGACGCCGGACGGCTCGCCGCACGCCCTCCGGCGCGATCAGCACGTGGGAGTACGACGCGTCCGGGCGGCCGCTCGCCCTGCACACCGGCGGCCGCACGATCCGCTACGGCTACGACCCGGCCGGCCGGGAGGTCCAGCGGCTGCTCGGCGACGGCGCCCTGCTCGCCCACCAGTGGGACGGCGAGAACCGCCTGACCGAACAGGCCATCTGGGCGCTCGCCGGGCCCGCCGGTGACGCCGCCTCGCCGACGCGGACCGGCGGCCCCCGGCCACTGGAGACGCGCGCCTACGGCTACCAGGCCGACGGCCACGTCAACGCGATCGCCGATCAGACGTTCGGCACCCGCCGGCTCGAACTCGACACGTCCGGGCGGGTCACCGCGGTCCATGCCCATGGCTGGACCGAGCGTTACGCCTACGACGCGAGCGGCAACCTCGCCCACATGGAGTCTCCCGCTCCGCAAGCACCGGACCACACGGCCGGCACCGGTCCTGATCGGGAGTACACCGGCACGCTGATCCGGCGGGCGGGACGCACGCGGTTCGAACACGACGCGCAGGGGCGCGTCGTGATGCGCCAGGAGCAGCGGCTCTCCGGCAAGCCGCTCACCTGGCGTTACACGTGGGATGCCCATGACCGCCTCGTCGGCGTCGTTACCCCGGAGGGGGAACGCTGGGCGTACCGCTACGACCCGCTCGGCCGACGGATCGCCAAGCAGCGGTACGACGGCGACGGCCGTACCGTGGTGGAACAGACCGACTTCGTCTGGGACGGCTTCGTACTGGCCGAGGAGATCCACGCCTCCCGCACACCGGGGCAGGCCGGCGAAGGGCCGCGGGCCCTGGTGTGGGACTACGAGCCGGGCACCTGCCGTCCCGTCGCCCAGACCCAGAGGGCCCCGCTGAAGTCGGCTCCGCAGGAGTGGATCGATCAGCGGTTCGACGCCATCGTCACCGACCTGGTCGGAACCCCCACCGAGTTGGTCGACACGTCCGGTGAGATCGCCTGGCGGTCCCTGACGACGCTGTGGGGCACGCGGCTGTCGGCCTCGTCACCGGCGGACGTCTCGTGTCCGCTGCGCTTCCCGGGGCAGTACCACGACGAGGAGACGGGGCTCAGTTACAACGTCCATCGTTACTACGATCCGGAGACCGGCCGCTATCAGAGCTCCGATCCGCTCGGCCTGAGCCCGCAGCCGAACCCCCACGCCTATGTGCGCAACCCGACCGCGCTCATCGACCCGCTCGGACTCACGCCCTACACACCGGTCGGTGGGGAGCCGTGGGACAGCCTCCGCGTCTACCGCTTCGGTAACCGGAACGACCCGAACGAGCTGCTGCCGAACATCATGAAGCACGGGACGCCCGAGGCGCGGGCGGAGAACGCCCGTTTGATGGGCACCCCCGGCTACCGGGCGCGGCGGGGTGAGTACCACGCGAGAGGCGACACCGAGAACAGCCCGTTCGTCTCGGTGGCGGCCGACACCGACGCCGCCTTCAACACGACGGACCCCTGGCTGGCCAATATCACGAGGAAATGCCCCGACCTGGCCATCTTCGACGTTCCGATGAATCGTCTCTACTTCCCGACGAACGAGCTCTCGCAACGGGAGACCGAGCTCCTCTTCCACGGGAACGACCTCGAGGACTTCCTCGTAAAGTGGATTCCCAACCCGTACAAGACCATGTGACGGAGTGATCGCGATGGACATCGATACCGAGGACGTACTTCTGACCATCGATCACCCGTTCGGCCGGATCGAGACGACGCTGACCGAGTGGATGAGGACGGGACCCGGACCTCGCGAGCAGGTGCGCCCGGTCGAGGCGCGCCGGCGGTCGACCGGTGAGTCCCTGCCGCTCACCGTCATCCCGCTCCGCTACCGCAACGATGACGAATCCCGGCGGCTCATCTCCGAAGGCGCGATCGAGTCGCCCTGGCCGGGCTGACGAGTCCCGCCCGCCGGGTGCCCTGGGCACCCGGCGGAGGGGGACGGAACGCTCAGCGGGTGGGCGACCCCGGGGTGGGTGAGGCGCTCAGCGCGGCGATGGAGCCGAGCGGGATGTGCAGCCACGACGGCCGGTTCCGTGCCTCGTACATGACCTCGTAGACGGCCTTGTCGAACTCGAAGGCGCGGATGATCTCCTCGTGCGCCGCGGGGTCGACGCCGCCCGCCTCGGCGTAGCCGCGGCAGAACGCCATGCGGTTGCGCTCGGCCCACTCGTGCGCGCGGTCCTCCAGCTGGTCGGGGTTGCCCGAGACCGCCTTGCCGTTCACCAGCAGGTGCCGGGCCGCGTAGTCATAGGAACGGAGCATGCCCGCGACGTCGCGCAGCGGGTGCGCCGGCCGCCGGCGCTCCTCCAGCGGCTTGGCCGGCTCGCCCTCGAAGTCGAGCAGCATCCAGCCCGTCTCGGTCCGCATGACCTGGCCGAGGTGGAAGTCGCCGTGGACACGCTGGACCATCAGGGGTTCGTCGATCTTGGCGAAGGCGTCGAAGGCCTCGCTGAGCCCTCCGGCGTACGCGACGAGCTGGGGAACGGTGGCGCAGGCCTCGCTCAGCCGGTCGTGCATCTGCCGGGCCAGCTCCCGGACGTCGCGGGCGGACATCACGCCGGTGCCGAACGCCGTCGCCAGGTCGCGATGGACCTCGGCCGTGGCGGCGCCCAGGCGTTCGGACTCGGCCGCGAAGTCGCCGCCGACCTCGTCGGCGTGCAGGTCGGCCTCGGCGTACAGGTCGCGCACGCTCGTGCCGGCGAGCTGCCAGCCGTCGGTGCCGGTCCGCAGGAACTCCGACAGCATCGCGAGCGTGGAGACGGTGCCGTCCAGCTCGCAGGAGATCCATCCGTGCAGCGCGGGCACGTGCTTGCTGCCCGCGCCCATCAGGCCGCGGCTGAGTTCGAGGTCGGGGTTGATACCGGGGGTCAGCCGCCGGAACAGCTTGCAGATGTAGACGTCGCCGTAGATGAGCGAGGTGTTGCTCTGCTCGGCGGGGCTGGCGAGGCTGTCGAGGTCGGTCTCCAGGCCGGAGATCGACCGGAAGGCCAGCGGCCCCACGTCGGCGCAGTCGGCCATCTTCTCCAGCAGCACGCGGGTCAGGTCGGGGTCGTGTACGGCGTCGTAGACGTGCACGCCGTCGACGCGTCCGATCTCGGCGTACTCCAGCCGGCCGGGCAGCTCGCGGCGCAGGCCGACCGGTACCTGGTAACGGTCGACCTGCTCACCCTGGCGTACGGCGATCACTACGTGGCGTAGCGACGGATCGCCGGAGACCAGCTCCGTTTCGGTCACGACCGAGACGTCGTCGATCCCTCGGTCCTTGCCCGCGAACCACCGCTGGCGCGGGAGCCAGTCCGCGATCAGATCGTCGAGTCGTTCGGTCAGCCGCACTGGCTACGTCACCTCGCCTGTTCCTCCTGCCCGGCCCACATGGCTATTCGCCACCACCTCCGTGGTTCGCCGGTAGGAGGAACCAGTAGAAACCGTGTCCTGGAAGTGTCAGGAGATATGGCAATTCCCCGATTGGGGGGAATTGAACACCACCCATGCACTCGACCGGGTTGACGCCCTCGAAGCGCCGCAGGTCGAGCTCCACGGGTTGGGGGAACCGTGACAGGTTGTTCACACAAAGTACGCGATCCGCGCCGAACTCCCTAACGAAGGCCAGGACGCTCGGGTTGGACGCGGACAGCTCCGTGTAGTCACCGACCCCGAAGACGGGGTGGCGCTTGCGGATCTCGATCATCTTGCGCGTCCAGTGCAGCAGCGAGCCCGGGTTGTTCTGCTGTGACTCGACGTTGATCGCCTGGTACCCGTAGATCGGGTCCATGATCGTCGGGAGGTAGAGGCGGCCCGGGTCGCACTTGGAGAAGCCCGCGTTGCGGTCCGGGGTCCACTGCATCGGGGTACGGACCGCGTCGCGGTCGCCGAGCCAGATGTTGTCGCCCATCCCGATCTCGTCGCCGTAGTACAGCACCGGCGATCCAGGCAGCGACAGCAGGAGCGCGGTGAACAGCTCCAGCTGGTTGCGGTCGTTGTCGAGGAGCGGGGCCAGCCGCCGGCGGATGCCGATGTTGGCCTTCATCCGCGGGTCCTTGGCGTACTCCGAGTACATGTAGTCGCGCTCTTCGTCCGTGACCATCTCGAGCGTCAGCTCGTCGTGGTTGCGGAGGAAGATGCCCCACTGGGCGTTCTCGGGGATCTTCGGCGTCTGGGCCATGATCTCCGAGATCGGGTAGCGCTGCTCCCGTCGCACCGCCATGAAGATCCGCGGCATGACCGGGAAGTGGAACGCCATGTGACATTCGTCACCGCCCGTGGCGGGGTCGCCGAAGTACTCCACGACGTCCGCCGGCCACTGGTTGGCCTCGGCCAGCATCACCCGGTCGGGGTAGAGCCGGTCGATCTCCTTGCGGACCGTCTTGAGGTAGTCGTGCGTCTCCTTGAGGTTCTCGCAGTTGGTGCCCTCACGCTCGAAGAGGTACGGCACCGCGTCGAGGCGGAACCCGTCGATGCCGAGGTCCAGCCAGAACCGCAGGACCTCCAGCATCGCCTCCTGCACGGCCGGGTTGTCGAAGTTGAGGTCCGGCTGGTGGCTGAAGAAGCGGTGCCAGTAGTACTGCTCGCGCACCGGGTCCCAGGTCCAGTTGGAGGTCTCGGTGTCGACGAAGATGATCCGCGCGTCGGCGTACCCGGTGTTGCTGTCGGACCAGACGTAGAAGTCGCCGAACGGCCCGTCCGGGTCCTCCTGGGAGGCCTTGAACCACGGGTGCTGGTCGCTGGTGTGGTTCATCACCAGGTCGGCGATGACGCGGATGCCGCGCTTGTGCGCCTCGTCGACCAGCTCCACGAAGTCACCGAGGTCGCCGAACTCCGGCAGGATCTTCATGAAGTCGCTGATGTCGTAACCACCGTCACGCAGCGGCGACTCATAGATCGGCAGCAGCCAGATGCAGTCGATGCCGAGCCAGACGAGATAGTCGAGCTTCTCGGTGAGGCCCTTGATGTCGCCGGTGCCATCGCCCGTCGAATCGTAGAAGCCGCGGATCAGCACCTCATAGAAGACCGCGTTCTTGTACCAGTGCGGCTCGTTCGGCGTCTCGCGCGTGAACGTGTCCGGAACCGGCTCTACGGCGCCGCCTCCGAGCAGGGGATCGATCTGGGTCAACTCTGGCCTCTCGAAACCGTGAAGATGTGTGCAGACTGGGTGTGCGGGTCAAGGCGCACGTAGTTCGATTGCCGCCAGGTATAGGACGCCCCGGACAACTCGTCTCTGACGACGAACTCGTCCGGCCAGTCCAGACCGAGCGCGGGCATGTCGAGGTGGACGGTCGCCTCGCGAACCTGATGTGGATTGAGGTTGACGACGACCAGCACGACGTCCCCGAGGTCCGCGGCGTTCCCGTCGGTCGGAGGCACGCGTTTGGAGAAACAGATCAGCTCAGGCTGGTCGACGTTATGGAAGCGTAGATTACGCAGCCTGCGCAGGGCGGGGTGTGCTCTTCGCAAAGAGTTGAGGGTCGAGATGAGCGGCGCGAGGCTCCGGCCCTCGCGTTCGGCCGCCTCCCAGTCGCGCGGCCGGAATTGGTATTTCTCCGAATCGCGATACTCCTCGCTGCCCGGTCGCACCGGGGTGTTCTCGAACAGCTCGTAGCCGGAGTAGACGCCCCACGTCGGCGACAGCGTCGAGGCCAGTACGGCCCGCACCGCGAACGCGGGCGGTCCGCCGTGCTGGAGGTACTCGTGCAGGATGTCGGGCGTGTTGACGAAGAAGTTCGGCCGCATGTACGCGGCCGCGGGGCCGGACAGCTCGCGGAGGTACTCCTCGAGCTCCTGTCTGCTGTTGCGCCAGGTGAAGTACGTGTAGGACTGGTGGAAGCCGATCTTGCCGAGGGTATGCATCATCGCCGGCCGGGTGAACGCCTCGGCCAGGAAGAGCACGTCGGGGTCGGTCTCGGCGATGCTCGCGAGGAGCCGTTCCCAGAACGCCACCGGCTTGGTGTGCGGGTTGTCCACCCGGAAGATCCGCACGCCGTGGTCCATCCACAGCCGTACGACCCGCTCGACCTCGGCGTAGATGCCCTCGGGGTCGTTGTCGAAGTTGAGCGGATAGATGTCCTGGTACTTCTTCGGGGGGTTCTCGGCGTAGGCGATCGAGCCGTCGGCGCGCGTGGTGAACCACTCGGGGTGCTCCTTGACCCACGGGTGGTCCGGCGAGCACTGCAGCGCCAGGTCGAGCGCGACCTCCATGCCGAGGTTCTTGGCGTAGTCGACGAACGCGTCGAAGTCGGCGAACCCGCCCAGCTGCGGGTGGATCGCGTCGTGCCCGCCGTCCGCGGACCCGATCGCCCACGGCGACCCGGGGTCGTGCGCCTCGGCGTGCAGCGTGTTGTTCGGGCCCTTGCGGAACTGCGAGCCGATCGGATGGATCGGCGGCAGGTAGACCACGTCGAAGCCCATCTCGGCGATCGCCGGGAGCCGCTTCATCGCGCTTCGGAACGTTCCCGACTGCGGTGCGCGCCGACCCATCGGGTCGTACGAGGCCCCCTCCGAGCGGGGGAACATCTCGTACCAGGAGCCGTACAGGGCGCGCTCGCGCTGGACGAGCAACGGGTGCCAGTCGGTCACCGTCACGTGCTCGCGCAGCGGGTGCCGCTCCACCAGCGCGTGGATCTCCGGCGCGTCGGCCGCCTCGAAGCGCATGAGCGGCGGGATCGCCGTCTCGCGCAGCGCGCGGACCACGCCCGCGACCGCCGCGCGCTCGGACCTGGGCACCTCCTCGGCGAGACGCTCGAACAGGCGGGCGCCCTCCTCGAGCATCAGCTCGGTGTCCTGGCCGCGGGGGATCTTGATGCCCGCGTCGTGCCACCAGTGCGCGATCGGATCGCCCCACGCCTCGACCCGGAAGTGCCACATCCCGGTCGAGGAGGGCGTGACCTCCGCGGCGTACCGGTCGGTGCCCGGGGTGACCTCGTGCATGCGGGCCGGCGGGCCGGCGTGGCCCTCGGGATCGCGCAGCACGACACCCGCGCCCAGCATCTCGTGCCCCTCGCGGAACACCGTGGCGCCGACCGTGAAGGTCTCGTGGGGGACGGCCTTGGCCGGCCAGCGACCGCAGTCGACCACGGGCTGGACGTCGAGAATGGGAATTCGTCCGATCATCGCAGGCGAGCGTACCGACGTGGAGGCGGGATCAACCGCGTCTTCCGAAATAAATGATCTTTCTTGACCACCGGTGGCGCCGCGCGCTTGGGGGGTGCTCGGCGAGGGCTCGCGCATATGGACTCCGTTGCCAATCTCCCGCATGCGAAACGGGAGAATTGTCGGTTTTCATGATCGGGAGGATCTCGGCACGTCGGCGGTACCGGGAGGGGGATCCCGGGGGAGGTCCTGCGCGGCCAGATCCGGTGTTCGTGCCTGTATCGATGGTACGGCGAGAGCGTGACCGGCCCGTACGCGACGGCGTCGTTCGGCGCGTACGGCGCGGGCGTGACGACCGGGGTGTGCCGCGCACGCGTCGGCCCGCCGGGGATCGGCCCGGTGGTCCTCGGCCAATGGTGTCATCACCTGGCGAGCTTCGCACTTCGCCGGTCTTCGCCGTACGGAGGCGGCAAACATAGATCCAAGGATGTGGGCGGCTGTGCGGGTTTGGGTCGCGAGCATGGCCCGCTACCGATTAGTGTCGCGCCACGTGAAGGCCATCCGGAGATTCACCGTACGCACGGTCCTGCCCGAGCCGCTCCAGCCGCTCGAGGAGCTCGTCCTCAATCTGCGCTGGTCGTGGCATCCAGAGACGCTCGAGCTCTTTCAGTCGGTCGATCCGGAGCTCTGGGAGAAGACCCGCCATGATCCGATGCGGTTGCTGGGGGAGGTCTCGGCCGAGCGCCTGGACGCTCTCACCGGTGACCGGCGTTTCCTGCGCGCCCTCGGCGACGCCGTCGAGGACCTGCGCGAATACGTCACCGCCCCGCGTTGGTACCAGGGGCTGTCCGACGTTCCGGCGGCCATCGCGTACTTCTCTCCGGAGTACGGCATCGCCTCGGCGCTGCCGCAGTACTCCGGTGGTCTCGGCATCCTCGCCGGCGACCATCTGAAGACCGCGAGCGACCTCGGCGTGCCGATCATCGGGGTCGGCCTGCTGTACCGCCACGGGTACTTCTCCCAGTCGCTGTCCGCCGAGGGCTGGCAGCAGGAGCACTACCCGCCGATCGACCCCGACGGCCTGCCGCTGACGCTGCTGCGCGAGCAGGACGGCACGACCGTGCGCGTCTCCGTCGGCCTGCCGGACGGCGATCGGCTGAACGCCCAGGTCTGGGTCGCCAGTGTCGGCCGGGTCCCGCTGCTCCTGCTCGACTCCAACGTCGAGGAGAACTCCCCCGCGTCCCGCGACGTCACCGACCGGCTGTACGGCGGTGGAACGGACCATCGCCTGTTGCAGGAGATGCTCCTGGGCATCGGCGGCGTCCGCGCGATCCGCCAGTTCTGCCGCGTCACCGGGCACGCCGCCCCCGAGGTGTTCCACACCAACGAGGGGCACGCCGGCTTCCTCGGCCTCGAGCGCATCCGGGAGTACATCGACGAGCAGGGCCTCACCTTCGACGAGGCCCTGGAGGCCGCCCGCGGCGGCACGGTGTTCACCACCCACACGCCCGTCCCGGCCGGCATCGACCGGTTCCCGCGCGAGCTGATCAAGAAGTACTTCGGCACCGACAACGAGGCGTCCTCCGTCTCCAGCGAGCGCATCCTCGCCCTGGGCGCGGAGACCTACGATGAGGGCGACCCCGACGTCTTCAACATGGCGGTCATGGGCATGCGCCTCGCGCAGCGCGTGAACGGCGTCTCGGTGCTGCACGGCGCCGTCAGCCGGGAGATGTTCGGCGGCCTGTGGCCGGGCTTCGACACCGACGAGGTGCCGATCGGCTCCATCACCAACGGCGTGCACGCCGAGACCTGGGTCGCGCCGGAGATGGTCGACCTCGCCCGGCGGCAACTGACCGGCGCCGTCGAGGAGGGCGAGGGCTGGGACGCCGTCGCCCGCGTGCCCGAGCCGGAGATCTGGCGCATCCGCCGGACGCTCCGGGAGCGCCTCGTGCTCGACGCCCGGCGGCGGCTGCGCGAGTCGTGGCGTCAGCGCGGCGCGAGCGACGCCGAGCTCACCTGGATCGACGACGTCCTCGACCCCGACGTGCTGACCTTCGGGTTCGCCCGCCGCGTCCCCTCCTACAAGCGGCTGACCCTGATGCTGCGCGACCCGGAGCGGCTCAAGTCGATCCTGCTCGACCCCGAGCGCCCGGTGCAGATCATCATCGCGGGCAAGGCGCACCCCGCCGACGAGGGCGGCAAGCGGCTCATCCAGGACATCGTCCGGTTCACCGACGACCCGGCCGTGCGCCACCGCATCGTGTTCCTGCCCGACTACGACATGGCGCTCGGCCAGTCCCTGGTCCAGGGCTGCGACGTGTGGATGAACAACCCGCTGCGGCCCCTGGAGGCCTGCGGCACGTCCGGCATGAAGGCGGCGCTGAACGGCGGGCTCAACCTGTCGATCCGCGACGGCTGGTGGGACGAGTGGTTCGACGGCAACAACGGCTGGGCCATCCCCTCGGCCGACCGTGCCGCCGACCCCGACCGCCGCGACGACGTCGAGGCGAACGCCCTGTACGAGCTGATCGAGGATCACGTCAGGGCGCTGTTCTACGACCGGGCCACCGACGGCCTGCCGCGCCGCTGGCTGGAGATGGTCAAGCACACGCTGACCACGCTCGGCCCGAAGGTCCTCGCCGGGCGCATGCTCCGCGACTACGTCCGGGACCTGTACGCTCCGGCCGCCGCCTCGGGCCGGCTGCTTGCCTCCGACGAGCACGTGGCGGCCAAGGCCCTGGCCGCCTGGAAGCTGCGAGTGGCCAAGCTCTGGCCGGGCGTCACGGTCGAGCACGTGGAGTCCAGCGGCGCCGCGCAGAGCCCGCAGCTGGGCGGCACGCTCACCGTACGCGCGACGGTTGAGCTCGGCGGCCTGGAGCCGTCGGACGTCGCGGTGGAGGTCGTGTACGGTCGCGTCGGCGAGACCGACACGCTCGTGGACCCGTCGTACGTGGAGCTGACCCAGGTGGAGAACATCGAGGGCGGCCGGCTCCGCTACGCCGGAGAGGTCACCCTCGACCGGGCCGGCGCGTTCGGCTACAGCGTGCGGGTGGTGCCCAAGCACGAGCTGTTCGCGTCCCGCGCCGAGATGGGCGTGGTGGCCCTGCCGCCGGCCCCGACCGGAATGACCAACGGCGACCTGCGCTGACGGTACGCCCGGAACCCTCGCCCGGCATCCCCGGGCGAGGGTTCTCTGCTGTTGCGACCCGGGTCAGCGGCCGCGGAAGGCGCCGCCGTTGACGTGGATCACCTGGGCGGTGATGTTGCCGGCCTCGGGGGAGGCCAGGAACGCCACCGTGTCGGCGACGTCCTCCGGGCGGCCGGGACGGCCGTTCGCCGTCTGGTCGATCAGCCAGGACCGGCGTTCGTCCCCCGGGCCGCCGGAGCCGAAGAACTCGGTGTCCTCGATGTAGCCCGGGGCGATGGCGTTCACCGTGACGCCGTGGCCGCCGAGCTCGAAGGCCAGGTCGCCGGTCCAGGCGTGGAGCGCGGCCTTGGCCGCCCCGTACGAGCCGCCGGCGCCGCTGCCGCGCGAGCCCGCGATCGAGCCGATGGAGATGACGCGGCCGCCGCGGGCCAGCCGCGGTGTCAGCGCGCTCGTCACCAGCACCGCGCTGATCAGGTTGGCCTCCAGCTGCGCCTCCCACAGGTCGCGCAGCCCGGCCAGGTCGCCGTCGTCGGGCGCGGGCCGGTGCCGGGCGACGTTGCCGCCCGCGTTGTTGACCAGGACGTCCACCTGGCCGGGCAGGGCGGGCAGGGCGGCCTCGACCGCCGCGACGTCGGAGGCGTCGAAGGCGACCGCGCGGACGCCCAGCTCCTCGGCGGTCTCCTCGAGGACCTGCTTGCGCCGCCCGGTGATCACGACGTCCAGGCCGTCGGCGGCGAGCCGCCGCGCGACCGCGCGGCCGATGCCCGTACCGCCGCCGGTGACGATTGCCGTGCGTGGCATTGCCCCTCCTTGTTTAGGCCTAAACAACGTGCCCTACGCTAGGCGGGCATGACGCCACCACGCAAACCGGACGGAGCGGAGCGGATCCAGCTCGCCTGGACGCGCGAGCGCCCCGGCACGCCGGTCGAGTCGATCGGCGTGATCACCCGCATCTGGCACGCCGGCAAGCTGCTGGCCGACGATCGGCGTCGTACCCTCGCGCGGCTCGGCATCGACGCCGCCACGCTGGACCTGCTGTCCACGCTGCGCCGCCACGGCGCGCCGTACCGGATGACGCCGGCCGAGCTCAGGGAGGCCTGCCTGGTCAGCGCGGGAGCGATCAGCCAGCGCGTCACCCGCGCCGAGGCCGCCGGCCTCGTACGGGCCCACCGCAGCAGCGGAGGACGGACCGGCGCGGTCGAACTGACCGCCGAGGGCCACGCGCTGATCGAGGGGAGCGTCGACGAACTGCTCCGCCACGAGCAGAGCCTGGTCGAACACCTGACGCCCGCCCAGCGTGAGCAACTCGCCGAACTGCTCCGCGCCCTCCTCGACGGACTGGTCGCCCGGCTCGCCGAGCCGGGAACGGCGGAGCGTCCGCCGTCCCCGGAATCCGGCTGACGAGACGTGAGCGGCGTCTGCCGCGGCCGAAGACCGCTACCCGTCGGTGTGGGCGAGGTTGGCGCGGTCGATCTCGGCCATGTGCTCCTCGGCCCAGGCCCTGACGGTGGCGAGCGCGCCCTCCAGCGACAGACCCAGGTCGGTGAGCCGGTAGTGCACCCGTGGCGGCACGGTCGGCTCCACCCGGCGGGAGACCAGACCGTCGCGGGTCAGGCTCTGCAACGTCGCGGACAGCATCTTCTGCGAGACGCCGGGCATCCGCCGCCGGAGCTCGGCGAAGCGCACCTCGTGCGGGGCGGCCTCGGCGAGGACCTTGACGGCCATGGACGTCCACTTCGTGCCGATGCGATCCAGCAGCCGGCGGGTCGGGCACGCGGGGTCGAAAAGGTCGCCCCGCGCCCCCTTCGCCGTACGGGGCCGGGAGGAGGTCACCTGCGGCTCACCACCTGTCGTGAAAGTGCGGTCTTGGCCACGCGCTAGAGGTTACCTAACCTTTCCTGGTCACCATCGGTTACCAGCACAAGGAGACCTCATGCCCGGTACGGCTCCTCCGCCCACCTCCGACCACGCCGAGGCCGGGACATCCCTGCACCGGGTGGCGGCCAACGGCATCGAGAACAACGTCGCGGTCGCCGGGAAGGGACCTGCCGTCCTGCTGCTCCACGGCTTCCCGCACACCTGGCGGCTGTGGGCGAAGGTCATCCCCGGCCTCGCCCGGCATCACCGCGTCATCGCCCCGGACCTGCGCGGACTCGGCGCGACCACGAGAGCCGCGGACGGCTACGACGCCGCGACCCTCGCCACCGACGCCGAGGAACTCCTCACCGCGCTCGGCGAACCGTCGGCGGCAGTGGTCGGCATCGACGCCGGCGCCCCGCCCGCGTTCCTGCTCGCCCTGCGGCGCCCCGGACGCGTACGACGGTTGGTGCTCATGGAGTCGTCGCTGGGCCCGTTGCCCGGCGCCGAGGACTTTTTCGCCGGCGGGCCGCCGTGGTGGTTCGGCTTCCACGCCGTGCCCGGCCTCGCCGAGACGGTGCTGACCGGGCACGAGGCGGAGTATGTCGGCTGGTTCCTCGCCGCCGGCACCCGCGGCCACGGGGTGCCGCGCGAGATCCGGGACGCCTTCGCCGGCGCGTACACCGGAACCGAGGCCCTGCGCTGCGCCTTCTCCTACTATCGGGCCGCTCCCGCGAACGCACGCCAGATCCAGGACGCCACCGGCTCCCACCGGCTCACCATGCCCACGATGGCGATCGGAGCCCACCCCGTCGGCGCCGCCCTCGAACGGCAGCTGCGGCCCGTCACCGACGACCTCACCGGCCATCTCATCGAGGACTGCGGCCACATCATCCCGCTGGACCGCCCCGACGCCCTGCTACCACTGCTGACGTCCTTCCTGGGCACGGACCGGCAGTGACCGTCCGTCCCTGGACGGCGCGGGTGACCCCCGTCAGTGCCGGGTGAGCACCGTCATGACGCCGTCCGCCGGCCCGGTCACGGTCAGGCGTATCCGGGTCCGGCCGGTCAGTCCGTCGCTGATCCGGGGGAACCTGGCCTCCATCTCGGCGGTGGGCGCGGCCTGCTCGGCGTGGGTCGTCGGATGGTCGAGACCGTGCACCGCGTCCAGTACGGCGTCCACGACCTGGTGGACCCCGGCGGCCCGGCAGGTGAACGCCAGCGGCCGCGCGTCTCGTACGTGGGCCAGGTGGAGCTCGATCGCCTCTTCCCGGTACGCGCCCGTGAGGAACTCCTGTACGTCGCCGTGTGCGAGGGTCAGCGGGGTCTCGAAGATCAGCTCGTGCTCGGGCAGCTCCAGCACCGCTCGCACCATCGCGTACCGGCCGAGGCGGTGGCCCTGGAGGAACAGATCGGCGCCCTTGCGCCGGATCAGGTCGTCGAGGCCGTCGAGGTCGGCGCGCATCCGGCCGGACAGGCACAGCAGGATCGCGGGCCGGCCGCTCACCCCCACGTAGAGCGGTGCGTCGTACCGGTCCCGCAGCAGCTCGATGTAGGAGAAGACCTGCGTGTGCGACCAGTGCTCGTCCGCCGGGCGATCGAGGCGCCCACTCTCGGCGTACTGCTCCGTCTTACTGGGCTCGGTGACCGGCGGCATCCGTGCCCCGAGATCGGAACCGGCGGCGCTCGCGGACCTCTTCCTGCCGAACCATGCCATGGGCGGCAGACTACGCCGAAGGCTCGGGACCCCTCCCGGATCCGGCCGCCGGGGCTATTCGTCCTCGCCCAGGCCGGACAGAGCCTCGTACGCGGGGCGGAGCACGTCGGTGAGCTCCCTGCGGCGCACCTTGACCTTCGGCGGGTCGAGGAGCTTCAGCAGCAGGCCCGGCGGCATCGGGGGAGCGGGCGGGCGGTCGCGGACCGCGGCCGGGGTCCAGAAGTCGTCCAGGCGCTCGGCGATCGGCGTCTCATCGACCTCCAGCGGGTCGGCCTCGGCCGCCGCGTCGGCCGAGTCGAGACGGCGCAGGCTCGTCAGCAGGTGTTCTTTGGTGCGGCCGTTCCACGCGAGGATCAGGAAGGGATCGTCGTCGAACGCCTCGGCCAGGAGGTAGAGGACGGCGGCGGCGTGTTTGCAGGGCTCGCCCCAGTCGGGGCAGCTGCACATGATGTGCATGTCACCCGAGGCTCCGGGGAACAGCGGGATGCCGAACGCACCGAAGACGTCCTCGATCTCCGGCGGCATCTCGCCCGCCAGCAGCCGCGCGCGGAAGACCGCCTGCGAGGCCAGCGCCTCCTCGATCGCCGCCCACGTCGGCTCGTCGATCGCGTCGATGCCGATCGCCACGTCGTACGGATCGGCCTCCGAGCCCTGCACCCGGGCGGTGACCTCGTACGCGTCCACCTTCAGGTCGACCACCTGGCCCTTGCGGGCGTACGCGCGTCCCCGGCTCAGGCGGCCCTTGTCGGCGAAGGACTCCAGTACGTCGATGAAGCGGCGCGACCACCACTCCTCGCCGATCGTGCCGCGCTCGCTGCGGGCGCGCAGCCCGCCCTCGACCGGCCGCGGGGAACCGTACATCGGCATCAGGCGCTCACCGCCTCGGACCCGAGGCGTACGACGTCACGCAGCTCGGCGACGGACAGCTCGGTGAGCCAGCCCTCGCCGGTGCCGACGATGCGCTCGGCCAGGGCCTTCTTGCGCTCGATCATCTCGTCGACGCGCTCCTCCATGGTGCCCACGCAGATGAACTTGCGGACCTGGACGTTCTTGGTCTGGCCGATGCGGAACGCCCGGTCGGTGGCCTGGTCCTCGACCGCGGGGTTCCACCAGCGGTCGACGTGGATCACGTGGTTGGCGGCGGTGAGGTTCAGCCCGGTGCCGGCGGCCTTCAGCGACAGCAGGAAGACCGACGGCTCGGCGTCCTGCTGGAACCGGCGGATCAGCTCGTCACGGCGTTTCTTGGTGGTGCCGCCGTGCAGCCACAGCACCGGCCGGTCGAGCCGCGCCTCCAGGTGGGGCTGGAGCATCGCGCCGAACTCCGAGTACTGGGTGAAGACGAGGGCCTTCTCGCCCTGCTCCACGACCTCGGCGCAGATCTCCTCCAGGCGCTCCAGCTTTCCCGAGCGGCCGGGCAGCCGTGAGCCGTCTTTCAGCAGGTGGGCGGGGTGGTTGCAGACCTGCTTGAGCTTGGCCATGGTCGCCAGGACGAGGCCGCGCCGCTCCATGCCCTCGCTGTTCGCGATGCGGTCGAGCATGTCCTCGACCGTCGCCTGGTAGAGCGAGGCCTGCTCGGGCGTGAGGTTGCACCAGACCTTGATCTCCTGCTTCTCCGGCAGGTCGGTGATGATCGACTTGTCGGTCTTCAGGCGCCGCAGGATGAACGGCCCGGTGGCCCGGGCGAGCGCCGCCGCGGCCTCCTGGTCGCCGTGCGCCTCGATCGGCGCGGCGAACCGCTCGCGGAACGCCTGCCGCGGCCCGAGCAGACCCGGGTTGGCGAACTCCATGATCGACCACAGCTCGGTCAGGTGGTTCTCGACGGGCGTGCCGGTGAGCGCGAGCCGGCCGCGCGCGGGAATGCTCCGCACCGCCTGCGCCTGCCGGGTGCCGCTGTTCTTCAGCGCCTGCGCCTCGTCGCAGACCACGCGGTCCCACTCGATCGCCGCCAGCGCCTCACGGTCGCGAGCGGCCGTGCCGTAGGTGGTGAGGACGAGGTCGGCGTCGCGCACGGCCCGCTCCAGATCCTCCCCACGATGCCGCCCACCGCCGTGGTGGACGTACACACGCAGCTTGGGCGTGAACCGCGCCGCCTCCCGCTGCCAGTTGCCGATGAGCGACATCGGCCCGATGAGCAGCGTCGGTCCTCCGGCGGCCGACGTGCGACCGCGCTCCAGCAACGCCAGCGTCTGGGCGGTGTTGTGGCAGAACATCCCCGCCGCGACGTAGTTGTGGTGCTCGGGAACCTCGAAGTCGTAGACCCAGCCCTCGTAGTCGACGTCCGCCACTGACACGACGGTCGTGTAGAACGCCTGCCGGTCCACTCGGTCGTTCAACGTCTCGCGGATGGCGATCAACTTGTCGCGGTCGAGGCGCGCGTACGCGGCGAGTGTCGCGGCGGTCCACTTGCTCTTGGGGCGGGCGGAGTACTCGGCCAGAGCCCGGCCGTCGAGGACGCGGTCCATCGCCGCGACAACAGCCTTCGCCGAGTTCTTGGAGAGTTCCTGGCCGCCGTCGAAGTACACGGGCTTCACGCCGAAATGCCGCATCGGTAGCCCGGTGAGAGTGCGTGCCGCCGACAGCAGATCACTGCCGGGTATGCCCTCGACATTGGTGTTCGCAGGGAGTTCGCAGACCCTGTCGAGCTTTTCCTGTTTTTCTGGGTCGGCGATGCCGATGTGCTCGCGGAAGAGCCGAGCGCTCGACCCGCCGATCAGCCCTACGGTGTACGGCCGTTTGATCCGGGTTCCATTAGCGGCATGCTTCATTTTCGTGGAAAGCCGAAGCCAGATGCCGAACCGTCGAAGCATCGTGGAGAGCTGCTGCATCAAGAACGATGACGCAGAAGAGATCTCGATCGTGCGCATCCTGGCATTCACCGAGGCTTCGGCGGCGAAGTAGTGGCGAAGGAAGAGGCGCACGGTGCGGTCGTCCGCCGTGACGATGAAGTCTGGGATCTTCTTGTGAGCGGATACGCGACCCCAGCGATATCCGCGTTCCTCGAGGAAGCGCGCGTATGCCTCGCTGCAGAGCCGCAGTGTCGAGCAGGAGCGGGGTGGAGTCGGCGCGAGTATGGCCGGCTTGTTGAGCCTGAGAGCGAATCGCTTCCCTATCCCCAGCAGGCGCCGGTGAAGATCTTCAAGGACATCGACCTTCTTCTGTGTGATCCTGAGGCGCCAGTTCTCGTCTTCGTGTCCTTCGCTGATCTGCCAGGCGAGGAGGATCGTCAGGTCGGGATCGACCGGCCGGCCGGTCTGAAGCAGCCGTGCGGGTACGCAGAGCCGGTCGCCGGGGCTGATGTCGTTCGTCCACCCGTTGAGGCCGAGGAACCGATGACGGCGGGTCACCGTGATCGAACTGCCATCGGAAAGAGTGAAGTGGCGTAGCGGCTCGCGGATGTACTGTCGATACAGGCGCGATATCTCGGTCGTGACGACGCGGCCGCTCTGGTCCAGTGAGTTGGTCATCAGGGGCTCGGTGGGACGTGCCCATTCGCCTTCGCCGTCGAATTCCGCGGGGCCGGCGAAGCGGGCCCACACGTCCTTGGCTTTGATCAGCGCACCATCGACCAAAATGGGAGTATCGGGTGAAATGCATTTCCCCAATCCCATATCGTCTGCAAGTACTGCACCTAGCCCCAAACTGTCCAAAAAGGACAGCCAGGCCAGGCCGCGTTCCTGGTACGGGCGCAGGGTGCCCTCGAAGCCGTCCGGGGTCGGGATGGGCTCCAGGCGGCGGTCGGCCTCGCCGGACAGCAGGTCGCCCAAAGCGCCGTCGGCGTCGATCTGGAGCAGCGGCAGTGTGTCGTCGCCCGCGTGGATGGCGGCGCGGACCGCCTGGGCCGCGCTCATCTCTCCCGCGCGGCCCCGGCTGAGGAAGTCCAGCGCCGCCTTGAGCTGTGCGTCGTCCAGCTCCACCCAGCGGCCGCGCAGCCGGACCAGCGGCGCCTTCAGCCGGGCCAGCTCGGCCAGCTCCTCCTCGGTGATGTCCTCGCCCTCGATCGCCAGGTCCCAGCGGAAGTCGACGAGGTCGCCGAGGCCGAACCCGGAGGAGGCGGTGGCGCCGGAGGACTCGGTCTTGGTGCGCGTCGTCAGCTTCGTGCCGAGCCGCGCCCGTCCGGCCCACTGGGGCAGCTGTACGCCGAACCCGGCCGCCGACAGCAGCGGCGCGACCTCGCGCAGGAACGCGAACGCGCCCGCGGCGTCCGTGGTGACGCTCGTCGGCGTGGCCACCCGCAGGGCCTCGGCGATCGACGGATAGAGCCGCAGCGCCCGGCCCAGGCCGGCGAGGAGCGTCTCCTCGGCGTCGGCGACCGAGGTGACCTCGCCGGTCCAGATCGCGGCGGCCGGGACGTAGAGGCTCGGGTCGTCGGTGCCCTGCAGCGCGAACTGCACCGACCACGGCCCGCCGGGATCGTCCTCGGGCGGCTCGGCGAGCCGGAAGCAGACGCGCAGCGGGCCCGACGGACGGCTCGCGGCCGCCGCCCAGTCGTCGAGGGCGTCGGCGAGGGCGGCCGGGTCGTCGCCCGGCTCGCGCGCCACGGCCGGATCCGGGCCGGTCAGCGCCGCCGCCCAGCGTTCGGCGAGCGGCAGCCGGTCGGGCACCCGGCCGGTGCGCTCGGGCAGCAGCGGGTGGGGGACGATGCCGCGCACCGCCGCGTCGGTCAGGCCGGTCAGCGTCTCCAGCAGCAGCTCCGCCGCGGGACGCCCGCCGTCGGCGGCGCGACAGGCGGGTGGCATCGCGCGGGCCAGCTCGCGGAACCGCTCGGCGTCCGCGCCGGTGATCACCGGCCGCCAGCGGGCGGTCAGGTCGCCGTCCTCGCGTACGAGCGCGGGCAGCACCCGGCCGCGCCCGGCGAGGTGCATCGCCTCGTCGGCGACGAGTGCGAAGAACCGCAGGTCGGCGCCGCGTACGACGTCGTCGGCGGTGTCGCCGGAGGACGAGAGCAGGGCCATCGCGGCGAACGGGTCGAGGGCCAGCGCCGGCACGCGCCACAGATGGGCGGCGGGACGCTTGGCGGACGGCTCGCGGGCCAGCTCCGGTGAGGGCAGCGGGCCGCCGGCCGAGCCCGGCAGGAGCAGCGGCAACGTGACCCGCATGGCCCCGGCGGTGAGCCCGGCGTAGGAGGTGCCGGCGAAGTCGGCCGCGGCGAACGGGTGCGGCCGGGGAGTGGCGCGGACACGCGTGGTCGCCGGCAGCGCGGGGTCCTCCGCCCACAGGCACAGCGCACCGCCGTGCCAGGCGGCGTGCGCGACCAGCATCCCCCGTGCCTCCCAACGTGACGGACCCCGGCGAAGCTACCAGCCGCCTCCGACTCTCGCGGCCCGTGACGGCGTACCGGTCAGGTTCCGGACGAGCGGTAGCACTTCTCGTCGCCCGGCACCGGCCGGGACTGGTCGTACGGGTCCCGTACCGATCCGGTCCTGGGCGACCGCTCCGGCGCCGAGTCGTGGTAGCTCGGATGGATGAACCCGTCGCGTACGTCGCACCGGGCCGGGTCGGAGAAGACCTCCCAACGGGAGGTGTGGCTGTGCAGGGTGCCGCCGCGTGAGTAGAAGACGAGTTCGCCGCTGAGCCGCACCACGAGCCGCTCCAGCGTGGCGGGCGCGCCGGGCCGTTGGATCGGATAGACGAACAGGTAGTCGAACCGCACACCCGCGCCGCGCACGCCGGAGACGGCCGACGGGTGCGCCGACATGGTGCCGTGCACCTTGATGACCGGGCCGGAGAGGGCGGCGGTGTTCGGCGCGAACGTCACGGCCCACGAGCGGGTGCGCTTGTCGAGGTCGGGATTGTTGAGGTTGTTGACGAAGTAGGACCGCTCGTCCGGGCCCACCGCGCGGGCGAGGGCGTCGGGGCTGCCGCCGAGCAGTGTCTGCCGGTCCAGCCCCGCCGCGACGAGGCGCTTCCTGGTCCTCGCGTACGCCGCCTCGACGTCGCGCGCGGACAGGCCGCCCGTCGCGATCGCGGGCGGCGGCGCGATGCCGGCGGCGCCGGCGGCGTACGACGCGGCGGGCGAGCTCTCGAACGGGTCGGTCGCGCTCAGCGTCGGAACCGCGCCCCTCCGGACCGGCGTCGTCTCCGGGGACAGCCCCCGGCCACCGCGGACCTTCCAGCCGAGCGCGCCGACCGCGACGCACGCGAGGAGGACCACGAGCACCGTGACGGTCGTTCTCGCCCGCGAGCCGGTGCCGGGCCGCTGCCACCGCGCCGCCCGGCGCCGCCGTCGTTCCGCGCGGGCGAGCCGCCGGCGCTTCCGCCATCCGGGGCGCCTGCCGCGCTCCCGCGCCGAGGGTTCGGTGAACGCTGCGCTGTTGACGAAGTCCTCGTCGAAGGAAAGGTGGTCGGGCTCGCCCGGCATGGCGGTGTTCCATTCAATGATCAAAGATGAGCCGCTGAACAGTAGCGATCCCGGGCGTCTTGACGGAAGAGGTGACTGCGCCGAGTTGACCTGCCGTTACGCCGGAGGGCGTCGCGCGTTAGGCTCGCGGACGCAGCGCAGTCGATCGTTTGGGAGGGGCAGTGGGGGAGTTCGTGCGTCTCGAGGTCTCCGACGCGGTGGCCACGATCCGGCTGGACCGGCCCAAGATGAACGCCATCAACGCGCGGTTGCGCGACGAGCTGGCCGAGGCGGCGCGTGCCGCCGACGCCGACCCGGCCGTGCGCGCGGTGGTCCTCTACGGCGGCGAGCGCGTCTTCGCGGCCGGCGCGGACATCAAGGAGATGGCCGAGCTGTCCTACGTCGAGGCGGCCGAGCACTGCCGTGCCCTCCAGCGGGGGCTGGACGCCGTCGCCGCGATCGGCGCGCCGGTCGTGGCCGCGATCACCGGGTACGCGCTCGGCGGCGGCCTGGAACTCGCGCTGTGCGCCGACTTCCGCGTCGCCGGCGAGTCGGCGAAGGTGGGGCAGCCGGAGATCCTGCTCGGCGTCATCCCCGGCGCCGGCGGCACGCAGCGGCTGCCGCGGCTGATCGGCCCGTCCCGCGCCAAGGACCTGATCTTCACGGGCCGTCACGTCCCGGCGGACGAGGCCCTCGCCCTCGGGCTCGTCGACAAGGTCGTGCCGGACGCCGAGGTGTACGAGGCGGCCAAGGAGATGGCCGCGCGGTACGCCGGCGGCCCCGCCGCGGCGCTGCGCGCCGCCAAGCAGGCCGTCGACGCGGGCCTGGAGGCCGACCTCGCCACCGGTCTGGAGATCGAGCGGCTGCACTTCTCCGGCCTGTTCGCCACCGATGACCAGAAGATCGGGATGCGCGGCTTCGTCGAGGAGGGACCGGGAAAGGCGAAGTTCACCGGCCGCTGAGCGGAACCCGCCTCCCGTCCCGTACGTCACAGCTCGTGGACCCGTACCGAAGACCATGGAGGTGAGCGTGGCCCAGCCGCAGTTGCCGCCGGTCGCCATGGCCCGGCTCGGCCAGGCACGGCAGGCCGGCACGTGGACCTCCAGTCTGAGCGTCGGTGAGTTCGCCGGCCTGCGCTCCATCGGGTTCGAACCGGTCGGCCAGGTGATGGGCAGCACGGTCCACAACCTCGGCTGGTGGTACCGCGCGCGGGCCGACTGCGGCTACCGCGGCGGGCTCTTCGGATCGGGCACCGCCGTGACCATCACGTCGGGCATGCAGGGGGCCTGGAGCGGGTACGGCGCGTACGTCGACACGCTCTACCGCGCCCGGCACGCCGCGATGAGCCGCATGGCCGCGGAGTGCGCGGCGCTCGGCGGCGACGGCGTCGTCGCGGTGGAGCTCACGATCGCGCCGTTCCAGGGGGCCTCACACCACCTGGAGTTCCAGGCGGTCGGCACGGCCGTGCGCGCGGCCGGTCCCGTACGGCCCGGCCGGGTCTTCATGTCGCACCTGAGCGGCCAGGACTTCGCCAAGCTCATCCAGACCGGCTGGGTGCCGGTCGACCTGGTGATGGGCGCCTCGGTGGGCGTACGCCACGACGACTGGCGCACCGGCTGGTCGACCGGGACGTTCGCCCCCGCCCAGGAGGTGATGGGCTGGACCGAGCTGGTCTCGGTCACCCGGCACGAGGCACGCGCGCACTTCATGTCCGACACCGCGCGGACCGGCGCCGACGGCGTCGTGGTGTCCGGCATCGACCTGCGCGTGAGCGGGCGCGAATGCTCCTCCAACGACAAGCAGCACGACCACGTCGTCGAGACGACGGTCATCGGCACCGCCGTCGCCGAGTTCCGCACGTCCCACCACCCGCCCTCCTCGCTGACGATCATGAGGTTGTAGCCCATGACCGAGCGAAGCGAGGGAATCGGCAAGCACAGCACCGTTGGTCATGAGGCCGACGAAGGAGGTCTTATGACCGATCCGGTTTCCCAGGGAGTTCCCGCCGACGCGATGGCACGCCTCGCCGAGCTACGGCCGGGCGCCCCCGGGGCACTGTTCACCAGCGACCTGTCCGTCAACGAGTTCCTGCTGGTCCGCGAGGCGGGCTTCCGGCCGCTCGGCCTGGTGCTGGGCAGCTCGATCTACCACGTCGGCATCCAGGTCGGCCGGTGGAGCAAGAACATGGAGCTCGACCAGCTGTCCGGCGCGATGTACCACGCGCGTGAGCTGGCGATGACCCGTATGGAGGCCGAGGCCGACCAGCTCGGCGCGGACGGCATCGTCGGGGTCCGCCTGCGCGTGGAGTTCCGCGACTTCGGCAGCGACATCGCCGAGTTCATCGCCATCGGCACCGCGGTCAAGGCCGACGACACCTCCCAGAACTGGCGCAACAACAAGAACCAGCCGTTCACCTCCGACCTGAACGGCCAGGACTTCTGGACGCTCATCCAGGCGGGCTACGCCCCGCTGGGCATGGTGATGGGCACGTGCGTGTACCACGTCGCCCACCGGCGGCTCGGGTCGGTGCTCGGCAGCATGGGGCAGAACGTCGAGATCCCGGAGTTCACCCAGGCCCTGTACGACGCGCGGGAGCTGGCGATGAGCCGCATGCAGGCCGAGGGCCAGGCGCTGCACGCCGAGGGCATCGTCGGGGTGTACCTGGACCAGTTCCACCACCAGTGGGGCGGCCACACGATGGAGTTCTTCGCCATCGGCACCGCCGTACGCCCGCTGCGTGCCGATCACGTGATCGCCAAGCCGCAGATGGTACTCGGCCTCGACCGCTGATTCACTTGTCCTCATGGAATTCGACATGGTGGCCGCCGCGCTGCGGCAGGACGCGGCGGACGTCGCCACCTACGCGCGTGTGCTCACGGTGACCCTGGCCGACGCCCTGCCGCCGGGCAGCGTGACGGTCGAGTACGAGCGGAGCCTCGGCGACCGTCTCAAGGGCCGCCAGGGTCACCCCAGCCGGATCGTGGTCCGGCTGGGCGAGCGCACCCTCTCGCTGACGGGCGGTCACCGGCCGGTCGCCGAAATCCATCACGAGGTACGCGGCGTGGTGCTGTCCCGCGACCAGGTGAGCCTGGACGTGTGGGTCCAGACGCTGGCCCGCGAGCTGGTCGCCCAGGCCGAGGCGGACGCCCGCGCCGCCGAGGCCCTGCGCCGCCTGGTCACCGGCGCCTGACCCGCCCGTCTCACGGCCGTCGCGCGTCCACCTCGATCTCGATCCTCATGCGGGGGTCGGCGAGACCGCACACGAGCATCGTGGCGGCCGGCCGTACCTCGCCGAAGCAGCGGCGCAGCACCGGCCAACAGGGCTCGAAGTCGGCCCGGTCGGGCAGCAGATAGCGCACCCGCACTACGTCGGCGAAGGTGCACTTCGCCTCGGCCAGCGCGGCCTCGATGTTGCGCAGGCACTGCTCGGCCTGCTCCACGACGTCGTCGGAGATCGTCATGGTGGTGTAGTCGAACCCGGTCGTCCCGGACACATGGACCCGATCGCCGTCGACCACGGCGCGGGCGTAGCCGATCTGCTCCTCGAAGGTCGAGCCGCTGAGGATCGCGCGTCGCTCTGTCATGCGCCGAACGCTAAGGGGACCAGCACGGACACGTCTAATACGGCCTGGGAACGTCACGCTCACACCGGAGCCGGGCCGACAAGGGGGCTGACCACGGGCGGTCATCAGTCAGTAGGAAACTTGCCGATCAACGGTCGCCTCCCGTAAATGATCTCCTGCTGTGGTTTGTGTGCCATATCGCGGCTTTGAGAACTTCATGGGAGGCGCCGTGCTCGCGGCGAACCGTCTCGGCAGGATCACCCTGGCCGCCGTACTCTCGGCGGCTCTGACGGCCCTCGGGCCACCCGGGCAGGCTCACGCGGCGACGGACGCCGCCGGCTGGCTGCCGAAGACCCCGGACTTCTGGCCGGTCGTGGTCGACCAGAGCCACACCTCGCGAGTGCCGGTCACCCACGGGGTCGACGCCTACTCCGAGACCTACGACGCGGTCGGCGGGCGCCAGCACTCGCAGGTGCTCGACGTCGACCTGGGCGACCCCAACGTACGCGTCGGCGCGGTGGAGGCGGGGAACCAGATCACCTACCCCGCCGACGAGACCGTCACCTCGATGGGCGACCGTACGGGCGCCGTCGCCGGGATCAACGGCGACTACTTCGACATCAACGCCACCGGACGCCCGACCGGCGGCGTCATCGTCGGCGGGCGGCTGCTCAAGAGCCCTCAGCCCGGCTTCAACGCCCAGCTCGGCGTACGGCCGGACGGCAGCATGGTCATCGGCCCGCAGTCCTACACGGGCACCGTCGCCGACGGCGCGGCCACGCACGCCATCACCTCGGTGAACACCGTCACCGACATCGGCAAGGGCGGCGTCGGCAAGGTCACCCCGGACCTGGGCGGGCCCACCGCCGTGGCGGCGTCGACGTTCGTGCTCGGCCACGCGGACGGCGGCACCCTCACCGTCGACAGCGTCACGCCCGGGGTCACGTCGATCCCGCGGCTCACGGCCGGGCAGGAGGGGCTGGCCGGCGCCGGCGCGGGCGGCCAGTGGCTGTCCGCGAACGTGCACCCCGGCGACACGTTGCAGATCAGCGAGAAGACGCCGGACCTGAAAGAGATGATCAGCGGCGCGACCGTGCTGGTCAAGGACGGCAAGGCGTACAAGGACCCGGCCGGAACGCCGCCCGGGGGCGCCAACCCCAGCCGCAACCCCGAGACCGCCATCGGCCTGAGCAAGGACGGCCGGCACGCGACGTTCGTGGTGCTCGACGGGCGCGCCGGGGAGTCGGTCGCCTCGGGCGTCACTCCCGACGAGGCGACCGGATACCTGCTCGCCCACGGTGCCGACAGCGCGATCCTGTTCGACGGGGGAGGCTCCAGCGAACTCGTCGCCCGCAAGCCGGGCGACACGAAGCCGTCCGTGATGAACGCGCCCTCGGACGGCCACGAGCGGCCCGTCGCCAACGGCCTGTTCGTCTACTCGACCGCCAAGGCCGCGGGCCCGGCCCGCAAGGTGGTCATCAACGACGGCACGCCGGTCACGACCGTGCCGGGTGCGACGGCGGACGTCCCCGTCTACGCCACCGACGCCGCGTGGAACCCGGCGACCGGCACGCCCGAGGTACGGGTCGAGCCGTCCTCCCTGGCCACCTGGCAGAACGGCACGCTGACCGCCCGGCGCGCCGGCGACGGCATCATCATCGCCCGCGACGGCCACGTGACGACCACCGAGCCGCTGCACGTGCTGTCGAAGCTGGACTCCCTCGCGATCGGCCCGGACGAGCCCGACGCCGTCAACGGCGCCACCCAGCAGTTCACCCTGACCGGCAACGGCTCGGTCCCGATCCCGGCCGAGACGGCGCGCTGGACGGTCACCCCGGCGAACCTGGGCACGGTCGACGCGCACGGGCTGTTCACCGCGGCGGCCGGCGGGTCCGGCCTCGCCACCGTGACCGCGACGGCGGGCGGCGCCTCGGCGAGCACCACGGTCGCGGTCGGCAGCGTGTCGGCACTCATCGACGAGATGAGCGACCCCGCCGGCTGGAACCTGCGCAACACCACCGGGCAGCCCGCCGACCTGAGCCTCGCGAGCGGCGTCGTACCGCCCGGGTCCACGGCGTCCGGCTCGCTGCGACTCACCTACACGGTGCCCGGCGGCTCCGGCGTCAAGCAGCTCGTCCTCTCGTCGAAGACGACGCTCCAGGCCGAGACCGACTCCGAGGGCAGGAATCCGACCGGCATCGGCCTGTGGGTCAAGGGCGACGGCAGCGGCATCAACCTGGCCGAGTCCTACATCGGCGCCGACGGCCTCACCACCACCCTCTACCCGACGACCGTGACCTGGAAGGACTGGCGGCTCGTCGTCGCCCAGCTCCCGCCCGGCCTGAAGTTCCCGCTGAAGATCAGCTTCATCGACTTCCTCGGCATCAACGCGCCGACGACCATGAGCGGCACCCTCGACGTCAGCGGCCTGCAGGCGCTCTACTCGCCGCGCCCGGTGACCGCGCCGCCGTACACACCGATCCCGAAGAACCCCTCCTGGCTGTCGTACGAGGAGAGCGCGAAGGACTTCGGGCGGGGCGGCACCACGCTGCTGACCGGCGACGACGCCCACATGGTCGCCTCGGACCCCGGCTCGGCCGCCGGTCACGTCATGGACGCGATCGCCGAGCGCGTGCCGGGGCTGAACGTGGACCGCGCGCAGTTCCTCGGTGACATGTCCGACGACGGGCAACCCGCCGACCTGGCGTACGCCGACCAGAAGATGAAGGCTCTCGGTGTGCCGTACCGCGACGTGGTCGGCAACCACGAGATCAGCCAGGGCGTCCTGCCGGAGAACGCGAACTTCGCGCAGGTCTTCGGCGACACGCACTACGCCTACACCGCGGGCGCCGCGAACGTCATCGTCACCGACAACGCCCACGGCGGCCTGCTGTCCTCCGACGCGTACCAGCGGCCGGCCGAGGCGCAGTACCCGTGGCTCGTGAAGCAGCTCACCGCGAACCGGTCGAAGGCGCTCATGGTCATCACGCACGAGCCGGCGTACGACCCGCACCCGGAGGCCAACAGCCAGTTCGGCGACCGCTGGGAGGCCCGGATGTACCTGCGGCTCATCCAGCGGTACCAGCAGACGCACCGCGGCACCCACGTGATCATGCTGTACGGGCACGCGCGTGGCTTCGCCGAGCAGGTGCTGGACCCGCTCGGGCAGCCGTCGGCCGACGGTGTGCCGCAGCTCACCTTCGCCGACCTCGGCATGCCCGCGTACGCCTCGGCGGACAAGGGCGGCTTCTACCATTTCGGCCTGATCCACGTCACGCCGTCGGGCACGTTCCGCTTCACCGTCGAACCGGTGCTCGCCTCGATCGCGGTGACCGGGCCGTCGTCGCTCGCGGCGGGTGCGAAGGCGACGCTCACCGCGACCGGCACGGCCGTCGGCGGTGACAACCTGCCCTCGCTCACCCTGCCGATCGCCGACCCCGCGTCGCACGTGTGGAGTTCCAGCGACCGACGTGTGGTCTCGGTCGACCGGTCCACCGGCGCGCTGACCGCACACCGGCCGGGCACGGCGACGGTTTCGGTCACCAGCGGAGGCGTGACCGGAAAGCGCACCCTGACCGTGACCGGGTGAACCACGCACCCCCTCGCGGTACGGTCGTGTTGCCGTATCGCGAGGGGGTTCTCCACATGAGGGTTTTCGTATCGGTCGACATGGAGGGCGTCTCCGGGCTCACCGATCCGGACGAGATGCGCGCCGGGGGCCGCGGGTACGAACGCGGCTGCGAGCTGATGACCGCGGACGCGAACGCCGCGGTCGCCGGGGCGTACGAGGCCGGGGCGGGTGACGTCGTCGTCACCGACGCGCACGGCAGCACCAAGAACATCCGCGCCGACCTCATCGACGAGCGGTGCACGCTGATCCGCGGGCCGTACCGCCCGCTGCGGATGGGGCAGGGCATCGGCCCGTCGCACGAGGCGGCCATGTTCGTCGGCTACCACGCCCGCGCCGGCGTGCCGCACGGCGTGCTCAACCACACGTGGATGGGCTATGAGATCCAGAACCTCTACCTCAACGGCGAGGTCTGCGGCGAGATCGGGCTGATCGCCGGCCTGGCCGGCTCGATGGGCGTGCCCGTGGTGCTGGTCACCGGCGACGAGGCGGCCTGCGCCGAGGCTCGTGTGCTGCTCGGCGACGTGGAGACGGTCGAGGTGAAGAAGGGCATCGACCGCTACTCCGCCGAGGTGCTGCCGCCCGCGCGGGCCCAGTCGCTGATCCGCGCCGCGGCCGCCCGCGCGCTGCGCGACCTCGACCGGTTCCGCCCCTACGTGGTCGAGGCGCCGTACACCCTCGGCATCGACTGGGCGTCGACGTCGATGGCCGAGTCGTGCGAGATGATCCCCGGCGTCAAGCGCGCGGGCACCCGCTCGGTGGAGTTCACCAGCGACGACTACGGTCAGATCATGTCGGTGCTCGGCATCCTGGCGACCATCGGCGGCAGCGTCGGCTGCACCGGCCAGCACTACGGCTGACGCCCCCCGGCCGCGCCGGGTGCGCGGCCGGCTCCATCGCCATCCTGTGAGAGGGTTCGACACATGTGGGGACTGACACTCGAGCCCGCCCTCGACCGCACCGACCTGCTCGCCGCGCCCGTCGCCGAGGCGCTGCGCGGCTGGAAGGGCGAGGGCTCCTTCCAGGTCGCCGAGATCGATCCCGAGCTCGCCGACACGGCCGCGTTCTGCGAGCGGTACGGCGTGCCGCTCGAAGCATCCGCCAACTGCGTGATCGTCGCGGGCAAACGGGGCGGCGACGTGCGCCTCGCCGGCTGCGTGGTGCTGGCGACGACCCGCGCCGACGTCAACGGCGTGGTCCGCCGGCACCTCGACGCGCGCAAGGCGTCGTTCGCGCCCCAGGACCAGGCGGTGTCGGAGACCGCGATGGAGTACGGCGGGATCACCCCGTTCGGGCTCCCGGCGGCCTGGCCGGTGCTCGTGGACGCGGCGGTCGTCGAGCAGCCGTACGTCGTGGTCGGCAGCGGCGTGCGCCGCTCCAAGCTCGTGGTGCCCGGCGCGTCACTGGCCGAGATCGCGACCGGTGAGGTCCTGCCGGACCTCGCCCGCCCCGTGACCTCCTGACCGCCTCTCACCGGCAGGCCGTGCCGGAGCACTTCTCCAGGCGGTGCAGCATCGACCTCAGCCGGGCCAGACGCTCCGCCGGCACCCGGCTCACGGTGTTGTCCAGCTCGTCCGGGTCCTTGGCGAGGTCGTAGTACTCCCGCTCGCCGTCGGCGTACTCCACATAGACCTCATGGGCCGTGCGGACCGCCTCGTAGCTCGGCGGGTTGCCGCTCGCCCTGGTCGGCCGGTCGGGGTCGTTCACCGCGTTGTCGGGACCGTGGTGCTCGACCAGGACCGCGTCGCGTGTGTCCTTCACCGTGTCGCCCGTGAAGAACGGCGTGAGCGAGCGGCCGTCCACCGCGTCCGGCACCTTGACGCCGCCGAGAGTCTCGAAGGTCGGGCACAGGTCGGTGTTCTGGGCGAGCGCGGAGGTCTGGTGGCCGGCCGCGACGCCGGGCCCGGTCACCACGAGCGGCACGTTGACGTCGGTGTCGAAGGCGGTCATCTTGCCCTGCGTGAGCCGGTGCTCGCCCATGTGGAAGCCGTTGTCGGAGCCGAACACGAGGTAGGTGTCGCGGTCGACGCCGTTCGCCTTCAGGGCCGCCTGGAGGTCGCCGAGCATCTTGTCGACCGCCTGCACGGCCTGGGCCCGCTTGCGGAACGAGGTGTCGATCTTGTTGATCTGCTTCGCGGTGAGCTTCGGATGGTCCTTGATCCACGCAGGCTTGTCGGACATGTCGGCCTCGTTGAACGCGGGTCCGCGCGGAGCCCTGAGCCCGGGGAACCTGGCCGCGTCACGCGGCGCGGGCGTGAACGGGCCGTGTGGGGCGAAGGTCGCCAGCTCCATCATGAACGGCTGCCCGGCCCTGGCCGACCGGGCGATGAAGTCCTGGCCCTTGCGGTTCAGCACGTCGGTCAGGTAGTCGCTCGGCCGATGGCCGTACCTGACGACGCGGCCGTTCTCGTTGAGCGCGTAGTCGAACTCCGGGTAGCCGTCGCCCGCGACGTCCCACTCGCTCCAGCCCGGCGGCACCGGGTCGGCCGGCTGGTAGCCGTTGAGGTACTTGCCCATCATGGCGGTGCGGTAGCCGGCCGACCGCAGCGCGGTCGCGAACGTGTTGCGCTGGTTCCCGTGGGCGTTGAACGCCCGGTAGCCGCCGTCCGCGCCGCTGTTGGTGAAGACGCCGGTGTCGTGCGGGAACTTGCCGGTGAACGTCGTCGACCGCGAGGGACAGCACAGCGAGTCGGTCACGAAGTAGTGCGTGAAGGTCGTTCCCTCCCGCTGCATGCGCTGCAGCTGCGGCATGTAGGGGACGAGGTTGCTCGCGAGGTCGTCGGTCAGCACGAAGACGATGTTGGGCCGCTCCGCCGCGTGCGCCGTCTGTCGCGAGGTCCGCTCGGCGGCGCCCGCCCGGCAGGAGGCGAGCGCCAGGCAGGCTGCGAGGGTCAGTGCCACGAGCCGTTTCATCTCGGGCCTTCCGTCGGTGACATGACAGTCCGTCAGCGTGACCGAGGAGTCTTGGAGAACCGTGGGATCGCCCTTGTCCACGGATGGGAAGCCCGAGGGATCGGTCAGGGAGCCGTAAGGGCGCCGGAGTACGCTCGCGGGTCATGCTCCCGCCCGACTTCGGCCCCGAGGACTCCGAGCACGGCCGCGCGCCGATCCGCCGTGTCCGTACGATCGGCCGGCGCGGCCGGCCTCTCTCCCTGGTCGCCGCCGTGGCCCTCTTCACGGCCTTCTGGCTGTGCTCGGTGGGGATGGCGACCTGGGGCATCGCCCGCGCCCACGAAGGCGGCCACGCGAGCGACATCGCCTACATCGTGTTCTGGACGCTGGCGTTCGCCCTCCTGGCCTGGCGTGCGTGGCGCGGCGGGCGCGTCGCGATCGCCTTCATGTCACGGGCCGGCACGCTGATCGGTGCGCTGTTCCTGGCCGCGATGGTGCCCTTCACCGTGCTGTTCGTCGTCGAGCCCGCGGGCGGGTCGGTGCTGGACTTCGTGCCCTACATGCTGCCGATGCTGTTCTCGGGCGCCGCACTGCTGACGGCGGGCCTGCTCCTGCGCCGCGGCGAGGTCTCCCGCTGGAGCGGCTTTTGAAGAGCGGCACCGCCGGCAGCACCGACGGCGACTCAGCCGACCTTCAGCGCACTGTCGAGAAGGCCCAGCGGCGGTGAGCCGAGCTCGAACAGCGCGCGGTGGAAACGCTGCGGGGAGTACCCGTCGCCCCACTCGCGCCGGGCGCGTTCGCGCAGGCGCAGGATCTCCAGCTTGCCGTGCGTGTACCGGCCGTACGTCGGGTCGAACACGGCACGCGCCGCCTCGGCGTGGGCCGCGGACCCGGCGAGGTGGGTGTCGGCGGCGAAGCGCCGCGCCCCGTCCTCGACCGTCATGGCGCCCGTGTGCACGCCGATCGCGCAGGCGAGCCGGGTGACGCGGACCAGCGCCTCCAGCCACACGCCGATCTCGAACCGCGGGTCGTCGGCCAGGAAGCCCTCCTCGACGCACAGCTCCTCGGCGTAGTGGGCCCAGCCCTCGACGAAGGCCAGGGAGAACAGCGTCCGGCGCACGACGGTCGGCGCGTGGCGCAGCGCGCGGCCGTGCGAGAAGTGACCGGGGGCGACCTCGTGCACCGTCACGCCCGGCAGGGTCGTGGCGCTGAACACCTGGAGCCAGTCCTCGATGTCCTCCTCCGGCCAGGACGGCTCCGGCGGCGTGATGTGGTACCAGGACGGCGCGTCCGGTTCGCCCGGCGCCGCCCACGACATCATCGCCATGCCCCAGCGGCGCGACTCCGGCGCCAGGCCGACCCGGCACTCGCCGTCGTGGTGGGGCACCAGGTCGCGTTCGCGGGTGAACGTCAGCGCCTGCCGGGTCCAGTCGCGTGACGCGTCGATGACGCCGTCGATGTCCGGATGGTCCCGTACGAGCTCGCGGCACAGCTCCAGCGCCGGCCGCGCCGGGTCCAGGCGCGCACAGGCCTCGGTGAGCCGCGCCATCAGCCGGTCGCGTTCGCGGTCGGCGTCGGCGGCCAGGGCCGCGAGGTCGAGGTCGAGCGCCTCCGAGGCGCCCATCAGCCGGGCCAGCGCGGGGCCGCCGAGCGCGGCGTCCGGGTCGCCGTGCTCGGCCAGGTGCTCCAGGTGCGCGACGAGCCGCGCGTGCGCCGTACGGGCCTTGTCGCCGGCCTCGCCGGAGTCGGCCGGGATCCCGGCGGCGAGGCCGCGCACCGGGCCCAGCAGCGCCCGGGCGACCGGCGCCGGCACGCGGTCGAGCGTGCGGACGGCGACGTCGGCCGCCTCCGGCCAGCCCGCCAGGTGTCGCGACCGGGCCGCCTCGCGCTCGGCGGCCGGGGCGTACTCCCGGTCGTAACAGGCCAGGTCGAGGGCGTCGAGATGGTCGAGCGGGTTACGGCGGTGCATCTCCAGCTCGCCGTAGGAGATCCGCAGGAACTCCTCGAACGCTCGCAGGTGCGCCTCGTCGTGCGGATCGTCGAGGGGCTCGCCGGCGCCCACCCGGCTCAGGGCGTCCGCGACGCCGGCGACCGAGTAGTCGGGCAGCCGGCCGTCGTATTCGTGCCGGCCGGCCGCTTCGCGTACCCCGGGCATGAGAAGGTCGCAGACCGCGCGCAGCCGCGGAGGCAGATCGTCCATGTCCCGACATTACTCGGAACCCGCGGGCGTGATCTCACGTCGAACCGGTCATGAACGTCATAGGGGTTCGGCATCTGGGCTCCTACGACCTGCTGGAGCCGGTCGGGGAGGGCGCCACGTCCGTCGTGCACCGCGCGATGGACCCTTATCGACGCGTGGTCGCGGTCAAGGAACCACGGGGGGACCTGGCCGGTGACCCGGCGATCCGCCGCCGGCTGGCCCGGGAGGCGCAGACGATGGCGCGGGTGCGCAGCCCGTACGTCGCGGAGGTGTTCGACGCCTGCCTGGAGGGGGAGAGGCCGTTCATCGTGACCGAGTTCGTCGCGGGTGTGCCGCTGCGCGACCTGGTGGCCAGGTTCGGCCCGATGCGGGGTGAGATGCTGACCGGCTTCGCCGGGCGGCTCGCGACGGGCCTCGCGGCGATCCACGGCGCCGGGGTGCTGCACCGCGACCTCAAGCCGGGCAACGTCATGGTGGCGGCGGGCGCGCCGAAGATCATCGACTTCGGCATCGCGCAGGACGCGAGCGCGGTGCGGCAGACGCAGGCGGGGGTGCTGACCGGCACGCCCGGCTACGTCGGGCCGGAACTCATCGACGGCGGGCGGTCCAGCGAGGCCTCCGACGTCTTCTCGTGGGCGGCCACGGTCGCCTTCGCGGCGACGGGCCGGCCGCCCTTCGGCGCCGGGTCGCTGCACGGCGTGTGCTTCCGCGTGCTGCGCGGCGCGGCCGACCTCGACGGGGTGTCCGAGCCGGTCGTGTCGCTGCTGCGGCTCGCCCTGCGGCGTGACCCGGCCGCGCGGCCTTCGGCTGCGTGGCTGGCCGGCCGCCTTACGGTAGGGGAACCGGGCCTCGTGTTCGCCGCGATGTCCTGATTGGCGCCCGCTTGACCGCACTTGCACGGGTATCGTGGCGGAACTATGGAGGGGGTAGACACGTCCGGGCAGATGATCGGCCGGTACCGCTTGCTCGACAAGATCGGGGAAGGCGGGATGGGCGTCGTGCACCTGGCGACCGACCCCCAGGGGCGGCGGGTCGCCGTCAAGGTGCTGCGTCCGGGGGTCGCCTCCGACCAGACGGCGCTGCGCCGGCTGGCCCGCGAGGTCGACTCGATGCGCCGCGTGCGCAGCCCGCACGTCGCCGAGATCGTCGACGCCGACGTGACGGCCGAGCCGCCTTACGTCGTCACCCAGTACGTCCCCGGGCAGACGCTGGAGCAGGCCGTACGCGACCGCGGCCCGCTGGGGATGCGCGAGCTGCGGCGGCTGGCCACCGGCCTGGCCGAGGCGCTCGCCGCGATCCACGGCGCCGGGATCATCCACCGCGACCTCAAGCCCGGCAACGTCATGTTCGCCGAGAACGGCGAGCCGGTCGTCATCGACTTCGGCATCGCGCAGGGCGTCGACGCGACGCGGCTCACCGCGACCGGCCTGGTCATCGGCACCCCCGGCTACCTCGCGCCCGAGATCATCGAGGGCGAGGACGCCGCGGCGCCGGCCGACATCCACTCCTGGGCCAGCACCATCGCGTTCGCCGCCACCGGCCGCGCGCCCTTCGGCGCCGGCACCTTCGAGTCGATCTTCTACAAGATCATGGAGGGCCGGCCCGACCTCGACGGCGTGCCCGCCGCGCTCCTGCCGCTCATCCGCGCCGCGATGTCCCGCAACCCGGCCGAGCGCCCCACCGCGCAGGCGCTCGTCGGCCTGACATCCCGGCTCGACGTCGAGCGCACGGCGTTCGACGCGCCGGTGCCGCCGCACACCAAGCCGCTGACGGCCGTGGCCGCGCCGCCGCTCGCCAACCCACGCGACTTCCGGGGGCAGCTGCCCCCGGCACCGCCGCCGCAGCCACAGCCGTCGATGTACGGGCGGCAGCCGTACCCCCCGCCCGCGCCGACGCGTGAGCGCCCGCCGGAGCGGCCGCCGCGACCCGACGGGCCCAAGCCGTACGGCCTCTACCGGCTGCTGAGCTTCATGCTCCTCGCCGGCGCGGTCGGCCTCGCGATGATGGTCCCGTCGATCGCGCTGATCGTCGTACTGATCGCCATGCTCCTGCTGCGCACCGCGGACCACGCGTCGCAGACCCTCGCCTCCAAACGCACCCGCCGGGGGCCGCGGCCCGCCGACGTCGCCGGGGTGATCGTCAGATCGCCGTTCTCGGTGGTCCGCTCCGGGCTGGTCATGGCGCTGATCAGCCCGCTCGCCATCCTGGCCGGCGTCGTCGTGCTGTTCATCGCGATGCTGGCCAAGTCGGAGATGACGATCGCGCGCGCCCTGTCGCTCAGCGTCGCCGCCTTCATCCTCGTCACGTGCCTCGGTCCGGGCAGCGAGCCCGCACGCCGCCAGCTCGTGCGGATCTGGGGAGCCGTCGCGCCTCAGCGCGAACGCGCCTGGATCGTCGTGGGCGTCGTCGGCCTGCTCGTCTTCTTCCTCGTGTCCTTCTCGCTGAGCCAGACGCCCGAGCTGCGGCCCTTCAACTTCCCGCAGTTCAACCAGGACCTGAAGGACCTGCGGCACTATCTGCGCGACCTGCGCGGCGGCTGAGCCTCCGCGTAGCGGCGCGGTGCCTCTGCGAAGTCCCTGCCCGCCCGGGCGGGCAGCCCGTTCGCGCCTCACCCCCGAAGGGCCGCCGCGCCGGTAGTGTTGCCTCGCGATGACGTCGGACGAGACACACCCGGTCCCCGCACACCGGCTCGCGGCCGAAGACGCCGCCGACGCCGTGATCGAGGGATGGTCACGCCTCTTCACCTACCTCGTGGTCGCCATCGAGGTCGCCTTCACGGTCGTGCTGCCCTTCTTCGGGCTCCTGCTCGCCCTGGCCGGCGCCTCGTACCTGCGAGCGGCCGACGGGCACTCGCGCCGTCACGGAGGCGGCCTGCTGCGCGCGCTGGCGGGGCCGCTGACGGCACCGCTCGACCTGGTCCGTGGCGTGGCGGGCACGCTCGTCACCGTGCCGTACGCCGGGGCGTTCGCCGTCCTGGTGCCGCTGGCGGTGATGCTGGGCGCGGCGGTCGACGTGGAGGTCTCCCCGCTCGTCGGGGCGGCCTGGGGTGCGGGAGCGGCGGCGTACGTCCTGCTGGCGGCGCCCGGCATCCGTACGCCGCGCCGCCACCTCATGCGCGTGTTCACGGCGTTCGCCGACGACCCGCGGCGCATCGCGGTCGCCGGGGTGCTGCTGTGCGCGCTGGCCCTCGGCGCGGTCGCGGGCGCGATCGTGCTGCAGCCGAGCTTCGGCCCCGTGTACGAGCTGGAGAACTCCATCGTGCAGGAGCTGTCCCACTTCCAGCACTCGGTGCACCGCTACGCCCTGTGAGAGTGGCCGCGGGCCGGGGTTTTGCGCCTACGCTACTCATGGGTAACATCAGGGCGGTACCCCTGCTGTGCCCCCGAAGCCGAATGTCCTTCGGGAGTTTGGCAGGCTTATGGTGCGAAAGCATGACCACCCCGTGCCGGCCCGACCGGGCGGCGCCCGCTCGACGCGGGCGAGGCGGGAGGGAGAGAGGCGCGTCATGGAGTGTGCAGGGAGGGCGTACACGGAATGAACATCGTCGTCTGCGTTAAGCAGGTGCCCGACACGGCGACCGAACGGAAGTTGAAGGCCGACGACAGCACGCTCGATCGTGAGGCCGCCGACGGTGTCATCAACGAGCTCGACGAGTACGCCGTTGAAGAGGCTCTGTCGATCAAGGAGTCCCAGGGCGGTGAGGTGACCGTCCTGACCATGGGTCCGGACAAGGCCGCCGACTCGATCCGCAAGGCCCTCGCGATGGGCGCCGACAAGGCGGTCCACCTGTCGGACGACGCGCTCGTGGGCTCGGACGGCCTGTCGACGTCGTACGCCCTCGCCCAGGTGCTGAAGAAGATCGGGTTCGACCTGGTCATCCTGGGCTCGGAGTCGACCGACGCGCGCACGGGGGTGCTCGCCGCGATGCTGTCCGAGCGCCTCGGCGTCCCCCAGGTGACGCTCGCCAACAAGGTCGAGGTCGACGGCACCTCACTCAAGGCCCAGCGGCTGACCGACTACGGCTTCGACCGGGTCGAGGCCACGCTGCCCGCGGTCGTGAGCGTCGTCGAGAAGATCAACGAGCCGCGTTACCCCTCGTTCAAGGGGATCATGGCGGCCAAGAAGAAGCCCGTCGAGAAGCTCGCCGTCGCCGACGCCGAGATCGACGCCGCCCTGGTCGGGCTCGCCGGAGCCTCCACCGAGGTCGTCGACTTCGCCGACGCGCCACCGCGTGAGAAGGGTCAGATCATCAAGGACGAGGGCGACGGTGGCGTGAAGGCCGCCGACTTCCTCGCGTCGAAGAAGTTCGTCTGAGGGGCGGGGAGATGGCGGAGATTCTCGTCCTCGTCGACCATGTCGACGGGGAGGTCAAGAAGGTCACGTTCGAGCTGCTGACGCTCGCCCGTGCGTACGGCGACGCCGCCGCGGTCTGGGTCGGGCCCGGCTATGAGGGCGCCAAGGACAAGCTGGCCGAGTACGGCGTGAGCAAGGTCTACGTCGCCGCCGACGAGGAGCTGACCTCCTACGTCGTGGCGCCCAAGGTCGAGCTCCTGGCCCAGCTGGTGGCCGACAGGTCGCCCGCCGCGGTGTTCGTCGCCGCGACCGGCGAGGGCAAGGAGATCGCGGGCCGGCTCGCGGTCCGCACCGAGTCGGGCGTCCTCACCGACGTCGTCGGTCTCGCCGACGGCTTCGTGGGCGAGCACTCGATCTTCGGCGGCGCGATCGTGACGCACGCGAAGGTGACCAAGGGCACGCCGATCATCGCCGTACGCCCCAACTCCACGGCGCCCGAGGCGTCCCCCTCCACTCCGGAGGAGGAGCAGGTGTCGGTGACGCTGTCCGACGCCGCCAAGGGCGCTCGGGTGGTCGAGAAGGTCGTCCAGGAGAAGGGCGAGCGGCCGGAGCTGACCGAGGCCGCGATCGTGGTCTCCGGCGGCCGTGGCGTCGGCGGCGCGGACAACTTCAAGCTCATCGAGGAGCTGGCCGACTCGCTCGGCGCGGCGGTGGGCGCCTCGCGCGCCGCCACCGACGCCGGCTGGTACCCCCACACCTTCCAGGTCGGCCAGACCGGCAAGACGGTGTCGCCGCAGCTCTACATCGCGGTCGGCATCTCCGGCGCCATCCAGCACCGGGCCGGCATGCAGACCTCCAAGACGATCGTCGCCATCAACAAGGACTCCGAGGCGCCGATCTTCGAGCTGGTCGACTTCGGCGTGGTGGGCGACCTGTTCCAGGTCGCGCCGCAGCTCACCGAAGAGATCAACAAGCGCAAGTAGCCGTGGTGCGGAACGCCCCGGCGGACTCCTCCAGGAGCCGCCGGGGCGTTCCGCCGTTCGCCGGGCCGTACGGGTGAGGCGGGTCAGGCCGCGAGGGTCACGGTGTCCCGCTCGACCTCGCGTTCGCCGCGGAACGCCACCAGGCGCCGCATCGGCACGTACCGCGCGCCCGCCGCGATCAGCAGGCCCAGGACGGCCGCCACGCCGAGCCCGACGCGCAGCGACGACACGTCGGACAGGAAGCCGATCACGACCGGGCCGAGGACCAGGCCGCCATACCCCATCGCCCCGACCTGCGCGACCGCTCCGGCCGACCGGCCGGGCGCGACGGTGCCGGCCACCGAGATCGTCGTCGGGGTGACCGTGCAGATCGCCAGCCCGGCGAGGAAGAACCCGAGCAGCGCGACCTTCGGCACCGGCGCCAGGACGACGACCATGACCGTCGCGGCCGTGCCCAGCCCGGCGTAGGTCAGCAGCCGGCGGGTGCCGAGACGCCCCCGCAGCCGGTCGCCGACGAGCCGCCCGGTCAGCATGGCGGCCTCGAACAGCGGGTACCCCAGGGCGCCGACCGCCTCGCCGGCCCCGAGCTCGCGGCTCAGGTACAGCCCGCTCCAGTCGGCGATCGAGCCCTCCATCATGAACGCGGCGAACGCCAGCGCGCCGACCAGGTAGACCACGAGCGGCATCCGTACGCGCCGGGACCGTCGTGCGGTCGCCGTGGGGGAGTCCTCGTTCTCCTCCTCGGACGTGTGCTCCGGGATGTACGTGCGGCCGATCGCCAGCGCCGCCGGCAGGGCGAGGAGCCCGCCGCCGCACAGCGTCTGGCCGAACGACATCCCGGCCGAGGCGCTGAAGGCGCCGAGCAGGCCGCCGGAGATGGCGCCCGCGCACCATCCGGCGTGCATGGCGTTCATGACGGGCCGGCCGTAGGAACGTTCCACGGCGCTGCCCTGGGCGTTCATGCCGACGTCGGTCAGCCCGAAGGTCATGCCGAACATCGCGACGCCGGCCAGCAGCAGCGGCCAGGACGGGGCGAGCGCGACGAACACCATGCTCAGGGCGGTCAGCGGCGCCGCGACACGCAGGACGGCGGCGCTGCCGGCGCGGGCCATGACGCCTCGCAGGCCCTGCATCGCGATGATCGCGCCGATACCCCAGACGAGGATCGCGACACCGACGGAGCCGTCGCTCAGCCCGAACCTGTCGGCGAGCGCCGGTGTGCGTGACACCCAGACTCCGCAGAGCATGCCGGCCAGGGCGAACGTGAGAACGGTGCCCAGGCGGGCCCGGCTGAGGACGCGAGACGTCATGATTTCACCTCTTTCGTTGTGCGCACGAAACGACCGGCACCCGTCGGGTGCCGGCTCGTCACTTCGTCATTCGGCCGTTAGAGCAGGTCCAGCAGCCGGGTGCGCAGCTCTTCGAGCTGCGCCTCGTCGTAGAGGCCGGGGTCGTGCATGGCGACCTCCCAGAGCCCCTCGGCGGCGAGCCGCGCCATTCGCGCGGCGACGGGATCGGGATCGTCGGCCGGATCGCGATCGTGCCAGCGATGCATCGCCTCGCGGATCTCGGCGAGCAGCCCCGGGTCGGCGGCCGCCGCGCTCACGGTCGCCCATCGTCGCAGCAGCCGTGACTGGTCGCGGTCCATGACCACGGCCAGGTTGGCCTCGACGAAGGCCCGCGTGTACGCGCCGGGGCCGCCGGTGTCGTAGGACGCGATGAGCGCGTCGAACTCCTCGATCAGCCGTTCGACGAGACCTCTGATCAGCGCTTCCTTGGTGTGGAAGTGGTACAGCAGCCCGCCCTTGCTGACCCCGGCGCGGTCGGCCACCGCGGCGAGGGTGAGCGCCTGCGTGCCCTGCTCGCAGAGCAGGACCTCGGCGGCGTCGAGGAGGGCGTCTCGTTTCATGGCGTTCCTTACTATACCGTCCGGACGGTACAAACGGCCAAACCGGAAGAACGGCTGTTTTCTTCCCGGAAGGGGAAGATCCGGGTGACCTTGTACGGCCAGACCGCGCCGTCGCCCCATCGGAGGCACGCCGATAGGCTGATCTCGCCATGGTGTACCTGGATCACGCGGCGACCACGCCGATGCTGCCCGAGGCGATCGAGGCGATGACCGCGGAGTTCGCGCGGGTCGGGAACCCATCGTCACTGCACGCTTCGGGCCGCCGGGCCCGCCGTATCGTCGAGGAGTCGCGCGAGATCATCGCCGAGGCGATGGGCGCGCGCCCCAGTGAGGTCGTCTTCACCAGCGGCGGCACCGAGGCCGACAACCTGGCCCTCAAAGGCATCTTCTGGGCACGCCGCAGCGCCGACGCGGCCCGCAACCGGGTGCTCATCAGTGCGATCGAGCACCACGCCGTCCTCGACTCCGCCGGCTGGCTGGCCGACCGCGAGGGCGCGACCGTCGAGACCCTCCCGGTCGACGAGCACGGCCGGGTGCTGCCCGAGACGCTGCGCGCCACCATCGAGCGCGACCCGGGCTCGGTCGCCGTCGTCAGCGTGATGTGGGTCAACAACGAGGTCGGCACCGTCCAGCCGATCGACGAGTTGGCCGCGATCGCCCGCGAGCACGGCATCCCGTTCCACACCGACGCGGTCCAGGCCACCGCGCAGCTGCCGGTCCGGTTCACCACGGACGCCATGACGATCACCGGGCACAAGATCGGCGGTCCGGTCGGTGTCGGCGCGCTGCTGCTGGCCAAGGGCCTGGACCCGGTTCCCGTCCTGCACGGCGGCGGTCAGGAGCGCGACGTGCGCTCCGGCACGCTCGACGCCCCGGCGATCGCCGGCTTCGCCGCCGCCGTCAGCGCCGCGGTGTCCCGCCGCGACGCCGAGGCGGTCCGCCTGGCCGCCCTGCGCGACGAACTGATCTCCCGCGTCCGCGCGGAGGTGCCGGACGCGATCCTCAACGGCGACCCGGTCGACCGCCTGCCCGGCAACGCGCACTTCTCCTTCCCGGGCTGCGAGGGCGACGCGCTACTGATGTTGCTGGACGCCCGCGGCATCGAGTGCTCCACGGGCTCGGCCTGCTCGGCCGGCGTCGCCGAACCCAGCCACGTGCTCCTGGCCATGGGCGCCGACCTGGCCCGCGCACGCGGGTCGCTGAGGTTCTCCTTCGGCCACACCTCGACCGAGGCCGACGTGGAGGCCACCGCCAAGGAGATCGCCCCGGTCGTCGAACGCGCCCGCCGCGCCGGCGCCGTCTGACCGCCCGCCGACGCCCGGTTCGGCACCGCCCTGCGCGCCGGCCGCCCGGTGGACACGCCCTGACCTCAGTCGATGATGAACCAGTTGCCGTGCCGGTAGGACAGCGTCATATCGCTCAGGTCGTGTGCGGTGAACCTCACGTCGGCGATCACGGCGCGCGCCGGGATGTCCACGTTCCCGTTGGCCCGTCTCGTCACCTTCGACTTGTCGACGGTGGCGGTCCGCAGCGCCTTCAATTGCGTGGCGGAGAACATGCTCCGCGTGATGGCGAAGGTGGTCCGGCATTTCCCGAATCCCTCGTCCTCGGCCTTCTTGGCCGCCGGCCCGGCAATGACGCACAGGGTCTTCAAGTCGCCTCGGCTCAGCGCGCGCATAGCGGTCAGGTAACGCGCGATCGCGGCGTCGGTGGTTCTGGGCACCACGGTCGAGGAAGGTGACGGAGACGGCGTGCTGGGCGCCGACGGCGTGGAACTCGCCGCCGGCCTGCTGGCCTCCGGGCTGGACTTGGCGTCGTCGGTCTTCGCGTCCTCCGCGCACCCGGACGTGGCGAAGACGGCGGTCAGTGCCAGCACGCTGGCGCCGAGACGTACGGCGTGGTTATTCACGACGATCCTTAGCAGCCGGTATTCGGGCGGACTAAAGATAGCCGGAGATTAAAAGCCCGGTATGTGCCTTCGCTCGATATGACCCGTGATCTCGCCCGAGGAGAAATAGAGGCGTCGTTCTGGTCGAAGACGCGTGAGGCCGGCGGTCAGGGGCGGTACGGGGCGAGGGCGGACCAGGCCGGGTCGGACTGTGACGTGACCTTGGCGCGGCCCTCGGACCAGGCCGCGGCGAGCTGGTCCAGCTCCGCGACCGCGCCGGAGTCCGGGTCGGCGTACAGGTGCAGCACCCGGCGGCCGTCGCCGGTCTCGTGGGCCGCCAGGACCGCCCGCGGGCCCATCGCCTCCACCGCCTCCTCGAAGCGCCGCAGGGCCGTCGCCGACGGCTCGACCGGCAGCCGGTCGGGGTTGGTGTTGGCGTACGGCAGGGTCACCGCGACGTACAGGTCGCACAGCGGATAGTCCTGCCGGTGCAGCGGGAAGCGCACGGCGACGCGCGCCGCGTGTCCCAGCGGCGTGCGGCCTTCGCCGACCAGCCACGCCGGCTCTCTGAACGGCGCGGCGATCTGCTCCACCACCGGCGGCAGCATGCTCGCCGGCAGCGCGTCCATCGGCTCCTCCTCGGCCGTCGTCACCTCGCCGATCCAGCGCGCGACGTCGTCCTCGCCCAGCGCCCAGTCGAGCACCCGGTGGGTGAGCGCGAGCCGGGTCTCCTCCGGCACGAACAGGAAGTCGGGATGGTAGGCGGCCACGTCGACGCGTGCCCGGGAGGAGTCGGCGCGCAGGCCCATGCGTACGTAGTCCAGGTCGAACTCGTGGTCTTCGAGCTGGAGCTTGCCGGTGAGCATCGCCGGGTCGGCGGGCCGTGCGGCGCGATATTTCCAGTTGTCGTCGTCCGGTGCGCCGAGCCGCCAGCGTTCGGCGAGGCCGCGCAGCTCGTCCACGCCGCCACCGCTCACGGTCAGGCTCGGGCCGGGGCCGATCTCCCATTCGAGGTCGGCGTGCATCGCCTCGACGTGCGCGGACATCTCCTCGGCGATGTCCGCCGGCACTCCTTCGTCCAGGCGCCGGCGAGCCTGCGGCCACCATTCCCAGAAGCGCGCGATGGCCTCGACGTACGGCGCGGGCGCGTCGGATGAGCGACGGAAGATTCCCATAGTGCCGCCAATCGTATTCGCGTGAGCCCGCCCCCGCGCGCGGGCGGGCGCGTTTCCCCTCGGCGGCCCCGGGTGCGTACCCTCGATGACGTCATGACTCTTCGCGTACTCGCCGCCATGTCGGGCGGGGTCGACTCCGCCGTGGCCGCCGCACGTGCCGCCGAGGCCGGCCACGAGGTGACCGGCGTCCACCTCGCCCTGTCGGCCAACCCCAAGTCCTACCGTACGGGCGCACGCGGCTGCTGCACCCTCGAGGACGCCCGCGACGCGCGGCGTGCCGCCGACGTGATCGGCATCCCGTTCTACGTCTGGGACATGGCCGAACGCTTCGACCGCGACGTCGTACAGGACTTCGTCAGCGAGTACGCCGCGGGCCGCACGCCCAACCCCTGCCTGCGCTGCAACGAGAAGATCAAGTTCTCCGCGCTGCTGGACCGCGCGCTCGCGCTCGGGTTCGACGCGGTCTGCACCGGGCACCACGCTCGGCTGGAGGACGGCGTGCTGCGGCGCAGCGTCGACCTGGCCAAGGACCAGTCCTACGTCCTGGCGGTCTGCACGAGGGAGCAGCTCGCGCACGCGATGTTCCCGCTGGGCGACACGACCAAGGACGAGGTGCGCCGCGAGGCCGACCGGCGCGGCCTGGCCGTCGCCGACAAGCCCGACAGCCACGACATCTGCTTCATCGCCGACGGCGACACCCGGGGTTTCCTGGCCGAGCGCCTCGGCGCGGAGAAGGGCCCGATCGTCGACACGTCCGGCGAGGTCCTGGGCGAGCACGAGGGCGCGTACGCGTACACGATCGGCCAGCGGCACGGCCTGCGGCTCGGCCGGCCCGCGCCGGACGGGCGGCCACGCTACGTCCTGGACATCTCGCCGGTCACCAACACCGTGACGGTCGGCCCGCGTGAGGCGCTCGACGTCCATGAGATCGTCGCCGAGCGTCCGGTGTGGCTCGCGCCGCCGCCGGAGGAGCCGCTCGCCTGCCGGGTCCAGCTGCGGGCGCACGGCGAGGTGCACGACTGCACCGCCCGGCTCGACGGCGACGCGCTCCGCGTGACCCTCGACCGGCCGGCGCGCGGAGTCGCCGCGGGCCAGGCCGCGGTCCTGTACGCCGAGGACCGGGTGCTGGGCTCGGCCACGATCGCCGTCGCCGAGCACTCTCTGGCGTGATCTGCCCGCCGTGGTGGGTAAGGGCCAGTCGTCCACCACGTTGGGAGCACCATGAGATTCGGCGTGTCGACGTTCGTGACCGATGAGGGCATCGCGCCGTCCGCGCTCGGTCCCGCCCTGGAGGAGCGCGGTTTCGCCTCGCTCTACCTGGCCGAGCACACCCACGTCCCGGTCGCCCGTACGACCGCGTACCCCGGCGGCGGAGACCTGCCGCGCCAGTACTACCGGACGCTGGACCCGTTCGTCGCCCTGACCGCGGCCGGGGTCGTCACCGAGCGCCTGGAGCTGGGTACGGGCATCGCCCTGGTCAACCAGCGCGACCCGATCCTGCTCGCCAAGGAGACCGCCTCCCTCGACCTGGTCACCGGCGGACGCGCCGTCCTGGGCGTCGGTGCGGGCTGGAACCGCGAGGAGATGCTCCACCACGGCGTCGACCCGAAGACCCGGATGGCGCGCATGCGGGAGTACGTCCTCGCGGTGAAGGAGATCTGGGACAACGACGAGGCCGAGTTCCACGGCGAGTTCGTGGACTTCGACCCGATCTTCTCCTGGCCCAAGCCCGTACGCCGGCCGCCCGTCCTCGTCGGCGGCTGGGGCCCGAAGACGCTCGACCGGGTGGTGGAGTACGGGGACGGCTGGATGCCCGTGGTCGGCCGCGATCGCGACGGCGCCCTCGCCAAGGCCATCGCCGACCTGCGCGCCCGCGCCGGACGGCACGTGCCGGTCGTCGCCTACGCCGCCCGCGCCGAACCGGACGCGGTGGAGCAGCTCACCCTGGCGGGCGTGGACGAGATCCTCTTCTTCCTGCCGACCGAGCCGGCCGACGAGACGCTCCGCCGCCTCGACCGGATGGCCGAGCTCACCTGAGAGACCGCACCCACGCCGTGCCGCAGGCCGCTCGCGACGGGTGGTCTCCGCGGCCGCACTAGGCTCATGCTGTGAACTTTCCCTGGGCCCCCGGCGCCGCCACAGGCGTCGGTTCCTACCCTGGCGAGGACCCCGCGGAGACGCTGCGGGTCGTCCTCGGCGAGCTGCCGGACCTGCCACACCTGCCCGAGCTGCCGGCGCGCGGGCCCGGCGCGGACATGATCGGCCGTACCGCCGGGCTGCTCGTGGATCTCGCCGTCGCGGTGCAGCCGTCCGGCTGGCGGTTCACCGACCACCCCGGCCGCGACGCCTCGCGTACGCACGGCCTCCTCGCCCAGGACCTGGACACGCTCGAAGAGCAGGCCGGCGAGTTCGAGGGCCCGGTCAAGATCCAGGTGGCCGGGCCGTGGACGCTGGCCGCGTCGATCGAGGTCAGGAGCGGCGAGCGCGCGCTCGCCGACCCGGGCGCCGTACGCGACCTGGCGGCGTCCCTGGCCGAGGGCGTGGCCGCGCACGTGCGCGACGTACGCCGGCGCCTGCCGCGCGCCGACCTGCTCGTCCAGTTCGACGAGCCGTCGCTGCCGGGCGTCCTGGCGGGCACGGTGCCGACCGCGAGCGGCTTCTCCCGCATCCGCCCGGTCGAGGCGCCGATCGCCGAGGACACGTTGCGCCGCGTCATCGAGCCGGCGGGAGCCTTCCCGATCGTCCACTGCTGCGCCCCCAACGTGCCGTACGGCCTGCTGCGCGCGGCCGGAGCGAAGGCCGTGTCGGTGGACGCGTCCCTGCTCCGCGACGAGGAGGCCATCGGCGAGGCCGTGGAGGCGGGCACCGGCTTCCTGCTGGGCGTGATCCCGGCGACCGACACGAGGCTGCCGAAGCCCGAGCGCTCGGTGGCGCGGGTACGCGAGCTGTGGCGCCGCCTGGGCTTCTCCCCGAAGTCTCTGGCCGAGGCCGCGGTGATCACCCCGTCCTGCGGCCTGGCCGGCGCGACCCCGTCGTACGCCCGCACGGCCCTGAGACACTGCCGTGAGGCCGCCCGCGTCCTCCTGGAGACCTCCGAGGACGGGTAACGCCCCCGTCGCAGGCGTCGATTTCGGAGTGTCGTCGCGAATCGGCGCTCGGGGGCGAAGATGACGGGACTCGAAGTGGCCGCTGCCGCCGCCGGCCGGACGGTCGCCCGACGCGCCGGCCGCGAGTGGCCGGCCGCCCGCGCCGCCACCTCGGACCGCGGCAAGGATCTGACCGAGCTGATCAGGGTGTCGTTTCCGGACCGCTTCGCCGCCGGAAGGTCGAACACCTCGCCCGCACCCTGGACGAGATCGAGCTGTTCGGCCTCCGCGTGGAGCACTACCGCCCCCGTGCCACCCTGAGCGTCGCCTACATCAGCCTCACCGCGACCGCCGAGGACCGCGTACGCGACGACGGCGGTCCGCTGAAGATGGCGGCGCTCACCGGGGACCGCGCGGAGCGGGAGCCGTCGACCACGCCGGCCGAGTCGATGCTCGCCCGCTCGTCCCGTACGCTCCTGCGCGGCCAGGCGGGGTCGGGTAAGAGCACGTCACTGGGCTGGATCGCGGTGACCGCGGCCCGCGGCGCGTTCACCGGGGACCTCAGGGACTGGAACGGGCGCGTCCCGTTTCTGATCAAGCTCCGCAGCTGGAGTGAGGGCCCTCCGCCCCGGCCGGAGGACCTCGTCGCCGGGCCGCTGGCCGGGCTGGCGCCCGCAGGATGGGCGCATCGCGTCCTGGACGCCGGCCGGGGGATCCTGCTGATCGACGGCGTGGACGAGGTGCCGTACGGGCGCCGGGAGACGCTCCGGCGCTGGCTGCGCGAGCTCCTCGACGTCTACCCGAGCGTACGGACGATCATCACGTCCCGTCCGGCGGCGGACAGCCGCTGGCTGACCGCGGAGGGCTTCCGGCCGGTGATGCTGGAGCCGATGACCCCGGACAACCTGGGCGAACTCGTCCGGCAGTGGCACGAGGCGGTCCGCCACGCGGGGAACCTGCCGTGCGCCCCGGAGGACCTGCCCGCGTACGAGGGGAACCTCCTCGCCCGGCTGGAGGGCGGCCCCCACCTGCGCGCGCTGGCGACGACGCCGCTGCTCGCCGCGATGCTGTGGGCCCTCAACCTCGACCGCGTGACCCATCTTCCGCGCGACCGCATGGGCCTGTACCGCGCGGTCCTGGACATGCTGCTGGAGCGCCGCGACGTCGAGCGCGGCATCCGCAGCCATCACGGCATCCTGCTCGAGCGCGAGCAGAAGGAACGGCTGCTCCAGGAGCTGGCCTGGCGGCTCACCGTCCTCGGCCGTGCCGAGCTGTCCCGGACCACGGCCCTGCGAGCTCGACCGCGCCGAGGCGGAACCGAGGTACGGCCACCGAAGCCACTTCGACGGCTGGGAATCTTGTACCTGGGAAGTGCTCGCCTCGGAAACCGGTACTGGCACGATGCCGTTGACCTGCGGATCTCGCTCATGGAAGGGCAGCGGGTCCGGGGAATCGAGAGCCTGCACCGAACAGTGAAGATCGTTCGGCTCTAATCATCGGCCGGACGCGTCGAAGGAGGCCTGGGCGGCGAGGATGTCCCGCGCGTGATCGCGGATCCAGCCGGACAGGGCCTCCAGGGGGTCGGTGATGCCCTTGCCCAGCGTCGTCAGGCCGTAGGTCACCTTCGGCGGCGTGCAGGGCTCGACCGTGCGGGACACCAGGCCGTCCCGCAGCAGCATGCGCAGGGTCTGGGACAGCATCTTCTCGCTGATGCCCTCGATCTTCTGGCGCAGCTCGGAGAAGCGCAGGTCGCCTTCGCGCAGGGCGGTGAGGATCAGCACGCCCCACCGGCTGGTGACGTGGTCGAGCACCATGCGCGCCGGGCAGTCCCTGTGAAACATGTCACTCACGCCCTGCCACCACCCGCTCCATCCTGCGAGCCGTCCCTGACGTGTGGAGCTTACCTCAGGGTATGTACTTACCAAGAGTTAGCGTCTCTCCCTACCGTGAATCCCGCCAGGAACCACACGAGGAGGAGAAGTGTCGAAAGTCGCCCTCATCACCGGCGCCGGCCGGGGGATCGGTGCCGCCACGGCCAGGGAGCTGGGCCGCCGCGGCTTCCACGTCGTCGTCAACTACCGCGGCGACACGGTGAGCGCGGAGAAGGTCGTGGAGGACATCAGGCGAGAGGGCGGAACGGCGGAGCCCGCCCGGGCCGACGTCCGCGACCCGGAGCAGGTCGCCGCCCTCGTCCGGAGCCGCGACACCGTCGACGTGCTCGTCTGCAACGCCAACATCGCCCCGCCGTTCGCGCCGCTCGACGCGATGGCCTGGGAGGACTTCATCGGCAAGGTGGAGGGTGAGATGGCCGCCGTCTTTCACCTGACCAAGCGGGTCCTGGAGGCGATGCGGGGGCAGGGGAGCGGCCGGATCGTCTACGTCTCCAGCCTCAGCGCCGAGCTCACGCGCCCCGGTGCGATCGCGCACGCCACCGCCAAGGCGGCGCTCGACACCTTCGCCCGGCACGTCGCCGCGGAGGCCGGGCCGTACGGGATCGGGGTGAACGTCGTCGCGCCCGGCGCGGTGCGTACCGAAGCCTCGGCGCACCTGACGACGCCGGAGATGGAGAAGGCGCGGGCCGAGCGTTCGGTGCTGCGGCGCATGCTCGAACCCGAGGACGTCGCGAAGGTGATCGCCGCGGTCGTGGGCGGAGACTTCGAGGCGACGACCGGCGTTCGTGTCCCCGTCGACGGCGGTTTCCGCGTGCTCTCGGCGCCCTGAGCCGCATCCGCCGGCGAACGGGCCGGAAGACGGGCGAGCCGCAGGTCAAACTGTCAGTCCGACGCGAGAGACTATCTCTCAGCGGCACCCGCACGGCAGGGAGACAGACGTGGCGACATCCGTACCCGACGAGGCCCGGCAGCGGCACGGCGAGCTGACCCAGGAGCTCGACGAGGCCAACTACCGTTACTACGTCCTCGACTCGCCGACCATCAGCGACGCCGACTACGACCGCCTGATGCGGGAGATCCGCGCGCTGGAGGACGAGCATCCCGACCTGGTCACGCCCGACTCGCCGACCCAGAAGGTCGGGGCGCCGATCACCACCGACTTCGAGACCGTCGAGCATCTCGAGCGGATGCAGAGCCTCGACAACGCCTTCAACACCGACGACCTGAGCGCCTGGGTGACGCGGGCGGAAAAGGAGGTCGGCACGGTCGCCTCCTTCCTGTGCGAGCTCAAGATCGACGGGCTGGCGGTCAACCTGACGTACGAGAACGGCCGGCTGGTGCGGGGTGCCACGCGGGGCGACGGCCGCACCGGCGAGGACATCACCAACAACATCCGCACCATCGACAGCGTGCCGACCCAGCTGAGCGGCGACGACGTGCCCGAGCTGCTCGAGGTGCGCGGCGAGGTCTACCTGCCGGTCGAGGCGTTCGAAAAGCTCAACGAGGGCCTGGTCGAGGCGGGCAAGGCCCCGTTCGCCAACCCGCGCAACGCCGCGGCCGGCTCGCTGCGGCAGAAGGACCCGCGCGTCACCGCGCGGCGTCCGCTCGACATGATCGTGCACGGCTTCGGCACGTGGACCGGCGGAAAGCAGCCGCGGAGCCAGTCCGAGTCGTACGAGCTGATGCGCGGGTTCGGGCTGCCGGTGGGCGACCGCTACACGGTGGTCGACGGGCTCGACCAGGTGCGCGAGTACATCGAGCACTACGGCGAGCACCGGCACGAGCCCGCGTACGAGATCGACGGCGTGGTGGTCAAGGTCGACCAGCTCGCCCTCCAGCGGCGGCTCGGGTCCACGAGCCGGTGGCCGCGCTGGGCGATCGCCTTCAAGTACCCCCCGCAGGAGGTCAACACCCGGCTGCTCGACATCCGGGTCGGCGTCGGCCGCACCGGGCGGGTGACGCCGTACGGCGTGATGGAGCCGATCAAGGTGGCCGGCTCGACCGTCGCGTACGCGACGCTGCACAACGCCGACGAGGTGCGGCGCAAGGGCGTCAAGATCGGCGACATGGTCGTGCTGCGCAAGGCCGGCGACGTCATCCCCGAGATCGTCGGGCCCGTGGTCGACCTGCGCGACGGCACCGAGCGCGAGTTCTCGATGCCGACGCACTGTCCCGAGTGCGGCACCGAGCTGCGGGCGCAGAAGGAGGGCGACGTCGACATCCGCTGCCCGAACGCCCGCACCTGCCCCGCGCAGCTGCGCGAGCGTCTCTACTTCGTCGCCGGGCGCGGTGCCTTCGACATCGAGGCGCTGGGCTACGTGGCCGCGACCGCCCTCACCCAGCCGCTGGAGCCCGACGATCCCCCGGTCAAGAACGAGGGCGACCTGTTCCACCTGACGGTCGAGCAGCTCCTGCCGATCAAGTCCGTCGTACGCGAGCAGCGCACCGGCCTGCCCAAGATCGATCCGAAGACGGGGGAGGAGAAGGTCGTCACCTTCTTCGCCACCAAGGCCGGCGAGCCGAAGAAGACGGTGGAAAAACTCTTCGAGGAGCTGGAGAAGGCCAAGGAGCAGCCGCTGTGGCGGGTCCTGGTCGCGCTGTCGATCCGCCACGTCGGGCCGACGGCGGCGCAGGCCCTGGCGCGGGAGTTCCGGTCGATGGACCGCATCATCGAGGCCTCCGAGGAGGAGCTGACGGCGGTCGAGGACGTCGGCCCGACGATCGCGGCCTCGGTCAAGGACTGGTTCGAGGAGGAGTGGCACCGCGAGATCCTGGACAAGTGGCGCCGGGCCGGGGTCCGCATGGAGGACGAGGGCAGCGCCGGACCACGGCCGCTCGAGGGCGTCAGCGTGGTGATCACCGGCTCGCTCGAGGGCTACAGCCGCGACTCCGCCACCGCCGCCGTGCAGAACCTCGGCGGCAAGGTGTCGAGCTCGGTGTCGAAGAAGACCGGGTTCGTGGTGTTCGGCGACAGTCCAGGGTCCAAATACGACAAAGCGGTCAAACTGGGTGTGCCACTCCTGGATGAGACGGGCTTCGGCGTTCTGCTCGAGAAGGGTCCGGATGCGGCCAGCGAGGCGGCGGTCGTGGCCGAGGAGTGACGGCGGCGGGTTCCCCGCTTTCTGACCTGCAACAACATACCGTACGGTATCGTTCGATTACTGTCGTATCGTTGACCCCTAGATTTCGGACGTAACAGAACGTGCCCAACCGGTTTCGCGAAGTTGCCCGAACGTCGTAGTCTCCCCTCAGCACAACCTGTGTCCGTCCAAACACCACCGCGGATGTGAAAGCGGAGCGTGTGTAACCCCTCGAGGACGTGATGAAGGACCCGAACAACACGCGAGACACGGTCCCACGGCGCGGGTCGCCGTTGTGGATCTACGTCGTCAGTGTCACTTCGGCCGGCATCGTGGCGCTCGTCGCCTCGATCGCCTTCCTTCGCGCCGTCGATCTCCAGGAGCTGGTCCGTAACCCGCTTTTCTGGATCCTCGCCTGCCTGATCGTCCTCGGCGAGCTGAAGCCGATCGTCACGCCGGGCTCCACCGAGACGACCGGCGCCACCATCTCGACCACGTTCACGTTCGCGACCATGCTGTACGCGGGCCTGCCCACGGCCCTGGTGTTCCAGGCGCTCGCGGCCGCGGCCACCGGCGCCCTGCGCCGCCGTGCGCTGCACCGCACCGTCTTCAACGTCGGCCAGTACACCCTGAGCTTCACCGCGGCCGGCCTGACCCTGCTGGCCTTCGGGATCACGGCCTCGCCGAGCCACGTGTGGGTCCCCGACGGCGCCGACCTGCTGCCGATGGCCCTCGCCGGCACGGCGTACTTCCTCGTCAACTCCGGGCTGGTCAACGCGGCGATCGCGTTCCACGAGCGGGGTTCGATGCTGAAGGCGATGCGCTGGAACTTCGGGCTCCAGCTGCTGGTCCACGCCGCGCTGCTCGGGCTGGCGCCCCTGGTGACGGTGGCGATGAGCCGGTCGGCGGCGTTCGTGCCGCTGTTCGTGCTGCCGTTCATCGCGGTCTACCTCAACGCCTCGGTGTCGCTCAGCCGCGAATACCAGGCCATGCACGACGCCCTGACCGGCCTGCCCAACCGCAAGCTGCTGATCGTCCGTACCGAGCAGGCGCTCGCCGAGGCGCGCCACCGGGCCGAGCGGCGGGCCGCCCAGGGCCGGGGGGCCGACGAGGAGCCGCAGCAGCGGGTCGGCCTGTTCCTGCTGGACCTCGACCGGTTCAAAGAGGTCAACGACACGCTCGGGCACCCCACCGGCGACCGTCTCCTGCAGCTGGTCGCGCACCGGCTGACCCACAGCGTCCGGCCCGGCGACCTGGTCGCGCGGCTCGGCGGTGACGAGTTCGCGGTGCTGCTGCCGTCCGTACGCGACGCGCGCGCGGCCCGCGAGGTGGCGGCCCGGCTGCGGGCCGCGCTGGGCGAGCCGGTGCGTCTCGACGGCAACTCCTTCGACCTCGACGGCAGCGTCGGCATCGCCCTGCATCCCGACCATGCGCCCGACTTCGAGCTCCTGATGCAGCGCGCCGACGTGGCGATGTACGTGGCGAAGGAGAATCGCACCGGGGTGGAGATCTATTCACCCGACCGCGACCGCAACTCGCCCGAGCGCCTGGGCCGCCAGGGCGAGCTGCGCCGCGCCATCGACCGCGGCGAGCTCGAGCTCCACTACCAGCCCAAGATCTTCCTCGACGACGACCGCCCGGCCGGCATGGAGGCGCTGCTGCGGTGGCGGCACCCGGCCAAGGGCCTGCTGACACCCGACCAGTTCCTGCCGATCGCCGAGCAGACCTACCTCATGCGCGGTATCACCGGCTTCGTGGTCGAGGCCGCCCTCGCACAGGTGGCCGAGTGGTGGCAGGCCGGGCTGCCGGTCCAGGTCGCCATCAACGCCTCAGGGCGCGACCTGCTCGACTCCACGCTCACCGAGACGATCGCCTCGGGGCTGATGCGTCACGCCGTGCCGCCGCACGCGCTCCAGCTGGAGATCACCGAGCGGATCCTCATGACCGAGCCCGCCTACGCCGCCGACACGGTCGCCGCGCTCGCCGAGCTCGGCATCCCGCTGAGCCTGGACGACTTCGGCACCGGCTACTCCTCCCTCGTACGCCTGAGGAGCCTGCCGGTGGAAGAGATCAAAATCGACTCCTCGTTCGTGGGGCGCCTGTGCGACACCGGTGACGACGCGGTGATCGTGCAGTCCATCGTGGACCTCGTCCGCACCCTCGGGCTCCGCTCGGTCGCCGAGGGCGTCGAGGACGCCGCGATCGCGGACCTCCTGCGCAAGATGGGCTGCGACGCGGCCCAGGGCTACCATTTCCGGCCGCCGATGACGGCCGACGACGCCACCGCCTGGCTGCGCGAGCGCTCACACGAGCTGGCCGCCCCCGAAGAGGCCGCCTGCTAGCAGCCTGCGTGTGCCCGCTGATGATCAGTGCTGGGTAAACCGGTCGGTGCCAAGGGGCGCCGCCCTCTAGGATTGAAACGAATCCATCGATCGCAGAAACGGTTTCCCTATGCCTGATGAGCACGCCGCCACGGGCTCCGCCGAGGAGGCAGCTTCCGGCGGTGCCATCACCCGTGACGATGTCGCGCACCTCGCGCGGCTGTCCCGGCTGGCGCTCCGCGAAGACGAACTCGAACATCTCGCCACCCAGCTCGGCGACATCATCTCCGCGGTCGCGCGGGTCCAGGAGGTCGCGGCGGAGGACATTCCGCCGACCTCGCACGCGCTGCCGCTGACCAACGTCTTCCGCGCCGACGAGGTACGGCCGGGCCTCACGCCCGAGCAGGCGCTCGCCGGTGCCCCGGCCTCCGAGCAGCAGCGCTTCAAGGTCCCGCGGATTCTCGACGAGGAGGCGTGATGAGCGCGGAGCGAGCCCGACGCAGCGAGTGCGGCGGACGGGTGAGGTACGAGCCCATCCGCGGAGCGAGTGAGGAGCCGGTGAGCGACCAATGAGCGCGGAGCGAGCCCGACGCAGCGAGTGCGGCGGACGGGTGAGGTACGAGCCCATCCGCGGAGCGAGTGAGGAACCGGTGAGCGACCAGTGAGCGCGGAGCGAGCCCGACGCAGCGAGTGCGGCGGACGGGTGAGGTACGAGCCCATCCGCGGAGCGAGTGAGGAGCCGGTGAGCGACCAGTGAGCACTGTCAAGAAGACCGCGGCCGAGGTCGCGGGGCTCTTCGCCTCAGGCGAGGCTTCGGCGGAGGAGATCGCGCGAGAGTACCTCGGCCGGATCAAGGCGGTCGACGGCGACGTCAAGGCGTTCCTGCACGTCGACGAGGACAACGTCCTCGCGCAGGCGCGGGCGGTCGACGCTCGCCGGGCGGCCGGTGAGCGGCTCGGCCCGCTCGCGGGCGTGCCCATCGCGCACAAGGACGTCTTCACCACCAAGGACATGCCGACCACCTGCTCGTCCAAGATCCTCGAGGGCTGGCAGCCGCCGTACGACGCGACCGTCACGGCGCGGCTGCGCGAGGCGGGCATGGTCATCCTCGGCAAGACCAACATGGACGAGTTCGCGATGGGCTCCTCCACGGAGAACAGCGCGTTCGGCCCGACCCACAACCCGTGGGACCTGACGAAGATCCCGGGCGGCTCGTCCGGCGGCTCGTCGGCGGCCGTCGCCGCGTACGAGGCGCCGCTCGCCACCGGCACCGACACGGGCGGCTCGATCCGCCAGCCCGCCGCGGTGACCGGCCTGGTCGGCATGAAGCCGACCTACGGCGGCTCCTCCCGGTACGGCGTGATCGCGTTCGCCTCCTCCCTCGACACCCCGGGGCCCCTGGCCCGTACGGTGCTGGACGCGGCGCTGCTGCACGAGGCGTTCTCCGGGCACGACCCGATGGACTCCACCTCGATCGACCGCCCGGTGCCGCCGGTGGTCGAGGCCGCGCGCCGCGCCGACGTCGAGGGCCTGCGGATCGGGGTCGTCAAGGAGTTCGGCGGCGAGGGCTACCAGCCGGGTGTCCTGGCGCGCTTCCGCGAGGCGGTGGAGCTGCTGGAGTCGCTCGGCGCGAAGGTCGTCGAGGTGTCCTGCCCGCACTTCACCTACGCGCTGCCCGCCTACTACCTGATCGCACCGTCGGAGTGCTCGTCCAACCTGGCCCGGTTCGACGCGATGCGCTACGGCCTGCGGGTCGGCGACGACGGCACCCGCTCGGCCGAGGAGGTCATGGCGCTGACCCGCGCCGAGGGCTTCGGGCCGGAGGTCAAGCGCCGGGTCATGCTCGGCACCTACGCCCTGTCCAGCGGCTACTACGACGCCTACTACGGCAAGGCCCAGCAGGTCCGCACCCTCATCGCCCGCGACTTCGACGCCGCGTTCGAGCAGGTGGACGTGCTGGTGTCGCCGACCACGCCGACGACCGCGTTCCCGATCGGCGAGCGGGCCGACGACCCGATGGCGATGTACCTCGCCGACCTGTGCACGATCCCGTCGAACCTCGCCGGCAACGCCGCGATCTCGGTGCCCTGCGGCCTGGCCGACGAGGACCGTCTGCCGGTCGGCCTGCAGGTGATGGCCCCCGTGCTGGCCGACGACCGCACCTACCGCGTCGCCGCCGCCGTGGAGAAGGCCCTGCAGGATCGCTGGGGCGGCCCGCTGCTGGCGCAGGCCCCTGACCTCACGGAGGCTGTGAAGTGACCACCACGCTGGTGCCGTACGACGAGGCGCTGACCCGGTACGAACCCGTGCTGGGCATCGAGACCCACATCGAGCTGGGCACCAAGAGCAAGATGTTCTGCGGCTGCCCCACCGAGTTCGGCGCCCCGCCGAACACCCAGGTCTGCCCGGTCTGCCTGGGGCTGCCGGGGGCCCTGCCGGTGACGAACCAGGCCGCCATCGAGGGCATCATCAAGATCGGTCTGGCGCTGAACTGCTCGATCGTGGAGTGGTGCCGGTTCGCCCGGAAGAACTACTTCTATCCGGACATGCCGAAAAACTTCCAAATCTCGCAGTACGACGAGCCGCTGTGCGTCGACGGCCACCTCGACGTCGAGGTCGACGGCGAGACGTACCGCATCGAGATCGAGCGCGTCCACATGGAGGAGGACACCGGCAAGTCGCTGCACGTCGGTGGCGCCACCGGCCGCATCCAGGGCGCCGACTACTCCCTGGTCGACTACAACCGCGCCGGCATCCCGCTGGTGGAGATCGTCACCAAGCCGATCGTCGCGACCGGGGACAAGGCGCCGCTCGTCGCGCGGGCGTACGCCACCGAGCTGCGCGAGCTGGTCCGCGCGCTGGGCGTGTCCGACGTGCGCATGGAGCAGGGGTCGATGCGCTGCGACGTCAACGTGTCGCTCATGCCGAGGGGCGCCTCGGAGTGGGGCACCCGCTCGGAGACCAAGAACGTCAACTCCCTGCGCTCGGTGGAGCGCTCCGTCCGCCACGAGATCGAGCGGCAGGCGGGCGTGCTCGACGCGGGGGAGCGGGTGGTCCAGGAGACGCGCCACTTCCACGAGGACACCGGCACGACGACGAGCGGCCGCAGCAAGGAAGAGGCGCAGGACTACCGCTACTTCCCCGAGCCGGACCTGGTGCCGATGGCCCCGCCGCGCGCGTGGGTGGACGAGCTGCTGAGCGGCCGGCCCGAGTTGCCCGCCGCCCGCCGCGCGCGGGTGCGCGAGGAGTGGTCGCTCAGCGAGAAGGAGCTGCAGGACATCGTCAACGCGGGCGCGCTCGACCTCATCGAGGAGACCGTACGCGCGGGCGCGGAGGCCGCCGCGGCCCGCAAGTGGTGGATGAACGAGCTGTCCCGCCGCGCCACCGAGCAGGGCGTCGAGCTCACCGAGCTGCCGGTCACCCCGGCCGACGTCGTCCGCGTGAGCGCGCTGGTCGCCGAGGGTGCGCTGAACGACAAACTGGCACGCCAGGTGTTCGACGGCGTCCTCGCGGGCGAGGGCACCCCGGACGAGGTCGTGGAGAAGCGCGGGCTGAAGATCGTCAGCGACGAAGGCGAGCTGGCCGCCGTCGTCGACGAGGTCATCGCGGGCAACCCCGACATCGCGGACAAGATCCGCGGCGGCAAGGTGGCCGCGGCCGGTGCCCTGGTCGGCGCCGTGATGAAGGCCACCCGAGGCCAGGCCGACGCGGGCCGTGCCCGCGAGCTGATCATCCAGAAACTGACCGGCTGACAACACCCCGACGCGATGCGGTCCGCGGAGATGCGGACCGCATCGCGTCGCGGGGTCCGTCACCCCGCGGGCTCCGCCACCGGGGTGGTGTCCGAAGCGTCGGGTTCCGGCGGTTCGTCGCGGAAGGCGGCGCGGTGGGCCAGGAGGCGTTCGATCTCGACGTTGATCTCGGCGCCCAGCAGGATGATGTAGCACGACATGTACAGCCACGTCGCGATGGCCGCCGCTCCCGCCAGGGTCCCGTACGTCGAGCTTCTCCCGCCCGTGTCGGCGGTGTAGATCGCCAGGGCGGCCGACATCACGGCCCAGGCGGTGATCGCGATGCCCGCGCCCCAGCGGACCGCGTGCCAGTCGGCGTTCGCGCGGTCCGTGCCCCACCGGTACAGCAGGATCAGGCCGATCACCGCCAGGACCGCCAGCAGCAGGCAGCGGATGGCGAAGCCCATGATCACGTCGGCGTCCCGCAGTCCGAGCCGTGGCACCGAGGCGACCAGCCACAGCGCTCCCAGCACGGTCGCCAGCGCCCCGGCCGTCATCCCGAACGCCGTCGCGCGCTTGCGGATCACGTTCCGCGTGTCCTCCGCGTCGATCACGACGTGCAGCCCGTTGATGAGCGCGCCGAAGCCGCGGGAGCAGGTCCACAGCACGCCGAGCAGGCCGATGATCAGACCCACCGTCCGGCCCTGGCCGCTCATCGCCGCGACCGCGTCGGACAGCTGGTCGGTCAGGGAGCGCGCGACGGGACGGGGCAGGATCCCGGCGAGCGGATCGAGCTGCCCGCGCACCCAGGCCGGCCCGGCGACCAGCGATGCCACCGCCATCACCCCGATGAGCAGCGGCACGATCGACAGGATCGCCCAGAAGGCGACGCCGGCCGCGATCAGCCCGACGTTGTCCTCCTTGGCCTCCTTGCGCACGCGCTGGAGGACGACGACCCAGTCGCGGGCGGTGAAGCCCTCACCGGGGCCGGCGACCGCCCGGCGCATGGCGTCCGTGCTCAGGATCCGCCGCAAGAACAGCGCTATCCGCACATGCCGCTGATCTTCTGACATTGGACTGACGATAGGGGCAGAAGAGACACGGCGCCATCCCGTTCGGTGACCGGGCGGTCACGCGGAAAGGTCAGACGGCGGACGGACGCCGCAGGTCCAGCAGGTCGGTGCCGGCCGACTCCCACAGCTCGAACAGCTCGCCGGTCTCGTGATCCCCCAGGTACGCGCCCTCCGGCCCGGTGATCGGCACCAGCGTGACGAACTGCAGGCTCAGCGTCCCGTCCGCGTCGCGGACCAGGTTGAACATCTCGTCCGCGTACGGGTGCGGCGCCGCGAGCAGGCCGCGGATCTCCGTGTCCGGCACCAGCGGCTCCTCGACGAGCAACCCGTCGTCGTACTCCAGTTCGACGTCGCCGAGCACCGACAGCCGGGCGAACCGCTCCACGAGCCGCTCGGCATGCTCCTCCTGCCCCGGCCGTACGGAGCAGACGAGTTCGAGCGGCAACGGTGACTGCAGCATCCGGGAGCGCAGCCCGATGGTGACCACGCTCACCATCGACGGCGACTCGAAGAAGAACACGCCGAGACCGAGGTCGCGGCCGGAGTCGTTCTCCAGGGGATGCGCGCGGAGGAAGGGACCCAGATGGCGTTCGGCGTGCTCGGTCACCTCACGGTCGTCCATCTGCGACAGCCTAGAACCCGCTCAGGACACCGGAATCACCAGGATCCTGTCATCGCGGTTGATCTCATCGAAGCGGTCCTGGCCGAACTCAGTGGCGAACATGTCCGGTGGTGTGAGAGGCGGGTCGGGACACCCGACCCGCCTACTCGATTCAGCGATCTCTACTGTCAGGGAACCCGGACGACGAAGGTCGTCGAGGCGGATCCCCCGTTGGAGTGGACGGTGGCGGTCACGGTCGCCACGCCGGATCCGACGGTGCGGATGACGCGGTCGCCCACGATCCTGACGACCTTCGGGTTGTCACTGCGGTAGGACACATGCACCCCTGCGGGCAGCGGCGTGCTCTGGCCCTTGGTGACGTAGCCGTAGCTGCTCTCGTCCTTCATCGACACCGTGAGCTGCGGGTCGATCGTGGTGCCCTTGTCGAAGGTCACCCGCTGGACGATGCCCTGGGCGGCGTCCCCGGCCTGGGCCGGCTTGGCGGTGACGACCGCCGGCGACGGCTTCAGCGTGCCGTCGACCCGGACGTCGGCCTTTGCCGCGACGTCCCCGCTGCTGCTGCCGACCCGGAGCTCGTACGTGCCCGGATCGACCACGTAGCGGTTCGACGACTCGTCGAAGAACGCGAGCTTGGACGCCGGGAAGGTCAAGCGGACCGTCTTGCTCCGGTGCGGATCCACGGTGACCTTGTCGAACGCCTCCAGCCGCTGGGCCGGGCGCTCCTTGCTCACCGGCTCGAACGGCGTGCTCACGTACAGCTGCGGCACCGTGGTGCCCCGCGCGTCACCATTGTTGGTGACCTTCACGGTCGCCTGGACCGTGCCGTTCGCGTCCACCTTCTTCTCGACGTTCAGGGCCGAGTAGGAGAACGGCGTGTAGCTCAGGCCGTACCCGAACGGGTACGCGACGTCCCCGTTGAAGTACATGTAGGTGCGGCCGTGGGTAGTGGAGGTGGGCCGGACGTTGTAGTCGCCGATCGCGGGGATCTGGTTCTGGTCGGCGTACCAGGTGAACGGCAGCCGCCCGCTCGGGTCGGTCTTGCCGAGCAGCACGTCGGCGAGCGCGGCGCCCTGCTCCTGCCCGTTGTAGGAGCTCCACAGCATCGCGGGCACCTGCGACTGGAAGCCGTTCGTGTCGACCTGACCGACGGTCTCCATGTACGCGACGGTGTGCGGGTTGCGGGCCGCGACCTGGCTGATCAGCGACGCCTGCGCGCCGGGCAGCGCCAGCGTGGTGCGGTCGACGTCCTCACGGGAGTTGCTGGAGTTGGTACCCGCGACGACGATGACCACGTCGTACTGGTCGGCCGCCGCGACGGACGCGGAGTCGACGGTGTTGAGCGTGCTGCCGGTGACGCCGGGGTAGTAGTCGACCGTGGCCTTCGGGTTGATCTTCTGGATCGCGGCCTTGATGCCCTGGTAGGGGTTGACCTGCTTGGCGGCCCCGGAGGGGCCCTCGTAGGTGGCGTAGCCGCCGAGGAAGAGCGGGGACTGGTTGGCGTAGGCGCCCATGACCGCGACCTTGTAGGAGCCCTGGGCGGGCACCTTCAGCGGCAGCAGGTCGTCTTTGGCGCCGGCGGCCGGGGCGTTCTTCAGCAGCACGAGGCTCTGCTCGGCGGCCTGCTGCGCGAGCGCGATCCGCTCCGGGGTCTGGGTGACGGCCTTGTTGTCGTCGGAGTTGACCCAGGCGGTCCCGCCCAGGCGGGCGCGGGCGTCGCGCACCCACGGCACCTGGTCCTCCTGGTCGAACTCGCCGGTCTGGATCCGTGCGGTGAAGAGCCGGACGAGGGCGACGTCGACGTCGTTCTCGTTGAAGACACCGGTCTGGGTGGTGATGTGCTTGGCGACCGCGTCGGGGACGGTGTTCCCGTAGTTGGACGCGTCATGGTAGCCGCCGTTGCAGTCCAGGTCCTCACCGGCGGTGATGGCGTACGCCGTCCGGCCGTACTGGTCGAGCGGAGCGGAGGCGCCCGGCGGCTGCCAGTGGTGGCCGCCCTGGATCTCGTACACCGCGTCGCAGTCGGAGGTGAAGTACCCGCCGAAGCCCCACGTCTGCCGGGCCAGCGTGTCCATCAGCTGGACGCTCGCGGCGGCGGGGACGCCGTTGACCCGGTTGTACGAGCTCATGATCGAGCCAGGGTGGGAGCTCTCGATGATGTCGCGGAACTGCGCCGTGTAGTACTCCCGCAGCGTCCGCTGGTCCATGTCGGAGGTGCCGGTGCGGCGGTTGTACTCGCTGTTGTTGGCGGCGAAGTGCTTGAGCGTGGCCACCGCCTTGAGGTAGCCGTTCGCCGACGGGGGCAGCTTTCCGTTCTCGTCCTGGCCCTGCAGGCCGTTGACGTACTGACCGGCGAGTGCGGCGGTCAGCGTCGGGTCCTCGCTCCAGGTCTCGTCGTTACGGCCCCAGCGCGGGTCGCGGCCGAGGTTGACGGTGGGGGAGTAGAAGTCGAGGTTCTCCGTGTTGTTCGGCATCACCTCGCGGGCCTCGTCGCCGATGGCGCTCGCGACCTTGTGAACCAGGTCGGGGTTCCAGGTGCTGCCCATCGCCAGGTCGACCGGGTAGGACGTCGTGTTCGTGGCGGGCGGCGGGTTCGACGTGCTGGTAGTGATCGCGGCGACGCCGTGCGACGCCTCGTTCCACCAGCCCCACTGCGCGACACCGAGCCGGGGGATCGCCGGCGCGATGTTGCTGTTCATCTGCTGGGCCTTCTCGGTGAGCGTGAGGCGGCCGACGAGGTCCGCAGCGCGCTCGGCCGACGAGTAGGCCGGGTTGAGGTAAATCGCGTTTGTCGGCGCCGTCTCCTGCGCCGACGCGCTGGGCATGCCGGTCGCTGCGGCGCAGCACAGTGCTGCTCCCGCCGCGATCAGCGCGAACGGTTTTCTGTACAACGAATCTCCCAGGACGCACCTAGTCGCCGTGGCCGGTGCCCCGCTCCGGCCGCTGACACTGGCGGACTTTAGAGAAGCCGGTTTATAAGCATCAAGGAGTAACAAAGGCCAAAAATGGCCATAATTAATACGAATCTCGGACGAACCGTTACTATCCGTCTCGTGTCGGATGCTCCTGGGTCGCTCGCGTCGTTGCGGTCGCGGAACCGCCTCCTGGTGCTGGAGACCGTGCAACGGCGCGGCCGGATCAGCAGGGTCGGCATCGCCCGCGCCACGGGCCTGTCGCGGACCACGGTCTCGAGTCTCGTCGCCGAACTCCTCGCCGAGGGGGTGCTGACCGAGTCCCCCGGCGACGCCGGACGCCGCACCTCGACCAGCGGTGGCCGCCCTGCCACCCCGCTCACCCTGAACCCGGACGGCGGCGGAGTGCTCGGCGTCCATCTCCGCCACGCCGGCATCCGTGTGCTCTTCACCGACCTGTCCGGAGGCGTGCTCGGCGAGCGGTACCGGGCGCTCGACGTCGACCACCTCCCGGACGACGCGCTGGCCTACGTCGCCGACACCGCGCTCGACCTGGTCGCGGCGGCGGCCCACGACGCCGGCCGGGTCTTTGGCATGGGCGTCGCGGTGTCGGCCCCGATGCAGTCGCGGTCCCACACGCTGCGGACCCCGTCGGTGCTGGCCGACTGGAGCGGTGTCGACATCGCCACACGCCTGCGCGAGCGCATCGGGGTGCCGGTCCACGTCGGCAACGATGCGAACCTCGGCGCGCTGGCCGAATGGACCTTCGGCGCGGCCCGGGGCGCCGACGATCTCATCTACGTGATGCTGTCGGACGGCGTCGGCGCCGGACTGATCCTGAACGGCCGCCCGTACGAGGGGGCCACCGGGTCGGCCGGTGAGCTGGGGCACATCTCCGTGATCGACGGCGGGTACGTCTGCCGATGCGGGAACCGGGGCTGCCTCGAGACGGTCATCGGAGCCCGCGGGCTGACCTCGGCCTTCGCGCACACCCGTGGGCCGGAGACGACCATCGCCGACGTGGTGGCGCTGCTCGCGGCCGACGACCCCGGGGCGCGGCGGGTCGTCGCCGACGCCGGCCACATGCTCGGCCGCGCGCTGGCCGGCATCTGCGCCATGCTCGAACCCCGGCTGGTGGTCATCGGCGGCGAGGTCGCGGCGGTCGGCCGGACCCTGCTGGACGGCGTCCGCGACGTGCTGGCCCAGCGGCTGCCTCCGGCGATCAGCCAGGGCGTCACCGTCACCACCGGACGCCTCGGCGATCGGGCCGAGGCGCTCGGCGCCATCGCGCTCGCCACCCACAGCACGTCCGCGCACCTGCTGACGCCGTGACCCCAGGCCCGGTCCGCCCTCGCCGGAGTCGGGGACGGCCGGTGCCGTCCCATGTACCTACGACAAAACGCGCCAGCGCATGACCACCCCTGCCACAGGGCGAACGTTGCTTGATGCTGCACTAGGACCCGATCAGGACACTGGAACCACCAGGATCCGGTCATCGCCCTTGGCCGGGGTGCCGCGCCCGTCGCGGTTGCTCGTGCTGACCCACAGCGAGCCGTCGGGGGCGGTGACGACCGCCCGCAGGCGGCCGTAACGGCCCTCGAAGTGCGGCACCGGCCTGCCGACCGTCCCGTTCGCGTTGACCGGCACCTGCCACAGCCGCCGTCCGGCCAGCGCGCCCGCCCACAGCGACCCGTGGTCGTAGGCCAGCCCCGACGGAGACGCCTCGGAGGTCCGCCACGTCAGCAGCGGCGGTGTGTACCGCTTCCGGTCGCCGCCGAATCCCTCGACCACGGGCCAGCCGTAGTTGTGCCCGGGCAGAATGCGGTTGATCTCATCGAAGCGGTCCTGGCCGAACTCCGTGGCGAACATCCGGCCCCGCGAGTCCCACGCGAGGCCCTGCACGTTCCGGTGCCCGTAGGAGTAGACGAGCGTGCCGTACGGGTTGCCGGGCGCGGGCCTGCCGTCGAGCGTCATCCGCAGGATCTTGCCGCCGAGCGAGGACCGGTCCTGCGCCAGCCCGCCGCGCCCGGTCTCGCCGGTCGAGGCGTAGAGGAAGTGGTCGGGGCCGAACGCGAGGCGGCCGCCGTTGTGGATCTGGCCGCGCGGAATGCCCTTCACGAGCGTCTGCACGCCGCCGATGCCCTGGCCGCCGCGGTACTGGAAGCGGGCGATCCGGTTGTCGGACGAGGCGCTGTAGTAGACGAACACCCAGTGGTCCTTGGCGTACGACGGGGAGACCGCCACGCCGAGCAGGCCGCCCTCGCCGGCCGGTGACACGCCCGGGACGGTTCCGACCGTACTGAGCCTTCCCGCGGGGGTGACGCGCAGGAGGCGGGCGGTGTCCCGCTCGGTCACCAGGGCGTCGCCGCCGGGCAGGAACGCGATCGCCCACGGGACCGACAGCCCCGTCACCAGGTCGCGCGGCGTCCCGAGCCGCGCCACGGAGGCCGCGGGCGAGGCCGCCGGCGAGCCGGCGGGCGGTGGCGTGGTGCCGCCCGCACGCGGCGATCCACCGGACGAGCAGCCGGCGAGCACCAGCGCACCCGCGATGACGAATGTGTTAAGCCGCACTTTGGTCAAGTTCCCATCTCAATCCGGAACGAACTCGTCCGGCCCGTGCTGACTCTCCGTGGTCGCCCTCCGCGGCGGCGAGAACGGGCGTTCCGTACCCCTCCATGCCCCATCGTCACACCTCGGCGTCACGGCCCGGAAGCACTGGTCGTACGATCTTTTCCACCGGAGGGGAGGGGCAGTGAGAATCTGGGTGCCGGACCGGGAGCTCGCCGACGCCGTCGAAGGCGTCACGGGCATCGAGGGTGTCGAGGACGTGAGCGTGCGGATCTACGACGGCCGCAGTGACGATCGCCCCGGCGACCCGGCCGAGGTCGACCTCTACGTCCCGCCGTTCGTCGCGACCCCGCGCAGCCGCGAGATCGTCGCCGAGATGTCGAACCTGCAGGTCATCCAGTTGCAGGTGGCGGGAGTCGATACGTTCCTGCCGCTCGTGCCCGAGGGCGTCGTCCTGTGCAACGCGCGCGGCGTGCACGACGCGAGCACGGCCGAGTGGGTGGTCGGCGGCATCATCGCGGCCCAGCGGGAGTTCCCCGGCTTCCGCGACGCCCAGCGCGAGGGGCGCTGGGACTGGCACATGACAGACGCCTTGACAGACCGCACCGTGATGATCGTCGGGTACGGCTCGGTGGGCGCGGCGATCGAGCGGCGCCTCACCCCGTTCGAAGCTCACGTCATCCGGGTCGCCCGAACCGCCCGCGATGGCGTACACCCTGTGAGCGCGCTGCCCGGACTCCTGCCCGAGGCCGACGTCGTCGTTCTCATCGTGCCCTCGACCACCGAGACCACCGGGCTGGTCGACAAGGCGTTCCTGGCCTGCATGAAGGACAATGCGCTGCTGGTCAACGCCGCGCGCGGCATCGTCGTGGACACCGAGGCGCTGCTGACCGAGGTGACCGCGGGCCGGCTCCGCGCCGTACTCGACGTGACCGACCCCGAGCCGCTGCCGGCCGGCCATCCGCTCTGGACCGCGCCCGGCGTGTTCATCACACCGCACGTCGGTGGTTCCACCCCGGCGTCGCGCCGGCGGATCGTCGCTCTCGTTCGTGACCAGGTCAGGCGGTTCGTCACGGGCGAGCCTCTGATCAATGTCATTAAGGGCGACTACTGATCGGGTAAACACTGCCCGGCGGTCCTTTGCCCGCCGGGGGTCGATTACAGGCCGCTACTTTCCCCGCTCGGCGGCTATTCCCGACAAAACGCCCAAAAGGTCAGGGTTGCGATTACTCACCGTGGTTACCTGTCGCCTGCTGGACGCCCGGCCTCAATCGCTCCGTGACATACGGCCCGTAGATTGAGCCGCGAAGCTGACCAGCCCGACCACCGCGCGGACCATGCCGGAAGACCCCGGCCTTGATTCGCGGGGTTCGCAACTCAAAACCCGGTGTCCCGCGTGGGCGGGACACCGCCTCGCAAGGATGACAAGGCACTTGACAGACCGGCGGCGAGACCGCCGGGGAGCCGCCCGGGTTCGGTGGAGAATCCGGGAGTCATGTGCGCCCTGCGAGGCGTTTCCAGAGCGGGACGGCTCATGATCAGTCGCGGGGAGCAAGTTAGATGACCGGGGAGGGAACGGAGCGGCGGCGCTGGCACGTACCGGCGCCGGTGCGGCCGTTCGGAGTGCTCGCGGCGCTCGCCTTGATCTACGCCCTCGCGCTCGGGCTGGGCTGGGGCGGCGGGCTGTCCGGAGCATGGCTCTCCGCCTGGGCCGCGGCCATCGCGTCGTCGTCGCTCATGTACGCCGCCGTGCGCGCGCCCCAGACGGCCGTCGGCAAGATCGACCGGGACATGTGGCGGTGGTTCGGCGTGGCCGCGCTGGCCTGGTGCGCCGGCGCCACCGTGAACGCCGTCTCCCGCCTCGTGATCAGCCGCGCCGTGGTGACGGTCTCGCCGGCCGACCTGTTCCTGCTGGTCGCGCCGATCGCCATCACCGCGGGCTTCCTCGCGCCGGTACGCCTGCCGCGCAGCCCGCGTCCCTGGCTGCGCTACCTGGCCGACACCTACGTCTGCGCCTGCGCCCTGTTCGTGGTCGGCTGGGTCGCGATCTTCGACCGGCTCTACCACGACTCCGGAGAGGGCTGGGGCCAGTACCTCATCGAGCTGCGCTACCCGGTGCTGGACGCCGCCCTGGTCTGCGCGCTGTTCCCGATGGCCCTCGTCGCCGTGCGCGCGAACCACCGGCCCGCCGCGCTCGCCTACGGCGCGTTGCTCGTGGTGTCCGCGGCCGACGTGGTGTACGCCGTGCTCCGGCTGGGCGACGACGCCACCCACGGCATCCCGGCCGACGTGGTCCGTACGGCCGGACTCCTGCTCCTGGCCGCCGTGCCCTGGATCGGGCGCGGCGGGCGGCCGGCCGAGGACACGCGCCGGCCGCTGGTCGGCCCGGGCCTCGCGCCCGCCGCCACCGCCGCCGCGGCGGCGATCTTCGTGGCCGGCCACACGCTCACGGGCGCCCGCGGGCTGCGGCCGATCGTGCCGATCGTCGCGGGCACGGCGGTGCTGGTCCTGCTCGCCCGGCTCGCCGAGCTCGTCCGCGAGAACGACCGCCTGGGCCACGCCGCCGCGAGCGGCGAGAAGCACTTCCGCGCACTCGCCGAGAGCATCAACGACGTCGTGCTCATCTGCGGGCTCGACGGTGTCGTGCAGTACGTCAGCGCCGGCCCCCGCCGCTCGTACCACTACGCCGCCGAGGACCTCCTCGGCCGCCCCGTGTACGACGTCGTCCACCCCGAGGACCTGCCGCGCGTCGTGGACGCGGTGACGGCCTTCCTCGACGCCGACTGCGACCGCGACGTCGCGCGCATCGCCTGCCGCGTACGGGCCACCGACGGCACATGGCTGCCCACCGAGTCGACCATCTCCCGGTACGGCCGCTCCGGCGACGGCACCGACCAGCTCCTGGTCACCACCCGTGACTTCAGCGAACAGGCGGCGCTGGAGCGCCAGGTCGCCCACCTGACCTTCCACGACGGGCTGACCGGCCTGCCGAACCGCGCCTACCTCGAAGAACGCGCCCGCGAGAAGGTCGGGCGCAGCCAGGGGCCGGTCGCGGTCGTCTTCGTCGACCTCGACGGGTTCACCGCCGTCAACGACTCCATCGGCCACGCCGGGGGCGACCAGCTCCTCGCCCAGGCGGCGCGCCGGCTCCGCGCGGGCGTGCTGGCCGACGACACGGTCGCGCGCTGGGGCGGTGACGAGTTCGCCGTGCTCATGGAGAGCGCGACCGAGGTGCAGACCGTGGTCGACCTCGGCGAGCGTCTCCTGCGGGCCCTGGCCGGCGAGCCGTACCGCGTCGCCGACCGCGCCATCGTGCTCACCGCCAGCGTCGGCATCGCCTTCACCGAGGACGGCATCGAGGGCGCCGAGCTGATCCGCAACGCCGACATCGCGCTGTCGCGGGCGAAGGACCTCGGCGGCGGCCGGGTCGAGGTCTTCGCCGCGAAGATGCACGCCGACGTCATGCGCCGGCTCGAACTCGGCAGCGACCTGCAGCGCGCGCTCACCGAGCAGCAGTTCGCCGTGGAGTTCCAGCCCGTGGTCGAGCTGGCCACCTCGCGGGTCACCGGGGTCGAGGCCCTGGTCCGCTGGTGGCGCGACGGCGTCTCCGTGCCTCCCGAGGAGTTCATCGGCACCGCCGAGGAGTCCGGTCTCATGGTGCCGCTCGGCAACTGGGTGCTGCGCGAGGCGTGCGCCCAGGTGGCCCGGTGGCGCGAGAACGGCTGGGAGATCGGCCTGTCGATCAACCTGCGGCCGCGCGAGATCGCGGCGGCGCACTTCGTCGACTCGGTCGCGGCCGCGCTCGCCGACAGCGGCCTGCCGCCCGGGGCGCTGACCCTGGAGGTCAAGGAGGAGGTGCTGGTCGACGGCTCCGACGAGCTCATCGAACGGCTCTCGGCACTGCGCGACCTCGGCGTGCGGCTGGCCATCGACGACTTCGGCACCGGCTACGCCTCCCTCGCCTTCCTGCGGCAGCTCCCGGTCGACGTCATCAAGATCGACCCGTCGTTCGTCTCCGGGCTCGGCCGCGACGAGACGCTCACGCTGCTGACCCGCACCATCGCCCGGGTCGGCCGGGACCTCGGCCTGACGGTCGTGGCCGAGGGCGTCGAACGGCCCGAGCAGCTCGAGCTCCTCCGCGAGATGGGCTGCCCCCGGGGCCAGGGCTATCTCGTGTCGCGGCCGATGGCGCCGGGCGGCATCGAGGCGCTCATCCAGCTGAACCCGCGCGGCGAGGCGTCCATCCCGCTCCACGGCTCGGTGATCTCCGCCAGCTGACCGCACCTCACCTGCGAACCGCGCCGTGACCCGGGACGTACGGGTGACGTTCGCCGCCCGTACGTCCCGGCGCGTCGAGGTAGAAAATCTCTGTGCTGTCTCGAATGATCGAAAGTCATTGACGCCACCCCGCGGCTTCGGCACTCTGACCGCGTCCCCCAGTACGGAGGCTGCCGATGCCCGTGCGACGACGTACCCTCGTCGCGGCGATCGTGGCCCTGGCCGGTCTGACCACCGGACAGGCTTACGCCGCCCAGCAATCCAGTCCGGTCCCCACTCCCCGGCAACAGGCCTTCGCCGACGCGGCGAAGGCCTACCACGTTCCCGAGAAACTGCTGCTCGCCGTCTCCTACCTGGAGTCGCGGTGGGACGCCAACCAGGGCCGGCCGAGCGTCGGCGCGGGCTATGGCCCCATGCACCTGACCGACGGCACCCTGACCTCCGCCGGAGAGCACTTCTCCGGCGGCGGCGAGGACCCCCGTGGCGACGCCGCCCGCCCGGCGCTGCACCCGAAGGCGACCGCCGCCTCCGCCGCGAGCCCGGACGGGCAGACCCTCCAGCAGGCCGCCGGGCTCACCGGGACCGGCGCGAACACCCTGCGCACCGACCCCACCGCCAACATTCGCGGCGGCGCCGCGCTTCTCGCCCGCTACCAGCACGACCTCGGCAAGCCGCTCAGCGCCGACCCCGCCGCCTGGTACCAGGCGACGGTCCGCTACGGCGGCACGGCCTGGTTCGCGGGCCAGGTCTACGACGTGATGCGCACCGGCGAGTCCCGTACGACCGACGACGGCCAGCGGGTCACGCTCGCCGCCACGCCCGGGGTCAAGCCCGCCGGGGCGGGTGCCAACGCCCCGGAGACCGAGTGCCCGCCCGGCCTCGGCTGTGAGTGGGTGCCGGCGCCGTACCAGCAGCTCGACCCCAGCGACCCCACGAGCTACGGCAACCACGACCTGGGCGACCGGCCCAAGAGCCAGCGGATCCGCTACATCGTGATCCACGACACCGAGGGCTCCTGGGCGACGACGCTCAAGCTCGCCCAAGACCCGACGTACCTCGCGTGGCACTACACCGTACGGTCCGACGACGGGCACATCGCCCAGCACGTCAAGAACAAGGACGTCGGCTGGCACGCGGGCAACTGGGACGTCAACGCCCGCTCGATCGGCATCGAGCACGAGGGCTTCCTCGCCCAGGGCGGCAGCTGGTACACCGAGGCGATGTACCGCAGTTCCGCGGCGCTGGTCCGGTACCTGACCGGGAAGTACGACATCCCGGTCGACCGGGCGCACATCCTCGGCCACGACAACGTCCCCGGTATCACGCCCGCCAACGTGCAGGGCATGCACGAGGACCCGGGGCCGTACTGGGACTGGGCGCACTACTTCAGGCTGCTGGGCCACCCGCTCCACGCCACCGCGGGGCCGCGCTCGGGCATGGTCACGATCCTGCCGGACTATGACAAGAACGTCGTGCCGTACACCGGCTGCGACGACAGCGCGCCGAGCGCCCCGTGCCCGGCGCACGGCGGCGGATCGATCATGCTCCGCACCGCGCCCAGCGACGACGCGCCGCTCGTGAAGGACATCGGCAAGCACCCGCCGAACGGCGACGCGACGATGAGCGTGTACGACCACAGCGCACGCGCCGCGACCGGCCAGACCTACGCCGTGGCGGGCCGTCAGGGCGACTGGACGGCGATCTGGTACCTCGGCCAGAAGGCGTGGTTCCACAACCCGAAGAAGCAGCCGACCGCCGTCGGGGCCCACGGCTTCGTCGTCACGCCCAAGCCGGGCGCCGCGTCGGTGCCGATCTACGGGCGCGCCTACCCGGAGGCGGAGGCCTACCCGGCGAACATCCCGGCGCAGAGCCTGGTGCCGATGCAGTACACCTTCGCCGCCGGCCAGCGCTACGCCGTGGCCGACACGGTGCGCGGGGAGTACGACTACTCCACGACCTTCGACGTGTCCACGCATGCCATCGTGCGCGGCAAGCTGAAGTACTACGAGATCCAGTTCGGTCACCGCGTCTACTTCGTGAAGACCGGCGACGTCGTGCTCAAGCGCGTGTCCTGAGTGCCCTGCCGCCCGCCGTGATCGCTCGATCACGGCGGGCGGTCTCGTATGGTGAGATTTGTCGTCCACTAATTTGACGTGGGGCGGCAAGTTCGCCATGGTTGGGAGCGTGAAACGCAACCTGATTCTCGTACTTGGTCGGCGCGCAGGCTGACCAAGTTCGACCGCTTGCGCGCTCCCCTCGATCGCCACCCGGCGCGGGGGGTTTTTTGTTGGCCATGACCCCTGGGCTCGTGACACGTCGTCAGCACGCGATCACCGAGCCCGAGCCCTCAGGAGCACAAGGACTTGCGATGACCGAACGGATGACCGGAGCCCAGGCGCTCGTCAGAGCCCTGGAGCAGGTCGGTGTCGACACTGTGTTCGGAATCCCGGGAGGCACGATCCTCCCGGCGTACGACCCCCTCTTCGACTCCCGGCAGGTACGCCACATCCTTGTCCGCCACGAGCAGGGCGCAGGCCACGCCGCGCAAGGATACGCCCAGGCCACCGGCAAGGTCGGCGTGTGCATGGCGACGAGCGGTCCGGGCGCGACGAACCTCGTCACCCCGATCGCGGACGCGTACATGGACTCGGTGCCGATCGTCGCGATCACCGGGCAGGTGACGAGAGGCGCGATCGGCACGGACGCCTTCCAGGAGGCCGACATCGGCGGCATCACGATGCCGATCACCAAGCACAACTTCCTGGTCACCGACCCCGCGGACATCGGGCGTACCATCGCCGAGGCGTTCCACATCGCTTCGACGGGGCGGCCCGGCCCGGTGCTGGTCGACATCCCCAAGGACGTGTTGCAGGACGAGGTCGACTTCGTCTGGCCGCAGCCGATGCAGCTCCCGGGCTACCGGCCGGCGATCCGCCCGCACGCCAAGCAGATCCGCGAGGCCGCGCGGCTGCTGACCTCGGCGAAGCGGCCGGTCCTGTACGTCGGCGGCGGTGTGATCAAGGCCAGGGCCGCCGACGAGCTGCGCACGCTCGCCGAGCTGACCGGAGCCCCGGTCGTCACGACCCTGATGGCCAAGGGCGCCCTGCCCGACAGCCATCCGCTGCACATGGGCATGCCGGGCATGCACGGCAGCGTCGGCGCGGTCGGGGCCCTCCAGCAGTCCGACCTGCTCGTCGCGCTGGGCGCGCGTTTCGACGACCGGGTGACCGGCCGGATCGACACCTTCGCCCCCGACGCGAAGGTCGTGCACGCCGACATCGACCCGGCGGAGATCTCCAAGAACCGCCACGCCGACGTGCCCATCGTCGGCGACTGCCGCGACGTGCTCACCGACCTGATCACCGCGGTGCGCAACGAGCACGCCGCCGGCCGCAAGGGCGACCACGAGGACTGGTGGCGCCAGCTCAGCGCGTGGCGCGAGACGTACCCGCTGGGTTACGAGACGCCGGCCGACGGGTCGCTGGCACCGCAGCAGGTCATCCAGCGCATCGGGCAGATCGCCGGCCCGGACGCTTTGTACGTCGCGGGCGTGGGCCAGCACCAGATGTGGACCGCCCAGTTCATCGGCTACGAGCGGCCGGGCGCGTTCATCAACTCCGGCGGACTGGGCACCATGGGCTTCGCGGTGCCGGCCGCGATGGGCGTCAAGCAGGGCCGGCCGGACACCACGGTCTGGGCGATCGACGGCGACGGCTGCTTCCAGATGACCAACCAGGAGCTCGCCACCTGTGCCATCGAGGGCATCCCGATCAAGGTCGCCGTGATCAACAACGGTAACCTCGGGATGATCCGGCAGTGGCAGACGTTGTTCTACAACGAGCGATACTCCAACTCCGACCTGCAGTCCCGGCGGATCCCGGACTTCGTCAGGCTGGCTGAGGCGTACGGCTGCGTCGGGCTGCGCTGCGACAACGCGGCCGACGTGGACGCCACGATCAACAAGGCCATGGAGATCAACGACGTGCCGGTTGTGATCGACTTCATCGTGCACCACGACGCGATGGTCTGGCCGATGGTCGCCGCGGGCACGAGCAACGACGACATCAAGATCGCCCGAGACCTGGCGCCGGACTGGGGGAGCGATGACTGAGCGCCGCGGAGAGGATGAAAGATGAGCAGGCACACGCTTTCGGTGCTGGTGGAGAACACGCCGGGCATCCTGGCGCGCGTGGCGTCGCTGTTCTCCCGCCGTAGCTTCAACATCGACTCGCTGACCGTCGGTACGACCGAGCACCCGGAGATCTCCCGGATGACGATCGTCGTCAACGTCGAGGATCGTCCGCTCGAACAGGTGACCAAGCAGCTCAACAAGCTGATCAACGTCATCAAGATCGTCGAGCTCGACCCGGCCGCATCGGTCCAGCGCGAGCTCGTCCTGATCAAGGTCCGCGCCGACCACGAGACCCGTTCCCAGGTGCTGGAGACCGTCGAGCTGTTCCGTGCCCGGGTCGTCGACGTGGCCCCGGACGCGGTGACGATCGAGGCGACTGGTAGCAAGGACAAGCTCGAAGCCCTGATCCGGGTGCTGGAGCCCTTCGGCATCAAGGAACTCGTGCAGTCGGGCATGGTCGCCATCGGCCGGGGCGCCCGTTCCATCACCGACCGCTCGCTGCGCGCCATCGAGCGCAGTGCGTGAGCGATCCGTTTTTTCAGAGAGGTAAGGCAATTGGCTGAGATCTTCTACGACAAGGACGCCGACCTGAGCGTCATCCAGGACCGCCACGTGGCGGTGCTCGGATACGGCAGCCAGGGGCACGCGCACGCGCTCTCGCTGCGCGACTCCGGCGTCGACGTCCGCGTCGGCCTGCCGAAGGACTCCAAGAGCCGCGAGAAGGCCGAGAACGACGGCCTGCGCGTGGTCACGCCGGAAGAGGCGTGTGAGGAGGCCAACGTCACGATGGTGCTCATCCCCGACCACCTGCAGCGCGAGCTGTACGCCTCGGCGATCGCGCCGTCGCTGGTCGAGGGCGACGCGCTGTTCTTCGGCCACGGCCTCAACATCCGCTACGGCCTCATCGAGCCGCCCGAGGGCGTCGACATCTGCATGGTCGCCCCGAAGGGCCCGGGCCACCTGGTCCGCCGCCAGTACAACGAGGGCCGCGGCGTACCGGTGCTCGTCGCCGTCGAGCGCGACGCCAGCGGCAACGCCTGGCCGCTCACCCTCTCCTACGCCAAGGCCATCGGCGGCACCCGTCCGGGCGCCCTCAAGACGACCTTCACCGAGGAGACCGAGACCGACCTGTTCGGCGAGCAGGCCGTGCTCTGCGGCGGCGTGTCCGAGCTGATCAAGGCCGGGTTCCAGACGCTCGTCGAGGCCGGCTACCAGCCGGAGGCGGCCTACTTCGAGTGCCTGCACGAGATGAAGCTGATCGTCGACCTGATGTACGAGGGCGGCCTGTCCAAGATGCGCTGGTCGATCTCGGACACCGCCGAGTTCGGCGACTACACCCGCGGCCCGCGCATCGTCACCGACGCCACCCGCGAGGAGATGCGCAAGATCCTCGGCGAGATCAAGGACGGCACCTTCGCGAAGGAGCTCGTGGAGGAGTTCGACGGCGGCCGCAAGAACTTCCTCAAGCGCCGCGAGGAGGAGCAGAACTCGCCGATCGAGCAGACCGGCGCCAAGCTCCGCCCGATGATGTCCTGGCTCCAGGACGACTGATCTCTTCCTAAGAGATCAAACGCTGAGAGCCGCCACGGGCCCGTCAGGCGATCCCTCGACGGGCCCCGGTGCGGCCTCACGGGCCCCCGTCTCGCCGGTTGTGACGCCGGGCCAGGAGCAGGACGCAGGTGACGGCGGCGAGCGCCATGGTGGCCAGTCCTGAGCCGCCGAGCGTCGCCCGCGGGCCGATCGTCGTGACGAGCGGTCCGCCGATCGCCGTGCCGAGCGGCGATGCGGTGAGCAGCGCCGCGCTGCGGGTCGCGAGCATCGTGGCCAGGTGCTGCGGCGGCGACTTCGCCTGCATGAGTGTCACCGAGAGCGCTACGAACGGTCCGTAGATGGCGCCGCCGAGCGTGAAACACGCGACCGTGACGGCCGTCGGCGCGTCGAACCCGAACGGCAGCAGCGACAGCCCCCAGCCGGCGACGATGGCGACCGTCACCGGCCAGAGCGGCAGCCGCCGCAGCGCGCCCGCCGTGAGTCCGCCGAGCAGCGCGCTCGCGCCGAACAGCGTCCAGTACAGGCCGAGCAGCGTGCCCGGTGCGTGCAGGTCGTCGGTGACGTGGAGCGGCAGCGCGACCTCGACCGGGCCGTACAGCAGGTTGAAGAACCAGGTGAGCGTCAGCAGCCCGAGCAGCTCGGGATGGGACCGCAGCAACGCCGGCCCTCCGCGTGCGGCCGCCCGGTCGACGGGGGAGACCTCCCCTGACTGCGGCAGCCGGGTACGCGCGACCAGCACCGCGAGGAACAGGTAGGTGAGCGCGTCCAGGCCGATCACGAGCGCCGAGCCGACGTATGTCACCAGCACACCGGCGATCGCCGGCCCGGCGATCGTGGCGGCGAAGTTCAGCGAGCTGACCAGGGTGTTCGCGGCGAGTCGCTGCTCGGCGGGCAGCAGTTCGGCCAGCAGCGTGTACTTGCCCGCGCTGCCCCACGCGTGCAGCAGCGACGACACCGCGAGCAGCACGACGTACAGCGGCGGCGTGAGCAGCCCGGCGAGCCAGGCGAGCGGCACGCCGCCGAGGAACACGGCGCGCACGACGTTGTCCGCGAGCAGCAGTCGCCTGGCCGGCACCCGGCGCAGGCGGGGGCCGAACACCAGCGCGCCGACCACCCCGGGCAACGTGTACGCGGCCACCGCGCCGGCGAGCCACAGTCCCGCCGTCGCCCGCGGCGCGAGTTCGATGGCGAGCCACGCCACCGCGACGAAGCTCATCCCGTCCCCGAGGTAGGACACCGCGAAGCCGAGGAGCAGCCGCCGCAGGACCCTGTTGCCGAGAACCGGCCGGTAGGCGGAGGGCACGATGCGCCGGAGCGCCGACGGCACCTCCCGGCGATGCGTCCGAGCCGGTGACCGGCGACCATGGACGTGATCCGTCACCACGGGGTGAGCCGGATCACCGGAGATCTCCGGCCGGTTTCGGTTCGATGCCCGGCGTGGCGGGGCCGGGCGGCGGTTACGCGATGCCACGCCTGTTACGGCCGGTGCTGGAGGGTGATGTCCATGGTGGTCACACTATTTGCGGATCGATGACCGGCGCTTCTCGATTCCTGTCCGGGCCTGGGCCGAGCAGGTCCCACCGGTTACCGGCGACGTCGAGGAACACGGCGACCCGTCCGTACGGCTCGGTGCGTGGCGAGGTCACGAACTCCACCCCGGCGGCGACCATCCGCCCGTACATGGCGTCGAAGTCGTCCACGCGGAGGAAGAACCCCACCCGGCCGGCGACCTGGTTCCCGACGGCCAGGGACTGCCGTTCGCCGTCCGCGCGCGCCAGCAGGATGCCCGTCTCGGCCCCTGGCGGCCGGACGACGACCCACCGTTTCGGACGGCCGTCGTTCGTCAGCGACGGTGAGTCCTCGACCAGCTCGAAGCCGAGCAGGTCGACGAAGAACTCGATGGCCGGGTCGTAGTCGTCCACGACCAACGCGACAAGATCGACTCGCACGCTGCCCGAGCATACGAACCGGCCCACGGACGCGCGAGTCTCCGCTTCCCGCCGGCCCCGGTCACGAGCCGGCCGGGAGGGCGGTCAGAACGGCCATGTCCAGGGTGAGGGGCGGCCGCCGGTCTCGGCCGGGTCCTGTGAAGGGCACCCTCACCAGCCTCCTGCCGGTTCAAGGTGACCCTCACAATCCGCAGGCCCCGCACGGCCTGGGCCGGCGCGGCTCAGTGGCCGAGGAAGATGGGGTTGGTGAGGGCGGCCATGGAGCCGTCCGGGTGGCGGACCTCGGCGCGGACGTACGGTGACACGCGGGGCGTCGTGTGCCAGGTGGCCGTGCCGACCGGGCCCTCGAACACCTGGCCCTCGTCGGTGAACAGGCGGATCACGCCCGCCGCCACGCCCTCCGACCGTACGGACACCTCGACCTGGTCGCCCGGTGCGGCGTCGAGACGCTCGCCGACGCCCGCCGTGCGCGACCCGGCGGTGGCCGTGAACGACAGCGAGACCGCCGACGACTCCGTGACGTACAGCCGCCCGGCCTTCACCGCGGACAGGATCGCGCCGCGTTCGAGGTCGTCGGCGAGGACGACGTTCTGCGGCAGGCCGATGACCTGGCCCTCCTTGTGGGAGTCGCTGTCGCCGACCGCCGGGATCCAGCGGTGCCCCGCCACCAGCAGGCCGTTCCACATCTGCAGCGCGGCCTCGTCGTCGAGCGTCCACGGACCGTTCCAGACCTCGATCGCGTCCACCTGGTCGTAGCCGAACTTCCACTGGCAGCCGACGAACGGGCAGAACGGGTGGGCGGCCACGGCCAGCGCGCCGTGCCGGTGGATCTCCTTGAGGAAACGCGGGATCACGCCGTCGACCGCGCGGTACCGCCAGTCGATCCAGGTGCCCGGCGGCAGCCCGAGCGCCGTGTAGTGGCCGTTGCGGGTGGTGATCTCCTCGCCGTCGATGATGAGCAGGTCGTCGCGTGCGTGGTGACCCCAGATGCCGGCCGCGCTGGAGGTGTTGTGCTCGGTGGAGACGATGAAGTCCAGTCCGGCCGTACGGGCACCGGCCACGATCTGCTCGGGCAGCCAGGCGCCGTCGGAGTGCACGGAGTGCAGGTGCATGTCGCCGCGGTACCAGGCGCGGCCCCGGCCGGCCGCACGCGTCGGGGCGTGCGAGGGCACGAACGCCGGCCCCGGCTCGCCGAACCGCAGCGTCACCGTCACCGTCCAGTTCATGCCCTGAGGGGCGACCGTGTACGGCCCGAGGGCCACGCGCCACTCGCCGGGGCGTACGCGACCGGGGAGGTAGCCGGGCGTCGCCTCGGAACGGCTGATCGCGAACGAGTCGCGCGCCCCGCCGGACCAGCCGCGAAAGCCCGTCTCGTCGAACGCTCCGAGGTCCAGGGCGTTGCCGGGCACGCCCGCGGGCGGCTCGGGCCGGTCGTAGGTGTAGGACACCGCGATCTCGCGGACCCCGGGCGGCACCCGTACCGGGACGTACACCCAGTCGGGCGCTCCCGGCTCGAACCGGCCCGAGATCGTACGGGTCTGCTCCGCACCGGCCTCGGCGCCGGCGAAGTGCACCGGATCCAGCGTCATGGCCGCTCCCGTGGCCCCGGTGACCAGCAGGAACCTTCTCCGGTTCAGCTCGGCGGACATGAGATCTCCCCTCGGCCGACAGAGTCGATCTTCATTGCCCGGCGCGGCGCCGAGAAGGCGAGCGGCCGGGATCGGCCACCCGCCGGCGCCAAGAGAGACCGGCCCGGCGAACGCCGCGCCGCGTACGGGGCCGGTGATCAGGCAGCCGGCGCCGAGCACGCGCTCGGCCACGAGCGCCGGCCCCACCGCGCCCCACGGCCGCGTTGATCAGGCCCCTACGACGCGCTCAACGCCGTACGACGGTGGCGTTCATCTCGGTGAGGAAGCCCTCGGTCTCCTCGTCGCCGATGTGGGCGAAGACCGGGATGTTGCTCGGCGGCAGGTCCTCCATCGTCGACTGGAGCAGCTCGTTGGCCAGCTGCGGGTCGGCGCCCTCCTCGACCATGACGTGGAGCATGATCCCCTCGACACCGCTGGGCATGCGTACGTCGGAGATCCACACCCGCTCGACCGCGGGGAAGTCGCCGAGCCGCGCGGCGATGCCCTCCTGGAGGCTGGGCACCAGCTCGTGCTCGCTCGGACGGAACGCCACCTCGACGTCCTCTTCCACGCTCATGCCCTGGGCGATCAGGTACCCCTGCACGTCGCTGAACGGAATGAGCGCCGCGTCCTCGCCCTCCGGGTCGACCACGAGGGCCTCGACGTCGCCCGTACGGGCGATCTCCAGAAGCAACGCGGCGTCGGCCTGCTGGAACGTCTCGGTCTCGGGCTTTTCTGAGTACTTGTCGGGAGAGGTGAACGCGGCCAGCACCACGCTCTCGTCCTCGAGCTGCCCGACCAGGACCGAGCCGTCGGGGTTGGTCACGATGAGCACCCCGCCGTCGACCAGCGCGCGCAGGATCTCCTCGGGTTCTCCGCGCTGCGCGAGGACGTCGGCCAGCTTCGGGTTTCCATTCGCCATGCGCCCGACATTAGTGCGTACGCGGCACCTCCCGCGGCCATACGGGCACGGGTTCCGGACGCACCCTTACCCGGCCGTGGAAACGGCGCCGTCGGCCGCTTGTGGTTACGCGCATTGCGCTCTTGACGCCCGCCGTCGGAGAGTCGGTAATCGACCCCCGTCGCCGGGGAGAGCACCGTCCGTCCCGAAGATCATCGTCCGTCACCTGCAGCACCGTTCGTCACGTACAGCGTTCGTCACGCACAAAGGGGGGCCCACCTTGAGCAAGCCCGTCGTCCTCGTCGCCGAGGAGCTGTCACCCGCCGGCATCGCCCTGCTCGAGCCCGACTTCGAGGTCCGCCGCACCGACGGCGCCGATCGCGAACGGCTGCTGGCGGCCGTCGCGGACGTCGACGCGGTCATCGTGCGGAGCGCGAGCCGCATCGACGCGGAGGTGCTCGCGGCGGCGCGGCGGCTGCGGGTGGTCGCGCGGGCGGGCGTCGGCCTGGACAACGTCGACGTCGAGGCGGCGACCCAGGCCGGTGTCATGGTCGTCAACGCTCCGACCTCGAACATCGTCACGGCCGCCGAGCACGCGATCGCGCTGCTGCTGGCCACGGCCCGCAACGTCCCGCAGGCGCACGCCTCGCTGAAGCGGGGGGAGTGGCAGCGCTCGCGGTACACCGGCGTCGAGCTGCGGGACAAGACGCTCGGCGTGCTCGGCCTCGGCCGCATCGGCGTGCTCGTCGCCCAGCGGCTCGCCGCGTTCGACATGAACGTCATCGCCTACGACCCGTACATCCAGGCGCCACGTGCCGCCCAGCTCGGCGTACGGCTCGTGTCGCTGGAGGAGCTCCTGCGCGACAGCGACTTCATCACCGTTCACCTGCCCAGGACGCAGGAGACGGTCGGGCTGATCGGCGACCGCGAGCTGCGGATGGTCAAGCCGTCCGTACGCATCGTCAACGCCGCACGCGGTGGCATCGTCGACGAGGACGCCCTCGACCTGGCGCTCAAGGAGAAGCGGGTCGCGGGGGCGGGCATCGATGTGTTCCGCGACGAGCCGTGCACCGACAGCCCGCTGTTCCACCACGACAACGTCGTGGTCACCCCGCATCTGGGCGCGAGCACGCACGAGGCGCAGGAGCGGGCCGGCACCCAGGTCGCCCGGTCGGTACGCCTGGCGCTGTCGGGGGAGTTCGTGCCGGACGCGGTCAACGTACGCGGCGGCGTCGTGGCCGAGGAGGTCAAGCCGGGCCTGCCCCTCACCGAGAAGCTCGGCCGCGTCTTCACCGCGCTCGCGGGCGGCGTGCCGGCGCGGCTGGAGGTCGAGGTGCGCGGCGAGATCGCCCGGTACGACGTGAAGGTGCTGGAGCTGGCGGCGCTCAAGGGCGCGTTCACCGACATCGTCGAGGACTCGGTGACGTACGTGAACGCGCCGCTGCTGTCGCGCGACCGTGGCGTGGAGGTGACGCTCACCGCCGGCGAGGACAGCCCCGACTGGCGGAACCTCATCACGGTCCGGGGCACGATGGCCGACGGCGCGGTCGTCTCGGTGTCCGGCACGCTGACCGGGCCCAAGCACGCCGAACGCCTCGTGGCGGTGAACGGCTACGCGATGGAGATCGCGCCGACCGCGCACATGGGCTTCTTCACCTATACCGACCGTCCCGGCATCGTCGGCGTGGTGGGCCGGCTGCTGGGCGACGCGGGCATCAACATCGCGGGCATGCAGGTCGGCCGGAACGCCAAGGGCGGCAAGGCGCTCATCGCGCTGTCCGTCGACTCGGCGCTCGGCCCGGATCTGACCGAGGCGATCGCGGCCGAGATCGGCGCCGACCAGGGACGCCGGGTCGACCTCGACGCATAAGCCTCCTACCAGGCATTTTGCGTCCCTCGTCTCGCATAGTGGGATTTCTGACCGTGAGTCGAGACTTCCCCGCGGACCGCGGGTAACGTGATAGTGACCATGCGGCACTACGTGTTCATCCTTCGCGGCCGCGGCGGGGTCTGATCTTGTCGATGGGCCGGCGACCCGCCGCGGAGACAGCCGCTGGTCAGCAGCCCTGTCCGCACTGGTGCCGACATCCACGAAAGACGCATTCATGGACTCCATGTACGTGCTGAAGCCTGCCGAAGACGCCGCCGAAGAGGCCGCCCGCGCGATCCAGATCGCCCTGGATCGCCGTGACAACGGCGGCGCGGCCGCCAAGTAACCACCGAACGGCGCTCCGCCGGCACGACGCCGGTGGGGTGCCGTTCGCGCGCCCCGGTCAGCCCTGAACGCCCGGGGCGGACGCGAGCCTGCGCGCGGCCTCGATCACGGTTTGGCGGCGGCGTGCCAAGGCGTCCTGGTCGGTCTGCTCGTCCAGGACGATGCGGCACGTCCTGGGCACCGCGAAGTTCCAGGCGATCAGTCCCATGACGGTGAAGAGCAGGTCCTGGGCGGCGCGGACGCGTGTCTCCTCGGGAAGGTGGCGGACCGCCCCTCCCTCCGCGAGGTGGTGGACCTTCTCGCGGAAGCCGGCGCGGAACTCCTGCTCGCTCTCGGGTTCGTCGCCCGCCTCCAGCGCCTCCCAGAGCAGCAGCCTGATCAGCTCCGGGTGTTCCCGGTACCAGTCGAAGATCTGCCCGACCGACTCGGCCATCGCGTCGGGATCGATGGAGATGGAGACGCGGATTTCCTCCAGCTTCGCCCGCAGGATGGCGGCGAAGAGCTTCTCCTTGCTCCCGTAGTACAGGTAGATGGCCTGCTTGTTGGCCTTGGCGGCGGCCGCGATCCGATCGACCCTCGCCCCCGCGAGCCCGTGCTCGGCGAACTCGGCGGTGGCGGCTTCGAAGATGCGCCGCCTGGTGTCCTCCGCGTCGTAGGCCATGAACGAAATTAAACCATCCGGTTGACTCCTCGCCGTCCAGGAGGCAGTATCGGGGCTCAGCAATAAAACAACCAGATGGTTTATTCAGGAAGGTCCTCCTGTGAGCACTGCGACTCCCATCCCCGTTCGTTCGCCGCTGACGAGCGCCCTGTCCGGCACGACCGCCGTCCTCGTCGGCGGAAGCTCGGGCATCGGCCTGGCGGCGGGCCTCCTGCTGCGTTCGGTCGGCGCCCGCGTCGTGCTCGTCGGACGCGACCCCGACCGGCTGGAGGCCGCCGTCTCCCGGGTACGCGGCGCCGGCCCGGCCGAAGGCTCCGACGACTCCGTGCTGGGCGTTCGCGGCGACGGGGGAGACGAGCGGACCCTCGCCGAGGCCTTCGACAGGGCGGGGCACGTCGACCACATGTTCATCACGGCGGGCGGCATCGGCGGCGCCGGTCCTCTGGCCGGGCTGTCGGCCGATGACGTCCGTACGACCCTCGGCTCCCGCGGCTGGGCGCCCTTCGCCGCCGCCCGCGCGGCGGCGGCCGGGCTTCCCGCGGGCGGCTCGCTCACGTTCAGCTCGGGGATCCTCGTGGTCCGCCCCGGGCCCGGAATGGCCGTTCCGCTGTCGCTCGCCGGTGCCGTGGAGACCCTCACCAAGGCCTTCGCCGTGGAGCTCGCCCCCGCGCGGCTACGCGTGAACGCCGTCCGCTACGGCCGGATCGACACCCCGCTCCTGCGCTTGCTGCCGGGGCTGGACTCCGACGACGCGGTCGCCGCCGCCGGAGCGACCGTGCCCCTCGGCCGCTTCGGCGCCGCCGAGGAGGCCGCCGCCACGGCCCTGTTCCTCATGGCCAACAACCACATCACCGGTCAGGTCATCACCGTCGACGGCGGCGAGACCCTCGTCTGACCCCGACGGCGGTCGCGCCTGGAGAGGCGCCGTACGGTCGCTGTCCGAAAACGCGCGCATGTTGGCGTTTCCGACACTCGTCGCCCGCCGTCGCCGTCGACAGCATGGTCGGCATGCACGGCACAGCGCGCGTCATCTCCGTCTCCCGGCGTCCGGCGTCACACCGCGCGTGGTGGCCGGCCGGCCTCGCCGTCGTGGCGGCCGGCTGGGGAGCGCAGCAGTTCACTCCGCTCCTGCTGATGTACCAGGCCCGCCTGCACCTCAGCGCCACCACCGTCCAGGCCGTCTTTGGGCTCTACGTCGCGGGCCTGATCCCCGGGCTGCTGCTGGGCGGTCCCGTCTCGGACCGGTTCGGCCGCCGGCGCGTCATGGCTCCCGTCCTCGGCCTGTCCGTCGTCGCCACGGCGCTGCTCGTGCTGGGCGGGGGATCGGTCGGCCCGCTGTACGCCGGGCGCCTGCTCACCGGAGTGGCCGGCGGTGCGGCGTTCAGCGCCGGCGCGGCCTGGATCAAGGAACTGTCGGCCCTCGGGCCGTCCGGCGGCGCCGGTCACGCCCCCCGGCGTCTCACCGTCGCGATGAGCGCCGGTTTCGGGCTCGGGCCGCTGGTCGCGGGCGTCCTGGCGCAGTGGGCGCCCGCGCCGGCCGCCCTGCCGTACGTGCCGCATCTGGCCCTGGCCGCCGCGGCCCTCGTGGCGGTGCTGCGCGCGGCCGAGACGCGGCCCGGAGACCGGAGCCCGGCGTCACGAGGGCTGTCAGGTCCACGAGGGCCGCGCCTGCCTGAGCTGCGCGAACGCCGGTTTCGTCTCGTGGTGGTGCCGCTGGCGCCGTGGGTGTTCGGTTCCGCGTCCGTGGCGCTGGCGTACCTCCCGGAGGTGGTCCGGCCCCGGCTCGGCGGGCACGCGCTCGTGTTCAGCGCCGTGGTGATCCTGCTGACCGCCTTCGCGGGCATCCTCGCCCAGCCGCCGGCGCGCCGCATGGACGGCGCCTCCGTACGCCTGCTCGCCACCTCGCTCTCCCTGGTCGTCGGCGGCCTGCTCGTGGCGGCCCTGGCCGCCGCCGTCGTACGGCCGTCGCTCGTGGTCGTGGCCGCGCTCGTGCTCGGCGCCGGGTACGGCTGCTGCCAGGTGTACGGCCTCAGCGAGGTGCAGCGCATGGCCCGCCCCGAGCACCTCGCCGGGCTCACGGCGGCGTACCAGGCGGTCTCCTACATCGGCCTGGCGCTGCCGTTCCCGCTCGCCGCCGCCGGACGCCTCGCGTCGCCGGGCGTGCTGCTGCTGGTCGTGGCGGGGCTCGCCGCCCTCACGCTGGCGTGGACGGCCCCGCGAGCCCGTCCCGGAACGTCCGCCGATAGGCGTCGGGCGGGACGCCGACCGCGCGGTTGAAGTGGCGCCGCAGCGTGGCCGCCGTGCCCATCCCGGTGCGGGCGGCGATCGACTCGACGCTGTCGTCGGTGGTCTCCAGGAGCTCCTGGGCGCGGTGGATCCGCTGGGTGAGCAGCCACCGCAGCGGCGTGGTACCGGTGGCGGCGTTGAAGTGCCGGGCCAGGTTGCGCGAGCTCATGTTCGCCTCGCGGGCCAGGTCCTCGACGGTCAGCGGCCGGTCCAGCCGCGCGAGCACCCACGGCAGCAGGTTCGCCAGCGGACGGCCGCGCCCGCCCGTGTCGACCGGAGCGCGAATGAACTGGGCCTGCCCGCCGGCCCGGTGCGGGGGAACGACGAGCCGCCGGGCCAGGTCGTTGGCGACCGCGACGCCGTGGTCGAGCCGGACCAGGTGCAGGCACAGGTCCATCCCGGCGGCCTTTCCCGCGGAGGTGAGGACGTCGCCCTCGTCGACGTAGAGGACGTTCGGGTCGACCGTCACGTGGGGATACCGGGCGGCGAGCAGTTCGGCGTGCAGCCAATGCGTCGTCGCCCGGCGCCCGTCGAGCAGGCCGGCCGCCGCCAGCACGAACGCTCCCGTGCAGATGGAGACGATCCGCGCGCCCGCGTCGTGGGCCGCCCGTACCGCGGCGACGAGGTCGGCGGGCGGGTCGCCGGAGACGTCACGGCACGCGGGCACGATCACCGTGTCGGCGGCGGCGAGCCCGTCCAGCCCCTGCGACGCCTCGGCCCGGAACCAGCCGCCGAACCGCACGTCGCCCGCGCCGCAGACCGTGAAGTCGTACCAGCGGCCGGTGATCCCGCGGTCGACGCCGAAGACCTCGCAGACCGCGGCCACCTCGAACATCGTGATGCCGTCGTGGACCGCGAGCGCGACCGAACTCATGTCCGAAAGTGTACGCACCGCACCGAAACCGACGCAGCGCTCGACGGTCGCGCTCGCCTCACGTACCCATGGTCGCGCTCACCTAGGTCAGCCGGTGGCTGTGCACGTTGGGCACGGCACCTCGGCGTACCGGATGGGGGAGCGGTCGGCGTCGCACTCGATCTGGGCGACCACGCCGGCGCCGAAGCAGTCGGTGCACATGCCGACGCCGGCCATCATGCGGCGTACGGCGAGCTGTCTTCGGGTCGGAGGAAGGCCGCGGACCACGTCGTCCACCTCGTGCTCCTCACAGTCGATGTGGACGTGCCCCGACCCGTGGCACTGCGGGCACTCGCCCACCCGCAGCGCCTGCGGCGGCCGTCCGTCGAGCGTGACGAGCTCGCCGACCTCCAGGCACATGTCGCAGGGGGCCAGCACGCCCCCGAACGGCCCGTCGTCCTTGCTCACGATCGCCCACCGAACCCCTGATCGCGCCCCATGCCGCACCTCCCCGTTCAGCGTCCACAGCGGGGTTTCGCGCGTCAAGCCCCCAGCCGCGTGGCAAGGTGCGGAGGGACGGCGGCTCACGGTGCTTTGGCGAACGCGATACCGAGCGGTGCGGCGTCGATCGGCTTGGTTCCGGTGCCGCCCACGACCGTGGCGATGACCTTGCCGGAGGCCACGTCGATGACCGAGACGCTGCCGGAGAACCCGTTGCCGACCCACGCCTCGGACCCGTCCGGCGTCACCGCGACCGACTCGGGCAGCTTCCCGACGCCGATCTCACCGGTGATCTTCCGGCTCGCGGTGTCGACCACCGCCACGGTGTTGTCGTTCATCTGCGTCACATAGGCACGGGTGCCGTCGGGTGTCACGTCGACCGCCCACGGCTGGTTCCCGGCCGTGATCCGCTGCCGCGTACGGCCGGTGTTCGCGTCGATCACCGCGACCTTCCCGGCCATCGGCTCCGTCACGTACAGGGTCTTGCGCGCCGGATCGACCGCGATGCCCTGCGGTCCCGCGCTGTCGCGGAAGGTGTCGATCACCCGGTTCTTCTTCACGTCGATGACGGCGATGCGATCGTCACAGGTCACGTACGCGCGGGCACCGTCCCGGCTGAACGCGACCTGCCTGGGCGCCGTCCCCACCCGGATCCGCCGGACCACCGCGTCGGTCGTGGTGTCGATCACGGCGATCGTGTCGGCGCCGCCCTTTCCGCTGTCGCCGCCGGTCACGGCCACGTACACCTTCGTGCCGTCGGGCGAGACCGCGACGTCCTTCGGGTACGGGCCGACGTGGACGGTCCGCTCGGCATGGCTGACGGCGTCGACCACGAGCACGTCGTACTGGCCGGTGTCGGCGACGTACACCTTCTTGCCGTCCGGCGTCGCGGCCACCCCCTGGGCGGCGTCGGTCTTGATGTCCGTGGCCAGGATCGTGTGGGCGGCCACGTCGACGGTGGACACGTTGTAGCCGCCGGCCAGCGCGACGTAGGCCAGGTAGCCGCCTGCGGCGCGCTTGACGCCGGGGGATGACGGCACCTCCCACTTGGGTCCGCCGGGAGCGCTGTTCGACGGGCTCGGCCTCGCCTGCGGAGACGATGACCCGGTCAGCCCGAGGGCGGCACTCGCCGGCACGGCCAGCAGGACAAGGCCCGCCGCACCCCCCGCCGCGAGGAGCCGCCGCCGTGAGATCTGCTTCAGCACGGTCGAAAGTCCCTTCTCGTCTGCCGGTTCAGCCGCGCGGCCGTGGCCGTGGGCCCTTTTCCTGCCGGGGCGGTGTCTGCGTCCCGCCGGGGAACTGCGGCGAGGGCAGGGTCGCGATCTCCTCCACCGCCTGCCTCAGCCGCCGCTTCGTGTGCGGCAGCCGCGGCGGGCGAGCATGCGATGCCATCCCCAGCGCCGAGGTCAGGTCGCCGAACGCGGACCGGCGCCACGCGCTCAGGTTCGGGATCCCCACGCCGGTGAGCTGTTCGAGGAAGCGCAGCGTGGACGTGTGGTCGAAGGGCTCGCGGGCGACCCACCCGCCGACGGTCCAGGGCGACACGATGACGCATGGCACCCGGAAACCGCCGCCGATCGGCACTCCCTGCACGTACTCGTCCGGCGTCCCCGGCGGAGGCGCCGGAGGCGGGACATGGTCGAACAGCCCGTCGTTCTCGTCGTAGTTGAGGATGAAGACCGTCTTGCGCCACACGTCCGGGTTGGACGCGATGGCGTCGATCTTGCTGGCCACGAAGTCGGCCCCGGCCGCGGGCGTGTAGTCGGGGTGCTCGGACTGGTAACTGGTCGGGATTATCCACGACACCGTCGGCAGCCGGTCGTGCGCCGCGTCGTACTCGAACTGCCCGGCCGAATAAGTGCGCAAGCCATTACGGAAGAGCGGAGACTGCGCGCCCGCGTTCTGGAATGAGGCGAAATACTCCAGCACATTACAGCCGTAGTTGTCCACCTCCTGATAGACCTTCCAGTCGATTCCCGCTTCGGTCAGCGCCTCCGGATAGGTCTTCCATTGATAGGCGATCGGATCCTTGTTGCTGGTGACCGGGCCGCCCTGCGTGCCGTCCGGATCGATGGTTCCGCTCATCAGGTAGAGGCGGTTCGGCCAGGTCGGTCCCATCAGCGAACAATGGTAGGCGTCGCAGATGGTGAACGATTCGGCCAGTGCGAACTGAAAGGGGATGTCCTCGCGCGTGTAGTAGCCCATGACATAGGGGCCGTTGGCGCCGTCGGCGGCCCGGTGCGCGGGCAGCCACTGGTCCATCTTCCCGTTGTTCCACGCCCGGTGCTGCACCGACCACGCGTGGCTGGTCGACGGGATCGCCTGGGCGCTGGTCGTACGGGTGTCCAGGTGGAAGGGCAGCAGGTAGCCGGCGGGATTCTCCACGTCGGGCTGGTAGAAGACCGACCTCCCGGTGTCCAGCGTGATCGCGTCCGGATCGGAGAAGCCGCGAACCCCGGGGAGGGTTCCGAAGTAATGATCGAACGAACGGTTCTCCTGCATGAGAATGACGACATGCTCGATGTCGTGGAGTTTTCCGTTCACGTGTGCGGGCGTTTCGGCGACGGCACGTCGCACATTGGGTGGCAGAAATTCCGCTGCGAACGCCGCCGCAGCCGTGGCGCCCGCGGCACTGAACAGGCGGCGACGGGTCAAATCAGGCATCTAACACGCTCCCGACCCGCGGGCGCCCTGAAGATACCAGGTAAATGGCAGATGCGGATGCCCGACTTGACGCGATGAGTCAATGGACGGTGATGATCATCTGTCGGGACATTAATGCGATATAGGGCCTGAAGAATAGGGTTATGGCCGGAGGCGGACAGCCTCGGAGTAAGACTCGTCCGTGCTGTTGACGAGCCGACGGCGATGTGCCATACGTGTATGGCGAAGGATTAATTGCACTCGCGGCATCGGGAAAACCGGCCCCGAAACCGACCGAGCCGGCCCTGAAACCGGCCGCGTCGGCGGATCGAGGCTCAGAGCGCCTCGACGGCGAGGGCGATGGCGCCGATGAGCGGGGCGTCGTCGAGGAAGCGCGCCGCCTCGACCGGCGGCGGGAACGGCACCGCCCGCATGACCGCGCTCTGGATGGCGGGCAGGAAGGCGTTCGCCATGCCCCCGCCGACGACGACACGCTCGGGGTCGAGGAAGGTGGCCAGGTTGGCCACGGTCATGCCGAGCGTGGCGGCGGCGTCGTCCAGGAGGTTGGCGATGGCGGGTTCGTCCCGGCCGGCGGCCAGGTCGACGGCGGTCACGGAGCGGCGCAGGAGGGTCGTGCCGCGCGCGGCCAGGCCGCTGCCGGAGGTGTACTCCTCCAGCGGCGCGTGGCCGTGGGCGTACCCGGGCTCACCCGGCTCCCGCAGCAGATAGCCGATCTCGCCCGCCGCGCCGTGCATGCCGGGCACGACGCGGCCCCCGACGATGAGGGCGGCGCCGGTGCCGGTGCCGAGGTTGACGTACAGGCCGACGTCCGTGCCCCGGAGCGCGCCCCAGTCGAGTTCGGCGGTGGCGGCCGCGTTGACGTCGTTCTCGATCCCGAGGGCGGTCACCCCGAGGCCGTCGCGCAGGATCGCGGGCAGCGGCAGGTCGTCCCAGCCGCGTACGTTGGGCGCCAGGCGCACCCGCCCGTCGCGTACGACGCCGAAGGTGGAGATCCCGGCCGCCCGGAGGCGGCCGGGGGTCGCGTCCGTCAACCCGTGGGCCGCCTCGAGCGTCCGCCGCAGGACCTCGTCGGCGCCGTCCGCGGCGCGGGTCTCGATGCGGGTGGACCGCAGCCGTTCACCGGTCGTTGTGGCGGTGGCCAGAGCGACCTTGGTGCCCCCGAAGTCGATGCCGAGGACGAAACCGGCCGATTCGTCATACGTCATGGACCGCCTCCTCGGCGTTGGGTAGGAACGACTCCTTGATCTCCTTGGGGCCGAACGGCCAGGTCCGCTCGGCGCGCGCCCAGATCAGGAAGGCCGCGACACCGGCCGCGAGCCACGCGATGGACAGCTCGATCGGCCGGGAGCCCGCGGACTTGTAGATGTAGAGCCAGCCGATCAGCGCGATGATGCCGGGCAGCGGGTAGAGCCACATCCTGTACGGCCGGGGCAGGGTCGGCTGCCGCCGGCGCAGCACGGTCACGGCCACGATCTGGGCCACCGACTGGATGAGCACGAACACCGCGGTGAGCATGCTGATCACGTCGGTCAGCGTGAAGAGACTGCCGAGCGCCGTGATGATCCCCATCGCGAACAGGCCGGCGGTCGGGAAGTTCAGGCGGGGGTGCAGCCGCCCGAACCAGGACAGGAACACCTTGTCGCGCGCGGCGTTGTAGGGCACGCGCGAGCCGCCGAGCAGCCCGGCGAACACGGAGGCGAACGCGGTGACGATGATCCCGACCGTGAAGACCTGCGCGGCGCCCTTGCCCCACGCCTTCTCCAGCACCAGCGAGGCCACCGAGCTGGAGTGCTGGGCCTGCTGCCACGGAACGACGCCGAGCACACCCACCTGGAGCAGGAAGTACAGCCCCATGATCCCGAGGATGGAGATGACGATCGCCCGCGGGATCACCCGGCCCGGGTCCTTGACCTCGGCGCCGAGGTAGGCGGCCGTGTTGTAGCCGAGGTAGTCGTAGATGGCGAGGACCAGGCCCGCCCCCAGGCCGGTGAAGAACTTCGAACCGCCGTTCTCGGGGAAGGTGAAGGCCAGGTGCGGGCTGAAGTGCGTGAAGGCGGCGAAGATCACGCCGAGCACGGAGGCGAGCATCACCACGAAGAAGAACGAGGTCAGCTTGCCGATGTCGCCGATGCGCCGGTACAGCGCGACGACCACGAGCACCACGACGCCGAGGCCGACCAGGTGACCCTTGCCGGACAGGCCGTCGCCGTGGATGAGTGAGGGCCACAGATACCCGGCGTACTGCACGAGGCCGATCACGCCCGTCGACATGATCAGCGGGATGAACAGCACCGCGGACCAGACGAACAGGAAGGGCATGAGCCGCCCGGTGCGGTACTGGAAGGCCTCGCGCAGGTAGAGGTAGGTGCCGCCCGCGCCCGGCATGGCCGCGCCCAGCTCGGCCCAGACCAGGCCGTCGACGATCGCGATGACCGCGCCGACCACCCAGCCGAACATCGCCTGGGGCCCCTCCATCGTGCTGATCATGAGGGGGATGGTGACGAACGGCCCCACGCCGCACATCTGTGTCATGTTGACGGTCGTCGCCTGGAACAGCCCGAGGCGCCGTTCGAACGACGGCGCGGTGGGACTCGCCATGGATGCTCTCCGTTCACCGGGGGTCGCCATACCCAGGGAAGATGACTCCCCTAAAGGTAAGGGAGACTTCCTAACGAAGAAACAGGATCAGGGTCCCGCAAGCTGGATCGTTCCGTGATATGCCAGCTTGTGGAGATCGGCGTGGGAGGGGACACGTGTCGACCGAGGCTGGTGTGACGGGGACTGGTGGGATCGGGACCGGCGGGCCGGGGAACGGCGGGCCGGGAAGCGGTGGGCCGGGGAACGGTGGGCCGGGGAACGTCAATCCCACCGCGAACACCACGAGTGTGTTGCGGATCATGAACGAGCGGGCCGTGTACGACCGGATCCGCGTGCTCGGCCCGGTGTCGCGGCCTCAGCTCGCCGCCGCGACCGGCCTGTCCAAGCCGACGATCTCCCTGGCCCTGGCCGACCTGGAGCGCGCCGGACTCGTGCTGTCCGTGGGCCATCGCACCGGAAACGCCGGACGCGCCGCGGCGCTCTATGAGATCCGTCCCGAGGCCGGCTGGGTGATCGGTCTCGACGTCGGGCGCGAGTGGATCCGCGCCGCCCTCGTCGACCTGAGCGGCGAGATCGCCGTACGGGAGGACGTCCCGGCCCGCGCCGGCGGCGCCACCGCGCTGATCGACCGGCTCGGCCGCATCGTCGACGACCTCGCCGCGGCGGCCGGCGGCGAGATCACCAACATCGTCCTCGCCACGCCCGGCGTACACGACGTCGAGAACCGCCGTCTCCAGCTGGCGCCGAACCTGCCCGGCTGGGACCGTCCCGGCGTCATCGGACGGCTGGCGGAGCGACTCCCGGCGCCGTTCGCGATCGAGAACGACATCGCGCTGGCCGCCCTGGGGGAGCAGGGGTACGGCCTCGGCGCCGGGCTGCGGCACTTCGTGTACGTGTCGATCGGCACCGGCATCGGCATGGGGATCATCGTGGACGGCGAGCTGTACCGCGGCGCCCGGGGCGCGGCCGGGGAGATCGCGTTCCTGCCGATGGGCGAGACCGACCCGCTCGCGAGCGCCCCCGGCACCCGCCGCCACGGCATGCTCGAATCGGTCGCCTCCGGCCCCGGCGTGGTCGCGACGGCCCAGCGGCTCGGCATGTCCGGGCGGATCACCGCCAAGCGGGTCTTCGACGAGGCGCGCGACGGCGACGAGGTCGCGGTGAACGCGGTCGTGCACGAGGCCGACCACGTCGCCCACGCCCTGGCCGGAGTGGTCGCGCTGCTCGACCCGGAGCTGATCGTGCTGGGCGGCGGCATCGGCGGCCACGGCGCGGACGTCCTCCTCGGCGCGGTCCGAGAGCGGCTGGAGACGATGACGCCGCTGGGTCCGCCGCGGATCGAGGTGTCGCCCCTGGGTGACGACGCGGTGGTGCTGGGCGCCCTGGCGACCGGCCTGGCCACGGCCCGCGCCATCGTCTTCGACCGGGCGATCGCGGGCGACCGGCCCGCTTGATACCGGTTCATGGTGTGAGACGAGTGTTCAGGCACTGAGACGCTCCGCTAAGGTACCTCCATGGCTTCTCGCAGCATCAGGCTCGCCGTGGTCCCAGGTGACGGCATCGGCCCCGAGGTCGTGGCCGAGGGCCTCAAGGTCCTCGACGCCCTCGGCCTCACGATCGAGCAGACGGTGTACGAACTCGGCGCCGCCTACTGGCACAAGACCGGTGAGGTGCTGCCCGACGCGACCCTCGAGGAGATTCGCGGCCACGACGCGATCCTGCTGGGCGCGGTCGGCGACCCGAGCGTGCCGAGCGGCGTCCTGGAGCGCGGCCTGCTGCTCAAGCTGCGATTCGAGCTCGACCACTACATCAACCTGCGCCCGGTGCGGCTCTACCCGGGCGTCGGCACGCCGCTGGCCGGCGTGCGGCCCGAAGACATCGACATGATGGTCGTGCGCGAGGGCACCGAGGGCCTGTACGCCGGTGCCGGCGGCGTCCTCCGCAAGGGCACCCCGCACGAGATCGCGACCCAGGAGAGCATCAACACCGCCTTCGGCGTCGAGCGGACCGTCCGCTACGCCTTCGAGCTCGCCGCCCGCCGCCCGCGCAAGAAGCTCACCCTCGTCCACAAGAACAATGTCCTGGTCTATGCGGGTGACCTGTGGGCGCGTACGGTCGATGCCATGGCCAAGGAGTTCCCCGAGGTCGACGTCGACTACTGCCACGTCGACGCCGCGACCATGTACTTCGTGAGCCAGCCGGCACGTTTCGACGTCATCGTCACGGACAACCTGTTCGGCGACATCATCACCGACCTGGGCGCGGCGGTGGCGGGCGGCATCGGCCTGGCCGCCAGCGGTAACCTCAACCCCTCCGGTGCCGCGCCGAGCATGTTCGAGCCGGTGCACGGCAGTGCGCCCGACATCGCCGGGCAGGGCAAGGCCGACCCGACCGCCACGATCCTGTCCGTCGCGCTGCTGCTCGACCACCTCGGCCTGGCCGACGAGGCCCGCCGGGTCGAGCAGGCCGTCGCCGACGACATCATCGAGCGCCAGGGTGCCTGGGCCGCGCGCTCGACCCGCGAGGCCGGCGACGACATCGCCGAGCGAGTAGCCGGCTAGGGCGCGCCTTCCTTTCGGACATCTCCGGGCGCGCCCCACGGCGCGCCCGTTTCGCGCTGCCGTGACGAAGGAGATAGTAGGACGTCAAAATAAGAAAAGATGGGCAAGGGCGGCACGGGGCCGCGCCGCGAGAGGACCTCCAGATGAGCAACACCTTCGACATCCGGCTCTCCCAGAACCGTACGCCGGCCGAGGAACGGCAACGGATCCTCGACAACCCGGGCTTCGGCCGGTTCTTCACGGACCACATGATCACGATCCAGTGGACCGAAGAGGAGGGCTGGCACGACGCGCGCCTGGAGCCGTACGGCCCCTTGACGCTCGACCCGGCGACGGCCGTGTTCCACTACGGTCAGGAGCTGTTCGAGGGCCTCAAGGCGTACCGCCAGGCCGACGGCTCGATCGTGACCTTCCGGCCGTACGCCAACGCGGCCCGCTTCAACACCTCGTGTGAGCGGATGGCGATGCCGCCGCTGCCCGAGGAGCTGTTCGTCCGCTCGCTGGAGCTGCTTGTCGACACCGACCGCGACTGGGTTCCCGCCGATGCGGACTCCAGCCTCTACCTGCGCCCCTTCCTGATCGCCACGCAGCGCGGGCTCGGCGTGAACAGCCCGTCGTCCTCCTTCATGTTCGTCGTCATCGCCTCGCCCTCCGGCGCGTACTTCACCGGCGGCATCAAGCCGGTCTCGGTCTGGCTCTCGGAGGACTACACGCGCGCCGCTCCCGGCGGCACCGGAGCGGCCAAGTGCGGCGGCAACTACGCCGGAGCGTTCGTCGCCCAGGCCCAGGCGGTGCGTGAGGGCTGCGACCAGGTGGTCTGGCTCGACGCCAACGAGCACCGCTGGGTCGAGGAGATGGGCGGCATGAACCTCTTCTTCGTGTACGGCTCAGGGGCGGACGCCCGCATCATGACGCCGGCCCTCACCGGCACGCTGCTCCCCGGCATCACCCGCGACTCGCTGCTGCAACTCGCCCCCGACCTGGGCATCCCCGCCGAGGAGGGCCGCATCTCCACTGACGAGTGGCGCGAGGGCAGCGCCTCGGGCGAGCTGACCGAGGTCTTCGCGTGCGGCACCGCCGCGGTGATCACCCCCGTCGGACGCGTGAAGAGCACGAGCGGTGAGTGGCTGGTCGGCTCGGGCGAGCCGGGCCCGGTGACCATGCGCCTGCGCGAGGAGCTCGTCGGCATGCAGCACGGCGAGCGCCCCGACACGTACGGCTGGATCCACAAGACGGCCTGAGGCCGGCCACCGGACGACCTGAGGCCCGCCCCGAGAGCCGACCGGGCGGCCTCAGGTCAGCGGTGTCGAGGGTGAGGCTCCAGGGGGCGCGCGGGTCGAGCGGATGAGCTGGAGCAGGAGACGGAAGATGATGCCCGCGTGAGCCGTGGTGGGGTGCCTCTCCCACCATGATCCGGTCATCGATGACCTGCTCGAATCTCACGTCATCTCAGAATGTGGAACGCCAGGTGTCACTTGCCGTACACATGTGGCAGACTCGGTTGCACCATGCGCTACGGCCTTCTCATTATCGGCTGGCGCGTCGGCTGATAGCACCACATCGCCGGCGCGCAGACCTCTCACGTCCGTGAGGGGTCATTTTGCTTTTCGGAGCAGTGCGCCTCTCGTATCCCAAAGGACTCGATACCCCATGCATGACGACGGCTTCCACGTCTACGACACCACGCTTCGTGACGGGGCCCAGCAGGAGGGCCTCAACCTCTCTGTGGCCGACAAGATCGCCATCGCACGTCATCTCGACGAGCTGGGTGTCGGTTTCATCGAGGGCGGCTGGCCCGGCGCCAACCCCAAGGACACCGAGTTCTTCCGGCACGCCCGGACCGAACTCGATCTCAAGCACGCGCAGCTCGCCGCGTTCGGCGCGACCCGCCGGGCCGGCGCGAAGGCCGCGGACGACCCACTCGTGGCCGCGCTGCGCGAGTCCGGCGCGCCGGTCGTGACCCTTGTCGCCAAGAGTCACGACCGGCACGTCGAGCTGGCCCTCCGTACGACCCTGGAGGAGAACCTCGCGATGATCCGCGACACGGTCTCCCACCTGCGTGCGGAGGGCCAGAGGGTCTTCCTCGACGCCGAGCACTTCTTCGACGGCTACCGGTCCAACCCGGCGTACGCCCTGGAGGTCGTACGGACGGCGGCCGAGGCCGGCGCGGACGTGGTCGCACTGTGCGACACCAACGGGGGGATGCTCCCGGACGAGCTGGCCGACGTGGTCGGCGCCGTCGCCGAGTCCGGTGCGCGCCTCGGCGTCCACTGCCACGACGACAGCGGCTGTGCGGTCGCCAACACGCTGGCGGCGGTGAGCGCGGGAGTGACGCATGTGCAGGGATGCGCCAACGGGTACGGCGAGCGCAGCGGGAACGCCAACCTGTTCACCGTGGTCGGGAACCTCCAGCTCAAGCGGGGGTACGACCTCGGCGTCCGGCTCGGAGAGATGACGCGTGTGGCGCACGCGGTGTCGGAGGTGACGAACGTCGCGCCGTCGTCGCAGCAGCCGTACGTCGGGACCTCGGCGTTCGCGCACAAGGCCGGGCTGCACGCCTCGGCGGTCAAGGTCGACCCGATGCTGTACCAGCACATCGACCCCGAACTCGTCGGCAACGACATGCGGATGCTGATCTCCAGCATGGCCGGCCGGGCGTCGGTGGAGCTCAAGGGCCGGGAGCTGGGGTATGAGCTGTCCGGTGAGAAGGCCAAGCAGGTCGTCGGGCGGGTCAAGGAGCTGGAGGCCTCCGGGTACACCTTCGAGGCCGCGGACGCGTCCTTCGAACTGCTGCTGCGCGAGGAGGTCGAGGGGGCCCGGACCCGGTTCTTCACCGTGGAGTCGTGGCGGACCATCGTCGAGCGCCGCACCGACGGCTCGCTGATGAGCGAGGCCACCGTCAAGCTGTACGCCAAGGGGGAGCGGATCGTCGCCACCGGCGAGGGGAACGGCCCGGTCAACGCCCTCGACCGCGCGCTGCGGCTGGCGCTCGAACGCATCTACCCCGAGCTGTCCGCACTGGAGCTCGTCGACTACAAGGTCCGCATCCTGGAGGGTACGCACGGTACGGAGGCGCGTACGCGGGTGCTCATCGAGTCGAGTGACTCGACCGGGGAGTGGGGCACCGTCGGCGTGCAGGACGACGTGATCGCCGCGTCCTGGGACGCCCTGGAGGAGTCGGTGACGTACTGCCTCCTGCGTGCCGGCCACTCACCGGCCTGAGTACGGGTTCCGCCGCGGCCGGCGTGATCAGTCCTTGGGCGTGGCGCGTTCGACGACCTCGAAGGACCACAGCTCGGAGCCGGTCGCCGCGGGGCCTCCGTGCCCGTGTCCGTGGCCGTGGCCTTCGGGGGCGTCGCGTTCGGCATCGGCACGTGCCTGTTCGTGGCCCTTCTGGAACGACTGGCTTTCGGTCCAGCGCTGGAAGTCCTCCTCGCTCCGCCAGCGTGTGTACACCAGGTAGCGGTCGTTGCCGCCGGCGGGGCGGAGCAGGGCGAACTCCTCGAAGCCTTCGGCGTTCTCCACGAGACCGGCCCGCCCGGCGAACCGGCGCTCCAGCTCGGCGCGCATGGGCTCCGGAACGGTCAGGACGTTGATCTTCACGACGCTCATGAGGGCATTGTCGCGCGCTCCGTCTCCGCTGCGGATGAGGGGTGTCTTGTGCGGTGGTTATGAAGAGCCAATGAAGAGAAAATGTCCAATTTGGGGGTCGTCGGGGTGTTTCGGTGGTGGAACACGTGCGTCTGCACGTGCAGGTCGGCGCGGATGTGAGTTTCCTCAGCGAAGGATGCTAAATAAGTGGCGGGGCGGAAATGTCTGACGGCAGACTCTTCCTCCTGTGGCGCTGGGGGCGTCGCGAGTACTTGCTTTCGTTGATCCGGGGGATGTGTCGGAGTTGCAGACTTCTCAGCACTGGTTGCGGTACGACCGCGATATCGAGCTTCTTTTGATCGCCGAGGCCAGCCGGCGGCTGACGACGCGCTCCGGCGACCAGGAGGCGATGGAGTCCGTCATGGCCCTGCTGGAGCGCCAGCAGCACGTGGCCGCCTGCCGGGCCCTTGACCGCCCCATCGAGGCCTGAGAGGCACTGCACGTACTCCGATCGCCGCCGGGGCGCCCCCGCTCAACCGTCCGCTCGTGAGGTGAAACCGTCCGCGCCGTGTCGCCGTCGAAGTCCGGAGATGTCGGTAGAGACCGGAAGACGGTGACACGGTGACGAACACTCCGGGCGACCCGGAAGCCCCCTGGGTCCGGCCGGACCACGAATCCTCCAGCGGACACGAGACCGACGCGCCGGCGACCGGAGGAGCGCCACCGGCCCCGGCGGGTGGGTGGCCGGGGAACGCCGCGCCGACGCAGGAGATGCCGGTCGGCGAGACCGTCGCCGCCGCACCGGCCGGCGGTGGCTCCGCCCAGCCGGAGGACGAGCCGCGTACCCGCGAGGTGCCCGCCCCGCCGGAGACCGCCGGGGCACCGCCCGACCTGCCGATGCTCACCCGCGAACTGCCCGTACCCGGCCACGACCTTCCCGAGGCGGCGAGAGCCGTTCCCGAGGCCGCGAGTGACCTCCCCGAGACGCCGAGCAGCCGGTCCGGCCCCTGGGACGCGGTCGTGGCCCCGTTCACGACCCCGGAGACGCAGCACGACCAGTCGGCGCCCCGGTACGGCGGGCGTACCGGGGTGTCACGCGGCGAGCCGCCCGTCGAGTACCTGCCGTCCGCCCAACATCCACCGTCCGGCGAGCACCTCCCGCCCGGCGGACCGCTGCCGTCCGGTGAGCACCTCCCGCCCGGCGTGCGGTCGCCGTCCGGTGCGCAGCCGTCGCCCGGTGGGCATCTACCATCGTCCGGCGGGGGCGGGTGGACTCAGCAGGACTCCGCCGACCATGGGAACGGTCCCGGCTCGGCCGCGGGGTCCCCGGGCCGCCCTGCCGCCCGTCCTCTCGGCGGAGGCCCGGCCGGCATGGCCATGGCCGGTACGCCGCGCGGTCCGCACGCCGGACCGCCGGGAGGTCCGCCCGGCGGCCCCGTGGGCGATCCTCCGTCCGGGACGGGACCGCGCCGTACGACGATGGCGTTCGTCGCGGCCGGCGCCGCGGTCGTGGTCGCCGGGGTCATCGCGTTGGCGTTCGGGCGGCTCGGCGGCGCCTCTCATCCCCAGGCCGGGTGCGCGGGCGAGTTCTGTCCGCGCGAGACGAGCAGCAAGGCCGCCGCGCCTCGGTTCCGCTACCGCACCGTCGAACGTGACACCGGCTACTTCGAGGGCACCGTCACGCTCGTCAACCGCGGCGCGACGCCCCTGCGTTCGTGGACGCTGACGTTCACCTATCCCGGCGCCGACGTCCACAACGCGTGGGAGGTCGTCCTGCGGCAGACGGGGCAGAACGTCGCGATCGTCAACGCCGCGACCGCCGAGCCGATCGCCCCCGGCGACGAGTTCGAGGTGCGGTTCGGCGGCTCGGGGCGTCCGGGTATGCCCACGAACTGCCGTTTCAACGGCACGCCCTGCGCCTTCGTACGGTGACCGCGGTCATCCACAACCGGCCCACTGTTGCGACGTCGGCCTCCCGGGCTCGATAGCCTCAGTCTCGTGCGTATCGCGAGGTTCACCAAAGACGGCGACCTGTCCTTCGGGGTGGTCGAGGACGACGACACCATCGCCACCGTGGCCGCCCATCCCTTCGGCGAGATCCAGTTCACGGGGGAGCGCCAGCCGCTGGCCGACGTACGGCTGACGGCGCCGATCCTTCCCAACAAGGTGATCGCGGTCGGCCGCAACTACGCCGAGCACGCCAAGGAGATGGGCAACGAGGCGCCGGCGGAGCCGTTGATCTTCATGAAGCCGTCCACGTCCGTGATCGGGCAGCGGGAGGCGATCGTCTATCCGTCGCTGTCCGAGCGCGTCGACTACGAGGGCGAGCTCGCCGTGGTCGTCGGACGCCTGTGCCGTGACGTGCCGGCGGAGCGGGCCGCCGAGGTCATCCTCGGCTACACCTGCGCCAACGACGTGACAGCGCGCGACCTGCAAAAGAAGGACGGCCAGTGGACGCGGGCGAAGGGCTTCGACACGTTCTGCCCGCTCGGCCCGTGGATCGAGACCGAGCTCGACCCGTCCGACCTCGCCATCACCACGACCGTCAACGGCGAGACCCGTCAGGCCTCCCGTACGGACAAGCTGCTGCATCGCATCCCCGAGCTGATCGAGTACATCACTCAGGTGATGACCTTGCTCCCCGGAGACGTCATCCTCACCGGCACGCCCGAAGGCGTCGGCCCGCTGGAGGTCGATGATGAGGTCTCCGTCACCATCGAGAACATCGGCACGCTCACCAACCGGGTGATCTCACGTGATTAACGACAAGCCCCGCGTGCGCTTCGCGCCCTCGCCGACCGGCATGTTCCACGTCGGCGGCGCGCGATCGGCGCTGCACAACTGGCTGTACGCCCGCCAGCACGGCGGCACTCTCGTGCTGCGCATCGAGGACACCGACGCCTCCCGCAACCGTCCCGAGTGGACCGAGGGGATCATCCGGGCGCTCGCGTGGCTCGGCATCGACGAAAACCAGTACGAGGGCCCGTTCTTCCAGTCGGCCAACGCCGACGAGCATCGGAAGGCCGTGGAGCGTCTCCGCGTCGCCGGCCGCGCGTACTTCTGCGACTGCACCCGCGACGACGTGATCGCCCGCACCGGCGACTCCTACAAGGGCTACGACGGGCACTGCCGCGACCGTGGCCTGCAGGCCGCGCCGGGCCGGGCGCTGCGCTTCCGCACCCCCGACGAGGGCACGACGGTCGTCATCGACCTGATCCGTGGCAAGCCCGCGTTCGAGAACGCCACGATCGAGGACTTCGTCATCGCCCGCGGCGACGGTTCGGTGCTGTTCATGCTGGCGAACGTCGTGGACGACATGACCCAGGGCATCACCCACGTGATCCGCGCGGAGGAGCACCTGTCCAACACCCCCAAGCAGCAGATGCTGTGGGAGGCGCTGGGCGCGCAGCCGCCGATCTGGGCGCATGTTCCCGTGGTCGTCAACGAGAAGCGGCAGAAGCTCTCCAAGCGCCGCGACAAGGTCGCGCTGGAGGACTACCAGGCCGAGGGCTACCTCGCCGAGGCGATGCGCAACTACCTGATGCTGCTGGGCTGGGCCCCGTCGGGCGACCGCGAGATCGTGCCGTGGAGCGTGATCGAGGAGGAGTTCCGGCTCGAAGAGGTCAACCCGTCGCCGGCGTTCTTCGACGTCAAGAAGCTGCGCGCGTTCAACGGCGAATACATCCGCGCCCTGCCGCTCGCCGACTTCATCGCGCGCTGCCGTCCGTGGCTGGTCGCCCCGCACGCCCCGTGGACGCCGGAGCAGTACGACGAGGACGTCTTCGCCGCTCTCGCCCCGCTCGCCCAGACCCGCGTCGCGGTCATGTCCGAGATCACGGCCATCGTGGACTTCGCGTTCCTGGATGAGCCCGAGATCGACGAGGCATCGTGGAACAAGGCGATGAAGGAGCCCGCCGCCGCGATCCTCGCCGCCGCCATCGAGACCTACACCGACGCGCCCTGGACGGCCGAAGAGCTGAAGTCCCGCACGGAGGCGGTCGGCGTCGCCCACGGCCTGAAACTCGGCAAGACCCAGGCCCCGATCCGCGTCGCGGTCACCGGCCGCACGGTCGGCCTCCCGCTGTTCGAGTCCCTGCAGGTCCTCGGCCGAGACCGCACCCTAGCCCGCCTCCGAAAGGCCGCCACCGCCCTGTCCTGAGCCCCGCTCCCAACGCGCTCAACGCGGCGAGCGCGCTCAACGCGGCCAACGCGGCGGTCCTCAGTTCGTGTGAGGGGCCCTCTCACCTGGACCTGGCATGGTGAGAGCGCCCCTCACAGCCGCGAGCCACTCGCGTCCTGAGCGTCGGGCGCGTCTGGGTGCGGTTCGCCGTGTTCAGGTTCGGGGGCCGAGGGTGGCCGGTTTGCGGGCGGTGGCTGCGCGGTGCGTCGCGGTGAGCGCTGCCAGCACGACCGCCACCCGCATCAGCGCCGAGCTCAGGGAGAAGATGCCTTCCGCCAGGCCCTGCCGGCGGACGATGCCGACCATCCCTACACCGATGTAATGGGTGCGCGGCGGGTGCCCCAGCCACCGCTGCGCCACCGGCCACAGCTGCCACGCCAGCGGCAGGATCAGCACCACGCCGGACACGCCCGCCGACGCCGCCGCGACAGTGGTCATGCCCTCACGGGCGGCCCAGCGGGTGTGCACGTCGATCAGCACCGTGACCGCCGCGGCGGCCAGCGCGACGAATGCCGGGCGCGTCGATTCGGTCCAGCCCGACGGCCCTCCCTTGGCCAGGAGACATTCGCCTGCCCAGTACGCGGCGATCGCGAAGACCGACGTGACCGCGATCATGGCCGGTGCTCCCGGTCGAACCGGTGAGGGTCGTTCCCGATGCCGCGCCGTTCCGGCGAGGCCCGCCGCTACCACGGCGCCGAGGGCGATGGCGGCCATGCACAGCCAGTCGCTGATCGTCAACAGCACCGGAGCCGGCCGTATCCGCGCCTGCGCGATCGGCGCTGTCAGCGCCTGACGCACCCAGGAGCCCAGCGAAAGCCATTCGGACAAGGGAAGGAGGGAGACCGTCGCCAGCAGGTGCGCCGCGAGCGGGAGGCTCGCCGCCGTCATCGCGCGACCGGGGTGGCCACGCATGATGAAGACGACGGTGGCGGCCGCCGAAGCGGTGATCACCAGAGGGACGGGTAAGCGGTCCCACTGCCCGAGCAGGGGAGGGAACTCCTGTTTCCGCAGCGCGTGCGCGGCCGCGCAGACGAGGCCGGTGGCCGCCGTGACCAACTGCGCCCACGCGAAGATCGAGGGCACACTGGGGCGGCGGCGCGTCAGCGTGGAGCGTATGTGCACGAGCTTCTTCTTCCAGGGGGTCGTCGGACGCCATCTGCGTCAGCGCCGAAGCCGCTGATGACGGCCATGCTGTCGCGCCCGCCGGCCCGCGGGGGCGAATGTCGGTAAGTCGTGATCTTGATGTCCGACGGGCGCCCGCCCGGCGGGACGCCCTGGACTGACGGTGTGCAGGGGTCTTAGGGGACTGGAGCGGTAGACGGGCCATACGGGACCGGCGGTGTCGACGGAACCTTGGGGCCAGTCGGGGTGGACGGATGATCTGGACACGCTGCCTGCCGCCTGCGTACGGTGGCGCGGAAAGCGCTTTCCCTCACGCTGAAGAGGTCATTGATGACCACACGCACCCTTGGCGTCATCATGAACGGCGTCACCGGCCGGATGGGGCATCGTCAGCATCTCGTGCGGTCGGTGCTGGCGATCAACGAGCAGGGAGGGGTGCCGCTCGGTGACGGCGGCCGTGTCCTGCTGCGGCCCATCCTCGTCGGGCGGACCCCCGCCAAGCTGCGCGCCCTCGCCGAGGAGCACGGGATCGAGGACTGGACGGCCTCGCTCCCCGAGGCCCTCGCCGACCCGGACGCCGAGATCTACTTCGACACCCAGGTCACCCAGGCGCGTGTCCCGGCGGTCACGCAGGCGATCGAGGCCGGCAAGCACGTCTACGTCGAGAAGCCGACCGCCGAGGATCTCACCGGCGCGCTCCGGCTGGCCCGGCTCGCGCGGGAGAAGGGCGTCAAGAACGGCGTCGTACAGGACAAGCTCTTCCTCCCCGGCCTGCGCAAGCTCAAGAGGCTCGTCGACGGCGGCTTCTTCGGCCGGATCCTGTCGGTACGCGGGGAGTTCGGCTACTGGGTGTTCGAGGGCGACTGGCAGCCGGCCCAGCGCCCGTCGTGGAACTACCGCGCCGAGGATGGCGGCGGGATCGCCCTCGACATGTTCCCGCACTGGACGTACGTCCTGGAAGGCCTCTTCGGCCGGATCGACGCGGTGACCGCACGCGCCGTGACGCACATCGCGGAACGCACCGACGAGGAGGGCAAGCCGTACACCGCGACCGCGGACGACGCGGCGTACGGCATCTTCGAGCTCGACGGCGGGGCCATCGCACAGATCAACTCCTCCTGGTGCGTACGGGTGAACCGCGACGAGCTGCTGGAGTTCCAGGTCGACGGAACGCACGGCAGCGCCGTGGCCGGCCTGCGCAACTGCCGGGTCCAGCACCGCGGCACGACGCCGAAGCCCGTCTGGAACCCCGACCTGCCCGCGAACCACGGCTTCCGCGACCAGTGGCAGGAGGTTCCGGACAACGAGGACTTCGACAACGCGTTCAAGGTCCAGTGGGAGATGTTCGTCCGGCACGTCGTCGAGGACGCGCCGTTCCCGCACGACTTCGGCGCCGGGGCCCGTGGGGTGTACGTCGCGGAGGCGGGCCTGCGATCCTCGGCGGAGGGCCGCCGAATCGAACTGGAGACGCTCGATGATCACACGTGAGAACCGGGTCCTGCGCCGGCCGGGTCGTCGCTTCCTCCTTCTCCCCGCACCGGGAGGGGCGCTGGAGCCGTACGAGCTGAAGGGCCCGTACGCCTGGCCACGGGCGGAGGGCCTGCCCACCTCACGCGTCGCGTACGCGGCCGCGCACGTCGTCGCCGACCCGCTGGCGGAGCCGGCGCCGGCGAGCCTCGACTGGGACACCACGCTGGCCTACCGCCGCCATCTGTGGTCCTGCGGCCTGCGCGTGGCCGACGCGATGGACACCGCCCAGCGCGGCGCGGGCCTCGACTGGGACACGACCCGTGAGCTCGTCCGCCGCAGCGCGGCCGAGGCGAAGGCCTTCGGCGACCCGTACGACCTGCTCGCCTGCGGCGCCGGCACCGACCACGCGCCGGAGGCCGACTCGCCGGCGGCGATCGCGGACGCGTACGAGGAACAGGTCGCGGTGGTCGAGCAGACCGGCGCCCGCGTGATCCTCATGGCCAGCCGGCAGCTCGCCGCCGCCGCCCGCGGCCCGGAGGACTACCACGAGGTGTACGGGAGGCTGCTGCGGCAGACGTCGCGGCCGGTGATCCTGCACTGGCTGGGGGAGATGTTCGACCCGAGGCTGGCCGGATACTGGGGGAGCGGTGACGCCGATGAGGCCACGTCGTCGTTCCTGGACCTGGTGAAGGCGCACGCCCCGGCCATCGACGGCGTGAAGGTGTCCCTCCTCGACCCCGGACGCGAGACGCGGCTGCGGGAGGCGCTCCCCGAGGGCGTACGGCTCTACACCGGCGACGACCTCGACTATCCCTCGCTGATCAAGGACGGCAGCGACGCGCTGCTCGGCGTCTTCGACGCGATCGCCCCGGCGGCGTCCGCGGCCCTGGCCGCCCTCGACCGGGGCGAGACCGGCGACTACGACGACATCTTGAACCGCACGCTGCCGCTGGCCCGCAAGATCTTCGAGCCGCCGACCTACCACTACAAGACCGGCCTGGTCTTCCTCGCCTGGCTGGCCGGCCACCAGGACGCGTTCGTGATGGTGGGCGGCGCGCAGAGCGCCCGGTCGGTTCTGCACCTGACCGACGTGTTCCGGCTCGCGGACCAGGCCGGCCTGCTGCCCGACCCGGACCTTGCCGTACGCCGGATGCGGTCCTTCCTCACCACCGCCGGAGTACTGTGAACCGCCTGTCGCTGAACCAGTGGACGACGCGGCGCTGGTCGGTCGCCGAGGCCGTGGACGGCTGCGTACGCCACGGCCTGGAGGCGATCGGCCTGTGGCGCGAGCACGTCGCCGACCACGGCCTGGAGGCGACCACCGCGCTCGTACGCTCCGCGGGCCTGCGCGTCTCGTCCCTGTGCCGCGGCGGCTTCTTCAGCGGGCCGGACTGGCGCGAGCAGAACCACCGGGCCATCGACGAGGCGGCGGTCCTGGAGGCGGCCTGCCTCGTCCTGGTGCCGGGCGGGCTGCCCGCCGGGTCCCGCGACCTCGCCGGGGCCCGCGACCAGGTGGCCGGCGCGCTGGCCGAGCTGGTGCCGTACGCGGCCGAGCGCGGCGTACGGCTGGCCGTGGAGCCGCTGCACCCGATGTACTGCGCGGACCGGTCGGTGGTGTCGACGCTCGCTCAGGCGCTCGACCTCGCGCCGCCGGAGGTCGGGGTGGTGGTCGACTGCTTCCACGTCTGGTGGGACCCGGAGGTGTTCGCCTCGATCGCCCGCGCGGGATCACGGATCGCGAGTTTCCAGGTGTGCGACTTCCTCGACCCGCTGCCGTCGGACGTCCTGCTGGGCCGGGCGATGATGGGCGACGGGGTGATCGACTTCCGCCCGCTGCGCGCCGCCGTCGAGGCCGCCGGATACACCGGCGACATCGAGGTGGAGATCTTCAACGCCGACGTGTGGGCCGCCGACCCGGACGAGGTCGTCGCGACGATGAAGAAGCGGTACGCCGAACTGGTGCTGGGCTAGGCGCCGCGCGCGGTGAGCGTACGGGCGACGAGGGCGGCCAGCAGCACCGGGACGATGAGGTAGGCGGTGCGCAGCCCGGTCAGGTCGGCGAGATGGGCCAGCACGAACGGCGCGCCGCCGATCGCCACGCCGGAGGCGAGCGCGGCGCGCGCGGCGGCCCGGTCGGGCGCGTGCGGCCAGGCGGCGACCGTACGGCTGACGGTCGTGGGGTAGAGGAGGGCGACCCCGAGCCCGGTCACCGCGAGCCCGGCACCGGCCAGCGGCAGGGTGGGCGCGGCCCAGAAGAGGACGAACCCGGCCGCGGCCACGGCCGCGCACACGAGCATGAGCGGCCGATCGCGGGGGAGCCGCCGCGTGATGGGCACCGCCAGCGACCGCCCGGTCGCCATGCCGACCAGGAACAGGTCGGCCACCGCCGGCGCCAGGCCGTCGGACGCGTGGTGCCACTCGGTGACCGCCGAGGCCGCCCAGAACACCATGCAGAACTCCACGCTCACCGCGAAGAGCACCTCGACCCAGGGCCCGATGAGCCGGCGCACGTCGGCGCGCGGCGCGTCGTGCGCGGGTGCCTCGGCCGCCGGCAACGGGACCCGCCAGGCGGGCACCAGCACGAGGACGAGCATGAGGAGCGGCACCACGAGATACCCGGCCCGCCAGCCCATCCCGGTCGCGAGCGCCCCGGCCACCATGAGAGGAGCGAGCACGGAGGCCGCACTCGCCAGCCCGTTCGCCTCCCCGACCGCCGCCGCGGGCGCGTGCGGGTGGAGAGCGGACAGCAGCGCGGGGATCAGCTGGATGAGCAGCGCCCCGCCGACCCCGATGAGCAGCGCGCCGAGGAGCGTGAGCGCCTGCTGCGAGGTCGCCAGGAGCAGCCCACCGGCGATCATCCCGCCGATGGACAGCCGCAGCGTCACCGCCCGGCCGACCCACCCGACCAGCACACCCCCGAACACCCCGACGATGAGCAGCCCGACCGCGAAGAGGGTGGGGTAGAAGGCGACCTGGTCCCGGCCGACCCGAAGATCCTTCTGAAGGGGCACGAGGATGGCACCGAGCCCGTTGAGGAGGAAGCCGAAACAGCTGAGGACGGCGTACAGCAGCCAGGTCGCACTGCCCCGCGACAAACCCCCCGAACGTTCCACAGGGGGGAGAGTAGCCCGAGTGGCGACCACCGCGGCGCTTCCGGCGGTCCCACGGGACGTATGAGACGCCCGCCGCCGTGCGTTCGCGAGGAGTGGTGAATGTCCGCTAAACTCGCTGAGGCGCTACGGACCAGGGGTTCGCGGCCCGTGGGGTATGGTGTAATCGGCAGCACGACTGATTCTGGTTCAGTTAGTCTAGGTTCGAGTCCTGGTACCCCAGCACAGCGTCTGACCTGCGGCGGGAGTCTCTGACGAGACCCCGCTTTCGTCGTCTCTGGGCCTGCTGGGGAACGAAGAGGGAACAGCGCGCCGTAGGCGTGCGATGCTTCGCCTCAGGAGCCCAAAAGATCGCGGCGCCGAGTTACCGATCCGGACGCCGGTTCCGCACCGCCCTGCCCCTGTCGCACGTCCTTGTCCCAGCCGGAAACCGAGCGCGGATGGCATCAACGGCAGAGACCAGCGGCCCTGCCTCCAGGGCGGCTCATCCACGCCGAAGGCGGCACGCAAGTCCTGTGGATCAGCGACGGCCCGGCACCCGATCGCCTATGGGCGGCCATCCGCGCCGAACACGACTACACCGGATTGTGGCCGCTGCTGCTCGGCGCGTTGAACTCCTCCAAGGAGGGCGATTTCCGGCCCTGGTGCTCCGGGGAACTCTCCCTGCGGGCGATCTCCCCGCCCGGCCGGCACGACCCGGCCGCCCTGCTCGCCGAATGGTGGGAGGACAACGCCCAAGACCTCGACGACGAAGAGGACGAGGGACCGCTCACCGCGCCGTACGGGCAGCGCCGGCCCGGCCGGGCGCCCGCGCCCGCGTTCACCGGCGACCCCGACATCGCCGCCGACACCTACGCCGAGATGCTGCCCGACTGCGACCCTTCCATGCGCCTGGGGCTCGTGGCTGCCGCGAGCGGCGCAGACGCGCTTGCCGTCTGCGGGTGGACCGGCCCGCCGAACTTCACCAACGACACCGGCGAGATCGCCGCCGTCGGCAAAAGCGCTTCGGCGTACGCGTCGTCGGCGTCGGGTTCGCCGACCTGTATCTCACCGTCGCCGCGCCCCCGACGACCTTCGATGCCTTTGCGTGCGAAATAAGCCCCGCCCGGTATTCCCCGGGCGGGGCATGGCACGGCCGGATCACATCACGGTCCGCGGTAATCGACGGTTACCGCGTTGCGGTGGCCAGTGCCGCGCGGATGGCGTCCTCGCCGACCGGCCGGCCCTTCTCGTTCGAGTACGGCCCGTACGGGGTCCCCCACACCGGCGTGCCCGTTGCCTGCCGCCAGCCATCGGCCAGCCGTCCCGCGTCCACCACGCCGTACCCGATGGATTCGATGAATTCGGTCACCGCCGCCTTCGCCGGCGCGGAGTCCCCGGCGATCGGCAGGTACGAGCGGTCGGTCGCCCCCGCCGGGCGGGCGAGTGCCAGCAGGTGCTTGAAGAAGATGTTGTTGAAGGCCTTCACGAGCATGGCCCCCGGGATGTAGCGCAGCAGCAGCTCGCTCGAGGTGATCGACTTGCTCTCGAGGTCGGGGATGTGCCCGTCACGCTCGGGGCCGTAGTTACATGTGTCGATGACGGTCTTCCCGGCCAGTGGCGCGGCAGGCAGGTTGGGGAAAGCCTTGACCGGCACCGTGACCACGACGATCTCACCGGCCGCCGCGGCCTCCCCGCTGGTCGCCGCGGACGCCCGCGGCCCCAGTTCCGCGGCCGTGTCCGCGAGGGTTTCGGGACCGCGCGAGTTGCTGAGCACGACCTGATGCCCAGCCCCGACGGCGAGTCGCGCGATGGTGGTGCCGATGGCGCCGCTTCCGACGAATCCCACAGTTGTCATATTCTCCGCCTCCCTCCTTGTCATTTGCCAGACTCGTTGCGATTCGGGTCCCTGCCATCAGCTGGCGGGGAAGTAGTGGCCGTTGTCCAAATCGGCGAGCAGGCTGGGCTGGGTGGGTTCCCAGCCGAGGGTCTGGCGGGTGATGAGGTTGGACGCCGGGTAGGTCTGCGTGACGATGTTCGCGAGGGACCCGAAGTATCCCGGCACCATCAGTTCGTCCGCGGGAATGCTCACGGCGGGTAGGCCGAGGCGGCTGCCAATGGCCTCGGCGATCTCGCGGAGCGGGATGGCCCCGTCCGCAACCGCGTGCCAGTATTTGCCGGCCGGCCCCTTCTCCAGCGCCAAGCGGAACAAGGAGGCGACATCGCGGGCGTGCACGGCGTTCCACAGGTTCGTGCCGTCTCCGGGGTAGCCGACGAAGCCCTTCTCCTTCGCGAGCGCGATCAGCTGTACGAGGAAGCCGGCGCGATCGGTCGTGCTGTGCGCGATGTTGGCGAACCGCACGACCGAAGATCGCACTCCCCGCTCGGCGAGGCCCACGACGGCGGTTTCCACGACGTTGCGCGCCCGCAGGGTGCCTTTGTGCTCATCGCCGGCGGGAAGGGCCGGGTCCTCCTCAGTGGCCGGTCGGCCCAGGTGCTGCCCGGGCGAGCCAATGCTTCCCGCCGCGACCAACGACTTTCCGGTTCCCGCGAGTGCCTCGCCGTAGGCGAGCATGATGGGGAGCTCCGCGGCGGCCACGGCGTCGATCCCGCCGGAGGGAAGCAGGTCTTGCCTGTGCGCGACGTGGATGACGCCGTCGGAGTCGGCGGCTGCCTCCTTGAGCCCGTCGAGGTCCTGGATGTCGCCGCGACGCACCTTGGCGCCGAGCGCGGACAGTGCCGCCGCGGACTCGTCCGACCGGGCCAGGCCGGTGACCTCGTGCCCGGCGGCGATGAGCTCGGGGACGATGTATGAACCGGAATGGCCGGTCCCGCCGGTTACGAAAACGCGCATGCTGCTGTTCCTTGCGAGAGGAGGTGGAAGGCTGCTTTTCGCGTCGCAGATCGGCGTACGTGATGTGACGCGAGAAGTGGTGGTGCGGGCGTGCTCAGCCGGCGAGGTTGACGCCAAGGGAGAAGTTGAAGTTCCCCACGCCGTGGCGGGCCAGGCTGATCATCACCAGGCCCGCCCCTTCCAGCCAGCGCGCTACCTCCAGGCCGCCGGCATCCAGCGGGCGCAGCCCGAGGGTCTCGATCAACGCCGAGACGTTCGCCTTGGCCCGCGCGTCGTCGCCGGCGAGAAGCACGTCCAGCCGGCCGCCCTGGGCCAGGATGTGGCCGAAGACGGTGTTGAACGCCTTCACGACCTGCGCGCTCGCCGGTGCGGCCTTGGCGATCTCCTGTGCACCAGAGGTGTCGTCGGGGGTGACCAGCCCGGTGGCGTCGGGGTTAGAGGTGTTGGTGATGTCGATGATGACCTTGCCGGCGAGCGCGTCTCCGTACTGGGCGACGACCGGCACGGCGCTGGCGTAGGGCACGGCGAGGATGACGAGGTCGCCGGCCGGGGGGGTGCCGAATGTCCCGGCCGTGGCGCCGCCGCCAAGCTCGGCGGCCAGGTTTTTCGCCTTGACCGCGTCGCGGCCGATGACCTCGACGGCGTTGCCGCCCTCGACCGCGCGGGTGGCTATGGCGCGGGTCATGGTCCCCAGGCCGATAATGCTGATGCTGCTCATCGGTGTTCCTGCTTTCCGGGTCTGGACCCTGCTGTCTATTTCCAGTGGCGAATTCTTGGACCGAATTCACATCGGCGCCCTGAGCACCTGTTTTCAGGCTGCCATTGGGTCTGAGTGGGTGTCCAAGACCTCTTGAAGCTGCGGTGATACCTTGAAGGCATCACCAGGCTGGGAGGGTCCATGGATCTGGATCTGCGCAAACTGCGTTACTTCGTCACCGTGGCCGACCGGCTGCATTTCGGCCGCGCCGCCGATGAGCTTCACATCGCACAGCCGGTGCTCAGTCGGCAGATCCGCGCGCTCGAACAGGATCTCGGTGCCTCGCTGTTCACCAGGAATCGCCACGGCGTAGAGCTGACAGACGCGGGCCGGCAACTGCTGGCCGACGCAGGTCCGCTGCTCGCCTCAACCCACGCGGTCCGCCGCCGGGTGTCCGCGGCCGCCAGGGGCAAGCGGCGGCTGATGGTCGGTTTCCGGGCCGGTATCGCAGTCATCCCGGCGGCCCGTTCGTTCGAGGACCGGCACCCGGACGTGGTCGTGGACGTGCAGCGGATCGAAGGGGACGAGCAGGCCGCGATGCTGCTCGACGGCCGCATCGACGTCGGCTATGTGCGGCTGCCCATCGACGAGACCGGTCTGCGCGTCATCCCGCTGTACACCGAGCCGCGGGTAGCGGTACTGCCCGCCGGACACCGGTTTGCCGGCAAGGAGGAGGTCACCGAGGCCGACCTGGCCGGCGAACCGCTGGTCTGGCACGGTGACCCGAGCACGCAGCCCACCAAGCGCCCGCTCCCCAATGCCGGGTACCCGGTGCGCGGGGTGGACGAGACCCTCGAGCAGGTCGCGGCCGGGCGGGGCATCTCCTTCCTGGCCCGTTCGGCGTCTGTGTTCTACTCGCATCCGGACGTCGTCTATGTGCCCATCCCGGATCTGGCGCCCGACCAGGTGTGCCTCGCGGTGGCGGCATCGCACACCTCGTCGGTCGTAGATGACTTCGTGACTGCGGCTCAGTCGACGGCCGAGGTCACGGCAGAATGTGGGAACTATGAGATGTGGCAGCTTGGAGGCGATGGCGTCTCAAGGCGCGCTTGAGTAGTTCGACTGCCCCCGCTCATCATGCGCTGGAGACTGAAACGGCCTGACGGAGTGGTGCTGTCGCGGCTGACCTCTGAGCCGGTTCCGTCGTGTTGGCTGCCCGCCTGTTGGCCTTCGGCCCAGGGCGCTGACGCGCCGCCGGTTCGAACAGACGGCTGATCGCATAAGTCCGTCTGGCCTTCAGTGGGCGGGCGGCCGGTTTCGTCAAAGCCGGGCCAGGTGCCGGGCGGCTGGTGCCGCGTCCAGCGGGTGCGGCCGCGCCACCGGCAGTGCGTCCAGCCCGGCCGCGGAGTGCCACGTTAACTTGACACTTCCTCCGGCTGCCGGTCATCGCCGGCCGTGGCGGGGATGGCGTTGTCGATGAGGACGGCGGCGATGGCGGCGGCGGTGGGGAAGGCGTCGGCGTTGAGGACCCGGGTGCGTGCCGCGGCGCCGTCGATGAGCAGTGCGAGTTGCTCGCCGAGCTGTTCAGGGTCGGCGGCGCCGGCTTCGCGGGCGGTGTCGGCGAGCCGCGCGGCGACGGCTTTCTTGTAGTCGCGTGCGTACTGGGACGCGGGGTGCTGGGGGTCGTGGAGTTCGACGGCGGCGGCGATGTAGGGGCACAGAGGGGTGGTGGGAGGGACGTCGAAGGCGGCGAGGAGCCGTTCGCGGGGCGTGAGGTCGGTGCGGTCGAACACGCCGGACAGAACGGAGGGGTCGAACCGGCGCAGGTACTCGGCGACGAGTTCGTCCTTGCCGGTGAAGTGCTGGTAGGCCGTGCGCTTGGACACCTCGGCCGCCGCGCAGAGCTCGTTCATGCCGGTGCGGTTGATGCCCTGCTCGCGGAACAGCTGCTGGGACGCACTGAGGATGCGCTCGCGGGCGCCCCGGCCGCGGCGGCGGCCCGTGGGGCCTTTACCCAACTCCGTCATGGGTCCATCGTACCGAAGCTGGGTAACGGTCGGTGTACATATTTGCGTCCCGGCCGCCCGCCCCGTACCGTAAGCACACAGGGCGGTGTACATAACGACGTCGCCCCAGGTGCGCACGGCACCACCCACCTAAAGGAGCGACTATGGGAAAGCTTGACGGCAAGGTAGCGGTCATCACCGGCGGCACCACCGGCATGGCGCTGGCCGGCGCGAAGCTGTTCGTCGATGAGGGAGCGCACGTCTTCATCACCGGCCGCCGCCAGCAGGCCCTGGACGAGGCCGTGAAGCAGATCGGCCGCAACGTCACCGGCGTCCAGGGCGACGCCGCCGACCTGGACGACCTGGACCGCCTGTACGACACCGTCAAGCGGGAGAAGGGAAGTCTCGATGTGCTGTGGGCCAGCGCAGGCGGGGGTGAGCCCGCCCCGCTCGGCGAGATCACCGAGGCCCAGTTCGACACCTGGTTCGGGCTCAACGCCCGCGGCACCCTGTTCACCGTCCAGAAGGCCCTCCCGCTCTTCAACGACGGCGGCTCCATCCTCATGACCGGCTCCAACGCCTCCCTCGGCGCCTTCCCCGGCTGGAGCGTCTACGCCGGCAGCAAGGCCGTCCAGCAGGCCTGGGCCCGCGTCTGGCTCAACGAGCTCAAGGACCGCCGCATCCGCGTCAACGTCCTGACCCCCGGCCAGGTCGCCACCGCCAAGCAGGAAGAACTCTTCGACGAGGCCACCAAGCGCCAGTTCGAGTCCCTCATCCCCCGCGGCCAGATGGGCCGGCCCGACGAGATCGCCACCGCCGCCCTCTTCCTCGCCTCCGACGACTCCAGCTACGTCAACGGCATGGAACTCGTCGCCGACGGCGGCACCACCGCCATCTGAACCGAACAACGCACAACCAGGCAGGACATCTCATGAGCAGCATCAGCATCATCGGCACGGGGAACATGGCCCGCACCATCGGCGCGCGGGCGGTAGCGGGCGGCAACACCGTCGAGGTCATGGGCCGCGATCAGTCCAAGGCCGCTGACCTGGCCAAGGCTCTCGGCGGCGGCGCCACGACGGGAGAATGGGGCACCGCCCCGGCTGGGGACATCGTCATCGTGGCCCTGTTGTACGACGGTGTCGTGCCGGTCGTCGCCCAGTACGGAGACGCTCTCGCGGGCAAGGTCATCGTCGACATCAGCAACCCCTTCAATTCCACGTTCGACGGGCTGGCCCACCGCGAGGAGACCTCGATCGCGCAGGAAGTCGCCAAGGCGGCCCCGGCCAGCGCCAGCGTGGTGAAGGCGTTCAACACCATCTTCCGTCATGTCCTGGAGAAGGGCCGGCCCGACGTCTTCATCGCCGGCGACAATGCGCAGGCCAAGGCAAGCGTGGAGGCGTTCATCGAGAGCCTCGGGCTGCGCCCGCTGGACGTCGGCGGCCTGAAAATGGCGCACTGGCTGGAAGGAGCGGGCGTGGTCACGGTGGGCCTCGCCAACCACGGGATGAGGAACCTGGACTTCTCCCTCGGCATCACCGAACTTCCCGGCTGAGACTGCTCCCGCTCCGGTGGCCGGGCATCAGGGCTCGATCAGTCCCGCGCGGATGGCGTAACGCGTGAGTTGCAGGCGGTCCTTCATGCCGAGTTTCTGCAGCATGTTGGCGCGGTGCCGCTCGACGGTCTTCACGCTGATGACGAGTATGTCGGCGATCTCCTTCGAAGAGTGACCTTCGGCGACGAGCTTGAGGATCTCCTCTTCGCGTGGAGTGAGCGCGTTGCCCGGTGTTCGGCCCTGCTGGTGCTGCTCCAGGTACTTGCGGATGAGAGCGGCGATCGCGCCGGGATAAAGGAACGGCTCGCCGCGCATCGCCGCCCGGCACGCCTCGACGAGGTCGCGGTCGGCAACGGACTTGAGGACGTATCCGGCGGCGCCGGCCTTGAGCGCCTCGAAGAAGTACTGCTCGTTGTCGTACATGGTGAGAATCAGCACGCGCAGTTCGGGACGCGACCGGAACATCTCACGTGCCGCCTGCAGACCGGTCAGCCGTGGCATCGCCACGTCCAGGATGGCCAGATCGATCTCCCGGGTACGCGCCATCTCGATCGCCTCGGCTCCGTCACCGGCCTCGGCGACGACGCGCAGATCGGGTTCGCCCTCCAGGATGAGACGGACTCCGCGCCGTACCAGCGTGTGGTCATCGGCGAGCAGGATGCGGATCGTCTTCGTTTCCGGCATCGTCACTGTCTCCTGTCGGGAACGGGCACGTACAGGCGCACCTGTGTACCGGCCGGCCGGCCGGGCTCGATCGTCAGCCGGCCGCCCACCAGCAGCGCGCGTTCTCGCATGCCCCGGATCCCCGATCCCTCCGTGTACCGGCCGAGGCCGCGCCCGTCGTCGGCGACGCACAGCAGCACGGAGTCACAGGCGGGACTCGCCTCGAGCGTGAGATCGACATTCGATGCGTCCGCGTGCCGAGCGGCGTTGGTCAGGCTCTCCTGCGCGACCCGGTACAGCACCAGTTCGATCTGAGGGTCGAGGTCCGTCAGATCGGTACGGAGATGGCGTCGTACGGTGAGCCCGGTATGCATGCTGAACTGGGTGGTCAGCTCCGTGAGCGCGCTGACCAGGCCGAGGTCTTCCAGCACGCCGGGCCGGAGCCGGCGGGCCACCCGGCGGACCTCGTTCAGGCTGTCACGTGTCGTCTCCTGGGCGTGCCGCAGGTCGGCGCGCAACGGCTCGGGGGCCAGGTCCGCCGCGTGCCCCAGTTCGAGCAGGACCGCCGTCAGGCTCTGACCGATCTCATCGTGGAGTTCCTGGGCGACCCGCTGCCGTTCGGACTCCTGCGCCGACAGGGCACGGGCGCTGCTGGCGCTCCGCTCGGCCTCGAGCCGGCCGATCATCTCGTTGAAGGTCCGGATGAGGGCGGCGACCTCGCTGCTGCCCGTGACGGGCAAACGCTGACCGGGACGAAGCAGGTCGATCGTGGTCATCAGCTGCGTCAACCGCCCCAGGGGAGACAGCCCCACGCGTAGCAGCAGAGCGTTCGCGGCCAGCATGACCACCAGCCCGGCCACCAGCACCACCGCCTCGGTCAGACGCACGGGAGCCGACACCGTCCACGGCCCCACCATCAGCAAGATGGTCGCGACCCCGCCCACCAGCGCGTTCAGCCACAGCAGCCGCCAGAACAACGGCATGGCGCCACCTCCCTCGATCTGGTCATACGCCCCCAGCCCATCACCATCGTCTCCGCCGCCGCGCCGTCGGCGTTCACCTACAGGGCCGGCACAGGCGGAGATGGGTGCCGGCCCCCATAGGTTCCGGCCCCGGCGGATCCCATGGTGGAGGTCAGGGAACGTTCGCCCGGCGGCCGCAGCCGGCCGTCGAGTACGGAAAGGGACACAGATCGCGATGACCACGGACGCAGCACGCCACGACATCGGACGGCAGCGCCACGAGGACGCCACATCCCGGGAGTCCCGCCGGCGGCTCGAGCACGAACGCGAGGTGCGGCTCTCCCAGGTCGCCGCGATCGAGAGGACTCCACAGTACGTGACCGACGAGGTGATGCTCGCTCAGCTGGACACCGCGCGAAGCGCCCTGGAAGAGGTCGAGGCCGCGCTGCGGCGCATGAACGACGGCACGTACGGGCTGTGCGACGCATGCCAGGCGCCCATACCGGCCGGGCGGCTGGAGATCCTGCCCCATGCCCGATTCTGCGTCACCTGCCAGCGCCGTCGGCGATGAACGACGCCCCCGAACGGATCCGGGACCGCGCCGTGTGAAGGAGACAGCCAGATGTCCGGCAGCTCACCATCGTCCGCGACGTCGGACGGGCCTCTCGCGGTCCTGGATCTGGGCAGCAGCCGAGCCCGGGCGATGATCTGCGGCAACGGTGCCGTCGTCGACCACCCCGCCCGGGTGCCGATCGTCGCCCAACGTCACCGGCAGTTCGAGACAGCCGACTGGTGCCATCCGGTCCGTCACGGAATCGTGGTGGATGAGGCCGGATGCACGCGGCTCATCCGCCGCCTCCTGCGTGACGCCGCTTCCGGTCTGCGGGAGACACTCAGTCCGCGGGAGATACTCATCGGCACTCCGGTCGCCGCGACCGCGCTGCAGCGACAGGCCGCGACCGACGCCGTGCGCGCCGCCGCCGGTTGCCCGGTGCGGACCATGGACGGGCCGCTGGCCACGGCGGCCGGCTGCGGATTCCCCCTCTGCGACCCGGGCCCACGGCTCCTGATGGACATCGGCGCCGAGATCGTCGAAGTGGTCGCGATCCGCGAAGCCCGCGTCGCCTATGCCTGGTCCCTGGAGTACCGCCCCGAGCCCGACGCCGGCGGCCTGCCGGCCCACGTCAGCGACCGCCTCGCGTCCGCGGTCACCGACATCATCGACTGTCTTCCCGGCCGGCAACGCTCGGCCGTCCGGCGGCAGGGACTGACGCTCACCGGCGGCGGCGCGCGGAACGGCCGCCTCGCAGCCCGGCTGACCGCGGAACTCCGCCTCACCGTCAGCGCGGCGCCCGACCCCGCCTGGGCCACGATCCGCGGTCTGGCCCGCGTGTTTCCCGTCCTCGCGGTCCAGTCTCCCGGGCAACACCGAGAACGAGGGTTCGACGCCGCCACGGGACAAGGCCGGAGAGCCGGTGGAAGCCATTTCCAGTACCTCGCGGTGACGGACGCGGGCCGGCCCACCGCGACCCGCGAGGGTACCGGGCTTGAGTAGGGCGACCATCAGGTTTCGGTTGTCCACCCCAGCCCGGCGTCCCGCTGCCCGCATCCACCGACACCCGAATGCCTCCGCTGTGGCGGGCCTAAGATCGGCGGCATGAGCGTGTCGCTGCCGCTGCGGGACCGGAAGATCGACATCGTCTTCGCGGTGCTGTTCTCGGTCTTCACGGTGACGTCACTGATCAGCGATCTGCTGCCGACCGTGGGCGTGGACTTCTCGCGGCCGACCGGCAACTTCTTCGTCGACTCCAACTACTGGTACGCCCATGACGCCGACCCGCTGTTCATGCACCCGCCCGACTGGATGCGGATCGTCACCGGGCTCTCGGCGTTCGTCTACATGCCGTTCTACGTGGTCCTCGTGTTCGCCCTGGTGACCGGGAAGAACTGGATCCAGCTGCCGGCGGTGGTGTACGCCACGATGATCGTCACGCTGACCGGGATCGTCGTGTTCGGCGTCGAGTTCTTCGGCGACCCGGCCATGCGCACCGGCGATCCGGCGAAGTTCCTCGCGTTCAACCTGCCTTACGTCCTGGTGCCGCTCCTGCTGCTGATCCGGATGCGCGCGCCGATGCCGTTCAGGCGTCGTTTCTAGTGCCGTGTCAGTCAACGTTTGCCTCGTTGGAGAGGAGGTTGGCTGATCCTCGCTGGGGCGAGCGACTCCCCACCTTGGGTGGTGGGGCGGGCCACGGCCGGCCAGGGGACCCCGGGTGCGGTGCCGTGATGGGGGGACCGTCGGGGGTCATGCCGGGATGGTCCGGCACCGGGGAGGTGCCGTCCGGCTCGACGGTGCGTGATCACCACCGGGAACGTGTTCGTGTTGGTGGTGATGGTGCCGCCCGGGCCGCGCCGGGCGATGTTGGCGCCGCCGACCAGGTCGCGGTGCCCGTTGAACCCGCAACGGATGCAGGTGAAGTTCCGATCCTTGGGTTTGGGAACCCGCTGATGGCAGGTGGGGCAGGTCGAGGACGTGCCCCGCTCATCCACCAGCACCAGGCCGATCCCGGCCTGTTCGGCCTTGTCGGCCAGACACCGGAGCAGATATCCGATCCGCCAGTCGCGGACCCGCTGGTTGTGCCGCCGCCCGCTGCGAGGGTCAGGACGCCGCGCGGGTCCCCGACCACGAGTGTGCCGACCCTGCGTACGGTCGCCCACGTGATGACCTGACGGGCGGCCTCGTGCTGGGCCTGGCGTACTCGCCGCCGGTGGCGGGCCTCGATCTTGCGTTGCCGGGCCCCGTACTTTTGCCATCGCCGCGACCCCACCTGACCCGGTTTCGGTGCCCGCCGTGCCACCGTACGCCGCCGGTGTTTGGTGTCGCGCAGGTGGAGGTGGGTTTCGGCGCGGATCGCCCGCCCCGACACCACCAGCCCTTCCCCGTCCGGGCCCGCCACCGCGAACGGGTGGATCACTCCCGGGTCGACTCCCGCGACCCGCCCGGGATCCGGCTGCTGTCCTGACGGATAGGCGGTGATGGGGACTTCGGCGGTGACATCGACGAACAACCGGCCGCCCTCGGCCATCAACGTCACCGACCGCACCTGCCCAGCCTCGTAGGGGACCGGCCGGTCCAACCGCACCCACAACGGCGCACTCCCACGACCGGTCGGGAGCCGCAACCGCCGCCCATCGAGGGTGAATGTGCCGTGGTAGTAACGCACCGGCATCAACCGGCGTTTCCGCCGCGGGTGTCGTGCCGTTTTCTCACCGTCTTTACGGCGTTCGGCGGTGGCGAACCAGGCGTCGCTGTAGCGCCGCAGCACCGACCGCGCCCCGACCGAGTCCAACTCCCCGAACGTGCCCGGACCCGCCGCCGACAACTCCCGGCACAACGCCTGATAACCCACAATCGCCGACAGCCCCCGCTGCCGCCGGTTCATGTCCAGCACACACGCCCACACGTCCCCTGCCGCGACCAGCAGCCCGAAACACCGGCGCCGCTGCTCGGCCGAGACCCGCATACCTACGCGGGCGGTCCGCATGACCGCCCGCCCACCATCATCACGTCGAGGCACCAGACGATTACAGCAAGCGCCTACGACAAAAGCCGGCGTGCTTCCGGTGCCGGCTCCGCGGCGGCGGGCACCGCTCATGGAGCAGCTGTTCAGGTCGCATAGCATCCAGGAATTCGGTCGTGGCCGCCGGGCGGGGGCGTACCGGAGACGGAGGGATGCGCCATGCCTTTGACGGTTCGCCAGCTCGCCGCGCGCGCCGACCTGCGGCTGCGGGTGGTGGCCGGGGAGGCGGGCCTGGACCGCGCGATCAGCTGGGTCCACTCCAGCGAGGTCGGCGATCCCACGCCCTGGCTGGAGGCCGGCGCCTTCCTGCTCACCACCGCCACGGGCCATCGGGAGCCGGGGCGGCTCGCCGACCTCGCCCGCAGGCTCGTCGCGATCGACGCCGCCGGCATCGGGCTCGCGGTCGGCGTGGCCTTCGACAAGGTGCCGGCGGAGCTGCGGGAGGCCGCGGACGCCGCGTCGATCTGCGTGGTGGAGGTCCCGTACGAGACGCCGTTCGTCGCGATCTCGCAGGCCGTCGCCGGCCGGATCGCCGAGGAGCGGCAGGCCACGCTCCAGCGTGCCCTGCGCGCCCACCACCTGCTGACGCGGGCCGCGCTGGAGCAGGGGGCGGTACGCGGGGTGCCGTCCGTACTGGCGCGGACGCTCGGCGGGTGGGCCGCGATCGTCGGCCGGGACGGCCGTCCCCTGTCGGTTTCACCGCCGGCCGCGGCGGCCGAGGCGGAGGCGCGCGTGCCCGAGGTGCGTCGCGCACTGGGACGGGGGATCCGCTCGCTGGCCTCCTCGGAGCCGTCGGGCCAGCTGGTCGGGCAGGCGCTCGGGGTACGCGGCGCCGAGCACGGGCACCTCGTCGTGTACCGGGACCACGCTCTGGAGGGGCCCGAGCAGGCGGTCGTGGCGGCGGCGGCCTCCCTGGTCACCTATGAGCTGGAGCACGCCCGGATCGCGGCGGCCCGCGCGTCGCGCGTGGACGAGCCGATCCTGCGCGAGCTGCTGCGCGACGGCCTCGACGCCGGCGCGGCGGCACGCCACGTCCGCTCGTGGGGACTCGACCCGGCCGACCTCGCCGTCCTGGCGGTCGTCCCCGCCCCGGGCGAGGCCGACGGCCTGCTGGACCGGGTCCGCGCCGCGCTGGGCGCCGCCGGGGCCCGCGCGGTGGCCACCACCGACGCGCGGCGACGGGTGCTGGTGCTCGCCTCCGACGCCGACACCGCGTGCGCCGCCCTGGCCGACGCCACGCTGCCGGGATGGGTCGGGGTCGGTGCGCCGGCGGCCGCCGGCGCGCTGGCGCCGTCGCGCCGGCAGGCCGAGCAGGCGGCGCACATCGGGTCCCAGGAGGACCGGCGGATCGCGCGCATCGAGGACTTCGACGGGATGTCGCTGCTGCTGGCACCGGGCGGCGACGTCGGCGCCGACGTCCTCGTACGCCGCCTGCTGCACCCCCTCCTGGAGGTCGAGCGCGACCGGGGGATCCCGCTGATCGAGTCGCTGCGGGAGTTCCTGGATCACAACGGGTCGTGGGGTGAGGCGTCGGCGGCGCTGGGCGTGCACCGCCACACTCTGCGGGCCCGGATGGACACCGTGGAGCGCGTGCTGGGCCGCAGCCTCGACTCGTCCTACCTGCGCCTCGAGCTCTCCCTGGCGCTACGGGCTCACTCGCTCGCCACCGACGCCGGCTGAACCGGCCGGCCCATCCCCAGGTCCCGCGGGGACGAGGCGGGCACGAACGCGCCGACGGCCAGGAAGACCACCAGGCTCGCGAGCCCGCCGTACATCACCGGCTCGTTGGCGTACAGGCCGTCGACCACCATGAACGCGACACAGCCCGCGGCTCCCGCGATCATCGATGCGAGGGCCGCGGTACGGGAGGCCCGCGCCCAGAACAGCGCGCCCATCGCCGGCACGAACAGCGCGGCGGCCAGGAGGTCGGCGGCGACCGTGACCGTGCCGACGACGCTGCCGGAGGCGAACGAGACCAGGAGCGCGACCACGCAGACCGCGGCGAGCGCGACCCGGTTGGCGCGCACCGAGGCGGCCCGGTCGCCGCGCAGCGGGCGGTACACGTCGTTGGTCAGCACGGTCGACGCCCCGATCAGCAGGCCGCTCGCGCACGACATCGTCGCCGCCAGGGCCGCGGCGATGACCAGCCCGAAGACGCCCACCGGGAGCACCTCGCGGGAGAGCTCGGCGTACGCGTTGTCGGGGTTGGCCAGTACCGGGAGGATCACCCGCGCGGCGGTGCCGATCAGCGCGCCGGCCAGGCCGTACAGCGCGCAGTAGACGCCGGAGGCGATGCTGCCGTAGAAGGCGACCTTCTCGCTCCGCGCGGTGAAGAGCCGCTGCCAGTTGCCCTGGTCGATCATGAAGCCGAAGAAGAAGAGCAGGAAGTAGGCCAGGATCGTGCCGACCCCGATGCCGACCGGCGAGAAGAACGAGTGGGGGAGCCGGGCCTGCATGTGGCCGAAGCCGCCCGCCCGGTGGACCGACAGCGGCAGCAGGATCAGGAAGATGCCGACCGTCTTGATCACGAACTGGATGACGTCGGTGAGGGTGATCGACCACATGCCGCCGGCGACGCTGTAGAGCGTGATCACCGCCCAGCCGGCCAGCGCCGCCACCGTCGGGGACAGGCCGAAGACGACGTTGAGCACCGTGCCGATGGCCACGATCTGGCTTACGCCGACCATGAGCGAGTAGAACACGACGATCACCGACGCGACGTGGCGCGCGGAGATCCCGAACCGCCGCCCGATCAGGTCCGGGACCGTGTAGATGCCGTTGCGCAGCAGCTTCTTCGACAGCAGCAGCCCGATCGCGGTGATGCCGCACGCCAGCGCCAGCACCAGGGCCATGCCGGAGACCCCGTACTGGTAGCCCAGGCTCACGCCGCCGACGGTGGAGGCGCCGCCCAGCACCACCGTGCTCATCGCGCTCGTGTACATGAACGGGCCGAGGCGGCGGCCGGCCACGGTGAAGTCCTCGGCGTCGCGGCTGCGGCGCATGCCCGCGTACCCGGCGCCGAGCATGACCACGAAATACAGGACGATGACCAGCTTGTCCGTCATGAGGACCTCTCAGAGACAGTACGCGACGTTATCCGGCGAGCCGGCCATGGATGACGTGGTGGGCGATCAGGTAGGCGGCGAGGTTGGCGGTCTGGTCCCGTACGTCGGTGAGCGGGTTGACCTCGGTCAGCACCAGGGCGTCCGCGTACGGGGCGAGCGACTGCACCGCCTCCAGCGCCTGGTGGGAGGTGAGCCCGCCCGGCTCGTGCGCTCCGGCGCCCGGCGCGTGTGCCGGGTCGATGGTGTCGATGTCGAACGCCAGCAGCACCCGGTCGGCGCCGGACACGTGCTCCACCACGTCCGCGGCCACCGCCGCGGCGCCCCGCCGGTGCACCTCGGCCGCGGGGATGTTGCGCAGCCCGCGGCTCTCGCGGAACCGCAGCGAGGAGGGGAAGTTGAAGTGCCGCGAGCCGATCTGGACCGACCGGGCCACCTCCACGTTGGGCAGTTCGCAGGAGCGCCGCATCCCCGAGGAGTGGCTGTACCGGCCCTGGTGCTCGTTCTCGTCGAGCAGGTCGAGGTGCGCGTCGAAGTGGACGATCGCCACCGTCCCGTCCGTCGCCTCGGCCAGGCCGCGCGCCGCCGGGTACAGCAGCGAGTCGTCGCCGCCCAGCAGGATGGGGGACCGGCCCGCGCGTACGGAACCGGCGACCGCCTCGGCGGCCGACGCCAGGGTCGCCTCCAGGTCATGGCCGATCACGTGGACGTCGCCCCGGTCCTCCAGCAGGTCGTCCGGGAACGGGTGGACGGTCGCGTGGTCGAGGCAGTACACCTCGCCGTTCTCCCGGCGCTGCAGGATCCACTCCATCGCCTGCCGGACGCGCGCCGGCGCGTACCTGCTTCCCGGCCAGCCGAGCGTCGAGCCGCCGTCGAACGGGGCGCCGAGCAGGTCGTATCGGCGAGGGGGGCGTGCGGCGGGCAGAGACATCGGGGGCTCCTGGCGGACCGGTCGGCGACGTGATTCGACGGATTCCGACACTGTCGAGCACGACGCGCCGCTCCGCACCGGCCCGGATGTCCGGCGGGTGGATGCTTCGCTGGACACCTTGTCCAGTCGGGCGGTGCCGTTTTGTCTGCCGGAAGGCTCACGAAAAATGCAGATTTTGGCGAAACTCGGGCACGCGGTATTCGGGGCGATAAAGCTTTTTCTCAGGGAGTTATCGGCTTCGCCGTCATACAGCGAGAAGGTCGCATTGTGGAAACGTCATGCTCGGGTCGAGCGCGTACTCCGCGGGGTATGACTCCTCGCCCACGGCTAAGGTCGTTCGGGCTGGTCAGCGGCGCACGGCCTAGCCGGGACGCCGGCTCTTGTCCGGCTGGTTCGTCGGTGTCACGGTTCTGATCCGAGGCCCGGAGCGGAGGCGATGCGGAACCCGCCTGGTCCTTCACTCCTCGGGGGCACCGATGGCACGCAGGTGGTCGATGGTGGCGGACTTGCCGCGTTCGATGTGCTCGTGCATCGCCGTGGCCGCCGTCTCTGCCTGCCGTGCCATCAGCGCGGAGGTGATCGACTCGTGGTCGGCCAACGACCGGTGGCGGCGATGGATGAACCAGATGGCCTGGTAGGGGACTCCGGTCCAGAGCCTGTCGATGAAGTCATCGAGGAATGAGGAGTGGGCGGCCTCGTACACCGCGCGGTGCCAGAGGGCGTTCAGGTCGACGATCACGCCGTGCTCGCCGTCGGCCTTCATCGCCGCGGCGCGGAACTCCTCATGGAGGTCGCGGATCTCCGCGATCTCCGCGTCGGTAGCCCGCTCCGCGGCGAGCTTGGTGGCCAACGGTTCGAGGGTCTGACGCAGCAGGTAGATCTCCTCGGCGCGGGGGATGGAGTAGCGGGTGACCACGTGCCCGTGGTGTGGCCGGTACTCGACCAGCCCGTGGGCCTGCAACATCCGGAGGGCCTCCCGGACCGGGGTGAGGCTCATCTGCATCTCGTCGGAGAGAGTCTGAAGCGTCAGCTTCGCCCCGCCCGGCAGCTGACCGCGCTCGATCTGCCGGCGGATGGCGGTGAACGCCTCCTCAGATTTGGTCATCGAATCGCGGGGAGTGCGACCGTTTTTGTTCGCCATCGGAAGCTCCCCTCGGTCGACTACCTCTCGTGGTCACCCCGACCCTACTGGCAAGTCGATGGGAGTGACCGGTCCGGCACCGGTCAGCACAGCCCGGACATTTTCCACCGCCAACTCGGCCATCCGGGTCCGGGTCTCCACCGTCGCCGATCCCAGATGCGGGGCGAGCACGACGTTGTCGAGTTCGCGCAGGTCCGGATGTACCTCAGGTTCGTGCTCGTAGACGTCGAGGGCCGCGCCCGCGATCGTCCCGTCGGCGAGGGCCCGGGCAAGCGCGGTCTCGTCGACGATCGGACCGCGGGCGGTATTGACGAGGAAGGAACCGGGCTTCATGGCGGCGAGGGCGTCCGCGTCGATGAGGTGATGGGTCTCGGCGGTCAGCGGACAGTGCAGGGACACGATGTCGCTGGTCGCGAGAAGCTCGGGAAGTGTGAGCGGCGCCCCGTCCGGCGGATCGGTGTGCGGCCGGCGAGCGAGGTAGGCGACCTCCATCCCGAATGCCGCCGCGCGGGTCGCGACGGCCCGCCCGATGCGGCCCATGCCGACGATGCCGATCCGCTTGCCCTGCAAGCCGGCGCCGAGCATGAAGGAGATGTCCCAGGACCAGGCGGTCCCGGACCGGATGAGCCGATCGCCTTCCGCGACCCTTCGCGTAACCGTGAGCAGGAGGGCCATCGTCAGATCCGCCGTGGCGTCGATGAGCACGCCCGGGGTGTTCGTGGCGAGCACGCCTCGGTGAGCGAAGGCGGTCAGGTCGAGGTTGTCGTAGCCGACGGCCGTGTTCGCGACGATTCGCAGTGACGGGCCTGCGGCGTCGAGCACGTCGCCATCGATGCGGTCGGTGAGCATGGTGACGATCGCGGAGGCACCGCGGACCGCCTCGTGAAGCTCCGGTGAGGTGAGGGGCCGGTCGTGCGGGGAGATCCATACCTCGCCGAGGTCTCTCAGCGGACGCAGGGTGGCGGCGGGGAGCCCGCGGGTCACGACGATGCGGGGGGCTGCGGGGGAGGTCATTCGCTGCTCCTCTGTCGCTCGGTGCCGAGCAGTGTCCGTGCGCGGCGGGCGACGGGGTAGTCGATGAAGGTACCGTCCTCGAGCCGGATGGAGGAGACTCCGGCGGCCTCGGCGTCGCGGAACGCCTCGTCGACCTTCCGGGCCCAGGCGAGTTCCTGCGCGGTGGCGGTGAAGGCGGCTGAGACAGTCCCGATCTGCCGGGGATGGATCACCTGCTTCCCGCCGAATCCCAGCCGGTGAGCCCGGGCGGCGGACCGGGCGAGGCCGTCGTCATCGTCGAGATTGAGGTGCGGTCCGTCGATGGGGGCGGGGAGTCCGGCGGCGGCGGTCGCCAGGACCAGCTGCGACCGGGCGACGAAGAGTTCCTCGCCGTCGGCGGTCGGCGTGACACCGAGTTCACGGGACAGGTCGGCCGGGCCGAAGGCGAGAGTGCGGACGCGGGGATCGGATGTCGCGATGGCCCGTGCGTCGAGGATGCCTGCCGCGGTCTCGATCAGCGGGACGATGCCGGTGCGTCCAGGCTCCAGACCGGCGGCGGCCTCGGCGTGGTCGAGCAGCGTGGCGACGTGACGGATCCCCGATGCGGTCGAGCTCATCGGCACGATGATCAGGTCGATGGCGCCGATCACCGGGGCCAGCGCTTCGACGTCGGCCTCGGCGAGCCCGGTGTCGACGGCATTGATGCGCACCGCGACGGCCGGCCAGTTCGGGGCCGGGGCGGCGAGGGCGTCTGCGGTGCTGCCGCGGGCGGTCTCCTTCGCCGCCGCAGCGACGGCGTCCTCAAGGTCGACGGCCACACCGTCGGCACCCGCGGCCAGCGCTTTGCCGATGCGGTCGGCCCGGTCTCCGGGCACGAACAGCAGGGTGCGTAGCCGTGGGGTCGTACGGGTCAGGGAGCTGGTCATCGGGTTGCGGTTCCGATCCGAACGTTGGTGAGGTGGGCGAGAGTGCTTCCGAGGTCGGTCAGGTCGGCTGCGGCGTGGGTGGGTCGGCCGCTGAGGGGGATCACGCCGATCGCGCCGGCCTCGCGGAGCCGGTCCGCCCCGTCCGGCTGTACGAGGCCGCCGAAGACGACCGTCGGGACTCCGCTCGCGTCGGCGGCGGCGCAGACCCCTGAGACGACCTTGCCCTCGGTCGAAGACAGGTCGACACATCCTTCCCCGGTGACGACGAGGTCGGCCCGTCGCACGGCGTCGTGCCAGCCGGTGAGGTCGAGTACGAGTTCGATGCCGGAGGTGATCTCGGCTCCCATCGACAGGAGCATGGCGCCGAGGCCACCCGCCGCACCTGCTCCCGGCCGCCGCGTGATCTCCGGAGCGAAACCCATGGAGGCGAGCCGAGCCTCGAGGCGGGGAATGTCCGCAGGTCTCGCGCCCTTCTGCGGTCCGAACACCGCCGCGGCACCCCGGGGGCCGAGGAGCGGATTGTGTACGTCCGAGGCGACCCGCACCGGCACCGGCAGCTTGTCCAGGATTTCGCGCAAACCGGCACCGCCGTCGACCGTCGCGACCCCGCCGACGCCGAGCACGATCTCGCGGATGCCACCGCCCGTGACGGCGGCGGCGATGAGTTCACCCAGGCCCCGGCTCGACGCGGCGAATGGGTCGAGCTCGTCGGGTGTGAGCCGGGTGAGCCCGATCGGCTCGGCACTCTCCATGATCGCGCTTCCGTCGTCAAGGACCAGGTAGCGGGCATCCACCGGGCGGCCCAGGGGATCCGACACGGTCGCGTCTCGCAGCTCGCCGCCGAGGGCATGCCGCAGGATGTCCACCAACCCCTCTCCGCCGTCGGAAAGCGGCATGGGGATCGCCGTCACGCCCGGCCTGGCGCGGCGGAAACCCTCGGCCAGTGCTCTCGCGGCGTCAGTGGCGCCGAGCGAGCCCTTGAGGCTGTCGGGGGAGAGCAGCACGGTCAGGTCATCCATGATCCCTCCCGCTCAGTCGCCGTACCAGTTGGGCAACTCCTGCTGCAGATCCACCCACACGGACTTGACTCGCGTGTAATGCTCCATGACCTGCAGCCCGCCCTCACGCCCGTATCCGGACTGCTTGTATCCGCCGAACGGAACGAGGTGGTTGATGGTACGGGTGGTGTTGACCCAGATCAGGCCGGCCTGGATGCCAGCGGCGACGCGGTGGCCGCGGGCGATGTCTCGGGTCCAGACCGAGCCGGCGAGCCCGTACTCGGTGTTGTTGGCCTGGCGCAGCGCGTCGGCCTCGTCGGTGAAGGTCGCCACTCCGGTGACCGGGCCGAAGATCTCCTCGCGGATCATCCGCATCTCGGGACGTACGTCGTCCAGGATCGTTGGGGTGAAGTAGTAGCCCTCGGTCAGTCGCGGATCGGTGGGGCGAGTGCCGCCACAGACCAGGGTCGCGCCCTCGTCGAGCCCGCTCTCGACGTACGCGGCGATCTTGTCGCGGTGCTGTGCGGAGATCTGCGATCCCATCTGGGTCGTCTCGGCCAGCGGATGGCCGACCCGGATGCGCCGGGCGAGGGCGGAGAAGCGTTCCAGGAACTCGTCGTGTACGCGTTCCTGGACGAAGATCCGGGAAGCGGCCTGGCAGGACTGCCCGGCGGCAGAGAAGATGCCGTACGCGGTGCGGTGCACCGCCGCGTCCAGGTCGGCGTCGTCGAAGATCAACGTCGGTGACTTACCGCCCAGCTCGAAGGTGACGAGCTTGAGGTCCTCAGCCGCGGTCGCGGCGATCTGCCTACCGACCGCCGTGGACCCGGTGAAGGCGATCTTGTCGACATCGGGGTGGGCGACCAGCGCCGCGCCCGCGGACTCGCCGATGCCGGTGACGACGTTGAACACGCCAGCGGGCAGGCCCACCTCTTCGATCAGCTGCGCGAACACGAGGGCGGAGACGGAGGTCTCCTCCGCCGGCTTGAGCACGAGGGTGTTGCCGCCGGCCAGGGCCGGGCAGAGCTTCCAGGCCAGCATGAGCAGCGGGGAGTTCCAGGGCACGATCGCGCCGACCACCCCGACGGGCTCCCGGCGGGTGTAACTGAACACCGAGGCCGCCTGCGGGTGGGTTTCGCCGAGCACCGTCTGGCAGACACCCGCGAAGTACTCGAAGTACCGGACGATCCCGTCGATCTCGGCGCGGACCTCCCGGATCGGCTTCCCGTTGTCGCGAGACTCGATCACGGCCAACCGGTCCCGTTCGTGGTCGACCCTCGCGGCGATGCGGAGGAGGAAGCGGCCCCGGTCGGCCGCGCTCACCTTCGACCACTCACCGTCCAGCGCACGACGGGCGGCGGCGACGGCCCGATCCACGTCGATGGCTCCGGAACGCGGCAGGCTCGCCCAGACGCGGCCGGTGCCCGGCTCGTACGAGTCGAACGTGGAACCGTCCTCGGCCTCGGTCCAGACGCCATCGACGTACATGCGCAGCGGGACGACCGCCGCGGTGGGGTCAGGGGACGCCAGCCGGGTGACGAGGTCGACGCCTGCGTGGTTCTGGATGGTCATGCGAGAGGTCCTCTCGATGTGTCGGTGGGGTACCCGGTGGTCACGATGTGACGCCGGGCAGTAGGACCGGCTTGATCTCACGGAAGGACTGCATCCGCTCGATCACGGTGTTGACCTGGTCGAGCGGGTAGCGCCCGCTGATCAGTCGGTCGAACGGGAGCCGATCCGCGTAGCGTTCGAGGATGGTGAGCGCTTTGTGATAGTGCGAGATGTCACCGGAGAAGGAGCCGATGACGGTGAGGTTCTTCTTGGTGATGGTGCCCGGCGCCACTGCCGTGGTGCCCGCGCCGAGTTGTCCGACGACGAGGTAACGCCCGAGGGGAGCCGCCATCTCGACCCCCTCGGCGAAGGCCGCCGGGTGGCCGGAGAACTCGGCGGTCAGGTCGGCGCCGCCGCCGGTGGCCTCCCGGACGCGGGCGATCCGGTCCGCGGGGTCCGGGACCTCCTCCAGCGAGATCACCTCGTCCGCCCCGAACGCGCCGGCCAACTCCAGCCGGGCCGCGGGCGCCCCGACCGTGATCACCCGGGCGGCGCCCGCCTGGGCGAACAGCCCGGTGGCGAGAATCCCCAGCGGGCCCGCGCCCTGGACCACCACGGTCTGCTCCGGGCCGATCCGGCCGGCCTGCTCGACGGCGTTGACCACCGAGCGCAGCGCACAACTGGCCATGCTGGCGAGGTCGTCGGAGACGGCGTCGGGTACCCGGACCCGGCCCGCCCCGGGAAGCACATACGCGTGACCGGCGAACCCTCCCAGCAGGTGGGGCCAGTTCGTCATCGTGTCCTGGCCGTAGGCGATCCGGTTGCGGCACAGGGCGGGGTGCTTGCGTGCGCACATCTCGCAGCGTCCGCAGAAGACGTGGCTCCAGAGGATCCGGTCGCCGACGGCGAGCGGCTGCCCGACCGAGTCGACGTCGGCTCCGGCACCGATCGCGACGATCCGTCCGACCATCTCGTGGCCCAGGATGAGCGGCAGTTCGACTTTGATCGCGAGGGAGCCCTCCCAGCAGTGCACGTCGGTGCCGCACAGGGAGCAGGCCACGACTTCGACCAGCAGGCCACCTGCCTCGACGGTAGGTGGCAGGGCCACTTCCTCAATCGTGATCGGCTCGCCGAAGGCGCGGACGACGGCGGCGCGGGTGTGGTCGGGCAGTGTTCGGTCGCTGTTCACGGTGAATGCGGTCACGCGGATGCTCCGTGGTCTGAGTTGACGGTGTCGGTGTGGTCGCCGGCCGGGTCGTCGGGAGGCGCGGTGACGGATCGGTGTGTTCCGGCGCGCGCCTTGCCCCAGATTCCGACCACGAGGACGGTGACCAGGCACAGAGCGATGATGTAGAGCGCGACGGGCCACGGCTCGTCGTGGCTGCGCAGCAGCAGCGCGGCGGCGATCAGCGGGGTGAATCCACCGATGAGGGCCGCGCCCACCTGGTAACCGAGCGAGGCGCCGCTGTAGCGGACCCGAGCGTCAAAGAGTTCGGAGAAGTAGGCGGACTGCGCCCCGTACATCGACGCGTGTCCGATCGCGAGACCGATGATCAACGCGATCCAGAGCGTCGCCGTGGACCCGGCGCTGGCCAACCAGAAGAACGGAAACGCGAAGAGGGCCATGAATGCGGCGCCGAACAGGTAGATCGGCCGGCGCCCCACGCGGTCGGAGAGAACCCCGAAGAGCCCAACCGTGCCGATCGCCACGACCGCGGCGGCCAGTACGCCGTTCGACGCGGCCGATCCGCTTATGCGGCCACTCTGGTCGGCCAGGGTGAGGGCGAAGACGGTGATCAGGTAGAACGCCGCGGTCTCGGCGGCCTTGGCACCGAAGACGACCAGGATGCCGCGTGGCGCGGTCTTCAGCGCCTCCATGACCGGCAGCTTGACCGGCTCCTTGGCGAGTGCCTTGGCCTGCACGAACTCGGGCGACTCGGTGATGGAGCGGCGCAGATAGAGCCCGACGACGACGAGGACGAAGCCCAGCAGGAACGGCACCCGCCAGCCCCACGTCCGGAACTGGTCGTCGGGCAGCAGAAGGAACAGCCCCAGTACGAGGTTGGCGAGCACGATGCCGGCGTACACACCCATCTGTGGCCATGTGCCATAGAAGGAGCGGCGCCCCTCCGGGGCGTGCTCCACGGTCATGATTACCGCACCACCCCACTCGCCGCCGTGAGCCAGGCCCTGCAGTACGCGCAACAGCACCAGCGCCGCCGGTGCCCAGACGCCGATCGTGCCGTAGGTCGGAAGCAGGCCGATGCCGACCGTCGACACACCCATGAGCGCCAGGGTCGCGATGAGCACGGACTTGCGGCCCATCTGGTCGCCGTAATGCCCCGCGATGATCCCCCCGATGGGGCGGGCGACGAACCCGACGCCGAAGGTCGCCAGGGCCAGCAGGGTCGCGACGGCGGGATTGTCACTGTGGAAGAAGAGCGATCCGAAGATCGTCGCGGACAGGGCGCCGTAGAGGTAGAAGTCGTAGTACTCCAGCATCGTTCCGATGCTGCTGGCCAGCGCGACGCGGCGGACCAGCCGGGGGGAGGAGACGGCAATCGCGGACATCGGGTGTCCTCTCGTCGGACGAAGTGGGGGAAGGCGGGGAAGGAGAGGTGCGCCGGTGCCCGTTCGGGGACGGCGGACTTCACCGTGGGCGGTCAGCCGTTGCCGTTCCGCGGGACGGGCTCTTTGCCGGGCAACGGGTCGGGGATCGCTTCCCTGGTGGCCGGGCGCGTGGTGCTCGGACCGACTACGCCGTCCGCCCGCAGTCGCGCGAGCTCGTCGGGTTCGATGCCGAGTTCGCGGAGGAGGATCTCGTCGGTGTGCTCGCCGACGCGGGGACCGGGCGTGCGGATGGCGCCCGGCGTCCGGGTGAGGTTGGCGATCAGACCCTGCATCTTGATCGCGCCAAGGGCGGGATGGTCGACCGTCGTGACGCTGCCACGCTCGATGAAGTGGGGGTCATCAGCGATGTCGGCGGCGGAGTAGACCGGACCCACAGTGGCTCCAAGGCCTTGGAACGTGGCGAGGACCTCGGCGTTGTCGCGTTCGGCGACCCAGCTCGCGATCGCCTCGTCGATCTCTTCGCGGTGCGCCAGGCGTCCGGTGATGTCCTCGAACCAGGGCGCGTCCGCCGTGTCGTCCCGTCCGACGGCGCGCATGATGCGCCGGCCGGTGGCTGTCGTCGCACCCGACAGCGCCACCCACCGCCCGTCTCTGGTGCGGAAACATCCCCTCGGGACGTTGAAGTCGGTCTGGCTGCCCCGCCGGGTCGGCACGACGCCGAGCTGGTCGTATGCCGTGGTCTGAGCGCCGAGGATCCAGAACAGCGGTTCGTAGATGGACAGGTCGACGACCTGACCCGCGCCGGTCCGCTCGGCGTGGCGCAGCGCCGCCATCGTGGCGAACGCGCCGGCCAGCGCCGTTACGCCGTCCGCCAGCGGCCACTGGGGGAGCACCGGAGGTCCATCGGCCGGGCCGTTCGTGTCGGCGAATCCGGAGATCGCCTCGGCGAGGGTTCCGAATCCTGGTCGGGAGCGGTACGGACCCGTCTGCCCGAAACCGGACACCCGGACCACGACGAGCCGGGGGTTGATCCGCAACAGGTCCTCGGGGTCGAGACCCCAGCGCTCCAGCGTGCCGGGGCGGAAGTTCTCGATGAACACATCGGCGCCGGCGAGCAGCCTGCGCAGCACCTCCGCGCCGCGCGGGTCGGACAGTGCCAGGCTGATCCCACGCTTGTTGCGTCCGGTCAGCGCCCACCACAACGACTCGCCGTCCTTGTGCCACGCCCACTGCCGGATCCCGTCGCCCCGCGGGTGCTCGACCTTGACGACGTCGGCACCGAAGTCACCGAGCAGCGTCGCGATCATGGGCCCGGCATAGATCGTTGCGGCGTCAACGACGCGCACGCCCGCAACCGGACCGTCGCCGACCGCCGTCCGGTCTCGCTCGGGGCGTCCTGTTGTGTCAAACATTTGATAAAACTAACCGGGCGGTCGCAGGGCGTGTCAACACCTTGGTCCTGGTGACGTTCTCGCGGGTGCCGTGGACGGTTCCCCCGCAGTGATCGGCGAGGGTGCAATGAATATACGTCTGACCTGGGCTTTTTCGTTTTCTTCGGGCGTCGGCGATGCCGGGCGGTGAGAAGAACGAGCGGGGGCCGGGCCGGTCCGCTCGGCGTGATCGCGCCCCCCGTACCGGCCCGGATGTCCACCGGGTGCCCCCTCGCTGGGCGTCGCGTCCAGCCGGGCGATGGCGTCCCATGCGACGAAAGGGTACAAAAGATGCGGATTTCTGGTGAAACTCACGTACACGGTAATCGGCACGACGAATCCCCTATCGCAGGGGGATTTGTCGGCTCCGTAATAGCGCGCCGGTGGGGTCACGCAGCGACCATGTCTTCGCAGGTCAGAGGGCATCTAATGTGCCGTGAAAGCATGCATAACAGACACTTAGCATTACGAATTGATCACGCGTCGGGTGGCGGCGGTGTCGGTGGTCGGTATCTGGATACCACTTGGTCGTGGCCCCGTGATCGGGGTTATCGAGAGTCACGATTTAGGGGGAAATCAGTGCTCAAGAAGCTCACCGCAACAGGGATCCTGGCAGGGGCGGCCACGGGCGTCATCCTGCTCGGCGGTCCCGCTCACGCGGACCGTCTTGCTGCCAGCCCGAACGCCGTCTCGTACCCGGCAGCCTGCTACGTCACCACGCCCGGCTACGTCCCGCCGGCCTGGTGCTCCACCTACCTGCCGGCGCCGGTACAGGTCTACCCGCCCACCACGTACTACCCGCCCACCACGTACTACCCGCCGGTCACGTACGCGCCCGGCTACGGCTGGGGCCGGTGGCACCACGGTGGGTGGCACCACTGGCACCGCTGAGACGGCGCGCCCGGAAACTGACCGGCTTCCGGCGTGACACCCGTGGCCCGTCCGCGTCATCGCGGGCGGGCCACGGCCGTGTTTCCACGTCCCCGGCGGTGCCCTCGCGTCCTTGACGGTGGCCCGACGCCCCTGGCCGTCCTCTTGCGTCCCCGGCCGTACCTCCGCGCCCCTGAGCCGTTCTCCTGTGTCCCCGGACGTTCCGCCGCGCCTGCGGGCATCCGCCTCGGTTGCCATTCGGAGTTTCCTCCGCTTAGGGTGGTCGGTGCGGAGGAGTCTCCGGTTACCGGCGGCGCAAGGGCAGGTCGCGCCGTCCAGAACAGGACCATCGATGACCACCAACACCCTGTCCGCACCGGTCATGGCGAGGACAGACATACCCGACGGCATGACGGGAACGAGCGACGGAACGTTCCCAAGAGACGGCGCTCCGCCCCAGGAGAGTGAATGACTTCCACCAAGTCCACGGCGATCTCGCTCCGTGTCAACGGCGAGACGCACTCCCTCACGGTCGACAACCGCACCACCCTGCTCGACGCCCTGCGGGAGCGGCTCGACCTCATCGGTACCAAGAAGGGCTGCGACCAGGGCCAGTGCGGCGCCTGCACGGTGCTGCTCGACGGCCGGCGGGTCAACTCCTGCCTGCAGCTCGCGGTCGCCGCCGAGGGCCGCGAGGTGACCACGGTCGAAGGCGTGGCCGACGGAGAGCGGCTGCACCCGGTCCAGCAGGCCTTCCTCGACCTCGACGGCTACCAGTGCGGCTACTGCACGTCCGGCCAGATCTGCTCGGCGGTCGCGGTGATCGAGGAGCTCGCCCGGGAGTGGCCGAGCGCCGCCACCGAGGACGTACGGCGGCCTCCGGAGGTCAGCGAGGAGGAGATCCGCGAACGCATGAGCGGCAACCTCTGCCGCTGCGGCGCGTACGTCAACATCGTCCGCGCCGTGACCCAGGCCGCGAAGAACGAGCAGGTGACCGCATGAGGGAATTCGACTACCGGCGCGCCGCCGACGCGCACGAGGCGGTCGCGCTGCTGTCCGGCGAGCCCGAGGCGCGTTTCCTCGGCGGCGGCACCAACCTCGTCGACCTGATGAAGACCGGCGTGGAGAACCCCGCGCTGCTGGTCGACGTGCGCGGCCTCCCGCTGGACCGGGTCGAGGTCGCCGACGACGGCGCGCTGACCATCGGCGCGACGATGACCAACAGCGACCTCGCCGCCCACCCCGAGGTCAGGCACCGCTACCCGGCGCTCGCCGAGGCTCTCCTCGCCGGCGCGTCCGGGCAGCTGCGCAACATGGCCACGGTCGGCGGCAACCTGCTCCAGCGCACCCGCTGCGGCTACTTCACCGACCTCAGCCGGCCCTGCAACAAGCGCGAGCCCGGCAGCGGCTGCTCGGCGCTGGACGGCGAGCACCACAACCACGCCATCCTCGGCTGGTCCGAGCACTGCGTGGCCACGAACCCCTCGGACATGGCCGTCGCGCTCGCCGCCTTCGACGCCGTCGTCCGCGTCCTCACGGCGGAGGGGTCCGCCGAGATCCCGCTCGCGGAGTTCTACCTGCCGGTCGGCGACACTCCGCACCGCGAGACCGCGCTGCCGGACGGCGCGCTGATCACCGGCGTGACCCTGCCGGCCGCCCCGGTGGCCGCCCGGTCCCGCTACCGCAAGGTGCGCGAACGCGCCTCCTACGCCTTCGCCAACGGCTCGATCGCCGCCGCCCTGCACGTCGAGGACGGCACCGTACGCGACGTGCGCATCGCCTTCGGCGCGGTCGCGTCCCGGCCCTGGCGCGCGCGGGAGGCCGAGCGGGCCCTCACCGGCGGCCCGGCCACTCCGGAGGCGTTCGCCGCCGCGGCCGACGCCGAGCTGGCCGCCGCCCGGCCCCTGGCGCACAACGGGTACAAGGTGCCGCTCATCCGGAATCTCGTCGTCTCGACGCTCACCGAGCTTCAGGAGGCCGCTCGATGACCACCCCCGCCGCGCCGCCCCGCACCTCCGCGACCGGTACGCCGCACACCCGGCGGGAGGGCCGCGCGAAGGTGACCGGGGAGGCCCGTTACGCCGCGGACATCCCGTTCGCCGAGCTCGCCCACGGGTGGCTCGTGACCTCGACCGTCGCCCGCGGCCGGATCCGTTCCATCGACGCCGACGCCGTGCTCGCGATGCCGGGCGTGCTCGCCGTCCTGCACCACGGCAACGCGCTGCGCCTGACACCGGGTGCGGGCGTCATGGGCCCCGACGCGAACCTCCAGCTCCTGCAGGACGACCGCGTGCCGCACGTCGGCTGGCCGGTCGCCCTCGTGGTCGCCGAGACCCAGGAGCAGGCCAGGGAGGGCGCCGACGCCCTCGTCATCACCTACGACGAGGAACCGCACGACACCGCCTTCCGGGCCGACCATCCCGGTTTGCGCCCGACGACGCCGAGCCCTCTCGCCATGCCCGACGTCGACCAGGGCGACCCCGACGCCGAACTGGCGGCCTCGGCCGTCGTGGTGGACCGGGAGTACACCACGCCCGAGGAGTTCCACAACGCGATGGAGCCCCACGCCGCGATGGCGCGCTGGGAGAACGGCCGCCTGGAGGTGGTCGACTCCAACCAGGGTTCCTACGCGGTCGCCCAGGTCCTGGCCAAGCTGTTCTCCCTCGACGCCGACAAGGTGCGGGTGCGGTCGGAGCACGTCGGCGGCGGCTTCGGCTCCAAGGGCCTGCGGCTCCCGCACGCCGTGCTCGCGGCGATGGCCACGACCGTGCTCCACCGGCCGGTCCGGGTGGTGCTCACCCGCCGGCAGATGTTCTCGCTGGTCGGGCACAGGCCCGCGACCGCGCAGCGCGTACGGCTCGGCGCGGACGCGGACGGGCGCCTGCGGGTGCTCGAGCACGAGACGGCCTCGGCCACCTCGACCGTGCACGAGTACGCCGAGCAGTCCACGCGACACAGCCGGATCCTGTACGCCGCGGACGCGTTCCGCCTGCGCACCAGGGTGGTTCCGCTCGACGTGCCGACGCCGTCGTTCATGCGCGCGCCCGGCTGGACTCCCGGGTCGTTCGCCGTCGAGTCGGCGATGGACGAGCTGGCGGCCGAGGTCGGCGTGGATCCGATCGCGCTCCGCATCCGCAACGAACCCGAGGTCGGCCCGGTCTCCGGGCTGCCGTTCAGCAGCCGCAACCTGGTCGGCTGCCTGGAGGAGGGGGCGCGCCGCTTCGGGTGGGCGGACCGCGACCCGCGTCCGGGCGTCCGCCGGGACGGGCGCTGGCTCCTCGGCACCGGAGTGGCGTCCTCCGCCCACTCGGCCGGGGTCGGGGCGTCGACGGCGGCCATCACCGCCGAGGCGGACGGCACGTTCACCGTACGGGTCACCGCCGCCGACATCGGCACCGGCGCCCGTACGGCGCTCAGCCAGATCGCCGCCGACGCCCTGGACGTGTCACCGGGGTCGGTACGGATACGGATCGCGGACAGCGACTTCGGCCCCGCGTGGCTCGCCGGCGGCTCGATGGGCACCGCGTCGTGGGCCTGGGCGATCACCGAGGCGGCGGTCGCGCTGCGCAAGAAGCTGGCCGACGTTATCGACGTCCCGCCGGAGGGGATCACGGCCGGCGCCGACACCACGGAGCTGCTCGGCGCCCGTGAGCAGCGGGAGAGCCACGGGTACGGCGCCCAGTTCGCCGAGGTCGCGGTGGACCCGCTCAGCGGCGAGGTCCGCGTGCGCCGCATGCTCGGAATCTTCGCGGTGGGCCGGGTCGTCAACCCGCTGACCGCCCGCAGCCAGCTCGTCGGCGGCATGACGTGGGGGCTGTCGATGGCACTGCACGAGGAGGGCGCGCGGGACGACGTCTCCGGCGGCCTGGCCAACGGCGACCTCGCGGGCTACCACGTGGCGGCCAACGCCGACGTTCCCGTCATCGAGGCCGACTGGGTCGAGGACCACGACACCTACAACCCCTCGGGGATCAAGGGGCTCGGCGAGATCGGCATCGTCGGCGGCGCGGCCGCCATCGCCAACGCCGTCTGGCACGCGACCGGCGTACGCCACCGGCACCTGCCGATCAGCCTCGACCGGGTACTGAACGGCGGCCGGCGGTAACGTTCGCCCGGACGACGGAGGTGGCGGTGCCCTGGACGCCGGGTCCGAGACGGCCTCGGCCCCTCCAGAGGGAGGCTTCACCATGGCCGGCCGTACCGACCCCGAGAGCGACCCCCGGGAACCCGCGGCACCGGGCTTCGCCCTGCCACCCGACGCGCCGGAGCCGCTCGGCAACGGTCCGGGCGGCTACGGCCGGCGGGTGCTGCGTGAGCGCACCCCGACGCTGATCACCGAGGTGCGCGACCGGCACCCGTACGGGCCGGGGCAGCGCCGCGCGCTCGACGCGCTGCGGGAGGAGATCGCCTCCGGTGCGATGCGGCCGCTCGGCGAGGGCGCGCCCGACCGTGCCCGCTGGGACCGCTGGGGCGCCGCCTACTTCGGCCGTCCGTGGGCCGACGTGCCGTTCCTGTGGTGGGAGTCCTACTTCTACCGGCGGCTGCTGGAGGCGGTGGAGTTCTTCACGCCCGGTCCCTGGTTCTGGGTCGACCCGTTCGAGTACTGGAAGACCGCGGAACTCCGTGACGCGACGGTCGCCGTGCCCGCTCATCGGCGGCCCGCCGCCGATGAGCGGCAGGCCCTTCTGCCGGCCTCGCTGTGGGGCAACCAGGCCGACCTGGGCTTCCTGTTCGGAGCCGCGGGAGGGCCGGCCGCCTCCGGCGGCCTCGTGGCCGACGACGGTGCCCTGGTGTGGTCCGCGCTCGACGCGGGCGGCCCGGACCACGTGGCGGTCGTCGCCGACAACGCCGGCCGGGAGCTGCTGGCCGACCTGCTGCTGATCGACCACCTGCTCCGCACCGGCCTGGCCGCGACCGTGACGCTGCACCTGAAGCCGCATCCGTACTACGTCTCCGACGCGACAACGGCCGACCTGGTCGCCTGCCTGCGCCGCCTCGCCGCCGCGGACGGCGAGGCCGCCGCCGTCGAGCGGAGGCTGTCCGAGGCGATCGGCACGGGCCGCCTCCGCCTCCGCGCCCACGCGTTCTTCTGCGCGCCGTGGTCGTACCACCACATGCCCGCCGACCTGGCGGAGGAGTTCGGCGGCCGCACACTCACGATCATGAAGGGCGACCTGAACTACCGGCGCCTCGTCGGCGACCTCGCCTGGCCGCCGACGACGCCGTTCGCCGAGGTCACCGCCTACTTCCCAGGGCCGGTGGCCGCGCTGCGCACGCTGAAGTCCGACGTCGTGACGGGCGTCGACGCCGCGACGCTGTCCTCGCTCGACGCGTCCGGCGGCGACTGGCGGACGAGCGGCACCCACGGCCTGATCCAGGCGCGCGTGTCAACTTGACTCGGTCCTGAAGGGCCGGGTTTGGAGATGGCTCCCGGCTGGCTGCTGGGTGGGCTCCTCCGTTCAGCCACCGCTATGGGGTGGCAGGGACGCGTGACTCACGCCCCGCGGTCCACGCAGCTTCGCCTTTGCGGGCGATGTTGCGGGAGGCGTTGCGGTCTGCGTGGGCAACGACCCCGCAGTTCCGGCAGGTGAAGACCGATTGGCTTGCCCGGTTGTTGTTGTCGATGTGGCCGCACTCGCTGCACTGTTGTGAGGTGTAGGCCGGATCGACGAAGACCACGGGCACACCGGCTCGTTTGGCCTTGTAAACGATGAAGTTTCCAAGCTGGGCGAAGGCCCAGGAGTGCAGCGGGACCCGTTGGGGCTTGCGGAGCCGTACCCTCTGCCGGATTCCTGTGAGGTCTTCTAGGGCGATTCCGGATGAGGTGCGTTCAGCCTCGGTCACGATCGTCTTGGCGATGATGTGGTTCTGGTTCGCGGCGTGGCGCTTCTCGCTCCGGTTGCGTTTTTTGAGCAGCCGCTTGGCGGACTTGGTGCGCTTGTTCTGGAGCTTGCGGCGTAGTTCGAGCTGCCGCCTGCGGTGCCGGTTGAGTCCCCGCCCGGCGGCCTTGTAGCCGGTGGAGGTGGTGGCGATGGCGGCGATGCCCAGGTCCACGCCGATGAACCGGCCGGGCTCGTACGGCTCGGCCTCGGGCACCTCACAGGTGGCGATCAGATAGAACACCCCGTCACGCCGGACCAGATCGGATTCGCCCTGCCGGTGGGCTTGCAGCGTCTTGAGCGCGCCCGCCGAGCAGGCGAACGGAATGTTCTTCACCCGGCCCTGGACGGTCCACACCGACACGGTCCCGGCGTCGTACCGCCACGACAAACACCGGTCGTCATACGGCTGCGCGGCCTCAGACCGGAAGGCGATCGGTTTGGTCTCGGCCTTGACGCGGCGACGAGTGCCCGGTTTGCCGAGGTTCCCGGCGCGGATGTTCGCCTTCAACGTGGTGTAGGCGTCGCGGACCTTCTTGATGACGTGCTGGGCGGCTTGTGCGCCCAGGCCCCGTGATTTCAGCTCGGCATAGGTGTGTTTGCGCAGTTCGTACAGGTGCGGCACACCGTGGTCGAACGCCACGGCCGATACCCAGTTCGCCGCCTCGTTGACCGCGTGCAGGGTGCGTTCGAGCGCCAGTGCCTGCCCGGCATCTGGCATGAGTTTGACTGCACCACGACCTTCACGGAAAGTGACCTTAGCGTTCTTCTGTGTCATACGTAAGGGGAGTCTCCCGATAACCACAGGGCTAACAGCGTCGCCTACACCTCGCACACACACTTGGCCTCCCGCGCCCAAGCACCGGTCCAGGCGGCGCTAGCGCGCCGCACTCGAGGGAAGCGATTCCTCCCGGCCCTGAAGGACCGGGGTTTCTCGCTAGATCATGCTGAAACCGTCGGTGCCGTCGGTCAGGCTGGACCCGATCCGCAGCGGGGGAGAGGGGCCGGCATGCCGATCCACGTCGCGAGCCGCCGTCGTTCGGCGGCCAGGCTCGCCGAGGCCTTTCCGGCGGCGCGCATCATCGACGTGACCTCGCGGGCCGAGGAGCCCTGGGTGCGGCTCAGCCCCTTCTACCCGCACGGCGGCATCCCGGTGCCGCGCTCACCCGGAGTCACCGCGCAGTCGGTCGAGGGCATCTGGCAGGCGCTGAAGGTCTTCGCCACCGCGGACGTCGACCGCGCCGTCCTCGGCAACACGCGCATGCGCGGGCTGAAGCGCACCGTGCGCAGGTACGGCCCGGTTCGCGGCCACCGCGACGGGCTCGACGGCGAGACGCTGCTGCCGTACGAGACGGCGCGGCGCCGCATCTACCTGCCGGCCTACCGCTGGGTGCTGGAGAACAGGACCGCCGACCTGGTCGACCGCCTCCGCGCCATGGCCGCCGGCGGCGACGTCGTCCTGCTCGACTACACGACCAACGGCGACGTCGCCGACCCGTCCGCTCCGCTGTCGCACGCCGCGCTCATCGCCCACCACGTGCGAGGTCACTGGCCGCGGGAGGCGTGACGCCGGGTGACCCGGGCCGGTCGAGCATGGCGCGACGCTCGGAACGGCCGCTGAAAGCGTGGTAGAGCGGAGCCATGACGTATGACATCGCGGAGCCCTACGGGCCGCTCATCACGACCACGCTGCGTCTCGTCACGTGGAACGTCTGGGCGCGTTTCGGGCCCTGGGAAAGCCGGGAGACCGCGATCAAGGCCACCCTGGCACGCCACGACCCGGACGTCGTCGCCCTCGTCGAGGCATGGGACGGCCAGGCGGAGCGGCTCGGGATGCCGCACCACGTCTTCGCGGGCGAAGGCCTGGCCGTGCTGTCCCGCTGGCCGATCGAGCGGCACGAGTGGCGTCGCCTGCCCGGCCCCGAGGGAGCCGGGGGCGGCGTCGTGTTCACCGAGATCGCCGGGCCGCGCGGTCCCGTTCAGCTCTTCACGGTGGCGCTGACCTGGCGGCTGGAGCACGGCGCGGTGCGGCAGGAGCAGGTACGCGCGCTGAGCGCGTTCGTCGCCGAACTCCAGCGCCGGAGCCGGCCGACGATCGTGTGCGGTGACTTCAACGCCGACCCGGACAGCGACGAGATCCGCATGCTGACCGGCAAGGCCGCGACGGCAGTGCCGGACCTGGTCTGCTACGACGCCTGGGACACCGCCGGCACCGGCGGTCCCGGTCACACCTGGGCGCGGGCCAATCCCTGGGCGGCCCCGGTGTTGTGGCCCGACCGGCGGATCGATCACATCCTGTCCGCCTGGCCCCGGCGCGGCGGCGCCGGCCATCCGGTTCACTGCGAGGTCATCGGCGCCGACCCGGTCGACGACGTCGTCCCCTCCGACCACTACGGCGTCCTCGCCGACCTGCGGTATTAGACGGACGTTGGGACCGGAGGTGTCTCCGGTTGGCTGTCGTCGCCGGGGGTCGGTATGCTTTTCCCGCCGATGAACGCGGATTTCGATCCGCGACTTCGGCGCCTCGAAGATCCCGGTTCGTACAACGGGAGAACGTCCGCTAAGCTGGGCGTCGCCCGCGAGGGAGACCAAGCGGGCGGGGTGAGGTCCCGTCGTCTAGTGGCCTAGGACGCCGCCCTCTCAAGGCGGTAACGCCGGTTCAAATCCGGTCGGGACTACAGCAGGAAGGGCTGATCGCTATAACGGCGGTCAGCCCTTTTGTCATAGGCGTCCTTCGCTTACACCTCAGGGGGCGCAGGGCTCAATTTCGCCCCATTGTTTCCAGATATGTGGTGACGCATGCTTGGGATCGACCGGCGTCATCCACCGCCGACCGCACGTCAGGTGCCGACGAGCGCGAGCGCCTCTTCGCGGGCCATCGTCGCGCCGCGTGCGAACGCCGCCGCGTACGCCGCCTCGCCGATCAGCTCCCCGGCCCGGCGGGCGACGCGCGCGATGTCCGGGTCGCCCGCCACGGAGATCCCGCGCAGAGCCGCGCCCGCGCCGAGCAGCGTCGCGGCGCGTTCCCCGTCACCACGGAGCACCGCCACCCCGGCCAGCCCCTCGACGGCGTCCGCCGCGGCCCGCGCGTCGTTGCCGCCGACGCCGAGCGCCTGCCGGTGCCACGCCTCGGCCGCGGCGGCGTCTTCATCGGCCTCGGCGATCCGGCCGAGGCTGACGAGGACGCGTCCCCGTACCTCGGTGACGCCGAACGACGCCGCCGTGCAGGCCTTCAGCGCCTCCTCGGCCAGGCGGCGGGCCGCGTCCAGGTCGCCGGTCAGCCGCGTCAGCTCGGCGAGCCCGTGCCGGACCTGCGCCACCCTCTCCGGCGAGCCCGACCGGCGCGCGAACTCACCGGCCTGCGCGTAACACGAACGCGCTCCGGCGACGTCGCCGGCACGCCCCAGCCCCTCGGCCCGCAGGCACAGCAGGTCGGCGATGTCCTCGGCGGCATCGAGCCGGCGGACCAGCGCGAGCGCCTCATCGGCCAGCGCGAGCGACCGGCGGTCGTCCCCGCGCCAGGCCGCCAGGCGGGCCAGTGCGGACAGGACCCCGGCCAGTCCCCAGCGGTCGCCGACCGCCCGGAATCCCTCGGTGCTGGCCGTGAACTCGGCCTCGGCGCCGTCGACGTCGCCCTGGAAGAGCAGGACGTACCCCCACCCGAGATGACGGAGCGCCAGCGACCACGGGTCGTGGCCCATCAGCCGCTCCTGCAGCTCGACGTCCGCCGCGGCCGGCCCGGTGCCGAGCGCCCACATCACGGTCACCACCGGGCGCAGCGGCCGGTGCTCACCGGCCTGGCGGCCGGCGGCCACCACGTCGAGGAACCGCTGGAGGTCGTGCACCGGGAATCCCTGGACGCCGCCGATGACGATGACCAGGACGGCGAAGAGGTACTCCTCCTCCAGCCCGGCCGGCGGCTCGGGCCCGATGACGTCGAGCAGTTCGAGGGCGACCGGCACGCCCTCGCTGCGCAGCCCGCGCAGCCACCAGTACGACCCCACGGCCGTGAGCAGGCGCAGCGCCAGAGGCGGGTCGGCGCGCACGGCCCACCGCAGCGCCGCCATGAGGTTGCCGTGGTCGGCGTCGAGCCGGGCCAGCCAGTCCACCTGCTCGGCCCGGCGCAGGTACGGCTCGGCGGTCTCGGCCAGGTCGAGGAAGTACGCGGCGTGCGCCGCGTGCGTGGACTCGTTCTCGCCGGCCTCGGCCAGCCGCTCGGCGCAGAACGCCCGGATGGTGTCGAGCATCCGGTAGCGGCCGCCGGCGTCCTCGACGAGCGACTTGTCCACGAGGTCGGCGAGCAGATCGTCGACGTCCTCGGCGGGCAGGCCGCACACACGCGCGGCGGCGTCCGGCGTCGCGCCGCCGGCGAAGACCGTCAGCCGCCGCGCCAGGGTCCGTTCGTCCTCGCCCAGCAGGTCCCAGCTCCACTCGACCACCGCACGCAGCGTCCGGTGCCGGGGCGCCTTCGTACGGTCGCCGCGCGAGAGCAGCCGGAACCGGTCGTCCAGGCGGGCGGCGACCTCCTCCACGGTGAGCGAGCGCAGGCGTGCGGCGGCCAGCTCGATGGCCAGCGGGAGCCCGTCGAGCGCGACGCAGATCCGCTGGATGGTGCCGAGCTCGGCCGTCGGGTCCAGATCCGGGCGTACGGCGGCGGCACGGTCGGCGAACAGGCGGATCGCCGGATATTCCAGCGCGTCGAGGGCGTCCGCCGCGGGCGGTGGCAGGGGGAGCGGGGGAAGCGGGCACAGGCCCTCGCCGGTGATGCCGAGCGCCTCGCGGCTCGTCGCCAGCACGCGGAGCTCCGGGCAGGCGCCGAGCAGCCGGTGCGCGAGCCGGGCGGCGCTGTCGACGACGTGCTCGCAGTTGTCGAGGATGAGCAGGAGCGGCCGTTCGGACAGGGCGGCGACGAGCCGCGCCTCGGGGTCGGGCCGCGCCTCGGCCGGCTGCGCGAACAGGCCGGACTCGCGTAGCCCGAGGGCCTCGACGACCGCCTGCACGACCGTGTGCCGGGCCCCCGCGGCGTCGACCGGTGCCAGGTCGACGAAGCACACCTCGCCGTTCTCCTGCGCTGCCGCCTCGATCGCCAGGCGGGTCTTGCCGGACCCGCCCGGGCCGAGGAGCGTCACGAGCCGTCCGGCGGCGAGCAGCTTAGAGATCCGCCGCAACTCCTCCTCGCGCCCGACGAAGCTGGTCAGCTGGGCCGGCAGCGCGCGGCGCGCGCCCGGCGTCTCCGGCGGCGCGGCCGGCCGCTCGGCGCGCAGGATCGACAGGTGCACGGCGGCCAGCTCGGGTGACGGGTCGGCGCCGAGCTCCTCGGCGAGAACCCGGCGCGTGTCCTCGAACACGGTGAGGGCCTCGGCCTGCCGGCCGCTGCCGTGGAGCGCGCGCATCAGCTGGCCGCGCGGACGTTCGCGCAGGGGATGGGCGGCCACCAGCTCCTGGAGCTCCGGTACGAGGTCGCGACCGCGGCCCAGCGCCAGCGCGGCCTCGGCGCGGTCCTCCAGCGCGGACAGGCGCATCTCCTCCAGCCGTGCGGCCTGCGCCTCGGCGAACGGCGCGTCGGCCACATCGGCCAGCGCGGGCCCGCGCCACAGGCCCAGCGCCTCGCTCAGCAGGTCCATCGCGGGCGCGGCGTCACCCGCGGCCAGCGCGGCCCGCCCCTCCCCGGCGAGGCGCTCGAACCGGTGGACGTCGACGTCTTCGGCCTCGACGGCGAGGCGGTAACCGGCCGCGTGGAACTCCACCACCCCGGAGGCGAGGCCGGCGGCGGCGAGGCCGCGCCGGAGCCGGGAGACCTGGGACTGCAGGGCGTTGGCGGCGCCCGCGGGCGGTTCGTCGCCGTACAGGCCGTCGATGAGGCGCTCGGTGGTGACCAGCCGGCCGGCGTTCAGCAGCAAAAGGGCGAGGAGCGCGCGCACCCTCGGGCCACCGACCGACAGGGCGTGCCCCTCGGCGGACCGCACCTCCGTCGCTCCCAGAATGCCGAACTCCATGGCGTCGATTGTGGCGCATAGGAGACATATTGATCCTAATCAACATTGACGATGATTGATCGGCTTGCGACGATCCCGGCATGAGCACCGCCCAGAGCGCAGCCGACCCTCTCGCCGAGCTCTTCGCCGCCTCGCCGCGTCATTTCGCCGACTCGCCGCTGTACACGCGGCTCGGCCGGGTGGTCGCGGCCGATGAGCGGCTGCTCGCCATCGCCCGGCACGCCCGATCCGGCCAGCTGCCCTCCAACCTGCTGTTCGCGTCAGTGCACTACCTGCTGCTCCGCGATCCGGCGCAGGAGCTGGCGGCCTGGTACCCCTCGACCGGACGCGGACCCGCGGCCGGTGATCCCGGCCCGGCGTTCACCGCGTTCTGCCTGAGCCGGCGCGAGGAGATCATCGAGCTGATGCGCCGCCGTCTCGTCCAGACGAACGTCGTGAAGCGCTCGGTCCTGCTGCGGCTCGGCATGACGGTGGTCGCGTCGATGACGGACGAGCCGGTGACGCTGATCGAGGTGGGGTCCAGCGCGGGCGTGCACCTGCGTTTCGACGACTACCGGTACGAGATCGGGGGGCGTACGTGGGGGAGGGCGTCCTCACCCGTCGTCGTGGCGGCCGAGTGGCGCGGGGACGGGGCGCCGCCCGACCTCGGCCCGCTGCCCGCCATCGCCGATCGTGTGGGCATCGACCTCAACCCCATCGACGCCGGCGATCCGGACGAGCGGCTCTGGCTGCGGGCGCTGATCTGGCCGGAGAACCTCGCGCAGGCGACCCTTCAGGACGAGGCGCTGCGGGCCGTGGCGGCGAACCCGCCCCGCACGTACGCGGGGGACGCGGTCGACCTGCTGCCGGAGGTGGCCGCCGAGGTGCCGCGCGGGGCGCCGATCGTGATCTTCCATTCCGCGACGCGCCTGCACGTGGCCGCCGAGCGGAGGGAGGCCTTCGACGCCGCGATCGCGGGGGCCGGGCGGGAGCACGACCTGTTCCATCTGTCCTTCGAGGGGGCCCGTGACCTCGGGACGGATGCGTTCGCCCTCGAACTGCGCCGCGGCCGTGAGCCGGTCCGGCGGCTGGCGATCGGCCACGGGCACGCGGAGTGGCTTTCGGACTCCGGAGCCGGCCGGCCGTGCGTCAGATGATCGAGAAGGACGCCCAGACCGCCTTGCCGCCGCCGAGGAGGGGCGTCCAGCCCCAGGCGCGGCTGATGGCCTCGATGATGTGCAGGCCGCGGCCGGTCTCGGCGACCCAGTCGGGCTCCTGCATCTTGGGCGCGGTGTCGGTCGGGTCGGTCACCATGCAGACGAGCTGGCTCTCGTAGCGGGCGAGCACCAGGCGCAACGGGTCGTGGGCGGTGGGGCACAGGCCGTACCGGATGGCGTTGGTCACGAGTTCGGAGACGACCACCGCGGCGTCGTCGTAGAAGTCACCGAGACTCCACCGGGTAAGTGTGTCTTTTGTCACATGACGGGCGATACCCGGCGAGGCAGCCTCAGGGGGCAGGTCCTGGGCGGCGACCAGCGGCCGACCGCCGTCCGACCAAGGGGTGCCGTCAAAAGGGCGGAGCCAGTCGTCCCACCCCTGGTCGTTGAGGGGGACGCCGGTGGTTTCGCTCGGTGGCGGCAAGTTCATTGCGGACCCTGGGGGAAGTCGGGGACGTCGCGGGGCGCTTCATGCGCCGTTCCGCTATCTTGCTCCTCAAGTCGTGCATATGCAAGCACGCATGCACGCACGGATGCACGTGCATGTGCACGAGCGTTGTGCCGCTCCCGGAAGGGGTCCGACCTTTGGCTCACCGGTCGGGCGGTCTTGGATGGCTTGGAGGCGACATGTATCAGGCCTACAACGGAATATCGGCAGCCCGCCTGCGGGAGGCCAGCTGGCTCAAGAGCCATGCCAGTAATCCGAGTGGAAACTGCGTCGAACTCGCCGAACTACCGTGCGGCGAGATCGCGATTCGCAACTCACGGTTCCCGGACGGCCCCGCGCTGCTGTACACCCGGGCGGAGATCGACGCTTTCATCAAAGGAGCGAAGGACGGCGACTTCGATCACATGCTCGCCTGAGGCGAGCGACCATACGCCGCCTGAGGCGGGCGACCACCCGCTCGCCGAGGGCCGGCCGAACCCTGCCCGCACGAGGCGGGCGCTTTGCAACGACGGGCTCCAGTGGGACACTGGGCCGATTCCAGTGTCCTAGGGGAGCACATGATCGGGTCCCATGCCGGCGGTGAAGACACCGCACGCGACATGTTCGGCCCCCATCGCGGTGGGCCGACCGTGTTGCGCATCATCCTGGGTTCCCAGCTGCGCCGCCTCCGCGAGCAGCGGCAGATCACGTGCGAGGAGGCCGGTGCGGCGATCCGGGGTTCGCACTCGAAGATCAGCCGCATGGAGCTGGGGCGCGTGCGCTTCCGGCGCCGCGACGTCGCCGACCTGCTGACGCTCTACGGAGTGGACGACGAGAGCGACAAGGCGGCGATGCTCACGCTGGCCGACCGGGCGAACGCCCCGGGCTGGTGGCACAGCTACTCCGACATCCTCCCGGCCTGGTTCGAGGTCTACATCGGCCTGGAGGAGGCCGCGTCCCGCATCCGCGCGTACGAGGTCCAGTTCGTCCCCGGCCTGCTGCAGACCGAGGACTACGCGCGCGCCGTCACGCTGCTGGGCCACCCGACGGCCCCGGGCCACGAGGTGGAGCGCCGCGTCGGCCTGCGGATGCGGCGACAGTCGCTGCTGCAGTCCGACGACCCGCCGCACCTGTGGGCGGTCGTCGACGAGGCGGTGCTGCGGCGCCCGCTCGGCGGAGTCCAGGCGATGCGCCGTCAGCTGCGGCACCTGCTGGAGATGACCGAGCTGCCGAACGTCACGCTGCAGATGGTGCCGTTCGCCCTCGGCGGGCACGCGGCGGCGGGAGGGCCGTTCAGCATCCTGCGGTTCGCCGAGCGCGACCTGCCCGACGTGGTCTACCTCGAACAGCTCACCAGCGCCCTCTACCTCGACAAGCGCGAGGACGTCGACCACTACCACGTGGTGATGGAGCGGCTCTGCATCGACGCCGAGCCGGCCTCAAAGATCCGCGACACCCTCAACCGCATCCTCAAAGAGATGTAGCGCTGGATCCTCAGCGAGTCCGGCACTGGATCCTCAGCGAGATCCGATGCCGGCTCCGCGCGCCCGCCGGGCGCGGTTGCAGGGCTTGCGGCCGACGCCGCCGACCTTCCAGACCGTCTCCGCCGCCCGCGCGTGCAGCGGGTGGTCCGGGCGCCACTGACGCAACCAGACCAGACCGGGGTCGACCAGCTCGAAGCCGTCGAAGAACCCCAGCACGTCCTCGCGGTTGCGCGCGGTGTTCGCCGTGGGTCGGTGGAGGGCGGTCCGGTAGACGTCCTCGATGGGGCCGGCGACCTCGGGCCGGATGTCGAAGACGAGATGAGAGAGGGCCAGGTGGCTTCCCGGCGCGGTCGCGTCCCGCAGCGTCGCGACGCTCTTGTACGGATCGTCCGCGTTCGGGATGACGTGCAGCGCGCCGAAGATGAGGACGGCGACCGGCTCGTCGAAGTCGATGACGCCGCGCACCTCGCGGTCGTCGATGAGTTCCTGCGGGTGCAGGATGTCGCCCTCGACGACGGCCGTGCGTTCGTCGCGGGCGAGGACCGCGCGGCCGTGTGAGATCACGACCGGGTCGTTGTCGACGTAGACCACGCGGGCGTCCGGGAGCACCGAGCGCGCCACCTCGTGCGTGTTCTGGAGGGTGGGAAGGCCGGACCCGATGTCGAGGTACTGCCGGATGCCCTGCGCGGCGAGGAAGCGCACGGCACGGCCGAGGAAGTTCCGGCTCTCGGCCGCGATCGCCCTGATCTCCGGAGCGATCGCGAGCAACTCTTCCGCCGCGCGCCGGTCGGCGGCGAAATTGTCCTTACCGCCGAGAAAGTAATCGTTGATGCGGGCGATGTTCGGCCGGGTCGTGTCGAACTCCCCGAGTGCCCGCCGCGCCGCGCCGGTCACATTTCACCCTTTCTACCGCTGTGACCCGATCTTAGACCCATGCGGAGATCACCAGCATCGATCTGAATTGTCCGGTAGTCAGGAAGCGTCGGCCGCGAGGTCGCGGGCGCGGCGGCGCGCCTCTCGCGCGGTGCGTTCGGCGCGGCGGTGCTCCCGCTCGGCCACCTGGGTCCGGCGGGAGAGGTCCGTCTGCCGGGCCTCGGCCTCGTGCACCCGCCGGCGCAGGTCGTCGAGGTCCCGTTCGGCGTCGGCCAGCCGCCGCCGGGCCTCCTCGACGGAGGACGCCCACTCGGCGAGAGAGCGCTCGGCCTCCTCGGCCTCGCGCTCGGCGGCGCGGGCCCGCTCCGCGCGCCGTTCCCGCTCCTGCCGTTCCCTGCGCTCGCGTTCCTTCCGGGCGGCCTCGCCGTCCTCGCGTTCCTTCCGGGCGGCCTCGTCGTCCCCGCGTTCCTTCCGGGCGGCCTCGTCGTCGTCGCGGGCCTTCTTCGTCCGGTGCGGCGGGGGCTTCGGGCGGGCCGGCGGCGGGGCGGCACCGAACGGGCCGAAGCCCGCGTGCCGCAACGGATGGTCGAGCCGCCCCGCGCGTACGGCCTCCGCGGCCGACGGGTCGGCGATCGCGGCGCGCAGCGTCTCGTCCACCTCGTCGGCGAAGGCGTCGCTCAACGGCCGCCCGGCCTCGTCGGCCAGCGTGCGGGCGCGCCGGACCAGACCGTCGACGAGAGAGTCCCGTTCGCGGTCCAGGGCGGTGAGGTCGCCGCCCTCCGACCAGGCCGCGCGCATGCGTTCGCCGAGCTCCAGCACGGGGCCGACCGCGTCGTCGCGGACGAGGAGGTTCACCGCCCACGCCGGGACGGTCGGGCGCCGCATCGCGGTGAGGCGCCGGGCGTCGTCGCGCGGCAGCTCGCCCGCCAGCCGCTTCCGGGTCGCGGTGAACTCCGACGGCAGCACGCCGTACAGCTCGTCGGCGGCCTCGTCGAAATCCACATCGTCATGATTACCCGTGCCCGGCCGGACGTGAAGCCTGCGGTCAGCGGCTCTCGGCGTCGGCGCCGAACCGGCGGGCCGAGGCGTCCTCCTGGGCCATGCGCCGCAGCGCGAGCAGCACCTTCTCGTACAGCACGTTCGTGGCGACCGCCGTCTGCACGGCCCGGCCGCGCTCGCCCTCGACCGGTATGCCACCGATCTCGTGCTCGGCGATGATCGTCGCCGCCTCGATGTAGGGCCGCAGGTCGGTCCAGACGATGGGCCGCCCGAGGCGGCGCAGTGCGAGGAACGCCTGGGCGAGCAGGTCGCGGGTCGGCGCGTCCGGGGACACCTGCCAGCCGAGCTCGGCGACGATGGCGTCCACGTCCTCGCGGGCCGAGCGCCAGTCGGGCTCGTCCGGCCGGGCCTCGGCCGCCGGGCTCAGTGTGTACGCGGCGGTGCCGAGCAGCTCATGCAGGCCGACCGCCTCGTCGTCGACGGCGCCGATGATGCGCTTCACCGCCGCGACGGACAGGTCGCCGACCTCGCGGAGCGCCCGGATGAGACGCAGCCGCTCGAGGTGCTCATCGGCGTACTCCGCCCTGGTCGCGGCGGTCGCCGCGCCTTTCGGCAGCAGACCCTCCCGGATGTAGTACTTGATCGTCTGCACCGGCAGGCCGCTGCGGTCGCTGAGCTCGGAGATCTTCATCTGCCCCCCAATTTGGATACTAGCGCTATCCAACGTTGGGGAGTGTTGCTATCCGACAAGCGGTGCCGACTCCGCGGCGTCAGGGTCGGCGCATCGACTCGGAGATCTTCTCGGCGGCGGCGAGGACCGGCGGGGCGTGCATCCGGCCGGGGGAGCGGCTCAGGCGTTCGATCGGGCCGGAGACGGAGATCGCGGCGATCACGCGCGCGCCGGTCCCGCGGATCGGCGCGGACACCGACGCCACGCCCTGCTCGCGTTCGCCGACGCTCTGGGCCCAGCCGCGGCGGCGGACGGAGGCCAGCGTCGTCGCGGTGAACTTGGCGCCGCGCAGGCCCCGGTGGAGGCGGTCGGGCTCCTCCCAGGCCAGCAGGATCTGGGCCGCCGACCCGGCCGTCATCGGCAGCGAGCTGCCGACCGGCACGGTGTCGCGCAGGCCGCTCATCCGCTCGGCCGCCGCCACACAGACGCGTGCGTCGCCCTGGCGGCGGTAAAGCTGGGCGCTCTCGCCGGTCAGGTCGCGCAACTGGGTCAGGATGGGCTGGGCGACGGCCAGCAGCCGGTCCTCGCCGGCCGCGGCGGCGAGCTCGGCCAGGCGGGGGCCGAGGATGAACCGGCCCTGGGTGTCGCGGTGGACCAGTCGGTGGTGCTCCAGCGCGACGGCGAGGCGGTGGGCGGTGGGGCGAGCCAGACCGGTCGTCTGCACGAGCTGGGCCAGCGAGGCGGGGCCGGCCTCCAGGGCGTTCAAGACGAGTACCGCTTTGTCAAGTACGCCGACTCCGCTAGAGTTGTCCATGCCTCGATACTGCCGTCTCGCAATCTGAGATGCAAGTCGTGAGCAAAGGAGCCCAGGACCAAGAAGAGGTGAAGTGATGGGCCGGACACTGGCGGACAAGGTTTACGACGCGCACGTGGTGCGCAGCGCGGAGGGCGAGCCGGACGTCCTCTACATCGATCTTCACCTCGTCCACGAGGTGACGAGCCCGCAGGCCTTCGACGGCCTGCGCATGGCGGGCCGCAAGATCCGCCGGCCGGACCTGACGATCGCCACCGAGGACCACAACGTCCCGACGACCGACATCCTGGCCCCGATCGCCGACCCCGTCTCCCGGACGCAGGTGGAGACCCTGCGCAAGAACTGCGCCGAGTTCGGCGTACGTCTGCACCCGATGGGCGACGCGGGGCAGGGCATCGTGCACGTGATCGGCCCGCAGCTCGGGCTCACCCAGCCCGGCATGACGGTCGTCTGCGGCGACTCGCACACGTCCACGCACGGCGCGTTCGGCGCTCTGGCGTTCGGCATCGGCACGAGCGAGGTCGAGCACGTCCTGGCGACGCAGACGCTGTCGCAGAACAAGCCCAAGATGATGGCGGTCACCGTGAACGGTGAGCTGCCCTACGGCGTGACCGCCAAGGACCTGATCCTGGCGATCATCGCCCGCATCGGCACCGGCGGCGGCCAGGGCCACATCATCGAGTACCGCGGCGAGGCGATCCGCGCGCTCTCGATGGAGGGCCGCATGACGGTCTGCAACATGTCCATCGAGGCGGGCGCCCGCGCCGGCATGATCGCGCCGGACGAGACGACCTTCGCCTACCTCGAAGGCCGCCCCAACGCCCCGAAGGGCGCCGACTGGGAGGCCGCCAAGGAGTACTGGCGGTCGCTGCGCACCGACGACGACGCCGTCTTCGACCGTGAGGTCGTCATCGACGCCGCCGAGCTGACCCCGTTCGTCACCTGGGGCACCAACCCCGGCCAGGGCGCTCCGCTGTCCGCGAGCGTGCCGGACCCGTCCTCGTTCGAGGACCCGACCCGCCGCAGCGCCGCCGAGCGGGCCCTGGAGTACATGGGCCTGACCGCCGGCACCCCGCTGCGCGACATCGCCGTCGACACCGTGTTCGTCGGCTCCTGCACCAACGGCCGCATCGAGGACCTGCGCGCCGCGGCCGAGGTCGTCAAGGGTCGCAAGGTCGCCGACGGCGTCCGCATGCTGGTCGTGCCGGGCTCGATGAAGGTCAAGGCGCAGGCGCAGGAGGAGGGCCTCGACGCTGTGTTCACCGAGGCCGGCGCGGAGTGGCGCGAGGCGGGCTGCTCGATGTGCCTCGGCATGAACCCCGACCAGCTCAAGCCGGGGGAGCGCAGCGCCTCGACCTCCAACCGCAACTTCGAGGGCCGGCAGGGCAAGGGCGGCCGTACCCACCTGGTCTCGCCCGCCGTCGCCGCCGCCACCGCCGTCACCGGCCGCCTGGCCGCTCCCGCCGACCTGTAACGAGGAGACCCAGCAGACATGGAAGCCTTCACCGTTCACACCGGGCGCGCCGTGCCGCTGCGGCGCAGCAACGTCGACACCGACCAGATCATCCCGGCGGTCTGGCTCAAGCAGGTCAGCCGTACGGGCTTCGACAAGGGGCTGTTCTCCGCCTGGCGGGAGGACCCGGAGTTCGTGCTGAACCGTCCGGAGTACGCCGGGGCGTCGATCCTGGTCGCCGGGCCGGACTTCGGCACCGGATCCTCGCGTGAGCACGCCGTCTGGGCCCTGCAGCAGTACGGCTTCCGCGCCGTCATCTCGGCCCGCTTCGGCGACATCTTCCGCAACAACGCCACCAAGATGGGCCTGCTGCCGATCCAGCTGCCCGAGGACTACATCGAGCGCCTGCAGGACAAGATCGAGGCGAATCCGGCCAAGGAGTTCACCATCGACCTGCCCGCCCGCGAGCTGCGCTGCGACGAAGGCGGCGTGCGGTCCTTCGAGATCGACGACTACACCCGCTGGCGCCTGACGGAGGGCCTCGACGACATCGGCCTCACCCTGCGGTACGCCGACGACATCACCGTCTATGAGAAGAACCGGCAGCCGTGGCTCCCGGTGACCGCCTGAGGGACCGGGACAGGGCGGTCTCCGCCCGTCCGTGTACGCCGGCGGGGCGCGCGTCGTCCCCGCCGGCGGCCTCGCCGCGCCGGAGCCACCGAAAAAACCGGGTGTGATTATGAACGCATCGCGCGGGAGCTGGAACGATCCGCAGCTCGACGCCCTGGCGGATGGGCTCCGGATCGCGCATGCGCGGGTCGCGAAGCTATCGCCGCTGGTCAGACCGCAGATGACCAGGCATTTGCTGGTCATCACCGACCTCGCCAAACGGGATGCCGCGCTCGCCCTGAGACGCCTCGAATCATTCCTCAGCGATCTCGACGGCGATGAAAACGTTCCCTGAGAGGCACTTCCGCCTGCGACACAGCCGAAAACCTCAGCCATGGGTGATTGTGTAGATGCTGCGAGTCCCCTAGTTTCAAGCGAGCAAGGGGGAAGAGGAGTAACCCATGAACAAGCGTGAGCTCGTCGACGCCGTCGCCGAACGAGTGGGCAGTAAGAAGATCGCGGGAGAGGCCGTCGACGCGATTCTGGACACCATCCAGGACACCGTCGCCAAGGGGGAGAAGGTCGCCATCACCGGCTTCGGCTCCTTCGAAAAGGCGGATCGACCCGCCCGAGAGGCCCGTAACCCGGCGACCGGCGCCACCATCAAGGTGCCGGCGACGTCGGTCCCGAAGTTCAAGGCCGGTGCCGATTTCAAGGGTCAGGTGGCCGGTCCCAAGAAGAAGTAACACCCGAAGAAGCGACGCATACGGTCGGCGCCCGGAGAGACATCCCGTCTCCCGGGCGCCGTCGGCGTCCGCGGGCCCCCGACCTCAGACCGGCAGGGCTCAGGCCCGCGACGCTCAGGTCCGTAAGGCTCAGGTCCGTAAGGCTCAGGGCAGGGGGAACGTCGACAGGGTGATCGCGGTGATCCAGCCCTCCTCGACGGCGATGTTGACCCGCTGACCGAGACGCAGCAGCCGCAGGCCGCCGGCGTCGAACGCCAGCGCGCCGAAGGTCATCTCGCTTCCGTCGTCCAGCAGCACGCTTCCGCTGCGCGTGTCACGATCGAACGCCTTCACCGTCGCCTGCATAACCGCAGAGCTTAGAGCCTGCCCGCGAGTCCCTGATGTCCCCGGCGGCGCGGCGGGGCTCGGAGGCAGGACTAACGGCGTGCGGAGGGCAGGAGCGGGGCGACCGAGGCCGTACGGGGGCCGACGCCGAGCTCCAGGGCGGCGTGCAGGTCGTCGATCGTGTCGACGTCGCGGCGCACGCTCGGGACGTCGTCGAGCGCCAGCTCCCGTGCGCCGCCGTCGCGGTGGCGGGCCCGTGACTCCAGGCCGAAGGCCGGGGTGAAGACCGCGTCCGGCCGGGCGGTGTAGAGCGTGGTGCCGACGCCCGCCGCGTCCGGGACGAAGGCGTTCGGCACCGCGGCGGCGGCGTCCAGCACCCGCGTCAGCTCGGCGGGGCGCAGCGACGGCAGGTCGGCGCTCAGCGCGCCGACGGCGCGTTCGGGGGCCAGGCGCCGGGCCTCGGCGGCGCCGTGGACCAGCGCCGGGTTCAGGCCGTCGTCGGGTTCGTCGGGCACGATGATGGCGCCGAGGGCGGCCAGCTCCGGCGCGGCGACCGGATCGTCGGTGACCACGACGACCCCCTCGACCCGCGATGATCGGAGTACGGCCGATACCGTGTCGGTCGCGATCGCCAGCGCGAGCCGCTCGCGGTGCGGCCCGGCGGGTCCGGACAGGCGCGACTTCGCCCGTGCCAGCGGCTTGACCGGCACGACGAGCGTCCAGGTGAGACGGTGGGTACGAGGCATCGTGGGTCGACACTATGCGGAACCAACCGCGAGACTTGACCGGACCCCGCAGTTGGCGGGGACGAACCTAGGAGATGGGCAATGAAATATTCGCCCGTGTGGCGCACGATCGTCGTGGGGATCCTGCGGCCGTTGCTGTTCAGCCTGCTCAAACGCGACTGGAAGGGGCAGGAGAACATCCCCCGCACGGGCGGCGTGGTCATCGCGCCCAACCACCTGTCCGAGTCCGACCCGCTGGCGCTGGCCCACTTCGTCTACACCAGCGGCCGATTCCCGGTGTACCTGGCCAAGGACTCGGTGTTCAAGAGCCGGGTGCTCGGCCACATCCTGCGCCGTACCGGCCAGATCCCGGTCTACCGCGACCGCTCCGACGCGGGCCTGGCGCTCCGCGACGCGGAGAAGGGCCTGCGCTCCGGCGAATGCGTGATCTTCTACCCCGAGGGCACCTGCACCCGTGACCCGGACCTGTGGCCGATGACCGGCAAGACCGGCGCGGCCCGCGTCGCGCTCACCACCGGCGTCCCGGTGATCCCGGTCGCGCACTGGGGCGCGCACGAGCTGTGGCGGTACGGCACGAAGAAGATCCGGCTGTTCCCGCGCAAGACGATGCACGTCGTCGCCGGGCCGCCCGTGGACCTGTCGAAGTACGAGGGAAGGCCGCTCGACGCCGAGACGCTCACCGCCGCGACCGTCGACATCATGACCGCCATCGCCGCCCTGCTGGGCGAGCTGCGCGGCGAGACGCCGCCGGAGACGCTCTATGACCACCGCGCGGCGACGCGCGCCGCCCGCGCCGCCAAGCGGGGCGCCGGCGCGGAGGGCGGCGGGAGCGACAAAGACGGCACGGACGACACGGACGGCGACAATGAGGAGGCCAAGGCCTCTTGAAGATCGCAGTACTGGGAGCAGGGTCCTGGGGGACCGTCTTCGCCAAGGTGCTCGCCGACGCGGGCGGCGACGTCACCCTCTGGGGGCGCCGTACGGACGTCGTCGACGCGATCAACCGGACCCGTCGCAACCCCGACTATCTCCCGGACACCACGCTGCCGGAGCGCCTGAGCGCCACCACGGACGTCGCCGAGGCCCTCGACGGCGCGCCGTACATCGTCCTGGCCGTGCCCGCCCAGACCCTGCGCGCCAACCTGCAGGAGTGGCGGCCGCTGATCGGCGACGACGCCGTGCTGGTCAGCCTGATGAAGGGCATCGAGCTCGGCACCTGCAAGCGGATGAGCGAGGTGGTCCGCGAGGTCGCCGGGGTGCCGGAGGAGCGGGTCGCGGTGATCAGCGGGCCCAACCTGGCCCGCGAGATCGCGCTGGAGCAGCCCTCGGCCGCCGTCGTCGCCTGCACCGACGAGCCGACCGCGCAGAAACTCCAGCTCGCCTGCATGACGCCCTACTTCCGCGCGTACACCAACCCGGACGTCGTCGGCTGCGAGCTGGGCGGCGCGGTCAAGAACGTCATCGCCCTCGCCGTCGGCATCTCGGTCGGCATGGGCATGGGCGACAACGTCCGCGCCCTGCTGATGACGCGCGGGCTCGCCGAGATCGCCCGGCTCGGTGCGGCGCTGGGCGCCGACCAGCACACCTTCGCCGGGCTGGCGGGCATGGGCGACCTCGTCGCCACCTGCGGCTCGCCGCTGTCGCGCAACCGGACGTTCGGGGAGAACCTCGGGCGCGGCATGAGCCTGGACGAGGTCATCGCCGTGACGAAGCAGACCGCGGAGGGCGTCAAGTCCTGTGACGCGGTGCTGGAGCTCGCGCGGCGCCACCACGTCGAGATGCCGATCACCGAGGGCATCGTGGCCGTCATGCACCGCGGCCTGAGCCCCGTCGAGGCCGGCCGGCTGCTGATGTCGCGCACCCCCAAGCCGGAACGCTACGGAGTCTGAGAGCACATGAGTGAACAACCGTTCGGTGAGAACACCCGCGCGGTCCACCTGCCGCCGGCCCCCGTGCCCAGCCAGCAGCCGCTCGGCACGCCCGTGTGGCGCTCGGCCACCTACGCGTTCCCGACGTCGCAGGAGTACGCCGACGTGCTGGGCGAGCGCATGCCGGGCTACACCTACAGCCGGATCGACAACCCGACCTCCGACGGGTTCGCGGCGGCGGTCGCCGCTCTCGAGGGCGCGCGCGTCGGCGGCGTGACGGGAGAGGCGTTCGCGTCGGGCATGGCGGCGATCACCGGGGTGCTCCTGGCGTACACCCACGCGGGCGCGCACGTCGTCGCGCCCGCCGCGGCGTACGGCGGCACGTACGGGCTGTTGTCGCAGCTGCTGTCGCGGTTCGGGGTGGCGACCGACTTCGTCGACATGACCGACCCGGCGAAGGTGCGCGCGGCGATCCGCCCCGAGACGCGGCTCGTGTGGGCCGAGACCCTGGCGAACCCCACCATGGCCGTGGCCGACCTGCCCGCGCTGGCGGAGGCGGCACACGAGGCGGGGGCGCTGCTGGTCGTCGACTCGACGTTCGCGACGCCGGTCGTGTGCCGCCCGCTGGAGCACGGCGCGGACCTCGTCGTCCACTCGGCGACCAAGTACATCGGCGGGCACAGCGACGCGACGGGGGGTGTCGTCGTCGGCCGTACCGGCGTGATCGCGCCGGTCCGCGCGGTGCGCATCCACACCGGAGGATCGCTGGCGCCGGACGAGGCCTTCCTGCTGCGCCGCGGGCTGGAGACGCTGCCGCTGCGGGTGCGCCGCCAGTGCGACACCGCCGCGCTGCTGGCGGCGGCCGCCGCCCGGCACCCCGCGGTCGCCCGGGTCGACTACCCGGGCCTGCCGGACCACCCCGGCCGTGAGACGGCCCGCCGGCTGTTCGACTCCGGGCCGGAGGGCACCCGGTTCGGCGCGATCGTGACGATCATCCCGCACGGCGACGCCGCGGCCGGCATGGCCCTCGCGGACGGCCTCCGCCTGGCGAAGGTGGCCACCTCACTGGGCGGCACCCACACGCTGGCCGGGCACATCGCCTCCACGACGCACCGGCAGATGGACGAGCGCGCGCTGGCGGCCGCGGGCATCGGCCCGGCGGCCGTCCGCTTCTCCGTCGGGCTCGAGGACGCCGACGACCTGATCCACGATGTCAACAATGCCTTGAGCGCTCTGGGGCGGATCGGGGAACACGAGGGGGCATTGAACTCGTAACCCGGCCCGGCCGTTTCGCGCGGCCAGGCGGCGAAACACGCCGTGTAGGGTCGAGGCTCGCGGGTGTCGTCGCAGGTGAGAAGAGGGGTGGAGGCATGCGCAAGGTTCGTGTCGCCGTCGTTTTCGGCGGCCGTAGCTCCGAACACGCGATCTCCTGTCTCACCGCGGGCGGCATCATCGCGGCGATCGACCCGGACCGCTACGAGATCGTCCCGGTGGGCATCGCCCGCGACGGCCGCTGGGTGCTCGCCTCCGGGCAGCGGCTCGCGATCGAGGACGGGCACCTGCCCGAGGTGGACACCGGCGGCGCGGCCCTCGCCCTCCCGTTCGACGGGCCGGGCGGCGGCCTGATGGTCGTGGCGCCCGGAGAGGTGCCGCGCGCCCTGGGCGAGGTCGACGTGGTGCTGCCCCTCCTGCACGGCCCGTACGGCGAGGACGGCACGATCCAGGGCCTGCTCGAACTCGCGGGAGTCCGCTACACCGGCGCCGGGGTGTTCGCCAGCGCCGCCAGCATGGACAAGGCCTTCATGAAGGTCATCCTGCGGGGCGCCGGGCTGCCCGTGGGCCCGTACGTGGTCGTCGGCGACCGCCGCTGGCGGCGTGAGCGCAAGCGCGTGGTGGACGACGTCAAGGAGCTCGGCTGGCCGGTCTTCGTCAAGCCCGCGCGTGCCGGGTCGAGCATGGGCATCTCCCGCGTCGACGCCGAGCCGGACCTGGAGGCCGCGGTCGAGGCCGCGCGCGAGCACGACCCCAAGGTGATCGTCGAGGCGGCGGTCGAGGGCCGCGAGATCGAGTGCGGCGTCCTCGAGGGGCTGGACGACGGCCCGCCCGAGGCCAGCCTGCCCGCCGAGGTGCACGTCGGCGACGGCCACGACTACTACGACTTCGAGGCCAAGTACCTCGATGAGGGGCTGCGGCTCGACATCCCGCCCGACCTGCCGCCCGCCGTCATCGAAGACGTCCGCAGGTTGTCGGTGCGGGCCTTCGAGGCGGTCGGTTGCGAGGGCCTCGCCCGGGTCGACTTCTTCTACACGCCCGAGGGGCGGGTCATCGTCAACGAGATCAACACGATGCCCGGGTGCACGCCGGCGTCGGCGTTCCCCAAGATGTGGGCGGCGACCGGCCTGGACTACCCGGCCCTCGTGGACCGCTGGATCCGTACGGCGATGCGGCGGCCCGTCGGCCTGCGCTGAGCCGGCGACCAGGCTCTCAGGCGAACGGCAGCCAGGCCGTCCTGGCGAGGGTCGTCGCGTCGTCGGCCTGCAGACCGGACGGCGACAGCGTCCACAGCGTGCCGCCGACCAGCAGCGGCCGCTGGACGGGGCCCGCCGCGTCCGGCTGCCGTACGCTCCCCAGACGCCGTACGCTCGCCGGGCCGGCCGAAAGCACCAGGGCCCCGTCCCGGCCGCCCATCGGAACGACCGTCAGGCCGGTGGCCGGCCAGTAGAGGAACGCGCGCGGGTCGCCCTCGACCGCCGACCATGAGGACGGCAGCGTGTACCCGCTCAGCCTCTTCGGCGCGGCCGGGTCGCTCACGTCGAACAGCGACACCTGGGCGCCCTTCACCCGCCCGTTCGCGTCGGCCTGCTGACCGACCCCGATGAGCCGTCCGTCGCCGGCCGGGTGCAGGTAGGCCGAGTAGCCGCTGATCTTCAGCTCGCCGGTGACGCGTGGCCGGGCGGGATCGCGCAGGTCCAGGGTGTACAGCGGGTCGGTCTGCCGGAAGGTGGCGACGTAGCCGACCGGGCCGGCGAAGCGCACCGCGTAGAGCCGCTCGCCTCGGCCGAGCCCGCCGGCCTCACCCACCTGCCGCAGGCGGTTCCCGCGCCGGGCCAGGACGTACACGGCGCTCTGGGACGTGCCCGGGGACGTCGCGGTGCCTCCGGAGGTGGTGGCGACCCGCAGGTTCCCGGCGTACTCGGACAGGGCGTACCGGTTCACCGGGGTGCCGGGCACCGAGCCGGAGGCGGCGAACCGGGGCGGGCCCGAGCCTCCCGCGTCGAAGCGGTAGATGTCGGTCCGGTCCGCCGAGCCGGACGGGTGGTCGGTGACGTACAGGCCGGTGCTCGATCCGTACACCGTCTCGCCGCCGGCCACCACGCTGACCGGGGAGGCGTCGGCCATGTCGCCGGACAGGTCCACCGACAGCACCGAGACCAGCGACAGCCCGGTGTAGGACGGCGGATGGCTGACCTGGTCGCACGGCACCTTCTCGGCCGTGGTGCGACCGCCGCGCGTGACGCTGTAGCGCGGCAGCCACGCGTCCAGCGGCGCTTTCCCGACCGCCCCGCGGTTCGCCGCGGTCGCGTCGGCGTCGCTGCCGCCGTGACGCTGCGGGAAGGCGATGTTCGGCGCCGACCGCATGACGATCCGCGCGGTCGGGCCGGTGCGGCGGGCGTCGACGTAGGAGCCGTCGAGGCGCATCGAGCTCACCACGCGTGGCGCGCCGTGCAGGTCGACGAGCACCAGGCGCGGACCCGGTGTGCTGCGGGCGGTCACCGGCCCGTCGACGATGCCCCCGCGCGCGAAGGTGATCGCCGGGCGCAGGACGACGAGTGCCCGGTCGCCGTACAGCATCAGCTCACCGGCGGACCACGCGCCGCCCTCCCGCAGGTCCAGCGAGCCGGTCTGCCTGCGGGACGCCGCGTCGACCACGACCAGCCGCCCGCGCGCCACCGTGACGATCCGGCGGCCGTCGGTCTTGACCTGGTCGGGCTCGTCGACGCCCGGCTCCTGCACATTCGTGTCGGAGTGGGGCGTGGCGGCCTGCTGCTTGGCCGTCAGGTCGCCCGGGACGCGCCCGCTGACGAGCGGACGCATGACCGGGTCACCCGCCAGGCCGTAGGGGCCGACGTGCGCCGCGGTGGCCTTGCGCAGGCCGCTGAGGAGCTCGCCGCAGTCGTCGTAGGCGACCAGGCGGAGCGAGGGGGCGGGGCGTGCGGGGGCGGCGAGGCTGCTCGCGCCGCATCCAGCGATGATCAACCCGGCGACCGCGACCGCGAGGACCGGCCGGCCGCCCGAACTCGAATCGGAGCCCATGGGTCTTGGACGCACGCCGTTCCCGCCCGGTTCCGGTGAAGTCCAATTGACGGGTCGTTAAAAGCCGTGAAACCGCGCTGAAACAGCCTGACGTGCAGGATTGACCCATCAGATCCGCCGAAGGCCCATTGAAAGTCCGTCAAAGGTCCGCCGACGAGAGAAGGGACCGGCACTTGCTGTTCACGCCTGCCGCGCCGATCCGGACGGTGCAGTACATCCCCGGTCACAATCGCTGGCACCCCGACATTCCGCCCGTCGCCGAGGTGATCGCCGGAGGCTCGATCCGGCTGAGCTGCCAGGGCGACGGTGTCCTGTGCGGGCCGGTCGGCGTCGTCGGTGCCGAGCCGGGCGACCTCGTCATGGTCGAGATCCTCGGCATCGGCCGCCTGGACGGGTGCTTCTCGCCCGCGGGCCATCCGGGCGTCCTCGGCTGCGCGCCCTCGCACGCGATGCTCCGCGACACGCCCGGCGACCCGGAGGGAGCGCTGCTCGGGCGCATCGCGCCCTCGTCCGCCGACCACGACCGGATCGCGGCGAGCGCCCCGCCGGTCCGCGCCTCGTGCCGGGCACTGGCGCCGCGCGCGCAGATCCTGCTGCCGGTGCACGTTCCGGGAGCCCGCATTTCAGCCGGTGACCTGCACTTCCCCGATGAGGGCGGCTGCCGGACCGAGGGCGGCCGGCTCGACCTGCGGGTGCATCTGACCAAACGCGGCATGGAGCGGTTCCAGATCACCGAGCCGGTGCTCATGCCGATCACGACCAGTTCCCTCGACGCGACGGTCGCGGGCCTGACCGTCGGAGTCGCCTGAAGCCGCGCCGGACGGCGCCGCGAATCCCCGTGTGACACCGAGGAGGTGAACGCCTAGCGAGAGCACCCAGACCGTCAGGAGGCACCTCGCCGAGGAGCGCGACTCGTCTCCCGCGCTCCTCGGCGTTCCTGCGTGGCATGCTGGAAGCGATGGACGATCCTGAGCTGGTGGAGTTCGCGACCAGGCTGTTCGGCCTCGCCCGCGAAGGCCGCACCGAGACGCTCGCCGCGTACGTCGACGCGGGCGTGCCGGCCGACCTCGCCAACGACGCGGGAGACACCCTGCTGATGCTGGCCGCCTACCATGGGCGTGCCGAGACCGTACGGGCGCTGCTCGAACGCGGCGCCGACCCCGGCCGGGCCAACGACCGCGGCCAGACACCGCTGGCCGGCGCGGTGTTCAAGAAGGAGGCCGACGTCGTACGCGCCCTGCTCGACGCGGGCGCCGACCCTCAGGCGGGCACCCCCTCGGCCGTCGACACGGCCCGGATGTTCGGCCATGAGGACTTCCTGCGGTGGTTCGGCGCGTGAGGCCGCGGCGTACGGGCGTCTCTCAGGCGGCGAGCGGCGCGTCCAGCCGCTGCGCCATCTCCCGCATCCGCCGCAGCGCCGCCAGCTCCATCTGCCGCACCCGCTCGGCGGACACGCCCAGGCGCATCGCGATCTCGCGGCGGCTGTGCTCCATGCCGTCCTCCAGGCCGTAACGCGCCCGGAGCACCACCGCCTCGCGCGGCTCCAGCCGGTCGAGCATGCCGTCGATGATCTCGAGCTGGGCGCCGGCCATCGCCTCGTCCTCGGGGGAGGGCGCGTCCTCGTCGGCCAGCAGGTCGCCCAGCGAGGTCTCCTCGTCCTCGCCGACCACGGCGTCCAGGCTCGCGGGCGTACGGTCCCAGCGGTCCAGCTCGCCGATCCGCTCGACCGGCAGGTCCAGCTCGGCGGCCAGCTCCTCGTTGGTGGGCTCGGAGCCGGTGAGCAGGACGAGTTCGCGGCGGGCCTTGCGCAGCCGGTTGACGTCGGTGTGGACGGCTCCGGGCAGGCGCACGGACCGGGAGGAGTTGGCCAGCGCACGGCCGATCGCCTGCCGGATCCACCAGGTCGCGTAGGTGGAGAACTTGAAACCACGCTGCGGGTCGAACCCCTCGACCGCCCGGATCAGGCCGATCGTGCCCTCCTGGATCAGGTCCAGCAGGCTCATTCCGTCGGTGGGGTAGCGGCGCGCGACCGAGACGACCAGGCGGAGGTTGGCCAGGATGAACCGGTCCTTGGCCGCGTCGCCGCGCGCGGCGACCTCCTCCAGCTCATCGACGGTGGCACCGTCGGGACGGGTGCCGCTGTCGAGGTGGTTGTGAGCCAGCAGCCCGGCCTCCATGGCCAGCGCGAGTTCGATCTCCTGTTCGGCCGTGAGCAGTGGTGTCGCGGCGATCTCATCCAGATAGGCGCCGAGCAGGTCGCCGTCGGCGGCACGTCCGGGCCGCCTGACACGCCTGCCGCTGTTCGTGGTCGCCGCCATGGGCCACCTCGCTCTCACGTCGGATCCCGTATGGATCAACGCCGATCTCCCCTTTGCTGTTCCGCGATACCCCGAATGTCGGCTTCGCCAACACGGAGAAGAGCACCCGGTCAGGGTGCTCTTCGTCACGCGGTCAAGGGAAAGGGCTCAGAGACCGCCCGGAGCCCCCGGCGGTCCCTCAGGCGCGGCTGGCCTGGACCTCGAGCTGGATGTCGACGTTGTCGCCCAGGAGCGCCTTTTCGCCGCCGAGCGGCACGTTGAACTCGATGCCGTACTCCTTACGGCTGATCGAGGTGGTGGCGCTGAAGCCGACGCGCGTGCCGCCCCAGGGGTCCTGGCCGGAGCCGTTGAACTCCAGGTCGAGGGTGACCGGGCGGGTGACGTCGCGGATGGTCAGGTCGCCGTCCAGGAGGTAGTCGCCGCCGTTCTCGCGGATGCCCGTGCTGACGAACCGCATGGTCGGGTGGTTGTCCAGGTCGAGGATCTCGGCGGACCGGACGTGGTTGTCACGGTCGGCGTTGCGGGTGTCGATCGACTTGATCTGGATCTCGACGGAGGTCGTCGACTCGAGAACGTTCTCGGGGATCTCGAGCGAGCCGGAGAACTCCGTGAAGGAGCCGCGGACCTTGGTCATCAGATGCCGGATCACGAACGTGACCTCACTGTGCGCGGGGTCGATGTTGTACGTGCCGGGGTTGATCCCGAGCTCACTGGCGAGGGCGGTCATGGAAGCCTCCATTGCTTGAATGTTCAACTATGGTACCGGGATTTTAGTTGAAACTTAAACCACGGGCAAGTCGTCAGGATAAGGAAGATACTGATCCGGGCCGAGCCGGGCCGGGCCCGGCTCGCAGTGGTCAACCCCGGCAGGTGGCCGGGCGATCTTCTCCTGGCCCTGCACCGGAACGTGATCGTGACCGGTCTCGCCGCGGTGTCGTCGGCGTCCTCACCGGGCTGGCCGACGCCGTCGTGGTGGCCGGGTCGGAACTCGGCTACGAGGACCTCGCGCCGATGCCGGTGCTCGTCGAGGAGGCGGGCGGCCGGGCCACCGACCTGTCCGGTGGGCCGTCGCTGTCCGGGCCGGACACCGCGGTGGTCAGCACGGGGCGGTTCCACGACGAGCTGCTCGGGCTGCTTCGCCCGCCCGGCTGAACGGCGGCTCTAGGTCGCCTCGCGCAGGCGGCGGGCGGCGTCCTCGGGGTAGATGTCGTTCACGAAGGCGCCCATGGCGGCCTCCGACCCGGCGAGGTACTTCAGCTTGTTCGCGGCGCGGCGGGTGCTGAACAGCTGGAGGTGCAGGTAGGCGAGGTCGCGGTCGGCCGTGACCGGTGCCTGGTGCCAGGCGGAGACGTAGGGCATCGGCACGCCGAACAGGCGGTCCAGGCGCTGCAGCACGTCGACGTACAGCGGGGCGAAGGCGGTGCGCTCCTCCGCCGACAGGGCGCTCAGGTCCGGCACCTTCCGGTGGGGGAACAGGTGCACCTCGAACGGCCACCGGGCCGCCTGCGGCACGAACGCCGTCCACAGGTCGTTCGCGGCCACCACGCGTGTCCCGGCGGCGCGCTCGTCCGCGAGCACGTCGGCGAACAGGTCGCCTCCGGTCTCCTCGCGGTGGGCGCGGGCGACCTGGAGCATCCGCTCGGTCCGCGGCGTGACGAAGGGATAGGCGTAGATCTGCCCGTGCGGGTGGGCGAGGGTGACGCCGATCTCCGCGCCGCGGTTCTCGAAGCAGAACACCTGCCGTACGCCGGGCAGCGTGGACAGCTCGGCCGTACGGTCGGCCCACGCCTCCATGACCGTGCCGACCTGGGCCAGGTCGAGCGTCGCGAACGACGCGTCGTGGTCGGGGGAGAAGCACACCACCTCACAGCGGCCCAGCCCCGGGACGACGCCGTCCGGGTGCTCGGGGGCGCGGCCGGAGTAGGACGGGAACCGGTTCTCGAAGACGACCACCTCGTAGTCGGCGGACGGGACCTCGGTGGGCCGGCCGGGCGTGGAGGGACAGAGCGGGCACTGGTCGCTCGGCGGCAGGTGGGTGCGGTCCTGGCGGTGCGCGGCGATCGTGACCCACTCGCCGAGCAGCCGGTCGCGGCGCAGCTCGGACGCCTGCGGGGGCGGCGGCAGCGTACGCGTGTCGACCGCGGACCGGTCGGCGTCGTCGTGCCGGTCGAAGTAGATGAGCTCGCGTCCGTCGGCGAGATGGGTGACCGTGCGTTTCACGCGTCCGCCTCGCCCGGGTCGACGGTGATCAGTTCGCCGACCTCGTCGGCGAGCTGTTTGCGCGCCTCGTCGCCGACGCCGGAGTCGGTCACGAGCACGTCGGCGTCGGACAGCCGCGCGATCGTGCTGAGCCCGACCGTGCCCCACTTGGTGTGGTCGGCCAGGACGGCGAGGCGGCGTGCCGCGCCGACCATCGCCCGGTCGGTCTCGGCCTCCATGAGGTTCGGCGTGGTGAAGCCGGCGCGCGTGCTCATGCCGTGCACGCCGAGCAGTAGCAGGTCGACGTTGAGCGCGCGGACCGCGTTGACCGCGACCGGCCCCACCAGGGCGTCGGAGGGAGTGCGGATGCCGCCGGTGAGCACGATCGTCTGGTCGGCGCGGCTCGCCCGGTAGAAGACATCGGCGATCTGGATCGAGTTCGTGACAACGGTCAGCTCCGGAACGTCGGTGAGGTGGTGGGCGAGCGTCCACGTGGTGGTGCCCGCCGAGACGGCGACCGCGGTGCCGGGCCGTACGAGCCGGGCGGCGCGGCGGGCGATGGCCTCCTTCTCCTCACGCTGGCGGACCGACTTGGCCGCGAAGCCGGGCTCTTCGGTCGAGCCCGCGCCGACCGTGGTCGCGCCGCCGTGCACCTTGGAGACCAGGCCGCGGTCGGCCAGCACCTCCAGGTCGCGCCGGATCGTCATGTCGGAGACGCCGAACTCCCGTACCAGGTCGGCGACACGGACACCGCCGTGCTGCTGGACGAGGTCCAGGATCACCTGCTGTCGCTGTTGGGCGAGCATCGTCACCTCCTCTCGGTGACCGTCCACGGCGTGAAGCGTGCCCGGAGAAACGACATATGTCAACACAGCCGCACATCGTGATGCGGCAGGTCTTGTTGGTTTGTGTTTGGAATGGTAGGAATGCGCACATCGCCTGGTAACTCGGCGGAAACATCGGGGTAACGGGACCAGGACCATCACCAGCCGACAGTTGTCAGAAAGAAGGCAGAGCATGGCCCGGATACGCAGGCCGGGAGCCGCGGTCGTCGCGCTCGGCGTCGCGGTCGCCCTCAGCCTCTCCGCCTGTTCGTCAGGCAAGGAGAGCACCGACACCAACACGGACAAGAAGGTGTCGGGGAAGATCTCCATCGCGTACCTGCAGAAGCAGGGCGACCAGCAGTACTTCATCGACGAGGCCCAGGGCGCCAAGGACAAGGCCAAGCAGCTCGGCAACGTCGACGTCAAGGTCGTCAACCTCGGCAATGACACCAACAAGGCGGTGTCGGAGACGCAGGCGGCCGTCGCCCAGAAGGCCAACGGCGTCATCATCGTGCCGCCGGACCCGGCCGTCGGCCCGCAGATCGTGCAGACGGCGGCCGCCGCGAAGGTCACTCTGCTGACCAGCGACGACCAGATCTGCAAGAACGGCCCGGACCCCTCCAAGTGCCCCAAGGACCAGCTCGTGCAGCGGGTCGGTTTCTCCGGCAGCCAGATGGGCCAGCAGGTCGGCCAGCGCGCCGGTGAGGAGTTCAAGAAGGCGGGCTGGAAGGCCTCCGACACCGCGGTGATCTCGGCCTGGAAGCAGGACGTGACCGTGTGCACCGACCGGGTGACCGCCGCGCAGACCGCGTTCGAGCAGGCCGCCGGCACCAAGGTGCAGGTCATCAAGGTCGGCACCGACAACACCCCGACCGACGCCCAGTCCAAGACCGGCGCCGTCGTCTCGGGCCACCGCTCCGTCAAGCACTGGGTCGTGTGGGGCTGCAACGACGAGAACGTCTCCGGCGCGGTCACCGCGCTGCAGAACGCCGGCTACAAGGCCGGTGACATCGACGGTGTCGGCCTCGGCGCCTACCTGGCCTGCAAGGACTGGAACTCGGGCAAGGCGACCGGCATGAAGGCCGCGCTGTTCATCAACGGCTACGACGTCGGCGGCCTCGCCGTCCAGACGATCGTGGACAACCTGCGCAACGGCAAGCCCATGCCGCAGGAGGCGTTCGCGCCGACCAAGATGGTCGACGCCTCCAACTGGAAGCAGGAAGGCGTCAAGTGCACCTGACCTGAGCGAACCGGCCGGGGAGCGCGGCGTTCTCCCCGGCCGGTCGACGCCGTCGCCCGCCGCGTCGGGCACCGGCGTCCCGCCCCTACGCCGACGATCGCGACCGGTGCGCATCCTCCGCCGCCCACCGGCCGCGTCACCCCGGGGAACGACGCGGTGCCCGGTCCATCGCGCCGGCCCCAGCAGTGCGCACACCCCCGAACGCAGGAGCAGCACATGCGCACCGTCCGTGTCCTGGTATCGGCACTCGTCGCGACCGCGGCGAGCGTCGCCGGTGCCGCCACCCTCTCCCTCGCCTCGGCCCCGCCGGCCGCCGCCCTCGACAACGGCCTCGCCCTCACACCCCAGATGGGCTTCAACAACTGGAACGCCACCCACTGTGGCGCGGACTTCAACGAGGCGATGGTCAAGAGCATCGCCGACCTGTTCGTCTCCTCCGGCCTGAAGGACGCCGGATACCAGTACGTCAACCTCGACGACTGCTGGGCCGAGCACGACCGCGACGCGAACGGCGACTACGTCCCGAACAAGACGCGGTTCCCGAACGGCATCAAGGCGGTCGCCGACTACGTGCACTCCAAGGGCCTGAAGTTCGGCATCTACACCAGCGCCGGCACCATGACCTGCGCCCAGACGATGCCCGGCTCGCTCGGGCACGAGCAGCAGGACGCCCGGCTGTTCGCGTCCTGGGGAGTGGACTACCTCAAGTACGACAACTGCAACAACCAGGGCGTCGACGCCGTCCAGCGGTACACCACGATGCGCGACGCGCTGAAGGCGACCGGCCGCCCCATCCTGTTCTCGATGTGCGAGTGGGGCGAGAACAAGCCGTGGCTGTGGGCCAAGGACGTCGGCAACTCCTGGCGCACGACCGGCGACATCGGCGACAGCTACACCAGCATGCTCGGCATCGTCCACCAGAACATGGCCCTGGCCCAGTACGCCGGGCCCGGGCACTGGAACGACCCGGACATGCTGGAGGTCGGCAACGGCGGCATGACCGACACCGAGTACCGGTCGCACTTCAGCCTCTGGGCCGAGATGGCGGCGCCGCTGCTGATCGGCACGGACCTGCGCAAGGCCTCGCCCGAGACGATGAAGATCCTTACCAACAAAGACGTGATCGCGGTCGACCAGGACACCCTCGGGGCCCAGGGCGCGCCGATCTCCACCGACGGTGGCCGGGACGTCTTCGTCAAGCCGCTCGCGAACGGCGACAAGGCCGTCGCGCTGTTCAACGAGTCGGACGGGCCGCAGCGGATCACCACGTCGGCCGGGGCGATCGGGATGCCGTCCGCGCCGGCGTACCGGGTCCGCGACCTGTGGGCGCACACCGACCGCGAGACCGCCGGCACGCTGAGCGCGATGGTCCCGGCGCACGGCACGGTGATGCTGCGGGTCGCGCGCGACCGGCGCTGGGCGGCGTACCCGCCGGCGGTGGACGCCGCGACCGACGTGCCGGTGGCATACCCCGGCGCGCGGCCGTTCGTCGAGCCCGGCACGTCGGTGACCGTGACGACGACCGCGTCGAACTTCGGCAGGCTGCCCGCGCCGCTCGTCAAGAACGACCTCGCCGCGCCGGACGGGTGGACCGTCCAGGCCACGTCGCGCAGGTCCAGCGCACTCGTCGGCTCGGGCAGGAGCTTCGCGACGACGTGGACCGTCCAGGTGCCGGCCGGCGCGAAGCCCGGCACGTACGACCTGGACACCACCGCCACGTACGAGCCGGACTCCACGGTCGCCCGGAACACCGTCCAGGTCGACGTCCTGAACGTCACGCCGCCGCCGTCCGGCACCTCCTACCTCAGCGACCTGACCTGGCTCCGCGCCGACAACTACTGGGGCCCGGTGGAGAAGGACACCAGCAACGGTGAGAAGGCCGCGGGCGACGGCCACCCGATCACCATCAACGGCACCGTGTACAAGAAGGGGCTCGGCGTGCACGCTCCGAGCACCGTCGAGTACTACACGGCCAAGAAGTGCACCTCCCTGTCGGCCGACGTCGGCGTGGACGACGAGAAGACGGCCAACGGCTCGGTGACCTTCCAGGTCTGGGCGGACGGCACGAAGGTCGCCGACAGCGGCCTGCTCACGACCGCCGATCCGGCCGCACATCTGACCGCCGACGTCGGCGGGGCGACGCTCGTCCGCCTCATCGTCACCGACGGCGGCAACGGCACCGACAGCGACCACGCGGACTGGGCCGACGCCCGGCTCACCTGCACCTGACCCACCCGGCGGGGCGGCTCACGGGCCGCCCCGCCACGACACGAAGGCCTGCCATGACCGAGCGGAGCGACGGAATCGAGGACACGGTCATGAGGCCGACGAAGGAGATCTCGTGACCGAGCGAGACGAGGGAATCGAAGACACGGCCCCAGCCGTCACACCCTCCGACAACAAAGGGCTCGTGACAGAGTTGCGCGTCGCGGGGATCTCCAAACGGTTCGCCGGCGTACGGGCCCTGAACGACGTCACGCTGGACTTCGCCGGCGGGGCGGTGACCGCCCTCATGGGCGAGAACGGCGCCGGGAAGTCCACCCTCATCAAGATCATCAACGGCGACTACCTGCCGGACGAGGGAGAGATCATCCTCGACGGCGAGCCGCTGAACCTGCACTCTCCCGCCGACGCGCGGCACGCCGGCATCCGTGTCATCCCGCAGGAGCCCGAGATCGTGCCGCACGTCTCGGTGGCCGAGAACGTCTACCTCGGCACGCTGCCCCGCCGGGCCGGCCGCGCCCTCGACCGCGCCACCCTCAACCGGCGCGTACGCGCCGACCTCGAACGCCTGGGCTTCGAGCGGGTCATCGACCCGGACACCCTCGGCTCCCGCCTCACCCCCGCGCAGCGCCAGCTGGTGGAGATCCTGCGGGCGCTGACCACGGACGCGAAGGTGATCGCGTTCGACGAGCCGACGTCGTCGCTGTCGGAGCACGAGGTCGAGGCGCTGTTCGCGCTGATCCGCCGGCTGCGCGAGGACGGCCTGGCCGTCATCTACGTCTCGCACCGGATGCAGGAGATCTTCCAGCTCGCCGACCACATCGCGGTGCTGCGCGACGGCGGCCTGGTCGGGGTGCGCGAGGCGGCCGAGACCGACGAGAACGAGATCGTGCGGATGATGGTCGGCCGCGACCTGTCGGCCATGTTCTCCCGTGAGCACTCCGCCACCGGCGACGTCGTACTGCAGGTCGACGACCTCACCAGTGACGACGTGCGGGACATCAGCTTCACCGTGCACGCCGGCGAGGTGGTGGCCCTCGCCGGTCTGGTCGGCGCGGGCCGCTCCGAACTCGCGGGGGCGCTGGTCGGCGATCTGCCGATCCGCTCCGGGGAGGTGCGGGTCGAGGGCCGGCGCGTGCGGCTACGGCAGCCGAGCGACGCCGTACGGGCCGGCATGGGCTACGCCCCGGAGGAGCGCAAGGCCCAGGCGCTGCTGCTCGAACGCTCGGTGCGCGACAACACCTCCCTCGTGGTGCTGGACCGGCTGCGCCGCCTCCGCTTCGTCAGACGCGCCGAAGAGCGCCGGCTGACCCGGGAGTACGTCGACCGGCTCAACGTGCGCACGCCCGACATCGAGCACGAGGTGCGCAAGCTGTCCGGCGGCAACCAGCAGAAGGTCGTGCTCGCCCGCTGGCTGGCCCGCAAGCCGAAGGTGCTCATCCTCGACGAGCCCACCCGCGGCATCGACGTGGGCGCCAAGGCCGAGATCTACCACCTCATCGACGACCTCGCCCGCTCGGGCGTGGCCGTCCTCGTCATCTCGTCCGAGCTCCCCGAGGTGCTCGGACTGGCCGATCGCATCATCGTCATGCAGAACGGCCGCATCACCGGCGAACTCGACCGGGCCGACGCTTCCGAGGAGGCCATTCTCGGCCTCGCCATGGCGGAGGACCTGACCACGTCGCTATCGGAGGGACAGCAATGACAACCGCCACCCGCGAGCCGGTGGACACGCCGCCGAAGGAGGCGGCGCCGCGCCGCGTCCTGAGCACGGTCGGGCCGCAGAACATCAGCCTCATCGGCGCGCTCATCGTCGTCGTCGCGATCTTCACCTGGCTGAACTCCGGCTACCTCACCTGGAACAACATCCAGGTGATCGGCGAGGCCGCGACCGTGGCCGGGCTGCTGGCCGTGGTCCAGACGGTTGTGATCATCTGTGGCGCGATGGACATCTCCGTCGGCTCGCAGACCGGCGTCGCCTCGGTCATCTCCGCGATGGCCTTCATGTCGACCGGGCACAACCCGTTCCTCGGGATGGCCGCCGCGGTCGTGCTGGGCATCGTGATCGGCGTGGTGAACGGCCTGATCATCGTGTACGGCCGGGTCAACCCGGTCATCGCGACGCTGGCCGGGCTCGCCGCCTACAAGGGCGTCGCCCAGCTCATCTCCGGCGGCCGGGCGCAGGGCTTCGTCCTGGGCGACGACCTGTTCATCTTCATCGCCCGCGGCCGGATCGCCGGGATCCCGGTGCAGGTCTGGATCCTGATCGTGGTCGCCGTCCTCGTCCACCTGATGCTCAAGTACACCGACATCGGGCGCAACGTCTACGCGATCGGCGGCAACGACACCGCCGCGCGCCTGGCCGGGATCAACATCAACAAGTACCTCATCGCGGTGTACGCGCTCGCGGGCATCGTCTCGGCCGTGGCCGGCATCGTGCTGACCGCGCGCACCGGGTCGGGCCAGCCGACCAGCGGCAGCGAGGGGCTGGAGCTCCAGTCGATCACCGCCGCGGCCCTCGGCGGCTGCGCGCTCAAGGGCGGCAAGGGCGGCATCGGCGGCACCCTGCTGGCGGTGCTGCTCCTCGGCGCCCTGAACAACGGCCTCAACGTCGTGGGCGTCAACACGTTCTGGCAGAACGTCGCCCAGGGCGCGCTCCTGGTCGTCGCGGTCATCATCCAGCAGCGCCGCAGCGGGGAGCGCGCGGTCGGCCTGCCGACCTGAGCACCCGCGCCCGTTCCTCGAAGAACGCCCGGAACCCCGTGCCCGCCGCTCGCGACGGTGAGGGTTCCGGGCGGTCGCTCGAAGCCGGCGCGCCGCCGTACGCGCGCGCTCCAAGGCACCGGGGCACCGGCGATTGACACGGCCCCATGGGGTAAGCATGTGTCGTTCGCCGATACCGGGGAGGAACACGTGCTCGGACTGCCGGAGGCCGCCACGGCGTGCCTGTTCGACATGGACGGGGTGCTGACCCGTACCGCCACCGTCCACGCCGCGGCGTGGAAGCAGATGTTCGACGACTTCCTCCGCGAGCGTGAGGGCGAGGGCTTCACGCCGTTCGACCCGGTGGCCGACTACGACGAGTACGTGGACGGCAAGCGGCGCGAGGACGGCACCCGCTCGTTCCTGGAGTCGCGCGGCATCGAGCTGCCCGAGGGGTCGCCGGACGATCCGCCGAGTGCGTCCACGATCAACGGGCTGAGCGCGCGCAAGAACGCACTGGTGCTGGAGAAGCTGCGCGAGCACGGTGTGGAGGTGTACCCCGGGTCGATCCGCTACGTCCGCGCCGCGCGGGACGCCGGGCTGAAGACCGCGGTCGTCTCCTCCAGCGCCAACACCGCCCAGATCCTCGACGCGGCGGGCATCGCCGACCTGTTCGACGCGCGCGTCGACGGCCTGACCGCCAAGGAGCGCGGGCTGGCCGGAAAGCCGGCGCCCGACATGTTCCTCGCCGGGGCGGAGTCCCTCGGCGTGCCGGCGTCGGCGGCCGTGGTGTTCGAGGACGCCCTGGCGGGCGTGGAGGCCGGCCGGGCGGGCGGTTTCGCGCACGTGGTCGGCGTGGACCGCGTCGGCCAGGCGGAGGCGCTGAGGCGTCACGGGGCGCACGTCGTCGTCAAGGACCTGGAGGAGCTGCTTTGATCAAGCAGGCCGCGTACGCCGTCGAGCCGTGGTGTGTCCGCGAGCAGGAGCTGAACCTCGACACGCTCGCGCAGAGCGAGTCGGTGTTCGCCCTGTCCAACGGCCACGTCGGGCTGCGCGGCAACCTCGACGAGGGAGAGCCGCACGGGCTGCCGGGCACCTACCTCAACTCGGTCTACGAGCTGCGGCCGCTGCCGTACGCCGAGGCCGGCTACGGGTATCCCGAGTCCGGGCAGACGGTCATCAACGTCACCAACGGCAAGCTGTTCCGGCTGCTGGTCAACGATGAGCCGTTCGACGTCCGGTACGGCGAGCTGCGCTCGCACGAACGCCTGCTGGACCTGCGGGCCGGCACGCTGACGCGCAAGGCCGAATGGACCTCCCCGGCCGACGACACCGTGCGCGTGACCTCCGTCCGTCTCGTCTCCCTCGTGCAGCGCGCCGTCGCGGCGATCTGCTACGAGGTCGAGGCGGTCGACCAGCCGGTGCGCATCGTCGTGCAGTCGGAGCTGGTCGCCAACGAGACGCTGCCGACGGCGGGCAAGGACCCGCGCGCCGCGGCGTCCCTCGAGTCCCCCCTCGCCCCCGAGGAGTGCGCCGCCACCGACCAGAGCGTCGTCATGGTGCACTGCACCCGGGAGAGCGGCCTGCGCGTCGGCGCCGCGATGGGCCACGAGATCGACTGCCCCGACGGCACGATCGACACGGGGGTCCTCAACGACGTCGGCCGCGTCACGGTCGCCACGCGCCTGGAGCCGGGCCGGCGGCTGCGCATCATCAAGTACCTGGCCTACGGCTGGTCCAGCCAGCGGTCGCGGCCCGCCCTGCACGACCAGGTCATCGCCGCCCTGGCGGCGGCGAGGCTCACCGGCTGGGACGGGCTGCTGCGTGAGCAGCGGGAGTACCTCGACGACTTCTGGGCGGGGGCCGACGTCGAGGTCGACGGCGACGCCGAGGTGCAGCAGGCGGTGCGCTTCGCGCTGTTCCACGTCCTGCAGGCCGGGGCGCGGGGCGAGCGCCGCCCCATCGCCGCCAAGGGCCTGACCGGGCCCGGGTACGACGGCCACACGTTCTGGGACACCGAGTCGTTCGTCCTGCCCGTGCTCACCTTCACCCAGCCGCGCGCCGTCGCGGACGCGCTGCGGTGGCGGCACTCGACGCTCGACAACGCCCGGGCGCGCGCCCGGCAGCTCGGGCTGGAGGGGGCCACCTTCCCGTGGCGCACGATCCAGGGCGACGAGTGCTCCGGGTACTGGCCGGCCGGCACGGCGGCGTTCCACATCGGCGCCGACATCGCCTACGCGGTCGTGCGCTACCTGTCGGCCACCGGCGACGAGGCGTTCGCCCGCGACTACGGCCTCGAACTGCTGGTGGAGACCGCGCGGCTGTGGCGTAGCCTCGGCCACCACGACGCCCAGGGGCGCTTCCGCATCGACGGCGTGACCGGGCCGGATGAGTACAGCGCGCTCGCCGACAACAACGTCTACACCAACCTCATGGCCCAGCGGAACCTCCAGGCCGCCGCCGACCTGGCCGAACGCCACCCGGAGCAGGCCGAACGCCTCGGCGTGACCGACGAGGAGACCGCGTCCTGGCGCGACGCGGCGGCCGACATGTACATCCCGTACGACCGGCGGCTCCAGGTGCACCCGCAGAGCGAGGGCTTCACCGAGCACGCGCCGTGGGACTTCGAGTCCACCGGGCCGGACCAGTACCCGCTGATGCTGAACTTCCCCTACTTCGACATCTACCGCAAGCAGGTCGTCAAGCAGGCGGATCTCGTGCTCGCCATGCACCTGCGCGGCGACGCCTTCACCCCGGAGCAGAAGGCGCGCAACTTCGCCTACTACGAGGCACTGACGGTCCGGGACTCGTCGCTGTCGGCCTGCACCCAGGCGGTGATGGCGGCCGAGACCGGCCATCTCGACCTGGCCCACGACTACCTGGGCGAGGCCGCGCTGATGGACCTGGACGACCTGGAGCACAACACGCGCGACGGGCTGCACATCGCCTCCCTCGCCGGCGCCTGGACCGCCCTGGTCGGCGGCCTCGGCGGGATGCGGGTGGACGACGACACGCTCGCGTTCACCCCGCGGCTGCCCGGCGGCATCACCCGGCTGGCCTTCCGCGTGCGGTACCGCGGACGCCGGCTGAAGGTCACCGTCACCGCGCACCAGGCCGTGTACGAGCTGCTCGACGGCGACCCGCTGGAGATCACCCACGGCGGCGAGCGCGTGGCGCTGGACGGCGGAGCGGTCAGCCGCCCGGTGACGCCGCCGCCGATCCGGCCCACGCCCACGCAGCCGCGCGGGCGCGCGCCCCGGCGCCGCGGGGAGTGATCACAGGGAGCCGTCGGGCTCGGCGGCGAGCGCCGTCTTGATCGGGCCGGCCGGCTCGAGGGGAGCGATCACAGGGTGCCGTCGGGGTTGGCGGGGACCGCCGTCTTGATCGGGCCGGCCAGCTCGATCAGCACGTCGCCCGGCGGCTCGTACGCCCCGGGCACGGTCACCTCGACGTACGCCCGGCGTCCGACGGCGGTGAACGTGACCGGGCGGTCGGCGGGCACCGGCAGCCAGTTGACGCCGTTGACCACCACCAGCTGCGAGGTGGGCTTCAGCGCGGTGGGCCGGGGTACGCCGCAGCGCACCACGATCGCGGGCGAGCCCCAGGCCGTGACGAGCGGCGACTTCGGCGACGTGGCGCGCCGGGACTTGCCGTGGACCTTCGCGGGCAGCCGGTCACGGAGGCTCCGGCACACGGACGCGATCGCCGCGGGCGGTCGCGGCACGGGGACCTCGACGGCTCCGGTGCCGCACCCGGTGAGCAGGAGCAGCACACCGCCCGCCGTCAGAGCGCGTCTCATGGTGCAGACTGACGGCGGGAGGGACACCGGCTCAGATGTGGACGATGGGGCAGGTCAGTGTGCGCGTGATCCCCTCCACCGACTGGATCGACGCGACGACGAGCTTGCCCAGCTCGTCGACGTTGTTCGCCTCGGCTCGGACGATGACGTCGTACGGGCCGGTGACGTCTTCGGCCAGGGTCACGCCCGGGATGCCGGAGATCTCACCGGCCACCTCGGCGGCCTTGCCGACCTCGGTCTGGATGAGGATGTAGGCCTGCACCATCACGTCCTCCCTGGGACAGCCAATCTGACGGTCACCGTACCGTGTCTTCACTGGAGGTGGGTCATCACCGTCGGCGAACTCGGCGAGTTCGGAATCATCGCACGGATCACCGCGCGTCTCGCACCCGGCCCCGCCGTAGAGCTGGGACCAGGCGACGACGCCGCGATCGTCGCCGCGCCGGGCGGCCGGGTGGTCGCGACCACCGACGTGCTGGTCGAGGGGCGTCACTTCCGCCGCGACTGGTCACCGCCGTACGACATCGGCCGCAAGGCGGCCGCCCAGAATCTCGCCGACGTGGTCGCGATGGGCGCCCGGCCGACCGCCCTGCTCGTGGGCCTCGGCGTTCCTCCCGACACCGACGTCGCCTGGGTGGAGGCCCTGTGCGACGGGATGCGCGACGAGTCGGCGCAGGTCGAGGCGTCGATCGCGGGCGGCGACATCGTCCGCGCCGACACCGTGCTGATCTCCGTGACAGCCCTGGGCGCGCTGGACGGCCCGCCGCTCACCCGCGCGGGCGCGCGTCCCGGCGACGTCGTCGCGGTCTGCGGGCGGCTCGGCCACGCGCAGGCCGGCGTCGAGCTGCTCGAGCGCGGGCTGCGCGAGCCGGCCGCCCTGGTCGGCGCCCACCGCCGCCCACGCCCGCCGTACGCCGCGGCCCTGCGCGCCCGTGAGCTCGGGGCCACGGCGATGCTCGACGTCAGCGACGGCCTCGTCCAGGACCTCGGGCACATCGCCGAGGCGAGCGGCGTACGGATCGAGCTCGTCGGCGACGCGGTGCCCGGTCCGCCCGTGCCGGACGCGCGGCGGCTGGCGCTCACGGGTGGTGAAGATCACGCATTCGCCGCGACGTTTCCGCAGGAGGCGGCGCTACCCGCGGAATGGCAGGTCATCGGACGTGCGGTCGCCGGACCCGCGGGCGTCACGGTGGACGGACGGCCGTACGGAGCCGGCGGATGGGACCACTTTCACTAACCAGATGGAACAGTTCTCCCTGTTGACGCCCCTCGTCTGGTAGGCATGACTGGTGTGCTTTTGGTATACATCCCGAGACCGGAGAGGGACGGGATGGGACGACACACCAAAGACGTGGAAGACGGCGTTCCTGAGGAGGACGGCCCTCACCGGTACGGGAGGGTCGGCAAGGTGCCGCTCCTGCCGGCGGTCGCCGGTGTCGTGGCGATCGGTGCGATCGTATCCGCGCTCAGCACCCAGCAGATCTCACTGAACTTCGCCGGCGGGCCGCCGCCACCGGGCGACCGGGCGACGCAGCCGCAGGTCAGCGACTCGGCCTCGCCTCAGGACCGGAGCCGCCGCACGGCGCGCGACGGTGACTCCTCGCTCCTCCCGCGCGCGGGCGGCAGCCCGCGGGCGAGCCGGGGGAGCGGGCGAAAGACGGTCACCGTCTCCTACCGCACCCTCACGACGGGGGCGACCGGATTCCGCGGCCAGGTGACCATCACCAACCACGCGAGCACCTCGGTGCGGGGCTGGACGCTCGTCCTGCGATACTCGCGGGCCCAGATCCTGTCGGCGTGGGATGTGAAGGTGGTCCGCCGGGGCACGACCCTCGTCGCGGACAACCCCGCCGGCCACCCGTACATCGCCCCCGGAAAGTCGGTCAAGGTGTCCTTCGTCGCCACCGGGACCGCCGGCCGGCCGTCCGGCTGCTCGTTCAACGGAAGCTCCTGCTGAGCGCCGTACGCTTGGCCCATGACTCCTCCTCGCGTGCTGACGATCGCCGGATCCGACTCGGGCGGCGGAGCGGGCATCCAGGCCGACCTCAAGACGATGCTCGCCCTCGGCGTGCACGGCATGAGCGTCATCGCGGCGGTCACCGCCCAGAACTCCCTCGGCGTCCAGGGCTACTGGGAGCTCCCGCCCGAGGCCGTGCGCGCCCAGCTCGACTCCGTGCTCTCCGACATCGGCGCCCAGGCCGTGAAGACCGGGATGCTCGCCTCGGCCGTTCTGGTCGAGACGGTGGCCGCCGCGCTGGCGGAGGTGACCGTACCGGTCGTCGTCGATCCCGTGGGCGTCTCCAAACACGGTGACGCGCTCCTGGCGCCGGACGCGCTGGGCGCGGTCCGTACGGAGCTTCTCCCGCTCGCGACGGTCGTCACCCCGAACCTCTGGGAGGTCGAGCAGCTCACCGGCGTCAAGGTCGTCGACGAGAGCGGCCTGCGCGAGGCGGCCGAGGCCGTACGCGCGCTCGGGCCGCGGTGGGCGCTCATCAAGGGCGGTCACCTGCCCGGAGAGCCGGTGGACCTGCTGTTCGACGGCACGCGCGAACACCGGTTCGCGGCCGAGCGGCACGACAACCGGCACACGCACGGCACCGGCTGCACGCTCGCCTCGGCCATCGCCTCGTATCTGGCGCTCGGCCACGACGTGGTGAGCGCGGTGGGGCTGGCCAAGGAGTACGTCACCGGGGCGATCGAGCACGGGTTCCCGCTCGGCGCCGGCATCGGCCCCGTCGACCACGGCTGGCTCCAGCGCCGCTGACGGGTCGTACGCACCGGGGCGCGCGGCCTTCTGCGGTCAACCGGTCACGGTGCGCGGTCTGCCGTGGTTGGATTCGCGCGGAGGAGGGGTTTCCTCGTGCTTCGGATCTCTGTGTTAGTCGTTCTCGTGATCGTGGCGGTCGCCGTCGCGTTCGCGTGGTACCTGCGCCGGCGGCGGTACCGGCGAGCCGTCCTCGGCCGCGAAGCCGCGGACGGGTATCACGCCCAGGCCGCGCGCGAGCGGCCGAGGCACCGCGAGACGTGGCCGCAGTGGTCGCAGCCTCAGCCGCCGCAGCCGGCATGGGAGCACTTCCCGTACCCACCGACACCACAGCAGCCCAATGACGCGGGGGCCGACTACGAGGACTACGGGAACCCCTGGGGCTACGAGGCGCCGGCCGAACCGCACGAGAGCGAGGACGACGGGTACGCGAAGTCGCCGCCGACGACCGCCCCGCCGCCGGGCCCCCTGGCTTCGCCGCCGAGCACGCGATCGGAACCGCCACCCCGCTCGCACGACGACGGGACGATGGCCGCGCCGGACCTGGACTGGTTGCTCGAAGGTCCGTACCGAACCGACTCACGTGACCCCGCGCCGAGCTCTGCCCGCTACCTGTCCGCCGACTTTCCGGCGCGGGTCCCGGCCGGCGACGTGGCCAGCCTGATCGTGCGGATCCGCCTCGACCCCGCCCAGGGCGGGCAGGTCGCCCCGCTCAAGGCGCTGCGCGTGCCGCCACAGGGCATGCCGCTGAACATCGTGGCGCAACCGTCGCCGGGCCTGGTGCCGCTCGACCGTCTCGACCGTCAGGTGGTCCTGCCCTACGACGGCGACTCCGAGCCGGTGCGGTTCTTCTTCGAGGCGCGGACGCTCGGTCTGCACCGGGTGAACATCACCGTGTGGGCCGGCGGCACGTTCGCGGGCGAGCTGACCGCCGAGGTCTCGGCCGAGGCACGGGTCGCGGCCACGCCCCGGGGCGCCTACACCGCCTCGCTCGGCCGGCTGGAGCCGACGCCGGGCGAGGCGACTCTGCAGGTCCGGCGCGCGGCCGGGGGTTACATGTTCCAGCTGATGACGCCGCACAACCTCTATCCGCCGGTCACCGAGAGCCTCGCCGGCGACCCGGCGGGCGCGGTCGAGCGGACCGTCGCGACGTTGCAGAGCCTGGCGTCGGGCCGCAGCGGGTACTCCGGCCCCGCGGCGGGGCTGTGGCTGCGGGAGGCCGGCGTCTCGCTGTGGAACCAGATGGTGCCGCAGGTCGTCAAGGAGCAGTTCTGGGAGCAGCGGAGCCGCATCCGGTCCTTCAACATCGCCACCGACCAGGACATCGTCCCGTGGGAGCTGCTGTACCCGCTGTCTCCGACCGAGGACGAGGGTTTCCTGGTCGAGCAGTTCCCGGTGATGCGCCGGGTCTACGGGCAACAGCGGGTCGCGGCGATCTCGCTGCGGCCGGCCGCGTTCGTCCTGGCCCGCGACGCGCCCGCCGAGGCGCACGCGGAGGTCAGCGTGATCAACCAGCGTCTACGCGCCGCCCTGGGCACCGGCAACGGCACGCTGGTCGACGGCGTGCAGAGCCTGCTGGAGCTGATCAACTCCGGAGAGGCCGGGCTCCTGCACTTCGCCTGCCACAACCGGTTCGACGTGTCGGGCGGCGGCTCGTCCGTGGCGATGGCGGACGGCGACTTCACCCCGATGATGCTGACGAGCGCCGCGACCGGGCACACGCTGGCCACCGGACCGCTGGTCTTCCTCAACGCCTGCCGCAGCGCCGGCGCGGTCTATGAGTACACCCGGTCCATGGGCTGGGCGAGCGGCTTCATGGCCGCCGGGGCCGGCGCGTTCGTCGGCACGCTGTGGGCGGTGCCGAGCCGCCCGGCGCGGGAGTTCGCCGAGGCGTTCTACGCGGCCTGCCTGGACGGGGCTCCCCTCGGCCAGGCGGTGAAGATCGCGCGTGCCGCGATCCGGAGACCCGGTGACCCCACCTGGCTCGCCTACACCGCGTACGGAGACCCGGACGCGACGGTCGCGGCCGGGTCATACTTCAGCCCATGAGCGCCGAGCCCAAGATCGGAGATGTCCGGTTCTCCGACTCCGGAGAGATCGAAGTGTTCGACGGCACGGCCTGGGGACCGTACCGGCAGATTCCCGATGACGCCGGGGTCGTCCTGCGGGACCGGGCGGAGGAGTAGACGACGCGTGGGTGAGGACGCGGAACGACCGCAGGCGAGCGTGCCGGCGCCGCGTGTGCCGGGGCCGGCGGACGCCGTCGCCGACATGCGGACGACCGCCCGGTGGACGATCGCCGCGGCGGCGGGCGTGGGTGCGCTGCTGCTCGGCGGCGCACCGCTGACGGCCATCGGGAAGATCTCCGGCGCGGGCGAGGCGGTCCTGGCGTTCGCCGGGCTCGTGGTGGCGCTGGGCGGCGTGGGGTGGGGGATCTGGCAGACCGGGGAGGCGCTGATGCCCCGCGTCGCCACGCTCGACGATCTCGACGATCCGGCCCTCGCCGACCTGCGCGCGACGATCGCCCGCGACCCGTCGGCGTTCTACGGCCCGTTCGGCACGAGCGGAGCGGACCTGCGGAAGGCCGTCGCCTTCCACGGCACGGTCGCGGCCAACCTCGCCGTCACCGCGGCGGCCGAGACCGATCCCGTACGCGTGCGCCTGCTGGACCAGGCCCTCGCCGACGCCCGTGCCAACACCGAGGCGGCACGCCGGCTCCAGGACCGGCTGCTGGAGTTCGTCCTCGCGTGGAAGGTGCGCGCGGCCGTACGCCGCGCTCGCCTGCACACCCTGGCCGCCGCGGCGGTGATCGCACTCGGCGCCGTACTGTTCCTCGGCGCCACCCACGACGCGGACGCCGACCGTCCCGCCCACCCGGCCCCGAGCCCGAGCGCGGCGCGCTGAGCCGGCGGCGTCAGGTCACCGGCACGATCTCGGCGGTCAGGAGGCGGCCGTCCTCGACGTGGAGCAGCCCGATCGTGCCGTGCGGCTGGCGGCGGCGGTCGGTGGGGGAGCCGGGGTTGAAGATGCGGACGCCGTCGCCGGTCTCGTCCAGCGGGATGTGGGAGTGACCGAAGACGACCAGCGCCGCGCCGGGGAACCTGCGACGCATCCGCGCGGTCCGCCGGGCGGCCGGGCCACTGTCATGGATCATCGCCGTCGGCAGCCCGTCGAGGTCGAACTCCAGCGTCTCCGGCGCGCCCCAGGCGGCGACCTCCGGCCCGTCGTTGTTCCCGAGCACCACCTTCACCGGCGCGTACGCGGACAGCTCGTCGAGCACCGAGGGAACGCACACGTCACCGGCGTGCAGAATCAGATCCGCGCCGCGCAGGTGTTCGGCCACCGCAGGCGGACACCCCCGCCACCGCCGGGGTGCGTGCGTGTCGGAGATCGCCACCACTCTCACGCTCCCATCCTGCCCCGTACGAGCGGAACCACCGACCGGGGACCGGGAAGATCACCGGCGGCCGCGGGCCGGTTCCTCGATGCCGGGGACCGGGGGGCTATCGCGGGCGTATCGAAAACCGCATACGTCACCGCAACGCTCTTGCGTTTTCAGTGGAGGCACGGACCACAGCGGTCTGTGCCGAGGCCATGGTGTCCCGGCTTCGAAATGTGATCATGAAGAGGAGAAGACCGTGGCTGAGGGCGGAGAATGGGACCGGCGGTCGCTGCTCCGGGGCGCCGTCGTGGTGGCCGGTGCCGCCGCGGCCGCGCCGCTGCTGGGCAAGGCGGCCACGGCGCGAGCCGACAGCAGCAGTGACGCGGACGCGCTGTTCAGGTCCGGCAGGTTCGAGGAGGCCGGCCGCGCGTACGAGGAGATCCTGAAAACCGACCCTACGAACCTGAACGCGGCCCGCGGGCGGGGCTATGTCGGGCTACTGAGCAACCGGTTCCCCGAGGCCGAGAAGTTTCTCACGATGGCCCTCAAGCTCTCGCCCAGCGACAAGGACACCAACAAGCTGCTGGGCGACTGCTACATCCGGCAGGACAAATACTCCCTCTCCGTACCGTGCTGGCGGGCGACCGGCGACGAAGGCTACGCCGAATGGTTCGGGGCACTCAGCGGCGAGACGTATCAGATCGACGGCGACCTCGCGGAGCTGCCATTTCAGCAGATGGACCCGGAACCGCTGGTCGAGGTCTCGGTCAACGGCGGACCGACGAAGAACTTCACGTTCTACACCGGCTCCCCGTGGTTGCAGATGACCGCGACGACCGCCAAGGAGGCCGGGCTGGACCCCGTGTACAAGCAAAAGAGCGACTTCGAAGGCCAGGCCATCTGGGCCTACTACGGGGTGCTGGAGTCGTTCAAGCTGGGCGCCATCGAAGTGCGCAACGTGCCGGTGGCGTGGTCGGAGTTGGAGTCGGGCGGAGATGTACCCCCGGTGACCAACGACGGCATGATCGGCACGTGGTTCTTCTACCACTTCCTGACCACCTTCGCCTACGCGGGCCGGTCGCTGATCCTGCGCCGCCCGACCTCCGCGACGGCCAAGAGGGTACGCGCCGACGCCCAGCGGGCGGGCGCCGAGCCCCTGCCGCTGTGGCTGGCCTTTGACCACATGGTGCACAGCACGGGCAGCATCGAGGACTCCGGCACACGGATCATGGCCGTGAACCTCGGCGGAAACGGCGAGACCGTCGCGGGCATGCCCGGAGAAACGGCCGAGCAGTTCGGAATCCGCACCGACACCGACCGCCCGCTCGAGACCGCCGCCCACAGCCACCCGGTCGTCGCCTACCCCTGCTACCCGAAGGAGGTCCGCCTCGGCGACGCCGTCGCCAAGGAGGCCTACTGCACCGTGACCTCGCAGATGGCGCTCACCCAGCCCTGGGGGATCGACGTGTGGGGCCACCTGTCCCACTGCTTCTACAAGCCGTACAACGTCACCCTCGACTTCACCACGATGAACCTCTACATCGCCCGCGGCCAAGCCGGCTGACAGGTCTGCCCGGTTTCCGGCCGCGACCAGCTGGTCCTGGTGCTGACGGGAGCCCCAGTGCCTTCGGCCCGGTGTCCAGGCAGGGCCTCGGAGAAACGGTCCCCGCCCGCCTCGGGGGGCTCACCCCACTTCTATTGTCAAGCGCGGGGCTCCGCGGGCGGAAGGTCCGCGGGGGGCTGTGGACAACCCGGCCGGACGGCGCGGTGGGGGAACACGCGGGAAGCCGGACAACGCCGAACGGCCGGCCCATGTACAGGCCGGCCGTTCGTGCATGCCCGGTGAGAGCAGAATCCGTGGTGGCGCCGCTAGGCGCCGGCGGAACGTGGTGTCAGCGCGCCGTGGGGCGGGTGACCTTGCCCGCCTTGATGCAGGACGTGCACACGTTGATGCGCTTGGTGGTGCGGCCGACGACCGCACGCACCCGCTGGATGTTCGGGTTCCAGCGGCGAGGGGTGCGGCGGTGCGAGTGAGAGACGCGCATGCCGAACCCCGGCCCCTTGCCGCAGACGTCGCAGACGGAAGCCATGGATGCGCTCCAAAGGTTCGAGTGGGATGGCCCGGGATCGGGCGCTCGTCAAAAAGAGGCCCGGACCGAGCCTTCGGTAGAGGATAGCCGACCCCGCCCCCCGCGTGCGAATCGCTGGGTTACCGAAGCCGCCCGGTGTCCGGTAAGTCTAAGGGGATCTTGGCCGTCACGCGGCCGGGCGCAGACCCAACCGGACACCCGTGCGCCGGGCGATGATCATGGGAGGTGGCGTGGGAGACCTTCTGGACGCCGCGGGCGTACGGCGGTGGAGCCGGCTCGCGGCGGACGCCCTGGGCCGTACCCGCGCGGAGATCGACGCGCTCAACGTCTTCCCGGTGCCCGACGGGGACACCGGGACCAACCTCCACCTGACCGTCCTGGCGGCGGCCGAGGCGGTCGAGCGACTGCCCGCCGACGCGGACGCCGCCTCGGTCTGGCGTGCCCTCGCCGACGGCGCGCTGATCGGCGCGCGCGGCAACTCCGGGGTGATCCTCAGCCAGATCCTGCGCGGACTGGCCGAGGTCCTGGGCGGCGGAGGCCGGCCGGCCGAGGCGCTGCGGCACGCCTCGCGGCTGGCCGACCGGGCGGTCGCCCACCCGGTCGAGGGCACGATTCTCAGCGTGCTCCGCGCGGCGGCGGAGGCCTGCCCGGAGGACGGCGCCCCGGGCGCGGTCGCCTGGGCCGTCGCCGAGCACGCGCGCGCCGCGCTCGACGAGACGCCCGCGCAACTCGACGTGCTGGCCCGGAGCGGGGTGGTGGACGCGGGCGCGGCCGGGCTCTGCGTCATCCTCGAGACGCTCGCCGCCGTCGCCGGCGAGGAGTTCCCCCAGTCGTACGCGGTGCCGCGCCGCACGGCGCCCGGCGAGACGTCCGGCGAGACGGCGGCCTGCGAGCCCGGGAGCACGCCGGCCGGCGGCGCGTACGAGGTGATGTTCCTCCTCGACGCCGGCGAGGAGGCCGTGGCGGAACTGCGGGCCGAGCTCGACCGGCTCGGCGACTCCCTCGTCGTGGTCGGCGGCGACGGGCTGTGGAACGTCCACGTGCACACCGACGACGCGGGCCCGGCGATCGAGGCGGCCGTCCGGGCGGGCCGTCCCCACGGCATCCGCGTCACCTACCTGCGGGCGGAGGTGGACCGGCACGCGCGCACCACCGGGCGCGGCGTCGTGGCGGTGACCCTGGGCGGTGGGCTGACCGCCCTGTTCGAACAGCACGGCGCCCGTACCGTACGCCGTGAGGCCGGCGGCCCGCCGTCGCTGGAGGAGCTGATCGCCGCGATCGTCCAGGCCGGTGACGAGGTCGCCGTGCTGCCGGGCGACCCGTCGGTCCTCGCGGTCGCCGAGGCGGCGGCCCGGCGCGCGCGGGAGGACGGCGTGCGCGTGGCGGTCATCCCGTCGCGCGCGTCGGTCCAGGGGCTCGCCGCACTGGCCGTCCACGACCCGCTGCGGCGCTTCGACGACGATGTGATCGCCATGACGAGCGCGGCGGGCGCCACGCGGTTCGGCCGGCTCGAGACGGCGGAGGAGGAGGCCGTGACGAGCGCGGGCATCTGCCGCGCCGGCGACACGCTCGGGCTGATCGAGGGCGACGTGGCCGTCATCGGCACCGATCCGGCGGACGTGGCCACGCAGGTCGTGGACCGGATGCTGTCGGGCGGCGGAGAGCTCGTCACGCTGATCACCGGCGAGCCGGCCGGCGACCGCCCCTCCGGCCCCGGCGACCGCATCTCCACGCCCCACGACCGTCTCTCCGGGCCCCGTGGCGGCCTCGCCGGTGTCGTACGGGAGCATCTGCGCGGGCACCGGCCGGACGTCGAGGTCGTCGTGTACGAAGGAGGGCAGGAGCGCTACCCGCTCCTGATCGGCGTGGAGTGACCGCGCCTCCGTACGGCGGGTGGGGAACGTCACGGGCCCGGAGCCGGTAGAACTGTCGGTACCTGGCTGTTGGATGGCTGGAGGAAGGGTTCCGTGACGACACTCGAGCAGCCACTGGTCAAGGCGGTGGGGGCCAAGGCGGCCAAGAAGCTCGCCGCCCTCGACCTGGAGACCGCCGGTGATCTGCTGCGCCACTATCCCCGGCGCTATGCCCAGCGCGGCGAGCTGACCGACCTCGACAGCCTCGCCGAGGGTGAGTACGTCACGGTCCTGGCCGAGGTCCAGAAGGTCCAGGGGCGCAAGATCAGTAAGAGGCCCGGAAACCTGCTCGAGGTCACCGTCACCGACGGCCGCGGCCTGCTCACCCTCACGTTCTTCGGCAAGGGCGCCTACGTGCCCGAGCGCGAGCTGCCGCCGGGCACACACGGGCTGTTCGCCGGAAAGGTGACGTTCTTCGGCTCCGGCCGCAACGCCAAGCGGCAGCTCGTCCACCCGGAGTACAAGCCGCTCGCCGGGGGTGACCTCGCCGGCGCGGCCCGCGAGTTCGCCGAGGAGTTGATCCCCGTCTACCCGGCGGCCAAGGGAGTGACCTCCTGGCAGATCGCCGACTGCGTGCGCATCCTCCTCGACACCGCCGAACTCGGCGACGACGCCCTGCCCGAGCACGTGCGCAGGCGCCACCGGCTCATCGGGCTGGCCGACGCCTACCGCGGCATCCACCGGCCGCGCGACATGGCCGAGGCGGGCCGGGCGCGCAAGCGGCTCAAGTGGGACGAGGCGTTCGTGCTGCAGACCGCGCTGGCCCAGCGGAGGCGCGCGGCGGCCGAGCTGGCCGCGACCCCCCGGCCACCGGCCGCCGAGGGCCTGCTCGCCGCGTTCGACGAGCGGCTTCCGTTCGAGCTCACCGAGGGCCAGCGCGCCGTCGGCGACGAGATCGCGGCCGACCTGGCCCGCACCCACCCGATGCACCGGCTGCTCCAGGGCGACGTCGGCGCGGGCAAGACGGTCGTGGGCCTGCGCGCGATGCTCCAGGTGGTCGACTCGGGCGGGCAGGCGGCCCTGCTCGCGCCGACCGAGGTGCTGGCCCAGCAGCACCACCGCTCGATCGTCGCGATGCTCGGGCCGCTCGCCCAGGCCGGGCAGCTCGGCGGCGCCGAGCACGCCACGCGCGTCGCCCTGCTGACCGGCTCGCAGGGGGCCAAGGCGCGCCGCGAGGCCCTGCTCGACGCGGCCTCTGGGGCGGCCGGCATCGTCGTCGGCACGCACGCGCTGCTCCAGGAGCACGTGCAGTTCGCCGACCTGGGGCTCGTCGTGATCGACGAGCAGCACCGCTTCGGCGTCGAGCAGCGCGACGCGCTGCGCGAGAAGGCCACCGGCGGGCGCCCGCACGTCCTCGTCATGACCGCGACGCCGATCCCGCGCACCGTCGCGATGACCGTCTACGGCGACCTGGACACCTCGGCGCTGACCCAGCTGCCCGCCGGCCGTTCGCCGATCGCCACGCACGTCGTGCCGTCCGCCAACCGCGCCTACTGGAACCGCGCCTGGGAGCGCATCCGCGAGGAGGCCGCCCAGGGGCGTCAGGCGTACGTCGTGTGCCCGCGCATCGGCGACGAGGAGGCGCCCGCGCCGGAAGACGTCCCGGAGGAGGACGGCGAGGACGCCCGCCGACCGCCCCTGGCGGTGCTCGACGTCGCGCCCAAGCTGAGCGAGGGTCCGCTCCACGGCCTGCGGATCGACGTGCTGCACGGCCGGATGCACCCGGACGAGAAGGACGCGGTGATGCGCCGGTTCGCGGCGGGAGAGCTGGACGTCCTGGTCGCCACCACCGTGATCGAGGTCGGCGTCGACGTGCCCAATGCCACGGTCATGGTCGTCATGGACGCCGACCGGTTCGGGGTCTCCCAGCTCCACCAGCTGCGCGGCCGGGTCGGGCGTGGCCGGCACGCGGGCCTGTGCCTGCTGGTCACCGACGCCGTGGAGGAGTCCAAGGCCCGCGAACGCCTCGACGCGGTCGCCTCGACGCTGGACGGGTTCGCGCTGTCGCGCATCGACCTGGAGCAGCGGCGCGAGGGCGACGTGCTCGGCGAGAGCCAGTCCGGCCGGCGGTCGAGCCTGCGGCTCCTCACGCTGTTGCGCGACGAGGAGATCATCAAGGAGGCCCGTGCCGAGGCGACCACGCTCGTCGAGGACGATCCGGAGCTGCGGGGCCATCCCGCGCTGGCGGCCGAGCTGGCCGCGCTCGTCGACGAGGAACGCGCGGAGTACCTCGAGAAGACCTGAGTTTCCCTACCTAACTGGTTGACATTGAAGGGATTGTCCTCCAGGATCGAAGCCGTGTACCGGAGGGCTTTGCTGATCGCGCGGCTCCACGTCGACCTGGGACGGCAGGCCGGCGCGCTGTGTCGCCGGTGATCGCCCCGCGCCCGATCGCCGCCTCAGCTCCGGAGGACCCTGTGACCGTCATCGACCTGCCCGCGAACGAGCCCGCCCTCAGCGAGGAGACCGGCAACGCGCTGGCCCGCGCGCTCGCCGACCCCGACCCCGGCGTACGCCGCGCCGCCGCCGACGCCCTCATCGACGAGCGCGAGGTGCTGATCGGCGAGGAGGGCGTCCGCGCGCTCGTGGACGCGAAGGCGAACGGCCCCGACCCGTACGTCCGCGCCGTCGCCGCCGAACTGGTCCGTGCCATGCGCGCCGCCGCCTGGGAGATCTACACCCAGGCCCTGACCCGCGAGGACGGCGCCCGCGCCGAGACCGTCCGCGGCCTCGTCGTGCTGCGCGCCGCCACCGAGCTGGCGGAGATGGCCCTGACCGACCCTGACTGGCGCGTGCGCCGGCGTGCCGTCGCCGCGCTCGGCGGCCTGGACGGCCGCGACGCGATCGGCCCGCTGACGAGTGCGCTGGAAGACGAGATCGTGTCCGTCCGCCGGGCCGCGGTGCGGGCGCTGGGCGCCTGGGCGGCGGACCGCCACTACGCCCGGACGGCGCTCACCGCCGCCCTGAACGACCCGGACGCGGGCGTGCGCACCGAGGCGCGCTGGGCCCTGGCCTGACGGCCGCTTCCCCCGGCGGTCAGGCGGCGCGGCAGCTGCCCCAACGCCGCTCGCGACGCGCGGGGACGGTGAGACGAGCCTCTGCGATCACGGCGCGGGGCGTGGCAGGGGAGGGACGGTTGCCGATACCCTCCCGCAGTGGAGCACAAGAGCGACTTCCGCCTCCCCGTCGCCGCCGCGCCCGCGTACCTGACCGCCACGATCGCGGCCGTGTCGGCCGCCGGGGCTCTCGTCGTCCTGGTCATGGTGGGGTACCTGCTGGCCACGATGAACCGGCTCTCCCGCGAACCCTCCACCACGCTCGTGTTCGTCTTCTTCCCCGTGCTCGCCTTCGGGCTGCTCGCCTCCGCGGCCGTGATGGCGCTGCTCGCCCGCGGCGAGTTCCGGCTGCTGCGCAACCCTCCCGTCTTCACCACCGACGGCGTACGGCTGCGGGTCTTCGCCCGCCGCGGCTACGACGTGTTCGTCCCCTGGGATCGCGTGGCGCGCCTGCGCATCGCCGACCAGGGACCCCGGCCGTTCCTGGTGGTGGACGTGCCCGGCGCCGAGGACCTCGTCGGCGGCGACCCCGGCAAGACCGAGCGCCTGCGCCGGACCGCCGAGCGGTTCGAGGGAGCCGCCTTCGTGTACGGGCTGCGCGGCGCCCTCATCCACGCCGAGGACCTGGACGCGGTCGTCGACCGGCTCAGCGACGGGACCGTCGCCCTCGACTACTGAACCGCGCTGAGGAGCGGACCGTCGGTCATCGGTCCGAGCCTCGGGTCCGGTGGAGCGCGCCCGGAGGTGGTCGGCGCCCTGCGGCCGGCGCTCGTGCCGCCGGCCGGTCTTGAGCCGTCACCCGGCCCATGCGCCTTCGCCGTGCGGGCCGCCGCCGTCCGCCCGCCGGAACGCCGGAGGGCGTCCCCGCGCGCACGCGGGAACGCCCTCCGGTCGTTCGTCAGGCGTCGCGGCCGAACCGGAACCGGGAGCCGGCGATGCCGGCCGCTCCGGTCAGCACGGCGGCGGCGCCCAGCAGCGCGAGCACCCCGATCGGGCCGCCGGTGAACGGCAGGGAGTCGCCGGCCACGGTCAGTGAGCTCGCGGCGGCCTCGGCGGCGCCGGGCGGGGCCGCCTGCGGCGGCGTGGGGTTGCCGACCGGCGGGGCCGGCGGCGGCGTCGGCGGGCCGGGCGGGATCGGGTTCGGCGGCGCCGGCACCGGTCCGCACTGCTGCGGCGGGTGGGCGCACAGGTGGAGGCTCACGTTCGCCTTGACGCCGTCCGTCGACGCCTTGACGGACGCCTTCACCCCCGCCTTCACCTCCGGCGCGGAGCGGCCGGGCGACTCGCCGCCGCCGGACCGCTGCGGGGCGCCCAGGCGCACATGCACCGGAAGGTTCACCCGGAGGGCCGGCTTGGAGGAGCTTCGCGTGCCGGACGTCGTCTGCTTGACCACCCCGTCGACGGTCTTGGTCACGCCGTCGACGGTCTTGCCCAGCGTGCCGGGCAGGTCGAGGGAGAGGTTCGGCCCGCCGGTGTCGGCCTGGGCCATGCCGCTCATGGCGGTGAAACCCAGGACCGTCACGCCGGCGGTCGTGGCCAGTCTCGTGCGTTTTCGCATACAGGAATCTCCAGGTCGGGAGGGCCGTCCGCGAGGTGACGCCCCCATCACCGCTTGTCTCGGGAAGGGAGGCCCGAGGAGCGCCTGCCGTACGGTCAGCGATTAGTTTGTCACGACAAGTAGCTTTTTGAAATTGTTTGACGGCGATCTGTCAATAATTCACAGCGCTCTGTGGCCGACACCGAGGGGGCCGAGCGGACAGGGCGGCCGGTCCGCTGGGCCACACTGAGTGCGTGACCCGAGTCATCGCAGGAACCGCCGGCGGCCGGCGGCTCTCCGTGCCCACCGGCCGCGACACCAGGCCCACCAGCGACCGCGCGCGGGAAGGGCTGTTCGCGACCGTCCTCTCGCTGCTCGGCGACCTCGACGGCCTGCGGGCGGCCGACCTGTACGCCGGGTCGGGCGCGGTCGGGCTGGAGGCCCTGTCCCGCGGTGCCGCCCACGTGCTCCTCGTCGAGTCGTCGCCGCGGGCCGCCAAGGCGATCAGGGCCAACGTCGAGGCGCTCGGCCTCCCCGGCGCCGAACTCGTCACCGACCGGGTCGAGCGGGTGCTGCGCCGGCCTCCGGCGGAGCCGTACGACCTGGTCTTCGCGGACCCCCCGTACGCCGTGACCGACGACACGGTGACGCGCATGCTCGAGGCGCTGCGCGACAACGGCTGGCTCACGCCCGGCGCCCTCGTCGCCGTCGAACGCGCCACCCGGGGGGCGCCTGTCACCTGGCCGTCCGGGTATACCGAGGACAGGGCCCGTCGTTACGGCGAAGGCACGCTTTGGTACGGTCACGCCGCAGGCCACTGACGACTTCCTTGCAGAGGGGATCCACCTCGTGCGCCGTGTTGTCTGTCCGGGTTCCTATGACCCCGTCACCAATGGACATCTCGACATCATCAGCCGCGCGTCGCGCCTCTATGACGAGGTCGTCGTCGCCGTACTCATCAACATCTCCAAGAAGAGTCTCTTCACCGTAGAAGAACGCGTCGAGATGATCGGCGAGGTCACGAAGGAGTACGGCAACGTCGCCGTCGAGAAGTTCCACGGGCTGACCGTCGACTTCTGCCGCGAGCGCAGCATCCCGGTGATCGTCCGGGGTCTGCGCGCGGTCAGCGACTTCGACTACGAGCTGCAGATCGCCCAGATGAACCACCAGATGGCCGGCGTCGAGACGATGTTCATGGCCACCAACCCGCTCTACTCCTTCCTGTCATCCAGCCTGGTCAAGGAGATCGCGCAGTACGGTGGAGACGTGTCCGGGCTGGTGCCCGAGCCGGTGCAGCGGCGGCTCGCCCGTCGTTTCGCGGAGTCCTGACCGGGCGTCCGGTACGAAGCGCGGGAGGCCGGCCGGCGGTCGCTTCCGATCCTCGTCGGAAGAGTCATGACCGGCCGGTGCCGCGGCCGAGTTGGGGATGAGGGCCCGGGTTCGGTAATCTAACCAATCGACCTTGCCCGACGGCGGTGATGCGCCATGCCTCACGGAAGCAGGAACGACCTGACACGCATCGATCCCCGCGACCCCTTCGTGATCGACACGCGAGCTCTGGGCCGCCGGCCGGGGTCGATGCGCAAGGATTCCCACACCGTGCCGGCTCCGGCGGATCTCGGCGTCGAGATGGTCGGTGTTCCCGAGGGCGCCGACGTCGAGCTGGACATCCGGCTCGAGGCGGTGTTGGAGGGCGTACTCGTCACGGGTACGGCGCGGGCCCCTCTCTCCGGAGAGTGCGCGCGCTGCCTGGACCCGCTCACCTCGTCGATCGAGGTGGAGTTCCAGGAGCTTTATGTCTACGACGACACTCGCTCCGGCGAGAACGCCGAAGACGACGAACGCCGTCTCGAGGGAGATCTGATCGATCTCGAGCCGGTCGTCCGGGACGCGATGGTGCTCGCACTGCCGCTGTCCCCGCTGTGCCGGGACGACTGTCCCGGGCTGTGCTCGGACTGCGGGGTCCGGCTGGCCGACGCCGAGCCGGATCACCACCACGACGCCGTCGACCCCCGGTGGGCGGCATTGCAGGGCATGTTGGATCAACGACAAGAAGACCAGGAGGGCTGACGTGGCCGTACCCAAGCGGAAAAAGTCGCGCAGCAACACGCGGCACCGTCGCTCGCAGTGGAAGACCCAGGCGCCCACGCTCGTGCGCTGCCCGCAGTGCCGCGACGAAAAGCTGCCGCACACCGCGTGCCCGACCTGCGGCACCTACAACCGCCGTCAGGTCATCGACGTGGCCTGAGAGACCGCCCGGAGCCCTCTCCCGAGGGTTCGGACCGTCTCTGACGACGTTCTCGGGGGCGGCGGAGCGCCGCCCCCGCCCGTCTCGCGACGAAGAGTCGCCCGAGGCCGTGGCGGACGCCGGGGGTCGACCCGGCGTGCACCTCGTCCTCGCGGAATCTTCCGCGGAGGAAACACCGTGAATACTGTCAGTGCCGCCTCCCACACGGGGAGGACCGCATGAAGCCCGACCACTCGGTGACCGACCGCAGCGCGCTCGAGGCCGCGCTCGGCGTGGCCCCGGATCCCGCGCTGCTCGAACGCGCCCTGACGCACCGCTCGTTCGCGTACGAGAACGGCGGTCTGCCGACCAACGAGCGCCTGGAGTTCCTCGGCGACTCGGTGCTCGGCCTCATCGTCACCGACACCCTGTTCCGCGGCCACCCGGACCTGCCGGAGGGCCAGCTCGCCAAGCTGCGCGCCGCCGTGGTCAACATGCGGGCGCTCGCCGGCGTCGCCCGCCAGCTCGACCTCGGCGCCTACATCCGCCTCGGGCGCGGCGAGGAGGGCACCGGAGGCCGCGACAAGGCCTCGATCCTCGCCGACACGCTCGAGGCCGTGATCGGCGCGGTCTACCTCGACCAGGGCCTGAAGGCCGCCGACGCGCTCGTCCACCGGCTCTTCGACGCCCTGATCACCCGCTCGGCCAGCCTCGGCGCCGGACTCGACTGGAAGACCTCGCTGCAGGAGCTGACCGCCACCGAGGAGCTCGGCGTGCCCGAGTACCACGTGGAGGAGAGCGGCCCGGACCACCAGAAGAGCTTCCGTGCCGTCGTCTCGGTCGGCGGCGTGGAGTACGGCCGTGGCGAGGGGCGGTCGAAGAAGGAGGCCGAGCAGCAGGCGGCCGAGGCGGCGTGGAACGCGATCCGTGAGCGGTCCGCGGCCCGCCCCGAGTGACGCTTCTCGTGGAGGAGGCCCCCGTTGCCCGAACTCCCTGAGGTCGAGGTCGTACGCCGGGGCGTCGAACGCTGGGTGGCCGGGCGGACCATCGAGTCCGCCACCGTCCTGCACCCGCGCGCGGCCCGGCGTCACGCCGAAGGCCCCGCCGACCTCGCCGCCCGCCTCACCGGCCGTCTCGTCTCCGGCGCGTGCCGACGCGGCAAGTACCTCTGGCTGCCGGTCGGCGAAGACGAGTCGCTCCTGGCCCACCTGGGCATGAGCGGCCAGCTGATCGTCGGCGAGCCGGACCGGCCGTACGAGAAGCACCTGCGGGCGCGGTTCACCTTCACCGACGGCGGGGCGGACCTGCGGTTCATCGACCAGCGCACGTTCGGGCACCTCATGCTGACCGAGATGGCCGACGGCGTGCCCCAGCCGATCGCGCACATCGCCCCCGACCCGCTGGAGAAGGCGTTCGACGAGGAGACGTTCTTCCGCGCGCTGCGGAGGCGCCGCACGGGTCTCAAACGCGCGCTGCTCGACCAGTCGCTGATCAGCGGCGTCGGCAACATCTACGCGGACGAGTCGCTGTGGCGGGCCCGGCTGCACTGGGCCCGCCCCACCGAGACGCTGGGCCGCCCGGAGGCGACGCGCGTGCTGGCGGCCGCACGCGAGGTCATGGAGGCCGCACTCCTGGCGGGCGGAACATCGTTCGACAGCCTGTACGTCAACGTCAACGGCGAGAGCGGCTACTTCGACCGATCACTCAACGTGTACGGGCGCGAGGACGAGCCCTGTCCACGCTGCGGAAGCCCGATCCGGCGCGACGCCTTCATGAACCGCTCCTCCTACACCTGCCCCACCTGTCAGCCCCGCCCCCGCCGGGCGCGCTACTGATCACCGGAAGCGCTTAAGAGCCCGCGCGGATAGGGACTGCGCTACTGCGCGGCGTTCGCTACGCGCGCCCCTATCCGCGCGGGCTCTAAGACGGCTTCCGGGCGGTCCGGTACGGGCGTCCGGGTCCGGTCACGAGGCCCCGGCTGGACGGGTTGCCCTGGTTCGTCCCGAGTGCTACTCGGCGGTCCGTGTTGACCGGCCGTTCGGTCGGCACCGCGCTCCGGCCGGCGAAAGCGCCGGTCAGACGGGTGCCCGGGATCGTTCCAAACCGTTGTCGCGCCCCGGCTGCGCCCGTGCGTGATCGGCTCCGCCGGCGCGACTAGGATCCCGGAGCGTGGAGGAGCAGACACGGCTGACCGCGTGGGTCCGCGGTCGCGTCCAGGGCGTCGGGTTCCGCTGGTGGGTACGTTCCAGGGCGCTTGAGCTGGGGCTCAGGGGCTCGGCGAGCAATCTGACGGACGGGCGCGTCGAAGTGATCGCCGAGGGGCCGCGAGCGGCATGTGACGATCTGCTCGAGATGTTGCGCGGCGGCCGCACTCCCGGAATGGTCACGGGCGTCGTCGAACGATGGACCGAGCCCCGTGGGGATCTTCACGGGTTCATCGAACGCTGATCGTCCCCGGAAGTCTGCTAAACTCGGATAGACAGGTTGTTACGCGTCTGTGACATCCGTCTTGACCGGCTCTCTCGCCGGTGCGACCCTAGTTGTTACGCGCATCTATTCGGCTCTCATGTGCGCGATCATTCCTGCTGGTCACTCAGCGTGGAGGACCCTTAATCATGGCGAAGGCTCTACTCGGCCACGTCGGCGGTCCGGACCCCCGCATGGTTGCGGAGATGCGGCGCCTTCAGCAACGTGTCCGTGACCTGGAGGCCGAGCTCGTACGGCTCCAGACCGAGAACGACGCGCTCGCGGCGGTTGCTGACAACGAAGTCATGGCGCTCAGCGCCAACGACCGTGAACCGGCGCTGACCTAGAGGTCAGGCTGCTCCGTAAAAGGGACGTCGATCATGACGTCCCTTTTTGTTGCCCGGGCATCGGCGGTGGCCGCCCGCTTTCCAAGCTTCTTCCCCGTCTCGTGCGGGGAGGCAATCAGTTCGGAAATATATGTGTGATCACGATCTTCCCAGGTCAGGTCGCTGTCCGGCCGCTAGGTGAATTCTCCCGGCGCGGTGGGGCAAGGGAAATGTGGCGCCGCGAGAGATGTCCGGGCAAAGATTGACCCTTTTTCGCCCCGCGGCGCGAGGCGCCGTACGCCGGGCCGCTGCCCGGCGGGGCGTTCGAGCGGGGCGGGGGAGCCGCGCGGCCGGGGCGGTTTCGCGCGGAGCCCCGCGAAACACGAGGGTTCGTGGCACATTTGGGGATGTCAGATGCCGGTGCGGCGGCTTCCGGCCGGTATGGTGCGCAGGGGCCGGCCGCGGTGACCCCTCGCAGAGCTCCCGGGCCGTGCCGCGCCGGGCGGGGAAAGGATCGGTGGACGCTTGTACTTGAAGAGCCTCACGCTGCGTGGCTTCAAGTCCTTCGCGTCCTCGACCACGCTGCGTCTCGAACCCGGCATCACGGCCGTCGTCGGGCCCAACGGCTCGGGGAAGTCCAACGTCGTCGACGCCCTCGCCTGGGTGATGGGCGAGCAGGGCGCCAAGTCGCTGCGCGGCGGCAAGATGGAGGACGTCATCTTCGCGGGCACCTCGTCGCGCCCGCCGCTCGGCCGGGCCGAGGTCCTCCTCACGATCGACAACACCGACGGTGCCCTGCCGATCGACTACACCGAGGTCACGATCAGCCGGCTGATGTTCCGGTCGGGGCAGAGCGAGTACGCCATCAACGGCGACACCTGCCGCCTGCTCGACGTCCAGGAACTGCTGTCCGACTCCGGCATCGGCCGTGAGATGCATGTGATCATCGGCCAGGGCCAGCTCGACCGGGTCCTGCACTCCGGGCCGGAGGGCCGCCGCTCCATGGTCGAGGAGGCGGCCGGCGTCCTCAAGCACCGTAAGCGCAAGGAGAAGGCCCTTCGCAAGCTCGACGCGATGCAGGCCAACCTCACGCGCGTCCAGGACCTCACCACCGAGCTGCGCCGCCAGCTGAAACCCCTGGGCCGCCAGGCCGAGATCGCCCGCAGGGCCGCCGTCATCCAGTCCGACCTGCGCGACGCGCGCGTACGCCTGCTGGCCGACGACCTGGTGACGCTCAGCGGCCGGCTCAAGCAGGAGGCCGTCGACGAGGCCGCCGTACGCGAGCGGCACATCGCCGTCGAGGAGGCCCTCGCCGCCGCCCAGCAGCGTGAGGCGGCGCTGGAGGCCGAGGCGGCCGAGCAGGCGCCCGTGCTGGCCCGTGCCCAGGAGACCTGGTACTCCCTGTCGTCCCTGCGCGAGCGGCTGCGCGGCGTCGGGGAGGTCGCCGCCGAGCGCCACCGCCACGCCACCGAGGCGCAGGAGGACGACCGCCGGGGCCGCGACCCGGAGGACATGGAGCGCGAGGCCGCGGAGGTCGCCGAGCAGGAAGAGGTCCTCGCCGCGCGGCTGGAGGCGGTCGAGGAGACGCTCGCCGAGGCCGTACGAGAGCGGTCGGAGGCCGAGTCGGCGCTGGAGATGGAGGAGCGCCGCCTGCAGGCCGCCGCGCGCGCCGCCGCCGACCGGCGGGAGGGCCTGGCCCGGCTGCGCGGCCAGGTCGGCGCGCTGGACAGCAAGATGCAGGCCACCGAGGCGGAGATCGGCCGGTTGAGCGAGGCGCGGGCCGCCGCCGAGGAGCGCGCTCAGATCGCCGAAGAGGAGTACTCCTCCCAGAACACCCAGGCGGAGGAGGACCCCGAGCTGGCGGCCGAGCACGAGCGCGCCCAGGAGGTCCTCGAACAGGCCAAGGAGTCCGCCGAACAGGCGCGCGAGGCCGTCGAGGCGCCCCGCCGGGCCGTTCGCGAGGCGCACGAGCGCGTCGGCGCGGCCCGTGGCGCCGACCAGGCCGCGCAGAAGGAGGCGACCGCGCTGCAGGCGCGGGTCGAGGCGCTCGACCTGACCCTCGGCAGCGCGGCGGACGGGGGAGAGGCACTGCTCGCCGCCGGTCTCGACGGCGTCCTGGGCACGCTCGCGTCCCTCCTGTCCGTCGAACCCGGCGCCGAGGTCGCGATCGCCGCCGCTCTCGGAGCCGCGACCGAGGCCGTCGCCGTCGACTCGCTCGACACCGCCGAGTCCGCCCTGACCCGGCTGCGCGCCGACGACGCGGGCCAGGCCGGTCTCGTGGTCGGCGACGGGCCCGAAACCAAGCTCGCGGACGTCCCGCTGCCGGACGGCGTCCGGCGCGCCACCGACCTGATCACCGCGGCGGAGTCCGTCCGCTCCGCCGTGCACCACCTCCTCGCCGACGTCGTGGTCGTCGACGACCTGGCCGCCGCCGCCGCGCTCGTACGCCGGGCGCCGGAGCTGCGGGCGGTCACGCGCGAGGGCGACCTGTTCGGCGCGCACTGGGCCCTGGGCGGGGGCGGCGGCCGGCAGAGCGCGCTGCAGATGCGCGCCGCCCGCGACGAGGCCGCCGAGCGGCTCGCGGCGGCGCGTGAGAAGGCCGAGGGGACCGCCGAGGCGCTCGAGGAGGCCGTGGAGGCCGAGCAGCGGGCCCAGGCGGTGCTGGAGGCGGCCCAGGCCGCCGTCGGCGAGGCGCAGACGGGCGTGAGCCGCGCGCAGGCGGCCCTCGACCGCGTACGCGCCCGGCTCCGCGAGGCGGCCGCCGAGGCCGCGCAGGAGGCCAGGCACGTCGCCGGGCTCCAGGCCGCGGCCAAGGCCGCCCGGCAGGAGGCCGAACGTCTCTCCGCGTCCGTACGGGCCGCGGAGGAGGCACGCGAGCGCGACGCCGAAGAACGCGTCCGGCTGCGCGAGCGGCTGGAGGCCGCCGAGGCCGAGCCGGTCGAGGAGGACGACGAGGCGTCCTTCCGCCGTGACGAGCTCGCCGACCGGTGCCAGGAGCTGCGGTCCGTCGAGATGGAGGCGCGGCTCAACGTCCGTACCGCCGAGGAGCGGGTCAAGGCGATCGAGGGTCGCGCCGACGCGCTGCTGCGCGCGGCGGCGGAGGAGCGCGCCGAGCGCGCTCGCGCAGCCGAACGCCGCGAGCGACGTGCCCGCGACGCCCGTGTCGCGCAGGCCGTCGTCGTCGGCGCGCACCGGGCCCTCGCCCGCATCGAGGTGTCGATCGCCGCGGCCGTCGCCGAGCGCGAGGCCGCCGAGCAGGCGCGTGCCGCCCGCGAGGAGGAGCTGAAGGCCGTCCGCACGCGCGTGCGCGAGCTGACCGGCGAGCACGAGCGGCTCGTCAACGTCGCCCACGGCAGCGAGGTCGCCCGCGCCGAGCGCCGGCTCCGCCTGGAGCAGATGGAGGAGCGGGCGATGGAGGAGTTCGGGCTGGAGGTGGACGTGCTGATCGCCGAGTACGGCCCCGACCAGCTCGTCCCGCCGCCGCCCGACGCGCCCGAGGACGCCGAGCCTCAGCCGTACGACCGTGCCACGCAGGAGAAGCGGGCCAAGCAGGCCGAACGCCAGCTCACCCAGCTCGGGAAGGTCAACCCGCTGGCGCTGGAGGAGTTCGCCGCCCTGGAGGAGCGGCACGCCTTCCTGACCTCCCAGCTGGAGGATCTGAAGAAGACCCGGCGCGACCTGCTCACGGTCGTCAAGGAGGTCGACGAGCGGGTCGAGCAGGTCTTCACCTCCGCGTACGAGGACACCGCGCGGGAGTTCGAGGGGATCTTCTCACGCCTGTTCCCGGGCGGTGACGGGCGCCTGTCGCTGACCGAGCCGGAGGACATGCTGACCACCGGCATCGAGGTGGAGGCCCGGCCGCCCGGCAAGAAGGTCAAGCGGCTGTCGCTGCTGTCCGGCGGCGAGCGTTCCCTGGTCGCGATCGCGTTCCTCGTCGCGATCTTCAAGGCGCGGCCGTCGCCGTTCTACGTCCTCGACGAGGTCGAGGCGGCCCTCGACGACACCAACACCCAGCGTCTGCTGGGCATCTTCGAAGAGCTCCGCGAGTCCTCGCAGCTGATCGTCATCACGCACCAGAAGCGCACGATGGAGGGCGCGGACGCGCTCTACGGCGTGAGCATGCGGGGCGACGGCGTGACCCAGGTGATCAGCCAGCGCCTGCGCGAGCCGGAACCCGCCTGAGCGGCCGAGCCGGAGTCTGTGACTCCGGCCACCCCGTCGAGGTCCACAGCGGGCCGGAGGCCGTCTGGTCGGGCCCTGACTCGCGCGCCCGGCGGGGCTGTGCGAGACCCGATGGGCGGCTCGCCGTCCGGCACCGGCCTGACCGGGACATCTGACACACGCCCCTGACGGTCGAGGTCCGCTCGTGGCGACGATTGGCCCGTTCCAGAACTCTCTGACCACGGTGCCTGACACGACGACGGCGCTCCCGGCTCCGTCTCGACGCGTGCGCGACGACGCGTCCTCCCGGCCGTGGCGGTTGACCTGGGTCCTGTCCACCGGTCGCCTCTTTTGTCACACGGATGCGGTTCTCAACCCTGTGTAACGGTTGCGCCGAGTCGTGCGCTTCGTTAGGAATAGACGTCGTTCAACCCGAGAAAGGGCCTCATATGGACGCTCAGCGACTGAAGGATAACTTTGCGCAGGTCGCCGATCACGGTATGGAGGTGGCCGATTACTTTTACGCGGATCTCTTCCAGGGCAACCCTGGCTACCGGTCACTTTTCCCGGCTTCCATGGCGCGTCAGCAGAAGGTTCTCCTGGAGGCGCTTGCGCAGATCGTCGCATGGGTGGACAACACTGAGGAATTGGTTCCCTACCTTCAGCAACTGGGCCGCCGGCATCAGGGATTCGGTATCACCGCCGAGCACTACCTCGAGGTCGGCAACAGCCTCGTCGCGACGCTTCGCTACTTCAGCGGCGACTCGTGGACGCCTGAGCTGGAGAAAGAGTGGACGGCCGCGTACGACGTCGTCTCGGGCGTCATGCTGAAGGCGGGTGGCGAGGGGTAGCGCGCACCCGGCGCCGGTGCCCGGCACCGGCGCCCGCTCGCGTAAGCCGCCCCATCAGGAGAACGTGTGGACGCTCAAGCATTGAAGGATAACTTTGCGCAGGTCGCTCAGCATGGTGACGCTGTGGCATTGTTCTTTTACTCGGATCTATTTCTGCGGAATCCAGGGCTTCGGGAGATGTTCCCGATCGGAATGAATCACCAGCGTGATCGGTTGTTGCACGCACTGGGACGTATCGTTTCTCAGGTCGACAACCTGCCGGAACTCGTTCCTTTCGTTCGTCAGCTCGGTGCCGACCACCGCAAATTCGGGGTCGAGGCGCTGCATTATCCGGAGGTCGGGCAGAGCCTGTTCACTACTCTGCGTTACTTTTCCGGTGCGGAGTGGACCGACACCCTCGCCAAGGACTGGAGCGACGCGTACGGAGTGGTCGCCAAGGTCATGATCGAGGCCGCGGAAGAGGACGCGGCGCAGCGCCCGGCCTGGTGGAACGCCCAGATCGTGACGCACGAACGGCGCCGCTTCGACCTCGCGGTGATGCGAGTGGTGACCGAACGCCCGCTGCCGTTCCTGCCCGGCCAGGCGGTCGCGGTGGAGGTTCCCGCCCGGCCGCGCACGTGGCGGTTCTACTCGATGGCGAACGCACCGCGCCCCGACAACACGATCGACTTCCACGTACGGCTGGTCGACGGAGGGCCGGTGAGCCCCGTCCTGGTGCGCTCGGTCGCCCCGGGTGACCGGCTCAAGCTCGCGTCGCCGGTGGGCACGATGACCTACGACGATCGCTCCGGCCGCGACGTACTCCTCATCGGCGGCAGCACCGGCCTGGCCCCGCTCAAGGCGATCCTCGAACGGATCGCGCAGAGCCCCGCACCGCCGCGCGTCCACCTGTTCTTCGGCTCACGCACGATGGACGGCCTGTACGACCTGGACGACCTGGCCAAGCGGGCGGTGGAGTACCCGTGGCTCACCGTCGTGCCCGCCGTGTCCGACGAGCCCGCGGACGGCGGCGCCGAGCAGGGCACGCTCGCCGACGTCATCGCCCGGCACGGGATCTGGAGAGATCACGACGCGTACGTGTGCGGCTCGCCCACGATGGTGGACGCGACCTCCGACCGCCTCGTACGCCTCGGGCTCGGCAGGGATCGCATCCGGTTCGACAAGTACGCGGACGCATAGGGGGATCCATGACACGCCTTAGTGGTGACTCTCTCCGACGAAGGAGGCCCCAGTGACCTCGCTAGACAATCCCGGCGCTCAGCGTCTCACCCCGGCCGAGCTGCAGACGGCCGACTTCCGGCGTGCCCCGCTCGGCCGGCGGGGCTATGACGAGGACCAGGTCCGCGCCTTCCTCCACGGGGTCGAGCAGGAGCTGGTCCGGGTCCTCAACGAGAAGGCGGCGCTGCAGAACGAGGTCGGCCGGCTGCGCGACCGGATCTCCGGCAGCCCCCAGGGCATCTCGCCGGCGCAGGCCGAGGACGCCCACATGCAGGCCGTGCGCATCCTGTCCACGGCGCAGGAGACCGCCGACCACTATGTCGCCGACGCCCAGCGTTACAGCCAGGAACTGGCCGAGGAGGCGCGGCGCAACCGCGACGAGATCCTCGCCGAGGCCAAGGCGCGGGCCGTGATGGTGCTGGAGGAGGCGCATCGGCAGGCGTCGACCGCGGCCGAGCAGGTCCGGCCGTCCTCCTCCGCACCCCTGTCGGACGACGAACGCCGCAACCTGGAAAGCGAGATCACCTACCTGCGCACCTTCAGCGACGTCTACCGCACCCATCTGCGGTCCTACCTGGAGGCCCTGCTGAAGAACCTCGAGGAATGGGGGAACTCCGAGCACGAGACCATGCCGCCGACCCGCCTGCCGCCGCCCCGCTCTCGCTGACCGGCCCCGGCCTCTGCGAGACTGGGACACGCTATGGAATACCTGATCCTCGCCATCGCGATCGTCGTGGTCGCCGTCGTCGCGGCCGGACTCTTCCTGCTGAGAGGGCGCGGCCGTACGGCTCCGCCGCCGCAGGCGCCGCCGGAGAGCGGTGTCTCACCGGGCGGCACCGCCGTCCTGGAGGAGGACACCGCGACCGTCGAGGCGCCTCCGGTGGAGGTCCCGGCGCCGCCGGTGCCGGAGGTGGAGGTCCCGCCGCCGTCCGCGGGCCGTCTCGTACGCCTGCGTGCGCGGCTGTCCCGGTCGCAGAACGCCCTGGGACGCAGCCTGCTCCTGCTGCTGTCCCGCGACGCGCTCGACGACGACGCGTGGGAGGAGATCGAGGACACTCTGGTCACCGCGGACGTCGGCGTGGCGCCGTCCCGGCAGATCGTCGAGGACCTGCGCACCAAGGTCAAGGTGCTGGGCTCCCGTGACGCCACCGAGGTGCGCGCGCTGCTCAAGGAAGAGCTGCTGGGCCAGATCGGCAAGGACTGGGAGCGCTCCCTGCGCACCGAGCCGCACGGCGCCCAGCCGGCCGTCATCCTCGTCGTGGGCGTCAACGGCACGGGTAAGACCACGACCTGCGGCAAGCTCGCGCGGGTCATCGTGGGCGACGGCCGTACGGTGCTGCTCGGCGCCGCCGACACGTTCCGTGCCGCCGCGGCCGACCAGCTCCAGACGTGGGGGTCCCGGGTCGGCGCGGAGGTCGTACGCCGGGACGAGGGCACCGACCCGGCGAGCGTCGCCTTCGAGGCGGTCAAGCACGGCATCGCCGCCGGCGTCGACACGGTGATCGTCGACACGGCCGGCCGCCTGCACACCAAGACCGGGCTGATGGACGAGCTCGGCAAGGTGAAGCGGGTGATCGAAAAGCAGGCGCAGGTCGACGAGGTGATCCTCGTCCTCGACGCGACCACGGGCCAGAACGGCCTGCAGCAGGCCCGCGTCTTCGCCGAGGTCGTCGACGTGACCGGCATCGCCCTGACCAAGCTCGACGGCACCGCGAAGGGCGGCATCGTGATCGCGGTCCAGCGCGAGCTGGGCGTGCCCGTCAAGCTCGTCGGCCTCGGCGAGGGGCCCGACGACCTGGCACCGTTCGAGCCGGAGGCCTTCGTCGAGGCGATCCTCGGCGACTGAGCGGGCCTCCGCGTGTACGGGGCGTCTACCTGCGGATTCGGGTATTTTTCCCCGTGTGCCCGGCAGCCTCGGGTGGCATCGTCGTCGGTGGAGGTCATCGGCACGCCGGATACGGCGCCGGCGCCTCCGGGACACCGCGCCGTACGCGGCCGTCCCTCCGGAACCACAGGAAAAGCGGTGGCGCCGTCAACCCCCCCGGCGGCGTCAACGCGTCACGGTGTCGCATCCCCCCCGCGACGCCGTCCCGGCGACGCGGGCCCGGACCCCGCGTCGCAGGTACACCGGGGTCGGCACCCCTCGTCATCGCAGGTGCCGGCCCCGGTGCCCCACCTCGCCGTTGAGGTCGCCATGGCCGTTGCCCTTGTCGCGCTCACTGATCCAGACCGCGATCTGCGAGCGCGACGCGAACCCGAGCCGGTGCATGATCTGCTCCACGTGGCCCTCGGCGGTGCGCTGGGAGATCACCAGCTTGGTGGCGATGTCGCGGTTGGTCAGCCCGCGGCCGATGAGCCGGGCCACCTCGGTCTGCCGCCGCGTCAGCGGCGCCGAGCGGTCGCCGTCCACCGGCCCGGCCGCCTCCGCGACGTCGTCCTCGGCGCTCTCCTCCAGCGCGTACGCGAGCGCGTGGTCCACGTCGAGCCGGGCGCTCTCGCGCACCGTCGACTCGAAGGCCGCCTCGCCGAGCGCGCGCCGGATCTCCGCCACACACCCCTCCTGGTAGGGGCGCAGATGCCGGTATCCGGCCACCTGTGCGCCGATCGCCCGCCGTGACCGCGGCTCCCGCGAGAACCTCTCGAAGATCCCCAGCAGCCGCGCCGCCCGCTCGTACCGGCCGTCCGCCGCCGTGATCCACGCGAGAGCCGCCATGTTGAGGCCGATGCCACGGGAATTGCCGAGCTCACGGTGGAAGGCGAGGCTCTCCCTCACCAGCGCGCCGGCCCGCGCCGTGTCGCCCCGGCGCCAGAACGCCACGCCGAGCATGGTCAGCAGGTGGGCGCGGTACAGGCCCTTGCCGTGGTCCTCGCACAGGGCGATGCCCTCCTGCGCGGTGCGGACGGCGGCGTCCAGGTCGCCGGCCAGGGTGAGCGCGCTGGCGAGCCACAGGGCCGCGCGGATGCGGCCCATGATGTCGCCGGCCGCGCGCTGTCGCTCCTCGGCGGCGCGGCACAGCGTGATCGCGGTCTCCGCGTCGCCCCGGTCCAGCGCCAGCAGTCCCTCCTGGAGGGCGATGTCGGCGAGGATCACGCCGTGCCCCAGGAGTTCGCCGATCTCCCGCGCCTCGTCGAACAGCCGGCTGCCCTCCTCGGGCCGGCCGTCGACCACGGCCAGCCAGCCGTCCACGATCAGGGCACGGCCTCGCGCCTCGTCCTTCGCCCGGTGCAGGGCCAGCCCCTGGGCGAACCGCTGGCGGCCCTCGCCGAGGTAGCCGCTGAGCCAGTGGTTGCGCAGGTCGGCGGCCATCCGCAGGCCGTACGCGGCGCCGCCGGGCGTGCTGAAGCAGTAGTCCATGGCCGAGCGCAGGTTGGCGGTCTCCAACTTCACCCGGCTGAGCAGCTTCAGCTGGCACGACTCCGACGCCAGCGTGTCGGCGCACATCCGGGCGAAGTGATCACGGTGCCGCCGTTGCACGGCGTCGGCGCCGCCCCCCTCGGCGAGCCGCTCCCGGCCGTACTCCCGCAGCGACTCCATGAGCCGGTAGCGGACCCCGAACGGCGTCTCCTCGGTGATCAGCACCGACTTGTCGACGAGCCCGGCCACGAGGTCCAGTACCTCCTCGCGGGCGATGCCGTCGCCGGAGCAGACGTCCTCGGCCGACTCCAGGCCGAAACCGCCGACGAACACCGAGGCCCGCGCCCACAGCAGCCGTTCCTCCGGCGTGCAGAGCGTGTGGCTCCAGTCGATCAGCGCCCACAGCGTGCGATGCCGCTCGACCGCCGTACAGGAACGGCGTTCGAGCAGGCGGAACCGGTCGTCGAGGCGTCCGAGCAGGTGCTGGACCGACAGGGCCCGCAGCCGTACCGCCGCCAGCTCGATCGCGAGCGGGACGCCGTCGAGGCGGCGGCAGAGCCGCTCGACGGCCTGGCGGTTGTCCTCGGTCAGCGCGAAGCCGGGGCGTACGGCCCGCGCCCGGTCGACGAACAGCCGCACCGCGTCATAGCGCGTCGACGCCTCGACCGATCCGGGATCGGTGCCGGGCAGCGGCAGGGGCAGCGCCGGCACGTCCAGGGTCTGCTCGCCCGTGATCCCCAGGAGCTGCCGGCTCGTGGCCAGGACGCGCAGGCAGGGCGCGGCGCGCAGCAGGGCGTCGGTCAGTACGGCGCATTCGGGCAGGAGGTGCTCACAGTTGTCCAGCACGATCAGCGCGGTGATGTCCCGCAGATGATCGGTCAGGGTCTCCACCGGGCACCGGCCGGACCGGTCCTCGACACCGAGTGCCGCGGAGACGGCCTGCGCGAGCAGCTCGGGGTTCTCCAGCTCGGCCAGATCGACCGGCCACACGCCGTCGGGGAACGCGCGCCACAGCTCCGCGGCGACCCGGTAGGCCAGCCTGGTCTTGCCGACTCCGCCCACCCCGGTGAGCGTCACCAGCCGTGAGTCGGACAGCAGGCGTTTGACGTCGGCCACCTCGCGCCGACGTCCGACGAAACTCGTCACCTCCGCGGGTAGCCCGCGTGCGCGCCACCGGACGGAGGGGCGCGACACCGCAGACACCGTTGCCGATCCCCGTCCTTATAGGGATGACCTGGGAACTTGTCCTCACACTGTACGTCGGGCCGGGCGTGACGGTCCGTGACGGGCGTCACGGTGGGGGCTACCGGCGGCGAACGCGTACGAAGCGGGGCGTAGCACTTGGAAACACGTCGGAAACATGGGCGCGCACGGTTTCACACCGCCGAAACACTCATGCCCCGTAGGTGAAACGGCTCTGCTCGAAGCTCCAGAGCAGTATCGACCACCTCACCGAAGGGGCGCCGCATGCCGCCGGACGTTCTCAAGATGTTGAATTCAGGCGACACCGCCTGGCTGCTGGCGAGCTCTGCTCTCGTGCTTCTCATGACCCCGGGCCTCGCGTTCTTCTACGGCGGTATGACCCGGTCCAAGAGCGTCCTCAACATGCTGATGATGAACTTCGCCACGATCGGCATCGTCAGCGTGCTGTGGGTCTTCTACGGCTACTCCCTGGCCTTCGCCAAGGACGTCGGGAACCACGGCTTCATCGGCGGCTTCGGCCGGGTCGGGCTGAAGGACACGCTGCTGTCGGCGTCCGGCACGTCGCCCGAGCTGGCGTTCGTCGCCTTCCAGCTCATGTTCGCCATCATCACCCCCGCGCTGATCAGCGGTGCCATCGCGGACCGGGTGAAGTTCGGCGGCTGGTGCGCGTTCGTGGCGATCTGGACCACGATCGTGTACTTCCCGGTGGCGCACTGGGTGTTCTTCTTCGGCGACCTGTCCACGACCAAGGACGGCGGCTTCCTGGCCGACCACATCGGCGCCCTGGACTTCGCCGGCGGCACCGCGGTCCACCTGAACGCCGGTATGGCGGGCCTGGCCCTGGCCCTGGTGGTCGGCAAGCGGGTCGGCTGGCCCAAGGAGCCGATGCGCCCGCACAACGTGCCGTTCGTGCTGCTCGGCGCGGGCCTGCTGTGGTTCGGCTGGTTCGGCTTCAACGCCGGCTCGGCGCTGGCCGCCAACGCCCAGGCGTCGGTGGCGTTCGTCAACACCCAGGTGGCGACCGCGGCCGCGGCGCTCGGCTGGATCGTCGTGGAGAAGTTCCGCTACGGGAAGTCCACCGCTTTGGGCATGGCCTCCGGCGCGGTCGCCGGCCTCGTCGCGATCACCCCGGCCTGCGCCTCGGTGAACCCGGTGGGAGCGATCATCCTCGGCGTGATCGCCGGCGCGCTCTGCTCCGTGGCGGTCGGCATGAAGACCAGGTTCGGCTTCGACGACTCCCTCGACGTCGTCGGCGTGCACGCGGTCGGCGGCGCGGCGGGCGCCCTGCTGATCGGTTTCCTGGCCACCCCGACCGTGACCGGCATCCTCACCCCGGCCAAGGGCGACGGGCCGGCGGGCCTGTTCTACGGCGGTGGGTTCGGCCAGCTCGGCAAGCAGGCCGTCGGCGTGGTGCTGGTGGCCGTCTACTCGTTCGTCCTCACCTTCGTCATCGGCAAGGTGCTGGACAAGATCATGGGTCTGCGGGTCAGTGAAGAGGACGAGGTGTCCGGCATCGACCTGGCCGTCCACGCGGAGACCGCGTACGAGATCGGCACGGCGCACGGCGGTTCCGGCGGCGGACACGGAATCCTTACCGCACTGACGGCGGACCACGCCAAGGGCTCGGCGGAGCCGGGCGACAAGAAGGTGGAGGCTGAGGCATGAGACTCGTCACGGCGGTCATCAAGCCCTTCAAGCTCGACGACGTGAAGGCGGCGCTGGAGACGTTCGGGGTCAACGGCCTCACGGTGAGCGAGGCCAGCGGGTACGGCCGCCAGCGCGGTCACACCGAGGTCTACCGGGGCGCGGAGTACAAGGTCGACCTCGTGCCCAAGCTGCGGGTCGAGGTCCTCGTCGACGACGAGGACGCCGAGGACATCGTCGACGTCATCGTGAAGGCGGCGCAGACCGGCAAGATCGGCGACGGCAAGGTCTGGTCGGTGCCGGTCGACACCGTGGTGCGCGTTCGTACCGGTGAGACCGGGCCGGAGGCACTGTAAGGGTGACGAACACGCTCGGGGGAGGGCACGGCCCGGCCGAGGCGACGCCTCGGCCGGGCTCCGCCGTCAGGGGCGGCGACAGGGCTCGGCAGGGCTCTGCCATACAGGACGGGGCTCAGGCGGGTCCGGCTGTTCGGGACGGTGGTCAGGCGGGTCCGGCTGGTCAGGGCGGTGCTCAGGCAGGCCCGGCTGGTCAGGGTGGCGGCAGTGCACGCGCGCGGCTGCGTGCCGAGCGGGCGCGCCGCGCCGGCGAGCTCGACCGGCGGCTGGCCCGGCTGGTCGGTGCCGAACCGGACGTCGCGCTGGTCGCGGTCGGCAGCCACGGGCGTGAGGAGCTCACGCCGGGCGGCGACGTCGACCTGGTGCTCCTGCACCGCGGCCGGCCCGACATCGCGGTCCTCGCCGAGCGCGTCTGGTATCCGATCTGGGACTCCGGGCTGCGGCTCGACCACTCGGTCCGCACGCCCGCCCAGGCATGCGAGGTCGCGCGCGAGGACCTCAAGGCCGTCCTCGGCCTGATCTCCGCGCGGCACGTCGCGGGCGATCCGGACCTCACCCGTGAGGTGCGCGAGACGGTGCTCGCCGGCTGGCGCTCGGACGCGCGCCGCCGGCTGCCCGAGCTGCGAGAGATGACCCGCGCCCGCTGGAGCGACTCCGGCGAACTGGCGTTCCTCCTGGAGCCCGACCTGAAGGAGTCGCGCGGGGGGCTCCGCGACGTGCACGCGATCCAGGCGGTCGCGGCGGCCTGGGTCGCCCCGGCCCCGTCCGCCCGGGTCAAGGACGCCTACGCGCTGCTCCTGGACGTCCGGCACGCGCTGCACGAGGCGACCGGCCGCGCGGCGGACCGCCTCGTCCTGCAGGAGCAGGGCGCGGTGGCCGAGGCGCTCGGCCTGCTCGACGCCGAAGCGCTCCTGCGCACGGTGGTCGAGGCCGCCCGTACGGTCGCGTTCGCGGTCGACCACATGTGGCGGTCGGTGGACCGCTTCTGCTCCCCGTCCGGCCGCCCGGTACGCCGCCCCCTCGCCGACGGAGTCGTCGAGCACGACTCCGAGGTCGTTCTCGCCCGCGCCGCGGACGCCGGCGGCGACCCCACGCTCGTCCTGCGCGCCGCGGCGGCGGCCGCGCAGGCCGGCCTGCCGCTGGCGATCTCGACGGTCGAGCGGCTGGCACGAGAGACACCGCCCATGCCGGTGCCGTGGCCGGCGGAGGCGCGCGACGCGCTGGTGACCCTGCTCGGCGCCGGGCCGCCCGCCATCGGTGTCTGGGAGGCGCTCGACCAGGTCGGCCTGATCGAACGCCTGATGCCCGACTGGGAACGCGTGCGCAACCGCCCGCAGCGCAACCCGGTGCACACCTTCACCGTCGATCGCCACCTCGTGGAGACCGCGGCGCGGGCCGCCGCCCACACGCGCGACGTGGCCCGCCCCGACCTGTTGCTCGTCGGCGCGCTCCTGCACGACATCGGCAAGGGCTGGCCCGGCGACCACGCCAGGACCGGCGCGGTGATGGCGCGCGACCTGGGGGAGCGGCTCGGCTTCGACGCCGGCGACGTCCGGGTGCTGGAGGCCGTCGTACGGCACCATCTGCTGCTGCCCGAGACCGCGACGCGCCGCGACCTGGACGACCCGGTGACGATCGAGACGGTGGCCGAGACGGTCGGCGACCCCGTCGTCCTGGAGACGCTCGCCGCGCTGGCGGTCGCCGACGGCCAGGCCACCGGACCGGCCGCGTGGAGCCCCTGGAAGGCCGGGCTGGTCGCCGAGCTCACCCGCCGCGTCGCCGCGGTCCTGGCCGGCGCGCCGCCGCCGGTGGCGCCCGAACCGACGCCGGAGCAGCTCGCCCTCGCCCGGCACGGCGGCGGCTCCGTACGCGTCGTCGGCTCGCGGATCACCGTCGTCGCGCCCGACCGGCCCGGCCTGCTCTGGCAGGCCGCCGGCGTGCTCGCGCTGCACCGCCTGGCCGTGCGCGGCGCCCGTACGGTCTCCTGGGGCCGGGGCGCGGAGGGGCCGACCGCGCTGCTGGAGTTCCTGGCCGTGCCGGAGTACGGCTCCGGGCCGGACCCGGCCGCGCTCGAGGTGGACCTGCGCCGGGTGCTGGCCGGACGCCTGGACGTCGAGAAACGCCTCGAACGCCGGGCGCGCTCGTACCGGCCGCGCAAGGGCGTCCCGGTGCCGCCGCCCCGCGTGACCATGATCGACGACGCGTCCGCGACCGCGACGGTGGTGGAGGTGCGCGCGCACGACCGCCCGGGCCTGCTGTGGCGCGTCGGGCACGTGCTCGGGACCTTCGGCCTGCAGGTGCGGGCGGCGCGGGTCGAGACGCTCGGCGCCGAGGCCGTCGACGTCTTCTACGTCGTCGACGCCGAGGGCCGCCCGGTCACCGACGAGGACCTGCGCTCGTCGGTCCGCGCGGGCGTCCTCGACGTGGTGCGCTGAGCTCCCGTCGTGCCCGTGCCGCGTCCCTGAAGTGCGCGGAATCCCCGAGGTAGGTGTCCTGGCCCACACCGGCCAATGAAGATCACGGAAACCTCTGTCGCGATCATTGACCGCGCTCCCGGTGGCGATGACGCTTCTTGCGTTCGCGATGCCTGGGAGGCTCCTGTGCGTAGATTTTCGCGTGCCGCCGTACTGGCGGGTGTGACGGCGCTCGGCGGGCTGGTCGCCGTGCCGGCCGCCACCGCGGGGACGACGACGGTCGTCGAGCGAGGTCACGACCGTACGATCACGTTCCGCGCCGACCGTACGGGCGAGGCGCTCCTCGACGTGACCGCCGCCGCGCCCGGGGTCTCCTGGGGCGAGGAGGGCCACGAGTCGGCGGTGCTGTCGCTCTACGTCGACGGCCGGTACGTCACCGACGACGTGGTGCCGGCCGCGTTCCCGATCACGCGGGAGTTCGCGCTCGGGCACCTGCGGGCGGGCCGGCACCGGCTGACGCTCCGGTTCGCCGCGGACCGTTCGCGCGGCACGCGGGTCGACGTCACCGGCACCGCCGTCCGCGTGGTGAGCCGCGGGCGGGACTACGTGGACCTGGCGCACGCGCCGATCCTGTACGGCCGGAACGGGGCCGACTCGGGCGGCCCGTTCCAGAACGCCTTCACCGACACGCCCCTCGTCGCCTGGCACGAGGACGTGCCCGCGGCCGTGCCCGGACACCGGCTGCTGACCTATTCCTACATCTGGAGCAACGAGGACGGCGGCACCTCGACGCCGCAGCTCATGGCCCGCTGGGGCCGGACGACCGACATCGAGTGGATCTACCAGGTCGAGGTCGACGCCCGGGGCCGCCGCGTGCCGGGCACCGCCGTGATCCAGGCGCCGAACCACGTGACGCAGCCGTTCGGCGGGACGTACGAGGGCGATCACCCGCTGATGCAGACGTGCACGCTCAACAACAACATCTGCGACAAGGTCGATGACCCGATGCGGTTCTTCCTGTCCACGTCCGCGTCGCTGAACGCGGCCACGGAGGCGCGGGAGCAGATCATGGACCGCAACCCGTGGACGTACTGGGTGTCCGACGCGGAGTCGCGCCGCGAGGGCAAGGTGGAGGCGGACCCGCCGACCTCCTCCACCACGTCCATCGCCGACCCGCGCGACTACCTCTACCTGGTCGTCCGCAAGGTGACGGAGAATCCGCCGAACGGCGCCCTCGACTGGGTGGGCCTGTCCATCGGGGTACGGCTGAAGGACGACCCGACGGTGTACCGCTCGGACCACCTGTTCCCGGACCGCTCGATCCAGCGCGACCTGCCGGCGGCCACGACGGTGCAGCTCCCGCCCGGCACGACACCGTCCGACATCGCGGAGATCACCGCGATCCGGGTGCCGACCTCGAACGCCGACCCGGGCTCGACGATCGAGGTGCAGGCGGTCAACCGGGCGTTCTTCCTCGGCCGCGAGGACGAGCCGCAGCGGTCGTTCCTGTCCGGCGCGACCCCGGCCACGCTGACCAAGGCCGAGCCGACCGCCGTCATCTACGGCGGCTGAGGGTCACTCGGACCAGGGCGGCACGACGGTCCGCCCGTTCAGCGTCGCCCGTACGCCGGCCGAGGTGCACACCACCAGCCGGGCGGGCTCGGACCCGTCGTTGAGCATCGAGAACGGGACCCCCGGCGGCACGATCACCACGTCGCCGGGGCCCGCCTCGCACGGATCTCCGCCGATCGTGGCGGACATCCGCCCGGACCGTACGACGAACACCTCCTCGCGGTCGACGGTGTGCTCCTCGCCGCGCAGGCCGGGCGGCACCTCCAGGTACCAGATGGCCAGCTCGGCGGAACCACGGCTGGGCACCGCCATGGGATGCGCGGTGAGGCCGTGAAACTCGATCTTCTTCGCCTCGGCCAGCGTGTTCACGGGCATGGGTGTCCTCCCTCGATATGGTCAACCTGCTTGACGATAAAGAAGGTAAAGCGGCTTGTCCATATAGTCAAGCTGCTTGTCTTTATGGGGAGGGTGCCGATGGCCGGGGAGATCCCGGGGCTGCTGGGCATGGCCTTTCACGCGATCATGGAAGAGGTGCACGCCCGGCTGGCCGAGGAGGGGTTCGGCGACGTGCGGCCCGCGCACGGCTTCGCGTTCCAGTACCTGTCCGTACGCGGCGGCGCGACAGCGGTCGAGCTGGGGCAGCACCTGGGCGTCACCAAGCAGGCCGCCGTGCAGCTGGTGGACGAGCTGGAGCGGCGCGGCTACGTCGAGCGCCGCCCGCACCCGGCCGACCGGCGCGCCCGCGTCGTCGTCCTGGCCTCGCGCGGCCGGGCCTGCGTCGGACGGGTCGTGGCGCTGTGGACCGAGATCGAGAACCGCTGGGCCGGCCTGGTCGGCGCCGACCGGCTCGAGGTGGTCCGCGAGTCGCTGTCGGCGTACGTCACCGCGGCCGGCTCACCGCCGATCCGGCCTCTCTGGTAGGCGTGCGAGCTCCCGGCCGGCCTCCTCCAGCGCGGCCAGGCCCCGTGCGATCGCCGGCCGGCGGTCGCTGCCGAGCCGGACGCACGCGAGGACGTGGCGGGTGGGCGCGTCCCGCAGCGGGAGCCGGGCGACGTCATGCAGGGCGGGCACCGCGGCCGTACGGGGGATGAGGGCGACGCCGAGGCCGCAGGCGACGAGGGCGGAGACCGCGGCGTAGTCGCGCGCGTGGTGCGCGACCCGTGGTGTGAACCCCGCGGCCGAACAGGCCGCGACGGCGAGCTCGTACAGGTCGCAGCTGCCCGCGGCGGCCAGCACCCAGGGCTCGTCCGCGACGTCGCCCAGCACGGCCTCGTCCCGCCCCGCCAGCGGGTGACCGGCGGGCACGATCAGGTCGAACGGCTCGGCCAGCACCGGGCGGCGGCCGAACTTCGCGTCGTCCAGCGGCAGGGTCGATCCGTCCAGGACGACCACGGCGATGTCGATCTCGCCGGCCAGCAGCCGGTCCAGCCCGGCGGCCGTCTCCTCCTCGGCGACGTGGACGGTCAATCCCGTGTCGGTGGCGCGGAGCCGGGCCGCGGCCGGCGCCAGCAGCCGTGCGACCGCGGAGGGGAACCCGCACATGTGCAGCGACTCGGCGCTTCCGTCGGCGTACGCGGCCAGCTCCGCCCGCGCCCGCTCCCAGTTCGCGTGCAGCGCGTCGGCGTGGGCGACCAGGGCGCGGCCCGCGGCCGTGAGCCGTACGCGGCGGCCGTCGGGCTCCAGCAGCGCGACGCCGGTCTCGCGCGCGAGCTGGCGCAGCTGGTGGGAGACGGCGGACGGGGTGAGGTGAAGGACGTCGGCGGCCGCGGTGACCGTGCCGTGGCGGTGCACGAGGCGCAGCACCTGGAGACGCCGCAGGTCCACCGACTCGATCATGCGTTTTCCTCACAAGGTAATGCGTGAAAAGATGAGCTGGACCTCAACTGTAGGCGCGGCCGACACTGACAGCCATGAACCGGTGCCACCGATGCGGCAGCCCGCAGGAACCCCCGTACACCGTCGTCTCGCGTCACTTCACCTCGGAGGGCGTGCTGGTCTACACCCGCTGTGCCTGCGGAGCGTTGCGGCCGCGGCTGCTCCGCTACGACGGTCTTCGCTGAGACGTGAGGGGTGCGGCGGGGAGCCGCGGGCCGAGCGTCATACCCAAGGCCTGCCGAACGGATAGTGTGGTAGGTCGATCCCCAAAGCTTCCTAGGACTGGCCAGACACGTGTTCGAGACGCTTTCCGACCGGCTGACTACGGTCTTCTCCTCACTGCGCAGCAAGGGCAAGCTGTCCGAAGCGGACATCAATGCCACGGCGCGCGAGATCCGCATCGCGTTGCTCGAGGCCGACGTGGCGCTGCCCGTCGTCAAGGACTTCATCGCGCAGGTCAAAGAGCGGGCCCGTGGCGCGGAGGTGTCCCAGGCGCTGAACCCCGCCCAGCAGGTCGTCAAGATCGTCAACGATGAGCTGATCAAGATCCTCGGCGGCGAGACGCGGCGGGTGCGGTTCGCCAAGACGCCGCCGACCGTGATCATGCTGGCGGGTCTGCAGGGCTCGGGTAAGACGACGCTGGCGGGCAAGCTGTCACGCTGGCTGAAGAACGAGGGGCACGCGCCGCTGCTCGTCGCCGCCGACCTCCAGCGGCCCAACGCCGTGCAGCAGCTGCAGGTGCTCGGCGAGCGCGCCGGCACGCCGGTGTACGCCCCCGAGCCGGGCAACGGCGTCGGCGACCCGGTCGAGGTGTCCCGGCGTTCGATCGAGCACGCGCGGCACGCGCAGCACGACGTGGTCATCATCGACACGGCCGGCCGGCTGGGCATCGACGAGGAGATGATGCGCCAGGCCGCCGACATCCGCGACGCGGTGAAGCCCGACGAGATCCTCTTCGTCGTCGACGCGATGATCGGCCAGGACGCGGTCACGACGGCGCAGGCGTTCGTCGACGGCGTCGGCTTCGACGGCGTCGTACTCACCAAGCTCGACGGCGACGCGCGCGGTGGCGCCGCGCTGTCGGTCCGCCACATCACCGGTCAGCCGATCATGTTCGCCTCGACCGGTGAGAAGCTGGAGGACTTCGACGTCTTCCACCCCGACCGGATGGCCGGGCGCATCCTCGACATGGGTGACATCCTCACCCTGATCGAGCAGGCCGAAAAGGCGTTCGACGCCGAGCAGGCCGAGAAGATGACCTCGAAGTTCGCCTCGGGTGAGGACTTCAGCCTGGAGGACTTCCTCGAGCAGATGCAGATGATCCGCAAGCTCGGGCCGATCAAGAACCTGCTCGGAATGATGCCCGGAATGGGGCAGATGCGGCAGCAGATCGACGAGATCGACGACCGTGATCTCGACCGGGTGGGCGGCATCATCAACTCGATGACGCCCGATGAACGGCGCAACCCGAAGATCATCAACGGCTCGCGGCGCGCGCGTATCGCGAAGGGCTCCGGCGTCACCGTGACCGAGGTCAACAACCTCGTCACCCGCTTCTTCGACGCGCAGAAGATGATGCGCCAGATGGCCGGCGGGATGGGCATTCCCGGCATGCCGGGCACACGCCGCAAGGCGGTCAAGTCCGGTAACAAGAAGAACAAGAAGGGCCGGCAGCGCAGCGGTGACCCGCGCAAGCGCGCCCAGGGCGCGGCCGGAAAGGGCGGCGGCAAGCAGGACGCCCTGCCCAAGGGCCTGCCGCCCGGCCTGGGCGGCGGCCTGCCGGGACAGCTGCCCCCGGGCTTCCAGATGCCGGATCTGTCCAAGCTGCAGGACCCGAAGAACAAGAATTAACCCAATTCCGCCGATGGCGCGGTGCGGCGACCTTGATCGGTTACGACTTCACCGCGATCGTCTGGCAGAATGGCTAGCTGGAACCGCGGTCAGCAGGGGACCCTCTCTCAACCCCAGGCGAGCCGTGTCCTTCCGAGTGGCAGCGCAGGTCCCCACCCGGCGCCCGTCCGCTCATCCATTTCGAATCTGGAGAACACCACACCCGTGGCAGTCAAGATCAAGCTCAAGCGTCTGGGGAAGATCCGGGCACCGTACTACCGGATCGTCGTTGCCGACTCCCGCACCAAGCGCGATGGCCGCGCCATCGAGGAGGTCGGCAAGTACCACCCGAAGGAGGAGCCCTCGCTCATCGAGGTCAACTCCGAGCGGGTGCAGTACTGGCTGGGCGTCGGTGCCCAGCCCACCGAGCCCGTCCTCGCGATCCTCAAGGTCACCGGCGACTGGCAGAAGTTCAAGGGCGAGCCGGGTGCCGAGGGCACGCTGAAGGTCGCCGAGCCGAAGCCCGACAAGGCCGAGGTCTTCGCCGCCGCCCTCAAGGAGACCGCGGACGAGCCCGAGGGCAAGGCGACCCAGCCGAAGTCCAAGAAGGCCGCGCCGAAGAAGGCCAAGAAGGACGAGGCGAAGGCGGAGGAGAAGCCGGCCGAGGACGCCGCCGAAGCCAAGAGCGAGGCGTAGCGTGCTCGAGGAGGCGCTCGAACACCTGGTGCGCGGCATCGTCGAGCATCCGGACGAGGTTCGGGTGCGGGCACGTCGGCTTCGCAACGGCAGAGTCCTGGAAGTGCGCGTGCACCCCGACGACCTCGGCAAGGTCATCGGGCGCAACGGCCGTACGGCCAAGGCCCTGCGGACCGTCATGAGCGCCATCGCCGGGGGACGGTACGTCCGCGTCGACCTGCTCGACCTCAACGAGGCGCGCTGACGGTGTCCTCCGGATCCCCGGCCCGCGCCACGGCGTCCGGGCCGCCGACGCTTCGGCCCGGTGACGGATCCACGCCCGTGCGATCCCCGGTCGGCACCATGCCGCCGGGGATCTCGGCGTTGCTCCGTGAGGTGCCGCCCGGACGCGTACGAGGCGGGGCCTGATGCTGCTCGCCGTCGGTCGTATCGGCCGCGCTCACGGAGTCCGTGGCGAGGTCAGCGTCGACGTGCGCACCGACGACCCGGCCGAGCGGTTCGCCCCGGGCACCTCGCTCGGCACCGAGGACGCGGGCACGCTGACGGTGGAGACGGTCCGTACGCACGCCGGGCGCCTGCTGGTGCGGTTCGCCGGCGTCGAGGACCGCACGGCCGCGGAGGCACTCCGCGGCCTGCTGCTGCTCGTCGACTCCACCGAGATCCCGCCGAGCGACGACCCGGAGGAGTTCCACGACCACGAGCTGATCGGGCTGGCCGCCGTGGCCACGGACGGCACCGAGCTCGGTGAGATCGTGGACGTCGAACACTACGGTCAGGACCTGCTGGTCCTGCGCCGCCCGAGCGGCGACGAGGCGCTGGTGCCGTTCGTCGGCGCGATCGTCCCGACCGTCGACCTCCCCGCCGGCCGCGTGGTCCTCGACCCGCCGCCCGGTCTGCTCGAGTAGAGACCCCCATGCGCCTCGACATCATCACGATCTTCCCCGACTACTTCGCGCCGCTCGGCGTCTCGCTGCTGGGCAAGGCGCGGCAGCGCGGCGATGTCGACGTCCACGTCCACGACCTGCGCGGCTGGGCCCACGACCGGCACCGTACGGTGGACGACACCCCGTACGGCGGCGGCCCCGGCATGGTGATGAAACCCGAGCCGTGGGGCGAGGCCCTCGACGCGATCGTCCCTTCCGGGTCGGCGCCGCGGCTGGTCGTGCCCACGCCGAGCGGGCGCCCGTTCACCCAGGAGACGGCCGTCGCGTACGCGGGCGAGCCGTGGCTGGTGTTCGCGTGCGGACGCTACGAGGGCATCGACGCGAGGGTGATCGAGGACGCACGGTCGCGGATGCCGGTCGATGAGGTGAGCATCGGCGACTACGTCCTCGCGGGAGGCGAGTCGGCCGTGCTCGTCATCGTCGAGGCGGTGACCCGGCTCCTGCCGGGCGTGCTGGGCAACGCCGACTCGGTGAGCGACGACTCGTTCGCGCCGGGCCGGATGGCGGCGCTGCTGGAGGGCCCGGTGTACACCAAGCCCCCGACCTGGCGCGGACGCGCGGTGCCGCCCGTGCTGATGTCGGGCAACCACGGCGCGATCGCCCGGTGGCGACGCGACCAGGCCCTGCGCCGTACGGCCGCCACGAGACCCGAATTGATCGCTCGCAATACCCTGGACGACGTCGATCGGCGTACCCTGGCGGAGGCCGGTTTTCCGATCGACGGCGAACATATGGCACACTGAAGTGTCGGCCCGGCCTCACGCTGGGCGCGCCCAGACTTCCCAGAAGACCCCATCGCGTTGCGGCGCCGTGTGCCGCGCGCGTGTCCAACACGAGGAACCTCAGTCATGCACACCCTGATCCAGGAGATCGAGAACGCCGCGAAGCGGTCCGACGTACCGGACTTCCGTCCGGGTGACACGCTCAAGGTTCACGTGCGCGTGACCGAGGGAAGCCGCAGCCGTATCCAGGTCTTCCAGGGCGTGGTGATCCGGCGCCAGGGCGGCGGCGCCCGCGAGACGTTCACCGTCCGCAAGGTGAGCTACAGCGTGGGCGTGGAGCGCACCTTCCCGCTCAACAGCCCGTCGATCGACAAGATCGAGGTCGTCACCCGCGGTGACGTCCGCCGCGCCAAGCTCTACTACCTCCGCGACCTCCGCGGCAAGGCCGCGCGCATCAAGGAGAAGCGCGAGAACTGACCGCGCCTCCGGCGAAGCCCTCCTCCCGAACCTCTCCACCGGAAACGGTCGGCGTTCGGGAGGATCGGTGTTTTCGGAGCCGGCAACGGATCGGGCGTGCTCGCGTACGGTCGGCCGCCCGCCCTTCGGGACGTGTCCCTGGACGACGCCCGGCCTTCCGTACCTGAGAGCCGCGGCCCCCGTGCGCTGCCCTGGTCGGCCGGAGTTCGTTCGTCCTGGCCTGGTGGGCCGCTCGCGGGATGGCGGTCCTGTTCCGTACGGCGGCCGGCTCTCCTGCGGCGGTTGTTCTGCCGATGGGGGAGGCGGCCTGTTTCGCGCGTTCTGGCCGTCGATGTGCTCCAGGTTCTGGCGCTCGGGCCGTTCGGGTGGTGGCCCCGGCCTGGCGGGCCGTTCGCCGTACGGCGGTCGCGTTCCGTGTGGCGGCTGGGCGTCGTACAGCTTCCCGGCGGCGATCTCTTGTCGTACGGGGGATGCGATCCGCCTCTCGCGGGCTGGATCTCGATGTGCCTCAGGTCCTGGTGGTCCGGCGCGGGTCGTGCCGATGTTCTGGCCGGGCGGCGAACCTCGTACCTGACCGCGCGGCGCGCGCTGGAGGCCGGTTGCCGCTTCCGGCCATCGATGTCGCGACGTGAGCCCGGGATCGGGGGCTGAGAGGCCGCAAGGCCGTCCTCTTTCGGCCGTCGCCGGCAGCCGGAAAGTCAAGTCTCGGCAAGGTCAAGTTGAGCCGAGGGGGCCTTACGGGTACAACGGGCACTGCGAATGGTCCTGGACGGCGCAATGGCGTTCCGGGGCGAAGTTCTCTATTCGGATGACTCCGGCACCCTTGCCGGAGACGACACGCGGCCGATGACCTCCCGTGCGGCCTTAGGGCATTAGGCTTCCCAATGATGAGTGACGACGAGCAGGGCCTGCGCGAGCCCGCGCCCACTTCCGGTGAAACGCGCCACGACATATCCGGGAACTCTCGGGACGGCGTGAGGGGCGACGGGCACGAGCCGAACGGTCCGTCCGACAATGCGGCCCTGGTCGGAGACGAGAGCGACTCCGAGCGTCCAGGTGACGAGGAGTCGGAACAGAAGGGGCGTAAGAAGAAGCAGGGGTCGTTCTGGAAAGAACTCCCCATCCTGGTCGGTGTGGCGCTCGCACTCGCGATGGTCATCAAGGCCTTCGCCGTGCAGGCGTTCTACATTCCGTCCCAGTCGATGGAGAACACCCTCAAGGTCGGCGACCGCGTCCTGGTCAACAAGATCGTCTATCACACGCGCGACATCAAGCGCGGTGACGTCGTCGTCTTCAACGGACTCGACTCCTGGGACCCGGAGGTCCAGTACTCCCAGCCGAAGAACCCGGTGTCGAAGGTGCTTCACGCGATCGGCAGCGCGTTCGGGGTCGTGCCGGGGGAGAAGGACTACATCAAGCGGGTCATCGGTGTTCCGGGCGACCACGTGGCATGCTGCGACGCCCAGGGCCGCGTGACCGTCAACGGCCACCCGCTCGTCGAGACGTCCTACATCTACACCGATCCGCAGGGCGAGCAGAACCGGCCGTCGGACAGCAAGTTCAACATCACCGTGCCGGCGGGCCACCTGTGGGTGATGGGCGACCACCGCGAGGTGTCGTACGACTCGCGCGGCCACATCGGCGACCCGGGCGGCGGCACGGTCCCGGAGAGCCGCGTGATCGGCCGAGCCTTCGTCATCGTCTGGCCGCTGTCCCGGCTCACGACGCTGTCGATCCCGAAGACGTTCGACACTCCGGGGCTGGCGCTGGTGAACGGCGCTTTGCCGGAGGCCCCGCTCGCGCTCGGCCTGATCGGCGCCGTACCGGTCACGCTCCTGCGCCGCCGCATCCGCGCTCGCCGCTCCCGCTGACCGCCCGCCCATGCTTCCTCGCTGAGGCGGTGGATGCGGCGCACGGGCCCTCACAGCGCAGCCGTCGTGGCCCGCACCGCCGGTCCCCGCGCCGAGCCTGCGCCGATGCCGGTCTGCCCTGATGGTTGAGACGCCGTTTCCTCCCTGGGGATGCCGGGTGCGGCTTGGAACACCGGCCGAGCGACTGCCGCGCCGACCACACATGAGCGGCACGCCGGTGCCCGGCGCCAAATCCGGCCCGGCGAGGCGGGTGAGGATACCGGGCGTGAGCAACAGGACGCCACGGACGAGCACCAGCGCGGCTTCAACCAATTCCCGCCGCCCTGACAGAGCCGCCGAGGCCCCGGCCGCCGCGAGCCTCGCCCGTGCCGACTCCCCAAATCACACGCGAAACCAACACGCCCGGACCGGCACACCTGAGCCGCACGTCGAGATCACCACAGACAAAGCCACCGCCCGGCCGGCGCGTCGGAAACGCCGCAGATCAAGCCGTGCCCGGGTTGGCGCGTCGCGGTCGTCGTGGATCGGGTCGGGTCTGGGTCGGTGTGTCATGTCGCCGGGGATCGAGTCGTGCTTGGGTTGGCGCGTCGCGGTCGTCGTGGATCGGGTCGGGTCTGGGTCGGTGTGTCATGTCGCCGGGGATCGAGTCGTGCTTGGGTTGGCGCGTCGCGGTCGTCGTGGATCGGGTCGGGTCTGGGTCGGTGTGTCATGTCGCCGGGGATCGAGTCGTGCTTGGGTTGGCGCGTCGCGGTCGTCGTGGATCGGGTCGGGTCTGGGTCGGTGTGTCATGTCGCCGGGGATCGAGTCGTGCTTGGGTTGGCGCGTCGCGGTCGTCGTGGATCGGGTCGGGTCTGGGTCGGTGTGTCATGTCGCCGGGGATCGAGTCGTGCTTGGGTTGGCGCGTCGCGGTCGTCGTGGATCGGGTCGGGTCTGGGTCGGTGTGTCATGTCGCCGGGGATCGAGTCGTGCTTGGGTTGGCGCGTCGCGGTCGTCGTGGATCGGGTCGGGTCTGGGTCGGTGTGTCATGTCGCCGGGGATCGAGTCGTGCCTGAGCTGGCGTATCGCGGTCGTCGTGGATCGGGTCGGGTCTGGGTCGGTGTGTCATGTCGCCGGGGATCGAGTCGTGCCTGAGCTGGCGTATCGCGGTCGTCGTGGATCGGGTCGGGTCTGGGTCGGTGTGTCATGTCGCCGGGGATCGAGCCGTGCCTGAGCTGGCGTATCGCGGTCGCCGCAGATCGGGTCGGGTCTGGGTCGGTGTGTCATGTCGCCGGGGATCGAGCCGTGCCTGAGCTGGCGTATCGCGGTCGCCGCAGATCAGGCCACATCTGGGTCGGTGCGTCAGTATCGCCGCAGACCAGGCCGTGCCCGGGCTGGTGCGTCGCGATCGTCATGGATCGGGTCGCGCCTGGACCGGCACGTCAGCGCCACAGATCAAGCCACACTTGAGCTGGTGCGTCGGTCGTCACGGATCAGGTCCCACCTGAACCGGGGCGTCGGAATCGCCACAGTGGCTGCCGGCCTCGGGCCGGATGGCCGTGCTGTCGCCGGGGGCTGGCAAGATCACCCATCCTGTGGCGCCGTTACCAACCTCCGTGGTCAGTGCAGCACCCGCAGTCGCGTGTCGTTGGTGTTGGCCATCCGGGTGTGCGGGTCGCCCAGGTCCGAGCTTTCTCCGCTGGGCTGTCGGCTCGGTCGCCTCGTGGTGGCCCGGGCTTGGGACGGCTGGCGCGGTACGGCGTTCTGAGCGAAGGCGGCCGCGAGCGCCGTGAGGACGATGGAGACGATCACCCAGGCGTCGCCCGTGACGTGCATGGCGCCGGCGGTGGCGAAGCCGAACGCCGGCACGGCGACGCCGCGACGGCGTACGCGCGGCAGACGCGGTGCAGGAGCCGCGCAGCCGTGCCCGGGCTGGTGCGTCGCGGTCGTCGTGGATCGGGTCGCGCCTGGGTCGGTGCGTCAGTATCGCCGCAGACCCGGCCATCGCCGGGCCGTCGTCGCCCGGGGCGGCGGTGGATCCGAGGGCGGGTTCGAGGGTGGGCTCGGCGGTGTGCCGGGCGGAGGCCCGGCGGATCGCGGCGGGGAACATGCTGGCCGCCACGGCCACCGGCCCGACGGCGAGGAGCATCCTCCTTGGATGCTCTGCCTGAGATCGGCGGCATGCGCGACGTGGCCGGTCCTGGTCTTTTTATGCGTCGGAAGGTTGTTTCCTGCCTCTATGTGGCGGAAAAGAACGCTCGGTGGCTATGGTGCCAGTGCTGCCGCTCAATCGAGGTATGACCGCAGCTCGAACAGCGGATCACTTCTCTCTGTGCCTTGCCCGAAAAGGATATGGCAGGCCGTTCCGGCGCGCAGGGAGGGCGATCAGCCCTTGTTACCTGGGCGATCTCGGCCTCGGGTGCCCTGTCCTGCCGGTGTTCGAGCGCGGGCTCGGCCGTTGGCGACGTACCCTGCGTCATGTGCACATCGATGTCCGGGCTCACCGCCCCCGTGGTCTCACTCCTCGGCGTGACGCCGGGCTGTACGCCTACGAGCGGGTGCTCGAACGCGCCGGGCTCGGTCCCGTCGCCGGGGTCGACGAGGCGGGGCGGGGAGCGTGTGCAGGACCGCTCGTGGTCGCCGCGGTCGTGCTGCCGCCGAGCCGCCGAGGACGTCTCGAAGGACTGGCGGACTCGAAGCTGCTCACCGCCGCCCGCCGCGAACGCCTCTACGCGGAGATCACCAAGACGGCACCGGCGTGGTGCGCGCTGGTGATCTCTCGCGAGGAGATCGACCGGGTCGGCCTTCACCGGTGCAACATCGCCGGGATGCGCAGGGCACTGGCGGGCCTGAACCTCATGCCGGGCTATGTCCTCACCGACGGCTTCCGGGTACCCGGCCTGGTGGCGCCCGGCCTTCCGGTGCCCAAGGGCGATCGGGTGGCCGCATGCGTCGCCGCCGCCTCGATCGTGGCGAAGGTGACACGAGACCGGATCATGATCGACCTGCACGAGCAGTACCCGGAGTACGGTTTCGCCGTGCACAAGGGTTATGTGACACGAGCACATACGGCGGCGCTTCTAGAGCATGGTCCGTGTCCTGAGCACCGGCGTTCTTTCGTCAACGTGGCCCGCGCGGCAAACGGGGAGATCGAAGAGACTTGCGTGGTCGCGGGCTCGGCGGAGGAAGAGGATGCTCCGGTAACCGGGGAAGTCGAGTGGGATGCGTCAGAGTACGAAGGCACCGCCGGCCGGGCGGATGTCGCCTGAGCCGGTAGTACGGGGAGGGGAACGGCCATGAGCGCAGAGGATCTCGAGAAATACGAGACCGAGATGGAGCTCCAGCTCTATCGCGAGTACCGCGACGTCGTCGGCCTGTTCGCGTACGTGGTGGAGACCGAGCGCCGGTTCTACCTGACCAACACGGTCGACCTACAGGTGCGCAGCACGGACAACGGAGAGGTCTTCTTCGAGGTCACGATGCAGGACGCCTGGGTCTGGGACATGTACCGCCCCGCCCGCTTCGTGAAGAGCGTGCGCGTGGTCACCTTCAAGGACGTCAACGTCGAAGAACTCGCCAAAAGCGACCTGGAGCTCCCCGAAAGCTGACATCGGCCCAGCGCATCCCCACGTGAAACCAACGGCCCGACGCACATGAGCGACCACGTCGGAACGGCCACGCACGAGCGGAGCACGGTGCGCGGGCGGGAAGCATCGTTTCCCGCCTGAGCTGGCAGGCCGGAACGGCCACGGACGAAGCCGCGCCCCCGTTGGGCTACCCGCGGTCCCGCTGGGCGTGTCCACGACCCGCTGGAGCCTGGTCGGACCCGTGGGTCCTGTCGCCGGAAACCGATCCTCGCCGTGGAGGCCGCCCCCGGCTCGATCTGCCTCCGAGCGTCGATGCGATCAGACCGTTGACGTCCAGGTCGGTGGCGTGCGGATCGTCGATGTCCAGGTCGGTGGCGTGCGGATCGTCGATGTCCAGGTCGGTGGCGTGCGGATCGTCGGCGTCCAGGTCGGTGGCGTGCGGATCGTCGACGACCAGATCATCGGCATCCAGACCGTCGACGTTCCATCATCGACGTTGGGGGCTGTCAGCGCCACCGCAGTGCCTGGTCCGCACCTGGCGGGCTTTCGGATACCGCGCTCAGCGAGGCGCGCTACCGGGCGCGGGCGGCCATCTTCAACAGTGGTGAGACGTGATCCAACCGCCATGTCACCGTCAGCCTCTCTACGGCCAGCCTGTCCAAGCGCGGCAGCGGGTTCGATCTGGCCGTCTCCGTCGCGGTACTCGGAGCGGAACGAAGCCGTACTTGAGCGGACATGCCGGAATGGCCATGGGAGAAGCCGTGTCCCAACTCGCTAAGTCATCCCGGCATCGGCATGCGCCGGGACATCTCCGATTTTTCTCAATGGGCGCATGAGTTTCTCCGTCCACATCAAGGCTCCTTACCAGGGGGAATTCGTGTGGCTCTCCTCTCACGATCGGGTTGAGTCGCGCCGTAGCCTCCAGCCCTTGGCGCAACGTTCGATGAATCCGCCTGCGGCGAGTGCGCCCAGGCAGGTGAGGGCGGTGTCGAGGTCGACGCCGGCCGTCACCGCTATGCGGGCGGCGCCCGCTCCGCCTCGTGCCGGAAGTGCTTCGAGGACATTTCGCGCCGCCGGGCCGAGCCGGTCGCGGTCGAGTACCGGGCCTCGGCGTTCGGGTGCCAGGTCATCACCGATGAGCCCGACCCGGTCCAGCACATCGGCGGTGTCGGTCACGCAGACGGCCTCGCCCCATTCGCGCAGAAGCGTGTGGCAGCCCGCAGACGTCGGTGACGTGACCGGCCCGGGCACCACCATCACCGCACGTCCGAGGTCACGGGCATGGCGGGCGGTGCTGATGGCACCGCTGCGTTGCGCCGCCTCGACCACCACGGTGCCGCGGGTCAGCGCCGCGATCACCCTGTTCCGGATCAGGAAGTGCGGGCGGGTCGGCGGCGCTCCGGGCGGGAACTCGCTCACCAGCAGTCCGCTCTGGGCGATCTCCGCGAAGAGCGCCGAGTGCGAGTGCGGATACGCCACATCCACCCCACAGGCGAACACCGCCACCGTCGTCCCATCGGCGCTGAGCACACCACGATGCGCCGCGGCGTCGATCCCGTACGCACCGCCGCTGACCACGGTCCAGCTGTGGTCGGCCAGTTCGGCCGCCATCTCGGCGGCGACGTGAACCCCGTACGGCGACGCGGCGCGAGCGCCGACCACGGCGACCGAACGCAGGCATCCGAACCGCAGATCCTGGTCACCGCGAATCCACAGGGCGTACGGCCGAGCCGCCCCGAGGTCGTCGAGCTGGGACGGCCACTCGGCATCACCTGGGCACAGCAGCCGGCCGCCCCCTTCCTCGCAGACGGTCAGGAGCCGCTGCGGATCGGCCTCGGACAGCCGGGCTCGCCAGGCGGGGAACCGTCGCCGGAGCTCGGTCTCGTCGTCGCCGCCGGGCGTCTCGTCGGCCCGTATCGCTTCGAGCGCGGCCTTCGCTCCCACCGAGTCGACCAAGCGCCCTAAGCGCTCATCACCGGGTTCCGCCACGGCGGTCAACAACGCCCGCGCCAACCGTTCTTCGGCAGGGACGATCATCGGTTCTTCTCCTTCGTGTCGGGGGAGGCCGGATATGCCACTGGCTTACGGCCGGCGGCGGGGCACCGCAGGAGATCACTCGTCGGCTGCCGATGACCGGCGTCCGGTGCGGACGATCAGGGATCTTTCGCGTGCCGGTGGGGGTGTCGCCCGGTGGGGATGGTCGGTGTGGTCAAGTGCGGCCCTCCCAGAGCCCGAGGGCCTCGTTGACCTCGTCGGCGGTGGGAGTCTCCTTGCCGGTCAGGTCGGCGAGGGTCCAGGCGACCCGGACCACGCGGTCGAGGCCGCGTGCGCTCAGGCGGCCGTCGGCCAGGGGGCGGTCGAGGGCGGCGAGGGCGGCGTGCGGCGGGGCGAAACGACGGCGTAGTTCGCGGCCGGGGATCTCCGCGTTCGTGCGCCAGGGTGTGTCGGCCAGGCGTCTTCTCGTGCGGTCTCGGGCGGTGAGCACCCTCTCGGCCACCACCGCGCTGGACTCGGCGATCGTCAGGTCGTAGCGGAGCTCGGCCCTCGTCACCTCTTTCAGCTCGGACTTGAGGTCGACGCGGTCGAGCAGCGGCCCGGACATGCGCGCGAGGTAACGCCGTCGTACGGAAGGGGCGCAGCCGCAGTCGCGCGTCCTCGGGGCGGCGCAGGGGCAGGGGTTCGCGGCCAGGAGCATCGTGAACCGGGCCGGGAAACGGGCCGTCGCCCCCGACCTGGCGATCACGACCTCGCCCCCTTCGAGGGGCTGCCGTAACGCGTCGAGGACGCCGCCGGCGAACTCCGGGCTCTCGTCGAGAAAGAGGATGCCCCGGTGCGCGAGCGACGCGGCCCCCGGCCGGATCAGCCGCCCGGTGCCACCGCCGACCAGGGCCGCTCGCGACGCCGTGTGATGCGGCGCCTGGAACGGCGGTCTGGTGATCAGAGGCTGGTCCGCCGGAAGGGCGCCGGCGACCGAGTGGATCGCCGTCACCTCCAGCGCCGCGCCGTGGTCGAGGTCGGGGAGCAGCGCGGGGAGCCGCTCGGCCAGCATCGTCTTGCCGCAGCCGGGTGGGCCGGTGAAGCAGACGTGGTGACCGCCCGCCGCGCTGATCTCCAGGATCTTGCGCCCGACCGGCTGCCCGCGGACGTCCGAGAGGTCGAGATCGCCACGGTCGGCCGCCAACCGCCGCGCCGGCCCGTCGGCCGGTGTGCGGCCCGGCGGGCCGGCGGTCTCCTCGTCGGGCTCTTCGGGCGGCGGCAGGTCGCGCAGCAGCGCCAGCAGGGCACGCAGCGAACCCACGCCGACCACCTTCACGTCCGGCACGAGCGATGCCTCGGCCGCGTTGCCCTTCGCCACGATCACCGTCTCGGCTCCGCTCTCGGCCGCGGTCAGGACCGCGGGCAGAACGCCGGACACGGGCCGGATGCGCCCGTCGAGGCCCAGCTCGCCGATCATCACGAGACCCGAACAGGCGTCGATGGGCACGGCTTCGTTCGCCCCGAGCACCGCGACGGAGATGGCCAGGTCGAACCCGCTGCCGCGCTTGGGCAGGCTGGCCGGGAAGAGGCTGACGGTGACGTGGCGGTTGGGCCACGTCTCGCCACTGTTGAAGATGGCCGCCCGCACCCGGTCGCGTGCCTCGCTGAGCGCGGTGTCCGGGAGGCCGACCAGGTGCAGGCCGGGAAGTCCGTTGGTGATGGCGGCCTCGACGTCGACGATCTGGCCGTCCACGCCCAGGATGGCGACGGCTCTGGTGCGGGCGAGCGCCATTCAGCACACCGCCTTGAGATGGTCGATGTCGAACCGCCCGGGCCCCGCACGTACGAGCCCGATCACGTCGATGCGGACGTCGGCGGCCCGGCTGATGCCGTGCGACGCCAGCCACCGCATGGTGAGGCGTCGCAGCCGCCCCGCCTTGGCGGGCGTGATCGCCTCGAGCGGAGTGCCGTGCGCGGCCCGTGAGCGCGTCTTGACCTCGCAGACCACCAGGCCGGACCCGTCATGGGCCACGATGTCGAGCTCGCCCTCCGGGCACCGCCAGTTGCGCTCGATGATCGTCCAGCCGAGCCCCATCAGATGCCGGACGGCCGCGTCCTCTCCGAGCCGTCCAAGCACGTCCTTCGCGCGCATGTGCTCACCTCCGGCATTGAAACTGCCCGATGACCACGCTGAGTGGTAGATGTGTCGCAACCTGTGGATAACTCGGCGCGAGAGGCGCTCAGGGCGGTGTCATGCCGACGGTGGGACCGTCGTCCCACCAGGGCAGAAGGCGTACGGGGGCTCGGCCCACCAGGATCAGCGGGTCGAGATACGAGAGCCCGTGCCGCAGCCCCCAGTGCAGGCACGCGACCTGGCCGCAGTGCCCGAGCACGCCCTCCACCACGCCGATGCGCGTCCCGGCCTTCACGACGCGGCCGGGCCGCACCGTCGCGCGTACGGGCAGGTAAGTCGTGCGTAAGCGTCCGTGGATCACGGTGACCACCCCTCGCCCCGCCAGGTCCCGCGCGTATCCGACGCGGCCGGGCCCGGCCGCGTACACCGCCTGCCCCGGGCGGGCCGCCAGGTCGGCGCCCCGATGGCCGGCCTCCCAGGGATGGGCCGGAGGGTCGTAGGGCCGTAACACCTGCGGCACCGGGCGCAGCGGCCACCGCCACCCCGTCCCGCCTCCGGCGCCGGCCGGACCGGCACCGGGACCGGCGGGCAGCAACGTCGTGATCACCAGAAGCACTCCGCTCCACGTCATGCCACCACAGCCTGAGCGCGGCCGGTGCCGGCCACCAGAGCGTCCGCCCCGATGTGGATAACTCCGCTGATTCCACGCCAGGGGCGCGCCGCCGGTACACTGACTGAACGGTCGCATGACCGAATTCACGCGCCCGCCGGCCATCGGTGAACGGTGGGGCGGCCCTCTCGGTCCGTGACGGCAGTCACGGCAGGGGCACGCACGGGCGCCAGACAACCGAGAACGGTCCGCACAGGGCCAGACAGGAGCGGAACGGGCATGGCACCCGTCGTCACCATGAAGCAGCTGCTCGAGAGCGGCGTCCACTTCGGGCATCAGACCCGGCGCTGGAACCCGAAGATGAAGCGTTTCATCTTCACCGAGCGCAACGGCATCTACATCATCGACCTGCAGCAGTCGCTGTCCTACATCGACCGCGCCTACGACTTCATCAAGGAGACCGTCGCCCACGGCGGCACGATCCTGTTCGTCGGCACCAAGAAGCAGGCGCAGGAGTCGATCTCCGAGCAGGCGCAGCGCGTCGGCATGCCCTTCGTCAACCAGCGCTGGCTGGGCGGCATGCTCACCAACTTCTCGACCGTGCACAAGCGCCTGACGCGTTTGAAGGAGCTCGAGGAGATCGACTACGACGACGTCGCGGGCTCGGGTCTGACGAAGAAAGAGCTTCTCATGCGCAAGCGTGAGAAGGACAAGCTCGAGCGCACCCTCGGCGGCATCCGGGACATGGCGCGTGTGCCCAGCGCGGTGTGGATCTGCGACACCAAGAAGGAGCACATCGCCGTCAACGAGGCGCGCAAGCTGGGCATCCCGGTCGTCGCGATCCTCGACACCAACTGCGACCCGGATGAGGTCGACTACCCGATTCCGGGCAATGACGACGCCATCCGCAGTGTCAGCCTGCTCACCCGCGTGGTCGCCGACGCCGTCGCCGACGGTCTGATCGCCCGCGCGGGCGCCTCCGCCTCCGGCGACGAGAAGCCGGCCTCCGTGGGAGCCGAGGAGCCTCTCCCGGAGTGGGAGCGCGAGCTGCTGGAGAAGAAGGCCGAGGCCGACGCGGCCCAGGCTCAGGCCGAGGGGCAGGCCCCCGCCGAGGCGCAGGCCCCGGCCGAGGCGCAGGCCCCGGCTGAGGCGCAGGCCCCGGCTGAGGCGCAGGCTCCGGCCGAGGCGCAGGCTGAGACGACGCAAGAGCAGCCCGCCCAGGAAGCCTGACGGCCGGCCGACAACCGAAGACGAAAGAGACAGACCACAATGGCGAACTTCACCGCCGCCGACGTCAAGCGGCTCCGGGAGCTCACCGGCTCCGGCATGATGGCGTGTAAGAACGCCCTCACCGAGGCGGAGGGCGACTTCGACAAGGCCGTTGAGCTTCTGCGTCTCAAGGGCGCCAAGGACGTCGGCAAGCGCGCCGAGCGCACCGCCGCCAACGGCCTGGTCGCCCAGCACTTCAAGGGCGACAACGACGGCACGCTGATCGAGCTCAACTGCGAGACCGACTTCGTCGCGAAGAACGAGCAGTTCATCGCGCTGGCCGACCAGATCGCCGCGTTCGCCGCGAACACCGACGTGGCGGACGTGCCGGCGCTGCTCGGCGCGGAGATCGAGCCGGGGACGACCGTTCAGCAGCTGATCGACAACAACAGCGCGAAGATCGGTGAGAAGCTCGAGCTGCGTCGCTTCGCCCACTTCACGGGCGGCTACGTGGCCAGCTACCTCCACAAGTCCGATCCGTCCCTGCCGCCGACCACCGGCGTGCTGGTCGAGCTGGACACCGCGAACGCCGAGGTCGCCAAGGACATCGCGCAGCAGATCGCCGCGATGTCGCCGAAGTACCTCAGCAACGACGACGTTCCCGAGGACGTCGTCGCCAAGGAGCGGGCCCTCGCGGAGCAGATCACGCGTGAGGAGGGCAAGCCCGAGCAGGCGATTCCAAAGATCGTCGAGGGACGCGTACGGTCCTACTTCAAGGACTTCGTCCTTCTTGAGCAGCCCTTCGTGAAGGACCCCAAGAAGACGATCGCTAAGGTCCTCCAGGAGTCCGGCGTGACCGTCAAGCGCTTCGCCCGGTTCAAGGTCGGACAGGCCTGAGGGTCGCCGAAGACAGAAACGAGAGACTAAGGAGCCGCCGCCGTGCAGGAGAACGAAACCACCGACACGACGGCGGCTCCGTCGTCCCAGTCCCACGGCTGGAAACGTGTCCTTCTCAAGCTGTCCGGCGAGGCGTTCGCCGGCGGTGAGGGCCTCGGCATCGACCCGGCGATCGTGCAGCACATCGCCAAGGCGATCGCCGAGGTCACGCGCGAGGGAGTGCAGGTCGCCGTGGTCTGCGGCGGCGGAAACATGTTCCGCGGCGCGCAGATGTCGGCCCGCGGCATGGACCGCGCCCGCGGCGACTACATGGGCATGCTCGGCACCGTGATCAACTGCCTGGCTCTGCAGGACTTCCTCGAAAAGCTCGGAGTCGAGACGCGGGTGCAGACCGCGATCACGATGGGGCAGGTGGCGGAGCCGTACATCCCGCGGCGCGCCATCCGTCACCTCGAGAAGGGCCGCGTGGTCATCTTCGGAGCGGGGATCGGACAGCCGTTCTTCTCCACCGACACCGCCGCCGCCCAGCGGGCCCTGGAGATCTCCGCCGACGCGGTGCTCAAGGGCACGCAGGTCGACGGCGTGTACGACGCCGATCCGAAGAAGAACCCGGATGCCTTCCGGTTCGACCGGCTGGAGTACGGCGAGGTGCTGCAACGCGGGCTGAAGGTCATGGATGCCACCGCGATCAGCCTGTGCATGGACAACGGCCTGCCGATCGTGGTCTTCGACCTGATGGGTCAGGGCAACATCGTGCGTGCCGTACGCGGTGAAAAGATCGGCACATTGGTATGTCCGGCGGACAGTTGAAATACAGGAGCCTAAGGTGATCGACGAAATCCTCCTCGAGGCCGAGGAGAAGATGGACAAGGCCGTCACTGTCGCCAAGGAAGACTTCACCAGTATCCGTACCGGCCGAGTCACGCCCGCGATGTTCAACAAGATCACCGCGGACTACTACGGGACGCAGACGCCCATCAACCAGCTCGCGTCGTTCCAGCTTCCCGAGCCGCGCATGGTCATCGTCCAGCCGTACGACGCCTCGTCGATGAACGCGATCGAGAGGGCCATCCGCGACAGCGACCTGGGTGTCAACCCCGGCAACGACGGGAAGATCATCCGTGTGGTCTTCCCCGAGCTGTCGGAGGAGCGCCGCAAGGAGTTCATCAAGGTGGCCGGGCACAAGGCGGAGGAGGCGCGGGTCTCGATCCGCAACATCCGCCGTCACGCCAAGGACGCCTTGGACAAGCTCGCCAAGGCCGGCGACGCGGGCGAGGACGAGGTGCACCGCGCGGAGAAGGATCTCGACGACTTCACGCACAAGCACGTCGCCAAGATCGACGAGTTGCTCGAACACAAGAAAGCCGAGCTGCTCGAGGTCTAGTGGGACTCGAACAGGCCCCCATGCCGGCACCGGAGATCCCGGAGGAGCAGGCGGTCACGGGCAAGAAGAAGCGCGGATCCAGCCGTAACCTTCCCATCGCCGTCGCGGTCGGTGTGGCGCTGGGCGCCGTGGTGCTGCTGTCGCTCTACACGATCAAAGAGATCTTCCTCGGCGTCGTCGTCATCTTCCTGGGCATGGCCGTCTGGGAGTTCATCCGGGCGTTCGACTCGCGCGGCATCCGGATCCCGTGGGTGCCGGTCATGGCCGGCGGGCTCGCGACGGTGCTGTGCACCTACTTCTGGGGTACGACGGCGCTGGTCGCGGGCTTCGGCCTGACCACCCTCGTCGTCCTGCTCTGGCGACTGCCCCGCGGCCAGGACGGCTACGTCCGCGACGCGACGGCGGGCGTGTTCGCCACGGCGTACATCTGGTTCCTCGCCGGATTCGTCGTGCTCCTCCTGGCCGCCCCGGACGGCGCCGACCGCGTACTGATCTTCATCGCGGTCACGGTCGCCAGCGACATCGGCGGGTTCTTCGCCGGTTCCTTCCTGGGCAGCCACAAGATGGCCCCGTCCATCAGCCCGAAGAAGACGTGGGAGGGCGTCAGCGGTTCGGCGCTGACCTGCATGATCGTCGGTGGAATTCTGCTGCCGTGGCTGCTGCACGGCCACTGGTGGCAGGGGGTCATCGTCGGCGCGGCCGCGGTCTGCTCGGCGACTCTCGGCGACCTCATCGAGTCGATGATCAAGCGGGACCTCGGCATCAAGGACATGGGCAGCCTCCTGCCCGAACACGGCGGGGTCATGGACCGCCTCGACTCACTCCTGGCGACCGTCCCGGTGGTCTGGTTGCTGTTCGAGGTGTTCGTGCCGCCCGCGTAGATGCGAGACGCCGGGCGGCCGATCACGGCGCCCGGCGCATGCACACGGCGACCGAGCCGACCCCGCTGGACGCCCGGCTGCGTCTCCCGGGGGCCGGCCGAAGACGGGCGCCTCGGTTACTCGCCCACGACCCAGCTGCGTCCCTTGCGGGCGAGGCGTTCGATGAGGGCGTCCGAGCCTTCCTGCTTGCCGTACTGCCGCTCCTCCTCGGTGATCGGGACGATCCACAGCCACTGCACCGGGTCGCCACCGAAGGAGAACGCCGTCAGATCGGGGGCGTCCGGACCCTCGAGGCGGTTGGGGTTGTCGAGCAGGAGGACGCCTTCCCAGGTCGGACCCAACGGGAACGTCCGAGCCTCGTGGTACCACTTCACATTGTCACCCGGGGCGAAGGAGGTGACGGCCTGCCATGGATACTGCGCCAGCCACGGAAAGACCCTGCCCGCCTGCACGCTGGGCAAGGTCGTGGCGACCGCGAGCTCGATGCGGGCGTGCTCGGCGACGTTGTCCTCATACAGCTCGACCGTGGGCATCCGCTGGCAGCTCATGCCGACGGTCGACAGCACGTTGTACGACCGGTCGCCGCGCGCCGGGCGCTCGGAGACGCCCACGACCGGTTCGCGCCGTGGCGGCGTGGTGGTCGCCGGCACGGCGGGCCATGGCGCGGGTACGGCCGGTCGCTGCGCGGATCCGGCGGGTCGTTGCGCGGGTACGGCGGGCTGCGGCCCGTTGTCCGTACGGCCCGGCCGGCGGCCGATGTCATGCCAGTAGTAGCCGCCCGGCCCCAACCGGCTCAGCAGGTGGCCGAGCAGCGACTGCTGAAAAGCCTCCCAGGCGCCCTGTCCACGCCGCCAGCTCCAGAACGCCTCGGCCTGCAGTATCCGCGGGCCGAGCTCGTCGATCTCATCGTCCAGCGCGAACGCGAACGGGCTCCGGCCGATCGCCTCCCGCGCGTATCCGGGGATGCCGCGGTCCGTGTCGGACCAGCCGGGGATGACGCACAACGGCTGCCCGGCCTCCATCAACGCGACCCCGTCACCCTCCTCGAACCACACGACCTCCAGCGTCCGGGGGTCGAGCGGCGGCCGTCCCTTGGGGTGTTTCGTACGGCCGCTGGGCAGTGCCGGCACCAGACCGGCGTTGAGCCGCGCCAGATCGGCGTGGTAGGGCGCCTCCTGATGGTTGGCGACCCAGCTGGCCGCGACGGTCTCCCCGTCAGCGGTGCGCAGGTACGCCGCCGTGGCGACCTGGTCGTACTCAACGTCGAGGACACGGCTCCCATAGGGGCTCGTGTCACTGAGCAGGACCCGCGCCTCCCGCGGCGTTCTACGCAATACCGGCATAGGAAGGGACTGTAGTGATTCCAGTGCCCGAGCGGAGTAACGACCTGCCGAAAGAACGCCCTCTTGTCCAAACAGAATCCGGGGCCCGCCCGGCGGCCGGTGGGCGGCGTGCGGTCAAAGCTCTCCCGGGTGTCTGCCACACTGGTACGAACATGTCCGCTCAGCTCACCTTCGCCGCTCCGCGGCGGGCCAAGCCGCCCCGTCATCTCGCCGATCTGTCCCCCGGTGAGCGCCGGGAGGCGGTTGCCGCGCTGGATGAAAAGCCGTTCCGTGCCGACCAGCTCTCGCGGCACTACTTCGGCCGGCTGGTCGACGATCCGGCTGATATGACCGACCTGCCGGCGGCGGTGCGTGACCGTCTCGTCGCCGAGCTGATGCCGACTCTGCTCACCTCGGTGCGCGACCAGGTCTGTGACGAGGGCATGACCCGCAAGACGCTGTGGAAGGCGTTCGACGGCACGCTGATCGAGTCGGTCCTCATGCGGTACCCCGATCGCGTGACGATGTGCGTGTCCTCGCAGGCCGGCTGCGGCATGAACTGCCCCTTCTGCGCGACCGGCCAGGCGGGCCTCACCCGCAACCTGTCGACGGCCGAGATCGTCGAGCAGGTGGTGGCCGGGGCCCGTGCGCTGTCCCGAGGCGAGATCCCCGGCGGCCCCGGACGTGTCAGCAACATCGTCTTCATGGGGATGGGCGAGCCGCTCGCGTCCTTCAACAACGTCGTACGGGCGATCCACCGGTTCAGCGACCCCAGTCCGGCCGGGCTCGGCATCTCCCAGCGCAACATCACCGTCTCGACGGTCGGTCTCGTACCCGCCATCGGGCGGCTCGCCGACCTCGACCTGAAGGTGCGTCTCGCGGTGTCGCTGCACGCGCCCGACGACGAACTGCGCGACGAGCTGGTGCCCATCAACACGCGCTGGAAGGTGGCCGAGGTCCTCGACGCCGCCTGGGCGTACGCCGACCGCACCCGGCGGCGCGTCTCCATCGAGTACGCCCTCATCCGCGACATCAATGACCAGGCCTGGCGCGCCGACCTGCTGGGGCGGCTCATCAAGGGCCATCCCGTGCACGTCAATCTGATCCCGCTCAACCCGACGCCCGGCTCGAAGTGGACCGCCTCACGGCCGTCCGTCCAGACGGAGTTCGTCCGGCATCTGGAGGCGCACGGCGTGCCGGTCACCGTACGCGACACGCGTGGCCAGGAGATCGACGGAGCCTGCGGGCAACTCGCGGCGATGCCTCAGGAGGCCCCGCTGCGGACCCGGCAGGGATAGGCGCACCTCACCCAGCCCTCCAACGTGAGGCAGGCCGGATACGGCCATGGCGCATCGCGTGGTCGTGCGTCGCCTGTTCGGCGGAGATCGGAAACAATGATCAGATGCCAGACTTTCCGCGTGCCTTCCGCGGCTACAGCCCCGCTCAGGTGGACGCGCTCATCGGCCGTATCGAGGGGACACTCGGGCTGAGCCCGCTGTACGCGCCGCCGGTCACGGCCGATGAGGTCAACGCGGTGAAATTCCGGCGGGCGGTGCGTGGATATCGCATGAAGGCCGTGGACGAGGCGCTCGAGAAGTACATCCGCGAGCTGGAGGACAAGGCCGGCGGCAACCGCATGGTGTCGGGCGAGGTGGACCGGCTCGTCGGCCTGGTGCGCAACGTGCAGTTCACGACGGCGCGGCTCACCCCCGGCTACGACGAGCAGGAGGTCGACGACTTCCTCGACACGACCATCACCGCCCTCCGCGCGGGCACCGCGCGGGGCTCGGTGGTGAAGAAGTCGGCGTTCGCGACGACCCGGATGCGTCCCGGCTACCGGCAGGCGGAAGTGGACGCCTTCCTGGAGCGGCTGGCATCGGAGATCGAACGCCTCCGCTCCGAAGGCTGACCCGGCGACCGGGTCCGCTTCAAAGGCCGACACGACCGCCGGGGCCGCTCCAAACACCGACCCGGCCGGGGCCGCTCCAAACACCGACCCGGCCGGGGCCGTCAGGGGCGGGTGCGGCGCAGGCGGACGTACAGGGCGATCGCGATGGCGGTCCACGCGAGGGTGCGCGCCGTCAGTTCGGGGAAGGCGCCGACGAGGCCGGAGGGCCCGTGGCCGGCCGCGCGCATCCAGTCGATCATCGGAACCGTCAGGAAGCGCAGCGGCGACAGGCCGAAGATGAGGTTCAGGGTGCAGACGCCCAGCAGGACGAGGATAGAGGTGCCCGTCGAGCGGATGACGGCGCGGCTGGTCAGCGCGCCCAGCGCGGTCGCGGCCAGAGCCGACAGCGGGCACAGCGTGGCGCCGACCGCCATGGCCTGGGGGTTCAACCCGGAACCGGCGGCCTGGGCGAGCAGGTAGACCGGAGCGACCAGTGCCAAAACGGCGCTGAAGACGAACGCGGAGAGCAGGCCGGCGATGAGGGCCCGCCGGCGGCCCGCGGTGACCGCGGACACGTGCCGCTGGACGTCCGGCTCGGTGTCGAGGAGCCCGCGCGCCGCCCAGGCGCAGATCGGGAAGATCAGTACGGCCGCGTCGGCGATGGCGGTGACCGTCCCCTTCCGCACTTCGGCCGGCGTACCCCCGAGCGGACTGGAGAACATGATCGCCAGCAACAGCGCCAGCGCGAGCACCGGGTGCAGCGCACGCACCGACCGCAGGTACCCACTGAGCTGGAAGCGCATTACGGCGATCGTCGACCGTCTCTCGGGGGGCGGCGAAACCGGGAGCGGCGGCCGCCGGCGGTCGAGGTCCGTGTTCATCGGCGGCGGGCGTGGTAGCCGTCGGCGGTCAGGCGCTCGACCAGAGCGTCGGCCTCGTCGGAGCGTACGGTGACCTCCACGATCGTGTGCTCGTCCGGTATGCCTCCCACCGTCACCGTGTGGCCCGACACCCGCCACCGGACGACGCCCGGGAGTTTCCGCAGGTCGCCCTGGTGATCGCTCACCACCACCGACGTGCCGTCCGCGGTGAGGCCGGACAGGAGCGACGGCAGTGCCGCGCGCGTCTCGGCGTCCAGGCCCGCGAAGGGTTCGTCCAGCACGAGGAGCTCCGGCTCGGCGAGCAGCGCCTGGATCAGGCCCGCCTTGTGGGCGCTGCCCTTCGACAGGTCGGGCAGCCGGGTGCCGAGCAGGCCGGAGAAGCCCAGGCGCGCCGCCCACTTCGCCACGGCGGAGTCATCGACGCCCCGGATTCTCGCCATGTGGCCCAGGTAGGCGCTCGCGGTGAAGGGCTGGGCGGCGGGGAAGAGCTCCGGGGCGTACCCGACGCGCGGCGGACGGCCCGACACACGCCCGCGCACCGGGGGCACCACTCCGGCCAGCAGCCGCAGCAGCGTGGACTTGCCCGCTCCGTTGGCCCCACTGACCTCGATGAGCCGCCCGCGGGGTACGGTCAGCGTCACATCGCGGAGCACCCACGGCGCGCCTCGCCGGTAGCGGAAGGCGACCTGGTCCAATTGCACGACCCCGGACTCTACCGGCGTCACATAAGCCCAACGTAAGCGGAAGAATGCCACCATGGACTGCGCGTTCTGCGAGATCGTCGCGGGGAGGCGACCCGCCCACGTCGTGCTGGACGACGACGGGCCCGCCGTGGCCTTCCTCGACACCCGGCCTCTGTTCAAGGGGCACACGCTGCTCGTGCCGCGGGAGCACTACGAGACCCTGCCCGACCTGCCGCCCGAGCTGCTGGCCCCCTACTTCGGCGCCGCCCAGCGGCTCGCCGAGGCGATGGAGACCGTGCTCGGCGCCGCCGGGTCGTTCGTCGCGATGAACAACCGGATCAGCCAGAGCGTGCCGCACCTGCACACCCATGTCGTGCCGCGCAACCGCAAGGACGGCCTGCGCGGGTTCTTCTGGCCGCGCACCAGGTACGACTCCGACGACGAGGCACGCGAGTACGCCAAGCGCCTGCGCGAGGCGCTCGGCTGATGCTCGCCGAGGCCACCGAACCCCGCACCGGCGTGCCCCGGCGGCAGGCGGTGGCCGTCGGCGCGCTCACCGTGGTCGTGGCGGCCGTGTACTCGATCTACTCCCTCCTGCGGTTCTGGGCCTTCCGCACCACGACGTACGACCTGGTGATCTTCGACCAGGCCGTACGGTCCTACAGCCGCCTCCACCTGCCCGTCGCGATCGTCAAGGGCGTGCACAACGGGTTCGGTGCGCACTTCACCGTGCTCGGCGACCACTTCTCGCCGATCCTCGCGCTGCTCGCCCCGCTGTACTGGATCCACGACGGGCCGCAGACCCTTCTCGTCGCCCAGTCGGTGCTGCTCGCGCTCGCGATCGTCCCGCTCTGGGCGTTCACGCGCCGCCGGCTCGGCAGCGGGCCGGCGTACTGCGTCTCCGCCGTGTACGCGCTGGCGTGGCCGGTGGCCGAGACGCTGGCGTTCGACTTCCACGAGATGGCGTTCGCGCCGGTCCTGTCGATGCTCATGCTCGAACGCCACGAGGCCGGCCGGCGGTGGCAGAGCGCGGCGGCGGCCGGTGCCCTGCTGCTCGTCAAGGAGGACATGGGCCTGCTGGTCGCCGGCTTCGGGTTCTACCTGCTGATCCGGCGGGGCGAGCGGAGACGCGCGGTCCTTCTCGTCGTGGCCGGGGTGTTCTGGACCTGGCTCGCCTCCCGGGTGCTGATCCCGGCCTTCGGTGGTTCGGCCGACTACTACTGGGCCTACGACGCGCTCGGCCGCGACCTGCCGCACGCGGCGGCCGGCGCGCTCACCCATCCCTGGACGATCGGGAAGCTCCTGGTCACCCCGCACGTGAAGGTGACGACGATGCTGTGGTTGGTGGCGCCGCTGCTGCTGCTTCCGCTCCTGTCACCGATCACGCTGTCGGTGCTGCCGCTGCTGGCCGAGCGGATGCTGTCGAGCCGGTTCGGGCACTGGTGGGAGCCGCGATTCCACTACAACGTCGCGCTGATCGCCCTGCTCGTCGCGGCCGGCGTCGACGGCGCGGCCCGCCTCGGCCGGCTGCTGCCCCGCCTCCGGCGGCGGCTCGAACGCCGAGAGCGGCCCGGCCTCGGACAGCGGCTCCGTCTCGGGAGGCCGCTGCCGCGAGCCGAGCGCGTCTGGCCGGTGGCCGCCCTCGCCGCGACCCTGCTGGTGGTCCCGCACTTCTCCTTCGCCAAGTTCGCCGAGCCGGACTTCTACCGGCGCGACGCGCGGGCCAGAGCCGCTGCCGCGATCCTGCCCGCCGTACCCGACGGCGCGCTGATCGAGGCGCCCAACGGAATCGGCCCGCAGCTGAGCGGCCGTACGCGGGTGCTGCTGTGGGACGACCGGCCGCGCTGGGCCCCGTGGGTGCTGGCCGACGTGGCGGCCCAGGACTTCCCGTTCCCCTCGGTTCAGGCGCAGCGCGACCGCGTGAGCCTGCTGCGGCGCGAGGGCTATTCGGTGGTCCGGCAGCAGGACGGATACGTGTTGCTCAACCGCCCGAGGTCGGTTCCCGACCTGCGCCCTGCCCGCTGATCGCTCGTACCCGGCAGCGCGGCAGTGGAGACCGCCGTCATGGCGTACAAGAGCCACAACCTCGGCGGAGTGAGCCCGCGCACCTCTTCGCGCACTCGCGGCGTGGTCCTGCCCACGAGATCAAGACCGGGACGGGCGTCAGAGCATCGACCCGCCACTCGTGTCGATCCACTGCCCGGTCACCCATCGTGCGTCTTCGGAGGCGAGGAAGGCGACGACGTCGGCGATGTCGTCCGGCTGTGCGACTCGGTTCAGCGGCGACAGAGCGGCGATCGCGGCACGGCCCTCCTCCGTCGCGAGCCTCGCGGTGTTCATGTCGGTGTCGGTCGCGCCGGGGCCGACCGCGTTCACCGTGATCGCGCGCGGTCCGAGCTCCTTGGCCAGGGTCGCCGTCAGCGAGTCGACCGCGGCCTTCGACATCGCGTACGCGATCAGCTCCGGGATTCGCGCGCCGTGGGTGAAGCGGGTGGAGACGTTGATGATCCGGCCGCCGTCGCGCAGCCGCGACAGGCCGTGCTGGGCGAGGAAGAACGGCGCCTTGGTGTTGACCGCGAAGACCTCGTCATAGCTCGCCTCGTCGATCTCGGCGAAGGGGACGCGCCCACCCAGCACGCCCGCGTTGTTGACCAGAATGTCCACACCGTCGGCGTGTTCATCGAACGCCGCCCACACCGTCTCGGCATCACCCGGGAGTCCGAGCCGAGCCTGGATCGCGAACGCCTGGCCACCACCGTCGCGGATCGTCCGAACGGTCCGTTCGGCGGCTTCGGCGCTGCTGCCGTAGTGCACGCCGACTCGGGCGCCGTCGCGAGCCAGCCGAAGCGCGATCGCCTGGCCGATTCCCCGGCCCGCACCGGTGACCAGCGCCGTCTTACCCGTCAGCGATCCCATGAGGACTCCTTTCTCTAACGACTGTTACAGAACGAACCGTAGCACATTGTCTAACGTTCGTTATAAAATGGGCTCATGACGACGACGCGTGGACGCCCCTCCTCCTTCGACCGGGACGCGGCCCTGGACAAGGCGATCCGGCTGTTCTGGCGGCGGGGCTACGCGGGCACCTCGGTACGGGATCTCAGCGAGGAGCTCGGGATCGGTGCTCCGAGCATCTACAACGCCTTCGGCGACAAGCGGCGGTTCTTCGCCGAGGTCCTCCGCGTGTACGACGAGAAGTACGGCGGGTTCATCGACGCCGCCCTCACCGAGGAGCGCACCGCCAAGGAGGCCGCCGCACGCGTGTTCGCCGAGGCACCGGCCCGTTACAGCCGTCGCGACCTGCCGGCCGGATGCCTCATCATCAGTGGCGACGCCGGCACCGCCGACGCGGAGGTGACGACGCGGTTGCGGCGCATCCGGGAGGCCAAGGTCGCCGGGTTCGCCGACAAGATCCGCGCCGACATGACCTCCGGTGAGCTTCCCGCCGACACCGACGCGCAGGCATTGGCCCGCTACACGATGTCGACGCTGAGCGGAATCGCGCAGGCGGCCCGCGACGGCGTGCGCAGAACCGAACTCGAGCACGTCACACGGATCGCACTGAACGCGTGGCCGTGAACGTCGAACCCATGCTCTTGTCCTTGACCGGCTCGATGCCGTACAAGTAGCCGTCGCCGACGATGCTCAGCCGCCCGGGATCCGTCCCCGGCCTGCGTCCTGAGTGAACAGCGCGGCGATGTGGGCGGGCACCGGGAGGCCGTCCGGGAGCGCCGGGTCGGGTACGGGCGGGCGGCGGACGACCTCCAGCGGCACGACCCCGGCCCAGAGCCCCAGCGAGGCGTCGGGGCCGTCGCCGTCTTCCGGCGGCCCCTCCGCGACCTTCACCGAAGCCTCCTCCAGCGACAGCGCGAAGATCGCTGTGGCGGCCAGCTCCTTACGGCTCGGCCGCCGCGCGTAGTCCCACTGGCCGGGCGCCGCGTGCTCGGTCAGGACGCGCAGCCCCTCGAGCTTGGCCTCGCCGGACAGCGCGCGCGGCAGCCCGTACACCATCGCACTGCGGTAGTTGACCCCGTGTTCGAACACCGAGCGCGCCAGCACCAGCCCGTCCACGTGCGTCACCGTCACGCACACCGTCCGCCCGCCCGCCAGGCTCCGGCTGGCGACCGACCCGTGGAAGTACAGGAACGAGTCGTCGAAGCCGTACACCGTCGGCACGACCATCGGCGTGTCGTCGACGACGACGCCGAGGTGGCAGACGAACCCGGCGCGCAGCACCGCGAACAGGGCCGCCCGGTCCGTACGGCCCTGGTCGCGCAGCCGCCGCAACCGCGTCCGGTCGGTGGACGACAGCGGGGTCACAGCCGCGTCCACGCCTCCGTCAGCACCGACCGTAGGATCCGCTCGATCTCCTCGAAGTGCTCCTGGCCGCAGATCAGTGGCGGTGCGAGCTGGATGACCGGGTCGCCGCGGTCGTCGGCCCGGCAGACCAGGCCGGCTTCGAACAGCGCCGGCGACAGGAACCCGCGCAGCAGCCGTTCGGACTCGTCGTCGTCGAAGGTCAGCTTGGTGGCCTTGTCCTTGACCAGCTCGATGCCGTAGAAGTAGCCGTCGCCGCGTACGTCGCCGACGATGGGCAGGTCGTTCAGCCGCTCCAGGGTGGTGCGGAAGCCGGCCTCGTTCGCGCGGACGTTCTCGAGGATCTTCTCCTTCTCGAACACCTCGAGGTTGGCCAGCGCGACCGCGGTGGAAACCGGATGCCCGGCGAAGGTGATGCCGTGCAGGAAGGTCGCCGTGCCCTCGTTGAACGGCTCCATCAGCCGGTCGTCCACGAGCATGCCGCCCAGCGGTGAGTAGCCGGAGGTCAGGCCCTTGGCGAAGGTGATGATGTCGGGCCGGTAGCCGTACCGCTCGGCGCCGAAGTAGTGGCCGAGCCGCCCGAACGCGCAGATCACCTCGTCGGAGACGAGCAGCACGCCGTGCCGGTCGCAGATCTCGCGGACCCGCGGGAAGTAGCCGGGCGGCGGCGGGAAGCAGCCGCCGGAGTTCTGCACCGGCTCCAGGTACACCGCGGCCACGGTCTCCGGGCCCTCGCGCAGGATGGCCCGCTCGATCTCGTCGGCCGCCCACCGCCCGAACCGCTCCAGCGAGTCGCCGTGCTCCGGCGCGCGGTAGAAGTTGGTGTTCGGCACGCGTACGGACCCGGGCACGAGCGGCTCGAACGGCGGCTTGATGCCGGCCAGGCCGGTGATCGACAGCGCGCCCATCGAGGTGCCGTGGTAGGCGATGTCCCGGCTGATCACCTTGTAGCGCTCCGGCTGCCCGACCAGCTTGAAGTAGGCGCGAGCCAGCTTGAACGCCGACTCGACCGCCTCGGACCCGCTCGTGGTGAAGAACACCCGGTTCAGGTCGCCGGGCGCGAGGGCGGCCAGGCGCTCGGCCAGCTCGACGGCGTTCGGGTGGGCGTAGGACCACAGCGGGAAGTAGGCCAGCTCGCCGGCCTGGCGGCCCGCGGCCTCGGCGAGCTCGGTGCGGCCGTGGCCGAGCTGGGAGACGAACAGGCCGGACAGGCCGTCGAGGTAGCGGCGGCCCCGGTCGTCGTAGACGTAGGGCCCCTCGCCGCGCACGATGACCGGCACGTCGGTGTCGTTGTACGCCGACATCCGGGTGAAGTGCAGCCACAGATGACGTTTGGCCGAATCCTGTGTGTTCATCAGCCGCTCACCCTCCTTACGCTGGGTCATCGCGTTCCCCAGGAGTAGATCTGCTTGCGCAGCTTGAGGTAGACGAAGCTCTCGGTGCTGGTGACGGTCGGGATGGCCCGGATGCGGCCCAGGAGTTCCAGGAGGTGGTCGTCGTTCTCGCAGACGAGTTCGGCGAGCAGGTCGAAGGACCCGGCGGTGATGACGACGTAGTCGATCTCCTCCATCGCGGCCAGCGCGTCCGCGACCGCGGTGAGGTCGCCCTCGCACTTGATGCCGATCATCGCCTGCCGCAGGAAGCCCAGGGACAGGGGGTCGGTGACCGCGACGATCTGCATCACGCCGGCTTCGAGCAGCCGCTGCACCCGCTGGCGCACCGCCGCCTCCGACAGGCCGACGGCCTTGCCGAGCGCGGCGTACGAACGGCGTCCGTCCGCCTGCAGCAACTCAATGATCTTCTTTGACGTCTCGTCGAGGGTCACACCGGTGCGCCGTCCGTTCGGCGTCTGCCGGACGGACGGGGGGTGTTCGTCGCTCATCGAGTCCTCCTCGATGCGACATCGTGTCATCTATGCCTAGATTGTCAAGGAATCCATCGTGAAATCCGATTGTAACAACGGAATCCCTTGTCTCCCCCCGGTTGTTCTGCCATGGTCGGGGCCATCCGTTCCGGACCCCGGAGGTCGAGGATGACTCTGCGAAACCTCGTGGGCGGCGAGTACGTCGAGACCAAGGACGGCCGCGTCTCCGATGTGGTCGACCCGAGTACGGGCGAGCCGTACGACCAGGCTCCGGTGTCGGGACCCGCGGACGTCGACGCGGCGATGACCGCGGCCGAGGCCGCCTTCCCGGGCTGGCGCGACGCCACGCCCGGCGAGCGCAGCCTGGCCCTGCTCCGCATCGCCGACGCCGTCGAGGCCAGGGCGGAGGAGTTCGTCCAGGCCGAGTGCCGCAATACCGGCAAGCCGCTTCAGCTCACCCGGGACGAGGAGATCGGCCCGATGGTGGATGAGTTCCGGTTCTTCGCCGGCTGCGCCCGCCTGCTCGAAGGCCGGTCGGCGGGGGAGTACCTGGCCGGCCACACCTCGATGATCCGTCGCGAGCCCATCGGCGTCTGCGCGCAGGTCACGCCGTGGAACTACCCGATGGTCATGGCCACCTGGAAGATCGCCCCGGCGCTCGCGGCGGGCAACACCGTCGTGCTCAAGCCCTCCGACACGACACCGGTCACGACCCTGATGCTGGCCGAGATCGCGGCCGAGTTCCTCCCGCCCGGCGTGCTCAACGTCGTCTGCGGCGACCGCGGCACCGGGCGCGAACTCGTGGCCCACCGGATTCCGCAGATGGTCTCGGTCACCGGGTCCGTGCGCGCCGGCAAGGAGGTCGCCCGGCAGGCCGCCGACACGCTCAAGAAGGTCCACCTCGAACTCGGCGGCAAGGCGCCCGTGATCGTCTTCGACGACGCCGACGTGGAACGTGCCGCCCAGGGCATCGCCGAGGCGGGCTACTTCAACGCGGGCCAGGACTGCACCGCCGCCACCCGGGTGATCGCCGGCCCCGGCGTCCACGACGACTTCGTCGCCGCCCTGGCCGAGCAGGCCCGCGGGACCAAGGTGGGGCCGCCGTCGGAGGAGGACGCCTTCTACGGCCCGCTCAACAACGCGAACCAGCTCGCCCGCGTGAGCGGCTTCCTCGACCGCGCGCCCGCACACGCCGACGTCGTCGCCGGCGGCGAGCGCCTCGGCGACCGCGGCTACTTCTACGCGCCCACCGTCGTCACCGGACTCGCCCAGGACGACGAGATGATCCAGGACGAGATCTTCGGCCCGGTCATCACCGTGCAGCGATTCACCGACGAAGAACAGGCGCTGCGCTGGGCCAACGGCGTGGAGTACGGCCTGGCGGCGAGCGTGTGGACCACCGACCACGGCCGCGCGCTGCGGATGGCCAAGGGCCTGGACTTCGGCGCCGTGTGGATCAACACGCACATCCCGTTCGCGTCGGAGATGCCGCACGGCGGCTACAAGCACTCGGGGTACGGCAAGGACCTGTCGATGTACGGGTTCGAGGACTACACGCGGATCAAGCACGTGATGAGTCACATCGGAGTCTGACTTGACGGAGACGACAGAGGCGGGCACCACCCCCGTCGGGACCGACCTCGCGGCGATCGAGCTGAAGGGCGTCAAGAAGACGTTCCAGGCGCACGGGGAGGCGGTCTTGGCGGTCCGGGGCCTCGACGTGGCCATCGGGGAGGGCGAGTTCTTCTCGCTGCTCGGCCCGTCCGGGTGCGGCAAGACCACGACGATGCGGATGATCGCCGGCTTCGACGAGCCCACCGAGGGCGAGGTCTTCCTGCACGGCCAGAACGTCGTGGGCGTGCCGCCGAACAAGCGGGACGTCAACATGGTGTTCCAGTCCTACGCGCTGTTCCCGCACATGACCGTGCTGGAGAACGTCGCGTTCGGGCTGCGCCGCAAGGGCGTCGCCAAGGCCGAGGTCGCGCGGCGCGTCGGCGAGATGCTGGAGATCGTCGACCTGAAGGGCCGGGAGAGACGCCGCCCGCGCGAGCTGTCCGGCGGCCAGCAGCAGCGCGTCGCGCTGGCTCGTGCCCTGGTCAACCGTCCCCGCGCCCTGCTGCTCGACGAGCCGCTCGGCGCGCTGGACCTCAAGCTCCGCCAGGCGATGCAGGTCGAGCTCAAGCGCATCCAGCGGGAGGTCGGCATCACGTTCGTGTACGTGACGCACGACCAGAACGAGGCGCTGACGATGTCGGACCGCATCGCCGTGATGAACGACGGCCGGATCGAGCAGCTCGGCACGCCGCGGGAGATCTACGAGCGGCCCGCGACGGCGTTCGTCGCCGGGTTCATCGGCACCTCCAACGTGCTGTCCGGCACCGTCGCCCGCGCCGGTGGGGGCCGCGCGGTCATCGAGCCGGGCCCAGGGGAGCGGATCGTGGTGCCGTGCGACGCCGCGCCGGGTGAGGAGATCGAGCTCACCGTACGGCCGGAGAAGATCGACGTGCGCTCCGACCCTCCGGCCGGCGACGGCTGCGCGCTGCGCGGCACCGTGACCGAGGTGGTGTACCTCGGCATGTTCACCAACTACAACGTGGCGACCTCGACCGGTGCCGAGGTCGTCGTCTTCGTGCAGAACGTCTCCTCCGCGGACGACGTCGCCACCCGGGGGGACAGCGTCTGGCTGTCGTGGGATCCACGCCACTCCTACGTGATCGGAGCCTGACACCTATGACCACAGACCCCGCGTTCCTTCGAGGCATGACGAGCAGCCGCCGCGACGCCCTGCGGCTCCTGGGGCTCACGGGTGCCGGGCTCGGGCTGGCCGCCTGCGGCGTCAAGGGACAGAAGGCCGCCCCGCCCAAGCAGAACGACGTGCAGAAGTACTGGGCCGGCAAGACCAAGCACGGCCACGTGAACTTCGCGAACTGGCCGCTGTACATGGACAAGGCCCGTACGCCGCTGAAGGCGTTCACGAAGGCGACCGGCGTCACGGTGACCTACCGGGAGGTCATCTCGGAGATGCCCCAGTGGTTCGGCAAGATCGCGCCGCAGCTCCAGGCCGGGCAGTCGATCGGCTACGACCTGATGGTGGTCACCAACGGCGTGGAGTTCACCAAGCTCAAGGAGCTCGGCTATCTCGTGCCGCTGGACCACTCACGGCTGCCGAACTTCGCCAAGTACGCCGCGGAGATCTACCGCAAGGAGTCCTTCGACCCGGGAAACGTCTTCAGCGTTCCGTACCAGACGGGGCTCACCGGCATCGCGTACGACCCGGCGAAGACCGGGCGCGAGATCACCAGCATCCAGGACCTGTGGGACCCGGCGTTCAAGGGCAAGGTCGGGATGATGTCCGATCCGCAGGAGATCGGGAACTTCGGGATGTTCGCCATCGGCGTCGACCCGGAGAAGTCCACCCCCGCCGACTGGAAGCGCGCCGCCGCCAGGCTGCAGGAGCAGAAGAGCAAGGGCATCGTCCGCAAGTACTACGAGCAGGACTACATCGACGCCCTGACGCGCGGCGACGTGTGGCTCACCATGGCCTGGTCCGGCGACATCTTCCAGCAGAACCTCTCGGAGAAGTCGAACCTGAAGTTCGTCATCCCCAAGGAGGGCGCGACGCTCTGGACCGACAACCTGATGATCCCCAAGACCGCGGAGAACCCGGTCGACGCGCTCATGCTGATGGACTTCTTCTACCTGCCGGACACCGCCGCCAAGCTGGCCGAGAGCGTCAACTACGTGACCCCGGTGCCCGCCGCGAAGCAGGCCATCGAGGCCGACGCCGCCAAGGCCACCGGCGCGGACCAGAAGTCGCTGCAGCAGATCGCGGGCAGCCCGCTCGTCTTCCCCTCCGACGCCGACTACGCCAAGCTGCGGCACTACCGCACCCTGACGACGGCCGAGGAGAAGGAGTACAACACCACCTTCCAGCACATCACGGCGGGCTGACGATGCGCCGGCGCCTCGCCCCGTACGCCCTGATCCTGCCCGGAGGGCTGTGGCTCGCCATCTTCTTCGTCGTGCCGATGGTGGTGATGCTGTCGTTCTCGCTGATGCAGGGTGACGTCGTCAACGGGTTCCGGCTCACCTGGCACTGGCAGAACTACAGCGACGGCCTGTCCACCTACGCCGACCAGCTCATCCGGTCGCTCGTCTACGGCCTGCTCGCCACGGCGGCCTGCATCGTGCTGGCCTACCCGGTGGCGTACTGGATCGCCTTCCGCGGCGGCGCGCGCAAGACGACGTACCTGTTCCTGATCCTGCTGCCGTTCTTCGTGTCGTTCGTGCTGCGGACCTTCTCCTGGAAGTTCCTGCTGGCCGACGACGGCATCGTGCTGTCGCCGCTGAAGGACGTCGGCCTGCTGCCGCAGGACTTCCACGTGATCGCCACCGGGTTCGCGGTCGTGGCCGGGCTCACGTACAACTACCTGCCGTTCATGGTCCTGCCGATCTACGTGGCGCTGGAGCGGGTGGACCCGAAGATGATCGAGGCGGCCCAGGACCTGTACGCCTCGCCGGCGCAGGCGTTCGCGCGGGTGGTGTTCCCGCTCTCGCTGCCCGGGGTCTTCGCCGGAGTGCTGATGACGTTCGTGCCGGTCAGCGCCGACTACGTGAACTCCACCGTGCTCGGCGGCACCAACAACACGATGATCGGCAACATCATCCAGAACCTCTACCTGGTCAACACCGACTATCCGCAGGCCGCGGCGCTGTCCTTCACGCTGATGGCGATCCTGCTCATCGGGATCTTCCTGTACGCCAAGGCGCTGGGCACCGAGGACGTCCTGGAGGTGGCGACGCGATGACCGCGACCGTGGTGGAGGACGGCTCCCGTACGGCGCGCAGGGCGCGCGGGCGCTGGAGCGATCGGCTGCTGTACGCCTACACCTGGCTGATCATCATCTGGCTGTGCCTGCCGATCGCGGTGATGATCGCGTTCGGGTTCAACGACGCCAAGGGCCGGCTCAACCTCACCTGGCAGGGCTTCACGTTCAAGTGGTACGGCCAGCTGTTCTCGGTGCCGGACCTGACCACGGCGCTGGTGAACTCCCTGACGATCGCGCTGATCGCCACGGTCGGCAGCGCGGTCCTCGGCACGCTGATCGGACTCGCCCTCGGCAGGTACCGCTTCCGCGGACAGGGCTCGCTGAACCTCGTGCAGTTCGCCGCGATCTCCGCGCCGGAGACGGTCATGGGCGCGTCCCTGCTGTCCTTCTTCGTGCAGCTGAACATCGGGCGCGGCTACTGGACGATCGTGATCGCGCACATCATGTTCTCGCTGTCGTTCGTCGCGGTCACCGTGCGCTCGCGGGTGCTCACCCTCGACCCGGCGATCGACGAGGCGGCCCGCGATCTCGGGGCGACCGGCTGGACCGCGTTCCGGCTCGTGACCCTGCCGATGATCTTCCCGGCGGTGCTGGCCGGCGCCCTGCTGGCGTTCGCGCTGTCGATCGACGACTTCATCATCACGAGCTTCAACAGCGGCTCCACCCTGACGTTCCCGCTGTGGATCTGGGGCGCGCAGAAGAACGGCCTCCCGCCGCAGGTCAACGTCATGGGCACGCTGATCTTCGTGGCGGGCGTGCTGCTCGCGGTCGGCAACGCGGTGCTCGCCCGGCGGCGCAGGTGAGGCTCTGATGGACGCACTGAGGGCACTGGCCGAGGCCGAGCCCACGCCGTACTGGCTGACCGATCCGGCGGCGCCCGAGCCCGCCGCCGCGCTGACCGGCCGGGTCGCGGCCGGCCTCGCGGTCGTCGGCGGCGGGTACACCGGGCTGTGGACCGCGCTGCGCGCGCGGGAACGCGACCCGTCGCTCGACGTCGTCCTCCTGGAGGCCGACGTCGCCGGCGGCGCCGCCTCCGGGCGCAACGGCGGCTTCTGCGCGGCGAGCCTCACGCACGGGCTGGGCAACGGCCTGGCCCGCTGGCCCGAGGAGATCGCCACGCTGGAGCGGCTCGGCCGCGAGAACCTCGACGGCATCGAGGCCGCGCTCGCGCGGTACGGCATCGACGCGGAGTTCGAGCGCACCGGCGAGCTCGACGTCGCCACCGAGGACTGGCAACTCGCCGACCTCGCCGAGCTGGCCGAGCGCGCGGGCGAGGCCGGGCGGCACCTCGAACCGCTCGACGCCGATGCCGTGCGGGCCGAGGTGAACTCGCCGACCTACCAGGGCGGCCTGTGGGACCGGGACGGTGTCGCGCTGGTGCATCCGGCCAAGCTCGCCTGGGGGCTGCGGCGGGCGTGCCTGGCGGCCGGAGTGCGGATCTTCGAGCGCACCCCGGTGCTCGCGATCGAGGAGGCGGGAGGCGGGCTCCGGCTGCGGACGCCGTACGGCACGGTCACCGCGGGGGAGGTCGCGCTGGGCACCGGCAGCTTCCCCGCACCGCTGCGCCGCCTGCGCCACTTCATCGCGCCGGTCTATGACTACGCGCTCGTCACCGAGCCGCTCTCCGACGCGCGCCTCGCCTCGGTGGGCTGGCGGAGCCGTACGGGCGTGGGCGACTCCGGCAATCGGTTCCACTACTACCGGCTGACCGCCGACAACCGGATCCTGTGGGGCGGCTACGACGCGATCTACCACTTCGGCGGCGCGGTCCGCGCCGAGCTCGAACGCCGGCCGGCCACGTTCGCGACGCTCGCCGAGCACTTCTTCACGACCTTCCCGCAGCTCGACGGCGTGCGGTTCACCAACGCCTGGGGCGGCGTCATCGACACGTGCAGCCGGTTCTGCGCGTTCTTCGGCACCGCGTACGGCGGGCGGCTCGCCTACGCCGCGGGATACACCGGGCTCGGCGTCGGCGCGACGCGGTTCGGCGCCGACGTCATGCTCGACCTGCTGTCGGGCGAGGAGACCGAGCGCACCCGGCTGGCGATGGTGCGCTCCAAGCCGGTGCCGTTCCCGCCGGAGCCGCTGCGGTACGGCGCGGTGCAGCTCACCCGCTGGTCCCTGGCCCAGGCGGACCGGCACGCGGGCCGCCGCAACCTGTGGCTGCGCACCCTCGACGCCCTGGGCGTCGGCTTCGACTCCTAGTGGTCGCGTCTGATGGTCGCGCTCGCCTCCTCACTCGCTACGCGGACGGCTCGTTCCTCACCGGCCGCTCCGCTCGCTCGTCGGCTCGCCGCTCAGTCGTCCCCATGGCCGAACGCCACCGCGGAGATGTCCAGGTAGATCGACTCCGGCTCGGGGACGTACTCCACTCGTGACAGGGCCTGGTCCTGACCGGCGGACTCCAGCACGATCGTGCCGTAGCCCAGCATCCGGCCCAGGATCGAGCGGTCGACCGTCAGGTCGGTGACCTTCGACAGCGGCATCATGTCGACGCGGCGCGTGACGATGCCGTGGACGAGGATCGCGCGCACCTTGGTGACCGCGAAGAACTCATCGGACCACTCGAACACCTTGAAGACCAGCCGGGAGGCGACCATGAGGAAACCCACCCAGATCACCGTGACGGCGGTGGAGTTGTGCACGAAGCCGGTGAGCACGCCGGCGAGGATCAGCGCGCCGAGCGTCTCGAAGACCTGCTGCAGGAACACGGCGGGATGACGACGGATCAACACCGTGTCATCGTCCATCTCCTGCGGAAGCAGGTACTTCTGGAGATGGTGCGGATTGACGTTTCGTACGGCCAGAAAACCCGGGATCGGCACGTCGGCACTCTAACCCGAGGTCAGCGCGTCCGTGATCCTTTTGGCCACGCGTGGCCTGTTCCCGTGGGCTTGGAGCCCACGGCTCAGTCGCCGGTCACGCCGTCGAGCATCTCGCGCAGGATGTCGATGTGGCCGTTGTGCCGGGCGGTCTCCTCGATGAGGTGCACGATGATCCAGCGGAGCGTGACACGCCCGTTCCGCCGCTCGATCTTCGACTCGGTGTCCAGGCTCAGCGAGCGCAGGACCTCGTTGTTGGCCGAGCACTGCCGCTCGTACGCCGCCAGCAGCTCCGACAGCGGCGTGCCGTCGGCGCGGAAGTCCTTGTCCGGGTCCTCCTCGGTCCACGGCTGCTCGTCCGGGCCGCCGAGCAGCGTGTGCTCGATCCAATAGCGCTCCACCCAGTAGAGGTGGCTGACGAGCCCGGCGACCGTCATCAGGGGAGAGGAGGCGAGCAGCGGACGGTGGGCGAGATCCTCGGCCAGGCCCTCGGTCTTGGCGAACACGGTGGCCCGGTGCCAGTCCAGCCAGGAGATGAGCATCGAGCGCTCATCGGCGGCGTACGGCACGTCGATACGTTCCATGACCTTGGATCATGCCGGTCGGGCGCGACGTGCGGCAAACGGTTTCACGGCGTCCCGGAGGCCGTGCTCGTTTCGTAGGCGGTCACGATCGCGTCCAGCAGCCCGGGAAAGCGGCGGTCGAGCTCCTCCTCGCGGAGCGTGGTCCACCGGCGCGTGCCCTCCTCGCGCTGCCGGATCACCCCGGAGTCGCGCAGCACGCGGAAGTGATGGGACAGCGTCGAGGGCGCGACGTCGACCGGGAACGTTCCGCACGCGCGCTCCGGCGTGGAGCGCAGGGTCTGGACGATCGTCATCCGGGTCGGGTCGGACATCGCGTGCAGGATGTCGAGCACGTCGAAGTCCTCCGGCTCGGGATGGGTGAGCGCCGTGCGGCGGCGCTGAGATCTCGGCATCGTTCCCTCTTTCATTCGACGAACATCGTACAACGGTTGTACGATGTTCGTCGTTCGACAAACATCGAAGGAGTCGTCATGCGCGCACTGGTCATGGCCGGGCCGTCCCAGGACGCCGACCGCACAAGGGTCGCGGAGGTCGAGGAGCCTCATCCGGGCGCGGGTGAGGTGACCGTGAAGGTGGAGTACGCCGGGATCAACTTCATCGACGTGATGGCCCGCCGCGGTGACCCCGGCTACGCCAAGGAGTGGCCGTACCGCCCGGGCCTGGAGGTGTCCGGCACGGTCCGGGAGGCCGGGCCGGGCGTCACGGGCCTGGAGCGGGGCCGGCGGGTCGCCGCGTTCACCGGTGGCGGCGGCCTGGCCGAGGTGGTGCGGGTGCCCGCCGCCTCCGCCGTGCCCGTGCCCGCGGGCGTCCCGTCCCCGGTCGCGGCGGCGGCTCCGCTCATGCTGACCACCGGGCTCCTCCTCCTGCGCGACGCCGCGCGCTTCCGGCCCGGGGAGACCGTGCTGGTCCACTCGGCCGGCGGAGGGATCGGGAGCGCGGTGGCCCGGCTCGTGCCGGTGCTCGGCGGAGGACGGCTGGTCGGCACCGTGAGCCGGCCCGCCGGTGTCGGCCCGGCGCTGGAGAGCGGGTACGACGCCGTGGTGCCGCGGGACGCCGGATTGGAGGAGGCGATTCGCGCGGCCACCGGTGGCGCCGGGGCGGACATCGTGCTCGACCCGCTGGGCACCCGCGCGCTCCGGACCGACCTGGCCGTCACCGCCCCCGGCGGCCGGATCGTCCTGTTCGGCAACGCCGGCGGCGGCGAGCAGGACCCGCTGCCCCCGGCCGGCCGGCTGATCGGCGGCAACCTGTCGGTCGGCGGCTTCAGCATGAGCGGGCTGTGGGCGCACGCCACGCACCGCGCGGCGGCAGGCCTGCGCGAGGTCCTCGATCTCGTCGCCGGAGGCGCGCTGGATCTCCCGGTCACCGAGGTCGACTCGCTCGCGGAGGTGCCGGAGATCCACCAGGCGCTCGCCGAGGGGCGGGGGAGGGGCAAGTACGTCGTCCGGCTCGGGTCGTGACCAGGAACGTGAGGACCCTCGGGATCAGGGTCCCGAGGGTCCTCACGCCGATCCGGTGGGATCGGGATCTGGCCGGAGTATCAGTAGACGCTGACGCCGTACGCGCTCAGCGCCTCGGTCACCGGCTGGAAGAAGGTCGTGCCGCCGGTCGTGCAGTTACCGCTGCCGCCGGACGTCAGACCCAGGGCCGTCGTACCCGCGTAGAGCGGGCCGCCGCTGTCGCCGCCCTCGGCGCAGACGGTGGTCTGGATCATCCCGTACACGGTGCCCTCGGCGTAGTTCACCGTCGCGTTCAGCGCGGTGACCCGGCCGGAGTGCACGCCGGTCGTGCTGCCGCGCCGGTAGACCGTCTGGCCCACGGTGGGGTTGCCGGAGCCGGTGATGTCCTGGCTGCCGACCGTGCCGGACGGCGTGCCACTGGTGGTGTAGCGGACGATGGCGTAGTCGTTGCCCGGGAACGAGCTGCCGGCGGTGTTGCCGAGCACCGACGTGTGGCTCGAGTTGGAGTACCACGTCGAGGCGATGTTCCCGCAGTGGCCCGCGGTCAGGAAGTAGTACGTGCTGCCGCTGCGGACGTTGAAGCCGAGCGAGCAGCGGTACTGCCCGCCGTAGATGGCGTCGCCGCCGCTCAGCCGGGTGGTGAACGAGCCCGGGACGTGGTTGACGCGGACCGCGCCGCCGAGCCGCTGCGCGGCCTTGGTGACCTGGGCGAGTCTGGCGCCGGTGACCGTGCTGTCGACCGACAGCACGACCTGGTCGCTGGCCGGGTCGACCGCCCATGCGGTACCCGGCACGCGAGCCGTGCTCTCCAGCGTGCTCGTGGCCTTGGCGAGCTGGGCGCCGCTGTAGGCGACCGTCTTGGGCACGGCGCCGGCCGCCCGCACGGTCTTGGCGTCGGAGGAGTTGGTGACGGTGACGACGAGCTTGTTCGTGGCGTGGTCCAGGTAGGACCCGGCGGAACGGGATCCGAGCTGGCCGGCCAGCTTTCCGGCGACCTGCGACGGATCCACCTGCGAGGCGGATGCCTGCGCGGATGCGGCGACGAGTGTGCCGCCGACCAGCCCGGCCGCCACGACGATCAGTCCGGCGCGTCGGGATGCAGTGAACCTCACACGAGCCTCCCTCGGGGGGTGGCGGGCGCGCCCCGGTGGCGCGCCCGAGGGATGGCGCGGTACGGCGGGGGCCCGCTTGTGCGGAAGGTCTGGGGTCGTCCGCACTCGCGGGGCGTGAACCGAGTACCTTGCCTGCCGAGAGGTTCACTCATCTAGTAAAATTTTGCAAGATTCATAGTAAGTCCGGTTATGGCCATGAAAGCCGTATCCTCAGGACTGGCGGGGCGTTGGACCCGTAGCGGGGTGTCAGGCCGGGGGTCCGGACTCACCTACGCAAGGTAGTCGATCGGTCGCGGACCGCTATCAAAGGTCAAGGACTACCTGAGAGTTCGCTGTAAATACCCGGCCCAGGTCAGACGACCTGTCCGAATGTGAGAGCCTTGCCTAACGATGGACCATCCTGTATTCGTAGCATTCGTCCTGGTAGCAGGCCTGATCATGGCCGTCCTCGCGCAGTGGCGCGGCTGGCGGCCATCGCTGCGGACCTCCCTCGCGGTGGGTATCGGACTGCGGCTGATCCTCCTGGTCCTCGCCGCCACCGCCGCATGGCAGCCGGTCGACTACAACGAGGGCTTCCGGCACGCCGGGCGCGCCATCCTGCACCACCAGGATCCGGTGCTCGCGACTCAGGGTTCGTGGCACTTCCTGCCGATGATCCCCTACTTCTACGCGCTGGTGCTGGCCACCGGGCTGCCGTGGGAGGTCGCCGGCCGGGTCGTCACGTTCGTGGCCGACGCCGTCCTGATCGTGCTGGTCGGCAAGCTGGCCGGGCGCAAGTACCAGGCGCAGGCGCGCTTTCAGTACGCCTGCAACCCGATCGCCCTGATGATCGCGATCATCCACGGCCAGGTGGAACCCGTCGCCCTCATGTTCCTCGTCGGCGCGTACGTCGTGGCACGTGCGACGCCCGCACCGCACGGCGAGGCCGGAAACCGGGCCGCGATGTACGCCGCGTGGGCGGGCGCGCTGTTCGGGTTCGCGCTGTCGGCCAAGAGTTGGCCGATCATCCTGCTGCCGGTGCTCCTGGCCATGCTGCCCTCCTGGCGCCAGCGCCTGTACGGGCTTCTCGCGGCCGGCGCGGTGCCGGTGTTCTTCCTGGTGACGCTGCCGCTGGTGGTGGACAGCTCGTGGTCGGGCATCCTCGACGTCGCCCGCTATCTCGGTGAGGTACGCCCCATCGTCGGCGAGTGGGGCTGGACCGCCGTGATGACCGGCGGCGACTGGCAGCTCGCCTCGGCCGCCGCCTCGATCGGCCAGGTCATCCTCTACTCCACGATCGCCCTGGTCATGTGGCTGTGGTGGCGCTCGGACCGGATCGACCAGACCTCGGCGATCCTGCTCGCGTTCATGATCGTGACTCCGCGGATGGGCGCACAGTACCTCCTGTGGTTCGTTCCGTTCCTGTGCGCCCGCCCGACGCGCTGGAGCCGCCCGGCCATGACGCTGGCCGCGATCTGGGCCGGGCTGGGGTACCTCTACCTCACCCAGTTCGACGACAACGGCTGGTGGAAGAACCACGAGTGGTGGGCGATCAGTTCGGTGGCGGTGATCCCGCTCCTGCTGCTGGCGATGCCGTGGGCACGCCGCGTGTCGCGCCCGGCCAAGGAGACCGCGATCCCGGAGACCGAACTCGTCACCACGGGCTCCTGATCACCGGCTCGGGTTCATCGGCTCGGGTTCATCGGCTCGGGTTCATCGGCTCTGGCCCGGCCGCCCGACGAACTCCAGCAGGCGGTCCGGGTCCAGGCCGTACGCGGTGACGCCGTCGCGGCCGGTCATCGTCTCGGCCGCCAGCAGGGCGTTCACCACGGCCTCCTCGGTGGCCTCGATCACACCGTGAAAGAGCGGCGTGAGGTGGGCGTCGGCCAGCACGTCGACCTGGAAGACCTGCGGCGGCTCCGCGCCGGGCGCGTCGGCGGGTAGCCGGCCGCGGTTGGCGGTGGAGAACGCCAGGAAGCCGTCGCCGCTGAAGTTCTCCCCGGCGCCGCCCGTACGGGCAATGCCCAGCCCGGCCCGCTGGGCCAGCCGCCGGCACTGGTGCGGGAGCAGCGGCGCGTCGGTCGCCACGATCACGATCACCGAGCCCGCTCCCTCGATCGCCGGCGGACCCGGGGGCGGCACGTCGTCGATCCGCACGGGGACGCCGTCGACGGTGAGGCGTTCGCGCCGGCCGTGGTTGGCCTGCAGCAGCACGCCGACCGTCCAGCCGCCCTCCACCACGCGCGAGGACGTGCCGATCCCGCCCTTGAAGCCGTGACAGATCATGCCGGTGCCGCCGCCGACGCTGCCCTCGGCGACCGCCTCGCCGGGTCCGCTCCGCGCCGCCGCCTCGTACGCCTCGCGTACGTGCGCCGCGGTCACGTGGGCGCCGTCGATGTCGTTGAGGACGCCGTCCCAGGTCTCGCCGACGACCGGTAGCCCCCAGGAGCCGTACCCGCGGCCCCGGCGTTCAAGGTCGATGAGCGCGTCGCGGACCACGCCGACGCTGTGGGTGTTGGTCAGCCCGATGAGCGTGGTGAGCATGCCGCCGTCGTGGATCCACGCGGTGCCCGTGATCTCGCCGTTGCCGTTGAGCCAGTGGTACCCGGCGTACAGCGGCTCGTCCTCCAGCACGCCGTCGTGCGGCAGGATCACCGTCACACCGGTACGGACCGGGCCCTCGCCGACCCGCAGCGGCCCGTCGCCCCGGACGATCGTGGTGTGGCCGACCCGGACACCGGCCACGTCGGTGATCGCGTTCGCCGGCCCGGTGTCCGCCGTGCCGATTCGTATCCCCAGGTCACGAGCGCGTTGTCTCAAGGGTCCTCCTCCTTGGCCGTCGCTCGCTTCGCTCGCTCAAGAGCGGTCCCTTCGTACGGAGTCGAGAGCGAGGAGGGCGACGTGCAGCGACGCGCAGGATTCCACGTCCTCCAGGTCGGTGTCGAGGACGCGTTCGATCCGGCGCAGCCGCTCGTACAGGGCCGGGCGTGACAGGTGGGCCCGCTGGGCGGCGAGCGCCTTGTTGCGCCCGCTGTCGAGGTAGAGCGCGAGCATCTGGACGAGGTCGCCGCCCCGGCGCGCCTCGTGGGCGAGCAGTGGGCCCAGCTCGCGCTCGATGAACGTCTGCAGCCGGGCGTCGTCGCGCAGCAGGTGCAGCAGCCCGCGCAGACGCAGGTCGGGCAGGCGGTAGAACGGCCGGTCGTCGCCTCGCCGCGCGGCCACGTCGGCGACCTGCTCGGCCTCCAGGAACGAGCGCCGCACGTCGCGGATCGACTCGACGATCGACCCGGCCGCCATGACGAAACCGTGCCCGGCCTCCGGAGCCCCTCCGACGGCGTGGTGGGCGCGCAGCCGCTTGGCCACCTCACGGAGGATCCGCTCGTCCTCGGCGCGGGCGGGCAGCGAGGCCAGGACGCCGACCCGCGCCTGGGGCGAGCCCTCGTCGAGGGTGCCGACGAGGGCGGCGAGGCTCGCGTCACGACAGGCGGCGGCGGTCGCGTCGGCCAGCTCCGCGAGCGGCGGAAGTTCGGCCGTACCGGCGGGGCAGGGGAGCACCACGATGCCGAGGAGACGGCGCCCGGTGAGCGGCACGCCGAGGGCACGTGCGCGCGCCGCGGCCTCCTGCGGGTCGGAGTAGGCGTGTGCGAGGATCCCGGCGATGATCGAGCCGTGGGCCTGGCGTTCGAGGCTCTGGGCGTGCTGGTCCAGCAGACGACCGAGCGCGAGGGTCGTCGCCGCGCGCTCGATCAGGACGCCGTCGCGCGGGGACGGCGGCCCCTCCCCGGCGATGATGAGCCGTCCCCAGTCCTCGCCGCGCGCCCCGACGACGGTCACGAGCCACTGCGACGACGCGTCGTAGGCGGTGCGCTCCTCCGCGCGCACCGCGCGGGAGCGGGTCTCCCAGCTCGCCAGCAGCTCGGTGGGGTCGGCGCCCGCGGCGTCGGCGGCCAGCACCTGGTGGGCGAGGTTCTCCAGCACCACCGGACGGCCGGACAGCCGGGCCACCTGACGGACGACCTCGTCGGGCGGTGCCCCGTCCACGGACAGCTGCGTGAAGACCTCGTGCAGCTTGTCCGAGGCGCGCAGCTCGGCGAGCTGCGCGTCGATGATCTGGGCGTGCACGGCCTCGGTGACGTCGACGAACGGCGTCTCACGCGCCCAGGCGATCAACGGCAGCCCGTACTCCTCGGCCGCGGAGATCAACGCGGCCGGCAGCGCGCTGGCGTACTTGCGCCCCAGCTCCACGATGAGGCCGCTGGCACCGACCTCGGCCAGCTCGGCGACGTACCTGCGCAGCCGGTCCGGCTCGTCCGGCAGCGCGATGCCGGTGGTGAGCACGAGCTCGCCGCCGCGCAGCAGGTGGGCGATGTCGGTGACCTCGGCGCTGTGCACCCACCGTACGCGTGCGTCGAGCCGGTCCGCGCCCGCCACGACACGTGGCTCGCCTCGTCGTACCGCGTCCAGGCGCAAGACGTCGGCCAAAGTGGGCAGCACATTCCTGATGGTATGAAACGGAAGTGAGGAGTGCCGAGATGAAGCGGTTGAGCGTGGCCGAGATCGAGCGCGAGCTGGCCGAGACGCCGGGCTGGGAGCTCGCCGAGGACGCCATCGTCCGCACCGTGAAATTCCAGGACTTCAGGGAGGCGATGGCGTACGTCAACCGGGTCGCCGAGGTGGCGGAGGAGCTCAATCACCACCCGGACATCGAGATCCGGTGGAACACCGTCGTCCTCACCCAGACCACCCACGCCGCCGGTGGCCTGACCGAGCACGACTTCCATCTCGCCCGGCGCCTGAACGCGCTGTGACCGAGGCTCGCCGGGTATGACAGCCTGCCAGGCGCCGATCGCGATTCCTGACACTGTGCGGCCTGGCGCGGGGTACGGAAGGACAGGAAGACTCTAGACATGTCGGACTTGCTTGCACGCCATCGCGCGGTCATCCCCACCTGGGTGACTCTCTACTACGACGAGCCCATCGAGATCGTCAGCGGCCGGGGCAACCGTGTCACCGACGCCGAGGGCCGTACCTATCTCGACTTCTTCGCCGGCATCGTGACCAACACCCTGGGCTACGACATCGCCGAGGTGCGCGAGGCCGTGGAGCGCCAGCTCGCGACCGGGGTCGTGCACACCTCGACGCTGTACCTCATGCGCGGGCAGGTGGAGCTGGCGGAGAAGATCGCCCGGCTGTCCGGCATCGAGAACGCCAAGGTGTTCTTCACGGGCTCCGGCACCGAGGCGAACGAGACGGCGCTGCTGCTCGCGACGTACGCGCGCAAGACCAACCAGGTGCTCGCGATGCGGCAGAGCTACCACGGCCGGTCGTTCGGCGCCATCGCGATCACCGCCAACGCCTCGTGGAAGAACAGCGCCCTGTCGCCGCTCAGCGTCTACTTCCTGCACGGCTGCGACCGGCACCTCGCCCAGTTCCGCGGGCTGTCGGACCAGGACTACATCAAGGTGTGCGTGGACGACCTGCGGCACACTCTCGCGACCGTCGTCGGCGGTGACGTGGGTGCGCTGATCGCCGAGCCTATCCAGGGCGTCGGCGGCTTCACCGCGCCGCCCGACGGGCTGTACGCCGCGTACCAGGAGGTCCTCGCCGAGCACGGCATCCTGTTCATCGCCGATGAGGTGCAGACGGGCTGGGGGCGTACCGGGCAGAACTTCTGGGGCATCCAGAACCACGGTGTGACGCCCGACATGATGACCTTCGCCAAGGGGCTCGGCAACGGCTTCGCGATCGGCGGCGTGGTCGCCCGCGGTGAGCTGCTCGACGCGCTGCACGCGAACGGCGTGTCGACGTTCGGCGGCAACCCGATCTCCACCGCGGCGGCGAACGCCACGCTCGACTACATCCTCGACCACGACCTGCAGGCGAACGCCGCCAAGGTCGGGGAGCGGATCATCGACGGGCTCAGGGCCGCCGGCGCACGGCTCGACGTCGTCACCGACGTGCGCGGCAAGGGCCTGATGTTCGCCGTCGAGCTGTCCTCTCCGGAGGCGGCGAAACGCCTGCTGGAGGCCACGAAGGCCCGCGGGCTGCTCATCGGCAAGGGTGGCCTGTACGGCGACACCGTCCGGATGGCGCCGCCCCTCACGCTCACCGAAGACGAGGCCGAAGAGGGCCTGGCCATTCTCATCGACGCACTGGAAGAGATCTCATGACCGAGCGCAGCGAGGGGATCAAAAGGCACGCGCCAGTGGTCACTCCCTCCAACGAAGGAGGACTCATGACTCGCATCACCCACTGGATCGGTGGAAAGCCCTGGACGGGCACGGCCGAGCGCCAGGGCGACGTGTACGACCCCGCGACCGGGCAGGTGAGCGCGCACGTCGACTTCGCGACCGCGGACGACGTCTCCTCGGCCGTGGCGACGGCCAAGGAGGCGTTCCCCGCGTGGCGCGACACCTCGCTGACCAAGCGCTCCTCCGTCCTGTTCGCCTTCCGTGAGCTCGTACGGGAACACCGGGACGAGCTGGCGGCGCTGATCAGCGCCGAGCACGGCAAGGTGCGGTCCGACGCGGCCGGTGAGGTGGCGCGCGGGCTGGAGGTGGTGGAGTTCGCCTGCGGGATCCCGCACCTGCTCAAGGGCGGCTTCTCCGAGAACGTCTCGACCCGGGTCGACTCCTACTCCATCCGCCAGCCGCTGGGCGTCGTGGCGGGCATCACGCCGTTCAACTTCCCGGCGATGGTGCCGATGTGGATGTTCCCGGTGGCGATCGCGACCGGGAACACCTTCGTGCTCAAGCCGTCGGAGAAGGACCCGTCCGCGGCGGTCCGGCTCGCCGAGCTGTGGCAGCAGGCGGGCCTGCCCGACGGCGTGTTCAACGTCGTGCACGGAGACAAGGTGGCCGTCGACGCCCTCCTCACGCATCCGGACGTACGCGCGGTGAGCTTCGTCGGGTCCACGCCGATCGCGCGGTACGTGTACGAGACGGGCACGTCGCACGGCAAGCGGGTGCAGGCGCTCGGCGGGGCCAAGAACCACATGCTCGTCCTGCCCGACGCCGACCTCGACCTGGCCGCCGACGCCGCGGTCTCGGCGGGCTTCGGGTCGGCGGGGGAGCGCTGCATGGCGATCTCCGCGCTGGTCGCCGTCGACCCCGTGGGCGACGAGCTGGTCGCCAAGATCAAGGAACGGGTCGCGGGTCTCCGGGTGGGCCCGGGCACGTCGCCGGACGCGGAGATGGGCCCGCTGGTGACCCGGCAGCACCGCGACAAGGTGGCCTCCTACCTCGACGGGGGCGTCGCCGAGGGCGCGACGCTCGCCGTCGACGGGCGCTCGCACCCGCTGCCCGAGGGCGACGGCTTCTGGCTCGGGCCGACGGTCCTCGACCACGTCACGCCGGAGATGGCCTGCTACCGGGACGAGATCTTCGGCCCGGTCCTGTCGGTCGTACGCGTGCCGTCCTACGACGCGGGCATGAGGCTCATCGCGGACAACCCGTACGGGAACGGCACCGCGATCTTCACCAACGACGGCGGCGCCGCCCGCCGGTTCCAGAACGAGGTGGAGGTCGGCATGATCGGCGTGAACGTGCCGATCCCGGTGCCCATGGCGTATTACTCGTTCGGCGGCTGGAAGGCGTCACTGTTCGGCGACACCCACGTCCACGGCACCGAGGGAGTGCACTTCTACACGCGGGGCAAGGTCATCACCGCCCGCTGGCTCGGTCCCGAGCACGGCGGGGTCAACCTGGGCTTCCCCACGAACGGCTGAGGGCGGCGCGGCGGCCGGGCCGGAGGCCACCGGAGACGGGCCCCGGTCCGGCCGCGAAGCCCGTCACCCGGGCGAGCGCCTGGGAACGTTCCGCGACCGAGAGGGTGTGCTCCGCGAGACCGCGGCTGTACAGGCGGATCAGTTCGTGGAAGTAGTAACGGGGCTCACCGGCGCCCTCCTGCTGCGTGACGTGGAGCAACTGGCTTTCCACGAGGAGTTCCAACCGGGCTTCGGCCTCGTGGATCGAGACGTCGAGCAGTGGCGCGGCGAGCCAGGAGGCGAAGTCCTCCACCTGGAGGATCCCGAGAAGGCAGAACAGTCGGCGGCCGGCCTCGTCGAGGGAGGCGTAGGAGAGACCGAAGCCGGCCCGCACGTCGTGGTTGCCGTAGGCCAGTTCCGCCAGCCTGAGGTCCCTGTCGGCCAGTCTCCGGCACAGGCTCGTCAGGGACCGGTGCGGGCGGGAGGCGAGGCGTGTCGCGCAGATGCGTAACGAGAGCGGGTGCCGGCCGCACAACTCGACGATCTGCGCCGATGACTCGGGCTCCCGCGCGACCCTGTCGGCGCCGATCACGTCGCGGAGAAAGCGGATGGCCTGCTGGTGGCTGAACAGGTCGAGGCGCAGCTGGTGCGCTCCGAACAGCGCGGACAGACGCCGGCCACTCGTCACCAGGACCGCGCACGTCGGACTGCCGGGCACGAGCGGCTCGACCTGCGCCTCGTCCGCGGCGTTGTCCAGGACTATCAGAATGCGACGCCCCGCCAGAACACTGCGGTACAGGGAGATCCGTTCGCCGTAGTCGAGGGGAATCCTCTGCTCGGTGACGCCGACGCCGCGCAGGAACGCGTGCATGACCTCGTAGGGGGTCGGAACCTGCTCCTGGGCGCCCTTCAGGTCGATGAAGAGCTGGCCGTCGGGATAGGCGCCGCTGAGGCGGTGGGCGACATGCACGGCGAACGTCGTCTTCCCCAGGCCGGGCATGCCGTAGATCGCGACCACCGGAACGGCCTTGCGGCCCGTGGGCGAACCGAGCAGCCGGTCCACGGCCGCCAGCGCCTCCTCGCGGCCGGTGAAGTCGGCGATGTCGGGCGGGAGCTGCCGGGGAGGCACCCTGGCGGTCACGGTGAGCTCGGTCGGCCGCCGGTCGGGGACCTTGTGCTCCTCGATCTGACGGTGCAGCAGCCGCAGGTCCGGTCCGGGTCCCACACCCAGTTCGGAGAGAAGCGTGGACCGTGCTCTCTCATAGACCCGTAGTGCCTCGATCCGACGACCCGCGCGGTGGTGCGCGAGCATCAGCTGTTCCCACAGGCGCTCTCGTAACGGATGGGCCGCGACCAGTGGCCGGTTCTGCTCGACCACGTCGGCGTGGCGTCCGTGCGTGAGCCAGTTCTCGGCGCGCATTTCCAAGAGCTCGAGGCGGGATTGTTCCAGTCGTTCCGCCTCGACTGATACGAGCGGTGTCGACGGGATGTCGGCGAAAGCGTCGCCGTGCCAGAGTCCGAGGGCCTCGGCGACGGCGTCGTCGATGTCTTCGGTGGGGTCTTCCGCGAACCGCGAACGGATTCGGGCGGCCCTTTCGTCGAACTCGTGAAAGTCGACCAGGAAGGCATCGCCGAGAGCCAGTCTGTATCCCGTTCCCTGCTTCAGCAGGAGCTTGTCCATGCAGGGGTCGACAGTGAACGAACGCCGTATTCTCGAGACGAGTGACAGCAGGGTTCCCTGGGCGGAGGGAGGTGCGTCGTTGCCCCACAGCTCGGCGATGAGCCGGGTCGTGGAGACGGTGCGCCCCCTGCTGATCAGGAGAAGCGCGATGATGGCACGCTGTTTCGCTGCGCCAATGGTCGTGACGGTGCCATCGTGTTGAATGATAAACGTACCCAGAAGGTCGAATCTAATCATTCTCGCTCATTTCAGCAATGAGCCGCAGGCGCGCCATTGGCGCATCCTGTCAATCCCGCCTTGACGTTTACTCAAGATAGGTTAGTTAGTAAATGACGTCAGGTCTAGATCATTAGGTTATAAATTACGCGAGGTGCTGACCCGGGCGCCCACGGTGACCTCGTGCCCGGTGACCACGAACGACGTCCTCCGCGCCCTCGTCGGCGTGCACCGGGCCGCCGGACCTTCGCGGCCTCCCGGACCATGGCGCTCGTACGGCGCAAGGTTCCCGCAATGCGGCGGCCCCATCATGTCGCTGCTCGTCGAATCCCGCGAGCAGAAGGAAGGCAGGGTCATGTCCGTCCGTCGCCGCCGGCGCTGCTCGTCCGCCTGATGTCACTGCTCGCGATCTCCTCCGATGACGCCGCCGGCCGACGCATCGATCTTCGTGCCGAAAACCGTGGCCGGCTCCCGGCGACGCCGTGGCGGAGACGAAGCAGGTGGCGCCGCGGCCCGCGAGTCCTTGACGGCCGTAATCCCGTCCAGCGCCGGGCGTGCCTTCGGTACGCCCCGAAGTGGTAACCCGAGTGGAGGTAAAGGTGGAGGAAGTCCGGTGCCGTTCAGGCAGAGCCCGTATTATTCCGGGAATTCTGGCGATTTCCGCGTCGGTGCTGCTCGCAGGGTGTGGTACGCAACATTACTCGGCCGCATCGGCGTCACGGGACGACGGCCGGCTGCCGCTCGACTCCTACATGTTGTCCGACGGCCAGGTGGAGACGCTGGCGCGGGCGCAGCAGAAACTCGAGCGTCAGTGCGCTCTGGACTACGGCGTCCCGGCCGCCGTCGCCGACAGCATTCATGTACCGGGCACGAGCGGAATCGATTCCCGCCTGTTCAAGCCGCTGCCCATCGCCGCCGCGCGCTCGACGGGCTACGACACGCTGAACAACGCGGTGTCGAGGCAGACCGCTCCGCAGGCGGCACCGCGGCTGGGCACCGGTCGTGCGAACGCGACCCCGGGCCCCGCCGGGCCGTCGCCGCGGCCGCGGCTGACCAGGCCCCCCGCCGACGCGCCCGCGGTCGTCCTCGGGAAGTCGGCCCCCGTGGCGCAACAGGCCGCCGTGGTGGCGGCCGGCGGAGGCACTCTGCCCAACGGGCGGTACGTACCGCTCGGCGGATGCACCAAGAAGGCGGTTTCCACGCTTCACAAGGGCGCCCCCGATCTCACCGTCGACCCGCGAGGACTCGCGTTGACGGCGCAGTTGTCCGCGGAGAAGGACGCGCGAGTGAGCACGGTCGTCCACGCGTGGTCATCGTGCATGTCCGCGCGCGGATACCGCTACGACTCTCCGTCCACGGCCGAGAACGACACCCGATGGCGAGGGGACCTCACGCGCTCGTCAATTCGTCAACAGGAGCTCAAGACGGCGGCGGCCGACAGCGAGTGCAGGCAGGAGACGCAACTCCCGGACAAGGGGACCGCGGTGGAGGCCGAGTACCAGCAGCGGCTCATCACCGCGCGCGGAGCCGAGCTGAACAAAGCGGCTGCCGTCACCCGAATGTGGTACCGGACGGCGGTCAGCGTCCTCTCCCACTGATTCGCACGTCGTACAGAGCATCGGTTCTCACTCGCCGTCAATAAGGAGCTGCATCGTGATCTCAAAGTGTTCGGGACGTAAGAGACTGGCCGTGCTCACGGCGGCGTTGGCTCTCGTGGCCGCCGTGAACGGCCCGGCCGTGGCCGACACGCCCGCGCCCGCCGACCTGCAGGCGTCCAACGAGACATGGGTCCAGGCGGGTAACTGTCTGGGCGAAGGCTGTAGCCTTTATATGGAGATCTACAATTCCACGAAATACAACGGATCGGTGGTCGATCAGTGGACGTGGAACGGGTCGGCCACCCAATACTGGTACTACTGGTATCTGAGCGGGCCCGTCGTTATGGGCAACAAGCACACCTACAGTAGTTCCGGCGTTCAGGTGATCGAAGACCACGGATGGAAGTCGGACGTCCCTCTCGACACGTGGGCGTGGGTCGGTCAGACGAACGAGGAATGGTATTTCAACCTCGTCGATGCCGGGGTCGGATATACCAATATTCTGTCCAACGTGCACAATTACAACATGATCATCAATGCCAATCTGAAGGGCAACCAGCTTTATCTCTGGGACTCCCAGCCCAGCGGTTGGTGGCCCTATCTCGTGACGCCGGGCTACATAGCGGGATGACGGCGCTTCCGGGGGAAGGCGATCGGTGATCTGGTGGTGCGAGGGCCCGGTCCGGCTTGTCCGGCCCGGGCCCTCCGCGACGGCCGGCGGATGCCCGCCGCGGCGCGGGCGAGCCACGGCGGGCGGCCCCCCGCTCCTCATTCTTCGCCGCCGGAGGCCGGGAGGGCCGCCGGCGAGTTCACGGACCGGCTGCCGCCACGTCGTCCGTCCGTCCGAATCTCGCGGCCCGGATGTCGGTGAGCGTCGTCCGGGGACGCCTGCGGCCATGGTGAGCCTGCTCCGGCCGTCGTCCGCCGGCCCGGCGTCCTCGTGAAGGGCCATAAAAGTCGCGTTCCTTACGGCATTTTGCGCCCCAGCCCTCAGCTCCGTGATTCCACGAGCCGAAAAAAGATGGGGACCTGATTTTCGCGAGGTGCGCCACCGGTTTTCCGGGCGGGGCGAAACACGGTCCACGGTGATGTGGCCGAGAAGGGGCGGCCCCGGAGGGTGGTCACCGGCCACAGAGTAGGTCACCATGGCCTCAGGGGGACCGCTCAACAGGTCCAAGACGGAGGGTGGCCCGGCCGGTGCCGCCCCGAACGTGGTCTGCGGACGGCGGGGAAGATCGTTCCTGTCGCCACGCCGAGCGTGGCGTTGAACAGCGCTTTTGCCCTGCCTGACTTCGTTGACTGGGCAAACTACAAATAATAGCTAGGCCCCTTGACCTCCTCTGTGGCATACGACACACTTCGTACTGTCGACTTTTGCTTCTCGCAAAAAATAAGACGTTCCCCGGTCGTCAGGGAGCCCTCCATGTCTGCCGACGAATCGCTCGACCAGCAGCCGTATTCGTTACTGGCCATGCTGGCGGCACGCTACCCGCACTGGACGATCTGGTTCGGGCAGGCGACTCGTCACTGGTGGGCGCTCCCGCCGCACGAGCGGGGAGCGGACCGCTTCATCGAGGCCATCAACGTGAAGGAGCTGGTCGAGTCGATCGAGGTCATCCAGGCGCGTCGCCGTGTGCCGGACCCGTCATCGCAGCCGGGCGGCATTCTCTTCGGCGAGGCCGTGACGTCACGGGCGGGCCGGGTGCCGGCGGCCGCGTGGCCCGGCGGCCCGCGATGACCGTCCATCCGCCGGCCGTCGACCGCCGTGGCTCCCGCCGCCGCCTCCAGAGCCGCGGTCTCGGGCGAGCGATTTTCAGTCGCGCCGCCTCCCCCTCCAACACCTCCGTGACAGGCGTGACTGCAGAGGGGTGCTCACCCGAGGCCGCATGACGCCCGGACAACCGCGTAGCCCCCGGCGCGGTTGTCCGGGCCTTCTCCTTTCTCCGGCCGGCCGCCCGCCCCGGCATCTCCGACCGTGTCGAACCGGACCCCGTACGCATTCGCTCACGTACGTCGTTACGCTCACCGGCAGAGGTTTCAACGCGACGAACGGAGCGGCATGAGGCGTTCGCGGATGCTCGCGGCGGCCATAGCGGCCACCGCACTCGGTCTCGCGGGCTGCAGCGGCGGGGGCGCCGACGACGGCCGGCGCACCAAAGAGGTGCGTGCGGCGCAGACCATGGGCCAGGGCGAGGGTCTGGTCTCCCTCGTCAGCTGGAACGGCTACGCCGAGAGCGGCGGGAACGACCCGCGCGTCGACTGGATCACTCCGTTCGAGAAGAAGACCAAGTGTCAGGTCAAGATGAAGTACGCGGCGAACCCGCAGGAGATGCTCGACCTGATGTCGAATCCGGACCTCCACTACGACGGGGTCGCGGCCACACCGGAGATCGCCGGCGAGCTCATCGCCTCCAAGCAGGCGGTGCCGATCAACACCGATCTCATCGACGACTACAAGGATCTCGAACCCGAGCTTCGCTCCCAGCTCACCGTGAAGGGCAAGCACTACGCCGTGCCGTTCACCTGGGGGGCGAACCTCCTCATGTACGACCCGCGCACCGTGCGCCCGCAGCCGGACAGCTGGGCGGCGCTGTTCGACTCGGCTCAGGCGAAGAAGTACTCCGGGCGCCTGGTCGTGCGCGACAGTCCGTTGACGTTGGGCGATGCCGCGCTCTACCTGCGGTCGCACAATCGCAAGCTGCACATCAAGGACCCGTTCGCGCTCACGCCCAAGCAGCTCGCGGCGGCGGCCGCGCTGGTGGACAAGCAGCGGCCGATGGTGAAGACCTACTGGCTCAACCCCTCGGACGCGATCGCGGCGTTCGCCACCGGCGACGCGGCGCTGGGCGAGGTCTGGCCGTACCAGGTCGACGTGCTGAGCCGCAGCGGACGGCCGGTCGCGGGCGTCACGCCGCGCGAGGGCGTGACCGGCTGGATGGACGCGTGGATGATGAGCCCCCGCGCCGACCACCCCAACTGCATGTACCAGTGGCTCAACTGGGCCAGCTCTCCGGAGGTGCAGCAGCAGGTGGCCGAGTGGGACGGCGTCGCGCCCGCGAACCCGGACGCCTGCGCCCGTGACCGGCTGCGCCCGCAGTTCTGCAGCGCCTACCACGTGGGCGACCGCGACTACCTGAGCAAGGTGATGTTCGCCCGGATGCCGGCGGCGAGCTGCGTGAACAACAAGAGCTGCGCCGACTACGCGGACTGGAACCGCGCCTGGCGGGACGCCCGCGACTGACCTTCCGGTGCCGCGCACGCTCGCGGAGTGTCCGCCGCCGACCCCGGACAGGTGAAGAGACGCGCGCCCGGCCGCCCCCGCCGGGCGCGCGTCTCCATGAGCGTCCTGGGCTCCCCCCGGACTCAGGACGCTCTCCAATTAGGCTCTGGTCAGGCTCTCGCTTCGCCTGGTCTGCCGGCGCGCGGTGGTTCGCCGGCGCACCGGCTGCGGGATGATCCGCAAGGCCGGTACGCAGTCGTCGCACGCGAACACCCGCGAGTCGTCCGGCAGCCGTCCGACGTGGGCCCTCGGCCGTGGCCACTTCTTGTGGCACACGACGCAGGCCTCTCCGTCGCGCTGCGCGGCGGTCAGACCGTCCGGGTCGAATGTGGGACCGGAACGGGCCATGAAGCTCAGCTCCCCCCAACCTCGTCGGCTCCGCTTCGGCTCCATTTCTATCGCCGGGAAGGTGTTTAATCAGTCGCTGAAATTGCAAAGCACGGCAAAACCGGGCCCGCTGGGGATTACCGTACGCCGCGACCGTCTCACCGGGTCAGAATCCGGCTGTCGGCGACAAACCACCTGGTCGTACCCTCTTGCCGACGTAGCGCGGGCGAGTTCTAGACCGAGCCCTTCTCCAGCCCGATCGTCTTCGCCAGATCATTCAGCTCGGCCTCGAACAATGGTTCCATGTCCTCGAGCATGAAATGCATGTGTCCGAAGACCTCAATGGCCACCAAGCCGTACAGGCGCACCCAGGACGCCGCGAACAGCCGGATGACGCCCAGCGGAGCATCGTCGTCCTCTCCGCAGCACGCGGCGGCGAACAGCCGCAGCTGACGCCTCAGCGCGGGCGTGATCTCCTCGTCCGGCGGCACGGGGAACGGCTGCCGCCGCCACAGCTCGAAGAACAAGGTGAAGAAGATGGCGCCCATCCGCCCGCCGGCCTGGTGCACGCCGCCCTCCTCGGGCTCGGTGTAGCCGGGTACGGGCGCGCCGAAGACCATGGCGAACTCGGGCCGGTGGTCCAGCGACCAGCGGCGGAAGGCGCGGGTCACCGCGACGAGCCGTCCGCCGAGGTCGTCGGCGGGCATCGCGTCGCGCGCCGCCTCCATCGCGTCGCATATCTCGTTCGTGTACGTCTCGATCATCGCGGTCAGGAGATCGTCGAGGCTCGCGTAGTACCGGTACAGCGCCGGAGCGGTCATGCCGAGGTCCCGGGCGATGCCGCGCAGGGAGATGCCGGATGGGCCGTGGGCGCGCAGGTGCTCCCTCGCCACCTCTTTGATCTCCAGCAGCGTCGCGTCGCGCATGCGTTCCCGGCGGGTCGTCGGCACGGTTCCCCCTTGACGGTCGTAAACGGCGTGTGCTTTAGTTAACGCCGTTTACTCGTAAACGGCGTTAACTTTCGCTATCGCCGATAACAGCCTACCTGGGGAGCAGGCGCATGTTCGAATCTCTCGGCCGCTTCGTTCAGCGGCGACGCCGGTGGGTCATCGTCGGCGCCCTGGTGCTGATCGCCGCCGCCTCCGCGTGGGGAACCGGGGTCTTCGGGGCGCTCAAGAGCGGCGGCTTCGACGACCCGGGCTCCGGTTCCTCCCACGCCGCCAAGATCATCAACGACCGGATCGGCCCGGCCGACGACGAACTGGTCGTGCTGTACGAGAGCGCGTCCGCGACCGTGGACGACCCGGCGTTCCGCGCCGCCGTCACCGGTACGCTGGCCCGCCTGCCCTCGGCCGACGTGCCCCATGTCACCACCTACTGGAACAGCGGTTCTCCGGCGCTGGTCTCACGCGACCGGCACGCGACCTACGCCGCGCTCCGGCTGGCCGGTGCCGACCTGCCGGAGCGCCTGAAGACCTACGACCGGATCCGCGACCACCTGGCCGCGCCGGGACTGCGCACCTCCCGCGGGGGCGTCATCGGCACCAACGCCGAGCTGAGCCGGCAGACCGCCGCCGGCCTCGCCCGCGCCGAGATGATCTCGACGCCGATCCTGCTGGTCCTGCTCGTGGTGATCTTCGGCAGCCTGGTGTCGGCACTCCTGCCGCTGGCCATCGGCGGCGTGGCGATCCTCGGCGCCTTCACCGCGCTGCGGCTGATCACGCTGGCCACCGACGTCTCCACCTTCGCGACCAACATCGTGACGATGCTCGGGCTCGGCCTGGCCATCGACTACGCCCTGTTCATGGTCACCCGCTACCGGGAGGAGCTGCGCCGCACCGACTCCGAGCGGGAGGCGCTCGTACGGACCATGGCCACCGCCGGCCGCACGGTCGCCTTCTCCGGCATCACCGTCGCCATCGCGCTCGGCGGCCTGCTGTTCTTCCCCCAGATGTTCCTGCGGTCGATGGGCCTCGGGGGCATGGCGGTCGTGCTCGTCGACATGCTCGCCGCGCTCACCGTCCTGCCCGCGCTGCTGGCGCTGCTGGGCCGTCGCGTCGACGCGCTGCGGTTCGGACGCGCACGCCGGGCGGAGAAGGAGAAGGACCGGGGCGCGTGGTCGCGGCTCGCGGCCAGCGTCATGCGGCGGCCCGTCGCGTACGCCACCGGCTCGGTGCTGGTCCTGCTCGTGCTGGGCGCGCCCTTCCTCGGTATCCGGTTCGGCAGCGTCGACGTGCGCGCGCTGCCGCCCGGCTCCGAACCGCGCACCGTCTCGGCGACCCTCGACCGCGACTTCTCCCACGGCGCACTGTCCCCGATCGACGTCGTCGTCGCGGGTGACGTCGCGAAGGCGGACGTGGACGGTTACACCGGCCGCCTGCGGAGCGTGCGCGGGGTCGCGGGCGCGGACGTCGTCGGCACGGGCCGGAGCGCCACGCACATCGCGGTGCGCACGCCGGCCGACCCGCAGTCGCAGCAGGCGCGTGACCTGGTCAGGCGGATCCGTGCGCTGCCCGCACCGGCGCGGGTGTACGTCGGCGGCCAGAGCGCCGAACTCGTGGACCTGTTGAGCAGCCTCGGCCGCGTGCTGCCGTGGACCGCGCTGTTCGTCGGCGTGGTGACGTTCGCGCTGCTGTTCGCCGCGCTCGGCTCGGTCGTACTCCCGCTCAAGGCGCTCGTGATGAACGCCCTGTCGCTCAGCGCGGCGTTCGGCGTGATGGTCTGGGGCTTCCAGGACGGGCACCTGGCCGGCCCGCTCGGCTTCACCTCCACGGGGACGGTGGAGGCGTCGCAGCCGGTGCTCATCCTCGCGGTGGCCTTCGGGCTGTCGATGGACTACGAGCTGTTCCTGCTCAGCAGGATCCGCGAGGAATGGGATCGTACGAGGGACAACACCGCGGCGGTCGCCGCCGGCCTGCAACGCACCGGCGCGATCATCACGAACGCGGCGCTGCTCCTGGCCATCGTGATCGGCGCCTTCGTCACCTCGGGGATCATGTTCATCAAGCTGATCGGGGTGGGGCTGCTCGCCGCCGTGGTGGTCGACGCCACGCTCGTACGGGCGCTGCTGGTGCCGGCCACGATCCGCCTGCTGGGCCGGGCCAACTGGTGGCTGCCCCGCCCGCTGCGCCGCCTGCACTCTCGCGTCGCCCTCGGCGAGGCCGGTTAGGGGCCGTCACCGCCCTGCGGGGGCGGGCGTTGACACGGGCCCGGGAAGGCGTCGGGCGGACCACGTCCGCCTGACGCTATTTTCCTTATATGAACGAGAGTGTCCGAGTGGTGCTGGCGGACCGATACCACATCCTCGGGCCGCTCGGCCGGGGCGGAATGGGCGCGGTGTGGCGGGCGCGAGACACCGACCTCGACCGCCTGGTGGCCGTCAAGGAACTCCGTCTCCCGGACCACGTCGGTGAGGACGAGCGCCGTGTCTGGTACGCCCGGATGGAGCGCGAGGCGCGGGCGGCGGCCCGGCTCCGGCACCCGGGCATCGTGACGGTGTACGAGCGCGTGGTGGGGGACGACGGGCGCCCGTGGATCGTCATGGAGCTCATCCAGGGCGGTTCCCTGCAGGACCTGCTCCGCGAGAAGGGCCGCCTGCCGGTCCCGCGGGTCGCCGCGATCGGCGAGCAGGTGCTGGCGGCCCTGTCGGCGGCTCACGAACGCGGCATCGTGCACCGCGACATCAAACCCGCCAACGTTCTGCTGGAGGGCGACCGCGCCGTCCTCACCGACTTCGGCATCGCCGCGCTGGACGGCGACGCCACCATCACTCATACCGGCACGCTCCTGGGCACTCCGGCCTTCATGGCGCCCGAACAGGTACGCGGCCTGCGCGCCGGCCCTCGGTCGGACCTGTGGTCCCTGGGCGCCACCCTGTACGCCGCCGTCGAGGGGCATCCGCCCTTCTCCGGCCCCACGCACGGATCGGTCTTCGTCGCCATCGCGACCGAGAACCCCGCCCCGCCCGTCCACGCCGGCCCTCTCACCGAGGTGCTGGCGGGTCTGCTGCGCAAGGACCCGGCCGAGCGGCTGACGGCCGACGCCGTCCGCGGCCTGCTCGCGCCCCTCGCGCACGCGGAACCGCGGCGGCCCGCGCCCGTCGCACCGCCGCCGATCGCGCCGTTGCCGCGTCCGGCCGCGCCGGGCCTGGTCGTGCCGCCGCCGGACTCGCGTACGGCCGTTGAGACGGCACCGCCTCGGCGGTGGCGCGGGCCGCACCGCACCCGTACCCGGGCCCTCACGCTGGCCGCCGCGCTTGTCGTCGTCGCGGGCATCACCGCGGGCGGCTGGACGGCGTTGTCATCCTCGAAGCGGCACTCGGCGCGCACCGGGCGCTCGGCCGGTGCCACGGCAACGCCCGTTTCTCGCGACATGACGATCCCCGCCGGTGGCGGGGCCATCTTCGACGTGGCGTTCGACCCGGACGGCAGGACCTTGGCCAGCGCGGGTGAGGACGGCACGATCCGGCTGTGGGACACGGCCACCGGGCGCCAGACGGCCACGTTGCTGGACGAACCCGGCGATGACAAGTTCAGCGTGGTGTTCAGCCCCGACCGCAGGACCCTGGCCACCGATGGCGACCGCATCAGCCAGATCCGCCTGTGGGAAACGGCCACTCACCGCGCCATCGCAACCCTCGCCGACCCCGACGACGCCGCCGTCACCTCCCTGGCGTTCAGTCCGGACGGCGGCACCCTGGCGGTCGGCGCGGACATCACGCCCACCATCGGGGACCCGGGCACGCGCATGGTTCGATTCTGGGACGTGCGCACCCGGCGGGTCACCGCCACGATCTCCGGCATCAAGAAGGACGTCGACTCGGTGGCGTTCAGCCCGGACGGCAGGACCCTGGCCTACACCGACGACAAGGTCATCCGGCTCGTGGAGGTCGCCACCCACCGTGTCACCGCCACCCTCACCGGCCACGACGACTTCCTCAGGTCGGTGACCTTCAGCCCCGACGGCAGGACCCTGGCCAGCAGCAGCGACGATCACACCATCAAGCTGTGGAACCTGGCCACGCGGAAGCCCGACCTGAACATCACCGGCAGCGAGGGCGGCCAGATCGTCTTCAGCCCGGACGGCCGGACCCTGGCCGGTCGAGGGGGCGACGACACCAAGGTCGTCCGGCTCTGGGACGTGGAGAGCGGCGACATCGTCGCGTCCTTCACCGGGCACACCGACACCGTCTACCCGGTGGCGTTCAGTCCGGACGGCAAGACCCTGGCCGCCGGCGCCAACGACCGGACCATCCGGCTCTGGAAGGTCCCCTGACCGCTCGGGGTCAGCCGGGCCGGCCGCCGGTGACGAGCAGCGACTTCTCGAAGCAGACGCTGGGCCCGGGCCGCCGTCCGAACGGCGCGATCCGGACGTAGCCGCGCGAGACGTAGAGCCCGGCGACGCGCAGGTCGGCCGCTGCCAGGCGGACGACCGCGAAACCGCGCCGCCGGGCGAGGTCCTCCACTCCGGCGAGCAGCAGCCGGGAGATGCCCTGCCCGCGGTACGGCGGCCGTACGTAGAGGCGCTCGACCTCGGCGGTGTCGTCGGCGATGCGCCGCAGCCCGGCGCAGCCGACCGGGCCGTCCGGCACGTCGGCCCGCCGGGCGACGACGAACACGACCCCGGCGTCCGCGGGCACGTGCCGGCCGTACGGGTCCGCTCCGGACCGGGGGCGGGGGACCACCGTCTGGCCCGCCGCCGACGCCTCCGCACGGGGCCGTGCCTTCGCCAGGAGACCGGTCACGATCGGGTCGTCGAACGAGGCCACCACCAACTCGACACGTGGGCTGACGCTCATGAACCCTCCTTCGCCCCACCCCGCGAAAACGCTCCGCAGGCTCCGCGTTTCCCCGGGGACCCCGGGAGGAGCGGAGTGACCATGCGCGCGTGTTTTTTGGTTCGATCGCTCCGCTCGCTCACGCGGGACAACAGTAGAGATCCGCCGGCGCGCGGGCCCGCATTTCACGTCCGCTGGGCGCGGTCGTACATCCGGCGGACCGTGTTGCCGAAATAGGGGCCGTACATCGTGGCCGGGTCGTCGGCGTACTTGAAGCTGCTCACCGAGGTCACGACGCCCGTGCCGGTGCCCGCGTCGAAACGGGTCAGCCACGGCCCGCCGCTGGAGCCCTCGGTCATGTCGCAGCGCAGCCCCTCGTCCTTGGTGATCTTGTGGGAGTCGGGGTAGGTCCGGCCGCTGCAGTACGTCAGCCGCTCGCCGTCGTACCGCCCGCCGGCGGGGTAGCCGAAGCCGTACACCAGCGCGCCGCGCGGTTGGTCGAAGGCGATGCCCTGCGCGCCGACCACGTCGCTGACGTGGCGTCCGGCGGAGGTCGCCAGCGCGACGAGCGCGACGTCGTAGTTCTGGTCGGCGTGCGCCGTCCACGGCCCGGGGACGAACAGGTGACGGGCGGTGAAGGCGCCGTACGGCCGGTGGCCCTCGTCGTAGCCGGGCACGTAGATCCAGTTCTCGGCCCAGTGCCCGGCGGCGTCCCGCGCGCAGTGCCCCGCGGTGACCACCAGATCGCGGTTGGCGCTGGCGACGGTGCCGGCGGAGCAGACGTAGTCGCCGCCGTTGATGGTGAAGAAGACCTTGCCGGTGGTGGCGCGCACGGCGCCGCGCGAGGTCCAGGGCGCGCCCGGGGTCTCCACGGTGCGGCGGCTGGACTGGCGCTCGGGCACGCTGCCGGGAACGGTGACCGGCGTGCCCGGGGCGTCGCCGGCGCCGGAGGCCGTGCCTTCGGTGCGCTCGGTCATGGCGTACGGGCGCGGGCGGTGCGGGGGGACGACGGCGCGCCGCATCCGCTCGACCGTCCAGTAGCGGAGGGTCGCGGACGACGCGGTCGCGATCACGTGGTCGGTCACCGCGGTCACGCCGGGCGCCGGATGCGAGGTCGCCGAGCCGACCATGCCGAGCGCGGCGCTGACGGCGGGGACCACGAGAGCCAAGGGGGATCTGGTGAACATGAGCCAAAAGTGTGCAGCACCGAGGGTGATCACAGGCTCACTTTGAGTAAAAGGGCGCTCGTGATCGGGTGATGTGTGCTTTGACGTCGCGGACCTCTCCGGCCGTGGTGAGAATGGAGAGGTGATTTCCGAGGAGAACCCCGCCGCGGGCGGTGCGAAAGACGTCGTGATCCTGGGCTCGACCGGGTCGATCGGCACGCAGGCCATCGACGTGATCCGGCGTAACCCGGACCGGTTCCGTGTGACCGGGCTCGCGGCGGGCGGAGGCCGGGTCGACCTGCTGGCCGCGCAGACGCTGGACCTGCGCCCCGAGGTGGTCGCGGTGGCCAAGGGCTCGGCCGCCGAGGACCTGCAGCTCGCCCTGTACGCCGAGGCGCAGAAGCGCGGCTACTCCTCCGGCGACTACCGCCTGCCCCGGATCCTCGCCGGTCCGGCCACCATCGCCGAGGCGGCGGCGTGGCCGTGCGACATCGTGCTCAACGGCATCGACGGCGCCGCCGGCCTCACCTCGACCCTCGCCGCCCTCGACGCGGGGCGCACCCTCGCGCTCGCCAACAAGGAGTCGCTGATCATCGGCGGCCCGCTCGTCCGCCAGCGCGCCAAGCCGGGCCAGATCGTCCCGGTCGACTCCGAGCACTCCGCGCTCGCGCAGTGCCTGCGCGGGGGAGACCGCGGCGAGGTGCGCCGGCTCGTCGTCACCGCGAGCGGCGGGCCGTTCCGCGGCCGGAGCCGCGCGGAGATGGAGGACGTCACGTCCGAGCAGGCGCTCGCGCACCCCACCTGGGCGATGGGCCCGCTCATCACGATCAACTCCGCCACGCTGGTCAACAAGGGCCTCGAGGTGATCGAGGCGCACCTGCTGTACGACGTGCCCTTCGAGTCGATCGAGGTCATGGTGCACCCGCAGTCGGCCGTCCACTCGATGGTGGAGTTCGCCGACGGCTCGACGATCGCGCAGGCCAGTCCGCCCGACATGCGCCTGCCGATCGCCCTCGCCCTGGCCTGGCCCGACCGGGTGCCGGACGCCGCCCCCGGCATCGACTGGACCCGCGCGCACACCTGGGAGTTCTTCCCGCTCGACAACGACGCGTTCCCCTCCGTGCGCCTCGCGCGTGAGGTCGGAGCGGCCGGCGGCACGGCCCCGGCGGTCTACAACGGCGCGAATGAGGAGTGCGTGGCGGCCTTCCTCAAGGGAACCGTCAGATTTCCCGCGATTGTCGACACCGTCGCACGGGTAGTGTCGGAGCACATGAGCGGATCCGGCGCTCATCCGCCGGCCGCGCTGACGCTCGACGACGTGCTGGCCGCCGACGACTGGGCACGGACCCGGGCACGGGAGCTGACTTCTGGTTGACCCATCTCTACGGCCTCCTCGGAGTCGTCGCCTTCGTCGTGGCGCTCCTGCTGTCCGTCGTGCTGCACGAGGCCGGACACCTGATCACCGCGAAGCGCTTCGGCATGAAGGCGTCGCAGTTCTTCGCGGGGTTCGGTGCCACCCTGTGGTCGCGCCGGCGGGGCGAGACCGAGTACGGCATCAAGGCGATACCGCTCGGCGGCTTCGTGAAGATCGTCGGCTACACCCCGCTGGAGGAGGTCGACCCCGCCGACGAGCCGCGCGCCTTCTACCGCCAGCCCGCGGCGCGCCGCGCGACGGTCATCGTCGCCGGCGTGGTGATGAACCTTCTCCTGGCGTTCCTGCTGCTGGTCGGGCTGGCCGCCGGGATCGGCCTGCCCTCCGACCGCGCCGCCACGACCGTCGTACGGCGCGTCTCGCCCTGCGTGACGGCCGCCGACACCTGCGCGCCCCGTGACCCGGAGTCCCCGTCGAAGAAGGCGGGGCTGCGGGCGCGCGACCGGATCGTGTCGTTCGGCGGGCGCCCGGTCCGCGACTGGAACCAGCTGTCCGCGGCGATCAAGGACACCGGGCCGGGCCGCCCGGTGACGGTCGTGGTCGAGCGGAACGGCCGGCGGGTCTCCCTGCCGGTCACCGTCGCGGCCCTCCAGGGACACGGTTACCTGGGGGTGGAGCCGGTCGCGCACACGCGCCGGCTCGGACCGGTGGCGTCGGCCCGATTCGCCGGGCGGTTCATGGGGGACATGACGGTCTCGATCGCCGGGGTGGTGGCGGACATCCCGCACGCGATCCCCAAGCTGTTCGGCCACGAGCGCGCCAGTACGCCCGGCGGCCAGGCGGGGAGCATCGTCGGCGGCGCGGAGGCGTCGGGGCAGGTGTTCTCCTCCAGCGACACGTGGCGGGACAAGCTCACGTCCTTCGTGTTGCTCATCGTCTCGCTGAACCTGTTCGTCGGCCTGCTCAACCTGGTGCCGCTGCTGCCGCTGGACGGCGGTCACCTCGCCGTGGTCTGCTACGAGCGGATCAAGGCCCTGGTCTTCCGCGTGCGGGGGCGGCCGGACCCCGGACCGGTCGACATGACGAAGCTGATGCCGCTGACGTACGTCGCGGTGACGCTGCTCGTCGGGCTCGGGGTTTTGCTGATTCTCGCCGATGTCTTCAACCCCCTCAAAGTGCCTCAATAGACCCTTCGGGTGCGCATCACTTCACCCGTTGCCTAGGCTTGTGTCCGTACGTCCGCCTGACAGTGACAACTCGAAAGGAGGGCGCGGCAGCACCCGGAGCACACGGCTCCGTGCCGCGTGACCCATGACCGTCGAACTCGGGATTCCGCAGGCGAGGCCCAAGCCGATCTCTCCGCGCCGCAAGTCGCGGCAGATCATGGTGGGCTCGGTCCCCGTGGGCGGCGACGCCCCGGTGTCGGTGCAGTCCATGACGACGACACTGACGGCGGATGTCAACGCGACTCTTCAGCAGATCGCCGAGTTGACGGCGTCGGGTTGCCAGATCGTGCGGGTGGCGGTGCCGTCGCAGGACGACGCCGACGCGCTGCCGGCGATCGCCCGCAAGTCGCAGATCCCGGTGATCGCCGACATCCACTTCCAGCCCAAGTACGTCTTCGCCGCGATCGACGCCGGGTGCGCGGCGGTACGGGTGAACCCGGGCAACATCAAGAAGTTCGACGACAAGGTCGGTGAGATCGCCCGCGCGGCCAAGGACGCGGGTGTGCCGATCCGCATCGGGGTCAACGCCGGGTCGCTGGACAAGCGCCTGCTGGAAAAGTACGGCAAGGCGACGCCGGAGGCGCTGGTGGAGTCGGCGCTGTGGGAGTGCTCGCTGTTCGAGGAGCACGACTTCCGCGACATCAAGATCTCGGTCAAGCACAACGACCCGGTCGTGATGATCAACGCTTACCGTCAGCTCGCCGCCCAGTGCGACTATCCGCTCCACCTCGGGGTCACCGAGGCCGGGCCGGCGTTCCAGGGCACGATCAAGTCCTCGGTGGCGTTCGGCGCGCTGCTGGCCGAGGGCATCGGCGACACGATCCGGGTCTCCCTGTCGGCGCCGCCGGCCGAGGAGGTCAAGGTCGGCCTGGCGATCCTGGAGTCCCTGGGGCTGCGCGAGCGCGGCCTGGAGATCGTCTCCTGTCCCTCCTGCGGCCGCGCCCAGGTGGACGTCTACTCCCTGGCCGACCAGGTGACCGCCGCGCTGCAGGACTTCCCGGTGCCCCTGCGGGTCGCCGTCATGGGCTGCGTCGTCAACGGCCCCGGCGAGGCGCGCGAGGCCGACCTCGGCGTCGCCTCCGGCAACGGCAAGGGCCAGATCTTCGTCAAGGGCCAGGTCATCAAGACCGTGCCCGAGTCCGCCATCGTCGAGACCCTCATCGAAGAGGCCGTCCGCATCGCCGACGAGATGGGAGTCGACGTCACCGGCGAAGGCCCCGGAGCCGACGTCACCGTCTCCTGAGCGTGGGTGACGGCCCCGCGCCCGCCTGACCACTAGGCTTCGCAAAGCCCCCGGCCGAACGGCCGGGGGCTTTGCCGTGCGTGCGGCCTTTGTGCTGGCCACTGTCGGCCGGACTCTTCCCGGCCGTACGGCGTCGTCACGAAAATCGTGCGTTACCGCATGAACCGGGGTTCATTTCCGAACCCCGCGCGAAAGGGGTTACGTGAAAAAGCTTGCCATCACGGCGGCCGCCGCCGGAGCCGGTCTGGTCGCGTTGGCGCTGGCGCCGACCGTCGCCCAGGCCCGCCCCGCTCAGCCGACCACGAGCCTGAGCTGGTCGGCCTGTACCGACCCGAGCCTGAGCGGCCTGGAGTGCGCCAGCCTCCAAGTGCCACTCGACCACGCCAAACCGCACGGCCGGCAGATCACCCTGGCGCTGTCCCGCTTCAAGCACACGGGCACGACCGGCTACCAGGGCTCCCTGCTGGTCAACCCGGGCGGTCCGGGCGGCACCGGCCGTGACTTCGCGCTGCGCGTGGCGAACGGCCTGCCGGACAGCCTCAAGGCCACCTACGACGTCGTCGGCTTCGACCCGCGCGGCGTCGGCGGCAGCAGCCCGTCGCTCAGCTGCGACCCGAACTACTTCCAGCCGATACGGCCCGACTACGTCCCCACCAGCAAGGCGCTGGAGGCGACGTGGCTGAAGAAGGCGGCCGGGTACGCCAAGGCCTGCGGGAGCAAGTACGGCTCTCTGCTCCAGCACATGAAGACGACGGACGCCGTCCAGGACATGGACGACATCCGCGCCGCGCTGGGCCAGAAGCAGATCAACTACTACGGCGCGTCCTACGGCACGTACCTCGGCTCGGTGTACGCGACGATGTACCCGTCGCATGTCCGCCGGATGGTGCTGGACAGCAACGTCAAGCCGAGTGACGTCTGGTACGACGCCAACCTCGAGCAGGACAAGGCGTTCGAGGGCAACATCAACGCCCTGTTCGCGTGGGCGGCCAAGTACGACTCGGTCTACCACCTGGGCACGACGCAGCAGGCGGTGCGGAAGGTCTTCTTCGACACGCGCGAGAAGCTGGTCAAGTCGCCGGCGGGCGGTGTCGTGGGCGGTGCCGAGTTCATCGACACCTACCTGGTCGCGGGGTACATCGACCTGGGCGCGTACTGGCCGTACCTGACCAACGCCCTGGCCCAGTACAAGGCAGGCAACAGCAAGCCGCTGGTCGACGCCTTCAACCTGCTCGGCGCGACCACGGACGACAACGGCTACGTCGTCTACAACGCCGTGCAGTGCAGCGACGTCCGGTGGCCGCAGAACTGGAACACCTGGCGCAAGGACAACGCGAAGCTGTACGCCCAGGGCTACCAGTTCGAGACCTGGTCCAACGCCTGGTACAACGCGCCGTGCCTGACCTGGCCCGCCAAGCCCGGCAAGCCGGTCGACGTGGGACACGCCAAGGGCATCCCGCCGGTGCTGCTCTTCCAGGCGACCAACGACGCCGCGACGCCGTTCCCCGGCGGCGTGGAGATGAACAAGCGGCTGAAGGGGTCGCGCCTGGTGATCGAGGACGGCGGCCGTACGCACGGCGTCGTCGAGCGGGGCAACACCTGCATCGACTCGAAGTTCGCCGCCTTCCTCACCGACGGCACCCTGCCGGCGAACCAGACGCACTGCCCGCGTCTGCCCGAGCCGGTTCCGCCGTCCTCGGCGTCGTCGGCCACCGCCAAGGCGGCCGTCGCGCCGCAGTTCCCGCAGGCGCTCGTCCGCCCGTAGGAGCGAGAAGGAAGACCCCCGGCGGCGCGCCGGGGGTCTTCCCCTGTCTCGGGTTTCCCGGTAAGCAATCACGATCACGCAACACTTAAATAGCCCCCTTTTCGCCAAATGCCCCGAGCGAAACAATCTGCGCATTCAGACCAGCGCGGCTGTCGTCGGACGCCGCGTGCGTAGGGGGTTTCGTGAAGAGACTTGCTGTCATCACGGCCGTGGCGGGCGTGGGACTCGCCGGCTCGGCCGTGGCCGTGTCCGCGTCGGCCGAGGCGACGCCGGCTCCCGCCGCGATCGCCTGGGCGAAATGCGCCGGCGACGATCCTTATCTGGCCAATGCGGAATGCGCCCAGATCCAGGTGCCGCTGGACTACGGCCATCCGAACGGAAAGAAGATCTCCGTCGCGATCTCACGGGTCAAGCACACCGATGACGCGCACTACAAGGGCGTGCTGATCGGCAACCCCGGCGGCCCGGGCGGCAGCGGGCTGTACCTGTCCGGCGGCCTCGCGAGCTGGTTCAGCGGTGCCGGCCACGACGAGATCCCCGCCGACTACGACATCATCGGGTTCGACCCGCGTGGCGTGGGGGCCAGCGAGCCGGCGCTGACCTGCGACCCGCACTACTCCGACCCCGTGCGGCCCGACTACGTCCCGCACTCGGTGGCGGACGAGGCGGCCTGGCTCAAGAAGTCCAAGGCGTACGCGGAGGCCTGCGCCAAGCGGTTCGGCTGGCTCCTGCCGCACCTGCGCACCACCGACGCGGCACGCGACATCGACGCGATCCGCTCCGCGCTGGGCCAGAAGCAGATCAGCTACTACGGCTTCTCCTACGGCACCTACCTCGGCGCGACGTACGGCACGCTGTTCCCGCAGCGCGTCCGGCACATGATCCTCGACGGCAACGTCGACGACCGCGGCGTCTGGTACGACGCGCAGCTCGAGCAGGACAAGGCGTTCGAGCGGAACATCAAGTTCTTCTTCGGCTGGGTCGCCAAGTACGACTCGGTGTACCACCTCGGCACCACCGAGGCGAAGGTGGAGCAGGCGTACTACGCCATCCGCGCCAAGGCCGGCAAGCAGGCCATCGGCGGGGAGGTCGGCCCCGACGAGCTGGACGACACCTTCCTCAACGCCGGATACAGCACCGGCTGGTACGAGCCGACCGCCGACGTGTTCTCGGCGTACGTGACGAAGGGCGACGCCTCGGCGATCACCGACTTCTACGAGAACTACGTCTTCTCCTCCGACGACAACGGCTTCGCGATGTACAACGCCGTCCAGGCCGCCGACGCGCGGTGGCCGCGGAACTGGAGCAAGTGGCATAACGACGCGGCGAAGCTCTACGCGCAGGGTTACCACTACAACACCTGGGGCAACGTCTGGTTCAACGCCCCGGTCGCCTTCTGGCCATTCCAGGGCGGCCCCAAGCTGAAGATCAAGTCCAGGGGCATGACTCCGGCGCTGCTCGTCCAGTCGACGCTGGACGCCGCGACGCCGTACCCGGGCGGCGAGGAGATGCACAAGCTGCTGCCCTCCCGTCTCGTCGCCGAGATCGGCGGCAAGACCCACGCCAACACGCTGAACGGGAACGCCTGCCTCGACGACAAGGTCGCGGCGTACCTCGCCACGGACGCGCTGCCCAAGGACAGGCCGGGCAACGGCCCGGACGCGACCTGCAAGGCGCTGCCGGACCCGGTGCCCGCCGGAGCCGCCGCCAAGGCGTCGGCCAGGACCTCGGCGGGATCCGTCGCGCCGCGAGTGCCCGCCCGCCCGCTTTTCGGCCGTCCCTGACCTCCGGCTGAGATCGCGGCGCCCCCGGCCTCCGGCCGGGGGCGCCGTTTGTCGCAAGTGCCGTAAATTCCCGAGGATCTCCGCTGATGAGATACCTGTCGTACCTTGGGAGAGATCTTCGGCTGATACTGCCGTACCCTTGACACCGTGAGGGGAGCGGATCTGTCGGCACGGCGGCGATCCGGCCCGCATGGCTCCGAGCGAGCAGCTGAGGAGATCTCGTGAGCCCGGTGCTCCGGACCTCGCCGGTCCGCATACTCGACGACCGCCACCTCGACGAGGCGCTTGCGATCCTTGACGCCGACCCGGTCTCCAACGTCTTCGTCAGTTCCCGCGTCCACGTCGCGGGCCTGGACTACCGGCGCCTGGGCGCCCAGATGTGGGGCTATCTCCCCGACGGGCGGCTGACCTCCCTCTGCTACGCCGGCGCCAATCTCGTGCCGGTCGCCGCGGACGAGCAGGCGGTCCGCCACTTCGCGGACCGGGCCCGCTCGCAGGGACGCCGGTGCTCCTCGATCGTCGGCCCGGTCGGCCCGGTGACCCAGCTCTGGAACGCCCTGCGTCCCTCCTGGGGACCTCCGCGCGCCATCCGCGCCGCCCAGCCGGTCATGTCGACCACGTCGCCGCCGCAGGTCGCCCCCGACACCCAGGTGCGGAGGGTCACGATGAAGGACTTCGACACCCTCTATCCCGCGTGCGTCGCCATGTTCACCGAGGAGGTCGGGATCTCCCCGCAGGCCGGTGACGGGGGAGTCCTCTACCGCGCCCGGGTGGCCGAGCTGATCCGCTCGGGCCGGGCGTTCGCCCGCATCGAGGGCGGACGCGTGGTGTTCAAGGCCGAGATCGGCGCGGTGACCCCGCACGCGTGTCAGGTGCAGGGCGTGTGGGTCAATCCGGAGCTGCGCGGCCGCCGCCACGCGGTTCACGGCATGGCGGCCGTCGTCGACGAGGCTCTGCGGTCCATCGCCCCCGCGGTCTCGCTGTACGTCAACGACTTCAACATCCCGGCGCGCGCCACGTACCGCCGCGTCGGCCTGCACGACGTGAACACCTTCATGTCAGTGATGTTCTAGCGATCGTCCGCCGGCTGCGCGACCTGCTCCCCGCGCTCGCGGGCTCGCCGCACCTGCCGGTCTGACGGCGTACGCGCAGGTCGGCGGGCGTTTCAGCCCCGGGGCCCTCCATACAATCGAAGAAGAAGGGGAGAAAACCGCTGGCGGACTTGGGAGGCCGCTGAGTGGTCGACACCGAGGGGGACACGGCACGCCGGGTCGCGCGGGCGCGTGAGCGGTTCCTGGCCTCCGGAGACGCGCCGCAGATGCCCCTGCGCGCGGGGATCATGGAGTCCTGGCGCCGTTCGCTGTACTCCGGCGTCGACTGCGACCGCCTTGATCCGCCCTATGCCGTTGACCTCGACACCGGTGGCCGTCTCATGTGCGCCGCGCGGCCCGTCCTGGACCGGCTGGAGGAGACGCTCGCCGAGGCCGCGATGGGCCTGCTGCTCGCCGACGCTCAGGGCCGCGTACTGGACCGGCGCGTGAGCGATCGACGCCTGACCCGCCAGCTCGACGAGATCCTGCTCGCCCCGGGCTTCAGCTACGCCGAAGAGCACGTCGGGACCAACGGCATCGGCACCGCGCTCGAGACGCGAGGTGTCTCCTGCGTGTTCGGCAGCGAGCACTTCCTCGAGCCGCTGCAGCGGATGGCGTGCGCCGGCGCGCCCATCCGGGACCGCCTCACCGGGCGGCTGGCCGGGCTGTTCGATATCACGGCCTGGCACTCGGACGCCGGCCCGCTGATGGCGGCCGTGGCGCAGGACGCCGCCCGGGAGATCACCCAGCGGATGGTCGAGCTGGGGTCGGCGGGTGAGCGGGCGATGCTGGAGGAGTTCCTGGCCGCCCGGGCGCGCGGCGGCCGGGCGGTCGTATCGGTCGGAGAGAACCTGACCATGGTGAACCGGCCGGCGGCCGACCTGCTCGACCAGGCCGATTACGCGCTCCTCCAGGACAAGGCGGCCGAGATGTCGCGGTCGGGCCGGGAGACCGTCGGCCGGGTCACGCTGTCGCGGGGCGAGGCGGCCACGCTCCGGTGCCGTGCCGTCGGGACCCCCACCGGGACGGCGGGCGCCGTACTGGAGATCGCCATGGTGGAGGACCGGCCGTCGTCCCCGGCGCCGAACCGGCCCTGCGAGCTGGACCTGGCGGGCGGCTCCGTGGCGTTCAGCCGGGTCTGCGCCGAGTTGTCGGCGCGGTGCCGGGCGCGTACCTGGACGGTCGTGGAGGGTGAGCCCGGCGTGGGCAAGCTGACGCTCGTGGCGGCCGCGCACCGCCGCCGCACCCCCGAGGGCACGCTCTCGGTGATCGAGCCGGAGGACCTCGAGGAGGACCCGGACGCCTGCCTGGAACGGGTGGCCTCGGCCACGCGCCGTCCCGGCTCCACCGTGGTCCTGCGCCACCCGGAGCGGTGCACCGCCGCAGCGCTCGCGGCGATCGCGAGCTGGCTGGACTCCTGGCCGGACGCGGCGTCCGCCTCCGCGGACCGGCCCTGGGTGGTCGCCACCCTCCCGGTGGGAACCGCGCTCGCCGACGAGCTCTCCGGCCGGCTTCCGGTCACGCTCACCGTGCCGGCGCTGCGCCACCGCATCGAGGACGTGCGGGATCTCGTCCCCGCGCTGCTGCGCCGCTTCGCCGCCGGCCGTACGGTGTCGTGCGGTCCGGCGGCCATGCGGATACTGCTGCGGTCGGCCTGGCCGGGCAACGTCGCCGAGCTCGCGGACGTGTTGCGGCAGGTGCTGGCCCGCAGGCGTACCGGGCAGATCGAGCCCGCGGACCTGCCGGCGTCCTGCCACGCGCGGAGCCGGCGCGTCCTGACCCCGTGGGAGACCTCCGAGCGGGACGCGATCGTCGGGGCCCTTTTGGAGACCGGCGGCGACCGGGCCGCCGCGGCCGACCTGCTCGGCATCTCCCGCGCCACCATCTACCGCAAGATCAACCTTTACGGCGTCTCGGTCGGACCGCGATCGGCCGGAGGGCGGCGTGACGTCTCAAGATGAGACACCTTCCGGCGGGAGGCGTGGGGTTGTCTGAAGTCATGGTCGAGACGACGATCCAGAGCGTGCGCTCCCCATCGGCTCGGCGGCGTCACCGACGGACCATCGCTCCCGGCAGGGCCATGACCATCAGCTGCGTGATCGTGGATGACAACGTTCGCTTTCTCAGGGCCGCCGGCGCGCTCCTCGAGCACGAAGGAATCACCGTCGTCGCGGTCGCCACGAACTCCGCGGAGGCGCTGCGGCGGGCCGGAGAGTTCCGGCCGGACGTCCTGCTGGTCGACATCGAGCTGGGCCAGGAGAGCGGCCTGGACCTCACCCGCCGGCTGACCGCCGCCGCACCCGCCCCCTGGTCGCGGGTGATCCTGATGTCGGCGCACTCCGAGGACGATTTCGGGGGCCTGATCGACGCGAGCCCCGCCCTCGGGTTCCTCGCCAAGCCCAGGCTGTCCGGAGTAGCGATCCGCCGCCTCCTCGGCGACGGACACGGGGAACCGGGATGAGCGAACCGCGCCGCGGTGCGCGATGCTCGGGGGCATGACAGATCGCAGACGCGGGCGGGCCGAGCCCGAGACCGACACGACCGTACGCTCGGAGGACTGGGACGGGCGTGACCTGACGGGCGAGCGCCACGAGCGGGTGGCGTTCGTCGACGTCGACCTGACCGAGACCGTCACTCAGGGCACGGCCTTCACCGGCTGCGTGTTCCGCGGCGTCCGGTTCAACGCGTCGGCGCACACCAACACGGCGTTCACCAACTGCGCGTTCACCCGGTGCGCGTTCTTCGACGCGACCTTCACCGGCTGCAAGCTCGTCGGCAGCGCCTTCGACGCCTGCACGTACGGATTGCTGAAGGTCTCCGGCGGCGACTGGTCCTTCGCCGAACTGGCCCGGGCCGACCTCGGCGGCGCCTCCTTCGAGGACGTGCGGATGCGGGAGGCCGACCTGACCGGCGCCCGGCTCGGCGGTGCCACGCTGCGGAACGTCGACCTGTCCGGGGCCTCGTTGCACCGTGCGGATCTGACCGGCTGCGACCTGCGGGGCAGTGACCTGTCCGCGCTCGATCCGCTCTCGGTGGAGCTGAAGGACGCGGTGATCGATCCGGCGCAGGCCATCATGATCGCGACCAGCCTCGGCCTGGAGGTGCGGTCGGGATGAGCGCTGTGCCCGCCGGACGGGCCCCGCAGGTGCGCCCGGGGCCGGGGTGACCGATGCCGCCGCCCTCGGGCGTCTGCGCGAGATGGGCAAGGCGGACCCGTTCTGGGTTACGGGATCTAAAGGACTTTTCGGGGAACTCTTCTCAAGAAGGGCATGGGTTCCCCGCTGGGCGCGAGTCCGGCGTTGATCGCATGCCATCGGTCGAGCGCGTGGAAGCACGGGTGGGTGATCTGGTGCCGGAGCCGAAGAAGGTCGGGCTGCTCTACCGGGATCTCGGCATCGCCGACGTCTCGGTCGGCGACGGGAGGCGCGGCAACGCGCTGTCGAGCGACGACTGGCGTGAGCTGGAGCAGATCTTCCGCCGCCTGGCCGAGGACGACCAGGTGCGCGCGGTGGTCGTCCGGGGCCAGGGTGGCACGTTCAGCTCCGGTTCGGACATGCGCGAGTGGGTCCAGGCGGACCGGATGGACGTCGCGGAGAGCTTCGCGGCGATGGAGGCGGCCTTCACCGCGATCGAGGACCTGCCGGTGCCCGTGGTCGCCGAGGTCGAGGGCGTGGCGGCGGGTGCGGGATGCCAGCTCGCGCTGGCCTGCGACCTTCGGGTGCTGGCCGACACGGCCCGGATCGGGATGCCGATCGCCCGGCTCGGCATCCTCGTCAGCCCGCTGTTCGCGGCCCGGCTGAGCGTGCTGGCCGGCCCCGGGGTCGCGCGGGAACTGCTCTACACGGGGCGCCTCGTGTCGGCCGAGGAGGCGGTGCGCCTCGGCCTGGCCACCCGGAGCGTGCCCGCCGAGGACCTGGCGGCCACCACGCGCAGGCTCGTGCTCTCGGTGGTCCGCCATCCACCGTCGGCGATCCGGGCGGCCAAGCACGCGGTGGACGTGGCGCTCGCCCCGGCCCGCGCGGCGGCACGGGCGCAGGCCGAGGGGCCGCCGGTCGCCTACGACGAGTTCCAGCGAGGGATCATGACGTTCCTCTCGCGCAGTCCCGCGTCCGGCCCCGACCATGATTCTTCCGAGGGCTGAATTCGCCGAACGCATAATGTGCCGACAGTGAAATTCATTGACCGGCCGAATTTTCGCGTATAAGTGCGCGATAAACGCTCCGCCCCTGGCGAACGACCTTTTCCTGGACCGGGAATCGTGATTAATGTCGTTGTCGCCGAACACGCGACAACGAACGGGTGGCATTGTGACGTCACAGACCCTGCCCCGGCCGCTGAACGACGCGAGCGCCGTCGAGTCGCCGCTCGTCTCCCCGGGAGAGCAGCTGCACCAGCGCCTGCTGAACAACCGCATCGTCTTCCTCGGACAGGAGGTGGACGATGAGATCGCGAACCGCATCTGCTCGGAACTGCTGCTCCTGTCCGCCGAGGACCCGCGCGGCGACATCTACCTCTACATCAACTCACCCGGCGGCTCGGTCACCGCCGGCATGGCGATCTACGGGATGATGCAGTACATCCCCAACGACATCGCCACCGTCGCGATGGGGTTCGCGGCGTCGATGGGCCAGTTCCTGCTCTGCGCGGGTACGCCGGGCAAGCGGTACGCCCTGCCGTTCACCCAGGTCGTCATGCACCAGCCGCACGGCGGCGTCGGCGGCACGGCCACCGACGTCAAGATCATGGCCGAGCAGATGCGGCACACCAAGCGCACCCTGGCCGAACGCATCGCCTTCCACACCGGCCGGCCGCTGGAGCAGATCGAGCGCGACTCCGACCGCGACCGCTGGTTCACCGCCGAGGAGGCGCGCGAGTACGGCATCATCGACCACGTCGTACCGGCCGCCCGCCGCGTCGACGGGCCGCTGTCGTGAACGCCCGGTCGGCGGCGCGTGAACGCCACGTGTTGCCCTCCTACGCCGAACGCACGTCGTACGGCCACAAGGAGACGAATCCGTACAACAAACTGTTCGAAGAACGGATCATCTTTCTCGGCACGCCGATCGACGACGCTGCGGCCAATGACGTGATCGCGCAGTTGTTCACGTTGGAGTTCCTGGATCCCGACCGCGACATCAGCGTCTATATCAATTCGCCCGGCGGGTCCCACACGGCGATGACCGCGATCTACGACACGATGCAGTTCGTCCGATGCCGGATCCAGACCGTGTGCGTCGGCCAGGCGGCGGGCCCGGCCGCCGTGCTCCTCGCCGCCGGCGCGCCGGGCGGGCGCGCGGCACTGCCGCACGCGCGGATCCTGCTGCACCAGCCCGCCACCGAGGGCACCCGCGGGCAGGCCAGCGACATCGAGATCCAGGCCGAGGAGATCCTGCGCGTCCGCGCGCAGATCGAGACGCTCCTCGCCCGGCACACCGGCCAGGACCTCGACCGCGTACGCCGCGACATCGAGCGCGATCGGTTCCTGACCCCGGAGCGGGCCCGGACGTACGGCATCGTCGACGAGGTCATCGCGAGCCGCAAACACAGCCTGTACGCCCTGGTGTAGTTCGTCCCCACGCTGGTGGTGACGACGGCGGAACGGCGTCGCCGCCGCTCGTTTCCGGGGTCGGCCGGTCGGCACGGGCGGCGGGGATCCTGACCTGGCCGTCAGGCCCTGCCGGGCGGCGGCCCGGCCGGGCCACGGACGACCGGGGAGCGCTCTGTCATTCCCGGCGCCGGGCAGGTGAAGATCCCCTAGCCTCGACCGGCATGAGCCCCGACCTGTCCGCCGGCGGCGAGCCGGCCGCGCACATCACGGCCATGAGGACGCCGGTCCGGCTGCTCGCCGCCACGGCGGCCACCGCCGGCCTGCTGCTCGCTTCGACCACGGTGCTGATGTGGGCGACCGGCGTGGTCTGGCACGTCGAGCAGCAGCCGTCGGACCCGTCCGCCGGCGTGTTCGTGGCCGTCGAGACGTCCGGGACCGGCCTCTGGGACGGGCCGAACGCCGGTAGCGCGATCCTGCTGCTGACCGTCGCCCTCGCCACCGCGGCGCTCGCCGGGACGGGCGCCCTGCGGCGACGACCTCGCCTGGTCCGGCTGTCGAGCGCCCCGGCCGCGGTCGCCTTCGCGGCCACGTGGGCCCTGATCGTCGGCACCTACGTCTGGGGAGGCTCCCGCCTCCGGAGCGACGTCGGCGGCCACCACATCCAGATCGTGCTACGACCGCGCCCGCGCGTCGAAGCCGCCTGGCCCGCCGCCCTCTGCCTCTCGGCCGTGGCCCTGGCAGCCGCGGCCGGCGCCTGGTGGACTATGCGCCGGCGGTACCGTGCCCTGCCGAGCGGCCGTCCTCCGAGCTAGGAGTCGTCGTCTGCCGGTGGCAGGCCGAACTCGCCGAGATCGTCGAGCAGCCGCTCGCGGGCGGCGGCCAGACGGACGTCGTAGTCGGGCATGAAGATCTCCGCCAGCGAAGTGTCCAGCGTCCCGGAGATCCGGTGAATCGGTGACCAGACCGCCCGGTCCTGGTTCACCAGGCCGTCGAACTCCGCGGTGCCGATCATGCGGTCGAGCCAGTCGGAGAGCAGGAGTGCCTGGTCACGTGTGAGTTTGATCGTCAGGTCGTCGTCGGTCATTTCGTCGAGGCCGCCTTCAACTCGTCATCGCGGGCGTGCGTCAGCGGACCAGGGCGTCCAGGAGGCGGTCCAGCTCGGCGGCGGGGTCGCCGGTCAGGCCGGCGTGGACCGGGCCGGTCTGGACGATGGTGCTCCGCGGCGCGGTCAGCCAGCGGAAGCGGCTGCCGAGCGGCTCGTCGCCGGCCTGGCCGGCGTGCGGGCCGCCGTGGCAGGTGCACTCGACCGCGGTCAGCGCGGCGCGTACGCCCTCCAGGTCCAGGCCGGGGTCGAGGGCGCGGAGCCGGGCCGCGTCGACGTGCACGCGGCAGCCGAGGAAGTCGCGGGCCTGGCAGTAGACGATCACGCCGACGTTCATGCTCTCGCCGCGTTCGACACGAGGCATCACGCGGAGCGTGGCGTACTCGAAGACGTTCATCGGCGCAGCCACCCCGGCCGTGTCTTGCCCCGCGGGGCCGGCGGGCGTGCGGGCCGTGCGGGTCCGACCTCGGGCAGCCACACCGAGGCGTCGGCGGCGCGAGCGTGCAGATGCGTCACGTACGCCGCCGCGAGGTCGGCGGGGGAGTCGAAGCCCGGCTCGTCCTCGAACCACTCGACGGGCACCAGGTCCACCACCGTACGGAGCAGGTCGTCGGTGATCCGCGGGGCGAGCCGGCGTCCGGCGGCCTGAAGGGCCTCGTCGTCGACGAACGTGGTGAGGACGTGGTCGCTCGCGTCGTACGGCTTGGCGGCGAGCCGGTCCGCGCTCGCCCACGCGTGGTGGAAGTACAGGCTCGCCCCGTGGTCGATCAGCCAGACGTCGCCGTGCCAGACGAGGAGGTTCGGGTTGCGCCAGCTGCGGTCGACGTTGCCGATGAACGCGTCGAACCACAGCACCGAGGCGGCGAAGCCGGGGTCGGGGGACCATGCGAGCGGGTCGAAGCCGAGCGAGCCGGGCAGGTAGTCGATGCCGAGGTTGCAGCCCGGGCTCGCCTTGAGCAGGTCCTGCACGTCGGGGTCGGGTTCGTGTCGCCCGATCGCCGGATCGAGGTCGACGGTGACGATGTCGGGGACCCGCAGGCCGAGCCGCCGTGCGAGCTCGCCGGCGATGACCTCGGCGATCAGCGCCTTGCGGCCCTGGCCGGCGCCGTGGAACTTCACGACGTACGTGCCGAGGTCGTCGGTCTCCACGATCGCGGGCAGCGACCCGCCCTCGCGCAGCGGCGTCACGTAGCGGATGGCGGTGACGTTGGACAGCACGGGCATACGGTATCGAGGTGTGGCGGCATGCGAGCACGATGCGCGCGCATGCCGCCCCCGAACGCCACGGACCCAGGCGGACAGGCCCCGGAACCGCCCGCCCGGGGCCAGTGCATCCTAAGCGCGTGTTCGCCACCTGATGTGATGCATATGTCACACGTCGGCGGTTCTGGTGGTCCGTATCCGGGGGAGGGGGCGGAACAGCCGCTCGGCAACGCCCGGCGGGATGAGGACGGTCCTCCCACGGAAGCGCACTCGTCCTTTACTCTCCTCTCGGGCAATATGCGGCATATCAGTCATACCGGGCCGCGCCCGAAAGGGGCATCGATGAGTGTCGAGGTAAGCGAAGCCGCGGTCGCCGGCGTGGACCTGGACGTCCTGGACGAGATCCAGCGGCGGGTGCTGTGGCTCGCGGTGCGCATCGTCGACGCCGCCAACCGCGAGCGGCAGACCGGCGACGGCATCAAGGTGGGCGGGCACCAGGCGTCCAGCGCCTCGCTGGTGACGGCGATGACGGCGCTCTGGTTCGCGTACCTGCGGGCCGAGGACCGGGTGAGCGTCAAGCCGCACGCCTCGCCGGTGTTCCACGCGATCAAGTACCTGCTCGGCGACCTCGACCGCTCCTACCTCACCACGCTGCGGTCCCGCGGCGGGCTCCAGTCCTACCCGAGCCGCACCAAGGACCCCGACGACGTGGACTTCTCCACCGGTTCGGTCGGGCTCGGCGCGGCGGCGCCGCTGTTCGCCGCCGCGGTCCGCCGCTACGTCGACGCCCACTGGGGCAGCGACCACCCGAGGCCGCCGCGGTTCATCGCCCTGCTCGGCGACGCCGAACTGGACGAGGGAAACGTCTGGGAGGCCATCGCCGACCCGGCCACCCAGGGCCTCGGCAACGTCATGTGGCTGGTCGACTTCAACCGCCAGTCGCTGGACCGGGTCGTGCCGGGCGTGCGGATCGCGCAGTGGCGCGGCCAGTTCGAGGCGGCCGGCTGGCACGTCGTCGAGGTCAAGTACGGGCGGCGGCTGCGCGAGGCGCCCGCGTCCGTACGCGGCTGGATCGACCTGATGTCCAACGAGCAGTACCAGGCGCTGTTCGGGCTGACCGGCCCGAAGCTGCGTGAGGTGTTCCTCGACGGCGCGCCCGCCGAGGTCGGCGAGGCCGTGGCCGGCCTGCCCGACGACGAGCTCGCCCGGCTCGTCCAGGACCTCGGCGGCCACGACCTGGTGGCCATGCTGGAGGCGTACGCACAGTGCGACGCCGTCACCGACCGGCCCAGCGTGGTGTTCGCCTACACGGTCAAGGGCCACGGCCTGCCGATCGCCGGCAACCCGCGCAACCACTCGGCGCTGCTCACCGCCGAGCAGATCGCCACGCTGCGCGAGAGCATGGGGCCGGCCGGAGACTGGGACCGGTTCGACCCGGCCACGCCCGCCGGCATCCTGTGCAACCAGCGGCGCGAGGCGCTGCGGCGCCCGCCGGCGAACGTCGCGCTCGACGTGACCGTGCCCACCGCGACCGGCGTGCGCACGACACGCCCGGTCTCCACCCAGGACTCCTTCGGCAAGATCCTCGTGGACCTGTCGCGGGAGGAGAGGCTCGCGCCGTACCTCGTCACGACCGCGCCGGACGTGGCGACCTCGACGAACCTGGCCGGCTTCATCAACCGCATGGGCGTCTTCGCGCCCGCCGAGCAGCGCGCCTGGAGCCCCGACCCGCTGCTGAGGTGGACCGAGGGGCCCCAGGGCCAGCACATCGAGCTGGGCATCTCCGAGATGAACCTGTTCCTGCTGCTCGGCCAGCTCGGTCTCTCCGGTGACCTGCACGGACGCCCGCTCCTGCCGGTCGGTACCGTCTACGACCCATTCGTGTGCCGCGGCCTGGACGCCTTCATCTACGGCGTCTACTCGGGTGCCCGGTTCGTCGTCGCCGGGACGCCGTCCGGTGTCTCGCTCGCCCCCGAGGGCGGCGCGCACCAGTCGAGCATCACCGCCTCGATCGGCCTGGAGCTGCCGAACGTCACCTACATCGAGCCGGCCTTCGCCACCGCGCTGGACTGGCTGCTGTGCGACGCCCTCGGCCGGATCGCGGCGGGGCCGGGGGAGACGCCGACCGCGGTGCCGGCCGAGGAGGGCGCCTACTACTTCCGGCTGACGACCCGGCCGCTGGACCAGACGCCGTTCGAGGAGGCGCGGGCCCGGCACGGCGACGCGGTTCTGCGGCGGCAGGTCCTCGCCGGGGCGTACTCGCTGCGCGAGTCGAACGTGGACGGACCCTCGGTCACCCTGGCGGCCACCGGAGCCGTGCTGCCGGAGGTGCTCGCCGCCGCCCGCGAGCTGGAGGAGGAGGGCATCGCCGCGAACGTCGTCGACGTGACCTCGCCGGACCGGCTGTACTCGGCCTGGCGGCGCACACTGCGTCAGGGCGTGCGGACCGCGACGACCCCCTCCCAGGCGGGTGCGCTGCGGGCGGCGTTCCCGGACCGGGCGCCGGTCGTCACCGTGCACGACGCCGCCTCGCACGCCATGGCCTGGCTCGGCTCGGCGCTCGGCGTGCCGTGCGTGCCGCTCGGCGTCGATGAGTTCGGCCAGTCGGGTTCGATCCCGGAGCTGTACGAGCTGCACGACCTGCTGCCGGGCTCGATCGTCAACGCCGCCCTGGCCGCCTTGTCCCTGTGAGACTCGTCCCTGTGCGGCTCGTCCCTGTGCGGCTCGTCCCTGTGCGGGACCGCCCGGAACCCACGAGGGCTCCGGGCGGCCTCCGGGTCAGCCGGCCAGCGACTCTCCGGTCTCCAGTAGCGTCTTCAGCCCGCTGAGGACGCGCATCCAGCCGGGGCCGGAAACGCTCCTGGCCGTCTTGGGTGCGCCCTCCAGCCGGTCGTGGACGGCGGTCAGCAGGCACGTGCCGTCGTCCTGGGGCTCGATCTCCCAGGTCACCCGGCTGGTCTCCTCCTTGGCCATCTCCTCGTCGTACAGGGAGCGCCAGCCGTGGACGAGCCGGCGCGGCGGGTCCCACTCGATGACCTCGTCATCGCCCCACAGCTCGCCGTTCGGACCATGGGCGACGTACCGGCCGTTCGTCATCGTGATGCGGGCGCCGTGGAAGTACTCGGCGGTGAACTCCGGGTTGGTGATGGCCTCCCAGATCCGCTCCGGGGTGGCCTTGATGAACACCTGGTAGACCTGCGTGGTCAGTGTGTCGGTCGTGCTGGTCACGGTCTCCTCCAGCCGGGTCTTGAGCTCGCTGAGGGCGGCTGCCCGCCGCTCGGTGTACTTGCCGATCCAGCGGTCGTGGATCCGCCGGACCGGCACGGGGTTGAGGTAGTGCGTTCGGCTGCGTCCGGTCTTTCGCGAGACGACCAGCCCGGCCTCCTCCAGCACCCGCAGGTGCTTCATCACGCCGAAGCGGGTCATGTCCAGCTGGGACTCCAGCTCGGTGAGCGTGCGGCCGTCACGCTCGAAGAGCCGGTCGAGCAGCAGCCTCCGCGTCGGGTCGGCGAGCGCCTTGAAGACGAGGTCGTCGTCCATGCCGGAGAGAATAGGTGACCAAACGGTCACATGTCCAGGGATGGGTGGGCCATGGCCGGGTCGCCTTGGTCGTGGGCCCGAGCCGGGGTGTCACGTATCCGCTGAAAGCCGTCGTCGTACGGATGTCTCGCAAGGTGGCCGAATGCGGGCATGGTTCCGGCGGAACCGTGCCCGGCACGCCGCTCGTCTTACGATTGTGATCATGTCCGGGCCGTATACGTGGTCGACTCTTCCTGAGGGGGACGGGGTCGAATTGCGGGACACGGCCTCCCAGCGGTCGACCATCCTCCGCCGGCCGCCCCCCGACCTGCTCGAGATGGACGACATCGTCCGCATCGAGGCCCTGGCGTTCCGCGAGGGCGACCGGCCGCAGGCGGAGCTGTTCGGCGCGATGGACACCGACCCGTTGCGCGTGCTCACCGGGATGAACTGGCTCATCGCCTTCTGGGCCGTTCTGTGGGACCTGCGCACCGGCGAGCCGGCCGACGGGCTGATTCGGTCACTCGACTACAACGGCCCCTGGCGCAGCGGCGCCATCCCCGAGCGGGAGCAGGTCTGGCACACGATGAGCCAGCGCGTGCGCTCGGGCGTGCTCGCCGCGCTCACCGGCAACCCCGAGGCCCACCGTGTGTACGAGGACGAGGTGCGCCGGCTCGCGCCCGACGTCTTCCTGCACGTCACGCTGACCATCATGGACACGCTGAGCCGTGACCTGGTCCGGCGGGGACTCGGCCTCGACGGCATGGCCGCCGGTCTGGCCGAGCGCACGCGCCCCGGCCCCGCCGGCGGGCCGTCGTTCTCACCGCCGCGCTGACGGCCCGGGCCGGCGGCGATCCGGCCGGGGGTCAGCCGCCGGGCAGCCGTTCGCCGCGCACGGCCTGGATGTCGATGGCCACGCGCAGCGTGGTGCCGATCGCGCCGATGCCCGCCGAGAGGATCTGGTTGTAGACCATCGAGAAGTCCTCACGCCGCAGCTCGGTCGTCGCGCGGAACGCCGCGCGGACGCCGCCCCACGGGTCGGGGCCGGTGCCGAGGTAGGACATGTCCAGCTCCACCGGACGCCGGACGTCCTTCAGGGACAGCGCGCCGTGGACGGTCCAGCGCTCACCGCCGACCGGTACGACGTGGGTGCCCAGATAGCTGATCACCGGGAAGCGCTCCACGTCGAGGAAGTCGGGGCCGCGCAGGTGCCCGTCCCGCATGGCGTTCGCGGTGTCGATGGTGGCGGCCTTGATCTCGGCGCTCACCCGGGACCGCTCGACCGGCTCGGCGATGTCGATGCGGCCCCCGAACTCCCCGAACCGCCCGTGGATGCTCGACAGGCCCAGGTGCCGGACGGTGACCATGATGCTCGAGTGCGCCGGGTCGATCGTCCATGGCCCGGGCAGGGGCAGCTCGCTGTCACCGGTCTGGCGGTCCAGCACCACGGTGCCGAGCTCGGCCGCGCCCGCCGGCCCCACCTTGGCGGTGGAGGCCGCCGGGGCGTAGCCGATGGCCGTGACGATCGCGGTGTAGCGCCCGGTGGGCAGCGGCCCGGTGCACACGACGCCCTCGGGGTCGGCCTGGGCGCGGGAGACCTGCTGGCCCGTCATGTCGGCGACGGTCACGACCGCGTGGGGCACGGCCCAGCCGTCCTTGGTACGGATCCGTGCGCGCACGCCGCGGTGGTCCGTTGACATCGATGTTCTCCTCGAAGGGTCACTCGTCCGGGTGGCTGAGGGTGAGACCGAACGGCTCGGGCGCCGTCTCGCCGACCGTCACCGCGGCGGCCACCGGCGGGTAGCCGCTGGCGATCACGGTGTACGGGCCGGGGTCGAGGTCCTCGAAGGAGTACGCCCCGTCGGGACCCGTGGTGGCGGTCGCGACGACGTTGCCGGCGGCGTCGACCAGCGTGACCCGGGCGTCGGAGAGCAACAGGTCGTCCGATCCCGCGCGTACGGTGCCGTGCACGCGGGCGCCGGCCGGCAGCCGGACCTCGCAGCGCGTGGTGCCCTGGCCGTCGACCGTGACCGGCAGCGCGCCCGGCCGGTGACCGGCGGCGGTCACCGCCACGACGAACGCGCCGGCGACGAGGTCGTCGAACTCGAACTCCCCGTCCGCGTCGGTCCGGGCCGAGGCGATCACCTCGCCGTGGGCGTCGGTCACGACCACGATCGCGCCCCCGACGCGCTCGCCGGTCGCGGCGCTGCGCACCACGCCCGCCAGGCCGGAGGTGCCCGAGAGCGTGACGTCGTAGTGGAGCGGCTCACGGGCGACCGCGACGGAGGCGGCCTGCGGCTGGTGCCCGTCGGCCGCGGTGATCAGCATGTACGGACCCGCGCTGGGCGCCCGCAGCGTGTAGGCGCCGTCGACGCCGGTGGTGGCCCGGTCGACCTGGCGTCCGCCCAGGTCGATCAGGGTCAGCGCGGCGCCGCAGACGGGCCCGCCGTCGCCGCCGCGCACCCGGCCGTGCACCGGAGTGCCGAACGCGCCCGAGCCGGCCGACGCCATCGGCGCGTACGCCGGTGACGTCTGGGCGGCGAGCGGCCCGTCGTCCGCCGGCTCGCCGCGCGCGCCGACGGAGGCGAGCACTCGGGCGGGTGGCGGCGCCTCGGCCGTCACGGCCTCGCGTACGCCGGGCTCGGCGACGACGCGTGCGGTGCGGCGCTCGCCCCGGCTGTCGACCAGCACCGAGACGACGACGGCCGCGAGGCAGATGACGCCGACCGCCCACCAGAGCGCGACGGTGAAGCCGTGCACCAGTCCGGCCGCGGCGAGCGCGGGCGAGGGCGGGCCCTGGGCGTGCGCCGCGATGTAGGAGGTCGTGGCCGTCGCGCCGATGGTGTTCAGCAGCGCCGTGCCGAGCGAGCCGCCGACCTGCTGTGAGGTGTTGACCATCGCCGAGGCGATGCCGGCGTCGTGCGCGTCGACACCCGCGGTGGCGAGGTTCATCGCCGGCATCAGTGCCGTGCCCAGCCCGATGCCCAGGAGTAACTGGGCGGGCAGCACCGAGGCGGCGTAGGGGCTGTCGACCTGCAGGCGGGTGAGCAGCATGACGCCCGCCGCGGCGACGAGAAGGCCGGGCACCATGAGCAGGCGCGCCGGCACGTGGTTCATCAGCCGCGCGGAGATCTGCGTCGAGCCGGTGATCATGCCGGCTGTCATCGGCAGGAACGCCAGGCCGGTCTCGACGGGGGAGTAGCGTTTGACGGTCTGGAGGTAGTACGTCAGGAACAGGAACAGGCCGAACATGCCGATCACCGACAGGCCGACGGACAGGTAGGCGCCGCCCCGGTTGCGGTCGAGGATCACCCGCATCGGCAGCAGCGGCGACCGGGTCAGCGTCTCGACGACGACGAACGCCACCAGCAACACGCCCGCGCCGGCGAGCAGGCCGACCACGCCGCGCTCGCCCCAGCCCTCGGACTCGGCGCGGGTGAAGCCGTACACCAGCGCGACCAGGCCGGCGGTGACGAGCACGACGCCGGGCAGGTCGAGGCGGGTGTGGGAGCGGGTGCTGACCGGGTCGCGGACGAAGGCGATGCCGCCGGCCAGCCCGACCACGGCGACCGGCACGTTGACGTACAGCGCCCAGCGCCAGTCGAGGTACTCGGTGAGCAGGCCGCCGACGATCAGGCCGACGGCGGCGCCCCCGCCCGCGATCGCGCCGTAGATGCCGAACGCCTTGGCCCGCTCGGCCGGTGCGGTGAAGGTGACGGCGAGCAGGGAGAGCGCCGACGGGGCGAGCAGCGCGCCGAACGCCCCCTGCAGGGCACGCGCGGCCAGCAGCATGCCCTCACCGGTCGCGGCGCCGCCGACCGCCGAGGCGGCGGCGAACCCGACGAGCCCGATGAGGAAGGCGTACTTACGGCCGATGAGGTCGCCGACCCGGCCGCCGAACAGCAGCAGGCCGCCGAACGCGAGCGTGTAGGCGGTGATGATCCACTGCCGGTCGGCGTCGGAGATGCCCAGGGCGTGCTGGGCGGAGGGCATGGCGATGTTCACGATGGTGGCGTCGAGGACGACCATGAGCTGGGCGAGGGCGATGAAGACCAGCGCGATCCAGCGCCGGGGGACAGGTGGGCCGGAGACCGGTGCGGTCATCGACATGAGGAGACGTCTCCAAAGTTGGGGAATCAGCGCCTGGGCGAGCGGTGTGTCGGCAGGACTGCCATCGATCGGAGATCGTGGGGCCGGGCGGCGCGTGCACCATGAGCCGCGCCACCCCCTGTCGCCCCGAATAACATAATGTACTGGTTCCGTCACTGAGGGTACATCAACCGTGTGACGGGATAAAGACCGAACACATCGCAAATGACCCCGCCGCTGACCAGGCCGTACGGAGCCAAGCGTCGTGTGTCAGTAACCTCCGGGCCGCCCGGCGGACCATGTCCGTCCACCGACGTTGATCAAACTGCTCGGTCGGCACGTCATGGGACGAGCCGGGGAGGATCGGATGAATCGCCTGCACACCGCCGTTGCCGCCACCACCGTCGTGGCGCTGTCCCTCGCGCTCGGCGGCAACGCCGGAGCCGCGCCCGCGCACGGCCGTACGCTCGCGCCGCACGACGACACCTACCGCGTGCGCGCCGGTCACACCTTGAGCGCGCCGGGGCTGTTCCGGAACGACGACGGCGACCCGATCACGCTGACCTCGCACACCTCGCCGGCACACGGCTCGCTCAGCCTCAGTCCGGACGGGACCTTCCGCTACACGCCGGCCGCGGGGTTCACCGGCATCGACACGTTCACCTACACGGTGACCGACGCCGTCCGGCTGTACCCCACGCACCTGGCGCCGCTCGCCACGATCGGCGGCGTGAAGATCACCGGCGGGGCGTACGGCTCGTCGCTGGCCCCGGTGCCCGGCTCGCGTGACGAGTACTACGGCCTGACCGACCGCGGCCCGAACGTCGACGGCCCGGACGGTGAGAAGATCCTCCCGCTACCGGGCTTCACGCCGTCCATCGGCCGGTTCCGGCTCGCCGGCGGGAAGGCGGCGCTGGAGCGGAAGATACCGCTCAGGGAGGCCGATGGCACCCCGTACACCGGGCGCGTCAACCCGGAGGCCACCACCGGTGAGAAGCTCGTCGACCTGAACGGCGAGGCGCTCGCACCGAACGAGTCCGGTTACGACTCCGAGGGCCTGGTGGCCATGCCCGACGGGACGTTCTGGGTGTCGGACGAGTACGGCCCGTTCATCACGCACTTCGACCGGAGCGGACGGGCGACCCGGCGGCTGTCGCCCTTCGACGGATCCCTCCCGCGCGAGCTGGCGAACCGCGTGCCCAACAAGGGCATGGAGGGTCTGACGGTCACACCGGACGGCCGGACGCTGGTCGGCGTCATGCAGTCGGCGCTGCAGCAGCCCGACGTCACCGCCAAGCCGGGGAACGTCACCACTCTGCGCATCGTGACCTACGACCTGCGCACGCGGGCGACGCACGAGTACATCTACCTGCTCGACGACCCCAAGGACAACAGCGGCGCGGTGAGCGAGATCACCGCGCTGGGCGGCACCCGGTTCCTCGTCGACGAGCGCGACGGCGGCTTCGAGCCGGACGCCTACAAGAAGCTGTTCACGATCGACCTGGCCGGTGCGACCGACGTCGGCCCCTCCGCCTCGGTGCCCGGTGCCACGTACGACGCGGCAAGGGGCGGCCTGCTCGTCGGCGGCAGGAGCATCGACGCGTACGTCGGCAAGGACGACACCGCCCAGTCGCGGGCCGACCTGGCCAAGGTGGGCATCACGCCGGTGCGCAAGTCGCTGGGGCTGGACCTGGGCGCGCTGCTGACCCGCCTCGACCCGAGCGGCGGCTTCTTCGGCCACGACAAGGTCGAGGGGGTCGCGACCACCGACGGCGGGCGCACGATCGTGGTCAGCAACGACAACGACTTCGGCGTGGACGGCGTCACCGGCGACACGCCGCCGTTCCAGCTGCACGCCAAGACGCTGCCGAACGGCGCGCAGGACGACGGCGAGTACCTCGCGATCGACACGACGCGGCTCCCCGTCGCGACGCGGACGGCGACCGTGACCATCAGGGTCACCGCCCGGTAGCATCGGCGGCCGTCCGGCCGCGGTCCGTGGCCGGACCGGTCGAGCGGGGCGAAAGATGGCGAGCACACACGCGGTCGAGGTCGGCGCCACGACGGTGGTCAAGCGGTTCCGCCGGTGGGACCAGGACGAACACCGGCGCGAGTGGCGCGCGCTGACCCTGCTCGCCGAGCACGCGCCCGGGCTGGCCCCCTCTCCCGTATGCGCCGACCTGGACGCGGACCCGCCGAGCGTGACGATGGCGCGCCTGGACGGGACGCCGCTCGACGGCCGGCTGACCGGCGTCCAGGTCGACGGGCTCGCCGAGGCGGTCGCCGCGGTCCAGACGGCGATCCCCGAGCCCGTCCTGCGCGGCCTGCCGTCGCGGCTGCTCCACCCCCTGGTCGCCCTGCGCCGGCTGCGTGGCCGGTGCGCACGGCGACCGCCGCCGGGCGAGGACCCGGTCGTCGCGCGGGCCTTCGGCGAGGTCGCCGGCTGGGTCGCCCGTCCCCGGCTGGATGAGGTCTTCGCCGCCGAGTTCACGCCGGTCTTCGGGCTCGGGGACGGCAACCTGGCCAACTACCTGTGGGACGGCGACCGGGTCCGGGTCGTGGACTTCGAGTACTCCGGGCGGAGCGACCGCGCCTACGAGCTGGCCGAGGTGGTCGAGCACATCAGCGTGTGGGTGGATGACGGTCTCGACGCGCCGGCGCTCCTGTCGCGGTTCGAGCTGACGTCCGCGGAGACGGCGCGCCTCCGTGAGTGCCGGCGGCTGCTGGCGCTGTTCTGGTTCCTGTCCGTGCTGTCGGAGGATCCACGGCACCCGCGCAACCCGCCCGGCACCGCCGTACGCCAGGCCGGGCGCCTGCTGGCGCTGCTCGGCGCCTGAACGCGAGGACCGGTCCCGCTGCCACCCGGGACCGGTCCTTCGCCGTCTCGGTCCGGACGCGCAGAGGACCCCTCGAGACGGTGTGCCGCGCCGGCGAAGCGATGGCTGCCGCTGAGGCGCCGGGCACATTACCTACTATATCTACCGGAAATCCTTTGTAAAGGCTCACGCCAGGGCATCGAGGGCGGGGCGGTACAGCTCCGCGCGGATCCTGGCGATCGTGGCGCCGTCCTTGGCCGCCAGCGGAGCGGCGAGGGCGAGCGCGGCCGCGGTGACCTCCGGCTCGGGTACCGCCCGGTGGGCGATGCCCGCGGCGACGGCGTCCTCGCCGCCGTACCGGCGGCCGGCGACCATGGCCTCGTGCGCGGTGATCTTCGGCAGCCGCGCCTGGATCAGCGCGCTCATGCCCGGCGTGAACGGCAGCCCGAGGTCCACCTCCGGCAGGCAGAACCATCCCCGGTCGGCGCGCATCACGCGGTAGTCGTGGGTCAGGGACAGCATCGCGCCGGCGGCGAACGCGTGTCCGTTGACCGCCGCGACCGTCGGCATCGGCAGCGTCAGCATCCGGGCGAACAGGCCGTGCACGCGCTCGAGGTACGGGCCCCACTGGTCGGCGTCGGCGCCGAGCCGGTCCAGATCGAGGCCGTTCGAGTAGAACTTGCCGGCGCCGGTCGTCACGAGCGCCTTGGGCGCCGGTGCGTCGGTCAGTTCGTCGAGGGCCGCGGACAGCGCGTCCAGGAACTCGGGGCTGAAGCGGTTCTCGCCGTCGTCGAACCGCAGGACGTACACGTCGCCCTCGCGCCGCAGATCGATCATCGTGGCCTCTCTCGCATCGTTATTACCCGTGGGTAACTGTAGAGGATCGGGCCGGCGTCTCGTTCTTCCCGCCGCGAGAGCGCGCGGACTATAGCCTTGGCCCCGGGGCGACCTGCGGCATGGCGCCGGCGCCCGTCTTCCCCGAAACAGAAGAGGCCCGCATGACCGAGGAATCCGGGGCCGTCGAGATCCTGTTCGTCGACGGCAAGGACGTGCCGATCAAGCACAAGCACGCTGACCGCATGGTCGTCATGCGCGACTCCAGCAAGCCCGACGGCGACGCGCTCTACTACACCCCGAACGAATGGGAGGCCTTCATTCTCGGGGTCAAGGACGGCGAGTTCGACGACATGGTCGAGAACTCCTAGGGCGTGTCTCAAGGTTCCCGTCCGTAGCGAGCGGCGCAGGAGGACAGCGGGGCTTTGAGACACGCCCTAGCCGTCGGAGAGCACGCGGTGTTCGCGCAGCTGCGCCGCCACCCGGCGGGGATCTTCGGGTGGCAGCGCGGCGGCGAGCCGCCCGAGGATCTCCAGGTCGTCGTCGCCCGTCTGGGCGTAGGCCCACAGGTCGTCCACGTCGCCGCGGTGCAGCAGCTGCCGGCGCAGCTGATTGCCGAGGTCGTCACGCTCGATCTTGATCGCCTTCGACTCCGAGCGCGGCAGTAAGGGCCCGGTGTAGAGACGCACGGCGCCGGCGACGTCGCCCGAGCCGAGCAGCCGCCGCACGTTGAGGAAGTCGGCCTCCACGTCGCAGTCGAGGCGGTACGGCTTGGCGCGCACCACGTCACCGAGCTGGCCGCGCAGCCGGTGGATCTCCGCGCGCACCGTCACCGGATTGCCCTCGTCGCCGTAGAGGTGGAACGAGGACTGCTCGCACGTCAGGCCGCGCGGGTGCAGGGCCATCAGCGCGAGGAGCTCGGCGTGGCGCAGCGACAGCGGGATGCGCCGGCCGTCGAGGACGGCGCACGGCTGCTGGTCGCCGAGCAGCCGCAGCTTGAGGGAGGGCCGTCCGCTCTCGACCGTGCGCAGTAGGAACGCCGAGCCGAGGTCCTCGGCGATCGCGCTGCGGCCGTCGGGCAGCGTCACCCGCCCCGCCTCCGGGATGACGATCCGCCGGTCGCGCCAGCGGTCGGGATCGGCCGCCAGCACCCGCCCGGTCGTCGTCACCAGCACCCGCGTGTCGCCGCGAAGGCGGTGGAGGTGCCGGGCGCGCAGGCGTTCGTCGCGGCGGTGCATCTCCACCGTGAGCTGTGCCTCGGTCAGCCGGGCCGCCGCCTGGGCGAGCGCGACGACGGCCGGGTGCAGGGCGCTCTTCGTGCCGCTGATGTCGACGCAGCCGATCACCTGGCCGGTGTCGGGGTCGGTGATCGGCGCGGCAGCGCACGACCAGGTGTGCAGGACCCGGACGAGGTGCTCGGTGGCCTGGATGCACACGGGCCCGCCGACGCTCAGCGCCGTGCCGATGCCGTTGGTGCCGACCGACTCCTCGGCCCAGCGGAACCCCTCGGCCAGGCCGATGCGGTCGGCCCGGCGGCGTACGGCGCGCGGCCCCTCACTCCACAGCACGTGACCGTCGGCGTCGGTGACCACCATGAGGTGGGCGGACGCGTCGGCCATCCCGCGCAGGGCCTCGCGCAGCATGGTCAGGTGCCGGTCGAGCGGGTGGGACCGCCGTACGCCGGCGATCATGTCGGCGTCGAACACCAGCGGAGCCGACGCCAGGCCGGGATCGACGCCCGCGGCGAGCGAACGCCGCCACGAGTCGGTGACCATGGGGCGGGGGGCGTCGCCGGGGGCGTGTCGGCCACGGTCGGCGATCGGATCGCGTGCGTCACTGCTCCGCGTCAAGGGCGTCTCCATGGGCTGTGGTCTTATGAGCATCCGTGCCGACGGCTCAGGTTGCAACCCAGTACGTAAAACCTTCACCTGGTATTTGTCACATGCTGCTATCGAGTGAGTGCAACCTGTTTGCAACCCGGTGTCGCCTAGTGTGCGTGTCGCGGCACGGCGGGTGACGACTTTCGCCCGGACGCAGCCGCACGACGGCGGTCCGCCCGGAGCCGTTTGAGGGGACGGGTCCGGCGCGCCGCGCCAGCGCCCGCCGCCGGGGTGCCTCAGGGAGAGGGGCATTCCCGGTGGCGGGTCGCGGGCAGGGGGGGAGATGGCTTTGCTGTGCCTGACCTGCAATCGGGTGCGCCCGGCGCGGAGCCCTGCGGAGTACACCGTGGTCCGCGCCCAGGCGATCACCGTCCACGGCCTGTGCACCTGCGCCCAGCCCGGCGCCTGGCCGCCCGAGGCGTACGGGGTCGCGGTCGCCGCGAGCCCGCGCGACCGGGGCGGCTGAGCGACCGGGACGCCTGAGCGGCCGGGCTGCCTGAGCGACCCGGCCGGGGCCGGTCTACGCCGTGGGGCTCAGGCCTCCGGCAGGTCGTCGAGCAGCTCGGCCCAGAAGCCCTCGACCGTGCGCTCGTAGCGGATGCCGAGCTCGAGCGACTTGAGCTGCCACCGGTCGATGGAGCCGCCGAACGCCTGGTGGATCCGCTCGTACTCATCGGCGCGCTCGCGGTGCGAACGACGCTGGTCGATCGCGAGGTGGCGGATGTCGCGGGGCCGGGCGTGCCTGGCGAAGAAGAGCTTGAGCAGGCCGGGGTCGCGCACGTCGGTCCGGTCGGGCGTGGGCGCGGCGAGCCAGTCGGCCAGGGCGGCCCGGCCGGCGGCGGTGATGCGGTAGGTGCGGCGGCGCCGGCCGCCCGGCTCGGTCTCCACGTCGACCAGCCCGGCGTCGGCCAGGCGCGCGGGTTCGTCGTAGAGCTGGGAGTGCGCGAACTCCCAGAAGTTGCCGATGCTCACGGCGACCTTGCGCTTGAGCTCATAGCTCGTCGCGGGACCGTCGGACAGCAGTCCGAGTACGAGGTATGACGTCGCGGTCATCCGATGGTCGGCCACGGGGCTCCTCTCCGCCGACGCCTATCCTGGCCCATGGCCGGACCACGGCCGACCGTCGAATGCGACCGTTTGATCGAGCGACGGCGAGAGCGTCCGGCGCCGGATTCCGCTCGGCGTCGTCGGCCGCCGCGCCGGAACCCGGCTCGCGGTGCCGTGAGACCGCGGCGGGGCCGCCGTCGCACCCGGCCGAGCTCGCTCTTCCTCACCGGCGCCTTCGATGGCGCAGGGGCGCGCGATCAGCCCGCGCCGGCGACCGTGGTGGGGACGTCGTGGTCGGTGAGGGTGGCCAGGGCGTCGGGCGGGGCGGCGTGGTCGGTGATGGCGCGGGAGAAGTCCGCGAGGTCGGCGACGCGGTGCAGGGCGGTGCGGCCGAGCTTGGCGTGGTCGACGAGCAGGACGCGGTGGGTGGCGACGGACAGCAGCGCCCGCTTGGTCACCACGATCTCCTGCTCCTGGTGGTGGACACCGCCGTCGGAGACCCCGGCGAACGAGTAGAAGCCGAGATCGGAGTGGAGCGCCCGAGCCGACGCGGTGCACGGTGAGCCGAGGAACGCGTCATGCGCCTCGTTGTACTCGCCGCCCAGCGCGATCAGCCGGATGTTCTTGCGGCCCATCATCAGCTGGATGATCGGCGCGAAGTTCGTGATGACGGTGAGCGGGTCGATGTCGACGGCCAGCTCGGCCAGCACCAGCGTGGTGGTGGAGTCATCGAGCAGGACGGACATGCCCGGCTCGATCAGGTCCACCGCGGCGCGCGCGATGGCCCGCTTCTCCGCGACGGCCAGCTGGCGCCGGTAGGTCACGTTGCTCTCGAAGACGCTGGACGGCTGGGCGGTCACGCCACCGTGGAACTTGCGGACCAGCCCGCGCTTGGCCAGCTCGTCGAGGTCGCGGTGGGCGGTGACGAGGCTGACGCCGAAGCGATCGGCCAGCTCCTGGGCGGTGGCCGTGCCGACCCGCAGGATGTGCTCGGCCAGGTCCTGCTGGCGGGACGCCGGGTCCTTGCGGCTTCTCATGCCATGAAATTACCACCTTGATTTTAACTTCGCTGATGGTAACTTCTCGGTCCAGACTGATAATTCGCAGTCGGAGGCCTACCGGACGGAGACCCGGATATGGCGGCCACCACCCTCGACCTGGCGGACCTCTCGGGATTCCGTCGCAAGCTCACCCTGCTGTCGTCGATCGGCATGTTCCTTGACGGCTTCGATCTGACGGTGATCGCCGTCGCACTGCCGGTACTGAAGAAGTCGTGGACGTTCACCCCGTTCACGTCCGGCGTCACCAGCTGTTCGGCCATCGTCGGGATGTTCGTCGGCGCGCTGGTCTTCGGCCGGATCGCCGACCGGCTCGGCCGCAAGAAGATGTACCTGGTCGACCTGATCGGCTTCGTGGTGTTCGCCGCACTGGCCGCGCTGTCCCAGAACGTGTGGGAGCTGATCACCGCGCGTTTCCTGCTCGGGCTGTGCCTCGGCGCGGACTATCCGATCTCGTCGTCGCTGACCGCGGAGTTCGGTGCCGTGCGTGACCGCGGCCGGCTGGTCGTGGCGCTCAGCCTGATGTGGAACGTCGGCGCGCTGGCCGCCTACCTGGTGGGCGTGGCGTTCCTGCCCATCGGCCCCACCGCGTGGCGCTGGATGCTGCTCGTCGGCGCGGTGCTGGCGCTCGTCACGCTGGCGTTCCGGACCAGCATCCCGGAGTCGCCGCGGTACCTCATCGCGCAGGGCCGGCACGACGAGGCGCGGCGGGTCATCGCGAAGGTGGTATCCGGTAGCGGTACGGCGGTCGCGCCGGAGGACGTGGTGCTGCCGGAGCCGCAGGTCGAGCCCGACCGCCCCACCGCCGCCGGCAGCGCCTCGTGGCGACGGCTGTTCGCCCGCGGGCTGGCCGGAGCAACGATCTTCGTCTGCGTTTTCTGGTTCGCGCACGACGTGGCGTACTACGGGATCCAGATGTACAGCCCGACGATCCTGACCGGGCTGGGCGGCTCGACGCAGCTGGCCGCGTACCTCGGATCGGCCATCATCGCGCTGCTCGGCGTGGTCGGCGCGGCGATCGCGCTCGCGTTCGTCGACTCGTGGGGCCGGCGGCCGGTGCTGATCACGGCGTTCGCCGGCGAGACGGCGGTGCTGGTGGTGCTGGCGCTGGCCCACGCGCCGGCGCTGGCGCTGATCGTGGTGCTGTTCGCGATGGCGATCCTGTTCTCCAACATGGGTCCGGGCACGCTCGACATGGTCTACTGCACCGAGCTCTTCCCGACCGAGCTGCGCGCCGTCGGCACCGGCCTGGGCACCGCGGTGAGCCGGCTCGGCGCGATCCTCGGCGTGCTGGTCTTCCCCGACATGGTGGACGCGTGGGGCGTGAGCGGCGCGCTGTGGCTGTTCGTCGCGGCCGGGCTCCTCGGCCTGGTGACCACCGTGTTGCTGGCGCCGGAGACCAAGAACCGCAGCCTGGAGCAGACCGCCGGGGCCCGCCGCGTGTTCGGCGGTACCGCGCCCGCCGCCGCGAGCCCCGGACTGGTGGCATTCACAACCGAGGAGGATCGGTGAACGACACGACACTGACGGTGCTCGGCTTCCGGGCCGGCCGGCCGGACGCGGACTCGGCCTGCTCCGGCTACCTGGTAGAGCACGCCGGCTCGACGGTTCTCGTCGACTGCGGGCCGGGCATCGTCACCGAGTTGGTGTCGCGCGGCCTGGAGCACCGGCTCGACGGGGTCGTGCTCACCCACCTGCATCAGGACCACATGTTCGACGTGGTGCCGCTGGCCTTCACCCGGCTGCTGACGAAGACGCCGCCGGCCCGGATCCCGCTGTGGGTACCGGAGGACGCCATCGGCACGCTGGCCACGCTGGACGAGTGGGTGGCGGTGCCGACCGATCCGGTGGTCGGCCGGCCGCTCGCCACCGCGTTCGACATCCGGCCGCTGGAGCGGGACGGCCGCACCGAGGTGGCGGTCGCGGACGGCATCACGCTGACCGCGTTCCGGGCCCGGCACGCGGTGCCCAGCGCGTCGCTGCGCTTCGCGCTGGGCGACCGGACGCTGGCGTTCTCGTCCGACACCGGCTGGTGCGACGGCGTGCTGGCCGCCGCGACCGGCGCCGACGTGTTCGTCTGCGAGGCCACCTACCTGGACGCCGACCCGGCCATGCTGGCCGAGCACGGCCACCTGACCGCCGCGCTCACCGGCAAGCTGGCCGTCACGGCCGGGGTGGGCCGGCTGGTCGTCAGCCACCTGCTCGGGTACGACGACACCGAGTCGTTCGAGGCGGCCCGGGCGGCGGCCGGTGCGGTACCGGTGACGGCCGCCCGTGCCGGGCTGGTCGTGCCGGTCCGGGCGGCGCGGTAGCCGATGACGCTCGTGCTCTGGGACATCGACCAGACCCTGCTCGACGCCGGCACGCTCGATCGGGAGGTGTGGTTCACACTCTGCGGTGACCTGCTGGGCGTGCCGCCACGGCCGGTGCACGTCGTACCGGGTCGCACGATCCGCCAGATCCTGCGCGCGATCCTGCGGGAGTACGGCGCGGACGCGGCCACCGCGGAGCGGCTGCTGCCCGAGGCGCTGCGCCTCGAGGTGGAGCGGCTCGCGGCGGAACGACCCCGGATGGCGTCGCGGGGCCGGCTGCTGCCCGGCGTCCGCGCGGTGGTGGAGGCACTGGACCGAACGCCCGGCGCGGTCCAGTCGGTGCTCACCGGCAACCAGGCCGCCACCACCCGGCTGAAACTGGCGGCGTTCGGCCTGGCGCCGCCGCTGGACCTGCGGGTCGCCGCGACCGGCACCGACGACGAGCACCGCCCCAGCCTGGTTCCCGTCGCCCGATCCCGTGCCGAGGCCCGCTACGGCCCCGGCACGGCCACCCCGACCGTCCTGGTCGGCGACTCGGTCCTGGACATCGAGGCGGCCCGTGCCAACGGCGCCCGCGTCGTCGCGGTCGCCACCGGCATCACGTCACGTGCCGACCTCACCGCCGCCGGCCCCGACGCCGTCCTCGACGACCTGGCCGACCTCCGGGCCGCCCTCACCGCCATCCTCCCGTCGCCGGTTCCCGGCCACGCCGGTCAGTAACCGGCTCCCGTGAGCATTCCGCCGTCGACCACGAACTCGGCGCCCGTGCAGTACGTCGCCTCGTCCGAGGCGAGGAAGACCACGAGCGCGGGGATCTCCTCCGGTGTGCCCATCCGCCCGAGCGGCAGCGCGCGCAGGAACGCGTCGGCGCTCTCGGCCTTGGCCGACACCAGGGCCGCGTCCTCGGTGACCATCGGCGTGAGGATGGCGCCCGGGTGGATGGAGTTGACCCGGATGCCGTACTCCCCGAGCTCCCGCGCGGCCGCCTTCGTCAGGCCCCGTACGCCGAACTTGCTGGCGCTGTAGGCGGCCAGGCCCGTGGCGCCGACGAAGCCCTCGGTGGAGGAGACGTTGACGATCGCGCCGCCGCCCGCGGTCCTCATCGCACCGATGACCGACTTCACCCCGAGCCACTGCCCGACCAGGTTCACCTCGATGATCCGGGTGAACTGGTCGAGGGACATGTCCTCGATCCGCCCGTAGCGGAGGATCCCGGCGTTGTTCACCAGCACGCCGAGCCCGCCGAACGCGGCCAGCGCGGTGTCGACGGCGGCCTGCCAGTCGTCCGGCCGGGTGACGTCCATCCGGACGAACCGCGTCGCGTCGCCGAGCTCTTCGGCGAGCCGGCGGCCCTCCTCCTCCAGCACGTCGCCGAAGACCACGCGGGCACCCTCGGCGACGAAACGCCGGACGTGCGCCTCGCCCATGCCACGCGCGCCGCCGGTGATGAGCGCCGTCTTGCCCTCAAGCCTGCCCATGGCACCTCTCATCTGGTCGAACGTCCGAACGAGGCCGGAGGGCGGACGCCCGGACATCCGGCCCCGCGGCGCCAGACACTACGATGACCGATCAGACCAGACATCCGGGGGAGTGTCACGAACTCGTGCGACACAAGATCCTGTGGGCGTCCATCGCGGCGGGGACGGTGGTCGTCCTCGGCGTCGCGGGTGGCGCCTATCTGCTGCTCAGAACCAAGGGGAGTCCGGCGGCGACGGCGCGCGCCTTCCTGTCCGCGTGGGAACGCGGCGACGCCACCGCGATGCGCGGCGAGACGCTCGCGCCCCCGCCCGACCTCGACCAGCAGTACCAGACGCTGCGCAAGGGGCTGGGCGTCACGAAGGTACGCGCGGAGCCCGGCGCCGTGACCAAGCAGGGCGGCCACGCGACGGTACCCTTCGCCGCCGACCTCACCCTTCCGATGGGCACCTGGCACTACCAGGGGCGGCTGCGGCTGACGACGGACCACCGCGAGTGGAAGGTCGCCTGGTCCCCGGAGAGCATCCACCCGGACCTGCACAGCGGGCAGCACATGACGATCACCTACCGGTGGCCCAAGCGCGCCCGGGTGCTCGCGGCCGACGGCAGCCCGATCGACGGCACCGGCGTCTCCGGCTCGGTGCAGCAGATCGTCGGCTCCACCGCGCCGCTGACCGAGAAGCAGGCCAAGAAGCTCGGTACCTCCCACAGCAAGGGCGACGTCGTCGGACAGTCGGGCATCCAGCAGCGGTTCAACGACCGCCTCGCCGGCACGCCCTCCGCCTCGGTCATCGTCGCCGACGCGTCGAACCACCCGGTCAAGACGGTCGGCGGCTTCGCCGGCAAGGCGGGCCGCGACGTGAAGACGACCCTGGACCAGCACGTCCAGAGCGCCGCCTCGGCGGCCCTGCAGGGGCAGACCAAGCCGACGTCGATGGTCGCGATCCGCCCGTCCGACGGGCGGATCCTCGCCGTCGCCAACTACCCCGGCGGCTTCGACCGCGCGTTGCAGGGCACCTATCCGCCCGGTTCGACGTTCAAGGTGGTCACGGCGTACGCGCTGCTGCGCAGCGGGCTCAGCCCCTCGGACACGGTGGAGTGCCCCAAGACCGCGAACGTCGGCGGTCAGGTCATCCACAACTCCGAGGGCGAGGAGTCCGGCAGCATGACCTTCACCGAGGCGCTCGCCCAGTCGTGCAACACCGCCTTCGCGCTGCAGACGCAAAAGCGCCTCAACCCGTCCCGGCTGTCGAGCGCCGCGAATCTCTTCGGTTTCAACCAGAAGATCGACCCCGGCATGCACGTCACGGCGGGGAGCTTCCCGTCGCCGACGAGCACCTCGGAGATGGCCGTCGCCGGGTTCGGGCAGGGACGCGACCTGGCCAACGCCCTCAGCATGGCCGGGGTGGCCGCGGGCATCGCGAGCGGCACCTGGCATCCGCCGGTCTTCGTGTCCGACCCGCAGATCTCCCAGAAGGCCAAGGCGGGCCGGCTCGACTCGAAGCTGCGCTCGGAGCTGGCCACCATGATGCGCGCGGTCGTGACGACGGGCACCGCCAAGGACGCCGGCCTGCCGGCCGGTACGGCGGGCAAGACGGGTACGGCCGAGTACGCCTCGGGAAAGAACGGCAAGGAGCCGCCGACCCACGCGTGGTTCATGGGCTTCCGCGGTGACGTGGCGTTCGCCATGGTCGTCGAGGACGGGGGGTTCGGCTCCAAGGCCGCCGCGCCGATCGCCCGGCGTTTCCTCAACGCGCTTTGAGCGTCACCCGCGACAGGTGGTCGGCCCGGCGCGTCGTCTCCGGCAGGCGGTAGCGCGGCGCCAGCCGCAGGGTCATCGCGCACGCCGTGTCCAGGTCCGCGCGGTGGCCGACGGAGACGAACACCGGCCGCACGCGAGTCTGCGTGCGCAGCGCCCGCCCGACCACCTGCCCGCCGTCGCTGACCGGGCTCCAGGCGCCGCGCTCGGTGCCGGGCTCGTCGTAGTCGCCGACCAGCCGGGTCTTGCCGACGCCGATCGAGGGCAGCCCGGTCAGCACGCCGAGGTGGCAGGCCAGCCCGAACCGCTTGGGGTGGGCCAGCCCGTGGCCGTCGCAGATCAGCAGGTCGGGCGTGACGCTCAGCGCGCGCAGCGCGCCGACCAGCGCCGGCAGCTCGCGGAAGGCGAACAGCCCGGGGACGTAGGGGAAGCCGGGCCGGTCGAGCGCGGTCGCCTCCTCGATGACCTCGAGGGTCTCGGCGTCGAGCACGACCGCGGCCGCCGCCAGCCGGTCGTCGGCGTACGCGACGTCCAGACCCGCCACCGTGCGCACGGTCCGCGGGCCGGCCGAGGCCAGGTCGGCGAGGGGACGGAGGCGGTCCTGGATGGCCAGGGCCTCCTCGGCGACTTTGGGCCAGGGATGCAGATCCGCTACCTTCACGAGGGCACGCTACCCGTATCCGGCATGACGGAAATCCGGGCGTCTGTTACTTGTGACCGTCCGTGAAATGGTAAATGCGCGTCGTGTTTGGGTCAAAATAGGTCAAATAACGTATTTCAAGTTGGGTCGTGAGCTTCTAACCTCGGTTTCAGGAGATCATCGCATCAGGGGGCGGGGTCACAGTGAAGATCTGGGGAGAGGAAGGCGCCATGGGCGGAGTGTCCTGGACCTGACAGTTCGGTGAATGAAGGGGCGGCTCGGTTCCACCGGGCCGCCCCTTCCGCCGCCGCGCGGCTTCCGTAAGGTCGGGTGCGGAAACGTTCTGTAGTGAAGGAGGCTCTGTGTCCGGATTTCGGCATGTCGTGGTGTTCCGGTGGCGTGACGACGCGACCGCGGAGCAGAAGAAGGCCGTCGAGGACCGGCTCAGGGAGCTGCCCGGCGCGATCCCCGAACTGCGGGCCTACGCGTTCGGACTCGACGCCGGAATCAACGACGGGAACTTCGACTTCGCGGTGGTCGCCGACTTCGCCGACCGCGACGCCTACCTCGCCTACCGCGACAACCCCACGCACCGCGCGATCGTCGACGAGTTCATCGTCCCGATCACGGCCGAACGCCACGCGGTCCAGTACGTACTCGAGACGTAGACGGCCGTACTCCTCGCGGGGTACGCACCGGTCCGAGGTGTCATCGCGGGCATGACGCCTCGGGCGTGCCGGGAACGGGAGTCTGGGGGCCGGTAGACGAAGAGGAGACTTCCGTGCACGACGGCCCGCTCGTCCGGCTGGCCCGGCTGTGTCATCGCCGCCGGCGCCGCGTCCTGCTGCTCTGGATCATCGGCGCCGCGGTGGTGATGACGGTCGGGTTCGGTTACTCGGCCCCGGCCGACAACGCCTTCGGCGGTGGCGGCAGCGAGTCCGCGCAGGCTCAGGACCTGATCAAAGAACACTTCCCGCGGCAGAACGGCGACACGCTGACGCTCGCGATCCACGCCGACCAGGGCGTCGCCTCCGTACGGCCCCGCGTCGAGCGGGTCATCGACGAGCTGTCCCACGGCCCGCACGTCACCTCGGTGAGCTCGCCGTACCGCGTGCGCTCCCAGGTCTCGCCGGACGGGCTCACCGCATTCGCCCCGATCCAGCTCGACCGGATCTCCGCGGAGATGCCGGTGGCCGGTGTGAAGAAGATGATCGCCCAGGCGCGAGACGCCTCGGGCGACGGGCTGACGCTCGCCCTCGGCGGTGACGCGGTCGTCGACGCCGAGACTCCAGGAGGCGGCCCCACCGAGGGCATCGGCCTGCTCGCGGCGGTGATCGTGCTGCTCATCGCGTTCGGCTCGCTGCTCGCGATGGGGCTGCCGATCGTCACCGCGATCTTCGGGATCGGCACGGGCCTGGCCGGCATCTCGCTGCTCGGCCACGTCCTGCCCGCTCCGTCATTCAGCCCGATCGTGGCCGGGCTGATCGGCCTCGGCGTCGGCGTCGACTACGCGCTGTTCATCGTCACGCGCTACCGGGAGGCCCTCGGCGAAGGCGCCGACCCCGAGCACGCCACGGCCACGGCCATCGCGACGGCGGGCCGGTCGGTCGTGTTCGCCGGCACGACGGTGGTGGTCGCGCTCCTGGGCCTGCTCGTCATACGGCAGCGGCTGCTGAGCGCGGTGGCCGTGGCCGCCTCGCTCACCGTCCTGATGACCATGATCGCCGCGGTGACGCTGCTGCCCGCGCTGCTCGGCTTCGCCGGCCGGCGGATCGACCGGTTCCGGGTGCCCGTACTGGCCCGGCGGAGCGGACGCCGCCCGCTCTCCGAGCGCTGGGCCGGGGTCATCCAGCGGCGCCCGGTCATCGCGGGCACCGCGGCGACGCTGCTGCTGCTCGTGCTCGCGGCCCCGGCGCTGTCGATGCGGCTGAGCTTCAGCGACGCCGGCAGCCGCCCGCACGACACGAGCGCGTACGCCGCGCACCGCATCCTCGCCTCGGGCTTCGGACCCGGGTACGACGCGCCGCTGGTGTTCGTCTCCCGCTCGCCGGGCACCGCGCGCACCGTCGCCACGGCGGTCGGCCGCACGCCGGGCGTCGCGTCCGTGAGCCCCGTGAGGACCAGCGATGACGGCGCCGCCGCCATGTTCGTCGCCTACCCGCGGACCGGGCTCCAGGACGCGGCCACGCCGGGTGTGGTCCACCGGCTGCGCGACACCGTCGTGCCCCGGGCCGGCGGCGGCGTGCTGATCGGCGGGCCCAACGCCGGCACGATCGACTTCTCCGACTCCGTACGCGCGCGCCTGCCCTGGCTGATCGTCGTCGTGGTGGGCCTGTCCCTGCTCCTGCTGCTCGTGCTCGTGCGCTCGGTCGCCATCGCCGTGAAGGCCGCGGTGATGAACCTCCTGTCGATCGCGGCGGCGTACGGCGTGCTCACCGCGGTCGTGCAGTGGGGCTGGCTCGGTCACCAGCTCGGCTTCCCGGCCGCCACGCCGGTGACGCCGTGGGTGCCGCTGTTCATGTTCCCGATCCTGTTCGGGCTCTCCACCGACTACGAGGTGTTCCTGATCTCCAGGGTCCGCGAGGAGTACGACCTCGGTGCCGGGACGAGGACCGCGGTGACCCGCGGCCTGGCCCGTACCGCCCGTGTGATCACCGCGGCGGCGGCCATCATGGTCTGCGTGTTCCTGTCGGTGCTGCTGGTCGGCGACATCGCGGTCAAGCAGGTCGGCCTCGGCCTCGGCGTCGCCGTACTGATCGACGCCACGGTCGTGCGGATGGTGCTGGTGCCGGCGGTGATGGAGCTGCTCGGCCGGGTGAACTGGTGGCTGCCGGCCTGGCTGGCCCGGATCCTGCCGGCCGTCGAACCCGGCCCGCTTTCCGCGCGGACGCCGGACCTGCCGGTGCGGTCGTAGCGAAGAAGGAGGTATCGGCCCGCGCCGGGGAGTGGCTCAGCGCGGGCCGGTGGAGATGCCGTCGAACAGGACCGCGATGTAGTGGTCGGCGACGCGCTCGGCGTCGAGGCGGCCGGCCGGATGGAACCAGCGGACCGCCACCCAGATCGTGTCGCGGATCATCCGGTAGGTCAGCCGGGCGTCGATGTCGTCGCGGAACAGGCCCGTCTCCTGACCTCGCTTGATCTGGCCGACCCACAGGCGCTCGGTCTCCTCCTCCGCACGCGCCAGGTAGTCGAACCGGTCGAACTGGCGGAGGTAGTTCCAGTCGTTCTGCATGACCATGACGGCCGCGCGGTGGGGCACGAGCGTGCGGAAGCAGTTGCGCACGAGCTCGGCCAGGACCGTATGCGGGTCGCCGCCGCCTTCGAGCACCGCCTTGTTGGCGGCGTTCAGCTCGTCGAAGAAGGAGGAGAGGATCTCGTCCACGATCGACTCCTTGGAGTCGAAGTGGTGGTAGAGACTGCCCGACAGGATCCCCGCCTCGTCGGCGATGTTGCGGACCGTCGTGGCCTGGTAGCCCTTTTCGGCGAACAGCTCGGCGGCGAGCCGCACCAGATGTTCACGGCGCTCCGAGGCGAGTACGGACGAACCCCTGCCCCGGCGCCGGCCACCGCCCGAGCCTCCCGAGCCACCCCGATGCGGCCCGCTGTCCTTACCCGCGCTCACCACGGTGCCATTATGGCCCGTGGACCCAACCGCTTGCTCGATCATCGAGAGCGCCTGCCGTACGCCGGATGCCCGGAGAGAACGGCCCGGTCAGCGGGGCCGGCGACCGGTGCCGAAGGAGATGACGAGGTAGTCGTCCAGCGGCTGGTAGCCGACGCGCTGGTGGACGGCGATGCCCGCCGGGTTGGCGAGGTCGGCGAAGACCACGACCTCTTCGGCGCCGGCGTCGACGGCGGCCCGGCTCACCGCGGCGCTCGCCGCCACGCCGTAGCCGTGTCCCCGGTGTTCGGGCGGGGTGTAGATGGGCGCGATCCGCACCATGCCGGCGACCATCCGGGTACGGCCCGCGAGAGAGACCGGGACGCCGTCCCTCTCCCACAGGGTGAGACCGCCGTACCCGATCCGGTCGTCGACCGCGGCACCGTGGTCGCCGGGGCGCTCGCGTATCTCCCGTTCGGCGGAGTGATACCAGGCGAGCAGCAGGTCCCGGTCGGCGGGCGCGGCCGGGCGGGCGCGGCCGGACGCCGAGGCCGGCCGGATCCGGTCCAGGCGGTAGAGCCGCCGGCGTTCCCAGACCGTGAAGTCCGTGCCCGTCGCCGCGCGCCAGCGGGCGGCGAAGTCCTCGGCGATCTCACGGCGCGCGGTCACGCCGGGCAGCGGCCGCCCGCCGGCCTTCAGCGCCTGCACCAGCTCGCGGACGCCCTGCTGCGGCATCAGGCTGAGCAGCATCGGGAAGGGCGGGGTGTGGACGAATGCACCGGAGACGCAGCCCCCGGGCGGCATCCACGAACCGAGCACGGCGGGAGTGTCCCCGTACGCCGCCGCGCCCCGGGCGCGGAGCGCCTCCAGGACCGTGACGAGAACGGTGTTCTCGACCGGCCGCGACCTCAGGAAGTCACCCGCGATCGCGTCAAATCGCGCGACATCCGACGTTGTGCCCCAGTTCATACTCCATAGTTGCGTTTCACCCCGTGTGTTCGCTGGGAACTCGCCAACATGATCCACTTTGTGTCGCGAGAAGGTCGCGTGGAGAGACGTCCGCATGGACGGCGCGGGCCGGACGCTCATGGCATCGTGGACGCATGATTCAGATCGCGACCCGAGAGGTCTACCGGAACCGCTGGATGTCCGTCCGCGAGGACGCCATCCGTCACCCGGACGGTTCGCCGGGGATCTACGGGGTGGTGGACAAGCCCACGGCGGCGCTCATCGTTCCCATGGAGAACGACGGATTCCACCTCGTCGAGCAGTTCCGGTACGCGCTGTCGCGCCGGTCGTGGGAGTTTCCGCAGGGCACCTGGCCCGACGACCGGGAGACCACCACGGAGGAGCTGGCGCGGGCCGAGCTGGCCCAGGAGACCGGGCTCCGCGCGGCGACGATCGAACGGCTCGGCTCGTTCGCGATCGCGCCCGGGCTGACGAGCCAGAACTGCGACGTGTTCCTCGCGACCGGCCTGACCGCGGGGGAGCCCGACCGCGAGCCGGAGGAGCAGGGCATGCGGCAGCAGTGGTTCTCCCGGGCCGAGTTCGAGCGGATGCTGCGGACCGAGGAGATCGTCGACGCGCTCACCGTGGCCGCCTACGCCCGCCTCCTCCTGCGCGGGTAACTCTTTGCGGATCTGAGGGGCTGTCCGGCGCTCCGCTGCGCTACGCGCCGGATAACCCCCAGTACCCTTTGCGGGAAATGCGGATCTGAGGGGCTGTCCGGCGCTCCGCTGCGCTACGCACCGGATAACCCCCAGTACCCTTTGCGGGAAATGCGGATCTGAGGGGTTATCCGGCGCTCCGCTGCGCTACGCACCGGATAACCCCTCAGAGGGCGGTGAGGGTGCGGGTCAGCGCGTCCGCGCGCTTCTGTGCCAGGCCGCCCTCGCGGACGCGTTGGATGATCTTGCGGCGCAGTTCGTTCACCCGCTGGTTCACGTCGACGTCCACGCCTGCGGCGATCTCCGCCAGCAAGTTGCCGATGAGGTTGTCGAGGTCGACCGCCACGTCCGCGCGTACCTCGCTGGCCGCCAGGCCCTCGTCGACGGTGCGGCGCATCCGGGTCAGCGCGTCGATCGCGCCCGGCGGGGTGGCGCCGGGCGCCGGTGACGTGGCCGAGGCGGTCGCACTCGGCGTGACGGGATGGCCTGACCGCTGCTGGGCCGCCTTCGAGGACGGGTGTGAGGCGCCCGTCACGGTGCGCTCCGGTGAGGCGCTGAGCGTGGCCGGCGGCGGAGAGGCGTCCGGCGCGTTCCCCGGCGCCGCGACCGGGCGGAACGCCGAGCCGCCCAGCAGCAGGCCGACCGCGGCGACGGTCGCGACGGTGGTGCCGCCCGCGACCAGCAGCAGCCGGCCGTGCGTGCCGTCGTGTGCGGCGGGCCGCCGGGCGGTCGTGAGCGTGCGCGTGCGCCGGCGCGGTGACGGCTCGGCGGGGGCGAGGGCGCGGTAGGCGGCGGCCGCCTCGTACGCCGCGGTCCGCTCGGCGCCCAGCACCTCCTCGGCACCGGTGTCCACGCCCAGCGCCGCGGCGATCTCGGCGGCCGACGGCCGGTCCGGCGCCGCCGCCGCGACACAGCGCTCCTGCAGCCCGCCGAGGGTCTCCCCGGCCTCGGGCCGGCGCCCCTTCACCGCCTCGAACCAGACCACGCCCAGGGCGTACACGTCCGCCGACGGCGACAGGTCGTGTTCCGGTGGCAGGTAGGCCGGGGTGCCCATGCGCTCGTCGTCGGCGATGCCGAAGTCGAGCACCTTGACCCCGGCGGAGGTCAGGAAGATGTTGGTCGGCTTGATGTCGCGGTGGACGATCCGGGCGGCGTGCGCCGCGGCCAGGGCGGAGGCGATCTCGCCGATCACCCGCTCGACATCGGGTACCGGGAAGCACGCGTCGAGCGTGCCGCCGGTGAGCAGCTCCATCACGATGTACGGGGTGCCGTCGGACTCCCCGTAGTCGTGCACGGTCACGATGTTCGGGTGAGAGAGGGCGGCGGCCGCGCGCGCCTCCTCGCGGAAGCGGTCGCGGAAGTCCTGGTCGCGGGCCAGCTCCGGGTCGATCAGCTTGACCGCGACCGGACGGATCAGCACTTCGTCGCGGGCGAGCCATACGGACGCCATGCCACCGGTGCCGATCCGCCGGCGCAGCCGGTATCTGCCGGCGAGGAGCGAGTCCATACGATCAGTGTGGCGTACAGGAGGAGGCTCGTGTGACGAGATGAGTGTCCAAAATCACCGTGGAGTTCCCGACCGGTTCCCCGCGGATGCGCGCGACCAGCAGCCGGGCCATCTCCCGGCCCATCGCCTCCAGGGGCTGATGCACCGAGGTCAGCGGCGGGTCGGTGTGCCGCGCGGTGGCCGAGTCGTCGAACCCGACCAGCGCGACGTCGCCGGGGATCCGCCGTCCCTGCTCCTTGAGCACCCGCATCGCGCCGACCGCCATCGGATCCGACGCGGCGAACACGGCGTCCAGGTCCGGCGAACGCGCGAGCAGCTCGCGCATCGCGCGCTCGCCGGACTCCTCGCTGAAGTCGCCGGTGGCCACCAGCGAGGGCAGCCCGGCCGCCGACAGGACGTCCTGGTAGCCGTCGAGGCGGTCGACGCCCACGCGCATGTCCTGCGATCCGGTGATCGCGGCGATCCGCCGGCGGCCGAGCCCGATCAGATGCTCGACCGCCAGCCGGGCGCCGCCCCGGTTGTCGGCGTCGACGCAGCTCACCGGATCGACGCCCACCGGCGCGCCGCCGAGCACGGTCGGCACGCCGCTGTCCTCCAGATGCCGGGGGAGCGGGTCGCCGCCGTGCAGCGACACCATCAGCACGCCGTCGACGTGCTGACCGGTCAGGTACCGCTCGAACCGGCGGTGGTCGTCGGCCGACTGGGCGATGGCCAGCAGGAGCTGCAGGCCGGTGCCGGACAGGCCCGCGCTGATCCCGCGGATGATCCCGGCGAAGTACGGCTCGCCGAAGACGCGTTCCTCCGACTCCGACACGAACAGCGCGACGGTGTCGGTGCGGCGGGTGACCAGCGTGCGGGCCGCCCGGTTGGGGACGTACCCCAGCTCCTCGATGGCCTGCAGCACCGCCTCACGCGCCGCCGGGCTGACCTTGGGCGACCCGTTGACGACGCGAGAGACGGTGCCACGGCCGACACCGGCCCGTGCCGCCACCGCCTCGAGCGTCGGCCGACCCTGCGAACGTTCGCTCACAGCCCCTCCTTCGCCGAGCTGTGAACAAGGTTGCTGTGCCTGATGGTTCGCTCGCTGCGCTCGCTCACGGACTCATTCTGCCGGTGACCGGTCGATGCCGCCCCGTTCGATCACCGAGGCGTACCAGCGGGCGCTGCTCTTGGGGATGCGCGCCTGCGTGGCGAAGTCGATGTACACCAGGCCGAACCGCTTGGCGTACCCCCATCCCCACTCGAAGTTGTCCATCAGCGACCAGGCGAAGTAGCCGCGCAGCGGCACACCGGCGGTGATCACCGAGTGGCACGCGCGCAGGTGCGCCTCGATGTAGGCGATCCGGTCGGGGTCCTCCACTCCCTCGGCCGAGACCACGTCGTCGAAGGCGGCGCCGTTCTCGGTGACGTACAGCGGGACGGACGGGTACTCGGTGCCCACACGTGTCAGCACCTCGGCCAGGCCCGACTCGTCGATCTCCCAGCCCATCGCGGTCACCGGCCGTCCGACCTGGACGAATCCGACGTGCTCGCTGCCCGGCCACGGCGACGCCTGCGCGAACGGCGAGGTGATCGCCGGTGCCGCGCCCTCGCGGCCGGTCACGAAGAACCGGTTGTAGTAGTTGATGCCGAGCTGGTCGATCGGCCCGCCGACGATCGCCATGTCGCCCTCCCGCACGCCGAGGTCGTACGGCTGCACGTCGGCGAGCACGTCCTCGGGATAGCGGCCGAGCAGCAGGGCGTCGAGGAAGAACCGGTTCTGCAGCCCGTCGATGCGGCGCGCGGCGTCGACGTCCTCCGGGGCCTCGCTCGCCGGGGAGACCGCGTACAGGTTGACCGCGGCGCCGACCCGCCTGCCCTCGCCGCGCAACGCCTGCGCCGCGAGCCCGTGGCCCAGCAGCAGGTGGTGCGCCGCGCGTACGGACGCCTCGGGTTCGCGGCGGCCCGGCGCGTGGTCCCCGGAGGCGTAGCCGAGGAAGGCCGCGCACCAGGGCTCGTTGATCGTCGTCCAGTTCACGACCCGGTCGCCGATGGCCTCGCGCATGAGCGCGGCGTACTCGGCGAACCGGTACGCGGTCTCCCGCTCCGGCCAGCCGCCCGCGTCCTCCAGGGGCTGCGGCAGGTCCCAGTGGTAGAGCGTCGGCCACGGCTGGATGCCGGCCTCGAGCAGGGCGTCGACGAGGCGCCGGTAGAAGTCGAGGCCCTTCTGGTTGACCGGGCCGGAGCCGCCGGGCTGCACGCGGGGCCAGGAGACCGAGAAGCGGTACGCCGTCAGCCCGAGCGAGGACATCAGCGCGACGTCCTCGGCGAACCGGTGGTAGTGGTCGACCGCGACGTCGCCGGTGTCGCCCCCGAGCACGGTGCCGGGAGTGTGCGCGAAGGTGTCCCAGACCGAGGGCCCGCGGCCGTCCTCGGCGGCGGCACCCTCGATCTGGTACGCGGCGGTCGCCGCGCCCCACACGAAGTCCGCCGGGAAGCCGAGCAGCGTCTCCGCCTGCGATGGCTGAGTTGTCATGCCTTGACTGCACCTTCCATGATCCCGCCGATGATCTGGCGGCCGAAGACGACGAAGACGACGAACAGCGGGATCGTCGCGACGACGGTCCCGGTGAACATCAGCGTGTAGTCGTTGAAGTAGGCGCTGTTGAGCAGCGCGAGGGAGTACTGCACGGTCGGGTTGTCCGGGTTGAGCACCGCCCGCGGCCAGATGAACTCGTTCCAGGTCTGCATGAACGTGAACAGGGCGAGCACGGAGGCGGCCGGGCGCAGGGCGGGCAGCACGACGCTCCAGAAGATCCGGAACGTCGAGGCGCCGTCGACGCGCGCGGCCTCGATGAGTTCGTCCGGCACGGCCTGGGAGGCGTACTGGCGCATCATGAAGACGCCGAACCCGGTGACCAGGAACGGCACGATCACCGCCTGGAGCTTGCCGGTCCAGTGCAGGTGCACCATCACCATGTAGAGCGGGATGATCCCCATCTGCACCGGCACCATCATCGTGGCGACGATGACGAGCAGCAGCGCGTTGCGCCCGCGGAAGCGCAGCTTGGCGAAGGCGAAGCCGGCCAGCGAGGCGAAGAACACCGTCGAGAGCGCCACCACGGCGGAGGCGATCGCGGAGTTGACCAGGGCCTTGGCGAAGTGCGCCTGCTCGTTGTCGAACAGCCGGCGCATGTTGTCGCCGAGGTGCTGCCCGGCGATGAACGGGGGCGGCACCGCGCCGACCACGTCGTTGGTCCGGGTAGCGACGACGAACATCCAGTACAGCGGGAACGCCGACAGCACGATGGCGAAGATCAGCACCACGTACGTGAGGGGGCTCGCCTGCCACAGCCGCGCCGAGCCCGCCACGGCGGCCCGCGTATGGCGCGCGACGAAGGTCTTCATTTCTCGCCTCCCGCGAGCCGGCGGATGATCAGGAAGTTGAACAGGGAGAAGATCAGGATCAGCAGGAACAGCATCCAGGCGACCGCCGAGCCGTAGCCGTACTGGAAGCGCTGGAAGGCGTTCTCGAACATGTACATCGCCACGGTCTGCGACTGCCGCAACGAGCCGCCGTTCATGTAGCCGTTGTTGAACAGCAGCGGCTCGGTGAACAGTTGCAGGCCCCCGATGGTGGATGTGATGGTGACGAAGACGATCGTGGGCCGCAGCAGCGGCACGGTGATGCGCCAGAACTGCCGCATGCGCGACGCCCCGTCGATCGCCGCCGCCTCGTAAAGGGAGTGCGGGATCGCCTGCATGCCGGCCAGGAAGATCAGCGCGTTGTAGCCGGTCCAGCGCCAGTCGACCATGGTCGAGACGGCCAGCCAGGAGGACCACTTGTTCGCCTGCCAGTCGATCCTGTGGACGCCGAAGAAGTGCAGGATCCAGTTGGCCATGCCGTAGTCGCGGCCGAACATCTGGGTGAAGACGATGGCGACCGCCGCGACCGAGGTGACGAGCGGCAGCAGCACGCCCATGCGGAACAGCGTGGGCGTCCGCATCCTCCGGTTCAGCGCGTTCGCCAGCAGCAGGGCGAGCAGCAGCTGCGGCACCGTCGCGATCACGAACATGCCGAACGTGTTGCCGACCGCGTTCCAGAACTGGTCGTCGGTCAGCAGACGCGTGTAGTTGCGCAGGCCGATGAACTCGTGGCCGCCGATCATCTCCCAGTGGTTCAGCGAGACCCAGAACGTGTAGCCGAGCGGGAACAGCCCGAACACCAGGAACAGCAGGTAGAACGGCGAGATGTACAGGTACGGCGAGAGCGACACGTCCAGCCGGGAGAGCCTGGTCCGCAGGCGGCGCCGTCCCGGCGGCGCGACCGCGGCGCCGGCCGGTGCGGTGGGCCGCACGTCGAGAGCCATCGAGAGGTCCTTTCGGTCGATGAGGCCGTCGCGGGGATGGGGGCGGCGCCGGCAGGTGTCCCTGGGGAGCCCGGCGCCGCCGCCCGGCCTCACCCCGTTCCGGCGGCCTTCTTGGCGTCGGAGACGGCCTTGCCCCATCCGGAACCGGGCGAGAGCTTGCCCTGCGCGATGGCGCGCAGGTCGGCCTCGACGGCCTGGCGTACCTCCTGGTTGTCGGCACCGAGGTACACCGGCTTGAGGCTGGTCGCGGCCGGGCCGTAGATCGCGCCGACCGGCGCGTTGTTGAAGTACGGGTTGTCGAACGCCTTGACCGCGGAGTCGTTCAGCGCCTGCGGAGAGGACGGCAGGTTGTTGGCCGCCTTGAACGCCCCGACCTGTCCCTGCGGGCTGGTCAGGAACTTCACCAGGTCGGCGGCCTCCTTCGGGTGCTTGCTCTGGGCGGGCACCGCGAGCCACGACCCGCCCCAGCTGCCGCCCCCGCCCGGCACCCCGGCCACGTCCCACTTGCCGCTCTGGGAGTCACCGCCGTACTGCTTGATCAGGCCGAGCATCCAGGCCGGGCAGGGAGCGGTGGCGAACGCGTCCTTCTTCAGCGCCTGGCTCCACGGGTCCGACAGGAACTGCACGCCGTTGGCGAGCCCGGCCTGCGACATCTTCACGGTCTCGTCGAAGGCCGCCTTCACGGCCGGGTTGGACTCCATGACGAACTTGTTGCTCTGGTCGAAGTACGTCTGGTTGGAGCCCTTGCCGGCCTCCTGCATGAGGATCGTGTTGTAGTACGTCTCAGGGGAGTCGATGAACTTCGTGTTCCCGCCGATCGCGGCGGTGAACTTCTTGCCGACGTTGATGAAGTCGTCCCAGGTGGCCCACTGCTTGGTCACCGCGTCCCGGTCGCTCGGCAGACCGGCCTTCTTGAACAGGTCGCGCCGGTAGCACAGGGCCATGCTGCCGACGTCGGTGCCCAGACCGATGAGCTTGGAGCCGTCCGGGCTCATGCCGCCCTGCCACTTCCAGGCGATGAAGTTGTTCTGCAGTGAGCCCGCGCCGTACTTCTTCAGGTCGACGAACTTGTCCGGCTGGGCCTTGAACTTGACCATGATGCCCTCTTCGATCGCGACCACGTCGCCGGCACCGGCGCCCGCGGCGATCCACTGCTGGAGCCGAGGGGTGTAGTCGTCGAGCTTGGGGACGGTCCGTTCCTTGATCTTGATGTTGGGGTGCTGGGCCTCGTACTGCTTGAACAGGTCCTGGTAGCCGAACGTGCCGAAGTCGTCGACGGTCAGAGTGATCTTCTCGTTGCCGTCGCTGCTCTTGCCGTCGTCCCCCGCGCACGCCGTCGCCGCCGCGAGTGCGGTCGACAGCACCACCGCCAGGGCGAACCGCCCGCGATGCCTGATGACCCTCATGACGAACCCCTCTCAGGTCGTCTCGTTTGTCGGGTTCCAATGCGCCGGGCTCCGCGGGCCCGACGTCGTGGGAGCGCTCCCACGCAGCGAAGCGGGGAGAAGCGGGGAGTGTCAAGAGTTCGAAACCGCTTCGTTACACGGCCGCCACACGGCGCTGACGCTCCGGACACATGCCAGGCTCGGAGGCATGAGGCTGACCGAGGACGCCGCCCGCGCACGGCTGGCGTCGGTGCCCGTCATGCGCCTGGCCACGGCGGATGCCACCGGACGCCCGCATCTGGTCGTGGCCGCGTTCGCCGTCGAACACGACCGGATCTACACCGCCGTCGACGCCAAGCCGAAGAGCACCCGTGACCTGAAACGGCTGCGCAACCTCCGCGTCAATCCGCGGGCGGCCGTCCTGGCGGACCACTACGAGGACGACTGGACGCGCCTGTGGTGGGTGCGCGCCGACGCGACCGCCGAGATCCTCACCGAACCGCGCGCGATGGCCCGCCCGATCGCCCTGCTCCGCGAGCGTTACCCGCAGTACCGCGAGAACCCACCGGAGGGCCCGGTCATCGCCCTGACCGTCGAGCGGTGGACCGGCTGGGCGTACGAGCGCTAGCCGGCCAGGAGAAGGATGCCGCCGATCAGCAGGGCGAGGACCTTGAGGGACTCCAGGGCGATGTAGACGTGGTGCGCGTGCGACCGGGGCGCGTCCGCGCCGGCCAGGACGGCGTCGGAGCGGCGCGTCAGCCGGGGCCGGACGGCCACCAGCTGGGCGAGCAGCAGAACGATGGCGACGATCAGCGTCACCAGCCCGCCCGCGTCCGGCCGGTCCACCACCAGCACGACCACGAGGACCACGGCGAACGCCGCCTCGACGGCGTTGAGCGCGCGGAAGACGATCCGTCCGATGCCGAGCCCGACCCGCAGGGTCACGTCCGGGGCGCGGAACTTCAGCGGGGCCTCGAGGAACGAGATGGCCAGCACCATGCCCAGCCAGACGAACGTCACCGCGACCGCGATCGCCGGTGCCGTGCTCATCGGGATCCTCCTTCGGCGTTCGCGCCGTGTCGGCGTCGATCCAGCTTCTCACGCGGGTCTCGATCGGCGTGCGGACGGTCGTCTCGGCGAACCGCACGCCGATCCGGCCGGCCACGGCCACCGGCCGCCTCGCGTCGTACGGCGTGCGACGCGCCCAGTGCCGGTCCGGCACCATTTCCGGTCCGTCAGATGGGCTGGAATGAACCCCTTCGGCCTTTCCTCCGTATGCGGAAGTGAGCGGCTGATGGCCGCCGATATCGGTGCGTGGTCACTTTGAAGGGAATCGGAGCATGGGATTCAAGACCAAGGCTCTGCTGGGACTGACCGCTGCGGGCGTCGCCGCGTCGGTACTGGTCCCCACGGCGGCGAACGCCGCGAGCGGATTCTTCAGGTTCTGCAACGTCAGTTCGGCCGGTGAGTACGTCGACGTCCCTCCGCGGGGAACTCACGCGGGAATCACGACGCGAATCATCAATCCGGGCGCGTGCACCACATTTTCGCTCGGCGGCAACGCCTATATGGAGGCAATAGCCTATCGTCGGGTCAACGGAGTTTACCCGGCCGTCGCCACCAAGTGGTTCTATACAAGTAGAAACTACGTGTGGAACGTCTGATCCGACAGGCATCGAATAACGGCCCGGCCCGCCCATCGCGGGCCGGACCGCCTCTGCTCGCCCGCCACGACGAGTTCGGCCGCACCTCCGGCGCGGTCCGTCAGGCGGCGACCAGGGTGCGGACCTGGTCGGGGGCGCGGAAGACCTCGGCTCGCATGCCGAGTTCGCGGGCGGCGAGCACGTTGGTCTCGTTGTCGTCGATGAACAGGCACTCGCGCGGCGCGACGCCGAGCCGCTCGGCGACGATCTCGTACGCCCGGCGGTCGGGCTTGGCCACCCCGATGTCGCAGGAGTAGGCCAGCGTCGTGAAGTGCCGGAGCCAGTCGCCGTGCCGCGCCTCGAAGATCGGCACGAGGTCGGCGACGATGTTGGAGAGCAGGCCGAGCGTACGGCCCTGAGCGGCCAGCTCGCTGACGAGGTCCACCATGACCGCGTCCACGTTGGTCCAGCTCTTCATGTCGGCCTCGACCAGCGCGCGGACCGTCGCGTCGGTGAACCGCACGCCGATCCGGTCGGCCACCGCGGCCCAGTACTCCGCGGCCGGCTGCCCCGCGTCGTACGGCTTGCGCAGCGCCCAGTAGGCCTCCCAGAAGGGCTCGGGCTCCACTCCGGCGGTCCGCTCGATCGCGCGGACGTCCTCGGGCGTCTGGGTGGATGCGATGACGCCGAACAGGTCGAACACGATCGCGCGCGCCATCAGAGTCTCCGGAGGGGATCGTCGCCTTTGGGCGGCGGGGGGCTCGGGAGCGGGCGGGTCGCCGAGGTCCGAGTGTGTCCTGGCCTGTCAGGTGTGCGCATCACAGGTTTCCTTTTTCCTTGCGGGTTTTGTCGGCGCCGGCCGATACCGCAGTGTTCTGGTTACCGAGCGTGAGGAGTGGGTGTGCGTAGGTCGTTCAAGTTCCTGCTGCGCCCCACCGGCAAGCAGGCCGCCGCGCTCACGCAGTGTCTGGAGGACCACCGGGAGTTGTACAACGCCGCTTTGGAACACCGTCGTACGGCCTACCGCAGGGCGGGGGTGAGCGTGCGGTACGGCGATCAGTCGGCGGAGTTGAAGCACATCCGCGCCGATGACCTTGATGGTCAGGGTCGGTGGTCGTTCTCCTCCCAGCAGGCCACGCTCCGCAGGCTGGACAAGGCGTTCCGTGCGTTCTTCGACCGCCGCAAAGCAGGCCGCACGCCGGGGTTTCCGCGTTTCAAGGGGCGGGGTTGGTTCGACACGGTTGAGTGGCCCAAGGACGGCGACGGGTGCCGGTGGGACTCCCAGCCCCACCACCGGACCGCGACGTATGTGCGGTTGCAGGGCGTCGGGCATGTGCGGGTCCATCGGCATCGGCGTGTGCTGGGCACGGTCAAGACGATCAGCGTGAAGCGGGAAGGCGCCCGCTGGTTCGTCGTGCTGTCGTGTGACGATGTGCCCGCCGAGACATGGCCGGTGACGGGCGCGGTCGCCGGGATCGACCTGGGGGTCGCGTCGCTGGTGACGACCAGTGATGGCGAACATCTGGCCAACCCGCGCCATCTCGCCGTGACCGCCGGCCGTCTCGCGGCGGCACAGCGTGACCTCGCCCGCAAGAAACGGGGCAGTAGGCGGCGGCGTAGGGCCGTCGCCCGTGTCGCCGCCCTGCACGCGAAGGTGCGGCGGCAACGCCTCGACGGTGCGCACAAGGCCGCGCTGAGGCTGGTCCGCGACCACGACGTGATCGTGCACGAAGCGCTCAAGGTCACCAACATGACCAAGCGGGCAGTACCCGAACCGGACGGCAACGGCGGCCACCTGCCCAACGGTGCCGCCGCCAAATCCGGGCTGAACCGTTCGATCCTGGACGCGGGTTGGGGGGTGTTCCTGACGATCTTGTCGCACAAGGCTGAAAGCGCCGGTCGAGAGCTGATCGCGGTGAACCCCGTCAACACCTCCCGCACGTGCGCCGAATGCGGGCGTTGCGCGAAGGAGAACCGCGTCACCCAGGCCGTGTTCCGGTGTACGGCGTGCGGGCACAATACGCACGCCGACGTCAACGCGGCGATCAACATCTTGAGGGCAGGGCTTGCCCTTCGCGACGCTGCGCAAGCGGCTTAGCGAGAAGCCGCTCCCGTCAGGGAGCGGAGGAGTCACGGGTTCCTCTCGTGCGGTGTGTGCGGCCAGGCTTTGAGCCTAACCGCCGCATGACGGACGGCACGCGCCACCGGCGGCGCAACGCCCACCGGCTGGCGTCGACGAGTGTCCATGCCGGGATCGATTCTTGGCGGCCGACGTTCGGACCGGATCCGCAGTGCTTTCGTGCTCTTATCGGAGTCGACGAAAGAACCATGCGGCGTTTTGCCTTTCACGACCGATCAAGGCAGGGAGAGTCCGGTTATCTCATTCGCGCGATCCGCCGGTCGAATGGGCGTCGCGATACTCGCCGGAACGGTGCTCGCGGCGCGACCGGCCCGGGCCGACCGAGAGCGTGTCGTCCGGGTGCCGTGCGGCGCGGCGGCACCGACCGGCATGATCACCGCGGCCAACGCGACACCGTCGGTGCTCCGGCTGGCGCCCTCCTGCACGTACCTCATCGGTGCGTGCTCCGCAGGTCACTGGCAGGATCATGCTGCTCGGCGGGCCCTCGACGAGCATCCAGGCGCGATACGGTGGTGAGCGACCTGCGGGTCCTCGACGTCGCCGCCGGAGGGGCTGTGCGTGCTGGACGTCACGCTCCTGGGCGGTGCCACCTCCACGGCCGGGGCGGCGAAATCCGCAACGCGGGCACGCTCGTGCTCGACTTTGTTACGCTCGCCCGAAACGCCGCACTCGACTTTAACGGCGGGGAACTGGACGATACCGGCAGAGCGCTCGTCGTCCATTCTCTCCTCACAGCGAATACCACTCAGGGAGCGGAGAACGCGGCGGCGGTGCCATTAACAACGCCGGGACGCGCCCCGTTTTCGCGAGCCGACTGTCCGGAAACGTCGCCGTGCGCGACGGCGGTGCGATCTTCACCGAAGTCGGGCACGGCGACGCGGGTCCTCCAGAGCACGATCACGAGCGGCATCGCGGCCGACCTCGGTGGCGGCATCGGCTCCGTACCGACCTGCCGGCGTTAGACCACACCGCCCTTGGTGACGTCGGCGACCACGCAGGTGACGTTGTCGGGGCCGCCGGCGTCGTTGGCGAGGTCGACCAGCCGCCGTACGGCCTCGTCGGGGTCGGCGGCCGAGGCCAGAGCGTCCTGGACGGCCGGGAGCGGGACCACCGTGGACAGGCCGTCGGAGCACAGCAGGTACCGGTCGCCGGGGCGTGCCTCGCGGAGCTTCAGGTCGGCCGCGACCCCGCGGCCGGCCAGGGCGCGCAGCAGCAGCGACCGCTGCGGGTGCGACGCCGCTTCCTCGGGGCTGAGGCGGCCCTCGTCGATCAGCGACTGCACGTGCGTGTGGTCGTGGGTGATCTGGAACAGCTCGCCGTCGCGCAGGACGTACGCGCGGGAGTCGCCGATGTGCACGAGCCCGAGACGCGACCCCGACCACAGCAGCGCCGTCAGCGTGCTGCCGACCCCCTCCATCGAGGGGTCGGTGCGCATGATGTCGCGCAGCGCGGCGTCGGCCTCGTGCACGGCCTGGTCGAGCGCGTTCAGCAGCTCGCCCGCCGGGATGTCGGTGTCGAGCGGGCGCAGCGCCTCGATGACGGCCGCGCTCGCCGGCGCCCCGCGCCCCTCACCGCCGTGGCCCTCACCACCGAAGCCGTCGGCCACGGCGAGCAGCCGCGCGCCGGCGTACGCCGCGTCCTCGTTGCTCGGGCGGACTCTGCCGGTGTCGGATCGCACGGCGTAGCGGATGCCGAGTGTCATGTGCTCATCGCCTCTTCCCTGGAGCTGGTCGATGAGGAAGGCGGCCAGGTCGCGCCGCGCGGCGGTGTCGGCCTCCACCCGCGCCCAGTACGCCGCGACCTCGCGGGCCGCGTCGGCCGGCTCTAGCTCGCAGACGACCCGGATACGCGCGAGCGGCATGCCGAGCCGGCGGAGCCAGGCCACCAGCCGGGCCCGTTCGAGCTGCGCCGGCTCGTAGAACCGGTAGCCCGAGGCCGGATCGACGCGAGCCGGCCGGAGCAGGCCGAGCTCGTCGTACAGGCGCAGCGCCTTCGGCGACAGCCGCGCCGCCCGGGCGAACGCCCCGATCGTCAGCGAACCCATCGCCGCCCTCCTCCTGTCGCGATCGATGCTGTGGCCTGACCCAGGGACAAGGTCAAACAAGGTCGAACGCGACCTCGCTCAGCGCCGTCCGTACGGCGGTGAGGGCGGGGCGCGCGAGGCCGTCGTCCCGTACGACGGTGAGCACGCGCCGGGAGATCCCGGTGTCCCGTACCGTCACCGAGGGTTCGCGCTCGGGCCGGGACAGGTCGGGCAGGAGGGTGACGGCGCGTCCGGTGGCGACGAGCGCGAGCAGTACGAGCAGGTCGGTGGTGCGGTGACGGATGTCGGGCACGAAGCCGCCGGCGGTCGTGCACGCGAGCATCAGCAGCCGGTCGTGGCTGGTGCCCGGCTGACCGCCGGCCCAGGCGGCCTCGTGCAGGTCGCGCAGCCGCGTCGCGGGATGCCCGCGGGGGAGCACGAGGCGCACCCGCTCGACGTACAGCTCCTCGAAGGTGAGCCCGCGCGGGCGCGGCCTGCGCTGCCCGCCGTACTCGTCGCAGATCGCGAGGTCGCACTCGCGGCGCAGCAGCGCGTCGAACGCCTGGTCTGGCTCGGCCTCCGTCACCTCCAGGCGCAGCTGCGGATGGCGGTCGGTGAGGCGGGCGAGCGCGGGCGCGACCAGGCTGATGGCCGCCGTCTGGAACGCCGAGACGCGGACCGTGCCGGCCACGGCGCCGGCGGCGGCCGCCATCTCGGCCTCGGCGCGTTCCATGCGGGTGAGCAGGACCTCGGCGTGGCGGACGAGCACGTGCGCCGCCTCGGTGAGGCGCAGCCGGCGGCCGTCGCGTTCGAAGAGGGTCACCCCCGCCTCCCGCTGCAGCTCGGCGAGCTGGTGAGAGACGGTGGAGGGGCTGTATGACAGCGCCCCGGCCACGGCGGCGACGGTGCCGCGGGCGTGCAGTTCGCGGAGGAGCCGCAGGCGCCGGAGATCGAGCATCGTTCGTTTCCTTCCACGGATATCCCGCGAAAATCATCGCTGGATCCGGCGCATGCGCGGAGAGACGATCGCGGCATGGACCCACGTGCACGCCGCCTGATCCGCTACAACGGCGAGTTCTCCTCCGACGTCATCGCCCGCGCCTCCGGTTCGTGGCTGGAGACCACCGACGGGCGTCGCGTCCTCGACTTCACCTCCGGCCAGATCTGCGCCACCATCGGCCACAGCCATCCGCGCATCGTCGAGGCGGTGCGCCGGTCGCTGACCGAGGCCGTCCACCTGAACTCCGGCCTGCTGTCCGAGCCCGTGCTGGCCCTGGCCGAGCGCGTCGCCGCGCTGATGCCCGCCGGGCTGGACCGCTCGATGTTCCTCAGCACCGGCGGGGAGGCCAACGAGGCGGCCGTCCGGATGGCGAAGCTGGCGACCGGCGGCTTCGAGGTCGTGTCGCTCACCCGCAGCTGGCATGGCATGACCTCGGGCAGCCAGTCGCTCACCTACTCGGCCGGGCGGCGCGGGCACGGACCGACGATGCCCGGGGTGTTCGCGCTGCCCGCCCCGTACGCCTACCGGTGCCCGGTACGGCACTGCGCCGGCACCTGCGATCAGACCTGCCTGGAGATCGGCTTCGAGCTGTACGACCAGCAGACGAGCGGGGCCGGTGCCGCGGTCGTGGCCGAGCCGGTGCTGTCGTCCGGCGGCATCCTCGTGCCGCCGCCGGGTTACCTCGCGCGGCTCCTCGAACTGACCCACGAACGCGGCATGCTGCTCATCCTCGACGAGGCGCAGACCGGCTTCGGCCGGCTCGGCGCGATGTTCGGCATGGACGTCTACGGCGTCGTGCCCGACATCGTCACGCTGTCCAAGACGCTCGGCGGCGGACTGCCGATCAGCGCGGTCGTCACCACGGACGCGATCGAGCGGGCGGCCTACGACGCGGGCCTGATGTACTACACCTCGCACCAGTCCGACCCGCTGCCCGCGGCGGCGGCCCTCGCCGTCCTCGACGTCGTGGAAGAGGAGGATCTCGCCGGCCGCGCCGCCCGGCGCGGCGAACGCCTCGGCGGCCACCTGCGCGAGCTCGCCACGCGCCACGAGCTCATCGGCGACGTCCGAGGGATGGGCCTGCTCTGGGGCGTGGAGCTGGTGGAGGACCGGGCGACCAAGGCGCCCGCCGTCGAGCGCGGCGAGCAGCTGACCGAGGCCTGCCACGCCTGCGGCCTGTCGCTGAACATCACCAAGGGCCGGGCCGGTGGAGCCGCCGCCTGCCTGCGCATCGCCCCTCCGCTGACCGTGACCGAGGAGGAGATCGACACGGGCGCGGAGATCATGGACGACGCGCTCACCAAGCTCACCTGACCGGGCCCCGGGGTGCCGGCCGTGCGTCCCGATGTGTAGACATGATGCTCGTGAGCGGCTCAGTGAACGGGCACGAGGACCCGGCGGATCAGCCACCGTGGGCGATGCAGCTCGCCCTGCGCGTGGAGAAGAACGCACCTCCCACGCACCTCGCCGTGTGCGAGGCGGCGGCGATGGCCGCCGTCACGCTGCTCGCCGACCCGCGCTCCGCGCCGGGCGGTGAGTGGCACGAGGCGGTCGCGGCCTGGGAGTCTCGGCGCATCCGCAAGGTGGTCCGGCGTGCGCGCGGCGCCCGCTGGGAGGCGCTCGGCGCACTGCCCGGCGTGCTCGTCGACCACGAGGGGGCGCCCGCGCGGGCGTTCGTGCCCGGTCCGGTCACCGAGGTGGCGCCCGAGATCGCGCGTCTCCAGGTCGGCGGCACCGACCTGGAGCGCGAGGAGGAGCCCAAGCCGCCGCCGGCCCCGCCGTACGCCCTGATCGGCCTGAATCCCGGCGTGCCCATGACGACCGGCAAGGCGGCCGCGCAGTGCGGGCACGCCGCGCATCTGCTGCTCCGCGCCCGTGGCGCGTGGCCGGGCCTGCGAGTGCGCGTCGTCGAGGCGGACGAGTGGAGCCGTACGGTCGCCGAGGCGGACGTCGTCGTGCGCGACGGCGGTTTCACCGAGGTGGCCCCCGGAACGATGACCGCGGTGGCCCGCCTGGTGGTCTGACCCTCAGGAGGGCGTGGGCGGGCGGCGTACGGGGAGGTCCTGCCGGGTCGGGTCGGGGCTGCCCGCGGGCAGGTCCCGGCGGGTGGCGTCGGGCCGGCGTACGGGCAGGTCCTGCCGGGTGACGTCCGGGCGGCGCACCGGCAGGTCCTGCCGGGTCGGCTCCGCCGTGGCGGTGGGGAGCTTCTGCGTCGGGTCCGACGTGGCGGTGGGGAGCCGCCGGGTCGTGTGCGGCGGCGGGGACGCGGCCTGGTCCGGCGCGCCGGTGCGGCGCGGCAGCCGTACGGCGCCGGACTTGTACAGCACGGTCAGCAGGGCGGCGATGACCAGGAACGCCGTCCCGTGCTCCAGCAGTCGGCCGAGGTCGCCGCAGACCGCGGCCACGACCGTCAGCACGGCGAGATCGGCGGTCCAGCCCGCCACGGCGGCGGCCAGCAGCGTGTCGCTCGCGCGGATCAGGGCCAGCACGGCGAGGACGGTGAGCGCCAGCTCGGCGCCCTTGCCCGTGAGCAGCAGCCCGGTCACCGTGCCGGAGCCGGCGCCGAGCATCGCCGCGACGTCGTGGTGCAGGCGGGACCAGTCGAGGAGCTCGGCGAGCTTGGCGACGCCGTAGAGGGTGAGAAAGGCACACGCGGGCGCGCGCAGGCGCCCCTGCGTCATGCCCTTGCGGAGTACTGCCGCGACCACTGGGCCCCCTGTCCGTGACTCCGCCGCGTACGGTGCGGTGATCTTTCGAGCATAGGGGGAAACCGCCGCAGTTCCCGCGCTTTCGCCTCCGCCCCGGGGCCGAGTTCGGCGGCGCCCGGTGCTGCGGATTGCGCGGCGACCGGGGCGGCGAAATGCTGATGCTCCATCGGGCCACACGCTTGAAGATGAGGTGATCCGATCGTGTCTGATGACAATGCCGCGTTAGCGCGGACGCGAATCGCATATCTCGAAAGCCTCGGCGACGAGCTCCGCGACCGGGGCTTCGCCGTCCGGCTGACGATTCCGCAGGGAGGACCGCCGAGCCTGCACGTGGTGAACCCACACGCATCGGCCCTGACGGAGAACATCCTCGCGGAGACGACCGCCGGAGCCTGGTGGTTCTGGTGGTCCTGGGCGGAGCGCATCGCTCCGGCCGACGACCCCGCCGAGGCGGCCGCCCGCGTCACCCGCGTGCTCGCCGCGACGGGGGAGTACAGCTCCTGAGACGGTACTGGAGGTGAACGGCGCCTCCAGTGCCCCTCCGTCACCTCTGGAAGCGGCCGTAGGAGCCCTTGTAGAAGATGAGCGGCTCCCCGTCGTGATGGCGGTCGAGGTGGTGCACGCGAGCCACGACGATCATGTGGTCGCCCGCCGGGTACTCGGCCTCGACCGAGCACTCCAGCCACGCCAGTGCCCCGTCGATCACCGGCCCGCCGCCGGGTGACTCGCTCCACTCCAGGCCGGCGAACTTGTCGGCGCCCTTCGCGGCGAACTGCAGGCAGACCTCGCGCTGCGGCGCGGACAGGATGTTGACGCAGTGCCGTTCGGCCGTGCGGAGGCGCGGCCAGGTCGTGCTCGTGTGCGCGACGCAGAACGACACGAGCGCCGGCTCGAGCGACACGGAGGTGAAGGAGTTGGCGGCCAGTCCGGTGGGGGCGCCGGTCGCCGGGTCGATCGCCGTGATCGCCACGACGCCGGTCGCGAAGCGCCCGAGGATGCTGCGGAACCGGCGGCCGTCGATCGCACGGACGTTCGGGGTGTCCGGGTCGGCACCGGGCGCGCGGCCGGACGTGAATTCCGGGCCGTCGCTCGCGCCCGCCGGGTGCTCGGGCGACCGTTCGGAGGGGCCGTACGGCGTCGCGGCCGTCGCGCCGTCGGCCATGGGGGCGTCTCCTCTTCCGGCCGGTTCGGCCACGCGCTCGTTCGGATCCCGTCACCCCCGCGGCGGTGAGGCGTGCCGCTTCCCGGGGCTCCTCCAGTAAAGCGCCGCACGGCCCGGGAGATTCCGACAGACGCTGCATTTCGGTCCAAAGGCCTACGACCGGTGCCCCCGAGCGGCGCGCGGGAACGCCTCTGTCCAGGCGCGGGACCGTCCGGACCCGGAGAACGCTTTTCGACCGGTCCCCACGTCGGATTTGGGGTCATCGGGTAAATTCGTGCCTCGTGGTCTTGCGGGCGTCCGTCCCCTCGTGCGCTCTGACCTGCGATGTCAGGCAGTCTTACGCCTGGATCGTCACGTCCCCCAACGCAGGCTCGGAGGAGGCTGCTTGTTCTACGGCATCGTCCTCGGGCTGATCGCGACCGTGCTGTACAACGCCGGATTCGTGCTGGAGAAGCGGGCGCTGCAGAACCTGCCGCCACTCAGCATGCGACGCGTCGGACGGCTGGTGTGGGTCCTGGCCACGAGCAAGGCGTGGCTGACCGGCTTCCTGGTCATGGGCATGGGCATGGCGTGCCAGATCGTCGTCATGTCGCTGGTACCGCTCAGCGTCGCCCAGCCGATCCAGCTCGCCGGGCTCGCGCTGCTGGTGGTGTTCTCGGCCGTGTTCCTCGGCGAACGGACCACTCAGCGAGAGTGGGCCGGCCTCGGCGTGCTGGCGCTGTCCCTGCTGCTGGTCTGCCTGTCGATGGAGCCGACGAGGCTCGGGCTGCACGCGGGCACGGGAGAGATGCTCGCCGTGGTCGGCGGCACGGTGTTCCTCGGGCTGGCGGCGTTCGGCACCGCTGTGCGATCCGGCTCGCGGTCGGGCCGCCGGCCGGCGCCGGGACTGCTGTACGGCGGCGCGTCCGGCCTGCTGTACGGGGCGGCCGGCCTGCAGACCAAGGGCGTGTCGGGCTTCCTCGCCGAGGACGCGCACCACTTCGTGGGCCGTACGCTCGCCTCTCCGTACCCCTACCTCTACCTGACCCTGTCCGGCGCGGGCCTGCTGCTGTTCCAGACGGCGCTGCAGCGCGGACGCGCCTCCATCGTGGTGCCGGTCTCCAGCGTCGTGGGCAGCGTCTACACGGTCCTGGCCGGCACGGCCGTCTTCGGGGAGCCGCTGCCCCAGGACCCGGTGCGCCTGGTGCTGCGATCGGCGGGCTTCGGCGCGGCGATCGTGGTCGTGGTCCTCATGCCACACCACGAGGAGCAGCCGGAACCCTCGGTGAACGTCCAGTCACTGGTGCCCGACCGGGTGCCGTAGCCCCGCGCACGCGCCGGGGCCCTGGACGCGGCGCTCAGGCGGTGTCGAGCGCCGGAAGGGTGCGGTCCCTTTCGCCGTTCCGGCCGCCGTCCTGGTCGTCGGCCTTGACCGCGAGCCAGGCGAGCCAGCCGACGCCGACGACACCCCAGAAGGACACCAGGCGGTACAGGGCGACCGCCGCCCCGGCCGGCGCCGCCAGCGCGCCGAACGCGACGAGCGACGCGGCGAGGCTGCCCTCCATGGCGCCGAGCCCGCCGGGCAGCAGCGGGACGAGCGCTCCCGCCGCCTGCGCCGCGAAGTACGCCAGCGTGATCGAGTACAGGGCGGTGTGCACGCCGACCGCGCGCCCGGCGGCGGCGAGCGAGAGGATGTCGAAGATCCAGTTGGACAGGGACGCGAGGGTCAGCATCGCCCAGTCGGACGGACGCAGCCGCAGGCCGGCCCCGCCCTCGCGAAGTCGCTCGGCGTACGGCGCCGCCAGCCGGTGACGCAGGACCGGGCGGACGAGACGGCGGGTCAGCCGGGCCAGAGAGGCCCCGTGGCGCCACGCCACCACCGCGCAAACGCCGGCCCCCACCGCGAGAACCGCCAGCCCGGTCACCGCGAGCGCCCGCGAGCCCGGCGCGGCCACCAGCGCGGCCAGTCCCACGACGGCGTACGCGCCGGTCATGATCACACCGCCGAGCATGATCACCGCGGTGGCCAGGCGCGGAGGCGCACCGGCACGGCGATACTGGCGGAAGTTGAAGGCGGTGCTGATCGCCGGCCCGGCGGGCAGCGTGGCGGACAGGGCGTTGCCCGCATAGGTCATCCGGAGCGCGCGCGGCAGCGACATGCGCACGCCGCCCGCCCGCAGCAACCGCCGCTGCACCCGGGCGAACATGCCCATCGAGGCGGCCTGCGCCAGCACCGCGCACGCGAGCCACCCGGGTCCGGCGTGAAGCGTGGCCAGCCACATGGCCTCGGGGTCGGGCAGGTCGCCGTGGAAGACCACGAGACAGACGACGACGGACCCGGCCATGACCACCCGCCCGGCCCACATGAGCCGTCGCCGGCGCCCGGCGTCCGTCGGAGCCGGGAGACGGCCGCGACCGAGGACGCCCGGCAGCGCCAAGGGACCGGACCGCGCGGGGGCCGTGAATCCCTCCTCCGCGGGCGTGGACCGCGCGAGGGCCGTGGACTCCTCTGGGGGCGCGGGCCGCGCGAGGACCGAGGATCCCTCCTGTGCGGGACCGGGCCGCGCGGGGGCCGTAGTCCCCTCCTCCGCGTGAGGCGACCGCGCGGGGGTCGTGGATCCCTCCTCTGGGGGAGCGGGCCGCGCGAGGACCGAGAATCCCTCCTGTGCGGGAGCGGGCCGCGCGGGGGCCGTAGTCCCCTCCTCCGCGTGAGGCGACCGCGCGGGGGGCGTGGATCCCTCCTCCGCGAGGGTGGCGGCCGTGCCCGCCGAGGTCCCGGCCGAATGCGGGGACTCCGCCCGTTCCGTCGTCTCGGACACGCGTTCACCCCGTCATAGCTCGGTCTTTGCCCAGCTCAACGGCCACATCAAGATTCACATTCCCGGCATACCGGCGAGCCCCGGCCCGCCTCCGCCCCGGGCGGAGGTCAGTAGCCGCGCGTGCGGCGAGCGGCCGGCCGGGCGCCGCGGCCCGAGCCGCCGACCCCCACACGCTGGAAGGCGCGGATGAACTCACCGCCCAGGTTGACGCCCGCGCCCAGGGCCAGGGCGACCGAGATGCCGCCGATCAGGGTGAGCACGCCCTGCGACGGTTCGCCGCCGTTCAGCTGGATCATGCCGCGGTACAGGGCGGTCCCGGGCAGCAGCGGCGCCACCGCCGGCACGATGTACGGCAGCGCCGGCAGGTGCCGCCGCCGCGCGAGGATGTGCCCCAGCAGACCCGCGATCACCGCGCCGATCGCCGCCGCCAGTAGCGGGGCCGCCCCCAGGCCCCGGCCGAGCACGTACACCGTCCAGATCAGCGCCCCGCTCAGCGCCGCCGCCGGCAGCGTGCGGCGCGGCACGGCCAGGGAGACGGCGAAGGCGACCGACACGCCCGCCGCCGCGAGCACCGCCACCGGCCGCAGCGTCACCGGTGCCGCCGGCAGGTCCCGTACGTCGATCGCGACACCGAGGTGCACCGCGGCGTACACCGTCACGCCGAGCCCGGAGACGATCGCCGCCACGATGAAGAACACCTCCAGCAGCCGGGCCCCGGCGCTGACCAGGTCCCCGGTGATGCCGTCCTGGATGCTCGCGACCAGCGGCCGCCCCGGCAGCAGCGCCACGATGGCGCCGGTGACGATCGTCGACGCGTTGCCCGGCGATCCCGCCGCGATCACCAGTACGGCGCTCGTCGCGCCGATCGCCGCCGCCACGGTGAGCTGGAAGAACTCCGCGATGCCCCGGCGGCCCAGCAGCGCGGCGGTCCGGTCGGCCAGCACCGTCGCGACGAACGCCGTTCCCACCCCGAGCGGCCCGCCGCCCATCGACAGGCTCGACGACGCGGCGATCAGGCCCAGCGAGACGACGGCCAGCCACGCCGGATACGGCGACCCGTACGGCGGCTGGCTCCGCTTGATCCTCCGGAGCCGGTCGTGGGCCTCATCGAGGTCCAGCAGGCCGATGGAGGCCTCCTGGATGAGCGTGTGCAGCGCCGCGAGCCGCCAGTACGCCGGGTAGCGCCGCCGGATCGCCCGCGAGCCGGTCACCGGCAGGGCGCCCCGGCCCGGATGGACCGAGGCGGAGATCACGGTGAACGTCACCGACACCTCGCAGCGGGGCAGTTCGTACGCGACGGCCAGGCTGAGCATCGACTCGTTCACGCGTTCGGTGGCCTCACCGCTCGCCAGCAGCAGTTCACCGACGCGCAGGACCAGGTCCAGCGCCTCCCCGGAGACGGCGTCGCCGGGTTCCTCCTCGGGCGGATCGACGATCGTCTCACCCATGAGGGTCCGCCAGGTGTGCCGTAGCCTCTCGCGACCCACGCTCACGGGCCCTCCTTCGTCGGAGGAGTGACCAGGCGCGCGTGTTCTTTGGTTCGCTCGCTCCGCTCGCTCACGGGCCCTCCTTCGTCGGAGGAGTGACCAGGCGCGCGTGTTTTCGATTCGCTCGCTCCGCTCGCTCATGGAGCGCCTGAAACCTCCCCAGTCGTGATCTTGTTGTGATCTCGACTGGCAGGTTACCTATCGCCGGTTCCGGGCTACTTTTCCGCCCTGGGGTACAACGCCGCGCTGGTCAGACCGGGGAAGGCGGCCGAAGGCGAGCCGCGCCACCGGATCGCGCGCACGGTCGCCTCCTGCATCGCCAGGGCGGCGTAGCGGCGCAGGCTCGCGTCGGCGACGCCCGCCAGCCCGGCGTACCCCGCGGTCACGCCGTCCTCCAGCCGGGCGGCGAGCTGGGCGGCCGTGCGAGGCGAGGAGACGGGCGAGGGCAGGCGGTAGGACGGCGACGCCGCGACCGGGGTCGCGCCGCCCGCCTCGACGTAGGAGCGCAGCCGGTCGCGCCGGGCGCGGTGGGAGTCGCAGATCCGGGCGGCGTTCTGCCGCTGGACGCCGGCCAGGTGCGCGCCCAGCACGCCGTACCCGAAGATCGCGGCGTGCTCGGCGGCGAGCGCGCCCTGCAACGCGGAGATGGTCTCGGGGGCGGTCGTCATGTGAGCTCCTGGGCGTGCCCGGCCTCGCAGGCGCCGATGGAGGCGAGGAGCTGGGACAGCCCCGGCGACACGCGGCGCACCTCGTCGGCGCGCGCGGAGGCCGCCTTGCGCTCGGCGCTCCGGATGGCGCCGAGGGCGCCGGACTCGGTCCGCGGCGCGGCGGCGGAGGGTCGCGGCGCGGGCGTCGCGGTGCCGCTGGTGCTGCCGGGGACATAGTGGCGTTTGAGCACGGCGAGATGCTGGACGTGGTGCTCGCGCAGCTTCTTCAGCCGCCCGCCCAGACCCGGGTGGGCGGCGAGGACCGCGTCGTACAGGGCGATGAGCGCGGCCTCGTTCTCGATCACCCCGTCGAGCAGCGTGACCTCGGGGCCCGGGGAGGGAGCCTCGCCCGGCCCGACGGTCGTGCATCCCGTGGTCGTCACGAGCGCCGCCACGGAGACCCCGAGCACCGCCCGCCGCGTCGGTGTCACGGACCGCAACGCCTCCAAGCGTGCCTCCGTCCATCGTCTTCCACTCAGGTGCGCAAGCATTCCACAAGGGCGCGCCCGTCGGCTGGCGATGCGGCACCCGGCGCCCGCAGCTGTGGATAGTCTTATGTGCGGAGTGGACGCACCGGGCGGCCACCCGTCCATCGGCCGCGCGGCCGCACAGAAGGAGGCCCCATGAGCGTCAACGCCGACTCCGGCCGCGCTCAGCGGGGCCGGCGGGGGCCCGGACACCAGGCGCGGGCCGCGCTCATGCGCCTGCTCGAGCCGGTGGTGGCCGAGTCCGGGTTCGATCTCGAGGACGTCATCGTGACGCCGGCCGGCAAACGCCGGCAGGTCCGTGTGATCGTCGACGGAGACGGCGGCGTCAGCCTCGACGACGTCGCGGTCGTGAGCCAGCGTGTCTCCGCCGCGCTCGACGAGAGCGACGCCATGGGCTCGGGGCCGTACGTCCTCGAGGTGACCTCACCGGGGATCGACCGTCCCCTCACCCAGCCACGGCACTGGCGGCGGGCGAGCGGCCGCCTCGTACGCGCGACGCTGTCCGGCGGCGAGGAGGTCACCGGCCGCGTCTCGACGGCCGATGACGAGGCCGTCGTGCTCGACACCGACGGCCAGGAGCGACGGCTCGGTTACGACGAGCTCACCCGCGGGCTGGTCCAGGTGGAGTTCAACCGCCGGGGTGATGATGATCCCGGCGGCGACGAGGACTAGGGGGAGGCCTCGTGGACATCGATATGACCGCTTTGCGCAGTCTCGAGAGCGAAAAGGACATCTCTCTCGAACTCGTGGTCAAGGCGATCGAAGAAGCACTGCTGATCGCCTACCACCGCACCGAAGGTGCCGCTCCGAAGGCCCGTGTCGAGCTCGACCGCAAGTCCGGTCACGTCACGGTGTGGGCCACCGAGACACCCGCCGACGACGCCGAGGGCGAGGCCGCCGAGCCGCGCGAGTACGACGACACGCCCACCAACTTCAGCCGCATCGCGGCGACCACGGCCAAGCAGGTGATCCTGCAGCACCTGCGCAACGCCGAGGACGAACTCACGTTCGGTGAGTACGCCGGGCGCGAGGGCGACATCGTCGCGGGCGTCATCCAGCAGGGCAAGGACCCGCGCAACGTCCTGGTCGACCTCGGCAAGCTCGAGGGCGTGATCCCGCCCGAGGAGCAGGTTCCCGGGGAGAACTACGACCACGGCGAGCGCATCCGCTCCTACGTGGTCCAGGTCAAGAAGGGGCACCGCGGGCCGCTCGTGAAGCTGTCGCGCACCCACCCCAACCTGGTCAAGAAGCTCTTCGCGCTCGAGGTTCCCGAGATCGCCGACGGCACGGTCGAGATCGCGGCGATCGCCCGCGAGGCCGGCCACCGCACGAAGATCGCCGTTCGCTCGCGGAAACCCGGCGTGAACGCCAAGGGCGCCTGCATCGGACCGATGGGCGGCCGGGTACGCAACGTGATGCACGAGCTCCATGGGGAGAAAATCGACATCGTCGACTGGTCGGACGAGCCCGCCGAGTTCGTGGGGAATGCCCTGTCTCCCGCGCGGGTAAACCATGTCGAGGTGATCGACGCCGAGGCGCGGGTGGCGCGGGTTATCGTGCCTGATTATCAGCTCTCTCTGGCGATCGGCAAAGAGGGGCAGAACGCCCGTCTCGCCGCCCGTTTGACGGGGTGGCGGATCGACATCCGCCCGGACACCGAAAACGGATCTTCCACCGAAGGGGAGCATGCGGCAGGTCCCGCCGACGCGCCGACGCGGTAGACTTATGGTTCGTGGTCGCGCGGTCCCACGGCGTACATGCGTGGGCTGTCGGATTTGCACGGCCAAGTCCGACCTGCTGCGCCTGGTCGTGGTCGAGGGCCCTGTTGGTTTCAACGTGGTCCCTGACCCGCGCGGGCGAATGCCGGGTAGGGGCGCCTCCCTGCACCCCGATCTGGCATGTCTTGAGCTGGCCGAGCGTCGTCGGGCGTTCCCCCGGGCATTTCGCCGGACGGGGCCGCTCGAGGTTCGCATGCTCCGCCAATGGCTCGAGTCTCAGCAGGCCGGTTCGTAAGCGACGTCTAGTCGGAAGCAGGTCGAGATTGCTATGAGCGCTCGATGAGCACGCAGCGATGATTACCGCAAGGTAGCGACGGTCCGAGGACGTCCCCGGACCGAGTAGGGAGTGCAGTGGCAAAGGTCCGGGTATACGAGCTCGCCAAGGAATTCGGTGTTGAGAGCAAGGCCGTCATGGCCAAGCTCAACGAGATGGGCGAGTTCGTCCGGTCGGCGTCGTCAACGATCGAGGCGCCGGTCGTTCGCAGACTCAAGGAAGCATTCGGAGGTCCGTCGGCCAAGTCGGCCGACGGAAAGAAGTCCCAGGCCCCAGCGCCCAAGCCGGGTCCGCGCAGGCCGGTGCCCAAGCCGGCCGCACCCAAGCCGGAGTTCAAGCCGGAGGCCAAGCCCGCGCCCCGGCCGGAGATCAAGTCGGACGCGCCCCCGGCGCAGCGCCGCGATCTTCCGCCGGTGCCCGAGGCGCCCAAGCCCGGCCCGCAGCCGGGCCCGCGTCAGCAGGCCCCGCGCCCGTCCGCGCCCCGGCCCGCGCCCGGTCCGTCCGGTCCGGGGGGCCCGTCCGACGCGCCCAAGCCGGGCCCGCGTCCCGGTCCCGCGGCCGGCCGTCCCGGTCCGGCGCCCAAGCCGGGCCCGCGGCCCGGTGGCCCCGGCGGCGCTCCGCGTCCGGCCGCGCCCGGTCAGCGTTCCGGCGGCCGTCCGCGTCCGGGTAACAACCCGTTCTCCTCGACCAACACCGGCATGGGCTCGGCCAAGCCGGGTCCGCGTCCGGGCCCACGCCCGGGTGGCGACCGGCCCGCGCCGCCGCGTGGTGACCGGCCCAGCGCGCCGCGTGGCGACCGTGGTGCGGGCGCCCCGCCGCGTCCGGGTCAGGGCCGTCCCGGCGCTCCCGGCGCCGGCGGCCCCCGGCCGAACCCCGGCAGCATGCCGCCTCGGCCTGGAGGCCCGCGCCCCAGCCCGATGAACATGCCCTCGCGCCCGCAGCGCGACACCGGTGGCCCCGGCGGTGCCGGTGGTCGCGGTCGTCCCGGCGGTGGCGGCGGTCGTCCCGGTGGCGGCGGTGGCCGTCCGGGTGGCGGCGGTCGTCCCGGTGGCGGCGGCTTCGGTGGCCGTCCGGCCGGTGGCGGCGGTGGCCGTCCCGGCGGCTTCGGCGGCCCGCGTCCGGGCGGCGGAGGCCGTGGCCGCGGTGGCACGCAGGGTGCGTTCGGCCGTCCCGGCGGCCGTCCGACGCGTGGGCGCAAGTCCAAGAAGCAGCGGCGTCAAGAGTTCGACAACATGCAGGCGCCCTCGATCGGCGGCGTCCGCGTCCCGCGCGGCAACGGCAAGGCGATCCGCCTGCCGCAGGGTGCCTCCCTCACCGACTTCGCCGAGAAGATCGGCGCCAACCCGGCGTCGCTCGTCGAGGTGATGCTGCACCTCGGTGAGATGGTCACCGCGACGCAGTCGGTCAACGAGGAGACGCTGCAGCTGCTCGGCGCCGAGCTGGACTACAACGTCCAGGTCGTCAGCCCCGAGGACGAGGACCGTGAGCTGCTCGAGTCCTTCGACATCGAGTTCGGTGAGGACGAGGGCGGCGACGAGAGCCTCGTCTCCCGTCCGCCGGTCGTGACCGTCATGGGTCACGTCGACCACGGTAAGACGAAGCTGCTCGACGCGATCCGCAACGCCAACGTGGTGGCCGGCGAGGCCGGCGGCATCACCCAGCACATCGGCGCCTACCAGGTCGCGACCGAGGTCGACGGCCAGGAACGCAAGATCACCTTCATCGACACCCCGGGTCACGAGGCGTTCACCGCCATGCGTGCCCGCGGTGCCGAGACGACCGACCTGGTCGTGCTGGTGGTCGCCGCCGACGACGGGGTGAAGCCGCAGACCACGGAGGCGATCGACCACGCCAACGCGGCCGGGGTGCCGATCGTCGTGGCGGTCAACAAGGTGGACAAGGAGGGCGCCGACCCCCAGCGGGTGCGCGCGCAGCTCACCGAGTACGGCCTCGTCGCCGAGGAGTTCGGTGGCCAGACGCAGTTCGTCGACATCTCGGCGAAGCAGCGCATGGGCATCGACGACCTCCTCGAGGCCGTCGTCCTGACCGCCGACGCCGAGCTGGACCTGCGGGCCAACCCCGAGCAGGACGCCCAGGGCGTCGCGATCGAGGCGCACCTCGACAAGGGCCGCGGCTCCGTGGCGACCGTGCTCGTGCAGCGCGGCACGCTCCGGGTCGGCGACTCGATCGTCTGTGGTGAGGCCTTCGGCCGCGTCCGCGCCATGCTGGACGAGAACGGCAACAACGTCGACGAGGCGCTGCCGTCGCGTCCGGTCCTGGTGCTCGGCCTGTCCGCCACCCCCGGCGCCGGCGACAACTTCATCGCCGTCGACGACGACCGGATGGCACGCCAGATCGCCGACCGCCGCCAGGCGCGCAAGCGCAACGCCGAGCTGCTCCGCACTCGCGGGCGCCGCACCCTCGAGGAGCTGTTCAAGGACCTCGAGAAGGGCGAGCTCCAGGAGCTGCTGCTCGTCATCAAGGGCGACGTGTCCGGTTCGGTGGAGGCCCTCGAGGACGCACTGCTCAAGATCGACGTCGGCGAAGAGGTCGGTCTCCGGGTGATCCGCCGCGGCGTCGGTGCGATCACGCAGGACGACGTGAACCTCGCGCTCACGTCGGAGGGCACCGTCATCATCGGCTTCAACGTCCGGCCCGAGCGCAACGCGCAGGAGATCGCCGACCGCGAAGGCGTCGACATCCGCTACTACTCGGTCATCTACCAGGCGATCGAGGAGGTCGAAGCCGCACTCAAGGGCATGCTCAAGCCCGAGTTCGAGGAAGTGCGGCTCGGCTCGGCGGAGATCCGCGAGGTCTTCAAGGTGCCGCGCATCGGCAACGTCGCCGGTTCGATGGTCCAGTCCGGCACGATCAACCGCAACAGCAAGGCGCGGCTGGTCCGGGACGGTGTGGTCGTCTCCGACAACCTCACCGTGTCCTCGCTCCGCCGGTTCAAGGACGACGCGACCGAGGTCCGCGAGGGCTTCGAGTGCGGTATCGGCATCGGGTACGGCGACATCAAGATCGGTGACATCATCGAGACCTTCGAGATGCGGGAGAAGCCGCGCGTCTGAGTCACTGCCCGGAACCCTCGCCCGCAGCGAGGCGGTGCCTGAGCACCGCCGAGCGGGGCGCGGGGTTCCGGGCGGTCTCTGCGCGCGGCCCTTCTCGCGGGTCCCGGTACGCCCCGGAGAGGTGGCGTGCGGCTTTCTCGCACGCCACCTCGTCGGTCGACGGCCGGTTCGATCACGGGGGTGACCACCTGTGTATGTGGGAGCACTGACGCTCGACCTGCTGCTCGGCGACGTACGCTCGCTGAAGCAGAAGCGCGCCGTGGTCCGTCCGATCGTCGCCGAAGTACGCCGGCGGTTCCCGGCGGCCGCGGCCGCCGAGACGGGCCACCTCGACCTGCACCGCCGGGCGGAGATCGCGATCGCGGTCGTCTCCGCCGAGGCGGGCAACTGCGTCGAGGTGCTGGAGGCGTGTGAGCGGCTGGTCGCCGGGCGACCGGAGATCGAGCTGCTCTCGGCCCGGCAACGACTCTTCAACGAAGAGTCATAGAGTGCATTCCATTACTGGTTGATGGAGGACCGTGATCGCCCTGGTCACGGGACCGATGAAGGAGAGACTGTGACGGACCCCGCGAGGGCTCGTAAGCTCGCAGATCGCATCCAGCAGATCGTCGCGGAGATGCTGGAGCGGCGGATCAAGGATCCGCGGCTCGGTTTCGTCACCGTGACGGACGCCCGGCTGACCAACGACCTGCGGGACGCGACGGTCTTCTACACCGTGTACGGCAGCGACGCCGAGCGCGCGGACAGCGCGGCGGCGCTCAACAGCGCCAAGGGCGTGATCCGTACGGAGGTGGGCAAGCGCACCGGCGTACGGCACACCCCCAGCCTGACGTTCGTGCCCGACGCGCTGCCCGAGAACGCCCGGCAGATCGACGACCTGCTCGCCAAGGCGCGCGCCGCGGACGAGCAGGTGGCCAAGGCCGCCGAGGGCGCCCTTCCCGCAGGGGAGGCCAACCCTTACCGCGAGGCGCGATCCGATGCGGATGTTGACGAAACCGACGGCGACGATGCCGACAACGCGGGATACTCCGGGTCGTGAACTCCCCGCCGGGTAGCGCCGTGGCCATCACCGCCGACGAGTGGCAACGGGCGGTCGCCTCGATCGAGGAGGCCGGGACGGTCTGCCTGGCGTGTCACGTCTCCCCGGACGGCGACGCCCTGGGGTCGATGCTGGCCTTCGCCCAGGCGCTGCGCGTCCTGGGCAAGCCGTTCACCGCCTCGTTCGGCGACGCGTTCGTCGTGCCGCGGATCCTGCGGTTCCTGCCCGGCCTGGACCTGCTCACCGACCCCGGTGACTTCCCGGCCGAGCCGGATGTCATGGTCACCTTCGACGCGGCCAGCCGCGACCGGCTCGGCAGCCTCGCGCCCAACGCCCGCAAGGCGCGCGAAGTGATCGTCTTGGACCACCACGCGTCGAACACCCGGTTCGGCACGACACATCTCGTCGATCCGGGTGCCGCGGCGACCGCGGCGGTCACCGAGCGCCTCATCGACCGGCTCGGCGTGTCCCTCACCCACGACATGGCCCTGGGCCTGTACGTCGGGCTCGTGACCGACACCGGCTCGTTCAAGTACGCCACGACCACCCCCGAGGTCCACGCGCTCGCCGGGAGGCTGCTGGCCACCGGCATCCGGCCCGAACTGGTCGCCCGCGAGGTCTGGGACCGCGCCCCGTTCGGCTACCTGCCCGTGCTGTCCGCGGCGCTCGGCCGCGCCACGCTCGAACCGGACGTGGCCGGCGGCCTGGGCATGGTGTGGACCACGGTCACGCGCGCCGACCGTGCCGCGTACAGCCTGCCGTACGACCTGCTCGAAGGCGTGATCGACGTCGTCCGGCGCACGGACGAGGCCGAGGTCGCCGTCGTCTTCAAGGAGGACGACGAGGGCGCCTGGCAGGTCTCCACCCGCTCCAAGGGGCGCGTCGACGTCGGGATGGCGTGCGTCGCCCTCGGCGGCGGCGGACACCCGACGGCGGCCGGTTTCACCTTGCACGGCGAGGTCCGGCACGCGGTCGAACGCCTACGGGAGCTTCTCGCCGAGATCGAGGTCGTCACCCGCACATGAACGGACTTGTCATCGTCGACAAGCCGGCCGGCTGGACCTCCCACGACGTCGTGGGCAAGCTGCGCCGGCTGGCGGGCACACGCAGAGTCGGCCACGCCGGCACGCTCGACCCCATGGCCACGGGCGTGCTCATCGTCGGGGTGGACAAGGCGACCCGCCTGCTCGGCCACCTCGCGCTCACCGAGAAGTCCTACGACGCGGTGATCCGGCTGGGCCAGTCGACCAACACCGACGACGCCGAGGGCGAGGTCACCGCCACGGCCCCCGCCGCGGGGGTGACCGAGGGGGAGCTGCGCGCGGCGGTGGCCGACCTCACCGGCCCGATCGAGCAGATCCCGCCCCAGGTCAGCGCCATCAAGGTGGACGGACGCCGGGCGTACAAACGGGTCCGCGACGGCGAGGAGGTCGCGCTCAAGGCCCGTAAGGTCACCGTGTACGACTTCGCGCTCGGCGACCTGCGCTACGCCGGTGACGTGCTCGACGTCTCGGCGACCGTCACGTGCTCCAGCGGCACCTACATCCGCGCGCTGGCCCGCGATCTGGGCGCGGCCCTGGGCGTCGGCGGCCACCTGTGCTACCTGCGCCGCACCCGCGTGGGCCCGTACGACCTGTCCCAGGCCCGGACGATCGAGCAGCTCACCGAAGAACTGACCGTCCTTCCGCTGGCCGACGCGGTGTCCGCGGCCTTCCCGCGGCTCGACGTGTCCACCGAAGACGCCCGCAAGATCGCCCACGGCGGGCGCCTGGGCGCGACCGGCCTGGGGCCGGGCCCGATCGGCGTCTTCGGCCCGGACGGCACCCTGCTCGCGCTGATGGAGGAGCACGGCCCGGTCGCCAAGCCGATCGCCGTCTTCGTCCCTTAGCGCCCGTCTCGAAGCCGCCCGCTCAGCAGGACGGCGGGGCTTTGAGACAGGCCCGGGGAGACCGTCTCACTGTTCGCGGCGGCGGGCGCGGTAGGCGGCGACGTTGGTGCGGTTCGCGCAGGCGTCGGAGCAGAACCTCCGTCGCCCGCCGCGCGAGTCGTCGGCGTAGACGCGGTCGCAGCCGGCGGCGGCACAGACCCCGATCCGGTCGATGCCGTGGTCGCAGACCAGCTCCGAGAGGTTCATCAGCGTGGTCGCACGGAACCGGTGCGCCAGCTCGACCTGCGGCGGCGCGTAGTGCAGGTGCAGGCCGCGCTCGTCGTGGTCGGCGAGGTGGGGGTGCATGGGCACGTCCGCGAGCAGGGCGTTCAGCAGCTCCACCGCCCGGTCCAGCGCCTCCGCCTCGAAGACCGCCCGGAGCGTACGTGCCCAGGGGCGCAGGCGCGCCGCGGTGTCCGGGGTGAAGTCCGCCACGAAGAAGCCGTGGTCCGCCAGCACGCCGCGCAGCGCGTCGTCGGTGTCGGCCCCCTCAGCACTCGTCACGGCGTTGACCAGAGCGGCCGCGGCGCCGACGCCGTGACTTTTGTAGCCGGTGACCCGCATCGCCCCATCCTGCCCGACGGTCGAGGTGTAAGCGTTATCATCATATTAATCATTACAGCGATCGCATTGGCGGAATCCGGTGACCGAGTGCCCTGTCTGTGCCTGGCCTGAGTCCGAGCCGTACGAGGTCCTCTCCCGGCACGCCACCTCCGAGGGCCTGGTGACCTACACCCGGTGCGCCTGCGGTGAGGTGCGCGTCAGCCTCCTGCGCTACGGCGTCGCCGAGACCCTTCGCCCGGGGCGCTGACGCGGCGCGACGTCGCCGGAACCGGCCCGATGTCACCCCCGGTGCCCCACCCATGGCACGCTAGGGCGTGTCTCGAAGTCCCCGTCCGTGGCGAGCGGTGCGCGGTAGGACAGCGGTGCTTTGAGACGGGCCCTAGGAGCACCGCGAGAAGGGGTGGACAGTGCGACGTTGGCATGGCCTCGACGACGTGCCCGCAGACTGGGGCAGGTCGGTCGTCACCATCGGCGTTTTCGACGGTGTGCACCGCGGGCACCAGCGGCTCGTCGACCGCACCGCGGAGCTCGCCCGCGAGCTGGGCTCGCCCGCCGTGGTGATCACGTTCGATCCGCACCCCGACGAGGTCGTACGGCCGGGGACGCATCCGCCGCTGCTGTGCACGCCTAAGCGGCGCGCCGAAATCCTCGGTGAGCTGGGCGCGGACGCGGTGATGGTGCTGCCCTTCACCCTCGAGCTGTCCCGCATGGGCCCGGACGAGTTCGTCCAGTCGGTCCTGGTCGACCGGTTGCACGCCGTCCGCGTCGTGGTGGGGGAGGACTTCCGGTTCGGGCACAAGGCCAAGGGCGACGTCGCGCTGCTCCAGGAGCTGGGCGGCAAGTACGACTTCGAGGCCGAGGGAGTGCCGCTCGTCGCCGACGGACGGCCGATCTCCTCGACCCTGGTCCGCGAGCACCTCGCCGAGGGCGACGTCGAGGGCGCCACGCGGCTGCTGGGCCGCCCGCACCGTGTGGAGGGCATCGTCGTACGCGGGGCGCAGCGCGGCCGTGACCTCGGGTTTCCCACCGCAAACCTGGAGAGCCTGCCGCACACCGCCATCCCGCGCGACGGCGTCTACGCCGGATACCTCAACTGCGCCGGCTACGCCGAGCTGCAGGGCGACCGGTCCGCGGGCCATCCGGACGCCCGCTGGCCGGCCGCGATCTCCATCGGCGTCAACCCGACGTTCGAGGGCGGCGAGCGCACCGTCGAGGCGTACGCCCTCGATCGCGACGATCTCGACCTGTACGGCGCGCACGTCGGCGTCGACTTCACCGCGCGGCTGCGCGACACCCTCAAGTTCGACACGGTCGAGGCGCTGATCGAGCAGATGCGCCGCGACGTCGACCGGGCTCGCGAACTCACCCGCGAGTAAGGCCGGTTCACGGGAACACTCCGCCATGACAGGGTGTTCAATCGTTAACGGGCCTCCAGGTTTCACGTGGTACCGTGATTTGCCGCTGGGAAGTGACCGGCAGTAGTCGGCTGCCCGCGCGGGGCGTGATCGCCCACCCACTCGGATGACTGTGGGTACGCATGGTTTCCGAGTGTTTCGACTTGATATCGGCGTACCCGCTAGAGAAGGAGAGCCGTGTCGCTCGACACCGCCGCCAAAAAGAAGATCATGGAAGAGTACGCCACGTCCGAAGGCGACACCGGGTCGCCCGAGGTCCAGGTGGCCGTGCTCACCAAGCGCATCAATGAGCTCACCGAGCACCTGAAGACCCACAAGCACGACCACCACTCCCGTCGTGGTCTGCTGCTGATGGTCGGCCGGCGCCGTCGCCTCCTGCAGTACCTGCAGAAGAAGGACATCAACCGCTACCGTCAGCTCATCGAGCGGCTCGGCCTTCGCCGATAGCGGTCAGAGGGAGCGGCCTCCGCCGCTCCCTCTCTTCGTATTCGTACAACTGAAGGAGCCCGTGACCGCCGCCCCGCGTGCGTCGGGGGCCGGTCCTCGGTAGTGGCCATCGGAACCGGGCGGATCCGACGGCTTCGATCGAAGACCGGCACCTCTCCACAGAGAGTCGCACCACCGGGGAACCGGATGCGGGCCTCCACTGATTCCCAAGGAGGGTTCACATCGTGGAAGGTGTGAAGATCGCCGAAGCCGTTATCGACAACGGCGCTTTCGGCCAACGCACGGTCCGATTCGAAACCGGGCGGCTCGCCCGCCAGGCGGCCGGTTCCGCCGTCGTCTACCTCGACGACGACACCATGGTCCTGTCCGCCACCACCGCGTCCAAGAAGCCGAAGGACAACCTCGACTTCTTCCCGCTCACGGTCGACGTCGAGGAGCGGATGTACGCCGCCGGGCGCATCCCCGGCTCGTTCTTCCGCCGCGAGGGCCGGCCGAGCGAGGACGCGATCCTCACCTGCCGGCTGATCGACCGGCCGCTGCGCCCGTCGTTCAAGAAGGGCCTGCGCAACGAGATCCAGGTCGTCGCCACGGTCCTGGCGCTCAACCCCGAGCACCTGTACGACGTCGTCGCGATCAACGCCGCGTCGATGTCCACCCAGATCGCGGGCCTGCCGTTCTCCGGCCCGATCGGCGGCGTCCGCGTCGCGCTGATCGAGGGCCAGTGGGTGGCCTTCCCGACCCACGGCGAGCTGGAGCGCGCGACCTTCGACATGGTCGTGGCCGGCCGGGTGCTCGAGGACGGCGACGTCGCGATCATGATGGTCGAGGCCGAGTCGACCCCGCACACGCTGGGCCTGGTCGCCGACGGCGCCGCCGCCCCGACCGAGGAGGCCGTGGCCGAGGGCCTCGAGGCCGCCAAGCCGTTCATCAAGGTGCTCTGCCAGGCGCAGAGCCAGCTCGCCTCCCAGGCGGCCAAGGAGACGGCCGAATACCCGATCTTCCTGGACTACCAGGACGACGTGTTCGCCGCCGTCGAGGCCGCCGTACGCTCCGAGCTCGCCCAGGCGCTGACCATCGCGGCCAAGCAGGAGCGCGAGAGCGAGCTCGACCGGGTCAAGGCGCTCGCCGTCGAGAAGGTCGGCCCCGACTTCGAGGAGCGCGAGAAGGAGATCAGCGCCGCGTTCCGCGCGCTGACCAAGAAGCTCGTGCGCGAGCGGGTCATCTCCGAGAAGATCCGCATCGACGGCCGCGGGGTCAAGGACATCCGCCAGCTCACCGCCGAGGTCGGCGTGGTTCCGCGGGTGCACGGCTCGGCGCTGTTCGAGCGCGGCGAGACCCAGATCCTGGGCGTGACGACGCTGAACATGCTCCGCATGGAACAGATGATCGACACGCTCAACCCCGAGCGCACCAAGCGCTACATGCACAACTACAACTTCCCGCCGTACTCCACCGGTGAGACCGGCCGCGTCGGCTCGCCGAAGCGCCGCGAGATCGGCCACGGCGCGCTCGCCGAGCGGGCGCTGATCCCGGTGCTGCCGACCCGCGAGGAGTTCCCGTACGCCATCCGGCAGGTGTCGGAGGCCGTCGGCTCCAACGGCTCCACCTCGATGGGCTCGGTCTGCGCCAGCACGATGTCGCTGCTGTCCGCGGGCGTGCCGCTGAAGCAGATGGTGGCCGGCATCGCCATGGGCCTCATCGGCGAGGGCGACGAGTACGTCACGCTGACCGACATCCTCGGCGCCGAGGACGCGTTCGGCGACATGGACTTCAAGGTCGCCGGCACCCGTGACCTGATCACGGCGCTCCAGCTCGACACCAAGCTCGACGGCATCCCGGCCAGCGTTCTGGCCGGCGCGCTCAAGCAGGCCAAGGGCGCCCGGCTGGCCATCCTCGACGTGATGCAGGAGGCCATCGAGGCCCCCGGCGAGATGAGCCCGAACGCTCCGCGCATCATCACGATCAAGGTTCCGGTCGACAAGATCGGCGAGGTCATCGGCCCCAAGGGCAAGATGATCAACTCCATCCAGGACGACACGGGCGCCGAGATCACCATCGAGGACGACGGCACGATCTACGTCGGCGCCACCGACGGTCCGTCCGCGGAGGCCGCGCGGCAGGCGATCAACTCGATCGCCAACCCGCACATGCCGGAGGTCGGCGAGCGCTACCTCGGCACGGTCGTCAAGACCACGACGTTCGGCGCGTTCGTGTCCCTGCTGCCCGGCAAGGACGGTCTGCTGCACATCTCCCAGATCCGCAAGCTGCACGGCGGCGCCCGGATCGAGAACATCGACGACGTCATCAAGGTCGGCGAGAAGGTCCAGGTCGAGGTCACCGAGATCGACTCCCGCGGCAAGCTGTCGCTGGTGCCGGTCGAGGTGATCGAGCGCGAGGCGGCGGCCGCGGCCGAGGGCGGCTCGGACGCCCCGGAGGCGGCGCCCTCGGGCGACGGCCAGCCGGAGGAACGGCGCGAGAGCCGCAGCGACGGTGAGCGTCCGCGCCGCCGGCGCACCCGCAGCGGCGGCAACCGCGGCGGCGACGGCTCCGACCGCAACTCATGACGATCACCGCACGCGAGCAGAAGCCCGGCTCGACGCACACCGTCCACCCCGGCACCGACGGTGCCGGGGTGGTGCGGCGCACCGTCCTGCCGGGCGGCCTGCGCATCGTCACCGAGACGATGCCGACCGTCCGTTCGGTCGCCTTCGGCATCTGGGCGGGTGTCGGGTCACGCGACGAGTCGCCCGAAGAGGCCGGCGCGTCGCACTTCCTGGAGCACCTGCTGTTCAAGGGCACGCCGAAGCGCACCGCGCTGGAGATGTCGTCGCTGATGGACGCGGTGGGCGGTGAGATGAACGCCTTCACCGCCAAGGAGTACACCTGCTACTACGCGCGGGTGCTCGACTCCGACCTGCCGCTCGCCATCGACGTCGTCTCCGACATGGTCACCTCGTCGCTGATCGAGGATCAGGACGTCGAGGCCGAACGCGGGGTGATCCTCGAAGAGATCGCCATGCACGACGACGACCCGACGGACGCGGTGCACGACGAGTTCGCCGCGGCGCTGTTCGGCGACGTGCCGCTCGGCCGCCCGATCCTCGGCACCGTTGAGTCGATCAGTGGCCTGCCCCAGGAACGCATCGCCGCGTACTACCGGGGACGTTACGTCGCGCCGAACCTCGTCGTCGCCGCGGCGGGCAACCTCGACCACGACGAGGTCGTCCGCCTGGTGTCGGAGGCGTTCGCCTCCCGCCTGGGCGACGCCGGCCGCGGGCCGAATCCACCGCGCACCGAGGGCCCGGGCGCCGCGACCAACCCCGGCGTCCACTCGATCGACCGGCCGACCGAGCAGGCCAACCTGATCCTCGGCACGGTCGGCATCACCCGTACGGACGAGCGCCGCTTCGCCCTGGGCGTGCTGAACGCCGCCCTGGGCGGCGGGATGTCGTCGCGTCTGTTCCAGGAGATCCGGGAGAAGCGCGGGCTGGCGTACTCCGTGTACAGCTACAACTCCCAGTACGCGGACACGGGCACGTTCGGCGTGTACGCGGGCTGCCTCCCGGCCAAGGTGGACGAGGTCCTGGCCATCTGCCGCGACGAGGTCGCCAAGGTGGCCGCCGAGGGCATCACCGAGGACGAACTGGAGCGCGGCAAGGGACAGTTGCGCGGCTCCTTCGTCCTCGGCCTGGAGGACACCGGGTCGCGGATGAGCCGCATCGGCAAGAGCGAGCTCGTGTACGAGAGCCTGCTGTCGGTCGATGACATCCTCGGCCGGATCGAGGCGGTGACGCTCGATGACGTCCGCGCGATCGGCGCGGAGGTCCTCGGCCGACCGATGACACTGACCGTCATCGGTCCGTTCGGAGACCGCGACTTCACGCTGTGAGCCGGGGCCGCCTCAAAGCGCCCGCCGTCCCATCGTGACAGGGAAGCCGGTCCGGGCTCGGCCGACGACCCGACGGTAACGCGTCGAGGCGCCCTCTGGGGCGCCGCTTGACGACACGCCGCCGGACACTCGCCGGCCGACGGCGGGCCGCTCCCGCTGCTATCGCCCTCGCCGGGCAGGCCTCGTGCCTTGCCCCGCGAGGGCGAACGCGTCTCGACCGCGCCGACGGTAAGCCGCAGCCCACGCCCGATCGGCTTCCTGTCCGACGTGTCGTCGCTGCGCGTCGGGCTCGGCGTGGCGGCCGTCCTGGGCCTGCTGATCGCGCGGGCGCGCGGTACGTGCCGATGCGGCGCCTGGTGGCGTTCCGCGGCGAGCGCGAGGTCGAGCGGGACACCGTGACCCTCGCGGCCTGACCCGCCTCACCCGCCCGCCCCGTACGGCCTGACGAACGGCGGAACGGCCCGGCGGCTACTGGAGGAGTCCGCCGGGGCGTTCCTCGGAGCGGTCGCGCAGGCCGGGGCGATGGGGTACGGCGGCCCGGTCGTCCGCCGGCGGGATGTTCGTCGTTGTTTCCGGATCGGCGGAGACGCGGTCGTGGGCGATAGGCTCGGCGCTGCGCCGGAACGAGCGAGAGGGAACAGATGATCAAGGTCGGGGTGCTGGGTGCGCGCGGGCGTGTGGGTGCCGAGCTGTGCCGGGCGGTTGAGGCGGCGGAGGATCTGGAACTCGTGGCCGCCGTGGACGTCGGCGACGCGCGGGATCCGCTCGCTTCCGCGGAGGTCGCCATCGACTTCACGCATCCCGATGCGGTCATGGACAACCTGCGCTGGTGCGTCGAGCACGGCGTGCACACCGTCGTGGGAACGACCGGGTTCGACGAGGGCAGGCTCGACACCGTGCGTGGCTGGCTCGCCGCCCACCCCGGGGTCAACTCGCTGATCGCCCCCAACTTCGCCGTCGGTGCGGTGCTGATGATGCACTTCGCCCAGAAGGCCGCCCCGTTCTTCGACTCGGTGGAGATCGTCGAGCTGCACCATCCGAACAAGGCCGACGCGCCCAGCGGCACCGCCCGCCGTACCGCCGAACTCGCGAACGCCGCACGTGAGAAGGCCGGCGTCGGACGCTCGCCGGACGCGACCACGACCGCCCTCGACGGAGCCCGTGGCGCCGACGTCGGGGGCGTCCGCGTGCACGCCGTACGCCTCGCCGGCCTGATCGCCCACCAGGAGGTGCTGCTCGGCGGCCACGGCGAGACCCTGACGATCCGCCACGACTCGCTGAGCCGCGAGTCGTTCAGCCCGGGAGTGCTCCTGGGCGTCCGGCGCGTCGGCGAACTTCCGGGACTCACCGTCGGCCTGGAGTCCCTGCTGGGCCTCCGCTGACCGTACGAAGGCGGTGCTCGACCCGCTGGTTCTTCCAGATCGAGGGTCAGTGCTGCTCCGCGGACGTTCGTAATCGCGGACGTTCGTAATAGGGTCACGCGGCCGGTTTGTCGACCGCCGCGTCCACCAGGGTGGCGGCGGTGGTGAGGGAGAGCCCGTCCAGGTGCTCGCCCGCTGCGCCCGCCCGAGCCACGGCCCCGTCGTAGAGCATGACCAACTGCCTGGCCAGAGTGTCGGGATCGAGGGCGCCCGCGCGCTCGGCCTCGTCGCGGAAGAAGTCGCGCATGCGGTCCTTGGCCGCGGAGGCCGCGCGGCTCGCCGGATGGTCGACGTCCTTCAGCTCGACCTGCACGGCCAGGAACGGGCAACCGTGGTAGCCGGGTTGCGTGGCGGCCTCCTCCAGCCGCTCGAAGACGTACAGAATGCGCTCGCGCGGCCGGTCGGGGGTGTCGGGCGGCGGTAGAAAGCGGTCGAGCAGGCTCGGCGTGCGGTGCTTCAGGGCCGCGGTCAGCAGCTCGTCCTTGCTCGCGAACAGCTCGTACATCGAGCGCTTGGAGACGCCGGCGGCCTTCGCGAGCGCCTGGATCCCGACGGAGGTCCCCTCCCGGTAGAAGAGCGTGGCCGCGGCGTCGAGCAGGCGAGCGCGGGTTGCCTCTCCCGGAACTGACCGGGCGCCGGTCCGTGATGCGGTCATGTGACTGAGATTACTGCGCTGCGTTCGACATCTAAAACCGATCGGTTTACAGTCAGGAGCAACGAAAACCGATCGGTTTTATATCGCGTGTCGACGCGACACGCCCGAACCCATCCAGGTGGAGGTCACCTCATGAACGTTCACGACTCCGTCGCACTGGTCACTGGAGGAAACCGTGGCCTCGGTGACCGCTTCGTCCGCGCCCTGCTGGAGAACGGCGCGAGAAAGGTTTATGCGGCCGCCCGGGATCCGAGGCGGGTGACCGCTGAGGGCGCGGTCCCCATTGCCTTGGATGTGACCGACCCGGACTCCGTGCGTGCCGCAGCCCGGCAGGCCCAGGACGTCACCGTGCTGATCAACAACGCGGGCTCCAACACCGGCGCCTCTGTCATGGAGGGCGACTTCGCGGACTTTCGCCGGGAGTACGAAACTCACGTGCTCGGCACGCTCGGCGTGACGCGAGAGTTCGCGCCGGTGCTCGCCCGCAACGGCGGGGGCCAGGTCCTCAACGTGCTGTCCGTGCTGTCCTGGCACACGTTCCCGGGGGCCGCCGCCTACTCCGCGGCCAAGTCGGCCGCCTGGTCGGTGACCAATGCCCTGCGACTGGCACTGCGGCCCCAGGGCACTACGGTGAGCGCACTCCACGTCGGCTACATGGACACGGACATGACCCGCATGCTCGACGTCCCGAAGACGGATCCGGCCGACATCGCCCGGATCGCCCTGAAGGCCCTGGAGGAGGGACGCGAGGAGATCATCGCCGACGAGGTGAGCAGGCAGATCAAGACAGGCCTGTCAGGGGACCTGGAGCTGCTCTATCCGCAGCTCGCGTCGCGCTGAGCGGCGACGGGCCCCTCCGCGCCCGACAGCGGTCCCGTCCGGAGCGCCTGTGTCGGCAGCGTGGCCCCTCCATGAGCTTCCGCGGGGCGGCATTAGGGCTACGGGCGGCATGTGTGACGCGTCGCCGGCTGTGTCGCCCGGCCGAAGCCGGGCGACACGGGCCGATGGCTAACGCTCGTCGAGTTTGGTCACCACGACCTTGAGCGTGGTGGCCAGCTCCCGCAGGACCTCGCCGTGGTCTCGCAGAGTCGCCTTGATCTCCGCGAGGTCCCGGCTGTGCTCTTTGAGGGTCTGGCCGTGTTCCCTGAGTGTTTCGCCGTGCTCCTTGAGTGTTTCGCCGTGCTCCTTCAGCATCCGGCCGTGCTCGGTGAGCATCGTGTCGTGGCGTTGGAGGGTGGCGCTTTGCTCCTTCAAGGTCTCCCGGATCTCGTGCGTGTCCACGGCGAGGTCGACGACGTCTCGCCGGAGTGACGCGGTCTCCTGGCGAAGGAGGATCACGTCGGCCTGGAGCCTTCTGGCCGTGGAGTCCGGGAGGGGAAGCGACGTGACGATGTCCTTGACGGTGTCCTCCACGGTCGAGACACGCTCCTCGAGTGAGGGTGACGCGAGCATTATCGGCTCCCAGTGATGGTCGGGGTTTAGGTGCCCTTAAACATACGGAGAGCGATGAGATGATCGCAATCTGTATTCAAAAGTCAGTGGGCCAGCCGGGCGGCCAGATCCGCCACCAGGGCGTGCACCGACTCACTGGAGCCGTACTGCAGGTAGCGCCGTACCCGCCCGAGCGTGTCGACCCGTGACCCTAGGCCGAGGCCGGCGCGCATGTGCAGCGGGCCGGACCGGCCGGGCGGCCCCAGCCACCACATCGCCTCGCGCGTGTGGTGGCGGAGCACCTCGCCCGCGTACGCTCCGGCCAGCACGGCGAGGTCGCCGTCGGAGAAGCCCGTGTCGACGTCGCCGGGAAGCAGCCCCTGGACGCGGCGGCGTTCCTCCAGCGCGTCGTCGAGCAGCACGAGCGAGTCGATCGATCCGTCGAGCCCGTGTTCGGCGGCGAAGCTCGCGGCGTTCGCGGCCTGCAGGGAGTCGAGGTCCGGCGACCCGTCGTGCAGGTTCGGGTACCGCGCCGGGCGCCCCGCCGCCGGGCGCGGCCCGGAGGGGCCGAGAGTCATCGCCGCGATGTCGCGCTCGCGCAGGAACCGCAGCACGCTCGACGGCGGCTCTCCGGCGCTGTGCAACAGGATCGTCCAGCGCTGCCCCTGCCCTTCGAGCCGCTCCGCGTGCGCGCGGATGTGGGCCAGCTTGATCAGGAGCTGTACGTGGTCGAGCGCCTCGCGCTCCGGTGGCCAGTCCTCCGACAGGATCCAAAGGCCCTGGTCGCCGTCGGGCTCTCCCGTCACGAGGTCGACGTTTTCAAGGTCGGCGAGGCCCAAAGGGTGCACTCCGTAAGGGGGGAAGTGTCGCTGCGGTGTGCATTGTCCCGCCCTGAGGGCTTCCACGCACTGCGACCCGCCGTCACGTCGCGAACACATCCCGATCATGGATTCGAGGAAGGCTCGGTCGCCGCCCCCACCTCCTGGCGTGCGCTCGGGAGTCGTATCCGACTCGCTCAGGGCGGGGCCGCGGCGTGGCCCGCCCTCAGGCGGACAAACGCCGACATTTATACTTCTCTAACAGAACTATCTTCGACGCAGAGCGTGGAGACCTGGATTGATGACGCGGTTGCTCGTCGAACCCGCACGTCCGCGAGCGGTTCGGGAACACCCCTACGCCCCCTGGTTCGCGGTCGGGTCCGTCTGCGTCGGCGCGTTCATGGGGCAGCTCGACGCCAGCATCGTCACGCTGGCCTTCCCCGCGCTCCAGCGCGACTTCCACGCCTCTCTGGCCGCCGCGCAGTGGGTCTCGCTCGCCTACCTGCTCGCGCTCGTCGGGCTGCTCGCCGGGGCCGGCCGGCTCGCCGACGCGGTCGGGCGCAAGCTCGTCTACCTCTACGGCTTCCTGGTCTTCACCCTGGCCTCCGCGGCGTGCGGCCTCGCGCCGACGCTCGGGTCGCTCATCGGCTTCCGGGTCCTGCAGGCGGCGGGTGCGGCCATGCTCCAGGCCAACAGCGTCGCGCTGGTCGTCACGAGTGTGCCGCGCGCCAGGATGCGCGCCGCGCTCGGCATGCAGGCCGCCGCCCAGGCCATCGGGCTCGCGCTCGGGCCGACCGCCGGCGGCCTGCTGGTCGGTTCGGCCGGCTGGCGATGGGTCTTCTGGGTGAACGTCCCGGTCGGATGCGCCGCTCTGGTCGTCGGGCGGTACCTGCTGCCCCGCACGCGCGAGCGTGCCGAGGCCGCGCGGTTCGACTGGCCGGGATTGCTCCTCATCGCCGCCGCGAGCACCGCCGCCCTGCTGGCCATCTCCGGTGCCTCCGGGCTCGGCCTGCCGGGGGCGGCGATCGCGGCGCTCGCGGCCGTGGCGGTGGTGGCGACGGCGGCCTTCGGCGTACGGGAGCGCCGCGCGGCGAGCCCGCTGGTCGACCTCGCCCTGTTGCGCACCCCCGCGATCTCGGCGGGCCTGGCCGGGGCGATGTGCGGCTACCTCGTCCTGTTCGGCCCGCTGGCGCTGGTGCCGCAGGTGCTCGCGGCCCGGGGCGCGACGTACGCCGGGCTCGTGCTCACCACCCTGCCGGCCGGGTTCGCGCTCGCCGCGCTCGCCGCCGACCGCCTGCTGCCACGGCGGCTCGGCAACCGGAACCGCTGTGTGCTCGGCGGAGCCGTCGCCACGGCCGCGTCGGCCCTGCTCTGCCTGGACATCTCCGGGTGGGGCCTGTTTTTCCTGGGCCTCGGGCTCGGGCTGTTCATCCCCGCCAACAACGCCGCGGTCATGGCCGCCGTCCCGCGCCGCCTGTCGGCGACCGCCGGCGGGATGGTGAACATGACCCGCGGCATCGGTACCGCCCTCGGCATCGCCATCGTGACCCTCGTCCTGCACACCGCCGGGGAAGGGGCCCGGCTCGCCTTCGTCGCACTGGCCGCCGTCGCCGCCGTCGCGACCGTCACCGGCCTCGTCGCGCGTACTCCCGGAGAACCCCCGGCATGAACGTCCGGCCGCGCCTACTTATCCTGCCGTTTTGGGGGACAATAGACGGCATGGCCAACGATCTTCGGGCGGGTCGCACGTCGGAGGACACCGGCGTCCTCCTCGCCGACACCGTCGCGCGACTCCGTCGCGCCATGCGCCGCGCCGCCCGCGCCGCCGACCCGGCCAACCCGCTCTCGGTCGCCCAGCTCGAGGTGCTGGCGTGCGTGGCCGACGAGCCGGGCATCCGCCCCGGCCGGATCGCACGCCGGCTCATGCTCGCCGCCAACTCCGTCACCACACTGGTCAACGCGCTCCATACCCGCGGTCTCGTCGTACGGACGAACGCCGCCGACGACGCCCGTGCCGTCGCCCTCAGCCCGACTCCGGCCGGACGGCAGGCCGTGGAGAGCTGGAAGGCCACCAACACCGCGATCCTCCAGGCGGCCCTCGGCGCACTGGACGACCGCCACCAGCACGTCCTGGCCGAGGCGCTCCCCGGCCTGCGCAACCTGGCCGAGGCGGTGGACACCCTCGCCGACGAACCCCGCGCCGCCCGCTCCTGAACCAGGGCCGGCTCAGCCGGTGACGAAGCCGTACTTGCGCATGATCGTCCTTGCCGTGGACGAGCTCAGCCAGGCCACGAACTCCTTGGCGGCGTCGCCGTGGCCGCTCCGCCGGACGGCGGCGGCGAAGTAGGTGGCCGTGACGTTCTGGAGGGCCGGGATGGGCACGCTGCTCGCCGACACGCCCGCCGACCGCATGTCCGTCACGTACACGATGCCGGCGTCCGCGGCCCCGGTGCGGATCCGCGTCAGCACGGTCCGCGCGTCGGCCTCCTCCGACGACGGCCGTACCTGCACGCCCACCTTCGCCAGGACCTGTGTGGCGTAGCGCCCGACGGGGACGATCGGGCCGCCCAGCACCACCCGCAGTCTCGGATCGGCGAGGTCGGACAGCCCGTGTACGTGCTTCGGATTGCCGGGCGCGACCGCGATCGTCATCGTCCCGTACGCGAAGGGGCGGCGGTCGGTGACCTCGTCGGCGGCGATGTCCATCGAGGCGCTGTCGGCGGTGGCCAGCACGTCGGCGTGCTCGCCGTCGTCGATGTTCCCGGCGGCCTCCTGCGAGCCGGTGAACTCGAACTGCACGTGTGTCACGTGCCGGTTCGCCTCCTGGTACGCGGTGCCGAGCTCGCCGAACGCGTCGGTGAGCGACGACGCGGCCAGCACCTTCAGGGTGAACCGTGTGTCCCCGGAGGCGATGCCACATCCGCCCAGGGCCACGGTCACCGCGACAACAGGGGCGAGACGCGTGAAATACGGCATGGGCGCGATCTTAGGCCGTTGCGGGACAAGAGCCGCCGCGGGCCGTCAGGGGTGAGTGCCATGGCCTCGGACCGTCGCGGCGTGCGTGCCGTGACTTCCGGCACTCGCGGGGCCGTCGCCGTTTCCCTCGGCCCGTCGTGGGAGTCACCGTCACGCAGGGTACGCGTGGGTCTCCGCGGCCTTGACCGCGGCCCACACGGGCTCTCCTTCGGCCAGACCGAGCTCGGCGAGCGCGGCCGGAGTGATGTCCGCGGCGGCCGGCAGCGGTCCTTCGAGGTGCACGCGGACCTGGTCGCCGTACGGCTCGATGCCGCCGACCGTGGCCTCCCACAGGTTGCGTGGGCTGCCCTCCGGCCTCCGGCGGAACAGCGCCACCGCCGACGGCGGGAACGCCAGGAACACCTCGCCGTCCAGCGACTCGGCGACCGAAAGCGTCAGCCGCTCCAGCTTCACGTCGTGGCCCTCGGCGACGCCGCGGTAGAGGTTCAGGCCGACCAGGCGGGCGACATAGTCCGTACGGGGATGGCGCGCGATGTGCGCGGGCGCGCCCTCCTGGACGACGCGGCCGTCCTCGACCACGACGAGCCGGTCGGCGAGCGCCATCGCGTCGAGCGGGTCGTGGGTGACGAGCAGCGACGCACCGTCGAACTCCGCGAGATGGCGGCGCAGCCCCGCCCGGATCTCCCGCCGTGTGTCGACGTCGAGCGCGGACAGCGGCTCGTCCAGCAGGAGCAGCCGGGGCCGTACGGCGAGGGCGCGGGCGAGCGCGACCCGCTGCGCCTGGCCGCCGGAGAGCGTACGGGGACGCCGGTAGGCGTGCTCGGCGAGGCCCACCCGCGAGAGCCACTCGGCGGCGAGCCGGCGCGCCTCGCTCCTGCGCACGCCCTGGCAGCGCGGCCCGAACGCCACGTTGTCCAGCGCGGTGAGGTGGGGGAAGAGCAGGTAGTCCTGGAACACCATGCCGACCGGGCGCTCGTCCGCCGGCCGGTGACGCCACTCCTCGCCACTGACGCGGATGTGCCCCTCCGACAGCGGCAGGAGCCCGGCGAGGGCGCGCAGCGTGGTGCTCTTGCCCGCGCCGTTCGGCCCGAGCAGCGCCACCACCTCGCCCTCGGCCACCTCCAGCGCGATGTCGAGGGTGAACGCCGGCCGCCGTACGACGATGTGTGCGTCGATCACGACGTCCACCGCCCGCGCAGTCCGGCGAGGACCACCACGGAGACCGCGAGGAGCACGAGGCTCAGCACGATCGCGGCCTGCGGGTCGTTCTCCAGCGCGAGGTACACGGCGAGGGGCATGGTCTGCGTACGGCCCGGGAAGTTGCCGGCGAAGGTGATCGTCGCCCCGAACTCACCCAGCGCGCGGGCCCAGCACAGCACCGCCCCGGCCCCGATGCCGGGTGCGATCAGCGGCAGCGTGACCCGCCGGAACGTCGTCCAGCGCGAGGCGCCCAGGGTCGCCGCCGCGTCCTCGTACCGCAGGTCGGCGGCGCGCAGCGCCCCCTCCACGCTGATCACCAGGAACGGCAGCGCGACGAACGCCTCGGCCACGACGACCCCCGCCGTGGTGAACGGCAGGCTCACACCGAACCAGCGGTACAGCCACTGGCCGACGAGCCCGTTGCGCCCGAGGGCCAGCAGCAGCGCCACACCGCCGACGACCGGGGGCAGCACGAGCGGCACGGTCACCAGTGCCCGGACCAGACGGCGGCCCGGGAAGGACACGCGGGCGAGCACCCACGCGAGCGGCACCCCGAGGAACAGGCAGACCACCGTCGCGAGCGTGGCGCACACGACCGACAGTCGCAGCGCGTCGAGGATCTCCGGCTGGGCGAGCCGCGTGCCGAGGGTGGACCAGGGCGCGCGGACCAGCAGTCCCGCGACGGGCAGCACCAGGAAGGCGAGCGCGACGAGCGCCGGCAGGACGAGTGCCCAGGGCGCCCGGCGGTTCACGGCCGTACCCCGCCGACGGTCATTCGGCGCGCTCCACGACGACGTTGGTGGACTTGACGACGGCGACCGCGACGACGCCCGGTTCGAGCCCGAGATCGTCCGCGGCCTCCCGGCTCATCAGGGAGACGACGCGGTACGGCCCCGCCTGGATCTCCACCTTCGCCATCACGCCGTCGCGTACGACGTCGGTGACGATGCCGCGCATCCGGTTGCGCGCGGAGGAGAAGGCGGTCTCGGCCGCGGCGGGCGAGCGGACGAAGGCCGCCAGATCCGCCCCTGAAACGATCCGGTGCCCGTGTTCGTCGCGCTCGGCCGCCAGCCGGCCCGAATCGACCCAGCGCCGGACGGTGTCCGGGCTGACATCGAGCAAAGACGCGACCTCACTGATCCGGAACACCGTCACCCGCGAGAGTATATCCCTCGCAGAAAGGGAGAATCTTCACCGAAACGCCAGGATGATGCGGGCGTCAAGGGGCACGAAAGCTGGCAGATGCGACGGAGGCGAACGAACACGCCGCCCGGCTACCGGAGTCGCTCGGGTCCCGTGTCAGACGGCGAGGCCGATGGCGAACAGGACGCCGAAGACGATCTGCAACCGGCCCGTCTCGCCGAGCACCGCGATGAGCTCCGGGCCCGACGCGCCGCGCAGGACGCGCCGTACCGGGGAGATCGCCCACAGCGCCGACAGCAGGGCCAGCATCGCCCACGGGTGCACCGCGGCGACGACCGGCACGCAGCAGAGCGCCACGACCGCGCATCCGGCGTACAGCAGGCGCGTGTGCCCGTCGCCGAGGACCACCGCGAGCGTGCGCTTGCCGGCGTCCCGGTCGGTCGGGATGTCGCGCAGGTTGTTCACCACGAGCATCGAGCACGACAGCAGCCCCACCGGCACGGAGGCGACCCACACGGCCCACGGCAGGCCCTCGATCTGCACGTACGCGGTGCCGACGACCGACACGACCCCGAAGAACACGAAGACCGAGATCTCGCCCAGCGCCCGGTAGCCGTACGGTCGCGAACCCCCGGTGTAGAACCAGGCCGCCGCGATCGCCGCCACGCCGATCAGCAGCAGCCACCAGGTGGTGACCACCGTCAGCGCCAGGCCCGCCACCGCCGCGAGCAGGAAGCAGGCGCCCGCCGCCGCGAGGACCTGCCGGGGCGGCGCGACCTTGGAGCCGACCAGCCGCATCGGCCCGACGCGTTCTTCATCGGTGCCGCGGATGCCGTCGCTGTAGTCGTTGGCGTAGTTCACGCCGATCTGCAGCAGCATCGACACCAGCAGCGCGACCACGGCGCGCCACCAGATCGCGCCGCCGAAGCCGATGGCGAGACCGGTGCCGACCAGTACGGGAACGATCGAGTTGGGGAGGGTGCGGGGCCGGGCTCCGGCGACCCACTGGGGGAAGGAGGCCACTACCGCACGCTACCGGCGTCGAAGATCATGGGTGAGATTCTGCCGGATCCGGCTCGGGCGGTTGACGCAGCCCCAGTGTCAGCACGAAGCCGAGGCCCAGCAGCCCGGCCGTGACGAAGGCGGCGCGGTCGGTGGCGACCGCCAGGCTCTCGTCGGCGGCACGGGCGACACGCGGGTCGCCGTGCCGCAGGTCGCGGGCGAACGTGCCGGCCGAGTCGCGCAGCCGCGCGGCGTACACCCCGCCCTGGCCCGCCCCCGCCCCGGTGTCGCGCAGGCGGTCGGTCATGACGTGGCTGAGGCTCGTCGCGAAGACGGCGCCGATCAGCGCGATGCCCAGCGCCGAGCCGACCTGCCGGGCGGTCGACTGCGTGCCCGAGGCGAGGCCCGCGCGGGCCCGCGGCACGTCGCGCAGGACGATGTTCGTCAGCTGCGCGGTGGTCAGGCCCAGCCCGACGCCGTACAACAGCATCCACGGCGCGAGCGCGTACCCGGTGGTGCCGGCGCGCGTCGTGAGGCCGATGAGGAGCACCGCGACGGTCTCCAGGGCCATGCCGGCCTGGAGCATCCGGGCGGCGCCCACACGCCGCGACAGCCGCGCCGCGAAGCCCCCGACGACCAGCGTGCCGAGGGCCAGCGGCAGGATCGCCACGCTGACCTGAAGCGGCGAATCGCCGTGCACGTCCTGGAGGAACAGCGGCAGGGTGAACATCAGCCCCAGCTCGCCCACGCTGATCAGCGAGGCGGCGGCGTTGCCGCGGCGGAAGGACGGGATGCGGAACAGCGCGAGGTCCAGCACGACCGGGCGCCCGGCAGCCGCCCGCGCCCGCTCGACGGCGAGCAGCGCGCCCAGCGCGACCACCCCGGCGGCGAGGGCGACCGGCACCGGGGAGATCCCGGCGTGCCAGTGGAGCGTTCCCGCCGAGAAGGGCCGCAGCGGATGCCACCAGCCGTACCGCTGCCCCTCGATGAGCGCGAACACGGCCGCGCCGAGCCCGGCCGCGGCCAGCAGCCCGCCCGTCCAGTCGACGCCGCGCGGGGCGGTACGGTCGCGGGTCTCGGGGACCAGGATGAGGGCCCCGGCGATGACCACGGCACCGATGGGCAGGTTGACGCCGAACGCCCAGCGCCAGCCGTACGAGGTGGCGAGCCAGCCGCCGAGCAGCGGGCCGAGGGCGGCCATTCCGCCGATGAGCGAGCCCCAGATCCCGAACGCCACGGCGCGGTCGCGGCCGTGGAACACCGCGGTCACCGTGGACAGCGTGGCCGGCAGGATCATCGACGCCCCGACTCCCTGCAGCACGCGGGCACCGATGAGGGCGCCGCCGCCTCCCGCGGCGGCCGCGAGCAGGCTCGCGAGCACGAACACCACCGTGCCCAGCAGGAACATCCGCCTCCGCCCGTACACGTCCCCGGCCATCCCGAACGGGATGAGCAGCGCGGCGAACACGAGGGAGTAGACCGAGGTGACCCATTCGGCGCCGGACGTGGTCAGCCGCAGGTCGGCGACCACCCGGGGCAGCATGACGTTGACGATCGTGGCGTCGACGATGATCAGCGAGACACCGAGGCCGATGATCACCATGCCCAGCCACCGGCGACGGCCCGGAACGCCGATCGCGGGGGCGGGAGCGGCCGGAGCCGTGCTGACAGTCATGGGGATTCGGGTGGACCTGCCTGAGTGTGGGCGATGACGCGCCGCCGAACGGTTCGGTTTCAATCTATCCCCGCCCCTCGGTCCGGCTGATCCGGGTCGCCCTCTGGCCACGCAGGCACTGAACACGGACAATGTCGCCGTGCGCGCCTCCGAGGCCGGCCCCGAACGCATGTCGCTGTCACGTCTGCTGGCGGTGGCCGGGCACGTCGTGGCCCTGCGCCGGCAGCGATTCATGGGGAGTCACGGCCTGACGCCGCACGGTCTGGCGGTGCTGGCCTACCTCGAACAGGGCCACGCTCCGACCCAGCGTGAGCTGGCCCGTCGCTGTGGCGTGGCGCCCTCGACCCTCAATCACACGGTAGACCACCTGGCCCGGTCCGGCTGGATCGAGCGGTGCCGCGACGACTCCGACCGCCGGCTCGTACGCCTGGCGCTCACCGAGAGCGGCCACCGCCACCTCCGGCAGGTGCAGGAGGCGGCCGACCGCCGGATCGAGCCCCTCCTCGACCATCTCGCGCCCGCCGACGAGGCCGCCGTCCGCCGCTTCCTGCTCGACACCGTGGCCCGGCTGCAGGAGGACGACGCGGACCCGGACGATCCGCGGTCATGAGCCCTCCTGCGTCGGGAGGTGTGACCGCAGGGACGATTTTTCGATTCCCTCGCTTCGCTCGTCATGAGCGCTCGTTTGTCGGTGCGCACTGTTAGTTTCGGCACATGCCCTTCGATCTCCTCGAGCTTTTGCCGGACAAGTGGCGTGACCTCATCGAGCCGTTGCTCGACGCCGAGGCCACGCGGCGCCTCGGCGACTTCGTCGCCGCCGAGTACGACGGACAGGTCGTCTATCCCGCGCTGCCCGACCTGTTCAACGCGTTCCGGCTGTGCTCGCCGGACGACGTGCGGGTGCTCATCCTCGGCCAGGACCCCTACCACGGCCCCGGGCAGGCCCACGGGCTGAGCTTCAGCGTCCGCGAGGGCGTGCGCGTGCCGCCCTCGCTCCGCAACGTCTTCAAGGAGCTGCGCGACGACCTGGGCGTCCCGATGCCGGCGGGGGGCGACCTGACGCCGTGGGCCGAGCGGGGCGTGCTGCTGCTCAACGCGGTCCTGACCGTCCGCGCCGGCAAGGCGGGCTCGCACGCGGGCAAGGGCTGGGAGGAGTTCACCGACGCGGTGATCCGGGCCCTGGACGCGACGGACGAGCGCATCGTGTTCGTGCTCTGGGGCGCGTACGCGCGCAAGAAGCGCGACCTCGTCACCGACCCCCGCCACGTCGTGCTGGAGGCCGGCCACCCCAGCCCGATGAACCCTCGCGGCTTCCTCGGCACACGCCCGTTCAGCGCCGTCAACAAGGCGCTGACCGACGCCGGCCGCCCGGAGATCGACTGGACCCTCGACCAGAAGATCTTCTAGCCCGCGACGATCCGGCGGCTCCGCGTCAACGGCGCCGGGCGGCCGCGCGTCGTTACCGCATGCGCCTGTTGATCGCCTCGCTCGCGGCCGCCGTTCTCGCCTCCACTGCGGGGTGTGGAGGTTCCGCGGGGGAACGGCCTGTCGCGGCGGGACGTACGGCGACGCCGAGCCTCTCGCCCTCCGCTTCGCCGTCCGCCAGGCCCGTCCGCGTCGGCACGGTGCGCAACGGCGAGACGAGGTTCCGTGTCCGGGTGACATCGGCCCGCACGGTTCGCGGCTTCGACCGCGGTGGGAGTCGCGAGCGGGCGAAGGCCGGGCAGCGGCTGGTCGTGATCATGATCACTGCGACGAACATCGGGAGGCGTCCCAGCCGGCTGGACGCGGGGAACAGCGAGCCCGTCGACCTCGTGGGGACGGACGGCAAGACCTACTACCCCGGCAGATCGTGGGGGAGGCCGGTCCTGATCTTCCCCGGCAGGTCGCTGACCGAGCCGTACGTCTTCCCGGTCCCGGCGGAAGTCGGGCCGGCGTCCGCCGAGGTAACGCTGTTCGGCGGAACCGGCCTTCCCTCCACGGTCGACCTGAGCATCGCCTGACCCGCGAGGTCAGGCGATGGCGGTGTGGAGGCGGACCATCGCCACCGGCTCGCCCATGTCGACCTTGCTGTGGGCGCCGTCCGGCGCCCAGCCGGCGGAGACCAGGAAGGCTCGCAGCACGTCGTCGGCGGCGAACACCCACGTGACCGCCGTGGTGCAGCCGTCGTCGCGCAGGTGGTCCACGGTCGCGGCGAGCAGGCGGCTGCCGTGGCCCGCCCTCCGGCGGTCCGGGTCGACCAAAAGCGTCAGCAACTCACCGGTCGTCGCGGAGTCCTGGTCGGGGTCGCCGGCCGGGGCGTGGGCCGCGAAGCCCGTGATGACGCCCTCGTCGACGGCCACGAGCAGGCGGTGCCGGGGGCTCGGCGGCGACGCGACCGCCTCGGCCCAGCGTTCGCGCCACAGGCCGAGCGCCTCCGGCCCGGTCATCTCGGCCAGCGCCGCCGCCGGGATGATCGCGCCGTAGCCCTCGCGCCAGGCGCGCACCTGGATCTCCGCGACGGCCTCGACGTCGCCTGGATAGGCCGGTCGTACCCCTACTACGCTCAACGCCCGCTTCCGTTCCCTGATTGACGGCGAGTGGCACTCTATGGCACCGCGTCCCGGCGCCGCCGTTCGCGGTACGCGCGGGTCTTGGTGCGGTTGCCGCACATGCGCATCGAGCACCACGCGCGCGAGCGGTTCTTCGACGTGTCGAGGAACACCCAGCGGCACTCCGTCGCGCGGCACGCCTTCAGCCGTTCCCAGGTGCCGTCAACCGCACTCGCCATGACCGCCGCCGTGACCCCGGCGAGCCCACCGCGTACCCCGCGGTGGATCGGGACGAGCCGGGGGCCGTCGAGCGACAGGCGCACCGGCAGGGCGGCCAGCAGGCCCTCCAGCTCCGGCCGTGCCTGACCGAGAATCGCCGCCCGCAGGCCCTCGCGCAGCTCGACCGCCAGGCCCAGGTCGGACTCGTTCGCACAGGCGCCGGACGCCACCAGGCCGCGTTCGGCCAGCCAGCCGCTGAGGTCGGAGGGCGCGCCGAACTCCTCGATGTCGCACTGGATGTCGTAGGTGTTGACGAAGTCGCGCACCAGCAGCGCGTGCTCCGGGCCGCTCATCCGCCCCTCCTCGATCACGACGGCCGGCGACACCGGCGAACGCCGGTCACCGGGTGCCGGGGACCCCGCGGAAACGCGGAGCCCGAGGGGGCGTTCTCGTGGGGCTCGCCGGAGACTACCCGGTCTCGCCGAGCACGCGGGCCAGGAGGGCCACGCCACGGGCGAACTCGGCCTCGCCGCCCGGCGATCCGTGGCTCAGCCGTACGCGGGGCCCGGCGGGCTCGGCGGGGAAGTAGGGGCGGCCCGCGCTGACGAGCACGCCGGCGCGGAGCGCGGCCTCGGCGAGCGCCACGTCGTCCGTACCGGCCGGGAGCGCGGTCCACACGTGCAGGCCGCCGCGCGGCAGGAGGGCCGGGCGCAGGCCGTGCGCGGCCATCGCGGACACCAGCGCGTCGCGCCGTCGCCGCAGCGCCTCGCTCACGGCGCGCAGGTGGCGCGGCCACGCGGGGGAGCCGACGAGCTCCAGCGCGGTCTCCTGGAGCGGCCGGGCGACGAAGAAGGAGTCGACCAGCTGCGTGGCGCGGATGCGTTCGGCCACCGGGCCGCGGGCGGCCACGGCCGCGACCCGCACGCTCGGCGCGGTCGCCTTCGTGAGAGAGGAGATGTGCACGACCCGCCCCTCGCGGTCGGCCGAGACCAGCGAGGGCGGCGGCGGGTCGATCGCCAGGTGGCGCGCGAAGTCGTCCTCGATCACGAACGCCCCCGCGGCGCTCGCCACGTCGAGCACCCGCGTCCGGCGGTCCGGGGCGAGCACGGCGCCGGTCGGGTTGTGGAAGGTCGGCTGGCAGTACACGGCCCGCGCGCCGGTCGCCGCGAACGCGTCGGCGAGCAGCTCCGTGCGCAGGCCATCCCGGTCGACCGGCACGGGGACGGGCCGCAGCCCCGCCGCCCGCGCCGCGTCCAGCGCGCCGGGATAGGTCGGCGACTCGACCAGTAGCGGCGCGCCGGGCGGCAGCAGGGCCCGCAGCGCGAGCGACACCGCGGCCTGCCCGCCGCCGGTGACGGTCACGTCGGCCGCCGTCACGTCGCCACCGGCGGTGCGGGCGAACCACTCCCGCAGCCCCCGGAGCCCGTGGAGCGGCGGGCACTCCCACGCTCCCGGCCGCCGCACCGCCCGTGCCGCGGCCGTGGCCAGTGCCCGCTCGGGCTGGAGCTCCGGCGCGAGGTAGCCGCTGCTCAGCGTGATCACCCCGTCGGCGGGCGCGACCAGCATGCTCCTCACGCCCGCGGCGTCCACGGTGCGGTCGGCGAGCGGCACCGCCTGCCAGTCGTAGGAAAGGTCCGCCAGGGCACGCGGAAGGGCGCGCTCCGCGACGTACGTGCCGCTGCCGGGCCGGGACACGACCAGGCCCTCCGCGCTGAGCAGTCCGATCGCCCGCGACACCGTGACCGGGCTCACCTGGTGGCGGGCCATGAGCGCGCGGCTGGAGGGCAGGCGGTCGCCGGGCCGCAGCCTCGCCACGGCGCCGCGCAGCTCGGCGGCGAGCAGGGCGATACTGCTATCGTCTTCCATGAGAGATCACGATAACGCTACTGCCCGTGCGACGATAGCGCCTTCCGGCGGGCTCGCCGCGGCGGCCCTCGGGGTCCTGGCCTTCTCCTTCACCATCCCGGCCACCGCCTTCGCGCTGCGCGGTTTCGGCTCGTACACCATCGGCCTGGGGCGGGCCGCGGTCGCGGCCGTGCTGGCCGTGGTCGCGCTGCGCCTCATGCGCTCGCCGCGCCCGCGCGGACGGCAGTGGCCCTCTCTGGCGGTGGTCGCGGGCGGCGTCGTCTTCGGCTTCCCGGTGCTGTCCACGCTCGCGCTCGGTCACGGTGCCTCCGCCTCGCACGCCGCCGTGGTGATCGGGCTGCTGCCGGTCACCACGTCCGTCTTCGCCGTCGTACGGGTGGGGGAGCGGCCGTCGTGGCTCTTCTGGGCCGCGAGTGTGGCCGGCGCGGGCTGCGTGGTGGCCTTCACCCTGCGGAACGGGCCGGGGCGCCTCTCGGTCGCGGACCTCTTCCTGCTCGGCGCGCTTGTCACCGCCGGGCTCGGGTACGCCGAGGGCGGGCGTCTCGCGCGGAACATGCCCGGCGGCGCGGTGGTGAGCTGGGCGCTGATCCTCGCGGCGCCCGTCACCGTGCCGGTCACGGCCGTGCTGCTCGTCGCCGAGCCGCCGCGCTGGAGCGCCCAGGCCGTCGCGGGACTGGCCTACCTGGCGGCGGTGTCGATGTTCTTCGGGTTCTTCGCCTGGTACTCCGGCCTGGCCAGGGCAGGGGTCGCTCGGGCGAGCCAGGTGCAGCTGGCCCAGCCGCTGCTGACTCTGGTCTGGTCGTGGCTGTTGCTCGGCGACCATGCGGGAATGAGCACGGTGACGGCCGCGGCCGGCGTGCTGGTGTGCGTCATGCTCGCCCAGCGCGCCCGGGTCTCGCGGGACATGACGCCATCGAGCGCGGCCCGGCGTACGGTGTCACAAGGGGTGCTCTCACGGCGAGGAGCGGCGGATGGATGACAGGAAGCTGACGATCCCCGAGGGCGGTTTCTGGCCCGCGCCCGACGTGCCCCAGCCGAACATCTATCCGATGGAGTGGCACGTCGAGACCGACAAGCTCGCGGCGATCTACGAAAAGTCCAAGCGCATGGTCTGGAACCCCGCCGACCTGCCCTGGGACGGCCTGCGGCCGGAGGACTTCACCGTCGATCAGCGGCTCGGGATCATGTACTGGTTCTCGGTGCTGGCCAACTTCGACGCGTCCGGCCCGGCGGTCTTCGCCCGCGCCACGATCCAGGCGTTCGAGAAGCACGAGGAGGACCCGGTCCGCAAGTGCTTCTTCTCCATCACCCGCGACGAGATGAACCACGAGGAGTGCTGCCAGCGGACGATCGCCCGGCTGTGGCCCGGCGGCCCGCTCGACTGGGAGCCCAAGACCGACCTGGAGAAGGCCGCGCACAACAACATCGGCTGGCTGTACCACAACGGCGGGCGCTACTGGAACGGCTACAACACCGCCGTCACCCGCTACACCCTCCCGGTGCTGTTCACCAGCTTCATGATGGGGGAGATGGCCGCCTCCACCCTGTTCCGCGGGATGGCCTCGGGCACCGAGCACCCCGTGTTCGGGGAGATGTTCCAGCGCATCGGGCGTGACGAGTCCCGTCACCTGCAGATCTGCATGACCATCCTGGAGAACGAGTGGCCGGGCCTGACCGATGACACCCGGGGTCTGATCACCAAGCAGCTCCGGGCCGGCTTCGTCTTCCTGTCGATGATCCTGTGGGAGCCGCCCGAGGGCTTCTGGGACCTGCCGCCGTACTTCCTGCCCAACCACCGGGTGCTGATGTCCTACGCCCGCGACGCGGGCCTCGGCGTCCTGTCCTTCGAGGAGCAGGCGGAGAACTGGCGCATCGCGATGGCCCGCGTCCGCGCGATCGTCGAACGCTGGGGGATCGCCTTCCCTGCCATTCCCGAGCTCGACATCGACGGCGTCGACGTCGCGAACATCGACCCGCAGGACATCATCCCGGTCTTCTGACTCCCACGCGCACCGGCGACGCGAGAGACTAACCGGGCTTCGAGCCGGGTAAGTTTCGAGGCACCGGAGCGCAGGTCCCGCGCTCCGGTCCAGTGGAGACGCCGGGGGAGGCCATGGCCTGCTGGATGTCTCGTCGCGTACGGGACGGGCGGACCGGCCCGCCCGCGTCCGGCGCCGACGGGTCCGTCGCGACCGCCCGCCGGGTGTCCCTGGCCCGCATCCGGGCACGGGGCCCGCTCTCCGTCCTCCTGGGCCGCGCCGCCGGTCTGACGAGCCGCGCTCTCGACCGCGGGCCCGCCTGGCTCCGTGACCTGGGCGGTCTTCGCCGCCTCGCCGCACGGCGCCGGGCCACCGCCGACGCCGGCCGGTTCATGGACTACGGGCCCGACTGGCCGCCCGGGCCCATGGCCCCGAGACGGCGTCACCCGCTGCTGCGCCGATGTGTCGCCGCGGTCGTGCTGTACGCCGTCATCTGGGCGGTGGGCTCGGCCCTGCTCGAGATCCGCCTGTTCCAGCTGCGCAAGCTCGGCGGGGGCGCTCCGGAGACCACCTACACGACCGTGACCGAGCCGCGCCACCGCTGACCCCGCCCGAACCCCCGGCCCGTTCCGTCCGTCTCACCGAAGATGATCGGGAAGGCACTGCGGTGCGCGCTATGGGCGGTGGCGGTGCTCCTCGGCGTGCTCGCCGTCTTCTTCGCCCAGACCTGGTTCGCGTGGCAGCGGGAGCCGCGGGCGTACGGAGGAACGGCGAACGCCCTGTGGGCGCGCCACCAGTGGGCCGGCGAACCGCACACCGAGGCCGGCTACCGCATGCTCGCCCAGACCCTGAGGGCGAACGACATCACCGACGTCTTCTTCCACGTCGGACCGCTGGACGGCGACGGGCGGATTCCCCCGTCCCGCTACCGGCACGCCGGCGAACTGCTGGCGGCGATGCGCCGCCTCGCACCAGGGGTGCGCGCCCAGGCGTACGTGGGCCAGGTGGAGCGCGCCGGTGACGGTCCGCTCGACCTCGGCGACCCGGGGACCCGCGCCCGGATCCTGGACACCGACCGGGCGCTGCTCGCCGTGGGCTTCGCCGGCATCCATTACGACATCGAGCCGATCTACCCCGACGACCACGACTTCCTCGACCTGCTGGCACGGACCCACGAGCTCACTCGTGGCAGGGGCCGGGTGCTCTCGGCGGCGCTGGAGCAGCCGCCCCTCGCGGACTGGGAGGCGCCGGTGTTCCGCGCGCTGCTGCCGCGCGGGCGGAACCATTACCCGCCGAGACCCACCGGCGCGTACCTGCGCGCCGTGGCGAGTCGTGTCGACCAGGTCGCGATCATGACGTACGACTCGGAGGCCCCGACCCAGGCGCTCGCGGGATGGCACTTCGCGCGCCACACCGAGCGGATCCTGGCGCTCCTCGGCGACCGGGTCACCGTCTTCATGGGTGTGCCGACCTACCGGACCACGACGCCGTGGGCGGAGAACCTGCCCACCGCGCTGCGCGGCGTACGGCAGGGGATCGATGCCCTGCGGCGCCCTCCGCGGCGGCCGTACGGGGTGGGCGTCTACGCGGACTGGACCACCAGCGCGCGCGACTGGGCGACGTACCGGAGGGAATGGCTGGGAATCCGCGAATGAGAAAGATCACAAAGGGCGGGGGCCGGGGGGCGGCGGTGAGGCGAGGCGCGTCACATGAGAGTGGAAGTCGAGAGAAATCCACGAACAAGGCCGGTCCGGGCGACCGGTCCGAGCGGTGACATGCCCGGTCTATGCTCTGACCTGCGACGACGGGTCATTCGGCGGGCCGTGCGGTGAGGGCTACCGCGTGCCCTGCGGCGAGCTTGCCGATGAAACTTGCACCGGGCATTGCAGCTGGCGTCCGGACGGTCGCCACATTCGCAAGGACAAGCAATTGTCACGATTTAGTTACATCACTCGCGAATTGCCTGGACTTTGGCGCGTCGTGCCATCGTCTTGCTCGCGTACATGATCACGTCGGCGTCGCAGGCGGTCGTCGCGCGATCAAACCCCCTTGCCTGGGGGAAGTATTCGGGGGACCGTTGCGCTGGTCGTGGCGGATGGCGGTGTAGGGAGGTTCGGAGAAGGATGAGCATGAGGCACATGGTCGGCCCGGCGGACGGCCGGCTGCAGGAGCTGGCGGCCGACTACTCCGGCTGGAGGTTCGGATTGGGCGGTTCAGGCCACTGGTGGGCGGTGCGCGGCAACGAGTTCCTCCGCGCCCTGAGCCCCGAGGAGCTCAAGTCGCGGCTCGACGAGCACCTCGCGGCCGGACACGAGGGCTGAGGGCCCATGAGGATGCACACGCCCGGTTAGCGGGCGAAGACAGAGAAAGTGCGCGGCCGCGCAGAGCCGGAGCAATGCGCGGCCGGGCGATCGAGCGGACGACCCGAACCGGTGACACCCCCCGGTCTCCATCGGGACCCGCGATGAGCGAGCCCCTCCCGAATCCACCGGTGAGGAAGAGCGGCCCGGACCGCTGATCGAGAACTCCCCGAACGACCCGCACCGAAACGACCGCGCACCGCCGCGTGAAGGTCGGTGGTGCCCTGCCTGCGGTGAGGGTGCCTGCGGTTACCCCGCCCGCCCGGGGGCCGAGCCCAATTCCATTGTCCAGCCCCGGCATCTGTCCGCGGAAGGTCCTCGCGCGACTGTGGACGACCATCGAGCCGGACCGGAGCGGCGTATAGGGGAAGGGATGCGCGCGCCTCGGCCGCGGGTGCGCCGATCGGGTGGGTGATCGGCGCGAGAGAGCCCCAGACCCCGGCGAGCCGAGGCGCGCATCCTCCGCCGGGAGAGGCTCCGCCAGCCCCGCCAGACCCCGGCGGAACCTCATCCCACTCTCTTCAACGCACGAAAGCCCGCCAAGGTTCACCGGTAACGCCGGTTTTGTGAGAGACGATTGATCAGAAGGCGCCGTCAGAACATGTACCCCCGAGCGTGTTCTGGCGGCGTCATCTCCGTTACAGGAGGTCATCGGCGGTAAGAAGGCGACACGAGGGTGCCCGCGGGTCCCCAGCGGGGACGATGCCCGGTAAGTTCGGAACATGGCACCCAGCACGAACGCTGTGCCGCAGGAGCGCGACGACGCGGCGCCCTTCGGCCGGATGCTCACCGCGATGGTCACACCGATGACGGCCGACGGCGCCGTCGACTACGACGGGGCGGCCCGGCTGGCCGCCTATCTCGTCGATCATCAGCGCAACGACGGGCTCGTCGTCAGCGGCACGACCGGCGAGTCGCCCACGACGACCGACGCCGAGGACGAGCGGCTGCTGCGCACCGTCATCGAGGCCGTCGGCGACCGCGCGCACGTGGTCGCGGGCGTGGGTACCAACAACACCGTGCACACCCTGAAGCTGGCGCGTCAGGCGGAGGCCGCCGGCGCCGACGGGTTGCTGGTCGTCACGCCGTACTACAACAAGCCGCCGCAGGAAGGCCTTGCGCGCCACTTCACGACCGTGGCCGACGCGACCGGACTGCCGGTGATGCTCTATGACATTCCGGGCCGTACCGGCACGCCCATCGCTCCCGAGACGCTGCTGCGTCTCGCCGAGCATCCTCGGATCATCGCGGTCAAGGACGCCAAGGGCGACCTGTTCGCGGCCTCGCGGGTGATGGCCGAGACGGACCTGGTGTTCTACTCCGGAGACGACGCCCTGAACCTTCCCTGGCTCTCGCTCGGCGCGGCCGGGTTCGTCAGCGTCGTCGGGCACGTGGTCGGCGCCGATCTGCACGAGATGATCGACGCCTACCTCGGAGGAGACGTCGACCGGGCCCGGCGGATCCATCGCCGGCTGATCCCGGTCATTACCGCGATCATGACCCGTACGCAGGGCGTGATCGCGGCGAAGGCCGCGCTGTCGCTCGTCGGCCAGCCCGGAGGCGCCGTACGCCCCCCGCTGGTGGACGCGACGCCGGAGTTCACCGCCGCGCTGAGGGAGGACCTCATCGCCGGCGGAGTCAAGGTCTTGGAGGGTCCGTGAGAGGACCGCAGGCACCACGCGGCATCGCCGGAGGGGCGTGCCGCGATCAGTAGCTAGGAGGGCGCGTGACGAACGCGCATGAGCATGCCCCCGTACCGTCGAGTGACGAGCGGGGGACCCGATGAGCCATCCACACCCTGACCTGGCGCCGCCGCCCGCGCTGCCCGAGGGCGGACTGCGGATCGTGCCGCTCGGCGGGCTGGGTGAGATCGGCCGCAACATGACGGTCTTCGAGTTCGGCGGCCGTCTTCTGATCGTCGACTGCGGGGTGCTGTTCCCCGAGTCCGAACAGCCCGGCGTCGACCTGATCCTGCCGGACTTCGACTACATCCGGGACCGCCTCGACGACGTCGAGGCCATCGTGCTGACGCACGGGCACGAGGACCACATCGGCGGGGTGCCGTACCTCCTGCGCGAGCGTTCCGACATCCCGCTGGTCGGCTCGCGGCTGACGCTGGCGCTGCTGGAGGCCAAGCTCACCGAGCACCGCATCAAGCCGACCACCGTGCAGATCCGCGAGGGGGAGACGCGGTCGTTCGGCCCGTTCTCCTGTGAGTTCCTCGCGGTCAACCACTCCATCCCGGACGCGCTGGCGGTCGCCATCCGTACGCCCGCGGGCCTGGTCCTGACGACCGGCGACTTCAAGATGGACCAGCTCCCGCTGGACGGGCGGCTCACCGACCTGGGCGGGTTCGCCCGGCTCGGCGCCGAGGGCATCGACCTGCTGCTGTCGGACTCCACCAACGCGGAGGTCCCGGGGTTCGTCACCAGCGAGCGCGACATCGGCGTCGTACTGGGCGACGTGCTGCGGATCGCGCGCAAGCGCGCCATCGTCGCCTGCTTCGCCTCGCACGTGCACCGCGTGCAGCAGGTGCTCGACGCCGCGCACGAGAACGGCCGCAAGGTCTGCTTCGTCGGCCGGTCGATGGTGCGCAACATGGGCGTGGCGCGTGACCTCGGCTACCTGCGGGTGCCCGCCGGCATCCTGGTCGACCAGAAGGAGATGGACGACCTGCCCGGCGAGGAGATCGTCCTGATCTGCACCGGCTCGCAGGGCGAGCCGATGTCGGCGCTGTCGCGGATGGCCAACCGCGACCACCAGATCCGCATCGAGCAGGGCGACACGGTGATCCTCGCCTCGTCGCTCATCCCGGGCAACGAGACCGCCGTCAACCGCGTGATCAACGGGCTGACCCGCTGGGGCGCGCGCGTCGTGCACAAGGGCAACGCCCTGGTGCACGTCTCGGGGCACGCTCCGGCCGGCGAGCTGCTGTACGTGCTCAACATGACGCGTCCGGGCAACTTCATGCCGGTGCACGGCGAGTGGCGGCACCTCAGCGCGCACGCCCGGCTGGCCGCTCTCACCGGCGTGCCGGATGAGAACATCGTCATCGCCGAGGACGGCGTCGTGGTCGACCTGGTCGACGGGCAGGCCACCATCGCCGGCGCGGTCCGCGCCGGATACGTCTACGTCGACGGCCTGTCGGTCGGCGAGATCACCGAGACCTCGCTGAAGGACCGCCGCATCCTCGGCGACGAGGGGTTCGTGTCCGTGGTCGTGGTCATCGACTCCTCCAGCGGCAAGCTGCTGGGCGGCCCGGAGATCCACGCCCGCGGCGCCGGCATCGAGAGCTTCGAGGCCGTGATCCCCCGGCTGGAAGAGGTCCTGGAGACCGCCGCCGCCGAGGGGATCAACGACATCCACCAGCTCCGCCAGGTCGTCCGCCGTACGGCGGGCCGCTGGGTGAACGAGTCCTTCGGCCGCCGTCCGATGATCATCCCGGTGATCGTCGAGGTCTGAGCCCCTCGCCGCGTCGCAGCACGCGGGGCTCCCGGCGGGTCTCTTGAAGAGACCGGCCGGGAGCCCGGCGGCTCCGGCCGGCCGCCTCGCGGGCCCGCTCCGGCGCGACACGCCGTCCGCGCACAGGGGAACCCATCGGGCATAGCCGTTAGTCTCACCATCATGGCCACACGTACGCCAGGAGGCGCCAAAGGCTCCTCAGGCACGCGTGGCAACGCCCGTAAGGCGCCCGCGCGCAAGCCCGCGTCGGCCAAGCCGGCCGCCCGCAAGGCGTCGGCGGGCCGCCGCCCCGCGTCCTCGGCCAAGCGTCCGGCCGCCAAACGCCCGGCCGCCAAGAGCCGGCCGCAGCGGCCCGACCCGCTCGGCCAGCTGATGCTCGGCCTCTACCGCGTCATCGCCGGGGTGTGGCTGATGGTCGCCCGCTCCGTCGGCGCGCTCGCGCGCCGGTTCGGCCAGAGCGCGCGCGACCTCGACGAGGAGCACCGCAGAGACGGCGTCGGCCTGGCCAACCTCGGGCTGGCCATCGTGCTCGCCGCCGCGACCTGGTGGACGCCGCACACCGGCCTGATCAAGTACTTCGGCCGCGCCGTGCGGGACGGCTTCGGCACGCTCGCCGGGCTGCTTCCGGTGATGTTCGCGCTGCTGGCCTGGCGGATGCTGCGCCACCCGGGGCACAACGGCGACGGCGGGCGCCTCACCATCGGCTGCGCCGCGCTCATCGGCGGCATCCTGGGCGTCGTCCACGCCGCGCACGGCACGCCGTACCCCGACGCGGGCGAACGCGCGCTGCAGGACTCCGGCGGCCTCATCGGCTGGCTGCTGTCGGCGCCCCTCACCAGCACCGTGACCGGCTGGGTCGCCGTGCCGCTGCTGCTGCTGGTCGCCGCGTTCGGCCTGCTCGTGGTCACCGCCACACCGGTGCATCAGGTGCCGGAGCGCCTCGCCGCGTTCCGCGACCGCATCCTGCTGCGCGAGCCGCTGATCCCCGAGGACGACGCGACCGCCGCCGAGGAGACGCCGGAGCGCGGCAAGAAGCGCTCCCGCAAGCGCGACGTCGAGCTCGGCGACCACAAGAAGCCCTACGACACCCCGGTCGTCGCCGGCCCCGACGGGCCGGATCAGGCCGAGGAGGAGGACGACGGGCCCAGCCTCGCCGACGAGCTCTTCGAGCCGGCCGAGCCCACCGAGGTCTTCACGCCGCCCGAGCCGCCGGACCACACGCCGCCGCCGAAGAGCGCCGAGCAGCTCACGCTCTCCTCCTCCGGCGTCGGCGGCGCGTACACGCTCCCGCCGGTCGGCAAGCTCAAGCCCGGATCCGTCGTCAAGCCGCGCACCAAGGCCAACGACGCCGTGGTGAACGCCCTGTCGGAGGTGCTCGACCAGTTCGGCGTGGACGCGCAGGTCACCGGCTTCACCCGCGGCCCGACGATCACCCGGTACGAGATCGAGCTGGGGCCCGCGGTCAAGGTCGAGCGCATCACCGCGCTGACCAAGAACATCGCGCTCGCGGTCAAGAGCGCCGACGTGCGGATCATCTCGCCGATCCCCGGCAAGTCCGCGATCGGCGTCGAGATCCCCAACACCGACAAGGACATCGTCAGCCTCGGCGACACGCTGCGCGCCCCGGTTGCGGTCAACGACCACCACCCGATGGTCGTCGGCCTCGGCAAGGACGTCGAGGGCCGTACGGTCGTGGCCAACCTGGCCAAGATGCCGCACATGCTCATCGCGGGCGCGACCGGCGCCGGTAAGTCCACCTGCATCAACGGGCTCATCACCTCGATCCTCATGCGCGCCACGCCGGACGAGGTACGGATGGTGCTCGTCGACCCCAAGCGCGTCGAGCTGACCTCCTACTCCGGCATCCCGCACCTGATCACCCCGATCATCACCAACCCGAAGAAGGCGGCCGAGGCGCTGCAGTGGGTGGTGGGGGAGATGGACCGCCGCTACGACGACCTGGCGGCCTCCGGATACCGGCACATCGACGACTTCAACAAGGCCGTACTGGCCGGCAAGCTCACCGCTCCGCCGGGCAGCGAGCGCGTCTACCAGCCCTACCCGTACCTCCTGGTGATCGTGGACGAGCTGGCCGACCTGATGATGGTCGCGCCGCGCGACGTCGAGGACTCCGTCGTGCGCATCACCCAGCTCGCCCGCGCGGCGGGCATCCACCTCGTGCTCGCCACCCAGCGGCCGAGCGTCGACGTGGTGACCGGCCTGATCAAGGCGAACGTCCCGTCGCGGCTGGCGTTCGCCACCTCCAGCCTGGCCGACAGCCGCGTCATCCTCGACCAGCCCGGCGCGGAGAAGCTCGTCGGACAGGGTGACGCGTTGTTCCTGCCGATGGGCGCGAGCAAGCCGATGCGTCTGCAGAACGCCTACGTCTCCGAAAAAGAGATCCATGACGTCGTCGAGCACTGCAAGAAGCAGGCCGAGCCCGACTACCGCGAGGACGTGGCGGCGAGCGAGCAGCGCAAGAAGGAGATCGACGAGGACATCGGTGACGACCTCGAGCTGCTCGTCCAGGCCGCCGAGCTCATCGTCTCCAGCCAGTTCGGCTCGACCTCGATGCTCCAGCGGAAGCTGCGCGTCGGTTTCGCCAAAGCCGGACGTCTCATGGACCTTCTGGAGAGCCGTTCCATCGTCGGCCCCAGCGAAGGGTCGAAGGCACGTGATGTCTTGGTCAAACCCGACGATCTGCCGGGCGTTCTGGCATCGCTGCGCGGCGAGTAGCGACGGAGATCTTGGGTAGCTGACAATACAGCGTTGCACGTCGCTTCCGGCGGCCGGCCTTCATAGACTCAGCGGTAGCGAAGGACGATTCGGGCGACGTCATCGCGTGATACGCCACGAGGTTCCCAGGAGGTGTCGTGACCGAGCGAAGCGAGGGAACCAAAAGGCACAGCACCTTGGTCACGGCGCCGACGAAGGAGGTGTCGTGACCGAGCGGAGCGAGGGAACCAAAAGGCACGGCACCTTGGTCACGGCGCCGACGAAGGAGGTGCCGTGACCGAGCGAAGCGAGGGAACCGTTGTCGGCGACGGTGCTGACGATGGAGGCGCCGCGAGCATCGGCGGCACCCTCGCGAAGGCGCGCCGGGACGCCGGGATGACCGTCGGTCAGGTGGCCGACCGCACCCGCATCCGCGAGACCGTGATCAACGCCATCGAGCGCGACGACTACACGCTGTGCGGCGGAAACTTCTACGCGCGCGGGCACATCCGCAGCATCGCCCGGGCCGCCGGGATCGACCCCGAGCCCCTCATCGACGAGTACGACGACGCACACGGCGGATCACCGCAGGCGATCCCGGCACGGCAGGCGTTCGAGCCCGAGACGCCCGTACGGTTCCGCGAGCGGCGCGCGCCCAACTGGAGCGCCGCCATGATCGTCGCGCTCGTCCTCGTGGCGATCTACGGCATCGTCCGGGTCGCGACCGGGCACGACGAGCACCGCTCCGCCCAGCGGGCGGCCGCCCCGGCGACCGCCACGCCGGCTCCCCGCAGCAGGGCCACCTCGCCGTCACCGGCGCCGGCGCCGCGCAAAGACGTCACCGTCCGGGTCAAGGCCAAGCGCGCGAGCTGGCTCAACGTCCGCGACGCCAAGGGCAAGGAGCTGTTCAGCGGCATCATCCGCGCCGGGCAGACCGAAGAGTGGAAGTCCAAGAAGCGCATCCGGCTGCTGATCGGCAACGGCGGCGGCGTCCACGTGACGGTCAACGGCAAGGACGTCGGCGCGCCCGGCGAGACCGGACAGGTCATCCGGCTGAGCTACGGCCCGCGCGATCCGCTCAAGGCCAGCCACGCCCCTTCTCCGCGCGATTCGTTCAAGGCCGGCCACGCGCCCTCTCCGCGGGTGCAGCGCAGAGGCTGATCTTCTGCCGTCGTGGCGGGTGCCGCCTGATGGTCGACCTCGTGCCGTCGTGGCGGGTGCCGCGTAAAGGCTGACCTCCTGCCATCTTCGCGGGACCAGTACCGTATGGGGCATGTCCACCCGCCGAACTGAGCCCGTGCTCGCCCTCCCCGCACGCCCGGCCAGAGGGGAGCGCTCCGCGTGAGCACCGCCGACCAGTCCGCGACATCGGCGGACCGCCGCTCCGTCTCGCTCGTCACCCTCGGGTGCGCCCGCAACGAGGTCGACTCCGAGGAGCTCGCGGCGCGGCTCGAGAGCGCCGGCTGGACGCTGGACGACTCCGGTGACGCCTCGGTCGTCCTCGTCAACACCTGCGGTTTCATCGACGCAGCGAAGAAGGACTCCATCGACACCCTGCTGGCCGCGGCCGACTCCGGAGCGAAGGTCGTCGCCGCGGGCTGTCTCGCCGAGCGGTACGGCGCGGAGCTGGCCGAGTCGCTCCCCGAGGCCGACGCGGTGCTGAGCTTCGACGACTACGCCGCGATCGGCGACCGGCTCGACGACGTCCTGACCGGCCGGGGGCACCGCTCCCACACGCCGCAGGACCGCCGGAAGCTGCTGCCACTGAGCCCGGTCGAGCGCTCCGGCGCCCACGTGCACGTCCCCGGGCACGGTTCGGCGCCCGACCTGCCGGAGGGGATCGCGCCGGCGTCCGGGCCACGGGTGCTGCGCCGCCGGCTCGGCGGTGGCCCGGCCGCGCCGCTCAAGCTCGCCTCCGGCTGTGATCGGCGGTGCACCTTCTGCGCGATTCCGGCGTTCCGCGGCGCGTACGTCTCGCGGCGGCCGGCCGAGGTGCTGGAGGAGGCGCGCTGGCTGGCCGGCCAGGGCGTCCGCGAGATCATCCTCGTCAGCGAGAACTCCACCTCGTACGGCAAGGACCTGGGCGACCTGCGGCTGCTGGAGACCCTGCTGCCCGAGCTCGCCGCGGTGGAGGGCGTCGAGCGCGTACGCGTGAGCTACCTCCAGCCCGCGGAGCTGCGCCCCGGCCTGCTGGAGACGATCGCCACGACGCCCGGCGTCGCGCCCTACTTCGACCTGTCGTTCCAGCACGCCAGCGGCCCGCTGCTGCGGCGGATGCGCCGGTTCGGCGACACCGAGCGCTTCCTCGGCCTGCTGGAGCGCATCCGTGAGCTCGCGCCGGAGGCCGGCGTACGGTCCAACTTCATCGTCGGCTTCCCCGGCGAGACCGAGGAGGACGTCGACGAGCTCGCCCGGTTCCTCACCGAGGCGCGGCTCGACGCGATCGGCGTGTTCGGCTACTCCGACGAGGAGGGCACCGAGGCGGCCGGCTTCACCGGCAAGGTCGAGCCGGACGAGGTGGCCGCCAGGGTCGCCGACCTGTCCGTGCTCGCCGAGGAGCTGACCGCCCAGCGCGCCGAAGAACGCCTGGGCCAGACCGTCGAGGTCCTCGTGGAGGAGCCCGGCGAAGGCCGCGCGGCGCACCAGGCCCCCGAGATCGACGGCGTGGTGACGCTCAAGGGCGACGCGCCGGTCGGCGAGATCGTCGCGGCGCGCGTCGTCGAGGCGATGGGCGTCGATCTCCTCGCCGTCGTGGACGAGCGTTGACGGCCGGCGAAGAACCGATCGGGGCGGGTCGCGATCCGATCGCCGCCCCGGCCGTGCCGCAGGCCGGGCTGCTCAACATCGCCAACCTGCTGACGGTCGTGCGCCTGCTGCTCGTGCCGGTGTTCCTCTGGCTGCTGTTCACCGACGGCACCTGGTGGCGGATCGGGGCGCTGGCGGTCTTCGCGGCGGCCTCCTTCACCGACCGCGTCGACGGGCAGCTCGCCCGCAGCCGGAACCTCGTCACCGACTTCGGCAAGATCGCCGATCCGATCGCGGACAAGGCCCTGACCGGGTCGGCGCTGGTCGGCCTGTCGCTGCTGGGCGACCTGTGGTGGTGGGTCACCATCGTGATCCTTCTGCGGGAGGTCGGCATCACGCTGCTGCGCTTCGTCGTCATCCGGTACGGCGTCATCGCGGCGAGCCGGGGCGGCAAGCTCAAAACGATGCTTCAGGTGCTCGCCATCGGGTTCTATGTGATGCCGGGCCCCATCGACGTGCTTCGGTGGGTGACGATGGGCGCGGCCGTGATCGTCACGGTCGTGACCGGGCTGGACTATGTCATCAAGGCGTGGAGGCTGTGGGTCGATGGCCGTGCGAGTCGAACTGCTGACGGTCGGTGACGAGCTGCTGCGCGGCGACACCGCCAACGGGAACGCCACCTGGCTCGGCTGGCGGCTGACCGAGGCGGGCGCCGAGGTCACGCGCAGCACGGTGGTCCCCGACGATCTCGACGTCATCGCCGGAGCGCTGGGCGAGGCCCTGCGGCGCGCCGACGCGGTCATCATGACGGGTGGTCTCGGGCCGACCTCCGATGACATGACGCGTGAGGCCCTGGCCCGCGCCGCCGGGGTGACACTCCGCCGCGATCCCGGTGTCGAACGCCTCCTGCGCGACCGCGCCGCCGAACGCCACGTGCCGCTGCGGCCGGACGCCCTGCGCATGGCGGACGTGCCCGAGGGCGCCGCACTGCTGCGCAACCCGGCCGGAAGCGCCCCCGGTCTGCGGCTGAGCCTGCCGGGCGGCGTGGTGTACGCGCTGCCCGGGGTGCCCTCGGAGATGCGGGCGATCGCCGAGGAGTCCGTGCTTCCGGAGCTGGCCGGTGCGGTCGTGTCCGCCGGTGTGCTGCGCACGGCGACGATCTGGGAGTCGGTGGTCGCCGACCGGCTGGCCCCGGTCGAGGCCATGGAGGGCGTCAAGCTCGCCTATTACGCCTCGCCCGGCGAGGTGCGGGTGCGGATCGAGGCGCGCGGCGCCGACCGGCTGGCCGCCGCGCAGGCGGCGGCGCGCGAGCTGCTCGGCTCGGCGCTGTACGGCGTGGGCGAGGTGACCCTCGACCGCGTCGTGCACGGCCTGCTGGCCGAGCGTGAGGCGACCGTGGCCGTGGCCGAGTCGCTCACCGGCGGACTGCTGGGCGCGCGGCTGACCGCCATGCCCGGCTCGTCCGCGACGTTCGCCGGCGGGGTGATCGCCTACGCCACGCCGCTGAAACACGCGCTGCTGGGCGTGCCGGAGGAGCTCCTGGCCGCCCACGGGGCCGTGCATACCGATGTGGCGGTGGCGATGGCCTGGGGCGCGCGGGAGCGCCTGGGCGCCTCCTACGGCCTCGCGGTGACCGGGGTGGCCGGTCCGGAGCCCCAGGACGGGCATCCGGTGGGCACCGTACACGTCGCGGTGGCCGATTCCGGCGGCGCCGTCGCGACACGTTCTCCTGCCCTTCCGGTGCCCGCCGACGGCGAACGAGCGCGCGCGATCGTCCGGGAGATGACCGTCGTACACGCCCTTGACCTGCTGCGGCGTGTCATGCTCGGTCTCGAGGGAAGTGATCCGTGGCCGGGCTGGGCGGAAGATCGGGAAGAACCAGGCTGATTACAGCGTTACGTCGGAAGCGAACACGAAAGCTTCGGTCTGCCACCTGCCTCGTCAAGACAGGTACGGTGGAACCACAAGAAGGGTCAGGACTCATCGGAGGGAGCGAGACATGGTCCTGCTTCGTCAGCTGCTCGGCGACGTACTCCGGCAGCTGCGGCTGCGCCAAGGCCGTACCCTCCGGGAGGTTTCGGCGGCGGCGAGAGTGTCGCTGGGTTATCTGTCCGAGGTCGAACGAGGACAGAAAGAAGCCTCCTCCGAGCTGCTCGCCTCGATCTGCAAGGCCCTCGGCGTTCCCCTCTCACACGTCCTGCGCGACGTCTCGGACCAGCTGGCGCTGGCCGAGCTCCAGCAGGAGCCGGTGATGTCGGGCGCGCCGGAGCACGAGCGTCTCGACGGCGAGCCCATTACGGCGGACAGCATCCCGGCAACTCCGGAGACGATCGAGAGCGCACTCCGCGCCGACATGGTGGCGGCCTGAGTCCAGGCCCTGCCCACGGCATCGCGATGCCCCGTTCCGTGCCCGCACGGAACGGGGCATTCGTCGTCCGACCAGCGGACTTCCCCGTAACCCACATCACGGTTATCCGCCGGATCGCGGGGAAGTTCCGCCAGTAGTGAGATTGTCACTCTGGCGAAAGGAGATCTGGCGATGACGACGGTCAAGAGCTCGCTCTCGGATGAGGCGCGCAGGACGACCGGCGCGATACTGCAGGAGACGCTGATCGACCTGATCGACCTGCACCTGTCCGCCAAGCAGGCGCACTGGAACCTCACCGGGCGCAGCTTCCGCTCGGTTCATCTCCAGCTCGACGAGGTCGTCGCCCTGGCGCGCGAGTACGCGGACACGGTCGCGGAGAGGGCGGTCGCGATCGGCGTCAACCCGGACGGCCGGGCACGCGCGGTGGCCGAGCAGACCAAGCTGCACCAGCTGGAGACCGGGTGGCTGCCCGACGACAAGGTGATCGCCGCCATCACCGACATGCTGGGGGAGATGGGCAAGCGCTTCCGCGAGCGCATCGAAAAGCTCGACGACACCGACCTGGTGACGCAGGACATCCTGATCACGGCGGCCCAGGATCTGGACAAGCAGCACTGGATGTTCGCCGTCCAGCGCTGAGCCCAGCCCGGGCCGGCCCCTGAGCGGAGCCCGGGTCAGGCCCTGCCGGGCTGGCAGGTGGGGCACCAGAAGGTGACGCGTTCGCGCGCCGGACCGCCCTGGTCGGCGCGCCTGACGCGGCCCCCGCAGCGGCGGCAGGTGCGCCGTCCGTACACCCAGGTCGTGTCGCCGGGGCGTTTCGTGCCCGTCGTGCTCTGGTCGACGCGGGCCTTGTTGGCGTCCAGGAGACGGCGGGCGAGTTCCACCATGCCGTCCAGATCGTCGACCTCGCCGACGGGACGCCAGGGGTCGACACCGCGCAGGAACAGCGTCTCGGCCTTGTAGAGGTTGCCGATGCCGGCGAGCCGGGTCTGGTCGAGCAGGGCCTCACCGATCGGGCGGGAAGGATCCTCGCGCAGCCGGCGTACGGCCTCGGCCGGGTCCCAGTCGGGGCCGAGCAGGTCGGGACCGAGATGACCGACCGCCCGTGACTCCTGGGCGGTGCGGAGGAGTTCGACGACGCCCAGGGAGTACCCCACGGCCTGCCACTCGGCGTTGGCGAGCACGAGGCGTACGCGGTGGTCGCGCGGCACCGGCTCGCTCGCCGGCCGGATGCGCCAGGTGCCCTCCATACGCAGGTGGGTGTGCACCGTCAGGCCGCCCTCGACCCGGGTGAGCAGGTGTTTCCCGCGAGAAACCACCTCCAGGACGGAGCGCCCGGTGAGGTCGGCGGTGGCCGCCCGGGGGACGCGGAAGTCGCTGCGGGTGAGCACACGCCCGGCCAGCGCCTCGTGCAGGCGCCGGGCGGCGGCCCAGACGACGTCACCCTCGGGCATCGCTCACCGGCCGCCAGGCCCTAGGGCCTTTCGTCAGCGGCGGAACGCCGGGGAGTCCCATGCGGCCGGGTCTTCGGTCAGGGCGTGCACGCTGGGCGGCAGCTCGCCGGAGGCGACGTCGGCCAGGCTCACCTGCTCGAGGATGAAGCGCTCACTCGCGCGCAGCGCGATCCACACGAGCTGCAGCGCCTTGGCGGGACCCTCGTAGCCGAGGTGCTCGGGACGCTCGCCGCGCACGCCGACGAGCGGCCAGTCGATGGCCCGGATGACGTCGGCCAGGAAGATCTCGTCCGGTGGCCGGGCCAGCCAGTAGCCGCCCTCGGGGCCGCGCTGGCTGCGGACCAGACCGGCCCGGCGCAGCTGGCTGAGGATGTTCTCAAGGAACTTCGGCGGTATCTGCTGTGCCTCGGCGAGCTGGACCGCCGTGACGGGACGATCGCCGCCGACGGCCAGCTCGGCTGTTGCGCGAAGCGCATAATCGACCCGGGCGGACAGTCTCATAACCCGATTATCCCGCTTCGGATGAGGTGATCGGGCCACCCGCCTCCGATTCTTCACCGATCAGTCCGATGATTTCGGCCGCCGCACGGGCGTTCGCCCGAGTCGCGCCGTAGGTCGCGACGTACGCGGACGCCTCCGGGCGCCACACCGGCAGGCCCATCTCCACCACCACGGCGTCGGACCGCGCCGTCACCAGCGCGGAGACCAGCGTGCGGTGCCCGGCGTAGCGGTGCGCGTCGCGTACGACGATGACGAGCGGACGTCCCGTCGCGCGGGCCAGCAGCTCGCCCGGGTCGGCCGCGTCGGCGTCGACCGGCAGGGCGTCCGGCACCCAGGGCGAGAACCCCCACGGCACCGGGCCGACCGCGATGTTGGACGGCGCCTGCAGCTCCAGCACCAGCGGGCTCGCCGACACCGACGGCGAGCCGGTGACCCGTACCGCCCGGCGCGCCGCCTCCAGCCCGACGGCGCGGTCCACCTCGGCCGTGCGCGGTACGGCGAGCCAGGCCCGCAGGGCCGCGACCCGCTCCGCCGACCGTTCGAGGCGTTCGCCGGACAGCCGCCCCTCGCGTACCGCCTCCATGATCCGCTCGCGGATGGCGTGCACGCTGTCCTCGAACTCCTTGGAGCCGAGGCAGAGCAGGTCCGCCCCCGCGTCGAGGGCGCGCACCGCCGCCTCCGGGATGCCCATCGCACCGCTGGCCGCCCGCATGTCGAGGGCGTCGGTCACGACGACGCCCTCGTACCCGAGCGTGCCGCGCAGCAGCCCCTCGATCGCGGCGGAGGAGAAGGTGGCCGGCGCCGCCCCGGTGAGCGCCGGCACCCGGATGTGCGCCGTCATGACCGACTGGACGCCGGCCTCGATCGCCGCGCGGAACGGCACCATCTCGCGGCGTTCGAGCAGCGGCAGGTCCGCGTCCACCGTCGGAACCTCCAGGTGGGAGTCCTGCGAGGTCGCGCCGTGACCGGGGAAGTGCTTGGCGCACGCCACGATCCCGGCCTCCTGCAGGCCCGACACCGCGGCGGTGATGTGCCGCGCCACCAGTTGCGGATCCGAGCCGAACGCGCGGGTGCCGATGATGGGGTTGTCGTCCGCGGTGTTGACGTCCGCGGACGGGGCGAAGTCGAGGTTCACGCCCGCGCCGCGCAACTCCGCCCCGAGCGAACGGTGCACCCGCCGCGTGACGGCGGGGTCGTCGAGGGCGCCGAGCGCGGCACTGCCCGGGTACGGGCTGCCCGTCTCGTGCGCGAGGCGGGTCACGTCGCCGCCCTCCTCGTCGATCGACACCAGCGGGTCGGCCACCTGCCGCATCCGCGCGGTGAGCGCGGCCAGTTCGCCCGCTCCCGGCACGTTGCCGTTGATGGCGAACAGGGTGACGCCGCTCACGCCCCGCTCGAGCCCCTCCAACACCCAGCGGGGCGCGGCGGCGCCGGGGAACGGCACGAGCAGAGTGGCGTTGACGAGCCTCTCCAGAGACAGGTCGCTCATCGGTCGCTCACCGTTCCTCTTTCCATTAGCGGCTTCGTCCGCTCACTCATGAGCCCTCCTTCGTCGGAGGAGAGACCGGGCACGCGTGTTCTTTGATTCGTTCGCTCCGCTCACTCATTGATCGCTCAATCTCTGTACGTGCCCGGCGACGCTGTCGCGGTGCGGTCATCCCTTCACCGCCCCGGCGACCAGCCCGGACACCATGCGGCGCTGGACGACGAGGAAGAAGGCGATGACCGGCAGCGTGAGCAGCGTCGACGCGGCCATGATCGGGCCCCAGTCGTTGCCGGACCGGCCGAAGAAGAACTGCAACATGATCGGCAACGTGGCCTTGTCCTGGTCCTTCAGGAACGTGTAGGCGAAGATCAGTTCGTTCCACGCCGTGATGAAGGAGAAGATGCTGGTCGCGACGAGGCCGGGCGCGACGAGTGGCAGCAGGATCCGGAAGAAGGTCCGGATCGGTCCCGCCCCGTCGAGGGCGGCGGCCTCCTCCAGCTCCCGCGGCACCGCCGCGACGAAGCCGCGCAGCATCCACGTGCCGAACGGCAGCGCGAACCCGATGTACACCACCATGAGACCGATCAGGCTGTTGAGCAGCTCCAGCCGCTTGAGGTCGATGAACATCGGGATGACCAGCGCCTCGCACGGCACCATCTGGACCACGAGCAGCACAATCAGGAACGTCGTACGGAACCGGAAGCGGTACCGGGCGACCGCCGTCGCGGCCAGTAGCGCGAGCAGCCCGGACACCAGCACCGTCCCGACCGCCACCGCGAGGCTGTTGACGAAGTAGTGCCAGAACGACACGCCGGCGATGCCGCCGTTGAGCACGAAGTCGAAATGGCGCAGCGTCGGATGGAACGGCACCGGGTGCGGGGTGGAGCTGAAGATCTCCTGGTTCGGCTTGAACGCCGTGGAGACCATCCAGAACACCGGGAAGGCCGAGACGACGAACACCGCGATGCCGGCGGTGTTCAGCGCGATCCGGCGGAGCCTGCGCGACCTCATGCGACTCCCTCCTGACGGACGATCATCCGGGTGTGGACGGCGGTGACGATCAGCACGAGCACCGTGAGGACCATGGCGATCGCCGAGCCCAGGCCGTACTTGGCGTTCAGCGAGCCGAACGCTTCGGAGTAGCCGTACAGCGAGAGGTTGAACGAGTCGCTGTTGGCGAGCCCGGACAGGACGAACAGCTGGGTGAACACGCGGAAGTCCCAGATCACCGACATGGTCAGCAGCACGCCGAAGACGGGCCGCAGCAGCGGGAAGGTGATCTTCCAGAAGGTGTTCCAGGCGCTCGACCCGTCCACCCTGGCCGCCTCGTACAGCTCGCCCGGCACCGTCCGCAGCCCCGCCAGCACCGAGACGGCGACGAACGGGAAGGACATCCACACCACGCAGATGGTCAGCACCGTGTAGTCCGGCAGCGGGGAGGAGAACCAGTTGTAGTTCTGCCAGCCGCCGCCGACGAGCCAGTTCGGCAGCAGGTCGAGGAACCACCCGACCAGGCCGCCGGTGGTGCCGAACAGCCAGGCGAAGATGACCGCCGCGGTGACCGGGGGCGTCGCCCAGGCGATGAGCACGCCGCCCGCGACGAACGCGGACATCCGCCGTCCGAGGCGGTTCAGCAGCAGGCCGACGAGCGTGCCGACGACCAGCGTGGCGGCGACGGCGACGGCCGCGAACAGGAGCGTGTGCCGGAGCGCCGCCCAGAACTCGTCGTCGCCGAGGATCTGGCGGTAGTTGTCGAGCCCGACGTTCTCCGCGGGCTCGCCGCGGAGCTGGCGGAGGCCGACCTTCTGGAACGACATCCGCGCGATCTGCGCCACCGGCCAGATGAGCAGCACGGCGATGGTGACGAGCGCCGGCAGGATCAGCAGGTACGGCCCGAAGCGCGGGCGGCGGCGTGCGGGCCGTGCCGGGCCGGACGAGGTCCGGCCCGGCGGGCGCCGCACCGTCTGGACGGTGTCGAGCATGCGGACCCCTTACTGGTTGAGCAGGGTCCCGGCCTGCTCGTCGGCCTTCTTCAGCTCATCGTCGGCCGACTTGCCCTGCATGATGGCCTTGACGGCGTTCGGCAGCACCTTCTTGGACCCCTCGTAGTCGGCCCACCCCTTGCTCGTGGGGGTGAACTTCACGCCGGAGGCCGCGGCCTGCGCGAACGGGCCCATGATCGGGTCGCTCTGGTACGCACCGCTCTGCAGGATGTCGGTGAACTGCGGCAGGAACTTCAGCGTGTCGGCGAACGCCTTGGAGTTCTTCTTGCTGTCCAGCGTGGTCAGGTAGTCGAACGCGACGTCCTTGTACTTGCTGTCCTTCCAGACGGCCAGGTCGGAGCCGCCGGAGAACACCGGGGCGAGGCCGCCGGTCTTGCCGGGGATCGGGAAGACGCCCCAGTTCTTCTCGTCCTTCTTGTTGACCTTCTCCAGCTGGGGGAGCGCCCAGCTGCCGTCCATGTACATGCCGATCTTGCCGAGGGCGAAGTCCTGCTGCGGGCCCTGCAGCTCGTTCTTGCCGACGTACTTGTCCGGCGCGACCTTGTCCTTGGTGACCAGGCCCGCGTAGAACTCGATGGCCTCCTTGGCCTGCGGCTGCTCCAGGGTGCCGACCCACTTGTCGCCCTGCTTGGTGGCGACGTCGCCGCCGTTGGCCCACACGAAGCTGAGGATGCCGTTGGTGAAGTCGCTCGGCGCGGCGATGCCCGGCACATGCTTCTTGTCCTGGATCGTCTTTGCCGCGGTCACGAGGTCCGCCCAGGTCTTGGGCGGCTGGATGCCCAGCTTGGTGAACCAGTCCTTGTGGTACCACACGGCGCGCACGCCGCCGTACCACGGCACGGCGTAGGTCTTGCCGTCGAGCTGGTCGTTGGCGAGGGCGTTCTTGCTCAGGGTCTTGCCCTCGGCCCAGGAGTTCACCTTGTCGGTGACGTCGGCGAAGGCGCCCTGCTCGGCCCAGGACTGAACGTCGGTGTTGCCGACCTCGGTCACGTCCGGACCCGAGCCGCCGGCGATCGCGGTCTGGAACTTCTGCGTGGCCTGCGGCCAGGGGATGTACTGCACCTGCACCGCGGTCTTCGGGTGCTTCTGGTGGAACTCCGCCGCGACGCCGTCCAGGAACTTGGTCTGCTCGGGACTGCCGTCACCCATCTGCCAGACGACGATCTTGGCAGGGTCCGCGCCCTTGGCGTTGTCGTCGGCCTTCTTCTTGCCGCCGCAGCCGGTCACGGCCACGGCGAGCGCAACGGCCGCCGCGGCGGCCCTGGTGTACCTCACAATGGAACTCCCTTCGGTACCGCCCGACCGTGGTATTCATGCGTCATGCCGTACGCGCGGTCGCGGGGGCGCCTGCCTACATTCGGGGCTGCGGGTCTGCCGGATTATGGGGGAGGGGACTGCGTGAACTACTGTGGCCTAAACTAACAGGAAAGTTTCCTAACCAAGAAGAGCCGTTAGCGGATCGAGATGGAAGGTGGCCGGAGATGGCGAGTCGCCCGGGGACGCCAAGGCTCCTGCGCGAACTGAATGACAGATCCGCGCTGGATCTCCTGGTGAGCTCGGGGCCCCTCACGCGTACGCAGATCGGGGAGCGCACGGGGCTGTCGAAGGTGACCGCGTCCCAACTGCTGTCCCGGCTCGAACAACGCGGTCTGGTCGCCGTCGTGGGCGAGCAGGCCGGAGGCCGTGGCCCCAACGCCGCGCTGTACGCGGTCGTCCCCTCCAGCGCGTACGTGGCCGGCCTCGACGTCGGCCCCCACGGCGTCACGGCGGGCATCGCCGACATCACCGGCCACATCGCCGCCGAGATCACCGTCGAACCGGGCGACGACGCCGTCTCGCTGGTGCACAACGCCGTGGTCAAGGCGTGCCGCACCGCGAAGGTGCCGCTGGCCAAACTGCACGCCCTCGTCATCGGCACGCCGGGCGTCGTCGACCCGCGCACCGGCGACGTGCAGTTCATCTACGACCTGCCGCACTGGCACGCGGGCGTCCTGGAGGCGCTCCGCCGCGACCTGCGCCTGCCCGTCGTGATCGAGAACGACGTCAACCTGGGCGCGCTCGCGGAGAAGGAGTGCGGCGCCGCGCGCGACGTGGACGACTTCGCCCTGGTGTGGGCCGACCGCGGCCTGGGTCTCGCGGTCGTGCTCGGCGGACGTCTGCACCGCGGCTTCTCCGGCGGCGCCGGTGAGATCGGTTACCTGCCGGTCCCGGGCGCGGCCCTGCCGGAGAAGGACACCGAGTCGGTCACCTGGGGGATGCCCGCGCTGGGCGGCGGCCTGGGCGCGCTCGCGGGCGCGGACGCCGTACGTGACCTGGCGAGGGAGCACGGCTTCGACGAACCGACCGCCACCGAGTGCGTACGCGCCGCGGCCTCGGCCGGAGCGTCGGGCGGCCCGTTCCTGGACGCCCTGGCGACGCGGCTGGCGTACGGGGTGGCGTCGGTGACGATCGTGCTGGACCCGGAGCTGATCCTGATCTCCGGCGAGCTCGGCCGGGCCGGCGGAGAACGCCTGGTCGGCCGGATCCAGGACGCCGTGGGCCGCATCTGCCCGACCAGTCCCCGGGTGGCCCTGAGCCAGGTCGTGGGCAATCCGGTGCTGAAAGGCGCCCTGCTGGCCGCGCTGGACCGTGCCCGCGACGACGTGTTCTCCAGCGGGAGCTGACCCTCTTCGCGCGGCTCCTCGGAAGGGTGACCTGCGGCACGGGTCGGAGGTAGTCGCCCCCTGTGACGGAGGGCGTTGATAGGTTCTCCGGGCGTCCAAATGTCGCGCTTGGGAGGCCGCCCGTGGTGAACGTCCAGCCGCTCGGCGACGGGGATCCCCGTCGTCTGGGGGACTACGACGTGACCGGCCGGCTCGGAGAAGGCGGGCAGGGCGTCGTCTACCTGGGCCGCGGCGCGGCCGGCCAGGTCGCCATCAAGCTGCTGCACGCCCAGCTGATCGAGGACGAGCCGGCCCGCGCCCGCTTCGTACGCGAGGTGGAGGTGACCAAGCGGGTCGCCCGCTTCTGCACCGCGCAGGTCCTGTCCGTCGGGATGGCCGGAGACCGCCCGTACATCGTCAGCGAGTACGTGCCCGGCCCGTCGTTGCAACGCCTGGTCCGCGACGAGGGCCCGCGCCGCGGGTCGGCACTCGACCGGCTGGCGGTCAACACCGCGACCGCCCTGGCCGCGATCCACCAGGCGGGGGTCGTCCACCGCGACTTCAAGCCGGGCAACGTCCTCATGGGCCCGGACGGCCCGGTCGTGATCGACTTCGGCATCGCCCGGGCCCTGGACGCCAGCGGCACCATGACGAGCGCCGTCAGCCAGGTCGTCGGCACCCCTGCCTTCATGGCACCGGAACAGCTCGCCGAGGGCACGATCGCCCCGCACACGGACATGTTCGCGTGGGCGGTCACGATGGTCTACGCGGCGAGCGGCGCGCCCGCCTTCGGCCACCGCTCCATCCCGCAGGTGATCAACCGCATCCTCCACGCGGAGCCGGACCTCGGCGCCCTGGACGGCCGCCTCCGCCCCGCCGTGGCCGCGTGCCTGTCCAAGGACCCGTCTCGGCGCCCCACGGCGCGTCAGCTGATGGACGAGCTGATGGGCCACAACGTGTCCCGGAGCGGGAATCCCGGCGCCGCCGGCCCGTCGGCACCGAGCACCGCCCCGGCGAGCCGCACCACGGCCGACCCGGCGGGTGCCGGCGGGCTCGGTGCGGCCGGGCTGGGTGCGGCCGGAATCGGTGGAGCCGGCGGGGTCGGGAGTGGTGGAGCCGGGGCGACCGAGCGGATGCCGTCTCCGGGCTCCCCGACGGGGAACGGCATGCCCGGGCCCCGGCATCCCGGGGCGACCATGCGGCTTCCCGCCGCCGGTCCCGCCCCGGCGGCCGGACCCGTCTCCCCCGGTGGGCCGGGCACCGGCTTCCCCGGTCCTCCGGGCTCGCCGGACCGGCGGCCCCGGCGCAAGGGCCGTACCGGCCTGGTCATCGGCGCGGTGGCGGCGGGGCTCATCGTCCTGGGCGCCGGCATCGGCGCGCTGGCCGCCACGAACGACTCGGACGGCGGCGCCCCCTCGAACACCGCCGCCCCGCCGCCGACTCAACGAAGCTCCCACCACCCGGTGAGGAGCCGTACTCCGTCGCCGTCCCGTACGCCCTCGCGGCACCCGACTCCCCGGAAGACCGTCCGCGCCAACCCGTACAAACCCCAGCGTCTGTGCGGCAGCGGCTACCGCGTCATCGAGACACACGGGCTGGGAGAGGCACGGGCCTACCTGCTCTACAACGCGAAGGCCGGCACCAACTGCGTGGTCACCATGGTGCCGCGCTCGTCGGGCAAGGTCTTCTTGAGCGCGTCGCTCGTGGTCAAGGGCGGAAGCCGGGAGAGCCGATCGGGCTCCTTCCCGTTCTACGCGGGCCCGATCCGTCTGCCGGCACGCGGTAAGTGCGTGATGTGGGGCGGTGCGTCGAAGACGGCCAAGTGGACCAGCGGCTGGAGCCACTGCGGCAAATGAACGGCCGTCTCCTCGGTCCGTGTGGGTGATGTACGAGCAGCGATTGATACCGTCTCGTTTCCATGATCGCTGAGCTCGTGGATCGCGTCCTGTCCGGCGACGACGACGCCGCCTGGGAACTGGAAGAGGCGACCGAGGACGACCTCGCGGTACTACGGCCCCACCTCGTACGGCTGCTCGACGCGGACGTCTACCTACCGGAGAGGATGTTCCGCGCGGCCGGAGAGGATGTGCAGCGCGAGGCGGTCGCGCGGATCGACATGGGCGGCACCAGGAACTTCCAGCTGTTCCGGGTGCTCGCCGAAACCCGTGGCCCGGTGGTCGAGTCGGCCTTCGTGAGGTGGCGGAAGGAGCCGCCGCCCGGCATCGAGGCGGGCGTCCTGGCGTCCTTCCTGGCCGGCTCCGGCTGGGACTTCGACGATGACGGACGCGCTCGCGAGATCTGTGGCACGACGGCGTACGGGCTGGCTCCCGCGGGGACGACGGCGCCGTCATCCGACCGCTGTCCATGGTGCGGTGGCGAGTTGTGGACCGCCCTCGACGTCGACACCGCCGACCCTCGGGTCGCCGGCGCGCTCGCCCACACGTCGTGGCGGGGTCGCCTGCGGATCGTCACCTGCTTCCTCTGCGCGCTCCATGGAACGAGATACGTGGAAGTGACCCCTGACGGCGGAGCGGCCTGGTCCGCGTACACCGGCGAACCCCCGGACGGGAGGGTCCTGGTGGCCGAGCCGCCGCCGCGGGTCCGGCTCACCCCGGGCGAGCAGCTCCCCGACCTGCATTTCGCCGGCGGGTCCGCGCTCGGCGGCCGGCCGTGGTGGCTCCAGGATCCCGAATATCCCGCCTGCCCGGCCTGCGGGAAGGTGATGGCGTACGTCGGCGACGTGGCCCCGTCGGACGTCCTGGCGAATGACGTCGCGGAGGGTGCCATCTACCTCTTCCTGCACACCCCCTGCGGGCTCGCCGCCGTGGTCGCCCAGAACGACTGAACGCCGCGGGCACTGCCAGGACCGGTTCCGTTGGGGACCACCGTCCGCAGTTCACCCCTGCCGGGGCGGCGCTTCGCCCATTCGAACCGGCGCCGACGGTGCCCTTATCGGGGGCGCTCGGTCAAGGCTCGTCGATCAGCTCGGTCGCGCGAACGACCGCGGCGAGCGTGTCGGGGTGGCCCGTGCGCTGGTGGACGTCGAGGCAGGTGTCGGCGAGCTTGATGACGTGTTCGTCCTGATGGCGGACGGCCCGGTCGAACACCTCGTCCGCCGACTCCGGGGCGGTGGGCAGGCTGTGGCGGGGCGTGGGTGCCGCGGGGGTGTAGGCCGCGGTCACCGCCGCGCTGGCCGCCCAGGCCGCGTGCAGGCTCGGGATCCACTGGGCGCGGGGAAGCGCCGGCAGCGTACGCAGGACGGCCATGGGCGCGGTCGCGGCGTGAACCAGCATGACCGCCGAGCCGTGGGCGTTCGGCAGGTAGTGCAGGGCGGCCGCCGTCGTCAGCTCGGCCAGCAGGTCCCGGGCCTGCCCGGCGTCGGTGGCGGGCCGGAGCGCGGCGAGCGCGGTCGGCCAGCCGGCCAGGTCGGTGAGCTGACCGAGCCGATGGTTGATGCCCGCCTTCTGGTCGGGAACACGCGGAACGGCGCCGAGAGCGGACGCCGGACCGGCGGTTCCGGACGGGACGGCCGACGGGACCTGCTGCCAGCGCGCCGCCCAGTAGCCGAGGGCCTGACCGAGCTCGGCCAGACGCGGCCCGTCCTCGTGGTCCAGCAGAGCGTGGACCGCGTGACCGGTACGGATCACGCCATGGGTGGCGCCGGCCGCGATACCGGGCAGAAGCCGCGGCCACCACGTCTCCAGCACCGTACGCCAAGGCCGTTCGGTCACCTCACGCTCGAAGAACACCAACCAGTCACCGAGACGGTGCGGATCGCCCAGCGCCGCACGCCAGCCGTCTTCGGTGACGGGCGAGGTGGCGCGTGGCAGTTCGTCCAGCCGCCGGACGTACCGATCCAGCCAGCGGTGTACCTGGCGCGCGTGTCCGCGCCTGACCATGGATTCCACCGCCATGGGACCGTGGTTGGAGAGCCAGCCTTCGAACTCCGGCCCGGTCCGATGCAGCCGTTCGTACGCCTCGTCGAGTGTGCCATCGATGCTCATACGACCTGACGCTAACCACGCGCTGACCTGCGATCATCGGCTCAGAGACCGAACCGTCTTCCTCCATCGGGCGTAGGGCTCCCCGCCGACCTCCCTGGCCGCACTCCGGACGCTGACCGAGTCGATCGCGCACCCTGGCGTGTGGATCCGGTGACGGAGACCATCCGCGGAATCCGGCGGACCACGAGTCGCCGCCGGTGCCGCGGTCGCCGCAGACGACGTTGAGCACGCCGGGCGAGAGGAGTTCGGCCGCGATCTCGTCCGGCACCAGCGTCGTGACCGGTGTCGTGTCGGAGGGCTTGAGCCCGACGGTGTTGCCCGCCGCGAGCGCCGTATCCGATACAGCTCGGCCCACACTCAGGCGACGCTTCCCCCGGCGAACCTCCGGCAAACCGTCCACCAGGACGCCTCGAAGACCGGTAGGAGCTGCCTCCAGGCGCAGCCCGATGTCGCGCGCGCCACGAACACGATCGCTGCCAGCACCTGCCGATCGCCGGTTGCGCCGGCGCCGCGACGTTCACCGGTCTGGTCGGCCTGTGCTCGGCACATCTGCGCCGCGCGTGTCGGCCTCGGCCGCCGCCTTTGTGTCCGTGTCCCACCGCTGGCGGGGTCCGAACACCGACCGACGCGCCGCGGTGCCCCACGCGCGGTCGAAGTTGGTCAGCAGTGCGTCCACCGGCGGATCCGGGCACGTTCCGGTGGATCAGCGTCGGCCTGGGCGGCACGGCTCCGGAACAACTCCCACGGCTCGTCAGGGAACCAGCCGCTCCGCCATCGACGCGGCAGAAACCCTACAGACCACGCCGAATGAAACGACATCTAACGAGCTGCGCGACCTTGGCGCCGACGAACTGCTCCGTATCGACGTCAGGGGCTGCGTGGTGGCGGTGCCGACGAGCCGATCGACTGCACCGCCACCTACTTCGTCGAGACCCGATCGCAATAGCGAAGCCACCCGATGGGCAACCGTAATTCGGCACACGCCCGAACGGGGGGATGCGTCACGCGTCTTGATGCGGCCCAAGGCCGTCACGAATCATCGGACATCCACCGTCGAATCACCTCTGATCCTGCTAATGCTATTTGGTGCTTACGCTTGCCTTGAGTGTGCCTACTCTGCTTTCGATATTCGTTACATGCGAGCTATCGCGCAGCCGGTATGGACCCAGGTGAGCCCCAGGCGGGCGATGTGCTGACCGATGAGCACCGGGCCCTGACACAGCGGACACCGACTGGCCCTACGAGCCTTCCTGGTCCTGTTCGCAATGATCATCCGGCCGCCTGGGCACGATCGGAGATATGTCGGTACGGTTGATTGAGCCTCGTTGGTATTCGAACGGGAATGGCTAAGTCGGCTGAACCGAACCCTGGATATTCATACGTCGAATTCGCTGAGGCTGCCATCGCGCCTTCTCCTCTCCTCGTTGAAGGAAAGAATATCCGGCCGCGCCGGCATTTCGAGATGTGAATGCCAACCTGTGGATAACCCCGTTGCCGAGGAACCCGGTGAGATGGCGGCCGTCCCTGGAGGAGCCGCACGGGATTGAGGGCACAGGCGATGCGCCGGCGGTGGAGGAGATCTCCGGAGATGCCGCCTCCGGGGCAATGGTGCTCGGTCGGCCGTCGACGCGTCCGACGGTGAAGTGGGAGGGCGGGTGCGCGCGTAGGTGGGCTTCGGGGACGGGGGAATCCGGCGGCGTGCGGCGTGCGGCGTGCGGCGTGCGGCTTCGGTGCGCGGTGCGCGGCTTGCGGTGCGCGGCGTGCGGCGTGCGGCTTCGGTGCGCGGTGCGCGGTGCGCGGTGTGCGGCTTGCGGTGCGCGGTGCGGAGCGTGGTGACTGGTGGGGGATTGTTCGCCGGCTCACCGTGGGGCGTTCGGGGGTGAGGCGGGACGGCGGGTGTGGACGGCTTATGTGCGGAGCCGGAGACTTCGGGGAGTCGGCGGGAGTCGGCGGCCTGCGGTCGTCTGGCCAGTGGGGGCTCGTCATGGGCGCTGCACCCGCGAGTACGGACTCTCCCACCGCATGCCACCAGGCCGAACCGAAAACGGCCGGCCGCCGTACTAGCGGGGAAGCTCCTTGTGTGACGGCACCTGGTTGCCATCGATCGACGCCCGCTCAGCCTCGCTCATGCCGCCCGCCGCGAGAATCCTCTGAAGGACCGCGTTCTTGCCGCGGCCATACTCGTCGATATCCGCCGCCGTCGCAGCGACCCGCTTCTTCACCGCGGCGTACTCCTCCCGCAGCGCGGCGCTGGAGCGCAGCACGTCGCGCACGCACAGGTGATTACGCAGCGACAGCGACCCCTCTACGATCACGTAGGTGCTGGTGCCCGTCAGCCGGGCCGGCTCCTTGAACGCCCACCGCTGCGGGATCCCCAGTTCTCCCAGCGGCCTGAAACCGAGCCCTACCAGCACCGCCGCGGCGGACTCGACATCCGCCGGTGCGACGACGATGTCGCAATCGATGATCGGCTTGGCGGCCAGGCCGGGCACCGACGTACTGCCGACGTGCTCGATCGCCACGACTGGCACACCGGCCGCCGCCATCGCCCGCGCGTACTCCTGCCGCAGAGCCTCGAACCGCCGCGGCCAGGCAGAGTCATAGTCGACGACCGTGATCACTCACAGCAGCCTAACGGCGCAGTGATCGGACCTGAACCGGCCGCCCGCATTGACCGCGCAAGGACTCCCGCACCGAACCACGGGTCACAAGCCGAATGGCGGCCGCCGTACTAGTAGGGGCGGCTCGTTATGCGTTCGAGGCTGGGACGGAGTGGCGTTATGCGCGGAGGCGTAGGCCGCGCGGGGTCGGGTGGAAGCCGGCGGCCTCCAGGGCTGCCGCCAGTGGGGAGTCGTTGATCGACTCGCCGTCGGCGCGTTCGACGGTGAGGCGGCCCAGGGCGCCCTCGCGGACCGCCAGGGCCAGGGCGTCGACGGCCGGTTGCAGGTCGGTCTCTTCCCAGGACAGCAGGGTCTTGCCGCCGCGTTCGACGTACAGCACCAGGCGGCCCTCCACCGTGACCACCAACGCGCCCGCCTTGCGGCCCGGTTTGTGGCCGCTCGCGGCCTCGCCCGGGCGTTCGGGCCATGGCAGGGCGGCGCCGTAGGGGTTCGCCGGGTCGGTCGCGGCGAGGACCAGGGCGCGGGCCCGCTCGTCGTCCGGACGCTGGGTGGCGCGCAGCCGGTCGACCGCGCCGGGCAGGGCGAACTGGGCCGCGCCCAGGCCCTCGACGAAGTAACCCCGGCGGCACCGGCCCGTCTCCTCGAACGCGCGCAGCACCGGATACACGGCGGCGAAGCCGCCCGGTGTGCGTTCGGCCATCACGGCGCCGCGGATGACGATGCCGTAGCGGTCGAGCAGGGTCTCGGCCAGGGCGTGACCCCGTCGCGTGGTGTCGTCCGACCGCTCCGGCAGCGTCCACCAGCGGCCCGCGACCGTCGGCGGGCCCGTGCGGGAGGGCATGGCCGGCCGGCGCCGGCGGGTGCGCGGCCGATGCGTCGTGCGGCTCGACCCCAGGCGCGCCCGCAGCGGGGCCAGCGTGTCGTTGGTCAGGTGTCCCGCCCACACCAGGTCCCACAGCGCCGCGACGAGGTCGGCGTCGTTCAGCGAGCCGACCCGGTCGGACAGCGTGCGGAAGAACACCGCGCCGCCGTCACCGAGCGCGTCCAGGACCTTCTCGTGCAGCGGCGTCAGCGTGATCTCGGCGGGCTCGGCCATGAGGAGGGGAGCGGTGTCGGCGAGGTACAGCGACACCCACCCGTCACCGCCCGGCAGCCCGCCCTGACCCGTCCAGATCACCTCGCCGGACGCGGTCAGCTCGTCCAGCAGAGCGGGGGAGTAGTCCGGCACCCGCGCCGGCAGCACCAGCGACTCCAGCGCCGACGCCGGCACCGCGGCACCCTGCAACTGCTCGACGGCCTGCACGAGCGCGTCGAGACCCCGCAGCCGCGAGGACCCTATGCCATGCCACGCGGGCAGGAACCGCGCCAGCGCGTCGTGCGGTGACGGCTCGACCTCGGCCCGCAGGCGCGCCAGCGACCGGCGGCGCAGCAGCCGCAGCACCCCGGTATCGCACCACTCCGTGCCTCGGGCGCCCGGCGTGAACTCACCCTCCGACACCCGGTCGGCCAGCCGGTGCAGCCCGCCGGTCACCACCGCCACGCCCAGCCCGAAGCGCGCGGCCACGTCACCCGCGTGGAACGGCCCGTGGGTGCGCGCGTAGCGGCTCAGCAGGTCGGCCAGCGGATCGGCGACGGGCTCCAGGAACGCCTCCGGGACGCCGACCGGCAGCGGCACGCCGAGCGCGTCGCGCAACCGCCCGGCGTCCTCGATCGCCGCCCACCGCTCCTCACCGGCGATCCGCACCCGGATCGCGCGATGCGACTCCTCCAGCTCGGCGAGCCACCCCGGAGCGACTCCCCGCGCGGTCAGCTCCGAGGTCGCCAGCGGCCCCAGCTCGCGCAGCAGGTCGGCGGCGCCCTCGACGTCGCGGGCATGCCGCGAGGACGGCAGCCGCTGCAGCTCTTGTGACACCTCGGCGACCACCTCGGGATCGAGCAGCTCGCGGAGGTTCGCCTGGCCGAGCAGCTCGGCCAGCAGCGTCGAGTCGAGCGCCAGCGCCTGGGCCCGCCGCTCGGCGAGCGGCGCGTCGCCCTCGTACATGAACGCGCCGACGTAGCTGAACAGCAGCGACCGGGCGTACGGCGAGGGCATCGGCGTCTCGACCTCGACCAGGCGAGCCTTGCGCCCGGCCAGGTCGCGCATCAGCGTCACCAGCCCGGGCACGTCGAAGACGTCCTGCAGGCACTCGCGCACGGTCTCCAGCACGATCGGGAACGAGGCGTACTTGCTGGCCACCGACAGCAGCTGCGCTGCCCGCTGCCGTTGCTGCCACAGCGGCATCCGCTTGCCCGGGCGGTGCCGCGGCAGCAGCAGCGCCCGCGCCGCGCACTCGCGGAACCGCGACGCGAACAGCGCCGACCCGCCCAGCTCGTCGGTGACGATCTGTTCGATCTCGTCCGGGTCGAAGATCGCGAGGTCGCCGGCCGGCGGGGTCACGGCCTCACCCGTGTCGGGGATGCGCAGCACGATGCCGTCGTCGGAGTGCGCGGCCTGCGCGTCCACGCCGTACCGCTCGCGCAGCCGCGACGCCATCGCCAGCGCCCAGGGCGCGTGTACGAGTGCCCCGTACGGGGAGTGCACCACGAGCCGCCAGTCGCCGAGCTCGTCGCGGAACCGCTCGACCACCAGCGTGCGGTCGTCCGGGACGTAGCCGGTCGCCTCACGCTGCTCGGCGAGGTAGGCGAGCAGGTTGTCGGCGGCCCACTCGTCCAGGCCCGCGGCGCGTACGCGCTCGCGCGCCCGCTCGGGCGGCAGCGCCGACAGCTCGCGGCTGAACGCCCCCAGGGCGCGGCCCAGCTCGGCGGGCCGTCCCGGCGCGTCGCCGTGCCAGAACGGCAGCTTGCCCGGCCGCCCCGGGGCGGGGGAGACGAGCACCCGGTCGGGCGTGATGTCCTCGATGCGCCAGGAGCTGGCACCGAGCACGAACACGTCGCCGACCCGCGACTCGTACACCATCTCCTCGTCCAGCTCACCGACCCGGGAGGACTTCTCTCCCACCAGGAAGACGCCGAACAGGCCCCGGTCGGGGATCGTGCCGCCGCTGGTCACCGCGAGACGCTGTGCCCCCGGGCGCCCCCGCAGCACCCCGGCGACGCGGTCCCACACCAGCCGTGGCCGCAGCTCACCGAACTCGTCGCTCGGGTAGCGCCCGGCGAGCATGTCGAGCGTCGCCTCCAGCACCGAGCGCGGCAGTGTCGCGAACGGCGCCGCGCGGCGTACGAGCGTCTCCAGCTCGTCGACCGGCCACTCGTCCATGCCGGCCATCGCGATGATCTGCTGGGCGAGCACGTCGAGGGGATTGCGGGGATAACGCAGCTCCTCGATGCGGCCCTCGCGCATGCGCTCGGCCACGACCGCGGTCTGCACCAGATCGCCCCGGTACTTCGGGAAGATCACGCCGCGTGAGACCGCGCCGACCTGGTGCCCGGCCCGGCCGATGCGCTGCAGCCCGCCCGCCACCGACGGCGGCGACTCGACCTGGACGACGAGGTCGACCGCGCCCATGTCGATGCCCAGCTCGAGGCTGGAGGTCGCGACCACGCCGGGCAGCCGCCCGGCCTTGAGCGCCTCCTCGATGCCTGCCCGCTCCTCCTTCGACACCGACCCGTGGTGCGCGCGTACGACGTCGGCCGGCGCGCCCCGCGAGGCCCCGGCCTGCGCCATCATCTCGGCGGGCACGTCCTCCTCGGGCAGGTCTCCCTCAACGCGCTCGCGGGCCAGCTCGTTGAGACGCCCGCTCAGCCGCTCGGCCAGCCGCCGCGAGTTGGCGAAGACGATCGTCGAGCGGTGCGCCTCGACCAGGTCGAGCACCCGCGCCTCGACGTGCGGCCAGATCGACGCGCGGTTGGGCTCTCCGGCCGCCGCCCCGGACAGGTCCTCGACCGGCTGCCCCAGCTCGGTCATGTCCTCCAGCGGCACGACGATCTCGAGCTCGACCTCTTTCTCGTGCGGCGGCTGGACCACGGTGGCGGGCCGCGTGCCGCCGAGGAACGTCGCGACCTCCTCCACCGGGCGTACGGTCGCCGAGAGCCCGATGCGCTGGGCCGGCCGCTCCAGCAGGGCGTCGAGCCGCTCCAGGGAGAGGGCGAGATGGGCGCCGCGCTTGGTGCCCGCGACGGCGTGCACCTCGTCGACGATCACGGTCTCGACGCCGCGCAGCGCCTCGCGCGCCTGCGAGGTCAGCATGAGGAACAGCGACTCGGGCGTCGTGATCAGGATGTCGGACGGCTTGACGGCGAACCGGCGGCGCTCGTCCGCCGGGGTGTCGCCGGAGCGTACGGACACGCGAACGTCGGGCTCGGGCAGGCCCAGCCGCTGGGAGGTCTGCCGCAGCCCGGTCAGCGGCGCCCGCAGGTTGCGCTCGATGTCGACGGCCAGCGCCTTGAGCGGCGAGACGTAGAGCACCCGGCAGCGGCGCTTGGGGTCCTCCGGCGGCGGCGTCGTGGCGAGCCGGTCGAGCGACCAGAGGAACGCCGCGAGCGTCTTGCCCGAACCGGTCGGCGCCACGACGAGCGTGTTGTCGCCTTGCGCGATCGCCTCCCACGCGCCCTCCTGCGCCGCCGTGGGCGCGGCGAACGCCCCGGCGAACCAGGCGCGCGCGGCGTCGGAGAAGCGGTCGAGCGGTGTCATGGTGCCATGATGCCTCCGGGCACTGACAGGACCGGCCGCCCGATAGCGTGGAAGGGTGCGTCTAACCGTGTTCTGGGACCGGATGAGCCAGCAGTTCGGCGAAAATTACGCCGAGAGTGTGGCCAAGGACTACGTCATGGCCGAGCTCGGCGGCCGCACGATCGAGCAGGCCCTGGCCGACGGTGTCGGTGCCAAGGAGGTCTGGCAGGCCGTCTGCGCCACGTTCGACGTACCCCAGAAGCTGCGGTGACCATCGATCGGCTGCTCGCCGAGGCGCGGGCCGGTCTGACGCGGCTGAAGCCACACGACGCCGCCCAGGCCGTACGCTCCGGCGCGCTCCTCGTCGACACACGTCCGGAGTACCAGCGGCGCGCCGACGGCGACATCCCCGGCGCCATCGTCGTCGAGCGCAACCACCTCGAATGGCGGCTCGATCCCCGCAGCGACGCCCGGATCCCCGAGGCCGCGCACGAGCGGATCCGCTGGATCGTGATCTGCGACGAGGGCTACTCCTCCTCACTCGCCGCCGCGTCGCTGCGAGCCATGGGGCTGCTCCACGCCACCGATGTCGTGGGCGGCTTCCAGGAGTGGCGCGCGGCCGGGCTGCCGGTGACGCCCGGCGCCGTACGGCCGCGGCTCGCGTCGTACGACCTCAGATGACGGCGATCGCGGTGATCAGCCCGACGGTCGCCTGCGTGGCACCGAGCAGGATCGCCGACGGCTCGAGCTTCTCCTTGGCCATCAGCCCCGCCACGTCCACGCCCAGCAGGTAACGGACGATCACCGAGGCGACCAGCTGCGCCACGATGCCCACGAGACCCCACACCAGGGTCGCGATCAGTCCTTCGAGGAGCTTCCCACCGGAGGCGAAGATCGACGCGGCCACCACCAGGCCCACGGCCGAGACCCCGCAGACGGCCAGCAGCGTCGCGTTGGCGTTCCGGTTCGTCCGGATGATCGTGGTCAGCCGGCCCGGAGTCGCGAGGTCGACCGCGAGGAACCCGATGACCAGCAGCACCAGGCCGAGCGCCGTGTACGCGGCGATCGCGCCGGCGCCCTTGCCCAGAGCCGTGCCGAAGCCGTCCGAGAACGCCAGATACATGTCGGTCTCCCTGTAGGACTCAGTCGTCGATGCGGTGGGGAACGAAGGATGAGGTGTCGTCGGTGATGAGGCCGGACGTCTCACGGATGCCGAGGCCCGCCGACTCGTCGCCCACGACCCACGCGCCCAGCACGGGATGCTCGCCGTCGAAGTCGGGCAGCGGGCAGAACTCCTGGTAGACGAAGCCCTCCGCGCCGTACTCACCGGTGGTCGTCGTCTGCACGCCCTCGGGCGTCACGATGCTCATGCTCGCGCCCTCGCGGCCCAGCAGCGGCTTGCGGATGTAGGACGTCAGCGTGCTCGGCGTGCCGAGGAAGGTCGGCAACAGGTTCGGATGGCCCGGGTACAGCTCCCAGAGCACGACGAGGAGCGCCTTGTTCGACAGGAGCATCTTCCAGATCGGTTCGATCCACGCCGCCCGCGGGACGTGCCGGCCGAACGGCTCGGAGACGATCCACTCCCACGGGTAGAGCTTGCAGACCGTGCGGATCTCCGCCTCGTCCAGGTCGACGAAACGCTCGTTGAGGGCGTGCCAGCCGACGTCCTCCATGGCGATCGCGCTCGCCCGGACACCGGCCTGCTCGGCCGTCTCCTGCAGGTACGCGATGGTCATGAGCTCTTCGCCGGTCTCGTCCTCGGTCGTCCAGGCGAAGTGCACGGGGGAGGGCGGGGCGATCTGCTTCCACCGGTCGACGAGACGCTCGTGGACGGAGTTCCACTGGTCGCCCTCGGGGTGGACGTCCTGCAGCCAGTACCACTGGATGATCGAGCTCTCCACGAGCGCGGTCGGGGTGTCGGCGTTGTACTCCAGCAGCTTCGCCGGGCCCTCGCCGTCGTACCAGAGGTCGAACCGCCCGTACAGGTGCGGGTCGCGCCGCCGCCACGACGCCTCGATCAGCGGGCGCACCCAGGGCGGGATGCCGAACACGTCGTACCGGCCGGTGCTCACGACGTGCTCCACCGCGGCCAGGCACATCTGGTGGAGCTCCTCGACCACCGACTCCAGCGCGAGGACCTCGTCCATGGGGAAGACGTAGTGCACGGACTCGTCCCAGTACGGGCGGTTCAGGTGCTCAGGGTGGGAGGTGCGGTGGTACGCGAGGCCCTGCGACTCGATGATCTGAGCCCAGTTCGCGCGCGGGTCGGAGAACTCGCGTCGCACGCTCAGCCTCCGTGGGAGCCGGAGTGGCCGCCGAAGCCGCCGCGTGAGATCACCCGGCCACCGCGCGAGGTGATCTTGCTGCCGCGCGGGCGGATGGTGCTGCCGTGCGAGATGTATCCGCCGTGGTAACGGCCGCCGTAGTACCAGTAGTAGCGGCCGTACGAGCCCCCGTTGTCGCAGTAGTAGTCGGGGACGACGCGGTAGGAGCCGCCGTGGGAGTTCCAGCCGTCGACGCAGCTCGCCTTCGTGCTGGACGAGCAGGCGACGAGGGTCAGCGACAGGACGCTCAGGGCGCTCAGCTGTACGGCGCCTGAGCGCATCCGCCGACCGGCGGCTTTGGGAGGCATTGCCGACGACCCTCCGATTCCAGGGTTAGTGCCCGGTAAGTGTAGAGGTGGGACGGTCGATCGGCAGGATCGGTTCAACGAATGGGAAAACTCAGATAAAGGTCGGCCGGCTCCGTTCCCGTGGGAAGGTCGCTCACCTGGCCGTCGCCGGTCTCCACCACCCGCCAGGTGCCGTCCGCACGTCGTGCCAGGTCAGTGGTGATGAACCGGCAGCCGAGCGAGCGCACGCAGGGCGCGACCGGGTCCGTGAGGGGGCGTGGGCGCACCTCCGGCGTGTCCGGATGCGGTCCGACCAGGACCGGCTCTCCATCGACCCACCAGACGCGCGCCTCGCCGCCCTCGTACGTCTCGAACTCGCGGACCACGATGCCGCCGGCCAGGAAGTCGCCCTGGAGCTCGACGAAACGCGAGACGACCGCGTGCAGCCGGTCGACGTCGGTGACGTCGGGCACGAAGCAGGCGTCGTCCCACTCGTGCTTGCGCGACTTCACGTAGTCCTTGACGATCGCCGGGCCCTTGGCGAGCGGGCGTACGAGCCGGGCCAGGTGGTCCTTGTCCGGAGGTGTGCCGGGACGCGCCGGCAGCCACACGCTCGCGGGGGTGACGCCGGCGAACGTGTCGTACCAGCCCGGCAGCTCGTGCGCCTTCTGGTAGCCGTCCGGCGGCACCGCCATCGTGACCCCGCGCGCGCCGAGCGCCGAGGCCAGCGCGGTGTACTGCACGGACGTCATCATCCATCCGCGGTACCAGACCGTGCCGAGGTCGCGCGGGACACGGTGTGCGGCCATGGCGGCGTCGCCCTGCTGGAGGGCGTCATGGTCGATGAGCGCGACGGATCCGCCGAGCGCGCGCACGGACTCGGCCTCCCGCGCGAAGTGTTCGTCGACCCGCCGGGGGTTGAGCGGGTCGGCGCACATGAGAATGGTGACCGGCATGATCCTGCGCCTCAGCGTAAGCCAAGTTCACCGGACTTTCTGAGTGTCCGACCATGATCGAACACGTGTTCGGCTAGAGTTGACCGCAACGGGCGGCGTAATCCACAACGGTGGCCCGGACTCTCGAAAACTGTCGGTGCGGCCCCGTAACGTCGCACCCGTCAACATCAGTCACCGATTTTCACAGGGACACCTCACATGGCAGCAAACGATCGCGAGAAGGCCCTCGAGGCGGCGCTCGCCCAGATCGAGCGGCAGTTCGGCAAGGGTTCCGTCATGCGGCTGGGCCAGGAGGGGCGCCCTCCGGTCGAGGTGATCCCGACCGGATCGATCGCCCTCGACGTGGCCCTCGGCATCGGCGGCCTCCCGCGCGGCCGCGTCGTCGAGATCTACGGCCCGGAGTCCTCCGGTAAGACCACCCTCGCGCTCCACGCGGTGGCGAGCGCGCAGAAGGCCGGCGGCATCGCCGCGTTCGTCGACGCCGAGCACGCGCTCGACCCGGAGTACGCGAAGAAGATCGGCGTCGACATCGACGCGCTCCTCGTCTCCCAGCCGGACACGGGGGAGCAGGCTCTGGAGATCACCGACATGCTGATCCGCTCCGGCGCGATCGACGTCGTGGTCATCGACTCCGTCGCGGCCCTCGTGCCCCGTGCCGAGATCGAGGGCGAGATGGGCGACAGCCACGTCGGCCTCCAGGCCCGCCTCATGTCGCAGGCGCTCCGCAAGCTCACCGGCGCCATCAACCAGACCAAGACCACAGCGATCTTCCTCAACCAGCTGCGGGAAAAGGTCGGCGTCATGTTCGGCTCACCCGAGACGACGACGGGCGGCAAGGCGCTGAAGTTCTACGCGTCGGTCCGTCTCGACATTCGGCGCATCGAGACGATGAAGGACGGCACCGACGCCGTCGGTAACCGCACCCGCGTCAAGGTCGTGAAGAACAAGATGGCCCCGCCGTTCAAGGTCGCCGACTTCGACATCCTGTACGGCGTGGGCATCAGCCGCGAGGGCGGCCTCATCGACATGGGCGTCGAGCACGGCTTCGTCCGCAAGTCCGGCGCCTGGTACACCTACGAGAGCGACCAGCTCGGGCAGGGCAAGGAGAACGCCCGCAACTTCCTGCGGGAGAACCCCGACCTCGCCAACGAGCTGGAGAAGAAGATCAAGGAGAAGCTCGGGGTGGGCCCGAAGCTCGACGCCGACCCCGCGACACCTGCGGCGGAGACCCCGGCCCCGGCCGTGGCGGGCGCGGCGGCGGGCAAGACCGCCCCGGCCAAGCGCGGCTCCAAGAGCACCCCGAAGCCCGGCGACGCCTGAGCCCGGCGCGCTGACCATGCCGAGGCCGGGCGCAGGGCGGCATGGCTCGGGTCGGGCAAGGCGGGCCCGTGAAGGCCTCCTGGCGGGCGGCGGCGTCACATCCCGCGCCGGATCGACACCGGCGCGGGCACCTTCCCCGGTGGCGTCGCCCCCGCTCAGGAGTTCTGACGCGGACGCCGGGTTGGCGCCCTGGGCTACTCGCTGACCTTCGGTCGGCTTCGCGGGAGTCCTTTGTGTCTGTCCAGGGGGCGACCCCCTGGAACCCTCGATTGCCGGGCTGCGCCCGGCGCCCTGGGCTGTTCGCTGACCTTCGGTCGGCTTCGCGGGAGTCCTTTGTGCCTGTCCAGGGGGGCGACCCCCTGGAACCCTCGATTGCCGGGCTGCGCCCGGCGCCCTGGGCTGTTCGCTGACCTTCGGTCGGCTTCGCGGGAGTCCTTTGTGCCTGTCCAGGGGGCGTCCCCCTGGAACCGCCGGTGCCGGCCGGGCTGCTCGCTGACTTTTGGTCGGGTTCGCGGGGGCGCTTTGTGCTTGCCCAGGGGATGACCCGCTGGAACCGGCGGTGCCGGGTTTCGCCCGGCGTGCCGTCGGTGAGCGGTCCGGAAGAGCTAGGAGGTGTCATGTCCGCCGATGAGACCGGTGCCGGGTTTGACGGCTTGGATCCCGCCGATCCGGCGCCCGGTTGGGCCACTGGAGCCACCCCTCCTGTCGGTGAGCGGCGGCGGTCCTCGTCTGAGGGCACCGGGCCCGGCTGGGCCGGCGGTGAGCAGGAGCGTTCCTCGGCCGGGCGCAGTGGGTCCGGCTGGGCCACCGGCGCCACCGGCCCCGCGGGGGAGCCCGGCGGGGCTTCGGCCGGCCCTCTTCCGGCCGGCGGGGAAGGGGAGGTCACCCCGCCCACGCCGTACGCCGGCGGTCCGGCATCCGGGCCGGGTGGGCGTGGTGCGGCTTCCGGGCGGCGAAAAGGCGGACGGACAGGTGGACGGACGTCCAGGCGTGCGCGACGAGGCGGCGAAGAGCACTCCTCCGGAGGCGAAGCGCGCTTCGGTCGCGGGGAGGATTTCGGTCGCGGGGAGGGTTTCGGTCGCGGAGCGGGTTCTGGTCGTGGGGAGGGTTCCGGCCGCGAGGCGGGCGGGCCGCCCGCCGATCCGGAGGTGGAGGCGCGTGAGATCTGTCTGCGGCTGCTCAGCTTCTCACCTCGCACGCGGGCGCAGCTCGCGGACGCGTTGCGGGATAAGGGTGTGGACGACGAGGTGGCCGAGCGGGTGCTGGGCCGCTACACCGAGGTCGGCCTGATCGACGATGCCGCCTTCGCACGGGCGTGGGTGCAGTCGCGGCACACCGGCCGCGGCCTCGCCCGGCGGGCACTCGCGGCCGAGCTGCGGCGGCGCGGCGTCGCCGACGAAACGGTCAACGAGGCCGTCGAGGAGCTCGACCCCGAACAGGAGGAGGCCGCCGCCCGCGAACTCATCGCCAAGCGCATGGCCGCCACCCGGGGCCTCGACCCGGTCAAGCGCACCCGGCGCATCCTCGGCGTCCTCGCCCGCAAGGGATACTCCAGCGGGCTCGCCTACCGCCTCGTCCGCGAAGCCCTCGAACAGGAAGGCATCGACGACCCCGGCGTTCCCACGGACGAATGACCGCGAACACCTGAGGGAGAGGCATCGACCTGCGGGTTGGGCCGAAGCTTTGGGGTGCTCGGCCGCACGTCGGTGGTGCGGTCACGCGGTCGGGGTGCCGGGTGCGGGCGTCCCGGGCCCTCGGCGGGAGTTATGGGTATTCGGTTGCCACATGCAACGAATCGTCCCGAACGAGGAGTCTTTCCTTGCCCATTACCTCCTCGACGCTTACGGTTACGGCAGTGAGGAGTTACTCCGCGCAGTGCGGATTGCCATACGACCGCAGACGTTGACGAGCTGAGAGGTGATCCGGCCGGCTCCCCCTATGGCCGGTTGGTACGGATTGCAGGGTTCCAGGCGGAAGCCTTGGGCCCCGGACGGTTGTGCCCTGCCCGGCATCCGTCGGCGGTCCGGCATACCCGTGGCGCGCTCGTAGCCCCTCGCACGCCGCCCTGGTGTTGGGCGGTCTCCGTGTCGAGGAAAGGGGTCAGTGCCGTGATCTGGGTTGTCATAGGTGCGGCACTGGTCATCATCGTGGCGTTCGTCACCTTTGTCGTCGTCGTGCTTCAGCGGCTCCCCGGACGGGGAGGCTCCGACAGCACCGTGCCGAGCGAAGAGGAGATCAACGCTCATCGGGACGCGGACGAGATCGTAGCGCGGGCGAAGGCGAAGGCGCAGGAGATCGTTTCCGAAGCCGCGGCGAAGGCCAAAGAGGTCTCCACGGCGGCGCGCGAAGACGCCGAGAAGGAGGTCAGGGCGCTCAAGGACGATCTCCGGCCGGTCCGTGAGGACCTCGAGAGGCGAGAGATCCGGCTCGCCGAGCGCGAGCAGCGGCTCGACGACGAGATGCGGCGCCTCGAGGAGCGCGGACAGAAGCTGGACGAGTTGAAACAGTCCCTGAAAGAGCGCCGGGCCGAGCTGGAGCGGGTCGACGAAGAACGCCGCCAGGTCCTCGAACAGGCCGCCGGGCTCACCGCCGAGCAGGCCAAGACCGAGCTCGTCGCGGTGATCGAGAACCAGGCCAAGCGCGAGGCGGCGCTGATCGTCCGTGACATCGAGAACGAGGCACGCGAGCAGGGCGAGAAGCGCGCGAGAAAGATCGTGACGCTGGCGATCCAGCGGGTGGCCACCGAGCAGACCGCCGAGTCCGTCGTCTCGGTCCTGCACCTGCCGAGCGACGAGATGAAGGGCCGCATCATCGGCCGTGAGGGCCGCAACATCCGGGCGTTCGAGACGGCCACCGGCGTCAACCTCATCATCGACGACACCCCCGAGGCCGTCCTGCTGAGCTGCTTCGATCCCGTACGCCGCGAGGTCGGCCGGCTGACCCTGGAAAAGCTCGTCCTCGACGGCCGGATCCACCCGCAGCGCATCGAGGAGATCTACGACCACAGCAAGGCCGAGGTCGAGCAGCTGTGCGTACGCGCGGGCGAGGACGCCCTGGTCGAGCTCGGCATCACCGACATGCATCCCGAGCTCATCGCCCTGCTCGGTCAGCTGCGCTACCGCACCTCCTACGGGCAGAACGTCCTGAAGCACCTGATCGAGTCGGCGCACATCGCCGGGATCATGGCCGCCGAGCTGCGCCTTCCGACGGCCCTGCTGAAACGCTGCACCCTCCTGCACGACATCGGCAAGGCGCTCACCCACGAGGTCGAGGGCAGCCACGCGCTCATCGGCGCCGAGATCGCCCGCCGGTACGGCGAGGACGAGGAGGTCGTGCACGCGATCGAGGCCCACCACAACGAGGTGGAGGTCCGTACGGTCGAGGCCGTGCTCACCCAGGCCGCCGACGCGATCAGCGGTGGACGCCCGGGCGCCCGCCGCGAGTCGCTCGAGGCGTACGTCAAGCGGCTGGAGCGACTCGAGGAGATCGCCACCGAGCGCGACGGCGTGGAGAAGGTCTTTGCCATGCAGGCGGGCCGCGAGATCCGCGTCATGGTCCGGCCGGACTCGGTCGACGACATCCAGGCCCAGGTCATCGCGCACGACATCGCCAAGCAGGTCGAAGAGGAGCTGACCTACCCGGGGCAGATCCGGATCACCGTCGTACGCGAGTCGCGAGCCACGGAGTTCGCCCGCTGACGGACACGGCCGCGTTACGGCGTGATGCGGTGACCGGGCGGGGCCCGCGGTCCGCGGTGGTCTTCGGGGGCCCGCCGGGTATGAGGGGTGCGGTCGCGTTACGGTGCGACGCGGCGACCACGCAGGGCGGAGGGCACGATCCGCAGCGGTCCCCGGGGATCCGCCCGGCACGACGCGTGCGGTCGTGCCGGACGGTGCGCGATCACTCCTCGGCCGTGGGCGCCGCGGGCTCGGAAGCCGCGGGCGGCGCGGGCGGCGGCTGGACCGGCCGCCGTCCCACGGTCAGCTCGATCGCCGGCACGTCCTTCGGGTCGAAGCCGAGCGTCTGACCGTAGAACGCCAGCTCCGCCTCCAGCGAGGCGATCACCGTGTCGGCCCGCCGGAAGCCGTGGGACTCGCCCTCGAACGCCCGGTACGCGTACGGGATGTCCTTGGCCGCCACCGCGTCCGCGAAGCGTTCGGACTGCGGGGGAGAGACGACCGGGTCGTCCATGCCCTGCAGCAGCAGCACCGGGCAGGCCGTCCCGGAGGCCCGCGCGAGCGGCGAGCGCTCCTCGTACGTCCGCTCGAACCCCGGAACCGGACCGATCAGCCCGTACAGGTAGGTGGACTCGAAGTCGTGGGTCTCCTTCAGCCAGCTCTGCGGGTCGGCGATGCCGAAATAGGACGTGCCGGCCTTGAACAGCGTGCTCTGCGTGATCGCGCACAGCGTGGTCCATCCGCCGGCGCTCGCGCCGCGGACGGCCAGGCGGTCCGGGTCGGCGGTGCCACCGTCGATCAGCGCCTGGGCCGCCGCGACGGTGTCCTCGACGTCGACGACGCCCCACTGGCGCCGCAGCCGCTCGCGGTACGAGCGGCCGTAGCCGGTCGAGCCGCCGTAGTTGACGTCGATGACGCCGAGGCCCCGGCTGGTGAAGTAGGCGATCTCCAGGTCCAGCACGCTCGTGGAGTGGTCGGTCGGCCCGCCGTGCACGAACACGACGTACGGCGGCAACTCGCCCTCGGGCGCCTGGGCGGTGGGATTGGACGGCGGGTACACATAGGCGTGCACCGGCCGCCCGAACGGCCCCTCGAGCTCCTGAGCGCGCGGCAGCGGCAGGTAGGCCGGATCGGGCGGCGTGTCCAGCTCCGCCCGCAGCACCGTGGCCTCGCCGCTGTCGGCGTTCACCGCCACCACGGACCACGGGATGTCCGGGGCGCCGGCGATCCCCACGATGGTGGTGCCGTCGGCGGACACCTGGAGCTTCCAGTCGGTGTAGGGCAGGTCGAAGTCGGTCAGTTCGGCGGTCTCCGGGTCGTACAGCCCGAGCCGCTGGTCGCCCTGCCCGTGCAGCACCGCGATGCGCCCGTCGTCGAGGAGGGCGTACGGGCGGCCGCCGAGGTTCCACAGCGGCCCGGCGAACTCCTCCTCGGCCGGGTACAGCGCCTGCGGAGACTCGCCGCGCAGGCCGATCTCGTACAGGTTCCACCAGCCTGGCCAGTCCGAGACGACGTAGAGGCTGTTCTCGTCCAGCCAGGTGGGTGCCAGCGCCGACTCGTTCAGCCCGCCCTTGACCGTACGGGGGCGTCCGAGCGTGCCGTCGGCCTCGAAGGCGGCGACGCGCAGCTCGGTGCCGTCCCACGGCATCCTCGGGTGGCTCCACTGCACCCACGCGAGGTGCCCGCCGTCGGGGGAGGGTGTGGGGAAGGCGTAGAAGTCGGCGCCGTGGACGAGTTCGCGGATCGCCCCGGGATCCTGGGTGGCCGCGCCGCTCAGCGGGACCGCGACGATGGCCCGCCGTACGGTGCCGGAGGCGTGGCTCTCCTGGACGCACCAGATGTGCCGGCCGTCGGGCGACAACGTGAAGTCGGCGTACCGCAGCCCCGACGGCTCGGCCGGCTCCGGCGTCAGCGGCAGCGGGGTGCGGCCCTCGGCGAGCCGGTAGAGCCGCTGGTCGGAGTAGTTGGCGAAGACCAGGTCACCGTCCGGCAGGGGGAGATAGGACCGCCCGCCGTACTCGTGTACGCGTGTGCGGGCGTCCCATGGCGCCGGGAGCAGGTCGGTGCCGGACCGCACGATCGTGGTACGCCCGCCCCTCTCCGGACGGGTCTCCTGCCACCACACACGATCGCCGTGGATGGTGGGGTAACCAAGGCGCAGGCGTGCCCTCGCGACGTCGGCGGCGGAGATGGGGGAGGGCCAGGATCCATAGGGGGCGGTCGCACGAGCGGTCATATCGGAATCGTCTCGCAAACCGGGGGACAATGGGGCCACGACCCCGCACTTGAGCTTGTTAAAAGTTGGGGCCGGGCCCCGGCGGCGCCCCGCCGCGTTCCGCTCCTTCGAAACGGCGTATCGGCCCGTCCCGTACGGGGCGGTGCCCTCGGCCGACCCCTGCGAGCAGGTCCTGGCGTCCGCAGGCGAGGCGCGAACCTGACGAATCGCTGTCAGATACCACCGCCGTCTCTGGCGTCGCCTCCGGCGGTCCCTCTAGCTTCGCGGTAGGCGAGGGAGGGCGATGACGACGGCGTCGATCAGCGAGCTGATCTCCTATCCGGTCAAGGGCTGTGCCGGCGTGCCGCTGAGCGAGGCGACGCTGACCGAGGCGGGCCTGCCCCACGACCGCGCGTTCATGGTGGTCGACCGCGACGGGAGGTTCCGCAGCCAGCGCCGGGACCCCCGGCTGGCACTCATCCGGCCCGCCATCGACCCCAGAGGCGAACACCTCACCCTCCGCGCGCCCGGACTCGACGACCTGGACATCGCGGTCGACCGGGACTCTCCCGGCGGGAAGGTGGAGCTCTTCGGCACGCTGTACGGGGGCGTCGACCAGGGCGACGAGGCCGCCGCGTGGCTCTCGTCGGTGCTCGGCGCGGACAGCAGGGTCGTACGGGTGCCGCCGGAGCACGACCGGACCACCGGTGGACGGACGCCCGGCACCTCCGGCTATGCCGACAGCAGCCCCGTGCACGCCCTCTCGCGCGCCACGCTGGACGAGCTGAACCGGCGCGTTCCCGGGCCGCCGGTGCCGATGTCGCGGTTCCGGCCGAACATCGTGATCGGCGGATGGGACGAGCCGCACCTGGAGGACCGGGCGGACCGCGTCGCGGCCGGCGGCGCCGAACTCGGGTACGCCAAGCTCGCGATCCGCTGCGCCGTCACGCTGGTCGACCAGGAGCGCGGCGTACGGTCCGGCCCCGAGCCGCTGCGCACCCTCGCCACGTATCGGCGCGCCGCCGCCGGGGGCGTGGCGTTCGGCGCCAAGTTCTCGGTGCTGCGCCCCGGAAGGCTCGCGGTGGGCGACGCCTGGACCGTCCTCTCCTGGGCCGAGTCCGAACTCGGCGAGCCCCGGCCCGGCTAGACGAGACCGGGACCGGTGGACGCGCCACCGGCCCCGGTCCCGGAGACTCAGGCGGAGCCCATGCCGACCGCCGGCGGAGCGCCCGCGGCCGTGTTGAGGGTGCGGGCCGCGCTCTTGCGGCTGCGCCGGCTGCGCTTCTCCAGCCACGTCGCGAGCAGGCCGAGCGCGATGTTGATGATGATGTAGATCACCGCGATCACGATGATCGACGGGATCGTGTTGCCGAAGTTGACCGAGACGACCCGCAGGCCCTCGTTGAGCAGGTCGTCGTAGGCGACGATGTAGCCCAGAGCGGTGTCCTTCAGCAGCACGACCAACTGGCTGACGACGGCCGGCATCATCGCGGTGACCGCCTGGGGCACCAGGATCCGCAGCATGACGCCGCCCTTGCGCAGGCCGATCGAGTAGCCCGCCTCGGACTGGCCCTTGGGGATCGAGTTGATGCCGGAGCGGAAGATCTCCGCGAGCACCGATCCGTTGTAGAGCGTCAGGCCGATGACGAGAGCCAGGAACGCCGAGACCGGCGGCAGGACCCGGTTGAACGCGTCCATGATCGCGGGCGGGCCCGCCTGGGCGAAGAAGATCATGATCAGCAGGGGAATGGCGCGGAAGAACTCCACCACCGCCCCGGCCGGAACGCTGATCCACTTGTGCTCCGACAGCCGGCCGAGGCCGAAGATCACCCCGAAGACCAGGGCGAACACCGCGGCGACCGCCGCCGCCTCGAGGGTGCCCCAAAGGCCCGGGAGGATCTGCTTGGTCCAGACGACCTCCTCGGTGAACGGCTTCCAGAGCTTGCCGTCGAACTGGTGCTGGTCACTCAGCCGCGCGATGATCAGGTACGCGATGAAGAGCAGCACCACGGCCGCGACGAGCGTCACGATGTTGTTGCGCAGCCGCGCCCGCGGACCGGGGGCGTCGAACAGGACCGAGGGCTTGTTCTTGGTCGGCCGCCGCGCCGAGGCGTCCGACTGCGTGTCCATCGACAGGGTCATCGCGCCACCGCCAGTCGCTTGGAGAGCCAGCCGAAGAAGAAGCCGGTCGGGAGGGTCAGCACCATGAACCCGATCGCGAACCCGAGGAAGATCGGGATGGTGCCGCCGTACGTGTCGAACATCTGCTTCATCTGGGCCGACGCCTCGAAGTAACCCGCCGCGAGCGCCACCGTGGTGTTTTTGATCATCGCGATGAACACGCTGCCCAGCGGGGCGATCACCGTACGGAAGGCCTGCGGCAGCACGACCAGGCGCAGCGACTGGGTGAAGGTGAGCCCGATCGACCGGGCCGCCTCCGCCTGCCCGAGCGGCACGGTGTTGATGCCCGCCCGCAGCGACTCGCAGACGAACGACGCCGTGTAGATGGTCAGGCCGATCGTCGCCAGCCAGAAACCGTTCGTGCTCGGGTCGTGGGAGATCTGCAGGTGCAGCGTGTCGCTCAGGCCGAGGCTGCAGAACAGCAGCACGAGCGTCAGCGGCGTGTTACGGAAGATGTAGATGTACAGGGCGCCCGCCCCCCGCAGCACCGGTGTCGGAGACACCCGCATCGCGGCGAGGACGGTGCCGAGGATCAGCGAGCCGATGCCCGACAGGAGGGCGAGCCGGATCGTTCCCCAGAACGCCTTCATGACGGTGCCGAATTCTTGCTGCAGCGGACCGAAGTCCAACAGCGCGTGCAAATTCATGGGTCTCCACCGGATCGAAACGGCGCCGGTGAGCGGATGAGCTCACCGGCGCGCTGGGTCGCTACGGTTCAGCTGCAGCCCTGGAAAGCCGGGGGCTTGGTCGTGTCGAACTGCAGGCCCTCCGGGGTGAACCACTTGTCGATGAGCTTCTTGGCCGTGCCGTCGGCGTACATGTCGGTGATCGCCTTGTTGACGGCGTTGCAGGTCTTGATGTCGCCCTTCTTGATGCCGACGCCGTACTTCTCGTCGGTGAACGGCACGTTGTCGACCTTCACCGACGAACCCTCGCGGGCGGCGTAACCGGCGAGAATGGTGCTGTCGGTGGAGACCGCGTCGAGCGAGCCGCCCTTGAGCTTGGTGATGCACTCCTCGTACGCGTTGGCCGGCACGAGCTTGATCGCGACCTTCTGGTTGAACTTGTTCGTGCCGTCGGTGAGGTTCTTCCAGGAGTTGGAGCCGGCGACCTGGCAGACCCGCTTGCCCTTGAGGTCGGCGAACGTCTTGATCGAGGTGTCGTTGGCGCGGACCAGGATGTCCTGGTGGGGCACCAGGTACGGACCGCCGAAGGTGACCAGCGGAAGGCGCGCCTGAGTGATCGAGTAACTGGCGATCACCAGGTCGTCGGTGCCGTTCTTGAGAAACGTCTCGCGGTTGGCGGAGATCGTTTCCTTCCAGGTGATGTTCTTCTCCTGGACGCCCAGCTTGCCCGCGATGTACTTGGCCACGTCGACGTCGAAGCCCTCGACGGTGCCGTCGGGCTTCTTCAGCCCGATGCTCGGCTGGTCGAACTTCACGCCGATCGTGAGCTTCTTCTGGTCCTTGGCCTTGTCGACGACCGAACCGGCCTTCTTGGCTCCGCAACCCGTGACGCCCATCGTGGCGACGGCCAGCGCGGCGACGGCAACACCGAAATGACGTACTCGCATGATCTTCCTCTGCTTTCGAGCCGGCACGGGGGAGCGGCCAGCGCGTTTCATGACAAATCAGTGCGTCAGAATCTTGGAAAGGAAATCCTTCGCGCGATCGCTTCGGGCGTTCGTGAAGAACTCTTCCGGAGTGTTCTCCTCGACGATCTGCCCATCCGCCATGAAGACCACCTTGTTGGCCGACGCGCGAGCGAAGCCCATCTCGTGGGTCACCACGACCATGGTCATTCCCTCGGCGGCGAGATTGGTCATGACGTCGAGCACTTCTTTGATCATTTCCGGGTCGAGCGCGGAGGTGGGCTCGTCGAAGAGCATCACCTTGGGCCGCATGGCGAGCGCCCGCGCGATCGCGGCACGCTGCTGCTGTCCGCCGGAGAGCTGCGCCGGGTACTTCTCGGCCTGGCTCGCGATCCCCACCCGTTCGAGAAGTTCCATCGCGTACTTCTCCGCTTCGGCGGCCGGGGTTTTCTTCACCTTCGTGGGGCCGAGAGTGACGTTCTGCAGGATCGTCTTGTGCGCGAACAGATTGAACGACTGGAAGACCATGCCGACATCGGCTCTGAGCTGTGCGAGCTCCTTGCCGTCTTCGGGCAGCGGCTGCCCGTCGATCCGAATGGTCCCGTCGTCGATCGGCTCCAGCCGGTTGATCGTGCGGCACAAGGTGGACTTGCCGCCGCCCGACGGACCGATCACGACCACGACCTCGCCTCGGTGGATGGTGAGATCGATGTCCTTCAGGACGTGCAATTCACCGAAGTACTTGTTGACGTTCTCAAGTACGACGAGCGGTCCGCCGCCACTCACGTCGGCCTCCTGGGCCGCCTTGCCGGTGTCGGTCATGCCCGCAAAGCGTACGTGATCCGAAGAACGCAACCAGTCCCTTGATATACCGATCCGATCACGTTGTTCGCCCCTGGTACCCCTCCGTTCCCCCTGATGGGCGTTCGGTTCGGCGGATCACTCGGTCCCGCCGGGGGGCCGGGCCCGCGTACCCTTTCTCTTGAGATGAACGCGCCCACGACTTTCGACGACCGCGCCCGCACGTACGAGATACGCACGTACGGGTGCCAGATGAACGTGCACGACTCCGAGCGGCTCGCGGGGCTGCTCGAAGACGCCGGATACGCGCGCGCGGCCGAGGGCGCGACGCCCGACGTCGTCGTCTTCAACACCTGCGCGGTCCGCGAGAACGCCGACAACCGGCTCTACGGCAACCTGGGCCACCTGCGGCCGGTCAAGGAGGGCCACGCCGGCATGCAGATCGCCGTCGGCGGCTGCCTCGCCCAGAAGGACCGCGACACGATCGTCCGGCGCGCGCCCTGGGTCGACGTGGTGTTCGGCACCCACAACATCGGGTCGCTGCCGGTGCTGCTCGAACGCGCGCGGGTGCGGCAGGAGGCGCAGGTCGAGATCAAGGAGTCGCTGGAGGCGTTCCCCAGCACCCTGCCGACGCGCCGCGAGTCCCCGTACGCCGCGTGGGTGTCCATCTCGGTGGGCTGCAACAACACCTGCACCTTCTGCATCGTGCCCTCACTGCGCGGCAAGGAGACCGACCGGCGGCCGGGCGAGATCCTCGCCGAGATCGAGGCGCTCGTCGCCGAGGGCGTCCTGGAGATCACCCTGCTCGGCCAGAACGTCAACTCCTACGGGGCGGAGTTCGGCGACCGGGGGGCGTTCGCCGGCCTGCTGCGCGCCTGCGGTGAGGTCAAGGGTCTGGAGCGGGTGCGTTTCACCTCACCGCACCCGCGCGACTTCACCGACGACGTGATCGCGGCGATGGCCGAGACGCCCAACGTCATGCCGTCGCTGCACATGCCGCTGCAGTCCGGCTCCGACCGGGTGCTCAAGGCGATGCGCCGCTCGTACCGGCAGGAGCGTTACCTCGGCATCATCGAGCGGGTCCGCGCCGCGATCCCCGAGGCCGCCATCACCACCGACATCATCGTCGGCTTCCCCGGCGAGACCGACGAGGACTTCGAACAGACCCTCCACGTCGTACGCGAGGCGCGGTTCTCCGGCGCGTTCACCTTCCAGTACTCCAAGCGGCCCGGCACCCCGGCCGCGACGATGGACGGGCAGATCCCCAAGGAGGTCGTACGGGAGCGGTACGACCGGCTGGTCGCGCTGCAGGAGGAGATCTCCTGGGCGGAGAACAAGAAGCAGGTCGGGCGCACGCTGGAGGTTCTGGTCGCCGAGGGAGAGGGCCGCAAGGACGAGCGCACGCACCGCATGTCCGGCCGGGCGCCCGACAACCGCCTCGTCCACTTCACCGCCGAGGAGACGGCCCGGCCCGGCGACGTGGTCACCGTGGACGTCACGTACGCCGCGCCGCACCACCTGGTCGCGGACGGCCCGGTGCGCCACGTGCGGCGCACCCCCGCCGGCGACGCGTGGGAACGCCGCGTGTCCGAGCCGTCGAAGGCCGTCTCCCTCGGCATGCCGGGCATCGGTCGGCCCGAGCAGGCTCCGACGGCACCGTCCTGCCGCTGACGTACCGGTCTCCGGACGGCCCGCCGGGGCCATGAGCGATCAGGGCTGGGGTGGCTGCTGCCTGCCCTCCTCACCCCACTGGGCCGCCGTCTTCTTGGCCTGCTCCTGCGCCTTGTCGACCTTGTCGGCGTACTTTCCGCCGGTCTTCTCGTCGATCATGTCGCCGGCCTTGTCGACGGCCTTGTCGACCTGGTCGCCGTGCTGGCCAAGAAACTCCTTCACCTTGTCCACGATGGACATGGGATCCCCCCAAGCGGTCCTGTCCGGGCATCGACCGCCGATGCCGTCATGTGGGATGCCATACCCGAGGTGGGGCCAGAATTAGCATGTGACGCGAACGATCAGACCGCACGGCCACGACGACCTCGCGGGGACGAACATCGTCGCCGTCGTCGGGCCCACCGCCGCGGGAAAGTCCGATCTGGCGGTGGAGCTCGCCCTGCGGCTCGGCGGTGAGATCGTCAACGCCGACTCGATGCAGCTCTACCGCGGCATGGACATCGGCACGGCCAAGCTCACCGAAGAGGAGCGGCGGGGCGTCCCGCACCACCTGCTGGACATCTGGGACGTCACCGAGACCGCGAGTGTCGCGCAGTACCAGCGCCTGGCACGGCGGGCGATCGTGGAGATCCACGGGCGTGGGCGCGTGCCGCTGCTGGTCGGAGGGTCGGGACTCTACATTCGCGCGGTCATCGACGACCTGGACTTTCCCGGCACCGATCCGGAGCTGCGGGCCCGGCTGGAGGCGTCGCTCGCCGAGGTGGGCCCGGCGGCGATGCACGCGCGGCTCGCCGAGCGTGACCCGGCGGCGGCCGCGTCGATCCTGCCCAGTAACGGGCGGCGCGTCGTCCGGGCGCTGGAGGTGATCGAGATGACCGGGCGGCCGTTCAGCGCCTCGATGCCGTCCTATGACGAGGCCAAGGAGTACGCCACACAGCTCGGACTGGCCGTTCCCCGCCCCGAGCTGGACGAGCGCATCGCGCTGCGGGTGGACCGGATGTGGTCCGCGGGGCTCGTGGAGGAGGTGCGGCGCCTCGAGCCGTACGGGCTGCGCGAAGGGTTCACCGCGAGCCGTGCGCTCGGCTACGCCCAGGTGCTCCGGTTCCTGGCGGGGGAGTGGAGCGAGGAGCGGGCGCGGGAGGAGACCGTGCGGTCGACGAGGAGGTTCGCCCGCCGGCAGGAGTCCTGGTTCCGCCGCGATCCGCGGGTGCGCTGGATCGGGCACGACGCCCCGGTCGACTGCGCGCTGGATACGATCAGTGCATGCGATTCGTGAAGGGGCACGGCACCGAGAACGACTTCGTGATCCTGCCCGACCCCGACGGCGCGCTCGACCTGACGCCGGAGCTGGTCGCCGCGATCTGTGACCGCAGAGCGGGAATCGGCGCCGACGGGGTGCTGCGGGTCGTCCGTTCCAAGGCGCTCGGCCGCGACGGCGATCCCGAGTGGTTCATGGACTACCGCAACGCCGACGGCGGCGTGGCGGAGATGTGCGGCAACGGCGTGCGGGTGTTCGCCCGTTACCTGGTCGAGGCGGGCCTGGCGGCCCCGGGCGACCTGCGGATCGCCACCCGCGGCGGCGTGCGCGTCGCCCGCCTGGGGGCCACCGGCGACGTCACCGTCGACATGGGCGCGCCGAAGATCCTCGGGAACAGCCGGGCGACGGTGTCCGGGCGCGTGTACGAGGGCCTGGGCGTCTCGATGGGCAACCCGCACCTGGCCTGCGCGATCACCGAGCCGGTGTCCGGCCTCGACCTGACCCGGGCGCCCGAGGTGGACGCCGGCTTCTTCCCCGAGGGCGTCAACGTCGAGCTGTTCCGCCCGGCGGGTCAGGGCCGGGTGGAGATGCGCGTGCACGAGCGCGGGTCGGGGGAGACGCGGTCGTGCGGCACGGGAGCGGTCGCGACGGCGGTCGCCGCCGCGCACGCGGAGGGCCGCACCGAGGGCACCTGGGAGGTGGCCGTTCTCGGCGGCGTGGTCACGGTGACGCTGGACGGCGAGACCAGCTTCCTGGGTGGCCCCGCCGTCCTGGTCGCCGAGGGCGAGTTGCACCTCGGCTGAACGGCCGGCGATCCACGCGGACGCTCGCCGGCCGTTCACTGTTCCGAAGTACCGTCTTGTATCCGCTCGGCCTGCTGGATCGCCGTGATGGCGCGCTGCTCGGCGGACGCCGCCCGCATCTCGGTCGGCGCCGTTCTCCGGGGTCTCGGCGCCGGTCCGGCCTTGGCCGGGGGAGGGTCAGCGTGCGCCCGCGAGCCCGCGGATTCCCGCGGTCACGACCGTGGCGTCGACGTCGCCCACCAGCAGACGTTGCATGACGAACCCCGGCATCAGGCACATCAGCGACGTGCCTATGGCCTCCGGATCGGCGTCTTCGGGCAGCCGGCCGGCGTCGCGCATGCGGACGGCCAGCGACGTCCACGAGGACCGCAGGCCGACGAACAGTCCGGAGACGATCTCACGGTACGTCGGATCGTGCAGGGCCTCGGCCCAGACCTGCGGCGCCACCCGGAGCGTGCCGTCGTCGAGCATCGACTGCACCAGCGTCAGGAACCGCTCGATGATCTCTTCGAACGGGGGAAGCGGGTCCTCCTTGATGATCCTCTCGAGGAGCTGCACCGCGATGCCCTGCCGTTCGGTGGCGATCGCGTGGATGATCTCGTTCTTGCTCTTGAAGTAGCGGTAGACGGCCCCGGCCGACAGCCCCGACTCGGCGAAGACGTCCTGCATGGACGTCAGATGGAAACCCTTGCGGATGAAGCAGCGCCGGGCGGCGTCGAGGATCTGCTGCCGCCGGCGTTCGAGGTGCTCGTCGCTGACTCGAGGCATACCGCAAAGCTAAAACGGACGTCCGTTCTTGACAAGCCGCCGCAGTGGTGCGACGGTCGCACTAAAAGAGAACGAACATCCGATTTATGGAGGCTGTCATGGAACAGCGCTCTGCGGACGTGTCCGAACCGCGCGCGGTGGAGGAGCGTGGACGCCGCCGCTGGGTGGCGCTGGTGTTCATCTGCCTGGCCCAGCTCATGATCGTGCTGGACGCCACCATCGTGAACATCGCGCTACCGTCGGCCCAGCGTGACCTCGGCGTGTCCGACGCCGACCGGCAGTGGATCATCACCGCGTACACACTGGCGTTCGGCGGCCTGCTCCTGCTGGGCGGCCGGATCGCCGACCACGCCGGGCGCCGACGTGCCTTCCTCGTCGGCCTGTTCGGCTTCGCCGGGGCCTCGGCCCTCGGCGGCGCCGCTCCCGGCTTCGGCGTGCTGCTGGCGGCTCGGGCCTGCCAGGGGGCGTTCGGCGCGCTGCTCGCGCCCGCGGCGCTCTCGCTGCTCGCGGTGACCTTCACCCGTCCGGACGAGCGGGCCAGGGCGTTCGGCGTCTTCGGGGCGATCGCGGCGGGTGGGGGCGCGATCGGCCTGATCCTCGGCGGACTGCTGACCGAGTACCTGGACTGGCGCTGGTGCCTGTACGTGAACGTCCCGATCGCCGTGCTGTCCGCGTTCGGCTGGTACGTCCTGCCGGCCGACCGCGGCTCCGCCCGGGCGCGTCTCGACGTGCCCGGCGCGGTCCTCGCCGTCTGCGGCCTCGTCGCCTTCGTGTACGGGTGCAGCCGCGCCGAGACCGACGGCTGGGGTTCCGGGCCCGTGGTCGGCCTGCTGGCCGGAGGTGTCGTGCTGCTCGCGGTGTTCGCCGTGGTGGAGAGCCGTGTGGCGCACCCGCTGCTCCCGCTGCGGGTCGTCTGGGACCGTACGCGGGGGAGCGCGTACTTCGGTGTGGCGGTGGCGATGATCGCGATGTTCGGCACGCTCCTGCTGCTCACGTATCACCTGCAGGTGGTCGAGGGGTATTCACCGGTCCGCACCGGCGTGGCCTTCCTGCCGCTGACCGCGGCCGTGCTGGTCTCGGCCGGCGGCGTCGCCTCCCGCCTGCTGCCCCGGGTGCCGCCGCGCGCTCTGATGGCGCCGGGGCTGCTCCTCGCCGCGGCCGGCCTCGCCTGGCTGGTCCGCCTGGACGCCGGCACCTCGTACGCCTCCGGGGTGCTGCCCGCCCAGATCCTGGTCGGTCTGGGCATGGGCGTGGTGATGGCCCCGGCGATGAACTACGCCACGCACGAGGTGGGCGCGCGGGACTCCGGCGTCGCCTCCGCCACCGCGAACACCGCCCAGCAGGTCGGCGGTTCGATCGGTGTGGCACTGCTCAACACGATCGCGACCAGCGCGACGTCCGGCTACCTGCGCGCGCATGGACGGGATCCCCGCCTCCTCACGGCCGGTCTGGCGCACGGCTTCACCCACGGCTTCCTGGCGGCGGCCGTGATCCTCGCCGTGTCCGCGGTGATCCTCGCCGTGCTGATGAACACCCCGCGTCCAAAGGCCTGATCCCGTCGCTCGCCCTGGGCGATTACCGAATCGGTTTCGGTTATGATGTCGCCGTGACCCAGGTCAAGCGGCAGGCCCGAGCGGAGCGGACCCGAGCCGCGCTCCTCCGCGGCGCCCGCGAGGTGTTCGAGGAGCGCGGCTTCCTCGACGCCAAGATCAGCGAGATCTGCGACCGGGCCGGCGTCGCGTACGGCAGCTTCTACACCCACTTCGCCGACAAGGACGCGATCTTCGCGCAGCTGATCGACGAGATGCTGCGCGGCCTGCTCACCGTCATGCGGGCCGAGCCGCTGGACGGCGACGGACCCGAGGCGCGCATCGCCCGCGCCAACCGCGCCTACCTGCGCGCCTACCGCGAGAACGCCCGGCTGATGGCCGTGTTCGAGCAGGTCGCGACGTTCTCCCCGGCGATGCGCGAGACGTACCTGCGGGCCTGGGGTGTGTTCTACGACCGCCAGGAGCGCGCGATCCGCGGCTGGCAGGAGGCCGGTCTGGTTCCGGCCGACGTCGACCCCCGTACGGCCGCGGTGGCCCTCGCCACCATGATCGGGCGCACCGCGTACACCTGGTTCGTGCTCGGGCGGCCGTACGACGACGGCGATGTGGAGCAGCTCACCCGGCTGTACTGCCGGGCGATCGGTATCTGAGGGAGGCCCAGAGTGGACTTTCACGACACACCGGAGGAGGCGGCGTTCCGCGCGGAGCTCCGCTCCTGGCTCTCCGAGCACTGGGCCGGCCGGCCGCTCGAAGGGGGCCGGGGCGACTTCGACGCGCTGCGGCGCTGGGGCGGCGAGCTCTACCAGGCCGGGTACGTCGGGCTGACGTGGCCGTCGGAGTACGGCGGGCGCGGGCTGTCCCCGACGTACCAGGCGATCTACCTGGAGGAGATGTCGCGGGCCAACGCACCCGGCCATCCGGGAGTGATCGGCCTCAACATGGCCGGGCCGACGATCATCGCGTGGGGCACTCCGGAGCAGAAGGAGCGCTACCTGCGACCGCTGCTGGACGGCTCGGAGATCTGGTGCCAGGGCTTCTCCGAACCAGGTTCCGGCTCCGACCTCGCCTCCGGCCGTACGAGCGCGGTCCTCGATGGCGACCACTGGGTGGTCAACGGGCAGAAGGTCTGGTCCTCCTACGCGCACAAGGCCGACTTCTGCATCCTCGTCGTCCGCACCGACCCGTCGGCGCCCAAGCACGCCGGCCTGTCGTACCTCATCGTGGACATGCACGCTCCGGGCGTCACCGTACGGCCGCTGGTGCAGATCACCGGCGACCCGGAGTTCAACGAGATCTTCTTCGACGACGTACGGGTGCCGCGCTCGTCGATCCTGGGCTCGCCCGGTGACGGGTGGAAGGTCGCGATGACCACGCTGCTGCACGAGCGCGGCACGCTCGGGTTCGCGCTCTCCGCCGAGCTCGAACGGATGGTGAACCAGCTGATCAAGCTGGTCAAGGAGCCCGGGCCCGACGGCCGCCGCCCCGCCGACGACCCGGTGATCCGCGACGCCGTCGCCCGCGAGTGGATCGAGATGCAGTCGCTGCGCTTCACCAACTACCGGTCGCTGACCACCCTGCTGGAGACCGGCATCCCCGGGCCGGAGGGCTCGGGCGTCAAGCTGGCCTGGAGCGAGGCGAACCAGCGGCTGACCTCACTCGCCCAGTCGGTCTTCGGGCTGAACGGCCTGGTCTCCGACGACGCGCCCTGGAACGGCTTCTGGCAGTACTGGCAGCTCCGCTCGCGGGGCAACACCATCGAGGCCGGCACATCGGAGATCCTGCGCAACATCATCGCCGAGCGTGTCCTCGGCCTGCCGAAGGGACGTTGACCGATGGACTTCGCGTTCTCCGAAGAGCAGGAGCAACTGCGCGGCTTCGCCCGCGAGTTCCTCGCCTCCCGGTACGACGACGCGCGCCTGGCGGAGATCGCCGACTCCTCGACCGGCGTCGATGAGGACGTCTGGGGCAGGCTCGCCTCGATGGGCTGGCTGGACCAGGACCTGACCTTCCTCGACCAGGCCGTCCTGTTCGAGGAGACCGGGTACCGGCCGCTGCCCGCGCCGTACTTCTCGACCGTCGCCCTCGCCGCGCCCGCGCTGGACGCCGAGGCGGGCAAGCGCGTCGCTTCGGGCGCGCTGAAGGCGACGCTCGCCTGGGCCGAGCCGGGGCGTCCGCAGGCGCTGCTGGACCCGGTGGAGACGTCGGTCTCCGACGGCCGTCTGACCGGTGCCAAGACGCTCGTGCCCGACGGCGCCGTGGCCGACCTGTTCGTCGTCGTCGCGGCCGACGGGCTGTACGCGGTGGAGGCGGGCGACGCCGAGGTGACGCCGCGTTCGACCATCGACGGCACGCGGCGGGTGGCGGACGTGCGGTTCTCCTCCGCGCCGGCGCGTGCGCTGGCCTCCGGCGAGGAGGCGCGCGTCCTGCTGGGCCGGGTCCGCGACCGCGCCTACGCGGCGCTGGCGCTGGAGGGCGTCGGCGTCGCGCAGCGCGCCCTGGACCTGCTCGTCGCCTATGCCAAGGAGCGCGAGCAGTTCGGCAAGCCGATCGGCGTGTACCAGGCGGTGTCGCACAAGGCGTCGAACGTCTACGTGCGGTTGCAGGAGGCGCGGTCGCTCGCGTACTGGGCGGCGTGGTGTGTCTCGGAGGATGACGAGATGGCCCGGCAGGCGTGCCTGGCCGCCAAGGCCCTGGCCGGGTCCGCCGCGGTGTTCGCCTGCGAGAACGCCATCCAGGGGCACGGCGGCATCGGCTTCACCTGGGAACACGTGCTGCATCGGTACTACAAGCGCGCGCAGTGGCTGGCGGCGTTCGACGGACCGGCGCGGGCCCAGCGGGCGGAGGTCGCCGCGTTCCTGCTCGACTGAGTTCTCCACAGGCGCTCTCGCCCGGTGTTGTCATAGCGTGACTTTGCGATAACTTTCCGCAGTCGCCGTTACCGCTGCGGGAGGTCCTGGTCGTGCTGCGCCGTTGCCTGGGCCGGATGGTGCTCGCGGTCGCCGGGGCGAGCCTGGCCTACTTCGCGGCCACGCTCGCCCTCGACCCGCGCGCCTCGCTGGAGGGCCGGAGCCCGAGACCGCCCCGTGCGGCGGTCTCGGCCCGGCTGGCGTCGCTCGGGCTCGACGGGCCGCCGGCCCGTCGTTACGCGACCTGGGCGTCGGGGGTGGCGCGCGGCGACTTCGGCGCGACGCTCGACGGCGTGCCGGTGCGCGGCGAGCTGCTCCGGCGCGCGGGGGCCAGCCTGCGTCTCGTCGCGGCGGGCGGTGCGCTGGGCTGGGCCGGGGGAGTGCTGCTGGGCGCCGTGGGGGCCTGCCGCCCGCGGGGCGCGCTCGACCGCCTGATCACCGCGGGCGCGCTGGTGACGATGGCGACCCCGGCGTTCGCCCTGGCGGTGCTCCTCCAGACGGCCGCCCAGAGCGTGAACTCCTGGACCGGTGCGCCGGTCTTCGCGTGGACGGGCGAATACACGCCGGGTGCCGCGGGGCCGGTGGTCGACCGGCTGCGTCATCTGCTCCTGCCCGCCACCGTGCTCGCGCTCGGCCAGGCCGCGATGTGCGCCCGCTACCAGCGAGGGCTGCTCCTCGACGCGCTGAACTCGGGCTGTGTCCGCGCGGCGATGGCCCGGGGCCTGCGCCGGCGCACGGCGTTACGCCGCCACGCCCTGCGCGTGACGGTGGCGCCGATGACGACCTTCGCGGCGTACGGCTTCGCCGCCCTGCTGACCGGCACGGCCGTCACGGAGAAGGTCTTCGCCTGGCACGGGCTGGGGGAGTGGCTGATCGACTCGATCGCGGGCGACGACGTGAACGCGGTGGCCGCCTGCGGCTGCGCGGCGGCGATGGCGATCGCCGCCGTCGGCCTGCTCGCCGACCTGGCCAACGCGGCCCTCGATCCCCGGGCGCGGCCATGACCGGAGGCCGCCGCATGATCGCTCGCGCGCCGGGGCCTCCCGGCGGACCCGCCCATGCGCCCGAGACTCCGACGGCCTCGGCCCCGCACGCTTCCGGTCCCCGCCGGGGCGGGGCGCACCGGCGGTCTCCGACCCACCGGCGGTTCCGCGCCGTTCGTGGTGGCCGGGTTCGTCTGGGGCTCGGTCTGCTCGGGGTGCTCCTGGTCCTCGCGTTCGCCGGGCCGTATCTCACGTCGTGGAGGTGGGACGGCGTGGACCTCACCGCGTTCCGCCGTCCGCCGTCCGCCCGTCACTGGCTGGGGACGACGCAGACCGGCCGGGACATGTACGCCGTGACGCTGCGGGGGCTGCGCGCGTCACTGGTCACCGGCCTGCTCGTCGCCGTCTCCGCGACGGGGCTCGCGACGGTGACGGGGGCCGCCGCCGGATACCTCGGCGGCTGGGCCGACCGCGGGCTGATGAGCGTCGTCGAGCTCCTCCTCGTCCTGCCGCCCCTCCTCGTCGTCGCGACGCTGGCCCCGGCGCTCCGTGGCGCGGACCTGCCCGTCCTCGCACCGCTGCTCGCCGCCTTCATGTGGATGGTCACCGCGCGCGTCGTCCGGGGGATGACCCTCATCCTGCGCGACCAGGAGTACGTCCTCGCCGCCCGCTTCCTCGGCGTCCGGCCGATGACGATCATCGTCCGTCACATCGTCCCGGGCCTTCTGCCGCTGCTGATCGTGGACGCGACGCTCAACGTCAGCACCGCCGTCATCGCCGAGACCAGCCTGTCCTACCTCGGCTTCGGAGCACGGCCGCCCGACGTCTCACTGGGCACGATCATCGCGGACGGCGCACCGTCGGCCGGCACCTTTCCCTGGCTGTTCCTGCCCCCGGTGACCGCGCTGATCCTCCTCGTCCTCGCCACCACCCTCATCGGCGACGGCCTGCGCGACACTCTGGCGAGCCCGCCATGAGGACCGGGTTCGGGGTGTCGTTGATCGTCGCGGAACGCGCGGCCGCCGCTGTGCTGTCCGGCGATGGGCTGCGCGATGCGTTTCGGGGCTTGTGGTGAGGGTCGGGGTCGCCACGCCGAGTGGGGTGTCGGCGATTGTCCGCAAGTCCGGCGGGGAGCGCGTGACTGCAGCCGTGCTGTCCGGCGATGGGCTGCGTGATGCTCTGGGGAGCCCGTGGTGAGGGCCGGGGGCGCCGGGCCGGTCCTTGAGGTGTCCGGGCTGTGCGTCACGTTCGTGAGCGGGGTCCGCGCGGTACGTGGTGTGGAGTTCGGCGTGGCGGCGGGAGAGGTGTTGGCGGTCGTCGGCGAGTCCGGGGCCGGCAAGTCCGCGACCGCCCTCGCGCTCGTCGGCCTGCTGCCCGCGTCCGCGCGGGTGGAGGGTTCGGTACGGCTCCGCGGGCGCGAGCTCCTCGGTCTGCCCGAACGCGATCTCGCCACCGTCCGCGGCGATGAGATCGCGGTGGTCTTCCAGGACCACGCGTTCACGCCCGTGTACCGGATCGGCGCGCAGATCGCGGAGGCGGTCCGCGCCCACCGCCGCGTGTCCCGGCGTGCGGCGGCCACGCGGGCGGCCGAGCTGCTGAGACTCGCCGGTGTGCAGGACGCCGCCACGGTCGCCCGCGCGTACCCGCATCAGCTCTCCGGAGGCCAGAGCCGCCGGGCGATGATCGCCGTGGCGATGGCCGCCGACCCGTCCGTGATCGTCGCCGACGAGCCGACCGCCGGCCTCGACCCACCGGCGCAGGCTCAGGTGCTCGATTCCCTCCGGGCCGTTCAGCGCCGTACGGGCGCGGCCCTCGTGCTCATCACCCACGACCTCGGGCTCGCCGTCGAGCGCGCCGACCGCATCATGGTGATGCACGCCGGCCGTACGGTCGAAGTCGGTCCGGCGGCGACGGCCGCGACCGACCCGTCCATGCCCCGCACGGCCGCGCTGCTTCACTCCGTCCCGCGCCCCGGCCGTGTGGACGTCGTCCCGGCACCCATGAGCGATGCCCCGCCGGGCCGGCCCGCGCCGGGTGGCAGGGCCGCCACACCGCGCGTCCTCGTGGTGGACGGACTGGTCAAAGAGCATTCGGTGCGCGGGACGCTGCGGCGGGCCCGTGTGGTGCGCGCGGTCGACGGCGTCGGTTTCGACGTCCGAGCGGGCGAGGCGCTGGGCCTGGTGGGCGAGTCCGGATGCGGGAAGACGACCACGCTCAAGGAGATCGCCGCCCTCAGGACCGGCGTGGTGTTCGGCCATGACACCGCGAGCCTGTCCGCCAGGGAACGCCGCGAACTCCACCGCGACGTGCAACTGGTCTTCCAGGACTCCGCCGCCGCACTCGACCCGCGCATGACGGCCGGCGCCATCCTCGCCGAACCCCTCCGCGCCCACGGCCGCACCCGGCCGGAGATCGCCGCCCGCGTCCCCGAACTCCTGCGCCTGGTCGGACTCGACCCCGCACACGCCGGACGCCGGCCGGCCGAACTGTCCGGCGGCCAGCGTCAGCGCGTCGGCATCGCCCGCGCGCTTTCGCTCGACCCACGGCTCCTGCTCCTCGACGAGCCGTTCTCGGCGCTCGACGTCTCCACCCGGGCGGGCATCATCGAACTGCTCCGCGACCTGAAGACACGCCTGGGCCTGGCATACCTGATCGCCGCACACGACCTGGCCGCCCTCCGCCGGCTGACCGACCGCGTCGCCGTCATGCGCCACGGGCGCATCGTGGAACTCGGCGACGCCCACGCCGTGTACACCACGCCCGCCCACCCGTACACCCGGACGCTGCTCGACGCCATCCCGCTACTGCGCCCGCACGGTGAGCGGCAGGTACGGGAGCCGCCGCCCGATCCACCTGCCGGTTGCCGGTTCCGCGCCCGCTGCCCGGTGTTCCCGGCGCTCACGGCGCACGACCGTCGCCAGTGCGCCGAGGAGGACCCCGTTCTCCGCCATCTCGCTCCCGATCACGCTGTGGCCTGCCACTTCGCAGGGCAAGGAGAGCCCCGATGAGATCCATGCGGACCGACGTGGTGTACCTCATGCCGGTGCACTCGTACGTCCGGACGCTGCCCGCTTCTGGGTCCGCGCTGTGGGCGGCCGGAACGGGGGGCGGGAGCCGCCGCCCGGTCCACCTGGCGGTTGCCGGTTCCGCGCCCGCTGCCCGGTGTTCCCGGCGCTCACGGCGCACGACCGTCGCGAGTGCGCCGAGGAGGACCCCGTTCTTCGCCATCTCGTTCCCGATCACGCTGTGGCCTGCCACTTCGCAGGGCGAGGAGGGCACCGATGAGATCCATGCGGACCGACGTGGTGTACCTCATGCCGGTGCACTCGTACGTCCGGACGCTGCCCGCTTCTGGGTCCGCGCTGTGGGCGGCCGGAACGGGGGGCGGGAGCCGCCGCCCGGTCCACCTGGCGGTTGCCGGTTCCGCGCCCGCTGCCCGGTGTTCCCGGCGCTCACGGCGCACGACCGTCGCCAGTGCGCCGAGGAGGACCCCGTTCTTCGCCATCTCGTTCCCGATCACGCTGTGGCCTGCCACTTCGCAGGGCAAGGAGGGCACCGATGAGATCCACGCAAGCGACACGGTGTACGCCGTGCTCGTGCATCCGTACGCCCGGACGCTGCTCGACGTCATCCCGCTTCCGGGCCCGCACCGCGTGCGGGCTGGGTGGAAGGTGCGGGAGCCGCCCGATCCACCTGTCGGTTGCCGATTCCTCACGCGGGGCCCGCTGCCGCCAACGTCCCCGGTGCGCGACTGCGGCCAGCGCGGGGAGGAGGATTCCGGCCTTCGCCATCTCGCCTCCGACCACGCTGTGGCCTGCCACTTCGCAGGACGAGGAGAGTCCCGATGAGATCTACGCCGACCGACGCGGTGTACCCCACGCCCGTGTGCCCGTACGTCCGGACGCTGCTCGACGCCGTACCGCTGCTGCACCCGCACGGTGAAGCGCGGCCGCAATGGGAGGTACGGGAGCCGCTACACGACCCACCTGGTGGTTGCCCGGTTTCGCGCCCGCTGCCCGGCGCTCGCGGCGCACGACCGTCGCCAGTGCGCTGAGGAAGCCCCCCTTCTGGGCCATCTCGCTCTGGATCACGCTGTGGCCTGCCACTTCGCAGGGCAAGGACGGCCCCGATGAGATCCACGCGGACCGACACGGTGTATCCCACGCCTGCGTATCCGTACGCCCGGACTCCGCTTGGCGCCGTCCCCCTTCCGGGTTCGCACGGTGAGCGGCCGGAATGGGAAGTACGGGAGCCGCCCGATCCATCCGGTGGTCGCCGGTTCCGCGTCCCCTGCGCGGTGTTCCCGGCGCTTACGGCGCACGACTGCGGAAAGCGTGCCGAGGAGGATCTCGGCGTCCGACATCCCGCCTCCGACCATGCCGTGGCCTGCCACTACTCCGGGCAAGGAGAGTCCCGATGAAATCCACGCCGATCGCTTTGGTCTCGCTGCGCGTGATCGTGGGCGCGTCGTCGCTTCGGCGGCGGCCTGGGTCACCTCTGAGACGGTCGCGGCAGGCTTGTGGGGCGGTTGGCGGCGGGCTCGTGGGTGGTTTCCGGTGGTCGAGGAGCGGATTGGTGAGGTCTGCGCCGATCGCTCTGCTCCTGCTGGTCGTGGCCGCGTGCGCGCCGGCGCAAGCGCCCGCGCGTCCGGTGTCGCGGATCGGTGCGTACGACATCGCGCCGACGCCGCGTGAACGCGTGCGGGACGGTGGCACGCTGCGGCTCGCGACGACGGAGTTCCCCACCCAGTGGAACTACTGGCACCTGGGCGGCGCCGACCTCGACACGGCGCGGATCCTCGGCGCGCTGATGCCCTGGCTGTTCCGCTCCGACCAGCGCGGGAGAGTCACCGCCGACCCGTCCTACCTGGTACGGGCCGAGGTCACCCGCAAGAGGCCGAGACAGGTCGTGACCTACGACCTCAACCCGACGGCCCGGTGGTCCGACGGCACACCGATCGGCTACCGCGACTTCTTGGCGCTGTGGCGGGCCTGTCGCGGCCGCGACAGGGCGTACCAGATCACCACGTCCACCGGGTACGACCGGATTCGGCAGGTCGCCCGTGGGGCGAACGACCGGCAGGTCGTGGTGACCTTCGATCGGCCGTTCGGAGAATGGCGGAGCCTGTTCAGTCCGCTGTACCCGGCCAAAACGATCAGCGATCCGTCCGCCTGGGACCACGCGTGGTCGGGTCGCATCCCGGTCACCGCCGGACCGTTCCGGCCCGAGAGCATCGATCGCACCGCCCAGGCCGTCACGATCGTCCGTGACGCTCACTGGTGGGGACCCCGGGCCCGGCTCGACCGGGTCGTCTTCCGATACCTTGCGCGCGATGCGATGCCCGGGGCGTTCGCGAGCGGCGAGATCGACGCGTTCGACGCGGGCACGGACGCGGCGGCGTACCGGCGCGCGCGGCAGGTCCCCGGCGCCGTCGTCCGGCGGGCGGCCGGTCCGGACTTCAGCCAGCTCACTTTCAACGGCGCGACGCCGGCACTGGCCGACGTGAACGTACGCAGCGCCGTGGCGATGGCCATCGACCGCCGCGCGCTCGCCCGGTCGGCCCTGGCCGGGCTGGACTGGCCGGTGCTCCTCCTGAACGACCACGCCTTCGTCAACACCCAGGAGGGCTACCAGGACAACGCGGGCGACCTGGGCAGCTACGACCCGGTAGGCGCCGGACGCCTGCTCGACCGGGCGGGCTGGCGGACGCGTGGGCGGTCACGGCTGAAGGACGGCCGCCCGCTGACGCTGCGGTACGTCTACCCGGCGAGCGCGGCGACGGGCCGCCAGAGCGGTGAGCTGATCCAGGTCATGCTGGGGCGGGTGGGCGTACGGCTGGAGCTGCGGCCGGTGCCCGACAGCGATTTCTTCGACCGGTATCTCATTCCTGGCGCGTACGATCTCGCACCGTTCTCCTGGATCGGCGGTCCGTTCCCGATCTCGAATCTGCGGCCGATCTACGGCAGACCACGCGGAAACGACGTTCGGCAGAACGTCGCCCGGGTCGGATCAGCGTCGCTCGACGCCCTTCTCGACCGCGCCACCGAAGAACTGAACCCGGCGAAGGCCCGTCGGTACGCGAATGAGGCCGACCGGTTGATCTGGGATGAGGTGCATTCGGTGACCTTGTACCAGCGTCCGCAGATCGTCCCGGCGCGGCGAACCCTCGTGAACTGGGGTGCCTTCGGCCTTTACACCCCGGCCTGGCCCGACGTCGGCTTCCGCCGATGACACGCGGAAAGCCGGGGTCCCGTGCGGCCGCCGTTTTCGTCGGCCATCCGGCTTCCCGGCTGGCCGGCCGCGGCCCTCCGCGCGGGGATGGGGGTTCGCCGGGTGTCGGGCTCTGGGGGTTACCGGAAGCTCGGTGCGGCGTGCGGGTCCTTGCCGTCGAGGGTGGTCTCGGCGTTCGCCGGGTGTCGGGCTCTGGGGGTTACCGGAAGCTCGGTGCGGCGTGCGGGTCCTTGCCGTCGAGGGTGGTCTCGGCGTTCGCCGGGTGTCGGGCTCTGGGGGTTACCAGAAGCTCGGCGCGCCGTACGGGCCCTTGCCTCCGAGGGCGGCCTCCTCGGCCGTGACCTTCATCGGAGTGTTCTGCAGAGCATCCTCGGCGGCCTGAACGATGCTGATGAGAGCCCACCGGAGCTGTCTGCGCTGCGTGTCGACGTTGCTCTCATAGCCTGCGTTCAGCTGTGTTCGTTGAGCCATGTCGAATGATCTATTGAGCATTCGTTCAAGGTCGATGGCATCCTTCCGGACACCATTTACAGCCTGGGCGAGCTTTCCATAGAACGGGTTGTCAAACAAAAGTCCCGCCATCGTCGGCACCCTTCTGCCCACGGTGTTCAGTGCTGTGATGCTAATGGCCGTCGCCCATGGTGAGAAGCCCCCGAGTCGAGGAATCTCGCGGCCGATGACGACCCGTCATGGGCGCGTGACGTGCTCTTTACATCGGCTTGCCGGGCGTTGACCGGTTGCGGCCACGAAACCATCCTGTTTACCTGCGGCAAAGCCACCGGAGCGCCAGAACACAAAGATCGTGTGTCGAAATAGTAAACGGCCGGTAGCGGACCGTGTCCGCGACTGTCGGAGAAATTCCGTCCCGCCTGATCCAGCCGCGGTGTCAGAGTGCGTTCGAGAAGTGATCTTGGTTGGTGTCGGCATGGCTGGGTGATCTTGGGTGGTTGGTGGGGTGATGGTCGGAAGACGTCTCGTGTGTCGTGTTCCCCCTCGGATCTGACCGATGCCGAATGGGAGTTGGTGAAGCCGCTGCTTCCGTCGCCGGATGAGGCTGGGCGCCGGGATAAGCATTCCCGGCGGCAGTGGTGGATGCGATCTTGTACGTGGTGCGGGCCGGCTGCGCATGGCAGGCTCTGCCTGCGGATTTTCCGCCCACGCTGTGAGACCGGGCGTCTACGCCTGGCCCGCCGTGCCGTCGAGGACGTCTGCCCGCTGCGGCAGGCCGCCGAACGCCTTCAGGTCTTGGTCACCACCGCTGAACGATGGGCGGACCGCCATCGCGCTTACGGCGAAGCCGGGGCGGCTGACGGGTCTAACCGACCGCACACCAGCCCGCGGTCCCCCCATACTTGGGGCGATGGCAACCGTTGTGGCTTTCCATGCCCACCCTGACGACGAAGTGTTGCTGACCGGTGGAACTCTTGCCCGCGCTGCGGCGGAAGGGCACCGGGTGGTGATCGTGGTGGCCACCGACACCATGACCGTCGCGTCCGAGGCGCCGCCGACACGGATGAACGAGCTGCGTGCGAGCGCGGCCATCCTCGGAGTGCACCGGGTTGAGCACCTGGGCTATGCCGGCAGCGGGCATGGCCCTGTCCTCTACCCTGACCCGCCGGACCGACAGCGTTTCGTCCGCGCCGACACCGATGAGGCGGCGGAGCGACTGGCCGCGATCCTGCGCGAGGAGAACGCCGACGTCCTGCTCAGCTACGACCCCAACGGTGGGTACGGCCACCGCGACCATGTCAAGGTGCATGAGGTGGGAAAGCGCGCCGCCGAACTGACCGGGGTAGGCACAGTGCTGGAAGCAACGATGCCCCGCGACAAGGTTGAACACCTTGTACGGCTGATTCGTGGTCTGCGGATTCCCTTCCGCTACGACATCGAAGCGCTGCGCACCGCCTACAGCCCCAGTTCCGCGATCACACACCGGATCAACGTGCGGCGCTTCGCCCGGCAAAAGCAAGCAGCCCTGGCCGCGCACCGCTCCGAAATCAACGGGCGCGGCAGGGCAGCCCCCGTCATGCGGGCGCTCGTCCGGCTGCCGACCCCGGTATTCGGTCTCCTGCTCGGCCGTGAGTGGTTCGTCGATCCTGTCCGGACCCCGGTCACCAAGCCCGCAACCAGCATTCTCCGGGAGTCATGATCCGCTGGGCGGCCATCAACACCGAGGCCCCGGTCGCCGAGAACCTTGCCCTTACCGACTCCCCACATCGCGCCCGGACCGGCGCATCTGAGCCGCACGTCGAGATCATTACGGACAAAGTCACGCCTGGCCGGCGCGCCGGGAACGTGGGACGTGTTCGGATGAGCGTCTGAGCGTCGTGTTCCGGGAACGCGTCGGCTGGGCGGTGGCTCAGACGGCGGTCGTGTCGTCTGAGCACCGCCCAGCCGGGTGGACGGGTCAGGTGCAGCGGTAGAGGCCCTGGGAGTTCTGCCGCTGCGCCGACGAGGTCGACGTTCCGCCGTACTCCGATGCCTTCACGGCCTGGCAGTTCTTGGTGACCCAGGTGGTCACGTCCGAACCGCCGCCGCCAGGGCCGCCTCCTCCTACCATCACGAAGCGCAGCTTTCCGCTCTTCACGTACTGCTGGAGCTTCGACACGGTCATCGCCGGATCGCTGCCCGTGAAGCCGCCTATGGCCATGACCGGCTCGCCGGTCTTGATGATGATGGACGACGCGCTCATGGCGCTGGGGACCGCCAGCAGCCAGGTGGCGCCGCCCCGGTTCTTCTGCAGGTACGAGATGAGCTGGGTGTTCGCCTCGCCGCCTGGGCCGCCTCCCCCGGGGAAGCCCCCGCCGCCACCCGGGAAACCTCCGCGTCCGCCTGGGAAGCCGCCCTGCCCGCCGTCGCCGTTGGGCCGGCCCGTACCGCCGCCAGGCACTTCGCCCGGCATGCCCGGGGCGCCCGAGTCACCAGAGTCACCGGCTGCGCCCGGGGGCATGCCGCCAGGGAACCGGCCCTCCATCGCCCGCCGGGCGTCTGCCGGAAGCCGGCCGTTGCCGCCGCGCATCCCCGGGCCGCCGAACATGCCGAAGCCGCCCGACGGGCCCGCGAGGGGATTGGTGCCGTTGGAGCTGGAAGCCGCGGCGGAGACCGCGTACGCCGCGGGTCCGGCCAGGCCCGCGACCATTCCGGTGATCGCGGCGACCACGGCGATCCGGGCCGGCTTCGACCGGAAACGCGCCTTCGTGGAGCCGTCGCCGACCGCCGCCGACGAGGTCACCGCCTCCGCCCCAGAGGTGATGGGCGCCGGACCATCCGCCGATGAGGACCCGGCGGCCGGCGACGGGGCGTCCGGGGCGGATTCCGCCGTCGTGGACGCGACCGGACCACGGCCGTCCGCCGACCGCGCGGTGGCCGAGTCCGCCCCCGCTTGTGCGGTGGTCGCGTCCGTCCCCGGTCGTGTGGTGGCCGCGTCCGTCGCCGGGCGCGTTACGGTCGTGTCCGGACCTCGTCGTACATCCGCCGGAGCGTGGCGGGGTGCACGCCGGGCGAGCCCGACGGCGCCGCCGGTGAGGGCCACGACCAGGCCCGCGACCGCGAGTACGGTCAGCGCGAGAACCGTCCACGACAGCCAGGGGTTCCAGCTCGGCGTGCGCCGGAGCAGGGCGAACGACCAGCCGCCCGTCACGGCGACGCCCAGCGGTAGCGACCAGCTCCACGCGAGCGAGTTCCACCGGCCTTGCCCGTTGAGACTGGAGACGCCCGGTTCGGCGGCGTCGGCGGGTTCACCCCGGCCGGCCCGGCGCCGGACGTCCACGGTCCGTCCGTCGTCGGCCCAGCCGTCCTCGCCACGCCCGGCATTCACCGGCGAGTCGGTGTCCGGCGTAACGGCGGAGGTCCGATGACGGCCGCCCTGCGAAGAGACCATGCCCGAGGCGTTCCTGCCCAGAGCTCCGTCTGGGGCGTCCCCGCTCAGCACTGCGCCTGGCTTGTCCCCGCCCAGCGCCGCGTCCGAGGCGTCCCCGCTCAGCGCCCCGCCTGAGGAATCACCGGCGAGCGTCGCGCCTCGGCGGAGGCTCGAAGACCGGTACGCCCGCAGTGACAGGACCCCGCCGATGCCGGTCAGGGCGCCCACGGCCGGTGCGAGGGCGGTCGTGTAGTACGGATGCATCGTGCCGTCGGAGAAGCTGAAGATGACGAAGTGGACCACCAGCCAGCCACCCCACAGCACGACGGCTGCCCGCGCGAGGTCCGTGCGCGGGCGTTTCCACAAGGTCACCACGCCCACGACCAGTACGAGGGCCGCGAACGGCAGCAGCCACGAGATCTGGCCGCCGACCGTGTCGTTGAACAGCCGCCCCAGCCCGGACGCGCCCGCGAAGCTCGCGCCCTGACCCCCGCCGGGCGGTCCGCCCCGGCCGCCGCCCGGGCCGCCGCCCTCGTTGCCCGTGACCCGGCCGAGGCCGTTGTAGCCGATCACCAGGTCCCAGACCGTGCCGTCCGTGCTGCCGCCGATGTACGGGCGGGAGGAGGCCGGGATCAGGTCCACCACGACCATCCACCAGAAGCTGGAGACCGCGAGGACGACCCCGGACGCCAGGAGGTGCCACACGCGACGCAGCCAGCCGCCCGGGGCGAACAGCAGGTAGACGAGGGCCAGCGCCGGCAGCAGCAGGTACGCCTGGAGCATCTTGGTGTTGAAGCCGCAGCCCAGGAAGAACGCCGAGGCGACCAGCCAGCGCAGCCGGCCCGACGCGACGGCGCGCTGGCACGCCCACGCCGAGAGCAGCAGCAACAGCACGAGCAGAGTGTCGGGGTTGTTGTCCCGGTTGATCGCGACCGTGATCGGCGTCAGCGCCATCACCAGCGCGGCCACCAGCCCGGCGACCGGGCCGAAGACGCGCCGCACCGTCACGTACAGCACGAAGACCGCGGCGACGCCCATGACGACCTCGGGCAGCAGCAGGCTCCAGCTTCCGTACCCGATGACCCGCGCGGTCAGCTCCTGGACCCACAGCGCCATCGGCGGCTTGTCCACGGTGATGAAGGAGGCGGAGTCCAGCGAGCCGAAGAAGAACGCCTTCCAGCTCTCCGTGCCGCTGCGCACCGCCGCGGAGTAGTACTCGTTGGCATAACCCGACAGGCCCCAGCCGTACAGGAGCGCCGAGAGCAGCAGCACGCCGCCGAGCGCCCCCCTGACCCACCACGGGTCGCCGGAGCGCCGCTCGGTGGCGGGCCCGGCGTCCACCGCGGGGGTGGAGCGGTGTAGCGAAAGGACACTCATCGGTTCTCCTCTTCCAGGTCCGGCGTCCGCCGGGGGTGGAACACCCACGCGCGCAGCAGCGCGAAGCGGATCGCCGCGGCGAACAGGTTCAGCGCCAGCAGCGCGGCCAGCTCGACGAACCGCGACGCGTGCGGCCACGCGGCGTGCACCGCGAACAGCCCGAGCGTGCTCACCCCGAGCCCCACGAGGAACGCGACCCCGCCTTCGAGCTGGTGCCGGACGATCCGCCGGGTGCCGACCACGCCGAAGGTGAACCGCCGGTTGGCGGCCGTGTTGGCGATGGCGGCGAGGAAATAGGAGACCACATTCGCCAGGACGACCGGCATGAAAAGGCGCAACAGCCCGTACAGGACGAGCTGGGCGATCGTGCTGATGATCCCGATGACCGCGAAGCTCGGCACCTGCGCCCGCATCCCGGCGGGCAGCCGCCGCGACGGCACCTGCACCCGCAGCGCCCCGGCGAGCCATCGGCGGCCCATGCGCAGCATCCCGCGCAGGTCGTCCAGGGCGGTACGCACGACGTCGACTCGGCTGTCGGGGTCATCGACCCAGTCGACCGGCACCTCGTGGATCCGCAGCCCGTTCCGCTCCGCGAGCAGCAGCAGCTCGGTGTCGAAGAACCACTCTTCGTCCTCCACCGCCGGCAACAGCGCCCGTACGACCTCGGCCCGGCCCGCCTTGAACCCGCACTGCGCGTCCGAGAACCGGGCCGCGAGCGTCGTGCGGAGCATCAGGTTGTAGATCCGGGAGATCACCTCGCGGCGCGGGCCGCGGACGACCGCCGAGCCGCGGGACAGGCGGCTGCCGATGGCCAGGTCGCTGTGGCCGGACACGAGGGGTGCGATCAGCGGCAGGAACGCGTCGAGGTCCGTGGACAGGTCCACGTCCATGTACGCCACGACGTCGGCCACGCTCGTGCCCCACACGTGCCGCAGCGCCCGGCCGCGCCCCTTCTGGGGCAGCCGTACGGCCTCGACCTCGGAGAACCGCAACGCCAGCCGCGAGGCGACATCCCACGTCCCGTCCGTACTCGCATTGTCGACGATCGTGATCACGAACCGGTACGGGAACGTCTCGAGCAGATAGGTGTGGAGACGGTGCACACTGGCGGCCAGGATGTGTTCTTCGTTGTAGACCGGGATCGCTATCTCGATGAGAGGACCACGCGGCTCGGAGACCGTGCCGAGCCGCGCCCGCGGCCCGGCCGACAGGGAGATCTCGCTCATGAGCCCTCCTTCGTCGGAGGAGGGACCATGCGCGCGTGCTCGTCGATTCGCTCACTCCGTTCGCTCATGACGACCAAGGTCGCGGGTGAGCGTGGGAGCCGAGTGAGCCGTTTCTTAACCCCCGATGAGAAAGCGGGTCAAGAAGCCGGAACCAGGGTTCCGGGCAGCTTCATCCACGCCTCCGTGCCGCCGCCGGGCGCCGGATCCAGCCGGATCTCCCCGCCCGCCTCGCGTACGGCACGGGCCGCGATGGCCAGCCCCAGGCCCGATCCCGGCAGCCCCCGCGCGGACGGCGAACGATAGAACCGGTCGAAGACGTACGGCCGGTCCTCGTCCGGAATGCCCGGCCCCTGGTCCCGTACGGTCAGCTCGCCGTCGCGGAGGCGGACCGCCACGGTGCCGCCCGGCGGGCTGAACTTGATGGCGTTGTCCAGGAGGTTCACCAGGGCACGTTCCAACGCCGCGGCGTCCCCGCGCACGTACCACGGCGAGATCTGCGCCTCGATCCGCAACGTCGGCCCTCGCGGGCGTACGCGGCGCACGGCGTTGTCGGCCACCTCGTGCAGCGCGACCGGGCCCACGTCGGCGACATCCTCGTCCCGCGCGAGGTCGAGCAGGTCGCCGACCAGGCTCGTCAGCTCCACCAGCTGCGCCTTCACGTTGACCAGCAGCCGTTCCTTGCCGTCGTCGGGCAGCGGACGGCCGGTCTCCTCGCTGCGGAGCATCAGATCGACGTTGGTGCGCAGGCTGGTCAGGGGCGTGCGCAGCTCGTGGCCGGCGTCCACGATCAGCCGCTGCTGTCGCTCGCGCGACCCGGCGAGCGCACGGGTCATGCTGTTGAACGACCGGCTCAGCCGGGCGATCTCGTCACGGCCCTCGACCGGGATGGCGGTGTCCAGGTCCTCGGTACGGGCGATGTGCTCGACCACGTCGGTCAGCCGGTCCACGGGCGCCAGCCCCGCGCGGGCGATGAGAAGGCCCGCGACCGCCGCCCCGACCACGCCGACGGCCGACACCGCGACGAGCAGCAGGGCCAGGCTGTTCAGCGACTCGTCGACCTGGGTGCGCGGCTTGGCCACCGACACCGCGAAGCCGTCGGGGTCGCGGCGCGTGAACACCCGCATCGGCGTGCCGTCCGCGGTCTCGCCGTCCCGGTAGGAGGCCGGTTTCTGGCCGCGCGCGATCGCGACGTCACCGGGCACGACCTTCAGCGGAGAGGTTCCGGGCGAGCTGCAGTAGGTGCCGTCCGGCGAGATGACCTGCAGCGTCGGCTGGTACCCGCGGAAGGGATCGTCCTTCCGCGGCTGCATGTCACAGATGGAGCGCGCCGATCCGGGCCTCGCGTCCGAGCCAGGCGGGCCGCCGGTGCGCGGCCCTGCCGACAACGACTGGTCGAGCTGGTCGATCAGCCGTCCGCGTACGACGAACCAGCAGCCGACCGCGCAGGCGGCCACGGCCACCGCGACGGCGAGACTGGTCAGCACGGCGAGCCGGGTGCGCAAGGACAGATGCCTTTTCATCGCTCAAGATCCCTCCCAGGGCAGGCTCGTCAAGGGGAGCGCAGGACGTAGCCGACGCCGCGGACGGTGTTGATCAGCCGCGGCTCGCCCATCTTGCGGCGCAGGTACATGACGTACACGTCCAGGGAGTTGGACGACGGTTCGAAGTCGAAGCCCCACACCGCCTTGAGGATCTGCTCGCGGGTGAGCACCTGGCGCGGGTGGGTGAGGAAGAGCTCCAGCAGGGAGTACTCGGTGCGGGTCAGCTCCAGCGCGCGGCCGTCGCGGCTCACCTCGCGGGTCACGGTGTTCATCCGCAGGCCGGCGTACTCCAGGATCTCGCCGCCGCGGGCCGTCACCACGCTGCGGCGCAGCAGCGCCCGTACCCGCGCGAGGAGTTCGTCCAGGTCGAACGGCTTGACCAGGTAGTCATCCGCGCCGGCGTCCAGCCCGGTCACCCGGTCGCCGACCGTGTCACGGGCGGTCAGCATGAGCACCGGCAGCGTCTCTCCGAGGGCGCGCAGGCGCCGGCACGCGGTGAGGCCGTCCATGCGGGGCATCAGGATGTCCAGGATGGCCAGGTCGGGCTGGGCCCGGCCGAGTTCGTCGAGGGCCGACACGCCGTCGGCGGCCGTGACGACCTCATAGTCCTCGAAGGCGAGGCTGCTCGCCAGAGAGTCACGGACTGCGGGTTCGTCGTCTACGACCAGGATTCGCACGTCAATGACGGTATATCGCGCTGAGACCGCTCTGACCAGGGCAGAAGCTTTCTCATCCAAATCTCACCCGGGTCAGGGGAGGGGCACCTCGACCGCGCGCCGGTCCGGCACGAAGCGCGGGTTCCACACGTACAGCCTCAGGTCGTGCGGTGAGACGGAGCTCTCGACCGGCATGTCGGTGGCGACCCGTACGAGGTAGCTCGCCCCCGCCGGGATGTACTGGTCGCCGTCCTCCGAGCGCGGCGGCGCGAAGCCGAGCGTGTTGACCACGTCGGTGTGGTCGGGCAGCGTGCACATGTCCGAGGGCGCGCCCGGCTGCGGCATGCAGCGGTTCGCGGCCAGCACGCTCGCCGGCACCCGGGACCGCTTGACGAACAGGTCGGCGGGAAAGTCCAGCAGCGCGGCGTCGTTGCCGGTGTTGGTGATCACGTAGTCGGCGTACCCGAGCGTGGTGCCGTCCGCGGGCCGCGCCGTCGTGCTGGCGAGCGGCCGATCGCCCGTCCCGGCCTTGACCGCGGCCAGAGAGTACGAATAGCCGTCCGGCGTGCTGACGTCGAGCCGGGAGCCGGTCTTGAGCCGCGACAGGCCGTCGGAGCCGTGCGTCGCCGTCCGGGCGGCGACCGTACGGGGCGCCGGCGTGCGGTGGTCGCCGTGCGCGCGCACGACGACGATGAGGCCGGCCACCGCGGCCACGCCGAGGACGCCGGTGGCGCCTCCCGCGATGCCGAGGCGTCTGGCGCGCCGGGTCTGTCTCTTTCTTCTATGGCTGCTTCTGTGTGAGTGACTCCGTGCCATGGTTTCCAGGTCCCGGGTCGGCGGTCGGCGGTGCTCCGCGACGACGTCGCGGAGCACCGCTGCACAAGGCCTCAAAACATAACAAATCGCCCTGCGGAAATCCCGCCACTGCCCGGATGACTCCTGGTCAGGGCACCATCCATGACAGGACCGCGACGGACTGCAACAACGCGAGCACGCACATCCCGGCGAGGAAGACCAGGCTCCACAGGATCACGCGGCGGAAGATGTCGCCCTCCTTGCCGTCCATGCCGACGGCCGCCGCGGCGATCGCGAGGTTCTGCGGTGAGACCATCTTCCCGAGCACGCCGCCGGAGCTGTTGGAGGCCGCCATCAGCAGCGGGGACAGGTTCGCCTTGCCCGCTGCCGCCACCTGCAGGGCGCCGAAGAGCGAGTTGGAGGAGGTGTCCGAGCCGGTGACCGCGGTGCCGAGCCAGCCGAGCACGGGGGAGAGAAAGGCGAAGAAGCCGCCGGCGCCCGCCATCCAGGTGCCGAGCGTGATCGTCTGGCCGGAGGCGTTCATCACGTACGCGAGGCCCAGCACCGCCATGACGGTGACGATCGCCCAGCGCAGCTGCACGAGAGTGGCCCAGTACGCGCGCAGCGCCCGCCCCACGCTGATCTTCAGCGCGATCGCGCTCAGCGCCCCGGAGATGAGCAGCAGGCTTCCCGCCGCGCTCAGCCAGTTGATCTTGAACTGCGGCAGCGTGGACACCTTGCCGGAGGCGCCGGTGATGTGCAGACCGGGCCAGTTCACCGTCCTGGTCGGGTCGTCGAGCCAGCCCTTGATCGGGTTGATCTGCGCGAGCACGAAGACCACGATGATGATCGCGTACGGTGCCCAGGCCCGTACGATCTCCGCCCGCGAGTCCGGGTGCGCCACCCGGCCGGCGAACTCCGGCGTCGGCTCGTCGGCCGCCCCTCCCGCGACGACCGTACGCGGCTCGGCGCCGCCGAGCGTCTCACCCGGCTGCCAGACGCGCAGCAGCGCGACGAGGACGATCACCGAGAACAGCGACGCGACGATGTCGGTGAGCGGCACCGACAGGTGGTTCGAGGTGATCCACTGAGCGAACCCGAACGCCAGGCCAGCGGTCAGCGCCGCGACCCACGTCTGCGCGACGCCGCGGCGGCCGTCGACGATGAACACCAGCACGAGCGGCACGAACACCGACAGGATCGGCGTCTGGTGGCCGACCATGGAGCCGAGGGCGTCGCTCGACATGTGCGTCACGCCGCCGAGGGTGATGACCGGGATGGCCATCGCGCCGAACGCGACCGGCGCCGTGTTGGCGACCAGCGCGACCACCGCGGCTTTGAGCGGCTTGAAGCCCATCGCGATGAGCATGACCGACGTGATCGCCACCGGCGTGCCGAACCCGGCCAGGGCCTCCAGCAGCGCCCCGAAGGAGAACGCGATGATGATCGCCTGGATGCGCTGGTCGTCACTGACCTGTGTGAACGTCCGCCGGAGCACGTCGAAGTGCCCGGTCTCCACGGTCATGGTGTAGATCCAGATCGCGTTGATGACGATCCACAGGATCGGGAAGAACCCGAAAATCGCGCCCTCGCTGCCGGCCAGGAACGCCTGGCCGACGGGCATGCTGTACGCCCAGATCGCGATGACCAGGGACACCGCCAGGGCGATGACCGAGGCCAGCCACGCGCGCATCCGCACGATGCCGAGCAGTACGAACAGGGTGAGCAGGGGGAGCGCCGAGACCAGCGAACTCCACCCCAGGGAATGGGCGACGGGGTCTAGTACTTGGCGATACAACGGGGGTCACCTCCGACGGGAGAACTGCTCCTTGCCGATCCCCCGAATGGACGCGTCGAGCACTTCCGCGGTGTGTGCCACCGCGATCTCCTCGCCCCGGCGGCGCAGCGCCGTGGCGATCTGCAGCGAGCAGCCGGGATTGGCGGCCACGAGCAGGTCGGCTCCGGTCGCCGACACGTTCGCGGCCTTGCGGTCGCCGAGCTCACCGGCGGCCTCGGGCTGCAGCAGGTTGTAGACGCCCGCCGAGCCGCAGCAGATCTCCGGATCGGCGATCTCGCGGATCTCCAGCCCGGGGATGTCCGCGAGCAGCGCACGCGGCTGGCGGCGGATGCCCTGGGCGTGGGCGAGGTGGCAGGCGTCGTGGTACGCGACCGTCATCTCCAGCGGATGGCGGGTGGCGCGCGGCCCCAGTTCGGCGAGGTACTCGGTGAGGTCGCGCGTCTTGGCCGAGAACTCCCGTGCGCGCTCCGCCCACTCCGGCTCGTCGGCCAGCACGTCGCCGTAGTCCTTCATCGCCGATCCGCACCCGGCCGCGTTGACGACGACGACGTCGACGTCCGCGAACGACTCGATGGTCTTCTTGGCGAACGCCCTGGCCTCCGCGGCCCTCCCGGAGTGCAGCGACAGCGCCCCGCAGCAGCCCTGGGCCTTGGGGATGACGACGTCGCAGCCCTCCATCGCCAAGATGCGGGCGGTCGCGGCGTTGACTCCAGGGAAGAACTCCCGCTGTACGCAGCCGGTCAGCATGCCGACGACGGCGCGGCGCTCGCCGCGCGCCGGGACGCGCTCGGGCAGGCGCACATGAGCGGCGCGCGGCGGTGCCAGCCGCTCCATGGCCGCCAGCGTCGGCGAGATCCGGTTGAGCAGGGGCGCCATGTTGATCCTGGACGCCTGGTACGCGCGGAGCGGCCCGCGCAGGAGGCGCAGCCGCTTCGGGTACGGGAAGAACGCGAAGATCGCCTCGCGGAGCAGGCGGTCGGTGCGGCCGCGCGGCTGTTCGTCCTCGACCTGGGCCCGGGTGACCTCGATGAGCCGGTCGTACTTGACGCCGGACGGGCAGGCGGTCACGCAGGCCATGCAGCCGAGACAGCGGTCGAAGTGCTCGATCATCGGGCCGGAGAGCGGCGCGCCCTGTTCGTGCTGGCTCATCAGGTGGATCCGCCCGCGCGGGGAGTCCATCTCCTCGCCCCACAGCTGGTACGTCGGGCACGTGGGCAGGCAGAACCCGCAGTGCACGCAGTCGTCGAGCAACTCGCGGAAGTCCTCCACTAGATCCCCCCTGCGAAGCGTCCGGGCGACAGGCGGTGCTCCGGATCGAACTGGTCCTTGACGCGCCGCATCAGCGGCAGGGCGGGCACCGGCCCCCACCGGTCGAGCGCCGTGCCGTCCGGCGCGGACAGCACGACGGCGCTGCCGTGGCGCCGCAGGCGGTCCAGGGTCTGCTCCGCGTCGCCGGCGGGCAGCCCGACGTGCCAGACACCGCGCCCGGCGGAGCCGCGGACGTGCGCGGGCGCCTCCTGGAAGATCGCGGTGAGCCTCGAGGGCGCGGCGCGTACCTCGGCGAGCACCTCGCCGTCCGGCAGCCGTCCCCACCAGTCCGGCGGCCCGTCCGCGACCCGGCCGCCGATGAGGTCGCGCGCCGCCTCGGCGCGCGCCGGCACGCCGCCCGCGAACCCCTCCAGCAGCACGGTCACGGTGATCGGGTCCGGTCCGTCCACCTCGATGGCCGAGGGCACGAGCGAGGAGCGCAGCAGCGCCCGCGTCAGCTCCAGCGCCTGGCCCGCGTCCGCGACGGTCGCCGAGACGTAGGCGCTGGCCTGCGGGAGCGGGTGCAGCCGGAACGCCGCCTCGGCGATCAGACCGAGGGTGCCGCGCGAGCCGGTGAACAGCTTGCCGAGGTCGTAGCCGGCGACGTTCTTGACCACCTTGCCGCCGGCGTGCGCGACCACCCCGTCGGCGCGCACGACCGTGATCCCGATGAGCAGGTCGCGCGCCGAGCCGTACAGGAGCCGACGGGGACCGGCCGTGGCGGTGGCGAGCGCCCCGCCGACCGTGGCGCCCGGCACCAGGGCGTCGAGGGCGAGCTGCTGGCGGGTGCCGGAGACGGCCTCCTGCAGGTCCCGCAGGGGCAGGCCGGCCTCGGCCTTGACGACCAGGTCACCCGACGCGTGCTCGATCAACCGCCCGAGCCGTCGCGTCTCGACGATCAGGTCACAGCGTTCGGGCGGCGCGCCCCAGTGCAGCTTGGTGCCGGCGCCGCGCGGCACGACGGCGAGGCGGTGTTCGGCGGCGGCGCGCATCAGCTCGCTCGCCTCCGCCACGCTCGCGGGCGCGGCCACGTATGAGGCGGCGACGCCCTGGACGGTGTCTTCGGGCTCGGCGGGGCGGACCTCGCACGCCTTGGCGAGGGCGTCGATCACGGGCGCCATCAGAACAGGTCCGCCTTTCCGCTCTCGACGAGCGGATGGACCTTCGTGCGGCGGCCCGGCACCTCGCCGCACAGCCGCGGGGTCGGGTACACCTTGCCGGGGTTGCACAGGCCCTCCGGGTCGAAGGCGCAGCGCACCATCTGCATGGTGTCGAGGTCCTCCTCGGTGAACATCCGGGGCATGTGCTTGGCCTTGTCGACGCCCACGCCGTGCTCGCCGGTGATCGACCCGCCGTGCTCGATGCACAGGTCGAGGATCTGGCCCGAGACCAGCTCGGCGCGCTCGCCCGCGCCCGGCACCGCGTCGTCGAACAGCACCAGCGGATGCAGGTTGCCGTCGCCGGCGTGGAAGACGTTCGCGACCCGGACCCCGCTGTCGCCCGACAGCTCGTCGATCCTGGCCAGCACCTCGGGCAGGGCCGTACGGGGAATGACGCCGTCCTGCACGATGTAGTCGGGGCTGATCCGCCCCACCGCCGCGAACGCGGACTTGCGGCCGCGCCAGATCAGGGCCCGCTCGGTGTCGTCGGCGGCCACCCGGATCTCGAACGCCGCGGCGCACAACTCCTTGACCTGCGCGAACTGGTGGTCCACCTCGGCGGCGGGCCCGTCCAGCTCGACGATGAGCACCGCGCCGGCGCCGGGCGGATAGTTACAGGCCACCGCGGCCTCGGCCGCCTCGATGGACAGCGCGTCCATCATCTCGATCGCCGCGGGCACCACGCCCGCGGAGATGATCGCCGAGACCGCCTCGCCCGCGCTCTCGATGGTGTCGAAGGCGGCCAGCAGCGTCTCGACCTTCTCCGGCAGGCGCGTGAGCCGTACGGTGATCTTGGTGGTGATGCCGAGCGTGCCCTCCGAGCCGACGAACGCGCCGAGCAGGTCGTAGCCCGGCGCTTCGGTGATCTCCACGATCTCTCCGTCGGGCGTGACGACCTCGCAGGCGAGCACGTGGTTGACGGTGAAGCCGTACTTCAGGCAGTGGGCGCCGCCGGAGTTCTCCGCCACGTTGCCGCCGATCGAGCAGATCTGCTGGCTGGAGGGGTCGGGCGCGTAGTAGTACCCCTGCGGCCGTACGGCCTTGGTGACGTCGAGGTTGATCACGCCCGGCTCGACGACGGCGCGTTCGTCGTCGATGTCGATCTCAAGGATCCGCCGCATGCGGGAGGTGACGATCAGCACGCCGTCGGTGCGGGGGAGCGCGCCGCCCGACAGCCCGGTGCCGGAACCGCGCGCGATGTACGGCACGCCCTCGGCGGCGCAGGCCCGGACGATCTCGGCGATCTGCTCGGCGCTGTCCGGCAGCACCACGATGCCCGGCGTCGCCCGGTGGTAGGTCAGCCCGTCGCACTCGTACGTGCGCAGCTCCGCAGGGTCGGTGATGACGTTGCCGGCCCCGGCGACGACCCTCAGCCGCTCTGCGAGCCCGTCAAGCCCTGCTGTAGACACATCACCCATCCTTGACCTTTCGGAACGGATCCAAACTAATCGGTACCAAGGTGTGATCTGACCCTTGCCGTACGTCATGCGTACGGGCGATGACCTGCGGAAACGCCCCGGAGTCCGGGAACTCCGGGGCGCGGTCGTCAGGGCATCCGCTCGTAGGCCGGGACGGTCAGGAAGTCGGCGTACTCGTCGGCGAGCGCCACCTCCTTGAACAGGCTCACCGCGTCGGCGAAGCGCTTCTCGTCGTACGCGTCCCCGTACGACTCGCGGATCTTGCCGAGCTCCTCGTCGATCAGCCGCTCGACCAGCTCCGGCGTGACCTTCGGGCCCTCGGCGAGCTCGACGTCGTTGTGGATCCACTGCCAGACCTGCGAACGCGCGATCTCGGCGGTCGCGGCGTCCTCCATCAGGTTGAAGATGCCCACCGCGCCGTTGCCGCCCAGCCACGTCGCGATGTACTGCAGGCCCACGCTGATGTTGTTGCGCAGCCCCGCCTCGGTGATCTCACCGGGCGTCTTCTCCACCGCCAGCAGGTCGGAGGCGGCTACCGAGACGTCCTCGCGAAGCCGGTCGCGCTGGTTCGGGCGGTCGCCGAGGACGCCGTCGAAGACCTCGCGGCAGATGTCGACCATGCCGGGGTGGGCGACCCAGGACCCGTCGAAGCCGTCCTCGGACTCGCGGGTCTTGTCGGCCCGCACCTTCTCGAACGCGGCCTTGTTGACCTCCTCGTCGCGGCGCGAGGGGATGAAGGCGGCCATGCCGCCGATCGCGTGCGCGCCGCGCTTGTGGCACGTGCGCACCAGGAGTTCGGTGTACGCCCGCATGAACGGGGCGGTCATCGTGATCGCGTTGCGCTCGGGCAGCAGGAACTGCCGGCCGCGCGAGCGGAACTTCTTGATCACCGAGAACAGGTAGTCCCACCGGCCGGCGTTGAGCCCCGCGGAGTGGTCCCGCAGCTCGTAGAGGATCTCCTCCATCTCGAACGCGGCCGGGATGGTCTCGATCAGCACGGTCGCCCGGATCGTGCCGCGCGGGATCTCCAGGAGGTCCTGGGCGAGGTTGAAGACGTCGTTCCAGAGACGCGCCTCGTGCCGGCTCTCCATCTTCGGCAGGTAGAAGTACGGGCCCTTGCCCTTGTCGAGCTGGCGCCGCGCGCAGTGGAAGAAGTAGAGGCCGAAGTCGAACAGGGAGCCGGACATGCGCTCGCCGTCCACGAGGACGTGCTTCTCGTCCAGGTGCCAGCCGCGCGGCCGCACGACGATGGTGGCCAGCTCCTCGTCCGGCTTCAGCGTGTAGGACTTCCCGCCGGTCTCGAAGTCGATGGTGCGGTCGAGGGCGTCCCGGAGGTTGAGCTGGCCGCCGACCATGTTCTCCCAGAGCGGAGTGTTGGCGTCCTCGAAGTCGGCGAGCCAGACCTTCGCGCCCGAGTTGAGCGCGTTGATCGTCATCTTGCGGTCCGTCGGCCCGGTGATCTCGACCCGCCGGTCCTCCAGGCCGGGCGCCGGGTCGGCAACGCGCCAGGTGTCGTCCTGGCGGATGTCGGCGGTGTCGGCGGGGAAGTCGAGCGTGCCGCCGCGGGCCAGCTCCTGCTGACGCTCGGCGCGGAGGCCGAGCAGCTCGCGGCGCCGCGCGCCGAACTCGCGCTGGAGGGTGGCGAGAAAGCCCAGCGCCTCGGGCGTGAGGATCTCCCCGAACCGATCGTCGACGGAGCCGGTCAGCTCCACGCCTGCGGGTCCAGCCATCTGCCTACCCTTTCGTATAGTGAAATTTCTCTTCTGCTTAGTGGAAAGCCTATTAACGTCCTTGCGGGCCGGTCAAAGAGGGTCCGCCTCTCCCTCCTACCCGCGTGGGCGACCAGTGGCGGGTACGCCGACTCGTGTCTCCCCGACCAACCAGCCCCGACCGACCCCCCGTGCTGATATCCAGGTGTGCGAAACGCGCGCACGTGGCAGCATCAGGGGAAGATCCGGGCACGTTCCGGCGTTGACATGGGGGAAGATGTCTACTTTTTCCTACGAAGAGCCAGAGCCGCTGACCGGTGAGCTCGATCTCGAAGACCGGCAGGCGCTACGCCGTGTCGCCGGTCTGTCCACTGAGCTCCGCGACATCACCGAGGTCGAATACCGGGCCCTCCGACTCGAACGCGTCGTCCTGATCGGTGTGTGGACCGACGGCGACGAGGCCCACGCCGAGAACTCCCTGCGCGAGCTGGCGCTTCTCGCCGAGACCGCCGGCTCGCAGATCCTCGAGGGGATGATCCAGCGGCGCTCGCGTCCCGACCCCGCGACGTACGTCGGCTCCGGCAAGGCGCTGGAACTGCGCGACGTCGTGATCTCCACGGGCGCCGACACCGTGATCTGCGACGGAGAGCTGGCGCCCAGCCAGCTGCGCCGTCTTGAGGAGATCGTCCAGGTCAAGGTCATCGACCGCACCGCCCTGATCCTGGACATCTTCGCCCAGCACGCCAGCAGCCGTGAGGGCAAGGCGCAGGTCGAGCTGGCCCAGCTCGAATACCTCCTGCCGCGCCTGCGCGGCTGGGGTGGCAACCTGTCCCGGCAGGTCGGCGGCCGTGCCGCCGGCGGTGTCGGCATCGGTGGCCGCGGCCCCGGTGAGACCAAGATCGAACTGGACCGGCGGCGCATCCGCACCCGCATGGCCAAGCTGCGCCGCCAGATCAACGAGATGGGCAAGGCCCGCGACACGATGCGGTCCCGGCGGCGCACCCGCGCGGTGCCCGCGGTCGCCATCGCCGGTTACACCAACGCCGGCAAGTCCAGCCTGCTCAACCGCCTCACCGGCGCGGGCGTGCTGGTGGAGAACGCCCTGTTCGCCACCCTCGACCCGACGGTGCGCCGGGCGAGCACGCCGAACGGCCGCGCCATCACGCTCGCGGACACGGTCGGGTTCGTCCGCCATCTGCCGCACCAGCTCGTCGAGGCGTTCCGCTCGACGCTGGAGGAGGTCACCGACGCCGACCTGATCCTCCACGTGGTCGACGGCTCCGACGCCGACCCGGAGGCGCAGATCGCCGCCGTGCGCGAGGTGCTGCGCGAGATCGGCGGCGCCGACGTCCCCGAGCTCGTCGTCATCAACAAGGCCGACCTCGCCGACGAGATGACGCTCGCCCGGCTCCGCCGGCACGAGCCGCACAGCGTCGTCGTCTCGGCGCGCACCGGCGCCGGCGTCGACGAGCTGCTCCAGGCGATCGAGGACGCGCTCCCGCGCGCCGAGCGCGAGGTGCGTGCCCTGGTGCCCTATGATCGCGGCGACCTGGTCGCCCGGGCGCACGACACCGGCGAGGTGCTCTCCCAGGAGCACACCGCCGAGGGCACCGCGCTGCACGTCCGGGTGCCCGACCGCCTGGCCGCCGAGCTGGAGCCGTACGCCTCCGCTCAGGTCTGAGAGAACCACCCGGGACCCTCGCCCGCCGCACGTGGCGGACGAGGGTTTCGTGCGGTCGGGGAGCGGCCGTACGGCCGTGACGAGCGCGATCGATTCCGGGCGATGAATCGGTCTCGGCCATCTTCGTCGTTCGCCCCGACCGCCGTCTCTTTCTGAGGTATCTTCAAAGCGCCTGTAACAGTCGGCCGTTGGGGCGGTCGAGCAGTGGTATACGGCCAAAGGCTGTACAGGGGGGCGTCGGTGCACTACCGTGACGAAACCGAGTTTTCCGGGTTCGTTGCTCCAGGTGGTCTCATGGCCACCTCCTTAACCGCACTTGGGTCCGTCGGCAGCGTTGCCGTCGTTAGTCGAGCGAGAGCAGGTGACCCGCTGCATGGCGTCCGGACACCCTTCACCGGCGCAGTGGCGTAGCCGGGCGGTGATGCAATGACCGTACGTTTGCTGACGAACATCGGTCGGCTGTGGACCGGCACCGACGTGTGCAGCAACGCCGCGATTCTCGTGCACGACGACCGCATCGTCTGGGCGGGGCCCGCCTCGGACCTGCCCCAGAGCGTCCCGGGTGTCATCGACGACATCGTCGACGTCGACCACGTCGAGAACCTCGGCGGCGGGCTCGTCACGCCGGGCCTCATCGACGCGCACTCCCACCCGGTCTACGCGGGCAACCGCTGGGCCGAGCTCGCCATGCGCACCAGCGGCTCGACCAACAACGAGATCGTCGCGGCCGGCGGCGGTGTCGCCTCCACGGTCACCGTGACCCGCGGCACCGACCCCTGGACCCTCTGCAACAACGTCCGCGAGCGGCTCCGCCAGTGGATCTGCGCCGGCACGACCACCATCGAGGCCAAGACCGGCTACCACCTCACCCGCGACGGTGAGCTGGCCGACATCCGGATGCTGCGCTCGCTCGAGGAAGAGCCGTCGATGCCGCGCATCCACGCCACCTTCCTCGCCGCGCACGTCCTGCCGCCCGAATACTTCGGCCGCCGCCGCGACTACATCGAGGCCGTGCGCCTCTGGGCCGGCGACGCCGCCGCGGCCGGTGCCGACAGCATCGACGTCTACTGCGACGAGGGCCACTTCACGCCCGACGAGGCCCGCGTCCTGCTGATGACCGGCCAGCGGGTCGGGCTCAAGGCCCGCATCCACGCCTGCGCCAACGAGCGCGTCGGCGCCGCGCAGGTCGCCGCCGAGGTCGGCTGCGCGTCGGCCGACCTGCTGACCGAGGCCAACGAGGACGACATCAAGGCGCTCCACCACGGAGGCGTCGCCGCGACGATCTGCCCGGGCAGCGCCCTGCACAACGGCCGCACCCCACCCGTGCGCGCCCTGCTCGACCGGGGCGTGACGCTCGCGCTCGGCACCGACCACAACCCGGGGCAGTGCGGCATCACCTCGATGCCCCTCGTCGTCGGCCTGTCCGTCGCGATGTTCGGCCTCAGCGTCAACGAGGCGCTGCGGGCCGCGACGCTCGGCGGCGCGGCCGCCCTGCGCGTGTCCGACCGCGGCGCGCTCGCCCCCGGCATGTACGCCGACATCGTGCTCTGGGACGCCGACCACGAGGGCGCCTTCGCGTGGGCGTTCGGCCTCCGCGCCCAGCGCGTCTGGCGCGGCGGTGTCCCCGTCCAGGTCTGATGGCCTAGAACGGCGGGGCTTTGAGGAAGGCCCCGGCTAACGTGTCTCGGCCGGGTCCAGGGGCACCGGACGGCGGAAACCCGCGGCGAAACGGGCGGCGGCCTCTTCGTCGCCCTCGACGCGCAGTGCCCCGTCATCGGCGGCCTCGCCGATGCCGCGGTCGCCGAACACCACCGACCTCAGCGTGGTGACGTCGGTGACGAGCACCGCGTCCGGCTCGTCCGCCGTTCCGCGTTCGAGCCGTAGCCGCCCGTCCGCGACCACGGCGTGGAAGCGGTCGTCGCCGAGACGGATCTCATAGGTCCCGTCCCGGGCGGCGTCCGCGTCGAAGCTCGTCCTCAGCGCGAACATCAGCGCGTCGGCGCTGAGCTCGTTGCCGGAGGTCAGTGGCGACCGGCTGCCCCAGCGGGCGAGGTGGAACAGCACCGGTTCCAGATCGCGGCCCCATTCGGTCAGCTCGTACACCCAGGTGGCCGCCGGCGGGCCGAGCCTGCGGCGGCGGACGACGCCGGCGGCCTCGAGCTCCCGCAGGCGCTGGGACAGGACGTTCTGGCTCGCCGTGGGCAGGCCGCGGTGCAGGTCGGTGAAGCGCTTGGGGCCGAACACCAGCTCGCGCACCACGAGCAGTGCCCAGCGCTCCCCGATCACGTTGAGACCGCGGGCGATCCCGCACGGGTCGTCGTATCGCCGTTTGTCGGACACGGTTGTTATCTTATCTAGGACCAGTCACTCCTAATTCAGGGGCAAATGTGCACGTACTCGCTCAGGGAGACCTGCGCCCGCTGGACGGAGAGGTGGCGCGAACCCTGCTCGGCTCCACCGAGCTCGCCCGGCTCGCGAAGAGGGGGCGTTGATGGCGACCTATGTCCTCATCCACGGTGCGGGTGACGCCTCGTATTGGCACCGGCTCGTCCCCGAGCTGCGCGGGCGGGGCCATGACGTGGTGGCGCCCGAGCTGCCGAGCGACGCCGCCGCCGGCCTGGCGGGGTACACCGACACGGTCGTCTCGGCCATCGGCGGCCGGACGGACCTGGTCGTGGTGGCGCAGTCGCTGGGCGGCTTCACCGGCCCGCTGGTGTGCGACCGCGTGCCGGTGCGGCTGCTGGTGATGCTCGCCGCGATGGTCCCCGCGCCCGGCGAGACGGCGGGGGACTGGTGGGCCAACACCGGCGCGGAGCGGGCCCGCCGTGAACAGGCCGTCCGCGACGGGCGCTCACCGGAGTTCGACCTGGTGGAGGGCTTCTTCCACGATGTTCCCCCGGAGATCACCGCCGAGGCGATGACACGCGAGCAGCGGAGCGAGTCGGCCTCGATGTGGACGGACCCGTGGCCGCTGGAGGCGTGGCCGGACGTCCCGACGCGCTTCCTGCTGTGCCGGCACGACCGGTTCTTTCCGGCGTCGTTCCAGCGCCGCGTCGTACGCGAACGGCTGGGCATCGTCCCGGACGAGATGGACGGCGGCCACCTGCCCGCGCTGAGCCGTCCCAAGGACCTCGCGGACCGTCTGGAGTCCTACCGCCTAAAGGTCACGGCCGGCTGATCCGTCCCGGCCGCGCGTTCCAGGAGCGGCTCCTGGAACGCGCGACCCGGGCCCGTCAGACGGTCGCCGGCTCGATCGGCATCGTCGCGGCCGAGGCGATCCCCGGCCGGTCCACGACCGCGAAGTCGTCACTCCTCGCCCGGCCGCACCGACCGGCGGGCACGTTTGGCGATACTTCGACACCCGATATATGGTCATGATCGTGCGAGCGATGAGCGAGGCGACCTATTTCATCCTGGCGGCGCTGCTCGACGGCCCTCTTCACGGCTACGGCATCATCAAGCGCGCCGGCGAGCAGTCCGGTGGCCGGGTGCGCCTGGCGGTCGGGACGCTCTACGGCGCGCTCGACCGCATGGCCGCGGGCGGCCTGATCGCGGTCGATCGGGAGGAGGTCGTCGACGGGCGGCCCCGCCGCTACTTCCGCATCACCGACGACGGCGTCGCGGCCGTCACGAAGGAGGCCGCGCGGATGGCGGCGGCGGCGAGCATCGTACGACTCCGGCCGGTGCACCCGTGAGCGCGGAGCGCTGGTACCGCCTGCTGCTGCGCGCCTACCCCGCCGGTCACCGCGACGAGCTGCTCGGCACGCTGCTCGAGACCGGTGCGGACCGTCGTACGTCCTCGGCGCGGGAGAGCGCGGCGCTGGTGCGCGGCGCCTTCTCCGCCCGCGCGCGGCGACGGGCGGACCTCCCGGTCCGCTGGTGGGCCGACGGCCTGCATCTCGCGGCCCTGGCCCTGGCCGTCGCCGCCTTCGGCGCCGTGACACCGGAGCTGCCGGACTGGCCGCTACGACCCGCCGTGTTCGCGCTGCTGGTCGTGACCGTGCTGTACGGCCGGTTCCGGGTGGCGGCGCCGATCGCCGTGTTCGCCGCCGTTCAGAACGGCGTGGGCGTCTTCCCGTGGATGCGCGTGCAGAGCACCGACGTGCGGTTCGGCGCGTCGCTCTGGCTGCTGGCGGGCGTCCTGCTCGTCCTCGCCGTACGGCGCCGCGCGTGTCCGCGCTCCCGGTGGTGGTTCGTCGTCCCGGCCGCCATGCTGGTCGACTCCCTGTTTCTCACGGTGGGCCCGGGGGAGCTCACGGCCTTCCTCGAGCTGGGGCTGATGGCCACGGGCCTGTGCGCCACCGTGGCCGCCCGCGACCTCCGCTGGCTCCTGGCCTCCGCCGTCCACCTCCTGCCCGCCGTCCTCGGCTACCTCCACGATCCGCACCGTCCGGTCAGCCCTCAGGACGTCGTCTACCACGCCGCGCTGGCCGGCCTCCTTCTCGCGACGGCCGTGGCGGCGCGGCACGCTCGCCGTCGGGTCTGACGCGGTGTCCGGCCTCGCTCCGGGGGATGCCCGGCGGGGTTATCATTCGGGTGACCGATACGCTCGTCGATGGCCCGCGCCCGCCGCTGAAAGGGCGCACTTCTCATGACTCTCGCGACAGGGGCGACACCGCCCGGGAGCGGTGAGCGCGCGGTCCATCCGGGTGCGCACGCCCCGCGACCTGCACCAAGCGCGCCGGCGGCGTTCGCATCGCTGCTGGGACCATCTGATCGTCGCTCCGCTGTGGCCCCTGCACGGGGCCAACCTCGGCACTCTCCTGCGCACGTGTGACGCCGTCGGCGCCTGCATGGCCGTACCCCGCCTTCCGTGGGTGCCCGAGGCGCTCGCCCGCGGCGACACGCTGCGCGAGCGGTCCTGCGTCCACTGGGTCCACGGGCCGTTGCGGTGGCTGCGGAACCAACGCGACACCCACGTCATCGGCGTCGAGCTCGCGGAGGACGCCGTACGCCTCGCCGACCTGCCGATGGCCCGCGGCCGTACGGTCGCGGTGCTCGGGAACGAGCGGACGGGCATCCCGCCCGAGGCGCTCGACCTGCTGGACGAGGTGGTGGAGATCCCGATGGTCGGCACGGGAGCGAGCCTGAACGTCGCGGTCGCGGGCTCACTCGTCCTCTACAAACTGGCCGGGATGTCGTAGGCGCCGCCGGGCGGGGTTCTAGACTCCGGACATGGGAGCAGCGGTCGCGATCGTCACCGATTCCACCGCGTATCTTCCGGAGGACGTCGTCTCCGCGCACGGTGTCAGAGTCGTTCCGCTCCAGGTCGCGGTCGGCGGCGACGTCCGTGAGGAGGGCCGGGGCCGTACGGCGTCCGACGGGCCGCGCGACTGGCGGGCGCTCACGACGTCGCGGCCCTCACCCGAACGCTTCGGCCGCGCCTACGAGGAGGCGGCCGGCGCCGGTGCGCGGGCGGTCGCGTCCGTGCACCTTTCCGGCGAGATGTCGGGCACCGTGGACAGCGCCCGCCTCGCCGCGGATGACGCGCCGATCCCCGTCCGGGTGGTGGACAGCCGTTCGATCGGGATGGGGCTCGGGTTCGGGGTCATGGCGGCGGCCGAGGCCGCCGCGTCAGGCGCCGGCCTGGACGAGGTCGCGGACGCCGCGATGCGCCGCGTACGCGCGACGCGCTCGCTGTTCTACGTCGACACCCTGGAGCATCTGCGCCGCGGCGGCCGCATCGGCGCGGCGGCGAGCCTGCTGGGCTCGGCGTTGATGATCAAGCCGCTGCTGCGCATCACGGGCGGGCGGATCGCGCCGCTGGAGAAGGTGCGGACGACCTCGCGGGCGCTCGCCCGGCTGGAGGAACTCGCGGTCGAACTCGCCGGGGACCGGGAGGTCGACGTGGCCGTCCAGCACGTGGCGGCGTCCTCGCGGGCCGCCGCCCTAGCGGCACGGCTGCGCGAGCGCATCCCCCGGCTGTTCGAGCTGTACGTCGGCGAGGCGGGACCGGTCGTGGGCGCACACGTCGGGCCGGGGATGCTCGGCGTGGTGGTGTCGCGGCGGCGGTTCTAGAAACGGCGGCCGGGGGAGCACCCCGGCCGCCGTTCGCGTGTCACAGCGATTTCCAGAACCCGCAGCGGTGCTCGGTCGACAGGTCGGCCTGCGCGTCCCCACCGGTGGTCAGGGACCGTACGTTCGTCCCGGCGAAGCGAGGCCAGGCCGTCGTGCCGCCGCCGTTCGGGTCGCCGGTGTGCGCGAAGTTCGTCCAGTAGCGGATCATCTGCTCCGACAGCCGCCGCTGACCGGCGTTCAGCGGGGTGCGGAACTGCTCGTCGTCGAACAGGTACTGCAGCTCGGAGGCGTGGAACGCGCCGGTCGCGAAGCTCGGTGAGGATCCGTCGCTCGCCCACGGCGCCGTCGCGTCGGAGAACTCGTACGCGTACGTGGGCACGCGGGCGCCGAGCAGCCGGTCGGTGTCCAGTGCCGTGCAGGCCCAGGCGGAGTCGGTCCAGACGGTCGAGAGGGCCACACTCGGCGACTCGTACGCGGCGGCCGGGTACTCCTTCAAGACCTCGGCCGCCTTGTCCTTGCCGAAGAAGTCCTCGATGTCCTGCCGGTAGTCGGCGTCGGTGACGGTGTGCCCGGTGAACGTCTCGATGGCGGCGACGAACGTACGGTGCTCGTCGTGGGTGGTGCCGTGGATCACCGGCACGCGGTTGAACCGGCCGGTGGCCAGCGCCGTCTTCGGAGACAGGGGCAGTACGCCGCCTCCCGCCGCCGGCCCGTACCCCTGACCGCCGTCGGAGGCGTCGAGCAGCTCGGCCACCGACTTGCCGCGCAGGCACGCGACGGTGTTCTGCTCGCAGCCGAGCTTGGCGGCCACCGCCTCGCCCTGCTTCTCCGCGGTCGCCCGCGGCCGTACGACCCAGTTTCCGTCGGGGTAGGGCCACTCCGAGGCCATCGTGCACGGGCCGCTCTGCACGATCGCGCGGCGGAACAGCCCGGCCGAGGCGGGGGAGGCCAGGTGCGCGCAGGTGCTCACGCCGCCGGCCGACTCGCCGAAGAGCGTCACGTTGCCCGCGTCTCCGCCGAACGCCGCGGCGTTCCGCCGCACCCAGCGCAGCGCGGCCTGCTGGTCCTCGATCCCGTAGTCGCCGGACTCGCTCCCCGCCCCGTCCAGCGCCGGGTGGTCGAGGAAGCCGAAGACCCCCAGCCGGTAGTTGAGCGTGACGACGACCACGTTGCCCTCGGTGGCCAGGCGCTGGGCGCCGTACAGGCTGCCGGAGCCGGAGTAGAAGCCGCCGCCGTGGATCCAGAACATGACGGGGAGCTTCTTGCCGTGGCTGTTCGCGGGGGTGGTGACGTTGAGGTAGAGGCAGTCCTCGTCGGCGCTGGCCGGGTCCCCGAGGAACCCGGCGGTCTGCGGGCATGAGCCGCGCGGCTCGGTGGCCTCGCGTACGCCGGTCCATCGTCGCGGCGGCTGTGGCGAGGCCCACCGCAGGTCGCCGACGGGCGGCGCGGCGTAGGGAATCCCGTCGAACCGCCGGTACCCGTCACCGACGCTGCCGCGTACGAGCCCGTCGCCGACGCGGACGACGGCGGGGTCACCGTTGCTCTGCGCTCCGAGCGCGGGCCCGGCGAGCCCGGCGGCGAGCGCGCCGGCGATCCCGGCCGCCGCCGCCATACGGATGGACGTTCCGCCGATGATGCGCCGTACCGTCGAACGGGCTGGTCGCTGCTCCATGAGAACCCCTCGGTGTCGTGCCGGATCAGGTACGCACGACTCTCCGGCACGAGGCAGGCGGTGTCAGTGGGGCTGAAACTCGGTGCGCGGTGGACCTGCCACCACCACGCCCGTACGTTCCGCCGACCGCGGCGAGGCATCGTGCCCGGTACCGGGGCCGTGCATGGGGGGCGCGAACGCCCTGGTCGCGTCCTATGCAGGTGCCCCGCGACCTGCCTCGGCCGTGTCCGCCGCCGGCGTGTGCGGTCGTTGCGGTACGGGTCGCCGAGTTCGTGGCGGTCCTGCGGTGCGTCGCCTCGACCTCCGAGTTATCCACAGATCGCTTTCGGTCTGTCGCTCTGGGTATCGGCCCGATTAGCTTCTCGGCCATGAAGCATCCGATGGATCCCTCCGCGCTCGACCGGCTTCGCGAGGCGTTCCGGGCGCCGCGGTCGTTCGGTGGCGGGCCCGTGCCGCCATCGCAAGGCCCTCCTGCGGCGGCGTTACGCGCCTCGCCCGACGACCCGGAAGAGGGTGCCGCCTGGGTGGAGGACGACGCCCGGCGTGACCGTCCGCGCCTGGACCCCGGCCTGCCCGGTGTGCGGGTGCTGGCGCTGGTCGGGCTGCTGGCCGCCCTGGTGGCGGGTGCCTTCTTCTGGTGGTCGCGACCCAGGCCGCAGCCGGTCCGGGCACCCGTCGTCCGCCCCGCGGCGCAGACGGCCGCGGCGCCGGCGGTCGCCGCCACGCCCTCTCCGACCCCGGCCGTCCTGGTCGTCGACGTGGCGGGAAAGGTCCGCCACCCCGGCGTCGTCACTCTGCCCGCCGGATCGAGGGTCATCGACGCCATCAAGGAGGCGGGCGGCGTCCGGCCCGGTGCCAAGACCGGCACCCTCAACCTGGCCCGCCGGGTCGTCGACGGCGAGCAGATCCTCGTCGGCGTCACCGCCACCCCCGCGCCCGGGGCGCCCCCGCCGGCCGCACCCGGCGCTTCGCAGACCTCGGTGCCCGGCGCCCCGCTCGACCTGAACACCGCGACGGCCGGTCAGCTCGACCAGCTACCGGGCGTGGGCCCGGTGCTGGCCCAGCGCATCGTCGACTACCGCACCCAGCACGGCGGATTCCGCTCGGTCGACGAGCTGCGCCAGGTGTCGGGCATCGGCGAGGCCAAGTTCGCCGATGTGAAGGACCTCGTCCGCGTTTGACTTCCTCCCCCTCGTGGACGAGGGGGGTTCCTACGGCTCGCGCTGTAGGGCTTCCTGTTTCAGTGCCGACAGCCCCGACCGGGAGGGATCCCGTTGAGGTCTTACACCGGCTCCACAGGCCGACACCGCCGGCCCGGCGGCCAGAAGGTTCTTCGCCGCGTTCTCGTCCCGGTCGTGAGTCGCGCCGCAGCCGCAGGTCCAGATGCGGACGTCCAAGGGCAGCGTGCCGGTCACGTCGCCGCAGGCCGAGCACAGTTTGGAGGAGGGGAGCCAGCGGTCGACCACGATCACCTCGCGGCCGTACCAGGTCGCCTTGGTGGGATAGAAGCGGTACTTGAAAGCACGCTTCACACGAAGTGCGGTCGCAGACCGCGAACTATCGCGTCAGTGTGTGACCGTGTACCGGGTTTTCGGGAGGTGGCCGCCGCATCGCCGTGGCGGCGATTCGGCTACCCATGCCCTGCTCCACAGGGGTCCGATTCCTTCCGCCCTGAAGGACGGGCTCTCCTCGAAGGATTCAGATGAACGCCCCGCCGACGGACGACGACCGTCTGACTCCCGAGGCGGGTGATGCGCCGCCGGGGGAGCACTCATCTCCCGTTCACGCCGGGCCCGATCTGCGGCTCGTCGGTCCGGCCGCCGCGGCCTGGCTGACGGCGCTGATCCTGCTCGGCGCGAGTGCCGCGGTCGCGTACCTCGTCGCCGGAGCTTCTCTGGCCGCGGTCGCCGTCCTGCTCATCCGGCCGATCGGGCGCGCCTTCGCTCGACCGGCTCCGGCGGACGCTCGCCTCCGTCCGGCGCACGGCCGTACGTCCCAAGACCGTGACGTCCTGGCCGCGGCGGACCCGGCGCTTCCGGCCCGGTCTCCGGACGAGGTCGGTCGGCCCGAGCGCTCCGGTGCGATGCGTACCGCGACGGCGGCCGTCCTGATCTGCGTCGCGGCCTCCGCGTTCGGCGTCGGGGCGCGGCTGGCGGCCGTCGCGTCCGGGCCGGTGCGCGCGTTGGCGAAGCGCGAGTCCACGGCCCGCCTCGACGCGGTCGTGACCGGCGACCCGAAAGCGGTCGTCAAGACCGGTGCGGTCCACCACCGCGAAACGGTGATCGTCCCTGTCCGCGTCGAGCGGGTCGGATCCCAGCGCGTACGGGTGCCCGTCCTCGCCTTCGCCGCGGGCCCGTCCTGGAAGGGGCTGCTGCCGAGCCGTCACGTCCGCTTCACCGCTCGCCTGACGACGCCGGACCGCGGTCGACTCCTGGCGGCCATCGCTCTGGTGCGCGGCCCGCCGACGACGCTCGGGGCGCCCTCGATGCCACAACGCGTGGCCGGCGCCGTCCGCCTGCGGCTGCGGGCCGCGGTGAGTCACCTGCCGGGCGACCAGTGCGGAGTCCTGCCCGGCATGGTCGACGGTGACACCTCGCTGCTCCGGCCCGACCTGGCCGACGCGTTCGAGAAGGCCGGGCTCACCCACCTCATGGCCGTCAGCGGCGAGAACCTCTCGTTGATCCTGGGTGCCGTGCTCGGCCTGGGCCGGTTCGCGGGGCTCGGCCGCCGGGCGGGTCCACTGCTCGCCGGCGCCGCCATCGTCGGCTTCGTCGTGCTGGCGCGTCCCTCGCCGAGCGTGCTGCGTGCCGCCGTCATGGGCGGCGTCGCACTGGTCGCGGTGGTCGGCGGGCGCGAGCGCCAGGGCGTTCCCGCGCTCTGCGCCGCCGTCCTGGTCCTCGTTCTCGCCGATCCGGAGCTGGCCCGGTCGTACGGCTTCGCGCTCTCGGCGTTCGCGACGGCGGGCATCCTCGTGCTCGCCCCGGCCTGGCGCGACCGGCTCAGCGGGCGGATGCCACGAGGCCTCGCCGAGGCGCTCGCCGTGTCCGCCGCCGCGCATCTGGCCTGCGCGCCCCTGCTCGCGATGCTCGGCACCGGCGTCAGCCTGTCCGCGATACCGGCCAACCTCCTCGCCGCTCCGGCCGTCGCGCCCGCGACGCTGCTCGGCGTCCTCGCCGCGACGGTCGCGCCGTTCTCCCTCGGCGCCGCCCGCCTCATCGTGTGGCCGGCGGGCCTGGCCGTCGGCTGGATCACGAGCGTCGCCCGGTTCTTCGCCTCGATGCCGTACGCGGTGATCGGATGGCCGGCCGGCCTCACGGGTGTCACGCTCCTGCTCGCCGCCGTCCTCGCGGGTGTTTTCGTGCTCCGCCGGCCGTTGCCCCGCGGCATCGCCGCCGTGGTCCTGGCGGGCGTCGCACTCATCGCCGTCGGCATGCACGTCTTCGCGCCCTCGTGGCCGCCGCGCGGCTGGCTGTTCGTGGCCTGCGACGTCGGCCAGGGCGACGGGCTGGCGCTGTCCACCGGCCCCGGGCAGGCCGTCGTCGTCGACACCGGCCCCGATCCGCGGGCGATGGACCGGTGCCTGCACGACCTCGGGGTCCACACCGTTCCGCTGCTGGTCCTCACCCATCCGCACGCCGACCACATCGACGGCCTGCCCGGGGTGCTGCGCGGCCGGGTCGTCGGCACCGTCATGACGAGCCCGGACAGCGACGGTGAGGAGCGGCACCTCCTGAACGGCCGGACACCCCGCACGGCCGGCATCGGGGACGTCTGGACCGTCGGCCCGCTCACCCTGGCCGTCCTCGGTCCGCTCAGCACCGCGCGCGTGACCGACCGGGACACCGGCACGACGGTCAACAACGCCAGCATCGTCATGCTCGCGCGCTGGCCGCACCTCAGCGTCATGCTCTCCGGCGACGTCGAGATCGAGGCGCAGCGCGAGCTCCTGGCGGCCGGTGTTCCCTCCGCGCAGGTACTGAAGATCCCGCATCACGGCTCGTCACATCAGGATCCCGCCTTCCTCGCCGCCGTGCGCGCCCGGGTCGCGATCGCCTCCGTGGGGGCGGGCAACGACTACGGCCATCCGGCGCCGTCGACCATGTCCGCGCTGGCCCGTCTCGGCGAGCGCGTCTATCGCACCGACCGCGACGGCGACGTCGCCGTCATCGGCTCGCCCTCAGGCCCCGCCGTCGTGACCCGGAGGAACAGACCATGATCGCGCGAAGCGAGGAAACCGCAGGCACGTGCCGGCGGCCACATCCTCCGGTGAAGGAAGGTCCGTGGCCGGGCGAACCGGGGGAACCGGTCGAACCTCCGGCGAAAAAAGGGCTGGGGCCGGGCGGATCGAGGGTGCGGCCCCGGGCGGTCGCCGCCTCCGGCGAAGGCGGGCTCATGGCCGGGCACGCCGCCCCTCGGGGTACACGTGGCCTCCGCCGCGTCTGGGTGGGCGTATGTGCTCGTGTCCTCCTATTCCTCGATAATGCCCTCACGCTCTGGCTGCGGGAGGCCTGGATGACGCTGGAAACCGCGGCGGTCGCGGTCGGCAAGGCGCTGGGGAGCCATCTGGCACAGGCATGGCTCACCGCCCGTGCCGGCGAGAGAGATCGGGGCAAGGACCTCATCGAGCTGACCCGGGCGCGGTTCCCCGACCGGATCGCGCGCAGGCGGTTCGAACGCCAGGTCGCCGACGTCGCCGACCAGTTCGCCGAACGGCTGCTGGCCGTGTGCGGCCATGAGTACGGCGGGCTGGCCGAGGGCGACAAGGCGGCCGCGCTCGCGGAAGTCGTGCTGACGCTGAGCGACGCCGATCTGTCCGACCGCGCGCTGTTCGCGGCGGACCTGGACCCCGCACGCGTCGCCGCCCGGATCCGCGCGGGCCTGCCCCGGCGCCGCATCGAGGCTCAGCTCGGACACACGGGTGCCCGTCTGTACGACGTCGTGCTGGACGAATGCTGTGACTGCTTCGTGCGCATCGTCCAGCAACTGCCGCTGTTCGGGCCCCGTGCCTCCACCGAGGCGCTCGCACGTCTCTCCAGCGTCTCCGAACAGGTCGAGCTGCTCCTGGCCCGCCTGCCGGTCCGCACGCTCGACGCTCCGGAGGGCGCGGCGACCGACGAGGCGTTCCGCCGCCGCTACCTCGAGCACGTCAGCGTCGCCCTGGACGTTCTCGAGCTCTTCGGCGTGCGCGTCGAGCGTTACCGTCCCCGTACGACGCTGAGCGTGGCCTACATCAGCCTCAGCGTCTCCGCCGGCGACCCCACCGGCGACGGCCGGCGCCGCGCCACCCGCACGCCGCACCTCGACGAATGGCGCACGCGCGAGCGCGAGCCCGGCGAGGCGACGCTCCGGGTGGAGGCCGCGCTGGCCCGCGCCCCGCTGACGCTCATCAGAGGTGAGGCGGGGTCCGGCAAGAGCACCCTGCTCCGCTGGCTGGCGATCTCCGCCGCCCGGGGCACCTTCACCGGGGATCTCGCGGAATGGAACGGCCGCGTGCCGTTCCTGATCAAGCTGCGCAGCCACACCGGGCGTGCGCTGCCGCCGCCAGAGCGGTTCCTGGAAGGGGTGGCGGACTCCATCGCCGGGCTGATGCCGGCGGGCTGGGTGCACCGCCGTCTCCAGGACGGCCGCGTCCTGCTCATGGTCGACGGAGTCGACGAGCTGCCGAGCGCGCAGCGACGGGCCGTACGCCCGTGGCTCGCCGGCCTCATCGCCCAATACCCGGGGCTGCGCGTCGTGGTCACATCGCGGCCCGCGGCGGCCGGGGCCGACTGGCTCGGCGCGGAGGGGTTCACGACCGCGCTGCTGGAGCGGATGACACCCGACGACATCAAGGCACTGATCCGGCACTGGCACGCCGCGGTCCGTGACGCGGGGGACCTTCCGTGCGCGCCCGAGCAACTGCCGGGCTTCGAGGCGGCGCTGCTGGCGCGCATGGAGTCGGCGCCTCACCTGCGCGCGCTCGCCGGCAGCCCGCTGCTCGCCGCGATGCTCTGCGCGCTCAACCTCGACCGGGAGAAACAACTGCCGCGCGACCGGATGGGCCTGTACGCGGCGGCGCTCGAGCTCCTGCTCGAACGCCGTGACGTCGAACGCCAGATCCAGGCCGACGACGGCATCACGCTCCAGCGCGCGCACAAACTGCTGATCCTGCAGGAGCTCGCCTGGCGTCTGTCGATCACCGGACGCACCGAGCTGCCGCGAGACGCGGTGATCCGCCGGACCGGCGAAAAGCTCGCCGCGATGCCGAGCGCACCGGGCGACGCCGAGGCCGTGCTCGCCCACCTCCTGGAGCGCAGCGGCGTCCTGCGCGAGCCCGTGCCCGGCCGGATCGACTTCGTGCACCGGACCGTGCAGGAGTACCTCACCGCCAAGCAGTTCGCCGACGACGGCGACCTGGAGCCGCTGGTCGCCCAGGCGCACAAGGACCAGTGGCATGAGACCATCATCATGGCCGCGGCCCACGCCAACGCGCCGCAGCGTGCGGAGCTGCTGGGCGGCCTCCTCGCCCGGGTCCGCGCGGAGCCGCGTAACGCGCGCCGGTTGAAACTGCTGGTCGCCGGATGCCTGGAGACCCTCCCCGCCATCCCCGGCGAGCTGCGCGGGGACATCGAGCACTGCCTCGACGACCTCGTCCCGCCGCGCGACCTCGCCTCCGCCCGTTCGCTGTCGAACGTCGGCGAGCCGATCCTCGACCGCCTTCCCCGCACGCCGGACGGGCTGTCCGCCGCGGCGGCCCGCGCCGTCGTCCGCACCGCGTGGCTGGTCAACGGGCCCGGCGCTCTCGACCTGCTCGCCGGATACGGAGCGGATCCCCGGGAGGAGGTACAGGAGGAACTGGTCAAGGGCTGGGAGTACTTCGACGCGGACCGGTACGCCTCGGAGGTCCTGGCCGACGCGCCGTTGGTCGCCGGAAGCCTCCGCCTGTCGGAGCCGCGTCTGCTCTCCGCGGCACGCCATCTCCGGCGGCTGACGTCGCTCCACCTCGACCCGCAGGTCATGGGCGACCTGTCCCTCCTCAGCGACCTGGACAAACCGTTCACGCGGCTGTCGATCCACGGGCTGCGCTCGGGCGACCTGGAGCCGCTCACGGCCTACGCCGAGACTCTCGAAGACCTCACCGTCTCCACCGAAGCGAGCGTGGAGGACTTCACGCCGTTGCATCGGCTGCGAAGGCTCCACGCCCTGGCCCTGACCGCCCACGGCATCACCGACCTGCACTTCGTCCGAGGCCTTCCGGAGCTGCGGCAGTTGCTTCTCGGCCGGTTGACGAACGTCACGGATCTGTCCCCACTGCGCGAGCAGGGCTCGCTGACGTCGCTGACCCTGACCAACTGCCACGCGTTGGAGGACATCCGCGACCTGCCCGTTCCCGAGTCGCTCACCCAGCTCGCGCTGCGGGCGTCCTCCCTGAGCACCGGCCTTGAGACCCTGGCCGAGCGCATGCCCCGCGTCAGGACCCTGCTGCTCAACCATTCGCCCCGGCTGGAAGACCTCGCGCAGCTCGTCCCGCTGAATCCGCGCGAACTCGGTCTGTGGGGGTGCCGCGCCATCACCGACTTCACCTCGCTGGCCCGGATGCGTGAGCTCACCTTCCTCGACCTGGAGGACACGAACATCGCCGACCTGACGCCGATCGGCGAACTGACCCAGCTGAAGACGCTCTGGCTCCGTGCCTGCGAGAACGTCACCGATCTGGCCCCGCTGGCCGCCCTGCCCGAGCTCAGTGAGCTCTTCATCGCGAACATCGCCCCCGGCGTGGACCTGGCGCCCCTCGCGGACAACCGGCATGTCACGGTCTACGTCCGCAAGCCCCAGGACGTACGCAACGGAGCGTCACTCGGCCGCCGCCTCCGCGCCGACTGAACACCCGATGGGTGGTCGTTTGGGCCGCCGTACGGTGCGCCACGGACCGTAGGCGTGTCCGGGTGGCGGGCCGGAGGTCGGCTCGTACCGTACGGCAGCACGGTGAGGTGCGGCGCCGGTGTCGGGGCCGGGTGGTCAGAGGTCTTTGGCGATCTCCGCGACGATCTCGTACGAGCGGCGGCGGGCGGTCGGGTCGCCGATGTTCATGGAGACCATGAGTTCCTGCGGGCGGGTGCGCTCGAGCAGTTCCAGCAGACCCTTGCGGACGGTGTCCGGGCCGCCCACGATGTGCGACTCGGTGAACGCCGCGATCGCCTCGCGCTCCTGCGGCGTGTACTCGTACGTCTGTGCCTCCTCCGGCGTCGGCAGCAGGCCCGGGTTGCCCGAGCGCAGCCGCAGGATCGACAGGCCCTGCGGGGCGGCGAGGCGCTGTGCCTCCTCATCGGTGTCGGCGGCGAACACCGCCGCGGTCACCATCGCGTACGGCCGGTCCAGGCCACCGGCCGGCTCGAAGCTCGACCGGTACAGTTCCAGCGCGGGATCGGTGAACCGGGCGCTGAAGTGGTGCGCGAACGCGAACGGCAGGCCGAGAACGCCCGCGAGCTGCGCGCTGTACCCGCTCGAGCCCAGGAGCCAGACGGCCGGCGGGTTGGCGCCGGTGGGCACCGCGCGGATCCGCGGGTACGTGCCGTCGAGGAACGCCCGCAACTGGGCCAGGTCCTCGGGGAACGCGTCGGCGCTCAGGTCGGGGCTGCGGCGCAGCGCGTACGCCGTCGCCTGGTCCGTGCCCGGTGCGCGGCCGATGCCCAGGTCGATGCGGCCGGGGTGCAGCGCCTCCAGCGTGCCGAACTGTTCCGCCACGACCAGCGGCGCGTGGTTCGGCAGCATCACGCCGCCCGACCCCACCCGGAGGGTCGTCGTGGCCTCCGCGAGATGCGCGATGAGGACGGCGGGGGAAGAGCTGGCGATACCGGGCATGCCGTGGTGCTCGGCCACCCACAGGCGGTGGTAACCGAGCCGTTCCACCACCGGGGCGAGCTCGACGGACGCCCGCAACGCCTCCGCGGGGGTCGTCGCCGTGCTCACCGGCACGAGGTCCAGCACTGACCAGCGCACATCACTGAATTCGGCCATGTACCACGTAACCGGCCGCGGGTAATGGCGATTCCCTCCGTCCCGCAGGAGGCCGCACGAGATCCGGACGAGTTCGTTCCAAGAGCCCATCCCGGATTCGATCGGGCATTATTGGACGATGAGCCGAGAAGCGTCCGGCGCCCGTAGACCCGAGGGGTTGTTGCTCCACGCTCTGCGGGCACCGCGTTGGGTGTACCGCCGCGACCTGGGTTTCCTTCTCGGCAAGCGCTTCCTCTATCTGGCCCACCAGGGACGGCTCACCGGGCTGCGCCGCGAGACCGTGCTGGAGGTCGCCCGTCTCGACCACGAGACCGGCGAGGTCGTCGTGGTCGCCGCATGGGGGAACCGCGCCGACTGGGTGCGTAACATCCGCGCCGGCCGCGCGCTCGAACTGCGCATCGGCCATCTCCGGTTCGCCGAGCCCGAGCACCGCTTCCTGCCCTCCGAGGAGTGCCGTTCGCTGCTCGTCTCCCTCAGCGAGACGCATCCGCTCGGCTGGCGGCTGCTGACGACGGTGTTCCCGCTGCCACCCGACCCGAAGAACGACGACCTCGGTCCGGTACGCGCCGTCGCCTTCCGCCCACACGTACCGACCGGCACCGGCTGACGACAGCCACCGAACGCGCCCCTTCACGGTTCCCAGGCCGGTCGGCGCCCGCGTGCTCCGCGCGCCTCTCGCGGCCGGCTGCTCGGCGGCGACAGCCCGGCCGCGTGCGGCGCCGGGGCCGCCAGTCGCGCGGCGGAGCCCGTGGCGCTGCGACGGTCATCGTGTGGTCCCGCCACCGCCCCGCGCACGGTTGTGGCCTGCCCCGTGTCGTGTCGGACTGCGGCTCGTGGTCGGTCGTGGTCCGGTTCGGCACGAGGCGGCCGCGGCTCTGGTGCGCAGCGGGGCGGCGTCCGTGCCATGTCCGGGCGGTCTCGCGCGCGGTGCGGGCCGTAGGGTCGCGGGTCTGCGAGGGTGAGCATGGCGCCGATCGGTCTCGCCTGGGCCGTACGGTCGCGGGCCCGTGCGCTCGAAGACGAAGCAAACGTCGCCGCAGGCCGCACGCTGCACACGCCGCGGGACCGCCGCCCCGTCGGGGTCGGCGAGGGCGGGTGGTGGGGCCGTCGGTGAGCAGTATCACCGCGAAGTCGCCGGTGTGGGATCCGGCCGCCGGGCAATGGCTGAAGTCGCCGGTACGGCGCGGGGGATCCTCGTGGCATGGCATGCTGCAAGCGTGTCCTCCGAACGTCTCACACTGATCGTCGGTGACGAAGAACTGCTGGTCGATCGGGCGATCGCCGATGTCGTCACCGCCGCACGCGCGCGCGAGTCCGATGTCGAGGTGCACGAGCTGACCCCGGCGACGCTGAACCGCGGGGCGCTCGCCGAGCTAACGTCGCCGTCGCTGTTCGGCGGGGGCCGGGTCGTCGTGCTCCGCTCCGCGCAGGACTTCGGCAAGGACCTGATCGCCGAGATCGGCGCCTACGCCCGGGATCCCGCCGACGACATCGACTTCGTCGTCGTGCACGCGGGCGGTGTCAAGGGCAAGGCGCTGGTCGACGCCCTCACCAAGGCGGGCGCGCGCAAGGTCACCTGTCAAAAGATCACCCGGCCGGGGGAGCGGGTCGCGTTCGTACGGGCCGAGGTACGCCGGGCCGGCGGCAGCATCGGTGAGGACGCCGCGCGCAGCCTGCTCGACGCCGTGGGCAACGACCTGCGCGAGCTCGCCAGCGCCTGCAGCCAGCTCGTCGCCGACACCGGCGGCAAGGTCGGCGACGCGGCGGTCGCGCGCTACCACCGCGGGCGCGCGGAGGTCAGCGGATTCAACGTCGCCGACCGCGCGGTGGAGGGCAAGCTCGCGGACGCGCTCGAACAGCTGCGCTGGGCCCTGGCCACGGGCGTCGCCCCGGTGCTGATCACGAGCGCGCTGGCTCAGGGCGTCCGTTCACTCGCCAAGGTCGGCGGCGCTCCCCGCGGGCTACGCGGCGCTGGGCTCGCCAAGGAGCTGGGCATGCCGCCGTGGAAGGTCGACCGCGTACGGCAGCAGCTGCGCGGCTGGACCCCGGAGGGCGTCGCGCAGGCCCTACAGGTGGTGGCCGAGACCGACGCTCAGGTCAAGGGCGCGGGTGCCGATCCGGCATACGCTCTGGAGAAGGCGATCAACCAGATCGTCGCCGCCCGCGGCACGCGCTGACGCGCCGCGGGCGCCGGGTCAGGACGGGTGAGCGCGTGGAAGAGCTGTGGGAGCCTGCGGCCGAAGGACCGGACTTCCCGGTCGTCTGGCGGGGGTACGACCGGCGGCAGGTGGACGAGTACGTACGAAACCTGACGACGGGCGGCACCACCGATCCCCGGCCCGGCGGGCCGCCTCCGGTGTTCGACGTGGTGCTCCGCGGATACGACCGGCGGGCGGTCGAGCGGTATATCAATGGATTCGGCCGTTAGACGGCGGTCGAGATAACCGGTTTACCGCCGGGTGGGATATGCCGCAATCTGGTGCGATGAATGTCATGACACAACCGCGCCTGGGAGTGGATTTCGGCCGGGTCATCCACGGCGGCGCGGCGGAATCGGGGGAGGCGGACACCGCCTTCCTCGACGGAGACGCCGAGGAGGCGATGCGATCCCCGGCCACGGCGGGCATGTTCGAGACGCTGCCGGGACTGGTCGACCGCTTCGGCGGCCGTGTCTGGGTGATATCGAAGTGCGGCGAGCGGATTCAACGCCGCACGCTGGAATGGCTCGATCGCCATGATTTCTACCGGCGCACGGGAATCGCACCGCAGCACGTCCGCTTCTGCCGGAAACGCGCCGACAAGGCCGGCCACTGCGCCGAACTCGGCATCACCCACATGGTCGACGACCGTCTCTCGGTGCACACGGCCCTGCGGGGGCTGGTGCCGCACCTGTACCTGTTCGGCCCCCAGCCCGCCACGCCACCCGACTGGGTACACCCGGTCGCCACCTGGGCCGGACTCGACCGGCAGATCACCGGCTCCTGGCCCGCGACACCCTGAACCATCACCCACGGGGCGCGATCCCGGCACCGGCGAAAACCAGGTGCGTGCCCCGGGGCCGGCTCGATAGCGTGCGCCGGGCCTGGACCCGGGAGCACGAGGGAGCGGCACCATGGATCTACTGGTGACCACCGCCGCGCAACGGCCCGACCTCGTGCCGCTGCTGGAGGACTTCAACGACTGGCCCGTGTTCATGCGGCAGGATCCGGTCGCTCCGCTGTACTACGGCGACGCCGTCACGGCCTGCCCCGAGTTCGTGCTGATCGCGATCGACCGGAACCGTCCGGACCGCCTGGTCGCCAAGGGCTACAGCGTGCCGTTCACCTGGGCGGGTGACCCAGACGAGTCACTTCCGGCCGGCGGCTGGGACCAGGTCGTTCTCATCGCGGCGCGCGACCGGTCGGTCCGCCGTCGAGGCACGATGGTGTCCGCACTGGAGATCTCCGTCCGGGCGGATCTCAAGGGCAAGGGCATGTCATCGATCATGCTCGCCGCGATGCGCCGCAACGTCGCTGACCAGGGCTATGCCGACCTGGTCGCGCCGGTGAGGCCCAACGCCAAACATCATCACCCGCAGATGTCGATCGTCGACTACGCGAACCTGCGCCGCGATGACGGCCTGCCGGTCGATCCGTGGCTACGGGTTCATGTCCGGGCCGGAGGCCGGATCACCGGGACGTCGGCACGGGCGATGACCATCGCCGGGAGCATCGCGGACTGGCGCGCCTGGACCGGGCTGCCGTTCGACACCACCGGCCCCGTCGAGGTGCCGGGCGCGTTGGTCCCGGTGCACTGCGACACCGTGCATGGTCACGCGGTCTACTGCGAACCGTGCGTCTGGGTGCGCCACCGGCTGTCCTGACGTCGAGACAGCACAACGACGCCGCGCCCGGTCGGGCGCGGCGTCAGAAGAGCTTCAGAACCTTACTCGGCCTGCAGGGCGGCGGCGCGCTTGGCGATCGCCGACTTGCGGTTGGCGGCCTGGTTCTTGTGGATGACGCCCTTGCTGGCGGCCTTGTCGAGCTTGCGGAGCGCGACGCGCAGCTGGGCGTTGGCCGCGTCGGCGTCGCCCGACTCGGCGGCCTCGCGGAACTTGCGGATCTCGGTCTTCAGCTCCGACTTGACCGCCTTGTTACGCAGACGAGCCTTTTCGTTCTGCTTGTTCCGCTTGATCTGGGACTTGATGTTCGCCACGAAAGAAGCCTCAGGTATGAAGTCGATGGGATGGGGCGCGGGACCTGACGCGCCCACACGCAGTGGGACAGCCTACCAAGCCCTACTCCAACGCCCAAACCGAACCGGATTCCCAGCGTCGTGCCAGCCAGCCGATCGTGCTCTCAGCGTACGCGCGCTGGTAGGCGCGGATCGTCGGCAGGCCGGGCGGGGACGGGCGGCGGCAGTGCTCGGCCAGCAGCCCGGCGAACGCGCACAGCAGCGCGTCCACGCCCTCGCGAGGTGCTCCGGCACCGGCGAGGATCTCGTCGGCGGCCGGATCGTCCACCTCGGCCAGGAGCAGCGCGAGATCGACCCAGGGCGCGCCCACGCACGCGTGGGCCCAGTCGACGACGTGCACGCCGCCGGAGCGGTCGAGCAGCACGTTGTCGGCGCGCAGGTCGAGGTGGAGGAGCGTGTCGCCGGCCACGTGATCGCTCCACGACTCCTCCACCGCGGCGAGCCGGTCGAGCCGCCGCGACTCCCACGGGCCCAGGTCCGGCGGCGGGTCCGCGGCGAGCGTCCGCCAGCCGGTGAACGCGGCGTCCATCTTCTCCGCCACGGCGGGAAAGCCCTCCGGTGCCGGGGTCAGTGCTCGCGCCATCGCCGAGACCGCCGTCACCACCCGGTCGAGGTCGTCGCGGCGCCACGGCAGCGCGGGCGTGCGCCCCTCGACGTCCTCGATGCCGAGCACCACCCAGTCACCGTCGTCGTAACTCCAGAGCAGGCGCGGCGCGGGCGCGGCGGCCGGCAGGGCGGCGAGCGTACGGGCCTCGCCGCGGTGCAGGTCCGGGGAGACCGGATTGATCGACGGCGCCACCGCCTTGACGAACAACCGGCGCCCGTCCTCCAGCAGCAGCCGCGCCGCCACGCCGGGCGAGAACCCGCCCCGCTGGTCGCGTGCCCGTACGACGGCCGCGCCCGCGCGTGCCTCGACGGCCGACCGTACGGACGCCGGCAGGCCGGCCCAGGCCAGCCGCGGGCCGGCGGCGGGTGGAGGCGAAGCCATGTCCGGATCCTCGCCGACTCCCGCCGCCCCTTCAACGCCTGGGAGGAGACGCGGGTCCGGGCGGGCGCGGAACCGAGCATCGCGCGCGGCATGGGACCATGGATAACGCTAGTTCCATCACTTCCCGAGGACGCCGGTGCCGCCCGTACCGAACCAGACCCACACCGATCCCGCGGTGATTCGCAACTTCTGCATCATCGCGCACATCGACCATGGCAAGTCGACGCTCGCCGACCGCATGCTGCAGCTCACCGGTGTGGTCGAGGAGCGCCAGATGCGCGCGCAGTACCTCGACCGCATGGACATCGAGCGTGAGCGCGGCATCACCATCAAGAGCCAGGCCGTGCGCCTGCCGTGGAAGGACTACGTCCTCAACCTCATCGACACCCCCGGGCACGTCGACTTCTCCTACGAGGTCTCCCGGTCGCTCGAGGCGTGTGAGGGCGCGGTGCTCCTCGTGGACGCCGCCCAGGGCATCGAGGCGCAGACGCTCGCCAACCTCTACCTCGCGCTCGAGGCGGACCTGCACATCATCCCGGTCCTCAACAAGATCGACCTGCCGGCCGCGCAGCCGGACAAGTACGCCGAGGAGATCGCCGGGATCATCGGCTGCGACCCGTCCGAGGTCCTGCGGGTCTCCGGCAAGACCGGCGAGGGCGTCGCGGAGCTGCTCGACAACATCGTCGCGACCGTGCCGCCGCCGACGGGCGACCCCGACGGGCCCGCGCGGGCGCTGATCTTCGACTCGGTGTACGACACCTACCGCGGCGTCGTCACGTACGTGCGGGTGGTCGACGGGCGCCTGTCGCGGCGTGAGAAGAGCCTCATGATGTCCACCGGCGCGGCGCACGACACCCTTGAGGTGGGAGTGATCTCGCCCGAGCCCAAGCCGGTCGACGGGCTCGGGGTCGGTGAGGTCGGCTACCTCATCACCGGCGTGAAGGACGTCCGCCAGGCACGCGTCGGCGACACGGTGACCAGCGCGAGCCGCCGGGCCGACGACCCTCTCGGCGGCTACCGTCATCCCCGGCCCATGGTCTTCTCCGGCCTCTATCCCGTGGACGGCGACGACTACCCCGAGCTGCGCGACGCCCTCGACAAGCTGCGGCTCAACGACGCCGCGCTCGTGTACGAGCCGGAGACGTCGCTGGCGCTCGGCTTCGGGTTCCGCTGCGGGTTCCTGGGCCTGCTGCACATGGAGATCGTCCGCGAGCGGCTCGAGCGGGAGTTCGACCTGTCGCTGATCTCCACCGCGCCGAACGTCGTCTACCGCGTCGTGATGGAGAACGGCGAGGAGCACCGGGTCACCAACCCGAGCGAGTTCCCCGAGGGCAAGATCAACACGGTGTACGAGCCGGTGGTGCGGGCCACGCTCCTGTCGCCGGCCGAGCACATCGGCGCGATCATGGAGCTGTGCCAGGGGCGCCGCGGCGTGCTGCTCGGCATGGACTACCTGTCCGAGGACCGCGTCGAGATCCGCTACACGCTGCCGCTGGCCGAGATCATCTTCGACTTCTTCGACCAGCTGAAGTCCCGTACACGCGGGTACGCCTCGCTCGACTATGAGCCCAGCGGCGAGCAGGAGGCCGACCTGGTCAAGGTCGACATCCTGCTCCAGGGCGAGTCGGTGGACGCGTTCAGCCAGATCGTGCACAAGGACAAGTCCCGCGAGTACGGCCTGATGATGACGGCCAAGCTCAAGGAGCTGATCCCGCGCCAGCAGTTCGAGGTGCCGATCCAGGCCGCGGTGGGTTCGCGGATCATCGCCCGCGAGAACATCCGCGCCATCCGCAAGGACGTCCTCGCCAAGTGCTACGGCGGTGACATCTCCCGTAAGCGCAAGCTGCTGGAGAAGCAGAAGGAGGGCAAGAAGCGGATGAAGACGATCGGCCGGGTCGACGTCCCGCAGGAGGCCTTCGTCGCCGCCCTGTCCACCACGGCGGCCCCGGAGAAGGGCAAGAAATAGGGCAAGAAATAACGCGCCGCCCGGCCGGGTTGTCGCCTCTCACAAGTCGACCGAAGGGTGGAGCCGGACATGGAACTGGGCCGGATCGGCATCTGGGACGCCGGGCTGCGCGACGAGGACCCGCGCGCCGCGGGCGAGATACGTGAGGCCGCGGCGGAGCTGGAGGAGCTCGGCTACGGCGCGATCTGGCTCGGCGCCAGTCCCGGCGTACGCCACGCGCGCCCGCTCCTGGCGGCGACCTCACGCGTCGTCGTCGCGACCGGCATCCTGAGCATCTGGGACTACGAGGCCGCCGAGGTGGCCGAGGAACAGGCCGCCGTCGCCGCCGAGTACCCCGGCCGCTTCCTGCTCGGCCTCGGCGCCAGCCACGGCGCCCTGGCCAAGGACTACTCCAAGCCGTACTCCGCGATGGTGGGCTTCCTCGACCGGCTCGACGCGGCCGGGTCGCCCAAGGCCGGTCGGGTGCTCGCCGCGCTCGGGCCCCGCATGCTCGCGCTGTCACGGGATCACGCCGCGGGCGCCCACCCGTACCTCATCACCCCCGAGCACACCGCCACCGCCCGCGAGATCCTCGGGCCGGACCCGCTGCTGGCCCCGGAGATGAAGGTCGTCCTCCAGACCGACCCCGAACGCGCCCGCACCACCGCGCGCGGCCGCCTCGCGGGCTACCTGAAGCTGCCGAACTATACGAGCAACCTGCGCCGCTACGGCTTCACCGACGACGACTTCCGCGACGGCGGCAGCGACCGGCTGGTCGACGCCCTGTTCGCCTGGGGCGGCATGGACGCGATCCGCGAGCGGATCGCCGCGCACCGCGAGGCCGGTGCCGATCATGTGGTCCTGCAGGTCACGACCGACGAGCAGGGGTCCCTGCCCCGGTCGCAGTGGCGCGAGCTCGCCGACGGGCTGGAGCTGCGGCAGCACGCCTGAGAACCTGCCCTTCCGGAGAACGGGAAGCGTGTCCTGACCGGCCTGACCCGGTACGGACGTGTCAGGCCGGTCGAGACGGGGCACCGGGCTCCTCCACAACGGCGTCACGGCTCGCGCCGCATCGGCCTCATGCCGCCTCGCCACCGTTCGAGGAGACCCCGTCGAACGTGCCGCTTCCCAGCCCGAGCGTGGACAGGAGCGTACGGTCGCGGAGCCGATCCGGGAGCCGCAGCAGCAGCGGACGCCCGACCTTCGCCTGCGCGCCGATGGTGTAGCGGGTGGCGGGCCGGCCCGCTCGCAGCGCCTTGACGACGGCGGCGACGACGACCTCGACCGGGCTCTTGCCCGCACCGGCCATGGCCTTGGATGACGCCTCGATCGCCGCGGCGTAGATCTGCTGGACCTCGGGAGTTCCCGCGTAGCCATCGCGACGCGCGGCTCCGGCGGACTTGCGGAAGAAGTCGGTCTCCAGGGCACCGGACTCCACGTAGGAGACGTCCACACCCTGGTACCTGAGCTCCATCCGCAGCGTCTCGGTGACCGAGTCGAGGGCGGCCGTCGCGGCTCCGAGAGCGCCGTACATCGGCAGCGGCATCCGGCCGATGGCGCCGCCGATGTTGACCACGCGTCCCCGGGCGAGCCGCAGCATCGGGAGGAACACCTGGGTGGTCGCGACCTTGCCGATCACGTTGACGTCGAGCTGGCGGCGGAGCGCGGCGACCGGCACCAGCTCGATGGGGCCGTCCACGCTCAGCCCCGCGTTGTTCACCAGTGCGTCCAGGCCGCGTCCCGGCAGGTGGCGGGCGACCTCGTCCCGGGCGCTCCGCAACGACTCCTCGTCGCAGACGTCGAGCTCCACCGGCACGACCCCGGGGTGTTCGCGCGCCAGGTCCGCTCCCGCCGGCAGCGATCGGACGCCGGCGAACACCTGCCAGCCGAGCTCGCTCAGGCGGGCCACGGTCGCTCGGCCGACTCCGCCGGAGGCGCCGGTGATGAGCACGCTCTTGCTGTCTTCGGACATCGCGTTCCCCTTGTGCGCTCGAACTGATTTTTCGGTACTCGCGGTCTCGACAATAATTGTCGAGACCGCGAGTACCGTCAAGCGGACGTGTCGTCGTCTGGAATCCAGGTGCCGTGGAACCCCGCCGGGACGCCGCGTGGCAGATCGACCGTCGCGACAGGGCCGGCGGTCACCGCCGAGGCGTCGATGACCAGCAGTTGTGACGCACTGCCGTCACGGCGTGTGGCGATCGACAGCAGCCAGCCGTCGTCCTCGCGGCGGCGCTCGCCCGCCGCGGGCACGAAGACGGCCTCGCCGGCCACGATGTCCGGTCCGAGATGGTGGGAGGAGGCAGGGCCGCCGGCCGTGTCGTACTTGACGACCGTGGCGCCGAGGACGCTCTCGGGTGTCGTGTCGGCGACGGCGTAGAGGAAGCGGTTGGGGCGCCCGACGCGGTCGTCGTCCAGCGTGGGGAACTCGATGGCGCGGTCGTCCAGCGGCCCTTCGGTGACCGTGCCGGCGACCGGGTCGAGTGTCCAGCGGTGCAGCCGGGCCGCACCCGCCGTCGCCGCGGCGACGGCCGGCCCGGCCGGCCCGAACGCGGAGCCGCCGACCGCCTGCCAGACGGCGCCGAAGTCGGCGTCGGTGTAGCGGGCCGCGTCGAGCACGACCCGCCCGGAGCCGTCCTCGTGGGCGTTGCCGATGTGGAAGACCCAGCAGGGCTCGACGTCCAGCCGGCGCACCGGGTCGTCCGGGCGGTCGCGCCGCATGACCCCCAGGCGTGCGCCGTAGTCGTCGTCCCACGCGTAGGGGATGAAGCTCCGGCCGAGGAGCCCGGCGCGGAAGGTGACCGGAAGGTCGAGCCAGATCACGTAGTGCTCGGTGATGGCGAAGTCGTGCATCATCGTGCCGGCGGGCACGTCGATGGCCCGGCTGTGCACGAGCCTTCCCGCCGAGTCCAGCCGGTGGTAGGTGACGTACGGGGGACGCGCACCGCCGCCGTAGAAGTGCAGCTCGCCCGTGACCGGATCGCGTTTGGGATGGGCCGTCATGGCGGTGGTCAGCCGTCCGCCGAAATCGCAGGGGCCGAGTGTGTCCAGGTCCGGCGTGATCTCGTACGGCAGCCCGGTCTGGGCGAGCGCGAGAAGGCGTCCGCCGTGGCCGACCACATGGGTGTTGGCCGAGGTCGCGGTCAGATCGCGGCCGCCGTCGGGGTGGACCGGTGGACGCCCCTCGAGCATGCCGGTCCGTACCCAGCGGTTGCGGTACCACGCCGCGCGGCCGCCTTCCAGGCGTACGCCGTGCAGCATGCCCTGGCCGCCGAACCAGTGCCCGCGGTCCTCGCCGGGCAGCGGGTTGGGTCCGTTGCGGATGTAGCGGCCGGACAGTTCCGGCGGCAGCGTGCCCGCGACGGGAAGGTCGACGGCGTCGATCTCATCGGGAACAGGCGCCAGGTGGCCGGTCAGGTACGTCGGCATGGCCGATCGGCCCATGTCGTCTCCTCGCGTTTCGCGTCGGTGGCGGGGTGGCGAGCCGGCAGGCCGTCGCCACAGGACGTTGACGGTACTAACCGTCTCGGCAAACGTTGCCGAGACGGTTAGTACCGTCAAGTGCTACAGTCGTGGCATGACGAGACGCCCGCACACGGGGCGACGCCGCAACGAGGCGGCTCGCGAGGCGATCTGGGACGCGATCCTCGAGCTGGCCGGGCAGGGAGACCCGGCGGCGCTGAGCATCGAGGCGATCGCCGCCGCATCCGGAGTCGGCAAGCAGACCATCTACCGCTGGTGGCCGTCGAAGGGTGCGCTGCTCCTGGAGATGATGGTCGAGCGCGCCCGTCTCGAGGTCCCGGCGGTCGACACCGGAACGCTCGTCGGTGACCTGCGGGAGTTCCTCACCGCCACGTTCCGCGCCGTCAGCGACGAGGCGAATTCCTCCGTACTGCGGAGCGTGATGGCGGAGGCGCAGAAGGACGCACACCTCGCCGAGGTGCTCAGAGAGTTCACCGCCGGGCGGCGGCGGAGCCTGCATGAGATCTTCCAGCGCGGGCAGAAGCGCGGCGAACCGGCGCCGGACGCCGACCTCGATCTCCTGGTCGACCAGGCCTACGGCCTGCTGTGGTACCGGATCATGATCGGGCACGCACCGCTCACCCCGGCCGTCGCCGGCCGGCTGGCCGAACACCTGGCCGGCGGTCCGTGACGACTGCCCGATCCCGCTGACCCCGCGCTCGGCGGGCCATCGGTATGAGACCGGAACCGGCGTTCTGTGTTTTTACGTCACACGAGGGTAGACACGCCCGTGCTCGCGGTTCGACGGGAGGAACCTTGGACGCTGCTATGGCGGGGCGGGGAGTTCGCCGTGACGGCTCCCCGCGCGATGTGGATGGCGGCGCCGCGGGGGACACGGCGCCGCGCAGCACCATCACCCTGCCGGGCGTCGAGCGTTCGGTGGCGAACGGCCGCCGGTTCGTACGCGAGACGCTCGGGTCGCGGCATCCCGCTCTGGAGAAGGTCGCCCTGGGGGTGAGCGAGCTCGCCACCAACGCGATCGTGCACACGCCGAGCGGCGACGGGGGACAGATCACCATCGGCCTGTCCGCGTGCGGGGAGGTCGTCCGCGCCGAGGTCACCAACGACGGCACGACGGCGAGCCGGCCGCGGATCCGCCGCGACGTTCAGGCGGAGAGCGGCCGGGGCATCTTGATCGTCGACGCGCTCGCGGACGCCTGGGGGGTGACCGAGCACTCCGGGCGTACGACGGTGTGGGCGGAGTTCCGCGCCGCCTCCTGGTCTCTGCCGGTCCCCGGCGTCTGAGGGACCGCCCGGAGAACCTCGCCCGCCGAGAGCGACGCGGGTGGGGTTCCGGGCAGGGCCACGGCGCGGGCACCCTCCCGGGGGCGGCACACTTGAGACGTGCCATCGACGCTGCCCGACGGGGACCCGGTTCCGACGGACGGAGCGCTGCCCGCGAGCGCCCTGACCGGCCTGGGCAGCCGGCCGTTCGGCTTCTACGTGCACGTGCCGTTCTGCGTCACGCGCTGCGGCTACTGCGACTTCAACACCTACACCGCGACCGAACTCCGCGGTGCCTCACGCGAGTCCTACGCCGACACGGCGATCGCCGAGATCCGCATGGCGCGGCGCGTGCTGGGCGACGTCGACCTGCCGGTGGAGACGGTGTTCGTCGGCGGCGGCACGCCCACGCTGCTGCCCGCGGGCGACCTCGGCCGGGTGCTGGAGGCGATCGGCAAGGAGTTCGGGCTGGCCGCCGGCGCGGAGGTCACCACCGAGTCCAACCCCGAGACGGCCGGCCCGGCGTACCTGACCGAGCTGCGCGAGGCGGGCTTCACCCGCGTGTCGTTCGGAATGCAGAGCGTACGGGAGCACGTCCTGGCCGTGCTCGACCGCACGCACACCCCGGGCCGCCCGCAGCAGTGCGTGACCTGGGCACGGGAGGCCGGGTTCGACCACATCAACCTCGACCTGATCTACGGCACGCCGGGCGAGAGCGACGCCGACTGGCAGGCCAGCCTCGACGCCGCGGTCGCCGCCGGGCCCGACCACGTCTCCGCGTACGCACTGATCGTCGAGGAGGGCACCCGCCTGGCCGCGCGGGTGCGCCGCGGTGAGCTGGCCCCGCCCGACGACGACGCGATGGCCGACCGCTACCTCGCCGCCGAGGACACTCTCACCGGGCACGGCCTCGGCTGGTACGAGATCTCCAACTGGGCGGCGAGCGAGGAGGCCCGCTGCCGCCACAACCTGCTCTACTGGACCGGTGGCGACTGGTGGGGCGTGGGCCCCGGCGCGCACAGCCACGTCGGCGGCACACGCTGGTGGAACGTCAAGCACCCCGCCGCGTACGCCTCCCGGCTCGCCGAGGAGACCACCCCCGCGCACGCCCGCGAGGTGCTGGAGCACGCCGACCGCCGCTTCGAACGCATCATGCTGGAGCTGCGGCTGTCGGACGGCTGCCCGCTCGGCCTGTTCGACGACCCGGCCGCGGTCCGCCGCGCGGTGGGCGACGGCCTGCTGGTCCCCGAGGCGTACGACGCGGGGCGCGCCGTGCTCACCCTGCGCGGACGACTCCTGGCCGACGCCGTCGTCCGCGACCTCACCTGATCATCCGCCAGCAGAGCCACGTCGGGATCGGGTACATCTCGCGACGGCCGGCCTTGACCGCGCCGACGATCAGGTACACGAGGTGCACGATGGCGAAGGCGAACATCAGCAGGATCGCGACGATCGCCACCGCGGGCATCCGCGCCGCCCCGCCGACGATGGCGATGGCGAAGGCGCCGAAGAAGACGGCCAGGTAGCTCAGGGCCAGGTTGAGGGCCTGCGCGCCGTGGAAGCGGACGAACGGCGACTGGTCCTTGCGGGCCAGATAGACGATGAGCGGGGCGATGAAGCCGATGAGGAACTGGCCCAGGTATCCCAGGAGCGCCCACGTCGTGTCGTCCGGCCCGGTGATGCCCGGCCCGTACGGGGGCGGGGGACCGTAGTACCCGCCCCCGTACGGCGGGCCGCCGGCACCCGGAGGCGGGCCGGTGTAACCCGGCGGTGGGCCGTGGTAGGGGCCCGGGCCGGGAGGCGGCGGGGGAGCACCGCCGTACGGCGGCCACGGAGGAGCGTCGGGAGGCGGCGGGCCGGCGGGACCCGACGGAGGGTGCCAACCGTCGTGCGGCGGCTCAGTCTCGTGCTCGGAATCGGCCATGGAGACTCCTCACCGGAAGATGCGCCAGGCGACGAGCGCGGGCAGACGGTACCACTCGCAGCGGTTCGCGCCGATCGCCGCTCTGATCACGAAGAAGCAGTCGGCCGCCAGCGCGAGCAGCACGAGCAGCAGCCAGTCCGGGCCCTTGAAGTAGGCCAGCAGGAGCGACAGAGACGTGCAGACGAACATCGCCACGAACAGGTTGAGCGCCTGTGTCGCGTGGAAACGCGCGAAGTTCGACGTCCGTCCCTTGGCGGCCAGGACGACGGCCGGGGCGACGAAGCCGGACACGAACATCCCGACGTAGGCGGGCACCGCCCACCGCTCGTCCTCGTCGTCGACCGGCCCGCCGGTCGGCGTCTCCGGCCGGCGGCGGCGCTGGGGCGATCCGGCGTACGGGTCGTGGTGTCCCTGGGGCGGCAGCCCGTGGCCGGGCGGTGCCGGATGCCCCGGAAGCGCGTACCCCGGCCGGGGGTACTGCGGCGGCCCGTACGGCGGCTGCCCCTGCTCATTCGGCGGCGGGCCGTACGGCGGCTGCCCATGCGGTGGCCGGCCGTGCGGCTGTCCCGCGTACGGCGGCCCGCCGTGGTGCTGGCCGTAGGTCATCGCGCGCCCCCTCCGGCAGGGACAGGTCCTGAAATGTCCCCCATGATGAGATGTCGCAGTTTATGAGACGCGGGCGCGCCGCGGATGGTTGCGCGCTCAGCCACCGGCCGGGGAGATCGCGCGGTCAGCCGTCGCCTGTGGGGTCACGTGGTCAGGCGCCCGCTGGGGCTGCGCGGTCAGTCGTCGGCCGGGGGATCGGTGACGAAGTCGATCAGCTCCTCGACCCGGCCGAGGAGCGCGGGCTCCAGGTCCGTGTAGGTGCGCACCCGGCCGAGGATGGTCTGCCAGACCTCGCCCGGCTCGCCCTTCCAGCCGAGCGCCGCGATCACGCCCTCCTTCCACGGAACGCCCCGCGGGACGTCCGGCCAGGCGCGGATGCCGAGTGCGGCCGGCTTGACCGCCTGCCAGATGTCGATGAACGGATGCCCGGTGACCAGCACGTACGGCGACGCGACCTGGTCGGCGATCCGCGACTCCTTCGAGCCCGCGACCAGGTGGTCCACCAGCACGCCCAGGCGGCGGCCCGGTCCGGGGCCGAACTCCTCGGCGATCTCCGGCAGGTGGTCGACGCCCTCGAGGAACTCCACGACCACCCCCTCGACGCGCAGGTCGTGACCCCAGATCTTCTCCACCAGCTCCGCGTCGTGCTTGCCCTCGACGTAGATGCGGCTCTCCTGCGCGACCCGGGCTCGCAGGCCCCGTACCGCGACGGAGCCGGAGGCCGACAGCGCACGGCCCGGCGCGGACGTGGGGCGGACGAGCGTCACCGGCTTGCCGTCGATCAGGAACCCGGCCTTGGCGAGCGGGAACACCCGCCGCTTGCCGAATCGGTCCTCCAGGGTCACCGCGTCCTTCGCGCAGGCCACGACCGCGCCGCAGAAGCCGCTGGAGGGATCTTCGGCCACCAGGCCGGGCTCGGCCGCGATCTCGGGGATCTGGCCCTTGCGCGGGCGCCGCCAGTCGCCCGCGAGAACGTCATCGCCGTAATCCTTGCTCCGCACGGGCCGCAACGTACCGGGACCAACCCGGCCGAGCCGGGACCAACACGCCCGCGAACCGGTACGCTTGCGCGCCGACGCCACCGCGAACGCCGGAATACCGGTGCGGCGCACGGCGTTGCGCCACTGCGTGGCGATCTGAGGAAGCGACCCATTCGCGCCGTCGTTCATCGCCGCCGACTCACCGCGAAGGTCGCCGATCGCCGTACACTTGGCACTCAAGAACGTGGAGTGCCAAGCCGACCGTGGGAGGTGAGTGCGTGCTCGACGATCGCAAGCTGGCGGTGCTCCGTGCCATCGTTGAGGACTACGTGTCCACCAACGAACCCGTGGGTTCCAAGGCGCTGGCCGACCGGCACAACCTCGGCGTCTCCCCGGCCACGATCCGTAACGACATGGCGATGCTCGAGGAGCAGGGCTACATCGCCCAGCCGCACACGAGCGCGGGCCGCGTGCCCACCGACAAGGGATACCGGCTCTTCGTCGACCGGCTGTCGACGATCAAGCCGCTGTCCGTGGCGGAGCGGCGCGCCATCGAGACGTTCCTCGGCGGCGCCTACGACCTCGACGACGTCGTGACCCGCACCGTACGGCTGCTGGCGCAGCTGACCCGGCAGGTCGCCGTCGTGCAGTACCCCTCGCTCACGCGCTCGGCGGTACGCCACGTCGAGCTGGTGCCGATCGGCCCGGAGCGGCTGCTGCTGGTCATCATCACCAACACCGGCCGGGTCGAGCAGCGGACCATCGAGATGCCCGAGGGCGTCTCGGAGGAGTCCATCGCGCACCTGCGCGCGCTGCTCAACGCCCACCTCGACGGCTGCTGGCTGAACGACGTGCCCGGCGTCGTCGCCGAGGTGCCCGACCGGCTGCCGCCCGACGAACGGCCGCTCGCCGCGACCGTGCTGTCGGTGCTCCTCGAGACGCTGATCGAGAAACACGAAGAAAAGATCGTCATCGCCGGCGCGGCGAACCTCGCCCGCGCCGACTTGTCCCAGAGCCTCCGCGATGTGCTGGAGGCCTTGGAAGAACAGGTCGTCCTGATGCGGCTGCTCGGCGAGATGGGTGATCCCGCCGGCCTCACCGTACGGATCGGCACCGAGAATCCCCACGAGAGCCTGTTCACGACCTCGGTGGTCGCCAGCGGATACGGCGCCGGCGACCAGACCGTGGCGCGGCTCGGCGTGCTCGGCCCGACGCGGATGGACTACCCCGGCACGATGGGAGCGGTACGCGCAGTGGCACGTTACGTCGGTCAGATACTGGCGGGGTCATAAGTGGCGAACGACTACTACGCGACCCTCGGAGTACGCCGCGACGCGGGTGCGGACGAGATCAAGAAGGCCTACCGCAGACTCGCACGAGAGCTGCACCCGGACGTCAACCCCGATCCCGAGACCCAGGACCGGTTCAAGGAGATCACCCAGGCGTACGAGGTGCTCTCCGACCCCAAGAAGCGTGAGATGTACGACCTGGGCGCGGACCCCTTCGCGCCCGGCGGCGGCGCCGCGGGCGGCGGATTCGGGGCGGGCTTCCCGTTCAGCGACATCATGGACGCCTTCTTCGGCACGCAGACCCAGCGCGGTCCGCGCAGCCGGGCGCGCCGCGGCCGCAACGGCACGATCCGCGTCGAGCTCGACCTGGCCGAGACCGCGTTCGGCACCACGCGCGAGCTGACCGTCGACACCGCGATCGTCTGCACCAACTGCACCGGCGCCGGCACCGCGCCCGGCACCCAGCCGGAGACCTGCGACATGTGCCACGGCCGTGGCGAGGTGCAGCAGGTCACCCGGTCATTCCTCGGCCAGGTCATGACCTCCCGCGCCTGCCCGCAGTGCGGCGGCTACGGCAGCGTGATCCGCACCCCGTGCCCCGAGTGCTCCGGTGACGGCCGGGTCCGCACCCGTCGTACGATCAAGGTCCGCATCCCGGCCGGCGTGGAGAACGGCACGCACATCCAGCTCGCCGGCGAGGGCGAGGTCGGCCCGGGCGGAGGCCCGGCCGGCGACCTGTTCCTGGAGATCGTCGAGCGCCCGCACGCGATCTTCGAGCGGCAGGGCGACGACCTGCACTGCACCGTCCAGGTGCCGATGACCGCCGCCGCGCTCGGCACGTCGCTGACCGTGGAGACCCTCGACGGCCCGGAGGAGATCGACATCCGGCCCGGCACGCAGTCCGGCCAGCAGATCCCGATGTACGGACGGGGCGTCAAGCACCTCAACGAGAACGGCCGTGGCGACCTGATGATCCACGTGAACATCGAGACGCCCACCAAGCTCGACGAGGAGCAGGAGGAGCTCCTGCGCCGCCTGTCCGTGCTGCGCGGCGAGGAGCGCCCGCCCGGCAAGTTCTCCCCCGGACAGCAGGGCTTCTTCTCCCGGCTGCGCGACGCCTTCAACGGCCGCTGAGACCGCAGGCGACGCCCCCGGCTCCCCGTCAAGGCGGAACCGGGGGCGTCGGCTCACGCGCCCTCGGCCGTCGGGGTCAGAGGTCATGGGGAGATCTCGCCGGCCGGTAGGAACGAAGGTCCTATCGCGCACCGGTTGACGCGCACCTCACGCCAGACGTCCTCGACCACGTAGGGCTCGACCCGCAACCACGAGTCCAACGCCGCCCGGGACTCGGCCGCCATCACCAGCATCGAACCGATCATGGCGCCGTCATCGTCGAGGATGGCCGTGCCGAACACGGCTTCGACCTCGCTCATCGACGCGGCCTGCGCCAGATGCCGTTCCCGGGCGGCGGCACGGCGCCGCCGCCCTTCCTCACCAGGGTGGTCGTAGGCGATGACCAGGAAATGCATTCGTTCCGCCCTCCGCCGTCTCATCCGCTCTGCCGTCGCGACGCCCGCGGGCGTACTCGATCGCGCCGCACGCCTACGATCGGGGCCATGAGCCCACCCCTCTTCCTCAGCGATGCCGCCCGCCTGGAGTCCGACCGGATCGTCCTCGACGGGCCCGAGGGGCGCCACGCGGCGGCCGTACGCCGGCTGCGGCCGGGGGAGCGGGTCGACCTCGGCGACGGAGAGGGCCGGCTCGTCGAGTGCGTCGTCACCTCCGCCGCACGCGACAGCCTTCACCTCGAGGCCCGCGCACGCCGGCACGTCCCCCGCCCGGATCCGCGGATCGTGGTGGTGCAGGCCCTGCCCAAGGGCGACCGCGGAGAGCTGGCGGTCGAGACGATGACCGAGGTCGGGGTGGACGTGATCGTCCCCTGGGCGGCGGCGCGCTGCGTGACCCAGTGGCGTCCCGAACGCCGGGCCAAGGCCCTCGCGCGTTGGCGCAGCACGGCACGGGAGGCCGCCAAGCAGGCCCGTCGCGCCTGGCTTCCGGAGGTCACCGACCTGGCCACCACCGCCGACGCGGTCGCGCGGGCCGCGGACGCGCGGCTGGTGGTGGTGCTGCACGAGGAGGCCGAACACCCGTTGAGCGGCCTGCCGGTGCCCGAGACCGGAGACATCGTCCTGGTCGTCGGCCCGGAGGGCGGCCTGACCGACGAGGAGGTCGCGGCGTTCGCGGCGGCGGGCGGCGTGCCGTCCGTGCTCGGCCCGACGGTGCTGCGCACCTCGACGGCGGGCGTGGCCGCCGCCTCGGTGCTGCTGAGCCGCACGGGCCGCTGGTGACCGGCGGCGCCGTGCCGGATGCTCCCGGGACGGCGCCACCGGGTCAGGGCGACTGGTTCGGCGCCGTCGTGGGGGCCGAGTCCGACGTCGGCTGGTCACTCGACGGGGCGGTCGGCGGGGACGACTCCGTCGGCGGGGTCGCCCCGCCCGAACTCGGTGGTGTCGTGGTGCCGCCGCCAGGGGGCGCCTGGCACGTCACGCGCGCGCTCGGGCCGACGTGGACCGGGCCTTCGGCCGTCGGCGTGGCGGTGGGCGTGACCGTGGTCTCGCCGGGCGGGCACGTGCCGGTGACCACGTGCTTGCCCGAGTTGGACGGGTGGATCGACGTCGGACTGGGGGAGGAGCTCGGATTGGGAGTCGACGGGCCGCCCGGTGGCGGTTGTCCCTGGGAGTGACCGTCGGTGGCCGCCGAGTTTCCCTTGTGGCCGCCGGAGTCCGGGCTGAAGTGGCCGGTCTGGACGAAGTTGGCCAGGCCGGGTGTGACGGATAGCGCGACGACGCACACGACGGCGGCGGCGGCGACGGCCGCCAGCGGACGCAACCAGGAAGCGGACAGGGAGAAGACGCCGAAGCGCCGCTCGTGCCGCTGGTTGATCTTGGCGCGAATGCGCTCGAGTCCCTCCGCAGAGGGCGTGACCGCTTCCGCCTCCGCGTGCAGGGCACGGCGAAGACGGTCGCCGTACTCGTCATCGAAGGGTTGGGTCATTACTGCTGCTCCAGGACGCTGCGTAGCGCGGCCATACCGCGCGCGGTGTGGCTCTTGACGGCCCCCCGGCTGATGCCCATCGTCTTGGCGATCTCCGCCTCGGACAGATCGCCGTAATAACGGAGCACCAGCGCTTCGCGCTGCCGATTCGGCAGGGCGCCGAGTGCTTTCACGACCGCGGAGCGCTCGAGCTCCACGATCGCGCCGTTCTCCGCGCTCGGCGCGTCGGGAAGCCCCTTGGGGGCGTACTTCTCCACGACGGCACGGTGCCGCAACACTGACCGCGACCGGTTCACCACGGACTGCCGTAGGTACGACAGAGCCTTGTCGGGCTCGCGCAGCCGCCGCCATGCGCCGTGCATGGCCACGAACGCGTCCTGAACCACCTCTTCCGCCGTCGCGACGTCGCGTACGAGCAGCGTCGCGAGACGTACCAACGAGCGGTAGTGGGCACTGTAGAGAGCGGTGACCGCCTGGTCTGCGTCCCAGGCGACCGCCACAGCTCCCGCCGTGCTCCTGGCTACGAGGGTTTCGGTCACATCAGTGGGACGCGCACCCTCACTGTGAGGTTTACGAAGGGGCATACCTCGTCTCGCCTTTATCCCGCCCATCAGTTGCCCGGCATGTGCCTTCTTTGTTAGAGACCACGCCGGATCCGCAAGTTCCCGCGAACAGGGCCCGGGGGCACGGATCGGGGAGATCTGATGGGGCTGGAGGCCCGTGCGCGCCGGGGGTTCGCGACAGCAACCCTAACCAGAGGAGGGGGGTTCTGGGCCATAGCGACGCCCCGTGCGCGTAACGATTCGTAGACGCGTCCCCTACGGGCCGGGCGGCGCCGCGGATCCGCCTGTGGTGAGGGCGCCTGGTGAGGGCGCCGGCCGGGCGCGGCTCCGACGGCGGCGGTCCTGTCCCTGGACCGCGATAACATGCGCAGACCCGTGGGGCGTGAGGAGGGTTCCGTGACAGAACAGGACTGCTTGTTCTGCAAGATCGTGTCTGGTGACGTGCCGGCGACCGTGGTCCGCGAGACCGACCGTACGCTGGCATTTCGCGACATCAACCCGCAAGCGCCCACCCACGTGCTGGTGGTTCCCAAGGCCCACCACCCGACCGCGGCCGACCTCGCCTCCTCCGACGCCGGCCTGCTCGCCGAGCTCGTACGCGGCACGCACGAGGTCGCGGTCGCCGAGGGAGTCGCCGAGTCCGGCTACCGGGTGGTCTTCAACACCGGCCCTGGAGCGGGTCAAACCGTCTTCCACGTGCACGCCCACGTGCTCGGCGGGCGCGGCCTCAACTGGCCGCCCGGGTGACTTACCGCTGGTGAGCGACCCGAAAATGGTTGGCCCCGTGCCGGTACCATGAGTACGACGCAGCCGGGGACCGCACACAACCGGAAGGCAGGGACGGAAAGGCCGCAAGGCCGGGCCTATGGCCGATTCAACTCACACCGCTGACGCCGCACCGGACAGCGCGCGCACGCAAGTCAAGATCGTGATTCCGGACGACCTCTCGATGGTCGCCCTGCTCGGCTCGCGCGACGAGCTTCTCGACGTCGTCGAGAAGACCTTCGCCAGCGACGTCCACGTCCGTGGCAACGAGATCACGATCACCGGCCCCGCCGAGGAGACCGAGCTCGTCGCCAAGCTCTTCGAAGAGCTGCTCGACCTGCTCAAGACCGGCACGCCGATCACGCCCGACGCGATCGAACGCAGCGTGGCGATGCTCCGCGCCGAGACCGCCGAACGCCCCGCCGAGGTGCTCACCCTCGACATCCTCTCCACGCGCGGGCGCACGATCCGGCCGAAGACGCTCAACCAGAAGCACTACGTCGACGCGATCGACAAGCACACGATCGTGTTCGCGATCGGCCCGGCGGGCACGGGCAAGACCTACCTGGCCATGGCCAAGGCCGTGAAGGCCCTCCAGGCCAAGGAGGTCAACCGCATCATCCTGACCCGCCCGGCCGTCGAGGCGGGCGAACGCCTGGGCTTCCTGCCCGGCACGCTGTACGAGAAGATCGACCCGTACCTGCGCCCGCTGTACGACGCGCTCCACGACATGATCGACCCGGACTCGATCCCCCGCCTCATGGCCGCCGGCACGATCGAAGTCGCACCTCTCGCATATATGCGGGGTCGTGCACAACCGACCTTTATGCCGGTTTTGACGCCGGACGGGTGGCGGCCCATCGGCGATCTCCGGGTCGGTGATCTTGTTGTCGGCTCGAACGGCGAGCCGACCCCGGTCCTCGGCGTCTACCCGCAGGGTGAAAGGGACATCTACCGCGTCACCGCCCAGGACGGGGCGTGGACGCTGTGCTGCGGCGAGCACCTGTGGACCGTCAGGACCGCCTACGACAAGCGCCGTGGCAAGCCGTGGCGGGTCCTGGAGACCCAGGAGATGATCGGCAACCTGCGCGCGGCACACGCCCGGCGCTACGAGCTGCCGCTGCTCACCGCCCCGGTGCGCTTCCCCGAGCGCGAGGTCCCCATGGACCCGTACGCGCTGGGCCTGCTGCTCGGCGACGGCTGCCTGACAGGTTCCACGACACCGTCCTTTGCCACGACCGATCCTGAACTCGCGGCAGCGCTGCGAGAAGCCCTGCCCGGCGTCCAGGCCCGCCACAAGGGCGGCGTCGACTACGTGCTCAACCGCGTTACCGAGCCCGGACAGGTCATCACCACCGCGAACCCGGTGACCGCGGTCGCGCGCGAGCTGGATCTGTGCGGCACGCGATCGGCGTCGAAGTTCGTGCCGGACGACTACCTGTACAACTCGGCCGAGGTCCGCCTCGCGGTGCTCCAGGGGCTCCTCGACACCGACGGCGGGCCGGTCACCCAGGCCGACCGCACGTGCCGCATCCAGTTCACGACGACGTCGATCCTGCTCCGCGACGATGTCATCGCGTTGGTGCGGTCGCTCGGTGGCGTGGCGTACAGCCGCCGGCGCCTGGCCGAGGAGCGCATGCCCGGCAGGGCCAACGGACGCGATGTCGGCTATCGGCGCGACGCCCATGTCGTCGACATCCGTCTGCCGGAAGGCGTCGAGCCATTCCGTCTCGCGCGGAAACGCGAGAAGTACCACGCTGCCGGTGGTGGTGGGCGGCCGATGCGGTTCATCGACTCGATCGAGCCCGCGGGGCGCGAGGAGTGCGTGTGCATCCAGGTGGCGGCGGAGGACTCCCTGTACGTCACCCAGGATCACCTGCTGACGCACAACACCCTCAACGACTCCTTCATCATTCTCGACGAGGCGCAGAACACCTCGCCCGAGCAGATGAAGATGTTCCTGACCCGGCTCGGGTTCGGTTCGAAGGTCGTCGTGACCGGTGACGTCACCCAGGTCGACCTGCCGTCCGGGCAGGACAGCGGTCTCCGCGTCGTGCAGGAGATCCTGGAGGGCATCGACGACATCAGCTTCCGTACCCTGACGAGTAAGGACGTGGTCCGCCACAAGCTGGTGGGCCAGATCGTCGACGCGTACAACCGCCACGACACGCGGAACCGGCCGCGCGACGTCAACCACGACGGCCGGGGCCCGCGTAAGCGGGGGCGATGATCAGGTGAGCGAGCGAGCGATGAGCATCGAAGTACTCAACGAGTCCGGTGAGGACGTCGACGAGACGACGTTGTCCGCTCTGGCGAGGCATGTACTCGACCGCATGGACGTTCATCCGCTGGCCGAGCTGTCCATCGTCCTCGTGGACGAGGCGGCGATGACCGAGCTGCACGAGAAGTGGATGGGGGAGCCCGGTCCGACGGACGTGCTGGCCTTCCCGATGGACGAGCTGCGCCCGGGCCACGTGTCCGGCGGCACCGAGGACGCGCCGGCCGACCCGGCGCTGCTCGGTGACGTCGTGCTCTGCCCGGTGATCGCGGCTCAGCAGGGCCGCAAGGCCGGCCACGGCACGGAGGACGAGCTGCACCTGCTGTGCACGCACGGCATCCTCCACCTGCTCGGCTACGACCATGCCGAGCCCGACGAGCACAAGGAGATGTTCGGCCTGCAAGCGGAGCTTCTCGCCTCGTGGCGGGAGGCTCGCGCGCAGGCCCCCTCATGACCGCGCCCATGATCTGGCTGGTGATCCTCGCCGCAGCCCTGGTGGCGGTGGCGGGCCTGTTCGCCAGTGCCGAGACGGCGTTGGCCCGGATCTCGCGGGTCCGCGTCGAAGAGCTGGTCCGCGAAGACGGCCACAACGCCCGCATGCTGGCGCAGGTCGTCGCCGACTCCCCGCGTTACCTGAACCTCATCCTGCTGTTGCGGGTCAGCTGCGAGCTGGCCGCGACCGTGATCGTCACCATCGTGTGCACGATCTGGCTCGGCCAGAACTGGCGGGCGTACGCCACGGCCGCCGCGGTGATGATCGTGGTCAGTTACATCGCCGTCGGCGTCAGCCCGCGTACGCTCGGCCGTCAGCACGTCGACCGGGTGGCGCTCGTGGGCGCGGCGGTGATCCATCCGCTGGCGCGGGTGCTGGGGCCGCTGCCGAAGCTGCTCATCCTGCTCGGCAACGCCCTGACCCCCGGCAAGGGCTTCCGCGAGGGCCCGTTCACCTCCGAGGCGGAGCTGCGGGATCTGGTCGACCTGGCCGAGCAGCGGCGCCTCATCCAGCCGGACGAGCGGGAGATGATCCACTCGGTGTTCGAGCTGGGTGACACCCTCGTCCGCGAGGTGATGGTGCCGCGCACCGACATGGTCTTCATCGAGCGCGAGAAGACGCTGCGCCAGGCGCTGTCGCTGGCGCTGCGCAGCGGCTTCTCCCGCATCCCGGTGGTGGGCGAGAACGAGGACGACGTCGTCGGCATCGCCTACCTGAAGGACATCGTGCGCCGCAGCCACGAGTACCACGACGGCGAGTCGGTGGAGCGGGTCGAGTCGATCATGCGCCCGGCGACGTACGTGCCGGACAGCAAGCCGATCGATGAGCTGCTGCGCGAGATGCAGGCCCGGCAGACGCACTGCGCCGTGGTGATCGACGAGTACGGGGGGACCGCGGGGCTGGTCACCATCGAGGACATCCTCGAGGAGATCGTCGGTGAGATCACCGACGAGTACGACCAGGAGACTCCGCCGGTCGAGCACCTGGCCGACGGGCGGGCGCGGATCACCTCCCGGCTGCCCGTCGAGGACCTGGCCGACCTGTACGGCGTGGAGATCGACGTGGACGACGTCGAGACCGTCGGCGGTCTGCTGGCCCACGCCATCGGCCGCGTTCCGATCGCCGGCTCCCAGGCGACGGTCGCCGGCCTGCGGCTGACCGTGGAGAACCTCGCCGGCCGCCGCAACAAGATCGGCACCGTCCTGGTCGAGCGCCTGCCGCAGGACGATGAGGAGCAGCCGGCCGACGACCGCGAGAACGCCGAGGCTTGAAGACCGCCGATCAGAGTGCGGGTTCCGGGCCGGGCGCGGCCACGACGGCGGATCTGGAGACCGGGCGCGGCCGGAGGCGACGTACGCTGGCGGGCGTGAGTGAGCTTGATGCCGAAGACATGAAGATCATTACCCTCGCGCGTTCGACGCGGGCCCGTGCCGGGGCCGCCGAGGGGGCCGCCGTACGGGACGAGACCGGGCGGACGTACGCGGCCGGGCCGGTGGAGCTTCCCTCGTTGAAGCTGACCGCGCTTCAGGTCGCCGTGGCCATGGCGGTCTCCAGCGGCGCGGAGGACCTCGAGGCCGCCGCCGTCGTCACCGACGACGAGGCGCCCGACATCGCCGCCGTGCGCGACCTGGGGCCGAAGGCTCCGGTGCTGGTGGCCGGGCCGGACGGCTCCGTACGTGCCGTGCTGAGGGGCTGACCGGCGTCATGCGGTCCGGCGCCATGCGGTCCGGCGGCGGCCGTGAGTACGCCACAATCGACAGTGTGACCTCGCCCCAGACCGGCACCCGATTCAAGTCGGGGTTCGCCTGCTTCATCGGCCGCCCCAACGTGGGCAAGTCCACGCTCATGAACGCTCTCGTCGGCAGCAAGGTGGCGATCACCAGCAGCAAGCCGCAGACGACGCGGCGGACGATCCGGGGCATCGTGCACCGTCCGGACGCGCAGCTCGTCATCGTCGACACGCCGGGCCTGCACAAGCCGCGCACGCTGCTGGGCGAGCGGCTCGACAGCCTGGTGCGCTCGACGCTGAGCGAGGTCGATGTGATCGGTTTCTGCGTGCCGGCGAACGAGCAGGTGGGGCCGGGCGACCGGTTCATCGCCGCCGAGCTGGCCCAGGTGGGGCGCACGCCGGTCGTCGCGATGGTGACCAAGACCGATCTGGCGAGCCGCAAGCAGGTCGCCGAGCAGCTGCTCAAGGTGTCGCGGCTGGGGGAGTGGGCCGACGTCGTGCCGTGCTCGGCCGAGTCGGGGTTCCAGCTCGACGTGGTCGGTGACGTGCTGGTCGATCGGCTGCCGGAGGGCATGCCGCTCTACCCCGAGGGCGAGCTGACCGACGAGCCGGAGCAGGTGATGGTGGCCGAGCTGATCCGCGAGGCCGCGCTGGAGGGCGTACGCGACGAGCTGCCGCACTCGATCGCGGTGGTCGTGGAGGAGATGGCGCCCCGCGAGGGCCGTGACGACCTGGTCGACGTGCACGCCTGGCTGTACGTCGAGCGGCCCAGCCAGAAGGGCATCGTCATCGGCCCCAAGGGCGCGCGGCTGAAGGACGTCGGCACGCGCGCCCGGCGGCAGATCGAGGCGCTGCTCGGCTCGAAGGTCTACCTCGACCTGCGGATCAAGGTCGCCAAGGACTGGCAGCGCGACCCCAGGCAACTCCGTCGCCTCGGGTTCGACTGATCTAGTTCAGCCGCGACAGCGCGAAGCCGAGGCTGCTCAGGCAGAGGATCGCGGTGGCCATGACCAGCGACAGGTAGATGCCGCCCGACAGTGAGACATCCATGTTGTTCTGGATAACGGCCGGCAGGCCCTCTCCAGCCTCTGTCTGGTATTTGGCCTTGTCGCCGAACACCTTGAGGATCACCACGATGGCGATCACCGCGGGCAGGTCGGCGAGCAGCGCGAGTCTGCCGTTGTTCACCATCGTCAGGACGCCGACGACGATCGCGGCCAGTGCGCAGACTAGGACGATCTTGCCTTCGGCAACGCTGATGCCCTTCAGACTGCGGCTGAAGGAGGCGCTGCTCAGCGGGGTGTCGGAGTTCGACGGTCCGAGCCGGAGTTTCACCGAGACCCACGGCAGCAGGGTGCTGATGGCCATGAGCGCGCCCACGACGACGATGGCGATGCCGGACGGTGAGCCCTTGCGACGCGGGCCGGCGGGTTGCGAGGGAGGAGGCCCGAAGCTCGGTTGTGGTGGGCCCGGCGGCGGTCCGTACGGTGGGGGATAGCCTTGCTGGGGAGCTTCCCACGGCTGCTGACCACCGCCGTCGCGGGGGTCGTACGGCTGGTTCATGCGGTGCAGCGTAGGAGTTCGCCTCGGCGCCTGGACAGTCCTTGGCCGATCATGAAGGGACGAGGGACCTGTTCCGGCCACCTATCCTTCGGGAGGGCGGAATCGGCGAACGGTTCCGGCCCGCCGGACGGATACGGCAGGATCGATACCAGCGGGCGCCTTGCCTAAGAGAAGGAGACCCTCCGTGTTGCTGATCTTCGGGCTCTCGGTGTTCTTCCGGACCATCGGCCAGGGCGACTTCCATTGCCCCAACTGCGGGGGCGACCGGCACTACCGGCAGCGGGTCGCCCGCCGCTGGTTCACGCTCTTCTTCATCCCGGTCATCCCGCTGAACCACGTCGGCGAGGTCATCGAGTGCGGCACGTGCCGTGGCCGCTTCAACCTCGACGTGCTGCGCCTGCCCACCGCGCAGCAGATGGCGGCGGCCCTGCCGATGGCGATGCGCGCCGCGGTGGGCGCGGTGCTGGTGGCGGGTGACCCGGCCGACCCGGCCGCGCGTACCCGTGCCGTCGAGGCCGTCCGCGGGTACGGCATGGCCGACTTCGACGACGAGACGCTGGCCGCCGACCTGGAGGAGCGGCCGGACGGCACCGACGAGGTGATCGCCCAAGCGGGCGCCCAGCTCACCACCGAGGCACGCGAATGGTTCCTCGCCCAGGTCGTCCGCGTCGCGCTCGCCGACGGCGCGATCGGCGCGGGCGAGCGCCAGGCGCTGCACGCGGTCGCGGGCCGGCTCGGCATGACGCCGGCGCACGCCGTCGGCGTGATCAGCACGACCGAGGGGGCGGCGCGCGAGTGAGCGCCCCGACGTCGCGCCCGTCCGCGCGCGGGGGCGCTCATGAGTGAGCGGACCGCGCTGGTACGCCGGCCGAGTCCCCACCTCGGAGATGGCATCGTCACGCACCTCGAGCGCAGGCCGGTCGACGCGGCGCTCGCGGTGTCCCAGCACGAGGCGTACGTCGCGGCGCTGGAGTCCGCGGGCTGGCGGGTGCGCTGGCTGCCGCCGGCCGACGACCTGCCCGACGGGGTGTTCGTCGAGGACACCGTGGTGATCTGCGACGACCTGGCCGTGCTCGGCCGGCCCCGGGTGCCCGAACGCGTGGGGGAGATCCCCTCCATGGAGGGCACGGTCACCGGGCTGGGCCTGGAGGTCACCCGGATCGATGAGGGCTTTCTCGACGGCGGCGACGTGCTGCAGGTCGGCAACACCGTCTACGCCGGGCGTTCGGCCCGTACGAACGAAGACGCGATCTGCCAGCTGACCCGGCAGGTGGCCACGCGCGGGCGCCGCCTGGTGCCGGTGGCGCTGAACGACTGCCTGCACCTGAAGAGCGCGATGACGGCGCTGCCGGACGGGTCGCTCATCGGCGTCCCCGATCTGGTCGACACCTCGGCCCTGCCGTACCTGCGCGTGGCCCAGGAGCCGGCGGGCGCGCACGTCGTGGTGCTGGGGGAGAAGCAGGTGCTGGTCGGCGCCTCCGCCCCGCGTACGGCCGAACAGCTCGCCGCCGAGGGCTACGACGTGACGGTGGTCGACATCGGCGAGTTCGAGAAGCTCGAGGGCTGCGTCACCTGCCTGAGCGTCCTGATCCCCGGAAAACCGGGGTGCGCGGAGCGGCGCGCCTGAGCTACCGTGCCTGCCATGTCGAGCCCAGAGGCATCCAGGGTGGGGGCTTTCGGTCACCCGTCAGCCCCCTGACCCCCTCCGAACCTTCGCACGGTCCTGTCCCGCCGCACGCCGGTGTCGGACGGGTACGGCCGGGTCGCTGACCGCGGTGACGAGACGTCTCCTTCGATCTCTCCTCACCTCGGAGTCGCTCGGTGCCTCTGGCTCTCTACCTCCTCGCCGTGGCGGTCTTCGCCATGGGCACGTCGGAGTTCATGCTCGCCGGCCTGCTGCCGGACATCGCCGCCGACCTCGGCGTTACGGTCGCCACGGCGGGGCTGCTCACCTCGGCCTTCGCGGTCGGAATGGTCGTCGGCGCCCCGCTCACGGCCGGGCTCGCGCGCCGGTGGCCGCGGCGGCCGGCCCTGCTGGGCCTTCTCGGTCTCTTCCTCGCCGCGCACGTCGTCGGCGCCCTCACCGGCGATTTCACGGTGCTCCTCGCCACCCGAACGATCGCGGCGCTCGCCAACGCCGGCTTCCTGGCGGTCGCGCTGACCACGGCCGCCGACCTGGTCCCCTCCGGCCGGAAGGGCCGGGCCCTGGCCGTCCTGCTGGGCGGCACCACGGTCGCCACCATCGCCGGGGTGCCCGGCGGGGCGCTGCTGGGGACACTGTTCGGCTGGCGCGCCGCCTTCTGGGCGGTCGCGCTGTTGTGCCTGCCCGCGGCGCTCGGCATCGCGCGTGGCGTCCCCGCCGGTAACGGGCGGCAGGACGCGGCACCGGGCCTGCGGCGCGAGCTCGCCGAGCTGCGGCGTCCGCGGCTGGCCCTGGCCCTGCTGCTGGGCGCGCTGGTCGACGCCGCGACCTTCGGCACCTTCACCTTCCTCGATCCGCTCGTCACCGGGGCCGCCGCGCCGGCTCCGCTGTGGGTCCCCGTCGTGCTGGTGCTGTTCGGCCTGGGGTCCTTCGCCGGCGTCACCGTCGCCGGGCGGTTGTCCGACCGGCGGCCCGCCGTCGTCGTCCTGGCCGGCGGGCCGCTGCTGCTCGGCGGCTGGGTCGCCCTGGGCCTCACCGCGCCGCACCCGGTCGCCGTGCTGGTGCTCGCCTTCACCCAGGGCGCGCTCTCCTTCGGCGTCGGGAGCACGCTGGTGGCCCGCGTGCTGTACGAGGCGGCGGGAGCGCCGACCATGGCGGGCGCCTACGCCACCGCCGCTCTCAACGTCGGGGCCGCCGCCGGACCAGTGATCGCCGGAGCCACGCTGACCACGTCGCTGGGCGAGCGGGGACCCGTCTGGGCCGGCAGCGTGCTGGTCGCCGTCGTGCTCCTCCTCGCGTTGCCCTTCCGCCGGGCCCTCGGGTACGGCGGGCGCACCGCGCCGCACCCCTGAACACCGGCGGGCGGCCGGAGCCACATCCGTCTCAACTGTTGGGATCCGATTGTGACGGCGCGGGTGTCGTCTGTTAGCTTGGGCGACGTGCTGCGTGAGCTGCTCCTCCTTAGCGGCCGCGACGGGGGCCTGTAAAAGGTCGGCTCCCTCGTCGCGGGGCTTCGGCGTGATCGTCGGCCGCAGGCACTTCTCCCGGGAGCACCCTTATCATGCATCGTCAAAAGCCCAGTCCCATGCCCTTCGGGCGCTACACCTCCTTCCCCACGGTCGATCTGCCGGACCGCACCTGGCCGGGCAAGACGGTCACCAAGGCGCCGCGCTGGCTGTCCACCGACCTGCGCGACGGCAACCAGGCGCTGATCGACCCGATGAGCTCCGCGCGCAAGCTGGCCATGTTCGAGCTGCTCGTGCGCATGGGCTACAAGGAGATCGAGGTCGGGTTCCCGGCGGCCAGCCAGACCGACTTCGACTTCATCCGCCAGCTCATCGAAGAGGACCGCGTCCCCGACGACGTACAGATCTCCGTCCTCACCCAGGCCCGTGAGGAGCTGATCGAGCGGACCGTCCAGTCGCTGGCCGGGGCGCCGCGCGCGACCGTCCACCTGTACAACGCGACCGCGCCGCTGTTCCGCCGCGTGGTGTTCGGCATCGACCGGGCCGAGTGCAAGGCCCTCGCGGTGGAGGGCACCCAGCACGTCATGAAGTTCGCCGAGCAGTACCTCGGCGACTGCGACTTCGGTTACCAGTACAGCCCGGAGATCTTCATCGACACCGAGCTGGACTTCGCGCTGGAGGTCTGCGAGGCGGTCATGGACGTCTGGCAGCCGGGGCCCGACCGGGAGATCGTGCTCAACCTGCCCTCGACGATCGAGCGTTCCACGCCCAACGTCTACGCCGACCAGATCGAGTGGATGAGCCGCAACCTGTCCCGGCGTGAGCACGTGGCCCTGTCGGTGCACCCGCACAACGACCGGGGCACCGCCGTCGCGTCGGCCGAGCTCGCGATGATGGCCGGCGCCGACCGGGTCGAGGGCTGCCTGTTCGGCAACGGCGAGCGCACCGGCAACGTCTGCCTCGTCACGCTGGGCATGAACCTCTTCTCCCAGGGCATCGACCCGGAGATCGACTTCTCCGACATCGACGGCATCCGCCGCACCGTGGAGTACTGCAACCAGCTCCCGGTGCACGAGCGCCATCCGTACGCCGGCGACCTGGTCTACACGTCCTTCTCCGGCTCGCACCAGGACGCGATCAAGAAGGGCTTCGACGCCCTGGAGCGCGACGCCGCGCAGGCGGGCGTGCCGGTCGGCGAGTACCGCTGGGCGCTGCCGTACCTGCCGATCGACCCCAAGGACGTCGGCCGCTCGTACGAGGCCGTGATCCGGGTGAACAGCCAGTCCGGCAAGGGCGGCGTCGCGTACATCATGAAGACCGAGCACTCCCTCGACCTGCCGCGCAAGCTGCAGATCGAGTTCTCCCGCGTCGTGCAGGAGCACACCGACGGCGAGGGCGGCGAGGTCACGCCCGAGGAGATGTGGTCGATCTTCGAGGCCGAGTTCCTGACGAACGGGCCGAAGGTCGGGCTCCTCGCGCACCGCGCGGTGTCACGGGTCGACGAGAAGGACATGCTCAACGTCGACGTCCGCGTCGACGGTGAGATCCGTGAGATCGAGGGCATCGGCAACGGCCCGATCTCGGCGTTCGTGAACGCCCTGGCCACGATCGGCGTCCACGCCCGGGTGCTGGACTACGCCGAGCACGCGCTGTCGGAGGGCAGCGACGCCCGGGCCGCGGCGTACGTCGAGTGCCAGGTCGGCGAGCGGGTGCTGTGGGGCATCGGCATCGACGCCAACACCGTCACCGCCTCGCTGAAGGCCGTGCTGTCGGCGGTCAACCGCGCGCTGCGCTGACCCGAACGACCGAGCCGCCGCGGGCCGCCTCCACCATGAGGGCCCGCGGCGGCGGTTTTTCGGGGATGACGAGAGCCGTCGTCCGGCATTGTTCGACGGGCGCCGAAATATTCTCGCGTTAACGTCGCGACGTGATCGCGATGATTTTCGAGTACCGGTTCGATCCCGACGATGACGCCGCCTACCAGGAGTACCTGGCGGAGTCGGCGAGGCTGCGGGAACTGCTGCCCTCGATCGACGGCTTCGAGGGCGTCGAGCGGTACACCAGCGACCGGGAGCCGCGCAGCTTCGTCGCCATCGGCTATTTCCGGGACGAGGCGGCGGTCGCCGCCTGGCGGAACGCCCCGGAGCACCGGCGCGCCCAGGCCCTCGGCCGGCACCGGTTCTTCACCGGCTACCGGCTCCGGATGGCCGAGGTGATCCGCGACTACGGCCCGGCCGACCGCGAGCAGGCGCCCGGCGACAGCCGCCGCGTCCACGACCGGGAGGAGGGACGTTGCACGATCTGACGCTCGAACTGGACGATCGGCCCGGCGCTCTCGCGGCCATGGCCGAGACCCTGGGCGCCGCGGGGATCAGCATCGAAGGCGGCGGTGTGTTCACCGTCGACGGCCGCGCCGTCGCGCACTTTCTCTTCCAGGACGGCGAGGCGGCGTCCTCCGCGCTGCGGGCCGCCGGAATCGGGGTGAGGGACTGCCGGCCCGTGCTGGTCCGCCGGCTCGACCAGGATCGGCCCGGGCAGCTCGGGGCGATCACGCGCGCCCTCGCCGACGCCGGGGTGAACATCGAGGCGCAGTACTCCGACCACGACCACCGGCTCATCCTCCTGGTGGACGATCCCGCCACGGCGGCGGCGGTGACGGCGTCCTTCGAACCGTGACCGGCCGGCCGCGGCGTACGGGCCGGGGTGGGATCAGCTGCCGTGGGTCATGACGTGGTCCACCAGCTCGCGCAGGGGACCGTGGAGGTCGGCCTCGCCGACCTGGGCGGAGCGGTCGCCGATCTGGATCTCATAGACGTACCGGTCGGGCTGGGGGCGGTGCTGGGGGATCTCGTCCAGGGAGACGTCGTCGATGAGTCCGGCCACCGCCGGGTGGTCCGCCGAGTCGACCTCGGCACGGCGGACCAGTCCGGCGAACCCACCACTGCGGGTGACGGCCACTCTCATGTGACCTTCACGCCGACCGTCGTCCAGGCTTCGCGGACCGCGTCGCTCTCGGTGCTCTTCACACCGAACAGCTTGCCCGCGGTCGCATACGTCATGCTGGCAAATGTCGCGAAGTCCGCCGTTGTAGGCACCTTTTTACTGGTGATGGTGTCGTACCAGATCCGTCCCGCCTTTTCCCACGCGTGGCCGCCGATGGAGGTCGCGGCCAGGTAGAACGCGCGGTTGGGGATGCCGGAGTTGATGTGCACCCCGCCGTTGTCGCTGTCGGTGTCGACGTAGTGCGCCATCTCCGCGGGCTGCGGGTCCTTGCCGAGGTTCGGGTCGTCGTACGCCGTGCCGGGAGCCTTCATCGAGCGCAGCGCGACGCCGTTCACCTGGGAGGCGAACATGCCCTGGCCGATGAGCCAGTCGGCCTGCTCGGCGGTCTGGCCGAGGTGGTACTGCTTGACGAGCGAGCCGAACACGTCGGACAGCGACTCGTTGAGCGCGCCGCTCTGGCCCTCGTACGCCAGGCCGCCGGAGTACTGCGTGACGCCATGCGTCAGCTCGTGCCCGGTCACGTCGAGCGGGCCGGTGAAGGTCGTGAAGATCTGCTGGTCGCCGTCGCCGTACACCATCTGGGAGCCGTCCCAGAAGGCGTTGTCGTAGTCGACGCCGTAGTGGACCGAGGCGACCAGCGGCAGGCCGGCGCCGTCGATGGAGTTGCGGGCGTACGCGGTGCTGTAGAAGTCGAAGGTGACGCCGAGCCAGTCGTAGATCTGGTCGGCCGCCTGATCGCCCGTCGCCGGGCCGCCCTCGGACCGCACCGTCGGGCCGGGCAGGGCCTCTTTGCGCCCGGCGTCGTGGATCGTGCGGTTCGCCGTGGCCGGCGCGGTGGCCTTGGGCGGCTGGGCGATCAGCTGCGCGGCGCTCCGCGTGTCGCGTTTCGCGTGGTCGAGTGTGAGGGTCCGCTGGACGAGCTCGCGGACCATCTCGTCACCGTGCTGGTCCGCGACATGGCGGAGGACGTGTGGTGGGACGATCGTGCATCTCATGAATGCACATTTGCACGATGAATGTGATCCACACCACTGTCCACCCGGCCGCATGTGGTCACTGCTTGTTAATTATCAACTACAAAGAGTCTGTGGCTGAAGGTTCTTACCAGTCGCCGTTGTAGTCGCCGTAATCCTCGACGTGATCGACCTCGACCACGTGCTCGACGACCTCGACGTGCTCGTGTTCGTGGTCGTCGTCGAGCAGCTCGTTGACGACCATACCGCCGACGAAGCCGGCCGCGCCCGCGGCGGCCACGGTGCCCAGGCCGTACTGATGCCGCTGGTGCGGTTGCTCGTACTGCGGGTAACCGTACTCCGGTTGCGGGTAGCCGGGCTGTGGATAACCCTGCTGTGGATAACCGGGCTGCGGATACCCGCTCTGACCCTGGACGTACTGCGTCCAGCGCTGCGCGCACGCGACGCACGAGCGTACCGGGCGGGGCGTACCCCACTGCGGCGTCCACGTGATGTCCTGCGTGGCCGGGCCGTGGGAAGCGTCGAAGAAGCAGGTCACTGACTCTCCTGAGAGTTCGGCTCTAGGTCGGGCCCTCGGTGTTCGGGCGTCATGTCAACGATCATGGACCGTAGCGGGTTCCGTGCCGCCCCATACGGGTTCTGCGGGACAATGGGCGGGTGAGTCTCTATCGTGACGAGGGCGTCGTGCTCCGCACCCAGAAGCTGGGCGAGGCCGACCGCATCGTGACGATCCTCACGCGGCGCAGCGGCCGGGTCCGCGCCGCCGCCAAGGGCGTGCGCAAGACCAAGTCGCGGTTCGGCGCGCGGCTGGAGCCCTTCACCCACGTCGACCTTCAGCTGTACGAACGCCGCTCCCTCGACCTCGTCACGCAGGCCGAGACACTGCGGCCGTACGGCGAGCGCCTCGCCGTCGACTATCCGCGCTACACCGCGGGCACCGCGATGCTGGAGACCGCCGAGAAGCTCACGCCGGTCGAGAAAGAACCGGCGCTGCGGCAGTTCCTCCTGGTCATCGGCGGGCTGCGCACGCTCGTCGAGGGCGGGCACGACCCGCGACTGGTCCTCGACGCGTTCTTCCTGCGCTCCCTCGCCATCGCGGGGTACGCCCCGGCGCTGGAGGAGTGCGCGCGCTGCGGAGAGCGTACGGGCCGGGCGTTCGCGATCGCCTCGGGCGGCATGGTGTGCGGATCCTGCCGGCCACCGGGCTCGGCCAGCCCGGCGGAGGCGACGGTCGGGCTGATGATCGCGCTGCTGCGCGGCGACTGGGGCCGCGCCGACGCGAGCGAATCCCGCCACCGGGTAGAGTGCAGCGGCCTCGTCGCCGCCTACCTCCAATGGCACCTGGAACACGGCATCCGCTCCCTCCGCCACGTCGAGCGGGAGGCGCCGAGCGAGCGGAGTGGCCGGTTGAGGGACGAGGCCGGCCGCGGAGTGAGTGAGAAGCCGAGCGGGACCGAAAGCCCCGAGCGGGAGGCGCCGAGCGGGACCGGCGCGCCCGACAGGGATGTGCCGCTGCGGGATGTTGTCATCGAATAGGAGAAACACCACATCATGAGGGCCGTACAGCCGCCGGAGCCGCACGAGAGCGGAGCGCGACCGCCGGAGCTGCCCAAAGAGCTGATCCCCAATCACGTCGCCATCGTCATGGACGGCAACGGTCGCTGGGCCAAAGAGCGCGGGCTGGCGCGCACGGAGGGCCACAAGATGGGGGAGTACGCCCTCTTCGATGTGATCATGGGGGCGATCGAGCTGGGCGTGCCGTACCTGTCGGCGTACGCGTTCTCCACCGAGAACTGGCGGCGTTCGCCGGACGAGGTGCGCTTCCTGATGGGGTTCAACCGCGACGTCATCCGGCGTCGCCGCGACCAGCTCCACTCGATGGGCGTACGCGTGCGGTGGGCTGGCCGCCGGCCGAAGCTCTGGCGCAGCGTCATCAAGGAGCTCCAGGACGCCGAGCGGATGACCGAGCACAACAACGTGCTGACCCTGCAGTTCTGCGTGAACTACGGCGGCCGGGCCGAGATCGCCGACGCGGCGGCGGCGATCGCCCGCGACGTGCAGGCCGGCAAGCTGCGCCCCGACAAGATCAACGAAAAGGTCTTCCAGCGTTACCTCTACCGGCCCGAGGTACCCGAGGTCGACCTGTTCCTGCGTCCGTCGGGCGAGCTGCGCAGCTCCAACTTCATGGTCTGGCAGTCGGCGTACGCGGAGTTCGTCTACCAGGACGTGCTCTGGCCGGACTACGACCGCCGGAACTTCTGGCAGGCGTGCGAGGAGTACGCCCGCCGCGACCGGAGGTTCGGAGGAGCGATCCCCAACGAGGTGGCCGCGGGGGCCAAGTAGCCGGGGCGGGCCGACGGTTTGCGGGCGATCCGCGACCTGCGCGGGCCACACTCCGTGGGCCTTGAGGTACACGTTGCCCGCCCGCGAAGCGAGGACCGCCTCTCGCGGCGGTGAGGCGCGTGCGATCGTACGCGTCTCGCCATCCCCGACGAGGTGGCCGCGGGGGTCACGTAGACCGGAGCGGGCGTACGGGTTCGTCGGGCGGGTCGCCGGCCGGCAGGCCGTACATCGTCAGCAGGCGGTGCCGGACGGCGGCGAGCGGATACGTCTCGGGGTAGACCGCGAGCTTGAAGATGACGCCTTCGAGCACGCTGCGGAACAGCACCTCCTCCAGGGCGGGGTCCTCGGCCCCGCGCGCGGCGAAGATCTCCTGGAGCCGGCGCTCGAACTTCTCGACCGCGTCGGCCTTGGCGGCCTCGACGCCGACGAATATCTCGCGGGTGCCGGGCTGGAGCATGAGGCAGAGGACGAGCCGCTGCACACCGATGGTGTTCGCCGCCGACCCCAGCGTACGGTCGATGATGCCGGCGAGCCGCAGGTCGGGGGTGTCCTCGCCCTCGGCCGGGTCGGTCAGCGCGAGGATGCCGTCGAGCGCCTGGCCGAGCAGTGCCTGGAGCAGCTTCTCCTTGGCCGGGAAGTAGTACGACACCAGGCCGCGGGCGACACCGGCCCGCTCGGCGATCTGGGCGATCGTGGTGCCCTCGTACCCGCGTTCGGCGAATGCCAGCAGGGCCGCTTCCAGGATCCGCTGCTGTGACTGTTCACGCATTTCGCGGTTGACCTGAGCCGAACGTGGCGACAAGCGAACCCCCGACAGATCGATGACAGTCCCCATTGTCCTCGCCTGCCGCCACGAAAGCGCACCGGTCAGGCTCGGACCCGGCCGTTGATGGCGCCGACGACGTTGTTGACGCCGCCCTTGTCGGCCGACTCCAGCTCCAGGTCGACACCGCCCTGGAACGTGATGGCGAAGTTGTACACCTTGACGGACACCTGCGCGCGGCCGGACTCCAGCATCCGCGCCTCGGCGACCTGCGCGATCGGGATCTCGGCGACGAGGTCCTTGGCCCGCCCGAGCGCCGACTGCTCGAACAGCAGCACCCGCCGGTCGGTGACCGCGAGGTTCATCTTGGGCGGCAGCCCGCCGTCCGCCGCCACGTCCACGAAACGGATGCCGACGACGTTCTGCAGCGCCGCGTAGTAGCCCTCACGCTTCAGCGTGCCCGGGAGGTTGGCCATGCAGCTCGCCACGAGCCTCTCGTCCGGGCCGAGGATCTTCGAAGCGGCCTTCTTGACGGCCCAGTCACGTGCGGCCATGTGTGTGCTCCATTCGTTCGCTTGGAGGGAGCGTTGACTGTACAGCCAGCCAGTTATCAGCGCCACCGGGATCCGGGGATTGGGACACCTCTCGGTCGGCGCGAGCGTCCCGCGTGGCGGCGTGCACGCGCGGTGGCGCGGCCAGGGCGGCGACAGGGCTCGTGTGGAGCGCGGCTTGACGTGCGATGTCCGCGATCAGGATCCCGGCACGGTCCGTGGGGTCGGCGTGCCGCAGCCTCGGGTGCCGAGGGTGGCCGGGCATGCTGGAGCCGGGTGGCCGGCGCGGGCCGGTCGCTCGCCGCCGTGCCGTGGAGGGCGGCGTCCCCCGGCAAGGCTTTCGGGGATTACGGCGTGGCGTGGGAATTCCCCGCCGGGCTCGCTCGTTACCGCCGGTGGGAGACCATCGCTCGTCAATGGCGGAAATGGCCCGCGCAACACGCCCCCCAATGACAGGGGAACCGCAGGTGACGTGCGATAATAAGGTGTAATCCTTCCGGCTCGACCTTGCTGGATAATGCCATGTCTCAACTGCGTCGTGTTTTCGCTCGCATCCGTCGTCAGCCCGTCCCGGTACAGCCGTGGACCTACCGGCGTATTGCCACTCCGGAAGAGATCGAAAGGCTGACGAAGGACGATCTGCGCCCTGCCGCATGATCGCCTGATCGCTTGACCGAGGCCGGGACGCCACCGTGCGTCACCGGCCTCGTATGATCTTCTCCAGCTGGCCGTCCGTCAGGGGCGGCGTCTCGATCGGGTGGGCCGCCTCGGCCCGCAGCCCGTCGACGACGAAGGCCAGGTGGCGGCGCCACGTCTGTGGAGCGACCTCCATCGACTCCCGGATCACCTGGGACATCGCCCACATCAGGGTGATGAGGTCGCGTGTCTCGAAGTCGGGGCGCAGCCGCCCGCTCTGCCGCGCTCGCTCGATGAGGAGCTCCGCCTGGGCGAACCCGCTCCGGCACGCCGCGCCGACCGCCGAGTCATCGGGAAACCGCCGGGCCAGCGCGTCGTTGAGCCCGTGGTCGCGTGCCTGGAGCTCGAACAGGCCATTCAGGAACCGGACGAAACCATCCCAGGGGTCCGGGTCGGCGAGGGCCTCGGTGGTGATCCGCTCCAGGGCGGTGAGCCGCTCGGGCAGGATCGCGTCGAAGAGGTCCTGTCGCGTCGGGAAGTGGTTGTAGAGCGTGCCGATGCTGACCTTCGCCTGGCGGGCGATCTCTTCCAGCGGCGCGTCCAGGCCGCGTTCACCGAAGACGTGAACGGCGGAGGCCAGCAGCTTGTCGCGGTTGCGCGCGGCGTCCGCCCGTAGACGCCTGGCTTGCGGCGGCATATGTCTGCTCTGTTCCCTGCTCTGTCGCTAACTCGAAGGATACCTCAACTTCTATGCTAGCGTTCCCAGAAAGTTGAGGACTTCCTCAAGTTAGTGCTCTGGAGGGATGTGCCATGAAGAAGACCGTCGTCGTCCTGGGCGTGGGGCCGGGTCTGGGGATGTCGATCGCGCACCGGTTCGGCCGGGAGGGCTACGCCGTGGCCCTGGTGTCCCGCAGCGATGCCCGCCACGGCGGTTACCTCTCCGCCCTGGCGGACGCGGGCGTCGAGGCGTCCGCCCTGACCGCCGACGTCCGCGACCGTGACCGCCTCTGGTCCGTCCTCGACACGATCGCGGACCGCCACGGGAGCGTCGACGTGGTCTACTACGGCCCGGGCGCGGTCGACCCGTCGGCTCGGCCGGTGCCGATCGATCGGATCGGCTCCGACGCCGTACGAGAGTCGATGAGCGCGGTCTACCCGGCCGTCGACGTGGTGGAGAAGGTGCTGCCGGGCATGACCGAGCGGGGCGACGGCGGGCTGCTGTTCGCCGGCGGCCTGAGCGCGGTGGTGCCGCTGCCGGCCCTGGGTGCCCTGGCGCTCGCCTCGGCGGCTCTGCGCAACTACGCCCTCACCCTGAACGCCGGCCTGGCCGGCAGCGGGGTGTACGCGGGCACCCTCACCATCGGAGGACTGATCGAACGCGGCGACATCCACACGCTGGTGACGTCGCAGCCGGGCGGCCCCGGCGAGGTCGTGTCCCTGGACCCGGACCTGATCGCCGACGAGGCCTGGCGCCTGTACACCGACCGCGACCGTCCCGAGGCCACCTTCGACATGCTGACCCCGGCCGGAGACGGGGAACGTCTCCAGCCCTGACCTTCGTCAGCGTCGGCCGGCCCGCGGCCCTCTCGTCTCCGTGAAGCAACGAGTCGCCACGTCGAGAGGGCGGCGCCGCCGCCGGGTCAGTGGTCCGAGCAGGTGCCGAAGACCTCGACCGTGTGAGTGACGTCGCGGAACCCGTGCTCGGCGCCGATCGCCTCGGCCCACTTCTCCACGGCCGGGCCCTCGATCTCCACCGTACGGCCGCAGACGCGGCAGACCAGGTGGTGGTGGTGCTCGTCCGTCCGGCACGCCCGGTAGACCGCCTCGCCCTCGTCGGTGCGCAGCACGTCCACCTCGCCGGAGTCGCTGAGCACCTGGAGCGCGCGGTACACCGTGGTCAGGCCGATGCGTGAGCCCGACGCACGCAGGTCGGCATAGATGTCCTGCGCGCTGCGGAAGCCCTCGGTGGTGGACAGCGCGCGGCGTACGTCGTCCCGGCGGCCCGTCATGGCGTTCCCGTACGGCGCATACGGATCAGTCTTCCAGCCCCGACGGCGCCGAGGAAGACGGCCATCGCCAGAAGGACGATCGTGGGGCCCGGGGCGATGTCGACGTCCACCGAAACCCACAGGCCGCCGACGGCGGCGACGACGCCGACCACGACGGCCACCCCGATCGTCGCGCGGAATCCGCGGGTGAGCTGCTGCGCGGCGGCGACCGGCACCACCATCAGCGCGCTGACCAGCAGCAGGCCGACCGCGCGCATCGCCACGACCACCGTCAGCGCGGCCGTCACCGCGATCAGCAGCGACAGGAACCGCACCGGCAGGCCGCTCGCCCGCGCGACCTCCTCGTCCTGGCACAGCACGAACAGCTCGCGACCGAACACGGCCAGGATGACGACGACCGCGACGGCCAGCCCCGCCACGACCCACAGGTCGCCGGGGCTGACGCTGCTGATCGACCCGAACAGGTAGCTGTTGAGGTTCGCGCTCCCGCCGGACAGGTTGGCGAACAGCACGCCGCCGGCCAGCCCGCCGTAGAACAGCAGCGCGAGCGCCACGTCGCCGCCGGTGCGGGTGCGCACCCGCAGCAGCTCGATCGCGACCGCGCCCAGCGCGGAGATGACCAGCGCCAGGATCGTGGGGGAGCTGCGCGTCAGCAGGCCGAGGCCGACACCGGTGAGGGCGATGTGGCCGATGCCGTCGCCGAGCAGTGCCAGGCGCCGCTGCACGATGAACGTGCCGACGGCCGGGGCGGCGATGCCGACGAGCACGGCCGCGACCAGCGCGCGGCGCAGGAAGTCGTACGACAGGAGTTCGATCATGACAGGAGCCGGGGTTCGGACGCGGAGGCGTGCGGATGGACGTGGTCGTGGCCGGGCAGCGCGCACTCGCCCTGCGGGATCGGCGGGACGCCCTCGTGGACGATCCGACCCGCCTCGAGCACGACCGAGCGGGTGATCAGCGGCTCCAGCGGCCCCAGCTCGTGCGCGACGAGCACGACCGTACGGCCCTGCCCGACCAGATCGCGCAGGGTGCCGGCCAGGGTCTCCTGGCTGCGGGCGTCGACGCCGGCCGTCGGCTCGTCCATGACGAAGGCGTCCGGTTCGCCGGCCAGGGCGCGGGCGATGAGCACGCGCTGCTGCTGGCCGCCGGACAGCTCCTGGGCGGGGTCGCGGGCCCGGTCGGCCATGCCGACCGCCATCAGCGCCCGGTCCACCGCGCGGCGGTCGGCGGCCGAGGACGGGCGCAGCCGCGACTGCCGCGCGATCCGGCCGGAGGCCACGACCTCGCGTACGGTGGCGGGCACCCCTCCGCCGATCGACAGGCGCTGCGGGACGTACCCGATGCGCTTCCAGTCGCGGAACCTGCCCGGCGGCACGCCGTACAGCTCGGCCCGCCCGGCGGACAGCGGGATCAGCCCGAGCAGCGCGCGGATCAGCGTCGACTTGCCGGAGCCGTTCGAGCCCATGACCGCGACGACCTCGCCGGCACGTACGGTCAGGTCGATGCCGCGCAGCACGGGACGGCGGTCGTACCGCACCTCGCCGCCGGTCAGGGAGAACGGGGTCGCCGTCATGAACACCCCAGAGCGGTTCGGAGCGTCGCGAGGTCGCGACGCATGATCGAGAAGTAGTCGTCGTGGGAGCCTGGCCGGACTCCCTCGACCGGATCGAGCACCTCGGTGCGCACCCCGGCCTCACGCGCGAGCGTGTCGGCGGTCTTCGGACTGGCCAGCGTCTCGGTGAACACCGTGGTCGCGCCGGCGCGGCGGATCAGGCCGGTCATCTCGGCGATGCGCTGCGGCGACGGCTCGGCCTGCGGGTCCAGCCCCGCCACGCCGACCTGCGTGAGCCCGTAGCGCGCGGCCAGGTAGCCGAAGGCGGCGTGGCCGGTGACGATCTCCTTGCGCGCGCACCCGCGCAGCCCGGTGCGGAACTCGGCGTCCAGGGCGTTCAGCCGGGTCACGACCTGGGCGGCGCGGGCGCGGTAGCCCGCGGCGTTCTCGCCGTCGATCCGGGCCAGCCGTTCGCCGAGCGCGGTCGCCACGGTCGCGAACCGGGACGGGTCGAGCCACAGGTGCGGGTCGACGGCGCCGTCGTTCGCCTCGTCCCGCGGCGCGGGCAGCGTCGTGACCACGGACTCGGCGTCGAGCGCGTGGTTCTTGGCGTGCTGACGCACGGCCTTGTCCACGGCCGGCTGCACGCCCTTGACATAGAAGGTCAGCTTGGACTCGCCTACGTCGATCACCTGCCGGGGCGTCAGCTCCAGGTCGTGCGGCTCGGCGCCCGGCCTGGTGAGGTTCTCGACGTAGAAGCCGGGGCCGGCGACCTGCGTCGCCAGCCACGCGAGCGGATAGAACGCCGCGGTCAGCCGTGGTCTCCCGCCGGTGCCCGCCCTCGCCCCGCACGCGCCGGCCATGAGCAGCGCGGCGAGCACCACGGGCAGGATTCGGGAACGCACCGAACAAGTATGGGTGAACATGAAAATGATTGTCAAAATCACGCCATGTCGTCAGGAGACCAGTTTGGCGATCCCGATGGCGAGCAGGACCAGCGGCACGGCGAACCGGATCACGCGGTGAGCGGCGTTGCGCGTCGGTGAGGCCATGAACAGGAACCAGACGACGAGCGCGAGCAGCATCAGCGCCACCGCGCCGGGCACGCCGGGCAGCGCCAGGCCGGCGATCAGCAGCGCCGGAAGCAGCACCAGCGGCACCCACCGCGGCAGCTGGTGCACATAGACGAGGAAGACGGCGCTCTGCCGGCGGATCGAGGATTTGGACGACACCCCTCCATGGTGTCGTATCCAGGTCACCGGTGTGGGCGCCGCCACGGGTCCGGCATCATGGACGGGTGCTGGCCATCACCCGTTATCGCGTGCCCTCGGCCGAGACCGACCTGTTCGTCCGTACGGCCCGGGGCGTGCTCCAGGCCATCGAGGGCAGTCCGGGTCACCTGTCCGGGCGGCTCGCCCGTGCCGTCGACGACCCCGAGCTGTGGGCGATGGTGACCGACTGGGAGGGCGCGGGCTTCTACCGCCGGGCCCTGGGCGACTACGAGGTACGCCTGGCGCTCATCCCGCTGTCCCGGCTCGCCATCGACGAGGCGGGCGCGTACGAGATCATCGAATGGTCCGAACCGGATGGACGCGCCGGGTGAGCGGCTCGCCGAACCGGCCTATGTCCGTTTTTTCGATCCGTTCCGTCGCTGCCACACCCCCACCAGCGCCAGCACGATGAGCATGACGATGAAGCTTCCGAGAACGTGGACGTCCTTCTGACGATGGATGCCGGTGAAATGGAGGACGGCCAAGGTCGCGAAGACGAGTCCCAGGCATGTACTGAGCACGACCTGCATGGTTTCCCGGCGGGATGACCGCCGGTTGAGCGAACGCGTCTGGGTGATGACGAGTATCACGCCCCACACGCCCACGATGGCGACCTGCAGGTCATTCATCATCGGCCTCCCCGCCGTTGTGAGGCGGGAGCGTAGCAGCGGCCGAGCCGCGCGCGCCGGGTAAAGAGCCGGGCGAGTCCGCCCGAAAGACCGCACAAGTACGCCGCGCGCTCCCGTCCTCCGGTGCCTCCCATGCCGATCATGGCCGGGACGACGACCACGGGGAGACGCGATGCGACGTGCCGGCCTGCTCGCCTGCCTTCTGGCAGCGCTCGTCCCGACACCCGCGGCCCACGCGGACACGACCGTCGACTACCAGGGCCTGCGGATCAGCGTGCCCGCCGGCTGGCCCGTGTACCGCCTCGGCCCCCGCTCCACCGAGTGCGTGCGCTTCGACCGGCACGCGCTCTACCTCGGATCGGCGGGGACGGACCAGTTCTGCCCGGCGCACGTCGTCGGCCGTACGGAGGCGCTGCACGTCGAACCGCTCACCGAGCAGACGGCCGCGTTCGCCACGGGCATGATCAGCGCCGTCCCGCCGTCGTCCGTGGCCGGAATGCCCGCCGTGACGGTGACCGACACGGCGGCGGGGGAGATCCGCGCGGCCGTCCCCGGCGCCGGGGTGCTGATCACCGGCTCGTACGGCGCCGGACCCGGCGCGGGGGAGTTGCGCCGCCTGATCGCGGGGATCACCCCGGCGGCATCCGGCCCGGTCCCGCTCGCCGGCGCCGCCGGGGAGCGGCGCAGCGGCGACCGCCGCCGGTGGGTGACGGGCGCGGGCTTCGACACCTGCTCGGCGCCGTCGCTGGCCGCGATGCGCGCCTGGCGTGACGACTTCGTCGCGGCCAACATCTACATCGGCGGCCCGGCACGCGCGTGCCCGGACGGGCGGCTGTCCCGCCACTGGGTCAGGGCCGTACGGGCGATGGGCTGGCGCCTGATCCCGACGTACGTCGGCCCGCAGGCGCCGTGCACCTCCTCCCGGCCGCGTTTCTCCCCGTCGACCGCGGCCCTGGCCGGCCAGCTCTCGGCCGTGGACGCGACGCACCGCGCCGCCGCCCTCGGCCTGCCGCCCGGGTCGCCGATCTACATGGACCTGGAGGCGTACGGACGCGGATCGTGGTGCCGGCAGGCGGTGCTGACGTTCGTGGACTCGTGGACCAGGGGCGTGCGGGCACTGGAGTACGTCCCGGGGCTGTACAGCAGTGTGGCGTCGGGCATCCGCGACGTGGCCGAGGCGGACGGCATCAGCCGCCCCGAGGCCGTCTGGTTCGCCCACTGGGACCACAAGCCGAACGTGTGGGGCGACCGGCTCATGCGCGATGAGTGGTGGGCGGACCACCGCCGCATCAAACAGTTCCGCGGCGACCACGTGGAGAAGCACGGCGGCGTGAAGCTCAAGATCGACAGCGACGCGGTCGACGGCTACGTCGGTTAGAACGGACGATCCGCACGACGGGCCACAGCCGCGTCTCATCTCACCTGTCTGCTTTGTCGCCGCGGCTCGAAGGGGCCCACGCTCACGGCGCGGATGGACGGTTCGCGGTCAGGGGGACGCCGGCGACCTGCTGGTGCAGGGCGGCGAGCGGCGCGGCGAGATGTCCAGGGCCGGAGGTGGTGGGGCACGGCGGGGTCTGGCCGGTGACGGCGACGACCTGCCGCCAGTAGCGCAGCGAGAACGAACCGGCGCGCGCTCCGTGGCGGTACCGGGCGCGTAGATGGGCGCGGAACGCCGGAGTGTCGTCGTGATCGCCGACGCGGGCGTAAGCGCCCACGAAGTGGTCGAGCGCCTCGGCGTGCCGGTCCGGGCAGCCGGCGACCAGGGCCTCGGTGGCCAGCGTGCAGGCGTCCAGGACACCGGCATAGAACGACGCGACGTCGCCGACCTGGTGCCGCTGTGGTTGCCGCCGCCGGTCGTCGCCGACCGCCAGGGCGTGGAGTTCGGCGTAGGCGAGGACCGACGAGGCGCTCGGGACGGCCGGTGGCGCGGGCACGGCACCGTCGATGACGGATTGCGCCAGGCGGTGCGGCAGACCGGGCGGAAGTGCCCAGTGCCAGTAGCGCACCAGGCGGTCGTGGGCATCGTCGAACCTGCCCACCCCGGCGAGCAGTGACAGGCGGTGCGGTTTTTCCGGCGCGGGGCAGTCGGTCAGGGCACGAAGCATCTCTTGGCGCCACGTCATCTCACGCACCTTCGCCTGGACCGCCTCCAGCTCGCATGCGAGGAGTTCATCAAGCGAGCGTTCCCCGGCCGTCATCGCGCCGATGGCGGCGATGGAGGCGCCGAGCGCACGGAGACGCTGGATCAGCCGCAGCCGGGACAGCGCGTCCGCGGCGTACCTGCGATGGCCGCCGGGGCTGCGTCCGCTCTCGGGCAGCAGTCCGGCGTCGGAGTAGTAGCGGATGGTCTTCACCGAAAGCCCGGTACGTGCGGCCAGCTCGCCGATGCTGACCGTGTCCCGGCCTTGTGTGTCGTGCGTCACAGCTTGTTGAACCTCCACCGTGCAGGAGCCTTTAGCGTGCCTGCGGCCGCCGCCCTCCGCGGGTGCCCAGGGCGGCCATCGCCGACAAGGAGCATTGAATGCGAATTCTGATCGTCACCGCCGGTTCGCGGGGGGACGTCGCACCGTTCACCGGCCTGGGGCGGCGTCTGCTGGATGCCGGACACCAGGTCACCGTGGCCGCTCACCCTCCCTTCGCCGGGCTCATCGCCGCCTGCGGCCTGGAACACCGGCCGTTGCCGGGCGACCCCCAGGAGCTCATCCGCGCCAGAACCGCGGCGACGTCGCCGCAGGACGCGCGGGCGGTGACGACGGATTTTCTGGATCGCCTGGCCGACGGTGTGGCGGCGGCCGTGGCGGAAGGTACCGATCTGATCCTGACCGCGTTCGGTCCGGCGGCGCTCAGCCGCACGGCCGGCGAGGCGTTCGCCACGCCCGTCGTCGGCGCCTACCTCGCACCTTCCTTCGCCACGGCGGAGTTCCCGCTGCCCGGCGTGCCGGGCGCCGACGACCTCGGCCCGGACGGCAACCTCGCCGCGGGACGAGAGCTCTTGGCGCGGGCGCAGGCGCTCCAGGCGGGTGTCGTGAGCGGGCTGCGCATCCGCCTTGGGCTGCCCGCCGTCCCGCCGGCGCCGGACGCGGGCATCCGGCCGGTCTTCCACGGCTTCAGCCCGTTGGTGGTGCCGCGCCCGGCGGACTGGCCGGCCCGGGTGGAGGTGGCGGGTTACTGGTGGCCCGCCCGGCCGAGTGACTGGCGCCCCCCGGCCGAGCTGGTCGACTTCCTCCAGGCCGGTCCGCCTCCGGTGTTCATCGGGTTCGGCAGCATGGCGCCGGGCCAGGGGGCGGAGCTGGGCGAGCTGGTGGCGGCGGCGGTGGGCCGGGCGGGAGTGCGCGCGGTGGTGCAGGCGGGATGGGCCGGGCTGAGCGCGGCCGGCGACGACGTCCTGGCGATCGGCGATGTCCCGCACGACTGGCTGTTCCCCCGCACGGCCGCCGTCGTCCACCACGCCGGAGCGGGCACCGCCGGGGCCGGACTGCGCGCCGGGGTACCCGCGGTGCCGGTACCCGTCATGGCCGACCAGCCGTTCTGGGCGGCCCGGCTGCACCGGCTCGGGGTCGCTCCCCGCCCGCTGCCGTTCCCGGAACTGACCGCCGATTCCCTCGCCGAGGCGATCACGGCCGGTACGGCCGGGCCGCATCGACGGCAGGCGGCCGAGCTCGCGCGTCGCATCGGTGCGGAGGACGGCGCCGCCGCGGTGCTTGCCCACATCGGCGCCATGTGCGACGGCCGAGGCCGATGAGGCCGGGGCGTGCCAGACGGGGGCGGGCCGGCCGTCGATGTCCGGCACGTGCCGGAAAGCTCAAGATCGACAGCGACGCGGTGGACGGTTACGTCGGTTGGACCGGTGACTCCTGGTGACCGCCATGGCCGTACGCGCCCGGCCGGCCGCCGCGCGGGCTCTGTCCGCAGCCGCCCGGCACCCGTAGAGTCGTACTGAAGAGTTATCCGATATCGCCTGGTCAACTGGGGCAAGCAGTGGATCGATGGCTCTTGTTCCCCCGGGCGGCGGCTGCGGCGCGAAGCACGTGATTCGCCGCCTGCGAGGTCTGTGGAGATCCCTCCACACCGCGGCGCGGGCTCTGCCGGTCGGCTGCGGCGAGGTCCGCCGGCTCGCGGATGAGCGGGGCGCGTTGCAGCATGTCGCGACCTTGGTGGCGCGCGGCGCCTCCCCGTCAGTGATCTTCAAGGCCGCCGCGGGAGAGCTCGGCTCCTTGCTGAACGCCGACTACACCGCGATCAAACGGTACGAGTCGGATCAGACGGAGTCGGTGGTCACGCTGTGGCGTGCTCCCGGCTCACCTCCCGCCAAGGTTCCGTTCGGCGGGCGATGGCCGGTCGGGCACGACGCCGCTTCGGCGGCGGTGTGGCGGAGCCACCGGCCGGTCCAGATGACGACCGAGTCCTTCGACGACCGGTTCGCCGACTGGCTCCAGGAGCAGCGGATCGGCCGGGTGGTGGTCTGCCCGGTCATCAGCGGCGATCGCCTCTGGGGGACGATGAACGCGCTGTACCTCGGCTCGGAACCGCTGCCCGACGACACCGAGGAACGCATGGACAGGTTCGTGGAACTGCTGTCCTGCGCGATCACCCAGGCCGAAACCCGCACGGAGCTCGTCGCCTCGCGCGCTCGGCTCGTCACCACGGCCGACGCCACGCGTCGCCGTATCGAGCGCGATCTGCACGACGGGCCACAGCAGCATCTGATCTCACTCTCGCTCCGCCTCCGCGAGGCCGAGTCGGAGATTCCGCCCGAGCAGCGGGAGGCCAGACGGCACCTGTCCGACACCGCCCGGGACCTGTCCGCCGCGCTCACCGAACTCCAGGAGATCGCCCGGGGCCTGCGCCCGCCGCTGCCGGCGCGCCGGGGCCTCAAGGGCGCGCTGAGAGGGCTGGTGGCCCGGTCTCCCGTGCCGGTCGAACTCCACGTCGACGCGGACGATCGCCTGCCGGAGCAGGTCGAGGTGAGCCTCTACTACGTCGTATCCGAGGCGCTGACGAACGTCTTCAAGCACGCGCACGCGTCCGTGGTGCACATCGATCTCACCGAAGAGGACGCCGAGATCCGCCTCAGCGTGCGTGACGACGGGGTCGGCGGCGCCGACCGGTCCGGCGGCTCGGGCCTGACCGGGATGACGGACCGCGTCGAAGCGCTCGGCGGCACCATGCGCGTCACCAGCCCCACCGGGCAGGGAACATCGCTGGTCGTCACGATCCCGTCCGCTCGCAAGCACGACTAGCCCGCTAGTTTGCTAGCATGCGAGCATGGGCGACGAGGACGTCAAGCAGTTCAACGTGTACCTGCCGATCGGGCTGATCAAGCAGGTGAAGCACCAGGCCATCGAGTCGGGCCAGTCCCTTTCGGCGCTGGTCGCCGACGCGCTGCGTGCCTACCTCGCCGACGCCCAGGGGCAGCGACCGTTCGAGGAGGAGAGCTGACATGACGACCGAGGGCATCGAGGCGGTGTTCCTGACCACTCACAACTGGGGCAAGGCGGCGAAGTTCTTCCAGGCGCTGGGGTTCGAGCTGGAGTTCTCGACCGACCACGACTCCGGGCAGCTGCGCAACGGCGACGGCCCGTACGTGTTCATCGCCGAGGTCCCGGAGGACCAGGAGCCCCAGGCGCGGCTCGTCCTGAAGGTGGCGGACGCGGACGCGTTGCGCCGGGACCCGGCCGTCGAGGTGGTCACACCGTTCGAGGACACCCACTACGGCACCCGGGAGATGACCGTGCGCGACCCCGACGGGCGTCTCTGGAGCCTGCAGGCTCCGGCGGGAAGGTGAACGCCGTGGCGGGCGAGGAGGCCGTGGCGCCGGACCACACCGCCGTACGGGTGGCGCTGTGGCGGGCGATGCACGTCCAGGCCGACGCGCCGCCGCACGTGATCGAGGACGAGGTCGGCCTGCGCCTGGTGGACCCCGATGACGGCTGGCGGGGCCGCCCGGACATGGACCCGCGGGCCACCGCCGGGTACCGCGCGTCCATCGTGGCCCGTGCGCGGTTCATCGAGGATTTGGTCGCCGAGCAGGCCGGCCGCGGTGTCGGCCAGTACGTGATCCTGGGCGCGGGCCTGGACACCTTCGCCCAGCGCAGGCCGGAGTTCGCCGACCGTCTGCGGATATTCGAGGTCGACCGGCCCGGTCCGCAGGAGTGGAAGCGCCGGCGGCTGGCCGAGCTCGGCCACGGCGTCCCCGAGTGGCTGCGGCTGGTGCCGGTCGACTTCGAGGAGGACGGATCCTGGTGGGGGCGGCTACCCGCGGCCGGCTTCGACCCCGGCCGCCCGGCGGTCGTCGTCTCGACCGGCGTCACGATGTACCTCACCAAGGACGCCAACGCCGCCACACTGCGCCAGATCGCCGGGTTCGCCCCCGGCTCGACGCTCGCCATGACGTTCCTGCTGCCGGCCGGCCTCCTCGACGCCGCCGACCGTCCGGGACTCCGGGCGGCCGAAGGCGGCGCGCGGGCCTCCGGCACACCGTTCGTCAGCTTCTACACGCCGGAGGAGATGCTGGCGGCGGCGCGTGACGCGGGGTTCGCCGCCGTACGGCACGTGCCGGGCGCCTCGCTCGCCGAGCGCTACTTCGCCGGACGGGCCGACGGCCTGCGCCCGGCGAGCGGGGAGGACCTGCTCGTGGCCACGACCTGACGACGGCCCGGCCGGTTCCGTGGCCGGGGCGGGTGGTGCGGGATGACACTCCGGTGGCGTCGCGGGGCGTTTCGGGGCGTGGCATCACCGGTGGTGTCCTAAGCTGATCCTGGGCGCCGAGGCCGTCACCGCAGGTCGGTGAGGTCGGGCGCCATACGTCGTATTTCGCGGAAAACCGCCGACCGCCAGCCGGATGGAGATCACTCATGGCCCGTCGTTCCGATGTGATGGAGACCATCGTCAACCTCAGCAAGCGCCGGGGTCTGGTCTTCCCCTCCAGTGAGATCTACGGCGGGCTGCGGGCGTCCTGGGACTACGGGCCGCTCGGCGTCGAGCTGAAGAACAACGTCAAGCGCCAGTGGTGGAAGTCGATGGTGCAGGGCCGTGACGACGTCGTCGGCCTCGACTCCTGCGTGATCCTCGGCCGTGAGGTCTGGGAGGCCAGCGGCCACGTACGCGAGTTCACCGACCCGCTGACCGAGTGCCAGTCGTGTCACAGGCGGCACCGCGCCGACCACCTCGCCGAGGCGTACGAGGCCAAGCACGGCAAGGCCCCGGAGAACGGCCTGGCCGACCTGGTCTGCCCCGACTGCGGCACGCGCGGCGCGTTCACCGAGCCCCGGGAGTTCAGCGGGCTGCTCAAGACCTACCTCGGCCCGGTGCAGGACGAGTCCGGCCTGGCGTATCTGCGGCCCGAGACGGCGCAGGGCATCTTCATCAACTACTCGCTGGTGCAGCAGGCCGCGCGCCGCAAGCCGCCGTTCGGCATCGGGCAGATCGGCAAGTCGTTCCGCAACGAGATCACGCCGGGCAACTTCATCTTCCGCACGCGCGAGTTCGAGCAGATGGAGATGGAGTTCTTCGTCGAGCCGGGCACCGATGAGGAATGGCACCAGTACTGGATCGACACCCGTTTCCAGTGGTACGTCGACCTGGGCATCAACAAGGAGAACCTCCGGCTGTACGAGCACCCGAAGGAGAAGCTCGCCCACTACGCCAAGCGCACCGTGGACGTGGAGTACCGCTTCGACTTCCCGGGCAGCGAGTGGGGCGAGCTGGAGGGCGTCGCGAACCGCACCGACTACGACCTGTCCACCCACGCCAAGCACTCCGGCCAGGACCTGTCCTTCTTCGACCAGGAGAAGAACGAGCGGTACGTCCCGTGGGTGATCGAGCCGGCGGCCGGCGTCGACCGGTGCGTGCTGACGTTCATGATGGACGCCTACAGCGAGGACGAGGCGCCGAACGCCAAGGGCAAGATGGAAAAGCGCGTGGTCATGCGCCTTGACCACCGCCTCGCGCCGGTCAAGGTCGCGGTGCTGCCGCTGTCGCGCAACGCCGACCTGTCGCCGAAGGCGCGTGACCTGGCCGCGCAGCTCCGCCGCAGCTGGAACGTCGAGTTCGACGACGCGGGTGCGATCGGCCGCCGCTACCGCCGCCAGGACGAGATCGGCACGCCGTACTGCGTGACCGTCGACTTCGACACGCTCGACGACAACGCCGTGACCGTACGCGAGCGCGACTCGATGGCCCAGGAGCGCATCGGCCTCGACCAGGTGGAGGCCTTCCTCGCCACCCGCCTCCTCGGCTGCTGACCCCCCGCCCGGGCCCCGGGCGATGAGGGGCCGGACGTGACGGCGCCGCCTGCCCGCGCGCCGTAGGACTCGACGAGTGCCGTCGGGGGCGTTTTTTGATGCTTTACGGCTTTTAATGACAAATGTACGTTCATAAGTCATGAAGCGAATTCGCATGGGGAAACTCGCCGCGGCGATCGGCGTTTTCCTGGCAGCCGCCGGCATCACCGGCTCCAGTGGGTCCGCGAGCGCGGACGGCGCGTCACACGGTGGCAAGGGCGCGTGGTTCACCTCGTGGGCGCAGTCGCAGCAAGGCCTGGCGAACACCATGCTGAAGAACCAGTCGGTCCGTATGATCACGCATCTCAGCCAGGGCGGCGACGCGCTGCGGGTGCGGATCCAGAACCAGTTCGGCACCTCTCCGCTCACCGTCGACGCGGTCGCCGTGGCCGTCAGCGGTGACGGCGCCGCCATCGTGGGCGGCAGCCATCCGGCGACGTTCCCGGGTCCGGACCACCGCGCCGTCACCTCGGTGACGATCGCGCCGGGCGGTGAGGTCTGGAGCAATCCGATCCGGATCGGCACGCGACCGCAGGACGACATCGCGGTGAGCATGTACCTGGCCGGCCAGGCGGTGCCGGGCCTGCACGGCTCCGCCCTGCGGGACAACTACGTCACGGCCGCCGGAGCGGGGAACCACGTGGCCGACGCCTCCGGCGCGGCGTACACCCAGAAGGTCACCTCCACCTACCTCGTCAGCGCCGTCGACGTCCGCAACACCCACCTGGCCGGCACGGTCGTGGCCTACGGCAGCTCGGTCGTGGACGGTACGGGCAGCACCAACTGCGGCCCCGGATGCACCGTCACGGGCAACAACCGGCGGTGGGCCGACGACCTCGCCCGCCGCGTCGTCACGGAGTTGCCCGCCCGCCGGCAGGTCGCCATCGCCAACGCCGGCATCGGCGGCACCACCAGCTCGCCCGAGTGCGTGCACGAGCCCGACGGGGTCAAGGGCCTGGAGGCCGCCGCGCGGCTGGACCGCGACGTGCTCGCGCTCCACGGCGTGACCGCGGTGATCTACTACTACGGCACCAACGACCTGCAGGACGACTGCACCGCGGACCAGATCCTCAGCAGCTACGACACGGTGTTCCAGCGTCTCCGGCAGGCCGGGGTCAAGGTGTACGTCACGCCGATCACGCCCCGGCCCATCTACACCGACCAGATGAACCTCTACCGCTACGCGGTCGACAGCTTCGTGCACAAGTGGAACGACTGCAGCGACCACTGCGACGAGGTTCTCGACTTCGACCAGGTCCTCAAGGACCCGCTGCACCCCAACGCGATCAACCCGTCGTACGACAACGGCGACGGGATCCACGCGAACATCGCCGGTCAGCAGGCCATCGCGGACAGCATCTCGCTGCCGCTCCTCGCGCGTTCGGGCGACGGCTGACGGAGGCGGTGCCGGGCCGTCCCGTCGTGCGCGGCAGAGTCTTCTCAGCGGTGACGAGGGGACGGCCCCGGCGTAGCCCTGATCAGGGCGTGGGCGCGGGCTGGGCGAAGTAGTCGCCGTTCTGCAGGTCTTCCAGCAGGGTCGGGTGGGTCGGCGACCACCCGAGCAGCGTCCGGGTGTGGGTGCTGGAGACGGGGATGTCGGCGCCGTACACGGTGGCCATGAACGGGCTGTCGAAGTGCGCGGCGGCCTCCTCGGGAGTCAGGGACACGGTGGGCACGCCGAGGATCTCGCCGATCTTTCCGGCGATGCTCTTGAAGGCGACCGCGGCCTCGCCGGTGCCGTGCAGCACGCTGCCCGCCGGCGCCTTCTCCAGCGCGAGGCGGAAGAGGCCGGCCGCGTCGACGCGGTGGACCGCGGGCCAGCGGTTGGCGCCGTCGCCGATGAACGCGGAGACGCCCGTCTTCCGGGCGGTCGCGATCAGCATCGGGATGAATCCGTAGTCGCGGGGGCCGTGAACCGTGGGCGCGAGCCGGACCACGCAGGCCCTCACTCCCCGCCCGGCGAACCCGAGGCACGCCTGCTCGCCCGGGATCCGGAAGGCGGCGAACGAGTCCGGGTCGGGCGGGTCCTGCTCGGTGCTCACCCGCCCGGCGGGCATGACCAGGGTGCCCGACGTGCTGATGAACGGCTTGCCGGACCCGACCAGGGCCTCGCCGAGCGCGTTGATCGCCGTACGATCGCGTCTGACCAGGTCCTCGGGGTCGGCGAAGTCGCCGCCGAAGGCCATGTGCAGGACGCCCTCGGCCTGGGCCGCGCCGGTCCGCAGGCTCTCGAGGTCTTCCAGTGAGCCACGGTGCGGCCGGGCCCCGAGCGCCTCCAGCCGGGACGCGGCGGTGTCGGAGCGAGCCAGGCCGGTGACCGTGTGACCCGCCGCGATGAGCTCGGAGACGACGGTGGGACCGGTGAGCCCGGAACCGCCGGTGACGAAGACATGCATGACGCTCTCCCTGAGCGGATGATGACAGAGGATAACGACAGAGACTGTCGCTACCTCGGAACGCTACCACGTAACGTCAGAGTCTGTCGCTACGTGCTCTGGGGCCGGCGCGCCCTGGGACGGTCGTAATGACAGCCTCTGTCGATACCGGCCTATACTGGGGAGATGCCGCGCGATGGAGGGCCGGCGCGCCTGCGCCTTCAGCAAGCAGCCCTCGACCTGTACGCCGAACGCGGCTTCGACCGGGTCACGACGGCCGAGATCGCCGCGCGGGCCGGCGTCACCGAGCGCACCTTCTACCGGCATTTCGCCGACAAGCGCGAAGTCCTCTTCGACGGTGAGAAGACCGTGCGCGACGCCCTGGTCGCCGGAGTGGCCGGCGCCCCCGACTCCCTGGCTCCGCTGCCGGCCCTGCTGTGGTCCCTCCGTACGGTGGTGCCCCTGCTGGAGGGCAACCGCCCGTTCTCCGTGCCGAGGCATCGCATCATCGCCGCGACGCCGGCGCTCCGCGAGCGAGAACAGGCGAAGAACGCCGGCATGACCGAGGCCCTGGCGAGCGCGTTGCGCGACCGGGGCGCGTCCGAATCCACCGCCTCACTGGTGGCCCACGTCGGCATGGCCGCCTTCACCCACGCCGCCGCCGTCTGGTTCCTGGACCCTGATCGCGACCTCGACGGGCTCCTCTGCGACGTCTTCGGCGAACTCCACCCCCTCACCGCGCCCCTGGCCGCCGCCGGCGCACCTGAGATTCCCGCGAAGGCCGCGTCGAGTTAGCTTTCGGATAGGGTCCGGTGGTGACCGATCGCTGGCTCGAAATCGACTGGAAAGCGAATCTCCCCGACAAGCACGCGATCGCGCGTTCCAGGGAACGCCTGAGATTCGAACAGGTCTTGCTCGAACATTCCGCGATCGATGCGATGCTCGCCGAGTTGCGACGGCTGTTCGCGAACGGCGGCGCGCTCTTCGCATCGTTCCGGGCGGTCGACGACGACGAGGTGGCCCAGTGGTTCGCCAGCCATAACCGCCTGGAAGAGTACGGGTTCTTCGAGCACTTCCTGACCTCCGAGGCGGTCCGGACCGCGCTGCCGGAGCTGGGGGCGCCGCATCGGCTGGACAAGAAGTCCCTGGGTTGCGAATGGCTGCCCGGAAACTCTTTCGCCCTGGACGGGATCCTGGCGGCACTGCTGTACGCCGGCGGCTGCTACGAGAAGTTTCACGGCTCACCCGTCGAGGCCAAGCGCATGGCCGGTGATTTCGTCCACGCCATCATCGAGGACCGCTACGACGAATTCCTGATCCATCACACGGAGCGAGCCTGGGCCGGCTTCTTCGACCGATACATTCCCGCGAACAACACCTTCGTCATCGTCGACAAAAGGAACGCGCGGATCACCCTCCTCTGCCTCGCCGACGAGGATTAGGAGCGCGCGAGCCCGCCGCCCGGTTCAGCCGTCGCAGACCATGCTCGCCCGGGGAATGCCCCACGGCCACCTCAATGTGCCTCCCGTCGGCGAGCTTCCCGAGATCCGCCGTTCCATCGACTTCCTCGCGGCCGCTCTGCGCTGAAAACCCTCCGCGTGGACGGTCGCCGGCGTGTCATGCTCGCGGCATGGACCACCGGCTGACCCCGCGGACGCTCACCTGGGACGAGGTCGACCCGGGACGCCACCCGTTCGACGCCGCCTCGGCGCATGAGGTCGTACGGGGACTCGCGCCCGCGTCGGCGGTGCCGGCACGCCCCGCGGGCCAGGCCGGACAGCGGCACGTCATCGCCTGGTCGCACGAGGTCGGCGCGGCGTGGGCGGACTCGATGACACGTGCGCTGATCGAGCGGTACGGGCGGTGGGCGGCCGGATGGCGCTGGGCCGTGGACGAGGGCGACTTCGGCGGAGGCCCCGTCCAGACCTGGTGTTGCCCGAACGACTCGATCACCGGTGCCGACGAGACCGTGGCCTGCGTGGCGGACTCGCTGGTCGAGTGGCGCGGGTGGTTGGACGACCTCGCGGAACGGTTCGAGCGCTTCCCGCTGGGCGACCCCGTCGACAGGGACGAAGTGTGGGAGCGCGCCGCCGTGCACCTGGTCCACCACGTGGTGGACCGTACGGGCGCGGGCGACGCCTGGTACGGGCACTGCGCGCAGGTGCTGACCTGGTTCCTGGCCCGGTGGGGTGTCGCGGACGGCGTGGCCGGGCACCTGGTCGACCAGGCCATCGGCGGCCGGTTCGAGAGCTGGGTCGGGCCCGCCGAGACCCTGGTGACCGACGTCGCCGAGCGGTTCGCCCGCGCCGCCGAGGACGCGGTCGCCGCGCCGGACCGCGACTGACGGGCGTCAGGCGTCCCCGCGCCGTACGTGCAGATGACCCTCGCGGGGAAAGCCGGGCGGCAGCGGGGGCAGGGTTCGGTCGAAGTCGTACCCGCTCTTCTCAGCCACGCGGCACGAGGCCGCGTTGTCCACCTGGTGCAGGAGTTCGAGACGCTCCAGGCCGCCGGTCCCGAAGGCGTCGAAGGCCCAGCTCGTGAGAGCCTCCAGAGCGCGGGGAGCCACGCCACGGCCGCGCGCGTACGCCGCGGTCCAGTAGCCCACCTCGGCCGACGGTTCGCCGGGAGTCACGTCCTTGAGGACGACGTTGCCGACCAGCGATGCGCCGGCTGAGGGGTCGAGGACGGCGAAGCCGAACCGTTCTCCCGCCGCCCATTTCCGCTCTTGAGCCTGTACCCATCGCATCGCGTCGGCGTGGTCCTCCACGGCAGAGCCCGTCCAGCGGCGGAGCACGGGATCCCGATGCGCCTCGACCAGTGAGGGCACGTCCTCTGTGCGCCACGGACGAAGAATGAGAGCGGGCGCGGCCGTACGCAGGATGACGGTGTCGCTCACCGGCCGATCGTACGCGGCGGCGTTCCGCCCCGACGCCTCCACTACCGTTCGATCCTTACGCGCACGGCCTGGGCGGACCAGCCGAACGCCGGGGCCACACTCTCCGGGGCGGGCCAGCCGTTGATCACGGCGAGCGACCGGAGGTACCGATCCCGGCGAGGGTCGGTCACGCTCTCCAGCCGGGCCAGCAGCCGGCGGCGAAGCTCGGCGTCGTCGGGCCGGTCGAGGAGGTTCGCGTAGTGGTCCGTCAGTGCCGCGACGATCGGATCGGCGCGGCGCGAGGCCGGGGCGATGCCGGCCGCCAGGGCGGGAACGGCCTGGTCCTGGACGACCGCGGCGAGGTCGCGGCGCGGTCCCGTGATCGATGCCCGTTCGGCCGCCTGGTCCTCCGCCATCCGCCGCATGCCGGCGCGGAAGTCCGGGTCCAGTGCGAGCTCGGCCCACTCGACCCAGGCCCGGACCTGCTCGGCCTCGGGGTCGCCGGGCAGCTCCGGGGTCATCGAGCGCATGATCCCCGCGAACGTGGAGCCGACGCCGAGACCGCCGAAGACGGCGTCGAGGAAGTCTCCGATGAGATGCCGGCGTTCGTCCTCGGACAGCCGGGCCAGCTGGTGCATAAGATCGGTCTCCTCATCGGTGAGTCCGCGTTCGGCCACCGCCGTCAGCACCGCGTGCCGCAGGCGCAGGGCGCAGATCTGCGCCGCCAGGGCTTCGGCGTGCGTCGCGGCGGCCTCGGGAAGGGAGAGCTCCCGGTCGACAACCTTGCGGATCATGGGGAGGTCCAGTCCCAGGCTCCGCAGGGTCCGTACGAGGTTCAGGCGCGCGACGGCATCGATGCTGTAGAGGCGGTAGCCGGCCGGGCTGCGGTCCGTCGGCGCCACGATTCCGCGATCGGAGTAGAACCGGATGGTCTTGACCGTGAGACCGGTCCGCCGGGCCAGCTCGCCGATCGGGTACAGAGTGTCGCCGTCCATGCCCTTCAGCCTGGCATCTCCCCTTACGGGAGACTCAAGCCGGTGCGTCTGCCGGGCCGGGCCGTGACCGGCGACCACCTGCGCAGCTGGTGCGAGATCCGCGAGCGCGTGGCCTGGCGGGAGGTCCGCCACAGATCCGGCGGGCCGGACGGCTCGGTACACGGGCGCCGGGACGGGATCGTCCATCGGATCGCCACGGTCGAGAACGCGCGCGACCCGCTACGGGCGCGACGGCTGCTGGTCGCGTACGAGCGGGTGCGGGCAGACGCCGCCGCGGGCAGGACTCTTGACTTCGGGCTGCTGGCGGATTGGCAGCGGACCGTCCTGGGCGTGCCTCGCGCGCCGTTCCGCAGCGGCGTGGCCTTCGCCAAGGGCGGCCGGGAGCGCTACGGGCTCGACGAGGACACACCCGAGCGGTTCGCGGCGTGCCTGGCCGACAGCCGGGAGGACGGGGTGCCGGTCGCGTCGCGTGCCGCCCGTGCCTACCTCGACGTCTGCTTCTTCCATCCGTTCTCCGACGGCAACGCGCGTGCGGCACTGCTGACCCTCGCCTTCGTCCTGGCCGAGGAAGAGATCGTGCTCGACCAGGTCGGACCGCTCGTACAGCTCCGGCGGCACGCCGACGACCTCGACGGCGCCAGGGGAACGGCCGAGCTGGTCGGCACGCTCATCGACGGCACCCGGCGCCGCCGCGACGGAACGTCCCACGCCGCCGGCGGATGACCCCTCGGCGAAGCCCTTCCGCGCCGGCACATTGATAAGGCCAGTCTTATCAGGCTAGCCTTACGGACATGACGGATGATCTGGGCGCGGAGGACGTCGCCGCGGCGCTGCTCGTCAGCATGAGCCTGTTCCGCAGACGGATGCGGCAGGTGCCGGTTCAGGAGGAGCTCACCCTTCCCGAGACGGCCGCGCTCTCGCGGCTCGACCGTTCCGGGCCGACCACGGCGAGTGCGATGGCCCGCGCGGAGCAGATCAGTCCGCAGTCGATGGGTGCCACGCTCGGCGCTCTCGAGTCGCGCGGCCTGGTCGACCGGCGGCCCGATCCCGAGGACGGCAGGCGCGTCGTGCTGTCGGTGACCGAGGCGGGCCGGGCGCTGCTGCGCGACAAGCGCACCGCGCGGATCCAGCAGATCGCCCAGGTCCTGGCCGCCGAGTTCACCCCAGAAGAGCTGCGTCGGCTCATGGCGGCGGTGCCGCTGATCGAGCGCCTCGCGCAGAGCATCTGATGGCGTCCACCGCGCGGCCGGGCGACCGTGACCGGCTCGACGACCGGGTACGAGACGACGAGCGGGAGCGGCCGGGGGACCGGTACAAATGGGTCGCCCTCGCCAACACCACGGCGGCCGTGTTCATGGCCGTGCTCGACGGGTCGATCGTCCTCATCGCGCTACCGGCGATCTTCCGCGGCATCCACCTGAACCCGCTCGCGCCCGCCAACGTCGGCTACCTGCTCTGGATGATCATGGGCTACCGGCTCGTCCAGGCGGTCTTCGTCGTCCCCGTCGGGCGGCTCGGCGACATGTACGGCCGGGTGAAGATCTACAACGCCGGGTTCCTCGTCTTCACCGTCGCGTCGATCCTGCTGTCGTTCGACCCGTTCCAGGGGCAGCGCGGGGCGATGTGGCTGATCGGCTGGCGGATGCTCCAGGCGATCGGCGGTTCCATGCTCACCGCCAACTCCGCCGCGATCCTCACCGACGCGTTCCCCGCGCGGCAGCGCGGTTTCGCGCTCGGCATCAACCAGGTCGCGGGCCTGGCCGGGCAGTTCGTCGGCCTCGTGGCCGGGGGACTGCTGGCGATCTGGGACTGGCGCGCGGTCTTCTGGGTCAACGTGCCGGTCGGTGTCTTCGGCACCTGGTGGGCGTACCGCCGGCTCCGCGACAACGGCGAGCGCAACCCCGGCCGCATCGACTGGTGGGGCAACATCACGTTCGCCGTCGGGCTGAGCGCGGTGCTCGTCGCCATCACCGAGGGCATCCACCCGTACGGCCATCACTCCATGGGCTGGACGAACCCCACGGTGTACGGCGCGCTGATCGGCGGCGTCCTGCTCCTCGCGGTGTTCGCCGTGGTGGAGACCAAGGTGGCGCAGCCGATGTTCCAGATCGGGCTGCTGCGCATCCGGGCGTTCACCGCGGGCAACGCGGCGAGCTTCGCGACCCGCCTGGCCCAGGGCGGCCTGCAGTTCATGCTGATCATCTGGTTGCAGGGCATCTGGCTGCCGCTGCACGGCTACGACTACAGCGACACGCCCCTGTGGGCCGGGATCTTCCTGCTGCCGCTGACCGGCGGGTTCCTCGTGGCCGGGCCGATCTCGGGGCTGCTGTCGGACCGGTTCGGCGCCCGCGGGTTCGCCACGGCCGGGATGGTGGTGTTCGGCGCCAGCTTCGTCGGGCTGATGCTGCTGCCCGCCGACTTCTCGTACGGGGCGTTCGCCCTGCTCATCGCCGCCAACGGCATCGGTACGGGCATGTTCAGCTCGCCGAACTCCTCGGCCATCATGAGCAGCGTGCCCGCCCGCCAGCGCGGCGCGGCGTCGGGGATGCGCTCGACGTTCCAGAACTCCGGCACGTCACTGTCGATCGGGGTGTTCTTCTCGCTGATGATCGCGGGCCTGGCGGGCAGCCTGCCGCACACGCTGACCGGCGGCCTTCAGCGGTACGGCGTGTCCGCCGGCGTCGCCCACCAGGTCGGCGCGCTTCCGCCGGTGTCGTCGCTGTTCGCCGCGATCCTCGGCGTGAACCCGATCGAGTCGCTGCTCGCGCCCACCGGAGCCCTGCCCACCCTCTCCCCGGCGAACCGCCAGACCCTCACCGGCCGGGAGTTCTTCCCGCACCTGATCGCGGCGCCGTTCCACCACGGCCTCGTCGTGGTCTTCGCCGTGTCGGCGGTGCTCGCGGCCGTCGCCGCCTTCGCCTCGCTCATGCGAGGTGGACGGCCTCGGGACTAGCGCGGGTCAGTCGGAGGTCGCCCGGGATGTGCCGAGGGGAGAGCGGTGCTGATCTACGATCGCCTCGACGATCCTCATTAGTCGATCACCTGCCTGATCGATGCTTCCGTTCTGCGTGCTGACCTGGGCGCCTTCGAGCACGAAGGTGATCTCGGCCGCGGCCTGCTCGGGGTCGGGCAGCCCGGCCTCGGCGCACATGCCGACCAGTCTGCGGGTCTGGCGGGCCTTGTGCTTCTCGATCACTTGCCGTGCGGGATGGGAGCGGTCGGGCAGCTCGGCGATCGAGTTGATGAACGGGCAGCCCCGGTGCGAGATCGCCGGCAGTCCCTCGGCGATGAAGCGGGCCAGGCCCAGGATCTGCTCCCTGGGCCGGCCAGGGTGTTCGGCCTCGACCCGGTCGAAGGCCGCCTGGTAGTCGGCGGCGACGATCCGCAGCCACTCCGCGACCAGCGCGTCCTTGGTTTCGAAGTGCCGGTAGATCGCCATTTTGGTGGTCTCGGCCTTCTCGGCGATCGCCTGGACGCCCACCCGCCGGATCCCCTCGCTTTGGAACAGTTCTTCCGCCGCGTCGAGGATGCGCTCACGGGGCGGCAGTTTCGCCACCCTGCTCGGCCTTCTGGCGGTCGGTGCCATGACTGCTCCGTAGATGTCCAGTCCCATCGTGGGATCCCTCACTCCCCGCTACGATACCAGCCAGTCCCCCATGATACCGTCCGGTATCACAAGAGACCCAGAGGTATCGTTTTTCTGCAGGGGAGTGACAGTGAGAATCGCCGAGTATGCGAGCTTCGACGCGGTCGGGCTCGCGGAACTGGTGGCCGAACGCGAGGTGACCCCGGCCGAACTGGAGGCAGCCGCACGCGAGGCCGCGCAGGCGGTCAATCCGCGGATCAACGCCATCGTGGAGACATGGCCCACCGACGACGACCCCGACCCGGGCAGCACACCGCTGGCCGGGGTTCCTTTCCTGATCAAGGACATCGGAGTCTCCATGGCCGGGAGACGAATGGAGCTGGGCAGCCGTCTCGCGGTGGGCAACGTCGCCGGTGCCGACTCCTTCCTGATGCGGCGCTTCCGTCGCGCCGGCCTCGTGACGTTCGGGCGTACGGCGACACCGGAGCTGGCCTACAGCACCACGACGGAACCAGTGCTGTACGGCGCGACCCGCAACCCGTGGAACCTGGAGCGGAGCGCAGGGGGATCCAGTGGCGGCGCGGGTGCGGCCGTCGCCGCCGGGGTGGTCCCGATCGCACACGCCACCGACGCCGCCGGCTCGCTCCGCATCCCCGCCGCCTACAACGGCCTCTTCGGGTTGAAGCCCACCCGTGGCCGGGTCTCCATGGGTCCGGATGTCGACGAGAGCTTCAACGGCCTGGCCGTGCACGGCAGCGTCAGCCGCACGGTACGCGACAGCGCGGCACTGCTCGACCAGATCCGCGGCCCGGAACCGGGCGACCCCTACTTCGCCCAGGAGCCGTCCCGGCCGTACGCGGAGGAGGTCACCCGCCACCCGGGCTCGCTGCGGATCGGCGTCCTCGCCCAGGCGTGGGGCGGACGCCGCACCACCCCACCGGTCGCCGATGCTCTCTCTCGCACCGTAGGCCTGCTCGAATCCCTCGGCCACCAGGTGGAGGAGGTCAAGGTCGACCTCGGGGTCGACTGGGAGGAGTTCGTCCTGGCCGCCGCCCGTCAGTGGACGGCGAATCTCACGGCCTCGATCGATGAGCTGGCCGCCGCCTTCGACCGGCCCATCGACTCCTCAACCCTCGAGCCGCCCACCCTTGCCGGCTACCACTACGGACAGCGGGTCAGCGGAGCGCAGTTCGTCACCGCTCTCGCCGTCCGGAACCGGATCGCCCGAAGCCTGGCACGGTACTTCGACACTCACGACGTGCTGCTCACCCCGACCCTGCCGGAGCTCCCCGTGCCCTTGGGCACCCATGCCGAGGACGTCGAGGCGCTGGACGGCCTTGGCTGGCTTCGCCGCATCCTCGACCTCGCGCCGTTCACCACGGCGTTCAATGTGGCGGGCACGCCCGCCATGTCCGTGCCGGTGACGGCCGATGCGGAGACGGGGCTCCCGATCGGTATGCAGTTCGCTGCCGGCTACGGGCTCGAAGGCCGCCTCTTCCGCCTCGCCGGACAACTCGAGCAGGCGAGCCCGTGGTCGGGCCGAACCCCCGCGGTGTGGGCAGGGAATCACACGGGCGGCTGAGGAGCACTCGTGGAGAGCCGGACCGCCCGGTGTACGTCGTCGGCGTAGGCCCGGGGCTGTTCCCAGGCCGCGAAGTGGCCGCCGGCACGGTGTTGCACATACTCGCGAACGTTGAGGAACGCCTCGGCGTAGCTTCGCGGCTCCGGCTTGCTGTCGTGCGGGAACACCGAGAGCACGGTCGGCGTGTCGACCCGGCCGGGGAGGGGGACCGGTTCCGCGTAGGTGGCGAAGGAGGTGCCGATCGTGCCGGTGACCCAGTAGGCGGTGACCCAGGTGAGGAGCTCGTCCGTCGTGAAGGCCGAGTCGTCGGACCAGCACTCCAGTTTCTCGACGATCCACGCCGCGAGGCCCGCGGGTGAGTCGCCGAGGGCGACGGCGAGCGTGTTCGGCCGCGTCGACTGCTCCGCGATGTACCCGCCCTCGGTACGGAACCACTGTGCCGCCCGGCCGAGGTAGGCCGCGGCGTCGGGCGCGAGTTTCGCCGGGTCCGCGGTGAGGACGCGCTGCGGGGCGACGTTGGTGAGGTGCAGGGCGGCCACCCGGTCCGGGTGTTCGGCCGCGAGGATCTCCGCGACGGTGCCGCCCACGTCGCCGCCGGACACCGTGTACCTCGGGTAGCCGAGCTCATCGAGAGCGTCCGCGACGATCCCGGCGATCCGGTCGACCGACATGCCGGGCGTGGTGAGCGGGGCCGCGAACGGGAAGCCCGGCAGCGCGGGAACCACCACGTGCAGGTCGGTGAGCAGAGGCAGGACGCGCTCGAACCGCAACACCGAGTCCGGCCAGCCGTGGAGCAGCACGACGACCGGGGCGCCGGGATCCTCGGACCGTTGGTGGATCACACGCAGGTCGGTGTCGCCTGCCCGTACCGTCACCCAGGGGAGTTCGCCGATGCGGCGCTCGTGTACGCCCCAGTCGTACCCGTTCGCCCAGCGCTGGAGTAGTTCGTCGAGGCGGGTGCCGGTGATGCCGCGCGTCTTGTCGTCGGTCCACGGGCTGGTGACACGCCGCGTCCGCCGGAGTCGTTCCCGTACGTCCTCGTTCATGTGTATCAGCGTACACATAGATGTGTACGCTGATACACATGAGTTCGCGCAACGCGGCCGCCACCAGGCAGCGGATCCTGGAGCACGCGCAACGCCGGTTCGCCCAGCACGGGTACGCGGCGACCACGGTCAAAGGCGTGGCCGACGCGGCGGGCGTGTCGCCCAACCTCATCACGCGCTATTTCGGCGGCAAGGACGGCCTCTTCCTGGCGGCGACCCAGGTGGAGATCCCGGTCTCCGACTCGTTCGGCGGCGACCGTTCCGCGCTGGGCTCGCGCCTGGCGGCGAGCATCGTCCAGCGCTGGTTCGGTGCGTCCGGGGAGGATCCGCTGCTGGTGCTGCAACGCGCGTCCGGCGAACGCCCGGAGGCGGCCGAGGCGCTGGCCGCCTTCCTGGACACCAACTCGCTGGAGCCGCTGCACCGCTACCTGCGGGACAGCGGCCTGGACGACGCGAGCGCCCGCAGCCGGGCCGCGGCGATCGACGCCTTCGTGCTCGGCGTCTCGACCCGCCGGCGGGTCCTGCGCTCCGAACTCGGCGACCCCGCTGACCTCCAGGCCTGGCTGAGCGCCACCATCCAACGCCTCGCCGACGGGTGATGCACGACGGCCACTTCAAGAATGCGTGTGGCCGCGGAACGATTCGATGGCCTGGCGCCACGGCGCCTGCGGCACGGCGATCGCGTCCTGGCCGTCGGCGACGGCCTGGAGCAGTTCCGCTCGCGCCTTTTCGCGTACGGTCTCGGCGGCCTTGCTCGGATGACCGGCGTCGAACGGCGGCCGTGGGTCGTACTCGGCCATGAGCTGGATGACCTCGGCGCGCTCGCGGCCGCAGACCTCGCCGGCCAGCCACAACGCCAGATCGATGCCCGCGGACACCCCTGCCGCGGTCGCGATCCTTCCCGACCGTACGATCCGCTGGTCGGGCCGGGGCTCGGCGCCCAACGTGGCCAGCATCGGCTGCACGAGCCAGTGCGTCGTCGCCGGAACCCCCTCCAGGATGCCCGCCGCCGCGAGGATCAGCGCTCCCGAGCAGACCGAGGTCGTCCAGGCGGTCGTCTCGTGCACCCGGCGCAGCCAGCCGGTCAGCTCCTCGTCGGCCATCGCGGTGGCGGTCGCGACCGACGATCCGGGCACCAGCACGATGTCCGGCGCCGGCGTCTCGGCGTACGAATGCGTGACGCCGAGGAACAGTACGCCGCTGTCGGCCACGACCGGCCCGGGCTCCGCGCCGACGAACCGTACCTCCGCGTCGGGCATGAGGTGGAGCACCTCGTACGGGCCGACGGCGTCCAGGGCGGTGATCCCGGGATACAGCACGATGGCGATCTGCATCAACGAACCTCCGGTGAGGGATGGGCGGACTGGAAACGGTCGCGGTAGTCGCTGGGCGCCACGCCGAGCACGCGCAGGAACGCGCGGCGCATGGTCTCGTCGCTGCGGAACCCGCTGCGCTGCGACACACCCTCCACCGGGAGCGCCGAGCGTTCGAGCAGGTCACGGGCGGCCTCGACACGTACGCGCTCCACGAACCTCGCCGGCGTGGTGCCGGTCTGCTCGCCGAACAACCGTCCGAGGTGGCGTTCGGACATGTGCGCGCGCTCGGCGAGACGCGGCACGCTGTGATCGGCGGCGGGGTCGGCGGTGATCGCGTCGAGCACCGGGCGAAGCGGCGAGTCGGCCGTGACCCCGTGGTCCAGGCGCGCGGAGAACTGGGACTGCCCGCCGGGTCGTTGCAGGAAGACCACCAGCCCACGGGCGACGCTCCTCGCCACCTCCGTGCCGTGGTCCGCCTCGACCAGCGCGAGCGCGAGATCGATCCCCGCGGTCACCCCGGCGGAGGTGTACACGTCGCCGTCCCGTACGAAGATCCGGTCGGGCTCGACGGTGATCTCCGGATACCTGCGGGCCAGCTCGCCGCACACCAGCCAGTGCGTGGTGGCCGACCTTCCGGCCAGCAGACCCGCCGCCGCGAGCAGGAACGCGCCACTGCACACCGAGCACACCCGGCGGGCCCGGCGCGCCAGAGACCCGACGGCGTCGAGGAGTTCCGGCGTGGTCGCCGCGTCGAACCCGAACCCGCCCGCCACGATCAGCGTGTCCACCGGATCATCGACGTCGGAGAGCCCGGCGTCCACCTCCAGCCGCAGGCCCGAGTCCGAGCGCACCGACTCGCCGTCCGGCGAGGCCACGAGCAACCGGTAACCACGCCCGCGCAGCCCCACCGTCGCGAGCGCGAACACCTCGGCCGGCCCGACGGCGTCGAGCATCTGGATACCGGGGTAGACGACGAGCAGGACGAGACGATCGGGGCAGGTCACGGACCCAGCGTCGCCGGTCCCGGGGGATGGCGGCAAGGACGACCATCCCTCGGATTCGGACATCGGCTCGATGGGCGGAAGTGACCGTGACTGGTGATCTTCCGCGCCATAATGGCCATGGATATCGGTCTATTCTCGTACGGGGGGATTTTATTGACGCGCGAAGTCAGGTCTCCGGTCGACCCGACAAAGGCCAGCATCGCCCGCGTGTACGACGTGTTCCTCGGCGGTAAGGACAACTTCGAGGTCGACCGCGCGGTCGCCGGGCAGGTCATCGAGCAGATTCCGCAGACCCTACGGTTCGCGCAGGACCACCGCGCCTGGCTGATCCGGGCGGTGCGCTTTCTGACGAAGGCCGGCATCGACCAGTTCCTCGACTGTGGCTCGGGCCTGCCGACCGCGGAGAACACGCACCAGGCGGTGCAGCGCGTCAACCGTGACGCTCGTGTCGTGTACGTCGACATCGATCCGATCGTCGCGTCCCACGGGCGGGCCCTCCTGGAGGAGAACAAGAACACCCGTTTCGTGGTGGGCGACCTCACGCGTCCCCGCGAGCTGCTGAGCGACCCGGCGATCAGCGAGTTCCTGGATCTGGACCGTCCGCTGGGGCTGATCCAGTGCTCGACGATTCACCATGTCGCGGACGAACAGCGCCCGCACGAGATCATGCGGGAGTATGTCGATCTCTTGCCGTCCGGCTCGTACCTGGCTCTGACGCATTGGCACGACCCCGCGGACGGCAGCGAGGGCAGCCGGATCGCCCAGTACATCTCCGAGGTGTTCAACAACAGTTCGATGGGCTCGGGAAGTTTCCGGAGCCGAGCGGAGATCGAGCGATTCTTCACCGGAATGGAACTCGTCGAGCCCGGCCTGACCCTCTTGCGCGACTGGTGGCCCGACGGCCCGAACCTCACACCGCCCGACGGCGTCGACCACATCGTCCTCGCGGGCGTGGCCCGAAAGCCATGACCACCGACCGAGTCCGGGCCGCCGCCTGACAGCGGCCCGACCGCCGCGACGAGGAACTGCCTCAAAGCCCCGCCGCCGGGGACACGCGCCGCCGGGGACACGCCCCGCCCACCCAGGGGGCCGATCCCACTTCCATTGTCCAGGGATCTCCCGCGCCGGGGAAGACGGCGGGACGAGGCTGTGGACAACCCACGGCCCAGCCCCATTGAGACAGGCGCTAATCCTGAGCCGACTCCACCACGGCGACCTCGACACACTCGTCGCCACTCGCTCCGCTGCGGCTGCTCTTCCGCCAGAGGGCGGCGACCTCGACGCAGTTGCCTCCGCTGCCTCCGCTGCGGCTGCTTTTCCGCCAGTCCAGGGAGTTCATAGGCGCTCCAAGGTGGACTCGATCAATTTCCGGGACTAGTCCCGAGTCGACTCGACCACGGCGACTTCGACGCAGTCGCCGCCACTCGCTCCGCTGCGGCTGCTCTTCCGCCAGAGGGCGGCGACTTCGACGCAGTTGCCGCCGCTCGCGTCGCTGCGGCTGCTCTTCCGCCAGTCGAGGGAGTTCATAGGCCCTCCAGGATCGACTCGATCATTTTCCGGGACTCCGCCACGGGGAGGGCGTGCCCCCTGATCAAGTCGTACCTTACTTGGAAATCGGACACACCGGCAGCGTCCTCCACGACCTGGCCACGCCCGGCCGATTCGGTGTAGGCGATGTCAGCCTCGTTCTCAAAGCTCAGAAGCACGAGGTCGCCGCCAAGGCCGACGTGCGAGGCCGCGTCCTGTGGCACCACGTCGATCATGACGTTGGGGCGCTCGGCCAGTTCTAGCAGGTGCTTGAGCTGGCCTCGCATCACGTCCCGGCCGCCGAGCATGCAGCGCAGGGCTCGTTCGTCCACGGTGGCCCACAGACGCGGCGGCTTTTCCCGGGTTAGGATCGCCTGCCGTTCCATACGCGCGTTCACGAATTGATCGACCGTGTCCGGTGGTTGCATGGCCAGTAGAATCGCGCGTGCGTATTCCTCGGTCTGGAGGAGTCCTTGAAGGAGGACGAGACTATAGGTTCGTACCGTCCCCGCCCTGCCCTCCAGGTCGACATATTTGGAGAAACCCGGCGGTAGCGCGGCCAGGCGGCGGGTCTCCATGATCAGTGTCCACAGTCGCACGAAGAGGCCGTTGGTCTTGAAATAGGTATCGCAGTCTTCGGCGAACTGCTTGGAGGGTATGTTCTTACCTCCCTCGATCTGGCCGATGAGCTGGGGAGTGTAGCCGAGCCGCTCGGCCAGCTCCACCTTGGACATCGTGCAGCGCCAGGCCGTTAATTCGGCGGCGAACGCACGGATGGCCGGGACTTCGTACGGCTCGCGTTGGGCGACCATGGGACCTCCGAACGAAACCGGATCTGGCTGGTTTCGTTAATCTAGAAAGGGGGCGATGAATCGGTGTCCTTCGGTTCGTAGCTCAGTGTAATCACTCGTGTGAGTCTGGTCGCCGGATTTCAGAAAATGAAGAGGCGGAAATTGCGAGTGATACCCGAGACCGAAGAGACGGCATGGCCACCCCGAATCGGCGAGAGCCGGATCCACCGATTCCCCCTCCCGCCGCATCCGATCGCGGCCGAACAGGCCCGGCTCCTGACGAAGATGGCGCTCGCCGGGTGGGGACTCGACGAGGCCCTCGACAACGCGCTGATCGTCGTCGCCGAGCTGGCCACCAACGCCACGAAGACCGGCGAGGTGTTCCGTCTCTCGCTGACCCGCCAGGGCGGCACCGTACTGATCGAGTTCTGGGACACGAGCGAGGCCCTGCCCGACCGCCGGCGGCGTTCGATGGACCGGGTGGACGGGCGCGGCCTGCTGCTGGTGGAGGGTTGCTCGAAGGACTGGGGCTGGCGACTGGAGGAACAGGGCGGCAAGACGGTGTGGGCCCTCTGCGACGCCGGCCCAGCGGAGCCCCCACCGCCCAGCCCACGCATGTGACCTTCGGCCCCCGCGCGACCCCGCCCCTGCGTGGCCCCACCCATGCACGGCGGCGCTTCCACGCGCCCGCGCTCCTGCGTGGCCCCGCTTCTGTGCGACTGCGCTCCTGTGTGGCCCCGTTCCCGCGCGACTGCGTTCCCGCGCGACTGCGTTCCCGCGCGACTGCGTTCCCGCGCGACTGCGTTCCCGCAGGACCCCGTTCCCACGCGACCCCGCTCCTGCGTGGCCCTGCTCCTGCGCGACCGCGCTCCTCCGTGGCCCCGCTCCTGTGTGACCGCGCCCCCGCGTGACCCGGCCCGTGCATGACGCCGCCCGTGCATGACCCGGCCCGTGCATGACCCGGCCCCGTGCGTGGCCCCGGCCTCGCGTGGCCCCATCTCGACCTGTGGCCTTGTCTCCAGGTGGGACACCGCTCCACGGGTGGCCAGCCCTGGGTCCCGTACGTGTTCCCCGTTTTTTCAGACCGACCTCTCCCCGGAAAGAAATCGTGCTCCCCGACGAGTTCCCTCCCAACGACGATCTGCTCAAGCCGCGTGAGGTCGCCGAGTTGTTCGGCGTCCGTACGACGACGATCGCCCGCTGGGCCCGTGAGGGCCGCCTGTCGCCCCTGCGTACGCCGGGCGGCCACCGCCGCTACTCCCGCGCGAGCCTGCGCGCTCTCCTCGCCGACGCCCGAGCCGCCGACGAACCGGCCGCCGCCGACGACGCCGTACGCCTGTACGAGCAGGGCTGGAGCATCCGCCAGGTCGCCCAGCGGTTCGACGTGAGCTACGGGACGATGCGCCGCCTCCTCCTCGACAGGACCACCCTGCGCACCCGTGGCGGCCGCCTACCCGGCGACTGACGCGAAACCCGCTTGCGCGGCCGAGCCTTCTCTTCCTAGGTTTTTACCTAGAGACCCTAGGAAGCGGGAGGTGGCGCATGGTTCGTGCCGGGCTCAGTGCGGTCAGGCTCACGGAGGCGGCGGCGGAGATGGCGGACGAGGTCGGGTTCGAGCACGTCACCGTCTCGGCGCTCGCGCGCCGTTTCGGCGTGAAGGACGCCAGCCTGTACTCCCATGTGAAGAACATCCGGGACCTGCGCGTACGGGTCGCGCTGCTCGCCGGTGAGGAGATGACCGAGCGCATCGCCATCGCGGTGGCGGGGCGGGCGGGCAAGGAGGCGCTCGTCGCCTTCGCCGACGCGTACCGGCGGTACGCGCTCGACCACCCCGGCCGCTACGCGGCGACCCAGATGCGGATCACGCCGGAGGAGGCCGCCGGGTCGGTGGGGCTGCGCCGCAGCATCGAGCTGACCCACGGCATGCTCCACGCCTACGGCCTGGCCGAGCCCGACGTGACCGACGCCGGCCGCCTGCTGCGGGCCACCTTCCACGGCTACATCCACCTGGAGCTGGGCGAGGGTTTCAACCACCCTCGCGACGTCCAGGAGTCCTGGTCGCGCTCGCTCGACGCGCTTCACGTGCTCCTGGAGAACTGGCCGTCCCGACGAGAAGAAAGCACACGATGAACACGCCCCTGACCGGCACGCTCACGGTGCCCGGTGCCACCCTCCACTACGAAAAGCGCGGCAGCGGACCGGTCCTGCTGCTGATCCCCGGCGGCGCCGCCGACGCCGGGCTGTACGCGGGCATGGCCGCGGACCTGGCCACCCGGTACACCGTGGTCTCCTACGACCCGCGCGGCCTGTCCCGCAGCCCCCTCGACGGCCCCCTCGCCGACCAGGAGGTGGCCGTGTGGAGCGACGACGCCCGCCGGCTGCTCGACCTGCTCAGCCCGCACGAGGAGGTCTCCGTGCTCGGCTGCAGCTCCGGCGCCATCGTGGCGGTCGACCTGCTCGCCCGGCACCCCGGCCGGCTGCGTCGCGTCGTCGCGCACGAGCCGCCGCTGCTCGAACTCCTCGACGACCCGGCTCCGCACCGGGAGCTGTTCGCCGAAGTGCGTGAGGTCTTCCGCGCCGAAGGGGCGGGACCGGCGATGGCCCGGCTCGGCGAAGGGCTGGGGGGCCGGCCCTCGGCGGAGGCGACCGAACCGCCGCCCGAGATCCAGGAGATGGCCCCCCGGATGCACGCCAACCTGCCGGTGTTCCTGGGACACATGCTGGTCCCGTTCTCCTCGACCGTTCCCGACCTGGCCGCGCTCCGTCCCGCCGCCCGCAAGCTGGTGCCGGCGGCCGGGCGCGACTCGCGCGCCCAGGTGCCGCTGTACGGGCCGGTCGCGCGGCTCGCGGAGCTGCTCGGATCCCAGGTCGTCGAGTTCCCGGGCGGGCACCTCGGGGCGGTCGAGTCACCGAAGGAGTTCGCCAAGGAGCTTCTGGCGGTTCTCGACTGATCTCGCGCGGATCCGGCCTTGCGGGCCATTACTCGTATGCGTATATTCGTATACGAGTAAAGCGGAAGGCGGGCGTCATGGTCGAGAAGCGCAAGGTCGGCAATCTGTTGGCCCTCGCGGTGCTGGCCACGGTCTACACCCGGCCCATGCACCGGTACGAGATGGCTTCGGTGATGCGTGCCCGTGGCAAGGACCAGGACATGGACGTCAAGTGGGGCTCGCTCTACACCGTGGTCCAGAACATGACCAAGCACGGCTTCCTCGAGGTCGTCGGGACCGACCGGGCGGGCGCCCGCCCGGAGCGCACGATCTACGCGATCACCGAGGCGGGCAAGCGCGAGCTGGTCGACTGGACCCGGGAGCTGATCTCGGTGCCGCGGACCGAGCACCCGAGGTTCGCGGCGGGTCTCTCGGTGCTCGCCGTGCTGCCTCCGCAGGAGGCGATCGCCCTGCTCCAGGAGCGGCTCGGCCGCCTGGAGGAGTCGATCGGCGACCAGCGGGCGGCGCTCGCGCGGACCGGCGACGAGGGCATTCCCCGGCTGTTCCTCATCGAGAACGAGTACGGCCTGGCGATGCTCGAGGCGGAGGCGGCCTGGAGCCGCTCGCTGCTCGACGAGCTGACGTCCGGTGCGTTCCCGGGCCTCGACGTATGGCAGGCGTGGCATCAGACCGGCGAGATGCCCGACGAGATGGCGGAGATCGCCGAGAGGGGGCTGCCACCGGACTGAGGGTCGAAGGCCGGTTCCACGATCTGCCCCGGTGGCGGTGCGGCAACACCGCCACCGGGACCTTCCTCGAACCGATGCCCGCGTACACGAACCCGGCCACGAGGCGGCAACCGAAGGATATCCGGGTTCTCACGCGGGGGCGGTTCGCGCTCACCCACGAATCAGCACGTCGGCGCCCCGCGCCGGCGCACCCCACAGGAGAGAACCATGTCCAACGTACGTACCGCGGTCGTCATCGGCGGCGGGATCGCCGGTCCGGTCGTGGCCACCGCACTGGCCAAGGCGGGGATCGAGGCGACCGTCCACGAGGCGTACCCGGCGGATTCGGACGGCATCGGCGGCGCGCTCGCCCTCGCCCCGAACGGCCTCGCGGCGCTCGGCGTCATCGACGCCGACGACGTCGTCCGTGCCATCGCCGTCCCGATACGGCGGACGGCGATGACGTTCGGCAGGGGAGAGCCCCGCGCGCTGCCCGGCCTGCGGGACGTGGCGCCCCTGCAGGTGGTCGAGCGCGGCGACCTGCACCGGGTGCTGCGGCAGCGGGCGCTGGAGGCCGGTGTGCGGTTCGCGTACGGCAAGCGCCTGGTGGGCGCCGACGACGGGCCGGGCGGCGTCACCGCGCGGTTCGCCGACGGCTCCAGCGCCGACGCCGACGTCCTGATCGGGGCCGACGGCGTCCGCTCCACCGTACGGACGCTGATCGACCCGGACGCGCCCGGCCCCGACTTCACCGGCCTGCTCGGCTTCGGCGGGCACGCCGACGTCGACCTCGACCTCGAGCCCGGAACGATGACCTTCGCGTACGGCAGCCGGGCGTACTACCTGTACTGGCCGCAGCCCGGCGGCGGGATCGCATGGGGCGCCAACCTGCCCTCGCGCACGTACATGACGCTGAGCGAGGCGCGGGCGATCCCGGCGGAGAAGTGGCTGCGCACGCTGCGGGAGACGTACGCGGGCGACGTCCCGGGCGGCCGGCTGGCCGAACGCACGGTCCCGGAGACCCTGCAGGTCGTCGGGGCGCTCCACATCATGCCGCCCGTGCCGCACTGGCACCGCGGCCGCATGGTGCTGGTCGGCGACGCCGTGCACGCGCCCTCCAACAGCACCGGACAGGGCGCCTCGCTGGCCATCGAGAGTGCGATCGAACTGGCCCGCTGCCTGCGCGACCTGCCCGACCCCTCCTCGGCGTTCGCCGCGTACGAACGCCTCCGCCGTACGCGGGTCGAGAAGATCGCGGCGCGTGGCCGGAAGGTCAACAGCACCAAGACCCCGGGCCCGGTGGCGCGCCGGGCCATGTCGGTGCTGATGCCGCTCGCGTTCAAGGCCATGAACATCGAGAAGTCCATGGGCTGGGAACAGCGCCACACGATCGACTGGGACGCCCCGGTGGCGGAGACGGTGGGCTGACCCGGGTTCACGTACGGCCCGGTCCGGAACCGCTCCGGACCGGGCCGTCGCGGTGCCCGCTCAGGGGGAGAGGACGAGCCGGCGGCCCATCGGGTTCGGTCTTTCGACGGGCCGCCGGCGCAGGGGTTCCACCCCGACCACGCTCACCGCGTGAGCCCGTCCCGGGACGCGGATCGAGGCTCACCGGTCGGTGTCAGTGAGATCGCGGCTCCAGTCTCGTGCCCAGGCCAGCACCGGTTCCAGGCTGCGGACGAGGTCGTGGCCGGTCGCGGTCAACACATAGCCGTCGCTGACCCGCTCGACGATCCGGGCTTCGGTGAGTTCACCCAATCGCCGGGTGAGCACGCTCGACGAGAGATCGTCGCAGGCGGCGCGCAGCCCGCGGAAGGTCAGCGGCCGGGCGGCCTGCTCGAGTTCCCAGATGACCCGCAGCGTCCACCGCCGCCCCACCAGGTCGAACAGGGCCATGATCGGCCGCCCGGTCGTCGACCCGCGAACGGGCCGTCCGGGCCGTGGTGTGGTCGCCATCGCTCGCGTACCGCCGCGCTCACGCCCGGGCCGGCAGCGGCGAGCGTTCCAACGCCTCCCGCATTCCGCCGATCGCCGTCCTCAGCGCCGCGTACGGCCGCAGGAACAGGGTCACGTGCGTCAGTTCCCCCGTTTCGGTCCGCTCCTCACGCACGATGCCCTGCACCTGCCGATCGCCGACGCGGGCGGTGAAGGCGTACACGCCGTCGCGCTCGTCGCCGTACGCTCCGGTCTGGTCGACCTCTTCGAGCAATTCGGCGATCAACCCGAGGAGGTGCGACGCGTTCGGACGGCCGTGGTAGTCGGCGACCGGACTCGAGAACGTCACGGCCTCGGCCAGGACGTCGTGGAGCGAGTCGCCGTCACCCGACCGCCAGGCGGCCAAGACCGAAGAGTCATTCATGCCTCTAATATAGAGGCACCGTCACTTCCTCGGCCTGGTGTCCGAGCAGAGGGCTCGACGAGATCTGGCCCGGTCCCGGAGGCGAAGCCCCGGAGGCGTACGCCTGGTAGAGCCGCGCCGCGACCCGTCTCTCGGGCTGCGTGGGGTTCAGCCGGTGGATCGGCGCGTGGGTGAGCCGGCCTGTTCGGTGGCGGCCCAGGAGGCGAGCAGGCGCAGGGCCTCCTCGGAGGGCGATCCGGGTTCGGCGGTGTAGACGGTGAGGGTGAGGCCGGGTTCGGCGGCCATCTCCAGGCCCTCGTAGGCCAGAGTGAGCTCGCCGACGACCGGGTGATGGAACCGCTTGGTGCCGGTGCCGTGGTGGCGGACGTTGTGGGCGCCCCAGCGGGTGCGGAACTCCTCGCTGCGGGTGCACAGCTCGCCGACGAGGTCGTGCAGGTCCTTGTCGTGGGGGTTGCGGCCGGCTTCGGTGCGCAGGATGGCCACCGCCATGTCGGCGAAGAGGTCCCAGTCGGGGTAGAAGCGCCGCGAGGCGGGGTCGAGGAAGTTGAAGCGGGCGAGGTTCGCCTGGTTGCCGGGGTCGGCGTAGATGTCGCCGTAGAACGCGCGGCCGAGCTGGTTGGTCGCGAGAACGTCCATGCGGGCGTTGCGCACGAACGCGGGCCCGGCGGTGATCGCGTCGAGGGTCCACTGCAGGCTGCGGTGCGGCGTCCACTGCCGTGCTGGGCGGCGCCGGGGGCGGGTGAGGGCGTCCGACCCGTCGGCGGCCTGGGCCAGATTGAGGAGATGGGCGCGTTCGGCGTCGTCCAGTTGCAGGGCGCGGGCGACGGCCTCCAGAACGGCCGGGGAGACACCGGCGAGGTCGCCGCGCTCGAGTTTCGCGTAGTACTCGACGCTCATGTCGGCCAGGGCCGCGACCTCGCTCCTGCGCAGCCCCGGCACGCGCCGCCTGCTCCCGCTGGGCAGCCCGGCCCGCTCCGGAGTGATCTTCGCTCGCCGCGAGGTGAGGAACTCGCGGACCTCGTCACGGTTGTCCACACCTCGACCGTACGACCTGCGCGCCGTGGGAGGGGTGTACCGGGAGTACACCTCTCGCTGGTGACTCGCTGACCGCGCGCAGAGCCGGTTACCTGGAGGACGTGGCACTTCCCACCTGCGGCGCGACGGCGCCGCGTCCGGGGGAGCGCCCGCCCGGGACGCGCGTACGAGGACGGCGCCGCCGCCCTCGAACCCCCCGGTACACGACCGCATACGGGCACCAGCGGCGTGCCCTTTCCTCACCGGACAAGGAGCCCCCCATGCGCGGAGCAGTGATCCACGCTCCCGGCGATGTGCGCTTCCCTGCGCGAACTGCCGCAACGGCTTCCAGTCCAACTGCCTCGACCGGGAGTTCATGAGCACCTGCCAGGCGGAGTACGTGCGCATCCCCAACGCCCACGGCACCCTGGTCGCCACCGAGGAGGTGCCGGGCGAAGAGTTCTGGCCCGGCCTGCTGGCCGTCTCCGACGTCATGGGCACCGGCTGGTGGGCGGCCGAGGCCGCGGAGGTGAAGCCGGGCTCCACCGCCGTGGTGGTCGGCGACGGGGCGGTGGGCCTGTGCGCGGTGATCGCCGCGAAGGAGATGGGCGCGGAGCGGATCATCGCGATGAGCCGCCACGAGAGCCGCCAGAACCTCGCCCGGGAGTTCGGCGCCACCGACATCGTCACCGAGCGCGGCGACGAGGGCGTCGCCCGCGTCAAGGACCTCACCGGCGGGATCGGCGCCGACGCGGTGCTGGAATGCGTGGGCACCGCCCAGGCGATGCGGCAGGCCCTGGGCTCGGCGCGGCCGGGCGGCGACGTCGGCTTCGTCGGCGTCCCCCACGAGGTGCAGGTCGACGGCCAGGAGCTCTTCCACTCCCACGTCGGCCTCCGCGGCGGCCCCGCCCCCGTACGCCGCTACCTGCCCGACCTGATCGACCGCGTCCTGTCGGGCCGGATCGACCCGGGCAGGGTCTTCGACCTCACCCTGCCCCTGGAACAGGTCGCCGAGGGCTACAAGGCCATGGACGAGCGGCGCGCCGTCAAGGCGCTCCTCAAGCCCTGACAGAGAGAACGACCATGCAGATCACCCGAAGCTCGATCGACACCGTCAAGGGCCCGGCCGACTGGTTCACCGGCGACGTCTACATCGACACCGTCGCCGCCGCACCCGAACCGTCCCGGGTCAGCGCGAGCCTGGTGCACTTCACCCCCGGCGCGCGCACCCACTGGCACCGCCACCCGCTGGGCCAGACCGTCTTCGTCACCGAGGGGGTCGGCCTGTGCCAGCGCCGGGGCGGCCCCATCGAGGTCATCCGCCCCGGCGACCGCGTCCTGTTCGAGGCCGGTGAGGAGCACTGGCACGGCGCCGCCCCGAACCGGCTGATGGTCCACCTGGCCATCAACGAGAGCGACGCCGACCACGACGTCGTGCACTGGCTGACCCCCGTCACCGACGAGGAGTACGCCACCGCCCCACCTCGAACGTGAGGGCGGTCAGACGAAGGGGGCGCGGGGTTCGCGGCGTTCGGCGCGGATGACCATCATCACCGCGTTGATCAGGGCCAGGTGGGTGAAGGCCTGCGGGAAGTTGCCCAGGTGGCGGCCGCTGTGCACGTCGATCTCCTCGGCGTACAGCTGGAGCGGGCTGGCGTAGGACAGGATCTTCTCGCACAGGGCGATCGCGCGGTCCAACTCGCCGATCAGCACGAACGCCGAGACGAGCCAGAACGAGCACATCGTGAAGGTGCCCTCGCGGCAGCCGCCGAAGCCGTCGTCGGTCTCGTGGGGCCAGTAGCGGTAGACCAGGTCGTCCTCGGTCAGCTCGTCGGCGATCGCGAAGACGGTCGCGCGGACCCGTGGGTCGTCCGGGGGCAGGAAGCCGACCAGCGGGATCAGCAGCGCCGACGCGTCGAGTGCGGTCGTGTCGTAGTGCTGGACGAACACCCCGCGCTCGTCGACGGCGTTCGCCAGGATGTCGGTGTGGATCTCGTCGGCGGCCTCCTGCCACTCCATCGCCCGGTCGGTGTCGCCACGGATCAGCGCGAGCTGCGCGCCGCGGTGGGCGGCCACCCAGCAGAAGAGCTTGGAGGAGGTGAAGTGCCTGCGCTCGCCGCGCACCTCCCACATGCCGTGGTCCGGCTCGCGCCAGTGCGCCAGGGCGACCTCGACCTGCTTGACGATGATCGACCAGAGCCGGTCGTCGAGCCGGTCGCGCTTGCGGACGTACAGGAAGATCGAGCCGATGATGCCGCCCCACACGTCGTGCTGTCCTTGCAGGTAGGCGCCGTTCCCGACGCGTACGGGACGGGCGCCGTCGTATCCGGTGAGGTGGTCGAGGACGGTCTCCTCCAGGTTCGCGCGGCCGTCGACCCCGTACATGATCTGCACGTGCCCGCCGGCGGCCTCGGCGACGTCGGCGATGAAGTAGAAGAAGTCGTTGGCCTCCCAGTCGAAGCCGAGCGTGTAGAAGGCCCACAGGGCCATCGTCGCGTCGCGGATCCAGGTGAAGCGGTAGTCCCAGTTGCGGTCGGCCCCCGGCTTCTCGGGCAGTGACGTGGTCGGTGCGGCGACGACCGCGCCGGTCGGCGCGTACGTCAGGCCCTTGAGGGTGAGCGCGCTGCGCTGGAGGTGGCCACGCCAGGGGTGGTCGGGGAACCTGCCGCGGTCCAGCCAGTGCTGCCAGTGGTGCACGGTCCAGATCAGCCGGCTCTGCGCCTCGTCGTAGGTCTTCGGCGGCGGGTGCTCGCTCCAGGAGAGCGTGACGAAACGGGTGTCGCCCTGTTTGAGGAGCGTACGGGCGGTGGCGAGGGAGCTTTCGAAACCGACGTTCATGTCGGTGGCCAGCCGCAGCTCGACACCGTCGGCGGAGGCGACCGCCTCGTGGTAGCCCGGCCCGGCGTACTCCCAGGCGGCCGGCACCCGGCCGTAGTCGAACACCGGCAGGCAGTCCAGGCGCAGCTGGACCTGGCCGTTCACGCAGCGGATCATGCGCAGGAGCACGTGGTCGGCGTCGTAGTCGGTGGGCGCGCGCCGGTGCGTGTGCGAACGCTCGGTCTCGTGGTGCCAGGGGCCCATCAGCAGGGTGTCGAGGACGACCAGCCAGCCGCCGGGCGTCCACCAGGTGGTCTCCACCACCAGCGTGCCGGGGATGTAGCGGCGGGCGGCGGGCACGTCCACGCCGGCCGGGCCCACGCGGAAGTAGCCGGCGTCCCGGTCGAGCAGCGAGCCGAACACACTCGGGGAGTCGAACTTCGGCAGGCACATCCACTCCACGTTGCCGCTCGGTGCGAGCAGCGCGGTGGTCTCGGCGTCGGACAAGAAGCCGTACTCCGCGATGGGGGCGAAGGGCTCGCCCGTGCCCCCGTCCGTCACGGGCCTCATGGCGGCATCATCCCCAGAGAGGGGCGCGGGTATGTCCATACTCGCAGCCGCCCGAAAGTAGATCATCCTCGGGGGTTATTTGGGTATATCGCCGGGAATGTCGGTATTGGAATAGACCACTTTGCCTACTCTGACCTGCGGAAATAACCATGAAAGCCGACAGTGACGGGCGAATCACGGAGAGGTGGGTAGAGTCACCGCATTCGTCGCGCCGGGAGTGAGGAAGCGTCCCAATGCCGAAGTATGTGTACGACTTCACCGAGGGCAACAAGGATCTCAAAGACCTGCTTGGTGGCAAAGGCGCCAACCTCGCCGAGATGACCAACCTGGGCCTGCCCGTGCCGCCCGGATTCACGATCACTTCGGAGGCCTGCCGCTACTACCTGGACCACGAGGCCATGCCCGAGGGGCTCGACGCGGAGGTGGGCCGCCACCTGGAGGCGCTGGAGCGGGAGATGGGCAAGCGCCTCGGCCAGCCGGACGACCCGCTGCTGGTCAGTGTCCGCTCCGGGGCGAAGTTCTCGATGCCCGGCATGATGGAGACGGTCCTCAACGTGGGGCTGAACGACGAGTCGGTGCACGGCCTCGCCGAACGCTCCGGCAACGAGCGGTTCGCCTGGGACTCCTACCGCCGGCTGATCCAGATGTTCGGCAAGACCGTGCTGGACATCGACGGCGACCTGTTCGAGACGGCCATCGACGAGGCGAAGGCGGCCAAGGGCGTCGAGTCCGACCTCGACCTGGACACGGATGACTTCAAGGGCCTGGTCGCGACGTACAAGACGATCGTCCGGGAGCACGCCGGGCGGGAGTTCCCCACCGACCCGCGCGAGCAGATGGACCTGGCGATCAAGGCGGTCTTCGGCTCCTGGAACGCCCCTCGCGCCATCCTCTACCGCCGGCAGGAGCGCATCCCGGCCGACCTCGGCACCGCGGTCAACATCGTCGCCATGGTCTTCGGCAACCTGGGCATGGACTCCGGCACCGGCGTGGCCTTCACCCGCGACCCGGCCTCCGGCCAGCAGGGCATCTACGGCGACTACCTCCAGAACGCCCAGGGCGAGGACGTCGTCGCCGGCATCCGCAGCACCGTGCCGCTGGCCGAGCTCGAACAGATCGACAAGAAGTCCTACGCCGAGCTTCTGCAGATCATGGAGACGCTCGAGAACCACTACCGCGACCTGTGCGACATCGAGTTCACCATCGAGGGCGGCAAGCTCTGGATGCTCCAGACCCGCGTGGGCAAGCGGACCGCGGCCGCGGCGTTCCGCATCGCCACCCAGCTCGTCGACCAGGAGCTCATCGACGAGGACGAGGCCGTACGCCGCGTGACCGGCGACCAGCTCGCGCAGCTGATGTTCCCCCGGTTCGGCGAGGTCGCCGACGACGTCAAGAAGATCACCGAGGGCATGGGCGCCTCGCCCGGCGCCGCCGTCGGCAAGGCCGTGTTCAGCTCCGGCCGCGCCGTCGAGCTGGCCGACGACGGCGAGGACGTCATCCTCCTGCGCCGCGAGACCAGCCCGGACGACCTCGACGGCATGATCGCCGCCCGCGGCATCCTCACCTCCCGCGGCGGCAAGACCTCGCACGCGGCGGTGGTCGCCCGCGGCATGGGCAAGACCTGCGTGTGCGGCGCGGAGGAACTGGAGATCGACGTCAAGGCCCGCCAGGCGACCGCGCCCGGCGGCGTGACGATCAAAGAGGGCGACGTGATCTCCATCGACGGCACCACCGGCGCCGTCTACCTCGGCGAGGTCGCGGTCGTGGACTCGCCGGTGGTCCAGTACTTCGAGGGCACGCTCGCGGCCTCCGACGGCGACGAGCTGGTCGCGTCGGTGGACCGGCTCATGCGCCACGCCGACTCCCGGCGCCGCCTGGCCGTACGCGCCAACGCCGACAACGGCGAGGACGCCGCCCGCGCCCGCAGGTTCGGCGCGCAGGGGATCGGGCTGTGCCGGACCGAGCACATGTTCCTCGGCGAGCGCCGCCAGTACGTCGAGGACCTCATCCTCGCCGAGACCAAGGAGGACCGCAGCGCCGCCCTGCGGGCCCTGGAGCCGCTGCAGAAACAGGACTTCAAGGAGATCTTCGCGGCGATGGACGGCCTGCCGGTGACGATCCGGCTGATCGACCCGCCGCTGCACGAGTTCCTGCCCGACCTGACCGACCTGACCGTACGGGTCGCCACCGGAGACGCCTCCTCCGACGACGAGCGGCTGCTGGAGGCGGTGCGCCGGCTGCACGAGCAGAACCCCATGCTCGGCCTGCGCGGCGTACGGCTCGGCGTGGTGATCCCCGGCCTGTTCGGCATGCAGGTACGCGCGATCGCCGAGGCGGCGGCCGAGCTCAAGGAGGCCGGCAAGGAGCCGCACGCGGAGATCATGATTCCGCTCGTCGGCGCCGTGCAGGAGCTGGAGTACATCCGCGAGGAGGCCGAGAAGGTGCTCGCCGACGTCGGCGTCGAGGCGCTGATCGGCACGATGATCGAGCTGCCCCGCGCCGCGATGACGGCCGGGCAGATCGCCGAGGCCGCCGAGTTCTTCTCCTTCGGCACCAACGACCTCACCCAGACCACGTGGGGCTTCTCACGCGACGACGTGGAGTCGGCGTTCTTCGGCCGCTACCTCGAACTCGGCATCTTCGGCGTCTCCCCGTTCGAGACCCTCGACGTCGACGGGGTCGGGCGGCTGGTGCGCATCGCCGCGGAGGAGGGCCGGGCGACGCGACCAGGCCTCAAGCTGGGCATCTGCGGCGAACACGGCGGTGACCCGGAGTCGGTCCACTTCTTCCACGAGGTCGGCCTGGACTACGTCTCCTGCTCGCCGTTCCGCATCCCCGTGGCACGCCTGGAGGCGGGCCGCGCGGCGATACAGTCGAAGGGGTAGCGAGCGTCACCGAACCATCGGCCCGTCACACTCGTCTGACCGGTCGTGATGGATGGAGGAGCGATCACCGGACGACCGGACGGCACCGAACCGACCCTTGAGATCCGCCGGGAGACCGGCGGGTCACCGCGCACGCGGGTCGACCTGCCCCGGCGGCAGGCCGACCCGACACGCGAGGATCTGCCCCGGCGGCCCCGCGCCGTGCCGGAGGCGGACGAGCCCCTGGTCCCGTACGACGAGCCCCGCGGCCCGTACGAGGAGGGCGGTGGGGGTGAGCGGCGTCGGCGGCGCGGGCCGTGGCGCTGGGTGGTGCGGACCTTCTTCCTGATCGTCGCGATCGTGGTCGGCACGCCGCTGGCCGCCGGCTTCTACGTCTGGTACGTCGCGCGGGAGGACGTCCGTACGCACTCGGACGCGATCATCGTGCTGGGCGCCACCCAGAACAACGGGACCCCCGGCGACGTGCTCGAATGGCGGCTGCGGCACGCCCTCACCCTCTACAAGGACGGTGTCGCGCCGCACATCCTGACGGTCGGCGGCAACCAGCCGGGTGACCACTACACCGAGGCGGGCACCGGGAAGACCTGGCTCAACGAGCACGGCGTGCCGGCGAGCCGGCTGGTCGCCGTGCCGACGGGCAAGGACACGCTGCAGAGCATGGTCGCGGCGGGGGAGGAGTTCCGTAAGCTCCACTGGCACACCGCGGTCATCGTCACCGACCCGCCGCACGAGCTGCGCTCCCGCACCATGGCACGTGCCAACGGGATCAAGGCGGTGACGTCGCCGACGCGCAGCGGCCCGATGGTCTACTCGCGCGACACGCAGGTCCAGTACATCATGCGCGAGACCGGCGGCTACCTGTACTTCCAGCTGATCGGCCGCTGGCGCGACGAACCCTAGAGGGAGCGGGCGAGGGTCATGGCGTCAGCACGATGCGGCCGAACACCTCGCCGGCGTCCATCTTCCGGTGCGCCGACACGGCCCGGTCCAGCGGCAGCAGCTCGTGCACGACCATCTCCAGCTCGCCACGGCCCGCGGCGGCGAACTGCCCGGCCCTCACGGCACGCCGATCGGACACCGGCACGGTGTCGGCGCTGAAGGTGGCGAACGACATCGACTTGCGGAACGCCGCCATCATCGTCATGCCGAAGTCCGCCGGCGGCGGACCCCCGACCATGCCGACGGCCACCATGCGCCCGTTCGGGTTGAGCCTGGCGAAGAACGAAGGCAGGTCCGCTCCGGCGACGATGTCGACGATGACGTCGTAGCCCGGGGGAGCGTCCGCGTCTCCCTCGCCGGAGCGGTCCAGCACGTGGGTCGCGCCGAGCTTGCGCAGGCGATCGCCGCGCTCGGCCGAGGACGTCGTGACCGCCACCGCGCCGGCCCCACCACGAGCGGCGAGCTGGACCGTCGTGACCCCGATGCTGCCGGCCGCGCCGCGGACCAGCACCGACTCTCCGGGGGCGAAGTGGGCATGGGCGAGGGCGAAGTGGGCCACCACCCCCGAGCCTCCGAGCGTCACCGCGTCGACGGCCGACAGGCCCGCCGGCAGGGGGAGGACCTCCTCGATCGAGGCGACCGCCTGTTCGACGTAGCCGCCGCCCACGCCGGTGAACGCCCACACGCGCCGGCCGATCCATGACGTGTCGACGCCGTCGCCGACCGCCGTCACGGTGCCCGCCACCTCGCTGCCGGGGATGTGGCCCTCCGCGAAGCCGTAGTCGGCGAGGGCACCGCTCCGGATCAGGACGTCGACGCCGCCGACACCGATCGCCTCAGTGGCGATCAGTACCTGTCCGCCGGCGGGGGCCGGGACCGGGAGGTCGATGACCGCCAGGCCCGAGGGACTTCCGAACGACTGGATCGCTACCGCCTTCAATGCTCGCCTCCATGTACCGGGTTCACGCGGCGTTCTGGGATCACGCAGCGTTTCCATCCGTCCGGACGCTAACGGACGCCCCCGTCCGGTTGGCTAAAGTGAGAGCGGTGACCGACCGTTTGCCTCACATGCTGCGCTCCGACGCCCTGGACAACCGTGAGCGCATCCTCGATGCGGCCCGCGCGCTGTTCGCCGCGGAAGGTCTGAACGTGCCCATGCGGGAGATCGCCCGGCGTGCCGGGGTCGGCCCCGCCACCCTCTACCGCCGGTTTCCGACCAAGCAGCTGCTGCTCACCGAGGCGTTCACGGACGAGATGCGGGCGTGTCACGCCATCGTCGAGGAGGGCCTCGCCGAGCCCGATCCGTGGCGCGGCTTCTGCCTGCTGCTGGAGAGGATCTGCGAACAGCACGCGCGCAACCGGGGCTTCACCGCCGCCTTCATGTCGGCCCTCCCCGATGCCATGGACTTCGCCGCGGACCGCGAACGGGTGCTGAAGTCGATCGCCGAACTGGCCGGCCGTGCCAAGGAGACCGGCCGGCTACGCCCCGACTGGGTGCTGGACGACCTGTTCCTCATGCTCATGGCCAACCGGGGCATCCACGCCCCCTCGACGGCCGCCCGGGTCGCGGCCTCCCGGCGCTTCGCCGCGCTCATGATCCAGGCGTTCCAGGTCTCCCCGGAGCGCTCGCCGCTACCGCCGGTGGCCCGGTTGGCGCCCCTGGAGCCACGCGAGAACGCCTGACGGCGACATCGAGCGTCGCGGTCTCTGGAGTGAGTGCGCTAGGCGGCCGCTTCTCGGTCTTTGCCCGTCGCGCCCCGGGTGGGCCGGGTGGGCCGGGTGGCGACCTTCGCCACGCAGGCGGGCATGGCCGCCATGGCGCCGTGCTCGCGGAGCCGGTAGGCGCTCGGCGTCTCTCCCACGATCTCGGTGAACCGGGAGCTGAACGAGCCCAGCGAGGTGCAGCCGACCGTCATGCACGCGTCGGTCACGCTCATCCCCGCGCGCAGCAGCGCCATCGCCCGCTCGATCCGGCGGGTCATGAGGTAGCTGTACGGGGTCTCGCCGTAGGCCGCCCGGAACTGCCGCGCGAAGTGCGCCGGTGACATGAGCGCCTGCCGGGCCATGGTCGCGACGTCGAGCGGACGTGCGTACTCCCGGTCGATCAGATCCCGCGCGCGACGCAGGTGCGCGAGCTTGGCGAGGTCCTGTGCGGCCATGGCAGGAGAGTACCAATCCGCACCGTCAAAGCGCCGCTGACCTGTTAGGACGGATTCTTTCCCGGAGGTCGCACGTCAGGTGAGGCGTACGCGGGGGTCGAGGAGGGCGTAGGCGGCGTCGACGAGGATGTTGGCGACCACGGTGCCCAGGGCGGCGAGCAGCACGACGGCCATGATGACCGGCAGGTCGCCGGAGGTCATCGACCGTACGGTGAGCTCGCCCATGCCCTGCAGGCCGAAGACGGTCTCGGTGACCAGGGCGCCGCCCAGCACCGCCCCGAGGTCCATGCCGAACTGCGTGACGATCGGCGTCAGTGCCGATCGCAGGCCGTGGCGGTAGACCACCCGGCGTTCGGACAGGCCTTTCGCGCGTGCCGTACGGACGTAGTCCTCATCGAGCACGTCCAGCAGCGAGCCACGGGTCAGCCGGGTGTAGACGGCCGACTGCAGCAGCGCACCCGTGATCCACGGAAGCATCAGGTGGTAGAACCACTCCACCGGGTCCTCGTGGAGCGGGACGTACCCGCCGAGGGGGAAGACCGGCAGCTTGAAGGCCAGCAGGTAGAGCAAGGTCGCCGCGGTGACGAAGACCGGCACGGACATGCCCAGGATCACGAGCAGTGTGATGCCCCGGTCCATGACGGAGCGCGCCCGGGTCGCGCTGACGACCCCGGTGACCACCCCGGTGAGGAGCCACAGCACGGCGGCGCCGCAGACCAGCGACACGGTGACCGGCAGCGCGTTCTCGATCAGCCCGCCGACCGGGCTGCGGGTGGCGTACGAGTAGCCGAGGTCGCCCGACAGCAACCGCGTCACGAAGTGCCAGTACTGCAGCGGCAGGGGTTCGTCCAGGCCCATCCGGTGGCGGAGCAGCGCGAGCGTCTCCGGGGTGGCGGACTTGCCGGCGAACCGTGCGGCCGGGTCGCGGGAGGTGGCGAAGAACAGCAGGAACACGACGGTGGTGACGAGCCACATGACGAGCACGCCGGACAGGACCCGGCGGATCAGGAAACGAAGCATCGCCCGCGGCCTCCCGTCCGGGGAACAGCGCCATCCACCGACCTCCAGCCGATCAAACCATACGTCGCCGCCGAACGGGGCCTCCATCCCCGGCCCGTTCGGTTCACGCCCGAGGACCGTCCACCGGCCGCGCGCCCGGAGCGCCGATGGGCACGATTCTTAGGAAACTTTCCTTTTAGATATTGACGGATCCTGACCGGATCTAGTGCACTCTTGTCAATGCCGCGTCGGCACGGTGCGGGTACGGGGGCGCGCCCGGACGCCGCGACAGCGACTGCCACCCGCGACCCCTGCCCGCCCTCGTGCGGGCGCCCGCAAGGAGGACTCGTGCGTGTCCGCCACCGCGCATGGGCGGCCCTGGCCGCCTGCCTGCTGCTCCTCACCGCCCGCCCCGCATCCGCCTCGTCCGCTCCCCGTGCGGCGGCGGCTCCGCTGCGCGCCGCGCCGTACTTCATGCCGCTGGACAACGACCCCCAGCCGATCTCCGAGATCACCGGCAACGTCCGGCAGCTCATCCTGGCCTTCGTGCTCGCCCCGTCCGGTGGCGGCTGCACGCCGACCTGGGACGGCACGCGATCCGCGCTGAACGACACCACCGTGAAGGCCGACGTCGACGCGGTACGCGCGGCCGGCGGTGACGTCGCGGTGTCCTTCGGCGGCTACAACGGCGTCGAGCTCGGCGCCGCCTGCCCGGACGCCTCCTCGCTCGCGCAGGCGTACCAGCAGGTCATCGATGCGTACGGGCTCACGCACATCGACCTGGACATCGAGGGCGACGACCTCGGCGACGTCGCCGGAGAGACACGCCGGTTCCAGGCCGTACGGATGCTGAAGCAGAACGCCGCCGCCGCGGGGCGCGCCCTCGACGTCTCCCTGACCATGCCCGTGACCACGGTCGGGCTGAGCGACCTGGACCGGGCCGAGATCCAGCGGGCGAAGGACAACGGCGCGGACATCGACACGTACGCGGTCATGGCGTTCGACTACGGCGGTCCCGCGGCGACCATGGCGGCCGACGTGGAGAAGGTGATGGAGGCCGCGCACGCCCAGCTCGCCGCGCTGCGGCCCGACCTGTCCTCCGACGAGATCTACGCCCGAACCGGCCTGACGCTCATGAACGGCCACACCGACCAGCCCAGCGAGCTGTTCACCACCGGCACGTTCACCACACTGCTCGGCTACGCGAGCGCCCACCACCTCGCCCGGCTGTCGTTCTGGTCCCTCAACCGGGACCGCGCGTGCACCGGAAACGTCGGCTGGGTCGACGGCGCGTGCAGCGGCGTGGACCAGCAGCCGTACGACTTCGCCCGGATCGTCGCCCGGTTCACCGGCTGAGCCCCGGTTCCCGGTCGCGGCGTCCCGCCAGGCCGCGGCCGGGAACCGGTCATCCCCCGCATCGAAAGGTTCCCCGCCCCATGAAGAGAGTCATCCTCGGAGCACTCCTGCTGCCCCTCGCCCTCCTGCTGTCGCCCGCCGCGCCGGCGCACGCCGCCGCGGGCTCCGGGCGGTTCTCCCCGTACGTGGACATCACGATGGCCACGCCCACGCTTCGGGACGTGGCGAACGCGACCGGCCAGAAACACTTCACGCTCGCCTTCGCCCTGGCCGACAGCGCCGGCTGCGACCCGTCCTGGGGCGGCACGGTGGCGCTGAACGACTCGCGTGTCATCGGTGAGGTCAACGACCTCAAGGGCGTCGGCGGCGACGTGACCGTGGCCACCGGCGGCGCCGCCGGGCCGTACCTGGAGAACACCTGCTCCTCCAGCGCCGCGCTGGAGGACGCGTACAAGAAGGCGCTGGACGCCGTGGGCGGCAACCGCCTGGACGTCGACGTGGAGGCCGCGATCCCGGTGGCGACCGTGAACACGGCGCTCAAGCAGCTGCAGAGCGAGCGCGGCACCGCCATCACCTACACGCTGCGGGTCCAGGGCCAGGACTACGGTGTGGACCCGTTCTCGGTGCAGATCCTGCAGGACGCCGCCTCCCGCGGGCTGAACGTCACGGTCAACCCGATGCTGATGGACTTCGGCTACACGGGCGACTGGGGCAGCGCGATAATCTCGGCCGCGAACGCGACGCTGGCCCAGATGAAGCAGATCTGGCCGGGAAAGAGCGACGCGGACCTGAAGGGCATGCTGGGCCTGACCCCGATGATCGGCAAGAACGACACGGGCCCGACGACCACCCAGGCCATCGCCCGCCAGGTGCTGAGCTACGCCCAGTCGAACCACGTGGGCTACATCGGCTTCTGGTCGGTCGGCCGGGACAACGGCGGCTGCCCGAACGGCAGCGTGTCCCCGACGTGCAGCGGCATCAGCCAGAGCACCTACGAGTTCACCGACATTTTCACGGGTTTCACCGGGTAGGTCGGTTCCGGCCTAGCAAAACCGTTCTGTTCGGTCCGGTGGCGACCGGTGCGCGCACCGACATGGGGATCGTCCCCAGGTTGGTCACCGAGCACCACCTTCGCGCCCGCTGCGACAGGCCGGCCGACGTCCTGGCCACCTCACTGGCACGGCGGTCCGTCCTGTGCGGCCTGATCAGCGCCCAGAGCGCGGTGCTGGAGCGCAACATCGTGGTGCGCCGCACGACGGAGGTGACCATCTCCGGACTCCTCGCACGCCGGCGGAAAGAGGACGCGTGAGGGCCGCCGTGCGTCCCCGGCGGGCGGGAGGGCGTGCCGTCAGCGGCGCGTGCCCTCCCAGTCGGCTCTGGTCAGGGCGTACTCGGCCACGCCGTGCTCGGTGCCTTCGGTGGTGCGCACCGTTCTCGTGTGCACGAGTGTCAGGCCGGCCTTCTCCAGCACGCGCCGGGAGCCGGCGTTGATCGTCATCGTCTCCGCGACCACGCGGTCGACGCCGAGCTCGGTGAAGCCCTTGTGGATCAGCGCCCGCGACCCCTCGGTCGCGTAGCCCTTGCCCCACGCCGGCCTGCGCAGCCGGTAGCCGAGTTCGATGTCTCCGTCACGGGGGCCGTTCCGGTACGGCCGGAAGTGGAACCAGCCCAGGAATCGTCCGGTTGATCTCTCCTCCGCCGCCCAGGCTCCGAGGTCTTCGAACCGCTCGTAGTAGTCGAGGATCGTCGGCAGGATCCGGCCGCGGACCTCCTCCCGGGACGTCGGCCGGCCGCCGGTGAGGAAGCGCATGACCTCCGGATCGCTGTCGAGCTCGACCAGGTCGTCCTCGTCGGCCTTGGTGAAACGGCGCAGTGTGAGCCGGCCGGTCTCCAGGAAGATTGACATTTGTCGATTATCAGCCGTCGGTCACTTCCCCGGGCGCAGGGAGATGACCGCTTTGGACCCGTCGGAGGCCACCACGGTCATGACGAGCTGTTGCTTGCCGGTGGGGCCGACCCACGATCCGCTGTAGGGGGGTTCCAGCCATTTCAGGCGCCCGCTGCCGCCGATCGGATAGGTGTAGCGCCACGTGGAGTCGGAGGGGTCGAAGGAGAAGGTCTTGAAGCCGAAACGGGGGTCGAGCGGGATCTTCGTCCGCTTGGTGACCAGGATCTCGCAGCTTCCGTCGTGACAGGCGCGGACGTTCTTGCCGTCGGCGGCCTGCGGGAAGCCGGGGGTCCGCGCCGGGGTCCGGCTCGCGGCGACGGTGGGGCGGACGGGTGTCTCCCGCGGCTTCTGGTCGCCTCCGGATCCGCTTCCGCAGCCGGCGGCCGTCAGGGCGAGGAGGATGACGGCCGGTACCGGCCGCGTCACGCTTCTGTCCATGACGCCGCATACTCGCATCGACTCGCCGGGACCGGTCCCGATCAGGCGACGGCGACGTCGACGACGCGTCCCCGCTCGAACGTGAGCATCGTCTCCCGGCCCTCGTCCGGCAGTCCCAGATAGTGCCAATAGCCGCGCGCGGGCGCCTCCGTCGTCTCATGAGGCTGTCCGAGCAGCCGGGTGACCTGCCACCTGGTCATGCCCCGCCGTACGGTGGTGTTTCCGCCGAAGGGCACGGGCGGTGGGCCGTACCGGTTGTCGACCGCGTGACCGCGCTCGCAACAGAAGACGAGCAGCGCGATGGAGACGAGCGGCACGAAGCCCAGGAAGTAGAACCAGCCGGTCCGCCCAGTGTCGTGCAGCCGGCGCACGGTGACGCCGAGCACGGGCGCGACGAGCGCCAGAGGAACGAGAAGCAGGAGCTCGGATCCGACCAGTGCACCTACAAACCCCGCCAAATACCAAGAAATCAGGTACAGCAGGTAGAACAGCCAGCATTCAGCTCGTGAGGCCCTGCCTCGCCAGTCGAAGCTCTGCCTCAGTGCGCTTTCGATCGCCGCTACGAATGCCATGTGCCGCCCTCCCAGGACGGGCACGGTAGACCGGCCGTTCCGGGCCCCCTCCCGGAATGGCGGACGCTCAGCCGACCGGCTCGTACGCGGCGGGCTGGGCGCTCGAGTCGGAGTCGTCCTCGGGGATCCCGCCCTTGCACTCCACCAGGCCGCCCGCCGTGGGGCGCTGCGCGTCGACCGGGACGCCGTCGACCAGGATGAGGCAGCCCACCTTGGTCTTCGCCGAGGCCGTCTGCACCCGCAGGCTCGCCAGGTGGGGCTGGGTTCCCGAGCCCGTCGCCATCGACACCTTCCGTATCCACGGGATGCGGGTGTTCTCCACCGAGCCGCCGCTGTTGATGTCGGTGAAGTCCTCCCACCAGATCGAGGTCGCCCGGCCCAGGCCGATCACCTCGTACTCCACCTTGTGGTTCGTGCCGGTGTCCTTCGTGCCGGCGAGGGGGAGGCGGTGCAGGACGAGGTCGGCCAGGGCCGTCAGGACGCTGCGCGGGTCGCCCTCCTTCTTGCCCCGGGCGCCGCTGAGGGTGATGCTCAGCACCAGCCCGCCGCGGCGTACGCGGATCTCGTGGGCGTTCTGCTCGGCGGTGCCCACCGCCCAGTTGTCGAACCAGCTCTCGTCGGCGAGGGCCACGACGTTCTTGGCGAGCACCGACGAACGGTGGCCGGAGGCCAGTTGCCGCTTGTGGTCCTCCAGGTCGGCGGCGAAGTAGTACCGGGCGGCCTCGGCGGTCGGCTTCAGGGCGATCGTCATCGCGTCGATCGACTGGTACGTGCAGTCGAGCGTGTTCGTGCGGTCGTTCACCGTGCCCGACACGCCCGCGCGCCGGGCGTGGCCGAGTTTGGCGTAGTCCGCCTTGGTCAGCAGCCCGCACATCTCCTTGGTGACCCGGTCGCCGCCGGACGGCTGCGGCCAGCCGCCCGGCGGCGGCTCGGCGGTCTGGTCGGCGCCGCCCGTCAGACGGCATCCCGTCAGGACGAGCGTCAGCGCGAGCGCCAACGGAAGACCACGCCTCATCGCCAGGTTCCCCCCTTGTTTCGGCAAACGCCTACAAAGGACGCGAGAGGCGGTCGATCGGTGTACGCCGGTGACGGTTTTTCTTCGCGCTCACTTGGGCGGCGTGAACGACCGCATGCAGTTCGCGAAACCGCCGACCTTCGGCTGTTCCTGGACCACGGTCTCGCCGTCGACGGAGATGTTGCATCCGATCGCGGCCAGCGGCGAGCTGCTCGTGGCGCTCAGGTTGAGCATGACCTGGGCCTGGCCGGTGTAGATGAGCGGCTTCTCGACGTGCCAGGGCAGCTTGACGTTCTTGAGCGTCGTCGTCTCGCCGGACGTGGGGTCGTTGAAGACGATCTGCCGGGCCCGGCCCGCGCCGGCCACCGCGAACTCGGCCTTGTGCGTCTTTCCCGTGTCGGTCCGGCCGACGTTCGGGATGCGCTGGAGCACCAGCCCGGCGAGGCCGGTCAGCACCGTACGCGGGTCCTTCTCGCTCTTGCCCTTGAGCCCGCTGAGGACGATGCCGACGATCAGCGACCCCCGCCGCACGCTGATCTCGTACTCCTTGAACTGTGAGTCGGCCGTGCCGAGCGTCCAGTAGTCGAACCAGCTCTCGTCGGCGCCCTGGACGACGTTCGTGGCCAGGACCGTCGGACGGTGGTCCTCGGCGAGCCGCTCCTTGTGGTCCTTCAGGCCTGCGGCGTACTGCACCTTGGCGGCCTCCGCGGTCGGCTGGAGGCCGAGGCTCAGCTCGTCGTTGGTCGTGTAGAGGCAGTCGATGGCGTTGGGCGCGTTGTCGACGCGCTTCTGGGAGATGACCGGCAGCCGCTCATGGCCGTACTTCGCGTAGTCGTCATCGGTGAGAAGCCCGCACATCTGCGGGGTGAGCTGCCCGTTCACCGGCTGCGGCCAGCCACCCTTCGGCGGTCCGCCGCCGCTGTCTTTCGGGTGCCCGCCCGAGGACCCCGACCCGCACGCCGTCAGCGCGGCCGTCAGCACGAGCGACACCAGCGTTGCCCCGCGTTTCACCCAAAGCTCCCCGTGTGGATATCCGGTTTTTCGCGGACATCAAACCAGGAGACCGGCGGAGACAGGGGTGATCCGCGCGAAGACGTGCGTTTCGCATTAAGGGTGCGCGTCGGCGGTGACGCCATAACGGGCCAAACACTCAAATAGGGCATTCACCTGCCGGGGGTCGTCGACCGCGTTCCGTACGATCCCGGAAAGGTCGATCTCGTCGCCGTTCGGGTCGCGGAGCTTCGCCAGGTCCGACCAGGAGAAGACATATCGGGCGCGGCCCGCCTGGATCAGCAGGCCCTCGAAGGCCCGGGCCACCACGCGCGAGACCAGCTCGGCCGTGTCGTCCCCCCGCCAGCCCGCCCTCCGCAGGCGTGCGCCCAGGTCGCCGGCGCCGCCGCCCGCCAGCACCCGCAGGACCGTGTCCACGGTCGGCCGCGGGGTGTTCGTCATCGCGCCGACCGCCTCGAACACGTCCTTCAGCGACTCGGCGTTGGAGGCGCTCCACAGCCCCCGCTCGATGATCTGCGGCCATTCGAGGACCGGCAGCCGCAGCGCCTCCGGAGTCAGCATCGACGCCTGCGTGGCCATCGCGGCCCGCTGCGGGTCGGCGAGGAGCGCCAGCGCCGGCCGGGGGTCGGGGCGTACGGACGGCTCGGGCAGCCGGCCGATCGCGGCGAGACGCTCGGCCAGGCTCGGATGCGAGTCGTACGGTGAGCGCTCCTCCGGGGCGTTCACCACCTTGGCCAGCTCACCACCCATGCTCGGTTCGTGGAAGAGCGAGTAGAAGCCCGCGAACAGGTCGGCCGGCCGCGCCTGCGCCGGACCGATCATCCGTAGGTGGTTGCCGACGTAGAACTCCCAGGCCGCCGCCGCGGCGCGCACCTTCCGCAACGCGTCGCCCATCGCCCGCCGGCCCGCGACCGTGACGGCCGAGGCGTCCGCCTCCAGCTCCTGCCGGCGGGAGACCGCCTGGGAGACCCGCAGGTAGACCGTCGCGTACGCCGTGAAGAACGTCCGGATGATCGCGTGTTCCCCCAGCCGCTGGATCGTACGGATCAGCGCCGTACGGCCCCGGTAGGTGATGCCGCCGAGGCGCGTGTGCGAGCCGCTGTAGTGGCCGAGCTCGTGACAGAGGACCGCGCGCAGCTCGTCGGCGCCGAGCGTCAGCATCAGCGGGACCCCGACGTACATGTGACGCCGCCCGCGGATCAGCCCGAGCAGGCGGGCGTCCTCGCTGACGGCGGCGTTGACGTCCGGAACGAGACGGATCTCGTCCGGCACCCGCGTGCGGACCCGCCCGGCGAGCTCGGTGACCGTACGCCACAGCTCGGGCTCGTCCTGCGGGCTCACCGCGGCGCCGGGCTGGTCGGCGTCCTGCCGGCGGCCGACGACGAAGACGCCGCGCAGCATCGCCAGACCGCCGAGCGTGGCGACGGCCGCGACCTTGAAACCGCCCGCGTGGCCGTACCGGACGGCGTAGTAGTCGAGGACCGCGATGCCGGCCGTGATCGCGGCGACGAGGACGTAGAACCCCGCGAGAAGCACGACGGCCACCGCCGCGCGGAAAGTCGTGATCATTTGCTGGCCTCAGGGGGGAGTCGCCGACGGGGGATAGCAGGACTTTAAAGGGTCCGGCGCTCCGATGCCTCGGCGCGACGCTGATAGAGGCTGGCGGTCCAGGGCCCGGGTGCCGTTCCCGCGCCGGGCACGGTGACCTCGACGTCGTCGACGTGCTGGAAGCCGAGGTGTTCGTAGAAGGCCCGCAGCGCGGTGTTGCCCGCGCCGCAGTCCAACCGCAGCCATCGGCGCCCACGGGCCGCGACCAGCTCGCCGGCCCAGTCGAGCAGCCGGGCCCCCAGTCCGTCGCCGCGCGCCGCACGGGCGACCGCCAGCCGGTGAACGTATCCGGCGTCCGGCGGTCGATCACCCCAGAACCGGGCGTCCGCCCAGTACACCGCGAGGGTGCCGACCGGGTCGCCGTCCCGCCAGGCCAGATAGGTGTCCCGCCGCAGCACGGACGCGCGGACGATGTCCTCGGGGAACGGGTGGGGCCACTGATCGACGCCCCGGGCGGCCAGCCAGCCGGCGGCCTCGCTCAGCAGGGCGTTGACCAGCGGTGTCTCCGCCTCGGTCGCGCGGGTGACGGTCGGCGCGGCCACCGGTCAGGCGTTGGAGGGCAGGTCGGTGCCGGCGCCGCGCCGGCGCAGCGCGACCAGGTCGTGCCGCGCGGCGGGCAGGGTCTGCTCGTCCAGGCCCTCCACGGTGAAGCCGGCGTCCGCGATCATCTGCCGGTCGTCCTCTCCCGGCTGGCCCTCGCTGGTCAGGTAGTCGCCGAGGAAGATCGCGTTCGCCAGGTGCAGCGCGAGGGACTGCTGGCCGCGCAGGTGGATCTCCCGGCCGCCGGCCAGCCGTACCTCCACGTCGGGGAAGAAGAACCGGAACAGCGCCAGGATCCGCAGGCACCGCGTGGGAGTGAGCTCCCAGCGCCCGCCCATCGGCGTCCCCTCGAAGGGGATCAGGAAGTTGACCGGCACCGAGTCGGGGTCCAGCTCGCGCAGGCGTACGGCCAGGTCGACGATGTCCTCGTCCGACTCGCCCATCCCGAAGATCGCCCCCGAACACGGGGACAGCCCCTCGGCCATGGCCTGGCGTACGGTCTCGATCCGGTCCGCGAACGTGTGCGTCGTGCAGATCCGCCCGTAGTTCTCCTCGCTGGTGTTGAGGTTGTGGCTGTAGGCGTACGCGCCGGCCTCGCGCAGCCGTGCGGCCTGGCCGTCGCGCAGCAGCCCGAGGCACACGCAGATCTCGACCTGCGGCCGCCGGTCCTTGATGGCCTCGACGCGCTCCACCACCCGGGCGATGTCCCGGTCGCCGGGACCGCGCCCGCTGGCCACCAGGCACACCCGCTTCGCCCCCGCCTCGACCGCGCGGTCGGCGGCCTCGGCCACCTCCTCCGCGCCGATCCAGGAGTACTTCAGGATGTCGGAGGACGAGCCGAGCCGCTGCGAGCAGTACGAACAGTCCTCCGGGCACAGACCGCTCTTCATGTTGATGATCGTGTTGAGTTTGACCCGGTGGCCGAAGTAGTGACGCCGCACCCGCCCGGCCGCCGCCACCACGTCCAGCAGGTCGTGCTCGTCGGACAGCACGGCGAGGGCCTCCGCCCGGCTGGGCGCTTCGCGGCGAATGGCCCGGTCGGCCAGCGAGTTCAGGATCACGCGCCCAATGTAGGCAGCGCGTCGCCGCGGGTACCACGTGCACGATCCACAAGACCACGGTCGGTGACTTTGTGCTCCGCTCACAAGGCCGGCTTCAGGTGGTTCCGTTGCCCGTGCACGTACGCTCGGAACTCCATGACCGAGCGGAGCGAGGGAATCGAAGACGCGGCCCCGTGGTCACGCCCTCCGACGCAGGAGGACCCATGACCGAGCGGAGCGAGGGAATCGAAGACGCGCCCCTGTGGTCACGCCCTCCGACGCAGGAGGACCCATGACCTATACCGGACGCGATCGGGAGCGCTGGGCGGACGAGCCGCCGAAGCGGCGCGAGCGCACGCCGTTCGAACGCGACCGCGCCCGCGTGCTGCACAGCGCCGCGCTGCGCCGGCTCGCGGCCAAGACGCAGGTGGTCGAGCTCGCCGCGAGTGACCGTTCCGACCACTACAGCCCGCGCACCCGTCTCACCCATTCGCTCGAATGCGCGCAGATCGGGCGCGAGCTGGGCAAGGCGTTCGGCTGTGACCCGGACCTGACCGAGGTGGCCTGCCTGTCGCACGACCTGGGGCACCCGCCGTTCGGGCACAACGGCGAGGCGGTGCTGGACCAGGTCGCCGCGGCGTGCGGCGGGTTCGAGGGCAACGCGCAGAGCCTGCGGCTGCTCACCCGCCTGGAGGCCAAGTCGTTCGCCGCCGACGGCAGCAGCGCCGGCCTCAACCTGACGCGCGCCGCCCTCGACGCCGCGATGAAGTACCCGTGGCCACGCCGGGAGGGCGACCGCAAGTACGGGGTGTACGAGGACGACCGGCCGATCTTCGCCTGGGTGCGCGCGGGCGCGCCGGGGGAGCGGCTCTGCTTCGAGGCCCAGGTCATGGACTGGTCCGACGACGTGGCCTACTCCGTGCACGACCTTGAGGACGGCCTGCACGCGGGCCACGTGCGCCTCGACGCGCTCGCCGACCCGGCCGAACGCCGCGCGGTGTGCGCGCTGACCGCCTCGCTGTACTGCGACGCGTCACCGGACGAGCTGGAGGAGCGCTTCGCCGCGCTGGTGGCCGAGCCGTACTGGCCGCCTCGCTTCGACGGCACGCTGCGCACACTCGCCGCGCTGAAGAACCTCACGAGCGAGCTGATCGGCCGCTTCTGCCGCGCGGCGGAGGAGGCCACGCACGCCGCGTACGGGGAGGGACCGCTGACCCGGTACGCGGCCGACCTGATCGTGCCGCGCGAGCAACGTCTGGAGTGCGCGCTGCTGAAGGGCGTCGCGGCCCACTACGTGATGCACCGCGAGAGCCACGCGAAGGTCCAGGAAGGCCAGCGCGAGGTGATCGCCGAACTGGTCGAGGCGCTGTCGGCGGACGCGCCGCGCCGGCTGGCCCCGGTGTTCCGCGACTTCCACGCGGCCGCCGCGGACGACGCCGGCCGGCTGCGCGCGGTCGTCGACCAGGTCGCCTCCCTCACCGACACCGCGGCGTCGGCCTGGCATCGGGAACTCCTCGGCCGAACCTCCTGATCCCGGCATCCTCCGCACGAGATACTGGGAGCCACCGTGATCTGACGTGGAGGTGCCCATGCCCGAGGAGACCTTTGTCATCGCCGGAGCGAGTCTGGCCGGGGCGAAGGCGGCGGAAAAGCTGCGCGAGGAGGGATTCGCCGGGCGCGTCGTGCTGATCGGCGACGAACAGCGCCGGCCGTACGAACGGCCTCCGCTCACGAAGGGTTTCCTCACCGGCAACGACCCGCTCGACCAGGCGTACGTGCACGAGGAGTCCTGGTACGGCGACAACCGCGTCGAGCTGCGGCTCGGCACGGCGGTGACCGCCGTCGACCGCGCGAACCACGAGGTGCGGCTCGCCGACGGGGAGCGCATCGGCTACACCCGGCTGCTGCTCACCACGGGCGCCTCACCGCGCCGCCTCGACGTGCCCGGCGCCCGGCAGGACCACGTGCACTACATCCGCACCGCCGACGACTCCGAGCGGCTGCGCTCCATACTCATCTCCGGGGACCGGCGGGTCGTCGTGGTCGGCGCGGGCTGGATCGGCCTGGAGGCGGCGGCCGCCGCTCGCGGGTACGGCAACGACGTCCACGTGGTCGAGCCGGAGGCCACGCCGCTGCACCGCGTCCTCGGGCCCGAGCTCGGCGAGGTGTTCGCCGCCGTGCACCGGCGGCAGGGGGTGGAGTTCACCCTCGGCGACGGCGTCGCGGAGATCACCGAGACCTCGGTCGTCACGGGCACCGGCACCGAACTGCCCGCCGACGTCGTGATCGTCGGCATCGGCGCGGTGCCGAACACCGCGCTCGCCGATGAGGCGGGGCTGGAGGTGGACAACGGCGTGCTGGTCGACGCGGCGCTGCGCACCTCCGACCCGGACGTCTTCGCCGCCGGCGACGTCGCGAACGCCCAGCACCCGCTGCTCGGCCGCCGCATCCGCGTCGAGCACTGGGCGAACGCCCTGAACGGCGGGCCCGCGGCGGCCCGCTCCATGCTCGGCCAGGACGTCTCCTTCGACCAGGTGCCCTACTTCTACACCGACCAGTTCGACCTCGGCATGGAGGCCTCGGGCGACTGGGCCGGCGACTACGACGAGGTGGTGTACCGCGGCAAGGACCCGGCCGCGTACGTCTCCGGCGACTCCGACGACCTGGAGTTCATCGCGTTCTGGCTGTCCGGTGGACGCGTCGTCGGGGGGATGAACGTCAACGTCTGGGACGTCACCGACGACATCCAGGCGCTCATCCGCTCCGGCAAGCCGGTGGACAAGGACCGCCTCGCCGACCCCGGCGTGCCGCTCTCGGACCTGGCGACCTGACCTTCGCCGGTCCAGGAGAGAAGGATTTCGCCGGCGGGAGCCGTCACATCGGGGGCGGCTGCCTTGTCTTCTTGATGAACGAACGAGAAGGGAAGACGAACCCGATGTCACGTATCAACGTCGCCGAGGTCGCACCGGAGCTCTACCGCGCCTTCATGCACGCCGAGACGACCATCCGCAAGGGGCCGCTGGACCCGAAGGTACGCGAGCTCGTCAAGATCCGCGCCTCGCAGATGAACGGCTGCCTGTTCTGCATCGACATGCACATCCACGAGACGCTGGGACTCGGCGAGACCCAGGACCGCGTGTTCCAGCTGAGCGCGTGGCGGGAGTCGAAGCTGTACTCCGAGGCCGAACGCGCCGCCCTGGCGTACGCCGAGGCGGCGACGGAGCTGCCCGGCGGAGTGTCGGACGAGGTCTGGAACGCGCTCACGGAGGCGTTCAAGCCGGAGGAGGTCGCGCAGCTGGTGGGCCAGGTAGCGATGATCAACGCCTGGAACCGCATCGCCGCCCCGACGCACACCGAACCCCCGAACCGCGACTGACCCTCGCCGGACCGGCGAGAACAGCGCCCGACCCGCACCCGCGGGCGGGCGCTGTTCGCTGTCCGGCCGGATATATCGGAACAAGTGGCTCCACCGAGGCATAGCGGCGGCCACCTCCGAGGGTCTCAGGGGTGACAGCGATTCGGAGGTGGCGATGGACCCCGCGACGGAGCGGCAGTTCCGTGAGTTCATGGAGGAGAGATCGGCCGCGCTGATGCGCCTCGCGTACCTCCTGACCGGAGGTGACCAGCACGCGGCCGAGGACCTGCTCCAGACCGCGCTCAGCAAGACGGTGACGCGCTGGACCGCCGTGCGGAGCCCCGAGGCGTACGTACGCCAGGTGATGTACCGGCAGCAGGCCGACTTCTGGCAGAGCCGGTGGAGGCGACGCGAGACCCACGTCGCCGTACCCCCCGACGAGTCACGTCCCGACGGCACGCCCGCGCTGGATCTGCGGGTCGTCGTCAGCGAGGCCCTGACCCGTATCACGCCCAGGCAGCGTGCCGTGCTCGTCCTGCGGTTCTTCGAGGACCTGCCCGAAAAGGAGGTCGCGCGCCTGCTCGGCTGCAGTGTCGGCACGGTGCGCAGCACCACCCACCGCTCGCTCGCCCGGCTGCGCGAACTCGCCCCCGAACTCGACGACGCAGGCCACATCGAGGAGGTCGTACGGTGAACACCGAGACACAGATCAAGAACGCCTGCGCGCACCTGTCCGCCCGGGCCCACGTGCCGGCCGACCTCACCGACCGGGTCCTCGGCGCCGCACCCGCGCCGCGGCGGCGGGTGCGGCGGTCCCTCGGGTACTCACTCGCGGCCGGCGCGGCGGCGGTCCTCGTGGGGGCGGGGGCCGTGGCGGTGACCACGCAGGGATCGGTGCCGAAGCGGCCGGTGCAAACGATCGCCCCGGTGACCCTGTCCTCGGACACGTCCCTGCGGACCGATCTCGGCAGTACGTTCCCGCGCCACCTCGTCGCGGCCGGGCACACGGCCGTCGCCGCGTACTACACCGCGCACAAGGGGCCGTCGGGCGGCATCCGGCGCACCTGGTACCTGTACGACCCGGGCTCCGGAACGTACGAGAAGACGCCGTGGGCCTACCTCGACGTCGCGCCCGGCATGCACCAGGCGGCGGTGATCGAGGGTCCGCTGCCGGCCCCCCGGATCGGCATCCTCGACCTGGCCACGCAGAAGGTCACCCGCTGGATCTCGATCGGGCAGAAGGTCGGCGGTGTGGCGTGGGCCCCGGACGGGCGGCGGCTGGTGCTGACCACGTACGCCAAGGACCCCGACGTGTTCAGCCCTCCGGTCGGCGGACCGGACGGCCCCGCGGGCTCACGGACCGGCTTCGCCGTGGTCGACAGCGCGACGGGGCGCGGCACGTTCCACGCGCTGCCCCCGCACCCGGGCACCATCGGCCCCCGCCAGGACCTCGGCTGGAGCCGGAGCGGCGCGCTGCTCTGGGCCCCGACCGAGACCGACCCCGCGAAGGTCTTCTACGACCTGAACGGACGGCCCCAGCCCGCCCCGGCGCACGAGGCCGACGCGATGGAGGAGGCCGGGCTCTCCCCGAACGGCAGGCTCCAGCCGAAGTTCGGGCCGAAGCCGGGCCCGGCCGTCACCATCAAGAACCTGACGACCGGCAAGACCGCGGCGATCCTGCCGGTCGAGCAGGCGGCAGCCTGGGCCGATGACGGGCAGCTGTTCGCGATCGGCTGCTCGGTGAAGAAGTGCACCGGGAAGGGGGAGTTCCACAACCGGCTCCTCCTGGTGACCCTCCACGGCAAGATCACGCCCCTCACGGGCTACCGCCGGTCCGACAAGCTCGGCTCATGGGTGCCGCTGTTCACCCACCGCTGAGCCGGCCGGTCGCGGATGCCGCGCCTCGGGGGCGCGGCATCCGCCGTCACGGGAGGGGGAAGCGCCGTCCACGGCCGTCGCCCCGTACCCACGTCGGCGGGTCTCCGGCGAATCTGCGCCGAGCGCGGTAGTGCCGAATACCTCACCGGGCAGACGATTCGGGTGCCCTCACCGGCTGATCATCGACAGGCGGGACAGACCTGTAGACCCGATGATCGGCTGGAGTGAGCGATGTTCGGATTTCTTGATCGCCGAGGTTTCCTGAAGACGTCCGGAGCCGCCGGGCTGGTGGCCGCCGGGATCAGACCACCTGCCGGCGCGAGGGCGAATCGTCCTCAACACCACATGATCCGGCACCGGATCATCCGGACGAACGGCATCGACATGCACGTGGCCGAGGCGGGTGCGGGACCGGCTGTGCTGCTCCTGCACGGCTTTCCCGAGTTCTGGTACTCCTGGCGTCATCAACTTCCCGCTCTGGCCGCCGCCGGATTCCGCGCCGTCGCCCCCGATCTGCGGGGCTACGGTCACACTGACGCCCCGCCTGACATTCACGGTTACAGCCTGCGCGACAACCTGGCAGACCTGACCGGGCTGCTCGACGCCCTCGGCATCCCGGCCGCGGCGGTCGTCGGACACGACCAGGGCGCTACCTTCGCCTGGGCCGGCGCCCAGCTCCACCCCGAACGTTTCCCGGCGGTCGTCGCGCTGGGCGTACCGTACGCGGCCCGGTCGCCCATGCCCATCACTCGCATGATCGAGCAGAACAACCCCGGCAAGTTCAATGTCGTCCTGTACTTCCAGCCCCCCGGCGTGGCCGAGGCCGAACTCGACACGGACGCGGCCCGGACGCTGCGCATGACGATGTACGCACTGTCGGGGCAGGCGCCGCCCGACCTCGTACCACGTTGGTTGCTCGACACGCCCGAGGGCGCCGGCTACCTCGACCCGCTGCCCGACCCCGGGCCGCCGTCGCGCTGGTGCGACTGGCTTACCGACCGCGAGTTCGGCCGGTACGTACGGGAGTTCCAGCGCACCGGATTCGACGGGGCGATCCGCCGCTACCGCGCCTTCGACTTCGACTGGTCGGACCTGCCTCAGGTCGGAACGGTGAAGGTCGCTCAGCCCACGCTGTTCATGACCGGAGAGCTCGACTCCGCCTATCGCTTCAGCTCCCTCGACGCCATGCGCACCGACGTGCCGGGACTGCGCAAAGTGATCGTCATGCCGGGCTGCGGCCACTGGACCCAGCAGGAACGCCCCCAAGAGGTCAACGACCACCTTGTCCGCTTCCTGCGCTCGGAGTACACCGGACGACAGGACGAGCGGAGGTGACCGGATGGCCGGCGAGGGGACACGGAGAAGCACCGGCCCGGCCGGAAGGAAGTGGCGAGGACGCACCGAATACTTCGCCGCGTACGACGCCGTGCTGGCCCGGTGGCCGGTCGCCTTCGAGTCCGTCGACGTGCGGGGGCCGTTCGGCGTGACCCACGTCCGTCACCTCCGCCGGTGGTTCCTCGTCCCGGACCATGGGCTGGGACTACTACCCCGATGGCAAGATCAAGGCGCGTAACGACGACGGTGTGCCGGTCGGCAAGGCGGTCGCGCTGGTCGACGACTCCGACACCCAGAACGTCGCCGCGGTCGGCAACTGGCCGGCCTCCGACGAGGGCACCGGCTACCAGGGCTACGACTACCAGACCCACGCGGCCGACGGCAGCGCCGACTCCTTCACCTGGAACCCGACGATCCCCGAGGACGGCACCTACGAGGTGTTCGTCTCCTACCCGGAGGTCGCCGGGGCGGCGACGGACGCCTCGTACACCATCACCCACGACGGCGCCACGTCGAAGAAGACCGTCGACCAGACCAAGAACACCGGCACCTGGGTGTCGCTGGGGTCCTACTCCTTCTCCCGGGGCGGCGACGGGCAGAAGGTCAGCCTCGCCGCGGGCGGTGGCACGGTGGTCGCCGACGCGGTCAAGCTCGTACGCGACAACTCCGGCGACACCGACGACGAGAAGACCGCCTTCACCTACACCTACGACGCCAACGGGACGCTCACCGACCTGACGGACGACAGCCCGGAAGCCCGCGTCGACGACTACGCCGCCACGTACGACGGCGTGGGCCGGCTGATCACGCTGAAGGAGAAGAAGTCCGGGTCGGTCGTGGGCACCACCGCCTTCACCTACGACGCCGACGGCAACACGGTCAGCACCACCCGGGGCGACCGGGTCTCCACGTTCGAGTACGACACGCGGGACCTGCTCGCCAAGGTGACGGCCAAGCAGAGCGCCGACGACGCCTCCCCGAAGGTCACCACGTTCACCTGGACGCCCGGCGGTCAGGTCGACACCGAGACCAAGGCGAACGGGAACAAGGTCACCTCCTCCTACTTCCTGGACGGGGCGCTCCAGCACCAGGAGGAGACCAAGCCCGACGGCACGACCACGGTCGCCGAGCACACCTACACCTACGACCCGAACGGCAACCAGACCAAAGACGTCTCCAAGACGCAGAACGCCGACGACCACTCGTCGTACCTGAACCGCACCACGGACACGAGCTACACCCCGCGCGACCAGGTCGCCGAGGTGACCAAGACCGGCGGCGGGACCGCGGAGTCCTACACCTACGACGACAACGGCAACGCCAAGACCACGGTCTTCGACTACCTGGCGACCTCGAACGCCGTCGTCGACGAGAAGGTCGACGGCAAGGTCACCAAGTCCTACGACTACTCCCCGTGGGGTGAACGGCTCTCCCAGATCGTCCACAAGTCCGACGGGTCGCAGGAGCCGACGTACTACACCTACAACTCCCACTCGGACGTTCAGGCGGTCACGGACGCGAACGGCGACACCAAGTCGACCTACGGCTACACCGCCTACGGCGCCGACGACTCGAGCCAGGACACCGGAGCGGACAAGCCCGGCTCGGGCTCCTCGACCGAGCCGTACGACGCCTACCGCTACAACGCCGACCGCGTCGACGGCTCGACCGGCACGTACGACATGGGCTTCCGGACCTACGACCCGGGCCTGAACCGCTTCCTCACCCGCGACCTGTACAACGGCGCGCTCGACGACCTGGCGCTCGTGTCGAACCCGTTCACCGGCAACCGGTACGCGTTCGGCGGCGGCAACCCATTCTCCAACATCAAGATCGACGGGCACGGCTGGCTGTCCGACCTCGGGCACGCGGCCCTGGACGTGGCCGGGATGATCCCCGTCGTCGGCGCGGTCGCCGACGTCGCCAACGGCGCCTGGTACGCGGCCGAGGGCGACTATCTGGACGCGGGCCTGTCATTCGCCGGCGCGATCCCTGTGATCGGCGACGCCGCACGGGCGCCCGCTACGCGATCAAGGGCGCGAAGTACGCGGAGGAGGGCGTCGAGGCGGCCCTTCCAGAGCGTCAACAACCTCAGCGTCGAGACGAGCCACGACTACTACGTGGAGGCCGGGAACACTCCGGTTCTCGTCCATAACACGACGCCTGTTCCCCCTCCTGCGGGTGTGGTCTACCTCCGCACCGACCTCAGCACCGGCGAGGAGTATGTCGGGCAGGCGAAGAGCTGGACGCGTTATCTGGAGAGGCAGACCGAGCACGCCAGGGATTTCCCGCACACGACCTTTGATTTCGATGTTCTCGGCCGTGCGAACCCTGGAACGGATTTGGATGTTCTGGAGGAAAGCTAGGTGCGGTTCTCCTGAGGTCACTCCGCCAGGTGGTCGGCGGTGGCGAGCATCTGACGGGCCAGGGGCTGGAGGCCGATCCTGGTGCCCAGCAGGCCCGTCGCCACGCGTTCGATGGCGCCCCACTCCCAGATGGCGTCGGCATCCAGGTCATGGCGGTGGGCCAGCCATCGGGCGCGTTCGCGGGGGTCGCCGGTGAGGAGTTCGACCGGGTCCTCACGCATCAGGATGCCCAGGTCGTACTCCGGCTCGGCCAGGAGGCCGTCCGGGTCGACCAGTTTGAAGCCGCCGTCCGCTTCGAGGGCGTTCCACTGGTGTACGTCGCCGTGGACGAGCACCGCGCGTTCGTCGTCGTGGGCCTCGATGCGGCGGCGTGCGCAGGCGAGGGCGTGGGCGACGGTGCGTTCGGCGCACGGGCGGTCGAGGGCCTCCCACGTCCGCTCGACGTAGTCGATCAGCCATCGGCCCTTGGTGGCGCCGGTGGGCAGGCCGCAGTCGGGCGCCGGGCGCCAGACCCGGGCGGCGGCCGCCGACAGTATCTCCTGCCGCCGGCGGAGGGGGAGTGAGAGCCGGACCAGCGGGCGGCCGAGGCGTTCGAGCAGCAGCGCGCCCCGCTCGGGATCCGCGCGCAGCAGGCGGACGCAGCCTTGCCCGCCGGTCAGGCGCAGCACGGTGATCTCGTACCGGGCCGCCTCTGCGACGCGTGGAACGCACAGTTTCAGCACGGCGGGCGTGCCGTCGTGCAGCGTGGCCTCGGCCACGAGCGCCTCGGTCGCGTCCGGATAGGCCGCACCCACGTCGATGGACCACTCCCGCGAGAGGCCCGCGACCAGAGACGGAAGGTCGTCAAGCCACCGCGTGGCCCCGGCCGCCAGCGCCTTGTTCCGTACGAACTCCGGGACGCGCCCACCCCAGGCGACGCTGGACTCGCTCATGTGCCGGACGGTAGGCCTGGCGGCGCACGCGCCGCACCTCATTTTCCAAGGCGAGTCGAGCTTCGTGAGGGGGCGGGGGGCCGGATCCGGGCCGGGGCCGGATCCGGCCCCCCGCCGAAGACGCCGGTCAGGCGAGGGTCTTGGCCCACTCGTCGGTGGTGACGACGTCGGCCTGGCGAGGGAAGACCTTCTCCGTCAGCAGGCGGTGGACCTCCGGGTCGGGGTCGTGGCAGGCGTCCGATAGGACAGTGAGGCGGTAGTCCAGGTCCGCGGCCTGGCGCAGGGTGGACAGCACGACGCCGCTGGTGGCGACGCCGGTCAGGACGAGGTGCTCGATCCCGTGGGTGCGCAGGACCAGTTCCAGGTCGCTGCCCGCGAACGCGCTGACGCGCTTCTTGGTGATCACGGGCTCGTCCGGCCGGGGTGCGACGGCGTCGTGGATGGCGCTGTTCGGGTCGTCGTCGGTGAAGACGTCCGGCGGAAGGGCGCCGAAGGCCTTGTTGCGGTCGTGCGCCTTCCGCTGGCCGGCGCGGAAGCCGATGACCACGTGCAGGACGGGGACGCCCGCGTCACGGGCGGCGGCGACCGCGCGGGCCGCGCGGGTCGCGTAGTCCGGGTCCGTGACGCGGTTCATGATGCCTTGCTGAACGTCCATCACGAGCAGGGCTGTGTCGCTCATGGATGCCTTTCCGGTGGATGGTGATCATCGACGCCTCGCGCAGGAGCGCGGGGCGGGTCAGTGTGGCCGCGCCGCACCGCCGATCCGGCGCAGCGAGCGGTCGGCGACGGTGATGGCCAGGAACAGGGCCGAGACGGCGAGCATGAACCAGGCCAGGTGGTGCAGACCGGTCGTGTCGGCGCGCCGGGGGAAGAAGGCGCCGGTGGCGGCGGACGACACGATCGCGCCGAGGTACATGAAGGTGCGCAGCAGTCCGGCGGAGGAGGCCATGCGCACCGGGTCCGCCTGGTGGTAGACGGAGTTCTGCAGGGCGAGGCTGTTCAGCCCCTGCGGGACGCCGAAGACGAGCGCGACCGCGACGAGCAGCCAGATCGCGCTGTGGGACCCGAACGCGGTCAGGAGCGCGCAGGCGGCGAGCTGGCAGGCGGCGCCGACGAGGAGCTTGCCGCGGATCTCCCGGCGGCGGCCGGTGGTGGTCGAGACGAGGATCCCGGTCAGGAACAGCGGCAGCTGCATGAGCCCGGCCTGGGACGACGACAGGCCGCGGCCCTGCTCCAGCCACTGCGTGTAGCCGTACAGGAAGGAGTAGGAGACGACGTAGGCCAGGAGCGCGCGGGCGTAGGTGGCCAGCAGGGGCAGGTTTCCGCCGAGCACCCGCAGGTCGATGAACGGCTCCGCCCGACGCAGCTCGACGAACGCGAAGGCGGCCGCCGCGAGTACGGTCACCGCCGGCAGGTACCAGTAGGTGGCCCCCGGGTTCATCAGGAAGAGCAGCAGCGAGACGAGCATCGCGGCGAACAGCGCCATGCCCGGAAGGTCCAGCCCCGACCGGTCGTGCGGCCCGCGTTCCGGCCGTGGCGTCCTGGGCAGCCACAGCAGACCCATGGCCACACCGGCGACGGACAGCGGGATGTTGACGGCGAAGGTCGTGCGCCACCCGCCCAGGCCGATCAGCAGGCCACCCAGGGTGGGGCCGATGACGGCGATGGTCTGGCTGGACACCGCGAGCGCGGTCAGGACTCCGGCCGGGCTGTCCCGGCCGGTCCGCTCGGCCTCGCGGCGGATGAGCGCCATCGCGGCCGGATAACCGGAGCACGTGCCGAACCCCAGCAGGACCCGCGCGACGACCAGCACGCCCAGATTGGGCGCCAGCAGGCCGACCAGCCCGGCGATGCCGGTGAGGGAGGTGCCGGCGAGGAAGAGGAGGCGCGGGCCGTAGAGGTCGATCAGCCGGCCCACCACGGGCTGGCCGATCGACGTGGCCAGGTAGAGAGCGGAGACCAGCCACGCCGTCTGTGACGGCGGTGCGCCGAGCGCGGCGCCGATCGGCACCAGCGCGACCGCGATGATCGAGGAGTTGATCGGATTCAGTATCGAACCCAAGATCATCGGGGTGAGCAGCCGGCGGTCGAACGCCTCTGGTGAGCCGGTCTGGGAGTGCTGCGTGACTCTCGTGCTCATCAACGCACGAGCCGGTCGAGAAGCGCCATCGCCTCCAGGATGGTCGCGCGCTCCCGCTCGTCGCAGCCGTCCTGCAGGGCCCGGGCCAGCCATTCCTCGCCCGCGCGCCGCTTGTCCTCCAGGAACGCGCGTCCGCCGTCGGTCGGCGAGACGAGCTGACGGCGCCCGTCGCCGGGGTCCGGCCTTCGCTGGATCAGGCCGCGCTCCTCCAGCACGGCGAGCGTCGCGGCCATCGACTGCGGGCGGACCCGCTCGGCGGCGGCCAGGTCGCTCGCCGACGCCGGCCCCTCCTTGCTCAGCCGGCTGAGCGCCGAGGTCTGCGACGGCGTGAGCCCCTCGTTGTCGTAGGACTCCTTCAGCCGGCGGCGCAGGCGGCTGAACACCGTCCGAACCTCGTGCGCCGCACGGACGGCCGATTCCGCGACCTCCGCGTTGATCTCGTTCATTTCGCCCACGGTAGGTCCTTCAGGCTGGACTGTCCAGTTGAGACTGCGCAGTCCAGGCTGCCGGATCGATCGCGGCAGCCCGGCAGGGCTCCGCTCCGCGAGACCGCCGACCTCGGCGCGTTCTCCCACCTCGACCATCACGGGGGAGCGATAGCCGAGAATTTCGTCAACCCAGGGACAGTTTCCTGACGGGGGCGTATCCCGGGATCTCGACGTTGATTCTCCGCACCTCGGGAGGCACCTTGAAGAGGTTGTAGTACGTCGCCTGTTCCCCTTGTTCGAAGTTCACTTTTCCGCTGGCCATGTCGTCGAAGCAGAGGCAATAATTGTTTCTGTCCCGTAGCGTCCAGTAACGCAGCCCGCCGGTTTCCTCATAAAGCGTGACACCGGCGGTGAGCCCGCCCTGGTAATTCCTGTCCTTGAAGTAATCGATCTTTGCGGCCGTGCCGCCCGTTTGGGAGAACACCGAGACCGATGCGAACGGTTCGGTGCCGGTGGAGGTCAGCGTCCAGGTCAGCCGGGTCAGGCCGGACGGATCGCGGGTCAGGCCGTCGATGTCGACCTTGACGGGTCGGAGTTTGGGGTCCACGGGCCGAGCAGAGGCGATGGGCTTGCCCGAGGACGCTGCGGGCGGCGGGGGAGCAGGAGTCGTCGGCGCCGTCGGCTTGGGCCGGGCGAACGTCACGGTCACCCTGCGGTTCTTCCTGCGGCCTTCGGCGGTGCTGTTGTCGGCGATGGGCTTGGCCGAACCGTACCCGGCAGTCCTGTAGCCGACGCCCTGCCGGGTGACCAGGCCCCGCAGCTCCCGCTCCACCGCCTCCGCCCGGCGCTTGGACAGCGGCTTGTTGATCGCGTCGGTGCCGCTGCCGTCGGTGTGCCCGTCGACCGTGACGGTGGTGCTCGGCGAGGCGTCGATCTGCTTGGCGACGCCGGTGAGTATCGCTCTGGCCTTCGGCGTGACGTCGGCCTTGTTCAGCGCGAACAGCACGTCGGAGGACAACTCCACACGCTGCTCGTCGCCGTCGTCGACCGACTGCTCCTCACCGTCGACCGTGCTGATCAGCGGGTCGACCTGCGGAGACGCGAGCCGAAGCCGGCCGGGGTCGACCCCGGGCGCGGCGACCGGCCCGTCCCCGATGCGAACGCCGGTGAAGGCCGGCGCCAGCGGCATCGCCACCGCGATCGTCTTCACCTCCGGCGGCGGCGCGGGAAAGACCGCGAACATCTCGCTCGACCGGCCGGCCGCGATGTCGAACGAGGCGGTCTTGGTGCACAGGCAGGACTGTTCGGGCGTGACGCGCGGGTAGTAGCGCCTGTTGCTCACCAGGTCGACGAGCGTGACACCGCGGACATCGCTCTCCGGCGTCACGAACTGCGGCGAGAAGGATTCCGATCCCTCCGTGATCGGCTCTTTGCCCTCGTTGACCACGCGCCACCGTACGACCACCGAATTCGCGTTCCCGCGATCGACCGACAGCAGGTCGACCCGGGCCTTTCCCCTGCCGAGCGCCAGGGGAGCCGACGCGATCACCCGACCGGCACTCGAAGCGCCGTCCGAGACATCGGTGGGCCGGCCACTGCCATGGTCCGCGCCCGACCCGTGCGAGCCTCCACTGCAGCCGGCGAGTATCGACAGTGAAGCGACGCACGTCATCGCCGCCGAACGCGTTTTCATTCCCCGCCAGGGGAAATTCGCGGTCCTTGTCAGAGGCATGTCAGTGGACGTGCTGGTGGGACGCCGCCGCTGCCGGCGCGGGCGGGGCGGCGATGCCGAGCTCGGCGAAGTGACGCTTCTGTGCGACCTCGGGGTAGCGGGCGGTGAAGAGGGTGGGGACCGTGAAGCCGCAGATCTTCACGATGACGAGGAGCGGTGTGTTGTCCGGGGCCGCGTGCTGGACGAAGGCGAGGATGGCCGCCATCGCGGTGAAGCTGCCCGCCCAGGCGATCGCGATGGTCCGGGTGATGCGTTTGAACAGGTCTGTCGCCGCGATGTCGGCCGAGACGTCCCGGCGTGCGATGCCCTCGGTGAACGGGCGTTTGGCGAGTACGGTGATCCACGCGGTGAGGGCCAGCCAGCCGATCGCCATCGAGGCGCCGTAGTGCATCAGGATCGAGTCGGGGGCGGCGAAGGCGAGCGCGGTGAGCAGGGCCATGAAGACCGTGGTGGAGCTCTCCAAGATCAAAGAATCGGCGCGGTGGCCCCGGCGTATGTCCTGGGTGAGCAGCAGAGCCGCTGCGACCAGACCGGTGACCGCGCCGGCCTGGTCGTTCCAGCCGCTCACGATCGCGAGCAGGAGCCAGGGAGCGTAGGTGCGGGCGTAGTGCAGCAGCATGAGGGGCCGTCCCTGGGTTGAGAGCCGCATGAAGTTCCTAAATAGACATGCGGAAGATAGACCTATCACAAGAGAGATGTCAATATAGACATATATGCTTTGGACTATGGATCTGCGACACGCTGGTCCTCTGGGCCCGCGAGCAGTACCGGGCGCGGGTCGAAGCCCGCACGGGTGCGGACGCCTCCGGCTGACACAAGCCCGGCGCACCCGGGCCGGCGGCCGGTCACCCAGGGACGGGAACGTCGGCGCGCGAGGTGAAGGTCACGCCGGGGTCCGCTCTCGTACGACGGTCCGCACCCAGTCGGCGACCTCCGGCACGTCCGGCGACTCGCGCAGTGACGTGAACGCGATCGGCAGGCCGCCGCGTACGCGCTCGGCGTCGCGGGCCATCACGCCGAGGTCGGCGCCGACCAGCGGGGCGAGGTCGGTCTTGTTCACCACCAGCAGGTCGGCCGTTGTCACGCCGGGTCCGCCCTTGCGCGGCACCTTGTCGCCGCCGGACACGTCCAGCACGAAGATCTGCCGGTCGGCCAGCCCGCGGCTGAACGTCGCGGTCAGGTTGTCGCCGCCGCTCTCGATGATGACCAGGTCGAGGGGGCCGTGGCGTTCTTCCAGCAGTTCGACCGCGTCGAGGTTGGCCGAGATGTCGTCGCGGATCGCCGTGTGCGGGCAGCAGCCGGTGCGGACCGCCTCGATCCGGTCGTCGTCCAGCACCGCGTTCCGGCGGAGGAAGTCGGCGTCCTCGGTCGTGTAGATGTCGTTGGTGACCACGGCCAGGTCGAACTCGTCGCGGAGCAGGCGGCACAGCGCGGCGGTCAGCGCCGTCTTGCCGCTGCCGACCGGCCCGCCGACGCCGAGCCGGAGCGCCCGGTCCGCCCGGCGCCGGCCTGGCGCGGACCGGTGCGGGTCGGAGCTGTGGTCGAGTCCCATGGCGATACCCCCTGATCTCAGGAATTCGAACAGGCGCGGGTCGGCCTGCCGCTGCGGTTCTGTGCGTCGCCGCGATCAGGCGGGAGGAGCGGCGCGACGTCCATCAGAACAGGAAGTACCGCTGGGCCATCGGCAGCTCGGCCGCGGGCGCCGGCTCGATCTCGTCGCCGTCGACGGTCACGGTGAACGTGTCCGGATCGACCTCGATCTCGGGCAGTGCGTCGTTGAGCGGCATGTCCGCCTTGCCCAGCCGCCGGGTGTCGCCGACCGCGACGAGCCGCCGGCGTACGGCGAGCCGGTCGGCCAGCCCGTCGTCCAGGGCGGCGGGCGCGACGAAGTGCACCGAGGTCGCGGGCGCCGCCGTGGCGCCCCACATCGGCCGCGGGAACACCGGCTGCGGCGTCGGGATCGAGGCGTTCGCATCCCCCATCCGGCCCCAGGCGATCATGCCGCCCTTCAGCACCACGTGCGGCCGTACGCCGAAGAACGCCGGGTCCCACAGCACCAGGTCGGCGAGCTTGCCCACCTCCACCGAGCCGACCTCCGCGTCCAGGCCGTGTGCGATCGCCGGGCAGATCGTGTACTTGGCGACGTAGCGCCGGGCGCGCAGGTTGTCGTCGAGCCCGCCGCGGCGCCCCTTCATCACGTGCGCGGTCTGCCAGGTGCGGAGCACGGTCTCGCCGATGCGGCCCATGGCCTGGGAGTCCGAGCCGATCATCGAGATCGCGCCCAGGTCGTGCAGGACGTCCTCGGCCGCCATGGTCGTCGGGCGGATCCGCGACTCGGCGAACGCCAGGTCCTCCGGCACCGACGGGTCGAGGTGGTGGCACACCATGAGCATGTCGAGGTGCTCGTCGAGCGTGTTCACCGTGTGCGGCCGGGTCGGGTTCGTGGAGGACGGCAGGACGTTCGGGTGCGCGGCGACCGTGATGATGTCCGGGGCGTGCCCGCCGCCCGCGCCCTCGGTGTGGTACGCGTGGATCGACCGGCCGCCGACGGCGTTCAGCGTCGACTCGACGTGCCCGGCCTCGTTGAGGGTGTCGGTGTGCAGCGCCACCTGCACGCCGGAGGCGTCGGCGACGCGCAGGCACGCGTCGATCGCGGCCGGGGTCGACCCCCAGTCCTCGTGCAGCTTGAACCCTGACGCGCCGCCGCGCAGCGCCTCCCACATGGCCTCCTCCGAGACCGTGTTGCCCTTGCCGAGCAGCGCGACGTTGACCGGGTACGGGTCCATCGCCTCCAGCATCCGGGCCAGGTACCACGAACCGGGCGTGACGGTCGTCGCCTTGGTGCCCTCGGCGGGTCCGGTGCCGCCGCCGACGAGCGTCGTCACCCCGGCGCCCAGCGCCTCCGCGACGAGCTGCGGGCAGATCAGGTGAACGTGGGAGTCGACCGCCCCGGCGGTGAGGATCTTGCCGTTGCCGGCCAGGATCTCGGTGGACGGCCCGATCACCAGGTCCGGGTGCACCCCGTCCATCGTGTCCGGATTGCCGGCCTTGCCGATCGCGGCGATCCGGCCGTCGCGCACCCCCACGTCGGCCTTGACGACGCCCCAGTGGTCCAGCACCACGACGCCGATGATCACCAGGTCGGGCGCGCCCTCCGCCCGGGTGGCGACCCCCTGGCCCATCGACTCGCGGACGACCTTGCCGCCGCCGAACACCACCTCGTCGCCCGCGCCCGCCCCGCGGCTCCGGTCCTCGGTGACCTCGATGAACAGGTCGGTGTCGGCCAGGCGCACGCGGTCGCCCGCGGTCGGCCCGTACAGCCGGGCGTAGCGCTCACGCGAGATCTCGGTCATGACTCCTCCTTCGTCGGAGGGTGTGACCACAGGGGCGCGTCTTTCGATTCCCTCGCTTCGCTCGGTCATGGCGCGGCCCGCGTACGACCCGGCGAGCGAGAGCGACCACGGGGACGGTGTCCTCGGTTCCCTCGGTCACGGGATGGGCCGGTGGACGGTGACGAGCTTGGTGCCGTCGGGGAACGTCGCCTCGACCTGCACCGACTCCAGCATCTCCGGGACACCGTCCATCACGTCCTCGCGCGTGAGCACGGTGCGGCCCGTCTCCATGAGGTCGGCGACCCCGCGGCCGGCACGCGCGCCCTCCAGGACGTACGCGGCGATGACCGCGGTCGCCTCGGGGTGGTTGAGCCGCAGCCCTCGGCCGCGGCGGTCGCGAGCGAGCCCGGCCGCCACGTGGATCAGCAGGCGCTCCCGCTCGTGTGGCGTGATCAGCACACGGCGACGCTAACCCCGGACGACCTGGCAGAAGAACGGGCCGCCCGGCGACGTAACCGGAATTTCACGGGAGCAACAACGTCCGCTGGAACCGTGGAGGCGAACGCGCGGTCCAAGAACACGCCCCGGTGTCGATCCGCGACGCGGCCCGTTCCGATCGTGCCCCGGGAGCCCTCCCGGGCGATCGGTGATAAATCAGGACCGCACCCCTCGACCGTAAGGCTGCAGCATGAACTTCCTGAAGGCGCGGCTCCCCTTCCTCCTGCTCTGGTGGGCGTGGATGCCCGTGGGCGCGTTCCTGGTCTGGATCCTCCTCCGGTACGGGCTCTCCGGAATGGGGACGTGGTCGCAGTGGTGGCGGCTCACCGTCGTGCAGCGCATGTGGCTGCCCGGCGGCTCGCTGAGCCACGCCACCGGGCTGTTCTGGTTCTGGGTCGCCGTCGGCCTCATCGGCACCGCCGTCATCGCCGTCACCGGCGACGACGGTTATGCCACCGGGTTCCGCGCCTCGGTGCCCGTCGCCACCGTGGCCGTCATCGCCGCGATCGGCGTGCTGGTCGTGCCGTTCCTTCGGGTGGTCTGGGACAACGACAAGGACGAGGGCCGCTACTACAACCGGGCCACCACCTGGCACATCACCGACGGCGCGAACCCTCCCGCCTCGCTCGGCTACCTGATGCGCGGTGCCAAGCAGGGCGAGCGCGGATGCTCCTACCGCGGCGCCGCCGACGTACGGGGCTGCGTCCAGGTCGACAAGCTGTCCGGCATCGCCGCCTGGGAGGGCCGCACGTCCTCCTACGCCTCGGCCCAGCAGATGATGACCCACGCCGCCTCGCCCGCCCCGAAGGTCGACTTCTGGGAGGACACCCTCACCTACCTGTACGGGGCGCCCCCGAAACCCGGCGGCGACAGCGGGCCGGGCATCTGGACCGCGGTCCTCGACGGCTCCGGCAAGGCCACCCCGACCTACGGCATCGCGTCCTGGGACGGCGCCTCCAACACCGTCAAGGTCGCGTGCCGCTTCGCCCCGGGCGACTTCGACCGCGCCTTCCACGGCGCCCGCGGCAACAGCCTGCCCAACTGGCTCGGTGAGAAGTACCCCGACCTGCTGTGGGACGACGATGACGTCTGGGGCTACTGCCAGAACGGCAGGCCCGTCATCGTCATCCCGGTCAAGCGGCAGGTCGCGTTCAAGAACCGCAGCGTCATGACCGCCGCCGGCGTGCTGATCGTCACCGGTGACCACGGCGTCCACGCCGCCTACCGCCGTACGGTGCGAGCGGGGGACCTGCCCGGCCCCGCGTACCCCGAGAGCCTGACCGTGCTGCAGCGTAAGGCCACCGAGTGGGCCGCCGGCCGCAAGTGGAGGTCACGCGCGTCCTTCGGGTTCAAACCCACCGTCGACGACGTCCAGGGCAGCAACACCTCCGAGTACCTGCTCCGCGGTCCCGGCGACCACCTGTACTACGTCACCCCGCTGACGCCGAACGCCAGCAAGAGCCAGGCCTTCATCGCCTACGCCGTCGCCCCGGCCGACGCCGCGGCCGACGGCCGCCTCAACCCCATGGACCTGTACGTCCTGCCCGACGGCGACCCCAACGTGGCCAACCTCAACGCCCTCACGAACAAGGCGACCGACGCCGTACGCGGCGTCGACCCCACGTTCCTCAACACCGGCGGGCGCCTGGAGGAGTTCACCCCGCTCGGCGGCGACATGTGGCGCGTGTACGGGGTCCGGCGCGGGCTGACGGAGTTCTACGTCGACCTGTCCATCACCGGGCGCACCAGCCCGCGCACGGTGAACGTCTCCAGCACGCCCAACCCGGGCGGGAAGACCACCCCGACCGTGTCCGGCTGCGGGAAGCCACCGGCCCAGCTGTCCAACAAGGAACTCGCGAACTGCATCGGCGCCCTCGGCGACGAGCTGCGCCGCAGGAACGGATCCACGCCCTGAGCGGACCGGGTCCCTCCGGGCGAATATCCACAGCATGAGAGGACATGTCTCATCATTCGGCCGATCGCCCGGTGGGCCGTACGGTGTCCGCATGAACATCTGCGTCTTCCTCTCCGCCGCCGACCTTTCCGAGACCTACACGCGACCCGCCCGTGAGCTGGCGGAACTCATCGGAAAGGGCGGGCACACCCTGGTCTGGGGCGGCTCCGACACGGGCCTGATGAAGGTCGTGGCGGACGGGGTGCACCGGTCCGGCGGACGGCTCATGGGAGTCTCGGTGAGCTTCCTGGTCGACAAGGTGCGGCCCGGCGTGGACGACATGGTCGTCGCGCGGGACCTGGCCGAGCGCAAGAGGCTGCTGCTGGAGAAGGCCGACGCGGTAGTGATCATGGTGGGCGGCACCGGAACGCTGGACGAGGCGACCGAGATCCTGGAGCTGAAGAAACACGGGCAGACCGACAAGCCGCTGGTGCTGCTGAACAGCGCGGGCTTCTACGACGGCCTGAAGGAGCAGTTCCGGCGCATGGAGGACGAGGGTTTTCTGCCGTGCCCCCTCTCGAGCCTGGTCTTCTTCGCCGAGGAGCCGGCGGGCGTCATGGCCTACCTCGAGGAGTCCCAGGGCGTGCGCTGAAGACCGCTGACCGGCATCGCCGTCAGCCCGCCGCGCGGCCCACGAGAGAGTGCAGCCCGGCGCGCAGGCGCCCGGTGCTCATCCGCTGGTCGGCGCGCAGGTAGTCGACGACGTCGGCGCGCAGCGCGGTGAACACGACGTGGGCCAGGTAGCCCGCGTCGGCGGTGGGCTCGGCGGCGCCGATCCGGCGGGTCAGTTCCTCCACCCAGAACCGGCTCGCCGGGTTCGCGTAGTAGGCGTCGGGGCGGCTGTGCTCCAGCGCGCGGATGAGCGTCCGGTTGGCGAGGACGAAGTCGAACAGGGCGTCCACGTACGCGTGCAGTGCCTCGCCGGCCGCTCCGCCGGGACCGAGCGGCGGGTCGCCGGTCGTCACCGCGTCCCGCAGCGCCGCGACCCGAGGCGCGAGCACGGCCTCGACGACCCCCTCCACGCTGCCGAAACGCCGCAGGACGGTGGCCTTGCCGACGCCGGCGGCCTCGGCGATCCGCGCGAGGGTCACCCGGCCGGCGTCGTCGCGGCGGTACAGGGCGTCGGCGGCGTCGAGCACCGCGGCGCGGTTGCGGGCGGCGTCGGCGCGTTCCGTCACGGCGGCCCTCCCTCGCTTGCCCAACCGGTCCGGCGGACCGTATCGTACGCCACGGCAAAGTGGTCCGACGGACCGGTTAGGGGTCGCCATGGATGAGGCCGCACGGAAGATGATCGAACACCTCCGCGCACGGCCGGTGGAGCCGTACGCCGACGGCAGGCCGGTGGCGCGGGTGATCGATGTGGTGGGACGCCGCAGTGGCGCGCCGAGACCGTTCGGCGTCAACGTGACCGCCCTCGACGGCCGCCTGTACGTGTGCTCGGCGACCCGGGCGCGCGACTGGGTGCGCAACCTGGTCGCCGCCGGCCGCTGCCGCGTCGAACGCGACGGCCCGGGAGGCGCCGACACCGAACGCAGGCCGGTGATGGTCGAGGGCCACGAGGCCGCGCGCGTCCTGGCGACCTACCTGCCCCAGGTGGAGTACCGCGACCCGCTGCTGCCGTTCGCCCCGGAAGCGCCGGTCGAGGAGATCCTGCCCCACGTCGGCCGCGCCGCCGTACTGCGCCTGGACCCGGTGACCTGACCGCGCGCCGGTCGTGCCGGAAGCGTCAGCGATCGACCTTGTCGACGCGGCGGCCGTCCTCGCCGAACAGGAGCATCCGCTCGGTGTCGACCGACAGGCGTACGGTGTCGCCCGCCGCGATGCCCGACCGGCTCTCCAGGCGGAAGACCAGGTCGGACCGGCGGTGGGTGCCGCCGTGGGAGACCGGGTGGACCGGGGCCTCCTCGGACGTGAGTCCCGTCGTCCGCAGCAGCCGGCGCAGCACGCTCTCCCGGCCCGCCTCCTGAGTCTGCTGTGGCTGGTCGTCGCGGAACGCCTCCGCGTCGACGAGCACCACGCCCGCCTCGACGTGCGCCAGCCACTCGTGGCCGTGGAACTCCAGCGCCCGCACCCGCCCGGAGATCAGACCGTCCGGGTCCGGGCGCATCGCGTCGGCGCGGATGCCGACCGTGACGGACGATCCGTGCTGCGACACGAGCGCGGTGGCCCGCGAGTCGGACCAGGGGAGGCTCAGCCGCTGGTCGCCGATGCCCAGGACGACGCCGTCGTTCTGGTCGGCGCGCACCGTCGCGCGGACGAGGTTGATCGGCGGGGCGCTGAGGAACGCCGCGGTGAACATCGTCGCCGGGTCGTCGTACACCTGCTGCGGCGTGCCGACGTCCTCCAGGACGCCGCGGCGCAGGATCGCGACACGGTCGGCGAGCGTCAGCGCCTCGGTCTGGTCGTGCGTGACGTACAGCGTGGTCACGCCGAGGGAGCGTACGAGCGCGCCGATCTCCATGCGGAGCTCGGTGCGCAGGCCCGCGTCCAGGTTGGACAGCGGCTCGTCCATCAGGAAGATCCCGGGCTGGCGGATCAGCGCCCGGCCCATCGCCACCCGCTGCCGCTGACCGCCGGACAGGGTCGAGGGGAGCCGGTGAAGGGTCTCCTCGATGCCGAGCGCGCGCGACAGTTCGACGATCCGCGCCTGGGAGTCGGCGTCGTTCTCGCCCGCGACCTCCAAAGGAAACGAGATATTGCCGCGGACGCTTCGATGGGGGTAAAGGGCGCCGTTCTGGAAGACCATCGCCAGATTCCGCTCGCGCGGCGGAAGATGGTTGGCGAGCGCTCCGCTGAGCCACAGACTGCCCGAGGTGATCTCTTCCAGCCCGGCGACCATCCGCAGGATCGTCGACTTCCCGCATCCGGAGGGTCCGAGCAGGACGAACAGCTCGCCGTCGGGTACGCGCAGGGTCAGGTCGCGGACCGCGTGGAAGCCGTCCGGATAGACCTTGTTCACCGCGTCCAGAACGACCTCGGTCATCGCTAACGACACCTCATGCTCACCGCGACGGCCGTGAATGGCCGACCGTCACGTGCGGGATTGCGTCGCCGGGGTCCCCGTGCACCCGATGACAAGAGCCGGCGGAATCCGTTATGGCCCACCGAAGTTGAGCCAGTACACCTCGTAAGTCCGTGATTTGTCCAGTGGTCGCGAATAGTGGGGCGCGGGGCTCACGTGCGGCACCGCGCGACTAGACTGCCGACGTGGCAGGCCGGATCCGTGATGAGGACATCGCACTCGTACGCGAGCGGTCACCGATCGACGCCGTCGTGGGGGAGTACGTCCAGCTCCGCAACGCCGGAGGCGGGGCCCTGAAGGGCCTCTGCCCGTTCCACGACGAGAAGTCCCCGTCCTTCAACGTCTCAAACGGCCTCTGGCACTGCCTCGCCGGCGAGACGCGCGTGCTCACCTGGGAGGGGCTGCGCCCGATCCGCGAGCTGGCGGGCGGCACTCACCGCATCCTCGGGCGCGACGCCCAGTGGCACGACGCCCCGTTCTACTCGTTCGGCGTCCAACCGCTCATGCGCATCGTTCTCGGGCGAAACGGTCAGCGGAAGGAGATCTACGCCACCGCCGAGCACCGCTGGTTCGTCCGGGCGGGCAAGAAGCGCGACTGGCACCGCGAGCTGACGACCCGCGACCTGAAGCCGGACCATCGCCTCGCGTACGTCTTCCCGGGCTCTCGCGTCAAGCAGACGACGCCCTCACCGTTCGGTATCGCGCATGGGATCACTTTCGGCGACGGAACACTCAACGGCACCGGAAGTATGGCGACTCTCGACACGATCAAAGACCACCAGTTGCTGAAGTGGTTTCCGCTCAGTCACGTGACGGTGGGGTCCGGTGGGGTGAACGAATGGCGTGGTCAGCTTCTGGTTCATCACCTGCCCAGGTTCTTCAGAGAGCTCCCATCGCTGGACGAATCAAGGCCATACCTCTACGGGTGGCTTGCCGGCTACGTCGCCGCAGACGGGCATGTGGCCAAGGACGGTACGGTCATGTTGCACTGTGCCGATCGGGAGGTCCTGGAGTACGTCCGTGCCCTCTGCGCGCGTCTGGGGATCGGCACGTACGGCATCACTGAGCAGGTCAGGGAGGGGTTCCCCGGCAGGGAGCCCAGTTCAATCTTCCGGATCCACTTCGTCAACGACGACTTGACCGACGACTTCTTCCTCATCGATGAGCACCGCTTCCGGTTCCAGTCCGCAGCGAAGAAGTTCGCGCGGCGCGGTTGGGTGGTCAAGTCCGTGGAAGAGACCGACCGGGTCGAAGAAGTCTTCTGTGCCGTTGTCGACGAGGGTCATGCTTTTGTCCTCGAAGACAACATTTTGACTGGCAACTGTTTCGGCTGTGGAGAGGGCGGCGACGCGATCGCCTTCGTTCAGAAGATCGACCATTTGTCGTTCGCCGAGGCGATCGAGCGGCTCGCGGCCAAGGCGGGGGTTCAGCTTCGTTACACCGAGGGCGGATACGTTCCCGGGCGGCAGAAGGGGGAGCGGACCCGGCTGGTCGAGGCGCACCGGGCCGCGGCCGAGTTCTACGCCGAGCGGCTGCTCACCCCGGCCGCCGAGATCGGGCGGCGGTTCCTGGCCGAGCGCGGGTTCGGGCGTGAGGAGGCCGAGCGGTTCGGCGTCGGTTACGCCCCGAACGAATGGGAGGCGCTCGTACGCCACCTGCGCGGGCGCGGCTTCAGCGACAAGGAGCTGATCACCGGCGGGCTGGCGAGCCAGGGGCGGCGTGGGCCGATCGACCGGTTCCGCGGGCGGCTGATCTGGCCGATCCGCGACCTCACGGGAGACGTCGTCGGGTTCGGCGCGCGGCGGCTCGAGGAACGCGACGACGGCCCCAAGTACCTCAACACCCCCGAAACGCCGCTGTTCAAGAAGGGGTCGGTGCTGTACGGCGCCGACCTGGCCAAAAAGGAGATCGCCCGGCGGCGGCAGGCGGTCATCGTCGAGGGCTACACCGACGTCATGGCCTGCCACCTGGCCGGGGTCGGCACCGCGATCGCCACCTCCGGCACGTCGTTCGGCGACGAGCACATCAAGATCCTGCGCCGGCTCCTCATGGACCAGGACGAGGCGAGCGGCGAGGTCATCTTCACCTTCGACGGCGACGCGGCCGGGCAGAAGGCCGCGCTGCGGGCGTTCGAGTCCGAGCACAAGTTCGCCGCCCAGACGTTCGTGGCCGTGCAGCCGGACGGGCTCGATCCCTGCGACCTGCGCATGAAGCACGGTGACGCCGCCGTGCGCGACCTGGTCGCCTCGCGGGTGCCGCTGTTCCGGTTCGCCATCCGCGCGACGATCGAGAAGTACGACCTCGACACGACCGAGGGGCGGCTGGCCGCGATCGACGCCGCCGCGCCGATCATCGCGGGCATCCGTGACCGCGGCATGCGCGACCGGTACGCCATCGACCTGGACAAGTGGACCGGCTTCCTGGACGAGCAGTTCGTGCTGCGCCGGGTCCGCGAGCACGCCTCGCGCCGGCGCGGCGACTCACGGGGCCGCCGGGCGGTCGCCGAGGTTCCGGAGGCTCCCGCGCCGCCGGCCGCCCCGGCGTACGACCCGAACGACCCGATCGTCCGGGTCGAGCGGGAGACCCTGAAGCTCGCGGTGCAGCGGCCGGCGCTGCTCGGGCCCGGCTTCGACGCCGTCGCGCCGGACGCGATGCTCGTTCCCGGCCACGCGGCGGTCTGCCGGCTGATCGCCGAGCTCGGGGGCACCGCCGCCGCGACCGGACCGGAATGGGCCGGCCGGCTGCGGGACGCCGCGCCGAATGACGAGGTCAGAGCCCTGGTCACGAGTCTCGCCGTGGAACCGCTGCGCTACAACGGACTTCCGGACGACCGATACGCCCAATCGCAGCTGTCCAGATTGCAGGAAGTGCAGGTAACGCGCGAGATCGCCAAGTTGCAGTCCAAACTAGGACGGCTGAATCCGGTCGAGCACGGCGAGGAGCATCGCCGCCTGTTCGGCGATCTCATGGCCCTTGAACAGCAGAGACACAAGTTGCGCGAGCGTGGAATCGGTTCGTTGTGAGGGAAGTGACCGAAAAATAGGTCCCCCGTTACGCGGGCACCTTGACGCACACTGTCATCGTGGGCCCTTCAGTGCTGCCAAGCGAGACGCCGTCGGTTGAGCAGGTGGCGGACCTCGTCGCACGCGGCAGAGAGCGCGGAATCACAGTCGACGACGTGGCTGCCGCGCTCGACCGCTCTGACCTTCCGGCCGACTCGGTGGACCGAGTCGTCCGGATTCTGGGAGAGCAGGGTGTCGAAGTCCTCGAGTCCAGCAGCGCGCACGAGGACTCGGCGCGCGTCGACGGAGACGATGTCTCCCGTCGCGCGCCGACGAGCGACCTGGTCCGTATCTACCTGCGAGAGATCGGCCGCGTGCCGCTACTCACGGCAGAAGAGGAAGTCGAACTCGCGAAATCGATCGAGGCGGGGCTGTTCGCCGAGGAGAAGGTGGCCGGTGCGGCCATCCTTCTTCCCGGTGAACGCGACGACCTCGAACAGCTCGCCCGCGACGGAGTCCGGGCGAAGCAACGACTCATCGAGGCCAACCTGCGTCTGGTGGTGTCCATCGCCAAGCGCTACGTCGGCCGCGGAATGCTGTTCCTCGACCTGATCCAGGAGGGAAATCTCGGCCTGATACGTGCCGTCGAGAAATTCGACTACACCAAGGGGTACAAGTTCTCGACCTACGCGACCTGGTGGATCCGCCAGGCGATCACGCGGGCGATCGCCGACCAGGCGCGGACCATCCGGATTCCGGTCCACATGGTGGAGACCATCAACAAGCTGGTGCGGGTGCAGCGCCAGCTCCACCAGGACCTCGGTCGCGAACCGACCCCCGAGGAGATCGGCACGGAGATGGGCCTTTCCCCCGAACGGGTCATCGAGATTCAGCGCGTCGCCCAGGAACCCGTGTCCCTGCAGTCGCCGATCGGGGAGGAAGACTCCGACCTCGGCGACTTCATCGAGGACGCGGACGCCGTGGTGCCCATCGAGGCCGCGGCGTTCATCCTGCTCCAGGACCAGCTCGACGGCATCCTCGGGTCGCTGTCGGACCGTGAGCAGCGGATCATCCAGCTGCGTTTCGGCCTGACGGACGGTCACCCGCGGACGCTGGAGGAGGTCGGCCGGGAGTTCGGGGTGACGCGGGAACGCATCCGGCAGATCGAGTCCAAGACGCTGGCGAAGCTGCGCCATCCGACGCGCGCCCAGATGCTCCGGGAGTACCTGGAGTAACGCGCGAGTTCGTCCTGCGGCCGTGCGCGGCCGAACGACACCCCCGGCCGCCCTTCCTCCGAGGGCGGCCGGGGGTGTTCTGTGAGGTAGTGGGGGTGCTTATCCTCTTTCATGGGTCCGGTTTCCGGGGAAATGGTGAGCAAGCTCGCACCTGGTCTTCAGTCGCACGGCTTGACGAACGGAGGTTAGGTGAGGCTAAGTTAGGCAGACCTAACCCATTTTTCTCACGCTGGAGACCCCATGCGCCCTGCCCACCTGATCGCCACCGCGGGGGCGGTCATCGCCTCGCTGTCCCTGCTGTCGGCGTGCGGGAAGGACGACGCGTCGGGCGGCAAGAGCGGCGCGATCGAGGTCACCGCCACCGACTCCTCGTGCGAGGTCGGCGCCAAGAGCGGCGCGGCCGGGGCCACCACCTTCAAGGTCACCAACAAGGGTTCCCAGGTCAACGAGCTGGAGATCCTCGCGCCCGACGGCAAGATCGTCTCTGAGCGGGAGAACATCGGCCCGGGCACCGGCGCGGAGATCACCGTCACGCTCACCGCGGGCACGTACAAGGTCCTGTGCAGCGCCGGGATGACCGGCAAGGGGCCCTCCCAGACCTTCACCGTCACCGGCAAGGGCAAGGCGGCCGACCCGCGCCTGGACGCCGCCGTCGCCTCGTACCGCACCTACGTCGGTGAGCAGGTCGACGACACCCTCGCCAAGGCCAAGAAGTTCGCCGCGTCGGTGTCCAAGGGCGACATCGCCGGCGCCAAGGCGGAGTTCGCGCCCTCGCGCGTCGGCTGGGAGCGCATCGAGCCGGTGGCCGAGTCCTTCGGCGACATCGACCCGAAGGTCGACACTCGCGAGGCCGATCTCAAGCAGGGCGACAAGTGGACCGGCTGGCACCAGATCGAAAAGGCGCTCTGGAAGACCAAGTCGCTCAAGGGCGAGGGCCCGTACGCCGACCAGCTCGTCAAGGACCTGGAGACGCTGAAGACCCGCGTCGGCACCGCGTCGATCACCGCCACGTCGATGGCCAACGGCGCCAAGGAGCTGCTCGACGAGGTGGCCACCGGCAAGATCACGGGTGAGGAGGACACCTTCTCCCACACCGACCTGAGCGACTTCAAGGCCAATGTCGACGGGGCGCAGAAGGCCTTCGAGCTGCTCAAGCCGGTCGTGCAGGAGCGGGACGCCGGGCTGGCCTCCGACCTGACCGACGAGTTCGCCAAGGTGCAGAAGCTGCTGACCAAATACGAGAAGGGCGACGGGTACGTCTCCTACGACACCGTCGGCAAGGACCAGCGCAAGGAGCTGTCGGACGAGGTGAACGCCCTGGCCGAGCCGCTGTCCAAGCTCGCGGGGGTGGTCGCCAAGTGACCGAGGTCTCCAGACGACGGCTGTTCGCCTACTCGGGTGCGACGCTGGCCGCGGGCGCCGCGGCCGGCGCCGGCCTGGTCAGCGTCGCCCAGGCCGTCGAGCAGCCCGCCGACGACGGAGCGGTGCCGTTCTACGGGGCCCACCAGAGCGGCATCGCCACGCCCGTGCAGGACCGCCTGCACTTCGCCGCCTTCGACGTCGTCACCGACGATCGCGACCGCCTGATCCGCATGCTCAAGGAGTGGACCGCGGCCGGCGCCGCGCTGACCGCCGGGCGTCCATACGGCTCGGCCGCGGGTGGCCTGCCGGAGTCGCCGCCCGACGACACCGGGGAGGCCCTGGGCCTGCCCCCGTCGCGCCTCACCCTCACCGTCGGCTTCGGCCCCACGCTGTTCGAGAAGGACGGCAAGGACCGGTTCGGCCTCAAGGCGCGGCGTCCGGCCGCCCTCGCCGACCTGCCGCACTTCCCGGGCGACGCTCTGGACCCCGACCGCAGCGGCGGCGACATCTGCGTCCAGGCCTGCGCCGACGACCCGCAGGTGGCGGTGCACGCGATCCGCAACCTGGCGCGGATCGGGTTCGGTGTCGTCGCGGTGCGCTGGTCCCAGCTGGGCTTCGGCAAGACCTCCTCCACGACGCCGGACCAGCAGACGCCGCGCAACATGTTCGGCTTCAAGGACGGCACCCGCAACATCTCCGGCGACGACCACAAGGCGCTCGACGAGCACGTCTGGGCCTCGGCCAAAGACGGCACGCCCTGGATGGCCGGCGGGTCCTACGTCGTCGTCCGCCGCATCCGCATGCACATCGAGACCTGGGACCGCACCTCGCTCAAGGAGCAACAGGACACCTTCGGCCGCACCAAGGGCGAGGGCAACCCGTACGGTGCCGAGCACGAGCACGATCCGGTGCCGCTCGCCAAGCTGCCGGCCGACTCGCACGTACGCCTCGCCCACCCCGACAGCAACGGCGGCGTACGGATCCTGCGCCGCGGCTACTCGTTCACCGACGGCAGCGACGGGCTGGGCCGTCTCGACGCCGGCCTGTTCTTCATCGCCTACCAGCGGGACCCGCGCAAGCAGTTCGTCGCGCTGCAGAACAGGCTCGCCGGCAACGACCACATGAACGAGTACATCGAGCACGTCGGCTCCGGCGTCTTCGCCTGCCCGCCGGGCCCGCGCAAGGGCGGCTACTGGGGCGAGACGCTCTTCGCGTAGGACCCGCCCGGGGCGCGGTCGGCCGGGGTGCCGGCCGCGCGCGTCCCGGCTCTGCCTGGACGTGCCGCGTGTCCGAAAACCGGTCGAACCGGGCCGACCGCGTCGCTCACAATCGGACGGTATGGGCCATCGCGCGAACTACGTCATCGTGGAACAGGGCGAACATCGGATCCACTACTCCCAGTTCGGGGCGCTCTCCCTGGCGTCCGCCCCGTTGACGGGTCCGGAGGGGCTGCGGTCGTTCATCCTTTCGACGGAGCGGCGCGACCAGCCGACCGATGACGTCTGGTGTGAGGGCTCCCTGGTGCTGGACCTGGACGCCCGGACGCTGCTGTTCTGGAGCGAGCACTGCCCGGCCGGGGTGAACCTCGAAGTGCGCCGGGCGCTGCTGCGGCTGGTCGGCGAACGGTGGCCGGAGTGGAACATCCGCTGGGCGGTCCGCGGACACGCCGACGTGCTCGCCTACCTGGGCCTTGACGCCGAGGGGCTGATCGCCGTCCCCGAGCCGGCGGAGGAACTGACGGTCGACCAGGTCACGGCCACGCTCAACCAGGGCACCCTGCTCATGGGGGCGCGGACGAGCCTCCAGGACCAGCGGCGCCAGATCACCGAGGGCGATCCGGACCCCTACTACCTGGACGCCGAGACGATCCTGACGGTCCGTTTCTCCGACGGCCAGGTCCGGGACTTCAGCACCCTGTGGTCGATCGACCGCGTGATGACCGTGGGCGCGGATCTGGTGACGGCGCTGCGGTCCGCGCCCGGCACCACTCTGCCCCGGGTGGAGCACGTCCGCGGCGGGGCCCTGATCGACGTCGCGGCCCGTACGGTGACGGCCTGGCCTCTGCCGCACCCGGGGCCGGGTGCGGCGGAGCACTGGCCCGGCTGGCGGGTGACCTGGTCCGACCTCGGGCTCCCGGGCCAGGTCGCGGCGACCGGCCGCGACCCGGCCGCGGTGGCGCAGACTCCCGCGCACCTGGTGCGTGAGGCCGCCGACCTGGTGGGCGCGGCCGATCGGGTAACGCAGGTGCAGCAGTCCCTGCTGGAGGATCTGGCCGATCTGCGTGCCGCCGGAGCAGAGATCGTCAAGGAGTTCCGGCCCACCCGGTTCCCTTCGGAGCCGGCCGACGAACGGGCGGAACTGCTGGCCCGGCTGGTCGAGCTGCGCCGAGCCGGCGCCCCGGGGTGAGCCTGTGCGGAGCCGGCGCTCCGGCGTGAGCTCGTCGCGACGCCCGGCAGGGACGTCATCCGTCGGGGGCCCGACAGCCGCGACCGGCGCCGGGAAACGACGGCAGGCGGCCCCTTCTCCTCCATTTCCGGGACTTTGGGCGGATCGGGCATCGCCGACGGTGCGGGCGTTCCGTACGCTGTGATAATGGGGCTGCGGCTCATGGGTGACGAGGCGACCGTCTGGGCGGCCGCCGCACGCGTGCTCGACGCGAACTGGACCGGCACGGCCACGGTTCCCTCGCCCGGGCTCTACCCGCACCAGTGGAGCTGGGACTCGGCCTTCGTCAGCCTGGGGCTGGCCCGGCACCGGCCCGAGCGGGCCCGGGTCGAGCTGCTGTCGGTGTTCCGCGGGCAGTGGGCGACCGGCCTCGTGCCGCACATCGTGTTCAGCTCCGGCGTGGCGGGCAACGCCTTCTTCCCGGGGCCGGAGTTCTGGCGCAGCCGCGCCCAGCCGGACGCCCCGCGCGGCGTGGAGACCTCCGGGCTGGCCCAGCCGCCGTTGCAGGCGCTCGCCGCGCTGCGGCTCGCGCAGGGCCCCGGCTCCGGCGCGGGCGAGCACCGGGCGTTCCTGACGCGGCTGTACCCGCGGCTCGCCGCCCAGCACGCCTACCTCGAACGCGAGCGCGACGTCGCCGGGTTCGGGCTGGTCAGCCTCTGCCATCCATGGGAGTCCGGGCTGGAGAACAGCCCGGCCTGGGACCGGCCGCTCCAGGCCGTGGAGCCGCCCCTGTCGCCGTACGCGCGGGAGCAGAGCGCCGACGGCGCCGTCGCCGACCGGCACGTGTCGCTCGTACGGTCGATGCGCGACGCCGGGTACCGGGCGGAGTACCTGCGCGACGATCACCCGTTCGTCGTGGAGGATCCGCTGTTCAACGCGGTCCTTCTCGCCTCGACCCACGCTCTGGCCGAGGTCGCCGAGCTCGCCGGCGCCGACCCGGGCCCGCACCGCGAGGCCGCGCAGCGGATTCCATGGCGCGATGGTCGACCGGCTGTGGGACGGCGGGTGCTTCCGCGCCCGCGACGTCCGTACGGACGAGCTCATTCCCGCCGCGACGATCTCCGGGTTCGTGCCGCTGCTGGACCCGGAGCTGCCCGCGGCGATCGTACGGAGCCTGGCCGACCTGCTGCTGTCCGCGCGGTTCGCCGGCGCGACGGGCTATCCGGTGCCGACCTGCGACGTCCAGTCGGCGGTGTTCGACCGCGGGGCGTACTGGCGCGGCCCGACCTGGGTGAACACGAACTGGCTCGTGTGGCTCGGCGCGGTCACCCACCACCTGGACGCGGTCGCGGACCTGCTGCTGGGCTCGACCCTGCGCCTCGTACGCCAGTCGGGGTTTCGCGAGTGCTTCGACCCGTTCGACGGCACCGGCCGTGGCAGCCACGACTTCAGCTGGTCCGCCGCGCTCGTCCTCGACCTGCTCGGCTCGCGGCGATGCCCATGACGTGGCGCCGCCGCCCCCGTCGAGCGGGACTCCGCTCGACGGGGGCGGCGGGATCGGCGTGGATCGCCGCTCGCGCCGGTAATGGGACGTCCATGGGGCGGTAGCGTGATCGCATGCGACTGACACGGCGGCGGAACCTGCCCGACGGCCTGACCCTCGGCAGGGGAGAACGGGTTCTGGCGGTCAGCGGCGAGACGGTCGCGACCGACGCCGCGCTGCACTTCCAGGACGGCGCCGGATTCACCCGCCTGCCGTGGGAACGCGTCGAGCAGGCCGCGTGGAGGGACGGCGTCCTCGTCGTACGCGAGGTCGGCGGCGCGCGGCACTCCGTCCACCTGTCCGAACCCGGCTCGGTCCCGGAGGCGGTACGCGAACGGGTCACCGCGACGGTCGTGGTGAGCACCCACGTGAAGCTGCCCGGCGGTGGCGGCGTCCGCATCGCCGCCCGGCGCCCGGCGAAAGGCGGCGGCGAGCCCCGCTGGACACTCGTCTTCGACCCGGGCCTGGACCCTTCCGACCCGGGCCTGCTCGCCCAGGCCGAGCAGGCGATGGAGGAGATCCGCCGCCAGACGGGCCTGTGAGCCTCCCTGACCGCCGGCGGCGGTCGGCGGGCGCCTCGGTGTGCCCCGGGTGATCTTCATGGGCTCAGCGGGGGCGCGGCGGCCGTACCGGCGTGAAGCGGGCCGGTAGAGGCCTGCGGCCGACTGCATCGGTCCTCTTCTTCGAGCCCGCCCGGGGCGGGGCCGTGCTCCGGTCCGTGCCGCGTCCGCCGGATCGGGCGATGGTGGGCCGGGCCGGTACCCCGCGCCGGGTCCCACCCGGGCGTCTCTGATCAGCTCAGCGATCCGTGGTGCCGCTCAAGGATGTGAGCCGATCGCCTTCGTGTCCGGGTGCCGAACGGCGGCAGCCGGCAGCCCTCGTGGCACGTCCCTCCGGACGCTGGTCGGTGGGGTCTCGGACCCCACCGAGGAGGGCGCCCGACGTCGCAGGGACGCCGGGCGTGCGCGTGACGGTCCGCCACAGGACCGCTACGGATCGCCGATCCGACCGGTGGGCCTGCCGGATCAGGAACGACCGGGTGGGGTCCACCGGCCGGGTGGCTTCGGGTCAGCTGATGCCGGCGGTGTCCTGGCGATCCCGGTGCATGCCGGGAACCCTGTCGTACACCTTGTCGCCCACCTTCTGCCGGGCCGTGCCGGCCAGCTCGCCGGCCCGGGCGCGCAGGATGCCGGCGGCCTCCTGGACGGTGGGGTTCTCCGCGACACGCCGGGAGAGCCGCTTGATCTGCTCGTAGCGCTCTCGTCCCGCGTGTGTACCCAGCACGTATCCGACGGCTGCTCCCGTGAGGAACCCAAAGCGATACTTCATGGCCATCTCCTCTGCCGGTCGAGTTAGACATACCCCCCGTCCGCTCTGACAGTCGGGGAGGAAACGAGCACCCCTGGAATACGCTAACCTTGGAAGCCGTCGGGACGACCGCACGAAGCGGCCGTCGCGCGATCCTCCGTAGCTCAATTGGCAGAGCAGCCGGCTGTTAACCGGCAGGTTACTGGTTCGAGTCCAGTCGGGGGAGCCGAGGCGGGTCAGGCTGCTCGCCACCCTTCTGGGGTGGCTTCGCCTGGGCCCGCTTGTGTTTTTCCAGGGGGGCGACCCCCTGGAACCCCCGATGCGGGGCTGTGCCCCGCGCCCCCTCCGGTGGTTGCTCGCCGTTTTCGGCTCTTCGGGTTGGCCTCTGCGTCTGTGGGGCTTGGGTGGTCTGCGTGGGATTTTCGATGTGGGTTCGTGGTGCGGTGGGTTCTGCGGTGGTTGGTGGGTTGTCCAGGTCGTGACATTGGGTTGTCGTCGCGGTGGTCTTCTGGTGGCTTTCGTGGCTGTCGGCAGCGGGTTGGTTCTGGGATTCGCCGGGGTTTCTGGCATGGGGTTCGTTTGCCTGGGTACGTCGTTGCCTTGGTTTGCTCGAGTGTCGAGGCGCTCTTGTGTCAAAGTTCGATCACGAGTCGGTGAACCTTTTGCGGACTCCGGGCGTATCAAGGAGTGGTGAGGATGTGCGTGCCTCTACTTCCAGAGGATGAAGCGGCGGGTGCCCCTCTCCGCCCCGCGGTGGACGAGGTGCCACCCAAGACCCGTCTGACGGGCGACGTTCGAGGAGGTGCGCGCTGCCATGCTTGAGATCGTGAGACGGGATCGGCGGCCTTACATCGCTCTTACCTCCCACCCGCAAGACTCTGAAATACACACCACTCTCGGGGGTGACAGGTGAAGGTTGACTCGGCGGCATGGACGCCGCCCAGCTGGGACGGGATCGTGCGTGAACACTCCGCGCGCGTCTACCGCCTGGCGTACCGGCTGACCGGAAACCAGCACGACGCCGAGGACCTCACGCAGGAGGTCTTCGTCCGGGTGTTCCGTTCTCTGTCGAACTACACACCCGGCACGTTCGAGGGCTGGTTGCACCGCATCACGACCAACCTGTTCCTCGATCAGGTCCGCCGCAAGCAGCGCATCCGCTTCGAAGGTCTCGCCGACGACGCGGCCGAGCGGCTGCGCGGCCGTGAGCCCAGCCCGGCGCAGGCGTACGACGACCAGCATCTCGACGGCGACATCCAGACGGCACTCGACGCCCTCGCTCCGGAATACCGCGCGGCGGTGGTCCTGTGCGACATCGAGGGCCTGTCGTACGAGGAGATCGCCGCGACCCTGGGCGTCAAGATGGGCACCGTGCGCAGCCGCATCCACCGCGGTCGCGCCCAGCTCCGCGCCGCGCTCGAGCACCGGGCTCCGGAGGTCCGCAGCAGCACCCCCCGGCGCAAGCCCCGCCGCGTCGGCCGGCTGCGCACCAACCCCGCCTTCACAACGTCCTGACGCCACGCGGGCATACTCGCCCGTCGCCGGTTCGCCGGTTCTGTGAGGGGCACCCTCACCCGGGCCTGGCATGGTGCGGGGTCCCCTCACAACCGCGGGTCTCAGCCCCGCGGCCGGTGGACGTACGAACGTGCCGGGGATCGGCACCCACGCTTGGGTCTCGGCGTCCCCTCACTGGAGCGTGGGTTTGCCGCTTCGGTGGGTCGCCGCGCACCGCGCCGGCGTCCGGTTGGTCAGCGCCTGCACGCCACCGCGCGGCAGTCGCCGTCCCGCCACGAGCAGCGCGCCGGCTTCGTGCCATGGAGAGCCGGCCGTTGAGCAGATCATGGCCGGACGCCAGGTCTTTCTCGGCGGCAAGACTCAGCCGTTGCCGTTGCCGTTGCCGTTGCCGTTGCCGTTGCCGTTCGGCGTTCTGCCACCCAGAACCCCATCGAGTCCCAAGGCGTCTGTCCGCAGGCGCGGCGCGACCGGCGGTCCGGCGGGCCGTGACGCGGGCAGCCGCGAACCTGGAGGGGTGCGGTGTGCGGCTCGGCGTTCCGCCCGCGGCGGCGGTCGGCGGGGTTTCGATGTGGGTGCTGGTGGGCTCGGTGGTGTCGCCGGTCGTTTTCGCGGCTCAGGACACTGTGACCGGGTGCCTCACCACCGCGTCGAAGAGATAGCCGAGCGTGTTGTAACGGGCGGTGTCCGGCTGGGTCGTTCCCGTGGTGTCCGTCGCACGGGCGAGCAGGGTGTGCGGGCCGGTGCCGTCGGGGTGCCATGGGAACTCCCAGCGGAGCCACCCGCCGGGTCTGCCCGGCCCGTGCGTGCGGGCCTGTCGCCAGTTCGCGCCGCCGTCCGTGCTCACCTCCACCTGGCGGACCGCTCCGTGGCCGGACCACGACCGGCCGTGGAGCACGGTCGTACGGCCCGCGCTCAGTGTCGCGTCCCACGGTAGCTCGAAGGCGCTCTTGATCACCTGGCGCGTCAGCGGCGCGCTGCCCTCGGGAGGATAGTCGGGGCCGAACAGGCGGTAGTACTGCGTGTTCCACGGGGAGAACAGCGGGGCGTCGGACACCTCGATGTCGCCGACCCATTTGATCGAGGAGATGCCCACCCATGAGGGCACCACCACGCGTACCGGGAAGCCGTGGTCGGGTGGCAGGGGCCGGCCGTTCATCTCGTATGCGAGCAGCACGTCGTCCAGGGCCTTGGCGACCGGGATCGGGCGGCGTACCCGTCCGTGGTTCGTGCCCGCGTCGACGTAGTCGGCGTCCAGGCCGCGCGGCATGACGTCGACGGCGTGTCTCGTCAGGCCGGCGCGTTCGAGCACGACCGACAGCGGAACGCCGCGCCAGCGTGCGACGCCGACGGCACCGAGTTTCCACGCGGTGCCACTGACCTGCTGGTTCTGCTGAGTGGTGTAGAAGCCGCGGCCGTTGCCGGTGCACTCGATGAACGCGCTGATCTCCCGGGACGGCAGGCCGAGCAGGTCCTCGTAGGAGAACGTGACGGCGCGGTCGAGCGTGGGGGAGCCGTGCAGGCCGCTGCCGAAGAGCCGCAGCCGCCAGCTCCGTACGTCGATCAGCGGCGTGCTGGTGTGGTCGCGGACGAAGAACCGGTCGATCGGGGTGTGGTAACCCTGGCCGCGCATCGCCTCCCAGCGCATCTCGGCATTGCTGCCGTGGACGACGAACAGCTCGGGCGGCAGTGGTTTGACGATCGGCCCGGTGGCGGCGGCCGCCGATCGCGAGGCCGCCGCCGGACGCGGTGCCATGCCGCCGACCGCCGCACCGAGGCCCACGGTGGCCGACATACGGAACAGGGCTCGGCGGGACATCGTGTTCCGTGCCCGCCACTGCGTCGCGCGCAGCCGGTCGTAGTCGGCCTCATTTTTCAAGTCCATGCCGGTGGTCCCCACTATGTAGTCTTTGTCGACCGAAATAGTAGGATTGTCGGCGGCCGTGCGCCAGGGGATCGGCCGCTTGTGGTCCCGTTGCGAAGTGGCGCCCGCCCAGGTTCGGGGTCGGTCCAATAAGGTGTCCACTTATGGCGGTGATGTCCGAAGAAGTGGTGGCCGAGCTGGAACGTGCGCTGCCCGCCGGGCGGTTGGTCCGGGACGCCGACGTGTTGGCGTCATATGCGCACGATGAGGCGGAATGGGCGCCGTACGGCCGGCCGGCGGCGCTGGTGCGGCCACGCGAGACGGCCGACGTCCGTGAGGTGGTGGCCCGCTGCGCCGCACGCGGGGTTCCGGTCGTCGCCCGGGGAGCGGGTACCGGGCTCTCCGGAGGGGCCAACGCTCTCGACGGATGCGTGGTCGTCTCCTTCGAGGCGATGAACGCCGTGCTGAAGATCGACAAGGACGAGCGGCTCGCCGTCGTGCAGCCCGGGGTCGTGAACGACGACCTGCGGAGCGCGTGCGCCGAGCACGGGCTGTGGTACCCGCCGGACCCGGCGAGCGCGCCGTGGTCGACGATCGGCGGCAACGTCGCGACGAACGCGGGCGGGCTGTGCTGCGTGAAGTACGGCGTCACACGTGACTACGTGCTGGGCCTGGAGGCGGTCGTCGGGCGCGGTGACGTCGTACGCCTCGGACGGCGGACGGCGAAGGGAGTGGCCGGGTACGACCTGGCCGGGCTGATGGTCGGCTCCGAGGGCACGCTCGGGATCATCACCGAGATCACCGTACGGCTGCGGGGAATGCGGGCGGCCGAGCGTACGGTCGTCGGGTACTTCGACTCGCTGGTCGCCGCGGGCGAGGCCGTGGCCGCGGTGGCCGCCGCCGGCATCGTACCGAGCGCGCTCGAACTGATCGACCGGCACTGCCTGCGCGCGGTGGACGAGTGGCGCAACATGGGGCTCGCGGACGGCGGGGACGTGCTCCTGCTCGGCCGGTGCGACGCTCCGGGCCAGGCCGGTGAGGAGGAGGCCGACGCGATGCTGGGCTGCTTCGAGTCGGCGGGCGCGACGTGGACCACCCGGTCGACGGACGCGGAGGAGGCCGAGGCGCTGTTCGCCGCCCGCCGCCTCGCGTACCCAGCGGTCGAACGCCTCGGCCCGGTGCTCACCGAGGACATCTGCGTGCCGAAGATGCTGGTCCCGGAGATGCTGGCACGCATCGAACGCATCGCCGCCGAACACGACATCCACATCGCCAACGTCGCCCACGCCGGCGACGGCAACCTGCACCCCCTGATGATCACCCCCTCGGACGACGACGCCGCGCGTGTGCGCGCCCAGGCGGCGTTCGAGCGGATCGTCGACGAGGCGATCGGCCTCGGCGGCACGGTCACCGGCGAACACGGCGTCGGCCTGCTGAAGCGCCGTGGCCTGGAGGAGGAGGCCGGTCCCGTGGTCCTCGACATGCACCGCGCGATCAAGCAGGCCCTCGACCCGGCGGGCATCTTCAATCCCGGCAAGGTCTTCGCCGTCGAGCCGTCGACGGCCCGCTGAGCTCCCGGTCCTCCTCTTCGCCGACAGGACCTAAACGGTCGGGCGGTAGAGGTCCCAGAGCTCGCCGAGGAAGAAGCCGGCGAAGCGTTCGAGGGCGCTCAGGCCGTGCGGGCCGGTGGTGTGGAACGTCGTCAGCTGGCGGGCGAAGTCTTCCACGCTCAGGTGCAGGATGCCGGCGCCCGCGATGGCGGCCTCGTCGTCACCGCCGTCCGGGATGTGGCCCTCCAGCAGGCGGAAGTAGAGGGTGGTCGTGTCGGGCCAGACCCGGCTCGCCGGGTGGTGGCGGATGTCCTTCCAGCCTGAAAGGGTGCGGGGCCGGTTCTTGTCGTCGGTGAAGTGCAGGCGGTATCGCATCAGGCGGCGATCCGGTGCGTCTCCCGGCGAGAACAGGTTGAACCAGCCCCGCTCGACTTGACGCCGGCCCCCGCAGCCGGCGGCGTCAATCCATCCCTCGGCCTGAGCGGTGTGCTCGGGCTCCTTCAAGAAACGCTCCACGTCGTCGACCGTGATGGTCAGCCGGAAACCGAGCGTGCGCCCGGCCTCCCGTCCGGCTGCCTCTCCGGCTCCCGGAGCGTTCTCCCCGTCGGTGTAGAACCCCTTCATCTCCTCGGTGAACGACAGCGACGTGCGATCCGGGGAACCCCCAGGTTTCTCCGGCTCGCGCGCCCTGCCGTTCACCGTCCCCCCGACCGGGCTCACGCGAGCGTGGCCGGTCGTCTCGAGCAGGCGGGTGGACATGCGGTCCGCCAGCGCCGCGATGGTCAGTGACGGGTTGGCGCCCACCGAGCCCGGCAGCGCCGCCCCGTCGGCGATGTAGAGGCCCGGATGGCCGTACACCTCACCCCACGGGTCGCAGACCCCCTCGCCCGGATGGCGGCCCATCGGGGCGCCGCCCAGCGGGTGTACGGTCACGATCCGCTTGCGGAACCAGATCGGGTTGTCGGCGTAGCGTGCGCCCAGCACGTGGGCGATGCGCTGCATCGTGGCCCGGATCCGGGTGAAGTACGCGTCGCTGGTCTCGGCGCTCCAGCGGATGTCGAGATCGCCGCCCCGCAGCCGGAGCACGCCGTCGGGCACGTCGCGGCCCATGCCCAGCAGCGGCAGCGAGCTGACCGACAACGCCCCGTCGCCGATCAGCTCCGACAGCTCCTTGGAGGTGCGGGTCTCCGGCGCGTGGGAGATGAACCCGCGGAACCGCTCGAACAGCATCCGGACCACGCGGGCGATCTCGTGCGTGACGTCGGCCTCCTCGACGATCCAGTCGACGAAGGACGGGTAGCCGCCGTCCTGGATGTAGGCGCCGCGGCCGGTGGCGCCGTCGACCTCGTCGGGCAGCCGGATCGTGCTGGTGATGACCGGCCCGCGGCTCGCGTCGAGCGGGCGGATGCGGGCGCGGTCCTTGGCCCGGAGCAGGAACGTGAGCAGGTCGCCGTTGCCGGAGAACCGGGTGCCCAGCGCCTGGCTCAGCCCGGGGAACCGCTCCCGGTCGCGCAGCAGGAGGTAGGAGGTGCCGTAGGTGCCGGCGGCCAGCACCAGGCGGTCGCAGGAGATGGTGTGCAGCGGCAGCTTACGGGCCTTCTCCTGCGGGTCGTGCACGACGTAGTCGACCTCGTAGCCGCCCTCCGGGCGCGGCCGGATCGACCGCACCTCGTGCAGCGTGCGCAGGTCGGCGCCGTGGTGCTTGGCGGCGGACAGGTAGGTGTGGTCGAGGCTGTTCTTGGACCCGTCGTTGCAGCCGATGTTGCACTCGCCGCACAACCGGCAGGAGACGCGCGGCGCGCCGTGCAGGTTGCCGTACGGCCGGTCGGCCAGCGGCAGGCCCAGGCCCGGCGCGGCCCCCGGCTCGGGCGCGAAGCTGACCGCCAGCGGCGGCAGCTGCCAGTCGAGCCCGAGCTCGGCCGCGGCGTCCTGCATCGCGTGCGTCTTGGGCGTGGAGGCGAACGCGGGATGGTCCAGAGGGTACGGCGTGGCACCGAGCATGGCCTCGACCGCGTCGTAGTGCGGGTCGAGCTCGGCCCGGCTCACCGGCCAGCATTCGTACCCGCCGTCGGGCAGCGCCTCCTCCTTGACGAACCAGTGCTCGTCCTTGCGCAGCAGGACGTTGGCGTAGATCAGCGAACCGCCGCCCAGCCCGCTGGAGACGACCGAGTCGAACCCGCTGAAGCTCCACACGTCGAACAGGCCGTAGAGCTGCTCGGCAGGGTCCCAGAACGCCCGGCTCATCTCGGCCGGCGTACGGGCGAAGCTGCCGGGCGGGTAGTCACGGCCCCGCTCCAGCACCACCACGGACTTACCGGCCTCCGCCAGCCGGTAGGCCGCGACGGAGCCCCCGAAACCCGAGCCGACGACGACCGCGTCGGCGTGCTCGGCCGTCACGAGTGCTCCTTCGCCGGGGCGCCGTGGTCTTCGGCTCGCTCGCTCATCGGGGATCCGGGAAGGCCGCGTGCTCTGGTTCGCGTGTTCATGCGGCGCTCCGCTTCACGAAGTCGACGATCTTCGGGAAGACGTCCTGGTGGACGTGCTTTCCGGTGAAGGGGTCGAAGTGGCCGTATCCCGGGAGGATCGCCAGCTCGTGGCGGCCCGGCGCGAGCCGGTCGAGGGTCTCGTAGCAGGCGATGTTGGCCCCGGGGAAGACGTGGTTGCGGTCGCCGGTCAGGAACAGGGACGGCGTCGTGACCTCGCCCGCCCGTTCGAGGTAGTCGGTGGGCAGGCCGGCGTGGCGCGGGTCCGAAGGGTCGTAGCGTACGACGTGGCCGGCGGCGACCATCTTGCGCACGTGCCGGAAGTAGTGCACCCCGGAAGGGCCGAGGAGGTCGGCGATGCGCTCGTGGGTCACCGGGTCGAGGTTGTCGTGGACGTACATCGCGGGGCGTCCGCTGCCCCACATGAAGCTCTCCATGTGGCAGGCGCGCACGTCGCACTCGCGGTGGAACAGGGACACCGCCCGCGAGATCATCCAGCCGCGGGTGAGCGGCGGCGCGTCGCCGAAGCGCGGGTCGAGGAAGGAGGCGCCGACGAGGTATTCGAGCAGCGGCGGACCGGCCGTGAGCTTCACCCTCGACCAGGCCGGCACGCGCGGCGTCAGCGCGACGCTGTTGCTGACGAAGCTCGAGATGCCCTCGACCACCCCGCCGAACAGGCTCATCGAGAACGCCACCGAGCCGAGGCAGTGCGCGATGACGTGCACGCGGCGGTCGCCGACGTGCTCGCGCAACTCGCGTAGGGCGGCGGGGTGGTCCCAGTGGGCGATGTCGTCGAGGGTGTAGCGGTGGGTCTCGGTGTCGTACGGGAAGCGGTTGCTCATCCGGAAGTCGGAGGTCCACACGTCGGTGAAGCCGGCGTCGAGGAGGAAGCTCACGAGGTTGCGGTGCTCGGGCATGATGAACATGTCGCTGGACGAGGTGAGGCCGTGCAGGATCAGCACGACGTCATCGCAGTCGGCCCGACGGAACCGCCTGAGCTCGAGACCGAGGCCGTCCTCGGTCGTGAACGGATGCACGGACACCGTGGCGTCCTTGACGCCCTCCAGGGTGTATCGCGCGACGCGGCGATGCATGGTTGTGACCCTCCGTGTGCTCCCTGAGAACGATCGCGCCCCACGGGCCCGCGGGGCATCGTGGTAATCCCTGACTTTCTTCGACGTCGCGACTACGGGTTGCGGTTCAACACGTTGACGATGGCGACGCGGGAGGACACGCCGAGCTTGGCGAAGATGTGGGAGATGTGGGTCTCGACGGTCCGCGGGCTCACGAACAGCCGGGCGGCGATCTGCTGGTTGGTGTTGCCCTCGACGATGAGCATGGCCACTTCCATCTCACGCCGGGTCAGGCCGTACGGACCGGCGCCGCGGCCCTCCGAACGGGCGTTGACGCGAACGCCGAGACGGCGCTGCTCGCGGACGGTGCGGGCGTGCAGGGCGCGGGCCCCGCAGTCCTTGAAGATCGTGGCGGCCACGCCGAGGTGCTCGACCGCGTGCCCGCGCTGGCCCGCGGCGGCGTACGCGGTGCCGGCGCGCATGCTCGCCCGGCCCGCGTCGATGCGCAGCTCGGCCGCGGTGAACACCTCCGCCGCCTGCAGCGCGTGCTCGGCGGCGCCCATCGGGTTGGCCTCGGCCAGGGCGTGCGCGCGGGCCAGCCGGGCGGCGCCGATGGTGGTCTCGGCGTCGGCGCGTGCGCGCTGCTCGGCGCGGTCGGCCCAGCGTTCGGCCTCGCGGGAGCGTCCGCGCGACGTCGCGACGCGGGCGAGGGTCTCACAGCAGAAGATGAGCGTGCCCAGGTCGAGCCGGGGCGCCTTGAAGTCGTCGCACGCCTCGAGCAGGGCGGGTTCGCCGGCTTCCAGGTCGCCGTGGTTGACCAGCGCGATCGCACGCGCGTAGCGGGCCAGCGCACCCCACCACTCGCCACCGCCGCCGGTGTCGACCGCCTCCGCGCCGAGCCGCAGGGCCTCCTCGTGGTCGCCCGCCCAGCTGCGGGCCAGGCACTGCTGGGTGAGCGCGAACCCGAGCTGCTGGCCCGAGCCCAGCAGCCGGGCGGCCTCCGCGGCGTCTTCCGCGGCGGACGCGGCCTCCCGCAGGCGGCCCAGCATGACGTCGGAGCGGGCACGGCCGGCGAGCAGGTTGCTCATGATGAAGCTCTGGCCGGTGGCACGGGCGACCGCGATGGCGCGGTCGAAGTGACCGTGGGCGGCGACGTGCCGGCCGAGGAAGGTCTCGGTCCAGCACAGCCAGGCGATCGCGTCCGGCCATTCGGCGAGGTGCTCGTCGGAGGCGGTGGCCAGGAGCCGGTCGGCGGCCTCGACGTAGCGGACGGCGTCGGCCATCCGGCCCGCGGCGTACGCGGGCAGCGGGCGCAGCGCGGCGACGGCCAGCACGATGCCGGGATCCCAGTCGGGGGAGTGCTCCGGCATCAGGTCCAGTACGGCCTGGGCGGCGCGGAAGTCGCTGCGCATCAGGCTCTCGGCGATCAGACGGATGCGCAGCGGAAGCGCGGCGGCCGACTGCGGGCCGGGGATGCGGCGCAGCTCGTCCAGCAGCAGCGCGCGGGCCTCGTGCGGCCGGTCCAGCTGGCGTTCCATCAGCGCGCCGAACCGCGCCGCCTGCGCCCGCCGCGTGTAGTCGTCCGGCGGCAGCAGCCGCAGCACCTCGCGTGCGGTGTCGCGGCCCTCGACCAGGCGGCCGCTGACCGCCTGCAGCCGGGCCAGCTCCAGCAGCAGCTCGACGCGGTCGGTCGATTCCTCGGGCATGAGGGCCAGTGCCGCGCCGAGCCAGTGCGCCGCGGTGGCCGGCGCCTGGGCCACGACCGTACGGGCCGCCGCGACGAGCGTGCCGATGGCGTCGCGGTCACCGAACCGGCCTGAGCGCTCGACATGGTGGGCGCGCGCCGTGGCGGGCGCGCCGACCTCGGCCAGGTGCGCGGCGATCCGCGCGTGCGCGGCGAGCTGCCGGCCCGCGGCGGCCGAGCCGTACGCCGCGTGGCGCACGAGCGGATGGCGGAACCGGAACCGGCCGGGGGAGGCGGGCCGTACGACGTCGCGGGCGACCAGCTCGCTGATCGCCTCCAGCGTCGCCTTCTCGGGCAGCTCGGCGGCGACCGCGGCCAGCGCGGGCTCGAACTCGTCCGCCGCGACGGCGGCGGCCTGGGCCACCAGCAGGGCCTCGGCCGGCAGCCCGCTCAGCTCCAGCCGCAGGGCGGCGCGGATGCGCGGCGGGAGCTCGGCCGGCCCTCCGCCGCCCTCCACCGGCTCGCCGTCCATGCGGGACAGCGCCTCCAGGTAGAAGGGGTTGCCGCCGCTGGCCTCGTACAGGTCACGCCGCCGGGTGCGGTTCACCTTGGGGCCGAGGAACTCCTCCACCTCGGCCTCGTTGAGCGGGCCCACCGTGATGCGCGGCGCCGCCTCCATCAGGGCGGCCAGCCGGGCGGAGGCCTGCGCCGGGCGGTAGGCCACCGCGATGAGCACCCGGCCGCGCGGTGGATGGCGTACGACATGGTCGAGCAGCTCGACCGACGCGTCGTCGGCCCAGTGCAGGTCATCGAGGATCAGGACGAGACCCTTGTCCGGGACCAGCTCTTCCAGCAGCCGGCGTACGGCGCGGTAGACGCCGTAGCGGCCGAACAGGGTGTCGGACGTCTCCGGATCGCCGGGATCGGCCGGCGGGTTCGCCGACAGGGCGGGGAAAACGGCCGCGAGCAGCGACGCGGCCTTCTCACCGAGACGGCCGGGCAGTTCTTTCGCCAGAGTTTCCAGACGGTCGTCGAGCGCGTCCACGATGGCGCCGAACGGCATTTCCTGCTCGAACTCGGCGGCTCGCCCCCAGATGGGAAGCATTCCCCGTGCTTCGGCCATTTCGGCAAGCTCGGCGAGCAGACGCGTCTTTCCCGCCCCGGGTTCGCCGGCCAGGCCGATCAGCCGGGACGTGCCGTCACCGATGGCGTCGAGGAGCCGGGTGAATCGGTCGACGACGTCGCGGCGTCCGACCAGAGGAGGAGTCGCGTGGCTACCTGTCCTGGTCGGCGGCGGGTCGGCCGGTCCGCTGGCGCGCCCTCTCATAACGAATCCTCATGTGGCGGTGCTTCGCGGCTTACCGGAGTCCGAACGACCGTAAGCGGCGGATTACACCGCCAAGGATGTCACGTGTCGCGCCGAACCATTGCCTCTTCATGACCGACGTATGGTAACTCCGCAGAACGGCTTTACGACTGGCTGAAATCGGTCGCTCGTCAGTGGACCGACAGGGCGGCCCACACCGCCTTGCCCGTCCCCGGCAGCGGCGTCCATCCCCAAGCGCGGCTGAGCGCCTCGATCACGTGCAGGCCGCGGCCGTTCTCACAGACGTCGTCGGCCGGGCGCTGCTTGGGGTCGTCCTCGCTCGGGTCGGACACGATGACCACGACGAACGCGCCCTGGCGTACGAGGCTGAGCTTGATCGGCGCGTCTCCGGCCGCCGCGGCGTACGGGGGGACACCGTGCCGTACGGCGTTGGTGACGAGCTCGGAGATGATCACGGTGGCGTCGTCGACGAGATCGTCCAGCCCCCATCCCTGCAGGGTGGTGGTGGCGAACTCGCGCGCCTGGCGGGAGGAGGTGCTCGTCGGCCGCAGCGCGCAGACCGCTCCGTCGGCCCCGTCCGTGCCGGGCTCGAAGACCGTGAGGGGAGGCAGCACATGCGGTCTTCCGCGCGGTACCGCATGCGGACGCCTCATTGCGGGGCGGCCGTCCATGCCGGAACTGCACGCTGTGCTGTACACGGGCATCTGGCGGGCCTCCAGACGGACTCGGGGCGGGACCGAGTGGCTAGATCGGTTATCTTCCTCCGTCCGCGAGAGGGATGCAAGAACTAATGCACACCCAAATGCACGTGCATTTGCTCGCTCGTTTTGGTGGTGGGGTGGACTTGTGTGACTTGAATGCACTGGTGGTCGCGGTGATGGCGGACAAAACGGACAAGGTGATCGGCGGCGAATGTGACCGCCGTCACGCGATCTTCGTGCGGGATGCGTCCACGTCCGGCCGTTCGGCGTACCGTGGGCGGGGCCGGTGTGTCCGAGTTGCGCCGGGCATGACCCGCCGGGCAAGGTAGGGGGGCTTGATACACCTACGTTCGGGGCGGTAGCTCAGCCGGTCAGAGCAGAGGACTCATAATCCTTGGGTCGTGGGTTCGAGTCCCACCCGCCCCACGCGACTTGGGTGACGCTTGCCCTTGCGGGCCGTCTGGCGTCGCGTTCATTTCGCCCAGGGGGGCGACCCCCTGGAACCCCCGATGTGGGGGCTTCGCCCCCACGCCCCCATGCGGGGGCTTCGCCCCCCACACCCCGGGCCCCATGCGGCCTCCCCTCTGGGGGGCTCTGGGCCCGGTATATAGGTCAGCGGGGGCGCGGTGAAGACTCACGTGGCGCGGGTCTTCGCCAAGGTCGGCCTGTGGGGCCGCGCTCAGGCGGTCGTCCTCGCGTACGAATGTCATCCCGGGCGGCGGCATCGACACGCCCCAGGGTCAGAGGGTGTGGATCGACTGGCCGTCGAAGTAGCGGATCTTCCAGGCCCGAGGTGTAGGAGAAGTTCCAGCTGTACGTGCAATGCGGCATGCCTGCCACCACCAGTCGGCGCCGGGGTCGGAGTAGCTCACGAAATGCGGCTGCCGTATTAAGGGGACGAAGTCTCAGGTCGGTGTTGGTGCAGTTGTTGGGCGGTGGTGGGCGGCGTGGCGGTAGGCCGCTACGGATGGCCGGTCATCGTCTTCTCGGGTGGCGATGGCGATGTGGGTCGGGGGCAGGTCCGGCGGTACGAAGTCACGCCGGGAGGGCGGGCGGGGGGGTGTGGCGACCGTGGCCCAGATCGCGGTCGGGTTGCGGGTCCCGTCGGCGCTCAGGTTCAGCAGGTCGGCGGCCGGGCCTGCCCAGCTGATCATCTCGGGGGAGCCGACGACCGGTGGCCAGGCCGCGTCATCGATCTCGGCCAGGGTGAGGAGGTCGGCGTCGTCATAGGGCGAGAAGTACGACTCCCGCGATCCCCGGAACCTTCGAGTTCGCCCGGTCGCCCGGCTCGGGACACCCGCCGTGGGAAAGCGGTAGGCCCTTGTCCACCGGTGCGGTGGACAAGGGCCTGTGTGCCGGCGGTTCGTTACGGGCGGACGAGACGGCAGTCGGCCGGGTTGGACTGCACGACGCTCACCGCGTCGATGACCGGGCCGTAACCGCCGCCCGTCGTGCTGGCGAAGGTGAGCGTCGAGTTCGACGCGAAGGCGCGGAACCGGAACCGCTCCGCGACGTAGCCCATGTTGGTCCGCGACTTGCCCGCCGTGTTGAAGATGAAGTTCTTCTGGACGGTGGGGTGCGCGAGCGTGTGCTGGACCACCCGGGCGTAGCCGCGCTTGACCGTCGGGCCGCCGTCCGGGTTCCCGGCGAGTGCGAAGGTCACGGTGTAGCAGCCCCCGACGCGGGTCGCGAGGCGCTGCTCGACCGTTCCCGACTCGCTGCCCTCCAGGTCCAGCGACTGGCGGCCGTCGGCGGCCTGCCAGAAGTTGGCGCCCGTCAGGTCGACGTTCCCCTGGGTGACGCGCCACGGGCCGATCGTGCTTCCGGTGCCGTACCGGATGAAGGCGTTGGCCGGGATGGCCGGTGCCTCGAATCCACCGTTGACGAGGGCCGGCGCCGGAGCCGGCGCGGTGCGGGCCTGTGCGGCCGGCGCGGCGGCGGCGATGGACAGTGCGGCGGCGCAGACCGGCGGCAGGGCCCTGACCAGGCGGGAGACTTGCGGGCTACGAGGCATGATCCTTCTCCTTGATTGCGATCTGTTCTCGGGCGGGAGTTGAGTCCGAAAACAGCCCCTCAATCCCGCCGAGCACCTGCTGTAATTGAACAACAGCTCTCCGTGATCGACGGGAGCCACGCCGATCCCGGAGAAGACGAAATGGCAGTTCAGGTGTCACGCGCGGCGGGCTGATGGCAGGATGCGGGCATACGTGCGCGCGACAGGTGAACGCGCGTTGTGGCGCGTTCCAATGGCCGGATTCGGCCAGTGGTGGAAAATTTCGGACTGACCGGTCAACTGACTGCAAAGTGCCGAAATGCGGATCGCTTGCGGCTTCGCCATGTGTGTGAGGTGCGGCGCTCGGCTCGCGGGCCGTCGGCGCCGGAACGGCCGGCCCGTGGGCGCGTCGGCCGCACGGCGCCGTCCCTCGTTGAACGTTCTACATCCTGCTGACGCAGCGACGCTACCTTGGGGGTTGCATCGGTAACGGTGAGTGGGACACTAGGCCGATTCCAGTGTCCATAGGGGAAAGCACATGATCGGGTCCCAGCCCGGCGGCGATGCGGCCGTCACCAACATGTTCGGTCATCACCGTGGTGGTCCCACCGTGCTGCGGATCGTGCTGGGTTCCCAGCTGCGCCGGTTGCGCGACCAGCGGCAGATCACCTGCGAGGAGGCGGGGGAGGCGATCCGTGCCTCGCACTCGAAGATCAGCCGCATGGAGCTCGGCCGCGTACGGTTCCGGCGCCGCGACGTCGCCGACCTGCTCACGCTGTACGGGGTGACCGGCCCGGAAGAGCGCCAGGCGATGCTCGCGCTGGCCGACCAGGCGAACGAGCCCGGCTGGTGGCACAGCTACTCCGACATCCTCCCGGCCTGGTTCGAGGTCTACATCGGCCTGGAGGAGGCCGCGTCCCGCATCCGTGCGTACGAGGTGCAGTTCGTCCCCGGCCTGCTGCAGACCGAGGACTACGCGCGCGCCGTCACGCTGCTGGGCCACCCGGACGCGCCCGGCCACGAGGTGGAGCGCCGCGTCGGCCTGCGGATGCGGCGGCAGTCGCTGCTGGAGGCCGAAGAGCCCCCGCACCTGTGGGCGGTCGTCGACGAGGCCGTGCTGCGGCGCCCGCTCGGCGGCGCTCAGGTCATGCGCAAGCAGCTGCGGCACCTGCTGGAGATGACCGAGTCGCCGAACGTCACACTGCAGGTCGTCCCCTTCGAGCTGGGCGGGCACGCGGCGGCGGGAGGGCCGTTCAGCATCCTGCGGTTCGCCGAGCGCGACCTGCCCGACGTGGTCTACCTCGAACAGCTCACCAGCGCCCTCTACCTCGACAAGCGCGAGGACGTCGACCACTACCTGGCGGTCATGGAGCGGCTCTGCATCGACGCCGAGCCGGCCACCGCGATCCGCGACACGCTGAACCGCATCCTCAAGGAGACCTGAGTCACCCTGGGGCCGGGCTGATCGCGAAGGAGCGCGCGAGGATCCGGCTCAGATCTCTCGGATGATCTTGCTGATCAGGTCCATCGACTCCTGCGGCGACGCGCTCTGCACGCACAGGCGTTCCATCGTGGCGCCGTAGCTGTCCATGTCGTCGTCGCGTTCGAGGTACATCGCACCGGTGAGCTGCTCCACGTACGCGATGTCGTGCAGCTCGGGCTCGGGGAAGCGCAGGATGCTGAACGCCCCGGCCTCACCGGCGTGCCCACCGACGTGGAACGGCATGACCTGCACCGTGATGTGCTGGAGCCGCGCGGCGTCCAGGAGCGCCCGCAGCTGGGCGCGCGTCACCTCCGGGCCGCCGATCGGACGCCACAGGGCCGCCTCGTCGATGACGGCCCACAGGCGTGTGGGGTTCGAGGCGGTCAGGATGCGCTGGCGCCGCAGGCGCAGCTCGACCCTGCGGTCGACCTCCTCGGCCGACAACATCGACCGGCCCTGGGAGATGACGGCGCGAGCGTAGTCCTCGGTCTGCAGCAGACCGGGGACGAACTGCACCTCGTACGTGCGGATGACCTGCGCGGCCTCCTCCAGGTCGACGTACGGCCGGAACCAGGCGGGCATCGCGCCGCTGAAGGCCTGGAGCCACCCGGGCCGGTTCGCCTCCTGGGCCAGGGCCAGCAGGGCGTCGCGCTCTTCCTGACGGTCGATGCCGTACAGCTCCAGGAGCCGCTTGACGTCGTCCTCGTCGAGACCGGCACGGCCGGTCTCGACCCGGCTCAGCCTCGACTCGCCGACCCCGATGCAGTCGGCCGCCCGACGCCGGTCGAGTCCGCAGGACTCGCGCAGCCGGCGCAGCTGTGCGCCCACGATCCGGCGGCGGACGGTGGGACGGTTCGCCGACTGGGCCGCGACCGCCAAGACGCCACCTCCGATCACCACAACGCGGGCAGAGTCTGCCATTGATTACCACCGGTGAACAGCCCTGGCGGGAAAACCATTTCGCCATGGCTCCGCTGATTACCCCAGGAGGTGAGGACCCGGGCGAATCGCCCCGGCGAGATACGCCGCGTGTCCCGTCCGCGGACGGGGGGTTCAGAGTCCGTCGGTCTTCATCCGGTGCAGCAGCATGTCGGCGGCGGCGCGGTAGCGGGGGTCGGGCAGCAGGGCGTACTCCCGCTTGCACGCCTCGGCCAGCTTGATCGTGTGCTCGTCGCCGAAGTCGACGGCGTCGACGAGGAGGCGCTCGGTCGAGGGCGGCTCGTAGCCGGGGGCCGACGCCGGGGCGTCGCCGCCTTCGTTCGGGAAGGTGTCCCACATGGCCGCGGCGGCCTGGCGCAGCGTGTCGTACGCGGGCCGGTGGAGATCGGCCGGGAGCAGCGGGAGGAACAGCCGGAGGGCCGCCGGCGCGGTCACCGAGTGCACGAGCGGGACGGCGGGGCGTGGGGCATGCTCGGCGTACAGCCCGGCGGTGGTGACGGTCAGTGCGCTCAGCGACAGGCCGATGTCCTCACGCGCGGCCGGCAGGAGCCGCAGGCTCTTCTCCGAGGCCGCCGGGACCCGCGTGTGGCGCGCCGCCCAGTAGCCCAGCCCGTGCGCGAGCTCGCGCAGCTGCAGTGGACCGGGCTCGTCGGTGGCGGCGAGGCTGCGGACGGCGTGCGCGGTGCGGATGAAGCCGTGGGTGAGCATGCCGTACATGCCGGGCAGCAGGCGTGGCCACCACTCGAGCACGACCTCCGGCCACGGCCTGCGGGAGAGCCGGGCGTCGAACATGTCGACCCAGTCGAGCACGCGCCGGAAGTCGCCGAGCGCGGGCCGCCATTCGCCGGGGTCGTCGCCGGACAGGGGAGTGCCGCCCGCCGGCGGGTCGAGGTAGGCGCGAAGCCGTTTGTTCCGCTCGACCCAGGTGGCGACGAGGTCGCGGCAGCCGACGGTGGCCAGGGTTTCGGCGACCATCGGAGCGTGGTTGACGAAACCGGGCCCGAACTCGAATCCCACGCCCCGCAGCCGGTCGAGCGCGTCGTTCACGGCGTCGCCGTATGAGATCGTGCTGCTCATCCCGGGGGGCCTCCGCGAAAGCACGAGAGAAGGTTTTGATCGCCGTTATATCATATCTGTTAACTAACTATGACTTTCGTTGTCAACCGGCTACCTGATAAATCGCAAATAGGTAAATGCAGAGAATGTAAATCGCCAACCGACGTCGCGGGCCCGACGTGCCGTGCTCAGCGGCGGGTGGGCGCCTGGCGGCGCGACGGGCTCGCCGACTCGATGTTCTCGATCAGGCGGTCGAGATAACCCACGAACTCCTCGATCTCCCGCGGGGAGAAGCCCCTGAACACGACGTCGCGGCCCGCGCTCACGATGTCCGACAGCCGGGAGTACATCGCCTCCCCCGACTCGGTCAGCCGGACGACGGCCGCCCGGCGGTCCGCGTTCGTACGGCGCCGCTCGATCAGCCCCTCGGCCTCCATCCGGGCGAGGCGACGGGTCAGAGTGGGGCCCTCGACGTTCAGCATCCCGGCCAGCTCCCGCTGGATCACCGGGCCCCGGGCCTTCAGCGCGAACAGCGCCGTCCACACGGCGAAGCTCGACCCGGCGGCGGCCAGCCGCTGTTCGAGATGGCCTCGCGTGGCCTTGGCCGCGAAGCTGAGCCGGCGCCCCAGCGTGTGCCTGGCATCCGCCCCGTCACGCATCGTTCACTCCCGCGGGCTCGGACCCGGCGCAGGGCTGCTCATCCTGTTCCGGGTCATCCTGTTCCAGGTCGTCCAGGGCCTGGCCCGCCGCGGTGATGTCTCCGCAGGTGATCGCCATCATGCACGTCTTGTTCCCCGGAGAGAAGCGTGCCGTGATCTTCGGCGCGTTCGACGGCGACTCGTGACATTTGTAATGGTCTAATCAGGGACGTGCCGCTGTTCAGCGAGACGGCATGCTCTGTCAGGATCGACGACATGGAGTCATCGGAGGTGAGCCTCCGGCCACCACGGCACCGGGTGAGCCGGCGGGCCCTTGCCTACTGGGCGGTCCGCGCCGCGGCCGGCTGGCTGGTGCTGCTCGCCGCCGAGATCGTCTGGCTGGCCGAGGACACGGCGCGTCTCGGCGCGCACGTCGCCGGGCTCGTCCTGACGGCGGTCGTGGCCGCGGCGCACGTGACCGTCATGCCGCAGTGGCGTTACCGCGTGCACCGGTGGGAGTCGACCCCCGAGGCGGTCTACACCCAGTCCGGCTGGTTCAACCAGGAGCGGCGCATCGCGCCGGTCTCGCGCATCCAGACCGTCGACAGCGAGCGCGGACCGCTCGAGCAGCTCTTCAGGCTCGCCAACGTCACGGTGACCACGGCGTCGGCGGCCGGCCCGCTGAAGATCCACGGCCTTGACCGCGACACCGCGCAGCGGCTCGTCGACGAGCTCACCGAGGGCACCGGCGCCGACCGGAGCGACGCGACATGAGCGAGACGGACGGGTGGCGGCGGCTGTCCGGGCGGATGCTGGTGATCCACCCGATCCAGGAGCTGCTGCGCGCCTGGCCGGTGCTGGTCGGCCTGGTCTTCGCGGGCACCGCGGGCGGCCAGGGCTCGTGGTGGAGCCTGACCGGGACCATCGCCGTGGTCGCGGCGGGCATGCTGCGCTGGTTCACCACGACCTACCGGATCTCGGCCGAGCAGGTCCAGGTGCGCAGGGGCCTGTTCCGGCGGCAGCTGCTGACCGTCCCCCGCGACCGGATCCGTACGGTCGACGTCACGGCCAATCTCCTGCACCGCTCGCTCGGGCTGGCCAAGGTGGAGGTCGGCACCGGCCGTACGGACCGCAAGGACGAGGCGGTCAAGCTCGACGCGCTGCACGTCGCCGAGGCCACGCGCCTGCGCGCCGAACTCCTCCACCGCGCACCGGCGCGGCGCGAGACGGCGCGGGAGGACGCGACGCGAGAGGACACGGCGCGAGAGGAGACGGCGGCCCCGCACGAGGCGCTGCTGGCGAGCGTGCCCGCGGCGTGGGTACGGTACGGGCCGTTCACGCTGACCGGCCTGGTCACCGTCGGGGTGATCGCCGGTGTCTTCGGGCGTGCCGTGAACGAGGCGCACCTCGACCCCGGGCGGCTGGGGCCGGTGAGCGAGCTGCTGGACCGCTGGGAGAACGCCGGGCTGCCGGCCGAGATCGCGGTGCTGGTGGCCGTGCTCGTCGTCGCCGTCGCGGTCGCCTCGACGCTCGGCTACGTCCTGGCGTTCTACGGGTTCCGGCTCACGCGCAACGCCCTGGGCACGGTCCACGTCAGCCGCGGGCTCATCACCACCCGCTCGATCACGATCGAGGAGCGGCGGCTGCACGGCGTCGAGATCAGCGAGCCGCTGCTGCTCCGCGCCGTTCGCGGCGCCCGCTGCCTGGCCATCACCACCGGCCTGCGCGTCGGCCGCGGAGCCGAACGCGGCGGGTCGCTCCTGCTGCCTCCGGCGCCGCGCGCCGAGGCCGAACGCGTCGGGGCGCTCGTCCTCGGCCGTACCGCGCCGGTGACAGCGCCGCTCACCGCGCACGGACCCCGAGCGACGCGCCGCCGCCACACGCGTGCCGTCGGCCTGGCCGCGCTCGCCGTCGCGACCTGCCTCGTCCTGTCGTGGGCGGCCGGGCTGCCGGCGTGGGTCTGGCGTCTGTCGCTGGTGCTGCCGCCGGTCGCCGCGTTCCTCGCGTGGGACCGCGCGCGATCGCTGGGTCACGCCCTCATCGAGGCGACCCTGGTCAGCCGCCGGGGCTCGCTCGTACGGCGCCGGAGTGCGCTCGCGTGCGAGGGCATCATCGGCTGGAACCTGCGGCGGTCCTTCTTCCAGCGCCGGGCAGGCCTGGCGACGCTCGTCGCCACGACCGCGGCCGGCCGCCAGCGGATCGACGTGCAGGACGTCCCGCTCGGCGAGGCGCTCCGTCTCGCGGATGAGGCGCTGCCCGGCCTTCTCACCCCTTTCCTCGATGCGGACGGCCGAGACGTTTGACTTCTAGTGGCCGCCGGAGCAGCAGCGTTCGCAGTTGGCCGAGCAGGCGGCCCGATCCACGTCCCACAGCTCATCGTCCACCGGCACGCCGGACCGCCGCATGACCTCGGTGGTCGCGGCGTTCCGCGCGGCGGCGTCGACGCGCTCGCCGCGCGCGTCCTCGGGCGCGTGGTGGATGAAGTGCCCCGCGACGCGGTCGCAGAAGTCGGCGTACTCCCGCGTGTGCAGGATGAAGGCGTGCCAGCCGTGGTCGACCGCCTTCGACGGTGCGAGCGGAGTCTCCGGGTTGCGGGCGCAGGCGACGAGGAAGGCCAGGGCCTGCCGCATGATGCGCTCGGCGCGTTCCCGGTCGACCTTCGCGTCGCGCTCGACGCGCGCGGCGAGCCGGTCGAAAAGGGCGGCCGGGACCAGAGTCTCCAGGACGGTCGGCTGCGCGGTCATGAGCCCTCCTTCGTCGGAGAGAGTGACCACGGGGGCTGTGCTTTCGGTTCCCTCGCTTCGCTCGGTCACGACAGTCATATCTGCCCACTCCTTGGGTTTTGTCGGGTGCCTGGCCGTATGCGCACCCCGGCCGGCGCCTCCCGAAGCGGGATCGGCACCGCCGGCCCGGCGTGTCCGTGATCCGCCGCCGGCGACCAGTGATGTTCTCCCTGGCAGATACCCGCCCGTCGCACTCCTGACCCCCCAACGGGGCCGACACGCCCGAGCGCTCGTGTGGGATGGTCGCGCTCGCCTCCTCCCTCGCTACGCGGACGGCTCGTCCCTCACCGGCCGCTCCGCTCGCTCGTCGGCTCGCCGCTCGTGTGGGATGGTCGCGCGCGCGTCAGTCGCGGGCCGCTCGCAGTGCGCCCGCGGGTACGGCGATGAGCGCGGTCATCGCGGTGACGAGCGTCAGCGCGACCGTCAGGGACGTGCCCTGCGCGACGAAGCCGATGATGGGCGGGGCCAGCAGCCAGCCGGCGTACCCGACCGTGGCGACGGCCGCGACCGCCGTGCCCGGGTCGTGGCCCGGTGTGCCGCCCGCGGCGCTGAACGTCAGCGGAACCACCGTGGCCATGCCGATCCCGAGGATGGCGAACGCGACGATGACCACCGCTGTCATCGGCACCAGGAGGCCGAGTGCAAGTCCGCCGGCACCGGTGAGCGCCGCCGCGCGGACGAGCCGGGCCGACCCGACCCGTTCGACGAGCCGGTCGCCCAGCAGCCGAGTGCCGGCCATGGCCAGCGAGAACGCGGCGTATCCCCAGGCGGCGACGTCCTGTGGGGCGTTCGCGGCGGTGTGGAGGTACACGGCGCTCCAGTCCGCGGCGGCGGCCTCGGCGAACAGTCCGCAGAAGATGACCGCGCCGAGCAGGAGCAGCCCGCGGTCGGGGATCGCGAAGACCTTCCCGGCGGCCGCCCGCGGCGCCGGGATGAGCCAGAACCCCGACACGAGGCTCACCACGCCCAGCACGATGCCGACGATGAGCAGGTGCGTCGGGGCGCCCATGTCGGCACGGGCGGCCAGGCCGGCGAGTCCGGAGCCGGTCAGGCCGCCGATGCTCCAGATGCCGTGCAGCCCGGACATGATCGAACGCCCGTACCTCTCCTGGACGACGACCCCGTTGGCGTTCATCGCGACGTCGAGCACGCCGCTGGTCGCGCCGAACAGCACGAGCGCCGCGAAGATCGTGGGCAGCGAGGGCGCGAACGCGATGAGCGAAACGCTCACCGCCATCGTGATGCCACCGATCCGCGTCATGCCCCGGCTGCCGAACCGCGCGATCAGCCAGGCGGCGACCGGCGCGGCGACCAGCCCGCCGACGGCGGCCCCCATCAGCGCCACGCCGAGCCCGGCGGATGACAGGTGCCGCGCCTCCTTGACCCAGGGAACGCGGCCGGCCCAGCTGCCCGCCGCCACACCGTGCAGACCGAAGGTCACGGCCACCGCCAGCCGCGCTTGACGGTCACGTCGGACAGGGGCGGTGACGGCGGTCATCGTCATGGGTCAATGATCGCGGACGGAGGGCGATGCGCCGACCGAACCGACGCGTCAGACGACCGCCTGAACCCGTCGTGCCGCGGCGTCTCCGCTGGTCGGATCGGCCTTGTCCCACGCCGTCGGACCGTAGGATCGGATCCAGACCGGAACGCCGAGGGCGTCCTCGATCGCACCGGCCGGATCGTCGCCCAGCGGTTCGTAGTGAGGACGCGCGGTCAGGAGCCGCTCGGTGAGCAGCGCCTGGCCGGCCAGGTCCGCGGCCGGGGCGATCCGGTCGGCGATGTCGTAGGCACCGCAGATGAGCGGGGCGGGCGCGTCGAGGTGCGTGACGGCCAGGGCGTCCGCGCCACCGGACACCGCGAGCGCGTACCTCAGCGCCACGGCGTCGAGGTGCCCCGTCCGGAACGCCCCCTGCCACCGGCCGTGCCGGTTGTGCGGCTCGGGCCGGTCGAGCCTCGGGTCCTCGGTCACGAACGGGCCCGGCCCGTGCCGCGTCTGGTACGCCCGCAGCACGCCCACCCGCCGTACGCCCCCGCCGCGCGCGGAGGGACCCGCCTCGTCGAGCAGTGTCTCGGCGTTCGCGAACGTCGTCGTCGACCACGTGGTGTACGGGTGGAAGCCGAAGCGCTCGTCCAGCAGCACGCCCTGCGCGCCCTCGAACACGACGGGGCCGCGGCGCAGCAGCCCCGGCAGGAATTCCTCCCCGGTGATCCGCACCCGGGACGCGAAGGCGGTGAACGCGGCGACGCAGTCCTCGACCGCCGGCACGTCGAGCGGCCCGAGCTCGTCGAAGAGGTGGTCGCGCAGGAGGCGCAGCCGGCGGCGCAGCCGCGCGGGGGAGTGGCAGTCGCCCACGCGAGGGGCCTCTTCACCGGCCAGGGCGTACGACGCGGTCTCGCCGATGCCCATGCCGCACGAGCCGTGCCGCAGCGCGGTGTCCCGCGCCCGGTTCGCCGCGCGGTGGTACGGCGTGGTGAGCAGCGCGTCGCGGTCGACGGTCAGCCGCTCCAGCGCGTCGCCGGCGCCGACGGCCGCCAGGTGAGCGGACTCCGCCGCCAGCGCGAGCGGGTCCACCAGCATGAACCGGGACAGGTGCGTCACCACGCCCGGCGTGAACGTCCCCGAGCCGAACTGAGCGAACGTGTGGTGCCGCCCGTCGGGGGTCACGACGTTGTGCGCCGCCTGCGCGCCGCCGTTGAACCGCACCACCGCGGCGTACGGGCCGCGGGCGCAGAGCCAGTCGACGACCGTGCCCTTGCCCGCGTCCCCGTACCCCAGATCGACGACGATCACGTGTTCGGCCCCGGAATCCCCCTTCGCCGGAGGAGGGACCGGGCGGGTGGCTCGCTCGCTCACAGGCGCGTGACGTCGGTGTCGGCCGGGTCGAGGCCGGTCGGGGCGGGCGCGACCGCGACCGCGCCGCGGCCGGCGCTCAGCGGGGCGAGGGCGCGGGAGACCGAGTCGCCGGCGCTGGAGCCGAACTCGCGCAGGTGGTCCAGGCCCTCGTCCAGGTCGACCGCGTCCTCGGCGAGGCCGACGGTCAGCGCGATCGTCTCGCAGACGGCGTCGAGGTCGTCCAGGCGGATGACGTTCTGGCCGAGGTGGCCGCGCCAGAAGTCGAGCAGGCGGCCGTCGCGGGAGTGGCTCGCGCCCTCGGGGATGATGAAGTACACCTCGAACCTGCGCTTCAGCTCGGCGATGATCGACGCCAGCGGGACGTCCTCGCCCGGCTCGCCGCCGATGACGCGTCCGATCTCCCGGGCCTTCACCTTCGGGTAGGCCAGCTCGTCGCCGATGAGGAACAGGTAACCGCGCCGTCCCCGCTTCTCCAGGCAGTCCATGGCCGTGTGCCGCGCCATGAAGTACATGGCCAGCTCGTACGACTCGGTCATCTGACCGCCGCCACCGCCCTCGAGCAGGATCTTGCCGAGGTCGTCCTCCATCCGGTTGTCGGACTCGAACTGGCCGACCTGCAGGGGCGCCCGGTCGCAGGTCGCGTCGCCCACGGCGCCGAACAGGATCTGCGGGTGCTCGACGTACCCCTTGCGCATCAGCAGGCCGAGCAGGTCCGGCAGCTTCGACTGCAGGGTGCGCGGCACGGTCAGCATCGACCCGGTGACGTCGAACAGCACGGCCAGCGCGAGCGACTCGGGGTGCTCGTCGCTGTCGCGGCTCTCGCGCACGGTCACGCCGTACGGGTCGAGGTCCTCGTGCACGGTGCGCGCGCCACTGTCGCTGTAGGCGAACGCGCTGATGCCGTTGGCCGCCCGGTAGTGGGCATTGGCGTTGAAGACGTCGGTGGACCAGTTTCCGCTTCCCATTGGTTCAGGTTCCTTTCGTCGAGGTGGTGGCAGGCAGGTGGAACGGCCGGAAACGGCGCGGGCCGTACAGCCGTTCGAGCAGTTCGTCGAGCTCGGTGAGCAGCCGCCAGGCGTCCTGCGGCCGGCGGTGCGGCGCCGGGAGGAGGCAGCCGCGCGCGAACGCCCGCAGCGCCCTGGGCGCGCGATCGGCCATGAGGTACGTCATGCAGCGGGTGGCCATGAAGATGTCGGTGCCCTGGCAGGCCGTCTCGCGCGCGGGGACCTCCGGCGGATACCAGCCGGCCCGGCGGGGGACCATGGCCGGCACCCGCCCGCTGCGGTCCGGGTGACAGCCGGGCACCGCGTAGCACCAGTCGACCAGCACGAGGCCGTGCTCCTCGGGGTGGATCAGCACGTGCTCGGGCAGCACCGCGCCGTGCAGCACGCCGGCCCGGTGTGCGAAGCCGAGCCCGACCAGCAGCCGCCGCCACATCCACGCGACGTCGCGAGGGTCCACGCCGCCGGGGTGGGCGGCGCGTACGTCGGTGAGCGGGTGGAAGCCGTCCAGGCGGGCGATGGCGTTGACGCGGCGTTCGGTACCCGTCGCCTCGTCGCGGTGCCGGAAGCTCTCCAGCAGGCGCGGGACGTACGGCAGGAACCGCCCGTCGCCGTCCTCGGGCAGCTGCCGCAGCGCGACGGCCTCGCGTTCGAGCAGGTCGTTCACGCCCGGGCCGCGCGGGATCTTGACCATCGCGTCGCCCGCGTCGTACAGGTTGGCCAGGTCGCCGCGGACCGGATCGGCCCCCAGCGTGTAGGTGGCGCGGCGCGTGCGGACCGTCACCGGCCCGTACGCGCGCCACAGCGCGGTCAGCCGGTCGAAGGCCGCACGCGGGCCGCCGGCGTCCGGGTGGACGAGCCGGACCAGCCGCCGGTACGCGCGGGGGCCGTCGGCGCCGAAGAGGTCGGCGGGCGTCCGCGCGGTCTCGATGAGGCGCACGGCCTCGGCCCGGATCATCGGATCTCCTCCTCGCGCGAGGGCCGCAACAGGGCGGGGTGGAGCAGGCGGGCGTCGCCGGCGCGGTAGAGCCGGGCGCGCGGGCCGCCGCGGCGGCCACCGCGATCGGAGGTCGCGCCCGTGCTCTCGACGAACCCGGGCACCGACAGGACCTTGCGGTGGAAGTTGCCGGCGTGCAGCTCCTCGCCCCAGACGGTCTCGTAGACGGCCCGCAGCTCCGGGATGGTGAACTCCGGTGCGCAGAAGGTGGTCGCGAGCGCGGTGTACTCCAGCTTCGAGCGGGCCCGCTCGAGCCCGTCGGTGAGGATGGCCGCGTGGTCGAAGGCCAGCCGCCGGGTCGTGCCGGGCCGCTGTGAGCCGTGTCCCGTCAGCCCGAGGGACGGCACGGGCGTCCACGCCGCGTCGGCGGCGTCACTGCCCGCCCGGGGCTCGGGCATCTCGGGGGCGAAGGCCAGGTAGGCGATGGAGACGACGCGCATGCGCGGGTCGCGCTCCGGCGCGCCGTAGGCCGCGAGCTGCTCCAGGTGGACCCGGTCCAGGGCGTCCGCGTGGACGCCGGTCTCCTCGGCGAGCTCGCGCGCGGCGGCCGCGTCGAGGCCTTCGGCGTGCGCGCCGCTCCGGACGAATCCGCCGGGCAGCGCCCACCGGCCCTCCTGCGGCGGCACGCCGCGCCGGACGAGCAGCACGTGCAGCGCGCCGTCGCGGATGGTCAGCGCCACCACGTCGATGGCGACCGCGACGGGGTCGTAGGCCCGCGGGTCGTACGCCGCGAGGAACTCCTCTTCACTCATGAGTCCTTCTCACTCTGAGTAAGTCTCTATCTGAGAACAACGTACGTCACGGGTAGATCGCTTGTCGAGTCCGTTTTCGCGGCGGTTTGTGGTGGGGTGCGGGTCTTGGCCTGTTCCGGACCGTGGCGAGGGCTAGCGGGCGATCTTGTAGATCTCCGGCCCCCGGAATGGCACAGTGGGGGGCGCGTTCCTCGTGAAGCGCCGGACGATCAGGAGACGCAATGCGCCGACCCGCCGCCGTCATCGCACTCGCCACCGCCGCACTGGCGACGCTGGTGGTGCCCGCCCAGGCGCGGCAGCCCGCCGCCCACGCGCCGAAGGACCAGAAACAGGCGGTCGCGGTCGGGTACGGGGGAGCGGTCTCCAGCGTCGACCTGGACGCCAGCAGGAGCGGCATCGAGGTGCTCCGGCACGGCGGCAACGCCGTCGACGCCGCCGTGGCCACCGCGGCCACGCTGGGCGTCACCGAGCCGTACGTCTCGGCCATCGGCGGAGGCGGCTACTTCACCTACTACGACGCCCGCACGCGCAAGGTCTACACCTTCGACGGCCGGGAGACCGGCCCGGCGAAGATGACCAAGGACTTCTTCATCGACCCGAAGACCGGCAAGCCGCTGTCGTTCGACGAGGCCGTCACGAGCGGGCTGTCCGTGGGCACGCCGGGCACGCTCGCCACCTGGGACTCCGCGCTGCGCCGCTTCGGCTCCCGCCGCCTGGGCGACCTGCTCCAGCCCGCGATCAAGGTGGCGAAGAACGGCTTCACGGTCGACCAGGAGTTCGTCGACCAGACCACGGTCAATGAAGACCGGTTCAAGGCCATCGTGCCGACGCGCGAGCTGTTCCTGCCCGGCGGTGAACCGCCCGCGGTCGGCTCGACGTTCCGCAACCCGGACCTCGCCGCGACGTACGAGCAGATCGCCAAGAAGGGGCTCGGCTGGTTCTACGGCGGCGAGCTGGGCAAGGAGATCGCGAACACGGTCCAGCATCCGCCCGTGGACCCGAACGCCACACGGAACGTACGGCCCGGCGTGGTGCAGACCTCCGACCTGGCGCGCTACAAGGTCGTCCGGCGCGACCCCACGCACGTCGACTACCGCGGGCTGGACGTCTACGGCATGGCGCCCTCCTCCTCGGGCGGTTCGACCGTGGGCGAGGCGCTGAACATCATGAAGCAGTTCACGCCCACCGACCCGGTCGACGCGCTGCAGGTCTACCTCGAGGCGTCCAAGCTCGCCTACGCCGACCGCGGCGCGTACGTCGGCGACCCCGCGTACGAGAACGTCCCGCTCAAGACGCTGCTGTCGGACCGGTTCGCCCGCTCGCGCGCCTGCCTGATCAAGCCCGGCCAGGCGCTGACGCCGCCGGTCGCCCCCGGTGACCTGAACGGGGAGGGCTGCACGACCCCGTCGGGCTCCGGCCAGCGGCTGCCGTACGAGGGTCCGCAGACCACGCATCTGGTCGCCACGGACAAGTGGGGCAACGTCGTCTCGTACACGCTGACGATCGAGCAGTTCGGCGGCAGCGGGCTCACCGTGCCGCACCGCGGGTTCCTGCTGAACAACGAGATGACCGACTTCGACTTCACCTCCTCCACTCCCGCCGGTTACACCGACCCGAACCTGCCCGCCGCCGGCAAGCGGCCGCGCAGCAGCATGGCGCCGACGATCGTGCTGAAGAACGGCCGCCCGCTGCTGGCCGTCGGCTCGCCGGGCGGTTCGACGATCATCACGACGGTGCTGCAGATCCTGATGAACCGCATCGACCTCGGCATGACGCTCCCGGAGGCGGTCGAGGCGCCGCGCGCCACCCAGCGCAACACCGCCCAGACCGCCGCCGAGCAGGCGTTCATCGACAAGTACGGCGCGGCGCTGAAGGCCAAGGGGCAGGACTTCGTGCTGTTCCCCGGCCCGCCGGCGGGCGTGATCGGCTCGGCCGCGGCCCTGGAGTTCCTCGGTGGCGGCAAGGTGGAGGCGGTGGCCGAGAAGGTCCGCCGCCACGGCGGCAGCGCGCTGGTCGCCGTCCCCGCCCGCTGACCCCGGGGCCGCCCGGCGGCCGGGAGAGAGGCCGTCGCGTGCGATCTCCCGCCGCGGGATCGGACCTGGCCACGGAGCTACGATCAGCGGGGAAGGGAGTCGCTGTATGGCCGAGGCGTACGTCCAGGTGACGACGACCACCGATTCGCGCAAGGAGGCCGCCGAGCTCGCCAGGGCGGCGGTCACCGGGCGTCTCGCGGCCTGCGCCCAGCTGGTCGGCCCGATCGCCAGCACGTACTGGTGGGAGGGGGAGATCGAGTCCGCCGAAGAATGGATGGTGCTGTTCAAGACCACCACCGACTGCTTCGCGGACCTGGCCGCTCAGATCACCGAACAGCACTCGTACGACACGCCCGAGATCATCGCGACTCCGGTCGTGGCGGGCAGTGCCGAATACCTGTCCTGGGTGCGGGAGCAGACGACCGGGTGAGCTGATCCTCTGGGGCCGGTCGGGGTGTGACGCCTGCCATGAGAGGGTAATAAGTCAGTACTTATCAATGTTTCGTCGGCGTCTGCCCCTCGAGGACGGTGAGCGGTGAGCGAGGACTACGGCCTGTTCGGTCCCGGCTCCGTGACCTGGCGCGTGATGGCCGAGCCCGTACAGATGATCGGCGGCTTCCGCGCCCTCATCCTGCAGGCGCTGCACCCGCCGTCCATGTGGGGCACCGCGCAGAACTCCGAGCTCATGGACCCGCACGCCGCCTGGGCTCGCCTCGGCCGCACGATCGAGTTCGTCCGCGTCCGCACGTACGGCACGCACGCCGAGGTCGAGCGGGTCGGCCGCCGGGTGCGCAACCTGCACTCACGGCTGAGCGGCCTCAACATGGACACCGGCGAGGTGTTCCCGGTCGACGCGCCGGAGAACCTCCTGTGGGTGCACATGGGAGAGGTCGACTCCTACCTCGACGTGGCGCTGCGCGCCGGCGTGCCGCTGTCGCGGGCGGACGCCGACATGTTCGTGGACGAACAGCGCCGGTCCGGCGCGGTCGTCGGCCTGGACCCGGCCGACATCCCCGCGTCGGTCGCCGAGATGCGCGACTACTACGCGGAGATGCGGCCGAAGATCTATGCCTGCCGGGAGGCGAAGGAGGGGCTGCGGCGGCTGTTCAACCCGACCGTGCCCCGCCAGTGGCTACCGCTCAAGCTGGCCGCCCCGGGCATCGCGACGCTCGTCGTGGCGACCCTGCCGCGCTGGGCCCGCCGCATGTACGGCCTGCCGGCCACGCCGCTCGAGGACCTGTGGGCGACGACCTGGCTGAAGGCCCTGTACCGGGGCACGCAGGTCGTCCCGGAGGCCTGGCGTTACTCCCCGGACGCCCGCCGGGCGCGCGAGCTGACCCGCGAGAGCGGTGCGGACCTGGCCGCCGCCTCCTGAGTTCTCACTGTTCGGCGGGTTCGTTCAGGCGGCGTTTGTAGTAGGCCCAGGGCGAGTCGAAGTCGGACGGGACGATGAGCTGCCACCCTTCCTCCTCCATGAGGCGCCGGCGGCGGCGCGACGGCCACCACAGCCGCCGGTGCTCCCACTTGCGGGGTGAGGCCTCGACGAGGTGGAAGAGGTAGCCGTAGTCGACGACGTGCCAGCCGCGCCGGCCCTCCTTCTCCAGCGCCTCCATCTCGTTGAAGGCGTGCAGCGGCTTGAGCACCCTGCGGGCGGGGCCGTCGCCCGGGGCGGAGTCCGTGCGCTCGGTGGCCGGGAGGCCGAAGCGCTGCTGGGCGGCCTGGCGGCTGATGCCCAGGAGCCGTCCGAGGGCCTCCCAGCTGTGCCCCGCGGTGCGGGCGCCGGTGATCGACTGGCGCAGCAGCCGGCTGGTCTCCTCCGCGGCGACGGTGGACGCGGCGACCATGAGCAGGTGGGCGTCCGGGTCGTCCTCGAGCCCCTCGCGGCCCTGCTCGGAGGCGGCCAGCACGGCTTCGGCGGCGGCCTCGCGGATGGCGTTCGCCTGGTCGTCGGTGAGGCGGCTCACTGCGGGTTCCCCTCCCCGTCCTCGACCGGGGGAAGCGGCTCCAGCTCGTCCAGGCGGGCGGCGTCGGCGGTGGGCACGGCGGTGTCGCGCGTCCTGGCGGCCGCTGTCACCACGCCCACGACGAAGATCGCGAACGCGACAACGGCGAAGAGGATCCACAGCGCGAGGCTGTCGAACACGGCCTGCATCGCGAGCAGGATCCCCAGCAGCGGCAGCAGGACGGACATGATCAGTAGCCCGGGGAAGCGGGAGGCGTCACGAGTCATGTCGTCAAGAATTCATTGACATCGGCCTCACGTCAAGGATTTGTTGACACTTCTCCCGGCTCGATCGTCGTCAGCGGACCAGGCGGAAGAAGGCGCGGACCTCCTCCACGAACAGTTCGGGCTGCTCGAAGGCGGCGAAATGACCGCCCCGGTCCAGCTCGTTCCAGTGCCGGATGTCGGTGAAGCGCTTCTCCGCCCACCGCCGGGAGGGACGGGGGTTCTCCTGGGGAAAGATCGAGCATCCGGCCGGGACGCCGACCTGATCTGTCGTCGCGTCGGCGAAGAGCCGCTGCACCTGTTTGAAGCTCTCCCAGTACAGCCGGGCGGCGGACGCACCGCTCCCGGGCAGCCAGTAGAACATCAGGTTGTCGAGGAGTTCGTCCCGGGTGAGGGCGTTCTCCGGATGGCCGTCACAGTCGGTCCAGGAACGGAACTTCTCGATGATCCAGGCGCACAGCAGCGCGGGGGAGTCCACCAGGCCGTACCCGATGGTCTGCGGCCGGGTGGACTGCTCCAGCGAGTACCCGTCCTCCCACGCCTGGGCCTGCTCCAGTGCGCCGAGAGCGGCGCGCTCGGCGTCGGTGAGGTCGCCGAACGTGGCCGGATCCGGCGCGGCCAGGGGCGGCGTGAGATGGATGCCGGCCACGTGCGCCGGGTCCTCCCGGCCGATGATCGTGGTGATCGTCGTGCCCCAGTCGCCGCCCTGCGCGCCGTACCGGTCATAGCCCAGCCGCGCCATCAGCTCGACCCAGGCGGCGGCGATCCGCTCCACGCCCCAGCCCGGTCCGGCCGGCTTGTCGCTGAAGCCGTAGCCGGGCAGCGAGGGGCACACCACGTGGAACGCGTCGCTCGCCCGGCCGCCGTGGGCCGTCGGGTCGGTCAGCGGACCGATCACCTTGAGGAACTCCACGATCGACCCCGGCCAGCCGTGGGTGAGGACGAGTGGCAGCGCGCTCTCGTGCGGCGAACGCACGTGCAGGAAGTGGATGCCGAGCCCGTCGATCGTGGTGCGGAACTGCGGCAGGGCGTTCAGCCGCCTCTCGGTGGCCCGCCAGTCGTACTCCTCGGCCCAGTAGCGGCACAGGCGCCGCAGGTAGTCCAGGGGGACGCCCTGAGACCAGTCCTCGACGGTCTCGCTCTCGGGCCAACGCGTACGGGCCAGCCGGTCCCGCAGGTCGGCCAGCTCGGACTCCGGGACGTCGAGGCGGGTCGGGGTCACTGCATCGGACATGTCGCCTTCCTCCGTCGAATGGCGGCGTCATCGGGTGGCCAGCACGAGCGCCTGGTACGGGGCCAGCCGGACGCGGCCGGTCCTCGGCCGATCGGGGTCTACGGCCGGGTCGTCGGTATCGAACACCGCCGCCGCGGACAGGTCCACGTCGGTCACCGGCGTGTCACGCAGGTTCGCGACGGTCCAGAGGCCGCCCCTGCGGTAGGCGGCGACCGGCTTGTCGAGGGCGATCCGGCTCACCTCGTCGGTGGCGGCCACGAGGTGCGCCAGCCGGCGTCGTGTGGCCAGCAGCCGGGAGAGGGTGTTCAGGTGGGACGCCGGGTCGTCCACCTGACCCGCGACGGTGTCGGGCTCGCCGCGCCCGCCGTCGGGCAGCCACGGCCGTCCGGTGGTGAAGCCCAGTCCCGGGCCCGGTCGCCACGGCATCGGGGTGCGTGCGACGTCGCGGCTCTCGCCCGGCTCGGCGGCGCCCAGCGGATCCGCGCCGCGCCCGACCGGCACGTGGCCGTCGCCCAGGCCGAGCTCTTCGCCCTGGTAGAGCCAGAACGTCCCCGGCAGAAGCGCCATCAGCACGTGCAGCGCCAGCGACCGGCGCCGGCCCGGCGTCCCGTCGCCGAACCGGGTCACCGCCCGGGACCGGTCATGGTTGCCCTGCACCCACGAGAGACGAGACGACGCTGTCGCCGCGGCACAGGCCGAACCAGAACGACGAGTGGAGCCGTTCGCCATCGACGAAGCGCGCCAGCGCATGGGGATCGAGCTCGTACACCTCGCCGACGAGAAAGGCGTCATGCCGGTCGGCGATTCGCCGCCAGCGTTCGTGGACGGCGTGCACATCCGGCTGATGGATGTCATGGCGGTGGTCCTGGCGGCGCCAGTCCATCGTCACTCCTCGCGCCGGCAGGATCCGACCCGGCGGGAGCGAAGGGTTGTCCCGCAGGTCCGCGTCCTTGACGAGGTACGCGGCGGTGTCGACCCGGAACCCGTCGAGCCCACGATCGAGCCAGTACTCCAGGACCGCGTCGATCTCCGCCGCGAGCGCGGGGTCGCGCCAGTTCAGGTCGGGCTGCTCCGGACGGAACAGGTGGAGGTAGTACTGGCCGGTCGCCGGGCTGAAGGTCCACGCGGGGCCGCCGAAGTGGGAGAGCCAGTTGTTGGGCGGCCCGCCGTCCGGCGCCGGGTCCCGCCAGATGTAGTGGTCGCGGTGCGGGTCGGTCCGGGAGGAGGCGGCCGCGGTGAACCAGGGATGGGCGTCGCTGGTGTGGTTGACGACCAGGTCGCCGATCACCCGCATCCCCCGGCGATGCGCCTGGGCGAGCAACTCGTCCAGGGCGGCCTCGCCGCCGAACGACGGGTCCACGGCGCGGTAGTCGGCGACGTCGTAGCCGTGGTCGCGCATCGGCGAACGGAAGAAGGGGGTCAGCCACAGAACGTCGACGCCCAGCCGGGCCAGGTGGTCCAGGTGCGAGCACACTCCGGCCAGATCACCCCAGCCGTCACCGTCGCCGTCGGCGAACGACGGCAGATAGACCTGGTACCCCACGGCGTCGCGCCACCACGGCCGTACGCGTGAGCGCTCCAGCAGGGAGGCGAGCCGGCCGAGATCGGGCAGGCGGAGATCGCCGTCGAGCCCCCGCAGGGCGGCGGTGGGCATCCCGGCGGCCCGCCCGGCGGCGAGCCCCGGCGGGGAGTCCTCGACCACGAGGCAGGCGGACGGCGCGATGCCCAGCAGGGCCGCGGCCCGCAGGTACCCCTCGGGGTCGGGCTTGGCCGCCCGTACGTCGTCGAGCGTGACCAGCACCGGCGGGTCGATGCCGGCCGCGTGGAGCCGTTGCTTGGCCAGCCGGTCGTCGGAGGTCGTCACCACCGCCCAGGGGAGCCCCATCCGGTCCAGCGCCGCGAGCAGGTCACGCGCGCCGACGGCCGCCGTGACATCGGAGGCGTCGTCGTACTCCAGTTCGTACTGGCGCTGTGCCGCGGCCCTCACCGCCTCCTCGCCGAGTCCGGGCAGCAGCCTCCGGGCCGTACGGACCGCCGGATGGCCGTGCGCCGCCGTGAGTACCGTCTCGACGTCCAAGCCGTACTCGCCGGCCCAGGCCGACCAGGCACGCTCGACGGTGCCGTCGGAGTCGACCAGAGTGCCGTCCATGTCCAAGAGCACGCCCTCGACTCTCGCGAGGTCCAGCCGTCCCTGTCCCACAGCGCCTCCCCGGCAATAAACTCGTGTGGCGAGCATAAAGGAGGAAGTGGCGTCGATGGCAAGCCCCGCGAACCGATCGGGCTCGGTCCGTGCCCGTAATGCCCGCTGGCGCGGCGCGCTCGCCGTGCTGGAGGAGATGCGGCGCGAACCGGGAGTGACCCGCGCCGCGGTGGCGCGCCGGCTCGGCCTGACGACCGGATCGGCCACCGAGATCACCGCCCGGCTGCGCGACCTCGCGCTGCTCACCGAGACGCAGGCCGCGACGTCCGGACGGGGCCGTCCGACGACCGTGCTCGGCCCGCACCCGGAGGGTCCGCTGGTCGTCGCGGTCGACATCCGGCAGGAGGACTGGCGCTGCGCGGTCGCCGCCCTCGACGGCGTGCCGGTCGTCGCCGAGGCGGAGGCGCACGCGCACCGCGACCCGGCCGTGATCGCTGCGATCGCGCGGGCGGTGCGCCGGGTCCACGACCGTCATGGCTCCCGCGTCAGGGCGGTCTCGGTGGCGGTCGCCGCGACCGTACGGAACGGCGGCGTCGTCCAGTCCGCCACGCTCGGCTGGGGGGACGCGGTCGACCTGCGCGCGCTCACGGCCGACCTGAGGGTTCCCCTGCTGATCGGCAACGACGCGACCCTCGCGGGAGTGGCCGAGGCACGCCGCGGCGCCGCCGCGGGTGCCGCCGCGGCCCTGTACGTCACGATCGAGGTCGGCGTCGGCGGCACCCTCGTCGTCGACGGCCGGGCGGTCGGCGGCGCGACCGGCGCGGGCGGCGAGTTCGGGCACCTGCCGTTCGGCGACCCGGCGCTCCGCTGTCCGTGCGGGGCCCGCGGCTGCTGGGAACTGACGGTCGACGGCCGCGCCATCGCCCGCCACCTGGGCGATCCTCCGCCTCGCGCCCCCCGCGGCTATGCCCTGGAGGTCCTCCGCAGGGCACCGCGCGAGGCGGCCGTACGGCCCGCGGTGGGCCGGGCCGCCGAGGCCTTCGGCGGCGGGCTGGCCGGCCTGGTCAACGCGCTGGACCCGGACGTCGTCGTACTCGGGGGGCTCGCGGAGCCGCTCCGCGCCGCGGCCGAGCCGCGGTTCAGTGCCGCGCTGACGGACGGGCTCATGCGGTTCCGCCGCGCCGCCCCGCCTCCGGTGGTCGCCGCCGCGCTCGGCGAGACCGGAGCCCTCCACGGAGCGGCGGCCTCCGCGCTCGACCAGGTCCTCACCGAGGACGGCCTGAACGCATGGGCGGCGGAGCGCTCCACGGCGAGGTGACCGTGCGTGCGCCGCGGTTGTCCACAGCCCGTTCCCACACCTTCCGCGGCACCGCGGCGGCACTGGACGATGGAGCCCGGTCCGCCGAGAAGGGAGCTTTGTCAGTGCGCGCCGCTAGCTTCGCGCTGGTCGATCCGATGAAGAGAGGGCGCCGTGGGAGCTTCGGGCTGGGAATACTTCGTGCCGTATCAGGAGGATCTTCAGGACGCTCTGCAGCGGTTGCGGCACAAGGTGTTCGAAGAGCGTGACTACTACTGGGTGAAGGGAGCCGACTGGCGTCCGGAGAACGAACGTGAGCCGTGGCCGGCGACCATCGAGGAGCTGTGGGAGGACGAGTGGGTGCACGAATCCGGCACGCATTCGATCCTGGACATCTTCCGGGTGATCGGGCCTGACGATCAGCCGGACTACAACACGGTGAGGCCGGTGTCGGCCGATGAGGCGTTCCAGCAGGTGGGCGTGCGGCGGCTCACCCGCGCCCATCTCCCGTCCTTCGATCTCTTCCCCCGCGCGCGGTGGATGGGCCGTTGCGCGGTCCTGCACGACGATCACGGCCGGCCTCAAGAGATCTGTTTCTGGGGCCACTCCGGCGATTGACCCGCCGGCCGTCGACCTGGTCGAAGACGCGGGTCGCCCGCGCCGGGCCGGGCCTGAACGCCCCGGCATGGTTCGCCGGGGCTCGCGTCTCAGGCCAGGAAGGCGTCGACGTGCGCGGCGAATTCCTCCGGGCGCGCCTCGTGCACCAGGTGGCCCGCGTCGACCGTGACCAGGCGGCAGTCCGGGATCACGCGTGCCATCCGTGCGATCGCCTCCTGCGGGAGGTGGCTCGCCGCGCCGCCGGCGACGATCAGGGTCGGCGCGGCGATCGCGGCCAGGAGGTCCCAGTGGGCCGGGTCCGGGTCATTGCGCTGCCGGCGGATCGCCGCGACCATCTCCCAGTCGAACGGCGCCGGCTCGGCCCGCTCCTCGTCGGTGAGGGTGCGCGGCGGGTCGGCGGGCACCGGCGGCGGTGGCTCCTCCAGCACCAGCCGGTCCACGCGCTCCGGCCGCCCGCCCGCCAGCAGGTACGCCACGACGGCCCCCATCGAGTGGCCCACCACGGTCACCCGGTCCAGGCCGAGCGCGTCGAGCAGGCCGAGGACGTCGTCGCGCATCAGCTCGAAGGAGTACTCCGCGCACCGGTCACTCTTCCCATGTCCGCGCAGGTCGGGTGCGTACACTCGGCGTTTCGCGGCCAGACGGCGCATCGGACCGGCCCACGCGGACCCGTCCTCGCCGAGCGCGTGCAGCAGCACGACGGGAGGTGCCGTCTCCACGCCCGCCACACGACAGGCGAGCCGTACGCCGCCAATGTCGATCATCAACGGTTCGTCCATCGTCAGCTCGGGGGGACGTTCCACGAGGCGATCACCGGTTGATCGTGTTCGGTGCCCAGCGTGGAGAGCGTGCCCGTGTCGAGCCGGAACAGCCGGCCCGCGGCGGGTGGCAGGCCCAGACGGCGGGCGGTCAGGACGCGCAGGACGTGCCCGTGCGCGGCGAGCAGCACGTCGCCGTCGGCCAGGGCCGGCCCTACGCGCTCCAGGACCGCGTCCGCCCGCGCGCCGACGTGTTCGACCGTCTCGCCGTCGATCACACCGTCGCGCCACAGGTACCAGCCGGGCCGCTCCTCACGGATCGCCGGCGTGCTCCGGCCCTCGTACGCGCCGTAGTCCCACTCCCACAGGCGTTCGTCCGTCTCCGTCCCGGTGAGCCCGGCGAGCTCCGCGGTGCGTCGCGCCCGCTCGGCCGGGCTGGTCAGGACGAGCGCGAACCGCCGGCCCGCGAGCAGGGGCGCGAGCGCGCGGGCCTGCTCCTCGCCCTTGGGCGTCAGCGACACGTCGGTACGGCCCGTGTGCCGGCCCTCACGGGCCCATTCCGTCTCACCGTGCCGCAACAGGATCAATTCCCCCATAGGCGGCACACTACGGGACGTCCTCCTTGGCAGGAGTGTCCGGTCAGACGAGAAGGTCGTCCAGCTCCACGTGGTCGAGCCCGTGCGCCTCGGCGACCGGGTAACTGGTGAGGCGCCCCTCGTGCGTGCTGAGGCCCTGCGCCAGCGCCCGGTCGTCGGTCACGGCCTGCCGCCAGCCCTTGCCGGCCAGCGCGATGGCGTACGGCAGGGTCACGTTGGTCAGCGCGTACGTGGAGGTGTTGGGCACCGAGCCCGGCATGTTCGCGACGCAGTAGAAGACCGAGTCGTGCACCGTGTAGGTCGGATCGTCGTGCGTTGTCGGACGGGAGTCCTCGAAGCAGCCGCCCTGGTCGATGGCGATGTCGACCAGCACCGAACCGGGCTTCATCCGGGCGACCAGGTGGTTGGAGACCAGCGTGGGCGCCTTCGCGCCGGGGATCAGCACCGCGCCGATGACCAGGTCGGCGTCGAGCACGGCACGCTCGATGGCGTACGTGTTGGACATCAGGGTCTTCAGGCGGCCCTGGTAGATCGAGTCGATGTGGCGGAGCCGGTCGATGTTGACGTCCATGATCGTGACGTCGGCGCCCATGCCGACGGCGATCTGGGCGGCGTTCAGTCCGGAGACGCCGCCGCCGATGACCACGACCTTGGCCGGTGCCACGCCGGGGACACCGCCGGGCAGCACGCCGCGCCCGCCGTTGAACTTCATCAGGTTGTACGCGCCCACCTGCGGGGCGAGTCGCCCGGCCACCTCGGACATGGGCGCGAGCAGCGGCAGCGAGCGGTTCGGCAGCTGCACGGTCTCATAGGCGATCGAGGTGACCCCGGAGCCGAGGAGCGCGTCGGTGCAGGCGCGCGACGCGGCGAGGTGCAGGTAGGTGAAGAGCGTCTGCCCCCGGCGCATCCGGTGGTACTCCGGCTCGATCGGCTCCTTGACCTTCAGGATCAGCTCGCCGGTCTCCCACACGTCGTCGGCGGTCTCAAGGATCTTGGCCCCGGCGCCGATGTAGTCCTCATCGGGGATGTTCGAGCCCGCGCCGGCGTCGCGCTCGACGAAGACCTCGTGGCCGTGGCGCACCAGCTCGTGCGCGCCGGCCGGCGTCATGGCGACGCGGTACTCGTTATTTTTGATCTCGCGCGGTACGCCGACCCTCACGATGCCTCCCTCAATTCTGTTCCTCACCAAGGGTGCGACGAGGACGACCAGAATCGCGATGAGCAGCATGTATTGCTATCCCCAAGGATGCTGACACACTGTCACGTCCTGGGCGTGTCGTCCGCCTTCGTGAAGACGGTTTCGAGATGCGGCGCGTCGTCCGCCAGGACCAGCACCTCGTCGCCGGCCTGCATCTCGGTGCCGGAGCGTACCGGGACCAGGCGGCCCTCCCGGATCACGAAGCTCACCCAGGCGTCCTCGCCGCACGGAAGGTCGTCGACGGTCGCCCCGTCGGCGGGGGAGCCCGGCGCGACCTGGTAGCGGTGCAGCCCCTCCGGCTCCTCCTGAAAGCGTACGCCCAGGCTCCAGGGCTCGGGTTCGACCACGCGCAGCGGTATGCCGAGCCGGTGCGTGAGGGTGGGCACCGTCCCGCCCTGCACGATCACCGAGAACGCCACGACCACGAAGATGATCGCGTACGCCCGCTCGGCGTCCGGCACCCCGGCCTGCAGGATGAAGGTGCCGAGGAGGATGGGCACCGCGCCCTTCAGCCCCGTCCAGAGCACGAAGACCCGTTCGGACCGCCGGAGCCGGACCGGCAGCAGGACGAGCCCGACGAAGACCGGGCGGATGACGAAGGCCAGCGCCAGCGCGAGCAGCAGGCCGATCCAGAGCGCCCCGCCGTCCGGCAGGTCGCGGACCCTGATGGTCAGCCCGAGCATGATGAACGCGACGATCTCACCGAGGCTCGCCAGCGACGAGTGGAACCGTTCGATCTCCCGCTTGTACGGTGCGCGCTCGTCGCCCAGCACGATGCCGGCCGCGAACACCGCCAGGAAGCCCGAGCCGTGCGCCAGGGTCCCCAGGCCGTAGATCACCAGGGCGCCGAAGAGGACCCGCAGCGCGTACAGGCCCGCGGCGGGGAGCGGCACGCGCCGCATGAAGGCCAAAAGGAACAGGCCGCCCGCGATGCCGACGGCCGCCCCGATCACCATCTGCCGGCAGAACTCGAGGACGACCTCTCCGGCGGAGTGCCAGCTCGCGCCGCCCGCGCCCAGCAGCGCCACCATCAGTGCGATGCCGACGGGATCGTTCGCGCCCGACTCGCCCTCCAGCAGGGTGCCGGTGCGGCCGGCGATCTCCCGCCTCCCCAGCACGGAGAAGACCACGGCCGGGTCGGTGGGGGAGAGCGCGGTGCCGAGCAGCATCGCGATGCGCCAGTCGAGGCCGAACGCCTCGTGGGCCAGGACCGCCGTGGCCACGGCGGTGACGAGCGTGCCGGCCACGCCGAGCCACAGCGTGGCGCCGGGCGCCGAGCGGAACCGGCGGCGGCCGATGTTCATGCCGCCGTCGAAGAGGATCACGGTCAGCGCGACGGTGACGATCTCCTCGACGGCGGGTATCCCGAGGGTGCCGAGGCCGGGCCACAGCGCGGAGGCGACCGCCGCGCCCACCAGGAAGATCGCCGGGCCCGGCACCCGCAGGCGTTCGCCGAACCGGCTCGACAGCACGGCCATCGTGCCGATCAACGCGACCAGCAGAACGGCCCGGCCGAAGGGTTCGACGTCGGTCATGGCACTGCCTTCCCCGAGGGTCACCTAGGACAGCGCCGACCAGACTTCCCGGCACACCAATTCTTAACGCTACCTAAATATGCCTTCCGGGCGGTATTTACCGGCGCCGCAGCGCGTGTTGACGGGCCGCGATGTCGGCCCGGGTCCCGCGCTCCTCGAGCCGGCCGGCGATCTCCCGGACGTGGGCGGCGTCCTTGTTCCCGCCGTACTTGAACTTGGCCCGCACGCCGGTGACGGTCAGCTCGAGCCCGCGGATGCCGGGCATCAGCCGCCGGTCCGGGTCCTCCTCGGCCGCGACCGGGAGCCGGGCCGAACCCGGCTCGAAGTGGGCGAGCTGCCGGTCGAGGATCGCGGCCTTCTCCGCGGGGTCGTCGACGACGCGGACGTCGCAGGCCAGCTGCACGGTCGCGTAGTACGACGTCGGCACCCCGCGCTCGACCGCGCCGCCGGGCGCGGTGTTCCAGTCCGAGGGGATGTAGGTGTAGTCGTCGATCACGGTGAGCAGGGCGCGCGGACGCTCTTCGAGCGGCTCCCAGACCGGGTTGGGCCGCGCGAGGTGCAGCCACACCGTCCGCTCGCCGTCGAAGACGAAGTGGGTGGGGACCACGACCGGCAGGTCGCGGTCGCGCCCGCCCGCGATGAGCTGCCCGAAGTCACGCCCGGCGAGCCAGGCGCGCCATTCGTCGTCTTCGGCCGAATCCCAGGGGTGTACGAGCACTGCGAACCTCCGATCGGGGGGTGACGCGGAGAAGAGTAAAGGAACCCCCCGACGGCGCCGTCTCAGGCCAGGACTTCGCGGACGCCGCCGTAGGCGCCCACGATGTGTTCCGGGCGCACCGGCACCCGCGTGAGCGGCGCGCCGCAGGCGTCGCGCACGGCGGCCACGATCGCCGGCGTCGAGGACAGCGTGGGCGGCTCACCGGCGCCCCGCAGCCCGTACGGCGCGTGCGGGTCGGGATGTTCGAGGACGCGCAGCCGCATCGGCGGCATGTCGAGGATCGTGGGGATGAGGTAGTCGGTGAAGGACGGGTTGCGGATGCGCCCCTCCCGCACCTGGATCTCCTCCATGAGCGCGAGACCGAGCCCCTGGGCCGTGCCGCCGTGGATCTGACCCTCCAGCGCGACCGGGTTGAGGATCTTGCCGACGTCCTGTACGGCGGCCAGCTCGACCACCTTGACCAGGCCCAGCTCGACGTCCACGTCGACCACCGCCCGGTGCACGCAGAAGGCGAACTGCGTGTGCGAGTCGCCCTGGCCGGTGCGCGGGTCCAGCGGCGCCGTCGGCCGGTGGTGGAACTCCCGCGTCTCCTCGACGACCCGGCCGCCGAGCACCTCGGCCAGCGGGACCGCGGCGTCGCCGGCGACGACGTGCCCGCCGCGGAGGGTGCCGCCGGGCATCCCGGCGAGACGCAGCACCCGCTCCCGTACGGCCTCGCAGGCGGCGCGTACGGCACCCCCGGTCATGTACGACTGGCGCGACGCGCTGGAGGAGCCCGCGGAGCCGACGGTCGTGTCCGCGGGCGCGACGGTCACCCGGTCGACGCCCAGCTCGGTCCGGGCGATCTGCGCCTGCAGGGTGACCAGGCCCTGCCCGACCTCGGCGGCGGCGGTGTGCACCAGCACGACCGGCTCGCCGCCGGACACCTCCAGCCGCACCCGGGCGGTGGACAGGTCGTCGAACCCCTCGGAGTAGCAGATGTTCTTGATGCCGATGGCGTACCCGACGCCGCGGACGACGCCCTCGCCGTGCGTCGTGTTGGACACGCCGCCGGGGAGGTTCCGCAGGTCGCCGGTGTCGGGCGGCGGGGGCATCGGGAAGTCACGGACGCGGCGCAGCATGGCGGTGAGCGGCGCGGGCATGTCGACGACCTGCCCGGTCGGCAGGCGTGAGCCCTCCGACAGCGCGTTGCGCACCCGGATCTCGACCGGGTCCAGCCCGCACGCCTCGGCGAGCCGGTCCATCTGCGACTCGTAGGCGAAGCAGGCCTGCACGGCGCCGAAGCCGCGCATCGCCCCGCACGGCGGGTTGTTGGTGTAGACGCCGTAGGCGTCGATCATGACGTTCGGCACGTCGTACGGGCCCGCGCCGAGCGAGGCGGCGTTGCCGACCACCGCGGGCGTGGACGAGCAGTACGCCCCGCCGTCGAGGATGATCTCGGCCTTGACGTAGACCAGCCGGCCGTCCCGGTCGGCGCCGTGCTCGTAGCGCAGGGTCGCGGGGTGGCGGTGGACGTGGCCGGAGAAGGACTCCTCGCGGCCGTAGACGATCTTGACCGGGCGGGCCGTGTGGAGTGCGAGCAGGCACGCGTGGACCTGCATCGACAGGTCCTCGCGCGCGCCGAACGCGCCGCCCACGCCCGACAGGGTGAGCCGGACCTTCTCCGGCGGCAGCCCCAGCACCGGGGCGATCTGCTCCTGGTCGACGTGCAGCCACTGGGTGGCGATGAACAGGTCGACGCCGCCGTCCTCGGCCGGCACGGCGAGCCCCGACTCCGGGCCGAGGAACGCCTGGTCCTGCATGCCCACCTCGTACTCGCCGGTGACGACCACGTCGGCGGTGAACACCTCGCCGGTGCGCACCGGCTGGTGCCGTACGACGTTGCCGCGCTCGTGCACCTTCGGGCAGGCGGGGTCGAGGGCGGCGGCCCGCGCGTCGGTCACCGGCTCGCGTACCTCGTAGTCCACCTCGATGAGGTCGCAGGCCCGCCGGGCGGTCTCGGGGTGGTCCGCGGCCACGATCGCCACGGGCTCGCCCTGGTAGCGGACCTGGTCGATGGCGAGGACGGGCTGGTCCTTCAGCTCCAGGCCGTAGTGCTTGGCGCCGGGGACGTCCTCGTGGGTGAGCACCGCGTACACGCCGGGGAGCCGGAGCGCCTCGGTGACGTCGATGCCGCGGATCGCGGCGCTGGGGTGCGGGCTGCGCAGCGTGGCGCCCCACAGCATGCCGTCCATCCACAGGTCGGAGGAGTAGGCGAAGGCGCCCCGAGCCTTCAGCACGCCGTCCGGCCGGACCGCGCTGTCGCCGACGCCGCCCGCGAACGAGCGCCCGGTGACCGGTGTGCCCTCTCGCGCGTACGGACCGTCCTGCTGCGTCACGACGCCCACCTCCCGTCTCTACCCGCCACTCAGCGCAGTAGAGCAGGCGCGGAGGAGAAAGAGACTGGGACGATCTCACGAAACCGGCGGCGCTCTTTGGCGAGATCTCCCGATATGCCGCATATGAGTCGGTCCGCGGGGCCGATGTCGGCGGGCCCCGCGGACGCGCCTCCGCCATCTTTCGCCAGATGCTTCTGGAAGAAGCCGGAGAAAACTATCCTTTTAAGAGAAGGACGTCAGCAGCAGTGGAACACTCCGGGTGGACCGGAGTGGCCGGCGCTGATGACGGCGGCGGTCGCGGGCGTGCTCCCGGCGCCGAGCGAAATACCGGTCACCACCACGAGCATGGTCACGGCTCTCATGAGTCGGTTCATGCGAACGGCCTCCATTAAGCGTTCGAGTAAAAGCAGGTAAATGTGGACAGTCAAGTAACACTCGGGCAAAGAATCCGGATGACGCGGATTCGTCAGGGTCTGTCACAGGCGCAGTTGGCCCTCCCGGAGCTGTCCGATAGTTACGTTTCCCTGATCGAGAGCGGTAAGCGCATACCGACGCCCGACGTCGTGCGGTTGCTGGCCCGCAAGCTGGGCTGTTCGCCCTCGTACCTGTCCAGCGGCATCGACGAGGACGTCCAGGACCAGATGCGCGTGACGCTCGAGTACGCCGAGATCGCCCTGCAGAACGGGGAGGCGGCGGAGGCCCGTGACCGGCTCACCGAACTGCTGGCCGACCCCGACCTCGCCTCACTGCCGGAGTACGCCCGCCGGGCCCGCTGGGCGCACGCGCTCGCGCTGGAGGCGACGGGCGATCTCGACGAGGCGATCGGGGAGTTCGCCGCCCTCGCCGCGGTGCTGTCACCCGACTACGACACCGAAGAATGGATCCGGCTCAACATCGCGATGTCGCGCTGCCACCGGGAGAAGGGCGACGCCGCGCGCAGCGTCGCGGTGGCCGAGGGCGCCTTCGCGCGCGTCACCGGACGGTCCGGTCCGTGGAGCGACGAGGCGGTCAAGCTCGGCGCGACGCTGGTCGGCGCGTACCTCGAACGCGGTGATCTGGTCAGCGGCGGGCAGCTCGCCGAGCGCCTGATCGAGCAGGCGGACGCGATCGGCAGCCCGGCAGCCCGCATGGCCGCCTACTGGGAGGCGGCCATCGTCGCCCGCTACCAGGCCGACTTCGAGAAGGCCGTGACGTACGGCGAGCGCGCCCTGGCGCTCCTCGGCGAGGCCGCCGACCTGCGCAACCTCAGCCGCCTGCGCGGCGAGTACGGCACGCTGATGCTCCTGGCCCGTCCGGACGACGCCGAACGCGCCCGCGACGAGCTGCAGCGGGCGACGCGGGAGATGACCGCCACGGCGGCCGGCGGCATCGACATCGCCCGGTGTCTGACCGAGCTGGCCCGCGCCGAGCTCGCGCTCGGCCAGCCGCGCAAGGCGGCCGACCGCGCCACCGAGGCCCTCGACCTGCTCGGCGACGAGCCGCGTCCGGCCACCGCCGGCGCGCTCATCGTGCTGGCGGAGGCCCGCATCCGCCTCGACCGCGCGGAGTCCGCGGTCGAGGTGCTCGACCGGGCCATGGAGTGCCTGCGGCGGATGGAGCCCTCCCGCGAGGCGGCCGAGGGCTGGTTCAACCTCGCCGAGCTGCTGTCGCAGACCGGTGACGAAGAACGCCGCACCGAGGCGTACCGGAACGCACTGAACTGCGCGGGCCTGTGACCCACGGTCCGGACACCGCGCGGCGCGCCCCGCGCGACCGGTGAGGCCGGCGCGGCCTGCGGGGCGCGAAATCACCAAGTGTTCGCGTCGAAAAGGCCAGTCGGCGCGGGCCGTTGCCCGGTGGTGAATAAGGTGGGAACGTCCGTGGTGCCCGTCCACCTTTGAGAGATCGACCTCGCCTCCATGACGAACCTTCACCGGCCCGAGCGCCGACCGCGCCGCGTGCCCGCGACCCGGGGGCGTCTCATCGGCCCGCCGTCCGGCCGCGCTACGAACGGGGCCGGCGAACCGGCCCGTCGCACCCCCCGCGCTCCCGAGGCCGGGTTCCATGCGTAGGCCGGGCGCGGCCATCGCGGCGGCGGCCGCGATCATCGGCATCGGCGTCATGGTCGTCGCCGGGCTCGCCGGCGGCGCGCTGCGCGAGCAGGTGATCCCCGGGCTGAGCGACGCCGGCACGCTGACCCGCTGGGGGCTGCCCGTCTCCCGCTTCGTCATGGAGGCCGGGGGCACCCTGACCGTCGGCGTCCTGCTCGGCGCCGCGGTGCTGCTCCCGTCGACGCGCGGCGTGCTCGACCCGCACGCCGTCCGCTACCTGCGGGGCGCCTCGTGGATCGCCGCGGCCTGGGCGGCCGGCGCCGCCGCCACGCTGATCTTCACGGTGTCCGACATCCTCGGCATACCCGCCGGCAAGATCGTCGGCGGCAGTGAGCTGTCCAGCTACGTCGGCCAGATCCCGCAGGGCACGGCGCTGATGTTCGTGGTGCTGCTCGCCGCGCTCATCGCGCTGCTGGCCCGCACCGCCGCCACGCCGGGCAGCGCCGCGGGCCTGCTGGTCGTGGCGCTCGTCGCGCTGCTGCCGCCCCCGCTCACCGGGCACTCCTCGTCCTCGCCCAACCACGAGCTGGCCATCAGCGGCCTGGCGATGCACATCCTGGCGCTGTCGCCCTGGGTGGGCGGCCTGATCGCGCTCGTCTGGCACGCCACCCACGACGGGGACCACCTCGGCGTCGCCGCCGGGCGGTTCAGCCGGATGGCCCTGTGGTGCTACGTCGCCGTGGGCGTCAGCGGCGCCGCCAACGCCGTCTCCCGGCTGCCCGACCCGTCGCTGCTCTACACCACCGACTACGGGCGGCTGGTCCTGGTCAAGCTGGCCCTGTTCGTCGTCCTGGGGGTCTTCGGCTACCTGCACCGCGAGCGCACCCTGCCCGCCCTCATGGCGCACAACCCCAAGGGCTACGCCCGTCCGGCCGTGACCCGCCCGCCGTGGGCGTTCGTCCGCCTCGCCGGGGTGGAGATCATGGTCATGGCCGCGACCCTCGGCGTCGCCGTCGCGCTCGCCCGTACGGCCCCGCCCGCCGTGACCACCGACGAGGACGCGGTCACCAGCGTGATCGGATTCCCGATGCCGCCGCCGATCACGGTCGGGCGGCTCGCGACGATGTGGCGGCCGGACCTGTTCTTCGCCGTGCTCGTCGTCGTGCTCGCCGGCCTGTACGCCGCGGGCGTCGCGCGGCTGCGCGCACGCGGCGACGGCTGGCCGGTCGGCCGGACGATCTCCTGGGGACTCGGCCTGGTCACGATCGTCGCGGTCACGATGACCGGGATGGCGACGTACTCCCCGGTGCTGTTCAGCACGCACATGATCCAGCACATGGTCCTGTCGATGCTGAGCCCGATCCTGCTCGTGCTCGGCGCCCCGGTGACGCTCGCGCTGCGCGCGCTCAAGCCCGCCGCGATCCGCGGCGACCGCGGGCCGCGCGAATGGCTGACGATCGTCCTGCACAGCCGGACGCTGCGGTTCATCGGCCATCCCGCCACGGCCACGGTCATCTTCATCGCCAGCACGTACACGGTGTACTTCACGCCGCTGTTCGGCTACCTCATGCGCGCCCACATCGGGCACCTGGCGATGCTCGTGCACTTCCTCGCCTCCGGCATCCTGTTCTTCTGGGTGCTGATCGGCGTCGACCCGACGCCGCGCAAGCTGCCGTACGTGGCCAAGATGCTCCTGCTGTTCGTCACGATGCCGTTCCACGCGTTCTTCGGCATCGCGCTGATGAACCTCGGCAAGCCGCTCGCGGCCGGGTGGTACACCGCGCTGCACCGTCCGTGGGGCACCTCGGTCGTGGCCGACCAGCACACCGGCGGCGCGATCGCCTGGGCGTTCGGCGAGATCCCGACCTTCATCGTGCTGATCGCGATGGTGTTCCAGTGGTACGCCGACGACCAGCGGCTGGCGCGGCGCATCGAACGGCGGGCCGACCGGGCCGAGGCGGCGCAGACCGACGACGAGCTGGCCGAGTACAACGCCTACCTCGCCTCGCTCGACAAGCGCCCCCCATCGGCCTCCGCGTCTCCGCCGCAGGAATAGCGCGATCTCAGTCCGGGTGACTCATCGGCGGTGTTTTCGCTTCCGGCGATTCCGCCCCCGGCGTACGGCCATGGCGCCGGGCCGCGGGATGCGGCAGCGTAACGGAGATGGCTGACTTTCGTTTCTCGTTCGACCTTCTCGACGTCGGCTCCCGCGAACGGTTCATCGAGACCTGCCGGCGCGGCGAGGCGTACGGGTACGACACGGTGTTCGCCGCCGACCACCTGGGATTCGCCGCCCCGTTCCCGGCCCTGGTCGCCGCGGCGGCGGCCACCGAACGGCTGAAGGTCGGCACGCTCGTGCTGAACGCGGCGTTCTGGAATCCGGCCCTGCTGGCCCGCGAGGTGGTCACGACCGACGTGCTCACCGGCGGGCGCCTGGAAGTCGGCCTCGGCTCCGGGCACATGAAGTGGGAGTTCGACGAGGCCGGCATCCCGTGGGAGTCCTTCGGCCCGCGCGCGGACCGGCTGGAACGGGTGATCGAGGAGCTGGGGCGGCTGCTCGCCATGGAAGGGTACCCGCAGCACGCGGCGACGCGGGAGGCCCTGGGCCTGCCGACGTTCGGGCCCGTCCAGCGGCAGGGCTTCGGCGGGTCCGGGCCGCCGCTGATCGTCGGCGGTACGGGCGACCGGGTCCTGCGGATCGCCGCCGAGCACGCCGACATCATCGCGGTCGCCGGGCTGTACCAGATCAAGGGACGGCCGCCGGGCACCTTCCGGCTCGGCACCGCCGAGGAGGCGGCCGAGCGCGTCCGGTACGCCCGTGAGCGGGCGGGCGACCGCGCCGATCAGGTCGAGTGGCACGTGTTGATTCAGCTGGTCCTGGAGACCGACGACCGCGAGGCCGCCGCCGAGGGCCTGCTGGAGCGGTACGGACACACGATGACCGTCGAGGAGATCCTCGACACCCCCTTCCTGCTCATCGGCACGGTCGAGCAGATGGCCGAGCAGATCCTGCGCGACCGGGAGCGCTTCGGCTTCACCTACTACACCGTCCACGGCCCGTTCATGGACGCGTTCGCGCCCGTGATCGAACGGGTCCGCGCCCTCGCGAAACCGTCCTGACCAGCGAAGACCCTCCCCGTCGGTAACGTGACCAGGGCCGACGATCACGGGTAAGGAAAGCCTCACGCGGGAACGTCCGTCGTGTGTCCCGCACTGTGATCACCGGTCTGCTGCTGACGGCGGCGTTGCAGATCGCCATCGGCTGCGCTCACTCCCGCGTCGGCGCGGTCCAGAGCCCGCGTCCGGCCGGCCATCCGATGGCCGCGTCACCGTCCGGACGGGCACCGACGTCCTCGCCGACGGCGCGTCCGGGCGAGGTCACGCTGCCGATGCGGGTGGTCCGCGGGAACGGAGGCACGCTCGTCTACGTGCCGATGAAGGTCAACGGGCACGGGCCGTACGAGTTCGTGCTGGACACCGGCTCCTCCAACTCCTCGGTGGACCGCAGCCTGGTGCGCCGGCTGGGCCTGCCGCGCACCGGGCAGCAGCATCCCGTGCAGGGGGTGACGGGCAGCGGCATGGTGCCGGTCGTCCGCGTGCACCGCTGGACGCTCGGCGGCCTGCCCATGCACGGCAGGTCGCTGTCGGTCGTCGACCTCGGCATCGGCGTGGCCGGCCTGCTGGGCTCGGACGAGCTGTGCCGGTTCGGCAACGTGATCCTGGACTTCCGGCACAACAAGCTGGTCATCCAGCGCCGCTAGGGCCTGTCTCAAGGCCCCGCTGTCCTACCGCGCGGCGCCCAGGCGCCGCCTCGCCGCGTTGTCGCCCCCACCCCGCGGAAGAGGCGCCGGCCAACACCGGGCTGACTCCCTCCTCCGCCTTGCGACGCGACGCCTGGACGCCGCTCGCTAGCCGGCGTCAGCCGGGGAGCTGCCCGAGGGTGATCGTCACCGTCTCCCGCACGCCGTCGGGGCGCATGATCTGGGCCTTCACCTTCTGACCGGGCTTCAGCGCCGCGAGCGCCTCGGCCAGGGCCGTCGTCGTCGGCGTGCGGACGCCGTTGATCGAGAGGATGACGTCGTCCGGGGCGATACCGGCCTTCTCCGCGGGGCCGCCCGGCGTCACCGAGACGACGCCAACGCCCTCGACTTCGCCCTGCAGGTCGACCACCGTGCGCACCTTGGCGCCGATCGCGGCGCGTCCGGACTCCTTGACCCGGCCCGAGGCGATGAGCTGGTCGGCGATGAGCTTGACGGTGTTGCTCGGAATGGCGAATCCGATGCCCGCCGCCGCCCCGCCGATCTGCGGGTCCGAGACGGTCAGCGTCGGGATGCCCACCACCTGGTTGGCCAGGGTCACCAGCGCGCCGCCGCTGTTGCCCGGGTTGATCGGCGCGCTCGTCTGCACGGCGCCGGCGATCGTCGCGCCGGGGAAGGCGCCCTCGCGCTGTGAGCTGACCGTACGCCCCAGCGCGGAGACGATGCCGTTGGTGACGCTCCCGGACAACCCCAGCGGGTTGCCCATCGCCAGCACGATCTGGCCCACGGCCAGCCGCGCGGAGTCACCGAACGTCGCCGGCGTCAGCGGAGCGTTCTTGACCCGGACGACGGCGAGGTCGTTCGCGGAGAACTCCCCGACGAGCGTGGCGCGCAGCGGCCTCTTGGAGCTCGGCGTGGTGACCTGCAGCCGCCGCGCGCCCGCCACGACGTGGTCGTTGGTGACGATGTCGCCCTTGTTGTCATAGACGATTCCCGACCCGAGACCCGAGTCGGTGTTGATCTGCACGACGGAAGGCAGCACCTTCTTGACGACCTGCTCGAACTGCTGCTCGAGCACGGTGCCGGTGGCGGACGCGCCCGCGCTCGCCGCGCCGGGCCGGGTGTCCTGCCGCGTCCTGGTGCCGCAGCCCGCGATCAGCGCCAGCCCGGCGACCACCGCCAGGACGGACCGGGTGTGTCGCTTCATGCAGACGGCGTTCCCAGCAGTCGCGGGCGGCAAGCCGTACGTCACGCGGGACCGGCCCCATCTTTGCCGGAGAAGGGAGGTGACTCCTCCGTTCCCTGATGGGAGCGGCTTTCCGCTGAGCCGCTTGCGCAGCGTCGCGAAGGGCAAGCCGTTTCAAGGTCAACCGCGGTTGTGCTGGAGCCAGTCCACCGCGAAGCCGCCCGCCGACGTGCGGATCGCCAGGACGACCACGCCGAGGGTGAGGATCGGGGTGACCACCCACTTCTCGACGACGCCGTTGGTGCGCGGCACGATCGGGATCTCGAACCGCTTCTTCCACGGCCAGAACACCGGGCAGCCTTCCGGGGTGAGGCAGTCGGTGAACATGTGCATGAAGCAGCCGAGCCCCACCGACAGGCCCGCCCAGCCCAGGTAGTAGTGACCCATGAACAGGTCGATCCCCGGGCCGGCGAAGTGCATGCCGATCATGAGGAAGGTCAGGCCCAGCGCGAGGGCGCCGTTGATGATCACATTGAAGTGCTCGCGCTCGGGGACGTGGATGCCGACCCCGCGCAGCCCGAGGCAGATGAGCAGGAAGAGCTCCACCCACCAGCCGGGCCGGAAGTACTGGGCGAGCAGGTCGGAACCGAACGTCATGAACACGATGAAGAACAGCGAGTGCGTCGCATGGCGGTGCCCGCCGGAGATCCACGCGACGCCCTTGCACAGGACCTTCGTGACCGGCCCGAGCGCCTGGGCGATCGAGCCGCTGTGGTGGTCGATGTCGGGCAGCAGCGCCGCCCCCGCGCAGACGACGGAGCCGGCGACGATCTCGCCGGGCGTCATCTTCATTCCGTAGTCCGCGAGGAAGGGCACCAGGCCCAGCCACGCGACAGCCCCCGCCAGGGCGTGGGTATGCCCCATCATGCGTACATCACTCGCTTTGCCCGCGTAATAACCACGCGCGGACTGTAACGGGCCGGAGGCCCTCCCCGCTGCGCGACGCGCCGGAACACATGCGGACGTTCACCGTGTGTCAGCGGAATTCGTCAGATTTCGGTCGCAACCGGGGGCCGGGCGAGGGCGCTGGGGCGGTGTCAGCCGCCGATCGGGATCAGACGCCAGTCGGCCTTGCCCGGCCGGTACGGCGCGTCGAGGCGCTTGGCGACGATTCCGGGAAGGCGCTGCTCGCGCGCCGCCTCGCGGACCGCCTCGCCGTCGTCGAACCAGGGCGCGGTCTCCCAGCGCGGACCGGACAGGTCCAGCTCGCCGAGGAGCTCGCGACGCCGCTCGTACGGCTCTTCCAGCAGCGACCGTCCGTCCAGGTAGAGCAGGTCGTAGATCATGTACGTTTCGCCGCCGGCGTCGGTCAGCTCGCCGTCGAGGACCGCCCGGTGGGACCCGAGCGCCTCGCCGAGCCCGCGCGGCGCCTTCGCGGGCCTGCCGTCCGCGGCGACGACACGCGCCGGCCCGCGCTCGCCGTACGCGATCAGCCGCCGCCCGCCCCAGGCGAACTCGTAACCGTACTCGTCGTGCCGCCGCGGCAGCCGCGTGCGCTTCTCCGGCACGATCGGGCGTACGTCCTCGGGCATCGGGTCGGCGTCGGGGGAGACCGGCGGATCCATCCGGTGGATCATCCAGTTCTTGCCGTTGGTGGGGAACAGGACGTACCGGCCCGAGACCCGGCCGCCGTGCAGCACGATCTTGACCTCGCGCTCGGTCCACTTCTCGGTCTCGTACGTGCCGCGGTCCCAGATCATCACCTGGCCGCCGCCGTACTCGCCCTGCGGGATCTCCCCGGCGAACGCGGCGTACTCCAGCGGATGGTCCTCGGTGTGCACGGCGAGGTGGTTGACCTTCGGGTCGTCCGGCACGCCCTTGGGCAGTGCCCACGAGACGAGCACTCCGTCGCGTTCGAGCCGGAAGTCCCAGTGCAGCCGCCGCGCGTGGTGCTCCTGGATGACGAACGTGTCGTCGTTGCCCTCGGGCAGCGGACCCTCCGCCGGGACCGGCTCCGGCGTACGGCGCGCGTCGCGTTTGCTGCGGTAGGTCCCTAGTTCCGCCATACGGCGTTGCGTACCCCGCGTCGCGGCGTTATCTCACGGGAGGGTGAGGATCTCCGCGCCGTCGTCGGTGACGAGGAGCGTGTGCTCGAACTGGGCGGTGCGCTTGCGGTCCTTCGTCACGACCGTCCACTTGTCGGGCCAGATCTCGTACTCGATCGTGCCGAGGGTCAGCATCGGCTCGATGGTGAACGTCATGCCGGTCTCGATGACGGTCGAGGCGTTCGGGTCGTCGTAGTGCGGCACGATCAGCCCGGAGTGGAACGTCGTGCCGATGCCGTGGCCGGTGAAGTCGCGGACCACGCCGTACCCGAACCGCTTGGCGTAGGACTCGATGACCCGGCCGATGACGTTGAGCCGCCGGCCGGGGCGCACCGCCTTGATGGCACGGGTCAGGGCCTCCCGGGTGCGGTCGACGAGCAGCCGGGACTCCTCGTCCACGTCGCCGACGAGGTACGTCGCGTCGGTGTCGCCGTGCACGCCGTCCTTGAACGCGGTGATGTCGATGTTGATGATGTCGCCGTCGCGCACGACCGTGTCGTCGGGGATGCCGTGGCAGATCACCTCGTTCAGCGAGGTGCACAGCGACTTGGGGAACCCGCGGTAGCCGAGCGTCGAGGGGTAGGCGCCGTGGTCGAGCATGAACTCGTGCCCGATGCGGTCGAGCTCGTCGGTGGTGACGCCGGGCTCGATGTGCTTGGCGACCTCGGCCATCGCCTGCGCCGCGATCCGGCCGGCCACCCGCATCCGCTCGATGATCTCCGGCGTCTTCACGTCGGGCTCACCGGTGCGGGGGAACTTCTTGCCGACGTACTCCGGGCGGGGGATGTTCGCGGGCACCGTGCGCATCGGCGAGACGCGGCCGGGACGGAGTTGCGTCGTCATGGTGTTGGAGTGTAGTGGCCTCTGAGGGGAACGATGACAAGTCGATCAGGAGGCGACGATGAGCGACGACGGCGAGTGGTTCTTCTGTCTCAAGCACAAGCGGGTCGAGCACGGCCCCGGATGTCCCGACCGTGACCGGATGGGCCCGTACGCCACCGAGACCGAGGCCGCGAACGCCCTCCAGCACGCACGCGAGCGCAACGAGCAGTGGGAGGCCCAGGACGACGACTGACCGCGAGCGCGGCCATGGGTCCGAGCGCGGCCATCGACACGCGGTGGCCGCGAGAGGGCTCCGTCGGCCGGAAGCGGTCAGCCCGCCGGCGGGCCGGTGATGGTGTCGAGGAGGCCGGCCAGGCGGTCGCGCAGGCCGCGCTTGACGCGCGGCTCGCCCGCCGCGGCGCTCACCAGGTGCTGGGCGGCCTCGAAGGAGATCGCGGACTCGCTCGCCGGCACGGACAGGGACTCGTGGGCCAGCCCGCGCAGCTCCTTGTCGCCCCCGTCGAGCGCGAAGATCGTCGCACCGGTCCGGCGGGCGTCGTCGACGCGTTCGAGCACGCCCTCCGGCGCGGTGTCCTCCGACACGACGAGGAGCGTCTCGCCGCGGCGCGCGGCCTCCAGCCGGTCGAGCCCCACCCTCAGGTGGGCCGGTGCGCCGGGCGGCGGCTCCCAGCGCACGAGCGTCGGACTGATCTCCGGCAGCCCGCACAGCCGGCTCTCGTCGTCCAGGTGGGCGGCCAGGTGCCACGGCTCGCCGTCGCGCGGGCCGAACAGCAGCAGGCCTCCCGGGACCCGGGTGGAGGCGCGCAGCGACCGGGCGAAGTCCTGGGTGCGCTCCGGCCAGCCGGTGGTCGCCAGCAGCTCCCGCAGTGCCCTGACCTGACTCGCGTCCATGAGTCCATCGTGCCGTACCGGCCCCGGCGTCTCACCGTCATCGGCGGCATCTTGGGAAAGTCGCGTACCGCCGTACCCGGCGACGGACCGGATGAGGCGGCTTTGGCAGGATCGCCCTCATGACCACTTCCCAGGCTGAAGCACCGGACGTCAGCGGCCTGTCCATCGGGATCCTCGGCGGTACCGGAGACCAGGGCAAGGGCCTGGCCCGCCGCTTCGCGCTCGCGGGTCACCCCGTGATCATCGGCTCGCGCAGCGCCGAGCGCGCCCGGCAGGCGGCCGAGAGCCTCGGCGACGGGCTGAACGCCCGGGGCGAGGAGAACTCCGTCGTCGCCCGCGAGGCCGACATCGTGATCGTCGCCGTGCCGTGGGACGGGCACAAGTCGCTGCTGGAGTCGCTGCGCGACGACCTCGCCGGCAAGATCGTCGTGGACTGCGTCAACCCGCTCGGGTTCGACAAGCAGGGCGCGTACGCGTTGCCGGTCGAGGAGGGCAGCGCCGCCCAGCAGGCCGCGTCGGTGCTCACCGGCAGCACCGTCGTCGCCGCGTTCCACCACGTCTCGGCGGTCCTGCTGCTCGACCCGGAGGTCGACAAGGTCGACCTTGACATCCTCGTGCTCGGTGACGACCGCGCGGCCACCGGCACCGTGCAGGCGCTCGCCGGCCGGATCGCCGGGGTGCGCGGCGTGTACGGGGGCCGGCTGCGCAACGCCCACCAGGTCGAGGCGCTGACCGCCAACCTCATCTCGGTGAACCGCCGCTACAAGACGCACGCGGGTGTGCGGGTGACCGGCATATGAGGTTCGTCGTCTACGGCGCGGGCGCCATCGGGGGGACGGTCGGCGCCCAGCTGTTCCGCCACGGGCACGACGTCACGCTGATCGCCCGCGGCGCCCACTACGAGACCGTCCGCGACCACGGCCTGCGGCTCGACACGCCCGACGAGAGCGTCACGCTGGACATCCCGGTCGTCTCCCGCCCGGCCGACGTGAAGTTCGCGCCGGGTGACGTGGTGTTGCTCGCCATGAAGACCCAGGACACCCTGGCCGCCCTCGCGGAGCTGTCCGCCGCCGCCCCGCCCGAGATCGTCGTGGCCTGCGCGCAGAACGGCGTGGAGAACGAGCGCCTCGCCCTCCGGCTGTTCCCGGACGTCTACGGCGTGTGCGTGGTGCTGCCGGCGGCGTTCTCCGAACCCGGAGTGATCGAGGTGTACCTGGCCCCCGTCACCGGTCAACTCGACGTCGGGCGCTATCCGCGCGGCGACGACGAGACGGCGCGCTCGCTCGCCGAGGCGTTCACCGGCGCGACGTTCGAGTCGCAGGCGCGGCCGGACGTCATGCGCTACAAGTACGGCAAGCTGCTGAACAACCTCGGCAACGCGGTCGAGGCGCTGCTCGGCCCCGGCGACCAGGGCAAGGAGATCGTCCACCGGGCCCGCGAGGAGGGCGCCGCCTGCCTGCGGGCCGCCGGCGTCGACGCGGCGGACGTCCGGCCCCTCGTCGGGCGGTCCCGGCCCGTGCGGGGCCGTCGCCGCACCGGCGGCTCGACGTACCAGAGCCTCCAGCGCGGCACCGGCGCGGTCGAGGTCGACTACCTCAACGGCGAGATCGTCCTGCTCGGCCGGGAGCACGGCGTGCCGACGCCGGTCAACGAGCTGCTGCGGCGGCTCGCCAACCGCTCGGCGCGGGAGGGGCGCGCCCCCGGCCGGATGACCGCCGAGGAGTTCTGGACGGCCCTGGAGGAGAACACGGGCCAGTGAGTGAGCGGAGCGAGCGAATCCAAGGCACGCGACCGGGGATCGCTCCTCCGGCGAAGGAGGGCTCATGAGAGCGGCTCCCGCGCGGGTGCGGCGCGTCGTGTCGCTCGTGCCGTCGCTGACCGAGGCGATCGCGGCGACCGCGCCGGACCTGCTGGTGGGCGCCACCGACTGGTGCGTCCACCCGGCGGGCCTGGACGTCGTACGCGTGCGGGGCACCAAGAACCCCGACGTCGACCGGGTCATCGCCCTGGAACCCGACCTCGTCGTGGCCAACTTCGAGGAGAACCGCGCGGCCGACCTCGACCGGCTGCGCGCGGCCGGGGTCCCGGTGTGGGAGACCGTCGTCCGCGACCTGCCCGAGGCGCTGTCGGAGCTGGCGGCGATGCTCGCGGCCTGCGGCCTGGAGGAGCCCCCCTGGCTGGACGCCGCCCGTACGGCCTGGGCGGACGTGCTGGACGAACCACCCCCGCCCGCGCGTACGGCGGTGGTGCCGATCTGGCGGAGGCCGTGGATGGTGCTGGGCCGCGAGACGTTCGCGGGCGACCTGCTGGCCCGGCTGGGCGTCGCCAACCTCTACGCGGACGACCCGGAGCGGTACCCGAAGGTCACGGTGGAACGGATCCTGGACCGCCGCCCGGACCTGGTCGTCCTGCCGGACGAGCCGTACGCCTTCGGCCCCGGCGACGGCCCGGAGGAGTTCCCGGACGTGCGGGTGGCGCTGGTGAGCGGACGCCACCTGGAGTGGTACGGCCCGTCGCTCGCCGAGGCCCGGCGCGTCCTCACCGCCTCGCTCTAAGACCCGCGCGCGGGGCCGGTCGGGACGGCCCCTCACCGGCGACCCGGGCCGGGGCCCGGCTCAGAGCCGTGCCTGGCCCGGGCGTTCGGCGGCGACGAAGGCGGCCAGCACGGCGTCGCGGTCGCGGCCGGTGGCGAGCAGCAGGTGCATCAGCACGCGCGCCTTCCGCGGGTCGAGAGACGTCGTCGTGAAGGCGTCGTGGCCCGTGGCGGAGGCCAGGACCACCGGGATGCGGGACGCGGCCGTCGCCAGCGCCCGGACGACCGGGTCCGGAGCCCCGCCCGCCACGACCAGGCCGTCGCAGCGTTCGGCCAGCGCGGCCGGCAGTTCGCCGTCGTCGCCGAGGACGGCCGTGTGCAGGCCGACGCGCGGCGTGCGGTCGCCGGTGGGGACGTCGCGTACGGTCAGGCGCTCCGGCGGGCGCCACCGCAGGCGTACCGATCCGGCGGTGACGCGGCCCAGCGGCCCGGCGCCGGGGGAGGACAGCTCGTGCGCGCCGGTGCGCCGGACGTATCGCGCCGCGTGGACCTCGCCGTGCGCGACCGCCAGGCAGCCGGAGCCGGCCGGCGCGGCGGCGGCGACGTTGACGGCGTCCGCCACGTCGACGGCACCGCCCGGACCGGCGGCGAGCACGAGCGGCGCGTCGCCGGCGTGCAGGAGGTCGAGCGCCCAGGCCGTTTCGTCGGGCGTGTCACCGCCGTCGACGACCACGACGCCCTCGGCGCCTTCGGCGAACGCCCGAGCCACGGCGTCCGCCAGCGCGTACACGCCGGCGAAGTCCACGGCGGGCGCCGGCAGCGTACGGGCCTCGACCGTCACACCCGGGACGGCGCCGACGACGTCGCGGGCCGCGGCGTCGTCCGGAGCGAGCAGGACGATCGCTTGGCGCGGCACGCCCTGCTCAACGGGAGCCGGAGCCGACGCTGGAACCGGAGCCGACACCGGAGGCGGAGCCGTGCCGGTGTCGGGCGGCAGCGTGTCCGTGGTCGCGGTGGCGCGCCGGGGCGGCGTGACGGTCCACGACGGCGGGATCGGCCACGGTGGCGGCCCTGGGGAGAGGGTCATGTCGCGTCTGTCCTCCGGCGTCGTGCGGACGCCGAAGCGCCCGCTCCGTGATCATGCGTTGTACCGAACCTATTGCATGATCACGGATGGCGGGCGACCGACTCAGCGCTAGGCGTGCCGGACGGCTCAGTGATAGGCGTGCTCGGGCGCCGGGAAAGCGCCGGACACGACGTCCGCGGCGTACTCCTGGACCGCCGAGCGCAGCACCCCGGCGACGTCGGCGTACTTCTTGACGAACTTGGCGGTGTGCGGCGTCAGCCCGGCCATGTCCTGCCAGACGAGGACCTGCGCGTCGGTGCCCGCCCCGCCGCCGATGCCGATGGTCGGGATGGACAGGGCCCTCGTGACCCGCTCGGCCAGTTCCGCCGGGACGCATTCGAGCACGACCGCGAACGCGCCCGCCGCCTCGAGTGCCTTGGCGTCGGCCATGAGGCGCTCGCCGGCCTCGCCGCGGCCCTGGACGCGGTAGCCGCCGAAGACGTTCACCGACTGCGGCGTCAGGCCCAGGTGCGCCATGACCGGGATGCCGGCCGCGACCATGGCCTCGACCTGCGGGAGTACGCGCTCGCCGCCCTCCAGCTTGACGGCGTGGGCGCCGGCCTCCTTCAGGAAACGCGTCGCGTTGCGCAGCGCCTCTTCCGGACCGGTCTGGTACGACCCGAACGGCATGTCGGCGACGACCAGCGCCCGTGACGTGCCGCGGACGACCGCCGCGGTGAGGGGGAGCAGCTCGTCCACGGTGACCGGCACGGTCGAGTCGTAGCCGAGGACGACCATGGCACCGGAGTCGCCGACGAGCAGCACCGGGATGCCGGCGTCGTCGAACACGCGCGCGGTCAGCGCGTCGTACGCGGTGAGCATGGGCCACTTCTCGCCGCGCTCCTTGGCCGCCGCGATGTCGCGGACGGTGACGCGGCGTCCGGTCTGGCCGCCGTACAGCCCAGTGGACATGGTCGGCCGACTTTCAGATGCAGACATCGAAACCTCCAGCCTCGAGGCGCCGCTCTGGCGTCCCCGGACACACCGATGATTACACGCGCGCAACGGCCGGAACACCCCCGAAAATTTCCTGGTCCATAGTGAAACGGGACCGTTGCGTATCGATCGGGAAGAGATCGAAGCTCGGCGGTGTTCAGATACGCGACAGACCCGTATCGAATCCTGAAGGGCCAGATGGATCCGCAGACCATCCACAAGAGGCGCTGGACGATCCTGTACGTCCTCGTCGTCTGCCTTCTCGTCGTCGTGCTCGACAACACCGTCCTCAACGTCGCCCTGAAGACCATCGCCGACCCGCGCGAGGGCCTGGGCGCCTCCCAGGGGCAGCTCGAGTGGGCGATCAACTCCTACACACTCGTCTTCGCCGGCCTGCTGTTCACGTTCGGCGTGCTCGGCGACCGCGTCGGCCGCAAGCGGATGCTGATCATCGGCATGGCGCTGTTCGGCCTGTCGTCGCTGGTCTCCTCCTACGCGCAGTCGCCGGACCAGCTCATCCTGGCCCGCGCGGCCATGGGCCTCGGCGGCGCGGCGGTCATGCCGCAGACGCTGTCGGTCATCGCGAACGTCTTCGAGCCGGAGGAGCGGGGCCGCGCCATCGGCGTCTGGGCCGGTGCCGTGGGCGTCGCGATCGCCCTCGGCCCGATCCTCGGCGGCCTGCTGCTCGACCACTTCTGGTGGGGATCGGTCTTCCTCATCAACGTCCCGATCGTGATCGTCGGCGTGATCGCCATCGCCCTGGTCGTCCCCGAGTCGCGCGGACGGCACATGAAGATCGACTTCGGTGGCGTGCTGCTGTCCATCGCGGGCCTGGTGCTCGTGACCTACGGCATCATCGAGGGCGGTGAGAAGACCGCGGTGTTCGTGCCGCAGGTGTACGGCCCGGTGCTGGCCGGTGTGGTGCTCCTCGCCGTGTTCGCCTGGTACGAGACCCGCATCGAGCACCCCTCCCTCAACGTCCGGCTCTTCCGCGACGGGCGGCTGTCCGCCTCGGTCGGCGCCATCGCGCTCGTGTTCTTCGCGCTCGGCGGCGTCGTGCTGTTCATCTCCCTGTACGTGCAGAGCGTGCGCGGGTACTCGCCGCTGGGCGCGGGCCTGCTGACGATCCCGCTCGCGGCCGGGCAGCTGCTCGTCGCGCCGCGCAGCGCCCGCCTCGTCAGCCGGTACGGCGCGCGGCGCGTGGCCGCGACCGGTCTGACCATGGTCGCCGCCGCCCTGCTGAGCTACCACGTGACCGCGACCGTGGACAGCCCGATCTGGCTGCTGGAGATCACGTTCTTCGTTCAGGGCGCGGGCATGGGCATGGTCATGCCGCCGGCCACCACGGCCGTCATGTCGGTGCTTCCCCGCGAGCAGGCCGGCTCGGGCTCGGCGATCAACAACATCGCCCGCCAGGTCGCGGTGGCGCTGGGCGTCGCCGTGCTCGGCTCGCTGGTCACCTCGATCTATCGCACGGGCATGAAGCCGCACCTGACGGCGCTGCCCGCGAGCCTTCGGGGGGCCGCGTCGGAGTCCATCGGGGCCACCGCGGGCGTCGCGGACAAGCTCGGCCCGGCCGGCCGCGCGCTGATGGGACCGGCGCACGAGTCGTTCGTGCACGCCATGCACGTGACGTCCGCCATCTCCTCGGCCGTCGCTCTCCTGGGTGCGTTCGTCGTACTCCGGTGGATGCCGGGTAAGAGCCCGGAGGAGAGCTTCGAGGTCTCGACCGAGGAGCGAGAGCCGATCGAGGTGTGAGACGGTGATGCGCGATGAGTCAGACGCGTGAACGCCCTCCCGCTCAGGCCGCCGGAGGGTCGCCCGGCGCCGGAGGCTCCCAGAGCTCCGCGGGCGCCGGGAGGCAGCCGGGAGCGGCGAGGCCGCCGGGCCGCCCGCGCAGCGAGCGCGCCGACAAGGCGATCGTCGAGGCGACGGTGGACCTGCTCGCCGAGGAGGGCGGGGTGACGGGGGTCTCGATCGAGGCCGTCGCCGCCCGCGCCGGCGTGGGCAAGACCACGATCTACCGCCGCTGGCCGAACAAGGAGGCGCTGATCATCGACGCCCTCGCCGCGCTCAAGGAGCCGTTCCCGGCCCCCGTCGGCGCGTCGGTCCGCGACGACCTGGTCGCGATCGCGCAGGCGTTCGTGTCGAACAAGACGGACCGCAAGCGCCTCGACTGCTACTGGAGCATCATGGGCGGCGCCGAGCGTTATCCGGACCTGATGGCCCGCTTCACCCGCGAGGTCATCGAGCCCCGGCGCGACGTCATCCGCCTGGTGCTGCGGCGCGGGGTGGCGTCGGGCGAGCTGCGGGCGGACCTGGACGTCGAGACCACGCTCTGGCTCATCATGGGCGCACTGGCCCAGCGGGCACGCGCGTTCGGCGTGGGCCCCGTACCCGATGACTTCGCCACCAGGGTGGTCGACACCCTGATGACGGGAATCTCCGGGCGCTGAAGTCCGGCCCGTACGGCGGCGGCACGACATACCCCGGGGTATGGCGGGCCGCCGCTCGCCACATCCATGCGGGGAACCGAAACACCGGGACCGTTCGGGCATCCGGCCGGGCGCACACGTCTTACGCTCGGTCCATTGCGAACGGTGCCTCGCCGATGCGAGTGACGGGACTTCCGGATCTGTGATCAACTGGTGGGCATGCTCTCGCAACCTGCAGTCGACAATTGTGATTTGTCTCGTATTTAGCTGCTAAGTAGACATACTTGACTCAGAGCAAGGGTGCGTGGCGGCGCCGGACAGCGGGACAACGGAAGGGTTCGTCAGTCATGGCCGATTCTTCGGCGAGAACGCTCGTGCTCGGCATCGGCCGTTCCGGCGAGATCCTGCAGTGCGGACAGAACGCTCCCGGTGTCGTCGGTCGCGCTCCGGACGACATCGTGGGCACCGACGCGGCGGACCTGTTCTCCGCCGACGCCAAGGAGGCCCTCACCGGCCTGCTCGACGCCCTCGGCACCAACCAGGAGCGCACCGCGGTCCTCAGCGTGGCCGACGACGACGGCCTCCGTGACGCCGTGGTCACCGTCGTGCCGATGCACGGGCGGGACAGCGAGTCCGGCCTGATGATGATCCGGGTGGCCGTCACCGACCTGGAACGCTTCACCGACCCGGCACTGATGCGCTGGGCGCTGCTGGACGACGCGCTGCCGCGCATCAGCGCGATGCTCGATCTCGAACAGATGGCGCAGGAGCTCGCCGGCGTGGTCGTGCCGCACTTCTGCAACTCCGCCGGCGTGCTCATCCGCGAGAGCATCATGGGCGCCGACGAGTTCCCCTCCTTCTCCCCGGAGGGCACGGCCATCCTGCACCGCCTGGCCGTCGCCTCCGACAGCGACTTCCCCCGCTGGAGCGCGGCCTTCCCCGCCGGCGAGGTCCTCGCGTACCCGCCCGGCACCCCGTACGTCCGCTGCATGGCCACCGGCGCGCCCGTCCTCGAACCCCACCTCGACACGCGCGCCGCCCGCGAGATCGCGCGAGCCTGGCGGCGGCCCCCCGTCGGACGGCTGCTCGACGGCGTCTCCATGGTCCTGCTGCCGCTGATCGCCCGGGGCACGACACTCGGCTTCATCGTCTGCACCCGCAGCGACGCGCACCGCGCCTTCGACGCGTACGACGTCGAGATCGGCATGGACTTCGCGGCCCGCGCCGCCCTCTACATCGACAACGCGCGCCGCTACAGCCGGGAGCGCGCCACCGCGCTCACGCTCCAGCGCAGCATGCTGCCCACCGGGCTCACCGCGCCGTCCAGCGTCGAGATCCGCCACCGCTACCTGCCGGGCAACCAGCTGATCGAGGTCGGCGGCGACTGGTACGACGCCATCGCGCTTCCGGGCGGGCGCGTCGCCCTCATCGTCGGCGACGTGGCCGGCCACGGTGTCCGCGCCGCGGTCACCATGGGCCGGCTGCGTACCGCGCTGCAGACGATCGTCAACCTGGAGCTGTCGCCGGCCGAAGGCCTCCAGCAGGTCGACGCGCTGATGCGGGGCATCGGCGAGCGCGAGCCCGCCTTCGCGACCTGCGTGTACGCCGTCTACGACGCCACGGACGGCACGTGTGAGATCGCCTCCGCCGGTCATCTGCCGCCGCTGCTGCTCCGGCCGGGCGGCAAGAGCGAGTTCCTCGACGTCTCGCCCGCGCCGCCGCTCGGCGTCGGGGAGGGCATGATCGAGTCCCGGAAGTTCACGATCGGCGACGGCGCCATCCTCGTCCTCTACACCGACGGGCTCGTGGAGAACCGCGGGCAGGACATCGACGACGGCCTGGCCCGGCTGCGGCGCGTGTTCGGCCCGGAGGCGCTGCTCAGCCCGCTGGAGGATCTCGCCAAGGCGACCCTCGACGGCGCGTACTCCGACCACGAGCGCGACGACATCGCCGTGCTCATCGCGCGGCTGCGGCGGCTCCCGGAAGATCACGTGGTCACGATGACCCTTCCGGCCCGGCCGTCGGCGGTACGCGAGGCGCGCGGGAAGGTGCGCGGCACTCTCGGCTCGTGGGAGCTGGACGAGCTGTCCTTCACCGCCGAGCTGCTGGTCTCGGAGCTGGTCACCAACGCACTGCGGTACGCCACGGGCGACATCGGCCTGCGGATGCTGCTCGACCGCACCCTGGTCTTCGAGGTGCGCGACGGCTCCGACGCCCTGCCGCGCGCCCGGCAGGCGGCCGACGACGACGAGAACGGCCGGGGCCTGCAGGTGGTGCACCGCCTGGCCAAACGCTGGGGCGCCCGCCTCGAGGGCCAGGGCAAGGTGGTCTGGTGCGAGGTGGACCTGCCCGGCGGCGGCGACCGCGTCCTGGAGTCCTGGCCCGGCGAGGCCCTCCACCTCTGACCCCGGCGGATCCGGCGGTGGCGTCAGGCGCCGGTCGAGGTCTGCTTCGTATCGACTCTCGCCGGGTCGCCGGTGTGCGGGGCGGCGATCTCCCGCCAGCGGTTCGTGATGGGCAGCCGGCGGTCGCGGCCGAAGTTCTTCGGCGTGATCTTCGGGCCCGGGGGGTACTGCCGGCGCTTGTACTCCGCCGCGTCGACCAGCCGGATCACGCGTTCCACCAGCGCGCGGTCGTGACCGGCGGCGATCAGCGCGTCGTGGCCCATGTCCTTTTCGACATAGTCGTCGAGCAGCGCGTCGAGGATGTCGTACGGCGGGAGCGAGTCGGTGTCGAGCTGGCCGGGCCGTAGCTCGGCGGACGGCGGCTTGTCGATGATGTTCCGCGGGATCGGCGGCGTCGTGGAGGCGCGCACGAGCGGGGGCAGGCCGGCGATCTGCGCGTTGCGCCACTCGCACAGCGCGAACACCGTGACCTTCGGCACGTCCTTGATCGGCCCGAAGCCGCCGGCCGAGTCGCCGTAGAGCGTCGAGTAACCGGTGGCCAGCTCGCTCTTGTTGCCGGTGGTCAGCACCAGATGACCGTGCTCGTTGGACAGGCCCATGAGGATGTTGCCGCGCACCCGGGCCTGGAGGTTCTCCGCGGCGAGGCCGGTCAGGTCCAGCTCGGCCTCGTACGCGTCGACCATGCCGCGGATCGGCACCGTACGCGCGTGGATGCCCTGCCGTTTGACCAGATCCTCCGCGTCGGTGATGGAGTGCTCGCTGGAGTAGCGGCTCGGCATCAGGACCGCGTGGACGTTCTCGGGCCCGATGGCGTCGGCGGCGATCGTGGCGACCAGCGCGGAGTCGATGCCGCCGGACAGGCCGAGGATGACCGAGCGGAAGCCGTTCTTGCGCACGTAGTCGCGCACGCCGAGCACCAGCGCGCCGTACACCTCGCCCAGGTCGCCGAGCGGCTCGGCGCAGGGCGGCGTCTCCGGCGCGTACGGCGGGACCGGCGTGGACGACAGCAGCACCCGCTCGATCGTGATGGTCGTGCCGTCGTGCGCGTCGGCCGGTGTCTCGCCCGGCTCGAACTCCGCCGGCGCGTCCGGCAGCTCGACGTCGGCCACCAGCAGGTCCTCGGTGAACTGCGGGCCGCGGGCGAGCAGTTCGCCCGTGCCGGACACGACGATCGAGTCGCCGTCGAAGACCAGCTCGTCCTGGCCGCCGACGAGGTTGACGTACGCCAGCGCGCAGCCCGCCTCACGTGCCCGCCGCGCGCACAGCTCCAGGCGCACGTCGTCCTTGTTGCGCTCGTACGGCGAGGCGTTCGGCACGACGAGCAGCTGCGCCCCGGCCTCGCGCGTCACCGTCACCGGCCCGCCGTCCTGCCAGAGGTCCTCGCAGACGGCCACGGCGACGTCGACGCCGTGCAGTCGCAGGACCGGCAGCCGGTCGCCGCGCATGAAGTAGCGGTACTCGTCGAAGACGCCGTAGTTCGGCAGATGGTGCTTTGCCGTACGGACCGCGACCCGGCCCTCGTACAGGACCGCGGCGGCGTCGAGCGGCGCGCCGGCCGGCTGCCCGACCCGGTCCACCACGTCGGCACGCCGGTCCAGGTACCCGGCCACCACCGGGATCGCGCCGAGCCCCTCGTCGGCGAGCCGCCGCGCGGTGGCCTCCAGCGTCTCGATGGACGCGTCGACGAAGGACTTGCGCAGGACGAGGTCCTCGACGGGATAGCCGGTGAGGAACATCTCGGGGAACACGACGAGATGGGCGCCGCGCCCGGCCGCGCGCCGGGTCCACTCGATGATCAGGTCGGCGTTCCCGGTGAGGTCGCCGACGGTCCCGTTCACCTGTGCGAGAGCGATGCGCAACTGTGCCACGGCACCGAGCCTAAGGCGTGGGGTCCGGCCGCCGGGCACCCGGGCGAGCGCTGAAGATCGACGGCACCACGCTCCTGCGGCCCGTGGTCAGTGAGCGGCCTGCCGGGAGTGCTTCGGCAGGAGCCCGGCCAGCGGCAGTAGCAGGACGTTGACGCCGGCGCAGATGCCGAACACCAGGTCGGCGGCGGTGAGGTAGGACGGGACGGAGGGCCGTCCGACGCGGGCGAAGAACACGGTGCCGAGGGCGGCGACGCCGATGGCGCCCGCGAACTGCTGGGCGGCGTTGAGCACGCCCGCGCCGGTGCCGACCTCCTCGGCGGTCGCGTCGCCGAGGACGAAGTCGAACAGCGGGACGAACAGCAGCCCGGAACCGACGCCGGTGACGAGCAGGGCCGGTGCCAGCCTCCCCACGGTGACGGCGGCGCCCCAGTGCGCGGTGGACCACCAGAGAGCGAGCAGGCCGACGGCGGCGACGGACAGTCCCAGGTGCAGGTTGGCGCGCCCGAGCCTCTCGGCGAGCACCGCGCCCGACAGCAGCGTGGCGACCGCGGTGCCCACCGCCCAGGGGATCAGCGCGAAGCCGGTGTGCAGCGGCGTCCAGCCCATGCCCGACTGGAGCAGCAGGTTGATGACCAGGACGAACGCGCTGAGTGAGGCGTAGAACCCGCCGACGATCAGCAGGCCGGCCACGAAGCTGCGCCTGCCGAACAGCGACGGGGTGATGACCGGGTGGTCGCTGCGGCGCTCGGACCGGACGAACAGCCCGAAGGCCACCAGTGCGGCGGCGATCATCGCGTAGGTCCACGCGGGCCAGCCCAGCTCGCGTCCCTGGATGAGCGGCACGATCAGCAGCGCCGAACCGGCGGTGAGCAGGCCCACGCCGAGGAGGTCGAGGCGTGCGCCGCGGTCCTCGCCACCGTGCCGCGGCAGAACGCACCCGCCGAGTGCGGCGGCGAGGACGCCGAACGGGACGTTGATCAGGAAGATGGAGCGCCACCGGCCGCCGAACAGGTCCAGGTGCAGCAGCCACCCGGCGAGGATCGGCCCGGCGACCATGGCCAACCCCATGATCGGGCCGAAGGGCATCAGCGCCTTGCGCAGGTGCTCGGGCGGGAAAACGATCTTCACCAGTGCCATGCCCTGCGGGATCATCACCGACCCGAACAGGCCCTGGAACAGGCGGGCGACGATCAGGAACCCGGCGCCGGGCGCGAGGCCGCAGGCCAGCGACGCGAGAGTGAATCCGGCCATGCCGAGCAGGAACAGCCGGCGGCGGCCGAGCAGGTCGCCGAGCCTGCCCGAGGTGACCAGGCCGAGGGCGAAGGCCGCGGTGTAGGCGGACAGCACCCACTGCAGCGTCATCGGCCCGCCGCCGAGGTCGGTGCGGATCGAGGGGCCGGCGAGGTTGGCGACGCTGGTGTCGATGAGGTCCATGAGTTCGGCGATGACCACGACCACCAGGACCAGCCACGCCCGGCCGAGGGGAAGCGGAGCCGTGCGAGCCGACTCCAACGAACTTTGTTCATTTCTCACGAACTAAGTTCTTAGATGACGAACTTAGTTCGTGTCAAGCTATACTGGTCGCCATGCCCGCCGATCCCCGACAGCGCCGCGCGGCCCGTCACGCCCAGCTCCCCGCCGACTCCGCGCCGGCCGCGCCGCGCAAGACGCCCATCACGGCCGACCGGATCACCGACGCCGCGCTGCAGGTCGTCGCCGCGGAGGGCTACGACGCGCTGACGATCCGCCGGGTCGCCGCCGTCCTCGGCACCGGGCCGTCCTCGCTGTACGCACACATCGTGAACAAGGACGACCTCGACGATCTGCTCATCGGCCGGCTCTGCGCCGAGATCGAACTCCCCGAGCCCGACCCGGCCACGTGGCGGCGGCAGATCCTCGACGTCTACGCCCAGATCCGCGACCAGTACCTGAAGTACCCCGGCATCTCCCGCGCCGCACTGGCCACGGTCCCCACCCATCTCGAAACGCTGCGGGTCAGCGAAGGAATCCTGGCGATCCTGCTCGCCGGAGGCATCGAGCCGCAGACCGCGGCGTGGGCACTCGACGCGCTCACGCTCTACACCGGTGCCTACGCCTTGGAACACTCACTCGTCCGGCAGCGACGACAACGCCACGACCACGACTGGGTCCTCGGCCGGGAAGAACTCCTCGGCCGGTTCAGCGCCCTGCCCGCCGACCGCTTCCCGCACACCCGGCGCCACGCGGCCGAACTGACCTCCGGCACCGGGCACGACCGGTTCGACTTCACCCTGAATCTGATCATCGACAACCTCACCGCACACCGCGGTGCGTCGAGCTGACGGGGTTCTCAGCGTCGTGGCGCGGCGCAGACGGGGTCGGCGGGCGGGGTGGTCGGTGACGGCAGGGTGCGGACCTCCGGGATCAGCAGCGGGAACAGGGCCACGAGGACCTGGAGCACTCCCGCCGTCCACAGCGTCGCGTGCAGCCCGAGCCGGCCGGCGATCGGCGCGACCAGTACGAGGCCGAGCGGCTGGCAGGCGACCGAGCCCGCCCACTCGTACGCGCTCACCCGGGACAGCGTGGTGGCCGGGATGTGCTGCTGGAGCGTCGTCTCCCACAGCGTGTTGAACAGCATCATCACCAGGCCGCCGAAGAACGCCGCCGCGGCGACGACGCCCACGGTGAGGCCGGCCGCCAGCGTCAGGGTCGGGCAGGCGAACGCCACCATCACGATCAGCGCCGACCGCAGCGGGAACCGCGGCCGTACGCACAGGGCGACGATGCTGCCGCCCAGGCAGCCGATGCCGAACGTCGCCGAGATGACCGCCCACGCGCCGGCGCCGCCGAAGGAGCGCGCGCTGACCGCCGGGCCGAGCACGGAGAAGCCGGCGTACAGCAGGTTCATCACCGAGGCCGCCAGGATGATGCTCCACACCCACCGCCGCGACCGGAACTCCCGCCACCCGTCGGCCAGGTCGCGCCCGAACCGCCACCGGCGCAGCCGGACGGTGTACCGCAGCCGGACCCGGGACAGGCACGCGGCGCTCGCCGCGAAGGTGACGGCGTCGACGCCGATGGCCCAGCCGGGACCCACCGCGACGACGAGCACGCCCGCGACCGCCGGACCGGCGATGAGCGAGCCGGACAGGGCCAGCACGCGCAGCGCGTTGGCGGCCTGGCGCTGTTGGGGCGTCGTGGTGGCCTGGATGACGCCGGGCACCGCGGGCATGAACATCGCCGCCGCGAAGCCGTGCACCACCTGCAGCACGATCAGGTGCCAGACACGGGCCGCGCCGGTGATCAGCAGAATCGCCATGATGCCCTGGCTGACGGTGCGCAGCAGGTCCGAGCCCAGCATGAGCACGTTGCGGGGGAGCCAGTCGGCGATCACTCCGCCGACGAGCATGAACATCACCTGCGACCCGGTGCCGGCCGCCAGCACGAAGCCCAGATCGGTCACGTGACCGGTGAGTCCCAGAACCGCGAAGGCGAGGGCGGGCGCGACCATCCCGTCGCCGAACATCGACGCGCACTGGCCCAGAAAGAACCAGCGGAAATTTCGCCGGCTCAACACTCTCAGCCCGCTCGCCGGATCGGCCGAGCTCGATGCTTGCACCATTCGGCTCGCGTGCCGTCTCTTCGGGTATCAACTACCGAAGTTAGACATTCTGCCCTTAAACGGTCAAGCCTTTCCTTCGTCCGCGGACGGCGGGGCCGAGCGCCAGGGCGCCCGCGCCGGAGGCCGCGCACAGGGCCGCGCAGGTCACCCACGGCAGCCACGCGCCGTGCCCGAGCAGCCAGCTGCCGCCGAGCGGGCCGAGCAGGGCCGCGACCGAGAACGCCGTGCCGTACAGCCCGCCGTAACGTCCACGCAGGTGGGGCGGTGCGAGGTCGGCGATGATCGCCGACGACACGGACGCGAACAGCACCTCGCCCAGCGTCCACACCAGCACCGTCGCGGCGAACACCGGCGTCGAGCCGGCCAGCGCGGTGAGCCCGAACCCCAGCCCGACCGTCGCCATGCCCGCCGCCAGCACGCGGCTGGCGTCGCGGCGGTTCAGCCAGGCCACGGTCAGCGGCTGCACGATCACGATGCCGACGCCGTTGACCGCCATGGCCAGGCCGTACGCCTGCGGCGGCAGCCCCGCGTGCCGCATGGCGAGCGGCAGCGTGGAGTAGGCCTGGAGATAGACGAAGGCGTAGCCGAACACGATCAGCACCGACGCGACCGCAACCCGGTCGCGCAGCACGTCGGCGAACCCGCCCGGCTCACGGTCGGCGCGCCGCGTGCGCGTCTCGGGCACCGCGCGCCAGACCAGCCCGGCGAACACCGCGCAGGTGACCGCGTCGATCCAGAACAGCCAGGAGAAGCCCGCCCGCGACAGCGTGCCGCCGAACACCATGGCGACCGCGAACCCGAGGTTGATCGCCCAGAAGAGCAGCCCGTACGCGCGGGGCCGGTCGGCGGGCGAGACCAGGTCGGCGACCAGTGCCTGGGAGGCCGGGCGGTAGATGTCGATGGCGACGCCGAGCACGAACACGACCGCGACGACCACCGGCGTCGCCGTGACGTAGCCGAGCGCGAGCATCGCCGCCGCGGTCGCCAGCATGCCGCCGCTCAGCGTGGCCCGCCGGCCGACGCGGTCGGCCAGCACGCCGCCCAGCGTCTGGGAGAAGACCGAGCCCAGCCCGAACAGGGCGAGCACGGCGCCGGTCGCGGTCACGGAGAACCCGCGCACCCCGGTGAGGTAGAAGGCCAGGAACGGCTCGACCATCGTGCCCAGCCGGTTGACGAACGACCCCGCCCACAGCGCCCAGAACGCCCGGGGCAGACCGCCGAGCCGGGTGTGGAGGAACGGGGGGAGCCGCCGGGGTGTGGTGGTAGGGGGGAGGTGTTCACCGACGGACGTCATGGAGGGAATCGTCGCCGACGTGTACGACATTTTGCGATTGGTTTTCCCGCCCTTGGCGTACGGGCGGCTCCACTGGCGGTCACGCCGCGCAACTGGTTGACTCGCCCCAGTGACCGGGTGACCCCTGCTTCGCCCGCCGAAGATCCGAACCCCTCGGAGGCACCGTGCACCCCATCGCTCCGTCACGGCCGCCCGCCCTCCTGGCGATCGCGGCGCTGTTACTCACCGCCTGCGCCGCCGGCGGCGCGACCGTCCGGGGCGTACGCCTCATCGGCAGGGGCGTGCTCACGACCTGCACCCACCTGCCGTACGCCCCGTTCCAGTTCGAGCGGCGCGGCACCGTCGTCGGCTTCGACGTCGACCTGATGGACCTCGTCGCGCGACGCCTCGGCGTCCGCCAGAAGATCGTCGACACCGACTTCACCGCGATCACCTCCGGCGAGGTGTTCGCCGCCGGCGAGTGCGACGTCGCCGCGGCCGGCATGACCATCAACGCGCGCCGGGCCGCCAAGGTCGACTTCTCGCGCCCCTACTTCGACTCCGGTCAGGTGCTGATGGCCCGCCGCCGGCCCCGCGTCCGGCCCGCGGACATCGCCGGCGACCACCTGCGGGTCGGCGTGGTCGCCGGCACCACCGCCCAGGAGTACGCGCGGGCGCAGGGGTGGGCGCCCAAGGCGTACGAGAACTCCATCACCGAACTCGGCGCCCTGCGCACCGGGCAGGTCGACGTCCTCGTCCAGGACGACCCGGTGGTGCGCTACTGGCTGACCGACCCGGACAACGCCGGCTTCACCATCGTCGGTGGCGCGCGCACGCGCGAGCGGTACGGCTTCGCCGTCCGGCGGGGGCGCGACCCCGGCCTGCTACGCCTGATCGACCAGGTCATCACCCAGAGTCGCGACAACGGCGACTATCGCCGCATCTACGAGAAGTGGATGGGCCCGATGCCGCCGGACGCCGGCTGACCCGCCTCCCCGCCCGAGCCGGGCCGACCGGAACAGGTCACGTCTCTCGCCCGCACCGGTGCCGAGTGCTCGACTGGGTGAGGTCGTACGGGGGAGTCGGTGGCATGCGCAAGGCGGTGGTCCTGTCCGGGGGCGTCATGGTCCTGGTCCTGGCGGTCGTCGCGTCCTGCGTCGCACTGCGCTCGCCGGGCCGTCCGGCCGGGCCCGAGATCGTCGCGACCCGCTATCTGGGCGCCTGGGCGCTCGGCGACGTGAACGCGATGCGCCGCCTCGTCGACGATCCGCCCGCGGACTTCGCCGATCAGCACCGCGCGCTGTCCCGTGCGCTGCGCGTGGCGGACATCCACCTCGTGCCCGGTCGTCTCGTCCGTGCCGGTGACACCGTGACCGAGGACTTCGAGGTCACACGCGTACTCTCCGGCATCGGCGACTGGAGCTTCCGTGCCGTGCTGCGCCTCGTACGCCGTCGCGGCGGCTGGCGGGTCGACTGGTCGCCCGCGACCCTGTACCCCTCACTCGCCCAGGGCGGGCGGCTCGTGCTCACCCGGCTCGACACGGCGCCCTCCTCACCGGTCGCGGCCGACGGCAGGGGGCTGCCGGCCGGCAGCGGCGTCCAGCCCTACCTCGCCGAGGTCGGCGAGCGGTTCGGCGACCCCGACGCCGAGGACGACCCCGGCTGGGCGGTCGAACTGGACAACCCCGGACGCTCCGCGCAGCGGGTCAAGGTGTTCCCCGGCCGCGCGCCCAAGCGTGTGCGCACCACGCTCGACCGGCGGTTACAGGCGGCGGCCGATCGCGCCGTGGGATCGGCGACCGCGGCGCTCGTCGCCGTACGGCCCTCGACGGGGGAGATCCTCGCGATCGCCGACCGGCTCCCGGGGCCCAAGGGCGCCTTCCTCTCGATGAACCCGCCCGGATCCGCGTTCAAGGTCGTCACCGCCGCCGCCGCTCTGTCGAGCGGAATGTCGCCGGGGTCGCGCGTCGGCTGCCCGGCCGTCACCGTGGCGGCCCAGCGCACGATCCACAACGACCGCGACTTCGACCTCGGATCCGTGCCGCTCGCCCGCGCCTTCGCCGAGTCCTGCAACACGACGTTCGCCCGGCTCGGCGTCGCGGCGGGCGGACGCCGGCTGGCGGAGACGGCGTCCGCGTTCGGTTTCGGCGCCCGCTTCGCCCCCGGCGTGGCGGCCTACTCCGGCGACGTCCCCGGCGAGGCCGAGGGCAACGCGCTCGCCGAGGCGTCGATCGGCCAGGGCACGGTCCAGGCCACCACTCTCGACATGGCCGTCGTGGCCGCCGCGGTGGCCGACGGCACGTACCGGTCCCCGCGACTGGTCGCCGGGCGCCTGCTCGGCCGGCTCCCGGCGAAGCGGCTCCCCGCCGCGGTCACCGCCGGGCTCCGCTCGATGATGGGCGACGTCGTGCGGTACGGGACGGCCGCGGGCGCCCGCCTGCCCGCCGGGACGCACGGCAAGACGGGCAGCGCCGAGTACGACTCCGCCGGGCACACGGACGCCTGGTTCATCGGATACCGCGGCGACCTGGCGTTCGCGGTCTTCGTCGAGCACGGGGGAGAAGGCGGAAAGGTCGCCGCGCCGATCGCCGCGAGGTTCCTCGTCGTGGCCAGGTCGTGACCTGCAGTCGTCCCTCCTGGTAGCGGCAGATATGACATAGTCTCGGGCATTGCTTTGCAGCGAACCTGGAGGAATTGTGCCCATACGTCGCCGGTTGGCCGTCGCAGCCGGGCTCTGCGCGACCGCCCTCGTCGTCACCGCCTGTGGTAGCGGAGACAAGGGGGTGACGGTCCAGGGCGCCAAGCTCGTGAAGAAAGGCACCCTCACGACCTGCACCCACATGCCGTACCCGCCGTTCCAGTCCCCGCAGGGCGGTAAGGTCGTCGGCTTCGACGTCGACCTGATCGACCTGGTGGCCAAGAAGCTCGGCGTGACCCAGAAGATCATTGACACGCCCTTCGAGACGATCAAGACCGGGTCGGCGCTGAACGCGGGCAAGTGCGACGTGGCCGCCGCGGGCATGACGATCACGGCCGATCGCAAGAAGTTCATCGACTACTCCGAGCCCTACTTCGACGCCACTCAGGCCGTGATGACCAGGAAGGGCATCACGTACGCCTCGGTCGAGGACCTGAAGGCCAACAAGATCAAGATCGGTGCCCAGGCGCAGACCACCAGCGAGGAGTTCCTCCAGGGCAAGGGCGTCGACCCCAAGTCCTACAAGGACGCCGAGAGCCTGCTCAACGGCCTGCGCAGCGCCCAAGTCGACGCGATCATGGCGGACTACCCGGTCGTGCAGGGCTGGCTCAAGGACCCGGCGAACGCCAAGTTCGGCCTCGCGGCCAACATCCACACCGGCGAGCAGCTGGGTTACGCCGTCCGCAAGGGCCACAACCCCAAGCTGCTGGCGATCATCAACCAGGTGATCGACCAGGCCAAGGCGGACGGCACGTACAAGAAGATCTACGAGAAGTGGATCGGTCCGCTCCCGGCGGGTAGCTGAGCGTGGCGACGGCACAAGAAGCGGCGCCGCGGCTGACGCGGCGCCGCCGCCGGCAACTCGTGCTCGGTGGCGAGTACGCGATCTTCATCGTGGTGGTCGTCGGCCTGCTCCTGTCGGCCGACTGGGGCCAGATCCACACGAACTTCGCCAACTGGAGCATTGCCAAGCAGCTCTTCCCCGATGTCATCACCATCGGGCTCCGCAACACCCTGATCTACACGATCACGGGCTTCGCGCTCGGCCTCGCCGCGGGGCTCGTCCTGGCGCTGATGCGCCTGTCGTCCGCGGCGCCGTACCGCTGGTTCGCGCTGGTGTACGTCGAGGTGTTCCGCGGCCTGCCCGCCCTGCTGATCTTCGTGTTCGTCGGCACCGGCGTGCCGCTGGCCTTCCCCGGCACCAACCTGCCCGGCGGGGTGTACGGCCAGGCGGCCCTCGCCCTCGGGCTGGTCTCGGCCGCGTACATGGCCGAGACGATCCGGGCCGGCATCGAGGCGGTGCCCCGTGGCCAGATGGAGGCGGCGCGCACGCTCGGCATGTCGCACGGCCGCGCGATGCGGACGATCGTCGTACCCCAGGCGCTGCGGATCGTGATCCCGCCGCTCACCAACGAGCTCGTCCTGCTGTTCAAGGACTCCTCGCTGGCGCTGTTCCTCGGCCTCACCCTGACCGAGCGCGAGCTGTCCAAGTACGCCAACGACGTGGCGAGCCAGCAGGGCAACTCCACACCCATCATCATCGCCGCGATCTGCTACCTGATCGTCACGATCCCGCTGAGCTACCTGGCGCGGCGTCTGGAGGCCCGGCAGAAGAGGGGACAGCGGTGATCGAGGTATACGACCTGCACAAGTCGTTCGGCGACCTGGAGGTGCTGCGCGGCATCGACCTGGAGGTCGGCGCCGGCGAGGTCGTCTGTGTGATCGGCCCGTCCGGGTCCGGCAAGTCCACGCTCCTGCGCTGCGTGAACCTCCTGGAGCAGCCGACCTCGGGCAAGGTCGTCGTCGACGGCGTCGAGCTGACCGACCCCGAGTGCGACATCGACGCCGTACGCCGCCGCATCGGCATGGTGTTCCAGCAGTTCAACCTCTTCCCGCACCTGTCGGTGATGGACAACGTCACCATCGCCCAGCGCAAGGTGCTCCGCCGGTCGGCCGGCGAGGCCGAGAAGATCGCCCGCGCGAACCTCGAGCGCGTCGGGCTGGCCGACAAGATCGGCGCCTACCCGGCGCAGCTCTCCGGCGGCCAGCAGCAGCGCGTCGCGATCGCCCGCGCCCTGGCGATGGGCCCGGCCGTGATGCTCTTCGACGAGCCGACGTCCGCGCTCGACCCCGAGCTCGTCGGCGACGTCCTCGCGGTGATGCGGAGCCTCGCCCTCGACGGCATGACCATGATGGTGGTCACCCACGAGATGAGCTTCGCCCGCGAGGTCGCCGACCGCGTCGTCTTCATGGACGGCGGGGTGATCGTGGAGGAGGGCCCGGCCGCGGAGGTCATCGGCGCGCCCGCGAGCGAGCGCGCCCGTACGTTCCTGTCCCGTGTCCTCGACCCGGCGGCCGCACAGGTCGGCGAGGTGGAGGACGTCTGATCAGGTATCTGATCAGGGACTCGTAACGTGGGATTAACACGGAGACGGCAGAATGTAAGTCGCCACTGAAGTCTCCGAGCTTACGAAGGGATCGGTTGTGGACCGTCAGCAGGAGTTCGTGCTCCGCACGTTGGAGGAGCGCGACATCCGTTTCATCCGGCTGTGGTTCACCGACGTGCTCGGGTTCCTCAAGTCGGTCGCTGTCGCGCCTGCCGAGCTCGAGCAGGCGTTCGCGGAGGGCATCGGGTTCGACGGGTCCTCGATCGAGGGCTTCGCGCGGATCCACGAGTCCGACATGCTCGCCAAACCGGATCCGTCGACCTTCCAGGTGCTGCCCTGGCGGTCCGAGGCACCGGGGACGGCGCGGATCTTCTGCGACATCCTCATGCCGGACAGCACGCCGAGCTTCGCCGACCCGCGCTACGTCCTGAAGCGCACGCTGGCCCGCGCCGCCGACCTGGGCTTCACCTTCTACACGCACCCTGAGCTGGAGTTCTACCTGCTCAAGGAGCAGGTCGCCGAGGGGGGCAGGCCGGAGCCGGTCGACTCGGGCGGCTACTTCGACCACACGCCGCACCGCGCCGCGCACGACTTCCGGCGCAGCGCGATCATGATGCTGGAGTCGATGGGCATCTCGGTGGAGTTCAGCCACCACGAGGGCGGCCCCGGCCAGCAGGAGATCGACCTGCGGTACGCCGACGCGCTGACCACGGCCGACAACATCATGACGTTCCGGCTGGTGATGAAGGAGGTCGCGCTCGAGCACGGCGTGTTCGCCTCGTTCATGCCCAAGCCGTTCACCGAGTACCCGGGCTCGGGCATGCACACCCACATGTCGCTGTTCGAGGGCGACCGCAACGCCTTCTACGAGCCCGGCGCGGAGTACCAGCTCTCCAAGGTCGGACGGGCGTTCATCGCGGGCGTGCTGCGGCACGCGGCCGAGCTCACCGCGGTCACCAACCAATGGGTGAACTCCTACAAGCGGCTGTGGGGCGGCGTCGGCGCCTCGGCCGGCGCGGGCGGCGAGGCCCCGCCGTACATCTGCTGGGGCCACAACAACCGCTCCGCCCTCGTGCGCGTGCCGATGTACAAGCCGCAGAAGGGCCATGCGACCCGCATCGAGTTCCGCTCGCTCGACACGGCCTGCAACCCCTACCTCGCGTTCGCGGTCATCCTCGGCGCCGGGCTCAAGGGCATCGAGGACGGGTACGAACTCCCTCCGGGCGCCGAGGACGACGTGTGGGCCCTGACCACGGCCGAACGCCGCGCGATGGGCATCGAGCCGCTGCCGCAGAGCCTCGATGAGGCCATCGTCGCGATGGAGCGCAGCGACCTCGTGGCCGAGGTGCTCGGCGAGCACGTGTTCGACTTCTTCCTGCGCAACAAGCGCGCGGAGTGGGAGGACTACCGTCGCCAGGTCACCGAGTACGAGCACGACCGCTACCTCAAGGTGCTGTAAACGCTGGTCAGCGCGCTGGCACGGCCTGCGCGGCGGTAGGTCGGATGAGCTCGGATATGAATCGCCATGGCGAGGGAACGACCGGATCCGATGATCGGGAGGTGGGACTTCCCCCGACGCCGCCGCGGCGCGCTCCAGGTATGGCGCCGATCGACTCGACGACTGCGAGCGGCTCGACCATCGACTTGTCCGGCAACGAACTCACCGAAGTGCCGCCGTTCGAAAACCCCGGCAACATCACTCACCTCAGATTGCAGGCCAATCGGCTTACGGTCCTGCCGGACGAAATCGGTGACCTCACCAACCTGGTTGATCTCAACCTTTACGGCAACCGGCTCACAGCCCTGCCGAAGGCGGTCGGGAACCTCGCCCGTCTCACGAACCTTGACCTCTACATCAACCGGCTCACGGCAATCCCCGAGTCGATCGGGAATCTCACCAGCCTCTCGAACCTCAACCTGGCCGACAATCGACTCACGGCCCTGCCGGACACCATCGGCAAGCTCACCGACCTCACCAAGCTCAAGCTGGCCAACAACCAGCTCACAGCGCTGCCCGATACGGTCGGGAACCTCCTCAACCTCACCGAGCTCGATTTGACGCGCAACCCGCTCAAGACTCTGCCGGAGACCATCGGTAATCTCGTCGAGCTCAAGCATCTCGTCATGTGGGACAACCCGCTCGCGATACTGCCCGAACAAATCGGGAACCTCATTAACCTCAGCAAGCTTTTCCTGGGCGGTAACCGGCTCACAGCGCTGCCGGACACGATCGGGAACCTCACCGAACTCACCGAACTCGTCTTGTGGAGCAATGACCTCAAGACGCTGCCCGACGAGATCGGAAACCTTACCAATCTCACGAAGCTCGACTTGTCGGGCAGCTACCGGCTCACGGCGTTGCCCGACACGATCGGGAACCTCACCGAACTCACCGAACTCGTCCTGGAGGACGCCGGGCTCACGGTGCTGCCCGACACGATCGGGAATCTCACCAGCCTCACCAAACTCGACTTGTCGGGCAACCGGCTCACGACGCTGCCCGACACGATCGGGAACCTTACGAACCTCACCGAGCTGTACATGGATCAAGAGGTGTTCGAAGCGTTGCCGAAGCCGCTGCAGGATCTTGTCTGGTGGGACTGAGCGCCTGGAAGAGGCCGCATCGGGCCGGCGGGCGTCCGGCGGCTCGGTGATTTGCACTGGTAGCGGGGTTGTGTGCTGAGATAGGGCCTGTTTTTCTGTCAAGTATTGAGAAGGTTGCGACAGATGATGCGTCTGACCCTGGGAGCCACGGCACTCCTGCTGCCCGCCCTCCTGCTGTCCGGCTGTGGCGGTGACGGCGAAGGGAAGGCCGGCGCACAAGCGTCGTCCCCGGCAGGGACCCCGCAAGCGTCATCCCCCGAAGGAGCCCCGCAGGCGACGCAGTCGTCGGCGGCGGAGCCGAACGGCCTCGCCGGCACCTGGAAGCCGATCAACAAGAGCCCGATCGAGACGCTCACCATCACCGGGAACACGGTGCGGACGACCGGAAAGCTGGCCTGCCCCGGAACCATCACCGGCGCGGGCACCGCGAAGCCGGTCATCACCCTGAAGTGCAGCACGGACAACGCCGACCGCAAGCGCGGCACCCTCAAGCTGAAGCCGGACGGCTCCGCGCTCGTCATCAGCTGGGACGGCCCCGCCTGGGGCGGCCTGATCGACAGTCTGAAGCGCGCCGCCTGACGGCCCGGACGACCTAGCCGGTCGTGGCCGGCGTCGAGGGGCCGCCGGAGACGAGCTCCAGAGCGAGTTCGAGCCCGGCCTCGTATCTCTCGTCGTCGGTCGCGTCGGCGTCCTGGAGCATGAACGCCGAGGCGCTCACGGGGATGAGGGCGAGCCTCGACCTGAGCTGGTCGGTGAGCGAGGCGTCGGGGCTGCGCAGCATCCCGGACAGCGTGTTGAAGCGGTCGTGGAGCTTCTCGCCCGGGGCCAGCTCCTGCATCGTGGTCTTGCTCTCCTGGATGAAGCGCATCATGCCCTTGGGGCGTTCGCGGGCGAGCCGGGCGTACCGGCGGACGATCTCCTGGCGCGTCTCCGTCGTCGACGGCTCGCCCTTCGCCCAGTCGATGATCTCGTCCAGGCCGGCGATGAGGTCGTCGAAGAGGCTGACGACGATGTCCTCTTTGGTGTTGAAGTGGTAGTACAGCGCGGCCTTGGTCACGTCGAGGCGCTCGGCGATCTCGCGGAGCGAGGTCTTGTCGTAGCCGTGCTCGGCGAACAGCTCGACCGCGACGGCCTGGATCCGTTCGCGGGTCCCGCTTCGTCGCTCGCCCATCGTCCTCACCCCCGAAAGAGCCTACTTACCGACCGGCTAGCATTGCAAAAAACTAGCCGGTCGGCAAGTAAGCTGCCCCACGGCGTGGCCCGCCGCGTGCGGAGGCGGCCGGTCAGCGGCGCAGGGGGCGGCCGAGGAGGGCTTCGGCGACGGTGAGGCTGTCCTCGTAGACGGCATAACGGGTGATCTGGCCGTCCTGGACGGTCAGGTGTAGTGCGCACCGGGCCGTATACGGCTCGCCGGTGGCCTTCACCGTCTGGTGGATGTCGCCGAGGACGACGGCGTCCGTTCCCTCGACGAGCACGCGCGCCACGGACGCGCCCGCCTTCTCGGGGATGTGGGCCGCGGCGATCTCGCGGAAGTGGTCGGCGACATCGGCGCGCGTCGCGCGCGGCCGGATCCACGGAACGGCCGGGTGATCGCCGTCCGGCCAGTTCAGCCGCCAGTCGACGTGTTCGGCGAACACCGCGGCGATCCGGTCGGGATCACCTTCCCCCATCCGGCGGAGGAGTTCCTCCGCCGTGGCGCGCGTGCCCGCGCTCTCGTCTGCGGCCGGTGGTGGGAGGGCCGGTGGTTCTACGGTGAACTGGTGGTCGCTCCGGATGAGCCCGTTCTCGTCCAGGGCGGCGAACACCCGGCCCGCCCAGGCGATGTCACCGCCGGTGGCGGGGACCATGTACGTGGTGAAGGCGACGGTGCCGTGATGGCCGGCCGCGTCGTTCGCGCTCCGGAAGACGAAGCCGCCGGAGCGCACGAGTTCCTCGTGGGCCCGGGCGACCCGCGTCTCGATCGCGTCCCGGCCCTGGTACCGCGCCGACCCGGTGATCTCGACGCCGTCCTCGGCCCACAGGCCGGCGACGAGGTCGCGGCGGGTCGCCTCGTCCGGCTCGTTCCACACGGCGACATAGCGGTCGACGAACTGGCCGATGTCCATGTTCATGGCCGGAAGCCAACCAGGCTTTCCTGACATCTCCTGGCAGTGGACCGCGGCAGACTTTCCGGCATGCGCGCGAGTCGGCTGGTCTCCGTCCTGTTGCTGCTGCAGACCCGGGAGCGGATGACGGCACAGGAGATCGCCGACGCGCTCGAAGTGTCCGTGCGCACCGTCTACCGCGACATGGAGGCCCTCAGCGGCGCCGGCGTGCCGCTGTACGGCGAGCCCGGGCACGACGGCGGATACCGGCTGCTGGGCGGTTTCCGCACCCGGCTGACGGGGCTGACCGCCGGAGAGGCCGAGTCGCTGTTCCTGACCGGGATCCCCAGGGCGGCCGCCGACCTCGGGCTCGGCGCCGTCGTGACCGCGGCACAGCTCAAGCTGCTGGCGGCGCTCCCCGTGGAACTGCGCGACCGTGCCGGACGCATCGCCGAACGATTCCACCTGGACACTCCGGCGTGGTACCACGACGCCGAGCACGTCCCGTACCTGACCGCGGTCGCCACGGCGGTGTGGAACGACCGCGCCGTGCGGATCCGCTACCTGCGCTGGGCCGAACCCCACGAGATCACCCGGACCGTGCGGCCGTACGGCCTGGTCCTCAAGGCGGGGCACTGGTACCTCGTGGCCGGCGTGGACCGGCGGACCCGGACCTACCGCATCTCACGGATCACCGACCTGCACGTCCTCGACGAGGGGTTCGACCGGCCCGCGGGCTTCGACCTCGCCGGCCACTGGCGGACCTACCTGGAGCACTTCGACGCCCGTCGCCACCAGGGAGAGGCGACCCTCCGCCTCTCCCCGGACACCGTGGACCGCCTGCCCCACGTCATGGAATCGACCGTCGTCCACGCCGCGCGCCGGACCGCCACGCCTCCCGACGCCGACGGCTGGATCCGGGTGACGATCCCCATCGAGTCGCACGACCAGGCGCTCGGGGAGATCCTCAAGCTCGGGGCCGGCGCCGAGATCATCGCCCCGGGCGAACTGCGCGACCGGCTCATCCGGACACTCGACTCCCTGAGACGTCTCTACCGGGCGGAGGACGCCGGGCGGTGACCGTCGCTGTCGGCCGCCGGGACGTCTCGATACCTTTTGGTGGTGAGCGAACGCCGACTCGAGAGCCTCGCCGGGCGGCTGGCCCGGCTGGGCGTCACCGATGCCACGGGCGCCGAGCGCCGGCTCCGCGGTCACGAACTCGACGGGCTGGTCGAGGCCCTGGGCACCGCGGCCGACCCCGACCTCGCGCTCACCGGCCTTCTCCGGCTGCTGGAGGCCGCCGACATCCGGGCCGAGCTGAACGCCGACACCGAGGCGCGTGACCGGCTGCTCGCCGTGCTCGGCGTCAGCGCGGCGCTGGCCGACCACCTCGTCCGTCACCCCGGTCACTGGCGTGTCCTCGCCGGCCCCGACGCCGTACTCCGGCCCACCGCCGACGAGCTGCGGCGGACGCTGCTGGACGCGGTCGGCGCCGACGCGGCCGACCCGGCGCCGCTCGCGACCGCGGACAACCCCATGGTCGCGCTGCGTGTGGCGTACCGCAGGGCGCTGCTGCACCTGGCCGGGCGCGACCTCACCCACGTGCTCGACATCGAGGAGGTCGCCGCCGAGCTGGCCGACCTCGCCTCGGCCGCGCTGGAGGCCGGGCTGGCCATCGCCCGCGCCGAGCTCGGCGAGCAGGCCGGCCTGTGCCGGCTCGCCGTCATCGGCATGGGCAAGTGCGGCGGCCGCGAGCTGAACTACGTCAGCGACGTCGACGTCGTCTTCGTCGCCGAAGCCGCGCCCGGGCAGGACGAGGACGCCGCGCTGCGGGCCGCCACCAGGCTGGCGTCCGGGATGATGCGCGCGTGCTCGGCCAGCACGCCGGAGGGCGCGCTGTGGGAGGTCGACGCCGCCCTGCGCCCGGAGGGCAAGGCCGGGCCGCTCGTCCGTACGATGGCCAGCCATCGGGCGTACTACGAGCGCTGGGCCAAGACCTGGGAGTTCCAGGCGCTGCTCAAGGCCCGCCCGGTGGCCGGCGACCGTGAGCTGGGCGAGGAGTACGTCCGCACGCTCGCGCCTCTCGTGTGGAGCGCGGCCGGCCGCGACAACTTCGTCGAGGACGTCCAGGCGATGCGCCGCCGCGTCGAGGAGCACATCGCGCCCGAGCAGGCGGGCCGGCAGCTGAAGCTCGGCCCCGGCGGGCTGCGCGACGTGGAGTTCGCGGTGCAGCTGCTCCAGCTCGTGCACGGCCGGGCCGACGAGGAGCTGCGCGGCCCCAACACCCTGATCGCGCTCAAGAAGCTGTCCTGGGGCGGGTACGTCGGCCGGGGCGACGCCGCCGCGCTCGGCACCGCCTACCGCTTCCTCCGCCGCGTCGAGCACCTCATCCAGCTGCACCGACTCCGGCGCAACCACCTCGTGCCCGAGGACGAACAGAGCCTGCGGCGCCTCGGCCGGGCGCTCGGGTTCCGCGTGGACCCGGTGGGGGAGTTCACCGCCGAGTGGCGCCGTCACGCGCGTGAGGTGCGCCGGCTGCACGAGAAGCTGTTCTACCGGCCGCTGCTGCAGGCGGTCGCCCGGCTGCCCGGCGACGAGGCCCGGCTCACCCGCGAGGCCGCCCGTGCCCGCCTGGAGGCCCTCGGCTACAACGACCCGGCGGGCGCCCTCCGCCACCTGGAGGCACTGACCGCCGGGGTGTCGCGGCGCGCCGCCATCCAGCGCACGCTGCTGCCGGTGATGCTCGACTGGTTCGCCGACTGCCCGGACCCCGATGCCGGACTGCTCGGGTTCCGCCAGGTCAGCGATGCTCTCGGCACGACACCCTGGTACCTGCGGCTGCTCCGCGACGACGTCGCCGTGGCCGAGCGGATGGCGCGGGTGCTGGCCTCCAGCCGGTACGCCACCGACCTGCTGCTGCGCGCCCCGGAGGCCGTCGCCATGCTGCGCGCCGAGACCGAGCTCGCCCCCCGTCCGGCCGACGCCCTGCACGGCGAGGCGCAGTCGGCCGTGGGCCGCTACCTCTCCTCGCCGCACGACCGGTCGGCGGACGCCGTCGCCGCGGTGCGCGGCCTGCGGCGCCGCGAGCTGTTCCGTACGGCCGTCGCCGACCTGCTCGGCAACCTCGACGAACGGGCCACCGCGGAGGCCCTCACCACGATCACCACGGTCACGCTCGACGCGGCGCTGCGGGTCGCGATCGAGCGGATCTCGGTGGAGCGGCGCGGTCCGCTCCCGACCCGGTTCGCGATCGTGGCGATGGGCCGGTACGGCGGGTACGAGCTGGGCTACGGCAGCGACGCGGACGTCATGTTCGTGCACGACCCCCTGCCCGGCGCCGACGAGCGCGAGGCCTCCTCCGTCGCGCACGCGGTCGCCGAAGAGCTCCGCCGCCTGCTCGCCCTGCCCGCGCCCGACCCGCCCCTGGTGATCGACCCCGGGCTGCGGCCGGAGGGACGGCAGGGACCGCTCGTCCGCACCCTCGACTCGTACGCCTCCTACTACCGTCGCTGGTCGGCGCCGTGGGAGAGCCAGGCCCTGCTGCGCGCCGTGCCCATGATCGGCGACGAGGGGCTTCGCGAGCGCTTCCAGGCGCTGATCGACCCGGTTCGGTGGCCGGCGAACGGCGTCGACGAGACGGCGCTGCGGGAGATCCGGCGGCTCAAGGCCCGCATGGAGGCCGAACGCCTGCCGCGCGGCGTCGACCCGCGGCGGCACACCAAACTGGGTCCCGGCGGCCTGTCCGACGTGGAGTGGGTGGCGCAGCTGCTGCAGCTCCAGCACGCCCACGAGGTGCCCGGCCTGCGCACGACCCGCACGCTCGCCGCGCTCGACGCCGCCGTGGAGGCGGGCCTGCTCGCCTCCGACGACGCCGCGATCCTGACCGATGCCTGGCGCATGGCCACCCGGATCCGTAACGCGATCATGCTCGTGCGCGGGCGCGCGTCGGATCTGCTGCCGAGCGAGCACCACCGCGAGCGCTCGGCGGTGACCTCTGTGCTCGGCTACCCGGCCTCCGGCGCCCTGCTGGACGACTACCGGCGCCGCGCCCGCCTCGCCCGTAAGGTGGTTGAGCGCGTTTTCTACGGAGATGACACGAACACCTGAGGTAAGGGAAAATGGCAGGTTCCGGGCTGGCTGTGGGTTACCGATGGGTGGCCGTTGCCAAGGCGGGAGTCCCCGTGCTGTTGCTGCCGGTGGCGGTCGGGTACGCCGCGTACACCGTTCGCGGCGATGGGCGGCCGGTCTTCACCTTCGTCTTCTTCTGCTTTCTGTTCGTGGCCTTCGTCTTCGTGCCGCGGTTCCTGCGGACCGTCGTCCGCGCGCTATCGGGTGCCCCGCTCCTGACGATCAACGAGGACGGGGTCACGCTGCACTCGGCGCGGGTCGGCCTGCCCTGGTCGAACGTCGCCGAAGTCCGGGTCGAACGCCGGCCCGGCCGGGCCGAACTGCTCGTATTCGTGCCGGTGGACGCGCAGCGGGTCGCGGCCGCGCACCGTGGGACGTCACGGAGGTTCGTCCGCAGCGGCATCCCCCGGGTCGGCGGCCCGATCTTCGTCCGGGCCGACCAGCTGACACTTCCGCTGGAGGAGGTCCTCGCGGCCGTCCGCCGCTCGACGTCCGCTCCGGTACGCCACCGCGAGATGCTGCGGAACGGACCGGCCGGCCGCTGACCTCTCGCCCGCAAGTCCGTGCCCTGCTCGCTTCCTCAGCCGGTACGGGCGAAGCGGCGGGCGGCGACCGTCAGGGAGACGGCCGTGAACGCCGCAACCACGGCGAGTTCGAGCACCGGGGAGGGGCGCAGGCCGCCCCAGGCCACCGGTTCGAACAGCGCCGACGCCTCCCGGGCCGGCCGGTACGCGGCGATGGTGCGCCGCATCGCGTCCACCGCGTACGTCAGCGGGTCGGCCGGCGTCAGCCACGACATCCAGGCGGGCATCGCCGCGACCGGGAACATCAGGCCGGACAGGAAGATCAGCGGCGTCATCAGCACGCTCAGCACCGTGGTGAACGTACGGGCGCGGCGGATGACGACCGCGACGACCGCGCCGAGCACCGTCATGGCGAGCGCGGTCAGCGCCAGCTCGCCCAGCAGCAGCGCGAACAGCACCGGGTCGTACGGAATGTGGATCAGCCCGGCGCCCGCGAGCACGACCGCGCCCTGGCAGGTGGCGACGGTCGCGCCGCCGAGGCACTTGCCGGCCAGCAGCGTGCCGCGGCGGACCGGGGCGACGAGCATCTCGCGCAGGAAGCCGGACTCCCGATCCCAGACGATCGACGCGCCGACGGAGATCGCGGCGGGCTGTGCGGCCATGACGAGCACGCCCGGGAACAGGAACGTGAGGTAGTCACGGGCCGAACCGCCCCCGGCGCCGGCGAGCAGCCGTCCGAGCCCCACGCCGAGCACGAACAGGAACAGCAGCGGCTGGAGGAGCGCCACGAGCGTGCCGGTACGGTCGCGGACGAAGTGCAGCAGCTCCCGCCGCCAGACCATCCGCGCCGCCCGCAGCTCGGCGCCGAGCCGTCCGGGCCCGGCGCCGGCCGCCTCGTACCGCGCGTGAGCGGCGTGCGTCACGAGCCCTCCCTCACCGGAAGGCGTGACCACCGGGGTGGGTCGCCCGCGGGTTCGTCGCGGATGCGGTGGCCGGTGTGGTGGAGGAAGACGTCGTCCAGGCTCGGGCGGGTGACCGTCACCTCATAGACCGGCACGTCCAGGCCCGCGCACAGGCGCGGCACCAGCCGGGCGCCGTCGTCGGCCTCGACCCGTACACCGTGCGGGCCCGCGACGGCCTTCACCCCGAACCGCGTGCGCAACGCGGCGGCGGCCGCCTCGTCGTCGCCGGTGCGCAGGTCGACGCGGTCGGCGCCCAGGACGGACTTGAGCTCGGCGGGCGTGCCCTGCGCGACGATGCGGCCGTCGTCGATGATGGCGACGCGGTCGCAGCGCTCGGCCTCGTCCAGGTAGTGCGTCGTGAGGAACAGCGTCGTGGCCTCGCGCTCGCGTACTTCGCCGAGGTGGGTCCACAGCCCGGCGCGGGCCTGCGGGTCGAGGCCGATGGTCGGTTCGTCCAGGAACAGCACGCGCGGCCGGTGGAGGAGCCCGCGGGCGATCTCCAGCCGGCGGCGCATGCCGCCGGAGAAGGTGCGGACGAGCGTGTCGTGGCGGGCCACGAGGCCGACGAGGTCGAGCATCGCGTCGACCCGCGCCGACAGCGTCGCCCGGGGCAGGGAGTACAGGTCGGCGTGGAAACGGAGGTTCTCCTCGGCGGTCAGGTCGCCGTCGAGCGTGGTCTCCTGGAAGACCAGCCCGAGCGCGCGGCGCACGCGGTCCGGCGCGGTCCGCGTGTCGTGGCCTGCGATCTCGATGCGTCCCGCCGACGGGGTGACCAGCGTGCAGAGCATCCCGATGGTCGTCGTCTTGCCCGCGCCGTTCGGGCCGAGAAAGCCGAACGTCTCGCCTTGCGCGACCGTCAGGTCGATGCCGCGTACCGCCTCCACGCCCGCGTACGACTTGCGGACGCCGACGGCGCGGATCGCCGGGGTGTCCGGCGCCGGGCCCGCGTCGTACGGGGCGAGGGCGGGGTCGCGGGGACCCGGTGCGGGTGGCCGGGGGACGGAGCGTTGCTTGAGCCCGAACACGTGGACGCCTCAGACCTGCCGCGTGATCGCGGTCATCCAGCCGTCGGGCACGACGAATCCGAAGCTCCACCGGTGCCGCGACGTGGGGTTGACGATGCAGTGCCAGAACAGCCGGCGTGGATCCTGCTCGGCCTTGAAGAAACGGACCATCCGCGGCGTCTCCCGCAGCGTGACGATCTCCTCCGTGCGGGGGTTCATGTAGCGGAAGAACGACGTGTCGGCCGGGTCGGCGAACGGCTCGTCGAAGTCGACGATGTACATCCGCCACCCCGGCTGCGTCTCGTTCGTGTGCCACAGCCGGTAGCTGGACGGTGGGTACCAGAGGCTGCCCGAGAACCGGATCTCGGCGGCGAAGAACTCCTCGAGCGTGCGGATCATCCGGTGCTTGGCCTCGAGGTAGCGGTCATAGCCCGGGTGGTCGACGTGTTCGTCGAGGTTGACGAGGTGGAAGTCGCGGCGCGGGGCGCCGGAGCCGAGGGCCGGGTCGCGCCAGTGCGCCTTCATCATCGACTCGTGCCAGGCCTGGAACTCCGGGTTCGCCGGGGACAGGTCGGTCGACCGCAGGTCCTCGGCGCGGAAGGTCCGGGCGAACCGGTCGAGGTCGAACGAGGGCGGCTTGATCTTCAGATGCGAGAGCAGGTCGATGACGCCCTTCAGGCCGGGCAGGTCCTCCAGCCGGTATTCGTGGTGGAGCGGGCCGGCGTCGCGCTCGGTCTCCGCGGGGCGCCGTACGGCCTTGGGAGGCTCTCCGGAGGCGGGGGTGAAGGACGAGGACGCCTCCATCAGCTCGGGCACGTCGAACGAGTAGCCGTAGCGCGACCCGAGCCGGACGATCTCCCGCGTGCCGGTGACGGCCTTGAGCTGCTGTTTCAGCTCCGGGGAGTCGTAGGCGATCTGGAGGAAGGCGCGGCCGGACTCAACGGACATTCGGTGTCTCCTTCTATCGGCTGGGGGCGGGATCGAGCAGCAGGACGGAGGGGACCCGGTCGGGCCGGGCCAGGCGCAGGAAGTGCATGCCGAAGCCGGACAGGCCGAGCATCAGGCCCGGGAAGAAGCCGCCCTCCATGACCCCGTTCTCGGCGTCGTCGAGGCGGCGCCACTGCTCCTGTACCTGGACGTTCGCCTCGAGCCGGAACGCCGGCTCGTCGCGCAGCACCGCGAACCGCAGGAACAGCTCCGCGTTGCCGGCGCGGCCGTGGCAGAGCGTGTCGTTCATCAGGCGCGGGAAGCCCCGCATCGTGGCGGCGAGCGCCTGATGGGCCTCGCGCAGCAGCGTCTCGTCATCGCCGCCGAGCACCGCCCAGCTCGCGATCCGGCTCAGCCCGATGCCGGCCGCGCCGTTGCACCAGGCGTTGGCGAAGTGCCGGCCGTCGCGTGCGACGCCGCCGGGGCTGGTGCGCAGGTCGTACCAGTCCTGCTGTGCCTCGTCGAAGTGGCGCGCCTCGTACGCGAAGGCACGCCGCCCGGCGTCGGCGTAGACCGGGTCGTCGACCAGGCAGCCGAGCTGGATCAGCGCCCAGCCGATGCCGGCCGCGCCGTGGGAGAAGCCGGTGAGGTTCGCCACGGCCTCGCCCGGATCGGTGGGCGGCCAGCTCAGCGTGTCGCCGTCCTCGACCGCGTGCCGCAGCAGCAGGTCCGCGCAGCGCGTGGCGAGTTCGAGCCCCTGGCCGTCGGTCTCGCGGCCGAGGCCGAGCAGCACCGGGATGAGGCCGGCGCACCCGCTGAGCACGTCGAAGTGGGTGTCGGCGTCGATCGGCCCGGGCAGCTCGCCGCTCAGGCGCACGGCGAGTTCGAGCAGGCCGCGGTCCTGCCACAGGTGGTGCAGGTGGGTGAGGACGTAGATGAGCCCGCCGAGGCCCTGGAACGCGCCGGGCCGCCGCCGGTCGGTGTGGGTGACGGCGTGCGACAGGGCGCGTCCGGCGGCACGGCGGAACTCCGGCCGGGGCACCAGGTCGTTGAGGTAGGCCAGGAAGAGGGCGACGCCGGCCGACCCGTGGTACAGGTCGCCGTCGATGTCCACCTCGGCCATGCCGTCGCCGGTGAGGCCGTACGACGTCCAGGGCGCGGGCGCCGCCGGGTCGCGGAGCATACGGCACAGGCGCTCGCCGATCCGCGTGGCGTACTCCAGCGCCGCGGTCACGAACGCCGGGCTGGCGACCTCGCCGGAGGACAGGCTGGCGGCGATGTACTGCGTCTGCTGCGCCTGGTTGGCCCGCGACAGCCGCCGGATCCGCTGCGCGGCGCCCTCGATGGGGGAGACCTCCAGCCGCTTGTGCAGGCGCACGGCGTGGTCGTGCACCAGCCACCGGTCGCCGGCCGGCGCGGTGAAGATCGGAATGTCGAGCCGCCACAGCGAGACCAGCTCGCGCCCGGCGAGCGTGCCGTCGGTGTCCCAGGTGCGGGGGAAGGTGCCCACGGTGCCGACGAGCAGGTCGACCTCCAGCGGGTCGACCAGGCACTTGGGATGGCGCGCGGAGATCAGCAGCTGGGAGTAGACCTGGGTGCCCCAGTTGATGAACCGGACCGAGGTGCCGGCGAAGATCTCGCTCACCTCGCGGATCGCGTCGTCCTTCCGCTGCTCGAACCAGGCGTACACGCGCCCGAAACCGTCCATGATCGCGTCGGTGAAGTCCTGCGGCTGCATCAGCCGGTCGCCGAGGAAGACCCGGTTGGACCCGCTCGGCTCGACGTGCACGCCCGCCTGGTGGGTCACCGACGCCCGGAAGCTGAGGCGGTGCTCGTTGACGCGCGGCACCGGGATCGGCATCGCGTACGCCTCGCCGCCGGAGTAGCCGCTGATCCGCATCTCGGTCGCCGACGTCGTGGTGCGCGGCCACTCGAGCAGCCCGGTCTTGAACACGGAGTCGAGCAGGGTGCCGGCCGGCCGCGCCTGACCGACCGGGAGCACGCCGAGGACGGTCTCGCAGTCGCAGACGTAGGCGTGCCCGTCGGCGATCAGGATGTTCTCGAAGTGCAGGTCACCGCCGCCGAGGACGTAGAAGACGCCGAGGAGGCCGCCGAGCTCCTCATACACCCGCTCGACCTGCTCGCGGGCGGCCATGCGGTTGCGGCCCGCCGGGATCAGCGCCTCGTAGCCGTACGACGGCTTCGGCAGCACCGGCCGGGGGGAGAAGGCGAGGACGCCGTCGTCGCGGAGCCTGCGGAGCAGGTCCTGCATCGCGGCCTCGGAGCGGACACAACGCGGTTTGTAGACGAACGAGCCGGTGCCACCGCCGCCGAGCGCGACCTCGACGATCGCGACGCTGCGCGCGCCCGCGTGGTGGTCGGACAGGCCCAGGCGCACGGAGCGGAACGCGGTGATCTCCTCGCCGAAGAAGGCGGTGCCGATGTCGGCGCGGTCGGCGGCGAGACGGCCGATCAACTCGGCGCCGAACCCGGCGAGCATGCCGGTCACCTCGGCGAGCCACCGGCCGAGGACGGGGAACCGCAGGTAGAAGCGGTGATAGGCGTCGGCGTCGGCGAAGGTCTCATCGAGATAGGCGAGGTACTCCTCGCGGGTCGCGGACGCGCGGTCGATGCCGGCACGGGCGCAGTGCACGTTCGCGTCGGCCTCCACGGCCCACGCGAGCGACAGCTCGAAGCGGTCGAGGAGATGCCGCTGGAGATCGTCGACGAGACGCTGGTCGAAGAGCCCCGGATGCCGCGCGCGTTCGCCGCCGAGCCGCCGGCCGAGCTCGGCGAGGAAGGGCTCGCACGCGACCGCCAGCCGGCCGTAGTAGACGTCGAACTCATGCCGGATCCCGCCCGCCGCGGGCGGGCGGGCGAAGCCGCGCAGGGCCGCGCGGTAGACGGGGAGCCAGGACGCGTGGACGTCCGAGAACGCCCTGCGGACCTCCTCGCCGGCGCCCGCCAGGCCGAGCTCGTGGTGGCGGTAGGCGGTCAGGACGGCGGCGATCTCCTGCTTGGTGCGTTCGCGCCGAGAGGGCCCGCCCGTGCCGGTCCCGTTCGCGCCGACATCGCCCACGACGGCGGCCGGAGACGCGGCCGCCACGGCCGGGTCCGCGCCGGGCCCGGCCGGGCGGGGTACGGACCCGGCGTTCGCGTTCGCGTGGAGTCTGGCGGCGAGCTTGCCCGCCAGACGGTCGATCTTCCACGTGTCGAAGGTCGGGAGGACGCCGGGCGTCGCCGTCGTGCCCGAGGCACGCAGGGTGGTGACGACCCGGGTGCGTTCGGACAGGTTGGCGGCGCGGGCGGCGAGGTCGAGGAAGGAATGGTCACTCATGGGGAGAAGCCGCTCCTGCGGTCGCTGGAGACGGTGGGCCGGCGTCCGCCGGCCCACCGCGCGGGGGTGTGGGCCCCTTCGCCTACTTGGTGGTGCCGTCGCAGACCACGGTCATCGGGCCGAAGCTGCAGGTGGAACGGCAGGCGTAGATCTCCATCGCGGCGACGCCCTCGGTCCAGAAGTCGAGTGACTCCTGGTCCGGCTGCTCGATGGGAGCGGGCAGCGAGGAGCCGGACATGCCGAAGGCCGCAGGGTCGGCCAGAAGCTCGGTGCGGAACTCACTGTCGACGACGGCCTGGAGCGCCATGGTTTCGGACACGGATACCTCCTGAGTGAGCGTGGACTACTGGGTCTTCTCGGCGACGAGCCGGATACCGATCTGCCGTTCGACGTTCTTCAGCTCTCGGATGGCCGCCGCCATGTTGTCACTGTCGTTCTGCCAGCGAACCAACTCCTTTTCGTCCGGGGACAGCCCGCTTTCCATCCAGGTGGACTCGAGCCACGCCTTCGCGGCATGAGGATGAAGGTCGGTCAGGGGAGTGATTCGGGAGAGAATGGGTTCTTCGTGCAGTGCGAGCGCGCGGACGAGGGCTTCGCGTAGCTTTCCGTCCGGAGGCAGCAGCGAGCAAAAGATCATTAATTGCTGAACCTGCCGGATCGCGTCGACCCCCGGATAGATCGTCGGCCCTTTTACGGTCATGAGCCCTCCTTCGTCGGGGAGAGTGACCACAGGGGCGCGTCTTCGATTTCCTCGCTCCGCTCGGTCATGAGTCCTCCTTCATCGGAGGAGTGGCCGGGCAGGTTGTATTTCCGATTCGCTCACTTTGTTCGCTCATGAAGCCCCTTCCTTGTCGGCTTTACCAAACTAGGAAGGAGTTCTTTCAGTCCTCTTACAGTTCGCCTTCAGGTGGCGTGGAAGAAAGGCGGGGGTCACCGCGCAGGATGGCGGTGTGCAGGTCGCGTACCTCCGGGCCCGGGCAGACGCCGAGGCGCCGACGCAGCGACGCGCTGACCTCCCCGTACGCCTCGAGCGCCTCGGCCGGCCGCCCGCAGCGGTACAGCGCGACCATCAGCTGACCCCAGAAGCGCTCGTGGAAGGGGTGCCTGCCGGTCAGCGCCCGCAGCTCGCCGACCAGGCGGTCGTGCCGGCCGAGCGCGAGGTCGACCTCGTGTCGCCGCTCCAGCGTGCGCAGATGCTCCTCGATCAGGCTGGGGACCAGGTCGCGGTGCAGGGACTCGGACCGTACGTCGGACAGGACCGGGCCGCGCCACAGGGCCAGGGCCGCGGTGAGCCCGGCGGACTCGGCGCTCAGATCGCCGCGTCGCCCGGCCGTACGCGCCTCGGCGACCATCGTGCGGAAGCGGATCAGGTCGAGCCCGCCCGCGTCGACCTCGATGCCGTACCCGGCCGGAGAGGTGCTGATCAGCCCGGACCCGCCGCCGGTGTGGCGGTCGAGCGTCTGGCGCAGCCGCGTGACGTAGGTGTGCAGCGCTCCGCGGGGGCCGCGGGGCGGGTCGCCGCACCAGAGGCGGTCGGTGAGCTCTTCGATGGGCACGGTCCGGTTCGCGCTGAGCAGCAGGGTGGCGAGGAGCGTCCGCTGTTTCCCCGCCGCGACGGGCACCCGCCGTGTGCCGGCGCAGACCTCGAGCGGACCGAGGATGCGGAAATTTAGACCATGCACGACTGAACTCCAGACTCGCTTGTACCTCGTACCGCGATCCGGCTTCTTGGGCCGACGACGGGGGAACTCGCCGAAATCATTTATTTATCGTCAAACCAGACTTTCCTCGCGCACGGCCGTGAGGGTGCGTCCGTGGCACTTCTGTGTCACCGGTTTCGGGCTCGTACGATACAGCTCTGGACGTTGATGGACAATCACGATCAATGGGTGATGGCCTGGGAAGACGGCGACGGTAAGCGCCTTCCCGCCGGATGGACGCGACGGTGGATTTCGGCGTTCCGTATCGGCGCGTGTGACCGAGTGTGACCGACGGCCCGGCCGCCTTTTCTCTGCACCTTTAAAAGGTGATTAGTGGCGATATTTCGCAGGGCGGTGGAGAGGACGCGGATGGCACCGGAGACGAAGAGGTGAGGTCAGGGAGGACCGCGATGGAGACAGGGGTGGCCTTGAAGTCGTACGGGTGCGCGGGAAAGGCCGCCATGAAGGCGGACGGGCCGCTACTCGGTGGAGAAGACGCGCGCGACCGGGCCCAGGCGCGGGATGACCAGGCGGACGCCCCGGGCGGCCAGGTAGCCGCAGCCCAGCGTGACCGCGCCGCCGACCGCGTCCAGGAAGTAGTGGTTCGCCGTGCCCAGGATGACGATCACGGTCGCGAGCGGGTAGAGGAACGGCAGGACCTTGGCCCAGGGGCGGCGGATCACGTCCGAGACGGCGATCGCGCACCACAGCGCCCAGCCCGTGTGCAGGGACGGCATCGCCGCGTACTGGTTCGAGACCGAGCCGACCGGTGAGGCGCCCGAGGCGTACAGGCCATGGGTGTTCCAGGCCAGCACCGTGTCGACGTATCCGGGCAGCATCCTCGGCGGCGCGAGGGGCAGCAGGTAGAAGCCGACCAGCGCGAGCACCGTCGTCGCGAAGATCAGCCGGCGGTAGAAGACGTACCGGTCCTGGTGGCGGACGTACAGCCAGGCCAGGATGGCCGGCGTCACGATGAAGTGCAGTGTCGAGTAGTAGTAGTTGGCGGCGACGCCGATCCAGTGGTCGCGCACGAAGAGGTGGTTGAGCGGGAGCTCGAAGCCGATGTGCAGGAGGTGCTCGAGCCGCAGGATCTGTCCGCCGAGCCGCAGTGCCGCCGTGTGCGTCGTCGGCACCAGGTTGCGCACGATGGAGTACGCGGTGTAACAGAGCGCGATGAGGAGTATCTCGCGCCAGACACCCGGCCGTCTCCCGGCCGGCTTGTCCCCCGGTGCCTCAGTCGCGTCGCCCGTGGCGACTGGCGCTACGGCCGAACTCGACATGATCCCCATGGTGTCAGATCTGGCCGCCAGGACTATCGGCAATAGTTGTCTTGTTTGTCACTTCGTGATCCTTCGCTGGACGTGACCGCTTCTCCCGCAGATGGAGGATAAGGCCTGCGAACAGGGCGAACGCCATCACGGTGATGCCCGCCACGGCGTCCAGCAGGTAGTGGTTGGCGGTCGAGAAGATCACGGTGAGGGTGATGACCGGGTGGAGCACGGCCAGCGCCCTGACCAGCGGCCGGCGGGTACTCGCGATCACCGCCACCGCGCACCAGACCGCCCAGCCCGCGTGCATCGACGGCATGGCCGCGAACTGGTTCGTGAGCGAGCCCGCCTGGGGGGAGGAGTACAGCCCGAAGCTGTGGAAGGCGGTCACCGGGTCCACGAAGCCCGCGGTGCCGAGGAACCGCGGCGGCGCCAGCGGGTAGACCCAGAACCCGACGAGGGCGACCGCGGTCGCGAGCAGCAGCGACGTGCGCAGCCACCGGTACTCCCGCGGCCGTCGGCGGTACAGCCACACCAGCACGGCCAGCGTGACCAGGAAGTGGGCCGTCGCGTAGAAGATGTTGGCGGCCTTGGCGAGCAGGGGGACGCGCAGCAGCGCGTGGTTGAGCGCCAGTTCGAGGTTCGGCCCCAGCGCGTGCTCCAGGCGCATGATCTGCCCGGCGTGGACGTACGCGGCCCCCTCGTCGTGGGGGATCAGCAGGCGTACGAGGGTGTACGCGCCGTAGAAGACGGCGACCAGGGCGATCTCCCGCCAGAGGCGGGGAGACCACGATCCTTTCAGGTCGATGTCGCGCGGCGCCGGGCGACAGGATTGGGCGAGCTGGGCCATATCTCGATCCTGGAGGAGATTCCCGCCTTTTTGATCACCTCCAGGAATGGTCTACGACTCGGCCCAGATGAGTACGTGCCCTAGTCCTCAGGGTGGATACGGCCGTCCGGATACTCTCCCGAGATCACTCCGCCGGCACCGGAACGACCTCGCTGATCGAGGGGGCCGGTGAGCCGGACTTCCAGGTCAGACGCACCGCGTCGACCGGATCGCCGCCGGCGGGCAGGTCGGCGAAGCCGTTACGGAAGAGACCGATGTGACGCCAGGCGCCACCGGTCCTGATCTCCACCGCGGCGGTGCCCGCCGAGCCCAGCACCCGGACGCGCGCCAGCCGCCGCGCCGCCGAGGGCGTCACGACGAGCGCGTCGCCCTCCGCCGGGGCGGCCGAGGCGGTGTAGGCGGTGTCCAGCGACCCGTCCGCCGCGGCGGCCAGGTCGCCGGCCGGGCCGCCCGTGACGGTGTAGGTGATCTGGCCGGGGACGCTCACCTGGAACTCCCGCACCACGCACCAGTACCCGCCGTTGGCGGCCGTGGCCCGGTAGCGCACGTACCGGGCGGTCGTACCGGCCGGCGCCGTGGCGTGAACCTCCGCCGTGGTCCCGTTCGCCAGCGGCGTCCAGGAGTCGCCGTCGGTGGAGTACTCCAGCGTGCCGGCGTGGATGTAGTCGTTCGGGCTGCCGGACTTGCCCATGAGGACGCCGATGTCGCCGATCGGCCTCGGCTCGCCGAAGTCGACGCCCACCCAGTCGCCGGCGCCCGGCGCGGCGTTGCTCCAGAAGTACGTGCCGGTGTCGCCGTCGGTCATCCGGGCGGGCGCGTTGTCCTGGTACGGGGTGAGGGAGGTGATCCCGGCCGGGCGCACGGCGTGCACCCCGGCCGTACGGTCGAACACCGCCTTCGCCGTCGTGAGGAACCGGTCGATCACCCCGTCACCGATCTTGGGCGCGGTGCCGCTGTGCGGCTCGCGGGTGTCGCGGATGGCGTTCGCCCGGGCCACCAGGGCGTCGACGCGCCGCCGGTCGGCCCAGCCGCGTGCGAGCGGGTGGGTGATCATGTCGAGGCCGGCGTCCATCGCCTGCGCCCACAGCTCGGTGGCGTCGAGCCATGCCTTGGCCTCGTCGGCGAATGCGGGGTCGATGACGCCGGCCCGGATGCGCGCCGGAGCGGCGGCGAGGGCCCGTACGCGCGTCCGCAGGTCGTGGACGGAGCCGTGGTGGTCCCCGGCGTCCCAGCGCCGCCAGAAGGCGTTCACGGCGGCGGCCAGCTCGGGCGCCTGGGTCAGGTGCAGCCGGCCGTCGTAGGTCGACACGTCCGCGAAGGCGCGCAGCGCGGCCGTCGTCCGCGGGTCGCCGCCCGCGCGCTCGGCCAGGGCCGCCGCCCAGTCGCGCCCGGCGTCGTACGTGGCGTCGTGCCAGCCGAAGTCGGCGAAGGAGAACAGCGCGACGTCGCTCACCGCGGCCTGGTTGGAGGGGTTGGAGATGATCCCGGTGATCGAGCCGGAGAGGCCGCTCTCCCGGCCCGTGTAGGCGGCCAGCGGCAGCCGTCCGGCGATGTAGTCGTTGACCGGGTAGTTGTCCCAGACCAGGATCGGGTGGCCGAAGACCTTCTCGGCCTGCTTCGCCTCGTCGACCGTGATCGTCGCCGGGATGACGCCGACGCCGGTCCAGTGCACGATCACGTCCGGGTCCAGCTTGTCGCGCAGGGCCTGCTTGTACGGCGAGTCGGTCACGTTGGAGTACTCGGTCGGCACCATCTGCAGCGGGTGCACGTCGCTCTTGGACCGCGCCCACGCCTGCACCTTGTTCAGCACGTACGCCTGCGCCGCGCCCGCTCCGGCGGCGCCGTCGCCGAACTTGTCCTTGTCGGCCGGGCAGTGCCAGACGCCGTAGTCGATGTCGTCGAACGGCACGTTGAACGCGCGCCCGCCGAGGTCGTACACCGCCTCGAACTTGGCGATCAGCGCGTCCATGTCCGCCTGGGACGAATAGCAGATCGACAGGCCGGGGGAGAGGGCGAAGGTGAACTCCACGTGGTTGTCGCGGGCCCGGTTCACCAGCGCGCCGAGCCGGGAGAGCTCCTCGGGCGGGTACGGGTCGCGCCAGCGTTCCCGGTGGTACGGGTCGTCCTTCGGCGCGTACTCGTAGGTGTTCATCTTGTGCGCGCCGAGGTAGTCGAGGTGGGCCAGCCGGTCCTCATGGGACCAGGGCGTGCCGTAGAAGCCCTCGATCGAGCCCCGGTAACGCATCGCGGGCCAGTCGCGTACGGCGACGCCCGGCATCCAGTGCTCGCGCACCAGCTGCCCGAAGGTCTCCGCCGCGTAGAAGGAGCCCGTCCCGTCGGCGCCGTCGAGGACGATGTGGTCGCGTCCGCCGTGGCGTCCGGCGGCCAGCACGTACCCCTCCGGCCCCAGCCCGGTGTGGTCGGCGACGCCGAGCTGCTTCAGGATCGGGGCGCCGCCGGAGAGCCAGACGGTCACCTCGGTGCGCGGGTCGGCCGCCGACTGCCGGATGTCGGTCGCGCCGGCCTTCCGCAGTGCCGCGCGTACGGTCCGCAGCGCGGGCGCGTCGGTGTCGGCCGCGGTGACGAGCCCGACCGTACGGGGGACGCGGAAGCCGTCGGGCCGGTCGCTGATCTGCTGGGGCGTCGGCCAGACGGTTTCACGGACCGACGCGTGCGCCGGTGTGGCCGCGCCGTGCAGGGGAACGGCGACGGCCGCGGTGGCGAGCAGGGCGGTGACGGGGGCCCAGAGCCTGCGCATGGGGGAACTCCTCGCGAGTCAAGACAACCGCGAACAGCCAATAATGCGCGGAAGTGTTCGTCAAGCGCAGGTTTTGGTCACTAACGGGCGAGATCGGGCAGGATCTGCTCCGTCGCGGTGGTCTCCCGCAGGGCCCGGCCGACCGTGCAGTGGTGCTCGTGCACCCGGTGCGCGACGTCCGTGAAGACCCGCGCGGCGTCCTCGTCACCGTCGGGGAGCTCGACGTCGTAGGTGACGGTGACGGTGCCCAGGCGGGTCGGCGCGACCTTCTCGGCCTCCACGGTGGCCGCGAGGCGTACGAGCCGGTGGCCGCGTTCGGCCGTCAGCGGCTCGACCGTGACGATCTCGCAGCCGCCCAGCGCGGCGAGCAGCAGTTCGACCGGCGTGAAGACGCCGTCGTCGCCCGACCCGCCGATGGCGACTCGCGCGCCGCGGCCGTTGCTGGCCACGAAGCCGCCGTCGTCGGTGCGTTCCACCTGGACCGAAGCCATGATCATCCCCCTTGTCGTCGGACGATTGCCCGCAACGCGCGCGCTACCGCAGTTGTTCCAGCCAGCCGCGCGCCTTCTCGATGTGGGCCTCGGTGAGGCCCTCGTGCGGGTCCACTCCCACGATCAGATGCGGGCCGAGCGCCGGCCCGGTCGCGAGGGCGTCCGGAACATCCGGTTCGTCCTCCAACCATACGAAAGGGCGCTCACCGATCCACTCGGCGACATGCCGGGCCTTCCAGCCTCCGTAGGAGTAGACGGGGTCGCGCGGGGGGATCGGGACGGCGCGCAACGAGGGCAGCCCGACCCGCGGGCCGATCCACTCGTTGGCCGAGTCGGTCCAGTAGCTGGCCCAGACCAGTTCCGCGCCGGTCCCCTCGGCGAGCGCGGTCAGCATCGGCCCGTGCCGGGGGTTGAGCAACAGCCGGAAGGTGACGCCGTTCGGCGTGGCCCGGTAACGCTGGTAGCCGGGGGAACGCTGCAGGGGATTGAGAACACCGTCCACATCGAGCAACACCAGCGGCGTGTCCATGGCCTGGGACGTTATGTCACTTACTGTTCCGTTGCCTAGTGCGGATCGATGATCGTCCATAAGCGGTCGGGGCCGCGCGCCGCCCGCCGCGACCGGCCGGGCGCGCCGGCGCCCCTCCGGCCCATGGACGACCAACGGGCCATGCGGCGTAAGTGTCGGACGGCGCTGGTGCGTGCGGCCGGCGGACCCGCCCTCACCTGCACGATCGGGCACGCGCAGTGGGAGCGTCCCGGTTGCTGCAATGTCCGGTGACCGGACGATCCCATCAGACGGCCGTACGCGCGGCAGTCGTATGGCAGGTTCGATTAACGCTAGTAAGAGGTGTTGTTCTCATGCCGCGGACCGTTGACGAACCAGTGACCGGGCGGGGCCGGTGGCGTCGTCCCCGTGTGATCGTGGCGGCGCTGGCGGCCGTCGTCTTGGCGTTTTGGGGTATGCCGCGCCTCTGGGGCGTGTTCGACGACGGGATGCGGGGACCGTATGGGCAATTTCCCGGGCCGGTGGCAGCGCAGCCGCCCATGCACTCGGCACAACGGGTGGCCACCTCCCGCTTCTCGCCGGCGGTTTATCGAGGGCTTGCGATCATGCGCGGCGATGATGGTGTGCGCGCCGTCGACATCGTCACGGGCCGGGTCTACTGGCGCTACACCAAAGACGAGGTGGTGCCGAAAGGAATCGATCGCTCGACGGGCGATGTCTTCCTCCAGACGGCAAACGATGAGCTGGTTAAGATCAACATTCGTTCTGGAAAAATTTTCTGGACCCAGAAGATGCCCGACCTCCATCCCGACTGGACCGTCGCCAACTACTCCGTCCTGCCTGTCGCCGACGCAGCGACATTGGCGATCACCGGCGATGATGGAATAGCCGGAATATCCAGTGCGACCGGCAAGATACTCTGGTCGAAGAAATGGCCCAGCACCTGCCCCTACGACAATTTCTCAACCCAGGCGGCCGTGATGGCGGGCACCCTCGCCTTCACCTGTAACGTCTATGAAGCGCCGGATAAGGCACTGGTCGGGTTCGATCCGGCGACCGGAGCCACGAGGTGGACGTTGCACGCCTCACAGTTGCTCGCCAGGGCGTCGCGCCCAGCCGACAGGCTGACGGCCTGGGGATCGGTCGGCGGCCGGCTGGCCGTGGCGGCCGGCGACACGTCCGATCTGATAGACCCGGCGACGGGCAGGATCGTGGCCAGGTGGCGATGGAAGGATCAAGATGCGCTCACGTTGGTTGGGGGGCTCCAGATCAGCGAGTGCTCGCCGAACGGTCCGGCCGAGGTCCTCTGCGGCTACGACCTGGCGACCGGCCGGAAGTTGTGGCGTATCCCGATTCCCGATTCAGGCCATCTCCCAGGGGTGGGCGAGAGCCTCGCTGTGATCGATGGTCGTGTCTACGCCGAGGTCGAGAACTACGACGCTGGGGGAGTATTTGAGTTCGTCGTCTTCGACGGCCGGACAGGCCACGTCCTCAACCGCTTTCCGCACCCCGACCATTCGCCAAGTATGGATGGCATCACCGACGGCGTTATCATCAACCGTACCGAAGATGGATTCGACCTGTACGCCGAGCGCCCCGACATCCGGAACACGCGCAGACTTTAGTCGTGACGACCAGAGCGCCGGACATAAGAAACTGAAATCACGTCTTCGAGTACCCGGGGCATCGAGAGCTCCGATCCTGTCCATGCTTGGGACGCTATGTCATCTCGTGTCCCACGCCTAGTGCGAATCAGTGATCGTCCATAAGCGGCCGGACATCACCCCACGACAGCGGGCCGACGAAGGACGAACGGCCCGGCCCGCCTCGACGGCGGACCGGGCCGGTCGCGTGTCCCCGGAAGGCCTCGGCGGCCTTTCGGATCAGCAGTCGTAGTACATCTCGAACTCGTGCGGGTGCGGGCGCAGACGGATCGGGTCCAGCTCGTTCTCGCGCTTGTAGGAGATCCACGTCTCGATCAGGTCCGGCGTGAACACGCCGCCCTCGAGCAGGTAGTCGTGGTCGGCCTCGAGAGCGTTCAGGACCGCCTCCAGCGAGCCCGGCACCTGCGGGACGCTGCGGGCCTCCTCCGGCGGAAGCTCGTACAGGTCCTTGTCCATCGGCTCCGGCGGCTCGATCTTGTTCTTGATGCCGTCGAGGCCCGCCATGAGCATCGCCGGGAAGGCGAGGTACGGGTTGCAGGACGGGTCCGGAACGCGGAACTCCAGGCGCTTGGCCTTGGGGTTCGAGCCGGTGATCGGGATGCGGACGCAGGCCGAGCGGTTGCGCTGGGAGTACACCAGGTTGACCGGGGCCTCATAGCCCGGCACCAGGCGGTGGTAGGAGTTCACCGTCGGGTTGGTGAAGGCCAGCAGCGAGGAGGCGTGCTTGAGCAGGCCGCCGATGTAGTAGCGGGCCAGGTCCGACAGCCCGGCATAGCCGACCTCGTCGTAGAAGAGCGGCGAGCCGTCCTTCCACAGCGACTGGTGGCAGTGCATGCCGGAGCCGTTGTCACCGAAGATCGGCTTCGGCATGAACGTGACCGTCTTGCCCGCCTGCCGCGCGACGCTCTTGACGATGTACTTGTAGAGCATCAGGTTGTCGGCGGTCTTCAGCAGCGTGTCGAACCTGAAGTCGATCTCGGCCTGGCCGGCCGTGCCCACCTCGTGGTGCTGCATCTCGACGGCGATCCCGGACTCCATCAGCTGCCGGACCATCTCCGAGCGCAGGTCGGTGAAGTGGTCCATCGGCGGAACCGGGAAGTAACCGCCCTTGAAGCGCGGCTTGTAGCCGAGGTTGCCGCCCTCCTCCTTGCGGCCGGTGTTCCAGGCGCCCTCGACCGAGTCGATGTGGTAATACGACTCGTGCTCGCTCGTCTCGAACCGCACGTCGTCGAAGATGTAGAACTCCGCCTCGGGCCCGAAGAACACCGTGTCCGCGATGCCCGTGCCACGCAGGTAGTCCTCGGCCTTGCGGGCGATGTTGCGGGGGTCACGGGTGTACGCCTCGCCGGTCAGCGGGTCGTGCACGAAGAACGTGAGGTTCAGGGTCTTGTGCTGGCGGAACGGGTCGATGACAGCCGTCGAGGGGTCCGGCAGCAACAGCATGTCCGACTCGTGGATCTCCTGGAAACCACGGATGGAGGACCCGTCGAACATCAGACCGTCGGTGAAGACGCCCTCACCGAAGTTCTCCACCGGGAACGTGAAGTGCTGCGTCGTGCCCGGCAGGTCGGTGAACCTGACATCGACGAACCGCACCCCTTCGTCCTTGATGTATTTCAGGACCTCGCTGGCACTGCTGAACATCCAACCTCCTAGGGGTGCTTTCACGGCGCTATCACGCTATGCGCCGGCCGTTTCCAGGCCGTGTCCCATGTGTTTCGCATGTGTTACATGGCCCCCGGCGCCGGATGATCATTGGCGGCGGATAGCTTTGAGGCCATGAGCGAACCTCGGCGTTCGGCCGGAACCTGGCTCTCGGGCGCCCGCGCGGCGGGCGCCGACCTCGGCTACCCGGGAGAGCGCATGGGCCTGCCGCAGCAGGGACCCGGCTCGGTGGCCGGGTACGGCCGCCGGCTCGTGGCCCTGATCGTCGACTGGCTCCTGGCACTCCTGGTGGCGCAGATCCTGTCGGCCGCCCTGCACTGGAGCCCGGGCGCGCGCAGCTTCGTCACACTCGCGATCTTCGGTGTGCTGTCGTGGCTGCTCATCGGCCTCTTCGGCACCACCGTGGGCAAGCGGCTCGCCGGGCTGCGGGTGGCCGTGCCGAACGGCGGCGGCGTCGGGCTCCTGTGGGCCTTCGAGCGCGCCGTGCTGCTCGTGCTCCTGATCCCCGCGGTGCTGTGGGACCGCGACCACCGTGGCCTGCACGACCGTGCGGCCAACACGGTGGTCGTCGTCCGCTGAGACAGGCCCGCGGCGCGGCTCAGCGCGTGCGGGGCTTGGGGCCCTTCGGCATGCGCGCGCCCTTGGGGATCGGGCCCTTGGGCATCTGCATCGACTGCGGCAGCGCGTTGAGGCGGTCGGTCAGCTCACTGACCTCGTCCTTCTTGAGGTTGCGCGGCAGCTTGGTGAGGTGGCGCTGGAGCTTGCCGATCGGCACCTGGCCCTCGTCGTTGCCGACCTGGATGTCATAGATCGGGATCTCCGAGGCGGCGCGGGAGATGCGCTTCTTCTCCGCTCCGATGAGCTTGCCGACGCGCGAGCCGGGGCCCTCGGCGAGCAGGATCACGCCCGGGTGGCCGACCACGCGGTGCACGACGTCCATGTTGCGGTTCGCCTGCACGGCGGGCGTCACGACCCAGCGGCCCCGCATGTTCTCCACGATCGACGCGGCGGCGCCGGGCCTGCCCTCGAGCATGGCGTACTGTGTACGCTGCGCCAGCTGGCCGAAGACGATCATGCCGACCGCGAGGGCGGCCAGCACGCCGAGCGGGATCAGCAGCAGCGCCTGGCCCAGGACCAGCCCGAGGACCACGAACACCACGAGAGTCCCGATCGCCGCCAAGACCACCGTCGGCAGGGCCTTGCGATTGGCCTGGTGGACCAGTGAGGCGACCATGCGGATCTGCTTGAGGCGGCCGGGGCTTTCGTCCTGTCCGTCCTGGGACTTCTTTGCCATGGAGGGAAGGATACGAGGGTTCGCGCCCGCAGTCGAAAGCGACGCCGCCGTTATGGGACGCGAGGGTAAACAAATTTCCATGCAACGCTTGTGCTCGTAAAGCGTTGACACGCCGTCGGCGCGGTCTTACCGTCCGGGTTCAGATCGGGGCTCAGATCGTCGCCGTCGTTGGAGTCGCCATGGTGTGGTCGCGTGCCCGTGCTTCGGCACGGAAGATCTCTCTTGTCGTAATGGTCGGTCTCACGACCACCACCGTGGCCGCGGCGCCGCACGCGGGGGCCGCCGACGCCCCCGCACGCTCGCGCGTCGCCTACCACCAGTGGACGTCGGTCCACGACTTCGCCAAGGGCTCGTCCGAGGGCGTACGGCCGTCGGGCGCCGGCGCGCTCACGATCGCCCACACGGTCGGCTCGGCGAGCTACGCCGACCCGTACGGCGCCGGCACCAAGACCTGGAACTACGCCCGCTGGACCTCACCGAAGGTGTCGGTCGGATTCGGCGCGACCCAGCTCGTGGCGTCCTGGACCGCCGACACACCGCACGGGACGTGGCTGCAGGTCGAGATGCGCGGCCACACCGGCGCGGGCGCGGACACCAAGTGGTACGTCATGGGCCGCTGGGCCTCCGACGACCCCAAGGAAGGCGGCGACATCAACCGGACGACGGTGCCCGGGCAGGCCGACGCCAACGGCAACGTCGACATCGACACCTTCATCGCCAAGAACTCCCTCACCTCCTACCAGCTGAGGGTGACCCTGTACCGCGCGCCCGGCAAGCACGTGCGGCCGGTACTGCGCTCGGTCGGCGCGATGGCCTCGCAGGTCGCCCAGCGCACGACCGTGCCGGTCAGCCCGCTCGGCGGCGCCGAGGGCATCGAGCTGAAGGTCCCGGCGTACTCCCAGAACATCCACAAGGGCCAGTACCCCGAGTACGACGGCGGCGGCGAGGCCTGGTGCAGCCCCACGTCCACCTCGATGGTCGTGTCCTACTGGAAGCGCGGCCCCTCCAAGAAGGACATGGCGTGGGTGGACCCGTCGTACGCCGACCCGCAGGTCGACTACGCCGCGCGCCACACCTACGACTACAACTACGAGGGCACCGGCAACTGGCCGTTCAACCCCGCGTACGCCGGTCGGTTCGGGCTGAACGGCTTCATCACGCGGCTGCGGTCGGTGACGGAGCTGGAGCAGTTCATCAAGGCGGGCATCCCGGTGGTGACCTCGCAGTCGTTCAAGGCCGACGAGCTGCCCGGCTCCAACTACAGCACCAACGGCCACCTGTTCGTCGTCGTCGGGTTCACCAAGAAGGGTGACCCGATCATCAACGACCCGGCCTCGTCCTCCGACGCCGTCGTCCGCAACGTCTACCCGCGCGCCAACTTCGAGAACGTCTGGCTGCGCAGCTCCTCCAGCGGCGGCATCGCCTACATCATGTACCCGCCGGGTCACCGGCTTCCCAAGAACGTCCCCGGCATGGAGAAGAACTGGTGAACCCCGTCACCCGGTGCGCCGTGACCGCGGTCACGGCGCACCGGGGGCCCTCCCCCTGGAGCAGCCCATGGTGCGCTCGCGTGTCCGCGTCTCGACGATCCTCCTGCTGGCCTGCGCCGGCCTGATGGCCATGGCGGGGGCCGGTACGCCCGGCGCGGAGGCGGCGAAGGCCGCGGCGCCGTCGAGCGTCGTCTATCACGAGTGGAGTTCGGACGCCGGCTTCTCGGCGGGGGTCTCGGAGGGCGTGGGGCCGTCCGGCACCGGCGGCATCGCCTTCGCCGCCCCGGCGGGCACGGCGAGCTACGCCGACCCGTACGGCGGCGGAACCAGGACATGGGACTACGCCCGCTGGACGTCGCCCACCGTGTCGGTCGGATTCGGCGCGACCCAGCTCGTGGCGTCGTGGACCGCCGACACCCCGCACGGGAGCTGGCTGCAGGTCGAGATGCGCGGCCACACGGGGGCGGGCGCGGACACCAAGTGGTACGTCATGGGCCGCTGGGCGGCCGACGACCCGGGGGAGGGCGGCGACATCCACCGGACCTCCGTGCCGGGCCAGGGCGACGCCGACGGCGGCGTCGACATCGACACGTTCGTCGCCACGGGCTCGCTGACCTCCTACCAGCTCCGGGTGACGCTGTACCGGCTGCCGGGCACCGAGACGCGGCCCGTGCTGCGCTCGGTGGGCGCGATGGCCTCCCTGGTGCCCGACCGCAAGACCGTTCCGGTAAGCCCGCTCGGCGGCGCGGAGGGCATCGAGCTGAACGTGCCCGCCTACTCCCAGGAGATCCACAACGGCCAGTACCCGGAGTACAACGGCGGCGGCGAGGCGTGGTGCAGCCCGACGTCGACGTCCATGGTCGTGGCCTACTGGAACAGGGGACCCTCGCAGCAGGACATGGCCTGGGTGGACCCGTCGTACGCCGACCCGCAGGTCGACTACGCCGCGCGCAACACCTACGACTACAACTACCAGGGGACGGGCAACTGGCCGTTCAACCCCGCGTACGCCGGTCGGTTCGGGCTGAACGGCTTCATCACGCGGCTGCGGTCGGTGACGGAGCTGGAGCAGTTCATCAAGGCGGGCATCCCGGTGGTGACCTCGCAGTCGTTCAAGGCGTCCGAGCTGCCCGGCGCCGGCTACAGCACGAACGGGCACCTGTTCGTGGTCGTCGGCTTCACCCAGAGCGGCGACCCGATCGTCAACGACCCGGCATCGCCCTCGGACGCGGATGTCCGGCACGTCTACCCGCGCGCCGACTTCGAGAACGTCTGGCAGCGCAGCTCCTCCAGCGGCGGCATCGCCTACATCATGTACCCGCCGGGGCACGCGCTCCCGCCGAACGTCCCCGGCGCCGACCCGAACTGGTGACGTCTCTCCTCAGAGGAGCGCGTAGACCGTGGTCGCGTGCGCGGCGGTGTTCCCGCCCGCGGTCATGGCGACCTCGGCGAACGCCAGCGTACGGCCGAGCTTGGTGAGCGTCGCCGTGACGAGGACATCGGTGTCCACGACGGGACGCTGGAACGTGGTCGACTGCTGAACGGTCGTCATCGGGACGAACTCCCCGCGCGCCGCGGAGACCGCGATCACGGTGGCGGTGTCGGCCGCGGCCATGAGCGCCTGGCCGCACATGGCCCCGCCCTGCCGCGCCAGCCGCGAGGACCACGGCAGGCGCAGCACGGCCATCAGGTCACCGGTCTCCTCGACCACGAGGCCGAGATCCCGCACCCAGGGGGAGAAGTTCTCATCGAGGATGGCGTTGCCGTCGGCGGCGCTCAGCGTCATGGGCCCATCATCCCCACCGTTCAGCGTGATCTAGCGAGGAACCCCGGTCCTTCCTTCAGAGCCGGGAGTAATCGCTTCCCTCGAGTGCGGCGCGCTAGCGCCGCCTGGACCGGTGCTTGGGCGCGGGAGACCAAATGGGTGCGCAGGGGTGCGACGCTGTGACCGGCGTGGTTATCGGGTAATCCCACCTCGTGTAACGCAGAAGAACACTACCGTTACCTTCTGTGAAGATCGTGGTGCAGGTCGAACTCATGCCAGATGCCGGACAGGCGCTGGCGCTTGAGCGGACCCCGCACGCCGTCAACGATGCGGCGAACTGGGTATCGGCCGTAGCGTTCGACCACGGTGTGCCGCACGTGTACGAGCTGCGCAAGCACACCTATGCCGAGCTGAAGTCCCGGGGCCTGGGCGCACAGGCCGCCCAGCACGTCATCAAGAAGGTCCGCGACGCCTACACCACGTTGAAGGCGAACACCCGCGCGGGGAATCTCGGCAAGCCGGGCTCTCGTCGCCGCGTCAAGGCGGAGGCCAAGCCGATCGTGTTCCGTGGCCGCGCAGCCCTACGATGACCGGTGCTTGTCGTGGCAGTACGACGCCGCCACCGTGTCGGTGTGGACCGTCGAGGGCCGGGTGAAGAACGTCCGGTTCGCGTGCTCTACGGGTGCGTTCAAGACGCTGCAGGAGCACCGGCGGGGTGAATCGGACCCGGTCCGGCGTGACGGGGTGTTCGCTTTTCACCTGCCGGAACTGCGGGGTCGTTGCCCACGCAGACCGCAACGCCTCCCGCAACATCGCCCGCAAAGGCGAGGCTGCGTGGACCGCGGGGCGTGAGTCACGCGTCCCTGCCACCCCATAAGGGTGTGTCTGGACGGAGGAGCCCACCCAACAGCCGGCCGGGCGCTACCTCCAAACCCGGTCGTTCAGGACCGGGTCAAGTTGACTTTGCGCAAGCGCCGGACATGGTGGAAGGTTAGCGGGATCCTGAGACGGCAGCCCCTTCGGCGCCCACTTTCCGGTGCGCCGGGCGGTGAGCGACGCTGGCGGAAAGTTGAGACCGGGCTTTTGCCGCGTTCTCACCATACGTAGCTGTCGATCTCTCTAAGGTAACTGGGATGTCGCGTGCACAACTGCGCATAATGGGAGGTCGGGCTTGCGAGTTGCCATGACGTACCTCAGGCTTCCGGAAGCCGAGGGCGGAGGCGATCCGGGCGCCGTCGCCAGGTCGGTTTTCGGAAACAAGGGCTGGCGGAACAACCACTCCGTGCTTCCCATCGCCGGCACGTGGCAGGGCCTCCATTACCTGATCACGGGAGATCCGTGGGAGGGGCCGCACCCCGCCGCCGATGTCGTCTGCGGTGGTCGCCTGCTCACCGAGGACGGTGCCGACGAGTTCGGTGTGGACGTCATCTACCTGGCGCCGCAGCGGGTGAAGCCGGCCGCCGACCACCTCGCGGCGACCGACTTCCGGCAGATCGCCGGCCGGTACGACCCGAAGCAGATGGCCAAGCTGGGCGTCCAGGGCGCCGACGACTGGATCGGCAAGCCCGTCGAGGCCGTACGCGACCGCGACCTGCGCACCGCGTACGAGAACCTCGTGGGCTTCTTCAAGGCCGCCGCCGACGAGGGCCAGGCGATCTACAAGGCGATGGGCTGACCGCTAGGCGACGGGCTGACCCGGCAGGTCACCGCCCAGCATCGCGCCGAGGTCGCGGTGCGCGGTGTTCGCGGCGCCGAGCGCCTCGGCCAGCCGCTGCTCGGTGAGCGCCAGGGTCTCGGCCACCGAGACCTCGCGGTCGAGCTCCTGCGACAGTGACGTCACGCCCGCGTCGCGGATGCCGCACGGCACGATCCGGTCGAACCACGACAGGTCCGCGTCGCAGTTGATCTCGAACCCGTGCATCGTCACGCCGCGGGAGACGCGGATGCCGATCGCGCCGACCTTGCGGTCGGGCACGCCGGGCACCCACACGCCGCTGCGGCCCTCGACGCGCTTGGTCGCCAGGCCGAGGTCGGCGCACGCCCGGATCAGGGCCTCCTCGATCGTGCGGACGTAGGCGACCACGTCGACCGGCTCCTTGAGCCGGACGATCGGGTAGCCGACCAGCTGTCCGGGCCCGTGCCAGGTGATCTTTCCGCCGCGGTCGACGTCGATCACCGGCGCGCCGGGGTCGCCGATCGGGCGGTCCAGCGGCTCGGTGCGCTTGCCGGCGGTGTAGACCGGCGGGTGCTCCAGCAGCAGGCAGACATCGGGGATCTCATCCGCGACCCGGCGCTCGTGCAGCCGCCGCTGCAGCTCCCACGCCTGCTCGTAGGGCACCGCGTGCTCGCCGAACCCGGCGTGGACGAACACCAGGTCGCCGGTTGACACGGGGGCCGGTGGAAGGTCGGTGGATGGCTGTATCGCAGTCTCGCTCACGTACAAGAGCGTACGTCCCTCACAGCGAGGCCAGCAGGCGAGGCTCGATGTGGGTCTCCTTGACCCCTCCCGCCCCGTCCGGCTCGATGTCGTACGCGCCGCGCCCGTCGACATAGCTCACGGCCTGCACGAACTCGATGCCGACGTAGTGCAGGGCCACCGCCTCGTCGGCGGCGTACCCCGACGGCAGCGTGCCGTCGGCGATGAGCCGGTGCAGCAGCGGACGGCGCTGCGGGTCGCTGTCGTAGTGGACGCCGCAGGAGTAGGGGAGCAGGCCGAGGCCGTTGGTGAGCGGGCGCAGGCGCGGCCCGAAGGAGTCGGTGTTGCCGCCGACGTGCCAGCACAGCGCGCCCGCGCTCTGCCCGCACAGGACGACCCCGGACCGCCACGCCTCGGCGAACGCGTCCTCGAGGCCGTGCAGGCGCCACAGGGCCAGCAGGTTGGCCACGCTGCCGCCGGAGACGTACACGAGGTCCTGGGCGAGCAAGTGCGCCGCGGGATCCTCGTGATTGGGCATGGGGAACAGCGACAGATGGCTGACCTCGGCGTCGAGCTGGGCGAACGCCGCGTAGAAGCGGGCGATGTGCTCCGCTCCGTCGCCGAGCGCGGTCGGCACGAAGCAGACGCGCGGACGGTCGTGGCCGGTGAGGTCGAGCGCGTAGCGCAGCAGCGGACTCGGCGACAGGCCATACCTGTCGGTCGGAATGAAACTGCCACCGCCGATCGCGAGGATGTGCGGTTTCCCGTCTGTGCTCACTGCTCGCTCCCGCCCCTCACTGGGTTCCAGAGGTGCTCCCCTGCGTACTCACGCATCAGTCACCGTACGCGGCCGGGCGGCTGCGCGCAGGAGAGTGACGGGTTCCTTGCGAGTTCGTGGGCGGCCGTTCAGGACAAGAGAGCGGCCATGGCGGTGTCGATGTCGGGGTGGCGGAAGGCGAACCCGGCCTTGGTCAGGCGGCCGGGCAGCGCCCGCTGGCTGATGAGCGCGCCCTCGTCGGCGACCTCGCCGAGCGCCAGCCGCAGTGCGGGCGCGGGCACGATGAACGGCGCCGGGCGGCGCAGGGCGCGCCCGATCGCCGCGGTGAAGGCGGCGTTGGTCACCGGCTCGGGCGCGGTGAGGTTGACCGGCCCCTGCAGGCCGTCGTGGATCAGAAAGCGCAGCGCGGCGACCTGATCGTCGAGGGTGATCCAGCTCATCCACTGCCGTCCGGAGCCGAGCCGCCCGCCGAGCCCCAGCCGGAACAGGGGCAGCATCTTGCCGAACAGCCCGCCCCGCCGCGACAGCACGAGACCGGTGCGCGGGTGCACGACCCGGATGCCGGCGTCGACCGCCGGCTGCGCCGCCGCCTCCCAGTCGCGGCACAGCTCGGCGAGGAACCCCGTTCCGCCCGGGGCCGACTCGTCGACCGCGTCGTCGCCGGTGTCGCCGTAGAAGCCCACCGCCGAGCCGGACACGAACACCGCGGGGCGGCGGGAGAGCCGCGCCAGGGCACGGGCGAGCGTGCGGGTGCCCTCGACACGGCTGTCGCGGACCTCGCGCTTGTACGTCTCGGTCCAGCGGTGGTCGCCGATGCCGGCCCCGGCCAGATGGACGACGGCGTCCACGCCTTCCAGCGCGCCGGAGTCGACCCCGCCGAACGGGTCCCACCGGATCTCGTCCTCGGCGGCGGCCGGCCGGCGTACGAGCCGGATGACGGTAAGGCCCTCGTCGCGCAGTGCGCGGACGAGGGCCTTACCGATGAGTCCCGTGGAACCGGTGATGGCGATCTGCACGACCGCCACCCTAGTGAGCGCCGGGCCGTAGGAGTACCGCCCGGGGCGGGCTAGATGCCCAGCTCTGACTCGAAATTGCCCTCCTCGAGCCGGTGCTTGACGGTCGCGAGGAACCGCGCGGCGTCGGCGCCGTCCACCAGCCGGTGGTCGTAGGTCAGCGCGAGGTAGACGATCGAGCGCACGGCGATGACCTCGCCGAGCTGCGGGTCATCGATCACCGCGGGCCGCTTGACGACCGTGCCGGTGCCGAGCATGCCCACCTGCGGCTGGTTGAGGATCGGCGTGTCGAACAGCGCGCCGCGGCTGCCGGTGTTGGTGAGCGTGAAGGTGCCGCCGGTCACCTCGTCCGGGCTCACCTTGTTGGTGCGGGTGCGCTCGGCGAGGTCGGCGATCCGCTGCGCCAGGCCGCCCAGGTTGAGCTGACCGGCGTTGTGGATCACCGGCACCATGAGGCCCTTCTCGGCGTCCACCGCGATGCCGAGGTTCTCGACGTCGTGGTAGGTGACCTCGTTGGTCTCGGAGTTGATGACGGCGTTCAGCTTCGGGTGGACCTTCAGCGCCTCGACCGCCGCCAGGGCGAAGAAGGGCAGGAAGCTGAGCTTGACGCCCTCACGCGCCTGGAAGTCGTCCTTGGCCTGCTCGCGCAGCCGCGCGATCTTGGTGACGTCGGCCTCGACGACCGTGGTGAGCTGCGCCGACACCTGGAGCGACTCGACCATGTGCCGGGCGATCGACTGCCGCGTCCGCGACATCTTCTCGGTCGTGCCGCGCAGCCGCGCGGCCGCCGCCGACGGCTGGGACGGCGCGGGCGCCTGCACCGCGGGCCGGGCGGCCGGAGCCTGGGCCGGGGCGGGAGCCGGGGCCTGCGGGGCGGGGGCCTGCTGCGCCGGCGCCGCGGGCTGCGGCGGGGGCGCCTGCTTGGCCCGCGCGGCCTCCAGGACGTCCTGCTTGCGGATGCGGCCGCCGACGCCCGTGCCCTTGATCGAGGCCAGGTCGACGTCGTGCTCGGCCGCCAGCTTGCGGACCAGCGGCGTGACGTACGGGCTGTCGCCCGACGGCGCGCCCGCGGGCTCGGCCTGCTGCTGGGGCTGCGGGGCCGGCTGCTGCTGCGCCGGCGGCGGCCAGGACGGGGCCTGCTGCGGCTGCTGGGGCTGCTGCTGCGCGGCGGGGCGCTCCGGCTCGGGCGCCGGCGCGGGGGCGGGGGCGGGCTCCGGCTCGGCCTGTGCCTGCTGCGGCTCGGCCTGCGGCGCCTCCTCCTGCTGCTGCGGCTGGGCCTGACCGCCCGTGTCCGCGGCGGCCTCGCCCTCCTGCGCGATGATCGCCAGCTCGGCGCCGACCTCAACGGTCTCGTCTTCGGCGACGGTGATGCTGCTCAGGACGCCCGCGGCCGGCGAGGGGATCTCGGTGTCGACCTTGTCGGTCGACACTTCGAGGAGCGGCTCATCGGCCTCGACGTGCTCACCTTCCTTCTTGAGCCAGCGGGTGACAGTGCCCTCGGTCACGCTCTCGCCGAGCTGGGGCATGGTTACGGAGACCGACATGGTTCTCAGCGACTCCTCTTGGTGCTGGTTCGTGCTGGTTCGGGCGGTGATCAGCCGTGGACGTGCAGTGGCTTGCCGGCGATGGCGAGATGAGCCTCGCCGACCGCCTCGGACTGGGTGGGATGCGGATGGATCAGCTGGGCGACCTCGGACGGCAGGGCCTCCCAGTTGTAGATCAGCTGGCCCTCGGTGATGAGCTCGCCCACACGGCTGCCGACCATGTGGATCCCCAGGACCGGGCCGTCCTTCTCCGCGATGACCTTCACCTCGCCCTGAGTGCCGAGGATCTTGCTCCGCGGGTTGCCGGCCAGGTCGTAGGTGAAGGAAGTCGTCTCGATGCCGCGCTCCTCGGCCGTCTTGGTGGTGATGCCCACCGAGGCGACCTCGGGCTCGGAGTAGGTGATGCGGGGTACGCCGTCGTAGTCGATCGGCGCGGGGTCCAGGCCGCCGAGCCGCTCGGCGACGAGGATGCCCTCGGCGAAGCCGACGTGCGCCAGCTGGAGCGTCGGGATCAGGTCGCCGACCGCGGAGATCGTCTCGACGTTGGTGCGGCAGTATTCGTCGACCTTCACGAAGCCGCGCTCGACCTCGACGCCGACCTCCTCCAGGCCCAGGCCGTCGGAGACCGGGCCCCGGCCGACGGCGACGAGCAGGATCTCGGCGTCGAGGGTCTTGCCGCCCTCGAGCGTGACGATCACTCCGGAGTCGGTGTGCTTGACGCTCTCGTAGCGCACGCCGAGCTCGAACTTGATGCCGCGCTTGCGGAACGCCCGCTCGAGCCGCTTGGAGCTGGACTCCTCCTCCAGCGGGAGCAGGTGCGGCAGCGCCTCGACGATGGTCACCTCGGCGCCGAAGGAACGCCAGACGCTCGCGAACTCCACGCCGATCACGCCGCCGCCGAGGACCACGACCGACTGCGGGATCCGGTCGAGGGTGAGCGCGTGGTCGCTGGAGATGACCCGCTCGCCGTCGATCTCCAGGCCGGGCAGCGACCTGGGCACCGAGCCGGTGGCCAGGACGATGTGGCCGCCCTCGTACGTCGTGTCGCCGACGCGGACCTGCGTGGGCGACACGAGCCGGCCCTCGCCCTCGACGATCGTGATGCCCTTGGACTTGATCAGGCCGGTGAGGCCCTTGACGGTGGTGCTGACGACCTTGTCCTTGTAGGCGTGCACGCCCGGCAGGTCGATGCCGTCGAAACGGGCCTTGACGCCGAAGGAGGCGGCCTCACGTGTCTGGTCGGCGACCTCGGCGGCGTGCAGCAGCGCCTTGGTCGGGATGCAGCCGCGGTTGAGGCACGTGCCGCCCAGCTTGTCCTTCTCGATGAGCAGGACGCTCTTGCCCAGCTCCACCGCGCGCAACGCGCACGCATAGCCGCCGCTGCCACCACCTAGGACGACGATGTCGTAGGTGCTATTCGACACGGGACGCTCCTAACGATGCTCACTCGCGCGCCGGGCGTGGGCGCGATGGTTCTTCCCCGGGAAGCATCTTTCCACTTGTGGCCGGTGCCCGGTGACATGGCTCCCGCTCACGCCGGTGCGAACGCGCCGGATCGCGTCACGGCGCGGTGGTTCCCAGGCCCGCCGCCCGGCCGGGCGCGGAACGCCGTGGACGGGGCCTGGGAGCACACCTCAGAGCCCTTCGGCGGCGACGTCCTCGGTGATCTGCAGGAGGGTGCGCACGGCCGCGCCGGTGCCGCCCTTGGGGGTGTAGCCGTACGGCTCGCCCCGGTGGAACGCCGGTCCGGCGATGTCGAGGTGGGCCCACCGCACGCCCTCCGGCACGAACTCACGGAGGAACACGCCGGCGGTCAGCATGCCGCCCCAGCGCTCGCCGCTGACGTTGGCGATGTCGGCGACGGAGGACTCGAGGCCCTTGCGCAGCTCGTCGGGCAGCGGCATCGGCCAGGCGGCCTCGCCGGCGCGTCCCGCCGCGGCGACCACCCGGTCGCGCACCGCGTCGTCGTTGGCCATCACGCCGGCGGTGCGGGCGCCGAGCGCGACGAGCTGCGCGCCGGTGAGCGTGGCCACGTCGACGATCAGGTCGGGGTCGTCCTCGCCGGAACGCACGATCGCGTCGGCCATGACGAGGCGGCCCTCGGCGTCGGTGTTGAGCACCTCGACGGTCTTTCCGCCGTAGATGGTGATCACGTCGGAGGGGCGCTGCGCGGTGCCGCTCGGCATGTTCTCGGCGAGGGAGAGGTAGCCGACGACGTTGACCTTCGGCGCCAGCCGGGCGACCGCCTTGAGGGCGCCCAGGACGGCGGCGGCGCCGCCCATGTCGGACTTCATCCAGTCCATGGAGTCGGCGGGCTTGAGCGACAGGCCGCCGGAGTCGAAGGTGATGCCCTTGCCGACGAACGCGACGGTGTGGGCGGCCTCGGGGTGCCGGTAGGCGAGACGGACGAGCCGCGGCGGGTTGACCGATCCCTGGCCCACGCCGACGATGCCGCCGTACCCGCCCTCGACCAGCGCCTTCTCGTCGAGGACCTGGATGGACAGGCCGGTCGCGGCGGCCACCTGCTCGGCGGTCTCGGCGAAGATCTCCGGGCTCAGGTCCGACGGCGGCGTGTTGACCAGGTCGCGTACCAGCGTGACGGACTCGGCGACGATCTCGGCGCGGTGGATCGCGTCTCCGGCGTCCGCGGTGCCGACCACGGTCACCTCGCCGACCGGCTTCTTGTGGCCGTCGCCGGTGCGGTAGTTGAGGTAGGCGTAGTTGCCCAGCAGCGCGCCGGTGGCGACGGCGGTGACGTCCTCGGCGGTGGCGGCGGGCAGCGCGAGCGCGACCGACGCGGACCCGGCCAGCGAGCGCAGCGCGGCCCCGGCGGCGCGGCGCAGGGCCTCACCGCCGTCGGCGGAGGCGTCGCGCTCCTTGCCCAGGCCGACGGCGACGATGACCGGCGCGGACAGCTTGCCGAACGTCGGGAGCTTGGTGATCTCTCCCTGCTTCCCGGTCACACCCAGGCCGGCCAGGACGGCGGTGAGACCGCCGTCGAACGCCCGATCGACAGTCTCGGCGCCGGCGGCGAGATCTATGTCGGGCTCGTTACTGACAACGCCGATCACGATCGCGTCGACGTCAAGGGTTGCGATTTCGGGATTGGCAAGCTTGAGGTTCGTCACGTGGCCAGATGCTAGTCGCACTACTGACTGGTTTCGTCAATTCGATCAACAAGGTTCGCGCCGCTGCCTGGCGCTTTGCCCGCGCCGGTGTCCGTGATCGGCCACTCACCGGGCGTTTCGTAAGCACTGCTGAAAGTAAGCGACGCTAACGATCCTCCGCCTGGTGTTCCTCAGTGGACCGACATCACCAGCAGCGCCGCCGTCGCCGCCGTCTCGACCAGCGCGCCCAGCACGTCGCCGGTCACGCCGCCCAGCCGCCGCACGGCGTGCCGGAGCAGCGCCGCCGACGCCGTCAGTCCGGCCAGGACCGCGAGGGCACCGCGCAGCGCGTCGGACGCGCCGCCGTCCGGTCCGGTCAGTGCCGCGAGGGCGCCCGCGATCGCGGTGACCAGCACGGCCGCGACCGCGTCGCGGGGCCGTACGGTGCCCGCGACGAGCGCGCCGAGCCCCTCCGGCCGCGCGGCGCGGACGCGGGTGCGGCAGGCCCACGTGACCGCGAGCCGCCCGGTCATCCCGGCCACGACGACCGCGGCCACCGGGGCCTCGGCGATCGCGGCGACCTGCACGGCGAGCGTCAGCACGAGGGTGACGACGCCGAACGGCCCGATGTCGGACTTCTTCATGATCGCCAGCGCGTCGTCGGCGGGCCGGCCGCTGCCCAGGCCGTCGGCGAGATCGGCGAGGCCGTCCAGGTGCAGGCCGCGGGTCAGCGCGGCCGTCGCGCCGACCGCGAGCGCCGCGGCGAGAAGCGAGCCGAAGCCCAGCCATCCGGAGACGAGGAGCACCGCCGCGGCCACCGCGCCGACGAGAAGGCCGGCGACGGGCGCCAGCGTCATCGCCCACCGGGCGGTCTCCCGGTCCACCCGCCCGGCGCGGACCGGCACGACCGTGAGCAGAGAGACGGCCAGCCGCAGCCCGTCGTTCACGGCCGGGGCGGAGCGGGCGCTCACGAGTGCTCCTTCGCCGGGGGAGTGACCAGGCGCGCGTGTTTCTTGATTCGCCCGCTCATGGGCCCTCCTTCGTCGGAGGAGTGACCAGGCGCGCGTGTTTCTTGATTCGCTCGCTTCGCTCGCTCATGGCAGGTCCAGGACACGGCCGGCGACGACGAGGGCGGTCTCCTCGGACTCGGCGGCCAGCCGCTGGTTGAGCCGGCCGAGCAGGTCGCGGAAGGCCCGGCCGACCGGGGTCTCGGGGACGACCGACAGCCCGACCTCGTCGCTGACCGCCACGACGTGGGCCTCCGTGGACCGCCAGGCCGTGACCAGCTCGTCCACGCGCGGCTGGACGGCGCGCGGGTACTCCCACGCGCCGAGGGCGTCGAACATCGCGGTCAGCCACGTGCCCATGCCGTCGATGAGGAGGGTGCCGGACGCCGTACGGAGCAGGCCCGCCACGTCGATCGTCTCGGTGGTCTCCCACCAGCCGGGCCGCCGCGCGCGGTGCGCGGCGATGCGGGCACGCCAGTCGGGGTCGTCGGGGTGCATGACCCCCGTGGCCACATAGGTCACGTCCGCGTCGGCCAGCACCCGTTTCTCGGCCTCCTCCGACTTGCCCGAGCGGGCGCCGCCGAGGATGAGGGTCCGCCACGGCGCGGTGAACGGACGCCGCCACCGCTCCAGGCGGCGTTCGAGCTCGGCCGGCGACGCGATCCGGTGGTCGACCTGGACGGCCTCGACGCGCGTCGCGGAGGTCACCGCGCCGATGTGGCGCAGCCACCCCAGGTGCGCGGGGTCACCGGCCAGGTCCAGCAGGACGGCGTCGTACGGGCCGGGGGCGGGCGGCCGTGGCCGGGCGCCCGGCCGGGAGGCGAACAGCACCCGGTGGCCGCGCGGCGTACGGATCTCGAACCCGCCCGGGATCTCCTCGCGCCGGCACTGATCGAGCGGCACCCCGTCGAGCAGGACGCGCGTCGGCTCGAACCTGCGGTGCGCGGCGCGCATGCGCGTGCAGGAAGCGCACCGGCAGCCGGGTTCCGGCCAGCCGGCCGGTCCCGCGATGCCGAGCAGGCGGAGTTCTAGTCCGTCCACGGCCGCCCCGCCTTCCGCCGGCGCACCCGCACCCGGGCGGTCACGAGCCGTCCTCCGCCGGGTGAGTGACCGTGCGGGCCGTGTCTTGGCGTCCCTCGTTCCGCTCGGTCACGGGCGCCGGAAGTCCACGGGAGCCTCGAACGCGGCGCGGCGGGCGGCACGGCGCAGGGCCAGCAGCACCGGGCGGCCGGTCACCGCGACCAGCACCGCGGTCGTGATCGCGCGCGGCACGTCGAACCCCATCGACGTGGCCAGGTCGAAAGCCACGAACCGGCCGAGGTTCGCGGTCAGCGCCGCACCGGGTACGTAAGCGATCGACGTCGACACTCCCGTCGCGAACGGCCACAACGCCAGGTCCTGCAACGAACCATAGAGGAACGCGGCCACCGCGCCATAGCCCGTGAGCATCGCGATCTCGGCCCGGCCGCCGAGGCGCGGCAGGCAGCCCGCGAAGAACCCCACCCACGCCGCGCCGAGCATCTGGAACGGCAGCCACGGGCCCACCCCGGCGGTGAGCAGCGCGCTCGCGAGCATCGTCACCGACCCGAGCAGGTAGCCGAAGCCGCGGCCGAGCACCCGGCCGCCGTGCACCAGCACGAAGAACATCGGCTCGAACCCGGCGACCCCCGTGCCGAGCGGCCGCAGCGCCGCCCCGATCGCGGCGAGCACACCGAGGAGGGCGACCGCCTTGGCGTCCACACCGCCCTCGGAGATCTCCGCGAGCGCGACGAGCAGCAGCAGGGGGAGCAGGAGCACGAACACCCACGACGCGGGCCCGGCCTGGGTGAGGCCCGCGTGCGGGGCCACGACGAGCGGCCAGCCGAACGCCACCAGGCCCGCCAGCGACACCAGCCCGACCGCGATCGCCGACCGCGGCCGCAGCCGTACCGCGGCCACGTACCCGCCGGCTCCGCTCATGGGACCTCCTTCGCCGGAGGGCGTGACCACGGGGTCGTGCCGTCGATCCCCTCGCTCCGCTCGGTCATGACCTATCCAGGAGCGCCGCGGTGGCCTGGGCGACGGTCAGCAGCGGCAGCGGCGCGAAGATCTTGCTCATCTGCGGCGCGAACGCGGGGGAGGAGACCAGGACCTCCTCGGTGGGGCCGTCGGAGACCACCTCTCCGTCGGCGACCACGACGACGCGGCCGGCCACCTCCGCGGCGAGTTCGACGTCGTGGGTGGCGAGCACGATCGCGTGGCCGTCGGCGGCCAGCTCCCGCAGGATCTCCACCAGCCGCGTCTTGGCCGCGTAGTCGAGGCCGCGGGTGGGCTCGTCGAGCAGGATGAGCGGCGGCCGTCCGGTGAGGATGACGGCCAGGGCGAGGCACAGCCGCCCGCCCTCGGACAGATCGCGCGGATGGACGTCGTCGGCGACCCCGGGTGCGAGGCGGCCGAACAGCGTCCGGCAGGTGCCCTCCGCCGCGGCCATGTCGCGGTCGGCGGCACGGCACTCGGCCGCGACCGTCTCGGCGTACAGCAGGTCGGCCGGGTCCTGGGGGACGAGTCCCGCGCGCCGCACCATCGCCCGGGCCCGCAGCTCGTGCGGCGCGGCGCCGAGCACCTCGACGCGGCCCGCCTCCGGCCGTACGAGGCCGACCAGCGACGACAGCAGCGAGGACTTGCCCGCGCCGTTGCGCCCCATGAGGGCGACGACCTCGCCACGCGCGACGGTGAGGTCCACGCCGCGCAGCGCGGCCACCGGCCCGTACCGGATCCGCAGCCCTCGTACGGTGGCCACGGCCGCGCCGTCCGGGCGGGCGGCGGGCGCGGCGTCTTCCGCCATCCCGCCCTCCCGTGCCAGGCGGGCGCGCAGCGGCGCGGCGGCCCGGCGGGCGTCGCGGACCGACAGCGGCAGCGGTGACCAGCCCGCGGCCCGCCCGAGCCGCACGACCGGCGGGGCCACCGGCGCGTCGCCCATGACCAGCGCCGCCGGGCCGTACGCCGCGGGGCCGCCGTCGCCCGCCAGCACGACGACGGTGTCGGCGAGGTGGACGACGCGTTCGAGCCGGTGTTCGGCCAGCACGACGGTGAGCGCCAGGTCGTGCACGAGCCGCTGGAGGATGGCCAGCACGTCCTCGGCGCCGACCGGATCGAGCGCGGAGGTGGGCTCGTCCAGCACGAGCACCCGCGGATGCGCCGTCAGCACCGACCCGATCGCGACGCGTTGCGCCTGGCCGCCGGACAGCGTCGCCAGCGGGCGGTCGCGCACCGCCTCCAGACCGAGGAGGTCGAGCGTCTCCTCGACGCGGCGCCGCATCACCGATGGCGCCAGGCCGAGCGACTCCATCCCGTACGCCAGTTCCTCCTCGACCACGTCGGTGACGAACCCGGCGCGCGGGTCCTGGCCGACGTACCCGACGACGTCGGCGAGGTCGCGCGGCGGGTGGTCGCGGGTGTCGCGGCCGGCCACGGTGACCCGGCCGGACAGGATCCCGCCGGTGAAGTGCGGGACCAGCCCGTTGACGGCGCGCAGCAGCGTCGACTTGCCCGAGCCGGTACGGCCCACGACCAGGCACAGCTCGCCCTCGTCGACCTCCAGGTCGACGCCGGACAGCACCGGGGCGGCCTCCTCGGCGTACCGGAAGCCCACCCGTTCGAAGCGGATCATCAGGCCTCCCGCCGTCCGGGCGGCGACAGCAGCGCCACGGCCACGGCCAGCACGAGGGCGGCGGCCGGGAGCACCGGCGTGCCCGTCGTGCGCGCGCCGCCCGCCGTCGCGGCGGCGGACGCCAGGCCGCAGGCCGACACGGCCCACTCCGGCCACCTCCACGGGTCGGGGCGGTAGCGGGTGCGCGGCGAGCGGCGGCCGCCCAGCCACAGGCCGGCCGTTGCCGCGGCCAGGCCCAGCAGCAGCATCGGTGTGCCGAGCGCGGCCGGCGTGTCCGCGCCCAGCAGGCCGTACAGGCCGGCGCACACGGCCGGCAGCCCGGCGAGCGTCAGCCCCGCCGTGGCGCGCCGGCGCGCGGGCGAGACCGCCGCGGTACGGCCGTACCCGCGGGAGTCCATCGCCGCCGCGAGCTCCACCGACCGCTCCAGCGCCCCCTCGACCACCGGCATGACCAGCCCGCGCACGGCCCGCAGCCCGCGGTCGGGGCGTCCGCGCAGCCGGTGCGCCGCCCGTACGCGTCGGACGTGCGTCACCGCCTGCGGCGCGAACGTCATCGCGACGACGACCGCGACGCCCATCTCGTACAGGGCGCCGGGGACGGTCTTCAGCATCCGGCTCGGACTCGCCAGGGCGTTCGCCGCGCCCAGGCAGACGAGGACGGCCGCGAGGCGCAGCCCGTCGTACAGGCCGGCCCGCAGGCCGTCCGCGGTCACCGGGCCGCCGAGCCGGGTGCCGGCCATCCAGTCCGGGAGCGTCACCGACGGCAGCGTGAACAGGGCCGGGCCCGGCGCGGGCACGGCGAACACCACCCAGAAGACGACGCGTACGACCAGGACCACCGCCCCGATGCGGAGGAACATCGAGTATGAGCCCGCCCACGAGTCACCGGTGCGCCGGACGGCGACGACCAGCCCGGTGGCGGCCACGACCAGGAGCAGGAGCAGGGGGCTGGACGTGCGCGTGGCGGCGGCGGCCAGGCCGAGGGCCCACAGCCACCAGGCGCCGGGGTGCAGCGGCCGGGAGGCCCTCACCGGCGGCTCCGCCCGCCGGTCCGGCCGCTCACAGCTTGGCGCGGCGACGCACCGCCATCATGCTGCCGCCCGCGGCGAGCACGAGGAGCACGCCGATGATGATCGACACCGCGGTGGATCCGGCGCTCTTCTTCTTGGCCGGCGCGGCCGTCGCGCTCGGCGAGGACGAGGACGAGGGCGCGGCGGCGGCGCAGGTGCCGAAGGCGTCGATGGCGCAGACGAGGCCGGACTTGTCCGATTGTGGCCGTGCCACCTTCGCCAGGACGTCGGAGCCGGTGGCGTTCTGCGGCACCGACGCGCAGGAGGTCTTGGCGGCGGGCGGGGTGGCGCCGGCCGGCGCGTCGGCGGCCTCGCCGTAGTCGATCACGACGGCCACCCGCTTGGCGCCCGCCTGTTTCGGGGTGGAGCCGCAGATCTTGGCGAAGTCGGGGGCGTCGCGCGGCGGCGTGCCGGACTCCCCGCTCGACTTGGCGAACCGCCAGCCCTCGACGGTGCCGTCCTTGGGGTGGGTGGACGCCGGGCCGGTCTGGGCGAACGCCCACTTGGAGCCGTCGGCCTGCCAGTAGCCCCAGAACGCGGTGGCGTCCGCCGACGCGGGGGCGGCGAGCGCCCAGACGACCCAGAGGACGAGTGCCAGGATGGACCCTGGGGCCGCGATGACGCGGAAACGAGCCGTGAGCATGGGCGCCTTTCGATGGGTGTGGTGCCGGCGGGGACGGGCGCACCACGAGCCGCACGCGCCCGGACTCCCACCCGCAGACCACGACGGATTCTCGGAGCCGCTCGCGCCGACGCGAGCGTCCGGCTCGCCGCGCGGGCGGGGGGCCCGCACGGCACACGGTTGCGGGTCAGCGCCGGATTCGGACCGGCTTTCCCCACGTCGGCGCGGTGTGCTGCTGCCGATGAGTTGACCACGGACGCCGAGACCTCGTCAAAACGGCCCACACCGGTAATCTGGCGAACCGTGAGCCACCCCCCGAGCGGCCCGCCCCCCGGGGACCGCGAGCCGCGGGACGACCTGCCGTACGGCCCCGGCCACGGGCCGTTCCCGCCGCCGGACGCCGGACCGCCTCCCGGAGACCGCGAGCCGCGGGACGACGTGCCGTACGGCCCGGGGTACGGGCCGTTCCCGCCGCCGGGCGCCGGACCGCCTCCCGGGGCATGGCCGCCGCCCGCGTACGGGCCGCCGCCTCCCGGCGGCGCACCGCCCTATGGCCCGCCGTACGGCCCGCCCTACGGTGCTCCGCCGCCGTACGGGCCGCCGCCGGTCCGGCGTCGCCGTGGCCTCGTCGTCGGTCTCGTCGCCGGGTTCGTCGTCCTGGCGGTGTGCGTGACCGTCACGGCGATCCTGCTGCGGCGCGACGGCGACCGCCCCGAGCCGGTCGCCGCCGTGCCGGACGTGACCGTCACGACCGCGGGCGACGGCACCGTGACCATGGTCAAGGCGGGCGCGGTGCGCACGGTCGTGGACGTCTATGAGGACTTCCAGTGCCCGGTCTGCAAGGAGTTCCACCGGATCAACGACGCGACCCTGAAGAACCTCGCGGGGGAGGGCCGCGCCAAGGTCGTCTACCACCCCATCGTGATCTTCAGCAGCGAGCCCCTGTCGGGCAACTCCACGCGGGCCGCCGCGGCCGCGCACTGCGTCACCGACGGGGACCGCTGGCTGGCCTACCAGGACCAGCTGTTCCTCCACCAGCCGGAAGAGGGGAGCCAGGGCTTCAGCGTCGCGGACCTGCTGTCGTTCGGGAAGACGGCCGGTGAGACCGGTTCGGGCTTCGCCTCCTGCGTACGGACCCTGCGGTACGCCGCGGAGGTGCGGCGGACGAGCCAGGCGGCGATCTCCGGCGGCATTTCCGGCACGCCGACGGTGAAGGTGAACGGCGAGGCCTTGGCCACGGATGAGACGATGACCGCCGAAGGTCTGCGGAATGCGGTCGTCGCGGCCGGATGAGGGAGCACGTGCGCGGAGGTAACAGGAGAGTCATGCCCTGGAGCTGGCGGTACGAGAAGGCGGACGGGTCACCGATCGACGCACCCGGCCTCGGCGAGGAGACATGGAGCACCCAGGCCGACGCCGAGTCGTGGGTCGGGGAGAACTGGCGGGGCCTGGTGGAGTCCGGTGTCGACCAGGTCAGCCTGCTGGAGGACGGACGGGTCGTCTACGGCCCGATGAGCCTGCACCCGCCGGAGGGCTGACGCCGCGGCCCGTGACGGGCCGCGACGGGCTCGGCGCCCCGTCGCGGCGATCACGCGCCCGCCGGCATGACCGAGGTCACGCCGGCGCGGCCGGGGTCACGGACGGCGCGGCGGGCTGACCGTCCTGGCCGGGTCACGCTCGATGACCGGCTCCAGGACCTCGTCGATGCGCTTGAGCAGCGCGGGGTCCAGCCGTACGCCGGCCGCGCGCACGTTGTCGCGTACCTGCTCGGGCCGGCTCGCGCCGATGATGGCGGAGGAGACGTTGGGGTTCTGCAGCACCCAGGCCACCGCGAGCTGGGCCATCGACAGGCCCGCCTCCTCGGCGATCGGCCGCAGCCGCTGCACCCGCGTCAGGACCTCCTCGCGCAGGACGCGCTTGATCACGGACGCGCCGCCCTCCGCGTCGGTCGCGCGGGAGCCCGCGGGCGGCGCCTGGCCGGGCACGTACTTGCCGGTCAGCACGCCCTGGGCGAGCGGAGAGAAGACGACCTGCCCGACGCCCTCGCGCTCGGACAGCGGCACGACCTCGGACTCGATGACGCGCCACAGCATGCTGTACTGCGGCTGGTTGGACACGATCCGGTCCAGGCCCATCTCGTCGGCGATCTTCAGCGCGCGGGCGATCTCCTCGGCGCGCCACTCCGACACGCCGACGTAGAGGACCTTGCCCTGGCGTACGAGGTCGTCGAAGGCCCGCAGGGTCTCCTCGAGCGGCGTCTCGTGGTCGAACCGGTGCGCCTGGTACAGGTCGACGTAGTCGGTCCCCAGGCGGCGCAGGGAGCCGTGGATCGACTCGAAGATGTGCTTGCGCGACAGGCCGCGGTCGTTCCGGCCGTCACCGGTCGGCCAGTAAACCTTGGTGAAGATCTCCAGCGACTCGCGGCGCTGTCCCCTGAGCGCGCGGCCGAGCACCTCCTCGGCCCGCGTGCCGGCGTAGACGTCGGCGGTGTCGAACGTCGTGATCCCCTCGTCGAGGGCGGCCTTCACGCACGCGGCGGCGGCCTCCTCCTCGATCTGCGAACCGTGGGTGATCCAGTTTCCGTAGGCGAGTTCACTGACCATGAGGCCGCTGCGGCCGAGATGACGAAACTCCATGTTCTGGAACACTAACCCGGCCGCCCGAGCGTCATCCGCCGGGCCGGGAGGGAGTCAGATCTCGGCCTTCTGCCCCGGCTTGAGACGCGCCTGCGGCATGCGCAGCCGCCGGATCTGCATCGAGCGCGTGACCGCGTAGATGCCGACGCCCTGGGTGCTCTCGTCGGGGAAGCGCTCGCGCGCGAGCTTCTTCACCCGGCTGGAGATCACGACCGACTCGACGATGATCACGGCGAGGATCACCGGCAGCCCGAACGTCTGCAGGTAGATGCGCACGGTCAGCGGCGCCACCATCGACAGCACGACGACGAGGATGGTGAGGTACATGAAGAACTCGCCGAATGTGCGCCGGGAGTCGACGTAATCACGGGCGAGCTTGCGCACCGGGCCTTTGTCGCGCCGGGGCAGATAACGCTCGTCACCGCGGGCGATGCCCTCACGGATCTGCTTGGCGTTACCGGTGCGACGCGTGCGCTGCTCGCGGTCGCGGCGGAGGGCCTCTCGGCGGGTCTTCGGGGCCGTTATCGGCTGGCGGTTGCGCTTTTCGGCGTCGCGGCGTTTGGGCGTGGGCCGGCCCTTGCCCTCCGTCTTGGTGGTCTTGCCGGCCTCGGGGGGCTGGGGCGGCTCTTCGGTGGCGGTCTCGGTACGGCGTCGGAACACGCAGATCAGCCTACCGGCGCCGGGACGCGAACATAATGACTGTCTTGGTCGTTAACGCGTAGGGTGGTGGCTAACCCCAGCAGCGTTCGCAGAGGCACCAGCACGAAGGGACCGGCCACGCGCGATGAGCGTGATGAAACGAATGTCGATGATCTTCAAGTCCAAGGCCAACAAGGCGCTGGACAAAATGGAGGATCCTCGCGAGACCCTTGACTATTCGTACCAGCGCCAGCTTGAGATGCTCCAGAAGGTCCGCCGCGGCGTGGCCGACGTGGCCACCTCCCGCAAGCGGCTCGAACTCCAGATCAACCAGCTGGAACAGCAGCAGGCGAAGCTCACCGACCAGGGCCGGAAGGCCCTCCAGGTGGGCCGTGAGGACCTCGCGCGCGAGGCGCTGACCCGCCGGGGCGGTCTCGACAGCCAGCTGAACGACCTGCGGGCGCAGTACCAGCAGCTCCAGGGCGAGGAGGAGAAGCTCACGCTCGCCTCCCAGCGGCTGCAGGCGAAGGTCGACTCCTTCCGCACGCGCAAGGAGACCATCAAGGCCACCTACACGGCGGCCGAGGCGCAGACCAAGATCAACGAGGCGTTCTCCGGCATCTCCGAGGAGATGGGCGACGTCGGCCTCGCGATCCAGCGCGCCGAGGAGAAGACCGAGAACATGAAGGCGCGCGCCGGCGCCATCGACGAACTGCTCGCCTCAGGCGCCCTGGAGGACTACTCCGGTCCGCGCGACGACATCCAGGCCGAGCTCGACCGCATGGGCGCGGGTCCCGGCGTCGACCTCGAGCTGGAGCAGATGAAGGCCGAGCTCGGCATGGCGCCCGCGCCCAAGCAGCTCGACGCCGCCCAGGGACAACAGCAGGGGCAGCAGGCTCCGCAGGCTCAGCCGCACCAGACGCCGAACCAGGCGCCGCAGCAGCCGCGGGAGGGCCAGTGATCGTCCGGATCATGGGCGAGGGCCAGGTCGACGTCGTCGACGGTGACCTGACCGCGCTCAACACGCTCGACGGCGAGCTCGAAGCGGCGATCGAGTCGGGCGACGAGGAGAAGTTCCGCGGGGCGCTGCACGCCCTGCTGGAGCAGGTCCGCACGGTGGGCAAGGCCCTGCCGGCCGAGGAGATCGCCCCGTCGGACCTGATCCTGCCGCCGGCCGACGCCACGATGGACGAGGTCCGCGCGATGCTGGGTGATGAGGGACTCATCCCGGACTGACCGGAGCGGCGAGCCGACGAGCGAGCGGAGCGGCCGGTGAGGTACGAGCCGTCCGTGTAGCGAGTGAGGAGGCGAGCGCGACCAGAAAACCTGGCACCTATCACGCCGCTTCGGCGTTAGTACGGGGTGAACGTAGGTCGGGGGTAGGAGGAGCACGATGGCGCGTTCTCGATTCGCACCGGACCGGGGACTCACGGCTCGCATGCTGGTGACGATGTTCCTGCTGGGGCTGCTTTACGTCGCCTTCGTCGGATTCTTCATCGTGTACCTCCCCCAGATGTGGGTGCTGGTCCTGGTCATCGCGGTGGGCTTCCTGCTGGTCCAGTACTTCTTCTCCGACAAGCTCGCCCTGTTCGCCATGCACGGGCGGGTGGTCTCCGAACAGGAGGCGCCGGAGCTGCACGGGGTCATCGACCGCATCTGCGCGATGTCCGACATGCCGAAGCCGCGGGTGGCGGTGGCCGACACGGACGTGCCGAACGCCTTCGCCACCGGACGCAACCAGGACAACGCGGTCGTCTGCGTCACGACGGGGCTGCTCCGCCGGCTCGACACCACCGAGCTGGAGGGCGTGCTCGCGCACGAGCTCTCCCACGTCGCCCACCGCGACGTCGCCGTGATGACGATCGCGTCGTTCCTGGGCATCCTGGCCGGCCTGCTCACGCGGTTCGGCCTCCAGTGGGGCCTGTGGGGCGGCTTCAACGACCGCAACCGCAACAACAACGACCAGAGCACCGCGATGGTGCTCCTGGTCGTCATCGGGGTCAGCGCGGCCGTCTACGCGATCAGCTTCCTGCTCACCCGGGCGCTGTCGCGCTACCGCGAGCTGTCGGCGGACCGGTCGGCGGCGGAGCTGACGGGCCGACCGTCGGCGCTGGCCAGCGCGCTGACGAAGGTGACCGGCGACATGGCCCGCATCCCGACGAAGGACCTGCGCGCGGCCGAGCCGTTCAACGCCTTCTACTTCGCACCGGCGTTCTCGAAGGGGTTCAGCATCTCCACGCTCTTCTCCACGCACCCGTCGCTCGAGCAGCGCCTCGAGCAGCTCGCGAAGATCTCGACCCAGCTCGGCCGGGGCGTGTGACATGGGTTTCCTCGACACCCTGCTCGGGCGCTCCAAGCCGAAGAAGCCCGACCTCGACCGGCTGTTCGCGCTGCCCACGGCCGCGATCACGCTGGAGGCCGCGGCCGGGCTCACGCCCACGGGAGTCGGCTCGGTCTGCTTCCGCGCCGCCGAGGGCGCGGCGTTCGCCCAGATCGAGAAGGACGTGCGCGAGCTGCTCGACTCCGACGAGGGCCCCAAGGTCGAGCTGAGCACCGACTCGTACGGCTACACCTGGCTCGTGAGCCGGCACGACCCCACCGACCTCGTAGGGCTCGTCACCGACATCCACGCCGTCAACTCCTCACTGGAGTCCGGCGGGTTCGGGCCGCAGCTGCTGTGCTCGGTGGTGGCCTTCGCGACCCCGGACGGCCGCCGTACGGGCCTGGTCTACCTCTACAAGCGAGGCACGTTCTACCCGTTCGCACCGACGTCGGGGGAGCGGCGTGACAACGCCCTGGAGCTCCAGGTGCGCGGCGCGGTCGGCGCCGACCTGCCGGTGGAGAGCGACCTGAGCCGCTGGTTCCCGGTCTGGGGCACCCCCGGCCTGTAGGAAGATCGGCGGCGTGAAGCGCTTGCGGCCCGTCGATCTGGCGCGTGAGCACGGCCTGTCCCCGCAGGCCGTACGCAACTACGAAGAGGCGGGCATCCTTCCCGCGGCGGAGCGCACGCCCACCGGCTACCGGATCTACACGCCCCTGCACGCCCAGGCCCTGCGGGCCTTCGTCGCCCTGATGCCGGGCCACGGTCACCAGACCGCCACGGCGATCATGACGGCCGTCAACGAGGGGCGGACCGCCGACGCCCTCACGCTCGTCGACGAGAGCCACGCCCGGCTTCTGGAGGACCGGCGGACGCTGACGGCGGTCGAGGCGGCCCTCCGCGACCTGACGGCCGATCCGGAACCGCCCGGCGGGACGTACGGCGGCCGTGGAGGCGGTGAGACGGTCCGCCGTGACCGTACGGGAGCCGAGACGTCGGTGGGGCCGCTGGCGCGGCGGCTCGGCCTCCGGCCCGCGACGCTCCGCAAGTGGGAACGCGCCGGTCTGGTCCGCCCGCGACGCGACCCGAGGACCGGTTACCGCGTCTACACCGACGCGGACGTACGGGACGCCCGGCTGGCCCACCAGCTGCGGCGGGGCGGATACCTGCTGCGGCAGATCGCACCGCTCCTGGACCGCGTCCGCGAGGCCGGCGGCGTCGAACCCCTGCGGGCGACCCTGGACGAATGGCGTGGCCGGCTCGACGCGCGCGGCCGCGCCCTGCTGGCGGGCGCGGCCGAACTCGACACCTATCTACGACAGCGCGAGCCCCCCGCCCGTACGACGGCCGGCCGGACCTGACCAGGCCCCGTACGCGGGGGCCTACGGCAGGGCCAGCATCCGGTCGAGGGCGACGCGGGCGTAGTGCGCGGTCTCGGGCTCCACCGTGATCTGGTTCACGACCTCCCCGCGCGCCAGGGACTCCAGCGACCAGACCAGGTGCGGCAGGTCGATGCGGTTCATGGTCGAGCAGAAGCACACGGTCCGGTCCAGGAACACCACGGTCTTGTCCGGGTGGCGGCCGGCCAGGCGCTTGACGAGGTTCAGCTCGGTGCCGACCGCCCAGGCCGTGCCGGCCGGGGCCTCCTCGATGGTGCGGATGATGTACTCCGTCGAGCCGATCAGGTCGGCGGCCCGTACGACCTCGTGGCGGCATTCGGGGTGGACCAGCACGTTGACGCCGGGGATGCGGGCGCGCACCTCGTTCACCGAGTCGAGGCTGAACCGGCCGTGCACCGAGCAGTGCCCCCGCCACAGGATCATCGTCGCGTCGCGCAGCTCGGCGGTGGACAGGCCGCCGTCCGGCCGGTTCGGGCTGTAGACGACGCAGTCGTCCAGGGACAGGCCCATCTCCAGGACGGCCGTGTTGCGGCCGAGGTGCTGGTCGGGCAGGAACAGCACCTTCGAGCCCTTGGCGAAGGCCCACTCCAGCGCCCGCCGGGCGTTGGAGGACGTGCACACGACGCCCCCGTGGCGGCCGACGAAGGCCTTGATGTCGGCGGAGGAGTTCATGTACGTGATCGGCACCACGTCGCCGGCGATCCCGGCGTCCTCCAGGACCTCCCAGCACTCCTCGACCTGGTCGTAGGTGGCCATGTCGGCCATCGAGCAGCCGGCGGCCAGGTCGGGCAGGACGACCTGCTGGTCGGCCGAGGTGAGGATGTCGGCCGACTCGGCCATGAAGTGGACGCCGCAGAAGACGATGTAGGGAGCCTGGGGCCGCGCCGCGGCCTCCTGGGCGAGTTTGAACGAGTCGCCGGTCACGTCGGCGAACTGGATGACCTCGTCCCGCTGGTAGTGGTGGCCCAGGACGAAGAGGCGGTCGCCGAGGGCCGCCTTGGCCGCGCGGGCGCGCTCCACCAGGGCCGGGTCCGAAGCGGGCGGGAGCTCACCGGGGCAGGAGACCCCGCGTTCGCTGGCCGGGTCCGCGCCCTGTCCGAGGATCAGCAGGCTGCTGCCGGTGGTCACTTGGGGGTCCCTCCTTCAACAGACTTATCGTCGCTTTGACGATACTGCACGAGCGGGCGGTATGGGGGCTTCAGGTCCTGTTTGTAGGGATATGCGGCGAGGAACACAGCGGTGGACTTGGGGAATGGCCGGGGGCAGCGGGTACGTTGTGGTGGAGGGAAAGCCAACAGCGACGGCCGTCACGGGACGGCCGAGCCAACCGGGAGTTCGCACATGACGGTTTCAGCCGACACCTCCACGCAGAATGGCGTCATCCTCACCGACGCCGCGGCGGAGAAGGCCAAGAGCCTGCTCGAGCAGCAGGGCGAGGAAGGCCTCGCGCTGCGTGTGCAGGTCCAGCCCGGCGGCTGCTCGGGCCTGATCTACCAGCTCTACTTCGACGACCGTGAGGTGGACGGCGACCTGGTCCAGGACTTCAACGGCCTGAGCGTCCGCGTCGACCGGATGAGCGTGCCGTACCTCTCGGGCGCGAAGATCGACTTCGTCGACACGATCGAGAAGCAGGGCTTCACGATCGACAACCCCAACGCGGGCGGCTCCTGCGCCTGCGGCGACTCGTTCCACTAAGCCTTAAGCGCTTCGCCGGATCATGGTGCCCGTGTTCCCAGGGAACACCCGGGAACACGGGCATTCGGCATGCCGGCCTCGGCCCATGGTGCCCGTGTTCCCAGGATCACCCGGGAACACGGGCATTCGGCATGTCAGGCCCATGCAAGGCAGTACTCTTGCCGGGTTTGACCACTGGCTGTCCGACCACAGGCTTTTGACCACAGGCCTTCGAGATGACCTCGCGGCTATGACGAGGTCGCCGATCGACCGAGGAGTTCGACGTCGTGCGCATCGCTGTTGCCGGTTCCATCGCCACCGACCATCTGATGACGTTCCCAGGACGGTTCGCCGACCAGCTGATCCCCGACCAGCTGCACACCGTCTCCCTGTCCTTCCTGGTGGACGCGCTGGACATCCGGCGAGGAGGGGTCGCCGCCAACATCTGCTACGGGATGGGATGCCTCGGCCAGAACCCGATCCTCGTCGGCGCCGTCGGTGACGACTTCGCCGACTACCGCTCCTGGCTCGACCGGCACGGCGTCGACACCTCCTCGGTGTACGTCTCCCAGCTCCACCACACGGCGCGCTTCCTGTGCACCACCGACGAGGACCACAACCAGATCGCCTCCTTCTACACGGGCGCGATGAGCGAGGCCCGGGAGATCGAGCTCCAGCCCATCGTCGACCGCGTCGGAGGCCTGGACCTGGTCCTCATCGGCGCCGACGACCCCGAGGGCATGCTCCGGCACACCGAGGAGTGCCGTACGCGCGGCATCCCGTTCGCCGCCGACCCGTCCCAGCAGCTGGCCCGCATGAACGACGTGTGCGAGCTGATCGACGGCGCCGCCTACCTGTTCACCAACGAGTACGAGAAGTCGCTCTGTGAACAGAAGACCGGCTGGTCGGACGAGGAGGTCCTGGAGCGCGTCGGCGTGCGGGTGACCACCCTCGGCCCCAAGGGCGTGCGCATCGACCGCACCGGCGAGCCCTCCCTGCACGTGGACGCCGCGCCGGAGGTGCGCAAGGTCGAGCCGACCGGCGTGGGCGACGCCTTCCGCGCCGGCTTCCTCACCGCGATCTCCTGGGAGCTGTCCCTCGAACGCGCCGCGCAGATGGGCAACCTCCTCGCCGCGCACGCGCTGGAGGTCGCCGGCCCGCAGGAGTACACCCTCCATCGCCAGCAGTTCGTCGACCGCTTCGCCGACGCGTACGGCCGCGAGGCCGCGGACGAGATCGCCGGGCACGTCCTGAACTGAACCCCCGGCACCGGCCCGCGCCCGCGGGGGCGGCCCCTCACCGGGTCGCCCCGCACGGTCAGGTCACTCGGTAACTCTTGGAAGGCAGACCAAGAGCGAGTACTGAGCGATGTCCGGCACTCCGCGCAGTACACCGCTCAGTGACTCTTGGAAGAAAGGTCAAAGGCGGGTACTGAGCGGTGTCCGGCGCTCCGCGCAGTACACCGCTCAGTAGTTGCGGCGTACGTGGAACGCCCAGCCGCGGGGGAGGGTCTCCTCCCAGACGAAGTCCTGCGACTTCATCCGGCACCACGCAGGGACGTCCGTGCGGGCCGCCACGTCGTCGGCCTTGACCGCGATGATCTCGCCGACCGGCACCTCGCCGATGCGCTCGGCGAGCATGATGATCGGGATGGGGCACTTGCGGCCCAGCGCGTCGATGGTGACCAGCGCCCGGGGGCCGGTGGCCACCGGGGGGGTCTCCGGAGGCGTCTCCCGGACGGCGCGGCGGCGTTTCAGGCCCATATGCCGATCTCCTCGTTGATGAGCTCGCTCCGCTCGCTCACGAGCCCTCCTTGCGCCGGGGGAGTGACCAGGCGCGCGTGTCCTTCGGCTCGCGCGCTCCGCTCGCTCACGCCCCAGGTCGTGATCAACCGGTCACCCCGCTCGTCTGGCGGAGCCTTCGTACGGCTCCCGGAAGGACCGCGAGAAAACGGTCGACATCGGCCGCTCTCGTCCCGCGGGAGAGCGATACCCGGACATTTCCATGAGTAATCACTCCCATCGCCTCCAGAACATGGCTCGGTCGGAGAGTATCCGCCGTACAGGAACTTCCGGACGAGACCTCGAACCCCAGCCGGTCGAGCTCGGTCAGCAGCGCCTCGCCCTCCACGTACAGGCACGAGAACGTGACCAGGTGGGGGAGGCGCTCGACCGGATGACCGATGACCTCGACGTCGTCGACCAGGCGGGGCGCGCGCTCGCGGATCAGGTCGACCAGCGCCGACAGGCGGGGGGCGTCCAGTTCCATCTCCGCACGGTACGCCTCCAGGGCCGCCGCCGCTGCCACGATCCCTGGAACGTTCTCAAATCCCGGGACGCGGCGGCTCTCCCGCTCGTCCTCGGGCAGCGGTGATCTCCAGCGGGTGTTCTTGCGGACGACCAGAACCCCCACGCCCGGCGGGCCGCCCCACTTGTGCGCCGAGGCCGTCAGCAGCGACCAGCCACCGGGGATCGGCGCCCGGCCGGCCGACTGGGCGGCGTCGACCAGCAGCGGCACCCGGGCCGCGCGGCACGCCTCGGCGACCTCGGCCACCGGCTGGAGCGTGCCGACCTCGTGGTTGGCCGACTGCAGGCAGGCCAGGGCCGTGTCGGGGCGCAGCGCCGCGGCGAACTCCTCCGGGTCGACCCGTCCCGTACGGTCGACGCCCACCGTGGTGACCGTGCCGCCCTCGCGCTCGTGCCGCCCGGCGGCGTGCAGCACGCTGGAGTGCTCGACGGCGCTCACCACGAGGTGCCGTCCGGCGCGCCGGCGCGCGCCCAGGGTGCCGAGCACGCCGAGGTGGATCGCCTGGGTGCCGGAGGAGGTGAAGGACGTCTCGTCGGGCCGCGCTCCGACGGCCGCCGCGACCTGCGTGCGGGCCCGGTCGAGCAGCATGCGCGAACGGCGCGCGGAGCCGTAAAGCCGCTGGGGATCGGCCCATCCGCCCTCCAGGGCACCCAGCAGCGCCTCGCGTGCCGCCGGGTGCAGAGGCTCGGTGGACGCGGCGTCGAAGTAGGCCACGAGTACGACAGTAACGGGGGTACCACCGAGGTGTCCGGGACCCTCCGCTAATGTTTCCCCCACACGTGTGAACATCGATCTGATCGCCCGAGACTCGGGCTTCATCGTGGGAAGGCAATCCGTGAGTCCGACCCGCCGTAGAGAGCGGCGCACGCCTGCGAGCGCGGGCGCGCCCGGCGCGCGCCGACGCCTGCTGACGGGCGCCGCGGCGCTGTCGGCGCTGGCGTTCGCCGCGACGGCGTGCTCCGCTGAGAAAGTGCGCCTCGGCCTGCCGACACCGGCCACCGAGCAGGCCAAGCGTGTCCTGACCCTGTGGCAGGGGTCCTGGATCGCGGCACTGGCCGTGGGCGCCCTCGTCTGGGGCTTGATCATTTGGGCGGTGCTCTTCCACCGCAAGCGGTCCGACCAGCTGCCGCCGCAGGTTCGTTACAACCTGCCGATCGAGATGCTGTACACCGTCGTCCCGTTCATCATCGTCGCGGTGCTGTTCTACTTCACCGCGCGCGACGAGACGTATCTCGAGAAACTGACGCCGGCGTCCCAGTCCAGCGACGTGACGCTCGTCAACGTGACGGCGTTCCAGTGGAGCTGGCAGTTCGACTACCCGCAGTACCACACGCGGTCGATCGTCGGACAGCCCGTCTCGCCCGACGAGCCGCACAAGCCGATGTTCGAGATCCCCGTCGGCAAGAAGGTACGGTTCCACCTGGTGTCCAAGGACGTCATCCACTCCTTCTGGGTTCCGTCCTTCATCTTCAAGCGGGACATCATCCCGGGGGCCAAGTCCGGTCAGGACTTTGAGATCACCCCCACCAAGACGGGCACGTACGAGGGACGCTGCGCCGAACTCTGCGGTGTCGAGCACGGCCGGATGCTCTTCCAGGTGAAGATCGTTCCGCAGGCGGAGTTCGAGCAGTTCATCTCCAGCCATGGCGGGAGCATGCAGTGACCACCACCATCTCGCACCCGACCCCGTCGGCGGCCGGCGCGCCCCGGCGCACGAGCAAGGGCCGGATCATCGCGTCCTGGATGTCGTCCACGGACCACAAGGTGATCGGGTACATGTACCTGATCACGTCGTTCGCGTTCTTCTGCGTCGGCGGCATCCTGGCCCTGATCATGCGTGCCGAGCTGGCACGGCCGGGTCTGCAGGTCGTCAGTGAGGAGCAGTTCAACCAGCTCTTCACCATGCACGGCACGATCATGCTGCTGATGTTCGCGACGCCGCTCTTCGTCGGGTTCGGCAACGTGATCATGCCGCTGCAGATCGGTTCGCCCGACGTGGCGTTCCCGCGCATGAACATGTTCAGCTACTACCTGTTCCTGTTCGGCAGCCTGATCGCCGTCAGCGGGTTCCTGACCCCGGGCGGCGCCGCGAGCTTCGGCTGGTACGCCTATGCGCCGCTGTCGAGCGTCATCCGCTCGCCCGAGATCGGCGGCGACCTGTGGATCATGGGTCTGACGCTGTCCGGCCTGGGCACGATCCTCGGTGGCGTCAACTTCGTCACCACGATCTTCTGCATGCGGGCGCCGGGCATGACGATGTTCCGGATGCCGATCTTCACCTGGAACATCCTGCTGACGTCGATCCTCGTGCTCATGGCCTTCCCGGTGCTGGCCGCCGCGCTGCTGGCGCTCGAGGCCGACCGCAAGCTCGGCGCGCACGTGTTCGACGCCGCCAACGGCGGGGCGATCCTCTGGCAACACCTCTTCTGGTTCTTCGGCCATCCCGAGGTCTATATCGTCGCGTTGCCATTCTTCGGGATCATCACCGAGATCCTGCCGGTGTTCTCCCGTAAGCCCGTCTTCGGCTACATCAGCCTGGTCGGTGCGACCGTCGCCATCGCCGGCCTGTCCGTGACCGTGTGGGCGCACCACATGTTCCCGACCGGTCAGGTGCTGCTGCCGTTCTTCTCGTTCATGACGTTCCTCATCGCGGTGCCCACCGGGGTGAAGTTCTTCAACTGGGTCGGCACGATCTGGCGAGGGCAACTGACGTTCGAGACACCGATGCTGTGGTCGCTGGGCTTCCTGGTGACGTTCCTGTTCGGTGGCCTGACCGGCATCATCCTGGCCTCGCCGCCGCTGGACTTCCACCTCAACGACAGCTACTTCGTCGTCGCGCACTTCCACTACGTGCTGTTCGGCACCGTGGTCTTCGCGATGTTCGCCGGCTTCTACTTCTGGTGGCCGAAGATGACCGGGAAGAAGCTGAACGAGTTCTGGGGCAAGGTCCACTTCTGGCTGCTGTTCATCGGCTTCCACACGACCTTCCTGGTCCAGCACTGGCTGGGCGCCGAGGGCATGCAGCGGCGCGTCCCCGACTACGCCAAGCAGTTCACCGGCCTCAACGAGGTCTCCAGCCTCGGCGCGCTGATCCTGGCGATCTCGATGCTGCCGTTCGTGTGGAACGTCTACATCACCGCGCGTAACGGCGAGCGGGTCTACGTCGACGACCCGTGGGGCTACGGCAACTCGCTCGAGTGGGCGACGTCCTGCCCGCCGCCGCGGCACAACTTCACCGCGATCCCGCGGATCCGCTCCGAGCGGCCCGCGTTCGACCTGCACTATCCGCACACGGGCGCCAAGCCCGCCGTGACGGCCGGTGCCGGAACGGAGGACTGACGATGAAGGTCGAAGGCTTCCTGTTCGCCTTCTGCGCACTGTTCTTCGCGGTGATGGACGTCATCTACTGGCTGTGGTCGCACGACCCCACCGGCACCACCGCGCTGGCCCTGACCGTGGGCCTGGCCGGCCTGGTCGGCTTCTACCTGCTGTTCACCGGCCGCCGCGTCGGACCGCGGCCGGAGGACGACAAGGAAGGCGAGATCGCCGACGGCGCGGGCGAGCTGGGCTTCTTCAGCCCGCACAGCTGGTGGCCGCTGTTCGTCGCCCTCGCCGCGGCCACGGCGTCCCTCGGCGTTGTCATCGGCTGGTGGATGCTGCTGATCGGCCTGCTCGCGATCGTCCTGGCCGCGATCGGGTTCGTGTTCGAGTACTACCGCGGTCACTTCTCGCACTGAGAAGCCCCAAGAAACGGTCACGAGGGCCGGTGTCGCCGGGAGGCGGCGCCGGCCCTCGTCGCATACTCGGCACGAACACTCACGGGTGGGGGTGCGTATGTGGCGAGGGGTGGCCGCCGTCGGCGCGCTCCCGCTCGCCCTCCTGGGCGGGGCCTGCTCTTCCCACCGGACAACCGCGCGCCCGCCGGCCACGGTGACGGTCCTGCCGGCGCGGGGAACGCACGCCGTGCCGCCGGACGCCCCGGTGAGCGTCCGCGTACGCGACGGGCGGCTCCGCTCGGTCACGCTGGCCGACGGAGGCCGGCTGGAGGGGCGGACCAGCGCGGACGGCACTCTCTGGTGGCCACGCTGGACGCTGAGCCCGGGCCGCTCGTACACGCTCGTCGTCACGGTCGCGGGCGCGAACGGCCGCGTGGGCTCGGTACGGAGCACCTTCCGTACGCGACGGGTGGCGCACACGATCGGCGCGACCGTCGTCGCCCCGGAGCCCGGCGCCACGGTCGGGGTGGGAATGCCGATCATCCTGCGTTTCGCCGAGCCCGTGCGGAACCGCGCCGGCGTGGAGCGGTCGCTGGCCCTGTGGACGTCGGTCCCGGTGACGGGCGCCTGGCACTGGACCTCCCCGTCGGAGGTGGTCTTCCGCCCGCGCGCGTACTGGCCGGCGCACACGCGCGTACGCCTGCTGGCGCACCTGTCCGGCCTGCGGCTGGCGGGTGCCTCGTACGGCGCTGAGGACCTCGCCAGGGACTTCTCGATCGGTGACGCGCACATCACCGTGGCCAGTGCCCGCAGCCACCACCAGGAGGTCCGTGTCAACGGCCGCAGCGTCCGCCGGATGCCGATCAGCATGGGGAAGGGGACGCAGCTCAAGTACACGACCACGAGCGGCATCCACCTGACCATGGAGAAGAACCACCACGTCGTCATGGACTCGGCGTCGGTCGGCTGCCCGCCGGGCTGCCCGGACCACTACCGGCACGACGTCTACTACGCGGTCCGGATCTCCGACAGCGGCGAGTACGAGCACAGCGCGCCGTGGTCGGTGGGGGACCAGGGCAGCCGCAACGTGAGCCACGGCTGCATCAACCTGGGCCCACGCGACGCCCGCTGGTTCTTCCGCCACACCCAGCCGGGAGACGTGGTCCAGGTCACCGGCACCCGCCGGCGCCTCGACCCGGGAAACGGCTGGGGCTTCTGGCAACTGTCCTGGCCGGAATGGCTCGCCACGAGCCGCCTGGGCCCGGCGTACGGCCAGGGCATGCCCGCCCCGGCCCAGCCGCCCGCACTCATCCCCCGCTGAGCCCTGACAGGACCGTCAGGTGGCCAGGCGCTGGGTGAGCTCGATCCAGCGGTCCAGCAGGGCCGTGGCACGGCCGGAGTCGATCGCCTCCAGGGCGCGCGTGTAGGCCGCTCTCATGGCCTCCGTGAGCCGCTCCGCGGGCGGGGCGCCCTCGGCGGCCACGAGCGCCGCGGCCGCGTTGAGGGCCACGATGTCGCGGACCGGTCCGGTCTCCCCGGCCAGCACCGCGCGTGCCACACGGGCGTTGTGGCGGGCGTCCGCGCCGCGCAGGTCGGCCGGGGTCGCGCGGGGGATGCCCAGGTCGGCCGGGTCGAAGACGGTCTCGGTGGCGGTGCCGTCGCGGACCACCCAGACGGCCGACGTGGAGGTCGTGGTGAGTTCGTCCAGGCCGTCGTCGCCGCGGAACACCAGCGACGAGCAGCCGCGCTCGGCGAAGACGCCCGCGATGACGCCCGCCATACGGGGATGGAACACACCGACGGCCTGGGCGGTGGGGCGGGCCGGGTTGGCCAGCGGGCCGAGGAAGTTGAAGATCGTCGGTGTGCCCAGCTCGCTGCGCGTACGGGCGGTGTGGCGCAGGGCCGGGTGGTAGAGGGGCGCGAAGCAGAACGTGATGCCGATCTCGTCGGCGACCCGGGCCGCCGCATCGGGCGACAGTCCGATCGCGACCCCGAGCTCTTCGAGCAGGTCGGCCGCGCCGCAGGAGGAGGACGCGGCACGGTTGCCGTGCTTGACCATCCGCGCGCCGGCGGAGGCCGCGACGATCGCGCCCATGGTCGAGATGTTGACCGTGTGGGCCTGGTCGCCGCCCGTCCCGACGAGGTCGACCGCCGGCCCGGGCACGGTGATCGGCGTGGCGTGGGCCAGCATGCCCTCCGCGAGGCCGGTGACCTCCGCGACCGTCTCGCCCTTCGCCCGGAGCGCCACGGCGAAGCCCGCGATCTGAACGTCGCTGGCCTGCCCCGACATGATCTCCTGCATCGCCCAAGTGGTCTCGTCGGTCGACAGCGACTGCCCGTTGAGCAGCGCGCCGAGCAGGGCGGGCCACGTCGTACGCGGGTCCATCCGGACGCTCCCTGGCGGCTATCGGGTTATCGGTGGGACAGCTCGGAGCCGGAACCGGCCAGCCGCTTGCGCACCAGCTCGGCCACGCCCTCGGCGAGGGCGACGGCGTCGACGGGCTGGCTCGCGACGGCGTCGGCGCGCGACCAGGTGGCCAGCCAGCCGTCGTCGCGGCGGGCGATGAGGACCATGATCGGCGGGCAGTTGTAGATCTCGTCCTTGGCCTGGCGGCAGATGCCCATGCCGCCGGCGGGCTGCGCCTCGCCGTCGAGGACGGCCACGTCGATGTCGCCCTTGTCGAGACGGGCGAAGACCGCAGGCTCGGTGGCGGTCTCGACGTACTCCACCTCCGGGAGCCCGGCGGCGGGCCGCCGGCCGATCGCCAGGCGCACCTGCAGGCGCGTGTTCGCGTCGTGGCTGTAAACAAGGATCTTCATCGTGGACTCTGGCGCGGAGGCCCCGGCGGTCAGGCCGGGGAGGGATTGCGCCTCCCCCTTCCCGAAAGGACATGTCGCGCCGCCGCACTGCCGGCGCCTGTGAGCCGGGTGATCATCGATCGGGCGATGAAGTCCCGCGCACGTAGCGATGCTACCGGGCGCGACACGGCCCGTACGACCGGTCGGGGGCGAGGAGGAGCCGGGAACGGCTCGTTCCAACGACAAGACAGGTCCTTCCGGCGAAAACCGCCTGGAAGAGGCCTTGCGGGGGCGGCCGGGGCGCGCCTGATGGGGGGTCCTGCGTCACCTACTCGGCAGGTGCCGTAATAATGCTGCCCGTGGCAACAGTATCCGCGACTGACAGCGCAGCACCCCGCACCCGCGCCAACCGGCCCAACCTCGTGAGCGTGGGCACGATCGTGTGGCTGTCGTCCGAGCTCATGTTCTTCGCGGCGCTGTTCGCGATGTACTTCACCATCCGGTCGGTGACCATCGGGGACGGTGGCAGGTGGCCGGACGCGAACCTTGATGTGCCGTACGCCTCGGTGAACACCTTCATCCTGCTGATGTCCAGTGTGACGTGCCAGCTGGGTGTGTTCGCGGCCGAGCGCGGTCAGGTCGGGCGCCTGGGAAGCATCGTGAACATGCGCAAGTGGGGCCTGCGCGAGTGGTACTTCTTGTCGTTCCTCATGGGCGCGGTGTTCGTCGCCGGGCAGCTCAACGAATACCGTTCGCTGATCCATGAGGGCACCACGATCTCGTCGAGCGCGTACGGCTCGGTCTTCTACCTGACCACGGGCTTCCACGGTCTGCACGTGACCGGTGGCCTCATCGCGTTCCTGTTCATGCTCGGGCGGACGTACGCCGCGAAGCGCTGGACACACGAGCAGGCGACGAGTGCCATTGTGGTGTCGTACTACTGGCACTTCGTCGACGCCGTATGGGTCGGGTTGTTCGCCACGATTTACCTCATCGAGCTGTTGCACTGATCCAGATGGGACCCTCTTCCGTGAAATGGTTCACCGCATGGCGCCGGCGCCCGTGGGCGGGCTACGCCGTCGTGCTGGCCGCGCTCGCGATCATCGCTGTCGCGTACGCCGGTGTCTCCTCGGGAGGCGCGTCCGCGCAGGCGTCTGACACCCAGGCGTCGGCGCAGGACATCGCCAAGGGCAAGGAGCTTTTCAACCAGACCTGCTCGAGCTGCCACGGCGCCAACGCCCAGGGCACGCGCACCGCACCGAGCCTGATCGGTGTCGGCGCGGCGTCCGTGGACTTCCAGGTCGGCACCGGCCGGATGCCCGCCATGAACCCCGGCGCGCAGATTCCGCGCAAGAAGCCGGTCTTCAACGAGGAGCAGACCCGCCAGATCGCGGCGTACATCGCCTCGCTCGGTGGCGGGCCGTCGATCCCCTCCAACGACCAGGTCGACCCGAAGACCGGCGACGCCGCGCTCGGCGGCAAGCTGTTCCGCGCCAACTGCGCCCAGTGCCACAACTTCGCCGGGTCCGGGGGAGCGCTCACGGGTGGCAAGTACGCCCCGCCGCTGAACAAGGCGACGCCCACGCAGATCTACGAGGCCATGGTGACCGGCCCGCAGGCGATGCCGGTCTTCAACGACACGACCATCACGCCGGCGCAGAAGCGCGCGATCATCGCGTACATCACGCAGACCCGCAGCGAGGTCAACCCGGGCGGCAGCGGCCTGGGCCGTATCGGTCCGGTGGCCGAGGGCCTCGCCGGCTGGCTGGTCGGGATCGGCCTGATGGTCGTCGCGGCGGCGTGGCTCACTGCCAGGAAGCCCAAGAAGAAGCACAATGACTGACAACAACGAGACCAGCGGCGCGACCCCGGAAGAGGAGAGTCGCGTACCCAAGCGCGTGATCGGCACCCCGTCGCCGGCCGGCACTCATGAGCTGCTTCCCGAGGACAAGTCCGAGCAGGGCGGCAGTGGCTACGTGCTCGACGAGAAGAAGGCACGCAAGGCCGAGCGCGTCGCGGCCGCCTTCTTCACCCTGAGCTTCCTGGCCGGCATCGCGTTCATCGTGTTCTACGCCGTCTGGCCGGGCCACGTGGGCAGCATCGACCGGGCCGCCCGGTCGAACTACACCCTCGGTACCGCGCTGACGGTGGTCTTCCTCGGTCTCGCGGTCGGGATGACCATCTGGGTGCGTCACCTGGTGACCACCAAGGAGATCATCCAGGAGCGGCACGCGCTGTCCTCGACGCCGGAGGACCGCCAGGTCTTCAACCAGTACTTCCAGGAGGGCACGGAGGAGAGCGGGCTGCTCAAGCGCCGGCTGCTGCGCCGCACGCTGCTGCTGGCCGCCGCGCCGCTCGGCCTGCTTCCGCTCATCCTGCTGCGCGACCTCGGCCCGCTGCCGGAGAAGAAGCTGCGCCACACCGCCTGGAAGAAGGGCACCCGTCTCGTCGTCGACGGCACCGGGCAGCCGCTGAAGGCGGCCGACTTCGACTCGCCGGGCGGCATCATCACGGTCATCCCCGAGGGCGCCGAGGACAACCTCGACGAGATCGCGACGAGCACGGTCCTGCTGCTGCACCTCCCGGAGGACCAGCTCAAGGTCAAGAAGGGCCGGGAGAACTGGCACGTCGGCGGCATCATCGCCTACTCCAAGATCTGCACGCACGTGGGCTGCCCGGCGGCCCTGTACGAGCAGACCACCCACCACATCCTGTGCCCGTGCCACCAGTCGACCTTCGACGCGACCGACAGCGCCAAGGTCATCTTCGGCCCGGCGGCGCGCCCGCTTCCGCAGTTGCCCATCGGCGTCGACTCCGAGGGTTACCTCATCGCCACGAGCGACTTCCACGAGCCGGTCGGCCCGAGCTTCTGGGAACGCGGAAGGCCGAAGGCATGAACCACCCGACCCTCACCCCTACACGCATCCCATGCGACGGCTCGCGGCCTTCTCCGATCGGTGAACCGCGCGGCGAGCAAGGAGCGGTGAAATGAGCACGACGACACCTCCCAAGGCCATCGACGGCGCGATCGGGTTCGCCGACGAGCGCTTCGCCACCGCCGGGTTCCTCCGCGGCAAGATGAAGAAGGTCTTCCCCGACCACTGGTCGTTCATGCTGGGCGAGATCGCGCTGTACTCGTTCATCATCCTGCTGCTCAGCGGAACCTTCCTCACGCTGTGGTTCAAGCCGAGCATGTCCGAGGTCGTGTACCACGGCACCTACACGAAGCTCAACGGCGTCAGCATGAGCGAGGCGTACAGCTCGACGCTGCACATCAGCTTCGATGTCCGCGGCGGCCTGCTCATGCGGCAGATCCACCACTGGTCGGCGATCCTGTTCCTCGCGTCGATCATGGCGCACATGCTGCGGATCTTCTTCACCGGCGCCTACCGCAAGCCGCGTGAGATCAACTGGCTCATCGGCATCACGATGTTCACCGTGGCGATCCTGGAGGGCCTGTTCGGCTACTCCCTGCCGGACGACCTCCTGTCCGGCACGGGTCTGCGCATCACCCAGGGTGTGCTGCAGTCGATCCCGATCGTCGGCAGCTACCTGTACTTCTTCGCCTTCGGGGGCGAGTTCCCCGGCCACGACTTCATCCCACGGCTCTACACCGTGCACGTCCTCCTTATCCCGGGCATCCTGCTGGCGCTCGTCGGGGCGCACTTCATGATCCTGTGGTTCCAGGGGCACACGCAGTTCCCGGGCAAGAACCGGGAGGAGAAGTCCGTGATGGGCAAGCCGTTCTACCCGGTGTTCCTCATCAAGACCACCGCGTTCTTCGTCTTCACCTTCATGGTCGTCGCCCTCCTCGGGACGTTCGCCCAGATCAACCCGATCTGGCTGTTCGGCCCGTACACCCCGGACTCCATCACGGCCGGGTCGCAGCCCGACTTCTACATGGGCTTCCTCGAGGGCGCGCTGCGCATCATGCCCAACTGGGAGACGAACCTCTGGGGCCACACGGTCTCGTGGAACGTCCTCGTGCCGGCGCTCGTGCCGCTGGGCCTGATCATGACGGGGGCCGCCGTGTGGCCGTTCGTCGAGCAGTGGGCGACCGGTGACCGGCGTATTCACCACATCGCCGACCGGCCGCGCAACGCGCCGTTCCGCACCGCGGTCGGCATGGCCGCCGTCGCCTTCTACGGGCTGCTGTGGCTCGCGGGCGGCAACGACGTCCTGGCCGACAAGTTCCACATCTCGCTGTACCAGACGACGTGGTTCTTCCGCGTGGCCGTCTTCGTCGGCCCGGTCATCGCCTACATCGTGACCAAGCGGATCTGCCTGGGCCTGCAGCGCAAGGACGCGGAGGAGTACGAGCACGGCGTCGAGTCCGGCATCATCAAGATGCTGCCGAGCGGCGAGTTCATCGAGGTCCACGAGCCGGTCAAGGAGAACGCCGAGGCGGTCCTGAGCAGCAAGCCGCCCGCGCCGCCGCTCGTCTCGGGCGAGGAGGAGGACGAGAACGGCATCCCGTCGCCGGCCTCCCGCGGTCCGCTGGGCCGGGCCCGCCGGGCGCTGAACGGCGCGTTCGCCACCGACGACATCCCGATCGGCAACGGTCACGCGGCCGGCCACGGCCCCGGCGAGCCCGGAGCGCCGGGCGACGACGACGGCGACGCCGTCGTCGTGCACCCGGAGACCGAGGGCGGCGAACACCGCGAGCTCAGCCGCGGCTGACCCCGTGCGTTCGGCGAAGGCCCGTCACCGCGTCGCGGTGACGGGCCTTCTTCTCGGTGCCGTACGGAGCCGTGCGGCGGTGGGAACGGCTACGCTTGGGACGGGCCGTGACTGGCGCTGAAGGTGGAGTCACCACCGGGGAGCGGCCCTGCCATCGAGTGCCGTGCGCCTGGGCCGATCCACCGCGACCCGCAGGAGCGACCCGATGCCCAGCGACTCGATGTCCACGACGCACACCGCCCGTCTCATGGACGGCACCGCCCTGGCCCGCCGCATCACCGAGCGCACCACCGAACGCGCCGCGGCCGTCACCCGGCAACGCGGCACGGCCCCGTGCCTGGCCACCGTGCTGGTCGGCGACGACCCCGCCTCCGTGACCTACGTCCGGATGAAGCGTGCCCGGTGTGAGAAGGCGGGCATCACCTCCCGCCACGTGCCGCTGCCGGCCTCGACTACGACGGCGGAGCTCATCGGCACCATCACCGCCCTGTCCGACGACCCGGGCGTGGACGGCATCCTCCTGCAGCATCCGGCCGGGCCGCACATCGACGAGCGGGCCGCGTTCGAGGCGATCGATCCGGCCAAGGACGTCGACGGCGTCACGATGCGCTCGTTCGCCGCGATGAGCTTCGGCCTGCCGGGCTTCGTGTCCTGCACGCCCGGCGGGATCATGCGGCTGCTGGAGGAGTACGAGGTCGAGCTCGCGGGCCGGCACGCGGTGGTGGTCGGCCGGAGCGCCATCCTGGGCAAGCCGGCCGGGATGCTGCTGCTCGGCCGCGACGCGACGGTCACCTACTGCCACTCCCGTACGGCCGACGTGGCGGCACTCGTGAGGGAGGCGGACGTCGTCGTGGCGGCCGTGGGCCGGCCGAGGTTCATCAAGGGCGAGGACGTCAAGCCCGGAGCGGTCGTCGTCGACGCCGGCTACAACGCGGGCAATGTCGGCGACGTCGACTTCGAGACGGCGAAGACGCGTGCGAGCCTCATCACCCCGGTGCCGGGCGGCGTCGGCCCGATGACCATCGCCGTCCTGCTGGAGCAGACCGTCGAGGCGGCGGAACGGAGCCTGACCGCCTGACCGGCTCTCTCGGCGCCCTTGGCGCTGGTCACGAGGCATACCGGTGTGGTGGCTCGGGTGGTCACGGCCGACCGCCCGACGGAGGTCTCAGCGACGCAGGGGGAGGTCTCAGTCGGCGTCGGGGAGGCCGAGGGAGAAGGTGGCCTCCAGGTCGTGCTGGGAGTAGGCGCGGAAGGCGATGTGGGTCTCGGTGTGGGTGACGCCGTCGACCTTGTTGAGGCGGCCGGGGATGACGTCGGCGATCTGCTCGTACTGGCGGACCCGCACCAGCGCGACCAGGTCGAACTCGCCCGTCACCGAGTAGACCTCGCTGACCCCTTCGAGCCCGGCGATGGTCTCGGCGACCTCGGGGATGCGCGAGACGTCGGCCTTGATGAGCACGATGGCGGTGATCACGAGGTCCTCCTGCGATAAGTCGAGCCGGCCGTGCCGAAAGCCTAGTAGAGCGTCTCACCGAGACATACGGCAGTGACCCGGTCCGCCAGCGGCGGGAGGATCCTCGGTAGGGGGCCCAGGTCGGGATTGCTCTAGGCGCGAAGCAGTCATTACCGTCTTTCCGCCTATTCTTCCGTTCGTCGTTGTTGATCTTGTGGCGATGCGAGAGTTTCGAACGTGCGTACGAGTTACGAGGTGCGGGCCTATCCCACCCCGGAGCAGGCGGCGGTGCTGAGCCGCACGTTCGGCTGCGTACGTCTGGTGTGGAACAGAGTGCTGGAATGGCGGAAGATTCGTTACCGCACCGAGGGGCTCAGCACCTCCTACGCCGAGACCGACCGCTATTTGACCGAGCTGAAACGCGACCCGGATCTGGCGTTCTTGTCCGAGGTGTCCTGCGTGCCCCTCCAGCAGGTACTACGGCACCAGCATGCGGCGTTCGTGAACTTCTTCGCTCGGCGTTCCCGCTACCCCAGGTACAAGTCCCGGCAGCGCAAGCAGTCGGCGACCTTCACCCGGTCGGCGTTTCGCTGGCGGGAAGGCCGTCTGTATCTGGCCAAGATGATGGATACGCCACTGGAGGTGGTGTGGTCGTGGCCGGATGTTGATGCCGCGTCGATTGATCCGACGTCGGTGACGGTCTCGCGTGGGCTGTGCGGACGCTGGTACGTCTCCCTCGCCGTTGAGGCTCCAGACCCAGAGCAGGCGCCGGCGACCGGCGCATTGGTCGGTGTGGACTTGGGCGTCAAGGACTTCGCGGTCACCTCCGACGGCGAGAAGATCGCCAATGCTCGTCGGCTGGCCAGGCGGGAGCGTAACCTGGCGCGCTACCAGCGGCGTATGGCCCGTAAGCAGCGCGGGTCGAACAACCGGGCGAAGGCGAGGGCGAAGGTGGCCCGTGCGCACCGTAAGGTCGCGCGTCCCGTGCGGACTTCCTGCACAAGACCAGCGCCCGGCTGGTCCGCGACCACGACGTGATCGTGATCGAAGACCGCACGTCAAAGGCATGGTCCGTAACCGGCGGCTCGCCAAGGCGATCTCCGACTGTGGCTGGGGCGAGTTCCGTCGCCAACTGGAGTACAAAGCCGCCAAGTACGGCCGTCGTCTGGTCGTGATCGATCGCTGGTATCCCAGCTCCAAGACCTGCTCGGCGTGCGGGCATCTGCTCGCCGAACTCTCGCTTTCCACCCGGGCGTGGTGTTGCCCGGCGTGTCGCACCCTGCACGACAGGGACATCAACGCGGCCAAGAACATCCTGGCGGCAGGTCTTGCCGTGTCGGCCTGTGGAGGTGACGTCAGACACCCGAGGTCTCCTCGGGTGCAGTCGCCACAGAAGCAGGAACCCCAGCCCGTGAGGGCCGGAATCCCCGTCCTTTAGGACGGGGAGTAGTCAATGCCAGTTGAGGGCGGCCGACTTGCGGGCGAAGCCGCCGCGGCGTACGAGCAGGCCGCAGATCATCCCCGCGACGAACCCGTAGATGTGCGCGACATAGGCGGTCTGGCTCTGGTCGCCGAGGCTGAACCACTGGAACACGAAGAACTGCACCAGCAGAGTCCAGGAGGGCAGGCGGAACGGCAGGAACGACAGGACCAGCGCGATCGTCCTCGAGCGCGGATAGAGCACCAGGTGGGAGCCGAGCACGCCGGCGATCGCGCCCGAGGCGCCCACGAGCGGGGTCATCGAGCCGGGGTAGGTCACGGCGAAGCCGTACGCCGCGATGTAGCCGACGAGCAGGTAGAACAGGAGGAACCGCAGGCGGCCCAGCCGGTCTTCGGTGGCGGCGCCGAAGATGAACAGGTAGACCATGTTGCCGAGGATGTGGGCGACACCGCCGTGCAGGAACATCGACGACAGGGCGGACAGCCACGGGCGCTTGTGGAACGGCGCGGGGTGGCAGGCCGAGGCGACCTCCTCCGGCATCGGCGCCTGCCGGTTGTCGATCATCTCCTTGGGGATCGCGCCGTACTTGAGCAGGAACGTCGTCTGCTCGCAGTTGCGCTGGAGACGGGTCTCGCCGCTGTGGCCGACCGAGGCGACCGGTGAGAGGAGGAAGACGACGACGTTGACGGCGATGAGGAGATAGGTGACCAGCGGCGCGCGCCGGGTCGGCTGGTTGTCGTACAGCGGCAGCGCCACTCCTGCTCCTTAACGCATCGGCCGTCCGGCGCGCTCAACCATACGGGAATCGGTGTCGCGATACGCGTCGTCGATCCAGCGGCGCACACTCTCGGCGCCGTGTGCCGGGCAGCTCCACGTGCCGTCCACCTCGACCAGGCGCACGCCGGGTGAGTCGAGCCAGCGCAGGACGCACTCCATCTCCTCCGCCGAGGCGCGCGGCGCGGCGCCCGGACCGGGGCGTACGGTCTCGGCCGTGGCGACGAGCGCGTCGACGTAGGGCATCGGGTGGGCGTGGGGCGGGACCGTGCCCGCGGCGGCGAGCCGGCCGTGCCGCACGACGTGCAGCTCCCAGCCGCCGTCGAAGGCGGGCCGGGCCGCGACGAGCTGGGCGATGCCGGCGAGGGAGGACAGCCGCTGGCAGCGCGCCGCCCCCCGGACGAAGGCGGCCAGGCGGTCGCGGTGGGCGGCGGCCTCCTCGTAGCGGAGCTGTTCGGAGAGCCGGTCGATGCGGGCGCGGGCCGCGGCCACGACCGGGCGGACGTCGCCGGTGAGGATCGTGCGGGCGTGGGCGGCGTGCTCGGCGTACTCCTCGGGGCTCTGCCGCCCCTCGCAGGGGGCGCCGCACCGGCCGAGCTCGCCGAGCACGCAGGTGGCGGCCCGGCCCTCGGAGATGACCCGCAGGGTCAGCCGCTGTGTGCACTGGCGCAGCGGCACGGCGTCGTGCACGGCCGCGCGCGCCTCCTCGGCGAGCCGCGTGCTGCCGAACGGGCCCAGGTAGACGCTCTCGTCGTCGCGCACCTCACGGACGATCGACAGCCGGGGGAACGCCTCGGAGGTCAGCTTGAGCCAGACGGCACGCTCGGGATGGCGCGAGCGCCGGTTGTAGCGCGGCTTGTGCGCGGCGATCAGGCGCAGCTCGCGGACCTCGGCCTCCAGCGCGCTCGCGCACACGATGGTGCGCACCCGCTCGGCGATGCCGATCATCTCGCGGACGCCCCGGCGGGTCTCGGAGGCGGTGAAGTAGGAGCGGACCCGCGTGCGCAACCGGCCGCTCTTGCCGACGTAGAGCGGCTCACCGCGCGCGTCCTCGAAGATGTAGACGCCCGGCGCGGCCGGCACCGCGTCGGCGAGGTGACGCTTGCGCCGCTGCTCCGGCGTCGGGGCACGCGAGAAGCTCGTCAGCTCCTCCAGCGACTCCACGCCGAACGCGCCGGCGCGCTCGAACAGCCCGTGCAGCACGTCGACCGTCGCCTTGGCGTCGGCGAGCGCCCGGTGGCACGGCTCGGTGGCCGTACGGAAGAAACGGGCGAGCGTGGACAGCTTGCAGTTGGGCACCTCGTCGCGGGTGAGCAGCCGCCGTGCCAGGTCGGCCGTGTCGACGACGGCCGGCGCGGGCCAGGGGCGCTCCTGCGCGGCGCACGCCGCCTTGAGGAAGCCGATGTCGAACGGCGCGTTGTGCGCCACCAGCACGGCCCCGCGCGCGAACTCCAGGAACGCCGGCAGCACCTGTTCGATGCGTGGAGCCGCGACGACCATCTGCTGGGTGATGCCGGTCAGCACGGTGATGAACGGGGGGATCGCCATGCCCGGGTCGACGAGCGTGCCGAACTCGCCCAGGACCTCGCCGCCGCGCACCTTGACCGCGCCGATCTCGGTGATGGCGTCGTCGCGTGCCGAGCCGCCGGTGGTCTCCAGGTCGACGACCACGAAGGTCACTCCGATGAGGGGGGTGCCGAGATCGTCGAGGGTGCCCTGCACGGCAGGGCCTTCGGGGGCCATGGCAGGCACCGTACGGCCGGGTACCGACAAGCCGGCCCGCGCGGGGCCTCCGGAAGGGATTCGGCGGCCGTCGCCGGCGACGAGGACCGGGGCATTCGTCGGAGGATCGCCTACTCCGGGGTGTCCTGCCGTCTACGCTGGGCAGCGACGGCGGTACGGGCGCCCCGGCGGTATGTTCGCCGGGCGCACGACCCGACCACTCGTGAGGAGAAAGATCATCGACACCGGCCCGGGTGAGCATCTCGACCAGCCGTTGCCAGAGGCGGTGCGGCAACGTGTGGTCGAGTTCGCCGCGCACACCGTCGGCGTGCTGCCGGGCGACCAGGTCCCGGCGCCGCTGCGGCGCGTCGCGCGGTTCGAGCCGCGCCGCCGGGCCCGGCTGGCGGCCACGCCGATCGCGGCCCAGCTGGCGAAGGACGACGTGTTCCGCGAGCGCGTCGCCGAGTCCGTCCGCGAGGACCACGCCGAGCTGGCCACGGCGCTGGAGTCGGGCACGGTCCCGGCCGCGGCCGACCCGGTGACCGTCGCCGCCCTGGCGTACCTCATGCGGCCGCCGGGCTGGACCGAGCGGGTCGAGACGGCGCGGCGCGACCTCGAACGCTCGGCCCTCGCGGCCGACGAGGCCGCGACGATCCGCAAGGTGGCCGAGCTTCACGAACAGATCGCCGCGGCCAAGGCGACACGCTCGGAGGAGATCGAAAAGCTCCGCGCCGAACTGCGCGCCTCACGGGCGGAGAACGCCGAGCTGCGCAAGAAGCTGCACGAGAGCCGCACGCGCGCCAAGCGCGAGCACGCGCGGGCGGAGGAGCTGGACCGCCAGGCGGGGGAGGAGCGCGCCGCCGCGTCGGCGGCGGCGGCCGCGGCCGAGGCGGAGCTGCGCCGGCTGCGCGCCCGGCTGTCGCAGGCCGAGTCGGCCGCCGAGAGCGCCCGCCGCGCCGCCCGCGAGGGACGCAACCTCGACGACACCCGGCTGCGGGTGCTGCTCGACGCGCTGACCGACGCCGCGCGCGGCCTGCGCGAGGAGATCGGGCTGCCGACCGGCATCACCCGGCCGGCCGACAACGTCGGCGCTGTGACGCCCCAGCGGCCCGGTCACCGCACGCTGCCGGGCCGGGCGCTGGCCGACAGCGACCCGGCGCTGCTCGACCAGCTCCTCACGCTGCCGCAGGTGCACCTCATCATCGACGGATACAACGTCACCAAGACCGGGTACGGCGACCTTCCCCTGTCGGACCAGCGGTCCCGCCTCGTGTCGGGCGTCGGCGTCCTGCACGCCCAGACCAAGGCCGAGGTGACCGTCGTGTTCGACGGAGCCGAGCTGGACGCCCCGGTCGCGGTGCAGGCGCCGCGCGGGGTGCGCGTGCTGTTCAGCGCGCCCGGCCAGACCGCCGACGACCTCATCGGCCAGCTCGTACGCGCGGAGCCGAGCGGGCGGGCGGTGGTGGTCATCTCCTCCGACCAGGAGGTGTGCGACGCCGCCCGGCGCGCCGACGCGCGGCCCGCTCCGGCGTCACTGCTGCTGAGGCGCCTCAGCCGCACGTGAGGCGTTTCTGTCGGTGCCTCGTCCTACCGTCTGTGTCATGACGCCGACACGAGGAGGCACGATGCTCATCGACTGCGAAAAGTGTGAGCTACGCAACGTCGGGTGCGCGGACTGCGTGGTCTCGTTCATGCTGGGCGATCCGGTCGAAGCCGTGGAGATCAGCGACGGTGAGCGCCGTGCGCTGGACGTTCTCGCGGAGGGCGGCATGCTTCCCCCGCTCCGCCTGACGATCTCCGACGGGCGCGCCTCGTAATCACTTGTGCGCACGCTGCTGCCAGATTGACGGAAATTGCGAGTATTCCCGTAGAAGCGGTTGTTACCAGGGTGATACTTGACTAGTCTCACGCGCTGAGTCAGTCGCTCGTTCGTCGCCCCCCAGGCGACGGCGACAGGCTCCCGCCGAGTCGACACGGCATTCCCGGGGACCTTCCGTCGAGGGTCACCCATCGCCGTACCGAGCCGGGGAACCAGGTTCCAGGGGTGAATCGGAGCGTTCGCGTTCCGTAGGGCGACTTCCACGCCCGAATCCGTCAGCTAACCCGGTAGGCGGTCCTTGGGAGAGGGGCGTGCCGCGATCGTGGCAACAGAGCGCAGTTCCGGCGGTGCCACCGTCGGCTGGCTGCCGGGAGGCAGAGTCGGGGCACGTGCCCTGGCGACCCTGTGCGTAGCGGCGTCGGCGGCGCTGGTGCTGCCGTCCGTGCCTGCCGAAGCAGCGCCGAAGCCGACGCTGAAAGAGAGCCAGGCCAAGCTCAAGAAGCTGAATTCCCAGGTAGACCACCAGGACAACGTCTACAACAAGGCCAAAGAAGAGCGCCAGGCCGCCAAGAAAAAGTACGACGCTCTGCGAAAGTCGGTCGCCGAGGACCAAAAGACCTACGAGCACCTTCGTGAGCGGGTCGCCCAACTCGCCGCCGCCGCGTACAAGAGCGGCGACTCCGGCGACCTGCCGACCCTCGTGTCGGCGAACAACCCCGAAGACGTGCTCGACCAGATCTCGGTGTTCACCCAGGTAGCGCACAACCGCTCCACCGAGGTCACCCAGTTCCTCAACGCCGCGCAGCTGCTGCAGCGCCAGAAGGCGCAGGCGCAGCAGGCCGCCGCCGACCTCAACGCGAAGCTCAAGTCCGAAAAGGCGCAGCTCGACAAGCTGAAGAAGCAGGCCGCGCAGCAGCAGTCCCTGGTCAACAGGCTCGGCGGCGGCGCTTCCGGCGGCAGCCATGGCGGCACCTACAACGGGCCGGCGTCCGGCCCCGCCCGCCTCGCCCTGGAGTACGCCTACGCCCACAAGGGCGATCCGTACAAGTACGGCGGCGCCGGACCGAACAGCTTCGACTGCTCCGGGCTGGTGATGATGGCCTGGCGTCACGCCGGCGTCAGCCTGCCCCGCGTCGTGCCGGACCAGTACAACGCCACCCGCCGCGTGGCCCGCTCGGACCTCCAGCCCGGCGACCTGGTCTTCTTCGACAACCTGGGCCACGTCGGCCTGTACGTCGGCAACAACCAGTTCATCCACGCACCGCACACGGGCACGGTCGTCCAAATCGAGAGCCTGAGCGGCTACTACAGCTCGAACTACTACGGCGCGGGCCGTCCGTAGGGAGCTGACAACAGTGGAGATGAAGCGTTCAACCATGTCCAAAACCAGTCGTTGGATCGTCGGTACCGCCGGAGCGGCCATCGTCGCCGGGCTCGTCCTGCCCGCCGCCCCCGCGGAGGCCAAGCCGACCCCCTCGCTGAGCGCCGCCAAGCAGCAGCTCGCCAAGCTCAACGACCAGGTCGACCAGCTGGCCAACCAGTACAACAAGGCCAAGGAGGACTGGAAGGCCGCGCAGAGCCACCTCAAGGCGCTCAAGTCCTCCGTCACGGTCGAGCAGGCGACGTTCAACCAGCTGCACACCCGGGTCGCCCAGCTCGCTGCGGCGGAGTACAAGGAGGGCGGCGCGGCGGGTGACATCCCCCAGTTCCTGTCGGCCAACGACCCCGAGGCCGTGCTCGACCAGATGTCGGCCTTCACCAAGGTCTCCAGCAACCGCGCGGCGGAGCTGAACCAGTTCCTGGCGTCCGCGCAGCGGCTGGAGCGGCAGAAGGCGCTGGCGGAGCAGGCGGCCGAGCAGCTCAAGCAGCAGAAGGACCAGGTCGACAAGCAGCGCGCGGCGGCCAACGCGGCGATCAGGAAGCAGCTTCGCCTGATCGACAGGCTGGGCGCCAACATCGACCCGGGCTCGTCCAAGGCCAACTGCTCGATCCTGGCGACCGGCCGCGCCGAGACGGTGCTGAAGTACGCCTGCGCGCAGCTCGGCAAGCCGTACGTCTTCGGTGGTGCCGGCCCGAACGTCTTCGACTGCTCGGGCCTGACGATGATGGCCTACAAGCAGGTCGGCATCAACCTCAGCCACTACGTGCCGAACCAGTACAGCGCGAGCCGGCGTGTTGCGAAGGCCGACCTCCAGCCGGGTGACCTCGTCTTCTTCAGCCACAACGACCACATGGGGATGTACGTCGGCAACGGCAAGTTCATCCAGGCGCCGCACACCGGCGACGTGGTGAAGATCTCCAGCCTCAGTGACGCGTACTACAGCCAGGTCTACTACGGCGGCGGTCGCCTGCTCTGACCGAACCGAACATCACAGGCCCTCCGGCGCGTCAGTGTCCGGAGGGCCTTTTTCGGTCGGGGTGAATTCACCTTAGGTAATTTCTCTCGTACGCTCTGACGGCGAATTTGCGTATTCATAGGTGCCTTGTTAGCGTGCGCCGAGTTATGCGATACGCCCCATGTGTCGCATGCAGCCGACGTGAGGGAATTCGCCCTTCCTCCGAATGTGTTGTGGAACACATTCCACCGGGCGGGATCATCCTCTCGGCTTTCCGAAATGCAGAGATAAGCGGCCGGTCACCGAAGAACCGCCCCGTGAGAGGGCGTGTCAGGCGGCCGCGAGCGCCGAGTCCGCGGGCACGCGGAGCCGGGGACCCACATACGCGCGAAGGGCGCGGATCCCCCGGGGTGAATCGGTGCGCCTGCGTCATCACGGGCAGACAGCGGTGCGGCGGACAGACCGTGACCGCGGACCGTGGTGCGGCGGGCGGACCGTAGGGCGACCTCTTCCCAGCCCGAACCCGTCAGCTAACCCGGTAGGCGCACACGGAAGGAGAGCATCCTGTCTCGCACCCCCTCGACCGCTTCGCCGACGCGCGTCCGCCTCGCCGGCGGCATGCTGGCCGTGGGCGCGGTCCTCGCGCCCACGGTCCTGACGGCCTCGACGGCATCCGCCTCATCGGACACCGTCGCCACCGTCACCCCGGTCGCCATCCCCACGGCGGCCGCGGGCACGACGACGAAGCAGACGTCTTGGAGCAAGCGACACAAGGTCGGGCTGAAGGCGGTCGCCGTCGCCCGTAAGCAGATCGGCAAGCCGTACCGCTACGGCGGGGACGGCCCGAGCAGCTTCGACTGCTCCGGTCTGGTGCAGTACGTCTACCGCAAGGCCGGAGTGAAGCTCCCGCGCACCGCGGACGCCCAGCACCGGCACGTCAAGCGCCACGTGAAGTTCTCCGACCTCGCCACCGGCGACCTGGTGTACTTCTACGGCGACGGCCACACGGGCATCGTCTCGACGGTCAAGGGCAAGAAGGTCTACATGATCCACGCCCCCCACTCCGGTACGCACGTCAAGCAGGTGCTGATCAACAGCTACTACCGGGCGCACTTCAACGGCGCCGCCCGCCCGTACTGAGGCACCCGTCCAGGCGACCGCCGGGGCCCGTCCGCGAGGACGCCCCGGCGGTCGCGTACGTTCCGGGCCCGGGACGCGGTGGACGGGTGATGGCGGGTGCCGTCGGCGGGGGCACCCGGTCGCGGCGGCTAGGATCGCGCGCATGCCGGCCAAGGGGAACCTGGACTCGCGTGCGACCGCGCCGGCCATGTTCGCCGGGCTCGCCGGGCTGGCGATCGTGGCCAACCTCCTCGCGGGGGTCGGCTACATCGCGTTCCACGACGGTGAGAGCCGGGCCGCCGCCTCCTCCCGGCCGGTCGCCGGGGCGCCGAGCGCGCCCAGCGCCGCCACGGTGAACTCCCTGCTCCAGCGCCGCTCGCGTGCCGTCCTCGACCGCGACCGCGCCGCCTTCCTCGCCACCGTCGACCCCTCGGGCCAGGCGTTCCGCGCCGGGCAGCGGACGCTGTTCGACAACCTGGCCAAGGTGCCGCTCGCCCTCTGGAAGGAGACCCTGGCTGACACGCGCCCCGCCGTGGCGGCCGACGACGGCTGGACGGCCCGACTCCGGCTCACCTACCGGCTGCGCGGGTTCGACCGCCGTGACCTCGTCTCCACCGAATACCTCACCTTCGACCGCCGCCCGGGCACCGGCTGGACGATCTCCGGCGACGGCGCGGCGCACGGCCTGCGCGACGACCCGCAGATCTGGAACGGCGGCGGCCTCACCGTGGTCCACGGGCGGCGCAGCATCGTGCTCGCCGAGGACGGAGCCGTCGCCGGTCCGGACTCCGCCGCCCGTACCGCCGGACTGCGCGACATCGCCGCCCGCCTCGACCAGGGGATCGGTACCGTCTCCGGCGTCGTCGGCGACCGGTGGTCCCGGCGCGTCGTGGCGCTCGTCCCGGCCACCGAGCAGGAGGCCGAAGAGCTCGTGGGGGACGTGCGCAACCTCGGCGACATCGCCGCGCTGGCCACGGTCACCGGTGACGAGGGCGGTCGCGGCACGGGGGAGGACCGCGTCGTCATCACCCCCACCGCGTTCGGCCGGCTGACCGCCCTGGGCCGGCACGTCGTCCTGACCCACGAGCTCGTGCACGTCGCGATGGGCGGAGCGCGCGACGGCAAGACCCCGATGTGGCTGATCGAGGGACTCGCCGACTACGTCGGCTACAAGAAGGCCGGGGTCTCGACCAAGGCGGCCGGGCGCGAGCTGGCCGACCTCATCGCCACCAGCGGCGTGCCGGCCGCCCTGCCGGGCACGAAGGAGTTCGCCGGCTCGGGCGACCGGCTCTCGGCGGCGTACGAGGAGGCGTGGCTCGCCTGCCGCATGGTCGCCGAACGCTACGGTGAGGACCGGCTCGTACGGCTTTACCGCACGGCCGAGGCGGAGCCGCAGGACGCGGGCGACCCGCGGCTCCAGGACCGCGCGCTCCGCAGCGTCCTGGGCATCGGCACCGACCGGTTCGACGCACTGTGGCGCGCGTACGTCCGCCGGGAACTGGCGTGACCCATGGGGCACGCCACGCAGCAGCCAGATGAGGAGCACGCGGTGAGGGCACGTCGTACGGCCGGGCCGGCGGTCGCGGTCGAGGCGAGGCAGGAGCCCGGCCCAGTGCCGGATCGGCGCGGGGCGGCGGTCGCCGCCGTGGTCCTGTGCGCGCTGCTGGCGGTGGTGATCCTGGTGACGACTCCGTGGCACCCGCTGCCGGGCGCCCGTGCCACGGCCGATCCAGGCCTCGACTTCACGCCCGCGCAGATCGCCCGCAGCGGCGCGTTCAACGACGCCCTCGACCCGCCCGCGTACGCCGGGCTCGCGGCCGGCCTCCTGGTCGTGCTCCTGCTCGGCCTCACGCCGCTCGGCGCGCGGCTGCTCGGCTCGGTCACCCGGCCCCTGCGGCGCTGGCCGCTGCGGCTGGTCGGGGCGGCGGTCGTGCTGGCGGTGCTGACCCGGCTCGCCGGCCTGCCGTTCGACGTGTGGTCCCAGACCGTCCTGCACCGGTACGGGCTGTCCACCGAACCCTGGGGCGGCTGGTTCACCGACCAGCTGACCTCGCTCGGCGTCACCCTCGTCATCTGGATCGTCGTGCTGCTCGGCGTGCACCTGCTGGTCCGCCGGTTCCCGCGGCGCTGGTGGGCGGGGGCCGCCGCGGGCGGGTTCGTGCTCGTCGCGGCGGCGTCGTTCGGCTATCCGGTACTGGTCGAGCCGCTGTTCAACTCGTTCCACTCGATGCCCGCCGGGCCGCTGCGCACCGACCTGCTCGCGATGGCGCGGCGGGACGGCGTGCCGGTCGGCGACGTGCTCGTCGCCGACGCCTCCAAGCGGACCACCGAACTGAACGCCTACGTCTCCGGCTTCGGCTCCACCCGCCGCATCGTCGTCTACGACACACTGCTCAGCAGCGAGCCGCGTACGGAGATCGAGCTCATCGTGGCGCACGAACTCGGCCACGCCAAGCGCGACGACGTGCTGCACGGCACCCTCGTCGGCGCGCTCGGGGCGGCGGCCGGCGTGTGCGTGCTCTTCCTCGTCATCACCTCGCCGCGGCTCCTGCGGCGCGCCGGGGCCGAGTCACCGGCCGACCCGCGGTCCGTCGCGCTGCTGCTCGCCGCGGTGACCGTGCTCCTGCAGGTCGCCGGGCCGGTGGAGAACCTCATCAGCCGCCGCATCGAGGCCCGCGCCGACATGCACGCGCTCGACCTGACGCGCGACCCGGAGACCTACGTGCGGATGCAGCGCTCGCTCAGCGCCCGCAACCTCGACGACCTGTCGCCCGGCGCACTGGAGTACGCGCTGTGGAACAGCCACCCGACCGGCCCGCAGCGGATCGCCATGGGCCGCGACTGGGCCCGGCTCCACGGCGTCCCGGTGCCCGCGCCGCTAGTGAAGAGCACTTCGCCGTGACCGCGCGGTGAGCGCGGCCACGGCGAAGAAGGATGTGGCGAAGAAGGACGCGGCTACTCCATCACCGGCTCGGCCGGTGCCGCGCTGCGACCGAACGGCCCGCCCACCGGCAGGGAGAGTTTGCCCGGCATGCCGTTGGCCACTCCGGCCGCCGAGGTGTACCAGGCGACGAGCGCGGTCAGGACACCGATCCACCCACCGAGCTTGACCGTGCCGGTGCTGTGGGACAGGTTGCCGATGAACAGGATGATCTCGGTGACCTCGAGGGTCAGGAACACGCCGAACACCGCCGCGTTGACCTGGGTGCTCCAGAGCAGCATGTAGGTGTTGAAGATGGCGAAGGCGAGCAGGATCCAGCCGAGGTCGTTCTGGATGAGCGACTCGGCGTTCGCTCCGCCGGCCTTGGCGGCCGTCGGGGCGACGAGCTGGACATAAAGGCCCAGACCGATCCAGAAGCCGCCGTAGGTGGAGAATGCGGTGGCGCCGAAGACGTTACGGTTGCGGAACTCCCACATGCCGGCGAGCAGCTGGACGAGCCCGCCGTAGGCGAAGGCGTAGCCCAGCCAGGCGTCGGTGCCGTCCGTCCAGCCCGCGTTCTTGGCCGACAGGAGGAATGTGGTGAGTGCGAAGGCGGCGAGGCCGAGCGGGCCGGGGTCCGCGATGGCCGATGCCGCTGGCGCGGGGGTTCGGGGGGTCTCGGTCAAGGTGGCTCCTCCTATATCCGTGGAGAACTCCACCGCCGTGCCTCGTCAGGTCCGCAGTGATCTCATCGCAGGCCGGGCGGGGTGAGGGCGGCCACGTGTTGACACCTGTAAAGATTAACGCCCTGTTTCGTTCCGGTCACTGGTCTGGAACCGAAATGTGATCATGCGTGCGACGCTGACGGAGCACATGACCGAGCGAAGCGAGGGAATCAAAAGACGCGCCCCTGTGGTCACTCCCTCCGACGCAGGAGGGCCCATGACCGAGCGGAGCGAGGGAATCAAAGGACACGACGTGGTGGTCACACCCACCCATCCCGGGCGCCCGCGGCAACGCGGAGCTCGCGGAGCGTTTCCGTGGGGTGGGGCGCAGGAGGACTCTTGAGCAAGACGCTTGTGGTGACCAACGACTTCCCGCCCAGGCCCGGCGGGATCCAGGCCTTCGTGCACAACCTCGCCGTACGGCGGCCGCCCGGTTCGGTCATCGTGTACGCGCCGGCGTGGAGGGGCGCGGCGGCCTTCGACGCCGCCCAGCCCTTTCCGGTCGTGCGCCATCCCGGCCGGCTGATGCTGCCGGTGCCCACGGTCCTGCGCCGGGCCGTCCGCATCGTACGGGCCGAGGGCTGTGACTCGGTGGTGTTCGGGGCGGCGGCGCCGCTCGGTCTGCTGGCACCGGCGCTGCGCCGCGCCGGCGCGGCCCGGATCGTCGGCCTCACCCACGGCCACGAGGCGGGCTGGGCGTCGCTGCCGGGCACCCGCGGCCTGCTGCGCCGCATCGGCGACGGCGTCGACGTGCTCACGTATCTGGGGGAGTACACCCGCGGCCGGATCGCCCGTGGCCTGTCGCCGTCCGCGGCGGCGCGCATGCGGCGGCTCGCGCCGGGTGTGGACGAGACGGTGTTCCACGTCGGCGCCGGCGGAGCGGAGATCCGCGAGCGGTACGGCCTGGTGGACCGGCCGGTCGTCGTCTGCGTCTCACGTCTCGTGCCGCGCAAGGGCCAGGACACCCTGATCCGGGCGTGGCCCCGGGTGCTGCGCGAGGTACCGGACGCCGCGCTGCTGCTCGTCGGCGGCGGACCGTACCGGACGGCCCTCGAACGCCTGCGCGACGAGACGGGCGTGGCCGGGTCGGTGCGGATCGCCGGCACCGTCCCGTGGGACGAACTGCCCGCGCACTACGACGCCGGCGACGTCTTCGCGATGCCGTGCCGCACCCGGCGGGCCGGCCTGGACGTCGAGGGGCTCGGCATCGTCTACCTGGAGGCGTCCGCGACCGGGCTGCCGGTCATCGCGGGCGACTCCGGCGGCGCGCCGGACGCCGTGCTCGCGGGCGAGACGGGCGTCGTCATCGACGGCCGCTCGGTCACCGCCGTGGCCCGGTCCGTCATCGACCTGCTGAGCAACCGGGCGGAGGCCGTCGCGATGGGAGAGAAGGGCCGTGCGTGGATCGAGCGCGAGTGGCGCTGGGAGGTCCAGGCACGGCGCTTCGCCACGCTGCTGGACGGTTAGGGGCGTCCGCGTCCCTCGAACCGAAACCCCCATGCCCCGACGGTGAGCGCCGATGAGAGGGCCATGGACCACGGGAAAGGCGGTCGGCCACCGTGACCTCGGGCTTCCCCGATGTCTGAGCCAGCCGAGACCCGCGTACGTCCCGCGAGGCGCCGCGTGGTGAACTCAGCCGGTCGCGGGCACGCGTCCCAGCAGGCGGACCAGCAGGGCCACCGCCATGGTGATCGCGGCGTTCACGCCGATCGCCGGGTGGACGCCCGCAGGCGCGGTGGCGACCGTGCTGAGCAGAGGGATGCCGACGGTCGTGCCGACCTGTTGCGCCATCGCGCTCAGCCCGGTGGCCAGTCCCTGCTCGTGGTCGGGCAGGCCGGAGGTGACGGTGACGACATAGGCCACGACGGCCACCATGTTCCCGAAGTAGCAGGCCGCCAGGGCCGCCACCACCCACCAGGCGGTCCCGGCGACGAGCAGCCCGGCGACGGCCAGGCCCTGGATCGCCAGCCCCAGGGCCAGTACGCCGGGCGCGTCCATCGGGCCGATGAGGCGGGGCGCGACGGTGCCTCCGGCCAGGGCGAGAAGCCCGGCGGCGCCGAAGGCGAGCCCGGTGGTCGTGGCGGCCAGGCCGAGCGTCTCCTGCAGGTGGACCGTCATCAGGAAGGTCGCGCCGGTGGCCATGCTGACCGTGGTCAGGCCGCCGAGGACGCCCAGGCCGACCGTGCGCCTCCGCAGGACGTGCACGGGCGCGAGCGGATCGGGACTGCGCAGTTCGATGAGCAGGAACGCGGCCAGCAGGGCCGCGGCGGGCACGAACGCCCACCGCGCCGCGCCGCCGGTCGTGACCCCCCAAATCAGGGCGAGTAGCCCGAGTGTGACGGTGACCGCGCCGGGCAGGTCGAGCCGGGCCGTGCGGCCGTCGCGTCCCTCCGGGATCAGCCGGGGAACCGCGGCGACGATGACCAGCGCGACGGGGACGTTCACCAGGAAGGCCCAGCGCCAGCTCCACAGCCCGGTCAGCACCCCGCCGAGCAGCGCGCCACAGGTGAACCCCGCCGCCGTGATCGCGCCGTTGAGTCCGAGTGCCCGCGCGCGCAGCGGCCCCTCGGGGAACGTGGTGGTGATCAGCGAGAGGGCGGCGGGCGCGGCGATGGCGGTGGACAGCCCTTGGGCGACGCGGGCGGACAGCAGCACGACGGGCGTGTGGGCCGTCCCGCCGAACAAGGAGGCGGCGGCCAGCAGGCCGAGCCCGATCAGGAGCATTCTGCGCCGGCCCGCCAGGTCGGCGACCCGTCCGAACAGCAGCGTGAAGCCCGCGGCCGGGAGGGCGTAGGCGGTGGCCACCCACTGCAGAGTGTGAAGGGTGAGCCCGACGCCCCTGCCCACGGCGGGCAGGGCGACATTGAAGATGGAGAAGTCGGCGGCCAGCATGAACTGGGTGCCGAGCAGGAGCACCAGCACCACTTTGTGGCGTGGGCCGATGCGGGCGGCCGGGACGTCGATACGCGTGGTCATGGCACTTGAGCGTGCTGACGGTGCCGGCGCTTACCCAGCCACCCGGTTTTCCTACGCCTGACAGGGTCAGGCTGACCTCTCACCCAACCGGCATGATGCGATACATGCCTGTGAGGACGGAACTGGGACGGTTCCTTCGCGCGCGTCGCGATCGGCTCACCCCCGAGGACGTCGGCCTGACCCCCTACGGATCGCGCCGTCGTGTACCGGGACTGCGCCGCGAGGAACTCGCCCAGCTCGCCGGGGTGAGCGTGGCGTACTACACCCGGTTGGAGCAGGGGCAGAGCGTGAACGCCTCAGACGCCGTACTCGACGCGATCGGGCGGGCGCTGCGGCTGGACGACGAGGAGCAGGCACACCTGCGCGGCCTGGCCGGGCCGCCGCGTAAGGGCGTGCGGCGGTACCGGTCCGAGCGCGTGCGGCCCGCCACGGTCACCGTCCTGCGCTCGATGGACGTCAATCCGGCGCTCGTCCTCGGCAGGGCGGCCGACATCCTGGCCTGGAACCGCCCCGCTCATGCGCTGCTGGCTCCCCATCTCGCCCTGGACGCCCCGGACCGGCCAGGCGACCGTCCGAACATGGCTCGCCTGGTGTTCCTGGAGCCGCACACACGCGACCTGTACGCCGAGTGGCCGGCCAAGGCACGTGACACGGTGGCCTACCTCCGCAAGGCCGCCGGACAGTGGCCGGACGATCCGGCGCTGACGGAGCTGGTCGGGGAGCTGACGATGAACAGCGCGGAGTTCGCCGCCATGTGGGCGCGCCATCCGGTACGCGACTGCCACTCGGTCACGGTGAAGTTCCGGCACCCGCTGGTCGGAGAGATGACCCTGGCGGAGGAGGTGTTCCGGCTGCAGGAGCAGCCCGGTCAGCGCCTTGCCGTCTTCGCCGCCGAGCCCGGCTCGGCGTCCGAGGCGGCCCTCCGCCTTCTCCTCGCCTCCTGACGGCGTCGCCTGGGCGCCGCGCAGCAGAACGGCGGGCCTTCGCGACGGGCCCAAGCTAGGAGTAGAGCGCCTCGATCTCGTCCGCGAAGTCCTTCAGCACGACGTTGCGCTTGACCTTCAACGTCGGCGTGAGGTGGCCGGTCTCCTCGGTGAAGTCGGTCTCGAGGATCCGGTACTTCTTGATCGACTCGGCCCGCGACACCGACGCGTTGGTCTCGGCCACCGCGCCGTCGATCTCCCGTACGAGGTCGGGGTCCTCGGTCAGCTCGGCCATCGACAGCGACGACTTGCCGTGCTCCTCCTTCCACGGCTCGATCGCCTCGGGGTCGAGGGTGATGAGGCAGCCGATGAACTTGCGGCCGTCACCGACGACGAGGCACTGGCTGATCAGCGGGTGCGCGCGCAGCCGGTCCTCCAGCGGGCCGGGGGCGACGTTCTTGCCGCCGGCGGTGACGATGAGCTCCTTCTTCCGGCCGGTGATCTTCAGATAGCCGTCGCCGTCGAGCTCGCCGATGTCGCCGGTGTGGAACCAGCCGTCCTCCAGGACCTGCTTGGTGGCCTCCTCGTTGTGCCAGTAGCCGGCGAAGATGTTCGGGCCCTTGGCCAGGACCTCGCCGTCGTCGGCGATGCGCACCGCGGTGCCGGGGATGGGCTTGCCGACCGTGCCGATGCGGTTGTCGCTCGGCAGGTTGACCGCCACCGGCGCGGTCGTCTCGGTCAGGCCGTATCCCTCGAGGATGGTGATGCCGACGCCGTTGAAGAAGTGGCCGAGGCGCTCGCCCAGCGCGGCGCCCCCGGACACGGCGTGGGTCACCCGGCCGCCGACCGCCGCCCGCAGCTTGGTGTACACCAGCCGGTCGAAGACCGCGTGCTTCAGCCGCAGGCCCAGGCCCGGGGAGGCGGCCCGGCTGTAGTCGATCGCGGTGTCGGCGGCGATGCGGAAGATCTTGCCCTTGCCGTCGGCGGCGGCCTTCTGCTCGGCCCCGATGTAGACCTTCTCGAACACGCGCGGCACGGCGAGCAGGAAGGTCGGGCGGAACGACTCGAGGTCGCCGACGAGGTCGGTCAGGTCGGGGGTGTGGCCCATGACCACGCCGGCCTCCACGCAGCCGACCTGGATGAGCCGCGCGAACACGTGCGCGAGCGGGAGGAACAGCAGGGTCGAGCCGTCGCTGAGGCCGAACACCTCCGTCAGGGCGCCCTCGATGGTGTTGCGCGCGGTCGCGAGGAGGTTCTCGTGAGTGATCTCACAGCCCTTCGGGCGGCCGGTCGTGCCCGAGGTGTAGATGACCGTGGCCAGGTCGCCGGACGTACGGGAGGCGCGCCGCTCGTCGAGGTCGCCGCCGACCGCCTCGTCGCCCTCGCCCGACGGCCGGGACGGCGGGTCGTCGACGCGCCACACGTGCGCGAGCTCGGGCAGGTCGTCGCGGACGGACGCCACCGCCTTCTCGTGCTCGTCGCTCTCGACGAACATCGCCTTCGCGCCGGAGTCGCTGACGATCCACGCGATCTGCGAGGCGGAGGAGGTCTCATAGATCGGCACGGTGACCCCGCCGGCCGTCCAGATGGCGTAGTCGGCGACGGTCCACTCGTAGCGGGTCCGTGACATGAGGGCGACGCGGTCGCCCGGCTCGACGCCGGCCGCGACCAGGCCCTCGGCGACCCGGGCGACCTCGTCGCCGAACTCGCGGGCGCTGACGTCGCGCCATCCCGCGCCGTCCTTGCGGCGGAAGACCGTACGGCCGGGCTCCTCGGCGGCCCGGGAGAAGAGCGTCTCGGTCAGATTCGCCGAGCCGGCGATCGTCACCTGCGCGGGAACGCTGAACTCACGCACGGATCTCTCCTTTGCGGGCATTGAGGCCAGGGGCTGCACGGACGCTACCGCGTCTACTTACCGATCGGTAGCCTCCGGCGGGTGACGCGTCTCGCATTTCTTCTTACCACCGCTCGGCGCGCTTGCTCACCACCGTCGCGTCGCACCCGCTGAGCCCGCGCGGGCCGGGGCGGGCGCGGCGCGCCGGGGAAGTCCTCCCCATCCGTACGGGTCTTCAACGCTCCCGCGGGGGCACCGGAGCGGACCGGCCGGACAAAGACCAGGTCAAGCCGGCCCGGACGGCTTCCGGGCGTCGCGAGAATGCGCTCGCCGGGGCGATCGGGGGGAAAGATGTCGCTGCTCGAGGTGATCACGCAGACCGAGGCGGACGCGGAGGCCGCCGAGGAGGGAGGCGCCGACCGGGTCGAGGTCGTGGCGGATCTGCGGGCCGGCGGGCTGTCGCCCGATCCCCGCGTCGTCGCCGGGATGCGCCGCGCCACGTCCCTGCCGATGCGCGTCATGCTGCGGGCCAAGACCGGGTTCCGCACGAACGGCCCGGAGCTGGACCGGCTGCGGCGGGCGGCCGGTGAGCACGCCGAGGCCGGGGCGGACGGCTTCGTCTTCGGTTTCCTGGAGGCGGCCGGCGCGGTCGACACATCGGCCACCACGAAGCTGGCCGACGCCGTCGCGCCGCTCCCGTGGACCTTCCACCGGGCCATCGACAGCGCCCTGTGCGCCGACGAGGCATGGATGGCGATCGAGGAGCTGGCCGGCCTGGACGCCGTGCTCTGCGCCGGGTCCCCGCGCGGAGTCGAGGCGGGCATGGAGTCGCTGCTGCGGCGCGCCGCGGCGTACGCGCCGCTGATGCTCGTGGGCGGCGGGCTGCGGCGCAAGCACGTCGCCGTGCTCACCGCCGCCGGCGTGGACGCGTTCCACGTCGGCGCGGCCGTCCGGCGGCGCGCCGCCTCCGGGGCGGCGGTCGTGGACGCCTCGCTCGTACGCGCCTGGCGGGCCGTGCTCGACGCTTCGCTCGTCTGATGGTCGCGCTCGCCTCCTCACTCACTCCGCGGACGGCTCGTCCCTCACCGCCCACTCCGCTCGCTCGTCAGCTCCCCGCTCGTCTGATGGTCGCGCTCGCCTCCTCACTCACTCCGCGGACGGCTCGTCCCTCACCGCCCACTCCGCTCGCTCGTCAGCTCGCCGCTCGTCTGATGGTCGCGCTCGACGGTCGTCTGGAGGCGGCGTTCACGGAAGTAGGGTGCACCTATGCGGGTTCATGTGGTGAGCGACGTACACGGGCGCGTGGACGCGCTCGCCGCCGCCGGCGACGGGGCCGACGCGCTCGTGTGTCTCGGGGACCTCATCCTCTTCATCGACTACGACGACCACGCCCAGGGCATCTTCGCCGACCTGTTCGGCGAACGGCACGCCGACACGTTCATCTCGCTGCGCACCCAGAAGCGCTTCGACGAGGCGCGGGAGTTCTCCCGGCGGTTGTGGGCGTCGCTGGAGGGCGACCCGCGGTCGCACATCGAGGCGGCGGTCCGCCGCCAGTACAAGGCGCTGTTCGGGGCCATGCCCACGCCCGCGTACCTCACGTACGGCAACGTCGACATCCCGCGCATGTGGGCGGAGAACCTCCGCGAGGGCCAGCACGTGCTCGACGGGGAGACGGTCGAGCTCGACGGCTTGCGGTTCGGCTTCGTCGGCGGCGGCCTGCGCACCCCGTACCGCACGCCGCACGAGATCGACGACGAGACCTACGCCGCCAAGGTCGCGGCCGTGGGCGCGGTCGACGTCCTGTGCTGCCACATCCCGCCGGCCGTGCCCGAACTGCTCTACGACACCGTGGCGCGCCGCTTCGAGCGGGGCAGCGAGGCGGTGCTGGAGGCCATCCGCGACACGCAGCCGCGCTACGTGCTGTTCGGCCACGTCCACCAGCCGCTCGTACGCCGGACGCGGATCGGCCGCACCGAATGCGTCAACGTCGGGCACTTTCGCGCTCGCGGCGTTCCGTACGTTCTGGAGTGGTAACGGCTACGCTCCCGCAGGAAACGTTCGAGTGCCGAAGAAAGGACGCCCGCGATGGCGGATCGTACGAGTGCGAGCATGACGATCGGCGCCTCCGCACCAGAGATCATGGCGGTGATCGCCGACTTTCCGGCATACCCTGGATGGGCCGAGGGCATCACCGCCGCCGAGGTCCTCTCCACCGGAGATGACGGGCGGGCAGAGCAGGTACGCATCACGTTGGAGGCCGGGCCCATCAAGGACACCTATGTCCTCGCCTATGACTGGGACGGTGACGACGCGGTGCACTGGAACCTCGCCGAGGCCGGCGCGATGCTGACCGGTATGACCGGGGCATATCGTCTCGCCCCGGCCGATGGGAGCACCGAGGTGACCTACGAGCTCGCGGTCGACGTACGGATCCCGATGATCGGAATGGTCCGGCGCAAAGCGGAGAAGCGGATAATCGAGACGGCGTTGAAAGGGCTCAAGCAGCGCGTCGAAGCCTAGGCTCACCCCGGATGCCCGGCCTGTGTGTCACGCATCCCTCGCGGGACGGTACCGTTTCACGCCGAACGATTAGGTAGATGATGACCCCATGAGTGAACAGCCAGCATCGGCGCTGTTTGAGGCAGTGCGTCTCGTCGAGGTGCTGCGGAAGCGCGTGAGCGGTGCCACGGGCGCCGGCTCCGGATCCGGCGACGTGTGGAGTGAGGCCACCAGCGAAGCCTGGGGCGAGCACATCGCGACCGGAGCGCCGGAGTGCCGCTACTGCCCGGTGTGCCGGGCGATCGCGGCGTCCCGTGCGTCCGGTCCCGACGTGGTGAGCCACGTCATGTCGGCAGGCGAGTCACTCTACGCCGCTCTCCGCGAGGCGGTGGCGGGGTTCGAGCGGACGAAGCCGGCCGAGTCGCCGCGCCACGAGCCGGGTGGAGAACCGGCCGACGGCGGCCGGTCGCAGGGTGACTAGGGGGCCGCGTCGATGACGCTGACCATTGGTGTGGATGTCGGCGGTACGAAGGTCGCCGCCGGGGTGGTCGACGACCACGGCCGGATCATCGAGAAGCTCCGGCGCCCGACGCCCTCGACCAGCCCCCATGAGACGGCGGCGGTCATCGCCGAGGTCGTCGACATCCTCAAGGGCAAGTTCGACGAGGTCGAGGCGGTCGGTCTCGGTGCCGCGGGCTTCGTGGACGAGAGCCGTTCCATGGTGCTGTTCGCGCCGAACCTCGCCTGGCGCGACGAGCCGCTCAAGAAGAAGGTCGAGGGCCAGGTCGGCCTGCCGGTGATCGTGGAGAACGACGCCAACGCCACCGCGTGGGGCGAGGCGAAGTTCGGCGCCGGCCGCGGCGAGGACCACATCGTCCTGATCACCCTGGGCACCGGGATCGGCGGTGGGCTGATCATGGACGGCGAGCTGTACCGCGGCCGGTTCGGCATCGGCGGTGAGTTCGGGCACTTCCGCGTCGTCCCGGACGGACGGCGCTGTGGCTGCGGCAACCGCGGCTGCTGGGAGCAGTACGCCTCCGGCAACGCGCTCGTCGCCGAGGCGCGCGAGCTGGCGCGTGTCTCCCCGGCGCTGGCCGGCCGCCTGCTGGAGCTCGGCGACGGCTCGCCCGAGGGCATCAGCGGCCCGGAGATCACCGAGGCGGCGCGCGGCGGCGACACCGCGGCCCTGGAGTGCTTCCGCAGCGTGGCCGCGTGGGTCGGCCAGGGCATGGCGGACCTGGCCGCCATCCTCGATCCGGGCGCGTTCATCATCGGCGGCGGCCTGTCGGAGGCGGGCGACCTGCTGCTCGACCCGGCACGCGCCGCGTTCGAGAACGCCCTGACGGGCCGTGGCCACCGGGTCTTCGCCGACATCCGGATGGCCGAGCTGGGCCCCGACGCCGGTATCGTCGGCGCGGCGGACCTGGCGCGCCTGCGCTGAGTCTCTGAGCTCCTTTTGACCACGATCCGGCTGCTCAGCTACAACGTCCGGTCGATGCGCGACGACCGCGCCGCGCTGGCCCGGGTGATCCGGAGGCTGGAGCCGGACGTCGCGTGCGTGCAGGAGGCGCCGAGGTTCGCGTTCTGGCTCCGCAAGCGCCGCTGGCTGGCCCGGCGCACGTCGCTGGGCCTGGCCGTACGCTCGCGGCCCGCGGGGCTGGAGCTGTACGCCGGGCCCCGCACGGCCCTCCTGCACCGGCGGCACCGCCTGCTCTCACCGGTACCGGGCCTGCACCGGCGCGGGCTGGTCTTCGGGCTGTTCGAGGTCGGCGGGGCGCGGTTCGTGGCGGCCAGCGTTCACCTGGACCTGGCCGACGGGCCGCGCCTGCGGCACGCCGAGGAGATCGTGACGGAGCTGGCGCGGATACGCGAGCGGTTCGGCGCTCCGGTCATCCTCGCCGGGGACGTCAACGAGGAGCCCGGGGGAGCGGCGTGGGAGCACCTGGCGTCGCGGTTCCAGGACGGCTTCGCGACGGCGCCGTGGGGCGAGGGCGCGACGTACAGCTCATGGGAGCCGCGCACCCGCATCGACGGCGTCTTCGCCGACCCCGAGGTCGAGGTGCTGAGCTGCGGGGTGCCCGACGAGCCGGAGTTGCTCGCCGACTACCCGATGGCGACCGACCACCGCCCGGTCGTGGCCGAGCTCCGCGTCCGCGCGAGTTGAGCCCGCGCAGTGGCGCGGTCCCCGTCCGCGCGGGCTCTTGATCAGACGACCGCGCCGTCGTCGTCCTCCGGCGGGTCGTCGCCCATGCGCAGGACGAGCGCGACGAAGCCGCCGATGAAGGCGGCGACCGCGACGAAGGCGGCCCAGCTGGGGACGTCCCAGCTCAGGAACACCGACGCCACCAGGTAGACCGGCCCGCCGAGCAGGGCGATCCAGGCGAAGCGGGTCAGCGCGTCCGGTTTCGGGAGCGGGGGAGGGGGCGGAGGGATGAAGTGGTCCTCGTCGTCCTCGTCGTCGGTGGCGGGCTTGACGACGCGGGCGGTCATCAGCTCGCCGTTCGTCTCCGCGGGCGGATCGTCGCCCGGGTCCTCGGCGGTGTCGTCCAGGGGATCGTCGAGGTCCTCCTGGGCCGGCCAGGGCGTCTCGCCGGGGGCCGACGGCTGGTCGAAGGACGCGACGATCTCGGCGAAGATCTGGTCCTCGTCGCGGGAGGCGGCGTAGTCCTCCCGCAGCTCCGGAAGCCGCGCCTCGAGGATCTCCTCGGCGGCGGCCTTGGCACTGGCGTCGGCGTAGAGCCGGTCGGTGGGCTCCTCCGGCAGCCGGACGTCCAGATAGCCTCCGGTCTCGCCCGGCGCCGGCACCGCGTACGCGGCGATCCCGGCCTCGCGCAGGGCGGCCAGCATCGCGTCGGCGAGCTGTGGTGTCAGGTCGGCGAGAGGAACGTACGCGTCCGCGGTCAGCCCGTTGCCTCGCCGGCTCATCGGCCGGTCCCCCTCTGTGCGTGGCCGGAGCCGCCGGGTGGCAGGCCCGTCGCCTCCGACCTGACGCCTGGCGTGAGCGCCATGGCGCCTCCCCTCGGAACTCCCGTCGACCGACGCTTCACGAAGAGCCTACGGCCGGGACAACTCTGTTTGACCAAAAGGTTGCGGGTGCGGATCGTGGGCGCGCAGGCCCGGGGTTGGGAAGATGACCATCATCTCTCAGTTCGCTCTCCGGGCGCACACCTATGGTCGGGCGGGAGGTTGTTTTACCGGTTGTCACGTGGTCCTCACCGCCATTGTCCACCCGGAGGGCCGGTGGGTACGGGGTGACGGCCCGGTGACCGGAACGCGACCGCCCGCCGAACCCTTCCCGGCTTTACCCTGCGGTCGCGAAAAGTCAGGATGTTCTCCCCGTACGGGGCTGATGGGAGGGCTGGCGATCCGCTATGGTCTAGACCAATCGCGGTGCACCGTGCCTCGCGCGTGATGCCGCATCCACCGTTCCCGGCCCACTAGTCTGGTCGGGTCAGTCCATGGTTCGAAGAGGAGTAGGCATGCGTGTCGGAGTGCTGACCGGCGGCGGTGACTGCCCCGGCCTGAACGCCGTCATCCGCGCAGTGGTCCGCAAGGGCGTCCAGGAGTACGGATACGAGTTCGTCGGCTTCCGCGACGGCTGGCGCGGTCCCCTCGAGGGTGACACCATTCCGCTGGACGTCCAGGCCGTACGCGGCATTCTGCCCCGTGGCGGCACCATCCTCGGTTCGTCCCGCACCAACCCGATCAAGATCGAGGGCGGCGTCGAGCGGATCAAGGACAACCTCGCCGGGCTGGGCGTCGACGCGCTCATCGCCATCGGCGGCGAGGACACCCTGGGTGTCGCGCGGCAACTGCACGACCGCGGCGTCAAGGTCGTCGGCGTGCCCAAGACGATCGACAACGACCTCAACGCGACCGACTACACCTTCGGGTTCGACACCGCGGTCAACATCGCGATGGAGGCCATCGACCGGCTGCACACCACGGCCGAGTCCCACCACCGCGCGCTGATCTGCGAGGTCATGGGCCGCCACGCGGGCTGGATCGCGCTGCACGCCGGCATGGCGTCCGGCGCCAACGTCATCCTGATCCCCGAGCGGCCCTTCGACATCGAGAAGGTCTGCGGCTACGTCGAGAGCCGGTTCAAGACGAAGTACGCGCCGATCATCGTCGTCGCCGAGGGCGCGCACCCGGCCGACGGCCAGATGGACGTCCAGAGTCAGGAGCTCGACGCCTTCGGTCACGTGCGCCTGGGCGGCATCGGCGAGCGCCTGGCCGCCGAGATCGAGAAGCGCACCGGCAAGGAGGCCCGCACCACGGTCCTCGGCCACATCCAGCGCGGCGGCACCCCGACCGCGTTCGACCGGGTCCTGGCGACCCGCTTCGGTCTGCACGCGATCGACGCGGTGCACGACGGCGACTGGGGCAAGATGGTCGGCCTCAAGGGCACGGACATCGTCCGCGCCGACCTGAGCGCGGCGACGGACGAGCTCAAGACGGTCCCGGCCGAGCGGTACAGCGAGTCGGAGGTCTTCTTCGGCTGATCCCGGCCGGACACCTGGGCCCTCGCCTCACGGCGGGGGCCTTTCGCCGTCCGAGGCGTGTCCATCGGGCCGCTGTCCCCGGGACGCGGTCACCAGGGTGTCGCCCGCGGGCGTGCGGTAATAGAGCACCGAGCGGCCCGTGCGGCGGCGGGTCACCAGGCCCGCGTCGAGAAGGATCTTCAGGTGGCGGCCCACCGAGCCCAGCCCCTGGCCCGTCAGGGCGACCAGCTGTGTGGTGCTCTTCGGTGACGCGAGCAGCGTCAGGACGCCCGCCCGCGCCGGGCCGAGCAGGCGGCCCAGCGCCTGCGGCGCGCCGGGTCCGTCCCCGTCCGCCAGGACGCCCGCGCACGGGTACACCACCGCGTACCGGTGCGGCTCCTCCCACGACACCCAGCCCCGGCCGGGCGTGACCGGGACGAACAGCAGTTGCGCGCCCGAGATCACCCGTGGCGGGTGGTCGTACATGTTGATCCGCAGGCGCCCGTCGCCGAGCCAGCGCATTCCCGGGCGCATGTCGTCCAGGGCCGCCGCCCAGCCGCCCTCGCCGAGCTGTCGCGTACGGGCGAGGATGTCGGCCTCCAGCAGCCGCCGCCGGCGCGGCCAGTACGGGCGCACCGCCTCCGTCCACACCCACTCCAGCAGGTCCGCGGCGCGCGAGGGCAGGTCGGGCCGGTCCAGCACCGACGGCAACGGGCCGTTCAGCGACACCGTCAGGTCCGCGCGGGCCGCGTCCGGCGGTGTCTCCCGGATCCGGATCACCTCGTCGGCGAACGACGGGCCGCCCTCGGCGAACGGCGTGGGCGTGAGGAAGTCGGCGTTCCAGCTGCCCATGAGCCCCGCACGTACGAGCAGGGCGGTGACCGGATCGCCGCGGAGCCGTTCGCGGTACGCCGGCAGGTGAGCGGAGAGCCACGCGCGTTCGCCGGGGTGGGCGGCGGTCGCGCGCTGCAGGGCGACCAGGGAGGCGATCGTCTCGTTCAGCGCCGAGATCAGGAATCGGCTTCCGGCCACAGTGTCCGCGTTGACCTGCCACAACCCCACCGAGGTTTCGCCTCCCCGCGAAACCATAACGGTCATCGCGCCCCCGCAGTCATATTTCCCGCCATGCGCACCTACAGGGAGCTTTTCCGGACCGACGAGTTCACCCCGCTGTTCGCCGCGAGTTCCCTCCAGATCGCCGCCTCGACGGTGAGCGGGCTCGCGCTCGGCACCCTCGTGTACACCGCCACCCGGTCGCCGCTGCTGTCCGCGCTCAGCATGTTCGGCGCCTCCTTCGCCCAGCTGGCCGGCGCCATGGCACTGCTGTCGGCGGCGGACCGGCTGCCGCCCCGGGCGGCGATGACCGCGATCGGGCTGGTGTTCGCGCTGAGCACGGTGGCGCTGGCCGTGCCCGGCCTGCCGATCGGCGCGGTCTTCGCGATCATCCTCGGCCAGGGCCTGGTCGCGTCGGTGGGCGGGGGAGTCCGGTACGGGCTGCTCAGCGAGATCCTTCCGGCCGACGGCTACCTCCTGGGCCGTTCGGTGCTGAACATGTCCGCCGGGACGTCACAGGTCTGCGGGTTCGCGGCCGGAGGCGTGCTGGTCGCCACACTGTCCCCACGGGGCACGCTGCTCGCGGGCGCGGCCCTCTATCTCGCCGCCGCGGCCGTCGCCCGTACGGGCCTGGCCGCGCGCCCGCCGCGCGCCGCGGGCCGCCCCTCGGTGACCGAGACCTGGCGGAGCAACGCGCGCCTGTGGTCCGACGGGTCCCGCCGCTGCGTCTACCTCGCGCTCTGGGTGCCCAACGGGTTGATCGTCGGCTGTGAGTCGCTCTTCGTCCCGTACGCGCCCGGGCACGCGGGCCTGCTGTTCGCCGTGGCGGCGTTCGGCATGCTGGTCGGGGACACGTTGACCGGCCGGTTCGTGGCGGCCCGGTGGCGGCGGAGGCTCGGCGCGCCGCTGCGCCTGCTGCTCGCCGTCCCGTATCTGGTCTTCGCGGTGAACCCCCCGGCGCCCGTCGCGGTCCCCGCCGTCGTCCTCGCCTCGGTCGGCTACTCCGCGACGCTGTTGCTCCAGGAGCGGCTGATGGCCATCACCCCGGTCGCCATGCACGGGCACGCGCTGGGCCTGCACACCTCCGGCATGCTCGCCATGCAGGGAGTCGCCGCCGCCCTCGCCGGGGCCGTCGCGCAGCACACCTCGCCGGCGACGGCCATGGCCGTGATGGCGGCGGCGTCGGTGGCGGTCACGCTGGCCCTCGGGCCCGGCCTGCGGACGGTGGAGCGCCCGCCGGAGCCCGTCGGCTCGGCGCGGTGACAAAACCGGATGCGGCCGTGGGGCCCCCGATGTGAGGATCGTGGGATGGACGCATCATGGGCCCTCGACGAACTCGCCCACGCCGGTCCCGAGCACCTCGACCCGGGCTTCGTCGCCGGCTATGAGACGAAGGCCGGATACGACCGGGGCGGTCTGACGGACGTCGAGGAGGACCTCGCCGAGCTCGCCGGGCTCGACGGCACTCTGGTCGACCTCGGCGCCGGCACCGGACGCCTGGCGTTCGCCGCCGCGCCGCGGTTCCGCCGCGTGGTCGCGGTCGACGTCTCGCCCGCGATGCAGGAGGTCCTGCGCGAGCGTGCGGCCGGGCTCTCCAACGTCGAGTGCGTGCGCGCGGGTTTCCTGTCCTACGAGCACACCGGCGCGCCCGCGGACGCCGTGTGCACCCGCAACGCGCTGCACCAGCTGCCGGACTTCTGGAAGGCGCTCGCCCTGGAGCGCGTCGCGCGGATCATGCGGCCCGGCGGCGTGCTGCGGCTGCGCGACCTGGTCTATGACTTCCGCCCGGAGGAGGCCGACGAGGTCATCGAGCGCTGGTTCGACGGCGCGGCGGCCGATCCCGCACGGGGCTACACCCGCGAGGACTTCGCCGAGCACCTCCGGACCGAGCACAGCACCTTCCGCTGGCTGCTGGAGCCGATGCTGGAGGCCACCGGATTCGAGATCGTACGGGCCGACTTCCGGGCGCGGATCTACGGCGCGTACACCTGCGTGAAACGGTGACGACCCGGGGAACACCGTGCCCGAGTCGCGGTGTTGCACTTCTTGCGCGACACTAGGTCTGTCTCGAAGTCGCCGCACGGCAGGCAGCGGAGCCTTGAGACGGACCCCAGACGAGTCGCCCCTTTCCCGGTTCCCCTTGCAGGAGGTCATCCATGCCGATGCTCGACGCGGCGGCCGAGAGCACGAGCCGGCCCACCCCTGTGAACGGTGAGCCCTGTGTGCTGCTCAAGCTGGGTGAGCTCGTACTCAAGGGCAGAAACCGTGACCTGTTCGAGCGGCGGCTCCAGAACAACATCCGCGCCGCGGTCAAGGGCCTCGGCATCAAGATCCACATCTGGCAGCGCGAGGGCGTCATCGTCGTCCGCACCGAGAGCGGCGAGCTCGCCGACGTCGACGCCGTCGCCCGGCGCATGACCGACGTGATGGGCATCGTGTGGGTGCACCGCGCCTGGCGGGTGGACAAGGACCCCGACGCGGCCGTACGCGCGGCGCTCGACCTCGTCGGCCAGCACCCGGCGCTCGTGCGCAAGGGCCCGTTCGCGATCCGTTCGCGGCGCCGCGACAAGCGCTTCCCGATGACCTCCTCGGAGCTGAACATCCTGCTCGGCTCGAAGGTCCAGGAGCGCTACGACCTGCCGGTCGACCTGAAGAACCCCGACATCGCGGTGTTCGTCGAGGTCGACCAGCGCGAGGTGTTCGTCTTCACCGACGGCATGCCGGGCGCGGGCGGCCTGCCGGTCGGCATGAGCGGCCGGGCGCTCGTCCTCATGTCGGGCGGCATCGACTCGCCCGTGGCCGCCTACCGCATGATGCGCCGCGGCCTGCGCGTGGACTTCCTCCACTTCTCCGGCATGCCCTTCACCGGCCCCGAATCGATCTACAAGGCGTACGCCCTGGTCCGCGAGCTGGACAAGTTCCAGGGCGGCTCGCGGCTGTTCGTCGTGCCGTTCGGCAAGGCGCAGCAGCAGATCAAGACCTCCGGCGCCGACCGGCTGCAGATCGTGGCGCAGCGACGGCTGATGCTGAAGACCGGTGAGATCGTCGCGCACAACCTCGGCGGGGCGGCGCTGGTGACCGGCGACTCCCTCGGCCAGGTGAGCAGCCAGACGCTCCAGAACATCACCGCGCTCGACGACGCGGTCGAACTCCCGATCCTGCGTCCGCTCATCGGCATGGACAAGATCGAGATCATGGATGAGGCTCGCCGCATCCACACGCTGGCGATCTCCGAGCTGCCGGACGAGGACTGCTGCACGGTCCTGACCCCGCGTCGCGCCGAGACCCGCGCCAAGATCGAGGATCTTCGCCAGATCGAGAAGCGCCTCGACGCCGGCGAGATGGCCGAGCAGCTCGCCACGACCCTGCAGGAGCACCGTCCGGCGTACGGCGACACCGGCGCCTGACCCGCCGATGCCCGTCCGCTGACGGGCATCGGCGTCCGGAGAGCGCGCGCCAGAGCAGGCGAGCCGGCGGGCGGGGGCCGGAGCCCCCGCCCGCCGACGGTCATCGCCTCGGCCGGCCCTCCGGCAGCGCGAGGATCAGCAGGCTGACCACCAGCAGGGCCAGGCCGGCCAGGGCGACCCCGGCCAGATGCTCACCCAGCACGAACAGGCCGAGCACCGCCGCGACGGCGGGTTCGGCCAGGGTGAGCGTCGTCGCCGTGGCGACCGGTGTGGTGCGCAGCCCGCGGCCGTACAGGACGTAGCCGACCCCTGTGGTGACCAGGCCGAGGTAGAGCGCGGCCGGGCCGCCGCGTGCGGTGAAGAGCCAGCCGGCACCCTCGAACAGGAGCACGGGCAGCAGCAGGACGCCGGCGCCGGCGAACAGGACGCCGGTCACCGCCCGGTCCTCCTCCCCGCGCGTGATCAGCGCGGACGCCGCGGTGGCGTACGCGGCGTACCCGAAGCCCGACAGCAGGGCGAGGGCGATGCCGACCGGCTCGACCCCGGCGGACCGGCCGCCGACGGTCAGCGCGGTGCATCCGGCCACCGCGCCGACGGTGGACAGCAGCCAGCGGCGGCTCGGCGTGCCCATCCGCAGGGCCAGGGTGAGCAGCCCCGCGAACACCGGCCCGCTGCCGATCGTGACGACCGTGCCGGTGGCGACACCCGTACGGGCGACGGAACTGAAGAACGCCACCTGGTAGATCGCGGCGAGGGCGGCGCCGAGGAAGAGGATCAGCCGGGTGCGGCGGCCGGCGGCGATCAGCGGCCGCAGGCCGCCGGAGCGCACGGCGAGGACGAAGAGGAAGGCCCCGCCGATGAGCAGCCGGGCGGCGCCCACGACGACCGGACCCGCGTGCGTGAAGCTGCGAACGGTGCCGGTGGTGCCCCAGAGAGCGGCGGCGAGGACGATGTCGGCCGCGCCGCCGAACCGGCGTACGGGCGTGGTGGTACTGAGGGACGTACTGGTCACGAGAGAGACTCCAGGCTCGAACCGGATGATGAACACCGGATCCGGGGACGCGCCTGAACACGTTCACGACCACGCCGGGCGGTGCGCCGGGCGTGGGGAAGGGGCGGCCCCGGTCAGAGCCGGGGCGGTCCGAGCTGAGCGGTGAAGTACGCCATGACCGGAGAGCCTAGCCCGCCCATGACACGCCGGTCGAAGCGGGGCCGTCACCGGCGGGGTTCCGGCCGGGCGCGCCGGTCCTCCGCCGGCGCGCCCGTGCCCGGCGACGTCCGCGCGGGCAGGCACCCGGCGTCCCCGCGGGTGCACCGCCCGCCCGGCGTCGTCCGGGGCCGGGGAGGCGGCCCCGTGACCGGCGGGGCGGCCTCCCCGGCCCGGTTCACGCGGTGGCGAGGGTGCGGCCCACCAGCGGGGGGAGGTCGCGGACGGTCTTGGCCAGTTCGCGCAGGTCGCCGTTGACGAGCGCCTGCGGGCCGTCGCACAGCGCCTGTTCCGGGTGGGGGTGCACGTCGATGATCACGCCGTCGGCGCCCACGGCGATCGCCGCGCGGGTCAGCGGCAGGACCAGGTCCCGCCGCCCGCCCGAGTGCGACGGGTCGATGATGACGGGCAGGTGCGACAGCCGCTGGGCGACCGGGACCGCGGAGATGTCCAGCGTGTTCCGCGTGGCCTTCTCGAACGTCCGGATGCCGCGCTCGCACAGGACGATGTCCAGGTTGCCCCGCTGCGCGACGTACTCCGCCGCCATCAGCCACTCTTCGATCGTCGCGTTGAAGCCGCGCTTGAGCATCACCGGCCTGCCCGCGCCGCCGACCGCCTGCAGCAGCGCGAAGTTCTGCATGTTGCGCGTGCCGACCTGCAACATGTCCGCGTAGGAGGAGACCAGCTCGACGTCGTGGGCGTCCACCACCTCCGTGACGATCGGCATGCCCGTCTCCTTCCGTACCTCGGCCAGGATCCGCAGGCCCTTCTCGCCCAGGCCCTGGAACGCGTACGGCGAGGTCCGCGGCTTGAACGCCCCGCCACGCAGCAACGTCGCGCCGGCGGCCTGCGCCATCTGCGCCGCGGCGAGGGTCTGCTCCGGCGTTTCCACCGCGCACGGCCCGGCGATCAGCGTCATGGTCCCTGGCCCGATCGGCACGCCCCCGACCCGTACGACCGAGCGGTCCGGGTGGTTCTCCCGGCTGACCAGCTTGTACGGCACCGAGATCCGCACGACGTCGGCGACCCCGCGCATCCCGCGCAGGTTCAACGTGCCGAGCTGCTCCACGTCGCCGACCAATCCGACGATCGTGCGGTTCACGCCCCGGCTGACGAACGCGTCGGCGCCCGCCGACTCGACGCGTTCGACGACGGCCTGGACATCGGCCTCCTCGGCCTCGGCGGCCATGACGACGACCATGCTGTTCCCTCTTCCCAGAAACGACGAATGCCCCGGGCCTGATGGCCCGGGGCATTCGTCAGCGGTTGCCTTTTAGCGCAGCGTCTTCCTGGCAGCCGCCCGTGACCCGGGCCCGCCATAGCTAAAGAAGACGTTGCTCACACCGGAACAGTAGCCCATCGCGGGGCATGCCCGTGCGGGAGGGGTCCGCGTAGCGCGTCTCGGGGCGAATGGCAGGATGGCGGGCGATGAGGAAGTGCGGGCGGAAGACACACGATGGCGGCTGACACGCCGCTCCCGCCGGGGCAGCACGTTCCGCGTGACTGGCCGGTCCTGCACTACGGGCCGGTGCCGAAGTTCCGCCCTGAGCGCTGGGACCTGCGGGTGCAGGGCGCGACCGCCTCCGGGCAGGAGAGCCGCTGGACCTGGCCCGAGGTGGCGGCGATGGCACGGGAGCGGGTCACGGCCGACTTCCACTGCGTCACCAAGTTCTCCATCCCTGGTGTCGTCTGGGAGGGCATCCGCGCGACGACGCTGGCCGCGCTCGCCCCGCCCGCGGACGACGCCACCCACGTGATGGTCTGGGCCGAGTACGGCTACAGCGCGAACCTGCGGATGTCGGACTTCCTCGCCGACACGTCCCTGCTGGCCACCCACCGCGACGGTGAGCCCCTCACTCCCGAGCACGGCGCGCCGCTCCGCATGGTCGTCCCGCACCTGTACGGCTGGAAGAGCGTCAAGTGGCTCCGCGCGATCGAGTACCTGGTCGCGGACCGGCGCGGGTTCTGGGAGGAGCGCGGCTACCACAACCTCGCCGACCCCTGGCTCGAGCAGCGCTACTCCTACCAGGAGGAGACCCCGCCGGCCTGACACGCGACCCGGAACCCCCGCCCTCCGAGCGGGCGGCCGAGCGGGCGGAGTCAGACCGCTTACGGGCAAAGCCCCACGCGTTTCGTGACCACCGTATTACCGTCTGCTGTCATGCTGCTGAGTTCCGCCGACGCGCTGATCGCCGTGGCGGCCGCCCTCACCGTGGGCGCCGCCGGCTGGTCGCTGTGCGCGATGCGGCAGCGCACGGGCAGGGGCGCCTTGGCCGACGAGGCGACCTTCGCCGCGCTGCACACCGTCTCGGTCGCCTCCACGTCGCTGCGGGCCGGGCTGACCGAGGACTCCGCCCGCAAGGCCGTACGCCACCTGCGGGACCTGCTCGGCGTCCCGGTCGTCGCGGTCACCGACACCGAACGGCTCCTCGTCTGGGAGGGCGGCATCGCCCACTCCGACTCCACGCTCCGCCTCGCCGAGCCCGTCCTGACCTCCGGCCGGTCACGGGTGATCGTCCGGGAGCTCGACCCCTGCGGCGACCCGCACTGCCAGGTCCGGGTCGCCATGATCGCCCCGCTGACCATCGACGGCCGGGTCGCGGGCGCCCTCGCGGCGTACGCCGAGCGCGCGCGGTTCCACCGGCTGCGCATCCTGGGCGAGGTGGCCCGCTGGATGTCCGGACAGCTCGAGCTCGCCGAGCTCGACTCCTCCAAGGCGCGGCTGATGGAGGCCGAGATGCGCGCGCTGCGCGCGCAGATCTCTCCGCACTTCGTCTACAACTCGCTGACCACGATCGCCTCGTTCGTGCGCACCGACCCCGAGCGCGCCCGCGAGCTGGTGCTCGACTTCGCCGACTTCGCCCGTTACTCGTTCCGCAACCCGCGCGACTTCACCACCCTGGCCGAGGAGCTCCGCTCGATCGACCGTTACCTGCTGCTCGAGCGCGCGCGGTTCGGCGAGGAGCGCCTGCGGTTCAGCGTCGAGATCGCGCCCGAGGTGCTGCCCGTCGCCGTGCCGTTCCTGTCGCTGCAGCCGCTGGTCGAGAACGCCATCCGCCACGGCATGGAGTGCGGCATGCAGCGGTTCCACGTGCGCATCGTGGCCCGCGACGCCGGGGCCGAGGCCGCGATCAGCATCGAGGACGACGGGGTCGGCATGGACCCCGACAAGCTGCGGGCCCTGCTCGAATCGGGCGACGACGGCGGCACGGCGCGCGGCATCGGCCTGCTCAACGTGGACGACCGGCTGCGCCAGGTCTACGGCGAGGAGTACGGCCTGGTCATCGAGACCGCGATCGGTGCGGGCATGAAGGTCAGCCTCCGCGTGCCCAAATGTCACACAGATCTGTCCGCAGGGTAAGAGTCGCGTCTTACTCCATGAAATCTATTGCACACGGAGAGTAAAGGGGGCAGTCTCCTGCCATGTTGCGCGTGCTCGCCGCAGACGACGAGGCTCCGGCCCTCGAGGAGCTCACCTACCTCCTCCGCCGGCATCCGCGCGTCCAGGCCGTCCAGCCGGCGGCCGACGCCGCGGAGGCGCTGCGCGACCTCGGCCGCATGGTGTCCGAGGGCGACCGGCTCGACGCGGTGTTCCTCGACATCCGCATGCCGGGCCTCGACGGGCTCGACTTCACCCGGCTCGTCACCGGCTTCGCCGACCCGCCCGCCGTCGTCTTCGTCACCGCCCACGAGGAGTTCGCGGTGACCGCGTTCGAGCTCGGCGCGGTCGACTACCTCCTCAAGCCGGTCGATCCCGGCCGCCTCAGCGAGGCCGTTCGGCGCGTCGAGCAGACCGTTCGCCGCGACGCCGCCGTCGAGGAGCCCGAGGCCGACGAGATGATCCCGGTCGAGCTCGCCGGCCGCACGCGGATGATCCCGCTCGCCGCCGTCACCCACGCCGAGGCGCACGGCGACTACGTACGGCTGCACACCTTCGACGGCAGCTACCTCATCCGGGTTCCGCTCGCCGCGCTCGCCGAGCGGTGGAGGCCGGTCGGATTCATCCGCATCCACCGCAAGACGCTCGTCTCCACGGCACACATCAGCGAGCTGCGATTCGACGACGGCCGCGCGGTCCTGCAGGTCGGTGAGCGCCCGCTGCTCGTCAGCCGGCGACACACCCGCGAGGTCCGTGACCTGCTCGTCCGCAGATTCCGGCAGGAGGCCCGCGGCCCGAGATGACCGAACGCGTCACCGTCACCGTTCCCGGGGCCCGCAGACGTGGCCCCCGCCGAAGACCCCCCGACGAACACGCGGAGCCGGGCGCGGCACGGGTCAGATCCCTGATCCGCGCGCAGGCCCGGCTCGCCCTCGCAACCCTCACGATCATCTTTCTTCTCCTCGCCGGCCTGCCGATGTTGTTCGCCTGCGCCCCGGGCCTGTCCCACGTGCGGCTGCTGGGCGTCCGGCTGCCCTGGCTGATCCTCTGCGGTGGCGTCCAGCCCGTCTGGGTGGTCGCCGCGCATCGCCACGTACGTCTCGCCGAGCGCGCCGAGCGCGCCTTCACCGAACCGGCACGGCCCGAGTGACCCCCACCTCGGTGCCGGAAGCAGGTGAGGAGCATTCATGATCACGGTGGTGGCGCTCGCGCTGCTCATCGCCTCTCTCCTGGGCGTCTCCGCGCGTACGCGGCCCGCCCACGCCTCCGACCTGTACTCCGCCTCGCGCGAGGTCTCGCCGTGGTGGAACGCCTCGGCGATCAGCGGGGAGTACATCTCCGCCGCGGCCTTCCTGGGCATGGCCGGCCTCGTGCTCGCGTACGGCGCGGACATGCTGTGGCTGCCGATCGGCGCCGCCGCCGGCCACGTGGTGCTGCTCACACTCGTCACGGCCCCCCTCCGCCGCTCGGGCGCGTACACGCTGTCGGACTTCGCGGCCTGGCGGCTCGGATCGCGTACGGTCCGGCACGCCGTCAGCACCTGCGTCGTCGTCATCGGCTGGTTCTACCTCCTTCCGCAGTTTCAGGGGGCCGGCGTAACACTGTCGGTAATAAGCGGGCTGCCCGTGTGGACCGGCTGGATGGCCGTCGTCCTCGCGGTGGGCGCGGTGGTCCTGCCCGGCGGCATGCGCAGCATCACCGGCATGCAGGCCGTCCAGTTCTGGCTCAAGCTCATCGCGGTGGTCGTGCCGGGGCTGATCTTCCTGGCCGTCTGGCGGCTGCAGAACGACGCCGACGCGGCGCGCGCGCCGTACTTCCACCGGCCGACGACGGTCACGGCCGGCACGAGCGCGGGGATGCGGATCACCGCGCCCGCCGTCGTCACCGTCCGTGGCGTCCTCGACGGGCGGCGCTACGACGGTGAGCCCGTCCGGCTGGACACCGGGCCGCATCGCGTACGGGCCGGAGCGCGCTTGCGCTTCCCGGCCGGCGCCGCGGTGCCGCGCACCGACCGGCTGGCGCTCCTGCGCGGTGACCGGTGGGCGACACCGTTCTCGGGCGGGCGCAACCACCCGCTGGCCGCGACGTACTCCGTGCTGCTCAGCGTCCTGCTCGGCACCATGGGCCTGCCGCACCTCGTCGTGCGCTTCTACTCCAACGCCGGCGGGCGGTCCGCGCGCCGTACGGCGAACCTCGTGGTGCTGATGCTGGCCGCCTTCTACCTGTTCCCGGCGCTGTTCGGCACCCTCGGCCGGCTCTACACGCCCGAGTTGCTGATGACCGGCGAGACCGACGCGACGCTCCTGATGCTGCCCCACCGGATGCTGCCGGGCCTTTCGGGAGACCTGCTGACCATCCTCGTCGCCACCGGGGCGTTCGCGGCGTTCGCCTCCACCTCCTGCGGGGTCGTCGTCGCGGTCTCCGGCAGCATCGCCGGCAACTTCGGCGGCGGCGCGAGCGGCTTCCGGCGGTCCGCGTTGATCACCATGGCGGTCCCGCTCCTCCTTGTGACGCTGACGTGCGTACCGCAGTCGATGGCGCTGATCACCCTCGCCTTCGCCGTCGCGGCGTCGTCGCTGTGCCCGCTGCTGGTCCTGGGCGTCTGGTGGTCGCGGCTCACCCCGGCGGGCGCGGTCGCGGGCGTGGTCGCGGGCGGCGGACCGGCCACCGCGGCCGGCCTCACGCGGATCCTCGGCGGCCAGCGCGCCGGCTGGCTCGGCATGCTCATCGAGCAGCCGGCGCTCGTCACGGTGCCGCTCGGCTTCGCCGTGATGATCGGCGTCTCCCTGCTGACGCGCGCGACCGTTCCGGCCCACACGGACCGGGCGATGGTCCGCATGCACGTCCCGGAGGAGCACGGGTGAAACCCCGCCGTTCGTCGCGCGTGAGCGACCGCTCGGACCGCCGTTACGGAACGCATACCGATGACTACGGACCGTTTACCGAGGCAAGGGCTTTATGGGTTTCGCCGCGGCACCCGCGGACCCTAGTGTTTCGGCACAGCAACGTTCTCGGGACGGCCGCCAGGCTCCGACTCGGGGGGGTGGAGGCCAGGCGGCGGCGCCTGGGTGCTGCTGAACGGTCGGGGGGTTGTTCAGCGGCACCCAGGCCTTTTTTCGTCGCGGGGGAGTTCAGCGGTCGCGCAGGGCCTTCAGGGTCTCCACGTCCGCGCGGTGGGGTTCGGGGCTGCGGCCCGGAGTCTCGATCACCAGCGGCACGCCCCGGCTCACCGGGTGGCGGAACAGCTCGGCGAACGGCTCGGCCCCGATGCGGCCCTTGCCGATGTTCTCGTGCCGGTCCTTGGCCGAGCCGCAGCCGTCCTTGGAGTCGTTCGCGTGGATGAGCTTGAGCCGGTCGGCGCCGACGGTCATGGCGAGCGCGTCCAGCGTCGCGGCGACGCCGCCCGGGGCGGCCAGGTCGTGGCCCGCCGCGAACGCGTGGCAGGTGTCCAGGCACACCCCGGCACGCGGGTGGCGGTCCACGGTGTCCAGGTACGGGCCGAGGTCCTGGACGGTCGCGCACAGCATCGCGCCCTGCCCGGCCATCGGCTCGAACAGCAGGTCGGGGCCGTCCGGCGGGATCTCGTCGAGGAGCGGCAGCAGGTGCTCGCGCAGCTGGCGCACGGCGGCCTCACGCGGCTGGGAGACCGCCGACCCGGTGTGCACGACGACGCCGCGGGCGCCGATCGCGGCCCCTCGCACGAGCGAGTGCCGGATCGAGGCCACCGAACCGGCGACCGTCTGCGGGTTCGGCGACCCGACGTTGATCAGGTACGGGGAGTGCACGAACACCGGCATTCCGGTCCGCTCGCCGTGCTCCCGCAGTTTGCGGTCCTCGGCCTCCTTGCCGGCCGCCAGCGCCCATCCGCGCGGGTTGCTGACGAAGACCTGGATGGTCTCGGCGCCGATCTGCGCTGCGTAACGCAGCCCGCCGGTGGCCAGGCCGCCGGCCACCGGCACGTGTGCCCCGATGGGGCTGGTCAGCTGGGCAGTCATAGCCGCGCCAGCCTAGTGGGTGCGGCGGGCCCGCTCGCGGCGGGCCGCGCCGGAATCGCTCGGGACGGGCCCTCAGTGCCAGATGGTGATGGTGGCGCCGTGGGGCTGCGGGGTGCCGGCCGGAGGGTTCTGGCCGGTGACGATGTCACGGCCGCCGCCCTTGCTGACCTTCACCTGAAAGCCGTTCTGGCGCAGGAGCTGCCGCGCGACCGCGATCGGCTGGCCCGTCACCTGGGGCACCGCTCCCTGGCCGCCGTCGTTGTCCTTGCAGAACGGGTTCCACCACTGGCACTGGCCCTTGGTCACCGTCACCTGCACTGAGTCGCCGCGGTTGACCTGCTGGCCCGGTGGAGGGTTCTGGCCGACGACGATGTTCTCCGGCTGGTTCGGGGCCGGGTCCTGCTCCTGCCACTGGACGTTCAGGCCCAGTTTGGTCAGGGCGGCGTTGGCCTGGTCGCGGCGCATGTTGACGAGGTTGGGCATCTTGATGCCGCTGCTGACCACCAGCGTGACCGGATCGTCCGGGTTCTGGGACGTGCCGGCGGCCGGCCTGGTCTTGATGACATAGCCGCGCGGGATCGTGGTGCTGTCCTGCTGCACCTGGTCACCGGGCTGCAGGCCGACGCTCTGCAGCCGCTGTTTGGCCTGGTCGAGCGGCATGTTGTGCACGTCCGGGATGTCCACGGGCTTCTTGCCCTTGGAGAACACCAGCGTGAGCAGGGTGCCCTTCTTGACCTCGGTGCCGACCTTCGGCTGGACGTCGACGACCCTGTCCTTGGGGATCTTCTGGTCGTAGCGGGAGTCGCCGCGCTTGACCTTCAGGCCGAGTTTGGCGGCCTCGACGCGCGCCTGCTCCTCGGAGAGGCCGACGAGCTTGGGAACCCGTTCGGTGTTGCCGAGCGTCACGCTCCACACCACGCCGCCGAGGAGCACCACCACCACGACGGCGGCGGCGATGACCCCGTACAGGCCGGGCGGGCGCAGGAGGCGGTTCCGCAGCCCCGCGGGCGGCGGCGGTCCGGGGTCCGGCTGCGTGTGCTCGTCCCGGGGGATCGCCATCGTGTGCGGCCCCAGCATCTGGGTGCCGGAGCCGAGCATCTGCGTCCCGGCACCGGCCGGCGCCGGGAGCGCCTGCGTCGAACCCTCCGGGGAGGAGGAGACCGCCGACGGGTCGGGCATGGGCGCGGTGACCGGGCTCACACCCGCGAGGGTCTCGTCGATGTCGCGGGGCAGGGTGCGGTAGACCTCGCCGGCCGCGGCGTGGAAGTGGACCGCGTCGGAGGGCCGCCGCGCCGGATCGCGGTTGGTCGCGCTGGCCACGAGGGCGTCGATCTGCGGCGGCAGGCCCGGCACCACGCTCGACGGCAGTGGCACCGCCTCGTTGACGTGCTTGTACGCCACGGACAGCGGCGTGCCGCCCTGATGCGGCTGGCGGCCGGTCAGCAGCTCGAACAGCATGATGCCGGCGGCGTAGACGTCGGTGCGGGTGTCGGCGTCGCCGGAGATGACCTGCTCGGGGGCGAGGTAGCCGACGGTGCCGATGAGCATGCCGGTCTTGGTCTGCTTGCTCGCCGACTCCGCGCGGGCGAGGCCGAAGTCGGCCACCTTGATGCGTCCGTCGGCGTTGAGCAGGACGTTCTCCGGCTTGACGTCACGGTGGATCACACCGGCGCGGTGCGCGGCGCCCAGCGCCGCGAGCACCGGCTGCATGATCTCCAGCGCCTCGCGCGGTCCGAGCCGGCCGCGCTCGGTCAGCAGCGCGCGGAGCGTGCGCCCCGGGACGTACTCCATCGCCAGGAAGACGTGGCCCTTGCTGGTGCCCTGGTCGTACACGGCGACCACGCTCGGGTGCGACAGCGCCGCGGCGTGCTTGGCCTCGGCGATGAAGCGCCGCACGAACTCCTCGTCGCCGACGAGGTTCGCGTGCATGACCTTGAGGGCCACCGTGCGATCGAGCTTCGTGTCATGGCCGACGTACACCGTGGCCATGCCGCCCTGGGCGACCCGCGACTGGACGCGGTAGCGCCCATCGAGCACCTGCCCGACGAGCGGGTCCGCAACCGACGTATCCATCAGGGGGAGTGTATTCGTGTTTAAACCTGATACTCGCCGCAGGTGCGAAGGAAGGCATCGATCCTTGACCGGATCGAGATCAACCGCTCGAGCTCAGCCCCTGCCACGGCGACGACGCCTGGGCGTACCGCCGCTTGGGGATCCGGCCGGCGAGCCGGGCCGCCCGGCCGGCGGTCACGGCGTGCCGCATCGCCGACGCCATCAGGGCGGGTGACTGCGCCCGGGTGACCGCGGTCGCCAGCAGCACCGCGTCACAGCCCAGCTCCATGGCGAGCGCCGCGTCGCTGGCCGTGCCCAGCCCCGCGTCCAGCACGACCGGCACCTGCGCCTGCTCGACGATGAGCTCGATGTTGTGCGGGTTGCGGATGCCCAGGCCCGAGCCGATCGGGGAGCCGAGCGGCATCACGGCCGCGCAGCCGGCCTGCTCGAGCCGGTGGGCGAGCACCGGGTCGTCGTTGGTGTACGGCAGCACGACGAACCCGTCGTCGACGAGCTGCTCGGCCGCGTCCAGCAGCTCGATCGGGTCCGGCAGCAGCGTGCGCTCGTCGGCGATGACCTCCAGCTTCACCCAGTTGGTCGCCAGCGCGTCGCGGGCCAGCTTGGCGGTGAGCACGGCCTCGCCCGCGGTGAAGCAGCCGGCGGTGTTCGGCAGCACCCGGATGCCGCAGCGGCCGAGCACGTCGAGCACCGAGCCGCGGGAGCCGGGATCGACGCGTCGCATCGCGACCGTGGTCAGCTCGGTGCCGGACGCGGTCAGCGCCTCCTCCAGGACGCTCATGCTCGGCGCGCCGCCGGTCCCCATGATGAGCCGGGATCCGAACGTCTCTCCCGCGATGACGAGCGGGTCGTCCATCGTCAACCTCCCTGTACGGCGGTCAGCACCTCGATGCGGTCCGCCTCGCGAACGATCGTGGTCGGCCAGTCGCCGCGCGGGACGACCTGGTCGTTGAGGGCGACGGCCACGCCGGCCGACGCCCGGGTCACGGAGGCGACGACGCCCGCGACGGACACGCCCTCCTCCGCCTCGTGCTCCGCGCCGTTCACAGTGATCTTCATGCTCTCTCCGTGCTCACCGTCGTTCGCCCTTCTCGCTCGCTCCACTGGCGGCCTCGTCCCTCGCCCGCCGCCTCCGCTCGCTCCAGCGGGCTCACTCGTGCTCACCGTCGTTCGCCCTTCTCGCTCGCTCCACCGGCGGCCTCGTCCCTCGCCCGCCGCCTCCGCTCGCTCCTGCGGGCTCACTCCCGAAACCGGGTGGGTGAGAAGGGCCGGGCCACTTCGGGCATCGCACCGGTGGCCAGCAGCTCGGCCATGGCGTCTCCGGTGACCGGCGCGAGCAGCACGCCGCCGCGGAAGTGGCCGGTGGCCAGCAGCAGGCCCGGCAGCGCGCTCGCGCCGAGCACCGGGGCGTTGTCCGGCGAACCGGGCCGCAGACCGGCGCGTACCTCGGCGAACTCCAGCTCGGTGACGCCGGGCAGCAGCTCGCGGGCGTCGCGCAGCAGCTCCCAGACGCCGCCCGCGGTGACCGTCGTGTCGAAGCCCATCTCCTCCTGGGTGGCGCCGACCACGATCTCCCCGTCGGCCCGCGGCACGAGGTAGACCGACGAGCCGCGTACGAGGCCGCGCACGCACCGGCCCAGGAACGGCGTCGCGCTCCGCAGGCGTACCACCTGGCCCTTGACCGGGCGCACCGGCGGCAGCACGCCGTCCGGCACTCCCTTGACGTCCTGGCTCCACGGCCCGGCGGCGAGCACCACCTGGTGCGCGCGGACCACGTCGCCGCCGTCGAGACGGACGCCCGCGGCCCGGCCGTCCTCGGTCAGCACCTCCGCGACCCGCTCGCGTACGAGCGTGCCGCCGAGCCGCTCGACGGCGGCCAGCAGCGCGGCGGTCAGGCGCCGCGGGTCGATGGAGCCGTCCGCGGGGGCGAGCAGGCCGCCGCGTACGGAGGGCGCGAGCATGGGTTCCATCCGCCGGCACTCGCGGCCGGTGAGCGTCTCGGCCGGGATCCCGAGCGACTCCTGATAGCGCCGCAGCTCGCCGAGGACGGCGAGGTCGTCGGAGTCGAGGGCGACCTGGAGCGTGCCGTCGCCGCGGAAGCCCGTGTCACGCCCGGACACCTCCTCCAGCTCCGCCACGAACGCCGGATAGCGGTCGCGTGAGGCGAGGCCGAGGTGCAGGAGCGCCTCCTCGCCGTAGGTGAGCTCGCTGACGGGGGTGAGCATTCCGGCCGCGACATAGGAGGCCTTGGCGGCCGGTTCGGGGTCGGCGACCGTGACGCGCAGCCCGCGTCCGAGCGAACGCCACGCCGTCGCCAGGCCGATCACACCGCCGCCGATGATGACCACGTCGTCCACTCTGGCGCTCCCTTCGCCGGCATGACCCGGATCAGGTTCAGCGGTCGGCGGCCATCTGCCGCCCTCTCAGCCCGGTCCGCCGGGCTCCCGCGCTGGGGATCTTTCTCGGGGCGTTCCACAGCCCCGCTGCACCTGTCGGGCACACGGGGCTCATGAAGCACCCCCTAGCCTACGTCGTATGGAGCGCGTGATCGTGGTGGGTGGCGGACTGGCGGGGCTGCGGACGGCCGAGACCCTGCGGGCCCAGGGGTACGGGGGCGGTCTCACGCTCGTGGGGGCCGAGCCGCACGCCCCGTACGACCGCCCGCCGCTGTCGAAGGCCGTGCTGCGGGGCGAGACCGACGACACGACCGTCGCCCCCGACCTCGACGGGCTCGGCTGTACGACGCTCCTGGGGCGGCGCGCGACGGCCCTGGGCGAGGACCTGGAGACGACCGAGGGGCCGCTCGCGTTCGACGCGCTCGTGATCGCGACCGGCGCGACGCCGATCCGGCTGCCCGGCGACGGCCCGCAGCACGTGCTGCGCACCATCGACGACGCCCGTGCGCTCCGCGCCGCGTTGCGTCCCGGCGCCCGGCTGGTCATCGTCGGCGCGGGCTGGATCGGCGCCGAGGTCGCGACGGCCGCGGCAGCGGCCGGCTGCCGGGTGACGGTCGCCGAGGCGGCGGACGCGCCGCTCGCGGGCGCCATCGGTGCCGAGGCCGGGTCGCGGACCGCGCGCTGGTACGCCGAGGCCGGGGTCGAGCTGCGCCACGGGGTCAAGGCCGCCTCGGTGGAGCCCGGCGGCCTCGAACTGGCCGGAGGCGGCTCGATCGAGGCCGACCTCGTCGTCACGGGCATCGGCGTACGGCCCGAGACGGGCTGGCTGGAGGGCTCCGGGCTGGCACTGGACAACGGCGTCGCCGTCGACGAGGGGCTGCGCGCGAGCCGGCCGGGTGTGTTCGCGGTCGGCGACTGCGCCGCGTGGTGGTCGGCCCGGTTCGGCCGCCGGCTGCGCGTCGAGCACTGGGACGTGGCGCTGAACGCCCCCGACGTCGTCGCCGCGAACCTCCTCGGCGGCGAGCGGGCCTACGACGCCGTCCCGTACTTCTGGTCCGAGCAGTTCGGCCGGATGGTGCAGTACGCCGGCCATCACCCGGTCGCCGACACGACGGTGTGGCGCGGAGATCCGGACGCCGACCGCTGGTCGCTGTGCTGGCTGGCGGGCGAACGGCTCGTCGCCATCCTGACCGTCGACCGGCCGCGCGACCTGGTGCAGGGACGGCGGCTGATCGCCTCGGGCGCCGCGGTCGACACCGGGCGGCTCGCCGACCCCGAGGTTCCCGTCAGGGCCACCGTACGCGGCTGATACCTCACCCTGTGATTTCGCGACCAGAATCGAGGTTTCAGATGGTGCGGAAGATGGTAAGCAGGCATGCGTGACGCACACCGTTGCCGAAATCGAGATCGATCGACAGACCGACACACTGGTGGGTGAGTGGCTCACCCTTCCCGAGACGGCCGAGCGCCTCGGCCTCGATCTCAAACGGGTCAAGCAACTCCTCCGCGACCACAAGCTGCTGGGGGTGCAGCGCGAGGGCGGGCTGAGCGTGCCCGCCGCGTTCATCCAGAACGGCCAGCCGCTCAAGGGCCTCCACGGCACGCTCACCGTGCTCGCGGACGCCGGGTTCGATCGCGTCGAGGCCCTGCGATGGCTGTTCACCGCCGACGATTCGCTGCCGGGCACGCCCGTTCAGGCGCTGACCGAGCATCGGGTCAAAGAGATCAACCGGCGCGCGCAGGCGCTCGCGCTTTGAGTCCGGGCGATACCGCCCGGCGAGACGGAGGGTGGCGGTTTGCCCGCACGTCTTCCCACTGACCGGGCGGTGAGCCTGCGGTCCCGCCTGGGCCGCGCGCGCCTCTACCTGTGCACCGACGCGCGCGAGGCCCAGGGCGACCTGCCCGAGTTCCTCGACGCGGCGCTGGCCGGCGGGGTCGACATCGTCCAGCTCCGCCAGAAGGGGCTGGAGGCTCGCCGGGAGCTGGAGCACCTCGCGGTGTTCCGGGCTGCCTGTGACCGGCACGGCGCCCTGCTGGCGGTCAACGACCGCGCCGACATCGCGCACGCCGTCCGCGCCGACGTGCTGCACCTCGGCCAGGACGACCTGCCGGTGCCCCGGGCGCGCGCGATCGTCGGTGAGGACATGCTCATCGGGCGATCCACGCACTCGGAGGAGCAGGCGGCCGCCGCGGCGACCGAGCCGGGCGTCGACTACTTCTGCACGGGCCCGACGTGGCCGACGCCGACCAAACCGGGCCGGCCGGCCCCGGGTCTCGGTCTGCTGTCCTACACGGCGGAACGCCGGTTCGCGCGCCCCTGGTTCGCGATCGGCGGCATCGACGCCGGCAACCTCGACGAGGTGCTGGCCACCGGGGCGACCCGCGTCGTCGTCGTACGGGCGATCACCGAGGCCGACGACCCGCGGGCCGCGGCGGCGGCCCTGTCACGGCGGCTGCGCCATGAGTGAATTTCACCCGTGGTTCACCCAGCGCACACCTCGGCCTGAGCGACAATGGGAGCCATGATCGGCATTCCTGACGACGAACGCCCCGTCGAGTTCTCCGACGACGACGAACTGGACGTGCTGCCCGATCAGACGAGTGACGACACCGACACCGGCTGGGGCGAGTGGCGCGCGCCGGATGAGGACGCCCGTCTCCTGGAGGAGCGTCCTCCGCACTGGTAGGGACGCTACGGGTGAATCGGCAGGCCCAGGCCCAAGAGGAACCCGGCGACGATGACGAGGGCCAGCACGGCGACGAGCTGACGGTTGCGGCGCCGCGGAGGCCGTGACGCCGGGCGGGGACGCACCCGTGCGGGCGTACGCGCCGCGACGCGGCTGTGCTCTGCGGTGTCCAGTTTCATGGTGCTGACATCCGGCTCATGCGGACGCTCGGTCGGTCATGCCCCAATTCTTCACCGGGCATGATCGCCTTGTCCGGCGAACGCTCGATCACGGGCTTTCCGAACGTTTCCGGCGGAGGCCGTCGTGGCCCGTACGGGCCGGCGCTCAGACGGTACGTGCGGTCGCGGCCACGGTGAGTTCCGACAGCGCGTCACGGGCATCGGAGGTCAGCGGGGCGACGGCCAGCGCCGCGGAGGCCTCCGCGGCGTACCGGTCGATCATCTTCTCGCAGGCGTCCAGTGCGCCGGTCGACACGATGATCTCGCGGAGCGTCTCGACGCCCGCGGTGTCCAGCTCCGGGTCGCCCAGGAGACGTTCCACGGTCGCGGCCTGCGCGGCCGAGGCGCGCTCCAGGGTCAGCGCGACCAGCACCGTGCGCTTGCCCTCGCGCAGGTCGTCACCGGCCGGCTTGCCGGTCTCCGCCGGGTCGCCGTACACCCCGAGGACGTCGTCGCGCAGCTGGAAGGCGATGCCCACCGGCATGCCGTACGCCGAGAGGGCCTCCACCGACGGCGAACCGGCCAGCGCGGCACCGAGCTGGAGCGGGCGCTCGACGGTGTACTTGGCGCTCTTGAACCGGATGACCCGCAGTGCCGCCTCGACCATCGCGTGGCCGTCCGGCAGCGGGCCGCGGGCCTGACCGAGCAGGTCGAGGTACTGCCCGCACATCACCTCGGTGCGCATCCGGTTGAACAGCGGACGCCCGCGCGTCAGCGCCTCGTCGGGCAGGCCGCTGCCCTGGTACATCTCGTCGCACCAGGTCAGGCACACGTTGCCCAGCAGGATCGCCGCGCCGGCACCGAACCCCTGCGCCGAGCCGCGCCAGCCCGACTCGGCGTGCAGCCCCTCGAACCGCCGGTGCACGGCGGGCATCCCGCGCCGGGTGTCGCTGCCGTCCATCACATCGTCGTGGATCAGCGCACCGGCCTGCAGCAGCTCGAGCGAGGCCGCCGCGGTGAAGAACTCCGGGAGGTCACCGCCGCCCGAGCCCTGCCAGCCCCAGTAGCAGAACGCCGGGCGCAACCGCTTGCCGCCCGACAGCAGCGCGTCGAGAGCGGCCACGAGGGGCATCAGCTCGGCGGAGACGGCGCCGAGGAGGGGACGCTGGTGGTCCACGAACCCGTACAGCGCCTCGTCGACCCTTTTGCGAATTACACGAGCGTCCACGTGATCGAGACTAGTGGCCCTCAAGGATGGTCCCGTTACCCTGTGGGCATGACGACCGCGCGCCGCCGCACCATCCGGGAAGTCCTCGCCGCCGGAGAGACGACGTTCTCGTTCGAGTTCTTTCCCCCCAAGACCGAGCAGGGGGCGCGAAACCTCTGGCAGGCGATCCGCCGGCTCGAGGTGCTCCAGCCGACCTTCGTCTCCGTGACGTACGGCGCCGGCGGTGGCACCCGCGACCGTACGGTGGAGATCGTCGAGCGGATCGCCACCGACACGACGCTCACCCCGGTCGCGCACTTCACCGCGGTCAACCACTCTGTCGCGGAGTTGCGGCAGCTCATCGGCAGGTTCGCGGCGGTGGGCGTGACCGACCTGCTGGCCCTGCGCGGCGACCCGCCCGGCGACCCGATGGGGGAGTGGGTGCGCCATCCCGACGGCGTGGAGTACGCCGAGGACGTCGTCCGGTTGATCAAGTCCGCGGGCGACTTCAGCGTCGGCGTGGCCGCCTTCCCGTACAAGCATCCGCGGTCGCCCGACATCGAAAGTGATACTCATCACTTCATTCGTAAATGCCAGGCCGGGGCGGACTACGCGATCACGCAGATGTTCTTCCGGGCCGACGACTACCTCCGGCTGCGCGACCGCGTGGCGGCGGCCGGCTGCGACGTGCCGATCATCCCGGGCATCATGCCGGTCACCCAGCTCAGCACGATCGAGCGGTCCGAGCAGCTGTCCGGGGCGCCGTTCCCGCCGGAGCTGGCCGCCCAGTTCGCGGCGGTCGGCGACGACCCGGAGGCGGTGCGGCGGCTCGGCATCGACCAGGCGGCCGACCTGTGCCGGCGGCTGCTCGCCGAAGGGGTGCCCGGCATCCACTTCATCACGTTCAACAAGTCCACCGCGACGCGCGAGGTCTACTCCCGCCTGGAGCTCAGCGGAAACTCCGCGCCCATCACCGCGTAGACCGGGCCGCCCCCGGGAAACCGGAAGCCGGTCAGCAGGTCGACCAGGCCGAGCGAGCGGTACAGGTTGCGGGCCGGTGTCTGCGCGTCCAGCGTGGACAGCACCATGGTGCGCTCGGGCCGGCCCGAGCACAGCGAGGTGATCAGCCCGCGGCCCAGGCCCAGCCCCTGGGCCGCCGGATGCACGTGCAGCTCGGCCACCTCCCACGTGTCGTCCAGCCAGTGCCGGGCGTGCTCCTCGCCACCGATCTTGACGAGCTCGGCGCGCACGACGTCGTGCCACCACTGCCCGGACTCGCCGTGGAACCCGTAGCTGAAACCGATGACGCTTCGTGAGCGCTCGGCGACGAAGGCGCGGAACGCCGGATAACCGGTGTGCCGCTCCATGATCATGTGCCGGCCGGGCATCTGCCCTGGTGGCGGCAGCATCGCCGCCTCGTACGTGGCGAGCAGCGCGTCGAGGCGCCGCAGGAAACCACGACGGTCGATCTCACGGATCTGCGGGGATGCCTCGCGGCGGGCCCTGAATGCTGGTCTCACGTGCCTCACTCGGGGATGTACGGCGGAACCTTCGAGAGTGCGCCGTAAATGTCCCACAGAATCTGCGCCGCCGCCTTCTTCAACTGCCCGCGCCGGGCCTCCAGCTCACTCTGCCACGAGCGGGCGGCGGGCCCGACCCACGCGTCGCCGACGGTGCGCACGGGCGGGTCGAGGGCGGTCTCCAGGGTCGCGGCGCTGTCGAAGGCCCGCTGGTAGGCGTTGTAGAGCTCAGCGTACGCCGGGTTGGGCCGCTGAGTGCCGCCCGGTGGGGGCGGGTCGGAGGGTGAGTGCAGCGTGGCGGGGGAGGGCGGATAGGTGGTCACGGACCCTCACCCTGCGGATCGTCGGCCGTGAGCGTCAGCCTCGCCTCGTGCGGCGGGGCCGGGGGCCCGGTCTCCGAGCCCCCGGTCTCCGAGCCTCCGGTCTCCACCATCTCCATCAGGCCCAGGTGGCCGAACGCGACGCGGGCGCGGTGGGCGAGCGCGGCCTGGGACAGCAGCTCGACCGCGTCGTCGCGTACGCCCCGGCGGAGCGCCTCGTCGAGCATCGCGCGCAGCCACTTGTCGTCCATCGTCAGGTGGTGGCTGGCCACGCCGAGCGAGGTGCGGACGTCTTCGAGGTGGTCGCCGCCCGCCGCCTCGATCAGCCAGGCGGTGCCGGCCGGGCCGAGCCGGCCGTACAGGCCGTGGGCGTAGTCGGGGTCGTCGGCGCTCGCGCGCAGGCGTCTCCAGACCTCCTCCGGCACCGGGCGGTGCGCCTCGTGCGCCTTGCGGACGGCCGCGGCGTCGGCGGACCCGGCCCTCGTCGCGGCGCGTACGTCGGGGAAGCCGCCGAGGTCGTGCCCGGCCCCGGCGGACGTCGTACGGCGGCGCGCGCCGCCGCCGAGCCGGCCCGCGCTGACCTTCGGCATCGTGGGCCCGCCCTGGCTCAGGTGGGTGATCGCGTAGTTGCGGCGCCGGGTGAGCATGCCCTGCTGGCTCCCGGTCCAGGTGTGGACCGCCTGCGCCTGGCGCAGCCCGGTGCGGGGGACGCTGGGCGGCAGGGTGGCGTTGGTGCGCAACCAGGTGGCGATGGCCTGCGAGGCGCCGTTCATCTGGTGGATGAGCCGCGCCATCGCGTCGACGTCCACGCCGACGAAGTCCTTGTCACGCGCGGCGGCGGCGCGCAGATCTTCGTGTCCAGCCATGGGGCCGCTCCGGAGAGTGCGCTCGAGCCTCAGAAGACCGTTGTACCACTGTGGTTCCCCCGTGTCTGCGGTCCGTGACGGGCGGTTGGTTACGGTCCTTCCGCATGTCAGAAGGGGTCTGCCGCTAATGGCCCTCCGGACGTGACGGCGATCAGGCGCGGCGGCGGCGGTAGGCGCGCATGCGGGCGTTGGCGCCACAGCCCGCGACGTCGCACCAGCGGCCCGAGCGGTTGCGGGTGTGGTCGTAGAACGCGTAGTGGCAGTCGTCCGCGGCGCACGCCTTCATCCGCGGCCAGGTGCCGTCGCTCATCGCGGTGAGGACGCCCGCCAGGACGGTGCCGAGCATCAGGTCGCCCGGGTGCGCCTCGCGCTCGCCGACCGGCCACCGTACGCCGCCGGCGGTGACCAGCGGGCGCAGGCCGCAGCGGACGATCTCCTCGTTGACCAGGTCGAAGGCCTCTGGGGCGGCGGGGCCGGCGTTGTTGGCGAGCATCAGCGAGCGGAGCGCCTCGCGCAGCCGCACGGCCCGTGCGTACGTCTCCGCGGTCACCTCGCCCGGCAGCCCGTGCGCGGCGCGCCAGCGCTCCAGGCCGGCGGCGTCGACCTCGTTGCGCGTCCGCAGGAACGCCTCCACCGGCGCGAGCGGGCCGGGAGCCGGCGGTCGTGATGCCATGCCCCGATGTTACAGCCGTATGCCTTTGACACGTAACGCGTTACGTACGTAATGTCTTTGCTCGTAACCACGATCGGGAGGTCACTGTGATCGAGCCGTTCCACATCGCCATCGCGGACGAGGTTCTGCAGGACCTGGCCGCCCGTCTCGAACGCGCGCGCCTGCCCTCACCGCCGGTCCTCGAAGGGGGAGAGAGCCCCGAGACCGTCGAGCGCATCGAGGACCTCATCGCCTACTGGCGCTCGGGGTACGACTGGCGGGCGCAGGAGGCCCGGCTGAACGCGGTGCCGCACTTCCGCGCCGCGGTCGGCGACGCGCGCATCCACTTCGTACACGTGCCGGGCTCGGGTCCGGACCCGCTGCCGCTGCTGCTGTGCAACGGCTGGCCCAGCTCCTTCGTGGAGTACCTCGGGGTGCTCGACCGGCTGACCGATCCCGCGGCGTACGGTGGCGATCCCGCCGACGCCTTCTCGGTCGTGGTTCCCGCGCTGCCCGGGTACGGCTTCTCGGCCCCCTATCCGGGGCGGCTCGACCGGGTCACGATCGCCGGGCTCTTCGACCGGCTCATGGTCGAGGGCCTGGGGTACGCGAGCTACGTCGCGCACGGCGACGACATCGGCGGCGGCGTGGTGAACCGCCTGGGCATGTACCACGCCGGCACCGTACGGGCCATCCAGACCACCAACTGGACCCGGCCGGTCGACCCGGCCCCGCGCACGCCTGAGGAGGAGGCGTATGTCGCGGGAGAGGACCGCTGGGAGCGCACCCGCGGCGCGTACGCGCACGTCCAGGCGACCCGGCCGCAGATCCTGGCGTACGGGCTGAACGACTCGCCCGCGGGCCTGGCCGCCTGGGTGCTGGAGAAGTGGCTGACGTGGAGCGACCCGGCGACGCGCGGCCGGCTCACCGACGACGACCTGCTCACCAACGTGATGACCTACTGGGTGACGGGCTCGATCGGGGCCTCGTCACGCCTGTACGCGGTCGACTCGGCCCCGCCGGCCGACACGGTCTCGGTGCCGTCGTCGGTGCTGCTGACGCGTGAGCCGGAGATCCCCGTCCCGCCGGAGTCCTGGCTGCGGCGCGCGTACCCGCGGATGACACGCCTGACCACGGTGGACGAGGGCGGCCACTTCCTGGCCCTGGAGTCCCCGGAGCACTTCGTGCGGCACGTGCGCGAGGCGTTCCGGCCGTACCGCGGCTGACGCGTGCGCGGGCCTACTCGACCTCTGCCGGGGTGCCGCCGGTGATCCGCACGAGCTCGTCGTAGGAGGTCGGGAAGATGGTGTGCGGGTGCCCGGCCGCCGCCCAGACGACCTCGTGCTCGGCCAGCCACTTGTCCACGAGCGTGCGGACCGGGCGGGGGTGTCCGACCGGGGCGACCCCGCCGATCGGATGGCCGGTGGCCGCGCGGACGAACTCGGGGTCGGCGCGCTTGACCTTCGTGGCGCCGATCAGCGCGGCCACCTTGGCCGTGTCGACGCGGTGGGCGCCGCTGGTGAGGACGAGCAGGGGTTCGCCGTCGGCGGCGAAGATCAGGCTGTTCGCGATCGCGCCGACCTCGCAGCCGAGTTGCGCGGCGGCGGCCACGGCGGTCGGCGCGGCCTCCGGGAGCTCGCGCACCTCGCCGGTGGCGCCGAGTTCGCGCAGGCGAGCGGCGACGTTCGCGGTGTTGGGATGCATGGGCAGCACTCTAGAGGCTCGTTTTGTCGGTCTGGCTCCGTATCGTCGTTGGCGTCGCCGCCGGACGGGTGTCGGGTGCACTGACAGGGGTCATGTTCGACCGGTCTGACCTGCGACGACACGGCGTCATTCGAACATGTTGACGAATGGCGGCGGCGCGGGTTTACTGGAGTCATCTCGAACTTGTGTTCGAGTATTCGGTGCGGATTCTCGCGGGTCCGCGCCGGAGGGGTTCGGCTCGCCGGGCAGCGCATGCCGTGCGAGACGTGGCGGCCGGGCGGGACGAGGGGAAGCGTTTCGCCCGCGCCGTCCCCGAACCCATCGAGCGGAAGGAGGCACGCCATGTCCGCAAGGTCCACGGCCGTCCCTCTGCGCCCCGTTCCGCGGCGCAGGCCGGCACCGCCGGCGATCACACTGTTGCAGACGGCCCGGCACGGCCTGGCCGAGGCGGCCGAGGCCGCCGTCCCCGCCTCACGTTACGTCGCGGCCCACCTCGCCGCACTGCGCGCCGCGGCCGCGGTCCTCGCGGCGCGGGGCGACCCGGCGCAGAAGCGTCGTGGCCGGCCCCAGAGCGTCTGGGTGCTGCTCCCGGAGGCCGAGCCGGCCCTGCGCGAGTGGGCCGCCTTCTTCGCGGCGGGCGCGGGCAAACGAGCGGCGGCCGAGGCGGGCCTCCCACGCGCCGTGACCGTGCACGAGGCGAACGACCTGCTCCACGACGCGGAGATCTTCGTCGCCCTGGTCGAGACGACGTTGGGCATCGACAGCCAGCCGATGCTCCCGGTGGCCGGCTGACCCTGACGACCCCGGCCGCGCCGACCGAGAGGGGAGCGATGGTGAGAGACGACCCGCGCGACCTGCCGACCGCCGCCGCTCACTGGCGAGGCTGCTCGGTGCTCGGGCCGCGCGGAGCTCGGAAGCTCGAAGCCGGGAAACTTGGAGCCCGGCTGCGAGGTGTCCGGAGCCCGGAAGTGGCCCGGTGCCCGGCACCGGGAAGCTTGGAGCAGGGCCGTGCGGTGCCTGGAGGTCGGCCGTGCGGTGCTCGGTGTCGGGGAGCGGTCCAGAGCTCGGAGCCCGGAAGTGTGGTGCCCGGGGTCGGGAAGCGGCCCGGAGCCCGGCAACGCGGAGTTCGGAGGTCGGCTGCGGGGCGCCCGGAGCCCGGAAGTGGCCCGGTGCCCGAAACCGCGGAGCTTGCAGCAGCGTCGTGCGGTGCCCGGAGGCCGGCCGCACGGTGCCCGGCGTCGGGAAGCGGTCCCAGAGCCCGGACGTGCGGTGCCTGGCGTCCGGGAGCGGCGCAGAGCTCAGAAGGTCGGAGGCCGGACGTGCGGTGCCTGGCGTCCGGGAGCGGCGCAGAGCTCAGAAGGTCGGAGGCCGGACGTGCGGTGCCTGGCGTCCGGGAGCGGCGCAGAGCTCAGAAGGTCGGAGGCCGGACGTGCGGTGCCTGGCGTCCGGGAGCGGCGCAGAGCTCAGAAGGTCGGAGGCCGGACGTGCGGTGCCTGGCGTCCGGGAGCGGCGCAGAGCTCAGAAGGTCGGAGGCCGGACGTGCGGTGCCTGGCGTCCGGGAGCGGCGCAGAGCTCAGAAGGTCGGAGGCCGGACGTGCGGTGCCTGGCGTCCGGGAGCGGCGCAGAGCTCAGAAGGTCGGAGGCCGGACGTGCGGTGCCTGGCGTCCGGGAGCGGCGCAGAGCTCAGAAGGTCGGAGGCCGGACGTGCGGTGCCTGGCGTCCGGGAGCGGCGCAGAGCTCAGAAGGTCGGAGGCCGGACGTGCGGTGCCTGGCGTCCGGGAGCGGCGCAGAGCTCAGAAGGTCGGAGGCCGGACGTGCGGTGCCTGGCGTCCGGGAGCGGCGCAGAGCTCAGAAGGTCGGAGGCCGGACGTGCGGTGCCTGGCGTCCGGGAGCGGCCCAGGGCTCAGAAGCCGGACGCGCGGTGTCCGGCGTCCGGAAGAGGGGAGTCGGGCCGCGGGCGCTCGCATCCTTCGGCCTGTTCGTCGCGACCGGGCCTATCAGGACTTCGCCCCCTTGACCCGTTTTCCGGCTATCCGCATTGAGTGATCGATAAAGCATCGTCGTCCTGCCGGGCGCGCCGGCCGGGATGACGGTGGCCGCCGGGGCGCACGTGGCGACATTGCGGGATGTCCGGTGCGTCCCGGTCGGGCCGGCCCTCACCGGAGCAGCCGGTCCGGCCGCGGGTCCCGCCGAGTTCCTCCCCCGAATCGGCGGGACCCGTCGGCCACTACTGCCTGATCGGCGCCGGCGAGGCAGGCGATGCCTCGGACCTTGTGAGTGCGTGGGGCGCGACGTCGCGGTGCGCAGTGGAGGGCGGCGTACGGCGGATTCGCGGTAAGGCGCGCGCAAGCCCGCCGGTCGGCTCCGCGCAGGCGCCGTCAGCATGACCGATGGTCAGGGGCGCGGAGACGGGGCGTCAAGAATACGGGCCGAGGCGCCGGTCGGAGCGGCAGCGTTGTGAGCTTCGTGTGGCATCGGCAGGTGGGGCCAGAGCTGTCGATGAGGTGGCCGTGGCCACAGGGGCGCTGACCGAGCCGCCGATGGGCCGTGCGTGAGGCGACGTGGTCGTGACGGCGTGGTCGTGACGGCGTAGTTCTGAAGACGCGGTGGTGGCGACGTAGTCCTGGGGGCGCGGTCGCCGGCGACGTCGTCGTGGCGATGCGGTCGTGGCGATGCGGTCGTGGGGGCCGCGGTCGTGGCGACGTGGACGTGGTCGTGACGACGTGGTCGTGACGGCGTGGTCGTGACGGCGGCTCTGAGGACGCGGCCGTGGGACCTGGTCGTGACGGCGTAGTTCTGAAGACGCGGTCGGGGCGACGTAGTCCTGGGGGCGCGGTCGCCGGCGACGTCGTCGTGGCGATGCGGTCGTGGCGATGCGGTCGTGGGGGCCGTGGTCGTGGCGACGTGGCCGTGACGACGTGGCCGTGCGGACTTGGTTCTGGGGGGGCGCGGTCGTGGCGGCGTGGCCCTGGGGACGTCGTCCGAGGACGTGGGCAGGCGGACCGGGCGAGGGCGTGGGGGCAGCGTGATGCGACCCTCCGACGCGGTGCGGTGATCGGGTGGGATCACCGCACCACTTCGGGGGGATACGGCTCAGAAAGCTTCCACGGCGCGGCGTGCCTCAGGGTCGAGGACGCCCCAGCCGATGAGTTCCTCAGTCAGTTCGGTCGGTGACTTGTCGTAAATCACCGCCAGAGATCGCAGATCCTCCTGCCGGATGGACAGGACCTTTCCGTTGTAGTCGCCTCGCTGGCTTTGGATCGTCGCGGCGTAGCGGGCGAGTGGACCGGCCTTGTCCTTCGGAAGCTGCTGGAGTCGCTCAAGGTCGATCACAAGTTTCGGGGTCGGGCCGAGCGGGCTCGGCGCGGCTCCGCCGGGGAGCAACTCAGAGACGGGCACGCCGTAGAACTCGGCGAGCTCGGACAGCTTCTGAACGGTGACGGCGCGGTCGCCCCGCTCGTACGAACCCACGACGACGGCCTTCCAGCGGCCACGTGATTTCTCCTCCACACCGTGCAGGGACAGGCCCTGCTGGGTGCGGATGGCGCGAAGCCTCGCGCCGAGAGCCTTTGCGTATTCAGACGGCATCGTTGCGGCCCCCAGGCTCACTTTCTCGTCGTCGACGTGACCCGGGAGGGGACCAAGGGGCGTCTGCCCCTGCCTCCACGAGAACGCGTGCGTCATGGGGCGCACTGTCAGCCGGCCGGGGCCGGCTGCCCGAGGGGTCCATCTCCTGGGATGGTTACGGACAGTGACGGTAAAACGGGTACGCCTCCAGGTCAAGCCGATTGGAAAAAAGCGGTCGAATCCGTCATCGCGCGCGGTGCGCGAACCTCGGCCGGCGAAGCGGCGAAAACCCTTGCAGGCCAAGGCTTTCCGTGACTGTCGGGGTCGCCACCGTACCGTCTCTGCCTGGGCAAACGCCATGCCACCGGGTGGCGGTGCGTCGGCAACGGGCTGCTACCGTAAAAAGGCCGATCCTTTAAGGCCCGTCCAGTGAGGCGGGAAAGGAGGTTAGACGGTGAGTGCTGCCTCTGTGCCCCCGCACAGGCCCTCTCCCAATGGTGACATGAGTCACAAATCTGTACTGGAAGCGCCGGACATCCGCCGCGCGCTCACCCGAATCGCCCACGAGATCCTCGAACGCACCAAAGGCGGCGAGGACATCGTTCTCCTCGGAATTCCGACACGAGGCGTGACCCTCGCCGAGCGTCTCGCCCGGCGCATCGAGGAGGTCGAGGGACGCCCGGTCCCGCAGGGCTCCCTCGACGTGACCATGTACCGCGACGATCTCCGCCTGCGGCCGGCCCGCGCCCTAGGACGCACCGAGCTGCCGCCCGAAGGCGTGGACGACCGCGTCGTGGTGCTCATCGACGACGTCCTGTACTCCGGCCGCACCGTGCGTGCGGCCCTCGACGCCCTGAACGACCTCGGCCGCCCGCGCGCGGTCCAGCTCGCCACGCTGGTCGACCGCGGCCACCGTGAGCTCCCCATCCGCGCCGACTACGTCGGCAAGAACCTGCCGACGAGCGCGAAGGAGACCGTGCGGGTGCTGGTCGAGGAGGTGGACGGCCGCGACGCCGTCCTGTTGGAGGCCGGCAAGTGAAACAACACCTGATCTCCGCGGCCGACCTGACGAAGGACGACGCCCTGCTGATCCTCGACACCGCCGAGGAGCTCGCGAGCGTCGCCGACCGGCCCATCAAGAAACTCCCCACGCTCCGCGGCCGTACGGTCGTCAACCTCTTCTTCGAGGACTCCACGAGGACCCGGATCTCCTTCGAGGCGGCGGCCAAGCGCCTGTCCGCGGATGTGATCAACTTCTCCGCGAAGGGGTCGAGCGTGTCCAAGGGCGAGAGCCTGAAGGACACCGCGCTGACACTCGAGGCGATGGGCGCCGACGGCGTCGTGATCCGGCACGGCGCCTCCGGAGCGCCGCACCGCCTCGCCACCTGGGTCCGCGGCAGCGTCGTCAACGCCGGCGACGGCACGCACGAGCACCCCACCCAGGCCCTGCTCGACGCGTACACGATGAGGCGCAGGCTCGGCGACCTCGACGGCCGGCGGATCACGATCGTCGGCGACATCCTCCACAGCCGCGTGGCGCGCTCCAACGTCCTCCTGCTGAACACCCTCGGCGCCGAGGTCACCCTGGTCGCGCCGCCCACGCTGTTCCCGGTCGCGGTCGGCACGTGGCCGTGTGAGATCGCCTACGACTTCGACGCGGTCCTGCCCAAGAGCGACGTCGTCATGATGCTGCGGGTCCAGCAGGAGCGGATGAACGCGGCCTACTTCCCGACCGTGCGGGAGTACAGCAGAAGGTACGGGCTGGACGCCCGGCGCATGGCCGCGCTGCCGGAGCACGCGCTCGTCATGCACCCCGGCCCGATGAACCGCGGGGTCGAGATCGCCGCGGAGGTGGCCGACTCCACGCGCTCGACCATCGTCGAGCAGGTCGCCAACGGCGTGACCGTGCGCATGGCCGTCCTCTACCTCCTCCTGGGCGGCTCCGAGCCCGCGATCGGCAACACCAGAACGGAAGGCGAATGACGTACCTGATCAAGGGCGCCCGCATCCTCGGCGGCGAGGCGCGGGACATCCGCGTGGAAGACGGCGTCATCGCCGAGATCGGCACGGGCCTGGACCCCGAGAACGCCGAGACGGTCGACGCGGACGGCCTCATCGCCCTGCCCGGCCTCGTCGACCTGCACACCCATCTGCGCGAGCCCGGCCGCGAGGACGCCGAGACCGTCGAGTCGGGGACGCGGGCCGCGGCGGCGGGCGGGTTCACCGCCGTGCACGCCATGGCCAACACCGAGCCCGTCGCCGACACGGCCGGCGTGGTCGAACAGGTCTGGCGCCTCGGCCGCGAGGCCGGTCACTGTGACGTCCACCCGGTCGGCGCGGTCACCCGCGGCATCGAGGGCCGTCAGCTCGCCGAGCTCGGCGCCATGGCCGACTCCGCCGCGCACGTACGGGTCTTCTCCGACGACGGCCACTGCGTGGACGACGCGGTCCTGATGCGCCGCGCGCTGGAGTACGTCAAGGCGTTCGACGGCGTCGTCGCCCAGCACGCGCAGGAGCCGCGCCTGACCGAGCACGCGCAGATGAACGAGGGGGAGGTCTCCGGGCGCCTCGGCCTGGCCGGCTGGCCGGCCGTGGCCGAAGAGGCGATCATCTCCCGCGACTGCCTGCTCGCCGCCCACGTCGGCTCCCGCCTGCACGTCTGCCACGTCTCCACGGCCGGTTCGGTGGAGATCATCCGGTGGGCGAAGAGCAAGGGCTGGCAGGTCACCGCCGAGGTGACGCCGCACCACCTGCTGCTCACCGACGAGCTCGCCGAGACCTACGACCCGATCTACAAGGTCAACCCGCCGCTCCGTACGAAGGCCGACGTCGAGGCGCTGCGCGAGGCGCTGGCCGACGGCACGATCGACTGCGTCGCGACCGACCACGCTCCGCACCCGGTCGAGGCCAAGGAGACCGAGTGGGCGCCGGCCGCGATGGGCATGATCGGGCTCGAGACGGCCCTGTCCGTCGCGCAGGCGGCCATGGTCGACACGGGCCTGCTCGACTGGGCCGGCCTGGCCGACCGCATGTCCGTACGCCCGGCGCGCATCGGCCGCCTCGCCGGGCAGGGACACCTGCCCGTTCCGGGAGCGCCGGCCAACCTCACGCTGTACGACCCGGACGTACGCCGGGTGGTCGACCCGGCGGCCTCGGTGTCCAAGAGCCGCAACACGCCGTTCGCCGGGCTCGAGCTGCCCGGCCGCGTCCACGCGACGTTCCTGCGCGGACGTCCGACCGTTCTCGAGGGGAAGGTTGTATGAGGCAGGCACTGCTCGTCCTTGAAGACGGCCGCACCTTTCACGGCACCGCGTACGGAGCCGAGGGCGAGGCGTTCGGCGAGGTGGTCTTCAACACCGGCATGACCGGCTACCAGGAGACCCTCACCGACCCCTCCTACGCCCAGCAGATCGTCGCCATGACCGCCCCGCACATCGGCAACACCGGCGTCAACGACGAGGACCCCGAGTCGGGCCGGATCCAGGTCGCCGGGTACGTCGTGCGCGAGCCCTCGCGCATCACCTCGAGCTGGCGGGCGCAGCGGTCCCTGGAGGACGAGCTGCGCGCGTACGGCGTGGTCGGCATCGCGGTGCAGGGCACCCGGGCGTTGACGCGTCACCTGCGGGAACGCGGCGCCATGCGGGCCGGCATCAGCACCGCGGAGACCGACCCCGACGCGCTCCTGGAGCGGGTCCTGGCCAGCCCCGACATGATCGGCGCCGACCTGGCCCGCGTCGTCTCCACCCCCGAGCCCTACGTCGTACGGCCGGACGGCGACGTACGCCACCGGGTCGCCGCCGTGGACCTGGGGATCAAGACGATGACCCCGCGCCGCATGGCCGAACGCGGCTGCGAGGTGCACGTGCTGCCCGCGACGGCGACCGCCGACGAGATCCTCGCGCTGGAGCCGGACGGCGTCTTCTACAGCAACGGGCCCGGCGACCCGGCCGCGTGCGGCTACGCGGTCGACTCGATGAAGGGCGTGCTGGAGGAGGGCCGGCCGGTGTTCGGCATCTGCCTGGGCAATCAGATGCTCGGGCGCGCCCTCGGCCTGGACACCTACAAGCTGCGGTTCGGCCACCGCGGGGTCAACCAGCCCGTGCAGAATCGCGCCACCGGCCGCGTCCACATCACCAGCCACAACCACGGGTTCGCCGTCGAGGCGCCCCTCGACGGGCCGTTCGAGACCGCGTTCGGCCGCGCCGAGGTCACCCACGTCGACCTGAACGACGGCGTGGTCGAGGGGCTGCGGCTGCTCGACCGTCCCGCGTTCAGCGTCCAGTACCACCCCGAGGCCGCCCCCGGCCCGCACGACGCCACCGGCCTTTTTGAGACCTTCTGCGAGCTGATGAAGAAATGAGCGACGTTTCCAGCCACGAGGCCGACCACGCGGCCGACGCCGGGTCGCACGGCCACATCCCGGTCGATCCCAACGACGCGGTGCTGCGCGCCAAGGCGCCCAGCCCGCGCGCACTCCTCGCCGCCGCCGTCGCGGCACTGCTGACCGTGGCCGTTCTGGCCGCCGCCGCGATCGCGTCCGCGCAGGGGGTCTGATGCCGCGCCGTACCGACATCAAGTCCGTTCTCGTCATCGGCTCCGGCCCGATCGTGATCGGCCAGGCCGCCGAGTTCGACTACTCCGGCACCCAGGCGTGCCGGGTCCTGAAGGCCGAGGGGCTCCGCGTCGCCCTGGTCAACAGCAACCCCGCGACGATCATGACCGACCCGGAGATCGCCGACGCGACGTACGTCGAGCCGATCACGCCCGCGACGGTCGAGCAGGTCATCGCCAAGGAGCGCCCCGACGCGCTGCTGCCCACGCTGGGCGGCCAGACCGCGCTCAACACCGCGATCGCCCTGCACGAGTCCGGCGCCCTGGACAAGTACGGCGTCGAGCTGATCGGCGCGAACGTCGACGCCATCCAGGCGGGGGAGAACCGCGAGCGGTTCAAGCAGATCGTCGCCGACATCGGCGCCGAGTCCGCGCGCAGCGTGATCTGCCACAGCATGGACGACTGCCTCGGCGCCGCCGAGACGCTCGGCTACCCGATGGTGGTGCGGCCCTCGTTCACCATGGGCGGCGCCGGGTCCGGCATGGCCTACGACGAAGAGGATCTGCGCCGCATCGCCGGCGCGGGCCTGGCCGCCAGCCCGACCACCGAGGTGCTCCTGGAGGAGTCCATCCTCGGCTGGAAGGAGTACGAGCTGGAGCTGATGCGCGACAAGCACGACAACGTCGTGGTCGTGTGCTCCATCGAGAACGTCGACCCGATGGGCGTGCACACCGGCGACTCGATCACCGTCGCGCCGGCCATGACGCTCACCGACCGCGAGTACCAGCGGATGCGCGACGTCGGCATCGCCGTGATCCGCGCCGTCGGCGTCGACACCGGCGGCTGCAACATCCAGTTCGCGATCGACCCGCGCACCGGCCGCATGATCGTCATCGAGATGAACCCGCGCGTCTCGCGGTCCAGCGCGCTCGCCTCCAAGGCCACGGGCTTCCCGATCGCCAAGATCGCCGCCCGGCTCGCGGTGGGGTACACCCTGGACGAGATCCGCAACGACATCACCCGCGAGACCCCGGCGAGCTTCGAGCCCAGCCTCGACTACGTCGTGGTGAAGGCGCCGCGGTTCGCGTTCGAGAAGTTCCCTGGCGCGGACGAGACCCTGACGACCCACATGAAGTCGGTCGGGGAGGCCATGGCGATCGGCCGGTCCTTCCCCGAGGCGCTGCAGAAGGCCCTGCGGTCCCTCGAACGCTCCGGTGCGTCGTTCTCCTGGGCCCCGGGGCCGGAGACGCTGCCGGCGGACGAGCGCGCCGCGCTCAAGGCCGACCTGCTCGACCGCGCCTCCCGGCCCCACGACGGCCGCCTGCGCGCCGCGCAGCAGGCGATGCGGGCCGGCGCCACCATCGAGGAGGTGCACGAGGCGACCGCGATCGACCCGTGGTTCCTCGACCAGATCGCCGCGCTGGAGGAGATCGCCGCCGCGCTCACCGGCGAGCAGCTCGACCCCGAGGCGCTCCGCGAGGCGAAGCGGCACGGGTTCTCCGACGCGCAGATCGCCGAGATCCGCGGCGTGTCCGCCGAGCTGATCCGCGGCCTGCGGCACGCCCTCGGCGTCCGGCCGGTCTACCTGACCGTCGACACGTGCGCCGCGGAGTTCGCCGCCGAGACGCCGTACCTGTACTCCACCTACGACGAGGAGACCGAGGTCCCGCCGGGCGAGAAGCCCAAGGTGATCATCCTCGGCAGCGGGCCGAACCGCATCGGCCAGGGCATCGAGTTCGACTACAGCTGCGTGCACGCGTCGTTCACGCTCGCCGAGGCGGGCTATGAGACCGTCATGGTCAACTGCAACCCCGAGACCGTCTCGACCGACTACGACACCTCCGACCGGCTCTACTTCGAGCCGCTCACCCTGGAGGACGTCCTGGAGGTCGTGCACGCCGAGCAGGAGACCGGCGAGGTCGCCGGGGTGATCGTGCAGCTCGGCGGGCAGACGCCACTCGGCCTCGCGCAGAGCCTCAAGGACGCCGGCGTGCCCGTCGTCGGCACCTCGCCCGAGAGCATCCACCTCGCCGAGGAGCGCGGCGCGTTCGGCCGGGTCCTCGAACGCGCCGGGCTGCCCGCGCCCAAGCACGGCACCGCCACGACGTACGAGGAGGCCGTGGAGATCGCCGGCGAGATCGGCTACCCGGTCCTCGTACGGCCCTCCTACGTCCTCGGCGGGCGCGGCATGGAGATCGTCTACGACGAGGACACGCTGCGGTCCTACATCGACCGGGCCACGGGCGGCGGCGGGCAGTGGAGCCCCGAGCACCCCGTGCTGGTGGACCGGTTCCTCGACGACGCGATCGAGATCGACGTCGACGCGCTCTACGACGGCACCGAGCTGTACCTCGGCGGCGTCATGGAGCACATCGAGGAGGCCGGCATCCACTCCGGCGACTCCGCCTGCGCGCTGCCGCCGATCACGCTCGGCCACGAGGACATCTCCCGCATCCGGTCCTCCACCGAGGCCCTCGCCCGGGAGATCGGCGTCCGCGGCCTGATGAACGTGCAGTACGCCCTCGCCGCCGGCGTCCTCTACGTCCTGGAGGCCAACCCCCGCGCCTCCCGTACGGTGCCGTTCGTCTCCAAGGCGACCGCGGTGCCGCTCGCCAAGGCCGCCGCGCGCGTCATGCTGGGCACGCCGATCGCCCGGCTGCGCGCCGAGGGGCTGCTGCCCGCGACCGGCGACGGGGGAGACCTGCCCCTCGACGCGCCCATCGCGGTCAAGGAGGCGGTGCTGCCCTTCGACCGGTTCCGCACCCCTGAGGGGCGCGGCGTCGATACGATCCTCGGCCCGGAGATGCGTTCGACGGGAGAGGTCATGGGGATCGACGCCGACTTCGGCGCGGCGTTCGCCAAGTCGCAGGCGGCGGCGTACGGCTCGCTGCCGACCAAGGGACGCGCCTTCGTCTCCGTGGCCAACCGGGACAAACGAGCCATGATCTTCCCGGTCAAACGCCTCGCTGACCTAGGTTTTGAGATTCTCGCAACCGAGGGCACCGCCGAAGTCCTGCGGCGCAACGGCGTCCATGCCAAGATCGTTCGCAAGCACAGCGCCGGACCCGGGCCCGACGGCGAGCCGACGATCGTACGGCGCGTCCTCGACGGCGAGGTCGACCTCATCGTCAACACCCCGTTCGGCAGCCCGGGGCAGTCCGGTCCGCGGCTCGACGGATACGAGATCCGCACCGCGGCGGTGCTTCGCCGCGTCCCGTGCCTCACCACGGTGCAGGCGCTCGGCGCGGCGGTCCAGGGCATCGAGGCGATCACGGCCGGCAGCGTCGGCGTGCGGTCGCTGCAGGAGCACGCGGAGCATCTCAGGGGGAGCCGTTGAGCGGAGGAGGCGAGTGACGGACTCGTCGCCGGTGCAGGTGCCGGGAACCGTGCTCACCACGCGGCGGATCGGGGCGTACCAGACGATGACCCTCGTCGCCCCGGGCGTCGCCGAGCGCTTCCGGCCCGGCCAGTTCGTCGCCCTCGCGGTCGGCGGTGAACAGTCCAGCATGCTGCTGCGGCGCTGCTTCGCCGTCCGCGAGGTCAAACCGGACTTCGGCGGCACCGTCGAGATCGTCTTCTCGGTCCGCGGCAAGGGCACGCAGTGGCTCGCCGGGCTGCGCCCGCGCGACATCGTGGATGTCGCCGGGCCGCTCGGCCGGCCGTTCCCGCTGCCGCGCCACCCGGTGACCTGCGTGCTGGTGGGCGTCGCGCACGCCAGCGCGGCGCTGTTCCCGCTCGCCGCCGTGCTGCGCCAGCGCGACTGCCCGCTGCACTTCCTCCTCGGCGGAGGCACGGCGGACGACGTGCACGGCGCGCGCGGCGCCCGCCGCGCCGGCGACTCCGTCGCGGTGGCCACGGGGGACGGTTCGCTCGGTTCGGCGGGCACGGTCGAGGACCTCCTCGCCGGCGCCATCGAGGGCGCCCAGGCGGAGGTCGTGTACGCCTGCGGGCCGCTGGACACGCTGCGGTCGGTCAGCCGCACCTGCGCGGGATACGGCATCCCGGCCCAGGTCGCGGTCGAGGAGCCGATGGCGTGCGGCACCGGGGTCTGCATGGCCTGCGTGCTGCCGGTGATCGGCGACGACGGCGCCACCCACATGGTCCGTACCTGCGTCGAGGGCCCGGTGTTCCGCGGCGAACGGGTGCGCTGGGACGACGTCGGCACCATCCCGTTCGACGCACTGGGCGCCCCGCGCGCCCTGCGGCTGGGAGAACGCCCATGAGCCGCACGCCGGGGGAGTGGTCATGAGCGAACGGAGTGAGCGCATCGGCGCCGCGGTGCGTCTGGTCTCTCCCGACGAAGGAGGGCCCTTGAGCGAACGGAGTGAGCGAATCGGCAACGCGGTGCGTCTGGTCTCTCTCCCGACGAAGGAGGGCCCTTGAGCGTGGATCTGCGGACCGGGCTCGGTCCGGTCTCGCTGCCGAACCCGATCATGACCGCGTCCGGCTGCGGCGGCACCGGGCGTGAGCTGGGCCGCTTCTTCGACGTCGCCAAGCTCGGCGCGATCGTCACACCGTCGATCACGCCCGAGCCGCGCGCCGGGCGCCCCGCGCCCCGGCTCGCCGAGACGCCGAGCGGCGTGCTCAACTCCACCGGGTTGCAGGGGCCGGGGATCGACGCCTTCCTGGCACGCGATCTGCCGTGGCTCGACGAGCAGGGCGCCCGCACGATCGTCTCGATCGCCGGCAACAGCGTCGAGGAGTACGCCGAGGTCGCCGGGCGTCTCACCACCGCGCCGGGCGTGACCGCGGTCGAGATCAACACCTCGTGTCCCAACGTTGAGGACCGCGGCCTGATGTTCGCCGCCCACCCGACGGCCGCCGCCGAGGTCGTGCGCGCCGTGCGCGCCAACACACGCCGGGGCGTGCCCGTGTTCGCCAAGCTGTCGGCGGACGTCACCGACGTGGTCGGCGTCGCGATGGCCTGCGCGGACGCCGGCGCCGACGGCCTGTCGATGATCAACACGCTGCACGGCATGGCCGTGGACACGTGGTCCTTCCGCCCGCGGCTGGCCGGGATCACCGGCGGGCTGTCCGGCCCGGCCATCCGGCCCGTCGCGGTCCGCTGCGTCTACCAGGTGCACGCGGCGCTGCCCGAGGTCCCGATCATCGGCATCGGCGGCGTGCGCACCGGAACCGACGTGCTGGAGCTCATCCTGGCGGGAGCGTCGGCGGTCGCGGTCGGCACGGCGAACCTTCATGATCCGTCCGCATGCGTACGGATCCTTCGCGAACTGGACACCGCGCTGCGGGAACGCGGCATCACCGAACTGACCGACGCGGTGGGGCTGGCCCACAAGCCGGCGGGCACGCTGATCCGGCGCATCGACCCCAACGTCGGCGTCGGTGAGCCGACGGAACAGGAGAGTCTGCAGTGAACCTCGCCCCCATCGCCGTCGCCCTGGACGCGCCGGACCTCGAGACGGCCGCCCGCTGGGCGACGCTGGTGACACCTCACGTCAGCACGGTCAAGGTCGGGCTGGAGCTGTACCTGCGGTACGGGCCGGACGTGGTGGCCAGCGTCCGCGGCGCCACCGGCGTCCAGGTCTTCCTCGACCTGAAGCTGCACGACATCCCCGCCACGGTGGCCGGGGCGGCGCGTGCGGTGTCACGCCTCAAGCCGGCGTACCTCACCGTCCACGCGGTCGGCGGCGCCTCGATGATCCGCGCGGCCGCCGAGGCCGCGCCGAACACCAAGATCGCCGCTGTGACCGTTCTCACATCCCTGGCGGAGGACGACCTGACGAGCATCGGCCTCGCCGGACCGGCGCTGGACGCCGTCCGCCGCCTGTCGGCGCTCGCGGTCGAGGCCGGCGCGCAGGCGCTCGTGTGCTCCCCGATGGAGGCGGCCGCGGTGCGCGCGGAGGTGGGCCCGGAGGTGACGTTGATCACGCCGGGCGTCCGCCCGCGCGGAGCCGCGACCCAGGACCAGGCCCGCGTGGCGACGCCCGAGGAGGCCCTCGCCTCGGGCGCGGACCTGCTCGTGATCGGCCGCCCCATCACCGCGGCCCCGGACCCGGGCGCCGCCGCCGCGGGCATCGCCGCCGCCCTCCGCCGTACGAGCGGCAGCGTCTGACGATCCACCTCATTCGACCTCATTCGCCGCGACGGCACATGGGCGCCGCCGCGGCCAGCGCCGTCGTGCGTCACGCCGGAACGCGTACAGGCCGTCTGACCGCCGGGGACGGCGGCACCTGATGAACTCTGTGGGGCGACGGGGGTTCGCGAGGCTCGGGCGCTCTCAGGCGCGAAAACGCGGCCCTCGCCGGGCTTGAGGGCCTGGCAAAACGGGGAACGGCCTGCTGGAACGTGCCAATTCGCCGGGAAAACCCGGAATCGTCCTCGCCTCGGTACGGCGTCGGGCGGCGAGGGCTCGGCCGGTCCGCTCGACGGGTTCGGCCGTGCGAACGCGCCGCGGCTCGGCGGTGCCCACCGAGAGTTGCCGTCGGGTGACAGAAGGCGTCAACCCGTTATGACAGCGAGGGTGGCGGGCGCGGCGGGATCGGCCGCCGCGAGCCCGGTCGCGGACCGCCGCGCCGGCGGGGTGTCGCGGCGTGCCGCCGCGTGTCGCGGAGCGGTGTGAGCCGCCGCACGAGGGCCGTCAGGGGACCCCGGAGGGCGACTTGTGGGGGTTCGGGGGTTAGATGGCGGAGGGTGACCGTCCCGAAGGAGGTGTTCGGCGGCGAAACGTGTCCCGCAGAGTGTCATCCGCCGCCGTTTCGTCTTGACTGAGCCGTTTGCCCCTCGCAAGAAACGCCAGGCCGTCGTACGGTTCGGGGTGAAGCAACCCCCCCGATTGGGTACTCTGCGTGTTCAGGACAGCTCATAGAGTGACATCTGCAATTTAATGACGGGCTAAACGGGCTTTCACGTTGCTTTATGGGCCCTGAACTCGCTAGGTTCCCAAGCCGTCCGACTCAATCGAGTGGAAACACGAGGTGACCCGGCGTGGCGCTTCCGCCCCTAACCCCTGAACAGCGCGCCGCAGCCCTGGAGAAGGCTGCCAAGGCCCGCAAAGAGCGTGCCGAGGTCAAAGACCGCCTGAAGCACGGGGGAACCTCCCTTGCCGAGGTTCTGAAAGATGGTCAGGCCGACGACGTAATCGGAAAGATGAAGGTGTCGGCACTACTGGAATCCCTGCCTGGCGTCGGAAAGGTCCGCGCTAAGCAGATCATGGAGCGGCTCGGTATCGCCGAGTCCCGCCGCGTGCGGGGTCTTGGCGCCAACCAGCGCGCCGCTCTGGAGCGTGAGTTCGGCGGCGGTGGAAATCGCTGATCGACTTGCGCCGGACGGGCGCGGCGGCTCGGCCGCCGCGGCCGATTCCGCTGCGCCCGCGGCGGGCGGCTCCATCCCGTCCAGGCGCCTGACGGTCCTTTCCGGGCCGTCCGGCGTCGGCAAGAGCACGGTCGTCGCCGAGATCCGGCGTGCCCACCCCGAGGTGTGGCTGTCGGTCTCGGTGACCACCCGTGCGCCGCGGCCCGGTGAAATCCACGGCGTGCATTACTTCTTCGCCGACGACGCCGAGTTCGATCGGCTCGTCGACGAAGGAGAACTGCTCGAGTGGGCCGAGTTCGCGGGGAATCGTTACGGTACGCCGCGGCGTGCGGTGCTGGAGCACCTCGCCGCCGGCGTGCCGGCACTGCTCGAGATCGACCTGCAGGGCGCCCGCCAGGTGCGCGCGTCCATGCGGGAGGCGCGACTCGTCTTCCTGGCGCCCCCGTCCTGGGAGGAGCTCGTGCGCCGCCTCGTCGGCCGTGGCACCGAGGCGCCCGAGGTGATCGAACGCCGGCTGGCCGCCGCCCGCGAGGAGCTCGCCGCCGAGCCCGAGTTCGACGTCACCCTGGTGAACACTTCGGTCAAGGACGTCTGCGCTGAGCTGATATCCTTGCTGGCTGTCCACCCATCTGACGACTGAGAGGCGCGGGAGTGGCTTCTAACGCCCCCGGCGGTGCCGACGGCATCACCAATCCGCCCATCGACGATCTGCTGAAGATCGTTGACAGCAAATACAGCCTTGTGATCATGGGGGCCAAGCGTGCCCGCCAGATCAACGCCTACTACGCGCAGCTCGGCGAGGGCCTGCTCGAGTACGTCGGTCCCCTCGTGGAGACCCAGGTCCAGGAGAAGCCGCTGTCCATCGCGCTGCGCGAGGTCCGCGAGGGCCTGCTCAACTCCGAGGCCATCGAAGGGCCGTAAGTGATCGTGACCGGCCGCACCGCGGGACGTGGCGATGACGTCCGCGGTTGAGGGGCCGCGCGTTCTGCTCGGCGTCGGCGGCGGCATCGCCGCGTACAAGGTCTGCGAACTTCTGCGGAGGCTGACCGAGTCGGGGCACCGGGTCCGGGTGATCCCGACGCGTGACGCGCTGCGCTTCGTCGGCGAGCCGACGTGGGCGGCGCTGTCCGGCGAACCGGTCACCACCGAGGTCTGGTCCGGCGTCGAAGAGGTTCCGCACGTACGCCTCGGGCAGGGCGCCGACCTCGTGTTCGTCGCGCCGGCAACGGCCGACCTGCTGGCCAAGGCGGCGCACGGCATCGCCGACGACCTGCTCACCAACACGCTCCTCACGGCGCGTTGCCCGGTCGTGTTCGCTCCGGCGATGCACACCGAGATGTGGGAGCACCCGGCCACCCAGGCCAACGTCGCGACGCTGCGCCACCGGGGCAACATCGTGATCGAGCCCGCGGCCGGCCGGCTCACCGGCGCCGACTCGGGCAAGGGCCGCCTGCCCGACCCCGACGCGCTCTTCGACGCCGCGCGCCGGGTGCTGGCCCGCGGCGACCTGGACACCGCACGCGACCTGGCCGGCCGCCACGTCGTCGTCTCCGCGGGCGGCACGCGCGAGCCCATCGACCCGGTGCGGTTCATCGGCAACCGCTCGTCGGGCATGCAGGGGTACGCCCTGGCCCGTACGGCCCTGGCGCGCGGCGCGCGGGTCACCCTCGTCGCCGCCAACGTCGCCCTGCCCGACCCGGCCGGCGCCGAGGTCGTCCGCACCGGGTCCACGCGGGAGATGCGCGACGCGGTCCTGAAGGCCGCGGCCGACGCCGACGCGGTGGTCATGGCGGCGGCGGTGGCCGACTTCCGTCCGGCCGGCTACGAGGACGTGAAGATCAAGAAGACGCCGGGTGCCGAGCCGGCGCCGATCCGCCTCGTGGAGAACCCCGACATCCTGGCCGAGCTCGTACGCGAGGCGCGCGACGGCGACCAGGTGATCGTCGGGTTCGCCGCCGAGACCCACGACGTCCTGGAGAACGGACGCCGCAAGCTCGCCCGCAAGGGCTGTGACCTGCTGGTGGTCAACCAGGTGGGGGAGCACCTGGCGTTCGGCCGTCCGGACAACGCCGCGGTCATCCTCTCCGCCGACGGTGCGGCCGTCGACGTGCCGCGCGGATCGAAGGAGACATTGGCCGACGTGGTTTGGGACCTGGTCGCCGCACGCATGATCTGAGGAGGCCGAGACGCCCCACCGAGACTCAAGCCGGTCTCGGTAGACTTCGCCACCGACAAACGCAAGTCCGTTTTCTGCTTACGTCAGTCAGCAGCCGCTGCAAGGAGTACAGCACGTGTCCCGTCGCCTGTTCACCTCAGAATCCGTGACCGAGGGTCACCCGGACAAGATCGCGGACCAGATCAGCGATGCGATTCTCGACGCGATGCTGAAGGACGATGCCAAGAGCCGCGTCGCCGTCGAGACCATGATCACTACCGGCCAGGTTCACGTCGCGGGTGAGGTCACCACCGAGACGTACGTGGACATCCCCGGTGTCATCCGGGAGAAGATCCTGGACATCGGGTACGACTCCTCCAGCAAGGGCTTTGACGGGCGTTCGTGCGGCGTGTCCGTGTCGATCGGCGCCCAGTCGCCCGACATCGCCCAGGGCGTCGACGACGCGTACGAGACCCGCGAGGGCGAGGGCACGGACGACCTCGACCGCCAGGGCGCCGGCGACCAGGGCCTGATGTTCGGCTACGCCTGCCGGGAGACCCCCGAGCTGATGCCGCTGCCGATCACCCTCGCCCACCGGCTCGCCGCGCGGCTGTCCGCGGTGCGTAACAACGGTGTGGTGCCATATCTGCGTCCCGACGGTAAGACTCAGGTCACCATCGAGTACGACGGCGACCGCCCGGTCCGCCTCGACACCGTCGTCGTCTCCTCCCAGCACGCCCCGGACATCAGCCTGAGCGACCTGCTGACGCCGGACGTCAAGGAGCACGTGGTCGACCCGGTCGTCGCCGACCTCGACCTCGACACCGAGGGCTACCGCCTGCTGGTCAACCCGACCGGCCGCTTCGAGATCGGCGGCCCCATGGGCGACGCCGGCCTCACCGGCCGCAAGATCATCATCGACACCTACGGCGGCATGGCCCGCCACGGCGGCGGCGCCTTCTCCGGCAAGGACCCCTCCAAGGTGGACCGCTCCGCGGCGTACGCCATGCGCTGGGTGGCCAAGAACGTCGTCGCCTCGGGCCTGGCGGACCGCTGCGAGGCCCAGGTCGCGTACGCCATCGGCAAGGCGCACCCGGTCGGCCTGTTCGTCGAGACCTTCGGCACCGAGAAGCTCCCGGTCGAGAAGATCCAGGAGGCCGTGCTCGCGGTCTTCGACCTGCGCCCCGCCGCGATCATCCGCGACCTCGACCTGCTCCGCCCGATCTACTCCCAGACGGCGGCGTACGGCCACTTCGGCCGCGAGGAGCCGGACTTCGCCTGGGAGACCACGCACCGCGCCGACGCGCTGCGCGAGGCCGCCGGCCTCTGATCGCCCGCGACGGGGCTTTATCCGGCCACGAGGGCGGTCCCGGCATGTGCCGGGGCCGCCCTTCCGCGTGCTTGGACGCGTGTCCGGGCGGGCACAGTCGGTAGTGGCGATGGGGCGGGAGGAGGAGGTGCCCGGTGCGTGAGCCGGAGGTCTTCCCGTACGACGACCAGGCGTTCGTCGCGGATCCGTTCCCCTTCTACAAGCGGCTGCGCCGAGAGGGGCCCGTACGCCGCGTGGCGACCGTACGCGGCATCGAGGCGTGGCTGGTCACCCGGTACGAGGACGGAACGGCCGCGCTGTCGGACCCGCGCTTCAGCAGCGACCTGCGGGACGCGACCGACAGCCGCATGCTGGACCTGCTGCCCTCCGCCGAGCGCGAGTCGTTCCTGCGGAGCATGATCAGAGTCGGGCCGCCCGACCACACTCGGCTGCGCCGCCTCGTCTCCAAGGCCTTCACCGCCCGCCGCGTCGCCGCGCTGCGGCCGCGCGTCCAGGAGATCACCGACGGCCTGATCGACGCCGTCCTGCCCGCGGGCCGCGCCGACCTGGTCGCCGACGTGGCCCTGCCCCTCCCGGTCACCGTCATCTGCGAACTGCTCGGCGTGCCGGTCACCGACCGCGAGGGCTTCCAGGAGTGGACCGACGCCATCCTCACGCAGGAGCGCTTCGACCGGGACGCGGTGGACGACGCGTGGCGGAAGATGTGGGCGTACCTCGAAGGGCTGATCGCGGACAAGCGGGGTCACCCCGGCGACGACCTGCTGAGCGCGCTGATCACCGCGCGCGACGACGAGGGGCGCCTGGAGGAGGACGAACTGGTCGCCATGGCCTTCCTCCTGCTGGTCGCCGGATACATCACCACGGTCAACCTCATCGCCGGCGGCACGGCGACACTGCTGGCCCATCCGCAGCAGCTCAAGCTCGTGCGCGACGACCCGGGGCTGCTGCCCGGGGCGGTGGAGGAGCTCCTGCGCTACGACGGGCCGGTCAACCCCGGGGTGATCCGGTTCCCGACGGAGGACGTCGAGATCGGCGGCGTACGGATCCCGAGGGGCGACACGGTCATGATCGCCACGGCGATCGCCGACCGCGACCCGGAGCACTTCACCGACCCGGACCGGCTCGACGTCACCCGCACGGAGAACACGCACCTGGCGTTCGGACACGGCGCCCACTACTGCCTCGGCGCACCGCTCGCCCGGCTGGAGGGCGAGATCGCCATCGGCACGATCCTGCGGCGCCTGCCCGACCTGACCCTGGCGGTACCGTTCGACGAACTCCGCTGGCACGTCGCGAGCCTGCGCGGTCCAAAGGCCGTGCCGGTGACGTTCACCCCGTCCTGACCGCCGCCCACCGCCCGAGCACCGCCCGCGCGGCCAGTGCGGTCGCCGCCGAGGGAGGGGCAGCCGAGCCGGCCACCCGCCCATCGCCCGATTGTCACCAATGTGACGGCCGAGTACAGCTAGCGCGGTGACCACGAACCTCCGCCGTGTCGGTGAGCCCTCAGCTTGTGTGGGGGGGCACCCTGACCTGGGCCTGGCGTGGTGAGGGGGCCCCTCACAGGCGGGTGTCCGGCGGCACCGCCGCGGACTGTTGGTGGCACGTCGCGAGCCTGCGCGGCTCAAAGGCCGTGCCGGTGACGTTCACCCCGTCCTGACCGCCGCCCACCGCCCGAGCACCGCCGGCGCGGCGAGTGCGCTCACCGCCGAGAGAGGGGCAGCCGAGCCGGCGACCGGAGCCAGCGCGGTGACCACGAACCTCCGCCGTGTCGGTGAGCCCTCAGCTTGTGTGGGGGGCACCCTGACCTGGGCCTGGCGTGGTGAGGGGGCCCCTCACAGGCGGGTGTCCGGCGGCACCGTTCGACGAACTCCGCTGGGACGTCGCGAGCCTGCGCGGCCCGAAGGCCGTGCCGGTGACGTTCACCCCGTCCTGACCGCCTTCGGACCGCCCGAGCACCGCCCGCGCGGCCAGTGCGCTCACCGCCGAGAGAGGGGCAGCCGAGCCGGCCACCCGCCCATCACCCGACTGTCACCAATGTGACGGCCGAGGTACAGCTAGCGCGGTGACCACGAACCTCCGCCGTGTCGGCGAGCCCTCAGCTCGTGTGGGGGGCACCCTGACCTGGGCCTGGCGTGGTGAGGGGGACCCTCACAGGCGGGCGTTCGGCGCGGCACCGCCGCGGACTGTCGGTGGTGGGTGACATGCTGAGGGCCGCTCATACGGAGGAGGCCGGCCTGTGGTCACGATCGACGACATCCGTGGCCTGACGTCCACCCTGCCGCGCTCGGAGGAGCATCTCATCCGCGACCGGGTGAAGTTTCGCGTCGGCAAGATCGTCTACGTTGCGCTCTCCCGGGACGAGACCACGATGGGCTGTGCCTTCCCGAAGGAGGAGCGGGAGGCGATGGTCGCCGCCGAGCCGGAGAAGTTCCTGATGCCCCGGGTGTCGGACCAGCGCTTCCACTGGATCGAGGTCCGCCTGGAGGCCATCTCGGTGGAGGAGATGCACGAGCTCGTCCTGGACGCCTGGCGCCGCGTCGTACCCAAACGCGTGGCGGCCGAGCACGCCCTGAGGGCGGTTCGCGAGGGCGCCGAGAACGGCTTGTGAGGGGATGCCTGGGGACGGGTCCGTGAGGGGGCTGGCGTCTGGGGGCGGTCCGTGAGGGACGCCGAGGGCGGTCTGTGAGGAGGGTGCCTGGCGGCGGTCTGCGAGGGATGCTTGAGGGCGGTCCGCGAGGGATGCTTGAGGGCGGTCCGCGAGGACGCTGAGGACGGTCTGCGATGGGGCGCGTCTGAGGGCGGTCCGTGAGGGGGCTGGCGTCTGGGGGCGGTCCGTGAGGGACGCCGAGGACGGTCTGCGAGGGGCGCCTGGGGGCGGTCCGCGAAGGGCGCCTTAGGGCGGTTTGCGAGGGCGTCTGACGGCTCGGTGGAGTGGCACGGCCACGTTGCCGCGACGGCGGTGGTCCAAGGACAGCGTTGAGATGGACGGGCACTGGCCAGGTGCCCTGTGGTTCCGGCGTGATCTGCCGGTCGCCCTCATCACGGCGACAGGAGACGGATCTCTTGGCCAGCGGTGGCTGGCCTCGCACGCCCGTGTGGGCGGCGAGGAGTCGCTAGCCTCACGGCGAGGATCGACCGCATCGGGAGAGCGCGCGGGGCCTTCGGCGGTTCACGGCCGGCGGTCGGTCTTCGGTGTTCGGTCGTGGTCGCCGGTCGGGGGTGGTCGCGGGTGGCCTGGCCGTTCTCTTCCGGTGCGCGCGGTCGTGGGCGGCGAGGCTCGGCTGCGGTCGTGCGTTCGGAGTGGGGAGGTCTGGTAGGACGGAGAGGTGACCGACGGCGTGGACATGGGCGTGCTTCCCGGGATGGGCGACCTCCCGGAGTCCGCGGCGCCCGCGCCGGCCGGCGAAGGCGCGGGGGACCGTGGCCCCGGGCGGGGCAGGCGCGCCGTCAGGCAGAACAGCACCCCCAAGAAGAACAGCACCGCCAAGAAGAACACGCGCAGGCCCGCCGAGACGCTGCCGGTCGCGAGGGTGGCGGTGGACGTGCCGCTCCCGCACCTGGATCGCCCCTTCGACTATCTGGTCCCTTCGGCGCTGGACGACGCGGCCGTCCCCGGATGCCGCGTACGGGTCCGGTTCGCGGGCCAGCTCATGGACGGCTTCCTGCTCGAACGCGTCGACAGGAGCGACCACGACGGCCGCCTCGCGTACCTGGAGCGCGTCACCTCCCCGGAGCCGGTCCTGGCCCCGGAGATCGCCGCGCTCGCCCGGGAGATCGCCGACCGCTACGCGGGCACCCTCGCCGACGTGCTGCGGCTCGCCATCCCGCCCCGCCACGCCCGCGTCGAGAACGAGAACGTGCCCACCCCCGGACCGGCGGCCGACGCCGGTCCGGCGGAGCCCACGGCAACGGTCGAGACCGGTCCGGCGGAGCCCGCCCCGGTGGACGAGGCCCAGGCCGGCCCGGCACCGGACACCGCCGTCTTCCCGAGCCCGGCACCCAGAGAACGACACAACGCCTCGGCAGATGGTGCCGGCGGTACCGATGAGTCCTCTGCCGGCGATGAGGCCGCCGGCGATGATGGCGTTCCGGTCGGTCCTGGTGAGATCGCAGGCGGAGGAGACCGTGAGGGATCTGAGCGGGGCGTCCCCGAGAGGGGCGATGACGCGTCGGCCGATGAGAGTGACGCTTCGGACGATGGCGACAGGTCAGTCGGTGTGACGGCGGCGGACGCCGTTACGGTTACGGCCCCCGGCATGGCGGTGGGCCCTGACGCGGTGGCGGGCTCCGGCAGGGCGGTGGATTCCGGTGCGGCGGTGGGTTCTGGCGCGGTGGCGGATCCCGGTACGGCGGTGGGTTCTGGCGCGGTGGCGGATTCCGGTGCGGCGGTGGGTTCTGGCGCGGTGGCGGGTTCTGGCGCGGTGGCGGACCCCAGTACGGCGGCGGGCTCGGGCAGAGCGGCGAGTTCCGGCGCGGTGGCGGGTTCTGGCGCGGTGGCGGGTTCTGGCGCGGTGGCGGACCCCAGTACGGCGGCGGGCTCGGGCAGAGCGGCGAGTTCCGGCGCGGTGGCGGGTTCTGGCGCGGTGGCGGACCCCAGTACGGCGGCGGGCTCCGGCAGAGCGGCGAGTTCCGGCGCGGTGGCGGATCCCAATGCGGCGGCGGATTCCGGCACGGTGGCGGAGCCCGGCGCGGTGGCGGGCTCTGAAATGGCGGCCGGGTCCGGCGCCGGGGCCGTACACGGTGAGAGTGGAGGGGGCCCGGGGGCTGGGGTGGCCGCTCCTGGCATCACGCCTCCCGCGGTCGGGTCGTGGGGGGCTTATCCCGCGGGGGCGTCGTTCCTCGAGGCGCTCACGGCGGGGCGGGCGCCGCGGGCCGTCTGGAGTGCGCTGCCCGGTGGTGACTGGACCGCGGAGGTCGCGCTCGCGGTGCGGGCCACGCTCGCGGGTGGGCGGGGGGCGCTTGTGATCGTCGCCGACGGGAGGGACGTGGCGCGGGTCGATCGCGCGCTGCGCCGTGAGCTCGGCGACGGCCGTCATGTGGCGCTCACCGCCGAGCTCGGGCCCGCCGAGCGCTACCGTCGCTGGCTCGCCGTACGCCGCGGAAGGGCGGCGGCGGTCGTCGGCACGCGGGCCGCGATGTTCGCGCCCGTCCGCGATCTCGGGCTCGTCGTGCTCTGGGACGACGGCGACGACGTGCACGCCGAGCCGCACGCGCCCTACCCGCACGCTCGTGAGGTGCTCGCGCTCCGCGCGCACCGGGCCGGGGCCGGGGCGCTCATCGGCGGGTTCACCCGCACGACCGACGCCACGCAGCTCGTACGGGCCGGCTGGGCCCGGCCGCTCGTGCCCGACCGGGAGCGGCTGCGCGCCTCCATGGCCTACGTGCGGCCCGCCGGGGACGACGCCGACCTGGCCCGCGACGAGGCCGCCCGCAGCGCGCGCCTGCCGCACATGGCGTTCCGCGCCGCGCGGCAGGGCCTCGAACACGGGCCCGTCCTCGTGCAGGTGCCGCGGCGCGGCTACGTTCCCGCGCTCGCCTGTTCGCGCTGCCGGGGGCCGGCGCGCTGTCCCGAGTGTGAGGGCCCGCTGTCGCTGCGCTCCTCGCACGCCGCCCCGTACTGCCGCTGGTGCGGCCGGATCGCCGGTGCCTGGCGCTGCCCCGAGTGCGGCGGCCGCCAGGTGCGGGCCGTGGTCGTCGGCGCCCGGCGCACCGCCGAGGAACTCGGCCGCGCGTTCCCCGGCGTGCCCGTGCGCACGTCCGGCCGCGACGGCGTGCTCGCCGAGGTCTCCGGCGAACCCGCGCTGGTGGTCGCGACGCCCGGCGCCGAGCCGGTGGCCGAGGGCGGGTACGCCGCCGCGCTGCTGCTCGACGGCTGGGTGCTCCTCGGCCGCGCCGACCTGCGCGCCGGGGAAGAGGCGCTGCGCCGCTGGATGAACGCCGCCGCCCTCGTACGCCCGCGGGGCCCCGTCATCGTGCTCGCGGACGGGTCGCTGACGCCGGTGCAGGCCCTGATCCGCTGGGACGCCGTCACGTACGCCGAACGGGAGCTGGACGAGCGCCGGGAGCTCGGGTTCCCGCCCGCCGTGCGGATGGCCTCGCTCACCGGCACGCCGCAGTCCGTACGCGAGATGGTCGAGGCCGCCGGGCTGCCGGACGACGCCCAGGTGCTCGGGCCGGTCGAGCTGGGGGAGGGCCGGGAACGCGCGCTGGTGCGGGTCGACCGCGGCCGGGGCGCCGTCCTGTCCCGGCTCCTCAAGACCGCGCAGGCCGCGCGCAGCACGCGCAAGGCCGCCGACGTCGTCCGCGTCCGGGTCGACCCGCTCGAGCTGATCTGAACCGTAGACTGGTCCTGCCCAACTACGAGACGTGAACGGAGCCGTTCGTGGCCGTCAAGCCCATCCGCCTCTTCGGCGACCCGGTGCTGCGTACACCGGCCGAGCCGGTGAAGGACTTCGACAAGGAGCTGCGCACGCTCGTCAAGGACCTGTCCGACACCATGCTCGAGGCACCCGGCGTCGGCCTGGCCGCGCCGCAGCTCGGCGTGGGCCTGCGGGTGTTCACCTACTACGTTGACGAGCAGCTCGGCCACCTCGTCAACCCCAGCCTCCAGCTGACCGAGGAGCAGGAGGAGGGCGACGAGGGCTGCCTCTCGCTGCCCGGCCTGGTCTTCCCGACCAACCGCGCGATCGGCGTCGTGGCCAAGGGCTTCAACATGTACGGGGAGCCGGTCGTCCTCGAGGGCACCCACCTGCTGGCCCGCTGCGTGCAGCACGAGACCGACCACCTCGACGGCGTGATCTTCATCGACCGGCTCGACCCCGACCAGCGCAAGGCCGCGATGAAGGCGATCCGCGAGGCCGAGTGGTTCGGCGACGAAGCACCGGTGATCAAGGACTCCCCGCACCCGACGTTCGGCAAGGCGCTCTAGTGCGGCTCGTGTTCGCCGGCACGCCGGAGACCGCCGTACCCGCGCTCGACGCCCTGCTCAAGTCCCGGCACGAGGTCGTCGCGGTCATCACGCGGCCCGACGCCCCCGCCGGGCGCGGGCGCAGGCTGACGCCGAGCCCGGTCGCGCGGCACGCCGCCGAGGCGGGCGTCGAGGTGCTCAAGCCCGCCAAGGTCAAAGATCCGGAGTTCCTCGACCGGCTGCGCGCCATCGCCCCCGACTGCTGCCCGGTCGTGGCCTACGGCGCCCTGATCCCGCGCGTGGCGCTGGACATCCCCCGGCACGGGTGGATCAACCTGCACTTCTCGCTGCTGCCCGCCTGGCGCGGTGCCGCTCCCGTGCAGCGGGCCGTGCTGCACGGCGACGACATCACCGGCGCCGCGACCTTCCAGATCGAGGAGGATCTCGACACCGGGCCGGTGTACGGCGTGGTGACCGAACCCATCCTGGCGACCGACACCAGCGGCGACCTGCTCGCGCGGCTCGCCGAGACCGGAGCGCAGCTCCTGGTCGCGACCATGGACGGCGTCGAGGAGGGCGAGCTGGAGCCCCGGCCGCAGCCCGCCGACGGCGTCTCGTACGCGCCCAAGCTCACGCCCGATGACGCCCACGTCGACTGGACGCTGCCCGCCCAGCACGTCGACCGGCGCGTCCGCGCCTGCACGCCCGCGCCCGGTGCCTGGACCACGTTCCGCGGCGACCGGCTCAAGCTCGGCCCCGTACGCCCGGCGCCGGACGCCGCGCCGCTGGCCCCGGGCGAGCTGCGCGCGACCAAGGCCGAGGTCCTCGCCGGCACCGGCTCTCACCCGGTCGTCCTCGGCGACGTCCAGCCGCAGGGCAAGCAGCGCATGCCGGCCACCGCCTGGGCCCGCGGCGTGCGCCCGGCCGAAGGCGACGCCCTGATCTGATGCCGCAGCGATCCACCGGCTCCCGGCGAGGCAAGGGACAGGACAGGCCGGGCAAGGGACAGGGCCGGCCGGCCCCCCGGCGACCTCGCGACCAGGTCCGCCGCACCGCGTTCGACGTCCTGCAGGCCGTCGACGAACGCGACGCCTACGCCAACCTCCTTCTGCCCTCCCTGCTGCGCGAACGCCACCTGTCCGGGCGCGACGCCGCGCTCGCGACCGAGCTGACGTACGGCACGCTGCGCGGGCGCGGCACGTACGACGCCGTCCTCGGCATGTGCAGCGACCGTCCCGTGGCCAAGATCGACCGGCCGCTGCTCAACGTCCTGCGGCTCGGCACGCACCAGCTCCTCGGCACCCGCATCCCGCCGCACGCCGCCGTCGGCACCGCCGTCGACCTCGCCCGTTCGGTGGCCGGCCCGGGGCAGGCGAAGTTCGCCAACGCCGTGCTGCGCAAGGTGTCCGCCCGTGACCTGGACGCGTGGCTCGCCATCGTCGCGCCCGACGACGAGACCGGCCGGCTGTCGGTCGTGCACAGCCATCCGCGCTGGATCGTCAACGCCCTGCGCGATGCGGCCGGAGCCGGTGAGATCGAGGCGCTGCTGGCGGCCGACAACGAACGCCCGCGCGTCACCCTGGTGGCCCGGCCCGGTCGCGCGACCGTCGCCGAGCTGGGCGGCGACCCCGCCGCCTACTCCCCGTACGCCGCGTACCTGGCCGAGGGCGACCCGGCGGCGGTACCCGCCGTCGCCGAGGGACGCGCCGCCGTGCAGGACGAGGCGAGCCAGCTCGTCGCCCTCGCCCTCACCCGCGTCGAGCTCGACGGCCCCGACGCGCACTGGCTCGACCTGTGCGCCGGGCCGGGCGGCAAGGCCGCGCTGCTGTCGGGGCTCGCCGCCGAGCGCGGCGCGCACCTGCTGGCCTGCGACCTTCAGCCGCACCGGGCCCGTTTGGTGCGCCGCGCCGCCGACCCGGCCGCGGCCGTCGCCGTCGTGGACGGCACCCGGCCCGCCTGGCGCCCGGGCTCCTTCGACCGGGTCCTCGCCGACGTGCCCTGCACCGGTCTCGGCGCGCTGCGCCGCCGTCCGGAGGCCCGCTGGCGGCGCGGCCCGGAGTCGGTGGCCGAACTGGGCCCGCTGCAGCGGCGGCTCCTCGCCTCGGCCCTGGAGGCGGTACGCCCCGGCGGGGTGGTCGCGTACGTCACCTGCTCACCGCACGTCGCCGAGACCCGCGTGGTGGTCGACGACGTGCTGCGCGGCCGCGACGACGTCGAGCGCCTGGACTCCCCGTCGTACCTGGACGACGTCCCGGACCTGGGGAAGGGCCCGTACGCGCAGTTCTGGCCGCACCGGCACGGCACCGACGCGATGTTCCTGGCCCTGCTCCGGCGCCGGGCGTAGCGCCCGTCCTCGGAAACGCCCTCGTCCGGCCCGCACCGCCACGAGCCTGCTCGCCTGCGCCCCGGCCCGGTGGCCGTGCCGGTCACCGAGGCCGTTCCCGCCGCGGGCTCTCGTACGGTCACGCGGCGAAGCTGACCTCGACGATCGGCATGCGGAGTTTGCGGATCAGCGGCACGTGGCCGACCAGCGGGGCGAGGGACAGCAGGCCGCGGCCTCGCGGGTAGCGCAGGTCACGGACGCCCGCGATCCGCGGGGAGTACTCCAGGATCTTCCGGTGCTCGCCGGGGTCGAGGCTCCAGTGCCAGGCCGGCGCCCGGTAGGCGGCGCCCGCGTCCGGCGCGTCGCTCCGGCTGCGTTCGGCCAGGAAGTGGGGGACGCTGTCGAAGACCAGCGCGCCGCCGGGGAACCGCTCCGCGCACGCCGCGATCAGCGATCTGACCTCCTCGGGCTGGAGGTACATCAGCAGGCCCTGCGTGGAGATCAGCACACCGTCGGCCGCGTCCACCTCGTCCATCCAGGTGAAGTCGAGCGCCGAGCCGGCGAGTGTGCGGCGGCGCGGCGGATCGTCGGGCAGCAGCCGCCGGCGGACCTCCACCGTCTCCGGCAGGTCGACGGTCAGCCAGCGCACCCGGCCGTCGTCGACGCGCCAGAACTGCGTCTCCAGCCCCTCGCCGAGCGCCACCACGGTGCCGCCGGGACGCGCCGTCGTGAACCGGCGGACCGCGCGGTCGAAGCAGAGGACCCGGAGCGCGTGCCACTGCGCCATCTTCGGCTCGCCGAACCGCTCGAAGGGAAAGTCGATCGCCTCGACCAGCTCGACGGCCCTGGGGTCGTCCAGCACGGCGTCCGGCCGGCGGGCCTCGGCGGCGCGATGGTAGAGGTTCCAGAGCAGTGTCTCGGGCACGCCGGTGAGCTCGACCTTGAGCTTGTCGGTCATCGCCCCAGAATGCCAGGCCCCCGCCGGTGGCGGGGGCCTGGCGAGATCGCCGGTCAGGCGGTGACGGCGATCCGCTCCTCGCAGGAGGAGGTCAGGTCGGTGAGCACCTCGGTCGCGCGGTCCAGGGCGGCGGCGATCCACGGCAGGCCGACCGGGTCCGGGGACGTGAGGGCGGTGAGCCGCTGCTCGTCGGTCTCGCCGTAGAGCAGGCTGGTCGCGACCCGGAGGCGCAGGGCCTCCGGCGCGTCGCCGAAGGCGCTGCCCGGCAGCACGCCGACGCCGTACCGGTCGAGAAGGAGCGCCGAGAGCTCGGCCGACGTGTCCACGCCGAGCCGCTCGCGGAGATCTTCGAAGTCCGGGTAGAGGTAGAAGCCGCCCTGAGGACGCGGCACCCGCGCGCCGACGGCGGTGAAGCGCTCGGCCATGGCGCGGGCGACGGTCTCGTGCAGCCGCCGGCTGGCCGCGACGCGCTCGACGACCTCCGGGGGCTCGGCGAAGGCGTACGCCGCGGCCTGCTGGGTCGGGCTCGACGCGCTGGACCAGATATCGCTGGCCACGCCGGCGAGCCGGTCGCGCAGCCCGCTGAGCGCCTCGGGCAGCAGGGCCACACCGATGCGCCAGCCGCCGACGGCGAGGTTCTTGCTCAGCGCGGTCGTGATGACGGTGCGCTCGGGGGCGTACCGTGTGGGGCACGGGAAGTCGGTGTTCTGGTCGAAGATCAGGTCACGGTAGATCTGGTCGGCGATGATGATCAGGTCGAGCTCGCGGGCGACCTCGCACATGCGGCGTACCGTCTCCGGCCGGGCCAGCGTGCCGGTGGGGTTGTCCGGGAGCGTGACGACCAGGCAGCTCACCGCGCGCCCGGCCGCACGCTCCAGCGTGACGGCCGCGCGCAGCGCGTCCGGGTCGGGCACGCCGCCCTCGCCGGGAGGCGTCGCCACGAAGATGGGTTCGGCGCCCATGAGCCGGGTCTGGGCGGCGTAGCTCACCCAGCTCGGGCGGGGCACGACGACGCCTCCGCCGATGGCGAGCAGCAGACCGTACAGGAGCGGTTTGCTTCCCGGGCCCGCGACGATCAGCCCGGGGTCGGCCGGCAGACCGCGGCGGTGCCAGTAACCCGCGGCGGCGGTGCGGAGGTCGGTGCTGCCGGCGACGGGACCGTACGCGCCACACCCGGCGGCGGTGCCGAGCCGCCGCTCGAGCGACGGCAGGACGGGCAGGCCCGCCTCTCCGAAGGCGAGGGGCAGCACCGGCAGCCCGCTTCGGCGTCTGTGGTCGAGGGTCTCGTTGGCGGCAAAAGTCGCGGAGATGGCGACTGGCATAGTTCACTCCCAAGGAGCTCTTCTGGCTGGTTGACCTGCGCGCGGCCGTATGTCTCCATGCTGTAGTGGAACGGTGCATCAGTACAAGCGAAGCTTTCCGCTGCCGGGCGTAAGCTGAGCTTATGCTCGACGTTCGACGGCTGCGGCTCCTGCGGGAGTTCGCCGACCGCGGCAGCATCGCGGCGACCGCAAAGGCCCTCGGCTACACGCCTTCCGCCGTCTCACAGCAGCTCGCCGTCCTCGAACGCGAGGTCGGCACCACACTGCTCGACCGCACGGCGCGCAGCGCCGAACTCACCGACGCGGGCCGGCGGCTGTCCGACCACGCCGACCGCATCCTGCGGATGATCGAGTTCGCCGAGGCCGACCTGTCCGAGGCCGAGCCGACGGGGCAGATCGTGCTCACGGCGTTCCCGACGGCCGCGGTGGCGTTCGCGCCCGCCCTGGCGCACAGCCTGCGCCACCACGAAGGCCTCACCTTCCAGCTCCGCCAGACGCGGCCGGGCGACGGTCTGCGGCAGGTGCGCTCCGGTGAGGTCGACCTGGCGCTGGTCGACGACTGGACCGGGCGGCTTCCGACGCGCGGGGGCGGCAGCCTGCGCTTCTCGCTGCTGCTGCACGACCCGCTCGTGCTCGTCGTGCCCTCCGGCCACTGGGCCGCCGACCCCGACCGCGAGATCGATCTGTGGCGGCTGCGCGACGAGCCGTGGCTGGCGGCTCCGGCGGGTGAGCCGTCACGCCAGGCCTTCGACCGCCTGCTCGCCGACGTGGGCGGCGCGCCACCGATGCCGTGGGAGTTCGAGGGGCTCGGCACGATCCTCGGCCTGGTCGCGCGGGGGGTCGGGATCGCCGCCGTGCCCAGCCTGGCGCTGACCGCGGCGGTGCCGGGCATCGCGGCCCGCGAACTGCCCGGATCGCTGACCCGCTACGTGTACGCCGTCGCCCGTACGGCGAGCGTGCGCCGGCCGTCGGTCGCGGTTACGCTCGAGGCGCTACGGGACGCCGTGGCCGAGATCGACGTCATGTCGGTGGGCCGCAGGGGCGGACCCGCGCAGAAGAGCGGGGCGTGACGCGAGCGGCTCGACCGGCGCCGGCCGCTCGGTCGCGGTCGTCCGCGGCTTCGGGGCCGGGTGCGATCCGGAGGAGGTCGTGGTGTGAGCGGCGTGGCGGACCGGCTCGACCGGCACTGGAGGAGGGGCCGCCTGGTCCCGGTCGTCTACGACTTCGCGGTCGAGCGCGAGCCGATCGCCCGGCTGGGCGGCCGGCTGCTGTGGGGCGCCGACATGCGCGTCTTCTACGACACCTTCGCCGAGGCGGCCCGGCTGCCGCCGGGGACCGCCGTGCTCGACGTGCCGTGCGGGGGCGGGGTGGCGTTCCGCGGCGTGCCGCGCGATGCCGGCCTGCGCTACGTCGCGGCGGACCTGTCGCGGCTCATGCTCGGCCGGGCCCGTGCGGAGGCGCGCCGCCGCGGACTGGACGCCGCGTTCGCGGGCGTGAGCGCGGACCGGCTGCCGTTCGCCGACGGGTCGTTCGACCGGTGCCACACCTACAACGGGCTGCACTGCCTCCCGGACCCGGCCGGCGCGCTGGCGGAGATGGCCCGGGTGCTGCGGCCCGGCGGCGTGCTGAGGGGCAGCGCGATGGTGACCGGGGCCGGCCGTCGCCAGGACGCCTTCATCGCGTTCCTGCGGGCACGGGGCGACTTCGGCCGGCCCGGGAGCCTCGCCAACCTGCGAGGCTGGCTGGACGGCGCCGGGCTGGAGTCCGCGGAGGTGACGGCCACCGGCGCGCTGGCGTGCTTCTCGGCGGTCAAGCCCGGCTGAGAGGCTGCCCGGAACCCCATGCCCTGCCCCGGCGCCCCGTTGTCGTCCCCACCCCACGGAAGAGTCGCCGGCCAACACCAGGCCGACTCCCTCCTCTGCCTCGCGGCGCCTGGACGCCGCTCGCGACGGGCGAGGGCTCCGGGCGGCCTCCACGCCGTCCGGCTCGTGCGGGGCGTACGGGCGTCCCTACACTTGAGCGCATCATGGCCGTGCAAATCGCTCCCAGCATCCTGTCCGCCGACTTCGCCCGGCTCGCCGACGAGGTCGCCGCGGTCGCCGACGCGGACTGGATCCACGTCGACGTGATGGACAACCACTTCGTGCCCAACCTCACCCTCGGACTGCCGGTGGTCGAGGCACTGCTCAAGGCGACGCCCGTTCCGGTGGACTGCCACCTCATGATCGAGGACCCCGACCGGTGGGCACCCGGATACGCCGAGGCGGGGGCGGCCAGCGTCACCATCCACGTCGAGGCGGCGAGCGCCCCGATCCGTACGCTGCGGGAGATCCGCGCCGCCGGCGCCCGCGCCGGCCTGGCGCTCAACCCGGGCACGGCCGTGGAGCCGTACGCCGACCTGCTCGCAGAGATCGACATGCTGCTGGTGATGACGGTCGAGCCGGGCTTCGGCGGTCAGCCGTTCCTCGACGTCGTCCTGCCGAAGATCCGCCGCGCCCGTGACCTGATCAAGGGCCGGGACCTCGACGTGTGGCTCCAGGTCGACGGGGGAGTGAACACCGAGACCATCGAGCGCTGCGCGGAGGCGGGCGCGGACGTGTTCGTGGCCGGCTCGGCCGTGTACTCCGCCGACGACCCGGCCGAGGCGGTCCGCTCCCTGCGCGCCCGCGCGGCCCGGGCGTCCGGCTAGCCTCGCGTCGCGCCGGGGACCGGTCCCAGGCCGCCGGGATAGCGTGCGGTGCATGGCGCACCGCGGCCGGCGGCCCGGTGCACGTCACTTCTCTCTCGGCGGAGCGTGACCGATGCAATTCTTTGCCCGACGCCTGGAATGCAAGCACATCGTCTGGGCGGGACCGCTGGTCACCACGGCGGCGACGTTGAACGTCGCCGACGAGCTGCGCGGCCGTTCCTGTCCGACGTGTGGCGAGATCGTGCGCAAGGTCGACTTCGTGGCGATCGAGAAGCCGTTGTCGACGTTCGACGAGTCGCCCGCGCCGCGCAATGCCGAGAACAAACTGAAAAAGACCTCGAACGCCGATGTCGAGAAGACCCGGCAGCGGTTAGCGGGATTGGGCGCGGAGGTCGGCGGTCTCGCCGCCGATCTCAAGAAGTCGGCGCTCGGGCTGGCCCCGCCGCAATGGCGCGACACATTGGCGAACATCCCCGTCGGTATTCTGCGAACCTACGAGCCCAACGCGGAATGCATCAGGTTCGAGGACTCCGCGATGCCGGCGATCGTGTTCCACCAGGGGCTCGCCGGTTATCTGTTCAAGATGAACCGGAGCATCTTCCCGCTGCTGCGCATGGGCTCGCTGGGCGGGGGCGCGATCAGGCGTTTCGTCGAAGACGGGAAGGCCAGGTCGGCACTGCGGGTCCAGGCGGTGGACACCGCACTCGAGTTCCTCGGCGTCGGCAGGCCGAGGTCCAAGGCCCTCGTGGAGATCCCCATGATCGCGAGGCTCCTGGAGATGCCGCTGACCAGGACCATGTCGGCTTTCGTGCTGTGCCACGAGTACGGACACGCGGTGCTGAATCACGCCGACGAGCTCCGCTCCGTCGGCCGCGACGCGAAGTTCTCCCTGCTGGAACGCTCTCGGGCGATGGAGTTCGAGGCCGACACCTGGGGCCAGGACGCGCTGATCGGCGCGTTCACCGGCGGGAAGAACCTCGAGCCGAGCCTGGCCATGCTGGACGACCTGTTCTCCGGCGACGCGTTCGTGGTGAAGCAGGACATCTCCCATGCCGCTCCGTGCGCGGCGCTGCTGTACTTCGAGTTTCTCGACGTGATCGAGGAGTGGCTGGTCCGCCGCGGCGTCGACGTCGCCGGGCAGGACGCGTTCACCCGGCGTCGCGCTCGGATGGCGGAGAAGACGGCGTCCGGGCAGTCGACCCATCCCTCCAACCAGGACAGGTTCCAGGCGCTTTACGCGCACCTGTCGGAGCACGGCAACTTCACCGCCCACACCTGGGTGGAGGCGTTCGAGATGCTGCTCGACGAGATCAAGGACGACCTCGACGATCTCATCGACAAGACCGGGGCGGTCCCGAGGAAGAGGCTGACACGCCGCCTCCAGCCGCGGAGCAGGGCGAAGCGCGGGCCGGGTTCCTGGCGCGACACCATCACCCACATCGACGACGACGATGCCACCCGCATCAGGTTGCAAGAGGCGTTGCGGAACGTGGAGGGACAGGTGCTGAGGCTTGACGAGGCCGAGCTCCGGCGCCACTTCGAGGCGCAGAAGGACAGGGCGGAGGCGCATTACCGGAAGCAGGAGTACGCCGAGGCGGAGCAGATCTATACGCGGATACTCGACTCCGGAGAGACGACCGAGTCGGTCCCCCTGTACCCGCTCCTGGGGGAGTGCCGCGAACGGCTCGGCGACCGGCAGGGCGCGATCGCCGCGTACCGCCGATGCCTGGAGATCGTGCCGGGCAGCGACTTCGCCGCGCTGTGCGGCTTCTCCCTGGGCCGGATCCTGCTGTTCGACGAGAAGGATCCGGCCGGCGCCGAGACCGCGCTCACCGCCGCGACCACGTCGCACGTCCTGGACATCCGCGCCCAGGCGATGTTCTGGCTGGGCACCATCGCCCACGGCCGGCGTGAGGTCGAGGCGGCGCTGCGGAGGTACCAGGACGTCTACGCGTTACGCGAGAGCGAGTTCACCCTGTTTCCCAGGCTGATCCCGCTCGCGGCCCTCAACATCGGCGGCGTGCTGGAAGAGCGCGGGCGGTTCGCCGAGGCCGCGAAGATGTTCGAGTACGCACGGGACCACCCCGCCATCGACCCGAAGAACCGCGCTCTCGCCGAGCAGCACCTGCGGGCGGTACGGGGGAGATGACGGCAGCGTCCTCGGTCCGCCGGCGGCGACATGGTGCCGGCTAAGCGGTGTAGACCGAGGCCTCGCCCTCGACGTGGCTGCTCAGGCGGCCCTGGGCGACCAGGACCTCCAGGTGGGCGCGGGTCTCGGTGGTCGCCAGCATCTGGTTGAACATGTCCAGTTCGTCGAAGTGGCGTCCTCTCCGGGTCCAGGTCAGCGCGCGGGCCGTCTCGTACGCCGTGCCCGAGCCGGCGGCGACCGCCGCGGCGCACGCGTCCAGGCGCTCGGCGTGGTGGTCCAGCAACGCGTCGACGCGGGCGTGCACGCTGTCGGTGACCGGCCCGTGCGCCGGCAGCAGCCGCAGGTCGGGCATCTCACGGACGACCTTGAGGGAGGCCAGGTAGGAGCCGAGCGGCGAGGACTCCGGCGCGCTCTCGAAGCCGATCGACGGGGTGATGTGCGGCAGCACGTGGTCGCCGGCGAACAGCAGCCCGGCGGTGAGGTCGGCGAAGACCAGGTGGCCCCGGGTGTGGCCGGGCGTCGGCACGGCCAGCAGCTCGCGGCCGGCCAGCGGCACCGGCACCCGCCCCTCGATCCAGTCGTCCGGCATGGCCCACTCGGACGGGTTGTGGCCGCCTTCCTTCCACACCGCCCGCAGCCGTTCGATGAGAGGCGCCGCGCCGCAGGCGTTCAGCTGTTCGAGCTGGGGGGAACGGTCGGTCGGGCCGGGCGAGGTGAGCAGCTCGAGGGTGGGACGCTCCCCGATGCCGAGGCTCACCCGCGTGCCGAACTCCCGGCGTACCGCGACCGCCTGCGTGTAGTGGTCCCGGTGCACGTGCGTGACCAGGAAGCGGCTGATGTCGGCGAGCCCGAACCCGATCTCCTTGAGGGAGGTCTCCAGCTGCCGCCGTGACTCCTCCAGCGACCAGCCGCCGTCGATCAGGACGAGGCCGTCGTCGTCCTCGATCGCGTAGACGTTGACCGCCCGGAGCCCGTCCGTGGGCAGCGGCAGCGGTATCCGGTGGACTCCAGGGGCGACCTGGAACGCTCCAGATTCGATCCACTCCGATCGCTGCGACATCGGCTCGGTCCTCGGCTTTCCGGCGTGCGGGGTTTTAGAACGTCATTCGATTAATACCGGACTTCCCACTCCGGGCACCACGGCTGGACCCGGTGAATCTCAACACTCTTCTCGTGGGGCGGTCTGGTCGTGCGGGGCGGGTCGTACGGTTGGGCGGGCCCTACGGGCCCTCAGACCGTGCGCGATCGGGACCTGCCGGGCGATCCGGCCCCGTGGCGGCGGATCGTACGGGCGGCGTCGAGGGGAGGCGGGGATGATCCAGGCGATCGGGCTCGGGATGGTCGTGTTCGTCGGCGCCACGGCTCAGCGGGTCACCGGGCTCGGCTTCTCGCTCGTGACCTCCCCGTACCTGGTGCTGCTGCTGGGCCCGTTCGACGGCGTCCTGGTGGTCAACACCTGCGCGGTCCTCACCGCGTTCATCGTGCTGACGCAGGTCTGGCGGGACGTCGATCCGCGCCGGGCCGCGTTGCTCATCGGCCCCGCGCTGCCGGCCGTGGTGGCCGGGGCCTGGATGGCGCGGACCCTGCCGGGGCCGCCGCTGGCGGTCGTCGTCGGCCTGCTCATCCTGTGCGCCCTGGTGGCCGTGGTGGCCAGCGAGAGAGCGCGGGTGCTGCGCGGCACGCCGGGCGCGGTGGCCGCCGGGGTCGGGTCGGGCTTCCTGAACGCGACCGTCGGCGCGGGCGGACCGGCGGTCGCGCTGTACGCGGTGTCCTCCGGCTGGGCCCAGCACCGGTTCGCGGCAACCGCCCAGCTGGTCTTCGGCGTCCTGGGCGCCGCCTCGCTCGTCGCCAAGGGCGGCCGGCCGTCGATGGCCGCGGCCGGCTGGACGACGGTCGCGGCCGGACTGGCCGCCGGCATCCTCGCCGGCAACCGCCTGTCCGGGCGCGTCCCCCCGGCGCGGGGCCGGGCCGCGGTGATCGCCTTGGCCATGGCGGGCGCCCTGCTGACGGTGATCAAGGGCCTGGCGGCCCTCTGACACGGAGCGGGCGTACGCGCGGAAGGTCGGTGGGGCAACGTGCTCTTCCTCACACAACGCGGGGAATGTCTCGCGTGGCACACTGGTTAGGAGTGTTCGTCAGCGTGCTCCGGGGTCGGTGAAATTCCGAACCGGCGGTTATAGTCCGCGACCCGGCCGAAACCATCGGCCGGTTGACCCGGTGGAATTCCGGGACCGACGGTCAAAGTCCGGATGGGAGGCAGCGCGCGGCCGTGCCCTGTTCGGGGCACGGTAGTGGCGTCGGCACCATCGCGCCGTCACATCCCGGAGCCTGGATCAGGAGGCCCGGGGTGACCGCATCTTCCGCCGAGGAGACGGCGATGCGCGACGCGATCGCCTTGGCGGCGCGCGCGCTCGGCGAGACCAGCCCCAACCCCGTCGTCGGATGCGTCGTGCTCGACGCGGACGAAACCCCTGTCGGCGAGGGCTTCCACGCGTACGCCGGCGGTCCCCACGCCGAGGTCGTCGCACTGCGGCAGGCCGGCGTCCGCGCGCGGGGCGGCACGCTCGTCGTCACCCTCGAACCCTGCGATCACCAGGGCCGCACCGGGCCGTGCAGCCAGGCCATCCTGGCCGCCGGCCTGCGCCGGGTCGTGTACGCGGTCGGCGACCCCAGCGACCGGGCCCAGGGCGGCGGGCGGCGGCTCGCCGAGGCCGGTCTGTCCGTCGAGTCCGGGCTGCTCGCCGCGGAGGCCGAGCGGGTCAACGCCGAATGGCTCACCTACGCCCGCCTGCGCCGCCCCCACGTGACCTGGAAGTTCGCCGCCACGCTCGACGGCCGTTCGGCCGCGGCCGACGGCACCAGCCAGTGGATCACCGGTGCCGCCGCGCGGGAGGACGTCCACCGCCTGCGCGCCCGCGCCGACGCGATCATCGCCGGGTCCGGCACCGTGCTGGCCGACGACCCCCGTCTCACCGTGCGCGGCTTCGAACCGCACGACCACCTGCGCACCCACCGCCGCCCGCTGCGCGTCGTCGCCGACACCCGCGCCCGTACGCCCCTGGCCGGCCGCGTCCTGAACGACGAGGCGCCGACGCTGGTCGCGGTCGCCGAAGACGCCGAAGCGTCCGCGCTGGAGTCCACCACCGCCGTCGTACGGCTGCCGCGCGCCCGGAACGGACGCGGCCTGGACCTGTCCGCCCTGCTCGCGGAGCTGACCGAGCGCGAGATCGTCTCGGTGCTCCTCGAAGGCGGTCCGTCCCTGGCCGGAGGGTTCCTGGCCGAGGGGCTGGTCGACCGCGTCGTCGCCTACCTGGCGCCCACGCTGTTCGGCGCCGGGGCCGCCGCCCTCGGCGACGCCGGGGTCGCGACGCTCGCGCAGGCGCACCACCTCGACATCGACGACGTCACCACGATCGGGCCGGACCTGCGGATCACCGCGACGGTACGCGACCGGCCGGCACCGTCTCGAAGGGAGAACTGAAGTGTTCACCGGAATCGTCGAGGAGCTGGGGGAGATCGTCGCGCTCGAGCGCGAGGGCGACTCCGCCCGGCTCACCGTACGCGGCCCGCTGGTCGTCTCCGACGCCGTCCACGGCGCGTCCATCGCGGTCAACGGGGTTTGCCTCACCGTCACCGACGTCAAGGACGACGCCTTCACGGTCGACGTGATGAAGGAGACCCTCGACCGCTCCTCCCTCGCCGCGCTGGGCCCCGGATCACCGGTCAACCTCGAACGGCCCGTACGCCCGGCGGACCGGCTCGGCGGCCACATCGTCCAGGGCCACGTCGACGGCGTCGGCGAGATCGTCTCCCGCGAGCCCGGCGACCGCTGGGACGTCGTGACGATCGGCCTGCCGGCGGACCTCGCCCGCTACGTGGTGGAGAAGGGTTCGATCACCGTCGACGGCATCAGCCTCACCGTGGTCGAGGCCCGCGACGACGCGTTCACGGTCGCCCTGATCCCCACGACGCTGGAGCTGACCACGCTCGGCCGCAAGCGCCCCGGCGACCCGGTCAACCTCGAGGTCGACGTCGTGGCCAAGTACGTCGAGCGGCTCGTCGCCGCCGGGAGCAGGCCATGAGCGAACGACGTGAGCGAATCGGGAACACGCGCCGGAGGATCACTCCTCCGATCCCGCGGGGTGGGGCGAAGGAGGAGGGCTCATGAGCTCCTGGGCGCAGGCGGGTGTCACGGTCCTCGGCGAGAAGGTGCTGTGGACCGACCTGCTGGGCAACGTGTTCTCCCTGGCGACGGTCTGGCTGGCGATCAGGCGCACCATCTGGACGTGGCCGGTCCAGCTCGCCGGCGCGGTGCTGCTGTTCACCGCCTCGGTGAGCGCGCACGCCCCCGGCAACGCCCTCAAGCAGGTGCTGTTCGTCGCGCTGGTCTCCTACGGCTGGGTGAAGTGGCTGCGCGGCATCCGCGAGAGCGACGGCCTGCCGGTGCGCCCGGCCACCGCACGTGAGCGCGTCGTGCTCGTCGTGGCGCTGGCCGCCGGCACGGCGGCCCTGGCGCTGCTGTTCGCGAACATCTCCTGGCTGCAGATCACCTGGTCCCCGACGGCGAACGCGTACATCTTCGCGGGCAGCGCGGTCGCGACGTTCGCGCAGAGCCGCGCCCTCGTCGACTTCTGGGTCATCTGGGTGCTGGTGGACCTCGTGGGTGTGCCCCTGGCGATCAAGTCCGGCCTGTACGTCTCCGGGGCGGCGTACGTGATCTTCTTCGTGATGGTCCTCGCCGGGTTCCGTAACTGGATCAACCAATACCGCCGGCAGCGGCGGTACGCCGAACTGGAGGCGGTGGCGGCATGAGTTTCGACACGGTGGAAGAAGCGATCGCGGATATCGCGGCGGGCAAGGCCGTGGTGGTGGTCGACGACGCCGACCGGGAGAACGAGGGCGACATCATCTTCGCGGCCGCCAAGGCGACCCCGGAGCTGCTCACCTTCACGATCCGTTACAGCAGCGGCGTGATCTGCGTGCCGATGGAGGGCGCCGATCTCGACCGCCTCAACATCCCCCTGATGACCGCGCAGAACAGCGAGCGGATGCGCACGGCGTACACCATCAGCGTGGACGCGCGCGACGGCGTGAGCACCGGCATCTCCGCGGCCGACCGCGCCACCACGATCCGGCGGCTGTGCGACTCGGCGACCGAGCCGTACGAGCTGGTGCGGCCCGGCCACGTCTTCCCGCTGCGCTACCACGAGGGCGGCGTCCTCCGGCGCCGCGGGCACACCGAGGCCGCGGTCGACCTGGCCCGGCTCGCCGGGCTGCACCCGGCCGGCGTCCTCGCCGAGGTCGTCAACGACGACGGCACGATGGCGCGGCTGCCGCAGCTGGAGGTGTTCGCCAAGGAGCACGACCTGAAGCTGATCTCCATCGAGCAGCTCACGGCGTACCGCAAGCGGACCGAGCGGGTGGTCGAGCGGGTCGCCGAGACGCGCATCCCCAACCGGCACGGCATGTGGCGTGCGGTCGGGTACTCCAGCTCCGTCGACGGCGGCGAGCACCTCGCGCTCGTCCTCGGCGACCTCGGCGACGGCGAGGACGTGCTGATCCGGGTGCATTCGGAGTGCCTCACCGGCGACGTGCTCGGCTCCCAGCGCTGCGACTGCGGCACCCAGCTCGACGCGGCGATGGCGGCGGTCGCCGAAGAGGGCCGGGGCGTCATCCTCTACCTGCGCGGGCACGAGGGCCGGGGGATCGGCCTGCTCGCCAAGCTCCAGGCCTACGCGCGGCAGGACGACGGCTCCGACACCGTGGACGCCAACATCGAGCTCGGCCTGCCGGTCGACTCGCGGGAGTACGTCAACGCCGCGCAGATGCTGGCCGACCTCGGCGTCCGGTCGGTGCGCGTGCTGACCAACAACCCGCTCAAGCTCGCGGGCCTGGAGGGCTTCGGCGTCGAGGTGCGCGGCCGTACGCCCCTGCCCGTCGTCGTCACCGAGTACAACCGTCGTTACCTCACGGCCAAGCGCGACCGCCTCGGCCACCACATCGGAGAGCTGTCATGAGCGGTATGGGACGTCCCGAAGCCCCGGCCGTCGACGCGTCCGGGCTGAGCCTGGGCGTGGTCGCCGCCCGCTGGAACGGTCAGGTCACCGACCGGCTGCTCGAACGCGCGCTGGCCGCCGCCAAGGAGTGCGGTCTGCCCGAGCCCGTCGTCGTCCGCGTCGCGGGCGCGCTCGAACTGCCGGTCGTCGCCCAGCAGCTCGCCCGTGATCACGACGCGGTCGTCTGTCTCGGCGCCGTGATCAGGGGAGGTACGCCCCATTTTGACTATGTATGCGATTCGGTAACGGCGGGTTTGACGAGGGTTGCCCTCGATGAGGGCGCACCCATCGGCAATGGCGTACTAACCTGTGAGACGCTTGACCAGGCACTGGACCGCTGCGGTCGGCCGGACAGCAGCGAAGACAAAGGATGGGAGGCGACCGTGGCCGCACTCGATACGGCACTGACCTTGAGGGGCCTGCGGCATCACGGTCACGCGCGGCATCACGCGGAGCATCAAGGCTCCTGAGTCTCCACGCCGCGATACCGATCTCTCATCCTCAAGGAAGGTCTTTTCACCGTGCTGTCACTCGTGCTTCCCAAGGGCTCGCTGGAGAAGGCGACGTTCGAGCTGTTCGACGCCGCCGACCTGACGGTCCGCCGTGGCTCCGATCGTGACTACCGCGCGTCGGTCGACGACCCGCGCATCGACCGCGTCCGCGTGCTGCGCCCGCAGGAGATCCCCACCTACCTCGAACAGGGGCTCTTCGACCTCGGCATCACCGGCCGTGACTGGATCACCGAGACGCAGTCCGACGTCGTCTCGCTCGGCGAGCTGAAGTACTCCAAGGCGACCTCCAACCCGGTGCGCGTCATCATGGCCGTGCCGAACGACGCCCCCTGGCAGTCGGTGGAGGACCTGCCCGAAGGGGTGCGGATCTCCACGGAGTTCCCGGCGCTGACCGAGCGGTTCCTGACCGAGCACGGCGTCAAGGCCCGGGTGGTGCCCTCGTACGGCGCGACCGAGGCGAAGGTGCCCGACATCGTCGACGCGATCGTCGACCTGACCGAGACCGGGTCCTCCCTCCGCAAGAACGGCCTGCGCATCCTCGACACGCTGCTGGTGAGCTACACCGAGCTGGTGGCCAACCGCGAGGCGTACGAGGACCCGAACAAGCGGGCCGCCATGGAGGACATCGCGCTGCTGCTGCAGGGCGCGATCCGGGCCCGCGGCAACGTCCTGCTCAAGCTCAACGTCTCCGACGCGCAGCTGCAGGACGTCCTGAGCATCATGCCGTCGATGTCGTCCCCGACGGTCACCCGGCTGGCCGGCGGTGAGATGCACGCGGTGGAGAGCGTCGTGGCCAAGCACGGCGTCAACACCCTCATCCCGGCGATCAAGGCGGCCGGCGGCTGCGACATCCTCGAGATCCCGATCAGCAAGATCGTCGACTGAGGTGACCGCGGCGACGTGGCGACCGCGCCGTGCCCGATTCATTCCGTACGTTCTTGCGGTGGTGGTCGTGGCCGGAATGGTCGCCCTCGCCGTGGGCATGCCGTCCAACTGGGGGCTCGGCGATCGGCTCGGCTTCGTCGTGGTCGGCCTGATCGTGGCGGGGATCCTGCACATCCTGGCGCGCAGCCGGGTCACCGCCGACGACCGCGGCGTGACGGTGGTCAACGGCCTGCGGACGCACGAGTACGAGTGGGCCGAGATCCTGGGCGTGTCGATGCCGGAGGGCGCGCCGTGGCCGACGCTGGACCTGGCCGACGGCTCGACCGTGCCGGCGATGGGCATCCAGTCCTCCGACGGCGACCGCGCCCGGTACGCGGTCGCCGAGCTCACCGCGCTGGTCCACGAACGCGGCGAGGCCCGCGAGGCCTGACCACGGCCGCTCCGCGTCCGGCGCGGGTTGATCGTGGCGGGGATCCCGCGCGTCCTCGCGCGCGTCCGGGTCACCGCCGGACGGCCGGGGGCGGTTCCCCTACGAGCGGACGTTCACCTGGACGATCTCACCTCCCGGCCGAGCGCGACGGCGGCGACCCGGCGGGCCAGCAGGCGGGCGGGGTCGATCACCGGGACGGAGACGCCGGAGTCGTCCAGGACCAGGACGAGTTCGGTGCACGCGGTGACGATCCGCTCCGCGCCGCGATCGGTGAGGGAGCGGGAGACCTCCGTCAACGCCCGCCGGTGGGCCGGGTCGGCGTCACCGCCCTTGACGGCGCGGATGGCGGCCATGACCTGCCGTTGGCCGTGCTCGTCCGGTTCGATCACCGCCACGCCGCGGCGCCGCAGCGCGTCCGCGTACAGGCCCGCGCGCAGAGTGCCCGACGTGGCGAGCACGCCGGCGGCGCGGACCCCGTCGGCCGTGAGGGCGTCGGCGGTGACCTCGATCATGCTCACCAGCTCCAGCCCGGCCTCGTCCGCCAGGCGCGGGACGAACGCGTGCGCGGTGTTGCACGGCACGGCGAGCACCTCACACCCTGCCCGCCTCAGGCCCTCGACGCCGTGCCGCAGGTACAGGGTCGGGTCCTCGCCGCCGCCGAGCAGGCTGTGGGAACGGTCGGGGACGCGGGGTCGCCCCAGATCCCGACGGGCACGTGACCCTGGTCACAGGTGGCCGCCGTCTCCTCCACGAGCTTGCCGTAGAAGTCGACGGTGGCCGCCGGGCCCATACCGCCCATGACACCGACCAGACGAGGCCCGCTCACTGTTCCTCCCCGACCAACCCACCCCGACCGATTCCACCGACGATGGCGCGGCCGGGAAGGGCGGAGGGCACCAGGGCGCCATCGCGGACCACGGCCTGCCCGCCGACGAGCACGTGCTTGAAACCGACCGATGATCGGGCCGGGGCGCCGTACGTCGACCTCGGCGACCTCGGCGAGATCGAAGACCACGAGGTCGGCGTCGTAGCCCGCCCGTACGCGGCCCTTGCGGGCCATCGCCGGGGCGGCGGTCTGGAGGAACGTCGCGGGCAGCAGCGAGCACCGTCGCAACGCCTCCCTCAGCGACAGCACGGCCGTCTCCCGCACCATCGTGCGCAGGAACCGCGAGAACGTGCCGGAGCTGCGCGGATGGGAGAGGGCATCGGGCGGCATGGCACGGTCGCCCTCGATGGGCCGGCCGCCCGCGTCCACGAAGGGAACGGCGTCCGAGGCGACCGCGGTGTCGTCGAGCAGCAGCGCACGCCGGAGCACGGCCAGTTCCGGTTCGCGGCCCTCGTCGAGGTAGTGGACGACGGCCAGCGCGCCCGGGGCGTCGCGCCGGATCCGCCGGAGCCGGTCCGCGTCCGCGTCCGCGTCCGCAGAACGCTCGCCCGTGGCCACGATGACCGGGTCCCGCCCGGTCGCCCGCGCCGGACTCCAGCTCCAGCGCGGTGGTGACCCCGTCCAGCGCCTGGAGCCGCAGGGACGGAATGGTCTGCGCGTGGCTGTGCAGGTCGACGAACCCGGCGGTGACCACGTGACCGGACACGTCCAGCGTTCGGGACGCCCGGAAGCCGGACGACTCGCCGACGGCCGTGATCGTGCCGCCCCTGATGGCGACGTCCGTGACCCTGTCCAGGCCGGATTCGGGGTCGACGACCCGCCCGCCGGCGAGCACCAGGTCGCAGTCGCGAGGCCAGGTCGTCGGCAAGCGCGCTCTCCCTCCAGGCGGGCCGGCGGCGGGCCGGGGACCTCCGCCGGCGCCAAGGATCGAGGGATAACGTGAGCGCGGCGTTCAGATGCAGGGATACGACACCTACGGACTACAGATGCAGGATTCCGACGTCGAGCCGCGGCGGTTGCTGTCGGAGACCGACCTCGAGATCATCGACGCGCTCCAGATCAATCCGCGCGCGAGCTGGGTGGACGCGGCGCGGCGATCGGTGCGGACCCGGTGACGGCGGCGCGGCGCTGGCAGCGGCTGAGCGACGCGGGAGAGGCGTGGACCACCGTCGCCCTGGGGCGGCGCGGGCTCCAGGCGATGAGCATGGCGTTCCTGGAGATCGACTGCGAGGCCGGGGCGGCGGTCGAGGTCGCCTCCACGCTCGCGACGGCGGAACACCTCATCACCGTGCAGCACGTCGCGGCCGGTCACGACCTGTTCGTGATCGCGGTCGCCGCGTCGATGCCGGCGCTGGCGGACCATCTGCTCACGGACCTGCCGCGGGTGCCCGGCGTGGCGAAGGTACGCACCCATGTCGCCACGCGCGTCTTCGAGGCGTCGCGCCGCTGGCGGCTGCGCGTGCTGCCGCCGCGGTCCGCGCGCACGCTGGTCCGGCACCCCGGGCCGCCGTCGTCCAGCCGGCCGATGGACGAGACCGACCGCCTGCTGTTCAAGGCCCTGCTCGTGGACGGCCGCGCGGGCTACGCGGACCTGGCGGAAGCCGTCGGCAAGCCCGAGCGCACGGTTCAGCGAAGGGCGTCACGCCTGGTCGCCGGCGGCGACATCGACTTCCGCTGCGACCTGGCGCGCGCACGCGGGCTGGCACTCCTCGGCGGTGCTGTGGCTGAAGATGCCGGACGGGCTGCTGGAGGAGACGGGGCGGGCGCTGCTCGACTGGCCGGAGACCCGGACCTGCGCCGCGCTCGCGGGGAGCCGGAACATGCTCCTCACGGTCGGCCTGCACACGGTCTCCGACCTGCACCCGCTGGTGGTGCGCCTGGAGGAGCGGTTCCCGTACGTGCGCATCGATGACCGGCAGCTCGTCCTGCGGCAGTCGAAGCTGTACGGGCGGCTCCTCGACCCCGCCGGCCGCTGCGCCGGCGTCGTCCCGGTGGACCCGTGGAGCCTGTCGTCGCGTACGTGAGGTTCAGCGTGGCGCGGGGATCGTGCCGCCACGGGCCTCCCGGCACAGCCGGCCCGCAGCACCGCGGACTCGCTGCGCCCGACCACCTGCAAATCGCCGATGGCCAGTGCGGGCAGGCCGAGCGCGGACACGACGGCGGTGATCCGGCCGACCTCGCCGCGGACGGCGGCCTCGTCACACCCGGCTCGCGGCGCGGGGCCGCCGAGCGTCGGCGTGATCAGGACGTCGATGCCGGCCATCTTCGCGGAGAACGCGGCCCGGACGGCGGAGAGCTCCTCGACGGCCCGGCGGTGGTCCCGGTGGCCGATCCCGGCGTCGTCGAGCTTTCGCCGTACGCCGGCGCTGTAGCTCGCGGCGTTCGCCGGGTACGTGCCCTCGTGGGTGCGCCGGGCCTGCGCGCCGACGATCGTCCAGTCCGGGGCGAGGATCTCATGCGGCAGGTCGATCTCACGGACCTCGGCGCCCAGGTCGGCGAACTCCCCGGCCTGCGCGCACCCGTCGGCGACGCCGACGACCAGCCCCGACTGCGAGCGCGGCGACTCGACGGCCGCACCGGACATCACCCCCCACACGCGTGCGCAGTCGGCGACCGAGGTGGCCATCGGCCCGACCACGTCGAACATCGGGGCGAGGGGCGCGACTCCCTCGGCCGGAACGGCACCGACCCTCGGGCGCAGTCCGACGACGCCGCAGCAGGCCGCCGGGATCCGTACCGAGCCGCCGGTGTCCGTGCCGAGACCGAACCGGGTGATTCCGGCGGCGAGCGCCGCCGCCGTCCCGCCGCTCGAGCCGCCGGGAGCCAGGTGCTCATGGCGCGGGTTGCGCACGTCGCCCCAGTGCGGGTGCTCGCTGGTGACGCCCCAGGCGAACTCGTGCTGGTTCGCCTTGCCCACCAGGAGCGCCCCGGCACGCTCGAGCGGTTCGACGCACGGTGCGGTGGTCAGCGCCTCCTCGGCTCCGTACAGGACCGACCCGCGGGTCGTGTGCAGGCCGGCGACATCGATCATGTCCTTGACCACGAACGTCCAGGCCCACAGTTCGGGCGGTGTCGCGGGCACCGGCCGGTCGCGCCGATGATCCGGCACATGCTGGCAGACGGACCCCCGCCCGCAAAAGGGGCGGGTGCGTCCGGCGACATCCGCGCCGGCCGGTGCGGGCCCGCGGTCACATCGCCAGCGCGTCCAGCAGGAGACGCAGGCGGGCGTTCTCGCGTTCGGGGCGGACGAGGGTGAAGATGCTGCGGCTGGTGTTCAGCCACGGCACGTCGGCGACCACGACGTCCGGGCCGTGCCCGCGCAGGGCGAGGTCGGGGACGAACGCCGCGCCCAGCCCCGCCCCGATCATGGCCATCGTGATCTTGAAGTCGTCGGAGTAGCCGGCCACCCTGGGGTGCAGATCCCAGCGGGCGAACACGCCGTCGAAGAAGGTGGCGTCGCCGGTGCCCGGGTGATGCATGATCCACCGCAGGTCGGCGAGCTGCTCGACCCGGTAGGGCGCCAGGTCGGGCCAGCAGCGCGGGAGGACGAGCTTGTAGCGGTCCTCGGCGTTCCAGCGCCGGTCCAGCGCCGACGGCCACGACAGGCCGATGTTGCCCACCTGGTAGACGATCGCCGCGTCCATCTCGCCGCCGGCGCCGAGATGCGGGATGAGCTGGGAGGACTCGGCGACCGAGACCCTGATGCCGGCGCGGTCGGCGGGGTCCATCCGCCGCAGGACACCGGTCAGCACGTCGGTGAAGCTGGGGAAGACGCCCAGATGCACCTGCCGCTCGCTGTCGCGGTGCGCGGCCTGGACGGTCGCGACCATGCGCTCGATGTCGATGAGCACGATCTCGGCCTGCCTGGCCAGCACCAGGGCGGCGTTGGTCGGCAGCACGCTGTGGGCGGAGCGCTCGAACAGCTTCACGCCCATCTTCCGCTCCAGCGCGGCCATCTGCTGGGAGACGGCGGACGAGGTGTACCCGAGCCGGTTGGCCGCGGCGGCGAAGGAGCCCAGCTGAACGACCTCACGGAGCGTACGCAAGTGCTCCGGTTTCAGCATAAGAGTTCCTTGTTCTCACGGCTGCTAAATGTCGTCTTTCTAGCGCTTTCGCCTTCTTTTCGCCACTCCTACAGTGATGGCCACTGTCACTCGAGCCCGTGAGGGTCGCACATGAGCATCCGCGTGTACCGCAACGCCGCCATCCGCACCGGAGACAGCGGCAACCCGTCGGCCCAGGCCATGGCAGTGGACGGCGAACGCCTGCTGGCCGTCGGCACGGAGGCGGAGGTGCGCGAGGCGGCGGGGCCGGGCGCGGAGCTGATCGACCTGGAGGGCGCCGCGGTGCTCCCCGGCCTCTACGACGCCCACATCCACACCGCGCAGTACGCCCAGAGCCTGGACGCGGTCGACCTGCGCGACGTGCGCTCGCTCGACGACGCGCTGGCGAGGGTGGCCGCGCACGCGGCGCGGCTGCGACCGGGCGCCTGGCTGTTCGGCGGCCGGTGGAACAGCAACACGTGGGATCCGCCGGCCCAGCCGGACCGCTACGCGCTGGACTCGGTCTGCCCCGAACTGCCGGTCGCGCTGCCCAGCGTCGACGGCCACACCGTGTGGGCCAACTCCGCGGCCCTGCGGCTGGCCGGTATCGACGCCGGCACCCCCGACCCGGTCGGCGGCGAGATCGTCCGGGACGCGAGCGGGGAGCCGACCGGCATCCTGCGCGAGTCGGCGTCCTACCCGCTGCGCGACCTCATGGTCTCCGCCGACCTGCGCGACCAGCTTCGCGCCGCGCAGGAGGAGCTGCTCGCGCTCGGCCTGACCAGCGTGCACGACATCGACGGCGAGGACTGCCGGGCCGCCTACCGGCAACTGCACGCGGACGGGGAGCTGAAGCTGCGCGTGCACAAGGCGATCCCGATGATCCACCTGGACACGGCCATCGCCGAGGGGCGGCGTACCGGGCAGGGCGACGACTGGTTCCGCACCGGCCCCGTGAAGATCTTCAGCGACGGGGCACTGGGCTCGCACACCTGCCACATGAGCGAGTCCTTCGCCGGCGAACAGGGCAACGTCGGCATCGCCGTCACGCCGTACGAGGACCTGGTGAAGCTGTTCGCCAGGGCCGCGGGCGCCGGCATCGCGGTGGCCACGCACGCCATCGGCGACCAGGCCAACCATCTGGTCATCGACGCCTACGAGGCGATCGGCCCCACGGCGGGGCTGCGGCACCGCATCGAGCACGCCCAGCACCTGCGGCCCGGCGACCTGGCCAGGATGGCCAGGCTGGGCATCGTCGCCTCGATGCAGCCGGTGCACTGCACCAGCGACATCGACCTGGTCGACTCCCTGCTGGCCGGGCACGAGCTGGCCTCGTACGCCTGGCGCGGGATGCTGAACGCCGGTGTCGCGCTCGCCTTCGGCTCCGACGCTCCCGTCGAGCACCCCGACCCGTTCGCCGCGCTGTACGCCGCGGTGACCCGTACCCGCCCCGACGGCACCCCCGCCGGCGGCTGGCAGCCCGAGCAGCGGCTGAGCATGGCCGAGGCCATCACCGCCCACACCCTGGGCGCGGCCTACGCCGCGGGCGAGGAGGGCCACAAGGGCGTCCTCGCGCCGGGCAAGCTCGCCGACTTCATCGCGGTGGACACCGACCCCTACCGGGAGTCGGCGGACGCGGTGCTGCGCACCCAGGTCCTGACCACCGTCGTCGGCGGCGACGTCCGCTGGCGGCGAATCTGAAGGAGCGCCCCCGTTGAACACCCGGATCCTCACCACGCTGACCGCGCTCGCCGCCGGCGCCCTGCTGGCGGCCACCGCGGCGTGCGGCGCCAAACCTCTGGACGCCGGCGCGTCCGACCGGAAGTCCGTCGTCCTCGACAAGGCCCCCACCGAGGAGAAGGCGGCCGGCGTCATCGACGCCATCACCCCCGACCAGGACCTGGCGGCCAAGGTGCCGTCGAGCGTGAAGTCCGGCGGGCTGAAGGTCGTCTCGTCCATCGGTTACCCGCCGATGGAGCTGTTCGCCACCGACGGTAAGACGCCGATCGGCTTCGACCCCGCCCTCGCCAGAGCCATCGCCCGGAAGCTCGGCGTCAAGGTGACCATCACCGACGAGGAGTTCAACTCCCAGATCCCCGGTGTGCTCTCCGGCCGCTACGACTTCGTCATCTCCTCGATGTCCGACACGCCGGAGCGGGAGGGCCAGATCACCTTTGTCGACTACGTACGCGCGGGCGCCGGGTTGCTGGTCAAGAAGGGCGACCCGGCCGGCATCGCCGGGCCGAAGGACCTGTGCGGCAAGACGGTTTCCGTGGTGGACAACGGCTCCTCGCTGAACCTGGCCGAGCGGTACGCCGCCGACTGCAAGAAGGCCGGCTCGGCCGCCGTGAACATCCTGAAGTTCCCCGGCGACCAGGAGGCCCTGCTCCAGGTCACCGGCGGGCGCGCGCAGGCCAGCATCACCGACTACGTGGTGGCCGCCAGCAAGGCCGCCGATCCCAAGCTCGCGGTCGACGCGGTCGCGCTCGACGGCACCGAGAGTCCATGGGGCATCGGGATCAGGCCGGACAACAAGCAGCTCGTCGACTCCGTCAAGGGCGCGCTGGACTCGCTCATCCGCAGCGGTGAGTACGGCAAGCTCCTCAAAGCGTGGAACCTGGACAAGCTGGCCGTCCAGTCCGCCGTGATCAACGGCGGTAAGTGACCATGCGCACCGAACCGATCGCCGACCCGTCCGGCACGCTCGTCCCCGTCGCGCGGACCTGGCACTGGGGCCGCTGGCTGGCCGGCGCGGTCGCGCTCGCGGTCGCCGGCTGGCTCGTCTACCTGGTCGTGGACAACCCGCGCCTGCACTGGGGCAAGGTCGCCGGATACCTGTTCAACGACCGGATCCTGGCCGGGGTCTGGGTCACCATCGAGATCTCCCTGCTGGCGACGGTCCTCGGGCTGGTGCTCGGCGTAGTGATCGCGATCGCGCGGCTGTCGCACAACCCGGTGCTCAGCTGGATGGCCACGTTCTACATCTGGTTCTTCCGCGGCACACCCGTGCTCGTGCAGCTCATCTTCTGGTACAACCTGGCGTTCCTCTTCCCGAGGCTGGTCCTCAAGATCCCCTTCACCATGATCGGCGTGATGTGGGACACCAACCAGGTGATGACCGGCTTCACCGCGGCCATGCTCGGCCTCGGGCTGAACCTGGCGGCCTACTTCGCCGAGACCGTACGCGCCGGCATCCAGGCCGTCGACCACGGCCAGACCGAGGCGGCGTACGCACTCGGCATGACCCCGGCCAAGCGCATGCGGGTCATCGTCCTGCCGCAGGCGCTGCGCATCATCATCCCGCCGACGGGCAACGAGTTCATCTCCATGCTGAAGACCACCTCGCTGGTCTACGTGGTCGCCGGGCACGACCTGATGACCAATGCCAGCCAGATCTACAAGGCGAACAATCTGATCATGGAGCTACTGATCGTGGCGAGCCTGTGGTACATGCTCATGACCGCCGTGGCGACGTTCCTGCAGGGCAGGCTGGAGCGCCGGTTCGGGTCCGACGCCGTACGGCTGGCGCGCGGTGGCGGGCTGGCGGCCCGGGTCCTGCCGAAGGTGGCCGCGTGAACGCCGTCGTGCAGGCCTCGGGCGTCCGGATGAGCTACGGAGACGCGCAGGTCCTCAACGGGGTGGACTTCACCGTGGCCTCCGGCGAGGTGAGCTGCATCATCGGCCCGTCGGGCTCGGGGAAGTCCACGTTCCTGCGGTGTGTCAACGGCCTGGAGCCGGTGCTCGGCGGCAGCCTGCGGGTGCTCGGCGAGGAGGTCGGCCACAGCCTGCGCGACGGCCGGTACCACCCGTGGACGCCCAAGGAGTTCGCCGCCTTCCGCAGGAACATCGGCATGGTGTTCCAGCGTTTCAACCTGTTCGCCCACCAGAGCGCGCTGGACAACGTCGCCTGCGGCCCCATCCACGTGCTGGGCACACCGCCGGACCGGGCGCGGAAGCTGGCGATGGAGCACCTGGACCGGGTCGGCCTCGCCGACCATGCGCACAAGCGGCCCCGCCAGCTGTCCGGCGGCCAGCAGCAGCGGGTGGCGATCGCCAGGGCGCTGGCGATGAACCCGGCGCTGATGCTGTTCGACGAGCCGACCTCCGCGCTGGACCCCGAACTCGTCGACGAGGTCCTTGAGGTCATGAAGAGGCTCGCCGCCGAGGGCATGACGATGCTCGTGGTGACCCACGAGATCGCCTTCGCGAGGGAGGTCGGCGACCGGCTGTCCTTCTTCGCGGACGGCGTGGTCGTCGAGCACGACCGTCCCGGCGCGCTCCTGGCCGGCCCCCGGCACGACCGGACCAGGGCGTTCCTGTCCAGCGTGCTCAGCTCCAGGACTGAATGACCCCGCCCGTCGGCCAGGCCCCTTCCGCCCGGGGGCGATGGGGGTCTCACAAACAGTGAGGCTGATCGGGTTACAAGGGACGTCGAGGTGACGCTTCGCCTTTTTGCCGGCGAGCTTCGGATGCGGGCTGAGTGCCGCGCGAAGAAACGGCGCCCGGTAGCCGGCGGGGGCTAGACTGCGCGGGTACGCCTTTGTCGTCAGGGGTCGGGATGAACGGTCACATCACCCGCCGTCGACGGCTTTTCGTGCTCCTGGCTGGTTTCTTCGGCTTCGTCACGTCCGCGTCCGTCGCGGCGCTTCCCGGAACCGCGATCGTTCAGGGCCTCAGTACGACCACTGCGGCCGCCGCGGACTCTCCGGGCTTCCGGGGCTCCACGGCGCCGGGCACCGCTCTTGGCCGTGGTCACCGTTCTTCGGAACGGCCCGTCGCCATCTCCCTGACCATCGCCCGCTCGCCCGGCGCGGTGTCCACCGGAGCGCTGCCCGCGGCCCGGCGTTCGATCGAGGCCGCCCGCAGCGCTGCGCAGCGGAACGCCGCCTCGGCGCAGCACGCGACCGATCACGTCCAGCCGCAGACCGCCGGCACTCTCCCGTCTCGCGGTCCCCTGACCGGCGCCGACCCGCGCCCGGCCGGCGTCGCGGCCGAACCCGCCATCGTTCGGCCGGCCGTACCCGCCTCCGACGTTCAGGTCCGGGGCCCACCCTCCAGCACGGGTTCTCACGCGCTCAGCCGTTGACCGCGGCGTCCACCGGGACGCTGCGGCGTTCCCGTATGGAGGCCAGTCATCTCTCGTATCACCGTGGCGCGAGCACATTCGGTGCCCGCCCGATCACCACTGTTCGCGAACCTCGCATTTCCCCGCCTCGGCTCTGTGGCCGAACTCATGCCGGAGGGGAAATGCTGACCACTTTCATCCAGGCGTTCCGAACACCTGACGTGCGCAGGAAACTGCTCTTCACCATCGCGATCGTCGTCATATTCCGGCTGGGGCAGAACCTTCCGGCGCCCGGAGTGGACGTCAGGGCCGCGAAGGTCTGCGTCGCCGGCATGAACAAGAGCGGCCAGGCCGGCGTCCTCGACACGGTCAACGTCCTCAGCGGCGGTGCGCTGCTGAAGCTGTCCGTTTTCGCGCTCGGCATCTTCCCCTACATCACGGCCAGCATCATCCTGCAGCTTCTGACGGTGGTGATCCCGAGGCTGCAGGCCCTGAAGAAGGACGGCCAGTCCGGCACCGCCAAGATCACCCAGTACACCCGCTACCTCACCGCCGGGCTGGCCGTGCTGCAGGGGGCCAGCGTCGCCGCCGTCGTCTCGACCGGCGCCCTGTTCCGGGGCTGCTCGTCCTCGCTGCTGCGCGACCACCGGATCCTCACCATCGCCACGATGGTGATCTGCATGGTGGCCGGCACCGCGGTGATCATGTGGCTGGGGGAGCTGATCACTGAGCGGGGCATCGGCAACGGCATGTCGCTTCTGATGTTCACGCAGATCGCCGCGATGCTCCCGACCCAGTTCTGGAACATCGACAAGTCCAAGGGCGGCTTCACGTTCGTCGTGGTCGTCCTGCTCAGCGTCGCGGTCGTGGCCGGCGTCGTCTTCGTCGAGCAGGCCCAACGGCGCATCCCGGTGCAGTACGCCAAGCGGATGGTGGGCCGGCGGACGTACGGCGTCACCGGCACCTACATCCCGTTGAAGGTGAACCAGGCGGGCGTCATCCCGATCATCTTCGCCTCGTCGCTGATCTACCTGCCGTCCACGACCGCCCAACTCTGGCCCGGCAACAGGTTCCTCAACCGGACACTCGCCCCCTACCTGAGCCCGGGCAGCGCGTGGAACACGGGGGCGTTCTTCCTGCTGATCGTCTTTTTCACGTACTTCTACGTGGCGATCACCTTCAACCCGGTGGAGATCGCTGACAACATGAAAAGGTACGGAGGGTTCATCCCCGGTATCCGTCCCGGTCGCCCGACCGCCGGATATCTCGACCATGTGCTCACGCGGATCACCGCTCCGGGCGCGCTCTACCTGGGTCTGATCGCGCTCATACCGACGATCGAGTTCACGGCGATGGGCACGGCCCAGGAGTTCGCCTTCGGCGGCACCAGCCTCCTGATCGTCGTCGGCGTGGGGCTGGACACCGTGAAGCAGATCGAGAGTCAGCTTCAGCAGCGCAACTACGAGGGCTTCCTCCGCTGACCCGCCGTGCCGCTGATCCCCCGGCCGCCCCGTACGGCCGAGGGATCAGCGGCGCACGGTCACCGCCACCGAGCACGGGGAGAATCAGGCCTCGTTCAGTGACCGCGCCTGCGCTTGCGTCGCTTGGCGCGCGTCGCCTCATACCGATGTTCGACGTCGGTCGCCTTCCGGGCCCGGGCGTCCGCCGACGCCTGGGCCTTGCGTTCCTCGAACTTCAGGCGGACGGCCTCCTGGGAGGCGGTAGCACGCCGGCACGGCGCGCCGCGGGCGGCCTCGCGTGCCGCCGGCTTCGCGGCGCCGAACACCACCCGGGTGGCGCGCACCTGCCCATCCTCGTCGACCTCGAGAATGCCGACCCGGAACGGATCCTCGAGACACACGGTCAGTGTCACGGCGCTCATGTCCCCTCCAGCAGGCATACCGGCCACCGGCCTGACGAGGCCGGATTCCGGCGCACTGGACATCCCTGGAGAGGGCGGATACGGACCGTCGGACGACGGCGCCCGGGCCACCGACCAGGCCGCGTTCTCGTATGCACCGCCGAGCGTGTCTTCGGCGTTCTCGCGGAGTCGACGCGTTATCGAGCCCGCGGACCCACAGGCGGCGACGTGCCCGCCCGGCGCCGCGCGCCTCTGCCGACCCGATCGTGCGCTCCTGAGCGCATCACGGGTGCCGCCCGGCCGGGGCGGGCATGCCGGCCGGGCCGCGCAGCGCGGACACGATCCAGTCGATGGCCGCCGCGGGGGACTTCGGCGGCCGTCGGCCGTCGATGACCGACAGCAGCCGCCAGTAGCGTTCGGCGCGAGCGTCGGTGCGTACGGCCAGCCGCTCGGCGAGTGCCGTGCGGAACTCCCGGCTCGTGCCGGCTCCGGGCAGGTAGGAGAACGCGGCCAGGACCTGTTCGATGACCGGTGCGGCCTCCGGGCCAACGGGGTCGGCCCCGGCCGTGGCCGCCGCGTCCGCCCGGTCGATGGCGGCCTGGACGGCTCGTCCCTGCTCTTCGGTGTGGACCCGCATCGGGTCGCCGGCCGCTCGCCGCGACGCGTGATATTCGGTCATCCGCCGGACCCGCGCCCGGAAGCGTGGATCGCTCGCCAGCTCGGCGAGTTCGATCCACGCCTCGATCTGTTCCGACGTCGGGTCCTCCGGCAGCCGCGGCCGGGCCGCGCGCATCCGCCGTTCGGCCTCCGGGGCGATGTCCAGGCCCGCGCAGACCTCGTCCCAGAACGCGTCGATGATGCGGCGGCGCTCGGCCTCGGACGCCTTCGCGATCCTGTGCAACGACGCCAGCTCCTCGTGCTCGGCCTCCCGCCTGGCGGCCAGGCGGAGCACGGCTCTCCGCTCGTTCAGGACGCGGATCTCCGAATCGAGGTCCGCGGCCCGCGACCCGGCCATCTCGGCCAGGCCGACCTCGCGGGCCAGCACGCGCCGGATGCCGTCCAGGCCGAGGCCGAGCTCCCGCAGCGTCCGTACCAGGCTCAGCCGAGACAGCGCCTGCGGGCCGTACAGCCGATGACCGTGCGAGGTCCGGTCGGTCGGTGGCACCAGTCCCATGTCGGAGTACAGCCGGACCGTCTTGGTCGTCAGGCCCGTACGGCGTGCCGCCTCGCCGATCGAGCAAAGCCTCGTCTCGCCGCTCATGCGTCCACTATCGGGGTTCCCGTAACGGGAGGCGCAAGGGCACGATCCCCGCTCAGCTCCCTCCACGTGGCGGATCTCCCGCGCGTACGGGGTCGGGCGCGGGGCCGAGCAGTGTGGCGACGGCGTCGGCGGTCTCGGGGTGGCGGGCCAGCAGTGCCGCCGCCGCGGAGGGCCGGGGCGCGGCGCCGGCCGTGCGGTCGTAGCCGAGCAGGTCCACCACCGCCTCGTACGCCGCCGGATGGGCGGTCAGCAGGTCCGCCACGGGGCCGGACGGCGTGGGGGCCACCGGCGCCTCGGCGGGCCGCCGCGACCACGGCGGCACCCACGTGTCGACGGCCGCCAGGCTTCCGGGGAAGGTACGGCCCGCCTCGCGTACGAGCACCGGCACGAGTTCCCGCGCGTTGTCGCGCAGGGTCGTGATCAGCGTGGGCAGCCACGGGAGCAGGACGGTGTCGGGCAGCCGGGCGAACGACTTGGAGATCACCTCGACCACCATCGGCGTCAGCGCCGGAACCGGCTCCAGCGCCTGGACGAACCCGCTGAGGTACTGCGGGAACGCCGGCACGACGAGCGGGTTGGCCAGCAGGTCGTCGCAGCGGGAGCGCAGGTCGTCCTGGGACAGCAGGCCGAGCTGGCAGCTCGCCGCCCACAGCAGCGCGACCTTCGCCGGCGCCTCCGGGTGCGACTGGCGTACGGCGAGTTCGAGCTGGGCGTGGGCGCAGCCGAAGGACAGGGCCAGGCTCTCCATGCCGAACAGGAACCCGAGCATGGCCGCCACCTGGCGCACGCCGCTGTCATCGTCGGTGAAGGCGGTCGGCAGCAGCGTGCAGTAGTGGGCGTACCCGGTGGTCACGAACGCCTCGCACCACCGCGGCAGCGCGGGCCGGGTCGCGCGGTAGTGACCGAGCAGCCGGCGCATGCGCCGCAGCACCTCGGGCGCGTCGTCGACCGTACGCTCGGCGGACAGCAGCTCCACGGCCCGCGCGCCGAGCTCGTCGGTGAGCCGGCCGCCGCCGAGGTAGAGGAGGGACTGCTCGACCGCGTCGAGCGCGACGGAGGCGGTGGCGCGCTCGCCCTGCACGGCCCGGCGGAGGCGCTGTTCGAGCACCTGCTCGACGGTGACGCCCTCGTACCCGAGCTCGATGAGCGAGCGCTGGTTGCGGCCGATCGCCAGGTCCCAGCTCTCCTGGATCGAGCGCTCGCCGAGTCGGCGCGAGCCCATGATCGGGCGTACGGCGTCGTCCGGCAGCAGGTGGCGCAGGATCCACAGCAGCTGGGAGCAGGGGGCCAGGTCCGGTCGTGCGTCGAGGTCGAGCAGGGCCCGCTGGATCGTGCGCTTCTCCAGGTCGAGCCCCAGGGGCGCGAGGCGGTCGAGGACGTCGCGCGCCAGCGGCGGCAGCGCGTCGTACCCGACCTGACCGACCCGGTCGCCACCGAGGAGGATCTCGCAGAGGCGGCGCACGTCGCGCCGGCCCGGCACGGCGTCCTTCTCGATGCAGGTGATCGCGGCGTCCTGGAAGTCATGCGGCGTGGGCCGGCGGCGGCCCCGCAGCCCGGCGAGCAGGACGGACGTCTCGAACACCGCGATCGCGTCGGCCGTGCTGGCGAGGTAGCCGTTGCGCCGCGCCAGCCGGACGATGCCGGCGCACCAGCCGAGCAACTCGTCCTCGTCGATTCCGTCGAGGGCCGGTGGCGCGGCCAGGAAGCCGGACAGCCGGTCGGTGACGGGCTCCGGCGGCGCCGGGGCGCGCTTCTTGGCGGTCTCGCGGGTGCCCTTCTGCCCCTTGAGCCGGTACGGCGCGACGCGTGCGTGCTTGAGCGCCTTGGCCCAGGTCGCCGCGGCGATCGACACCGAGCCGGAGGCCAGGCCGAACTGCGCCTCGATGGCCGCGTGGCTGGAGGGGATCAGCCCGTAGAGCCAGCGGGTGGCCGTCCGCGGGGCGATCTCGAACGGCTTCGCGTCGGCGTCGACGCCGAACTGCTCGACCGTGCTGGCCGCGTGGAAGGCGCCGCAGACGTACAGGCAGTCCGCGGGGTCGGCGCCGGAGGAGGCAAGGTGCTCGCGCATGCGGGTCCACATGTACCGCTCGCGGTTCTCGTCGGCCTCAAGGCCGCGCCGCCCCGGCCGCAGCCGGCGGAACAGGCTGCCGATCAGCACCATGACCTGGCGGTACGTCGCGTAGTCCGCGCCGATCAGGGGCTGTTCGACGTACTGGTCCCACCACTCGGACCAGTGCCGGACCCGGCCGTGGTGGAGCAGGTGCTCCTCCAGCTCGGCGAAGCCCGGCCGCAGGTCGCCGATCTCCAGGCCGACGGCGTCACCGTGCAGTGTCGCGTCGTTCTCGGACTCGGCCTCGGACCCGGGCTCTGTCTCGGCGGGCGGCTCGTCCGGCTCCCACTGGAACACGTGATCGGTCGAGCGGTCGACCAGCACCAGCTCGACGCCCGGAGTGTCGAGGGCGTACGCGATGGCCTGGTACTCCGCGGACGCCTCGGTGATGGGGGCCACCACGCTGAGCGGCGCCGACTCCGGCGGGAACCCGTCGATCTCCGACGCGAACGCCTGGAGCGCGACCGGCAGGCGGCAGTTGCGCAGCTCGTCCAGCAGCGGCCGCAGGTCCTCGCACAGCTCCAGGTAGATGACCTTGGGCTGCTTGTCGCGCAGCCGCCGCGCCATCGCGAGGGCCGAGGCCGGTGAGTGGTGGCAGACCGGGAAGATCTCCAGCCGCTCGGACAGCGCACGGTCGACGTCGTCGACCATGCCCGAGAGAATCTCGGGCACGGCGCTCGGATCGTCGGCGAACGCCTCGGCGGCGGTCGTCAGCTGCTCGCGCAGCGCGTCGAAGGTGCTGGTCGTCATCTAGTTTGCGGCGTGGAAACCCGGTCTTTCAGCTTCAGGGCCCGGGAGGAAACGCCGTTCCCTCCTTTCGGGTTGCGTAGGCGTAGCCGTCTGCTCTTTGGAGCAGGCGGAAGTATTTGTGCCGGGCGGTCGCTGTCCTGTGGGCGGTGCGGACTGCGAATCTGCCGGAGGTTCGGACGGCGACCCGGCCGGTGTGGGTCCCTGCGTACTTGCCGACCGGAACGACGGCGCGGACGAGGTCGCCGGTGGCGAAGCCGAAGAACCGTTTTTGCCGTGGCAGTCGTAGGCGCGGGAACCCGTACTTGTCGGTGCGTGTCCGGGTGTACGTGCCGCGTCCGGCGCATCCGGCGACCAGGACGGTGACCGCAGTCTCGGTGACGGTGTCGAGTTCGCCGACGCACAATGCGTCGATGGTGTGGGTTTTGGGCAGCGTGTTTCGGGTGCGGTTCCACTTGGTCCGGCCCCCGGAGCTGACGTGGGTGGGCAGCATGGCGTCGAGTGCCCGCCAGAGGGCCCACCGGGTTGACTGCGCGGCGGCGGCGTCTTGAAGCGGCGCTTTGGCCCGCTTGATGATGTCCGTGGCTCGCTTGGGTGCGAACTCCCGTACATCCTGGGCTCCCTTGGCTTGGGTTGCACGGTATGCAGGCCAGGACGAGGTTAGAGATGCGGTCGGATCCGCCCTGGGAGCGGGGGTGGACGTGGTCGATGTTCAGCGGGCCATCTGTGGCGCCGCAGTACACGCACGTACGGCCGAACTTCGCGAGCAGGTACTCACGAACTTCGGTGCCGTGCAGGGTGCCGTGCTGATACTCGGCGCCCTCCAGTGGCTGGTCAGCCGACAGAGCGTGGGTATCGAAGGCAACCCGCTCAACATGCACCGCGCGCACGGGCGCCCAGCGGGTGAGCCGGTCGACCCATGAGGCGGTGGTGTCGACCCGGTGTCGCAGGGATGGCGCGAGCCATCCACCCGGCCGGGTCCGGTTGAGGAACCGCGGAGCGCGGTAGCGCAGGTTTGTCGTGCGGCGGCGCCTCCGGTACGCGGCGCGCTGCTCCAGCTTCTTACGGATCGCTGCGCCACGGTGGTCGAGCTGGATTGAGTACCGGCCGCGCGGTTCACCCGCGACCGCAGTGAACACCGCAACGCCGGTGTGCTTGCTGCCGGGGTCGATACCGACCTCAACACCGTCCACTTCCGATCCGGCCACGGTGCGGTCCTTGAGACGAATGACGAACGGGGTATGCCGGGCCACGACAGCGCGGCCGGACTTGAGCAGCTTCCTCGCCCTCGCGGGCGTTGTCGGCTGCAACGGGGTGCCGTGCCTGTCGAGGACGAACACGGCGGGGTGCCGCTCACGCGGCCTCTCCCCGGCCCTGGAGGGCGCGGGGGTGACGTTCCCGGCGGTAGGTGCCCCACCGGAAATCTCCCCTCGACCATGTCCCGCACCGGGTGCCGCATCACGGCGCTGTGAGCCCGTTTCGTTCCCGATCCGCGGAGTGTCTGCTGCCCACAGTTCAAGAGCCGACTGCTGAGGAAGCACAGTCGGGTTGGTCTTCTGTCCTGTACGGAACGTAGCCATCAGGTTCACCTCCCTTTTGGTGATGGCTGGGTCTGGTAACGGCGGCCTCAGCCGTGTGGCTGAAAGCCCGGTCCTCCAGGGCCGGGATCCCGTTAGGACAAGGTGGCGATCGCCTGGCGGCCGCCTTCGAGGAAGGCCTGCCACGGGCCGCCCTCGTCCTGCTTGCCGCGCGGCTCGACCACGCCGTGCCAGAACTTGTTCAAGATGGCGAGGTCCTCGGGGCTCCGGCGGGCCAGCGACCCGATGAGCGAGCTCGCGAGCGTCTCGGCCCGCAGCGTGCTGTCGCCGAAGAAGCGGCTGTGCAGGATGGCGTCCTCCAGTACGCCGATCTGCTCGGCGGTGGACAGGGCGGACTCCAGGCGTTCGTCGTCGCTGCCGGCCGAGGCCGAGGCCGCGCGCAGGTCGGCGAAGCTCTCCAGCAGCACGTCCAGCAGTGTGGGCGGAACCTCCAGCTCGATCCGGTGCCGGCGCATGAGCTCGGTGGTGCGGAACCGGATGATCTCGGCCTCGCTGCGCCTGTTGGTCACGACCGGGATGCGGACGAAGTTGAACCGTCGCTTCAGCGCCGAGGACAGGTCGTTGACGCCGCGGTCACGGCTGTTCGCCGTGGCGATGATCGAGAAGCCGGGCTGGGCGAAGACGATGTTGTCGTGGTCCAGCTCGGGGATGGAGACGTACTTCTCGGACAGGATCGAGATCAGTGCGTCCTGGACGTCGCTGGTCGAGCGGGTCAGCTCCTCGAACCGGCCGATCACGCCCTGCTCCATCGCGGTCATGATCGGTGAGGGGATCATGGACTCGCGCGACTGCCCCTTGGCGATCACCATCGAGACGTTCCAGGAGTACTTGATGTGGTCCTCCGTGGTGCCCGCCGTCCCCTGCACGACCAGGGTGGAGTTGCGGCAGATGGCGGCGGACAGCAGCTCGGCCAGCCAGCTCTTGCCGGTGCCCGGGTCGCCGATCAGCAGCAGGCCCCGGTCGGACGCCAGCGTCACGATGCTGCGCTCGACGAAGCTTCGGTCGCCGAACCACTTCTGCGGGATCTCGCGGTCGAGGCCGTCGGACCGTGTCGACCCGAGCACGAACGTGCGCACCATCCGGGGGCTGAGCCGCCAGGAGAACGGTTTGGGCCCGTCGTCGACGGACTCCAGCCAGTCGAGCTCCTCGGCGTACTTCACCTCGGCGGGGGCGCGGAGCATGTCGTCGGTCATGAGCGTTCTCTCTCCTAGGCGAGGAAGTTCTTGAGCTCGAACACGAGCTTGCGGATGTGTCCTGAGATCACGGGCGTGCCGAGGTCCTTGAAGCGCTGGCGGAACCAGGGGTTGACGCTCTGCTGCCCCGAGCTGTTCACCGAGCCGACGGGGATGAACCTCACCCCCGAGCGATGCACCGCCTCGATGCCGTCGAACAGCGGCTGGGACCGGTCGAACTCGTAGAAGTCGGAGATCCACACCATCACGGTGTTACGCGGATCGGAGATCTTCGGCCGGGCCATCGCCATCGCGACCGGCCCGTCGTTGCCGCCGCCGAGGTTGGTCCGCAGCAGCACCTCGAACGGGTCGTGCACCCACGGCGTCAGGTCGAGCGCGCGCGTGTCGTACGCGATCAGGTGCACGTCGACCTTGGGCAGGCCCGCGAAGATCGACGCCAGGATCGTGCAGTTGACCATCGAGTCGACCATCGAGCCCGACTGGTCGACCACCACGATCAGCCGGGCCGGCGTGGTGCGCTTGGCGGTGTGCCGGTAGAACAGCCGGTCGACGTAGAGGCGTTCGTCCTCGGGGCTGTAGTTGGTGAGGTTCTTCCAGATCGTGCGTTCGAGGTCGAGGTTGCGGTACACGCGCTTCGGCGGCACCGAACGGTCGAGGGTGCCCGCGCTCGTCTGCTGCACCTGGGTACGCAGCACCTGAGCGACCTCGTCGACGTAGCGGCGGATCAGCGACTTGGCGTTGGCGAGGGCGACGCCCGACAGGTTGGACTTGTCGCGCAGGAGCTGCTCGATCAGCGACATGCTGGGCGTAAGGCGGCTCGCGAGCGCCGGATCGGCGAGCACCTCACGGAGCCGCATGCGGCGTACGAGGTCGCCCTCCAGCTCGGACAGGGTGCCGGACAGCCCGCCGGCGGCCTCATCGCCGAGCGCCTCGCGGAGCCACCCCGCGTCCTTCTGCCAGCCCGCGAGCCGCGTGGCCGTCACGCTGCCCGATCCGGTGGAGAACACGTTGAGCAGCAGCTTCGACATCAGTGCCGCCCGGCGTACCGGGTCGCCTCCGGCGTCGCCGTGCTCCATCAGGCCGCGAAGCTCACCGCCCAACTCGGGGAAGCGCTGGATGAGGTTGTCCACCGAGATGGACGGGTCGAGCAGCGCGGGCGGCAGGCCGAGGTCGTCGACGATGGCCATGCTCGCGGTCTCGAGCGCGGGCTGCTCGTCGACGTCGAACACCCGGGCCAGCAGCCGCCAGTAGAGCACCTGACGCCGGGTCTCGTCGCTCGGCGCCGTCATGGGGGTCTCGGTCATCGTCGCAGGAGCCGTCCCGCTCGCTCGCGGAGCACGGCGACCGCGTCGCCGGCTCTGGCCTCGGCCTTCACGACCTTCGGGTCGGTGGGCCCCATCGCCCAGTCGCCGCCGTGCGCCTCGAACGGCCTGCGCTTCAGCGTGCCGCGTACGGCGAGCGGCTGGAGCGTCCACCGGCCGCCGTCCCAGCGGACCAGGCCGACGCAGGCCTCGGAGGCGGTCACCATCGCCGGCGTCAGCGGCCCGCCGCCCGGCAGCCGGTCGAGGTCGACCGGGAGCGTGTGGCCGTCGAGTTCGAACCCGCCGTCGACCGCCCGGTAGCCCTCCACCAGCACGGGTTCGGCGATGCGCACCGGGTGGCGTTCCAGCGGCGGCACGGCCGGGAAGGCGGCCTCCGGCAGCAGCACCCGGGTGGTGACGAAGGGGTCGGCGGGCTCGGCGAGGGCGGCGCGGTCGTCGTGCCAGAGGAGGTCGCCGCTCGCCAGCAGCGGCATGTCGGTGAGGTCCAGGCCGCGGTGCTCGGCGAGGGCGCCGAGCAGCGTCGGATGCGCGTGCAGCAGCCGCCACACCGCCGGGCCGACGATCGTGTCCACCTTCGCGGCGCCCACGCTCACGCGCACGGCGCGCGGCGGAGCCCCGCCGGCAAGCTCGAGGATCGCGTGGACCTGCGCCTGGACCGCGGTGGCGTGCTCGTGCAGGTCGACGCCGAGGACCAGTAGCCGCCCCGACACCGGCTCGGGGCCGTTCTGCTTCTCCCGACCGACCGACCCCGACCGGCAGAGCAGCAGGGCCCGCGCCCACAGGTCGGCCCAGCGCCGGGCCGGCAGCCGTTGCATCGTCGCCACGGGGGAGGAGGCCCGCAGCTCGGCGGCGAGGCCGTCGAGCAGCACCGCGAGCCGCCGCGCGCCCGGATCGGCGAGCAGGGCCTCGACCGCCTGGTCGGCGGCGGAGACGAGGTCGTGGTCGACGCCCCGCCATCCGGTGATGGCCAGTTCCTGGAGCCAGGAGCGGCAGGCGCCGAACCGGGGGTCCGCCGGCTCCTCCTCGATCGCGGGCTCGGCCGCCTCCACGACCGGCGGGACCGCCCGCTCACGGCCGAGCGCGGCGTCGAGCCGGCCGAGCAGGGCGTCGTGGACGGCGCCGAACAGCGCGGTGCGCCCTCCGGCCAGGGCTGCGAGGTGCTCGTCGGTGACGGAACCGGCGGCGATCTTCTCGGCGGCCTCCCGCACGGGCGGGCCGAGCGGTGTCGCGCCCAGGGCGCCGGCCAGCGCGGTCAGCGCCGCCGCCTGATCCCCACCGAGGCGGCCGAGGCCGTGCGCGAGGGCGTCGTCGAACCCGGCCACCAGGTCGAGCGCCTCCTCGGCGCCGTCCGGCGCCGCGCCGAGCAGCTCGGCGAGCTGGACACCGAGCATCACCGGACCTCCGCGGAAACGGCCGGGAACCAGTGCATCTCGGCGAGCGGCGCCGTCGTGCCGGGGAGCTCGAGGTAGGTCAGATGCCGCAGGAAGCGGCTGAACACCCCGGCCGCCGGCGCGGCCTCGCGCGTGCCGTCGAGGCGGCTCATCAGGTCGTCGTCGCCGGTCTCGACGCGGAGGTAGCGGGCGACGCGGTCGAGGCCGTACTGCAGCACGGCCTCGTCGGCGAGCGCCCGCAGGTGCTTGCACGGCGAGGCGCCCGACAGCCCGCCGCACGGGCGGTTGTTGTTGGTGCTGCAGCTGAACCCGTGGGTGGCGGCGCTGATCGAGGAGACGTAGACGCGGGCGAGGTCCGAACCGCTCGACACGACGCCCTGCAGCCGTCCGTCCGCCAGTTCGACGAAGGGGACCTTGACCAGCTTGCGGGGGCGCACGGGCCGTACGACCGGCTCGGCGCTGCGCTGCTCCCGAGCGGCTGTTTCGATCATGAACCGAAGCTATCGGGAGCCCCCGACAGTTCCGGGTGATCGCCGTTCGCGCCCATCCGGCCGCCCTCGTACACACTCCCGGCGGCCGACAGGTCGCTCGCCCCGGAGGAAAGGAACCGAGGCCGCGATGAGTTCCGGCCGGCCGCCGGGTCCGTACCTGTGACGGGTCCGGACCACGGTGAAAGGGGACCGCATGACGGTGGAGGTCGACGAGGGGGAGTTCGTCAGGCTCACCGGCCCGCACCGGAGAGAACTCCTGGTCTTCTGCTACTCGATGCTCGGCTCGGCGGAGGACGCCGAGGACCTGGTGCAGGAGACCTACCTCCGGGCGTGGCGTTCGTTCGGCGGCTTCGAGGGCCGGTCCTCGCCGCGCACCTGGCTCTATCGCATCGCCACGAACCGGTGCCTGACCGCCCTCGAACGCCGGGAGCGCCGGCCGATGCCGTCCGGGCTCGGCGGTCCGGCGGAGGATCCGGAAACGCCGCTGACCACCGATCCCCGGGTCGTGTGGCTCCAGCCGCTGCCCGAGGGGATGCCGGGCGACCCGGCGGCGGTCGTCGAGCGGCGCGCCGGCGTACGGCTGGCGCTCGTGGCGGCCATGCAGCACCTGTCGGCCCGCCAGCGCGCCGTGCTGATCCTCCGGGAGGTGCTGGCCTGGCGCGCCGCCGAGGCGGCGGAGGTCCTCGGCATGACGCCGACGGCGGTCAACAGCGCCCTCCAGCACGCGCGGGCGCGCCTGGGCCGCGCCGCGGCCATGGAGGAGGAGCTCACCGAGCCCGCCGAGGCGGCCGCCGCGCCCTGCTCGGACGCTACGTCACGGCCTTCGAGAACGCCGACGTCGCCGGGCTGGTGACCCTGCTTCACGAGGACGCGGTGATGGAGATGCCGCCGTACCTGACCTGGTTCGCCGGGCGCGCGGCGGTCATCGGCTTCCTCGAGCGCAACTGCCTGACGACCCCGGGGGGCTTCCGCATGGTCCCCGTGTCGGCCAACGGGCAGCCGGCGGTCACCGTGTACGAGCGGGAACCGGACGGCGCCTACCGGGCCCACGGAGTGCAGGTGCTGACCGTACGGGGCCGGGCGATCAGCCGGATCGACACCTTCCTCGACCCCGGGCTGCCGGCCGCCTTCGGGCTGCCCGCCACCGCGTGATGAATCCGGCGCCCGGCCCGGGTCTCCATCTCCGGCAGACCGAATCACGAAACGCACCACACGAAAGGACGCGTCATGATGAAGATCATCCGTTACCGGACCCGGCCCGAGGCGGCCGAGGAGAACCAGCGGCTCGTGGAGAAGGTGTTCGCCGAGCTGCGCGCCGAGCGGCCGGAGGGGCTGCGCTACGCCACGTTCCGCCTGGCCGACGGGGTGAGTTTCGTCCACCTCGTCGCCTACGAGGGCGACGGCGATCCGCTCGGCGCATCGGCCGCCTTCGCGGCGTTCCAGCAGGGCATCGGCGACCGGGTCGCCGCGCCGCCCGAGGCCGGAGAGGTCACCCTCGTGGGGTCCTACCGCCTCTTCGGCTGAGCCCGCCCACCCCCGGCCGGGATCGGTAGCCGCCGGGGCCCCCACGCGCTCCGGGCCCCGGCCCGGTCCTCCTCCGGTCGCCGTGTCCGATTTCTTCCGTCACATCCGGGAAGCGAGGCGTACGCTGAGGCGCCGCCGCGCGGTCGCGGCGCAGGAGCGGGCCGAGGACGAGGGCAGAGGACGAGGGCCGATGCTGACCCTGAGGTATGTGCCGGAGATCGACGACATCGTCGAGCTCATGGCCATGTCGCCCATGCAGCGGCGCATGCGGAGGCGGGGGATACGGTACGCGGTCTTCGCCACGGCGCTGCTGTGCTGCGTGCTGTGCCTGAACGTGGCCGAGCCGATGGGCGGCACGCTGGTGGCCACACTGGTCTGTGCGCTGGTCGCCGTGCGCTACCTGCGGAGAGCGTGGGTGCTCTGCTCGCGCGGAGCACTCCGCCGCCGGGCACGCGACGCCTGGCAACGCTCGCCGGTGCTGCGCCAGGCGCACGAGGAGCAGCTCACCCCGGAGAGCCTGACGGTGCGAACGGAGGAGATCACCGAGACCTACGCCTGGTCGCGATTCGCCGCCTTGGCGGAGACCGACCGGCAGTTCATCCTCATGGACCGTGAGGGTGAACCCTCGATCGTCCTGCCCAAGCGTGGCCTGCCCGACCCGTCGCTCGTTCCGGTCTGCCGCGGCCTTCTCACGGACTGTCTGGCGGCCGCCCGGCCGTGCCCCGGAGGAGCGGTAGCCTCCTGCGAGTGACCGATGACGTGGAGGAAGACCATCCGCCGGTGACGCGGCCGGCCGGTTTCGTCGAGCCGGAGATCTACTACGCGGGGCTCGCCACCGTGTACGTCGTGGCCGGAGCCCTGATCACCGATCCCGCCGGGCGGGTCCTGCTGGTCAAGCCCAACTACCTCGACCACTGGCTCCTGCCCGGCGGCACGGCCGACGAGGGCGAGCCGCCCGAGGTCACCTGCGCCCGTGAGGTGAAGGAGGAGATCGGCCTCGACCTGCCGGTCGGGCCGCTGCTGTTCGTCGGCTGGGGGCCCGCGCGCGCTCCGCGGCCCCGGCCCATGCTGACCTTCATCTTCGACGGTGGCGACCTCGACCGCCCCGAGCGGATCCGGTTGCAGGAGGACGAGGTGGACGACCACGCCTTCCTCCCGCCGGACGAGGCCTGTCGCAGGCTCGGCCCCGTCGGGCACCGCCTCGCGCCCGCGCTGCGCGCCCGCGAGACGAAGATCCCGCGCTACCTGTCCGAGGCGTGAGCGTCCTGCTCCGGCGCGGGAAGTAGCCTTGATGCGTGCCGCATTCCACGTCAAACCCGGCGCCGGACTTCGCGTCGCCGAAGGCCCTCAGTGAGGCCCTCGAAGCACACGCGTACCTGTCCGACGAGGGTCTCGCCACGGCCTGCTTCCTCGGCCTGCGCATGCGCCGGCCGCTGTTCCTGGAGGGAGAGGCGGGCGTCGGCAAGACCGAGCTGGCCAAGACACTCGCCGCCGTCCTGGACGTCCCGCTGATCCGCCTGCAGTGCTACGAGGGCCTGGACGCCGCGCAGGCCCTGTACGACTGGGACTTCCCCCGCCAGCTGCTGCACCTGCGCGCCGCCGAGGCGGCCGGGGTCACGGACGTCCAGCGTCTGGAGTCGGAGCTGTACGACCGGCGCTTCCTCGTCTCGCGTCCCCTGCTCCAGGCGCTGGAGACCTCGACGGAGGAGCGGCCGAGCGTCCTGCTCGTCGACGAGATCGACCGGGCCGACGACGAGTTCGAGGCGTTCCTGCTCGAAGTGCTGAGCGACTTCACGATCTCCATCCCCGAGCTCGGCACGATCAGTGCCCGGCGGCCCCCCGTGGTCGTCGTCACGTCCAACCGCACGCGCGAGGTGCACGACGCGCTCAAGCGCCGCTGCCTGTACCACTGGCTCGACCACCCCGCCTTCGAACGCGAGGTGGCGATCATCCGCCGCAGGCTCCCGGAGGCGGCCGAGACGCTCGTACGGCAGGTGGCGGGCGCCGCGGGGCGGCTGCGGCGGCTGGACCTGCTGAAGGCGCCGGGCATCGCCGAAAGCCTCGACTGGACCGAGGCGCTCGTCGCCCTCGGCGCGCGCGACCTGGACCCGGAGACGGCCGCGGTGACGCTCGGCACCGTGCTGAAGTACCGCGAGGACACCGAGCGCGTCGTCCAGGGCGGCATCGAAGCGCTGTTCAACGGGGGCTGACCGTGTCCCGGGACGTGGTCGAGACGCTCACCGGCTTCGCCCGCACGCTCCGGGCCGCGGGCGTCGGCGCCGACCCCGAACGGGTCCAGGCGATGATCGGCGCGGTGAGCCACCTCGACGTGCTCGATCCGGTCGACGTGTACTGGGCCGGGCGGCTGACCATGTGCGCCGACCCGGCGGACCTGCCGCGCTACGACCGGTGCTTCGCCGCGTACTTCACCGGCCGTACGCCCCCGGTGACCCGTACGATGCCGCCCCCGGTCACCGTCATCCGGCCGGCCGCAACCCCGGGCACGGCCGAGGGCGGCGACGAGTCCGACGACGTCTCCCTGGCGACCGCCAGCGAGATCGAGGTGCTGCGGTCGCGTGACGTGGCCCGGCTCAGCGCCGCCGAGCGCGCCGAGGTCCACCGGCTGCTCGCCCTGCTCGACGACGTCTCCGCCCGGCGCCGGTCGCGGCGCTTCACCGCACGCCACCGCGGGCGCCTCGACCAGCACCGTACGGTCCGCTCCATCCTGCGGCGCGGCGGGGAGATCTCCGGCCTGGGCTACCGCGCCCACCGCACCCGGCCCCGGCGCGTCGTGCTGATCGTGGACGTGAGCGGCTCGATGAGCCCGTACGCCGACGTGCTGCTGCGCTTCGCGCACGCCGCCGTGCGCTCCGCGCCGCGGACCACGGAGGTGTTCAGCGCGGGCACCCGGCTGACCCGGGTCACGCGCGAGCTGCGCCACCGTGAGCCGGACGCCGCGATGCGCGCGGTGTCGGCGGCGATCCCGGACTGGAGCGGCGGCACACGGCTGGGGGAGGAGCTGAAGGAGTTCCTCGACCGCTTCGGGCAGCGCGGCATGGCCCGAGGCGCGATCGTCGTCGTCGCCTCCGACGGCTGGGAGCGCGGCGACCCGTCGCTGCTCGGCGAGCAGATGGCGCGGCTGCGCCGGCTCGCGTACCGGGTGGTGTGGTCCAACCCCCACAAGGCCCAGCCGGGCTACGAACCGCTCACGGGAGGGATGCTCGCGGCGCTTCCGTACGTTGACCACTTCGTGGCCGGTCACAGTCTGGCCGCGCTCGAAGAACTGGCAGGGGTGATCGGAAATGCGTGACGTCCTCGGTGATATCGCCAAGTGGTACCACGAGGGAGAGACGTTCGGGCTGGCGACCGTCGTGAACACCTTCCGCAGCGCCCCACGCCCGGCCGGGGCGGCGATGGCCGTCTCCGGCGGCGGTGAGGTGGTCGGCAGCGTGTCCGGCGGCTGCGTCGAGGGCGCGGTGTACGAGCTGGCGCAGGAGGTCGTGGAGTCGGGCCGGCCGGTCGTGCAGCGCTACGGCGTCAGCGACGACGACGCCTTCGCCGTCGGGCTGACCTGCGGCGGCATCCTCGACATCCTCGTCGAGCCGATCAGCCCGGAGACGTTCCCGCTCTTCGGCGAGGTGGTCGCCGCCATCGAACGCCACGAGCCGGTCGCGATCGCCACCGTCATCGAGGGTCCGGGCGAGATCGGCGCCCGGCGGATCGTGTGGACGGACCGCGCGGAGGGCTCACTCGGCGTCGGGCGGCTGGACGAGGCCGTGGACGACGACGTGCGCGGCATGCTCGCCCAGGGCACCACCGGCATCCGCCGGTACGGCCGGCACGGCGAGCGCCGGCTCGACGAGCTGAGCGTGTTCGTCCACTCGTTCGCCCCGCCGCCGCGCATGCTGGTGTTCGGCGCGATCGACTTCGCCGCCGCGGTCGCCCGGATCGGCAAGTTCCTCGGCTACCACGTGACCGTCTGCGACGCCCGCCCGGTCTTCGCGACCGCCAAGCGGTTCCCCGAGGCCGACGAGGTCGTGGTGAAGTGGCCGCACAAGTTCCTCACCGAGACCGGGACGGACGTGGACGAGCGCACGGTGATCTGCGTGCTGACCCACGACCCGAAGTTCGACGTGCCGCTGCTGGAGGTCGCGCTGCGCACCCGCGCGGGCTACGTGGGCGCGATGGGCTCCCGCCGCACCCACGACGACCGCCTCGAACGCCTCCGTGAGGCGGGTGTCACGGAGGCGGAGATCGCCCGCCTCCGCTCGCCGATCGGCCTCGACCTGGGCGCGCGCACTCCGGAGGAGACCGCCGTCTCGATCGCGGCCGAGCTGATCCAGCTCCGCTGGGGCGGCACCGGCCAGGCCCTCACCGAGACGGAGGGCCGCATCCACGGCGCCTGACGGTGCGGTGGTTCCGGGCGGTCTCCCGGAGACCGCCCGGAGCGTCACGCACGGGCGGTCTCACCGCGGAGACGGCCGGGGCGTCACCTGCGGGTGGTGCCCGCCTCGGCGAGGTTGACGATCGCCTCGGCGGCCCGGAAGTACTTGTTGTGTCCCATGTCGCCGATGGTCTTGATGCCGAACGCCTTGTTCAGCGCCTCCGCGTCGGCGTCGCTGACCCCGGCGATGGCCGCGACGGGCGCGTCGCAGAGCCCTTGGAGATCGGTGTTCTCATAGGCCTTGTCAAGTAGCTTGTCCAGGTCTGCGGTGACTGCCATGTCCGTGCACCTCCATCTGCGTGCCATGACCGGGGCGTTCGTGCCCCTCTGTAGGCCCTTCCCCGATATGTCCGACTTGGCACGTGATCGCGGCTCCGTGCGCCGATGATCAGCGATTCGGCCGGTCGGCCGGGCGGGACCTGGATACGCTGTCCGAGCATGGAGACCAGGCATGCGGGAGCACCCGCGGGGCTGTTGCTCGCCGCGGGAGAGGGGCGCAGGCTCGGTACGCCCAAGGCGCTCGTCGAGATCGGCGGGACGCGCCTGGTGGATCGGGGCGTGCGGATGCTGCACGAGGCCGGCTGCACGCCGATCGTCGTGATCACCGGCGCGGCGCGCGTGGACGTCGCGGGCGCCGTCGTGGTGCACAACCCCGAGTGGCGCAGCGGGATGGGCTCCTCGCTGCGCACCGGGCTGTCCGCGCTCGCGCCGACGTGCCCGGCCGTCGTGATCGCCCTGGTGGACCAGCCCGACGTCACCGCGGCGGCCGTGCGGCGGCTGCGGGCGGCGTACGAGGCCGGGGCGCGGGTCGCGGTGGCGACCTACGGCGGCCGTCCGCGCAACCCGGTGCTCATCGCCCACGAGTACTTCGAGGAGGCCTCCGCGTACGCGCGGGGCGACGTGGGGGCGCGTGAGTTCCTGCGCGCCCGGTCCGACATCGTCGTTCCGGTCGCCTGTGACGACGTCGCGGATCCCGGTGACATCGACACGCCCGAGGATCTTCAACGGTACGGCGGCTCCCGCTGACAACCGATCGTGGCGCTCGCGCGTCTTGCACACGCCGGGGGGCTCTGGTGGCGTAAGTGACGACAACGGTGTCAGGGGCACCGTGGGAAGGCGCGCGATGAGCAACTGGCCGGAGGAGCCCGGCTACCACTGGGTCACGCACAACGACAGCACGGCGAGCCACCTCGCCAAGGCGGCCGAGGCCATGGCCGCTCCCGTGCCGGATGTCGCGAAGGCCCAGGTTCACGCCACGATGGCGCAGGCGGAGGCCACGATGGTCGTGGTGCACACGCTGCGCGACATCATGGGCCGCATGTACGAGCAGACGGTCGCGGTGGAGAACCTCCGACGGACGATCGCCGGGCTCGACGGAGCCGAGGACGACGCACGGGGCGCCGACTCGCTGATCTTCGGCCGCGAGGCGGATCTCAGCCGGGAAGCGTGACGGCGTCGGCGTCGACCGCGCCGCAGTCGACCGCGCGCCGCAGCCGCGCCGTCAGCGCCTTGATCGTCGCCGGCTCGTCGAGCACACCGTCCGCCCGGCGGTCGGCGTCTCCGGCCTCGTTCCACGCGCGGACCCGGTCGATGACGTCGTCCAGCCCGCTCAGGTGGAAGGCGTAGACGGTGGCGAACCGGCTCGCCAGGTGCGCCGCGTGCATGTCCCAGCCCTGGTTGTAGCCGTGCAGCAGGGAGTAGCGCACCAGGGCGGAGTGCAGGCGCCACGCCTTGTGGACGTCGGCCGTCTCGTCGCCCGCCGGCACGATGTTGGTCGAGCCGTCCGACAGGCGCACGCCCGTGCCGGCCAGCGTGACCTGCATGACGTGCCGGGCGTACTCGCAGGACGGGTGGTCCAGCCGCTGCTCCGACGGCGGCAGCCCCAGCGCGGCCGTGTAGTCGTAGACGCCGAAGTGGGCGGCGCTCAGCCGGCCGCCGGCGGCCTCGACGATCGCGGGCAGGCCGGTGACCGACTCGGGCGTCTCGACCTGGATCTCGAAGCGCAGCATGTTCGCCGGCAGGCCGATCTCGTCCTCGAACCGGGACAGGAACTCGGCGAAGATCTTCACGTGCTCCGCGGTGATGACCTTCGGGAACGTCACCACGAAGCCGCCCGGCAGCTTGCCGAGGCGTTCGGCGAGCCCGGTGAGGAACCCGTCCAGGGTGCGCATCGACCGCGCGTGCCCGCCGTCCGCGAACGACCGGACCCGCAGCCCCCAGTAGTAGGGCAGCCGCCGCGACTCGTACGCCCGCGCGACCTCCTCGACGGCGCTCGCGACGTGCGCGTCCTCCTCTTCGTCGTCGCGCACGCCGTAGCCGTCCTCGAAGTCGATCCGCAGGTCCTCGACCGGGTCGCGGGAGAGCTTGGCGGCGACCCGGTCGCGTACCGTCTCGGCCAGCGACGGCTCGACGCCGAACGCCGCGTTCATCGTGGACGGGTCCGCGACGTGGGCGTCCAGCAGCCTCAGCGCCTCCGCGCCCATCTCGCCGGCGGTGTTCGCGGTGAAACGGTCCGCGGGCACGTACACCGTGTGCACCGGCTGGCGGTCCGCCGGCTCGCCGGGGCGGCGGCGCGCGTGCTCGGCGCGCGCCTCCTCGACGCGAGCGTTCAGATCGTCGAGCGAGGACAGAGTCAACTTCACCGCGGTTTCCCTCCCAAAGATGCTGCGCCACACGTTACCGACCGAAACCGCCCCGAGACGGGTGATCACGTAGGGCCGTCAGCCCGCGGTGATGCCCCAGAGGCCGGAGGTCTCCGCACCGGGCCTCAGCGCGATGAGGTCGACGCCGGTGACGAAGGAGTTCGGCGGGCAGGTCATCGGCTCGGCGCCGAGGCCGGTGCGCCGCGTCTCGTCGGTCACCTCGTCGCGGGTGTAGACCTCCAGCCACGGATGGCCCTCACCGGCCCACAGCGCCACGGCGAGTTCGCCGTCGCTGAGCCGTATCCACGCCCGGCCGTCGCCGTCGCGGACCAGCGCGGTGTAGGGGTGGTTGATCGCGGTGGCGCCCAGACGCCGCGGCGCGCGGAAGTCGTACGGCGTGCCCGCGACGTCCCGCGCGTCGCCGACGGGGATGGAGCGCGAGTCGGTCTCCAGGTAGCGCTCGGCGGTGACGAGCAGGTCGCACTCGTCCAGCGGCCGCCCGAGCGTGAGGTAGGGGTGCGCCCCGTGCCCGTACGGCGCCACGCGTGAGCCGGCGTTGCGCGCCGACTGGCGCACCGTCAGGCCGCCGCTCGCGTCGAGGGAGTACTCCACGGTGAGGTCGAGGCGGAACGGGTAGCCCGAGTACCCGAGCAGCCGGTGGGTGAGGGTCACGCGGTGGCTCTCGTGCCCGGCGACGCGCCAGGGCGCGAACCGGACGAGCCCGTGGATCGCGTTGTCCAGCGGGCCCTCGTTGATCGGCAGGGCGTAGGCCTCGCCGTCGAAGGAGTAGCGGCCGTGGTCGATGCGGTTGGGCCAGGGGGCGAGCAGTTGCCCCGCGGCGGCCGGCGGTGGTTCGTCGGGGCCGTGGGAGAGGATCAGCGGCCGCCCGTCGTGCGCGAGCGCGCGCAGGCTCGCCCCCTGCTCGGTCACGACCGCCGCGTAGGGGCCGGCGGAGATCTCGTACTGGTCACCCGTGAGCGTCATGGTGTGATTGTCGCCTGCTCGGCCAGGGCGTGCACAGCCTGGGCGAACACCTCGGCCGGCGGGGACACCAGGCCCGCGCCCACCTGCCCGGTGCCGGCGACGCGTCCGGCGATGCCGGTGTTGACGACCGGCAGCAGGCCGGTGCGGACGACCTTGGTGACGTCGATGCCCGCCGGCGTGCCGCGAAAGTCGAGGATCGGCACCTGGAAGGCCGGGTGCTCGGCCAGGGTGATCTCGTACATGCGCTGGGTCGCGGCGAGCGCGTCGGGCACCTCGCCGCCGATGAACCGTACGATCGCCGGCGCCGCCGCCATGGCGAACCCGCCCACCCCGGTGGTCTCGGTGATGGTCGAGTCGCCGATGTCGGGGTTGGCGTCGGCCGGGCCGTACGAGCCCAGGTAGAGCCCGTCGGGGACGCCGGCCGGCCCGGTGAACCAGCGGTCGCCCGTGCCGGAGACCTGGACGCCGAAGTCGGTGCCGTTGCGCGCCATCGCCACGACCATCGACGAGCCGGGCACGCCGCGGGCGGCGTCCGCGCTCACCTTGCCCGCGGCCATGGCCAGGTTGAGGAAGAAGTGGTCGTTGCCGGCCGCGAACCGCAGGGCACGCGCGCCGCCCGCATCGGCCAGGTCGCCCGCCAGCTCGCGCACGAACAGGGAGGTCGCCGCGCGGTTGCGGTTGTGCAGCTCGTCACCCATGTGCAGCGCCTGGGCCATGATCGCCCGCAGGTCGACGGGCCCGTGCGCCCGTACGGCGTCGCGCAGCCTCGGGCCGAGGTCGCCGGCCATCCAGCGCAGCCGCTCGATCACCTCCGGCCCGTACGCCCCGTAGCGCAGGACCTTGCCGAGACCCTCGTTGAGCGAGCAGTACGCGGTGCCGCCGCTCTCGGCGTCCTCGACCACGAACATCCACATCGACGGGCTGACCACACCCGCCATCGGGCCGACCGCGCGGTGGTGGTGGCAGGGTTCGAGCGGCGCGGCGCGGAGCATCCGCTCGGCGTCCTCGGGCGTGTCGGCCAGGCCTTCGAAGAGCGCCGCGCCGATGAGCGCGCCGCGCATCGGGCCCGAGGCGCGGTCCCAGGCCAGGGGCGGCCCGGCGTGGAGGAACGCGCCGCGTTCGATGCCGAGGACCTCGCCCGCAGGCCGGACGTCGACCAGGTGGGGCCGGGCGCCGAGCATGCGGCGGACCGCCTCCGCGTTGGCCTCCGGCAGGCGCCGGTCGCCCGTGACGACGGCCAGATCGGCCGCGAGGTCGCCGTCCGGAGGCCGCCACTCGACCGTCTCCACGGGTACGGCCTGCTCGGCGAGCGCGTCGGCCAGCACGGACGCGCCGGCCGCGACGACCCTGACCTCGCGGGTGAGCAGCCCGCCGAGCCCGGCGCCGTCGTCGTCTCTCCCGCGCATGGTCACGATCCTTCCGCGAGGGCGACGGCGTGACGCGCGGCCGCCGCGTTGGAGGCGAAGACCGCCGCGCCGGCGCCCGCGAGCGCCCAGGCCTGCCGGTCGCGGCCCTGCGGGTCGCCGGAGGTGCCGCACAGCGACACGACCACCGGCACCCGGGCGTCGCGGATGAGCGGGACGAGGGCGGAGGCGGGATCGGGGTCGGCGCCGTGGCCGAGGACGACGTCGATCAGCACGACCGCGTTCGCGTCGCTCGCCGTCTCGGTGGCGAGGCGTTCGAGCCGCAGCGTCGGGTCGATCATCGGATGGGCGCGGCCACGGGTGTAGCGGTCATCGCCGAGGTCGGTCATCTCGTGCGGCGTCGAACCGGCGACGATCGAGGCCTCCTCGCACAGCGTGCCCCCGGCGAACAGCCCGCGGATCCGGCCGCGCCTCGGCGGGTGCGAACGCGCGGCGGGCATCCAGGACGGCCACTCGGGCAAGGGCGCGCCGACGGTGTTCAGGGCGTCCTCGGCCACGGCGGTCAGGTCGCCGCCGCCCTCGCCGAGCAGCCCCAGGCGCACCGGGGTGGCCAGCCGCCGCGCCGCCGACCGGATGAGGTCGCCGACCTCCGGCGCGGGGGGCTTGGACACCACGACGATCAGATCGGTGGCCGGGTCCGCGTCCAGCGCCCGCAGGGCCTGGAGGGTCGACCGGCCGCTGATCTCGGCGGACAGGTCGCGCCCGCCGACGCCCAGCACGTGGCTGATCCCGGCGCCCGCCTCGTCGAGCAGGCTCATGACCTGCTGGGCGCCGGTGCCGGAGGCGGCGACCAGGCCGATCCGGCCCGGGCGCACGACGTTGGCGAAGCCGAGCCCGACCCCGCCGATCACGGCGGTGCCGCAGTCGGGGCCCATCACGAGCAGGCCGCGCCGGGCGGCCGTCTCCTTGAGCGCCAGCTCGTGCTCGACCGGCACGTTGTCGCTGAAGATCATGGGGTTCAGCCCGGCCTCCAGCGCGTCCATCGCCTCGGCGAAGACGTACGGCCCGGGCACCGAGATCAGCGCGACGGTGGCGTCGGTCCGCCGGGCCGCCGACCCGGTCGTGCGGGGCGGGGGAGGAGCGCCGAACGCACGGGGCGCGGTGCGGGTGGCGAGCAGCTCGTCGACCGTGGCTCGGGCGGACTCCAGCGCGGCCTCGTCGTCCGCGCGGATCGCCACGAGCAGGTCGTCGGGCCGCGCTCCGGGCGGAGGCGTGAAGCCCATCTCGGCGAGCAGGTCGACGTTGAGCGTGGTGGCCATGGCCGTCAGCGCGGCGCTCACTCCCGGGCGCTCGGCCAGGCGGCGGCCGGCCCGCATGAGCGTCACCGAGTCGTGGTACGCGCCGGGCCGTACCTCCACCACTTCGTTGGTGCCCAGGGTTCCCCGCCTCTCGCTCCGTCGTGTGGACCCGGTCACGGCGCCTCCTTCACCGACTCCGTGACCAGGGGTTGTTCTCTCTCGTTCCCTCGCTCCGCCCGGTCACGGGCCCTCGCCGGGCGCGGGCCGGGCGGCGGCGCTCAGCGCCAGCGCGGCGCGGCAGCCGAGCAGCAGTCCCCACGTCAGGTCGGCGCCGGACGTGTGACCGGTGGCGATGAGCCGCCGCGCGGCGGGGACGAGCGGGTCCTGGCCGGCGATGCCGCGCAGGACGGCCGCCGCCTCGAAACTCGCCTGGCCGCGGGCGGCGCAGTGCAGCAGGGTCGCGGCGAGCGACGTCGTACGCTCGCCGGCGTGGGCGGTGACGGCGGCGCCGAGCCAGTCGGCGAGCCACACCGCGCGCCCGCCGCCGGGCACCGCGCCGCCGAGCAGGCGCAGCGCCAGCAGCAGGCCGGCGAGGGCGTCGTCGCCGCTGGGGGTCAGGCCCGGGCCGAGGCCGACGATGCGCTCGGCGGCGTCGACGGCGTGCGCGAGGTCGCCGGCGAGGCAGGCCTCCGCGAGGTTCTTCGGCGTCTCGTGGCCGGACAGGCCCCACGGTCCGGTGACCGTGCCGAGCGCGCGCTCGCCGTGCGAGAGGCGGGCCAGCGACAGCGGCCCGAGCACGGGTGTGGGGTCCCACCAGCGGCGCACCCGCGCGCGCAGCCGCCCGCCGACCAGCACGCAGCCGTCGCCGGCGCACGCCTCGTCGCCCTCGCGAACCGCGCGGAACGGCTCGTGCCGGGTGGGGACGGCCAGGACGACCGCGTTCGGCGGGCGTACGGCGTCGGAGGCGGTCAGCGCGATCACCGCGGGCTCGGGGGACCGGTCGACCCGCAGGTAGACGGCGGAGGGGAAGACCGCGATGACCCGGCCGTGGCGGCGGGGTCCGCCGAGCGCGGAGCGGACGCCCAGGCTGGCGGCGCCGGCGAGCGTGGGCACCGTCACCGTGGGGGAGCCGCGCGTGCCGGACCTGCGCCGGGCGGTGGACACCGTCACCAGATCGCCTCCCCGTGATGGGCTCGCTCGTGGCGAACGTAGACCGGGCCCGGTCCCGGCCGTATGGAGAATTCTGCCAAGGATGGTTGCCATCGTTCGTGTCTGTTGTCATGGTTGTTCGCGCATAGGTGGTCAACTGCGGCAGATCGGGCACCCATGTCCTTCACCGAGCCCCTCCCTCCCACACTGCGTCTCGCGAGCACCGGAACCCTCACCTACGGGCTGTCCGTCGGCGAGGTGCTCGGCGTTCCCGCACTCTCCGGGGCACGCGTGATCGCCGGTGAGAGCGGGCTCGACCGGGTGGTGCAGCGCCTCAACGTGATGGAGGTGCCGGACATCCTCGGCTGGGTGAAGCCGCACGAGCTGCTCCTCACGACGGGATACCCGCTGCGCAACACGCCGCAGTCGCTCGGCCACCTGGTCGCCGACCTCGACGAACGCGGCCTCGCGGCGATCGCGATCAAGCTCGGCCGCTACCTCGACGGCCTTCCGGACGAGATGCTGGAGCAGGCCGACCGGCTGGGCTTCCCGCTGATCCTGCTCGCGAATGACGTCGGCTTCGACGACGTCCTCAACCAGGTGCTGACCGACATCCTCAACCGGCAGGCCGCGATCCTCGCGCGCACCGAGGAGGTGCACCGGGCGCTCGTGCAGATCGTGCTGTGCGGCGGCGGGCTGCAGGAGATCACCGACGAGGTCGCCACCCTGCTCGGCGCGGCCGTCGCGGTCATCGACGGCGACGGACACGAGCTGGTCGCCTCCGGTGACGAGCGTTACCTGGCGGCGCTGCGCGAGGGCGGCCCCGGGGCCGGGGAGTACGGAGCGCACGGCGACCGTACGGTGGTGCCGGTCGTGGCCGGCGGCTACACCTACGGCCGGATGACGGCGGTCGGCGAGACGGCGCCCGAGGTCGGCATGCTCGAACGCGCCGCCACGGTCGCCGCGCTGGTCATCACCAAACAGCAGGCCGTCTCCGCGGTGGAGAGCAAGTACCGCGCCGACTTCCTGCGCGACGTGCTCACCGGCCGGCCGGGCGGCGGTGACGAGCACGTCGTCGCGCACAGCGCGAGCTTCGGCTGGGACCTCGGCCGCCCGGTCATGGTGGTCGTGGCCGAGCTGGACCGCGGTCCGGCGGGCGTGACGGACGAGCGGATGCTCCAGGACCGGCTGACCTCGGCGCTGACCTCGGCCGTGCGCCGCCGCGACCGCAAGGGCGCCGTGGCCGGTTTCAGCCACGAGGTCGTCGCCGTCCTCGGCGCGGACGCCTGCGACGTCACGACGCTCGCCAAGGACGCCGCCGCCGTGTTCGGTGACGCCGGCCGGACGTTCTCGGTCGGCGTCAGCCGTACGGCCGCGGTGCCGGGCGAGCTGCCGGCCGCCTACGACCAGGCGGTGAAGGCCGTGCGCGTGGGCCGCCAGCTCCACGGCGACGGCGCGGTCGCGCACTTCGACCAGCTCGGCGTCTTCCGGCTGCTGAGCCTGGTGGGCGACACCGCCGAGCTGCACGCCTTCGTCGAGGAGACCCTCGGCGAGCTCGCCGGCGACGGCGACCCGGAGGCCGTCGACCTGCGGCGCACGCTCCAGGTGCTGCTGGAGACGAACCTCAACGTGGCCGAGACCGCGCGGCGGCTGCACTTCCACTACAACACGTTGCGCTACCGGATCGGCAAGCTCGAACGGCTCCTCGGCCCGTTCACCGAGGACGCCCACCTCCGCCTCAACCTGACCCTCGCGCTCCACGTACTGCGCATGCGGGGTATCTGAGGCCCGGTGGTCTACCCCGCGACCGGGGATCATGAAACCCGCCCTGGTCACAACCCCCGATGTCCCGGTTTGGCAGTTCTCGACGATGTCCGCGAGGAGACACGGTTCTAGCGTGCCCGCAACTGCATCCTGGAGGGCCGCCATGGCGATCGGATGGAAACTGCACGGTGACGGCCGCGGGCTCGGGCCGGGCGAGGTGGTCGCGCCCGGCGAGCGGCTCTCGTGGGACCGCACCATCGGCATCGGCGCCCAGCACGTCGTGGCGATGTTCGGCGCGACGTTCGTCTTCCCGGTCGTGATGGGCCTGGACCCCAACCTGGCGATCATGATGTCGGGCATCATGACGATCCTGTTCCTGCTGATCGTGAACGGGAAGGTGCCGAGCTACCTGGGCACCAGCGCGTCGTTCGTCGGCGCGGTCGCCTCCATCCGCGGGGCGGGCGGCTCGACCGCCGACGTCACCGGCGCGATCCTGGTCGCCGGCCTCGTGCTCGCCGCGGTCGGCGTCGTCATCCACTTCCTGGGTGCCGAGGTCATCCACCGGATCTTCCCGCCGGTCGTCACCGGCGCGGTCGTCATGCTGATCGGCTTCAACCTCGCGCCGGTCGTCGCGAACGTCTACTGGCCGCAGGACCAGTGGGTCGCGCTCGCCACGCTCGCGTTCGTGGTGTTCTGCGCGGTGGTGCTGCGCGGCTTCTGGTCCCGTATCGCCATCCTGCTCGGCCTGATCTTCGGGTACGTGCTGTCGTGGGTCCTCGACCGGCTCGCCGGCACGATCACCGCGGTGGACGGCGCGGGGAAGATGGGCACGCACTACCGGGTGAACTTCGACGGCGTGCGGGCGGCCGACTGGTTCGGCCTCCCGCACCTGCACGGGCCCGGCTTCAAGACCTCGGCCATCCTGGTCGCCCTGCCCGCGGTCATCGCGCTGATCGCCGAGAACACCGGGCACGTCAAGGCGGTCGCCGCGATGACCGAGACCAACCTGGACCCCTACCTCGGCCGCGCGCTGGCCGCCGACGGCGTGGGGACGTTCCTGGCGAGCGCGGTCGGCGGCTCGCCGACGACCACGTACGCCGAGAACATCGGCGTCATGGCCGCCACGCGGATCTACTCGACCGCCGCCTACTACGTGGCCGCGATCGTGGCCATCCTGTTCGGCCTGTGCCCGAAGTTCGGCGCGCTCGTGGCGGCGACCCCGGGCGGTGTCCTCGGCGGCATCACCGTCGTGCTGTACGGCATGATCGGTCTGCTCGGAGCCAAAATCTGGATCGAGAACCGGGTGGACTTCGGCGATCCGGTCAACCTCGTGCCCGTCGCGGCGGGCATCATTCTCGCCGTGGGCGACGTCACGCTCAAGATCACCAAGGACTTCCCGCTCCAGGGCATCGCGCTCGGCACCATCGCGGTCCTGGTCGGCTACCACCTCCTGTCCGCAGCTCCGCGCTCGCCGCGCGACGCGGGCGGCGGCGTCATCGCGCCGGGCGAGCGCGACGGCGTCACGGACACGCCCGCCCGGCCGGCCGCGGAGGGAGCGGAGTGAGCCTCCCGTGAAGCCGCCCCCGTTCGACCACCACGCTCCGGAGACGCTGGAGGAGGCCCTGGACGTCCTCGCCCGTACGGGGGAGGACGCGAAGGTCCTGGCCGGCGGGCAGAGCCTGATCCCGCTGCTCAACATGCGGCTGGCCGCCCCGGCCCACCTCGTCGACATCAACCGCGTCACCGCGCTGGACACCCTGGAGGTCACCGCGGAGGGGGTGCGGGTCGGGGCGCTCGCCCGGCACGCGCGCGTCGAACGGTCGGGCGAGGCGGCCGGCGTGCTGCCGCTGCTGCGCGCGGCGCTGCGGCAGGTCGCCCATCCCGTCATCCGCAACCGCGGCACCGTCGTCGGCAGCCTCGCGCACGCCGACCCGGCGGCCGAACTGCCCGCCGTCCTCGCGCTGCTGGGAGGCACCGTCGAGGCGCTGTCGGCCGGTGGACGGCGGACGATCCCGGCCGCGGAGTTCTTCGCCGGGCCGCTCGAGTCGTCGCTGCGGCCGGGCGAACTGGCCACGGCGGCGTTCTTCCCGGCGCCGCCCGCCCGGAGCGGCACGGCGTTCGCGGAGGTGGCACGGCGGCACGGCGACTACGCCGTGGCCGGCGCCGCCGCGCTGGTGACCCTGGATGAGGACCAGCGGGTGAGCGCGGCCAAGGTCGCCTACCTGAGCGTGGCGGCCACCCCGCTCGTCCTGGACCTGGCCGGGCCGCTCGGCCACCGGCCGCCGGTCACCTGCGACTGGGCCGCCGCAGCCGCGTACGCGCGGGATCACCTCGACACCGACGAGGACATCCACGCGAGCGCGGACTACCGCCGCCACCTCGCCGGCGTCCTCACCGAGCGCACCCTGCGCGCCGCCGCCCAGGAGGCCCTATGACCGAGCGAAGCGAGGGAACCGAAGACGCCCCCCTGTGGTCACGCCCTCCGACGAAGGAGGTCTCATGACCGAGCGAAGCGAGGGAATCGAAGACGCGCCCCTGTGGTCGCCCTCCCCGACGCAGGAGGGCTCATGACCAGGGAGATCAGCCTTAACGTGAACGGGGTGCCGCGGACGGCGTCGGCGGAGCCGCGGCGGCTGCTCTCGGACTTCCTCCGCCACGACCTCGGCCTGACCGGCACCCACGTGGGCTGCGAACACGGCGTCTGCGGCTGCTGCACGGTCCTGTTCGACGGTGAGCCGGTCCGCTCGTGCCTGATGTTCGCCGTCACCGCGGCCGGGCACGAGATCACCACGGTGGAGGGCCTCGGCGCGGGCGGCGGCATGTCGCCGGTGCAGCGGGCCTTCACCGAATGCCACGGCCTGCAGTGCGGCTTCTGCACCCCGGGGTTCCTGTGCACGGTCACCGCGCTCCTGCGGGACAACCCGCGGCCGAGCGAGGAGGAGGTGCTCGAGGGCGTCTCGGGCAACCTGTGCCGGTGCACGGGGTACCAGAACATCGTCAAAGCGGTGCACCGCGCCGCCGACCTGATCGCCGAAGAGGGGGCGGACCGGTGATGTTCGGCGAGCCGATCGCCCGCCGGGAGGACCCGCGCCTGGTCACCGGCCAGGGACGCTACCTCGACGACCTCGGGCGGGACGCGCTCGCCGCGGCGTTCGTCCGGTCGCCGCACGCGCACGCGCGGATCACCGGCATCGACGTCGACGACGCCCTGGACGTCGACGGCCTGGTCGCGATCTACACCTGGGAAGACCTGCCCGGACGGGTCGGGGAGCCGCTGCCGCTGCTGATCCCGCACCCGGCGCTGACCCACGGCCGCACCGCCTACCCGCTGGCGCGCGAGGTCGTACGGCACGTCGGCGAGGCGGTCGTCATGGTGGTCGCACGCGACCGTTACCTGGCCGAGGACGCCGCCGAGCGGATCCGGGTGACGTACGAGCCGCTGCCGCCCGTCGTCGGCATAGAGAACTCCGCGAACGCCACCCAGAGCGTCCACGACGACGTGCCCGGCAACGTCGGCGCGCACCTCGTGCAAGAGACCGGTGACGCGCCGGCCGCGATCGGCGCCGCGCCGCACGTGCTGGAGTTCCGGCTCGACATCGAGCGCAGCGCGTCGATGCCGCTGGAGGGGCGCGGCGTCTACGCCCGGTGGGACGCCGACGACGGGTCCCTGCGGGTGTACTCCTCCACACAGACCTCCACGAGCGTGCGCATGGCGATCGCCGCCAAGCTCGGCCTGCCCGCGAACAAGGTGGAGGTCATCGCGCCGGACGTCGGCGGCGGCTTCGGCGTCAAGATCGTCCATCCGTGGCCGGAGGAGGTCCTCGTGCCGTGGGCGGCGCGGCTGCTCGGCCGGGAGGTCAAGTGGACCGAGGACCGGCGCGAGCACTTCGTCTCCGCCGCGCACGAGCGGGCCCAGGTGCAGCACGTCCGGGTCGGCTTCGACGACGAGGGCCGGCTCCTCGGCCTGGACGTGCGGATCCAGCACGACCACGGCGCCTACACCCCGTACGGCATCATCGTGCCGATCATCACCTCGACACAGCTGCTCGGGCCGTACAAGCCCGGCGCTTACCGGGTGGAGTTCACCAGCCTCTACACCAACACGGTCATCGTCACGCCGTACCGCGGCGCGGGCCGCCCGCAGGGCGCGTTCTGCATGGAGCGCACGATGGACCGGATCGCCGACGAACTCGGCCTCGACCGGGCGGCGGTCCGCGAGGTCAACCTGATCCGGCCCGAGGAGTTCCCCTACGACCAGGGGCTGATCTTCCAGGACGGCCGGCCGCTGATCTACGACTCCGGCGACTACCCGGAGATGCTGCGGCGCGTCAAGGAGCTGATCGGCTGGGACGACTTCGCGGCGTTCCGCGCCGAGGCCGAGCGGCAGGGCCGCCGCGTCGGCATCGGGCTTGCCTGCTACGTCGAGGGCACCGGCGTCGGCCCGTACGAGGGCGGCCACGTCGAGATCGACTCCAGCGGGCGGGTGCACGTCTCCACCGGCCTGACCTCGCAGGGCCAGGGGCACCAGACCGTGTTCGCCCAGGTCGCCGCGGCCGAGCTGGGCGTGCCGATCGAAGACGTGATCGTGACGACGGGCGACACCCGGCGCTTCGGGTACGCGGTCGGCACGTTCGCCTCGCGTGCGGCCGTGATGAGCGGCAACGCCATCGCCCTGGCCGCCCGCAAGGTGCGTGAGAAGGCGCTGCGCATCGCCGGCGAGGCGCTGGAGGCCGACCCCCGCGACCTGGAGATCGTCGACGGCGTCGTACGCGTCAAGGGCAACGCGGCGGCGTCGATCCCGCTGCGCACGGTCGCGGTGCTGTCCAACCCGCTGCGGTACGCCTTCGACGAGGCGGCGCAGCAGGCGACGCAGTTCGCCGTCGGCGGCTCGATGGAGGACCCGCCGCTGACCGGCGAACCGGGCCTGGAGGGCAGGGACTACTACTCGCCCCCGCGCTCGACGTTCGCCTACGGCATGCACGCCGCGATCGTGGAGACCGACCCGGACACCGCCGAGATCCGGATCCTGCGGTACGCCGTGCTGCACGACTGCGGCCGGCTCATCAACCCCCGGATCGTCGAGGGCCAGATCCACGGGGGAGTGGCGCAGGGCGTCGGCGGCGCGCTGTACGAGCGGATGGTCTACGACGCCGAAGGGCAGCTGCTCAACGCGTCGTTCATGGACTTCCTCATGCCGTACGCGACCGAGGTCCCGCGGATCGAGACCGGCCACATGGAGACGGCCTCGCCGCTGAACCCGCTCGGCGTCAAGGGCGCGGGGGAGGCGGGTGTCATCCCCGGCTCGGCGGTCATCGCCGCCGCGATCGAGGACGCGGAGGGGATCCGGATCACCCGGATGCCGATCTCGCCGTCCGAGCTGTACCACCTGCGCGAGGGCGCCGCCGCGGGCACGGTCGAACGCACCAACCGCGCCCGCACCGCCAAGCGGTAGCGAACGAGCGAGCGTAGTGGGTGGTGAGGTACGAGCCGCCCGCGAAGCGAGTGAGGAGCTTCCGCGACCGACGGCACGCGTCGCCCTGAGCCGGGAGAGCCGGAGGCCGGCCATCGTCCGTGCTCCGGCGGACCCAGGCGGGTGCCGCCCGCGGAACCTCCGTCACGCGGGCACGCCGAACCAGGTGTGCAGGGCCTCCTCCAGTCCGTCGGTGTCCTCGCCGGCCCACGCCACATAGCCGTCGGGGCGGATGAGGACCGCCTCGGCCGGGGCGTCCGGCGTCGTGACCTCCTCGACCCGGTCGGACCAGGCCTTCGCGGCGCCGCTCGTACGCGTGAGGAGCACCGGGCGGGCCGCGTGCAGCATTGTGGCGACCCGCGTGGGTCCGGATCCGGTGTTCACGGTCAGGTCCGGCATCCAGCGGCCGGTCATGGGGTGCGCGTGCCCGTCGCCGTAGCGGACGTCGGCGCCCGCCATCAGCTCGGCGACGCGCCGGACGGCGCTCGCATCGGTGAGCAGCTCGCCGAACAGCGCGCGCAGCGCCGTGATGCCCGCGCCGGGCGAGGTCAGTGCCATCTGGGCGCGGGTGTGCATGATGACGCGCTCGCCGACGGGGTGTCGCTCGCTCTCGTACGTGTCGAGCAGGCCCTCCGGCGCCCAGCCGCGTACCGCGGCGGCGAGCTTCCAGCCGAGGTTGAGCACGTCCTGCATGCCGAGATTCAGGCCGGGGCCGCCGATGCCGGAGTGCACGTGGGCGGCGTCGCCGACGAGGAACACCCGCCCTTCCCGGTACCGCTCCGCCTGCCGGGAGTTCGCACCGATGGATCGGCGGAGCGCCGGGTGAGCGCCGTCCGGCGCGCGCATCGGGACGTCGGCGCCGAGCACCCGGCGCACGGCGTCGCGGAGTTCGTCCAGCGGCATCGACGTGCTGTCCTCCAGCGGCGAGGGCGACCACTCGATCGTGCTGACCCGGTAGACGCCCGGCTGGAACATGCCGTACGCGAACATGCCGTGCTCGGTGCGGGTGAACGTGGCGGGGCGTAGCCGGCCCAGGCCGGGCACGTCCAGCTCGCCGGTGCCCGGCACCGCGAACGGAGGATCGATGGCGACCTGCCCGGTGCGGCTCGTGAAGCCGCGGTCGGTGATGCCGGGGAAGCCGACGCCGAGCCGCTTGCGCACCGTGCTGCGCCCGCCGTCGGCGGCGACGAGGAACCGCGCGGTCAGCGCGTAACCGCCCTCGGGACCCGCGATCTCGGCGGTGACCTCGTCGGCGGTCTGGCGCAGCGTGGTCAGCTCGTGCCCCCGCCGGATCTCCACCCCCAGTTCGCGTGCACGCTCTTCGAGGAGTTCTTCCAGCCGCCGCTGGGGGATCGGCAGGATGAACATGGGGTTGTCCTCCAGGCGGTACAGCTCCAGAGGCAGAGCGCCGAACTGGTAGCCCGGCACGGCGACCGGCGGGCCGTCGCCACCGCTCAGCCGCTCGTACAGGCCACGGCGGTCCAGCGCCTGGACGACGCGGCCCACCAGCCCGTTGGCCTTGGGCAGGGTGGCGCGCTCGGCCAGCCGTTCGAGCACGAGGGGTCGTACGCCGGCGAGCGCGAGCTCGCAGGAGAGCAGCAGGCCGTTGGGCCCACCGCCGATGATCACAACGTCATGGGTCATGGAGTTCTCCCGTGATGTGGGCAGGGTGAGATGGCGGCCTCGCGCGCGGGCCGCTGGTGGGCAGGGGGGACTACTCGGGCGCGGGCAGGCCGGCCGCCAGTGCGTCGAGGGCGTCGCGCAGCAGCGTGGGCAGCGGCACCGGAGGGTCGGTACGCAGCCACTGCTCGCCGGCGGACCGGATCGCGGCGCCGATGGCCGCGGCGGCGAGCAGCGGATACAGGTCGCGGCCGGCGTCGGTGCCGGTGCGTTCGGCGATCACGGCGGCGAGTTCGCGCTCGACCGCCGCGCTGCCTCTGATCAGCTCGGCCTGCAGCTCGCTCTCCCCGAGCATGAGGCGCACGCCCGTGCTCCACTGCTGGTCGGGCAGGGACTCGCCGTGGTCGAAGGTGGTCGTGGCCGCGTGGGTGACGGCCTCCCAGAGCGGCTCGGCCGGCGGGCGTTCGCGGAGCAGGCCGGCCACGCGGTGCAGGCGGTCGAGCTGGCGCCAGACGATGGCCTCGGCCTTGCTGGAGAAGTAGTTGTTGAAGGTGCGCGGGGAGACGCCGGCCTCGGCGGCGATGTCCTCGACCAGGACGTCACCGAGGCCGCGCTCGACCGCGAGGCGCAGCGCGGCCCAGCTGAGAGCCTCACGGGTCTGCTGCTTCTTGCGCTCCCGGTGGCCGGGCGCGCGTGAGGTGGTCATGTCGCGACCATAGCCGGAAAGTGCGTGCCCCGCAATATTGCGGAGCACGCAAATTCAAGGCCGCCGGGCACGTCGCGCGGAGCCCGCCACCTCAGCCGAGGCGCTTCTCGAACCAGTGCTCGGCGTAGGGGCCGTGCGAGTAGGCGGGGATCTCGACGTAGCCGTGCGCCGCGTACAGGGCGCGCGCCTCGACCAGGTCGTGCCGGGTGTCGAGCCGCATCGTGTGCGCCCGCAGGTCGTCGAGCGCCGCGTCTTCGGCGGCGGCGAGCAGCGCGTGGCCTCCACCGGCCCGCCGGGCCCGCGGATGGACGAACAACCGGGTCAGCTCGGTGACGCCGGGACCGAGCAGCCGCAGGCCCACGCAACCGGAGGGCGCCCCGTCGTACCGGCCGACGAGGAAGCACACCAGGTCGTCGCTCGGATCCTCGGCCAGCGCGGCGTCGACCTCCGCCCCGGTCGCCGGCCGGCCGTAGTAGCGCGACGCCACGTCGGTGAAGTAGTCGCGCAGCAGACTCGTCGCCTCGACCGGCTCTCGCGCGATCGCCCAGCGCGGACGCGGTGCCGCCCCGGTACGGGTCAGCACGCGGTCGACGTACGGGACCAGGCGCGAGCTCCGGCGGATGGCGTCGCGCTCGTCGGCCGGCAGGTCGCCCAGCGGGTCGGGCAGCACCTCGTCCTTCGGGACGTGCACCATCTGCCCCGCGTAGCGGCGGCACGGCGAACACCAGGAGTAGGACACACAGCGTTCGTAGAGCCGCGAGCCGCGAGGGTGGGAGCGGTAGGTGTAGGACCGCAGCGGCCCCCGGCACCGCCCGCACACGCCACCGGGTCCGAGTTCGGATACCTGTCGCCAGCGTCTCACCCGCGCAGTATGGCGTCCGCGCCACCGGACCGGCATCTGGATTACGGGCGGCGTCCGGTCAGCCGGTGCAGCCCGCGATGGTGTCCCGCGGCGAGCAGTTGCCGGGGGTGTTGTCCCGCACGAGCGAACGGCTGATGAGCACGTTGGTGTTCGCGGTCGCGAGCCCGCCGCCGGCCGACCCGCGGTTGAGGCGCACCACCGTGCGGTTCAGCATGGTGTTCCCCAGGTTCGACAGGCCGCCGCCCAGGCTGCCCGACGTGTTGTGTTCGACCGTGGTGCGGATGACCTGCGTCGTGCCGCTCGGCTGGGTGTTGACGCCGCCCCCGTTGATCGGCGCGGTGTTGGACCGGATGTCGGTGGCGAAGATCGTCGCCGTACCCGCGTTGAGGATTCCGCCGCCACCGACACCGGTGGTGGTGTTCGCCCTGAGGACACTGCGCGACACCGTCGCCCTGCCTCCCGCGAGGTTGGCGATCGCGCCGCCGTCGGCCGCGGTGTTCCCCGTCAGGGTGACCTGGCTCAGCACCAGATGGCCCGCGTTCTGGACGCCGCCGCCGAGACCGCTCGTCGCGCCGTTCAGGACGGAGACGTCGGCCATCCGCAGGCTCGCGCCCGCGGCGACGTCGAAGAGGCGGAAGCGCGCGGAGGCGGCCGGGGCGCGCCGGATCGTGGTGCCGGGCCCGCCGAGCAGGGTGACGTCCCGGGTGATGACCGGCAGCGCCGTCGCGGCGGTCGCGGGAGTCGTGATGTCGTAGACGCAGTGCGGCGCGAGGCTGAGAGGGTCGCTCGCCGAAGCGTCGGCCGCCGTTATCGCCTCGCTCAGCGCGGTCGCGCTGCACGGCACCCGCACGACGCGTGTCGCGGCCGTCGCGGGAGCCGGGACGGCCGTCAACACCATGCCCCCGGTGAGGACGGCGATGCCCGCGCCGCTCGTCGATCGCGCGAATGAGCCCATGAGACCGCCCCCGGCCGGAAAGAGTCACGTGTGGTGGCGGCGAAGGACCGCGCCCTAGCAGGAGTACACGCACGTGGCCCGTCACGCGGCGTGCGGCGGCGCGTCCGACGGCAAACATCGATCGGCCTTTGCGATGCCTTTCCCGCCTTTCCCCGCCTTTCCCCGCCGGTCGGCAGCCGCGGCGGGTCCTCAGGAACGGAAGTAGCGCGCGGGCAGGTACCTCCTGATCGCGGCCGGCCGGAAGCCCTGCTCGCCGATGGTGCGCAGCAGCCGCTCGAAGTCCGCCGTCATGTGCGGGTTGAAGTGCACGAGCAGGATGTCCCCGGGGCGCAGCCGGTGGCCCGACTGGTAGGCGATCCGGCCGTTCGTGACCACCTCGCGCCAGAAGAAGACGGCCTTCATGCCGCAGTCGCGCGCGGCTCGCAGCGTGGCGTGGGAGGTCGCGCCGTACGGGGCGCGCAGCAGCGTCGGCCGCGTGCCGTACCGCCGGGTGTAGATGTCGGCCGGCGCGCAGATCTGCTCCCGCTGCCGCGCGTACGACAGCTTGGGCAGGTACGGGTGAGTCATCGTGTGGTCCTCGATGAGCGCGCCCGCGCGCCGCAGCCCGGCGAAGTAGCCGTAGTCGTCCTTGATGGCCGCGTTGGTGAGGAAGAGCGTCAGCGGGATCCGCCGGTCACGGACCAGCCGGACGAACGCCGGATCCTTCTCCCATCCGTCGTCGATGGTGATGAACACGACCCGTCCGCGCACGGGGATACGGCTGATCACCGGCGGGAGCGGCCCGTCGTCGGGCAGTGTGCGGGACGATGGATTCGCCGTCCGGGTGGCCGTCGGCCCGGTCGTCGTCCGCGCCGGGGGCCGGGCGGACCTGGACCGGCGGTGGCGGGTGTCGCCGCCGGACGCGGAGGTGGCCGGTGACCGCCCGGACCGCGGGGCCCGGGTGTCGTGGCAGGCCGTGAGGCCGCCGGCGGCGAGCAGCGTGCAGGCGGTCGCGGTCACGGTACGGGCCGGTGGCCGAAGCGCCATTGGAATTCCTCCCTGTGGCGTCTGATCCCCACTTGTCTCGCTTTATCTCACGAGAGGAGTGGCCGCATCGGCATTTCGCCGCATCGCGCACCGGCCGCGGACGCGGGTTGTCAAAGGGCGCGGCGGTCGCTCGGCAGTTGTTGCCCTTCGCCCGGTGCCCGGGGTTTTCTAGTGTCGGCTCACACAGGAGGTCGCCGATGAAGGTCAACGGCAGCGTCAGCGTCGCCGCGCCCGTGCCCGAGGTGTGGCGGGCGCTGCGCGATCCCGCCGTGCTGGCCCGGACGATCCCGGGGTGTGAACGCCTCGACGAGGTGGGGCCCGACACGTACGCGATGACGATCCGGGCCGGGGTCGCGTCGATCAAGGGCACCTACGCCGGCCAGGTCGCCCTGTCCGACCCCGAGCCGCCGCACGCGTTCACCCTCCGCGCCCGAGGCCAGGGCGCGCCCGGCACGATCGACGCGACCGTACGGGTGCGCCTGTCCGAGGCGGACGGCGGCACCCGGGTGGACTACGACGCGGACGCGACGGTGGGCGGCATGATCGGCGGCGTCGGCCAGCGCATGCTGGCGAGCGTGGGCAGGCGGACGGCGGGGGAGTTCTTCTCCGCGGTGGAGACCGCCATCGCCCGGCCCGCCCCGGCCGCGGAGGCCCCCGCGGTTCCGGCCGTCCCCGCCCCGGCCTCGGCCGTCACACCGGTCGCGGCGCCCGCCGCCGCGTGCGCGGGCGGTCACGGCCCGTCGGACGCGTGGGCGATGGCGACGGCGTTCGGCACCGGTGGCCTCGTCGCGCTGGCCGGGGTCGCGCTGGGCTGGGCCCTTGCCCGCCGCTCCCAGCGGCGCTGAGCGGGTTCGGCCTGGGCCGGGTGCTTGCCCACCGCTCCGGGCGGCGCTGAGACCTCAGGTGGTGGTGCCGAGGGCGGCGGTGAGCGTGCGGGCCAGGGCGGTGGCCACCTCGTCCGGCACCGGGGCGGCGTCCGGGCCCCCGGCGAAGTAGGCGAAGAAGGCCTGCTGGAAGCAGGCGCCGGTCAGCAGCGCGGCCACCGTGTCCGGGTCGGCGTGCTCGGGGACGCGGCCCAGGGCCCGCTCGGCGTGGAGGTAGGCGGCGACGCGCTCGACCGCGCGCGAGGGCCCGCCGCCGTGCCGGCTGATCGACGCGTGGTGCGCCGCCATCAACCCCGGTTCGGACAGCAGCGAGCCGAGCATCGGGAACGTCTCGCGGTAGAAGTCCAGCGCCCCGCGGACCAGCCGGAAGATGTTGTCCTCGACCCGGTCGCGCCCGGCCGTGATCTCGACCCGGGCGAAGCCCGGAACGCGCTCGCGCAGGACGCGCAGGAGGAGCTCCTCCTTGTCGCGGAAGTGCTTGTAGAGCGTCGCCTCCGAGAAGCCGGCGGCCTTGGCGATCTCCTTGGTGGTCGTGCGGGTGATGCCGCGCGTCCGCATGAGTTCGGCGGCGGCATCGAGGATGCGGTCGCGCGTCTCCATCAGGGCTCCTTGGGTTAGTAAGTACTCACTCGCTACCCTAGTGGGTGAGTGCTCACTAACCACGAACGCCGCGACACCGCGGCGACGCGAGAACGACGAAACGACGTCACGACGGAAGGCGAGGCCCCGATGAGGCTGACGATCTTCGGTGCGACAGGTGGCACCGGCATCCAGCTGGTCAGGCAGGCGCTGGAGGAGGGACACGACGTGACCGCGGTCGTACGGGACCCGGCGCGGCTCGGCGCGCCCGCCCACGAGCGGCTGCGGGTGGTCACCGCGGACGTCACCGACGCCGCCGCCGTCCAGCCGGCCGTGGAGGGCGCCGACGCGGTCCTTTCGGCGCTCGGACCGCGGGGCCGAGGGCCGGCGACGATCTGCCGCGACGGCGCCCGCGCCATCATCGAGGCGATGGGCAAGGCGGGCGTCCGCCGCCTGGTCGTGTGCAGTGCCGCGGGTGCGTTCACCGACACGGGGGACGGCCTCCTCACGCGCTATGTGGTCAAGCCGCTGATCCTGAACCGGCTGCTCAAGGACGCCTTCGAGGACATGCGCCACTGCGAGCGCGAGGTGCGGGACTCAGGCCTGGACTGGACCCTCGTACGGCCGCCGCGGCTGCTCGACAAGGAGGCGACGGGGCGCTACCGCACCGCGACCGACATCAACCTGCGCGGTGGCCGCTCGATCTCCCGCGCCGACCTGGCCGCCTGCATGCTCGGCGTGATCGGCGACGACGACTCGATCCGCCACCACGTCTCGGTGGCGTACTGAACGACCGCCCGGAACCCATCGCTGAGGATCCCGGGCGGTCGTTCATGGAGCAGGCCTCAGCTCACGCCCAGGAGGTCCACCACGAAGATCAGCGTCTCGCCGGGCTTGATGGCGCCGCCGCCGGCGCCGCGGTTGCCGTAGCCCAGGTGCGGCGGGATCACCAGCTTGCGGCGTCCACCGACCTTCATGCCGGCCACACCCTGGTCCCAGCCCTGGATGACCCGTCCGGCGCCGAGCGGGAAGTCGAAGGGCGCGCCGCGGTTCCACGAGGCGTCGAACTCCTCGCCGGTCGAGTGGGAGACGCCTACGTAGTGGACGGTGACGGTGGAGCCGGGCCGCGCCTCGGGGCCGTCACCGACCGTGATGTCGGTGATCTGGAGGTCGGCGGGCGGCTCGCCCTCGGGAAAGTCGATCTCGGGTCGCTCGAGTGCCATGAGAATCTTTCGGTGTTCGACGATGTACGAACCGCCCAGCGTAGCGATGCCGTGGCGCGGCCGGGGAATGCGGGCGCGGCGGCCCGGGTTGGGCCGGACGTGAACATCGAGATCTTCTCCGACGTCGTGTGCCCGTGGTGCTACCTGGGCCGGGCCCGCTTCCGTACGGCCGTCGCGGCGTTCGGCGGCGACGCGGCCGTGACCTGGCGTCCGTTCCAGCTCGACCCGGAGGCGACCGGCGGCGGGCTGACCAGCGAACTCATGGCCGACCGCTTCGGCGGCCCGGCCAGGGTCGCCGAGATGCACGAGCGGATGCGCGGCCTGCTGGCGGCCGAGGAGCTGCCGTACGCGCCGGAGAAGGCGATCAGCGCGAACACGCGCGACGCGCACCGGGTCATCGCGCTGGCGGGGGAGACGGGCGTCCAGGACGCCGTCGTCGACCGGCTGTTCCGCGCCTACCACGCCGAGGGCCGCGACCTGAACGACCACGGCACCCTCGCCGTCCTGGCCGCCGAGGCGGGGCTCGACGGCGTCGCGGAGCGGCTCGCGGCCGGCGACGGCGAGGCGGAGGTGTCCGGCCAGGTCGAGCGCGCGCGGGCCATGGGCGTGAGCGGCGTCCCGTTCTACGTGTTCGAGGGAAAGTGGGCGGTCTCGGGCGCGCAGTCCGCGGAGTTCTTCGAGAACGCCCTCCGCGAGGTGGCCGCCCAGGCGTGAGCCGGCGGGCCGGGCGTCCGAATACCGAAAAACGGACCGCTCGTTGGCAGGAGTCGACGGTTCCTCCGTCCGTATCGCCCGGGTAGACAGTGACTCATGGCGATCCGGATCGGCATTGACACCGGTGGGACGTTCACGGACGTGGTCGCCGTGGACGAGGACGGCGGCGCGATCGTCACCACCAAGACGCCGTCGACGCCGGGTGACCCGGCCGAGGGGTTCATGGCGGGCATCGGCCGGCTGGACGCCGCCGACATCGCCGCCGTGTGCCACGGCACGACCGTGGCCACCAACCGGCTCCTCGAGGGCCGTGTCGGCGACCTCGGCTTCATCACCACCGAGGGTTTCGAGTTCCTGCTGGAGATCGCCCGCCAGAGCGTCCCGGACGGCTACGGCAACTCCTACTTCTGGGTCAAGCCGCCGCGGATCGTCCCGGCGCACCGGGTGAAGACGGTCGGCGGGCGGCTCGACCACACCGGCGCGGAGGTGCGGCCCTTCGACGAGGCGTCGGCGGTGCGCGCCGCACGCTGGTTCCGCGACCAGGGCGTGGCCGCGATCGGGGTGTGCTTCCTGCACTCCTACGCCGACCCCGCGCACGAGCTGGCCATGCGCGAGGTGCTGCGCCGCGAGCACCCGGACGCGGTGGTGTCGCTGTCGCACGAGGTGCTGCGGGAGTACCGGGAGTACGAGCGGTCGGTCACCACCCTGGTCGACGCCGCCGTCAAGCCCGCCATCGGCCGCTACGTCGCGCGGATCTCCGAGCGCCTCGGCGACGTGCCCCTGTACGTCATGACGAGCAACGGCGGAGTGCTGTCGGCGAGCGAGGTGGTGGACCGGCCGATCACGACCGTGCTGTCGGGGCCGGCCGCCGGCGCGCTCGGCGCCGCGTACGTCGCGCGGACGGCCGCCGAGCACGCGAACGTGATCACGCTCGACGGCGGGGGCACCTCCACCGACGTCGCCGTCGTGCTCGACGGCGAGCCGACGCTCACCACCGAGGGCACGGTCGGCGACTACCCGTCCAAGATCCCGATGATCGACATCGTCACGGTCGGCGCCGGCGGCGGCTCGATCGCCTGGATCTCCCCCGAGGGCACACTCAAGGTCGGGCCGCGCTCGGCCGGCGCCGATCCCGGGCCGCTCTGCTACGGCCGGGGCGCGGCGGAGGTGACCGTCACCGATGCCCACGTCCACCTCGGGCGCATCCCGCCGCACCTGCTCGGCGGCGAGATCCCGCTGGACGTGCCCGCCGCGAGCGACGGGCTGGCCGCCCTCGCCGCGGACCTGGGCATCAAGACCGAGGCGTGCGCCACCGGCATCCTGGAGATCAGCGCCTGGAACCAGGCCAACGCCATCCGCCGGATCACCGTCAAGCGCGGCCTCGACGTGCGCGACTTCCCCATGGTCGCCTTCGGCGGTTCCGGGCCGCTGCTCGTGTGCCGCCTCATCGACGTCCTCGGGCTGCCGTCGGCGATCGTGCCGCGCGACCCGGGCAACCTGTCGGCGTTCGGCCTGCTCACCGTGGACGTGCGCAGCGAGTACGTGCGGACGCGCGTCACCCGCGACCCCGGGCCGGAAGAGCTGGAGGAGCTGTACGCCGAGCTGGAGGCCGAGGCCGGCGCCGCGCTCGACCGGCAGGGGTTCGCCGAGCACCGCTACGTACGCTCGGCCGACCTGCGCTACCACGGGCAGGCGTTCGAGGTGCGCGTCCCGGTCGGCCGCGCCGACGTCGCGGAGGTGGCCGCGCGCTTCCACGACGAGCACGAACGCCTGTACGGCTACTGCCACCGCGGCGACCCGGTCGAGTGGGTCAACCTGCGCGTGGCCGGCGTCGGGCCGATCGAACGGCCGGAGCCGCCCGTACGGCCGCCGGGCGACGGCGACCCGTCACGGGCCCGTACGGGAGCGCGCCGGGTCTTCTTCGACGACTGGGCCGACGTGCCCGTGTACGCCCGCGAACGCCTCGAACCCGGTGACGTCCTCACCGGCCCGGCGGTGATCGAGGAGTTCGGCTCCACACTGCCGCTGCACCCGGGCTTCTCCGCCCGCGTGGACGAGCACGGCAACCTGGTGGTGACGCGATGGGAGCGAACCCCGACGAGCGAGCGGAGTGGGTGGCCGAGGCACGAGGCCGCCCGCGTAGCGAGTGAGGAGGGTGAGTGACGATGGGCAGAGCCGATCCGGTGCTGGTGGAGATCGTGGAGGGCACGCTCGCCTCGGTCGAGAAGGAGGTCGAGACGGCGATCGCCCGTACGGCGCGCTCGCCGATGATCCGGGACGCGCACGACTTCCGCGCCGGCATCCACGACCGGCGGATGCGCAAGCTGACCGGGCGTTCGTACTCCGCCCTCGTGCAGCCCGTCGTACGCGACTTCCCGATCGAGACGATGCGGCCGGGGGACGTCTTCTTCCACAACGACGTCTACCTGTCCGAGGGCGGCATCGGCCACCTGCCCGACCTCTGTGTCACCGTGCCGGTGTTTCTCGGCGATCACGTGGTGGCGTTCGTGCAGGCGTTCGGGCATCACGACGACATCGGGGGCGCGGTGCCGGGCTCGATGCCCTCGCACGCGCGGTCGGCGTTCGAGGAGGGCCTCATGGTCCCGCCGATCAAGCTGTGGGACCAGGGCGTGCCGAACGACGCGGCGCTGCGCATCATGACCCGCAACTCCCGGATGCCCGACTCACTCGCCGGTGACCTGGACGCGGAGTGCTCGGCGTGCCTCATGGGCGCGCGGCGGCTGGGCGAGCTGTTCGCCCGGTACGGGCGCGCGGCGGTCGAGGACTGCTTCGACGCGATCATCGACAACACCACCGAGACGTTCCGGCGGGAGATCCTGTCCAAGATCCCCGACGGTACGTACGTCTGGGAGGACTACGCCGAGCACGACGGGGTCGACCCGCCCCGGCTGCACGCCCAGCGGATCACGCTCACCAAGACACCCGAGAAGCTCATCATCGACTTCACCGGCACGTCGCCGCAGGCCAAGGGGCCGATCAACCACGCGGGCGACTACGCCGACGGGGTGTTCCTGAAGAAGTGGCTGGCGCCCGTGCTGCGCAACCTCGCCGACTCCCCGGAGCGGATGGCCGAACTGGACGTCAACGAGGGCGTCGTGCCGCTCATCGAGATGCGCTTTCCCGAGAAGGGCACCCTGCTCACCCCGATCTTCCCCGCGCCGACGAACGCCCGCACGTTCGTGATCCTGCGGCTGCTCGGCGTCCTCGCGGGCGTGCTGGCCAAGGCGACCGGCGGCCGGATGCCGGCCGACCAGGAGACCATCCGCTACACCGGCGTGTACGGCGAGGACCCCGAGCCGTACCTGATGCGCGAGGTGCTCGGCGGCGGCTCGGGCGGGCGCTACTACGCCGACGGCGAGGACACGATCCACGTGGTGCCCGACTCGCGCAACATCCCGGTGGAGTTCGCCGAGGCGCGCTGGCCGTTCCGCGTCGAGCGCCTCGGCCTGGCCGTCGACTCCGGCGGGCCGGGGGAGTACCGCGGCGGCCTCGGCTACGACAAGCACATCCGGATGCTGCGCGACGCGCACTACATGTCGATCGCCGACCGCTCGATCCTGTCCTGCTGGGGCGTGAACGGCGGTCGCGCGGGGCGGCCGTTCCGCGCGGAGGTGGCGGGGGTGCCGATGGACGGACTCGTCGACGACCATCCCGTACGGGCGGGGGAGGTGGTCCGGATCCGTACGACGGGCGGCGGCGGGTGGGGCGACCCGCTGAACCGGCCACCGGAGAAGGTGGCCGCCGACGTACGGGACGGCAAGGTCTCGGCCGAGGGCGCCCGCGACGACTACGGGGTCGTGCTCGCCGGGACGCCGGAGGAGCCGTCCGTGGATCAGGCGGCGACGGCCGCGCTGCGGGAGCGTCTGCGCGCCGCACGCGGCCCGGTCGCCTTCTTCGACCGCGGCCCCGGCTACGCGACACTGGCCGGCGGGCGTACGCACGCGGACGTGGACGACCCGGCGTCCTGAGGGGCCGCCCGCCGGAGACCCGCGGAGGTCGGGGGCGGTTCGCGACGACCGGCCCCGGTGGGCGACGGCGAGGGCTCCGGGCGGGCGCTCAGGAGCCGGTCGCGGCGAGGACGGCGCCGGCCGCCAGGCAGACCAGTTCGCCGGCCAGCCCGATGAGCGTCCATCGGCGCATCCACGCGAGCGAGGACCACTTGACGCCGATGACGGACACCGCGCAGAAGGCGAGCGTGCCGAAGACGGAGATCGGCACGATGACGTCCTTGACGCCGTCGTCGCAGATGGCGGCCGTGTCGTGCGGCGCGCAGCCGTGCTCGGCCGACGACATCCAGTTGATCACGAGGCCGGCGCCCGCGAGCGCGACGACGAGCAGGAACAGCCCCAGGGTCGTTTCCGAGCGCATTACCCATCGCCACGCTTTCCCCATGTCGGCCATTATTACGGGATAGGTCAGACGCACTACGAAAAATTGCCGTCGATGATCAGGTCGGCCCGCTCGCGTGTCCGGTCCGCGGTGAACAGTTTCGCCTCGGTCTCGGCCCAGTGATCCCAGGCGGCCAGGTCGTCGCCGCGTCCGGCCGCGCGCCGCCTCCGTACCGCACGCGGCGCCTCCACCCAGATGCGGAACGCCGCCGGCGACTCCTGACGCGCGGAGCCGACGCCCTCGATGACCAGCACGGACGCGACCGGGACCGTGACCTCCTCGGCGTACGCGCCGCGCCGCCAGTCGTAGCGGCGGAAACGCCCGGGCCGGCCGGCGCGCAGGGGCGCGAGGACGTGCGCGGTGAGCGGCGGCCACCAGGCGAGCGGCTCGCCGTCCCAGGGCACCGGGAAGTCGTCGGAGTGCACGACCGGCGCGCCGCCCAGGGCGGCCGCCAGAGCCGCGCTGAACGTGGTCTTGCCCGCCGCGCTCGGCCCGTCCACCGCGACGATCCGCACGGGCCCGCACGACGGTTCCAGGGCACGGAGCCGGGACACGAGCGCGGCGTCGACCGGGGGAACGGATGCGGGCATTCCGCCCATCCTGCCGGAACCGCCGCCTCCGGCCACCCCCGCCCCCGCGCCGGTGCGACGCGCGAAGCGGAAATGGTGGACGGGGTATTTGTCCGGATCCGGTCAATACAGGTGTATTTACCGTCTAGTAACCATTTGGTTGACTCTGGGCGCGAGTCTCATGCGGGGAGCGGGATCCACGGATGAGAGGACCCCAGCAGTGCGACGACGTGCCGTTACGCTCGTGGCGACCCTGATCGGGATCGCGAGCCTCATCGGACCTTCCACCCAGGCGCTGGCCGACCCGCCACCGCCCCCGTCGGAGTCGACCGCGCGGACCGAGCTCGCCGCGCTCACCGTCGGGACCCCGCACAGCATGGACGGCTACAGCCGCGACGCCTTCGACGTCTGGGCCGACCAGCCCGACGGCTGCACCACCCGCCAGGACGTCCTCGCCCGCGACGGCGACGACGTCGTCGAGGGCAGTGACGGCTGCCAGCCGACCTCCGGCTCCTGGTACAGCGCCTACGACGACACGACGGTCACCGTGGTCGCGCAGGCGACGATCGACCACGTCGTACCGCTCGCCGACGCGTGGCGGACCGGCGCCGACCAGTGGACCGCCGCGCAGCGCAAGGCGTTCGGCAACGACCTGACCGACGCGCAGCTGATCATCGCCTCCAGCTCCAGCAACAGCTCCAAGGGCGACAAGGACCCCAGCGAGTGGAAGCCGCCGAACACGGCGTACTGGTGCACGTACGGCGAGGAGTACGTGAGCGTCAAGTACAAGTTCAAGCTGTTCGTGACCAGCGACGAGAAGGCCGCCCTGGGAGACCTCCTCGACGCCTGCTGAACCGGGCGCGGACCCGTCCCCTCAGCGGGGCGGGTCCGCGCCGTCAAGGTGACACAGGTCACGGGACCGTACGGCGGGCAGGGGCGATACTGCCCTCAGATGCTCGCCCCTGATCCCGTGACCCTGGAGGAACCCGCCGATGAACGGTCCACTCGACGGCATCGTGGTGCTCGACCTCACCCGCGTCCTGTCCGGGCCGCACGCGACGATGATGCTCGCCGACCTCGGCGCGCGTGTGATCAAGGTCGAGCAGCCGGACACCGGCGACGAGACGCGGCAGTGGGGGCCGCCGTTCGCCACCGCGCCGGGCCGGGAGGGCGTGGACCCCGGCGTCAGCACGTACTTCCTGTCCTGCAACCGGAACAAGGAGTCGATCACCCTCGACCTGAAGTCCGAGGAGGGCAAGGAGACGCTCACCCGGCTGATCCGGCACGCCGACGTCCTCGCCGAGAACTTCCGCACCGGCGTCCTGGACCGGCTCGGGTTCTCCTTCGAGCGGATGCACGAGATCAATCCGGCCCTGGTCATCCTGTCGATCTCCGGGTTCGGGCACGACGGCCCCGAGGGCGGGCGGCCCGGCTATGACGCGATCGTGCAGGGCGAGGCCGGCATCATGAGCGTCACCGGCCCGGCGCCCGACCAGCCCACCAAGATGGGCCTGTCGATCTGCGACATCCTCGCCGGGGTGAACGGCGCGTACGGCATCGTGGCCGCGCTGTACGAACGGACCCGCACCGGGCGCGGCCGGGTGGTCCGCACCTCCCTGCTGGCCTCCGTCGTCGGCGCGCACGCCTACCAGGCCACCCGATGGACGGTCGCGGGCGAGGTGCCGCGGGCGATCGGCAACGACCACCCCTCGATCGCCCCGTACGGCAGCTACCGGTGCGCCGACGGCCTGATCCAGGTCGGCGTCGCCAACCAGGGGCTCTGGAAGAGGTTCGCGCCGGTCGTGGGGATCGACGCCGACGATCCGCGCTTCGCGACCGGGGCCGACCGGTCCCGCAACCGCGGCGAGCTGGGCGCGTTGATCGAGAAGGCCCTGTCGACCGGCACGCGGGAGCACTGGCTGGCCCGGCTCGCCGAGGCGGGCGTGCCCGCCGGGGCGATCCGCTCCATCGACGAGGTCTACGAGTGGGACCAGACCCGGTCGCAGGGGCTGGTCATCGACGTTGAGCATCCGGAGCTCGGCCGCATCGAGCTGCCCGGCCCGTCGCTGCGCTTCGAGGGGGTGCCGCCGCGCGAGCACACCGCGCCGCCGCGGCTGGGCCAGCACACCGGCGACGTCCTCGCCTGGCTGGACCAGATGGACTCCTGACCCGCGGACTCCGGCGGGGCGGTGGTACCCGCCGTGGGCCTCGGCGCGAGCGGGCCGGAGCTCACCGGGCGAGCAACGCGACGGCCGCGGCGACGAACGCCTCGTGACGCGCCTGCACCTCGGGCGCCCGGCTCCCGGGATACTCCGCGCGGTAGGCGTCCAACGCGGCGCGCGCCCCGGCGTCGTCGCCCCGCAGGTGCTCGAACACGACCAGGCGGCGGAGGTTGCCGTACCGCAGGTGTTTCAGGTACGGCTTACCGGCCAGGTACTCGCGCAGCACGGCCGGGTCGGTGTACCGCCGCTGCCAGGGCAGCATGTGCTCACGGGCCAGTTCGAGGCTGCGGTCCACCGCGGCCGGGATGTCCTCGGCGGTCCGCACCGTGATCCGTTGGTACCGGAAGGTGTCCGGCGGCGGTATCAGGTGCATGAGCAACCCCCCGACCGTTTTGGGCGGCGGCTCGGTGCCCGGCTCGTAGCCCTCCAGCCGGGCCAGCAGTTCCTCGGTCGGCCGATGCACCACGCCCGGCCCGGGATATGCCTGGTTCACCGACCCGCCACGGGTGTTCTTCGGCAGGTAGACCGCGCCGATCCAGTCGCCGTCCCCGGTCAGCTCCAGGGTCCACACGTCCTCGATGTCCGGCCGGTACCCGGCGCCCGTGAAGGCGACCGCCTCGGCACTCGACCAGGCGGCTCGCAGATCATCGATCTCGCTCACACCGTTCCTTCCCGATGAATGGCGACTCACCGTACGGTCTTCGCCGCCCCATCCACCCCAGAACGTGTGATTCAGCGGCCCCGCAGCCCTCGCCGGTCCCCTGCGCATCGGCGTCCCCAGGCGGCCGGTTCCGCCGATGACGTCCACACTCGGAGGGAGCAGGTAGATTCCTGACCTGCGCTTTTGTCTCTGATCGGGGGAGTTGGATGGAGCCGCAGGCGCTCCGCCGGAGCCTGTCGTCGCGCGACCTGATCGTCTACGGGCTGCTGTTCATCGGGCCGCTCGCGCCGGTGGGCGTCTTCGGCGTCCTCGACGCCAAGAGCCACGGCTCCGTCGCCCTCGTCTACCTGGTGGCGACGCTCGCGATGGCGTTCACCGCGGTGTCGTACGCCCAGATGTCGCGGCAGGTGCCGCACGCCGGGTCGGTGTACGCCTACGCCGGCATCGGCATCGGGCGGCCCGCCGGGTTCGCGGCCGGGTGGCTGGCGATGCTGGACTACCTGCTGATCCCCGCGGTCGGCTACCTGTTCTGCGGCATCGCGCTGCACTCGCTGGTGCCCTCGGTGCCGGCGTGGGTGTTCACCGCGGTCGCGTTCGTCTCGACCACGCTGCTCAACCTCTTCGGCGTGCGCCTGGCCGCACGCGTGGGCTTCGTGGTGCTCCTGGTGGAGATCGTGCTGCTGGCGGTGTTCGTCGTCGCGGCGGTCGTGGTGCTGATCATGGACGGCCCGGCCCGCCCGTGGACCTCGCCCGCCCTGGGGGTCGGCGGCATCACGACGGCCGCGGTGATGGGGGCCGTGTCGGTCGCGGTGCTGTCCTTCCTCGGCTTCGACGCGATCGCCTCGTTCGCCGAGGAGAACACCGGCGACGAGCGCCAGGTCGGGCGGGCGGTGCTGTTCTGCCTGGGCGTCGCCGGCCTGCTGTTCGTCCTGCAGACCTACCTCGCCGGGCTGCTCATGCCGGTGAGCCCGCACCACCTCGCCCAGGCGCCGGCCGAGCAGGGCACCGCCTTCTACACGATGACGCGAACGGCGGTCGGCGTGTGGATGCAACGGACGTTCGCGGTGGTCAAGGGCATCGGCCCGGCGTTCACCGCGATGGCGGCCGTGGCGGCGGCCTCCCGCCTGCTGTACGGCATGGCCCGCGACCGCGGCCTGCCGAAGGCGCTCGCGGCGGTGGACGAGCGCTCCCAGGTGCCGCGCGCGGCCCTGCTGACGACGGCCGCGGTCAGCCTCGTCGTGTCGGTGTGGGCGGCCCGCCGCGCGGACGGCCTGGACGTGCTCGTGTCGATCGTCAACATGGGCGCCCTGGCCGCCTTCACCCTCCTGCACGTCTCGGTGGTCGGCTACTACGTCATCCGCCGGGGCAGCCGCCGGTGGATCCCGCACCTGGTGGTCCCGGTCCTCGGCGCCGCGGTGTCCGTCTGGATCATGGTCTCGGCGACGACCCTGGCCAAGCTCGTCGCCGCCGGCTGGCTCGTGGTGGGCGCCGTCGTCTTCGCCGTCGGCGGCCGGACGGGCGGCCGGGCACGGACCTCCCTCAGCCCAGCAGGTCGGGGCGCCGGTGAGACAGAGACGGGAGCACCTTCCGTACCTGGTCGGTGACGCTCAGGTCGATCTCGGCGAGCCGTACGGACGGGGACGGGCCCAGGTCCGCCTGGACGACGCCCATCGGGTCCACCAGCATGCTGCGGCCCACGCCGCCCGGACGGCCCCGCGGCGGGGCGGTACGGTCCGGGGCCTTGCCCACGGCGGCCACCCACGTGGTGTTCTCGATCGCGCGGGCGCGGACCATCGTCACCCAGTGCTCCTCCTTGAACGGCCCCTGCGCCCAGGCCGCGATCACCGCGAACATCTCCGCGCCCGCGTCCACCAGCGCCCGCGCCAGCTCGGGGAAGCGCACGTCGTAGCAGGTGATCAGCCCGATCCGCGCGCCGCACAGCTCGACCACCACCGGCGCGTCGCCGGCGTCGACGAACTCCGACTCGCGGTCGTGGAAGGCGTCGAACAGGTGGATCTTGCGGTAGGAGCCCACGAGCGCGCCGGAGGCGTCGAGGGCCACCGCCGTGTTGTACACCCGGCCCGGGGACGCCGGCTCGAACACGCCCGCGATCACCGCGGTGCCGTGCTCACGCGCCGCCTCGGCCAGACCCGTCACCCACGGGCCGTCGAGCGGCTCGGCCATCGAGGCCAGGTCGCCGCCGAAGCGGACCAGCGCCGCCTCCGGGAAGATCGCCAGGTCCGCGTCCGCCGCCGAGGCCAGGGCCTCGCGGGCGCGTTCGAGGTTCTCCTTCGGGTCGTCGCCGATCGTGATCTGGCACAGCGCCACTCGCATCGCGGACTTCCTTTCCTGGCGGAGAATCGCTGGCTTCTTGCTCACTGGTCGCTCACCGGTCGCTCGCTCCACTGTGGCACAGACGGGACGCATCGCCCGGGGCCGCCTTGTCCGCGTTGTTACCCTGAGCCGCGTGACGGTCAACATCGATCCGCTGGTGTCCCGGATGCGGGGCTTCGGCACCACCGTGTTCGCCGAGATGACGGCCCTGGCGGTCCGTACCGGAGCGGTCAACCTCGGCCAGGGCTTCCCCGACACCGACGGTCCGGCCAAGCTGCTGGAGACCGCCGTCGAGGCGATCCGTGGCGGTGCGAACCAGTACCCGCCCGGACCCGGCGTGCCCGAGCTGAGGGAGGCCGTGTCCGCCCAGCGCTCCGGCCGTTACGGCCTTTCCTACGACCCCGCGGACGAGGTGCTCGTGACCGTCGGCGCGACCGAGGCGATCGCCTCGACGCTCCTGGCGCTCTGCGAGACCGGCGACGAGGTCGTCGTGTTCGAGCCGTACTACGACTCCTACGCCGCGATCATCGCGCTGGCCGGAGCCGTGCGCCGCCCGGTCACGCTGCGCCCCGACGGCGACCGGTTCACCTTCGACCCCGCCGAGCTGCGCGCCGCCGTCACCCCGCGCACCCGCCTGATCCTGCTCAACTCCCCGCACAACCCGACCGGCACCGTGTTCTCCCGCACGGAACTCCAGATCATCGCGGACCTGTGCCGCGAGCACGACCTCGTCGCCGTCACCGACGAGGTGTACGAGTACCTGACCTTCGACGGCGCCGAGCACGTGCCGATCGCCACGCTGCCCGGCATGCGCGAGCGCACGGTGGCGGTCTCCTCGGCCGGCAAGACGTTCTCGGTCACGGGCTGGAAGACCGGCTGGATCACCGCACCGCCGCGTTTCGTCCGCGCCGTGCAGACCGTCAAGCAGCACCTGACCTTCACCTGCAGCGCCCCGTACCAGCGGGCGGTCGCGTACGGGCTGGGCGCCGAGCTGGAGTGGGTCGAGGCGCAGCGGGCCTCGCTGCAGTCCAAGCGCGACCGGCTCACCGCCGGCATCCAGGCGGCCGGGCTGACCCCGCTGCACACCCAGGGCACCTACTTCGTCCAGGCCGACGTGCGCCCGTTCGGCTTCACCGACGGGCTGGAGTTCTGCCGGGTCCTGCACGAGCGGGCCGGCGTCGTCGCCATCCCCACCCAGGTGTTCTACGACTCCGACGCCGGCGACCCGTACGTCCGGTTCGCCTTCTGCAAGCGCGACGAGGTCATCGACGACGCCGCCGCGCGCCTCGCCCGCGTGGCCCGCTGAACATCCACACCTGCCAAAGGAGACGCGCTCGCTGGGCATACTCTGCCCATGAGCACACCGCAGGTCAGAGAATAGGTTCGCCTTCGTGACCACCGCGAACGGCGAGCGCGTCCTCATCGCCCTCGGCGGCAACGCGATGACGGGGCCGGACGGCAGCGCCACTCCGGACGCCCAGCGGCGTGCCGTGAAGGCGGCCGTCGAGCCGGTCGCGGACCTGGTCGCCGGGGGCGCCCAGATCGTGCTGACCCATGGCAACGGGCCCCAGGTCGGCAACCTGCTGATCAAGAACCAGCTCGCCGCCTCCGTGGTGCCGCCCGTGCCCCTCGACTGGTGCGGCGCGCAGACCCAGGCGACCATCGGCGTCCTCCTGCTGAACGCGCTGGACCGCGCCCTGGCCGCGCGCGGCGCGGCTCGGCCGGTGGCCGTCGTGGCGACCCGGACCCTGGTGGACGCCGCCGACCCGGGCTTTACGGCCCCGGCGAAGCCGGTCGGCCGCTACTTCCCGATCGAGGCGGCCGAGCAGGGCCGCGCGCACGGCGAGATCTGGCGGTCGTTCGGCGCCAAGGGCTGGCGGCGGGTCGTCGCCTCGCCGGAGCCGCGGGAGATCATCGACGCGCCCGCCGTGGACGCCCTGCTCGCGGCGGGGTTCATCGTCGTGGCGGCCGGGGGCGGCGGCGTGCCGGTGGTACGCGCCGACGGCGGTTTCCGCGGGGTCGAGGCGGTCATCGACAAGGACCTCGCCGCGCAGCTGCTCGCCCGCCACGTCTCCGCCACGACCATGGTCATCGCCACGAACGTCGAGTACGCCATGACCGGGTACGGAACCCCGGACGAGCGACCCATCCGGCGTACGACGCCCGCCCGGATGCGGGCGTACGCGGCCGAGGGGGAGTTCGCCGGGGGCAGCATGGGCCCGAAGGTCGAGGCGGTGGTGCGCTTCGTCGAGGAGGGCGGTAAGCGGGCGGCGATCACATCGCTGGAGCACATCGGCGACGCCGCGGACGGCAAGGCCGGAACAGTCATCGAGTTGTGAAGGGTGAGGACATGCCGGACCCGATTGAGGTACGCAAGGTCGCCATCGACAGCGTCACGGACGCGTCCGGGCTGGCCCGGCTGATCGACGACGGTGTGATCGAGGCCGATCGCGTCCTCGCCGTGATCGGCAAGACCGAAGGCAACGGCGGCGTCAACGACTACACGCGCATTCTCGCCGACCGGGCGTTCCGCGAGGTGCTCGTCGCCCGGGGCAGCCGTACGCCGGAGGAGGTCGCCCAGGTGCCGCTCGTGTGGTCCGGCGGCACGGACGGGGTGCTCAGCCCGCACGCGACGATCTTCGCGACCGTGGACCCGTCCTCCGCCCCGGTGACCGACGAGCCCCGCGTCTCGGTCGGCGTCGCCATGAGCGAGGTGATCCTGCCCGAGGACATCGGCCGCCCGGCCATGGTGGAGAAGGTCGCCGGCGGCGTACGCGACGCCATGAAGGCGGCCGGCATCCAGGACGCCGCCGACGTCCACTACGTGCAGACCAAGACGCCCCTGCTCACCCTCGACACGATCAACGACGCCAAGCGGCGCGGCCACGACGTCGTCACCGAGGACACGCTGAAGTCGATGGACATCTCCAACTCCACGACCGCGCTCGGCATCGCCGTCGCCCTCGGGGAGATCGCGATGCCGGAGGCGGAGCGGATCCACCAGGACCTGTCGCTGTACTCCTCGGTCGCCTCCTGCTCCTCCGGGGTCGAGCTCGACCGGGCCCAGATCGTCGTGGTCGGCAACGTCCGCGGCATCGGCGGCCGCTACCGCATCGGCCACAGCGTGATGAAGGACGCCCTGGACGCCGACGGCATCTGGGCGGCGATCCGCTCCTCCGGCATCGACCTGCCCGAACGCCCGCACCACGGCGACCTGGACGGCCGGCTCGTCAACGTGTTCCTCAAGTGCGAGGCGGACCCGGGCGGGTCGGTACGCGGGCGCCGCAACATCATGCTCGACGACTCCGACGTGCACTGGCACCGCCAGATCAAGGCGTGCGTCGGCGGCGTCGCCGCGTCGGTGACGGGCGATCCGGCCGTGTTCGTCTCGGTGGCCGCCGTGCACCAGGGCCCCTCGGGCGGCGGCCCGGTCGCGGCGATCGCCGACCTCGGCTGAGCCGGCGCCCCGTCAGTCGCCGGAGGGCGGGGGCGGCCCCCGCCACACGGCCCGAGAGCAGGGTTCAGATCGCGACATGCCGGTGATATCAGCCGCCGCGCCAGGCCGGAGCGGGCGGCCCCGGCCGATACGCTGGTCTGTCGTGTCCGAAAGAACCATTCCCCAGCCGGATTTCCCCGACGACGACGGCACGGCGTCCGCCGAGCTGGAGGCGGCGTTGCGCGCCTACGCCGGTGGGCACGGCGAGCACGCCGTCCTCGCCGCCCTCCCCGGAGCACGCCTGTTCGTCCCCGTGGTCGCCGTCCTGACCGAAGACGAGACGGTGGACGGTTCGCGCCGTGAGAAGGAGAGCGAGATGGCGCTGCCGACGCTCGTCGGAGACGACGGGCGGCGCGGCGTGCTGGCCTTCACCTCGGCCGAGAGCCTCGCCCGCTGGCAGGCGGACGCGCGCCCCGTCGCGGTGCGCGCCGCGCAGGCCTGCCAGGCCGCCCTCGACGAGGCCGCCGACGCCCTGGTCATCGACGTCGCGGGCCCGGTGCCGTACGCCATCGAGGGCCCGCGGCTGCGCGTCCTCGCCGAGGGCGGCACGATCACCGCTCCCCACGAGGACCCGGACGTCCTGGCCGCCGTCCAGGAGGCCGCGGGCGACCTGCCGGGGATCACCGGCATCCAGGTACGCCCCGGCACGCAGAGCGACCTGGCGATCCGGCTGCGTCTCGCCCAGGACGCCGACGAGCAGGTGGTCCTGCGCACGGCCGCCGACCGCCTGTCCGAACGCCTGAGCGGCCGCGTCTCCGGCGGCGTCGAACTCGGCGTCGTCTTCTCCTGATCCCGGTTCCGCCGCCCGGCCTCCGGTCTTCCGGCGCGCCGGGCGGCGGGCGCGCGTGCCTGGTCAGGCCTCGTTAGGCTCGGGACATGCCGACGCTGACGATGCAGGACGCCCTGATCCGCCTCACCGAATACTGGGCCGGGCAGGGATGCGCCATCGTCCAGCCGATGAACACCGAGGTCGGCGCCGGCACGCTCAACCCCGCCACCGCGCTGCGGGTCCTCGGGCCCGAGCCGTGGAAGGTCGGCTACGTCGAGCCCAGCGTCCGCCCGGACGACTCGCGGTACGGCGACAACCCCAACCGGCTCCAGACGCACACGCAGTACCAGGTGATCCTCAAGCCCGAGCCCGGCGACGCGCAGGAGCGCTACCTCGGCAGCCTGGAGGCCATCGGCGTCGACCTGCGCGCCCACGACGTGCGGTTCGTCGAGGACAACTGGGCCTCGCCGGCGCTCGGCGCGTGGGGGCTCGGCTGGGAGGTCTGGCTCGACGGCCTGGAGATCACCCAGTTCACCTACTTCCAGCAGTCCGGCGGCATGCCCCTCGACCCGGTCTCGGTCGAGATCACCTACGGCATGGAGCGCATCATCATGGCGCTCCAGGGCGTCGGGCACTTCAAGGACATCGCGTACGCGCCCGGCCTGTCCTACGGCGAGGCGTTCGGGCAGGCAGAGTACGAGATGAGCCGCTACTACCTCGACGAGGCCGACGTCGAGGCGGGCCGCGCGCTGTTCGCCGCGTACGAGGCCGAGGCGCGGCGCATGATCGAGGCGCGCCTGCCGGTGCCCGCGCACACGTACGTCCTCAAGTGCTCGCAGGCCTTCAACGTGCTCGACGCGCGCGGAGCCGTCGGCACCACCGAGCGCGCCAGCGCGTTCGCCCGCATGCGCGCCCTCGCTCACGACGTCGCGCGGCTGTGGGCCGAGCGCCGCGAGGAGCTCGGCCATCCGCTCGGCGACGCCGCGACGCGTCCGGCGCCCGAGCGCCGCGCGGAGGCCTTCCCCGAGATCGGCGAGCCGTCGACGCTGGCGTTCGAAATCGGTTTCGAAGAACTGCCCGCCACCGAGACCGAGCGTGTCGCCGGCGCCGTGCGCGACTCCCTCACCGAACTGCTGGCCGGCACCCGGCTGCGGCACGGTGAGATCCGGGTGATGTCCGCGCCCCGCCGCGTCCTCGCCGTCGTCGACGACGTCATGCCGCGTGAGGACGACGCCGAACGGACCGTCCGCGGCCCGCGCCGGTCGGCGGCCTACGACGCCGACGGCGCGCCGACCAGGGCCGCCATCGGCTTCGCCCGCGGCCAGGGCGCCGACGTCGCCGACCTGCGCGAGATCACCGTGAACGGCGGCGAGTACGTCGGCCTCGTCCGTACGGTCGCCGGCCGGCCGGCCGCGGAGGTGCTCGCCGGCGTCCTGCCCGGCGTCGTCACCACGCTGCGCGCCGACCGCAACATGCGCTGGAACGCCCCCGGCCTGTCCTACAGCCGCCCGATCCGCTGGATCGCCGCCCTGCTCGGGCCGCACGTCGTGCCGTTCACGGTCTCGACGCTGGAGAGCGGGCGTTCGACCCGCGTGCACCGCACCGCGGACGAGCCGGTCGTGGAGGTGGCGGAGGCGGGCCGGTTCCTGGACACCTTGCGCGCGCACGGCATCGAGCCGGACGCGCGGGCCCGCATGCGGCGCATCACCGAGGCCGCGGCCGAGCTCGCCGCCTCGGCGGGCGGCGCGCCCGACGAGACCGTCCTCCCCGAGGTGGTGAACCTCGTGGAGGAGCCGGTCGCCCTCCTCGGCTCCTTCGACGAGCGCCACCTCGAGCTGCCCGCCGAGGTGCTCACCACGGTCATGCGCAAGCACCAGCGGTACCTGCCGGTGAGCGCCGCCGGCCGTCTCCTGCCGCACTTCGTCGCGGTCGCGAACGGCGCCTGCGACCTCGGCGCCGTCCGCGCGGGCAACGAGGCGGTCCTGCGGGCGCGGTTCGAGGACGCCGCGTTCTTCTTCGAGGCCGACCTGCGCACGCCGCCGGAGGAGATGACGGCCGGCCTGGCCGCGCTGACCTTCGAAGAGCGTCTCGGGTCGATGGCCGACCGCGCCGGCCGCATCCGCTCGATCGCGCTGGCCCTCGCCGACCGCGTCGGCCTGGGCGAGCAGGACCGGGCGACGCTCGAACGCGCGGCGCGCCTCGCCAAGTTCGACCTCGCCTCGCACATGGTGATCGAACTCTCCAGCCTCGCCGGGACGATGGCGGGGGAGTACGCCCGCCGCGCCGGCGAGACCGAGCCGGTCGCGGAGGCGCTCGTGGAGATGGAGCTGCCCCGCTCGTCCGGCGACGCGCTCCCCGTGTCGCTGCCCGGCGCGCTGCTCGCCGTCGCCGACCGGCTCGACCTGCTCGCCGGCCTGTTCGCCGTCGGCGCCGCGCCGACCGGCAGCTCCGACCCGTACGGCCTGCGCCGGGCCGCGCTCGGCCTCACCGCGATCCTACGGGCGCACGGCCGCCTGGCCGGCATCCGGGTGGACGAGGGCCTGGCGGTCGCGGCCGCCTTCCAGCCGGTGGAGGTGGGCCCGGAGGCGGTGCGCGAGGCGGAACGGCTGACCGCGCGGCGGCTGGAGCAGGCGCTCCTGGAGGCCAGCCGCCCGGTGCACGTGGTCCGCGCCGTGATGCCGCACGCCGCCACGCCCGCGCGCGTCGCGCGTGACGCCGCCGACCTGGAGGGGCTGCTGGAGTCGGAGGGGTTCGCCCGCCTGACCGCCGCCCTCCAGCGGGTGCTGCGGATCGTGCCGCCGGACACGCCCGCGTCCTACGACCCGGCGCTGTTCGAGGACGACGCGGAGCGCGCGCTGGCCACCGCCCTCGCGGGCGTCGCGGACAAGCTGCGCGGCGGCCCGCTGCCGCTGCCGGAGTTCGCCGCGGTGACCGAGGCGCTGGTCGAGCCCATCGACGACTACTTCGACAAGGTGCTGGTCATGGCCGAGGACGCCACCGTACGCGCGAACCGCCTCGGCCTGCTCGCCACCGTCCGCGACCTGGTCACCGACGTCCTCGACTGGCGCGAGATCGCCTGACCGGTGCCCATATGCTGGACACCTGCATGGGACGCCGCCCCTACATGAAAGTATTTACCGCATGTTGCGCTGGCTGACCGCGGGGGAGTCGCATGGCCCGGCCCTCGCCGCGATCCTCGAAGGGCTGCCCTCCGGTGTGGCCGTGACCTCGGCCGACATCGCCGAGGCGCTGCGCCGCCGGCGCCTGGGCTACGGGCGCGGCGCCCGCATGAAGTTCGAGCAGGACCAGGTCGAGATCATCGGCGGCATCCGCCACGGCCGCACGCTCGGCGGCCCGATCGCGATCCGCGTGGGCAACACCGAGTGGCCCAAGTGGGAGACGGTGATGTCGGCCGATCCGGTCGACCCCGACGTGCTCGCCGAGCAGGCGCGCAACGCGCCGCTGTCGCGGCCCCGCCCGGGCCACGCCGACCTGGCCGGCATGCAGAAGTACGGCTTCGACGACGCCCGGCCGGTCCTGGAGCGCGCCAGCGCCCGCGAGACGGCCGCCCGGGTGGCGATCGGCGAGGTCGCGCGCGCCTTCTGCCGCCAGGTGCTCGGCGTGGAGATCCTCAGCCACGTGGTCGCGCTCGGCGAGGTGAGCGTCCCCGAGGGCGTGATCCCCGAGCCCGGCGACCTCGAGCGCATCGACGCCGACCCGGTCCGCTGCCTCGACCCCGACACCAGCGCCGCGATCGTGAAGCACATCGAGCAGGTCAAGAGAGACGGCGACACGCTCGGCGGCGTGGTGGAGGTCGTCGTGCACGGCCTGCCGCCGGGCCTGGGCAGCCACGTCCACTGGGACCGGCGCCTCGACTCCCGCCTCGCCGCCGCCCTCATGGGCGTCCAGGCGATCAAGGGCGTCGAGGTCGGCGACGGCTTCCGCACCGCCGCCCGGCGTGGCTCGCAGGCGCACGACGAGATCGTGCGCGACGGAGAGATCCGGCGGGTCACCAACCGCGCCGGCGGCGTCGAGGGCGGCATGACGACCGGCGAGACCCTGCGGGTCCGCGCCGCCATGAAGCCCATCTCCACGGTGCCGCGCGCACTGTCCACGATCGACGTGCTGACCGGCGAGCCGGCCAAGGCCATCAACCAGCGCAGCGACGTCACCGCCGTCCCGGCCGCGGGCGTGGTGGCCGAGGCGATGGTGGCCCTGGTCATCGCCGAGGCCGCGGTCGAGAAGTTCGGCGGCGACTCCGTCGAGGAGACCGCCAGGAACCTGCAGGGCTACCTATCCTCACTGGTGATCAAATGAAACCCAAGGCCGTCGTCATCGGCCCGCCCGGGTCGGGCAAGACCACGGTCGGACAACTCCTCGCCGAGCGGCTCGGCGTCGCCTTCCGCGACACCGACCACGACGTCGAGGCCACGGCCGGCAAGCCGATCGCGGAGATCTTCATCGACGACGGCGAGGAGCGCTTCCGCGCGCTCGAACGCGCGGCCGTCCAGGCCGCGCTCGCCGAGCACGAGGGGGTGCTCGCCCTCGGCGGCGGCTCCATCCTCGACGCCGGCACCCAGGCCGACCTGGCGGAGCTGCCGGTCGTCTACCTGGAGGTCGGGCTGTCGGACGCGGTCAAGCGGGTCGGCCTCGCCTCGGCGCGGCCACTGCTCGTGCTCAACCCGCGCAGCCAGTTCCGCAAGCTGATGGAAGAGCGCCGGCCGATCTACGAGGGCCTCGCCACGGTCCGGGTCGCCACGGACGAACGCGAGCCCGCCGACATCGTCGACGAGATCGTCAAGGGACTCGAGTGAGCAGAATCGCGGTCGGCGGCGACACGCCGTACGACGTCGTGATCGGCACGGGGGTGCTCGGCGAGCTGCCCTCGCTGCTCGGCGAGGCCGGGATCGTCGCCGTCGTGCACGCGGAGGGGCTGCCGGAGATCGCGCGGCCGGTCTGCCACGCGCTCGCCGACGCCGGGTACGACGCGCGTCTCCTGCCGGTGCCGGACGGCGAGGCGGGCAAGGACGTCAGCGTGCTGGCCGGGCTGTGGTCCGCGTTCGCCGGCCTGGGCATGACCCGATCGGACGCGATCGTCGGCGTCGGCGGAGGGGCCACGACGGACCTCGCCGGGTTCGCCGCCGCGACCTGGCTGCGCGGCGTACGCGCCGTGCTGGTGCCGACCACGCTTCTCGGCATGGTCGACGCGGCCGTCGGCGGCAAGACCGCGATCGACATCCCCGAGGGCAAGAACCTCGTCGGGGCCTTCCACCCGCCCGCCGGCGTCCTGTGCGACCTGGCCACGCTCGTGACCATGCCGCGCGAGGACTACGTCGCCGGCCTCGCCGAGGTGATCAAGGCCGGGTTCATCGCCGACCCCCGCATCCTGGAGCTCGTCGAGGAGGACCCGGAGGCGGCGGGTCGCCCCGACGGGCCGCACACCTTCGAACTCATCGAGCGCGCCATCGCGATCAAGGCGCGCGTCGTGTCGGAGGACCTGCGGGAGAGCGGCCTGCGGGAGATCCTCAATTACGGCCACACGCTCGGTCACGCGATCGAGAAGGTCGAGGCGTACCGCTTCCGGCACGGCGACGCCGTCGCGATCGGCATGGTGTACGCCGCCGAGCTGGCCTGCCTGGCCGGGCGGCTGGGCGCCGACGTCGTCAAGCGCCACCGGGAGATCCTCACCGCGGTGGGCCTGCCGACGTCGTACGCCGCCGAGGCCTGGCCGGAGCTTCGCGAGGCGATGCGCGTCGACAAGAAGGCGCGGGGCGCCCGCCTCCGGTTCGTGGTCCTGGACGGCCTGGCCGCGCCGGGCCGCCTGGAGGACCCGGACGAGGACCTGCTGAGATCCGCCTACGAACGGGTGGCACGATGACCGAGCATCCGGCCAACCCGATGAGCCGGAGTGAGCCCGAGGTAGCGAGTGGAGTGGCCGGGCGGGGGACGAGTCCGGCCGCGGGGCGAGTGAGGAGGGTGAGCGACCAGTGAGCCGGAGCGAGCCCGACGTAGCTTGTGGAGTGGCCGGGCGAGGGACGAGTCGGGCCGCGGAGCGAGTGAGGAGGGCGAACGACCAGTGAGCGAAGTGTTGGTGCTGAACGGACCCAACCTCGGCCGGCTGGGCAGCCGCGAGCCCGACGTGTACGGGGCCACGACCTTCGACGACCTGGCCGCCCTGTGCCGTGACACGGCTCGCAGGCTGGGCCTGCACGCCGAGGTGCGCCAGACCGACGACGAGGCGGAGCTGATCACCTGGCTCCACGAGGCCGCCGACGGGCGCATCCCGGTGGTGCTGAACCCCGCGGCCTTCACGCACTACTCCTACGCCGTACGCGACGCCATCGCCCAGCGCACGGCGCCGCTCATCGAGGTCCACATCTCCAACCCGGCGGCCCGCGAGGAGTTCCGTCACACCTCGGTCGTCGCGGCCGTGGCCTCGGGCACCATCGCGGGCTTCGGCACCTTCTCCTACGTCCTCGCCCTCCAGGCGGTCGCCGAACTCCTCGCCGAGTCGGCGCCTGAGGTGGTGTCATAGCGGCCGGCCATGGCGTCCTAGGGAACCCGGGGCTACCTGCGGCGGCGCTCGCCCGGCATGATCGGCCTCGACGTCCTGGAGCGCGGAGGCGATGCGATGCGGATCACGGTGGCGGGCAGCGGGGACGCGTTCGGGTCGGGGGAGCGGTTCCAGACGTGCATCGCGCTCGGTGATCCCGGGGCCGGCGCCCACACGCTGGTCGACTGCGGGGCCACCAGTCTCGTGGCCCTGCGCCGCCAGGGGCTGGACCCGAACGCCATCGAGACGGTCCTGGTCAGTCACCTGCACGGGGACCACTTCGGCGGCCTGCCGTTCCTGATCCTGGACGGGCAGTTCCGCCGCCGGACCACCGATCTGACCGTCGTCGGACCGCCCGGGACACGGGAACGCCTCGACCAGGCGATGGAGACGCTGTTCCCGGGGTCGAGCGGGGTCCGGCGCAGGTTCGCGGTGCACGTCCGCGAGCACGCCGACCGGCGTCCCTTCTCCACCGAAAGGTTCACCGCGACGCCTTTCGAGGTGCGGCATGCGTCCGGCGCTCCGGCCTACGCCCTGCGGGTCGAGGACGCCGGGCAGGGCGGCACGGTCGCCTACTCCGGGGACACCGAGTGGACCGACGCGCTCATCGACGCCTCCGCGGGCGCGGACGTCTTCTTCTGCGAGGGATACAGCCCGGCGCCCGTACGCTGGCACCTCGATCTGGACGCTCTGGCCGCGAACCGGCACCGGCTCGGCTGCCGCCGCCTGCTGCTGACCCACATGTCGCCCTCCGCCCTGGCCGCGGACCTGAGTGACTGGGAGACCGCGGACGACGGCCTGACACTGGTCACTTCCGGCGGGTGAGGCCTCACCAGTGGTCGAGGTGGAGGACCTCCTCCAGCGGCCGGCGGGGGGCGGGGCGGAACGTCTCTCCGGTGTAGTAGGCCGTCGGGATCAGCGAGCCCTGGCGGACGTCCTCCGGCAGCCCGAGCAGCCCGGCGACCTCCCGCTCGTACGCCAGGTGCAGCGCCGTCCAGGCGGTCCCGAGCCCCCGGGCGCGGGCGGCCAGCATGTAGCTCCACGTCGCCGGGTGCAGCGAGGCCCACAGCCCGGCCTGGCCGCCGCTCGGCACGGACGTCACACGCAGGCACGGGATGACCAGCACCGGCACCTCCGCGATGTGCTCGGCGAGGTACGCGACGCCCTCGCCGATGCGCCGCTGGACCGGTGCGCGCTCCGGGTCGTCGGCGAACAGTCTGGGCGCCGCGTGGTCCGACGCCAGGTACTCCCGGGCCGCCCGCGTGAACACCCGGCCGATGGCCGTGCGCTGGACCGGGTCGGTCACGACGATCCAGTGCCAGGCCTGCTTGTTGCCGCCGCTCGGCGCCTGCAGCGCGATCTCCAGGCATTCGCGGATCAGCTCGGGCGGGACCGGCCGGGTCAGGTCGAGCCGCCTGCGTACGGTGCGGGTGGTGGTGAGCAACTCGTCGGGGGTCATGCGCGCATGATCGCAGCCGCTCAGCCCGTCTCGCACGCCGCGGCGATGAGGTCCTCCAACTCCGCCGTCACGTCGTCGAGCGGCTCCAGGGAGCGGCGCGCGCGGCACAGCAGGGTGGCGCCCTCGACCGAGGCGACCACCAGCGTCGCGACCCGCGCGGCGCGCTCCGGCGCCGCTCCCGCCGAGGCCAGGCCGGCGGCCAGCGCGTCCCGCCACCGCCGGAACGCCCCGTCCGCGGCGTCGGCGAGCCGCGATTCGGCGATCACCGCCACGATCGGACAGCCCGCCTGGAAGCCGCTGTCCACCAGCACGCGACGCCACCAGCCGAGGAACGCCCGTACCGCCGCCACCGGGTCGTCGTCGCGGGTGGCGGCGCGCACGCCGGCCGCCACGAAGTCGCCCGCGTACCGTACGGCCTCCTCGGCGAGCTGCTCCTTGCCGCCGGGGAAGTGGTGGTAGATCGAGCCGCGCGGCGCCCCGCTGTGCGCGATGACGTCGCTGAACGCCGTGCCGCTGTAGCCGCGTTCGCGCAGCAGGTAGGCCGCGCTGCGCACCATCCGCTCTCGTGAGCCGGAGGCCATATGACCTTCACCACCTTGACTATGACGGTCATCATAGAAGAGCCTGACTATGCCGAGCGTCATACAGGGAGGGTGTCGTGACCGCCGGACTCGATCAGCTGAGGACCTTGCTGGACGGACGGATGACGGGCATCGGCTCGTTGCTCGACATGACGGTCGAGACGCTCGAACCCGGGCGAGTGGTGTTCGCGCTGCGGACCCGGCCCGACTTCGGCAACCCCCTGGGCACGCTGCACGGCGGCATCTGCAGCACGCTGCTCGACTCGGCGATGGGCTGCGCGGTGCACGCCTCGCTGCCGGAGGGCGCCGGCTACACCACGCTGGAGCTGAAGGTGAACTTCGTGCGTCCCGTGCGGCTCGACGGCGTGCGACTCCGCTGCGAGGGCACCACGATCCACCTTGGCGGCCGGACCGCCACGACCGAGGGGCGCGTCACGGATGAGGAGGGCCGCCTCGTCGCCCACGGCACGAGCACCTGCATGGTGTTCAGACCGGCCTGACTAAGCTATTACTGAACGAGATTCGGTTTTTGGACGGAACGGCAGAGAGGCGCCGCGGCATGCGTATCGGGATGTCCCTCAACTACGCGGGGGGCTTCAGGGAGACCGTCGATGAGCTCGCCGACTACGAGAAGGCCGGGCTCGACATCGTGTTCGTGCCGGAGGCGTACAGCTACGACGCCGTGAGCCAGCTCGGCTTCATCGCCGCGCGTACGGAGCGCCTGCAGATCGCCTCGGGCATCCTCCAGATCTACTCGCGCACCCCGACCCTGACCGCGATGACGGCCGCCGGGCTGGACTACGTCTCCGAGGGCCGGTTCGTGCTCGGCATCGGCGCGTCGGGCCCGCAGGTCATCGAGGGCTGGCACGGCGTGCCGTACCACGCGCCCGTCGGCCGCACCCGGGAGATCATCGAGATCTGCCGCGCGGTGTGGCGCCGCGAGCGCCTGTCCTACGACGGCAAGTACTACAAGCTGCCGCTCCCCGCCGAGGAGGGCACCGGCCTCGGCAAGCCGCTCAAGCTGATCAACCACCCCGTACGCGAGCGCATCCCGATCATCGTCGCCTCGCTCGGTCCCAAGAACGTCGAGATGACCGCCGAGCTGGCCGAGGGCTGGGAGCCGATCTTCTACGTGCCGGAGAAGGCGGACGGCGTGTGGGGCGAGGCCCTGGCCAAGGGCAAGGCCAAGCGCGACCCCGCGCTCGGTGAGCTGGACGTCGTCGCGCAGGCTCCCCTGGCGATCGGCGACGACGTCGAGGGCTACCTCGACTTCGCCCGCCCCATGTTCGCCCTCTACGTCGGCGGCATGGGCGCCAGGGGCCGTAACTTCTACAACGACCTCGCCCGGCGCTACGGCTACGAGCGGGAGGCCAAGGAGATCCAGGACCTCTACCTCGACGGCAAGAAGCAGGAGGCCGCCGAGAAGGTCCCGTACGAGCTGCTGCAGAAGACCTCGCTGATCGGCACCGAGGGCTTCGTGCGCGACCGGCTCGCGGCGCTGAAGGAGTCGGGTGTCACGACGCTCAACGTCACGCCGATCGCGAGTGACCACGCGAGCCGCGTCAAGCTGATCGAGAAGGTGCGCGAGCTGGCGGCCTCCGTCTGAGCGGCCCGGGACGCCGCTCGCGACGGGCGGCCTCTGAGGCGCCGGCGGCGGAGGCCCTCCCGGTGTGCCCCGGCGCGCCGCGGCGCGTACAGTCGGGACATGCCCGGGATCCATGAGACACGCCGCGCGCGCCTGGCAGCGCTCGTCGCCGACCAGGGAGCCGACTTCGCCCTGGTCACCCGGCTGGTCAATGTCCGCTACCTGTGCGGTCTGGCCAGCTCCAACGCCGCTCTCCTCGTGGGCGCCGACGGCACCACCGTGCTCGGCACCGACGGGCGCTACGCGGGCACCGCGGCGCGCGTCTGCCCGGAGCTGGAGTGCGTCGTCGACCGCGACACCGCCGGCGCGCTCGGCTCACGGGCGTCCGGGCGGCTCGCCTTCGAGGCGCACGACGTGACCGTGGAGGCGCACCGCACGCTCGCCGACAAGCTGGAGGGCGTCGAGCTGGTGCCCCTGGGCCGCGCCGTCGAGGAGCTGCGCCAGGTCAAGGACGAAGAGGAGATCGCGCTGCTGCGCGAGGCCTGCGCGATCACCGACCGCGCGTTCGACGCGGTGCTGCCCTTCATCCGGCCCGGCCGTACCGAGCGGGAGATCGCCGTCGCGCTGGAGCGGTCAATGGTCGACCTGGGCGCGGAGCGGCCCGCGTTCGCCACGATCGTGGCGAGCGGGCCGAACGGCGCGATCCCGCACCACGTGCCCGCCGCCCGCGTGATCGAGTCCGGCGACTTCGTCACCATGGACTTCGGCGCGCTGTACGGCGGCTACCACGCCGACATGACCCGCACCGTCGCCGTCGGCCCCGCCGTGGGCGCGCTGCGGGAGATCTACGACCTGGTCGCGGCCGCGCAACGCGCGGGCGTCGAGGCGGCGGTCCCGGAGGCCGCCACCAAGGACGTCGACGCCGCGGCGCGCGACGTCATCGACGCCGCCGGGTACGCCGACGACTTCCCGCACGGTCTCGGGCACGGCGTCGGCCTGGAGATCCACGAGGCACCGCTCCTCGGGTACGACAAGACCGGTAAACTGACGGATCGAGTTCCGATCACCGTCGAGCCCGGCGTCTACCTCGCGGGGCGCGGCGGAGTCCGCATCGAGGACACTCTGGTCGTCCGTACGGACGGCGCGGAGCTGCTCACCAAGACGACCAAGGAACTGCTCGTCATCTAGACGCGGCAGGCCGCCGACGCAGGAGAACATCGCACGTGGCGACGACGAACGACCTCAAGAACGGCATGACGCTGAACCTCGACGGCCAGCTGTGGACCGTCCAGGAGTTCCAGCACGTCAAGCCAGGTAAGGGCGGCGCGTTCGTCCGCACCAAGCTCAAGAACATCCTTTCCGGGAAGGTCGTCGACAAGACCTTCAACGCCGGCACCAAGGTCGACGTGGCCAACGTCGACAAGCGGGAGATGCAGTACCTCTACCGCGAGGGCGAGGACTTCGTCTTCATGGACACCGAGACCTACGACCAGCCGCACATCCCCGGCGCCACCGTGGGCGACGCGGCCGACTACCTGCTGCCCGAGCAGAACGCCGTGATCGCGTTCAACAACGACACGCCGCTCTACATCGAGCTGCCCGCCGCGGTCGTCCTCGAGGTGACCGAGACCGAGCCGGGGCTGCAGGGCGACCGCTCGACGGGCGGCACCAAGCCGGCCACGGTCGAGACCGGTGCGGTGATCCAGGTCCCGCTGTTCATCACGACCGGCGAGAAGATCAAGGTCGACACCCGGTCGGGCGACTACCTGGGCCGCGGCTGACCGTGGCGGCACGCAGCAAGGCGCGCAGGCGGGCCCTGGAGGTCCTGTACGAGGCCGAGGTCCGGGGCGAGCCGCCGGCCGACGTGCTCGCCCGGCGCGCCGCGGACGCGAGCCAGCCGCTCGCCGAACAGGCGTTTCTCGGCCGGCTGGTCGAGGGCGTGGCCGAGCACCGGGAGCGCATCGACGAGCTGATCGCGACGTACTCCGTCGGCTGGACCCTCGATCGCATGCCGATGGTCGACCGCAACATCCTGCGGCTGGGCGCCTTCGAACTGCTCTGGAACGACGAGGTGCCCGACGGCGTGGCGATCAGCGAGTCGGTGGCCCTGGCCACCGAGCTGTCCACCGACGAGTCGCCGCGCTTCGTCAACGGCCTGCTGTCACGCCTGCTCGAACTCAAGCCCTCGTTGTCGTTGTAGCCGTTTAAGCTGGGCGCTGTGAGGCGAAAGAGGCAGGGACCCACCGTCCACGCGGCTTCGCCGGGCCGGCGGTGCGCGGCCCGTCCATGCCGTCCGGCATGGGGGGAGGCACGATGAACGAGCGTTCGCGCACGCGCCCGGCGCGCGGTGTCGTGTGGGAGATCCTGCGCGAGGTCCTCGACGAGAGCGCCAAGGCGTCCGGCCGGGCCGTCCTCGACGTGCTCGACGCCGGGGGCGGCACCGGCGGGCTGGCCGTGCCGCTCGCCGAGCTGGGCCACCACGTCACCGTCGTCGACTCCAGCCCCGACGCCCTCGCCGGCCTGGAGCGCCGCGCCGCCGAGGCGGGCGTCCGGGTCCGCGCGCTGCAGGGCGACGCCGACGGGCTGCTGGAGGCGGTCGGCCCCGACAGCGCCGATCTGGTGCTGTGTCACAGCGTGCTCGAATACGTCGACGACCCGGCCGCGGCGATGGCCTCGATCGCCCGCACCGTGCGCCCCGGAGGCGCGGTCAGCGTCCTGGCGGCCAACCAGGTCGCGGCCGTGCTGCACCGCGCGCTCGCGGGACGGTTCGACGACGCGCGGCGGCTGCTGTCCAGCGCCCAGGGCCGGTGGGGCGAGCACGACCCGATGCCCCGTCGGTTCACCTCCGGCATGCTGGCCGAGCTCATCGCGGGCTCCGGCCTGGGCGTCGGTGAGGTGCACGGCATCCGTGTCTTCGCCGACCTGGTCCCGAGCGGCCTCATCGACGGCGAGCGCGGCGCCGCCGAAGACCTCCTCGCCCTCGAACGCGCGGTCGCGATGCATCCGGTGCTGAAGGACGTGGCCACCCAGCTCCACGCCCTCGCCCGCCGACGATGACGCCCCCGTCCACGCCGCCGGCGGCCGTACGGATCACCGGTCGCCGCGGGAGACCGAGATGAGCCGCGCGCGGCGGTCGTACCGGCCGCGGACCGGTGTTCCGTACACCGAGACGGCGTGGGTGCGGGAGCCGGAGACGGGCCGTGAGCGGCGCTCGCACCGGCGGGGGAGCGGCGTTCGGTACGCCGGGGTGCCGGCGCGCGTGCGGCGTGGGGGACCGGGATGAGCCGCAAGCAGCAGTTGCACCGGCCGGGTCCGCCGCCCGGGCCGCCGGCGGACGACACCGGCTGCGGCATCCTGCACGTCGACATGGACGCCTTCTTCGTGAGCGTCGAGCTGCTCGAACACCCCGAGCTCCGCGGCCGGCCCGTGGTCGTCGGCGGCGCCGGCGGACGCGGTGTCGTGGCCGCCGCGTCCTATGAGGCGCGCAAGTACGGCGTGCACTCGGCGATGCCGATGACCCGGGCCCGGCGGCTGTGCCCGCAGGCGGTCGTCCTGCCGCCCCGGCACGACAAGTACGCCGCGGTCTCGGCGGGCGTGATGGAGATCTTCCGCTCGATCACGCCGCTGGTCGAGCCGCTCGCGCTCGACGAGGCCTTCCTCGACGTCACGGGCGCGCTCCGCCGCCTCGGACGGCCCGCCGAGATCGGGCAGCTGATCCGGCGGCAGGTCGCCGAGCAGCAGGGCATCACGTGCTCGGTCGGCGTCGCGAGCACCAAGTTCGTCGCCAAGCTGGCCTCCACGCGGTGCAAGCCCGACGGCCTGCTCGTCGTTCCCGCCGACGGCGTCGTGGAGTTCCTGCATCCGCTTCCCGTCGCCGCGCTGTGGGGAGTGGGCGAGCGCACCGAGCAGACCTTGCGGAGCCTGGGCCTGCGGACGGTCGGCGACCTGGCCGCGACCCCCCTCGACACGCTCCGGCGCGAGGTCGGCGAGGCGGCCGGAGAGCACCTGCACAACCTCGCGTGGGGCCGGGACGAACGCTCCGTCGTCTCCACGGCCAAGGACAAGAGCATCGGCGCGGAGGAGACCTTCGACGTCGACATCGCCGACCCCGAGAGCATCCGGCGCGAGCTGCTGCGCCTGTCCGACCGGGTGGGGGCGCGGCTGCGCGGCGCCGGCCACGTCGGGCGCACGGTCGCGGTCAAGCTCCGCCGTGCCGACTTCACCACGATCAGCCGCGCCCGCACGCTCCGCGAGCCGACCGACCTGGCGCGCGAGATCTACGCGACGGCGTGCGCGCTGTACGAGGCGTCCGGGCTGGAGCACACACCGCTGCGGCTCGTCGGCGTACGTGTCGAAAATCTCATTTCCGCCGAGGACGCCACACGCCAGCTCGCGCTGGGCGAGCCGGAGACGGGCTGGCGCGAGGCCGAGCAGGTCATGGACCTGGCGGCCCGGCGGTTCGGCAACGGCGCCGTACGCCCCGCCGCACTCATGCGCCCCGACGGTGAGCGCAAGGCGTACTACGGTAAGGAGTTGCCTCGTGACAAGTGAGGGCAGTGTGACCTATGTGACCACGGACGGTGAACATGCTGATTGACTCGGCGATCGGCGCGTCTCCGAGGGAGCGTTTTCTTTTCCACGGTCGTCGCGGCTCGTATTCTGGGCATATCACCGATAGCCATGTCTCCGTCCGGCGTGGGTATACCCTTCGCGGGGCTGTCCTTGGGAGGCGCCGTGCCGCTCTCTGACCACGAGCAGCGCCAGCTCGACCAGATCGAGCGTGCGCTGTATGCCGAGGACCCGAAGTTCGTTTCCGCGGTCCGCTCGACCGATCCGAAGGTCCACTACAAGCGCAGGATCTGGAAGGCCGCGATCGGGTTCGTCCTCGGCCTGATCGTGGTGATGGCGGGGCCGATCCTGAACACGATGCCGATCAGCATCGTGATCAGCGTCGCCGGCTTCCTCCTCATGGTGTTCTGCTGCGCCTGGGGCCTGACGAGCTGGAAGCGCATGACCGGCATCGGAGCGGACCCCGACCCCCGGAAACGTGCCAAGCCGTCCCGCGCGCCGAAGGCGAGTTTCATGGAACGGATCGAGGAGCGCTGGCGCCGCCGCCACGAAGGCCCCTGACCGCCCCCGCCCGAGCCCGGACGCGTGTCCGACGCCCGGCGCTGAACGCTGCCCGCCCGAACCCGACCGCGGTCCCCGACCCGACGACCTTCGCAGAATCGCCCGCCACGAGCGACACGCCTGCGTGAGCCCGCCTACTCTCCGTGGCCCGTCAGGTCGGGCGGCGGCGCCGTGGTGTGGCCACATCCAGCCACTCGAAGACGTCCATGATCCGGGTTCCCGCCCTCCGCAGGCTCTTCGTCGCCGACGGCGGGAACAGGCGGGCGCGCCACCGTACGCGCAGGCTCGCCCGGGCGCGGAACGCCGCTCGCAGCAGGCGCACGTCGTCACGGGGTGCCGCCAGGGGGTCGGCCGAGGGGGCGTACCGGGCCCGTTCCTCCGCCCGTGCCAGCCGCGCCAGTGCCTCCGCGGCCGCCCCGTCCAGTTCGAGGGCCTCGGCCAGCCGCCGGCCCGTCGCCCGCGGTGTCTCGCTCGCCGGCCAGCGGAACCCGTGGTCGGCCGCGTCCGCGCGCAGTTCGTCCCAGGCCGCGTGGGCCACCGCGACGTCCGTCTTCGCCCGGCGCCAGCGGCGCGCGCGGGTCAGGCGGCGCAGCGTGGCGGGCGTCAGCAGCAGGAGCACCACCACGAGGCCGATCAGCAGCCACGCCACCGGCAGGTGCGACGTGTGCTCCTCGGGCACGGCGCCCGGCGCCGCGCGCTCGTCGGCGAGCGTGTCGGTGCGGTGCCGCGTGACGGTCGGCGCGGACGTGGAGACCGAACCCGAGCCGGTGCCGGTCGTCGGCACCTGCGTCTCCGGGTCGCTGCCCGGCGAGCCGGGGAGCAGCTGCGGGGCCGTGTACGACGGCACGGTGGCGCTGCCCTGGCCGCCGTCCCCGCCGGGCGTGGGCTCGAACCGCAGCCAGCCGACACCGGTGAAGTACAGCTCCGGCCACGCGTGGGCGTCCTTCGTGCGCACCACCCACTCGCCGTCCGACCGCTGGGAGCCGGCCGTGTACCCCATGCCGACGCGCGCCGGGATGCCGAGGACGCGGGCGAGCACCGCCATCGACGACGCGAACTGCTCGCAGTAGCCGGTACGGGAGGTGAACAGGAAGTCCTGCAGCGCGCCCCCGTGCTGTGGCGGAGGCGTGTTGAGGCTGTAGGTGAAGTTCCCCGGCCGGGTGAACCAGTCCTGCAGCTTGACCGCCTTCTCGTACGGAGTCGAGGCGCCCGTGGTCAGCTGGGCGGCCAGCTTGGTGATGTCGTCGCCGACCGAGTCGGGCACCGCGAGATACCGCGAGGTGATCGAGTCCGGCGGAGGGCTCCCGGTGACGAGTTCCTGGTACGTCGGTTCGGGGCGGATGCTCGAGACCGTGTACGACCGGCCGCCCGCCGAGTCGTGGGTCGAGAAGACCGTCAGCGACCGGGGATCGACCCGCCAGTCGCCCTTGATGTTCACCTTGGTGGGCGGGTACGGCATCGGCAGCACGTCCAGTCCGTGCACCCGCGAGTCGATGCTGATGTCGGTGGTCACCGCTCGCGCGGGGATGGCGCCGGCGCCCGGCTCGGCGGGCAGTTGCCTGTCCGCCACCCGCTCGTCCCGCCCGGCGCGCAGCGGCCCGGTCGACCAGGTCTCGCCGTTGAACCGGTCGAGGGAGTACATCCGCAGGTAGTCCGGCGCGGAGCCGTCCGTGGTGCGATACCTCAGCACCTCGGCGTCCCCCTCGCGCACGAGCTGGCGCCGTACGCTCACGAGCGGGTCGAGGGCGTCCAGGCCGGTGATCGAGCCGGAGCCACTCCCGGATCCGGAGCCGCCGTCCCCGCCGATGCCGAGCAGCCCGCGCGGCTCGATGCCGGGCACCGCGAACGGCAGCACGATCGCGATCGCCACCGCGGCCAGCCCGATGCGGCGCCCGGCGGCCGCGAGCGGTCCGGAGTCCGGGCGTTCGTCGGCGGGGACGGTGGCCGACCAGCGGCGGGTGAACACCGCCCGGCCCCAGCCGGCGAGCTGGTCCCGGGCGTCGGAGACCAGGAGCCCGAGGTACCCGCCCGCGCTCAGCAGGAAGGCGAGCCAGCCCGTCGTCTGCTGGCGCACCGCCGCCGGCACACTGTAGATCGCCAGGAGCGGGAGCCCCGCGAGCGCCGCCCGGCGGACGCGCACCGCCAGGAAGTCGACGAGGATGGCGACCAGGCCGATTCCCGTGCCCGTCAGCATGTTGATGGCGGGCAGCATCGGCACCGGCGCCGCGTAGGCGTTCGCGTCGTGCCAGCCCTCGCCGAGCAGCCGGCCCAGCCGCGCCGTCGAGGAGGGCGTCGGGACGACGGCGAGCAGCGCCTGCCCGGAGGCGAACACCACGGTGAGGTAGAGGAACAGGACGGCCAGCCCGATCAGCGGGCACAGCGCGGCCGCCACGCGGAACCGCCGGGTGAGCGCCCCGGCGACGCCCACCACCAGGACCGCGCCGAACCCGGTACCGAACCACCCGCCGGACTCGTACAGCGGGTACAGCCCGACCGTCGCCAGCAGCGTGGCCGCGCACGCCACGATCGTCAGCCGTAGTCTCATGACGACTCTCCCCGGCTCGCTCCGTCCGTACCGGCCCCGGCGGCGTCGCCCGTGCCCGCCGTGCCGTCCGTGCCCGCCGCGCCGCCGCCCGGCGCCCCGCTGTTCGCCGGCGTACCCGGCGGACCCGCCGCGGACCGCCGGACACCCGCGCGGTCCCGTACCGCGCGCAGCTCGGAGTTCTCCGACGCCTGGTCCGCGCCGGCCCACGCGGCCGGCAGCGAGGCCGCCGAGTCGACGGTGAGCACCCGCCAGCCCGCGGCCCGCAGCACCGAGGCCGCCCGTGCCGCCGCGTGCTCCTCGTCTCCGACCAGCACCGCGACGCACGTGGCGGTGCCCTGCCGGGACCGGGCCACGTCCTGGACGTCCTCGGCGGTCAGCCGGCCGAAGACGCCGACGACCAGCCCGTCGCCGTCGCGCGCCGCCGTGCGCAGCGCGGCCAGCCCGGTCCGCAGCGACCGGCCGGTGGACGTACGGGCGACCGCCAGTGAGTCCAGCAGCGCCCCCTCGAAGACGGCGGTGGGCGAGAACGTCTCACCCTCGTCCGTGACGTACCGCAGACCGAGTCCCTCGCGTCCGAGCTGCACGCCGATCGAGGCCGCGACCGAGACCGCCTGCTCGAAGGACGAGGCGGCCCCCTGGCCCCAGTGCGCGATCCGGCGGGTGTCGAGGAACAGGGTGCCGCGGCTCTGCCACTGCTGCTCCTCGCGCCGGACCATCAGCTCGCCGCGCCGGGCGGTCGAACGCCAGTGCACCCGCCGCAGGTCGTCGCCGTGGCGGTACTCCCGCGGCGCGACGTCGTCCTCTCCGGCGGTGGAGATCGTACGGGCCCGGCTCTCGCCGCCGCCCGTCCACGAGCCGGTCAGCCGGCCGTGCGGCAGCGGCACGATCGGCGGCGTGACGGTCAGCCGGTTCGAGGTCGCGAACGACCGGGCCAGCTCCACCAGGCCGAACGGGTCGGCGAGCCGTACCAGCAGCGGTCCGACCTGGTAACGCCCCCGTACGTCCGGGCGGAGCCGGTAGACCATCTCCCGACCGCCGCCGGGTTCGATCCGGTCGACGACGAAGCGCGCGCGGTCGCCGAGCGTGTACGGGACCTGGTCCTCCACGAGCAGGATCCCGGTCGGCAACCGCGAGATGTTCTGCAGGACGATGCCGATCTGGGCCTCGTGCCCTACGGGCAGCCGCGATGGGTCGGCGCGGCGCGTGCACGAGAGCCGGTAGCGCGTGCGCGACACGACCAGCCCCGACAGCACCGGCAGGATGAGGATGAGCACCCCCGCCCGCAGCAGGTCGCGCTCGCCCAGGATGAACGCGCAGGCGATCGCGGTGATGCCCGCCGCCACGAACGACCGCCCGCGAGTGGTCAGCGAACCGAGCGCCCCGCGGACGGCGCGCCCCGGCCTGAACCCGGCCCGTCCGGTGCCCACGTCCACTAGTGCCGGGGGTCGGGCACCGGCACGTGGGCGACCAGCTCGGCGACCACGTGTTCGGGCAGACGGCGTTCGACCTGGGCCTCGGCGGTCGGCAGCAACCGGTGGGCGAGCACCGGCACGGCCAGGTACTGCAGGTCGTCGGGCAGAACGTAGTCCCGGTCCTCCAGCGCCGCGTACGCGCGGGCGGCGCGTACGAGGTGGAGGGTCGCCCGCGGAGACGCGCCGAGCCGCAGCTCGGGGTGCTCACGGGTGGCGGTGACCAGGGCGATGGCGTAGTTGCGCACGGAGGAGGAGACGTGCACGTTGCGGACGAGCTCGATCAGCTCCCGTACGTCACCGGCCCGCGCCACCGGGGACAGGTCGTCCAGCGGCGAGGTCCGGCCGTGCACGTCGAGCATCTGCAGTTCCGCGCCGGGCTCGGGGTAGCCCATCGAGATGCGGGCGGTGAAGCGGTCGCGCTGGGCCTCGGGCAGCGGGTAGGTGCCCTCCATCTCGACCGGGTTCTGGGTCGCGATGACCATGAACGGCCGATCCAGGTCGTACGTGTGGCCGTCCACGGTGACCTGGCGTTCCTCCATGCATTCCAGGAGGGCGGACTGCGTCTTCGGCGAGGCGCGGTTGATCTCGTCGCCCACCACGATGTTGGCGAAGACCGGCCCCGGCTTGAACTCGAACTCCCGCCGCTCCTGGTTGTAGGCGCTGACGCCGGTGATGTCGCTCGGCAGCAGGTCGGGGGTGAACTGGATCCGCCGCACCGAGCAGTCGATGGAGCGGGCGAGCGCCTTGGCGAGCATCGTCTTGCCGACTCCGGGCACGTCCTCGATGAGCAGATGGCCCTCGGCGAGAAGAACGGTGAGCGCGAGGCGTATGACGTCCGGCTTGCCCTCGATGACGGACTCGATGGCCCCGGAGATCCGGCCCGAGATCTTCGCGAGGCCTTCCAGCCCCCGTCCGACGTCACCGTGTGTGCTGACTGCCACTAACCCCTCCTCGGGCCATCCGCGCGGCCACGCGGCCCGCCGCCGGTCCCGCGCCGGCCCGGCCTCGTCGCACACGGATGCGGATGGGGAGCTCCATCCGGTTTGTTCATGTTGTTGTGTTGCACCGACAGTACGTCTTTTGGGCTGGTTGGTGCGATGCTCCGTGCAGGAGGGTAACCCCCGATCCGGCTAACGGCCGCATCCGGGTGTTATTGGATTCACGCGCCATTTCGGATTCCCCACTTCACTCCATCGTGCGCGCGCAGTCCGTGCGTTTCACGTCATTCGGCGCCTTCCGCCTTCACAATGCGCCGCGGCCTCCTCGTGACCCCCCATCGGGGGGCCTCGTGGACGCCCCACTCTGCTCCACCGCTCTGACCTGCGGCTTTGTCTTGTGAAACGCCGCGAGCCAGGCGTTTTGGTCGTTGACCGTGGGGCAGAGTGGAGTAGAGTGGGGCGCCGTGGGGCAGGGTGCATCGCCTCACGGGGGGCGGAGGTGAGGCCGGATGTTCCTCGGCACTCATTCACCGCGCCTGGACGACAAGGGACGACTGTTCCTGCCGGCGAAGTACCGCGAGGAGCTCTCGGGGGGATTGGTGATCACGAAGGGTCAGGAGCGCTGTCTCTACGTCTTTCCTGAGGCGGAGTTCCAGCGCATCACCGAGGCGCTTCGTACGGCACCGGTCACCGCCAAGGCCGTGCGGGACTACAGCCGGGTCTTCTTCGCCAGCGCCTCAGACGAGGTTCCCGACAAACAGGGGCGGATCACCATTCCGCCGGCCCTGCGCGCGTACGCCGGCCTGAGCCGCGACTGCGCCGTCATCGGAGCCAACACGCGCTTGGAGATCTGGGACGCGACCGCGTGGGAGACCTACCTGTCGGAGCAGGAGCCGCAGTTCTCCGATCTGTCCGAGGAGGTGCTGCCCGGGATTCTCTGACCGCACCATCGCCGGTCGCGGATCCGTTCGGCGAGGTCTCCACCCGCTCCCAACTGGCGCACCTTCCCCGGTGCCAGATGGCCGTAGCACATCTTCCTCCACGGAACAGCGGATGGGGACCTGGCCGGGCGAAGTCCGTAACGGGGGCCGGCGAAAAGCCATTGAGCGGTGAGCCGCAGAGCGCATCCGGGGCGATCACGCCCGGGTGAGAGTCCGCGTCGGCCGTCCGCGGGGTGCTCTACGCGCGTCGCCGGCACGGCGGAGCAGCAGGCGAGCGCGGCATCAGCGCCGTCCGCGAGCAGTGGCGTCATGTGAGAGGTTTTCGATGCGAGGCGACGAAGAGCGCGAGGGGGGACCACGCGCGACGGGGCACGTGCCGGTCATGCTCGACCGGATTCTGGCACTGCTGGGGCCGGCCCTGTCGACGCCCTCCGATGAGGACGTGTTCTTCGTCGACGCGACCCTCGGCCTGGGCGGACACGCCGCGGCCGTGCTCGAAGCCCACCCACGCGTCACGCTCATCGGTCTCGACCGCGACACCAGCGCGATCGAGCGGTCCGGCCGGCGGCTCCAGGCCTACGCCGGGCGCACCCACCTCGTCCACGCGGTGTACGACGAGATCCCGCGGGTTCTCGCCGAGCTCGGCGTCTCCGGCGTCCACGCCGTGCTCTTCGACCTCGGGGTGTCCTCCCCGCAGCTCGACGAGGCCGAGCGCGGCTTCGCCTATTCCTATGACGCACCGCTCGACATGAGGATGGACCGCACCCAGGAGCTCACCGCCGAGCAGGTGGTCAACACATACTCCGCTTCGGACCTCACGCGCATCCTGCGCGACTACGGCGAGGAGCGGTTCGCGCGGCGCGTGGCGGAGGCGATCGTACGGGAGCGGGGGCGCGCCCCGCTGACCTCGACGGGCAGGCTCGTCGAGGTCGTCCGTGACGCGATCCCCGCCGCCGCGCGCCGCACCGGAGGCCACCCGGGCAAGCGCACCTTCCAGGCCCTGCGCATGGAGGTCAACGGCGAGCTGCCCGCGCTGGAGTGGGCCCTCCCGGCCGCGCTCGACGCCCTCGTGGTGGGCGGCCGCGTCGCGGTCCTGTCCTACCACTCGCTCGAGGACCGCATCGTCAAGCGGGCCTTCGCCGCGCGGACCACCGACACGACACCACCCGACCTGCCGGTTCCCCTGCCGGAACGACAGCCGCGGTTCCGCCCGCTCACCCGAGGCGCGGAGCAACCGTCCGACGAAGAGACCACGACCAACCCACGGGCCGCGTCGGCGCGCCTTCGCGCCGTCGAGCGGACCCGTGAGCGTGAGGGACGTCCGCGAGGCGGCGCGAGGCCGCTCGACGAAGACCCGCCGAGCGGGCGGAGGCAAGCAGGAGGCACCACATGACCATGACGACTCCGCCGCAGGAGACGCGCACCCGCCGCCGGCGCGGGGACGACGACACGCCGGCCCCGCGGCCGGCGCGCCGCCGCCGCCGCACGCCCGAGCCGCGCGAGGCCCAGGGTGACGCGGACACGGGCGGAGCGGTCAAGCAGCGCCCGGCGAAGACCGGCACCGCCCGGCCCGGCGCCCCGAGGCCGAAGAAGAACGCCACCGCGAAGACCGGCGCCAGGTCCGGTGCGGCCAGGTCCGGCGCGGCCAAGTCCGGCGCCACGAAGACCGGCGCCGCGAAGGGCACGGCCGTCAAGGGCACGGCCGTCAAGAGGAGCGCCGTCAAGGCGCGCCCGGCGACCACCACGGAGCGGAGCCGGTCGGCGGCGGTCCGCAGGCCGTCCTCAAGGGCCGCGGCGCGCCGGGTCGCGCCGCCGCCGCGCACCCCGTTCGTGCTGCTCGTCGTCGGCCTGCTCGGCGGCGCCCTGGTGAGCCTCCTGCTGCTCAACACCGTGCTCGCCCAGGACGCGTTCACCCTGAGCGAGCTGCAGCGCGGCAACCAGCAGCTGGGCGAGCGCAAGCAGGCGCTGCAGGAGGACATCAACCGGGAGGACAGCCCGTCGGTCATCCACAACAAGGCGCGCGGGCTCGGCATGGTGGACGGGCGGCGCCCCGCCTTCATCGACGCGCGCACCGGTCAGGTCACCCAGGGCGGCGCCCGTCCGCCGGGCGTCTCCGACGAGGCGATGGCGGCGGCCGCCGGCGCGGGCGTGGCCGGAGCGCCCGGCGCGATCATGCCGCCCGCCGGCGCGGCGACCCCCAAGACCTCCGCCCCGACCGCTTCCCCCGGAAAGGCGTCGGACGGCACCGGCCAGAAGGGAGGCGGCACGCGGTGACGGCACGCCGTGGCCGCGGCCCGGCCGCCCCGCCCCCCGGCGGGCCGCGCGGGGCGGGCCCGGGAAAGAGCGGCCAGACCGGCCGTCCCGCCGGTCCGCGCGCCTCCGCGCCCCGCACCGGCGGTGGCCGTGGCGCCGCGACCAAGCCGCCGCCCCGGCGCAGGCCGCCGCGTCCCGCGTCTCCGCCGCCGCGGCGGCCCCCGAGGCCGCGTGGCGTGATGATCCGCCGTGACCCGGTCAAGCGCCTCAACGTCGGCCTGCTGCTCGTCGCTTTCGTGCTGTCGCTGTTCGCCGGCCGTCTCGTCCAGCTCCAGGGCATCGAGTCCAAGGGCTACGCCGAAGCGGCGGTGCGCCAGCGGCTCAACCGCATCGACCTGCCCGCCGTCCGCGGGCCGATCAGTTTCGCCGACGGCCAGCCGCTCGCGATGACCGTCGACGCGCGGGTGATCTACGCCGACCCGGTGATGGTCGAGGCAGGCCAGCGTCAGCGGATCGCCGCCACGCTGGCGTCGATGTTCGGGCTCGACCAGGCCGGGCTGCTCAAGAAGCTCACGCCCAGCTCGAAGATGAACCGCTACGTGGAGCTGGTCCACCACGTCGAGCCCGACCGGGCCCGCATGGTCACCCAGATGGGCTTCAAGGGCATCGGCTCGCTGCAGGAGTACCGCCGCGTCTACCCCGGCGGCGATCTCGCCGCCAACGTCGCCGGTTTCGTCAACAGCAACGGTGACGGCGGCGCGGGCCTGGAGTCGAGCATGAACACCATGCTCAAGGGCAAGAGCGGCTGGCAGAAGGTCGAGCTCAGCGAGACCGGCCAGCGCATCCCCATGGGCGAGGACGAGATGAGCAAGCCGATCCCGGGCAAGGGCATCCGGCTGACCCTCGACCGCGACATCCAGTGGAAGGCCCAGGACGCGATCGCCAAGCAGGTCAAGGCCACCGGCGCGCAGAGCGGCAGCGTCATCGTCATGGACCCGCGGAACGGCCAGGTCATCGCCATGGCCACCACGCCCACCTTCGACCCGGCGAACTACCTCAAGTCGTCCGAGGCCGACTGGGGCAACCGGGTGGTCCAGGAGGGCTTCGAGCCGGGCAGCACCAGCAAGGTCATCACGGCCGCGGCGGCGATGGAGGCGGGCGGCGTCACGCCGGAGACCCCGTTCACCGTGCCCGGCACCCTGACCCGGTACGACCGCACCTTCCACGACTCGGAGGCCCACGGCATCGAGCACCTCACCTTCGGCGGCGTGCTCGCCAAGTCGAGCAACATCGGCACGATCCTGGCCAGCGAGCGCGTCACGGCGACGCAGCTGTACCAGTACATGCGGGCGTTCGGCTACGGCGAGGACACCGGGATCGGCCTGCCCGGCGACAGCAGGGGCATCCTCAAGCCGGTCGACCAGTGGTGGGGCACCGACCGCTACGCCATCGCCTTCGGCCAGTCGGTGTCGGTCACCGCCCTGCAGGTCGCGAGCGTGTACGCCACGATCGCCAACGGCGGCGTGCGCGTGACGCCCAACATCATCGCCGGCACCCTTGACGACAAGGGCACGCTCACCCCGTCGGCCCGCCCGTCCTCGCGCCGGGTGATCAAGCAGTCCACGGCGAGTGACCTGACCCGGATGCTCGAGGGCGTCACGACCAAGGACGGCACCGCGCCCGAGGCGCAGATCTCCGGCTACCGGGTGGCGGGCAAGACCGGCACCGCGCAGAAGGTCAACCCCGACTGCGCCTGCTACACCGGGGGAGGCTACACCTCGACGTTCGTCGGCTTCGCGCCCGCCGAGAACCCGCAGCTGGTGGTCGAGGTCGTGCTACAGAAGCCGCAGAAGGGGTACTACGGGGGCGAGGTCGCGGCGCCCGTGTTCAAGGACGTCATGAGCTTCGCACTGCAGAGCCGCCGGATTCCGCCGTCCGGCAGCAAGTCTCCGAAGATCCGAATCTACGCAGACCACCGGTGACCGGCGGTACTCTCTCCGCCGTGTCCAACAGACCCGATCCCATGCGCCCCAAGTCCGTGCCCGCCCGCTCGCTGTCCGGGCTCGTGTCCCTGCTCGGCCTGAGCGAGCAGGGACAGCCGATACGGGGGATGGTCACCGGGGTGACACACGACTCCAGGAAGGTCCTCAAGGGCGACCTGTACGCCGCCCTGCCCGGCAGCCGGTTCCACGGCGCCGTCTTCGCCGAGCAGGCCGCCGCCGCGGGGGCCACCGGGATCCTCACCGACCACGAGGGCCGGATCCGCGCCGAGCGCGCCGGCATCCCCGTGCTCGTCGTCGACGACCCGCGCGCGGTGCTCGGCGAGGTGGCCTCCTGGGTGTACGGCCGGCCGGTGCGCGACGTGGCCCTGCTGGGCGTCACGGGCACGAGCGGCAAGTCCACCACGACGTTCCTGCTGGAGGCGGGCCTGCGGGCGGCGGGCCACGAGACGGGCCTGATCGGCGGCATCGAGGTCAGGGTCGCCGGCGAGACCCTCCCGAGCACGCTGACCACGCCGGAGGCCACCGACCTGCACGCGCTGCTCGCGCTCATGCGCGAGCGCGGGGTGACGGCGGCGGCCATGGAGGTCTCCAGCCACGCCCTCGACTTCGGCCGCGTCGGCGGCGCCTTCTACGAGGTCGCCCTGTTCACGAACCTGTCCCAGGACCACCTCGACCACCACGGCACCATGGAGGCGTACTTCGCCGTCAAGGCGCGGCTGTTCACCCCCGAGCTCAGCCGCCTGGGCGTGGTCAACGTCGACGACGACTGGGGCCGCCGCCTCACCCACGTCGCCAAGGTCCCGGTGACGACGTTCTCCGCCGACGGCGACCCCGGCGCCGACTGGCGTGCCGCCGACGTGCGCCTCGAGCCGTACGGCAGCACCTTCCGGGTGATCGGGCCGGGCGGCGTCGAGGCCGAGGCGCGGGTGCCGCTGCCGGGCCCGTTCAACGTCGCCAACGCCCTGGGCGCGATCGTGGCGCTCGTGGAGGCCGGCATCCCCCTGCAGGCGGCGGTGCGCGGCATCGGGAGCCTCGGAGGCGTCCCCGGCCGCCTGGAGCCGGTGGACGAGGGACAGGACTTCACGACGCTGGTCGACTACGCGCACAAGCCCGGGGCGGTCGAGGCCGTGCTCGGCACCCTCCGTCCGCTGACCAAGGGCACCCTCACCATCGTGCTCGGCTGCGGCGGCGACCGCGACAAGGGCAAACGCCAGATCATGGGAGAGATCGCGGCGCGCCGGGCCGACGTGGCGGTCTTCACCAACGACAACCCCCGCACCGAAGACCCCTGGGCGATACTCAACGCTATGGTCGGGGGAGTACTCACCGTGCCGGAGAACGAACGGGCGCACGTCGTCGTGGAGCCCGACCGGGCGGCGGCGATCGCGCTCGCGATCGGCCGCGCCCGGCGGAGCGACGTGGTGCTCGTCGCGGGCAAAGGTCACGAACAGGGGCAGTACATCGCCGGTGAGGTCTTCCCGTTCGACGACCGGGAGGTCGTACGGCGGGCGCTGCGCGAGCGCCGCGCCGGGGCCCTCGGCGATGTCGCGAACACCACGGCCGCAGCGGCCGACGACGAGGAGCAGTCTTGATCCCACTCTCGCTCGCGCGGATAGCGGAGATCACCCGCGGCAAGCTGGACGGGGCGTCCCCGGAGGCCGTCGTCGCCGGACCGGTCGTCATCGACTCGCGCAAGGCCGAGCCCGGCGCGCTGTTCGCGGCGCTGCGCGGCGAGCGCCTCGACGGCCACGACTTCGCCGGCCAGGCGGTGGCGGCGGGCGCCGTGGCGGTGCTCGCCGAGCGCGAGGTCGGCGTGCCGGCCGTGATCGTGGACGACGTCCTCACCGCGATGGGCGCGCTCGCCCGCGGGGTCGTCGACCGGCTGCCGGAGGTCACCGTGGTCGGCCTGACCGGCTCGGCGGGCAAGACCTCCACCAAGGACCTCCTCGCCCACCTCGCGTCGCGGCTGGGCCCGACCATCGCGCCGCCCGGGTCGTTCAACAACGAGATCGGCCATCCGCTCACCGTCCTGCGGGCCACCGAGGGCACCCGCTACCTCGTCCTGGAGATGGGAGCGCGCGGCCTCGGGCACATCAGGCATCTCACCGGGATCGCGCCCCCCGACATCGGCATCGTCCTCAACGTCGGCAGCGCGCACATCGGCGAGTTCGGCAGCCGCGAGGTCGTCGCCAGGGCCAAGGGCGAGCTGGTCGAGGCGCTGTCCGCGCGGGGCACCGCGATCCTCAACGCCGACGACCCGCTCGTCCGCACGATGGCCGCCCGCACTCCGGCGCGGATCGTGACGTTCGGCCGGGCGCCGGACGCGACCGTGCGCGCGGTCGACGAGTCGCTCGACGAGACGGGCCGGCCCCGGTTCACCCTGGTGACGCCCGAGGGCTCGGCCGCCGTACGCCTGCGGCTGCACGGCGCGCACGCGGTCGCCAACGCCCTCGCGGCGGCCGCCGCCGCGCGGTGCCTGGGCATGCCGGTCGCGGACGTCGCCGCGGGGCTTTCGGAGGCGGAGCCCGCCAGCCGCTGGCGCATGGAGGTCACCGAGCGACCCGACGGGGTCACGGTGGTCAACGACGCCTACAACGCCAACCCCGAGTCCGTTCGCGCCGCTCTCGACGCCGTCATTCACATGGCACGCGGCGGGCGCGCGTATGCGGTTCTGGGCGGAATGGCGGAGTTGGGCGCGTCGACGGTCGAGGAGCACGAGAAGATCGGAGCCTACGCCGCCCGTGGCGGCCTGGCGGGACTCGTCGCCGTGGGCGACACCGCCGGGGCCGTGCTGAGGGGCGCCGAGCAGGTGGGCACATGGACAGGAGAAGGCGTGCAGGTCGAGGATGTCGGCGCGGCGGTGTCCGCGCTGGGCGAGCGGTTGCGGCCGGGTGACGTCGTGCTGATCAAGGGATCGCGCGTCGCCGGGCTCGAACGGGTCGCCGAGGCCGTGCTGGCGGCCGTACCCGTCGAGGGGAGCGACGACGCGTGAGGACCATCCTGGTCGCCTCGGCCCTCTCACTGATCATCGCGCTGCTCGGCACCCCCCTGTGGATCCGGCTCGTGCGCCGGCTCGGCTACGGCCAGATGATCCGCGAGGAGGGCCCGCAGGCCCACCTCGGCAAGCGCGGCACGCCCACGATGGGCGGCACCGTGTTCATCGTGGCCGCGCTCGTGGGGTACCTCATCGCGCACCTGGCCACGACGACGCGGCCGACGGTGTCCGGCGTGCTGGTGCTGCTCCTCATGACCGGACTCGGCGTCGTCGGGTTCGTCGACGACTACATCAAGGTCTTCAAGCAGCGCAGCCTCGGCCTCCGCAGCGGCGCCAAGATGATCGGCATCATCATCGTCGGCGCGGTGTTCGCGCTGCTGTCCCTGCGCTTCCCCAACGGCTACGACATCACCCCCGCCACCACGCACCTGTCCTTCCTGCGCGACTTCGGCCCGTCGATCGGGCCGTACCTGTTCGTGGGCTGGGCGCTGCTGATGATCGCCGGCACGTCCAACGCCGTGAACCTCACCGACGGCCTGGACGGCCTCGCCGCCGGCGCGGTCGGATCGGTCCTGGGCGCGTACGTCCTGATCGGCAACTGGCAGCTCCGCAACAGCTGCACCCTGATCGGCCTGGCCCCGAACTGCTACACCGTCCGCGACCCGCTCGACCTCGCGGTCGTCGCCTCGGCCGTGCTCGGCGCCCTGGTCGGGTTCCTGTGGTGGAACGCCCCGCCCGCCAAGATCTTCATGGGCGACACCGGCTCGCTCGGCCTCGGCGGCGTCATCGTCGGCCTGGCCGTGATGACCCGCACCCAGCTGCTGTTCATCATCCTCGGCGGCCTGCCCGTGATCATCACCCTCTCGGTGATCATCCAGGTCGGGTCGTTCAAGATGACCGGTAAACGGGTGTTCAAGATGGCGCCCCTGCAGCACCACTTCGAGCTCTCCGGCTGGGCGGAGACCACGATCGTGGTGCGGTTCTGGCTGATCTCGATGTTGTGCGTGGCCGCCGGGCTGGCGCTGTTCTACATCGAATGGATGCCGGGCCATTGACCGGCGCACACGCCACCGGATGGGAGGGCCGGACGGTCTGCGTCGCGGGCGCGGGCATCTCGGGCCGGGCGGCGGCGCGTGTGCTCGCGGCCCGGGGCGCCCGGGTCACGGTCGTCGACGCGCGTGACGACGAGGCCCTGCGCGAGAAGCTCGCGCTGCCCGGCGTCACCGTGCGCCTCGGCGACGGCGAGACGCTGCCGGACGGCACGGACCTCGTCGTCACCTCACCGGGCTGGCGCCCCGACGCGCCGCTGCTCGCCGCCGCGGCGAAGGCCGGCGTGGAGATCATCGGTGAGGTCGAGCTCGCCTGGCGCCTGCGCGGCCCCGGCGCCGCGCCCTGGCTGGCCATCACCGGCACCGACGGCAAGACCACCGTCGTGCGCATGCTCGCGTGCATGCTCGAGGCCGCCGGGCACCGCACGCTCGCGGTCGGCAACGTCGGCACCCCGATCGTGGAGGCCGTGACCGGCGACGGCGCCGAGCCGTACGACGTGCTGGCGGTCGAGCTGTCCAGCTTCCAGCTGCACTGGTCCGGCTCGGTCCGCCCGTACGCCGCGACCGTGCTCAACCTGGCGCCCGACCACATCGACTGGCACGGCTCGCTCGAGGCGTACGCCGCCGACAAGGCCAAGATCTTCGCCCCGGGCACCCTCGCCGTCGTGAACGCGGACGACGAGTGGTCCACCCGGCTCGGCGCGGGCGCCGAGCGTTCGGTCGGGTTCACGCTGGGCTCGCCGAGCGCCGGGCAGCTCGGCCTGGTCGAGGACCTGCTGGTCGACCGCGCCTTCACCGACGACCCGGCGCGCGAGGCGGCCGAGCTGGCCGAACTCTCCGACGTGCGCCCCTACGCCCCGCACAACGTGGCCAACGCCCTGGCGGCCGCGGCCCTGGCCCGGGCGTTCGGCGTGCCGGCCGAGGCCGTACGCGAGGGGCTGCGCCGGTTCACGCCCGACCCGCACCGGATCGAGCTGATCGCCACCGTCCGCGACGTCGCCTATGTCAACGACTCCAAGGCCACCAACCCGCACGCCGCCGCCGCGTCGCTGGCCGCGTACCCCTCCATCGTGTGGATCGCCGGCGGCCTGCTGAAGGGCGCCGACGTCGACGAGCTCGTCCGCTCGTGCGCCGGCCGGCTGCGCGGCGCGGTACTCATCGGACGCGACCGGGCACAGATCGCGACGGCACTTGCGCGACACGCGCCGAATGTCCCGGTGGTGGATGTCGCCGACACCGACACTGGGGCCATGGACCGTGTCGTCGCCGCGGCCACCGCCCTGGCGCGGCCCGGCGACACGGTGCTGCTCGCGCCGGTCGGAGCCTCCTTCGACATGTTCGCCGGCTACCCGGCGCGCGGCGAGGCCTTCGCCGCCGCGGTCAGGCGCCTCGCCGCGCCCTGACGGCCGGAGCGAGCCCGCCCGCCAGGGCGGAGGTGATCGGTGGGCACCGTGGGCGGCGAAGAGAGTGAGCCATGAGCGAGTGGAGCGAGCGAACCACAGGACACGCGCGCATGGTCTCTCCTCCGACGAAGGAGGGCCCATGAGCGAGCGGAGCGAGCGAGTCAAAGGACGCGTGCGCATGGTCTCTCCTCCGACGAAGGAGGGCCCATGAGCGGCGAGGTGAGGGTGCGGGCCGAGGAGGAGCCCGGGCCGCGCGGCTGGTTCTCGGGGATGGCGGGGCTGCTCGACCGGCCCTTGACCTCCTACTACCTGGTGCTGGGCTGCTCGATGCTGCTGCTCGCGCTCGGCATGGTGATGGTGCTGTCGGCCTCCAGCGTCCGGCAGTACCAGAACACCGGCTCGGCGTACACGCTGTTCGAGAAGCAGGCGCTGTGGGTGGTGATCGGCCTGCCGCTGATGTGGCTGGCGAGCCGGATGCCGGCCAAGGTCTTCCGCACGCTGGCCTACCCGCTGATGCTGCTGTCCGGCCTGGCCCTGGTCGTGGTGCTGGTCCCCGGTCTCGGCCAGAGCGTCAACGGCGCGCAGCGCTGGATCAGCTTCGGCGGCCCGTTCCAGCTCCAGCCGTCCGAGCCGGCCAAGCTCGCGCTGATCCTGTGGGGCGCCGACCTGCTGGCGCGCAAGGAGCGGCTCCGCCAGCTCACGGAGTGGCGGCAGCTGCTGATCCCGCTGCTGCCCGGCGCCGGCGTGCTCGTCATGCTCGTCATGCTCGGCAACGACCTGGGCACCACCCTCGTCCTGTTGACGATCTTCCTGGCCCTCCTGTGGGTCGTGGGCGCCCCCGGGCGGCTCTTCGTCGGCATGGCCGGCGTCACGGGTGTGATCGTGGCCATCCTCATCGTCGTCGAGCCGTACCGCATGCAGCGCCTGACCGGTTTCCTCGACCAGTCCGGCAACCAGCTCACGTACAACTACCAGGGCATCCAGGGCCTGTACGCCATCGCGTCGGGCGGCTGGTTCGGCACCGGGCTGGGCGAGGGACGCGCCAAGTGGAACTTCCTGCCCAACCCCGAGACCGACTTCATCTTCGCCATCATCGGGGAGGAGCTCGGCCTGATCGGCACGCTCATCGTGCTCGGCCTGTTCGGCCTGCTGGCGTACGCCGGGCTGCGGATCGCCCGGCGCGTCAAGGACCCGTTCATGCAGCTCGCCGCCGCCGGGGCCACCGCGTGGCTGGCGGTCCAGGCGATCGTGAACATCGGTGCGGTGATCGGCGTCCTGCCCATTACGGGTATCCCTCTGCCATTGGTGTCGTACGGTGGGTCAGCGTTGATCCCTACGCTGATCGTTCTGGGCATGCTCTTGTCGTTCGCCAAGCGCGAGCCCGGCGCCCGGCAGGCCCTGGCAGCGCGTGGTCCGGGTCCGGCCGCGCTGGCTCTAAGCTGGCTGGGCCTGGCCAAGCGCTGAGCATGTGCTTGTACCGAGGGTGAGCGAGTGGATGAGCGGGAGTGACGAGGGTGAGCGACCGACCGTTGAGCGCGAGTGACCTCGGCGAAGCGAGCGGCGTGGGCGGTCGAGGTACGAGGCCGGCCACGCGGAGTTAGTGGACGAGGGTGAGCGACCGATGAGCAGGAGTGAGCCCGTAGGAGCGAGCGAAGTGGGTGGCCGAGGTACGAGGTCGGCCGCGGAGCGAGTGACGAGGGTGAGCGACCGATGAGCAGGAGTGAGCCCGTAGGAGCGAGCGAAGTGGGTGGCCGAGGTACGAGGTCGGCCGCGGAGCGAGTGACGAGGGTGAGCGACCGATGAGCAGGAGCAGGAGTATGAGGGTTGTCCTGGCCGGAGGCGGGACCGCGGGACACATCGAACCCGGCCTGGCCCTCGCCGACGCGTTGCGCCGCGAGGACCCCGGAGTCCAGGTCACCTGCCTGGGCACCGAGCGCGGCCTGGAGACCAGACTCGTGCCCCAGCGCGGTTACGAACTCGCGCTGATCCCGCCGGTGCCGCTGCCCCGCACGCTCACGCCGCGCCTGTTGACCGTGCCCGGCCGCCTCGCCGGCGCGATCAACACGGCCGCCGCCGTGCTCGACCGCGTCCAGGCCGACGTGCTGGTCGGCTTCGGCGGCTACGTCGCGACCCCGGGCTACCTCGCCGCCCGCCGCCGCAAGGTGCCGATCATCGTGCACGAGGCGAACCCGCGGCCCGGCCTGGCCAACCGCCTGGGCGCGCGGTTCACCGAGCACGTCGCGGTGGCCGCGCCCGACACGCCGCTGCCGCACGCCGAGGTCGTCGGCATCCCGCTGCGCCGGGAGATCGCCACCCTCGACCGGCTGGCCATGGGCGACAAGGCGCGGGCGCACTTCGGCCTGCGGTCGGACCTGCCGACCCTGCTGGTCTTCGGCGGATCGCAGGGCGCGCGCTCGCTCAACCGCGCACTCACCGCGGCGGTCGACTCCCTGCGGGCCGCCGGCATCCAGATCCTGCACATCGTCGGCCCCAAGAACGCCAGCGAGCCCGAGGTCACGCCCGACGACCCCGCGTACATCATGCTTCCGTACTGCGACCGGATGGACCTGGCCTACGCGGCGGCCGACTTCGCGATGTGCCGGGCGGGCGCGATGACCTGCGCGGAGATGACCGCGGTGGGGTTGCCCGCGGCGTACGTCCCGCTGCCCATCGGCAACGGCGAGCAGCGCCTCAACGCCGAGCCGATCGTCGCGGGCCACGGCGGCCTGCTGGTCGAGGACGCCGAGCTGAGCGCCGACTGGATCCGCGCCAACGTGCTGCCGGTCCTGTCCGACGCCGAGCGGGTCGCCCAGATGTCCGAGGCCGCCGCGCGCATGGGCCGGCGAGACGCCGACGTCGCCCTCGCCGCCATGGTCGCCCGGGTCGTGGCGGCGGGCGAATGAACCCCGGCGCCTGAGCGGCGCCCGAACCGCAGGGAGAAAGATGAGTCTGGTCACGCCGGTCGAGGTCGTGCCGGCCGATCGGCTGGGACGCGTCCACTTCGTCGGCATCGGCGGAGCTGGCATGTCGGGCATCGCCCGCATCATGCTGGGGCGCGGCATCCCCGTCTCCGGCAGTGACGCGAAGGACTCCGACCTGCTGGCGGACCTGCGCGAGCTGGGGGCGACGACGTACGTCGGCCACGCCGCCGAGCACGTCGGCGCGGCCACCACGGTGGTCGTCTCGACCGCCATCCGCGAGACGAACCCGGAGCTGGCCGCCGCACGCGAGCGCGGCCTGCTCGTCCTGCACCGCGCCGCCGCGCTGGCGTCCCTGATGGACGGCCGCCGGTCCGTGGCGGTCGCCGGCACCCACGGCAAGACCACGACCACCTCGATGCTGACCGTCGCCCTGCAGCACGCGGGCGCCGACCCGTCGTACTGCATCGGAGGCCAGCTCGTCACCACCGGCCTGGGCGCCGCCGACGGGTCCGGCGACCTGTTCGTCGCCGAGGCCGACGAGAGCGACGGCTCGTTCCTGAACTTCGCCCCGAGCGCCGCCATCGTGACCAACGTCGAGGCCGACCACCTCGACAACTACGCGAACTTCGCGAAGGTCAAGGAGACCTTCGCGCGTTTCGTCGAACGCATCGAACCCGGCGGGCTGCTCGTGGTCTGCGCCGACGACCCGGTCGCCCGCGAGCTCGGCGAGGAGGGCGCGCGCCGCGGGCTGACGGTCCGCACGTACGGCGAGACCGAGGATGCCGCCTACCGGGTGGCGGACTTCTCGCCGCGTGGCCTGGGCTCGCGTTTCACCGTGGACGGGCGCACGCTGGAGCTCTCCGTCCCGGGGCGCCACAACGCGCTGAACGCCACCGCGGCGTACGCCACGGCCGTCGAGCTGGGCGAGGACGCCGAGACCATCGCCGCGGGCCTGGCGGGCTTCACCGGCGCACGCCGCCGTCTGGAGCCCAAGGGCGAGGCCGCGGGCGTCAAGGTCTTCGACAGCTACGCCCACCACCCCACCGAGCTGGCCGCCGACCTGCGCGCCACCCGCGACTACGTCGGTGAGCTGGGCGGGGGCCGCATCGTCGCGGTGTTCCAGCCGCATCTGTTCAGCCGCACCAAGTTCTTCGCGGCCGAGTTCGGCGCGGCGCTCGGACTCGCCGACGAGGTGGTGGTGCTCGACGTCTTCCCGGCCCGCGAGGACCCGATCCCCGGGGTGACGGGCGAACTGGTCGCCAAGGCCGTCCCGCACGGACGGGTCACCTACGAGGCCGACGGAAACGCCGTGCCCGGGCGTGTCGCGGCGATCGCCGCCCCCGGTGACGTCATCATCACCATGGGCGCCGGAGACGTGACCACGCTCGGGCCGAAGATCCTCCGGCTGCTCGGCGCCTGAGAGACGGTCAGCGCACGGGTCCCGGGCCGCGCCGGGCGGCGACGCGTCCGAGCAGGTGAGGAGGGCCACGTGACCAGCGAGACCGACGATCCGGCCGTCGCCCCGGACGGTGGGGACGACGCGCCACGGACTCACCCGCCGCGGCGGAGCCGGTCGAGCCGCTGGAAGGCGCTGTTCGTCGCGCTGCTCGTCATCGGGGTGCTCGGTACGGCGGCGTGGGTGCTGCTGGGCTCACGGCTGCTGGTGGCCCGGCACATCGACGTGGTGGGGGAGCGGCTGGTCTCGCGCGACCGCGTGATCGCCGTCGCCCGCGTACGCCTCGGCGAGCCGCTCATCAAGCTGAACACCGGGGCGGTACGCGACCGGGTCGAGGCGGTCCAGGAGGTGGAGACCGCGCGGGTCGAGCGGCGCTGGCCGGCCACGGTCCGCATCGTCGTGCGCGAGCGCACCCCGGTGGCCGCCGTCCAGCAGGACAACCGGTTCCTGCAGATCGACCGGTACGGAGTGACGGTTCTCACGTCGGCGGCGCGCCCGCGCGGCCTGCCGGAGCTCGATGTGGCCAACCCGGTGCAGAGCGACCCGTCGCTACGGTCGGGCCTCGCCGTCATCCGCGCCCTGCCCGCCTGGCTCTCCCGGCGTGTCGCGAGCGTCGAGGCGCGCTCACCCGAGGCGGTCACGCTGCGGCTCAAAGAGGGCGTCGCCATCGTGTGGGGTGCGCCGGAACGCACCGAGGACAAGCTACGGTTGCTCCGCGGGCTGCTGAGAGCGGCTTCGCACCGCGGAACCAAGACCATCGACGTGAGCGCGCCGGAGGTTGTCACCACCGAGTAGCGGTGAGCCCTTCGTACGCGCCACACTTGGGTCGGCCGCATGACGGGGAGATTCGGCATGTGGCGGGGGACGAAACAGGATTAGTGGGATGTCGCGCGACACGCCGATCGGCTTGGGGCCGGGTTAGTTGACCCTGCAGTGGTGCGCCCCTACTGTCCGTATCAGCCTTAGGTTGACATAACTGTAAGTCTCAACTTGAGGGTGAGGGTTCCGGCCCCGGTAAGAAACATGACGGTCGCCTTGACGGGCGGCCGATGGTCATTGAGATAGAGCGAGCGGAAGGGCCCCTCGTTGTGGCAGCACCGCAGAATTACCTAGCGGTCATCAAGGTCGTCGGCATCGGCGGTGGTGGCGTCAATGCCGTCAACCGCATGATCGAAGAGGGCCTCAAGGGCGTCGAATTCATCGCTATCAACACCGACGCCCAAGCGCTGCTCATGAGTGACGCCGACGTCAAGCTCGACGTCGGCCGCGAGCTCACCCGCGGTCTCGGTGCCGGTGCCAACCCCGACGTCGGCCGCAAGGCCGCCGAGGATCACCGCGAGGAGATCGAAGAGGTGCTCAAGGGCGCCGACATGGTCTTCGTCACCGCGGGCGAGGGCGGCGGCACGGGCACGGGCGGGGCGCCGGTGGTCGCCAACATCGCCCGTTCGCTCGGCGCTCTGACGATCGGCGTGGTGACGCGCCCGTTCAGCTTCGAGGGCAAGCGCCGCGCCATGCAGGCCGAGGCCGGCATCGAGACGCTGCGCGACGAGGTCGACACCCTCATCGTCATCCCCAACGACCGGCTGCTGTCGATCTCCGACCGCCAGGTCAGCGTGCTCGACGCCTTCAAGGCGGCCGACCAGGTGCTCCTCTCCGGTGTTCAGGGCATCACCGACCTCATCACCACGCCCGGCCTGATCAACCTCGACTTCGCCGACGTGAAGTCCGTCATGTCCGGGGCCGGCTCGGCTCTCATGGGCATCGGCTCCGCGCGCGGTGACGACCGGTCGGTCGCGGCGGCCGAGATGGCCATCTCCAGCCCGCTGCTGGAGGCCAGCATCGACGGCGCCCACGGCGTGCTGCTGTCGATCTCGGGCGGCTCCGATCTCGGCCTGTTCGAGATCAACGAGGCGGCGCAGCTCGTGTCCAACGCCGCGGCGCCCGACGCCAACATCATCTTCGGCGCCGTCATCGACGACGCGCTCGGCGACGAGGTCCGCGTGACGGTCATCGCGGCGGGCTTCGACGAGATCCGCCCGGAGAGCAGGCCCGGGCCACAGTCCGAGCCCAAGCGCAACACTCCCGCGCGACCGGCCGTGGCCACGCCGCCCGTCGCGACGCCGCCGGTGGCGGCGCCCCGGCCCGTGGTCCCGCCGCAGACGCCGCCGCCGCGCGTCACCCCGATGCCCTCCCCGCCGGCCCGGGGTGCCGAGCCCGCGGAGGAGCGCAAGCCGCAGACGCCGGCCGTCCCGGCTCCCGCCCCGCCCAAGGCCGAGGTGCCCAAGCCGGCGGAGCCCAAGCACGACCCGCCGGGCGCGGGCAAGCCCGGCGAGGCCGCACGCGACTCCGGATCGGACGGAACCTCGGCGAGCGGTCCGGCCGGAGGGTCGGCCGGCGGCCAGGCCACCCCGCCCCGCGCGGCCTCGAATGAGGCCGTCGCGGGCCCTAAGGTGCCGCGGCCGGCGACCGAGCCGCCCGCGGCGCGCCTGAACACCGACGCGTCCCGTCGCCGTCCCGTCGTGTTCGATGAGGACGACGACCTCGACGTGCCGGATTTCCTGAAGTAACGCGGACCGCGCCGGCGGGCCGGTCCTCCGGGTCCGCCGCACGCCGGCCCGCCGCCGGACGCACCGCAGGCGGTGGGCCCGCGTCCGATTCGCATGATCTTGCTCACGGCCCGAGCCGGGGCGCCGACCCGCCTGACGGAACCGGGGGCCGGCGGGATACTCTTCCGCCGTCCCCGCGCGGAGGGTCTGAAGAGGGATGAACCGCATCGAAGAGCTGGCCGCGAACCTCGCCGCCGTACGCGAGCGCATCGCCAAGGCGTGTCACGCCGCCGGCCGTGCGCCGGATGAGGTCACGCTCGTGGCCGTCACCAAGACCTTCCCCGCCTCCGACGTACGCCTCCTCGCCGAGCTGGGTGTCACCGACGTCGCGGAGAACCGCGACCAGGAGGCGGCAGCCAAGGCGGCCGAGTGCCGTGACCTCGACCTGACCTGGCACTTCGTCGGACAGCTGCAGACGAACAAGGCCCGCTCGGTGGTCTCGTACGCCGATGTGATCCACTCGGTGGACCGGGGGCGCCTGGTGAACGCGCTGTCCCGGGCGGCGATCGCCGCCGGGCGTTCGCCGCGCTGCCTCATCCAGGTCTCCCTGGACGAGACCGGCGCCGGTACGGCGGAGGGCGGCCGCGGCGGCGTACGGCCCGACGGAGTGCTCGCGCTCGCGGAGGCGCTCACCGCCGCCGAGGGGCTCGAACTCGGGGGCGTGATGGCGGTGGCGCCGCTCGGTGCCGACCCGGCCCCGGCATTCGCCCGGCTCGGGGAGATCTCCGCTTCTCTGCGCGCCGCCTATCCGGCCGCCAAAACGGTATCCGCGGGCATGAGTGGTGATTTGGAGCACGCGATCGTGAGTGGCGCGACACACGTGCGGATTGGTACGGCGTTGCTCGGAGGCCGACGGGCAATCGTCAGGTAATGTCCCCACAGTGGACCTTGGCGTCCGTGTTCAAACGTAACGATCGACCAGTAGAAGCTTCCCGCAGGGATCTCTTGTCGGTGGACGACGGAGGGGGCGTATGGCCAGCGCGATGCGCAAGATGGCGGTCTACCTCGGCCTTGTGGAGGACGATCGCTACGATGATGACTACGACGAGTACGACATCTACGACGACGATGCCGCGGACCGTCGCCGGGTGGAGCGTGCGGACGACGAGTCATCCACGCAGCAGTCCACGGGAGCCTTGGACCAGGTCGATGACGATCACAAGGCCTTCGTCTCGGAGCGTCGGCCGCCTCTTGCCGAGTCGGCGGTGTCAGACCTCGCTCGTATCACTACGCTTCATCCCAGGACCTACAACGAGGCCCGCACGATCGGAGAGCACTTCCGGGAAGGGACCCCGGTGATCATGAATCTCACCGAGATGGTCGACAGCGACGCGAAGCGTCTCGTCGACTTCGCGGCTGGTCTCATATTCGGCCTGCACGGAAGCATCGAGCGTGTTACGAACAAGGTGTTCCTGTTGTCCCCAGCCAATGTCGAGGTGACCGCCGAAGACAAGGCCCGTATGGCAGAACGAGGGTTCTTCAATCAGAGCTGACAGCCACATGCGAGAGTGTTCGTGAACCTTGGAAGCTACCTGAGCATCCCGCTCTACCTGTTCCTGCTCTTCCTCATCGGCAGGCTGGTACTCGAGACGCTTCAGGCGTTCGCCCGGTCGTGGAGGCCTACCGGGGTGGTGCTGGTGTTGGCGGAGACCACTTACACGGTCACCGATCCACCCCTTAGACTGCTACGCCGTTTCATCCCGTCCGTTCGGCTGGGTAACGTTGCGTTCGACCTGAGCTTCACGGTCCTCTTCTTCATGGTCTGGTTCTTGATCATCGTCGTCCAGCCGCTCTGATCGGGTACCGTCCGTTCGGGGACAGACTCCAAGCGCGCCAAGGAGACCAGATGCCGCTGACACCCGCGGATGTGCGGAACAAGCAGTTCAGTACCACCCGGCTTCGGCCGGGCTACGACGAAGAGGAGGTCGACGCTTTCCTCGACGAGGTCGAGGCGGAGCTCGACCGGCTCATCCAGGAGAACGAGGAGCTGCGGGCCAAGCTCGCCGAGTGCCTTCGTGGCAAGGTTCCGGCGATGGCCGCTCCCATCGTCGAGCCCAAGCCTGAGATGACCCATATGCCTGAGCCGCCCAAGCCCCCGGAGCCCAAGCCGGAGCCGGAGCCGGTGCTGGGCAGCCTCGGCATGCCCCCGGCCGCGCCCCAGCCGCCCGCCCCGGTGAGCAGCCCGGGTGAGGACAACATGGACACGGCCGCCCGCGTGCTCGCGCTCGCGCAGCAGACGGCCGACCAGGCGATCGCCGACGCCCGCCGCGAGGCCGACGAGACGCTGGGCCGCGCCCGCCGCGAGGCGGAGGAGATCCTCGGCAAGGCACGGCGGCAGTCCGAGCAGATCGTCAGCGAGGCCCGCGCCCGCGCCGAGTCCCTCGAGCGCGACGCCCAGGACCGCCACCGCCAGGCGATGGGCTCCCTCGTGCAGCAGCGCGAGGAGCTCGAGCGCATGGTCGACGACCTCAACGCCTTCGAGCGTGAATACCGCAGCCGTCTGAAGGCCTACCTCGAGGGCCAGCTGCGCGAGCTGGAGGCCGGAGCCAACCACGGTGCCCCGTTCGGCGTCGGCCCGGGCAACACGGGCCCGCAGCCCGCACAGCCCGCCGTGCCGCAGCACCCCGAGGTGCGCAACGGCCAGCCGTCGGTCGGACCGGCCAACACCGGCCAGAATCCCTTCCCGCAGCAGCAGCCCGAGCCGCAGCACGCCCAGCACGCCACGGGAGGTTTCCACACCGCCGACAACCCGCCGCACGACCGCCGCTGACCGCGCTAGCGTCACGAGAGGCGGATGTCCCGCCTCGAACGAAGTGGTAGCCGGTTGGAGGCGACCGAATCGGTCGAAGTTGCGCTAGCGTTGCTGCGCATCTCCGTACGACGGTCGGTTAGAGGGAGACCTGCGTGATCATCCTGAGTGGTGTGCTCGTCGTCCTGGCGATAGCCCTCCTAGTCACGGGCATCGTCACGGGCAACACCGGACACGAGGTTGCGGGGCTTGACGGACTGAAGCTGATCTACGTCTCGATCGGGATCAGCATCATCTCCGCCCTCTGCCTCGCCATCGGGGTGTTCCTGCGCCGCAAGGAGCTGTTCGGCAGCGCCACTGCGGAGACCTCCGCCAAGAAGTCCGCGGCGCGGTCCAAGACCGCCCGTACGGCCAAGGCGAAGGCGCGCGTGGGCGCGGGTGAGGAGGCACCGGTCGCGGTGGCGCCGACGACCGCGGTCGACGTGCCCGCTGAGACGAGCGTCTACGTGGTCCCCGGCCGCAAGCGCTACCACCTGGAGACCTGCCGCCAGCTGGCGGGCCGCGACAAGGAGGAGCTCACCTACGTCGAGGCGCGCGAGGAGGGCTTCACCGCCTGCACGGCCTGTCTCCCTGACACGGCGCTGGCGGCGCGAGCGGCGGTCACGGAGGCCGAGTCCACCGCCGAGACGCTCGCTCCCGCCGATGACACCCGCACCACCGAGTCCCTGGAGACCGTGGCGGAGACCGCCGAGCTCACTCGCCCCAGAGACGACGACCCGGCCCCGGTGACACGCACGGATCTGCCCGTCACCCGGCTGGACGACGACGAGACCGCGCCCGCCGCCGAGTCCCCGGCGGAGGCCGAGTTCACCGAGACCCCCGAGGCCGACGCCCTCCACGAGACCGACGCGAAGGCGCAGCCGGAGGTCGACGAGACCCCGGCCGAGCCGGCCGCCGAACGACCGCAGGCGCGCAGCCGGTCGTTCTTCGAGCCGCTGGACCGGGGCGACGCCACGACCACCGACGAGACGCCGGGCGAAGACGACGCGGCCCCCACCGAGGAGCCCGCCGAGCCCGAGGACACCGTCGCCGAGTCCGAGGACGCCGAGCCGACCCCGACGCGGTCGGAGGCCGCCGAGGAGCCGGAGGCGGTGGAGGACTCCGAGACGACGGAACAGCCGTCCGAGACGGAGGACGAGCCGGCGGCCGAGGCCTCCGTCGACGAGGATCCGGCCGAGACCGACGTGGCCGAGACCGGCCGCTCCGACGAGGCCGACGAGACCGAGACCGACGAGCCCGCCGAAGAAGCCGCCGAGGCGGACGACTCCGCGACCGACCACGAGGACGAGCCCGAGCAGCCGGCCGCGGACGCCGAGTCCGACGACGCCGATGCCGACGCGGACACCGACGCGTCATCGGACGACCCGCTCGTCCGCATTCTGAGCGGCACCAAGCGTTACCACCGCCCCACCTGCGCCCTCATCGAGGACATCGCGGACGACGCCGACGACCTTGAGTCGCTGCCCCGCACGGAGGCGAAGGAACGCGGCTGCACCCCCTGCCTGGTGTGCCAGCCCGACAAGGACCCTTCGGACGACTGAGCTCGCCGACACCGCAGAGGACCCGGTTCCGCCGGGTCCTTTCGCGTACGCGAGGCACTGAGCCGCGGCACCCGCCGGGTGCGGCCGTCCTAGCGCCGGCGGTGATGTCGTGAACCCGCCAGCCCCTCTCGACTGCGGCCGCCTACGATCGCGGGCATGTCGCAGCACAGCCGGGACATCGTCATGGACGCCTGGAAGGCTTTCGCCGGCCACGACGCGGATCGGATCTCTGAGGTCTTCACCGAGGACGCCGAGTGGCTGGCGCCGCTGGGAAACGCGACCGCCGTCGCACTTGAAGGCTCAGGCCACCTGATCGGCCGGAAGGCGATCGTGCGCTTCCTCGCCGAGGACTTTCCCCGCTTCTTCGTGCGGGACGTCACCGTCACCTTCCACGGGATCTACGCCGACGGTGATCGCGTGATCGTGGAGGAGACCATGACGGCGACGCTCGCCAACGGCAACCACTACGCCAACGACTACTGCTTCGTCTTCGAACTCCGCAACGGGCTGATCCACCGTGTCCGTGAGTACATGGACACGGCCCGCGGGCACCGCATGGTCTTCGGTGAGGAAAAAGGGGGAGGACCCGGGAGCGGTCAGCCGTAGGCCGAGGCGGAAGCACTGCGGAACGGCTCGTCCAGACGAGACCTCGAGGATCTGAGACCGGCACGCGCCGAGGGCGGGACCGCACCGCGGCCCGGCCTTCGCCTGTCCATCTTCTACGACAGCCCCGGTGTTCTGTCCGGGGCGAGGGCCGCTTCGAGGCGGGCGATGTCCTCGGCGTCCTTGGGGCGGCGCGGGCTGCCCGGTACCCAGACCGGCATCATCCGCTTGATCTCGATCTGCGCGCGGGGCGCGATGATCGGACAGAGGAGGTCCCCGATGCGGCCGGTGTGGGGTTCCAGCAGGTCCTGTGGCCACGGCGATCCCGCCCACGGGCCGCCGCCGACCACCACCCGGCCCGACGCGTCACGGCGGAGCAGGTTGAAGCTCAGGTCCTCCCCGTCCTTGACCAGGTCGACCTGTTGCTCCGGCGGCAGGCCCGCCACTGGCCGGTAGCCCCGCCCGGCCAGCTCCGCTCCCAGGCGCTCCGCGTCATCGACCCAGGCGAACCAGTCGATGTCACGGTGATCCCGTGTCACCGCGCCGAGGAAGAAGTCCATCGCCCAGCCGCCCCGGAGCCACACCGGGGCCCCGCATCCCGCACTCGCCGCCAGCACCTCGGCGATCAACCGAAGCTGCCGTCCGGCGCGAGAGGTGTCCACGGCCGCGAACGCTAACGGGCCGCGACGGCCCGCGGCAACCCGATATCTCAGCCGTGTCCGGCGAGCGCCCGCGCCATGGCGCCGTCCGCACGCCGGGCCGGGCCGGCGGAACACCCTCGACGACCGTCGCCGCGGTCTCCACGTTGGCTTGTCCTGCCCTGTGCGGAATGATGCCCCTGTGGAGCTCTCAGAAAAGCCTTCCGAGCCTGACCCCTCACGCATGCGCGCCTCGGACTCCGACCGTGATCGGGTCGCCGAACAGCTGCGTGAGGCACTGGCCGAGGGCCGTCTGACGGCCGAGGAACACGCCGAACGCCTCGACGCGGTCTACCAGGCGAAGACGTACGCCGAGCTGGCCCCGATCGTGGAGGACCTGCCGGCCACCGGCGGCGTGCGCCCGCCCGAGGTCGGACCGGCCGTCCGTGACGACCTGCCCCCGCCCCAGTCCGGCACGCCGAACATCGTCGCGATCTTCAGCGGCGCCGATCGCCGGGGACGCTGGCTGATCGAGTCCCAGACCAACGTCGTCGCGGTGTGCGGCGGCGTCGAGCTCGATCTCCGGCAGGCGGTCCTGTCGCGGCGTGAGGTCACGATCAACATCGTCAACGTCATGGGCGGCGTGCAGATCACCGTTCCGCCGGGCGTGCGCGTGGTGAACTCGATCGCCGCGGTCCTCGGCGGCACGTCGGTGCCACCGGAGGACACGGTCGACGCGAGCGCCCCGGTCGTCCGGCTCACCGGCTTCAACCTGCTCGGCGGCGTGGACGTGAAGCGCCGGACCGCGGATGGCACCGACCTGTCCGGCAAGCCGGACCATCGCACGCTCCACGAGGAGCAGCGCCGCATCCACCGGGAGTTCCGCGAGAAACAGCGCGAGATCCACCGCGAGTTCCGCGACCGGCAGCGCCAACTGCGCCGCCGCCGGCGCGGCTGAACCGCCGCGCTCGGACGGCCGTGCGCGACGGGGCGGGGCCGCCCGGAGCGGCCCCGCCCCCGCGACGTGTCAGGACGCCTTGCGCAGCCAGAAGGTCAGCCGCAGGGCGTCGTCCCGGTTCGGTGGCAGTTCCTCCTCCGGCTCGTCGTCGTGCCAGGCGTTCGCGAGGACCTCGCCCGCGACCTCGGCGCCGTGTTCGGCCAGCGCCTCGTCCAGGTCGGCGTCCGTGGTGCGCCACCACAGTTCGATCCGGTCGGTGATCTCCAGACCGGCGTTCTTGCGGGCGTCCTGGACCAGGCGGATCACCTCGCGTACGAGGCCTGCGCGGCGGAGTTCCGGCGTGACGGTCAGGTCCAGCCCGATCGTCTCCCCGGCGGCGCTCTCCACCGCCCAGCCGCTCAGCGGCCGCTCGGTCACGATCACGTCGGACGGGGCCAGCTCGACCTTGCCGACGTCGGCCGCCTCGACCGTCGCCGTGAGCGACTCGCGCAGCGCGTGGGCGAGACCGGCGGGCTCGGCGGACGTGATGGCCTGGGCGACCTGTGGCGTCTGCTTGCCGAACCGCTTGCCGAGCTCACGGAAGTTCGGCTTGACGACGTACTCGACGAGCTCGCGGCCGATCGAGGCCAGGGTGTCGAACCCCTGGACGTTCAGCTCGTCGGCGATCTGCGCGCGAAGCTCGGCGGGCAGCGTGTCCCAGCCCGGAGCGCCGACCAGGGCGCGGCCGAGCGGCTGGCGCGTACGGACGCCGGAGGAGGCCCGCGCCGCGCGGCCCAGCTCGACCAGCCGCCGTACGAGCGCCATCTGCTCGCTCAGCGCCGGGTCGACCAGCGACTCGTCCACGGTGGGCCAGCTCGCCAGGTGCACCGAGTCTGCGGCGTCGTCCCGGCGTAGCACGTTCCAAACGTAGTCGGTCAGGAACGGGGCCATCGGCGCCATGAGCCGGGTCAGCGTCTCCAGGCAGTCGTACAGGGTCGCGAAGGCGGCGGCGTTGGCCGGCGCTCCCTCCGGGCCCTCCCAGAACCGGCGGCGGGAACGCCGGACGTACCAGTTGGACAGGTCGTCGATGAACTCGCTGAGCCGCCGTCCGGCCGCCGTGGTGTCGAAGCCCTCCAGCGCCTCGTCCACCTCGCGTACGGTCCGGTGCAGCTCGGCGAGCACCCAGCGGTCCAGCAGCGGACGGTCGGCGGGCGCCGGCGCGGGCGTCTCGGGCGTCCAGTCCGAGGCGTTCGCGTAGAGCACGAAGAAGGAGACGGTGTTCCAGTACGTGAGGAGCACCTTGCGGACGATCTCCTCCAGCGCCGCGTCGCCGACCCGCCGGGCCGCCCACGGCTGGCCGGCCGCCGCCATGTACCAGCGCAGCGCGTCGGCGCCGTGCTTGTCCATGAGCGGGATCGGCTCCAGGACGTTGCCGAGGTGCTTGCTCATCTTGCGGCCGTCCTCGGCGAGGATGTGCCCGAGGCAGACGACGTTCTCATACGACGAGCGGTCGAAGACCAGCGTGCCGACCGTCATCATGGAGTAGAACCAGCCGCGGGTCTGGTCGATCGCCTCGCAGACGTACTGCGCGGGGTAGGACGACTCGAACGTCTCCTTCTGCCGGTGCGGGGCGCCCCACTGGGCGAACGGCATCGATCCGGAGTCGTACCACGCGTCGATGACGTCGGGCACGCGGCGGGCCTCGTCACCGCACTCGGGGCAGGCGAAGGTGACGTCGTCGACGTACGGGCGGTGCGGGTCGAGCGCGCTCAGGTCCGTACCGGCCAGTTCGCCGAGCTCCTTCAGCGATCCCACGCACGTCACGTGGTCCGCGGCGCACAGCCACAGCGGCAGGGGAGTGCCCCAGTAGCGGCTGCGCGACAGCGACCAGTCGACGTTGTTGCGCAGCCACTCGCCGTACCGGCCCTCCTTGATCGTCTCGGGGAACCAGTTGGTGGCGGCGTTCTCCGCCAGCAGCCGGTCCTTGATCTCGGTGGTCCTGATGTACCAGGCGGGCAGCGCGTAGTACAGGAGCGGCGTGTGGCAGCGCCAGCAGTGCGGGTAGCTGTGCTCGTACTCCTCGGCGCGGAACAGCCGGCCGCGTTCCTTCAGCTCCTCGATGAGGCGCGGGTTGGCGTCGCGGAAGAACACGCCGCCGACGAGCGGCACGGTGAGGTCGAAGTGGCCGTCCGGCTTGACCGGGTTCACGACGGGCAGGCCGGCGGCGCGGCAGGCGTTGAAGTCGTCGGCGCCGAACGCGGGCGCCAGGTGCACCAGGCCGGTGCCGTCCTCGGTGGTGACGAAGTCGGCGGTCAGCACCCGGTGGGCGTCGGGCACCTCGACCAGGTCCAACGGCGGCCGGTAGGCGGTGCCGGCCAGCTCGGATCCGGTGTGCCGGGAGACGATGTGCCAGCCCTCGCCGAGGACGCGGGCGAACAGCGGCTCGGCGACGATCACGCGTCCGGGCTCGCCGGAGCGCGCCGCGACCACGTACGTCACGTCCGGGTGGACGGCGACCGCGGTGTTGGAGACGAGGGTCCAGGGCGTCGTGGTCCACACGAGCAGGTCGGCGCCCTCGAGCGGCCCCTCGGCGAGCGGGAAGCGCACGGTCACCGTCGGGTCGGTCACGGTCTCGTAGCCGCCCGGCTGGCCGAGCTCGTGGTCGGACAGGGGAGTGCCGCAGCGCGGGCAGTACGGGCTGATGCGGTGGTCGCGGACCAGCAGGCCCTTGTCGAAGATGACCTTGAGCGACCACCAGACGGACTCGACGTACTCGGGGTCCATCGTGCGGTACGCCTGTGCGAGGTCCACCCAGTAGCCCATGCGCTCGGTCATCGCCTCGAACGCGTCGACGTGGCGGAGCACCGATTCGCGGCACCGGGCGTTGAACTCGGCGACGCCGTACTCCTCGATGTCCTTCTTGCCGGTCAGGCCCAGCTCGCGCTCGACGGCCACCTCGACCGGCAGGCCGTGGCAGTCCCAGCCGGCCTTGCGGCGGACGTTGAAGCCCTTCATGGTCTTGAACCGGGGGAACAGGTCCTTGAACACCCGCGCCTCGACGTGGTGGACGCCGGGCATGCCGTTGGCGGTCGGCGGGCCCTCGTAGAACACCCAGGGGTCTCCGGCGGCGGTCTGCTCGAGGGAACGCTCGAACACCTTGCCCTCGCGCCAGCGCGTGAGCACCTCGCGCTCCAGCGCGGGCAGGTCGACCTGCGTGGGGAGGGCGCGCATCCGGCGCGCTCGTAGCTCTTCGGCCATGGGATTCCTCCGGCGACACGGATTGGACACGTGGACCGGAGGGACGAGGCACGTGGGCCCCGCGGTACCACCCTCCTTGGCCGCCCCGGAAACAGGGGAGCGACCCGCTCATTCTTCTCGGCGGCCGGATCTACTGGGTCGTGGTGACCGTTCTGCCGGCGGCTACGGGGTGATCAGATCGCCGGGCACACCCCCGGACTCGCACCGTCTCCGGGTCGCTCATGGCTGCGTACGGCGGCAGGTGTCCCCATCAACGCCTTGCCGATAGGGACGATAACGCACGCAGGGTGATGAGTTCTTCCCGACCGGGCCTGGCGCCGGGCATGATTCGAGGGGAGCGGGCGGGCGTACGGCGGCGTCTCAGCCGATGATCAGCGTAAAACCGGGTGTTTACCGGTGGAACGACGGCGTCTGGACCGGCGTTCCGCGTCAAGATTGGGCAAGCCGCCGGTCTGTGCGAGCTTTGCTAACCGCGTGTATTAGGACATATGCGGCGTGTTACAAGACCTGGTCATTTGCCGTCTCGATGACACGCGACCTATGCTTCCCGCACTGCCAGAGATGATCGGCGCAAGGGGGGCCCGACTATGGACGGCACTGCCGGCCCGAAGGATAGGAATCCCACGGCTGAGGCGCCTCGCGCGACACGCACCGGCGCACGGCGCGCGTCCGCGACGGGACGGAAGATCTCCCCGGCGACCGCCAAGCGGTTGCCGGTCCGCCAGGGGGAAGGTCACTGGACGGCGAGCGAGCTCGCCGACGTACGTGACCGGCTGGAACTGGAGATGACGGCTTTGCGCTCGGAGATCGCCGCGGCCGAGTCGCAGATCGCCGAGCGGATGAACGACGTGACGGAGGGGGCCGGCGACGACCAGGCCGACGCGGGGGCCAAGACGTTCGAGCGTGAGCACGAGATGGCGCTCACCTACAACGCACGGGACCTGCTCGCGCAGAACGAGCGCGCGGTCGACCGGATCGGACAGGGCACCTATGGTGTGTGCGAGTCCTGCGGGCAGGCCATCGGGAAGGCGCGCCTGCAGGCCTTCCCGCGTGCGACCCTATGCGTGATATGCAAACAGAGAGAGGAGCGTCGCTGAGCGACGCCATGAACCCAGGGCAGGACGCCGGCACCCGGCCACGGCGTATCGGCGTGCTCGTCGCCATCGCGGTCGCCACGCTCGCGCTCGACGCGATCAGCAAGGCGATCGTGGTGGCGACGCTGCCCGATCGGCCACAGCCCGTCGAACTGCTCGGCGGGCTGCTGACCCTGCGGGTGATCCGCAACAGCGGTGCCGCCTTCAACATCGGCACCGGTATGACACTGGTGTTCACCGTGATCGCGGCGGGTGTGGTCGTGGCCATCCTGCGGTACGCGCGGCGGCTGCGCAGCCTGCCGTGGGCGGTCACGCTCGGCCTGCTGCTCGGGGGTGCCCTGGGCAACCTCGCCGACCGGCTGTTCCGCTCGCCCGGAGTGTTCCGCGGCCATGTGGTCGACTGGATCGAGCTGCCGCACTGGCCGGTGTTCAACCTGGCCGACGCGTCGATCGTCTGCGGCGGCGTGCTGGCCGTCCTGCTCGCCTCCCGGGGCCTGCAGGTGGACGGCACGGTGCAGCGAGACGACAAGCCCGACGAGCCTGATGGGTCGGACAGGTCCGACAGGCCCGCCGACCCGGATGGATCCGCCGAGCCGGACGCGTCCGCGGAGGCGCCGGCGGCGGACCGGAAGGACGTCCCGGCGGCCGGTGACGACCAGAACGGCGGCACCCGACCGGACGCCAGGCGCTGATGGGCGAGCATCGCAGTCTCCCCGTGCCCGACGGGCTCGAGGGCGAGCGCCTCGACGCGGCGCTCGCGCGGTTGTTCGGGCTCTCGCGCACGCGCGCCGCCGAGGTGATCGCCGCCGGCGACGTGCTCGTCGACGGCCAGGCCGGCGCCAAGTCCGACCGCATGCAGGCGGGCTCCTGGCTCGAGGTCACCCTGCCCGCCCCGCCGGCCGCGCCCAAGCCGCGGCCGGAGCCGGTGCCGGGCATGACGATCCTGTACGAGGACGCCGACATCGTCGTGGTGAACAAGCCGATCGGCGTCGCCGCCCATCCGACCCCGGGCTGGACCGGACCCACCGTGCTGGAGGGGCTGCTCGGCTCCGGCCACACGGTCGCGACCAGCGGCGCCGCCGAGCGCCAGGGCATCGTCCACCGCCTCGACGCCAACACCACCGGCGCGATGGTCGTGGCCAAGAGCGAGCCGGCCTACTCCGCGCTGAAGCGCGCCTTCAAGGAGCGCACGGTCGACAAGCGTTACCAGGCCCTGGTCCAGGGGCATCCGGATCCGCTGCGGGGCACGATCGACGCGCCCATCGACCGGCACCCCTCGGGCGACGGCCGGTTCGCCGTCGTCGCGGGCGGGCGGCCCTCGGTGACGCACTACGACACGATCGAGGCCTTCCGCGCCGTCAGCCTGCTCGACATCAAGCTCGAGACCGGCCGCACCCACCAGATCCGGGTGCACATGTCGGCCGTACGCCACCCGTGCGCGGGCGACTTCGCGTACGGCGCCGACCCGACGCTGGCGGAGCGGCTGGGGCTGCGGCGGCAGTGGCTGCACGCGGTGTGCCTGGGATTCGACCATCCGGTCGAGGGGCACTGGGTGGAGTTCGAGAGCCCCTACCCCGACGATCTGGCCCACGCGCTCGACGTCGCCGCCGGCGAGTCCTGATCCGCGCGTGGTGACCGGCGCTCGTCACTCGGCCGCGATCGCCGCGAGGGCCTCGGGGGCCAGGACGACGACCGCGCCGGGCTCGGTCCGCAGGAGCCCCGCGGTGGCGAGTGCGCCGAGCGCGCGGTTGACGGCCACGCGGGACGCGCCGACGCTCTCGGCGAGTCCGGTCTGAGAGCCGGGGAGGATCACCCGGTCGCCGGGCCGTGCGGCGGCGCGGGCGAGCCAGCCCGCGACGCGTGCGGTCGTGTCGCCGAACGCGACCCGCACCAGGTCGTCCTGGTGCTCGTGCAGCCGGCCGGCCAGGTGCCTCAGGACGTGGTGACGCACGCCGGGCACCTCGTCGATGAGCGTGAGCAGGTCGCCCGCCGGGACGAGCCGGATCCGCGTGCGGCCCGTCGCGAGCCACGTGGCGGTATGGGTCCGGCCGGCCAGGACGGCGGCCTTGTCGACCGTGCACGGCGCCGGGAACTCCCCGAGCCGCAGCCGCCGTCCCCGCGCCGTCTCGCGTACCGCGGTCAGCGCCCCGGCCTCCACGACGATGAGGTGGCCGGCCGGGTCGCCCCGCAGGGCCACGACCGTGCCGGCGGCGACGGTGCGCGCGGTGGAGCGGCCCAGCAGCGAGGTGAGCCGCCGCCGGTCGAGACCGGCGAAGAGGGGTACGGCCCGCAGCGTCGCGACGTCATCCGGCATGAACCGGAGTATCGGCCGATACAGCCCCGGCGGGCAACGCGGCCCTAACGTGCGGCGCATGTACGTACTCGAACTCGCCTTCGACGACGACGAACGACGGCTCGCCGCGCGGCCGGCCCACCGGGAGCGGCTGGCCCGCCTGTACGCCGAGGGGACCCTGGTGATGGCCGGACCGTGGGCCGACGGCTCCGGAGCGCTGCTGGTATTCCGTACCGACGAGCCCGGCCTGCGGGAGATCATCGCCGCCGATCCGTACTACTCCGCTCCCGGCGTGACCGTGGTCGGATACCGCCGCTGGACACCTCTGGCACTTGACGATCGGGACTATATGAACATACGTTCATGAACGCATGTTCATAACGATGTGACGGGGAGTCCCATGACGACGATCGTCAACACGGCCCAGGCCGAGGCGTGGAACGGGTACGAAGGGGGCCACTGGGCCGCCAACCAGGACCGCTACGACGCCGTGAACAGCGGCTTCAACGAGCCGCTGCTGGAGGCCGCCGCCATCGGCGCGGGCGACCGTGTCCTGGACATCGGCTGCGGCAACGGTCAGCTCACCCGGCTGGCCGCGCGGCGCGGCCGATACGCCACCGGGGTGGACCTGTCGGCACCGATGCTGGAGCGGGCGCGCGCCACCGCGGCGGAGGAGGGCGTCGCCAACGTGACCTTCGAGCAGGCCGACGCCCAGGTCCACCCGTTCCCCGAGGGCGCGTTCGACGTGGCGGTCAGCCGGTTCGGCGTCATGTTCTTCGCCGATCCGGTCGCCGCGTTCGCCAACGTGGCCCGCGCGCTGCGGCCCGGAGGCCGGGTGGCCTTCCTGAGCCTGCGGCACATCCGTGACAGCGACCTGGGGACGGTCTTCGCCGCGGTGGGCGGTCAGCGGCGCTCAGGGCCCGCGCCGGGGCCCGGCGACACCGGACCCGAGTCGCTGGCCGACCCCGCCCACGTCCGCCGGCTCCTCACCGACGCCGGCCTGACGGACGTCACCTCCACGCCCGTCGACGCCACCCAGGTGTGGGGGCGCGACGCGGAGGACGCGGCCGCCTTCATGAGCGCCTGGGGACCGGTGCGGTTCGCCCTGGACCAGGCGGACCCGGGCCTCGCCTCCCGGGCGCGTGACGCGCTGACCACGGCGCTGCGCTCCTTCGAGCAGGACGGCGCGGTACGGCTGCGCGGCGCCGCATGGCTGATCACCGCCACGCGCCCCTGACCCTCCGCCGGCGCGCGGCGCCAATACGATGCGACGTGATGTCACCGAGAAGAGCGTCCGCCCTCCGTGGCGGCGACCAGAGCCTGCGCGACCATCTGATCGCCGCCGCGGAGGCGCTCATGGCCCGGCGAGGCACCGCCGGGCTGACCGTCCGCGACATCGCCCGCGAGGCCAGGGTCGCCGACGGTGTCCTCTACAACCACTTCGCCGACAAGGAGGACCTGCTCGCCCAGGCGCTGCACGCCCACGTGAGCTCCGTCGAGCGCTCGCTGGGCACGCCGCCGGCGCGTGCCGGCGTCGGCGAGGTCGCGGACAACCTGCGGGCCTACGTCGAGCACGTCCTGCGGCTGCACATCGCGATCCTGCCCGCCTTCGCGGGCCTGCTCGCCCAGCCGAAGGTGCTCACGCGGTTCGCCACCCTGCCGAACCCCATGGCCGCCGGCCGCGGCGGGCGGGCCCATCTCGCGGACTACCTGCGCGCGGAACGCGACCTCGGCCGCCTCGCGCCGGACGCCGATCCCGAGGCCGCCGCCACCATGATCGTCGGTGCCTGCCACGAGATGGTCCTGCCGAGCCTCCTGCGCGGCGTCCCCGCCGACGAGATCGAGATCCCGCCCGGCTTCGCCGACGGCCTGATCGCCACGGTCATGCGCGGTATCGGCCCCGCCTGAGGCCGCCTGCTCCCGGATGGCCGTACGGCGCGCGACGGGTTATCCTCATTGCGGCGTCGATCCACCGCCGAACCTCCTTCGGCCCTCCCCGGCAGGGCCGCCCGGTGGAGGCAAAGGGGACTGGTCTTCCCGGATCGCTGGTCATCCGCCCGCCACGGGCTCCTCGCCGGGGGTCGGGTTCGTGGTGCGCCGAGGGCCCTGATGACAGCGAACAAGCACTTCAAGCGCCGCGTCCGTGAACGCGCTCGCCGTACCGGCGAGTCCTACACCGCTGCCCTCAGGCACCTTCGGCGGATGGACGTCAGGGAGCAGCCCGTGTCGTGGCAGCGCATCGAGAAACCCCAGTTCGGCTACGCCGTCCAGGTCCCCGACGACTGGGACGAGCGGCCGCCGAACCTCAAGAACAGCCCGTGGGAGACGGCGCGGTTCGGCCAGCGTACGGATCGCCGGCACAGCCTCATCGTCTTCCGCTCGCCGAACCGGCGGGCACGGAGCGCGAGCGATCTCGCGTCGACCGCGCAGACCTCACTGGAGAACTCGGGGTTCACCGACTTCCGGATCAGTGGGGCTCGCGTCGGTGGCCGGGAGGGGAGCCTCCTGGAGTGCGCGCTCCACGACGCGGGGCGGGTCTGGGCGGTCCGTGAGTACTTCGTCGCCCTCGACGGCATCCACTTCTGCCTCGGCCTCGGCTCGTCCGTGCCCGAGGAGGACGCCGCACTGTTCGGCGAGATCGTCGACCGGTTCGAGATCCTGGTCTGACGCGTGCGGCGGCGACCCGCGCCCGCGGGTCGCCGCCGTACGCCTGAGCCGCTCCGTGTTCGATGGTCGGGCTCACCTCCTCACTCGCTACGCGGACGGCTCGTACCTCACCGCCCACTCCGCTCGCTCGTCGGCTCGCCGCTCCGGTCAGGCGCCGACGAGGAGCGTGGACTCGGTCGACTCGTCTAGTGAGTTGGTACCATGCGAACCATGAGACGAGCTGTCGGAGCGATACGCGTAAGCCGCATGCGGGATGCCAGCACGAGTCCTGAGGTGCAGGAAGACAAGATCAAGGGTTGGTGTCAGCTACACGATGCGGAGTTGGCCGGCATCGCCGTAGACAAGGATGTCAGCGGTAAGGGCGTGTCCCCATGGGAACGTGAGGACCTTGGCAAGTGGATGTCTAGGCCTCAAGACTTCGATGTCCTGGTGGCCACCAAGCTTGACCGTGTGTGCCGGGATGCCATGGAGTTCTTCCGGCTAATCGTTTGGGCCAAAGAGAACAAGATTGCTGTCGTGTTCATCATGGACGGTATTGACCTGTCCACTCCCGGCGGTGAGATGGCCGCCAAGATTCTCGCCGTGGTTGCGGAATGGGATTGGAACCGTATCCGAGAGAACACGCTAGACGGACAACAAAAGGCGATATCGCAAGGTCGATTCAAGGGGGCTATCGCACCGTTCGGATACCGACAGGTCAAAGAGACACGTGACGGCATCACCGGAACGTGGCTGGTTCCTGATGAGAATCTCGTGGGTATCGTGCGTGAGATGGTGGCGCGTGTCACCGCTGGCCGTGAGTCAGTGGCCAGCATCGCAAGGGACCTGAACCAGCGTGGTATTCCTGTCCCCGCTGATGCACATCGTATTCGCATGGGGCGCCCCTCCAAGGGCGCCCAATGGCGTTCTTCCAACATCGTACGTGCGCTTCGGTCGAGGAACCTACTAGGGGAATACACAACTAACGATAACTCGACTCTGAGGGATGAGACCGGCCTGCCTATTGCGAAAGCGGAACCCCTTGTCAGCAGGCAAGAATACTCGGATCTACAAAAAGCTCTAGACAAGATCTCTCGGAAGAAGGAAGCCAACCGTCCGAGTTCCAGCGAGTATCAAGGCGTAATCGTGTGTGGTGGTTGCGGGAAGCCGTACTATCACCTGTTGTCTCATGGTAAAGGTACTTACCGGTGTTCGTCCGTTGACCGGGGGGCCTCCTGCGGAAACCGTTCAGTCCGTGCCGACGTCATACGCGAGCAGCTAGATAGTAGTTTTCGCACTGCTTTCGATGGTATGCCTATGCTTCGGCGCGTTGTTTCGCCGGCCGAAGATCACTCCGAAGACATCGCGGCACTTACAGAGGAGTTGGACAACCTTACGGGCAACCTCGCGCGCGTGAAGCCTGGATCTACGGCTGCGGAGGCAACGCTACGGCTCATCGAGTCCCGAGAGGAGTCTCTACAGGCCCTCAGGAGTCTTCCAGAGCGCAGGGAGCGCGTTGAGTGGCTAGAGACAGGTGAAGACCTCACATCGGTCTGGGACGGCCTCAGCGACGCGGAGAGAGGCCTGTTCCTGCGAGACCATGAGGTCAAGCTCTACTTCCGTCACCCAAGGGGTTCGGACGACGTTTCCATGCTGGTGATGTGGGGCCGACTTGACGAGATGCGTGAGGCGCTGGCATCTCGGAGCGCATGAAACAACCCCCGGCAAATATCGCCGGGGGTTTTCCGTCTCAGTTCTACTTGTCGTCACTCTCGCTAACGGCTACCTCTACACAGTCGGCACCCCCGTTGCCGCTGTGGGACGACTTACGCCAGTTCATGTCTCCCATTGCTTTACCGCTTTCTCTATCAGTTCCATGCTTTCACGTGCCGAACATGCGTGTGAGTGCAGGGTTAACCACACACGTTTCATCACGGCTACGTCTTCCGGATCTTCCAAGACGTCACCGCTGAACGCGTCGTCAACATACACGTACTCGTGTCCATCTAGAGCGGCAATACCAAAATCACCGGCTAGACCTGGGTACGCTCCGCTGCCGAGTCGGACAACTTGAATACTTACGTTCGGCTGCTGTGCTACCTCTAGAAGCTTAAGGAGTTGTTCGCGCATTATCTTTTTGCTACCTACAAGGCGATTGAGTACCACCTCATCGAGGATCGCGACGAACATCAGGGAGTTTTCGGGAGCGAGGATCTTCTGCCGTTGGATACGATCTTGTACTTGCCGATCGATGTCGTCCACTTCACGGCCAGAGTTGAGGATGATTTCCCGTGCATACTCCGGTGTCTGTAGCAAACCGGGAATGATCATCGGTTGATACCACAGCAGAGATGATGACGCGTCCTCAATCTCTCGCCAACGCCCCATGTACTCCGGTACTGGCTCAGCCTTAACCAGATCATCACATAGCCGCTTGAGGTAGCCGTTGGTTCCTAGAGCCTCCTCGATGTTCTCCAGGTACTGAGGCTGCGGAACGCGTCGGCTGGACTCCCATGCCCTTACAAGTTCCTTGGACACGTAGACGGCTTCTGCTAGTTCCTCCCGTGTCATCCCTTTTGCCTCGCGAGCAAAAGCGATCTCCCTAGCAAGGAACTTCCGGGCTGTCATGCGGTTGCTCGTCATCTCCGCGTACACCTTCGTACAGATGGGGGCCGGGGGTTGTACCAGGGGCGTAGCTGTGCATGCGCTCCCCAGGCTACGCGTCAAACGCCACTCTTGTAGAGACCGAATCCGACAGGAGTGCCGATCATGGACCTAACCGCCCCACCTGACACGTGCAGCGCCGATCAGTACGTCACGAAGCTGGTTCGCGCGTGTGAACAGATGGGCTACCTGGTCCATGTGCATGAGCCATCCACGCGCCTCACCGTCTCCCTAGATCACGGGAAGCCCTACACCCACGAGACGATCACACTCCGCATGGTCGGTGACGATCTCATGTGGTGTTGGTCGTGGGGCGCACCGATGGTTCCTGCCGCTCAGATCGGAGAGGCGGCACGGATGATCGCGAACGTTGTAAGGGGGTAACTCATGGCTGGAGTCTCATGGGTCTAACCGGGCGCGTTACCGTAGGAAGCGACAGGGAGGTACGGGATCATGGGCCAACACAGTGCACCGCCAGAGGGCAAGCCATGCCCGGTCTGTAGCGGCACCGGTAAGGTGAATAACGGCAAAACCGATTGCGGCGCTTGTGGAGGTACAGGGAGCATATGACATATCCGCCTGAGGACTGTTCTTACCTCGTGTACTACCCCAGTGGTTCTACAACCAAGAGCGCGACCTTTGCCGATGAATTCGACCTAGGCTCTTGGTTTATGGCCATGGAGGATTCCGGACAGATAGATCGGACAAGCCGTGGCCTCTCCGTCTTCTGTGTGACGGATGATGGACGAAAGGCTATAGACATCATGCATCCCCGACTTGTCCGGGGGCGCATGGAGCGCCGAAGCCACACCTGACTCCACAGCAGAAACCCCCTGGCCTCTCACCGGTAGGCCAGGGGGTTCCGTCTTGTCTATCAGGCTGCCACGGTCTTCGCTGGCGTTTCCGTCCATCGGAGGATGAGCGACGGCCGTCCGCGCCCCATCTTCTTCGTCTGCTGAATCTGAGGCAGTGAGAGAAGCGCCTTGGTGATCTCTTCAGCCTTGATCGATCGGCCGATAGCGTCCCACAGCTCAGATCGGGTCATCCCCTCTTCGCCGGCCGCCTTGACCGCTTCAGCGATCCGGTTGGGGAGACTCTCCCCCGTTGTCTCTGGCATGATCTCCCGGACAGTGGCGATGCTGTAGGACACCAGGGCCAGGGCGGCATCAAAGTGCCGCACGAAGATCTCGTCACAACCCTCTGCCAGGGCGTAGAGGGCAGCGACGCGCACACAGTGAGCCAGGGCCCGTTCACACTGCTCGGCAAGCTCATCGTTCCCATCGATGAGCGCTTCCAGCGCGATCCGGTGCTTCTTCTCGAAAGCCTTGGCTGTGCGAGCGGAGACGGTTACTTCCTCTATCTCTCGGGCAGCGCTCCCGATGGCCCTGAGAGCCTTGGCGGCCTTCTTGATGACCGGTTGGGGGTCCGGACCGCCGAACACCGGCAGCGTGCGAGCACGGGCAACGAGAAGCGGCAGGAAGCGGTTCCAGGTACCGCCCGTGCTGTCACGTCCGCCGAGAATCGCCTTGTAGTTCTTCGGCTGGACATGAGCCACGATGCCAAAGTGAGGGCTCTTGATCCGGATCGATGCGACAGACGTCTTGTGGCGCAAGTCTGAGCCGTCGAAAGCCTTGCGCAGGTAGACACCGATCTTGGTGTCACGCTTCATAGCGTTGATGGTGGTGTCTAGCTCTTCTTCAACGAAGAGCATCGGGGCAGTGCTGCCCTCTTCGTCGGCATGCTCGGAAAGCTCTGTCACCAGGCCAAGGCCCGTTCCGGGGAGGCTGTGAAGTACGTTTTCCTGTCCCCACGACTTCCACGCTTTCTCGATGACTCGGAGTCCAATAGAAGTGGCCTGGCCCTTTCGGCCACGGCCACTCGTCCCGACAAGGATGGTCCACAGTGAGAGAGGCATCTCACCGGCCGTTGTCGTGACCTTGGTGGTGGGGCCAATGTAGGAGGAGAAGCCACTCAGGATAGTGGCAAGGATTCCGATTGGGTCCGCTTCGCTGACTTTTCCGAGGTTCCTTGCGATCTCGCCCAGGGGGCCGGCGAAGATCGCCTTGTCGTCACGTGCTGGTGTTGTCGCCATGGGAGCGACTCTAGGCTGTCATCCCTGGAGGTAGCAAGCAGGAGTTAAGATTTAAGTAGGCTCCGATGGCCGTCCAGCGGGCTCTGACCAGGGCAAACTACTTTCTTCACTTTCTTCCTTTCGTCCCTGAGGCAGTCATGGGGTGACACTGGCGGTGGGGCGGCCGGCTGGGGGTTCTTCGCTGGCTTGCTCTGGAAACTGGCCCGGCATCCCTCGCAAAGGGGCAGGTCATAAGGGGGTCCACTACCCGCACCGGGCTTTATTACTTCCCTCCTACCGTGCGTTCGGCTTGGTGTGAGGCAGCTCAGCACTAGCGAGAGCAGGAAGTAGCAAAGTAGAGAAGTAATTAAAGATGACAAGGAGTGACGAAGTTAGAGACTAAGAGTGACAACTAAGAGAGTGAAGAGTGATGAGAGATGACAGAGCACAACAAAGAGTGAAAGTCAAGGGCTAGAACTGTGATTCAGCCGGCAAGGGGTGGGGGGATAGGGTCATTCCTACCGTGCACGTGGGAGGGCAGTTTCCCCTTTCGGCCCGTGTACAAGTCTGGGACTTGGGAAATCGGACCGATTCCGGCCATTAAACACAGCCGGACCTGCCCGAATAGCGATCGTAACGAAATGGCAAAGAATGACGTTATATGAGCTTCAATATATCTTGTGCTTTGCGCATTTGCTCGTGGCCTGCTTCGGAGTAGTAGCCGACCGTGGAAGCTCCGGACAAATGAAAATATCCCCACGGCTTAGAGCCGTGGGGATTGAGGGATCTAGTAGGGGATGCCGTCAATTGGCAGAGAGGCCCTGTAGCGTTCCGCTGCTTCCTGGTGGCTGTATTGGGCGGTAACGGTGCCTATGGGCTTCTCCGTGCGAACCAGACCACTACGGAAAGCCTTGATGAGGTGCCGGCGGGAGTAGATATCCTGGCCGGCAAGGTGCTTCCAAGGAACGCTAACCGTATTGAGAAGAATCTTGATGTCTACCGGCCCGACGCCCATAGCGACGGCTAGATCATTGACCAGCCCGATATTCTCGTGCATCAGGTGTTCTCGTGATTCCGGATTCGGTAAGCTCGGTCCAGAGTCATCAGAGAAGCCACGTCCTCATCGCCAATAGGCGTGTCTTCCTGTTCTCTCGCGTCGAGCACGTCAATCAGCCTCACCATCTCTGTTGCGTCAGCCGCAAGGTCGCGCCCCCGTACGTAGCGCTTCGCTAGAAGTCCCTCAGAAGCCCTTTCGGCCCAACGGCAGGGCCCTCCGCATGTCGGGTAGTACTTGCCCGCGTGTCTCCCCGTCCGGGGTTTGCGTTGAAACCTGCAACCGGGACGCCTGCAACGATGACTATCAGACACGAGTCTCTCCGTGGAACTTAGGGATCAAATAGAAAAAGCCCCCATCCCGGTAGTAGGGATGGGGGCAGATAAAGCTTTAAATCAACCGGTCGTCCACGTGACCGTGGTCTTGATCAGGCCGGGTGAAGCGATCGACTCATCAAACGTGTTGTCGCTCTTGACCGTGTCCAGGCCGGGGTACCTCACGCACTTCGCACCGTAAACGTGCAAGCTGTCCACCTGGTTTCGACGGAACTTCTCGACAGGCTGAACGCGGAAGTCCTGGAACTGAGAAGCGAACGTGAGGAAATCACGCTGGCCCACCATCAGGTCAACACCACTCGGCATCTGCGTAGTGCTCATGATGGTGAAACCCGCCAGGCGAGCAACAACGCCGTTGGCCGTTGCGCCACCCTGACCGAACTCAGACGCGTTCGCTACGGCAGCCGCACGGAGAAGATAACGCTTGGCCTGGGGGCTCACAATCGCCCACCTGCTATCAGACGAAATGTCATGCTCGTCAAGCTGCTGCATGCCGTCGAACAGGTGGTCAAGCAGCGCTTCACCCTTGTCGGCGGAAGCGGTGACCGAGGAAAGGTCAAGCGTGCTGGCCGTGGCCTTGGCAGCGGCAACACCAGCCATGAAAGTGTCAGCCGACTTAGCAAGCTCCTGGATAGACCGACGAGAGGCAGGCTGAGAGAGGGCGCCGGCAACCTGTACACTTTCAATGTCGCCTACATAGAAGGCGACATAGTCAGCTTCGGAAATCGGTAGATCCTGCTCCACGGTCTTAAGCTGCTCGATGCTCATACCAGTGGTGTCGTTGTAGGAACCAACGGTGGGCGACACGAGGGCGTTGATGTGGCAAATGTCGCCCTGCCCGGTGATGTCTCCGGTGTAATCCCGGTTACTCACAAGTCCGGACGTCCAGACCATCAGGGGGTCAAGAGCGGTGAGAAGCTCAGCATGCCAGACTTCGGGCACAAACAGATCGGTCAGGGCATTGGTGTAGTCATTAGCCATTCATATCCTCCGGGATATTTTCATACAGGCTGCGAACCCCGATGGATCGCAGCGGTCTTTGTGTCCTCAACGGTGAAAGCCCTTGGGGAGACCTCGGTATCGGAGTCGGAGGTCTCCCCGTCGGCTACCGGAGGAGAGAAGAGAGACAAGAAAGTTTGTGGCGGTCTCTACGGCCTTGATTGGTGCCGGAGACTCGGTAAACGTCTGTGGTGGCGTCAGAGACGCTCTGGGGAGCGTCTGCGGGTGCGCGTGTCGTGGCTAGTGGGCGGGTAGGCAGTCGTGGGATGTGTTTACCGGCCCCCATCGCTGAGGGCCGGTAGCTTCGCTGCGCCGACTGAGTAACTCGCGTTGGGATGGGGACCTTCGGGCCCCTTCCGGTTGAATAAGAAAGGTATGGGCCCCCGAAGGGGCCCAGTGCCCAAAATAAGGAGAATGAGGGAATCAACCCTCTAAGTGTGGTGACCAGCCACACACCTAAGATGAGACATGCGAAGCTTAGGCACGCACGTCCCTAGCCGATCAAGCAGCGTCCTTACGCTGCTTTGACCGGCAAGCTCTACAGAGGGTCGCTACACCGTGAGGTTGCGACCGGTTCTCATTGAAGTTCATCCGGGCAAGATGGGTCTTGCAGCCGGGACACCAGAGACGGCCGTCCGAAGACAGTCGGCTAACTCGACGAGTGCGGATGTCGCGCGTCTCGCCATACTCGATGATGTGACGTCGGTGAGAGAAGCACAGCGGCTTGGGTCGCCGCGTGACAACACGGCGAGTACAGCCCGGATGTGAGCACTTCACGGCGAACCCCTTCCTATACCAGTGGAGGTTTCTAAAACCCCCCTCATATATATAAGTGTGTTATTCCGCTGGATTCGTAACACCCACGGGGATGTGATCTGGGGCACACAGTCGTGACCGGCTAAGACTCCGTGTCCCGCGTATCCGCTAGGGAGCCGGCCCCCGTCCTGGGGGTCCCAACGGACGAAAGATTTAAGTAGGGAAGTCCGGCGCTCTGTTGGCGCCGGACTCCCGTCCGCTCGCTTCGCTCTCGGCAACGGAGGAACCAGACACCGGCCATCCCGACCCTTGGAGGCCGGTATGTCTCTCCTAGACCTCTCAGGGCCTTCTGAGAGGCCCTGTCGGTCTTCTAACGGAGTCTGAGAAGATCGGACGTCCCTCCTAGGTCGTCCGATACTCACTAGTGATCTTGATCTAGATCAGACGGCCTCCAAAGCCGTCTGATCATTAGGGACTAAAGAAAAAAGGACCAGACCCCTTAGAGGGGTCTGGTCCCTGATCTATCTCTTCTCCGTTGGGCAGGGCTTCCAAGAGCCCTGCCCTTAGAAGTAGTAGTTGTGGGTAATAGTGGCGACGAAGGAGTCACTATATAGGGGTACTTCGTGACGTGATGACGCTCCCGTATCCGCTGGTCAGAGAGATATTGATCTTGGTCGGTGAACTCCGCGTCACGGTGACGCGTGACGCTGTGACCTGGGGTTTCCCCGGTGGGCGTCACGCCCTGGCGTACCGGTCATAGGTTCCCTCAACCAACCGTCCTGGTATGGCGCCATCGGAGAAGCGGTTCTTGAGGGTACTTACCGCCGGAGCGTCCGGGAACTGGTCCTTGATCGCTTGGGCTGCTGCCGAGTAGGACGTGAACTGTTTCCCGTCCAAGAACGTTGCCCACTCAAGCCGCTCCTCTGACACGGCCTTCTTGGGCTTGCCGTTCTCGTCAACGTCGTTCGCAGCCAGCACGGTAAATCGCGCGCCGGCCCCATGATGAACCGTGATCTCGTGGGCATCCGTGTAGTTGCCCATGAACTTGAGAGTCATGTTCCCCTTGCGGGACCTACGGACGAAGCAGCGCCATCGGGCGGCCTGCGTGATGTAGGCGGAACCCATAGGCTTTTCTGATTTCTGCCCGTTGGGTCCGGCTTTGTCGGTTGAGTGAGCAATGATCACAACGGGGATTCCGACACGGGTAAACAGCCGCACGCCGTCATAGAACTTTCGGACACTGTGATCATCGTTGTAACTTCCGTCGATACACTGAGACAGATTATCGATAATGACGAAGTTGCGCCCGTCCGCCATGACTTCCCTAAAGAGGTCTTGCCAGTCCTCTCGCCGTTCCATTGAATGAACGGCATAGAAACCAACATTGGGCTCTGCCTCTCCGGGCATCACCGTTGCAATGCGCTCCCCGTATTCCACGTCGCCCGCATCATCGGTCCAGCACACAGCGACGGAGAAATCGCGATCCTGAGGAACCGGCTTTCCTATGAAGTCTTCTCCCGTGCTCAGCGATGCAATAAGCGCTGAGGCTAGAAAGCTCTTCCCAACCTTGGCTTCCCCCACCAACAACGTTGTGTGTGCACTAATGACTCCGTCGATTATCCATGTTGGCCGATCTTTCGCCTTCTCTAGAGCCTCCCGGTAGGTCGTCATCTGGAAGCGTCGCGTAGCTGTATCCGTTCTCATCCATCCTCCTCCTTGCATACGAAAAGGCGCCGATCGTATTGTCGGCGCCTATAGCGGCTAGTCCTACTTTCGGTCCCACATGCTCAGATAGATCTCGTCATCTTCCTCAAATGCTCCGAGCCAGACGGCGCTGGAGGGTATGTGACGCTCTGCCTGTTCCCTGCTAGGCGAAACAGCCTCTCCTGATTTCACACGGACCTGATACAAGTCACCATCGGTGTACCGCTGCCGCGTGACCTTCTCTGACAGCTTCTCCGGTGTTCCGATGGTGGCCTGGGGGTTGCGTGGTCCGACCAACATTCATCTCTCCTGTCCGTTGATCATCAAAGGAGCATGGCCCGCTTCCATGCACCCATGACGAACATCGGATTCCGGTCCCATGACAAGAGGAACCACTCCTCGCAGCGCTCTGTCCCGCCGCCCTTTCCGACCCGCCGGCCGAACGATTACTAGTATGGGGCCAGCCCTACGGGGCTGGCAAGTCCGGGTTGTTTACTCCTGCCAAGTAGTAAAGTGTGTTTCCGCAGGTCAGAGTACGACTTTGGAAATCTTTCCTCCCACTCTGTGTTGCCAACACCGTGGTAGTCTCCGAGGCATGGCAACCGCACGTAGCACGGTCAACGGGATGCATGTAGAGATGACCTTTGGGGAGGGGCAGGACCCAACCAAGATCATCATTGAGGCCGAAGAAGGTCTTCAGAACCAGCACCTACGGGCCGTGGCCTGGGGCGAAGTAATCGCCGATCTTCGGAGGCAAGCAAGGCGGGACGCGGTAGACGCTGATCTACAACGGGCCGTAGAGCCCCTGATCAAGAGCTTCCAAGATCAGAGCGCAACCAGGAAGCGCGCGATCGTGTCCGGTCTCTACGTGCTGGCGGTGCAGGCTGGTTCCGGACATCCCCTGATCGATGTCTCCGAACGTCTCGGCGTGAGTATCGACAGCGTCAAGACCTACATCAGGGATGCGAGGAAGCGCGGCTATCTCACGCGTACGCCTCCCGGCGTGATCGGCGGGGAGATCACACGGGAGGCTGTAGCGCTGCTGGTGGCAGGGTAGATCAGGCGGGGTGTAGTACCAACTCGGTCGACTCGTCGACCAGGGCCACGCGGATCTCCTCGGGGCTGTAGTGCCGCAGCGGTACGGCGAAGACCGCGGTGGCGGCGGTGCCCTCGTACTCGGCCGTGTAGCAGAGGATCCGCGCGTCCTCCTCGTCCCAGGTCTCCCGCAGGCCCGACCTGAGCAGCGGGCCGACCTGCCGGTACGCCGGGCTGGCCAGCAGCTGCTGCAGGCTGGACTCCAGGGGCATCTCGAACGACCGGTCGGCGAGCGGGTGGCGCATGCGGATCCGCAGCCGTCGCAGCGGCTACGGGGAGAGCCCGGGACCAACGCTGGCGATCGGACTGTATGCGAAGGGTGTTTTCCGATGCGTGTATAGGGCTTTGGTTCCCCGGCATGGTTACATACAGCAATGCTATGGTCACCCTCGTGAAAATTGTTGTCTCCGTGAAGCTCCGGCCGACGCCCGAGGTGGCATCGGCTTTGGGCGATGAGCTGCACGGCTGCAACGAGGGCGCCAATTGGGTATCTGAAGTCGCCTATGAGCATTTCGGGCTGACGGTTCGTGAGCATGCACTGCGGAAGCTGGTGTATGCCGGGCTGCGTGAACGGGGCATCAAGTCTGCCGCCGCGCAGCAGCTCATCAAGAAGGTCGTGGACGCCTACACGACGCTGCGCGCCAATATCAAGGCCGGGAACCTCGGGCCGGGGAACTCCAAGCGGCGCCGCAAAGCCGAGTCCAAGCCGATCATCTTCCGTGCTGATGCGGCGCAGGCGTACGACCACCGCAACATGGGCTGGGACATCGACGCCCAGACGGTAGCAATTACGACTCGGCAGGGGCGCATGAAGGGCATACCGTTCGTCTGTTCCCCTGGGGCATTGAAGACCCTCGCTGCGTACCGCAAGGGCGAGGCTGATCTGCTGTGTCGTGACGGCGCGTGGTATCTCATCGCCACCTGCGAGGTGCCCGAGCCGGAGATGTACGAGCCGGACGAGTTCATCGGCGTAGACCTCGGCATCGAGAACATCGCCACCACCAGCAGCCGCTACAAGGCCGCCGGACGCGAGCTCAACCGCTACCGCAGACGGCAGCAGCGCTTGCGGGCCAAGCTTCAGAAGAAGGGCACCAAGTCCGCGAAGCGGCTCCTGAAGAAGCGTTCCCGCAAGGAAGCACGGCGGGCCAGGGACATCAACCACTGCATCTCCAAGAGGATCGTGACCGAGGCTGAACGCACCGGGCGAGGAATCTCTCTCGAAAAACTCAAGGGAATCCGCGACCGGGTACGGCTCCGCAGGCCCCAACGGGTCACCTTCCACTCCTGGGCCTTCGCCCAACTCGGGGAGTTCATCGTCTACAAGGCCCGCAGAGCTGGTGTGCCCGTGGTCTTCGTCGATCCCCGGCACACCTCCCAAACATGCTGCGAGTGCGGCCACACGGACGAAAAGAGCCGCGTGGACCAGAGACATTTCATTTGCCGGGGCTGCGGCGTCGTTGCGCACGCGGACCGGAACGCTTCCCACAACATCGCCCAGCGAGGCGAGACCGTGTGGAACGCGGGGCGTAAGTCACGCGTCCCGGCCACCAGACCATAGGGTCTGATGGCCAAGACGCGGGAGGCAACCTCACAGCCAGCGAGGACCTACTCGCAAGCTCGGGGGCTTCAGTCCCGAGAAGCTGACAGCAACCCATGATCCGGCCGCGGCGGAGTTTCGCTCAGACGCCGAGGAAGCGCAGGCCGGCCGTGAGCACGGCGGCGGAGAGGAGCACGACGAGGAACGGCGCGCGCAGGAGCAGCGCGGCCACGGCGGCGGCCAGGCCCGCCAGCCGCGGGGCGTTCAGCTCGAGCGTCCGGCCGCTCGCCAGCACCTGCACCACGACGAGCGCGGTCAGCAGGGCGACCGGCACCAGCTCACTGAAGCGGCGCACCCGCGGGTCGCCCAGCACCCGCTGCGGGACGACCAGCCCGGCCAGCTTGAGCCCGTAGCACCCCAACCCGGTCGCGATCACGGCGATCCATACGTTCAAGAGACCTCCTTCGTCGGAAGCGGGACCGGGCGTGCCGCGTTCTCGGTTCGCTCGCTTCGCTCACTCACGGGACCTCCTTCGTCGGAGGCGGGACCGGGCGTGCCGCGTTCTCGGTTCGCTCGCTTCGCTCACTCGTGGGAGTCATGGGGTCTCGTCCCCGGGGCCGCCGGTCAGGGCGGGCTCTGGTGCGGAGTCGCCCGTATCGTGCGGTCGTGGGCGGCGCCGTGGGACGCCGGCGAGGGCGGCCACCGCGGCGAGCATCACCGGGACGCCCGGCGGCAGCAGGGGAGTGGCGGCGATCGCCACGATCGCGGCCAGGACGGCGACCCGCCGCTCGGCGGCGCCGGTCCGCAGGCGGGGCCACAGCAGGGCGAGGAACGCCGCCGGGCCCACCACGTCCAGCCCGTACGTGTCCGGGTTCCCCAGCTGGGAGGCGCCGACCGCGCCCACCAGCGTCATCAGGTTCCACACCGTGAAGATGCTGATCGCCGTCGCCCAGAACCCGGCCCGCGCCGCCCGGCGGCCGTCCTGCGCGGTGGCCACGGCCGTCGTCTCGTCGATGACGACGTGCGCGGTGAGCGGCCGGCGCCAGCCGCGTACCCCCAGCGTCCCGGCGAGGCGGAGGCCGTACAGGGTGTTGCGCCCGCCGAGCAGTACGGCGCCGAGCGCCCCGGCGATCAGGTTCCCGCCACCGGCCACCACGCCGATCAGCGCGAACTGCGAGGCCCCGGAGAACGCCACCAGGCTCAGCGCACAGGCCTGCGCGACGCTGAGCCCGGCCGCGACCGCGGCGGCCCCGAACGCCACCCCGGACAACCCGACCGCGAACCCCACCCCCAGCCCGTCCCGTACCGCGGGCCGCGTCGTCGAATCCATGCCCCGACCCTAGAAACCGGCCGGGTCACCGTCTTGAACGAAATTGCACCCCTTCGCCCCACAGCGCCGCTCCGCGCGCCCGGGAGGCGCGGGCCGGGTTCAGGCGGTGCGGCCGAGGGCGTAGGCGCCGGGTGGGACGCCGACGACGCGTTTGAAGTGGCGTGTCAGGTGGGCCTGGTCGGTGAAGCCGACCCTGGCCGCCACCTCGGCCGGGCGCAGGCCCGCGTCCAGCAGGGCACGGGCCCGCTGCACGCGAAGGTTCGTCAGGTACGCGTGCGGCGGCAGGCCGTAGGCCGCGCGGAACGCGCGCAGCAGCGCGAACGGGCCGCTTCCCACGGCCGCCGCGAGTTCGTCCAGCGACGGCGGCGACGCCAGCCGCTCGTGCAGCAGGTCGCGTGCCGCGCGCACCGCCCGGGGCGCCGCGCCCTCGTCCTCCGCGTGGGGTGGCCGGGCCGCGTGTCGCCTCAGCACCCACGCGAGCGCGGTGCGCAGCGCGGACGACGACGCGAGGGCGTCGCCGCGCGCCGCGCTGGCGTGGACCGAGCGGAACAGCCGAGCCGCCGCCGGATCGTCCACGACCGTCGCCGGGAAGAACGGCATGCCGCCGGGGGCGCCCAGCTCGGCCGCGACCTCCCGCACCACGTCCACGGCCGGGTACAGCACCCGGTACCGCCACCCTTCCGGCACGCCCGCCTGGCCCGTGTGCACCACCTCCGGGTTCAGCAGGGCCACCTGGCCCGGGGCCGCCCGCAGCAGGCTCCCGGCGTGCTCGAACTCCTCGACCCCCGACTCGATCAGCCCGAACGTGTACGTCGCGTGCGCGTGCCGGGTGTAGCGATGGGTGACGTAGCGCGCGCTGAGCAGGTCCACGCCGGGCTCCGTCGGATGCTGCCGGTAATTGGCCACTTCCCGGTCCATTCCAGCAGGATATCGAGTCGTGCATCTCGGATCGTGAGACGTTGAGGTCCGGCAGATGGCGGTCGGGGCGCGCGGCCGGTTACCATCGGCACATGGATCGTCGCTATTTCGCGTTTACGTCGCCGGCTCCGGGTGAGCCGGTCGCCGTGACCTGACCGCGACGACCTTCCCGAGCCGGCAACGAGGCAGAGCCCACGGGGCTCTGCCTTTCGCTTTTCTCACTCACCAGCGTGGGCGGCTCGTCTCCGGGAGGACCGGCCGCCCGGAGGGACACACCATGAACCTGATCGACCCGGGCAACGCCGTCGTCATCGCCGGGATCGCCGCCGAACCCGACGTCGCGATGACCAGCCTCCGCCACCGCCACGGTCTCGTGGACGCCGCCGCCGAGCTGACCGCGCTGCGCGGGTCGTACGCCGGGCCGCTGCTCGTCGAGCCGTTCTCCGCCCTCGACCTGCCCGCGATCGCCGAGCACGCCGACGGCGTCCTGGTCGGCGCGGCCTGGATGCAGGACTTCCAGCTGCTGCGCGCGGTCGCCCGTACGGGCCGTCCGGTCGTCATCCAGCGGGCTCCCGCGGCCACGCTGGAGGAGTGGCTGTCGGCCGCGGAGTACTGCGTGGCCGAGGGCAACCACGAGGTCGTCCTCTGCGAGACCGGCACGCGTACCCACCTGCCGCACCACACCCTCGACCTGGCCCTCGTACGGGAGGCCGGCCGCCACCGGCCCGTGTACGTGGACGTGTCCTCCGACCCGGCGCTGGCCACGGCGGCCCTGTCCGCCGGGGCGCGCGGCCTGCTGCTCGGCGAGGACGCCGAGGCCGGGCAGGTGGCCGGGGCGCGGGCCCGCGCGGCCCTGCTGGCGCCGCTGCTCGCCGACGACGAGCCCGCCACCGTGGCCGGTGCGCGCGCCGAGATCGACCGAGTGGACGCGGCGCTCGCCACGCTCCTCGACCGCCGGGCCGAGCTGGCCGGGCTGGTCCAGCGGCTCAAGCCGGTGGGCGGGTTCGCCGGCCGCGACCTGGACCGGGAGCGTCAGATCGTCGAGGCGATGGCCGTACGCGCGCCGCGGCTGGGCGCCGACCGGATCGCCCGCATCATGACCGCGGTGATCGAGGCGGGCCTGCAGGTGTCGGAGGAACGGGACCTGTCCCGGGCATGAGCCGGCGGCGTACGACGCGCCAGCCCGCGAACAGCACCACGACCACCGCGGGCAGGCACCAGAACGCGATCTGGTTGGCCTCGTCCGCGAACGGCATCAGCACGACCACGACGGCGAGGAAGGCGAGGGTCAGCCAGTTCGTGACCGGGGCGCCCGGCATGCGGAAGGAGGGCCGGGCGACCTCGCCGCGGTTGGCGGCGGCACGGAGCCGGAGCTGGCACCACACCAGCGTCCCCCAGACGGCGACGACGCCGAGGGCGGACGCCGACGTGGCGATGTCGAAGGCCATCTTCGGCACCGCGTAGTTGAGCCCGACGCCGAGGGTCAGCACGATCGCGGTGAACAGGATCCCGCCGTACGGGACGTGCCGGTGGTTCATCCGGCCGGCGAACTCCGGGGCCTCGCCGCGCCTCGACAGGGAGCGCAGGATGCGGCCGGTGGCGTACAGGCCGGAGTTGCACGACGACAGGGCCGCGGTCAGCACGACCGCGTTCATGATGTCGCCGGCGCCGGGTACGCCGAGGCGGGAGAAGACGGTCACGAACGGGCTCTCCCCGGCGCTGTAGGCGGTCCAGGGCAGCACCATGGCGAGCAGGATCACCGAGCCGACGTAGAAGATGCCGATTCGCCAGATCACCCCGTTGATCGCCCGGGGCATGACCCGGCGCGGATTCTGCGTCTCCCCGGCCGCGATGCCGACCATCTCGATGCCCGAGTAGGCGTAGACGACGGCCTGCAGGCTCATGAGGACGACGGGCAGCCCGCGCGGCATGAATCCGCCGTGCGAGGTGAGGTTCGCCGGGCCCGCGTGTTCGTGCCCGACGCCGGCGGCGGTGAGTACGAGGCCGAGCCCGACGACCAGGAAGGTGACGATCGCCAGCACCTTGATGACGGAGAACCAGAACTCCAGCTCTCCGAAGAGCCGTACGGACAGCAGGTTCACGGTGAGCAGCACCACCAGGGCGGCGAGCGCGACGATCCACTGCGGCACGCCGGGCAGCCACCGGTGGACGTAGATCCCCACGGCGGTCGTCTCCGCGACGCCGGTCATGGCCCAGTTGAGCCAGTAGAGCCAGCCGCTCGCGAAGCCCGCCCAGGGGCCGATGAACTCCCGCGCGTACGACACGAAGCTGCCGGCGGTGGGCCGGTGCAGCACGAGTTCGCCGAGCGCCCGCATGACGAAGAAGGCCGCGACCCCGCAGATGGCGTACGAGAGGATCAGGCCGGGGCCGGCCTGGGCGAGCTTGCCGCCCGCGCCGAGGAACAGCCCGACGCCGATGGCTCCGCCGATCGCGATCATCCGGACCTGGCGGTTGCTCAGCGACTTGGCGTAGTCCTCGTCGCCCTCATGTCCCGGGCCGCCGGCGAGCGTGCCCGGGGGATCCATCGTCCTCGACACGTCCCGCCTCCGAAATCAGCGTCCGCATGGACTGGCTTGATGCCCGAATCTGCGCCTGACCATACAAGACGCCGGAGAGTGCGCAGGCCGTCACGGATGTGATCACGCCCATGAACGTGGCGTTTCGGACATCTTGAGTGTCGAGTCCCGAACTCGTCGGTGGGACGCGTTAGTCTCATGGGACCGCCGTGCGATCGGTGGTCCAAGAGACGAACAACCCTTGCGACGACGGCGCGTGTCCCCGGCACGCGTTGGTTTCGCATGCCCTAAGGAGGCGCCGCGCATGAGTGACTCGTTCGTGCATCTACACGTGCACACCGAGTACTCCATGCTGGACGGGGCGGCCCGTCTCAAGGAGATGTTCGCCGAGGTCAGCCAGCAGGGCATGCCCGCGGTGGCCATGACCGACCACGGCAACACCCACGGCGCGTACGACTTCTACAAGCAGGCCACCGCCGCCGAGGTGACGCCGATCATCGGCATCGAGGCCTACGTCGCGCCCGCTTCGCGCTTCGTCAAGCAGCCCGTCCGCTGGGGCGAGCCCAGCCAGAAGGGCGACGACGTCTCCGGTGGCGGTCACTACACGCACAAGACCATCTGGGCCCGCGACAAAGAGGGCCTGCACAACCTCTTCAAGCTCACCAGCCGCGCCTACACCGAGGGGTTCGTGCGCAAGTGGGCGCGCATGGACTTCGAGCTGCTCCAGGAGCACTCGGCGGGCCTGATGGCCACCACCGGCTGCCCCTCGGGCGAGGTGCAGACCCGGCTGCGGCTCGGCCAGTTCGACGAGGCGCTCGCCGCGGCGGCCAAATACCAAGAGGTCTTCGGCAAGGACAACTACTTCCTCGAGGTCATGGACCACGGCCTGGACATCGAGAAGCAGGTCCGTGACGGCCTCATCGAGATCAGCAAGAGGCTCGGCATCCCGCCCGTCGTCACCAACGACTCCCACTACACGCGCGAGGCCGAGGCCTCCGCGCACGACGCGCTGCTGTGCATCCAGACCGGCAAGCAGCTGTCCGACCCGGGCCGCTTCAAGTTCAGCGGGTCCGGCTACTACCTCAAGACCGCCGACGAGATGCGGGCGGTCGACACCTCCGACATCTGGGTCGAGGGCTGCCGCAACACGTTGCTGGTCGCCGAGAAGGTCGACTCCTCGGGGATGTTCGAATACCGCAACCTCATGCCCCGCTTCCCGGTCCCCGAGGGTGAGACCGAGGAGTCGTGGTTCCGCAAAGAGGTCTGGAAGGGCATGGAGCGGCGCTTCCCCGAGGGGGTGGACGAGGAGCACCGCAAGCAGGTCGAGTACGAGATGGACGTCATCTGCCAGATGGGGTTCCCCTCCTACTTCCTCGTCGTCGCCGACTTCATCATGTGGTCCAAGAACAACGGCATCGCGGTCGGGCCGGGCCGTGGCTCCGCGGCGGGCTCCCTGGTCGCGTACGCCATGGGCATCACCGACCTCGACCCGCTGCCGCACGGACTGATCTTCGAGCGGTTCCTCAACCCCGACCGCGTCTCCATGCCCGACATCGACGTGGACTTCGACGAACGTGGGCGCGCCGACGCGATCCGCTACGTCACCGAGAAGTGGGGCGCCGACAAGGTCTCGATGATCGCCACCTTCGGCACCATCAAGGCGAAGGCCGCGATCAAGGACGCCGGCCGCGTGCTCGGCTTCCCGTACGCGCTCGGCGACCGCATCTCCAAGGCGTTCCCGCCCGCCGTCATGGGCAAGGACATCCCGCTGTCGGGGATCTTCGACGACAAGCACCCCCGCTACGGCGAGGCCGGCGAGCTGCGCAAGCTGTACGAAGAAGAGACCGACGTCAAGCAGATCATGGATCTGGCGCAGGGCCTGGAGGGCCTGATCCGCCAGACCGGCGTGCACGCCGCCGGTGTGATCATGTCGGCCGAGCCGCTGACCGACCACATCCCGATCATGCGCCGCGACAGCGACGGTGTGATCATCACGCAGTTCGACTACCCGACCTGCGAGACGCTCGGCCTGCTGAAGATGGACTTCCTGGGCCTGCGCAACCTGACGATCATGCAGGACTGTCTCAAGGCCATCAAGCTCAACAAGGGCGAGGACATCGACCTGCTCGAGCTGCCGCTCGACAACAAGAAGGCCTACGAGCTGCTGGCCCGCGGTGACACGCTCGGCATCTTCCAGCTGGACGGTGGCGGCATGCGCTCGCTGCTGCGCCTGATGCGCCCCGACAACTTCGAGGACATCTCCGCCGCCCTCGCGCTCTACCGTCCCGGCCCGATGGGCGCCAACTCCCACACCAACTACGCGCTGCGCAAGAACGGCCAGCAGCCGATCACACCGATCCACCCCGAGCTCGAGGAGCCGCTCAAGGACATCCTCGACACGACCTACGGCCTGATCGTCTATCAGGAGCAGGTCATGGCGATCGCGCAGAAGGTCGCGGGCTACAGCCTGGGCCAGGCCGACCTGCTGCGCCGCGCGATGGGCAAGAAGAAGAAGGCGGAGCTGGACAAGCAGTACGCCACCTTCGAGTCCGGCATGCAGGAGCGCGGCTACTCCGCCGCCGCGATCAAGGCGCTGTGGGACATCCTGCTGCCCTTCTCCGACTACGCCTTCAACAAGGCGCACACCGCCGGCTACGGCCTGGTCTCGTACTGGACCGCCTACCTCAAGGCCAACTACGCGGCCGAGTACATGGCGGCGCTGCTCACCTCGGTCAAGGACGACAAGGACAAGAGCGCGCTCTACCTCAACGAGTGCCGCCGCATGGGCATCAAGGTGCTCCCGCCCGACGTCAACGAGTCCGACGCCGACTTCACCCCCAAGGGCGACACCGAGATCCTGTTCGGCCTGACCGCGATCCGCAACGTCGGCGGCAACGTCGTCGACGCGATCATCGCCGCCCGCAAGGAGAAGGGCCGCTTCACCGACTTCCAGGACTTCCTGCGCAAGGTGCCGCCGCAGGTCTGCAACAAGCGCGTCGTCGAGTCGCTCGTCAAGGCCGGTGCCTTCGACACCCTCGGCCACGAGCGCAAGGGCCTGGTGATGGTGCACGAGGCCGCCATCGACGCGATCATCGACATCAAGCGCAACGAGGCGATCGGCCAGGACTCCCTGTTCGGCGGGGCCGACGACGGCGTGGTCGACACGACCTTCGACGTCGCCATCCCGGAGGGGGAGTGGGACAAGACGACGCTGCTGGCCTTCGAGCGCGAGATGCTCGGCCTGTACGTCTCCGACCACCCGCTGCTCGGCATCGAGCACATCCTGTCGGCCAACGTCGACTGCTCCATCGCCGCCCTCACCGCGGACGAGCGTCCCGACGGCCAGATCGTCACGGTCGGCGGCCTGATCACCGGCCTGCAGCGCAAGGTCACCAAGAAGGGCGACTCGTGGGCGCTGACCGTCCTGGAGGACCTCGAGGGCGCCATCGAGCTGATGATCTTCCCGTCCGCGTACCAGCTGTGCTCCACGCTCCTGGCCGAAGACGCGATCATCGTCGTCAAGGCCCGCCTGGACAAGCGCGAGGACACCGCGAAGCTGATCGCGATGGAGGTCACCCAGCCGGATCTCACCGTCAGCGACGCGGGTCGTCCCCTGACGGTGTCCCTGCCGGTCACCCGCGTCACCCCGCCGGTCGTGCAGCGGCTGAAGGAGGTCCTGGGCACCCATCCGGGCCAGACGGAGGTCCACCTCCAGCTGCAGAACGGCCCCCGCACGACGGTCGTCCGCCTCGACGACAAGCTCCGCGTCACCGCCTCGCCCGCGCTGATGGGCGACCTGAAGCAGCTCCTCGGCCCGGCCTGCCTCACCTGAGGCACGGCCGGGCGCTCAGCGGCCGCGGCAGGACCGGGCATGAATTAGCGCGTCGCCTGGTCGCCGACGAGGGCCTCCCAGGTGCGACGCGGATCGCGGTGCGCGCGCTCGGTGACCCCGCCGCGCGGCGCCGGGTGCGTCGGACCAGGTCGCCGCCGTAGAGGGCGGCCAGAGCCGGTGGCAGGCGCCGGCGCGGCAGGCCGGGTTCCTCGGACGGCGGCACCAAAGGCGCGGCCTGCGGTGGTCCAGTGCCCGGTGGTCTGTCACGCCCGGCCACGCGTCACGCCTGCGGGCCCGCAGAGCCCGAAGAATTCGGTACGGAGCGGGTCCTCGGTGTCGTAGATGCCGCGCCAGTACGTAGTGCGGGCGCTGGACTCGATCTCGCGCACGCCGCGCATCTGCATGCACAGGTGCACCGCCTCCAGGTACACGGCGACGCCATGCGGGGCCAGGATGCGCTCAAGGGCGTCCGCGAGTTGCTGGCCGATGCGTTCCTGCACGGAGAAGCGGCGCGCGAACAACCGGACCAGCCGTGTGAGTTTGGACAGCCCCAAAATGCGCTCATGAGCGACGTACCCGACATAGGCGGCGCCGAAGAACGGCAGGCCGTGATGCTCGCACAGGGAGAAGAACGGAATCGGCCCCTCCACGACCTGGCTGATGCGGCAGTCCGGGCCGCCGCGGCATTCGGTCGGGAACGCCGTGACCAGCTTCTCATCCCCCTCATATCCATTGGTCGCCTCATACAGCGCGCGCAGGAACCGCTGCGGGGTGTCGGCGGTAGAGGCCATGTCGGTCGGCATGCCGAGCGCGGTGAAGATCTCCCGCATGTACCCCTCGAACCGCTCCCACTGATCCGGGGTGATCCGCCGGGGGTGGACCCCGGACCACTCGTTGCCGTCGTACCCCATGTCGTCACCGGCAAGGCCCCTGACCTTCGGCGTTTCGCCGGATGACCGCCGCTGGTTACCCACCTCCCTCTCCTTCCCACAAATTCCGTCCGCCCGTGGGCGTCGCGTCAGCAGCGCTCACATCCTGGCGCCGTCGCACGCCTACGCACCGCTTGGGAGGTTGGCGGAAGCTATCTAGCGGTTCGGCCGCCACCTCGCAGGTGGCCGAGCAGGCCTGCGATGCTGTAGCGTCCTGGGCCCACCGCGCCGAGGGTCAGGGCGGCGGCGCCGAGGGCCAAAACGAGTTCGTAACCACCGTTGGACACGTAGATGCCCTTGCGCCAATGCACGGAGAAGAAGGCGCCGGCCATGTCCAGGAAGAGCAGCACGGCGGCGAGAGGCATGAGTACGCCGACGATCAGCAGGATTCCACCGATCAGTTCCACGATGCCCGCATACCATGCGGAGAACGACGGGGCGGGGGCGCCCAGGCTTTTGAACTCGTGTTGCGTGGCCTCGATGCCCGTGGTGAACAGGTGGTTCCAGCCGTGGGCGAAGAAGATGATCCCGACCGCCACGCGTGCGAATAGAAGGACGCCATCGACAACGGACGGCGGGATCTGGCGGGACATCGGAATGCTTTCTTTGATGGCGGGTCTTTTGTCGAATGCCCAACGTCATGAGGCCGCGACGGCGTGATCGGCGCGGGCGAGGCATCACTACCCTTGGGTGGTTTGCCTAACACGCTCGGCGCGGGTCCGTCGTCATCCACGCGGTGGCATGCCGCCGATAACCGGACAGATCCCACTCGGACCGCGCGGCGCTGACGCCGACCGGATGCCCGCCAGAGGAAGCCCCCACGCGGCCTCCCCGCTCAGCGACAGTCCGATCCCCGGTCGGCGCGACGCTCCATCAGCACGTCCACAAGGGCCACAGCCAGCGCGGCCAACACGAACATGATGTTGACCAGTAGAGCATGCTGGAACGCCCTCCCATAAATGCCATGAGCCGGGCCCACCGCCGCAAGGCCGACGGAGGCGCCGATCCGCTGCCCGGTCTGAAGCATGCCGCCGGCAACGCCGGCCTCCACGACGGGAACCGCCGCCAAGGTGAGCGTCTGGTTCGGCGAGACGATCAGACCGTTTCCCAGCCCTGCGACGAACAATGCGCCGGCGATCACCCAGGCGGCGTTGTGACCCGGAGCGAGACGCACGGCCGGTTCTGTGGCGACCAATCCCACCGTGACCAGCACTAGTCCGAACGCGACGAGCGGGCGGCCGAACCGGATGACGAGTTGACCGCCCAGTGCGGCGCTGAGCGCCGATCCCAGCGCGAAAGCCGCACTCACCGAACCTGCCCGCAGAGCGGAATAATGTAGGCCTTCTTGGAGGTGCTGGGTGACGATGAAGAAGATTGCGGTGAATCCGCCGAAATACAGCGTCGCGAGCAATGTGCCAAGGGCATAGGGGGCCCTACGGAACAGGGAAAGGTCCATTATCGGGTTGTGCCGCTGCCCGTACCAGCGCTCCCATCGTACGAAACCGGCCAGTACGGCGGAGGCGGCCAGCGCCAACAGCCATCTGCTCTGTGCCTGCCACTCCCGTCCTTCCACGAGCGTCAATAGCAGGATGAATACGCCGGCGGCCAGCAGTAATACTCCAGCAGGATCCATGCTCTCCAGTTGCCGCTTTTCACCTTCCCGCCCAGGTATGTATCGGTACGCCAAGAACATGGCGATGATGCTGATCGGTATGCTGACGTGGAAGACATGACGCCAGCCTGCCCCTGCACTGCTGAACTGGATGAGCAGACCGCCGAGTAGTGGGCCGACTGCCGTGGAGATGCTGATCGTGGCGCCTAGCAGTCCGAACGCCCGTCCCCGCTCCGCCCCCCGGAAAAGTTGCTGAATAAGGCCGCTGATCTGCGGAGCGGTTACACCCGCGGCAGCCCCCTGTGCAACCCGCGTCACGATCAGCCAATCCGCTCCGGGGGCGGCTCCCGCCGCGGCGCTGGCCAATGTGAAAAGCGCCATGCCGACGACGAAGACGTTGCGCCGGCCGTGTGTGTCGCCGAACCGTCCGGCGGGTATCAGCAGTAGCCCGAAGGCGAAAGCGTATCCGGATACGACCCACTGCAGGTCGCTCGTCGAGGCGTGCAACGCGATGTGGATAGAGGGTAGTGCCACGTTGACGATGCTGATGTCCAACCATGTGATGAAACCGGCGATCAGGCAGACGGCCAGCGCCTTCCACCGGCGGGGGTCCGCGGGATCCTGCCCGTGCACGCCGGGCGCCCCGTCTGCGGGGGCGCCGTCACTCATCTGATCAGGCACCGGAGCAACGCACCATTACCCCCATCCCGCCACGGCAACGTCACGTGCCGCTGACTGTTTCCGCCGTATGACCACACCGAGTCAAACCTTTCCATACGTACTCAAAATCCTCCGAATGGACTGATGACTCCCGTGCGAAGGCAATGCACCATTCGGCCGTTGGTGTCGTCTCCTCGCCCACTCCAGTACGCATGGCTTCTTGGGCATCAGTCCAGTTATGGGATCTCTCTACCCGCTCCCAGCCGGTAACTGCGTTCACAGGCAAGCCAGGGCCGGCACGCCATCCGCACCGCCAAGGGCCTCGGGACGGACGTCCTCGCCTTCGACTCGATGGAGGCTCACATCGCAGGTCGTCGGCCGACGAGTGCTCACAGAGGAGCGGATCCCACCGCCCGCACCTCACGCGCCGCCGCGCGACGGGTGGGGCCCGGGCGGTCTCTCAGCCGGTGACGACCCAGCGGACGGTGTGGGCCTCGGTCGGGTCCGGAGTCTCCCAACGGCCGATCAGGCGGTCGACCACCGGCTCGGGCACGGGGTCGCGCCGTTCCCGGTTGCGCCTCCGCAGCACCTGGGGCGGGGCCTCCAGCGCGACCAGCTCGACGCGGGCGCGGTAGCCCGCCGCCAGGCCGACGCACCGCTCGCGGAGCTGCCGGGACACATTGGTGGCGTTCCACACGAACGCCCGGCCCGCCCGCAGATGCTCCCGCGCCAGCCGGTACGCCGCGTCCACCACCGGCCGCTGGTCGCCGGCCGGGTCCACGCCGAGCTCGGCGCGCAGCGCGTCGAGGCTGACCACCGGCCTCCCCGCGCCGTGCTCGGTGATCCAGTGGTCCTTGCCGGCACCCGGCAGCCCCGACAGGACGGTCACGGTCATCCGGGTGTCGTCGTAGGCCGCGTAGCCCGGGTCCCGGCCGGGGGTGCGGAAGTACCAGAAGCGCGCGTGCTCGGAGGGGAACCGGCGCGGCCGGTCCAGGCAGCCCTGGTCGGCGCAGTACTCACGGAACAGGGCGATGTTCTCCAGCACCTCGGCGGTGTCCCCGCAGATCCGGCCGAGTATGTCGGCCGTCGCCAGGATCGCGAGATCGTCGTTGCGCGCCACGAGGCTCGACCGGAACGCGATGCGCTCCAGGTCGGGCCGCTCCAGCGCCCAGAACGGGACCTGGTGATGCCGGACGAGCGCGGCCACGTGTTCCCGCCAGGACACGGGGGCGCCCAGCTCCCACAGCACCCGCCGGGCGATCAGGTCGCCACGCCGGGAGTGGCCGCGGGCGGTGATCCGCCCGTCGGGGTCCTCGCTCGTGCAGTCCGGCTTGGCCGCGTCGTGCAGGAGCACGGCCGCGAACAGCCGTACCCGCTCGGCGGGCGGACGCGCCCGCCACTCCGGCAGCGCGGCGAGCGCCTCGCAGGCCATCCGGGTGTGGGTGGCGACGTCACCCTCGGCGTGATGTTCCTCGTCCTGCGGAACCCCGGACATGCGCCGTACCCACGCGAACGCGGCCTCGATCCGCGCCCAGGGCACGGTCCACAGCGGCGGCGCGGGGCACAGGTCATCGAACGGTGGCATAGAGCGCCTCCGGGTCGGTCAGGCGGTTCGCCACGATCGGCCGGTCCAGCCAGTGGCTGCCGGAGTCGAGCACCGCCGTGAGGAAGCCCGGGCGCACCCACTTGTAGCGGCCGACGGTCTCGCCGTCCTCCTCCACCTTGATGTAGAGGCCCTCCATGTCCTCCGACAGGTCGGTCTCGGCCAGCACCTGACCGGGGTCGGCGCCGCCCTCCACGGCCGCCTCGGCCAGTGCGTCCCGCCAGTCCGGCGTCCGGCACGTCGAGGGGCCGACCAGCGACGTCAGCGTCTCCAGCCGGTCGATCGGGCCGGTGCGCAGGACCGGCACCGACACCACCGGGGTGCCGGCCAGCAGCGCGCGGCGGCGTTCGGTCGAGAGGAACACCTCCTCCCGCCGGTCCAGGACGTCGAACTCGCAGAAATAGTGGGGGAGCGCGTCGTAGAAGACGGTGTGCTTGGCGTACAGCCATTCGCCGTACATGACGTAGCGGTCGCCGAGCCGCGGCCAGAGCAGGTGCTGGACCGTCGCCGCCCACGCCTTCAGCGGACCGAACTGGCGCTCCCGCGGGCCGCCGGTCAGGTAGTGGCCGCGACTCTGCAGCCGCAGCCCGCCGTCGGCCGAGAAGCTGATCGCGGCGTTCGCCCCGTCCAGCTTCTCCTCCACGACCAGGTACCGACCGGCGATCTCCGCGAACGGCACGGCTGCCAGGTCGAAGTCGCCGGGCTGTAGCCGAGAACCCTCGATATGAGGGGTTCTCGGATATTTGCGGAGCATGACGTCCGTTGTAACGGATCGGTCCCCGCCCCACCAACGGGTTATCCGCCCGTACGGCTGAACGTCCGGCGGTAGGCGGTCGGGGAGACGCCCACGGCCGCGTGCAGGTGCTGGCGCATCGACGTCGCCGTGCCGAAACCGGCGCGGGCGGCGACACGGTCGATCGGCAGGTCCGTCGTCTCCAGCAGCCGCCGCGCCTCCTCCACCCGCCGGCCCAGCAGCCACTGCGCCGGGCTGACCCCCGTCTCCTCACGGAACCGGCGCGTGAACGTCCGTACGCTCATGCCCGCCTGCCGGGCCAGCCGTGCCAGGCTCAGGGGTTCGTCCAGGTGGCCCAGTGCCCAGGCGCGGGTGGCGGCGGTCGACGTGCCGGTCGGGTCGGGCAGCGGGCGTTCGATGAACTGGGACTGCCCGCCCTCGCGCCACGGTGGCACCACCGAGCGCCGCGCGGCGCGGTTGGCCACCTCCGTGCCGTGGTCGCGGCGGACCACGTGCAGGCACAGGTCGATGCCGGCGCCGACGCCCGCCGAGGTGAGCACGTCGCCGTCGTCGACGAACAGCACGTCGGCGTCCAGGCGCACCTTGGGGTAGAGCGCACGGAACCGGTCGGCGTGGTACCAGTGCGTCGCGGCGCGGCGGCCGTCGAGGACGCCCGCCGCCGCGAGCACGAACGCGCCCGTGCAGATCGACATCAGCCGCGCGTCCGGGCGCCGCCGGGCCAGGGCCTCGGCCACGACGGGCTCCAGCCGGCCCTCCGTCATCGGCGCGCCCCCATGGATGCCGGCCACGACCACCGTGTCGGCCTCGGCCAGCATCTCCGGCCCTTCGCCGGGCTGGACCAGGAACCCGCCCGACGTACGGACCGGCGCGCCGTCCGGCGTGCAGACGCGTACGCGATAGAACCGCCGGTCGTCGTCGTCACGGGCCGCGCCGAAGATCTGCGTCGGCACGCCGAGGTCGAACGCCACGACGTCGTTCAGCGCGAGGACGGCGATCTCATGGGGGATCATGGCCCGATTATTTCAGATGATGGCTCTCGGGCCACTCGCCCGGCGAACGCCGCCTCCACCAGGATCATCGTGTGACTGCGACAATCCCCGACACACCGCCCAAGACTCGCCCGCGTCTGCACCGCGCCTGGATCGTGGCGGCGGTCGCGCTCGTGGCCCTCGTGGGCGCCGCCGGATTCCGCGCCACCCCCGGGGTGCTCATCGACCCGCTGAGCCAGGACTTCGGCTGGCCACGCGGCACGATCTCCGCCGCCGTCTCGGTCAACCTGGTCCTGTACGGTCTGACCTCGCCGTTCGCGGCCGCGCTGATGGACCGGTTCGGCATGCGCAAGGTCGTCTCCGTCGCGCTCGTGCTCGTGGCGGTCGGCAGCGGGCTGACCGTCTTCATGACCGCGCCCTGGCAGCTCATCGCCTGCTGGGGCGTGCTGATCGGCCTGGGCACCGGGTCGATGGCGATGGTCTTCGTGGCGACGGTGACGAGCCGCTGGTTCGTCGCGCGCCGCGGCATCGTCACCGGCGTGCTCACCGCGGCGGGAGCGGCCGGTCAGCTGGTGTTCCTGCCGGTCCTGGCCCACCTGACCCACGCGTACGGCTGGCGGTCCGCCTCGGTGACGGTGTGCGTCGCCGCCGTGGCCGTCGTGCCCCTCGTCGTTCTGTTCCTGCGCGACCACCCCGCCGACGTCGGCGTGCTCCCGTACGGCGCGACGGAGCAGATACCGAAGGTGCGGTCGACCGGTGCGGCCCGGCGTGCGCTCGGCACGCTCGACACGGCCGCGCGGACGCCGGTGTTCTGGCTGCTCGCCGGGAGCTTCGCGATCTGCGGGGCCTCCACCAACGGCCTGGTCGGCACGCACTTCATCCCCGCGGCGCACGACCACGGCATGCCGGAGACCACGGCCGCGAGCCTGCTGGCCCTCGTCGGTGTCTTCGACGTCGTCGGAACGATCTTCTCCGGGTGGCTCACCGACCGCGTCGACTCGCGGGTGCTGCTCGGCGTCTACTACGCGCTGCGCGGCTGTTCGCTGCTGATCCTGCCGAGCCTGTTCGCCCGGACGACCCACCCCAGCATGCTGGTCTTCATCATCTTCTACGGCCTCGACTGGGTGGCGACCGTGCCGCCGACGGTCACGCTGTGCCGGGAGAACTTCGGCATGTCCGGGCCGGTGGTGTTCGGCTGGGTGTTCGCCTCGCACCAGGTCGGCGCGGCGATCGCCGCCGAGGCCGCCGGTGTCGTACGGGACCGGCTCGGCGACTACGCCGCGGCGTGGTACGGCGCGGGCGCGCTCTGCCTGCTCGCGGCGGTGCTGTCGATCCGGGTACGACGGGTCGATACCCTGGCCGCGGACCCCGCCTGAAACACTTTGCTCTCTGTTCACCGAGCCGACAATCGGGGCGTTTAGCGTTCCGAACGTGCCCGAGACGCTGGCAGAGGAACTGCTGCTCCTTGCTCACGACATCCGCGGCAAGTGCCGCATCGCCCCCAACGCGATGGACTGCGGGGTGGTCGGCGGGTTGCTGTCCGAACTCGCCCTGACCGGCCGCGTCACGGTGGACCAGGCCGATGGGTCCGTCCTCGTACCGGTCGGCGACGCGCGGACCGGCGACGCCGCCGTCCTGGCGTCCGGTGAATCGCCGACCGGCGACGCCGTCCTCGACGAACTGCTCGACGCGATCGCGGCCACGCCCCGTACGCCCCTCGCGTGGGTGACCCGGCTGCGCGGCACCGGCCTGACCGAACGCCTGCTCACGCGGATGGTCGACGGAGGCCAGGTCGAGATCGACCAGCACCGGAACTACGGCCTGTTCCCCGAGACCTGGTACCCGGTGCGCGACATCGTCTCGCTCTGGGAGGCCCACCAGCGGGTGGTGGACGCCGCCACCGCGAGCCTGGCGTCCGACCGCCGGACCCTCGCCCTGGGCGCCCTCTCCGCCGCGGCGGGCCTGGCCAAGGTCCTGCTGGCCACCTCGGGCGACTGGAAGGTCCTCGGGAGCCGCATCCGCGAGAAGACCGCGGACGACTGGGCGGCCGAAGCCGTCCGCCGAGCCCTCCTCCCGGAGCACCGGAACGCCACCGTCTGACCCGTGCGCGCGGTGTGGCCCGTCCGGCCTCTCCAGCGGCGCGACCACGCCGGCCGGTCGTCCTCCCTTCCGCGCGCGCGACCGTCACCGACGGGGCTATCTTTCGGGGAGGACATGTTCGGCCGGAGGGGCGCGGTGAAGATGGGCAGCGGGGACGGGCGGCCGGGTGACGCCGAAGCGGTGCTGGCCGAGGCGCTGAGGGCGTTCTGGGTGATGGTCGGGGTGCTCGCGGTCATCTGGGTCGTCCAGGCGGTCAACTGGGCGGACGGCTACCGGCTCAGCCTGCACTACGGCATCCACACGCGGGACGTCACCGGCCTCACGGGCGTGGTGACGGCGCCGTTCCTGCACCTGAGCTGGGCGCACATCGAGGGCAACTCCGGGCCCCTGTTCATCTTCGGCTTCCTGGCCGCCTTCCGCGGCGTGAAGAAGTTCCTCAGCCTCACGGTGCTGATCGTGCTGGTCAGCGGCATGGGCGCCTGGCTGACCTCCGGGCCGAACACCGTGACGGCCGGCGCGAGCGGCGTGGTGTTCGGCTACTTCGGATACGTGATCGTGCGCGGGTTCTTCGACCGGCACCGGATCGACATCGTGGTCGGGCTCGTCATGGCGCTGTGCTTCGCGTACCAGTTCGCCGTGCTGCTGCCGCACCGCGGCATCAGCTGGCAGGGCCACCTGTTCGGCTTCGTCGCGGGCATCGCCGGCGGCTGGATCCTGCGCGAGCGCCGCCCCCGCGCCGCCACGGACGGCGGCACCCGCCCCCTCCCGTCCGGCGCGGGCCGGACGACCCCGGGTTCCCGCGCGGACCTGCTCAAGGAACTGGACGACCTCGGCCTGTAGCACCCCACTCGCCGCGCGTCGGTGTTCGGCGCGTGGGGGACCCCGCCGAAGAGGGGTCCCCCATGGCCGGTTCAGGCGAGCAGGGCGGTCACGGTGCCGGCGCCGACCGTGCGGCGGCCCTCGCGGATCGCGAAGCCCAGCCCCTCGTCCAGCGCCACCGCGCGGCCCAGGTTCACGGTCATCGTGACCGTGTCGCCGGGCAGCGCCATGCCGCCCTCGCCCAGGTCGATCTCGCCCGGCACGTCCGTCGTCCGGAGGTGGAACTGCGGCCGGTACCCGGTGAAGAACGGGCCGCTGCGCCCGCCCTCGTCCGTGCCGAGCACGTACACCTCGGCTCGGAACCGCGTGTGCGGCCGGATCGCGCCCGGCGCGGCCACGACCTGACCGCGGCGCACCTGCTCGCGCCGTACGCCGCGGAGCAGCACGGCGGTGTTGTCCCCGGCCTCGGCGTGGTCCATCGTCTGGCCGAACGTCTCCAGGCCGGTGGCCACCGTGGCGACCGTCGCGCCCAGGCCGACCACCTCGACGTGGTCGCCGAGCCGGACGGCGCCCTGCTCGACCACCCCGGTCACGACGGTGCCGCGGCCGGTGATGGTCAGGACGTTCTCGATCGGCAGCAGGAACGGCCGGTCCAGGATCCGGGCCGGCACCGGCACGTACGCGTCGACCGCGGCGAGGAGGTCCTCGATCCGCCGGACCCAGTACGGGTCGCCCTCGAGCGCCCGCAGCCCGGACACCCGGACCACCGGGATCTCCTCACCGGGGAACCCGTACCGGGTCAGCAGCTCCCGTACCTCCAGTTCGACCAGGTCCAGGAGTTCGGCGTCCTCGACCGTGTCGGCCTTGTTGAGCGCGACCACGATGTGACGGACGCCGACCTGCCGGGCGAGCACGACGTGCTCGCGGGTCTGCGGCATCGCGCCGTCCTGCGCGGACACGACCAGGATCGCCCCGTCGACCTGGGCCGCGCCGGTGACCATGTTCTTGACGTAGTCGGCGTGGCCGGGCATGTCGACGTGGGCGTAGTGCCGGGTCGGCGTCTCGTACTCGACGTGCGCGATGTTGATGGTGATGCCGCGGTCCCGCTCCTCCGGAGCCCGGTCGATGCCCTCGAACGGCACGACCTTCGCCAGCCCCTGCCGGGCCAGCACCGCGGTGATCGCCGCGGTGAGCGTGGTCTTGCCGTGGTCGACGTGCCCCATGGTGCCGATGTTGAGATGCGGCTTGCCGCGTTCGTACAACCGCTTGGCCATGATGTGTCCTCGCGTCAGAAGAAGTGGACGTGAGAACCCGGACGGTCCCGCGCAGGGACCGCCGCGCCACCCTCCTCCGCGGGTTCTCGAAGGACGGGGCGGAGGAGGGTCAGCGTCGCAGGCCGTCGGAGGGCACGGTCGCGGCGCCCGGCGCATCGAGGTGCGCGGGCGAGCAGAACGCGGCCATGCCGAACATGCCAGGCACAGTACGGCCGCCCGTACGGAACGGTCCAGCGATTTTCCCGGTACGCGCCTTTCTCAGCGCGCGACCAGCTCCATCGACAGGGAGACGAAGCGGTCCTCGGCGTCGAACCGGGCCGCGCACGCGCCGCCCTCGGGCAGCGTCGCGACGATCGAGGTCTCGTCCTCGCGGAAGGCCAGCCGGTGGTGGCTGAAGAACCGCGCCACCGTCAGCCGGTGGTCGGCCGGGAAGAGCGTCAGCCCGCTGGTGATCATCCGGGGGGCGGTGAGGGAGTCCCACCCGGGCACCGGTGCGGAGGCGTCCCGGATGGCGAAGTAGGCGACGCCGCCCTCGTAGCTGCCGGGGATCGTGCCCGGCGAGCCGATCAGACCGGTAGCGGCCATCGCCACGATGTCGCCGCCGCTCCGCGCGGGACCGTCGTACCAGGACAGGTCCAGCTCGCGCGCGGTAAGTTCGGCGATGGCGAGGCGCGCCCCGATCTCCGTGGGGTTCACGACGGCCGGGTGGTCGGGGCCGAACTGCGGGTTCGCCCACCCCCACAGCCAGCTGCGGTCCTCTTCGGCGTAGCTGCCGAGAAGGGCGACCTTCAGCGTGACCTCGCCCTGCGTGTACGTGCCGGTGGCCAGGTCGGCGCTCCAGTCGGCGGCGGGCAGGAAGTCGACGAGTGCCTCCTGCTGCTGGGCCGAGATCGCCGCGTACGCCGCTCCCAGCCGGTCGAACGCCGGGCTGAATCCAGACATGGCGGGCACACTATCTCAGAGACCGGCCGAGCCCCACGCGCTCCCTTGTGACGGATGGGGGGCCTGTGGCCCGCGCCGTGGAGCGACGGCGGGCCACGCGTCGGTCAGGCGCTACGCTGCGATCATCGGCGAGAGGCGGGGGGAAGTACGGATGGCCGGCCAGCTTCGGATCGGAGTGGCGGCGACTCTCGTGATCGCGGTACTCGGCGTTCCCGCCGGGCTGCTGTGGACCACGGTCGCGCCGCGCACGACGTACGTGATCGCGGGCGGCAAAGCGCTCCTCGGCGACCCGGAGAGCCAGACGCTCATCGCCGCGGACGGCTGGTTCGCCGTGCTGACGGCCTGCGCCGGACTGCTGTGCGGCGTCGTCGCCTACGTCCTGGCCGGACGCCTGCGCGAGATGGGGCTCCTCGCCGCGCTCGGTGCCGGGGGCGTCGCCGCCGGCCTCATCGCCTGGTGGACCGGCAGCATGGTCGGGCGGTCATCCTTCCAGCACGTGGTGCGGACGGCCCGCGACGGCACGGCGGCCAAGGGCGCGCTCGACCTGCACGCGGTGGGCGTGGTGATCGCCTGGCCGCTGATCGCGATCGTGGTGTTCGGATTGCTCGAGGCGCTGGACGTCGCCCGGCGCGAGTCACGCGCGACGGCGGGCGATGCCCGCGGTGGTGGCCCCGGTCAGCGTGACCAGATCGGCGGGGGCCAGTTCGATCTGCAGGCCCCGCCGCCCGGCGGAGACGTAGATCGTCGAGAACCCTGACGCGGAGGAGTCCACGACCGTCGGCAGCCTCTTGCGCTGCCCCAGCGGGCTGATGCCGCCGCGGACGTAGCCGGTCACGCGCTCGGCCGCCGCCGGGTCGGCCATGGCCGCGCGCTTGCCGCCCGCCGCGCCGGCGAGCGCCTTGAGGTCGAGCGTGGCCGACACCGGCACCACCGCGACGGTCAGATCGCCGTCGACCTCGGTCACGAGCGTCTTGAACAGCCGGTCGCGCGGCACGCCGAGGGCGTCGGCGGCGGCCTCGCCGTAGGACTCCTCGCCGCCGCCGGTCTCGTACGGATGCAGGGTGAAGGCGACCCCGGCACGGGTCGCCACGACCGTCGCGGGCGTGCCCTTGCCGCCGTTCTTCTTCGATCCCACCGGGCCGTGACTCCTTAGTTCGGGCTGACGCCTCCGCCGAGGAACTCCGACGCCGGCACGGTCGGAAACGTCTCGAGCAGAAGATTCTCCCGCCTCAGCAGTTCGTACTCCAGCCGCAGCCGCGCCGCGGCGTGGTCGGCCTGCAGGAGGCGCTGTTTGTCCGGGCGGTCCAGGACCAGCGAGGCCGCCACGAGGTAGGACAGCGGACCCGGCTCGGCCGGCAGGTCGTCGAGGTCGGCGACCTGCGCGCCGTGTGCGACGAGCCGGTCGCAGTAGCGCCGGAACCGGTCGGTCACCGGCGCGACCGCGTCCTGCGCGCCCGGCCCGTCCTCCTCCGGCAGGGGAGTGACCTCGGCGCACAGGTACGCGAGCGAGTCGTCGACGTCCTCCACGCGGAACCGGGTGCCGCCGGTCGCGACGACGTCGTACCGCCCGTCCTCATGCTCCTGAACGTCGCGGATCTCGGCCGTACAGCCGACCGGGGCGAGCCGGCGGGCGGCTCCGGGGCCGACCTCGTGGCCGAGTTCGATCGAGACCACTCCGAACCGGCGCGGCTCCTCGCGGGCGAGCAGATCGCTCATCAGGAGGCGGTAGCGCTCCTCGAACACGTGCAAGGGCAGGACGAGCCCGGGAAAGAGCACGGCCCCCAGCGGGAAGATCGGCAGCCGTTCGGTCACCGCGCCAGAGTACGACCTCTCGTCGATCTCCGCTGCTCACTTATTGATCTACAATGTAAAGGCGCGGGCCCGGAAGGGTCCGCGGCGACGCCGTCCGACCGCCCCGGCGGCGTACGGGCGAGGCCCGCGTGAGTGGCGTCCGGGCGGGCGGCGCTATCACCGGGTGGTGTGACGCTAGTCACCTTGAGCTAGATCGCGTCAACCTGCACACAGCCCCGGAAGCCGCGGAGTTAACGTCGGACCGTCCGCGCGGCAGGCGGCGCGCGGCCCGGCGGGTCGAAGCCGAAGACGACACCGCCGCTTGCTCTCCCGCTGGGAGGCCCATCATGTGGCTGAACTTCATCTTCCTCGTCATCGCGTGCCTGTGCGTCGGTTTCATCCTCGGCTGGGTGGTGGCCCGGCCGCGACGCTGGGGCGTCTTCGTCGCGACCGCCCCCCGGACGACCGTCCCCCAGCCGGACGACGACCAGACGGACGCCGACTCCTTCGCCCGGCGAGCCTGACCCGCGGGGGAGCGCGGTTCTCCTCCGGGGCGGCGAGCCGTACGGTGACGGCATGCGGATCCATGTCGTCGACGCGTTCACCGGCCGGCCGTTCGCCGGCAACCCCGCGGGGGTCTGCGTCCTCGCGGGACCGGCCGATCCCGCCTGGATGCAGCGGGTCGCGACGGAGCTGAACCTGTCCGAGACCGCGTTCCCGCGCCCGGTCGAGGACCCGGGCGCCGACTTCGAACTCCGCTGGTTCACCCCGGCGGTCGAGGTCGCCCTGTGCGGGCACGCGACGCTCGCCGCCGCCCACGTGCTGTACGAGACGGGCACCGTGCCGGCGGACCGGCCCATCCGCTTCCGCACCCTCCGCAGCGGCGTTCTGACCGTACGGCGGGAGGGCGGCCTGCTGGTGATGGACTTCCCGGCCTGCCCGCCGGAGAAGATCGACCCGCCCGCGGGCCTGGCCGAGGCGCTCGGCGCGACGCCGTCCTGGACCGGGCGCAACGTCCAGAACGACATTCTGGCGGTCCTGGACGACGCCGGGGCCGTGCGCTCGCTGGCTCCGGACCTGTCCGCCCTCTCCGGTTACGACGCCCGGGGGATCTGCGTCACGGCGCCGGGCTCCTCCCACGACTTCGTCTCGCGGTTCTTCGCCCCGGCCGTCGGTGTACCGGAGGATCCGGTGACCGGGTCGGCGCACTGCATGCTGGCGCCGTTCTGGGCCGAGCGCCTCGGCCGTACGGACCTGCGCGCCCACCAGGCGTCGGCGCGCGGAGGCGAGGTCCGCGTCCGGGTGCGGGGCGACCGCGTCCTGCTCCTCGGGGAGGCCGTCACCATGATCGAGGGCACGCTCCGCGCGGAGCCGTCCTGAAGAGTTCCCGAATGCGGTGAATGTCTCGAAAACTCCGGCGATCCGGTCTCAATACCTGAGACCGGCGCCCGGGCCGCCGAGCGTCCTCCGTAGACTGATCAGGTGATATCCCGTATCGATCTGCGCGGGTCCCTTCCCGGCGACCTGCGCTCCGTGCTGCCGCGAGCCGAGCTCGACGTCGAGGCCGCCCTGGAGAAGGTCCGGCCGATCTGCGACGACGTTCGACATCGCGGAGCCGCGGCGGTGCGGGACTACACCGAGCGCTTCGACGGCGTCGCCCTGGCGTCCGCGCGGGTCCCCGCCGAGGCGATCGGCCGCGCCCTCGACGATCTCACCCCGGGCGTGCGCGACGCGCTCGAGGAGTGCATCCGCCGGGCCCGCCTCGTCCACCGTGACCAGCGGCGCGCCGACGTCACCACCCAGGTCGTGCCCGGAGGCAGGGTCACCGAGCGGTGGGTGCCGGTCGAGCGGGTCGGGCTGTACGTCCCGGGCGGTCAGGCCGTCTACCCCTCCAGCGTGGTCATGAACGTCGTGCCCGCGCAGGAGGCCGGTGTCGGCTCGCTCGCGGTGACCTCGCCCGCGCAGCGGGAGTTCGGCGGGCTGCCGCACCCGGTGATCCTCGCGGCGTGCGCGCTGCTCGGCGTCGACGAGGTGTACGCCGTGGGCGGCGCGCAGGCGATCGCGATGTTCGCCTACGGCACCGAGGAGTGCCGCCCGGCCGACCTGGTCACCGGGCCGGGCAACATCTACGTCGCGGCGGCGAAGCGGCTGCTCAAGGGCGTGATCGGCATCGACTCCGAGGCCGGCCCGACCGAGATCGCGATCCTCGCCGACGCCACCGCCGACCCGGTGCTGGTCGCCGCCGACCTGATCAGCCAGGCCGAGCACGACACCCTGGCCGCCTCGGTGCTGGTGACCGACTCCACCGAGCTCGCCGACGCGGTCGAGCGCGAGCTCGCCGACCAGGTCGCCCGCACCAAGCACACCGAGCGCATCACCGCGGCGCTCGCCGGGCGGCAGTCGGGCATCGTTCTCGTGGACGACGTCGCGGCCGGGCTGAAGGTCGTCGACGCCTACGCCGCCGAGCACCTGGAGATCCATACCGCGGACGCCGCCACCGTCGCCGCCCGGGTGCGCAACGCCGGCGCGATCTTCGTCGGCGCGCACGCGCCGGTGTCGCTCGGCGACTACCTGGCCGGCTCCAACCACGTGCTGCCGACCGGCGGCTGCGCGTGCCATTCCGGCGGGCTGTCCGTGCAGACCTTCCTGCGCGGCATCCACGTCGTCGACTACGACGAGGCGGCCCTGGCCGAGGCGACCCGCCGGGTCGTCACGCTGGCCGAGGCCGAAGACCTGCCGGCCCACGGGGCCGCCCTTAAAGCGAGGTTCGAGTGGGGGATCCCCGAGTGACCGACAGCACCATCTCGCTGAGCGACCTTCCGCTCCGCGACGACCTGCGCGGGCAGGAGCCGTACGGCGCGCCCCAGCTCGACGTGCCGGTCCGGCTCAACACCAACGAGAACCCCTACCCGCCGTCGCCGCGCCTGGTCGCGGCCCTGTCGGAGGCGATCGCGGACATCGCCGGGGGCCTCAACCGCTACCCCGACCGCGACGCCGTCGAGCTGCGCAAGGACCTGGCCGACTACCTCGGGTACGGCGTCACCGGGCGGCAGGTGTGGGCGGCGAACGGCTCCAACGAGATCATCCAGCAGATCCTGCAGGCGTTCGGCGGCCCGGAGCGCTCGGCGCTCGGCTTCGAGCCGTCGTACTCCATGCATCCGATCATCACCGCGGTGAGCGGCACCCGGTGGATCAACGCCCACCGCGACGAGGACTTCGGGCTGGAGGCCGAGCGCGCGGTCGCCGCGGTCGAGGAGCACCGGCCCGACATCGTGTTCCTCACCTCGCCGAACAACCCGACCGGCACGGCGCTGTCGCTGGAGGCGATCGAGGCGGTCCTGCGCGTCGCGCCGGGCATGGTCGTCGTGGACGAGGCGTACGCCGAGTTCCGGCGCGAGGGCACGCCGAGCGCGCTGTCGCTGCTGCCCGGCAACCCGCGGCTGATCGTCACCCGCACGATGAGCAAGGCGTTCGCGATGGCCGGCACGCGGGTCGGCTACCTCGCCGCCGACCCGGCCGTGGTCGACGCGCTGCTGCTCGTCCGCCTGCCGTACCACCTGTCGGCGGTCACCCAGGCGGTCGCGCGCACCGCGATCGCCCACCAGGAGGAGCTCCTGGGCGCGGTCCGGGCGCTGCGGGACGACCGCGACGCCCTGGTCGCCTGGCTGCGCGGAGAAGGCCTCACGGTGGCCGACTCCGACGCGAACTTCGTCCTGTTCGGCCGGTTTCCCGATCGGCACCGGGTCTGGCAGGGCATTCTTGATCGTGGCGTGCTGATCCGCGAGGTCGGCCCGCCGGAGTGGCTGCGCGTGAGCGTGGGCACCCCCGAGGAGATGGCGGCGTTCCGTACCGCCCTGAAGGAGAGTCTTTGAGCGAGCGGAAACGCACCGGCCGGATCGAGCGGGGGACCAAGGAGACCCAGGTCAGCGTCGAGATCGACCTCGACGGCACGGGCCAGGTCGACGTGGCCACCGGGGTGGGGTTCTTCGACCACATGCTGGCCCAGCTCGGCAAGCACGGATCGTTCGACCTGACCGTCAAGACCGCCGGTGACCTGCACATCGACAGCCACCACACGATCGAGGACACCGCGATCGCGCTGGGTCGGGCGTTCCGCGAGGCCCTGGGTGACAAGTCGGGCATCCAGCGGTTCGCCAACGCGAGCGTGCCGCTGGACGAGACGCTCGCGCAGGTCACCGTCGACCTGTCCGGCCGCCCGTACCTCGTGCACACCGAGCCCGAGGGCATCGCGCCGATGATCGGGCCCGACTACGACACGACCATGACCCGGCACATCTTCGAGGCGTTCGTCTTCAACGCCGCGATCTGCCTGCACATCCACGTGCCGTACGGGCGCAACGCGCATCACATCGTGGAGGCGCAGTTCAAGGCGCTGGCCCGGGCCCTGCGTGACGCGTGCGCGCACGACCCGCGGGCGCACGGCATCCCGTCCACCAAGGGCGCGCTCTGATGTCCCCGAAGATCGCCGTCCTGGACTACGGGTCGGGGAACCTGCGATCGGCCGAGCGGGCGATCGCCCGGCTCGGCCCGGAGGTGACCGTCACCGCCGACTTCGACACCGCCCTGGAGGCCGACGGGCTGGTCGTGCCCGGCGTGGGCGCGTTCGCCGCGTGCATGAACGGCCTGCGCGGGGTCCGCGGCGAGCAGATCATCGGCCGCCGGCTCGCGGGTGGCCGCCCGGTGCTGGGCATCTGCGTCGGCATGCAGATCCTGTTCGAGAAGGGCGTCGAGCACGGCATCACCACCGACGGCTGCGCCGAGTGGCCCGGTGCGGTGGAGCGGCTGAACGCGCCGATCCTGCCGCACATGGGCTGGAACACCGTCGAGGTGCCCGCGGGTTCGGTGCTGTTCCGGGGCGTGGACGCCGGCACGCGGTTCTACTTCGTGCACTCCTACGCCGCCCGGCACTGGGAGATGGAGCCGGGCCGGTTCGAGGCGCCGCTGGTGACCTGGGCCGAGCACGGGGAGCGCTTCGTCGCGGCGGTGGAGAACGGCCCGCTGTGCGCGACGCAGTTCCATCCGGAGAAGTCCGGCGACGCCGGAGCCGAGGTGCTCAAGAACTGGCTCTCGACACTGTCATGAGCAAGGAGCGCCGGCGGCGGCGGGCCGCGCTGGAGGCCGAGCGTGCCCGGGCGGCGGCGGAGAACGACCGTCGCAACGCCCGCCGGGCGCGTCGCCGGGCGCGCGTCGCCCGGGTCTCCCGTCTGCTGCCGCGTCGCCCCGGGCGGCCCGGCGGCCTGCTCGCGCGCCGTCGCCGTGAGCAGAACGCCATCGTCGCGGTGGCGTTCCTGCTCGTCCAGGTGCTGGCCTGGTTGTCACTGTCATCGTGGACCGCGCGCCTGGCCGTGCTCATGCTGTCGGTGTTCCTGGTCCCGGTTTTCATCACGCTCGCCTTCGACCGGAGGTCGTAGATATGTCGCTTGTCCTGTTGCCCGCCGTCGACGTCGCCGACGGGCAGGCGGTGCGCCTCGTCCAGGGGGAGGCCGGTACCGAGACGTCGTACGGGGAGCCCCTCGACGCCGCGCTGGCCTGGCAGAGCGCGGGCGCCGAGTGGATCCATCTCGTCGACCTGGACGCCGCGTTCGGGCGCGGCTCGAACCACGCGCTGCTCGCCGAGGTGACCGGCAAGCTCGAGGTGAAGGTCGAGCTGTCCGGCGGCATCCGCGACGACGAGTCGCTCGCCGCCGCGCTCGCCACCGGCTGCGCGCGGGTCAACATCGGCACCGCCGCGCTGGAGAACCCCGCGTGGTGCCGCAAGATCATCGCCGAGCACGGCGACCGGATCGCGGTCGGCCTCGACGTACGCGGCACCACGCTCGCGGCGCGCGGCTGGACCCATGAGGGCGGCGACCTGTGGGAGGTGCTCGACCGCCTGGAGGCCGACGGCTGCCCCCGCTACGTCGTCACCGACGTCACCAAGGACGGCACCCTGCGCGGCCCCAACACCGACCTGCTGCGCGAGGTCTGCGGCCGTACCGACAAGCCCGTGGTCGCCTCCGGCGGCGTCTCCTCGCTCGACGACCTGCGGGCGCTGGCCGGGCTCGTCCCGGACGGGGTGGAGGGCGCCATCGTCGGCAAGGCGCTGTACGCCGGCGCGTTCACGCTCCAGGAGGCCCTCGCGGCGGTGGCGGGATGAGTGTCGCGGTACGCGTGATCCCGTGCCTGGACGTGGACGCCGGGCGCGTGGTCAAGGGCGTCAACTTCGAGAACCTGCGGGACGCGGGCGACCCGGTCGAGCTGGCCCGCCGCTATGACGCCGAGGGCGCCGACGAGCTGACCTTCCTCGACATCACCGCGTCCAGCGGCGAGCGCGCGACCACCTACGACGTGGTCCGCCGTACCGCCGAGCAGGTGTTCATCCCGCTGACGGTCGGCGGCGGCATCCGCACCGTGGACGACATCGACCGGCTGCTGCGGGCCGGCGCGGACAAGGTGTCGGTCAACACCGCCGCCATCGCCCGGCCGGAGTTCCTGCGCGAGGCCGCGCACCGGTTCGGCTCGCAGTGCATCGTGCTGTCGGTGGACGCCCGCCGCTCCGGTGACGGTTTCGAGGTGACCACGCACGGAGGGCGGCGCGGCACCGGGATCGACGCCGTCGAGTGGGCCCGGCGCGGCGAGGAGCTCGGCGTCGGGGAGATCCTGCTCAACTCCATGGACGCCGACGGCACCAAGGCCGGCTTCGACCTGGAGATGCTCCGGGCCGTACGCTCCGTCGTCAGCGTGCCGGTGATCGCCAGCGGGGGAGCGGGCGCGGTCGCGCACTTCGCCCCGGCGATCGCGGCGGGCGCGGACGCGGTCCTGGCCGCCAGCGTCTTCCACTTCGGCGAGCTGAAGATCTCCGACGTCAAGGACTCCCTGCGGCAGGCGGGCCACCCGGTCCGGTCAACTTGACCCGGTCCCGAAGGGCCGGGCTTGGAGGTAGCTCCCGGCTGGCTGCTGGGTGGGCTCCTCCGTCCAGACACCCCTATGGGGTGGCAGGGACGCGTGACTCACGCCCCGCGGTCCACGCAGCTTCGCCTTTGCGGGCGATGTTGCGGGAGGCGTTGCGGTCCGCGTGGGCAACGACCCCGCAGTTCCGGCAGAGGAAAACCGATTGGCTGACCCGGTTCTTGCTGTTGATGTGGCCGCACTCGGCGCACTGTTGTGAGGTGTAGGCCGGATCGACGAAGACCACGGGCACGCCGGCCCGTTTGGCCTTGTAGACGATGAAGTCTGCGAGCTGGGCGAAGGCCCAGGAGTGCAGCGCGACCCGTTGGGGCTTGCGGAGCCGTACCCTCTGCCGGATTCCTGTGAGGTTCTCCAGGGCGATTCCGGATGAGGTGCGTTCAGCCTCGGTCACGATCGTCTTGGCGATGATGTGATTCTGGTTGGCGGCGTGGCGATTCTCACTGCGTCTGCGTTTCTTGAGCAGCCGCTTGGCGGACTTGGTGCGCTTGTTCTGGAGCTTGCGGCGTAGTTCGAGTTGCCGCTTGCGGTGCCGGTTGAGTCCCCGCCCGGCGGCCTTGTAGCCGGTGGAGGTGGTGGCGATGGCGGCGATGCCCAGGTCCACGCCGATGAACCGGGCGGGCTGGTACCGCTCGGCTTCGGGCACCTCACAGGTGGCGATCAGATAGAACACACCATCACGCCGGACCAGATCGGATTCGCCCTGCCGGTGGGCCTGTAGCGTCTTGAGCGCGCCCGCCGAGCAGGCGAACCGAATGTTCTTCACCCGGCCGTCGATGGTCCACACCGATACGGTCCGGGCGTCGTACTGCCAGGACAGGCACCGGTCGTCATAGGGTTGCGCGGCCTCGGGGCGGAACACGACCGGTTTGCCTTCGGCCTTGATGCGGCGGCGAGAGCTTGGCTTGCCGAGGTTCCCGGCGCGGATGTTCGCCTTCAACGTGGTGTAGGCGTCACGGACCTTTTTGATCACGTGCTGGGCGGCTTGTGCGCCCAGGCCCCAGGACTTCAGCTCGGCATAGGTGTGCTTGCGCAGCTCGTACACATGCGGCACACCGTGGTCGAACGCCACGGCCGATACCCAGTTCGCCGCCTCGTTCACGGCGTGCAGGGTCCGCTCAAGCGCCAACGCCTGCCCGGCATCGGGCATGAGTTTGACCTGCACAACAAGCTTCACAGAAGGTAACCGTAACGTTCTCCTGTGTCACACAGGAGAGGAATCTCCCGATAACCACAGGGGTAACAGCGTCGCCTCCACCCCGCCTACACCCCGCACACACACTTGTTCTTAAGGCCCCAGCACCGGTCCAGGCGGCGCTGGCGCGCCGCACACGAGGGAAGCGATTCCTCCCGGCCCTAAAGGACCGGGGCTCCTCGCTAGACCACGCTGAAATTTCGTCCCCGGGACGTGTCGAGACTCCCGGGTGGGCTCCGACTTCCTCGTGAAAGCGCCCAACCGGGGCGCCGGATCGTTCGGGAGTCCTCACGATGAACACCACCGCCGGGAGGCGGGAGTGGATCGCGCTGGCCGTTCTCGCGCTGCCCACCCTTCTCGTCTCCATCGACGTGTTCGTGCTGCTGCTCGCGCTGCCGCGCCTGAGCACCGACCTGCACGCCGGTAGCACCGCGCAGTTGTGGATCATGGATGTCTACGGCTTCATGGTGGCCGGCTTCCTGATCACCATGGGCACGCTGGGCGACCGGATCGGGCGCCGGAGGCTGCTGCTCATCGGGGCCGCCGGGTTCGGCGCCGCCTCGGTGCTCGCCGCCTACTCCACCAGCGCCGCGATGCTCATCGCCGCACGCGCGCTGCTCGGCGTCGCGGGGGCGACGCTGGCGCCCTCGACGCTCGGCCTGATCGGCAACATGTTCACCGACCCGCGCCGCCGGGCGGTGGCGATCAGCGTGTGGATGGCCTGCTTCATGTCCGGCGCGGCCCTGGGCCCGCTCGTCGCCGGGGTCATGCTGGACCACTTCTGGTGGGGGTCGGTGTTCCTGCTCGGCGTACCCGCGATGGTGCTGCTGCTCGTGCTCGGCCCGGTGCTCCTGCCGGAGTTCCGCGACGCCGGGGCCGGGCGGATCGACCTGCCCAGCGTGGGCCTGTCCCTGGCCGCGATCCTGCCCCTGGTGTACGGCCTGAAGGAGCTGGCCCGCAGCGGCTGGCACGCCGTCCCGGCCGCCTCCGTCGTGGCGGGCGCGGTCTTCGGCTGGGTGTTCGTACGGCGCCAGTGCCGGCTGGAGGACCCGCTGCTGGACGTGCGCCTGTTCGCCCGCCGCGCGTTCGGGGCGGCGCTCGGCAGCATGATGTTCGGCACCATGCTCATGGGCGCGATGATGATGTTCATCGCCCAGTACTTCCAGCTCGTGCACGGGCTCACGCCGCTGACGGCCGGGCTGTGCATGCTGCCCGGCGTGGGCGGCTCGCTGGTGAGCTTCCTGGTGTCACCGCACCTCACGCGCTGGGTCCGGGCCCGCGTACCTCATCGGCGGCGGCATGGGCGTGTCCGTGTGCGGCCTGCTGCTGATCGCCCAGGCCGGCGCGGCGTCCGGCCTCGCCGCGGTCATGCTGGGCTTCGCGATCACCAACCTCGGCGCCGGCCCGATGGTGACGCTGGGCACGGACCTGGTGGTCGGCTCGGCGCCGCTGGAGAGGGCGAGCTCGGCGGGCGCGCTGAACGAGACGAGCGGCGAGTTCGGGTTCGCCCTGGGCATCGCGGCGCTGGGCAGCCTCGGCACGGCCGTCTACCGGGCCCGCGTCTCCGTCCCGGCGGGCGTTCCGGCCGGCGCCGCGCGGGCGGCCCACGACACGCTGGCGGGCGCGACCACCGCGGCCGGTCACCTGCCCGGCCGCGCCGGCGCCGGACTGCTCACCTCCGCCCGCGAGGCGTTCATGAGCGGCATGCACGTGGCCGCGACCGTCAGCGCGCTTCTGCTGGTCGCGGTCGCCGTGACCGTGGCGACCCTGCTCCGGGACGTCCACCCGGCCGGCGAGCGGGAGACCTCGGAGCCGTCCGATGCGCCGACCGCCCTGGAGGCGGAGGCCGCCGAAGTGTCGGCCGGCTGAGAGGTCGATCCGGCCGTCCGGGCGGGACGAGTCCGTGGCACCGGTCCACCGCCGATCGGCGTGACGCGGTCGCCCGAGGCGGTGCGGAGGCCTAGTGTGCTCCTCACCATCCCCCGCGGAGGAGAGTGCGATGACACCCCGAGGAACGACGGAGGACGTGCGCTCCGTCCAGGACGGGTACGCCGTGGCCGACCGTTACGTCAGGTTCTACCCGGTGATGGCGTTAGGGACGCTGGCGCTCGCGTTCCTGCCGCTCTTCGACGACGTGACGTTCAACGACGGTGCGGCCACCGTCCGGGATACGTACGGGACGGTGTTCGACATGGCGCGCCGGCCCGGGGGAGGCCCGGCGGTCATCGGCATGCTGTTGTTGTTCGGGCTGGTCGCGATGCTCGCCGTCGCCACGTTCGCGCCGCCGCGGTCCGCCGGGCTGCCGTCGGCGATCGCCGTCGTCGCCGCGCTGATCGTGTTGCTGCTCATCACCAAGCCGGGGACCGACACTCCCAAGCCGCACCTGAGCGACGGGGGCACCGCCGGTCTCGTCCTGGTCATCTGCGCGACGGTGCTCGGCGCGGCGCACGCCGTCCACCTGACCGTACTGGCCAGGCGCTCACGTCAGCGGCCCGCCGTGTCCGTGTAGTGCCTGTCTCAAAGTCCCCGTCCGGAGCGAGCGGCGCTGCGGCGAAGTGCCCTGACATGTCGCGCGGTGCGCGTCTGACCGCCCATAGCGCCGTCTCCACGTCCCTGGCCTTGTGCAGTGATCGTGCCCTGCGCGAACTCGTGGACGCGGCCGTGCCGATCGGATCCGGCATCGGCGGGAAGTCGGCCCTGCTGGAGGTCGCCGGAACCCCCGTCTTCGTGAAGCGGGTGCCCGTCACCGATCCGGAGAGGCAACCTGAGCACGTCCGGTCCACGGCGAATCTGTTCGATCTGCCCGTCTTCTGCCAGTACGGCATCGGCACCATCGGCGGGCCGGGCTTCGGGGCCTGGAGAGAGCTCGCCGTGCACACCATGACGACGAACTGGGTGCTCGCGGCGGAACATGAGGGCTTCCCCCTGATGTACCACTGGCGGGTGCTGCCGGACTCCACGCCCCTGCCCGAAGAACTGGCCGACATCGAACGGGCCGTCGCCTACTGGGGCGGCGGATCGCAGGTGCGCCGCCGGATCCGGGCTCTCCAGCAGTCCTCGGCGAGCGTCGCGCTGTTCCTGGAGTACATTCCGCAGAACCTGCACCAGTGGCTGGGCACGCAGGTCGCCGCGGGAGACCGAACCGCCAACCGAGCCTGCGCCATGGTGGAGAGGGAACTGGCGGTCGGCACCTCATTCATGAACCACCGCGGGCTCCTTCACTTCGACGCGCACTTCGAGAACATCCTGACCGACGGCCGGCGCCTCTACTTCGCGGACTATGGCCTCGCCATCTCCTCCGGGTTCGAGCTGTCGCAGGACGAGGCCGACTTCTTCGACCGGCACCAGACCTACGACCGCTGTTACACCGCCACGTATCTGGTGAACTGGCTGGTCACCGCTCTGTACGGGTACCAGGGGGAGGACCGGGAGGGCCGCGACGCGCTGGTGCGCGCCTACGCAGAGGGCAAGCGGCCCACAGGAATCCCAGAGGAGGCCGCGGCGATTCTCGCCCGGAACGCGCCGATCGCCGCAGTGATGTCCGACTTCAACCGCAAGTTCCAGCGCCAGAGCAGGCAGACCCCATACCCGCTGGAGGAGATCCGCCGGCTTGGCGGGATGGCCGGCTCGCCAGGACGGTGAGCCGGGCGGCGGGCGGACCGCCGGCAGCGGGCGGGGTCGCGGCGAAGGGTCCGGATCGGTATCGGATTCGGTAGGACTACCGATGTCGGTACGCCCGCGCCCGCCCATGATGATCCCTTGTCCTCCTTCGCCTGGAGCGCCGGAAGATCAAGGAGTCGCGAGTGTCATCGGCCTTGGCACGTACGAGCGCGGCCACGCCCGCGGACGCGAAGTCGCGGGCGGAGGTGGTCACGATGCGGGCCGGCAGGGTGACCGTCGCCCGCGTTCGTGGCCTGCCGCGCCTGGTGGCCGACGAGGTGCGCCGGGTCGGCGCCGCCGACCGTGACCTGCTCACGGCGGCGCTGTACCACGCCGGCCTGGCGGAGGCCGGACGAGACGAGCACAGACCCCGGGCGAAGCCGGGCGACCTCGTCGTCTTCGACCACGACCGGCCCTACGACCCCGCGGTCATCGACGCTCGTGACGTCGTGGTCGTCGCCCTGCCCGAAACCATGCTGGGCGCGGACGCCGGCCTCGTCCGGCGCACCGTGGGGAGGCCGCAACCGTGCGAGTCGGGGACGCGCGCGGTCCTGGCCGCCTTCCTGTCCAGACTGGCCGATCACCTCGACGACCTGCCCGGCACGGCCGGCGAGCACCTGGCGGACGCGCTGGTCTGCATGCTCGTCACGGCCGTCGCCGAGACCCCGACCGAACGCGCCGGGGCGACGGCCGAACGCGCCGGGGCGACGGCCGACCTGTTCGACCGGATCCGCGCCCACGTGCTCGCGGACCTGGGCGATCCGGAGCTGTGCGTGGAGTCCGTCGCCCGCAGGTTCGCCATCTCCCCGCGTCACCTGCACGAGCTGTTCCGGCGGCGGGGCATCGCCTTCGCCGCGTGGGTCAGGTACGAGCGCCTGGCCCGCGTCCGCCGGGATCTGCGGGACCCGGCCATGGTCACCCGAACCGACCGGGCGATCGCCGCCCGCTGGGGCCTGCGCGACGCCGCCCACCTGAGCCGCGCCCTGAGGCGGGAGTTCGGACAGACGGCCACCGAGATCCGCGCCAGGGCATGAGCCGGTGGCACGCGTCATCCGCTTCGTGTCATCTCTCGTTCGGCGACCGCGCGGAAGCCGCGCGGCGGGCGGCCGGTGAGGCGCTGGACGACGTCGGTGGTGCGGTCCTCGGCCCCCTCGGCGATGGCCCGGTCCATGCCGGCCAGCATCGCGGCGAAATCCGGCGGGACGTGCGCCGCGAGCCGATCGCGCATCCGCTCAGGAGACAGCCGGCGATGGACCACGGGCCGGCCGGTGACCTCGGTGATGATCACGGCGATGTCGTCGTGGCTCAGCGCCTCCGGTCCGGTGAGGACGAGGTCGGTTCCGGGGGCGTGGTCGTCGGTCAGGGCGTGGACGGCGACGGCCGCGATGTCCTCGGCGTCGACGAAGCCGACACGACCGCTCCCGGTGGCGGTCCAGATGACGCCTTCCTCGCGGATGCTGAGGGCGTGGGCGTGCGTGCCGGTGAAGTTCTGCATGAACCAGGACGGCCGCAGCACCGCCCACTGCGCGAACAGGCCGGGCAGGGCCTGGTGCACCCTGCCGACCGCCGGGCCGCCCTCGGGTATGGCCGAGGAGCTGAGGAGCACCGCGCGGCGTACTCCGGCGATGCGGGCCTGCCGGAGGAAGGGCAGCATGACCGCCGCCGGGTCGGAGTCGCCCAGGGGCGGTATGAGGTAGACGCGGTCGACTCCGTCGAGGGCGTCGAGATGAGTGGCGGGCTCGTACCAGTCGAAGCGGACCGGTTCGGCGCCGGGGACCGGGGTGGCGTGACGGCCGGCCGCCCTGACCCGGTGGCCGGCGGCGGTCAGCCGCGCGGCGACGCGGCTGCCGGTGGTGCCCGTCGCGCCGATGACAAGAGTGGCGCCGGTGACGGTCATCGGGTGCTCCCGGCGAAGTCGGCGCCGGGCCGCAGGACGGCGAGGGGGTTCCAGTAGTCGCGGTAGAAGGTGATGCGTCCGTCCTCGACGGTCACGACGGCGATGTAGGTCATGTCGAAGGGATCGCCGGTCTGCACCAGGCGGCCGACGCCGCGCATCTCGACCACGATGGTCCGCGGGTCGGTGGTCTGGTGGATTCGCGGTCAGGGTAGTCGCGCATGTAGGCGGCGATGGCCGCCTTGCCCGCCAGACGCTCGGGCCAGCCCTGCGGGGCGAAGGGGAACTCCATGACCCCGTCCTCGGCCCACAGGCCGACCCAGCCGGGGATGTCCTTGGCCAGCAGCAGTCGCAGGCCGTGGTGGTACAGATCAGCGCTGGCCCTGGAGGGAACCGGAGGCGGCAGCCCTTACCAGGCAGGGCACTACGAGCGGTGGCACGGCCTGCTCCGGGGCGTGCTGGAGCGGATTCCCGAGCCGGCCGACGGCGACTTCACCGCCCACGCGCTGCTCGCCGCCGTCCGAGCCGACCTCGTCGAACATCTGGCCGGCCGGGAAGGCGTGCCCCGGGAGAGGATGCGGGCCCGGCTGGCGGACTTCACCGCCAGAGTCCTGGGCTCACCCGCGACCGCCGGGGACTGACGGCCCGGCGCCGGGACGCTCGCCGAGCAGAGTCACGAATCTCCCAAGTCGGCCATCCTGGGCACCCCGTGGGCGTTAGGTTCGGCGGTTCGGGATGATGAAGCGTGGAGGGGATCATCATGCGTGCTCTGACCGTCGTGCCGCACCAGGCCGGTTCGCTCGCCGTGACGGAGGTGCCCGACCCGATGGCGGGGGAGGGCGAGCTGCTCGTCGACGGGCTCGCGCTCGGCGTGTGCGGTACCGACCGGGAGATCGCCGGCGGGCAGTACGGCTGGGCGCCGGCGGGGGAGGAGCGTCTCATCCTCGGCCACGAGTCGCTCGGCCGGGTCCGTGAGGCGCCCGCCGGGAGCGGATTCGCCCCCGGAGACCTGGTCGTCGGCGTCGTGCGGCGGCCCGACCCGGTGCCCTGCGGCGCGTGCGCGCACGGTGAGTTCGACATGTGCCGCAACGGCCGGTACAGCGAGCACGGCATCAAGGAGATCCACGGCTACGGCTCGGAACGGTGGACCGTCGAGGCCGACTACGCCGTACGCCTCGACCCGTCGCTGGAAGACGTCGGGATGCTGGTCGAGCCGACCACGGTGGTGGCCAAGGCGTGGGAGCACATCGAGCACATCGGGCGGCGCGCCTGGTTCGAGCCGCGCTCGGTGCTCGTCGCCGGCGCCGGGCCGATCGGGCTGCTCGCCGCGCTGCTGGGCTCCCAGCGCGGCCTGGACGTCCACGTCCTGGACCGGGTGGAGCGCGGGGCCAAACCGGAGCTGGTGTCCGCACTCGGCGCGACCTACCACACGGGGTCGATCCCGGAGGCCGCGGCGAAGGCGGAGCCGGACATCGTCATCGAGGCCACCGGGGTTCCGCGGCTGGTGCTCGACGCCATGGCCAACAACGCGGCGGCGGGCGTCGTCTGCCTCACCGGCGTGTCGCCGACCGGGCGGCCGGTGGAGGTCGACGCGGGCTCGCTCAACCGCGACATCGTGCTGCAGAACGACGTGGTCTTCGGCACGGTGAACGCCAACCACCGCCACTACCGGCAGGCCGTGAGCGCCCTGGGCCAGGCCGACCACGCGTGGCTGTCCGGCCTGGTCACCCGCCGGATCCCGCTGGAGCGGGCCCAGGAGGCGTTCGAGCAGGGCGGGGAAGAGATCAAGGTCGTCATCGACCTTCAGTGATCACTACAGCGGTCCGGTGAGGTACCGCTCGACGGTGGGCGCGAGCGAGGCGACGAGCTCCTCGGTGTCCAGGGCGACGATCTGGGGCAGCCGGAGGATGTAGCGGCACAGGGCGACGCCCAGCAGCTGGGTGGCGACGAGCGCCGCGCGCACCGGGCCCTCCTCCGTCGGCGGGCCGAGCGTCGTGCCGACCTGGGTGGCGAAGACGGCGCGCATGCGCTCGGCGGCGGCCTCGTTGGTGATGGCCGAGCGCAGCAGCACGGTGAGCACGCCGCTGGAGCGCTCGCCCTCCCACGTCGAGAGGAAATGCCGTACGAGGACCTCGGCGCGGCGTTCGGGCGGCAGGTCGCCGACGGCGGGCAACTCCAGGTCGACGTCGACGGCCGCGGCGAACAGGCCGTCCTTCGAACCGTAGTAGCGCATCACCATCGACGGGTCGATGCCCGCGTCGGCCGCGATCGCGCGGATCGTGGCGCGTTCGTAGCCGTCCTCGGCGAAGCGGCGGCGTGCGGCGGTGAGGATCGCGTTGCGGGTGTCCTCCGAGCGCTGGGTGAAGGCCATGCCACAAGTGTAGGCCAACACGTGTTGGCAAACGCCGGAGGCGGGCGTAGAGTCAATGCCAACAAGCGTTGGCCACCAACGGTTGGCCCTAGGAGGTCGAGTCGAGATGTCGAAGCTTCCCGCCACCGCCGACGTCGTGGTCGTCGGCGCCGGTCCCACCGGGCTCACGCTCGCCGCGTTCCTCGCCCAGGGAGGCGGCGACGTGGTCCTGCTCGACCGGGTCGCCGAGGGCGCGAACACCTCGCGCGCCGCCGTCGTGCACGCCCGCACACTGGAGGTCCTGCAAGGGCTGGACGTCACCGGGGAGCTGGTCGCCCGCGGGCTGATCACGCCGGTCTTCACCGTCCGCGACCGGGACCGCGTGCTGCTGACCGTGCCCTTCGACGGGCTGCCCACCGCGCACCCGTACACGCTGATGATCCCGCAGAACGTCACCGAGCAGGTGCTGCTCGCCCGGCTGCACGCCCTCGGCGGCCAGGTGCACCGGCCGCATGAGGTGGTCTCGGTCACCCAGGACGACACCGGAGCCACGGTCACGACCGCCACCGGGGAGCGGATCCGCGCCCGTCACGTCGTGGGTACCGACGGCATGCACAGCGTGGTCCGCGAGCAGGCCGGCATCGGTTTCGCCGGGGGCAGCTACGAACAGACGTTCGTGCTCGCCGACACGCGCCTGGACTGGGCCCTCCCCGGCGACGAGGTCCAGCTCTTCTTCGGCGCGGAGGGGCTCGTCGTCGTCGCGCCGATGCCGGGCGGCCGGCACCGGTTCGTCGCGACCGTCGACGAGGCGCCGGAGAACCCCGGCCTGGAGGACGTGCAGGCGCTCCTGGACGCCCGCGGCCCGCGCACCGACCCGGCGCGCGTACGGGAGGTGCTGTGGACCTCGCGGTTCCACGTCCACCACCGGATCGCCGACCGCTACCGCGAGGGGCGGATCATCCTCGCCGGCGACGCGGCGCACGTGCACAGCCCGGCCGGCGGCCAGGGCATGAACACCGGCATCCAGGACGCCGCCGAGCTCGCCCGGCGCCTCCTCGACGGCACCGAGGACGGCTATGAGGCGGTGCGCCGCCCGGTCGCGGAGGACGTGGTCGCCATGACCGACCGGATGACCCGCGCCGCCACCGTGAACAACCCCGCCGCCCGCGCGATCCGCAACACCCTGCTGACCGTCGCCGGCCACAACTCCGCGGTGCGCCGCACACTCGCGATGCGCCTGTCCGAGCTCAAGACCGCGCGCGGATAGGCACCGCCCGGAGCCCGCGCGGACAGGGACGCGTGCTCCTGTCCGCGCGGGTTCAGCGCCGGCCGCCGACCAGGCGGCCGGCCGCCGCGGACCGTACGCACGGCTCCTCGGCGTCCTCATGCCGCAGGCGCCGCAGCCGGTCCCGCGCCTCGCCCTCGAGAGGCACGGCCCCGGCGGCGATCCGGCGCGCGCCGTCCTCGCAATCCCACAGGGCCTCCAGCAGATACGGCTCGGCGATGTGCGGGTCGATCGCGGTGAGCGCGCCGAGGACGTGGACGCGCAGGCCCGAGCTCGCGCTGTGTTCCCAGGCGTGCAGCAGCGGCGGGATCGCCCGGCGTGACCGCAGCCGGCCGAGCCCGTCGGCGGGTACGGCGGCCAGGTCCCAGTCCTCGTCGGCGAGGCAGGTCTCCAGCGCCTCCAGCAGCGGCGGCACGTCCCGGTCCGTGCCGTGCGCGGCGAGCACGTCGATGCCGACGTCCTGGTACGAGCGACACTCCGCGGTCCACTCGCGGGCCCGGGGGAGCGCGCGGGCGCCCAGGTCGCGTACGGCCCGACACAGCGGGCCGTCGTGGGCGCCGCCCGGCAGGAGTTCCTCGGCCAGGTCCAGGACGAGCGGGCTGCGGCGGCGGCCGAGTTCGAGGATGGCCGCGGTCACCTCCTCGCCGTGCCCGCGGGCGAGGGCGGCCAGGTCGTCGTCGGTACGCCCGGACAGCGCGGCCCGTGGCTCGTGCGGGCGTACTTCGGGCCTGCGGGCGGCGGCGATGCGCGGGTGGCGCGCGGCCCATTTTCGCGTCACCGCCCCGTCGACGCCGCACAACCAGGCCAGTTCGTGGTCGTCGCACCGGGCCGCGGCGACCTCGTCCAGCCCTTCGGCCAGCGTCGGGTCGTCCAGCTCGACGAGTTCGGCGAGCGCGGCGTACCAGTTGCCGCCCTCGCGGGCGTACCGGCGCAGGGGCACGGCCGCCTCCAGCCGGCCGAGCCGCACCAGCCGGGCGAGGACGTCGACGGTCAGGTTGGTCCGGTCCTCGTCGGGGTCGTCGTGGTCCACCGGATCGAACAGGTGGGCGACGAGGGGGCCGAGGCCGAGTTCGAGATCACATATCAGCCGCGCGTAGTACAGGCCGCGGTCCTCGAGCGTGTCCCACCGGGGATCGTGGAAGACGCAGTCGTAGACGAGCTCGCCCGTACCGGGTGTGCCGGCGGCGCGGCGTGCCGCGCAGCCCCGCCCGCGCTGCAGGCGGCCGTGCAGCGATTCCGCTGGATGAAGGACGATGTCTGTCACGATCGCAGGATGCGCACCCGACTACAAAACGGGCAAGCAAATTACGGCTTCAGGACCGTCCCCGCCCGCTTGACGGTACGGATCACCGGCGCCGTCTCCAGCCGCTCCACCCCCTCCAAAGGCCCGATCCGCTCGGTCAGGTAGCGGTAGAGCGCCTGGTCGTCGCGGCAGACCACCCCCGCCATGAGGTTCGTCGGGCCGGTCGTCGCGGCGGCGAAGGTGACCTCGAGATGGCCGGCGAGTGCCCGGCCCACCGAGGCCAGCTCGGCCGGGCGCACCGACATCCACAGCCGCGCCTCAACATGGAAGCCCAGCGCCTCCGTCGGGATGTCGAGGTCGTAGAACAGCACCCCGCCGGCGACGAGCCGGTCCATCCGCCGCCGGACGGTCGACTCCGACCAGCCCGTGACGGCGGCCAGCTCGGCGTGGCCCGTCCGCCCGTCCAGGGACAGCGCGGCGAGCAGCGCCCGGTCGCCGTCATCGAGGACGACCGGCCCATCCTCCGGCGCCGGCAGGGGGCCGGGCCGCAGCCGTTCGGCCTGCTCCGCCGACAGGGCCGTGGCGATGCCGGGCCAGCCCACCCGGCCGCCCACGAACAGGTGGAGCTGGGAGTGCGCGGTCACCGACGACACCCGGCCGGTGCGCGGCAGCCGCTGCAACAGCAGAGCGCCGCGCTCCTCCGCGGTGCGCGCCATGGTGCCGCAGGTGATCTCCGTGCCACCGGACAGCAGGTGCACCCAGTACGTGTCGGAGCGCCGGGCCAGGGCGTCGGAGATCGGTCCCGCGGCGTCCGGGGCGCACCGCATCCGGATGGCCCATGCGGTGTAGCCGAGCCGCGTGTGATCCATCGAGCCCACGACCCGCAGAACACCCGTCGTGCGCAGCCGCCGGTAGCGGCGCGCGACGGTCTGGTCGGAGACGCCGAGCACCTCGGCGATGCGGCCGAAGGGCGCGCGGGCGTCGATCGCCAGCGCGTGCACCACGCACCGGTCGAGTTCGTCCATCGTGACGGATTCCACCGTCCGAGACTATCTGGCGTCGAAAACCACCGTTAATCGGCGGCTGGCTATGGAACATCGCCGCAGATCGGGATCGTGGGAGCTCCCGACGGAGGAAAGGAACACCGATGCGCAAGTGGTTGCCCCTGGTGGCGGTCTGCCTGGGGGCGTTCATGCTGCTCGTGGACGTCACGATCGTCACGGTCGCGCTGCCGCAGATGGCCCGGGGCCTGAAGGCCTCCTTCTCCGGCCTGCAATGGGTGCTCGACATCTACGCCCTCTCGCTCGCCGCGCTGCTCCTCGGCGCGGGCGCCCTCGCCGACCTGCTGGGCCGGCGGCGCGTGTACGTGGCCGGGCTCGTCCTCTTCGCCGCGGCCTCTCTGGCCTGCGGTCTCGCACCGAACGCCGCGACCCTGATCGCCGCCCGCGGCGTGCAGGGCGTCGGCGGCGCGGCGATGTTCACGACCACGCTGGCGCTGCTCGGCAGCGCCTACCACGGCCGGGACCGCGGCGTGGCCTTCGGCGTGTGGGGTGCGGTCAACGGCGTCGCCGCGGCCGGCGGCCCGATCCTCGGCGGTCTGCTCACCGAACACGTGAGCTGGCGGGCGATCTTCCTGGTCAACCTGCCGGTCACGGCCGTGACCATCGCCCTCACGCTCGCCTGCGTCCGGGAGACCGGACGAATGCCCGGCGCGCGGCCGGACGTGGCGGGCCTGTGCTCGTTCACGGTCTGCGCGGGCGCGCTGACCTACGGGCTGATCCGCGCGGGCGGCGACGGGTTCGGCGCCGCGGTCCCGCTGCTGATGTTCGGCCTGGCCGCCGTGGCCCTGGTCGTCTTCGTCGCCGTCGAGCGCCGCGCCCGCCGCCCGCTGCTAGACCTGACGCTGTTCCGCAGCCCCTCCTTCAGCGCGATCATGCTCGGCGGCGCGCTGCTGATGGCCTCGGCGTTCGCCTGCCTGGCCTTCACCTCGGTCTGGCTCCAGGCCGTCCTGGGCCTCGGGCCGGTGAAGGCCGGACTGGCCGTGGTGCCCATGGCGGCGACGTCGTTCGTCGTCTCCGCCGCCGGCGCGCGGGTCCTGCACCGCGTCCCGCCGCGCCTGACCATCGGGATCGGCCTGCTGCTGATCGGCGCCGGGGCGGGTCTGCAGGGCGTGCTGTCGGCCGGATCCACCTGGACCGCGATCACGCCGGGCCTGATCGTCGGCGGCGTCGGCGTGGGCCTGGCGATCCCGTCGCTGTCGTCGGCGGCGATGGCGGCGGCCCCGCACGAGCGCGGCGGCATGGCCGGAGGCGCGCTGAACACCGCGCGCCAGCTCGGGTACGCCCTCGGCGTCGCGGTGCTGGGCGTGCTCATGCGGGCGCGCGTCGAGCACGTCCTCACCGGTCACGTGCCCGACCCGCACGGCATGGCCGGTGCGGTCGGCGGCGGGCGGGCGCCGCACCTGCCGATCGTGCGTTCCGCCGCCGCCTCCGGTCTGAACACGGTCTACGCGGTCTCGGCCGGGCTGGGCCTGGCCGCGGGCGTCATCGTCCTGCTGCTGGTGCGCTCCCCGCAGCCCTCGGCGGCGCCGGAACCCGACCGCGAGGCCGTCGCCGCATGATCGAGCGAAGCGAGGGAATCAAAAGGCACGCGCCCGTGGTCACTCCCTCCGACGAAGGAGGGCTCATGACCGGCACGTGACCGGCCCGCCGCGCCGGGCCGGTCACGTGGACACGGTCACGGGGGCTGCTCGCGTGGGTGCTGCTCACGGGGGCCGTTTACGTGGTGCCCCGCTCACGGGACCGCTCACGCGCGTGCCGGTCACATCCGCCAGCGCGACTGCGACAGCACGTTCACGGCCTCGGCCTCGCCGGTCAGCTCGACCCGCGCGACCTTCCCGCGGCCCGCCGTCCACAGCGTCAGCTCGCTCGGCAGGCCGCGGACGCGGGCCTGCTTGCCGTTCTTGGTCAGGCGCTGCGTGCGCCCCTCCGGCTCGGCCAGGGTGACCTGAACCGGGACCCGCCGCAGGAGGAACCGGCCCACCGACAGCCGCCGCCACAGCTGGTCCTCCAGGGCGGCGGGCAGCTCACGGGGCTCCCACCCGGGCCGCGCCCGGCGTACGTCCTCGTGGTGGACGAAGAACTCGACCGTGTTTGCCGCGCCCTCGACCCCCGGCAGACCCATCGGCGACCAGGCCGGCGGCCCCTGGCGGAGCAGGGCGACCAGCCGGGGGAAGGGCGTCTCGGCGATGATCCGCCGCTGGACCCGCGCGGTGTACCCGGCCAGCAGCGGCACCATGATGCCCGGCGCCGCGTCCGGGCGGCGTTCGCGCAGCAGCAGATGGGCCGCCAGATCGCCGGTGGTCCAGCCCTCGCAGAGCGTCGGGGCGTCCGGGCCGGTCTCGGCCAGCAGGTCGCACAGCGCCTCGCGCTCGGCACGTGCCCAGTTCTGGTTCACCACCCTCGTGATCGTAAGCCCCGTCGTCCGGCAGCGGAATAACCGAGCGGTTTCGCGTGATAGGTCTTATCGGCCCCGTTACCGGCCGTGAGAGGGGATTTGATGCCGCAAAAGGTGACATCCGACATCCTGCGCAAGGGGATGCGGGTGCTGGGAGTCGCCGTCCGGGCCGAGCCCCTCCTCTTCGTCCTCGCCGTCGTCTTCAGCGGCCTGTACGCCGCGATGACCGTCGCCAGCGCCTGGGTCCTCGGCCGCGTCACCGAGAACGTCGTCCTGCCGGCCTTCGAACGCGGCCACACCACCGCCGGAGCGCTGACGCTCGGGGCCCTCGCCATCACCGGCGTGGCCGCGCTGAAGGCCCTCGGCGTCGCCGGCCGGCGCCTGTTCGCCGGGATGATGCAGTACAACATGCAGGCGACCTACCGCCGGGCCGTCACACGTCAGTACCTCCGCCTGCCGCTCGCCTGGCACCACCGCCACCCCACCGGGCAGCTGCTGTCCAACGCCAACGCCGACGTGGAGGCCGCCTGGGCGCCGATCGCGCCGTTGCCCATGGCCACCGGCGTCGTCCTCATGCTCCTCATCGCCGCGATCGAGATTCTCGCCACCGACGTCATGGTCGCCGTCGTCGGCTTCCTCGTCTTCCCCGCGATCGCCGGGCTCAACGTCGTCTACCAGCGGCGCCTCGCGCCGATCGCGGCACGGGCCCAGCAGCTGCGCGCGGAGGTCAGCGAGGTCGCGCACGAGAGCTTCGACGGCGCCCTCGTCGTCAAGACCCTCGGCCGCGAGGCCGCCGAGACCGAGCGGTTCGCCACGGTCGCCGGCGAGCTGCGCGACGCCAACGTGGCGGTCGGGCGCGTGCGGGGCATGTTCGACCCGGTCCTGGAGGCGCTGCCCAACCTCGGCGTCCTCGCCGTCCTGCTCGTCGGCTCGATCCGCCTGCGCGCCGGCGACATGAACGCCGGCGACCTGGTGCACGTGGCGTACCTGTTCACGCTGCTGGCCTTCCCGATCCGCGCGCTCGGCTGGGTGCTCGCCGAGGTGCCGCGCAGCGTGGTCGGCTGGGACCGCGTCCGCGGCGTCCTGGACGCCACCGGCGAACTCCCGTACGGCGACCGGAGGCTGACCGGCGACGGCCCGGCGCGTCTCGAGGTGCGCGCCATCCGGTTCGGCTACACCGACGGCGACGTCCTGCACGACGTGGCCTTCACCGCCGAGCCGGGCCACACGATCGCCCTGGTCGGCCCGACCGGCTCGGGCAAGTCCACCCTCACGAACCTGCTCGTACGGCTCGTCGACCCGGCGAGCGGCGACGTGCTCCTCGACGGCGTCGACGTGCGCGACGTCGAGCGCGGAGGCCTCGCCCGTACGACCGCGGTGGTCCCGCAGCAGACCTACCTGTTCGACGACACGGTGCGCGGCAACGTCACGCTCGGCCTCGACGTCCCCGACGCGGACGTGTGGGAGGCGCTCCGGCTGGCCCAGGCCGACGGCTTCGTCTCGGCGATGGAGGACGGCCTCGACACGCGGGTGGGGGAGCGCGGAGCGACCCTGTCCGGCGGGCAGCGGCAGCGGCTGGCCCTGGCCCGCGCCCTCGTACGCCGGCCCCGCCTGCTGATCCTCGACGACGCCACCTCCAGCGTGGACCCGCAGGTCGAGGCGCGCATCCTCAGCGGCCTGCGCGACTCGGAGGCGACCGTGGTCGTCGTGGCGTACCGCAAGGCGACGATCGAACTCGCCGACGAGGTCATCTACCTCGAACGCGGCCGGGTCGCCGGCCAGGGCCCGCACACGGAGCTGCTCGAACGCTCCGAGGGCTACCGCAACCTCGTGACCGCATACGAGCGGGACGAGGACGACGAGAGCGAAGGGGTGCCCGCGTGACGGTGACGGATACCAAGACCGAGGACACCGATGCGCCGGCGAACCGCCGGGGCGGGCCCGGCATCGGGACGGGCAAGGCGTCCGGCCTGGCCACGCTGCGTACCGGCCTGCGCCTGACCCCGGAGTTCCATCGGGGGATCGGCGTGACGCTGGCGCTCGCGCTCGTCGCCACCGTGGGACGCATCGTCGTGCCCGTGGCCGTCCAGCAGACGCTCGACCGCGGGCTGAGCTCGCCCGGCGGCCCGGACATCGGCTTCATCCGCACCGCCGTGCTGATCTGCGGCGCCGCCGTCCTCGTCACCGCGCTCGCGGCGTACCGGATGAACGTCCGCCTCTACCGGACCAGCGAGAGCGGCCTGGCGGCCCTGCGCGTCCGCGCGTTCCGGCACGTCCACGACCTGTCGACGCTGACCCAGAGCGCGGAGCGGCGCGGCGGCCTGGTCTCCCGGGTGACCACCGACGTCGACCAGATCAGCCAGTTCATGCAGTACGGCGGACTGATGATCATCATCGCGGGCGGGCAGCTCGTGGTGGCCAGCGTCCTCATGCTGATCTACTCCTGGCCGCTGGCGCTGCTCGTGTGGGCGGTGTTCCTGCCGCTGGCGGTCGCGCTGCGGTACTTCCAGCGCTGGCTGTCGCGGGCGTACGGCGTCGTGCGCGAGCGGGTCGGCGAGATGCTGTCGGCCGTCGGCGAGTCGGTCGTCGGCGCCCCGGTGATCCGCGCGTACGGGGCGGAGGACCGCACCGCCCGCCGCATCGACGCGTCCGTCGACGCCTACCGCGACGCCCAGACCCGGGCCCAGACGCTCGTCGCCGCGACGTTCCCCTCGACCGAGCTGGTCGCCGCGCTCGCGACCGCCGCCGTGGTCGTGGCCGGCACCGCGATGGGCGTCGGCGGCCACCTGACCGCCGGCCGTCTCGTCGCCTTCCTGTTCCTCGTCACGCTCTTCGTCAGCCCCATGCAGGTGGCCACCGAGGTGCTGACCGACGCGCAGAACGCCATCGCCGGCTGGCGACGCGTCCTCGACGTCCTCGACACCGAGCCGGACGTGGCCGACCCCGGCGAGGACGGCGTCGAGCTGCCGCGCGGTGCGATCGAGGTGGCCTTCGAGGACGTCTCCTTCGCCTATCCGGGCGGCCCCACGGTGCTGCACGAGGTGTCCGCGCACATCGCGCCGCGGGCGAGAGTCGCGATCGTGGGCGAGACGGGCTCGGGCAAGACGACCTTCGCCAAACTTCTGACCCGCCTGATGGACCCCACGTCGGGCCGGGTGAGCATCGACGGCGTGCCACTGCCCGAGGTGCGGTTCTCCTCGCTGCGCGAGCGGATCGTGATGGTGCCGCAGGACGGATACCTGTTCGACGCCACGCTCGCCGACAACATCCGGTACGGGCGCCCCGGCGCCACCGACGAGGACGTCCTGCTCGCCCTCACCGAGCTCGGCCTGGCCGACTGGCTGGAGGGCCTGCCCGACGGGCTCGCCAGCGCCGTCGGCCAGCGCGGGGAGTCGCTGTCGGCCGGCGAACGGCAGCTCGTCGCCCTGGCCCGCGCCTACCTCGCCGACCCCGACCTGCTGGTGCTCGACGAGGCGACCTCCGCCGTCGACCCGGCCACGGAGGTACGGCTCCAGCGGGCGCTGGAGGGCATCACCCGCGGCCGTACCGCCATCTCCATCGCCCACCGGCTCTCCACGGCCGAGGCCGCCGACGAGGTGATCGTGTTCGACCGGGGCCGCATCGTGCAGCGGGGACCGCACGCGGAACTCGTCGAGCGGCCGGGCCGGTACGCCGAGCTGTACGCCTCCTGGGCCGCCCAGCTCCGCTCCTGACCGGGCGGCCGTCCTCCAGGGGTGAAAAAACTATTTGCGGATATATAAATCGGGACTGGTGGGCGGCCGGTTTCGGGGGCGGGGAGAGACGGCGAAAAGCCGATTTTCGCCCGGCCATGTGTGAGAGGGCCGTGATGTTGGTAGGCTCCCCAGCGGTTGTAGTCGTAGTTCCAGCGTTCGTTTGCCAGACGCCCGCGGACCGATGACTAGCGGGCGTGTTCTGCTTCTCAGGGACACACGCGCTTCCGCAGCAACCGTTAAGTGGCCCATGAAGTGTGGGTCTGTTTGTCCCACAAGGAGTAAGGCATGGCGCAGGGCACCGTGAAGTGGTTCAACGCCGACAAGGGCTTCGGCTTCATCGCCATTGACGGCGGCGGACCGGATGTCTTCGTGCACTACTCGGCGATCGCCACCTCCGGCTTCCGTTCGCTCGAGGACAATCAGCGTGTGGAGTTCGAGGTCGTCCAAGGCGACCGCGGCCCGCAGGCGGACCAGGTCCGCCCGCTGTAGTTCGCCGACATCCACCCGTTGGGGTCCGTGCCGTTCTCGGCGCGGGCCTCTTCATTTTCCGCGCGCCTTCCTTAGCACCCGCGCGGATCGGAACTGCGCCACCGCACCGTCCGGCCGCGTTGTCGTCGGTCCCCGGGCCGGCCCCGCCTCCGCCTTGCCGTACACCACCCGAAGGCCGCTCGCCACGCGCCCTATCCTCGCGGACTCTTAATTTTCGGTAAGGAATTATCTGGTGTTCTGGCGGTGTTCGGGAGACCCCCGGCGTTCGCGACGGCACCCGGTGATCTCGTGTCCGCGCACCCCAGCGACGTTGTCCCGCGGAGAACCGGCACAATGGATGTCATGTCCCTGGACCCTAAGATCGCTGATCGTCTGAAGCGCAACTCCGACGGTCTCGTCCCCGCCATCGCCCAGCAGTACGACACCGGCGAGGTGCTCATGCTCGCGTGGATGGACGACGAGGCCCTGCACCGCACGCTGACCACCGGCCGCGCCACCTACTGGTCGCGCAGCCGCCAGGAGTACTGGGTGAAGGGCGAGTCCTCCGGCCACCAGCAGTGGGTCAAGGAGGTCGCGCTCGACTGCGACGCCGACGCCATCCTGGTCAAGGTCGACCAGGTCGGCGCCGCGTGCCACACCGGCGACCGCACGTGCTGGGACGCCGACGTCCTCGAGCCGGTCGTGGGCGAGCGCCCCCAGTGACCGGCCGCCGCGAACTCGCCGCCGCCACGTTGCTGGGCGCGGCGGGCGCGGCCGTCATCGTCGGGTTCGCCGGCCGCACCTGGGCGACCGTCGCCGAGCACGCGGGCGGCCTGGAGGCCATGAACCAGCGGCTCTCCGGACGGTCCCTCAGCGGCGTCATCGCCGCCCTGGGCTGGGCGGGTCTCGCCGGGATCGCCGCGCTCCTGGCGACACGCGGCTGGGCGCGCGTCGCCGTCGGCGTGCTGCTCGCGGCGTTCGGCGTGATCGTCGCGATCGCCTCGCCGGCCGCCGTACGCCATTCCCACGTCATCGCGGCCGCCGGTGAGAAGAGCAACCTGGCCCGGCTGGGCGGTGAGGTCGCGGTCCACGTCAGCGCCTGGTGGATCCTGTCGCTGGCGGGCGGCGTCCTGCTGGCCGCCGCCGGTCTGCTCACGATCGTGCGCGGACGCCGCTGGCCGGGCATGTCCGCCCGGTACGATCGCCCGGGTGCCGCGCCACCCGCTGGCGACGACCCCGCGTCGCTGTGGAAGGCACTCGACCGAGGCGACGACCCCACCTGAGAGACCGCCCGGCACCCTCGCCCGTCGCGGCAGGGCACGGGGTTCCGGGCGTTCTCCTCAGACCTCGCCGCCCGGCCGCACCCGGACGGAGGGCCGAGATGGACACCCCGGCGGAGACCGACCGTGACGGGGTCGTGCTCGTCGTCGAGCACGACCCCGGCGTCGCCGACCTCGCGCGGCTGTACCTGTCCCGCGAAGGCTTCGACGTGCACGTGGTGACCGAGCCGGAGGGGGCCGTCGCCGAGGCCCGGCGGCTGCGGCCCGACGCCGTCGTGCTCGACCTGTCCACGGGCGTGCGGGAGGAGCTCACCCGCGAGGTGGGCGCCACACCGGTCGTCTGCGTCGTCCCGGACGGTGAGACGGGCACGAGCCCGTACACCGTGCCCCGCCCGTTCAGCCCGCGCGTCCTCGTCGCGATGGTCGCCCGCGCGCTGCGCGGCCAGGCGCCCGAGGCCCCGCGCGAGGGAGTCCTGCGCGCGGGACAGGTCACGCTCGACACCGCCACGCGCACCGTCGCGGCCGCCGGTTCGGTCAAGTCGCTGACCGCCACGGAGTTCGACCTGCTGGCCTTCCTGATGGAACGGCCGGGGCGCGTGTTCACCCGCGAGCAGCTCCTCGCGGCGGTGTGGGGCTCGGCGGAGTCGGCGGGCACACGCACCGTCGACGTGCACATCGCCCAGCTCCGCGCCAAGCTGGGCGCCCTCAGCCCGCTGCGCACGGTCCGCGGCATCGGCTACGCCGCCGACCCGTGACCGGGCCCAGGACGAAAGCCGCTTTCGGCCGGATCTTCGTGCGCGGGCATGGGCCTGTTTTCGGCCGGGCCGCTACCCGGCCGGCCGTACCGGCCAGGTCCGGTCGCCGCGCGAATCGCCGCCCGTGGCCCGCCGCCGCGGCCTAACCTAGGGGCGTGACCACCGTACGGACGTTCCGAGGGAGCCAGAGCCGCTGGGCGCCGTACGCGGTGCTGGCCGCCGTGGCGGGCGCCGCCGGCTACCTCGCGCTCGTCGACCCCAACCGGCCCGGCCACTACCCGACCTGCCCCTTCTACGGCCTCACCGGCTACTACTGTCCCGGCTGCGGATCGCTGCGCATGATCCACGCCCTCACGCACGGGCACGTGGCCGAGGCGTTCGGCCGCAACGCGCTGACGTTCGTGACGCTGCCGTTCCTGGCCTACCTGTGGGTCCGGTGGGCGGTCGCCGTACGGCGCGGGCGGCCGCTGCGGGCCGGCGTCCTCCGTCCCTGGGTGATCATCATCTTCTCGGTGGTCGCCACCGTTTTCTGGGTCGTCCGTAACCTCCCCGCCGGGCACGCTCTCGCTCCCTGACCGAGCACCCGGGGCGGGGGCGGCGTTCCGACCGGGCTACGATCGTGAGACACGACGTCACGAACGAGGGGGATCGATCACGTTGGGAGCGGACCGAAGGGCCGTTCGGGCCCGCTCATGTCGGCTCCGCGAGCGCCGCCCCCGCCGGATCGCTCGCTCCGCTCACTCCCGTGCAGGCGAGGAGGCCAAGTGACCGTTCTCGACGAGATCCTCGATGGGGTTCGTGCCGACCTTGCGGAGCGCCAGCAGGCGGTCTCGCTCGACGCGCTGAAGGAGATGGCCGTCCACACGCCGTCCGCCAAGGACGGCTACGGCGCACTCCGCGGCCAGGGCGTCTCCGTGATCGCCGAGGTCAAGCGCAGCAGCCCCTCCAAGGGCGCGCTCGCCGCGATCGCCGATCCGGCCGCGCTCGCCGCCGACTACGAGTCCGGCGGCGCCTCCGTCATCAGCGTGCTCACCGAGCGCCGCAAGTTCGGCGGTGACATCGACGACCTCGCCCAGGTGCGCAACCGGGTCGACGTGCCGGTGCTGCGCAAGGACTTCATCGTCACCTCCTACCAGCTGTGGGAGGCCCGGGCGTACGGGGCCGACCTCGCGCTGCTCATCGTGGCGGCGCTGGAGCAGCAGGCCCTGATCTCGCTGATCGAGCGGGCCGAGTCGATCGGCCTCACGCCGCTCGTCGAGGTGCACACCGAGGAGGAGTTGACCCGGGCGCTTGACGCCGGGGCGCGGGTCATCGGCGTCAACGCGCGCAACCTGGCGACGCTGGAGGTCGACCGCACCGCCTTCGCCCGCATCGCGCCGAAGATCCCCTCCAACATCGTCAAGATCGCCGAGTCCGGCGTACGCGGGCCGCACGACCTGCTGGCCTACGCGTCCGCGGGCGCCGACGCCGTCCTCGTCGGCGAGAGCCTGGTCACGGGGAAGGATCCCCGTTCGGCCGTCGCCGACCTCGTCGCCGCCGGAACCCACCCGGCATTGCGCCAGGGCAAGTAGGGTATGGCCATGAGCCTGCGCGAGCGATGGCGCCGATCCGCGTCACTACCGACCGGATAGGTCCCTTTTCTTCTTCACACGCGACAGGAACAACTCATGACCACCCATGCCACTGGCATTTCGCTGCCCGATGTCTCGGGCCGCTTCGGCCGCTTCGGCGGGCGGTTCGCCCCCGAGGCGCTCATGGCCGCCCTCGACGAGCTGACCACCGCCCACGCCGAGGCGATGGCCGACCCGGCGTTCCGCGGCGAGCTCGACCACCTGCTGGCCACGTACGCGGGCCGGCCCAGCCTCCTCACCGAGGCCAGGCGCTTCGGCGAGAAGGCCGGCGTCCGTGTGCTGCTCAAGCGCGAGGACCTCAACCACACCGGCTCCCACAAGATCAACAATGTGCTGGGGCAGGCGCTGCTCACCAAGCGGATGGGCAAGACCCGCCTCATCGCCGAGACCGGCGCCGGCCAGCACGGCGTCGCCACCGCGACGGCCGCGGCGCTGCTCGGCCTGGAGTGCACGGTCTACATGGGCGAGGTCGACACCGTGCGCCAGTCGCTCAACGTCGCCCGCATGCGCATGCTCGGCGCCGAGGTCATCCCGGTGACGAACGGCAGCCGCACGCTCAAGGACGCCGTCAACGAGGCGTTCCGCGACTGGGTCGCCAGCGTCGAGCACACCCACTACTGCATCGGCTCGACGATGGGCCCGCACCCGTTCCCGATGATGGTCCGCGACTTCCACCGGGTCATCGGCGAGGAGGCGCGCCGGCAGGTCCTCGAGCTGACCGGCCGGCTGCCCGACGCCGTCACCGCCTGCGTCGGCGGCGGCTCCAACGCCATCGGTGCCTTCCACGCGTTCGTGCCCGACGAGAGCGTCCGCCTGTACGGCTTCGAGGCGGGCGGCGACGGCCTGGACACCGGGCGGCACGCCGCGACGCTCGCCGGCGGGTCGGTCGGCGTCATCCACGGCATGCGCACCTACCTGCTCCAGGACGACGACGGGCAGACTCTCGAGACGCACTCGGTCTCGGCCGGGCTCGACTACCCGGGCGTCGGCCCGGAGCACTCCTGGCTGCGCGACACCGGCCGGGCGACCTACCAGGCGGTCACCGACGCGGAGGCCATGGACGCCTTCGCGCTGCTGTGCCGTACGGAGGGCATCATCCCGGCGATCGAGTCCGCGCACGCGCTCGCCGGCACACTGCGGATCGGCCCGGAGCTCGCGGCCGGCGCCGAGGAGGAGCCGATCGTCGTGGTCTGCCTGTCCGGGCGCGGCGACAAGGACATGCATACGGCCGCCGAGTGGTTCGGGCTCGTCGGCCAGGACGGGGGCGCGCCATGAGCGAGCGAAGCGAGCGAATCAAAAGGCACGTGCCAGCGGCCACCCCCTCCGACGAAGGAGGTCCCATGAGCGGGGAACGTACGGTCGCGACGGCGTTCGAGAAGGCCGGCGCGGAGGGCCGCGCGGCGCTCGTCGGCTACCTGCCGGCCGGGTTCCCGACCCGCGAGGGGTCGATCGCGGCGGCCAAGGCCATGGTCGAGGCGGGCTGTGACGTCATCGAGATCGGCCTGCCCTACTCCGATCCGCTGATGGACGGGCCCACGATCCAGGACGCCGTCCACCAGGCCCTCGTCGGAGGCGCCCGGGTCGCCGACGTGTTCCACACCGTCGAGGCGGTCGCCGCGACCGGCGCGCCCACGCTCGTGATGACCTACTGGAACCCGGTGGACCACTACGGCGTCGACGCGTTCGCCCGCGACCTGGCCTCGGCCGGCGGCGCGGGTCTGATCACCCCGGACCTCACGCCGGAGGAGGGCGGCGACTGGCTGGCCGCCGCCGACGCGCACGACCTCGACCGGGTCTTCCTCGTCGCGCTCAGCTCCACCGACGAACGCCTCGCCGCGATCACCGAGGTCTGCCGCGGTTTCGTGTACGCCGCCTCCCTCATGGGCGTCACCGGCGCCCGGTCCGCCGTCGACACGGGCGCGGCGCGCCTGGTCGAGCGCACCCGCAAGGCCATGCCGGCGGGCGCGCGGCTTCCGGTCGGCCTGGGCCTGGGCGTGAGCAACGGCGCGCAGGCCGCCGAGGTCGCCGCCTTCGCCGACGGTGTCATCGTCGGTTCGGCGTTCATCCGCCGGCTGCTCGACGCGCCGTCGCCGGAGGAGGGACTGAACGCCGTACGGCTGCTCGGCGAGGAGCTCGCCGCAGGTGTCCGACAGCGGTCATAGGCACTGCGCTCTCGGTCCGCCGCGGGCGGCTCCGGCCGTCCGCGGTAGGCCAAAGAATCACCGGGGACCCCCTTGGCCCCTCATGGGGCGCGGCAAAGTGACAGGATGTGCCAGCGTGCTTGACGGCGCCCTTATGGCTTACCGCCTATGCTTGCGCGCGCCGGATTGCGAAACCGTGAGGAACCGATCATGGCTGGAGAGCGATGACAGCCGTTAAAGGCGGGCCCCGTAAAGGCGGACCCCCGTCCCTGCGCCCCGCGCGGGAGTGGCGAGAGTGGGTCACCCTGGTCGTGCGTATCGCGCTCGCGGCCATCCTCGGCACGGCCGGATACGCCAAGTTCAGCGAGGCCGAGGGACTGCAGAAGGTGGCGGTGTCCTCCTATCGGATTCTGCCCCAGAGCGTGGTCGGGCCCGTCGCGCTCGGTCTTCCGGTGCTGGAGATGGCGCTCGCCGCGCTGATCCTCATCGGGTTCGCGACGCGGACGATGGCGATCTGCGTCGGCGTGCTGTTCATCGTCTTCATCGCCGGGATCATCTCGGTGTGGGCGCGCGGGCTCACCATCGACTGCGGTTGCTTCGGCGGGGGAGGCCAGGTCGCCAAGGGCCAGACCCACTATCTACGGGAGATCTTCCGAGATCTCGGGTTCCTCGTCCTGGCCGCCTGGCTCATGGTGTTCCCGCGCGGCAAGCTCGCGCTCGACCGGTGGCTCGGACTGTAGCCGCCGCAGCCTTCACACGAAATTCCAAGGAGACCAGATGAGTAAGGCCGCTCGACAGCGGTCGGCCCGCGAGCGGCTGGCGGAGGAACGCAAAAAGCAGGCGCTGAAGCAGCAGCGGATGCGCCGGCTGATGATCACCCTCAGCGGGCTGGTCGTTGTGGCGCTGGCCGTGGTCATCACGGTGTACTTCGTCAACAAGAAGGACTCGAGCGCCTACACCGGTGCGCTCGCCCCCACGACCCGTCAGGCCGATGGGGCGATCCTCGCGTCCAAGCCGGAGGCCAAGGCGCCCAAGCTGGAGCTGTTCGAAGACTTCCAGTGCCCGATCTGCCATGAGTTCGAGAACGCCAGCAGCGCCACGATCAAGCGGCTCGCCGCCGAGGGCAAGGTCAACGTCCTCTACTACCCGTTCTGGCTGTTCAAGCAGCAGGCCGAGCCGATCAGGGGCAACTCCCAGCGCGCCGCCAACGCGGCGCTGTGCGCGCCGGCGGACAAGTGGATCCAGTACCACGACGTGATCTACAAGCACCAGCCGGCCGAGGGCTCGAACGGCTTCTCGAACAAGGACCTGATCGGGTGGGCCAAGGACCTCGGCTTCGACACCCCGCAGTTCGAGCAGTGCGTCAACGGCGGCCAGAAGCAGAGCCAGCTCGACAGCATGACGAACTACGCCGAGCAGACCCGCCAGGTGACCGGCACGCCGACGGTCTTCCTCAACGGCAAGTCGCTGGACCTCAACGGCACGCTGCTCAACGCCAAGAACCTGGAGAAGGCCATCCTCGCGGCCCAGCCGATGGACATCTCGCCGAGCCCGTCGTCCAGCGGTTCGCCGACCCCGCCTTCGGGCGGTTCGAAGAGCCCGTCGGCGACGCCCAAGAAGTAACGAACGCGACGAATGCCCGTCGTCGGCCGGCGGTGAACCGGCCGACGACGGGCAGTTCGCCGCCTGATCTTCATCGCCCCGTCTCCCAATGCCGGTAGTGTCACATCCCATGCAGCAGCCGCTCGCTTCGATTCCCAGCCCGTCCCAAGGGGTCGTCCACCTCGGGCCCCTGCCTCTGCGCGGATACGCCCTGATGATCATCCTCGGGGTGATCGTCGCCGTATGGCTCGGGGAGCGGCGCTGGGTCGCCCGGGGCGGCGCGGCCGGCACCGTCGTGGACGTCGCGGTCTGGGCGGTCCCCTTCGGACTCGTCGGCGGCCGCCTCTACCACGTCATCACCGACTACCAGCTCTACTTCGGCAAGAACTGGCACCCCGTCGGTGCCCTGGAGGTCTGGAACGGCGGCCTCGGCATCTGGGGCGCCGTCGCGGCGGGCACGCTCGGCGCCTACCTCGGCTGCCACCGCCGCGGCATCTCCCTGCGCGCCTTCGCCGACGCCGCCGCACCGGGCATCGCGCTGGCGCAGGCCATCGGCCGCTGGGGCAACTGGTTCAACCAGGAGCTGTACGGCCGCCCCTCCAAGCTTCCGTGGGCCGTGAAGATCGACCCGGCGCACCGCCCGCTGAAGACCCCGGACGTCGCCACGTACCACCCCACGTTCCTGTACGAGTCGCTGTGGTGCATCGGAGTGGCCCTGCTGGTGATCTGGGCGGAGAAGCGCTTCCGCCTGGCGTACGGCCGCACCTTCGCGCTGTACGTCGCGGCCTACACGGTCGGCCGGGCGTGGACCGAGTGGCTGCGGGTCGACCCCGCCCACCACATCCTCGGCCTGCGCCTGAACGACTGGACCGCGCTGATCGTCTTCCTCGGCGCGGCGGCCTACCTCTACTTCTACCGCGACCGTACGGAGATCCCCGAGGGTGCCGTCGGTACGCCCGCGGCCGAGCCCGAGCCCGACTCTGAGAGCGCGGCCGCCGCCGAGCCGCAGGAGCCGACGAAGGAGGCCTCCGCCGAGGAGGCCGACCCGGAGACGGAGTCCTTGGGAGAGAAGGCGTCGCAAGAGAAGACTCGCGAGGACCAGGAGAAGACTCGCGAGGACGAGGCTCCGAACGGCAAGGCGCCCGAGAAGCCCGAGACCGGCGAGGAGACCGCCGCCGACGAGTCCTCGGAGAGCGACGAGAGCGCCGAGGCCGAAGACGAGCCCGCGGACGAGGCCGAGCGCGACGACGAAGACGCCGACGATGACGACGGCAGGGAGAAGGCCTCGACCGGCGCCGAGCCGGGCGAGGCAAAGCCGTGACCCCCTTGGAGAATCCGTGAGCGAGCGGAGCGAGCGAATCAATCAACACGCGCGCCTGGTCCCTCCCCCGACGAAGGAGGGCTCATGAGCGTCGATGGAGCGACGAGCCGCCCGCGGGCCGAGATTCACCATGAGCACCGTGACGTCACCGGGGGTTGGCTGCGCCCGGCCGTGTTCGGCGCCATGGACGGCCTGGTGTCCAACTTCGCCCTGATCGCGGGCGTGGCCGGCGGTCGCGTCCACCACCAGGTGATCGTGCTCACCGGCCTGGCCGGGCTGGCGGCCGGCGCGTTCTCCATGGCGGCGGGGGAGTACATCTCCGTCGCCTCCCAGTCGGAGCTCGCGCAGGCCGAGATCGAGGTCGAACGCCGCGAGCTGGAGCACAACTCCGAGGCCGAGGAGCTGGAGCTCGCCCAGCTGTACGAGGCGCGCGGCCTGGAGCCGGAGCTGGCCCGTGAGGTCGCCCGGCAGCTGTCCCGTGACCCGGAGGAGGCCCTCGGCGTCCACGCCCGCGAGGAGCTCGGCATCGACCCCGGCGACCTGCCGTCCCCGGTGCTCGCCGCCGGGTCCTCGTTCCTGTCGTTCGCGATCGGCGCGTGCCTGCCCGTCCTGCCCTACCTCCTGGGCGCGGAGAACCTGTGGCCGGCCGCCGCGCTCGCGGCGGTCGGGCTGTTCACGGCGGGGGCGCTGGTCTCGCGGGTGACGGCGCGGTCGTGGTGGTTCGGCGGGCTGCGGCAGCTGGTCCTCGGAGGTGCTGCGGCGGCCATCACTTTCGCGGTCGGATCCCTGATCGGCACGAACACCGTCTGACGTGCGCGAATCGCTCCCCGAGCGGTCAGGTGCCACAAGGCAGCCTGCCGATATGGACTTGCGGGGGTCCGACCTTCGCTAAGCTCACCGCTCGTGAGCGAGATGGGATACGTCGACGCCGAGGAGCGGGAGCGGAAGCCCTCGCGCAGGCGCCGTCCGGCACGTGGGTCCAACCGCAACCTTTTCATCATCGGTGGTGCGGCGCTGGTCGTGCTCATCGTGGTCGTCGTCATCGCCGTGGTGACGATGGGCGGCGGTGACGACAAGAAGGACCAGGCGTCCGCCTCCGCGCGGGTGACGCCGAAGGTGTACGTCAACACCCCGGCCAACTCGCTGGTGAACAAGCTCAACGAGCGCAGCAAGGACAAGCGCCCGCTCAACAAGAGCGAGGTCTTCGGCGACGACGCCAAGTCGGTCAGCCACGGCAACTACCACTTCACGCTGGTGGGCTCGCAGCTGTCGGACTGCGCGTCGGTGACCTGGGGCCAGCAGCTCCAGAGCGACCTGCGCAAGTACGGCTGCACGCAGGTGGCACGCGGCGCGTACGTCAGCCAGGACAAGAAGTACCTCGGCCAGTTCGTCGCGATGAACCTCGAGCAGCTGCAGGGCGCCGAGCAGATCGTCCGCGACCTCGACCCGAACAGCAACGCCGGCTTCGTCTCACCGCTGGCCGCCCAGGGCGCCGAGAACTTCGGCAGCGGGTTCAGCGCCGCCTACAGCCAGTCCTTCGGCCACTACGTGGTCGTCAGCTGGGTCGAGCGGGCCGGTGGCGCGCAGCCGCAGACCATGAACGAACTGCTCGACGCGAGCATCGCCATCGAGAGGGCCGACGACTTCGTCTGGGAGCGGCTCGTCCTCGTCGGCGGTTAGCGGGATGGCCGACCGGATCGGTCGACGACGGAGCCCGCGCGCCCGCCACGACGGAGCGCCCCCGCATAACGGAGCGCCTCCGCATAACGGAGCGCCGCCGCATGAGGGAGCGCCGCCTCCGTACCGCGGAGCCTTCCAGCCCCAGAACGCCGGAGCGCCGCGCTACGAGCCCGCCCCGGAGGGCGCGCCGCCATCGCCTGAGGGAGCACCGCCTCCGTACGACGGGGCCTTCCCGCCCCGGTACGACGGAGCGCCGCGCTACCAGGGCGCACCCCCACACGAGGGGACGCCGTCGTACGACGATGCGCCGTCGTACGACGGGGCGTCCTCCTACGACCAGGCGCCGCAGGGTGAGGACGAGCCTCCGGGCCCGCCACGACGCCGCCCGCGGCGGCACACCGGGCTTCCGCCCGTCGCCTACTTCGCCGCCGCCGGCGTGGTCGTGCTCGTCGCCGTGCTCGTGGTGGTCGCCGCGGCGGCCTTCACCGGCGGCGGCGGAGCGCCCGGCACGGCGCCGCCGCCCTCGGCGGCGAACGTGCGCACCGACGGGCCCGGCGCGTCCGCGTACTCCCAGGCGGCCTCGACCGCGGCCTTCAACGCGATCGCCGACCGAGCGAAGGACGGCAAGCCCCTCACAGCGGCGGAGGTCTTCGGCACCAAGAAGATCGCCGATTCCGACGCGAAGGCGTCGCTGAAGCTGACCGCCTCCCAGCTCGACTCGCAGTGCACCTCGGCCGTCTGGGGCACCAGGCTGGCCGGTGTGCTCCAGCAGGCCCGCTGCACCCAGGCGGCGCGCGCCACCTACTCCGACGACCGGTTCGCCGCCATGGTCACGATCTTCAATCTGGCCGACGCGCGCGGCGCTGACCAGGTGGTCGCCCAGGCCGACCCGCGCACCGGCAACGGCTTCCCGCTCGCGCCGCCGCGTTCGGTCGCGTTCGGACGGGCCTTCAGCACGGCGCGCGGCGTCGCGATGGGCCACTACGCGGTGATCACCTGGGTCGAACGCACGGACGGCTCGGGCGACGAGAGCGACGCCGCCCTGCTGTCCCTGCTGGTCACCAGCGGCCGGCCCAACGCCGTCCTCGTACGCGCGGCCGGGACCGGTCAGCATCACTGAACCGGTTTCAAGGTCCCGCTGACCCACCGCGCCGCTCGCTACGGACGGGGGCCTGGAGACAGGCGCACGGGCTCTCCTCGAGCCCGCCGCCCACCGCTCGTCACGAACCACCAACTCCGGCGTCCGGCACGCCGCGAAGAACACAGCGGGGAACACGGCAAACGCCGCGAATCACGCTCTAAGCTCTATCCCAACCACCGACGCGCGGTGTCCCCCCGAGGAGATCCGAGATGAGTTACCCCTACCCGCCGATGGGACCTGGCCAGCCGCCCTCCGGAGGGCAGCCGTGGGGCACGCCCTCGCCGGGCGAGTACGGGACCCCGCCCGCCGGTGGGTACCCGCAGTCGCCGATCTCGGGTTGGCAGGGACCGGAGACGCTGCCGAGCGGCCAGCCGCCCATGGGCCAGCCGCCGATGGGCCAGCCGCCCATGGGGCAACCGCCGATGGGGCAGTACCCTCCGCCGAAGAAGAGCAGCGCGGGCCTCATCATCATCGTGATCGTCGCCGCGCTGATCCTCGTCGGCGGCGTGCTGGGCGGGGCGTACTACCTGGCCGCCTCCGGCGCCGATGACGACTCCGCCTCCTCGAGCCCCTCGGCGAAGACGAGCAGCTCCTCCTCGACCGGCGGGCCGCCGGCCGCCTCGGGTGTGAGCAAGCCGGTGACCTACAACTCGATGAAGTCCTGGTCGCTGTGGGACTCCCTGAACACCGCGACCAAGGACTCCAAGCCGCTGACGCTCGAGGAGGTGTTCGCCGACCCCGAGGCCAAGGCGTACAAGGACTCGAGCGACAACACGGTCTTCAACCTCCAGGGCTCGGGCCGGCTCGACACCAACTGCACCGGCACCGTCACGGGCGCGGCGCTGCAGACGGCGCTGCAGGGCTACGGCTGCACCCAGGTGGTCCGCGCCGCGTACGTGTCGGCCGACCAGAAGTGGGTCGGACAGATAGCGATCTTCAACCTGAAGGACGTGACCTCGGCCAACGCGCTCATCGACGATCTCGACCCCAAGTCGGGCAAGGGCTTCTTCCAGCCGATCAGCGGCGCTTCGCCGGTCGACAAGTTCGGCTCGTCGACGACGGGCGCGGAGAGCGGCGCGTACGGCCACTTCGTCGTGGTCGGCTGGGCCGGCCGCGTGGACGGCGGCCACGGCGACAGCTACGGCATCGACACGATCAGCCCGAGCTCGTCGGTGCTGCAGGCGGGCAAGCAGTTCCTCTTCCACCGCAACTGATCGCACCGCGACCGGCCCTCCTCCGGCGCGGAGTACGGAGGCCGGCCGGTTCGCGTCTCGGGTTTCCCGGGCGCCGACCGGCCTTCGGCGAGGCGTGAAGACCGGTCGGTTCCCACGTCGTCTCCCGGGGATGCCGGCCGGGTCCGACACGGAGTGCGGCGGGATGGCCGGATTTCGGGCGGCCTCTGCTTTTTGGTCGTCTTCTCGCATGAGCCGCTGACGCCCGGCGCTCCGGGCGTCCTGTGCGGCGGGAGACGCCCCGGATCCGGCGGCGCCGGCCGGGCGGGAGGCGTGTATCCGCCGAGGTCGTAGCCTGCCGACGGGCGGTGAAGTGACACGCGACGCACCCGGCGGGCCAAGCCCCGGGGAGTGATCGGCGTCACCCTGCGGGCTCGCTTTTCGGGGGAATTTATCCGAGTACGCAGTGCATTGAGGCTAGATGAGCACAGTTAGGTAAGTTTCGCGATCATGTCGCGTCGGGGATGAAACAGACAGTGCTGTAACCTCTAGTCACCGCAGCAGGGCCAACGTCGTCCCAAGACTGCACTGATGAAGGAGCAGAACGAGACGACGGGAGGGCTGATGGTGCCTGCCGCCATGACTCCAGGTCAAGGACGCGTCCAGCGTCAGGGCCTGTACGACCCGGCCAACGAGCACGATGCCTGCGGTGTCGGCATGGTCGCTGACCTGGCCGGACGTAAGAGCCACGATATCGTGGTCAAAGCCTTGACCGTCCTGAGGAACCTCGACCACCGCGGCGCCAAGGGCGCCGAGCCGGACGACGGCGACGGTGCGGGGATCCTCACCCAGATCCCCGATGAGCTCTTCCGCGAGACCGTGGACTTCGCGCTGCCCGAGCCCGGCGCGTACGCCGTGGGCATCGCGTTCCTCCCGGCCGAGGCCGCCGAGCGCACCGAAGCCGTGCAGACGATCGAGCGGATCGCCGGCGAGGAGGGCCTGACCGTCCTCGGCTGGCGCGAGCTGCCCTACGACCCGCACTTCTGCGGGCCCACGGCGCGCCGGGTGATGCCGCACTTCGCCCAGCTGTTCCTCCGTGCCCGCGGCGGTGCCCGCGGGCTGGACCTGGACCGCATCGTCTTCTGCGCCCGCGAGCGCATGGAGCAGGACGCGCGGGTGTACTTCCCGAGCCTGTCCAGCCGCACGATCGTCTACAAGGGGATGCTGACCACCCCGCAGCTGGAGCCGTTCTTCCCCGACCTGTCCGACCGCCGCTACGCCAGCGCGATCGCCCTGGTGCACTCGCGGTTCTCCACCAACACCTTCCCGGCCTGGGAGCTGGCCCACCCGTACCGCTTCATCGCGCACAACGGCGAGATCAACACGGTCAAGGGCAACCGCAACTGGATGCGGGCGCGTGAGGCGCTCCTGTCCTCCGACGTCCTCCCCGGCGACCTGTCGCGGATCTTCCCGGTCATCGACATCGACGCCAGCGACACCGCCTCCTTCGACGAGTGCCTCGAACTGCTCCACCTCGGCGGCCGGTCGCTGCCGCACGCGGTGCTCATGATGATCCCGGAGGCCTGGGAGAACCACACGGAGATGGACCCGGCCCGCCGGGCCTTCTATGAGTTCCACTCCACCCTGATGGAGGCCTGGGACGGCCCGGCCAGCGTCACCTTCACCGACGGCACCGTCGTCGGCGCCGTGCTCGACCGCAACGGCCTGCGCCCCGGACGTTTCTGGGTCACCGACGACGGGTTCGTCGTCCTGGCCAGCGAGGCCGGCGTGCTCGACATCGAGCCGTCCAAGGTCGTCCGCAAGGGCCGCCTGCAGCCCGGCCGGATCTTCCTCGTCGACACCGCGCAGGGACGCATCGTCGAGGACGACGAGATCAAGGCCGAGCTGGCCGCCGAGCACCCGTACGAGGAGTGGCTGCACGCCGGGCTGATCCGCTTCGAGGAGCTCCCGCAGCGCGAGCTGCGGCACGTCACGCACGAGACGCTGGTCAGGCGCCAGCAGATCTTCGGCTACACCTCCGAGGAGCTGAAGATCATCCTCGCGCCGATGGCCCGCGCCGGCGCCGAGCCGATCGGCTCCATGGGCACCGACACGCCCCCGGCCGTGCTGTCCAGCCGCTCGCGTCAGCTGTTCGACTACTTCAAGCAGCTGTTCGCGCAGGTCACCAACCCACCGCTCGACGCGATCCGCGAAGAGCTGGTGACGAGCCTGCAGTCCACCCTCGGCCCCGAGAGCAACCTGCTCGAGCCCGGTCCGCACTCGTGCCGCCGGCTGGTGCTGCCCACGCCGATCCTCGACAACGAGGAACTCGCCAAGATCGTCCACGTGAACGACGAGGGCGACCTGCCCGGGTTCGCCCCGCACGTGGTGTCCGGCCTGTACGACGTGGCCGGCGGGGGAGCGGCGCTGTCGCAGCGGCTCGAGGAGATCTGCGAGGAGGTCTCGGCCGCGATCAAGAACGGCGCGCGCATCCTCGTGCTGTCCGACCGCGGCGCCGGGCCCTCCCGTGCGCCGATCCCGTCGCTGCTGCTCACCGGCGCCGTCCACCACCACCTGATCCGCGAGAAGAGCCGCACCCGGGTCGGCCTCGTCGTCGAGACCGCCGACGCCCGCGAGTGCCACCACATGGCCCTGCTCATCGGGTACGGCGCGTCCGCGGTCAACCCCTACCTCGCCATCGAGACGGTCGAGGACCTGGTGGAGACCGGCGACCTCGCCATCGACCGGGCCACCGCCGTGCGCAACCTGGTCAAGGCGTACGGCAAGGGCGTGCTGAAGATCATGTCCAAGATGGGCGTGTCCACGGTCGCCTCCTACACCGGCGCGCAGATCTTCGAGGCGATCGGCCTGGGCGCCGAGGTCATCGACGAGTGCTTCGCCGGCACCACCTCCCGGCTGGGCGGCGTCGGCTTCGACGTGCTCGCCGAGGAGGTCGCCCAGCGGCACCGGCGCGCGTACCCGCCGAACGGCAACGCGCCGACCCACCGCACCCTGGAGGTCGGCGGGGAGTACCAGTGGCGCCGCGAGGGCGAGCACCACCTGTTCAACCCCGAGACGGTCTTCAAGCTCCAGCACTCGACCCGCACCCGCCGCTACGAGCTGTTCAAGGACTACACCAAGCTCGTCGACGACCAGGCGGCCCGGCTGATGACCCTGCGCGGGCTGTTCCAGCTGCGCGAGGGCGCCCGGCCGCCGGTGCCGGTCGAGGAGGTCGAGCCGGTCGAGTCGATCGTCAAGCGGTTCTCCACCGGCGCGATGTCCTACGGCTCCATCTCCGCCGAGGCGCACGAGAACCTCGCCATCGCGATGAACCGCCTCGGCGGCAAGTCCAACACCGGTGAGGGCGGGGAGGACCCCGAGCGGTTCACCCCGGACGCCAACGGCGACCTGCGCCGCTCGGCGATCAAGCAGGTGGCCTCCGGCCGGTTCGGCGTGACCTCCGAATACCTCACCAACGCCGACGACCTGCAGATCAAGATGGCCCAGGGCGCCAAGCCCGGCGAGGGCGGCCAGCTCCCCGCGCACAAGGTGTACCCCTGGATCGCCAAGACCCGGCACTCCACACCCGGCGTCGGCCTCATCTCGCCGCCGCCGCACCACGACATCTACTCGATCGAGGACCTCGCCCAGCTCATCCACGACCTGAAGAACGCCAACCCCGCGGCGCGCGTGCACGTCAAGCTCGTCGCCGAGGTCGGCGTCGGCACGGTCGCGGCCGGCGTGTCCAAGGCGCACGCGGACGTCGTGCTCATCTCCGGCCACGACGGCGGCACCGGCGCGTCGCCGCTGACCTCGATCAAGCACGCCGGCGCGCCCTGGGAGCTCGGCCTCGCCGAGACCCAGCAGACGCTGCTGCTCAACGGCCTGCGCGACCGCATCGTCGTGCAGACCGACGGGCAGATGAAGACCGGCCGCGACGTGATCATCGCGGCGCTGCTCGGCGCCGAGGAGTTCGGTTTCGCCACCGCGCCCCTCGTCGTGTCCGGCTGCGTCATGATGCGCGTCTGCCACCTCGACACCTGCCCGGTCGGCGTCGCGACGCAGAACCCGGAGCTGCGCAAGCGCTTCAGCGGCAAACCGGAGTTCGTCGTCAACTTCTTCGAGTTCATCGCCGAAGAGGTGCGCGAGTACCTGGCCGCGCTCGGCTTCCGCAGCATCGACGAGGCGATCGGCCACGTCGAGCTGATCGACACCGCCAAGGCCGTCGACCACTGGAAGGCCTCCGGGCTGGACCTCACACCGATCCTGCACCAGCCGGACCTGCCCGAGGGCACGCCGCTGCGCAACACCACCGGCCAGGACCACGGCCTGGAGAAGGCCCTGGACAACACGCTGATCCAGCTCGCCGAGGGCGCCATCGCCTACGGGCACGCCACGAAGCTGGAGATGCCGGTCCGCAACGTCAACCGCACCGTCGGCACCATGCTCGGCCACGAGGTCACCCGCAAGTGGGGGGCCGGCGGGCTGCCCGACGACACGATCGACATCACCTTCACCGGGTCGGCCGGGCAGTCCTTCGGCGCCTTCGTCCCGCGCGGCGTCACGCTGCGCCTCGTCGGCGACGCCAACGACTACCTCGGCAAGGGCCTGTCCGGCGGGCGCATCACCGTACGCCCGCCCGCCGACTCGCCGTTCGCCGCCGAAGAACAGATCATCGCCGGCAACGTCATGCTCTACGGCGCCACCTCCGGCGAGGCGTTCATCCGCGGTGTCGTCGGCGAGCGCTTCTGCGTCCGCAACTCCGGCGCCACCGCCGTCGTCGAGGGCGTCGGCGACCACGGCTGCGAGTACATGACCGGCGGCCGGGCCGTCGTGCTCGGCCCCACCGGCCGTAACTTCGCGGCCGGCATGTCCGGCGGCATCGCCTACGTGCTGGACCTGCGCCGCGAACGCATCAACACCGAGATGGTCGACCTCGAACCACTGGAGGACGACGACCGTGCGTACCTGCACGACATCGTCACCCGCCACCACGCCGAGACCGGCTCGGAGGTCGCCGCCGGGCTGCTCGCCGACTGGGAAACGGCCGTGACGCGGTTCGGAAAGATCATGCCGCGCGACTACAAGCGCGTGCTGACCGCACGGGCCAGGGCCGAGGCCGAGGGCCGCGACATCGACGAGGCCGTCATGGCCGCCAGCAACGGGTGAAGGGGGAGACGACATGGCCGACCCGAAGGGGTTCTTGACCCATCCGCGCGAGCTCCCGAACCGCCGCCCGGTCGACGTGCGGATCCGCGACTGGCGCGAGGTGTATGAGACCTTCCCCGAAGGCTCGCTGAACAAGCAGGCGTCACGCTGCATGGACTGCGGCATCCCGTTCTGCCACAACGGCTGCCCGCTGGGGAACCTCATCCCCGAGTGGAACGACCTGGTCCACCGGGGCACGTGGCGCGAGGCGATCGAACGCCTCCACGCCACGAACAACTTCCCCGAGTTCACCGGCCGGCTGTGCCCGGCGCCGTGCGAGTCCGCGTGCGTGCTCGGAATCAACTCCGACCCCGTCACGATCAAGCGGGTCGAGGTCGAGATCATCGACCGGGCGTTCGCCGAGGGCTGGGTGACACCGCAGCCGCCCGCGGTCCGCACGGGCAAGAAGGTCGCGGTGATCGGCTCGGGCCCCGCGGGGCTCGCCGCCGCCCAGCAGCTCACCCGCGCCGGCCACGACGTCGTCGTGTACGAGCGCGCCGACCGGCTCGGCGGGCTGCTGCGCTACGGCATCCCCGAGTTCAAGATGGAGAAGAAGCACCTGGACCGGCGGATCGCGCAGATGCGCGCCGAGGGCACCGAGTTCCACACCTCGGTCAACGTCGGCGTCGACGTGACCGCCGAGGAGCTCCGCGCGGCCTACGACGCCGTGGTGCTGGCCGGCGGCGCCACCGTCTGGCGCGACCTGCCCGCCCCCGGCCGCGAGCTGGACGGCATCCACCAGGCGATGGAGTACCTGCCGCTGTCCAACCGCGTCCAGGAGGGCGACCTGGCGGCCTCGCCGATCAGCGCCGAGGGCAAGAACGTCGTCGTCATCGGCGGCGGCGACACCGGCGCCGACTGCATCGGCACGGCCGTACGCCAGGGCGCGCGCTCCATCACCCAGCTGGAGATCATGCCGCGGCCGCCCGAGGCGCGGCCCGCGGGCCAGCCGTGGCCGACCTACCCCATGCTGTTCAAGATGGAGTCAGCCCACGAAGAGCTGCACGACATGGGCGGCGACCGCGCCTACGCGGTGAACACCCTGGAGTTCGTCGGTGACGAGAACGGGCACGTGAAGGCCCTGCGCGTCGTCGACGTCGAAGGGCCCGAGACCCGCTTCAAGCCGATCCCCGGCACCGAGCGGGAGATCCCGGCCGAGCTGGTCACGCTCGCCATGGGCTTCCTCGGCCCGCAGCGCGACGGCCTGCTCGACCAGCTCGGCGTCGATCTGGACCAGCGCGGCAACGTCGTACGCGACGGCGCGTACGCCACCTCGGTCGAGGGGGTCTTCGCCGCGGGCGACATGGGCCGGGGCCAGTCGCTGATCGTCTGGGCGATCGCCGAGGGCCGCTCCGCCGCGGCCGGAGTCGACCAGTGGCTCATGGGCCGCACCGCCCTGCCGACCGCGATCCCGCCGACCGCACGACCGCTCGTCTGACCCACACCGGACGCCCTGCCGCACCCTCCCGGGGTGACGGCAGGGCGTCCGTCGTTTCCCCGGTACCCGATGTCTCCGACGCCCGAACCGGCCATCGGGCCGGAAGCGCGGACAGACCGACCACTTACCACGAGTGTCGTCTGTTACGCGAATCGACGGTTGATGTGCGTTCTTGATGCCGTTTCAACTACCCTGGTGCGCTCGGGAGCGCGGCTTCGGGAAAGAAGGACATGACGGAGACCATCACCGCACCAGAGATCACCGCAGGCACCTGGCGGATCGACCCGGACCACTCGGAGATCACCTTCAGCGTCCGGCACATGATGACGACGGTCCGCGGCGTCTTCACCGAGTTCACCGGACGCATCGACATCGCCGACGACGTCTTCGCCTCCACCGCCGGCGTCGAGGTCGTCATCGCCTCGATCGACACGAGAAACGCCGAACGGGACGAGCTCATCCGTTCCTCTCAGATCCTCGACGCGGCGAACCACCCGGCCATGACCTTCACCGCGACCGCCGTCGCTCCGGCCCGCACCGGCCGCCGGGCCCGCCATCCCCGCTACACCGTCGACGGCGACCTGACGATCCGTGGCGTCACCCGCCCGGTCAGCCTGCTCACCGAGTTCCACGGCGCCGGCACCGACCAGCGGGGCGGCCTGCGGGCCGGCTTCACCGCCTCCACCCGGATCTCGCGCTCCGACTACGGCATCGAGTTCAACATCCCGCTGCAGGGCGACCGGCTCATGCTCGGCGACGAGATCGAGATCGGCCTGGAGATCCAGGCCGTGCACGGGGCCTGACGGGCGGTACCGTCAGGACGGCGCACGGCCGAAGGCGATCCCCACCGGGGCCGCGTCGAGCGGTTTCGTGCCCGTGCCACCCGAGAGCGTCGCGATCACCGTGCCGGAGGCGACGTCGATCACCGAGACGCTGCCGGACAAGATGTTGCCGACCCACACCTCCGAGCCGTCCGGCGTCACCGCCACCGACGCGGGCAGCTTCCCCACGCCGATCGTGGCCCGCACCCGGCCGCTCGCGGTGTCGACCACGGCGACGGCGTTGTCGTTCATCTGCGCGATGTAGGCCTTCGTGCCGTCCGGGGTGACGTCCACCGCCCACGGCTGGTCACCCGCGGGGATCCGCCCCCGCACCCGGCCGGTCGCCGTGTCGAGCACCGACACCCGGCCCGCGGGGGGTTCGGCCACGTACAGCCTCCGCCCGGACGGGTCGACCGCGATCCCCTGCGGGCAGAACCGGTCGCGGATGGACCGCACCACCGTGTCACTCGACGTGTCGATCACCGCGATACCGCCGTCGTGGCTGACATAGGCCCGCCGCCCGTCCGCGCTGAAGACGACCTGGCGGGGAGCCGTGCCCGCGCGGATCCGCCGGACCACCTCGTCGGTGACCGGATCGATCACCGCGACGATGTCCGAGCCGCCCCTGCCCGTGTCGCCGCCGGTCACCGCCGCGTACACCTTCCGGCCGTCGGGGGAGACCGCGACGTCGCGCGGGAACGGGCCGACGTGCACCGGCCGGGTCTCACCGGTGAGCGGGTCGACGACCAGCACGTCGTACTGCCCGGTGTTGGCGATGTAGACCTTGCTGCCGTCCGGCGTGACCGCCACGCCCTGCGCCGCGTCGGTCGCGACGCCCCGTCCCATGAACGTCCGCGTCGCCGCGTCGACCGCGACCACCCGGTAGTCACCGGCCAGCGCGACGTACGCGCGATATTCGCCGGCGGCCAGCCGTGACGCCGACGGAGGACGCGGCTGCGGGTCCGGCCCCCACTTGGGCATGCCCGGAGCGGTGTTGACCGGCGTCGGCCGCGGCGGGCTCGGCCGCGCCCGCGTCGCCCCCGCCGGTATGGCCAGCGCGAAGAGACCCGCCGCACCACCGGCCATCAGGAAGAGGCGCCGCCGCCGTGATGTCTGCTTCGGCACGTCGAATCCCTTCTCGCCCGGCGCGTTCATCCGCGCGGCCGGGCCTGAGTGCGCGGCACGGGCCGTGGCCGTGGCCGCGGGCCCTTCTCCTGCCGCGGCGGTGTCTGCTCCTCCTCCGGGAAGAGCGGGGCCGGCAACGTCACCACGTCGCGTACGGCCTCGGCCAGGCGCCGCTTGGTGCCCGGCAGCCGCGGTGGCGGCCCCGCCACCGGAAACCCCAGAGCCGAGGTCAGGTCGCCGAACGCCGTACGCCGCCACGCGGTCAGGTTCGGGACGCGCACGCCGGTCAGACGCTCGAGAAGGCGCAGGACGGAGGTGTGGTCGAAGGGCTCACGCGCGACCCAGCCGCCCATCGTCCACGGCGAGACGAGCAGGCACGGCACCCGGAACCCGCCGCCGATCGGCAGGTCGTGCACGAACTCCTCCGGCGTGCCCGCGGGCGGCACCGGGGGAGGGACGTGGTCGAACAGGCCGTCGTTCTCGTCGTAGTTGAGGATGAACAGGGTCTTCTTCCACACGTCCGGGTTGGACGCGATCGCGTCGATCTTGCTCGCCACGTAGTCGGCGCCGGCCGCCGGCGTGTAGTCGGGATGCTCGGACTGGAAGCTCGTCGGGATGATCCACGAGACGGTCGGCAGCCGGTCGTTCGCGGCGTCGTACTCGAACTGCCCGGCAGCGTACGTGCGCAGGCCGTTGCGGAACAGCGGGGACGACGTGGGGGCGTTCTGGAACGTCGCGAAGTACTCCAGGACGTTGCAGCCGTAGTTGTCGATCTCCTGGTAGACCTTCCAGCTCACGCCCGCGTCGGTCAGCGCCTCCGGATACGTCGGCCAGGTGTACGGAGCCGGGTCACGGTTGGTGATGACCGGCCCGCCCCGCGTCCCATCCGGGTCGACCGTGCCGGTCATGTGGTATAGGCGGTTCGGCCAGGTCGGCCCCAGCACCGAGCAGAAGTAGTGGTCGCAGACGGTGAACGACTCCGCCAGGGCGAACTGGAACGGGATGTCCTCCCGCATGTGGTACCCCATGACGTACGGGGCGTTCACGCCGTCGGCCGCCCGGTGCGCGGGCAGCCAGTTGTCCATCCTCCCGGAGTTCCAGGCGCTGTGCTGCACCGCCCACGCGTGGCTGGTCGAGGGGATCGCCTGCGCGTTGCTCGTCCGCGTGTCCAGGTGGAACGGCAGCAGATAGCCCGCCGGGTTGTCCGGATCGGGCTGGTAGAACACCGGACGGCCGGTGCTCAACGTGATCGCCTCCGGGTCGGAGAATCCCCGTACGCCCGGAAGAGTCCCGAAGTAATGGTCGAACGAGCGGTTTTCCTGCATCAAAATGACGACGTGCTCGATGTCGGCGAGTTTCCCTTTGACGTCATGAGGAGTGCCGGCCATCGCCCGTCGTACGTTCGGCGGCAGGAACTCCGCGGCGAAAGCCGCCGCGGCGATCGCACCCGCCTTGCTGAACAGACGGCGACGGGTCAGGTCCGGCATCTGTCACGCTCCCGCACGGTCGGAATCTCGAAAACCCCCCACAGCAAAATGGCGCATGAAACAGGGTGTGCGCAAATCATCGCCGGAACGCCATGACATTTGATGAGAAAACATCCGACAAATTAGGTCATGAGAATTCGGCGGGCCGGGCCGTCGGCCGCGGCGGCCTCGGTGACGCGAGTCACGCCCCGCTGTCGCCGGCCCCGTGAATAGCGCGCCCCATCCAGGGCAGGGCAGACAGCAGCGAAGGACGCTCAGGGACCCATCAGGGGAGGTTCCGCCCCATGAGCGACCGAAGCGACCGGATCAAGGACGCCTGGTCACTCATCCGACGAAGGAGGAATCATGAGCACGCAACTTCAGGGCAAGACGATCGCGTTCCTCGTCGCTCCGGACGGGATCGAACAGGTCGAGCTGACCGAGCCCTGGAAGGCGATCGAGCAGGCAGGCGGAACACCTCGGCTCATCTCCACCAAGTCCGGCGAGGTCCAGGCCCGCGACCGCCTGGAGAAGGCGGACACCTTCCCGGTCGACGCGACCGTCGACGAGGTCTCGGCCGACGACTTCGACGGGCTCGCGCTGCCCGGCGGCGTCGCCAACCCCGACTTCCTCCGGATGAACGACAAGGCCGTCGCGTTCGCGCGCGCGTTCTTCGACAGGGGCAAGCCGGTCGCCGCGATCTGCCACGCGCCGTGGACCCTCGTCGAGGCCGGCGTCGTACGCGGCCGGACCCTCACGTCCTGGCCGAGCCTGCAGACCGACATCCGCAACGCCGGCGGCACCTGGGTCGACGAAGAGGTGCAGATCTGCACGGCCGGGCCCAACACTCTCGTGACCAGCCGCAAGCCCGACGACCTCAAGGCCTACTGCCAGGAGGCCGTCGAGGTGTTCGCCTCGGCCTGACCCACGGACGAGCCCGGGGAGCCGGACGTCCCCGGACGCCCGTCCCGGCCGTCGTCGGACGTTCGTTCCCGGCCCTCCCGGGCCGCCTCGGGCGTCTGTTCCGGTCGTTCCCGGCTGTCCCCGGGCGTCCGTCCGGGCCGGGCCGCCGACGGCGCCGCGCAGGCCGGTTCGGGGCCTGCGCGGGCGCTCCAGCGGGAGGCGCCGGCGAGGTGTCCGGTTTCCGACCGTACGAGTCCCGCACCCCGTTCGGTCTAGACCATTGGGTGAACAGAGGGCAACGGTGACCTGCACGAATACACGTACTCGCGGGTAACTACTTAAAGTTGGAGATGTGAGTCGCCGAGCAAAGATCGTCAGCACCATTGGTCCCGCCTGCTCCAGCCCCGAGCGCATCAACGCGTTGGTTGAGGCCGGCATCGACATCGCCCGGCTCAACATGAGCCACGGCACCCAGCAGCAGCATGAGGACGTCTACCGCCTCCTGCGCGAGGCCGCGAACGCCACCGGCCGCGCCCTCGGCATCCTCGCGGACCTCCAGGGTCCCAAGATCCGGCTCGGTACGTTCGCCGACGGGCCCGTACGCCTCACTCTCGGCGACGAGTTCACCGTCACCACCGAGGACGTGCCCGGCGACCGCTCGCAGGTGTCCACCACCTACGGCGGCCTCCCCGGTGACGTCGGCCCCGGCGACACGATCCTCATCGACGACGGCCGGGTCGTCCTCAACGTCACCGCGGTCGACGGCCCGCGCGTCCGCACGCGCGTGCTCGTCGGAGGCATGGTCTCCAACCACAAGGGCCTCAACCTGCCGGGCGTCGCCGTCAGCGTCCCGGCCCTCACCGAAAAGGACGAAGAGGACCTCCGCTTCGCCCTCCGCCTGGGCGTCGACATGGTCGCCCTGTCCTTCGTGCGCACCCCCGAAGACGCCGAGCCGGTACGCCGCATCATGGACGAGGAAGGCCGGATGGTCCCCCTCCTCGCCAAGATCGAAAAGCCGCAGGCCGTCGAGCACCTCGAAGAGATCGTCGAGGCCTTCGACGGCATCATGGTCGCCCGCGGCGACCTCGGCGTGGAGCTCCCGCTCGAACAGGTCCCCATCGTCCAGAAGCGCGCCATCGAGCTGACCCGCGAGAAGGCCCGCCCGGTCATCGTCGCGACCCAGATGCTCGAGTCGATGATCAGCGCCCCGCGGCCCACGCGCGCGGAGGTCTCCGACGTCGCCGGGGCCGTCTTCGAGGGCGCCGACGCCGTCATGCTGTCCGGCGAGACCAGCGTCGGCGACTATCCCGTCGAGTCCGTGCAGACGATGAGCCGCATCGTGTGCGCCGCCGAAGAGACGACGCTGCGCGCCACCCACTCGCTCGACCGCATTCCCGAGACCGTCGGAGGCGCGATCGCCCGCGCCGCCGCCGAGGTCGGCGCGACGGTCGACGCCAAGGCCCTGGTGGCCTTCACGATGACGGGCGAGACCGCGCGACGGCTGTCCCGATATCGCTCGCCGATCCCGCTGCTCGCCTTCACCCCCCGCCCGGAGACCCGCAGCCGGCTGGCCCTCGTCTGGGGCGTCGAGACGTTCACGGTGCCGGAGGTCTACCACACCGACGAGATGGTGAAGCAGGTCGAGTCGGCCCTGCTGGACATCGGCCGCTGCCAGAAGGGCGACCGGATCGTCATCGTCGCCGGCTCCCCGTCCGGCACGGCGGGATCAACGAACGACCTGCGCGTCCACCGCATCGGCGACGCCATCGCCCAGTCCCCGCCCGCCTGACCTCCGTCCGCACCGCCGGTCGAGTGCGGGGCCGCCCGGACAGCGTCCGAGCCGACGTCCCACCACTGACCGGCGGTCGCCCGCGGCGTCACGGCCGCGAGCGGCGCCGACGCGCGAACCGGCCCACGACTCGGCCCGGTCAGTACTTCGGCCCCACGAACTCATCCAGGCGCGCCACCGCCTCCTTCTTGGCGACCGAGATGATCCGCTCGTTGGATCGCTTCCACTCGATGCCCAGCCGGTCGAGCGCGTCGGTGAAGAGCTCACGGATGTCATCGGAGGCGTTGGTGAAGAAGTAGCGGGGGTACTCGTACCACCGATCGCCGTCCTTGAGCGGCCGACGCACGCGGTTGACGGCCCGGCAGCCGTCGGAGTGGATCAGCCCGCGCACGAACTCCTCACCGAACTCCGAGACGATCTCTTCCTGCCACCCCTCGAGAACGATGGCCCGTGTGTGCTTCATCCCAGGCCCGTGCTGAGGAAAGATGCACGGCCAGTGCTTCGAGGTCATGTTCACGATCGTGCAGCCGGTCCGCTGGCGTTGCCCGACCGAGTTGGTGGGCAGGACGGCGGCGAGTGCCTGCACGGCCGCCTCGGTGAGGCCCGGCCAGTCGTCGCAGCAGGCGATATCCAGCCGGAAAACGCCCTTGCTGCCATGCGCGATGTGCCCGTCGCCCAAGTACAGCCCCAGTAGATAGGCGTAGGCGCTGCCGTCGAGGGGGCAGCCATGGCAGCGAGGACAACTTCGCTTGGGTTCCGGGACCTTGTCGGGGTTCGCCATCCAGCGGCGCAATGTTGACTGGCCCACGTTTAACCGGCGGTGCACCTCGCGAACGGTCAATCCGGAAGAGAGAAGTTGGAGTGCTGTCCTACGTACTGTGCTCGGGTGCATGCGGACAGTGTGAGCGCAGGGTGTGACAAAACTCGAACAGTGCCGGAATTCTTGGAAAGTGCCCCGAGTGGGATTCGAACCCACACTTGATGGTGTTTGAGACCATTCCCTCTGCCGTTGGGGTATCGGGGCCATATGGAGTTCTCGTTATAGAACGTCCGGTTCGCCCCACTAGGGCCTCCCGGACGGATACAAGAGTAGCGGGTCCGGGTACGCTCGTGCGCGTGACCGAGACCCCGCGCCGCGTTGTGATCGCCGAGGATGAGGCCCTGATCAGGCTGGACCTCAAGGAGATGCTGGAAGAAGAGGGTTATGAGGTCGTCGGGGAGGCCGGGGACGGGGAGTCCGCCATCCGCCTCACCGTCGAGCACGTGCCCGATCTCGTCATCCTCGACGTCAAGATGCCCATCCTCGACGGCATTTCGGCCGCGGAGCGCATCGCCGCGGACCGCATCGCCCCCGTCGTGATCCTCACCGCCTTCTCCCAGCGCGAGCTGGTCGAGCGGGCCCGGGAGGCCGGCGCGATGGCCTACCTCGTCAAGCCCTTCACCAAGGCCGACCTGGTGCCCGCGATCGAGATGGCGGTGAGCCGGTTCCAGGAGATCAAGAGCCTTGAGGCCGAGGTCAGCACGCTGGAGGAGCGCCTGGAGACGCGCAAGGCCGTCGACCGGGCCAAGGGGCTGCTGCAGGCCGCTCGTGGCTGGTCCGAGCCGGAGGCCTTCCGGTTCATCCAGAAGACCTCGATGGACCGCCGGATGACCATGCGCGCGGTGGCCGAGGCGGTCATCGCCGGCGGGCTCGGCCGGCCGCCCGCGGACGGCGCCGAGTGAAGGCGCGTCGACTCACTCCCTGACGATCCGAACACCGTTGACGGCGGCGCCCGCCGCCGTCAACGCGTTTGGCCTGCTCTCACGCGTGCGGTTCCGGTTCAGTCAACTGCTCGACGGTTAGGGCACAAGTGAGTAACGAACTGAGAACACCCTGCCTAAGGGCTGTCCATGAAGCCCAGCACATAGGTGTACTACTGCCCTGGCCCCCAGGAACCGTGAAAAAGCGCCCGTAGAGCCCAGATGAGCGTCCTGGGGAGGTACCCGGCATCTCCCGTGCAAAACGGTTACGGAAGGAAGAGCGGCCTTGCGGAGCAAGACTGTGAAGTTCACCGGTGTGATCGCGGTGAGCGCGGCGTTGGCGCTCGGCGCGTCCGCCTGCGGAGACTCTGGCAGCGGCAACGGCGGCGGCAAAGGCGATAGCGTCACGATCGGATTCGTGGGTGACCTGACCGGAGAGAACTCCGGCATCGTCATCCCGCCCAAGCAGGGCGCGCAGCTGGCGATCGACCAGTACAACGCGACGAACCCGAAGGTCAAGATCAACCTCAAGACCTATGACAGCCAGGGCAAGGGCGAGCAGGCCGTGCCTCTGGTCAAGCAGGCGATCACCAAGGACAAGATCGTGGGGATGATCGGGCCGACCTTCTCGGGCGAGTCCGCCCAGGCGGACCCGGTCCTGGAAGAGGGCAAGATCCCCAACATCTCGGCGTCGGCGACCAACGCCGCGCTGGCCTCGCACGGCTGGAAGTACTGGCACCGCCTCATCGCCAACGACAACGTGCAGGGCGCCGGCATCGGCAACTTCATCGCGAGCAACCTGAAGGCCAAGAAGGTCTTCATCATCAACGACGCCTCCGAGTACGGCAAGCCGCTCTCTGAGACGGTGAAGGCGACGGTGGCCAAGGCCGGCGCCGCGACGTCCGAGGACGCGATCGACATCCAGGGTTCGGACTACTCCTCGACGGTGAACAAGGCCAAGGCCTTCAACCCGGACGCGGTCTTCTTCGGCGGTTACTACGCGCAGGCCGGCAAGCTGCTCAAGCAGCTCCGTGAGGGCGGAGTGAAGGCCCGGTTCCTCTCGGGTGACGGTTCCCTGGACAAGGGCCTCGCCCAGGGCGCGGGGGGCACGACGGCCGACGGCACGATCATCGGCTGCCCGTGCCTGATCGACCCGACCGGCACCGCGGGCCCGGCGAGCAAGAAGTTCGCGCAGGAGTACAAGGCCAAGTTCAACGCCGACCCGGCGATCTACTCCGCCGAGGCGTACGACGCTGCGACCGCGTTCATCGCGGCCATCAAGGCGGGCAACACCACCGCTGACAAGATCAACTCCTTCCTGTCGACGATCGACCAGCCGGGTGTCTCGAAGCAGATCAAGTTCAGCCCGGCCGGTGAGCCGACCGCGACGGACGTCTACGTGTACGAGGTCAAGGGCAGCGAGCTGCCCCTCCTGGGCAACTCCAAGACCGCCACTGTCAAGTAATCAGTCCACCGTAGGTGGGCTTACGTAACGCCAGGAGCGGGAGCGCACCGCGCTCCCGCTCCTGCGGCGAAGGCGATCAACTTGAACAACCTCATCAGCCAGTTCTGGCCGTACACCGTCGACGGACTGTCGCTGGGCGCGATCTACGCACTGGTGGCGCTCGGCTACACGATGGTCTACGGCGTTCTTCGTCTCATCAACTTCGCGCATTCCGAGATCTTCATGATCGGCACGTTCGCCGTGCTGGGGATGCTTCATCTGTTCGGCATGCCGTCCAATGTGAGTGGGTTCGCCCTGGTCGGGCTGCTCGTCGTCTTCGCCGCCGCGGGTGCGGTGGCCTCGGGCGGCAGCGCGGTGATCCTCGAGTACGTGGCGTACCGGCCGTTGCGCCGCCACGGGGCGTCCCGCCTGGCGGCGCTCATCTCGGCGATCGGCGCGTCACTGTTCTTGCAGCAGCTCTTCGCGCGCGTCGTTGTGCCCTGGGCCTTCGGCCTGCCGAAGGAGAAGGGCGCGCTGCCGATCCAGGGTCACTTCGTGAAGCGGACCGACGTGATCCACATCGGGAGCTTCGAACTCTCCAACGACCGTCTCATCGTGATCGTCGGCGCGGTGCTGATGATGGTGCTGCTCGACATCTTCGTGAACCGGACGAAGCTGGGCCGCGGCATTCGCGCGACCGCGCAGGATCCTGAGACGGCGGTGCTCATGGGCGTCAACATCGACCGGATCGTGACGGCGACGTTCGCGATCGGTGGCGCGATGGCCGGTGTCGCGGCGGCGCTCTTCATGCTGCGGTTCGAGGAGACCCGGTACGACGTAGGGTTCCTGCTGGGCATCAAGGCGTTCACCGCCGCGGTGCTGGGCGGCATCGGCAACCTGCGCGGCGCGCTGGTCGGCGGTGTCGTGCTCGGGCTCTTCGAAATGTACGGCTCGGCGATCTTCGGCTCGGAATGGCAGAATGTCGTGGCATTCAGCGTTCTGGTGCTGGTCCTCATGTTCCGTCCCACCGGAATTCTCGGTGAGTCTCTCCAACAGGCGCGCGCATGAACGATTCCCCTTCTGGAAACCCGCTCACCCGAGTACGCGAGGCGTACTCCTCGGCGGCCGACTCGATTCGTGACCGCTGGTCGGGCGCTCCCTCGTGGGCGCGCTGGCTGGTCTATGTCGTTCTGATCGCCATAGCGCTGGTGCTGCCGGCGGACGGCATCGGCGGTTTCATGTCGCCGTACACCGACTGGCCGACGCTGCTGTTCTTCCCGATCGGCGGCTACATCCTGCTGGGCATCGGGCTGAACGTCGTGGTGGGCCAGGCCGGCCTGCTCGACCTGGGCTATGTCGCGTTCTTCGCCATCGGCGGGTACGGCATGGCGGTGTTCGGGGTGAAGTTCGGCTGGAGCTTCTGGGAGATCCTGCCGGTCGGCGTCGCGCTGTCGGCGCTGTCGGGCATCATCCTGGGCGCTCCGACGCTGCGGTTGCGCGGTGACTATCTGGCGATCGTCACGCTCGGCTTCGGTGAGATCGTACGGATCACCGCGAACAACACGAACTACATCGGCGGCCCGAACGGCATCGGTGGCATCCCGCACCCGCCGTCCTTCTCGGAGTGGACGATCCCGGACAACGGGCTGTTCGACGCGTTGGGTCTCGGTGGCGTGCAGCCGTTCAAGTACGGCGCGCTGGACGGCAAGCCGTACTACTACCTGATGCTGCTCGTGATCATCGTCGCGATCATCTTCGTGAAGCGGCTGGAGAACAGCAGGGTCGGCCGTGCCTGGGCCTCGATCCGCGAGGACGAGGACGCCGCCGAGCTGATGGGCGTGCCGACGTTCAAGTTCAAGCTGGCGGCGTTCGCGATCGGCGCGGCGATCGGCGGGGCGACCGGTGTGGTGTACGCCTCCCAGGCGGTGTCGATCATTCCGACGAACTTCCCGTTCATCCTGTCGGCGACCATCCTGGCGGCGGTCGTGCTCGGTGGGTCGGGGAACCTCCCCGGCGTCATCCTCGGGTCGTTCCTGGTGGCCTGGATCCCGGAGCGGATCCGTGGGCTGCAGGAGTACCGCGTCCTCGTCTTCGGCGCGGTGCTGGTGCTGCTGATGGTCTTCCGGCCCGAGGGTCTGTTGCCGTCACGGCGCCGCAAGGCCGAGCTGGCCGAGGGATCGGGAGGCATGGGATCCATGGGCGCCGAGGTGGCCGGCCCGGCCACCGTCGCAGCCGGTGAGGTGGGCGAATGAGTCACCAGGCGGCGAGCGCCGCGGCTCCCGTGCTGGACCTGCGGCGCGTGACGATGCGCTTCGGCGGTGTGGTCGCGATCAACGGCCTCGACCTGACGATCGGCCAGGGCGAGATCTTCGCGTTGATCGGTCCGAACGGCGCGGGGAAGACGACCGTGTTCAACGTGGTCACCGGGGTGTACCGGCCGACCGAGGGCAACGTGGTCTTCGCGGGTTCGCGGATCGACGGCAAGAAGCGGTTCAAGGTGACCAAGCTCGGCGTGGCCCGGACGTTCCAGAACGTCCGGCTGTTCCACAACATGTCGGCGCTGGAGAACGTCCTGGTCGGCGCCGACGCGAACCACCGTACGGGTCTGGCCGGGGCGGCGCTGGGGCTTCCCTGGCACCGCCGGGAGGAACGCCAGGGCCGGGCCACGGCCGAGGAGATCATGGAGTTCGTCGGTATCGGACACCGCATCCATGAGACGGCCAAGAACCTCCCGTACGGCGACCAGCGGCGGTTGGAGATCGCCCGGGCTCTCGCGACGGATCCGAAGCTGTTGCTGCTCGACGAGCCGGCGGCGGGGATGAACCCGACCGAGAAGGAGGAGCTGCAGCGGCTCATCAGGAAGATCCGCGATGCGGGGCGCACAGTGCTGCTGATCGAGCACGACATGAGCCTGGTCATGGGCATCAGCGACCGGATCGCCGTTCTCGACTTCGGTCAGAAGATCGCGGAGGGCCTGCCGAGCGACATCCAGAACAATCCGCGGGTCATCGAGGCGTATCTGGGGGCTCCTGCCGATGCTTCTTGAGATCAGTGACATCCACGTCCACTACGGCAAGATCGCGGCCCTCAAGGGCGTGTCCGTGGACGTCGACGAGGGCGAGATCGTCACGCTGATCGGCGCGAACGGCGCCGGCAAGTCGACGACCCTGAAGACGATCTCGGGCCTGCGCCCGCTGTCGTCGGGGCGGATCGTGTTCGGCGGCCGGAACATCAGCAAGGTGGCCGGGCACAAGCGGGTGCTCATGGGCATCGGCCAGGCGCCGGAGGGCCGGGGGATCTTCCCCGGCATGACGGTGACCGAGAACCTCCACATGGGCGCGTACGCGCGCAAGGGCAACGTCGAGAAGGACCTCAAGGAGGTCTTCGACCTGTTCCCCCGGCTGGCGGAGCGCAAGGACCAGGCCGGCGGCACGATGTCCGGCGGGGAGCAGCAGATGCTCGCCATCGGGCGCGCGCTGATGACCCGGCCGAAGGTGCTGTTGCTGGACGAGCCGTCGATGGGGCTGGCGCCCAAGCTCATCCAGCAGATCTTCACGATCATCCAGGAGATCAACCGGCGCGGCACGACGGTCCTGCTGGTCGAGCAGAACGCCCAGCAGGCGCTGCAGATCGCGCACCGGGCGTACGTGCTCGAGACGGGGGCGGTGGTGAAGTCGGCCCCGGCCCGTGAGCTGCTGAACGACCCGCAGGTTCGCGCGGCGTATCTGGGAGGCGGCGCGGAGTCGGCCATCTGACCCTTCCGCCGGGGCCACCCGGTCGGCGGCCCGCGCGGACGGGGGAACGCGCATCACGCGCTCCCTGTCCGCGCGGGCCGTCGTTTCAGGTCGTTACTTCAGGAGGATGTCGACGGGGTTCCTGGCGCCGGCGACCGGGGCGCCCTTGAGCTGGTCGCCCAGCCGGGACGATGAGGGGTCGCCGAAGACGCGCAGCGCGCGGACGGCCGCCTTCTGCGGAACGTCGAACCACAGGTCGAAGGCGCACAGCTCGCGGGAGGCGATGGACTGGGTGCCGGAGACCCCGCGGGAGATCTGCATCGCGTCGGTGCTCGGGCCGTACGTCCTGCCGTCCGCCGTGACGAGGAGTTGCCGGCCGGGGTCGAAGTCGTGGCGTTCGCGGCCGTTGTTCACCATGAGGATCCGGACCGTGACGTACTGCCCGTGGGGGATCCAGCTTCCGTGTGAGCCGATGACCTCGCCGAGCCGGGTACGGACGCCGATGGCGGTGTAGGTGACCTCGCCGATCGTGGCGGTACGGCCGGACAGCGGGGTCTCGCCGTCGGCCACGCGCTGTGGCGGGATCTTGTAGTGGCGGGGGGACGAGCCGCATCCGGTGAGCGTGAGGGCGGAGGCGAGCAGGGCCGCCGCGGCCCGCGAGGAGGCCGTCTTCGTCGTTCGCCGTGGTCTCGGCGCGTCGCGGCGGCAGGTGCTGGATCGGTGCACAGCGCGACCGTAGACGAGCGCGCGCCGCCCCGGACGGGCTTCGCCGAATCGCGATCAAGATGCGATGAGCCCGGAGCGCCTTTGGTGCCGTGCCGCCGGTGAACCCATGCAGGCCTTCCCCGGCCCTGCACAGGCCCGGCGGTACGTTTTCTACTCAGCGCTCCGGGCTCTTACGGTGCAACGGTAGCGAGACTGGTGCGATGCGTGCAAAGTCTGGGGCATACCCGTTGGGCCTCGATCGGAAACGATTCGGCCACGAACGACGAACCCGCAGGTCACCGGCTGGTGGCCGGAGCGAAGAAATTTACCGCTGATCGCGGATCGCACACGTGAGGCGCGCGGTGCAGACCCGGCGGTCGCGGTCGTCGCTGATGACGATCTCGTAGCTGGCGAGCGTACGGCCGCCGTGCAGCCGGGTCGCGACGCCGGTGACGTACCCCTCCGTGGCCGACCGGTGGTGGCTCGCGCTGATCTCGATGCCCATCGCGATGCGGTCGGGTCCGGCGTGCAGGGCCGAGCCGACCGAGCCGATGGTCTCGGCGAGGACGCAGGACGCGCCGCCGTGCAGGACGCCGTACGGCTGGGTGTTGCCCTTGACCGGCATCCGGGCGACGACGCGTTCGGCCGACGCCTCGATGATCTCGATTCCCATCGATTTGGCGAGTCCTTCGAACGCGTTCAGGTCGAGCTCGCCGGGCGCCACCGCGCTCGCGTCGTCCACGAAACCTCCCATGACCTTCTCGGCCTGCTCTGTTTTGTCCTAGGCGAAGGCTAGGCTGCCTGCGTGGTGATGACGGAAGCGACCCCTGAAACTCCCCGCCTGCTGCTCATGGACGGGCATTCGCTCGCGTACCGGGCGTTCTTCGCCCTGCCGATCGAGAACTTCTCGACGACGACGGGCCAGCCGACCAACGCCGTGTACGGCTTCACGTCCATGTTGATCAACGTCCTGCGGGACGAGGGGCCCACCCATGTGGCGGTGTGCTTCGACCGGAGCGAGCCGACGTTCCGCCATGAGACCTACGTCGAGTACAAGGCGAACCGGCGTGAGACGCCGGATGACTTCCGCAGCCAGATCAGCCTGATCTTCGAGGTGCTCGACGCGCTGCGCATCCCGCGGCTGTCGGTCGCCGGATACGAGGCCGACGACCTGATCGCGACGCTGGCCACCCAGGCCGTCGCGCAGGAGATGGAGGTCTCGATCGTCACCGGCGACCGCGACGCCTTCCAGCTCGTCGGCGAGCACTGCACGGTGCTCTACCCGCGCAAGGGCGTGTCCGACCTGGCGCGCATGACGCCGGCGGCGGTCGAGGAGAAGTACGGCGTGCCGCCCGAGCGGCACCGGGAGCTGGCCGCGCTGGTGGGGGAGACCAGCGACAACCTGCCCGGCGTCCCGGGGGTCGGGCCCAAGACCGCGGCCAAGTGGCTCACCAAGTACGGCGGCCTGGACGAGCTGGTCGCGCACGTCGACGAGATCACCGGCAAGGCCGGGGCGAGCCTCCGCGAGCACCTCGGCGACGTCCTGCGCAACCAGCAGATCAACAAGCTCGACTGCGAGGTGCCGCTCGACCGGGGGCCCGCCGACCTCACGCTGGGCCAGTGGGACCGCGACGAGATCCACACGCTGTTCGACACGCTGCAGTTCCGGGTGCTGCGCGAGCGGCTCTACGCGACGCTGTCGGCGGTCGAGCCGGAGGCCGAGGAGGGGTTCGAGGTCGAGATGGCCCGGCCCGGTCCCGGCGAGGTGGCCGCGTGGCTGGCCGAGCACGCGAGCGGCGCCGGGCGCGTCGGCGTCGCGGTGACCGGCACGTGGGGGCGCGGCACCGGCGACGTCACCGGCATCGCGCTGGCCACCCAGGCCGGCGTGGGCGCGTTCATCGACCCGGTGGAGCTGCCCGAGGAGGACGAGCGGGCGCTGGCCGCGTGGCTGGCCGACCCCAAGCAGGCCAAGGCCATGCACGACGCGAAGGGGCCGATGCTGGCGTTCGCGGCGCGGGGCATGGAGCTCGACGGGCTGACCAGCGACACGGCCCTGGCCGCCTACCTGGCCCTGCCGGGCCAGCGGTCGTTCGACCTGGGCGACCTGGTGCTGCGTTACCTCCACCGCGAGCTGCGCAAGGAGGCCGACGACAGCGGCCAGCTCACCCTCGACGGCTCCGGCGAGCAGGAGGCCGCCTACGACCTGGTCGTCCGCGCCCGCGCGGTGGTGGACCTGGCCGAGGCGCTCGATGCGGACCTGGAGCGGCGCGGCGCGGTGACGCTGCTGCGCGACGTGGAGATGCCGCTCGTGGAGGTCCTGGCGGGCATGGAGCGCCTGGGCATCGCCCTCGACATCGACTACCTGGCGCGGCTGTCGGCGACGTTCGGCGGTGAGGTCAAGGCGGTCGAGGAGGCCGCGTGGGAGTCGATCGGCCGCGAGTTCAACCTCGGTTCGCCCAAGCAGATCCAGCAGATCCTCTTCGACGAGCTGGGGCTGCCCAAGACGCGCCGCACCAAGACCGGCTACACGACCGACTCCGAGGCGCTGACCAACCTCTACGCCCAGACCGCGCACCCGGTGCTGGAGGCGCTGCTGCGCCACCGTGAGGTGGCCAAGCTCAAGAGCATGGTCGACTCGCTGATCCCGATGGCCGACGACCACCGGCGCATCCACACGACGTTCGGGCAGATGGTGGCGGCGACGGGGCGGCTGTCCTCGGCCGACCCCAACCTGCAGAACATCCCGATCCGCACGGCCGAGGGCCGCCAGATCCGCGAGGGCTTCGTGGTCGGCGACGGGTTCGCGTGCCTGCTGACCGCCGACTACAGCCAGATCGAGCTGCGGATCATGGCGCACCTGTCCGAGGACGCGGCGCTGATCGACGCGTTCGGGTCGGGCATCGACTTCCACACGGTCACGGCGTCGCGCGTGTTCGACCTGCCGGCCGAGCAGATCGACGGTGAGCTGCGGTCGCGGATCAAGGCGATGAACTACGGCCTGGCGTACGGCCTGTCGGCGTTCGGCCTGGCTCAGCAGCTGCGCATCACGCCGGACGAGGCCCGCGGGCTGATGGAGGAATACTTCGAGCAGTTCGGCGGCGTCCGCGACTACCTGCGCGACATCGTGGCCCAGGCCCGCCAGGACGGCTACACCGAGACCATCATGGGCCGCCGCCGCTACCTGCCCGACCTGACGTCGGACAACCGCCAGCGCCGCGAGATGGCCGAGCGTATGGCGCTCAACGCCCCGATCCAGGGTTCGGCGGCCGACATCATCAAGGTCGCCATGCTGCGGGTCGACCGTGCGATCCGCGACACGGGCCTGCGCTCCCGCATGCTGCTGCAGGTCCACGACGAGCTGATCTTCGAGGTGGCCGAGGGAGAGCTGGAGACCCTGCGAGAGCTGGTGGCCCGCGAGATGGGCGCCGCCTACGACCTGCGCGTGCCGCTGGAGGTCTCGATGGGCACGGGCCGCACCTGGCACGAGGCCGGCCACTGACCCCTCCGGACACTGACCTCTCCGGCCGCCGGGGGCGGCGCCCGCGGCGGCCGGCGTGAGGGGCGGAAACCGGCGATCTCCTGGGTCATGACCCGGCGGAGTCAGGGCGGAGTTTTCTCGCCGTAATCCAGAGCTTCGCCGTAAGTAGCCTAGCGATTACATGATCGTGGTAGCGGGAAACAACCCTGAGCAGGCTCTTGTGGGCACCGCGTGCAGGATCGCTAGGGGACAACCGTGCCGCACCTTGACAAACTGGCCGCCGCATTGATCGTGATCGCCGTGGTGGTGGGCTTCGTGGCCCCCCGCGACCGGCACGGCGGCGGTTCTCCCGGCGCCAATCCGGCCGCGGGCGGCGCGGTCCACGCGGCGTCGTCCAAGGCCGCCGCCGCGCCGCGCAAGGCGCAGAAGAAGAAGGCGCCGTTCAACATGGCCAAGGCGGCAGCGGCGGCCCGCGCGGCCGGCGCGAACGAGCTCGGCATGGTCCCGATCCTGATGATCCACCGGGTGATGGCCAAGCCGCAGGTCTCGCTCGACCGCTCGACCAAGGAGCTGTACGACGAGTTCACCGGCCTGGCCAAGCAGGGCTATGTGCCGATCACCGCGGCGGAGTTCGTCAAGGGCCAGATCAACATCCCGGCGGGCAGGCATCCCGTCGTGCTGACCTTCGACGACGGGTCGATCACGCACGCCGACTTCGACGGTTCCGGAAACCCCAAGCCCGACACGGCGATCGGGGTGATCCAGCGGGTGGCGAAGGAGAATCCCGGGTTCCGGCCGGTCGCGACGTTCTTCGTGAACCGCGACCCGTTCTACGGCGGCTCCAAGCCGGGCGTGGAGACGATGCGGTGGCTGGTCCGCAACGGGTACGAGATCGCGAACCACACGACCAACCACAAGGACATGCGCAAGATGAGCCACGACGAGGTGGCCAAGGAGATCGGCACCGACGAGCAGATGATCGAAAGTGCCACCGGCAAGCCCGCGACCACCTTCGCGTTCCCGTTCGGCTCGCTGTCCCAGGCGCATCTGGACTGGGCCCAGCACGGCACCAAGCCGGCGCCGTGGAACTTCCAGGGCATGTTCCTGGCCGGGTGGAAGCCGGCCGACTCTCCGTACGCCGGCTCGTTCGACCCGCGCCAGATCCCGCGGATCCGCGACAAGGGGAAGGTCAAGGAAGATGACTGCCAGCGGTACTGTTCGACGGCGTGGCTGGAGTGGCTGGCCAAGAACCCCGACAAGCGTTACACCTCCGACGGGAACCCGGCCACGATCGCCTTCCCGCAGGATAAGATGATCTACCTCTACACGCGTTACAAGGAGTGGGCCTGCCCCTACTGACCACTCTTGAGATTGACCGCTGCCCATGGCCTCCCATATCCTGATCGCTGCGCTGTGGGCCTGTGCGCGCCTCGGACAGAGCAGGCTCGCGCTCGGTCAAGTCGACATCGGTCTGGTCAAACCGCCGGTTCATCGGCAGGGACGATAACTGGCCCTCCGCGCAACACAGGCAACTACGCATGTCCGTATCCGGAGCCATCCCACACATGACGAGCAGCACCGAGGCCACCTCGAGTACCCCGCAGGTAGCGGTCAATGACATCGGGTCCGAGGAAGCCTTCCTCGCGGCGATCGACGAGACCATCAAGTACTTCAACGACGGCGACATTGTCGAGGGCACTGTCGTCAAGGTCGACCGAGACGAGGTCTTGCTCGACATCGGCTACAAGACCGAGGGCGTCATCCCCTCGCGTGAGCTGTCCATCAAGCACGATGTCGACCCGAACGAGGTCGTCAAGGTCGGTGATCACGTCGAGGCCCTGGTTCTCCAGAAGGAGGACAAGGAAGGTCGCCTCATCCTGTCCAAGAAGCGCGCCCAGTACGAGCGCGCCTGGGGCACGATCGAGAAGATCAAGGACGAGGATGGCATCGTCACCGGCACGGTCATCGAGGTCGTCAAGGGCGGCCTGATCCTCGACATCGGGCTGCGCGGCTTCCTTCCCGCGTCCCTGGTGGAGATGCGCCGGGTGCGCGACCTTCAGCCGTACGTCGGGCGAGAGCTCGAAGCCAAGATCATCGAGCTGGACAAGAACCGCAACAACGTGGTCCTGTCCCGCCGTGCCTGGCTGGAGCAGACCCAGAGCGAGGTCCGCCAGACCTTCCTCAACACCCTCCAGAAGGGCCAGGTCCGCAAGGGCGTCGTGTCCAGCATCGTCAACTTCGGTGCGTTCGTGGACCTCGGCGGCGTCGACGGCCTGGTGCACGTGTCCGAGCTGTCCTGGAAGCACATCGACCACCCGTCCGAGGTCGTCGAGGTGGGCCAGGAGGTCACCGTCGAGGTCCTCGACGTGGACATGGAGCGCGAGCGGGTCTCCCTGTCGCTCAAGGCGACGCAGGAGGACCCCTGGCAGCAGTTCGCCCGCACCCACCAGATCGGCCAGGTCGTGCCGGGCCGCGTCACCAAGCTGGTGCCGTTCGGCGCGTTCGTCCGGGTCGAGGAGGGCATCGAGGGCCTGGTGCACATCTCCGAGCTGGCCGAGCGCCACGTGGAGATCCCCGAGCAGGTCGTCCAGGTCGGCGACGAGATCTTCGTGAAGATCATCGACATCGACCTCGACCGGCGTCGCATCAGCCTCTCGCTGAAGCAGGCCAACGAGGGCGGCGGCACGTTCACCGACGAGGAGTTCGACCCGACGCTCTACGGCATGCCGGCCGAGTACGACGAGCAGGGCAACTACAAGTACCCCGAGGGCTTCGACTCCGAGACCGGAGACTGGCTCGAGGGCTTCGACCAGCAGCGTGAGACGTGGGAGCGGCAGTACGCCGAGGCGCGTGCCCGTTTCGACGCCCACAAGAAGCAGGTCGAGGAGGCGCGCAAGGCCGAGGCCGAGGCGGCCGGTCCGCAGTCGTACAACACCGAGGACCAGTCCGGCGGTGGCGGCGACGCAGGTGGCGCGCTGGCGTCCGACGAGGCCCTCGCGGCCCTGCGCGAGAAGCTGTCCGGCGGCCAGGAGTAAGCGGAGCAAAATAACCGCATATGGTCGATTCCGACACACGCGTACGTCCCGGGGGTCCCGCCGCATCGGCGGGGCCCCCGGTCGTTCCGCAGGAGTTCTCCCGCATTCTGCTGATCGCGGTGACCATCGCCGTCCTGACCGAGGTGCTGCGGGCCGCGTTCCCCTCATTCGGCCACTTCGCGACGGCCTCCGGCGCGGTCACCGCGACCGCGGCGATCCTGATCGTCAGCCTGGCCGGCTTTCTGGCGCCCGTGGCGCGCGCCGTGGCCGGGCCACGCGGCCTGCTGGTGGCCGGCGTCGGCGGCCTGCTCGCCGTACGGCTCGCCGTTCAGGCGCTGCCGGCCGCGCTGTGGCCGGATCTGGCCGGGGTCGCGTTCGGCATGCTCGCTCTGACCGCCCTGTACGAGACGGCGCGTGGCCTGTCGGGCACCGGGTTCGCGGTGGCCGTGGTCGGCGGGCTGACCGGCGACACCGCGCTGTCCCTGGCGTTCGGCACCTGGGATCCGGCGGCCCGCGGCGGCGTCCTGCCGTGGCTGGCCTGCGTGATCATCGTCGGGGCCGGAGCGTTCGCCCTCGTACGGCAGATGCGGGTCCCGCCGATCGAGGCGCCCGCGATCGGCTGGCGCGACGCGCTCGGCGCCGCGGCGCTCGGGCCGTTCCTGGCGCTGCAGATCCTCGTGCTGGCCAGCCCGGCGTTCGCGGCCTCCAGCGGATGGCTGTCCCTGCCGGTCGCCGGCGCGGTCGTCCTCGCCGCACAGTCCCTCACGCTGGCGTTCCTGTCCTCCGGCCTGGCCGTCGCGGCCGTACCCGGCGGCGTGTGCGTGTTCGGCGGCGCCCTGCTGGGCGTCGGCGCCGGCGCGGTGACCGGACGGTACGGGCTGACCGGCGTGGTCGCCGTCGCGGTCGTCGTCGCGGGCCAGGTGCTGTCGGCGTGGCTGCTCGCGGTCGCCTGCCGGGTGCCGCTGCGCCGCGGCGGCTACCGTGGCCGTCGCGCGGCCGGGACCGATGGGGCCTCCGTGGCGTCCGTGGCGGCGCGCCCGCGTGACCTGGGCGGGCGGGCCTGGCGCATCGACCTGGGCGTGGCGGTGGGCGGCCTGCTCGCCGCCCTGGTCCTCCTGCCGTACCAGGCGCACTACGCCGAACCGCTCCCGCTGCCGAACAAGGTGCTGCCCGGCGCGGCCGGCATCGTCCTCGGCCTGCTCTCGGCGATCGCGGCGGCGCGCGGCGGCCCGCTTCCGGCGCGGTCGTGGGCGCGTGCGCTCGGCGCCGGCGGCGGTGCGCTGGTGCTGCTCGTCGTGCCGGCCGCGTACGCGGTGACCGCCCCGGAGACCTCGCGTGCGGCCGCGCAGCCCGGCACGTTCCGGCTCGCGGCCTACGACATCGACCAGGCCGTCGACGCCGACGGGCGGCTCGACCCGGAGGCGGTCGCCCGCACCATCGAGGCGCAGCACGCCGACGTGGTCGCGCTGCAGTCCGTCGGCCGCGGCTGGCCGCTGTCGGGCACCGCCGACGTCGGGTCCTGGCTGGCCCGCAGGCTCGGCATGCGGCTCGTGTGGGGGCCGGCCGCCGACCAGCAGTTCGGCAACGCCGTGCTGTCCCGGCTCCCGGTGAGGGCCAGCGGCACCGGCCGGCTGCCCGTGGGCGCCGGGCCACAGGCGCGCGGCTACGTCTGGGCGCGGATCGACGCCGGCGGCGGCCGTACGGCGGACGTGTGGTCGGTGGACGTCCAGCACGGCGCCGACCGCACCCGCACCCGGCTCGCCGAGATCGGCAGCCTGCTCCAGGCGTGGAGCGGCGCCCCGCACACGGTGATCGCCGGGAACCTGGACGCGGCGAGCGGACGGCCGGAGGCGAACCGGATCACCGGGCAGGGCGACCTGCGCGCCGCCGGCGGTGACGCCGTCGTCTCCGTCTTCGGCACCGGCGACCTGGGGTTCGGTGACACCGTCACGGGCCCGCACCGGTCGGTGCTGGCGGCCACCGTACGGGTCGTAGGCTGAGCGCTCATGGACGGTGTGCGGATCGAGCGGGCCGACGGGACGGACGCGGGGGAGATCCTCACGCTCCAGCGCGCCGCGTACGTGACCGAGGCGCAGTTGCACGGCGACCCGTTCCTGCCGCCGCTGGTCGAGTCGATCGACCAGGTGCGCGAGATGATCAACGGTTCGCTCGTGCTGAAGGCCGTGGCCGGCACGCGCATCGCCGGGTCCGTACGCGGCCGGTTCAACGACCGGACCTGCCTGATCGGCCGGCTCGTCGTCGCCCCCGACCTGCAGGGCCGGGGCATCGGCCGCGCGCTGATGGGCGCCCTGGAGGAGGAGGCGGCCGGGCGGGCCGACGCCTGCGTGCTGTTCACCGGCCACCTGAGTGAGGCGAACCTGCGGCTCTACCGGCGTCTGGGGTACGGCGAGACGCATCGGGAGCGGGTCGCCGACCACCTGATGCTCGTTCACATGCGCAAGAGCCTGCGCGGATAGGGGCGCGCGTAGCGAGCGGCGTTCAGGTGGTGCCTGGCAAGGCGGAGGAGGGAGTCGGCCCGGGTTTGGCCGTCGACTGACGACAACGCGGCCGGGCGCCGCCTGAACGCCGCGCAGTAGCGCAGTCCCTATCCGCGCAGGCTCTAAGAGCCTCGTGGCGGCGGAGAGGGCCGAGTGAGTACTCTCGGCACGTGCTGAGAGTGGGATTGACCGGCGGCATCGGCTCGGGCAAGAGCGAGGTGTCGCGGCGGCTGGTGGCGCTCGGCGCCGTCCTGGTCGACGCCGACGCGGTCGCACGCGAGGTGGTCGAGCCCGGCACGCCCGGCCTGGCCGCGGTCGTGGAGGAGTTCGGCGAGCAGGTCCTGCTGCCGGGCGGAGGCCTGGACCGCGAACGGCTGGGCGCGATCGTGTTCGCCGACGACGCCCGCCGCGAGCGCCTCAACGCGATCGTGCACCCGCTCGTCGGGCAGCGGATGCAGGAGCTGGTCGACGACGCCCCAGCGGACGCCATCGTGATCTACGACGTGCCGCTGCTCACCGAGAACGACCTGGCCGGCCTGTACGACCTCGTGGTCGTCGTGGACACCCCGGTCGAGGAGCAGGTGCGGCGCCTCACGGAGCTGCGCGGCATGAGCGAGGAGGCGGCCCGCGCCCGCATCGCCGCCCAGGCCACCCGTGAGCGGCGGCGCGCGATCGCCGACCGGATCATCGACAACTCCGGCACGCTGGAGTCGCTGCTCGCCCAGGTCGACGACCTGTGGGCCGACCTGACCCGCCGAGCCGCCTGACCGTTCAGGCGGGGCGGGCGTACGGGTGTTCGAGCCGGGGCCCTGCTCCGGCTCGCGCCGCGGACCTGGGGCTCCAGCTCTGGCGGCTGATACGCGAGCCCGTGCTCACCCGAGCCGTGTCGTGCGCAGGGGAGGCCACGCCGCCTGCCCTGGCTCCGCTCCCCGGCGCCGCTGTGCGGCGCTCAGAGCGCTTTTGCCGCGTTGTCGCCGGTCGGCCGCCCCGAACACCGAGTCGCCCGTCTTCACCGCCTGGACGCGCCCTGCGGCCCGTCGCTCGCCGTGAGCCGCCCCGGTCAGTGCGGCACGGCCTCGGGGCGGTTGCTGACGATCCCGTCGACCCTGTCGTCGATCAGCCGCCGCATGGTCGCCGGGCTGTCGGCGACCCAGGCGAAGACCTTCATGTGCTGGGTGTGCACCGCGCGTACGTAGGCGGCGCTGACGGTGTCGTAGCGGGGGTTGACGTAGCCGGCGTAGCGGGCGACGGCGGGCAGCTGCCGGGTCGTGGGGGTGCCGATCACGCCGGTGGGCACCGAGGGGAGCAGCCGGTGGAAGCTCTCCACCGAGGGCCAGTCGAAGCTCTGCACGACCGTGCGGTCCGGGAGCAGCCAGTCGGGCTGGGCGCGCAGCACCTGCGCGACGCGCCCGGTCATGCCCGGGTAGAGCGCGGGATTCTTGAGCTCCAGGAGCAGCTTCATGTCGCTGCCCTCCATGTCGCGCAGCGTCTCGGTGAGCGTGGGGACGCGTTCGCCCGCGTAGCGGGCCGAGAACCACGAACCGGCGTCGAGCCGCTTGATCTGGGCGAGTGTGAAGTCGCCGACCCGCCACGGTGACCGGCCCGGGAAGACCTTCTCGGCGTCGGTCGTACGGCTCAGCGTCGCGTCGTGCATGATGATCGGCACGTGGTCGCGCGTCTCCTGCACGTCGAGCTCGAAGTAGTCGGCGTTCGCGGCCCTGGCCTCGTAGAAGGAGGCCAGGGTGTTCTCCGGGGCGTGCGCGGAGGCGCCCCGATGCGCGATGTCGGCCACGCCCGCTCCGGCCGGTTGCCGCGTGGCCGGGGCGAACGCCATGCCGGCGTAGGTGAGGGGCAGGGCCGAGACGAGGGCGGCGATGCGGTGGGCCATGACGACCTCCGGCGACGATTTAACGGAGCGTGACGTTTCGATTACTGTACGGTGACGACAGGGGAGTCCGCGACAGCGCCACCGGAATGTCACCGGCGGGTCGTACGGTTGACATACACGGACGGCCAGGGGGAGCCGCCCGCCTCGCCGCCCCTCTGGGCGGCGACCACAGACTCACCGGAGGAAACAGCGTGCGGCCTGTCACCGATCTTCAGCGCAAGGTGGCGCCCTTCGAGGTCGTCACCGACATGAGTCCGTCCGGCGACCAGCCGCAGGCGATCGGCGAGCTGGAGCGGCGGGTCAAGCGGGGCGACAAGGACGCGGTGCTCCTGGGCGCCACCGGCACCGGCAAGACCGCGACCGTGGCCTGGCTGATCGAGAAGGTCCAGCGCCCGACGCTGGTCATGCAGCCGAACAAGACGCTCGCCGCGCAGTTCGCCAACGAACTGCGCGAGATGCTGCCGAACAATGCGGTCGAATACTTCGTCTCCTACTACGACTACTACCAGCCGGAGGCGTACGTCCCGCAGACCGACACCTACATCGAGAAGGACTCCTCGATCAACGACGAGGTGGAGCGGCTGCGGCACTCGGCGACCAACTCGCTGCTGACCCGCCGTGACACCATCGTGGTCGCGTCGGTGTCGTGCATCTACGGCCTGGGCACCCCGCAGGAGTACGTCGACCGCATGGTGCGGCTGCGGGTGGGCGACGAGATCGAGCGCGACGAGCTGCTGCGGCGCCTGGTCGGCATGCAGTACGCCCGCAACGACCTGGCGTTCACCCGCGGCACGTTCCGCGTGCGCGGCGACACGGTCGAGATCATCCCGCAGTACGAGGAGCTCGCCGTCCGCATCGAGATGTTCGGCGACGAGATCGAGAAGCTCGCGACCCTGCACCCGCTGACCGGCGAGGTCGTCACCGAGGACGACGAGCTCTACATCTTCCCCGCCTCCCACTACGTCGCCGGCCCGGAGCGGATGGAGCGGGCGATCAAGGGCATCGAGCAGGAGCTCGAAGAGCGGCTGGCCGAGCTGGAGCGGCACGGCAAGCTGCTGGAGGCCCAGCGGCTGCGGATGCGCACCACGTACGACATCGAGATGATGCGGCAGGTCGGCACCTGCTCCGGCATCGAGAACTACTCCCGCCACATCGACGGCCGTGGTCCCGGCACGCCGCCCAACACCCTGCTCGACTACTTCCCCGAGGACTTCCTCCTCGTGATCGACGAGTCGCACCAGACGACGCCGCAGATCGGCGCGATGTACGAGGGCGACATGTCGCGTAAGCGCACGCTGGTGGAGCACGGGTTCCGGCTGCCGAGCGCGCAGGACAACCGGCCGCTCAAGTGGGAGGAGTTCCTGGAGCGGATCGGCCAGACGATCTACCTGTCGGCGACGCCGGGGCCGTACGAGCTGGGGCGCGTCAAGGGCGACGTGGTCGAGCAGGTGATCCGCCCGACCGGCCTGGTCGACCCGGAGGTGGTCATCAAGCCGACCAAGGGGCAGATCGACGACCTGGTCCACGAGATCCGCGAGCGGGCCGAGCGCGACGAGCGGGTCCTGGTCACCACGCTGACCAAGAAGATGGCCGAGGACCTGACCGACTACCTCCTGGAGCTGGGCATCCGGGTGCGCTACCTGCACAGCGAGGTCGACACGCTGCGCCGCGTGGAGCTGCTGCGCGAGCTGCGGCTGGGCGAGTTCGACGTGCTGGTCGGCATCAACCTGCTCCGTGAGGGCCTCGACCTGCCCGAGGTGTCGCTGGTGTCGATCCTCGACGCCGACAAGGAGGGCTTCCTGCGGTCGGAGACGTCACTGATCCAGACGATCGGCCGTGCCGCGCGTAACGTGTCCGGCCAGGTCCACATGTACGCCGACAAGGTCACTCCCTCGATGGAGCGCGCGATCGACGAGACCAACCGCCGCCGCGCCAAGCAGATGGCCTACAACGAGGCGAACGGCATCGAGCCCACCGCGCTCCGCAAGAAGATCGCCGACATCCTCGACATGCTGGCCCGCGAGGACGCCGACACCGAGGAGCTCATCGGCGCCGGCCGCCAGCAGAGCCGCGGCAAGGCCCCCGTCCCGGGCCTGTCCGCCAAGCGCACGGGCCGCCACGCCGCCGACCTGGTCGGCGAACGCCCCCGCGAGGAGATGGAGTCTCTGATCGACCAGATGACCCAGCAGATGCACCACGCGGCCGAAGAACTCCAGTTCGAGGTCGCCGCCCGCCTCCGCGATGAGATCAAGGAACTCAAGCGCGAACTCCGCGACATGAAGGAAGCCGGCGTCAAGTAGCCGGCGACGACCACCCGACGGCCGCCCGCCCTGGCGGCGTCGGGTAGGGGCGAGGAGTGCCAGGGGCGGGGTGGCGATCGACCACGCGGTCGGCTCGGCGCACTTCGCGCGCTGCGTATTGCATTGATCAGTGCAAAACGCGTAACCTGCTGATATGGCACGACCGAGGACGTTCGATGAGGACCGTGTCCTGGAGGCGGCGATGCACGCCTTCTGGACGAACGGCTATGAGGCCACCTCGACCCGGGACCTGTGTGAGGCCGTGGGCCTCGACCGGAGCAGCGTCTACAACGCCTTCGAGAGCAAGCACGAGCTCTTCAAGCGGGCGTTGACCCGTTACATCGACACCACCACCGCCGGCCAGCTGGAGATCCTGGAAGACCGGGAGCGGTCGGCGGTCGAGCGGATCCGTGCCCTGCTCCGCACGATCGTCGACGGCGAGATGGAGAACCGGCGTAACGGCCACCCCGGCTGTCTGACGGTCAACACCACGGTCGAACTCGCCGGGCGCGACGCGGAGGTCGCCGCGTTGCTGGAGCGTGACCTGGCCCGGCGGCTGGACGTCATCCGGACCGTCATCGAGACGGGCCGGCGCACCGGAGAGATCACCTCCACGCGGGACTCGGACGATCTGGCGCGGTTCCTCAACGCCGTGATCGCCGGGATCCGCGTGGCCGCCCAGGGCGGCGCCGACCGGCTCGCGCTGGAAGCGATCGCGGCCACCGCCCTTGACGCACTGACACCCTGACGCCCGGTTTCCGCTGAGCGCCGCCGTAGGTTCGCGCGTGCCTCGATTTTACACCGACCGATACAAAATCCTTGCCAGGAGGATCTGCTGTGCCCCGTGTCATCTACGTACTGGCCCTCGGCGTCTTCGCCATGGTGAGCAGCGAGTTCGCCGTCGCCGGGCTCATGCCGCAACTCGCCGCCGGTCTGAACGCCACCGTTCCGCAGATCGGCTATCTCATCACCGCGTTCGCCGTGGCGATGGCGGCCGGCGGTCCGTTCCTCACCATCGCGGTGATCAGGCTCCGTCCCAGGGCGGCGCTCATCGTGCTGTTCGCGATCTTCTTGGCGGGCAATCTGCTGGCCGCCGCCGCGACCTCCTACGCGGTCATGATGGTGGCGCGCGTCATCACCGGCATCGCGGCCCAGGCCTTCTTCGGGGTCGCCATCTCGCTGGCGGCCCGGCTGACGCGACCCCAGGTGCGTGGCCGGGCCATCGCCGTGGTCATGAACGGGCTGATGGTGGGCACGCTGCTGGGCCTGCCGCTCTCGACGCTGATCGGAGAGCGCCTGGGCTGGCGCGCCGCCTTCTGGGCCGTCAGTGCCGTGGCCGTCCTCGCGGCGTCGGCGACGGTGGCCGGAGTGCCTCGCGTCGAGCACGCCGGCGGCGGAGGGGAGGGCGCCCGGAAGGAGATGGGCGCATTCGCCCGTCCTCGCCTGTGGCTGGTGTTCTCGACCAGCACGTTCATCATCGGTGCGACCTTCTCCGCCTTCAGCTACCTCACCCCGATTCTCACCCGGGTCAGCGGATTCGGCGGCGGCACCGTGCCGTTCCTGCTCATCGCCTACGGCGCGGCCACAGTGATCGGCAACCACGTCGTCGGGCGTCTCGCCGACCGGCACACGGTCGGCGTCCAACTGTGCGGCCTGGTCCTGAACCTGCTCTTCCTGACCGGGTTCGCCCTGCTGGCCGGCATCGGCGTTCTCGCCGTGACCTTCATGCTGGGTGTCGGCCTGGTCGGCGTGACGATGAACCCGGCCATGGTGACGCGCGTCCAGCGGACGGGGAACGCCGGGCCGCTCGTCAACACCGTCCACTCATCGTTCATCACCCTGGGCGTCATCATCGGTTCCTCGGCCGGGGGCGTGGCCATCGACACCTTCGGGCTGCGGGCCCCGCTCTGGCTCGGCGCAGCCCTGGCGTTCCTGGGAATCCTCACTCTCCTGCCCGAGTTCACTCCCGGAACCTCGACGCCCGGCACCGCCGAAGAATCCTCCCCGGCCGGCGAGAGACGGACGGCCTGGGGCCTGTCCCGAAGTTCCCGTCCGTAGCGAGCGACGCCTGGACGCCGCGCAGCAGGACAGCGGGGCCTTGAGGCAGGCTTCAGGGCGGTGGAAAGCAGACCGGGCCCGCACCGACCTCGTCATGAGTCGGTGGGGCCCAGCCTTGGGTCGTCCTAAGTCTTAGATCGGCGTAACCTGCTCCGCCTGGGGGCCCTTCGGACCCTGGGTCGTCTCGAAGCTCACGCGCTGGTTCTCCTCCAGCGTACGGAAGCCGCTGGTGGTGATCGCCGAGTAGTGCACGAACACGTCCGGGCCGCCGCCGTCAGGTGCGATGAACCCGAAGCCCTTGTCGGCGTTGAACCACTTGACGGTGCCTTCTGCCACTTTCTCTCCTTGCTTGGGACCTCACCGGGGCGCCGGTTGGCGAACCGGGCTGCATCACGGACTTCGGCTTGCTTCCGCGAAGACTATCCCGGAGAAGCGAAAACGCCCGCCGTCACTTCCGCGGGCGTTCAAGACGAACTCAATACGTACGAGGAAACTACGACTGCAACGCATACCATGCTATCGGCTCTCCGTATTAGCGGCAACCGGCCGCACGGCGTGCTATGGGACCCCGGCAGAGCCTCGGCCGGCGCCCGCACGGCCGCTGTACGCCGCCCTGGCGCCACGCCGTCACCAGCGCCCTGATCGGCGAGAACAACGGCTTCCGCCGCCGTCAGACGCCGTATCCGTCACGGACCGGAGGATCCTTCCGGAGGCGTCCACGACCCTGTCCGCCACGGGCCGGGGATTCTCCCCGAAGCGCCCATGACCCTTCCCGGACCGGCCTCGGGACCAGGCCTTACGGCCACCGGATCACCAGCGGTGATCCGTGCTCTCGCCACCGCAACCGACGCGAATCACGCGGGCCACTGCGGCGCGCGCTTTTCGAGGAATGCCCGGATTCCTTCCTGCGCCTCGGGGGTCTGGCTCGCCGCGGCCATCACCTCCACCGCGTACGTGTAGGCGTCCGCCTCCGGGTGACCGAGCTGGGCGTACATCGCCTGCTTGCCGAGGGCCTTGCTGCGCCGGCTGCCACGCGTGGCGCGTTCGAGCAGCTCGCGTGTTGCCTTCTCCAGCTCCTCCGGGGGCACGGCGCGGTTGATCAGGCCCCAGTCGAGCGCGGTGCCGGCGTCGATGACGTCGCCGGTCAGCGCCATCTCCATCGCCCGTTTGCGCCCGACATTGCGGGCGATGGGCACCATCGGCGTGTGGCAGAACCAGCCGCCCTTACCGCCGGGGGCGGCGAACCCCGCGCTCCACGTCGCGACGGCCAGGTCGCAGGTGGCCACGAGCTGGCAGCCGGCGGCGGTCGCCAGCCCGTGCACCCGGGCGATCACGACCTGCGGGACGGACTGGATGGTCTCCATCAGCTCCCGGCAGGCGAGGAGCAGCTCTCGTGCGGCGCCGAGGTCCGCGCCGGCCAGGTCGGCGAAGTCGTGTCCGGCGGAGAAGACCGGGCCGTTGCCGGCCAGCACCGTCCCTGTCGCGTCCGTCTCGCCGACCTGCCGGAACGCCGTGGTCAGCGCGCGCATGTGGGACAGGGACAGAGCGTTGCGGCGTTCGGGCCGGTTCATCGTGATGACGGCGAACGGGCCGTCGGTCTCGACCAGTACCTCGTCAGAGCTCATGTCCGCACGGTACGTCGCGGATCGCCTCGATCACCACGTTCGAGCGGCTCCGTCGTCTCTCGGCGGGCCGTGCGCCGCACCGGAGCCCGGGCATGGCCGGGTGGCCATGCCGCCATGGCCGATCGGCCGACGCGGCCGTACGCCCGGCGTTCCTACGCTCGGGCGGGTGACCGGACGACATCCACGCCACCGGGGACGCGCCGTCGCCCTGTTCTTCCTCGCGCCGCTCGTGGGGGAGTACCTGCTCGGCAACACCCCGATCACCGACGTCGCCTCGCTGTTGATGTTCGCTCCCATGTACGGCGGTGGCGCGCTGTTGATCCGCGAGACGGCGCGCCGGTACGGGCGCGGGTGGCCGACGATGATCGTCCTCGCGGCCGCGTACGCCCTCCTCGAGGAGGGGCCGATCGACATGATGCTGTGGAACCCCTCCTACGGCGGATTCGACATCGCCGCCGCCTACTCCGGCACGTACGTCCCCGCGCTCGGCACCAGCGTCCAGATGCTCCAGGACGTGCTGTCGATGCACACCGTCTGGAGCATCTGCGTGCCGATCGCCCTCGTGGAGGCCTGCGGCCGCGAGGCCACCGGGCCCTGGCTCGGCCGTACCGGCACCGCGGTGACCGCCGGGCTGTTCGCCGCCGGGTCGGCGCTGCTGTCGGCCGCGCAGGTCGCCCAGACGCGCTTCGTCGCCTCACCGGCCGAGCTGGCCTGGTGCTCCACCGTCATCGTCGCGCTCGTCGGGGTCGCGTTCGCGCTCCGCCGCGGCCCGTCGGCCAGGTCCGGGCCCGCAGCCCCGGCGCCCTGGAGGGTGGGAACGGCCGCGTTCGGGGTGACGAGTCTCTACTGGGCCCGTGAGTTCCTCGGCGAGGGCGTCCCACAGTGGGCCGTGGCGGGCGCCTGGTTCGGGCTCGTCGCCGCGAGCGTGGCGCTGTGCGCGCGCTGGTGCCGCCGTACGGGCTGGGGCGAGGCGCACCGCCTCGCCCTGGCCGGTGGGGCGCTGCTCACCTACGCGTGGGTCGGCGTCTCGCACGCGCGGGACATGGACGTCCCCCGGGGCACCGCGCTGACCGGGAACGTGGTGTTCGGTCTCGGCGCGGTCGCGCTGTCGGCCGCGGCCGCCCGCTCCGTACGCCGCCGTGAGGCTCAGCCGTCGCCGAGCGCCGCCAGCCGTTCCAGTGCCTCGCCGAACTCCTCGACCATCTCGTAGACGACCTGGCGTGCGGGCTTGACGGTGTTCATCCGGCCGACGACCTGGCCGACGAAGTAGTTCACCAGTTGCCGGGCGCCCTCGTTGCCGTTCTCGGCGGCCGTGCCGATCGGCCCCATCGCGCCCTCGGCGACGATCATCTGGAGCGGCATCGGCAGCGCGCCGGGGCTGGCCGGGGAGGCGTCCCACTCGTCCGTCCACGCCGATCGCAGCTGCCGCGCGGGCTTGCCCGTACGGGACCGGGAGCGCACGGTGTCGCTCGAGGAGGCGGCGAGCATCTTGGCCTTCACCGCCGGGAGCGTCTCGGCCTCCTCGGTGGTCAGCCAGACCGAGCCGCACCACACGCCCTGCGCGCCGAGCGCCATGGCCGCGGCCATCTGCCGGCCCGACGCGATGCCGCCCGCCGCGAGCACGGGCAGCGGCGCCACGGCGTCCACGACCTCCGGAACGAGAACCATCGTGGAGATCTCGCCCGTGTGCCCGCCGGCCTCCGAGCCCTGCGCGACGATCAGGTCGGCGCCGGCCTGGACCTGGCGGCGCGCGTGCTCGACCGTGCCGACGAGCGCGGCGACCGGCACGCCCGCGGCCCGCGCGCGTTCGACCATGACCGGCGGGGGCGGGCCGAGGGCGCTGGCGATGAGCCGGATCGGGTGGCGCAGAGCGACGTCGATCAGTTCGGTCGCGCCCTGTTCGGTCACCTGGCGACCGCCGCGGCGGGCGTCCCGGCGGCCGGCCGTCAGGTCGGGGGTGGGCACGCCGTACCGCTCGAACAGCCCGGCGAGGAACTCCCAGTGCCCCGCCGGGATCGCCGACAGCAGGTCACCGGGTGCCTCCGCCTCTTTGGCGATCTTGCCGGGCACGAGGACGTCGACGCCGTACGGGCGGCCGCCCACATGGTCGTCGATCCAGCGCAGCTCCTCCTCGAGCCGGTCGGGGGAGTAGGCGACGGCGCCGAGCACCCCGAATCCGCCCGCGTTGGTGACCGCCGCGACCACGTCACGGCAGTGGCTGAAGGCGAACAGCGGGAACTCGATCCCGAACGTTTCGCACACGTCTGTTCTCACCGGTCGCGCTCCTCGAACACCGGGTAGCTCTCGCCCTCGTCCGGATGGACGAATCTCGCCCGCAGGGGCAGTCCCTCGCGCGGTGCCTCCACCGCCTCCAGCCGCGTGTACATCCAGGGGCCCTCGGCCAGCTCGACCAGGGCCAGGGGCGCCGTCTCGCCCGTACGGGAGTGGGCGACCGCCCAGGAGACCAGCACCGCCTCGCCGCTCGCCTCGGCCCAGGACAGGTCGTCGGTGCCGCATCCGGGGCAGCCGGTCGCGTCGGGGGCGAACCACCGCTCGCAGGAGGCGCAGCAGCGTACGACCAGCCGGTCCTCGGCGGCGCCGTCGAAGAACGGGTCGCCGCGGCCGTCACGCCGGATCGGACCGGCCGCGGGTGTGACCACCGGGGCGCCCTGGCTGCGCTCGGTCATGGGTCCTCCTGCGTCGGAGGGGGTGACCACCGGGGCGCGTCTTTCGATCCCCTCGCCTCGCTCGGTCATGGGGCCTCCTTCGCGTGCGGGCTCACGACCAGCGTCGCGTGGTGGTCGAGGATGCCGCCGTTGCCGCTGACGAGGATCACGTCATTGCGGGGCGCCTGCCGCTCGCCGCCCTGGCCGCGGGCCTGGATCACGGCCTCGGACAGCGGGGTCATGCCCCACATGTAGTAGCCCGACAGCTGCCCGCCGCCGGTGTTGACCGGCAGCGCGCCGCCCGGGCCGAGAGCGCCGCTCGCGGCGAACGGCCCGCCCTCGCCCTTGGCGCAGAAGTCGTAGTCCTCCAGCGTCACCAGGACGGTGAAGGTGTAGCAGTCATAGATCTGGCAGCTGTCGACGTCGGCCGGCGTGATCCCCGCCATCTTCATCGCGGCCGGCCCGGACAGCGCGGCTCCGGTGGTCAGCCCGAAGTCGCCGCCGCGCTCCATGCGGCGGCCGGGGTGGCCCTGGCCCCACCCCCACACGTGGACGGGCGGCCGGGCCAGGTCGCGGGCGCGCTCGGCGCTCGTGACGATCACGGCGATGCCGCCGTTGGAGACGAGGCAGCAGTCGAGCAGGTGCAGCGGTTCGACGACCCAGCGGGACTCCTGGTGGTCGCGCAGCGAGATCGGCTCGCGCATCTGGGCGAGCGGGTTGCCGCCGGCCCAGGCGCGGGTGGCGACGGCGATCGCGCCGAGCTGCTCGCTCGTGGTGCCGTAGCGCTCCATGTGCCGCCGGGCGGCGAGGGCGTAGAAGGCGTTGACGCTGCGGAAGCCCAGCGCCGCCTGGAGGCCGCCGATGCCGTGCCACTCCGCCGCGTCGCGGTGGTAGGCGGAGCCGGAGGAGCGCTCGGGGCGCAGCGGCGCGTCGGCGAAGACGCAGGCCACCGCCGAGGCGGCGCCGCTGCCGACCATCGCGGCGGCGTGGGAGACCATGCCGATCGCGGTCGCGCCGTAGGAGTTCATCTTGGTGAGCAGCCGCAGGTCCCGCAGGCCGAGCACGCCCGCCAGCTCGATGCCGGGGGAGCCGGACAGGCCGTGGCTGACGATCAGCCCGTCGAGGTCGGACAGGGCGATGCCGGCGTCGTCGGCGGCGGCGCGTACGGCGTCGGCCGCCAGCCGGCGCGGGCTGCGGCCGTACACCTTGCCGAGCTCGGTCATCCCGAGCCCGGCGATCGCCGCGCCGGTCATCGTCACGCGAGCCCCTCCCCGGAGACGGCCCGGAGCCCCCGCGAGGGCCCGGACGGTCTCTCAGCGTTCCGTCCGCTCCCACGTTACCGAATCCGATTCGGACTCGGCCAGACGGGACCGGGCGGCGGCCGGCTCAGGAGCGGGCGAACCGGTCGGTGGCCTCGATCAGGCGATGCAGGATGCCCGGCTCGCTGTACGCGTGGCCGGCGTCGGCGACGAGGTGGAAGTCCGCCTCGGGCCAGGCCTGGTGCAGGTCCCACGCGGTCGCCGCCGGCGTCGCGACGTCGTAGCGGCCCTGCACGATCACGCACGGGATGTGCCGGATCTTCTTGACGTCGCGCAGGAGCTGGTCGTCCTCGAGGAACCCGCCATTCACGAAGTAGTGGTTCTCGATCCGGGAGAACGCCACCGCGTAGTCGTCGGCCGCGTGCTCCTCGATCAGCTTCTCGTCCGGCAGGAGCGTGATCGTCGACCCCTCCCAGACGCTCCAGGCCCGTGCGGCCGGCATGCGCACCGCGGGGTCCGGGTCGTTCAGCCGCGCGTGGAACGCGGTGATCAGGTCGTCGCGCTCGTCCTCCGGTATCGGCTCGACGAACCTCTCCCACAGGTCGGGGAACAGCAGCGAGGCGCCCTCCTGGTAGTACCAGTACAGCTCGAACGGCCGCAGCGTGAAGATCCCGCGCAGCACCATCTCGGTGACCCGCTCCGGGTGCGTCTCGGCGTACGCGAGGGCGAGCGCGCTGCCCCACGAGCCGCCGAAGACCATCCACCGGTCGATGCCCAGGTGCTCGCGCAGCAGCTCGATGTCGGCGACGAGGTTCCACGTGGTGTTGCGCTCGAGCGAGACCGACGGGTCGCTCGCGCTCGGCAGGCTGCGCCCGCAGTTGCGCTGGTCGAACAGGACGATGCGGTACGCCTCCGGGTCGAACAGCCGGCGGTGCCCGGGACCGCACCCGTCGCCCGGGCCGCCGTGGAGCATGACGACCGGCTTGCCGGCGGGGTTCCCGCAGGCCTCCCAGTAGATCCGGTCGCCGTCTCCGGTCTCCACGAATCCGGAGTCGTACGGCTCGATCGGCGGATACAAGGTCTTCATGGCGGCATTCTCTCACCGGGGCGACGGCGGCTTCGTACCGTGACGCAGACGCGCCGGTGCGTCCCTCCGCCCAGGTCACGGCCTCTTCGCGGCGGATGCCGCAGGGGGAGTGGCGCACGAGTGATGCGCCACACGTTCCCGGACATGGCAGACAGCCTCGCGAGACGCCCTTAGAGTTCCCTATGTGAGCGATCTCAATGGTTCGGGCGGTTCTTACTCCGCGGAGGGCGGCGGGTCGTCGTGGTTGCCGGGCAACGGCAGCCGGCCGGCCCGGAGCGGCGACGCGGAACAGCCGGGCGAGGTCGTCGACCGGCTGCGGCAGATGGCGGACATGCTCGCCGGCGCGCTGGCGCAGGGTGAGCAGAAGGTCGCCGAGGCCAAACAGGAGGCCGCGGTCCAGATCGCGGCCGTCCAGGCGGAGCACGAGAAGACCAAGCAGGAGGCGACCTCTGCCTGGCAGGAGGTCGAGCGGCTCCGCACCCAGGTGCAGCAGGCACAGGCCACCGCGCGCCAGATGCTCGCCGAGCGCGAGAGCGCCAAACAGGACGCCGCCGCGGCGATGCAGGAGATCGAGCGGGTCAGCGCCCAGAACGAACAGCTCGACCAGCGCGCCGAGCAGGCCGAGGCGGCCGTGCGGCAGCTCATGACCGAGCGCGAGGCCGCCCAGCGCGACGCCGCCGCGATGCGCCAGGAGGCGCAGTCCGTTCGGCAGCAGAAGGAGCAGGCCGAGGCCACCGGTCGCCAGCTCATGGCCGAGCGCGAGTCGGCCAAGCAGGACGCCGCGGCGATGCAGCAGGAGCTCGACCGCGTACGCGCGCAGCTGGAGGAGATGAACCAGCGCGTCGAGCAGTCCGAGGCCGCCGTGCGCCAGGCGATCTCCGAGCGCGAGTCGGCCAAGCAGGAGGCCAACACCGCCTGGCAGGAGGGCCTGCGGGCCCGCGCGCAGGCCGAGCAGTCCGAGGCCGCCATGCGGCAGGCCATCAGCGAGCGCGACAACGCCCAGAGTGAGGCGGTCGGGGCCCGGCAGCAGACCGACCAGGCGCTCGCCAAGGCGCGCACGGCCGAGCAGCAGGCCCGCGCGGCCGAGCAGCGCAGCGAGCAGTCCGAGGCCGCCGTGCGGCAGATGATGTCCGAGCGTGACACCGCCCAGCGTGAGGCGGTCGGGGCCCGGCAGGAGACCGAACAGGCGCTCGCCCAGCTGCGCGCGACCGAGCAGCGGGCGGAGCAGTCCGAGGCCGCCGTGCGCCAGATGATGTCCGAGCGCGAGGCGGCCCAGCGCGAGGCCGCCGGCGCCTGGCAGGAGACCGAGCGCCTGCGCGCCCAGGCGGAGCAGTCCGAGGCCGCGATGCGGCAGGCCTTCACCGAACGCGACCAGGCCCGCGCGCAGGCGGAGCAGTTCGAGGCCGCCGCTCGCCAGGCGATGTCCGAGCGCGACCAGATGCGCGAGGACCGCGACGAGGCGCACCGCTCCGCCGGAGAGGCGCAGGCGGGGCGCAAGGCCCTCGAGGGCGAGCGCGACCGCATCTCCAAGCACGCCGCCGACCTGGCCCAGGCGCTGGAGACCGCGCAGGCCGAGCTGAACACCCTGCGCAGCAGGCTCGCCGACCTGGAGGCCGCCTCCAAGGACGCCGACGTCCTCCGGCGCCGCGTCCAGGACCTCGACGCCGAGCGGCGCCGTGCGCTCGACAGCGTCAAGCAGATCGAGAACGACCGCGACAGCGCCGAGCTCGCGCAGGCCCGCGCCGCGTCGGAGCTGGCGCAGACCCAGCGCCGGGTGGAGGACCTCATCCGCGAGCGCGACCAGGCGCTCGCCCAGGCCCGCCAGGTCGGCGCCGAACGCGACTCGATCAGCGAGAAGCTGAAAGAGCGCGAGCAGTGGGTCGACCAGCTCGCCGAGGCCGTCACCCAGCAGCGCGACGCCCTGTCGGCCCTGTCGGCCGAGCGTGACCAGGCGCGCACGTCGGCGGACCAGGCGAGGAAGCTGATCGACGATCTGACCGGCCAGCTGCGCACGATGTCGCCGGGGGCCGCTGGGAGCGCCGCCACCGGAAGTTACGCCGGGGGCTACAGCTGATCTGATCGGCTCGCGGCTGATCAGGTACATCGCCTGTTATCCTGGTGGCCCGTGGAGATTGGCCGCCCACCGGTCAGGTGGGCGCAGCCGCGACAACGACCACGGGAGCGTCCCTCTTGGCTTCGGCAGTCATTGGTGGGTCCGGAAGGACCACCAAGCATCTTTTCGTCACCGGCGGTGTCGCCTCCAGCCTCGGCAAGGGGCTCACGGCATCCAGCCTCGGCCGGCTTCTCAAACTGCGCGGCCTGCGGGTCACGATGCAGAAGCTCGATCCCTACCTCAACGTCGACCCCGGCACGATGAACCCCTTCCAGCACGGCGAGGTGTTCGTCACCGACGACGGCGCCGAGACCGACCTCGACGTGGGTCACTACGAGCGGTTCCTCGACACCGAGTTGCACGGCTCGGCGAACGTCACCACGGGCCAGGTGTACTCCAACGTGATCGCCAAGGAGCGGCGCGGGGAGTACCTGGGTGACACCGTGCAGGTCATCCCGCACATCACCAACGAGATCAAGGACCGGATCCGCGGCATGGCCGGTCCCGACGTCGACGTCGTCATCACCGAGGTCGGCGGCACGGTCGGCGACATCGAGTCGCTGCCGTTCCTGGAGGCCGTCCGCCAGATCCGGCACGAGATCGGCCGCGACAACTGCTTCTTCCTGCACGTGTCGCTGCTGCCCTACATCGGGCCGTCCGGCGAGCTGAAGACCAAGCCGACGCAGCACTCGGTCGCGGCGCTGCGCAGCATCGGCATCCAGCCCGACGCCATCGTCTGCCGCTCCGACCGGCCGATCACCCAGGGCCTGAAGAACAAGATCAGCCTGATGTGCGACGTGGACGCCGAGGCGGTGGTGTCCGCGATCGACGCCCCGAGCATCTACGACATCCCCAAGGTGCTGCACACCGAGGGCCTGGACGCCTACGTCGTGCGCCGGCTCGGGCTGCCGTTCCGCGACGTCGACTGGCGCGAGTGGGACGACCTGCTGAGCCGGGTCCACCAGCCCTCCCGCGAGGTCACGATCGCGCTCGTCGGCAAGTACATCGACCTGCCCGACGCGTACCTGTCGGTCACCGAGGCGCTGCGCCACGGCGGGTTCGCCCACGACACCCGGGTCAACATCCGCTGGGTCAAGAGCGACCGGTGCGCGACACCCGAGTCGGCCGCCCGCGAGCTGAAGGGCGTCGACGGAGTCCTGATCCCCGGCGGCTTCGGCGTGCGCGGCATCGAGGGCAAGGTCGGCGCCGCCCGGCACGCCCGCGAGAACCGCATCCCCACGCTCGGCATCTGCCTGGGCCTGCAGTGCATGGTCATCGAGGCCGCCCGCAGCCTCGCCGGGCTCACCGACGCCAACAGCGCCGAGTTCGACGAGAAGGCCGCCGACCCGGTCATCGCGACCATGGCCGACCAGGTCGACGTCGTCGCGGGCGAGCGCGACATGGGCGGCACGATGCGCCTGGGCCTGTACCCCGCCAACCTCGCCGAGGACTCCGTGGTCCGCGCGGTGTACGGCGACGCGGAGAAGGTCGAAGAACGCCACCGGCACCGCTACGAGGTCAACAACGCCTACCGGGAGGAGCTGACCGCCGCCGGCGTCGTCTTCTCCGGTCTCTCGCCCGACGGACGTCTCGTCGAGTACGCCGAACTGCCCCGCGAGACCCACCCGTTCTACGTCGGCACGCAGGCGCATCCGGAGTTCCGGTCCCGCCCGACCCGGCCGCACCCGCTGTTCGCCGGTCTCGTCGCCGCGGCCCTGGACCACGCCGAATGAGCGATCGGAGCGGTGAGCACGGCGCGCCCGGTCTCTCCTCCGGCGGGGGAGCGGACGCCGGCACCGCGGAACTGGCCGACACCCCCGAGTCGTGGCCGGTCGAGGGCCGCGAGGAGCACTTCAAGGGCCGCATCGTCGAGGTCCGCACCGACCGGGTACGCATGCCGAACGGCGACACGACCGAGGTCGTCCAGCGCGACGTCGTCATCCACCCCGGCTCGGTCGGCGTGATCGGCCTGGACGACCAGGACCGCGTCCTGCTCATCCGCCAGTACCGCCACCCGGTCGGCCGCCTGCTCTGGGAACCCCCGGCGGGGCTGCGCGACGTCGACGGCGAGCCGCCGTGGCGTACGGCGGCCCGCGAGCTCGCCGAGGAGGCCGGCTACCGGGCCCGCGAGTGGCACACGCTCGTCGACGTCTTCACCTCCCCGGGCATGACCAACGAGCGCGTGCGCGTCTTCCTCGCCCGCGGGCTCAGCGAGATCCCCGAGGAGGAGATCGACTTCGAACGGATCCACGAGGAGGCCGGGATGCCGGTCGCCTGGGTGCCGCTCGACGAGGCGGTCGCCGCGGTGCGGCGCGGGCACATCCACAACCCCCTTGCGGTGATGGGTATCTTGTCGGTCTACGCCGCACGGGAGACGGGTTACCGTGACCTTCGCGCGCCCGACGCCCCGGAAGGATGACACGTCGAGCCCCCTCGACCCGCCTGGATGAGGTGCCGCGCTGATACCAGCCGCCGGAGAAGAGCTCGGGCCAGCGCTGCGGGCCGAGGTACGCGCGTACCTCGACCATCTCGCGGTCGACCGCGGCCTGGCGGCCAACACGCTCAGCTCGTACCGGCGTGACCTGCGGCGCTACGTCGACACGCTCGTCGCTCGCGGCCGTACGGCGATCGGGCAGGTCGGCGAGGACGACGTCGTGTCCTTCCTGGACCGGCTGCGCGAGGGCGACGAGCGGCATCCGCCGCTCGCCGCCGGGTCGGCCGCCCGTGCGGCCGTCGCGGTCCGCGGCCTGCACCGCTTCGCCGTGCGGGAGGGGCTGTCGGCCGCCGACCCGGCGCGCGACGTACGGCCGCCGTCGGCGCCGCGCCGACGGCCCAGGGCGATCACGATCGAGGAGGTCGAGCGTCTCCTCGCGGCGGCCGGCCAGGGTGACACGCCGCGCGATCTGCGCGACCGGGCCCTGCTGGAGGTGCTGTACGGCACCGGCGCCCGGATCTCCGAGGCGGTCGGGCTCGAGGTCGGCGACGTCGACCTCGAGCGTGCCGTCGTCCGGCTGCACGGCACCGGGGCCAGGGCCCGCCTCGTCCCGGTCGGCCGGTACGCCCGCGAGGCGCTCGAGACCTATCTCCTGCGGGCGCGCCCGGCGCTCGGCCCGCCCGGCGGCAGCGGCGGCCCGCTGTTCCTCAACGCCCGCGGCGGGCGGCTGTCGCGCCAGAGCGCCTGGTCGACGCTGCGGACGGCCGCCGGCCGCGCGCAGCTCAAGGACGTCTCACCGCACACCCTGCGGCACTCCTTCGCGACGCATCTCCTCGACGGCGGCGCCGACGTCAGGGCGGTCCAGGAGCTGCTGGGCCACGCGTCCGTGGCGACGACCCAGATCTACACGCTGGTCACCGTCGACCGGCTGCGGGAGGCCTACGCTTCGGCGCACCCGCGGGCCGATGCCTGAAGACGCTGTGTAACTGGATTTGGGCCACTGACGGGCGGCAGCCCGGCGCGCACGCCACGACACGTACGGCCGGGCCGGCAGCACAGCCCGGGGCCGTTACAGGTCGAGCTCGCATTCCCCCAACCGGACACCCTGACACGGCAGCGGCTTGACATAGAGGCCAACGCAGACGGCGAAGTTGGTCTTCTTGGCTTGTTTCAGCGAGCCGGCCGAATCGATGGCGGCGGATGCGCCTGCTGGACGCGGTCGGATCATCTTCCTGCCTTGGATCGTGCAGCGGCGGGTGGCCGAAGGCTCGATCATTGCGCGAATGACCTTTTCGTCGGGTGAATTCGGGTTCGGCTGAACGCGGATTGCGGTGGTAGTTCGGAAAATGTACCGCCGCCCTTCGCCTAAAGGCTTGGTGTAGGTCGGGGCCGTCCATAGGGTCTATTTGACCGCGCAGGGGAGCTGGGAACGGTCGGTGACAGGTAAATGCCAGGCAATTCCGCGAAGTGTTTGGAATTCCTCGAAAGGGGCACTGTAATGGCTGCTGACGCGCATACCCTCGAGAGCAAGATCCGCGAGTCCGGTGGTGCGCTGGCGATGCTGCGGAGTTCTGCGGCGGGTCAGTTCCCGTTCCCGATCCCGCCCGAGTTCAGCAACTGGCGGGACGAGCAGACGGCGTGGAAACAGACTGCCACGCTTTTCGACCAGTCGTTCCACATGACCGACGTGTACTTCAAGGGGCCGGATTTGAAGCGGCTCCTCGCCGACGCCACCGCCAACAAGGTCGAGAGCTTCGGTAGGAACCGGGGCAAGCAGCTGATCACGATCAGCCCGGACGGTTACATGATCGCCGACGGGATCCTCTTCGGGCTCGAGGAGGACGAGTGCAACGTCGTCGGGGGCCCCATCGGCAGCAACTGGCTCTCCTATCACGTGGAGAAGGGCGGATACGACGTCGAGATCGTCCGGGACGAGGCCATCCTGTTCAACAAGACCGGCCGCCGTTTGACTTTCCGGTATCAATTGCAGGGGCCGGCCGCGTTGCAGATCGTCGAGAAGGCGTCCGGTGGCACCATGCCGACGATCAAGTTCTTCCGCATCGGAGAGTTCAGCATCGCCGGGGTGCCGGTCCGTGCCCTCAATCACACCATGATCGGCGTGCCGGGGCTGGAGAAAACCGGGCTGGAGATCTTCGGGCCTGCCGAGCACCGGGATGAGGTAAAGGAAGCGCTGATCGCGGCTGGGGCCGAGTTCGGTATGCGCGAAGGGGGATCGATCGCCTATTCGTCGGTGACGGTCGAGTCCGGCTGGATCCCGCTACCCGTCCCCGCGATCTACACGGGGGAGGAGATGCGCCCCTACCGGGAGTGGCTCGGAACCGAGACTCTGGAGGCGAACGCGTCGCTCGGCGGCAGCTATGTGGCCGACAGCATCGAGGATTACTACGTCACGCCGTGGGACTTGGGGTATGGGCGGGCGCTGCGGCTGGACGGTGACTTCATCGGCGCGGACGCGCTGCGTCGCAGGGCGAACGAACCACACCGGCGCAAAGTGTGGCTGCGCTGGAACGACGAGGACGTTACGAAGGCGTTGGCGGGCGGCCTTTTCGGGGACGAGCCGACGAAGTACCTCGCCACGCCCACCCCGGTCTACTCGACGCACCAGTACGACACGGTGCTGATCAATGACCGCCCGGTGGGGATCTCCACGTGGGTCGCCTACACGAGGAACGTCGGGAGCTTCAGCTCACTCGCGATGATCGACGAGGCCGACGCCCGCGACGGAGCCGAAGTGATCGTGGTGTGGGGCGAGCCGGACGGTGGGTCGGGTAGGCCGGGCGTCGAGCGGCACGCCCAGATCCCGATCCGGGCGACGCTGAGCACCACCGCCCTCGTCTGACCAGCCGATCCTCGCTCACTGTGAAAGGGCACGCGATGCCACGCAGCACTCTGCAGTACACGGAGCTGCCGGAACGGGCGGCCAAGCTTTTGGAGGGCTTCCTCCCGGACGAAGAGGAGATCGCCACACGGGCCGCCGAGTTCGCCGACGTCGCTCCGCGTGTGCCCGACACCGAGGGGACGACCGAGGTCCTCGACGGGGTCACCTTCACCCACCACTTCGTCGAGGTGGACGGGGATATGGAGCTGGTGCGCTTTCACTGGGCCGAGTGCGGCGAGGGGGAACCGATCGTCTTCCTGCACGGGATCCCGGATTCCTGGTACCAGTGGCACCACCAGATGGCGTCGCTGTCGGGCTCGTACCGGTGCATCGGCATCGATCTCAAGGGTTACGGGCAGTCGGAGAAGGCGCCGGGCGACTACCGCCACGAAGCCGCGGCCGAACAACTCGTGCTCGCTCTCGACGTGATGGGCGTCGACCGGTTCAACCTGGTGACCCACGACCGCGGCACGGTGCAAGGTGACTACATCGCCGCGAACCATCCTGACCGAGTGCTTCGTTACGGCCGGGGAGAGCAGCATCTCTATCACTTCCACCCCAGTCTGGCTCCACAGGGACCGATGTTCGCGGAAGCACCGCGCACGGGAATCATGGACGACCCGCGGCGCCTCGTGGTGCAGCTGTACACGTGGGTCGGCAAGATCCAGATTCCGCACGACGAGATGCGCCGGGTCATTCAGGAGTTCTCCTATGAGGGCTGCGACCGCGCCACGCCGCGCTACTTCAACTCCGCGACGTTCCGCCAGGAGTGGATCGACCGGCGTACGCGGCTGCTCTCGGCGTGGACGTGCCCGGTGCTGATCATGCAGGGCTACGAGAGCAAGACCCAACCACGGGAGTTCTACGAGAACGCCCGGGAGTACATCCCCAATGCCAAGGACGTCGCCGTGCGCTACTTCGACGCCGGCCACTTCTGGTCGCTGGAGACCCCCGGCGACGTCACGGACGCGATCCGGGACCTCCTCACGCTCTGACGCGATCGCCCCGATCCCGCACACGGCTGTCATCGTGCCGCACTCGAGTTCGAAGAGGTGTCATGTTGAGCGTTCCCTACGAGAACACGACCTCCGCCGCCCACCAGCGGGTATCCGACCTGATCGCTTCCGCGTCCCTAGAGATCATCCCGCTGAAGGGTGCGGACTCGAAGGTCGCCGAGGCAGCGCGGGGCACCACGGTGACGATCACCTGCTCGCCCAGGTTCGGACTGGAGCGGACTCTGGAGCACACCGCGGCCGCGCGTGCGCGCGGCTACCGGGTGGTTCCGCACCTGGCGGCACGAATGGTCGAGGACGAGCAGGCGCTGCGGCGGTTCACGGCCCGGATCGTGGACCTCGGTGTGGACGACCTGTATGTGATCGGCGGCGACGCGGCCGAGCCACTGGGCCGGTTCGGCTCGGCGGGGGAGGTGCTGGACGCGCTGTCGGATTTCGACCACGGCCTGCGGCGCATCGGGATCGGCTGCTATCCCGAGGGGCACCCCAAGATCTCGGACGCGGCGCTGCTGGAGGCGTTGCTGGACAAGCAGATCCACGCCGACTACATGGTCAGCCAGCTGTGTTTCGACAGCGCCGCGCTCATTCGCTGGATCGACGAGGTGCGTGCCCGGGGAGTGGACCTGCCGTTGCGGGTGGGACTGGCCGCTCCCATCAGAATCGCGCGGCTGGTGGAACTGTCCCTGAAGATCGGCGTGGGCCAGTCGCTGCGGTACCTGACCAAGCAGCACGGGATGGCCGGTGGGCTGCTCCTGGGCCGGTCGTACGCCCCGGAGAAGCTCCTGCTGGGCATGGGTGAGCGGCTGGTCACCGACGACCTGGGTATCGAGGGCCTGCACATCTTCACCTTCAACCAGGTCGACGTGACCGCGGACTGGCAGCGCCGGGTCGCCGACACCGGTGTGTGAGGCCGCGAACTTCGTTGCGAGGAAATCGGAGACGATCGTGACCACTGTCGACCGGCCGACCGCCGACTTCGTGGTCACAGTGCGGGCCCGCGGGCCACGGACCACGAAAGGAGCGCGGCGGTGACGGCTCAGATCATCGACGGCAGGAAGATCGCCGCCCGGCTGTGCGAGGACGTCGCGGCGGAGTTGGGCGCGGCGGTGGTGGACGGCGTGCCGGTGGGGCTGGCGACGGTGTTGGTCGGCGGCGATCCCGCGGCGCGGGCCTATCTGCGGCGGCTCGATCGCACGGCGGCGGCACTGGGCGTGTTCCGGCGTTCGGTGACCTTGCCCGGGTCCGCGCCGGTAGCCGATGTGGTGGCTGCGGTAAGGGAGCTGAACAGGGATCCGGCTGTGTCGGGGATCCTCGTGCTGCGCCCGTTGCCGCCGGGAATCGACGAGGCAGCGGTGTTCGCCGCGCTGGACCCGTGCAAGGACGTGGAGGCGGTGCATCCGGAGAACGCGGGTCTGCTCGCGCTGGGAACACCGCGGTACATCCCGTCCACCGCGGCCGCCGTTTTCCATGTGCTGGACTCGTGGCTGGACGAGACCGGCCAGGAGCGCGCCGGCTTCTATCACCGGGCACGGATCGTGGTGGTGGGCCGGTCGAACAACGTGGGCAAACCGGCGGTGTCGCTGGCCTTCGCCAAGCAGGCGGCCATCACGTCGGTGGACGAATGGGCCAGCGTGGGCAACCAGCTCGGGGCGTACACGCGGCGTGCGGACGTGCTGATCGTCGCGGCCGGTGTGCCGCAGTTGATCCGTGCCGAGCACGTGCGCGCTGGGGCGGTGGTGATCGACGTGGGCATCAACCTTGTCGAACACCCCGGAGAGAGGACACCGCGCATCGTCGGCGACGTGGCACTGGATGAGGTCACCGGCAGGGCCCGGGCCGTGACTCCGGTACCCGGTGGCGTCGGGCCGGTCACCGACATCTGGCTGGTACGCAATACCGTGCTCGCGGCCCGCAATGCCGCGGTCGCGCCGGGCGGCGACAGGCGGGCGTCATGATCACGTCGGAGTCCGCAAAGGTGACCGAGGCCGGTGCGGTCGCGCAGGACGGCGGTCTGGTTCTTGCGTTCGCCTGCCCGGACGCACCCGAGATCGTGCTTGCGGTGGCGCGGTTCCTGGCCGAACACGAGTGCACGATCACAGAGAGCCAGCAGTTCCGCGATCCGCGACAGGCGCGGTTCTTCATGCGCGTGCAGTTCGAGCGCACTGACGGGGAGGTCCTGGACCTGCCCAAGTTGCGGCAGGACTTCGCGCCGGTCGGGGCAGCACTGATGATGTCGTGGCGGCTGACCAGAGCCGCGGACCCGCAACGAGTTCTGATCATGGTCAGCAAGTACGGGCACTGCCTCAACGACCTGCTGTACCGGGCATCCACCGGAGCTTTGAACATCATCGTGCCGGCGGTGGTGTCGAATCATCCCGACCTAGGGGTGGTGGCCGACAACTTCGAGGTGCCGTTCCACCACATCCCGATATCCGCGTCGACGCGGGCCGAGGCGGAGCGTCGGTTGCTGGATCTGGTGGACGACCTGGATATCGATCTGGTGGTGCTGGCCAGGTACATGCAGATCCTCTCGGCGGACCTGTGCCGCAAGCTCGAGGGCCGGGCGATCAACATCCACCACTCGATGCTGCCGAGTTTCAAGGGGGCACGCCCGTACCACCAGGCCTATGAGCGCGGAGTCAAGCTGGTCGGGGCCACCGCGCACTATGTCACCGCCGACCTGGACGAGGGGCCGATCATCGAGCAGGAGGTGGCGCGAGTCGACCACGCGATGTCCGCGTCGCAGGTGACCGCGCTCGGCCGGGACAACGAATGCCTCGCGCTGGCCAGGGCGGTGGGCTGGCACGCGGAGAACCGGGTCCTGCTCGACGGCACCCGCACGGTCGTGTTCCGGTGAGCGGGCTGATGACCACCACCGCTGCGCGGGCCGCGGCGAACCCGTTCGCGCCGGGCTCCTCCGGCCGGTGTCTGGTGATGGGCATCCTCAACGTCACACCCGACTCGTTCTCCGACGGCGGGCGCTACCTGCGCACCGACCTGGCGGTCCGGCATGCTCTGCTGATGGCCGAGCAGGGCGCCGACATCGTCGACGTCGGCGGCGAGTCCACCCGTCCGGGAGCGACGAGGGTGCCCGTCGAGGAGGAGCTCGCGCGCGTCCTCCCGGTCGTGCGTGAGGTGGTCGGCGCCGGGGTCGCGGTCAGCATCGACACCATGCGATCGGCGGTGGCCGAAGCCGCGGTCGACGCCGGTGCGGTCCTCGTCAACGACGTCAGCGGTGGTCTGGCAGACCCGTCGATGGCTCGCGTGGTCGCCGATCTCGGCACACCGTACGTCGCCATGCATTGGCGAGCTCACAGCGCCGAGATGCACCTCCACACCCACTTCCGTGACGTCGTCGGCGACGTTGTGACCGAACTGCGGGCCCGGCTCGACGACCTGGTCGCTGCGGGGATCGAGCCGGGGCGCATCGTGGTCGATCCAGGGCTCGGCTTCGCCAAGACCGCCGAGCAGAGCTGGCAACTGCTACGCCGGCTCGACGCGCTGCGGGTACTGGGCCGTCCCATACTCGTGGGAGCGTCCCGCAAGTCCTTCCTCGCGCGGCTCGCCCACGACATGACGAAGCGCGACACCGCGACCGCGGCGGTCACCGCCATCGCCGCGGCCCGCGGCGCGTTCGCCGTCCGCGTACACGACGTTGCCGCCTCGACCGTCGCCGTCCAGGTCGCCGCGGCGATGCGCCCACCTGTCCGCGGTACCTCAAACAAGGACGGCTGAAATACCCGCAGATGCTGTTATGTGTGACTCAGATCACAAGCTTCCGACCGAAGTCTTCCCGGGTTCCGGTGAGGCCACGACGATTGAGGACTCTGTTCATGCGAATTGCCAACCACGATGGGCGTCTTGTGGTCGTCGCCCCGGAGCCTCCTGCTCCGTCGGCCGGTGGTGGCGAAACACCGCCCTTGCGGGCGGTGGACGTCGAGACCACGAGCAACGGACTGTTCGGCTCGGATCCGCAGGCGATCTACGAGCGCTGGGCGGAGTTTCGCGGATGGGCGGAATCGGTGGACTTCGGCCGGGCGGAGCCGGTGCCGGAACGGAGCCTGCGGGCCGCGGTGCCGCGGCCGCGTCAGGTGTTCGCCATCGGCCTGAACTACCGCGACCACGCGGCCGAATCGGGCTTCGAGATCCCGGCCGAGCCGGTGGTGTTCACCAAGTACGTCTCGAGCTTCACCGGCCCGTTCGGGGACATCACGCTGTCGCCGGGTGACGTCGACTGGGAGGTCGAGTTGGTCGCCGTCGTCGGCGCCCGGGCGCGTGGTGTCGGAGAGTCCGCGGGATGGGATTACGTCGCGGGGTTGACCGTCGGGCAGGACATTTCGGACCGGACGGTGCAGTTCGCGGCCGCTCTGCCGCAGTTCGGGCTGGGGAAGTCGTTTCCAGGCTTCAGCCCGGTCGGCCCGGTCCTCGTCACACCGGACGAGTTGCCGGACCGCGACGACGTCGAACTCGGCTGCGAGGTCAACGGGGTCAGTGTCCAGAAAGGACGCACTGCAGACCTGGTCTTCCCGGTCCCGACGCTGATCGCAAAGCTGTCCGCGATCGTGGAGTTGTTGCCCGGCGACGTGATCTTCACCGGCACCCCTGATGGAGTCGGGCACGGACGCGACCCGCGGCGGTATCTGCACGCCGGGGACGTGCTGACCTCCTGGATCACCGGGATCGGCACCATGAAGCACCGGTTCGTCGCCGCCTGATCGGCATTTTCGAGAAAGGAGGGCATCGTGGCCCTGCATCGCCTGACCGAGGTCACGATCGGTGTCCCGAACGTCGAGGAGACCGCCGCCTACTACAGCGAGTTCGGGCTCGCCTCCACCACCACCGGGGGCGGCGGGCACCGCTTCGCCACTGTCGACGGGGGCGAGCAACTGCGTATCGAACACAGTTCACGCCGACGGCTGCTGTCGCTCGGTGTCGGGGCCGACGACCCTGACGACCTCGACCGTATCGCCACCTCGTTGGTTCGGCTCGACGCCGTGGTCCGGCGTGCGGGCGACTCACTGCGGACCAGGGATCCGGTCACCGGAGTCGACGTGGTGGTGTCGGTGGCGCCGCGCATCACCCAGGCCGAGACCCCCACGCCGTCCTACAACGCTCCGGGCGATCCGCGACGACCCAACGTCCGCGCACCCGGTATAGAACGACCCGACCGAGTCAGGCCCCGCAAGCTCGGGCACGTGGTCTTCGGCTCGGTCGACCAAGCCGCCACCCAACGGTTTTTCACCCAAGGCCTGGGATTCAAGATCAGCGACGAAGCGCCGGGACTGGCATCGTTCATGCGCTGCTCGGCTGACCACCACAACGTGCTGGTGCAGCAGGCTCCGACCAGTTTCCTGCACCACACCTCCTGGGAGGTGGAGGACGTCGACGAGGTCGGCCGAGGCGCGACCAGTATGCTCGACGGCCACCCGGAGCGACACACGTGGGGTTTGGGGCGGCACTACATCGGGTCCAACTTCTTCTGGTACCTGCGTGATCCGGCGGGCAACTTCTCCGAGTACTACTCCGATCTCGACTGCATTCTTGAGGACCAGCTCTGGGAACCCGGCGTCATCGCGGGGGAGAAGAGCCTCTACGCCTGGGGTCCGCCGCCGCCCCCGTCGTTCCTCGCCCCAGAGGACCTCGCCGAGTTGATGACCGACGCCCACGACGGAGCCTGACCGGTGACTCCTATTCCCCGGACGCCGGTCGGCGACCTCCCGGAGGACTCCGCGCTGGCCGGCTATGTGCGGTGGCTGGCCGCCCACGGCCGGACATTCGCCGGCTACGAGGAGCTGTGGCGCTGGTCGGTTGAGGACCTCGACGCCTTCTGGGCGTCGATCTGGCAGTACTTCGGCGTCCGTGGCGAGCACGGTCCCGTTCTGGGCTTCCGTGCGATGCCGAACGCGCAGTGGTTTCCCGGTACCGAGTTGAACTACGTCGAGCACATGCTGGGCCTGTCCGAGGACGCCGGGCGGTCGGCTGTCCTTGCCTACTCGCAGACCCGTGATCCCCTGCGGCTGAGCTTCGGCGAACTCGCCGATCAGGTCGGCCGCGCTCGCGAGGGACTACGGCGACTCGGAGTAGGCCGTGGCGACCGCGTCGTGGGGTTCCTGCCCAACATTCCCGAAGCGCTGGTGGCGTTCCTGGCCTGCGGCTCGCTCGGCGCGATCTGGGCGTCGTGCGCACCAGAGTTCGGTGCGCGCAGCGTCATCGACCGGTTCGTACAGATCGAACCCACCGTGCTGCTCACTGTCGGCGGTTACACCTACGGCACGAAACCGATCGACAAATCCGCCGACGTGGCCGCGATCCGCGCGGGACTGCCATCGCTACGACACGTCGTCGGCATCGGGTACGGGCCGTATCACGTCGCCGACGCGACTCCCTGGGAAAGCCTGCTCGCCGAGCCCGGTCCGGCGGTGGCCGACCCGGTGCCGTTCGACCATCCCCTGTACGTGTTGTTCTCCTCCGGAACGACCGGACCGCCCAAGGCGATCGTGCATGGCCACGGCGGCATCCTGCTCGAACACCTCAAGTTCCACGCGTTGCACCTCGACACCCGGCCCGGCGACCGGATTCTGTGGTTCACCACCACCGCATGGATGATGTGGAACGTTCTGGTCTCCAGCCTGCTGCGCCGTGCGACCGCGGTGCTCGTCGACGGCAACCCGCAACACCCCGACCAACGTGCGCAGTGGCGGATCGCGGCCGAGGCGCGAGCCACGCTGCTGGGCACCAGCCCCGGCTACCTCATGGCCTGCCGCAAGGCAGGGGTCGAGCTCTCCCGTTCCGTGGACCTGTCGGCCCTGCGGAAACTCGGCGTCACCGGCGCTCCGCTACCCCCGGAGGGCTTCGACTGGGCACGGGCGCAACTCGGCGACGCCACGCCGGTGGACTCCGTGAGCGGCGGCACCGACGTCTGCACCGGTTTCCTCGCCGGCAATCCATGGTTGCCGGTCCGCCGTGGCGAACTCGCCGGGCCATGCCTTGGTGTCGACGTCACCGCGTTCGACCCCCAGGGCAAGGAAATTGTCGGGCAGGTCGGCGAACTCGTCGTCCGCAAGCCCATGCCGTCCATGCCGGTACGGTTCTGGAACGACCCCGGCAACGAGCGCTATCGCAGCTCGTACTTCGACATCTACCCCGGTATCTGGCGGCACGGCGACTGGGTGACGATGACCCGCCATCGCAGTTTCGTGATTTCCGGGCGCTCGGACGCCACGCTCAACCGCGGCGGCGTCCGGCTCGGGACCGCCGAATTCTACTCAGTCGTCGAAGAGCTGTCCGACGTCGCCGACTCGCTGATCGTGCACCTCGAAGACGCCGGCGGACCGGGGCTGCTGCTGTTGTTCGTGGTCTTGCGCGAGGGCATCGAACTGGACGACGCGCTGCGCGGCCGGATTCGCTCCGCGCTTCGCTCTGACCTGTCCCCCCGGCACGTGCCCGACGTCATCGACGCGGTCCCCGCGATACCGCGCACCCTCACTGGCAAGAAACTGGAGAAACCCATCAAGGAAATCTTGCGCGGCCGGCCCGCAGCCGAAGTCCTCAGTCTCGACGCGATCAGCGACCACAGCGCCATCACCGCCTTCTCCGAATTCGCCGCCGCAATACATTCATCCTGAGGAGTGACCTCATGACCGAACCCAGAATGACTTGGCGCGATGCCGTCGATTACTCAGCGACCCACGGCTTGCTGGCGAAGCGCCTTTATGTCGTGTTCTCCGCACCCACGAACGGTCTCGGACCGGTCTTGGAGAACCTCGAGCCCCACCTCCAACACCAAGCGAAGCTGGAGAAGGACGGCATCATGTTCGCCGCCGGACCCCTCGCCAGCGCGGACGAACAGAACTGGGAGGGCAGCGGCATGTTCATCTACCGGGCCGGTTCGCGTGACGAAGCCCGCGCGTTCGCCGATTCCGACCCGATGCACATCAGTGGCGCGAGGACGTACACCATCAAGACGTGGCTGCTCAACGAGGGAACATTCTCCGTCCAACTGTTCTTCTCCGGTGGCGCACCGACGATATCCTGATCCCATAGAGCATCCGGTAGGACGACTCCGGCCCGGCCGGCTCATCAGGCCGGGCCGAATGGGTGTTCGCGAGGAGTCCAGGCGTAGTCGCTGCCGTAGAGCAGCTGGTCCGGTTTCGCGATGCCGGGCACGTCGGCCAAGCCCCCGCCATCACTGGTCGCCTTCGTTGCGGGCCACGCGAACATCGACCTCACCCGGCACAGCCTCGCCGGCCACAATCGTCACGCTCGTGCCGGCGCGCCCCCACCCCTGAGGGTCGCTGAGGGCATTTCCCCGTAGATCTCCCGGTACCGCGCCGCGAATCGACCGGTGTGACCGAATCCCCATCGCAGGGCCACTTCGGTGACGGTAGTCCCGTCGCCGGGATCGGCCGCGACAAGATCGCGGCGTGCCTTCGCCATACGTGTCTGATGCAGGAAAGCCTGCGGGGTGACGTTCAGAGCCTTGCGGAATCCCAGCTCGAGCCCGCGTACGCTCACACCCGCATGCCGTGCGAGGTCCGCGACGGAGTGGATCGCGGAGGTCTCGGCGGTGACGAGGTCGACGGCGGCGGTGACGCTCGCCGGGCCGGAGGGTTTCGCGTACCGCATGATCTCGTCGCTGTGGTTGTGCTCGAAACTCAGGAGCACCGTGATCAACGTATGGTCGGCCAGCTGGCGAATGATCCGGCGCGGGACCTCCTCCGAGGAGCGGTAGCGCTTGAACACGCCGGCGAGTAGCCGCGCCGCCCCGTAGACGGCGATTCCGACACCAAAAGGAATGACCGGGGTGGTGAACCGCAGGGAACGGTCGTCGGCGTGCGGCGCGAGCGTCCGCAGCGCCGACTTCAGCGCCTCGGTGTCGACCCGGAGCGTGAGGACCTCGCACCCCGGACTCCAGGTCATGTGCAGTCGTTCACCGGGTCCGACGAGCACCATGGAACCATCCGCCGACACGACGTGCTGCTGCCCGCGGTGCGTCGCCTCGATGTGGCCGATGACCGGTATCCCGATCGCCAGGTAGCGGTCTTGCCCCGCACGGTCGATCACAACCTCGGAGCCGTAGCTCATGTGACCCACGGCGGCGCCGCCGGCGTCGGCGAAGCGGCCCATCGCCTGGAAGTCGTCCCGATCACGGCCCACGGACAGCCGATGCGGGGAAAGGAACGCCGCGGACGCCACCTCGGCCGCCTCCGGGCTGCGTGTCCGATAGCGTTCGTAGGCCTGCAGGAAGTCCGAGTGAACCGGTGTCGGCGGGCCTTCGGCTTCGTGTGACAGGACGATCCCGGCCAACATCACGCCCTCCAGCGCGTTCGTTGCATACGAGGATTCTTTTGGGGAGCTGTCTCTGCCCCGTCGGTACAGCGTTCAGGTGAAGCGTCTGGAACGTCTGACAGCTCGGCGAGGTCGTCGAGTGTCGCCTTCGCCGAGTCCACGATGACCGCGCTCGGCAGGATCGGTTCGGTCACCGGATCCTTCCTCGACGGTTGTGCCTGCTGTTCGTGCCTGGCGGCATGATCCGGTCACGAGGCCCCGAGGCCGGTCGGTAAGGAAGGCCGTCCAACGAGATCGGCGATCCGCATCGGCGCACCTCCAATAACCAGCATGACGAATATGGTTATTGACCCTGAACCCTTGCTAAGCTGCTGTCAAGACTTCCGCCATAATCATCATGCTTGATGGTGACCTGGAGGTATTGTGAGCGCCGATCGCGGTGGCGTCACGCGCCCGGAGGCCGCAGCTCGCCGGATCGCGGAGGTCGCCGGGTCCGTCTCGCCCGGCACTCGGCTCGGTACCAAGGGCGACATCCGTCGCATGTGCGGCGTGTCGGTCGGCACCTTCAATGAGGCCCTGCGACTGGCCCAGTCCCGCGGCCTGGTCGAGGTACGCCCGGGACCCGGCGGCGGACTGTTCGCGGCCGAGCAGCCTCCTCTGGTCCGCCTGGGCAACTCGGTGCTCGCACTGAACTCGGACGAGAACTCCGTCAGCGACGCCATTCGGATCCGGGACCACCTCGATGAGCTCATCATCTCCGATGCCGCCTGGCACTCTTCCCCGGCCGACCTCGCCCGCTACCGAGCGCAGGTCGCGGCCATGGCCGAGTCCCGCGATCGCTCGGACAGCACGGCGTTCATGCAGGCCAACTGGCGCCTCCACGAGCTGCTCGCGCAGGTCAATCCCAGTCCGATGCTGCGGATGATCTACCTCGCGTTACTAGACGTCATCCGCTCGCACGCCGTGGAGGTTCACGCGGCTCCAGGACACACGGTGGAGGAGTTGCTGGGCACCCGCTACCAGGTGCACGCGGCCCTCGTCGACGCCATCGCCGGGGGCGATCCCGACCGCCTTCGTCACGCTATCGCCGAGCACAGCGTCGACCACACGAACGACTACGAGCGTCACCTCAACGCTGTGTCGGCCGCGGACGCATGACCGTGTCCTCGTGCGCGCTCGAAGAGCGCCATGTCACCAGCCTGACGTGCCGGCTCGTTGAGGAGGCCTGCGAATCGCGGAAACCATTGTGATCGACACGCCTACGCCGCTTTCAACATGAACCCCGAAGGTGCATGATCACCTTGCCGACGATGGCGACGAGGGGCGGCTTCCAGGCCGGCAAGAGGGTCCCGGCCGGTCTCCGAGAAACGGTGCGACCGTCGGTGTGCCGCCTTGCCGCCGTACTTGACAGGCCATAGAGTCCCCATCTTGACGGCAAACCGAGGTCGCCGGGGAGGTTCGAGGAGCTGGTGACTGACATCAGCGCGCACGAGGAGAGAGCACGTTCGGAGAGTGTGCTTTCGACCGCGATCGCGACCGATCCGCGAGACGCCGCGCCGCTAGGACCGACGCAGCGTCCCATTCCGTCGTTCCCCGATCCGCCCCCGCTGGCCGAGCACGGGCCCGCCCGCATCGTCTCGGTCTGTAACCAGAAGGGCGGGGTCGGCAAGACGACGACGACCATCAACCTGGGCGCGTCCCTGGCCGAGCAGGGGCGGCGGGTGCTGCTCGTCGACTTCGACCCGCAGGGCGCGCTGTCGGTGGGCCTGGGCAAGGGCGACCCCCGCCAGCTCGACCTCACGATCTACAACCTGCTCATGGAGCGGGGCGTGGAGACCGAAGAGGTCATCCTGGAGACCAGCGTCGAGGGCATGGACCTGCTGCCCAGCAACATCGACCTGTCCGGCGCGGAGGTCCAGCTCGTCCACGAGGTCGGCCGCGAGTACATCCTCGGCGGGCTGCTCAAGCCGATCGTCGCCGACTACGACTACATCATGATCGACTGTCAGCCGTCGCTGGGCCTGCTGACCGTCAACGCGCTGACCGCCAGCCAGGGCGTCCTCGTCCCCCTCGAGTGCGAATACTTCGCGATGCGCGGTGTCGCGCTGCTCATGGAGACGATCGAGAAGGTACAGGGGCGGCTCAACCAGGAGCTGTCCATCGACGGCTTCCTCGCGACCATGTACGACTCGCGCACGCTCCACACCCGCGAGGTGCTCGGCCGCATCGTGGACGCCTTCGGCGAGAAGGTCTTCCACACGGTCATCAACCGCACCGTACGGTTCCCGGACGCGACGGTCGTGGGTGAGCCCATCACCCGCTTCGACCCGTCGTCCATGGGTGCCAACGCCTACCGGGAGCTCGCCAAGGAGGTACTCCAGAGGTGGCAGCACCTCACCTGACCGGTCCCGGTGCGGCCCCTGACCGCACCGGACCGCCGAGGGGTGCACCCGGGCGTCACGCTCCCACGTGGCAGGGGAGTGCGTGACCTCCACTACCGTTGGCGAGGTGAGCGAGCCGGCCGCGGAGGAGCACAAGCACGGGTTCGAAGTGCACCTCGACAATTTCGAGGGCCCCTTCGACCTGCTCCTCGGCTTGATCGCCAAGCACAAGCTGGACATCACCGAGGTGGCCCTGCACAAGGTCACCGATGAGTTCATCGCCCACATCCGCACCCGCGGCCGCGAGTGGGACCTCGACCAGGCGAGCTACTTCCTGCTGGTCGCCGCCACGCTGCTCGACCTGAAGGCCGCGCGGCTGCTGCCCTCCGGAGAGGTCGAGGACGAAGAGGACCTCGCCCTGCTGGAGGCCCGCGACCTGCTGTTCGCGCGGCTGCTGCAATACCGCGCGTACAAGGAGGTCGCGGGGGTCTTCTCGGGGCGGATCGCCCGCGAGTCGCGCCGCTTCGCCCGTACGGTGCCGATGGAGCCGCGGTTCGCGAACCTCCTGCCCGAGGTGCTCATCGGCCTGGGCCCGGCCGAATTCGCCCGGCTGGCCGCCAAGACCCTCGCGCCCAAACCCGTGCCGACGGTGTCGACCACGCACATCTACGCGCCGCAGGCGAGCGTCAAGGAGCAGGCCGCCCTGCTCGTGGAGCGCCTACGGCGGCTGGAGCGCGCCACCTTCCGGGCGCTGACCGCCGACTGCGCCGGCACCTTCGAGGTCGTCGCGCGGTTCCTGGCCGTGCTCGAGCTCTACCGGGAGAAGGCCGTCGCGCTGGAGCAGGCGGAGCCGCTCGGCGAGCTGTACATCACCTGGACCGGCACCGAAGAGGGCGAGGTCGTCGTCGGCGACGACTACTCAGGACGACCCGCGGAGAAGAAGGACGATGACTGACACCCCTCCCGAGCCCGAAACCGCCGGCCGTCCCCCGCACGGGGCGGACCGCCCGCCCACCGAACCCGCCACGCCCGAGGAGCCGCCGTCCGAGGACGCTGCGCCTGAGGAGCCCGTGTCGGGGGAGACGGTGTCTGAGGGGCCCCCGTCTGGGGAGGCGGCCCCTGAGGAAGCTGCGCCTGCGGAGACGGTGTCTGAGGAGGCCGCGTCTGAACAGACCGCGTCTGAGGAGACGGCCTCTGAGGAGGCCGCGTCCGAGCCGGTCGTGCCCAAGCCGCGGGCGCCAGAACCGGTCGCGTCCCGTTCCGCCGACGGGGCGTTGTTCGACGCGCCGGAGACCGAGCCCGGCGCGGCCGAGCCGTCGCTGCGGGCGGGGCTGGAGGCGATCCTGCTGGTCGTGGACGAGCCGGTCCCGGAGGTGACGCTCGCCCAGATCCTCGAACGGCCCCGCGACGAGGTCGCCGCCACGCTGCGGGAGCTGGCCGCGGAATACGCCGAGCAGGGCCGGGGGTTCGACCTGAGGGAGATCGCCGGTGGCTGGCGGTTCTACACTCGAGATGTCTGCGCCCCCCTCGTCGAGCGGTTCGTTCGCGACGGACAGCAGGCGCGGCTGACGCAGGCGGCGCTGGAGACGCTCGCCGTCATCGCCTACCGGCAGCCGGTGAGCAGGGCACGGGTGTCGGCGATCCGCGGAGTCAACAGCGACGGCGTGATCCGCACCCTGACCGTACGAGGTCTCATCGAGGAGGCGGGGCACGACCCGGAGCACCAGGCGGTGCTCTACCGGACGACGACCTACTTCCTGGAGCGGCTCGGCCTCAACTCCGTTGACGAGCTGCCCGAACTCGCCCCCTACCTGCCTGATGACCTGGAAGGCATAGAGGAACTTCAGCAATGAACACGACCAACGACGGCGTACGGCTCCAGAAGGTGCTCGCCGACGCGGGTGTGGCCAGCCGCCGCGCCTGTGAGGAGCTGATCGCTGCCGGACGGGTCACCGTCGACGGTGAGAAGATCACCTGGTTCGGCGCGCGCGTCGATCCGCAGCAGGCCGTCATCCACGTCGACGGCAAGCGCATCCCCACCCGCGCCGAGCTGCGTTACTACATGCTCAACAAGCCCACCGGTGTCGTCAGCACCATGTCCGACCCCAGGGGCCGTAAGACCCTCGCCGCGTACGTCGGCGACGTGCCCGAGCGGCTCTTCCACGTCGGCCGTCTCGACACCGACACCGAGGGCCTCCTGCTGCTCACCAACGACGGTGAACTGGCGAATCGCCTCATGCACCCGCGATACGGTGTTTCCAAGACCTACCTCGCCGAGATCCACGGGCCGATCGGCCGTGACCTCGGCAAGAGGCTCAAGCAGGGCGTCAAACTCGCGGACGGCTTCGCCAAGGCGGACGAGTTCCGCGTGTTCGACCAGGTCGGCAAGCGGATTCTCGTCGAGGTGACCCTTCACGAGGGCCGCAAGCACATCGTGCGCCGCCTGCTCGCCGAGGTCGGTCATCCGGTTCAGCAGCTCGCCCGCACCGAGTTCGGCCCGGTGAAGCTGGGCCGCCTGAGGTCGGGCACGATCCGGGCGCTCACCACCAAGGAGATCGGCGAGCTGTACGCGGCGGTCGAGCTCTGACCCGCCGCTGATCAAGGGAGGTTTTGTGGGGGTACTGGCCGTACGCGGGGCCGTCCAGGTCGATGCCGACGATCGTGACCAGATTCTCGAGGCGACCGCCGAGCTGGTCACCGAGGTGATGACCCGCAACGCTCTCACCACCGACGACGTCATCAGCGTGATCTTCACCGCGACACCGGACCTGACCGCGGAGTTCCCGGCGCTGGCCGCGCGCAAGCTCGGCTTCCACGACGTGCCGCTGCTGTGCGCCAGCGAGATCAACGTGCCGCACGCGCTGCCGCGCGTGATCCGCCTGATGGCCCACATCCAGAGCGACCGTCCGCGCTCGGACATCCAGCACGTCTATCTGCGCGGCGCCACCGCACTGCGCCTGGACATCGCGCAGTAGCCGGCGGCCACGTTCCACCCGACCGGCGCCGCCCCGGCGAGCAGCGCCGGTGAGCAGGACGCGGCCGGGCACGGCGAGCGGCGCACGCTGCGGCTCCGGTCGTACGGTCTCGGTGGGCGGGCACGGCGACGCCAGGGCACGTGGCGGGTTCCGGTCGGAATCGGCCGGTCGAGGGTCCGTTCCGGTGGACGCGGGGCCACGGCGGGGCGGGCGGCGCAACGTGTTCCGGGCCGTCTACCGCCGTGAGACCGCGCCTGCGGCCCGGAGGCCGGCTACGGCGCCCCGATGTCCGGGGTCGCGGCGATTCGCCGCGAGTGTTGCGGATACGCTTCGAGACCACGCGGAGGTGAAGTCATCGGCGCGACACGACAGGTCGTCGTCATCGGCACCGGGTTGATCGGGACTTCGGTGGCGCTCGCGCTGCGCGAGCGCGGTGACGACGTACGGCTGAGCGACCGCGATCCGGCGTACGTGCGGATGGCGGCGGAACTCGGTGCCGGCGTTCCGCTGGAGGACGGCGACGGGCCCGCCGACGTCGCGGTGATCGCGGTGCCGCCGGCGGCCGTCGCGTCGACGCTGCTCGACGCCCAGAAGCGCGGCCTCGCCCGCGTCTACACCGACGTCGCGAGCGTCAAGTCCCGGCCGCTGCGCGAGGCCGCCGAGCTGGGCTGCGACCTGACGTGTTACGTCGCCGGGCATCCCCTCGCCGGCCGCGAGCGCTCCGGGCCCGCCGCGGCGCGCGCCGACCTGTTCCTCGGCCATCCGTGGGCGCTGTGCCCCACCCCGAAGACCCTTCCGGAGGCGGTCGAGGCCGTGACCGCGCTGGCCGAGGCCTGCGGCGCGCAGACCGTGGTGGTCGACCCCGAGGAGCACGACCGGGCCGTCGCGCTGGTCTCGCACGGCCCCCACGTGGCCGCCGCCGCGGTGGCCGCCCGGCTGGAGGCCGCGCCGGAGGTCGCGCTGGGCCTGGCCGGTCAGGGCGTACGCGACGTCACCCGCATCGCCGCGAGCGACCCGTCACTGTGGATCGGCATCCTCAGCTCCAACGCCGAGCCCGTCGCCGACGTCATCGACGCGGTCGCCGCCGACCTCGCCGCGACCGCCGCGGCGTTGCGCGCGGGTGCCGAGACCGACGTGACCGCGCTGCTGAGGCGCGGCGGCACCGGCCGCCGCCGCCTGCCGGGAAAGCACGGCGACCGGGCCGGCACCTACGCGGTGGTGTCCGTCGTCATCCCCGACCGGCCCGGCGAGCTGGCCCTGCTGTTCCAGGCGGCCGGGGTCGCGGGGGTCAACATCGAGGACGTGACGATCGAGCATTCGCCCGGACGCCCGGTCGGTGTGGTCGAGCTGAGCGTGACGCCCGCGGCGGCACAGCGCCTCGCGGACGAACTGCGGGCGCGTGGCTGGTCGGTTCCGGGCTGAGAGCCCGCCCGGCGCCCTCGCCCGTGCGCTCGCCGGGCGCCGGCCGGGACCGCCACGGGCGCAGCAGCAGCGTCAGCCGTACGGTGCCGATGACGATCATGCAGGTGATCGGGGCGAAGGCCAGCTGGAACGACGGGGCGCTGTAGGTGCCTCCGGCGGCGTCCAGCAGCGCTCCGGCGCCGAGTGAGGCGCTCATCGCCGCGGAGAACCCGCCGATGTTGACCACTCCGGAGGCGACACCGCCACGGCTCGGCGGATTGGCGTCGCGCGCCAGGTCGAAGGCGAGCATCGACGCCGCGCTGCCGACGGCGCTGAGGAGGACGAGGACCACCGCGAACGCCACGGGCAGGTGCCCACCGGGCCAGGTGACCGCGGTGACCCAGACGGCGGCGAGGGCGGCGGCCACCGAGATGATCAGCCGCCCGCGCAGGTGGGGCCGGCGGCCCGCCACCCAGCCGAGGGCGGGCGCGACCACCAGCGGTGCCGCCGCGGTCAGTGTGAGCGTCAGACGGGCGGGCCCCGGGTCCATGCCGAGCCCCTTGACCAGGTACGGGTAGCCCCACAGCGTCGCCAGCACCATGAACGCCGACATGAGCGTGAAGTGCGCCCACACGGCGGTGCGCGTGCCGCGCTGCCCGACCACCTCGCGCAGGCCGGCCGAGACGGGGGTCTTCACGGGGGAACGCTCCATCGCGGGCGCCGGGTGGTCGGCGACCCACCACCACACGACGAACGCGAGGGCGACGCTGAGCACGGCCGTGCCGAGGAAGGTCGGCGTCCAGCCGTACGCGCGCAGGGCGGCCGACAGCGGAACGGTGCCGCCGACCTGGCCGAGCGACCCGGTCATCGCGGTCAGCGCGGTGAGCATGGCGAACCGCCGCCGGGGGAACCAGGAGGCGGCCAGGCGCACCACGCTGATGAACGTGAAGGCGTCACCGAGGCCGACGATGCCGCGCCCGAGGACGGCGAGCGGCAGGGAGGTCGCGAAGGCGAACAGCGCCTCGCCGAGGGCCATGCACAGCAGCGCGACGCCGAGCATCCGGCGCGGGCCGAACCGGTCGGCCATGATGCCGCTGGGGATCTGCATGACCAGGTACACACCCAGCTGCAGGATCGCGAAGGTGGACAGCGCGGTAGCGCCGACGCCGAAGCGCTGCTGGGCGGCGAGGGCCGCGACGCCGAGGCTCGTACGGTGGAAGAAGGCCACCAGGTAGACGAGGGCGCCGAGGCCCCACACGCTCCACGCGCGGCGGCCGCCGAGGGGATGGGAGGGGGTCTGCGGACGGGGCGGCGACGAAACCGCGACGTTCACTTTTCACCTTTCAGAGGGCAGGGGTGTGCTCCGCGGGACGCGGTGAGGGGTTGGGGACGGTCAGGAACGGCCGCGCAGGGCGGATCCGGCGGTCTGCAGGTGCCGGTGGATCGCGGCGCGGATCCGGCGGCGGTCACCCGAGCGGACGGCCTCCAGGATCTCGGTGTGGTCCCGGATCGCGTCGGCGGCGCGTACGGGGTCGTCGGCGGTGAGGCGGGCCATGCGCAGCTGGCGGTCGCGCAGCGAGTCGTACAGCTGGGTGAGGATCTCGTTGCCGGTGGCGGCGACGAGCGAGCGGTGGAAGCACCGGTCGGCGTAGGCGAACTCCCGGCCGTCACCGGCGTCGGCGTGGCGTCGCATGTCCTCCAGGAGCCGCGTGAGCTCGCCGACCAGCTCGGGCCCGATGGTGGCCCGGCCGGCGGTGAAGGTCTCCACCAGCTCGCGGGTCTCCAGCACGTCGGCGATCTCCTGGGGGGAGACCGGCAGGACCAGCGCACCGCGCTTGGGGTAGAGGCGTACGAGGCCCTCGGTCTCCAGGCGGAGGAGCGCCTCGCGCACCGGGGTGCGGGACACCCCGACCGCCGTGGCGATCTCACCCTCGCTCAGCAGCGCGCCGCCCGGGTAGGCGCGATCGAGGATGGCCTGCTTCACGTGGTCGTAGGCCCGGGAGGTCGCAGTGCTCATTCTTGTATCTATGTTACATACAAGACGTATGCCATCTCGCACGGGCTTGTCGATGGAGGGATCAAGCCGGCCCGCCGTACCGGTAGCCTCAGACGTTGGCCGGTCGGTACGGGAGAGGAAGCACAAGAGATGCTCGTCATCGCCATGGACGGCCCCTCGGGTTCGGGCAAGTCCAGCGTGTCCAAGGGTGTGGCACGCGCCCTGGGGCTGCGTTACCTCGACACGGGCGCGATGTACCGCGCCGTGACGTGGTGGATGCTACGTCAGGGCGTCCCGGTCGACGACCCGGCCGCGGTGGCCGCCCGCGCGGGCGAGCCCGTCCTGAGCGTCGGCACCGACCCCGACGCCCCGACGATCAGCGTCGACGACACGGACGTCGCGCGGCCCATCCGCACCGACGAGGTCACCGGCGCCGTCAGCGCCGTGGCCGCGGTCCCGGAGGTCCGCCGGCGCCTCGTCGCGCTGCAACAGCAGATCATCGGCGCCGGCGGTATCGTGGTGGAGGGCCGTGACATCGGCACGGTCGTCGCGCCGGACGCGGCGGTCAAGATCTACCTCACCGCGAGCGCCGAGGCGCGCGCGCAGCGCCGCAGCAAGGAGCTGACCGGCGCCTCCGTCGCCGCGACCCAGGCCGATCTGGCCCGCCGCGACCACCATGACTCCACCCGCAAGGTCGACCCGCTGGCGCGCGCGGCGGACGCCGTGGAGGTCGACACCACCAGCCTGACCCTTCCCGAGGTCATCACCGAGGTCGTACGGATCGCGAAGGGCGCCGACGCCGATGACGCGGCGCGCGAAGCCGTGTACGGCGAGGAGCGTCCGTGAGCGAGATCGAGCATGCCGATGTCCTGGACATCGGCGACAGTGTGGAGCACGACGTCGCGCCGCCTCCGGTCGTGGCCGTCGTCGGCCGGCCGAACGTCGGCAAGTCCACGCTGGTCAACCGGATCCTCGGCCGTCGTGAGGCGGTCGTGGAGGACGTGCCCGGCGTGACCCGCGACCGGGTCGCGTACGACGCCGCGTGGGGCGGGCGCCGGTTCACGGTGCTCGACACCGGCGGCTGGGAGCCGAAGGCCGAGGGCCTCGCCGCCGCCGTCGCCGACCAGGCGCGGCTGGCGGTCGACGCCGCGGACGTCGTGCTGTTCGTGGTCGACGCGACGGTCGGCGCCACCGACACCGACGAGGCCGTGGTGGGTGTTCTGCGGCGCGCCGACAAGCCGGTCGTGCTGGCCGCCAACAAGGTCGACGACGCCCGGGCCGAGGCGGACGCCGCGGCGCTGTGGTCCCTCGGTCTGGGTGAGCCGCTCGTCGTCTCCGCGCTGCACGGGCGGGGGAGCGGCGACCTGCTCGACGCCGTGCTGAACGCGCTGCCCGAAGAGGCGCCGCCGGACAGGTTCGGCGTCGCGGGAGGACCGCGCCGCATCGCGTTGCTCGGCCGGCCCAACGTCGGCAAGTCCAGCCTGCTCAACCAGCTCGCCGGTGAGAACCGCGTCGTCGTCGACTCCGTCGCCGGCACGACGCGGGACCCGGTGGACGAGCTGGTCGAGCTGGGCGGCCGCACCTGGAAGTTCGTCGACACGGCCGGCATCCGCCGGCGGGCCCGCGAGTCGCAGGGCGCCGACTTCTACGCCACGCTGCGCACCCAGTCGGCGCTCGACCGGTCCGAGGTCGCGGTCGTGCTCATCGACGCGAGCGAGCCGCTCGCCGAGCAGGATCTGCGGATCATCACGATGGTGATCGAGTCGGGCCGTGCGCTGGTCCTGGCGTTCAACAAGTGGGACCTGGTGGACGAGGAGCGCCGTCACTTCCTCGACCGCGAGATCGACCGGCAGCTCCACCACGCGCGCTGGGCGCCGCGGGTCAACATCTCGGCCCGTACGGGACGCCACGTCGAAAAGCTCGTGCCCGCCATCGATACGGCGCTGGAGGGCTGGGGCGAGCGCGTGCCGACCGCGCGGCTCAACTCCTTCATGACCGACCTGGTGGCGGCCAAGCCGCACCCCGTACGCGGCGGAAAGCAGCCGCGCGTCATGTTCGCCACGCAGGCGGGCGTGCAGCCGCCGCGGTTCGTGCTGTTCACCACGGGCTTCCTGGAGGCGGGCTACCGGCGGTTCGTCGAACGCCGGCTGCGCGAGGACTTCGGCTTCGCGGGCACGCCCATCGAGATCAGCATGAAGATTCGGGAGAAGCGCCAGCGCAAGTGAGACGTACGCGGGCCGCCGGTGCGCACCGGCGGCCCGCGTACGTCCAAACCACGCCTCAGGCGGAGGCGCCGACCTTGCGGCTCTCCATCGCGTGCTGGACCAGCGCGATCAGCACCTTCTTGCCCGACTCCCGCACCCGCGCGTCACAGAGCATCACCGGCACGCCGGAGCCGAGGTTCAGCGCGGCCTGGACCTCGTCCAGCTCGTACTGCTTGGCGCCCTCGAAGCAGTTCACCGCGACGATGAACGGGATGTTGCGGCGCTCGAAGTAGTCGACGGCGGGGAAGCAGTCCGCGAGCCGCCGCGTGTCGGCGAGCACGACCGCGCCGAGCGAGCCGATCGCCACCTCGTCCCACATGAACCAGAACCGCTCCTGCCCGGGCGTGCCGAACAGGTACAGCATGAACTGGTCCTTGATGGTGATGCGGCCGAAGTCCATCGCGACGGTGGTGGTGGTCTTGCCCTCCACACCCGCGATGTCGTCGACGCGCACGCCCTTGTCGGTGAGGATCTCCTCGGTGCGGAGCGGCTTCGTCTCTGAGACGGCACCGACCAGCGTGGTCTTTCCGGCACCGAACCCGCCGGCGATGAGGATCTTGATCGCCTTGGGCAGTCTCCGGCCCTGTCGATCAAAGCGCATGGAGTCCATCGATCACTGCCCTGTACATCTGCTCGTCGGTCATGAGGTCGGTGTCGGTATGAGGGTCCTGCACCGTGATGAGCCCTTTGTCGAGGAGGTCGCCGAGCAGCACGCGGACGGTGACGGTCGGGAGCTTGAGGTGGCCCGCGATCTCGGCCACCGACAGCACCTGCTCGCAGAGGCGCACCACGGCCTGGTGCTCCGGGCCGAGGCCGAGTTCCGGCGTCGCCGGGAGGCCGGTGGCCTCGACCATCGTGACCAGGTCGAACTTGCCGCGTACGGGCTGCATCCGGCCACTGGTCATCACGTACGGCCGGACCAGTGGCCCGGCCTGGTCATCCAGCCAGCGTTCTTCGTCCTCGGCTTCGTCGGCCGGCGGCTCGGCCGATCGGCCGGCAAGGTTCTCGTCGCCGGCCTCCGTGCCCGGGAACTCCTCACCGGGTGGTTCGCCGGGCGAGGTCACGACGCCTGCTCGGAACTACGGGACGCGGCGGTCAGATGGTGGCCGAGTCCGGTGACGAGCATCGCCATCTCGTAGGCGATGAGCCCGATGTCGGCCTCCTCGGTGCTGAGCACCGCCAGGCAGGCGCCCTGGCCGGCGACGGTCACCAGGAGGTACGCCGACCGCATCTCGACGACGGTCTGCCGGATGGGGCCACCGCCGAAGCGCTCGCCCACTCCCTTGGCCAGCGACTGGATGCCGGCCGCGACCGCCGCCAGATGCTCGGCGTCTTCGTGTTCGAACTCCCGTGAGGCCGCCATCAGCAGGCCGTCCGCGGACAGCACGATGGCGTGCTGCGCCTCCGGCACGCGTTTGATCAGGTCGTCGAGCAACCAGGCCAGATCGGCGGAGGGGTCTGTCTTTTGCGTCACTGGTTGTCCTCTTGGGCGTCTTCAGCGGGTGTGGAAGTGTCGTCGGTCGCGTCGGTCAGCGATCGCGCCGCCGCGTCGGTCCGGCCTCGGCGGGTGCCCGCCTGGAGTCCGCCGAACGATTTGCGGATCTCCTCCGGCGTGGGACCGTCGTCAGGCGGGGCCGCGGCCGACGCGGACGACGAGGTCGGGCCGTCCGTGCGCAGCGCCGGGGAGATGCTGGCCTGGGGCACGCGGACCGGCAGGCCGCCGGGGGTGGTCTGCGAGGCCGGCGTGGGCGTCGGTCCGGTCGGCTCCGCGCGCTCGGGCTCCCGCGACGTCGTGGACGTACGCCGGGGGAGCGGCGGCAGGGTGCCGGGCTCGCCGGCGGCCGGCTCGGCGGTGGGCGCGGCGGCCGAGGGCTCGCTCGCCGGGCCCGTCGCCTCGGCGGGCGCCGGAGTGGACGGACGCGCCGGCGCCGGGCTGGACGGCTGGGCCGGGGACGGCAGGGCGGGTGGCTCGAGCACGGTGGCCTCCGTGACGCGGGCGGGCACGTCGCCGTACGACGTGGCGGTCATGCCGCCGGCCGCGACCCCGACGGGCACGCTGCGAGCCGCGGCTCCGGCCTCGCCCTCGTTCTCGGCACCCTCGACCACCAGTTCGTGGGGGATGAGCACGACCGCGGTCGTGCCGCCGTAGGAGGAGTGCTTGAGCGAGACCTTGACGTCATAACGCATGGCCAGGCGGCCGACGACGTACAGGCCGAGGTGGGCCGAACTGGACAGGTTGAACTCCGGCGGGTCGGTGACCCGCTCGTTGATGTCGGCGAGGATCTCGTCGGTCATGCCGAGCCCGCGGTCTTCGATCTCCACGGCGTACCCGTGCGCGACCATGTGGCCGCTGACCTGCGCCTGGGTGTACGGCGGGGAGAACGAGACGGCGTTCTCGATCAGCTCGGCGAGGAGGTGGACGATGTCACCGACGGCCCGGCCGGCCAGGGCGACGTCGCCCATCGGCATCACCGTGACCCGGGTGTAGTCCTCGACCTCGGCGACGGCGGACCGGACCACGTCGATCATGGGCACCGGGCGGCGCCAGCCACGGGCGGGCGTGGCGCCGGACAGGACGATGAGGTTCTCCGCGTTGCGCCGCATCCGGGTGGCCAGGTGGTCGACGTGGAACAGGTCCTCCAGCTCCGCGGAGTCGTCCTGGCGGCGCTCCATGGTGTCCAGCAGGGTCAGCTGCCGGTGGACGAGCGCCTGGGAGCGGCGCGCCAGGCTGAGGAGGATGTCGCGGATGCCGCGGCGCAGCTCGGCCTGTTCGACCGCGGTGCGGATCGCGGTCTCCTGCACGGAGTTGAACGCGTGGCCCACCTGGCCGATCTCGTCGTTGCCGAACCGCAGGGGCGGCGCCTCCTTGGCGACGTCCACCTTCTCGCCGCGGCCCAGCCGTTCGACGACGCCCGGCAGCCGCTGGTCGGCCAGCTCGCGTGCGGCGGCGCGCAGCTTCTCCAGCTGCCGCATGAGGCTACGGGCCGTGGTGATCGACACGACGATCGACGCGATGACCGCCAGGAGACCGAGACCACCGGCCAGGGCCAGCCGGACGATGACGCCGATCACGATGGGCGTGGACTTGTCGACCATCCGGCTACCACCGCCGAACACCGCCTGCGAAAGGGTGTTCAGCGCCGGGTCCGCCGCCGCCCGCCACTGGGCGGAGGTGATCGGCGGCAGCTTGCCGGGCCGGGCTCTGGTCATCAGCGTCGTCTCCACGGTGCGGAACCGCGTGAGCGAGGAGCTCTTGGTAGCCAGGTCGTAGGAGGTGCGGTCGGTGTCCAGCAGCTCTTCACGGACCTTGGCGAGCGCCTCGCGCTGGGCGCCCACGTCCTGGACGAACTGCAGGTAGTCGGAGTTGGTGAAGCGCCGCGCGGCGAGGACGCCGGAGACGAGCGCGTCCTCCTGGGAGAGCACCTCCCTGGCCCGGTTGAGCTCGATCAGGGTACGGATGCCGCGGGCGAAGTCCTTGTCGTCGAGGGTGGCGAGGGAGTCGTTGATGGTGAAGAGCGCGTCGATGGCGTTGGTGTAGACCGCCTCGGTCTTGGCTCGGTCGGCCAGCCCGGAGTCGATCTCGTTGCGGCTCGCCGCGAGGCCGTTGAGCTGTTGCAGCAGATTGTTGATGGCCTGCCTGAGCTCGGAGCTCTCCATGAGCTTCACGCCGCGGCCCTCGACGCTCTTGCGGAACACGGCCGCGGTCTGGTCGGTGCGGGACCGCTGGCGGGCGAGCGCGGCCTGCTCCTGCGGACCGGGGTGGCCCAGGCGGACCATGGACAGCTGGCGCTCGCGCTGGAGCTCGGGCTGGAGGTCGTCGATCGGCGACGCGACGCCGCTGTTGAGCGCGGACACCCCGAGCAGGTTCACGCCTTCGCGTAGGGTGACCCATGCGGCGAACACCCAGAGGGCGATCAGGGACAGCAGCAGAGCGGTGATCTTGGTTCGCAGGCGCGCGTTACGAATGCGCATTACACCAGCCCCAGCACATATTTCGACGGATTAAGAACTTCTTTACCTTAGGCAACCGCTTCGGTCGAATTAGCTGCAACGGGCCCGCAATCCCTGCACGCCGCGGCCGTACGCGCGCCGTTCGGTCGACTCTGGCGACGTGGGACTCTAGCAATGAGTGCATAACGGTTCAACATCGATGCTCTACATGTATAAGTTCAATAGGATGTTATTTCGCCCTTTCGGTGGCCATGCGAGCGTCAGGCGTTCCAGCCGGTGAGATCGCTCCGGCGTGCTCCCAGCCACCGATGGCCGAGGTGCAACGCGGCGAGCATGGCCGCGCGGACGATGGCCGCGGGCCGGTACAGGTCCTTGTCGTGCCACAACGCGGGATCGTCCGGGTCGGCGGGGACCCGCATCAGGTGGTCGCAGCCGCGCTCGGCGGCCTTCAGGAGGCCGGGCTCCGGCCGGTTCGCCGGCCCTGTGTTCAAGATCACGTACGCTCCGCCGACCGGCGCGGCGCCGGGCCGGGTCAGCAGCAGGAGCTGTACGGCATAGGCGGTCTCCTCGGCCGTGCCGCCCCAGCGCCCCCACGACCCGTCGGCGCGCTGCGTGGCCAGCGTCCACCGCACGGCGCGCTCGACGGCCCCCGCCGACTCCGGCCCGCCGAACGCGTGCAGCGCCAGCGCCGCGCACGCGGTGGCGTAGTAGGGGGAGGCGTGCCACCGGTCGTGCCAGCTGCCGTCGGCCCGTTGCCGCTCACGCAGCCAGGCGGCCACCTTGGCGATGGTCGCGGCGCGGCGGGCGGTGTCGCCCTCCGGACGACGCTGGACCCGGGCGTACTGGCCGAACGCCTCCAGGACGTGGGCGTTCGTGGTGATCGAGTCGCCGTCCTCGCCGGGCCAGGTGCAGAAGTGCGTGTCCAGCTCGAACTCCCACAGCGAGTCCGGCGGCTGCGGTCGGCCGGTCAGCGCGAGCGCGTACAGAGCGCCGGCGGTCGTGTCGGCGTCCCTCGGCAGGCCGGCCGCGGCGGCCGTACCGGCCGGGCCGAGCGTGGCGACCAGGTCGTCCAGCAACTCCGGCGGCGGCGTGAGGTCGATGCCGGCGCGGACCAGCCAGCTCAGCACCCATCCGCGTTCGAACACGGTGACCGGAAGGCCGCACGGCACCGGACCGTCGTGCGGCCGCACGGCCTCCTCCAGGAACCGGCGCGCGGGGGAGCCCGGCGGGGCGGCCCCGGGATCGCCGAGCCAGGCGGCGGTGGCGGCGGGCGACGCGCCGACCGTGCCGGTCGTCTCCGGGCGGACCGTCCGGTGACCGCGGGCGGCGTCGGGGACGACCTCCAGGGCGTGCAGGAGCTTGCGCGGCAGGTCTCCGCCGGCGGCGAGCCGGGCGCTGATCATGTCGAGCGGTGCGCCGTCCACGCCCGCGGGGCAGAGGAGGCGCTCGCTCCCCGGCCACCAGCCCTCGCCGGGCGGTGTGTCGCCCATGGCGTCCAGCCGCCGGTTGATGGACCTCACGAGGGACGGGACGATCAGCTCGATGGCCGGCAGGTCCGGCAGGTCGGCTCTGGTCAGCGCGGCGGGTCCGCGCAGCCACCGGAACAGCACGCGCAGCCCGACCGTGGCGGCCACGTCCACGGGCCCGAGTGCGCCGGGTCGCAGGGTCGCCAGGAGCGCGTCGGTCGCGCTCAGCGTCGGCACGAGCGCGTAACCGGGCTCGGGCGAGCCCCACGCGCCGTCCGGCCGCTGGGCCCGCAGGAGATAGCCGATCCGCTGGTCGTGCCCGGTCAGCCCGGGGCTGAGCGCCACCAGGCGGCCCGTCTCGTACACCGAGGGCGACACCTGCCCCCACGGCTCGGTCAGGAGCCCGGCGACCAGCTCATGCGCCTCGGCCGTGACGTCCAGGACCGGGGCCGGTCCGGTCACCGCGCGCTCGCCGCTCACCGCGTCCCCCAGTAGTCCGTGACGCCGTAGAAGCCGGTGCTGAACCCCACCTGCCGGCGCAGGTGGTCCGCCGCCTCCGGGTGGTCGGTGGCCAGCGAGGCGGCGAGCAGCTCGAAGTCCTCGGTGAGCCCGGCGATCCGCTCGGTCACCGCGGCGCGGTCCACGCCGAGCATCAGGCCGTTCAGATCGCCCCACCGCTGGTCCCGTTCGTGACTGGCCAGGTCGTTGACCAGGCGCAGCACCCGCTGCGCGGCGTCACCGGCCTCGGTGAGCCGCCGGAGCTCGCCGGCCGTGCGCACCGTGCCGCGGTCCACCCAGTGCGTGACGTTGACGAAGGTGGCGCCGATGTTGTCGGCGTTGGCCAGGTACTCCTCGAACGAGGGCAGGGCCGCCCCGCCCGCGGCGCGCGTCTTCCAGTCCCACTCGCGAAGGTTGGCGGCCAGGTACCCGCCGAGCTCCTCGCGCCAGACCGGGGCCAGCTCCGCCCAGCCGTCGCGCGCGGCCAGCTCGTCGCGCAGCTGCGCCAGGACGACGAGCAGCGGGTCGTCGCCGGGCGGCGGCGCGCCGCCGGCCACGGCCTCGCATCCGTCGACGATCGCCTCGACCTGGCCTCGTTCCGTCGCGACGTGGTCGACGAGCCGGTCGAGCCCGAACGCCCACATGACCGTACGCGCGGTGGTCCGCAGCTCACCCGGCGCGACGCCCGGCGAGCCGAACGCCATGGCGAGCGCGATGCCGCCGAACACAGAGGGGCCGAAGGGGTCGGCCGGAAAGAGCGCGGGGTGCCGCGCCGACCATGTGCTCAGGTCGCCGAAGCAGGCCATCGCGAGCGCGCACACCCTTCCCCGCTCCGCCGCGACGTCCAGTACACCGTCCAGCTCGTCGCGCGGCGCGACGGAAAACGCCATCCCATCTTCTCCTGTGTGTGAGGACCGGTTACCGACAACCCCGTGACCGAACGCCCCCGCGCATGGCCGTCTCCCGCGTCGTACGCGGGTGCGGCCTCAGATGGCTCTCAACGAGATCTCGACGTCTGTACGGGGGCGCAGCGTGGCGCCGATCCGGGGTGTCTCGGGGACCTGGCCGGACAGGACCGGCCGGAACCGGCTCAGGAGACCGGCGATGATGAGTTCCGCCTCCAGGTTGAAGATGTGCATGCCGATGCACTGGTGCGGGCCCCCGCCGAAGGGAAAGTAGGAGTAGCGATGCCGCCGGGACTCCCCGGCGACGCGGCCGACGGTGAAGCGCTCCGGGTCGAACTCCAGCGGACGCGGCCAGAACGCCTCCAGCCGGTGGGTGAGGAACGGGCTGATCAGCAGCGTGTCGCCGGCCTTGACCCGGACCCCGTCGAACTCGGCCGGCGCCACGGCACGGCGCGGGAACAGCCAGCCGACCGGGTACAGCCGGAGCAGCTCCTGCACGACCTGCTTGGTGTAGGTGAGGTCGGGCAGATGCTGCGGGCCGACGTGGTCGCGGCCGACGACGCGGTCGACCTCCTCGTACAGGCGCCGGGCCACCTCCGGGTGGGCGTCGAGCAGCGGCCACAGCCAGGTGAGCGCGCCGACGGTGGTCTCGGTCGCGGTGGCGAACATGGCGACGAGGTTGTCGCGCACCCACCGGTCGGTGACCTCTTCGCCCTCGGCGGTACGGGCCTCGCACAGGGCGGAGAAGAAGTCGGTGCCGTCGTCGGGGTTCCGGCGGTAGTTCTCGATCACCGAGAACAGCACGCTGTCCATCTCCTGGACGCCCTTCTTGAAGGCGCGGTCCCCCGGAACCGGCATCGACTCGGGCAGGAACGGCAGCAGGAACCGGAACGCGATCGCCGTCGCGATGTTCTCGAAGGCCGGCAGGAGCCGCTCGTTGTCGGCGCCGGAGATCTTGTCGCCGAAGAAGACCTTCAGCACGGCCGTGTTGACGATGGTGCCGATCTCGGCTCTGGCGTCGATCGGCCGTCCCGTCCCGGCGGTACGGGCGAGGTCCTCGATCGACTGGTCGATGGAGGCGGCGATCCGGTCGGCGACGGCGTTCAGGTGCCGATGAGTCAGCACCGGTTGCAGGCTGCGGCGGCTGAGCTCCCAGTCGGGCCCCTCGCCCAGGATGCTGTCGCCGAACAGGCGGTGCAGGGGCCGCCAGAAGGTCCCCTCGCGGAGGAAGTTGTCCGCGTCGTCGCGCAGGATGTGCTGGACGTGGTCGGGGTGGCTCGCCACATGGGCGCGGAAGACCCCGAAGTCGACGCGCACGAGGTCGCCGCCGGCCAGCCGGCCGATCTGTTCGATCTCACCGATCGGGTCTTTCAGTAGCCGGGGGAGGCTGCGATAGAGCCGGAAGGTTCTGGCGTTGCGCGGCAGGCGTGTTTCAACGACAGCAGACACTACTGACGTCCCCCACTCCAGATCGGCGACGGACATGCCGGCACCCGCAGCGTCGGGCCGAAACGCCGATTGCGGGAAATCGACGCGGCGATGGCGGCGCTGAGGTGCGGCGACGACTCGCGGACGACGGCTACGGACGGTGGGCACAATGTCTACAAACTGTGCTTATTGCGCAGTATTGCACGACGGATCGGCTTCGGCGAGAGCTGAAGTAGTGGAATATTTCACCTTTCTATGCCTTCCGCACGTGACCGAAACGAGTGGTTCTGACAGTCAGTCGGATCCAATCGTTGCGGTTTCGGGTGGACGGAATTGCAGGTCAGGTGCCCCGAGCGCGGCCCGCTCCCCGCGTGTGGCGGGTCTGGGCCGTCCCGGGCCTGACGCCCCGCAGCCCTCCGGGTCGGGATCGCCGTCGCCGGTACCGACAAGTTCAGAGTGCTTGACAAGAAAGTTTGTCGGTGCGACGCTTCTCGCATGTTCGAAGTCGCAGTGATCGAGGACCCGGCCGCGGCCGAGGTCTCGCTCGACCCCATCCGGGCCCGGCTGCTGGCCGAGCTGGCCGAGCCCGCGTCCGCGACGATGCTGGCCGCCAGGGTCGGCCTGCCACGGCAGAAGGTGAACTACCACCTCAAGGCGCTCGAACGGCATGGGCTGGTCGAGCTGGTCGAAGAGCGTCGTAAGGGCAACGTCAACGAGCGGCTGATGCGGGCGACCGCCACGTCGTACGTCATCTCGCCGGCCGCGCTCGGCGCCGTGCAGCCCGACCCGGCGCGCTCGCCCGACCAGCTCTCCGCGCGCTGGCTGCTCGCCGTCGCCGCCCGTCTCGTACGCGACGTCGGCGAGCTGATCACCGGCGCGGCCAGGGCGCGCAGGCGCGTCGCGACGTTCGCGATCGACGGCGAGGTCAGGTTCGCCTCGGCGGCCGACCGGTCCGCCTTCGCCGAGGAGCTGGCGGGGGCCGTGGCCGCCCTGGTCTCCAAGTACCACGACGCGACGGCCGAGGGCGGGCGTGAGCACCGCGTGGTCGTCGCCGTGCACCCGAGCATCCGCCCCCGCGACGGCGAGGCCGCCGCCCCGGCGCCTCCGGCCCCCTCAGGAGAAGCGGGCTGACGCGACCGTCGGCCCCCGTAACGGCACAGAGAAAGAGACGACGATGACGCACGAGTTCGAAGTACGCAAAGAGATCGCGCTGGACGCCGGCCCCGAGGAGGTCTGGGACGCCATCGCGACCGGCCCCGGCATCGACTCCTGGTACATGGGCCGCAACGAGCTGGAGCCCCGCGTGGGCGGCAGGGGCGGCCTGACGCTCGGCGGTCACACCGAGGAGTCCACGGTGACCGCCTGGGAGCCGGGGGAGCGGCTGGCGTACCGCACGCCGGAGAACCCCGACGGCACCTTCATGGCCTTCGAGTACCTCATCGAGGGCCGCGACGGGGGCGGCGCGGTGCTGCGGCTGGTGCACAGCGGCTTCCTCGGCGACGACTGGGAGACCGAGTACGAGGCGATGAAGACCGGCTGGGACATGTACCTCGCCAAGCTGGCGGAGTACCTCACCTACTTCCGCGGCCGCGTGGCCACGCCCGTCTTCGCGGCGCGTCCGCAGGGCCCGGAGCCGGAGCGCCTCTGGGCGGTCCTGACGAAGGAGCTGGGCCTGACCGGCGAGGTCGCGGAGGGCGACCGGGCGTCGCTGACCGTCGAGGGCCTCCCGGCGATCGACGGCGTGATCGACTACGCGGGCCTGCCCCACTTCCTCGGCATCCGCACCGACGACGCGATGTACCGCTTCATCCACTCCGGCGCCGACCGCGGCAACGTCGTCGTCCTCGGCCATCACCTGTTCACCGACGCGGTCGGGCAGAAGGAGGCCGAGAGCGCCTGGCAGACCTGGCTCGACGGCCTGAGCTTCGCCTGAGAGCGCGCCGGACCCTGCCCCGCCGCATGCGGCGGGGCAGGGGTTTCCGAGCCCGCCCGGATCCCCGGCGGTCGATCGAACTCACGCGCGGGACGGCCTCCCGGCGCACGTCGGCGACCCCGCGGAGGCGGGCCCGGACCGGACCCGCGCGGGCCGGATCATCCGCCACGCTGTGCTAGCCTTTTAACGCGTTCTCGGGACGTAGCGCAGCTTGGTAGCGCATTTGACTGGGGGTCAAAGGGTCGTGGGTTCGAATCCCGCCGTCCCGACCGAGATCAACACCCACTTGCGATCTTCGCAAGTGGGTGTTGCGTGTCTAACTGAGTGACTAGCTCTACCACGGATCCCCCGCGTGACGAGGTTGACATGGCAACGGGCAACACGAGTAACCCTGCCGGGCGGTTGCACACCCTGCTGACAGGGTTGCGAGAGCAGCCGGCCAAGGAGTCGGTCCGGAGCGGATGGTCTCAGGTACTCGGACTCCCGCCGAAGATCAAGCTAGCCGAGTTCACTCGAAGTATGGCCATGGTTCTGGCGCTCCCGGCGGAGATCCAAGACGGGATCTTGGTACTTGATGACGTAAATCACGAGTTGCTGCTTCGGCACATGGATGAGATCACAAAAGCGGTCGCAAGTTCCGTTTCGAGGATGCACGTTCCTCTGGAAAATGTTCTAAAGCTCTACGGTGACACCGCTTTGCTGTCACTTGAAATGTGCAGCGACGTCTTGGGGCGAAAGGTTGTCGAGCCGCAGGTTTCTGGGGAAGATCTGGAAGCTATCGCTCGATGCATCAATGAAGCAGTAGCGGAAGTGCAAAATGCAGAAATTGATGGTGAGCTAAAAACATTCCTGCTATCGCACTTGCTTGCGATGCTGCAAGCGGTAGGCGAAGTACGGATCCGCGGTGCGGTCGCGCTTAGGGAGGAGCTGGACAGGATTACTGGGTCGTTCGGTCGACGCCGTGACTTGTTCGGCCGATTGACGAAAAACGAGCCAACATGGAGCGTATTCGCATCCGTATTGAGCATCGTCGCGTCAGCGGTCCAGGTAACTGCTCTTATGCTTCCTCCGGCGCCCGAGGCCAGTGCGCCACACCAGAACACTCACACCGGCACGCGCATCATCACCGGCCGAATCATTGAGCCGCCAGAGGTTATCCAAACCGTGCAGTGATTTCGGCATGCGCTGAACGGTGTCCGTCGCGCTCGGGCACGTGGTAGTTGGTCGCTGAGTCCCTAATTTCCTGGCTAACGCACGAGAGGGCGTCCACGTAGACGCCCTCTGTGCGTGTCGTTACCTGGGTGGCTCGTCGGGCGAGGGCTCGTCTGGAGCGGCCTGGTCCTTGAAAATGAGGTCCATGGCGCCGGCACCCTCGATCAGGACCGGCCGGATCTGCTTCCGGTAGACCGTCTCGGTCGTGCTCGTGCCTGAGTGGCCGACCAGACGGGCGATGTCCTCGAGCGGAACGCCGTTGTCCGACAGCAGCGAGACGAAGCTGTGCCGCATCTCCCGGGGCGTCCAGTCCTCGGGGGCGAGGCCGGCCGCCCTGATCACCTTCCGGAAGTCCCGGCGTACGTTGTGGGCGTCCAGTTCCGTGCCCCGTCGCGTGGCGAAGACGAGGCCGGTCTCCTGCCAGTCGTCGCCGGCGGCCTTCCGCTCCATGTCCTGCCGGGCGCGGTGCTGGCGCAACGTGTCGACGCAGCGGCGGGGTAGTGCGAGCGTACGCCGCGACTTCTTCGTCTTGGTGTCACCGCCAGCCCGTACGGAGTGCCAGACCATGATGGAAGGCGGCACCGCCGGGACGCCGTCAGCTGCGGGCTTCCCCTCCAGATCGACGTGATCCCATGTGAGCGCCCGCAACTCCTCCGTTCGCGCGCCGATCAGGAGTGAAAGCGTGACGTACGCTCCGATACGGAATTTCGGGGCAGCGCGAAGAACGGCTTCGGCCTGCTCGAAGGTGAGCGACTTCGAAGGGCGCCCTTTTCTGCCCTGCGGGATCTCGCACAAGATGACGACATTGCGGTTCACTTTGTCCCGCGCTTGGGCGAACTTCACGGTCCTATTGAGGATGGAGTGCAGGAGGCGCAGCGTACGGGTGCTGAGAATCTCGGACTTGCGCTCCAACCAGGTATCGACGTCGTCGGCGTCGAGCTTGGGCAGCTTGCGTTTGCCGAGGTCCGGAATGATGTGCTTCTCGGCCAGGGATCGGTAGTTCGTGACGGTCTCGTCGTCTCGGCCTCTCAGGCCGTACCTGAGCCAGGCGTCGACGGCGTCCTTCACGGTGTAGCCGCTCGGCTCGATGGGCAGGCCGTCGTCGAGCTTTCGCAGCACCTCCTTGAGTTTCTTCTTGGCATCCGTCTTGGACTTGCCGCTTCCCCGCTTGACGATCCTCTTTCCATCCGGGGTGTATCCGATGGTCACGGATGCGATCCAGCGCTCACGATGCTTGTCCCAGTGCAGGCCGCCGTCGCCCCGGCTCCGTCGTTTGGTCATCGCACGCCCGCCGTTGCTTCGCTCTCCAGAAGTGCCACGTAGTCGGCGATGGCCCCTGCGGGGACGAGTCGGGTTCCGCCTTCCTTCACGGTGCGGAGCCGTCCGGAGCGGATCAGTTCATAGACGGTGCTTCGGCTGAGGGAGAGGATTTCGATCACCTCGTTGACGCGGTACAGGGCCTTTCTTTCGATCGGCTGAGCGGCGACAGGATCAGCGGTCATGGTGGGCGTGCTCCTTTGGTTGGGGCAGCGGCCCCGGCGGACGTGCTTGGCGGTGTGGCCGCCGGGGCCGTGCGATCGGTGTTCAGCGGCGAAGGCCGCTCGGTTCGGGCAGTGGTTCGTCGAGTCCGCGGGCGAGTGAGCGGCGGACGATTCGCGCAGCGGTGGTGTGGGTCAGGCCGGCGGTGGTGCCGGCGGTGGTGAGTTGTTCGGTGACCTGGTCGTGGGGAAGGCCGGACCAATCGAGCAGGCCGCCTGCTTGGTAGGCCAGGGCGGCGAGTGCGCGTTTGCGGCCGTCGGTGAGGCCGACGAGTCGGGCGGTTCCGCGGTTGATGACGGTGGTGAGGTAAGCGGCCGGGCCTAGGTCGGTCTCGCGGTGGGGGCGGGGCCGTGGTTGAGCTGGCGGCCGGGGCCGGTGAGCATGGCCGGCGACGCGGATTACCTCGCGGGCGAGCCAGTCGGGCATCCGTCCGGGAGCGTCGAGGTGGCCGCTGGTGGTGCGGTAGGTGCCTTTGCTGGTGGTGGCGCCGGGGGCGATGCCGTAGGACCAGCCGGCTTTGATGTCGACCTGCCAGGCGATTCCGTGGGGGGCGAGCGCCTGGCGGAGGTCGGCGGCCGGGGCTTGGTACCACAGGTGTCGGCCGCCGGAAGGGGTGTTGACCGTGACGGGCTGATAGGCCGAGCCGGTCGGCCACGGGTGTTCTCCGCCCCGTAGACGGGTCAGCAGCCGCAGACTGTCCCGCCCGTCACGGAAGGCGCTCTGATCGCGCCATAGGGCTTCGGGCAGGTTCTCGGCGGTCAGGTCGATGCCGGGTAGCAGCGCGGTGGCGGGCTCGGCGGGGAAGGGGGCGTTGTGGTTGTCGATGTCGATCAGGCACAGGCGCGAGGGGCCGGTGGCGATGCCGGGGATGGCATCGGGTTGGTTCTGCCACCAGTTGGTGATCGTCGCGGGGGCGGTGGTAGCGCCTCGGACGCCGTGGCACCAGGCGCCGGCGGGGATGCAGGGGCAGTCCTCGATGCGGTGTGGAGGTTTGCCGTTGTCGTAGTCGCGGCAGGCCGGGCAGTTACCGAGAGGGCGTTTGCTGTCGGGAGAGAGCGGCAGGACGTGCCAGCCGCGGGCGGCGTGCGCGAGCGCGAGCTGAAGAGTGCGGCGGTGGTGCTCGCCGTCGGGTGGAATCCATCCCTTGGGGGCGGGTGAGCACAGCGGGTGTTCGCGTTGGCCGGGGTAGACGGGGCTGAGGGGGGTGTGGCATCGGCGGCAGGTGGTCAACGTCCGGCTCATGGCTGGGTCACCTCCATGAGGATTGGCAGGCCGGGTGGGCCTGGCTGAAGTTGTTGGGTGGTTGGCCGCCGGTGAGCGGCCCGAGCGTCCGGGGAGCGGGGGATGTCTCCTGAGGCCAGGCCGTGTGGTGGTGCTCCGACGCGCGAGCATCAGCGCCGTACGGCGACGGGTAGGGAGGCATCCCCCGTGCGCCCGCGTTTTGGCGGTATGGTCACGCGGCGTGGCGGTGGCGGGGTGGCGACGCGAAAAACCGGCTCTGTATTCGCTCCGGTCTCGTAACCTCGCCCGCAGCATGCCCCGTTAGGGGGTTGTGCTGCGGTGATGGGAAATCGCCAGGGGTTACGAGCGGTCTCGTAACCCCTGGCGTTGGGGGTTACGAGGCTCGGGTTGTCGTAACCGCCTCGTAACCCCCGCCTCGTAACCCCCGCCCAAGCGCTCTGAAGTGGAGGTATGTGTTCTTTTAAGAGAGAGGGTTACAAGGGTTACGAGGAAAACAGAGAGGGTCGTGAACGGAAGAGCGGTGCGCTCACTCTTCGTCGTCGGTGGTCGGGCCGGTGAGGGCGTCGGGGGTGAGGATGTACATGCGGACGCCGCGTCCGGCGAGTTTCTTGATCGGCTGGTAGGGCGGGTTGTGGGACGGAATCTCGACCAGGGCGCCGATCTCGCGCCAGCCGGGGACGACGGCGGCCAGCTCGTACCCGGCTCGGTGGAGTGCTTCCTTGAGGCGTTCGGGTAGCAGGCCGACGGTGGTGCGTCCGTCGATGGTGAGTTCCCGGCCGATCCAGCCGCCGTGGGGCTGGTCGTCGATGCTGTGAGGTCGCCACAGGTCCTGGCTGCGGGCGGCGATGTATTCGCGGACGACGTCGAGGGCCATCTCGGGGCGGTTGTCGGTGGGGTCGGCCGCGATGAACAGGCTCATCCACACCTCGATCTCTGGTGGCGGGAACGGCACGATGCCCCAGTGGTGGGCAAGGTCGGCGGCCAGGGCCAAGGCGGCGACCATCGGGGCGCGGCGGCCGGTCATGTCGGTCGAACCGCGGAAGGTCTCCGTCAGGGTCTTGTGCCGAGCGATCAGCCGTTCCCGCCCGTCCGGCTTGCCCAACCCGTCGAGGAGACGGGCGACGAAGGCGGGGCCGGCGGTCCCGTAGTTGTCGGCCAGGCCGTCGCGGACGGCGATAGCGGCGTCGGCCGAGTCGTGCCCGCCGTTGCCGAACGGCGGGGACTGGACCGCCAGGACGCGGGCGGCGGCTCCTTGGTGGGTGGTGAACGACAACGCGGACTGCTCACCGGTGGAGATGAGGATGGTTCGCCACGGCAGGCCGGAGGGCCAGCCACCGCCACGCGGGGTCCCGTGGTTTTTCGGCACCTGGTACAGGACCTGGTCGACGAGTTCGGGGAACTTCACCACCCGGGTCTCATCCAGCACCACCGGCAGGCCCTGGACCAGGTTCAGCCGCTTCTCGATCGCGAGCATCGTGGTCCGCCACGAGGAGATCGCATCACCCTTCTCGGTCGGGTCGGCCCAGCACGACAGGCCGACCATCGCGCCGGTGGTCTTGCCGCGGGTGGAGCGGCCGGAAAAGTCGATCGTGAACGAGTCCAGGCCGAGTGGGTGCAGGAGCGGGGCGGCCAGGCCCGCATAGAGGGCCATCTGCGCGACGGGGTAGCACTCGATGTGCTTGATCACGGCTTGCCAGTCCGCCAACGTTCCGCCGGAGTGGTGGGCGGCCAGGGCGGGGGCTTGTTCGTCGTAGCGGACTTCGACCCGGCGGGGAGTGTCTTGGCCGGTCACGAAAGTGCCATCGGGCTGCCAGCCGAGCCAGCGGGCGAGCTGCACGCGTTCGATGCGGTCGCGGTTGGCGGCCTCGAGTGCGGCGAGCCAGCGTTCCGCGCCTCGGGCATCAGCTTCGATCACGGGCAGGCCGGCGTCCCCGAGTGCGCCGACGAGGCGTTTGCCGGACTTGGCGATCGATCGCGGCACGATCCGGGTGATGGTGCGGCCCCGGTCGGTCCAGGCGAGTTCGACGAGTTGGTCCCCGGCCGGGTCGATGAAGACCCGCACCAGCACGAGCGGCGCCCACGCGATCCGGATCCGGATCTCTTCCTCTTCTTTGGTCTTTTTGTTCGTGACGATCTTCAGCGCCCATACCCCGCCGTGGTCGGCGTGGTAGCCCTCGGGTGTGGTGAACCCGACCGGCAGGCCACCGGGACCGAACACCACCTTCCCCGCCTCCGCTCCGGGGGTGGGGCCGGCGTCGACGGGGCGGGTGGCCGCAGCGGTGCTGGTGGTTGCGGGACCCGGCACGGGAGCGGTGCCGGTGGTGGCGACGGGTTGAAGGTGCCGGGTGGTGATGGCCGTCATGGCAGGGTCACCGTTCCTTTCTCGGTCACCGCACGAGGGCGGCCTTGGACATGGGAAGAGGCAGGTGCGGAGCGCCGGATGGGCGCGTCAGCGTCTAGTCGGGTTCTTTGGCGAAGGCGCGGAGCTGGCGGCCGTTGCCGCCGCAGGCATCACACGGCCGGAACGCGCTCTTGAACACCGCGCCGCGATGCTTGCCGGACCCGTGGCAGGTTCGGCAGTTGCGGTAGGGGTGGCGGGCGATCGACGCCCGGTAGGCGAAGGCGAACACCAGCCCGGCGGCGAACAGGAAGAACCAGACCCGCCACCCGGTCCCGGGATCGGCGTGGGCTGCTGGGTGAGTGTGGGTGACGGTGCGGGCGGCGTGGTGGACGGTGAAGACGATCACGGGAACAGGTGAGGACAAGACAGCGGCCTCCACAGGGCAGGAGGGCACGCGTGAGCCCCGGCCGGGGGTGGCCGGTGGCCCGCGTGCCCGCGGCGGGAAGGGTTACTGATCGTGATTACGGATTTGGCTCACTTGGACTTGGCTCATTCGGCTCATTGAGGCCTCTCTAGGAGGCGGTGATCCAAGTCGATGAGCCAAGTCCGTGAGCCAAATCGACGCCCACGACGGTTACTCTTCGTGGTCGTCGGGGGTGGTGTCCTCCGCGTGCTCGGGCAGGAGGTACCGGGCCGATCGGGTGCTTCCCTGCACGACGATCAAGCGGTGGTCGCGCATGATCCGCAGCCAGCGTTTGACGCTGCTTTCGGGCTTGCCGAGCGCGGTCACCAGCTCGTCACGGCGGGCGCCGTTGCTGCCGCGCTCGGCCAGCAGGTGGAGGATCGGGCCGGAGACGTCTTCGGGGACGGGGATGTTCCGGTTCGTCTCGGGGGTGTTGTGTTCGGCGTTGTCGATCATCTTCTTGGTCTTCAGCAGGTCGGCCAGGGAGGTGGGCTTTTCGGGCGGGGTGGGCATGTCGGCGAGATGGGCCTCGACCTCGGCGACCAGGTCACGGGACAGGCGGGTGATGGCGTCGTGGTCTTCGGGGTCGACCCCGAACGCCGGACCGCCACCACGCCCGCCGTGCCCGCTGGTGGGGCCGGCGGGCCGGTCGACAAGGTCAGTAGCAGTGTGACCACCGGCCGGGCCGGTCTGGCCGCCGCCTTGGCTGCGGGTGATGGTGGCGGTGGCGTGCCGCTCGGCGTAGCCGGGCAGCTTGGCGGCGATGTGCGGTTCGATGGTCGCGGCCGGGGTGCGCTGCGCGGCCAGGGCCTGAACCTTGGGGACGTCGGACATGTCCCGGACGCGTCCGGCGCGCCAGTTGTTCTCCGCGTCGACGACCAGGGCGACGCCGCGTACGCCGCGCCCGTAGGTGGCCATGTTCGGCATGGACTCGGCTTCCCAGTCGGGGATGACGTTGCTCATCTCGGTGGCGCGCTTGACGCGCAGCACGATCCGGGTGTCGGCGTTGGCGTGGGATTCCTTGTTCCCGGTGTGCTGCACGACGCCGCGCTGGCCGGCGGTGGCGACGACGACACCGGCGGAGCGGCCGCGCTGGAGGATCTCATCGACCAGCGGCTTGGCCTTGTGCGCAATCGGTGAGTTCGTCCCCAGCAGGGTGTTCATCTCATCGACGATCACCAAAATGATCGGCGCGTCCGGGCGCGGGACGTGGTTGCCGATGTGGGTCCGGGACCGTTCCTTGATGACAGTGACGGCCCACTGAAGGATGACCAGCGCCCGGTCGTACTCATCCATCCCCGCGGCCGCGTCCAACGCGGGGCCGACCATGCCGGGCAGGTGCCCCTTGCCCAGCTCGATCACCCACGGGAGCACGTCGTTGCGGTCGCTGGCCTGTTCGATCAGGTTGCAGTACAGGACGGTCTTGCCGCTGCCGGTGGGGGCGACCATGAGGATGTGGTGGCCACCGGCGTCGTCGTAGACCACCACCTCCAGGTCGTGACCGGTTTCGGGGTCGGTGCCGATCACGAACGGGCCGTCCATGATCGACCGGCGCCGCGTCACCGCTGGCACCTGCCCGGTCAGTGCGGGGTGAGTGACCTTCTCGGCCCACGGGTCGACCAGCTGCACGACGATGTAGATGACCCCGGCATGCCGGGCGTCGTCTTGGATGCGGACCTGGTCGGCGCCGATGCCGATCTGCATCGCGAGGCGTTCACGTAGGTCGCCGGTCTTGAGCTGGCGGGCGGTCTTGCCGGTGCCCCGGATGTCGACCTTGAACCGCTGCCCCAGCCGGGTGTCTTCGGCGTGGACCAGGCGGCTGCCTTCCATCCCGGCTGCGGTGGCCAGGGTGTCCCACTTGACCTGTTCGGTCTTCCACGCCCGGCGTTGCTTCAGCACATCGGACCAGGTGTAACCGGACCAGGTACCGACCGCGGCGACGGTGTAGGCGACCAGGGTGGGGACGTTGAACACCCCCGTATGGGCGGCGGTGGCGATCCAGGCCGGGACCCCGGCCGCCGTCGCCGCGATCGTCGCCGAGTACTTGCGGGAGCCGTGGGCCTTGTAGGTGCCGACCCAGGCGGCCACAGCCGCGGGCGGGGCCAGACCGGCGATCCACATCGCGTCCGGGCCGGTCGCGAACCGGTGCGCGACCTCACCCAGCGGGTACAGCACAGTGAGGCCGTTGGCCAGGCCACGGGTGTCAGGGGATCGCCACACCCACCGGCCATAGGCCCGTACGGCCCTGCCGATCGTCTGAGCGGCCGTCGTGGTGTTCTTACTCGACTTGTAGGCGGGAATCTTCGAGCGGGTGCCTTGTCGCTTCATCACGGCAAACCTCCAGCGGGCAAGGGGAAAGCCCCGGGGACACCGGCGCTGGTGTCCCCGGGGCTTCACGGTTCGTACGGGTTGGTGGTGGGGTTAGGCGGCGTCGCAGAACGTCAGTGAGGCGATGTAGCCGGTAACGGCCATCGCTCTGGTGTCCGTCGTCGAACCGGGTGATCGTGGTGGGGAACGGACTGTGGAGGGGCGGAGTGGGTTTAGCTGATCAACCGTCGCTGTTCGGGCCGGACTATGAGCAGGAGCCGGCCAAGCCGCCGGGTGAACTGCCAGAAGAGATGCGGGTCTTGATCACGGTCAAGGCGGCGCCTAACCCGTCGGAGACCTACGGTGAGACGGTGTGTGTCGCCGGCTTACGCCTCGATGTGGATCGGCCCGGGTGGGTCCGGTTGTACCCGATCAACTATCGGGAGCTGGAGACCAACCAGAAGTTCAAGAAGTACGACATCGTCTCGCTCCAGGCCCGCCCGAATCATTCCGATCCGCGCCCCGAAAGCTTCCGGCCGCTGTTGAACACGGTCAGGCGTGAGGGGCATCTAAAGCCGTGGAAGCCGCGGGAACCGTACGTGGTGGATCACCTGTACGAGTCGATGTGCGCCCTGCTGACGGGCGTCCGGACGAACCCGCCGGGCAAGAGCCGATCGCTGGCGGCGATCCGTCCCCGCGTGGTCCAAGGCATCGACATCGAGCCGCACCCGGGCTGGACGGCTGAAGAGCAGGCCAAGATCGATAACTACGTCAACAAGCTCGACCTGTTCGAGCGGGCGCCGCGCACAGCCCTGGAAGCTCCACGGTTCAAAGGCTGGTATCGCTACCTGTGCCATTCGGCGTCGTGCAAAGGTCACCGTCAAGGCATCATCGACTGGGAATGGGTCGCACTCCAACGCAAGCTGCCTGGGTATGACGACCAGCGCTTGCAGGCCGCTCTACGGAAGAAGTTCCTCGACGAGATCTGCGGAGCGGACCGAGACGTGATCTTCTACCTCGGTAATCAGGCGAAGCGCATGCGGACATTCATGGTATTGGGGATGTATTACGCCAAGCGGTCGTGAAGGGCCGCCGCGCGAGCCTGTACACCCTCACAGACCACGTCGCGGTGGCAACGCTGCTGATCGGCTTCAAAGCACAGCAACGCCACATGCCGTTCGGCGGCCAGGCGCGCGATGTCGGTCAGCCATGCTTCTGCGTCGCTGCTGGTCAGCATGGCGGCGAAGGCTTCTCGAGCAGCGTGGCGTTCGTGATCCGTGCCGCCGAATCCGGCGCGATTCCATTTAGGGTTGCCCAGCGCGGGCGCGTGCAAGTACTCGATTCCCGCAGCCGTGAGCGTGTCGGAAAGTCTGCGCTTGCTGAAGCCAGGCTTACGCGAAATGGGCGTAAGCCGCACATCAACCACTGTCGACACCTCGTCGCGTTCGAGTTGGTCAACGAATGCGGCGATATCGAGTCCTTCGTAGCCGATGCCGGTCAACGCAAGGTGGTGGTCAACAGTCAACATGCACAGCAGCCTTTCATGCCCGCCCGGCCATCGATACAACGACCCCGTATCAAATCGAGCAGCCGGGTGTCAGGAGCGGCTCTGGCCGCCGCAACGACGCTTGCTGCGGCGGCCAGAGCCAGAAGGTGAACGGGTTAGGCGGCGTCACGGCCGGTGATCTTCATGCCGCGTGAGGCGACCTCGCGGGCGTCTTCGAACTCGTCCTCGAACGCGGACGCGGCGCGGCCGGCGCCTTGGGCGGCTTCGGTGATGCCCTCGGGGATCGCGTGCAGCGGGGTGGTGACCGAGCTGGGCAGGCCCATCCCGGTGATGGACTCGGCCCAGCCCTCGATCTCTTCGGCCATGGCCTTCAGGGCGTCGCCGATGTCGATCAGGGTGGCGAGGAACTCAGCATCGTTGGTGGGCGGTTCCAGGTTGATCCCGAATCGTGCCACGGTGGCGGTACTCCCTTCCGCCCCCTGTCGGGGGCCGGTGGTGGTGGTGTTCCGGCCCGGACCGTCCGGGCTCGCCGGGTTTGGGCTCGGGTCTGAACTGGTGTGGTCCTGACGTGGGCGGTTGGGTGCGGGTGGGGTCCATTTGGCGATGAGGACGGGCGTGGCCCACCAGGTTGTTTTGCGGCGGTCGATCCAGATATCGCCGTTGGGCTTGACGATGACTTCGTCGGGCCGGATGTTGTCTTCGGCGTACTGGGCGGCGATCTCGGCTTTGATCGCCTGGATCGTCGCCGGGTTCAACCACGGCGAATCCGGATCCGTATGGACCACACCGCCAGATGAGTCCGGTGCGGTGTCCGGGTGCAGACCGATGGATCCGCGCACACGGGATGCGTGTTTGCCGCCGAAGCTCGGCGGCGGTCCTGTCTGCCCCGCATCGTCACCGTCTTGGGGGTTGGTGGGCTTGTCGACCAGCCAGCGGACCATCTGCGGGCGCTTGTCGGGGGGCAGGTCCTGGCGGTCCTGCCAGCGGGTGGCGGCGTGGCGTTCGACCTTGCGGGCGGCGCCGGCGAACATCTGGCCGATCCGCGCACCAGCCCGCCCGGCGTGGTGTTCCAGGGCCTTGCCGGGGGTGCGCCATCCGGTCGCGGCGTACCCGGAGGTGACGGCGTTCTTGGCGGACCGGCCGAGCGTCTTGCCCGTGTGGCCGGCGGCGCCTCGGCCGGTCTTGGTGGCGCCGGTCAAGATCGCGGCGAACACCAGCCCGCCGACGATCGGATCAACCATCCGCGCTCACCCCCGTCCCGCTCTCGGCCTGGTCCCGGTCGCGTGCCGCGGGGTGGGCGGGCAGGGTGCGGTCCGGCTGGTCGCGGTCGAGCGTCGCGGCCACCAGGGTCAGGGTGAGCAGGAGCAGGCCGTAGGTGCCGAAGCAGACCAGCCAGCCCCACCGCAGTACCAGGTGCGCGGCGACGGCGATCAGTAGATAGGCGATGTAGTCCCGGCCGGTAGGGCGGTGCTTGACCAGCCGGGCGGTGAAGCGGCGGGCCTTGGCCCGCGCGGTGGGGGTGAGCAGGAACGGGAACACCATGGCGGTGTGCGCGGCGGCGCCTTGGGCGGTGGAGCCGAGCTGGCCCACCCACGAGGAGATCTGCCCGTGGAAGACCAGGCGATCCAGCAGCAGCACGAACACGCCCGAGACGATGAACTCGTACCACTTCAGCTGCCGGGACTTGAAGCCGATCAGGACCATCCCGGCGACGAACGCGAACGCGATCCACATGCCGACCATGCAGAACCTTCCTTCACTGGAGAGAGCGCGCCCCGCCCCAGAGGGGCGGGGTGCGCGATGGACAAACCGGCCAGCGGCAGGGCGGGCCAAAGATGGGTGTGCGGTGTGCCCGTCACCGGCCCCGTTCAGGCGGCCGGGTTGGACGCGATGTCCGCGTCGGAGTCCGCGCCCGGGGTGTGGTCTGCGGACGTGTGGTCCGCGTCATCGCCCGGTGCTGCGGAGGTGCCCGAGGGCATCAGACTGCGGACGTCCAGGGCCTGTGCGGAGGCGTCCGCGCCGCCTTGGGTCAGGACCGCGACCTTGGCGTCGCGGACGACTTCCTCACACCAGCGGCGCCGGTAGCCGGTGCGGGCGATCAGCGCCGGATAGTCCGGGCGCCACTGCTCACCAGCATCAACAGCGTCCCGGATCTCCTCGGCCAGCTCGTTCACCAGCGCCTGGCGATCGACCTCCACCGGCTGACGCACACCACTCGCCCGGCGCCCGATCGTGCTGGTTCGCTCCGCACGGGGACCGTTTGTGCGGCCGGTGCGGGCCGGGCTGTGCGGATCGGCGGTGCGGGTTGGGGTGCGGACCTGGTCCGCGTCCATCTCCGCATGGGTGCGGGATGGCGCGGACTCCCAGGGGGCGGCCGGGGACAGCTCGGCCAGCGCGGTCGCGTTGTACAGGGCGCCGATCTGGCTCATCAGCGCCTCGTGGCTGGCCGGAGTCGAGCCGAGCCCGGCGTATTCCACAGCGGCGTCCATCGCGCGGTGCAGCCGGTGTTGTGCCCACCGCACCCGCCAGCCGGCCGCGCCGGTCGAGCGCAGTGCGCGCAGCCGCATCGCGGCCCGTGCGAGGTGGGACAGGCGCCGGTGGGCGTCGACCTCGGTGACGGTCCGGTCGGTGCCTTCGGCCAGCCCGAGCCGTACCAGGACGCGTTCGGGGGTGATCCGCCACTTGATGCGGGTGTCGCCGGCGGCGATGCGCTCCTCGGACAGCCCGAGTTCCCACAAGAACGCCGCGACGAGCGGGGCGACCAGGCGGGCGAGCATGGGCCCGAAGTGCCATCCGACGTCGGTGGCGGCCAGCACTCCGGACAGCGACGCCATGACCCACACGGCCGGGCCGACGATCCCGACCGGCATCTTGGCCTTGATCCGGCGGCGGGTGCGCAGCGCGCAGACCAGCATCGCGGCTTCGAACACCCCGAACATGCACACCCGGACGTACAGCTCGGACACGTGCAGGTCGTTGGTGAAGAACCGCCACATGCCCTGACCGGACATCACCGTGGCCATCCCCGCCACGACGAACGTCAGCGCATCAGCCGCGGCGCCGGCCGACCACACCCGCCGCAACAGCCGGGCGACCAGCGCGACCACGACCAGCGCGACCAACCCGGCGGCCAGATAGGTCGGCGTCATGTGCGGAATGGTGATGTTCACTGGGGCACCTCCGGATCGGTTTCCTGGCGTGCCGCCACGGCGCGGGACGCGAGCTGGTGAGCGCGGGCGAACGCGCCGGCAACGGCCGCCAGGGAGAGGATCAGCGCGGCGTCGTGGCGGATGCCGAACAGGTGGATCGCCACCAGCCAGATCAGACCACCGATGCTCGCGGTGAGCATCAGCACGTAGCCCAGCCCGAGATCGGCCAGCCACCGGGCGATGTGGCCCGGGCGCGTCGTCGTCGCGCGGGCCTTGGTTGGGGTGGTGTGTGTGGTGGGCTTGGTCATCCCAGCCTCACCTCCGTGTTCCCGTAGCCGTTCGCGTGCGCGATCGCGGTCAGCACGAGGGAGGTGTTGCGGGAATCGAGCCCGCCCACGGCCTGGCCGAGGGTGATGGTGGTGTTGCTGGCCAGGCTCGCGGCGATCCGGAGCATCTTGGCCTCGCTGCCCGAGCACGGCAGGTCGCCGGCGTCCAGGGCCTGGGCCGCGGAGATGAAGTCGACGTCGGCGAAGCTGCCGGCGGTGTCGTGGTGGACGGTGATGAAGCCGGTGGTGAAGTCGGTGCGCAGCAGCCACGTCTGGTGAGCGATGAGCAGCTCGGTGGCGGCTTCCAACGGGTAGATGCCGTGGGCGTACGTACGGAGCATCGCCGCCAGCTCGGTGAAGTCGTAGCCGCTGGCCGTGCGGTCGTCCATGGAAGTCTCCTCATCCCGGGACCAGACCCGGGGATGACGGGACGGCCCGGGGCCACACCAGTGCAGGCGCGGCCCCGGGCCGTCGAATGCGGGAACAGGGATCAGCGGCGGATACGGTCGGCGGTCACCGGGCCCGTGTCCTGCTCGCGGTTGGTGTCGGTGGGCTGGCCGGCGTTCTGTTGGCGCGCCGGGCGTTACGAACTCGCGCGTCGTGCTGGCGCTGCTTGCGGGCCTTGGCCGCGCCCGGGGCACCAGGGCCGAACAGGTGCCCGTTCACCGGCTCACCTCCACATACACGTGGACCCGCGTGGAGTTGCGGCACGGGTACGGGTCGGACACCGACACCACCTCGAGCACCTGCCGGAGGCGTTCGACCGCGTCGGTGACCTCGGCCGGAAGACCGGTAACGCGGATCTTCACCAGCGCCGTCCCTTCCCCTGCCCGGGGCAGGCATGGTTCGCCAGCCCGATACGGGTGCCGTAGTCGACCTGACAGACGGGGCAATAGGTGGTGCTCACGGTCGCGGTCATCGCTGGATCCAGGCCGTGCCTTTGCCCTCGCAGATCGGGCAGTCCGGGTCGTTACCGCAGTTGCAGACGCCGCTCACTTACGGCCCCCGCCCTTCGGCTTGTTCTGGTTGTCCCAGCACGTGCCCGTCGGGCTGTTGCCAGCGTGGGAGCCGCCGCCGTTCCGGGTCGGGTCGTTCTGCTGAGGTGCCATACTTGGACCTGCCTCTCATGAGGTCAGGCCCCGAGCGATGTCTGCCAGGACGTTGGCGCTCGGGGCCGCTTCCATGTGCGGGGGCTGAGTGCCCCGAACCCCCGCCCGTACAGCCCGTACAGCCCGCGCTGGAAGCGCGGTGGCGCGTGCGGGAAGGGCTTCGCAACCTCAGCCGTCAAGGTCGGTCCGTGACCGTATCCGGACGCTCAGTAACTGTTTGTTCGTGATCACGTTCGGGGAGGGTCACGCGGGTTAGAGGGGGGCCAGCGGGGGCGGCCAGCACGCCGACGTTGTCTCGGCATGATTTGGCCGCCCCCGGTGACCCCCTCCCTGCGGCTATGCGGCGTCGAACTCCCAGCCATCAGCGCATTTGTTGCAGGCGCCTATCCGTCGTGGCAGGACATAGCCGCGGTCGATGTGGCAGCGCGGGCAGGTCCGGCGAGCGGCCAGCGCCTTATCCAGCGCGGCGCGCTGTGCGGGGGTGGGGGCGCGCTTGGGCAGCGCGCTGGCGACCTCGTAGAGGTAGGCGCGCCGGATAGCGCCGCTGCGGGTGCGCCACAGGATCTGAGCTTGCACGTGTTGCCCACCGGGCCGTAGCCCTCGGGCGGCGAGCTGGCGGCGCGTGGCGAAGCGCGCGGGGGCTTGGCGCCAGGGGTAGGTGGGGATCCCGTACCGGTCACCGGCCGGGTCCCAGAACGCGACGGCGGCCGGTGCGGGCATCGCGGCTACCGTCCGGCGTACAACGCGGCGAGGAAGAGCGCCAGGTCATGGATAGCCTGGTCCATCGCGTAAGCGCCCGTCCCGCACGGCGCGGCCTTCGGGTCACCCAACGCGTAGAACTCGCTCTTGCCGAGTGCCTTGGCCAGGCGCCGCAGCGGCGTACGCCGGTCGATCACGTAATGACTGGCCGCATCCAGCGCCATCGCGACCGCCACCCGCCGCGGTGAGAGCCGGATGCCGGTCGCCGCGCCGGCGAGTGCGAGCGCGGCGAGTTTGGTCACGGTCAGGTCGGCGACGTGCCGCGCGCACGCGGCCCGGCCCTTCCAACCCGGCTCGCCCTTGTCCCGGGCGTCCTCGTGGCGTTGGCCGATGTGGTCGGCATAACCGTGGCCGGCCTTCCACGCCAGCAGGACGAGGGCGATCCGGGCCGCGCGTGCGTCGGGCGTGCTCACGCGGCATCACCCTCATCGGTCGGCGAGGCGGCGTCGGGGTTACGGGGCGAGACCGCACCGGTAGTGGTGAACAGCCGGTAGGCGCGGCAGTTCTTCTCCACCAGGCGGGCGATGATCCGGTCGTACATCAAACCTCCAGGACAGACGAAAGCGCCCTGGCCGGTTCGGCCAAGGTGCTGGGGGATAGGTTGCGGGCTATCGGGCAGCGGCGATCCGGTGAACGGGCGTCGCGAGCGGCGGGACGCCCTTGGGCGTCACGCGGGCACTGCGCCTCAACGCCGCGTCACGGCCGGCCTGGCGGAGCGCGGCGGCCCAGTCCAGGGGGCGGACGTCGATGAGCACCCGCTGCCCACTCAGCGGGCAGCGGGCGGCCTTGCCGTTGACGAAAGTGGCGCCGGTCGCGGAGCGGTGCGCGGGGATCATGCCGCGTACGAGGTGAGCCCACCTGCCGCACGCGGGACAGGCGAGCATCGGCCGGGCGGCTGACAGATCGAGCAGGTGGGGCGGGATGGCGCTGGCCTTGATCGGCTGGCGGCCGTTGTGCCTCATAAGCAAGCCTTCCGTTCCGGAGCGGGTCTGCGAACACCGCTCCCCACGAAGGCCGCAAGCCCGGACGAGACCGGGGGGTCAGGGCGCCGTGAGGAACGGTCAGCGCAGAACGCACTGAACAAGACTCGGGAGCCGCTCAAGGACCACAGCAAGGGCCGGGGACCTCATAATTCGTCAACCCGCCGCCCTACCAGGGCCGCGATCCCAGGCCAGCCGTACGCCGCACCACCTCATCTACCGGCGGGAGTGACGGGCCAGCCTTGCGAGCGAACTCGACATATGCGGTTCTCAAGAAACAGACAGGACGGTCAGCGTGGGTGAAGCGCCTGCCGGCCTTGACCCGTACCGGAGCCACCAGCCCCGGGACGGATCAGGGACGGCAGGAACCTCAAGCCGCCGATCGATCGACCGGCTGCGGCTGGCGACGCACCGGCTCGGCCCCCATCCGGTACGCCACGAGCAACAGCTGCGAGGCCAAATCCCGGAGCTCCTCGGCGGCGCCGTGCAGGGTTGTGCCGTTCACTCCCACGCCACCGCGCGGCTGGTCCAGCACCTCGACCCCCTGAATGTGCCGGACCGGGAAATACCGACCGGGCCTACTCCACGCCTGCGAACGACGGCGAGCGGTGGTGAGGGACGTCATGACTACCTCCACATTGAAGAACATAGCTAGGCGTCTACTCGTCTAGAGGAGACGTTTCGAGAGTCTGCATTACTTGTCTAGAGGAGTCAAGCGCTATCGCGCGGGAAGCTCGTACTGGAGCACGTACGCGTCGGACGACATCACCGTGTCGCACACCTCGACCGGCCGGCCGTCGGTGTCGTACGCCGTGCGGACGAGGTGGAACACTGGCACACCAGGGGCCAGGCGGAGGTCGCGGGCTTCTGACCGCAAGGGCATGCGGGTGCGGATCTCTTCGGTGAAGTGGTCGAGCCGGTGGCCCTGCTCTTCCAAGCGGGCGTAGATGCCGCCGGGGCCGCTGTTCGGTTCGGCGATCTGAGTGCCTAGCGCGATGGCTGCGGGGATGTACGACGTCGCCGTCTCGACTGGGTGGCCGTCGATGAGGTACCGGCGACTGCGGACGATGACGCTCTCGGACTCTTTGAGGTTCAGTCGTTCGGCGATCGTCTCTGGGACCTTCACCTCTTCGATGTTGATCGAGTCGACGGTTGGCTTCGCGCCGGCCTGTTCCGTCTCGGCGATGAACGCCGCTTTGCCTTCGGCGCGGTGCTGGCGGGCGAAGCGATCCGAGGCGAGTCGACGTACCGGCGGACGGCTCCTGACGAACACGCCTCGGCCGTGCTCGGCGACCAGCAGTCCCTCTCCCTGGAGAACCTGGAGGGACTGCCGTACGGTCATCCGAGCCACGCCGTAGTGCTCCATCAGCTTCGCTTCGGAGGGGATCTTCTCTCCCTCGGGGAAGACGCCCTGGCGGATCCCGTCCCGAAGCTGATCAGCGATCTGGCGGAACACAGCTCGGTCGCTCGTGGAGTCCAGGTCGCCCAGAGGCAGTTCCGCCACGTCAACTCCTCAGCTCGTACATACGTGTCGTACGTTAAGGGTAGCGACGGCGAAGGGGAGAGCGAGTGAGCGACCAGCCGAGTTATTCGGTCAGCGTGGCCGGCGTCGTGGTCGGCTCAGATGGCCGTGTGCTCGTCATCAAGCGACGCGACAACGGAGACTGGCAGCCACCCGGCGGAATCCTCGAGATGGGCGAGACGATTCAGCACGGCGTCCGCCGAGAGGTTTGGGAGGAGACCGGCCTTGACGTAGAGCCGGAGGTTCTCACGGGCGTCTACAAGAACATGTCCCGAGGGATCGTCTCGCTGGTGTTCCGCTGCCGCATGCTCGACGGGACTCCTCGCACCACTGACGAGGCGCAAGCTGTCCAGTGGGTCACTGAGAACGAGGTCAAGTCGCTCGTCACCGAGGCGTTCGCCGTCAGAATCCTGGACAGCATCAACTATGCAGGTGCCCCGGCTGTCCGTGACCACGACGGTGTCAACCTGCTCTAGAAGTCCGAGAGCCCTCGGCTGGCGGAGCCGTGCGGCAGTGGAGATCATCGAAAGTACGGTTGACAGCCGGGTTTGTGGCCGACCGTCTGCGTAGATTCGGCCACGTGCGTTATGCCCACTTCGTGCTGACCGCTGCGAACTGGCCGGAGACAAACGTATTCAGTGTTGTTGGCGCAGCGTCCAGGCAAGAGGCCCAGTCGTTCCTGAGAGTGGCCAGAGCTCACAGTATCATGCGTAGCCTCGTTCGCCTCGTCGTCGCAGGTGCACTCGCCGTCGCAGAATGTGCAACCAGCAGTGAAGTGCTCGCCGTGCCGTCATTGTCAGTCGCGAAGACGACGCCCGGTGACACCCGCTGCGACTCTTGTGGGGCTGGCCTCGTTCGGTGCCACGCAGCATTACACCGGCGGTGACGTCGTGTCATGTGCCGACAATCCCCCTGTTTTTGCAATACGTCCGGGTGTCTGATGCGTCCTAACACGGTGAGCACTCCGCGGACACTGGTCGACGCGTGGTCGGACCGGGCGGAAAGCGATATGTCGGGGCGGCTACGGCCGCTTGGTTCGTCCCTACAGCAGACGGCCGAGGTGAGGAGGCGCGGTGGCGTTTAAGGGCGGGGCGTCGGCGGGGGCAGCAGCGGAGACCCCCGAAGCGATGTACCGGGATCTTCCTCGTCGGCCCGATGCGGTGCCGGGTCTGCTTACCCACCAGGCCGATCTGCTACGGCTTTACGCTAGCCAACACTGCGACACTCCTGACCTGGCCCTGGAGCTGCCGACCGGCACCGGTAAGACCATTCCAGCCCTACTCATTGCCGAGTGGGTACGCCGCACTCGGCGGGTACGTGCTGCCTATGCCTGCCCCACCGATCAGCTCGCGTGGCAGGTCGCCCAGACTGCCGGCCGTGAGGGGATCCCGGCTGTCGTGCTAACCCGTTCCCACGCTGACTGGCCGACGGACCACGAGGCTCGTTATGAGTCTGCCGACGCCGTCGCCATTACGACCTACAGCACGATTTTTAACAGCAGTCCGAAGCTGGGCCCGCCGACGTTGCTGATCTTCGACGATGCGCACAACGGCGAGCAGTACGTTGCCGAACAGTACGGGGTCGTCGTCTCCCGGAACGGGCAACCGGCTCTGTACGGCGATCTGCTGGAGGCTCTGGCGCCGGGTTTGGACGGCCTGCTGCTGCAGCGGTTGCAGGCGGGCGACTCTAGTCCAGGCGCGCATCACCAGGTGAAGCTGGTTGTTCCCGCTCGACACGACGCGATACCTGAAGCGCTACACCAGGTTCTGGGTCGGCAGGGAGCGCCGATCTGCTTCCGGTATGCCATGATCCGCGAGTGTCTGGAGTCGTGCCTAGCCTATGTAAGCCCTGCGGCGATCCAGATCCGTCCGATGATCCCCCCGACGGTTGACAACGAGCTGTTCGCCAGAGCCCGGCAGCGGCTGTACCTTTCGGCGACCCTTGGCGAGGGTGGTGAGCTTGAGCGGGCCTTCGGTCGGCCTCACATCGAGCGGCTGACGCTGCCAGCCAGCACGCCAGAGCCGCGCTCGGGCACCCGCTACTTCGTCTTCCCCGAGCTGGTGCCCGATACCGACCCAGCCGAGCTGGCCCGCCAGATCGTGGCGAGGGCTGGCAAGGCACTGTTGCTGGCCCCCGACACCGCCACGGCCGTGACCACCGCCAGGGACCTCTCCCAGCCGTCCTGGAAGCTTATGACTATTGATGACGTCGGGACGAGCATGACTCCGTTTGCCTCTGCAAACCATGCCATTTGCGCTCTGGCCAACCGGTACGACGGCCTCGATCTACCCGGCCCGGCCTGCCAAGTGGTTGTTATGGAAGGCGTGCCCGACCATGACTCTCTACACGAGCGATACCTGTCACAGCGTGTCCGGGCCGGGTTCGCGCTGGCCGACCGGATCCGCACTCGGGTGGTGCAGGGGGCCGGCCGGTGCACCCGGGGACCCAACGACTCGGCGGTGGTAGTGGTATACGGCGCGGAGCTCACGAAGTACCTGGTGCGGCCCGAGACACTGGCGCCGCTGTCACGGGACCTGCAGGGTGAGATCAACTTCGGGCGGCGTAACAGCGGCGAAGACACCACCGCGGTCGAGGTTCTAGACAACGTGGCGGTATTTCTCGACCACGGCGAGGAGTGGCGGGAGGGCGGCGAGCCGCTGCTGGCCGAGATGCGCCGCGAGGCCGTTCAGGTAGTCCCGTCGGGGAGCACGGCGCTAGCTGCGGCGATTGCCGACGAAATCGAGGCGTCGTCCTTGGCTGGCCAGGGCCGCTGGGCTGAGGCCAGCCGCCACGCTCAAGCGGCCGCCCACAAACTCAGCTTCGGCCAGGAGGACACTCGCGGGTATCGGGCGTTCTGGCTTTACCTGGCCGGGATTTGGGCCTACCGTGCCGGTCGCGACGGCGATCTTGGGCAGCTGAGCACCGCCCGAGGCCTGGTCCGACAGGCCGAGCAGACCAGTAAGCCCTCGGTTTGGGTGCGGCAAATGCCACCGCTGCCCGATACCGAGACTGCCGCGCTGCCGACCCACGATGACATCGCCGTGGCCGCCGTGGTGGCGAGAATGTCCGGTGGTATTGCGCGTGGAAGGCACGACGCCGCGGTTGCCAAGATGCTGGACGGCTTGGCTCAGACTGACCCACCTCTGTACGAGCCGGAGCTGTCGCAGCTCGGTAAGCTCCTGGGCGCCGAGGCTGCGAAGCCGACAGGTCAGGCCCGCTGCGACTCGACTTGGTGTTTCGATAACGCTCTGTGGATCGCGCTGGAGGCTAAGAGCGATCACCAGACGACTGGATTGGTTTCCTCCAAGGACGTCCGGGCGGCCAGCGGGCAGTTGCGGATCCTCGCCAGCGACCGCCACCATGATGGCGTCCCGCCCGGCAGCATCACTGTGATGATCTCGCCCAAGTCCGCAGTCGACTCGACTGCCGCGGCCAGCGTAAGCACCGACGATTGTCTATACCTGGTGCACCCTGAAACGATCCTTCACATCGCCAAGGATGCCAAAGAGGCCTGGGACGACGTGCTCGCCAGCACCACTGGCCGCACCACTGCCGAACTGCAGGACCTCGTCGTCGCAGTGTTCCAGCGGTACGGCATCCTGCCGTCCCATATCCGGGAACGACTCACGGATTACCAAATCTCGGGCTAAGGAAATCTTGTTCCAATGGCACTCACGCCAGCGCGCCAACGCAACGCCGTCTCCGAAGGAATGGCGCTTGGTCTCCTCATATGCGGTCGCGCTTCCCTGTCATATGACAAGCTCAGGCTCGACCTCGCTTTCAACGGAGCGTGGTGGTCTTGGGCGTACCGGACAAGGTTCCGGCAGGTCGACACAGACCTGGCCAAGGGCCTAGACGGCGTACGGGCAATGACGCGGGCCGACGCGGACAAACGGGTCGCGGTGTTGTATTGGAAACAGGACGGTGGCACCTTCCGGATCTCCACACGGCAATCGGACTGGACACCGGACGACCCCGAGGACCTGGCTTTCGCTGCCAAGATGATCGACGGCAACGTACCCGTAACCGGTTGGGAGGAGATTGCGCGAGCGTTTCTAACCCACTTCGAGCGATAGCGGCGGTGTCGTAAACGTGTGACGTACTCATCTGCCGCTGATCGTGCTGAGACCAGTCCGTCGCGGTCGTCGCAAGTCGAAGAGTGGGAGATGCTAGTCGCCTCCAGTCTTAAACTATCGCATTCGTCCGGACTTTGGATGGCTTTGCCGCACTTATCGTCCGTGGTTCACTTCCATTAGTCCGATAGTTTTCTGCCGGGTGGCGCATAAGTGTCGGTTCCGATCGTTTTTGCAAACTCGCGCTCGTGATCGAACGCTGCTCTATTAGAGATGATGAACCGTGAGGCCATGAAGACCTGAGCTGTGTTCTCGTTTTGAATCATGCCGTGAGTAAGTGTGACCGGTGAAATCTGGCAGTCGAACCGAGAAATCCTTGCGTTGCGCCATGGGCCCTCGTCCGGATAGCAGTACATGACGGCGTCCGGTGCGAGTGGATACACGATGTAAGTGCCCTCGCGTAGGACGCCTGCTTTAAGCCACATTCGGTTATCTGGCGTTCGAAAGGCGACGGGGTTGTCTGATGTAATAAAGGGTGTGGAAGTTTCGTTACGTCCAAAGAGCCAGGTAGAATTTCTCGCACGGTCTGAAAATAAGGATATCAGTTCATCGTTCCAAAGGAGCTCGGTGTGAAGTGCTCGTTTTTCGTCGTCGGAGCTCGCGGTAAATCCATGAGCTTTGCAGAAATCTGCAAGTATTGACCGGGCGTCTGCGGTTCGCAGGAACTGAAGGGCCAAGAATAGACTGACAATTTCTCGGTTAACGTCAGGTATCGTAAGTGAATCACCTTCCTTTCCATGTCGTATCCAGTCCAGCCACTGGCCTGTGATAGCGGAGGTCTCGCCTTCAAGATCCGCGAACTGCTTCTCCATGGTGAGCGGGTCATGTCCTTGTCTGACCAACTCAGACTGGAAGTAGAAGTTCGACTCCGCTGCGACTGATCCTGGTCTGGTGGAGAAGGTGCGATCCTTCTCTCGGTCCCAGACCCATAGTCGGCCAGCCGAGTCGACGAATCGGCGCAGGTAAAACTGCGGCACATAGTGGTGGAGCTTTGCATCACCCATGTCGACATCATCCGCCAGATAGAGACTGCAATCACTTGTGGCACTCTGAGAGACCAAACCTGGTCGAGACGGCGGCCCCTCGTATGTCATACAGGCCGAGAGTGGCCGGTGTGAGCGGGGGCACTACGCGGTGCGCCGGCCGGCTGGTCTGGGTCCGCAGGAACACGGACCGGCATAGTCGGAAGGAGGCGTTCGACCTCCGGGCTGATTAGTGCCACCGGGTCCGCGCATCCCTGGACTTCTCGGCGCTCCATGTCGTCGCATGCCGCGATATATCTTGTGGTGTGATGACAGCAATCGAGGATATCCGGGGAGCGCTAACAGGTGAAGCTATTTGTTTCATCAACGGGCATCTCGGGTACTTAGGATTAAGTCTAAGTATGACAGCGGCAAGTGGCTTCTCTGCGAACGAGAACCGGCTATGGTCGGGCTTCATGCATATCTGTCTGGCTATCGGCTGGTCTTTGACGTTGATGTAATCGATGCGTCTCGGGTGCTCTCTAAGTAGAGTCATTGTCGAATCATTCACGTCAAGCACATATCCTGTGTAAATCGCGCTTCTGACGGATATTGTTTCCAAAGGCATCCAGGGCCGTGTATTAGTCGTGGCCAAAGCGGTCATGATTGCACTGAATGCAAGGGAAGCTTTGAGCATGGTAGACGTTCCCTTGGCGGCCTTTGATTTTTCTTCGGCGACCCATTTATCATATTGCCTCTTCAGGTCGTCTAGCGTCTTATTTCCGCTCGTTGTCGCGCTGCGCGCCAGCTCAAATCCTAGCTTGCGTGCTTTCCTGGATGCCGTTTTTGAGCCAATGGTTTTTGCTAGGTAGCTAAGTGGAGCGGTGAGTGACAGCAAAACGATGGTAAAAAGTGGCGCCGTCAAGGTCAACAGGAAAATCGCTACCCCTACGGATCCATACAGGTAAGCATTATTAAAATGAGTTCCCGACAATCGACTGCGCGCCCACAATGCAATGAGGTTAAGTACGATGAGCATTGCAGACATGCCTATGGTAGAAAAAAGCGTGCCGATAATAACGGTAGTGGTTCCTGCTGCCTTCAAAATGGCGTACGCTGTTTGTAGATCAAAATTAGCGATTGCCAAAACGCGTAGAACGACTACTAGGGAGGACCCGGCGCCTATGAGCAATGGAACGTGCTCTGTCCAATTCCATGAGTGCGAAACGGCGGTTGTATCAAGCCTTCCTTCTGCGCTCACGGTAGCTCCAGTCCGTTTGGTCGGTTCCGCCGGTCCGACATGAGACGCGCGGCAGCGTGTTGTGGTTGCAGAAGACTCTCGCGCGGGCTCACGAGCTGGGTGACCCGGTGCCGGCTACCCGCATCAACCACGGACTTTGGTTCGCCCAGACTGCGCCGCCCCGTGAGTCGACAGGTTCACCGAGTACCTAAGTGAGTGACTACCGATACGCACATCCCCGGACCTGAGCGGACGCTAGAGGATCTCCGAGCAGGCGACGTTCGTTGTGTCCCCACACCTTGAGATGCCTGGGGGTCAAAGGGTCGTGGGTTCGAATCCCGCCGTCCCGACCGAGATCCGTGATCATCGGCGATCATGACGAGTGGTCGCCGGGTGATCGGTTGAGTGACTCAGCGGAGGGGCCGCCGGTTTTCCGGCGGCCCCTCCGGCGTTTTCGTTCCTCGTCTCAGCCGAGGTTCCACAGGCGTACGGCGGCGTCGTCTCCGGCCGTGGCGAGGGTGCGGCCGTCCGGGCTGAAGGCGATCGCCTCGACCGTACGGGTGCGCGCGTCCAGCCGGGTGGTGACGGTGCGGCCGCGGACGTTCCACAGCAGTACGGTCTCGTCGCTCGCGCAGGCCAGGGTGTGGCCGTCCGGGCTGAACACCACGGCGTTCACGCGGCCCGCGAGCCGGGGCACCGTGGCCGTCAGCCGGTGCCCGCGAACGTCCCACAGGCGTACGGTGCGGTCGTCTCCGCCCGTGGCGAGCGTCCGTCCGTCGGGGCTGAACGCCATTCCGCCGACGAGGGAGGTCAGCTTGGCGACCGTCGTGGGCCGGGGGTGCGCCGAGACGTCCCAGAGGCGTACGGTCCGGCTGCCCGCCGTGGCCAGGATCCGCCCGCGCGGGGCGAAGGCCGCGTTCAGCAGGTTCTCCCCGGAGTCCGGCAGCGAGCGGGTCGCGCGCCGGGTGCCGACGTCCCACAGGCGCACGGTGTCGCCGGAGGTCGCGAGGACGGACCCGTCGGGGCTGAAGCTGAGCGTGCCGCTGCTCCGGACGCGTGTGTCGAGCGTCGCGACCGCACGGCGGGTGCCGGTGTTCCAGAGGGTGACGCGGCCGTCGTAGCCGCCGGTCGCGAGCGTGCGGCCGTCCGGGCTGAACACGGCGGCGGAGACCGGGTGCCCGTGCCCGGACAGCGTGGCGGAGGGGGCGGCGGACGGATGGCCGGTGGCGGTGTCCCACAGCCGTACGGTGTGGTCCTGGCCGGCCGCCGCGAGCGTCCGTCCGTCGGGGCTGAACGCCACGCCGAGCACCTCGCCGCCGGCGGGCAGCGTGGCGGTCAGGCGCGGATGCGGCACCGGCGTGCGGTACGACGCGGCGGGGCGGCGCCAGGGGTCGTCCACGCTCAGGCCGCCGCCCAGCAGCAGGAGGGTGAGCGTCGTCAGGGAGGCGAGGGTCACGATGGGCCGTCCGCGCGAACCAGGCGGCCGGGCGGGCGGGCGGCGTGGGTCGCTCGCCGGCCGGGGTGGCGGCACGGCGGCCGTTCCGTGCGTCGGCCGGGTCGGCTCGCGCCACTTCTCCCGGCGGCGCCGATCCCGGCCGATGGCACGGGTCCGCCGCGACGGCGCCGTGGGCGAGACGCGTTCGCGGGCGGCGTCGGCGAGGAGCTCCGCGGCCTCCTCGGCGGTCATCCGGTCGCCGGGGTCCTTGCGCATCAGCCCGTCGACGACCGGGCGGAGCGGCCCGGCGTGACGGGCCGGCGCGGGTTCGCCGGTGAGGATGGCGTGGAAGGTCGCGTTGGCGTTCGGGCCGCTGAAGGCCCGTCGTCCCTCGACGGCGTAGAAGAGCGTGGCGCCGAGCGACCACAGGTCGGAGGCGGCGACGGCGGGTTCGCCCCGCGCGCGTTCGGGCGCGGTGTAGGACGGGGCGCCCATGACGATGCCGGTGCCGGTGATCTCGTCCTCGCCGCCGCCCTCCGTACGGGCGATGCCGAAGTCGCCGAGCACCACCCGGTCGGCGCCGACGATGACGTTGCTGGGCTTCACGTCGCGGTGGAGGACACCGCGGCCGTGCGCGGCACGCAGGGCGTCGAGCACCCGCAGGCCGATGCGCGCGGCCCGTGCCGGCGCCAGCGGGCCCTCCATGCGGACGATCTGGCTCAGGGTGCGGCCCGGGACGAACTCCATGATGATCCACGGCACGCCGTCGTGCTCGACGACGTCGTGCACGGTCACCACGCCCGGATGGGTGAGCCGCGCCGCCGCCCGGGCCTCGCGGAAGGTCCGCTCGCGGTGCTCGCGGCGCTGCTCCTCGGTGAAGTGCGGTGGGAGGAACAGTTGCTTGGCGGCGACGTCGCGCTGCAGCCGGTCGTCGCGGGCCCGCCAGACCACCGCGAACCCGCCCCTGCCGATCTGCTCGATGAGTAAGTACTGCCCGGCGATCAGGCTCTCCCGCATGCGAGGACCATAACCGCGATACGGGCGCCCGCCATAGGTTCGCCGGACTCGGCATCGATGAGCGGCGGTACGGAGTCGGCGGGCGGCGGGCGCACCGTCCTTCGCCGCGTCCGGCAGGCCCCGGCAGGCACCGCCAGGGCCCGGCGGCCCGCCTCTCGATGTTTCCAGTTGACTTGGTAGGCAATATGCCCCAAGCTGGGGGAATGCATTTCGGCGCTCCTCTTCACGTGCGCCTGCACGTCGATCTTCGACGGCAGGCCAGCGCGCTGTGTCGGTGACGTGAGTCCGCACGCCTTCACCGTTCACCGACGTTGGATCCAGGAGCACCACCGCAATGACCACCGCCACCATCAGCTCGACCACGCCCCGGCTCGCCGAGATCGCCCGGTCCCTCGCGGACCGGTCCGAGGAGTGGCTCCACCGCGTGCGTCTCAGCGCCGACGGCCGCTGGTACGAGCGCCTGCACCACGATGACGACCACGAGGTCTGGCTGATCAGCTGGCTCCCGGGACAGTCGACCGGGTTCCACGACCACGGCGACTCCGAAGGCGCCTTCACCGTCGTGCTGGGCAGCCTCGAGGAGCGCGAGCCCGGTGAGGCGCGCACCGTCGACTCCGGCGGTTCGTGGGCCTTCGGCCGCGACTACGTGCACGACGTGCGCAACGTCTCGGACGCTCCCGCGGTCAGCGTGCACGTCTACTCCCCGCCGCTGAGTTCGATGCGGCGGTTCGAGGAGACGCCCGGCGGCCTGGTCGAGGTCGCCGTGGAGCAGACCGAGGACTGGTAGGCGCCGGTAGGCGCCCGGCGAATGCCCGCGGCAGGCGCGAGCGAGCGGAAGCCCGATTTGGGCGAGTTGCCACCAGGGTAACTAATGTGGTGCCATTTACCTTCTCGGGGAATTGCTCCATGAGCGGTGCCTTGGTGCACACGCGCAAAACCGATAAGGCTGTCATGGCTTCCTCCAAGCATTCCGCAAGGTCGCTGCGGCTGAGGTTGTTGGTACTGCTCCTGATCCCGCTGCTCTCTCTTGCGGTGCTGTGGGCATTCGCCGCCTATCTCACCACCGGGGACGCACTCGGAAAGTACGAGGCGTCGACGACGTACGAGAAGGTCGCCGTACCGGGGACGACGCTCGCCACCGCCCTGGAGCAGGAACGCGTCAGCGCCGCCGTATTAATGAGTACCGCCGGCGGCGGTGACCGCGACGGGGTCACCAACACCCGGGCGAGCACGGACGCCGCGCAGGCGGCGTTCCGCCGGTCGGCCCTGTCCGGCGAGGCGCGGCGGACGATGAGCGAGACGACGCGGCAGCGCCTCAACCGGCTGCTCACCCAGCTCGACGGGCTGGCCGGCGTACGGGCCAAGGTCGACGCGGGCGGCGTGGACGCCGTAGGGGTCATCAACGACTACGACGCGGTCGTCGACGCGCTCCTGCACCTGTTCGGCGGCATGGTCCTGATCAACGACCCGGACGTCTACCGGCAGGGCACCGCTCTCATCTCGGTGAGCACCGCGCATGAGTTCATGATGCGCGAGAACGCACTGGTGTCGGCGGCGCTGGCCACCCGCGCCAAGCGTTTCACCGGCCCGGAGTACATGTTGTTCACCCGGAACGCCGCGAACGGGCGCTACCTGTTCGACAGCGCCCTGGCCGAGGTGAAACCGAGCCTGCGCGGACCGCTCCAGCAGCTCGCCGGCTCCTCGGAGTTCGGCACCCTCCGCAGCCTGGAGGACGCCATCGTCGCCGCCGGTCCCACGGCGTCGCTGGCACCCCGGGCGAAGGACTGGCACGCCGCGATCACGCCGCTGATGACGACCTGGTCGCAGACCGCCGACCGGACCGGCTCCGTTCTCACCGCCGAGAGCAAGCCCATCGGCGACCGGATCATGTTCATGCTGTACGCGGCCGCCGGCTTCGGCCTGCTGGCCGTCGTCTGCTCGATCGTGGTCTCGGTGCTGTTCGGCCGGAGCCTCACCCGCGAGCTCACCGGGCTGCAGCGCGCCGCGCTGGACCTGGCGGAGCGGCTTCCGCAGGTGGTCAGGCGGCTCCGGGCCGGCGAGAAGGTCGACGTCGAGGCGGAGGTGCCGCCGGTCGAGGCCGGCCGGAGCCGGGAGGTGACCAGGGTCGCCGACGCCCTGACCACGTTGCAGCGGACCGCCGTGCAGGCCGCGATCGGCGAGGCGCGCCTGCGCCAGGGCATCAACCAGGTCTTCCTCAACCTCGCGTGGCGGAGCCAGTCGCTGCTGCACCGGCAGCTCAGCATGCTCGACACGATGGAGCGCCAGGCCTCCGACCCGGACGCGCTGGAGGGCCTGTTCGCGCTCGACCACCTCACCACCCGCATGCGGCGCCACGCGGAGGGCCTGGTGATCCTCTCCGGGGCCGCGCCCGCCCGCGGGTGGCACCACCCGGTGGCGGTGCGCGACATCCTGGCCGCCGCGATCGCCGAGGTCGAGGACTACACACGGGTCCTCGTCGAGGCCGCCGCGCCCGCGGCCCTGGACGGAAGCGTCGTCGCCGACGTCACCCACCTGCTCGCCGAGCTCATCGAGAACGCCACCGCCTTCTCCCCGCCGCCCACCCAGGTGCACGTACGCGGTGAGCTGGCGGTCAAGGGCTATGCCGTCGAGATCGAGGACCGCGGCATCGGGATGAACGAGGCCGAGCTCGCCGACGCGAACCAGCGACTGGCGTACCCCCCGGAGTTCGACCTGGCCGACAGCGACCGGCTCGGCCTGTTCATCGTGGGACGGCTGGCCGCGCGGCACGGCATCGACGTCCGGCTGACGGCGTCGCCGTACGGCGGTACGCGCGCCGTCGTACTGGTCCCGCTCGACTTCATCGCCGGCGACGACGGGTCCGGCTACGAGCAGGCCTGGCAGGACGAGCCGTCCGCGGACACGGGTCGGCCCGCGACGCCTCCGTGGCGGCCGCCCGGCCGGGCCATGCCCCCGCTGCCCGCGGGGGCGGGCACGATCGGTCTCGCCGCCTCCGACGGCACGGACCCGGACGCGCCCGAGCTGCCCCGGCGTGTCCGGCAGGCCAGCCTGGCCCCGCAGCTGCGCGACGACACCCGCGTCCCCGGGCCGGCGAGCGGGCCGGAGGACGTCGGCCGGGAGGAGACCGGACCGGCGGACACCGGACCGACCACCCGGCCTCCGGAGGAGACCCGATCGCTGATGACCGCGCTCCAGCAGGGTTGGCAGCGCGGTCGCGAGGAAGAGGACCCCGACGAGTGAGTTCCTTGGGAAGGCGGCGAGCGGATGCTCGAAACAACCGGTGAGCTGGGCTGGCTGCTGGACGACCTCGTCGGCCGGGTCCACTCGGTGCGGCAGGCGATGATCCTCTCCGGCGACGGCCTGCCCATGGGCCTGTCGCGCGGCATCACGCCGGCGGACGCCGAGCACTTCGCCGCGCTCTCGGCCGGGTTCCACAGCCTGGCGCGCAGCGTCAGCACCACGTTCGGCGGCGGTGACATCCGCCAGACGGTCGTCGAGCTCGAGGCGGCCTTCGTCTTCGTGATGGCGGCCGGGGACGGTTCGTGCCTGGCCGTCTTCGCCGAGGGCGACGTGAACATCGGCGTCATCGGGTACGAGATGACCCGGCTGGTCAAACGGGTGCGCCGACATCTGGGGACCGCGCCGCGGTCGGCGGGTGGAACGCCGGATGGAGCGTGATGTCCGGTGAGCGGACGGCGACGGCGGTCGTTCGGCGACGCCGCGGGACCCGGGGCCCGGCCCTGCGCGGTCACGCGGGGACGGGAGCGTTCGCACGGAGCGCCGCCGGACCTGGTCGCCGTCGTGGCGGGCGGCGTGCCGGTGGCGTCAGAATACGCACGCGACGAGACGGTACTCCGAATGGTGTTGGATGAGCTTCACTCCCTTTGAACCGCAGGCCGACGCGCGCCCCAGGGCGATCAAGATCCTGATCGCCGGAGGGTTCGGCGCCGGCAAGACGACACTCGTGGGCACGGCCAGCGAGATCCGTCCGCTGCGCACCGAGAGCGGCCGGTCCTCGTACGGACGCGCCATCGACGGTCCGATCGGCGTGGATTCCAAGGAGTCCACCACGGTGGCGATGGACTTCGGCCGCGTCACCCTCCCGAACAACGTCATGCTGTACCTGTTCGGCACGCCCGGGCAGCGCCGGTTCTGGTTCATGTGGGACGGCCTGGCCCGCGGAGCGGCGGGCGCGATCGTGCTCGCCGACACGCGGCGGCTGCCGGACTGCTTCGGTGCGATCGACTACTTCGAACAGCGGGGCACGCCCTTCGTCGTCGCGGTGAACTGCTTCGACAGCGCACCGAGGTACGGCGAGGCGCGCGTCCGCGTGGCGCTGGACCTCGACCCGGGCGTCCCCATCATCATGTGCGACGCCCGCTCACGCGAGTCGGTGATCCAGGTGCTCATCGCCGTCGTCGCGCACGCCCTGCGCCTCAACGGCTCGTTCGCCTAGGATCCTCGCCCGGCGCCCGCGGTGGCCGATATCCGGCATGGGGTGGGACCGGATCGCGGCTCGCGCCGCGCTATTGATCATGAACGGTTTCATGATCACAAATTATGGCGCGAGAAGAAATGATCATTGAATTGTGAGATCGATTTCCTAGCCAAGGCGGGATTCGATACTGTTCATACCGCTTTGCAACAAGCCCACGTGCGTGTGGACCAGGGTCCTTGTGATCTTTCTCCCCCAGCAGTGACTCACGAAAGGACGCCACCGTGGGAACCCCAGTGCCCCCTGCCGCATTGCCGCGAGGACGTGTCCGGGGCGACGCGAAGATGACCGTGGACGCCGAGTCATGATCGTCTCAGTCGTGATCCTGCCCCTCGCCCTCATCAGCCTGGTTCCGGTCATGGCGGTCCGCCGTCGGGACGACCGCGCCGGGGGCGCGGCCTGGCGACATCCGGAGTCCATGACCGCCAACCTCGCCGCCGATGCCGAGGAGTACCTCGCCTGGCTGGCCGACCACCACTGGCCCGACGATGAGTACCTCGAACTCGAGCGCGCCTGGCGAGCCGACCTCGACGCCTTCGAGGGGCACGACGACCGGCCCGTGTGTCCCGGCTGCCATCGTCCCGGCAACGACGTGTGGCCGTGCCATGAGTGCGGGCTGATGATGCACTCCACTTGCGGCTACGGAATGCGGCGGAAAAAGGTCTCCAAGCCCTACCGCACGCGCGACATGGGCGCGGAGTCGGTCATCGCCGAATGGCGGTGCAATCGCTGCATGTCGGTCGTCGGCCTCGACGTCGACCGCGGCGACGAGAAGGGCCGCGCCCAGTAAGACCGCCGGGGTTTCCGGACATCGACGCCCGGCCGCCGCTCACGGCTCCCGCGAGAAGGCGGCCAGGGCGTGGGCGGCGTCGCGGGTCGCGGGGTAGAGGTCGCGGTAGAGCCGGTACAGCTCGGCGTAGATCTCGCCGGCCGCGGGGTCGGGCTCGACCGTGCCCGCCGGGGGGTTCCAGCCCTCGCCGTCGGACAGGCCCGCCGCGCGGGCGGCCAGCAGCGCGTCGCCGTAACACGCCCCGATCGTCACCGAGGGGATGACCTGTGGCCGGCCGAGCACGTCCGAGACGATCTGGGTCCACAGGCCGCCCTTCGTGCCGCCGCCGACCGCGACCAGCCGCCGCGCCTCGCCGCCCGCCGACCGCATCGCCTCCAGGTTGTGCCGTACGCCGAAGGCCGTTCCCTCCAGGGCCGCGCGGTACAGGTGGCCGCGCCCGTGGCCGAGGGTCAGGCCGAGCACGAGACCGCGAGCGTCGGGGTCGAACAGCGGAGTCCGCTCGCCGGCGAAGTAGGGCAGCATGATCAGCCCGCCGGCGCCGTACCCGGCCGCCCGCGCCTCCGCGGTCAGCTCCGCGTAGGCCGCGCCGGTCAGCTGCCGCAGCCAGTCGGTGACCGCGCCCGAGGTCGCCATGCCGGCCGCGAGGTCGTACGTGCCGGGCGTGACGCCGACCGTCCCCCACAGGCCCGGATAGGTGCGGCGCGAGGCGAGGACCTCGATGAGGAACATGGTCGTGCCGTACATGACCATGACGTCGCCGGGCTCGGTCACCCCGACGCTGACCGCCTCGGCCCACGCGTCGATGGTGCCGGCGACGACGGGTGTGCCCGCCGCGAGTCCCGTCCGCTCCGCCGCCGCCTCGGTGACCGTGCCGGCCACCTCGCCCGGCCAGGCGAGCGGCGGCAGGTCCAGGCCGGGGGCGATCTCCCGCGCCCACTCGCCGATCCAGGCGTGCTCGCGGCTGTCGTACAGCGGTGAGCACTGGCTCGCCGAATGGTGGTCCAGGACGTACACGCCGGTCAGCTCGTGCACGAGGTAGGAGCTCGCCATGAACAGCCGGCCGGTGCGCTCCCACACGTCCGGCTCGTGGCGGCGCAGCCAGGCCAGCTTGGGCCCCACCGCCTGGGTGGTCAGCGGCGAGCCGCCGCGCGAGACGATCGCCTCGGCGCCGTACCGCTCGGTCAGCTCCTCGATCTCGGCGACCGCACGCGTGTCGACGCCGTACAGGATGGCGGGGCGCAGCGGCTCGCCCGCGGCGGTCGCCGGCAGCGCGCACGGGCCGATCCCGCTGACGCCGACGGCGGCGACCGGTTCGCCGCCGGTCTGGGGGAGCAGCTCGCGGGTGACCGCGGCGAACCCCTCCCACCACACCTCGCGGGCGTCGTGCTCGGCCCAGCCCGGGTGGGGCCGCGACACGGCGTGCTCGCGGACCGCGGTCGCGACCACGGTGCCGTCCGGAGTGGTCAGCACCCCCTTCGTGCTGGACGTGCCGATGTCGACTCCAAGCAGGAGACTCACGAGCCACCCTTTCCCGCCGAGGGGGCGCGGCACGGCCGCGCCCCCCTGTTCACGCGTTCAGCCGCCGATTTTCCCGGACATGTCGTACTGCTTGTAGAGCTGTGCCGCGTTCTCCTTGGTCACCTGGGTGGTGTGCAGCACCTGTTTCTTGCTCACCTGCTTGCCGTGCGTGATGGCGTAGGCGGTGTCGGCGGCCTCCTTGGCGCAGGTCGGGTAGACGAACGTGCTGGTCAGCTCGCCGAGCTGGACGGCGCGGATGCCGCCGTCCGGGATCGCCAGGCCGTCGGTGCCGATGAACTTCATCTGGCTCTCCCGGTGCTGCGCCTTGGCGGAGAGGTACGCGCCGAGCGTCATCGGGTCGTTCTGCCCGTACACCAGGTCGATCTTGGGGTACTTGCTCAGCCACTGTTGCATGATCGGCACGGCGGAGTCCTTGAGCCACTTCGCCTCGCGGTCCGCGACGATCTTGATCTTGGGGTTGGCCTTGATGCCGTCGCGGAACCCCTTGTCCCGGTCGATCTGCGGCTGGTCGGACATGATGCCGCGCAGCTCGACGACGTTGCCGCCGTTCGGCAGCTGCTTGACCGCCTCCTGCCCGGCCAGCTTGCCGATCTCGTAGTTGTCGCCGCCGATGAAGGAGGTGTAGCAGTCGGTGTTGACGCTGCGGTCCAGGATGATGACCGGGATCTTCGCCTGGCACGCCTGCTGCACGGCCGCGGTCAGCGGGGCCGGCTCGTTCGGCGAGACGATCAGCACGTCCACCTTCTGCTGGATGAAGTTCTGCACCTGGCTGACCTGCGTCGCGCTCGACTGGTGCGCGTCGGCGATCGGCAGCAGCTTCATGTCGGGGTGCTGCTTCATGAAGTACTCGAGCTGCAGGTTGAGCTGCGCGCGGTACGGCTCCGCGTTGTTGGACTGGGAGTAGCCGACGACGAACTGCTTCTTGCCGCCGGTGCCCGAGCCGCCCGAGCTCGACGGCGCCTTCGACGCGCAGCCCGCGGCGAGGGTCACCACCGCCACGACCGCCACGAGCGGGCGAATCAACGATCTCACTTTTCGTCTCCTTCTCGGGGTGAAGATCCGATCAGGCGTCTGACCGGGGTGAGAGCGGCGGCGAAGAAGCCGGGCCGCTGGAGGACGACCGCCGCGACGACGATCAGGCCCTTGATGACGAGCTGCCAGTTGTCGCTGACCGCGTTGAGCCCCAGCACGTTGTCCAGCAGCGTGAGGATCAGCGCGCCGACGAACGTGCCGACGATCGTGCCCCGGCCGCCGGCCAGGCTCGTACCCCCGATGACGGCCGCCGCGATGGCGTCCAGCTCGTACGAGGTGCCGGCGAGCGGGTCGGCCGAGGCGCTGTAGGCCGCGTCGATCGGCCCGGCGAACCCGGCGAGCATCCCGGACAGCACGAACACGGTGATGGTCACCGCGGTCACGTTGACGCCGGAGAGGCGGGCCGCCGTCGCGTTGCCGCCGACCGCGTACACGTGACGGCCGAACCGCGTCTTGGACAGGATCAGCTGGAACACGACGCAGACGACGACCAGCGCGAGCACGGGGTAGTAGACGCCCTGGCCGAGGACGCCGGTCAGCACGTTGTGCCCCGGCGTGCCCAGGTCCTGGAACTGCGCCGAGTGCGGCGTCAGGTGTCCCTGGTCGCCCACCACCTGCGTGCCGACGCTGACGTTGTTGGAGTACTGCCGGTCGAGCCCGCGCACCACCGACAGCATCGCCAGCGTCATCACGAACGACTGGATCCGCAGCCACGTCGTACCGACGCCGTTGCACAGCCCGAAGAACGCCCCGACGAGCATGCAGATCGGCACGATCTCCCAGGGCGTCAGGTTGTGGTGGACGAGCATCATGGCCGAGACCATCGAGCCGATGCCCAGGATGGACCCGACCGACAGGTCGATGCCGCCGGTGAGGATCACGAGGGTCACGCCGACCGCGAGGATGCCGCGGGAGGCGAACGCGCCGACCGCGTTGGTGAGGTTGGTCTGGTTCCAGAACACCTCGCCCTTGGTGGCGAGCCCCAGCACGATCACGAGGATCAGGCCGATGTAGCCCTGCAGCGAGCCGAGCACCGGCAGCAGCCGCCGCATCCGGGTCCGCAGTCGCGGCGGCGAGCCACCGGCCTTCGCGGCCACGGTCTCCTCTTCGGTCGCGGTCTGGTCAGGCATCAGCGGTCTCCTGATCGAGTACGGCCTGGCGCGCCATCGCGGCGGCGAGGATGTCCTCCTGGGTCGCGGGCGGGCCGTGCGCCGGGTCGCGGTGGAACTCCCCGGTGAGGCGTCCCTCGCAGAGCACGAGGATCCGGTCGCACATGGCGATCAGCTCGGGGAGTTCGGAGGAGACCACCAGCAGGGCGGTCCCCTTTCCGGCGAGCCGGCTCATCAGCGCGTGGATCTCGGCCTTGGCACCCACGTCGATGCCGCGGGTCGGCTCGTCCATGAGCAGCAGCGCCGGCTCGGTGAGCAGGCACTTGGCCAGCACCACCTTCTGCTGGTTGCCGCCCGAGAGGTTGCGTACGGTCGCGTTCAGCCCGGGTGTCTTCACCCGCAGGTCACGCACCTGCCCGGCCACCGCGGCGCGCTCGCGCCGCCGGTCCACGAACAGCCGGGTGTAGCGGCCGAGCGCCGCCAGGCTCGCGTTGAACGCGACGGTGTTGCCGAGCACGAGGCTCTGCGCCTTGCGGTCCTCGGCGACCAGCGCCAGGCCGCGCCGGATCGCGTACCGCGGCGAGCGCGGCCGGTACGGCTCGCCGTCCAGCTCGATCCGCCCGGCCGAGGGCCGGTGGGCGCCGTAAAGGGTCTCCAGCACCTCGGTGCGGCCCGCGCCCATGAGGCCGGCCAGCCCGACGATCTCCCCGGCGCGTACGGTCAGGTCGACGTCGTGCAGCGCCGACCGGCCCGCCTCGGCGCGCAGCGACAGGCCCTCGACCCGCAGCCGCACGTCGCCGCCGCCGTGCTCCCCGGTCTCGCGGGGGAACAGGTCGCCCATCGGACGGCCGACCATCATCTGGATCAGCTCGGCCCGCGTCGTGCCGGCCATGTCGCGCCGTCCGATGTACGCGCCGTCGCGCAGCACGGTGACCGAGTCGGCGATCTCCTCCAGCTCCTCCAGCCGGTGGGAGATGTAGATGACGGCCACGCCGCGGCCGGTCAGGTCGCGGATCACCTCGAACAGCCGGTGCACCTCGGCGTCGGCCAGCGCCGACGTCGGCTCGTCCATGACGAGGATGCGCACGTTGTTGCTGAGCGCCTTGGCCACCTCGATGAGCTGCTGCTCGGCGATGCGGCAGCTGCGGACCAGGCGGCGCGGGGACAGCCGCAGGCCGAGGCCGGCCAGCAGCTCCGCGGTACGGGCGTGCGCCGCGGACCGGTCGCGGGTACCCCACCGGGTGCGGGGTTCCCGGCCGAGGAAGATGTTGTCCGCGATGGACAGCTCCGGCACGAGGTTGAGCTCCTGGTGGATCATGGCGATCCCGTGCCGCGCCGCGTCCTTGGGGGAGTGGATCGCCACCTCCTCCCCGCCCACCTCGATGACGCCGTCGTAGTCGCCGTGCACGCCGGCCAGGACGTTCATCAGCGTCGACTTGCCCGCCCCGTTCTCGCCGAGCAGGGCGGCCACCTCCCCGGCGTGCACCGTCAGGTCGACACCCGACAGTGCCCGCACGCCGGGGAAGCTCTTGCCGATGCCCCGCATCCGGAGCACGACTTCACTGGTCACCGGCTGCTCCAGGCCTGGTAGGACGCGGCCGACCAGGGCGGGCCGTCCGGCGTCAGGGTGACGGTGATCGAGCGCCGTCCGGCGGTGACGCTCGCCGGCACCTGGTAGGTGTCGTCCAGCCAGCGGTGGGTGGTGTTGCCGAGGGGCTGGAGCCAGTCCGGCAGCGCGTGCCCGTCCACGCTCACCTTCGCGTGCTGGTAGGGGGTGTTCTGGTCGCTCGTCCGCAGGAGCGTGACGCCCTTGTTGGCCGGGTCGACGGCGAGCCGGAAGGTGACCGGCGCCGTCGCGGGCCGGACGTTCGCGGTGAGCGCGGTGTTCGTGCCCTCGAAGGTCGAGCTCAGGCTGGTCACCGGGGCGGTCCCGGTGTAGCCGTGCGCCTTCTCGCTCGCCGCGTCGCCGAGGGTCAGCGTGTCCGTACGCCGGGACGCGGCGGAGTCGCGGCCGTACCAGAAGGCGGTCGTGGAGTAGTTCGCCGCCACGTCGTCGCCGGGCCCGTGCTCGATGCCGAAGGTGATCGCCGAGCCGAACGGCACCGCCTCGTTCAGCATGAACCGGTACGCCCCGGTGCAGTCGGAGCCGGCGGCGCAGCCGGTCGTGGCGGTCAGGTGCGCCGGGTCGCCGTTGAACGGCTCGGTGTAGGTGTCGCGGTTGAAGTACCAGCCGCTCTGGTAGAAGTCCTCGGTTCCCGTCCCGTGCATCTGTGGGCTGCGCGAGCCGTCGGTGTAGACGCGCTCGTCGCCCTCCAGGAACGCCCGCGACGCCGGGCCCTGCATCGAGGAGACGACGCCCACGAACTTGCCCTGGCCGGTGGCCTGCAGGTACGCCCAGTCCTTGCCGTTCTCGGTGGCGCCGGCGCGGGACTGCGTGCGGAAGTAGCCCTCACCGGCCATCGCGTGGCGCCCGGAGGTGACCTGGGCGTCCCCGGCGGTCACGGTCAGCGGCGAGCCGTTGTACAGCTCGACCTTCGCGTCGTGGCCGTACGGCATCGGCCACCAGGCGGCGTAGGAGTGCGCGGCCGGGTCGATGCCGGTGAACAGGGACCGTACCGGCGCGACCGCGAAGCCGGAGCCGAAGAACTCCCCGAGCGGCGAGTCGACGGTCCGCTTCCCGTCGAAGGTGATCCGCACCCGCAGGCCCTGCAGGAGCTGCTGCGCGGTGTGCAGCCTGGCCAGCTCGTCGTCGCCGAGCGGGTAGGCGAACACCCGGTCGCCCTGCCAGGTCTGGCCGGTGATGGCGTACGCGTGGGCGGACTCGTCCGCGGTGTCGCCGACGTCGACCGTGTCGGTACGGGTGAGCGAGCCGCCGACGTGGCTGTCGGCCCAGTAGGTGAACTCGTTGTAGTCCAGGTCGGAGGAGACGAAGGTGTTCTCGATGGTGAGCTGCGACTTCCCGGCGGTCAGGCTCGCCGGCAGCTCGACCGACTCCTCGGCCCACTGCCCGGCGCCCCGGGGCTCCGTCGGCCCCCACTGTCCGGCGGCCTGGCCGTCGACGGAGATCGTGGCGCGCTGGTGGCCGATCTCCGGGTCGTAGCGGCGCGTCAGCCGTACGCCCGTGTTGGCCGGGTCGACCTTGACGGTGAAGGTGCTCGAACCACCGGCGCCGAAGGCACGCCCCTCGTCCTCGACGTTGTGCGGCGTGACCTGCTCGGCCTGCGGCAGCGTCAGCCGTACGGCCGACAGCTCGCCGGGGCCCGCCTCGCGCGCCAGCGTCGCGGTCGCGCCGGGCGCGAGGTGGAGCGCGGTCCCGCGGGTGCGGGCGCCGGGCAGCGGTGCCTTGGGGTCCCGGGTGCCCGCGGCCCTCAGCTTCGCGATGACGTCCGTGGCCTTGTCGGAGGGGTCGAAGGTCCGCACGCCGGCGTCGTCGGCGAAGGCCCGGTAGGTGACGTGGTAGAAGATCGGGTTCTTGTCGGTGGTGATCCGCATCGAGTGCCGGAACGGCATCGGCACCTCGACGTACACTCCGCCGGAGCTCTGGTCGGCGTTGGCGACGAGCGGGTTGACGAACGGCGCGCCGACCTTGCCGTCGACCAGGTCCTGGAGCGACGCGTGCACCACGTCACGGCCGTCGAGGGTGATGGTGATGTCGCCGGTGGCGCGCACGTCGCCGTTGTCGCGGGTGAACCAGATCGCGTCCACCTCGCCGGCGCCGTCGTGCTCGGCGATGACGCAGCCGTCCGCGGTGGTGCGCAGGCAGGAGTACGTCCCGTCGAAGCCGTCGTTGTTGCCGCCGGTGCGGTCGAAGCTGGAGAACTGTCTGGTCTGCACGCCGGTGCTCAGCCGGGCGAGCCGCTCGGGGTGGCGGTAGACGTCCCAGCCGACCGGGCCCTTGGCGTTCGCGGGGGCCGCCTGGGCGTGGGTCGTGACGCCGGTCAGCGCGCCGGCGGCGAGGAGGAGGACGGCGAGGCGTCTCAGGTGAGGTCTCATCGAAGGTCACCGAACCCGTCGAAGTCGATGGACAGCAGCTCGCAGACGGCACGCAGCTCCGCCACGTACTCGCCGGGGACCGCGTGGATGTGGTTGGCGCCGAACCGGGACAGGAACTCCTCGCTGTCCACGCGCAGCCGGGCGAACGCGTGCGGCCACTCGTACGTCGACTGGCGCATCATCGCCTCGTTCATCGCGTCGTCGTAGGTCTCGAAGGCGCCGCGCATGACGTGCATCCGGTACCGCCCGTCGTAGCGGGTGAGGCGCGCGAACGTCATCTCGCCGGGGGCGGCGAGGTGCTGCACCGACGCGCCTCCGGCCGGGAAGTAGAAGACCTCCGGGTGGAAGTGCACCTTTGCGAGGTTCTCCGCCGGGTCGGCCGAGCGCGCGGCGTACCAGGTCGCGTGCTGACCCGAGTTGCACAGGTCCCACACGTCCTTGTCGGCGTGGTAGTGGCGCACGTCGGCGAACAGCACCGGGTCGCCGGACAGGAGCTTGAGGATCTGCATCGTCAGCGCGCCGTCCATGTCGGCCTCGGTCGCGGTGACGTGGGTCTCCTTGGGGCCCTCCCAGTCGTACGGGTCGTTGAGGAACGCCTCGGTGACGTCCATGGTGGCGAAGTGGGTGGTCAGCTCCGGCTGGCCCTTGATGCCGGAGAAATCCAGGTTCCACTCGTCGATCAGCTCGCGCACGGCGTAGTACGAGCGGATCTGGCGTTCGAGCAGCTCGGGCGTCAGCTGCTTGCCGTCGTAGTGGACGTTGCCGTGCTTCTCCAGCCAGTCACGCCCGGCCGCGACGCGGGAGGCGTCGGCGTTCTCGGCGCGGCGGACGACCTCCCACTGGTCGATCTCCTCGACGTCGACGCCGAACTGGCGCATCCACTGGTCGGTGTTGGCGGTGGCGGTGTACATGCCCATCGGCCGGCCGCCGATCCGGCCGAACGTCGAGCCGCGCAGGCCGGTCACGGCCGTCGCGGCCCGGACGCTGGTGAGGATCCGGCCGGTGATGGCCTCCGGGTCGCCCCACACGCGGGAGTGGACGCGGCCGGCCTGGTCGAGCGCGCCCCCGCCGGCGAGCATGCCGACCATGCCGGGGTACTGCGGGTCGATGTTGCCGACGAGCAGCAGCGGGCCCGGGGTGGCGTCCGCGGCGAGCATGGTGAAGTGCGGGAACGCCCACACCGGATAGTTGAAGATGGTCAGGTCGGGCCGTTGCCCGGCCACCCACCGCGCCTCGGTGGTGGCGAGTTCGTTGGTCCAGATGACGTCACGGGCGGTGATCACCTCGTGCCCGTGCGCCCGCAGCAACTCGGCGAGGGTCCGTGTCGACTCGCCCACATGGTCGGCGACGTCGCGCGCGACGAAGTCACGCCCGTCCGACATGCTGAGAAGACCGATTCGCGCCACGCGTGACCTCCGGTTCGACGTCCCGGCCGCCTTCTCCGATCGGGCGCCGGGGTGCGGTAGAGTCATCGAGAAATCGATTTCTGAAATCGATTTCTCGGAACGTAGATCGTGGCTTCCGGACCTGTCAACCCCCGGCATCCGGGTGACCGTGGACAATGTTCCGGGTGGCGAGGAGGGGGACCGGCACATGGCGCAGGTGACGATCCGGGAGGTCGCGCGGACGGCGGGCGTGTCGCCCGCCACGGTGTCGCGCGTGCTGAACACCTCCGAGACGGTCTCGCCGGATCTCAAAGAGCGCGTGCTCGCCGCCGTGCGCGCCCTCGGCTACCGCCCGAACAGCCAGGCCCGCAGCCTGCGCACCCGGGCGACGACCGTGCTCGGCGTGATCATCTCCGACATCACCAACCCGTTCTTCACCGCGATGGTCCGCGGCGTGGAGGACGTCGCCAGCGCGGCCGGCTACTCGGTGGTGCTGGCCAACGCCGACGAGGACCTGCGCAAGGAGCAGCGCTACCTGGAGGTGGCCGCCGCCGAGCGGATGGCGGGCGTGCTGCTGTCGCCCGCCTCGGCCACCGAGACCTCCATCGACGTGCTGGCCGAGCGCGGCATCCCGGTGGTCACCATCGACCGGCGGCTCAAGACCGCCGACGTCGACTGGGTGATGGTCGACAACCACCGGGCCGCCAAGGAGGCGACGCTCCACCTCGTCGAGCAGGGCTGCCGCCGGATCGGCTTCATCGCCGGCCGCCTGGGCACCACGACCGGCGCCGGCCGGCTGGCGGGCTACCGCGCGGGCCTGCGGGCGGCGGGCCTGCCGTCGGCGCGCGAGCTCGTGGTGAGCGGGGAGTTCCGCATCGACGGAGGCCGCGAGGCGACCGAACGGCTGCTCGCCCTGCCCGACCGCCCGGACGGCCTGTTCGTGTCCAACAACCTGATGACGATCGGCGCCGTGGACGCGCTCGACACGGCGGGGGTGCGCTTCCCGGACGACATCGCCCTGGTCGGCTTCGACGACATGATGCCGGCGCTGAGCCTGCGCTCACAGATAACCGCGGTGAGCCAGCCGACGTACGAGATCGGCCGGCAGGCGACGGAGCTCCTGCTCAGGCGAGTGAGCGGTGAGTCGTTCCCCGAACGCCACATCACCTTGGCCGCGGAGCTGAAGGTCCGGGAGAGCTCGATCCGCACCTGACCCGGCCGTTGACGGGCGCCGGCGGCCCCACCTACCGTGACCCCATACCGACTGGTCGGTATGTACGGCATTCGCGGTGGAGAGGAACGGCATGGACTTCGGGTTCGACGCGACGACCGGCGACTACCGGAACCGGCTGCTGGAGTTCATGGACGCGCACGTCTACCCGGCCGAGCCGGTCTACGCCGCCCAGGCCGCCGAGCGCACCGACCCGTGGTCGACGCCGCCGGTCATCGAGGACCTCAAGGCCGAGGCGCGCAAGCGCGGCCTGTGGAACCTCTTCATGCCCCACGAGCCGTACGGCGCCGGGTTGACGAACCTGCAGTACGCGCCGCTCGCCGAGATCATGGGCCGGTCCCCGAAGATCGCGCCGGTCGCCCTCAACTGCGCCGCGCCCGACACCGGCAACATGGAGATCCTCGCCATGTTCGGCACCCAGGAGCAGCGGCAGCGGTGGCTGGAGCCGCTGCTGGACGGGGCGATCCGCTCGGCGTTCTGCATGACCGAGCCCGCGGTGGCCTCCTCCGACGCCTCGAACATCTCCCTGCGCATCGAGCGCGACGGCGACGAGTACGTCCTCAACGGGCGCAAGTGGTGGTCCTCGGGCGCGCTCAGCCCCGAGTGCGAGATCTTCATCGTGATGGGCGTCACCGACCCGGACGGGCCCGCGTACCGGCGGCAGAGCATGGTCCTCGTGCCCAAGGACACCCCCGGCGTCACGGTCGAGCGCGGCCTCACGGTCTTCGGCTACGACGACGGCACCCACGGCGGGCACGCCGAGGTCGGCTTCGACAACGTCCGGGTGCCGGTCGGCAACATCCTGCTCGGCGAGGGTGAGGGCTTCCGCATCGCCCAGGAGCGCCTGGGACCCGGCCGCATCCACCACTGCATGCGCGCCATCGGCATGGCCGAGCGCGCGCTGGAGCTGATGTGCGAGCGGGTCACCTCACGCGTCGCCTTCGGCGTCCCGATCGCCGACCACGGTGTCGTCCAGGACTGGATCGCCGAGTCGCGCATCCGCATCGAGCAGGCCCGGCTGCTGGTCTTCAAGACCGCGTGGCTGATGGACACCGTCGGCAACAAGGGCGCGCGCGTGGAGATCTCGGCGATCAAGGCGGCGGTGCCGGAGATGGCGAACTGGGTCATCGACCGCGCCATCCAGGCGCACGGCGGCGGAGGAGTGTCGCAGGACTTCCCGCTGGCCGAGCTGTGGGCCGGCATGCGCACGCTGCACCTGGCGGACGGGCCGGACGAGGTGCACAAGCGCTCCATCGCCCGCCGCGAGCTCGCCCCGTACCGGAACCGCTGAGCGGCACGGATGGCGCAGGGGACGGCGGAGGTTCCCGGGCGGGCGCGGCCGCTGCCGGAGCGGTTGCTCGAGGCGGCCACGCGCCTGTTCGCCGAGAACGGCTACGAGAACACCTCGGTGCAGGAGATCGTCGCGGCGGCGGGCGTCACCAAGGGCGCGATGTACCACTACTTCGCGGCAAAGGACGACCTGCTGTATGAGATCTACCACCGCCTGCTCGCGCTGCAGACCGAACGCCTGGACCGGATCGCCGGCGGCCCGGGTACCCCGGAGGAGCGGCTGCGCGACGCCGTCCTCGACGTGATCGAGACGAGCTGCGCCCACCTGGACCAGCTGACCGTCTTCTTCCGCTCGATGCACCTGCTGCCAGAGGACAAGCGCCGGGCCGTACGCGCGGAGCGGCGGCGTTACCACGAGCGGTTCCGCGCCCTGGTCGAGGAGGGCCGGCGGGACGGGACGTTCCGGACCGACGCGCCGGCCGACCTGGCGGTCAACTTCCTGTTCGGGGCGGTACATCAGATCAGCACCTGGTGGCACCCGGACGGGGCGCTGGGCCCCCGTGACGTCGGCCGGTACTACGTCGCCCTGTTCCTCGACGGCCTGCGCCGCGCCGGGAACCCGGGGGTCTGGCCGCCGTCCGTGACGGCACTGTAAGACTGGCGTCATGCAGAGGAAGATGTCACTGGAGGCCCTGGCGCGCGAGCTGGCGGCCCGGGCCGGGGCCGACACCACGGGACGCAGCTCCGAGACCGTCTTCGGCGGTCACGAGCGGACGCTGCGGCAGACGGCCATCGCACTGACCGCCGGACAGTCGATGTCGGAGCACGAGAGCCCGGGCGACGCGACGCTGTACGTTCTGCAGGGCCGCGTCCGCCTGACCGCCGACGCCGACTCGTGGGAGGCGCGCACCGGCGACCTGCTGATCATCCCCGACGTGCGACACGGCCTGGAGGCCCTGGAGAACTCCGTCATCCTGCTGACCGTCGCCAAGACGTGAGTGTCCAGGTCTTCTGCTACCCGGAAGACGCCGTGCTCACCGGGCCGGCCGAGCTGTGCGCTCTGGCCGCCGGGCTCGGCGCTGACGCGATCGCGGTGGCGGTCCGTTACCATCCGGCGCGCCGCTGGTTCGCTCGTCACGGCGTCGTACGGCACTCACCGCCCGGGATCACCTACTTCCCGCCCGGCGAGGATCGGTACGGGCGGCTGCGGCCGCTCACGGTCGCGGGGGAGGAGGAGACCACCGCCCTGCGTGAGCTGCGGGAGGAGGCGCCGCGCCACGGCCTCGCCTTCCACGCGTGGACGGTCGTGCTGCACGACGACCCGGTGGTGGCCGCGCACCCCGAACTCGCCGCGCGCACGCTCGACGGCACGCCCACGATCCACGCGCTGTGCCCGAGCCACCCGGACGTGGTCGAGTACGCCGCCGCGCTGGTCGCCGACGTGTGCGCCCGGTTCTCCCCGGACGTGGTCGAGCTGGAGTCCGCGCTGTACGCCGCGTGGGACCCGTCGTACGTCATCTCGCTCGAGCTGGCGCCCCTGACCGGGATGGCGCGGGCGCTGGCGGGGCAGTGCTTCTGTGGCGCCTGCGTACGGCTGATGGAGGAGCTCGGCCACGACCCGGCGGAGCTGCGGGCCCTGGCGCTCGCCGGCGAGGGCGCCCCGACGCTGCGGACGGTGCGCGCGCACGGCGTGCGGCGCGTCATGGAGGCGACCGCGGCCGCCGCGCACGAGTACGACACGGCAGTCCGCCCGCTGATCTTCGATGACCCGGACATGGCCGCGCTCCAGGGCTCCGGCCCGGACGCGTTCGCACCGGCCGACCGGGTCGGCGTCGGCTGCGGAACGCTGGCCGGCGACGCGCTCGCCGCCCGGTACGGCGGCCTGGCGGCCCTGGCCGGCGACCGGCCGCTGCTCGCGTCGCTGAACTGGAGCCCGGACCGCACCGAGGGCCGCCTGGCCGACGACGTCCGCGCGCTGATGGGAGTGGGGGCGGCCGACATCGCGCTGTACAACCTGTCGCTGGTCCCGGAGAGCGCCCTGCCGGACCTCGCCGCCGCCGCGCGAGCCGCCAAGGGAGGATGAAAGACTCGGGCGTGTCACCACGGATGAGGAGGAAACACGCATGAGCGTACGTCCTGGGTTCCATCTGGCGATACCGGTGGACGACATCGGACGCGCCCGTGCCTTCTACGGCGGCGTGCTCGGCCTGCCCGAGGGGCGCTCGTCGGACGTGTGGGTCGACTGGAACTTCTACGGCCACCAGGTGGTCACCCACCGGGTGCCGGGCACGGCGGGCTCCGCGGGGAGCAACCCGGTCGACGGGCACGACGTGCCGGTGCCGCACTTCGGCCTCATCCTGCCGCCGGAGGACTTCCACGCGCTGGCGGGGCGGCTGCGGGACGCGGGCGTGGAGTTCGTCATCGAGCCGTACGTCCGGTTCGCGGGCGAACCGGGGGAGCAGTGGACGATGTTCCTGCGCGACCCGGCGGGCAACGCGCTGGAGTTCAAGGCGTTCGCCGACGAGTCACAGCTGTTCGCCAAGTAGCCCCGGAAGGGGGGCGACCGTCGCGCGGCCTTTTCCCCGCCGGCCGGATGTGCTTCACTGTAACTGGTCGCTTACATGGGTGGTGTCGCATGACGACCGAGTCGCCCCCCGGACTCGAAGATCTCGACCTGTCCGACCTGGACTTCTGGGCGCGCCCGCTCGACGAGCGGATGGCCGCCTTCGCGGCGTTGCGTGCGCGGGAGCATCCGGTCTTCTTTCCCGAGCTGTCCGTGCCGCTCGTGCCGGCCGGCAAGGGGTACTGGGCGCTCGTACGGCACGCCGACGTGAGCGAGGCGAGCCGCCATCCGGACGTCTTCAGCAGTGAGCCGAGCGCCACCACGATCCCCGACCTCCCGGCGTACATGGGGCGATACTTCGGTTCGCTCATCAACATGGACGACCCCCGGCACGCCAAGATCCGCCGGGTCGTCTCCCGTGCCTTTACGCCGAAGATGCTCGCCAAGACCGAGGACGACGTACGCCGGCGCGCCGTGCGCATCGTCGACGAGCTGATCGAATCCGGGCCCGGAGACTTCGTGGCCAAGGTCGCCGTGCGACTGCCGGTCGAGGTCATCTGCGACATGCTCGGCATCCCCGAGCGCGACTACGCCCGGGTCATCGCCCGGACCAACGTCATCCTCGGCAACTCCGACGAGGAGTACACCGGGGTCAGCCCGGACCGGATCGACCGGTTCACGATGGCCCGCGCGCTGTTCCGGATCGTGCGCGCGGCCCGCGACCTGCACCGCCTGGCGGCCCGCCTCGGCCGCGAGCGCGTCAAGAACCCGACCGACGACCTGACCTCGGCGCTCGTCAACGCCAACGTCGACGGCGAGCGGCTGACCACGCGTGAGCTGGGCTCGTTCTTCCTGCTGCTCGTCGTGGCCGGCAACGAGACGACGCGTACGGCCCTGAGCCACGCGCTGAAGCTGTTCACCGACTTCCCCGAGCAGCGGCGGCTGCTCCTGGAGGACTTCCACGGGCGGATCGGCGGCGCGGTGGAGGAGATCGTCCGCTATGCCACGCCGGTCATCTTCATGCGCCGCAACGTGACGCGCGACCACGAGATGAACGGGCACACGTACCGCGCGGGCGACAAGGTGCTGCTGTTCTACAACGCGGCCAACCGCGACGAGGCGGTCTTCACCGACCCGGACACCTTCGACATCACCCGTACGCCCAACCCCCACGTCGGGTTCGGCGGCCCCGGACCGCACTTCTGCCTCGGCGCCAACCTGGCCCGCCGGGAGATCAGCATCATGCTGGAGGAGCTGTTCACCCGGCTCCCGGACATCCACGCGTCCGGCGAACCCGACCGCCTGCTGTCGGGATTCATCAACGGCTACAAGCGGCTGCCCTGCGCGTTCACCCCTCCGGCCTGACCGCCGCTCAGCTCGGTACGCCGAGGACGGCCGCGAGCCAGCGGAGACGTTCGACGCCCGGCGGGATGCGCTCGGGCGTCAGGCGCCCCGTTTCCAGGACCATGAGCTCGCCGCCGCTGATGCTCCAGTTCGGCGCCCTGCCGTGCAGGTGCGCGTCGACGAGAGCGGGCGACAGAAGCGTCCGCGCCGCGTACGGGTCGGCCGTCTCCACGCGGAAGCGCCGGTCGAACCCCGGGTGTCCGATCTCGACCCCCGAATGCCCGCCCAGGGCGCGCACCATCCGTGAGCCCAGGCGGCGGTTGCCGACGGAGATCTCGGGCCACGCGCCCGGCAGCGCCGCGACGAACACCGACAGATTGACCTCGGTCGTCTGCGCCTGGCCCTCGGCGTTGGTGGTCGTGGTCTCGTACCGGCAGTCGGCGGCGGTCACCGGCAGCACGCCGATGGTCCCGTACGCCAGCCGCCGCATCCGGAACCCCCGCAGGTGCGCCAGCCGTGGCCGCCAGCGGGTGGCGGCGTCGCCCTCGTGCATCCGCCATCCGCTCGCCATGGTCCAGGCGTAGAGGGCGTCCCGGCGACGTCGCTCGGCCTTGATCTGCGCGGTCCGCAGGGCGCGGAAGAGCACGGTGATCCCGGCGCCCATGACACCCATGACGAACAGCAGTATGAGCAGGAAGACCAGGAAACCCATGACGACATGATCGCGGGTGCCCGCCGGTTTCCGCGACGGGCCGGTCAGGGCAAAGCGACGTACTTGCCGAGGAACGCCCGCGCCGTCGCGGTGTCGAGCCGGTAGTCGAGGTTGGCCGTCCGGCACGCGTCGTCGTCACCGCTGATCGTGGTGGCCACGATCAGGTCGGAGGTCGGCCCGCCGAGGAAGTTGGGACCGCCCGAGTCGCCGAAGCAGGTGCTGCCGTCCTTCTTCGCGGAGTCCATCGACAGCTTGAGCCACGTGCGGGTGAGGTTGCCGAAGGAGATCGACGTACGGCGGCGGGTGTCGGAGTAGTGGAGCGTCTTACCGTCGTCGGTGGGCAGCGCCGAGCCGTAGCCCACCGGGGTGAAGGACGACTTCGCCAGGGTGCCGTCGGCCTGGAGCCGGTCCAGCAGGCCCGCGGTCGGCAGGCGCGCGGGCTTGATCCCGGCGATGGGCGTGCTGAAGACGACGACCGCGATGTCGTGGGAGTCGGACTTCTCGGCGTACTCGGGGTCGGCCTTGTAGCGGCCGATGTAGACGCCGGACCCGAGCTGGTAGTGGCTGGAGAAGGAGACCATCGCGGTCTTCTGGTCCTTCTCACCGCAGTGGGCGGCGGTGAGGAAGACGGTCGGCGAGATCAGGGTGCCGGTGCAGTACGACCAGGTGCCGTCGGGATACGGCTTGGCGTTGACCATCGCGCCCACGGACGGGTGCGTCTCACCGTCCGGCATGCCGTTGGTGATCGCCGATGCGGGGGAGGGAACCACCGCGATCAGGGCAGCAATGATCGCGGCAAGGGGGACAAAACGCATGGCATGCACCTTAATGCCGCAGGTCACGCGATGTGTAGGGAAGTTACCGACTAAGATGCGAAAGAGTAAAAGATCTACCTTCTCCTGTTCCACCAGGACACCGCACCACGGACCTACCTCCGGTTCTCGGCATCGCCGGTCGGGCTCTCAGCCCTCGACGTCGTCGGCCACGGTGGAGGTCGAGGTGTTGAGGATGCCGTCGAACGCGTCGAGGACGGGGACATGCAGGTAGGCGCTTTGCAGCCGGATGCGGTCGGGACTGGGACCGGGGGCGCGGCCGGCGCCGTCGGCGGGCTCGCGGTGCGCGCGGCGGAGATCCGCGATGCCGAGTCCGAGGTCGGCGTCGGCGAAGGCGGCTTCGATGCTTCCCGGCTCGGGAGGCTCCAGAGCGGTGTCTTCGACGACGAAGCCGAAGCGCGTGTTCTCGTCGCGGCGCATCTCCGCCGTGTGCCCGGCGGTGCTCGTCAGGCCGAGGGCGAAGTACTCATCGCCGAGGACCCTGTGCAGGTGCTGTCCCATCGGCAGCGTCGTGAGGTGGCCGTCGAAGGAGACCGGTGACTTCTGAATGTGGGCGTTGTGGGCAGCCAGCACGACGCGGGTCCCGGGTTCGAGGTGCTCCAGGTGCCACAGGACCGACCCGGCCATGTAGAGGTCCCGGGCCGAGGTATCGGCGGTGAGGCCGCCGCCGGCGAAAAGGTCGGCCATGGCGCGGAAGGTGTAGTCCGCGTGGCAGGCGCCTTCGAGACGCCGCAGGGCGATGTCGTAGCCTTGCTGGTCGCCGCGGGAGACGTAGAGCGGTTCGACGGAACGGAACCGGATGAGCAGGCGCATCAGGACCGCGCTGAGAGCATCCTGGTCGGCGGTGGCCAGGCGTGCCCAGGCGGGCGCGGCCACGGCCCCGGACTCGCCGGCGAACGATTCGGCGATCCGCATCGCCGTCTGGACCGCCGGTAGGGTCTCGGGGTCGATCCGGCGCAGATAGTCGGCGATCGGGGCCAGGGCGGGAAGCAAGGACCCACCGGCCGCCGGGATGTCGATTCCGGCGAAACGCGCCGGCCGCGAGGCCGCGCGGTTGTGTCGGCGCATCCAGCGCAGTGGCTCGGCGAGTCCCACGGGGATCGCCGCGGCCAGGTGGGACGACAGATCGTCCTCCGCGCCCTCGCCCTGGACCCACGCGTCGAGGGGAAAGCCCTCGCTGAAGCCGTATTCGAAGGCCAGCACGGTGAAGCCGCAGCGTTCGACCAGGAACCGAAGGATGCGCCGGCGCATGAGTGCGAACTCGTTGATGAAGTGGGAGTTCTCGCCGATCGCGACGACGCGGGCTCCGCCGATGATGCCGCGCAGCGGCTCCAGGTCATCGAGCGGTGCCTCAGGGTCGAGGTGGGTGAGCGGGATGGCATGGGAGCGAAGCCGGTCGGCGAACCGGTCGTAGTGGGACGAGGCGGGCATGCTGGTGGCGCGACTCTCCGTGCTGGAAGGTGGACGGATCACTGCGGAGTGATCGGCGCCGCGTTCTCCAGGTCGCCGATGTCGCCGGACATGATCGCGGGGATGTGTTCGGTGATGTGCTGGAGCGGCCAGTCCCACCAGGCCAGGGCCAGGAGACGGTCGATGTCCGCGTCGCCGAAGCGGCGGCGGATGAGCCTGGCCGGGTTGCCGCCGACGATGCCGTAGTCGGGAACGTCGTCGACGACGACGGAACCGGAGGCGATGATCGCTCCGTGGCCGATGCGGATGCCGGGCATCACCATGGCCCGGTAGCCGAACCAGACATCATTGCCCACCACGGTGTCGCCCCGCCCGGGCAGGCCGGTGATGAGGTCGAAGTGCTCGGCCCACGAACCACCCATGATCGGGAAGGGGAACGTCGAGGGGCCGTCCATGCGGTGGTTGGCGCCGTTCATGATGAATCGCACACCCTCACCCAGCGCGCAGAACTTTCCGATGACCAGTTTCTCGGGCCCGTAGTGGTACAGCACGTTACGGGTCTCGAAGGCGGTTGGATCGTCCGGATCGTCGTAGTAGGAGAACTCCCCGACCTCGATGAGCGGCGAGGTGATCAGCGGCTTCAACAGGACCACACGCGGCTGCCCGGGTACTGGATGCACCACGGTCGGGTCGGCGGGGACAGGCGGCATGACGAGTCGTTTCTCTTCCTGAAAGGGTGTCCACTAGTGCGACAAATGCTGCATTAAGATGCTGGCATGACACCGTCCCGCTGAGCAACCGGATAACCAGCGATGACTCCCACAGCAGCACGACCGGAGGACACCCGTCCGACGCCACCGGCCCGACGCCGCCCCGGTGGCCGTACCGCACGTATTCGTGCGCAGGTACACGACGCGGTCCTCGCAGAGCTCGGCGAACACGGTTACGACGGGCTCACGATGGACGCCGTCGCCGCCCGCGCGGGCGTGCACCGCGCAACGGTGTACCGGCGTTGGGGTGACGTCGGTGGCCTGCTCGCCGACGTCCTCGACGCGGCGAGCGACGACGGCTGGCAGCCACCGGACACCGCCTCGCTCAAAGGCGACCTGGCGGCACTGAACCACGAGATTCAGGAGGCCCTGACCGCACTGCCGCCGATCGTCGCAGCCTTGATCGCCGCCTCGTTCCGCTCCGAGAAGGCCGACCAGGCCCAACAGCGGCTTTGGGAGGACCGGTACGCCCGCTGCGAGGTCATCGTCAGCCGGGCCATCGGGCGCGGCGAGCTCCCGCCGCACACCGACGCTCGGCGACTGCTCATCGCCGCCACCGCGCCGGTGTATCACCAGCTGGTGCTTCTCCGCACGGCACCCGACCCGAACCTGCCCGACCATGCGGCCGGAACCGCCGCCCTCGCTGCCTTCGCCGGCGCCTTCGCCGGGCCCCCGCCTGACGACGACACCTGACGGACATCCTCAACAGGGCCGGGCCGGCCCTCTGCGACGTGGCCTGGCCACGCCTGCAGGAAGCCCGCGCGTGCACGCGTGGGTGGAGTCACCTCAGCCGCTCGATTCGCGGACGACCAGTTCGGGCTGGAACATGATCTGCTGGTGTGCGTGGCCGTCCGGGTCGTCGCACTCGTCCAGCAGCAGTTCGGTGGCGATCTTGCCGAGCTGGTACGTCGGCTGCCGGATCGAGCTGAGCGGTACGGCGGCGGCCGAGCTGAACTCGATGTCGTCGTAGCCGATGAGCGCGACGTCCTCCGGGACGCGCACGCCCGCCTGGAGCAGGACGCGCAGCACGCCGAGGGCGAGCAGGTCGTTGGCGCAGAACACGGCGTCCGGCAGGCCCTCGTCGAGGAGGGTACGGGCGGCGAGCTGACCGCCGTGCGCGTTCATCTCCGGGACGAGGACGTCGGCCAGCGTGCCGGGCGGAAGCCCGGATGTCTCCAGGGCCCGCAGGGCGCCGCGCCGCCGGTCGCCGCACTGGCGTATCGCCTTCGAACCGCTGACGAACGCGAGCCGGTGCGCGCCGTTCTCGATCAGGTGGCGCACCGCGAGCTCGCCGCCGGCGACGTCGTCCACGGCGACCGAGCACACGTCGCCGGAGGCCGAGTGGTCGACGAACACCACCGCGACGCCGCGCTCGCGGAGCCGCCCCAGGCCGGAGACGTCGTCGCCGGCCGGCGTGATGAGGACGCCGCGGACCCGCTGTTCGGCCAGGACCCGCAGGTTGCGTGCCTCCTTCTCGAAGGACTCGCCGGAGTTGCACAGGATGACCGCGTGGTCGCGGTCGCTGACGACGTCCTCGACGCCGCGGGCGACCTCGACGAAGAAGGGGTTGCCGACGTCGAGCACGACCAGGCCGATCGCCCGGCTCTGCCCGGCACGCAGGGTGGAGGCCGAGCCGTTGCGTACGAAACCGAGTTCGCGAATGGCCTGCTCGACGCGCGAACGGGTCGCGGCGGCGACGCGCTCGGGGCGGTTCAGCACGTTCGACACCGTGCCGGGAGACACGCCGGCCCGCCGCGCGACCTCCTTGATGCCCACGGTCACCATCGCCGCGCCTCCTCCAGCCGGTGGCGTTCACTAAAGCGAACCAATTAAAACGTGTCAACCAGGCCGGACCGAAGCCGCCGCTCCGCCACCGACGGTGACTTTCTCGTTATCTATATGCCATAACCGCAGCTCAGAGGCCTAATTGTGCGAGAAGGAGGGGATCGGATGCCGGATCGCCCCCTTGACGTATCCTCCGGCCAGACTTAGCGTCCCGGGTCAACTTCGTTAAAACGTTTTTACATCGTTCACCTTCCGGGAGCGAAGCATGAGCGAGCCGGCCGCGATCCTCGCGCTGGACAACGTCGGCAAGTCGTTCGGCGCCGTCCAGGCACTGCGGGGCGTGTCGCTCGACCTGCGCGGCGGAGAGATTCACGCGCTCGCCGGGGAGAACGGGGCGGGTAAGTCCACGCTGGTGAAGACCCTGGCGGGTGTGTATCGGCCTGATCAGGGACGGGTGTTGTTGGACGGCCGTCCTGTGGAGTTCCACGGTCCTGGTGATGCGCAGCAGGCGGGTGTTGCGGTGATCTATCAGGAGCCGACGTTGTTCCCGGATCTGTCGGTGGCGGAGAACATCTTCATGGGGCGTCAGCCGCGGGCGGGGTTCGGTCGTATCGATCGGCGTCGGCTTCGTGCGGAGACGGCGAAGCTGTTCGAGCGGTTGGGTGTGGTGTTGGATCCGGATCGTCCGGCGCGGGGTCTGTCGATTGCGGATCAGCAGATCGTGGAGATCGCGAAGGCGATTTCGCGTGAGGCGCGTGTGTTGATCATGGATGAGCCGACGGCGGCGTTGTCGGGGAATGAGGTCGCGCGGTTGTTCACGGTCTCCCGGACTTTGCAGGGTCAGGGTTGTGCGTTGTTGTTCATCTCTCATCGGTTGGAGGAGATCTTCGAGCTGTGTCAGCGGGTGACGACCCTGCGCGACGGGCGGTACGTCTCCACGGAAATGGTCGATGACCTTACGCCGGATGAGCTGGTCCAGCGGATGGTCGGCCGGGAACTCGACACGTTGTATCCGAAGCAGGAGGCCACGCTCGGCGATCCCGTTCTGGAGGTGTCGCGGCTGACTCGTGAGGGTGTGTTCACGGATGTGTCCTTCGAGGTGTGTGCGGGGGAGATCGTCGCGTTGGCCGGTTTGGTCGGTGCCGGGCGCAGTGAGGTGGCTCGGGCGATTTTCGGTGTCGATCGTTATGACGCCGGGACCGTGATGGTCGGCGAGGTCAGGTTGCCGGGTGGTAGCCCGACGGCTGCGATGGCGGCGGGTATCGCGTTGGTGCCGGAGGATCGGCGTCAGCAGGGGCTGGTCATGGACGGCTCGATCGAGCGGAATATCGGTTTGACCACGCTGCGGTCGCTGCGGCGGGGTCCGGTGATCTCCCGGAAGGTCGAGCGTGATCGGGCGGCGGATTGGGCGATCCGGCTCCGGTTGAAGTACGCGCGCCTCAGCGACGCGGTCGGGGTGTTGTCCGGTGGTAACCAGCAGAAGGTGGTGCTGGCCAAGTGGCTGTCGACCGAGCCGTCGGTGTTGATCATCGATGAGCCGACCCGGGGGATCGATGTGGGCACCAAGGCGGAGGTGCACCGGTTGTTGTCGGAGCTGGCCGGTCAGGGGCTGGCGGTGTTGATGATCTCCTCTGATCTGCCGGAGGTGCTCGGTATGGCCGATCGGGTGCTGGTGATGCATGAGGGGCGGCTGGCCGCCGAGATCCCGCGGGATGAGGCGAGCGAGGAGAGTGTGATGGCCGCTGCGACCGGTCGTGCCCGGCAGGAGGCGGCGTGATGGCGGCCGTGACCGTTGACGCGGGTGGGCGCCGGCTCGTCGACACCGTTCTGCGGGCGCGGGAGTTGAGCATTCTCGCGGCGTTGGTCGTGCTGGTGGTCGTCACGACCGCGGCGAATTCCTCGTTCCTGTCCCAGCAGGGGGTCAAGGACATCTTCTTGAACGCTTCGATTCTGGCGTTGCTGGCGGTCGGGCAGACGATGGTGGTGGTGACCCGCAACATCGATCTGTCGGTGGGGTCGGTGGTGGGGCTGGTGGCCTTCGCCTCGGGCAAGTTCGTGCTCGGCCACGACCGCAACATCGTGGTGGTCCTTGTCGTGGGCGTGGTGATCGGTGCGGTGTGTGGGCTGGTCAACGGGGTGTTGGTCAGCTTCTTCAAGGTCCCGGCGCTGGTGGTGACGCTGGGCACCTTGTATGTGATCCAGGGGGCGGATTATTACTGGGCGCACGGGCAGCAGATCAACGCCGCTGATGTGCCTTCTTCCCTGCTGGAGCTCGGGAGCGGCAGTGTGCTGGGGGTTCCGTACCTGCCGTTGATCACGATCATCGTGATGCTCGCGGTGGGGTATTACCTGCGCTCGTTCCCCTCGGGGCGGGAGTTTTACGCGATCGGCTCGAATCCCGATGCGGCGCGGTTGGCCGGGATCGCGATCCGTAAGCGGATCCTGACGGCCTATGTGGTCAGTGGTGTGCTGGCCGGGCTGGCGGGGGTGTTGTGGCTGGCGCGGTTCGGCACGGTGGTGGCGGATGCGGCGCATGGGTGGGAGTTGAAGGTGGTCGCTGCGGTCGTCGTGGGTGGGGTGGCGATCGTGGGTGGTCTGGGCAGTGTGTACGGGGCGGTGTTGGGGGCGTTGTTGCTGACCACGATCGGCAGTGTGCTGGTGGTGTTGAAGGTCAATTCCTTCTGGCAGGACGCCATCGCCGGTCTGTTGTTGCTTTTGGCGATCAGCGTGGACCGTCTGTTGTCCCTGCGTGTCACCCGCGCGCTGCGAAGGAGGAACGCCCGCCATGGCGCCTGAAGCCCCCGTGAAGGATGCGGCCGTGCGACCGAGCATCGAGGCGCCCCGCCCGCTGACCCGGTTCGTCCGCTGGGACGTCATCGTCACCGCCCTGCTGATCGTCGTCTTTGTCGGCGGCGCGTTCGGCAGCTCGGATTTCGCCACCACCGACAACCTGTCCTTCGCTTTGGATGATCTATCGGAGATCGCGCTCATCGCGCTGCCGATGACGCTGCTGGTCGTGGCGGCGGAGGTGGACCTGTCGGTCGCGTCGGTGCTGGGCATGTCCAGCGCGGTGTTCGGCGCGCTGTGGGACGCCGGCTGGGCGATCGAGACGATCATCCCGCTGCTTGTGGTGATCGGTGTGGTGGCCGGGCTGGTCAACGGGCTGTTGGTCACCCGCCTCGGGCTGCCGTCGCTGGCCGTCACCATCGGCACGATGACGCTCTACCGTGGGCTGGCCTACGTCGTGCTGGGCACCAAGGCGGTGGCGGAGTTCCCGCAGAACTACGCCGACCTGGCCACCAAGACGGTGCCCGGCACCCCGATCCCGTACCCCTTCGCGCTCTTCATCGTGCTGGCCGTGCTCGCCGCGGTGATCCTGCACGCGACAGGGCTGGGCCGGTCGTTGTTCGCGATCGGCGCGCAGGAGGAGGCGGCGTTCTTCGCCGGTATCCGGGTCAAGCGCATCAAGCTGCTGCTGTTCGTGGTGTCCGGTGTGGTTTCGGCCTTCGCCGGTGCCGTCTACACGCTGCGGTACGGCAGCGCCCGTGCCGACAACGGCCTGGGCATGGAACTGACCGTCATCGCGGCGGTCCTGTTGGGCGGGGTCGACTTCGACGGCGGCAAGGGCACCCTCGGCGGCGTCGTCGCCGGTGTGCTGCTGATCGGCCTGCTCCGCAACCTGCTCATGCTCCGTGACGTCGCGACCGAGATCCAGTCCATCGTCACCGGCCTGCTCCTCATCGTCTCCGTGCTGACGCCGCGGATCGTGGCGGCGGTACGCGAGACACGACGACATCACCGCGGGTCCCTCACCGCCTCCTCCTCCACGCAAGGGAGTTGACATGCTGAAACGTCCAATGGCGGCCGTGGCACTCGTGGCCGCGTTCGCCCTGGGAGCCGCCGCGTGCGGCGGTACGACCAAGAATTCGACGGCCAAGGACGGCGGCAACGCCGCGACGAGTGGGAAGAAGGCCGACCCGAACGCCCCGATCAAGCAGAACCTCAAGCTCGCCTTCCTGCCCAAGCAGGTCAACAACCCGTACGAGACGATCGTCGACAACGCCGGCATCGCCGCGGCGAAGGGCTTCTACGCCCAGGCCAAGGAGGTCGGTCCGTCGGATGCGTCGGCCTCGTCGCAGATCTCCTACCTCAACACGCTGATCCAGCAGCGGCAGGACGCGATCCTCATCGCGGCCAACGACCCCAACGCCGTCTGCGGGCCGTTGAAGCAGGCCATGTCCCGCAAGATCGCCGTGGTGTCGTACGACTCCGACGCGGCCAAGGAGTGCCGGGACGTCTTCATCAACCAGGCGAGCTCGGAAGAGATCGGCCGCAGTGAGATCAAGGTCATGTCCGACCTGATCGGCGGCAAGGGCAAGATCGCGATCCTGTCGGCGACCGCGAACGCGACCAACCAGAACACCTGGATCAGCTTCATGAAGGAGGAGTTGAAGAAGCCGGAGTACTCCGGGATCCAGCTGGTGAAGGTCGCCTACGGCGACGACGATGACCAGAAGTCCTTCCAGCAGACCCAGGGTCTGCTCCAGGCCTACCCGGACCTGAAGGGCATCATCGCGCCGACCACCGTCGGCATCGCCGCCGCGGCCCGCTACGTGTCCTCCTCCAAGTACAAGGGCAAGGTCGAGGTCTCCGGCCTGGGCACGCCGAACCAGATGCGCAAGTTCGTCAAGGACGGCACCGTGCACAAGTTCGAGCTGTGGGACCCGGGCAACCTCGGCTACCTCGCCGCGTATGCCGCGGCGGCGCTCGTCTCCGGTCAGATCACCGGCGCCCAGGGCGAGACGTTCAAGGCCGGCAAGCTCGGCTCCCGCACCATCGGCAAGGACGGCGAGGTCATCCTCGGCCCGCCGACCGTCTTCGACAAGAACAACATCGACAACTACCACTTCTGACCCTCGGCGCGGGGGCGGGGCCGGCGGCCCCGCCCCGGTGCGGAGCGTTCTTCCGTGCGCGTCCGACGGCCGTCCCGACGAGGGCCGATGTCGCTCGCCGGCGTTTTCCACCTGGCATGAAGCTCGTAGGAATCGGGGTTTCTCGTGACCGACACAAAGACCGTGAAGGCTGCGCTGCGGAGTCAGCGCATCGAGACGCCGTCGTGGGCGTACGGCAACTCCGGCACCCGTTTCAAGGTGTTCGCGCAGGAGGGTGTGCCGCGTACGCCGCGGGAGAAGATCGATGATGCCGCGCAGGTGCATCGGTTCACGGGGGTGGCGCCGAGTGTGGCGCTGCACATCCCCTGGGACCGTGTGGACGACTATGCGGGATTGGCCGCCTACGCGCGTGAGCGCGGTGTCCGTATCGGTGCGATCAACTCCAATGTGTTCCAGGACAACGATTACATGCTGGGGAGTGTCACCAACCCTGATCCGGCGGTGCGGAAGAAGGCGCTGGGGCATTTGCTGGATTGTGTCGACATCATGGATGCGACCGGGTCGGGGGATTTGAAGTTGTGGTTCTCCGATGGCACGAACTATCCGGGCCAGGATGACATCCGGGCTCGTCAGGACCGTCTTGCCGAGGCGCTGGCCGCCGTCTATGAGCGGTTGGGTCAGGGGCAGCGGTTTTTGTTGGAGTACAAGCTGTTCGAGCCGGCGTTCTACAGCACCGATGTGCCGGACTGGGGCACCTCGTATGCGCACTGTGTGAAGCTGGGTCCGAAGGCGCAGGTGGTGGTGGACACCGGGCATCACGCGCCGGGTACGAACATCGAGTTCATCGTGGCGTTCTTGCTGCGTGAGGGGAAACTCGGGGGGTTTGACTTCAATTCCCGGTTTTATGCCGATGATGACCTGATGGTGGGGGCGGCCGATCCGTTCCAGTTGTTCCGGATCATGCATGAGGTGATCCAGGGTGGCGGGTTCACCGATGAGGTCGCGTTCATGCTGGATCAGTGTCACAACATCGAGCCGAAGATCCCTGGTCAGATCCGTTCGGTGATGAATGTGCAGGAGGCCACGGCCAAGGCGCTGCTCGTCGACACTGAGGCGTTGCGTGCCGCGCAGAACGCCGGTGATGTGCTGGGCGCGAACGCGGTGTTCATGGACGCCTACAACACCGATGTCCGTCCCCTCCTCGCGGAGTTGCGGGAGGAGATGGGGCTGGATCCGGACCCGATGGCGGCCTACGCCCGGTCCGGCTACTTCGAAAAGATCCGCGAGGAGCGAAGAGAAGGGCAGGCGGCCGGATGGGGCGCGTAGCACCGATCCTGGCCGCCGCCGCCCTGGTGGTCGCGGCGGCACCGGCGGCGCACGCCGACACCGGGCTGCGCGTGTCGGACCTGGAGACCGAGCACGCGACGAACCCGATCGCGGTCGCGGCGGCCAAGCCCCGGCTGGGCTGGCTGCTCCACTCGGCCGAGCGCGGCCAGCGGCAGACCGCGTACCGGATCGAGGTCCGCGCGGGCGGGCACCGCGTCTGGGACTCCGGCACGGTCGCCGGCGCGCGCGGCTACGACGTGCCGTACGGCGGGCCCACGCTGAGCCCCGCCACCCGGTACACCTGGCGCGTCCGTGTCGCCGACGCGCACGGCCGGTGGTCGCCGTGGAGCGGCACCGCCTGGTTCGAGACCGCGTTCACCGGCTGGCACGCGTCGTGGATCGGCGCCCCCGCGCAGGAGAGCAGCCCGCCGGACCTGACCGGCACGAACTGGATCTGGTACCCCGAGGGCGACCCGGCCACCAGCGCCCCCGCCGGCACCCGCTACTTCCGGCGCACCTTCGACCTGGCGAGCGTGCCGGCCGGGTCGCGTCTGGTGATGACCGGCGACGACGGCTTCACCGCCTGGGTGAACGGCACCGAGGTGGGCGGCCGTGAGCCCGATCCGGCCCTGGAGAACTGGCGTCACCCCATCGTCGTGGACGTCACGGACCGGCTCCGTACCGGCACCAACACCATCGCCGTCGCCGACACCAACGGCAAGGTCAGCGCCGCCGGGCTGCTCGGCCGGCTGGAGCTGGGCGACACGAAGATCGACACGGACGGCTCGTGGAAGGTCGCCGACAAGGAGCCGGCGGGCGACTGGAAGGCCGCCGGCTTCGACGACTCGGCGTGGCCGGCGGCCAGAGTGCTCACCGCCTGGGGCGGGTCGCCGTGGGGCAAGGTGTACGCCGACGCGCCCACGCTGCCCGAGCCGCTGCTGCGCAAGGACTTCACCGTCGCGCACAAGAAGATCGCCCGCGCCCGCCTGTACGCCGCCGCCGGAGGCTACGAGGAGCTGAGCATCAACGGCCGCAAGGTCGGCGACGAGGTCCTCGAACCCGGCTTCACCCGGTACGACAAGCGCGTCGAGTTCGTCACGCACGACGTCACCGCGATGCTGCGCCGCGGCGCCAACACCGTCGGCGCCCGCCTCGGCCGCGGCTTCTACGGCATGACGCAGCAGAACACCTGGAACTGGCACCAGGCGCCGTGGCACGGCGAGCCCAGGCTGCTCGCGCAGCTCGTCGTCACCTACGCCGACGGCAGCACGCAGACGGTGGCCAGCGACGGCACCTGGCGGTACGCCGAGGGCCCGGTGCGCTTCGACTCGCTGTACGGCGGAGAGAACTATGACGCCCGCGCCGACCGGCCCGGCTGGAACACCCCCGGCTACGACGCCACGACGTGGCGGCCGGCCGCCACGCTGCCCGCGCCCGCCGGCACCGTCGTGCCGGAGGAGCACGAGCCGATCCGCGTCACGGACACCGTCCGGCCCGTCTCGGTCACCAACCCCAAGCCGGGCACGTACGTGGTGAAACTGCCGGTCAACATCGCGGGCTGGGCGCGCATCCGCGTGCACGGCCCGGCCGGCACGACGGTCAGCCTGAAGTACGGCGAGAAGCTGAACGCCGACGGCACCGTGAACTCCGTCAACGGCTTCGTCACCGGACAGTTCCAGACCGACCAGTACACGCTGTCCGGCGAGGGCACCGAGACGTGGGAGCCGCGCTACAGCTACCAGGGCTTCCAGTACGTCGAGGTCACCGGCTGGCCGGGCACGCCGACCGCCGACGACATCGACGGCCGCGAGGTCCACTCCGACGTCCGCTCGACCGGCTCGTTCCACAGCTCGAACCCGCTGTTCGACCGGCTGCACCGGATGACCCGGCAGACGGTCCTGAACAACTGGTACGGCATCCCGACCGACACGCCGATGTACGAGAAGAACGGCTGGACCGGCGACGCCCAGCTCATGGCCGCCACCGACATGGACGAGTTCGACCTGCGCCGCCTGTACGAGAAGTGGCTCACCGACATCCGCGACAGCCAGGGTCCGGACGGCATCGTCCCGGGCATCGCGCCGGACAACGGCTGGGGGCTCGGCTACTACGGTCAGGCACCGCCGTGGCACGCCGCGTTCACCATGATCCCCTGGCTGATGTACCAGCGGTACGGCGACCGCGACGCGCTGAGCGCGAACTACCCGGCGATGCGCAAGTATCTCGACGGCTGGCTGGCGACCTCCACCAGCGGCGTGTACGGCAGCTCGCTCAACGACTACCTCGCGCCCGGGTACGGCGGGAACAGCCCGGAGGACCCGAAGCTGGCCGGCACCGCCTACACCTACGCCAACACGCTCGCGGTGGCGAACGCCGCCGAGGCGCTCGGCCACACCGGCGACGCCGCGCGGTACCGCGCGACCGCCGAGAAGATCCGGACCGCGTTCAACGACGCGTTCCTGCGCGGCGACGCGTACGTGACCGGCTCGGACCCCGGGTACCGGCAGACGAACGCACTGCTGCCCCTGGCGTTCGGCATCGTGCCGCCGGAGTCGGTGCGGGCGGTCACCGACCGGCTGGTCAAGGACATCACCGACCGCGGCGACCACCTGAACACCGGCGCGCTCGGCACGCGCTTCATCCTGGAGGAGCTGACGAAGCGCGGCCAGGGCGAGCTCGCGTACAAGGTCGCGAACCAGCAGACGTACCCCGGCTGGGGCTACTGGGTGAACAACGGCGCGACCACGCTGTGGGAGCGCTGGGACCTCGACGCCCGCTCGCACGACCACGTGTTCCTCGGCGGCGCCATCGACGACTGGTTCTTCACGGACCTGGCGGGCATCTCCGCCGCCGCGCCCGGCTACGACCGGATCGCGATCGCGCCGCAGCCGGTCGGCGACCTGACGTACGTCGACGCGGCCACCGCCACGCCGCACGGACAGGTCGCCGTGCACTGGAAACGCACCGGGAGTTCGCTCACCCTCCGGGTCGAGGTGCCGGTCGGGGCGACCGCCGAGATCACCGTGCCCGGCACCGGCCCGGTCAGCCCACCGCCCGGCGCCCGGCCGCTGGACGGCCGGCGGTACGAGGTGGGCTCGGGTTCCTATCAGTTCCAGGCGAGGAGTGTTCGATGACGGGCAATCCGCCCGAGGTGCGTCAGTTGCCCGAGCGCGCGCACGCGCCCGGTTCCGACCCGCGCGACATGAACGACGCGGGTGGTGACACCTCCGCGAAGGGTGTCGCCGCAGACCCGGTAGGAGCCGCCTTCCTCCGCTGAATGTGACCGCGGCCACCGGCCGGACGCGGCGCGCTGCCACGCGCCGAACCCGGCCGGCCGGTGGCCACATCGGGGCCGCACATCACTGACATAACCCCGAGAAAGAGATAACGATGCGACTCGTATCGAAGTTCCGCCGCCGACCGCCCCCCGCCTTCACCTCCTGCATCGTCACGACGGCCGTCCTCCTCACGGCCGGCGTGTCCGCCGTACCGGCGGACGCCGCGAGCGCGAGCCGGGGCGTCGTCCGTCCCGGTGCACCCACCGCCCTCGTCACGAACTCCCTGCCGGCGCCGATGGACGTGGACGCGGCAGGGGGAATCGAGCTTGGCTGGCAGTCGACGGTGCAGCGCCAGACCGCCTACAAGATCGAGCTGACCAAGCCGGGATCCGGCACGCCGCTGTGGGACACCGACAAGGTCGCCTCCGCACGTTCGACCGCGGTGCGCTACACGGGCCCGCGGCTGCGGCAGGGTGAGCGGTACTCCTGGCGGGTGAAGCTCTGGGACCAGGACCACCACCCGTCGAACTGGTCGAAGCCGGCGGTCTTCGGCACCGGACCGGGTCGGTGGGGCGACTCTGTTCCGATCTGGTCCGCCCCGCCGGCCGGCGCCAAGTGGACCGACTACCGGCTCGACCTCAAGCTGAAGGTCACCCGCACCGCGATGGGGATCCAGTTCCGGTCGCCCGATGCCAGGAACGGCTACATGTGGCAGTTCCGGGCCTCGAACGCCGGCCAGCCGAACACCCTGGTGCCGCACATACAGACCGGCGGCACCTACAAGGCCGGCACCGCCGTGCCCCTAGGCGTGACCCTGGACGTCGGGACGGTGCACCCGGTCCGCATCGAGGTCGTCGGATCGACGATCACCACCTCGGTCGACGGAAAGGTCGTCGACCGGCGGACGGACACGACGTTCGCCGACGGCGCCGTGGGCTTCCGGACCGGCGGCAGCGAGACCGGTGTCGTGGACGACGTCACCGTGACCAGCCTTGCCGCCGACAGCGCCGGAAAGGTGCTCTACAGCAACGACTTCAACGGCGCACAGGCGTCCTTCCCGTGCGGCACCGTCGAGAACCAGGCGCTCACGATCGGCACCAGCACCGCCTGCCTGAACGCCGTCCTCACCAACGACTGGGCGCTGATGCGGCACGACTTCTCCCTCGAACCGGGGAAGAAGGTCGCGTGGGCGTCGGCCTTCGCGACGGGCTCGTCCTTCGACTCGGCCAAGCAGTACGTCTACAAGATGTACCTCGACGGACGGTTCGTCGGTCTCGGGCCGACACGTGAGCTGCGCGACGAGACCCGATACGACGGGTTCGACGTCGGGGACGCCCTGAGCGGACCCGGGCGGCACACCCTCTCCGCCATCGCCTACGCGTCGAAGGACCAGCGCTTCCAGGCGTATGTCATCGTGCGCTACACCGACGGCACGACGCAGACCATCGGCACCGGACCGGACTGGAAGACCCTCTCGGGCAACGAGATCTGGACCTCCGCCGAAAGCATCGGGACCGGCTACTGGAGCATGCCGCGCGAGGACTTCTCCGCGGCCCACTACCCGTACGGGTTCGACAAGCCCGGCTTCGACGACACCGCCTGGTCCGCGGCCGAGACGAAGAAGCCCTTCGACTCGCTGCTGCCGACGCCGTTCGGCAAGGTCCAGGAGCAGCTCCACGCCCCGACGAAAATCGTCGACCTTGGCGGCGGCGACTACTTCGTCGACTTCGGCCGTACGTGGATGGGCGGCGCACACCTCACGCTCGACGGCCAGGCGGGCCGGCAGGTACGGCTCCGGTTCGGCGAGGAGACCTCCGCCCCGAACACCACGCGCTACCAGTTGCGCGCCGGAAACAAGTACGAGGACGTCCTCACCCTCCGCGACGGTGCCCAGACCGTCGACACCTGGGGCATGCGGGTCTTCCGGTACATGAACATCGTCAACTCTCCGGTCCCGATCACGAAGGACAATCTGCAGGCGCTCGCGTCGGTCTACCCGTTCGATGCGTCCGCGGCGCGGCTCACGTCTTCGGATCCGAATCTCGTCCCCGTCTGGCAGCTCTCGAAGAACACCATCGAGTCGGCCAACCAGAACTTCTTCACCGACTCCTGGACACGGGAGCGCACCGACTACGAGGCCGACGGCTACATCCAGCTGCTGTCCAACCTCTACCTGACGGACGACCCGACGCTGGGCCGGTACTCGATCGACTACTTCGAGAACCACAGCACGTGGCCGACCGAGTGGCCGATGTACGTGATCAGCGCCGTGTACGACACCTGGCAGCGAACGGGCTCCACGGCGCAGATCGAGCACGCCTACGACACGCTCGTGCCCAAGCTGCTCGACAAGTACTACGACCCCGCCAGCGGCACGATCGTGCGCTCGGACGCCATCGTCGACTGGCCGGAGGGCGAGCGTGACGGGTACCGGTTCACCGACCAGAACACCATCCTCAACGCCCTGGCCTACCGGAACTACACCGACATGGCGGTCATCGCCCGTCAACTCGGACGCGACTCCGACGCCGCGAGCTTCGAGCAGAAGGCCAAGACGCTGCGGACCGCTTTGAACACGCGGTTCTACAAACCGCAGCAGGGTGCCTACGACGACGGTCTCAGCAAGGATGACGTCCCGACCGGTCACTACGCGGTCCAGGCGAGTGCCTTCCCCGGCGCCTTCGGGGTGCCCGCGGACAAGGCGCAGTACGACGCGCTGGCGAAGTACATCGCCTCCCGCGGCATGGCCTGCAGCGTCTACTGCGCGGGCTTCCTCCTCCAGGCCCTGTACAAGGCCGGCCACGGCCAGGACGCGCTGAACCTGCTGACATCGTCGGGGACGAACAGCTGGCTGCACATGATCGAGCTCGGCGCCGGAGCGACCGGTGAGGCCTGGGACCCCGCCCAGAAGAGCAACATGACCTGGTCGCACCCTTGGGCCACGGCACCCGCCTATGTCATCCCACGGGACATGTACGGCATCGAGCCCACCTCGCCCGGATACGCGACGTTCCAGATCACGCCGCAGACCGGGGACCAGGTGTTCGGCTCCGTCACGGTGCCCAGCGTCAAGGGCCGGATCGGTGTCGCCTTCCACACCGTGAGCGGTCGTTACGACCTCGGGGTCGCCATCCCCGGCAACACCACGAGCGCGGTCAGCCTTCCGGTTCCCGGCACCTACTCCGGGACGACGGTCTACCTCGACGGCAGGCCGGTGACGGGCACACGCGCCGGCGACCGCGTCGTCGTGCCGGTCGGTGCCGGCTGCCACACGCTCAGCACGTCGGCGTCCGCACAGGTCGGCGCCGACGAGAAGCTCACCGACATCTGCCGCACGTCGAGTTGACGATCCCGCCGAGAAAGGGACACCGATGCGAGTGGTAACGAGATTCCGCCGACGATCGATCCCCGCTCTGATCTCCGTCGGCGTCACGACGGCTCTCCTCACCGGCCTGCCCGCCGGACCGGTCTCCGCACAGACCGCCTCGCCCGTACGGGTGTCGGCGACGACGACCGAGCGGGCGGCGAACCCGGTCGGGATCGACGCCGCCCGGCCACGCCTCGGCTGGCGGCTCGACTCGTCGGCGCGCGGACAGGCTCAGACGGCCTACCAGGTCGTGGTCTCCTCCAAGAAGGATGCCAAGGCCGCCGACGTCTGGGACAGCGGCCGGGTCGCGAGCGCGCAGTCCGTGGACGTGCCGTACGGCGGTCCCGCGCCGGCGTCCGGGCGCCGCTACTACTGGCGCGTCCGCGTCTGGGACGCCCAGGGCAGGCCGTCGGCGTGGAGTAAGACGTCCTTCTTCGAGACCGGCCTGGCCCGGCAGGACTGGACGGCCAAGTGGATCGGCAGCCCGGACACGACGCCGAGCCTGACCGGCGCGCACTGGATCTGGTACCCCGAGGGCGACCCGGCGTCCAGTGAGCCCGCCTCCACCCGCTACTTCCGCCGCACCGTCGACCTGGGCTCCGGCGCGATCACCAAGGCGTCGTTCACCCTGACCGCCGACGACGGGTTCACCCTGTACGTCAACGGCACGCGCGCCGCGTCGTCGCCGCAGGTCACCGACAGCTGGAAGCAGGGGCAGCTCGCCGACGTCACGTCTCTCCTGCGTCCCGGCGCCAACACCATCGCGATCCAGGCGGTCAACACCACCGAGAGCCCGGCCGGGGTCATCGGCCGGCTGCACGTCGAGCGCTCCGGCGCGGACCCGGTCGACGTCGTCACCGACGGCTCGTTCAAGGCCGCGCAGACCGCGCCGGACGGCTGGGAGAAGCCGGACTTCGACGACTCCTCCTGGAGCGCCGCCAAGGACGCCGCCGCGTACGGCTCGGGCCCGTGGGGAAACCAGGTCGTCCAGCCGTCGCCGCCGGTGCCGTACCTGCGGCACGCGTTCCGGCTCGCCAAGCCGGTCGCGTCCGCCCGCCTGTACGTGACCTCGCTCGGCCTGTACGAGGCGCATATCAACGGCCGCCGGGTCGGCGACGACGACTTCACCCCGGGCTGGACGGACTACAACAAGCGCGTGCAGTACCAGACCTACGACGTGTCCTCGATGCTGCACCGCGGGGACAACGCGATCGGGGCGCTGCTGGCGCCCGGCTGGTACTCAGGGAACATCGGCTTCGCCGGTACGCACGTCTACGGACAGCAGCCGTGGTTCCTCGCCCAGCTCCGCGTGGACTACACCGACGGCACGTCGCAGACCGTCGGCACGGACGACTCGTGGAAGACCACCGCCAGCCCGCTGGCCTCGGCCGACATCTACCAGGGTGAGGTCTACGACGCACGGAACGAGCGCGCGGGCTGGGACGGCCCCGGCTACGACGACTCCGGCTGGTCGGCGGTCAAGCTCGGCACCATGACGCCGAACCTCGTCGCGCAGGCCGGCCCGCCGGTCCGCGTCGACACCGTCCTGCACCCGGTCAAGATGACACGGCCCAAGCCGGGCACGTACATCTTCGACCTGGGCCAGAACATGGTCGGCTGGAACCGCCTGCACGTGTCCGGACCCGCCGGCACGACGGTGACGATCCGCAACGGCGAGGTGCTGAACACCGACGGCACGCTCTACACCGCCAACCTGCGCGGCGCCGCCGACACCGACCGCTACACGCTGCGGGGCGGCGGCGCCGAGACGTACGAGTCGCGGTTCACCTACCGCGGCTACCGGTACGTCGAGGTCACCGGCTATCCGGGCACGCCGACCCTGTCCTCGGTCGACGGCGTGGTCGCGCACGCCGACGCGCCGCCGAACGGCACGCTGACCACCTCCGACCCGCTGGTCGACCAGATCCAGCACAACATCGTGTGGGGGCAGAAGGGCAACTTCTTCAGCGTCCCGACCGACTGCCCGCAGCGCGACGAACGGCTCGGCTGGACCGGCGATATCGGGGCGTTCGCGCCGACGTCGACGTTCAACATGGACGCCGACACGTTCCTCGCCAAGTTCACCACCGACCTGGCCGACGACCAGACCGCCGACGGGGCGTTCACCGACGTCGCGCCCGCCGTCTCCGCCGGCGCGGGCACGGCCGGCTGGGGCGACGCAGGAGTGATCATTCCGTACACGCTGTGGCAGCGGTACGGCGACGTGCAGGTCGTACGGGACCGCTACCCGGCGATGAGGAAGTGGATCGACTACCTCAAGGCGCACAGCACCGGCCTGATCCGGCCCGCTCAGGGGTACGGCGACTGGCTCAACGTCGGCGACGGCACCCCGCTCGACCTGATCGGCACGGCGTACTTCGCGCACTCCACCGACCTCGTCGCGCAGATGGCGGACGCGATCGGCGACCACGACGCCGCCGCCGCGTACCGCACCCTCTGGGGACAGATCCGGGACGCGTTCGACGCCAAGTACGTCAAGGCCGACGGCACGGTCGGCGGCGGCAGCCAGACGGCGTACGTCCTGGCGCTGTCGGACAACCTGCTGCCCGACGCGCAGGTCACCCCGGCCGCGAACAAGCTCGTGGCCAACATCGCCGCGCACGGCGGCCACCTGACCACCGGGTTCCTCGGCACCGGGGAACTGCTGCCGACGCTCACGCGCACGGGGCACGACGACGTGGCGTACCAGATCCTGGAGCAGAAGACGTTCCCGTCCTGGGGCTATGAGATCGGCGAGGGCGCGACCACCATCTGGGAGCGCTGGGACGGCATCAAGCCGGACGGCACGTTCAACGACCCGGGCATGAACTCCTTCAACCACTACGGGCTCGGCTCGGTCGGCGACTGGATGTACCAGAACATCGGTGGCATCGCCCCGGGGTCGCCCGGCTACCGGAGCGTCGTCATCCATCCGAGGCCCGGCGGGTCCCTGACGAGGGCGTCGGCGACCTACCGGTCCGACTACGGAGAGATCGCGAGCCGCTGGTCGGCCTCCGGAGGCCGGTTCACGCTCGATGTCACCGTGCCGGTGAACACCACCGCCCAGGTGTGGGTGCCCGCGACGAGCGCCTCCCACGTCACCCAGGACGGCGCGAAGTTCGTGCGGATGCAGGACGGCTCCGCCGTGTTCACCGTCGGCTCCGGCCACTGGCACTTCAGCGCCTGACCAGTTCATTCGAGGTGCGGCGAGCCCGTACGGCGGGCTCGCCGCGTCTCGACCAGGAAGGATTTCGATGAGATCGCTGTACCTGCTGACCGCCCTCGCCCTGGGCACGACGGGTGTCGTCGCGGCAATGCCGCCGGCCGGGGCGGACACCTCGCTCGGCCTGCCGCCGCTGTCCCGGGCGGACCGCTACATCATGGCGCCGTCGTCCCGCACGGTGAGCCCCGCCAGGGTCGCCGAGGCCTACGCGACCAACGGTGACTACGTCACGGCCGACTCGCCGGCGTCCGAGACGGACGGGCACGACCTCCAGGCCGGCCCGTCGAGCAGCACCGCGAAGGTCGACGGGGTCATGGTCCGGCAGGCCGGCCCCGACCAGGCGGGCGCCTCGTTCGGCTACCGCCTGCGCGTGCCGCGCGGGCACGACGTACGGCTCCGCGTCGAGGAGGCGGGCAGCGCGACCGCCCACTACGAGGTGCTGGTGGGCGACCAGGTCGTCCATGAGCGCAAGCCGGACCCGGCCCAGGCCGGGACGTGGAGCGGTCTGGCCGGTCTGGTCCACTACGACGTCACGGTGCCCGCCAGGCTCATCGGCGCCTCCGGCGACCTGCGGGTCACCTTCCGCAACACCGCGGAGCCCGGACCGGGCGCCCGGGTGCACGCCGTCTGGACGCTGGGCGACGGCGGAACGCCCGCCGCCCCCTACGGGGGAACGGTCGGTGACCCCGCCGGGGCGATGCGCGGCGGCACCACCACGCTGCGCGCCGCCGCGTACGGTCGCCCGTACGTGGTCTACGACTTCGGCAAGGAGGTGGCCGGGCAGGTCCGGCTGAGGCTCGCCGGAGTGACCGGGACGCCCCGGATCGGGCTGGCCTTCAGCGAGAGCACCGAGTACCTCACCACCGCCTCGGACTACAGCCAGGACCCCACCGGCCTCGCGACCGAGACGCACTACCTCACCGCGCGGAACGGCGACCTGACCGACCCGGTGATCCGCGGCGGGTTCCGCTACCTCATGGTCTTCCTCGCCGACCCCGGCGAGGTACGGCTGTCCGGCCTGCGGCTGAACTTCACCGCCGATCCGGCGAACGCGGCGCTGGAACGCTACAAGGGCGCCTTCCTGTCCAGCGACGACACGCTGAACCGGCTGTGGTACTCCGGCGCGTACACCGTGCAGCTGGCGACCATCGACCCGAAGACCGGGCGGCCCTACCCGGGGCAGGCCGGGCCGGTGCGCAACGACGCGATCGTCGGCGACGGGCCGAGCGTGATCAGCGACGGCGCCAAGCGCGACCGCATGATCTGGGGCGGCGACAACGCGATCTCCGATCCGGTGTCGTACCTGACCACGGGCCAGAGCCGTCCGGCCGCCGACTCGGTCGCCTTCATGGCCAAGGGCCAGGCCGCGAGCGGGCAGATCCCCGGCCTCTACCTGACCGACAAGTTCGGCTACAACCTCGGCTGGGGGGAGTACGCCGAATGGTGGGTGCACAACTACTGGACCCACTACCTCTACACCGGCGACCACGCCTTCCTGGACCAGTGGTACGACGCGATGAAGAAGGACGTCGCGTGGCTGGAGTCCAAGGTCGGCGACGACGGCTTGGTCGACATGGCGGGCGCGGGCGGCACCTGGGGCTACGGCAACGAGAACAAGGGCACCTACACCAGCTCGCTGTACGTCTACGTGCTCGGCATGGCCGCGCGGGCCGCCGAGGCCAAGGGCGAGCCGGACCTGGCGAAGACCTACCGCGACCACGCCGCACGCACCGCCGCGGCGATCAACGCCTCACTGTGGGACGCCTCGGCCGGCGCGTACAAGGTGGGTCCGGCCGACGCCACCCACCCGCAGGACGGCAACGCGATGGCGGTCGTCTCCGGGGTCGCGACCGGCGACCGGGCCCGGTCGGTGCTGAGCTTCTTCGACAAGGAACTCGCCGGCCGGTATGGCGACGTCACCGTCGACAAGGCGGGCACGGTGCCGCGCTACGTAAGCCCGTTCGTCAGCTACCAGGCGCTGCTCGCCCACACCGCCCAGGGCGACACCGCGGGCGCGATGTCGCTGCTCGACCGGACCTGGGCGCACATGCTGGGTAAGAGCGACCCCGGCACGCTGTGGGAGAACGTCTCCACGACGGGTGCTCCGCAACTCGGTTCGTACACGAGCCTGTCGCACGGCTGGGCGACCGGGCCGACGGAGTTCCTCACCGAACAGGTCCTCGGCGTGACGCCGACCTCGGGCGGGTTCGGGACCTTCAGTGTCCTGCCGCACCCCAGCGCCGGCGTGCACTGGGCCGAGGGCCGCGTGCCCACGCCGCACGGTGACATCACGGCCGCGTGGAAGCAGAGCGGCCACACGTTCACGCTCCGCGTCGAGGCGCCGCACGGCACCACCGCCACCGCGGGCGTCCCGGTCGCGGGCGAGGTACGCGTCGACGGCACCGCGGTCTGGCGCGACGGCCGGGCGCTGCGCGACGGCGTCGTCCTCCGCGACGGATATGTCCAGGTGCCCGGTCTCACCGGCACGTCGACCGTGATCGCCCAAGGCTGAAGGAGAATCCCGATGCGAAAGTCACGAGCACTCGCCGTCGCCGCGCTGGTCGCCGCAGGTCTCGCCATACCGGCCTTCCCGGCGTCGGCGACCGGCGACGACCCCTGGCACGACTCGTCGTACACGCCGCACCACGGCGACTGGCGCGCGTACGTGCTGGCGCCCGCCGGGCACACCGTCCGTCCGGTGTCGGTGCTGAAGGCGGAGGCCCGCCAGGGTCGCGTCGAGGGCGACCCGCGGAACGCCCTGCAGGCCGACGGCCGGTCGGTACGGCTCGTCGGCGCCGCCGACCGGGCCGGATCCCCGCTGCTGATCCTCGACTTCGGCAAGGAGGTCGCCGGCCGGGTCACGGTGCGCGGAACCGGCACGGGCAAGTTGCACGCCTGCTTCAGCGAGTCGCGTCAGTACCTGGCCGAGGCCCCGGACGACAACGACGGCGAAGGAAAGATCGCGCCCGGGTGCGACACCGCCAATATCTGGAACGGCTTCCCCGGCGTCGCCTACACCGAGGACACCGACAGCCACGAGCTGACCCTGAACACGCCCGACCAGCAGATCCGCGGCGGCTTCCGGTACCTGACGCTCTTCCTCGACGGTCCCGGCCAGGTCGACATCAACGCCGTCTCCGCCGAGTTCACCGCCGCCCCGCTGCAGTCGCGTCCGGACGCCTACCAGGGCCACTTCCTGTCCAGCGACGACCTGCTGAACAAGATCTGGTACGCGGGCGCGTACACCGTGCAGATCAACACCGCCATGGCGGACACCGCCAAGAGCTGGCCGTACACCTCCGGCGAGCAGGACCACTCCGACACCGCCGTGCCGTACGCCGACCCGAACAAGGAGGTCATCTACGACGGCGGCAAGCGCGACCGCATCGTCTGGCAGGGCGACCTCGCCGTCCAGGCGCCGGTCACCTACCTGACCACGCACGACGTGGACGCGGTGGACAACTCCCTGTCCTCGCTGGCGGCCCAGCAGCTCCCGGACGGCTTCATGCCCGCCGAGAGCCAGGCCGGCCAGCACAACAAGGACGAGCTGCGCACCTACGGCGAGTACGTCACGTGGTTCGTCAACAACATGTATGAGCACTGGCTCTACACCGGCGACCGGGCCTACCTCGACAAGTGGTGGCCCACCCTGACGAAGACCATGGGCTGGCTGGAGTCGGTACGGGCGCAGGACCCGCAGGGGCTGATCGCGTTCGGCGCGGTCGGCTCCTGCGGCCACTACGGATACTCCGACTGCGGCCACGAGACCTACGTCAACGCCCTGTACGCGCGCAACCTCACGCAGATGGCCGAGCTCGCCAGGGCGCGCGGCGAGTCCGGCACCGCCTACGCGGACCGCGCGGCGGCGGTGAAGAAGGCCGTCAACGACCAGCTGTGGGACGAGAGCGCCGGCGCGTACCGGATGTCGCGTGAGATCCCCGGCGCCTACCCGCAGGACGCGAACGCCACCGCCGTGCTGACCGGGGTCGCCGACGCCACGCGGGCGAGGCGCTCCCTGGCCTACCTGCGCGCCCACAACTGGTCGGACCTCGGCTCGCTGACGGTGGGCACCGCGAACGCCTCGCTCAGCCCGTTCTACGCGCCGTTGCCCAGCGGGTTCGAGGCGGACGCCCGGCTCGGCACCGGTGACACGTCCGGCCTCGACCTGATCCGGAAGTTCTGGGGCTGGCAGCTCGCCCAGGACCCGGGCACGACCTTCTGGGAGCACGTCCAGCCGGACGGCACGCCCAACCTGAAGCAGTTCTCCAGCCTCGCGCACGGCTGGGCGTCGGCACCGACGACGATCCTGACCACGCGCGTGCTCGGCGTCCAGCCCACCGCCGCCGGCTTCAGCTCCTACGCGGTCGTCCCGCACACCGGGGACCTGAAATGGGCCGAGGGCACGGTCCCGACGCCGAAGGGGAACATCACCGCCTCCTGGCGGAACGACGGACACGGCTTCCGCCTGGAGGTCACCGCGCATGCGAAAGGCCGTCTCGGGATTCCCGCCTCGGGCCGCGTCACGCTCGACGGCCACGTGGTGTGGGCCGGTGGAAAGGCCACCGCGAAGGGCGTGACCGGCGACGGCGCCTATGTCTACGTGGACGGCGTGGCGCCCGGGCACCACACGATGGAAGGAACGAGATGACCGCGGGAGACGGACGCGTTCGCGCCGGCAAGGGAGACCGCCGGCGGCTCCGGCCCAAGGGCGGATACGGCGGCCCGAGGCACGGGCGGTTCGCGAGAGTGCCGGCGGCGCTGGTCCTCGCCCTGTCCGCGGCGGTCGTCGCACTGGCCCCGGCGGGAACCGCGGAGGGCTCGCCGGTGGCCACCTCGGCCGTCCCGGCCCTGACCAGCGCCACCTTCGCCGACCCCCCGGCCTCCGTCCGGCCCAAGTACCGCTGGTGGCAGCCGCTCGCCTACACCGAGGACGGTGAGCTGGCCGCCGAACTCGACCAGATCAAGAAGGCGGGCGGCGGCGGTGCCGAGGTCGCGCCCTTCAGCGTCGAGGGCACGGGCAACAACACCAACCCGTTCCTGGAGAAGTACGGCTGGGGCACCCCGCTGTGGGCGCAGAAGACGCGGACCATGCTGGCGGCGGCCAAGAAGGAGGGGCTCGGCCTCGACTTCACGATCGGCCCCCGCTGGCCCGCGACCGTCCCCACGGTCAACGACGTCAACGACCCCGCCGCGCAGCAGCAGATGGTGTTCTCCCATGAGTTCGACCGGGGCGGCACGAGCAGGTCCGGGCCGCTGCCGGACAACCTCAACGTCGCGCCGCCCGCGGGAGCGAAGAAGACCCTCATCGCGGCGCTCATCGCCAAGTGCGCCGACGCGGGCTGCGCCGACTCCTCCAGCGCCCCGCGGCTGCTGGAGCGCTCCACCGTCACCGACGTGACCGCGAAGGTGGATGCGCAGGGCGACCTGTCGATCGACCTTCCCGGCGACGCGAACAGCACGTACGCGCTGATCGCGTTCTACCGGACGCCCACCGGCCAGTCCCTGTCCGGCTACACCGCCACCGGCACCAACTACGCCCTGGACACCTTCGGCGCGGCCGGCGCCAAGGCGACCACGGACTTCTACGACCAGCACATCCTCACCCCGGACGTCCGCAAGCTGCTCGCCCAGCTGGGCACCAGCGACCTGTTCGAGGACTCCCTCGAACTCGGCAGCACGCAGAAGTGGACGCCCGACATGGTCGCCCAGTGGGGGAAGCTGCGCGGATACTCCCCGATCGACGTTCTCCCGGCGCTGGCCGGCGCGGGCGACCAGGGCGTCACCGACCGGCCGTACTTCGACTTCGGCGACGGCCTCGGCGCCCGCGTCCGCACCGACTACCGGCAGACCCTCAGCGACCTGTACATCGCCAACCGCCTCGACGTGCTGCGGCAGTGGGCGCACAAGCACCACATGGGCACCCGCATCCAGCCGTACGGCATCCCGGTGGACATCTCCGACGCGGCCTCGCACATCGACGTCCCCGAAGGGGAGTCGCTGGCGTTCGGGCAGTCGACCGGCGCCTACAGCAACGTGCAGGACTACCGGGTGGTCGCCACCGGAGCGCACCTGTCCGGGCAGCCCGTGGTGTCGGACGAGTGCTGCGCCTTCTCCGGCGCGGTCTGGGGATCGACGGCGGGGGCGGGTTCGGACGCCTCGAACCTCCAGGCCGTCTACCGCGGGTTCGCCGGCGGGGTGAACCAGCTCGTCTGGCACGGCTTCCCCTACCTGACCAGGGGACCGCAGGGCGCCGGCGCCCAGGAGGTGTGGCCGGGCATGACCTACGGCGGCAACACCTCCTACTCCGAGGCGTGGGGCGCCAAGGGCGGCCCGAACTGGGCCGACTACCGGTCGATCAACGACAACCTGGCCCGCATGCAGCTCGTGCTCAGGCAGGGCGACCCGCGGTTCGACCTGGCCGTGTACTGGCAGGACTTCGGCCTGAACGGCACGGGGACCACGGGAAGCGGCGCGAACAAGCTGATCCAGAGCTCGTCGGCGCTGGCGTCGTCCGGGTACACCTATGAGTACCTCAGCCCGGCCCAGCTCCGGCGCAAGGACGCGTCCTACACCAGGGGCACCCTGTTCGGCGACGGCTCGGCGTACCACGCGGTGCTGCTGAACGACCAGACGACCATGCCGGTCGACGCCGCCCAGAAGCTCCTCGAGCTGGCAGGGCGGGGACTGCCCGTCGTCATCGTCGGCGACCTGCCGAGCACGGTCCCCGGCGCCGCCGACGCGGCGGCCCAGGACGCGAAACTCAGATCCGTGGTCGCCCGGCTCGCCGCGCAGCGCAGCGTCGTCCGGGTGGCGAGCGAGGCGGACGCGCCGGCCGCGCTGAAGCGCCTCAGCGTCACGCCCGCCGCCACCCCGAGCAGCGACTCGGGTGCGATCCTCGACGTGCGCCGGCACGCGGGCTCGACCGACTACTACTACCTGTACAACCAGACGAACACCGCGACCGCGCAGACGCTGACCCTCACCGGCGACGGCGTGCCGTACCGGCTGGACACCTGGACCGGTCAGATCACCCCGATCACGAACTACACGTCCGGGCACGGCACGGTCACCGTCCCGGTACGGCTCGCCGGAAACGACGCCGAGGTCATCGCGGTCACGCCGCGGCACGACGCGACCTTCCGCGGCGCGCCGGGCCGCAAGGACGCGCCGGGCACGGCGAGCGCCTCGTCCGGCACGCCGAAGCCGGTGGCGTTGGGCGACTGGTCGCTCTCGGTGGACGCCTGGGGGCCCGGCGCCTCGGACCTGCCCGGCGACACCGCGCACACGAAGCTCGGGCCGGTCACGCTCAAGGCCGGATCGGACGGCCGGCTGCCGGCGTGGTCGGCGATCACGCCCGGCAACGGCTACTCCGCGGACCTGAAGGACGTGTCCGGAAGAGGCACCTACACGGCCCACGTCACCCTGGGTGAGGAGTGGAAGGGCGTCAGCGGCGCGAACCTCGATCTCGGCACGCCGGTGGACACCGTGACCGTGAACGTCAACGGGCACGACCTGCCCTCCCTCGACCAGGCCGACCTGCGCCACGTGGAGGTGGGCCGGTACCTGCGCCCGGGCGACAACACGATCACCGTCCGGGTCGCCTCCACCCTGCTCAACGCGGTACGGGTCGCGCCGGGCACGGGCGCGTCGTCGCGGGCGCCGATGGACTACGGACTGTTCGGGCCGGTCACGCTCACGCCGTACGCCGGAAAGCAGCCGCTGCTGACCGCCTCGGCGCTGGAGACGTCGCTGCCCCTGGCGAAGGGCGGTTACAACCGCGCCACCGTGCTGGTGCACAACGGCTCCGGCCGGCCCGTCGGGGTGACGCTCAGCGCGTCGGCCGCCTCGGGGATCACCGCGACGCCGCAGCAGGACCGTACGACCGTCCCGGCCGGCGGTTCGGTCACGGTGCCCGTCGACCTGCGCGACTCCGGCGTCGCGACCGGCACGGACACCCTGACGGTGACGGCGCGCAGCGACACCGGGCCGACCTCGACGACGACCGTGACCCTCCGGCACTCCGACGACCTGGCGCTCAACCCCGGTGGCACGCCGTTCCCGCGCGTGATCGCGGACGCGAGCCAGGACCGCTACCCGGCCGCCCTCGCGGTGGACGGATCGGCGAGCACGTTCTGGGTGTCGTGGGGCAGGGCCGCCGGTCAGGGCCCCACCGAGTCCCGCCCGGTGCGGTACGGGCTCGACTTCGGCGCGACCGTCGGCATCGGCTCGGTCACCGTCGGCGGACGCTCCAACTACGGGCCGCGCGACTACGACGTCCAGGTGTCCTCGGACGGCCGGAACTGGCGCACGGTGGCCACGGCCACCGACACCCCCAAGGCGGGCGGGACGACGACCTTCACCCCGGTCCAGGCCCGCTACCTGCGGCTCAGCGTCACCAAGAGCTGGGACGCCACCAACGCCAACGTGCAGATGAGCGGGCTCACGGTGCGGCCGTGACGCGCCGGACGACACGCCAACGCGACACGCGACACCGGAGGTCATGCGGATGAGAGGCCGACGCAGGCGATGGATGGTCGCACTTGCCGTGACCACGCTGGTCGGGGCCGGCACACCCGGCACGGCGTGGGCGGCTCCCGGCGAGTCGAGGGGAGACGCCACGGCGCACCGCTCCACCGGGACCGTCGTCGTCGCCAAGCCGAATGCGTCCGGCAGGATCGAGGCCGTCGGGACCTCGACCGTCACCGTCCGGAACGGCACGACCGTCCAGCAGGTCAAGGCGCAGATCCGTGCCAAGGACGACTCGCGGCAGGGCTATGTCGTAGCGGACGAAGACGGTGAGGAGAAGCGGTCGGGCGCGGTCGTCGACGGAGACCGGCTCCAGGTCACGGCGGAGAACGGTCGGGACCGCTTCACCTATCGGCTGGCGATCGACGATCCCCATGCCCAGCAGAAAGATGGCGTCTACTGGAACAAGGATCTCTACGACGACATCGATCAAACGGTCAACGCCAACACGCCGGTGTTCAACGACAAGCGTTGTGACATCACCAGCCCGAAATATGCGCGCCTGGTGCGACGGGTCACCGAGAAGTTCTATGTCGGAAATCAGGCCGCCGACCCGGCGGAAAAGACATCTCCGCTGGTCGCCGATTCGCAGGAGGTCTGGTATTACACCGACGCGATCGAGGCCGCGATCAGAGACTGCCACGAATCCGGCGGCGGGATCGTCGTCGTCCCGGCCGGGGGGTCACGGAACGCCAACGGAGCCTACTACTCCGGGGCGATAACCCTCCTGAGCAATGTCAATCTGCACATCGAGACCGGTGCCGTGGTCAAGTTCATGCGGAACAAGACCAACGAGTACTACCCCGTCGTCCTGACCAGCTATGAGGGCACCGATCTCTATAACTTCTCGCCGCTGATCTACGCCCTCGGCCAGACGAACATCGCGATCACCGGCGGTGGGACGCTGGACGGCCAGGAGGACATGTGGAACTGGCGGCCCTGGAAGAAGGGCTATTGGGGCGAGCCGTCGGTGGAGAACAAGAGCCTCGACGCTCCGTACGGCGAAAACGGAATTCTGAACGACATGAACTTCCGGGACGTGCCGATCACCAAGCGCATATTCACCGACGACGGGCACATGCCGAGCTCGATTCCGGTGGTCGACGGGAACACGGTCAAACGTGTCCCGCCGCCATCGGACGCGGTCGCGATGAAGTCCACGTTCCGGCCGCAGTTCATCGAGACCAATCATTCTCGCAACGTCCTCATCGAGGATGTGAAGATCAGGAACACTCCGTTCTGGATCGTTCATCCGCTCAACTCCGAGAACGTGCTCGTCCGGAACCTCGACATCTACAGCGACAAGACGAAGGACTTCGAGGCGACCGGCTGGAACAACGACGACGGTGTCGACCCCGAGTCCTGCAAGAACGTCGTCCTGGAAGGAAATCGCGTGACCACCAGCGACGACGGTGCCGCGATCAAGGCCGGCCGCAATGTCAACGGCAGGCTGCACCGGGCGCCGAGCGAGAACCTCATCATCCGGGACTCGGCGTACAACAACGACAACATCGGCACCTACTCCGCCGCGGTCTCGATGGGCAGCGAGATGTCGGGAGGCATCCGGAACGTTTTCATCGAACACAACGAGTTCGGCGGACCGGGGCTGGCGATGATCCTGAAGATCAAGACGAACTCGTATCGGGGTGGGGCGGTCGAGAACATCTATCTCCGGCACAACCTGCTGAAGGCGGCGCGGTCGGCGATGGTCCAGCTCGACAGTAACTATTCCGAAACCGTGTCGTTCCCCAACGCCGACATCTTCAATCCGACCGTACGGAACATCTACATCGACGACGTCGATACCGCGCCGACGATGACCCCGGGGAAGACCACGTTCCAGTTCTCCAGCGCCGCCTCGCGTTCTCCGGTGGAGAACGTCTACTACCGCAACTCGGTCTTCTACACGACGAGCACGCTGCAGGCGGCCTTCAACTCCAACAAGAACATCAAGAACCTGGTCGTGGAGAACGTAAAGTACATCGACCCCTCCAGCGGGGCGGAGACGGTGTACAACACGACGCCGTTGAACCTGCTCGACCAGACGACGGCTCACGCCGGCGATGAGAACGTCCGGCTCACCGCCGATCCGAACGTGGTCAACAAGGTCTCGGCGCACACCTTCACGGTCAGTGGGAAGGTCGACCTCGCGGCATATCCCGGATTCGTGAGCGGTGGCACGGTCCGGATCTTCGTCGATCGGAGCACTACGGCGATCCCGGCGACCCTGAGCCCCGATGGTTCTTTCACGAGTGGACCGATCACGCTCGACGACGGCCAGTACTGGTACACCGACCGTCACTATGTCGCGGTGAATCTCTTCAACGGCATCAACATCAACACTGTCGTTTATCCGGTGGAGGCAACGTGATCAGACGCCGAGCCGTTCTGCAGGGCATGGGCGGCCTGGGAATGGCAGGCCTGCTCGCCGGCGCGCCGGCCGCACGCGCCGACGCGGCCGCAGGCGCCATCGACCGTCGTGCGCTGGTCGGACGGCATGACATCGAACGCACCGCGAGCGACCCGGACCTGCCGATCCAGGTCGGCAACGGGCGGTTCGCCTTCGGCGCCGACATCACCGGCCTGCAGACGTTCCTGCCCTTCGCCACCATGTCGGACTGGGGCTGGCACGAGGACGCGTTGCCTCCCGGCCAGAGCCCGGCGGACTACGTCGGAGAGATCTGGGACACTCACGGCCGCCCCGTCCGCTACTGGACCGACGACAAGCAACACCCGCAGCTGAACCAGTGGCTGCGGGAGAACCCGCACCGGATCAACCTCGCGCGCATCGGCATGCGGTTGCTCCGCGGGGACGGCCAGGAGGCCACGGAGGCCGACCTGACCGATCGTCACCAGCGGCTGGATCTGTGGTCCGGCACCCTGCACAGCAGCTTCGTCCTGGACGGCGCGCCGGTCTCCGTGGAGACGGCCTGTCATCCCGAGCTCGACGTGGTGGGGGTGCGCGTCGACTCACCGCTGATCGCCGCGGGCCGCCTCATCGTCTTCATCGACTTCCCGTACGCCACCGCCGGGTCGAAGTTCTCCGCGCCGTTCGTCGGCGTGTGGGACCGGCCCGACGCACATCAGACGCAGCTGCGTCGCCGTGGTGCCCAGCGGGCCGACATCACCCATCGCCTCGACGCGACCACGTACCACGTGTCGCTGCTGTGGCAGGGGCCCGGGAGGCTGACACCCGACGCGACGCACCCGCACCGGTACGTCCTCGACGGCAGCCGCGCACGGCGGTTGGAGGTGGCCTTCGGCTTCTCACCCGACGAGCCGCGCCCGGCTCCGCCGGCACCGGCGGTGTCGGCGGCCTCCGCGGCGTGGTGGCCGAGGTTCTGGCGTTCCGGCGGCGCCATCGACCTCTCACAGAGCGCCGACTCCCGATGGGTGGAGCTCGAACGCCGCATCGTGCGGAGCCAGTTCGCCATGGCGGTCAACGAGGCAGGCGGCTGGCCGCCGCAGGAGTCCGGCCTGGTCAACAACGGCTGGTACGGCAAGTTCCACCTGGAGATGTACTGGTGGCACGCCGCGCACTACGCGCTGTGGAACCGCTGGCCGATTCTCGACCGCGGCGCGGGCGTCTACGAGCACTTCCTCGCGTCGGCGCGGGACCGCGCGCGGGAGCAGGGCTACCGCGGGGCACGCTGGCCGAAGATGACGACCCCGGGTGGAGTGCAGTCGCCCGGTCTGCAGAACGCCCTGCTGCTCTGGCAGCAGCCGCATCCCATCTTCTTCGCCGAACTGGACTACCGGGCCCACCCGGACAGGAGCACCCTGGCGAAGTGGCGCGAGGTGGTCTTCGCCACCGCCGACTTCCTGGCGTCGTACGCGTTCCACGACCCCGCGACCCACCGCTATGTGCTCGGCCCGCCGCTGGTCATCGCGAATGAGGGCCCCGACCCGCGGTCGACGATCAACCCGACCTTCGAGCTGTCGTACTGCCGCTTCGCGCTGCGCACCGCACAGCGGTGGCGCCGGCGGCTGGGCCTGACTCCGGACCCGGCGTACGCGGACGTGCTGGCCGGCCTGGCACCCCTGCCCGTGCAGGACGGCGTCTATGTGTTCCACGAAGGCATCCAGGACATGTGGACCCGGTGGAACAACAACCACCCCGACCCCGTGGCCGCGTACGGCATGTTGCCCGGGGACGGTGTGGACGTGCCCACGATGCGGGCGACGGCCCAGAAGGTCTACGCCACCTGGGACGTGGACAATCTCTACAGCTGGGACTTTCCGCTGCTGGCGATGAACGCCGCCCGGCTCGGCGACCCCGGCCGTGCCGTCGACTTCCTGCTCCACGAGCGGTTCGGCTTCACCGACACCGGCCTGCCCGCGAGCGGGTTTGCGGGGGTGCCCTCACCGTACTTCCCCGGAGCAGGAGGCCTGCTGTACGCGGCCGCCATGATGGCCGCGGGCTGGGACCGGGGGCCGAAGACCGCCGCGCCCGGGTTCCCGTCGGACGGCAGGTGGACGGTTCGCAGTGAAGGACTCAGCCCGGCGATATGAGCATGACGCGACCTCCCGAACCACGGACCCCGGCCGCTACCGGCCCCTGTCACCGAAGAAATGGAGAGAACGAATGAGCGCGAACGAAGGACGCGTACGCGTCGGGCTGGTCGCCGGAGGGCTGGGGGCGTACTGGCCGCAGTTCCCCGACCTGCTGCCGCAGCTGCGGCGGTCCGCCGAACGCGTGTCGGAGCGCATGCGCCTCCTGGGCGCCGACGTCGTCGACGCCGGCTTCATCTCCGACGAGCGCGAGGGCGCCGCGGCGGCGGAGAAGCTGCGCGCGGCGGGCTGCGACCTCATCGTCGGGTTCCTCACGACGTACATGACCGCGACCATGCTCGTGCCGGTCGCCCAGCGCAGCGGGGCGCCGGTGCTGCTGATCAACCTCCAGCCGACCGAGTCGATGGAGCACGAGACGTTCGACACCGGGCAGTGGCTGGCCTACTGCGGCGCCTGCCCGCTGCCCGAGATGGCCAACGCGTTCCTGCGCTGCGGCATCCCGTTCCGCTCGGTGTCGGGGTACCTGGAGGACGAGCGGGCCTGGGACCGCATCGGCCGCTGGGTGCGGGCGGCCGGCGTACGCGCGGCGCTGCGGCACGGCCGGCACGGCCTCATGGGCCACCTGTATCCGGGGATGCTCGACGTCGCCACCGACCTGACGCTGGTGTCGGCCCAGTTCGGCGGCCACGTGGAGGTCCTGGAGTTCGACGACCTGCGGGTGCGGGTGGAGAAGGTCACCGACGCCGAGGCCGAGGCCAAGAAGAAGGAGGCCACGGACGTCTTCGCGCTGGACGCGTCGGTGAACGACGAGGACTTCGGCTGGGCGGCGCGCGTCGCGGTCGGCCTGGACCGGCTCGTGGACGACTTCGGGCTGGACAGCCTCGCGTACTACCACCGGGGCCTGGACGGGGAGATACACGAGCGGCTCGGCGCGGGCATGATCCTCGGCGCCTCGCTGCTCACCGCACGCGGCGTCCCGGCGGCGGGAGAGTACGAGCTGCGCACCTCGCTCGCCATGCTGATCATGGACCGGCTCGGCGCGGGCGGCTCGTTCACCGAGTTCCAGGCGCTGGACTTCCAGCGCGGGCACGTCGAGATGGGCCACGACGGCCCGGCCCACCTCGCCATCAGCGACGGCCGGCCGCTGCTGCGCGGACTCGGCGTCTACCACGGCAAACGGGGCTACGGCGTGTCGGTGGAGTTCGACGTGAAGCACGGCCCGGTCACGGCGTTCGGCCTCCGGCAGGGCCGCGACGGCCGGTTCGCGTTCGTGGCCTCGGAGGGCGAGGTCGTGGGCGGCCCGCTCCTGCGGATCGGCAACACCACCTCACGCGTGGACTTCGGCGCCGATCCGGGGGAGTGGACCGACGCCTGGAGCGCCACCGGCATCTCCCACCACTGGGCCCTCGGCACCGGCCACCGGATCGCCGATCTCAAGGCCCTCGCCGACCTGCTGGACATCGAGCTCATCGAGGTGAACCCCTGACCAACCCGCAAGGAGCCTGATCGGGGGATCCGACTCCAGGTGACGACACCGGGCCGTGCCGGCCGCGGGTCCTCGTCGCCGTGCCCGAAATCCCGAGGAGCCTCATGCGGCCCACACCGTTGCAGACGTCCCAACCTTCCGATGACCGCCCCGTCCGGCCGCTTCCGCCACGCCGAATGAGCCTCGCAACGCGAAGAAGGAGACAGGTATGAGCATCGACGAGGGTCGGCGCCGGTTCCTGGGCACCGCCGCCGCAGGCGCCGTGGCGATCACCGGCGCCGGCCTGCTGCGCCCCGGCACGGCGACGGCGGCGGTCGGCCGCGCGGCCGACGATCCCGGCGAAGAACGGTGGCGGGAACTGGATGCTCTCATCCGCACCTGGTGGGAGAAGGACCTGCATCGTTCGCAGGAGGAGCAGATCCGCGATGACGCGGACGGCACCCTGCTGTTCCTGCCCTTCCCCTACGCCACCCCCGGGGGGACCGAGCGCAGCTTCCCGGAGATGTACGACTGGGACACCTACTTCATCAACCGGGGGATGCTTGCCCACGGGCAACTCGGCCCGGTGGCCGATCACATCCGCGACTACCTGTTCATGGTGGAGCGCTACGGCTACATGCCCAACGGCAACCGCACGACGCTGCTGACCAGGTCACAGACGCCGGTGTTTCCCGACAGCGTCTGGCTGCACTACCGGGCGGGTGGCGGGCTCGACCTGCTGTATCAGGCATATCCGCTGCTCAAACGGGAGTATGAGGGCTACTGGAAGGGTTCTCTCCACCAGACCCCGATCGGCCTGGCCACCAACCGAACCGCCGATGACCCCGCGCTGCCGGGCGAACTGGAGGCGGAGGCGGAGACGGGGCTGGACTGGACCCCGATCTTCGGTGGTGACGCGCGCCGCTGCGTCCCACTGATCACCAACTGCGCCCTGGTCCGCTACGCCCGGGTCCTCGCGCGCATCGCCAAGGAAGTGGGACGCCACGACGAGGCGGCCCGGTACACCAAGGAGGCCGACGCCAGGGCCGCGCTGATCCGCAAGTACTGCTGGGACGAGCAGACGGGCGTGTTCAAGGAGTACGACTTCGTCGCCGGCAAGCGGCTCCCCTACATCTCGGTCTGCGCGTACCTGCCGCTGTGGGCGGGCGTGGCCACGGCCGCGCAGGCCCGGCGGTCGGCCGGCAACCTGCCGTTGCTGGAGCATCCCCACGGCCTGACCGTCACCGACAAGGTCTATCCGAACCCGCACACGGCCGTGAGTGACGACGATCTGCAGTTCATGTATCCCGGGGGCTGGCCGCCGATGCACCTGCTCACCGTGGAGGGGCTGGCGGCCTACGGCCTGCGGCCCGACGCCGAGCGGATCGCCAAGAAATGGGTCGACCTCCTGACGGACTGGTATTTCAATCTCGGTGAGCAGACCGAGACCGAAGGATCGCGGACGCAAGATATCGCGCCGATCCTCACTACAGGCCATACATTCGGCCAGCGATTCACCACCGGTAAACCGTTTTCACGGGTGGGCGGGAGTTTCCCGACCTACAACACCACCGACGCCGGATTCACGCTCACCCTGCGCCGCGACGACGGCTCCGTGGTGAAATCCGGAAAGTTCACCAACGTCAAGGACAACGCCTGGGACTACCTGGATCTGGATTCGCCCGCGCCGGCCGGAACGTACGTCCTGGAGATGTCGGACCCGGTCGGAAAGATCGCCTGGTACACGGCTTCCAAGGATGTCCTGGAAGACGGTGAGGCACTCACCGACGGCGAGGCCTCGCCGGGCGACCGCACGCTGGAGATCGTGCACGTGCTCGGCAAGGGCACTCACAAACTCTGGGAGAAATACAACGTCGTCGACGGGAGTCTGGAACTCCCGAATGCGCGGTACGGAAACATGCCCATGCATGGCTGGACCGCCGCCTCCGCCGTCGTACTCGGACGAATTGCCTACGACGGCTGACCCAATCCATTTTCTCCATCGATCTTCTTGTCCTCCAGCACTTCCGACAACCGGAGGCAGCCCATGCGGCGGAAACCGTACAGACTCCTCATCCTTCCGGCGACCCTGGCGGTCGCTGCCGGTGGCCTGGCGGTCTCGCCGGCCTCGGCGGCGCCCGATGGCATCAGGGTCCTGACGACGACCACCGAGTACGCCGGGCACCCGCTCGGCATCGACGCCCCGCACCCTCGGCTGAGCTGGCGGCTCGGCGCGGCCGACCGCGACGAGTCCCAGAGCGCGTACGAGGTGCGGGTGGCGTCGAGCCCGGCGAAGCTCGCGCACCCCGACGTGTGGGATAGCGGCCGGGTCACCTCGAACCAGTCCGTTCTGGTGCCGTACGCCGGCCCGGCGCTGCGGTCGCGCACCCGCTACCACTGGCAGGTCCGGGTCTGGGACGCGCACGGCCGGCCCTCCGAGTGGAGCACGCCGTCGTGGTGGGAGATGGGGCTGCTCGGTGGCGGCGACTGGCAGGCCCAGTGGATCGGCCACAACGCGCCGATCCCGCTGCCCACGTCCTTCACCAAGCAGAACGACCCGTCGCAGCTCGAGGCGGGGCACACCCAGGGCCAGACGTTCACCTCCGACCAGCCGTTCACGTCGGTCGGGGCCTCCGCGCCGACCTGGGTCACCACCGACTCCGGCATGACCCTCTCGCTGTACAAGGACGGTCCCGGCGGCGAACTGGTCGCCCGGCAGCGCTTCGACCCGCACCCGGACAACGCCTGGGCGACGCTGAAACTGGACACGGCCGCACCGGCCGGCACGTACTACCTGGAGGAGTCCGACCCCAAGGGCACCATCGGCTGGTGGAGCCAGTCCGACGGCGGCTACGACCACGGCCAGGCGTACGTCGACGGCAAGCCCACCTCCGCGGACCGCACGATCCGCTGGCAGACCGTGGCCGACAAGCCGGACGGGCTCACCCCGGAACTGCGCAAGGAGTTCACCGCCGGAAAGAAGATCAAGCAGGCCCGGCTGTACGCGACCGCGCTCGGCGTCTACCGCGCGGAGATCAACGGTCACCGCGTCGGAGACGACGAGCTGGCCCCCGGCTGGACGGACTACAGCAAGCGCGTGCAGTACCAGACCTACGATGTCACCGGCCTGGTCCGGCAGGGCGGCAACGCGATCGGCGCCACGCTGGCGCCCGGCTGGTACGCGGGCAACGTCGCGAGCTTCGGCCCGCGCCAGTACGGCGACCGGCCGTACCTCCGGGCCCAACTGGAGATCGATTACACCGACGGCAGCACCGACCGGATCGTCACCGACGGAAGCTGGAAGAGCGCGACCGGCCCGGTGGTCGACTCCGACCTGCTGATGGGCGAGGACTACGACGCGCGCGACGAGACGCCCGGCTGGAGCTCGCAGCGGTTCGACGACAGCGCTTGGAAGCCGGTCCTCGTCAAGAACGGCGTGACGGCCGCGACGGTCGCCCAGGCGGACCCGCCCGTGCGGGTCGAGCGGGAGCTCAGGCCGGTCAAGGTCACCGAACGGTCGTCCGGCGACTACATCTACGACCTCGGCCAGAACATGGTCGGCACGGTGCGGTTGCGGGCCTCCGGCACGGCCGGGCAGAAGCTCACCATCCGGCACGCCGAGGTGCTGAACAAAGACGGCTCGCTCTACACCGACAACCTCCGCACCGCCAAGGCCACCGACACGTACACCCTGCGCGGGGGAGACACGGAGACGTACGAGCCGGCGTTCACCTTCCACGGCTTCCGCTACGTCGAGGTGACCGGCGCCACGTCCCGGCCCGACGTCGTGGGGCGCGTGATGCACACCGACGCACCGTTCACGATGGACTTCCACACCGATGTGCCGATGCTGAACCAGCTGCAGAGCAACATCACCTGGGGCCAGCGCGGCAACTTCCTGTCCGTGCCGACCGACACGCCCGCGCGGGACGAGCGGCTCGGCTGGACCGGCGACATCAACGTCTTCTCCGGCACCGCCGCCTACAACATGAACTCCGCGTCGTTCCTCGCCAAGTGGCTGACCGACCTTCGCGATGACCAGACCGCGGAGGGCTCGTTCACCGACGTCGCGCCGATGGTCGGCTCGGTCGGCAACGGCTCGGCCGGCTGGGGCGACGCGGGTGTGACCGTGCCGTGGACGCTGTACGAGCGGTACGGCGACCGGTCCGAGCTCGCGCGGAACTACCCGGCCATGACCAAGTGGATCGCGTACCTGGAGAAGAACAGCACCGGCTACCTGCGCCCGGCCTCCGGCTATGGCGACTGGCTCAACGTGAACGACGACACGCCCAAGGACGTCATCGCCACCGCGTACTTCGCGTACGCGGCCGGCATCGTCGCCAAGGCGGCGCGGGCGCTCGGCGAGGACGCGAGCCCCTACGACGCCCTGGTCACGAAGATCCGTGACGCGTTCGACGGCGCGTACGTGTCGGGCGACGGACGGGTCAAGGGCGACACCCAGACCGCGTACGTGCTGGCGCTGTCCATGGACCTGCTGCCGGCGGCGCAGCGGCAGGCCGCCGCCGACCGCCTGGTCGAGCTGATCAAGGCGAAGGACTGGCACCTGTCCACCGGGTTCCTCGGCACACCGCGCCTGCTGCCCACACTCACCGCCACGGGGCACACGGACGTCGCCTACCGGCTGCTGACGCAACGGACCTTCCCCTCCTGGGGCTACCAGATCGACAAGGGCGCCACCACGATGTGGGAGCGCTGGGACTCCATCAAGCCCGACGGCAGCTTCCAGGACGCGGCGATGAACTCCTTCAACCACTACGCGTACGGCTCGGTGGGGGAGTGGATGTACCAGAACATCGCCGGGATCAGCCCGGCGAGCCCGGGCTTCGCCAAGACCGTCATCCGGCCCCGCCCCGGCGGCGGCGTGCACACCGCGTCCGGCCGGTACGACTCGGTCTACGGGCCGATCGCCACGCGGTGGACCGACCAGAACGGCCGGTTCACCCTCGATGTCACCGTCCCCGTCAACACGACCGCCGAGGTGTGGGTCCCCGCCGCGAGCGCGGCGGCGGTGACCCAGCAGGGCGCGAGGTTCCTGCGCCTGGAGGACGGCTGCGCCGTCTACGCCGTCGGCTCCGGCTCCTACCACTTCACCACGGGCTGAGGCCCCGATCTACCTGGAGGTCGGGATGTTGCAGGCGAGATGGGCACGGCACGGCATACTCACCGTGCTGCTGGCCTTGGCCACCGTGTTGTCCACGGCGACCACCATGACCCTGTCCGCGGGTTCCGCGCGGGCGCAGTCGATGAGCGGGATCACGCAGGTGGCCGTTGACGAGACCGGCGTCGTCGTCACCGGCGACGCCGGCACCACGGCGGGCAAGGTCGCGATATACGCGCTGGGCCCCTGGCAGGAGCCCAAGATCCCCGAGGGCGAGTCACCCGTCGCGACGTCGGAACCGGACGCCACCGGTGCTTTCACGGCCCGGCTGCCTCGCTTCGCGGACGACGGCAGGGACCGGCTGTATGACAAGTTCCTGGCCGTCGCCGGCGGCGACACCGTTCTGGGATCCGCGCACTACGCCGACAAGATCGACTTGGCCGTGAACCGGACGGCGTATCCGCAGACTCCCAGTATCAAGGGACTCCAAGTGGAGATGACCGACGACGCCGAGGAACTCGGCGTCAAGCACGCCGCGATCAATCTGCCGCTCGATCAGATGATGCTGAGCGGTCCCGGCGCGCCGGACAACACCATCGAGTTCACCTCCCAGGGCCGGACGTTCTACTTCAACAAGAGCGCGGTCGAGGGCGTTGACGCCCAGGTCAAGCCTCTCTCCGACGATGGAACCCTGGTCAACCTGATCGTCCTCGCCTACGCGGAGCCGGGGAACTCGAGTTCGGCCTGGCGCCAGTTGATCCACCCCGACGCCGAAATCGGTACCGGAACGGTCTACGCGTTCGACACCAAGACCGCGGACGGAGCGGCGTACTACACGGCGGCGATGGAGTTCTTCACCCAGCGCTACACCCGCGCCGACGAGGAGTACGGGCGCGCCTGGGGCTGGATCATCGGCAACGAGGTCGATGCTCAGCAGTACTGGTACAACATGGGCCGGCAGGACCGGGGGACATTCCTCGACCATTACTCCCGCGCGCTGCGGATCGCCTGGCAGGCGCTACGGAAATCCGACGCCAACGGCCGCGTGTACATCTCGCTGACGCATTACTGGAACAGTTCGGCGAACGATGACCCTGCTTACACCTACAAGGGACGCGACATCGTTGACGGCCTCAACGCGATCACCAAGCAGCAAGGCGACTTTTCCTGGAATATTGCCTACCACCCTTACCCAGAGGATCTGTTCAATCCGGCGTTCTGGGACGACAAGGACGCACTCGACACGTCCGACAGCCCGCTCATCACGTTCAAGAACATCCAGGTCCTGCCCCGGTACCTGGCGCAGGACGGCCTGAAGTTCGGCGGCGAGCAGCGCCGGGTGATCCTGTCCGAACAGGGGCTGAACGCGAAGGACTACACCACTGAGAACCTCCGGCTTCAGGCAGCCGCCTTCGCGTACGCGTATTACAAGATCGCCTTCACCGGGGGAATCGACGCATTCATCCTGCACCGGCACGTCGACCACGAAGGTGAGGGTGGGCTGCGCCTCGGTCTGTGGACCTGGGATCCGGATCACCCGTTCAGCGCCGCACCCGGCGAGCACAAACCGATCTACGACGTCTTCAAGTACATCGACACGCCGCAGTCGCTGCGGGCCACCGAGTTCGCGAAGACGATCATTGGAATCTCCGACTGGAAGGCCGTGATCCCGAATTTCGACCCCGCCAAGCTGGCGAGGCGAAGCCTTCCGTACCCCGCCGACACGCGGCTGTCGGCCGCTCCCGTCGGAGAGAACCGGATCGCCGATTTCGAGCAGGACACGCAGGGCTGGCAGGTCGCCGACAACGCGAGCGGTGTCGAGCAGGTGACGACGCAGGGGGCGTCCGGCACAGGGGCGCTGCGGGTGAGCTTCGGCAGTGGCCTGGCGCCCTGGTCGACGTACGCCAAGACCGGCAAGGGCACCGGCGTGGTGTTCGACCGGCCGGTCGACGCGACCCGCATGCCCTGGCTGTCCGCGTCCATCCGCGTACCGGAGTCGGCCGACGACGGCTTCAAGCCGGGCAATGAGTTCTCGGCCACGATACGGGTGTACTCCACGGACGGGCGGGTGGCCGAGGGCACCGGCACCCTGGATCCGGCCGGCGGCTGGAACCGGCTCTCCCTCGATCTGTCCCACTGGCCGGGCCGGACCGCGATCCACCGGATCAAGGTATGGGTGCGTGGTTCGGTCGGCTCCGACTGGAAGGGATATTTCGACGTGGACCGGGTGAGCATGGCACCGCGCGTCATCACCCACGCGTGACTGTGCCCGGCGCGTCAAGCCAGGGCGGGAGGTTCCTGCGCCAGGAGGACGGGTGAGCCGTCCATGGCGTCCATCGCTTCAACGCGGGCTGAGCCCGACGGCCGGTTTCCCGGGCACGGCGTGTGCCCGGGAAACCGGCCCCCGACCAGTGGAGGCACAGATGAGTGAACGAGGTGTGCGCCGGCGCGACGTGCTGCGCGGGGCAGCCGTAGGAGCCGCGGGAGCGACGTTCCCGGGTGTGCTGTCCGGAACCGCTCGTGCGGCCGCGGTGCCGGCGGCCGTACCGGACCTGATGAGCGACACCTGGGTCGCCACCGACGGTCTCGGCCGCCGGCTGCCGACCCACGACGACGTGGGCGGGCCGCGCCAGAACCGCTACGTCGGCGTCTTCTACTTTCTCTGGCTCGGCCAGCACTCGACCAGCGGCCCGCACGACATCAGCAAGATCCTCACCGCGGATCCGGCGGCACTGGAGAACGGCGACGATCCGGCCTGGGGGCCCATGGGGGACTTCCACCACTGGGCCGAGCCCTGTTTCGGGTACTACCTCTCGGACGACACCTGGGTGATCCGCAAGCACGCGACGATGCTCGCCGACGCGGGCGTCGACACGGTGATCTTCGATGTCACGAACGGTTTCACCTACGCCCCCGTCTACCACGCGCTCCTCGACACGTTCGCGGCGGTGCGCGCCGCGGGGAGCGCGACCCCACAGGTCGCGTTCCTGACACCGTTCGGGAACCCGCAGCAGGTCGTCATGGATCTGTACACCGACCTGTACCGGCCCGGCACGCACGAGGATCTGTGGTTCCGCTGGAAGGACAAACCACTCATCCTCGCCGACCCGACGCGGATCGGCGGGACCCTGCTGACGAAGGACGGCACCGACCCGGCAGGGCTGGCGCCGGGACACACCCAGGGACAGACGTTCAAGGCGACGGAGCCGGTCCTGGCCGTCGGCGGTCGCATCCCGACCTGGAACACCACCGACGCCGCGATGACCCTGACGCTGTACGCGGACGGACCCGGTGGAACCCGGCTGGCGCAGCGGCGGTTCGAGGCCGTGGCCGACAACGCCAAGGTGATGCTGCGGCTCGACTCGGCCGCGCCCGCGGGCACCTACTACCTGGAGCAGTCCGACCCGAGCGGCTCGGTCGGCTGGTGGACCGATCCGGCGGACGTCTACCCGGACGGCCGGGCCTACACCGACGGCGCGCCGGTCACCGGCGACCGGTCCGTCTACGTCGAGTACGCGTCGGGTCCGGTCGGTGAGGTGCTCGACTTCTTCACGTTCCGGGCCCCGCAGCCCTCCTACTTCGCCGGGCCGACGGGGTCGGACGAGTGGGGCTGGCTCGAGGTCTCACCGCAGCACGTCTTCCGCGACGACACGGGAGCCGCCGAGCAGATGACCGTCGGCGTCGCGCAGAACGCCGTCGACGGACGGCTCGGGGCGATGAGCGAGCCGCACGCGCAGGGACGCAGCTACCACGACGGCCGGCTCCCGGCCGACGACTCCCGTACCGCCGAGGGACTCAATTTCCAGGAGCAGTGGGACCGCGCACTCGCCGTCGACCCGGAGTTCGTGTTCGTGACCGGCTGGAACGAGTGGGTGGCGCAGCGCTTCGAGAGCTTCAACGGGGTAGAGGCCCCGGTGGTCTTCGTCGACGAGTTCGACTGGGAGCACAGCCGGGACATCGAGCCGCTGCGCGGCGGATCGGAGGGCGGGTTCCCCGGCGGCAACGCCTACCAGGACGCCTACTACTACCAACTGGTCGCGAACATCCGGAAGTACAAGGGCGTCCGGCCGCTTCCGCGTCCGTCCGCGCCCCGGACGATACGGATCGACGGCGACTTCACGGACTGGCGTGAGGTGGGTCCGGAGTTCCGCGATCACGCGGGCGACACGGCCCACCGCGACCACCCGGGCTGGGGCGACGCCGGCCGCTACGTCGACACGACCGGCCGCAACGACGTGGTCGCGGCCAAGGTCGCCCGCGACAAGCACCACCTGTACTTCTACGTGCGTACACGGCAGCCGATCACCCCGTGGACCGACCACAACTGGATGATGCTCTTCCTCGACGTCACCGGCGATCCCGGCAGCGGCTGGGAGGGGTTCGACTTCGTCGTGAACCGGCGGGTGACGAATGCGCGGCGGACGTGCCTGGAGGCGAGCCTCGGGGGCTGGTCCTGGAAACGCTTGGCCGATATCCCGTACGAGGTCAAGGGATGCGAGCTGGAGCTCGCGATACCGCGGTCGCTCGTGGGTGCCGGTTCGGGGCACCCGCTGCGCATCGACTTCAAATGGATCGACAACATGCAGCGCGACGGCGACATTCTGGACACGCTCGCCAGCGGCGACGCCGCGCCGGGCGGGCGTTTCCGCTACCGCTATGCGGAGTGAGCCGGTCGCGTCGTTCACACGAGTCGGGGGACTCACAGAAAGGCAGATGAGGTGACAGGTGTCTTCAGCATTCCCAAGGTTCCCCGGATCGCCGGGGTGGTCACAGGTGTCGTCGTGCTCACGCTGTCGGTCGCGGCGCCGGTGCGCGCCTCGGCCGCCGGATCGGTCGGCGCCACCGGCTTGCGGGCCGACGGGCTGACCGACCCGGTGGGGATCGATGACCAGCGTCCCACGCTGAGCTGGCGCCTCGCGTCCGCGCAGCGTGACGCGGCCCAAAGCGCATACGAGATCCGCGCGGCCGGTGACGAGAGCCGGCTCGGCCACGCCGGCCTCTGGGACTCCGGCAAGGTCGCCTCCACGGCGGTGAGCGCCGCCTACGGCGGACCGGCGCCGGGTTCTCGCGGCCGGGTCGTCTGGCAGGTGCGGATCTGGGACGGGAGGGGGCGCGTGTCCGAGTGGAGCGCGCCCGCCCGCTGGGAGATGGGGCTGCTCCAGCCGGCCGACTGGAAGGCCCAGTGGATCGGTAACCCCGACTGGACCGCCCGGCAACCCACTCCGGTGACGGTCAAGCTCCCGGCACAGACGTCCCGCTACGTACGGCTGGACGTCACCCGGCTCGGCCTTCCGATCAAAGAGGGCTGGCCGTACGAGGTGTCGCGGCTGCAACTCGCCGAGATCGTCGTGAGCGACAGCGCCGACCCGGGCACCGACCTGGCGTTGAACGCGCCGGTGACCGCGACCGACGTGTACACCGCCGCGGGCTCGTGGGAGCCGAGGTTCGTCACGGACGGCGCGCTCACCACCGACAAGCCGCCGTTCGGCTACACCAGCCTGGAGCACAAGGACCAGGACCTGACCGACCCGATCACCATCACCCTGGACCTGGGGCAGAAGAAGCATTTCGACCAGGTCCTGCTCTACCCGCGCACGGACACGCTCACCGACGACGGCCGGACGCCGAACTTCCCCGAGGACTTCACCGTCCAGACCTCCGGCGACGGCTCGGCGTTCGACACCGTCGCCACCGTGAAGGGGCAGGCGGCGCCGCCCCCGATCCACGGCACACCCGGCGCGCTACCCGTCTTCGCCAAGGACTTCCAGGTCGGCGCGGAGGTCCGCAGCGCCCGCCTGTACGCCACCGGACTCGGCGTGTACGACGCGAAGCTCAACGGCCACCCGATCGGTGACGCCGTCCTCGAACCACCGAACACCGCCTATGACCAGCGCGTCGTCTACTCCACGTACGACGTGACGCGGTTGCTGCACCACGGCGGCAACAGCCTCAACGTCGAACTCGGCAACGGCATGGCCAACGTGCCCCCCACGGCGAGCCGGTACGAGAAGCTGACCCGCAGCGACGGCCTGCCGAAGTTCATCGGTCAGCTGGAGATCACCTACGCCGATGGCACACGCACGACCGTCGCGACGGACACCTCCTGGCGCACCGCGCTGGGCTCCACGACCTTCACCAACTGGTACGGCGGCGAGGACACCGACGCGCGCCGGGCCCCCGACGGCTGGCAGGACGCCGTCAAGGTCGACTCGCCGACGAAGCAACTGGTCGCCCGCGCCGCCCCACCGATCAAGGTCGTGCAGACCCTGCACGCGAAGAAGATCACCGAGCCGAAGGCCGGCGTCTACGTCGTCGACCTCGGCACGAACTTCGCGGGCTGGGAGAGTCTGCGGGTCAGCGGCCCGGCCGGTACCAAGGTCACGATGCGGCCGGGCGAGCTGCTGAACTCCGACGGCACGGTCAGCCAGGCCACCACCGGCTCGCCCATCTGGGACACCTACACGTTGTCCGGCAAGGGCGTCGAGACCTGGCATCCGCGCTTCGCCTACCACGGCTTCCGCTACCTGCAGGTCGAGGGGCTCCCCACCGCGCCGGACGAGGACACCGTGACCGGCCTGGTGCTGCGCGCCGCCAACGACACCGCCGGCACGTTCACCGGCTCCAACCCGCTCATCAACGACATCCACACGATCATCGATCGGGCGATCCAGAGCAACATGTACTCCGTCCTGACCGACTGCCCCCATCGGGAGAAACTCGGCTGGCTGGAGGAGGACAACCTCGTCTTCGGCTCGGTCGCCCGGAACTACGACGTCGCCGCCTACTACCGCGAGCTCGTCCGCAACATGGCCGAGGCACAGACCGCCGACGGCCTCGTGCCGGACATCGCGCCGGAGTACACGGTGTTCTCCGGCGGTTTCCGCGACGACCCGAACTGGGGCGGTTCGCTCGTCCTCGCGCCGTGGCAGCTGTACGAGACCTACGGCGACACGGCGACGATGCGGACCTACTACCCGAACATGCGGCGGTACCTGGACTACCTGTCGTCCAAGGCAGAGGGCGACCTGCTCGACTACGGCCTCGGCGACTGGATCACCTTCGACAACAGCACGCCCGTCGGCGTGACGGCCTCCTTCGGCTACTACCGGGTCGCCTCGGCCATGAGCGGCATCGCCCGGGTGCTCGGCAAGGCGGACGACGCGCAGCGCTACGCCGCGCTCGCCACCCGCATCGGCGCGGCGTTCAACGCCGAGTATCTCAAGGGCGACACGTACGCGTCCGGCAGCCAGGCGAGCGACGCGCTCGCGCTCGACATGGGCGTCGTGCCCGCCGACCGGCGGCAGGCCGTGCTCGACCACCTGACCGCGAGCATCAAGGCGAACGGCTACCACCTGACCGTCGGGGAGATCGCGCTTCCGTCGGTGTTCCGTGTGCTGTCCGCGGCGGGCCGGGACGACCTGATCTACACCGTCGCCACGCAGACCGGCAACCCGAGCTACGGCTACCAGGTGACGCATGGCGCGACGTCCCTCACCGAGAACTGGGACGGCCCCACGTCCGGCAACTCGCAGAACCACTTCATGCTCGGCGCGATCGACGAGTGGTTCGGGTCCGGGCTCGCGGGCATCGGCCAGGCCGACGGCTCCGTCGCCTTCGAGCACCTGCGCATCCGCCCGGCCGTCGTCGGCGACCTGACGCACGCGGCCGCCTCGTACGAGACGCCGCGCGGCACCGTCACCAGTTCCTGGAACCGTTCGGGGAGCACGCTCAAGCTCGACGTGACCGTCCCGCCGGGCGCGCCGGCGCGCGTCGAGGTCCCGCTCCTGGGCGGCACCGGCCGGCCCGCGGCCCCGCCCGGCGCCACCTGGATCGGCGTCCAGGACGGCCGCGGCGTCTTCCAGGTCGGCTCCGGCCACTGGACCTTCACGGCGCGGGGGGCGGCATGAACATCATCGGCAGGCTCGCGGCCCTCTGCCTGGCCGTACTCCTCAGCGGGGCGGTGCTCGCCGCGCCCGCGCGGGCGGCGGTCGACACCGACCTCACGAACTTCGACCCGGCCGGGAACCAGGTCGTGCGCTTCGACACCGACGGCAACGCGGTGGACGCCCACGACGGGGCGATCACGAGGTTCGGCGACACCTACTACCTGTACGGCACCAGCTACGACTGTGGCTACCAGTGGCAGTACAACACCACGTTCTGCGGCTTCAAGGTCTACTCCTCGCCCGACCTCGCGCACTGGACCGACCGGGGGTACGTCGTGCCGCCCCGCGACTGCCGCTACTGCTTCCGCCCGCACGTCGTCCACGACGCCGCGACCCACCGGTACGTCATGTGGGTCAACGACCAGGACGCGGCGGACAGGTTCCGCGTCTACACGAGCGCCCGGCCGACCGGGCCGTTCACCGAACAACCGGTGCCCGACCTGCCGGACCAGACCCACTGCACCGCCGACCTCGACGTGTTCGTCGACGACGACGGCGCCGGCTACCTCGTCTGCAGCAACGCCGGCTGGCACATCGCGGTCATCAAGCTCACCTCGGACTATCTGCGGGCCGCCGGTCCGTACGACATCACCGGGGTGACCCGGGTCGAGGCGCCCTCGCTCTTCAAGCGGAACGGCGTCTACTACCTGACGATGTCCGACCCGAACTGCGGCTACTGCACCGGAACCGGCACGTCGTACCTCACGGCGAGCAGCCCGCTCGGCCCGTGGCACGGCCGCGACGCCTGGACCGCCGAGGACGGCGCGCTGGTCGCCCGCGGCGGCCTGTACGGCCTGTCGCAGGAGGGTGAGGACTGGACCGACTACACCTTCTCCTTCGACGTCGCGCCGTTGCCGACGGCCACCGGCACGGCGGCACAGGCCGGGTTCGCCCTGCGGATGAACACCGACGACCACGGCTACCTCTTCCTGCTGAACGGCACGGCGTCCGGCAAGGGCACGCTGAGCGTGCTGCGCCGCGCGGGCGCCACGACGGCGAGCCACGTCGTGCCCCTGGCCGAGCCGATCGTCGCGGGGGAGTGGCACCACGTGTCGGTCACGGCGGCCGGCTCGACGTTCACCACCGCGATCGACGGCGTCCAGGTCGACACCTACACCGACGCGACGTACCCGGTGGGCAAGGTCGGCTTCCGCGAGTGGAACGGCGCGAACCTGGAGTCCGCGAGGTTCGACGACGTCCAGGTCACCTCCTCCTCCGGCGCGACGTTGCTGTCCGACGACTTCTCCGGCGGCTTCTCGCGATGGGTCGTCCCGACGTCCGGCGTGAAGATCAGCGACAACTCGTGCGGCGGGCAGCCCGCGCAGGTCGCGACCCTGCCGCAGCGCCACGGCACGCCGGAGTACCTCTACTTCAGCGACCTGTGGGACTTCCACACCAATGAGGCCCTGGCCAACTTCTACTGGCAGCCGCTGTCGTTCGCCGCGGACGGTTCCATCCAGCCGCTGACCTGCACGAACGGGCGGATACACCTGAATCCCGGCCATCCGGGCCGGCAGCGGCCGATCCCCGGGCTCGACCAGACCAGCGGCGTCACGGGGTTCCGCACGGCCTGTGACATCGCGGGCGGCGAACGACGCGAGCAGACCTTCACGGGGGGCCGGAGCGGACGGCTCACCTCACTCGCCGTGACGGTCTTCAAGGACGGGACCGAAGAGGGCCGGGTGCTCCGCACGCCGCCGTCCGACCCGCTGACGGTCGAACTGCGCGACGGTTCGCGGACGGTGTGGTCGGCCACGGTCCCGGCGGACACGGTCGGCTGGTCCGCCCGTGACGTCGTCCTCCATCCCCGCGTCCACGTCACACGCGGTCACCCGTACGCCCTCGTCCTCGCCTCGGCGACCACCGTCGGCTGTTACGGCTTCGCCTTCGACGACCAGAACCCCTATCCCGGTGGCACCGCGGCGGTGAGCACCGACGCGGGCGGCACGTTCACCCCCGAACCCGGCCGCGACCTGAAGTTCCACACGGAGGTCTCGTGAGACCCATCCCCTTCTGCGCGAAGGTCGCCGTGCTCGCGCTGGCGGCCGGGTGGACGGCGCTGCCGGCCCACGCGTCCCCTGCCGACGCGGGTGCGGCGCGGCTGACCGCCGGGGAACCGCGCACCGACGCTCTGCGCACCCCGCTCGGGATCGACGATGCCACCCCCACTCTGAGCTGGCGGCCTCGCGCCTCCGGGCATGACGAGGCACAGACCGCCTACCAGGTCGAGGTGGCGTCCTCCCCGGGCCGCCTGGACGATCCGGACCTGTGGGACTCCGGCAAGGTCGCCTCGGCGGACCCGAGCGCCTCCTACGCCGGTCGAGCGCCGGCCTCGCGGCAGCGGGTCTGGTGGCGGGTCCGGATCTGGGACGCCCGCGGCACGGCCTCACCCTGGACCGCGCCGTCATGGTGGGAGATGGGACTCCTCGACAAGGGCGACTGGTCGGCGAAGTGGGTCGGTGACGACCGGTGGATCAACCGCCGGCCCACCCCGGTGACGGTCACCGTGCCCGCGCAGGACGCCCGGTACGTACGCCTGGACGTCACCCGGCTGGGCCTGCCGATCACCGAGGGCGGCTCGCTGCTGTCCCGGCTCCAGCTCGCCGAGATCGCCGTCTCCGACTCCGCTCATCCCGATGAGGACCTGGCCAAGGGCGCGGCGGTCACCGCGTCGGAGGTGCGCGACTATCCCGGCAAGTGGGAGCCGCCCTACCTGACCGACGGGTCGCTCACCACCGAGCGGGCGCCGTACGGGTACACGAGCCCGGCGTACTCCTCCCAGGACCCGGGGCACCACATCTGGCTGCAGCTCGACCTCGGCCAGAGCCGCCACTTCGACCAGGTGTCGCTCTACCCGCGCACCGACGTCATGACCGGCGACGCGAAGACGCCGAACTTCCCGGTCGACTTCACCGTGCGGACGTCGGACGACGGAACGTTCACCACGGTGGCGACCGTCACCGGGCAGCGTCCGCCGCCCGCGTACCACGCCGACCTTCCCGCGCTCCCGCTCCTGGCCCGGCAGTTCTCCCTCGACCACGGCGTACGCAGCGCCCGGCTCTACGTCACCGCGCTGGGCCTCTACGAGGCCACGATCAACGGCCGGCCGGTCAGCGACGCGGTGCTGGAACCGCCGAACACCGACTACCGCAAGCGCGTCGTCTACTCCACCTACGACGTGACCCGGCTGCTGCGCGAGGGCGGCAACGCGATCGGCGTACGGCTCGGCAACGGGACCTACAACGTCGCCCCCACCGCCGACCGGTACACCAAGTACGTCGGCGCGCAGGGGCCGCCGCGGCTGCTCGCGCAACTGGAGGTGACGCTTTCGGACGGGTCGACCCGGCGCATCGCCACCGACTCCTCATGGCGCACCGCGCTCGGACCGACCACCTTCTCCCAGTGGTACGGCGGCGAGGACGAGGACGCGCGGTCGGCGAAGACGGGATGGGACCGCGCCGACGCCGACCTGAGCGGCTGGACGCCGGCCGTCGAGACCGCCGATCCGGGCATCACCCTGGCCGCACGGATGTCCCCGCCGATCGTCCCGGTCGGCGCCGCGCACACCGTGCGGGTCACCCGGCCGGCCGCCGGGACGTACGTCTTCGACCTGGGCGCCAACGTCGTGGGCTGGCCGGTGCTGCACGTCCGGGGCCCGCGCGGAACGACGGTCACGGTCAAGCCCGGCGAGCGGCTGGGCGCGGACGGCCTGGTCGACCAGGGCACCATGATCGCCGGAGGCGACCGCACTCCGCCGATCGCCGACCACTACACGCTCGCGGGCGCCGGCACGGAGACGTGGCATCCGCGCTTCGTCTATCACGGGTTCCGGTATCTGCAGGTGACCGGCCTGCCTTCGCCGCCGTCCGCGAGCGCCGCCGACGCGGTCATCCTGCGCGCGGACAACGCGACGGCCGGTTCGTTCACCAGCTCCGACCTGCTGCTGAACGGGATACACCGCATCGTCGGCAACGCGATCGCCGGCAACATGTTCAGCACCCTCACCGACTGCCCGGACCGCGAGAAGCTCGGCTGGCTGGAGGAGACCCACCTGGAGCAGGGCTCGGTCACCCGTGACTTCGACGTCGAGGCCTACTACCGGGACCTTCTGCGGAACGTCGCCGAGGCGCAGCTGCCCGACGGCCATGTGCCGGACATCGCCCCCGAGTACGTGGTGTTCAGCGGCTCGGCCCGCGACGACCCCAACTGGGGGAGCGCGATCATCATGGCGGCCTGGCAGCACTACCAGGCCTACGGCGACCTCGCCACCCTGCGCACGTACTTCCCGGCGATGCGGAAGTACTTCGACTACCTGACGTCCAAGGCGAGCGGCTCCCTGCTCGACTACGGCTACGGCGACTGGGCGAGCACCGACTCCTCGACCCCGGTCGGGATCGCCGCGTCGTACGCGTACCACCGGGACGCGGTCGCGCTCGGCGCGATCGCGCGCCTGCTCGGCGAGGACGCGTCCGGCTACGAGTCCACGGCCCAGAAGATCGCCGGGGCGTTCAACGCGAAGTACCTGAAGAACGGGACCTACGGCTCGGGCAGCCAGGCGGGAGACGCCTTCGCGCTCGACATGGGCGTCGTCCCGGCCGATCAGAAGAAGGCCGTCACCGACCACCTGGTCGCGGCCATCCAGGCGAAGGGCTACCACCTCACCGTCGGCGAGATCGCGCTTCCCGCGGTGTTCCGCGTGCTGTCCGCCGCCGGCCGCGACGACGTGCTCCTGGAGGTCGCTCAGCAGGTCACCGCGCCCAGCTACGGCTACCAGGTGGTCCACGGCGCGACCGCGCTGACGGAGTACTGGGACGGCCCCACCGGCTACGGCTCGCAGAACCACTTCATGCTCGGCGCGATCGACGAGTGGTTCAGCGCGGGCCTGGCGGGGATCCGCCAGGCCGACGGCGGCACCGCCTACCGGCAGCTGGTGATCCGGCCCGCCGTGGTCGGCGACCTCCAGGCCGCGAGCGGCACGTACGAGACACCGCGGGGCCGGGTCGCGAGCGCGTGGCGGCGCGAGGGTCGTACGCTCCGGCTCGACGTCACGGTCCCGCCGGGCGCCCCGGCGCGCGTCGAGGTGCCACTGCCCGGCGGCAGGGCGGGCGCCACACCGGCGGGCGCGACGTACGTGGGAGTCCAGGACGGCCGTGCCGTGTACCAGGTCGGCTCGGGGCACTGGACCTTCACCGCGCCGGCCACTCCGGTGGCGGCGCCCGGTGACCAGCTCGCCGTCGAGCCGCCGTTCGGCACGTCCGTGCCGATCGTGTCCGGTCACCCGGCGAGCGCGCGGTTCCGCGTGACGAACCTGGAGGACCACGCGGTGACCGTACGGCCACGCGCGACGGCGTCGTCCGGCCTGTCCGTCTCGGCCTCATCCGGTGCGGTTCGGATTCCCGCGCACGGTTCGGCGGCCGTTCCGGTCACGGTGAGCGCGGCCCCGGGCACGTCGAAGGGCACGGTGACGCTGACGGTGGGTGCGCGGAGCGCGGTGATCCCGGCCGAGGTCACGGCGAACCTCGTGCGCGTCGCGACGATGTCGGCGTCCAGCACGCACAGCGGCTCCGACCCGGCGTGGGCGAATGACGGTGGCACCGGCTCCGAGGTCTGGCTGAACGGCGTCGGCGGCTGGAACGACGACACCGCGGGCGACTTCCCCGACACGCTCACCGCGACCTGGGCCGCTCCGGTCTCCCTGGGCCGGGTGCGCGTGCTGACCCTCGACAGCGGCAAGTCCCCGGCGTCGAAGGTGGGGCTGCGCGACTTCGACGCCGAGGCGCTCGTGGACGGCGACTGGCGCACGGTCGCCACGGTGCGCGGCAATACCGCGGGCACCGTCGAGCGGACGTTCGGCCAGGTCTCGGCGTCGGCTCTGCGACTCGTCGTCCGCGACTCGAACGACCACAAGTACAGCCGGGTCATGGAACTGGAGGGCTACGACTCGTGACGGCATGCTGTCCACTAAAGTTATCTGAGTAACTCAGGAAAAAATTGAGGAGCGTTCATCGTGGCCAAGCTGGAGATCATCGTCGCGAGCACCCGTCCCGGGCGGGTCGGCCTGCCGATCGGGCAGTGGGTCGAGAAGGAGGCGGCGGCGCACGGCGGCTTCTCCGAGGTCGAACTCGTCGACCTGGCCGAGGTGAACCTCCCGTTCATGGACGAGCCCAACCACCCGCGGCTCCGCCGGTACACGCACCAGCACACGCTCGACTGGAGCGCGAAGGTCGCCGAGGCGGACGCGTTCGTCTTCGTCATGCCCGAGTACAACAGCGGCATCAACGCGCCGCTGAAGAACGCCCTGGACTACCTGAACCACGAGTGGCACTACAAGCCGGTCGGCCTGGTCAGCTACGGGGGCGTCTCGGGCGGGGTCCGCGCCGCCCAGATGGTCAAGCAGGTGGTGACGACGCTGCGGATGACCCCGATCCTGGAGGCCGTCGCCATCCCGTTCGTCGCGCAGTTCTTCGACGAGGAGGACAACCTCCTGCCGAACGACGTCATGATGGCATCGGCCAAGGCGATGTTCGACGAACTGTTCCGGGTGGCCGAGGCGCTGCGCCCGCTGCGCGAGGCCGCCGAGACGAGATGAGGGAGGGCCATGGACGAGGTTCGCCGGGTCTGCCGGCGTTACCACGCCGCGATCGAGCTGATCGGCGCTCGCTGGAGCGGGGCGATCCTCCGCGTCCTGTTCACCGATCAGCACCGGTACGCCCAGATCAAGGCGGCGGTGCCGGGCCTCAGCGACACGATGCTGGCCGAACGCCTGCGCAGCCTGGAGGCCGACGGCCTCATCGAGCGGCGGGTGATCCCGTCCTCGCCGGTCCAGGTCGAGTACCACCTGACGGACAAGGGCCGCGACCTGGAGCCGGTGCTGGAGGCGGTGATCTCCTGGGCGCACAAGTGGATCCCGCTGCCGGATGACGCGCACGCCCCGGCGGCGGGATCGCGGGTCAGCGGTCCCCGCCCGGCGCCGGAGCGCTGACCAGGCGCGGCTCCGCCCGGCGAGCCACGCGGCCGACGCCGGCGACGGTGAGCCGGGTGACCGGGCCCCGGCGCGCCATGACCGTCGCCTGGGCGAGGACGATCGCGGTCAGGACGCCGATGACCACGTCGTACGGCACGGCCGGCACGCCGGCGTGGACCATCGACAGGTGGCCGAGGAGGAGCAGGATCATGCTGCGGCCGACGACGGCGATCGCCGAGATGATGCGCTCGTCCCTCCGCACGCCCCGGTCGGCCGCCAGGGCCCGGATGAGGCCGAGGGCCACCGCCAGGCAGACGATCTCGGCGGCGAACAGCGCGCCGGACGGCCGGCGCGCGGTGGCCGGGATCAGCGCGGTTCCGGCCGTCCAGCAGCAGGCGCTGAACACGCACGTCCACACGCGGCCGTGGCGGACCAGGAACGTGCGCTTGCCGAACATCGCGTCACCGCGGACGTCGCGGAAGTCCTTCAGCAGGATCCGGCCGACGAAGCCCGCGTACAGGCCCGCGAGCAGCAGCAGGTCGCCCGGGCGCGCGTTCGCCCGTACGGCGAACACGCCCAGCAGGTACGGCACCGCGACGTAGCACGCGGGCAGTACGAGCGACGCCACCGCGCCCCGCTCGGCGAGGCGTACCGGGCGCAGTGAGTAGCCGGCGCTCAGCGCCAGGCCGGCGGCGGTGACGGCGACCGCCGGCCAGTGCAGCGTCGCGCTCACCGCGAGCGCGCCGGCCGCGCCGACCACGCCCGTCACCAGGAGGTCGCGGCGGCTCGCCGCGCCGGTCACCAGCGGGCGGCGCGCGTCGCCCGGCAGGTTCACCCGGTCGATCGCCTCGTCGGCGAGGTCGTTGCAGGCGACCGAGAAGACCAGGAAGCCGGCGACGACGGCCAGCACGCGGGCCAGGAGCAGGCGGTCCTCGCCGTGCCCGGCCTGGGCCAGTCCGGTCGCGGCGAACATTCCGAGCAGCATGATGACCGCCGGGCGGGCGACGAGCACGAGCAGGCGCAGACGGCGGATCATTTGTTGCTCCCGAAGCCGTTCATGAGGAGTACGAGGGCGGCGGTCACCGCGAGGGCGACGAGGTGAGCGCGACGGTGATCACAGCGGCGGCCACGGCGGCGAGGCCGAGCAGGAGGGTGCGAGGCCACGACCGGCGGCGTGGCGGCGAGAGAGCTCCATCGGGGTTCATGCACCCGAGCATCCGCCGCCGCGCCGCCGGGCGCCTGAGCACGATGACCCGAGTGCGGCTGAGTATTGCTACCTACTCGATGCCCTCTTCCAGGGCATAGCGGACGAGCTGGGCCTTGTTGCGCAGTTGCAGCTTCGTCAGGGTGTTGTGCACGTGGTTCTGCACCGTACGGGGCGACAGCACGAGGCGTTCGGCGATCTGCGGATAGGTCAGGCCCTTGGCGACCAGCCGCAGCACCTCGGTCTCCCGTGCCGTCAGCCGGGGCGTGTCCGGTGCCGGGCCGGCGGCGAGTTTGCGGTACTCCCCGAGCACCAGGCCCGCCAGCCCCGGGGTGAAGACCGCCTCCCCGGCGGCCGTCGCGCGCACGGCCGCGACGAGCTCCTCCAGCCGCGCCGACTTCACCAGGTAGCCGGTCGCGCCCGCGGTCACGGCGTCCAGGACGTCCCGGCGCTCGCCGCTCGCCGACAGGACGAGCACCCGGAGCGACGGCCTGCGCATCCGCGCGATGAGCTCCGCGCCGGAAAGGCCGGGAAGGTTCAGGTCGAGCAGGACGACCTGCGGGCGCGTCGCGGCGACCACCCGCAGCGCCTGGACCCCGTCGCCCGCCGTGCCGACCACCGCGAAGCCCGCCTCGGCGAGGTCCCGCGCGACCCCGTCGCGCCACATCGGGTGGTCGTCGACCACGAGCACGCGGATGCGGCCGTCGTCGTGCCCGCCGCCGTCCGGGGGCCCGGCCTCGTACGGCTCCTCGCCGTACGGCTGGCGCTCATCGCGTGACACTGAGCTCCACCTCGGTCCCCTGACCCGGCGACGACGTGACCTGGGCCGTGCCGCCGATCTCCCGCATCCGGCCCACGATCGACTGTGCCACGCCGAGGCGCCCCGCCTCCACCGCCCGCGCGAGCCGGCCCGGTGCGAACCCGGCGCCGTCGTCGCGGACGCTCACCGTCACGACGTCGTCCTCGTCCTCGACGAGCACCCATGCCGCGGCGCCGGCGCCGGCGTGGCGGCGCACGTTGTCCAGCGCGGCGCCCACCGCCGCGCCGATCGCCTCCGCGGTGGCGGCCGGCAGCGGTACCGGGTCGGCCGGGACGGAGACGGTGACGCGTTCGGCGGCGTACGGCTCCAGGAGGGCGCGCAGGTCCAGCTCTCCGGAGGCGGCGGCGGGGGGCGTGGCCACGAGCGTGCGCAGTGCCGTCTCGCCCGCACCGGCGAGCCGGCCGAGCTCGGCCGCCTCGCCGCCCAGCTCCCGTCCGCGCCGGCTCACCAGCGCCAGCACCTGCAGCACCGAGTCATGGACCTCGCGGGCGATCCGCTCCCGCTCGGCCGTGGCCGCCTCCAGCCGGGCCACGCGTTCCACGGCGGCCTCGGCGCGGGTGCCGAGGCGTACGACGTAGCCGCCGACCACCCCGGTGATCAGCAGGAGCACGACGCCGTTGAAGGTGTTCGGCGCGAGGGTCGCCCGCTCGGCCACGTCGGCGGCCGAGACGGCCGCCGCCCCGGCCAGACCCGCCCACGGCCCGCCGGTGACCGCGCAGGCAAGGACCGACGCCGCCGCCCACGACACCGGCAGGGTCGGCGAGCCGTGGTCGATGTGGAAGGCCGTGTCGACCCAGCGCGTGCCCAGAACCAGCGCCACCGCGACCAGGACGTCGGCCACGACGAAAGCGCGGCGACGCAGCGCGGGCCGCGCGTACACGGCGGTCGCCAGCGCGGTCCACCCGGCCATCACCGCGAGGGCGAGCAGACCGCCCAGCGGATGCGCGTAGCCGTGCCGGTGGCGGAGGATGAGCGCGGCGGCGTACACGAGCGTGGCCAGGCGGAACGCCGCGGTCGCCCGCCACAGCTGTACGACCACGGCGGAGCGGTCCGCCCGGTCAGGCGTTCCAGGCTTCGGTGAACTCCGCCTGGTTGATCTTGCCGTCCCGGTCCTTGTCGGCGTGCTCCCAGATCGAGTCGATCTCGTCGCCGGTGACCTGCTCGTGGCGCGCGGTCATGGCGAGCTTGAACTCCACGGCGGTGATGTAACCGTCACCGTCGTAGTCGAATTCCTTGAACGTCGCGGCGGCGTCGGCGGGCGTGGTCACGGCGGGCTCCCGGTGCTCGAAGTACTGCGGCGTTCAGCATGAAAGCACACAATCGGGTCGACACACGCCGAAAACCCGGCGGCCGGTGGAAGACTCCCACCGGCCGCCGGTCCAGGGTCGTCAGGTGCAGGGGCCCTCGTCGGACCAGACGTCGGCCGTGCCCGGAGTCTCACCCTGGGTCCACCACTTGGCCTTGTAGGTGTGCTTGGAGTAGGTCACCTCCATGCCGCCCGTGTAGACGCTGGTGGCGTTCCAGGCCGGAGCCGTGCACGCGCCCGGCGCCGGGTCGGTGGGCGGGGGAGAGGCCGGCGCGCCGCCGAACGCCGCGGTGAACTTGGTGAAGTCCCAGGCGCCCTGCGTGACGCTGGAGCAGGTGCCGGAGGTCTGCCCGTTGTTGTCCGGAGGGCTGCACTGCCGGTCCCGGTTCACCGACCAGAAGGTGAAGCGCGACAGGCCGTGCGAGGTGGCGTAGTCCAGCACCGCCTGGAAGTCGGCCTGCCGGAAGTACTCGCCGGTGTCGGAGCGCCCGTTCATCAGCGACACGCCCTCGTGGGCGTACGCGGTGGCGCTGCTCCAGCCGAACGTGCTCATCAGCGTCGAGTGGAAGCCCTCCAGCGCGCTGATCTGCGCCGCCGAGCCGTTGAACCCGCCGTCGAACGGCATGATCGCGTAGTTGGCGGGGGTGAAGCCCTGGCTCTTGGCCTCGGCCAGCATCTGCTTGCCGAACCAGCCCGTGCCCTCGCCGCCGGTCGTGCCGGCCGTGGTGACCGAGACGTACAGGCCGGGGTTGTTCTGTTGCAGGATCTTGGCCGCGCCGATCTCGTTGTGGATCGCCGTCGCGTTCTCGTACTCCGGCTCCTCCAGGTCGAAGTCGATCGCCTTGAGCGCGTACTTGCTGACCACCTGCTGGTACGCCGCCGCGGTCGAGGACGGGTCGCCGCAGGTCTGGCCGAGCTTGGTGCCGCCGTAGCCGCCGGCCGAGACGGTCACGTCGCCGCCGGCCGCCCGGATCCCGTCGATCACCGACTTGGCCTGCGTGTCGGAGGAGACGGGGTGGGTGCCGTCCCAGGTCGGGCTGCACCCGCCGCCGTTCGGGGCGAGGATGAACGCGAGCTGGAAGGACTTCTGCCCGGTCGCGCTCATCACCGGGCCGAGGTCGGGCGGGCTGTTGTCGAACGGCATGACGTACGGCGCCGCGCCGTACCAGTTGCCACCGAGCGCGGCGGGGGCTGCGTGCTCACTCGCGGACGCGGCGGTGGCGCCGGAGACGGCCGAGGCCGTGCCGAGCGCCAGGGCGGCCGCGCCGACCGCGGCGGTCGCGGCGGCGAGGAGCCCACGCCGCCGTCCGGTCGTGCCTGCCTTCCATCGCATGGTCGCTTCTCCTTCGGGGGGTGAACGTACGGACCGGCCGTAGTCCTGGCGGGGACCAACCGGGGGGTGGAAGCGTTCTCTTAACCTTCTCTTAGGAAACCTTCCTGTTTGTTTCCTGGAGAGTACTCCCGAATGAGCCGTTTGCAGAGACCTACGCCGAATTCCGCTGCGAATACGGGTGTCGCAGCGGAAAACGGCACGACCGGCGCGACGTGTCGCCGTAGGCTGCGCGTCGGTCGATGCGCGGAAGAGGGATCTCGTGAGGGTTCAGACGGTGCGCCTGGCGGTCGTGGTGCTCTCGGCGGGAGTCCTCGCCGCGACGGGCTGTACGACAGAATCTTCAGGAACCGCCGGGCGGCCTCCCACCGGCGGCGCCACTGCGTCGCCCACGGCCCGGCCGACCGGGGACGTCGACCTCGCCGCCGCCGTACGGCGATGGTGGCTCCGCGTCGCGTCCATCCCCGCATCGCGCTACTTCGACTCGCGGCGGTGCGGCCTGAATCAGCCGGACACGGTCTGGCTGCTGGGCGGCGGCACGCCCAGGGGGAGGTCGGAGCGTACCTGCGCGGTTCCTGCGGGCCGGCCGATTCTGGCGCCGGTGGTGAACTATGTGATGCGAGCGGGCGATCCGCGTTCGACGCTCTCGGCGGGCCGGATGGACGTGACGCTGGACGGTCGGCCGCTGACTCCGGCCCGGGTCACGAACGGCCGGCCGTACGCGATCGCCTCCGCCGTGCCCGGCAACCCGGTGGATTTCAAGAGCGGTGAGCGGGTCGCCGACGACGGTTGGTGGGTGTTGATCGAGCCGGGACTCGCGCCGGGGAGACATCGTCTCGACATCCGCGTCTCCGGCATGGCGTCCCGGCTATGGACGCTCATCGTCTCCTGAGCCGCCCCGGCGTACGGCGTCGAGGTAGGTGCTGATGGCGTCGCGGTTTCTCGTCAGGCAGGCGATCTTGGCGTCCATCTGCTCGCGCTGGTGCTCGAGGGCGGCGATGAGGTCCGGGTCCGCGTCGCGTACGTGGATCGTGCACGGGTCGTCCAGGCACGGGAGGATCTGGCGGATGATGCTCGTCGTCAGCCCGGCGTCGAGCAGCCCGCGGATCTGGGCCACCCGGCCGACCAGGTGCTCGCCGTAGTCGCGGTAGCCGTTCGATAGGCGCTCGGGCGTCAGCAGGCCCTGCTCTTCGTAGTACCGCAGCAGGCGAGGGGGGACTCCCGTCCGCTCGGCCAGCCGACCGATCCTCACCCTGCCTCCCGGTGGACGTCTTGCCTTCACACTAGTGTGAACGTTCGAGCATGGTCCTCCATCTCGCGGCGGCGAAGAGGAGGGGCGCCGTCGGCGGCCGGAACCGGCCGGGTCAGTGCCGTCGGGCATTGGCGGTGGACGATCTGTGCGTGCCCGCCCGTACTCTCGGCGGCGTCCCTGCCTCTCCCGAAGACGGAGACTTCGTGACTGTTGTGACCGCGCCGACGGCGTCCGCGACCGTACGCCGACCCGCGACCCTGGCCGTTCTGTCGGTGGCGCAGTTCCTCATCGCCCTCGACTACTCGATCATCTACATCGCCCTGCCGAGCATCGCCGCCGACCTCGGGTTCGACTCGGCGCTCGCGCAGTGGGTGGTCAGCGCCTACGCGGTGCTGTTCGCCGGTTTCCTCGTCGTCGGCGGACGGCTGGCCGACCGCGTCGGCCCGGCCCGGCTCTTCATCGGCGCGATCGTCACCTTCGGCGTCGCCAGCGCGATCGGGGGCGCGGCCGAGGACGGCGCGGTGCTGCTGGCCGCACGTGGCGTGCAGGGACTCGGCGCGGCACTGCTGCAACCCGCGGTCCTCGGGCTCATCGGCACGACCTTCCCCGCGGGTCCGCAGCGCAGCCGCGCGCTGGTGGTCTGGGGTTCGGTCGGGGCGTCGGGTCTGGCCGCCGGGGCCGTCCTCGGCGGCCTGCTGACGACGGCGTCGTGGCGGCTCACCTTCGTCGTCAACGTGCCCCTCACGCTCCTGTGCGCGCTCGGCGCCGCCGTCTGGGTCGGGACCGGCCGGGGCCATCGGCCGACCGGCCGCATCCCGATGCTCGCCTCCGTGGTCGGTACCGGCACCGTGCTCACCCTCGTCATCGGCCTCAGCCTCGGCTCCGACCGCGGCTGGGCCTCCGCGCCGACGCTCGTCTGCCTCGGCCTGGCGGTCGCGTTGTTCGCGGTGTTCGTCCGCAACGAGCGGACCTCGCCCAACGTCCTGATCGAGCACGTCCTGCGGCGCACGCGCTCGCTGCGGTCCGGCGCGGCCGCGACCGCGCTGTACATGGCCAGCGTCGGTTCGGAGTTCTACCTGCTCACCCTGCTGCTGCAGACGACGAAGGGCTACTCGCCGCTCGAGGCGGGCGCCGCGTTCCTGCCGATGGCCGCGATGGTGACCGCCGGCAACACCGTCGCGGGCCGTGCCGTACGGCGGATCGGCCCGGACGGCGTCCTCGTCGGCGGGTTCGCCACCGCCACCGCCGGCCTGCTGTGGCTGGCACTCAGCCTGGGCGGTTCCTCGTACGCCGCCGACCTGCTGCCCGGCCTGCTGATCAGCGGCTTCGGGCACGGAGTCATCTACACCGGGATGTTCATCATCGGCACCCACGACGTGCCGCCGGAGCACCAGGGCACGGCGGGCGCGCTGCTGACGACCTCGCAGTACCTCGCCGGCGCGCTCACGGTCGCCGTGCTGACACTCGCGCTCGGCCCGTCGCCGGACGACGCGCGGTTCCGCGTGGCCTTCCTGCTCACCACCGGGGCGGCGGCAGCGGGCATGCTCCTCGCCGCCGCGCGCGGCCGGGGGAGCGCGGCGCGCGGCTAAGCGTTCCTTACCTGGGTGGACGCCGCCTGCGCCCCGGTGAACCGGTACTCAGCGATCCCGTGCCCTGATGGCCCACGGCCGTACCATCGGGAAGAATCGTGCTTGATCAACGAGCAGGCGCAGCGCCGCGTCCGCCGTGGGGGAGGGGCGCGGCGGTTCATCGGGAGGGAAGCGGCCAATGGCGATCGAGATGCGGCGAGCGGCGGTACTGGCGCTGCACTGGCAGGTCAACGTCGTCCGTCGCGACGGCTACTTCGGTGGCATGCTCGGCGAGCCGGTCGAACGCAGTGGTGTGATCGGCAGGGCGGCGCGCTTCCACGAGGACGCGAGCCGGGCAGGCGTTCCGGTTTACTTCACGCGCTTCACGATTCCCGAAGACGAGGGCGAGCTGGTTCGTAACACCGCCTTCATGCGGGCCGTCGCGGACGCGCAGGAAAGCTTCCGGCCGTACGCGCCGGGTGCGCGGATCATTGACGAGATGGACCATCTCGCGAAGGCGGGCAACGTGGTCGACAACCAGAAGCTGTCCGGGCTCGCGGGCAACGATCTGGCGCAGCGTCTGCGCGACGAGGGCGTCACCACGCTCTTCGTGACCGGGGTGGCGACCAACCTGACCGTCGAGCAGACGGCCCGCCACGCCACGGATCTCGGATTCCACGTGCATCCGGTGACCGACTGCGTGACGGCCGCGAGCGAGGACGTGCACCTGGCCTCGCTGGCGAACCTGGATCTCGCGACGGCGGGGTGCCTGCCGGCCGACGAGTGCATGGCCGCGCTGGTGGGTGAGCACCGGCCATGACACCGAGGCCACGTGAGGGTCACGACAGAATCCACACCCGGGCGGTCCCGCTGCCGCTGGCGAGGGTCTTGCCGTCGGGGCTGAAGGCGACCGAGTGCACGGCGCCGGTTTGGCTGGGGACGGTGGCGATGTTGTGTTGAGTGGCGACGTCCCATAGCCGAATGGTGCGATCGTCGCTGCCGCTGGCGAACATATTGCCGTTAGGGCTGAACGCCACGGACCGCACGTTGCTGGTGTGGCCGGCCAGACTCGCGATGTTGGCGTGCGTGGCGACGTTCCACAGGCGAACGGTGTCGTCAATGCCGCCGCTGAGGAGGGCTTTCCCGTCAGGGCTGAACGCCACCGAGTTCTCGCCGCTCAGGGGACCACCGACCTTGAGGGCGGCGATGTCGGTGTGAGTGGCGGCCTTGTACAGCAGGATGACGTTGTCCACACAGCCGCCGGCGAGGGTCTTGCCATCCGGGCTGAAGATCACCGCGTGCACGTCCCCGGTGTAGCCGGGGAGCGTGAAGGATTCGTACGGGCTGGTGCTGTCCTGGTCGGTCTCGCTCGTGGTGTGGGTGACCTTCCTTCCAGCGGAGTGGTGGTGGTCGGGAAGGAGGAAGGCGGTCGCTGAAGCGCCGGCGGCGACGGCGAGACCGACACCGCCCAGGATCAAGGTGCGCCGGCTCGGACCGGAGGGTGGAGGGTCGTGCCGCGCGCCCTTTTCGTCCCGGGTCGCGGTCGGGGCGGTCGCAGCCGCCGGGAGCATCATCGGGGTGCGCGCGGGTGGCGCGGAGGAGGCCGACTGGGGGACCGGGACGGATTCAAGGCCAGAGAGGACACCACGGAGGGTCGCGGTGACCTCGGTGGCATCGGCCGGCCGGTCAGCGGGGTTCTTGGCCAGCAAGCGCTGCAGCAGGTCATCGAGCGCGGGGGAGACCCCCGGACGCTTGTCCCGCAAGCGCGGAGGCAGGCTGTTGAGGTGCTGGTCGCGCAACAACTCGACGGACGGGCCGGGGAACGGCGGGGCTCCGGTCAGGATGGCGTACAGGGTCGCACCGAACGCGTACAGGTCAGTGCGGGCGTCGGCGTGATCTGCCCGCCACTGCTCGGGGGCCATGAACGCCGGCGTGCCCAGCACCCCGCCGGTCATGGTCAGGCCACTGGTCGCCCCGGCGTGGCGGGCAAGGCCGAAGTCGCAGATTTTCACCGCGCCATCGGCCAGACGCATGAGGTTGGTCGGCTTGATATCGCGATGCACCACACCGTTGTCGTGTGCGTAGGCCAGCGCATCGGCGACCTCGGCCATGAGCGAGACCGCGGAACCGACCGGCGGCCCGCCGGGACACTCGGCGAGCAGCGCATTGAAATCGCGGCCGTCCAGCAACTCCATGACGACATAAGGCCGGCCGTCATGATCTTCGATGTCGTGGACCACGGTGATGCCCGGATGCCGCCGCAGTGCGACCGTCGTTCCTTGACGGACACCCACTCGACCTTTTGTTCAACCTGCGCCGTCGGTCGGCTCGTGAGCCGGTCGGAACACGGGAATCACCGAGCTCGGCCCGGCGTCAGGGAGCGATCATGGTCGAACATGTGTTTGAACGCGTCGCGTAGACTGAGGTCATGACGCTTGCGCTCCAGGGGTCCCTGCTGGACTGCGGCGACGAGATCGAGCTCGGCGTGCTCGGCTCGTCGGTGCGGCGCACGGTGCTCGACCGCGGAGCGTGGATCGACCTGCGGCCGGGCTGGGTGACCGGCTCCGACGTCCTGTTCGACCGCCTCGCCCGCGCCGTGCCGTGGCACGCCGAGCGCCGGCACATGTACGACCGCGTCGTGGACGTCCCGCGACTGCTGAAGTTCTACGGCGAGGACGAGGAGCTGCCCGAGCCGATCCTGCGCGAGGCGCGCGACGCGCTGACCGCGCACTACGCACGCGAACTCGGCGAGCCGTTCCGCACCGCGGGGCTCTGCCTCTACCGCGACGGTGCCGACAGTGTCGCCTGGCACGGCGACCGCATCGGGCGCGGACGTCGCGAGGACACCATGGTCGCGATCGTCTCGGTCGGCGCGCCGCGCAGCCTGCTGCTGCGCCCGCGCGGCGGCGGTCCAACGCTGCGCCACGACCTCGGTCACGGCGACCTCCTCGTCATGGGCGGCAGCTGCCAGCGCACCTGGGAGCACGCGATACCCAAGACCGCCCGCCCGGCCGGCCCGCGGATCAGCATCCAGTTCCGCCCCCGCGGCGTCCGCTGACCGCGCGGCGGCCTGTCTCCCTGATGGGGGAGTGGCCGGCGCGTGCGACGTCCACTGATCGCACAGGGGTGGCCCGCGAGAGCCTCTGTCGGGGGACGGTCGAGGGGTTGCCGGATCCGGCCAATCTCCTCCACCCCTTCCGGTGCCCTCCACACTCCTGAGCTGGCAAAAGCGGGGAATTCGCCGGTTTCACCGGCACGGTCGGGATACTTTTCCACCTTTTCTAATGCGGACGCGGAAGATATCTACCTACTAATGGGTATCCATGCCGACCCGGAAGGAGAAGCCCCGCCGATCCCCCGCGGTTCCCTGCCGCCGCGACCCGACGCGAACGCATCGCCCGCGGGAGTGCACGACAGTCCCCAGGTCTCCCCCTCCTTGGAGGATCACGTGGCACTACGCAAGCGCTCATCCCAAACGGCGCGCAGATCGCGTCTCACCGTCCTGTCCGCGGCGGCCCTGCTGTGCGGCGCGCTCCTGGCGACCGCCCGGCCCGCCGGCGCCTCCGCCGACCCGATCACCCATCCCGAACGTGACTGGCTGGGTTCGCAGGTGGCCAAGCACGAGCCGGGCTCCGGCCGGATGCTCGTCCGGCCGAACGTCGTCCAGACCCCCGGCCTCGATGTGAGCGGCTGGCAGGGCAACGTCGACTGGGCCTCGGTGGCGGCGAACGGCGCGCGGTTCGCCTACGTCAAGGCGACGGAGTCGACGACCTACACCAACCCGTACTTCTCCCAGCAGTACACCGGCGCGTACTACGCGGGCATCGTGCACGGCGCGTACCACTTCGCCACGCCCGACACCTCGTCCGGCGCCGCCCAGGCCGACTACTTCGTCGCGCACGGAGGCGGCTGGTCCAAGGACGGCATGACCTTCCCCGGCATGCTCGACATGGAGTGGAACCCCTACGGCGCCGCCTGCTACGGCCTGTCCGCCGCCGGGATGGTGAACTGGATCCTCTCGTTCAGCAACGAGTACCACGCGAAGACCAGCCGCTGGCCGGTCATCTACACCGCGACCAGCTGGTGGAGCCAGTGCACCGGCAACACCGGCGACTTCTCCTCCACCAACCCGCTGATGCTCGCCAACTACAACGGCTCACCGGGCCCGATGCCCTACAACTGGGGCTTCCAGACCATCTGGCAGTACGCCGACTCCGGCGTCTTCCCCGGAGACCAGGACTACTTCAACGGCGACTACTCGCGCGTCAAGGCCCTCGCGAACGGTTGACCCGCCGGACCGGGTTCCGTCCCGCCGGGCACGCCCGGCGGGACGGATCCTCCCCTGACCTCCGGCGCGAGCCGGAGCCCCCGCACCGCCGCCCCGGCGGCATCACACAGGAAGAGAGGCAGCGCACCCTCCGGCGGCGGCCGGAGTCCGTGCGCGGACACCAGTTGACGTCCTCCCACGCCTGAAGGCGGGGATTCCAACCCGATCACCTACACGCAGGAGGGAACAGGTTGAGGTTCGCGGTTCATGGCCCCGCCCAATGGCTGGAGGGCTCCCCGCTCGGGAGGTCGGTCGGGGTCGGTTGGTCGGGGCAGGAACGTCACGGCACGTCCTGCCGCGATGTTCTTGGCCGCGTTCACGTCCGCGTGATCGGTATGCCCGCAGGCGCGACAGCGAAAGACCGCTTGGCTCTCACGGTTGTCCGCTGCGCGATGCCCGCAGGCATGACAGGTCTGGGATGTGTACGCGGGATTGATCTTTTCTACCCGGCCGGCGGCTTTGTGCTCCAGACGGGTCGCCAACTGGCCCCATCCGGCTGCGTGGATGGATCGGTTGAGTCCGGCTTTGGCCCGCACGTTCGCCCCCGGTGCGGCGATGGTGCCGCGTGCGGAACGCACCATGTTGCCGATCTTGAGGTCTTCGATGCGGATCAGGTCGAAGCGGCGGGCCAGATCGGTGGAGGTCTTCTCGACCCAGTCCTTGCGCCGGTCGGTCTGGCGGGCTTTCAGCCGGGCGATCGCGGTCTTGACGCGCCTGCGCCGGTTCGACCCACGCTGCGCCCGGGCCAGCCGGCGTTGCAGACCCACCTTCGGGATCCGAACCTCACCCACCTTGCGGGACGGCCGCCGAACATCCCAGTGACGGCCGCGCTGCCCGACGATCCGGAACCCTGCATGGACGCCCGCCTTACGCCACTTCGGACGCCGATGGGTCCCGGCGAAGAAATTCGCCATGGCCTGGGCGAAGTCACGCAATGCCTGCTGCTGCACCGTCTGGGACCCCGCCGCCAGCCACTCGAACTCTCTCCTGGCCTCGGTCAGCTGCCGGGACTGTTCGGCATAGCCCGGCGCGCTCGCCCGTCCCGGCCGCCAATGCCGGTGCTGCTCCACCGCCAAATTCCATACATACCGGGCGTGCGCGCAATGCTCCAGCAACACCGCCTCCTGAGCAGGCGTGGGCTGAAGCCGAAATCGCATGCCACGACGCTAACCACCACCACCGACATTTCGAGGAGGGAGCGGCGTTTCCACCCCGGCCGCAAGGCCGGGGTCTCAACGCCGCGCAGCCGATGAACGAAAACTCGATCACCCGGCGCAACGCCCTGCTCGCCGGCGCCGGCGCGGCCTTCGCGACGGCCGGCCTGGCCGGGAGCGCGCGGGCCGCCGGGCGGAGCACCGTACGGCCCGCCGCCCTGACGCCGGAGCAGCAGGCCGGGCAGCGGGTCATCTACTCCTACTCGGGCACGACCGTCCCGCAGTCGCTCCTGGACGCGATCTCCGGTGGCCGGGCCGCGGGCGTGATCTTCTTCGGCGACAACATCTCGAGCCTCGACCAGATCGCCTCGGTCTGTGAGCAGCTGAACGAGGCCAACGCCGCCGGCCCGGTCGGCGCGCCGCTGCTGCTGATGACCGACCAGGAGGGCGGCCAGGTGCGCCGCCTGCCCGGCGGGCCGGCGATGTCGGAGAAGGAGATCGGCCAGTCGTCCGACCCGGTCTCGGCGGCGACCAGCGCCGGGGACGAGGCCGGCGCGCTCCTCGCGAGCGTCGGCATGAACGTCAACCTCGCCCCGGTGCTCGACGTGTACCGCAAGACCGGCGACTTCGAGGACCAGTACGGCCGCTCGTACAGCAAGGATCCGGCCGTCTGCGGTGAGCTCGGCAGCGCGTTCATCACCGCGCAGCAGCGGCACAAGGTGGCGGCGACGGCCAAGCACTTCCCGGGCCTCGGCTCGGCGTCCAAGAACCAGAACACCGACTCCGTGCCCGTCACGCTCACCGCCTCCGCGTCCACGCTGCGCTCGGTCGACGAGGCGCCGTACAAACCGGCGATCAGCGCGGGCGTCAAGCTCGTCATGCTGTCCTGGGCCACCTATCCGGCCCTCGACCCGGACTACCCGGCCGGGCTGTCGTCGACCATCGTCCAGAACGAGCTGCGCGGACGCCTCGGGTACACGGGCGTCACCATCACCGACTCGCTCACCGCCGGCGGTCTGGCGAACTTCGGCACGACGGCGCAGCGCGCGGTCGCCGCCGCCAAGGCGGGCATGGACCTGCTGCTCGTGTGCGGGGAGAGCCCGACGTACGGCCAGAGCGCGGTCACCGGCCTGGCCGACGCGCTGCGGTCCGGAACGCTCGGCCAGAGCACCTTCGACGCCGCCCGCACCCGCGTCACCAACCTGCGTAACAGCCTGGCCTGACGGCGTGGCCGGGGGCCCGCGGGCCCCCGGCTATTCGCCGGTCGTGCCGTCGACGATCTCGCGTGCGATGTCGAGGTGGCCGGCGTGGCGCGCGTACTCCTGGAGAAGGTGGAACAGGATCCGCGCCAGCGGCGGCGCCTGCTCCGGCTCGGTGAACCGGCCGCCGAGGCGCGCGACATCGGTCAGCGCCGCCCCCGCCGCCAGCTCGCGCGACCGGCGCACCTCCTCGTCGTAGGTGGCCAGGATCTCGGCGGCCGGGGCGTTCGCGGCGAACTCCTCCGCGTCGCCGTCCGCCGGCCACGGCACGACGTCCTCGGCGGCGAACCCCCAGCGCATCCAGCGGCGTTCGACCCAGCCGAGGTGCTGGACCAGGCCCAGCGGCGACCACCCCATCGGCGCGACCGGGGAGCGTAGTTCTTCCTCGGACAGGCCGTCGAGCTTGCGCCGTACGGTCTCGCGGTACCAGTCGAGGTAACCGAGCAGTAGCTCACGCGTGTCGGAGACCTTCATACCGGGCCCGTCGAGCGGGGCCGTCACCCACTCCGGCCGCATCACCGCTCACCCGGCGTCCGGGCGGGGGACTCCCCGGCCGGGAACAGGATCGGGCTGAGCAGGTGCCGGGTGCGCCCCGGCGACGGCGCGTTGCCCATCCGGGGTGCGATCACCGCACGCAGTTCGCCGATCAGCTGGGCGCGCTCCTCGTCGCTGAGCCAGATCGCGTGCTGCCGGTAGCCCACGAGGTCGGCGGCGGGATCGGCGTCGTCGCGGTCGAGGTAGGCGTTGTACTCCGCGAGCAGCGTGGCCATGGCCACGGCGAACACCCGGCGATGGTCCTCCACCGAAACCGACGCGGCCGTCTCGGCGTCGACGGTCGCCCGCGCCCGGTGCAGCCGGTAGCGGCGTTCGACCGCGCCGCGCGTCCGGTGCTCGTCCGCGACCTCGAGCAGGCCCCCGTCGGCCAGCAGGCCGACGTGCCGGTAGACCGTCGCCTTGGAGACGTCGGGCAGCAGGTCGCACAGCTGTGACGTCGTCAGCGTCCGGCCTCCGGACATCGCGTGCACGACCCGCAGCCGTACGGGATGCAGCAGCAGCTCCACGGCGTCCATGGCCCTATGTTCTCACGTCTGATACTTTTCTCAAACATGAGAACAATGGAGGCCGCGATGCCGCGTACGTCACCGGAGAGCCGGACCGCGCCACCGAGGGGACACCGCTACACCGTCGGCGGGCGGCGGCTGATGCTGCACCGCTCCGGCACCGGAGGCCCGGCGGTGGTGCTGCTGCCGGGGTCGGGCCTGGTCGGCCTCGACTACCTCAACCTGCACGACCGCATCGCCGAGCTGACCACCAGCGTGCTGTACGACCGGGGCGGCACCGGCTGGAGCGACCCGGCGGAGCTGCCCCGCACCGCCGCCGAGGTGACCGACGAGCTGCGCGACCTGCTCACCGTCGCCGGCGTGCCCGAGCCGTACGTGCTCGCCGGGCACTCGCTGGGCGGGGCGTACGCGCGTCACTTCGCGCAGCGCTTCCCCGGCGCGGTGGCCGGGCTGCTCCTGCTGGATCCCTTCCACGAGGACATGGTCACCCGCGCGCCCCGGCGGGTGCTCGACCTGCTGGCCGAGATGAAGAGCCGCGCGCTGCCCGAGCCGTCACGAGAGCAGCTCGACGCCGCACGCGGGCAGCTCCTCACGTTCTTCGAAGCCTGGCCGGACGACGTCCGGGTCCCGCTCGCCGAACACCACCTCGGGTCCTGGCGGACCGCCTGGCAGGAGGACGGCAACCTCTACGACGAGGTGTCCGCCGAGCTCCGGAGCGGGCCGGGCCTGCCCGACGTGCCGACGATCGTGCTGAGCGCGATGGGGCGCGACGCCGTCCAGGCCCACCTGTGGCCGGAGGACCTGCTCCGGGAGATCAACGACGGCAAGCGCGCCCTGCACGCGGAACTGGCCGCCTCGGTCCCGCGCGGTGAGCACCGCGTCCTCGAGGACGCCGGCCACGGCTGGCTCCACGAGGAACGCCCCGACGCCGTGCTCCAGGCCGTCACCGACCTGCTCGCCTGAACTAACTCAGGGTCGAGACGAAGCGCTCCGCGTCCGCCGCGGACATCCCGGTCTCGGTCTGGACGAGCGAGACCGCGCCCGCGAGGTCGCCGGCGTCCCGCATGGTCCGCGCCCGGTCGGCGACGCTGCCCTGGCCGCCCGGAGCGTACGGCAGGGGCTCGGGCAGCGGGCCGCTCTTGAGCGCGTCGACGATCCGCTTGGCGTCGACGAGACCCAGGCCCGTGGCCTGCCGGACCTCCTTGACGGCCAGGACCGGCTTGTTCTCCCCGAGCAACGCCCGCACGCGTACCTGCAGGTCGGCCGGCAACGCCATGGGCGGGTGCGCCCCGGGCGCCGCCTGCCCTCTCCCTCCCCGGGCAAGGCCCACCGAGATGATCGCGACGAGCAGGACGAGACCGGCCACGAGCGCCAATACAGTCATGGCCGGATTCTGCCAGAACAGGGTCTTATCGCCGGTGTGCTCTCCGGACGTCCATGACGCGCTCAGGCCGCGGCCGGAGGAGTCGGTCCTACACCTGCGAAGGGATCGCTCCCCAGTGAAGGGACAGCCCGGTGGCGGCACGATCGGCGGTGATCTGCATCATGCTGCCGAGGATCGTCGCCCTGTCCGCCACCAGGGCCGTTCCGTCCGGCCCGTAGGTGATCCGGTCGCTGACCAGCACCGGCGCATCCTCGTCCTCGTCCAGGTGCCGGGCCGTGTGCGCGTCGAGTACATCAGGCCGAATCGTCTCCGATGCCCGGGCCACCACGACACCCACGTCGGCCAGGGCCGCGTACAACGACGTGGAGGTGAAATCCACCTCACCCAGCAGGTCCGCGTGCGGCTCCCGCACCCAGGAGACCTGATGAATCGCCCGGCGGCCGGCGAAGGCGCGCACCCGCTCCAGCCGCAGCCCGGTCTCGGTCTCGCGGACCCGCAGCCGCGCCGCGATGCGCGCGGGCACGCGGAGCCGCGCACGGGCGACCACGATGGTGCGGACCTCGTGACCTTGCTCGCGCAGATCGTCGGCGAAGCTCCGCAAAGATCCCAGCTGGTACGCCAAATGGGGCGGCGTGACAAAGGTGCCCTTGCCGGGGCGCTGGACGATCAACCCCTCGGCGCCCAGCTCCCGTAGCGCCTGGCGCAGCGTCATCAAGGTGACGCCGTACGCGGCGCTCAGCTCGCGCTGTGCGGGCAGCGCCTCGCCGGGGGCGTAGTGGCCGTTGCGGATCTTCGCGGCGAGGTCGGCGGCGATGGCCCGGTAGCGTGCCATGCTGCTCCCTCCTCATCGCCGGCCGCGCGCCTCGATTGTCGCCGGCGACGATCATCGTACGGCGATCGGCCCGGAGAGCGCGGCCCGCAGTGACGCCACGAACGTGCCGACCTCGGCGGGGCCGGCACCGTCGAGGATACGGCGCATGACGGCCGCGCCGACGATGACGCCGTCGGCGACCACCGCCGCCTCGGCCGCCTGTTCGGGCGTGGAGATCCCGAAGCCCAGAAGGACCGGTAGGTCGGTGACCTCCTTGACCCGGGCGGCGAGGGCCGCGGCGGACGGGGCGAGCCGGTCGCGTTCGCCGGTCGTGCCCATGACCGAGACCGCGTACACGAAGCCCTGGCTGCGCCGGCCGATCTCGGCGAGGCGGTCGTCCGGCGTCGCGGGCGAGGCGAGCAGGCTGACCTCGATGCCCGGTGCGCTCAGCCCGGCCAGCTCGTCGAGCGGCAGATCGGGAACGATCAGCCCGGTGACCCCGGCGGCGCGGAGGGCGCCGGCGAATCCCGGCCGTAGCGCGATGTTGGCGTACGTGCTCGCGATGAGCGGGATGCCGGCGGAGATCGTGGCCAGCTCCGCCAGGACGGACGCGGGGGTGGCGCCCCGAGCGAGCGCCGCGTCCGACGCCTCCTGGATCGTCGGGCCGTCCACTGTGGGGTCGGAGAACGGGAGCCCGACCTCGATCAGGTCCGCCCCGGCGTCCTCGAACGCGGTCAGATAGGCGGCCCAGTCCGGCCTGACCCCGGCGGTGATGTAGGGCATCAGCAGCTTCGTCACAGCTCCGCCTCCGTCATGAGGGTGGTGAGGTCCTTGTCGCCGCGCCCGGAGAGCGTGACGAGGACGGTCGAGCCACTGGGCAGGACCGATGTCCCGGCGGCGTTGATCACCCAGGCCAGGGCGTGCGCCGACTCGATCGCGGGCGGTATTCCCTCCGTCCGGGCGAGCCGCACGGCTGCCGCGATCGCTTCCGCGTCGGCGACCGTGACGTAGCGGGCGCGCCCCAGATCCCGCAGGTACGCGTGCTCGGGGCCGACGCCGGGGTAGTCCAGCCCGGCCGCGATCGAGTGCGCCTCCCTGATCTGCCCGTGTTCGTCCTGCAGGAACAGCGACTGGAAGCCATGGAGCACGCCGATCTCGCCGTTGGCGGCGCCGGAACCGCCTTCGGCCTCGACGCCGACGAGCTTCGCGTCCGTGTCGACGAAGCCCGCGAAGGTGCCTGCCGCGTTGCTGCCCCCGCCGACGCAGGCGACGACGTAGTCGGGGACGGCGGCGGGCAGCTCGGTCGCGCACTGCCGCCGGGCCTCGTCACCGATGACGCGCTGGAACTCGCGCACCATCGTCGGGTAGGGGTGCGGGCCGATGACCGAACCCACGCAGTAGTACGCCTCGTCGGCGTCGGCGACCCAGTCGCGCATCGCCGCGCTGGTGGCGTCCTTGAGCGTACGGCTGCCAGTGGCCACCGGGACGACCTCGGCGCCCAGCAACCGCATCCGGAACACGTTGTGCGCCTGGCGTTCCACGTCCCGCTCGCCCATGAAGACCTTCACGGGGAGCCCCAGCAGGGCGCCCGCCGTCGCGGTGGCGACGCCGTGCATGCCCGCGCCGGTCTCGGCGATCAGCCGCGTACGGCCCATACGCCGGGCCAGCATCGCCTGTCCCATCACATTGTTGATCTTGTGGGAGCCGGTGTGCGTCAGATCTTCCCGTTTGAGCAGAACGGTCACGCCGAGTTCGGCCGACAGCCGCAGGGCGGGCGTCAGCGGGGTGGGGCGGCCCGCGTAGACCGAGAGCAGCCGGGCGAGGCTGCCCCGGAACCCGGGATCGGCCCATGCCTGGGCGAACGCGTCCGCCACCGCCTGGCAGGCGGGGATCAGGGACTCCGGCACGTATCGCCCGCCGTAGCCGCCGAACCGTCCGACGGTCTGGTCGGCCTCTGAGGCAACTGTTATAGAACTCATGAGAGAGTTATAGAACAGTCGCTTCGAACGTGGCAAGCCGGTTTCCCGATGTGCTCAGGCCGGGGCGGGCCGTGTGGGCGCCGTCCAGCTGTCGAGCAGCCGGATCGCCTCTGCGGTCGGCGAGTTCGGCTCGACGTTGTAGACGCAGAGCGTCTGCTCGACGTCGCCGGCCGGTTGGAACGACTCGTAGGAGAAGACGAGGTCGCCGGCCAGCGGGTGGCGGTAGCGCTTGGTGCCGTGGGTGCGCCGAAGCACCCGGTGGTCGTTCCACCAGGTGGTGAACTCGGGTGAGCGCACGGTGAGCTCGCCGATGAGGTCGGCGAGCCGGCGGTCGTCGGGGTGGCGGCCGGCCTCCAGACGCAGCATCGCGACGGTCTCGGCCGCGAGCTGTTCCCAGTCGACCACCCGTTCCCGCGCGGCGGGGTCCAGGAGGTAGAAACGGGCGAGGTTCCGCTGGGGGACCGGCAGGGCGTCGAAGTCGGTGAGGATCGCCCGGGCGAGCCGGTTGGCGGCGAGGACGTCGGTTCGCCGGCCGAGGACGAAGGCCGGCACCCGGTCGAGGGTCTGGAGCGTCAGGTACAGGCCGGGGCGGACGCGCTGCGGGCCGCCCGAGGCGCCGCGGCGAGCCGGAGCCGGTCGGGAGCACAGGTCGGTGAGGTGCTCGCGTTCGGCCTCGTCCAGTTCGAGGGCGCGGGCCAGAGCGTTCAGGACCTCGGGGGAGGGGTTCGCGGCCCGGCCCTGCTCCAGCCGCGTGTAGTACTCGGTGCTGATGCCGGCCAGCCGGGCGACCTCGTCCCGGCGGAGCCCCGGCACGCGCCGTGGACGGGCGTCGGCCGGTAGCCCCGCCCGGTCGGGGGTGATCCGGGCCCGGCGTGAGCGGAGGAAACCGGCGATCTCCGAGGTGCGGTCCATACCCCCAGTGTGGCCGCGAGCAGTGGGTGACCGGCCCGGCGGAGGTGGTCCTGCCGGTACCTGTTCCGGCGTTACCCGCCTGGTCAGGGCATGCTGTGCCGCCGTGACGAGGCCTCTGGAGGTGGTGGAGTTGAGGAGTGCGGGGAACCGCCGGTCACCGGACCGCGACGGTCGCCCCGCGAACACGACTTCTACCGGAGGTACAGCACATGTCGAAGGAGTCCACACCCCTGTCCGGCCGGGTGGCGGTGGTCACCGGGGCGTCCAGCGGAATCGGCGAGGCGTCGGCGGAACGGCTGGCGATGCTCGGCGCGAAGGTCGTCGTGCTCGCGCGCCGGGCCGAGCGGCTCGAGGACCTGGTCGCCAGGATCGGTGCGCGTGGTGGCACCGCGCTGGCGGTGGCGGCCGACGTGACCGACGCGGAGGCGGTCCGTGCGGCGGCCGAACGGGTGGAGGCGGAGCTCGGCGCCGCCGACCTGCTGTTGAACAACGCCGGAGTGATGCTGCCCGCGCCCGTCGAGGAACTGCGCACCGACCAGTGGCGGCACCAGATCGATCTGAACATCACCGGACTGATGAACGTCATCGGGGCGTTCGTCCCGCAACTGGTCGCGTCCGCGGCCCGGCTGGGGGTGGCCGACCTGATCAACACGTCGTCGATCGCGGCGCGGAACATCTTTCCCAACTTCGCCGTCTACTCCGCGACCAAGGCCTACGTCACGCAGCTGTCCCGGCATCTGCGGGTCGAGCTGGGGCCGAAGAACGTCCGGGTCTCGGCGATCGAGCCGGGCATCGTCGGCACCGAACTGCAGAGCCACGTGACCGACGAGGGCGCCCTGGAGTGGCTGAACGGTTCGAGGGAGACGATGGAGTGGCTCGCTCCACAGGACGTCGCGGAGACCATCGGCTTCCTCGCCGCCCTGCCGCCGAGGGCGAACCTCCAGCAGGTCACCATCATGCCCACCGGTCAGGCGGCCTGACGGTCGGTTCGAAGCACTCCAGGTCCGCCGTGTCCTTTCGGCCCAGGACAGGACGCCGACGCGTGGCCGGATGGTGAGCCAGGGGGCCCGGTGAAAAGCGACAGGAGCGCCCCCGTGCGGGGACGCTCCTGTGCGCGGTCGGCTAGGGGTTCAGTCGCGCCAGACCTTGCGGCGCTTCTCACCCAGCGGCTCGGTCGAGGACCAGATGCGGCGCCAGTGCGCCACCTGGTCGCCCGTCCCCGCGCCGGTCTTGCCGTTCTTGCCCGCCTTGGACTTCCCGGCCCGCTCCGCCGTGGGCTCCTCCCGTGCCAGCGCGCCCGGCCGGACCGGACGGGCGCCGCCCGGGACCTCCAGCCGGTCGTCCGCCGCCGCGCGCAGCGCGCCGTACCAGCCCAGGTCTTCCTCGGCCGCTAGCTGGCTGACCGCCTTGGCCATCCGCACCCGGAAGGCGCGGACGTCCTCGCCCTCCTCCGGCACGAGCGGACGGCCGTAGCGGACGGTCACCCGCGGCTTGCCCGGCTGCGGCCAGTTGCGGCCCCGGGGCATCGCGGCGTACGAGCCGCGCAGCGCGATCGGCACGCACGGGATGCCCTTCGTCACGCACAGCGCCGAGGCGCCGAGCTTGAAGGGGTTCATCCAGCCGTCCTCCGAGCGCGTGCCCTCGGGGTAGAGCAGCAGGCTCCAGCCCTCGTCCACCAGGTCGAGGGCGAGGCTGCGCAGCCGCCGCGAACCGTAGCGCTCGACCGGGAACGCGTTGAAGAAGATAGCGGTCAGGGTCGCGCGCCAGCGGACGTCGAAGAAGTAGTCCGACGCCGCGCCCACCGCGACCCGGTCGGCGAACCGCTCCGGCAGCGAGCCGAGGATCAGCGGGGTGTCCAGATGGCTGGTGTGGTTGGCCACGAAGACCACCGGGCCGCGCACCCCGTCGAGGTACTCGGTGCCCTCGACCACCGGCGTCGTCTGGCTCCACACGACCGGCTTGAGCAGCGTCCGGCGCAGGCCCGCACGGGCCCGGACGGCCGTGCGGGTACGGGCCCACGCGGTCGGGAACTCCCGCTCCTCATGCTCCAGCTCGTGCGGTTGGGCCGACTTGGGCACCGTGGAACGGCCGCGCCAGTCCCGGCCGTGCCGCAGCAGCTTGACCTCTCTGCGGATGCTCATCGGTCGCTCACCCCGTACGCCGGCCGCTCGTGCTGGAGACGAGCCGAGCGGCGGGCCCGTTCCCGGCTCATCGGACGTCCGCCAGGGTCAGCGGCGGGGCGTGCTGATAGGTGATCGACGGGCTGGAGCCGACCGTGTCCTTGGCCATCTCCAGGGCGTCCGCGAGCGTCGTCGCGGAGCGGAAGCCCATGCGCGCGGTGGTCTTCCGGTTGCCGCCCACGAAGATCACGTCACCGAGGTGCTCCAGCGCGTGGGCGCCCCAGTACCACATGTAGAACGGGTGCACGCCGTGGTAGGCGTAGCTGTTCCGGTAGAGCTGGATGTACCAGGGGTCGGTGGCGAACTGCTCCTCGTACTTGGTCTCCAGCAGCACCGGGTCGGTGCTCTCGGTGAGGATCTCCTCGAAGAAGTCGATGTAGCTCGGGTGGTGCACCGGGTGGAACTCGTTCGGCACCGGGTGGTAGAAGATCGCCACACCGCCCTGCCGGACGATCGGCTTGTTCTTGTACAGGTTGAAGAAGTAGCCGAGCCCGAGCGACATCACCAGGATCGGGTTCATCACGGAGTTGACGTTGTACGGGCAGATGTAGGGGAGCCCGTAGATCGCGACGTCGGACTGGCCGTTCACCTCGGTGAGCTGCTGGCGATGCACGTTGCCCAGCGTGATCGGGTGCACCTCGGACTGCAGGCCCGCGTGGACGCCCGTCACCCCGTACGGCGCGGCGGTCGACTGCCAGATGCGCCGCCGGGTCTTGGCCGGCAGCAGCTCGTTGGCCCGCTTCACCGCGACGTACGACGCCTGGTCGCGGACGTTCCACTCCCACTCGCGCTTGTTGAGGAAGCCCATCGAGGACGGGAACGTCTCGTTGTTGAGCGTCGTCTCGATCGTGAAGACCTTGACGTGCTCGTCGATCAGGCCCTTCATCCGCTCGTACGAGTGGTGCATCGCGGAGTTCGGCGGGTCGTTGAAGGAGTTCGAGTGCCGCAGCGTGTGCACGTTGTGGTGGTGCTTGAGGCTCTTGTAGCTCGCCAGCCCGACCGACACCGACTTCGCGCCGCCGCTCATCGCCGTCAGCGTGATGTTGACGTAGACGATCAGGTCGCTCTCCGCCGCCCGGCGGTTGATCTCGACGTCCTCGCCGTGCTTGGTCTTGCCCATGTGCAGGAGGTTGTCGTGGTCCTCCGCGTCATGGTTCTTCAGGTGGTCGGGGAAGAACGCCTGGAAGACGCGGTCGCCGACGGTGCGCCGCAGCTCGGCCGGGGTCATCCGGCGGTGCAGGGCGTTGCCCGCGATCAGCTCGACGTCGTCCACGCCCTTGGCCGCGGCCATCTCCAGCACCTGCTCGATGATGCGCTGCCGGACGTCCGGCGTCTGCATCGGCGGCAGCGGCAGCGACAGGTCATCGAAGACGATGGTCAGCCGCATCCCGGGCGTGAGGAGCTCGGGCAGCGGCTCGGTGCCGTGCGGGTTGAGCAGCGCGTGCTTGATGGCGGCGTCGACGTTCCGGATCCCGGGCAGGGAGTCCGGCGGGTAGATGACCTTCGCCCCGAGCGGCAGCCGCTCCAGCCGGAAGCCCTCACCCTGGTGCATGAGCAGCGGTGGTGTCCGCTCATCCACGTCGAGTACGAAGCCTGGTCTGCTCACTCTCAACCTTCCTAACGAGCCGGGGCAAAGGCAACCTTGACGGTGCCAAGACGTCCGGCGTCGGCCGCATGCGTAAGGGCCTCCCGCCAGCGGGCGAGAGGATAGGTCGTGCCGACGTATCCGTCGAGGGGCGCGGACTCGGCGAGCCGGATGGCGTCGGCGAAGTCGGCTCCGTCGGCGCCGGAGGCGTACGCCCCGACCAGTTGCAGCTCGCGATACCACAGCGGGGTCAGGTCGACGTTGCCCCCCGGCATACCGGACACCACGACGGTACCCCCGGCCTGGACCAGCCGGAGCGCGGTGTCGAGGCCGCCGGCGCCACCGGTGCACTCGAAGGCCAGGTCGACGCCGCCGAGGAGGAAGTCATCGCCTCGCTCGGGCGAGTGCATCCGGGCGGTGGTGACGCGCCGCAGCGCGCGCACGGCCTTGCGGGGCTCGATGATGGCGGTGGCGCCGAGCGCCTTGGCCTTCTCCTGCTGGTGGCCGTGCTTGGCGACGACGTACACCGCGCCGACGTCGGTGAGCTGGCGCAGCGCGAGCAGCGTGAGCAGGCCGACCGTGCCCGCGCCGATGATGACGGCGGTGGAGCCGGACGCGACCTTCACGCGGCGCACGGAGTGCACCGCGCAGGCGAGCGGCTCGGCCAGGACGGCGCGCTCGTCCGTCAGCGCGTCGGGCACGACGTGCAGCTGGCTGACGTGCGCGACGAACTGCCGGCTCCAGCCGCCGCCGGTGTCGGCGCAGAACCCGGTCTGCAGCCCGGCGGAGATCCGGCCCGTCGTGATGTGGTCGCAGCGGCTCTGCTGGCCCGAGGCGCACCAGCGGCACTCGGTGGTGCCGCGCGCGGCGCACGAGAGCACCGGGTCGATCACCACCCGGGAGCCCTTCGGCACGCCGGGCACGTCGTCCTGCGTCTCACCGACGACCTCGTGACCGGGAACGAACGGCATCGAGGTCATCGGCGACAGGTACGGAGAGGACCGCCCGGTCAGCATCCCGAGGTCGGAACCGCAGATGCCGGACAGCCGGGGCGTCACGCGCGTCCAGCCCTCGCCGGGCAGCTCGGGCGCCTGCCGGTTGACGAGGCGCATCGGCGACACGTTGCCGGCGATCATGCCGCTCATCTTGCCGCCGGCGCGGGTCGCCGTGAGCCCGCGCGCCGCCATGAAGCGGGCCGGCGAGCGGTGGTACTCCAGCGCGAGGATCATCGGGCGCTCACCGTCCCGGTGATGGTGTCGAGCAACACGTCTCCGCGTCCACGGGTATGGGCGCCCCATTCGTAGATGCGCCAGTGCTTGCGTTTGGCGTGGCGGTACAGCGACGGGTCGGGGTTGACCGCGCCCGGGTTGCCGACCGCCTCCAGGAGCGGCCGGTCGGAGTAGCTGTCCGCGTAGGCGTAGGAGCCGTCGAGGTCGATGCCGGTGTCGGCGGCGTGCCGGCGCAGCCAGGCGGCGCGGGCCTCGTCCACGAGCGGCGGCGAGTCGAGGTAGCCGGTGAGCACGCCGTCGCGGGTGTGCATCCGGCTGGCCACGACCTCGTCGAACAGGCCGGCGAGCGGGCGGACGAACACGTCGACCGTGCCGGTGATCAGGATCGTCTTGTGCCCGGCGGCACGGTGCGCGCGGATCCGGCGCACGGCCTCGGGCATGACCCGCTGGAGCAGCGCCTCGCCGAGCGTGTCGTCGACCAGGTCACGCAGCTCGGCCATGTCGGCGCCCTCGTAGCGGCGCAGGAACGCGCGGACGAAGTCGCCCCGGTCGCGGCGCTCGGCCCGCAGGTAGCGGGGGAGCGAGCGGGCCAGGTCGGCCAGCTCGCCGCTCCACTGCGACCGCGGCAGCGACGACAGCCGGGCCCACAGGTAGGACTCGATGAGGTTCGAGGCGACGATCGTGCCCTCGAGGTCGAACACGGCCGCGATGTCGGTGCGCTCGGGCAGCGCGGGCGCGGCCGTGCGGCGGCTGCCCCCGCGTCCGCGCGAGAATCCGCGCATCAGCTCGGTCACGCTGGGGGAGTGCACCTCCTGGAGGTAGTGCCCCCAGTCGATGACCGACGGGTCGAACCCGAACTCGTCGACGAGCTCCGGCGGGATCGTCTGGTGCAGCGCGTGCGTGCGGTTGGTCTCGTAGATGACCTCGGCCTGGGTGTAGGCCTGGTAGAGGTCGGCGTAGCGGCGCAGGAAGTCGAGGTTGGTCTGCTGCCGGTGCACCGCGGTCATCCACTCGCGGGTCTTGCCCGAGGCCGGCAGCCGCAGCAGCGCGCGCTCGGCCATCGCGGTGGCGCGCTCGCTGCCGCTGAGCATCATCTCGACCTGCCGGCTGCCGGGGAACCGCCACTGCGGCACCCGGATGTGACCGCGCTCGCCGGCCGGCATCGGGTGCTTGCGGAAGTAGTCGCGGACGTTCTCGTACAGGCCGCGGAAGGACAGCGGGTTGCGCGAGCCGGACCCGACGTGGAAGTAGGCGGGCGTGCCGCGCTCGGGCGGCGCCGCGGCGACCGCGAGCGTGGCGTTGACGACGTGGTCGACCGGGATGATGTCGACGACGCTGTCGGGCAGGCCCGGGAACTCCGGCAGAATGCCCCGCCCGTACGCGATGATCAGCGGGTCGGCCATCTTGTAGCCGTCGATCCAGCCGGGGTGCGGGTGGCGCAGCGAGCTCTCCACGATCGCCGGGCGGACGATCGACAGGCGGCGCTCGCCCCACAGCTCCTCGGCCGCGCGCTCGCCCAGGGCCTTGGTGAAGGTGTAGACGTCCGGCCAGCCGAGGCTCTGCGCGCGGGCGCGGCCGTAGTCGACCAGGCGGTCGGTGACCCACTCCTGGCGGGCCTCCTCGGCGGCGGCGACGACCGACTGCGGGCCGGCCTTGCGGTGCTCGCCCTGCGCCCGCGACACCGACTTGCGCAGCACCTCCGGGCGGCGCGAGTCGCGCTCGACGTCGGCGCGGGTGGCCAGCGCCCCCTCCAGCTCGGTGCGCCAGTCGACCGTGTGGTCGAGGCGGGCCTCCGGCACCACACCCTTGCGCACGCCCGCGACGTACGCGGTGGACACGTGCACCACGTGCGGGTCGGCGCCGGCCTTGCGCAGCGCCTCGTAGAGGGTGACCACCCCGGAGACGTTCGTGCGGAACGCCTCGTCGATCGGCGGGTCGAAGGAGACCGTCGACGCGCCGTGAACCACCACGTCGATGTCGCCCGGCAGCGTCACCTCGCCCAGGTCGCCCTCGATCACGGTGACGCGTTCGGCGGCGATGCGGCGCAGCTCCTCCTCGCCGAGCCGCTCGCGCAGCTCGCGGAAGACGGGCTTGCGGAGCAGGCCGTCGAAGCGGCGCTGCGCCGGCTGGTTCGGCCGGGGCCGGATCAGCACCGAGACGCGGGTCTCCGGGTGAGAGGACAGGAGCTTCTCGAGCGTCGCCTGTCCGAGGAAGCCGGTGGCGCCGGTGAGAAGTACGTGTGAGCTGCCGAGACGGTGGAACTCAGGTCGGTCTGGCGTCATCCGCTGGCTTTCTCCGATCGTGGGCATGAGCCGTCCCGTCGCGAGCTGTACCGGGCAAGAGTAACGGCTGGAAGTCCGGCGACCAACGGCCGGGAGGGTCCGACCGAATTCAGGTCTCGTTCATTCTCCCGTATCCGAATCCACCAGAACGTCGTTCATGGATCCGGACCGGAAGATCTCCACGCTGATGGGGGCCGAAACGAAGCCCGCGTCGCGGATCGCGACGCCGACGGCGTGGTCCTCGCGGGCGCGTTCGACCAGCTCAGGGTCGACTTCGAGACGCACGGCGTCGCCGAGGTCGCGGACGCGCAGGTCGCGCACGGCGCCGCCCAGGACGCCGCGGACGGCCGCCTCGGCCCGCTCGATGCGCGCCAGCCGGGCGGGTGTGACCGAAATCCCGTACGCGACGCGGCTCGCCATGCAGGCCGCCGCCGGCTTGTCCCAGACGGGCAGGTCCCAGTGGCGCGCGATGGCGCGGACCGCCGCCTTGTCGAGCCCGGCGTCGGCGAGCGGGGTGCGGGCGCCGCGCTCGGCCGCGGCGCGGATGCCGGGCCGGAACCCGGCGACGACGTCGGAGGCGTTCGTGCCGGTGGTGATCGTGTCGTAGCCGAGGTCGGCGGCGAGTGCGTTCGCGGTGTCGAGCAGGACGCTCTTGCAGAAGTAACAGCGCCGCGGGCCGTTCTCCCGGTAGCCGGCCACGTCCATCTCGTTGGTGGCGGGCGTGTGGTGCGTGACGCCGAGGCCGGCGCAGAACTCCCGCGCCGCGGTGAGTTCGGCGGCCGGCAGCGATGGCGAGACCGCGGTGACCGCGGCGACCTGACCGGCACCGAGCGCGCGCACCGCGGCGGCGAGGACGACACTGGAGTCCACACCACCGGAGAACGCGACGAGAGTTCTGCCGTAGCCTGCCATCTCGGCCAGCAGCTCCTGGGAGAGGACCGCAACGTCCACCATGCAACACCTATCAGTCGAGGGACTCCGATGACGGTATCTCAGCCTGACGGAGTCACCGACCTGGGCTTCGCACGTCTCGACACCGCACGCGCCGCACGCACCGGCGACCCGGAGGTGGTGTTCGGGCAGGGCAAGACGCCCGGGCAGATCGTCGCCGCGCTGCGCGCCCTGCACGAGGCGCATCCCGACCGGGCGATCCTCGCGACCCGCCTGTCCGAGGAGGCGCTCGCGGAGTGCGCCGAGCAGCTGCCGGACGCCGTGCTGGACCCGGTCGGCCGCACGGCCGTGCTCGGCCGGACCGAGACGCGGGGCCGGGTCGCGGTGGTCGCCGCCGGCACGTCGGACCTGCCGGTGGTCCGCGAGTGCGCCACGACCATCGGCGTGTTCGGCGCCGAGCCCGACGAGATCGTGGACGTCGGCGTCGCCGGCATCCACCGGCTGCTCGCCCAGCGCGAGCGGATCGACGAGGCCGACGTCGTCGTCGCCGTGGCCGGCATGGAGGCCGCCCTGCCGTCGGTGCTCGCCGGCCTGGTCGGCGCGCCGCTGATCGCCGTGCCGACCAGCGTCGGCTACGGCTGGAACCTCGAAGGCGTCACCGCCTGGCTCGCCACGGTCAACAGCTGCGCGCCCGGCGTCGTCTCGGTCAACGTCGACAACGGGTTCGGCGCCGGGGTGGCCGCCGCCCGGATCGCGCGCAGGACCGCGCGGTGAGGGCGCTCTGGGTCGACGCGGGCAACGGCGCGGCCGGGGACATGCTGCTCGCGGCGCTGCTCGACGCCGGCGCCGACGTCGAGGCCGTGCGCTCCGGGCTGCGCGGCCTCGCCGTGGGCCCGCTCGAGGTCGAGGTCGCGCCGGTGCGGCGGCACGGCCTGCGCGCCCTGCACGCCGACGTGCGCGTGCCGCCGGACGACGTGTCGCGGAACCTGTCGGACGTCACCGCGATCCTGTCGGAGGCCGCGCTGCCGGACGGGGTGCGCGCGTTCGCGCTGGCCGTCTTCGAACGGCTGGCCCGCGCCGAGGCGCGCGTGCACGGCGTGGACGTCTCGCGGATCCACTTCCACGAGGTCGGCGCGCTGGACGCGATCGCCGACGTCACCGGCTGCGCGCTCGCCCTGCACAGCCTGGACCTGCTCGACGCGCCGGTACGCGTCGTGTCGCCGGTGGCGGCCGGGTCCGGCGTCGTCCGCGCCGCGCACGGACCGCTGCCCGTCCCGGTGCCCGCCGTGCTGGAGCTGCTGACGGAGGCCGGGGCGCCGCTGCGGTCGCACCCGGCCACGATGGAGCTGTGCACGCCGACGGGCGCGGCCCTGCTCGCCACGCTCGCCACCGGCTGGGGACCGATGCCCGACTGCGTGCCCACGGCGGTCGGCGCGGGCGCCGGCACCGCCGACCCCGAGGGGCACCCCAACATCGTGCGCGTCGTCGTGGGATCGGCCTCCTCATCGTCCGCCGGCTGGGAGTCCGCGGAGCTGCACCGCGTGGACAGCACCATCGACGACCTGGACCCGCGGCTGTGGCCGGACGTGCTGGAGGAGCTGCGCACGGCAGGCGCGGCGGACGCCTGGTGCTCGCCGGCGCTGATGCGGAAGGGACGGCCGGGCCAGGTCCTGAGCGTCCTGGTCGAGCCGTCGCGCCTCGACGCGGTGTGCCGCGTGGTGTTCGAACGGACGACGAGCCTCGGCGTGCGGGTGTCCTCGGTCGAGCGCCGCTCGCTGCGGCGCGACCGTGTCGAGGTGGACGTCGGCGGCGCCGTCGTGGGCGTCAAACGGGGACTGCTCGGCGGCCGGGTGGTGACCGCGCAGCCGGAGTACGACGAGGCCCGCGCGGCGGCGCTCGCCTCGGGCCGCCCGGTGCACGAGGTGCTGAACGAGGCGCGGGCCCTGGCGTCCGAGGGCTGAGAGGGCCTCGCGCGGGATCACTCCTGCCCGGCCCCCCCGGGGGAGACCGGCCGCTCGACGAGGGTCTCCAGCACCACCGTGGCCTGCGTCCCGCTGACCCCGTCGATGGCGTAGATCCGGCGCAGAACGTCCTGCAGCCGCTCGGTGGTCGCGGTCCTGACCTTCAGCAGCACCGATGCGCTGCCGGCGATGACGTGCGCCTCCAGGACCTCGGGGATCGCGGCGAAGTCCTCGCCCGAGTCGCCCATCCAGGCGACCGAGTCGACCATCACGTAGGCCAGGACGGCGTCGCCCAGCGCCGCCGGGTCCACCTCGACGGTGGTGCGCCGGATCACGCCGCGCTCCCGCAGCTTCCGCACGCGTTCGTGCGCCGCTCCGGCGGAGAGGCCCACGGCCTGGCCCAGTGCGGCGTAGGACTGGGTGGCGTCCTGCTGGAGACACGTCAGCAGGGCGCGATCGGTCTGGTCCACGGGACTCCGTTCGGTTTCATGCTTCGGATGTCATATCTCATCCTGTTATCGTCCTTGGTAGTCGAAGCATATTCGGCATATGCCTGGATGGGGAGGACCTCGATGAGCGGTGAGCGGCCCGCGCTGTACGAGATGTTCGACGACCGGTTCCGTACCGGCCGGTGTATGTACGGTGACGACCGTCTGGAGGTCCTGTACACCGGCTGCCGCTGGGCCGAGGGACCGATCTACCTGCCCGCCTGGCGCCAGCTGATCTGGAGCGACATCCCCAATGACCGGCTGCTGCGCTGGGACGAGGAGACCGGCGCCGTCAGCGTCTTCCGCCGCTCCGCCGGGCACGTCAACGGCAACACCCTCGACCGTCAGGGCCGGCTGGTCAGCTGTGAGCAGGGCAACCGCCGCGTCACGCGAACCGAACATGACGGCACGGTCACCGTGCTGGCCGAGCGCTGGCAGGGCAAGCGCCTGAACAGCCCGAACGACGCGACGGTCAAGTCCGACGGCTCGATCTGGTTCTCCGACCCGGACTTCGGCATCACCAGCGACTACGAGGGCTATCACGCGCAGAGCGAGATCGGCGCGGGCAACGTCTACCGCATCGATCCCGCCACCGGCGAGGTACGGCTGGTCGCCGACTGCTTCGGCGCTCCGAACGGGCTCGTCTTCTCGGCCGACGAGCGGCGGCTCTTCGTCTCCGACACCCGGGCAGGCTGCATCCGGGTCTTCGACGTACGCGACGACGGCACGCTGTCCGACGGCCGGATCTTCGCCGAGGCCCGGGGCGCCGCGCGCTTCGACAACCTCCGCTTCGACGACGCCGGCCGGCTCTGGGCGGCCGCGATGGACGACGGGGTGCACTGCTACGACCCCGACGGCACGCTGATCGGGCGGCTCAACGTCCCCGAGACGGTCGCCAACATCACGTGGGGCGGGGCCAAGCGCAACCGCCTGTTCATCACCGCGCGGACCAGCCTCTACTCGGTGGTCATGGGCGTCACCGGCACGCACCCGACCGGACCGGGGCGCAGGCCCTGGGCGGCCACCGTGGCGGCGTCATGATCGGTGTACGCGGCACGACGCGTGTGCTCGGAATCATCGGAGATCCGCTGGCCCATGCCCGCGCGCCGGAGATGGTGAACGCCGTCATCGCCGAGCGCGGCGCGGACGCGGTGCTCGTCCCGATGCTCGTCCACGGGGGAGAACTCGCGCCGGCCGTCGCCGGCCTGCGCGCGATCGGCAGCTTCGGCGGGGCGGTCGTGACGATGCCGCACAAACAGGCGATCGTGCCGTTCGTCCAGCGGCTCGAGCGGTCGGCCGCGGAGACCGGTGCGGTGAACGTGATCCGCCGGGAGGCGGACGGCACGCTCACGGGCGACATGCTCGACGGCGAGGGTTTTCTCGCCGGCCTGCGCTCGATCGGCCAGGACGTCGCCGGACGGCGCGTGCTGTTGCTCGGCGCCGGTGGCGCGGCGATCGCGATCGCCGTCGCGGTCGCGCGCGCCGGCGCCGCCGCGATCACGATCGTCAACCGCACCCACGCGCGGGCCGAGGAACTCGCCGCTCGCGTCGACGCGCCCGGCGTCGCCGTGAGGGTGGCGAGCGACGCGCACGGCGATCACGACGTGGTGATCAATGCCACGAGCGCGGGCATGCGGCCTGACGACCCGATGCCGCTCGACCCCGCCGTGCTCCGGCCCGGCATGGTCGTATCGGACATCATCGTCGGGCCACGCAGAACGCCGCTCGTGGAGGCGGCGGAGGCCCGCGGCTGCGTCGTCCAGAACGGGGACGCGATGCTCGCCGGACAGACTCAGCTGATGGTGGACTTCCTGCTCGGAGGCTCCGCGGCGGGGTGACGCGCGGCTCCTGGCGGGGTCCATCGCTCCGGGCGGCGTTCCCAGGACCGCTGAGCGGGGCCGGTCAGCTCGGGGCGGCGGCGACCATGAGCCACTCCGCCTCCTTGACGGAGTAGTCGAACTCCGCCCGCAGGTGCTCGACGACGGCCGGCATGTGCCCGGCGCCGTACACCACCGCCACCGTGATCGGCCGCTCGCGATGCTCCTGGTGGAGCGCGGACAGCCGGCGGTTGAGCGCGTCGTCCCGCCGGTCGACGACGCGGTCGCGGAACCACCGCGCGGCGCGTCCCTCCACCCAGCGCTCGTCGTACGACTCGGCCTGGTCGCGGCTCGGCAGCTTGAGCGGATCGCCGTACCGCCCCAGGAGGCGCAGCGCGACCGCGCCGAAGGCGTCCTCGGCCGTGTGCCGGACCCGCTCGGCGGGCGTCCGTGCGGGAGGCGGCACGGCCTCCCAGAAGACCGGGATGCCCAGCGACCCGAGGTCCAGCGCGTTGTTCTGGTCGACGAGGCGGTCGAGGCGCAGCCGGGACATCCGCTCCTGCAGGGGCGCCGTGCCGGCCGGCGGCCCCTCGGCGACGATGATCGCGCACTTGCGCACCCGCGCCGTGACCTCGGCGTAGAAGGAGGGCTCTCCCACGTGGACCATGGGGAAGAGCATGAACCGCAGCGGGCTCGTGCGGCACGTCAGCGTGATGACCGCCGACCGCAGCCCGACGATGCTCGACTCGATGAACTGCACCGGGCCCCCTGTCGTGTCGGCCGCCCCACCAGTGAGACGGCCGGCGGCCCCGTGCGGTTCACTCCGGGCGGCGCCCCCAGGCCGCGACCATCGGCGCGGTGGCCAGGTCCATGCCGCCCGCCGCGACGTTGGCCAGGTGCCGCTCGACCTCCTCCTCGGTCGCGTGGCCGCCGGCGACCAGCCCGTCGCGGATGTGGGCGATGGTCGCCGTCTCCAGCAGGTCGCAGGCGGGGGAGGCGATCGGGAAGTGCGCCTCGGCCGCAACGTCGGTCAGCCCGGCCGCCCGGAGCGACGCGGGGAGCCGCCGGCCGTACGCGAGGTCGGCGCCGCGCTCGGCCAGCATCGCGCGGAACCCGGTGCGGATCCGGTTGGCCAGCCGCTCGCGCGGCCCGTGTTCGTACGGGGAACTGAGCGGCTGCAGAGCGGGGTCGGCGTCCTCCAGGAGGATCCAGCCGCCGGGCCGCAGCGCGGCGACCATCGACCGCAGCGCACGCTCGCGGTCGGCGACGTGCACCAGCACCAGACGCGCGTGCACGAGGTCGAACGCCTCGTCCGGAGGGTCGTCGCCGGCGACGTCGTGCCGGCGCACCTCCACGACCTCGCTCGCGGCCGCACGCGTCCAGCGGACGTCGATGTCGGTCGCCAGCACCCGTCCGGTGGGGCCGACGCGCTCGGCGAGCGCCCTCGGGACGGACGGCCCTCCGGCCCCGACCTCCCAGCACCGCCACCCGGCCGCGATCCCCAGGCCGTCGATCCGCCGGAACGTCGGTGGGTCGAATATCGCCGACAGCGCCTCGAACCGCGTCCCGGCCTCCGCTCGCGCGTTGGCGAGCAGGTAACCGTCCTCATCCGCCATGGAGAAGATGATGCCCCGTTCCCGCCGGCGGGCGGCCGTCACGGGTTGGAGTAGACGCGGTCCGGGGTGAGGAGGACGGCGGTACGGCCCTCCTCCGCCATGACGCGGTCGTAGGCGTCCCAGTCGTCGTGTTCGCCGCCCGCGGCGGTGAAGACGTCTCTCAGCAGCCGCCGGAGGCCGTCCGGGCCGAGGCCGTCGAGCGGGTCGGCGGGCCCGGCGAGCTCCACCGGCCCCTCCGCCGTGACCCACTGCCATCCGGCCCGGATCGTGACGGTGGCGCGTGGGCGCTCGCGGAGGTTGGCGAGTTTCCGCGTGCCGCCGCGTACGACGAAGCCGACGACGTCGTGGCCGCGCACCGGATGCGGGAGCACGCCGGCGTTGACCACGGTCGACTGCACGCTGGTGTCGGCCCGGAGCGTGGAGACGACCACCAGGCCGTGTTCCGCGACGACCAGCCCGCTGAAGTCAGTGATATCCGTCATCATCGGACCGTAACCGATGATGTCGGCTCTGTTCCGGGTGCCGCGCCGCTACGGTGGTGCGGCGAGCCCGGCGGTACGAGCGACCGGCGGGCGGATCACGCATGCATTCAGCACGGAGGGCAAGCGAAGGGTCATGAGTGGCTTCCGGAAGTTCATCCTGCGCGGGAACCTGGTCGACCTCGCCGTAGCGGTAGTGATCGGGACGCAGTTCAGCGCCCTGGTCAAGCAGTTCGTCGACTCGTTCATCACTCCGCTGCTGGCGCTCGTCGGCGGCACGCCCAACTTCGACAGCCTCGTGCTGAAGGTCGGCAAGACTCCGTTCATGTACGGCAAGTTCCTCACCGTGGCGATCTCGTTCCTGATCTCGGCGGCGGTCGTGTACTTCGTGATCGTGCTGCCGGTCGCCCGCCTGCTCCGGCTGTTCGAGCGTGACGTGGAGGCCACCGAGCGCGAGTGCCCGGAGTGCACGCGCAGCATCCCGATCCGGGCGCGGCGCTGCCCGGAGTGCACGGCGGAGATCGTCGCGCCCGGTCCGACGCGGACGGTGCCCGCGCCGCGCTAGCCAGGGTTCGCGGACGGGGGCTTCGAGGCAGCCCCGGGAACCGATCGATCACGATTGGGTATTGAAACCGTGCGCCTGACGTTCACGTCATAGGTGAACTTGCCATGCTCTGTTACCCGGCCGATGCCCGCAGGGCTCGCCGGGACCCGGGGGGAAGAGGTGTTGGGACAGATGAACGAGGGCGTCAGCCCGCTGTGGAAGGCCGGCGGCAAGCCGCTGTCGCAGCTCACAAGTGAAGAACTGGCCGAGGCGATCCAGTACGTCGGGGGGCGCGACGAGACCGACGCTCCGTTGCTGAAGGCGCTGCGCGAGCTGCAGGCCCAGCGCGCCCTCGACGAGGAGCCTCAGGAGCAGCAGGACGACTCCGGGCCGCCACTGCTGGCCTGCGGCTGACCCGGGCGGCACGCGGCCGCCGGTGCCTCGCCGCACCGGAGCCCGGTCGCCTCTCCACCAGAGGCGCCACGCGGCGAGCGCGTGTCGTCGCCCGGGAGCGCCGGGCCGGTTAGGGTCGCGGTGTCATGGCGCGAACACGAGGACGGGCGGCGGCCGCCGCGCTGGTCGCCGGTACGCTGACGGCCGCATCGTGCGGGCATCACGTGCCGACCACGCCGCCGATACGGGTCGGAGCGCCGCGGATCGCGGCCTCCACGCTGAAGCTCGCGCCGGCCGAGGCCGACGGCCTGACGCGCTTCGACAGCTGGCCGAAGGCCTGTGAACTGCTGACCGCCGATGACCTCAAGGCCGTTCTGCCGCAGGTCACCAAGGTCGAGCAGACACCGCACGAGCAGCAGATCCGCGTCACCAACCTCGGTGAGGGCGCCGGAGACGACGACCGCGACGCCCCCGGCACCGCCTGCGACACGCGGTTCTGGGTCGCCGGCGACGAGAAGAGACCGCGATCCCAGCCCGACCTCGTGCGCGTCGAGGACGTCGCGGTCGGCGACAGCGACACGGTCCAGGACAACTACGACACCCTCGCCAAGGGGCGACCCCGCGTGCCCGGGGGGCTCGGCGCGCGCGAATGCGTGCTGGTGGGCACCGACTACTACTGCCGCATGTCCCACATCGCCTTCTCGGTCGGCACGGGGCCCACGCTCTTCATCGACAGCTTCGCCGGGCAGCCGAAGCGGACCGACGCGCACGCCTACTGGGTGCACACCGTGCTCCCCGAACTCGTACGGTCGGTCGCCTCCAAACTCCCCGCGACCTGAGTCGCGGGAAGGCACGGCGGCGCGGCACGGAAAACCACTCCATCCGCCTCCGGGCCGATCGGGAAAGTGTCGCGCATGGGCTCGAATCCACGAGCGGGCCACGAGGCGCGGTCCGCATTGGGTTCCGGTCATCCAATGGCCGGCGCGAGGTCCGTAACGGCGGCGGCGGTGGTGCGCTTTCCTCCGCGCGGACGGGGCCGCTAAGATCATCTGCGGTGGAGAAACCCGATGTCAGCGTCACGATAGACGGTGGCGTTTGAATCTCGATTAAACCCTGATTACCCGATAATAGGCTGCGACTATAACATATTTTCGGCCTTTCCGGAACACCGGTGACCTCTGCTGGCCTTGAGTCTTGAGTCCGCCTCGGAAAACTCCGCACAATCCAATCGCCGGCGGATTCATGAATTGTGTTATCAACGAGCACTGCCCGTCCCCACTCACGGGAGGTTCTGTTGGGAACGTCACCGGACGCGTTGCGACACTCGGCGGTGGTCGCGGCTCCGGACCACGCCGCCGGCGAACCCGCCGGCCGTACGGACGTTCGCCGTCGCACCGGCGTGCTGCTCACGGCCGCCCCGCACCGCGCCGTCGCGGACTTCGCGGGCGAGCAGCGCCTGGCCGCCGACCTGGAGGAGTGCGCGGCGGGCGTCGCGTCCGCCGTCGCCGGCGACGTGCCGATCATCGGCGAGACCGTGACCGCGATCCTCGGGGGCGGCAAGCGGCTCCGTCCGCTGCTGGTGCTCGCCGCCGCGTACGCCGGTTCGGGGGAGCGGGAACGTTCCATCTCGTCGGGCGTCGTCGTCGAGCTGCTGCACCTGGCGAGCCTCGTGCACGACGACGTCATGGACGAGGCGGCCCAGCGGCACGGCGTCACCAGCGCCAACGCTCGCATGGGCAACGTACGCGCGGTGCTCGCCGGCGACTATCTGCTGGCCCGCGCCCTGGCCGTCGCGTGCGAGCTGGGCCGGGCCGAGGGCTCGCTGGCGGCCGAGACGTTCATCCGGCTGTGCGACGGCCAGGCGCGCGAGTCCGCCGCGCTGTTCGACCCCGCGCGGTCGGAGAGCGACTACTACGCGGCGATCGAGGGCAAGACCGCGGCGCTGTTCGCGACCTCCTGCCGGCTGGGCGCGATGGCGGGCGGCCTCGGCGAGGAGACGACCGCCGCGCTGGCCGAGTACGGCCTGCAACTCGGCATGGCGTACCAGATCGTCGACGACCTGCTCGACCTCACCTCGACCTCGGGCACGATGGGCAAGCCGGCCGGCCACGACATCGCCGAGGGCGTCTACACGCTGCCGGTCCTGTGCGCACTGCGGGAGCGGCCGGAGCTCGCCGGCGTCCTCGCCCGCGTCCGGCCCGATGGCGTCGACGGCGCTCCCGCCGACCCCGAGGCGGTGCGCGAGGCGGCCGGCCTCGTACGCGACAGCGGCGGCATCACCGCCGCGCGCCGTGCGGCCGAACGGCGCACCGAGCGGGCGATCGCCGCGCTCTCCGGCGCCGCCGGCGAGGTCGGCGCCGAGCGGATCGCGATGCTGTCCGACCTCGCGGCCGTGCTGGCGGGCCGGGGAAGCTGAGGAGCCGCCGCGCCGGCCTCTCTCTCGTCCGCCGCGCCCTTTCGCGTGGCGCCTACGACTGCGAGGCCGTCGCGGCCGGTGCCTACGCCCGCGGGGCCGTCACGGTCGGCGCCGGGCGGCTCAGTACCAGTGGTGCGCCTGCCAGAAGCCCCAGGCCTTGCAGGGGTTTCCGTAGCGGGAGCCGACGTAGGCGAGTCCCCAGGCGATCTGGGTCATCGCGTTGTTGCGCCAGTCGGCGCCGGCCGAGGCCATCTTCGAGCCCGGCAGGGCCTGCGGGATCCCGTACGCGCCGCTGCCGGGGTTGGTGGCGTGCTCGTTCCAGCCGCTCTCGTGGTTCCACATCGTCAGCAGGGAGCCCCAGCAGCCGCCCCAGCCCTTGAGCGCGTTCATCTTCTTGGCGTACGCCTGGTTCTCGGCCGCGCTCGGGTTGTGGCTCATGCGCCTCTTGAGCGCCTCCCACTCACGCTTCTCCTTGAGCGCCTTGGCGCGGGCGGCCGCCTTCTTCTTGGCCGCCTTCTCCGCCGCGACCGCCTTCTCGTACGCGCGGCGCTTGGCCTGCGCCTCGGCACCGGCGACGACGGGGTCCATCTGGTACCCCGACAGCTCCTTGAGCATCTCGTTGGTGGACATGTCGGCCGCGCCGGGCGGCGGCTTGCCCTTGCCGAAGTTCGTCTTCGCCACGATGACGAAGACGAGGACGATGACGAGCGTCATGATCACGACAGTGCTCGTGGCGGCCCGCTTGGCCAGGCGAAGAGCGCGTACGCCCTTGGGCTCCGTGAGGTCTTCGGCGTACGGATCGCGCTCTGCGTCGTATGAACCGGTGAGTTCATCCAAGTCGTAGGCGCGCGGGGGTCGCCGCGTCTCCTGGTGCCGATGTTGCATAGCACCATAGCTTGCACTATCTAAACGCTTCTATGGTCGTTTGTCCGTGTAGTTGGGGTGCAGATCTCATCCGTCCCGGGACGAACGGCGTCGCCGGAGTCGGACGGCCGTGGGGGAAACGCTCCGAGTCCGGCCCGGGCCGGCGCCCCGCCGTGAGCAGGTCGGCGCCGCCGTGCTCACCCCGGCCGACGGCGGCTTCTCGGCAAGATCGTCGCGCGCGCCGCCCGGGCGTGGCCGGTCCAGGACGGCGTCGCTGAGCCCGGCCACGTCCGCGGCGGTCGCTCAGCCGTGTCCCGTGGTGTTGCCGGGCGCCGCTCCCGTCATGATCGCCACCGCCTCGGCCATGTCGACGTCCCCGGGCTCCACGACGGCCACTCGCCGGCCCAGGCGCTGGATGTGGATGCGGTCGGCGACGTCGAACACGGTCGGGATGTCATGACTGATCAGGATGACCGGAAGCCCGCGTTCGCGTACCCCGCGGATCAGGTCGACCACCATGCCGGACTCCTTGACGCCGAGTGCGGCGGTCGGCTCGTCCATGATGACGACGTGGCGGGCGAACGCCGCGCTGCGGGCGACCGCGACGCCCTGCCGCTGACCGCCGGACAGCGTCTCCACCGCCTGGCTCATCGAGCCGACCCCGATCTTCAGGTCCCGCAGGTGCGCGTTCGCCTCGGACTGCATCCGCCCGGTGTCCAGCATCCGGAAGACCCTCCCGAGAACGCCCTTCCGCCGCACCTCACGCCCGAGGAACAGGTTGGCGGCGATGTCCAGCGCCGGCGCGACCGCGAGGTCCTGGTAGACGGTCTCGATGCCCGCCCGCCGCGCGTCGACCGGACTGTGGAAGCGCACCGGGCGCCCGTCGAGCAGGATCCGTCCCTCATCCGGGACGAGCGCGCCGGAGAGCGCCTTGATCAGCGTGGACTTGCCGGCGCCGTTGTCACCGATGACCGCGAGGATCTCACCCGGCAGCAACTCGAAGTCCGCACCGTCCAGCGCGGTCACGTGCCCGTACCGCTTGACCAGCCCGTAGGCCTCCAGAATCGGGCCGTCCTGGTCGGCTCGCTCAGTCACGAGCCCTCCTTCGCCGCTCGCTCACATGCGCCTCCTTCGTGCGAGCCGGTCGACGCCGACGGCGAGGATGACCAGGATTCCGGTGATCAGTACCTGGTACACGGCCGCGACGCCCATCAGCTGCAGGCCGTTGCGGATCACTCCCACGATGAGCGCGCCGAACAGCACGCCGACGATGCTGCCGCGCCCGCCGAACAGGCTGACCCCGCCCAGCACGACCGCGGTGATGCTGTCGAGGTTGTCGGTCTGGCCGGCCTGTGGGTCGCCGACCGTCGTACGGCCGACCAGGAGCAGCCCGGCGAGGCCGTACACGGCGCCCGCGATCGTGTAGACGGTGATGAGAAGGCGGCGGTTGGAGATGCCGGTGAGCCGCGCCGCCTCCGGGTTGTCGCCGACCGCGTACACGTGGCGGCCCGCGGCGGTGAAGCGGAGCACGTACCAGGCGACGGCGAACAGGGCGAGCATGACCACCGACCCGTACGTCACGTCGGTGTTGCCGAGCGGGAACGTCTGCCCGAGCGCGGTCAGCGCCTTCGGCAGCCCCGTCACGGTCTGCTCGTGGGAGTAGATGTGGGTGAGGGCGAAGGCGATGTTCAGGGTGCCGAGCGTGACGATGAAGGCGGGCAGCCGCGCCATCGTCACCAGGCCGCCGTTGACCGCCCCGAACGCCGCGCACACCACGATGCCGATGACGATCGCGAGGGGCGCGGGGACGTGGCCGCCGACCGCGAGGCGGGTCATCACGATCGTGCCGAACGCCATGACGGCGCCGTTGGACAGGTCGATGCCGGCGGTCAGGATCACGATCGTCTGGCCGACGGCGAGCGTGCCCACCTCCATCACCTGCTGGACCACGAGGGAGAGGTTGCCGCCGGTGAGGAACCGGTCGGTGTTCAGCGAGAAGAACAGGCAGGCGAGGAGGAGCGCCGCGAGGGGGCCGACGGTCGGTACGGCGGCGAACCGGGCGACCGTCGCGGGGACGTCACGGCCCCGCCCGGCCCGGTCCGCGACGGCGGGGCCGCTCGTCTCCGTGCTGGTGGTTTCCGGCATCGGCGTCAGCCCCAGCAGTTCGCCAGGCCGAACCCGACGTCTTTGGACTCCAGGCCCGCCTGCGGCTTCGCGGTGATCAGGTTGACGCCGGTGTCGGTGTAGCCGCTCGCCTTCTTGCCGCCGTGCGCCCAGGCGACGATGGAGTCCACGCCCTGGGCGGCCATCTTCAGCGGATACTGCTGGGCGGTCGCCGCGATCTGCCCGGCCTGCACCGCCTTGACGCCCGTGCACCCGCCGTCGATGGAGACGATCATCGTGGAACCGGTCCGGCCGGCCGCCTTCAGCGCGGTGTACGCCCCGAGTGCCGCCGGCTCGTTGATGGTGTAGACGAGGTTGATGCCGGGGTCCTTCTGCAGGCAGTTCTCCATGGCGGTCTGGCCCTTGGCCTGGTCCCCGGCGGTGTACTGGGTGCAGACGATGCTCGGATCGCCGTCCTTGATGCCGTAGCCCTGCAGGAAGCCGTTGTGCCGGAGCACGCCGACGGTGATGCCCGGGTTCAGGTCGAGCATCGCGATCTTGACCGGCTTGCCGCCCTCGACGCTCTTGGCGTACCGGCCGATCAGCGTGCCGGCGGTGAGGTTGTTCGTGGCGAAGAGCGCGTCGGCGGCGCTCTGCGGGTCCGGCGGCGTGTCCAGGGCGATGACGTCGATGCCCTTGGCGCGTGCCTTGGCGAGGCTCGGCACGATCGCCTTCGTGTCACTGGGCACGATGAGGATGCCCTTGACCCCGGCGGCGGTCATGTTCTCCATCGCGGTGACCTGGCTGGCGTTGTCACCGTCGAAGCGGCCCGCCGCGGTCATCAGCTTGACGCCCTTGGCCTTGGCCTCCTTCTCGGCACCCTCCTTCATCTTCACGAAGAACGGGTTGGTGTCGGTCTTGGTGATCAGGCCGATGGTGATGTCCTTGCCGGAGCCCTTCGCTCCGCTGCCGCATCCGGCCGCGACGAGCGTCAGGGCCACGAGTGCGGCGAGGCTTCCGGAGAGGGGACCTGGTGTGGGGAATCCACGTCTCATACCGACTCCTCCCAGCGCGCCGCGCTGGCCGTGCGGCGCGTGTTCTTGACAGTGGGCGGCACGCAGGAAACGTTTTGTGGAAACGTTTCCCAGAACGTAGATCGACTTCGGGGACCTGTCCAGAGGGAGAATCGACCGGCTTAGGGCCTGTCTCGAAGTCCCCGTCCGTGGCGAGGCGTCGTCTGGGCGCCGCGTGGTGGGACAGCGGGGCCTCGAGACAGGTGCCAGGCGGGAGAGAGCGGCATGCAGGACGGCGAACGGCGGCGTTCGGTGACCATGCGCGACGTCGCACGGCAGGCCGGCGTGGGTCTGGCGACCGTGTCCCGGGTGATCAACGGCAAGCCGGGCGTGGCCCCCGAGCTGGTCCGCCGGGTCACCGAGACCGCCCGCGCCCTCGGTTACCGCCACGACGTCACCGCCAGCAGCCTGCGGCGGGCCGATCGGCGCACGGCCACCATCGCGCTGGTCCTGGAGGACGTCGCGAACCCGTTCTCCTCGGCGCTGCACCGCGCGGTCGAGGACGCCGCGCGGGAGGAGGGCATCCTCGTCCTGGCGGGCAGCAGCGACGAGCGGCCCGAACGCGAACGCGAACTCATCGACGCGTTCACCCTGCGGCGGGTGGACGGCCTGATCGTGCTCCCCACGGGGAGCACGGACGAGCAGCTCGCCGCCGTCCGCGGGCACGGCACACCGATCGTGTGCGTCGACCGCCTCGTGGAGATCGACCGCGTCGACACGGTGACCGTCGACAACCGCGACGGAACGTGGTCCGCCGTACGCCGCCTGCGGGCGCTCGGGCACCGCCGGATCGCCTTCCTCGGCGACCTGGACTCGATCTGGACGGCGCGGCAGCGGTTCGCGGGGTTCGCCGACGCGCACGCGGAGGCGGGACGGCCGGTCGAGGAGCGGCTGGTCCGCCGCGGCCTGCGCAGCGAGGAGGAGGCACACGCGGCGACGACCCGGCTGCTGACCGGCGGCGAGCCGCCGACGGCGGTGTTCGCCGCGCAGAACCTGCTGACGATGGGCGCCCGCCGCGCGCTGCAGGGACTGGGCGCCCAGGAGCAGGTGGCGCTGATCGGCTTCGACGACTTCCCGGTCGCCGACCTGCTGACGCCGGGCGTCTCGGTGGTCGCCCAGGACCCGGCGACGGTCGGCCGGACCGCCGCCCGCCTGCTGCTGTCCCGCGTCCGTGGCGGTGACGACCACCTGCCGGCGCGGCACGTGGTGGTGCCGACCCGCTACGTCGCCCGCGGCTCCGGCGAGATCCCGCCGAGGACCTGACCCGGCCGCCGCCCGGGAACCGCCCTGCTCAGAGCGCCCGGACGGCGACCTGGCCTACTGCGCGGGCTCATCCGTGTCTTGATGTCCGTCCTCGGGCAGCAGGACCTCGGCGAGGTGGACGGCGTCACGGCCGGTGAGCTGTGCGATCTGCGTGCGGCAGCTGAACCCGTCCGCGAGCACGATCGTGCCGGGCGCGGCGTCGCGGACCGCGGGCGCGAGACCGCGTTCGGCGATCTTCACGGACACGTCGTAGTGCCCCTTCTCGAAGCCGAAGTTGCCGGCCAGCCCGCAGCAGCCGGACTCGGGCCTGGTGACCTCCACCCCGGCCTTGGCGAGCAGCCGCAGGTCGGCGTCCTGGCCCAGCTCGGCGTGCTGGTGGCAGTGGATCTGCGCGATGGCGGTGCGCTGCCGGTGCGGCGGCGTCCAGCCGGCCTCCTCCAGCAGCTCGGCGAACGTGCGGATCTTCAGGTCGGCGAGGCGCTCGTCGCCGGGCAGCAGCTTCTCCCAGTCGCCGCGCAGCGCGGCCGTACAGCTCGGCTCCAGGCCGACGATCGGGATGCCGCGCGCGGCGTACGGGTGGATCGCCTCCAGCGACCGGCGGGCGACGCGGCGCGCCATGGCGAGCTGGCCGGTGCTCATCCACGTCAGCCCGCAGCAGACCTGGCCCTGCGGCACGATCACCTCGTATCCGGCGTCCTCCAGCACCCGTACGGCGGCCCGCGCCGCCGAGGGCGTGAAGTGGTTGGTGAAGGTGTCCGGCCAGAGCAGCACCTGCTTCCGGTCGCCGCCGGGCGCCCGGTGGTGGCGCCGGAACCAGCGGGTGAACGGCTGTTTCGCCGGGGCGGGCAGGTCGCGCTCGGGCGCGACCCCGCCGAGACGCTTGCCCAGCCCGGCGAGCGACCGGGCGATCCGGCCGGGGGAGGAGGCGGCACGGAGCGGGCCACGGGCGAGCCGCAGCCACACCGGCAGCCAGCCCATCGAGTAGTGCGCCATCGGGCGGAGCCGCCGCCGGTAGTGGTGGTGCAGGAACTCCGACTTGTAGGTCGCCATGTCGACGTTCACCGGGCAGTCGGAGGCGCAGCCCTTGCAGGCCAGGCACAGGTCGAGGGCCTCGTGCACGGATTCGGAGCGCCAGCCGGCGGTGTCGAGGTCGCCGCGCAGCATCTCCTCCAGCGCGCGGGCCCGGCCCCGGGTGGAGTCCTTCTCGTCGTGGGTGGCGCGGTAGCTCGGACACATGACGCCGCCGTGGTCGCTGCGGCACTTGCCGACGCCGACGCACCGGTGCAGCGCCTGCCGGAAGTCGCCGTTGTCCGCGGCGAACGGCAGGAACGTACGCGGGCGCGGCCGCATGCCCTCGGTGCGGAGCCGGTCGTCGACCGGCTCGGGGTCGACGAGGACGCCGGGGTTCATCCGGCCCTCGGGGTCCCACACGCCCTTGAACTCGCGGAAGGCCTTGAGGGTGTCGTCGTCGTAGACCAGCGGCAGCACCTCCGAGCGGGCCCGGCCGTCGCCGTGCTCGCCCGACGGAGACCCGCCGTGGGCGGCGACGAGCCGGGTGGCCTCCTCGATGACCTCGCGGAAGGTCTTCCGCCCGCGCTCGGTGGCCAGGTCGAAGTCGATGCGGATGTGCAGGCAGCCCTCGCCGAAGTGCCCGTAGGCCGCGCCGTGCACGCCGAACCGGGCGAACAGCGTGCGCAGCTCGCCGAGGTACGCGCCGAGGCGGTCGGGGGGCACCGCCGAGTCCTCCCAGCCGGGCCACGCCTGCGAGCCGTCCGGCGCCCGGGTGGCCAGGCCCGCGCCGTCCGTACGGATCTTCCAGACCGCGGCCTGCCGGAGCGGGTCGGTCTCGACGACCGCGCCGGGGAACTCCCGTGCCAGGGCCCGTGCCCGCTCCTCCGCGTCGTCCCCCGTGAGCTCGATGAGAAGCCAGGACGTCCCCTCCGGCAGGCCGGAGCGGTCGCTGCCGCGCGCCATCTGGACGATCTGCGCGTCCAGCCCCTCGCAGGCGTCGGGCCCGTACTCCAGCACCCGCGGAACGGCCTCGCCGGCCACCACGAAGTCGGGGAATCCCGCGATCACCAGGACCTTGGTCTCGGGCTCGGAGACCAGCCGCAGCGTCGCGCCGAGCGTGAACGCGCAGGTGCCCTCGCTGCCGACGAGCGACCGTGCGACATTGAAGTCGTTCTCCGGCAGCAGGTGCTCGAGGCCGTAGCCGGAGACCTGGCGGGGGAAGCGCCCGAGCGACGTGCGGATCGTGGCCAGGTGCCGGTCGCGCAGCGCCCGCAGCTCCTCGAGGAACGGGTCGGCGGGCTCCTTGCCGTGGGCGCCGACCGTCAGCGCCGTGCCGTCGTAGCGCAGCACGTCGAGGGACTCGACGTTGTCGGACGTGCGGCCGTAGACGAGCGCCCGGGTGCCGCAGGCGTTGTTGCCGATCATCCCGGCGAGCACACAGCGGCTCCGGGAGGACGGGTCGGGGCCGAACCGCAGGCCGTGCCGGCCCGCCGCCCGGTTCAGGTCGTCCAGCACGACACCGGGCTCGACGCGGGCGATCCGCCGCTCATGGTCGAGCTCGAGGATCCGGTTCATGTGCCGGGAGAAGTCCACGACGAGGCCCTCGCCGATCGCGTTGCCGGCGATGCTCGTGCCCGCGCCGCGCGCGGTGATCGCCACACCGTGGTCACGCGCCGCGCGCACGGCGGCGGCGACGTCGTCGGCGGACCGGGGGAACACCACGCCGAGCGGCACGCGCCGGTAGACGGACGCGTCGTAGGAGTACTCGGCCCGGCACCGTACGGAGAAGTCGACCTCGCCGTCGAGCCCGGCGCTCAGGTCGTTTTCGAGTGTGCTCATCATGCCCAGCGTCGCAGATGGGGGACCGGCGGTGACGGGCGGGCCGCTCAATCGCCGCGCCCGCCGGGGCCTGCGAAGGCCCGCAGCAGTTCGAGCAGCGCGACGCGCAGTTCGCCGGGGGCGAGTTGGAGATCGCCGGCGCCGGCGAGATGGTCGAAGATCAGGCCGTCGAGGCAGGCGACGAAGATCGGCGCCTGCCGGGCGGGCTCGGTCGCGCCCGCGGCGGCGAGCAGCCCTTCGGCGATGACGCGGAAGCGAGCGCCGGCCGCGACGAGTGAGGCGCGCAGCTCCCCGCGGCGCGTGGCCTCCAGCGCGAGCTCGTACCGGGCCAGCATCCGCGTGCGCCCGGTGGCCACGTAGCGCTCGATCATCGTCGCCAGCGCCTCGACGGCGCCCGTCGCGCCCATTTCGGTACGGCACGAGGGGACGGGCAGCGTGGCGATCTCGGCGGCGTCGAGCTCGGCCAGCCGGTCGACGGTCGCCGCGAGGAGCGCCTGCCGGGTCCGGAAGTAGTACGAGCAGGATCCCTCTGGCACGCCCGCCGCCCGGTCGACCGCGCGGTGCGTCAGCCCGCGCAGGCCCTCCCGCGCCAGCGTGTCGATGGCCGCGTCGGCCAGCCGCTCTCGCCGTGTGATGGCCACCGTCACTCTCCCTCCCGGTTCCTCTACAAATGTAGAGTAAAAGGGGGGACGCTACAGATGTAGAGGGAGGGGTCATGGAACGGACGGCGATCATCGCCGGCGGGGGCATCGGCGGGCTCGCGGCGGCGGTGGCCCTCGGCCGGCGCGGCTGGCGGGTCGAGGTGCTCGAGCGCGCCCCGGCGATCGGCGAGGTCGGCGCGGGGCTGTCGCTGTGGCCCAACGGCGTGCGGGCGCTGGACGCGCTGGGGCTGGGCGAGCGGGTGCGCGAGAGCGCGATGCCCGAGACGGAGGGCGGCGTGCGGGACCGGTCGGGCCGCTGGCTGGTGCGCAGCGACACCGCCGAGCTGGAGCGCCGGTACGGCCCGGTCGTGATGATCCACCGGGCGCGTCTGCTCGACCTCCTGAGAGAGGCGATCCCGCCCGGCGCCCTGCGCCTCGGCGCGGAGGTCTCCGGTGTCCGCGACGACGGGACCCGGGTCGAGGTCACGCACGGGGCAGGCGTCTCCCGCGCCGCTCTCCTGGTGGGCGCCGACGGCCTGCGCAGCGCCGTGCGCCGCTGTGTCTGGCCCGAGGCGCCCGGCCCCCCGGTACGCCGGCTACACGGCCTGGCGGCTGGTCGTCGATCCCCCCGAGGGGCGCCCGGACACGGGCGGCGAGACGTGGGGGCGCGGCGAGCGGGTCGGCGTCGTCCCGCTCGCCGGGGGCGGGATCTACCTGTTCGCCGTGGCGAACGCTCCGGAGGGGGCGCGAAGCCCCGACGGAGAGCCGGCCGAGCTGCGGCGGAGGTTCGGCGGCTGGCACGATCCGATCCCCGCCCTGCTCGACGCCGTCTCCGAGGAGGCGGTGCTGCGCAGCGACATCTACGACCTGCCGCCGCTGAAGTCCTACGTGAACGGCCGGGTCGCCCTGCTCGGCGACGCCGCGCACGCGATGACCCCGGACCAGGGCCAGGGCGCCAACCAGGCACTGGAGGACGCCGTCACGCTGGCCGCCCTCCTCGACGCCGATCCGGCGGTGCCGTCCGCGCTGGCCGCCTACGACCGGGAGCGCCGGCCCCGCACCCAGACGATCGCCCGCCGCTCCCGGAGTACGGGCGTCGTGGCGCAGTGGAGCTCGGCGCCCGCGGTCGCGGTACGGAACCGGCTGCTCCGCCTCGTCCCGCCGAGAGCGGTGCTGCGGGCGCTCGGCCCGGTGCTGAGCTGGCGCCCGCCGGGCACACCGTGACCGAGGCGCCATCGCCGACTGCACCTTCGCGCGGTTCGAGATCGACGGCTCCGGCGTGATCCTGCCCGAGTACGACGTGCTGGCCAAGGGGCTGGGACTGCAGTACGTCCTGCGCGGCGTGTTCCAGGACCTGTACATCCACGACGTCGCGGCCACCGGGTTCGGGTGTGGCCTCCGACCGCGTCAGTCGCCGAACTCGTTCTGTACGCCGGGCGGTGTCACGGCGGCGATGTAGTGCTGTGGCCCGTGGTCCTCGAAGGAGTACACCACGGGCAGCGCGCCCAGCGGCCGGACCCGGCTGCCGGCGAAGGCCAGGGCGGCCAGGCCGAGGCCGCCGAGGAAGGTGGCCGCCTGCCCGGCGAAGCGGGTGTGCTCGCGCAGGGCGCCGCGGCGGACGTCGTACGCGTGGCCGAGGTGGCGCGACAGACCCAGCACCCCGTGGCGCAGGTGCGGCACCTCGTATCGGTACTCGCGGCCGAAGTGGCGGTACGGCCCGGCGGTCCTGGGCGGGAGATGCGGGACGACGTCGTTGTCGTAGATGTAACGGATCACCTCGCGGGCGAGGAACGGGTCCGCCTCGCATGCGCGGGCGAAGCGGGGGTCGCCGATCATGGGCTGGCCGTAGGTGTAGACGGCCCGGAGCCGGCCTGCCACGTCGTCCTCGTCCCGGAACTTGCGCTCGTGCCGGAGCATGACCGCCATCATCGCGGCCATCGCACCGCCGAGGCTGTGACCGGTGACGTACAGCGCCTCCAACTCGGCCATGCGCGCGACGTCCGGCTCGTCGGGAAGGAGGGCGCGCACCGAGCGGCCCCGGCAGGCACGCTTCAGCGCGGCCAGGACCTCATAGCGCGTCGCCCGTACGTTCCGGTAGAAGCCGGCGTGCACGGTGGAGCGCGGGTCGCCGAACCGGTACGGCATCCGCTCCGGCTGGACGTCGGCGTCGGTCATCCAGGCGATGCCGTCCGTCGGCGGAGTGCCCCGGTAGCACAGGATCGCGACCCGTCCGCTCGCGCTCTGCACGAGGAACGCGGTGGACCGGACGAACATCGCGTCGACCGACGTGCCGATCATCCGGCAGTGGTTCTCCTCCAGGCCCATCCGCGCCATGATCATTGACACGGTCTCGGCGCCGGCGTAGGCGTAGGCCGCGCAGGTGGCCAGGACGTGGGCGATGACGGGGTCCGGATGCCGCGGGGCGCGCAGCAGCCGCTCCTCCAGATCCGGGTGGACGGGGAAGCCGGGTGTCGTGCGCGGTCCGTACGGCCTGAGCCGCGCGTACGACGGGCCGCGGGTGTCGCGGGTCCACAGGCCGCCGATCTCGAGCTGCTCGCGCAGGCGCTCCTCCCACGCGGGCATTGGCGTCGCCCCCGGAGGCACCGCGTCGGCGGGTCGGCCGACGACGGGCGGGCCCGGATGCGGATGCCGGCCGTCGGTCGTCACACCGCACCTCCGGTTCGTCGGTGAGCACTGTCTCGTGGTCAGCGCCGTCTCGTGTGAGCACTGTCAACCGGAGGTGATTTCCCGGAGCCCCGGAGCGAACCCCAAGCGCGCGTAATGCCGGGTCGCGGGCCTGCCTACAGGTGGGGACGGCACGGGTGCGCGCGCCCGGCCTTCGCCTCCCACTCGTTGACCTCGGCGGTCGCCTCGTTCGGCGACCCGGCGGTGAGGAACATCCAGTACTTGATCATCACGTCATGGGCGGCGTCGAGCGGGTAGTTCTCGGACCAGTCCGAGTACAGGTCCTGCAGGTACAGCCCGCGAGGCGTGATGCGGACACCCCAGGAGTTGCCCTGCCAGGACTCTTCGGCCGACCGGCCGGCCCGTACGTCCTCGACCCGGGCGAGCAGGTCGAGGCTCCACGGCGGCACGTTCTGCACGTCACTGGTGAGCAGCGAGCCGATCGCGCCGTAGGAGTCGTCGGTGACCTCGAACGTCGGCGCGCCGTGTTCGTTCCGGCCGAAGGCGATCCGGGTCATGCCTCATCCCCTTCCCAAGATGATCGGCCACGCCGAGTCCCAGTTCTTGCCGGTCGGATTGTAGGAGCCCTGGATCGACACGCCGTTGGCGAACCCCTCCCAGCGGTTTCTGGTATTGGGGATGGGATGCCCGTTGGCAAAGGCCTCGTGAATGGTGTGCGCGACATACTGGGGTGTCCAGTTGTCGGGAAAGAATGAGTTCTCGGTTGGTTTGCTCACCCACTGACCATCCGGCGCCTTCATTTCAATGCGTGCGGCGTAACAGCCGTTGACGTCCTTCCGGACGACCTGGCTGACCCGGCGATCCACCGCGTCCTGGCCCATGAACCGGTGATGCCATCCGCTCGCCACCCAGTTGCCCTGCTTGAGCCGCACCTCTCCCTGGAAGACATGGTGGTAACCGCGGCTCTTGGTAACGGCGCCGGCCAACCACTTGAACACCGGCCTGAAGATGCCCGCTTCCTCTTGGGCGGCGACGAGAGGCATCGCCACCAGAAAGACGAGGAGGTACCGCCATCGTCTGCGTGACAATATCGACTCCAGTGGCGCGGCGACGAATCCCCCACACCCTACCGAAATGGCGATTCTTTGAAAGTGGTCTTATCGGAAGTCGCGGCTGCGTGTCATCGTGGTCACGGGGAGGCGTCGCAGGCGGGTGGCGACCAGATTCGTGGCGCCGTCGTGGCGTTCGAGACGCGCGTGGACGATCATCGCCTGGGCCTGGAAGGCCATGGTCCGATAGCGCTCCCAGACCTGGGGGCGGCAGACGACGTTGGCCATCCCGGTCTCGTCCTCCAGGTTGAAGAAGATCACCCCGCCCGCCGTCCCCGGGCGCTGCCGGTGGGTCACCACGCCGGCGACCACGATGTTCGTCTCGCCGGGTACGTCGGCGAGTGCGCCCAGGGGGACCACGTCGCGCTCATCGAGCAGGTGCCGTACGTGGGCGATCGGGTGATGCCCCGCCGTGCCGGTGGCCCACAGGTCGGCGATGGTCTCCTCGATCGGGGTCATGGCGGGCAGTTCGGGAGCGGACGTGCCCGGCGTCGTGCCCGGCAGCCGTTCGGCGCGCCAGGACGACGAGGCCGGGGAAGCGGCGCCGCGCGAGAGCGCGCCCGCCGCCCACAGCGCCTCACGGCGGCCGAGGCCGAAGCAGCCGAACGCACCCGCGGTGGCGAGGGCCTCCAGGGCCGCGGTGGGCAGCGGCACCCGCCGGACCAGGTCCTCCAGGCTCTCGTACGGCCGTCCGGCGGCGATCCGTTCCGCGCCCTCGGCCCCGAGGCCCCGTACGTACTCCAGGCCCACCCGGACCGCCGGCTGCTCGGCGGAGGGCGAGTGCGGGGACCCGCCGGCGGGGGCGTACGGACCCTCGAGCGTCGCCTTGGCCGCGCTCGCGTTCACGTCCACGCCGAGGACGCGGACCCCGTGCCTCCGCGCGTCGCCGATCAGGGTCTGCGGAGCGTAGAAGCCCATCGGCTGGTTGGCCAGCAGCGCCGCGGTGAACGCCGCGGGGTAGTGCCGTTTGAGGTACGCGCTGGCGTACACGAGATGGGCGAAGCTCTGCGCGTGCGACTCGGGGAAGCCGAAGCTCGCGAAGCCGAGGATCTTGGTGTAGACCTCCTCGGCGATCTCGCCGGAGATGCCGCGCTCGGCCATGCCGGTCAGCAGGCGTTCGCGGAGCTTTTCGATGCGCTCGGGCGCGCGCTTGGCGCTCATCGCCTGCCGCAGCGCGTCCGACTCCGCCGGGGTGAACCCCGCGCAGTCCACGGCGAGCTGCATCATCTGCTCCTGGAACAGCGGCACGCCCATGGTGCGCGACAGGGCGTTCCGCATGAGCGGGTGCGGGATGTCGGGCGGCTCCTGCCCGCTCCGGCGGCGCAGGTACGGGTGGACCGACCCGCCCTGGATCGGGCCGGGCCGGATCAGCGCGACCTCCACGACCAGGTCGTAGAAGCGGTCGGGCTTGAGCCGGGGGAGCGTGGCCATCTGGGCGCGCGACTCGACCTGGAACACCCCGACCGTGTCGGCGTCGCGCAGCATGGCGTACACGTCCGGGTCCTCTTCGGGGATGTTGTGCAGGTCGAAGCGGCGGTCGTGGAAGGCGGCCACGAGGTCGAACGTGTCGTGCAGCACCGACAGCATGCCGAGCCCGAGCAGGTCGAACTTGACCAGCCCCTCGGCGGCGCAGTCGTCCTTGTCCCACTGCAGCACGGTGCGGCCCGGCATGCGGGCCCACTCGACTGGGCAGACCTCCCCGATCGGCCGGTCGCAGATGACCATGCCGCCCGAGTGGATGCCGAGGTGACGGGGCAGGCGCTGCATCCGGTCGGCCAGCGCGGTGACCGCCTCGGGGATGCCGTCCGGCGGCAGCGGTTCGTGCGGGGAGAGCTGCCGCGACCAGGCGTCCTGCTGGCCGGGGGAGAAGCCGAGGGCGCGCGCCGCGTCGCGTACGGCCATGCGGGGCCGGTAGCTGATCACGTTGGCGACCTGCGCGGCGCGGTCCCGGCCGTACTTCTCATAGACGTGCTGGATGACCTCCTCGCGGCGGCGGTGCTCGATGTCCAGGTCGATGTCGGGCGGCCCGTCGCGGCCGGGCGACAGGAACCGCTCGAACAGCAGGTTGTGCTTGACCGCGTCGACCCCGGTGATGCCGAGGGCGAAACAGACCGCGGAGTTGGCCGCCGAGCCGCGGCCCTGGCACAGGATGTCGGCGTCACGGCAGAACTCCACGATCTCCTGGACGATCAGGAAGTAGCCGGGGAAGCCGAGGGCGTCGATGACGTTCAGCTCCTCGTCGATCTGCCGGTACGCCCGGCGCGCCCGCCGCCGCGGCCCGTACCGCTCGGCGGCGCCCTCGGCGACGAGGTGCCGCAGCCAGGTCGACTCGGTGTGCCCCTCGGGCACGAGCCAGTCCGGCAGGTCGGGCGCGACCAGTTTCAGGTCGAAGACGCAGGACCGGGCCAGCTCGACGGTGCGCTCGACCACACCGGGGAACCGCGCCGTCCGCGCCCGCATCTCCCGCGCCGACCGCAGGTGCGCGGTGCCCGTGGCCGGCAGCCAGGACTCCAGGTCGTCCAGCCCCCGCCGGGCGCGTACGGCGGCGAGCGCCTCGGCGAGCGACGCGTCCTTCGGCGCGGCGTAGTGCACGTTGTTCGAGGCGACGACGCCGATCCTGTGCTTTTCCGCGAGGTCGTACAGGGCGTCGTTGCGCGCGTCGTCCAGGGGCTGGTCGTGGTCGATCAGCTCGGCGTAGACGTTCTCCCGCCCGAACATCTCGATCAGCGTGCGCAGCCCCGCCTCCCGGTCGTCGCCGCCGTGCACCAGGCTCTTGCGGCAGCCGGTGAGGACCGCCCAGTGCCCGCCGTGCGCGTCCGCCAGGTCGGCCAGGTCGTAGACCGGCCTGCCCTTCTCGCCACCGGCGAGCTGCGCCCGGCTGATCGCGCCGCTCAGCCGCCCGTACCCCTCGGCGTCACGAGCCAGCACCAGCAGGTGCCGCCCGCCCGGGTCGGGCTCGCCCTGCTTCGCCGGCAGGTCGAGGCTCAGCTCCGCGCCGAAGATCGTGCCGACGCCGGTGCCCTTGGCGGCCTCCTTGAGCTGCACCGCCCCGTACATGCCGTCGTGGTCGGTCACGGCCACGGCCTCCACGTCGAGCCGGATCGCCTCGTCGATCAGCTCGCGGGGGCTGGAGGCGCCGTCGAGGAAGCTGTAGGAGGAGTGACAGTGCAGCTCCGCCCAGCCGCCTGGGCCTTCACGCCGCCGCGCCGGAACCACCGGAGGCGGCTCGGCGGCCTTCGGCTCACGGCCGCCCCACGACAACCGCCGCTCGAACTCCCGCCACGGAATGTCCGGGTTGTTCCAGCCCACTGGGTCACTCGCCCTCTTCGTTCGCTCCGCGGACGAGCTCGTTCCTCGCCCCTCCACTCCGCTCACTCATCGGGGTCGCTCCCGCCCACTGGGTCACTCGCCCTCTTCGTTCGCTCCGCGGACGAGCTCGTTCCTCGCCCCTCCACTCCGCTCACTCATCGGGGTCGCTCCCGCCCACTGGGTCACTCGCCCTCTTCGTTCGCTCCGCGGACGAGCTCGTTCCCCGCGGTCGCTCCCGCCCATTCGGATCCCCTACGCGTATCCGGCTTCGACGTGCCAGTGGCCGCCCTCGAAGACGAGCAGGTGGGCCCGGTCGTCGCCGGTGACGACCTGGAACCGGGCCCGGCGGCGCGCGCGGGCCGGGTCCCACCAGCGTTCGCGGGCCGGCCAGGGGCCCGCCCACGCCGTCACCAGGTGACGGCGCCCGGCGATCTCCACCTCGTGCGGCGGCGCGGACACCGCGCACCGGGCGTCCACCAGGACGGGCGCGCCGTCGGCGTCGGTCACCGTCGCGGGCAGCGGCTCGGGGTGGACGACGGCCGGCGGCGGGTCGGGGACGCGGCCCGGCCACGACCCCTCGGCGGCCGGTTCCGGCGGCAGGTCGCCGAAGGGCACCTGGACGACGCGTTCGCCCGGCCCGCGCCCGCCGGCCGGGAACGGCCGGGTGATCGCCTGGTGGCCGAGCATCGCCTGGACCCGCGCCGCGGCGCGTGCGATCTGGTCGGAGACCGTGGCCTCGCCCCACAGGGCCTCCTGCCGTCCGTCGTCGGCGACGAGCTGGTCGGGCAGGAGCCGCAGCAGCACGACGCCGCCCTCCTGGCCGTCCTCGCCCTGGGTCTCCCAGGACGAGAGCTGCCAGCGGACCCGTTCGGCGACGGCGAGGGCGGACAGCGCCCCGTCGTGCCGCCAGAGCCGGGTCAGCGTACGGCCGTCGGCGCCGGTCACCTCGACCCCGACGCGGACGCAGGTCAGCGCCTCGGCGGCGAGCGCCTCATGCAGCCGTTCGGCGAGGGACTTGGCGGCGAAGACGACCTGTTCGGCGGCCACGGCGGGCGGGTCGAACTCCGTCGACACGCTCAGGTCGGCGAGCGGCGGCCGCGGGGCCGGCGGCCGGGGGTACAGCCCGCGGGCCAGCCGGTGCGCCCGTATCTCGTCGACGCCGAAACGAGCCGTCACGTCGCGCACCGGCAGTGCCGCGAACGCGCCGAGCGTGCGGATGCCGAGCCGGGAGAGCAGGCCGGTGAGCTCGGGCCGGCCGAGGACGCTCACCGGGTACGGGGCGAGGAAGGCGGGTGTCTCGCCCGGGGGCACGACGACGCCGCCCTCACCCGCCCGCGCCGCCAGCTCCGCCGCGAACAGGCCGTCGGCGATGCCCGCACCGCAGTCGAAGCCCTGCTCGACGACGGTGTCCTGCACGTGGACCCGCAGCGACTCCTCGTCGCCGGCCCCCGTCGTACCGCCGCCGTGGTAGCGGGCCGCGCCGCGAACCGGGATCGCGCAGATCCCCGGGCGCACGACCTCGACCCACGGGGTGACGCCGGAGACGGCCGCCGCCACCGACTCGAAGAGCCGCCCCTCGGCGTCGGTGTCCCGGTCGCGTACGACGAGCTCGGGGCAGTGCCGCTGCGCGTCCCGCACCCGCTGCCCGCGCCGTACGCCCGAGGCGCGCGCCGCCGCCGAGCACGCCTCGACCTGGGCGCCGGAGACGACGGCGGCGGGGGTGGCGGCGTCCAGCCCGATCGCGGTGACCGGCCAGTCGGGACACCAGACCACGAGAGCGCGCGGCGGAATCACCCGGCCACCGCCACCGGGGCGCGGGACGGTGTCTCCGGGATCGCCTCCGGGATCTCCGTGGCGGGGGCGACGGTGCCGTCCGGCGCGGGGAGCCAGAGCCAGACCCGCCGGCCGGGACCCGCGGCGCCGCGGCCCGAGGAGACCACCAGGGCACGGCGGCCACGCAGGTGCCCGGTGCCGGTGCCGAGCCCGGACCAGCGCCCCTCCTCGACGCGGAGCCGGAGGTTCGCCCCCTCCCAGGGCCCGGTCACGACCAGCGCGCACCCGTTGCGGCGGGCCAGCGCGGTCAGCCGGCGCACCACCTGAGGGGCCGGCCGGTCCGGGGGCCGGGTGAGCACCAGCGCGCAGCCGTCGGTCAGCGCCGCGACGACGTCGGCCCACCGCCGGCCCGGATCGTCCACGAGCAGAACCCTCATCGGGTCGCCCCCCATCGACGCGGCGGCGGGAATGTGCGCCTCCGGCAGCCCGACGACGGCACACCACCGCTCCTCCAGACCGGCCGTCAACGCCAGGGCGAGAGCGGGCGAACCCTCGACCACGGTGACCGACCCCGGCCGTAGCCCACCCTCGGGAACCACCTCGTGCAACACGGGCAGCACCGGCACCAACGCAGGTCGTGACAGAGTCGACAATCCCTCTGTGACCTGCGTCGATAGCTCACTCACGCGACCATCATCGAACAAAGGTTCGAGTGAAATCAAGTTCGCGGCGATGTCCCGGTGCTAGCGTCCCGGCGGACGCCGGCGATCGGAGGCTCATCTGAATCCACCGAGGAGACCCCGCCGTTCAGGGCGGGGAGGAATCGGCTCCCTGTGGAGCAGGGCACGGCTAGCCGGATCGCCGTCAAGGCGATCCGGCGTTCAGCCCCGAAAACCCGCACACGGTCACACTCTGACGCGATAGCTTGCGGACTGTGACCACCCCCCGTGTGAAGCGTGCTTTCAAGTACCGCTTCTATCCGACCGATGCGCAGGCGGCGGAGCTGTCGCGCACGTTCGGGTGCGTGAGGAAGGTCTACAACCTGGCGCTGGCGGCCCGCACCGACGCCTGGAAGTCGCGGCGGGAACACGTCGGCTACAACACCACCTCCGCGATGCTGACGGCGTGGAAGAAGACCGAGGAACTGGCGTTCTTGAACGAGGTGTCCAGCGTTCCGCTTCAGCAGGTGCTGCGGCATCTGCAGACCGCGTTCACGAACTTCTTCGCCGGACGGGCCAGGTATCCGCGGTTCAAGGCGAAGAAGAAGAAGTCCCGCAAGTCCGCCGAGTACACCGCCAGCGGGTTCCGGTTCGGTGAGGGGACACTGACCCTCGCCAAGATGGCAGAGCCGCTGAACATCGTCTGGTCCCGGCCCCTCCCGCAGGGCGCCAAGCCTTCGACGGTGACGGTGTCCCAGGATGCGGCGGGGCGCTGGTTCGTGTCCCTGCTGTGCGAAGACCCCGACGTCAAGCCGCTGCCGGTGAACGGTGACGCGGTCGGGGTGGATGCCGGGCTGGTACATCTGCTGACCCTGTCCACCGGGGAGAAGGTCACCAACCCCCGGCACGAACGCCGGGACCGCAAGCGCCTGGCCAAGGCACAGCGGGAACTGTCCCGCAAAGCCGAAGGGGATGGTTCCAACCGGGCCAAGGCCCGGCGTAAGGTCGCCCGGATCCACGCACGGATCACCGACCGGCGTCATGACACGCTGCACAAGCTCACCACTCGACTCGTCCGCGATAACCAAGTGGTCGTGATCGAGGACCTGACCGTCAAGAACATGCTGAAAAACGGCCATCTGGCCCGCGCCATCGCCGATGCCGCGTGGAGCGAGTTCCGGCGCATGCTGGAGAACAAGGCCGGATGGTATGGCCGTGAGGTGATCGTGGTCGATCGCTGGTTCCCCTCCTCCAAACTGTGCTCGGCCTGCGGAACCGTGGCCGAGGCGATGCCGCTGGACGTCCGTTCCTGGACGTGCGGCTGCGGCACGACCCATGACCGGGATGTGAACGCGGCGAAGAACCTTCTGGCCGCCGGGCTGGCGGTGTCGGCCTGTGGAGCCGGTGTAAGACCTCGGGCGGGACTGCTCCCGGTCGGGGCTGTCGGCACTGAAGCAGGAAACCCCACGGCGTGAGCCGTAGGAATCTCCCTCGTTCACGAGGGGGAGGAAGTCAAGGAAGAACCTCCGGAAGGGCAGCGAACAACGGTTGTCGCCCCTCCACCGCCGCGAACCGCGGCGGGCTCCCGTTCTGCGACGTCGTTCCCGGGGAGCACGCGGATCGCGATCATCATACCGGACGTGCCGCGCCGGGCCGGGCGCCGCTCGGCGTCCGGCCCGGCGCGTCGTGTGGTCAGCGGCGGACCGCGCAGAGGACGCGGTTGTTCCCGTGCTGCCAGAGCGTGCCGACCTCGCCGAACCCCGCGTCGTGGAGTGCCGCGACGTGCGCCGCCAGCGTGCCGGACTCCGAGCCGTGGTGCCCGGCGGCGGCCGAACGGTCCGGGGCGAGCGCGGCCAGCGCCGGATCCGCTGCGGCGGCGTCCCACCACTGCCCCCAGTCCTCGGGCCTGTCGTCGCCGAACCGGCGGTGCGTGGCGCGGTCGGCCAGGGCGCGTTCGAGCCGCCGCAACGTGGGCTCGCCGGCGTCGAGGTGGTCGCCGTTGAGGAACAGCCCGCCCGGCCGCAGCGCCGACGCCAACTCGGTGTACGCGGTGCGGAGCGCGGGCTCGGGCAGCCAGTGCAGCGCGGTGGTGCTGACCGCCGCGTCGGCCGGACGGTCCAGCTCGAGCGCGGCCGCCCAGCCCGGTGTGCCCAGGTCGTGGTCGGCGAACCGCAGTGCCGGCCGGCCGGAGTGGGCGCCCCGGCCGAGCGCGAGCAGGAGCGGGTCGGTGTCGATCGCGACGACGGTGGCGTCCGGAATGCGGTCGAGCAGCCGGGCGGACAGCGAACCGGGCCCGCAACCGAGGTCGAGGACGAGCGGATCCGGCCGTCCGGCGCCGGCCTCGACCGCGTCGATCAGCGCGGTGAAGCGCTCCTCGCGGTCGGGCAGGTAGCCCTCCTGCTGGCGGTCCCAGCGGGAGATCCATGCCTGTGCCACCGTGGTCGTGAGCATGTGCGACTCCTGTAACTGTCGTCTAAGATTTCGACAGTCACAAACTAGATGAAGCGGTGTAACTGGTCAAGTGAATTTCAACAGTCACATGGATCTGGTCGTCGGCATCGCCGTCGGCCTGGTGAACACGCTCACCGAAGGAGAGCGGCGGGGTCGCCCGTACACCCCGCCGGTCGGCGAGGCGCGGCGTACGGCCCTCATCGAGATCGGCGCCGGCGACCTCGGCGAGCAGGACACCACGGTCCTCGCCGAGATGGCCGTCGAGCTGCGCGCGGTCTTCACCGCGGTCGCGAACGGCGACATCGACGCCGCCGCCCACCAGGTCAACCACCTGCTCGACGTGACCCACGCGCGCCCGCACCTGAACCGCCACGACGGCGAGCCCTGGCATCTGCACTTCCACGGCGCCGGCGGCACCGTGTCCACCGACTGGGTGGCCGGCTGCGCGACCGGCCTGGCGGTGGTGCTCGGCAGTGAGTTCCACGACCGGCTGGGCGTGTGCACGGCGCCGCACTGCGACCGCGTCTACGTCGACACCTCCCGCAACGGCACCCGCCGGTTCTGCTCCACCGCCTGCCAGAACCGCGTCAAGACCGCCGCGTTCCGCGCCCGCGGCCGGTGAGATAGCGGACCTGTTTTACCTGCGGCACCTTTATGTCACATCGAATGGGCCTTGACGTGCAACCGGTTGCATGGAACTTTAAGCGCAACCTACCGGCGAGAGGCGCGAATGCTCACGCCTGGAGGAGGGTGAACGATGCACTTGTTCCACTGGACCGGGTTGCCGACCCCTTTCAAGAATCGGCCTCGGCAGCGGCTGAACATCACTTCCCCGCGGGAGTACATGACCCTCAGGAAGGTGCAGATGCTTCCGGCCGAGACCGATCCCGCCGCCCGCCGCTGGATCCGCCGCGTGACCGCCGCCGCCTGCGCATTCGCCGCCGCGGTCGCGATGGCGGGCTTCGGTGCCTTGCCCGCCTCTGGTGCGACCGGCACGCCGGCCGCACCAGAGGCGAGCGGCCTGCCGCCAGGCCATGAGGTGGCCCTGTTCGACAGTACGTATCGCAGTCTTGCCGAGCGGGTCACGGCGCGCGGGTACGCGCCAACGTCGCTGGCGGGCTACTACGCGGCGATGTACACGCGGGACTCGTCTGTCAACGCGCTGGCGCTGCTGCTGGGGGGAGACGACGCGAAGGCGCGAGCGATCCTGCGTTACATCTTCCGGTACAGCGCGGCGTCAGGGCAGGCACGGATGCCGCACCGGATCTATCAGGAGTCGGACACGCTCGCCGCTGCCGGTGAGCAGACAGACGTCTCCGCCCCGACGGTGAGTTTCCGGGGACCCCACGCGCAGGCAACGCAACCGATTCCGGCGCCCGGCCTGGTCACCGCCACCGACGTGTGGCTGGACAGAACCTCCCAAGCGCGTGGGACGGTGCGCGCGACACTGCTCGCCGGTACCGGCCCGGATGTGCAGGTCGTGGATACCACCAGCATTGCCGTCTCGCAGATTCCGGCCGGCGGCGGCTGGGTGACGCTGCGGTTCCTGCCGCCGCTGTTCAGCAGCCCACCGGCGGGCGGTTACTCGCTGCGGCTTGAAGCGCCGGACACCCCGCCAGGCTCGGTGACCTGGCGCGGAGCCGCGGACGGCACGCTCTCCTACCGGGAGCGGGTCACCGATTTCAACATCTCCGGCTACGACATGTACGACGAGACCGACCAGGCCTACAGCGTGCTTCTGGTCTGGGCCCGCTACGTGCGGGCCAACCCGAGCGACCGGACCTTCGTCGCCGAGACCTGGCCCTACGTGCGCCGCTACGCCAACTACTACCTCGACACACCCGGCTACCTCGACGCGGGCCTGGACCTGATCCGCAACCCGATCCTCGACGATGAGGGCTATCACAACACCTATGACCTGCTGACGAACGTCTTCACCTCCCAGGCGTTGCACGAACTCACCCCGATCGCTGATCGGCTCGGGGACCCGGCCGACGCCGGGCGATGGCATTCGATCTCCGAACAGATCGAGCGGGGCATCGACACCAACCTGGTGACCACCGTTGACGGAAAGCGGATCTACGGCGAGAAGTACGAGGTCACCGAAGGCAACCGTTTCTACCCCGGCTACTCCTTCGCCAACCTCGCCCCGATCGCGGTCGACTGGTACGCCTTGGACACGCAGACCATGGCCAACACACTGCGGGCCTACCTCACCCACGAGAGCAGGGACTGGTCCGGCGTGCAGATGCCGTCCTCGATGCATGACTACGCTTTCACCGGCCACAACGACTGGGTGCTCACCAAGGGACTGGCCTGGGAATGGCGCTTCGACCAAGAGAACCGTAACCAGAACCGCATTCCGGCACTGGACGCGTTCCTGCGCCATTACTACCCGGACGAGACACAGCCGATCTCCGAGGGGTGGATCCTCGACTCCGACGAGAACCTGCGGGTCACCGACCCGGGCAACCAGGAACACGCCGGCTGGTACGCCATCGAGATGCTCGAGACCTATCGCGGGCTGCGTGGGACCGCGAATTCGCTGAACGCGTCGATGCGCCGCACCCCGAGCCTGTACGCCACTGCACCTACCAGCGTGGTCGCGGGCACCCCGTTCACCGTCACCGCGACCCTCTACAACACCACCGGCGAACCGGTCGACTATCAGGCGCTGCGGCTACGCCCGCCCACCGGCTGGGCCGTGAGCCAACCCCCGGTAGGCGGCGGGCAACTGGCACCGGGCGATCCGATCCCGGTCACGTGGACGGTCGCTCCACCCGCCGACGCGCCCGTCGGACCGGCGACCCTGACCGTGACGACCCGAACGACCGCCCGGCGCGGTGGCACCCAAAGGTTGTCCGGCGGCGTCACGGTTACGGTCGCGAGGCAATGATCCACGACGACACGCCTGTCACCAGCGGAAACGGTCCCGCTCCACCACCTGCCAGAACCGCGCCAAGGCCGCCGCGTTCCGCGCCCACGGCCGGTGAGCCCGGGCAGGGTCCGCGCGGAACGGTCAGCGCGGCGAGGCCGTCCACGTGCCGAGGAGCCGCAGGGCCTCCTCGGCACCGCCGTCCTCACCGGCGTTGTACACGTGCAGCTCCTGGCCCGCCTGGCCCGCGGAGACCGGCAGCTGGAGGGTCTCATAGCGCAGGGTCAGCTCTCCGACCGCCGGATGGCGGAAGCGCTTGGTGCCGCTGCCGCACACCATCACGTCGGCGGACGCCCACAGCGCGCCGAAGTCCTCGCTGCGCACCGACAGCTCTCCGACCAGCTCGCGCAGCCGTTCGTCGTCGGCGTGCCGGCCCGCGGCGAGCCGCAGCACCGCCACGGTCTCCCGCGCGCGCTGTTCCCAGTCGGGGAAGGTCTCCCGCGAGACCGGGTCCAGGAACAGATAACGCGCGTTGTTGTGGTCGCGGCGGCCCTCGCCGAGCCCGCCGAACAGCTCCGAGCCCAGCCGGTTCCAGGCCAGGACGTCCTGGCGGTGCCCGGTGATCAGGGCCGGCAGGCCGTACATCGCGTCGAGGAGCCGCTGCAGCTCCGGCCGGACCCGCTCCGGGTGCCGCCGCGACGACCGGCGAACCTTCCGCGGCGCCGCGGTCAGCGCGCGCAGGTGCTCGCGTTCGGTACGGCCGAGGCCGAGCACGTCCGCGAGCGCGTCGAGGATCTCCGGGGACGGCTGCGTCGCGCGTCCCTGCTCCAGCCGTACGTAGTAGTCGACGCTGATCCCGGCGAGCTGCGCCAGCTCCTCCCGCCGCAGGCCCGGCACGCGGCGGCGCGTGCCCGCCGCGATCCCCACACTGTCGGGGGCCACCCGTGCCCGGCGTGAGCGCAGGAACGCGCCGAGCTCCCGGCCGTCGTCATCCATGCTCTTCAGTATGTGCACTTCCCGCTCGTTGAACCTGGCCCTGTGAATACCAGGACACCGACGCCGATGGAAACGCCGGGTACTGGTTCCGCGCGCCGCGCGGCGCGACAACGGGATACATGAACGTTCTCATCGTCACCGCACACCCCGAGCCGCGCTCCCTCAACGGCGCGCTCACCGCGTTCGCCGCCACCGAGCTGCGCGGCGCCGGCCATGACGTCCGCGTCTCCGACCTGTACGCCATGCGCTGGCGGCCCGCCGTCGGGGCCGGGGACTTTCCCGGCCACGCCCCGGACGAGCGGCTCGACGTGATCGGCGCCTCCGGCCGCGCGTACGCCGAGGGGCGCCTGGCGCCGGAGATCGCCGCGGAGCAGGACAAGCTGCTGTGGTCCGACGCGCTCATCCTGCAGTTCCCGATGTGGTGGTTCTCGATGCCGGCCGTGCTCAAGGGCTGGGTGGACCGCGTCTTCACGCACGGGTTCGGGTACGGCGTGGGCACGAAGGGCCGGACCCTCTACGGCGACGGCACGCTCGCCGGCCGCCGGGCCATGGTGTCACTGACCATCGGCGCCGCCGAACGGTCGTTCTCGGCCCGCGGCGTCCACGGCAGCCTGGACGAACTGCTGTTCCCGATCCAGCACGGGCTCCTCTACTACACCGGCATGGACGTGCTGCCGCCGTTCGCCGTCTGGGACTCCATCGAGGTGAGCGAGGCCGGGTTCGCCGCGGTCACCGAGGCGTACGCGAAACGGCTGCGCGGTTTGTTCACCGACGAGCCGATCGCGTACCGGCCGCTGGCGGGCGGCGACTACACGCGGACGATGGAGCTGCGCCCCGAACTGGAGCCGGGCGCCGGCGGCCTGGCGGTCCACCTCAGGCGCCACGGCCCCAGATGAACAGGCCCGTACCGACGAAGAGCACGCTGAGCAGGCTCGACAGCGTACGCACGTGGTTCCACGCGGTCCACCGGGAGGAGTAGTCGGACCAGACGCGCGCCAGCTCCCCGGCCGACGGCCGGGCGGCGTCCAGCGCGTCGTTCATCGGGATGTTGACCGCGAAGCTCGGCACGAGCGTCCCCAGGACGTAGACCGCCGCCGCGGCGAGGAACAGCAGGCCCGCCGTGCGCTGCCCGAGGACGAGCAGCAGCACGCCCGTGACGGCCCCCGCGACCGGCATCAGCAGGAACGCCATGAGGAACAGGGGATTTTGGATCTTCACGTTGATGGCGCGCATCGCGGCGATGGCCTGGCCCGGCTTGACGGCGTCGAGCCCGATCATCACCGATATCGAGTAGGCGAAGAAGACGCCGGCCAGTGCGGCGGCGAACAGCAGCGTCGCGGTGGCGGAGACTCCCGTCAGGATCTTCATGCAGCTCAGTGAACCGCCGGCCGCGCCGCCGCGGCCATGGGCGAGACGCTCACGCGCATGTCCGTGCGTCCAGGGCCGCCGGCGGCGAGTACTCCACGGGACTCCTGTCAGGCCGGGTACGGAGCAGCGCGGCGTGCCGCGCCCAGGGCGGCGGCCCACCAGGCGAGCTGGTCCAGCAGGACCTTGGCGTACCCGGGCGCCTCGGGGTCCAGCGGCCGCCCGTCCTGCCAGGAGGTGAAGTAGTTCGGAAACGCCAGACCGTCGCGGATGGTCACCGCGTGCAGTTCGGTGAGGACGTTCTCCAGGTGGAGGACGGCGTGGCGACCTCCGGCCGCGCCGCCGTAGCTGACGAAGGCCACCGGCTTGGCCGTCCACTGGGTGAAGTGCCAGTCGATGGCGGCCTTCAAGGAGGCGGGGTAGCTGTGGTTGTACTCGGGCGTGACGAGGATGAAGGCGTCGGCCTCCTCCAGGCGGGACGTCAGGGGGGCCATCGTCTCGGGGCGCGGGTAGGAGTCGCCGGCGAACTTCGGCGGCGCCGCCGGCAGCGACAGCGGGATCTCGACGTCGGCGAGGTCGACGACCTCGACGTCGAACCCGCCGTGTGCGCGCGCCTGCTCGGCGACCCAGGAGGCGGCCACGGGCCCGAACCGGCCTTCGCGGACGCTCCCGACGATGATGACCAACTTGTGCTTCTCGTTCATGTGCTCCACGGTCCACTTCCGCCGGAGCGGTAACCAGACCGGCCGTAGGCTGGCCCCCGCAGGGCCACCCTGAGCCCTCCGCGCGCACCGGTACCCTCACTAGACTCCGCTCATGGGCACGCCACTGGGCGACTTCGTCCGCGCCAAGCGCGACAGCATCCAGCCCGCGTCATTCGGGCTCCCCGAGCACGGCCGCCGCCGCTCTCCGGGGCTGCGACGCTCGGACGTGGCCACGCGCGCCGGGATCAGCGTCGAGTACCTCACCCGCATCGAACAGGGACGAGACCGCAACCCGTCCCCTTCCGTGCTCAACGCTCTCGCCGACGCCCTGAGCCTGGATGCCGCGGAACGTGACCACCTGCGCTACCTCGCCAAGATCACCGGAGGGGCCTGCGCCGGGCACCAGCGGCCGGCGCCGCCCGGCCGCGACGTCCGCCCCACCGTGCTGGCGACCCTCCGGCTCCTCGAGCCCGCGGTCGCGTTCGTCACCAACCGCCTGGGCGACGTGCTCGCGCACACTGACGGGTTCGAGCTGGTGATGCGGGGGAGCGGACTGCTGGAGACCGAGGCGCCGAACCTGACGCGTTACGTGTTCACCGATCCGCGGGCCCGGACGCTCTTCCCCGACTGGGACCAGGTGGCCGACGAACAGGTCTTCGACCTGTGGCTCGGACCGTCCGTGGAGACCTCGGAGTGGTTCATGGCCGAACTCGCCCCCCTCGCCGGGCAGGAGTTCACCCGGCGGTTCAGCCGTCAGCTGCCCCCGCCGCAGGTCCCGCTCCGGCTCAACCACCCCACCGCGCACGAGCTGCGGTGGGATCGAGAACGGCTGGAGCTGCCGCGCACGGACGCGCAACAGCTGGTCGTCCTTCTGCCCGCCGACGAGACGACGGCGCAGTCCATGGAGCGGCTGCGCCGCCGGCCCGGCGGCACTCTGCGCGCGATCGGCTGACCCGGCCGCGCAGGCGTCCCGGCGGGCGGCTCGCCGAAGACCACGCGGCCCAAGGGGCGGGCCGCGGACGGGGTACGACGGCGGCAGGGACATTAAGGTGAGCGCATGGACCCGCTCGCGCGCATACTCGACGGGCCGAGGGCCCGCGACGCGTTCCTGCTGCGGTCGATCCTGACACCCCCGTGGTCGCTGCGGATCGAGGACCGCGCGCCGCTGACCGTGGCGTCGGTCGTGCGCGGCGAGGCGTGGCTGGTGCCCGACGACGACGCCGCCGTACGTCTCCGGCCCGGTGACGTCGCGGTCATCCGCGGTCCCCACCCGTACACGGTCGCCGACCATCCGGCCACGCCGCCCCGGGTCGTCATCCACCCCGGGCAGCGCTGCACCACGCCGGAGGGGGAGTCGCTGTCCGCGGCCATGGCACTCGGCCTGCGGACCTGGGGCGACCGTACGGATGACGAAGCCGGGGCCACCACGCTGTTCACCGGCGTCTATGAGTTCGAGGGCGAGATCAACGGGCGGCTGTCGCGGGTGCTGCCGCAGCGCATCGTCCTGCCCGCCGAGGACTGGGACTCCCCGCTGCTGCCGTTGCTGGGGGAGGAGCTGCACCGCGACGCGCCGGGCCAGCAGGCGCTGCTCGACCGGTTGCTGGACCTGCTGCTCACCGCCGTCCTGCGGGCGTGGTTCTCCCGTCCGGAGGCCGAGGTGCCGGGCTGGTACCGCGCGCAGGGCGACCCGGTGGTCGGCGCGGCGCTGCGGCTGCTGCACGACGAGCCGGCCCACCCGTGGACCGTGGCCGCGCTGGCCGCGCGGACGGGCGTCTCACGGGCCGCGCTGGCCCGGCGGTTCAGCGACCTGGTCGGCGAGCCGCCGATGACGTACCTCACCGACCTGCGCCTGGCGCTGGCCGCCGACCTGCTGCGCGAGCCGGACGCCACGGTCGCGGCGGTCGCGCGGCGGGTCGGCTACGGCAGCGCGTTCGCGCTCAGCGCCGCCTTCAAACGTGAGCGGGGGGTCAGCCCGCAGGAGCACCGCGCCGCGGCGCTCGGCTGAGGGCCTCAGCGAGCAGCGGCGCGAACCCCTCGGGGCGTTCGTGCGCCGGAAGCGGGTCGACGAAGAACGTGCGGACGCCGATCGCCTGGGCGCCGCCGTCGGCCCGCCGGTTATCGCCCACCATGAGCGTACGGCCGGGGTCGGCGTCCAGGCGCGCGCAGGCGGTCTTGAACAGCACGGGATCGGGCTTGCAGTGGCCCTCCTCGTACGACAGCAGGACGGTGTCGAACAGGGCGGCGACTCCGTGGGCGGCGAGCACGGGCCGCGGGTCCCAGCCGATGTTGCTGACCACGGCCGTGCGGATCCCGTGCTCCTTCAGCGCGCGCAGGGTGGGGAGCGTGTCGGGGTAGGGCGTCCAGGCCTCGGGCAGCGTGCGGCTCTCGTACACGGCGTCGGCCAGTTCGGGCCACGGCCAGCCGGAGTGGCGGATCAGCCAGGTGTACGCGCCCCGGTGCGCGGCGGCCTCGAGATCACGCCGCTCCCAGGTGGCACGGATCTCCTCGGGGATGTCCGCCGGAAAGTTCCCGCCCGGCAGCCCGCCGGATCTTTCCAGCCGCCGGGCCCACTCGTGGACCTCCGCCTCCGTCAGCTCGATCCCGGCGTCCGCGAGCAACCCGGCCAGCCACCGGTCGGACGGGCCGGCCACCATGAGGGTTCCGGAGAAGTCGAACAGCACCGCTTCCACTGGTTCAGACATGAGGCCGGACCCTACCGCCCGTGCCCGGCGAGGCGCCTCACCACCTCGGTGGCCGGTGAGGCGCTGACGCCGGGATCAGCCGCGGTCGGAACGGCCGCGCAGGCGCGCGAACAGCCGCCGGAACATGCCGGCCAGCACCACCTTGATCATGGTGCTCGCCTTGATGGCGCTCGTGGGCTCGGCGGACGACGCCGAGGACGAAGTGGGGGCCGCATCCGCCGGCGCGGCCGCCTTGTCCGCGTCGCCCGCCGTCTTCGCGCCGGTGGCCGCCGCGCCGGAGCCCGGGCCCGAGTTCGCGCCCGCGTCTGACTCCGCGCCCGCGTCCGCGTTCGGCTCCGCGCCCGTGGTTGGCTCCGTGGCGGCCGAAGGCTTGGTCGTGGCCGGTGGCTCGGCCGCGACCGGGGCTTCGGCCTCGGTCGTGCCCGCGGACGTGCCCGCCTCGGACGGCGCGGCGTCGGTCGCCGCAGTCTCGGTCGCCGGAGCCTCCGTCGCCGGGGCCGCCGCCGGGGTCTCGGTCGCGGGAGCGCCGGGCGTCCCGCTGTCCGCCTCCGCCTCGATGCGCTCGCGCACTCGTGCCGCCAGGTCGCCCACCATCCGGTTGGAGACGTCGGCCATGATGCCGCGCCCGAACTGCGCCAGCCTGCCGGAGATCGTCAGGTCGGTCTTCAGCAGGACGCTGGACCCGCCGTCCCTGGGCTCCACGCGCATCGTCGCGGTCGCCTTCGCCGTGCCCGATCCGCGGGCGTCCTTACCCTCGGCGACCAGCACCGCGACCCGCGCGGTCTCGTCCTTCTCGGTGATCCGGGCGGTCCCGGAGAAGGACGCCGTCACCGGGCCGAGCTTGATCTTGACCTTGCCCTTGTACCGGTCGTCGCCGAGGTCCTCGGTGAGCTCGGCGCCGGGAAAGCAGGTGGCGACGTTGTGCGGGTTCTGCAGGAAGCCGAACACCCGGTCCGGGTCGGCGTCGACGTCGAAGGAGTTCTCGATGAGCATGGGGGTCCTTCCGGGGGAGAGGCCGTCGCCGCGAATCGACTCCCACGACGCGCGCGGGCCGTCCTCCACGGCGTTCGCGATCACGGCGGAGCCGGGATCGTACCGCCCTCACCGTCGCCGTTCCCACCCCGACAGCCGCCGTTCGCCGGAGCGGCGGCCGGCGGGCTCACCCCCGGACGACGGCCGCCGGCGCGCCTCGGTGCGACGACCAGGACATCCATCGTCGATACGAGGGGCGACACAGCCACGGCAGCCGGGACGCGCACGATCACGCGTGCCCACGGCACGCCGCACGACCTGCGCACACTGCCGCGCCGGCAGGCCCTCACCGGTTTCAAGGCCATCCAGCCGGCCAGGTCCACCTAGGGTGCGTCTCAAGGCCCCGCTGTCCTACTGCGCGGCATCCAGGCGCCGCTCGCTACGGACGGGGACTTTGAAACGCGCCCTAGTCGGCGAGCGCCGGTTTGGAGACGATGTCGTCGGCGAGCGGCGCGACGGCCGCGATGATCTGGTCGATCGTCGGGCCGGGCACGCCCGCACCGCGCAGCGCGTCGACGAGGTGCCCCGCGACGAGGTCGAAGTGCTCCTGCCCGATCCCGCGCCCGCGGTGCACCTCCTTCATCGGGGCGCCGGTGTAGGCCATCGGCCCGCCGAGCGCCGCGCCGAAGAACTCCACCTGCCGGCCCTTGAGCCGGGGCAGGCTCGTGCCGACGAAGAAGCCGGAAAGCCGGTCGTCGGCCAGGATCCGGACGTACAGGTCGTCGACCACGCTCACCAGCGCCGCCTCGCCGCCGATCGACTCGTAGATGGTTGCCTCTGCCACGGTCACTCCTTCGCTGGACATGTCGTCGTGCGGTCCATGACAGAGCGATGCGGTTACGTCACCGTCAATCGGTCGTAAGCGGGATGAGACACTCCGTGCACAAGAGAGGACCGCGCGCCGTGAGACCGGCCGTTTCCGGGCGCGGCCGGAGAGGCGCCGTAGGGTGCGCCCGTGTCCGCGTGGGTGCCGGGTCAGCGCAGGGGTCTCTCACGGGACGGTCCGTCATGGGCGCCCGCGGCCGGAGAGGTGCCGTAGGGCGCCCCCATGTCCGCGCGAGTCAGCGCGGTGTCTCCCACGGGACGGTCTGCCAGGGGCCGTCCGTGGCCTCGGTGAGGGTGCGGTGGGTGGCGAGTGCCGCGTCGTAGCCTTCGTCGCCGAGACGCAGCGCCTGGCCCAGCGCCCATGCCGCCGACAGCTCCGCCCACGAGCCGTACCGGCGCCGGCACCGCTCGCCGGCCTCGGCGATCAGCCGTTCGGCGGTGGCCTGGTCGCAGAAGTGCGCCTCCAGCCCCCAGCGTGCCATGTGCACGGCCCGGCACAGGTCGTGGGCCGACGTGTCGCGGACCGGCCCGTGCGGCGCGGGGAGGCCGTCGGCGCGGAGCCGTTCCTCGTACCGGCCGATCCGCTCGCCCAGGTCCGCAGCGGCGTCCGCGCCGTGGTCCGCGTACCCGGCGATCCGGTCGCCCAGGTCCGCCGTGGTGTCCAGACCGTGGTCCGCGTACCGGCCGATGCGCTCGTTCAGGTCCGCCGTGGTGTCCGGGCCGTGGTCCGCGCCGCCGAGCAGCGCGTTCATCGCGCCCCGCCACTCCTCGGCGTTCGTGACGTCCCACAGGTCGCGGAGCGAGCGCAGACCGCGGATGTAGTCCCCGTACACCGGGCCGGCGTCGTTCCAGGGCACCGAGGCCTGGACCGCGAGGGGCGCGCCGCAGGCCAGGCCGAACGCCAGCGCCCCGTCGGCCGGGCCGTCGATCCTCGCCACGAGCCGCCCGCCCGCGGGCCGTACGGCGTCGCGCGCCGCCTCCGCGAGCGCGCCGGAGGAGAAGGACCATTCGAGGGCCGGCACGCCGCGGTTGAACAGCACCCGCCACTCCGGGTCGGGCCACTCCCGTACGAGCGTGGCGATCGACCGCATCAGGCACACGGTGCCGGGCTGGCGCGGGATCGCGCCCCGCGTGAAGACCTGGGCGTGGTCGCGGTCGTCCACGCTGCGCACCAGCCACTGGATGACGTCGTGCCGCCCGGCCACCACGTCGTCGGCGCGTCTCTTCGGCGCGAGCACGAACAGGTCGAGGTCGGCGAGCAGCCGCAGGTACGCGGTGGCGTCGCCGCGTGCCTTCGCCTCGGCGAGCCGTTCCTCCACCGGGTAGCGCGGCTCCCAGCGGGGCGGGCGCGCGTCGTCGAGGTTGAACCGCACCTTGCGGGTGAGCTCGTGACCGCTGCCGAGGGCGCGCTCGCAGTCCGCGAGCACCTCCTCGTACAGCGCGACGGCCTCGTCGAGCCGGCCCGTCTCCTCGTACAGCAGGGCGAGGTGGTTGCGCGACCGCAGCGTGTCGATGTGGTCGGGGCCGAGCGCCCGCCGCCGCCCGTCGACCACCGCGCACAGGGCCGCGACGGCCTCGGCGTGGCGGCCGAGCTCGCGGTAGGTCAGCGCGACGTTGCTGCGGGACAGCAGCGTCGCGGGATGGTCGGGGCCGAGCACGCGTTCGCGGTCGGCGAGCGTGTGCTCGTACGCCGCGACGGCCTCATCCTTGCGGCCGGAGTCGTCGTAGGCCAGCGCGAGGAGGTTGCGGACCGCCATCGTCTCGCGGTCGTCCCGGCCGAGGATCCGCTCCCAGTCCGACACGACGCGTTCGAGCAGCGGGACGGCGTCGGCCGGGCGGTCCACCTCGCGGTACGCCTCGGCGAGGTCGCGGCGGCACCGGACGGTGTCGGGGTGGTCAGCGTCGAGGAGGCGTTCGCAGCCGGCGAGCGCGTCCTCCAGCAGCGCGATGCCCTCCGTGTGCCGTCCGGCGGACAGGTAGACGTGCGCGAGGCGGATGCGGACCCGCAGCACGTCGCGGTGGTCGGGGCCGTACAGCCGCCGGAGGCCCGCCAGGGCGTCCTCGGTCAGCTCGACCGCCTCCGCGGTCCGCCCGGTGTCCTTGTAGATCGCGCCGAGCGTGGCCGCGGACATCAGCGTGTCCGGATGGCCGGGTCCGAGGACGCGCTCGCGGTCCTTGAGCGCGCGCTCGTACGCCTCGGTGGCCTCCGCCGTCCGGCCCAGATCGTCGTAGAGCGACGCGAGGTTGGCCCGGATGGTGAGGACGCCCTCGTGATCGGCGCCCATGACGCGCTCGGCGTCGCGGAGGGCGGCCTCCATCAGGGGTACCGCCTCGTCGAGCCGGCCGGCGTCACGGTAGGCGAGCGCGAGGTTGTTGCGGGCGGCGATGGTGTCCAGGGCGTCCGGCCCGAGGGCGCGCTCGCGGGCCGTGAGCACCTCCAGGAGCAGTTCGATGGCCTCGTCGACGCGTTCGGCGGCGGAGTAGGCGTCGGCGAGATGGTTGATCAGCGTGATCGACATGGGATCGTCGCGCCCGAGGCTGCGCTCTGCCTGGGTGAGGGTCTGGATGCAGACCGCGATCGACCGGTCGAGGCGGCCGGCCTCGCGGTAGGCGGAGGCGAGGTTGTTCCCGGCGATCAGCGTGTCGTGGGCGTCGGGTCCGAGCAGCCGCCCGCACTCGGCGAACGCCTGCTCGCCCAGGGTGATCGCATCGTCCACCCGGCCGGCCTCGTAGTACGCGTGGGCCAGGTTGATCCGGCAGGTGAGAGTGTCCGGGTGGTCGGGCCCGAGGAGGTGCTCGGCGGTCGCGAGGGCCTGCAGGTCGTCCAGGACCGCGTCGTCCAGCGGGCCGCCCGTCCGGTAGGAGTTCTCAAGGATGTCCTGGAAGTCGTCTTCCACCACCGGGGGAACCTCCGTCGACACTGGGCACGGCCGAAACCGACCAGTACAACAATCCACCGTAACGGTCGAACCGTAATCAGATCGGACGAACCCGTACAGGGATCCCGTTGAGCACGGCGTTGCCGGACAGCGGGTCGCGGATCCGCGGGTCGGTGAGGGCGTTGGCGCTGACGCCCGCGTGAGCCGCCGCGACCGAGGCGCGTGTGCCGGACCGCCCGTGCCCCCAGCCGTGCGGGAGGCTGACCACGCCCGGCATGACTTCGTCGGTGATCTCCACTTCGACCTTCACGGTGCCCGCGTCGCTGCTCACCTCGGCCGTGCCCGTGTCGGCGAGGCCGAGCCGCCGTGCGTCGTCGGGGTGGACCTGGAGCGTGCAGCGGTTCGAGCCGCGGACGAGGCCCGGCAGGTTGTGCATCCAGCTGTTGTTGGACCGCAGGTGACGGCGGCCGATCAGGAGGAGCCCGGCGGCGCGCCGTTCGGCGAGGCCGTCGCGCAGGCGCCCGACGTCTTCGGCGATGGGCGGCGGGCACAGCTCGATCCGCCCCGAGGGCGTGCGCAGCACCTCGGGCAGCCGCGGGCGCAGCGGTCCGAGGTCGATGCCGTGCGGCGCGCGCCGGAGCGCCTCCAGGGACAGGCCGCCCGGCACCGCGCCGAAGCCGTCGCCGTACGCCCCGAGCCGCAGCATGAGGTCCAGGCGCCGAAGGGCCGGGCTCTCCCCGGTGAGCCGGGCCAGGAGCGCGGCCGGGTCCGCGCCGTGGACCGGCGAGGCCGGGTCGGCGGTGGCCGCGCCCAGAGCGCGCGTCATGGTCAGCTCGTCCGCGTCGGCGTCCTGACCGGAGGCGATCCGCGTGAGGCGCGCGAGGATCGCGCACTCGTCCGGCTCGCCGGCCGGCAGCGGCAGGGCGGGCGGTGAGTAGCGCGCGGTGTTGCGGACGGCCAGGTCACTGAGGGCGAAGTCGTAGTGCGGGGACCGGCTGGGCGGGGGCGGCGGCAGGACGACGTGCGCGTGCCGGGTGGTCTCGTTCAGGTACGGATCGACGCTGATCATGAACTCCAGCGCGCCGAGCGCGTCGCCGAGCCGGTCTCCGCCGGGCGTGGACAGCACGGGGTTGCCCGCGACGGTCACCAGGGCGCGCACCTGGCCTTCGCCGGGCGTGACGATCTCGTCGACCAGCGTCGTGGCGGGCAGCTCGCCGCGGACCTCGGGCAGCCCGCGGACCCGGCTGTGCCAGCGGCCCAGCCGGAACCCGCGCCGGGACCGCGCGCCCGCCGGCCGGTGCGGCGCGAGCGGGAACATGGCGCCGCCGGGGCGGTCCAGGTTCCCGGTGAGGACGTTGAGGACGTCGACCAGCCAGCTCGTCAGCGTGCCGAACGCGGCCGTGGACGTGCCGATCCGCGCGTACACCGCGGCGCTGGGCGCGGCGGCCAGCTCCCGCGCCAGCCGCCGGATCTCCGGCGCCGCGACGCCGCAGACGCCGGCGACGCGCTCGGGGGTGAAGTCGCGGGCCAGGGCGGCGACCTCGTCCGCGCCGTCCGCGTCGTCCCGGCGTACGGCCAGGCCCTCCTCGAACAGCGTGTGCACGACGGCGAACAGCAGGTACGCGTCGGTGCCCGGCCGTACGGCGAGGTGCCGGTCGGCGAGCCGCGCGGTGCGGGTGCGGCGCGGGTCGACCACGACGAGCCTGCCACCGCGCTCGCGGAGCGCCCGCAGCCGGCCGGGGAAGTCCGCGGCGGTGCACAGGCTGCCGCCGGAGTCGACCGGGTTGGCGCCCAGGATCAGCAGGTAGGAGGTGCGGTCGAGGTCGGGCACGGGGATGGCGAGCGAGTCGCCGAACAGCAGGCCGCTCGAGACGTGCTTGGGCATCTGGTCGACGGTGCTCGCGCTGTAGACGTTGGTGGTGCCGAGCGCCCGGACGAGCGGCCCGGCGTACAGCCCGCCCGCGAGCGTGTGGGCGTTCGGGTTGCCGAGGTAGATCGCGAGCGCCTGCCGCCCGTGCCGGCCGGCGACGCCGGTCAGCCCGCGTTCGACCGCCGCGAACGCCTCTTCCCAGGTGACCTCGCGCCAGTCGCCGCCGACGCGGATCACGGGCGCGCGCAGCCGGTCGGGGTCGTTCTCCAGCTCGTCGAAGGTGGCGCCCTTGGGGCAGATGAAGCCGTGGCTGAACACGTCGTCGCGGTCGCCGCGCGCCCCGGTCACCCGGCCGTCGGCGATCGTCAGCTCCAGCCCGCAGGTGGCCTCGCAGAGCGGGCAGATCCGGTACGCGGTCGCCATGGGCGCTCCCCTCATCCGCCCCCCACGATACGAGCCCGCGCGGACAGGGACTGCGCTACTGCGCGGGCTCTGCACGCCGAGGCCGCGATGGAACCGCGTTCGGTCAGGGGCCGGCGCGCCAGCCGTCGAGTACGCGGTCGACGTCCGGGCGGATGCGCTCGCGTGCCTCCGCGCGGGGGACGCCGGACATCAGCAGTCTGTCGTAGTCGGTGTTCTCGTGGCGTACGGACGCGACGACGGCGGCCCGGACGGCGGTCTCGTCCAGCGCGCGCCCGGCGGCCGAGCGCCCGACGCGGCCGCTGCCGCGGGTGCCGGTGTGAAGCGCGATCGCCTCGGCGCGTCCGGCCGGGCAGCCGGGGAACATCCGCCGGATCTCGCGCGCCGTCCGCGCCTGGAGCTCCACGTCCTCGGCCGCGCGGCGTTCGCGGTCGCGCTCACGCCGTCGCGCGCGGACGTCCTCGTCGGCGAGACACTGCTCCTCGGCCAGCTCCAGCGCGCGCTCCTCGACGAGCAGGCCCCGGCGCTCGTACCGCTTGCGGCGGCGGTTGAAGCGCACCACCACGGCCGACAGGCCGCTCGCCTTCTTCGCCCGCCGGGTCAGGGCGGCGTCACCGGCCGGCAGGAAGACCAGGTGGTCCATGTCGGTGCAGGTCAGACAGGTCGGTCTGCCGTCCTCCATGACCAGGAGGTCTCCCGTTCCGTGGCAGCCGGCGCACGTCCACTCCTTGAGCGGCACCATCACCACCAGGTCGGGTGCCGCGCTCTCCCGCTGGATCACCCGCGCGCGCTTCGCCTCGGACAGGTCCGGTGAGAGCCAGTGCGTCCGAAAGGCGCGCTCGGCGGCCTCGTCACCGTCGGCGGTGAACCGCAGCGGAGCCCGGTCACGCGTGGCCGAGACGTACGGCACCTCGACCGGCCGCAGGCCGCCGTCCTCGGCCCACCGGCGCAGGGCCGTCATCACCTTGGCGAGCCGGTCGGGGCGCACGTTGAGCGCCTGCTCCAGGTGGCCGACCCGGCCCTGCCGCCACTCGTCGACGCGGTTCGCGGGCAGCCAGCCGATGCCGTGCAGGACGTCGAGGGCAGAGACGGTGTTCGAGCGCGCCAGCGCGGCCTCGGCGGCGGAGACGACCCGGCTCTGGAGGGACTCACGGCTCATCAGCGCCCAAATTTATCCGATCGATCGGCACTGCCATGCTGGAAAGGTGATCGGACCTCAGCGATGGCGGGTCGCTCCGGTGCTGGTGTTCGCCAAGTTCGCCGGAGCGCTGCTGCTCGTGTTCCTCGCCGCCCTCTCGGGAGACGAGCGCGAGCGGCTCCTGCTCTGCGCCGCCGGGGCGCTGGCCCTCGGCGTGTACGGCCTGCGCGACGTGCTGGCCCCGGTCCGGCTGTCCGCCGACGCCGAGGGAGTGACCGTCGTGCACGGGTTCGCCGGTCATCGGCGCATTCCGTGGGACGAGGTCGAGCGCGTCGTGGTGACCGAGCGCCGGTCCCACGGCCTGCGCACCGAGCTCCTGGAGATCGACACGGGAGAGTCGCTGCACCTGTTCAGCCGGCACGATCTCGGCGCGCCGGTCCAGGATGTGGAGGAGGCACTGCGGGAGCTGCGACCCTCAGCCGAAGAGGAGCACGCGGACGCCGGGGAACGGCGATCCGACGAGGGCGAGCGTCCGCCGCACCCGCACGCCGCCGAGCAGCGCGCCGCCGACGACGATCAGAGCCAGGAGCGGTGAGCGCGTCAGCGGGTCCGCGTCCCGCGAGGTGAATGGGGGACCATCACCCGACGGGACGGACCCCTAGCGGTTCAGTACGTGGTCGCGGGCCTCGGCGTAGCGCTCGCGGAGCGCGGGGTACGGGTCGGCCTCGTACGTGGTCAGGCCCGGGCGTTCCCAGCGTGGCGGCTCGGGCGTCTCCGACAGGGACCAGGCCGCCTGGACCGCCGCGCCCTCCGCGACGTACTCACCGGCCGGCGGCACCAGCACCGGCCGGCCGAACACCGTCGGCGCGATACGCCGTACCGCGTCCGAACGGGCCGCGCCGCCGATGAGGAGGACCCGGTCGGCTCGCACGCCCTGACGGAGCAGGGACTCCAGCCCGTCGGCCAATCCGCAGAGCATGCCCTCGACCGCGGCCCGTGCCAGGTGGGCCGGTGTCGCGTTGTCCAGGCGCAGCCCGTGCACCGCGCCGGTGGCGTCGGGCCGGTTCGGCGTGCGTTCGCCCTCCAGGTAGGGGACCAGCGCGAGGCCGTCCGCGCCGGGCGGCGCGGACAGGGCCAGCCGGGACAGCTCCTCGTGGCCGACCCCCAGCAGCCGCGTCGCGGCGTCCAGCACGCGGGCGGCGTTGAGCGTGCACACCAGGGGCAGGAAACGGCCGGTCGCGTCCGCGAAGCCGGCCACCTCTCCCGAGGGGTCGGCGCAGGAGGACTCCGCGACGGCGAAGACCGTACCCGACGTGCCCAGCGACACGACCACGTCGCCCGGCCGGATGCCGAGTCCGAGCGCCGCGGCCATGTTGTCGCCGGTGCCGGCCGACACGAGCACGCCCGAGGCCGTACGCCCCGCGGGCTCGGCCGGGGCGAGCAGCCGCGGAACGGCGGGAACGCGGCCCAGGGCGAGCTCCAGGAGATCGGGCCGGTACTCGCCGTCCGCGGGCGACCAGTAGCCGGTGCCGGAGGCGTCGCCGCGGTCGGTCGTGAGCTCCCCGGTCAGCTTCCACGTCAGGTAGTCGTGGGGCAGGCAGACCGAGGCGGTCCGGGCGGCGGCCTCCGGCTCGTGCCGGGCCAGCCAGCGCAACTTGGTCACGGTGAACGACGCGACCGGCACACTGCCGACCGCCTCGGCCCACGCGCCGGACCCGCCCAGCTCGGCGACCAGCTCGTCGGCGGCGCCCGCCGAGCGCGTGTCGTTCCACAGCAGCGCGGGCCGTACGACCTCGCCGTCGGCGGAGAGACAGACCATGCCGTGCTGCTGCCCGCCGATGCCGAGGGCGGCGACGTCGTCGAGTCCCCCCGCCGCGGCGATCGCCTTCTCCAGCGCCGCCTGCCACGCGGCCGGGTCGACCTCGGTGCCGTCCGGGTGCGGGGCCTGGCCGACCCGTACGATCTCACCGGTCTCAGCGTCGGCGACGACCACCTTGCACGACTGGGTGGAGGAGTCGACGCCCGCGACGAGAGTCGTGTTCATGGTCGCACTCGCCTCCTCACTCGCTCCGCGGACGGCTCGTCCCTCACCGGCCGCTCCGCTCGCTCGTCGGCTCGCTGCTCCGTGTTCATGGTCGCGCTCGCCTCCTCACTAGCTCCGTGCGCCGAGGATGTGCTCGACGGCGAGCTGGTCGAGGCGCTCGTAGTGGTAGCCGCGCGCCGCCGCGGCGTCCAGGTCGAAGTCGTCGGCCGCGAGGGAGTCGAACGTCTCGCCGGGCTCGAGCGTGGGCACGGACAGCTGGTCCACGCGCGAGGCCGCGAGCGCCTCCTGGACCTCCGGGTCGGCGCGGAAGGCGCGGGCGCGCTCCTTGAGGATGAGGTACGTGCGCATGTTCGCCTCCGCGCTCGCCCACACGCCCGAGATGTCCTCGGTGCGGGTCGGCTTGTAGTCGAAGTGGCGCGGCCCGTCGTACCCGCCGTTCTCCAGCAGGTCGACGAGGAAGAAGGCGTTCTTCAGGTCGCCGTGCCCGAAGACCAGGTCCTGGTCGTACTTGTTGCCGTGCTGGCCGTTGAGGTCGATGTGGAAGAGCTTGCCGTGCCACAGCGCCTGGCCGATGGCGTGCACGAAGTTGAGCCCGGCCATCTGCTCGTGCCCGACCTCGGGGTTGAGGCCGACCATGTCGGCGTGCTCCAGCGAGCCGATGAACGCCAGCGCGTGGCCGACCGTGGGCAGCAGGATGTCGCCGCGCGGCTCGTTCGGCTTGGGCTCCAGCGCGAACCGGATGCCGTAGCCGCGCTCGGTGGAGTAGGAGGCCAGCGTGTCGATCGCCTCGCGGAACCGGTCGAGCGCGGCCCGTACGTCCTTGGCGGCCTCGGACTCGGCGCCCTCACGGCCGCCCCAGAACACATAGGTCTTCGCGCCCAGCTCGGCGGCCAGGTCGAGGTTGCGCATCACCTTGCGGATCGCGTAGCGCCGGATGTCGCGGTCGTTGGAGGTGAAGGCGCCGTCCTTGAACACCGGGTGGGTGAACAGGTTGGTGGTCGCCATCGGCACGACGAGGCCGGTCTCGTCGAGGGCCTTGCGGAAGGAGGCGATCGCCCGGTCGCGGTCCGGCTCGACGGCGAGGAGGTCGTCGTCGTGGAAGGTCACGCCGTACGCGCCGAGCTCGGCCAGCCGATGCACGGACTCCACCGGGTCGAGCGGTGGCCGCGTGGCGTCGCCGAACGGGTCGCGCGCCGGCCAGCCGACGGTCCAGAGACCGAAGGTGAACCGGTCCTCGCGCGTGGGCTGGAACGTACTCGACATGCTGACTCCTTAATTCGTACGCGACCTGGACTAATTAAAGCGCGCAGGCCCAGAGTGTCAACATGTCTGGCCGAACGGGATTAGTCTTTGACGATGCGCCAAGCGCCCCTGCGCCACGGCACCATGCGCGAACGCAACCTGGCCGTGGTGCTCGGCGAGATCGCCCGCCGCCAGCCGGTCAGCCGTGCCCGCCTCGCCGAGGCGACCGGCTTCACCAAGACGACCGTGTCCAGCCTCGTCGCGTCGCTGGCCGGCGCCGGGCTGGTGCGCGAGGACGGGCCCGTACGCGACGGCGAGCGCGGCCGTCCGGCGACCGCGGTCTCGGTCAACGGCGACCGCGTCGCCGGCCTCGGACTGGAGATCAACGTCGACTACCTGGCCGCGTGCGTGCTCGACCTCGGCCGCCGGATCCGGCACCGCCACATCGTCGCCGCCGACAACCGCGACCGCGCCCCCGAACGCGTCATCGCCGCGCTGACCGGCCTCGCCGCCCGCGCGATCTCCGCCGCGGGCGAACAGGGGCTGTCGGTGGCGGGCGCGGTCGTGGCGCTGCCCGGCACGCTCGACCAGGGCGGGGGGCTGGTGCGCAGCGCGCCCAACCTCGGCTGGGACGACGTGGCGGCCGGCGAGCTGCTGGACGCCGGTCTGCCCGGGCTCCCGCTGCCCGCCGACTACGACAACGAGGCGAACCTCGCCGCGCTCGGCGAGCTGTGGTTCGGCGACGGCCCGGCGCTGGGTTCGTACGTGCACGTGTCGGGGGAGATCGGCATCGGCGCGGGCATCGTCGTGGACGGGCGGGTGTTCCGCGGCGCGCACGGCTTCGCCGGCGAGCTCGGCCACGTCGTGGTCGACCCGGGCGGACCGCCGTGCGCCTGCGGCGGGCGCGGCTGCCTCGAACAGGTCGCCGGGCAGGAGGCGATCCTGCGCGGAGCGGGCATGACCGCGGCCACCGCGACGTCTTCGGCGAGCCCGGACGGCCCGCTGTCGGCGTTGGTCGCCCGGCTGGAACGCGGCGACGAGCGGGCGCTGGCCGCCGTACGCCGGGCGGGGGAGGCGCTCGGACAGGCCCTGGCCACGGCGGTGAACCTGCTCGACCCGGACACGATCGTGCTCGGCGGCATCTTCTCCGGCCTCGCCCCGTGGGCGCGCCCCGCGACGGAGGCGGCGCTGGCCGGCGGGGCGGGCCTCGTCCGGCGTTCGCCGCCGCGGATCACGGTGTCGCGCCTCGGCGGCGACGCCGCCGCCCTGGGCGCGGCGTCCCTGGTGGTGGAACGGGTCCTGGACGACCCCGCACGGCTCGTGACCCGGTGTTAGCGCACCGGGCCGTCAGCTCGCCGCATCGTTCGCACGGCGTTTTCGAGGAGCCGCTGCGGGAATCGCGAGGGATCGGCTCGGCCCGTGGCTCTCGCGGGCGCTACCGGCCGGTCAGCTCGCACCAGCGGTTCTGCGCGACCTCGGACCATTCGGTGTGCCGGTCGGCGAAAAGCCGGCGCGCCTGGTCGCCGATCCAGCCCTCGGGCAGCAACGCGGCCGGCAGCCGGGGATCGAGGAACGGGAACCGCCGCCACGCGTGCACGAGGCGCGTCTGGGCGAGCATCGTGTCGTGCGCCGAGGCGGGCTCCAGACCGCCGAACGTCTCGACGAAGGCGGCGTACTGCGCGGCGACGGCGTCGAGGTCCCACGCCCGCCGCACCATCTCGTGTTCGCTGCCGACCGCGGCGAACCGGGCGGTGAACGACATGGCGCCCTGGTCGAGGCCGAGCCCCTTCACGACCGACAGGACCTCCGGCTCGCGCGCCGGCATCGGCGAGATCCACATGCCCGGGCCCGGCGAGCCGAAGCCCGCCCAGGTCAGCTTCGTACGGAGCCGGTGCCGGAGCCGGCGCTTGGACTCGGGAACCGAGACGTAGAGGATCAGCCAGACGCCGTCCCAGGCGGGAGGCGGGGTGCCGAAGGCGTAGATGCGCTCGGCGCCCTCGCTGAGCAGCCGCCGGCCGGACGGCGTCAGGGACCAGCGCACGCTGCGCCCCACGCGCTCGGAGGACAGCCATCCGTCGCCCGCCGTGCGCGCGAGGGCCTGGCGCGCCGACTTCTCCTCCACCCCGAGACTGTCGAGCATCTCGACGATCGTGGCGGTCCAGACCGGGGCCTCCCGCGGCAGGACGAACTCACCGAGGACCGTCAGCAGCAGGGAACGCGCACTCGTCTCGCCCACCGCATGGCGCCGGGTCAGCGTGGGGCGGGTGGCGGTCACCCGTGTCACTCTACAGAGGCGTCATGCATCATGGCCCCTAAGTAAAAACTCGCTGTCAACGAACGGACGGCTTCGTGCTCGATGGTCATGTTCTCGTCGATGCCCATACACATCCGGCGCGGCTGCCGACGCTGAAACGCGCCTGGCACGACTGGGCGGCCGACTTCGGCGACGCCGAGGTGCTGGGCCGGGTGTACGACGAGGAGGGCGCCGTGGTGCCCGCGCGGTTCGGTGAGCTGCTGGACGCCGAGGGCGTCGACGTCGTGCTCATGTTCAGCGAGTACAGCCCGAAGGCGACCGGGATCCAGCCCATCGAGGACCTGCTGCCGCTCGCCGCCCACGACCCGGCGCGCATGCGGCCGGTCGCCAACCTCAACCCCCACCTGCACTTCCCGGTCGCGGAGGAGGTCGAGCGTCAGCTCGGCCTCGGGGCCGTCGCGCTGAAGCTGCACCCGGTGCACGGCGGCTTCCCGGCCAACGAGCGCGCGCTGTACCCGGCGTACGAGGTGTGCCGCGACCGCGGCGTGCCGGTCGTCGTCCACTGCGGCACGAGCAGCTTCCCCGGGTCGATGAACTCCTACGCCGACCCGGTGCTGCTCGATGAGGTGCTGCGGGACTTTCCGACGCTGAATCTCGTCCTCGCCCACGGCGGGCGCGGCTGGTGGTACGACGCGGCGGCCTTCCTGGCCCTGTCCCGCGAGACCGTGTGGATCGAACTGTCGGGCCTGCCCCCGAGACGCCTGCCCGAGTACTACGCGCGGCACGACTTCGCCCGGCTGAGCCGTCGCTTCATCTTCGGCACCGACTGGCCCGGAGTCCCGGGGATCGCGTCGAACGCCCGTGCTGTCGCCAAGCTGTGCCCGGACGAGGAGACCGCCGCACTGGCCCTGGGCGGCAACGCCCTGCGCGTCTACCACCTCGACTGACCGGCGTCCGGTACGGAGCGCAGCGGACCACCGGACGCCGGTCAGTCCTCGCTTCTGGTCTTCACCTCAAGGTGGTGCTGAGCCTCGATCCGCCGCGGGGAGAGGGCGACCACCGTCGCGTCGGCGGCCACCACTCTCGGCCGGCGGACGTACCCCCGGTAGGACATGCCCTTCACGGTGATCCTCATCGGCGAGAAGTCGTCCGGGGCGAGCGAGCAGAACCCCGTTCGCACGACATCCTGGAAAAGCGTGTCCGAGACCACCAGACCCAGGTCGCCGTGTCGCCGGCCGGCGAGCACCTCGCGTACCGGTCCGGCGTCGAGAAGCCGGCTGACCACGATCGGAGCGTCACCGATCGGGCCGAACGGCCCGGGGGCGAGCGTGCCGTGGTGCAGGGCGAGGCGCAGCCGCAGAGACGCCTGCCCGACGCGCGCGTCGTTCAGGTCCGACAGGGCCGTCTCCAGCCCCTGGACGAACGCGCCGACCGCTCCGGGCACGTCGACCTCGGGCGGCAGCACGGCGAGCTCACCGTCGCCCCGGACCTGCTTGTGCCACAGCCCCCGGTCGAGCCCGGCGCGCGACGCGGCGGCGTCCAGCACGTGCCGCAGATCCGTCTGGGCGCGCAACTGCTCCATCGCGCTGCGCGTGCTGTACCTCTCGACGTCCACCGCGACCAGGAGGCGGTAGACCAGACGGGTATCACTGATCATCTTCGCTCACTGGTCCGGCATGCGGGCGATGTTCTTCAGCGCGGTCAGGTCGCAGATCATGATGCTCCCGTAGCCCGTGCGAATGACCTCCTGCGACCGCAGCTTGCGCACCTCCTTGCCGATGGTGTCGGTGTCCGCGCCGACGAAGGCGCCCAGCTCCTCCTGGGTCAGGCCGACGTCGAAGGTGATGCCGTCCAGAGCGCTGTGCCCGTAGGCCTCGGCCAGCTCGACGAGGACGCGGGCGAGCCGGATCCGGCTGGAGTAGCCGTTGAAGTCCACCCGCCGGCGGTTCGCCCAGCGGAGCCTCCGGCTGATCATGCCCGACACCGCGATGTGGGCGTCCGGGCAGGAGCGCAGGAACTCCACGAACTCGCCGCGGCCGATGACCCGGAGGACTCCCGCCCCGCAGAGCGTGACGGTGGCCGAGCGCGGCCCGCCGTCGATCGCCGCCATCTCGCCCACGATGTCGCCGGTGACCCGGATGCCGAGAAGGGCCATGCGGCCGTTCTCCAGGCTCGCGGTGACCTTGGCCACCGCGCTGAGGAAGAGCAGGACGTGCGTCGATCGCTCGCCTTCGCGCAGCAGGACGCTACCGGCTTCGTAGTGCCGCAGCGTGCCGAGCCGGAGCAGTTCGGCACGCTGCGTGGCCGGAACGACGTCGAGCAGGGTGCCGCGGGCCTCCGTCCGCGCCGGTAGGGCGGTCTGTGTCATCGTCTCCTCCGTGAGGTCATGCCGAGTGCCTGGCTTCAGCTTCCTCTGTGTAAGACGACACAAACACCGCCATCGCCGGAAAGTCGGCGAAGCCGGGAACAGGGCCACGGTGGGAGACGGGAAACCCCCTCTCGCCGGCTTACCGCCGCCGCCGATCTCGGCCGTACGGGCGGGGCCCACGGGTCAGACGCGGCGCCAGCGCGCCTCACAGAAGGAGTACACGCCGAACACGATGAGGCCGAACGCGACCAGGACCAGCAGCCACGGCCCGGCTCCGGTGTGCGAGAACTGCCGCAGCGTGCCGTCCACGCCCTTGGCCTTGTCCGCGTCGAACGTGATGGCCGCGTAGGCGATGAACCCGCCCGCCGCCGCGTACACGAGCGCACGGGTGGACTTGCCGATGACGCCCACCGTCGTGACCGCCCTGCGGACGCCGGGGCTCATCTCGTGGGTGCGCAGCTTCTTCTCGAACTTGGTCCGGAGCGCGGCGACGGCGATGCCGACGCCGATGGCGACCAGCCCGAGCCCGGCGATGAGCACGAGCCAGCGGCCGGCCGGCAGGTCGTGCATCGCCTTGCCGGTCCAGTCCTTGCTCTTCTTGTCGCTGGAGCCCGGCCCGCCCGCGCCGACCGTGAAGGCGACCGTGCTCGCGCAGACCACGGTGTAGAACACACCGCGGGCGAGGGAGGACAGGCGCTTGGTGGCCTTGTCGCCCTCGGGCGCGGACTGGCCCCAGACCGCCTCGCTGAAGCGCCAGATCGCCATGCCCGCCAGGCCGACCGCCAGCAGCCAGAGCAGGACCGTGCCGCCGGGCGTCCGGGCGACGGTCTGCAGCGCCCCCTGCCGGTCGGCCTCCTTGCCACCCTTGCCGAAGGCGATCTGGACCGCCAGCACGCCGACGATGATGTAGATGACGCCACGCGCGGCCAGCCCGGCGCGGCCGAGCGCGCGGAACGCGCCGCTGGATGACACCCGGCTGCCCGTGACCTTGAAGCGCGCACCCTGTGCGGTCATGCTCCCTACCTCCTGAAGTCTGCAGCCAGACTCCCCGGAGGAGACAGGGTCAAACACGCGTGCGAACCGTCAGGGCGTGAAGCCGCGCTCCCGCAACGCGTCGCGCAGGACGTACCGCTGGACCTTGCCGGTCGCGGTGGTCGGCAGCGAGTCGAGGAACAGCACCGCGCGCGGGCGCTTGAACGCCGCCAGCCCCTCGCGGCAGAACGCGATGATCTCCTCCTCGGTCACCGCCGCGCCCTCGGCGCGTACGATGCCGGCGACCGGTTTGTCCAGGCCGTCGCCGTCGGGCATCGCGACCACCACGGCCTGCGCGACGTCCGGATGCTCCAGCAGGCGCGCCTCCACCTCGCTCGGCGAGACCCAGATGCCCGCCGCCTTGATCATGTCGTCGGAGCGGCCGAGGAACCGCAGCGAGCCGTCCTCGTCGGCGACGTAGGTGTCGCCGGTGCGCAGCCACTCGCCCTGGAACACGCGGCGCGTGACCTCGGTACGGCACCAGTAGCCGGTCGCGATCGAGTCGCCGCGCACCATGAGATGCCCCGGAGTGCCGTACGAGACGTCGGCGCCGGCGTCGTCGACGATCCGCACGTCGTAGCCCGGCACCGGCAGGCCGGTCGAGCCGGGACGCACCTCGCCGGGACGGTTGGAGACGAAGATGTGCAGCGCCTCCGTCGCCCCGATGCCGTCGAGGATCTCCACGCCGAACCGCTCGGCGAACCGCCGGAAGATCGGCGCGGGCAGCGGCTCGCCCGCCGAGACCGCCTGCCGTACGGAGGAGAACGTCTCCGGCGGCAGGTCGGCGGACAGCAGCGCGGCGTAGAAGGTCGGCACGCCGAAGAACAGCGTGGGGCGTTCGGCGAGCAGCCGCTCGGCGATGCCGGCGGGCGTCGGGCGGGCCGGTTCGAGGACCGCCGACGCTCCCGCGGAGAGCGGGAAGAAGCAGGAGTTGCCGATGCCGTAGGCGAAGAACAGCTTGGGCACGGACAGGCAGCGGTCGTCCGGCCGGATGCCCAGCACCCGCGCGCCGTACGTCTCGCAGACCGACCGGATCGACGCGTGCCGGTGGATCGCGCCCTTGGGCAGGCCGGTGGTGCCGGAGGTGTAGAGCCACAGCGCGGTGGAGTCCGGGCTCGTCGGGTACGGGTCGCCGGCGCCGTCGCTTTCGGCGATCTTGCTCAGCAGGTGGCTCTGCGCCCAGGCCGGCGCCCGCGGCGGCGTCTCTCCGGTGAGGGCGAACACCGCGAGGTCGGGCGCTGACGCGGCGGCCTCCTCCGCGGCGGCGGCGAACTCCGCGCCGGCCGCCAGCACGCGGGCCCGCGAGTCGCGCAGCACTCCGCCGAGGTCGTGCGCGGTCATCATGGTCGACACGGGGACGGGCACCGCGCCGATCCGCATCGCGCCGAGGATGAGCGCGAGCATGTCGGGGGAGTCCGGCATGAAGATCATGACGCGCTCTTCGGGCCGTACGCCCAGCTCGCGCAGGCCCGAGGCCATGTGCCGGACCCGGTCGAGCAGCTCCGCGTAGGTGAGGGTCCCCCCGGGCCCGGTCACCGCCGTACGGTCGCCGCCGCCGGACTCGACATGCCGGTCGACGAGGTAAGTGGAGGCGTTGAACACCGGACCACGCCCTTTTAGAGGAAGTGAACGTATTCGTAGTCGAACGGCTTGCCGTTGATTCCGTTACGCGGGGGTTCGAGCCAACTTGCGATCTTACCCGGCTCGTACACCGGATGCATGAGGGACGCGACGAACGCCTTGTCCGCGTCGGTGGGGAGCCAGGCGGCCTTGCGCGCCTCCCATTCGGCGTCCGTCAGCACCTCGCCGGTGGGCGAGGCGTTGATCCCGGCGAACGCCCCGACGTACCGGTTGAACGCGCGGTCCGGCAGGGCGAGCCGGTGGGGGAGACCGGCGTCGGCGAGGATGCGGTTCCAGCGTTTGACGCCGCTCTCGCAGTCGGCGATGTACTCGTTCCGCAGGTCGGTGTTGAGCGCGGTCAGCGCCTCGACCTCCACGCGCGCCGGCCGGCCGTCCTCGACGGCGTCCACGTACGCGCCCCGGTCGGTGAGCCGGTGGTCGTCCTTGCGGCGTTCCTCCTGCCAGCGGCCCTTGAGCCCGGCGGAGAAGTAGTTGGCGACGTTCGTGGAGGTCTCGCCGCCGAACAGGTCCAGGCTGACGCTGTAGTGGAAGTTCAGGTACTTCTGGATGACGTTCAGCGGGATCGCGCCGTACGGCCCGGCGTCGTCGGTGTCGTGCTCGACCATCAGCCGCGCGGTGCGCCCGACGACGCGGTCGACGCCCGTGGTGCCCACGAACATGTGGTGGGCCTCCTCCTTGAGCATGAACTCACACGTGCGCGACAGCGGGTCGAAGCCGCTCTCCTTCAGCGTGCCGAGCTGGTACTTGCCGTCCCGGTCGGTGAAGTAGGTGAACATGAAGAACGACAGCCAGTCGGGCGTCTCCTCGTTGAACGCGCCCAGGATGCGCGGGGAGTCCTCGCTGCCGGAGTTGCGGCGCAGCAGTTCGCCGGCCTCCTCCCGGCCCTCGCGGCCGAAGAAGGCGTGCAGCAGATAGACCATCGCCCACAGGTGACGGCCCTCCTCGACGTTGACCTGGAACAGGTTGCGCAGGTCGTACAGGCTGGGCGCGGTGTAGCCGAGGCGGCGCTGCTGCTCGACGCTCGCCGGTTCGGTGTCGCCCTGGATCACGATGAGGCGCTGCAGCGCCGAGCGGTACTCCCCGGGCACCTTCTGCCAGGCCGGCTCGCCCTTGTGCTCGCCGAACGCGATGCGACGGTCGGGGCGGGGCTCGGCGAGGAAGATGCCCCAGCGGTACTCGCTCACCGGCACGTGCCCGAAGTGCGCCCAGCCCTCGCGGCCGACGTTCACGGCGGTGCGCAGGTAGACGTCCTCGGTCGGCAGTTCGGGCCCCATCTCGGCCCACCAGTCGCGGAACCCCGGCTGCCACGACTCCAGCGCCCGCTGCAACCGCCGGTCGTCGGCCAGCCCGACGTTGTTCGGAATCTTCTCCTGATAATCAGCGGTGCTCATTGGTCGCTCACCCTCCTCACTCGCTCCGCGGCCGGCTTGCTTCGCGGCGCCGCTCACTCCGCTCGCTGCGTCGGGCTCGCTCCGTGCTCACTGGTCGCTCACCCTCCTCACTCGCTCCGCGGCCGGCTTGCTTCGCGGCGCCGCCCACTCCGCTCGCTGCGTCGGGCTCGCTTGCATCATGTCCTTCTTCGGTCGAACGTCGCTCGTACGCCGGTGCCGTACTTGCTCAGGGCGCCGTCGGGCCCGGACGCGCCGGGCCGGGTGAAGATCCAGTTCTGCCATGCGGAGAGGCGGCCGAAGATCTTGGTCTCCAGCGTCTCCGGACCGGCGAACCGGTGGTTGGCCTCCATGCCGGTCAGCGCGTCGGGGCTGAGCGAGGCGCGTTCCTCCAGCGCGATGCGGATCTCGTCGTCCCAGTCGATGTCGTCGAGGGCCAGCGTGACCAGGCCGAGCTCGTCGGCCTCCTCCGAGCCGAGCCGCCGTCCGCGCACGTCGCGCAGCGGCTCGTCCTCGCCGTGGAAGCGCGACGCCAGCCGGCTCCAGCCGTTCGCCATCGGGAACGCGCCGAAGTTCGCCTCGGTGACCACGATCTCGGCGCCCTCGAGCATGTACTGCCGGTCGCACGCGAGCGCCGTCTCCAGCAGGGCGCCGGCGAAACAGCTCCCCGGCTCGATCAGCGCGACCAGGCTGCGGCTCGTCACGTCGAGCCGCTTGAGCGTCCGCTTGTAGTAGTGGCGGATCTCGGCGGCGAGCCAGTCCTTGTCGCCGGTCATCGCCTCCTCATGCGTGAGGACGGCGTCGATGTCGCCCGTCGTCTTGAGCACCCAGGTGCCGCGCTCGGGCTCGTTGGTGCGCAGCCAGAGGATGAGGTCGTCGAGCTCGCGGGTCATGGCGAGCGGCCAGAAGTCCGCGTCGACGACCGCGGGCGGCACCGCGTCCTTCGGCGCGCGGATCGTGATGGTCACGCGGTCGCCGTCGAGCTCGGCGGTCACGTGCCGGTACACGATCCGGTCGGCGGTGATCTCGGGTTCGAGCATCGGGAGGCTGACGCCGCCCTCGCCGGTGCGCGTCGACTCGGCGGCGGCCTGCCGCGCGCGCTCGCGTACGGTCTGCTCGAACCTGCTGCGGGGGACCGCCTCGTCGACCAGCCCCCACTCGACCGCGGTGCGGCCCTTGAACCCCTCCGGCTTGGTCGCGAAGACGTCGGCCCGGTCCCGGCGCACGCGGCGCTTGTCCACGACACGGGTGAGCCCGCCGGTGCCGGGCAGGACGCCGAGCAGCGGCACCTCCGGCAGCGAGACCGCCGCCGAACGGTCGTCGATGAGAAGGATGCGGTCGCACGCGAGCGCGATCTCGTAGCCGCCGCCGGAGGCGGTGCCGTTCACCGCGGCGATGTAGGTCTGGCCGGAGTGCTCGGAGGCGTCCTCGATGCCGCACCGGGTCTCGTTGGTGAACTTGCAGAAGTTCACCTTCCAGGGATGGCCGGCGGCGGCCAGCATGCGGATGTTGGCTCCGGCGCAGAACACCTTGTCGTCGCCGCTCGTGATGACGACGGCGCGCACCTCGGGATGCTCGAACCGCAGCCGCTGCACGGCGTCGTACAGCTCGATGTCGACCCCGAGGTCGTAGGAGTTGAGCTTCAGCTCGTAGCCGGGCCGCAGCCCGCCCTGCTCGTCGACGTCCATCACGAGGTAGGCGACCTCGCCGTCGAACTCCATCCGCCAGTGACGGTAGCGGTCGGGACGGGTCTGGAACGACACCGGTGGCTCGGAGCCGGACATGGTCTCCTCCTCGCTCGGTCTTCCGATCATTCTAAAGTTTCTTCGACCTGCGTCTAGGTTTTGTAGAAAAAAGAGGACAGGGGTATCCGCGAGGCCTGTGTGCGGGGGGCCGGCCGGGCGTGCGCCGACGAAGAGATGGGTGTTCCGTTCGGCTTGTCCCGTGCCCCGGCAGGGACGAGAGTGGAGGCGGCGGCCTAACGCCGGCCGCCCATGCCGCGGAGGTCGTCCTCATGTCCGCCTCGTCCTATCCGGAGGAGCTAGCCCGGCTCATCGCCGTGCTCGACTGGGCCGTCGAGATCCAGCCCGAGGGCGACCGGATCGTACGGCTCTGCGCCGTCGAGCCGTACGACGTGCCCGTCCGCCTGGCGCGCGAGGCGACCCGGCTGGCGTACGCGTTCGTGCGGATGGCGGGGCAGCTGGAGGAGCCGGTGGGCATCCCCGAGCTCGATGAGTACCGTACGCGGGCGCTCGGGCTGATCCGGTACCACGTGTACATGCTGCACGACTCGCTCGACCTGGCGTTCAACAGCACGCTGCGGCACCGCCGCGCCGATCCGCGCGCCGCCTCCCACGGCTTCGACCGGCCCGGCGCCGACCTGCGCGCGCTGTGCCTGGAGGTACGCGCGGCGCAGCATCGGTACGCCCACCCGGGCTGAGGAGAAGGCCGCGGGGCTCACGGCGACAGCCACAGGGCCCAGCACCCGAGGCCGAACGCCGAGGCCGCGCACAGCATCGTCACCGCCACGGCCGCACGCCGCGCGATCGGGACCGGCCGCGGGACGCAGAAACCGAGGATCGCGCCGGCGAACGCACCGAGGACCAGCCAGGGAAGGGCGGCCTTGACCGCCTGGTTCACCGCGTAGCAGTGGTTTCCGGCGGCGGTGAACTCGCCGAGCAGCACACAGTCGCTGCCGAAATTCTCCGAGGCCAGACCCACGAATCCCCACCACACCAGCGTGGCCACACTCGCGAGGAGAGCGAGAACAGGCGCCGGGGAGAGCCCAGGCCGCCGGCGAGATGGCATTGCGGCATGGTAGTTGCCCAGCCGGCGGACGGGCCAGGCTGTGCCGGGCATCTGCGTCACGCCGGCACCGGCATCATGGTGTTCTGCCTGTTCGGCCACGTAAAAATGTCAGTGGTCGAACGTATGATCGAGGCATGGCCGAGAACGTGATGTTCGATGTCCGCACCCGTCCGAGCCTGACCGCCGCCGAGATCGCCGCCCTGGGCCTGTCGCTCGCCCACCTCGGAGCCGGCCCCCAGTCCGCCACCGCCCGCCGTGCCCTGCGGCACCTGTTCGACGACGTGGAGGCGCCGAGCGAAGTCGTCGCGACCACGCTGGCCACGCTGACCAGCCCCCTCGACCCGGCCACCGCCCGCCGGGCCCGTACCGCCGCCGGCGCGATCACCGCACGGCTGGTCGTCCGCCTCCACTACGCCGACGCGCGGGGAGACGTGACGATCCGCGAGGTGGAGCCGGTGACGTGCCTGGTCCACCGCGAACACTGGTACCTCGTGGCCTGGTGCCGCCTCCGCCAGGGCGTCCGTGCGTTCCGCTTCGACCGCATGCTGGCCGTGGAGGCGACGGAGATCCCGGCCCGCCCCCACCGCGCGGAGCGCTTCCTGCCGTTCCAGCCGAGGTCCAAGCCGCCCGCCCTGTCCCACCGCTGACCGGACGCCGGACACCGCGCCGCTCCCGACGGCACCACCGGGAGCGGCGCGCGGCCCGGCCCGCCGAAGGACGGGGAGGCTTTCCCGATCAGTCGGCATATCCCTGGCACGCTCGAACGTGTCTAGGGTCGTGAGGCATGACATCGCTGTACGAGCCGCCGCTCTTCGCCGCCCTGAGAGGCGCGGACCGGGTTCTGGTGGCCGGTGCGGGCGGCGGCTTCGACGTCTACGCCGGGCTGCCGCTGGCGGTCGCGCTGATGGATCTCGGCAAGTCCGTGCAGCTGGCGAACCTGTCGTTCAGCGCGCTCGACCTGATCGACGTCGATGACTGGTGCGAGCCGAATCTTGCCGCCGTCACGCCCGTCACGAGGGGGCACGACGGGTACTTCCCGGAGCGGACACTGGCGCGCTGGCTCGACGCGCAGGGCATGCACTCGACGGTGTACGCCTTTCCCCGCACGGGCGTGCGCCCGCTGCGCGAGGCGTACCGGGAGCTGGTGCGAAGGCTGGACATCGACGCCGTCGTGCTGGTCGACGGCGGCACCGACATTCTGATGCGCGGCGACGAATCCGGCCTCGGCACCCCGGAGGAGGACATGACCAGCCTCGCGGCGGTCGCCGGGCTGGAGGTGCCCGTACGGCTGGTGACGTGCGCCGGTTTCGGCATCGACGCCTACCACGGCGTGTGTCACGCCCACGTACTGGAGAACCTCGCCGCCCTTGACCGCGACGGCGCGTACCTGGGCGCGTTGACGATCCCGAGCGCCGGCCGGGAGGCGAGGCTCTACCTCGACGCGGTCGCGCACGCGCAGCGGCACACATCCATGCGGCCCAGCATCGTCAACGGCCAGATCGCCGCCGCGATCCGCGGCGAGTTCGGCGACGTCCGGTTCACCGAACGCACCCAGGGGAGCGAGCTGTTCGTCAACCCGCTGATGGCGATGTACTTCACCGTCGACCTTCCGGGCCTGGCGCGCCGGCTGCTCTACCTCGACCGACTCGCTGAGACGGACACCCAGTACGAGGTGCGCGCGGCGATCGAGTGCTTCCGCCGAGACGTTGAACGCCGTGCGCGACGGAGCATCCCGCACTAGAGACTCCGCCCAGGGCGGTCGGCATCCCGCCCTGATCGCGGTCACCACCGAGGCGACCGAAGGCGGCTGAATTCAGTGCGCGCGGATCTCGTCGCCGGCTTCACGCAGCGCATCGACGACTGCCGCGGCCTCCTCGGTCGGTTCAGGCGGGGTGACGGCGACCGTCACGCGACCCAGCCAGTTCGGGTCATCGACACGAATCGTGGTGACACCGGGCGGTATCGAGAGTGCGGCGACCTCGGGGACCAGGCAGATGCCCAGTCCGGCGGCGACGAGTCCGAGCCGAGCGGGCCAGCCTCTGACGGAGTACGCGATGACGGGGTCGGCCAGGGTGGGCCACGCCCGGAACTGCGGGTCGCCGGTGGAGCCCTCTCCGGCGATCCACGTCTCGCCGGCCAGGTCGCGCACCGGGACGACGCCCGCGTCGGCCAGCCGGTGCCCGGAGGGCACGGCCACGCAGAGCCGGCCCGAGAACACGACCTCGTGGCGGACGCCGTCGAGATCGTATTCGGGGAGGCCGGCACCGACGCCGATCACGGCGACGCCCACGCGCCCGGCCCGTAGCTGCCGCAACAGGGTCGGGGTCGAGCCTTCGCTCAGGCTCACCTCGAGTGCGGGGTGCCGGGTGCGGAGCCTCGCGAGCGCACGAGGGACGAGCACCGCGGTCGCGGCCGGGAACGCGCCCACCTTGATGCGGCCCGCCAGCCGATCGCCCAGGCTCACGAGATCCTGCCGCAGGGCGTCGACGCTCGCCAGAACCCGTCCCGCGTGTTCGACCACGACGGCGCCTGCCGCGCTGACCCGTACGCCGCGGGGCTCGCGGATGAACAGCGGATATCCGGCGGCCGCCTCCATCGCCGCGACCTGCCGCGAGATGGCCGGCTGGGAATAGCCGAGCAACCGCGCCGCCGCGGTGAACGATCCCGTCAGCGCTATCTCGCGCACGACGCGCAGGCCGGCGATGGTCAGCTCACTCATGCGCCCAGCCTAGCCATGCGCAGAGCGTATGGGAGCGACCCGGAACTCTCATCGCACGTATGGATTTTTCGCGTCGGGCCGGGCGGTTGACACGGGTGAGGGACCTGAGAGGTCCACGGCTGAGAAAGGACTCTGATCATGGCGAAGACCTGGTTCGTGACCGGCGCCTCCCGGGGTATGGGCCGCGAGTTGGCCGGCCGGCTGCTGGCCCGCGGTGACCGCGTCGCCGCCACGCTGCGCCGGCCCGGGCAACTCGACGACCTCGCCGCGCGGTACGGCGACCGGCTGTGGGTGCGGGCGCTGGACGTCACCGACACGGCCCGGCTGCGTGCCGTCGTGGACGAGGCGTTCACCGTGCACGACCGCATCGACGTCGTCGTCTCGAACGCCGGCCACGGCGTGTTCGCCACCGCGGAGGACCTGACCGACGAGCAGATCGACCAGATGATCAGGACCAATCTCACCGGCTCGATCCAGCTCGCCCGCGCCGTGGTGCCGTACCTGCGCGCTCAGGGCGGCGGGCACCTGATGCAGATGTCCAGCATGGGCGGCCAGATCACGTTTCCCGCCTTCTCGATGTACCACGTCACCAAGTGGGGCATCGAAGGCTTCTATGACTCCTTGGCCGCCGAGGTCGAGCCGTTCGGCATCCGTACCACCCTCATCGAGCCGGGGATGGTACGCACGGGCTTCTTCGACGCGGCCACCCGGGTGCCGGTGAGCGCGCCGTACCGCGGCGGGCCCGCCGACCGCGAGCCCATCCCCGTCGAAGACATGACCGACAGCCAGGAGAACACGGTCGCCGCCATCATCCGCGCCGCGGATTCGACCGAGCCGCCGCATCGCCTCGTCCTCGGCTCGGACGCGTGGGAGCTGATGACCGCCACCCTGCGGCAGCGTCTCGCCGACATCGAGGCCCAGCGGGACAACGCGGCCACCGCCGATGCCGACGACAACGCGCCCGCCGCTTCTCCGAACTGACGACCAGCACTCGCGCGGCCTCCTGATGAACACCCGGACCACGCCGTTCCCCGGCCGTCGCGCGCTTCGCGCGTTTGGGAAATCGAAAATCTCGGACGTCCCGATTACAGGACGGCGGGCCGAGTCTGAAACCGCCGCCGCGGCTGCGGCGGCGGTGAACGCTCACCTGATCGCCGAAGAGACCGAGGCCGCCGTCATGCGCTCGTGTGCTGAAGTTTCCCGGCAGGACCTTCCCGGTCGCCGGCGTCTAGATTCGCTTGTAGGTGTTGGCGAGGTTCCGCAGGCCGGTGGAGGTCTGGCCGACCTGGACGACGCGCGGCGTGGTGCGCCCTCCGGAGTGGAAGCCGACCGCCTCGGCCACCTGAGCGGCGGGAACGTCGAAGAACAGGACCTGCCGCCGGTCCGGATCCAGGGCCGGGACCGTGCATTCGCCGGCGCCCTGGGGCTGGATGTAGACGACCTCCGGCCAGGGCAGGCTCAGCGGATACACCGCCGACTCGATGAGCAGCCCCGCAGGGGAGAGGGTCAGGGACGCCGGGTGGCCGCGGCGCCGCAGACGAAGCGCGTTGAACCGCCGGACTCCCGAGACCAGGAGCACGACCAGGACGACGCCGGGGAGCGCGGTCCACGCCACCGCCTTCGGACCCGTATGCCCCAGGATCCCCAGCTGCTGCTGGTACGTCAGGATGCCGACGAGCCCGAACACGAAGATCAGGACGACCGCGATGGATGTGAACGCGTACACCCGCCTCTTCTCCGCGGCGCTCACGACGAGTTGCGTGACGGGAAAGGTCGCCGGCGGTGGGCCGCTCGGCTGGGACCAGAACGCGCCGCCGGTCATCGTGGCCTCCCCATCCGTTCATGGCCCGCTGGAAAGCGGAGTATGGATACGACGTCCTCACCCGATCTCCGGCTCCACCCCGCGCCGATTTCCGGTGGTCACCACCAGCCGAAGGCGAGCCAGGCGAAGGCGGGTGCGACGACGATCGAGGCGGATCCGTAGGCGAGCAGCTGCCGGAAGAGGCGGGGCCGTGCCGACGGCTCGGCGGCGCCGAGGATCAGCCCGCCGGTGATGCCGAGCGGGTTGATGTCGACCAGGACCGAGGCCAGGGCGAGGGCGAGTACGCCGCCGACGGGGGACACCCCGTCGGCCACCAGCGGCGGCAGGAGCGGCATGGCGGTCACGAACACCGCGATGGAGCTCGCGGCGAAGGACGTGACCCCGGCGATGTAGCACAGCACCAGCAGGCTGAGCATCGGCGCTCCCTCCACCTGGAGCAGATCGCTGATCTTCTTGAAGGCGCCCAGGTGCTGCATCAGGCCCACATAGGTCAGCAGGCCGCCGATCAGCAGCACCACGTTCCACGGGATTCGGGAGACGATCGCGCCGGCCGGCAGCCGCAGCGCCACCTGCAGGACCAGTGCCCCGGTCAGGCCGAGGTAGCCCACGTTCATGTCGAAGCCGACCGAGAGGACGACGACGGTGAGCAGGCACAGCACCGTGAGAGCCCGGGCGCCGAGCCGCTCCCGCGTCGCCTCGGGCGCGGTGGAGACGGCCGTCGCCGTCCCGGAGCCGGGTGCGCGGCCCGCCGGTGACGTCACGGGGGTCCCGCGCTCGGCGGCCGAAGGCCCGGCGGTGGCGTACCCGGTCGCGGTGGACGGGGCGGAGACCCGGCCGGGCGGCACCGCGCCGTTGCGCGTTCCGACGACCAGCCACGCCGCGCAGACGACCACCCCGGTCAGCAGGCCGCCGAACAGGAAGGTCACCGGTGCCGAACCGGGCAGTCCGATGCCGAGTTTCGTGCTCAGCTCGCGGGCGGTGACGCCGTAGACGGCGAGCGGAGACAGCAGTCCGCTGATGATTCCGGTGATGCCGAGGACGGCGGCCACCAGCGGTGAGATCCGGTACCGCGCGGCGAAGCCCAGGGCGATCGGGGACACGATCGCGGTCGCGGCGGCGGGCAGGGTGCCGAGCGCGGTCAGCACCGCGCCGACGACGAACGGAACCAGCACGATCAGCACCGTGCGGCCGCCGACGAGCCGGAGCAGCAGGTCGAGCAGCCAGTCGAGGGTCCCGTTGAGCTGGGCGGCGGCGAACAGGGCGGTCACCCCGACGATGAGTACGAAGAAGTCGCCCGGGAAGAACCCGGTCACCGTGTCCGCCGGCACACCGGCGGCGAGGCCGAGGAGGAACGCCGCGGCCAGGGCGGCCAGCCCCAGGTCGAACCCGGGGACGAGGGTCGCGGCGAAGAGGGCGATCAGGACAAGGATCGAGAGGGTTGCCATGGTCGTGGGCTCGCTTTCTCGGTCAGACCACTCCTCGGTGGCGCAGGTCTTGGATCTCCGGTTCGGTGAGCCCGGCGAGTTCCCGCAGGACTTCGGCGGTGTGCTCGCCGAGGGCCGGCGCGCCGCGGCCGACCGTGCCCTCGAAGCCGGAGAAGCGGCCGGCCGGAGCCTGCATGAGACGCGGCCGGCCCGTCTCGTCCGGCACCTCCACCACCGATCCGCGGGCCCGGATGTGCGGATCGGCGCAGACGTCCGCCGCCGAGTTCACCGGCCCGGCGGCGACGCCGGCGTCGACGAGCAGCGACATCAGCGGGTCGAGGTCGTGAGCCGCCACGAACGCGGCCACGCGCGTCTCGATCTCCTCCCGGTGCTCCAGCCGCGCGTTCATCGAGTCGTGGACGGCGAGGTCCGCGGCGTCCATGACCTTGACCAGCCGCCGCCACATCTGCTCGGTCGAGGCGGGCAGGGCCAGCCAGCGACCGTCGCGGGTGCGGTACAGGTTGTTGGGACTGATGTGCGGGTTCTCGTTGCCCTGGCGTTCGCGGCTCTCGCCGGTCGCGCCGTACTCGACGACGAAGTCCTCCATCATCCGCAACAGCGGCTCGTACAGGGGGATGTCGGCCAGCTGGGCCTCTCCGGTGAGGTCTCGCTGACGCAGGGCGAGCAGGGCCGCGAACGCCGCGTAGATGCCGGTGACGCCGTCGGCCACGGGGTAGCCCGCGAAGACCGGCGGACGCCCGGGTTCGCCCGTGCGGTGGGTCAGGCCGGCGAAGGCCTCCGCGACGCGGGCGAACCCCGGGCGGTCGGCGTAGGGCCCGGTGCGGCCGAACGCGCTCACGTGGACCATCACCAGGTCCGGCCGGTACGCGCGAAGGTCGTCGAAGTCGATGCGGTACCGGCGCAGCGTTCCCGGCCGGAAGTTGGTCACCACGATGTCCGCCGCCGCGGCCAGCCGGCCGACCAGGCCGGCCGCCTCGGGGCGGTGCAGGTCGATCGTGACGCTCCGCTTGACGCGGCCGAGCATCCGCCAGGCGGCCGACACGCCGTCCTCCAGGGGCGGGTACAGACGCGCCGGGTCGCCCTCGACGGGGTGCTCGATCTTGATCACCTCGGCACCGAACTCGCCGAGGAGCGAGGACGCCAGCGGACCGGCCAGGATCGTCGACACGTCCAGCACGCGTACTCCGCTCAGCGGACCATTGGACACCGGCTATGCCTTTCACGGAGGGGACGTCGAGAAGAGGTTGACGTCACCATGCCGTGCCGACGACGTGCGAGGAAGACGCGATCGCGGCTCATGGGTGAAAGGTTTCGCCTTTATAGTGGCGCGGTGCGGGTGGAACGGGCGCGGTATCTCCTGGCCGCCGTCGAGAGCGGGTCGCTGCGAGCGGCGGCCGCCCGGTGCGGCGTCAGCCAGCCCACCATCGGCCAGCAGATCGCGCTGTTGGAGGAGGAGCTCGACGTCGTCCTGCTCACCCGCAGCCGGCACGGCGTACGGCCGACACCGGCCGGCCAGGCACTGCTCGAACCACTGCGCCGTCTCGTCGCGGCCGAGGACGCGGTGCGAGAGTCGGCGATGGAGTCGAGCGGCGCCTACCGTGGCAGGGTCCAGATCGGCGGTGTCTCGGTGACCGCGGAGACGATCATCGCGCCGGTCGTGGGCCGGCTGCGCGAGCACCACCCCGAGCTGCGGTTCACCGTCCGCGAGGGGGCTTCGACCGCCATCGAGAGCGCCGTGCTCGACGGAGAGCTGGACTTCGGAGTGATCACCATGCCGCTCGGCCCGCCCGCGCCGGGGCTGCGGCGCACACCGCTCGTGTCCGCTCCCGTCGGGGTCTTCGTGCGCACGGACCATCCGCTCGCCGGGCGCGATCACGTCCACTGGCGCGACCTTGAGACCTGGCCCATCGTCACCATGCGGGCGGGCACCGTGATGTGGGAGACGCTGCACCGGCACGTGGCGGCTCCCGATGTCGTCGTGGAGGCGATGTCGGCGCGCACCCTCAAGGTGATGGTCGGCCGAGGCGCCGGGCTCGGCGTCCTCGCCCGGATCGAGACCTCGGCCGACATCACCGACCTCGTGTGGCTTCCCCTGCGCGACGCGCACCCGGTCCACCTGTGCCTGACCCAGCGTCAGGACAGCCGGCCTTCACGCGCGGCCCTCATCGTGCAGCGGCTCATCCGGGCCAGGGCCGAGGAGATGAGCGGCGGGAAGCCGCCGGCCGGCTGAGAGGCTGCGGGAGGACGCCGGTCAGCCGAGGGAGCAGGTGTTGGCCACGTCGCCGGAGGTCTGGCGCGGAATGGTGGCACTGGGCGGAGGCGCCTGGCCGCCGCCCGGGGCCGTCCAGCGTTCGAGGGCTTCGAAGGCCGTACGCATGCAGGGGAGCAGCGGTCGCATCCGGTCCGGGAACATGTCGTACTCGAGGTCCAGGTGCGAGGCGCCCTCGATCCGGTAGTAGCGGTGCCGTGCGCCCAGGCCCTGCGACCGGACCATCGCGTCGTACACGTCGCCGTGGACCCTGATGGGCAGCAGGCTGTCCAGCGTGCCCTGCACGGTGATCATCGGTTTGCCGATGCGGCCGGTCAGCGATGCGCGCTTCACGGCTCGGTGCACGCTCCTCGGGCGCCGGTAGTAGTCGTAGTCGGCGTCGCAGCGGGGCGTGCCACTCTGGCAGAACGGGATGCCCGCTTCCAGGTCGCCGTCGTAGGAGGGGTCGACCTCCTCGCGGTATCTGCGCTGTGTGCCGTCCCAGAGAATCCGGTACTCGAAGTCCCACAGGAACTCCGAGCCCGGGGCGAACCCGGCCCTCAGCATCGCGGCGTGCGCCGCCGGGTCGCCCGTCGCCGCGTACTTGGGGTACTCCCGCAGCGCCACCGGCAGGTAGACCAGCGCGTTCGGCCCGTCATCGTGCGGCCAGAGGGTGCCTTCGGAGTCGATTCCGCCGTCGTAGAGCTCGGGGTGGTTCTCCAGCGCCCAGCGCACCAGCTGGCCGCCGTTGGAGATGCCCGCCGCGTACGTCCTGCGGGGGGACCTGCCGTAGTGGTGGGCGACGGTCGCCTTGGCGGCGATGGTGATCTGGGTCATCCGGCGGTACCACTCCAGGATGGCGTCACCGGGCCTCCTGCCGTCCCGGTAGAACTCCGCGTCGACGTTGCCCTTGTCGGTCGAGGCGAAGGCGTACCCCTTGGCCAGCACCCAGTCGGAGATGGTCACGTCGTTGGCGTACTGGCGATGGTTTCCCGGCGCGCCGGAGACCACCAGCCCGCCGTTCCAGCGTTCCGGAAGCCGGATCACGAACTGGGAGTCGTGGTTCCAGCCGTGCGTGGTGTTGAACGTGGAGGTGTCCGGGAAGTAGCCGTCGATCTGGATGCCCGGCACTCCGCTCGGGTTCCGGGTGGCCGTCGACTGCAACCCCTGCCAGTCGGCGGGGTCGGTGTGGTCGGAGCCGATCGTGCCGGCGGTGGTGAGGTCGTCCAGGCAGGCGGCGACCTGTCGCTCGGCTCCGGGGACGCGGACCTTGTTCATGTGGGCGCAGCGGGTGCCGGCGTGCGCGGGCGGCGCGGCCATCACCAGCGGGACGGCGAGGAGCGGCCCCAGCAGGGCCGAGAGGACGGACGGTCTGCGAAGCATGGGCATGGCAGCTCCCAGGGGGGCGGAAACGGGACCCATGCTCCTCGACGGGCGACGGGGCGGACCACGTGGCGGAAGCCACTGTTCGACCCCGTCCTGTGGTGGCCGGCGCGGTGTGCGCCGCCTCATAACGGAGGGCCTGAATGTGTGGCCGGTCACCTGGTCCGCCGGCCCGGCCGCCACTTAGCGTGCCATGAATCGCGACCAGTGAACGGCCGTAGGGAGGGCCCATGGAGAGCAGGCGCGAGCACGACGCCCCCTCCGCGAGCGCCACTCCGGGCGGGTCCGTTCCCGCTCTGACGGCGCGCGGCCTCGTCAGGGAGTTCCGCGGGTTCCGGGCGGTGGACGGCGTCGACCTGGACGTGGCCGAGGGCGGCGTGCACGCCCTGGTGGGCCCGAACGGCGCCGGCAAGACCACGCTGTTCAACCTGCTCACCGGGTTCCTGAAACCGACGGCGGGCAGCGTACGGCTCGGCGGGCACGAGCTGGCGGGCCGCAGCCCCGAGGCCATCGCCCGGCTGGGAGTGGCGCGCTCGTTCCAGATCACCAGCCTGTTCGCCGAGCTGACCCCGCGCCGGCACGTCGAGCTGGCGCTGGCGAGCCCGACCGGCCTGGGGTGGCGGTTCTGGCGCTCGGACCGGGCGCTGGCGCGCTTCGCCGGGCGCGCCGGAGAACTGCTCGACCAGGTCGGGCTGGCCGGCCACGGCGACGTCCCGGCGGGCTCGCTCTCGTACGGGAGCAAGCGCGCGCTGGAACTGGCGCTCGCCCTGGCGCTGAACCCCCAGGTGCTCCTGCTCGACGAGCCGACGGCCGGGATGGGCGTCGAGGACGTGGACCGCACCATCGAGCTCATCGGCAGGATCCGCACGGGCCGCACCGTGGTCCTGGTCGAGCACAACATGAACGTCGTCGCCAGCCTCGCCGAGCGGGTGACCGTCCTGCAGCACGGCAAGGTGCTCATCGAGGGCCCGTACGCCGAGATCCGGCACGATCCGCGCGTCATCACCGCCTACCTCGGAGACTCCCATGCTGCGCGTTGACGGGCTGTCGGCCTGGTACGGCGAGGCGCAGGCCCTGCGTGATGTCTCGCTGCACGTCGACGCGGGTGAGATCGTCACCCTCGTCGGCCGCAACGGCGCGGGCAAGACCACGATGCTGCGCTGCCTCATGGGACTGCACGCCTCGTACGGCCGGACGGCCGGCGCGATCTCGCTGTTCGGCGAGGACATCACCGGTCTCAGCCCCCACCGCAGAGCCCGCCGCGGCCTGGGCTTCGTCCCGGACGACCGAGGTGTCTACGCCACCCTGTCGGTGGAGGAGAACCTGACGCTTCCGCCGAGGCTGAAGGCCGGGGAGGCGGGCGGACCCGAGCCGTGGCCGCTGGAGCGGGTGTACGAGACGTTCCCGCGGTTGCGCGAGCGGCGCCGGTTCCCCGGGACGAAGCTGTCCGGCGGCGAGCAGCAGATGCTCGCGCTGGCACGGGTGCTGCGGACGGGTGCCCGGCTGCTGCTGTGCGACGAGCCCACCGAAGGACTGTCGCCGCTGATCGTCCAGCGGATCGGCGACATCCTGCGCGAGGTCAAGGCGGCCGGCGTGACCGTGCTGCTCATCGAGCAGAACGTGCATTTCGCCGCGACCGTGGCCGACCGCCACTACCTGCTCGCCGAGGGCCGGATCGTCGAATCGCTGGACAACGACCAGGTCCGTGAACGCGAGGACGAGTTGCTCGACTACCTCGGAATCTGATGACGGCCGAGATCTGCGACAGAGGAGACGCCTGAACATGAGGATCACGGGCTGGAGCGGCGTCCTGGCCGCCGCGGGGCTGTTGCTGGCCGGGTGCGCGGGCGGACCGGGCGGCGGCGGAGGGAAGATCAGCGATGGCGAGGTGGTGCTGGCCGTGCTGAACGACCAGTCCGGCGTCTACGCCGACACCTCGGGCCGCAGCACGATCGAGGCCGTCAAGATGGCGGTGGCCGAGTACCAGGCCAAGTACGGCGACAAGGCGGTGGCCAAGAAGATCGGGGTGAAGGCCGCCGACCACCAGAACAAGCCGGAGATCGCCAACTCCAAGGCGCAGGAGCTCTACGACCGGCAGAAGGCCGACGTGATCCTGGACGTGCCGACCTCGTCCGCCGCGTTCGCCGTCGCCACCATCGCCAAGAACAAGAAGAAGGTGTTCATCGACGTCGGTGCCGCGAGCACCGAGCTCGAAGGCAAGCAGTGCAACAAGTACACCTTCCACTACGGCTACAACAGCTACATGCTGGCCCACGGCACCGGCACCGAGGTGACCAAGGACGGGGCCAAGTCCTGGTACATCGTCTATCCCGACTACGCGTTCGGGCAGGACATGCAGAAGACGTTCGCGGCGGCCATCAAGGCGGCCGGCGGCAGCGTCGTGAAGAGCGACCCGACGCCCTTCCCGAACGACAACTTCTCCACCTTCCTGCTCAAGGCGCCCGGCCTCAACCCCAGACCGCAGGTGCTCGGCACGATGCAGGCGGGCGGCGACCTGGTCAACCTGGTGAAGCAGTACAACGAGTACAAGCTGCGCGACAAGGGCGTCGGCCTCGCGGTCGGGCTGCTGGCCCTCAGCGACATCCACTCGCTCGGCCCCGACGCCTTGGCCGGGAGCCGCTACACCGACATGTGGTACTGGAACCTCGATGACAAGAGCCGCGCCTGGGCCGACAAGTTCCAGGCCAGGACCGGCAAGCGTCCCACCGCCAACATGGCCGCCAACTACTCGGCCGCACTGCAGTACCTGGAGGCCGTGCAGCGCGCCGGCACCGACAAGTCCGCCGACGTGGTGAAGCAGCTGGAGGGCCACAAGTTCGAGGACGCCTTCGCCCGCGACGCCACCATCCGCGCCCAGGACCATCTGCTGCTGCACGACGCGTACCTCTCGCAGGTGAAGCCCTCCAGCGAGGTCAAGACGCCCTGGGACTACGTGAAGGTCCTCAAGACGATTCCGGCGTCGGAGGCGTTCCAGCAGCCCGACCCGTCCTGCCACCTGTAGGCGGCCGGCGTGCTCCAGCAGGCGTTCAACGGGCTGGTGAGCGGGGCGTTCTACGCTCTGCTCGCCCTCGGCCTGGCCGTCATCTTCGGAATGCTGGGCGTGGTCAATCTCGCCCACGGCGCGTTCTACATGCTCGGCGCCTTCGGGGCGTTCATCGCGCTCGACTCGTTCGGCCTGAGCTTCTGGGTGGCCCTCGTGCTGGTCCCGCCGCTGCTGGGCCTGGCCGGCATCGTCGTGGAACGCCTGTTCGTCCGGCGGCTGACGCCGCTGGACCCGCTCTACAACTTCCTGTTCACCTTCGGCCTCGCGCTGATCCTGCAGGACCTGATGAAGCGGGAGTACGGGGCGGACTCCCAGCCCTACCCGAGGCCGTCGGCGCTCAGCGGCACCGTCGACCTGGGGCTGTTCACCTACCCCGCCTACCAGGTGTTCGTGCTGGCGGTGTCGGTGGTGGTCTGCGCCGCGGTGTGGGTGGTGCTGACCCGCACGCGCGTCGGCGTGATCGTCCGGGCGGCGACCGAGCGGCCCGAGCTGACCCGCGCGCTCGGCATCGACGTCGGCCGGTGGGTGACCCCGGTCTTCGGCTTCGGCGTGGCGCTGGCCGCGTTCGCCGGGGTGCTGGCCGCGCCGATGCGGGCGGTCACACCGCTGATGGGCTCCGACCTGATCATCACGGTGTTCGCCGTGGTCGTGATCGGCGGGCTCGGTTCGGTGTTCGGCTCGGTCGCCGCCGGGTTCGCGGTCGGGATCGTGTCGGCCCTCGGCAACTACTACGTCCCGTGGCTGTCGCAGACGTTGGTGTTCATCCTCATGGCCGCGGTGCTGCTGTGGCGCCCGGCCGGGCTGTTCGGGCGCGAGGAGGCGTCGCGTTGATCCTTCTCAGGCTGGCCCGCTCGGGCCGGACCGGGCCGCTGCTCCTGGTGATCGGGGTCTTCGTCGCCCTCGCGCTGCCCTGGATGATCTATCCGCCGGTGGCGCTCGACATCGCGTGCTGGGCGCTGTTCGCCGCGGCCGTGGACCTTCTGCTCGGTTTCACCGGGCTGCTGTCGTTCGGCCATGCGGCGTTCTGGGGCGGGTCGGCCTACTGCACCGGCCTGATCGCGCTGCACACCGGATTGCCCTTCCCGGTCGCCATCGTGGGGGGCGCGGCGTTCGCGGCGCTGCTGGCGCTCCCGATCGGGTACCTGTCGGTACGCCTGACCGGGATCTACTTCGCCATGGTCACCCTGGCCTTCGCGCAGATGATCTACTTCATCGCCAATCAGTGGCGGGGCCTCACGGGCGGGGAGAACGGCCTGCAGGGCATCCCGCGGGAGCTGTTCGGCCTCGACCTGTCCGAGCCGTTCTTCTTCTACTACGCGGGCCTGCCGTTCGTGCTCGCCGGGTTGTTCGCGGCCTGGCGCATCGTCCGTTCGCCGTTCGGCCGGGTGCTGGTCTCCATCCGCGACAACCCGGCACGGGCGCGTGCCCTCGGCTACCCCGTCGACCGGTACCGGCTCCTGGCCTTCGTCCTGTCCGCCGCGCTGTCCGGCATGGCCGGGGGCGTGTTCGCCATCGGCCACGGCTTCGCCTCGCTCGACGGGGTCTACTGGACCACGTCCGGGCAGGCGGTGATGATGGTCGTCCTCGGCGGCATCGGCACCCTGTGGGGCGGTGCCATCGGCGCGGCCGTCGTCGTCCAGCTCCAGGACTTCCTGGCGACCGCCGGGTTCGAGGAGACCGGGATCGTCACCGGCCTGATCTTCATCGTGATCGTGCTGCTCTTCCGCCGGGGCATCTGGGGAACGGCCCGTCGCCTGCTGAGCCCTACCGGGCGACCATCTTGAGCGCGAGGCCGGCGTAGAACTCGCCGAGCTCCTCCGGCGAGTCGGAACCGCCGAGCCGGTACCACCGGACGAGGTCGATGCTGAGCGACAGCATCGCCCGCGTGACCCGCTTGACGTCCACCTGCGCGAACGACCCGTCGGCGACGCCGCGGGCGACGGTGTCGCGGAAGAACGCGTTGGTCCGGTGGCGCAGCTCCAGGATCTCGTCGTAGTGCCCTGCCGTGAGTCCGCGCAGTTCGAACTGGCAGACGCGCGCCGCCACGTGGTGGCGGGCATGCCAGGCGGTGTACTCCGCGATGACGGCTCGGAGCCGGTCCGCCGGCCCGTCGCCGCGCGCGCTCAGCACGGCCGGGTCCTGAACTCTCGTGAGCACCCGCTCATGACCGGTCCGTACGATCTCGAACAGGACCAGTTCCTTCGACGGGAAGTGGACGTACAGCGCCGCCGGGCTGAGCCCCACGCCCTCGGCGATGTCGCGGGTGGTCGTGGCGTGGAAACCGTTCGCGGCGAAGCACCGCACCGCCGACGTCAGCAGGCCGCGCTGCACGTCTCCGAGCCCCTCTCTCCAGAGGCCGGAAGAGTGGTCCCGCAGCCGGGGGTCGTCCGCCAGCTCCTGTGCGGTGAACCGGGCCTGCCGTCTGGCCATCCGCGACTCTCGCCTCCTTCGGGTCCGGGGCGTGGTGACGATGCGCTCGCGGGCGTTCCGCCGGACGTCGCCCGCGGTCCGGTCCCGGCTCGCGGCGAGCCTTGACACGGGAATCCTACTCAGTGACTATGCGCTTATTCACCGACCGTGCGGCGGCCGACGGCGTCGGCATCCTCGGACGAGACCGGTGGACGAGCCCGCGTCGACGGGAGCGAACGGTTGTGAACAGGCGCAGTTTTCTCCGGCTTGTCGTCGACGGGGCGCCGCTGCCCCTCTACGACGAGGTCCTGCGCGAGGCGGTCGCCGGCGCGGCCTCGCCCGCCGAGGCAGAGGATCTGCAGGCCGAACACACGCTCGCCCTCCATCTCCGCGACACACTGGAGAAGCAGCGCGCTCGCCACGAGCAGCAGCGCGCGCTGGTCGAGTGCGCGAAGGAACTGGCCGAAGACCGCAGCGATCCGGACACCATCCTGACTCTGATCGTGGCGCAGGCACAGCGACTCCTCGGCTGCGACATGGCCTACCTCAGCCTGAACGACGACGAAGGCGGCGCGACCTGCATGCGCGTGATGGTCGGCGCCACGTCCTCGGCCTGGAAGGACGTCCGGATTCCGTTCGGAACCGGTGTCGGGGGCAGGGTCGCCGCCACCGGTACGCCGTTCTCGACGCCCGACTACTTCAACGACGAACGGCTGACGCACGACCCCGCCGTCGACGCCTCGGTCAGGGCGGAGCGGCAGGTGTCGATCGTCGGCGTGCCGCTGCGCAACAGCGCCGTCATCGGCGTGCTCTTCGCCTCCAACCGCACACCGGGCCCGTTCTCCCACGACGCCATCGCTCTCCTCGGCTCCTTCGCCGCCCTCGCCACGAGCGCGATCGAGCAGGCGCGGTCGAGGCAGGAACGGGACCGGACACTGCGGGATCTGTGCCAGGCCGGCGAATCCCTTCGCCGGCGTGCGGCCGACCAGGAGAGAGCGGTCGCCGTGCTCGACCAGACCATGGACATCGTGCTCCGGGGCGGCGGCGTGCAGGAGGTCGTGACCGCCGCCGGGAATCGGCTCGGTGGCGTGCTCGCCATCTTCGACGAGTTCGAGACCCCGGTCGCCTGGACCCCGGGGGCGCCCGAGGACGTTCTCAAGGCGATGTCCGCCGCGACGGTCGAGGCCCGCGGCGGCGTCCACGGCGTCGACGGCGGGACGTACTGGGTCACCGACCTGGTGGCCGGCACCGAGGCCCTCGGCGCGCTGGCCTGGGCCCCGCCGGCCGCGTCCGGCGAGGTCGGCGACCTGGACGTGCGGCTGCTCGAGCGGGCGGCCGTCGTCACCTCGCTGCTCCAGCTGTTCCGCCGTAACCTCGCCGCCGCGGAGGCCAGAGTGCGCGGCGAACTGCTGGACGACCTGCTCACGCCCAACCCCCGCACGTACTCCTCACTCGCCGAGCGCGCCCTGCGGATCGGCTACCAGCCGCAGAAGCGGCATGCCGTCGTCGTCGCGCACATCCGGGCGGAGAACCGGCAGAGCCTCGCGTCCGTGGCGTCCGACCTCGCGGCCGCTCGCGGCGGTCTGAGCACCGTACGGGACGACCGGGCGGTCCTGGTCATCCCCTCCGACGACCCGTCGTTGACCGGCCGCCGGACGGCGCGGTCGATGACCAAGCGCCTGGGGGCGCCGGTCACCGTCGGCGCCGCCGGGCCGGTCGACGATCCGGCCGACCTGCCCGCCGCCTACGGGGAGGCGCTGGCCTGCGCACACGCGCTGATCCGGCTCGACCGTGCGGGCACCGCCGCGACCGCCGCCGACCTGGGGTACACCGGACTGCTCCTCGGCGACAGCGCGTCCGCAGGGGAGTTCGTGGCGCGGACGCTGGGCCCGGTCATCCAGCACGACGAACAGCGCTCGACCATGCTGATGGAGACGCTCGACACCTACTTCACGACCGGGCAGAGCCTCGTGGCCAGCGCGAAGCGGCTGCACATCCACCCGAACACCGTCACCCAGCGTCTCGACCGGGTGAAACGCCTGCTCGGAGTGGACTGGAACAGCCCGGACCACACGCTGGAAGTGCAGCTGGCGCTGCGGCTGCACCGCCTGAGCCGCGAACTCGAGGACTGATCCTCGGCCCCTCGGCGAGCAGCGTCCCCGGCGGAAGCCTGTCCGATATCGGACATCCGATTTCACCATTTGTCTGATGACTAGTGTCCTGTCCGATCTTTACCGTCTGACCGGGGCGAACCACGCCCACGGCCAGGAGGCGCAATGACCGACGACCACCCAGACGAGACCGGACACGGCGCACCGGACTCGGCTCCCGAACCCGCGGCCACGAACTCACGGCAGCGCGGGACGACCCTGAGACTCATCCTCGCGAGCGTTCTCTCCCTCGCGATCGTCGCTCTCTTCGTCCACGGGCTCACCGCGGCGAACGACGCGAGCGGCAACGAGCGGGGCGAAGCCGCCGCCGAACACGTGCACGACGCCGACGGCGGAGAAGAAGGAGAAGAAGAAGGCGAGGAGGGCGAGGAAGAGGAGGAGGAAGAAGGCGGTCCGACGGCCCCGGCCGAGTACCTCACGCAAAAGTTCACCTCCGGTCACGACGTCAAGCCGGACCAGATCAAGCAAGCCCGCACGCAGGCCAGGGCGCTCAAGCACGGCGGCGGGAACTGGGGACAGGTCGGCCCCACCAACGTCGGAGGCCGGGTCACCGACCTCGTCGTGGACCCGAACCACCCGAACACCTTCTACGTGGCGGTGTCCGGCGGCGGCATCTGGAGGAGCATCGACGCCGGCAAGACCTTCACCCCGGCCTGGCCGGTGGACCAGACGCAGACGATGGGCGCCATCGCGCTCGGCTCCGACGGCACGTTGTGGGCCGGCACCGGTGAGGCGAACCCGTCCGGTGGCGGCCTGACGTTCTTCGGCGACGGCGTCTACCGGTCGACCGACGGCGGCGCGCACTGGAAGCAGTGGGGCCTCACCGACAGCGGCGCGATCGGGAAGATCGTCGTCGACCCGGCGAACCCGAAGCGCGTCTTCGTCGCGGCCGCCGGCAACCTGTCCGGCACGGCCGGACAGCGCGGTATCTACCGGCTCGGTCCCGACGGCAAGAGCTGGAGACTGGTGCTCAAGACGCCGAACAACACCACGGGCGGCATCGACCTGGCACTCGACCCCGCCAACGGTGACCGCGTCTACGCCGCGCTGTGGGACCACAAGCGCAACAACGGCGCGCGGGTGTACGGCGGCGTCGGCTCCGGCCTCTTCCGCTCCGACGACGGCGGCGACCACTGGAAGCGGCTGGAGAACGTCATCGGCACCCACCCGGCCGACACCACGGGCACCGGACTGAAGAGCGACGCGAGCCTCGGCCGGATCGGCGTGGCGGTCGCCCCGAACGACCCCCGGCGCGTGTACGTGGTCAGCGGCAGCCCGTACGGCCCGGACAAGGGTTTCTACGTCTCGGACGACGGCGGCGACACCTTCAAGCCCGGCGGCCGGCCCGGCTCCTCGGGCGGTTACCAGTGGTGGTTCGGGCGCATGTGGGTGGACCCGAAGAACGAGAACCATCTGTTCAGCGCGGACGTCAGCCTGCGCGAGTCCAAGGACGGCGGCGCCACGTGGTCCGATTCGAACGGCGTGCATTCGGACCAGCACGCGATGCAGTGGGACCCGAAGGTGGCCGACCGGATCTACCTCGGCAACGACGGCGGCATCTACCGTTCGGACGATAACGGTGCGAGCGGCTCCTGGGTCCACGCGACGTACGCGCCGTGGAACCAGTCGTACCACCTCGCGGTGGCGGCGGACGACCCGAACCGGCTCGCCTCCGGCCTGCAGGACAACGGCAGCGTCCGTACGTGGACCAACACCGCCGGGGCGTCGGACCTGTCGCAGTGGAACGCCTACGGCGGCGGCGACGGCCACGAGGTCCTGATCGACCCGAGCGATCACGACATCTACTACGAGTGCTCGCAGGTCGGTGTGTGCACCCGGCACGAGGACAGCGGCGGCACCTCGCACAGCTTCCGTTTCGGGCAGCGGCACTCCGCGCGGATCACCACGGACGCCCCGATCGTGCTCGACCCGAGCAACCCGTCGGTGCTGTACTTCGGCGGCAACGTCCTGGACCGCTCGACCGACCGGGGTGCGACGTTCACCCAGATCAGCCCGCCCGGCGACTACCTGACCGGCCCCGTACCGCCGGATGAGGACGACCAGGGGCCGTTCTACGCCAACCAGTACGCCACGATCACCTGGATCGCGCCGGCCAAGACGGACGGCAACACGATCTACCTCGGCACCGACACCGGCCGGCTGTGGAAGACGACCGACCTCGGCGCGCACTGGACCGAGTTCACCGGCAAGGGCCTGCCCACCCGGTGGGTCAACTCGATCGTCGTCGACCCCGCCGACGCCGACCACGTGTACGTCGCCTACTCCGGCTACCGGGAGGGCGACACCGCGGCGAACGTGTGGGAGACCACGAACGGCGGAGGCAGCTGGCACAACATCAGCGGGAAACTGCCGAACGCACCGGTCGAGATGCTCACCTACGACCAGGTGAGCCATCAGCTGTACGCGGCGACCGACTACGGCGTCTTCTACGACAAGAACGACAAGAAGAACTGGAAGCGCCTCGGCAACGGCCTGCCCGACACCCCGGTGTTCGACATCAAGATCACCGGTGACCACCGCACCATCTACGCCGCGACGTTCGGCCGCAGCGTGTGGAGGATCCCGGTGCCGAACGGATGACCCCGGCGCGGGGACGGGCCTGGCGCGCGTTCCCGCCCGTAGGGCGGCCCCTGACCGCGGTCAGGGGCCGCCTGCGGTCCCGGGCCGCAGGCGGCGCCGACCCGCCGGCCGCTCTCCGGCCGTGACGTCGTCGCGTACGGTGCGCCCCTCGAGAGGTCCTGACCCTGGCGTTGATCCGGCAGCGAAACCTCAGCTCATCGCACAGAGACCGAGTTCACGAGCTGGACACGGTCAGGGCGAAGACGTGGAGGCCGCCGCGGGCCGTCGAACTGACGGTCGGAAGGGTCACCGAGGCGACGGTCTTGGCCGGGTCGAGCGCCACCTCGTGGGTGAAGACGTACGTGGTGCGGTTGACGCGGCCGGTGCCGGCGAGGTTGTGGTATGGCATGGTGATCGCCGCCTTGGCGTCGCCGGGCAGGGACGGTACCTGCCAGTCCGGATCGGTGACGGTGAACGGCTGCGTGCTGCCGTCGGCGTAGGTGACGAGGCCGGTGCCGCCGATCGGGCCGTACGTGCCGACGGTGAGCAGGCCGAGCCGGCCACCCTGCTCGCCGACCTTGATCGTCTGCCCGTTGGCCAGGACGTTGTCCGGGGTTCCGGGCGCGGCGTCGGGCCAGGTGAAGGTCTGCCCGTCGTAGGTGAACGTGCCACCCCGCGTGACTCCCGCGGCGGCCAGTGCCTGCGCCGAGTAGCTCGACCCGTCGGAGTCGATGCCGCCGTTCAGGCCATCGGGCGCGGGCGTTCCGTCGTCGGTCGCCCCGGTGTTGTCGAACGCGCCGGACAGCGCCGGGTACGGGACCGAGACTCGCAGTGGCGCGGTGACGTCGACGCGCCCGCCGCCCGCCTGCGCCGTCAGCGCGACCGGAAGGTCGTACGCGCCGGGCTTGTCGCCCGCCGTGACCGTGACGCGCACCGAGGCCGTGCCGCCCGCCGGTACGTGTACCGTTCCGCTCGCCGGGCGGGCCGTGACGCCGCTCGGCGAGTTCACCGCCCAGCGCGCGGTGAGCGGTGCGTCCGCCGCGCTGGTCAGCCGTACCGTGGCGGTGGCGTCCTTGCCGCCCGAGACGACCAGCGTTCCCGGATCGGCGGTCGCGGTCAGTGGCGCCGGCACCTTGACCGCCGCGGCCCCCGTCGTACGGCCGCCGCCCGCCCAGGTCGCGCCGCCGGTGAGCCGGTAGGTGCCGGGCATGACGTCGAGCGGCAGGTCGGCCTGCCAGTGCACGCTCACGCTGTGTCCCGGCGCCACGACTTTGGCGACCGGGTCGCCGATGGGCCGCGCGGCCAGCGGTACGACGCTGCTCGTGGCGTACGCGGTGAGGGTCTGGCGCACGTCGTTCAGCGCGCTCGTGCCGGTGTTGGTGAACGTCGTGGTCACCGTGGAGTGACCGAGGGCGCGCAGGGTGCCGGGCGCGGCCACGTCGAGGCGGCCCGGCGTCTCGGGCGCGGTGTCGAACTCGGCCTCGGCGATGTTCGCGAAGCCGCCGGGCGGGCTCACGTACCGCAGCCAGCGGTACCGGCCGTTGTCCTCGACCGTCAACTGGGTCCAGTCGGCCATCGGCGTCCACGGCACGGTCGCCAGATCGACGCAGCCCTTGTCCGGCCCGTCGGTGCAGCCCTGGAAGCGGCCGCCGACCATGCGGCCCGCCTGGCCGGCCCGCGGCACGAACCGGATCTTCGCCACCCGGGCCGTGTGCCCCGCGCCCAGGTCGATGCCGGCGTACCCGCCGTCGGCCTTCTCATAGTCGTACGCCGTGTTGGGATCGCCGTCGAAGACCTTGTCGTAGGTGTTGTCCGACCCGCCGTACGCGGGGCCGGCGCCGTAGGAGGCGCCGGTCAGCTTCACGGTCCCCGTCGGCGGGTACGCGACGCCGGGTGGCGGTCCGAGGCGGTCGATCCGGTCCTCGAAGTCGAAGCTGGTGCCCTGGCGCGGTCCGCCCCAGGCGCGGTCCGCGAGCACCTGCTGTGGCCGGTTGGCGAACCAGTCGAAGTAAGCGTCGCTCTGCGTCTCGGCGCTGTCGGACCAGCGGGAGATCAGGTACCCGGTCAGGTGGTCGTTCTGTGTCGGCGTCCATTGGGCGTACAGGCTTCGGTCGTCCGGCAGCAGCGCCCCGCCAGGCGGGGCGCCGGGCGTCACGTACAGCAGGTCGCCGGGCGAGGCCACCACGTCGTATCCGAGGTCGAGGTAGTGCTGTACGCCGTCGCCGACCCACGCCTCGACCTTGATGTTCTTGTCGGGCGCGGTGGACGGGGTCTGCTGGTAGTCCCACCAGTTCCATATGACGGCCCGCTTGTCGTGCGAGCGGACCACCTTGTTCATGAAATTGATGAAGTCGACGAACACGTCCGCGGTACTCGCGTACCCATGCTCCCTGGCGTAGTCGACGAGTTCGGGGCACTGCTCCTGGGTGGCCTGCGTCTGGTATTCGTCGGTGCCGACGTGGAACTCGGGCCCATCGAAGAGCGGCACGAACTCATCCAGCAGCTTCTTCACGAAGTCGCGGGTGGCCTGCTTGGTGACGTCGAGCGTCCAGCCGTCGGCCAGCGCGGGACAGGAGAACTTCAGGTCCGGCCGGTACTGCGCGATCGCGTTGGAGTGGCCGGGCAGGTCGATCTCCGGCAGCAGCGTCACGTGGTACTTCCGCGCCTCGTCCTCGAACCGGCGGATGTCCGCCTTGGTGTACGCGTCCGCCGCGGCCAGGCCCGGGAACTGGTCGCTGACCAGGCGGAACGCGTTGTGCTCGGTCAGGTGCAGGTGCACCGTGTTCAGCTTGAGCCAGGCGGCGGTACGGATCTGCTGGAGGATGTACTCGGGCCGGTAGTACTTGCGCCCGGCGTCCAGCATGAACCCGCGCTGCCGTACGTCGGGCCAGTCCATCGCCGTTCCGTGCGGCACCTGGGCGCGGTCCGGGGCGAGGGTGAACAACTGCTCGACGGTTTGCGTGCCGTGCGCCACACCGGCCGGTGTACGCCCGCGCACTGTCAGGGTGTCGGCGATCTGAAGCTGATACCCCTCCTCGCCGAGCGTCGCGGGGGCGGCAGGATCGACGACGAGCCGCAGGTCGCCGGGGTGCGTCGTGTCACCGGGGACGACGGGCAGGGCCTGGCCGGTGATGGCGGCCAGATCGTCGCGGAACGTACGCGCGTCGGCGGCCTGGGCCGGGGCGACGACGATGCGGGCGCCCTGGCCGAGCCGGAACGTGCCGCTCGCGCCGGTCCACTGGCGCAGCGCAGGCGTGACGTTCGGGGCGGGATCGGGCGAGGCGGCGGCGAAGACGGGCGTGACGACGACCTGGGACGCGACAAGACAGGCGGCATTGCAGAGGACCGCGAGCCGGCGGCGGATGTCCATCGAACCTCCGGGGCAAGATGCTCGCACTGAACGTAAGATCGACAAATTGCACAGTCAAGGGCGAAACAGGCCATTTTCGCGCACGAATGCGCAATCACCCGCCGACCACCCGTCGGAACGTCGCTCCCGGCGGTCGTACCTCATCGGCCTGGTGTTGAGCCGCCATCGCCGAGGTCGTTCAGTGCCGGGCGTCCGCCGAGGGCCACCGGGTGACGCTCGCCATCACCGACGCCGATCAAGGTCGCAGGCGAGCATCCTCAAGACGCTGTCCGAACACGGCGTCGACCCGGCTCTCCCTCAGCCGAGGATCTCGGCGCGCAGGTGGGTTTTGAGGATCTTGCCGCCCGGGTTGCGGGGCAGTTCGTTCTCCCGGAACCACAAGTGGGACGGCACCTTGAACGCCGCGATCCTCTCGCGCAGGAACGCCTGGAGCTCCTCCGCGGTCAGGGCCGTGCCCGGTCGCAGGCAGACGACCGCGCCGACCTCCTCGCCGAGCTCGTCGTGGGGGACGCCGATGACGGCCGCGTCCGCGACGGCCGGATGTTCGTAAAGGGCCGCCTCGACCTCGGCGCAGTAGACGTTCTCACCGCCGCGGATGAGCATGTCCTTCGCCCGGTCCACGATGTAGACGAAGCCGTCCTCGTCCATGCGCGCCAGGTCGCCGCTGTGGAACCAGCCGCCGACGATCGCCTGGGCGGTCGCGTCGGGGCGGTTCCAGTAGCCCTTGATGACGTTCGGACCCTTGATCAGCAGCTCGCCCACCTCGCCCGTGGGCAGCTCGTCGCCCGACGGGCCGACCACCTTCACGTCGCACACCGCGACCGGCAGGCCGACGCTGTCGGGGTGTGCCAGATAGTTGACGCCGGAGTTGTACGTCGTCACCGAGGACGTCTCGGTCAGCCCGTACCCGTTGCCCGGGACCCGATCGGGCAGCAGCTCCTTGATCTTCTCCACCAGCTTCGGCGGGGCGGGTGCGCCGCCGTACGAGACCGACGTCAGGCTGGAGGTGTCGTACTTGTCGAAGTGCGGCGACGTCAGCACCTGCCACGCCATCGTCGGTACGCCGCCGAACATCGTGGCGCGCTCGCGTTCGATCAGCTCCAGGGCGCGCTCGGGGTTCCACTTGTGCATCAGCACGATCGTGCTGCCGGCGAGCGCGCTGGCGACGAGCACGGAGTGGCAGCCGGTCGCGTGGAAGAACGGCACGCTGAGCAGCGACACCCGGCGCGGCGCCCCGACCACCTCCTCCAGCGCGTGCCCGGCGCGCAGCCCGGCGGCGGCCATCGCGTACGCCAGGCTGATCGGGTTCGTGGTGATGTTGCGCTGGGTGCCGAGCGCGCCCTTCGAGCGGCCGGTCGTGCCAGAGGTGTAGAAGATCGTGGCGTCGTCGTCGGGGTCGATCGTCACGTCCGGCAGCGTGTCGCCGAGCTCGCCGAGCACCGCGTCGAACTCCTCCGCGCCCGCCGGAGGCTCCCCCTCGACACGAGCGACGATCGTCGGAATGCCGAGGTCCGGCAGCACGCCCGTGAGGCGCTCGGCGCGTTCCTGGTCGGCGACGAGGACCTTCGCACCGCTGTCGCGCAGGCCGTACTCCAGCTCCGGCGCGGTCCACCAGGCGTTCAGCGGTACGACGACGGCGCCTGCCGCGGCGGCGCCGAAGAAGGCGACCGACCACTCGGGGAAGTTGCGCATCGCGATCGCGACCCGGTCGCCCTTGCCCACGCCGTACCGCTCGGTGAGCCGCCGGGCGAAGGTCGCCGCGCGCAGGAAGTGCTCCTCGAACGTCAGCCGGTCGTCCTCGTACACGAGAAACGTCGCGTCGCCGTGCAGCCGCGTGACCTCCAGGAGCGAGCGCAGCGACGGCAGTGCGTTCTTCCACACGCGCGTGCGCACGCCGCGGATCTCGACCTCGTCCATCTCGAACAGCTGCCCCGGCGCGGTGACCATCGCGCGGGCCTCTTCCACACTCAGCATCATCGGACTCCGTACTTCTCGCGGGCGGCGGCGATCTTGTCCGGCAGGTACTCGGTGGGCCAGGGCCCGGGAGAGGGCTCGTACTCGCGCAGCACGCGGCGGGCGATCGAGGCCTGGTGGACCTCGGTCGGGCCGTCCATGATCCCCATGAGCGGCGCGGCCTGCCAGAGCCGCGCCAGCGGAGTGTCGCTGGACACCCCGAGCGCGCCGTGGATGTGCATCGCCCGGTAGACCACGTCGTGGAAGACGCGCGCCGCCGCCACCTTGCAGGCGGCGATCTGGGTACGGGCCTCCTTGGTGGAGGAACGGTCGATCAGCCAGGCCGTGTGCAGGATCAGCAGCCGGAACTGCTGGATCTGCAGGTAGGAGTCGGCGATCGCCGCCTGGACGAGCTGCTTGCCGGCGAGGTTGCCGTCGTGGGTCTCGCGCGACAGGGCGCGTTCGCACATCATGTCGAAGGCCTTCTTGACCGCCGCGACGGTGCGCATCGCGTGGTGGATCCGCCCGCCGCCGAGCCGCGCCTGCGAGATGGCGAACGCCCCGCCGACCTCGCCGAGCAGCGCGTCCGGTCCGACCGCGGCGTCGTTGTAGCGGATGTGCGCGTGGCCGCCGTCGCCGCGATGACCCATCGTGGAGACGTTGCGCAGGATCTCCACACCCGGAGTGTCCGTCGGCACCAGGAACATCGACATCCGCTGGTACGGGTGCGCGTCCGGGTCGGTCACCGCCATCACGATGAGGAACGCCGCGTTGGCCGCGTTGGAGGTGAAGTACTTCTCCCCGCTGATCACCCAGCCGTCGCCGTCGCGGACCGCCCGCGTACGGAACAGGCGCGGGTCCGAGCCGGCGTGCGGTTCGGTCATCGAGAAGCCGGAGAAGCACTCGCCGTCCAGCAACGGCTTGAGGTAGCGGGCCTTCTGCTCCTCGGTGCCGTACATCGCGATGATCTCGGCGTTGCCGGTGTCCGGCGCCTGGCAGCCGAAGATGACCGACGCCCACGGCGAGCGGCCGATGAGCTCGTTCATCAGCGCGAGCTTGAGCTGCCCGTACCCCTGCCCGCCCAGCTCGGGGCCGAGGTGGCAGGCCCACAGCCCCTGCTCGCGCACCCGCGCCTTGAGCGGTTCGACGATGCCGCGCAGCTCGTCGCCGAGCGGTTCGTACGCCTTGCCGCCGTAGACCAGGTCGAGCGGCTCGATCTCGTCGCGGATGAACGCGTCCATCCAGTCGAGCTTCGCCTGGAAATCAGGCTCGGTGGAAAAGTCCCACATCAGGTCTCCATGAAGGTGCGGGCGCGGGCGAACAGCCCGAGCGTGGTCGCGTGCAGCAGGTCCCCGACGTCCTCAGGCGCCTGACCGGCGAACGCGCGGGCGTGCGTGCCCTCCAGCACGATGCCGAGCTTGAAGCAGGCGAGCACGGCGTACCAGGTGAGCGCGGACAGGTCGCGGTCCGTACGGGCGGCGTAGACCTCGACCAGCTCGCCGGTCGTGGGCAGTCCGCCCGCCGTGCCGATGGCGCCGGCCAGCGGCGCCGCCTCCCCGACGGGCCAGGTCGCGATCAGCCAGCCCAGGTCGAGCAGCGGATCGCCGATCGTGCACATCTCCCAGTCGACGATCGCCGCCACCCGCGGGGCGTCGGCGTCGTAGAGGAGGTTGGCGAGATGGTAGTCGCCGTGCATGATGCCGGGCCGCCACTCGTGCGGCCGGTGCGCCTCCAGCCAGGCCGCGACCTCGGTCAGCCCGGGGATGTCCGCGCCGGGGTACCCGTCGAGCGCGTTGTAGGACTCCAGCTCCGAGAGCCACCGGCCGACCTGGCGTTCGAGGAATCCCTCCGGACGGCCCATGTCGCCCAGGCCGGCGGCGACGTGGTCGACCGCGCCCAGTTCGGCGAGCGCGGCGGCGGCGTCCAGGCCCATGCGGTGGCGTACGGCGGGGTCGTCCGCGTACCGCGGGGGGAGCGCCGTCGTGGGGTTGAAGCCGCGCACCGACTCCATGAGGTAGAAGACCACGCCGTTCATGACCGTCTCGTCCGTGCAGGCGGCGATCAGGCGCGGCGCGCGCACGCCCGTGCCGTCGAGGGCGGACAGCACGCGTGCCTCGCGGCGCAGCGCGTCGTTGCTGCGGGGCCGCGGGTGGACGGGCGGGCGGCGGAGGACGTACGCGCGGTCGCCGCGGCAGAACCGGACCAGGACGTTCTGCGTGCCGCCGCCGAGTCGTTCGACCCGCTCGAACGGCCCACCGGGCAGGCCCTCGGCGTCCATCCAGCGCGCCAGAACGCCGAAGTCGACCAGCGACGGGTCGATGTCATCAGGCTGCATCCAGGGAGAACCTCCGCATGCATGAGCCTATGATTCACCTGCATTAAAGGTCAATATGGTTCAATTCACCCATGGGCACCGCCGGACGTGAGACGCGGGAGCGCCTTATCGAGACGGCTGAGCGGCTCTTCGCCACCGAGGGCGTCTACGGCGTATCCCTGCGAGAGATCGTGCGTGCCTCGGGCGCGCGCAACGTCACCGCCCTGCAGTACCACTTCGGCGACCGGCACGGCCTGCTGCGCGCCGTGCTCGAACGGCACCGCGCCGAGGTCGAGTCGGCCCGCCACGCCCTGCTGGACGCGTACGAGGCCGGCGAACGCGACGACGTCCGCGCGCTGTCCGCCGCGCTGGTCCGCCCGCTCGCGGCCAAGCTCGCCTACCCCAGCGGCCGTGCGTACCTGCGGATCCTCGGTGAGCTGGTGAACCGTCCCGAGCCGCTGATCGGCCGCGCGACCGTCAGCGACCCGGCCGACAGCACCTACCGCTGGCGTGCCCTGACCGCTCCGCTCCTGGAGGAGGACGCCACCCGCCTGCACCGGCGGTTCGTCGCGGTGCGCTTCACGATGATCGAGCTGGCTCGCCGCGCCCAGTCGGGGCCGCACGCCGACGACCGGCTGTTCACCGGCCACCTGATCGACCTGGTCGCGGCCCTGCTGCTCGCGCCGCTGTCCACGGAGACCCTGCGCCTGGCCGCCGAGCGCGACCGCGAACGCATCCCGTAGACGACACGGCGGTCACCAAGGTGGAGTATGCGGCTACGCTCCGTGTACGGTTTCGGGCCGTGGAGAACCTGCGGATTGGCGTCGTCGAGGTGGAGCACGACGAGCGGACCACCCACGACCACCTGAGCTGTTCGGTCTGTTCCTGGCAGCTGGGAGTGTCGCCGCGTGAGTACGCCGTGCGCATCGCCCATCGCCACGACGACTCCCACCAGCAGGGTCGGCAGGTCCGCCCCTGGGCCGGCGGCCGCACGGCGGAGGACTGACCGGGCCGGCCGGACGCGTGCGCCCGGCAATCGGCCCGTCCATTGTGCGAATCACCAAAGTGCTCCGGCATTCACCCGATCGCGGGTCGCTTCTCGGTGTCTCGACCGCGCTTAACCGAAGGCCGTTCTACTTTCCGCGTACAACAAGACCCAGCTCAGCGGCCGACGCGAATTTGTTTCATAATGAGCAAGATCACGGTGTGTCAGCATCATCCGACCCTCGGTATTTCGGTAGAAACTACAATCTTGCTGCCATGTCGAGTGCTGCTATATGGTGACGCCGATTCGGCGATAAGCAGTGTGTTCTCTCGGATAGCGGGGAAATTCACGCCGTCCGGGATGGCCGCGAAAATCCCGAGTTGATGAACCGTCTTTATCAACCCCCGAAGCCACTAGGAGTGCTTGTGAGGGTCTTCCGTACCAGACGGGCCAGGGGCACGGCCGCGGGCCGCCTCGGTATCGTGCTCGGCGCGCTGACCGCCGCCGTGGCCGCCGTCGCCGTCGTCCCGGGGGTCGCCTCGGCACACGGCGCCGCCTCTCACGCCGCCGCGACGGCCGCCGTCACGCACCGCCCCCACTTCATCCAGAACACCACCGTGGACGACGCCGCCCACCTGCAGTCGCTCGGCTACACCGTGCTCGACGTCGGTCCCGGTGAGTCCGCCGACCTGCCGGCCGGAATGCAGGGAATGGAATGGACCGGCGGCGCGATCTGCGACAGCGACGGCATCATGTCCTGGGCGGACTTCCGTGCTCTTGTCGACAGCAACCGCAACAGCTCCAAGGTGTTCGGCTACTTCATCTTCGACGAACCCGACACTCACGGCTGTACGAATATCGCGTCGAAGCTGCGTGACCGCGCCGACTACATTCACTGCTCCGGCTGGCGCAACTCCTTCTGGGACAGCGCTAAGCAGCATCCGAAGGTGGACAACGCCGGAAACTGCCTGGACGCCAGCGGAAACATCATTCCGCGAAAGACCTCGCAGAAGGCGTATCTCGTGGACGAGTACAGCCACGACTATGCCGCCGTGGCCAAGTCGATCACCCATGTGGACCTGTTCGGCCTCGACCCGTACCCCTGTAACAAGGACGGCTCGACGACCTGCGACATGAGCCAGGTCGACGACGCCGCGGCCACGGCCAAGCAGTACTACGCCGAGAGTGAGCTCGCCCCCGTCTACCAGGTCTTCGGCGGCGACGGCTGGAAGATCCCGAGCGCGACGCAGCTCCAGAACCTCCTCGCGGAGTGGGACAGGGTCCTGCCGGGCGCCGGCGCGGACGTCGTCTACAGCTACCGCGACAACAAGAACGGCGGCCCCGAGGACACCTACCCGGGCCTGTCGCACGCGACGAACCTCGAACCGATCCTGTCCGCGCACAACGCCGCGACCTGACCGGCCCCGAACCGGGCCCACCCTGACCGGCCGGGCCGCCCCCGCACACGGACGCCGTGCGGTGGCGGTCCGGCCGCCTACGTCATCCTTCCTCTGCTCGCGGCTCACCGTGCGGGCCCATCGGGACGATCGCCGTGGAATGTGCGGGTGGATACGATCGGCCGGTGCGCCGGTACTCCTATGTCGGCCCCGCCGACCTGCTCGCCGCGGCACCGCCCGGCGGCGCCGGGCGCCGGGTCGGGTCGGTGGGCGACCTGGCCGCCTGGCTGGCCTCACGCGACGCGGACGAGCGCGCCGAGCCCTTCACCTTCGTCATCGACCTGGACGGGACGCTGCGCCTCGCGCCGCGGCGGAGCGAGCACGTCGCCTGTGCCGGTGGGGCGCCCGTGCTGAGCGCCGGAGAGATGGCCTTCTCCCGTGACGGGGACCGCTGGACCGTGAGCGAGGTCAGCAACCACTCGACCGGCTACTGCCCCGACCCGGCCTCCTGGCCCGCCGTCGGCGCCGCCCTCGACGCGGCGGGCCTGCCGCACCCCGGCCGCTTCACCGGCCCGGTCGTCTTCCGCCACTGCCCGCGGTGCGGCGAGCGCAACCTGGTCAAGGAGCACGACTACGTCTGCGCCCTCTGCGGTGCCGACCTGCGCCGTACGCCGGACGCCACCTGATCCGGCCGGTCCGGATCGGGCGCCGGCGCCGGCCCCGGCTTACCGGCCGAACCGTTCGATGAGCGCCTGGTACGTCGTGAAGGCAGGCTTCGGCCGGTAGTCGTCGGTCAGCAGGCCGAAGTGGTGGAACAGGCCGGGGGCATCGCTGTCGGCGTCGCGCAGGGCGAAGTGCGTGTAGGCGCCGATGGCGAGCTCGCTCCGGCAACCGGCGATCGCCGTGACGGTCGTCTCCAGGACCTCCGCCTGCCGTTCGGGTGTTCGGTCGCCGAAGGTGGGCCAGCCCGGGGTCGTGTTGAACCCGATCCGGAGGTGGTCGAAGCCCTGCCGCCGGGCCTCGTCGTCGGCGGCGAGCACCCCTTCGACGAGGGCGTCCCGGACGTTCGGGTAGTACCCGTCCAGCGTCGGATTGCCGGCGACGTTCGGCTCTTCGGTGACCTGGAGCGTCCCGGAGCCAGTCATCAACCCGGGTAGACGCGGGCGAGCGGGGTCAGAGATCGAGTACGAGCTGAGGTGTGTGGGACCGTGAGACGCAGGGCAGGATCCGGTCCCCCGCGGCCTGCTCCTCCTCGGTCAGCACAGAGTCACGGTGGTCCGGGCGGCCGTCGAGGACGCCCGTCTCGCAGGTGCCGCAGGTGCCCTCCTCGCACGAGGTGAGGACGTCGACGCCCGCCTCGATCAGCACGTCGACGATGGAACGGTCCGCGGGCACCGTCAGATCGGCGCCGGTCGAGGCGATTCGCACCGTGAACGGGGAATCCGTGAACGAGGAATCGATGTCCCTCGGCGAGAAACGTTCCGTTCGCGGTCGCATGCCGCGACGTGCGCACACCGCCTCGACCGCGTCGATCAGCGGTTCGGGACCGCAACAGTAGACGTACGCCTCCCGGTCCACATCGCCGAGCGCGGAGTCGAGATCGATCAGGCCGCACTCGTCGAAGGGGAACAGGCGCACTCGGCTCGCGTCGATGGCCTGGAGGTCGTCGACGTAGGCCATGGACGCTCGAGTTCGGCCGCCGTAGTGCAGCGTCCAGTCCGCGCCGTCCGCGGCCACCCGGCGAACCATGGCCAGCAGTGGAGTGATCCCGATCCCGCCCGCCAGGAACACGTAGCCGGGGCCCGTTTCCAGCGGGAAGTGGTTGCGCGGGCCGCTGACGAGGATCCGGTCGCCCTCGTGGAGCCGATCGTGCAGCCATGCCGATCCGCCCCGGCCGTCGGCCTGTCGCAGAACGGCGATCCGGTAGCCGGTGCGATCGCCAGGGTCACCGCACAGCGAGTACTGGCGGACGATCCCGGTTTCGGTCACGACGTCGATGTGAGCACCCGGACACCAGGACGGCAGTTCGCCGCCGTCGACCGGGCGCAGCTCGAACTCCACCACACCGAGCGCGACGGTCGTTCGCCTGCCGACGGTGAGCCGGAGCTCGCGGGGACCGTTCATGCGGCGTTCTCCGGGGTGAAGGCCACAGGCAGCGCGAAGTGGGTCATCAAAGATCCGCCGACCAGTCCGCTCTCGACCGGCTCCCCGTCGAGGCGCAGGTCGGGCAACCGGTCGAGAAGGCGCGTGAGGGTGATCCGGAGTTCGGCTCGGGCGAGGTGCTGACCTTGGCAGACGTGGGGTCCGGCTCCGAAGCTGACGTGTCGGTTCCGGGTCCGGCGTGGATCGAACTCCTCCGGGTCGGTGAATTCCCGCGGATCCCGGTTGGCGGCCGCGAGGTCGAGGAGGACCCGGCCGCCCTCGGAGAGTTCGTGGCCGTCGACCTGGACCGGGCACCGGAGCGTGCGTGCGAACAGCTGCAGTGGTGTGGTCAGCCGCAGGCTCTCCTCGATCACCCGTGGCAGCCCGCGCCGGTCGGCGATGAGGTCGTCTCGCAGGCCGGGCACGGTCAGCACGTGCCGGATGAGACCACCGAGGGCCGAGCCCGTCGAGTGGTGGCCACCGACGATGTAGGCGAGCAGGAGCCCGGTGGCGCCCGCTTCGTCGATCTCCTTGCCGTCGACGACGCCGCTCGCCAGCTCGGTGAGCATGTCGTCGCGGGGATTCTCACGGCGGTCGGCCAACCAGCGCTGGGTGTGGTCGGAGAACTCCGCGAACCGCGCCGGGAGCTCCTCCGAACCCGTGGCGGCGAACAGCGCCGCCGCGACGCCGCGGGCGCGCACCGCCTCGGCCTGGTCGAGGCCGATCATTCGCCCGATGACGATCGCGGGTAGTGGCTCGGTGAGGCGGTCCACCAGGTCGGCCTTGCCGGCGGTCGCGAAGTCGTCGATCAGAAGGTCGACGACCTCGGTGATGACCGGTTCGAACGCTCGTACGGCGCGCGGGGTCAGCGGGCCGTTCAGGACTCTGCGCCACTCGGAGTGTTCGGGTTCGTCGAATTCCAGAGCGGGGATCGGCGGCAGCAGCCCACTGGACGGGATGTGCACACCATCGGCCGAGGAGAACGACCCGGTGTCCGTCAGCGCCGTGCGGACGTTGTCGTAGCGGGTCAGGTAGTCGAATCCGCCATGCCGGTCGCTGTGCACGACCGGGCATGCTTCCCGCATCTCGGTGCGGGCACGATGGACTTCATTGGCGGGCAGGGTTCCGTCGAGGTGATCGAAGGCGGGATCTGTTGTCATGACGGCTCCTTCCTCTGCACTGACGCGGCGAGTGTGGTGTGTCGGCTCGACGGTCTGCCCGCTGCGCGCGGGCCGGTCCGTCGTGTGCGAGGCGTACGGGGTGATCGGCGGCGGGCGTCAGCGTCGCCGGCCGGGCATTCGGCCGCTGCGCCCGGTGGGTGCTATCTCGGCTCGGCCCCGAGTGTCTCGGCGATCTTCCGTAGACGGCGGCGGTCGATCTTTCCGACCTGGCTGACCCGCGGCATCTCCGGGAGCACGACCAGCCGCTCCGGCCACTTGTACTTCGCGACCTGGAGGCGGTCGAAGTGGGCGCGGACCTCGGTGAGATCGATCGCCGATCCGTCCCGGGTCACGACGAAGGCGCAGGCCCGTTCGCCCAGCCGGGCGTCGGGCATCGCCACCAGGGCGGCCTCGGCGATCGCGTCGTGGGAGCCCAGGAGGAGCTCGACCTCCTCGGTGTTGATCTTCTCGCCACCGCGGCTGATCATGTTTTTGATGCGGCCCTCGACGGTGTAGCAGCGGACGCCGGCGATCGTTTGCTCCGCCATGAGGTCACCGCTGCGGTAGAAGCCGTCCGCGGTGAAGGCTTGCCGGTTGTGCTCGGCCGCGTCCCAGTAGCCGTGCAGGGTGTAAGGGCCTCGGGCGCAGAACTCGCCCACCTCGCCGGGCGCCACCTCCTTGTCGGTCCCAGGCTCGTACAGCCGGACTTCGTCCGCGGGAGAGATCGGTATCCCGACGCTCGCCGTACGGGCGTCGAGCGGGAAGTCGAGCGGGGTGGTGAGGCACAGCCCCTCGCTCATCCCGAAGATCTGCCCGCCCCAGATCCCGCGCGCGTCCAGCACCGCCATGTACCGGCTGGGCACCTTCTTGCCGCTGAACAGCACCCGCCGCAGCGCGGTGGCATCGGCCAGACGCGGGTCCAGGGCCAGTTCGAAGGCGAATGGACCGAGCAGGACATCCGTCGCCTCGTTCCGGACGACGAGGTCGAGTGCGGCTGACGCGTCGGGCACTCCGAGCACGAGGGTCGCCCCCACGCTGTGCGGACCCTGCAGACCGATGATGATGCCCGCGTTGTGCACGATCGGCATCATGAACGCGACGCGGTCCCCGGGCCCCCATCCCATCGCGCGGGCGAGGCTCGCACCGTAGTGCCAGTAGGGGGCCTGCAGACAGGGAATGACCTTGGGGACACCGGTGGTGCCGCCGGAGAGCTGGAACACCGCGAGCGACTGCATGCCGAGTCCGGCCTGGATGGCCTCGACGATCCCGCGGGCCTCGGCGTCGTCGAGGTCCTCGCCGAGTCCGTCCAGCTCAACGGCTCGGGGGTCGTCGGCCGGGCCGTCGGAGACCAGGACCGTGCGCTCCACACCGGCCGCCTCGGCCTGTTCGAAGGCGAATCCGACGAGGTCGAAGCGAGGGTCGCGGGCGGCGACGAGGTGCGCGACCGGGCGGGTCTGGCGCGCGATCTCCCCGATTTCGTGCCCGCGGTGCAACGGCAGCGTGCACACGGGCACGAGACCCGCCTTGAGCAGCGCGTACCAGGCGATCACGGTGTTGGCGGTGTTGTGCACCTGCAGCAGAACCGCACCGCCGGGCTCCAGGCCAAGCCGATGAAGGCCCGCGGCGCGCCGGTCGGAGATGCGGTCCAGCTCCGCGAAGGTCAGCCGGACATCACCGCAGATCAGGGCATCCCGGTCGCCGTGCTCCTGTGCCGTGATGTGCAGGTGCTCGGCGATGGTGGGCGACTCCCACAGTCCTTCGCGGACGTAGCGGGTCTCATCCTCGGCCGGGTAGAGGACGAGCTTGCCGGAGGCGTCGGGTGCGAGCGTCATCGCGTCTTTCTCCTCTGCGGTGCCGGGCGTGGTCAGCACAGGTCGCGCTCGTAGCCGAGGACGACCTCGCGGTTCTCCCGCCGGAAGTCCCGGTAGGAGACGCGTCCCGTGCGCATCAGGTACTCGAGCGCGAACTTCGTCGGATGGGTGATGGTGCGGGACGGGAGCCCCTCATACCAGGCGATGCTGCGCTTCGCGGCGGTCTGGAAGGCGTCGGCGACGGGCTTGCGCACCCGCTCGAACTCCCGGAGCCCGACCTCGACGTCCCACGCCGCTCCGTCCAGCGCCTGCGTCAGGTAGACGGCGTCACGCATCGCGAACCGGGTGCCGGACCCGATCGACGGGTGGACGGTGTGCAGGGCGTCCCCGATCAGCACGAGGTTGCGGTGGGTCCATCGCGCGCAGCTGATGAACTTGGTCTGGAACCACGGCGAGTGGTCACTGCGCAGCGGCGCGCCGTCCAGCGAGTCGGCGAAGAGCCGTTCGCACAACTCGCGCGACTCGTCCTCGGTCATGCCGGCGAATCCGAGCCGGTCGAACGTCTCCTGGCCGACCTCGACGGTGAAGTTGCTCATCTCGGCCGAGAACCGAGAGGCATGGACCATGAGGATTCCGTACTCGCTGTTCTGGAGGATGATCGACGGCGGGTAGGGCTTCGGAGTGCCGTACCAGGCCAGCCAGTTGGTGCCGAGTTCGACGCTCGGCAGGAAGTGCTCGGCGAAGCGCTCGCGGGTCCGGCTGTTGACGCCGTCGGCGCCGATCACGAGATCCCAGGCCGCCATGTCGCCTTCGGTCACCGCGGCGTCGCAGTCATGCTCGATGCTCACCCCGGCATCGAGGGCGAACTTCTCCAGTATGGCCAGGAGCGACCAGCGGGCGTTGAGGTGGCTCCGGCCGACCTTGACCGGCACGCCGACGCCATCCAGGCTGAGGACCATCCGATCGTGGCGGGTCTCGGTCGTGAGTGCGTCGATCACATCCGGTGCGGCGGGCCGGAGCGCGTCGGCCGCGCTCTCGCTGAACGCCACGCCCCAGCCGTACGTCACGCCGTGCGGGTTCCGCTCCCTGACGTGGATCGTGGCCGTGGGGATCGCTCGTTTGGCGATGATCGAGAAGAAGAGTCCCGCAGGTCCGGCGCCGACCACCAGAATCCTCATGGGCTTTCCGGATGTCACCGTCCACCTCCCCGCCACGACACGACGTGGTGCGCGACGCGCTCGCCCAGTGCCGATGCCGTTCGCAGGTCGCTGTCCTGCATGCCTTCCAGACCCTGGTCCGAGTTCGACTGCGCCATGGCCCCTGCGTAGGCGCCGAGCCGGTTCAGTTCGGAGTCGGACCCCGTGCTGCGTCCGTTGCCGTCCAGCAGGCCGAGACCGACCCAGACCATCCCGTGCTGCATGGCGAAGAGCCAGAGCTGGGTGAGGGTGCTGAGCTTGTCCCCGGAGTGACCGCTGGAGTTGGTGAACCCCGCGGCGAGCTTGCCCTTCCACTCCTGGGCCAGCCAGATCTTCGCGCTGGCCTCCATGAACGACTTGAACACCGCCGAACCACTGCCCATGTAGGTCGGGGTGCCGAAGATCAGCGCATCGCAGTGGTCGAGCCGATGGGGGTCGGTGGCGACCTCTTCGGCGAAGTACAGCGCGACGTCGATGTCCGGGACCGAGGCGGCGCCTTCCCCGACCGCTCTGGCCTGCGCGGCGGTATGGCCGTAGCCACTGTCGTAGACGACTCCGATGGAGCGCGCTTCCGTCACCTTGTCCTCCTTGGCGATGCCGTGGCGAACCGGCCGTTCAGCCAGCGGTCGATGTGGACGGCGGCGGCGGCGTATCCGGTGGGCTCGCCCTCCACGATGGGCTGGCCGAAGTGCTGGCCCCGGACGACATGGCGGATCTTGTCTTCACCGGCCAGCGCCTCGAACATCCGGGCGCCGGCGGTGGGGAGCGCGGCCTGGTCGCCGCTGAACTCCAGGTAGAGCGTTGGCAGCCGCACTCCGGCCGCGCACCGCACGAAATCCGCGTTGGTGTGGTTCGCCGACCAGGTCGACAACCACGCGTCGGGAGTGGTCAGCCGGCCGAAACCCACCAGGCCGTAGTTGGTCAGATCCGGGCGGCGGCCGAACAACGAGCCGTAGGGCCGGTCGTTCGGATCGATCGACAGGTCCACGTAACAGGGGTCGGCGTCGGTGCGGTAGGTGGTGATGACTCTCGGGACGAGGCCGGTCCGCCGGTCGGCCGGGTCGCCGGTGCGGGAGAACCGGGCCCGGGCCTTCGAGGTCTCGGCGGCGAGCTCGACGGCGCGGGCGTCGATCCGGGCGATCCGATTTCTTTGGGCCGTACGGTACGCGCGGAGGAAGTCGGCGCTGTAGCGGCTCGGCTCCGGCGGCTCGGCGAATCCGTTTCTCGGCGAGTACATGTCCAGCGCGGGATCCACCGACATGGGGTCCGACTCGTCCACGACGGACGGGTCGATGCAGTGCAGCAGCACCTGTCCCTGACCCGGGTGTGGCGCCAGAAAGATCGCGCCGTCCGGAACGGGCATCTGCGCGCCCGCCAGCGTGATCGGCCGGCCGGCCGGTGTCACATCCAGCCGCAGCCCCGGCTCCAGGGACGCCTGCTCGATGTAGAAGGCCGACAGCGTTCCGCCGCCGGAGTGGCCGAAGGTCAGCACGGTGCCGAACCCGGTTTCCCGGAGGAACACATGGCCCGCCGCCGCGTCCAGCAACGCCTGCTCGTGGACCAGGGCGAGGTCGTTGTTGGGCGACCGGGAGCCCTGGGTCCAGACCGAGACGCCGCTTCGCAGGAGCAGCGGGATCATCGGGTGGTGCGTCACCGACTGGCGCGGGTGCATGACGGTGACCGCCGTCGCCGCGCCGTCGAGGGAGTACAGCACTCCCTCGATCTTGGCGCCGTCGAAGGTGGTGAGCTGGTGCGTGCTCACCGTGACGCCGGGCGGCGTCTCCGCCCTCGGGACGTCCCGGCCCGCGCCGAGCCGGTCCACCGCCAGCGGGCTCATCCCTCAGCTCCTGTGGGCTGGACCACCAGTTCCGACTTGTCCCAGCGGCTCACCCGGCCGTCCCTGACCGCGGCGACCGCGCTGTACCAGACGGCGTTGCGGCAACCCGTGGCGTTGCGCTCGATGTGGATCGAACCGGGCGTGGCGACCTCGAGGTAGGGGCCGCGCCGCCGGACGGTCACGCCGGGATCCTTGCCGGCGACTTCGGCCAGCGGGCGGAAGTCGTCGACGTCGAGGACGAACAGCGTGGTCATGCGAACGTCACCAAGTCCGGCTCGCCCGCATAGCGCTCCGAGATCAGCTTCGCCTTCCGCGCGAAGAACTTCTCCAGGGAGGGATCGGGCTCCGCCGTCACGTCCATGAGCGCGTCGACGCTCAGGTTGGCGTCGATGTCGTCCTCGATGGTGATCGCCCGCAGCGGACGGGTGATCTCGATCAGGTACCCGTTGGGGTCGGTGACGTAGATCGACTCGACCGTTTCGTGCCGCACCTGCGACTCGCACGGCCAGTCGCTCGCGTCCAGCCGGCGCCGGTATTCCAGCAGATCCTCCTCGGTGTCGACGTGGATCGCGAGGTGCCGGGCACGGCGGAGCAGGTCGGGGATCGCGGTGTCCCGATAGGGCTCGACTCCGAAGTAGTAGAAGAACGCCAGCCGGTCGCCGCTGCCGATGTCGAAGAAGAAGTGGATGAAGTCCGGGTGGTCGCCGGGCCCCCACCCGAGCGCGCATGTCGCGTGGACGACCGGGAGGCCGAGGATGTCCCGGTAGAAGGTGATGGTGGCCCGCGGATCGAAGGTGGGAAACGCCGCGTGATCGACGCCCCGCACGGTGTGCGCAAGCGGGTCATGCTCCGGTGATGGCATCTGCGTACTCCTCTCGCGACCAACTCGGTGACGCCGAGCGTAGAGCGATTCTGTCGCGACCGTCAATATTCTGACGCGTTAGTATCGATAGGCGGTGTGACCGGATCCGGGCGACGCGAGGCGCGCGATGACCGCCTCGCCGCTCGGGTGACAGGACACGTTCTGGCGACTGTGAAGGGACGGCACCAAATGACCGCGACGTGGATCGATCTCTCCGTCGAAGGCCGAAAGATCGCCGGACTCGCCGCGGCCGGCGGCGCCGCAGGGGCTCCGCTGATCGTGGCCCTTCATGGCGGGGGGTACGGCTCGGGGTACTTCGACGTGCCCGGTCACTCCCTGCTCGACCTCGGCGAGGCGACAGGGTTTCCCGTGTTCGCGCTCGACCGTCCCGGCTATGGCGGGAGCGACCCGCTTCCCCGCGGTAGGACGACCTTCGGCGACAGCGCCGAGGTCCTGGACGCCGCGATCGGTGCGCTATGGGCCGACCATGGCGAGGGGCGTCCGGGAGTGGTCCTGCTCTCCCACTCCATCGGCTCCGCCATATCGGTGCATATTGCCGCACGTCGGCCACGCTGGCCGCTGCTGGGCGTCTCACTACACGGTGTGGGCGATCGGTCTCCCGAGGACATCGTCAGCGCCTGGCGCGCCATCCCCGCGGACGGGCCGGTGGAACTCCCGCCCGAGCGGCGACGCGCCCTGCTGTACGGCCCGGCGGGAACCGTCGACGTCGAGGCCGTGGAGGCGGCGAAGGCCTCGGTGGAGCCCATGCCTCTTGAGGAGATGCTCGAAATCGTCGGGGACTGGCCGGAGAACGTGGCAGAGCTCGCCTCAGAGGTCGTCGTCCCCGTCCAGTACACGCTCGCCGAATACGACGGCCTGTGGGTCGTCGACGCGGGTCGCGTGGCGACGTTCGCCGGGTACTTCAGCTCCGCCCCGTGGGTGGAAGCCGGTCTTCAGGCGGGCGCCGGTCACAACCTCGACCACCATCGACTCTCCCGAGCCCTCCACCTGCGGCAGCTGGCCTTCGCGTGGGAGTGCGCGGCGCGGGCGACCGCCGCCGGTGGCTATGATGACCGGCTGACCGGGCAGGAACGGCGCACATGACGACCGTCGCGCCAGGCTGAAGCCGAAGCCGAGGAGTGGGTGGTGGCTGCGGAGGACTCCAAGGCGCAGGGACGGTCCGGTGGCCGCCCGGACTCCCGTCGCGGCGCTGCGCCCCGACGCAAGCTTCTCATGAGCGAGATCGTCGACCAGGCCATGCGCATCTTCGCTGAACGCGGCTACGACGGGACCACCCTGCAGGATGTCGCGGACGCGGTCGGGCTGAGCCGTCCCAACCTCTACAACTATGTCAAGAGCAAGGAAGACCTGCTCGTGGCGATGGTCGAGGCGACGACTGAGAGCGCGGCGAACGCGCTGCGGGAAGTCCGGCAACGCACCGATCTCGACTCGACGGACAAGCTGCGCATGCTCGTCCGCGCCCTGGTCCTGCGCCGCGCCGAGCAGCCGGCGCAGTTCCGTACGCTCGATCGCAGCGACCAGGCGCTCCCTCCAGAGATCGCGAAGAAGCACCTCCAGGGCCGTCGGGCGGTCCTCCGGGAGATCACCGGCGTCATCGAGGAGGGGATCACGGCCGGCCGTTTCCGTCCTGTCGACGCACGCGTCACAGCCCTGTCGATCATCGGAATGTGCAACTGGGTGGCATGGTGGTTCCATCCGTCTCCGGCGCACCCCGCCGAACCGGTGGCCGAACAGATCGCGGAGAACGCGGTGGCGATGGTGGCTCGAGAGGCCGGGCGCACCCCGGACACGCCCACTCCACTCGGCGCCGTCGCCCTGCTCCGGCAGGACCTCGACTACCTGACCCGTCTCCTCACCGCGGAGGGCGAACGAGGAGACCTCCCGCCCGGCAACGCATAAGACCTCCCGTCACATCAGGAGTCGATCCAGCGGACCAGCCGGTCCAGCGGCAGGCGTCCCGAGGGGATCGCGGATCTGCCGCGGGGCGCGCGTGCGGGGTAGCCGAGCGCGATGGCCGTCCGCACCTTCCACGGGGCCTCGACGCCGGCCAGCCGTCCGGCCCGCTCGGCGTTGGACGCGGGAAAGAACGAGACCGGGCAGCTTCCCAGGCCGAGGCCGTGCGCGGCGAGCATGAGGCTCTGGGCGGCCCGGCCCGCGTCGAACTCCGCGTCCTCGCCCCCGGTCGCGTGGTCCACCGCGAGCAGCACGGCCACCGGGGCCGTGGCCAGGTGCGCCGCGTAGCCGCCCAGCAGGCTCAGCCTCTCCCGCAGGGCGCCGTCCCGGACGACGACGAATCTCCAGGGCTGGCGGTTGCGCGCCGACCCGGTCCAGCGCGCCGCCTCCAGCGCTCGTACGATCTCGCGCGTCGGCACCGGTGTGTCGGCGAACCACCGTGTGGCCCGCAGCGACGCCACCTCCGCCCGCAACGGCTCACCCACCCGGCCTCGCCCCCGATCCTCGCGTCCCGCCCATCATCTCGAAGGCCCGGCGGTCCGCACGAACGAGCTACGCGGACTCGGCGGCGCGGAGGGCGAGGGCGGTGAGGTCCCCGGCGGTCAGGTCCGGCCAGCCGTGCACCTTCGCCCGCCACTCCTCGGGTACGGCCGAGGCGCCGTGGCGTGCGCCCAGGAGCGCGCCCGCGATCGCGGCGACCGTGTCGGTGTCGTCGCCGGCGCGTACCGCGGCGAACAGACCGTCCGGCAGCGACGCCGTGTGCGTCACCGCCGACCAGGCCGCCTGCAGCGCCGGCACGACGAAGCCGTTCGGGCTGAACCGGTGCGGTGGCGCGGCCTCGGCCTCGTCCAGCCAGGAGGCCCACCGGCCGCGCCGTGACGGCGGCAGGTACGCCAGCCCCTCGCGTACGCCGTCGTAGGTGCCCTCCAGCACCGCGCGGCGTACGCCCGAGCACCACAGCACGCACGCGTCGCCGGCCAGGTCGTCGGTGTGGGTCAGGCCGCTGACCAGCCGGGCCGCCTCCATCATGGCGACGGAGTCCTCCAGGTACGGCAGCGCGACGACGGCGGTGCGCATCAGCGATCCGTTGCCCGCGCTGCGGCCCGTACGGGCGTGCAGGTCCTCGGCGGCGCGGCGCATCTCCGCCGACATCCCGCCGGTCCGGTCGACGGACGCGAGCACCGTGCGGGTCTGGGCGCCGATGTCGCTGGCGCCCTCGCGGTACCACCGCAGGAACCGCACGGCGACACCGTCCAGTGCGAGGTCCGACCGCAGGCCGCGCCCGCGGGCGGCGACCTCGGCGACGCACACCTGCATCTGGGTGTCGTCGCTGTACTCGCCCGGCTCGTACGGGCCGAGCCCGCCGCCGATCATCTCGGGGACGGCCGTGGGGGACAGGCGGGCGGCGAACTCGTACGGCACGCCGAGCGCGTCGCCGCAGGCCGCGCCGAGCAGCACTCCGGCCGCCCGGTCTCGCTGTTCACTGGTGAGACTCACCACTGTGCGACGACCGGGCGGCCGGTGAGGTTCCCTCAGGACGCGCCCGTGAGGCGGGCGACCTCACGTTCGTGCGCCTCGGCGTCGGCCTTGGCCGCCTTCGGGCTCCAGCGGCCGACGAGCGGCAGCATCAGGCCGAGGAACAGGATCTCGGCCACGATGCACACCCACCACCAGGCCTGCCACTGGTGCGGCGCGTCGGCGGCGGCGCTCTTGATCTTCCCGACCTCGGCGAGCAGCGCCGGTGGCGGGTTGGCGCCAGAGGCCTTCACCTGGGCCAGTACGGCCGGAGCCTCGACCAGCTTGTCCACCGCGCTGACGACATAGGGGAGGACGAAGAAGGCCAGGCAGACGACGATGCGCAGGATCCAGCCCCAGATCGCCAGGCCGGTCGCGGTCAGCGCGGGGTTGCGCTTCTCGATCGTCTCGGTGAACGCCGCCATCCACGGGGCGTACGCCGTCGCGAGGCCGAGCGAGAGCAGGGCGATGATCACGATCAGCGTGGTCGAGCTCGTGTGCGGGTGCGTCGTCCGGGTCATGAAGAGGAACGTCATGACCACCGCGATCACGGTACCGGCCACCATGAACGGCTTGCGCACCCGCAGCCGGTCCGAGAGTGCGCCGACGACCACGAGGCTGACCGCGTTGATCGCCCAGTACCAGGTGTTGATGCCGTTGGCCTTCGACGTCGTGAAGCCGAAGTTGGAGGTCAGGTAGACGGTGAAGAAACCGACCGCGGTGTAGTAGATCAGCAGGAAGATGCTGATCCCGAGAGCGGGGGCCAGGATGTCCAGGCGCATCATCTGCCCCCACGGCCGGTCGAGGTCGGCCGTCCGCTCGGCGCTGTCGGCGCGCGCCTCGATGAGCGCGCGGTCGCCGGCGCTGACCATCACCTGGTCGCGGAGCCCGGGTTTGAGCTCGCGCAGCCCGAACAGCGCGATCAGGAACGCCACCAGCCCGACCACGCCGACGATGTAGTACTGGCTGGACCAGGAGTTGTCCAGGTGCGGCAGCGTGCGGTTGGCGACGAAGCTGACGACCAGGCTGCCGACGACCGGCCCGAGCGTCCAGAAGCCCATCGCGGACGCGCGGCCGATCTGCGGGGAGAAGTCGCGCACGAGTGCCGGCGTCGCGACCAGGCACATGCCCTCGACGATGCCGCCCAGCACGGCGAACAGCCCGAAGACGAACTTGTTCGGGGCGAACGGGGTGATCAGCGCGAGCACCCCGGTGACGAGCAGGCCGTACGCGACCAGGTTGGCGCGGCCCCAGCGGTCGGCGAGGCCGGCCGCGAGGGAGCCGAACGCGCCGACGAGGTTGGCCAGCACCAGGATGTTGACGTAGTAGATGAACGACATCTTGAAGTGCTCCAGGATGAGCGGCGCGACGCCGCCCGCCACATAGAGCTCGTAGTACAGGATGATCGTGACGAACACCGCCACGGCCAGGTACCAGTAGCGCGCTCCCGTGCTCGGATACCGGTCGAGGCCGCGGCGCCAGAGCCGGTCGATCGTGAATCCCTCCGCCGCGGGAGCCGTCGGGTTGGTTGGAGCCATCGCTTCCTCTTTTTCCTTTGGGCGAGCTGCTCCAGAGCGCCATTAGACGCCCCGCCCCCGAGGCCGTGTGCCGCATGACCTGTGCAATCATTGGGTAAATGAGCGTTCATTCACGCGTTGGAAACATTAGTACGCTCGAATTAAGTGGCATGTCAAGACAGGAGAGTGACGCGGTGACGGATTTCGGCCTGCCCGTCAGCGGATCCCCGATCCAGCGGCGTCTGGCCGCCGCCGCCGTCGAGCTGTTCTACCGGCAGGGCGCGATCGCGACGTCGGTCCGGCAGATCACCGAGGCGTGCGGCCTCACCCCGGGCGCGCTCTACAACCACTTCGAGTCCAAGGACGAGCTCCTCTACGCCGTGGTGCGGGACATCCACCTGCGGCTGGAGGGCGCCCTGACGGCGGCGGTGGCGGCGGTGGCGGGCGACCCGGTCGCCGAGCTCAGCGCGATCGTGCGCGTCTACGTCGCACGGCACTCCGACCACCGGGAGACCGCCCGCGTGGCCAACCGGGAGTTCCCCCTACTGACCGGGGCGCGCTACGACGAGGTCGTCGCGATCCGCCGGCGCCTGCGCGACACCGTGGTCGAGGTGCTGCTCGCCGGTCAGAAGAAGCAGGTCTTCGACCTGGTCGGGGGCGACGATCGTACGGCGGCCGTACTCACCGCGCTGCCGATCCTTGACATGTGCGTGCACATAAGCGAATGGTTCCACGAGCACCGGCCTCTGAGCCACGCCGAGCTGGAGGCCCGCTATGTCGGGCTCGCCCTGCGCATGGCGGGGGCTCGCACGCACTGAACGACGGGAGGTCCTCATGGCCGAACTGCTCCGCCCGTACGCCGAGGCGCGACCGGACGAACCGGCCGTCACGGACGAGCGCGGTGTCACCACGTGGCGCGAGTTCGAGGCGCGGGTCGACCGCCTCGCGGGTGCGCTGCGGGGCCTCGGCCTCGACGACGGCGACGCCATCGCGATCCACTCGGGCAACCGCCGGGAGTACTTCGAGCTGATGGCCGCGGCCACGCACATCGGGCTGCGTTACGTCGTGGTCAACTGGCACTGGACCGCCGACGAGCTGAGGTACGTCCTCGCCGACTCCGGGGCCCGGGCGGTGTTCTCCGAGGACGCCTTCGCGGACGTGGCGGCCGAGGCGGCGGTGGACACGCCGTTCCGTGTCGGCATCGGCGAGGTCCCCGGCTTCCGGCCGTATGAGGAGTTCCTCGCCGGCGGGCCGGACGGAGCACCGGCCGGTCAGGTGATGGGCTGGCCGATGATCTACACCTCCGGCACGACCGGGCGGCCGAAGGGCGTGAAGCGCAGGCTCGTCACGACCGGCGCCCCGCTGGAGACGATGAAGCTCGTCGCCGAGAGCTTCGCGCAGATCCTGTCCATCCCCGAAGGCGGGCGGTCGCTGCTGGTCGGGCCGGTCTACCACTCGGCGCAGTGGCTGTGGTCCTACGTCATGCTCTGCGCGGGGCGCTCGGTCGTCATGCGGCGTTCGTTCGACCCCGAGGAGACGCTGCGCCTCATCGAGGAGCACCGGATCACCAACGTCCACCTGGTGCCGACCCAGTTCGTCCGTCTCCTGCGCCTGGACGAGGAGACCCGGCGGAGGTACGACCTGTCCGGCCTCGCCGCGGTCTGGCACGGTGCCGCACCGTGCTCGCCCGAGGTCAAGCGCCAGATGATCGACTGGTTCGGCCCGATCCTGTACGAGTACTACGGCTCCACGGAGTCGTCGGTGAACACCATCGTGTCGTCGCCGGAGTGGCTGGAGCGGCCCGGCACGGTCGGGCGGGCGCTGCCGACGACCGAGATCCACGTGCTGCGCGAGGACGGCTCGCCGGCCGCCACGGGGGAGCGCGGCCAACTCTGGTTCCGCTACACCAGCGGCGACGACGTGGAGTACTGGGGCGACCCGGACAAGACCGCCTCCGTGCACCGCGACGGGCTGTTCACCACCGGCGACGTGGGCCATCTCGACGAGGACGGCTACCTGTTCCTCTCCGACCGCGTCATCGACATGATCATCAGTGGCGGGGTGAATATCTACCCGGCCGAGATCGAGGGCGTGCTCATCACCCACCCGGCCGTACGCGACGTCGCGGTCTTCGGCGTGCCGGACCGGGAGTACGGCGAGCAGGTGAAGGCGGCGGTCGAACTCGAGGACGGGCACGAACCCTCGGACGCGCTGGAGCAGGAGCTGATCGCCTTCTCCCGGCGTTCCCTGGCCGGCTACAAGGCGCCCCGGTCGGTGGACTTCCTCGACGCGCTGCCGCGGACGCCGACCGGCAAGCTCTACAAACGCCTCATCCGCGATCCGTACTGGGCGGACCAGGGCAAACGGATCTGAGGCCTGCCCGCCCAACCGGTCAGGAATGAAGAAGCCTCCGTCGCCGCGCGGTCCGTAGCGTTCTCGACGTGGGGCCTTCGCGACGGCTCCACCTCGATCGACTGGAGGAGCACGCCATGACCGAAGGCATCAAGACCATCATCTTCCCCGTCACCGACATCGCGGCGGCCAAGGCCCTGTACGGCGGGCTGGCGGGCGTCGAGCCCTACGCGGACACGCCGTACTACGTCGGCTACAAGGTCGGCGGCCAGGACATCGGGCTGGACCCGAACGGCCACCGCGAGGGCGGCGCCGGGCCGATCGCGTACTGGCACGTCGAGGACATCAAGGCGAGCCTCCAGGCGCTGCTCGAGGCAGGCGCGGAGACGCTCCAGGACGTCCGCGACGTCGGCGGCGGCACGCTGATCGCCACGGTGAAAGACGCGGACGGCAACGTCTTCGGCCTGCGCCAGGTCGCCTGACATCCTGATCCGGTCCGGCCCCACGCGGGGCCGGACCACCTCATGCGGGACGGGCGGTGGACCAGCGCCCGAACCGCCCGGAACCCGCTCCCGCCGGGGCCGGTGTCCTTCCGCGCCGCACCCAAACCGAGTAGCGTTCGGTTTCGTGCACCTGGGACACATCGCGGCCCTGACGCCGGACAAACCAGCAGTGATCATGGCGGGTTCGGGCAAGGTCATCACCTTCCGCGAGCTGGACGAGGAGTCGAACCGGCTCGCCCACCTGCTGCGCGCCGAGGGCCTGCGTCCCGGCGACCACGTGGCCTTCATGCTGGAGAACCACCCGTCGTACCTGGCGATCGCGTGGGCGGCGCAGCGTTCCGGGCTGTACTACACCGCGATCAGCTCACGCCTGCAGGCCGACGAACTGGCCTACATCATCGACAACTGCGGGGCGCGCGTCTTCCTCACCTCCGCCCGGCTGGCCGAGGTGGCGACCGCGGTCGCCGACCGGACTCCCGGGGTCGAGCTGCGGCTGATGCTCGACGGCGCCGCTCCGGGCTTCGACTCGTACGAGGAGCGCATCGCCGGGCAGCCCGCCGGGCCGATCGAGGACGAGTGCGAGGGCGTGGACATGCTCTACTCCTCCGGCACCACCGGACGGCCCAAGGGCGTCAAGCCCACGCTGTCGCTCGCGCCGCCGGGCACGCCGAACAAGCTCACCCAGCTGGTGTCCTTCCTCTTCCAGCCGGACGAGCACTCGGTGTACCTGTCGCCGGCGCCGCTGTACCACGCCGCGCCGCTGCGCTACTGCCTCACCTTCCACCGTTTCGGCTCGACCGTGGTGGTGATGGAGCGGTTCGACGCCGAGGAGGCGCTGCGGCTGATCGAGCGGTACGGCGTGACGCACAGCCAGTGGGTGCCGACGATGTTCATCCGGATGCTCAAGCTGCCGGAGTCCACGCGGTCGGCATACGACCTGTCGAGCCTGAAGTACGCCGTGCACGCCGCCGCCCCCTGCCCGGTCGAGGTCAAGCAGCAGATGATCGACTGGTGGGGGCCGGTGCTGCACGAGTACTACGCGGGCACCGAGGGCAACTGCTTCGTCTACGCCGACTCCAAGGCGTGGCTGGCGCACCCGGGCACGGTCGGCCGGCCGCTGCTCGGCGAGATCCACGTCTGCGACGAGGAGGGCGACGAGCTTCCGGCGGGACGGGTCGGGACGCTGTACTTCGGGGGCGGCCCGCAGTTCGAGTACCACGACGACCCGGCGAAGACCGCGTCCTCCCGCGACCCGCTCGGCCGTGGCTGGACCACGCTGGGCGACGTCGGGTACGTGGACGAGGAAGGCTTCCTCTACCTCACCGACCGGCTGTCGTACATGATCATCAGTGGCGGGGTGAACGTCTACCCGCAGGAGGCGGAGAACGTCCTCGCCGTCCACCCGAAGGTCGCCGACGTGACGGTGATCGGGGTGCCGGACCCGGAGATGGGCGAGGCGGTCAAGGCGGTCGTGCAGCCGATGGACCTCGCCGAGGCGGGCCCGGAGCTGGAGCGGGAGCTCATCGAGCACTGCCGGGCGAACCTGGCGCACTACAAGTGCCCGCGCACGGTCGACTTCCGCGGTGAGCTGCCCCGCCACCCGACCGGCAAGCTCTACAAGCGCCTGCTCAAGGACGAGTACTGGAAATGACGCGCCGTTGAGGCGATCGTTGCCTCATGCGCGTGGCGATCGGTGACATCTCCCTGTACTTCGACGTCGACGGCTGCGGGCTCGCCCCCGACGGCCCCGCGATGGCGGAACGCCCGACGGTCATCGCCCTGCACGGCGGGCCGGGCGCCGACCACACGACCTTCAAGCCGGTGCTCGACGGTGTCACCGAGTACGCGCAGGTGATCTACCTCGACCAGCGGGGGAGCGGGCGGTCGGACCGCAGCGGCCCGGAGCTTTGGACCTGGGAGCGCTGGGCCGACGACGTCATCGCCTTCTGCGACGCGCTGGACATCGCCGAGCCGGTCCTGCTCGGCACGTCCGCCGGCGGCTGGGTGGCGCTGACGGCCGCGATCCGGCACTCCGCCAGGCTCGGCGGGATCGTGCTCGACAGCGTGATGCCCGGCGCGATGGACGAACGGCTCGCCATCATGGAGCGGCTCGGTGGCGCCGAGGCCCGTGAGATCGCCCGGCGCTACTGGAACGGCGAGGCGACCGACGAGATCCGGGAGGCGTACCCGCGCGTCTGCCTTCCTCTCTACTCCCGGCGACCCGGCGATGACCCCGACGGCTCCGACCGGCTGCGGCGCATCCGCTGGAACCCCGGCGTGCTCGAACACTTCCGTCAGGTGCTCGCCGGCTCCTTCGACCCCTGGCCACGGCTCGGCCGGGTCACGTGCCCGACGATGATCCTGGCGGGGGAGCACGACCCGGTGGCGACGGTGCCCGCCGCCCGGCGCCTCAGCGCGGCACTGCCGGCCGCGCGCCTGCACGTCGTACCGGACGTCGGTCACGGAGTCTTCCGCGAGGACCCTGACCAGGCCTGCGCGCTTCTTCGCGACTTCCTGGCGGGTATTGAGTGGACGTGGACGCGCGGATGACCTGATCATGGACGTCATGTCCGATCTACTGCCGATCAACGGAGCCGAGCCGGAGCCCCCCGTGACGTTCCAGCTCGACACGACCGACACCGTCGGTGACGTGATCGACGTGCTGGCCATGGAGGCGTTCGCGGCGGGGCGGCAGCCGTTCGCGCGGTCCAAGCGGATGGAGCGCATCCGGCCCGACGCGCCGCTGCGGCCGGCCGGAGCGCGGGTGCTGCGCACCTCGCGGGAGGAGAACCGCGAGGCCGTGCTCGCCCGCGGCGACGGCTGGACGCTGCGGTCCGTACGCTGGCGCGGCGGGTCGGGCATGGTCGAGGTGACGGCGGTCAGCGACGAGCTGTGCGCCTCGGTGCTGGAGGAGGCGATCCGCGACGCCGTCGAGCCGTCGCCTCCGGAACAGGACCGGGTCGAGATGGGTTTTTGGCACCTCGGATCGCACGGCGCGGCGCGCAGCCAGCGTTCCATCACCGCGGCGACCTGGCCGGAGATCCGCGACAACTACACCGCCGCGGCGGCGGCCTCCGTCGACCGGCTCACCGAGGTGACTCCCGGCGACATCAGCGGACGCCTGGTGCTCCTGCACGGCCCGCCCGGCACGGGCAAGACCACCGCGCTGCGCGCCATGGCCCGCGAGTGGTCCAAGTGGTGCCAGTTCGACTGCGTGCTCGACCCCGAGCAGCTCTTCAGCAACCCGGCGTACCTCATGGAGGTCGCGGTCGGCGAGGACGACGACGACCGGCGCTGGCGGCTCCTCGTCGTCGAGGACTGCGACGAGCTGATCAGCGGCGACGCCAAGGCCGCCACCGGACAGGGACTGTCCCGGCTGCTCAACCTGACCGACGGCCTGCTCGGCCAGGGCCGCGACGTGCTCGTCGCGATCACCACGAATGAGCCGCTCGCGGCCCTGCACCCCGCCGTCGTACGGCCGGGACGCTGCCTGGCCCAGGTGGAGGTGGGCCGGATGTCGCCGGCGGAGGCCGCGGCCTGGCTCGGCGCCGACGCCGACGGTCACGACCTGCGCCAGGGTGCGACGCTCGCCGAGCTGTACGCCCTCCGCGACGGGCGCGAGGCGGCCACCCCGGCACCGGCCACCGAGACCGGCTTCTACCTGTAGGATCCGCACGGCCTCACCGGTCAGCCCCCCACCAGACCCGCGATTTTCGCGTGGTCCGACTCCGGGAGCCAGTCACGCTCCGGTACGTAGTCCAGCCAGCGCCGCGTACGGCCCGCTTCGGTGAAACCGTGCAGCAGGGTGTCGAGCAGCGGATGGCGGTGAGACTCGCGCCAGGCGAGCGACCACGCGTACAGCGGGGTCGGTGCGACGATCGGGATGGAGCGCAGACCCGCGTGATCGGGCAGCGGCGCGTCGGCGGGGAAGAGCGTGAAGCATGTCGCGTCGGTGCGGATGTGCTGAACGAGGTGGTCAAGGCCCAGGTTGGGGCCGTCCTGGCGCCGTGTGATCCCGAACTCGTCGGCGAAGCGCCGCAGGAAGTCGAGGCGGGTCAGCTCGGCCGGGCACCACAGTGTGCTGTCGCGCAGGTCGGTCGGGCGCAGTTCGTCCGCGCCGGCCAGCGTGTGCGACGCGCTGACCACCGCGTCGACGGGCTCCAGGCGCACGAGCCGCTGGGCGAGGCCCGCGTCGCGGCCACCGGGGAGCGGGTGCACCCGGCCGAAACCCAGGTCGGTGTCACCGCGCAGTAGCGCCTCCGCGACGGACGGCCAGTCACGTGCCGGGCCCGGCTCCAACCGGATCGCGCCGAGCGATTCCACCGCCTGCGCGACGGTGCGCATCGGCGCATAGAGATGACCCCACACGTCGATCCGTACGGCCTGCCCGACGCCCAGTGCCGCCGCGACCGCGCGCTCACCCGCCGCGAGGGCCTCGCGTGCGGCCGGTTCGAACCGCTCACCGGCCTCGGTCAACCGCGTACCGCCCTCGCGCTCGAACAGCCTGACGGCGAGCAGCGACTCCAGGCGCGCGATGCGCTTCGACAGGGCCTGCTGGCTGGTGTTCAGCCGCTTGGAGGCAAGCCCGAAATGCAGTGTCTCGGCGGTCGCGACGAACGCGCGGACCAGGGCGAGGTCGAGGTCCACGCGGCTGACCATATACGACAACTCGGCGTTGTCGGCCGGACGGCTCCGTTGTTGGCCCCACCACCGCCTCACCCGGTGAAGTGTCCACAGGCACCGCCAGGGAGGCAACAACCATGAAAGCTCTCATACCCACCGGAGATCCTGCCGAGCCGGTCGTCCTCGCCGACGTCCCCGAGCCGGCGCCGCGCGCGAACGAGGCGCTCGTGAAGGTCGAGGCGTTCTCGGTCAACCGGGGCGAGACGTTCAAGTTGGAAGCGCCCGTGCCCGGCGAGCGGCCCGGCAAGGACATCGCGGGCCTCGTGGTGCAGCCGGCCGCCGACGGGAGCGGGCCGAGCGGTATCACGCGCGTCGTTGGCCATCCCATGGCGGGCGGCTGGGCGGAGTTCGCGGCCGTGCCGACCGACGCGCTCGCGGTGCTGCCGGACACCGTCTCCGCGCTCCAGGGCGCGGCGCTGCCGCTCGCCGGCCTCACCGCGCTGCGGCTGCTGCGTGCGGCCGGACCGGTGTTGGGGCGGCGCGTGCTGCTGACCGGTGCGTCCGGGGGCGTGGGGCACTTCGTGACCGAGCTCGCGGCCGCCGCCGGGGCGCAGGTCACCGCCGTGACCCGGGACGCCGGACGCGGGGCGCGGCTCACCGAGCTCGGTGCGGCCAAGATCGTCCACGATCCGGCCGACGCACGCGGACCGTACGACATCGTGCTGGAGTCGACGGGCGGCGAGACACTTCCCGTCGTCCTCGCACGGCTCGCGAAACGCGGCACGCTCATCTGGTTCGGGCAGGCCGGCCGGACTCCGGTGACGCTCGACTTCTTCGACTTCTTCACCGGACCCGAGTCGGCCGTCATCCGCCACTTCCACTACCTCGACGCGGACACCGGACTCGGCGACGACCTCGCGGCGCTCGTCCGGCTGACCGCCGAAGGCCGCCTGCACCCCGAGATCGGCCGCGTCACGGACTGGGCCGGCACCGCGACCGCCCTCACCGATCTGCGCGACCGCCGCATCCGCGGCAAGGCCGTGCTGACCCTCTCCTGAACGAAAGTAAGACCGGACAAAGGAGTACGACCATGACCACCGACCCCAGCGCCGTCGTCGTCCGCTACGTCGAGGCCGTCCGCGACGGCGACGCCGACGTCATCTACGAGAGCTTCGCCGAGGACGCGACCTGGCACTACCCGGGCGATCTGCCGATCTCGAAGGTATGGAAGGGCCGCGACGCGATCGTCAACGACTTCCTGGGCGGCATGGGACCGCTCCTTGTCCCCGGCACAATGAAGATCGAGCTGATCGGCACGATCGCCGAGGGCGACCGCGTGGTCGCCGAGTGGACCTCCAAGGCGCGGACCGTGTACGGCGGCACGTACGACAACCGCTGCGTCGGTGTCTACACGGTCCGCGACGGCCGGATCGCCTCCGTGGTCGAGTACGCGGACACCCGGCACGTGGCGGCGGCCCTCTTCCCCGAGCACGGCGGTCCCGGCCGCGCCGTCACCGGGGAACCCAGGTGACGGAGTGACCGCTCAACTGAGACCGGCTCCCGCTCGCGTTGATTCCGCGTTGATCGGACGTTGATCGCCGCCCCGCAGAATCTTTCACGTGGACGGGCCGAGGGGGTAAAGGCCCGGCCATTCGCCCGGAGGCCAATGCCGCTGCGTTGCCGGGCGAGGACGGGGGTGGCGACCCGTGCCGTACCGGCCGGGAAGCCGGAGCCCTGCACCGGAGGTGACGGACCGGTGCAGGGCTCTCTTTCTCGACACGTTCACGCGGAGGAACCTGCGATGCCGTACCGGCTTCCGCCGGACACCGGGGACTTCGTCGGGCGGGGCGGCGCCGTCGCCGAGCTGACCGGGGTGCTCGAGTCCGGCGGGGCGATGCCGATCGCCGCCGTGAACGGCATGGGCGGAGTCGGCAAGACCACGCTGGCCGTGCACGTCGCCCACGCCGTACGGCGACGGTTCTCCGGCGGCCTCCTGTACGTCGACCTGCGCGGAATGGCCGATCGTCCGGCCGAGCCGTACGCCGTGCTCGCGGGACTGCTGCGCGCCCTCGGCCGGCGCGAAGTCCCCGAGGCGCCGGAGGAGCGCGCGGCGCTCTACCGGTCCGAGCTGGCCGGCCGGCGGGTGCTGGTGCTGCTGGACGACGCGCGATGTCCGGCCCAGGTACGGCCCCTGCTGCCCGGAGCGCCCGGGACCGCGGTGCTGGTGACGAGCCGCGCCACGATGGCCGGGCTGCCCGGCGTGCGGCGGCTCGACCTCGACGTTCTCGAGCCGTGCGAGGCGGTGGCGCTCCTGGAGAGCGCGGCCGGCGCGGAACGCGTGGCGGCCGAGCGCGCGGCGGCCCTCGACCTGGTGGCCGCCTGCGGGTTCCTGCCGCTGGCGGTACGCGGCGCGGGCGCCTGGCTGGCGGCTCGGCCCTCGCTGCGGATCGACGCCCTGGCCCGCCGTCTCGCCCGCGGCCGGATCGAGGAACTGCCCGCGGCCGTCACCTGCTTCCGGCTGGGCTATGACCTGCTGGGAAGGGACGAGGCACGGGCGTTCCGGCTGCTGGCGCTGGCCGACGGGCCCGGCTTCTCGACCGGCGCCGCCGGCGCCGCGCTCGGCCTGCGGCCCCAGCGCGCCGACGACATCCTGCAGACGCTCGCCGATCTGAGCCTGCTGGAGAGCTGCGCCCCGGACCGGTACCGCTTCCACGACCTGCTCCGGATCTTCGCGCTGAACCGTTCCGGCACCCGGGAGGAGCGCGTACGCGCCGTGCACGGGCTGCTCGACTACTACCTGGCGGCGGCGCACGAGGCGGCCGGGGTGCTCGGCGGCTCGCCGTCGGAGGCGGGCGAGGGCGCCCGATCGCGCGGCCTCACCCGCGAGGCGGCGCGCACCTGGCTGTTCGTCGAGCAGGACGCCATTCTCACCGCGGTCGAGCGCGCCGCGGCCGAGCCCGGCGGACCACTCGACCAGGCCGCGAGGCTCCTGCTGATCGTGGCGCAGCTGCTCGACCGCGAGTGGAGCCCCCGCCGCCTGCGGAACGCCGTGCGCGCGGTCCGCGAGGCGACGCGCCGCCTCGCCGCGGACCCCGGTCGCCACGGCGAGGCCACGCTGCGAGGCCGGCGTGCCGGCGAGAGCGAGGAACCGTTCCGCGCGCCGTTCGCCGCGGCGGAGCCGCCGGAAACCTGAGACGCCACCCGGAGGCGCGGCGTCGGCCGCGCCCGCGTGATCGGGCGATGACGTGTGGTCGGCCGTGCGCGTCCCTTCCACGGGCGGGTCACCGGTCGTCAGTATGCCGGTCCACCGTCCGCCGCACCGGCGTCCGTCCGCGAGACTGATGCCGTGCGCTCCTTCGACCTCCCGGTGGCCGCCGCGCTGCCCGGCCTGCGCGGCGCGCTCGACTCCACGGGCGCCGCCGTGCTGGCCGCGCCGCCCGGCACCGGCAAGACCACGCTCGTACCGCTGGCCCTCGCCGAGACGGGCCGGCGGGTCATCGTGGCCGAGCCGCGGCGGCTGGCCGCGCGCGCCGCCGCCCGCCGGATGGCCTGGATGCTCGGTGAGCCGGTCGGCGAGCGGGTCGGGTACGCCATCCGCGGGGAGCGGCGGCCCGGCAGCGCGGTCGAGGTGGTCACCACCGGCGTCCTGCTGCAACGCCTCCAGCACGACCCGGACGTGCGGGCGGACGTCGTCATCCTCGACGAGTGCCACGAACGCCACCTCGACGCCGACACCGCGCTGGCGTTCCTGCTCGACGTACGTGCGGCGCTCCGGCCCGACCTCGGCCTGGTCGCCGCGTCGGCCACGGCCGGCACCGCCGCGTGGGCGCGGCTGCTGGGCGGCGCCCCGGTGGTGACGGCCGACGCGGCCGCGCACCCGGTCGAGACGGTCTGGGCGCCACCGCCGCGGCCCGTACGCCCGCCGCACGGGCTGTCGGTCGACCCCGCGCTGCTCGACCACGTCGCGCGGACGGTGCGACGGGCGCTGGAAGAAGGGGACGGTGACGTGCTGTGCTTCCTGCCGGGCGTACGCGAGCTGGGCCGGGTGGCCGGCGCCCTCACCGGGCTGGAGGTGCTCCAGCTGCACGGCCGGGCGCCCGCGGAGGTCCAGGAGGCGGCCCTGCGGCCACGCGAGGGCGGGTCACGGCGGGTCGTGCTCGCCACCTCGGTCGCCGAGTCGTCGCTGACCGTGCCGGGCGTACGCGCCGTGGTGGACTCCGGCCTGTCCCGCGAACCCCGCGTCGACCACGCACGCGGCCTCGGCACGCTGACCACCGTACGGTCCTCGCGGGCGACGGCGGACCAGCGGGCCGGCCGGGCCGGGCGCGAGGCGCCGGGCCGCGTCTACCGCTGCTGGTCCGCGGCCGAGCACGACCGGCTGCCCGAGCAGCCGCGGCCGGAGATCGAACTGGCCGACCTGACCGGCTTCGCGCTGCAGGCGGCGTGCTGGGGCGATCCGGACGCCGCCGGGCTCGCCCTGCTGGACCCGCCGCCGCCCGCCGCGCTGCGGGCGGCCCGAGCCACGCTGCGGGCGATCGGCGCCGTCGAGGACGACGGGCGCGCGACCGGGCGCGGACGGGAAATGGCACGTGTCGGCGTGCACCCGCGGCTGGCCCGCGCCCTCATCGACGGCGCCGCGCACGTGGGCGAGCGTGCGGCCGAGGTCGTGGCGCTGCTCTCCGACGACCGCCGCTCCGGTGACGACGACCTGGTCGCGCAGTGGCGAACGCGACGCCGCGAGCCGTCCTTCCGCGACGAGACACGCCGCCTGCGCCGGGCACTCCCAGCCGGCGCGGAGCCGTCCGGCGGTGGCGTGGGGCCGTCCGGGAGCGGCGCGGGCGTGTCCGGGCGTGTGGCGGTGTCCGGGCCGGACGACGAGACGGCCGCCGGGATCGTGGTCGCGCTCGCCTTCCCCGAACGGGTCGCGCGGGCGCGGGACGGCGGCTACCTGATGGCGTCCGGGACGGCCGCCGTCACGGAGCGGGGCTCGCGGCTGACCGGTGCCGGCTGGCTCGCCATCGCGGTCGCCGACCGGGCGCCGCGCGCTCCGTCGGCGCGCGTGCGCCAGGCCGTGCCGATCGATGAGGAGACCGCGCGGCTCGCCGTCGGGGCGACGGTGGAGGAGGAGGTCGTCTGGCGCGACGGCGACGTGGTGGCCCGCCGGGTCGAGCGGCTCGGCGCCATCGAGCTCGGCGCCGTACCTTTGGAGAACCCCGACCCCGAACTCGTCCGCGCCGCGCTCCGCGAGGGCCTGCGCCGCGAGGGACTGGGCCTGCTGAACTGGACGCGCGAGGCCGAGGCGCTGCGCGCGCGGCTGGCGTTCTGCCATCGGGAGCTCGGCCCGCCCTGGCCCGCGATGGACGACGACGCCCTGCTCGCGTCGCTGGACCCGGCCTCGGCCGCCCGCGACCGCGCCGGCCTGCGGCGTCTCGACGTGACGGCGGCGCTGCGCGGTCTGCTGCCGTGGGAGTGCGCGGCACGGCTCGACGAGGTCGCGCCGGAGCGCGTCACCGTCCCCAGCGGCTCGCGGATCCGGATCGACTACACGGGCGAGCGGCCCGTGCTGGCGGCCAAGCTGCAGGAGCTGTTCGGCTGGCAGGAGGCGCCACGTGTCGCCGGGGTGCCGCTCGTCGTCCACCTGCTGTCGCCCGCCGGCCGCCCGGCCGCCGTCACCGCGGACCTCGCCTCGTTCTGGCGCGAGGGCTACCGGAGCGTACGCGCGGAGCTGCGCGGACGCTATCCACGCCACCCGTGGCCGGAGGACCCGGCCACCGCGGAGCCGACCCGCCGTACCAACGCCCGCCGCCGCTGAGCGACCGCCCGGAACCGAGATGGACCGCGTCCGCGTTCGAGAAACTACGCGCGCGACAGGCGAAGGATGGCGGATCCGCCGGCGATCGAGGTCACCCGGATCAGGAGCCGGTTGAGCGTGATCTCCGCGCCGGCGCGGGCCGTCACGTCGGCCTTGTCGTTGTCCACTGAGGTCGAGCACGAAGCATCACCTCCGCACGACGTGGCGAACGAATATCCCGTCGGCGTGGATGCCGCGATGCCCGTGAGACGGATCTCGCCGGACGTGATCGACCTCACCTTCAGCGAGGCGAGCCCGGACTTTCGGTTCACCGGGATCCGCGCCCGGCCGGTCACCGTCACCTCGCAGGTGCCGTCCTCGCACGCGCTCAGCTTGGTCCCGTCCGCGGCCTGGCGCGGTGTGGGCGACGGCGCCGCGGACCGGCTCGACGTCCGGGCGGAAGGCGAAGCGCCGTCGGATCCGCGCTCGCCGGCTCCGCAGCCGGCCAGCGTCAGGGCCGTGACACTGACCAGGACGACCGGCGCGAAGGCCCGGACTCCAGCCGACGGGCATGTCATGGGCGTGCTCCCTCGTACGTTCGTTGCGTCGTATCGGACAGCAGACGGTAAGCGCACCGTCCCGGGACCGGTCCCAGCCCGAAACCCGTACCTCAGGGCCGCCGCGTGCCTCTTACCGAGGTCGGTTGTCATGTCGGTCGTGACTTCGGGAGGTTTGACCGGCTGGCGACGCGTCCGCTCACGCCGGATTGCGGATATTTCAGGTGTTGGGCGTGGATGGTCGTGCCCGGTGCGGGTGCAGTGTCCGCGGCAAGCCTTCAACCGTGTCGGGCCTGTGGCCAATCGGGTGAGCGCCCCAACGTGGTGAGAATCTGGTGCAGCGGGTCCGCGTCGTCGCTTCTGGCCAATGCGGGCCGGAACGCTGCGCCGGGCGCCGACCGGTTGTCACCGTTCGGTACCGCGAGCGCGATCCGCAGTGCCGGTCCGGCCAGTTCCGGGGCCAGTTGGTAGGGGAGTCGCAGTGAGCGCGCCACGTCCCAGCCGTGCACCACGTAGTCGATCAGATGGAAGCCGACGGCCTGGGCTGCCGGGAAGTGCGACACCGGGCGGAACTCCGGCAGGTGAAACTCCCGGTGCGGCACCCCTGGCTCAGCGAACGCGGCAAGGACATCCTCGGCGGCGTCGGCATATTCGGTCACTGGGCTTGGGTCGATGGGCCGGACCTGCCACGCCGCACGATCACCTCCTCGGCCTCGGGCCGCGGCGGCGAAGCCGCGATGTTGGGCGGTCATGTGGGCAAGCAGGTCGGCGAGTGTCCACTCGGCACAGGGCGTGGGTCGGCCCAGATCATCGGCTTGGACCTGGGAGACGATGGCGATGCTGGTGCGGACCGCGGCGCGATGGTGGGCCAGCAGCTCATTGATAAGCATGCGCCTACGATATGCTGATGCTTATCATCCGGTAAAGGTCGTTACCATACTGATCATGACCGGTCGGCAACGGGATCTCGCGGCGATGATCGCGCCGCTGCAACGAGCACTGATCGCCGCCGAGCAGCCGGTGCTGCGTGCACATGGACTGAGCATGTGGGGCTACGTCGTGCTCAACGCCCTGGACAGCCAGCCGGTACGCACCCAGGCCGCGCTCGCGGAGTTCATCGGCGCGGACAAGAGCCGCATCATCGGCGTGCTGGACGAACTAGAAGGCAACGGTCTGCTAGAACGCACCCGAGACCCGGCGGACCGGCGCGCGCGGTTTGTCGCCATCACCGACGAGGGCCGCCGGAAACGCCGTGCGGCCCAGACCGATATCCAGCGCAACGAGGACCGCGTGCTCGCCCACCTCGCTCCCGCCGACCGGGCGGCGTTCCTGCGCGCGCTAGCCGTGCTCTCCGCCCTGCCGACCCCCGAGATCATCGGTGAACGACAGACCTAGCCAAAAAGATCGTTGGGCCGGCCCCTCCGCATCGGCGGCACGACCGCCATCCGTCGACATCCGCTATTGCCGCTGGCCGGTCATGTCATCGGCGATCCGCGTGTGGACACGTCCGGCTCTGCCGATGAGCGGATATCTGCTGGCTGGTTCTGGTGGCCTGCATGAGACACGGTTACGTTCCTGGAACAGCGCACCGTGTGCCTTCCGATGGCGCAGCCAGCACCACGAACACCATTCCGGACGCGTCAGCGGAGTGCATCCTGGCCGTTCGCTTAGGAGCCGGCTCCCGCGTGCTCAGCCCAGTACGTGAGGTTGGCGCGGTCGGTCAGTGTGTCGGGATGCTCAGGGCCCAGGACTCGTTGGCGTACCGGCAGCAGTTCCGCGAACATGTTCCGGGCACCAGCGGCGTCTCCCGCCTCACCCGTCCAGCGGGCGAGGCTGGCGCGATCGGTCAGTGTGTCGGGATGCTCAGGGCCCAGGACCCGTTGGCGTACCGGCAGCAGTTCCGCGAACATGTTCCGGGCACCAGCGGCGTCCCCCGCCTCACCCGTCCAGCGGGCGAGGCTGGCGCGAGCAATCAGTGTGTCGGGATGCTCAGGACCCAGGACTCGTTCGCGCACCGGCAGCAGTTCCGCGAACATGTTCCGGGCACCGGTGAAGTCCCCCGCCTCACCCGTCCAATAGGTCAGGTTGGTGCGTGTGGTCAGCGTGTCGGGATGCTCAGGACCTGACACGCGCTGACGTAGCGGTAGCAGTTCGGCGAACATGTTCCGGGCGCCTGCGGCGTCCCCGGCCTTACCTGTCCAATTGGCGAGGTTTGCGTGAGTGTTCAGCGTTTCGGGATGTTCAGCACCCGAAACGCGCTGACGTAGCGGCAGTAATTCGGTAAGCATGTCTCGGGCGCTGGCGGCGTCCCCCGCCTCGCCCGTCCAATAAGCCAGGTTGCTGCGGTCCGTCAGCGTGTCGGGGTGGTCAAGACCCAGTACCCCCTCATATAGCGGTAGCAGTTCAGCGAACATGTTCCGGGCGCCTGCGACGTCCCCCGCCCTACCCGTCCAATTGGCGAGGTTGGAGCGGGCGATCAGCGTTTCGAGATGTTCAGGGCCGAGGGTGTGTTGCAGAGTGGCTGCGCGGATTCGCTCTAGATCTCGGGCGGTGCGGTAGTCGCCGCTGGCGTTCGCATATTCGATGACGGCGACCATGGCTGGTGAGTCGGGGGCCAGAACCAGGCGGGCGTGCGGGAGCAGTTCGGCGTAATCCGGCCACGACGCGATCGACTTGGGATCGTCGGGCAGTGCTGCTTGCAGTAGGGCAGCGGCAATGTCGCGATCGGCGGTTTGGTCGGTTTCGCTGAGCTTGACTCGGGTGGCGGCCTGGACCAGGCGGTGCACGCTGACGTACTGCCGATCAGGAGAGATATCGATCATGCTGTATGAGACCAGGGCTGTCAGCGCCTCGCCCACCTGCACTTGGCCGGTGTCAGGCAGCCCGTACAGGACGTGGCTAGGTAGCCGGTCTGGTGCGTAGCAGGCCAGCAGCCGCAGCATCCGAACCGCCAGCGGGCGGATCCGCTGAATCCGGTCGATGGTAAGCGCCCAGGTGCCGGCCACCACCTGTTCATCAGTCCTGCCCGGCTTGCGACCTGATCCTTGGTCTGGGCGATGGGCCGGGCGAGCGGCCATCGCCCACTGCGGGGAGGTGCGTAGCCGGTGCAGATACCCAGCCACGGTCATGCCAGGCGTGGCGGCGATGTAAGCACCTGCCTGCCGCAACGCCAGTGGTAACCCACCCAGTTCCTCTGCCAGCTCATGAGCAGCCCCACCCGCCGGCGCGCCAGCCAGAACACGCGGCGAAATGTCCGCTCGCGCCGCCCCGACCCTGCTGGGTTCGGCCTCGGTCAAGGTCTGGTCGGGGGCAACGGGCTGGGCGGTGCGGGTCAGTAGGGCGACGGCGTCAGTGCGTTCGAGCACCGGCAGCCGCAGCACCGTGCCGATCTGGTCCCAGCCGATGGCGCGGCGGCTGGTTACCAGCACATGCCCCGAACGCAATCGCCCCAGATACGGCTGCAGATGATCGAGATCCTCGGCGTTGTCAAAGATCATCAGCCACCGCTCATGAGCGGCCAGCCACGCAACCGCCCACGCGGTCGCCTCCGCCGCTGGTGCCCGCGCGGCCGCAGCCGACGACACCGGCGTGCACAACTCCCGGCACAACTCAGCCAGACCTGCCTGGATGTCACCCGGAGTCTCGGCGACCAGCCACCACACCAGCTCATAGTCGCCTCGGCGGCGGTCGGCGTACTGCAGTGCGAGCTCGCTCTTGCCCACACCGCCCAGTCCCACCACCGCCTGTGTAATCACGCCAGTCTGCCCGGCCCTCAGCGCACGCCCAACACGCCGCAACGCCTCTTGCCGGCCGACGAACACCGGTGAGGGACGCCGCGGCAATCCCACCAATCCATCGGCTGCCACCGCGGCCACCGACGGCAGCACCGGCACCGCCGGCTGCTGAATCCTGACATTGCGGGCCTGAATCACCGACCCGGCCGACTGACCCGAGAACACGTTCGTGGTTCCCCCTGACCCGGTTCTCAAAGTCGGGTCAGGCATCGAGCCATGCGCTGAGCGTGCGGAGGCGACCCGGACCGCCGACGCCTTGTGAGTGACCACAGCTACAGCACCGGCCATAGCCAGATCCGCGATGAGCCACCGCCACGCCAATACGCCGTTGTTAAGGATCTGATTGGTCGCTACTCCGACCGCAACGACCAGCACCACCGACAACGCATCCAGCAGCCACACCCACCGCGCCGTGCGTCGTCTCATCCGATCATTACGACGGCCGCCACGCCCGGCGGGTTTGTCCTCAAGAGGGCCACCGACGCTCACACCCCCAACCCTACGAACACCACCTATCAAACGCTGACCAAACAGCACGCGATTACGCCTAGCAGACCGCCATCGGCCACCCGGCCCACCTCAGCGGTATGGCCCGGCTAAACGTTGAGTCATATTTCTGCGAGAAAGCGCGCAGCCGTCCTATCCGCTTACCTGGGAGTGCGAAGGCCCGGGTGCCCCCCGATCGCCTTGCACGGAGCGTCAGAGGGACCCTCCGCTCGTTCGACCCAACCGTCAGTTTGGAGCAGGTGTCACCGACTCTCCAGGGGCCAATCACCCATCGAGAGCTGAGAGCGGCGCTGTGAGCTGATCGTTTGTGTTAGAGCAAGTGATTGTTATGTCCACTAGCCTCTATTACGGCCCAACTGAAACACTCTTTCGGCTGGGCCGTTCTGTCGTTTGTGCTTGGATCTGGTTGATCCAGCTGGCACGACCGTTGCCCGCCTCGGCCGACGGCGGCCTCTTCTATCGATGACAGTGCAGTGCCGACCGTCAGAAGCTGACGATCTCATGCGGATATTTGGCCGGTCTGATTGCGCCGGGGGCGGGATGCAACAACTTGGGCTGCATCGTTTGCGGCGCGCCGCTACGGTCAATGGTCCGGCCGTCGCGAGGACGATGTCATCTGGGGGACGCCGCCGCTCTGCTCACCGAGGCCGGGGAGGTGTTCGGTGAACTCGAGTCGCTGATCCGCCGGATCAATCGGACCAACGCCGCCACCCCGGTGGGGGCCGGCACGCTGACGGACGCGCTCGCCCACCGTGATGTGCTGCGTCTGCGGCACAACCTGGTCACCGCCGCCGCGAGCGCCGCGGTCGGGGAGGGGCAGCGCGGGTTGCGGCAGCTGCGGTCTGAACTACGGATGATTCCCGCGCTGCCGGTGGCTGAGTTGCGCGGTCAGGCCGATGATCTCGCCCGGCGGCTTCGCGAGGTCGATACGCTCATTCAGCGGACCAATTGGGAGGTCGACCTGCTGGACTGAGAACGGTATGCGGAGCAGGTAGCCAACGTGGGGGCGCGCACCATCCCGCGAGCCGGCGGGTAATCCGGTTCACTTCTTGGTGCGCCGGAGGGTAGGCGCAGGGGTTCGAATCCCTTGCTCACATCGCATGCCCAGCACATCACACCGGTGACCGCGCACGGAGCACGTCACACCACCGGGTGCGGACCCACGACGGCGAGGGCGGGAAAGGGGCACTCCGCACCGCTGCGATCCCCCTCCGATCGGCGGACCGACGGCGGCGTTCGAACCGGACTGGAAGTAGTGCGGAAAGGCGGTCTACCTCGGTGGGTGGCCGCCCTCTTCCGCGCGAGGTCCGTGACCGTAACCCAGGTTGCGTGCCGTCAGAGCAGCCGCTCGGCCTCGGCGAGGATCTCCACCACGCGCAGGCCGAAGCGTGCGTCGCACGGGTGCGGGCGGCCGGTGCGGGCGGACTCGATCAGCGCGTCGATCGCCCGGGTCAGCGCGGTCACGGCGGTGTCCTGGCTCTTCGGGAGGGACACGACGCCGGACTCGCCGCGGAACTCCGCCCGGTTGCCCGCGGCCGGTCCCGGTGCCGTGAGGCTGAGCGTCGCCGTACTGGACGCGCCGCCGGTGTGGCGTAGCACCAGGTGGACCGTGTCACCGGGGCCGGGGACGGCCGCCGTGACCTTCTCGACGTCGCCGAGCACCGGCAGCAGCACCGAAAGGGCGTGCGGGCCGACGTCCCACAGCCCGCCCTTCTGCCGGCGCCAAGGGGAGTTCGCGAACGGGTTGTCGCCGCTGTCCAGTGCGCCCAGCCAGTCCGCGTGCGCGGTGAACCAGCCACCGCGTTCGGCCTGCTCGCCGATCCATCGGCCCGGCTCGCCGGTGAAGCGCGTGGTGAAGAAGACGACCGACGCGACGCCCGTCGCGGTGGTCGCGTCCACGACCGCCCGCGCGTCCGCGACGTCCACGGCGAGCGGCTTGTCGAGCAGCAGATGGCGTCCGACGCGTGCGGCGCGTGCGGCCAGCGGCGCCTGGACGGCCGGGGGCAGCGCGATCGCGACGGCCTCGGAGTCGGTGATCAGGGCGTCCACGTCCGCGTACGGGCGTCCGCCGAAGGATTCGGCGATCGCGGCGGCGGCCTCGGGCCGGCGTCCCCACGTCCCGATGAATTCGACCTCAGGATGGTCGCGGAGCGCGGGCCCGTACGCGATCTCCGCCCACGGCCCGGTTCCCAGCAGCCCGATGCGCACGTCGCCGCCCTCTGTCGGAGTGATGTTCGCCGACAGCATGATCGATACGCGATGAAGGCGTCAAATCCGGACATCCGGGTCGGAAACCGCTGATCGACCTACTCTCCGGCGCTCGCGGTGAGGCCGGCCATGAGGAGATCGAGCAGCCGCCCGGCGAGATCGCGCTGATCCTGGTCGCTCGCGATGAGCGCGATGCCGCCGAGCGCCATGACGACGTCGGACGGGTCGAGGCCACTGCGTACCGCCCCCTGCTCCTCGCCCTCGCGCAGCAGCAGGGCCAACGCGTCGATCAGCATGCCGCGTGTCTTCAGCCGCAGGTCGTCGTCGTTGGTCAGCACGGCGCGCAGTGACTCGGCCATGCCTCGCTTGGTCGCCAGGTGGTCCAGGAACCGCTCCATCCACACGCGCAGAGCGTCGATCGCCGGCATGTGCCGCAGGAGATCGCCGGCGGAGGCGCAGAGCCGAGCCGATTCGCCGCGGTACGTCGCCTCGACGAGGATCTCGCGTGTCGGGAAACGCCGGTAGAGCGTCCCGGTGCCGACGCCCGCCTCCTTGGCGATGGCCTTCAGTGACGCCTCGGCTCCGTCCTCGGCGAACGCCCTGGCCGCGACCTCCAGGAGCCGGTCGTGATTGGCCTGGGCGTCGGCGCGCAGGGACCGGGCCGTCCCCTCGGATGAAGCCACGACGTGTCCTCTCCATGCCGCGATCTCGCCGTGATGCGTCTCTGCGCGACTTGCTAACCGGACCCGGCTCCGCTTCTGCTCGGCCGCAGAGAACCGGACCCGACTCCGCTTAACAGTGTAGTGATCCGGCGTGGACTCGCATCAAGGAGCGAAACGATATGACCAGTACGCGGATCACCACCGGCTTCGGTGCCGAGTCAACGGCCTCCGACGTCATCGCGGGGGTGGACCTGACCGGTCGCCGAGCCGTCGTGACCGGCGCCTCGTCGGGCATCGGCGTCGAGACGGCTCGCGCCCTGGCCGGCGCGAAAGCCGAGGTCACCCTGGCCGTCCGTGACGTCGAGGCGGGGGAGAGGATCGCGGCCGGCATCACCGCGACCACCGGCGGGCGCGACGTCCTCGTCGCTCCGCTCGACCTCGCCGACCAGGCTTCGGTCGGGGCGTTCGTGGCCGGCTGGACCGGGCCGCTGGACATCCTCGTCAACAACGCCGGCGTCATGGCCACCCCCGAGACCCGCACGCCCGAGGGCTGGGAGCTGCAGTTCGCCACCAACCACCTCGGCCACTTCGCGCTCGCCACCGGCCTGCACGACGCGCTTGGTGCGGCCGGCGGATCGCGCGTCGTCGTCGGTTCCGTGGGCCATGTCAACGGTGAGGTCCTCTTCGACGACAACCACTTCGCGCACCACCCTTACGACCCGTGGGCCGCCGCCGTGGAGGCCGCCAAGCGGTGGGCCGGCGACGGGATCACCGTCAACGCGCTCAACCCCGGCCGGATCTGGGGCACCGGCCTGTCCCGCCACATGCCCCCCGCGCCCGCGTCGTTCGACCCCGGCGCCGCCACCGGCCTCTCGGTCAAGAACATCGAACAGGGCGCGGCGACATCCGTCCTGCTCGCGGCGTCGCGGCTCGTTCAGGGCGTCACCGGCAAATACTTCGAGGACTGCGAGGAGGCCGTACTCTTCACCCCGGGCGTACGCCGTGGTGTGGCGGACCATGCCCTCGACCCGCGGAAGGCGGCACGCCTCTGGCAGGTCTCCCTCGACATGCTCGCCGACGCGCACAGGTCCTCGTGAGCGACGATGGTCAGCCCGCCGAACAGAGCTCCAGGACGAGCCGGGTGGCGCGTGCGCGCGCCGCGGACACGTCGACCGGCGTCGAGGTGGGGTGCAGCCGGTTGGTGAGGAGGGCCCACGACAGGCCGAGCGCCGGGGCGACCGACAGTTCGGTCCCGGTGAAGCCCGGGTGGCCGAGCACCGTGACCGTCCCGCCATCGGGCGTCGTGACCTCGGTACGCCGCCAGCCGAGCGCCTGCTCCGCGTCCGGCCCGGGTGCGGCGAACTCGGCGACGACCCCGGGCGGCCAGCCGGGATGGCCGCCGAACATGACCTCGCCCAGACGGGCGGTCTCGGCGGCGGGAGCGAAGATCCCCGCGTGCCCGGCGGCGCCGCCGAACGCGTGGTGCGCGTTGCCGTCGCCGGCCTCGCCCCGCAGCCAGTGGTCCCGTCCGGCCGGGACGGACCGTACGGGGACGGGGTACGGCTCGCCGGTCGCGATCATCCGCCGCTCCCACGCGTCGCCGTGGGACGTCACCGCCACGCCGGGATCCGTCAGCGGTCCGTACCCGGTCGCCCGCAGGCCGAGGGGCCCGGTGACGAGGTCGGCGACGGCCGTCCGCAGATCCGTGCCGCAGACCGTCGTGACGATCGCCCCCAGTAGCTGGAACCCCAGGTCGGAGTAGTGCCGCCCGGAGTCCGGCGAGTAGCGCAGGGGCAGCGCCGCGGCCCGCGCGACCGCCGCCGCCGGGTCGCCCAGGACGCCCTCCCCGTCCTCCGCGGGGGCGTACAGCGGCCACCACTCCCACAGGCCGGCGCGATGGAGCAGCAGTGAGCGTACGGTGACGGAGTCCTTCGCCCCGCCGGCGAACACCGGCAGCAGCGACCGTACGGGGGCGTCCAGGTCCAGTGCGCCGGCGGCCCGCAGGCGCATGACGGCGAGCGTCGTTACGATCTTGGAGACGGAGGCCAGGTCGAAGCGCGTGCCCGGTTCGACCGGCCGGGGAGCCGGACCCTCCCGGCCGGTCCGTCCCGCCGTGACGATGGTGGGCGGGCCCACGCCGCGCCGCACGACGGCGAGCGCGGCGGCCGTCGGGCCCCGCTCGTCGCCGACCGCGCCGGTGACGGCGTCCGTGAGCGGGGCGGGTTCGGGCATCGAGGGACCTCCGGTAAAGACTCGCGGCTGGGCGTTACTTTTTTACGTCACTGTGGTCCATAGTGGTACATCTTGTTTTTCGCAGCGCGAGATGAGGACCCCATGCGCATGTTCAGACACCGTCTCCTGCGCGCCTTCGCGCTGGCGGGGGCGGTCTCGGCCGTGGTCGCGGCCTGCTCCCCGGCCGGCTCGGGGAACGCCGGGAAGAAGTCGCACGGGCCGCTGGTCGTGGCACGGACGGTCGACCTCGACGGTCTCGACCCGGCCGTGGCGACCGCCTTCGGCACCGTGCAGACCCTCCAGCTGATCTTCGACACGCTGCTCCGCACGGACGCCGACGGCCGGCTCGTCCCCGGGCTGGCCAAGAGCTGGGAGACGAGCAAGGACGGCCGTACGCTCACCTTCCACCTCCAGCAGGGCGTGCGGTTCCACAACGGCGACGCCCTCACCGCCGACGCCGTGGTCGCCACCCTCGACCGCGTCCGCGACGAGGCCACCGCCTCGGTCGTCCGGTCGAACCTGCTCGCCGTGACCAAGGTCACCGCGCCGGACCCGAACACCGCGGTGATCAAGCTGAGCCGCCCCGACGGCTCCGTCCTCCACACGCTCACCCTGACCGGCACCGCCATCGTCGACCCGGCCGACATCAAGGCCGGACGCCTCGCCCAGGCCGCGAACGGCACCGGGCCGTTCAAGCTGGCCGGCCGCACCCAGGGGCAGAAGGTCGACCTGACCGCCAACTCCGCCTACTTCGGCGGCGCTCCCAAGCTGCCCGGCGTGGAGTTCCGCGTCATCCCGGACGAGAACTCGATCCTGGCCGGCCTGCGCGCCGGGTCGTTCGACGCCGGCGTGCTCACCGACCCGAACGTCGTCGCCCAGGCGCACGGTGGCGTCACGATCGCCAAGACGCCGTCGATGGCCTACCACGCCCTCATGCTCAACGGCCGGCGCAAGCCGCTCGACCGGCTGCCCGTCCGTCAGGCGATCGCCTGCGCCATCGACCGCAAGCAGGTCGTCGACACCGCCGTGGCCGGCCAGGGCACGGTCACCGGGCCGATCACCAGCCCCGGCTACCACCTGTCGCCGACCGACGGGCTGCCGTGCACGCCCGGCGACGCCGCCGCGGCCAAGAAGCTGCTCGGCGGCACGTCGGTCGACCTGAAGATGCTCGTGATGAGCGGCGGCTACGCCTCGGCCGTCAACGAGGCGCAGAACCTCCAGGCCCAGCTGTCGAAGATCGGCGTCAAGCTCACCATCGACCAGCAGCCCACCAACGTGTACGTGAAGCGGTGGAGCAAGGCCGACTTCGACGTCGCCCTCGCGCTCAACGGCGGCATGTCCTCGCCCTACCTGATGTACGCCCGCTACTTCGGCGACGGCGCATCGCTCGCCAAGCCGGCCGGGCTGGACTCGCCGCCGATCGCCAAGCTGCTCGCCCAGGCGGGCGCGTCGACCGAGGAGCGGCTCAGCGACGCGACCGTGGCCCAGCTCCAGCGCACCATGCTCCAGCAGTCGCCGTGGGTGTGGCTCTTCACCGACAACAACGTCGTGGCCATGCAGCCGAACGTGACGGGCCTGGGCATCACCGCCGACAACTCGCTGCGCTCGCTGCAGAGCGCCACGCGGGGGTGAGCCGGGGAATGACGGCGCTCCGCGCCGTGGGAGGCCGGGTCGCCGGGCTGGCGGGCACCCTGATCGGCGTCGCGGTCGTGGTCTTCGCGCTGCTGCGCCTGCTGCCGGGCGACGCGATCGACGCGAACCTCGGCACGCAGGCGGGCCTGCTCACCGCGGGCCAGCGCGCCGCGCTGCGCCGCTACTACGGCATCGACCAGTCCGTCCCGCACCAGTTCGTCACCTGGATCGGCCAGGTGCTGCACGGCAACCTCGGCGTCTCGGTGAACAGCGGCACCGACGTCGCGACGCTGCTGGGCTCGGCGATCCCCGTCACGGTCGAACTGGCGGTGCTCGCCACGCTCATCGGCGCGCCGCTCGGCATCGCGCTCGGCGTGCTCGCGGCCGGCCGTCCCGGCGGCGCCCGCGACCTCGGCGTGCAGTCCGCCGGACTGCTCGGCCTGGCGCTGCCGGAGTTCGTCCTCGCCTCCGTCGTCGTCGCCGTGCTCGGCGCGGTCTTCCGCTACTTCCCCTCGGCCGGCACCTTCGTGCCGCTCTCCCAGTCGGTCGGCGGGAACCTCAGCCAGATGATCTATCCGGCGCTCGTCCTCGCGGTCGGCCTGGCGGCGACGGTGATGCGCACCACCCGCTCGGCCTACCTCGACGTGGCGCGTTCGGACTTCGTGCGCACCGCGCGGGGCAAGGGCCTGTTCCCCCGGCGCATCCGCTGGCGGCACGTGCTGCGCAACTCCAGCGTCCCGATCGTCACGATGGTCGGCATCCAGTTCGGCTACCTGCTGGGCGGCACCGTCGTCATCGAGCAGGTCTTCGCGCTGCCCGGCCTCGGGCGGCTCCTGCTGAACGCGATCCTGCAGCGCGACTACGCCGTCGTCCAGTCGGCCGTGCTGCTCATCGCGACCGGCTTCGTCGTCGTCAACCTCGCCGTCGACCTCATCTACCGCGCCCTCGACCCGAGAACGGCCGAGACATGACAGTGCCACCCGCGCCCGCGGCGGTGGGCGCCGCCCTCGACCCGGCCGGACCGCCGCCGCCCGGCCGCCGGGGCGTCGCGCGCCGCCTGTGGGCCGACCGCAACGGCCGCATCGGTATGGTCGTCACCGGCGTGATCGTCCTCGGCGGCCTGGCCGGCCTGTTCGGGCTCCTGCCGTACGACACGGTCGCCCAGGACGTCGCGGTACGGCTGAAACCGCCCTCGGTGAGCCATCCGTTCGGCACCGACCAGTTCGGGCGGGACGTCTTCTCCCGCGCGCTGTCGGGCATCTTCGCCTCGCTGCGCGTGGCCGTCGTCTCCGTCGCCGCCGCGGCGGCGGCCGGCACGCTCGTCGGCGTCGTCTCCGGGTACGCCGGGGGATGGGCGGACGCCGTCGTCGGACGGCTCACCGACGTGCTGTTCGCCTTCCCGGCGATCCTGCTCGCGCTGACCGTGATCTCGGCGCTCGGCCGCGGCTGGCCCGAGACGACGCTGGCGATCGCCATCGTCTACCTGCCGATCTTCATCCGCACCGCGCGCGGCCCGACGCTGACCGTACGGAACGCCGAGTACGTCAAGGCGGGCCGCGTGCTCGGGTTCGGGCCGCTCCGCCTCGTGGGCCGGCACGTCCTGCCGAACGTCGCCGCGCCGATCCTCGTGCAGACCACGCTCGCGATGTCGTGGGCCGTGCTCACGGAGTCGACGCTCAGCTTCCTGGGCCTGGGCACCCAGCCGCCGCAGAGCTCGCTCGGCCTGATGGTGGCGGACGGCCGTACGTTCCTGACCACCGAGCCCTGGATGCTGGCGGCGCCCGCGGCCGTGATCGTCGTGCTGGTCATCGGCCTCAACCTGCTAGGCGACGGGCTGCGCGCGGCCCTCGACCCCGCGGAGGACCGGTCATGACCGAACGGAGCGAGAGGACGGCCCCGGTGGTCGTTCCCCAGGCCGCGCTGGCCGTCGAAGGCCTCACCGTGACCGTACGGTCCACGGGCGTCGATCTCGTCCGCGGTGTGGACCTCGCGGTCGAGCCCGGCCAGACCCTCGGGCTGGTCGGGGAGTCCGGCTCGGGCAAGTCGCTCACCGCGCTCGCCGTCATGGGCCTGCTGCCCGACACCATCCGGGTCGGCGGCGGCTCGGTACGCGTCGACGGGCGCGACGTCGTCGCGCTGCCCGAGGCCGAGCGGCGTACGGTGCGGGGCGCGCAGGTCGGCATGGTCTACCAGGAGCCGATGACCGCGCTCAACCCGCTCATGCGGATCGGGCCGCAGATCGTCGAGGGCCTGACCGCGCACGGCATGGCGGCGGCGGACGCACGGACCCGCGCCGCCGAGACGCTCGAACGCGTCGGGCTGCCCGTGGACCGCGCGCTGCGTGCGTACCCGCACCAGCTCTCCGGCGGGATGCGGCAGCGCGCCATGATCGCGGTCGCGGTGGCCCAGCGACCGCGGGTGCTGATCGCCGACGAGCCGACGACCGCGCTCGACGTCACCATCCAGCGGCAGGTCATCGACCTGGTCGACGAGCTGCGGCGCGAGGACGGCATGGCGGTCGTGTGGATCACGCACGACCTCGGTGTCGTGGCGCACATCGCGGACCGCACGGCGGTCATGTACGCGGGGCGCGTGGTGGAGGAGGGGACGACGGCCGAGCTGTTCGCCCGGCCCTCCCACCCGTACACGGCCGGGCTGTTGCGCTCCCTGCCCGCGCACCGCGGCGCCGAACGCCCGCCGCTGACCCAGATCGGCGGGCTTCCCCCGGATCCGGCGAACCTGCCGCCGGGCTGCCCGTTCGCGCCGCGCTGCCCGCAGCGGCGCGACGTCTGCACGACCGCCGAGCCGCCCCTGCTCGACCGCGGGCCACAGCGGGCGGCCTGCCACGTGCCCCCGGAGGAGTGGACCGCGTGAGCGAGCGAACCGAGGAGCACGCGCGCCTCTGGGCGAAGGAGGACTCGTGAGCGAGCGAAGCGAGTGAACCAAAGAGCACGCGGACATGGTCACTCTTCCGACGAAGGAGGACTCATCAGCAACACCGAGACGCTGACGGTGGAGAACCTCGTCAAGCACTACAAAGGTGCCGGCGGTGCGGTCGTCCACGCGCTCGACGGTGTCTCCTTCACGGTCGCGCCGGGGGAGACCCTCGGCATCGTCGGCGAGTCCGGCTGCGGCAAGTCGACGCTCGCCCGCCTGCTCGTACGGCTCGAGCACCCCACCTCCGGGCGCGTGCTGCTCGGCGACACCGAGCTGACCGCGCTCGGGCCGCGGGCGATGCGGCCGTACCGGCGGCGGGTCCAGCTCGTCTTCCAGGACCCGTACGCCTCGCTGCATCCGCGCCTCACCGTCGAGCAGACGCTGGCGGAGGTGCTCGGCGTGCACGGGCTGGCCGCGCGGGGCGCCGAGCGTTCCGCCCGGGTCACCGAGCTGATGGAGATGGTGGGGCTCCCGTCCCGGCTGCGCGACCGGTATCCGGTGCAGCTGTCGGGAGGCCAGCGGCAGCGCGTCGGCATCGCGCGCGCCCTCGCGGTCGAGCCCGACGTCCTCATCCTGGACGAGGCCGTGTCGGCGCTCGACGTCTCGGTACAGGCCGAGGTGATGAACCTGCTCGTACGCCTGCGCGAGCGGCTGAACCTCACGTACCTGTTCATCTCCCACGACCTCGCCATGGTGCGCCACATCAGCGACCGGGTCCTGGTCCTGTACCTGGGCAAGGTCGCGGAGGTCGGCCCGTGGCGCGAGGTGTCGGACGAGCCGCTGCATCCGTACGCGCGCTCACTCCGCGACGCCGGGCTCGTCCCGGACCCGTCGCGGCGCACCCCGGCGCCCGTGCTGGGAGGCGAGGTGCCCAACGCGGCCAGGCCGCCGGCCGGATGCCGTTTCCACCCCCGCTGCCCGGTGGCGGAGGACCGCTGCCGTACGGACGAGCCCGCACTGCTCGAACTGCGGCCCGGGCACCAGGCCGCGTGCCACGTCGCGGCGGACGCGGCCACCGCCTCTCCGGTGTGACGGCGAAGTCAACGAGTTCGTCCCCGGATGATCGCCGCCACGCGGGCCCTCAGCTCGGGACGATGCGCAGACGGCGGGGCGGTGCCGTGGTCTCCGGCCGGGGCAGCCGCCCGCCGGCGCCGGGGACGATCGCGCCGAGCACGCGCGGGCCGCTCGCGCCGGTGCACGAGGCGGCGGTGCCCGGCAGGCCGTGCGCGGTGAGCCAGCCGAGCACGGCGAAGGCGTAGGCCTCCTTGGCCCCGGAGGGGATGCCGAGCTCGTCGATCGTCCGAAGCGACGCGCCCGCCCGCCGGTCCAGCTCGGCCGCGAGGTCGGCCAGCAGCGCCGGGTTCGCCGTGCCGCCACCCGAGGCGATCACCTCCGCGACCCCGTACGGCGCGACCGCGCGGGCCACCGTGGTGGCGGTGAGCCGGGTCAGCGTCGCGAGCAGGTCCTCGTGGGAGGGACGGCCGCCGCCGAGCGCGGCGAGCGTCTTTTCCACGTACGCCAGGTTGAACAGTTCCTTGCCCGTCGTCTTCGGTGGTGCCGCCGCGTAGTACGGCTCGGCCAGCAGCAGCTCCAGCAGGCGCTCGTGAACGGTCCCGGCCCGCGCGCCCGCCCCGTCGGCGTCGTAGCGGCGTGCGCCACCGGTCGCCTCCGCGACCACGGCGTCGAGCAGGCCGTTGGCGGGCCCGGTGTCGAACGCGACGGCCTCGCGGCCGTCGGCGACCACCGTGATGTTGGCGATGCCGCCGAGGTTGAGGGCCGCGCGCGGGACGTCCCCCGACAGCAGCAGCGTGTCGACCAGGCTCACGAGCGGGGCGCCCTGACCGCCGGCGGCGACGTCGCGGGTGCGCAGGTCGGCCACGACCGGCAGCCCGGTGCGCTCGGCGATCCAGGCGGGCTGGCCGATCTGCAGGGTGCCGAGGACGCGGCCCTCCTCCACCCAGTGGAAGACCGTCTGGCCGTGGGAGACCACGAGGTCGGCGCGTCCGTCCGCGAGCTCGGCGACGCCGCGGACGGCGGCCTCGGCGAACGCCTGCCCGATGCGGGTGTCGAGCGCGCAGATCTCGCCCGCCGTGGTCGTGGCCGGGGGGAGGGCGGCGGCGATGCGGGCGGCGAGGCCGGGCGCGTACGGAACCGAGAGCGAACCGAGCGGCCGCAGCGCCAGGTCCGCGCCGTGGGCGGTCAGCTCGGCCGCCGCCACCTCGATGGCGTCGAACGACGTGCCGGACATCAGGCCGAGGACGCGCACGGGCTCTCCACGATCGTCGAGGGGGCTGGATGACGACCCCAGCGTACGGCCGCCCGCGCCGTCGCAGGAGCCGGCACCGGATTGACAACCATCTAGTTGTGTAACCGTTTGGTTGTGAGTAGGGTCGGCGCATGACAGTCGTGGAAGACGATCTGAGCCTGGTGTTCTCGGCCCTGGCCGATCCCACCCGGCGCGCGATCCTGGAGCGCCTCGCGCGCGGCGACGCGACGGTGAACCAGCTCGCCGAACCCTTCGCGATGACGCAACAGGCGGTCTCCAAGCACCTGAAGGTGCTCGAACGCGCCCGGCTCATCTCGCGGACCCGTACCGGGCAGTCCCGGCCCTGTGTGCTGGATCCGGTGCGTCTCGACGCGGCCGTCGGCTGGATCGAGCGCCACCGGCAGGTCTGGACCGACCGCCACGACCGCCTCGACGCGCACCTGGCCGCACTGCGCGCCGGGCGGGACCAGGATGAGGGGACGACACGATGAGCGAGACCGGAGAGCTCACCTACCGGAGGGTGCACCGCGCGTCCCCGGAGCTGTTGTTCGACTGCATGACCACGCCTGAGCACCTGACCCACTTCTGGGGGCCGGCCGGCACGACCACCCCGGCCGAGAACATCGTCGTCGACCTGCGGCCGGGCGGCGCCTTCGAGACCACCATGGTGAGCGACGCCGACGGCGGCACGTACACCATGCGCGCCGTGTACACGGAGGTCAGCCGGCCGCACCGGCTCGGGTGGATCGAGCCGGGCGTCGAGGGCGGCATGAGCACCACGATCACCTTCACCGATCTCGGCGACGGGCGGACCGAGGTCGTCACCCACCAGACGAACGTGCCGGAGGCGTACCGCAGCGCCGAGGCGCGGGCCGGCTTCGCCACCAGCCTCGACCGCTTCGACGCCTACCTCGCCGGTCTCGATCGCTGAAGGAGCACACCATGCCGAAAGTGACGTCCGCCGACGGCACCACGATCGTCTACGAGCGCGACGGCGACGGACCGCCGCTCATCCTCGTCGACGGGGCCATGTGCCACCGGGGCGGGGGACCGATGCGGGCGCTCGCCGCCCGGCTGCGGCACGCGTTCACCGTCCACGCCTACGACCGCCGCGGGCGCGGCGAGAGCACGGACACGCCGCCGTACGCGGTGGCGCGGGAGGTGGAGGACCTGCGCGCGCTGATCGCGGAGGCCGGCGGCGAGGCCCACGTCTACGCGATCTCCTCGGGCGCGGCCCTGGCACTGGCGGCGGCCTCGTCCGGGCCGGGCATCGCGCGGCTGGCGCTGTACGAGCCGCCGTTCACGGGCGAGGCCGAAGCCGAGGGCGGCACGCGCCGGCGCGACTACACCGAGCGCCTCACCGGGCTGCTCGCCGCCGGCCGGAGGGGCGACGCGGTGGCGTTGTTCATAACGAACGTGGGCGTCCCGCCGCAGGCGGTGGAGGGCATGCGCGGCGGGCCGGGCTGGTCCGCGATGGAGGCGATCGCCCCGACGCTCGCCTACGACGACGCGCTGCTCGGCGACGGCCGGGTGCCCCGGGCCCTCGCCTCGGCGGTCACCGCCCCGACCCTGGTGCTGTCCGGCGGCGCGAGCCCGGAGGCCCTCCGGCACGCGGCGAAGGCCACCGCGGACGCGATCCCGCAGGCCGAGTATCGGACCCTGGACGGCCAGACCCACGACGTGTCCCCGGACGCCCTCGCCCCGGTGCTGACCACCTTCTTCGCGGGCCCGTAACGGGGGGCAGGGGATCGGCCGGGGGCGGTGTCTTGGAGGCTGCCCGCAACCCTCGCCCGCGAGCGCCGCGCGACCGGGCGTGGGTTCCCGGGCGGTCCCTTAGGCTGTCGTTCGTGATCGAACGCCTGTACGGTCCCGCCAGGGGATGGGTCGTGGCGAGCTGGGCCTGTAGCGCGATCTTCTTCGTCCTCCTGGCGTACGACGTGTTCTCCGGACAGTTGCTGGACCCGCCCCGGTGGCTCGTCGCCGCCATGGCGGTGATCCTGATCGCGGGCGCCGGCACGCAGTACGTCGCCCTGCGCCGCGAGCGGCGCCGGGGCCGTTCGCGTACGCCGGGGCGGTGACCCCTCAGGAGAGCAGGCCCCGTTTGTACGCCTCGCCGACGGCGGCGGCGCGGTCTCGGACGCCGAGCTTGTCGTAGATGTGCAGCAGGTGCGTCTTGATGGTCGCCTCGCTGACGAACAGGCGCCTGGCCGCCTCGCGGTTGGTGGTGCCGTCGGCGATGAGGGCGAGCACCTCGCGTTCGCGCTTGCTCAGCGTGCCCTCGGACGGTCGCCGGACCCGGCCCATCAGGCGGCCCGCGACCGACGGCGACAGCACCGACTCGCCCCGGTACGCCGAGCGCACCGCGCGCAGCAACTCCTCGTGTGGCGCGTCCTTGAGCAGGTAGCCCGTCGCTCCCGCCTCGATGGCGGGCAGGACGTCGCTGTCGGTGTCGAAGGTGGTCAGCACGAGCACGCGTACGTCGGGGAACGCCTCGCGCAGCCGGTCGATCGCCTCCACGCCGCCCATGCCGGGCATGCGCAGGTCCATGAGCACGACGTCGGCGTCGCCGGCCCTGCGCACCGCCTCGGCGCCGTCGGACGCCTCGGCCACCACCTCCAGGTCGGGCTCGGCGGCGAAGACGCCGCGCAGGCCGTCGCGGACGATCGGGTGGTCGTCGACGATGAGTAGGCGGATCATGCTCCTCCTCCGGAGGGAAGGGCGGGGACGCTCGCGTTGACCGCGGTGCCCTCCCCGGGGTTGCTCTCGACGGCCAGGTTCCCCGCGACGCGCAGCAGCCGCTGCCGCATCGACGACAGGCCGAACCCGCCGTCCGCGTCGCAGGGCTCGAAGCCGACGCCGTCGTCGCGGACGTCGAGCAGCACGACGTCGTCCATGTACGACAGCGTGAGCCCGACCCGTGTGGCCTTGGCGTGCTTGGCGACGTTGGTCAGGGCCTCCTGCGCGACGCGGAACAGCGCGACCTCCACGTCGGCGAGCATCGGCCGCGGCTCGCCGGTGGTCTCGACGCCCACCGCGATGCCGGTGGTCTGCGACCAGCGCTCGCTCATGCCGCTGATCGCCTCGGGCAGGCGCGCCTGCTCGAGGCGTTCGGGCCGCAGCGCGCGTACGGACCGGCGGGCCTCGGACAGGTTCTCCCGCGCCAGGGCCTGGGCCTGGTCGGTGAAACGCCGCCACTGGTCCGGGTTCTGCCGGGCGGCCTCGAGCTGGGCGATGATCCCGGTGAACCCCTGCGCGAGCGTGTCGTGGATCTCCCGCGCCATCCGGGCGCGCTCGTCCAGGACCCCGGCCTCCCGCGCCTGGGTCAGCAGCTGGGCGTGCAGGCCGGCGTTCTCGGCGAGGGCGGCCTCGAGCTGGGCGTTGGCCTCGGCGAGGTCGCCGAGCATCACCCGCCGGCGGTCGTTCTGGCGGCCGAGCATCGTGTTGAGGAACAGGAACCCGCCGCCGAGACCGACGCCGGCCGCCGTGAAGATGACGAAGAGGGCGACCGTGGACCCGTCGATCTGCTGGACCCCGCCGACGTACGTGCTGGAGACGATCGCGGCCGTGGCGACCACGCCCGCCCATCGCCAGCGGGCGGGCAGGGCCGGCACCTGGAGATAGCCGCTCCAGGCGAAGAACCCGTAGAGCGGGCTCAGGTAGACGAGCGAGACGGACAGGAGCGTGAACACCGCGAAGTGCACGACCCTCGCCCACGGCCGCCGGGTCCACGCGGGGCCGGAGCCGTCCATCACGAGCAGCCAGACCTCGGCGACCAGCGTGAGGCCGAGCGTGGTGAGCAGGCGCGGGAACGGGCCGGAGCCGGCCAGGAGCAGCAGAACGACCGAGACCGCGAGCGCGCAGTGCGGAACGACGCGAAGCATGAGGGCCTCGCGTCGTTCCCACTGGCCGAGCGGCGGCGGCACGGTCATTCCCACCTGAAGAGCTTGGTCGCGGCCACCCCGGCGACGACCGCGTACGCGGCCATTATGGCCAACTGCGTGCCACGCGGATCCGTCCCCATCCAGGCGTCCCGCATCGTCTTGAGGGTCGCGCCGAGCGGTGAGTAGTCGCCGATGTGCCGCAGGACCGCCGGCATCGCCTCGCGGGGGATGTAGACGCCGCCGAGGAACAGGTTCGGGAAGAACAGGATCATGCCGATCGCCTGACCGGCCTTGCCGCTGGGCGCCACGGCCGCGACCAGCAGCCCGATCGCGAACAGCGCCGCGATGCCGAGCAGCAGGGTGCCGAGGAAGGCGGGGAAGGCCTTGGGCACCGGCGTGCCGAACAGCACGTCGCCGAGGACGATGAGCACCGCCACGGTGAACAGTGCCGCCGCCGCGTACACGACGATCTGGGCGGCGAGCAGGTACACGGGCCGTACGGGCGTGGTGGCCAGGCGGCGCAGCACGCCCTTCTCGCGGTAGCCGGCCAGGGCGGCGGGCAGCACGCTCAGCCCGAGAACGGCCAGGCAGATGCCCGCGCCGATCGCCGCGATGTACGCGGCGCCGGTCTGGCCGCCGAGGTCGGCGTCCGGGCGCCGGCTGCCGGGCTGGAAGCCGAAGCCGAGCAGCAGCCCGATCGGCAGCACCAGCACGAACAGCGGCACGACGAGCTCGCGCAGGGTGAGCCTGAACTCCATGAGGGTGATCCGGGCGAACACGTCAGGCCTCCTGGGCGATGCTGCGGCCGGTGAGGGCGACGAAGGCGTCGTCGAGACTGGTCTGCTCGACCCGGAGGTCGGCGGCGATGATGTCGTTGCGGGCGAGCACCGAGGTGACCGCCTGGAGGAGACCGCCCGTGCCGGTCACCGTGAGCTGGTCGCCGGACCGGGTCACCGTGTGCACCTCGGGCAGCTCCTTGAGCAGCCGGTCGTCCAGCGCCGGCGAGGGCCGGAACCGGATGCGCTGCTCAGGGTCGACGCGGGACACGAGTCCGGCGGGCGTGTCGATCGCCACGACCCGGCCCGAGTCGATCACCGCGATGCGGTCGCAGAGCCGCTCGGCCTCCTCCATGAAGTGTGTGACCAGCAGGATCGTGACGCCCCGGTCCCGTACCTGCTCGATGAGCCGCCAGGTGTCCCGGCGCGCCTGCGGGTCCAGCCCGGTGGTCAGCTCGTCGAGCACCGCGATCTCGGGGCTGCCCGCCAGCGCGAGTGCGATCGACACGCGCTGCTTCTGGCCGCCGGACAGCTTGCCGAACCGGGTGTCGCGCCTGCCGGCGAGGCCGAGCTCGTCGATGAGTCGTTCCCCGTCGGCGGGCCTGCGGTAGAAGGAGCCGTACAGCGCGATGGCCTCGGCGACCTTCATCTTCTCCGGCAGATCGCTCTGCTGCAGCTGCACGCCGACCCGCTGGGTGAGCTCGGCGCGGTCGCGCCGCGGGTCCAGCCCGAGCACCGAGACGCGACCCCGGTCGGGGGCGCGCAGCCCCTCCACGCACTCGACGGTGGTGGTCTTGCCGGCGCCGTTCGGGCCGAGGATCCCGAAGATCTCGCCCTCCTCGACGCCGAACGAGACGTCGTCCACGGCGACGGTGTCGCCGTAGCGTTTGTGCAGGTTGGTGACTTCGATGACCGGCATGACCGTGCTCCTCGGCTCTCCTGGGTACGGTCATGAGCATCGCCCGCGCGACCATGACGGCGGATCGACCACCCGGGTACGCCGCGGGTGGATCGGCCCATCGACCGATCGGTGGACCCGGCCGCCACACGGTCGAGGCCGGTCCCGGCTCACTGCGTCTGGTGGTGACCTCGGGTCAGACCGGCGAGGAGCAGGACGCCCACGGCCGCCGAGGCGGCGATGACGACCGCCATCGGGGCGGCCGAGTGCGAGCCGGCCAGCCCGACCAGCGGTGCGGCGACGGCTCCGACGACGTACTGCAGCAGGCCGAACAGGGCCGACGCGCTGCCCGCGACGTTCGCCGGGCGGCCCGTCAGGGCGAGCGCGGTCGAGTTCGGCAGGGTCAGGCCGATCGCGGAGACCACGAGGAACAGCGCGACCAGTACTCCGGGCAGGCCCAGCCCGCCGAACACGGCGACGAGCAGCAGCACGCCGCCGAGCAGCGAGGTCCCAAGTCCTGCGGTCAGGAGGGTGATCAGCCGGACCCGTCCGGCCAGCAGGCCGCTGACCTGGCCGAACGCCACAATGCCCAGGGAGTTGACGGCGAAGATCAGGCTGTAGGTCTGCGGCGACAGGCCGTAGATGTTCTGTACGACGAACGGCGATCCGGAGATGTAGGCGAACATCGCCGCGAAGGCGAAGCCGCCCGCCAGCGCGTACCCCATGAAGACCCGGTCGGCGCACAGTGCCCCGAAGGTCCGTACGGCCGCCCGAAGGCCGCCCGTGTGCCGCTCCGCGGGCGGCAGCGTCTCGCGCAGCCCCAGCATCGAGACGGTCATCAGCACGCCGAGGAAGGCCAGGACCCCGAACACGCCCCGCCAGGACGTGAAGCGCAGCACCTGCGCGCCGATCACCGGTGCGGCCACCGGCGCGATGCCGTTCACCAGCATCAACAGCGAGAAGAACCGGGCCGCGGCCGGGCCGTCGTGCATGTCGCGGACCACCGCCCGGGAGATCACGATGCACGCCGCGCCGGACACGCCCTGGATCAGCCGCAGCGCGACCAGCAGTTCCACGTTGGGCGCGACGACGCACGCCAGAGAGGCGACGGTGTAGATCGCGATGCCGGCGAACATCGGCCGCCGGCGCCCCCACATGTCGCTGATCGGACCGGCGATCACCTGCCCCGCGGCCAGGCCGATCATGCACGCCGTGAGCGTGAGCTGGACGAGGGAGGGCCCGGCCGCAAGATCACGGGTGAGCTTCGGCAGGGCCGGCAGGTACATGTCGATCGACAGCGGACCGATGGCGCTCAGCGCGCCCAGGATGAGGAACACGCGGATCCGCTCCGCCCTGCCCGCCGCGTGCCTGGTGCGCTCGGCGATGGCCGTCACCCGATCTCCTTCCGGTCTGGAGGACCTCAGGAGCTAAACAGACGGGGCTGACCTGGACATTCCCGCGCTGACCTGGGCATTCCTCGGGGAAAGGGATGATCAGTGCTGCGGGCGGAGGCCGTCGAGCAGGTACGAGAGCAGCCGGTCGGCGCTCTCCGGCGCGGACTGGGTCGCCACGGAGAGCCCGTGGGTCAGGCGAAGCAGGTCCTCGACGGTCACCTCGGGGCGTACGGTGCCGGCCCGCTGGGCCTCGGCGAGCACCGTGCCGGCCGCGCCCCGGATCTCGTCGTGGCAGCGGGCGAACAGGTCCGAGCGTACGTCGATGACCTCTTTCAGGGTCTGCATCAGGCCGCGCCTGCTCGTGGCGTACTCGGCGAACGACCGCATCCAGGCGGCCAGCGCGTCCCCGCTCCGCTCGGTCTCCAGCAGCTCGTACGCCTTGGCGCACAGGTCGTCGACCTGCTCCTGGTACACCGCGGCCTGGAGTGCCAGCCGGGTCGGAAAGTGGCGGTAGAGCGTGCCGATGCCGACGTGTGCGCGCCGGGCGATGTCCTCCAGCGGGGCGTCCGCGCCGTGTTCGAGGAAGGCGACCTTGGCCTCGTCGAGCAGCCGCTTGTAGTTGCGGCGCGCGTCGGCGCGCATGGGGCGCTGATCGGCGGTCGTCATCGCTCCTCCGGACACGGTTGCGTACCGGAGGATACCTCCGTATCGTAACGGAGGCATCCTCCGGTTAGGTCCGGGCGGCCCCGACAGCCACTTCGGGGGACGCCCGGTGCACTTCCTGCAGAAGGAGTCTATGACTCATGTCCCAGCAGACCGTCTCTCCGCGCGGGACGCCGATCGCCGGCGGACCCGCGCGGCACGCGCGTCACCCCGGGATCTCCCTGGCCGTGATCGTCGCGTGCCAGCTCATGGTCGTGCTCGACGCGACCGTCGTCTTCGTCGCCCTGCCCGAGATCCAGAGCAGCCTGCACTTCTCCGCCACCGGCCTGTCGTGGGTCAGCAACGCCTACTCGCTCACGTTCGGCGGCCTGCTGCTGCTCGGCGGGCGCGCCGGTGACATCCTCGGCCGCCGCCGGGTGTTCGTCACCGGCATCGCGGTGTTCACTCTGGCCTCACTGGCCGGCGGGTTCGCCACCTCGGCTGCGTGGCTGCTCGCCGCCCGCGCCGTCCAGGGCGGGGGAGCGGCGCTCGCGGCGCCCGGCGCGCTCGCCCTCATCACCACCAACTTCGCCGAGGGGTCCGAACGCAACCGCGCCCTCAGCGTCTTCTCCGCCACCAGCTCGGCGGGCGCGTCCGTCGGCCTGATCCTGGGCGGCGTGCTCACCGACTGGGCCTCCTGGCGGTGGGTCCTGTTCGTCAACGTTCCAGTGGGAGCGGTGGTGCTCCTGCTCGCCCCGATGTTCCTGGCGGAGACCGAGCGGCACCGCGGCCGGCTCGACGTCATCGGCGCGGTCACGTCCGTCACGGGCATGGTCGCCCTGGTCTACGCGTTCATCCGCGCCGCCGACGCGGGCTGGAGCGACACGACGACGCTCCTGGCGGTCGCCGCCGGGGTGGTCCTCCTCGCGGCGTTCGTGACGGTGGAGGCGCGGGCGGGGCAGCCGGTGGTGCCGCTTCGTCTCTTCGCCGACCGGGCCCGCGCGGGCGCCTACTTCACCATGCTGCTGCTCGCGGCGGCCATGTTCGGGATGTTCTTCTTCCTCGTCCAGTTCCTGCAGAACTCCCTCGGCTTCAGCCCGCTGAAGGCCGGGCTGGCGTTCCTGCCGATGACGGGGCTGCTGTTCGGCGTCGCACGGCTGGCGCCGCGGCTCGTGCCGAGGTTCGGCGCGCGGCGGCTGATGCTGGCCGGCCTGCCGTTCATGCTGGCCGGGATGCTCTGGCTCACGCGCCTGACCGCATCGAGCGGCTACGCGGGGGCCATGCTCGGACCGCTGGTCCTGTTCGGCCTGGGCGCCGGGATCGTGTTCCTGCCGCTCACCCTCACGATCCTGTCCGGCGTACGCCGGGAGGACTCGGGGGCGGCGTCCGGCCTGCTGCAGACCATGCAGCAGGTCGGCGGTGCCCTGGGGATGGCCGTGCTGGTCTCGGTGTTCGGCACGGCCGGCCGGCACGGCGGCGCCGTTCACGGCACCGCGGTCGCCTTCGCGGTGGCGGCGGCGTTCGTCACGGTGGCCCTGGCCACGGCGATCGTCTTCGTACGGCGCTCCGCCCGCTGAGCACGGCGTGAGCCGGCCGTCGGCGCGGGGGCGCGACGGCCGGCTCACGAGGCCGACAGCGCGGCCCGGTTCTTCGCCCGCCACCCGGGTCGGCCCGACGCGGCACCGGCCTGACATGAAGGTATCGGCGCCCGGCCCACACCCGCCGGGCGCCGATACCGCCCGTCACATCCGGCTCATCGCCTCCTGCGGCGGTCCTTCAGCACCTGGCGTACGACGTTGCGGCCCGGGACGCCGGTGACGCCTCCGCCGCCGTGCGTCGCCGAGCCGGCCTGGTACAGCCCGCTGATCGGGGTGCGCAGGTCCGCGTAGCCGGCCGCGGGCCGGGCGTGGAACATCTGGCCCGGGGTCAGCTCGCCGTGGAAGATGTTGCCGCCGATGAGGTGGTACTCGTGTTCCATGTCGTACGGGCCGATCACCTGGCGGTGCAGCACCGAGGAGGTGAAGCCCGGTGCGACCGCCTCCATCCGGGCGATCACCCGGTCGGCGTAGGCCTCCAGTTCCGCTCCCGGCTGCGACGCGTGCCACGTGTGCGGCACCCACTGGGTGAACATCGAGACGATGTGGTGGCCCTCCGGCGCGAGCGAGTCGTCGAACACGCTGGGGATGCAGACGTCGGCGAACGGCACCGCCGCGGGACGCCCGGCGACCGCGTCCTGGAAGGCGCCCTCGACGTCGTCCAGCGACTCGGCCAGCACGATCGTGCCGCCGTGCGCCTCGGGGTCGAACCCGTCGACGCCCCGGAACGCCGGGAGCCGGTCCACCGCCAGGTTGATCTTGACGGTGCCGCTGCGGGTCCGCCAGCGCTCGATGTCGGCGACGAAGTCCTCCGGCAGGTCGCCGCGGTCGAGCAGCCGCAGGAACGCGATGGCCGGGTGGGTGGTGGTGATGACGGTGCGCGCGGCCAGCTCCTCGCCGGACTCCAGCGTGACACCGGTGACCTGCCCGCCGGCGACGCCGATCCGGGCCACCGGCGCGGACGTGCGGATCTCCGCGCCGAAGTCGCGCGCCGCCGCCGCGAGGGCCTTGGTCACCCCGCCCATGCCGCCGCGCGGGAACCCCCACGTGGTCTCGCCGACGTGGTGGTGGAGCATGACGTACGCGGTGCCGGCCGAGCGCGGCCCCGCCCACGTGCCGATCACCCCGCTGACCGACAGCACGCCCCGCATCGCGTCGGACTCGAACCGGTCCTCGACCAGGTCGGCGATGCTGTCGGTGAGGATCCGGGTGACGTCGACGGCCGAGCGTACGTCGAGGTTCTTCAGCACGCGCAGCAGCCGGGCCTGGCCGAGGAGGTCGGCGGGACGGCGCGAGCCGAGCCTGGGCGGGATCCGCTCGAGGAGCGGGCCGAGGACGCCGCCCAGCTCGCCCATCCACGCGTCCCAGCGCTCGTACGCCGCGGCGTCCTTGCGGGAGAACCGGCCGATCTCCTCTCGCCGCCGCGCCGGATCGTCGGGCAGCCGCAGGTGGCCGCCGTCGGCGCGCGGCGCGAAGTAGGGACCCTGCGGGTAGACGTGGTACCCGTGGCGGTCCAGCCGCAGGTCGCGGATCAGCGCGGGGGGAAGCAGGCTGACCACGTACGACAGGGACGTGACCGTGTAGTCGGGCCCGAACGGGTGCTCGCTCACCGCCGCGCCGCCCACCACGTCGCGCGCCTCGCAGACGCACACCGTCAGGCCGGCCTTGGCGAGGTACGCGGCGGCGACGAGGCCGTTGTGCCCGCCACCGACCACCAGAACGTCGTACACCGGCGACTCCTCGCTGATTCGTCGATCAGTGTCGATCGTCGCTCGCGCGGCCGTGAGACACAAGACGATCAGGGGAGGGCGCCGTGGTCGCCACGCCCGGCGACCACGGCGCCCTCCGGCACCGCGGCTCAGAGACGGACCGGAACCCGGGCGAAGGTTCCGGCAGGTCTCAGGCCAGCGTCCGGCACATGTTCTCCACGTCCGCGAGCCGGTCCTTGATGTCGCGGGTGCCGTCCGGCTGGATCGTGTACCAGGACCGGCCGTGCACGACGTAATAGCCCGCCGGGTAGGCCTTGTTGCCGATCGGGATGCCGATCGCCACGCCCTGGCCGAAGTACCAGATCGCCCCGCCGTTCTGCTTGTACACGACCCGGCCGTAGCCGGACACGTCGCGGACGGCCGACTTGCCGTTGGCGGTGTTGGTGAGGCGGATCACGAGCGGTCCGCGGAACTCCTGGATCCTCGGTGATCCGTCCGGAAAGGTCGCGTCGGTCCGGACCTCCTCCTCATCCTGCACGATGTCGGCGTGGACGGTGAAGGAGCATCGGCCGACGGAGTCGAAGGGCTGGGTCCGGTACGGCACCCAGCCGTCCTTCCCACCGGTGGCCCCGGCGACCGGGGCTCCCAGAACGACGGTGATTCCGGCGACGGCGGCGATGGTGGATAGTCTGCGCATTGCCTGCCTTTCGGGAGAGCTTTCCGCGCATCGTCGTCTCGCCCGTCCCGGGGGCGCCATGGTTTAGACCCAGGGCGAAAGGTCGCGAAAGTGCTTCGACTGCGCTTCACCGCAGAGGACCTGATGAACGTCCGGTTCGCCGACCGGCCGGCTCCGCTGCTGGAGCTGGGAATGGCGGTCGCCACCTATCAGCGCGACGACGCCGTGTTCGCGAGCTGGACCCGCCGTACGCGCCTGACGGGCGAGGCGCGGGCGCTGCTGGAGCTGATCCCGCCCGGGGCGAACGGACCGCTGTTCATCGACCCCTGTAGCGAGGGCCTGGAGGACGGGCTCGAGACGGTCCTGTCCACGCCGCCGGGCTACGCGCGGGCCGAGCTCATGCGCACGACCCGGCCGACACCGTGGATCAGGAGACTGGCCTGCCGCGACCGCGAGGCGTGGCGGCTCCTCGAGAACGCATTGCGGCGTGCCCATGACACGGTGATCGCGCCGGACCAGGAGCGGGTCCGCGCGAGCTTCGACGCCGATCTCGCCTGGCGGCGGACGCAGCTCGCCGAGCGGGGCGTGGCCTCGGCCCTGGCGAGCCTGTACCCCGGCTCCCGCTGGAACGGCACCACACTGGAGATCGAGGTGCCCGAGGACTCCGCGCACGCGCCGGCCGGCCGCGGCCTGACGCTGATGCCGTCGGTGTTCTGGACCGGCCGGCCGATGATCGGCCGGCACTCCGACGGGTCGATGCTGCTGCTCTACCCGGCGCTCACGCCGCTGCCGCTGGTCGACGTCAAGGCCCGCGACGCGCTCGCCGCGCTGCTCGGCCGTACCCGCGCGGCGATCCTCTCATCGGTCACCGAGGGACGGACGACGAGCGAGCTCGCGGCCGAGCTGGGGGTCAGCGCCGCGTCCGTGTCGTCGCACACCAAGACCCTGCGCGGCGCGGGCCTGATCGTCACGCTCCGTACGGGCAAGGCGGTGAACCACGTGGCCACACCGCTGGGAATGCGCCTGCTGCGCGAGCACTGAGCCCCTACCGCGGGCAGGTCAGCGATCGACCGGCCGCCACACGGACCGGTGGACGCGGCCGAACACCACGTCGGCGAAATGGACGCCGAAGCCGATGGTGTCCGGCTCCGCCAGTTCGGCGATGAGGCGCCGGCGTTGCTGCACGGCCGCTTCGGAGTCGAGGTCGACCGCGGCCGGCCATTCCGGGTGGTCCACCTGGATCGGCGAGTGCATGGCGTCGCCGAAGGCGATCAGCCGACGGCCACCACCGCTGATGACGTAACCGGTGTGCCCGGAGGTGTGGCCGGGGTGAGCAGCACGCGCACGCCGGGGAAGATCTCCTGGCCATCGGTCACGGGCCGTACACGGGGTGCCATGACCTGGGTGATCTCATCTGTGACGCCGCGTGCTCGTAGGCGGTGGCGCTGTGCCCACTCGGTCTCGGCGACCAGATGGTCGGCGCCGGTGAACGGGGGCCGGTCGCCGCCGGGAGCGGAGTGCCATGCCCAGCCGATGTGGTCGAGATGCAGATGGGTGAAGGCCACCGCCTCGATCTCCGCCGGTGCGCGGCCGAGGGCGGACAGGTTGTCGAGCAGCGCGCCCCCGTGAATGGCCCCGCGCGGCATCGTGGGGAGCGAAAGCCCGTCCGGTGAGCGAACCGGAAGGAACGCCACCCGGCCGCCGCGCAGCCGCCGGGCGTGCGCGGCGTACAGCACCGTCCACCCCGGCGTACCCGCGCCCAGCGCCGCCAGGGTGTCCTGCAGAGAGCTGTGCGGCGGGCCGAGAACGGGCTCGAACCCCGCGTCCCGGCACGCGCCCATGACCAGATCGACCAGCGAGGGATTGTTCCGGCGAGCCGTCAGGTAGAGCGGCAGGCCGGCCGGCGCGGCGAGATCGACGGCGTCGCCTCGCGCCAGCGGGTGGCGAGCCGGCAGGGACACCACCAGTTCGTCCCGCCACACCGGGATCGGCCGTACGCCTTCGGGCGCCTCGACCACCCCGCGTACGAAAGCCGCGTCCCACTGGGCGTCGGCGACGCGTCGCAGCCGCTCTCCCGGTGGGGCCGACGCCAGCTCCACCCGTATGCCGGGCGCCTGCCGTTCCAGCGCTTCCAGCACGCGTTCCAGCCGCTCACCCATGCCGCCGTTCGTGCCGATGTGCAGGACGGTCCCGCGCGCGGCGACGAAATCGCCGATCGCGGCCAGCGCGCGTCGCTCGGCCGCCAGCACCGCGCGGGCCTCGGGCAGGAACGCGGCCCCGGCCTCCGTCAGCCGCACGCGCCGGGGCGACCGGTGGAACAGCTCGACGCCCAACTCCCGTTCGAGGCGGCGGATCTGCTGGCTGACCGCGGACTGCACGATCGTCAGCCGCTCGGCCGTGCGTCCGAAGTGCAGCTCCTCCGTCACGGTGACGAAGTACCTCAGCTGACGAAGCTCCATGACCTTGGGCTCGCTCGGCGCGTACGGACCAGGCGCCCGCCGGTGCCTACAGCCGTACGATCATCTTGCCGAGGTTCTCGCCGCGCAGCATGGCGAGGAACGCGTCGACGGCGTGGTCGATGCCGTCGACGAAGGTCTCCTCGAAGGTGATCTTCCCGTCGCGGATCCAGCCGCCCACGTCGCGGACGAAGTCGCCGTACCGGTCGGCCCAGTCCGTGACGATGAATCCCTTGAGGGTGCCCCGCTTGCCCACGAGCAGGGCGAGGTTGCGCGGGCCGGGCGGCGGCTCGGTCGCGTTGTACACCGAGATCGCGCCGCACAGCGCGGCCCGGCCGCCCTGGTTGAACGCGCCGATCGCGGCCTCGAGGTGGTCGCCGCCGACGTTGTCGAAGTAGACGTCGACGCCGTCGGGCGCGCTGTCGGCCAGCAGCCGGTGCACCGGGCCGGACTTGTAGTTGAACGCGGCGTCGAAGCCGAGACGGCCGGTGAGGTAGGCGACCTTCTCGTCCGAGCCCGCGCTGCCGATCACGCGCCGGGCACCCTTGATCCGGGCGATCTGCCCGGCCATCGAACCGACCGCGCCCGCGGCGCCGGAGACGAAGACGGTGTCGCCCTCCCTCATCTCGGCGACGTGCAGCAGCCCGACGTACGCCGTCATGGCGGGCATGCCGAGCGCGCCCAGGTACGCCGACAGCGGGACGCCCTCGACCGGGGTCAGCCGCCGGAACCGGCGCGCCGGGCCCCGCGCGTGCTCGCGCCACCCGAAGTCGTGCAGGACCACGTCGCCCTCGGCCAGGTCGGGGGAGCGGGACGCGACGACCTCGCCGACGGCGCCGCCGGTCATCACCTCGCCCAGCCGGTACGGCGGCACGTAGGACTTGACGTCGTTCATCCGGCCGCGCATGTACGGGTCGACCGACATGAACAGGTTGCGTACGAGCACCTCGCCGTCATCCGGCTCGGGCCGTTCGACCTCGACGAGAGCGAAGTCGTCCGCCGTCGGCCAGCCCTGCGGGCGCGCCGTGAGATGGACCTCGCGCGTCTTCACCGTGTCTACTCCTCGCGTGGGCGTCGGGAAAAACCCTAGTCGCCGCACGCGAGGAGAGGTTCACCCGGGCCGCCGTCGCGCCCGGGCGGGAGCGCCTACTGCCGGCGGCCGACGCCGCAGAGCATCCAGACCGAGTCGGCGTCCGCGGCCGGTGCGTCCGGGCGCCACTGCGGCAGGAACACCAGGCCGGGCTCGACCAGGTCGTACCCGTCGAAGAGGGAACCGATCTCCTTCGGCGTGCGCAGGATGGCCGGGGACGTCGCGCGTGCCTTGTACACGTCCGCGGCGGCCGCGGCGCCGTCGGTGTTCTGCTCCGGCGAGGTGATGTGGGAGAGCGCGAGGTGGCTGCCGGGCACGGAACGGTCGCGGAAGGCCGCCACCAAGCCGTACGGGTCCTCCTCGTCGGCGATGAAGTGCAGCACCGACATGAACAGCACGGCGACCGGCTCCTTGAAGTCGATCAGCCGGTGCAGGTCCGGGTGGTCCAGGATCGGGCCCGGGTCGCGCATGTCCGCCTCGATGACCGCCGTGGTGCCGTCGGAGGGCAGCAGCGCGTGCGCGTGGGCGCGCACGATCGGGTCGTTGTCGACGTAGACCACGCGCGCGGTCGGGTCGACGGCCTGGGCGACCTCGTGCACGTTGCCCTGGGTCGGCAGCCCGGTGCCGACGTCGATGAACTGACGGATGCCCGCCTCGGCGGCGAGATAGCGCACCGCCCGGCCGAGGAACTTCCGGTTCTCCTGTGCCAGGACGCGGACCTCGGGGGCCGCGCTGAGCACCTGTTCGGCCGCTTCCCGGTCGACGGCGAAATTGTCCTTGCCGCCGAGGTAGTAGTCGTACATCCGCGCCGGAGTCGGCCGATCGGTGCGCAGATCCGGGATTGTGGAACGTTCGTCGGGCATGTAAGGAGCGTACTGTATTTCCCCCGCGAATCTCCGGAGCGACGCGTTGAGCTGCGACGGCAAGGCACCGGCAATAAAGGTCTTTGCGGTGTATTGCGGGAAATGTTCGGCTTTCGGGTGGCGGGCCGTGCAGAACGGGCGGATGCCGTGCCCGTCGAACGCCGAGGCTCCGCCGAAAACCGGCTGCCGTCCGGCCTCCGGGCCGCCATGCTGGAGGCGTGGGACACAGGACGGGGATGCGCTGGGCGGCGTTGATCGCCGGGACGGCGTGCGTCGCCGGCGGGATCGCTCTGGGGTCCGGTCCGTACCACGACCGCCAGGCGTTCGAGAAGGCCGGCTACTGCGGCGCCGTCGCGCGGGACGACTGTGTGACGCGGATGGACATGACGGTGGTGTCACGTTCGACCTACACGACCGAGGATCCCGACCCCGACCCGCCCCAGCAGCCACCTCCACCGCCGCCGCCTCCGGCGCCCGGCCCCTTCCGCTGGGGCCCGTCGATCGCGGCGCTGCCGGCGGACCCGATCGCGGCGGCCCTGCCGGTGGGCCGGGTCGTGGCGGCCCTGCCGATGTCGCAGACCACGCACTACCGGCTGACCGTGCGCACCGCGGACGGCGAACGCCACACGTTCGAGGTCGACCACGACATGTACGCCACGGCGCGCGCGGGAGCCCGCGGCACGGCCGAGGTCTGGCACGGCCGTATCTCGCGGCTCCGGATCGGCTCCCACAGCGACGACGAGTGGTCGTACTGGTCGCTGGGGCTCGCCTGGGTGATCGGCTGGATCGGCGTGATGCTGATCATCGCCTTCGCCCTGCCGCTCGCCGACTCGGCGACGTTCCCCGCCGTCTTCGCCTGGTGGATGGGCGTCGTCCTGTTCGCCGGCCTGCACACGTGGCCTCCGGCACTCTGGGTGATACCACTGGCCATCGGCGGCGTGTTCCTGCTGTACCGCGTGTGCGTCGCGATCGCGCGCTGACGGCGGCGCCGGACGGCTCGGCGGAACGGACGCCCGCCGGCGCTCGCGAGACCGGCCCCGGCCGTGGCGAGCGTACGGGGCGGTTGCCAATGGGCGCGGGCGGTTTCATGCTGATGCCGTAGCAGCGAGTCGCCTCCGGAGGTGCCGCCGTGGGTGAGGCCACCCCGACGCTGATCGGCTCGGTGCGGCGCGCGCTCCACCTGCTCGACGCGGTGTGCGCCAGCGAGCGGCCGGCCACGGCCAAGCGGCTCGCGCACGCGCTCGACCTGCCGCTCCCCACCGTCTACCACCTGCTGCGGACCCTCGTGTACGAGGGCTACCTGCGCAAGCTCGACGAAGGGTACGTGCTCGGCGGCCGGGCGAACGGCCTGCGGCAGGGCAACGCGCGGCAGGCCGCAGTCGGCCGCGCGCGGCCGGTGCTGGCGCACCTGCGCGACGAGATGCGCGCGGCGGCCTACCTGTCCACATACGAGGACGGCGAGATCGTGCTCGTGGACGTCGTCGACGGTCCCGGCGCGGAGTGCGTCGACCTGTGGGTCGGCATGCGCGACGCCGCGCACGCCACCGCGTTCGGCAAGTGCATCCTGTCCTGTCTGGACAAGCCGCGGCGCGACGACTACCTGGCGCGGCACGAACTGGCCGATCTGACTCCCCGTACGGTCACCGATCGCCGGGTGCTCGAACGGGCTCTGGGCGCCCGGCCGCCGTACGCCGTCGATCGCGAGGAGTACCTCCTCGGTACGGCGTGTCTCGCCGCGCCCGTGCGCGCGCCCGGGTTCGTCGGCGCGATCGCCATCTCGGTGCCGATCCACCGGCTCGCCTCGTCGGTGGCCGACGCGGACCGGCTCCGGCGGGTCGCGCGCCGCATCGCCCGCGCCGTCGCGCTCTGAGCCGCCGCCGCTATCACCATCTGAAATCCACCACGTTGCCCGGGTCCGGCGACCGATGGACAGTGGCCGGGAGACGCCAGGGAGGCCTGCATGGACGATCAGCTCAGGCTGGATCTCCACCGGATGATGGTGCTGATCCGCACGTTCGAGGAGGCGATCCTCCGCGAGTATCACGCGGACAAGAAGCCGGCGTTCGACATCGGCGCGGGCGCCATTCCGGGGGAGATGCACCTGTCCGCCGGCCAGGAGCCGGCGGCGGCCGGGATCTGCGCCCACCTCACCGCCGGCGACGCGGTCACCGCGACGCACCGGCCGCACCACTTCGCCATCGCCCACGGCGTCGACCTGCGTGCGATGACGGCGGAGATCTTCGGGCGCGTCGGCGGGCTCGGGCGTGGGCGGGGCGGGCACATGCACCTGTTCGACCCGGCCACGCACTTCTCCTGCTCCGGCATCATCGCCGAGGGCTACCCGCCGGCCCTCGGGCAGGCGCTGGCGTTCCGGCGGCGCGGCACCGACCGGATCGCGGTCGCCGTCACCGGCGAGGGCGCGGCGAACCAGGGCGCCTTCCACGAGTCGCTCAACCTCGCGGCCCTGTGGAGGCTGCCCGTCGTGTTCGTCGTCGAGGACAACGACTGGGGCATCTCCGTACCCCGCAGCGCCTCCACGTGCGTCACCTCCAACGCCGACCGCGCCGCCGGGTACGGCATGCCGGGGGAGCGGGTCGAGGACAACTCCGTGGAGGCCGTGTACGAGGCCGCAGGCCGGGCCGTCGAACGGGCCCGCGCGGGGCACGGGCCCAGCCTCATCGAGGTGCACACACTGCGGCTGTGGGGGCACTTCGAGGGCGACGCGCAGGCGTACCGCTCCGACCTGGAGGGCGTCCCGGGGCGCGATCCGATCCCGACGTACGAGGCGGCGCTGCGCGAGCGCGGCCTGCTCGACGACACGGGGATCGAGCAGGTGCGGAAAGCGGCGAGCGAACGCGTCGAGGACGCGATCGCCTTCGCCCGCGCCAGTGCCGAGCCGGATCCGGCGACCGCCCGCGACCACGTTTTCGCCCGTTAGGAGAGACCATGACGCTCACCGGCGCGACGACCCGGCGCCTCACCACGGCCAAGGCGATGGTCGAGGGGATCGCCCAGGAGATGGAGCGCGACCCGGACGTCTTCGTACTCGGCGAGGACGTCGGCGCGTACGGCGGCATCTTCGGCTCCACGACCGGCCTGCTCGAACGCTTCGGGCCCGAGCGCGTGCTGGACACGCCCATCTCCGAGACCGCCTTCATCGGCACCGCCGTCGGCGCGGCGGTCGAGGGCATGCGGCCGATCGTCGAGTTGATGTTCGCCGACTTCTTCGGCGTCTGCATGGACCAGATCTACAACCACATGGCCAAGATCCATTTTGAGAGCGGCGGGAACGTGCGGGTGCCGATGGTGCTGACCACGGCGGTCGGCGGTGGCTACTCCGACGGTGCCCAGCACTCCCAGTGCCTGTGGGGGACCTTCGCCCACCTGCCCGGCATGAAGGTCGTCGTGCCCAGCACGCCGGCGGACGCCAAAGGCCTGATGATCGCCGCGATCCGCGACGATGACCCGGTCGTCTACATGTTCCACAAGGGGATCATGGGCCTGCCGTGGATGGCGAAGAATCCGCGCTCGGTCGAGCCCGTCCCGGAGGAGCCGTACGAGGTGGAGATCGGCCGGGCGCGCGTCGTACGGCCGGGCACGGACGTGACGGTCGTGACGTTGTCGCTGTCGGTCCACCACGCGCTCGACGTGGCCGGCGAACTCGCCGCCGAGGGCGTCGACTGCGAGGTCATCGACCTGCGCGGCCTCGTACCGCTGGACACCGGGACGATCCTGGAGTCGGTCGGCCGCACGGGCCGCCTGGTCGTGGTCGATGAGGACTACCTGTCGTACGGCCTGTCGGGTGAGATCGTCGCTCGCGTGGCGGAGGCGGACCCGTCGCTGCTGCGCGCCCCCGCCGCCCGCGTGGCGGTGCCGGACGTGCCGATCCCGTACGCGCGGTCGCTGGAGTACGCGGTCCTGCCGACCCGGTCCCGGATCCGCGCGGCGATTCTGCGTACGGCGGGCCGATGACCGACGTCCTGTTCCCCCCGGTCGGCGACGTGGACGCGGAGGGCGTCCTCGCGACCTGGTTCGTGCGCGACGGCGAACGCGTGAACGAGGGCGCGCTGATCGCCGAGGTCGCGGTGGACAAGGTCGACCTGGAGCTCACCGCGCCCGCCACCGGCGTGATCCACCTTTTGGCCGGGGAGGGCGACGTCAGGCGGCGGGGCGCGGTGATCGCCCGGATCGAGTAGCCGCCGGTCAGGCGAACGCGGCGCGGTGGTCGTGGACCCACGTGACGAACGTGCGGGGCGGCCGGCCGAGGATCCGCTCGACGCCGTCGGTCAGCGTCGCGTTGCCGCCGGCGGCGACGAGGCGCGCGCCGCCGACCGCGCTCTCGACGAACACCGGGTCCAGGCCGGCGCCGCGCAGACGGTCGCGGTACTCCTCCGGCGACAGCTCGGCGGTCGTGACGGTACGGCCGAGGGCCGCGCCGAGCCGCGCGGCCAGGTCCGGCACGCTCAGCGCCTCCGGGCCGGTCAGCGTGTGGACGTGCCCGTCGAGGTCCGGTGAGGTCAGGGCCCGTGCGGCGACCTCGGCGACGTCGCGGGGGTCGACGACGCCCTGGGCGCCGTCGCCCATCGGGTTCGGGACCGGCGCGCCGGAGCGGATCGCCGCGGCCCAGCTCAGCACGTTGGAGGCGAAGCCGGACGGCCGCAGGATCGCCCACGCCAGGCCGCTCGACCGTACGGCCCGCTCTCCGGGGAGATGCCAGTCGCCGACGCCCGGATGGTCGCCCGTGCCGATCGCCGACAGCTTGACCACCCTGCGCGCGCCCGCCTCCCGCGCCGCCGCGAGGATCGCCTCGTCGTGCCGTTCCACCCAGGGCCCCGGCGCGCTCAGCATGAACACGGCCTCGGCGCCCTTCGCCGCGTCCGCCAGTGACGACGGGTCGTCGAAGTCTCCCCGTACGACCTCGACGCCGGCGGGCGGCGACGCCGCCCTGGCGGGGTCGCGCGTCATCGCACGCGTCCGCGCACCGCCGGCCGCCAGCAGCCGGACCACTTCTCTGCCGATGGTGCCCGTGGCACCCGTGACCAGGATCATGGCCACCACGCTGCCAGCACCCGTACCGGCCGTTCTTGGAAAAATCGGCGGTACCGTCTCGTCATGACCAGCGCGCTGATCGAGGACGCCCACGACCTCAGCGACGGCACCGGCGACCGGCTCGTCCACGTCCCGGACACCGCCACCGCGCTGGTGTTCCGCACGACGGCGGACGGCCGCGCCGACCTGGTCGTGGTGGGCCCGCGCACCCGGGCCGCCTACTTCGCCGGCAAGAACCTGCCCGTCTGCGTCCGCGTGCGCCTGCGACCCGGTACGGCCCGGCCGCTGCTGGGAGTGCCGATCAGCGCGCTGGTGGACCGGGTGACGCCACTCGCCGACCTGTGGGGCGCCGCCGCGCTCCGCCTCGAACGCCGGCTGACCCGCCTCGACGGCGACCGCCGCCTCATCCTGGCGCAGCTGGAGACGGCCCTGCAGGCCCGGACGCGCGGCCCGGACACCCGCGACGGCCTGGTCGGCGCCGCCGCGGCGGCGCTGTCGGCCCGGCGGCGGGAACGCCTGAGCGACCTCGCCCGGCGGATGGGCGTCAGCGAACGCCACCTCCGCGACCTGCTCACCGAGGACGCCGGCCTCACCCCCAAGAGCTTCGCCCGCATCGCCCGCCTCCGCGACGCCCTCGCCCACGGCGGCCGTTCGCCGGGCCTGGCCCAGCTCGCCGCGGCCACCGGCTACTACGACCAGTCCCACATGACCGCGGAGTTCCGCAGCCTGATGGGCGTGCCTCCCGGAGCGTTCTTCGCGGGCCGGCTTCCCGACCTCCAGCGCTGCTGAGCGGGCTGGTCTTCGGAAAGCCGGGTCAGGCGAGTGCCGCCCGGACCTCCGCGAGCAGCCCGCACTGCCGGCGCCAGTCTCCGCCGGCGAGGCCGACGACGACGTGCTCGGCCCCGGCGTCGCGGTAGGCGGCCAGGCGCTCGGCCGCCTCGGCGGGCGAGCCGGTGACAGGGATGGGCATGACCTGGTCCAGCGGCCGCCCGTACCCCTCGCTGATGGACGAGGCGATCTCCGTCCGGGTCGGCACCCCCGGGCCGGCTCCCAGGACGCCGGTCACGCCGATGGCGATCACCGGGACCGGCCTTCGGTAGCGCGCCGAGAGCTCGCCGAGCCGGGCCGCGCCGATGGCGACCTCCCGCGGCGGCACCAACGAGGGAAACCAGCCATCGCCGAGCCGTGCGGCTCGCCGCAGGGCGACGGTGGACGCGTTACCGACCCAGATCGGCGGCGCCGGTACGGGCGGAGCCAGCTCCACCTCGGGCCCCGCCGGCTCATCCGGGAGTCGCACCCGGTCACCGGCCAGCAGGGCCGGCAGCAGTTCCAAGGCCGTGTCGGTGCGTCCACCCCGCTCGCCGTACGGCACGCCGGCGGCCGCCCACTGCGCGGGGCCGCCGCCCGAGCCGACCCCGAGGACCAGACGGCCACCGGAGACGTATTGCAAGGTGGCGACCTGTTTGGCCGCCCAGGCCAGGGGGCGGATCGCGGGGACGAACACGCTTGCGCCGATCACCACCCGCTCGGTGGCCGCGGCCGCGACGGCCAGCGCGACCGGCGCGTCCAGCGACGCGGCGCCGGTGGCGAGATGGTCGCCGTGCCACACGCTGTCCAGGCCGACCGCCTCCGCGTGCCGCGCGGCGGCCGCGAGGTCGAGGTCCTGCGTGCTCTGCACGGCGACCGTGGGCAGGATGACGCCAATCCTCATCACGACACTCCCTTTGGCACGAGGGTCCGGGCGTTCGCATGCTGCAACCTCAACCGAGGTAGAGGTCAACGCGTCAGGGCCGGACCCCACCGGGCACGGGCCGTGGTGATCGTGCTCGGCCAGCCAGGCGAGCCGTTCGCATGACATCAACGGTGACTGTTGTCGACAACCGATCGCAAATCGTTCACCGGAAAGTGCTTCCCCTCACTCGTATTCCGGTTTAGCGTCCCCGGTGCGCGAATCGACTCCCTGGATTCCCCGCTGCCCTCGGGAGGCTTGATGTCGTTCCACCGAATCGCTCGCCGGGCCGTTACCGCCGTTTCGGCCGCCGTTCTGGCGGCGACGGCCTGGCCCGGAGCCCCGGCGCGGTCCGACGCCGCGTCCGCCGCCCAGACGACCGTCGTCGGACTGCACAACGCCTACAACAAGGCGGACTTCCCCTATCTGGCGCAGGCGCTCGACGCGGGCGCCTCCATGGTCGAACTGGACGCGTGGGACGACATCTTCACCCGTGAGTGGAAGGTCAGCCACGACAAGCCGACCAGCAACGACAACAACTGCGTCGACGCTTCGAGTTCCGCCGACATCTATTCCGGCAGTGCCAACAAAGACCTCGGCTCGTGCCTGGACGACATCAAGTACTGGCTCGCCGCGCATCCCACCCAGGGGCCCGTCTTCGTCAAGGTGGAGCTGAAGGCCGGTTTCCAGAACAATTACGGGATGGGGCCGAGCGCATTCGACGCCGTGCTGAACTCCCATCTCGGAGACACCCTCTTCCGGCCCGCTGACCTGCTCGGATCCCACGCGACCCTCGACGAGGCCGCGACGGCGAACGCCTGGCCGAGCCGGTCCGCGCTGGCCGGCAAGGTCATCGTGTACGTCATCCCCGGCACGGTCGAGTTGGCCAACCCGACCGACCGGCTGCACACGGACGTCGAGTACGCCACATACCTGAAGAACCTCAAGGCGGCCGGGAACCTCCGGACCGCCACGACCTTCCCCGCCGTGCTCGGCGCACTGACCGGAGACCCTCGCGCGCAGTACACCGACGCGAGCATCCGGCCGTGGTTCGTGGTCTTCGACGGCGACGCCGCGACCTACGTGAGCGGGGTCGACACCTCCTGGTACGACACGAACCACTACCTGTTGACGATGACCGACGCCCACAACGTGCCGCCGGCCCTGTCCGACACCGACCCGCCGGTGGCGGACGCCAAGGACCGGGTCGCCGAGCTGGCCGGCGACCACGCGAGCATCGTGTCGTGCGACTGGTACGGCCTGCCGTCCGTGATGTCGGAGGTCCTGCCGCGCGGCTGACGAGATGAAAGACCTCCCGGTGCGGACACGCGCCGGGAGGTCTCGCGTACGTGGCCCGGTCGCCGCCGGAGGCGAGGTCGAGCGACGTGCGGGGAGACGCGGCGGCGGGCGGGGAGACCCCGCCCGCCGCCGCGGTCGTTCCGCTCCTACGGGGTCAGGCGCAGGACCTGGGGGTCGTGGTCGCTCGTCTGTCCGGTGTACTCGGCGTTGATGTGGACCACCTGGTACCGCACCCCGCGTACGCCGGGGCTCACCAGGATGTGGTCGAGCACCTCGGAGATGCCGTCGAACACGTAGGTGTACTGCTCGTCGCGGGGCAGCGTGCTGATCAGGTCGGTGAGGATCGGGCGGCCGTGGCCGGTGGGCGAGCCGGTCCGCAGGACGGACAGCGCCGGGCTGAACTGGTAGTCGTTCAGGTCGCCGAGCACCACCACGTTCGCCTTCCGGTCCACCTTCTGGATCTGGCCGACGAAGTCGTGCACCGCCGTGGCCTGGGCCGCGCGCTGCTCGGCCGACGCCTGCGCGGGGTACTGGAAGCGGCCGTCCGCGTTCTGGTCGCCCAGCTTGGAGTCGAAGTGGTTGGCGATGACGAACACGGGCCTGTTGTGGAAGCGGAACTCGCCCGCGAGCGGCTTGCGGCTGGCGTTCCACGCCGCGTCGGCCGGGTCCACGCGGCCCGGCGACAGGCTGAGCGCCGGCCTGCCCTTGACCTTCTGCACCGCCGTCGGGGTGGTCGAGCGGTTCACCGAGGACGAGCCACGGTCGACGAACGAGACCCGCGCCGGGTTGAACAGGAACACCACCCGGATGTTGCCGCCGGGCTGCCCGCCGTCCTGGTCGTCGACCGGGTCGATCTCCCGCCAGTCGTACTTCGGCCCGCCCGCCGCGACGATCGCGGCGGTCAGCTTGGTCAGGGTCTGGTCGGCCGCCACGACGCCGTCATCGGTGGCGCCGGTGTTGTCCTGCACCTCCTCGACCGCGACGATGTCGGGCTTCGCCAGGTTCGTCACGACGCCCTCGGCCAGTCGCGTGAACTTGGCGGCCGGGTCGCCGGGTGCGAGGTTCTCCACGTTGTACGTCGCGACCGCGAGCTGCTTACGGCTCTGCGGCGTGGCGACGACGGGCGGCAGGTTCTTGTGCCGGACGGTGCCGACCTGGGTCGCGGCGATCGTGTAACCGCCGTACAGCGAGTAGTCGACCGGCCCGGCGGTCGCGCCCTGGAAGACGTCGCCGACCGAGACGCCCGGGCTGCTCCCGTCCACCGGCACGACCTCGACCCGGCCGGACGGCACGGCGTTCTCGGCGCGCAGTTCGGTGCCGCCACGGTACGTCGGCGCCTGTGACGGCTTGGTCGTGACGTACTGCTCGCCGTAGGCGTTGGAGGGACCGACCACGCGGGCGTCGTCGACCTCGACGCGCATGCCCTCGCGCGACTCCCAGAAGTCCAGTGCCGAACGGCCCGGCGTGACCGGCGTCGACTCGATGTTCGCCCCGCCGAGATCCGGCGCGTACGCCGACGGCACCGTGGAGGGCGTGATGACCTCGGCGGCCGGCAGGGCGTTGCCGTGGGACAGGACGCTCACCGACGCCCCGCTGATCTCGGTCACCGACAGGTTCGAGGTCTTCTGGACCGTGTCGCCGCTCGCGAGCGGGTAGTAGTCCTTGACCGTGCCCGAGACGAGGACGGAGTCGCCGACCGCCACGCCGGGCGAGGTGGAGTAGACGAACAGGCCCTCGCTGGTGGCCGGGTCCGCGTCCGGCGTGGGGTCCTGGATCCAGTAGCCGCGGCTGCTGCCCGCCGTACGGATAGCGGTCACCACGCCGGGCACGTTCGTGACGTGCTCGTTGCTGTGCGGGGAGAGCCAGCCCGCGCCCTGGACGTCGTGGATGCGCAGCGGGCCGGGCTCGCCGCCTCCACCGTCCCCTCCGCCTCCGCCGGCGTTGGCGGCGCCGGGCGTCGGGTCGCCCGCGGTGAAGTCGGCGGAGTTGTCGTCGCTGTCCGCCTTGCCGGAGCGTTGCACGGAGGCGGTGTTGGACGCGCCCGGGGCCGGGGCCGTCTCCCGCAGCGCCGCCGTACCGTAGCCGACCAGGTCGGCCGAGGCGCTCTGGCAGCTCGCCGGGTCCGCGCAGGTCAGCCCCGTGGTGCCGGAGACGAGCGCGACCGTGCCGGAGGTGGCGGACATCGCGATGCCGCCGCTCGCCTGCGTCGTCGGCAGTGCCTGGGTGCCGCCGGCGCCCTTCGCCTCGCCGACCAGGTAGAAGCCGCCCGGGGCGATCGAACCGCTGAGCGGGGTGACCTGCCACGTGCCGGTCGCGCCGCCGGAGTGGTACTGGACCGACCAGCCGTCGAGGCTCACCGCGGCGTCGCTCCGGTTCGTGAGCTCGATGAAGTCGTTGGTGTAGGTGGCGCCCGAGTTCCCTCCGCCGCCGTACACCTCGTTGATCACCACCGACGTCGCCGGCGTTGCGGACGCCGGTGCGTCGCCGCCGGCGACCAGCGCGGCGAGCACGAGACCGCAGACGGCGGTACCCGCGGTCGCCCGCGTCAGCCCGGGCAAGACATGGACGCGCAAGAGATCCTCCGATGACCGTTTTATGTCGGTCACCCATGATGGTGGGCGAATGCCCGCGACGAAATGGCGGGCCGGCGTATTTCCCGCCAACGGCCGGGATACGGCGGCTCCTGCCGTAACGGCCGGTCAGGCGCCCGGAAAGCGCAGCGTGAGCGCGTGGATACGAAGGTGCCGGAGAGTGAGGGAACCCGCCCAACGGGCACGCCGAGGACCGGCGACTTCTGCCGACGCGGCCACCGCCCCACCTCCGCTACGCCGGGGGTCGTCGCGTCGTCCCGCGAGGTGGCCGGAAGCGGCCGGTGCCTCGTCCACGGCGGGCCCGCGTGCCGCTTTTCAGGTCGCCATGGGCGAGCGGGAGCCGGAGGGGTACAACGACGGCGAGCCGTCGTACGTGGCCATGCCCATGGTCCGCGCACGTCGTGCCGGCGCGGCACCGATCGGCACCCGCGGGATGCCGGGGCCGGGCGCGGCACGCGACGGATGACGGAAACGAACAGAGACCCGCGCGGAGCCTCCGTCGCGGTCCGCACGAATAACGAGAACGGACACAGAAATGACGACATTCACCCTCAATGAGGAGGCGGCGCGTGACTGGGTGACAAGTCTGGTGATGGCCTATGAGCTCGCCGAGATGAATGGCGGAGCCGACGATCCGGCGGCCGTGTCAATGCCGCAGATCGGCATGGACTGGCACCCTCGCGAACCAGGTCAGGAGGATGCCGTCGCCTCTCTGGTGCGCTGCGCCCAGGTCCAGACCGGAATTCTGGTGCCCGCGGAGAACGCCGAAGTGGCGCTGGAATTCGTCGACGACGGAGACGACTGGAGCTATCGCTTCTTGCTCCATGTCCGGGCGCCGGTGCCGGTCACGCTCGTGTCTCCGCCCAGAGAGGTTCATCGCATCGGGGAGGACTCCGCCTCCGGGGTCGACGCGGCCGTCGCGATTCTCCGTGAGGCGGCACTGGTCGCGGGGGACCTGCGGGAGCGGCTGGAATCGTTCGCCGAGGCGGTCGCCCGGCGGTACCCGGGCGAAGCCGGCCCCGGGAGGGCGGGCGCGCGCGAGGCTCAGGCGCGCGCCGACCTGAACTGACGCTCGGCGGCGGGGTGCGGGAGGATCCGGCGGAAAACCGTTATCCGGTGTCCGCCGGCCGCGTCTCCTGTCTGTGAAAGAGTCCAAGACCGTGGCACCCCCGCTTCCCGGCGTCCGTACGGTCCGTGCGGCCCAGCGCGGTGACGAACGGGCGCTCGCCGACCTGGCCTCGGGGTGCCTGCCGCTCCTCTACAACATCGTCGGCCGGGCGCTGAACGGCCACGCGGACGTGGACGACGTCGTGCAGGAGACGCTCCTGCGGGCGTTGCGCGACGTCTCCGGCCTCCGGCAGCCGCGCTCATTCCGCTCCTGGCTGGTCGCGGTGGCGATCCGTCAGATCCGCGACCACCACCGGTCCCGGCCGCCCGTGACCCCGCTCGACGACGTTCCCGAGGTGGCCGACCCGGGCGCCGACTTCGCCGAGGCGACGATCCTGCGGCTCAGCCTGTCCGGCCGGCGCAAGGAGATCGCCGAGGCGACCCGGTGGCTGGACGCCGGCGACCGTGAACTGCTGTCGCTGTGGTGGCTGGAGGAAGGCGGCCTGCTCGAACGCGCGGACCTCGTGGCCGCGCTCGGCCTGCCGGGTCCGTACGTCGCGGTGCGCGTGCAGCGGATGAAGGAACGCCTCGACCTCGGCCGCGCCGTGGTGCGGGTGCTGGGCGAGCGCGACCGGTGCGCCGGCCTGGCGGCGCTCGCGGCGGACTGGGACGGGCGGCCCGCGCCGCTGTGGCGCAAGCGGTTCGCCCGGCACATCCGCGGGTGTACGGGCTGCTCCGACCGGTCCTCGGACCTGATCCCGGCCGAACGGCTGCTGGCCTCCCTGCCGCTGGTCCCCGTCCCCCCGGCTCTCGCGCACCCGAGTCCCGGCGCGGTCGGCACCCGGGCGTGGCACGCCACGAAGTCGCGGAGCCTGCCGGTCAAAACTCTGATCGCCGTGCCCCTCGCCGCCGGCGCCGTCGCGGGACTCGTGGGCTTCGCCACGACCGGCCGGGGCGGCGAACGCTCCGCCGCCGCCTCCCGGTCCGCCGTCGCCGCCAGTTCCCCGGCCACCGCCGACCCGACGCACCGGCCGGAGCGGACCCCGGCCGCGCCGGCGCTCGTGCCCAAGGGCCACCCGCCGATCACGCGCAGTGGCGGCTCCTGCCTGAAAGGGGTCGCCACGTGGAAGACCGGCGGGGTGAGCCCGGCGCTCAGGGCCTCCAGCGCCTGCTGGTACTACGACTGGGGCGCGGACAGCACGGGGATCACCGCGCCGCGCGGCGTGGAGTTCGTGCCGATGATCTGGGGCGCCGGCTCGGTCACGACCGCGACGCTCGCCCAGGTCAAGGCGCGGGGCCGTACCCTCCTCGGTTTCAACGAACCCGACTGGACCGGCCAGGCGGAGATGACGCCCGCTCAGGCGCTCGCGCTGTGGCCGAAGCTCATGCGCACCGGGATGCGGCTCGGCAGCCCGGCGGTCGCGGCGGACGGAGACAAGCCCGGCGGCTGGCTGGATGAGTTCATGAAGGGCGCGGCCGCCCGTCACTACCGCGTGGACTTCATCGCGCTGCACTGGTACGGCACGGACTTCGACACGTCGGACGCCGTCGCCCGGCTTCGCCGCTACGTGCGGGCGGTGTACGCGCGCTACCACAAGCCGATCTGGCTGACGGAGTTCGCGCTGATCCGCTTCGGCACGCCCAAGGTGTACCCCTCGGGGCGGGAGCAGGCGGCCTTCCTCAAGGCCGCGACCGCGATGCTCGCGGGCCTGCGCGGCGTCGAACGCTACGCCTGGTTCGCCCTGCCGGCCACCAAGGACGGCGGCACGGGCCTGTTCACCGCGGCGGGTGCGCCGACGGCCGTCGGCCGGGCCTTCCAGGGCCTGCCGCGCACCGCCCCCTGACGACCGCGTGCCGGAGAGCTCACGCCGTGCCGCCTGACGCGCTCGCTTAGTGCGTCTCCGGACCTGTGTCCAGCCCCCTGTCCGCTTTTGGCCGTTACGACAGTCTTTAACCGTTACGGATTGACCGCTTTGGGGCTAAGGATCACGATGCCGGAGGTTGACAACGTTGTCATTAATCGAAAGGGGAGCACATGAGGCGACCGGCGGCGCGCCTGGCGACCGCGGTGGCACTCGCCACGGCAGCGGTCCTCGGCAGCGGCCTTCCTGCCATGGCGCAGGGCCCGAAACCCTCACCCAGCACCGGATCCCAGCTTCACAACGCCCGTACGGTCACCTGCGCCAAGGCGGCCGACGGGCGTCTGATCGACTGTCCGAAACCCTTGAGTGCCAAGGCCCTGCCGAAGGCCGCCAAGGACACCTCGACCCTCGCGTCCGTGAGCGACCCCGCGACGCTCGTCGACACGCGTACCTGGACGACCGGCGGCGGCAACACCTTCCCCGGCGCCGACGTGCCGTACGGGATGATCCAGTGGAGCCCCGACACCATGCCGCACCGGAACGCGGGCGGCGGTTACAACTACGGCGACGAGCAGCTCACCGGCTACAGCCTCACGCACGTCAGCGGCCCCGGCTGCGGCGCGGCCCAGGACGTGCCGATCCTGCCGATCACCGGTGACCTGCCGAGCGGCGACCCCAACGACGCCACCACCGCGTTCACCAACGCCGGGGAGGTCGCCCAGGCCGGGTACTACTCGGCGCAGAGCAACCTGCCCGACACCATCACCACGCAGCTGACCGAGACGCCGCACAGCGCGATGGGGCGCTTCACCTTCCCCTCCACCACGCAGGCCGGCTTCCTCATCAAGCTGATGGACAGCCAGAACCCCGTCTCGGCCACCAGCGGCCAGATCGTCGGCGACAACGAGATCAAGGGTTCGGAGACGAGCGGCGGCTTCTGCGGCGACTCGCACCCGTACACGGTGTACTTCGACATCGTCTTCGACCACCCGTTCACCACGTCGAAAGTGATCACGGGATCGGGTTCGAGCCCGCAGGCGGTGTCGGTCGGGTTCGACGCCACCAAGACCCCGACGGTCCAGGCGAAGGTCGGCATCTCGTACGTGAGCGCCGACAACGCGAACCTGAACTGGCGTACGGAGAACCCGGGCTGGAACTTCGACGCGGTCAAGAATGCCGCGCAGCGGTCGTGGAACACCCTGCTGGGCCGGATCAAGGTCTCCGGCGGCCAGGCGTCGACCACGCAGGAGTTCTACAGCCTGCTCTACAAGGACTTCCTCCAGCCGAACATCACCAGTGACGTCAACGGCCAGTTCATGGGCTCCGACGTCAAGGTGCACTCGGTGTCGGGGCGTCAGAAGCAGCAGTACGGCATGTACTCCGGCTGGGACACCTACCACTCACTCGCCCAGCTGCAGGCGATGCTGACGCCGAAGGAGGCCGGCGACCAGGCGCAGTCCCAGGTCAACTACTACGCCGAGAACGGCATCATCCAGCAGTGGGGCTACCTGCACCTGGACAACTGGGTGATGGCCGGCGACCCGGGCACGGCCCTGATCGCCGACTACTACGCGTTCGGCGCGAAGGACTTCGACACCAAGACGGCGCTGGCCGACATGCTCAAGCAGGCCTTCTCGGTCAACGACGTACGGCCGGGTGAGGCGCTGGAGGAGCAGTACGGCTACATGCCCGAAGACGGGACGTACGGCTGCTGCAACCCGCACGCCCAGGTGTCCTCGCTCCTGGAGTACGACAACGCGGACTTCGCGCTGTCGCGCTTCGCGGCGTCCCTCGGCGACTCCGCCAACGCGGCGAAGCTGCAGGACCGGGCGAACAACTGGGCGAACGTCTTCAACACCTCGACGGGCCTGCTGACGCCGCGCCTGAAGAACGGCGCGTTCCTGAGCGGCATCACGCCGTCGACGACCAGCCACTATATCGAGGGGAGCGCGGAGGAGTACCTGTGGGACGTGCCGAACGACTACGCCGGTCTGTTCTCGCTCCTGGGCGGCCCGTCGAAGGTCAAGCCGGCGCTGCGCAAGTTCCTGTCCCGGCCGGACGGGTACGGCGAGTACGCCCAGCTGTCCAACGAGTTCAGCTTCGGTGAGCAGTACGCATTGGACTACGCGAACGACCCGGCCGGGGCTCAGCAGGCCGCCAACACCCTGCGGTACGGCCTCTACCTGCCCGGTCCGTCCGGTCTGCCGGACAACGACGACCTGGGAGCCAACAGCTCCGCGTTCGTCTGGGCGATGCTGGGGATGTACCCGGAGAACCCGGGCAGCGACACGCTGGTCTTCGGCAGCCCCGGCTTCCCCAAGGCCACCATCTCGCTGCCCAGCGGGAAGACCATCACGATCAACGCTCCGGGCGCCTCGCCGTCGGAGTACTACGTCAAGTCCATGAAGATCAACGGAAGGGCGAACAGCAAGCTGTACGTGCCCTTCTCGACGCTGGCCAAGGGCGCGACGCTCGACTGGAAGATGAGCACGGCGGAGACGTCCTGGGGGACCGGGGCGGAGAACGCCCCGCCGTCGTACGGCCCGACGTTCGCCGCCACCGGCTCGGCGAGCCCGTCGTCCCTGATCCTCTCGCCGGGCGAGTCGTCGAAGACGACGCTGAAGGTCACCTCGGTCGCCTCGGCCGACCAGCAGGTGCAGTGGACCGCCTCGGCGCCGTCGGGGGTCACGGTCAGCCCGTCGAGCGGGACGCTCAAGGTGTCACCGGACGGCAGCGCGAGCGCGGACGTGACCGTGGCGGCCGGCGACGTCGATGGGAACTATCCGGTGAAGTTCACGCTGACCAGCGCGGCGGGGAAGATCCTCCCGGTGTCGCTGTCGGTCATCGTGGCCAAGCCGGGCGATCTGGGCCCGTTCTTCGACAACACCGGCATCAGCGACGACAGCGCCACCTCCTCGGCGAACTATGACGGCGGAGGCTGGAGCTACTCCGAGCAGGCCCTGACCGCGGCGGGCCTGGCGCCCGGCGCCTCGGTGACGGCGGGCGGGCTCACCTACACCTGGCCCGACACTCCGGCCGGCAAACCGGACAACATCACGGTGGGCGGCCAGACCGTCCCGGTGAGCGCTCCCGCGGGAGCGACGAAGCTGGGCTTCCTGGGCAGCGCGTACAACGCGGGCACGGACGGCTCGACCGGCACGGCGACGATCACGTACACGGACGGGTCGACGTCCACGGCCTCGTTCGGCTTCAGCGACTGGACGCTGTCGGCGGGCAGCGGCACCCCGCAGTTCGGCAACGTGATCGCGGCGACCGCCGCGTACCGCAACCACACGAGCGGAAAGGACAACGTCAAGACGTACGTCTTCGCCCAGACCATCCCGATCAGCAGTGGAAAGACGGTGGCGAGTGTGACGCTGCCGTCGTCCCTGAGCCGGGGCTCGATCGGCATCTTCGCCATCGCGGCCGGCTGACCCGGTAGCCGAGGAAGGCCGGGGCCGATGACGGCCCCGGCCTTCTCACGCGGTCAGTCCGGCGAGCCGCCGCCGTCGTCCAGGTGCCGGACTCCGCGCGGAGTGAGGAGCTTGCGCACCCCGCCGAGCAGCGCGTCCGCCACGAGGGCGAGCACCGCGACCCACAGAGCCGCCGCGATCACGCCGGAGAGGCCGTAGGCGACCTGGTTGAGGATGATGTCGCCCAGACCGCCGCCGCCGGCGACCGCGGCCAGCGTGGCGCTGGAGATGACGTACACCACCGCGATGCGGATACCGGTGAACAGCACGGGCAGCGCGAGGGGCAACTCGATGCGGAACAGGATCTGCCACGAGGTGAGACCCATGCCGCGAGCCGCCCGTACGAGGTCGGTGTCCACCTGCTCCACCGCGAGGTAGGCGTTGGTGAGGATGGGCGGCACCGCCATGATGACCAACGCGACGACGACGTTGGTGAACCCGATGCCGAGCAGGCCGAGGAAGATGGCGATGAGCGCGAGGCTGGGCAGTGCGCGTCCCACGTTGGAGACGCTGATCGCGATGAAGCCTCCCTTGCGCCGGTGACCGAGCCAGACGCCCAGCGGGGCGGCGATGACCAGCGCGACCGCGAACGCCGCCGCGGAGAGCACGAGATGGCTCCAGGCCTTGCCGAGCAGTAGACCGAGATGCCCGCCCATGAAGGTGAAGCTGTCGAGGAAGGTGTGCATCAGACGGCCCTCCGCGCGTGAGTCCACGGGGTGAGCACGCGGCCGACGAGGACGATCAGACCGTCCGCGGCGAGCGCGAGCGCGACGGCGAGGGCGCCGGCGGCCACGAACTGGGTGTTGAAGGGCGACTGCAGACCCTGCAGGATCGGCGACCCGAGCCCCTGGTCGATGATGAACGCCGCGATCTCGACCGTGCTGATCGTCGTGACGGTCGCGACGCGCAGGCCGCTGAGGATCGAGGGGATCGCCAGGGGGAGTTCGATCCGCAGCAGGATCTGCCGGCGGGTCAGCCCCATCCCCTCACCGACGCGCCGGACGTCGGGCGGCACCTCGCGAAGGCCGGTCAGGGTGTTCTTGAACAGCACCATGAGCGTGTAGGCGACCAGCGCGATCTCCACGGTGAGCACGGAGACGCCGGTGCCCGGCACGAGCAGTTCGAACAGCGCCAGCGGCGGGATCGTGTACAGGAACGCGGTGAACCCGCCGACCGGCCGTTCCAGCCAGCCCTTGAAGTGGGCCAGCAGGGCCGCCGCGAAGGCCAGGACGAAACCGATTCCCACCGCCATGACGGTGAGCCGCACGTGCTCGACCAGCGCGGGCCAGAACACGCTGTCCCAGTTGGCGGTGAACCAGTCGGCGCAGAAGAAGCCGTTGTCCTGGACGCAGCGGCTGACGTGCCCGAAGTCGGGGATCACCGGATGGGGTCCGGCGGCGAGGATCATGCGACCTCCCCGTCGGCCGGGCCGGCGTCCGGTCCGGCCCGGTGGTCCTCGTCCGGCGACGGCCGGCCGGCCTCCGCGCGGATGAGGTCGAGGGTCACGGTTCCGACGACGCGCCCGTCGCCGTCCGCGACGGGCAGCCGGTCCGCACTGGACGCCATCAGGGCGGACAGGGCCGTGTGGAGGGTCTCCGTGGCCGCGAGCGGCGCCGTGTCCGGTGCGGCGCCCGCGGGTTCCAGCGTGAGGTCGGCCAGACGCCGCAGGGTGAGTGCCTTCAGCCCCCGGTCGGCTCCGACGAAGCGGGCGACGAAGTCGTCGACGGGAGCGGTGAGAATCCGTTCGGGCGTGTCGTACTGCACCAGGTGGCCGCCCTCGCGGAAGATCGCGATGCGATCGCCCATCTTGACCGCCTCGTCCATGTCATGGCTGACGAAGAGGGTGGTCTTGCGGACCTGCTCGTGCAGCCGCAGGAACTCATCCTGAATGCGCTCGCGGGTGATCGGGTCGAGCGCGCCGAAGGGTTCGTCCATGAGCATCACCGGCGGGTCCGCGGCGAGCGCCCGGGCGATTCCGACCCGCTGACGCTGCCCGCCCGACAGCTGAGCCGGATAGCGGCCGCCGTACTCCCGGGGCGGGAGTCCGACGAGGTCGAGCAGTTCGCGCACGCGGTCGCGGACGCGGTCGCGCTTCCAGCCGAGGACCTGTGGCACGGTGGCCACGTTCTCCTCGATGGTCATGTGCGGGAACAGCCCGATCTGCTGGATGACGTAGCCGATGCGGCGGCGCAGGCCCGTGGCGTCCTGCTCGCCCACGCTGACGCCGTCGATGCGGATGTCACCCGAGGTCAGCTCGACCAGACGGTTGACCATGGTCAGAGCGGTCGTCTTGCCGCTGCCGGACGGGCCGAGCAGCACGCAGATCTCCCCGGCCGGTACCGTCATCGACAGCGCGTCCACGGCGGGGGCCGGGGCGCCCCGGTACACCTTGGTCGCCCGGTCGAAGACGATCTCGGCCGCGCTGTGCCCTTGGTTCGCCATCAGGTCCTCCGGAGTGGACTGTCGCCTTGGAGCGAGGGAAAAAACGGAAGAGGGAGGGCCGTCCAGGCACAAGCCGGAGCATGCGGTGATCTGTCAGGTCCACGCATCAGAAATTTCTGTTCCTAGTGTTGTCAATGAGCGCTGGCGTTTAATGATGGAGTGACTCGTCAGCTGCGTACCGCCCAGGCGCGGTGTACGCCTGCAGTACCACGTCGTGTAGTGACGGAAGTGCCGCCGCCCCCTGTCCGGGGCGGGCGAAGACACACCTGGAGGAGCTGATCCGTACCAGGCTGGACGAGTATCCGGCCACGGCTGGCGCAGTTTCACCGCAGACGGTGCAGCGCTGCGTCGAGACGTAGGATGAGGGGCCCAAAGCAGGTCACGGTGCGTAAGGCGTACAAGTTCCTGCTGCGCCCGACCCGGCATCAGCAGATCGCGCTCGTGGCTTGCCTGGAGGACCACCGTCAGCTGTACAACGCGGCGTTGGAACACAGGCGCACCGCCTACCGCAGGGCCGGGGTGACGGTCCGCTACGGCGATCAGTCCGGCGAGATGAAGCCCATCCGGGCCGAGGACCCGGACGGTCAGGGCCGGTGGTCGTTCTCTTCCCAGCAGGCTACGCTCCGCCGGTTGGACAAGGCGTTCACCGCATTCTTCACGCGGGTCCGCGAAGGCCGCACGCCGGGGTTCCCCCGTTTCAAGGGGCGGGGGTGGTTCGACACGGTGACCTGGCCTAAGGACGGCGACGGCTGCCGCTGGGATTCGCAGCCGGAGCATCCCACTGCCGCCTTCGTCCGCCTGCAAGGGATCGGGCACGTACGGGTCCATCGACACCGCCCTGTACGCGGTCGAGTGAAAACGATCAGCGTCAAGCGGGAGGGCTCCCGCTGGTATGTGGTCCTGTCGTGCCAGGACGTGCCCACCGATACTCTGCCCGCCACCGGCGCGGTCGTCGGACTGGACATGGGAATGGCGTCGCTGGTGACGACCAGCAGTGGCGAGCATATGGACAACCCGCGCCACCTGGCAGCGTCCGCCGAACGTCTCGCGAGGGCACAGCGGAACCTTGCCCGAAAGAAGTGCGGGTCGAAGCGCCGCCGTAAGGCGGTCGCGCGGGTGGCGGCGCTGCACGCGAAGGCGCGCCGTCAGCGCTTGGACGGCGCGCACAAGGCTGCGCTCGCCTTGGTCCGCGACTACGACCTGATCGTGCACGAGCACCTTCGGATCGCGAACATGACCCGCTCGGCGTCCGGCACGATCGAGGCCCCCGGCCGGAATGTCGCACAAAAGTCCGGCCTGAACCGGAGCATCCTGGACGCGGGTTGGGGGGTGTTCCTGACGATCCTGTCGCACAAGGCTGAAAGCGCCGGTCGAAAGCTGATCGCGGTGGACCCCGCCAACACCTCCCGCACGTGCGCCCGTTGCGGGCACTGTGCGACGGACAACCGCGTCACCCAAGCCGCCTTCGCCTGTATCGCATGCGGGCATACCGCGCATGCGGACGTCAACGCGGCGATCAACATCCTCAGGGCAGGGCTTGCTCTTCGCGACGCCGCGCAAGCGGCTTAGCGAGAAGCCGCTTCCTCCAGGGAGCGGAGGAGTCACCAGGTCCTCTCCGTTCGTGTATGTCGGCCGGCAGGCGCGAGACGCGGCTCACGTCAGGTGGTTGGCCGCGAGGAACCGGCGGGCCACCTCGGCCGGGCTGAGGCGCTTGATCGCGACGGCCTCGTTGAGCGCCTGCATCGCCGGCTCGGTGAGCAGCGCGTCGACCTGGTCGAGCGGCTCGGTCAGCCGGGTTCCGTACCGCTCGACCAGCTGCCGGCGGATGACCGGCGCCACGTTCTGGAAGCCGAACACGTGCTTGTCGTCCTCGAGAATCGTGAAGTCGTAGTGGCGCAGCTGCGGGTCGGTGGTGAACACGTCGGCGGCCTGCACCTTGCCGGTCTGCAACGCCGGGTACTGCAGGCCGATGTTCAGCGGCCGTACCTTCATCCGGTGCAGGCCGTAGGCCTTGACGATCGCGTCGTAGCCGAGCGGGCCGGTGATGTTGTCCGGATACTCGGCGTACGCGATGTCGCCGAGCCGTGCCAGGTCGGCGATGGTCCGCAGGTTGTGACGCCGGGCGTCCGCACTCCGCACGGCCACGGCGTTGCGGTTCTGGAAGGGCGTCGACGCGAGCAGGGTCAGCCCGCGGGTCTCCTCGAAGCGCTTGGCCGCCTCGTACGTGCCCTGCGCGGTGTCCGGCAGGTTCTGCGCGGTCGCCAGGCTCTGCAGGATCACGCCGGTGTACTCGGGGTACAGATCGAGCTCCCGGCTGCGTACGGCACGGTCGATGAGGGTGGCGCTGCCGACGTTGGACTTGAGGGCCACCCGGAACCCGCGGGCGGTCAGCACCTGCGCGTACAACTCGCCCATCACCCACGACTCGCTGAACTCCTTGGAGCCGATGGTGATCGCGGGCCCGCCGCCGGCCACCGACCAGGCGGAGGAGCCGACGGCGGCCCCGGCCGCGACGAGCAGCCCGCCCGTCAGAAAGGTCCGGCGCCTCATCAGACTCCCGTCCGCGGGATGACGGCGTTCCAGGTCCGGTGGAAGACGCGTTCGTCCCCCTCGTAGGCGGTGAGGCTGTTGCTCACCGAGAACGCCTCCGCGTCACCGCTCATCCGGCTGTAGGTGACGACCCGGGTGCGCCACTCACCGCGGCCGATCTCCTCGGTGCGCTCGCACTCCACGAGCGCCGACGCGGGGTCGCCCTCGGTCAGCGTGAACCGGTCGACCGCGTCCGCTCGCCGGTAGCCGCCGTCGGTGAGGTCGGTGAAGTGGCCGTCGTCCCCTCGCAGGGTGATCTCGATCCGGCCCGTCACGGGGTCGTGGTGGACCGTGCGCCCCGACGTGCCCGGCTCCTGCCGGAGCGGGGCGGGCGGGTCGGCGAGCGGCGGGCTGTACGGGCGCAGCCGCGCGTCCTCGGCCCGGCCGGGGCGTTCGGGCAGGTGCAGTGCTGAGGGCCCAGCGGGGAGCAGGGTCACGGTGACGGGTTCCGGCGAGGGCCACGCGAGCGGCCAGTACGCGGCCGACACCGAGACCCGGATCCGGTGGCCGGGGGCGAAGGCGTGCGCCGTCGCGATCATCGGCACCGTCACGTCGTACGCCCGGCCGGGTTCGAGCGGCCGGGACCGTTCGTGCCCGTCGCGGTGGGTGAGGTTGAGCAGTCCCCGTGTCACGAGCCGCGAGGAGCCGTCCGGCGCGACGTCGCACAGCCGTACGGCGAGGAGGGCGGCCGGCCGGTCGGCGCTGACCCGCAGGCCGGCCGAGGGCACGCCGAGGATCTCCACCCGCTCCGTCAGCGGGTCGGAGGTGAAGGTGTGGGACAGGCCGTCGTCGGCGCCCTGCGGGGAGAACTGCCCGGCGGCGTCGCCGAACTGCAGCCAGCTTCCTCCGTACGCGCCGACCGTGCGCGGGCTGGTGAGCGGGACCTCGGCGTCGCGTCGCGGGTCGGTGCGGGTTGCCGGGCCGAGGCTCTCGCCGGCGAGTGGGTACTCGCCCGTGGTGACGCGTGGTGACGGCCAGGAGTCCTCGGCGACCCAGCGTCCGGGCCGTTCGTCGGCGTCGGCTCCGGGTGCCGCCCATTCGGGCATCCAGGCGCGCAGCGCCGGCTCGTCCATCACGCCGGTGTCGCGGCCCCGCAGCCACTGGTCGAACCACCGGACGACCTCGGCGTGAAAGTCGATGGCCGGCCCCGGCAGGCCCTGGTGGGGGTAGGTGTGCGCCCACGGCCCGACAAGGCCGCGGGCGGGAGCGTCGAGCCCTTCGAGCAGGCGCAGCACGGCGCCGCAGTAGGAGTCGTACCAGCCGCCCACCGCGAAGACGGCCGCCTCGATCGCGCCGTAGTCCTCACAGACCGAGCCGTGCCTCCAGTACGCGTCGCGCTCCTGGTGGGCGAGCCACTCCTCGACGTAGGGCGGGGTGGCGTTCATTCGCCGCAGCCACTGCTCGCGCCAGCCGGCGCCGACGACCGCGGGGTCCGGTGGCCGCGCGTTGAAGGCGAGCATGGTCGAGGCCCACGGCAGCATCTCCGAGGCGATCAGCGCGCCACCGGTGTAGTGCACGTCCTCGGCGTAGCGGTCGTCGGTCGAACAGACGGTGACGATGGCCTTCAGCGCGGGCGGCCGCAGCGCGGCGATCTGCAGGCCGTTGAAGCCGCCCCACGACTTGCCGATCATTCCGACGTTCCCGTCGCACCACGGCTGCCTCGCCAGCCAGCCGATGACCTCGGCCCCGTCGGTGAGCTCCAGCGGGGCGTACTCGTCCTGCATCTGGCCGTCGGAGTCGCCGCTGCCCCGCAGGTCGACCCGCACGGAGACGTACCCGGCACGCGCGAAGTGCGCATGGAGGCTGTTGTCGCGTACGGCGGTGAAGTCGTTCTTGCGGTAGGGGATGTACTCGAGGACGGCCGGGCACGGCTCGCGTTCGGCGTGGGCCGGCATCCAGATGCGCGCGGCGAGGCGCGTGCCGTCCGCCAGCGGGATCCATACGTGGCGCAGGACCCGGACCGCAGGTGCGTTGTCCGCCGTGGCACTCGAGTTCGACACCTACCGGATCCTCCATCGGCCAAGGGGACAGATCTGCAATATCGGCGTATCTTGCCAGGAGTCTTTGGTCTGACCCAAATTGGGGGTTCGACGGGGATGTGCAGCTCAGGGTGGCGTCCTGCCCGGATCGCGAGCTTCTGGCATGCCGTCGGGGCCCCGGACGCCGGCGCGCGCGGCAGGCGGGCGCCGCTTTCGGCCATTGACTTGACGAATTCTGTCGTCAATAGTCAGTCATGCCGTCATTGCTCTTCCTGCGGAGCAGGTCCCTCGTCCGGTTCCTCTGCCTGCTTCCGGCCGTCGCGCTCCTGGTGACCGTCGCGGTTCCCGCGCGGGCCGCCGCTTCCGTCTGCGACAAGTACTGCGACGGCCGCGACCCCGCGCTGGCCGCCGGCGACCGTACGCCCGTCCAGGCGACCATCTACTCGCGGCGGATCGTCGTGCATTTCGACGACGCCGACGACATGGCCTGGGGGAGCATCGACAACGGCAGTCCGGGCGACGAGGTGTGGCTGGACCGTTCGTTCGACGGCGGCCGGAGCTGGAGCCAGGGCAGCAGGCTCGGCGACACGACCGTCCCGAGCGGCGGGCGTGGCTGGCGCACCCTCATGTACAACGTCGACGACTGGAACAACCGGGGCGTCGGCGCTGTCCGCGCCTGCGGAAAGGCCGGCGACCGCGCCGAGATCGCCTGCACACCGTGGGCGCGTACGACCTGGAACGCCGGAACCCGCTCGACCGCCGCGGCGACCGCGCTGATGGAGTTCTACGACAACGGCACGGGCCTGTGGGCCACGACCGGCTGGTGGAACTCCGCGAACGCGCTGACCGCGATCATCGACAACGTCCGGGTCAGCGGGATGGGCAGCTACAAGTACGCGGTCGCCACGACGTACGACGCCAACCTCTCCGCGCAGGGCGGGCAGTTCCGCAACGACTACCTGGACGACACCGGCTGGTGGGGGCTGGCCTGGGTGGACGCCTACGACCTGACCGGCGACGCCCGCTACCTGAACACCGCCCGCGCCGACGCGGACTGGATGACCTCCTACACCGACTCGGTCTGCGGAGGCGGCGTCTACTGGCGCACCCAGCGCGACTACAAGAACGCCATCGCCAACGAGCTGTACCTGCAGCTGACCGCCGCCCTGCACAACCGCATCCCCGGCGACACCGCCTACCTGAACCTGGCGAAGAAGGAGTGGTCCTGGTTCAAGGCCTCCGGAATGATCAACTCCGCCCAGCTGATCAACGACGGCCTGGACCTGTCGACGTGCGGGAACAACGGGCAGCCCGTCTACTCCTACAACCAGGGCGTCATCCTGAACGGCCTCACCGAGCTGTACCGGGCCACCGGCGACTCCGGCGTGCTCACCTCCGCCCGCGCGCTCGCCGACGCCTCCACGACCGACCCGACGTTGAACCCGAACGGCATCCTCGCCGACCCGGGCGAGCCCCAGTCGAGCGGCGGAGCCGACGGGCCGTCGTTCAAGGGCGTGTACGCGCGTGGGCTGGCCGCGCTCGACAGGGCGCTCGGCGACCACCCGTACACCGCGTACCTGAAGCGGCAGGCGGATGTGGCCTACGCCCACGACCGCGACCCGCTCGACCAGTACGGATACCACTGGGCGGGCCCGCTGGACTCCACCGACGCCGCCCGCCAGCAGAGCGCCGCCGACCTGATGAACGCCACGGCCACCGCCGGCACGTAACGAGGGGCTCGCGGCCGGTGCGCCGGAACCGCCGCGGTGATCCAGGAGTCCAAGGACCGGAACCCAGGAGTCCGAGCGCTGCATCGGTCACATCCCGGCGAAGTGGGGCATGCGACATGATCCGCTCGGCGTACGGTCGTCCGCGTCACGCGGCGTCCCCGGCAGCCGGATAGGAGAGTTCGTGGTCTACGGAGCACCGCCACCTGAGGGGTCCACTCCCGGAGGACCGCCGTTCCCCCCGCCCGGCGGCCCGGGCGGTCCGGCCGGTCCAGCCGGTCCGGTCGGCGGCGGGTACGGCGGACCGCCGGGGTTCCCGCCTCCGATGCCGCCGCCGCGCCGTGGCCGGGGTCCGCTGATCGCCGTGGTCGCGGTGGTCGCCGTCCTGGTGATCGTCGGCGCGGTCGTCATCGTCCTCACCGCCGGCGGCGGCGGCGAGCACCCGACCGCGGCCCGTACGCCCGCACCGCCGCCGTCACCGACTCCCAGCCCCACCGCGACGCCGACGCTGGACAACCGGTACCCGCCGACCGTGCCGGGCTGGCGGGTGATCGTGGCCTCCCAGAGCAACGGCCTGTCGTACGACGTGCCCGCCGACTGGAAGGACAACGGCGAGGGCAGCATGATCGGCCTGGACGACGGCACCGGCAAAGGCGTCCCCGAGACCGCCGTCGACTACAGCGCGGAGTCCAAGAAGGGCGAGTGCAGGCTCGGCGGGGCGGGCTTCCGCGCGTCGGACGTGGACAGGGTCAGAGACTCCGTACTCCAGGGCGCCCGCCGGTGGGCGAAGGCCGCCGCGCGCGAGCAGGGCTCCGCGCGGCAGAGCATCGGCACCCCGCAGAAGATGAAGCTCAAGAGCGGCGGCTGGGTCGATCAGATCACCGCCCGCGTCACGATGGCACCGGACAAGGACAACTGCGGTTCGACGGGCACGACCATCCACATCGTCGGCCTGCCGACAGATGGCGACGGCTCTCTCCTCTTCGTCCTCTACGTCCACACCGGCCAGCACGGCGCCCTCAGCGACGCCGACATGGACAAGGTCGTCCACAGCGTCCGTCTCGCCAAGTGACCTCCGCGGACGGTGCGCCTGAACCGGTGCTGGGGCGCGGGAGACCAAATGCGTGCGCAGGGGTGCGACGTTTGTGGCCGCCGTGGTTATCGGTAATCCCACGTCGTGTAACGTAAAAGAACGCTACGGTTACCTTCTGTGAAGATCGTGGTGCAGGTAAAGCTCATGCCGGATGCCGGGCAGGCGCTGGCGCTTGAGCGGACCCTGCACGTGGTCAACGAGGCGGCGAACTGGGTATCGGTCGTGGCGTTCGAGCGCGGTGTGCCGCACGTGTACGAGCTGCGCAAGCACACCTATGCGGAGTTGAAGTCGCGGGGCCTGGGGGCGCAGGCCGCCCAGCATGTCATCAAGAAGGTCCGTGACGCCTACACCGCGTTGAAGGCGAACATTCGCGCGGGGAATCTCGGCAGGCCGGGCTCTCGTCGTCGCGTCAAGGCGGAGACGAAGCCGATTGTGTTCCGTCCTGAGGCCGCGCAGCCGTATGACGACCGGTGTTTGTCGTGGCGGTACGACGCCGGGACCGTGTCGGTGTGGACCGTCGAGGGCCGGGTGAAGAACGTCCGGTTCGCGTGCTCGGCGGGTGCGCTCAAGGCGCTGCAGGAGCACCGGCAGGGTGAATCGGACCTGATTCGGCGTGATGGGGTGTTCTATCTGATCGCCACGTGTGAGGTGCCCGAGGCCGAGCGGTATGAGCCCGGGCGGTTCATCGGTGTGGATCTGGGCATTGCCGCCATCGCGACCACTTCGACCGGCTACCAGGCGGCCGGGCGGGGACTCAACCGGCATCGCAGGCGGCAGTTCGAACTGCGCCGCAAGCTTCAGAAGAAGCGCACCAAGTCCGCCAAGCGGCTGCTGAAGAAGCGCAGCCGTAGGGAAAAGCGCCATGCCGCTAACCAGAACCACATCATCGCCAAGACGATCGTGACCGAGGCTGAACGCACCTCATCCGGGATCGCCCTGGAGAACCTGAAGGGAATCCGGCAGAGGGTACGGCTCCGCAAGCCCCAACGGGTCGCGCTGCATTCTTGGGCGTTCGCCCAGCTCGCAGACTTCATCGTCTACAAGGCCCGGCGGGCCGGTGTGCCCGTGGTCTTCGTCGATCCGGCCTACACCTCACAACAGTGCAGCGAGTGCGGCCACATCGACGACAAGAACCGGGTCAGCCAATCGGTGTTCTGCTGCCGGAACTGCGGGGTCGTTGCCCACGCGGACCGCAACGCCTCCCGCAACATCGCCCGCAAGGGCGAGGCTGTGTGGACCGCGGGGCGTGAGTCACGCGTCCCTGCCACCCCATAGCGGTGTCTGGACGGAGGAGCCCACCCGGCAGCCAGCCGGGAGCTACCTCCAAGCCCGGCCCTTCAGGGCCGAGTCAAGTTGACGTAGCCTGACACGCGTGTTCACTTGGTGAACACGCCCGCCAGGCTCTCTACGATCGTCCGCCGGAGGCTCCCGTGACCAAACCGACGAGGTCGCCGGACGCTGCCCGCGCGGACCGCGGCGACCAGGCGGACATCCAGGCGGTGAGCCGGGTCAGCCAGATCCTGTCGCTGTTCGACCCGGCCACGCCGGAGGTGACCGCCGGCGAGGTCGCCGAGCGGCTCAGCCTCAACCGCACGACCGCGTACCGCTACTGCACGTCACTCGTCGCCGCCGGTCTGCTCGAACGCAGCGCCGAGGGCGGCTACGTGCCCGGCGGGCTGCTGCTGCAGCTGGGGGCCTTCGCCATCGGCCGCCGCCGTGTCGTCAACCTCGCTCCGCGCCACATGCAGGCGCTCTCGCGCGCCACGCAGACCAGTGTGGTGCTCAGTCTCTGGGGCCTCACCGGCCCGGTGGTCTCCCGGGTCGAGGAGAACGTCTCCACCGCCGTCATCGTGTCCGTACGGGTCGGCAGCCACCTGCCACTGGACACGGCGCAGAGCAAGATCTTCCTCGCCTACCACGTCGACCAGCTGTCCATGGAACGGCTGACGGCGAACCTTCCCGGCCCGGCGCGGGACGAGCTCCGCGCCGACGTCGAACGCGTCCGCGCCGTCGGCCACTGCTCCGCGATGAGCACCCCGGGCGTCGTCGCCGTGGCGGCGCCCGTCTTCGACGAGTACGGCATCTGCGCCACCATCGCCATCGTCGGCCCGGACAACACCCTGTCGATGTCCGACGACGCTCCCGAGCTACGGATCGTCGTCGACACCGCGCGGGAGCTCACCCGCGAACTCGGCGGCCACTACCGGCCCGACGACCTCGACCAGCGCGCGGTGTAGGGCAGCCACGCGGGCGACCGCATCGGCGGGACGTCGGCGTACTCGCGCGCTCCGGCGAGCGCGCTGCCGACGAACTCCTCCAGGCCGCCACCGCGGGTCGTGGCGCGTTGCCGCAGATGCGCGTCGGCCCCGGCGACCAGCTCCGCGAGCACCGCGGGTCCGCCGGTCCACAGCGCGGTGACGACCTCGACGGCGCGAGCGCCCGAAGCGAGGAACCGCAGCACGTCGGTCGCGGTGCGCGCGCCGTTGGTCCCGATCAGGGGCACGCCGGGGCCGAGCGCCGTACGCGCCTTGCTCACCCAGTACAGGCTCATCGGCAGGCACGCCGGCGATCCCCACGCGCCCCAGAAGCCGAGGACCGCGCCGCCGTCGAGGTCGGGCAGGAAGCCCGGGTAACGCCCGACCAGCCCGACGGCGTCCGCGCCGGCCGACCGGGCGGCACGGGCGAGCGCGACGACGTCGGACGCCTGCCCGGGCAGCTTGACGAACAGCGGTGCGTCGACGGCGTCGCGTACGACCCGCACGGCGTCGTGCACCGCGTCCGCCTCGGTCAGCCGGCGCACGGCGGGTGCCTCGCGGCCGTGCGGTGCGCCGACGTTGAGCTCGACGGCGGGCACCACGCCCGCCATCAGGCGACCGATACGCGCGGCCGCGACGGGGTCGGCCAGGGTGATGCTGCCGATCACCGGGCAACCGCGCGGCGCACCGTGCCGGGCGGCGGCGGCCAGTACCGCGAGCCAGTCGTCCAGGTCCACCTGCGCGAGCCCGGAGCGGTTCAGCAGGCCGTCGCCGCGCCGCGCCGCGCCGCGCCCGCGGGCCGTACCCGCCCGGCGCCGGAGACGAACGCGTAGTCCGCGATGTCCAGCCGGCGCCGGGCGGCGGCGCTCTCGTTCACCGACTTGGCCACCACCGCGCCGGCGCCCGCGTCGACGCAGGCGATCAGCCCGTCGAGCGTCATGGTCAGCTCGGACGAACCGACCCACACCGGATTGGCGGTGACCAGGCCGCCGACCGTCGTCTCCAGAAGGGTCAAGACAGCGCCGGGATCGTGTCGTCGTCGGTCATGTCCACGTCCTTGGTCTCCGGGCCGAGGAAGCCGCCGAGGCTGATCAGCGCGCCGGCGAGCGCGATCAGGACGGCCGGGGCGAGATGCGCCGAGACGACTCCGTCGAACTGCCGCAGATAGAACTGGTAGAACGCCGGCGCGATGAGCGCGAGGCTGTAACCGACGCCGTACCCGGTCGAACGGATGCTCGCCGGGAACCGCTCGGTCAGGTACGCGGCGATCGGACCGAACGTGCCGACGGTGAAGACGCCGATCAGGACGGCCCAGCCGAGCGCCGCGCCGAAGCCACCGCCGGAGACCATCAGCAGCGAGTAGGAACCGGCGCCGATCACCAGGACCGACAGCCCGTAGCCGATGTAGAACCGCCGCCGCCCGATGCGCTGGGACAGCATGCCGAAGAGGGGATAGGCCAGTGCGGCGGCCGCGTTGATCACGAGCATGGTCAGCGTGACCTGCTTGCTCGACAGCAGAAGGTGCGCCTTCAGCTGCGCGGGTATCACGGCGGCCTCCATGTTGGTCGCGAGCCACGTGCCGGTCATCAGCACGAACACCTGCGCCAGCGCCTTCGGGTACCGCACCAGCAGCCGTACGAACGGCAGCTTGTGCCGCTCGCCGGTCAGCTCCGCCGGGGGCTCGTGCACCTGCTTGAGGTAGAAGCGGAACAACAGGGCCGACAGCAGCGCGCCGACCAGGAACGGCACCCGCCAGCCCCACTGCACGTAGGAGCTGTGCAGCCCGGCGGAGGGCAGCAGCTGCAGCATCAGCAATGTGATCGCGGCGATGACGACGTACGCGCCGGGGGAGGTCGAGGTGATGATCGAGGCGTAGAGGCCGCGCTTGTGCCGTGGGCTCCACTCCATCGCCAGCGGCACCGCGGTCGTGTACTCGCCGCCGAGGAAGATCCCGTCGACGAACCGCAGCGCGATCAGCAGGCCGACCGACCACGTCCCGATCGTCTCGTGGCCCGGCAGGCAGGCGGTCGCCAGGGTGATGGTGCCGAAGCCGCCGACCGCGACCAGCGTCGTGCGCTTGCGCCCGACCGTGTCGGCGAAGTGACCGAAGATCAGCGCGCCGAGCGGGCGGCCGATGAGCGTCGAGGCGAACACCAGCGACGACAACAGGGCCGTCGTGCTCGCGCTCAGAGACGCCGACTGGAAGTAGACCGTCGCCGGGGCCAGCACGACGATCGGCAGGTAGATGTCGAACTGGTCGACGAAGTAGGCGAGCGCGCCGCCGCGTACCGCGGCGCGCACCTTGGCCATGTCCGGACCGTGTGACGGGTGGGGGCGAGCGTCGTCCGATGCCGCGGAATGCGGCACTGCTGCGTGTGACGGTGTGGACATCGGCGTCTCCGAGGTCTGCGGCTGGCTACCCGCGGTTCCTCAGCCACCACGATCGGTGTCATCCGAACCGCATGTTCACGAAGTGAACTCTTAGCACCGTAAGGGTGTGATCTTTGCAACACAAGACCGAAGTAGGGGTTGACTTGGGTCCTATAGTGAACAGTGACTTCACAATGCGAACGAAAGGCGGTCTTATGACGCAGCGCCCCGCTATCGCCTCGGTCCTGGACGGTCTGGTCGACATGCACGTCCACTCCGGCCCCAGTCCGTTCCCCCGCCGCTTCGACCACGTGGAGGCCGCGCAGGACGGAGCCCGGATCGGGATGCGCGCCATGGTCGCCAAGTCCCACCACCACAACACCCAGATGGACATCCTGGCGATGAAGGGACGCTTCGCCGACGTCGCCGCCACCGCCTACGGCGGCATCGCGCTCAACAGCACCGTCGGCGGCCTCAACGTGCACGCCGTGCGCATGTGCCTGCGCATGGGCGGCAAGGTCGTCTGGTTCCCGACCATCTCCTCGGGCCGGCACATCGAGTGCCACCCCGAGGACGGGGCGTTCCCGACCACGACCGTGCCCCTGACCCTGGAGCGCATCGACATCGTCGACGAGGACGGCGGGCTGAAGCCCGAGGTGATCGAGATCCTCGACGAGATCAAGGAGCAGGAGGCCGTCGTCAACGGCGGCCACATGTATCCCGACTACATCCGCACGCTGTTCCAGGCCGCGAACGAGCGCGGCATGACGCGGATGGTCGTCAGCCACCCCGACTTCGTGATCGGTGCCGACCCCGACCTGTGCCGCGAGCTCACCGAACTCGGCGCGTTCGTCGAGCACGAGATCGGCATGTACGACCCCGAGGGCACCCAGAAGTGGGACCCGAGGAAGCTGCTGACCTGGATCGAGACGCTCGGCCCCGAGCACACGGTGCTGGCCTCGGACTTCGGGCAGGCGGCCAACCCCAAGCCGGTGGACGCGTGGATGCGGGTGGCCGGGGCGCTGCTCGACCTCGGCCTGGCGGAGAAGGACCTGCGGCGCATGGTCCGCGACAACCCGACCTACCTGCTCAACCTCGACGCCTGAGCGAAAGGACATCACCACCGTGTACGAGAAGGACGACCCCCGTTCGTCGCTCGCGACGGCGACCGCGCCGCGACCGGACAGCGGTGCCGCGATCGCGGCCCCGCAGTACTTCGACTTCCGCCGCCTCGCGTCGCCGGACGCCGACACGCCGGACGAACGCACCGTGGCAGTCCGTGGCCAGAACGTCATCCTCGTGCGCACCGAGGCACGCGCCGGCGACGAACTCGACAACGGGACGCTCGACGGCGAGCTCGCCGTGGTGGTCACCGGAGACTCTCCCGCCTTCTCGGTGATCGTCGACGGCGGCACCATGCTGATCGACGCACCCGGGCTCGTCGTGGTGCCGCCCGGCGCCTCGCGGATCAGCGTGCACGGCGACGGCCCGCTGATCCGCCTGGTCGAGGCCACCGAGCCCGCCTGGCGCGACCGGGCCGCCAACGCCGGCGCGTACGCGGAGGACCACCCGCGCGTGGCGTTGCTCCAGCGGTGGCCGGAACCTCCCGGCGGGCCGGCGGTGCGGTACTACCGGCTCGCCGACGTGCCGGACGACCCGGCGCGGTTCGGCCGCATCTTCCGCACCCGCTCGTTCATGGTCAACTTCCTGCCCGAGGTCACCGGCCCGCGCGACCCGCACAAGCTCTCACCGCACACGCACGACGACTTCGAGCAGCTGTCCCTGGCCGTGCAGGGGGAGTACGTCCACCACATCCGCACGCCGTGGCTGAGCGACAGCACCGGGTGGCGCGAGGACGATCACGTACGGCTCGGCAGCCCGTCCGTCGCGATCATCCCGCCGCCCACCGTGCACACCTCCGCGGCGAGCGACCCCGGCGTGAACCAGCTGATCGACATCTTCAGTCCCCCGCGTACGGACTTCTCCGAGAAGCCGGGCTGGGTGCTCAACGCCGACGACTACCCGATGCCATGACGACTCCACGACGTACGGGTGCCGGGCTGTTCGCGCCGGACCGTGACACCACACCCCTCGGCACCTGGCTGAAGCTCACCTCGGGCGAGCCGGTGGAGATCATGGCGTTCGCCGGGTTCGACTTCGTCGTGATCGACCTGGAGCACGCGCCGCTCGATCTGCAGACGGCGTACCGGCTGATCAACTCGGCCACGGCGCTGGGCATGGTGCCTCTCGTACGGGTGCCGGACACGACGGCGTCGACGATCCAGAAGATCCTCGACGCGGGCGCCATGGGCATCCTCGTGCCGCACGTCGACACGGTCCAGCAGGCCGCCGCGGTGGGACAGGCGTGCCGGTTCCCGCCCCACGGCATCCGCGGCGCCGGCGGCACCAGCCGCGCCGGAGCGTGGGGGCTGCGCCCGAACGCCGACTACCTCGCCACCGGAAACGACGACGTGCTGTGCATCCCGCAGCTCGAGAGCGTCGAGGCGATCAAGGCCGCACCGGAGATTCTCGCCCTCGACTCCATCGACGCGGTGTTCGTCGGCGCCGCCGATCTCTCGATGTCGATGGGCTCCACGCCGGCCTCGCCCGACGTGCTCGAACTGATCGGTTCGGCGCTCGACGCCGCGCACGCCGCCGGCAAGCGATGCGGGCTCGCGTTCGGCGGCGTACCCGAGCGGGCCGCGCGGGCGGTACGCGACGGTTGCGACTTCGTCCTGCTCAGCAACGACACGTCGATGCTGGCGGAGGCCGCGCGTGGGCTGGTCACGGCGTTCCGGGAAGCAGAGTGACGCTGCCCCTGCCGTCCAGCGCGCTGTCGATCGCCGAGCTGGACGACCTCGACCACGGGGGAGTGGTGCGCTTCGTACGCGTGCTGGAGGAGAGCGGCCACCGCATGGTCTGGATCCCCGAGGTCGCCGGGCGCGAAGCGTTCACGACCGCGGCCCTCGTGCTCGGCTCGACGCAACGGATGATCGCCGGCAACGGCGTCGCCCGCGCGCTCGAACGCGTACCGAAGTCCGCCGCGTCGGCGGCGCAGGACCTCGCGGCCGGCCACCCCGGGCGCTACGTGCTCGGCCTCGGAGTCAGCGGCGCGGTCCGCGAGCGCGGCGTCGGCCCGCTGCCGTTCCTGCGCGACTACCTCGACGGGATCGACGCGACGCTCGCGCGCCGTGGCGGCACCGTACCGCGAGTCCTCGGCGCGTACTCGCCCGGGATCACCCGCTTGGCCGCCGAGCGCGCCGACGGGCTGATCACGTTCCTCGTCACGCCGGAGCACACCCGCTGGGCGCGCGAGACGATCGGCCCGGACCTGTTCCTGTCGGTCGTCCAGTGGGCGGTGGTCGGCCGCGACCGTGCCACGGCCCGCGACGTCGCGCGCCGGCGTCTCGCCTACTACCTGACACTGCCGCACCAGATCGCCAAGCTGACGCGGCTCGGGTTCACCGAGGCCGACCTCGCACCGCCGGGATCCGACCGGCTCATCGACGCCCTCGTCGCCTGCGGTACACCGGAGCAGGTGCGCCAGGCGCTGCGCGAGCAGTACGACGCGGGCGCCACCCAGGTGGCGGTCAGCCTCGTCGGGCCGCTCGACGAGGCGAAGCTCGACGCCTACCGGGCGCTCGCACCGTAACCCAGGGAGAGGACGAACCGATGAGAGTGGCTGAGAAGGTCATCATCACCACCGCGGTGACGGGCTCGGTGAACGTGCCGTCCCAGAGCCCGTACCTGCCGCTGTCCGCCGGGCAGGTGACCGAGGCGGCCCTGGAGGCGATCGAGGCCGGCTCGGCCATCGTGCACCTGCACGCCCGGCAGCCGGACGGCCGGCCGACGCCCTCGCCCGAGGTCTTCGAGGAGATCATCGAGCCCATCACCGCGAACACCGACGCCGTCATCAACATCACCACCGGCGGCTCGTCCGCGATGACGATGGAGCAGCGACTGGCCGCCGCCGTACGACTCAGGCCCGAGCTCGCGTCGATGAACATGGGCACGATGAACTTCGTGTCCGCGGGGATCGCCGACAAGGTGTCCGAGTGGCGGTACGACTGGGAGAAGCCGTACGTCCTGAACACCTACTCCCATCCGTTCGTCAACACCTTCGACCGGATCGAGCACGCCCTGCGGACACTGGGGGAGTTCGGCACCCGGTTCGAGTACGAGTGCTACGACATCGGGCATTTGTACTCACTCGCCTACTTCGTCGACAAGGGCCTGGCCAAGCCGCCGCTGCTGATCCAGGGCGTGTTCGGCGTCCTCGGCGGCATCGGCGCCGACCACGAGAACCTGGAGCACATGGTGCGGATCGCCGACAAGCTCTTCGGCGACGACTACTCCTTCTCCGCGTTCGCCGCCGGCCGCGACCAGCTGAGCTTCGGCACCCACAGCGCATGGCTCGGCGGCCACGTGCGGGTGGGCCTCGAAGACAGCCTGTGGATCGGCAAGGGGCGCCTCGCGGAGAGCAACGCCCAGCAGGTCAGGAAGATCCGGGCCGTCATCGAGGACCTCGGAAAACAGATCGCCACACCCGCCGATGCCCGCGCGATGCTCGCGCTCCGCGGCACCCGGGACACGGAAAGGACCTCATGAGCACATCACCGCTGGCCGGCAAGGTCATCGTCCTCGTCGGAGCCAGTACGGGCATCGGCGTCGACGCCGCGCGCGTCCTCGCCGAGGACGGCGCCGCCCTCATGCTCGTCGCGCGCCGCGAGGAACCGCTCGCCAAGCTCACGGCGGAGCTCACCGCGGCGGGACACGACGTGGCGTACACGACGGGCGACGTCGCGAAGCCGTCGGACGTCGCCCGGTTCGTCGACGCGACCGTCGCACGGTTCGGCCGCCTCGACGGCGCGTACAACAACGCCGCGATGGGCGGGGCCGGGCGTCTCGACGCCGTCTCCGAGGAGGACTTCGACCGGATCATGGCCGTCAACGTGAAGGGCACGTGGCTGTGCATCCGCGAAGAGGTGCGCGTCATGGAGCGCCAGGGCTTCGGCTCGATCGTCAACGTGAGCAGCATCGGCGGCCTCCGCGGCAGCTCCGGCATGGGCGCCTACCAGGCCACCAAGCACGCGGTCATCGGCCTGACCCGCACGGCCGCCCACGACTTCGGCCCGCTCGGCATCCGCGTGAACGTGATAGCCCCCGGCCCGACCGAGACCCCGATGCTCGCCGAACTGCGCCGTACGATCCCCGGCGGCGTGGAGGCCCGGATCGCCGCCACCCCGCTGCGCAAGGTGGGCACGGGGGCGGAGGTCGGAGCGACCGCGGCGTTCCTGCTGAGCGACCGGGCGAGCCACATCAGCGGCGTCGTCCTGCCGGTCGACGGAGGCTTCCTCGCCTGAGCACTCTTAGCAGCGGGCAGCAACGGCTGCTTGGTCGCGGAACACGCGCCGCCTCACATTTCAGCCTGCTATCTCGTCCCAGTGGTGAGGGCGGATTCGCCACAGGGACGGATGGGAGGTGAGACGAAATGGACAACACTCAGAACTGGGTTCCCAAGAATTGGATCCCCCGCTGACCAGGCGGATCGTTGAAAAGTTAATCTCAGTTGCCATGCCCTGAGATTCGATGCCGGTCCGGGGGAGGGCTTCGATGCCTGTATACAAACCCTCGGGCCGGCCGGTGAGCCATGCGCCGGGACGACCTCAGACGCCGTTGCGACCTGCGCAGTGCACCGGCGCGAGGGCGCGGGAAAGCGAGCATTCTTTACATGGCGGCAGATTCCTCTTCGCCCACTGAATCGGACATGCCACTCACCGGCCCGCGGGACGACGAAAGCGCCAGGGCCGGATATGGCGCCGTGTTCGCGGTCAAGGAATTCCGGGCCGTCTTCGTCGCTCATGTCCTCTCCGTGCTGGGCAGCGTCCTCGCCGAGGTCTCGCTGGCCGTCCTGGTCTTCCGGCAGACCGGCTCGGCGCTGTTGACGGCCCTCGTCTTCGCCCTCGGCTTCCTGCCCTACGCGCTCAGCGGGATCGCGCTGTCGGGCATCGCCGACCGGTATCCGCCCCGCCGTGTGCTGGTCGCCTGCGACCTGCTGTCGGCGGCTTGTGTGACCCTGATGGCCGTCCCGGCGACCCCGTTCGCCGTCCTGTTCCTTCTCCGTCTCGCCGTCTCGATGATCTCACCGCTGTTCACCGGCACCCGGGCGGCGAGCCTCGCGGACATTCTGCCGGGGGACCGGTACGTTCTGGGCCGTTCGCTGATACGGATCGTCTCGCAAAGCTCCCAGGTCATCGGCTATGGGCTGGGCGGTCTGGCGCTGGCGTGGGTGCCGCCGCGTACCGCCCTCCGCGTCACCGTCCTCACGTTCCTCGGTTCTGCCCTGCTGCTACGTCTGGGCACCCGTGACCGGCCCGCCCGGGTATCACGGAGCGGTGCGATGACCCGTGATTCGATCGCCTCGGCCGGACGGTGGCTCGGCGACGCTCGCATCCGCGCGCTGCTGCTGATGTGGTGGGTCCCGCCGATGTTCTTCGTGGTCGCCGAAGGGGTCGCCGCGCCCTTCGCCGACGCCGCTCGGGCAGGCTCCGCAGGCTTCGGACTGTTCCTGGCCGCGATGCCCGCCGGCACCGTGGTGAGCGAGGCGCTGGGCGGCACCCTGCTCGGTCCCACCGCCCGCGATCGCCTCGCGCTACCGCTCATGGCCGTATCGCTGCTGCCGATGGTCGCATTCGCGTTCCACCCGCCGCTGCCGGTCGCGTCCGGACTGATGCTGCTCACCGGGCTGTGCGCCGCGTACACGCTCGGCATGGACCGGTGGTTCGTCGACGCGGTGCCCGAAAAGACGCGGGGCCAGGCCATGTCCCTGCTCGGCGCCGGGATCATGACCCTCCAGGGCCTCGGCATGGCCGTCGGCGGCGCCGTCGCCGCATTGGTTCCGCCCTACATGGTGATCTGCACAGCCGGCCTGCTGGGCACGATGAGCGTCCTCGGTGTGCTGCGCTCGGTACGCCGACATCATCTCCATCACGCCCGGGCCAGGCCGTGAGGCCGATCTCACAGATGGCGGGGCTGTCTCGTCTTGGGGGGCGGAGACAGGTTCTGGAAGCGGGAGGTGATGGTCATGAGGGTGTTCGTGGCGGGCGGGACCGGGGCGTTGGGGCGGCGGCTGGTGACGCAGCTGGTGTCCCGGGGGCACCAGGTGACGGCGACGACGACGAGTGCGGCCAAGGTGGGTCTGCTGGCGGAGCTGGGCGCCGATGGCGTGGTGATGGACGGGCTGGACGCGGTGTCGGTCGGTGAGGCGGTGGCCAAGGCCCGGCCGGAGGTGATCGTGCACCAGATGACCGGAATCAGCCTTACTCACGCCGGCAAGCCCGATCTGAAGCACTTCGATCGATGGGCCGTCCCCACCATCCGGCTGCGTACCGAGGGGACGGACCACCTGCTGGCCGCGGCCGAGGCGACCGGTGTGTCCCACTTCGTCGCGCAGGGCTACGCCAACTGGAACGGGATCCGTGAGGGCGGATGGGTCAAGACCGAGGAGGACCCGCTGGATCTGATGGAGGGGACGGTGGCGCACACGTCGATGATGGCGCTCCGCCACGTCGAGGACGCGGTCGGCAAGGCCGGTGGCGTGGTCCTGCGGTACGGCGCGTTCTACGGGCCGGGCGCCACCGACGACCAGGTCGAGCTGGTGCGTAAACGACAGTTCCCGCTGGTCGGACGCGCCACCGGCTACGCCTCGTGGGTGCATCTCGACGACGCGGCGAGCGCCACCGTCCTGGCCGTGGAGCAGAAGGCGAAGGGCGTGTTCAACATCGTCGACGACGAACCGGCCCCGGCGAGCGAGTGGCTGCCCCACCTGGCCGCGTGCGCGGGAGCGAAACGGCCGATACGGGTCCCCACATGGCTGGCCCGGCTGCTGGCCGGAGAAGTGGCCGTGGTGATGATGACCGAGGGGCGTGGCTTCTCCAACGCCAAGGCCAAGCGGGAGCTCGGCTGGGAACCGCACTACCCTTCGTGGCGGCAGGGTTTCAAGGAGGAGCTGGCGTGACCCGGGCTGAGGAGTTCGAGGATCTGCGGCCACTGCTGTTCTCGATCGCCTACCGGATGCTGGGCAGTGTGACCGACGCCGAGGACGCGGTCCAGGAGAGCTGGCTGCGCTATGAGGCCTGCCTGACCGAGCCGAGTTCGGTCAAGGCGTTCCTGTCGGCGGTGGTGACCCGGATCTCGATCGATGTGCTGCGCTCGGCCCGCGTCCGGCGCGAAGAATACGTCGGGCCGTGGTTCCCCGAACCACTGCTGGCCGACCCTTACCAGGACCCGGCGCGGTCGGCGGAGCTGGCCGACTCGGTGTCGATGGCGGCCCTGTTGCTGCTGGAGCGGCTCAGCCCGCTCGAGCGTGCGGTCTTCGTGCTACGAGAGGTGTTCGCCTTCAGCTTCCGGGAGGTCGCCTCGGTCGTGAGCCGGTCGGAGGCGGCGTGCCGTCAGCTCGCGATGCAGGCCCGTCGCCACATGGACGCGGGTCGCCCCCGATTCGAGGCCGACCGGGCCGAGCGCGACGAACTCGCCAGACGATTCTTCGACGCCTTCCGGGAAGGCGACGTCGACGGGCTGAGGGAACTCCTGGCCGCCGACGTTCAGCTGATCAGCGACGGTGGCGGCAAGGCCCCGCAGTGGAGCAAGGGCGTTTTCGGCGCCGAGAACGTGGCCCGAGCCTTCGCCTCCCTCCTCCCGCGGTTCTTCCAGATCGGCGGTGTCATGGAGCCGCACGACGTGAACGGCCAGCCGGGCGTGATCTTCCGTGACCGGGACGGCAAAGTCGTCAACACCTGGACGCTCGACATCCTCGACGGACAGATCCAGACGATCCGCACCGTGCTCAACCCCGACAAGCTCGGACACCTGGGTCCCGTGGCGGACGCCTGGACGGTCCTCCGCGAGACGAAGCTGACCCGCCGGTCCACAGATTGACCGCAAGAGCGCGTTTACGGCGTCCTGAGCACGGGTGAGGGCACGGGTTCCCGTTGAAAGGTCCCTTTCGACGTTGGCCACCACGTCATCGACCAGTACGTCCTGCGCGGTCACGCCACCGTCTAGGTTCGGCGGACCCGGAGGCGACGTTGCCGCGGCTGAAGTGGTTGGATGACTCGGTCATGAAAATTCTGCGGCTGGCCTACGCGCCACGCCGGTTTCCGAATGGACCCGCAGGATGCTCATCGGTGTTGTCAGGGAAAGCAAGAACGAGACCCGGGTAGCCGCGACCCCGAAGACGGTCAAGCAATTACAGGGCTTGGGGTACGACGTGGTCGTCGAGGCCGGGGCCGGTGAGCGGTCGAGCTTCACCGACGACGCTTACGCCGAGGCCGGGGCGGCGATCGGCGAACCATGGGCCGCCGATGTCGTGTTCAAGGTCAACGCCCCGACGACCGAGGAGATCGCCCGGCTGCGCGACGGCGCGATCCTGGTGTCGCTGCTGGCGCCGGCGCTGAACCCGGAACTGCTTGACGCCCTGGCGGCGCGGCCGATCACCGCGCTGGCGATGGACGCGGTGCCGCGGATCTCGCGGGCGCAGTCCCTGGACGTGCTGAGTTCGATGGCCAACATCGCCGGGTATCGCGCGGTGGTCGAGGCGGCTCACGTCTTCGGCCGGTTCTTCACCGGCCAGGTGACGGCCGCGGGCAAGGTGCCGCCGGCCAAGGTGCTGGTGGCCGGCGCCGGGGTGGCCGGGCTGGCCGCGATCGGCGCGGCGTCGAGTCTGGGCGCGATCGTGCGGGCCACCGACCCGAGGCCGGAGGTGGCCGACCAGGTGCGCTCGCTGGGGGGTGAGTTCCTGGCCGTCGAGGTCGAGCAGGAAGCGTCCAGCGACGGCTACGCCCGGGCCACGAGCGAGGACTACGACCGGCGGGCCGCCGAGATCTACTCCGAGCAGGCCGTCGACGTCGACATCGTCATCACCACCGCGCTGATCCCGGGCCGGCCGGCGCCCAAGCTGCTGAGCGCCGAACAGGTCGCGACGATGAAGCCGGGCTCGGTGATCGTCGACATGGCCGCGGCGCAGGGCGGCAACGTCGCGGGCACGGTGGCCGGAGAGGTCGTCACCACCGACAACGGCGTGACGATCATCGGCTATACCGATCTCGCCGGCCGGCTGCCCGCGCAGGCCAGCCAGTTGTACGGCACCAACCTGGTCAACCTGATGAAGCTGCTGACGCCGGACAAGGACGGGAAGGTCGTGCTCGACCTCGACGACGTCGTCCAACGCGGTATCACGGTGGTCCGCGACGGCGAGAAGCTGTGGCCGCCGCCGCCCGTGCAGGTGTCCTCGGCCCCGCCCGTGGCCCCCGACCCGGCGGCCGAACCCAAGCCGGCGAAGGCGCCTCGCCCGGCCTGGGCGAAGTTCGCCACCGTGGGCGTCGGGATCGTCGGGCTGTGGCTGATCTCGGCGCTGGCCCCGCCGCCGATCCCCGAGCACTTCACCGTGCTGATGCTGGCGGTGGTGATCGGCTACTACGTGATCGGCAAGGTGCACCACGCGCTGCACACGCCGCTGATGTCGGTCACCAACGCCATCTCCGGGATCATCGTCGTCGGCGCCATGCTGCAGATCGGCATCCGGGGCATCGGCGACGACACCATCGTCATGGTGCTGTCCGCCATCGCCATCCTGCTGGCGTCCATCAACATCTTCGGCGGCTTCGCCGTGACCCGGCGCATGCTTCGCATGTTCACGAAGGAGTAGCGCACCACGTCATCGACCACAGACCCTTCCACCGCCGGAAACACCACGGGGGCGTCAAAGTGAGTACTCATTCGATCGCCGACGGGGCGTACATCGTCGCCGCGCTGCTGTTCGTCCTGTCCCTCGCCGGCCTGAGCAAGCACGAGACGGCCAGGCAGGGCATCGTCTTCGGCATCTCGGGCATGGTCATCGCTCTGGCCGCCACCATCGGCGTCGCCACCGAGCACGCGCGGGCCGTGGCCGTCGTGCTGTTGGTCGTCGCGATCGTCGTCGGCGCCGGCATCGGCCTGTGGCGGGCCCGGGTCGTCGAGATGACCGGCATGCCCGAGCTGATCGCGCTGCTGCACAGCTTCGTCGGCCTGGCCGCCGCGCTGGTCGGCTGGGACGGCTACTACTCGGTCGAGCACAACAGCGGCCAGCGCGAATTCGCCGGATCGCTGCTGCGCATCCACCACGCCGAGGTGTTCATCGGCGTCTTCATCGGTGCCGTCACCTTCACCGGATCGATCGTCGCCAACCTCAAGCTGTCGGCGCGGATCAAGTCGGCGCCGCTGATGTTGCCGGGCAAGAACCACATCAACCTCGGCGCCCTGGCCACGTTCGTCGTGCTCACCGTCTTCTTCGTCCACTCACCGAACCTGCCGTTGCTGATCGCCGTCACCGCCGTCGCGCTCGCCCTCGGCTGGCACCTGGTCGCCTCCATCGGCGGCGGCGACATGCCGGTGGTCGTGTCGATGCTCAACAGCTACTCGGGCTGGGCCGCGGCGGCGTCGGGTTTCCTGCTCGACAACAACCTGCTCATCGTCACCGGTGCGCTGGTCGGCTCGTCCGGTGCCTACCTGAGCTACATCATGTGCCAGGCGATGAACCGCTCGTTCATCTCCGTCATCGCCGGCGGCTTCGGCATCGAAGCCGGACCGGCCGACGACACCGACTACGGCGAACACCGCGAGATCGACGCCTCCGGTGCGGCCGAGTTGCTCCGCGACGCCTCGTCGGTGGTGATCACCCCGGGCTACGGCATGGCCGTCGCCCAGGCGCAGTACCCGGTGGCCGAGCTGGCCAAGAAGCTCCGCGAGCGCGGCGTCACCGTCCGCTTCGGCATCCACCCGGTCGCCGGACGTCTGCCCGGGCACATGAACGTGCTGCTCGCCGAGGCCAAGGTGCCCTACGACATCGTCCTGGAGATGGACGAGATCAACGACGACCTCCCCGACACCGATGTCGTCCTGGTCATCGGCGCCAACGACACCGTCAACCCGGCCGCCACCGAGGACCCCGATTCCCCCATCGCCGGCATGCCGGTGCTGCGAGTCTGGGAGGCCAAGGACGTCATCGTCTTCAAGCGCTCGATGGCGGTCGGCTACGCCGGGGTGCAGAACCCTCTCTTCTTCCGCGAGAACAGCCAGATGCTCTTCGGCGACGCCAAGGCCCGGGTCGAGGACATCCTTCAGGCCCTGTCGACACAGACGGACCAGCTGAGAGGCCGAGCGCTCGATCCGGTCGCCTAGGCACCATGAGCCGCGAGGCCGGTGACGCCTGGACTCCCTGCGAGCCACGGCCGCGGCGATCGTCGACCCGGAACTCATCCTGGGCGCACATTTTCGAACGCGCCCATGCCAGAGCCGTCGCTCACCGCTGATCTCGGAGGTTCACCACCAGCGTCCGCAGCCATACGTACATCATTTTCAGCAGCCGCAGCCACCACGGCGTGGTGAGCGGGATGACGATGTCCTCCTTGATCTTCCTGCGCACCGGATTCCCGGGGTCGGCGGCCGCCCAACGACGCACCAGCTCGATCATGACGTCGGCCGCGAGCGTGCCCGCGCCGACCGGGCCGAAGACCGTCGCACCACCGGACGACGCCTCACGAGGCCTTGCCGCGTCGACGAACGCGGCGGTGATCCGCCCGCGTAAGCGAGGGGCGAGCAGGGCGGTGTCCAGCCATTGGCGGACGGTCTCCTCCGGCGCGATGCCTCGTCCGTCGTCCGCCGTGTGAAGAATCGCCCGCCAGGCCGGTACACAGTCCAGGGGGTCGATCGCTCCCTCGCCGTGCAGCAGCGTCGGCATGCCGGAGTGCGACGTCCGGCTCGCCAGTTCGAGAAAGAGCACGGCCCCGGCGCGGATCCGGCGTCGCCGCGCCACCACCGACAGACGTTCGGTGTTGCTCTCCGCGCACCAGCCGAGCGCCGCCTTGAGCACTTCATGTGCGCTCCCCGAATCCGCCAAGCCCAGCGCGGCCTTGACGACCTCCTGCCTGACCTGCGAATTGCCGTACGTCGCGAGGTGCTTGAGCCGGGTCAGGGCGATGGAGGGGTACGTCTGCCCGAGTGGCTCACAGACCCGCGCGATCGTGAGTTTCAGTGTCTGCGGGAGACTCTGCGTCCGCGACCAGCCGTACAGGGCGTCACGGACCCTTCCGCCGACGAGCGGGTGCAGGCAGGTCCGGGACAGGACGATGAACGCCAGATCGGCTTGTTTTTCCCTGCCCCACTGCTCCGAGGCCTCGGTGATGTGGTCGGCCAGGCCGTGATCGGCGGCCAGATCCGCGAAGGTCTCGGCGAGCCGCTCTGGCGACCGGTGCGGAACGGACGTGTCCGTGGGAAGGCTCGCCAGCCAGGTCACCACGTCGGAGCGGGCCAGGGGATAGTCCGCCAAGGCGTGGCGTAACGCCGACGCGGCATAACCGTGGCGGCGGAAGACGATTCGCTCCTCGGCGGGGTCCGCCCCCAGCACCTCCCGCACGCTGGTCACGGGGCACCACGCGAGCCCGCCGCCGTCCATGGTGATCTCCAACCGCTGGGCGAGGGACGACGCGGCGGAATAGACGTCCGTCTCCTCAGCGGCCGGAGCGAGCGTCGCCGCCGCGACGAGAAGCGCACGCTGGTGAGGCTCTCGATGGCCGGTGAACCAGCCGCGCAGTTCGTCCGTCCAGCCCCGGTACTCGCTCGCCACCTCCTCCTGCCGTTCCGCGAGGTCACCATTGCGCCGATCGGCGTCCTCGACGAGGTCGGCCAGGCGCCGCGCGTCGGAGGGCAGGGCGTCTTTGAGCAGCGAGGGCGCCTTCTCCCAGCCCGACCAATGGGTGAGGCCCAGCCGGGCCAGTCGATGCCGATAGACCTGCAGGGGATCGGGATGCTCGACCCGTACGAACGGCAAGAGCGGGGTGATCTTGCGCTGATCCGCCTCATCGTCCCCGATGACCACCAAATATCCCCCGGCGGCACGTACGGCGTCGACACATCGCCCGAGCCGCTCGAGCCCGCCGTCCGCGGCGCGGACCAGATAGCCGCAGGGACCGTTCGTATCGATCTCCTCGGCGTCCTCCTGGTCCAACGAGAACCGGCGGATGCGGATGCCCGGCCGCAGATGCCTGATGGCCGCGATGGCCGTGGTCTCGCGACCGGACCCGGCCGGGCCGATGAGGAGGACTGCGTGGTGGGCTTCGAGCGTTTTCTCGATCAGATCATGGTTCAGCGCCGGCACGTACGAGGTCACCCGGTCCGCGATCTCCTCAGAGCCGAGGTACCACGACGGCTTTCCGCGCACGAACGTGATCGACTCTTGGACGAGGTCACCGTTGACCACATTGCCGACGGCGTTCATGGTTTCGTCGCCGTCGATGTCGACGTCCCCGACGGACGGCCCCCACTGCGGCGCCGTCATGACCGGTCCTGCCGGATGTCGCCACTCACCTGGTTGCCGATGACGTTGTTCGTGTCATCCCCGCTGACCGAGACGCCGCCCAGGGAGATTCCTCCGGTCGGCGCCGATGTACGAGGGCCGGGCGTCGGAGTGGCCCCGTCGTCCGGGTGCTCGCGCCGGGACGGCTTGGGAACGTACAAGAAGGCCGGTCGGTCGAACTGCTTGACCTTCGCCCGTACCTGCGTGAACTGGCTCGGCTGCAGGTCGGTGCGACCGGCGCGAACGAACATCTCGAACACCTCCTGCGAGAGGACGACGGCGGCGAACGTGACGTCCGGATCGCTGTCCCGCAGCGCCGCCCGCAACGGATCGCAGTCCAGCAGTCGGCTGACGTCGTTGGTGGCGGTCGAAATGCCCGCCGTGACCGGGTGTTCGTCGTCGACGAGTCCGGCGTGGAAAGCGACCCTGAGCCGGAGGCTCAGTCCACGGGCGCGCAGCCGCGGTGCCGAGTCGGCGAGAGCCTCCTGCAGGCGGTCCGAGAACGGATGGATCACGCGTGACATCGCGTCGAGCGGCAGAACGGCGAGGATGCCGTCGCCGGTGCTCTGCTTGAACGGTGCGACGTCCCAGGTCTCACCGAGACCGCTGTCCTTGGTGGCGCGTACGAGCACGTCGCGGATCTCGGTGTGGACGTCGGGCAGATCGACGTCGCGGTTACGGCTGAACCCCTCGGCATCGACGACGAGCAGACCGTGAAATGACAGCAATGTCCCTCTCCTAGTCGTATGCGGTGACTTCTACGATGCAGAGGGTTCTGAACCATGACTGTCTGAAATCAGACGTTGCCGTGGTCCGATGCGGCCAGGGCCCGCAACCGGCTGAGGTCGATGATGACGATCCGGCGGCGGCTGGTGGCGATCAGACCTTGTTCGCGCAGCCGGGCGAGCTCGGCGGCCACGGTACTGCGCGCCAGTCCGGCGGCCTGACCGAGCTCCGTCTGATCCAGGCCCACGTCGACCGGCATCGTCCGGGCAGGAGCCGCGAGCCTCAGCAAGGTGCGCATGATCCGCGGCCCGGCGGGAAGCGCGGCCATCTCGGCGCGCCACGCCTCACCCTCGCGGATGCGGCTCATCGCATGCCGCAGGAGTTCGCTCTCCAGCCCCAGAGACCGCACCAGCAGGAGAAAACGCTCCGCGGGGATCACGCGCGTCTCGCACCGATCGACCGCGATGACGGTGGCGGATCGATCCGCACCGCCGAGTATCGAGATCTCCCCGAGAATCTCTCCGGGCCCGCGCACGGCGAGCACGAGGACGCTACCGCCGGGCGAATCCCGTAAGACTTTCACCCGCCCCGCGACGAGCATGTGCACATGCGTCGGAGTATCCCCCTGCCGGAGCAGGACCCGGCCCGGCTCGTGACGCCGGACGTCACCGGCCGAGACGAGACGCGCCCACGCCTCCGCTGAGACGCTCACGCCTTATGTTTCTCACAATCCGTGCGAGGAGCCAAGACGTGCCGTTTTTCTCAGGACCGGCCGCCACCGCCGAGCAGATCGGCGAGAAACTCCTGTGTCTCCGGATCGACGGCGTAGATCACGGTGCCGACCATTCCCCGAGTCAGGAGCACCTTGTAGATGTTGCGGATGTGCCGGGCGTACTGCAGGTCGGTAATGGACCGCCGCTTGAAGTCGGGATCCTTGTTGGCCTCGCGTACGGTGATCAACCGGCCGTCGCGGGCCACGATGTCGGGGCCGAGGATGACACCGGACCAGTCGTACTCGAAGCCCTGTGCGGTGTACACGCAGCCGATCTGCTCGAAGCCGCCATCGAAGGTCGCCCACAGCGCGCTGGGCGGTGCGTCGCCGACGGCTCGCTCTCCCTTGACGTTCCACGGCTTGGCCCAGTCGCCGATGCGGACGTCGTCGACCAGGCCTTCGGGTCCAGGGTCACTCCACGGCCAGCAGTAACCGGCGGACATCCGCGCGGAGTAGCCATCTTTGAGCCTGCCCCGCAGCATGTCCTCCATTTCGCGGGGCGACTCGGCGAGCCGTACCTCGAAGTGATCGTCGCCGCTCCACTTCTCCGGCCCGCCGTGCTCGATGCCGAGCAGTCGCAGCACCCAGTCTTCATACTTGCGGCTTCCACCGCACCGGAACTGGCCGTCGAGCGAGATGTGGTGAGCCCGGATCCCCAGCCTGGCGGCGTGCGACTTGATGGCCTCAACGGTGCCGATCTCATTCGGCTTCACGACTTGGTGCTCGTCGAGCAGGAAGACGGGCACGCGCGCGGCGGCCATGAGCTCGTCCACCTGCGGCCGCCCGGTGCGCTGGGCCGCCCGTGTGAACCGATTGGCGGACGTCTCCCGGATGCGGTGCGCTTCGTCGCAGATCAGGACCTCGAAACCGTTCCTTCCCGCCTGCATGAAGCTGTTGAAGTACTTGAACATGTTCTGCACGCGGGTCGAGCCCTTGCCGACGTGTCGCCGCATCGTCTGGGTGAACGACCGCGAGCCCGTGGCGTGCAGGACCGTGTGTCCGCGACGCGACAGGTCGCCGAGCAGTGACAGCGCGATTACGCTCTTGCCGCTGCCCGGACCGCCGGTGACTATCACCGCCTCCTTGGAATCGGACTGGTGGGCCTTCCGTACGGCATGCTGCACGAGGTCGTACGCCACCTGCTGCTCGGCCAGCAAGGTGAACTGCTCGCGGTCCTTGATCTCTGCGGCGGCGTGCTTGAGCAGCTGCTTGGACGGACGCGGCGTCCCGCCGAGCAGGCGGTCACCTGCGCCGATGCCGGGCTCGGAGGCGAACTGGGTGCGGAGGTAGTCCAGGAAGCGGCCTCGGCGCGTCTTGGTGAACAGCCGGGTGCGCTCGGTCACGGCCAGCTCGAAGAGGTCCTGGACGTCGAGATCTTCCGCGTTGTGGAGATAGGCGACGCCGTGGACGGCGTCCGGGTGCTCGCTGAGCGTGCTGGCGAAGTCGGCGAGGTACTCGCAGTATCTACGGACCTGCCGCAGCGGATGGCCGAGCGTGCGATGGACACCTGGGACGAGCACGAGGTTCTCGTCATCCTCATACAGCTCGGCCTGGCTCCACTGCTTGAGCTCGACGACGACGTATCGGTCCCCGCCGGTTCGCGCGTCAACGCCGGCCAGCACCACGTCCGCTCGCATGCTGGTGAGCGGGAGTTGGTACTCGATGAGCATCTCGACCTTGCCGAGCCCGGCCTCGACGAGGTCCCGCGCCAGTACCGGAAGGCTTCGCTTCCAGGAATTCTTCTCCGAAGCAGACGTGGAACGGCCGGTGGTCATCCGAAGATGTTCGGCGATGATGGTGGCGAGCTGTCGTTCCATCGGTGAGCCGACCAGATTTTCAGCGGACACCCGCAGCGCCGTCACGAACTTCCCCCAGGCAGCACGAAGTGGCTCGTGCGGGTGGGGGCATGTCCGCGATCGGTGCCGACCGTCAGAAGCCCGTCGGGCCGCATGTCTTGGCAAGTGCAGATTACAACTGCCGGACGTCCTTGGGGGCGTGAGTCGCCTTCCTCGCGAAGATCGTCGGCGTCTGCTATTACCTTCCGCATATGTCGATCTTGAGGGGTACGGTACGAGATGTTGCGAGAAGCGTCTCATCTCCGGGTGAGGCTGCCACGGCGGCTGCGCGGCGTTTCGCAGATCGCTACGGTGCGCCGCCTGGCGACGCCGAGTACCGCAGCTGGCTGAACAGTTGGCCACCGCTCCTCGACTTCTTGGTCGGAGCGGGCGTGTCCGACCTCTGGCTCGAGCTGGAGTACGAACTGCCAGGCAGCGGAGAGCGAATCGACGCGCTTCTTCTCGGCACCGACCCCGATGGCACGCTGGTGGCGGTCGTCATAGAGCTGAAGCAGTGGGACGATGCCGAGCCCGGGCCTCTGTCCTCCGTGCTCGTCGGCGGCGAACTCCGCCCGCACCCCTGCCGACAGGCCGGGGGATACATGCGCTACCTCCGAACATGGATCAGTCCCGAGGAAGTCGCGCTGCAGGTACGCGGGCTTGCGTTCCTGCACAACGCGGAGCGGCGTGTGGTCGACAAGCTTGGCCGGGCGGTAGCCGGTAAGCAGGAATCCGAGGTCGCACTGGTCTGCCATGAGGACGTAGCGGATCCGGCGGGTCTGCGACGTTTGGCCGAGCGCCTGTCGTGGCCGCGGCTCACGGCACCGGACGCGGCTCTCGTGGACACGTTCGTGAACGCCCGTCATCTGCCGTCTTTCGATCTCTTCGATCGGCTCGGGAACGTTCTCGCCCACGACTCGGACTTCGTTCTGGTCGGTGCCCAGCAGGAGGCGCAACTCCACGTCCTGCGCGGGATCCGCAGGGCACTGCGAGACGGAGGGAGACACGTCATCGCGGTGAGGGGAGGGCCCGGCACCGGGAAGACCGTCATCGCGGTACGTCTTGTCGCCGACATTCCGGAGCAAGGAGGGAACATCCGTGCCCGTTACCTGACCCCGTCGGGGACCCTCCGGAAACAGTTGATCCGTGCTGCCGAGGATCCAGCGGCGAAAGGCCTGTTCGTCCACGCGGGAGACTATTCCCGCCGGTCCCCATCGCGTGAGGTACTGCTTGTCGACGAAGCGCATCGGATGGACACCAGGGGGCCTGGGGACCAAGTGGCGGCTCTCGTCAGGAGCACGCGGGTGTGCGTCTTCTTCCTGGACGAACGTCAGATTATCCGTCCATACGAGGGTGTGACCGTCGATCACATCGCCAAGGTCGCGGAGGCCGCGGAAGCGACGTTCACTCAGGTCGATCTCAAGACACAGTTCCGCTGCGCCGGTTCCCAGTACTACCTGACATGGGTCGACCGGTTGCTCTCGCGGGAAGGACGACCGGAAGAGTGGCGCGGTGACGACTATGACTTCGATGTGGCTGCCGGACCTGACGAGCTGCAGGCATGGGTCGAGGACCATTCGGTGAACGGGGCGGTCGCCCGCATTTCGGCCGGGTTCTGCTGGCCTTGGCCCAGACCGCGATCCCAGAACGCGCTGCGAAACGACGTGGACATTGTCTACGTGGATCGCCGGTCCGGACTCTCCGTTCGGTGGGGCCACCCATGGAACTCCCGGCACGCCTTCACCGAGCATGACGGCTCGATCGTCCCGGTCAAGGAATTCTGGGCCACCGACCCGGGCGGCCACCGCCAGGTGGGATGCATCTACACCGCACAAGGGCTCGAATACGACTACAGCGCGGTCATCCTGGGGCCCGATCTGGTGCGTCGCGGTGCGTGCTGGGAGGGCAGGCCGAGCGAAAGCCATGACCCAGCCATGCATGGGGTCACGCCCGATGACTACGTCGTGCTGGCGCTCAACATCTACCGCGTCCTGATGACCCGCGGTACCCGAGGTTGCCGGCTGTACTCAACCGATGCCGAGACACAGCAGTACTTGGAAGGCCTGAGGAGATCGACGTAAGCAGTGCGCCTCTCGGGCGACGTCGACATGGTTGGACAGCCGCTGCCTGAACTGTCGTATGTGTCGGATATAAACGGATCTTCCCTTCGTTGATACCGCCTTGGCGAGGAGTGGTCCATGCCCGATGCCGCGTACGTCTACGTGCCGAAACCGTCGAGAGGAAACCTCGAAATAGGTCTCGAGCGCGGCATCTGGGGGTGGAAGTCCAAGACTCTCGACAGGGCGGGGAGCCGTGACGCCGTCGCGTCGCTGCAGGACGGTGACTTCCTCGTCCTCGGGCACCGGGGGCCCGATCCACGCGTCCCGGAGGGCGGATGGAGCGACGCGGTCCTGAAGAGGGTGATCGTCGCCCAGGTCACCAGGCGGCTCTATACGTCCTCGACCGAGATCTGGCCCGACGCCGTCTATCCCGAGCGAATCGACATGGACATCCTCGGCGACCATGTCGGTGTGCCCGGCCTCTCGCCGGACGCTTTGGAGGCGTTGCGGCTTTCCGCGAACAAACAGGGCGCACCCGTGAGGCGTCCCGGGACCGAGGCATTGTTCGCGCTCGCCTCGGCAGATCCCGCGAGCGACGGTGACACGGCGGCCGAGGCCGGCACCGCTGAGGGCGAAACGGACGTGATGCGCCTCGTCTTCGTCCGTCGTGAACAGCAGAGGCTCCGACGGCTGAAGTTCGGCGGCGCCGACGAGATTCGATGCGCCATCTGCGGCCGCACGCTGCCTGCGAGGATCGTCCACGCCGCCCACATCATGCGGCGGGCGGCTGCGAACCACACCCAGCGAATGGATCCCGCCAACATCATGGGCGCCTGCACGCTGGGATGCGACACGCTCTTCGAGTTCGGTCACATCTATGTCGACCGAGACGGCGTCGTCCGCCTCGGACCGAATGCGCCGGAGGTGATCGCCTCGGCGGCCGCCAGCCTGGCGGGGCTGCGGTGCGACGCCTTCTGCCGCGCGAGTGAGGTCTACTTCGAGTACCACCGCGCCGAAATCGCGAAGGCCGGATAGCTGACTGGCTGGTTCTCCGCAAGGGGAAGGCCGAGGCGTTCGCCGGCGGTTCGATACGGAGGCCGCCGTCAGGGGGAAGCCGCTGGTGAGCGGTCATGTTCGGTTAAGGTCGATAGAGAGACAGCGCGGGTCCAGCCACTGCCTGGTCGCCACGCGCGGCAGTCGTCGGGGCGTTGCCCGATGATCCGCGAGGCACCAGACCCCGTGGGGGAGGCGTCATGCTCTCAGGGAAATCTCGGCAAGTCATCGCGGCGACGCTCCCGGTGGTCGCCGAGCGCATCGGTGAGATCGCCAACCGCTTCTACGAACACATGTTCAGCGCTCATCCCGAACTCCTGGACGGCACCTTCAACCGGGGGAACCAGGCGAGCGGGGAGCAGCAACTGGCGCTGGCCGGTTCGGTGGCGGCGTTCGCCACCAAACTGCTGGAAGTCCCGGAGGAGACGCCGGAGCACCTGCTCTCCCGGATCGCGCACAAGCACGCGTCCCTCGGCATCCGTCCCGATCAATACCAGATCGTCAATCATCACCTGATGTGGGCTATCGCCGACACCCTGGGGCAGGCCGTCACCCCGGAGGTCGCCACGGCCTGGAACGAGGTCTACTGGCTGATGGCCCACAGCCTCATCCACGAGGAGCGCGGCCTCTACGGCGCACGCGGGGTCACACCCGACACCGTGTGGCGGCCATGGGAGGTCGAGAAGAAGTTCCGGGAGACCCAGGACGTCGTCACCTTCGTGGTGAAGCGGATCGACGACCGCCTGGTGAAGACCTCACTGCCCGGCCAGTACGTCACGGTGCGGATGCGGATGCCGGACGGCATCCTCCAGCCACGCCAGTACAGCCTGACGAGGGCCGACGACGGGGCGCACCGCCAGTTCTCGGTCAAGCGAGTCCACGGCGGCGACGGCAAACCGCCCGGTGAGATGTCGACGCTCCTGCACGACTCGGTGGACGTGGGCGACATCCTGACGCTGTCCCTCCCGTACGGGAACGTCGTGCTGGACGACTCCGGCCGGCCGGTGGTCTTCGCCTCGGCGGGAATCGGGATCACCCCGATGGCCGGGATGCTCTCCCACCTCGCGAGGGCCGAGTCCAGGCTGCCGATCACGATGCTCCATGCCGACCTGGAGGAGGCCGCCTTCCCACTGCGCCGCCAGGTGGTCAACGACGTCGTCGAACTGCCGCACGCGGAGCTGTACGTCTGGTACGAGAAGGGCGCACACAGCATCGAACCGGTGAACGGGGTCTTCCACGGAACCATGGACCTCTCGGCGGTCGACCTGCCGCAGAACGCGATCTATTACCTGTGCGGCCCGATGCCTTTCATGCGCGCCCTGCGAACTTCGCTCCTCACACGCGGCGTCGTACCCGGCGACATCCACTACGAGGTCTTCGGCCCCGACCTCTGGCAGGCCGACCTGGAGTAGCCCGTCCGCGGCCGCCTTACGACCGCGTACAGCTCTTCCGTGAGCGGAACGTCACGCCGTACGGGCCTCGTTGTGGACGAGGCAACCGAAGGCCGACTCGGCAGGCCGGACGGGGAGTACGACTACCCGGACACCATCCCGGACGGCGACGGCGGCTTCATCGAGAAGACGCTGCCCGGATACGGCTTCACCGCGGACCCGATGTCGGGCCGCCTCGCGTTCCTGGCGCGCCCGGCACAGGACTTCTCCAGCCGTCAACACAATCGTGGTCCTCGACCGTGACGGAGCTGATCGGGCTGTCCCGAATCCGGAGGTTGAGCCGCGCGCGTACCTCCAGTGGCTTGGGTTCGCCGGCCCCGACCTGCTGATCACTTACGGCGACGGGCGTTTCTGCGCCTGGCCGATCGGCGAGGGCGGGCGGATCAGCCCTGCGGCGGAAGCCACCGGGTTCACCGTGCGCCCGTACCCCCAGGTCTCCGAACTGGTGCCAGGCATGCTTTCGCTGGCCGGACTGATCGTCATCGGTGACCTGGATGCCGTGACGCTGTCCGAAGTGGACACGCCGGGCTGGCTGGTGGACCTGCGCCCCTGGACCTTGCTGGCCTTCGCCCCAGGCGGGACTCACGTCGCGGCCCTGGCAGACTGGCACTTCAACGGCGACGAGTCTCCGTTGCCCCGGGCCAACGGAACGCTCCGGGTCCGCTCCCTCTGGCAGCGCCAGCGCGGGGACCTGTTCACGCGCCCGCTGGCCGGCGCCGGCGCCGCCGACGTGACCTGGCTCGCCCCCGCGCGTGCCCTGCTCGCGCATCTCGATGTCCGCGGCGTGCTCGCCTTGCCGCGGGCATGCATCGCCTACCGCCTGACCCGCGACTCCACGGGGCGCTAGCGTACGTCCCCGACGCCGCCGGCCGTGAGCTGGGCGACCACCGCTTCCGGGCCTGCCGGTCCTGATGACGACCTCTTCGGAGTCCGGCTGCCGAGCGTTGCGTACGAGGTCGTACGCCACCTGCCGACCGGCGAGCAGCCGTCGGATGAGGCGGCCGCGAACGCGTCCTCCATCGGAACCGACCGTTGGCCGAGACGAAACGCCTTCGGCCACAGAGCAAAGGTTTAAAGTTCAGCTATTTTTGTATACAGTATGCCTGACTCCGGTAGGAGCGCCTGGAGGTAACCCAGCGTGAGCACCCGTGAAGGCTTCTTTGACCGGTCCCGTACCGTCGCGTCCCCCTCGTGGAGCCGCTGGCTGATTCCGCCGGCGGCATTGTCGATCCATCTCTCCATCGGCCAGGCGTACGCCTGGAGCGTTTTCAAGCCGCCGCTCGAATCCTCGATGAACCTTTCCGGAAAAGGCAGTGCGCTGCCGTTCCAGCTCGCCATCGTGATGCTCGGCCTGTCTGCGGCGTTCGGCGGCACGCTGGTCGAGCGCAAAGGGCCGCGCTGGGCCATGTTCGTGTCAATGGCCTGTTTCTCGTCCGGATTCCTCATCTCCGCGCTCGGAATGGCGCTGTCGCAGTACTGGCTCGTGGTGTTCGGCTACGGCTTCGTCGGCGGGATCGGCCTGGGCATCGGCTACATCTCACCGGTCTCCACGCTCGTCAAATGGTTCCCCGACCGGCCCGGTATGGCGACCGGAATCGCCATCATGGGGTTCGGCGGCGGCGCGCTGATCGCGTCCCCGTGGTCGACCCAGATGCTGTCGTCCTTCGGCACCGACAAGGGCGGTATCGCCGAGACGTTCCTCGTCCACGGCATCGTCTACGCGGTCTTCATGTCCTTCGGCGCGTTGCTCGTGCGCGTGCCCGCACCGGACTGGCTCCCGGCCGGCTGGGACCCCGGGCAGGTCGCCGAGAAGCCACTGGTCACCAACGCGAACGTCTCGGCGCGCAACGCGCTGCGCACCCCGCAGTTCTGGTGCCTGTGGGTGGTGCTGTGCCTGAACGTGACCGCGGGTATCGGCATCCTCGAGAAGGCCGCGCCGATGATCACCGACTTCTTCGCCCACACCTCGGCGCCTGTGTCCGCCAGTGCGGCGGCGGGTTTCGTCGCCCTTCTCTCGCTGAGCAACATGCTCGGGCGGCTCGGCTGGTCGGCCTTCTCGGACGTCATCGGCCGTAAGAACATCTACCGCTTCTACCTGGGCGCGGGCGCGCTCATCTATCTGATCATCGCGCTGACCCGGAACGCCGGCAAGCCGGTGTTCATCATCTGCGCCGTGGTCATCCTGTCCTTCTACGGCGCTGGATTCTCCACGATTCCCGCCTATCTGAAGGACCTGTTCGGCAGCTACCAGGTCGGCGCCATCCACGGGCGCCTGCTCACCGCCTGGTCCGTCGCGGGTGTGGCCGGACCACTGATCATCGACGGCATCGCCGACGCCCAGAAGAACGCCGGCAAGACCGGTCCGGCGCTCTACACGGAGTCGATCTACATCATGATCGGCTTGCTGGTGATCGGCTTCATCGCCAACGAACTCGTACGCCCGGTCCACACCAAGCACCACGAGACACCGATGGAAGCGCCGGAACAGGCACCGGCGTCGGCCGGCAAGGGGGAATGACCATGGCCGCCGAGCAGGATCGGACGAACCGCATTCCGCTGATGGTCCTCGCCTGGGCATGGGTGACCCTGCCATTCCTGTATGGCGTCTTCGAGCTGATACGGAAGGTCACACAGTTGTTCACCGGCTGAGCTCAGGAGCCACCGACCGTCCGGCCGGCATCGATGCAGGCGCTGAGCGTCCGCAGGTTCGGCCGCCCCCTCTGCCTCAGGGCCGATCGCCGTTGCCGAGCAAATCGGCGAGAGACCCTTGCGTCTGCGGATCGACGGCGTAGAGCACGGTGCCGACCATTCCACGAGTCAGGAGCACCTGTAGACGTCGCGGATGGTGCCGGGCGCACTGCAGCTCGGTGATGGACCTCCGCTTGAAGTCGTGATCCTTATTGGCCACGAGCCCTGCTATCTGCAGTTGGCCGTGGGCAGTAAGCCCTGACGGTTCAGGAGGCGAGGTTGTCCGCGCAGTCCTTACAGCGTTTCTTGGCGGCGCGGGAGGTGTCGCCTTCGGTGGCCTGTGCGGGATATTCCGCGCTGATGCGGTCCCAGAGAGCAGGATCAGGATTGAGGATCCAACCCCAGCCGTTCTCCGGGTCGAGTACCTGTTCCTCGGTCATGTGCTCGCAGGCACCGGGAATGTGCGCCACATTGCGGCTCGAGATGAGCAGAGTGTCAGGGCTGAACCGGATCCAACGGTAGGTGCCCTCGTACGGGCGACGCGGCGAGGGAGCTAGATCGCAAGCACAGCCGAGACCGACGATAAGCCCGCACTTTTCACATTCGGTCATGCTCCCCGAGGCTAACGAACCGACTCCCGCAGCGGGATGCCCCGGAGGCAATGAACTACGGGCACAGGCCGCAGTACTACTGCGGCGACCTCGCCGCTGCGAGAGCGTGTCCCGTTCAGCTCCCAGCCGATGCACGCTCGGCGAGGCGCTGGCGTTCGGCGGCCACGACCTGCCGGACGAGTTCGGCCTCGGACAGGTCGACCGCCTCGGGCGTGGAGTCGGCCATGTCGCTGACCCGGGCGAAGTCGTCGAACAGCCGCTTCTTTCCGGCCAGCAGCTCGACGATCCGCTGGTCGACGCCGTCCTCGGACAGCAGCCGGTGGACCTGCACCGACTGCACCTGCCCCATCCGGTGCGCGCGGGCGACGGCCTGAGCCTCGATGGTGGGCTTGAGCTGAGGCTCACAGATGACGACGACGGACGCGGACTGGATGTTGAGCCCGACGCCGCCGGCCATGATCTGGGCGACCAGAACGGCTCCGTGCTCGGCCGACGAGAAGTCGTCCACCATCTCCTGCCGCCGGCTCGCCGGCACCGAGCCCGTCAGCGGCCCGAACACCGGTCCCGGCAGCGACCGGGCGACCAGGTCCAGTACGTCCCTGAAGTAGGAGAACACGATGACCCGCCGTTCGTTCTCCTCCGCCTCGCGGACGATGTCGATGAGCCGTTGCACCTTCGCGGACCGAGGCCCTTGGAGCATCGCCGCCTGACGCATCTCCATGAAGTTCGAACGCCCGACGGCGGCGCGGTAGTGGGAAACGTCGGCCGCGGACATGGGCAGCCATTCCTCGATCTCGATGAGCTCGGGCAGCTCGGTCAGCACGTCCTCCTGGTTCCGGCGAAGGTACGCGGGCGCGATCTGCCGCCGGAACGTCCTCGGCGACAGGTCCGTGGCGTCGACGACGAGGTCGGGGCGGACGTACGACGCCAGGTTGCGGAACTCGTCGACTCTGTTCTCCAGCGGCGTGCCGGTGAGGAGGATCGTGCGGTCGCAACGCGCGATGACGTTGTTGGTCCTGATCGTCCGCCGGGCCTCCGGATTCTTGATGTAGTGCGCCTCGTCGACCACGACGCACGCCAGATCGCGGACCTCCGGCAGCGCCGACTCCCACCACGCCAAGGTCTCGTACGTCGTGACGGCGACCCCGCCGTCGCGCACCCAGTCCCGGGCCGCGCGGTCGCGCTCCGGCCCGTGGACCCGATGCCCCCGAAGCTTCGACTTCTCACCCACCTCGCGGATCCAGTTGGTCACCACCGCGGCCGGGCAGATGACAAGGAAGTGCGTCTCACCTCGGCTGCGCAGATGGGCGAGTACGGCCAGGGCCTCCACGGACTTACCCAAGCCCATCTCGTCCCCGATGATGACCTTGCGCTGCACGAGTGCGAAGCGGGCCGCGAAGCTCTGGTAGCCGCGCAGTGACACGGTCAGGTGCTCTCCGCTGAGCGCCTGGTCGCGTACGGCCTTGACGATCTCCTCCGGGAGATCGCCGTGCACCGCGTCCTCGTCCTCGGTGATGAAACCGAGCTCGGAGAGCATGGCGAAGTAGTCGGCGGGCCGGGAGAGGAAGTCCTCCCACGGGTCCGCGGCGACACTCTTCCGGCGGGATGCGGGGGAGGCGCCGAGCAGTGCGGCGCGCCGCTCGACGATCTGGATGCTCTCGCGCAGGCCGGCGGCCGCGAGCGTTCTCGTCGGGATCACCAGGAGATGACTCGTCTTGCGGCCGATCGCCGTACGCAACGGCGCGAGCTCGGCCGCACGCTCAAGGTCGGCCGCCGCACCACGGGTCTGCCGGCACGCGTCCCATTCGGCGAGGCGGCGCAGGAGCTCGGTGGTCTCCGGACGACGGTTGTCGATGTCGATCCGCACGGGCACCTCGTCGTACGTCGCCCGCCAGAGCGTCTGCGCGGCTCCGAGCATGCGCCGTGCCGAGGTCTCCCCGATGCCCGGGAGCGTCTGGAGGGAGGCATCCCAGACCAGCACCTCCTGCACCGTACGGATGCCCACCTCGGTGAGCGCGCCCAGCCGGAGGCGTTCGCGGGTGACCGTCTTCAACGCCTCGACCGGCATCTCCGCCAGGATCCGCTGGACGTCGGCGACCCGGACCTGCTGGCCCGCGTCGCGCGCGGCCGAGCGGTACGAGGCTTCACCCGCGACGATACGGTCGATCGTGTCGAGCGCCTTGGCCAGGCCGTCGACGGCGGACCGGTCGAGGAGTTCGGGCTCCGGAGCGTTCGGTCCCGGGAGGAGGTCGAAGCGCAGGGCCGGATCGAGCAGTGCGCCGAACCCGGGTTCCGCCTGGTCGACGGGCGCGGTGAAGAAACCGAGCTGCTCCAGGCGCCGCGGCCCGTCGTTCCCGATGACCGCCGGATGCCGGCGGCGCAGGAACTCACCCGCCTCCTCGGCCGTCTGCTTCTTCGCCGAACCGCTGAAGAAGCGACGTACGCGGAGCGCGGGGGCCACGTCGGCGAGGGCGCGGGGTACGTCGTCGGTGAGCAGCCGCAGCAAGGCCTGGTCGCCGGAGGTCACCACCGGCAGGTTCGCGCGCTCCCGAAGGCGCCGGACGACGGCGAGGTCGTCCCTGCCAAGGGGAACCACCCGCCAGGCGGGCTCGCCCGCCCGGTCGATCACGAGGCTGCGTGAGCGCAGATTCTGCTCGTCACTGCCGGCGGCGTTCAGGACGGCGTCGCGCCATCTCCGTACGCCTGCGGCTCGTTCACTCCATCGCTTGAAATCCGCTACGAGGTGACGAATCCGTTCGCGCTCTGTTTTGTTCATACCTCGCCACGGAGAAGGTCGACGGGTCAGCGTGAACGATCGTAAAGGAGAACCCTGCGACGGGGAATGTGGCCTCCAAGGACACGGCCGGCGCCGATGTCGTGCTCATCGGAAATGCGGCAGCGGCTTGTGCTCCGACGAAGCATCACGCTCGTCGGTGTCGGCCCCTCGCCTCCCTACGGGTGCGGAACCACGAACGCCACCCGATGGCGGAGATCAGCATCAGCCCCGCGGCGACGAACAGGCCGACCAGGGGGCCGATCCATTCGTACCTGGCCTTCCGCGGATACACATCGCGCGACGATCCGACGTCGATGGCCGCGACGCGCGCCCCTCGTTTCAGGTCGCGGGTGCCGATCCCCGTGAGGAGGACGTCCCGCCGCCGGCTCCGTCCCTCGGCGGAGACGAAGTCCCCCTGCCACTTGCACCAGCGACCTTTGCCGTTGGTGCAATACACCCGCTCAGCCGTGAAGGTTCCCGGATCGCCGTGGCCGAGGGCGACACGCAGCTGAGGCACCAGCATGGTCAGCATGCCCACGAAGAGGATGACGCCGATGACAAGAAAGAGGAGACCGAAGTACAGCGCCTGGACGCCTCCAGCATCCGTCGCCCGCCTCGCCCGCTCGGCGGCTGCTAAGACTTTCTGGTCGGTCTTCGGCCGCTTGGCGTGCCCATCGGCTTCCATTCCTGTTCGACGTCCGCGGCCGGTCCACGGTTCGCCCCAGACCCCCACGCTGTAGTCCAGGATCCGTGACCCTCAGAGCTCAGAAGGGGGTCGGGATCAAGCCGCGGTCAAGCTCCAACAGCCTCTCCGCGAGTCACAGGACCTTCAGATCTGCAGGAAGACCTGCCTGGCGCGCCGAACGACTCACGCGCCGCCGTGACGACCTACTCCATGGCTGCGGTGTCGCCGACGGTCCCGCCCCCATCGAGCTGGCCGACTGGCACTGCTGGACCACGAGGCACAGTCGGCCACCAAGCCGCCCCATATCATGGCCGCACTCGTGCTACTGCTGGCCATGGTCGATAGTGAGCTTGCCGCGGACGCCCCCGCCGACGGGTTCGACCCCGCCGGTCACGTCATCCAGCCGCGTCTCACTGACCAGGTCAACGGCGTCCGGTTCTAGACGAGGTCACCACCTGCTGCGGTACTTCCTGATCGAACCAGGTCAATGCAGCACCCGCTCCTCGCTGTCGTAGAGCTTCCATGCAGGTACTCGTACGGCCACATCTTGGCCGTCGAGTAGCTTGCGGCGGAGCAGCATCAACCGTAGGTGGCGGGCTTCGTCGGCGTCTTCGTCCGGGCCAGGGTCCAGAAGTATGGCCGTGGCGCGGTCGTCACGGCGTACCAGCGCGTCGACGGGATGGCCGTTGATGGCGCCGCCGAGCTCCACCGCACCTCCCGAGGCTCCGGCGGAAAGTGACCTAAATATGCGTTTCAGTAGTTCACTGGACTTCTGCTCGTCTTCATTCAGCCCATTTCCGTCCACCGCACTCGCGGCTGCCCACAGTGCGGCGCCCACTCCGCCGCGTCTGTGCCACAGGGCGGAGTCGCCGATGACGATCAGATGGGAACGGGCTCGTGTGATGGCGACATTCCACATATTGAGCTGCCGGTCGACCCAGCGGATCGAGCGGTCACCCATACCATGGCCGGCGACCAGCGAGAACACCATGACGTCGCGCTCGCCGCCCTGGAAGGTGTGTACCGTGCCGACACGTACGCGGTCGAGATTCGGGCTGAGCTGTCGCTTAACGGCCTCTGCATGGGCCTTGTAGGGGGTCACCACGCCGACAGTGGCGTCGGGCGGCAACTGCTTCAGCAGATACCGGACCGACTCAATGACTTTCTGCACCTCTTCGTGGTTGACCCAGGAGCCGCCTGAGCGCGGGCGTGCCGCACGCCCTGCGACATTGGACCAGATGATCGCCGGGCGTCCGGCGAGCGACGGGCGGTTGCGGACATCGGTCAGGACGACCAGTTGCCCGCCGTAGAACTGGTGATTGGCGAAGGCCGCGATCTGAGGGGCGCAGCGGAAGTGCTCGTCGAGCAGGAGACTGCCGCCCGTGGCGCGTTCAGCGGCGTGAAAGGCGGAATGGCGGCGGAAGGTCAGCCGGTATTTTTCCAGCCAGGCGGATCGTAGCCCGGCTTCGCGCCGGATCAGCCCTTCTCGCTCGGCGTCGATCGTGGCGATGTGGGGCAATTGCATGAGGTCGCCGATGATCAGTGCGCGGTGGGCACGGAAGAGCAGCGGCAGGACATGCGGGATGGCACACTGGCTGGCCTCATCGATGATCACTAGGTCGAACAGCGCAGGGTCGGGCGGGAAGCGCCTCGCGGAGAGACTGGTCACGGCCCAGCCTCGTACGGCGGGCAGCACTGCCCGCACGGCCGACCAGTCGCTTCCACCCGCGTCACGGGCTCTCACCAGGCCATCAATGAGCTGCCTTCCGCTCCGGGCAGCCGAGCGCACCGCGCTGTCCAGCAGTGCGGCGGAGGCGGCACGGGCCGCGGACTCGGAGGCGGCGAGAGACGCGGCGAGGGTGTGGTCGTCCGGCCCGGACGCCAACTGCCGGCGTTCGTGCTGCCATGTCATTTCGGCCTGGATGAACCCCGCCAGTGCCGCGCAGGCATCGGCGGTGGCGCCGGGGTGCGCCGGAATGCTGCAGCGGCGGAGCACCCGCCCGCGACGCCACTCACCGAGAAGGCGCGCCGAAGCAGCTCGTTCAGCCTTCCGTGCCAAGCCGTCCAGATGCCGGACGTTTCCAAGCCGTGTGGCAAGGTCGAGGACGGGCAGCCGGAGTCGGCCGGCGTACTCCTCGCGGTCCTGCCCGGCCTGACGAAGTCTCTGCTCCGTACGCGCGGTGTAGGCGAGCCGCCCTCGTTCGCGCTCCAAGTCTTCCGCGGCCATGTCAAGGTGCGCACGGGCCGTCTCGACGTTGTGTTCCGGTGTGGTCGCCGCACGTAGCTTGTTCAGCGCGGCCAGCTCTATTTCCCGGTGGCGGGATGAGCCGGTGCGTACGACGCTGCCCGATGCCAGACCTTCGCAGCGTCGGCACACCTCATCGACGGCGTCATTGTTGGTCGAGGCCACGAGCACCCTCTGCCCGGCGGCCACGGCGGTGGCGACCAGGTTGGCGACCAGTTGGCTCTTGCCGGTGCCGGGCGGGCCGGTGGCAACGGTGAGGCGACGGGTCATCGCCGATCGCAGGACGGCGGACTGGGCCTCGTTACAGGGCAGGGGCGTTACGAGACGTACAGCCTCTGGGGTGTGTTCGGGAGATGGCTCGGTGCGTTCGGCCGGGTCGGGAGAGAGCGCGGCGAGCGCGGTGGCCTTGATCTGCCCGGCCTTCTCGGCGATCGCGGCGAAGTCCTTGAGAAGACCCCTCGTCATCACGTCGGCGTCTCGGGCGGTGAGGAAGAGGACTGCCGCATTACGGGCGCCATCGGTCGGGGTGTCGACGTCGATCCGGTCGGCGAGGCGGTCTGGCTCCAGCTCCTGGACATTGGGGAGCTCGTATTCCTGAGTTAGGAGGTTGCGGATGTCGACCGCCATCCGGTCGTGCTGTCCGGCATGCCATGTCGGCTGGTAGGTGTCGGCGAGCTCGTCGGCGTCCTCCGCGCCGAGGCATTGCCGGGCGAGCTCGGGGTGGGGTAGCACCGGCCCGTATGGTTTGAGGCGGACCACGCCTTCCTCGTAGACGGTCTCCACGCGCCGCATGAGCAGCGGGGCGAATCCCGGTGTGCGCTCCTGTTTCCCGTTCCGGGTCCGGTGCAGCACCACCGCCGGATAGCCCGCCCACAGCTCGGCGTCCTGCGCTCCCGCCGCCTGGACGAGCGCGCTGGCCTCCGGCGGTACCGCGGCGCAGTGGTCGTCGTCCAAGTCACCGCTGAGGAACTTTTCGGAACCGGTCAGGCATACGTACGACGTCCCGTGATCGGCCACGGACATGAGTGACGGCTCCGCCTGGTCCGACAAGACGCATTCCCGGTAGTAGTTCAACAGGTCCGACCAGGTCGGCTGGGATCGCGTGACCTTCGGCGCCTGCGATCCCGCCGGCGCCGTGGGGCCGGCCGGCGTGCGGGTCAGCGGGGCCAGTTGCGGTGCGGCGCCGACCGGGCAGCTCGCCATGACAATGATGTCGTCGACACCGTACGCGGACTTGACCGGGATCTGCTTGGACCGCTTTGCCCGCATCTGCCGGTTGACGTAATCGAACAGCCCGTCAACGGAAACGTCGCCGCTGCCGTCCTTGTCGACTTTTCCGGTGCGAAGCGCCTCAACGACCTCGGCGGTGAACGCGGAAGGCTGGACGCCGTCAATGGTCTCGGCGCCGGCGTAGGAGTCCTCACCAGCCCGAGAGGAGGAGAGCACGTACACCCCACGACTGGTGAGTGGGGCCTCCTCGCCGGACTTCGCGGCACGCCGCCTATCCGATGTGCGCAGGCCCACTGCGAAACCGCCACTGCGACAGCAGTCGATCATCACGACCTTCTGCGGGGCCACGCACTGCTCCAGCAGCTCGTTGACGAATCCGGCGCTCACCCCGGTCTCGGCGATGCGGTCGTAGTCGGTGTCCTTGGCGATGAAAAAGAACTCCCCGCCAGACTGCACCAGCCGGGTCCCGTGCCCCGACATGTACAGCAGCGCCAGCTCGTCCTCGTCGCAGCCTTCAAGGAAGGCACCGATCTCGACCTGCATCTCCTCCGCAGTGAGGTCGGCCACCGGCCGCGCCTCCAAGAACGCACCGATGTTGCGGTGTTCCAGGACCTGCTTCAACTGCCAGATGTCAGCCTGAGTCGACGGCAGTCGCGTGAACCGGCCGTCGTCGTAGTTCTCATTGCCGATCAGCAACGCCCTACGGCGCGTCAGCCGGGTCACTCCGCCTCTTTTTCCTCGTCGTACCTGGTCTCGGCCACCCGTTCCAAGAGACTGCGAACGATCCGCTCCTGAGCCTCATCCGGCCGACCGGTGATGGTGACGGAGGCGTTGTTGACGGTGACCTCGACCTTACGGTGCCGCTCTCTGGTGCACCATTCCTTGATAAGGGTCATCAGGACCTGGGAAGTCTGGCGGCCGGCCGCCGTGACGGCGGCCCACAAGGCCACGTCCCCGGCGAGCCCGCCCTTATGTCCCTCGTCGACGTCCGCGCGGCCCTCCACGAAACCGACGCTGATTCCGTTCGCCTTCTGCAGCTCGTTGTACAGGTCCCTGGTGAGGCGTTCCTGCCGCAGAGTGTCGTCGTCGGCGATTACCCGAACCAGCCATCCCTGGTCCCCGTGGCCCATCCTGCCCCCTTCGATGTCTATGCCAGCACATCTTCCGGGAGGAGCCGCATCCTCGCAACACGAGCATTGACTAGACCAAAACTAGATTATTTGCGTGGCCGATATGGAGTCGCAAGGATCAGTTCTCGATGTCAGTCGATGTTCCGAGCGTGAGAGTGCCGTCCAAGGGAACCTTCCCGAGCATAATCCGTTCTCGTACGCATCGTGAAATCCCAATGCCAATCCGGCAAGAGGTTCTTGCTGCTGCACGTCCATGGAGGAACTAACCTATACATCTGGTACCTGCGGAACGCCGATTACCGGCCGTCCTTGTCGGGCCGCATCCGGCCACATTCGTACGTGGGCCGATTACTGTGCCCTCCGGCTTCTGCCATCCGCTCCGAACGGCCCGGCGAAGACCGTTTGAATGCTGGCAACAGTTCCGGCTGATGACTCCGGTGGCTGCGATGGCAAGCTGTGGCGATAGTTCAAGAAGCGTGGGAGAAGCGGGTCGGTTCGTCCAGCGTGAGGAGGGCTCCGTCTACATCGGCCAGCCGGGCGGAGAGCGTGGCTTCAGCGAGGTGGCGGGGGAGTGCGGAGCTGAACTTCAAGCCGTTCAAGGCATCCTCATCGACAATCGGAAGGCAGAGGCGCTCGTCTGCACTGGATACCGCGACCTTCCAGAGATCGGGGGTCAGGTCTCGGCGCAACCGGACTGAGAAGTCCTCCACCCGCTGTGCGTGGTCGGCGACATCGCCCAAACTGGCGACGAGGGTGGCGTTGGCGCGGTATCCGGCCCAGGTCCACCAGCGCACGTCGTCACCCTCCCGCGTGATGACCGTGCCGCCGGGATGGACGGTGTCGATCGCGGACTCACGTGCGGCGTCGAGGGCGGTCTGCGCCCGGCTTGTCTGGCGTACTGGCGGATCAGAGCCGAGCAGCACCTCGCGGATCGCGCGGCCGAGAGCGAAGCAGACGCCGCCGATGCCGTAGCCGGACCAGCGGGCCTTGCCTCCGCCGTCTGCGGGCTCGACGAAGCAGCGACGGCGCTTCCAGTCGATCCAGGTGACTCGCCAGCTGTGGCCGGCGAGCAGCAGCAGTCGGGGGCCGTCGATCTTCTCGCTGAGCAGTGCTGGATCTGTTCGCCCGATTTCTTCACGACCGTTGATGACCGTGAACTCGGGGGGAGCGGTGAAGGAGGCCATCAGTTCCATGAAGTGTCGTCGGCCGAAGCGTTTTTCCGCTTCCGGGCCGATGAACAGCATGCCGCCGTCGGAGTCCAGGAACCCTTCGGCGAGAAGGTGGTCGACGATCACTTTGGTCGGTCCGGCGAGCATGTCGCCCCACCACTCGGACCAGAGATGCTCGCCGACGTGATGTTCCTGGAGGCAGAGAGCCAGGATCTGCTGCGCGGTGATGTGTCGGGGCTCGGGCGGAGGCTCGACGGGCTCGACCCAGTGCCGTCCCCAGAGGAGCAGTAGCCCGGCGGCCTGGAGCAATCCTGCCTCGTCCAACGCCAGGAAGAGGCAGTTGCGCCGGGTTCCGCTCCGCCGGCCGGTTCGCCCGATGCGCTGGAGGAAGGAGGCAACCGAGGAGGGGGCGTTGATCTGGATGACGCGGTCGAGGTCACCGACGTCGATGCCGAGTTCGAGGGTGCTGGTCGAGACGATCACGCAGTCCCGCGACTCGGCGAAGGCCTGCTCGGCTCGCCGCCGTTCGTCCAATGACAGGGAGGCGTGGGACAGGAAGGTGGTCACGCCGTGTATGCGGAGCGCTGCGCCGAGCTGCTCGACGAGCCGCCGGGAGTCGCAGAAGACCAGTCGCTTCTCGCCTTGGTGAAGCGCCGCGATCACCTTGGCCGCGTTCTCGATCGACCCGACGTAGTCGAGTTGGACGTCGCCGGGCGGCGGTTCGGGAACGGTGGCGGAGAAGGACGGATGGCCGGTCGGCTCATCTCGCAGCTCGATACCGGGCGCCACGACGTACGCGGGGCGGTCGGAGAACGTGCCCTGAAGCCAGCAAAGCAGCTCGTACGGGTTGCCGACCGTGGCGGAAAGCCCCACTCGTTGCAACGGACGCCCGGCCAGCCGGGACAAGCGTTCGAGGACCGCCAGGAGGTGCCATCCCCGGTCGTCCCCGGCGAATGCGTGCACTTCGTCGACGACGACGGCGCGCAGTGACCTGAACAGCCGTCGGTGGTCGACCTTCGTGCTCACCAGCATCGACTCCAGGGACTCAGGCGTGGTGAGCAGAAGGTCGGGTGGGTCGGACAGGAGCCGCTGTCGTACGCCTGAGGTGATGTCGCCGTGCCAGAGTGCCGCGCGTCGGCCGAGCCAGCCTGAATATGTCTCCAGCCGTGGCAGGAGGTTGTTCAGCAATGCTTTGAGTGGTGCGAGATACAGCACCGAAGGGCCGTCCCACCCTTCCTGAGCCATGCGGGACAGCAGGGGAAAGAACGCCGCTTCGGTCTTCCCGCCTGCCGTCGGCGCGAGGAGCAGGGCGTCGGATCCCGCGGTCAGCGGCTCGGTCGACTCCTGTTGCAGCGGGCGTAGCTCGCGCCAGTTGAGGCTGTTGACGATGTGATGCGCTAGCGAGGGATGCAGACGGTCGTCCCAGGCCACCGTCAAGCTCCGCTCGGCGGGACGGGCAGCGACCAGTCGGCGACGAGCGACGTCATAGGTCGAGCTCCACGTCCTCCGCGTCGGCGGCCTGCTGGGTCCAGGCGTTGCGCTCGACGTTCGTCAGCTCGTCGGACTTGAGCGCGAGCCGATAGTGCAGGCGAGGGTCGAACTCTTTGTAGAGATCGACCTTGTCGAGCACCTGCTCGATGAGTTTCCTGAGGAATACGCGTGGTGCGATGCCGACCTGACCGCCCAGTCCACCGGTGACCGCCTGCGCGAGGTCACCGATGTACGCGTCGTCCACGATGGCGCGTACCCGATCAGGTTCGGCCGTCCCTTCGGCAAACAGGTCGCGGATGCCTGCACCGAGGCGTACGAGCTTGTCGAGATCGAAACCGGTGAGGCGGATCTGGACGGCGCGCGGATTGTCGAAGCGCGGGTCGCCGAAGTCCGTCGCGATGCGCTGGGCGAGCGGGGCGAGCCGCTGGACTCCCTGCTGCCCGTCGTAGAAGGCGGGAGTGCCGGTGATCATCAGATAGAGACCGGGGAATCGGCCCCCGTCCACCTCGTCAAGGAGCTGGCGCAGCGCGTTGAGGCCTTTCTCCCGCACATCGCTGCGGACCCGCTGCAGGGTCTCGATCTCGTCGAGGACGACCAGCAACCCAGGGTGGCCGGAATCGCGGAGGACGGTCAGCAGCCCCTGCAGGAAGCCGAGGGCACCGAAGTGGTCGAGGTCGCCCTTGATCCCGGCCGCGCGTTTCGCTGCCGCGGAGACGTTCGGCTGGCCGCCGATCCAGGCGATCAACCCTTCGGCGATGGCGGCGTCCCCGTCCATCTGAGCGCGGCGGTATGCGCGGAGGGCAGCGGCGAAGGCCGGTGTCGTGCGGGCGACCGCCGCGAGACGCTGTTCCAGCAGTTCGTCGACCCCGGTCGAGAGCGCCTGCGCCTCGGGCATGCCGTCGCCGTCTAGCGGAACGTTCCCGGTGCTCAGCACGTCCTCTTCAAGGGTGTAGAACCAGCCGTCGATGACGTCGCGGAGCGCGCTCGGCGGCTGTGAGGCGGTGGAGAGGCGTTCGACCAGCCGTCGGTACACCGTCTCCAGCCGGTGCAGCGGGGTCTCGGTCTCGGACACTTGAATCTCGGTGACCGCGAATCCCTGCCGCTTGGCCCGCTCGGCCAGCCAGCGCGCGAAGAACGTCTTACCGGAGCCGTACTCGCCGCGGACAGCCTTGAACACCGCGCCACCGCCCGCAACGGTCGACAGCTCCTCGTCGAGCGGTTTCTCGAACCGTTCGAGTCCGACCGCGAACAGGTCCAGGCCTGCCTGCGGTACGGTTCCCCGGCGCAGGGCGTCGATCACCTCGCGCCTCCGGGCGGCGCTGACCGCCGTGGTGCTCATCCGGCTCCCAGGAACTGTTCCTTCAGCAGTTTCACGTTCAGCTCAACAGTACGTCCACCGTCGGCCTCACCGATCACGGCGTACGCGTCCACGTTCAGCAGTCTGCCGACCTGGGCGAGGTAGCCGGCCATCCGGAACGGAGGCTGGCCGACCAGTCTGGCGACCGCCGACACCGGCAGCTTGCCACCACCGGCGGCGAGGCCGTCGATGAGGGCCACGATCTCCGCGTCGCCCGGTGCCTTGCGGACGAAGTTCCGGCGGCCGGCGAACACGGCGGAACCGACGATCCGATGGCCGAGTCCGTCGCCGGACTCCAGGGCCCGGCCGTCGGCACCCTCCCCGAGATCGGCAGGGCCGAACAGGGCGGTGTCCTGCACGGGCGGTTTCGCCGTGATCTTCTTCTTCGGTCCGGCTGGCGCAGGCGCCGACGCTGAGTCGGTCTCCAACGTGGCGTTCCACCATGAGGGCTCGTGCAGCGAGGGGTTCTCGTACACGGCCCAGTCCTTCGGGAACTGGGTCGGCGACGCGACGAAGACCAGCACCGGGATGACCATCTCGGCCAGGGACGCGCCGCCGTGGTAGCCGGCCTTGCGGGGCTGGTAGCGGATGCGTTCGTCCCAGGGCACGACGACCTCGCCGCCGGGAGCCATGACGCGTGGCCCGCGGATCGTCAGCTCGCCGTCTCCAGGCGTGCCGGTCCGATGCCGTGCGGAGTCGCCGGCGGCCGGGTGGATGTCCTCGCCACGGTCGAGGACGTGGCCGTGATCGGAGGTGAGGATCACCGGACGTCCCGCGGAGGCGGCCGCCTTCAGCAGCTCCGGGAGGTATGCGACGTGTTCCAGCCGCCAGTTCGGCGCGCTGCCCTCGCGGCCGTCGCGCAGAGCGTCGTCGATCGTGTTGAGAACGACCGCCACCACGGTGCCGGGGTCGAGTATGGCCGCCGTGACCTCATCGCTCAGCCGCGCCCCGGCACCGGTGCCGAGCCCGGCCTTGTGGAACAGCGCGGTGCGCCGGCCACGCCAGAACGCGGTGAAGCCGGTGCGCTCATCCGCCTGGCCCCCGGACCGGAGCGCACCGCACAGCAGGCTGGTGCGGGAGTACCGCGTGGTCGACGGGACGGTAGCCAGCGCCGGTTCTCGCCCGTCGGGGGCGCGACCGACCTCGGTCCAGCCGCGCTGGGCCGCGATCTGCCCGCCGAGCTCGGAGGCGTTCGCAGCGCTCATCCCGTCGAGCACGATGATGAGCGGAGCGGCCCGTTCGGCGACCGGGCGCGCGATCCGGGCGAGCAGGTTCTCGGCGAGCAGCAGTTCGTCGGTGGTACTCGAGACCCCGCTCCATGCCGCCAGCCGCTCGGCGAACGCTCGGTCGAGCGCCGCCCGCTGCTCGCGGGCGGCGTCGTACAGCGCGGCGTACGCGGCACGGGCTGGCGGCACCCGCGCCGTGTCGGCGTTCCAGATCAGCGCGATCGCTCGGTCCACCCAGCTCCAGGATCGCAGGTATCGGAGCGCGCCGTTCGCGACGGTCGCCGGTGGGCTCTCGCCGCGCACCAGCCAGCGCACCAGGCGTACGGCCGCCTTCGCCGTCTCGACCTCGTCGGCGCGATCGCCGCTGCGGCGGTGTTCGAGGACTCCGTTGAGGGCCGCCTCGATGGCGGGCACGTCGTTCGGCCGGGGCAGGGGCAGCGCCCTGGAGACCTCGCTGCCAAGCTGGGCGAGACGGGCGTCCAGCCCGGCGTCCAGCACCCTGCTCAATCCGGCGAGGTCGTCGGCGCGCAGCAGGCCGAGGATGTGCTCGGCGCGCTCGCAGATCTCCTGCGCTTCCTCGGCACGGCCGTTCTCGCTCCAGCGCAGGGTCAGCGACTCGGCGGCCTCGGCGAAGATCCGCAGGTCGGCGTTGGATGGCGGCCGTCCGCCGAAGAACCGTTCCTCGGCTCGTACGCGTGCCTGAACGACGACCTGCCGCCGCGACACCTCCGGCGCGTACAGCTCGGCGGCGGCGAGGCCGAACGGCACCGCGTCGGCGACCTGGTCCTGGCCGAGTAGACGGAAGATGACGCGGGCGACCGGCCCAACCGTGTCTTCCAGCCAGTCGGCGAGGCCGGTGCGTTCCTCCTCCCGCAACGCCGCGAAGCGGGTGACGCGAAGCGCGTCCCGGCTCCACTCCAGCAGCGCGGCCGCGTCGACCCGGTCGTCCTCGCCGTCCATGCCGAGCCGTACGGCGGCCAACCGGCCGAGGGCCGTCTCCAACTGCAGCACCGGCCCGCCCAGACGCCGCCAGCCACTTGCGGGCTGCGCGTCGAGGAGCGCCTCAGCCATCCAGCCGAAGTTGGGTGCGGTCAGCCGGGGGTCGAGGCGACGTGCCCCGAAGGCGTCGGCCACGAGGTCCCAGCGGTTGATCGCGCGGACCTCGTTGCCGATCGCCTGGGACAACACCGAGGCCCCGAGGTCGCCATCGTCCAGGGCGGTGAGGATGACGAGAAAGGCGTCGGCGTTCCGGGGCTCGCTGAGCGCGTCGAGGACCGCCAGGACGGTCGGCGCGCCGCGGACGACCGCCGGAACGGGCCCCGTTCCCGCATCGACGGTGATCTCATCCGGGCCGCGCCACTCGGGGGCGGCGCGCAGCAGCAGAACCCGCGTGTCGCCGTAGCGCTCTGGCCGCCGCGCGGCCCGCTGGAGCGCGGTCCGCAGCTCTGCCTCGACGACCGTCCGATTCGCCACGGGGACGCCCGAATGTGCTGCCTGCTCCGCGCTGATCTGCCCGGCGCTCACGGCACGATCCGCCAGGTGATCTCAAAAACGCTGTCCGGCTGCTCGTCGGCCAGATCGAGCAATTCTTCGAGCGCGGCGTCGACCTTCGCGCCGACGACCTTCTTCCGCACGATCCCCGGAGTCGGCGGCGGAGGGGGAGGCGGCGGCGTGGGGCCGGGCCCCAGCCCGATGATCAGCGCGATCGCGGCCTCTTCGGCGTCGTCGAGCGCGGTGCCGAGCGGCACCTGGTGCTCGTCGCGGCGGGTGGCGTCGCGGAGCTGGTCGAGGATGGCGCGCGCCGGCTCGGCCTTGGAATCGGCGCCGCCGGCGATGGCCGGGAGCTGGTCGAGGATCGGCCACTTGAGGCCGCCCAGCGTCGCGGTGAGGTCCCGCGCCCCTTCCAGGCTCGCCCGGTAGATCTCAGGCTCGCGATCGAGCGCGGCCTCGGACAGGCGCCCCAGCACCTCGGTCGGGTCGTTCGGCGCCCCGGCGATCCGGTCGAGCAGGCCGGCGACCGTACGGGCGGTGGCGAGGCGCGGCGCGTCGTCGTCCAGCCCGAGGGTCGCGGCGTGCGCCTCCAGTCCACGTACCAAGGCTTCGGCGGTGGTCAACAGTTCACCGGCCCGGCGGCGTACGCCTTCCGCCATCTTCTGCACGGCGCGGGCCGTACGAACCGGTTGCCGACCGAGCCGGAACAGACCCTCCGCGCGGTCGCCGGCCAGCCGGAACTCGTCCTCGGTCGGCAGCTCCTGCCGGCGCAGAACTGTGTCCGCCGTCATCCGCCCGATCTCCTGCGGCGCGATGGGGCCGCCAGCGCGCATCCACGCGCGGTCGGACTGCACGGCGTAGCAGGCGATGAGAAGGTCCACGATCAGATCGGGCAGACCGGGCTGCTCTTCGGTGATCCACCCGCGGATCTCGCCGATCTTAAGGTCCGTGGCCGAGCCGGCGTGCGCGGCGCGGGTGTCGATCAGCCGTTTCCACTCGTCGCGCAGCACGAAGACCTCGCCGACGGTGGCGATCTCCAGAGGGTTCGCGATGCGCCGCAGCACGGGCAGGTCGCCCTTGGGCACCTCGAGCCGGCCGACTCTGTCCTGAGCCGCGCGTTCGACCGCGCCGAGCACGGTGCTCAGCTCGGACCTGGTGAAGACCTTCTTCCGGCCCTGCGGGTCGAAGTCCGGGTGCTTGGGATAGGTGTGGTCGAGCAGTTGGGTGCAGATGCGCTGCAGCGCGTCGCCGAACGCCAGCCCGGCGGGCGGCCGGATCTCCAGCCGCGAGTCGAGCGCCATGATGTGGTCCTCGGCCCGCGCACCCAGGTCTGCGTCGTCCGCGCTGGCGATCCCATATGCCCGCCGCATGGCGTCGGTGATGCGCTGGGTCAGGGCGGCCTTGCGGCTTTCGAGCTGCGTGCGCGCGTGGTGGCGGTCGTCGTCGGTCAGGGCCGGGGTGAGCTCATCGAGGCGGTCGCGGCGTTCGAGGACGTACGAGATGCGGACCAGGTCGCCGAGGTCCTCCAGCCGCTCCCGGGACAGAAACGACGGCAGCCACACGAGGGCGGGCGGCTGGCCGAGCCGCTTCTGCAGCTCCCACACGCGGTGCCGGTCCTCGGCCGGGGTGTGGGTGCCCTCGTCGAAGGGGTAGTCGACGACCACGCGCAGCGCGCCGGGCAGGTCGGGGACGAAGGTGGCCTCGGCGACTTCGGGATCGCGGACGTTCGCGAAGATCAGCTCGACCGTGCGCTCGGTGCCCTTCCAGATCACCGACCGGCTCGTCACGAACTGGTTCGTCTCGGCAACGCCGAACTCCTCCCACAGCAGGGACTTGAGCAGCCGCCGCTTGGCGGCGTCGTCGTCGACGTGCAGGACCTGCTGGAGGATCGCGTGGGTGTCCACGCCGATCAGCGCGATCTCCACCGTCGGGTCGTCGGACCCGGACACCCGGATTTCGCCGAACTCTCCCGCCAGCTCCCGCAGCGTCCGGGCGACGACCTGCCGGTCCTGCCCGGGGATCATCGTTGCGATGGAGCCGTGGTTCAGCGCCGCCAGCCGGCTGGCGGTGAGGTGGCGCAGCGCGGGAACGTTCGGCACGAGCGCGGCGAGCAGCAGCGTCTTGATCACCAGGTCGTCGGCGCGGAACGCGTGTCGGGCGGGCAGCGACCGGAGCTGGTCCTCGGTCAGCCGATGCTTGGCCAGGAGGTACGGCAGCAGTCGCCCGGTGTAGAAGCGCTTGGCCTGCTCGAACTCATCGCGCAGCTTGTCGCTGAACGGTCGGTCCTGGCCGCGGGCGAGCACGTCGTAGATCGCGCCGAGCGGCATCAGCTGCCCGACCGGCAGCAGGTCGCGGTAGTCGACGAGGAGCTGCTGCATCAGCTTGAGCGCCGTACGCTGCCGCTGCAGCGCGCCGGAGATGTCGACCATCGCGTGCAGGAACGCCGGGCTGAAGGGGTACGTGGCGCGGAACGCCGCGCGGTCCGCCGGGCCGCCTTGAGCGTCCAGCAGTGTGTCCCAGACGTCCTTGCGGGTCGCCGTGCGCTCGAACGCGGCGTCCAGCTCGGCCTTGGCCCCAGGGTTCCTGGGATTCGTACGGAGCAGCCGCGCCTCGACGATGACCGGCAGGTTGCGGTCCTCCAGTTTGATCCGGTCGAAGCGGCCATCCCAGTACTTGAGCGTGTCGAAGAGGCTGGCCGTGGTGGCGCCCGCGGTGTCCCGGCCGACGAGGTCGCGAAGGTCGCGCTGGCGCGGGACGAAGCTGACGATCGGCGCCGGGCGGTCCTGCTCGGCGGACTCGACCAGTTTCGAGACCTTCTGCGCCTCGGTCCGGATCCGCATCGGATCGCCGACGTATCCGGACAACCAGAGCACCAGCTCGTCGAGGAGGAGCACGATGGCGTCGTAGCCGAGGACGTTCTTGGCGTGACGGCTGATCTCGGCGAGACCGCTGTCGAGGTCGATGACGGCCTCGGCCTGGCCGCTGACCGCCGTGGCGTACCGCTTGAAGTGGGTGCCGAGCAGTTCGCCGACGAGTTGCTTGCGCAGCGGGTCGCCGGGCGGTGCGGACAGTGCGGTGTCGAGCCGTGCGGCGTCCCAGCCGGCCTCGCCCCACTCGTCGTCGGCCGGCAGACCGCCGATGAACGCCGCGTCACCGATGGTGGCCCGCAGGTCCCGGGCGTCGGCGAGCAGCTCATCGTCGCGGTACACGGCTGGCAGCGGCTTGCCCGGCGCGATGCGGCGTACGTGGTCGACGTAGCCGCCGAGCACGGCCGACGCCAGGGAGGTCGCCTCCATCATGTGGTAGGGGACGAGGAGGAACCGGCGGCCCTGCATCCACGTGTCGTGCTTGGCGACGACCTCGACGAGCTTCTTCTTACCGCGGGCCTCCGGGTCGTTGCTGAGGATGGCGTGGAGCACGGCCATGAAGTGGCTCTTACCGGAGCCGAACGACCCGTCCAGGTAGGCGGCCTGCGACTTGCGCTCCTCGACGGCGCTGCGGATCAAGCCCAGCGCCTGGTCGAAGCAGTCGGCGAGCTGCTCGGTCACGACGTAGTCGCGAATGGTCGATTCCTCGCCCACACCCTTGGACAGGTTGAGGACGAAGTCTCCTGCGTGCACCTGATCGGGGATCTCGATCAGGCCGCGGAGCAGTGGGGGCGCCATCGTTCAGTCCTTCTCCGTCTCGTGTGTCCGAGCCACCGCCTGCGTCCCGCCAGAGGCCCGCACGATGAGGACGCGTGGGCGGCCATTCTGGGGTACAGGATGCGTCCTAGTAGGTGAGGGACGTTCGCGGAGGCGTTCCTCGAACCGGTACAGCCTACGGCCGTCGCAGCCGCGGCGGCCACAGAGCGCTCCCGGAACGTCACCGGAAGGTCCTCCTTGACCGGATACGGACCCGGGTAAACCAACTCGCCGCATTCGGCGTCAAAACAGGGCGTCGCAGCAACATCTTCCGACAGGAGTCGTTTTTCCGGAATGTCGAGGTCGGGATCGTTATCGAAAAGATTTTGGCGTGGCTAAATACTTGCGTATCATCACTTTATGAGCAGTAGCCCCTTCAGGGACACCGCCCGAAAGATCGCCCGGGACAAGGACTATTACACGATGGCCTGGGAATCCGATCGTGCCAGGTCGCATGGTTGGTGGAAGAACCTCGTCGAGTACGGCGCATGGCGGGGCCCGGGAAGTAGTCGGGTCGGTCCGCCGGACCCGGAGGCTCTGGACGGAATCGCCAAGCTCTTCGGCACCACCGTCGAGCGAGTGTCGGCAATGATCGCCGCCGACTGGTACGGAGTGCGCCCCGATACTGACCTCTCGGCGCGGGTGCTCAGCCTCGGCCCGGTGCTGGACGGCCTGACCGACGCGGATGCGGAACTGGTGGAGTCCCTGGCCAGGCGGCTCGCTAAGACGAACGGATGAAATAACACCAAACGCTCCGTCGCCTCGAGTTGATCGACCAACGCACCAGGCCGTGACGGACGAGAAAGTCCTCGGGTCCATCGACCGTTCTTTTATTTGTCTGCCATCTGCGAGAAGAGGAGAGACGTGGCTGTCGACACGTTCGGGATCGACAAGGAGTTCCTTTCCGACCTCCTGCGAGAGGTCGGAGACGGCCGGACGCAACTGCCGGAGTTCCAGCGAGGCTGGGTTTGGCCCGACCGGAACATCTCCAGTCTTCTCGCCTCGATCTCTCTGGGCTATCCGGTGGGCACGCTGATGATGCTGAAGACCGGCGGCGACGTCAGGTTCAAGCAGCGTCCGGTTGAGGGGGCCACACAGGCGACCGGAGTCGAACCCGAGCGACTGATCCTCGACGGTCAGCAGCGGATGACCTCGTTGTTCCAGGCGCTGAAGCTGGGTCTTCCGCTCCAGACCCAGGACGTCCGGAAGCATCCGGTATCCGGCTGGTTCTACATCGACATGCGCCAGGCACTCGACGTGAACGGAGACCGTGAGGAGGCGATCCGCTTCCTTCCGGCTGACCGTGTCGTCCGCAACTTCCGCAGAGAGGTGATCGAGGACTACTCCACACCGGATCGGGAGTACGAAGCCCACCTGTTTCCGCTCGCGAAGGTCTTCGATCACGAGGACTGGATGATGGGGTTTCAGAGGTACTGGAACTACGACCAGGGCGAGATAAAGCTGTGGAACGCCTTCCAGAGCACGATCATCAAGCGCTTCGACACGTACCAGTTCCCGATCATCGAACTCGATAAGGGCGTCCCGCGGCAGGCCGTCTGCCAGGTGTTCGAGAAGGTCAACACCGGGGGAGTGACGCTCACGGTGTTCGAACTGCTCACCGCGACGTACGCCGCCGACGAGTTCGACCTGCGGGATCACTGGAAGCAGTGCCGCAAGGAGTGGTCAGGTCCCGAGTACCGAATCCTTAGGGAGGTCTCCAACACCGACTTCCTGCAGGCGATCACCCTGCTGGCCACCGATGCGCGGCGCGATGCCGGGAGGAAGAACGGCGTCGAAGAGGACCGTCTCCCGCGCATCGGATGCAAGCGCGCGGACATGCTGGTCCTCACGCTGCCCGAGTACGAGCGGTTCGCCCCGGTGATCGTCAATGGGTTGAAGGCCGCAGCCCGGTTCCTGCACCGTCAGTACATCTTCGACACCAAATTCCTTCCGTACGGCACCCAGCTCATCCCGCTCGCGGCCATCTTCGCCGTCCTCGGCGCCGACGCGGAGAACGCGGGCGCGCAGCAGAAGCTCGCACGTTGGTATTGGTGCGGCGTCTTCGGTGAGCTGTACGGGGGGACCACGGAGACGCGGTTCAGCAGGGACCTGCCGGACGTCGTCGCCTGGATCCGCGGCTCGGGGACGGAGCCGCGAACGGTCGCCGAGGCGCAGTTCGTACCCGGCCGTCTGCTCACCCTCCGGACGCGGAACAGCGCCGCCTACAAGGGCATCTACGCGTTGCTGATGAAGGCCGGCGCCCTGGACTGGCGTACGGGCGAGGCATCGACGATCACCAACTACTTCGACGAGGCCATCGACATCCACCACATCTTCCCGAAAGCGTGGTGCGAGACCCAGAAGATCGACTCGAAGATCTACAACTCGATCGTCAACAAGACGCCGCTCACCGCCCGCACCAACCGGGTCATCGGTGGCCGGGCGCCGTCGGAGTACCTGTCGCGTCTGGCCAACAGCGCGGGCGTCGACAACGCCACGATCGACGCGCACGTCACGTCGCACTTGGCAGAGCCGCAGCTGATGCGCGAGGACGACTTCGACGCCTTCTTCCGGGACCGGAAGCGCGCGCTTCTCGGCGAGATCGCCGATGCGATGGGCAAGGTGATCGAAGACACCGAGGACATGAAGCCCGAAGCGGCGGACACCTTCGAGGTGGATGACGACACTGATGACCTCTGATGCTGACTGACAAGCAGCACTCACAGCCGAGCGCGCCTCATCGCCGCACCGGCTTGTAACCGGTGCTCGCGCGGAGAGACGTTGAAGCTGATCCGATGCAAGTCCCAATCCTCTGGAGCATTAATGGTCCGAGCGCTGTCCTACGCTGATGCCGTCAAGCTGCTCGGCGGCGACGGGAAGGCGGTCGCCGCCCTGGACACTCTCGCAGGAGGCGCGCTGCTGGTCGCGAGCACCTTCGGCGGGAACTTCATCCTCAGCCTCTTCGATGCGAAAGGCGAGTTGGCGAAGGTCAGCGGCGCGTTGATCAGAGGGCTGCGCGAGAGGGTGTCCGGACTCGGGCGATTCGATCGCACCCAGCGGCTCGAGGCGGCTCACGTGGTGATCGCGCTGACCGCGTACTTCGAGGCGCTGGCCGCGGCGGATCTGCCCGATCTCGGGCTCCGCCGGGCGGATCAGGTCGCAATCGCGGCGGGCGGGGCGCCTTCCTCCGGCCGGTTGCGCAGCCTGACCCGAGAGTTCCTGCACCTGGACGTTCCGTCGATCTCTCCGCACCGGACCTACGACACCTCTATCAAGAGGCTCCGTGACTACTACTCCGCCCTCTCCCAGAGCCTCGTGGAGTTCGCCGTCGGCCTGGCCGTCTGGGAAGCGCTGGACGAAACGGATCAGGAGCGGCTCAGCCGAACTCTGCGCGAAGACGTCCCGCCGGAGGCGACGCGCCGCTATCAGGAACTGCTTCTACGGTTGGCCGGCGACTTCCCGGAAGTGTCGTTCTGGGTCAACCTCAACGACCGTCGCGCCATGCATGCGGAGATTCGCGCCGGGCTGGCCGAACTGGAGCAGACACTCACCGAACTGACCACCGGGAGCCTGCCCGACGACCGGCGTGAGGCGCTCGCCCGGCGGTACCGCGCCGAGCTCCGCCGAGGCGTCGTCCGGACCGGAACCGTGCCCGACGAACTCCGCATTCCCTCACTGGAGGACGCGTACATCGACCACCGGTTCCGGGTCTGCGGCCTCGGTCGGTCTGCCCGGCCGGACCGCGAGGACTGGTGGCAAGGGCTGCCGATCCGCGACGATCTGTACGCGTACCTGCTCGGGCATCTGACATCGCCGGAGGCGGTACGGCGTCCACTGCTGGTGCTGGGACAGCCCGGATCCGGCAAGTCGGTGCTCACGACGATTCTCGCGGCGCGGCTGCCGGCGTCAGATTTCCTCGTGGTCAGAGTCGCACTACGAGACACCCCGGCCGACTCTGATCTGCAGGGCCAGATCGAGTACGCCATCCGAGACGCTACGGGAGAGACGCTCAGCTGGCCAAGCCTGGCGCGCACCGCCGGCGACGCGCTGCCCGTCGTAGTCCTCGACGGCTTCGACGAATTGCTGCAGGCCACCGGGGTGAGCCAGTCCGACTACCTCGAGCAGGTCGTACGCTTCCAAGAACGTGAGGCCGACCAGGGGCGGCCGGTCGTCGTCCTGGTAACGAGCCGGACAGCGGTGGCCGATCGGGTACGGGTCCCGGCCGAAGGCGCGATCGCGGTACGCCTTGAGCCCTTCGACAAGGCCCAGGTCCGGCATTGGCTTGACGTCTGGAACCGTGCCAACGCGGCCTACCTCGCCGGGCGCGGCCTGCGCCCGCTGTCGGCCCAAACCGCCCTGGTGCATCCTGAACTCGCTGAGCAGCCACTGCTCCTCATGATGCTCGCCCTGTACGACGCCGACGGCAACGGCCTCCAACGAGAGGGCGACGACCTCGACTTGGCAGGGCTCTACGAACGACTGCTCACCAGCTTCGCCGAGCGTGAAGTGGCAAAGTCCCGCGCACGACTCGACGACCGGGAGTTCCGCCGAGCAGTCGAACAAGATCTCTTGCGCCTGTCCGTGGCGGCTTTCGCGATGTTCAACCGGGGCCGCCAGTGGGTCACCGAGGATGAACTCGACACGGACCTGACCGCGCTGCTGCACGACCGCGTCGCCTCGACCGGTATGCACGCCCCACTCAGTGCGGCACAAACCGTCCTGGGCCGGTTCTTCTTCGTCCACCAAGCCCATGCCGTACGCGACCAGACCCGACTGACCACCTGCGAATTCCTGCACGCGACCTTCGGGGAGTACCTGGTCGCACGGCTGGTCGCCCGTGAGCTTGAAGAGCTTGCGGGCGAGGCCGAGCGCAATGCCCGACGAGCCCGTCGTACGGCACCGGACGACACATTCCTCTATGCGCTGCTGTCATTCGTCCCCCTGTCGATTCGCATGGCGACGACCAACTTCCTGGAATCGATGCTGGGAGGACGAGAGGACCAGGCCACGCTACGGGACGTCCTCCTCGACCTCTTCCGAACGGCGATGGAACCCCGGAGCGCGGATCCCAGCTATGCGCCGTCGCCTCTCTCCGTGCCTGCCCGGCACGCCGCCTACTCGGCGAACCTACTCCTTCTGATCGTCGCCGCCTGCGAGATGGTCCCTGCCGGTGATCTGTTTCCGGGGTCGGCGGACGTCGTCGCGGACTGGCGTCGGCATGCGCTGCTGTGGCGCTCGCAACTCACAACGGAAGGCTTTTTCAGCCTCGCTGGCGAACTTGGCGTGTGGCGGTCGTGGGACCCCGCCGGACGACGGGACATTCATATCAGGTCGGGATGGCACAACTTTCCCCCCGCTGATCTCAATTGGACCTACAACGAACAGGCAACGGGGCCTGGAATTAGTTCCATAAAAGATAATATTGTCCTGGAAACTGCGTTCACCTGCTCGAGGCTCGGGGACACACTAACGAACGCGATCCACTCTTGGGAGGAAATGATCGATGCCATATTCATCCCGAACGATAGCTCCTTGGGAGCTTCTCCGATTAAGCTGCTCGCTGACCTGATGCTAGCAGCGACTGATCCGCGGCTACCTGCCGAAGAACTGACCAGCTACTACGATATTTGCCTGGACGCCGTCGAAGCCGGTCAGTGGGGCTCCATGCATTATATAGCGATGATTTATCGGCAACTTAGGGTCGATCAACACCGAGTCTCGACTGACTGGCTTTCAGCGACTGTCGAGCGAATTGGTCAGTACGCCTCCAGTCATCCCGAAGCACTGCGACTTTTCCCGAATCTCAAGCATCTCATTCCCGAGAAGGCCTACTGACTCTTGATCCTCCTGTGCCGGGGTGGTCTCGAGCCCCTTGGCTGTCACTTCTCGGCTTCGACGATGAGCGTGCCGACGTGGTCGTCTCGGGAGCGGGTTCGATGCGGCTGTTCACGCCCGGTGAAGTCGCAGTCGTACAACAGGTCCGACCAGACCGATGGCTCGTACGCCCACGGGTAGGCCCGCACCTGCCCGCTGGTAAACCCGGCGGCGTATATCCCCCGAACATCGTCACTGCCTTCGACTGCCGGAGCATGGGTGAACACCAGGGCGCCGACCGCGAAGTCCTCCCGCCCGGCCGAGGTGAACAGGTCGACATCCTCACTCGGACGCTGCAGAATCCCGTGCGCCTGGACCGCGTACCCACCGGCCAGTGCGAACCCATGTTCAGCCGCCGCGGCCAAACCGATCTGGGCCAAGCGGCGGTGGAAGTCGCCCATCAGGCAGCGTGGTGAAGGTCGGGGAACCGGCTCTCCCAGATCCTGCGGACCCTGGATGGAAGGACAAGGGCAGCCCAAACCCGGCGCAGCAGGCGGCCGTTCAGGAGCCGGCGTAGATCGTCCACGGTGGAGCTTTCGCGGATCACGCGCATGTACAGGAGCCGTACGTCCGATGGTTCATCGAGATTGTAAGTACGGCGAGGTCCCCAGTCGAGATGGCCGCGCAGGGTGATCCGGCCACTGACCGGGCCGGTCAGCTCTTCTAGCGACTCCGGTGTCGCGTACGGGCGGGTGGCCCCGTACCCCTTGACGTCTATACGTTAAGTCTCTCACTTGCCTTGACGGCTCGATTGCCGCCGCCGATACTTCCTGCGGTCCTACGGGACCGGCGGCAGGAGCCTTGCGTCGGTGACGTCGAAGGTGGCGCGTACGGTCTTGCCGGGCGAGGCCGGGTGGACGGTGACGCGGGCGAGTTCTCCGGCGATCCACAGGCCGAAGTGGCCGACCTCGCCGGGCAGGTCCTGGACGGGCAGGTCCGCCGAAGCGTCGCTGACGTCGATGACGATGGCCGGCTCCTCGACCTTCCGTACGGTCAGAGCGAAGGTGACGGGGGCGGCACCGTGCGCGATGGCGTTGGTGACCAGTTCGCTGGTGACCAGGACGACGTCCTCAACCAGGCCGGAGTCCCAGCCGAGCAGGACGGCGGTGGCCAGGGAACGAGCGGTGACGACGGCGTAGGGGTCGCGGTCGAGGCGGCAGGACCACTGCTGCTCGCGCGACGGGCCGGTAGTGCACTCGGGGGACATTCCGGAGGCCTCCAGGGGGTGTCGGTGACCGCGGCGGCCGGGCATCGGGGGAAGGCCCCGGCCGCCGCGGTGGCTTGTTCAGCGTTCGGGGTAGCCGAGGACCTGGGTAATGCGGGCGGCGGCGATGTCGAGGTTGTCGACGTGGGCGATCCGGTCGCCGAACGACCAGCAGAACCACCACAGCCCCGCTTGGTCCTGCCGCAGCGAGAGATCGTCGTTCAACGGCGGCGCGAGCGGGTTCACCACCCGCAGTAAAGCCGCCTGACCCTCGGAGACGATGACCTGCGCATACCACCCTTCCTCCCGCAGCCGCTCCGCGAGCGCTTCGAGATGGGCGGTGACTGATTCCCCGGTCTGGATCGTGTTGCCGAATCCGGACGCCGGGAAGCCGTCTTGGAACATTTTCTGCCTATCCGTAACTGATGTATGACAGTATGTGTTCGCCGCTACGGTAGACGACCAAGTAAGAGATAACAAGGTGATAGGTAAGAAAATGAGCGCTTCCCTTGTACTGCGGAGGAGGCTCGCTGGAGAACTGCGAGCCTTGCGGCTTAAGACAGGAATGTCGCAGGAGGAGGTCGCCGCTCACCTGGAGGTCTCCAGCAACAAGATCGTCAGGATCGAGAACGCTCAAAGTTCGGTCAGCATTAGCGACCTACGCCAACTGCTGGCGCTCTTCCGGGTCGACGCCCAAACCGCCGAACAGCTACTCGACCTCGGCCGGAACGCGCGCAAGCGAGGCGGTTGGTGGTCGTCCTACCGCGACCTACTACCCGGCCCGTACATCCAGATGGAAGCCGAGGCGACACTTGTCCGGAACTACGAACCGAGCAAGGTGCCAGGTCTCTTGCAGACAGCCGACTATGCCCGAGCCGTGGTTCTCGCCTCCATCCCGGCCGTCCCACCCGAAGAAGTGGAGCGACGCGTGGCCGTTCGTATGAAGCGCCAGGAGCGCCTCACCACCGACAAGCCGCTCACGCTCCATGCTCTACTCGACGAGGCCGTTCTATATCGACAGGCCGGAGGCCCGAAGATCATGCGGTGCCAGCTTGAGCGATTGATCGAGGCGGCAAAGCTGCCCAACGTCAGCCTGCGGGTGCTGCCGTATACAGCCGGGCTCTATCCAGCAGCCGGCAACCCGTTCGTCATCCTCAGCTTCGCCGACTCCGTCGACCCCGATGTCGTGCTCTGCGAGAACCGGGTGGGCGAGCGGTACTTCCACGACGCCGACGAGGTCGCCGGCTTCCACGCCGACTTCCGGCAGATGACCAAGGTCTCCCTTGACGAGGCCGCCTCGGTTACGCTCATCAAAAAGACGATCACGGAGATGAGCGTATGAACGTGGACACCCCGGCGGCTGACTGGCGAAAGAGCAGCAGATCCAACACAGAGGGCAATCAGTGCGTCGAGGTCGCCGTCACTCCTCGGGCAGCCGGAAACTGGGCGTCAAGGGAGCTCGATGAACGGCAGTCCGACCGCGGATAGTTTTGTCTGGAGGTTGATGTCGCTGGTCGCGGCGTAGAGGGCTGACCCAGGATGATCGGACTGTATAAGCAAGGTAGAGGCCACGAAGCGATCGTCAGGAACGCTCAGGTCCAGCCATGAAGGTAGGTTGTCTGCCTTGGGCTCGACGTGCTCGAACACGGCATATACCTCACCAACGACCTTGACGCCTTCACGCACGTTTTCGTTAGTCCGCAATCCCTTCAGACGCCGTTCGGCGCGCTTGGCGGCATCCCGGAGGTCCTGGTTGCGGCCCGCGCGCTTGAGGTCATCAATCTCACGTAGCACGACCGGCAGCAGATGAACCATGTATCGGGGGCCGAGGGTTGCCTTGTGAATCCCAAGGTCGGGGTTGTCGATCAGTGTGTTGGTGTCGACGACGAGTCGCTGGTCGTATTCGTCAGACGGAAGCAGTGCTGTAAGCGAACGGAGATTCGCCACACTGGCATTCAGCTTTTCATGTGCTTTACCGATCGTCGAGGGGACACCGTGCGCACGAGGATTTCGGATCAGCTAAGCTGTCAGCCTGCCGATATGCTCATCGATCCGCTTACTTACATCAGGAGTGGGGTGCGGAAATAGTAGCCGGAACCTCGGCTCCCAGTCGTGCAAACGTCGCAATAGTGTCATTCGTGCTGACTCAAGCGCGTTATCGCTTTTGCGCCAGCCCCAGGCAGGTGAGCCGAGGTAGCTGACGCCATCCCCACGACGGTTCGGGTCGATATTGATGATGCCTGAGGTGTCGAGGATTTCGCTGTAGGCGTTGTGGATCTCGTCGAGCTCCACCAATAGGCCATCGAGATAGGTTGGTGGCTTAGCTTTACCTCTGGTCATCTAAAAGATCTCCGTTGAATTCCTCTCCGGACTCGATGTCGGTATTGACCCGAGCCTCGTCCCGAATTGGAACCATGCGAGCTGGCAGCATTTTGCATGATGCCGAAGGCCACGACTCCGCCATGTGTTCTCTGATCAATGAGCGTCCGCTTTCGCGCGTCGGCCGCGAGTCGGTTTAGCAGGACGCCAGGCGGTAAGGTCGTCGCTCGTCAGGCCGTAGCGGAGTTGCTGGTCTTCCAGGTAACTCGCGTAAGCGTCCGCCGGGCTCATGCCGAACTCCGGGTCGACCTCGCCGTGCCACTGCTTCGCCCAAGGCATCACCTCGGCGAGGCCGGCGATCAGCGGGGTGAGCCGTTCCTTGTCCCAGCCATCCCGAGTCGTCCGGTCCTCGATGAGGGTCATCAGCGCGTGCGCTTGCTCGCGGTGGTCCCAGCCAGCCCAGCCGAGCAGCAGCGAGTCGTCACCGTCCGGACTCCCTCCGGGGTAGGAGATGAACCGCTCTTTCGGCACGTCGAGCTTGCCGCGGTTGCGCCAATATGAGTTCTTGAGGAAGTCGGCGGAGGCGTACTTGGGCGGCACGGGGATGTCGAGCCGCTTGCCGGTGGCGTCCTCCTCACGCTGTAGGTCCCACGTCTTCTCCCACTGGACGCGCTTGCGCAGGCCAGCGTCCTTGTAACGGAGGGCAGCGAGGTACGGGACGTGGTCGGCCTCGGTGATCTCAGCGATGACGTCGGCGAGGTCGGCGTCCTCGTCCGCGTACAGCCGGGCCACCGACACGAAGTCGGCGTCGCCGCGCAGCCGGTCCGCGAGCCGGTTGACCGTCATCGGCTGCGGCTGCTCGCCGCCCATGTCGTCCGGCGCAAACCACAATGCGCGGTCCTCGCACCGGTCCAGCAGCCAGTTCCGGAGGGCCGCCTTCTCCTTCTTCTCCCATAGCTCAGTCTGCCAGCGCCGTTTGTACTCTGGCCGCTCGATCAGGCCGATCGTTCGAGGGAGCTTCTCGATCTTTTCGATTCGTCGCTCGACGACCCGTCTGTATTCCTCCGGCCAGTGTGTGGGAAGCTCCGTGGTCGGCGCCGATCTGTGCCGGGCAAACCACTGGGTCTCGATTTCCTCTGCCGCCATCTTTCGCGCTAGAATAATTTCGAATGCGCGCTCGCCCAGCCTCAAATCAGGGATGGACTCTGGCTGGGCAGTCAGCTCAGCCGCCTCCTCCTCTGTCAGCAGTCCATAGAGCCGATACACCTCCCAGTCAAGCTCTTCTTGCAAAGCAGTCATTCTCTCCTGCAGTGAAGCATACCCAACGCGCGCGGCGTCCAAGCTCTCACGCCTTGGTAGCCCCTTACGGAGAACCGAAGGCGGCTCTACAGAAGACAAGTCCTGTGCGACCGAGTCCAATGCTAGACCGAGCTCCAGCGGAAACTGGCGGGGAAGCGGGAACGGCTCGAGCTTAGTTCCCATGAACTCGTACCTGTTTTCCCAGGCTTCGTCTTGGACGCCACGCCCGATTCCACTGCCGCCTTTAGGCTGACTAACTTGCTTAAGCCAGAAGCAAGCTGTGGAACTATTCAAGAGGCCAACGAGTTCGATGTAGCGTTCCTCGCTTGCATCCTGTGCCAGCTTGATGACCGGAGCATGACGGTTGAAGGCTTTCAACTCTCGCGAAAGTGCGAAATGATTATGCGTCGCAACCGTAGAAAAGGTAACCGTGCTAGATGAACGGTATTTACTCTTGTAGAGTTCGCGAAACTCATACCAGGCAATTCCGTCGATCTGCTCGATAGGGACGCTGAACCGTCTGCGCAACTGCAAGTTGCGTCGATACGGCCATAGCCACCTCTTCAAGCCTTCGGTAAGTGAGATAGGATTGAGCATCGCATCATAAGGCCATACGGTACAAGTTGAATGATGGATCACAAAGTTGCGGACATCTTCTCCCTCAACCATGACAGCGAGAGGAAGCTGGGGGTGTCTAGAGCGAATATGTGGTGGCACAAGGAAAGTGTCGTCATTCCCTGTAGTAGTGGCCACTCCGATCGAAGATGCGTAGTCCTTAAGCGATGTCCATTTACGAGCATCAATCGCGTGCTTCAGGTCTGCCGATCCGCCGCCCTGCAGGCTCCATGGATGCGATGATAGCTGGTCTCTCGGAAGCTCGACGATGTCTACCCAATCGGTCGAGTAACTCGATGCCGCTATATTGTCGACAATGGAGCGCCAAACGATTCCATTCGCTGGATCTTCAGGGAGTTGCGGTTCCCCCCTCACGCTGAGAGCGACATGGACTGATGCGCTAGTAGCCAGCATGTTTCGACCGACTAGAATGACGGTTGGAGTGCCATGCCCTGGAATGAACGCGCCAGAAGTGTCGATGACGTGCGTGAGATTGATTTCGACTCGAAGGAAGTTTTGAACTAGCTTTTTCCCGAACTCGCGTTTCATGAAAGAGTTCGCGGTTATCTGTCCGATGAAACCCGCTCCGCGTCGATCCCCTCCGGCGCGGCACGCGAGATTGAAGAAGCGCTCAGCGAAAGGGACAGATAGAGCATAAGCTCCAGAGCAGCTTGGGTAATGCTTGCGATACGCCTTATCTTCCGCTGCGTCCTTCACTGTAATGTAGGGTGGGTTGCCTACAACCACATGATAACTGTTTACACCAAGGAGGTCGACCGATTGAATGGATCGTTGTACGTCCTCCGTTGTAAAGCTGTGGATCCTGCGTGTTTCGGGAAGCTCTATTTCACCTTGCACGCCCGGCGCCCCTCGTCCGTGGAGAAGAGAGTCGCCGATAGCAATGTGCAGGTAGAAATCAGGGGCATTGGCGAGGCGAGTCGCCCCTCCGGCTTGCATTGCGGCGAGTAGTAGGCGGAAGCGGGCGATGGCGACGGCGGACGGGTTCTTATCGACGCCATGGACGCTGTAGAGGACACGGTTGATGAGGTCCCAGCGGTCGGCGTCGGGGGCCTGCTCCTCCCAGCGCTTCAGCAGGCGCTTGAACGCGCCCAGCAGGAAGTGGCCCGAACCGCAGGTCGGGTCGATGACGCGGAGGCCGCGGGGTAGGTCGATCGGGCTGTTCGGGGGCTCGGGGTCGAGGCCGAACTCCTCGATCGCTGGGTCGAGTGTCAGGTCGAGGATGAACTCCTCGACGAACTCCGGGGTCTGGAGCAGCGCGTACGTCTTCTTCGCGTGCTCGGACAGATCCTGGTACAGGTCACCGAGAAAGCGGGTGTTCCATTCCGGGTCGGTGAAGTCGTGCACGATGTCCTGGCCGTCGGCGCCGCGCCGGCGCCAGAACGCGATCAGGACCTTCGCCGCGTCCAGCGACGGCGTGATCCGCCACATCGGGTTGTGGCTCCGGTCGAACAACCCTCCCGCGACCGGCGACGCCTTCGCCATCGCGTCGAAGCCCTCGACGATCCACTCGCGGTCGGTCTTCTCCCGGTTCTCCGGCCGCTCGAAGAACGCCTGCTGCCGCTCGCTCGCGATGGTCAGCCGCTCTCCCGGCCCGGCGAGGTACGGCAGGTCGATCAGCTCGTTGTCCTCGCAGAACCGCAGGAACACCGTGCCCAGCACCCACGCCACCGCCGACTGGGTGACCCGGTCCTCCAGCCACGTCTCGTACGTCGCCGCGATCCGCTCCGCGCTCCGCGCGTCCCGCCACTCGGCGCGTAGCCCGGCGTCGAACTCGCCCTCGGCGTCCCCGGCCCGCTCCCGCAGGTCGTCCTCCAGAAGGCGGACCTGGGCCTTCAGGTCACCGAGCAGAGCGGCACGGTCGATCACGAAGCTCTCCTGACTGTCTCGTTCACGAAGCCGCGGGGCACGGCCAGTTGCTCGTTCTCACCGAGGACGGCGACCGTCTCGGCGTCCAGCAGCGCCGGGTTGCGCGGCGCGTCCATCGGGCACAGCAGCCACAGCCCGTACGGCCGCTCGTCCGACTGCCGGGCCACCGACGCCAGGCGCGTCAGCAGCTCCATCCCGCCCGGGTAGCGGGCCAGCGGCGTCGCGTCGTGCAGCAGCACCACGCCGTCCACCGCGCGGATCCGCGCGGCGATCCGCGTCCAGACCTGGTCGACCAACCCGGCCAGGCCCGTACGGGCGGCCGGGCGCGCGTCGGCGGAGTCGGCGGTCAGCACCGCCGGCCAGCTCGGCTTGCCGCGCTCGGCGACGATCTCGCGGAGCGTGCGGACGAACACGTCGGTCACGTGGACGCCCGTCACGTCCGGCAGCGACAGCAGCGCGTCCCGTACCCGCGTCGCGTGCCACACGTGCGCCTTCACGGCGAGGAAGCCGCCGCTCTCACGGGCGTCGAGCAGCCGCCGTAGGGTCTCCTCGCGCGGCTGCTCACCGCCGGTGGTGGTCGGGCCCGAGGAGAACTGGCGGCTCGTGCTGGTCGGCGTGTGCCGCGGCAGGACGTACCGTACGACGCCGTGCTCGTCCGTCTCCACCTCGATGTCCCGGCCGATGATCGAGGACAGCAGGGCGCGTAGCCGTTCCGCCGACGGCAGGTCCGTCAGCTCCGGGAAGCGCGCGAGGACGCGGTCCCGCAACTGCTGCGGCTCGATGCCCGGGTCGCCGAGGTAACCGGTGACCTGCGCCAGCTCCAGAGCCTTCTTCGCGTCCAGGTCGCGCGGGTACAGCTCCAGCCGGGCGGTGACTGCGGCGTTCCGCGACGCGGCGGCGGCCAGTGAGATCAGGTCCGTGTCGGACAGCGGCGCCATGCCGTCCGGGCGTTCGACGTTCTTCAGCGCGTCCCGTACGACGGACAGGCCCGGCAGCGACGAGGACGGGCCGAGGTCGACCAGCCGGTCCGCGGACCGGCCCAGCTCCACGGCGTGGTCGAGCAGCTCCTCCTCGACGGGCGCGGCCGGGTCGTCCTCCGCGACAGCCGCGATCAGCACGGCCGACGCCGTACGGCGCACCGCCAGACGCGGGTTGTCGCGGTGCTCCTCGGTCTCCACGGCCGCCCGTACGCACGCCTGCGCCAGGGCGAGCCGGGTTGCGGGGTCGTCCAGCTCCGAGCCGCGGGCGGCCAGCAGCGCCTCGGCGAGTTGCCGGGCCTCCATGACCCGGCCGTGCTCGCCCAGCACGGAAAGGATCGTGGTGCGAAGCGCCGTGACCGCCGGGACGCTCTTGCTCCAGCGTTCCCGCGCGCCGGCGAGGAACAGGGCGACGTCGCTCGCGCTCAGGCCGGTCAGCTGGGCCAGGACCGCCGTCTGTGGCGCCCAGGCGGGGACGGGCGCGGGGCGGCCCTCGCCGTCCGGCAGGGCGAGCGTCAGCCGGATCGCGCGGACCTCGGCGCCCTCGCGGTTTTTGGGGAGCAGCAGGTCCGCGACCTCGTCCAGGCTGAGGCGCGCCGGATCCGCCACGACCCCGGTCGTACGCTCCGCCCTGGCCGCGTCGGCCGGGCGTTCGGACAGCTCCAACTGGCGGCGCCACTCACGGGCGAGCTTCACCAGCTCGTTGCGGACGCCCAGGCCGACGCCGCGCAGCCGCTGGATCCGGGCGGCGGGAATCTTCACCAGCTCGCCGACCGTCGACGCGTCGAGCTGCTGCATCGCGATCGACAGGGCGCGCGCGGACAGCCCGGCCGCGATCAGCGGCGTGGTGGCCGCGACGTTGGACGCCGACACCTGCCGCGCCTCGTCCGCGGTGGCCGGAGTGGCGTGGACCGTACGGGGCGTGGTGGCCGGAGGCGTTTCGTCCAGGTTCCGGAAGACGTCGGTCCAGGCGAGCCGCATCTCCTTCAGCGAACCGTGCCGCTTGGCCGGATCGCGGTGCAGCGCGGCATGGAAGAAGCGGGCGAGGCGCTCGCGCAGCACCGGGTCGAAGCCGTCCTCGGCGAGCTGCGGCAGCTCCTCACCGGGCGGCAGCAGGTGCGGCTCCACCACGCCGTCGCCCCAGGAGGGCAGCTCGGTGCTGGCCATCTCGTGCAGCGTCACTGCGACGGCGTACCGCTCGGCGGCGGCGTCGTACGCCGGGCGGCGGTCGGTGCCCAGGAACGGGTCGAGGTAGGCGGGCGTGCCCGCCTTCGTCGCCCGGTCGGCGGCGCCGGCCAGCGAGAAGTCGAACAGGACCAGCCGGCGGGCCTTCTTCGGCAGCTCGCGGATCGCCAGGTTGTCCGGCTTGATGTCGCGGTGCCAGATGCCCTGGTCCTCCAGGTAGCGGACCGCGCTGAACAGGTCGTCGCCGAGGCTCTCCAGCTCGTCGATGGTCAGCCGGCCCTGACTCTTGAGGTACTGCGCGAGGGTCTGCTCACTGGCCTGCTCGAGCACCAGGACCGTACGCTCGCCGATCTCCAGCGGGCCATCGATCAGCCGCACGATGTGCGAGTCGTGGATGTCGCGCAGCTGCGCCGCCTCGTGGACGAGGCGTTCGGCGCCCGCGTCGCTGAGCGCGACCTTCAGCACCTGCTCGTGGCCGTCCTTCGTGACCAGCAGCGCCTTGGCGGTCGAGCCCTTGCCGAGCTGGCGCTCGATCCGCCAGCCGTCCACGACGGTGCCGCGGGTCGCCTCCAGCAGGTCGGGGATCTCCTCGGCGTCCGGGGCGGTCAGCTCCTCCTCGACCGTCTCCAGGTAGATCAGAAAGTGGCCCACGGACTCTGGCCGGTCGACCGGCTGGACGGCCGTCGCGTGGCGCACCAGCTCGTCCATGTCCGGGGTCATGTCGTCGGACACCGCCGACGGGACCAGCGCACGTTCCGTCTGCAGGCGCTTGGCCAGCTCCTTGCGGCTGGTCGCGGGCGGCCGTCCCGTGAGCAGCAGGTGCGTCAGCGCTCCCAGGCCGAACAGGTCGAGCTGCGTGCCCTCGGCGTCCGCGTTGCCGAACTCCGGAGCGAGGTAAGGCCCGGCGGACCCCTCGACGTGCACAGCCGAGGATGTCGTGCCGGGCGCGAGCGTCGACGACCGACCCGACGACCCGGCGTCCGGGCGCGCCGCGACCTGCCAGTCGCTGATCCGCAGCCGCGGGTAGCGGCCGTCCAGCTCGACGTACACGCTGCGCGCGGCCAGCGCCCGGTGGTACAGGTGCCGCCGGTGCGCGTGGTCCAGGGCCTCGGCGAGCTGGCGGACCATCTCCACCCGCGTCTCGATCGGCAGCCCGTCGCCGTGCTCGGCCATGAAGTGGTCGAGTCGCTGCCAGTCCGCACCGTGCCGGAAGATGACCGACGGGCCCGCCTCGTGCTCGTCGCTGAACTGCTCGGCCTGCACGATGCCCTCGTGCGCGATGCCCTGTAGCGCGAGATACTCCCGGCGGGCGGCGCGCCGGGTCGACTCGCGCTCCTCCTTGGAAGCGCCCAGCTCCGACAGGTAGATGCGGATCCGGCGCGGCTGGTCGCCCGGCAGCGCCGGGTTGGTCGCGAGGTAGTCCTCCCACGTCGGCCCGGCGTCGAACGCCTTGGGTGCCAGCTCGTACGGGCCGACCTGCCGGTGCTTGCGGAGCCCCTGCACGCCGATCTTGTCGCGGAGGTCGTCGAGGCGGCGTGCCAGCTGCGGGCTCACGCGGTCGCGGTCGCTGCGCGGCGCCCGGCCGAGCAGGCCGCTCCAGATGCCCGGCAGGCCGGTCTGCTTCTCCAGGCCCTCCCGGCCGAACACCATGATCCGCTGGACGTCGTCGAATTCGCAGCGCAGGTCCGGCGCGGACAGGAAGACGGCCTCCTGGATGAACGGGACGGGGGCCCGGACGCCGAGCTCGCGTGCCGCCCAGCGGAGCTGGTCCTTCAGCTCCTTCGCCTTGAGGTTCGTCAGATGCAGCGGGTTGTCGATCGTACGGACCCGGTCACCGCGGAAGGTCCAGGTGCCGCCGTGGTTGGTGGCCCGGCCGGGGTGGCTTTTGATCTCGATGAGGAACAGCCCGGCCGGGGCGGCGACGAGCAGGTCGACCTCGCGCACGTGACCGGACCTGGCGGTGAAGGTGAAAGTGTGCCAGGCGCGGTACTGAGCGGCGGGCGGCATGAGGTCCCGGATGTGCTTGAGCGCGTCCTCCTCCCACGGGAAGTCGGACCGCGGACCCCACCACCGGTCTGACACCCTTGCCCCCTTCTCGACCTACACGCGCCCGACAGGATACGGTCCCACGCCCCCGCGCGGACGGCACTCTGTGCAGGAAAGGACGCGCACCGCAGTGATCCGGTCTACGCAATCGCGATCACGTTTCTGCATCGAACGGCCGTTTGGCCTGGTCCGGCCGGAGATGCGCCATTTGTCGGTGCGCAGCGCTATCGTCCGGTCACTTCGACAGGGGAGCGTGCGCATGGGGGGCAGGGCGGCCGTCATCGCGGCGGAACAGCGGGCGGTGGATCACGCCTACGTCTGCTACGAGCAGAAGCTGGCCAAGAACCGCGGACTCAAGAAGAAGACCTGGGACGTGACCGACTCGGAGGCCGGCACCGACTTCATCCCGGATACGCCACCAGAGATCAGGTACGTCGACGACCTCGGGGGTCAGGCTCTCGTGTTCCAGCGGGTCGACGTCGCCGAAGACGATGACGATACTCCGAGGACCTACTACGTCGGGCGTCGCTTGGTGCGCGATCCCGCAGGCGACATCATCGTTGTGGCGTGGCAGGCACCCATCGTCACGGAATGGCGCCTCGCCAGGCTGGACGCGCCGGGAGACGTCAGGCTTCGCCGGACCCTGAGCTGCGACGGCCGCCTGGTGAAGGACTACAGCGACGAACTTCGGATCGATCTCCCACAACGGGATGCGGCGAGGGCGGTACAGGAGACTTACGACCCTGCGCAGGAACGCCAGCGAATGAGTGACTTCCTGCTCGATGACCTCGAACGTGCCCGCGACGGGAAGATGCGGGACATCGTCGAGACGATCCGGCAGGAGCAGCTCCAGCTCGTATCGGACCAGCGTAAGGGGTTGCTCGTCGTCCAAGGAGGACCAGGCACCGGCAAGACCGCGGTCGGTCTGCACCGCGTCTCCTGGCTGCTCTACAACGGGGTCTTCGAACCCCGGAGAGTGCTCGTCGTTGGTCCGCACCGCGGCTTCCTCGACTACATCAGTCAGGTGTTGCCCTCCCTCGACATCCATGAGGCGCCGAGAGTCGAACTAGACCTCCTGTGGGCCGGCCAGTCGCGGCGGAACAGCCGACCGCAGGCAACGGACACCGCCCAGGCCGCCGCCGTCAAATCCGATGGCCGCATGGCCGAGGTGCTGAGCCGCGCTGTGGACAACCTGGTCCCTGTCGATGTGCTGACACGTCTCAAGGGCGGACGGCTCAGGATCTCTTTCGAAGGTGTCGAGCTGACGGTCACCGCGGAAGAGATCCGGTCGTTCGTGGAGTCGGACGTGCGGGGAATCCCCTATAAGGCGAGGCGGAAGCGATCCTCCGACGCCCTCGTCGACCGGCTGATGCACGCGTTCGCCGGAGTGAGGCCCAGGCAGACCCTCGATTCCGGACTTCGCGGCCGTATCAGCCGTCACCCCGGGGTGGCGAGCCTGATGCATTCGATGTGGCCTCAGATGACAGCTGAAAGCGTCCTGCGCAGCCTCCTCGGCAACCCGGACACACTCCGGGCGGCCGCCTCCGGGATCCTGGACGTGGAGGAGCAGCGGGCGATCTACCGCCCGGCCAACGTCATCCTGTCGCCCTCTGGTCCGCGTGTGGTGGACCTGGGGATCGCGCGTGCTGTGGACGAGACCCGGGTCACCCGCACGGGTCTGCTGATCGGCTCGCCAGCGTGGATGAGCCCGGAGCACTATCAAGACGGTGACGTGGGCCCGGCGACTGATGTTCACGCCTGGGGGCTTCTCGTCGCCTTCGCAGCGACCGGCCGGCGTCCGTTCGGCTCTGGACGGCCAGAGGTGCTCGCGGTCCGCATCATGCAGCAGAATGTCGACCTGACCGGCCTGGACCCGGACCTGCGCGGCATCGTCGCCGGCGCACTCGCCAAGAAACCGGAGGACCGGCCCACAGCACCCGAACTACTCGCCTCTGTCACTGCGGCATGGCGCCGCCGGACGGGTGTGGACGCCGGTGATCGGCCGGACGCCGACGTAACCGCCGTACTGATCGAACGTACGTGGGTGATGCCGGCCGTGGAGGACCCGGCATGGTCCTCCACGGCGTCGGACAAACCTCTCGGAAAGAAGATACGTCGACCGGCGATGCTTCTGAGCGGTGCTGCCGTTGTTACTGCCGTTGCGCTCTTTGGCGGCCTCATTCTTGTCCAGGGTGACAAATCGCAGCATTCTTCTCGGTACCGCGTGGATCCTTGAGCACGGCCTCGCGGCTACCCCAGAACTCGGCCATGACCTGATGGGGAACCCAGAGCTGGTTGCCGAGCGCGTTCAGCACCGACAGCAGGTCGTCGCGCGTCTGGTCGTGGTACCGGTAGAGGCGTCTCGTCTTCACGGCCGCCCTGCTGACCACCCGTACGGCCTGCGTCGTCCTACGCTCCGTACGTTAGCGATTCAGCTAGGTTAAGTCTTGGATGCCTCGTGTTCACTTCGCTACGAGTAGAATGATCACGGCATTCTTGTTATTGACTTTTGAGCCCGCGCTAGGGTTCTGGGCGACGACCCTCCAGTTTGACTTCAGCCACACGCCTTTTCCAGTCACGGATTTCCAGGTGATGTGATTGGTGGAGATACCGTTGGCCTGCAGCGTCCCGACGGCCGCATTTCCGTACTTGCCGACGAGATCTGGCATACGGACCAGTTTTTCAGGGTCGGCGGAAATCTTAACCTGGCTCCCGCTCCGGTAGTCCACCAGGATCCACCGATACTTAGGAATCCCTTGGGGATCTCCGGCCATGTTCCCGAACCACTTGGCCAGACCGCGAAGGGTGGCTGCCGGTATATGCAACTTCGAGTCGATCGCCACGCGTGCCTGGCCGTCCTCGATGTGCAGCCCCTTATAAGAACGAGTCCCCCAGTAGATGTTGTCGAATTTCTTCTCCGCAGCAGGGTCGAGGTTCGATCTGATCTCCTTGTCGTACTTTTTCTCTTCCGCCGTCCTTGGCTTCGGGTCGAAGCGCTTGGGGTTGGGGTGGGCATCAGCGGTCGCCGTAGGCGAAGAGCGCGAGACGCCGGAGGCTGAATTCGGCTCTTGATGGCTTCGGCAGCCCGTCGGCAGCAGACTCACACATGCCACGACGAACAGCGTGATGGGAAGAGAAGGCACTCGTCGTCCGCCGCTCGCCGCTCCGGTCCAGCGGGGCGCGGACGAAATTCTGGTCTGCAAAGCCGACCTCCAAGCTCCCGACGAGCTGCCGTTGAAAACAGAGCCGCATGTGCGCTGAGATTCACCGTGTAGCCGATCGTCGGGGGTGGCGAAGACGCTCCATGCGTCGCGTGAACCAAGCTCCCCGCTCTCCTCTGACCGTCATAAACGGACATCTGGAACCGTAGCGGTGACACGCCTATCTTTGGGATCTGTTCTGTATCGACCGTATAACTCTGCCTGTGAGTAGGTTCACCGAACTTGGTGATACAGATCGCCGTTGGCGTGGATTCGGGCCATCTCATGGCTTGTATTGACTGCGACGAGCCCTGACATCCACTGGGATAAGCATGGTGCTCACCGACCGAACAGCATGCGCAGCTCCGGGTTCCGAAAATCGGGCATCCGGCCAGGTTCGCCACATGCCGCCCGCGCCCTTGTGGCCGCGGCTGGCTACTCAGCACTTACGAACCCATCATGGAGTTCGCGTGCCCGCTGGGCGAGTACGGGAATGAGCCGGTGACGGCTTTGCCCGTGCGTCTTGATCTGATGGCAGTCGGGACACAGGGCGATCATCTGGATGGGATAGTCTCGGCCGCCGTCGGCCAGTTGCTCGATGTGGTCGACTTCCAGTAGCGCTTCTCCGCGGTCATTCCGGTCCGGGGCCGGCTTGGCACATCGAGGGTTCTCGCAGTGGCCTCCGCTGCGTATCAGCACCGCCCGGCGGGCGGTGCTGATACGCAGCGGGTCGTTGACGGTCCTGGTGCGCCGTTGCCCGTACGTGTGGCTCTCCCGGCGCGCCACCAGTTCGCACAGGCGGGCGTATTCGGCTCTGGAGTTTTCAGGGGTACTCCCGGGCGCCGTCTCCCGTCCGTGGCCTCCGGATGGCGGTGCTTCGTCGGTGGCGACGTCTTCGTCGTAGAGCCCGACGGCGGCAAGGAGTCCGCTCTCGTCAAAGTCCTCGAAGAACCGCGCGGTGATCGCGTCGATCATCCGGACCCGCGCCGTGCCCGAACGGCGGGCGAGTGCGTAGACGGACCATGGGAGACCGCCTTCGGGCGCGTGCTCGGCGAACCACGTCCGTACGGCGGCGTCGCCGTGAGCACGAGGAACGTCGGTGTGGCCGAGCAGGTCCCACAGCCCGGCGTGGAACAGCGCGGCGATCGGGTAGTCCGGCCGGCCCTCGCGGCGTTCGCCGTCTCGGCGGTGCGTCTCCAGCAACGGGGTCAGCGCGCCGATGGTGTCGGCCCATCCCAGGAGGCGATCGTGGCCGGCGCGGGCGCGGCCGATCGCCCACAGGAGGACCACGGCCTGCTTCAGCATCGGCTTGCCGGCGATCGAGGCGCGGCGCAGGCCGCCGATGGCCGACGCGATCTCGTCCGCGGTCTGAAGGCCGATCGGGTCGGCATCGGGTTCGCTGGTCACTTCGAACCCAAGACGGCGCAGAACGGTGACCGCGTGGCCGATGCCGCCGGAGAAGTCTTTCGCCGCCAGGGAAGACCGGCCAGGAAGGTGACCATGGGCGACTCCCGCGATGGCCTTGGAGTCGTAGCGCGCTCCGTCGTACCGGAGCCAGTATCGCCGGGAGGAGTCGAACCCGTGCTTTTCCAGGAAGGCGTCCCGGCCCAGGTGGTCGAATTCCGCGATCGCGGCGAGGACTGCTTCGCGCGTGATGTCGGAGAGCGCCATGATGGCACCGTACGCCCGCTATATGACAGACATGCCGCGTTGCGGGCCGGTCGGGCCCCGCTCCAGGCCGCGCAGCGAGAACAGGTCTGGCGGGCCATCGAGGAGTTCGCCCAACGGCTCGGAGCCGAGGGGAAGCGGACCTATCTGCAGCTGTGCGCGGACGCCGTCGACCTGTTGAAAGCCGCCGGCCGCAGGGACTTCAGCGGCCCGGGTACGGGGACGACACTGTGGAGCACCGAGAGACACGAACCAAGGCGCACGACTGAGCCGGCGAACCTCTGTGGTCACCGTATGAGCGGTGAATGGCGTGGTCTTTACGGAAGGACGCGCATCCGTTCGCCACGCGCCCCCGTGGTGGCGCGTGGGACGGGTATCACCGTCGCGTGGAGCCGAAACTGTTCCTGTCGGGCGTCGTGACCAGCGATTTCTTCCACCACATCGGGTGGATCCACAAGGTTCTGATTGCGGTGGGCCTGGTGCTCGTGGTCACGTTCGTCGTGAGCCGGATCGTCGTGGCCCGGCGGGGTCATGACCGGGAGAAGTCACGCCGTCGGCACCGAGGCGGACGGCACGGCCCCGGAGAGGAGGGGGCCGGTGGGCCCGGCGACGAACGGAGGTGACCGCGCCCGTACCGAGGCCGGCCACCGTGTCCTGGGACAGCGCCCCGACGTACCAACGTCTCCGCGAGGTGCCTTCCAGCCCCGGAGAGGTCGAGCGGCTCATCAACGGTGAGCTGGATCGCGGGCTCACCGATGACCGAGATGCGCAAGGAGATCCGGGAGCGCTACCTGATCGAGTCGCATGCTCGTCGCCCTCGGCCGGAGTGCCCGGGTGGGCGCGGCCGAGGGCGACGATCGGCACGGCCGGCACGCCACAAGCGTGCCGGCCGTGCCATGGGTCACGGCGAGGGCGGGGTGGTCGGGTCCGCGCCCGGCGTGGTCACGGGCATTGCGTCGCGTCGCCTGCCGGGTGCCTGGTCGGCGCTTGGAGCGCCTTGCCGGGCGTGACCTCGCGCACGTCGCCGTCCGCGATCCGGACCGGGAGTGGCGGGCCGGACCGCAGGGTCAGCTTCGTCGTCTGCTGTCCGACGGAAAGGTCGAACGTGCGTCCGTGCCACTTCACGCCCGTGATGTCGACGCCCGGCAGTTGCGGCGGCAGGAAGGGGTTGATGGTGATCTCGTCGGTTCCCCAGCGCAGGCCGGTGAAGCCGTACAGGAACTCCTGCAGGTAGCCGCCCTCACCGGTGGTGAAGGTGAACGCTCCGCCGTTGCGGGTCTCGTACCACTGGTTGAACGGTGCGGCCAGGAACGGGTCCGCGCTGTCGCGCAGGTAGGTGTAGACCGTGCAGCCGGGGGATCCGAGGGCGGCGCTGTTGATGGCGGCGATCGCGTCGGTCATCGACGGGCCGTTCGGGTCGGTGTGCTGCTTGTAGTAGTCGAGGTCGTTCTGCGCCAGGCCGGCCGGCATCGGCACACCCCACGGGTACTGCAGCAGGGTGACGTCGGCCTGCTTGACGGTCTGCCCGTTGTAGCCCTCGAACTCGGGGTGGATATTGGCCGTTGCGTCCACCGGGATCTTCAGGCCGTTCGCGACCTTGCTCCACGCCGGATCGGCGGTACGGCCGAGGATGCCGGCGGCGCGGGTCGCGATGCGCAGGGACGCCTGGGCGCCGGCGTTGGTCGTCGCGCTGTTGTTCACGTTGTCGTGGTACTCATCCGGGCCCATGACGTCGTTGACGTCGTATCCGCCGGCCGGGTCGGGCACGGCGCGCGTGGCCCAGTAGTCGGCGATGTCCCTCAGCACCGGCCAGGCCTTGTCCCGCAGCCACGCCTTGTCGCCGCTCGTCTCGTAGTACTGCCACTGCGCCAGAGCGACATCCGAGTTGATGTGGATCTCGCTCTTGCCCGTGGTGCAGCACGGCGGGGTCTGCTCCGTGCCGCTCAGCGCGCTCTCCCACGGGAACTTCGCGCCCTTGATCGGCTGGGTGGGAGTGGACAGTTTCGCGGCGTCGGCCTCGGCCCCGGGCAGCAGCCTCTGCCGGTAGGTGTTCGCGCCGACCGCGATGTCGGGGAACTGCGCGAGCAGCGCCGGGTACATCCAGGTCTCCATGTCCCAGAACACGTGACCGGCGTAGCCGTCCGAGGACAGCCCGCCCGGGCTGGTGCTCCAGGTGACACCGGCGCGCATGCTCGCGAGCAGGTAGAACATCGACGCGTGGATCCGCGCGGTCGTGGTCGTGTCGCCGGGGACCGAGATGCCGGACCGCCACAGGCGGGCCCAGGCGCTGTCGTTGCGGGCGAGCGCGTGCCGGTAGCCGCCCTTGGCGGCGCGGGACGCGGTGTCCGCGGCGGCCCGCTGCGGGCTGGCGGCCTTGAGCGACCGGTCCGTGTCGACGCTGGAGGCCACGCCGACGTACTTGGTGATCCGGTATGTCTGACCGGCGTGGACGGGGAAGGTCGCGCTCTGCCCGGCGCTGCCATCGCCGGGCGCGGCGATCGCCTCCGTGGGCACGGTCTTGTCATCGACGCGCAACACCGAGTTCAGCCCGGCGGTGACCAGCTTCCCGTCGCTCACGACGGTCTGTGACAGCGTCGCGGTCCTGCCGTCCACGCGCGGGTCCGAGGTGGAGGCGTGGTTCAGTCCCCGGCCGTCGAACTCGTCCACGACGGTGGCCGTTCCGCTCCAGTGCGGCACGGCCTTCACGCTCACCGTCCCCAGATGACCGTCCGCGCGGTTGGCGTTGACCTCGTACGTGAAGCTGGTCCTGTCACCCGCGGGCGAGGTCCAGTCGAACGACGTGCTCAGTACCCCGGTACGCAGGTCCAGCGACTGTTGGTAGTCGCTGGTGGTGCCGACCGTGTCGGGGGCGATCTGCGTCGGTCGCTGCCCGCCGTCCGGATACAGGGCGAGGTAGTCGACGTTCACCCGGGCCTCGTCACCCTGGGCGACGGTGATCTCGAGCGTGTTCGCGCCCGCGTTCAACGTCACCGGCACGGTCACCACCCCCCAGTCGTCCCAACTGGACAGGCTGGGCACCGTCAGCTGTTGGAGCGTGCCATTCACGCCGAGGTGGATGGTCTGCGGGCTCCCGCTCGCGTTGCCGTACCGTACGGCCAGCGTCGCCTTGCCGGCCGGCGCGTCGCGGATCTCGATCACGTCGGTGCCGCCGACCGTCGGTTGGCCATTGGTGTTCAGGCCGGCCAGGTAGCCGCCGACGGTCGAGCCGGAGTGGGAGGTCTCGACGAACGCGCCGCCGGAGATCTTCCCGTACGCCGCCGGGCACAGCTGGTCGAACGCGCAGGACCAGCTCCCCGTCCCGTAGACGCCACCGCTGCGGCCGAAGCCGAGCGTGGTCCAACTCGGCAGGCTGGCTCGCTGCTCGTTCTGGCCGGCGGGGTGGGCGTAGAAGCCGGCGAGCTCGGACTGGGTGACGATGGGCCTGCTGCCGTACCCCTCGCCCGCCGCGGGCACCCGCGCGGCCAGGTAACCGTTGCCGACGAACGTCGGGGAATAGTTCTTCGAGGCGTCGGTCGTGCTCAGCACCCAGCCTTCGCCGGTGAGCCGGCCCGGCGGCGCGGCCGAGGCCGGCACCGTCACCGTGCCCAGCACTACGCAGCCGAGTGCCGACACGACGGCCGCCGCGCTCCGTACGAGATGGCGGGGTCGGTAACGATGGGAGCGCGATCTCGTCATTCGACGCACATCCTTGCCCGGTTGATTCGGTGGATACGTCCAGGTGGGGGGTCTGGGCCCGGGTCAACGTACGGTCCGGCCGAATACGCCGTCAAGAGTGTATGAAGGGCGGCATGCAATCCTTTCCGGCGAATAATGGCGGCGCGGAAACCGATGAGCGCCCCTTTCGGCCCGGAAGCTGCGACGAGACGTCTCCGCAGGGTCAGCTCACCGCCCGCTTCACCAGCGCGCTGATCCGCGCCTCCCTTGACGGCCTAGGCAAGTGGCATCGGTGCGTACGGCGAGGGCCGCGTGGGCGTTCGCACCTGCCCGGCTCGCTTGGGCGACGTGTAGGTGATCACAAGTGTCGGGTCCAGCCCGGGGTTTTCGTCCTGGAGCCCGGAGAAGGTCATCTGATTCAGCGGAGCCGATGTCTCGTTGTCGGCCTTGAGCAGCAGCCCGTGCGTCGAGCCGGGTGAGTCGATCCAGTCGCGTACGGGCGCGGTCGCGTCGACGTCGCACGTCATCGGATCGTCGTGGTCCTTGGCCGGAATGACTCTGCCGGCTGGTTCGCCGTAGTCGCCTCCGGGGTCGGTCCACGCTTTTCCGGCCGCCGCGTTGTTCCATGTCGCCTGGGAACCGGTGAACGGGCGACGCAGCTCATAAAGCCGGAACGGGTCGGGCCGGCCCGACCTGGAGCCGCGGGTACAGTTCCACAGGCTCAGATGTGCCTCGACCTTGGCCGCGTGGCGGAGCATCGCCGGTAGTGGGCCGAAACGGAAGATCACGCGGTCGACGCCGGTGCCGGCGGTGTGGTGGCCCGCCCGCAGCGCGGGGGAGTCCGAGTGGCTGTCGGCGGCAACGGTCTTCGGGCGGTTCGAGGACAGCGTCGCGGCCGCGTCGGCGCGTAGGACGATCTCGGTACGGCCGACCGGCGGGAACTGCACCGGCAGGTTCTCGCCTGGGATCGACGCCCCGGACCTGGTCCATACGGTCACCCGGTAGGTGTAGCTTCCTCCGTTCGGGCCGGTGAGGGCGGGTACGGCCGAGTCGACGTACCTGGTGTCGTGCGGGCCCAGCCTCGCGATCACCTCCGACGTTGGGGCTGTGAAGGGTTTGTACGGGCCACTGCGGTACACCAGATACCCCATGACGTCGCCGGCGGGGAGGCTGGTCTCGCCGTCGTGGCTCAAATAGGTCGAGACGCAGCCGGCGATGGTGGAGTCCAGGTAGACGAGGTCGCCCTTGGTCCCGACTGGAGTTTTGGGGAAGGGCCCGCAGAGGTGTTCCGCCCACAACCGGCTGATCTCGTGGAGCATCGCCTCGTGTCCGTCAGCGCCGGGCCAGCGGCAGCCGTACAGGTACAGACGATCGGCCGTTGTCGGTGACCGGCGATGCCGCCGTTTTTCGGCACGGCGCCGGGCGGCGAAAGCCTCCATCTCGGCGAGCCAGGCGTTTCGGCCGGCCTCCAGGATGTCCAGCGCGCGGATCAACGCCTCTTCATCCGCTTTCATGTCGCCCACGGTGCTCAGGTAGGACCAGGTCCCGTTGAAGCCGATCGGGCAGTAGTGGCCGACGGCGCATCTCAACGCGCGGTACCGCGCCCCGTAGGGAAGATCGCGATCTCGCACGCGACGGGCGTAGGTCCCGAAGCTCACGAGCCGATCATGTCCTGGGTGTTCGAGTGGACGCCATCGGAGGGAACTTCCGACTGACGAGCGGCGACGGCCGAACGTCCGGTGATGCCGGCCGGGCCACGGGTCTCGGGGAGGAGAACGGCAGGTCAGAGCTGTTGGCTTTCGGCGTGGGACGCTGTGGGCGGGTGCAGATGGAGGATGACCGCGGCTGTTCCGAGCGCGGGCACGTCGATCGGGATGGCGCCGTCCGGTTCCAGGCCGAGTTCGCTCGGGGCAAGGCCGAGGAAGTTGGTGCGGAGCGCCCGCGTGACGGTGAACGGGCTGCTCAGGCGGCAGGTGATCGGGGTCTCGGTCAGGGACTGCAGGCGGACAAGGAGCGCGTCTTCGCTCGGGGAGGTCAGGCCCACGAGACGTACGCGAGGATCGTCGACGGTCAGGAACCGGGTCTGCGCCGGTGGCCGTGCCTGGGTTTCGGCACGCGCGCGGACCGGCACGAGCGGGTGGCCGGTGACGGCCGCGACGCGTACGGCCAGCCGCTCGGCGAGCCCCGCGGAGGCGCCGGCGGCGAAACCGACGCTGTAGCGGAAGACGTGGTCGAATGCCTGCTGGGACGGGAAGTTCGTGTCCCAGATGTTGTTGTGCACCCAGGAGAAGACGGTGGCCGGCTCCTCCTGCGGCAACGACTGCGGGTAGGGAACGTAAGGGATCGCGATTCCGCCGAGCTGGACCAGGGGAGCGTCGGTCGTGGCCAACGCGGCGTGGTGAGTGCCGTCGCTCAAGCCGATCCAACGCCGGATGGCCCGCATGTGGGTGGCGGACCCCGGCACGGTCGGCAGCCCGGTGCCCGTGACGCCCCCGGTGGCCTCCATGCGCACCGCGGGCTCGTCCAGGGCGAAGGGGAAGGCGAAGAACGCGCTCTCCTTCGTCAGCGTCGCGGTCTTGTCGATGCGGTTCTCGATGTCGATGCGAGCCGCGTCGTGAGGCAGGTGCACCTTTACGCGGAGCCGCTGGGTGCCTGCCGGGGCGCATTCGTAGACGATCGTCTGGCCGGTGGCGTCCGAGGTACGGTCGACGAGTGCCGCAGGGGGTGCGGTCCGGCGTGAGGCGAGCAGGTGCATCGAGTCGTCGGCGACGGTCTTGCTCGATTGGTGGTTGAACCCGCCGGCCGTGGCGTACTCGTCGTACACGTAGCCGTTGAAGCCGATGACGGCGTCCTGCCGGACGAGCTCGCGCCCGGTGCCCTTGTCGACGATGGAGGCGATACACGCCTGCCTCAGGTCGACCGTGACGCGCAGGTGGTCGTTCTCCAGGACGGCCGGGTCCGCGGGCGCGTCGATGCCGTCACCGTCCGTCGCGGCAGAGGGGGCACCGGGGACGATGTCCAGGCGTACGGCGCCGCAGGCCGGCACGTCGGTGAGGGGAATGCGCAGGAACCGGCCGGCCGCACGGTGGCGTTCGTTGCTCTGCGCCTCCTCCGTGAACGGCAGGGTGCCGGTGCGCGCGTCGAGGACCTGGACGGCGTCGCTCGGCGCCACGGTGCTCTCGGGCAGGAAGATCCGTGCCGTTTCGGTACGCGGCCAGTTGCAGGTGTTCACCACGTAGTAGGAGGCCAGAGCGCCGGTGAGGGGCGCGAAGGCTTCGCCGAGCAGAGCGGCGGCGGAGTCCAGCATCGCCTCCGCGTCGTCGTGGGCGCGCAGGGCCTGGGAGTACTTCCAGTGCCACTGTTTCTCGCCGGAGCCGTGACCGTGTTCGCCATGGGTCCAGGGATCGCCGCCACCCCAGGTGTGTTCGTTGAACAGCGAGGCCGCGCGGTAGACGGCCGGCGCCGTCGCGGCGACGGCCGTACTGCCGGGCACGCCCATCAGCCGGGCGTAGCCGGCCACGGTCTGGGCTTCGGCGAGGGCGGCCTGGCCACGGCGCGTGGCGGCGAGTGGGACGGCGCCGGCGCCGACTCCGTCCACCCACCAGTCGCTCCAGTCTCCCCGGAAGGTCTCCAGCCGGTCACCGATCCGCTTTTCGGCGTCTTCGAAGAAGTCCTGGTTGCGGGAGGCACGCAGTCGCGGGAAGGCCCACTGCTCGTTCCAACGGCGCACCGTGTCGGAGATGATCCGGCGGGGCGGGCCGTTGTCCGCGAACTTGCCCAGTACCCGCAGGTGCAGCACGTCCCACGGATAAGGGTCGGAGGTGACGGTGTGATCGAGGATGGGGAAGCCGGGGATCCCGCGGCCCTCGTGGGGGTAGGGGAACTCGGCCAGCGCGCTGAGGTAGGCGGGCAGAAGGTCGTCGACGTGGTCGTAGGACTCGTCGAAACCGAGGATGGAGCCTTCCATGTACGCCAGGCCGTGCGGCGTGTCCGTACGCCAGACCAGGACGCTGTTGCCGCTGGGCGCCTGCCAGCGGAACAGCCGTGGCAGGTGTTCGCCGCCGACGAGGTGCGGTACGGCGCGCCCGGCCCAGTTGTGCGCCACGGAGAGGTACCGGATGCCGTTGGTGGCCAGGACGTCGGGGAGGCCGACGACCTGCCCGGGCACGTCGGTCTGCATGGCGGTGCGGATGTCGATGCCGTGCCGGTCGCGTAGGTCCGCCACGGGGCGCACGAGCTCGTGCAGTTCGTCCGTGGAGCAGGTCTCCGTATGGAGGTTGAACGGCAACGCCGTGAGCTCGATGCGGCCTTCGCGCACGCGGTCGAGGAAGTGCTCGACCTGGCGGTGGGGGCGGTGCGCCCGCCAGTCCTGGAAGGAGTGGAAGCCTTCGACGGCCCAGCGGAACCGGGCGGGTTCCGGGCGGTCGTCGGTGTCGCGGCACAGCTCGAGCAGCGAGTCGAGGTAGGCGCGGTGCTCGGCCATGACCCGCCCCTGCGGATCGGTATAGCCGATGTCGAGGTGGGAGTGCTGCACCAGGTGCAGTGTCCAGTGACGCTGCGGGCGCGCCTCGAACGCGAACCGGTGGCCTTCTTCCAGGTCGGGAAGCTCGATCAGCAGGGGAGTCGGCTCGTCCACTTCCGGCACCAGGATGCGGGTGTCGGCCCCGGGGCCGGAAAGGATCTCGCAGTGAACGGGTGTGCCCCCGCTGGTGGTGACCCGCGCTCGGGTGATGCGCGGCGGGGCGTCGTGCCCGGCCGTGCCGGGGCGGCGCACCCGTACCCGGATCGACTGGAGCAGTCCATCGGCGCCGTCGCGGCGGCGCAGCAGGGGCTCGCCGGACAGTCGCACCTGCGTGTCGCCGATGCCGGCGGTGGTGGTGACCACGCGGTCACGCAGGATGTCGCGCGCGATGTCGGAGTCCCACCAGGAAGGCCGGGTCAGCGGTGGCTTGGACATGGTGCCGTGGTGTCCTTCGCGTTGCGGAATGGTGACGGGTGCCGGGACGGTGGCCCGGCTAGCGGCGCGTGTGGGCCAGGGTGGCGAAGATCTGGACCATGGCGGACTGTTCGAGGGTCTCGGCCGGTGCCTCGGGGTCGTAGTCGCCGCCGCCCGACGGCTGGAAGCGGAACAGCCCGGTGGCGGCGTCCCGGTTGCTGTCGTAGGTGCCGTCCGCGTAGGCGCTCATGGCCTTCAGGTACGCGGGGTCGGGACGGACGGCGTCGAGGGCGAGCAGATCCTTGAGGTAGAAGGCGTTGAAGATGGCCGGCTGGTCGTGCAGGCGGTCCTGCGTCCAGTACGCCAGGGAGCCACGGGCGTCTTCGAGGGCCTTCCTCAGGTAGCCGGCGTCACCGGTGCCGCGGTAGAGAGCGGTGGCCGTGCCGATCATCGCGCCTGAGTTGTAGCTCCACAGTGTCGGGTTGGTGGTGCCGTCGTCTCCACGGTCGTTGGCGTACAGGCCGGGCGCCGTGCGCATGCACGAGTACACCCACCCGTACCACCGCTCGGCCTGGTCGAGATAGGCGCGGTCACGGGTGTGCTCGTACAGCCTGGCGGCGAGCTGGGCGGACAGGGCGGTGACGTTGGTGGCGCGGATGTCGTTGCCGGGCGCGTCGAACCAGTCCATGCCGCCGGGGCAGGCCTTGGCGGTATCGCCGTCCCAGGCGCGGGCGACGATGGGTACGACCCGCTCGGCCCGGTCCAGGAATCCGCGGTCGCCGGTGCGTTCGTACTGGTCGAGCTCGCTCAGGCCGACCACGGCGTTGTCGTCGTAGTACACGTCACCGTCCGACCCCAGCGGGGCGGGCAGGTAGGAGTGGTAGCCCGGCCGGTCGCCGGACGCGAAGTACAGCTCGACGGTGTCGAGGCGTTCGGCCGCGTCCGGGCGGTAAGCCGCGCCCGTACGCGGGAGCCTCTCCATGTCCACGGCTGCCGCGGCGGCCTCGCGCATCGGCCACAGGTAGGAGTGTTCCGGGTCCGTGGCCTGCCTGGGTGTGCGCTCCAGGTACAGGCCGTGGTCGTCGGGGCCTTGGTACAGATGTGCCTGCAGCGCGTTGTAGGCGTCGGTGGCGCGGTCCGCCCACCGGGCGGCGGAGGTGGGGCGTACGGGGTGAGCGGCCTGGGCGTACGCGGGGGTGGCGCCGCAGAGCAGGCCCGCGCAGACGGCGGTGACGGTGGCACGGCGGAGCAGCGATCGCGACATGGTCAATCCTTCGCGGCGAGGGGGAAGCGTGCGGGGATCAGCGGTGGATCTTGAGGCCGCTGACGAAGAAACGTTGTGCGGAGAAGAACAGCACCAGGGTCGGCAGGGACACGAGGAGGGCTCCGGCCAGTACGACCGGGGGCCCGACGTTGGAGTAGTTGCCCTGCAGGTCGGCGAGCGCGGCCATGATGGGCCGGATGTTGCGGCTCGTGGTCAGCGTGATGCCGAACATCAGGTCATTCCAGACCGCCACGAACTGGAACACGAAAACGGCGATCATGGCGGATCTGGTCAGCGGGACGTGAATCTGCCAGAACAGCCGCCACCACGACGCACCGTCCATGCGTGCGGCCTCGACGACCTCCCGCGGGAGCGTCAGGGCGTAGTTGCGCATGACGAAGAACGCGAAGGGGATCGCGATGGCCGCGTAGATCAGAACGAGACCGATCTGGGTGTCGTACAGCGACGACTTCGCGTAGGAGAGGAACAGCGGCCGGATGAAGACCTGCAGGGGCAGCAGGGTGCCGGAGTAGATGACCCAGAACCACAGCACCCGCCGCCGCACGGGCATGATGACGGTGGCGAAGGCGGCGAACGAGGCCACCACCACGGCGGCCAGCGCGCTGACGACGGCGTACAGCAGACTGTTGGCGAGCGCCGGCCCGAGGTGGGCCTTGTCCCAGGCCTGGGACATGTTGCCGAACAGCCCGAAGCCCTGGGGCAGCCAGTGCGGTCCACCGGAGTAACTCTCGCTCGGCACCAGCGCGTTGACCACGAGGAGCCAGGTCGGAATCAGCCACAGCACGGCGAGCACCGCGACGGTGCCGCCCCGCAGGACTCGGCCAAGGGACATGGGTCATTCGCCTTTCACGTCGAGCTGACGGCGCAGATAGAGCCAGGAGGCCGCCAGCACGATCACGGTGAGGACGACCGCGATCGCCGCTCCCGCGCCGGGCCGCAGCTCCAGGAAGGTCTCGTTGTACATGGACACCGCAAGGGTCTCCGTGGCCCGTCCGGGCCCTCCCTGGGTGAGCACCCAGATCAGGTCGAACGATTTGAGGCCGTTGACGAGGCTCATGCCGATCACGATGATCGAGATGGGCCGGAGCTGGGGCAGGACGATGTGACGGAACTGCTGCCAGCTTCCCGCGCCGTCCAGGGCGCCGGCCTCGAGCGTCTCCGGCGGGATGGACTGCAGGCCGACCAGGAAGAGGATGACGGCCACGCCGGTGGCCTGCCAGGCGTTGGCGAGGATCATCACCAGGGTGTTGCCCGGCCAGGTCAGCAGCCACCCGTGAGCCAGTGAGCCCAGACCCAGGGTGGTCAGGACCTGGTTGACGGCGCCGTCGGTGGTGAGCATGAAGTTCCAGACCACCGCCACCGCGGAGCCCGAGAGCGCGTAGGGGAGCACCACGCACAGCCGCGCGAGACGCGACCAGCGGGTGGCGTTGGTCATGCAGGCGATGGCCAGCCCGAGCACGAAGGGGAGCACGACCGTGCCCACCACCCACATCGCCGTGTTCTCGACGGAGCGGAACAACGCCGGGTCGGAGGCGAACCTCGCGTAGTTTCCGAACCAGCTGAACCGTGAGGTCCGGCTGTCGCTGAAGAAGCCGCGGTAGATGGTCCACACGAACGGGACGAGCAGGAAGACGGTGACCAGGAGCACGGCCGGGGCCATGAACCCCCCGGCCGCCAGGCGCTCACGCCTCCTGCGCCAGGCGTTCGTCACCGCCGAACGCCGTGTACCGCCGGAGCGCGCTGCCGGCCTTCCGCCGCCCGCGGCAGGGATGGGCCGGTCGGTCGTCGATGTACTCATGCCTCGTCACGCCTCCAGGCCGCCCATTCGTCTTGTGCACGCTCCTGCATCCGGCGCAGCGTGGTGGCCGGGGAGGTCTGCCCGGCCATGAATCCGCCCAGGTCATCGGCGTTGCCCTGGATGAGGCTCGGCGGGCTGGCCTCCCAGTAGCGGACCAGTGGAATCCGTTGCTCCCGGGCGATGTCCGCCTGGAGGCGGGCCACGACCGGGTTGCTCGACCGCACCGTCGGATTGGCGGAGCTGTCCTCCAGGAAGTCGCTCCACACCCGCTGGACGGACGGGTCGAGCCACGCCCCGACATTCGCCATGGCGGCCTTGTGCGAGGAGGCACGGCTGGGCACCACGAAGACACCCGACTCGGCGATCACACTCTTCGGGGTGGACGGCCGCACCGTGGGAAGGATGAAGGCACCGTAGTCGACGTCCGCCTTCATGCCCGCGGCGGTCATCCCCTGCGCCTGCCATGTGCCGTGCAGGAACATGCCCACCGTGCCGGCCTTCAGCGCCCCGGGGCCACGTGCCTGGTCGAAGTCGGGGGACGTCATCCAGCCCTTGCGCATGAAGTCGTACCAGATGTTCATCGCCTGGCGGGCCGCGTCGTCCGTATAGGACGCCTGGCCCGCCACCAGCCGCTGGTAGAAGCGCGGGTCGACCTTGGTGACCAGCTCCTGGAACCACTCGATCGCGGGCCAGCCGCCGACCTGACTGGCGAGGAACGGCGTGATCTTGTTGCGCTTGAGCACCTCCGCGCAGTGCAGCAGTTCGGCCCAGCTGCCCGGGGCGGACAGTCCCAGCCTCTGGAACACCGGCTTGCTGTAGAACAGCACGTAGTACGACTCGTACAGCGGGACGCCGTAGACCTTCCCGTGATACGACATCGCCTCGCGTGCGCTGCCGCGCACCCACCCTTTGGCCGCGTACGTCCCCCAGACGTCCGTCAGGTCCGTCAGCCCGCCCGCGCGCGCCAGGCGCTTGAGCTGGTAACCGGAAGCCCACTTGACCAGGTCGGTGGCCTTCGAGGTCTGCAGGGTCATCTGGACGACCTGCTGGTAGGAGGTCACCGAGGGATTCGACAACGGCCGCAGCGCATAGCCGGTGATCTTCTTCAGTTGTCGTCCGGCCGAGAGATATCCCTCGTCCCAGGTGGCGTTGTCGTTGGAGATGCTGGTGGTCCCCGGCTGCGCCGACGTGCTCTCTCCGCGAGCGCACCCCTCCACCGCGAGCGTGGCCGCGCCCGCGGCCATCCCGGCGAGGAAGCGACGCCGGGCGAGCGGCACGGCCGCGCGGCGGGTCCTGCCCGATGCTGACATTGATCACCTTGGTGTCGCCGGTTGTGTGTTGCGTGGATGTTAACGACACCATTCCGCAGTGGCAAGAGTCACGAAGCAGATGGCTCCATACTCTTGTTATCGTTAACGAAGCCATGGAGCCCAGTGAGGAGCAGATGTGCAGCTTGCGCCGCGTTCGTACGATCCCCACCCCAGCTACCGGCCGGTTGACGGGTCGGTGATCACCGGCTGGTCCGCTGCTGTCGCCGAGCTGCCGGTCGGCCCGCTGGTCCTCTCGGTCGACGGTCCCGCCGCCCTGGATTGGGAGGCGCTGGCCGACGGGCTGGCGGCGGCCGTGCGCTCGGCGGGGCGCGAGGTGGAGTTGCTGGACGTGCGCGGTCACCATGCACCGTCGGCCGCGGAGCGGATCGTGGCTCGGCCCGTCCCCGCCGACGACCCGTTCTTCACCCCGCTGTCCGAGGCGCGGATCGCGGACCTGTTCGACTCCGTTCCCCGGCCCGGCCGGCCCGTGGACGACGGCGTCGTGGTGGCGTTCGGGCCGGGCGCGGCGCTGTGTGAGCCGGACGTGTTGTGGTACGCGGACCTGCCGAAACGCTATGCGGAGGCCGCCGTGGCACAGGGCCACCTGCCGGTGGGCGTCAACCTCGGCCGCCCCGGCGAGGCCGGTGATCTGGTGCGCCTGTTCTACACCGACTGGCCCATCCTGGACCGGCACCGCGACGCGATCGCGGGACGGGTCGAGCGGTGGTTCGACCTGCAGGATGCCGCTTCGCCCACCTCGCTGGCCGGCGCCACGTTGCGCGGCACCCTGGCCCACCTCGTCCAGGGCCCGGTGCGCACCCGCCCGTACTTCAACTCCACCCCGTGGGGAGGACGGTGGGCCGCGAGCGAACTCGGCTTCACCCCCCAGGCCGGCAACACGGCCCTGGGCTATGAACTGATCGCGCCTGAGGCGGGGATCCTCGTCGAAGACGAGAGCGGGGCGCGGGTCGAGGTCCCGTTCCAGCTCCTGTGCGTCCGCCACCCGAGGGAACTGCTCGGTGAAGAGGTGCATCGCCGTTTCGGCACCTCCTTCCCCATCCGGTTCGACTACCTCGACACGATGGGAGGCGGCAACCTGTCCCTGCACTGCCACCCCCAAGAGCAGTACATGCGGGAGGTGTTCGGCTGGCCGTACACCCAGCACGAGACGTACTACGTCACGGCCAGCGAGGCGGGCGCCCAGGTGCTGCTCGGTCTCACCGAGCAGGCGGACCTCGACCTCATGCGGCGCCAGGTGGAAGACGCCATCGCGAATGGCACCCCCATGCCCGTCGAGGACCACATCCAGACCCACCCGGCCACGGTGGGTCGGCTGTTCATGATCCCCGCGGGCACCCCGCACGCCTCCGGGGCGGGCAACCTGGTGCTGGAGGTCAGCGCGACGCCGTACCTGTACTCCCTGCGCTTCTACGACTGGCTCCGCAAGGACGCCGCCGGCGCGTCCCGGCCCTTGCCCTACGAGCACGGTTTCGCCAATCTGGACACCTCTCGGCGCGGGGAGGACGTGACGAAGGATCTGATCCAGCGACCGCGCACGCTGCGCGCGGGCGAGGGCTGGCGCGAAGAGGTCGTCGGCGCCCTGCCGGAGATGTTCTACGCCGTGCACCGCCTGGTCGTGTCCCCGGACGCCGGCATCGCCGACGACACCGCCGGCCGCTTCCACATCCTCAACCTCGCCGCGGGCCAGGGCGCGGTCATCGAGACCCGCGACGGCCGCACCCACTCCCTGGCCTTCGCGGAGACCATCACGGTGCCCGCCGCGGTCGGCCCCTACCGTGTCCGCTCCGTGGGCGACGAGGAGGTGCACATCGTGAAGGCCCTGGTGGTCGAGCCGTGACCGTGACTCCGGCAGAGCGCGCCCTTGCGCCGATCCCCGTCCTCGACGTCGGCGGTACGCACGTCACCGCCGCTCTCGTCGATCCGGCGACCGGCCGCCCCATCCCGTCCTCGGTGACGCGCAGGCCGTTGGGCTCCCACGCCGCGGCCGCCCGCATCCTCGATGCCATCGCTGTGGCAGCTCTGGCACTGCCTGCCGGCCACCGGCGGTGCTGGGGCGTGGCCATGCCGGGCCCCTTCGACTACGACACCGGGATCGGCCGCTTCGCGGGCATCGGGAAGTTCGAGTCGCTGTCCGGCGTCGACGTCGGGGCCGGTCTGCGGCGGCGACTGGACCACCGGGCCGAGCGCCTGCGCTTCCTCAACGACGCCGACGCCTTCGCCATCGGCGAGTACCACGCAGGCGCCGCCGCCGGGCACGACCGCGTGGCGTGCCTGACGCTGGGTACGGGCGTGGGCTCCGCGTTCCTGCGCACCGGCCGGCCCGTACACGACGGCACCACGGTGCCACCCGCCGGATACGTCCACCGGCTGACCGTGCGCCACCGGCCGCTGGAGGACACCGTGTCGCGCCGGGCCATCCGCGCCCACTACGCCCGTCTCAAGGCCCTCCCCGCCGACCGCGCCCTCCCGGACGTCCACGAGATCGCCGTACTGGCCGAGGAAGGCGACGCCGCCGCGGCGGAGGCTTTCCGCTACGCTTTCGACACCCTTGGCCAGGCCCTGGCTCCGTGGATCGACCGTTTCGAAGCCACCGCCGTGGTCGTCGGCGGTTCCATGGCCCAGTCGTGGGGCTTGATCCATCCTGCGCTCTCGGCAGGGCTGGCCGCGGCCGGCGGGACGGCGGTGAGTGTCCTGCCCGCCCGGCGGCCCGCGGAGGCACCGTTGATCGGGGCCGCGCATTGGGCGCAGGACGCACCGAGCGCTCCATGAGGTCCGGGACGCCGCCGCAGGCAGGAGGAAGGAGAAGGAGCATGACCGCTCGCCGAGGCGGCGGGCCGACCATGCACGACGTCGGGAAACTCGCTCAGGTCAGTGCCATGACCGTCTCGCGAGTACTCAAGAACGACCCCGGCGTGTCCGAGGAGACCCGCGAGCGCGTCTTCGCCGCGGTGGACCGTCTCGGCTACCGCCGCAACGAGACCGCGCGCAGCCTGCGGCTCGGCGGCAGCGGGATGATCGGCCTCGTCGTCACCAACCTCGCCAACCCGTTCTATTCGCGTCTCGCGCTCGGCGTCCAGGAAGTCGCGACCGAGCACGGCTTCCGGATGCTGCTCAGCAACTCCGCCGAAGAGCCCGGACGCGAGCCCGGCATCATCGACGGCCTCATCGATCATCAGGTCGAAGGGCTGATCGTCGTTCCCGCCGGAAGCCGGCAGCAGCACCTGGCCGCCGCCATGCGCCATGTCCCGGTCGTCCTCGCGGCCCGGCCGCCCGCCGGACTCGACACCGACTGCGTGCTGGTCGAAGACTTCCACGGGGCCTTCGAGGCCACCGCGTGCCTTCTGTCCGAAGGGCACTCCCGCATCGCCTTCCTCGGCAACCCGCCGGCGCTCTACACCGGCGCCGAACGCCTGCGCGGATTCTGGGCGGCACATGAGGAGGCAGGCATCGAGCCCGACAACGCCCTCATCCGCCAAGGCCTCGTCGACGCCGCGACGGCCGAGCGAGCAGCCGACGAACTCCTCGACCGGCCCGACGGTCCCACGGCACTGTTCTGCACCAACAACCGCATCAGCCAAGGCGCGATCCGGGCCCTCTACAAGAGGGGAGCCGCTCTTCCCGTGGCGGGATTCGACGACTTCGACCTTTCCGACGTCCTCGGACTGCCGCTGACGCTCGTCTCCTACGACGCTGACGAGATCGGCCGGCAGGCCGCACGCCTGCTGATCGACCGCCTCCACCACCGGGACGCCGAGCCGCCCGCCTCCCGACGCGTCACTGTTCCGACCCGCGTCATCCGCCACGGCCTCCGCTCCGGCGATCACCCGAGCAGCGCACCGCCCCCCAGCGCATAACGCCCGTTCAGGTGCTCCGCGGAGGACGCGTCGCTTCGTCGCCCCGCGAGGTCGTCGATCACCCGCGCGTCGTTGACCGGGAGGTCGCCTTGAAGGCGGCCTTGCGGGCGGCTTTGGCGATCTTCTTGTCGGGGTGATGGTCGCCGATCAAAGTCAGGACCTCCAGGACGTCCGGGTGATCCAGGCGCCACATCACGTCGAGGAGATCCTGCGGCCGCTCATCGGGCGGGAGCGCTTCGCGGAGCCGCTCGGCGACGTCGTCCGGCTCCAGAACGGGGCAGGTCGCGGCGATCGAGTCGGTGAGGAGCCACGCCAGGTCCTCCGGGGCGGGCTCCAGCTCGGCCGGGGCATCGGGAGTTCCGGCACCGGCGAGGGCGACCTTGGCGTACGGCCGCAGCCGCGGGTCATCCAGGGCCTCGCGCCACCGCGGTTCGGCGGCGGCGCCGATCCGGGTGGCCAGCGTCGTGGCGAACAACCGGTCCGCGGTGCTGCCCGTGGCGGCGGTACGGAGCAAGTCGTCGGCGGCGGCCTCGGCGCCGCGCAGTTCGACCCAGGACGTCAGCTCGGCGTCCATCTCCTCCTCGACGCCGCCCTCGGCCACCGCGACCAGGTCCGCGGCGGTCATCTCCTGCGCCGGCGGAAGGATCGGCACGTCGACACCGGCCTGTTCCAGCTGGAGGCGTACGGTCCAGATGGCCGGCGGGGTGAGCCGGACCCATGGCGCGGCGTCATCGGAGGGCCGGTCGAGTTCGACCGCGCCGAGATCCCGTAGGCACTCGAGCAGCAGGTCGGCCGGGTCTCCGTGTTCTTCGGTCCATGCCGACCAGCTGCGTTCCGCGAGGTCGGGCGGGAGGTCGGCGGTCGCTCCGTCGCGGATCATCTCGTGGAGTTCGACGGCCGGGATGCCCTCGGCGCGAGAGAGGAACAACGCCATGACGACGGCGACACCGGCCCCGTCGAAGACGAGTCGCGTCTGCTCGTCCGGGTCGACGCCGGCGAACTGTTCACACGACAGGACCTCGGTCAGCGCCATCTGCCAGGTGTCCAGCACCTCGTCGTCGTCCGCCGACGGCCAGTCCCCGGCGGACGGACCCGTCGTCACATAGGTGTCGTGCCAGGACAGGAACTCGGTGTGTTCGGCGAAATGCCACACATGCGCGAGTTCGCCGGCGTCGATGCCGAGAGCGGCCGTCGCGTCCGCCACGTCGTCGGCTTCCAGTTCGTAGCCGTCGGCGATGTCGCGTCTCTCGCCGACCCAGTCGGCCAGCCGCCGGGCGCGGTTCAGCAGGACGCTGGCCCGCGCGGCCTCGGCCAGCTCGCCGTCTCCGGGCAGTCGCAGCGGCGGCAGCCGGTCCGGCAGTCCGAACGCCTCCGCGATATCGAGGGTCTCGTCCTCGTCGAAGGGGCCGGCACCCTCAAAGCCCGTCAGGTCGTGGTCGTTGTCGCTGATCCAGCGGTCGACGGCGCTCTGATCGGACAGATCGACGCCGTCGGCCGCCATGGACTGGGCCAGCGACCGCGCGGGCCCCCAGTTCGCGGGGTCCATCACCGCACCGGCGAACCGCGGTTCGATCCCCTCCAGCTCGGTCTCCAGCCGCGTGACCTTCGCCTTGCTCAGCCTCCCGGTGTTACGGCAGAACGCCAGCAGGTCCCGTACGGTCGGGATCACCTCGGTGGCGTCCTCGGCCTCCAGTACGGTCACCTTCCGGGGGTAGACCTCCAGCAGGAGTTCGCTCAGGTCACCCACGGCCAGGTCGGTGAGGCCGAGCCCCAGATGATCGTGCAGCAGGTCCAGGAGCAGCCGCGCCTCATCGGCGTCGCCGCCCGGCGGGCGGCCGGCCCGCTCCGCCCACCCGCGCAGCTCCGTGAGCACCGCCTTGGCCGAGTCGTCGAACGTGTCCGCCACGTCGTCGAACGTACCGGCCATCGCGCACCGGGCGGGGCCGATCCCACACCACGGTCCGGATCCGCGCCGGAATCTTTGCCGCGACGAGATCGGTGCGGCGCCGACGGCCGCCGTGGTACGGCGTTCAGCCGCGGTCGGCCCACCAGCTCATCACCGCGCGTACCAAGGCGCCGGCGCGATTGTCGGACTCGATCGTCACGGCGTATCCCGCGTCACGGGCGCCGTCTCCGGTCACCGGGCCGACCGCGGCGACGGCGACCGGGCCGTTCAGTGCCTCGCGTACCCGGTCGCCGATCCCGGCCGCGTCCGCCAGCGTCGCCAGGCCGTGGGCGGCGCTCGGTGACATGAAGGTGACCACGTCGAGTTCACCGGCGACGGCCGCCTCGGCGAGTCGCGTGCCCGGGCCCGGGTCGTCGGGTGGGGCCGAGACGTACGGGGCGAGCTTCTCGACGATCGCTCCGGTCTCCATGAGTTTCCCGTACGGATCGCCGCCCGCGCCGTGTACCTGCACGGCGACCACCTCGCCGGTGCGGACGTGTTCGGCGAGCCAGGCCTCGACCTGGAAATCGCGTTCGTCCGGAGCGATCCATACCGGGGTGACGCCCAGGCGCTTGAGCCCGCCGGCGGCCTTCTGCCCGCGCGCCACCACGGTCGCGTTCTGTAGTGCCCGCACCAGGGCGTCCCGGCGGCCGGTGCGTTCGGCGGCGGCGGCGAGCAGGCGCATGCCCATGCCGGTCGAGGCGGCGAACCACAGCGGCCGAAGCTCCACCAGCCGGTCGATGGCCGCGGCGATCGTGTCGTCATCGACCGGACGGTCGCCGCCGAGCGTCGGGCCGTGCAGGACCCGCGCCCCGCGGCGTTCGAACGCCGTGACCAGCTCGGCGCCCTTGCGCGCGGCGGTCACGCCGACCCGGATCACTGACTCCGGGCTCGCCGGCTCACCCTTCATAGGTCCTCACAACAGGTCTGGGAACTGGCGGCTCGTGCCGGTGACGACTCCGGCCTCCCGCGGCCGGCTCGCGCCGGCGACGGCGTGCGCGGCGCCGACGAGCACCGCGCCCTTCCGACCAGGCTACCGAGGGCGACGACGGGCTCATGAAGGGAAGGGCTACGGCCGGTGGTGGCCGGAGACGGGCGTCTGCCTGGTGGGGATCCACGTGGTCATGTCGCCGCCCGCGCGGAGGCCGTCCATCGCCCCGGCGAGGTCGTCGGCCAGGGCGCGAAGCGTGCGAGCCGGCCCGCAGCGCGGGACGGGCGCCGGAGGCCTCCTCATGGGGGTGTACGGCGTGTCGATCCTGAGCGTGTAGTCGCCGGTCAGCCGGCGCAGGGGCATGGTCAGGGGAGCGATCAGGTCCAGGTCCGGGACCGGCGAGGTCTCCATGGCCGCCGCCGTGGCCAGGGCCTTGGCGCGTACCGTGATCGCGCTGTACGAGGCGAGCCGGCGGGCCACCGGTGCGCTGTCGATGCCGGCGAGTGAGGCCCCGCCCCAGGGGTGGGTGGCCAGGGCGAGCTGGTGCATTCGTGCGTCGAGGCGGCGGGCCGACATCAGCAGATCCGTCCCACAGCCTCGGCCGGCCGTCTTGTCCCGTACCTCCTTCACGAGACTCACCAGGTCGCGGACGAACGCGTCGCGCGCGGCGGCCGTGGTGTTCCGGTTGTGCACCGGCAGGATCAGAACGGCGATGAGGGCCGCGACACCGGCGCCGACCGCCGTCTCTTCGAGCCGCGTGAGGATCAGCGTGTCGCTGAACTCGCCCAGGGCGTTGTACAGCAGTCCCATCAGCGTGGTGATGGTGAAGGCGAGGACCCCGTAGGCGACGCGGATGAAGTACACGGCGAGGAAGACGCACACCGCCATGACCGTGACCACGAGGGTGTCGTGGCCACGGGTGAGGTGTACGGCCGCGATCGCCGTCACCACGCCCAGCGCCGTTCCCAGCACACGGTGGGCGCCCTTGACCAGCGTCTCGCCGGAGGTGGCCGTGCCGGTCAGGACGATCAGGCAGGCGAGCATCGCCCAGTAGAACCGTACGGATGAGACCGGGAGCGCGCACAGCAGCGTCAGCAGCGAGGCCAGCCCGGCCTGGACGCACTGCCGGCTGTTGAGGGACAGGCGCAGCCATCGCGGGCCCCTGACGCCGCCGGCCTCCAGCGCCTCGGCCGCGGTGCCGAGCGAACCCGGGAGGTTCCCGGCGATCAGCTGGACGCCCGGCTCGAAGGCGGGCGTCGGCGGGCCGTCGTCCGTGGCGTGCCGGGGACCCGTGTGCGGCCTGAGGGCGTCGCACAGCCGATCGGCCGCGTCCGCCAGGCTGGCGAGGGGGAGGCCTTCGCTCTGGTGGAGGCCGCGTCCGTCCAGCTCACGCGCGTGTTCGCGAGCGCGGTCCAGGTCGCGGACCGCCAACGCCCGGAGCGTGGCGGTGGCGGCCGAGAGCACCGGCTCCGGCAGCCCGGCCGAACCGGCCAGTGCGATCGTCGCCGTGGCGAGCTCTTCGACGGCGAGCTCGGTGGCGAGCAGGCGGGTACGCAGCCGGTAGGCGTGATCGTGTTCCACCGCCGCCGGGGAGGCCAGATGTCCCTCGGCGATGAGGGCGGCCTCCAGCACGTAGAACCTGCGGGCGTGCAGCTCGCGTGCGTTCTTGGCGCCCGGTTCGGTGAGCAGGTCGGCGCAGGCACGGGCCACCGCCGCGACCCGCAGGTCGAACGCGCGCAGCGCGGCGCCGAGCCTGGTCTGCGGACGCTGGTACGCCAGCCCGGCCATCAGGATGACGAGAATCGCCACCGCGGACAGGAACACCAGGCACAGGGGCAGGAGCTGATCCGGGCGGACCCGCGAGAACGTCCCGAACATGTAGGCGAACCACCCCAGCAGCCCGTAGTTCATGCCACGGATGCCGAAGCGCCGCACATAGACCGCGACCACCGTCAGCACGACGAAGCCGAGCCGCGAGGCGAGAAGGTGGCCGTCGACCGCGACGGCCACGACCACTCCGGCGAACGCGACGAACGGCATCCCGGCGGCCGTGAGGAGGGCGTCGAGGCGGGTCCGGCCGGCCAGCAGGAACGAACCGTTCATGGCGATCATGCCGCCCAGCAGCATGGCGACCAGCGCCGGCAGCCCGGCGGCCGGTCCCACCCAGTGCTCGGCGAAGGCCACGCACGCCACCGCGAGCGTGGCACGCCACGCGAGATGCCATCGAGAGAGTCCGGGATCGGCGGCGACCATTCTGTCGATGGTGGTGCGGGCTCGCTGACCGGCCCGGCCTGTCCACCCGGACGTCATCGCATGGCTCCTTGTCGTGAGGGGGTAGGTACTGAATCCTATAGACGCTCCTTACAGGGGCATCGGCCAAGGTGCCTCGACCCGGCCCGCCGCCCACGGATCAGGCTGCCGGGGTCCTCAGTGGCGGCTGAGGTAGGTGAGGACGGCGAGGACGCGGCGATGCCCGCTGTCGGCGGGAGAGAGACCGAGCTTGGCGAAGATGTTGCCGATGTGCTTGTGGACGGCGTTCTCGGTGATGACGAGCCGGGCCGCGATCGTGGCGTTGTCCTTTCCCTCGGCCATCAGGGCGAGCACTTCGCGTTCGCGCGGCGTGAGATCGGCGATCGGGTCACGGGCGTGACGGGTGAGAAGCTGGGCGATCACCTCCGGGTCCATGACGGTGCCGCCGTCGGCGACCCGCCGCAGCGCGTCGATGAACTCGCTCACCCGGCTCACCCGGTCCTTGAGGAGGTAGCCGACGCCGCCGCGGCGATCGGAGATCAGCTCGGTGGCGTACTGCTGCTCGACGTATTGGGACAGGACGAGCACCGGCAGGCCGGGGTGCCGGCGGCGGGCGTCGAGCGCGGCGTGGATGCCCTCGTCGCGGAAGGACGGTGGCAGCCGTACGTCGACGATGGTGACGTCCGGCCGGTGTTCGGTGACGGCGGCGACGAAGCCCGGGGCGTCCTGGGTGATCGCGGCGACGTCGAAGCCCTTGGCGGTCAGCAGGAGCTCGAGCCCGCTGGACAGCAGGACGTTGTCCTCGGCGATCACGACCCGCACGGCAGGCTCACAGCGATCGTGGTCGGGCCGCCGGCGGGGCTGTGCAGGCGGACGGTGCCGTCGAGCGCCAGGACGCGGTGGCGGATTCCGGCGATGCCGGTACCCCGCGTCTCGTCGGCGCCGCCGATCCCGTCATCGGTGACCTCGACGGAGAGCCGGTCACCGTCGCGTGCGATCCGGATCGTGCTCCGGGCGGCCCGGCTGTGCTTGACGGCGTTGGTCAGCGCCTCGGCGACGGTGAAGTAGGCCACGGCCTCGACCGCGGCGGGCACCGTCCCGAGATCGCCGATGTCGAGCTCCGTGCCGATCGCCGATCGGGTCCCCAGCGCCGCCAGCGCCCCGGCGAGGCCGCGGTCGGCGAGGATCGGCGGATAGATCGTCCGAATCACCGCACGAAGCTCCGTCATGGCCTCCTCGGTCCCCTCGTGCGCCTCCCGCAGGAGCCGGTCCACCATCTCGGGGTCCGTCTCCAGCGACTCACGGGCCGCGCCCAGCCGCATCGCGATGGCCACCAGCCGAGCCTGGGTGCCGTCGTGCAGGTCGCGTTCGATCCGGCGGAGTTCCGCACCGTGCGCGTTCATGGCGTCGGCTCGTGTCTCGGTCAGGGTCTCCACCCGCCGCGCCAGCCGCTCGGCGGCCGAGGGGGACAGCAGCGCCACGCAGATCCGGGCGTGCAGGCGCGCCAGCAGCGGAACCAGCCAGTAGGTCAGGGCCGCGAAGATGATGATCTGTAGAGTCCCCAGGGTCAACGCCGTGCTCCACCCGGACAGCGGAACACCGGCGGCGAAGCCGCCCGCGCGGGTGCCGGCGGGCAACGCCCACCACAGGGGCACCGTGACGGCGGTGGCGACCGCGTTGCCGGCGCACACGACCACGACGAGCCCGAACGCCAGGCTGGTCACGACGTAGGTGCACAGCCATCCGAGAAAACGCCACGTACCGACACGGACGAGGCCGGAACCGGGAGAACGCAGCAGCCGCTCGGCGCGGCCACGATGCCAGGACGCCCAGGTGCGAGCCATCGTCGGGACGAGGAGTACGGGCAGCGCGACCAGGGTGACCGCGGCGGCCGACAGGCTTGCCAGCAGGTAGCCCAGGCCACGCCACATCGCCGTGAGCCGGCTGGTCTCAGGGTCGTTCATTCGCACGAGTCTGGGCCATGGTGAGCGAGCCGGGCACTACAGCCTGCCACCCCTTTTTCCCCCTGGTGAGCGGTATCGTCCGCTCGCTTCCGCCGGACCTAGCGTCAACGCCCATGACGACCTCACCGATTCGTTCACCACGGCGGCGCGCCCGGTCCGTCCGGCGGAACCTGGCCCTGGCCGCCATCGTGACCGGGACCCTCTCCGCCGGCGTGCCCGGCGCGATGGCCGCACGACAGCACGACGACCAGGCCCAGCTCCGGCGTGACGTCACCGCGATCACCGCACTCGGCGTGACGGGCGTCCAGGCCCGCTTGATCACCTCTGATGGCCGGAACCTGACCGCCACCAGCGGCGTCGCCGACCTGACGAGCCGTCGGCCGGTCTCCCCGAACGGCCACTTCCGGATCGCCAGCGTCACCAAGGCGTTCGTCGCCACCGTGATTCTGCGACTGGCCGGCGACGGCAGGCTCTCCCTGGACGACACGGTCGAACGATGGCTGCCCGGCGTGGTCTCCGGAAACGGAAACGACGGCCGCGCGATCACCATCCGCCGGCTGCTCCAGCACACCAGCGGCATCCACGACGACTACCCCGACTACACCTCGGCGGAGGACTTCTACCGGCACCGATACGACGTCTACACCGCCGAGCAGACCGTCGCCCGGGCGATGCGTCACCGGCCGGACTTCCAGCCCGGCGAGGACTGGAGCTACTCCAACACCGGCTACGTCCTGCTCGGCATGATCACCCAGCGGGTCACCGGGCACCCCTGGCATGAGGAGGTACGGGACCGGATCACCCGGCCGCTCGGCCTCCAGCACACCTTCTGGCCGGGCACCTCGCCCACGCTGCCCCGGCCACACGCCGAGACCTACCAGAGGTTCCAGCCCGGCGAACCACTCACGGACGTCACCGAGCAGGTCGGCCCCGGCACCAACGGAGAGGCCGGACTCGTCTCCACCACCGCCGATGTCAACCGGTTCTTCCGCGCCCTGCTCGGCGGCCGGCTCCTGCCCGAGGCACAGCTGGCGCAGATGAAGCAGACCATGCCCGTCAGCGGGGAGTACCAGCGGTTCATGCCGGGCGCCCGCGACGGGCTGGGCCTCTTCTCCCGCCCGCTGTCGTGCGGCGGGGTGTACTGGGGTCACGAGGGCGGCGATTCCGGCTGGATCACCGCCGACGGCGTCACGGCCGACGGCCGGCGCAGCGTCACGGTCTCGCTGTCGGGCGTGTTCGCCGATGCACCGGACGACGTCCTACGGGTGGAACAGGCCGAGAGCAAGCTGGTCGACGACGCCCTGTGCACGGCCCCGAGCACCGGCCGCACACAGAGCTGAGCATCACCCACATGACACGGGCGCGCTCAACGGCGGGCCTGATCACCCGCGCGGATCACGCGCCAAGGGCCGGCAGGCTCACCGGGAGCCTGCCGACCCTGGAGATCGGACGCGGTTCAGCTGTAGCTGATCGTCGTGGCGGTTCGGATCGAACGGGCCGGGACCGTCACGGTCAGCGTGCGGCGGTCCGGGTCGTACTTCCAGCTTCCGGCCGGTGCCGGGGTGCCGTTGACGCGTACGGTCGACGGGGCGTTGGCGTTCGTGAAGACGGCCGTCCACTGGCGGCTGCCGACCTGGCCGCTGAACGAGCCCTTCGCCGGTTCGATCCGGAGCGTGTGGGTCTTGTCCGTGTAGCGCATCCTGATCGTCGCCGACTTCGGGGACGCGGACCGGCCGTCGTCCTCGTACAGCGAGTACATGCCGTCCGCGCCGCCCGACACCGTCAGCGTCACCTTGTTCAGCGGGTTCTGCACGTCGTTGGTCACGTTGTCCGTACGGGTCGGCACGATGCCGCCCGCCTTCACGAACACCGGCATCGCGTTCCAGTCCGACGTCACGTCCGCCACCGCCGGGCCCGTGTAGGTCTTGCCGGTGAAGTAGTCCGTCCACTTGCCCGGCGGGAACCACACCGACGTCGTCGAGGACGTGCCCGCCGACGTCGCCGGCGCGACCAGCACGTCCGAGCCGTAGAAGTACTCACGCGACGCCGCGTCGTACGCGCCCGGCTGGTCCGGGTACTCCAGGTACGTCGCCCGTACCGCCGGGATGCCGGAGACCGAGGCCTCCCGCGCCAGCCCGTACGTGTACGGCACCAGGTCCTCGCGCAGGTTGAGGAACTTCTCCGCCGCCGTACGCGCCTGGTCGCCGTACTGCCACGGCAGGCGGTCGCTGTGGTTGCCGTGCAGCCGCAGGATCGGCTGGAACGCGCTCAGCTGCACCCACCGTACGTACAGGTCGTCGGCGAGGTGCGACGGGCCGTTGAAGCCGCCGATGTCGTGGCTGACCGCCGACAGGCCCGTGGCCGCCGACTCGCCCGGCGTGTAGCCGACCTCGAAACGCAGCGTGTCCCAGCTCGACGTCGTGTCGCCCGTGAAGTGCACCGTCGTGCGCTTGTCCGCCCACGGGCCCGTCGGTACGCCCGCCTGGCCGCTGTAGCCGCCCGCCTGCAGGGACCCGAACGCCCGGGAGAAGGCGAAGCCGCGGCCCACGTTCTTGGCCGTGTCATCGGCGTACTGCTGGTTGATCCACGCGTCCGGGGTGACGCCCGCGAGGGACGAGCGGGAGTCCTCGCAGCACCAGTCCAGCCACCAGAAGTCCGCTCCCTGCTTCTCCGTCGTCTGGTGCAGGTCGAAGTAGGCCTTGAGCTGCTTCGGGTCGCCCCAGTCGAACACGTGGCAGGTCTGGCCCGGGTCGGCCGAGCAGCCGCTCGCGGCCAGTTTCCCGTCGGCCGTGGCCTGGGCCTTCGCGTACTGCGCGTCGTCGCTGCCGATGCTCGGGTGGATGTTCAGCGTGTTGTGCAGCCCCTGCCGGGCGGACCAGTCGAAGAACGCCGCCGGGTCGGGGAACTTCTTCGGGTCCATCTCCCAGCCGTTCCAGGTGGAGGGCGACTTGTAGTCCGTGTCGGTGACCAGGACGTCCAGCGGCACCCCCTCGGAGCGGAACCGCGGCAGCACGGTGTTCTCATAGTCCGCGGCCGTGAAGTCGTAGTACTCGGAGAACCACACGCCGTACGCCCACCGCGGCAGCAGGTTCGGCGGGCCGGTCAGCGTCGCGAGGTCGGCCAGGCCGCGCTTGTAGTCCTGCCCGTACCCGAAGAGGTAGGAGTCCTGGTACGTCTTCTGGGCGGGCCGCTGGTGGACGGCGCGCGTCGCCGGGTCGTACAGCGCCGACGTGGTGTCATCGAGCAGCTCCCAGCCGTCGCGGTACAGCAGGCCCGGTGTGGTGACTGCGCTGCCGTTGACGCCGTCGAGGCCGCGGCGGTACCCGCCCAGCGGGCTGTGGGCCGGCCGGATCGGCGACGTCGTCGAGGTGACGGCGACCGTGTCGAGGTTGACGTGGCAGCTGTCGGCGGACGGGCAGCCGATCGCGACGGTGTCGGAGCCCTTGGTCAGCGTGACCGGGATCGTGGCCGTCGACCAGCTGTCCCAGTCGGCGGTCACCGGCAGGCTGGAGGAGGTGGCCGCCCCGCCGTTCACCGCGGTGGAGACCGTACGCGCCGAGCCGCTCGCGTTCGCGTACCGGAGCTGGAGCGCGTACCGGCCGTCGGCGGGCACGTTCCGCAGCGCGATGGAGTCCGTGGCGCCGGCCCGCTCCAGGCCGGCGACGAAGCCGCTGCCGGCGTAGCCGTTGTGGTCGGCGCCGACCTTGGCTCCTCCGGTGAGCGCGCCGTCCTCGGCCTCGCACACGGTGCCGTAGTCGCAGGGAGCCGCCGTGGCGGCCGGCGCGGGGTACGGCGCGCCGGGCGCGGTGACGGCGAGGCTGTCGATGTTGACGTTCCCGGAGTCCTTCGCGCCCCGGGAGACCACCAGCGTGTGTCGGCCGGCGGTCAGCGACAGCGACATCGAGGCGAACGCCCAGGTGTTCCAGTCGGCGGTCGTCGGCAGCGAGAGCGTCGTCGCGTCGCCGTCGTCGACGGCCGCGCTCAGCGTACGGGTCGTGTTCCCGCCGTCGCCGCCCACGCTGTTGGCGTACCGGAGGCGCAGGTCGTACGTCCCGTCGGAGGGCACGTCGAGCTGGTACGTGAGCGAGGCGCCCACGCTCTGGAAACCGGCGGCGAACCCGGTGCCGGTGAAGCCGCTGTGGTCCGAGGCGACGCTCACCCCGCCCGTGAGGGTGGTCTTCTCCGCCTCACACAGCGTGCCGACGGGGCAGACCGCCGGCGCCGGCCAGGTGGGGTGCGCGGTCACTCCGGTATGGAGGCTCACCGACACGTTCTCGGCGGTGAACGGCCCGGAGCCGACCTTGTACCGCAGGGTCATCCGGTCGGTGGCGATGGTCAGCCAGCCCTTGCTCACCTTGTGCGTGAAGGGGGTGTTCCCGAAGTCGTCCCGGCCGATCGCGTTGAACGTCGCGGCGTCGGTGAATCTGCCCTCGCCCGCGTACTCCATCCGGATCAGGGTGGGGGAGAGGACCTCGAACCGCGCGTCGCCCGAACGGACCGCCCGGTGCCGCGCCCCGCCGCCGGGCGAGGCGGCGGCCGGTGGCGCCGCCGCGATGGCGAACACCCCGGCCAGCGCGGCGACCAGCGCGACCACTTTCGTGCGCAACGGCCGAGGCCGCCACGCTCGTCCAACCCGCCGGCGAGTCGACCTCATCCAACGCCTCCGGTGTTCGAAAATGTTCGATTAACTTCGCAGCAGATGATCAACCACCCGGTGCAGAGGAAAAATGGCACGCGATCGGACAAAGATCAAGAGGTTGGAACGCGCCAGGATCGGCCAGGTCTTCTACCAGTCGTGCCCGTGGTCCCAGCCGTGGTCATCGTCCCCGTCGTGATGCCCGGTGTCGTGATGTCCGCCGTCGTGCCCGCCGTCATGGGCGGGGCCGTCGGTGCCGTCGTGATCGCCGCCCTGCCGATCGCCGGCGCCCGCCCGGTGCCCCGGCTGCGATGCGAGGTGGCGTTCCAGGACGTCCTGGAGATAGTCCACGAGCGTGTCCGCGGCCTCCTCGAACCGATCGAGCCGTTCCTGGTCTTCGAGGGCTTCACTGATGATCCGCGCCTGGTCCGGCTCGGCGTCGTCATCGGGCCGCACGGCCTTCGTCTTCCGCCTGGCGCCTCCGGCCCGCTCCGCGGCGACGAGGAGGTAGGGCGCGTGGCGCGCCGTGACCTCGGCCGCGTCCGGATCACCGCGACGCGCGGCCTCGGCACTGATCCGCAGCCGGCGCAGGAAACGCCGGAGCTGAAGGTGGCGCCGGCGGTCCGGGCGCCTGCGCTGTTCCCCGACGTCCGAGCGCACCGCCGCGATGGTCACCGCGGCGAACCAGAATGACAGCGCCGTGACGCCCCATCCCTCGTACCCGAACAGCCAGGAGCGCCCGCCGACCAGGACGGCGAGCGCGAAGAACGTCGTCAGCCCTCCGGCCCACAGCAGGCCGGAGACGACTCCCCAGTACTCCGTCCAGCCTCTCGGGCGGTCGAACGGCCGATCCCACCCGCGTTCTCGCGCGGTGTTCTCAAGCTCCCTCACGATCGCCGGGGCGATGGAGTGCAAGGTGTCCGGGCGGAGCGTCGTGGTGGTGTTCCGCGTGCCGAACAGCGCGTTCACCAAGAGCCTCTCGTAGCCGGTGAGCCGCGCGTCCCGGCCGGTGTACGTCAGCCGCCAGGAGCCCCGGCCGTCACCGGCGGCGTGCACCACGCGGCGGTGGACCAGCTCGGCCAGGACCACCATCGGCGCGGCCTCCCGGGCGTTCCCCCGGAGCCCGGTCCAGGTCAGCAGGGCGAGTCCCGGATCGACCCCGCGCGGCGGCCGGCGACGGGTGCGCGCTCGCGCGTCGGAGCCGGGCCAGCGGCTCGCCCACCACAGTGCCGCGAGCGCGAGGAGCGTACCGCCGGCCAGCAGCCCCGCGACGACTCTCAGCACCGTGCACTCCCGCGCTTGCGGAGGAACCTGGCCCGCCATTCTCTCCGGGGCGGACGCCGCCGGTCCACCGCCGCCGGCTGAGCGGTCGCACCGCCCTGAGAGGCCGGCGACGCGCCGGCGGCGCGACGGATGGGGTCGGCTGCGCGCCGGTCGCCCGGCTCCAGCGCGCGGAGCCGGGCGGTGGAGCCGGGCTCATGGGGTGGTCGCGGTCGGGTGACGGGAGGCGGTCATGGCCTGGTCCACGCTGGTGAGAGGGCGCAGGCGGTACGTATACCGGTAGTCGTGGTCGGTGAAGAGCTTGTACGTGTCGTGCGTCTGGGCGCCCCAGCTGTTGTCGCCGCCCACGCCCATCTGCCGGTAGTTCAGCCGCAGGATCACGTCGTCACGGGGCGTGAGCTGATAGTCGTGCCGGGCACCCGTCGACAGGTCCTCCGGGGTGAAGTGCGAGGCGTTGAACTCCAGGAGCGGCTCGCCGGAGGCGAGCAGACCGACACCCCGGTCATCGGTCAGGGCGACCCAGCGGACGTCGGTCCGCTCGCCGTTCTCCTGTGGACGGATGTAGTCGGTCCCCAGCCTGGAGACCCTGGAGGAGTACAGCCCGACGTCGGAGGCGGTCTTGCGGTCCCAGTAGTTCTCGTCCGGGCCGCGGCCGTAGTACCGCACGTTCTCGAAGCGGCCTGGCAGAGACAGCATCGTGCCGACCTCCGGGATGTACGGGAGACTGGACGCGCCCGGGTGGAGGGTGTCGTCCACCTTGATCTCGCCGTTCCCGAACACCGTGTACGTCGTGGTGTAGGACGACGGCGTGGAGGTGGGCAGGGTACCGGTGACGTTGATCGCGACGGCCTGGCCGGCGATCGGCTGGACGGTGACGCCCGTGACGTGGCGGTCGGCGCCCGCGTGGCGCCAGGTGCCGTTGCGGTTCGGCTGACCGTTGCCGACGTCGTTGTCGGTCGGCGCGCGCCAGAAGTTCGGCTCCGGTCCGGACTTCACGAGCTGCACGCCGTTCGCCTTGTAGGACGTGATGGCACCGCTGTCCTTCGCGACGGTGACGGTGAAGCCCTTGCCGGTGACGGTGACCGAGTCGTCGTCGTTCGCCGTGCTGACATGCGGCACCCGGTCCAGCGGCACCGGGGTGACTACCGGGCCGCCGAAGCCGACCGGTAGCTGGTCCTTGGCCACCTCGAACCCGGGGGCCGCCCACCGCGTGGGTGTCTTCGTGGTGAACGACAGCTCCAGGAAGTACTCCGACCCCGGCGCGGGCCTGGCCGGCCGGTGGATCGGCAGGGTCACCGTCTTGCTCTTCAGCGGGGCGATGTCGAGCTGATCGGCCGTCAGGCTTCCGCGTTGTACGGGCCTGCCGTCCGCGACGAGGGTCCAGTGACCGTTGTACGCGTCGACGTTCGTGAACAGGTTCTCGTTCTTGATCGTGATCACGCCGGACGTGACGTCGGAGCCGGCGGAGACGTTGACGGCCTGGTAGACGTGCTTCACCTCGTCGGCCTTGCCGCCCGGCTCGCGCGTCGCGGGCAGGATGCCGTCGGACTCGAAGTTCCCGTCGTTGGGGTTGTCACCCCAGTCGCCGCCGTACGACAGGTACGTGGGCGAAGCCGGCTTCTGCTCGCCGTATGCGGCGGTCGCCGCATCGAACCAGAACCGCACGCCCGCGTCGGACGGGCTCCGGCCCGAGGCGGCCAGCTCGTCCGCGGACAGCGCCCGGTCATAGACGCGGGCCGCGCGGATGTGGCCGCTGAACACCCGGCTGGGGTTGTCGGCGTCGGTGCCGAGCGCGATCGGCGCGTTGTCGCTGTCCGGCGTACGGTCCGTCGTCCTCGTCGCCTTCGCCTCGCCGTCGATGTAGAGCGTCAGTTTCCCCGCCGCCTTGTCGAAGACGCCGGCGACATGATGTTCACGGCCGGTCCAGTCCGCCGGGAGGGGAGCCGTGGCCGAGATCCACGATCCGCCCGAGTAGATGAAGAACTCCAGGTGATCGTCGGTCTGCTTCAAGGAGTACTGCGTGTCCCCCTTGGCGACGATCGGCTGGTGCCCGCCGACGGCACCGGGCGTGACCCATGCCTCCGCGGTCACCGACCCGTTGATGTCCAGTCCCTTGTCCGGGGCGAACACGGCCGGGCCGGACAGCCCGCTCGCCTTGTCGAGCGTCGCGCTCGGGCCGAGCTCGGCGGTCAGGGTGTCCGGGCCGGTCTCGGTCAGCCGCTTGCGCGGCGGGGTCGGCCAGGTCAGGGCCTGGTCGACGAAGTCCCAGATGAAGCCGCCCTGAAGGACCGGGTGGGACCGTACGACGTCCCAGTACTCCTTGAGATTCCCGGTGGAGTTCCCCATCGAGTGGGCGTATTCGATCATTATGTACGGCCGGGTGTCACTCGTGTCCGCGGCGCGGTTCGCCACGGTGGCCGGGCTCTCGTACATGTGGGAGCGGACGTCGCTGACCTGCGGCCGGTTGTCGCCCTCATACTGGATGACGCGCGTGCTGTCGTAGGAGCGGATCCAGTCGTGCATGGCGACGAAGTTGCTTCCGCCGCCGGCCTCGTTGCCGAGTGACCAGATGATGACGGACGGATGGTTCTTGTCGCGGTGCACCATCTGCTGGGCGCGGTCGACCACCGCGGCGGTCCAGTTCGGATCGGAGGCCGGGTAGCGGTCGCGGATGCCGTGGGTCTCCAGGTTCGTCTCGTCGAGGACGTACAGGCCGTACTGGTCGGCGAGCTCGTACCAGGTCGGGTTGTCCGGGTAGTGCGAGGTGCGGACGGCGTTGATGTTCATCCGCTTCATCAGCGTGATGTCCTTGACCATGTCCGCGCGGGTCACGGCGGAGCCCCGGTCGGGCTGCGTCTCGTGCCGGTTCGTGCCGCGCAGTGAGATGGGCTCGCCGTTGATCCGCATCAGCCCGTCCTTGAGGGCGAACTCGCGGAAGCCCACCCGGGACGACAGCGTCTCGATCACCTTCCCGGCCGGGTCCCGCAGCCGCAGCACCGCCGTGTAGAGGTTCGGCCGCTCGGCGGACCACAGCTTCGGAGCCCGTACGGCCTTGGCCGCGCGCACCGTGACGTCCTGGCCGGCCTTGACCGAACCCAGGTCGGCGGGCTGCGTCAGCGGTGCGGACCAGACCGGGCGGTTCCGCGCGTCGTAGAGCGTGGTCTCGACGGTGTACCGCCCGGCGGCCGGGGCCGTTCCGTAGCCGCGGACACTCGCGGTGACCGACAGGTCGGCGTTCGTGTAGCCGTCCTTCAGCGGGGTGTCGAGCTTGAAATCGCGCAGGTGCACGGCCGGCGTGGAGAACAGGTACACCGAACGGAAGATCCCGGACAGCCGGATCATGTCCTGGTCCTCCATCCAGTCACCGTCGGAGAAGCGGTAGACCTCGACGGCGATCTGGTTCGTGCCGGGCTTGAGATAGCGGGTGATGTCGAACTCTCCGGGGACATAGGAGTCCTCGTGGTATCCGACCTTCACGCCGTTGATCCACAGGTAGAAGGCCGACTTCACCCCTTCGAAGTGGACGAACGTCTCCCGGCCCGCCCAGTTCGCCGGGACGGTGAACGTCCGGCGGTACTGCCCGACCGGGTTGAACCTCGTCGGTGCGAACGGCGGCTGCGCGTTCTCGTTCTGGCCGTTGGCTCCCCACCAGGGATAGGTGATGTTGGTATAGATCGGGAAGTCATAGCCGTGCAACTGCCAGTCCGACGGCACCGGGATGGTCTTCCATGAACGATCGTCGACGTCGGTCCGGTAGAAGCCGGCGTCCCGGTCGGCCGGGCGGTCCGCGTGCTGGAACCTCCACTCGCCGTCCAGGCCGCGGCGGTACGGGGAGTGCGTACGGTCCGCGGCCAGTGCCTCGCCCAGGTTCGCGTACGGCATCAGCGTCGCGTGCGGGGGCTCGGCGTTGACCTCGAAGGCCGGGATGTTGTTGTTCCACTCCGGGTAACCGTTGGGGGGATCCGTCCATCCGCCGGGCGCGGCGGACGCGACGGACGGTGCCGCGAGCCCGAGAGACAGAGCCAGCACCGCGAGGACTGCGAGAAGTCGATGACGGGTTGTCCTCACGCACGCCTCCGGTGTTCGAAAATGTTGAATTAACTGCGCAATATGCGGCTAACGGTGTCTTTCATCCGGAAAATGACATGCAAATTGACTCATAGCAAGGGAATCGCACACGGCCGTGACGGCCGGAATCGGACATTCGGCTCGCCGAACGGCGCCGAACGACGTCGGCCGCCCGGTCCCGGCCCGGGATACTCGCCTACGATCATGGGCATGCGAGACGACGAATTCCTCACCCATGTCGGCGAGCGGCTCGCCGGGCTTCCTCGCGTTCAGGCGGTAACGCTCGGCGGGTCACGGGCGGCCGGGACGCATCGGCCCGACAGCGACTGGGATCTCGCCGTCTACTACCGCGGCGACTTCCAGCCCGATGACCTGCGTGCGCTCGGGTGGGAGGGGCAGGTCTCCGAGGTCGGCGGCTGGGGCGGTGGTGTCTTCAACGGCGGCGCCTGGCTGCGGATCGACGGGCGGAAGGTCGACGTGCACTACCGCGATCTCGACGACGTCGAGCACCGCCTGGCCGAGGCGCGCGAGGGGCGCTTCGCGGTCGAGTGGCTCCTGTTCCACCTCGCCGGCGTCCCGACCTACATCGTCGTCGCCGAACTCGCCGGCAACCGGGTGTTGCACGGCACGCTGCCGCGGCCGGAGTTCCCGCGAGCGCTGCGCGACAGCGCGCCCGGGCGCTGGCGCGCCGACGCACGGCTCACCCTCGACTACGCGCGGGGGGCACACGCCGTCAATGGGCACGTCGCCGAGACGGCCGGGGCGATCGCGACCGCCGCCCACCAGGCCGCGCACGCCGTGCTGGCGGAGCGAGGGGAGTGGGTCACCAACGAGAAGACGCTGCTCGACCGGGCCGGCCTACGCGGCGTCGACGAGATTCTCGCCAAGGTCGCGGAGGAACCCGTGAAGGCGGTCGACGCCGCCGCGCGTCTCCTCGGGTGAGGCGCCGCAGCACCTGACCCGGCACGTGGTCGTGGGGTGCGCCCGCGGCGCTGGGTGGTACGAAGCTCGGTGATGTTGGAGGCGAAGTCCGTGCCGGCCACTCGCCGGCAGGAGTAGGCGTGCGGTTCGGCGGTAGTCGTCGTTCCCGGTGAGACCCACGCGCGCTTTTCCGGTCAACGGCTTTCGCCGGTCTGGTTCTCCAGGCCGAGGTAGAGGTGGCGGCGCAGAGCGGCGGCGTCCGGTGCGACGGCGGTGAGGAGTCGGCCGGGGCCGGGAAGCGGGGTGATCACGGCGTGGCCTCTGGCTGGATCGTCATCGAGAAGCCGGGCTTCGGACGGGTGTTGGATCGTGGGGTCGATGAGCAACAACTGGCCGATCGTGCGGTAGTCGGCCAGGACGGCCGGGCCGTCCCAGCAGGGGGCGCCGGGTCCGTAGGCGGTGCGCTGGTCCAACAGCGTCCGGCCGCAGCGCTGCACGGTGAGCCGGTTGGTCAGTCGGCCGGTTGTTTCGTGGGCGCGGCCGAGAATCTGGTGTTCGCTGAGCAACAGGCGGGCGGTAGGCGCCAGGTCGATTCGGGTCTCTTGGTGCAGGTCGCTGCCCGCGGCGGAGATGAGTGGTTTGGGAAGCCAGTGCAGACGTGCCGATTCGGCGATGGAGAAGAACAGTTCCAAGGTCGCAGGAGCGGGCGTGGGGCTGGGGAGCGCGACGGTGGCGGTCGCGGACGTGACCCGTAGGTCGGCGCCTGGTCCGACGGTGACTTCGATGCGGAGATGGTCTCCGTTGTGCGGGGCGTTCATGGCGCCGACGACGCAGACGCGCGCCTGGGCGCCGCGTGGTCGAAGGCGGCGTGGGTCGAGGGGGCCGTCGCCGTGGAGGTCGGACAGGCGGGTGGCTCCGGCTTCGGCGATGGCGGTGATACGGGCGGTGCCGCGCAGGCTGTGCGGCCTGTCCCGGACGTCGGCGTAGAGGCCTGGCGGGCGGCGAGTAGGCGTGGTGGTCAGGGTGTGTGCCGTCATGCCTGCGCGGTGTTCCACTCGGTGACATGGTGGCCGACCCATGCGGCGACGGGCTCGATGCCGCCTTCGGCGCGGACACTGGTGAGGACGACGGGGCGGGTGCCGCGTGCGGTCTTGGCGTCGCGTTCCATGGCCTGCAGGTCGGCGCCCACGTAGGGAGCAAGGTCGGTCTTGTTGATGATCAACAGGTCCGCGGTGGTCAGGCCGGGGCCGCCCTTGCGGGGGATGTCGTCTCCGCCGGCGACGTCGATGAGAAAGATCTGGTAGTCGACCAGGCCCTTGGAGAAGGTGGCGGTGAGGTTGTCGCCGCCGGATTCGATCAGGACGAGATCCAACGGATCGAGGCGGGCTTGGAGGTCTTCGACGGCCTCCAGGTTGGCGGAGATGTCGTCGCGGATAGCGGTGTGCGGGCAGGCGCCGGTCTCGACGGCGGTGATTCGATCCGGTGGCAGGACGGCCCGACGGAGCAGGGCGTCGGCGTCTTCGCGGGTGTAGATGTCGTTGGTCACCACGGCCATGGACAGGCTGTCACGCAGCCGGCGGCACAAAGCGGCGACGGTAGCGGTCTTGCCGGACCCCACGGGGCCGCCCAGGCCGATGCGCACGGCGCGTCGACCGCCGGTGGTGGTGCGGCCGGAGGCGGCTCCCGAGGACAGGGTTTCGGAGTGGCGTAGATGCATGGCGTGCCTCCGGTGAATGGGGCGTGAGAGTTGGCTGGGGTCAGCTGGCGAACAGCCGTAGCGGCCAGGTCGCGTGCTGTTCGGCGGTGAGGTCCAGCAGCGGCGCGGAGGCGGCGGGGAGGACCTGGACGCCCTCCGCCGGCACTCGGGCCGCCTGCTGTGCCGCGCAGTCGGTGACCTGGTCGATGTCGGCGGTGAGGCGGACCAGGACACCGGTGGCGTGCAGCGGGTCCAGGCTCAGCAGACGGATCGCGGCGGTGACCGGGCCGCTGACGCTGTCATAGGCGGCGGCGCGCGCGGCCTCGAGCGGGCTCAGTCCGGCCGTGCACCCGGCCACCCCCAGCACGATCGGCTGGTGCAGGCCACCGGGGTGAGCGGCGGCCAATTCATCGAGCCGGGGGTCGGGCCAGGCGGCGCGCGCGGCGCGCAGTAGTTGCCGTCCGAGCTTGCGGGCGATTCGGCGCAGCGCCAGGGAGGGAGTGCGGGCGTCGGCGGCCGCGTCCAACAGGAGCGGATCGCAGCCACCGGCCGCCGCGGCGGCCAGCGCGGCGGCCACCAGGCCGGTGGTGTGCAGCCGGCCGCGGCAGAAACGCTCCAGCGTGTCCGCGCCGTGGACGCGGCCGGCCGCGATGGCGGCCTCGGCCCCGCCGGAGTGGGCGTGACCTCCGGAGGGGAATCGGCCGTCGCTGAGTACCAACAGTGCCGTGGGGTTCATCGTCGCTCCTGACCGGCGGCCTTCTAGAACAGGAAGTAGCGCTGGGCCATCGGCAGTTCGGTGCGGTACCGCGGCTCGACCGTCTCCTGCTCGACCGATGTCGCCACGTCTTCGGCCTCACCGTCGGGCTGGCAGGCGCCGCCGCTGCCGGGAATGGTCACGGTGAAGGTGTCCGGATCGATGTCGATGACGGGGACGGCGTCGTTCTCGCGCATGTCGGCCTTGGACAGCCCGCGGGTGTCGGTGATGGCCACGAACGCCTTGCGCAGGCCGGACAGTCCGGTGAACCGGGGGGAGACGAAGTTGACCGCGTTACCGCCCGGCGCGTGCCCCAGGGCGCCGAACATGCGGCGGGGCAGGATCGGCTGAGGGGTGGGAATGGACGCGTTGGCGTCGCCGATCTGCGCGTAGGCGATCTGACCTCCCTTGATCACCATGTGTGGTTTGACCCCGAAGAACTTCGGCTCCCACAAGACCAGGTCGGCCAGCAGACCGGGCTGGACGGCGCCGACCACGTGGCCGATACCGTGCGCGATGGCCGGATTGATCGTGTACTTGGCGACGTATCGGCGGGCGCGCAGGTTGTCGGCGGGACCGTCGCCGTCGAGGCTGCCGCGTTCGCGTTTCATCACGTGAGCGGTTTGCCAGGTCCGCAGGATCATCTCACCGATGCGCCCCATGGCCTGAGCATCGGAGGACATCATCGCGATGGCACCCATGTCGTGCAGGATGTCCTCGGCGGCCATGGTGGAGGGCCGGATGCGTGAATCGGCGAAGGCCAGATCCTCCTCGTCCTCCCGGTTGAGATGGTGGCAGACGATCACCATGTCGAGATGCTCGGGCACGGTGTTGATCGTCAGCGGCCGGGTGGGGTTGGTGGAGGCGGGCAGCACGTTGGGATAGGAGGCCAGCCGGATCATGTCGGGGGCATGACCGCCGCCGGCGCCCTCGACATGGAAGGCGTGGATGCACCGGCCACGAATGGCGTCCACGGTGTCCTGCAGGTACCCCGCCTCATTGAGGGTGTCCGCGTGGATGGCCAGCTGGACCCCCGACTCCTCGCACACCTCCAAGCAGGCGTTGAGCACGGCCGGAGTGGCGCCCCAGTCCTCATGAATCTTGAACCCGATGACGCCTGCGTCCAGCTGGTCGCGCATAGCGCCACGCGACATCGTGGCACCCTGGCCGAGCAACCCGATGTTCACCGGGCTGCCGTCCAGGGCCTGCAACAACGTGGTGATGTGCCAGGCGCCGGGGCTGACGGTGGTGGCCTTGCTGCCCTCCGCCGGCCCCACGCCCCCGCCGATCAACGTGGTCACGCCCGAGGCGAGCGCCTCATCGATCTGTTCGGGGCAGATGAAGTGGACATGGGTGTCCACGCCGCCCGCGGTGAGGATCTTGCCGTTGCCGGAGATGATCTCGGTCTCCGGCCCGACGACGATGTCGACCGGCTTGGGCGAGCCGGTGAGAACGCCCGTCACATCGACGCCGTGGCGCCTGTTCATCGTGTCGGGGTTGTAGGCCCGGCCCACCGCGTGGATGCGGCCATCGCGCAGCGCGACGTCCGCCTTGACCACACCCCAGTGATCCAGGATCACCACTCCCGTGATCACGGTGTCGGCGGCTCCGTCCACGCGCCTCACGCAGGACTGGCCCATCGACTCGCGGATCACTTTGCCGCCACCGAACACCATCTCGTCACCGCTGTGGCCCGGGCCGCCCGCCCAATCCTGGGTGACCTCGATCCACAGATCGGTGTCGGCCAGCCGGACGCGGTCGCCGACGGTCGGGCCGTACAGCGCGGCGTAGTCGGCGCGCTCCAGCCTTGAACGCGTTTCGCGGGCCATCGTCATCGCAGCGCCCCTCCGATCTGGCCGCGCAGGCCCCAGACCACCCGATCTCCCTGCAGGGGGACCAGATCGACCTCTTCCTCGTCGTTCGGCTCGAACCGCCGGGATTTCCCTGCCGGGATGTTGAGCCGCATGCCATAGGCGCACTCGCGATCAGGTGGGCCGGACGTGGGCACCGGCCTGATCTCCAGTGCGGGATTGACCTCATAGAAGTGGTAGTGGGAGCCGACCTGGACGGCGCGGTCTCCTACGTTGCGGACCTGCACCCACGTCACCGGCAGGCCCTCGTTCACCTCCACCGGGTCGGCGGAATCGGGATGCTCGATCTGTCCAGGACGTCCCGCATCACCCTCGTTCGGGATGGGGCCGCTGATCGTGACCAGCTTCGTGCCGTCAGGGAACGTAGCCTCGACCTGAACCGTCTCGATCATGTCCGGCACGCCGTCCATCACCTCCTCCCGGGTGAGCACGCCGCATCCGGACGTCATGAGTTCCCTGACCGTCTTGCCGTCCCTGGCCCCTTCCAGCACGTGCGCGGTCAACAGCGCCATCGCCTCGGGATAGTTCAGCCGCAGCCCTCGCGCCCGGCGTTTCTCGGCCACCTCCGCGGCCATGTAGATCATCAGCCGTTCCTGCTCGTGCGGGGTCAGATGCACCTCATCCTCCGGGAGTGAAGCGGTAAACGATCGGCCGCCTGTCGCTCTGTAGTCGGATGATTGCACAAAGTAGCGGCGATGAGGAGTGGTCGGCCCGGACCGAGCGGTCGATCGGTACCGCTCGGCGGCGCCTCCTCCTGGTTCGCCGGCGATCCGCCCGACGCGAGCGCCGCCCGGATCCGTCAGGTGAGCAGCCGCGCCTCTCCTCGGGTGATCAGCCGCAGCCCTCGAACTGCGGCACCGTGGTCGTCAGGTGCAGGCCCGTCGCGCCGAACCACTTGCGCAGGAGCTGGGCCGCCGTCCCGTCCAGGTACATCCCGGTGATCGCCTTGTTGATGTCCTCGCAGCCCGTGATGTCGTCCTGCTTGATGCCGACGCCGTACCGCTCGTCGGAGATGGGCGCGTTGACGAAACGCACCGACCGGCCCTTCTGGGCGGCGAATCCGGCGAGGATCAGGTCGTCGGTCGAGATGGCGTCGAGACTGTTGTCGATGAGCTTGGTCATGCAGTCGCCGTACGTCGGGGCCTTCACCACGCGGGCCGGCACGCCGCGCTCGACCGTGACCCGCTGCCAGGACACCGACCCGGTGACCGCGCACAGGCGCCGGCCGGCCAGGTTGCGGACGTCCTTGATCCCGGTGTCGCTCGCGCGGACCAGCGTGTCCTGGTGAGCGACGTAGTACGGCCCGGCGAAGGCGACCTTCGTCTTCCGCTCGGGTGTGATCGAGTAACTGGAGATGACGAGGTCGACCTTGCCGGACTGGATCCAGCTCTCCCGCTTGTCGTACTGCACGACCTTGAAGTCGACCTTCTTCGGCTTCTTCTTCTCCATGTGCGCGGCGATGTAGCGCGCCACGTCGATGTCGAAGCCCTGGTACGTGCCGTCGGACTGGAGCAGGCCCAGACCCGGCTGGTCCTTCGAGACACCGATCACCAGGGTGTTCTTGTCCGCGACGGACGTGCCACCGCCGGTGCCGCACCCGGCCACGGTGAGGAGCAGCGCCAGCGCGGCGCCGATCCGATTCAGAGCTACTCGCATGACTCGCTCCCCTTACCGGAACTCGGACAGCCGCGGACGCACGCCGACCAGGACGAGGATCGCGATGACGACCGCGGCGACGGGCAGGCCGACGCTCCAGCCGCTCAGGCCGTGGTCGCCGTCGCGGATGGCGCTCTTGAACGCCTTCTGGTGGATCGCGGTGAGCGACACGAGCGACTGGTCGTACGCGGCGAAGTCACGCGAGGCCGTGCCCATGCGCAGGACGATCGCGTCGTGGCGTCGTCCGGCGGTAGTGGCCAGCGTACGCAGCTGGGAGTCGTCGTGCTGGACCGTCTCGTACCCCTGAAGCGTCCGGTCGACGGCGGCGCGCTGGCCCGGCAGCGTGACGTGCTGCGACTCCAGGCCGAGGAAGCCCGTGAACCCGCTGTGGGCCGCGATCCGCGCGTCGACCTGCTGGTAGTACTGCTGGAGGTTGCCGGCCGTGACCGAGAGGATCTCCTGCGACTTGTCCAGGTAGACCTGTTCGTACGTGTCGGCCTGGTCGGGGTCGAGCAGGTACCTCGTCTCGTCGGCGTCGGCGTTGTTGCTGATCGCGCGGGCCCGCGACAGCGACAGCACCGAGTCGAAGCCGTCGTTCTTGGCCTTGCTCAGGTGGCGCGCCTCGCTCGCGAGCAGGCCGACCGTGGCCGCGACGAGCACCACCGAGGCCAGCGTCGCCAGCGCGAGCACCGGGTTGATGAGCCGGCGGAAACGACGGGTCAGGTACACCTGGAGCCCGACGAGGATCGCGATGAGCACCAGGCCGGTGACCACCACCCACGCGATCCCGTCCAGGACCGCCGTGTGCTTGGACTCGTACGTGCGCCGCACCGTCGTGCCGTTGTCGAGCGTGAGGTTGTACGCCTTGGGCAGCACGTCGAGCTTCATCAGGTCGGTGGCCTGCCGGTACAGCTTGCGGACCTGGTCGCTCGGCGCTCCGGCGGCGTGAGGCTGCTGCTGGTCGAGTTGCTGCGCCTGGCCGGCGAGCTGCTCGTACCGGCCCAGCGCGTCGAGGATCGAGCGCGCGGTCTGCTGCTCGGCGCTGTCGCCGCTCGCCAGGTTGGAGCCCTGCAGCAGGGCGCGGTGCGCCTCGGAGCGCCGCTGGTCGTACACCTGCAGGGCCTTCGCCCGGCCCGAGCCGAGGTCCTCGCGGCCCATCAGGAGAACGGCGGCGAGCTGGGCGTCCATGTCGCTGAGTGCGTAGTAGAGGTCCCCGGTGGCGACCACCTGGGGGCCGGCGTCGTGGCCGATGATCTTGAGGCCGTCGCGGGCGTCCTGCACGGCGAGTGCCGCCACCGTGAACACCGCGGCGACGGCCAGCACGGCCAGGAGCGCGAGCCCCCGGATCCGCCCGGGCAGCGTCCTGAGCCGTACGACCCGTGCCACGCCGGCCAGGCGCGCCGGTGGCCGGGACGGCGGAGCTTCTGTCATGGTCACCGGCCTCAGCCCTTCCGCAGCGTGATGGTCGTCCAGACGCCGATGTGGATGCGGTCGCCGTCGCGCATCGGCACCTCGACGTTGACGGGGATCGGCTCTTCCGAGCCGTTGACGGTCGTGCCGTTGGTGGAGCCCGGGTCGACGAGGCTCACCGTGCCGTCCGGCCGGGAGAGCAGGACCGCGTGCGTGTGCGACGCTCCCGGATCCTCCGGCGGCTCGCTCAGATTGATCTCCGGGACGGTGCCCTGGGAGACGCTCCGCCGTCCGATGCGTACCTGCGGCCGGTCCAGCGGGATCCGGCGCTCGGGACAGTACGGCGGGAAGGTGAAGGCGCTGTTCGCCTCGTTCTGCCGCAGCACCGTCTCGTAGTAGTCGCGGTCGGCGTTGACGATCGCCGTCCACGCGGCCGGCTTCGTCGCACCGGACCCGCTCGTGCCCCACCGGCCGGTCGCCGGCTCCTCCGACGGCACCGACGGTGCCGAGGCCGCTGAAGGCACCGAAGGCACCGACGGCACTGAGGGGACCGAGGACTCCGAGGCGGGCGCGGGGCCGGTTCGCACCGGGCCCGTCGCGCCCGAGCGTCCGGCCCCGACCGCGAAGTCGTACCCGCAGCCCTCACAGAACCGGCCCGTACGCGGTGTCGCGCAGTCCGGGCAGGCCTCGCCCGACCCCGCCGCCGGGGGAGCGGCCGTGGCGGCCCCGTTCCCGGCCTCGCTGCCGGGTGCCGTGAGGATCGAGGACACCGTGGGCCCCGTCATGCGGGTGCCGCAGACGTCGCAGTAGTCGTCGGCGCCGGATGAGTGTCCGGCCGGACAGGTCGGCATGGATCAGGCTCCGCCCTTGCGCGTCCGTACGGTCTTGCTCGACCGGGTGTCCAGGGACATCTCGTCGGCCTTGTCGACGTTCTTCTTCAGCCGTACGGTGCCGGTCGCCTGGTCCTCGACGTCGACGACCTTGTCCAGCAGGCCGGCGATCGCCTCGTTGCCCGACTCGTGGGCGAGCTTGACCGCGCGGCCGAGGCGGGCGGTCGCGGTGTCGACGTCGCCGCTCTTGCGGGCCGCCAGTCCCTCCTGGATGGCCTCGGCGAGCTCGGCCTGGCCGGTGAAGTGGGCGACCTTCGGGTTGATGCGGGTCGACTGGGCCTCATCGTCGGTCCACTCCGCCAGGACGTTGCCGGTGGCGAGCACCTGCTCCTCGCCGCCGCCCGTGCCGGGCAGCACCAGCTTGACCCAGGCGGCGCGCAGCTCCTGGCCGATCGTGCCGGGGGGCACCTCGACGCAGATGTGGTAGTCGCGGCTCTCCGCGCCCCACGCGCCGATCGGGTAGTCGCCGGCGCGGGGCCCGGCCTCGACCCGCTTGCCGGTGAGGTCCTCGACGCTCGGCGTCACCTGTTTGACGAACCGCAGCCGCGCGGCCTGCGGCGTCCAGACCCGCAGGGCCACGTCGGCGACCGCCTTGCCCATGGCCGCCTCGGTCATCGCGCGGAAGTCGGCGACCAGGTCGTTCGGGCTGGCGACGATGTCGACGCTGCCGAGCATGGTCGAGGCCACCTTGCGCAGCTCGGCGACCTCCCAGTCCGTGCCGACACCGCGGCAGTCGCACACGAAGTGGCCGGCGCAGGACTGGAGGACGGCGTCGAGCTGCTCGGGGCTCTCGTGCTGGTTCTTGCCGTCGGTGAGGAGGATGGCGTGCCGGATGCCCTCCTGGTGGGCGGCGAACAGCCGGTCGGCCAGGCCCAGCCACGCGCCGATCGCGGTGCCGCCGGCCGGCCGCACGCGCTCCAGCGCCGCCTTGGCCTCCTGCCGGGTCTGCGGGTTCGCGGGGACGAGCTGCTCGCCGGCCGGGTAGACCATCCGCGCCCGCGCCGAACCGGACACGACCGCGAAGGCGACCCCGTCGCGGAGCGAGTCCACCGCGGTCTGCGCGGCCCGGATCGCCGCCGACATCTTGGTGCGCGGGTAGTCCATCGAACCGGAGGTGTCGATGATGATCACCTCGGCCGCGGAGGTCGACCGTACGGCGCCGGCGGCGGGTACGCCGCTCGCCTCGACCGTCACGATCGCGTGTACCTCCTGGCCCCCTTCGGGGAGGTACTTGTTCTGGTCGACCGTGAGAGTGAAATCGGGGTTGCCCGTCATGCGACTTCCTTCGTCGGAGGAGTGACCCGAGCGCTCATCGGGCCGGCTCCTGGGTCGGTTGTGCGGAAGGCGGCGTCTGCGGCCGGAAGGGGATGACGACGACGGTGATGTTGTCGCGTCCGCCCGCCTCGTTCGCCAGTCTGGTCAGCGTCCGCGCCGCCTCCAGGGGCTCCGACGCGGCGGCAGGGGCGGCCTCGGCGAGCCGGGCGGGCTCGGGGTAGTAGTTCCACAGCCCGTCGCTGCACACGAGGATCACTCCCGGGGTGTCCGGGGTGAGGGTGCGTACGTGGGGTTCCGCGTCGATGGCGTCCGCACCGAGCCACGCGGTGATCACGTGCGCGTTCGGGTGCCGTTCGGCCTCCTCCTCGGTGAGCGCCCCGGAGGCGACCATCTGGCCCGCCCACGAGTCGTCCTCGGTCAGCTGCGCGCCCTCGCCGCTTGCGGGCAGCCAGTAGGCGCGGCTGTCGCCGATCCAGCCGATCGTCACCGCGTCGCCGTGCACCAGCGCCGAGACGTAGGTGCACGACGGGGGCTCGGTCGGCTGGGTGTCGTCCCCGTCCCCGCCGACCAGGGCGGCCACGGCCTCGGCGGCCCGCGCGGCGGCCGTACGGGTGGCGGACTCGGCGTCCTGCCCGGCCGCGCGCAGCTCGGCGAGCGCGGCGGCCCCGGTGTCGGCGGCGACACGCGAGGCGTCCTCGGGGCGCGTGGAGGAGGAGACGCCGTCGCACACGACGCCGGCCACGCCGTCGGCGGTCACGGCCAGCGCCATCGCGTCCTCGTTGCGGCTGTGCCGCAGGCCGCGGTCGCTCACGCCCGCCGCCCCGGTGACCTCCAGCTCGATGTGATCGGTGCCGTCGGGCTGGCGCAGCCCGCACTGCTCGCAGTAGCCGTCGCTGATCGTGGTGCCGCCGCACCCCGGGCAGCGGGGCACGGGCGCGTCGAGGCGGTGGCCGCACGCCTCGCAGTAGTCCTCATCCGGGTACACCGGCAGATCGCAGATCGGGCAGGCGCGCTCTTCGGTCGTCGCGGCCATCAGATCAGCGTCCTCGGGCGCGCGGCGTTGGCGCGGACGACGAGGTCGTGGCGTTCGGCCGGGGTGTCGGCGAGGCGGGCCAGCGCGCGGTAGGTCTCCTCCAGCCGGCCGCGCAGGGCGCGTTCGGTCAGAGACGCATCGAAAAGTGTTCCGTTGCGGGGCGCGTCACCGGTGGCGTGCGCCCAGGTGAGGGCGGTCTCCAGGACCTCGGCCACGAGCCGGCCGCGCTGCTCGCCGTCGAGCTTGAGGGGGGACAGCCGGCCGCCCGCGCCGAGGAGTTCCGGCTCGGTCAGCTCGGCCGGGTTACGGCCGCGGATCGCGGTCGCCACCGCCGCGACCTGCGCGGCGACGTGGTGGCTGGAGATGCTCGGCACCGAGTCGAGCACGGCTACGGCGGCGGCGCGGTCGCCGGCCGCCAGCCGCGCGCGTGCCAGCCCGAACGCGGCGCTGATGTAGCCGTTGTCGGTGCGCCAGACCCGCTCGTACAGGTCCGCGGCCCCGGCGTGGTCGCCGCGGTGCGCCCGGCAGTAGGCGAGAGCCAGCTTGGGCGGCGCCTCGCCGGGCAGCAGGGAGTACATCTCGTCGAAGAGCCCTTCGGCCCGCGCGACGTCCCCGGAGGCCAGCACGGCCACCGCCTCGTACCACGGGATCCGCCAGTCGCCGGGCCGCTCGGCGGCCAGCTCGCCCAGCAGCCGGTGCGCCTCGGCGATGTCGCCGAGCTCGATGCGGACGCGTGCCAGCGTCAGGCGCACCTCCGGCGAGGGGTTCGGCGCGGCGGACAGCGCGGGCACGAGCTGCTCCGCCTCGGCGCTGGTCAGGCCGGCGAGGAACCCCGCGGAGGGGTCGCCCGCGTCCACCAGGGGAGTCGGCAGCGCGGCGGCCACGTCCGCCGGCGTGGGCGAGTCGAGCACCGAGCCCGTGTCGCCGGCCAGCTCGGTGCCGACGGCCCGCAGCTCCATGCCGAACAGCGAGGAGCGGCCGGGGCGCGGCTGCCCGTCCTCGGCCGACAGGACCTCCCGGAGCACGCCCGTGAGCTGGTCGGCCATGTCCGTCGCGTCGGCGAACCGCGCCTCGGGCTCGGTGTGGGTGGCCCGCCGCAGCAGCCGGTCGTAGGACTCGAACCGCTGGAGCAGCGGGATCTCCGCGCGGTCCGGCAGGCGGTTGGCGTACGTGGTGGTGAAGTTCTTGAACGGGAAGCTGAGCACCGCGAGCGTACGGCCGACGGTGTAGAGGTCGGAGCTGACCGAGGGGCCCCGCTCGGCGATCTCGGGGGCCTGGTAGCCGATCGTGCCGTAGATCGCGCTGTCCATGTCGTCGACGCGGCGGACCCCGCCCAGGTCGATGAGCTTGAGCTGCTCATCGGACTGGATGGCGTTGTCCGGCTTGAGGTCGCAGTAGAGCAGGCCGACGCCGTGCAGGTAGCCGAGCGCGCGCAGCAGCTCCAGCCCGTACGCGATGGCCTGTCCGAGCGGCAGCGCGTCATCGCCGGCCTTGCGGCGTTCGAGCAGCACGTCCTTGAGCGGCTTGCCGCCGACGTACTCCATGACGATGTAGCCGGAGCCGCCGTGCTGGACGAAGTTGTAGATCTTGACGATGTTCGGGTGCTCGACCTCGGCGAGGTAGGAGCGCTCGGCGGCGGCGGCCGCGAGCGCGTCCGCGTCGCCGGTGTCGAGCAGACCCTTGAGCACGACCCAGCGGTCGTTGACGTTGCGGTCGCGGGCGAGGTAGATCCAGCCGAGGCCGCCGTGCGCGAGGCAGCCGAGCACCTCGTACTGCCCGCCGACCAGGTCGCCCGCCTTGAGCTTGGGGGTGAAGGAGTAGCCGGCGCCGCAGTTCGGGCAGAAGCCCTCCGTACGGCCCGGCCGCCCGCCGCGCGCCCGGCCGACCGGCTCACCGCAGCCGCTGCAGAACCGCTTGTGCTCGGCGACCTCGGGATTCTCCTTGATCGCCGTGGTCGGGTCGCGGTAGGGGACGCGGGGTACCTCGACCAGCCCGGCGCCCAGCATGCCGCGCCCCGACGACCGCGAGCGCGTGGAGCCGGTGCGGACGCTGCGGCTGGACCGGATGCTGCCGGTGATCGAGCTGCCGGTCGTGACGCTCGGCGTGCTGCCCGAGGCGCCGCCGGACGTGGCCGGAGGCGACGCGGGAGGCGACCCGCAGGTGGAGCAGTAGCCGTCCTCGATCACGCCGTCGCAGCCCGGCCGGCCGCACCGCCCATCGGGCACGGCGGCGGGCGCGGGGGCCTCCGGCGCAGGGGCGGCGGGCTTCGCGGCGGGGGCGGGCGCCATGCCGCAGGTCGTGCAGTAGCCGTCCTCGACGGTGCCGGCGCACCCCGGCTGGGTGCAGCGGCCCGCCGGGGCGCTCGCGGCCGACGCGCTCGGGCCGCTGAGTCCAGGTGCCATACCGCATTGGACGCAGTAACCGTCCTCGACCGTTCCCGTGCATCCCGGCTGGGTGCACCGAATCATCAAGCCGTCCCCTCCGCGCGCGATGCGATCGCCCGCTGGTAGTCCGCCAGCGCCCTCGTGGCCCCGCGCAGGTCGCACGGTGAGGTCCAGAGCAGGTCATACGCCCGCTGGTGCAGTCCGGTGAGCTCGGTGTCCTCGGCCAGCCCGAGCCGGCCCGCCTTGGCCTTGTACGCGTCGAGCCGTCCGCGCAGTTCGTCGCGCCGGTCCAGCACGCCGGTGATCAGCGCGGTCGTCTGGCGCGCCTGGTCGAGCGCGGTGGCGGCGGCCTGCTCGACCTCGGCGGCGCGCGTCGCCAGCTCGAGCCACCGGCCCTCGCCGCGCAGCCCCTCCAGGGCGGCGAGCCGGTCGCGGAGCGCGACCGACGTCACCGGGATGTCGGGCAGCGCCGGTGAGTCGATCTTTGCGAGGACCTGGTCCCTGGCCTCGGCGGCCTCGTGCTCGGCCGTCTCGACCAGGCCGATCGTGGCCTCGATGCCGCGGGCCCGCGCGTCGTGCTCGTCGCGGATCCGCAGGGCGTCCTCCAGCCGGCCGCGCAGGGCCGCGAGGTCGGTGCCGATCGCGTCGATCCGCGTGGTGTCGGCCTGGCCGCCGGACGTGAGCGCCATCGGGTCGGACCGTACGGTCTCGCGTACCGCCGCGAGGAGCCCGGACAGCTCGTCGAACTCCGGTTCGCGCACGCCGAGGGCGCCGTGCAGGGCGGCCACCGCGCGCGCCGTCTCCTCCACCTCGCCCAGGCGGGTGAGCAGGGCCGACCAGACCTCGTTCACCGCGGCGACCAGGCCGGCGGTCTCCTCGTACAGGGGCGTCATCCGCTCGATCACGCCGTCGAGCGTCAGCCACTCGCCGGTCGGCCCGAGCAGGGTCCGCTCCTCCAGCGGGATCTCCTCGCTCACCAGCTCGACGGAGGTGCCGGTGAGCAGGCGGGTCAGCTCGGCGAGCTGGGCCTGACCGGGCTTGGAGTGCCGCGCCCGCAGTTCCTCGGCCTCGCCGAGCACTTTTCCGTGGGCCTCGAACAGTTTCCACAACGTGGCCATCCGGCCGCTGATGCCGGCCCAGGACCGCTCGGTCTCGCCGGTCAGCCGGGTGCCCTTCAGCATCTGGTAGCCCTGGTGGTCCTCGAGCTCCAGCAGGCCCTGGGTGATGCGTTCGCGCTCGCCTTTAAGGCGTGTCAGCGTACGGTCGATCTCGTCCCGGCTCATCGACCGGCCGACTCCCGCGTCCCCCAGCAAACCGACCCTCGTCCGTGCTCGACCCCGTGTGCACCGTGAGAAAAAAGGCGGCTCGACGCATTGTTCCGATGCCGCGCTTATCGGTGGATCAGTTTCCACCAAGAACCGTGGTCATCACAAGCGATCTGCGCATTCTGGGAGATAAGGCCTCCGTCGGTCATGCGCGGGGACGGCGCGCGGTATCGGCGGTGGAGGAGAGTCAAGGCGGGTTACGGGGCGGCCCGGGCATGCCGCGTGGGACGCTTGGCAGAGACGGACGGGCCCGGGACGGTCGACCCGGGGAGCTGGGGTAGGGGAACATGCCGATCACTGACGAGGCGATCGAGAAGATCAAGGGGATGATCGTTTCGGGTGAGCTCCGGCCTGGGGACCGGTTGCCGAAAGAGGCCGACCTGGCCGCCCAGCTGGGGTTGTCCCGCAATTCTCTGCGCGAGGCCGTGCGCGCGCTGTCGCTCGTGCGCATCCTCGACGTGCGCCAGGGCGACGGCACGTACGTCACGAGCCTGGAGCCCAAGGCCCTCCTCGACGGGCTGAGCTTCATCGTCGACCTGCACCACGACGCGACCGTGCTGGAGTTCTTCGAGGTCCGCCGCATCCTCGAGCCCGCCGCCACGGCCCTCGCGGCGCAGAAGATCAGCCTCGAGACGGTGGACTCGCTGCGCGACCACCTCGCCCGCGTCACCGGCGACTCCTCCGTGGAGGACCTCGTCGAGAACGACCTGGAGTTCCACCGCCGCATCGCCGAGGCGGCCGGCAACGCGGTGCTCTACTCCCTGGTTGAGACGCTGTGCGGGCCGACCGTCCGGGCGCGGGTCTGGCGCGGGCTCACCCAGGAGGGCGCCCTCAGGCGCACGCTGGACGAGCACCACGCGATCCTCGACGCGCTCGCCGCCCGCGAGGCGGACGTCGCACGCGCCCTGGCGACGGTGCACATCGCCGGCGTGGAGCAGTGGCTGCGCAAGGCGCTCTGAGCGGCACCCCGCGACGTGCTCGACCGCATCGGCGGCCGGGTCACCTTCCGGTACGGTACGGCGCTCGGACCTGCGACCTGACTCGGGTCACGCGGTCGGGTTCCGCCGGTCAGCCGGTGGCGAGGGCTTCGACCGGGGTCAGGCGGGCCGCGCGGGTGGCAGGGTAGAGGCCGGCGAGCATGCCGATCACCAGTGCGGAGCCGATGCCGCCGAGCACCGCGCCCGCGGGGATGACCGCGGGCCAGCCGCGGGCCACCGCGTAGCCCGCGGTGCCCAGCGCGCCGAGCGCCGCGCCGGCGAGTCCGCCGTAGACGCTGAGAGCCATCGACTCCACGAGGAACTGGCCGCGGACCTGCCCTCTGGTGCTGCCCAGGGCGCGTCGCAGCCCGATCTCGGGACGGCGTTCGAGTACCGCGATCACCATGGTGTTGGCCACCCCGACACCGCCGACGAGCAAGGCCACTCCGGCGAGTCCGAGGAACAGCCCGGAAAAGGCGGTGACGGTGATGCGCTTGGCGGCCAACACGTCGGATGGACGGCTGACCTCGACGCGGGCCGGGTTCTCGGGGAACACCGTCGCGGCGAGCACCGACCGTACGCTTTCGATCTGGTCTTCCTGTGCGCGGACGAAAAGCTCGGTCGGGTGGCCGTCGAATCCCAGCCATCGGCGTGCGGCCGGCCAGCCGACCAGGACCGAGCGTTCGACGTCCGGCGCGAGCGGGAGCGGCGCGAGCACGCCGACGACGGTGAACCGGCGGCTGCCGATCCACACGGTCGGCGCGGATCCGCCCGGCACGACCTCGGTGATCCCGAGCCGCGTCGCGGCCTTGTCGCCCAGGACGACCGTCGGCAGCGCGGCGGTGGTCGCGTCCAGGTACCGGCCGGACGCGACGTGTCCGCCGATGGCGGGCAGCAAGCCGGTCTCGGCGGCGAGCACGGTCAGCCCGGAGCCGTCTTCGGGCGGGATGCGGTCGGAGCGGCGCACCTCGGCGTGGGTGTTCGCGACCGCGCTCGCGCGCTGGACCGGCCCGATCCGGGCGACCATCCGCGCCGCGGGCTCGGGCACCGGCGGCAGCTCGTGGGTCCGCTGATCGAATGTCGACTGCACCACCAGCAGGTTGGTGCCGAGTGCGGAGAGCCGGTCCTCCAGCGCCCGCCGACCGGACGCGGGGATCCCCACCACCATGACGATGGTCGCGATCCCGATCGCGATCCCCAGCGCGGACAGCACGGCGCGTACCGGGCGGGTTCGCAAGCCCGACAGCCCCAGCACGAGCAGGTCCGCCGGCGTCATCCGCACCGGCGTGGTCGGGGGACGACTCACCCGCACACCTCCTGTGGTGTTCCGGAGTCCAGGCGGACCCGGCCGTCGACCATCTCGACCCGGCGGGGCAGCGCCGCGGCGATGTCGCGGTCATGGGTGATGACCGCGATGGTGGTCCCGGCGCGGTTGAGGTCCTGCAACAGGCCGAGGATCGTACGGCCGGTCGCGGTGTCGAGTGCGCCGGTCGGCTCGTCCGCCAGGACGATCGCCGGTTCGTTGACCAGCGCGCGGGCGATCGCCACCCGCTGGCGTTCCCCGCCGGACAGCTCGTACGGGCGGTGTGCCGCGCGGGGACCGAGGCCGACGCGTTCCAGCGCCTCGGCGACCAGCGGGCCTCGCCGCCGCCGGGGCACCCCCGCGTACAGCAGTCCCGTGGCCACGTTCTCCGCCGCGGACAGACCGCCGGCGAGGTGGAAGTGCTGGAACACGAAGCCGATCCGCCGTGCCCGCAACGCCGACAGGCTGCGGTCCGGCAGGGCCGCCACGTCGATGCCCTCGACCGCGAGACCGCCGCTGGTCGGCCGGTCCAGCGTGCCCATCACGTGCAGCAGGGTCGACTTGCCCGACCCGGACGGTCCGACGACCGCCAGCAGCTCACCCCGGCGGATCTCAAGGGACACGTCGTCGAGTGCGCGCACGCCACCGGGGTAGACCTTGCTCACGTTCCTGACGGTGAGGGCCGGCGTCATGACGCGACCACCACCCGCAGGCCCTCGGCCAGTCCGGTGCCCGCGACCTCCACCATGCCGTCGGCGAACAGGCCGGTCCGAACGCCGACGAGGGCCGTTCTGCCACCGCCCACGACCTGCACCGCGTACCCGCCTTCGGCCAGCGCGAGCAGCGCGGTCACGGGGACCGCGAGCACGCCGCGGCGCACCTCGTTGGTCACCTTGATCTGAACCGTCCCCTCCACCTTCGCCATCGCCGCCTGGTGTGCCACCGTCACGGTGGCGGTCCGCGCCGACGCGCCGTCGTCTCCGGCTCCCGTGTCCTGCGCGGACGGTGTGCTGACCTTGGCCACCCGTCCTGCGGTGTGGCTCCCGCCGGGCAGCAGCACCGTGACCTTCACGCCCGGCTTCACCGCGGAGACATCGGCCTGCGTGGGGTCGAGCTGCACGACGACCACCTTGCGCACGGAGGTGTAGCCGAACAGCTCGGCGGTCGCGGGGGAGCCGGGCCGCGCCTTCAGGAAGCCGATCCGCACCGCGTGCGGCAGCATCACCGCGTCGCCCACGCCCAGCGTGCCGGTCGAGCGCAGACCGCTCGCCTTCTGCCAGCGTTTCAAGGCCGCCTCGGTGCCGCGCCCGAAGGTGTCCCCGGCGCCGGCGCCGGCGACGCCGTAGCCCATGGCGCGCAGGTTCTCGGTCAGCTCGCGGACGTCCGGTCCGGCCGGGACACCGGCGCGCAGGGTGCGATACAGCGGCGTCGGGCCGATCAGCAGCGGGACCGGCCTCGCGTTCACCTCATACAGCCGCTGCCCGCGCCCGACCACCGTTCCCACCGCGGGCAGCCAGGTCAACGTGCCCCGCTTGCGGCCGGTGAACGGGATCGTGGCTCCGTGGCCGACCGTGCCGCCGAGAGTGAACGAGGTGTCCAAATCCATCCGGCGGATCACGGCGGTCTGGGCGGCGGCCGGCGTGGCGACCGGCGCGGCCGGGGAACGCCTGGCCGGTCTGCTGTAGGTCACCACCGCGCCCACGGTGACGGCGAGCGCGGCGCCGAGTCCCGGGAGCAGCCACCGCCTCATTTCCTACCGCCGCCGACGACGACCTCCTTCTCGCACGTCGGCGTAAGGTTCAGGCCCTTGCTGATCGACCCGGGGTCGTTGTTCTTGCCGCCGAAGGAGATGGAGTTCTGGTCGTCGCCCGGACCCGCGGGTTCCTCCTCGACGTACCGCACTCCCTTGGCGCGCAGACACTGCACCAGCTTGTGGATGAAGTCCAGGGACTCGGGGTTGGCCCTGTCGTACTGCCACGCCGGCAGCGGCTTCATCGGCAGGCAGGCGGCCTCGGCCTTGGCCTGGACCTTGGAGTCGACCGGACGCCCCGGCACCGCGGCCGGCCTCCCGGCCGGGGCGCGGCCTGCCTTCGGACCGGCGCCGTGGTCCGACAGGCACCGGTTGTAGGTCTCCCAGAGCGCGTCGCTCTCCTCGGGCGTCATGTCCAGCCGCTCTCGGGGCCGGGCCACGGCCGGCGTTCCGTTCGAGGCACGCGCGCCCGCGGTGGCGGTGGTGCCCGGGGTCCGCAGCGTCGCCACCTTGTGGGCGGGCTCGGACGAGCCGCAGGCGGCCAGTGCGGGCAGCGTGGCCAGCGAGGCGATGACGACGATGCGTCGTGTAAGCGTCATGATCGACATGGTGGTCGGCGAATGTGAAGAAGTTGTCAGGGCGGCGTTCAGGTTTCTTCGCGAGCCGCCGGGAGCCGGATCGTGAACGTCGTTCCCGCACCGAGGGTGCTGGTCACCGTCACGGTGCCGTGGTGCGCCTCCACCAGGTGCCGGACGATGGCCAGCCCGAGACCTCGCCCCCCGGTGACACGGCTGCGCGAACGGTCGGCGCGCCAGAACCGTTCGAACACGTGCGGCAGGTCCTCCGGTGCGATGCCGCTGCCGGTGTCCTCGACCTCGATCACCACCTCCTCGCCGGCTCGGCGGCCGCGCAGCGTGATCCGGCCGTCCGGCGGAGTGTGCCGTACCGCGTTGACGACCAGATTCCCGACGGCCTGCCGCAACCGGACCGGGTCGGCGTCGAGTTGGAGGTTCCCGGACGTCTCGACCGCGAGCCGGGTCGGGTGCACGGCGGCGGCCTGGGCCAGCAGCGCGCCGGCGTCCATCGGCTCGGGCCGCAACCGCAGCCGCCCGGCGTCGGCCGAGGCGAGCTCCTGCAGGTCGTCGACCAGGTGCTGGAGCACGAGGGCCTCCTCCAGCAGCGAGGCCAGCAGTTCGGGTCCGAGCTCGGCCACCCCGTCCTGTGCGGCGATCAGCCAGCCTCGGATGTTGCCCAGCGGTGTGCGCAGCTCATGCGAGACGTCGCTGACGAGGTCCTTGCGCTGTCGCTCCGTACGGTCCAGGTGCTCGGACATCTCGTTGAAGGCGGTGGCCAGGTCGGCGATCTCCCACTTCGCCCGTACCTCGGCGCGGGTGGCGCGGTCGCCGGCGCGCATCCGCTCGGTCGCGGCGGTCAGCGCCTTGAGCGGCCGCAGCACCCGGCCGGCGAGCAGGGCGCTCACGCCGATGGTGAGGGCCAGGACGGCCAGCGCGGCGGTGATGATCTCGGACACGCCCGCCGCGGGCAGCCCGACCACGGTCTGTCGCCCCGCGGGAACGCTGATGAACAGCAGCACCGCCGGTGAGACGTACGGCTCCAGCAGGATGCGCCTGCTCGATCCGAGGCAGTCGAAGAACGCCTGCCGGTCGGGCGGGGCGGCCGCCGGCACGAGACCGCCCATGGCGGTGAGCCGGACCTTCGACGCCGGGAGGGAACGGTCTTTGAGGCACGAACCGAGGTAGTCGTTCAGGATCGCCAGGGCGCTTGCCTCGGTGGCCACCGGCTTGACGACCGCGTTCCCTCGGGGCATGCGGTCGCACCGCGAGGCGGGCCGTACGGACGAACGGACGTACGGCCGGCCGGCGGCGGACTCGGCGACGACGGCGTCCTGCCCACGGGCGCGCATGCACGCGGCCTCGGCGTCCGCTTCACGGCGCAGCGCGACGTGTTCGCGCGGCGGCAGCCGGAACGGGCCGACGGCGCGCGTGTCGATCCTGTCGTCGGAGACGTCCGGCAGCAGCGTGACGTCGACGGCGAGGGGATCGACGACGGCGGTCGGCGTGGCCGGCAGCGGAGGATCGTCGGCCCCGAACGCCCCGGCGATCGGCACCCTGTTGCCCGCCGTGAGACCGATCCGCAGGCCGGCGCGCCGGCTCACGTCGGCCAGGACCGGGGCCACCTCGTTCCACCCCGGATGGGTCGCCCCGTAGGCCAGCACCTGGTTGTAGATCCAGGCCACGGTCGCGCGGTTCTGGCCCTGCTCCGCCCGGATCGAGCCGGTGGTGCTCTGTACCGACAGCCACGCGGTCGCGCCGATCGAGCAGGCCGCGACCAGCACCGTGCCGGCCAGCAGCCGGACCCGAAGGCCTCGCCGCCGACGCGGCTCAGCCGTCGGACCGGCGGCCATCGACGATCTTGTATCCGACGCCGTAGACGGTGCGCAGGTAGGTGGGCCTGCGCGGGTCGTCCTCGAGTTTCTTGCGCAGGTTCATCACGTGCACGTCGATCGTGCGCTCGGTGATGTAGCCGTCCAGCCCGCGGGCGTGTTCGAGAAGCTGGCGGCGGCTGAACACCTGACCGGGCGCCGCCATCAGCGTGGCGGCGATGCGGAACTCCGCGGGAGTGCAGGCGACGGGCCGTCCGCCGACCCGTAGCTCATGCCGGAGCAGGTCCAGAGCGAGGCCGCCGACCCGCAACGGCGGCGCCGCCGGACCGGAGGAGGACCGCGAACGCCGCAGCAGCGACCGCACGCGTGCCATCAGCTCGCGAGGGTCGTACGGCTTGGTCAGGTAGTCGTCGGCGCCGAGGTCGAACCCGAGCAGCTTGTCGTCCGCGTCGGCCCTGGCCGTGGCCATCAGCACCGGCAGGTCGTATTCCCGCCGGAGCGCCCTGCACACGTCCAGGCCGTCGAGCCCGGGCATCATCACATCGAGCACCAGCAGGTCGGGGGAGTTCCAGCGGACCTCGTCGATCGCCGACCGGCCGTCGCCCACGACCTGCACCGTGTGGTCCTCGCGACGCAGGTAACGCCGGACCAGTTCCGCCTGCTTCGGATCGTCCTCGGCCACCAGGATGTACGCGCACACAAGAGCCCTCTCACCGTTGGCGCCATGACCGCCCGCCGCCATGATCCCGTCTGCCCGCCCGGGCTGTCCGGCCATCGCCCGATCTCCGGCGGCGTACGCCCAGAGTCACGTCGATCCGCAGCAGGTTTGCGACAGGACCGCGACGCGGCGCGGACGCCGGTCGGACATCGCCGGCAGACCCTGTCGTTCATGAATCTCATCCGAGGCAGGAGATCCGGCGATCGCCGGTCCGCCGAACCGCATCGGCACGGCTCGCGCCGCGAACAGGCGCGTGGAAAAGCGCGCAGGGCCTTGGTGGCCACGACCGTGCTGGCCGGCGCGGTGGGGGGCGCCGGCACGAGCTTCGGCGCCGACGGTTCGCCGCGCCTGCGCACGGTGGCGGACGCGGCCGACGCGGGCGGCGGGAAGTACGACGTCACCGGTTATGGCATCACGATGAGCTACCGGCCGGACACCCGAACGGTCCGGGGCGTCACGGTGGTCACCGCCACGGCGGTCGAGGCGCTGGATCGGTTCACGCTCAACCTCAGCGGGCCGACGGCCCGTTCGGTCACGGTCGATTCGAAACCGGCGAGGTCCTTCTCACAGACCGGAGCGAAGGATCTCCTCATCGTGCCGTCGGCGAGGATCGGCCGCGGAGCCCGGTTCCAGGTCCGGGTCGAGTATGACGGATCACCGGGAGCCGGGTGGTTGCCCACCACGTCGGGCGGAGGCACCGCGTTCGAGGGAAGCTCCAGCGCGTGGTTCCCCGTCCACGAGGACGCGCACGACAAGGCGGCCTTCCACCTGACGGCGACCGTGCCGGACGGTTGGAGCGTCGTTTCCGTAGGCCGGGAGCATCCGGTGAGGCGCGGCTCCACCGGCGCCACGTTCCGCTGGACAGAGCCTTACGTCGACCCCGCCGACCTCGCCGTCTCCATCGACCGTTTCACGGTCGAGCGGTCCGCGCCGGCCGACGGAACCCCGGTGGTCAACGCGTACGCCCCAGGCCTGCGGAAGTCGACGAAGCCGCTGGCGGACAGGTTGCCGGAAATCCTCCGGTTCCTTTCCAGAAGGTTCGGCCCGTACCCGTTCCGGGCGGCCGGCAACGTGTTCGTCCAGGTGGACGACGACGCGCCGGCGACCGCGCCGCAGACCCGGCCGGTATACCTCGGCGCCGGCAACGAGCAGTTCATGACCCTCGACGCGGTCGTCCACGAGCAGGCTCACCAGTGGTACGGGGTCTCGGCCGCCGCCCGCCGGCCCGAGGACGACTGCCTGGCCGAGTGCTTCGCCGCCTACGCCACGTGGTTGTGGAACGAGGACAGGGACGGCGTCGACCTCGATGCCCGCTACCGCGAGCAGGTCGAGGCAGAGAGGGACGACGCCGATTTCTGGAAGGAGCTCTACCGGCCGGGTGAGGCACCGGGGATCAACGAGTACGGCAAGGGCGCGCTCGCTCTGCACGCACTCCGCCGGCAGATCGGAGACGGGGCCTTCTACCGGTTGATCGGACAGTGGCCGCGGGAGCACCGCGGCGACTACGTCGATTGGCCGCAGTTCGAGGCGTTCGCACAGAAGGTCGCCGGGCAGGACCTCACCGGCTTCTTCCAAGCGTGGTTCCGCGGCGCGACAGTGCCCGCCGACCAGTACCTCTGGCCCGGCACGTTGACGTCAGGGCCGCGCTGACCACCGTTCATCGAACAGTGGGTACACGACCGGACCGGCGGAATCCTTTCGCCGGTCCGGTCCGGAAGAGACCAGGGTGGACTGGATCACCGGGCGGCACCACGCCAGACTAGGAACGTGTACGACTTCGACGTACTTGTCCTGGGATCCGGGCCCGGGGGGCAGAAAGCGGCGATCGCCGCGGCGAAGCTCGGCCGCCGGGTGGCGGTCGTCGAACGCCGGAACATGATCGGCGGGGTGTGCATCAACACCGGCACCATCCCGTCCAAGACGCTCCGCGAGGCGGTGCTCTACCTGACCGGGCTCAACCAGCGCGAGCTGTACGGCCAGAGCTACCGGGTCAAGGAGGAGATCACCGTCGCCGACCTCGCGGCGCGCACCCAGCACGTGGTCGGCCGCGAGATCGACGTGATCCGAAGCCAGCTCTTCCGCAACCACGTCGCCCTCCTGGACGGCACGGCGCGCTTCGCCGACCCGCACACCGTCAAGGTGAGCGACCCGCTGACCGGACGCGAGAGCAAGTTCAGCGCCGACAAGGTCATCATCGCCACCGGCACGCATCCGGCGCGCCCGGACACGGTCGAGTTCGACGACACCACGATCATCGACTCGGACGGCATCATCAGCCTCGAACGCCTTCCGCAGACCATGGTCGTCGTCGGCGCCGGGGTGATCGGCATCGAGTACGCCTCGATGTTCGCCGCCCTCGGCACCAAGGTCACCGTGGTCGAGCGCCGGGAGCGCATGCTCGAGTTCTGCGACCTGGAGATCGTCGAGGCGCTCAAGTACCACCTGCGGGACCTCGCGGTGACCTTCCGGTTCGGCGAGACCGTCGCCGCGGTGGAGCGCCGGTCCTTCGGCGGTGTACGGAGCGGCGCGATGACCATCCTGGAGAGCGGCAAGAAGATCCCCGCGGACACGGTCATGTACTCCGCGGGCCGCCAGGGCTCCACGGACGACCTCGACCTGGACCGGGCCGGCCTGACCGCCGACGCACGCGGGCGCATCGAGGTCGACGAGTACTTCCGCACCACCGTGCCGCACATCTACGCGGTCGGTGACGTGATCGGCTTCCCGGCCCTGGCGGCGACGTCCATGGAGCAGGGCCGCCTGGCCGGTCACCACGCGTGCGGCGAGCCGGCGCGCGAGATGCAGCGGACCCAGCCGATCGGCATCTACACGATCCCCGAGATCAGCTTCGTCGGCCGTACGGAGGACGAGCTGACGGCCGAGCGCATCCCGTTCGAGGTCGGCATCTCCCGCTACCGCGAGCTGGCGCGAGGGCAGATCATCGGCGACTCGTACGGCATGCTGAAGCTGCTGGTGTCCCCGGAGGACCGCCGCCTGCTGGGCGTGCACGTCTTCGGCACGGGCGCGACCGAGCTCGTGCACATCGGCCAGACCGTGATGGGCTGCGGAGGGACGATCGACTACCTGGTCGACGCCGTGTTCAACTACCCGACCCTGGCGGAGTCGTACAAGGTCGCCGCCCTGGACACGATCAACAAGATGCGCCAGGTCGCCGCGCTGTCCGAGTAGGGGCGCCGAGGCGGAGGCGCCGGGGCCTCCCGCGCGCCGCCGCCGTACCGCGCCGCGACGTCGAACGGTCGCCTCGGTCAGCCGGCCCGCGTCGCGGTGAAGGTCAGCCGCACGTAGTCCACGACCGGCTCGTCCAGCCGCGCCGCCACGGCCTCCACGAAGGCGCGGTGCTCGGCCGGCGGGATCCGGTCCAGGTGCGCGCCGAGCACGACGATCGCCAGGTAGCTGTGGAACTGCTCGCCCGGCTCCAACCGCGCCGGGTCTTCCACCAGGGTGACCTCGACGTCGGTGAAGCCCGCGCGCTCGAGCCGTTCGCGCGTCTCCTCGGGGCCGGCGAAGTTCCACATGCCGGTGGGCTCGCCGAGCACGTCCTCGATGGCGGCCCGTACGCGCGCCACGTTGCCCTTTCCGCCGCAGTCGACGGCGAACCGGGCGCCCGGCCGGAGCGCGCGGGCGATGTTGGCGAACAGCGTGTCGTGGTCGTGGATCCAGTGGAAGGTCGCCACGCTGAAGGCCGCGTCGGCCGGTTCGGCGACGGGCAGCGGCGCGAGAAGGTCCGTTTGGATCGCCTCGACCCGGTCGAGCCGGCCGGCGAGCCGCTCACGCAGCCGCTGGAGCATCCGGGCCGATCCGTCGACGGCGACGACGCGGCCGTGGGGGAGCCGGTCGAGCAGCGCCTCGGTGTCGCGGCCGGTGCCGCAGCCGGCCTCCAGCACCGTCTCGTCACCGGCGAACGACAGCCGTTCGAGCGTGCGCCGTCCCCAGCGAAGGTGCGGCAGCGGGAGCGAGTCGTACGCGGCGGCGTCCCATTCTCGGAGCATCGTCATCACCTTGCCCTTCGCCGATCACCGTACTCGCAATCTCGGGGAATGAGAGAATCAGTCCCACCATTCAAGAATCCATCCATCGCGAGGCCCGTTCCCGGCGGGAAATCCGTTGACCTCCGCGAGGGGGATGGGGAGCCTGGCCGGATGCTGATCCGACGAGAGACGCCCGCGGACACCGCGGCGGTCCACGCCGTGACGTCCGCGGCGTTCGCCCGCCCCGGCTCGACCGGAGAGGTGACCGAGGCCCGCCTGCTGGGCGAGTTGCGCGCCTGCGACGCGTGGCTTCCCGCGCTGTCCCTCGTCGCGTGCGAGGGACGGGGCGGGGAGGTGCTCGGCCACGTCGTCTGCACGCGTGGCACCGTGGGCGCCGCGCCCGTCCTCGCGCTCGGCCCGCTGAGCGTCCGGCCGGGGGACCAGCGGCGTGGCGTCGGACTGGCGCTCGTGCACACCGTCCTGGGCGCGGCGGACGCCCTCGGCGAGCCACTGGTCGCGCTGCTCGGCAGCCCCGCCTACTACGGGCGGTTCGGCTTCCGTCCGTCGGCGGAGTACGGGATCACGCCGCCCGTCCCCGCGTGGGACACCCATTTCCAGGTGCGCGCCCTGTCGGCGTACGACGCCGGGGTCCGCGGAACGTTCGCCTACCCGGAGCCCTTCGACCGGGTCTGAGAGCCCGGAACCCCTCGCCCGCCGCGCGGCAGGGCGTGGGGTTCCGGGCGGTCTCTGCACGGCTCAGTCCGCGACCGCGCGCAGGATGTCCATCCGGGCGGCCCGGCGCGCCGGACGGAGCGCGGCCAGCACCCCGGCGAGCGCGCCGATGACGGCGATCACCACGAGCTGGACGGGTGGCGCGGCGAACGTCCCGTCCGTCGCCGCGCGGGCCAGCGCCCAGCCGGGCAGCAGGCCGATGGCGAGGCCGCCCGCCGTGCCGGACAGCGCGACGATGAGCGACTCTCCGCGGATCATCGATCGGATCTGGCCGCGCGTCGCGCCGACCGCGCGGAGCAGTCCGATCTCGCGGGTCCGCTCGTGCACCGACAGCGACAGCGTGTTGGCGATGCCGAGCAGCGCGATGACGATGGCGAGCGCCAGCATGACGTACACCAGGGTCAGCAGGGAGTTCACCCCGGACGCCTGGGCGTCGATGTAGTCCGCGCGCGTCCGCACATCGGGCGCGGAGTAGGGCCGGGCGGCCGCGGTGACCGCGCGTTCGCCCTCCGCCGTGCCGACCCCGGGCCGCAGGGCGATCAGCACGGTCGTGTCCCTCGGCTGCGGGTCGTGCGCGATCCAGTCCGCGCGGGGCATCAGGTAGTCGCCCGCCGGACCGCCCGGCGCGTACGTGCCGCCGACCGTGAGCGTGCGGCGGGTGCCGTCGGCGAACAGGACCGTCAGCGGGGTCCCGGTACGCCAGCCGTGCGCGCGGGCGACGGTCCGGGAGACCGCCAGCCGCCCCGGCGGCAGGCTCGCCGCCGACCCCAGGTCGAGCACCCGGCTCAGCGCCGCCGGGTCGGCGTAGGTGACGCGGACCGCCCGGCCGCCGATCCGCACGCCGCCGGTGCCCATGCCGGCGGCGACCCGGACCTGCGGCAGCCGGGCCACGTCTCCGGCGAGCCGCGGGTCGAACCCGCCGCCGATGGCGGAGCCCGTACTGATCACCAGGTCGCCGCCGAACGATCGCGCGACCGTGTCCCGCACCGATGTGCGAACGGACGCGGCGAGTACGGTGATCAGCGTGACCACGCCGATGCCGACCATCAGCGCGGTCGCCGCCCCCGCCACGCGTCGCGGCTCACGCGCCGTGCTCCGCCGGGCGAGCGCGCCGGTCACGCCCCGCAGCGGCGCGCCGAGCAGCGCGCCCGCGGGCCGCGCGGCGACCGGGCCGAGCACCACCACGCCCGCGACGCAGGCGACCGTGCCGAGGACGGCCATCACCATCGACCGCCCGGCCGCCGCCGAGACGGCGAGCAGCGCCAGGCCGGCCGCCGCGAGTGTCCCGCCGCAGACGGCGCGGACTCGGGACACGCCGGGCCGCTCCGCCTCGGTCGCGCGCATCGCGGCGACCGGCGGCGTACGGGACGCGCGGACCGCCGGGAGCAGGCACGACAGGACCGTGACCACGACCCCGGCCGTCACGGCGACGGCCACGGAGGTCGCCGTCACGACCAGCCCGCCGACCGGCAGGGAGGCGCCCATCGCGGTGAACACGCCCTCCAGCAGCGCCGCGAAGCCGAGCCCGCCGAACACCCCGGCCACCGACGCGGTCAGGCCGAGCACGAGCGCCTCGGCGATCACCGAGGCCAGCACCTGCCGCCGCGACGCCCCGACCGCCCGCAACAGCGCGGACTCCCGGCTCCGCTGGGCCACGGTGATCGCGAAGGTGTTGTGGATGCCGAGCATGCCCACGAGCAGCGCGATCCCGGCGAACGCCAGCAGGAACGCGCGGAACATGTCGAGGAAGCCCTTCGTCACCGCGTTCATGCCCTCCCGGCTGAGCGCCCGGCCGGTGATCGCCTCGGCACCCGCGGGGAGCACGCCCCGCAGCCGGCGGACCAGCTCGTCCTGCGACACCCCGCTCGCGGCGCGGATGGACACGCCGCTGACGCGGTCCGGCGTCCGCGCGACGTATTTCCGGGCGCCCTCCAGCGTGAACGCCGTGAACGACGTGCCGCCGAAGCCGTCCTGGTCGCCGAACTTCGCGATGCCGACGACGCGCACCGGCACCCGCTGCGGCGTGAGCACCGCCGTGGCGTCTCCGACGCGCAGCCGTCCCTGGACGGCGGTCGCGCGGTTGACCACGACCTCGTCGTCGGTGCGCGGCGCGCGGCCCTGGACCACGTGGTACGGGTTGAGCCGCGGGTCGGTGAGCCAGTTGCCGGCCGTCCTCGGCCCGAGCACCGCGATCGCCCGGCCGTCGTGGCCGAGCAACTGGCCCGAGCCGGTGATCACCGGCTCGGCGACCGCCACGCCCGGCACCCGGCGTACGAGGTCCACGACGCCCGCGTCGATCATGCCGCGCTCCCCGTCCGGCGTGTCGCTGACGTTGGCCGCGCCGCGCACGGAGGCGTCCGTCCCGGCGTAGGCCTGGTCGAAGAACCGCCCGATGCTCGCGTTCATCGTGTCGCCGAGCATGAGCGCCCCGGCGAGGAACGCGACCCCGAGGAAGACGGCGGCGAACGACCCAGCGAGGCGACGCCGGCGGGCCCACAGGCCCTTGAGCGCGATGCGCGTCACCGGTGCCTCCCCGTGGCCCCGGCCTCGAAGGCGCTCATGCGGTCGAGCACCGTACGGGCGGTCGGGCCCTCGACGCGGTCGCGGACCCGGCCGTCGGCGAGGAAGACCGCGGCGTCGGCGTACGAGGCCGCGACCGGGTCGTGCGTGACCATGACGATCGTCTGGCCGAGTTCGTCCACGGCCTCACGCAGGAAGGCCAGGATCTCCGCCCCGGCACGCGAGTCCAGGTTGCCGGTCGGCTCGTCGGCGAAGATGATCTGTGGCCGCGTGGCCAGCGCCCGCGCCACCGCCACCCGCTGCCGCTGGCCTCCGGACAGCTCGGCGGGCCGGTGCGAGAGCCGGTCGCCGAGCCCGACCGTGGCGACCACGGCGTCGATCCAGGCCCGGTCGGGCCGCGTGCCCGCGAGCGTCAGCGGGAGGGTGATGTTCTCTTCCGCGTCGAGGGCGGGCAGCAGGTTGAACGACTGGAACACGAACCCGATCCGTTCGCGCCGCAGCACGGTCAGCTGCCGGTCCGACAGCGACCCCAGTTCGACGTCGCCGATGAACACCTGCCCGGAGGACAACGTGTCCAGCCCGGCGACGCAGTGCATCAGCGTCGACTTCCCGGCGCCGGACGGTCCCATGATCGCGGTGAATCGCCCGGCGTCGAACGCGAGCGTCACGTCGTCGACCGCCCGTACCTCCGCCGCCCCTGACCCGTATACCTTGGTGGCGCCCACCGCTCGTGCCGCGGCGCTCCGTTCGCCCGTCATCTCGTCTCTCCTCCTCGGGGGGTCTGCCCGAGGGTCCAGGCACGGCACCGCCGGTGTCGTCCCGCGGAAAGCGGTACCTGCGCTGCGCCCGGCAGGGTAGGCGCTCCCGGGACCGGCTACGCCACCGGGCGTATCCGCCGACCTCGTGAGCGGGGAGCGGCCGGTCGCGGCGGCGGGGCTCTTCCACGAACGGGTGAAGGCACTCAACGGCCGGACGGGGCGGATCGGCCGGTTCCGCGCGCCGTGGACGGGGCATGCTCGCCGCGACACGGGAAAAGTTGCCGTGATCAGGTGGTCCGGTTCGGCGTTTCTCCGCTGGACCGCCGCTCATCCGGGTGTGTGTACTGGCATGACCCGAACGTGAGGAGGGCACGGTGCGGTTCGACGGCCTGTCCCGCGCGGACGCCGAGGCGGAGCTGCTGGCGTGCTGCGCGTCGCGGCGCTGGGCGGCGGCCGTGGCCGGCGGACGGCCGTACGGCTCGGCGGAGCGGCTGCTGGCCGCGGCGGGTCGCGCGGTGCGCGACCTGGACTGGCCGGACGTCGAAGAGGCCCTCCACGCCCACCCGCGGATCGGCGAGCGCACCGCTTCGGCCCTGTCGCGCCAGGAGCAGGCGGGCGTCGGCGACGGCGACCGGGCGGCGTTCGCCGCGGCCAACGCCGAGTACGAGGAGCGGTTCGGCCACGTCTTCCTCATCCGCGCCGGCGGGCGGAGCGCCGCCGAGATGCTCGCCGAGCTGCGGGAACGCCTCGGCAACGACCCGGCGAAGGAGCGCGAGGTCGTGCGCGGGGAGCTGGCCGAGATCACCGAGCTGAGGCTGAGAAAGCTGGTCACATGAGCGAACGAGTGAGCGAATCGGCAGTGCGGCCTCCCCGGGACTCTCCTCCGGCGAAGGAGGGCACATGACTCTTTCCACCCACGTTCTCGACGCCGCGAAGGGGCGTCCGGCGTCCGGCGTTCCGGTGCGCCTGGAAAGCCGTGACGGCGACGGGTGGCGGCACGTCGCCGACGCCCGTACCGACGAGGACGGCCGGGTGCGCGGCCTGCCCGCACCCGGTGAGGGCGTCCACCGGCTCGTCTTCGACACCGCCGGCCATTCGGACTTCTACCCCGAGGTGGCCGTGGCCTTCACGGTCACCGACCCCGGCGAGCACTACCACGTGCCGCTGCTGCTCAGCCCGTACGCCTACTCGACCTACCGGGGGAGCTGACCATGTCACGGAGCCGGCTCGGCCCGAACCGCTACGGCAAGGCGGAGACCCACGTCGTCCGCGTGACCAGGGACGGCGACGTCCACCACCTCCGGGACCTCACGGTGAGCGTCGCGCTGTCCGGCGCCATGGAGGCGGTCCACCTGACCGGGGACAACTCCGCCGTCCTCACGACGGACGCGCAGAAGAACACCGTCTTCGCGTTCGCCCGCAAGCACGGCGTCGACTCGCCCGAGGCGTTCGGGCTGCTGCTCGCCCGGCACTTCGTCGGCTCGCAACCGAGCATCCACCACGCACGCGTGTCGATCGAGGAGCACCTCTGGGACCGGATCGGGGGTGGGCGGCACTCCTTCGTCCGCCGGGGCGGCGAGACCCGCACCGCGCTCATCCACCACGACGACGAGGCCACGCACGTCGTGTCCGGCATCAGGGACCTCGTCGTGCTCAACTCCACCGACTCGGAGTTCTGGGGGTACGTCAAGGACGAGTACACGACGCTGCCGGAGACCCGGGACCGGATCCTGGCCACGGAGGTGGCCGCGCAGTGGCGGTACACGTCGGCCGAGGCGGACTGGGAGGGGTCCTACCCCGAGGCGCGGCGGCACCTGCTGGAGGCCTTCGCCGGCACCTACAGCCTGTCCCTGCAGCAGACCCTGTACGCCATGGGCGACCGGCTCCTCGACGGGATGCCGGAGGTCTGCGAGGTGCGCCTGTCGCTGCCGAACCGGCACCACTTCGCCGTCGACCTCGAGCCGTTCGGCCTGGACAATGAGAACGAGGTCTTCTTCGCGGCGGACCGGCCGTACGGGCTGATCGAGGGCGCCGTCGTCCGCGACGGCGCGCCCGACGCCGGCCCCGCCTGGAGCTGACCCGGGAGCCGCCATGGAATTTCTGCAGCCCACGACCTGGGATGAGGCGCTCGCCGCGAAGGCCGAGCACCCGGAGGCCGTCCCGATCCAGGGCGGCACCGACGTCATGGTCGAGCTGAACTTCGACGTCCGCCGCCCGGAGTACCTGCTCGACCTGGGCCGGGTCGCCGGGCTGGACCGCTGGGAGCAGGCCGGGGACCGGCTGCGGATCGGCGCCGGCGTGACGTACGCGCGGATCATCGGTGAGCTCGGCGACCGCCTGCCCGGCCTGGCCCAGGCGGCCCGCACCGTGGGGTCGCCGCAGATCCGCAACCGCGGCACGGTCGGCGGCAACCTGGGCGCCGCGTCCCCGGCCGGCGACGGCCATCCGCCGCTGCTCGCCGGCGACGCCGTGGTGGAGGCCGAGTCGCGGCGCGGCATCCGCATGATCGCGGCGACCGACTTCTACCGGGGCGTCAAGCGGAGCGCGCTGGAGCCCGACGAGCTGATCCGCGCGTTCTGGCTGGCACCCGCCACCGGCCCGCAGTACTTCTCCAAGATCGGCACGCGGAACGCCATGGTGATCGCGGTCTGCTCGTTCGCCCTCGCGCTGCACCCGGGGGAGCGCCGCGTCGGCACCGGCATCGGCTCCGCCGCGCCCACGCCGATCCGGGCGACCGCCGCCGAGGACCTCCTGGCCCGCGAGCTCGACTGGGACGCTCCGCTGGACGAGTCCGTGGTGCGGGAGTTCGGCGAGCTCGTCGGGGCCGCGGCCACACCGATCGACGACGTGCGCGGCACCGCCGCCTACCGCCGGCACGCGCTCGCGGTGATGGCGCGCCGCACGCTGACCTGGGCGTGGCGCGACCACCGCGCGCCACATGAGGATCCCGGAAGGGGGGCCGCGTGATGCGGGTGAGCTTCACGGTCAACGGCTCGCGCGAGACCGTGGACGGCGTCTGGGAGGGCGAGAGCCTGTTGTACGTCCTGCGTGAGCGCATGGGCCTGCCCGGCTCGAAGAACGCCTGTGAACAGGGCGAATGCGGCTCGTGCACGGTCTACCTCGATGGCGCCCCGGTGTGCGCGTGCCTCGTCGCCGCCGGTCAGGCGCAGGGCCGTCAGGTCCGTACGGTCGAGGGCCTCGCCGAGGGCGACCGGCTGGCGCCGATCCAGCAGGCGTTCGTGGACGCGGGCGCGGTGCAGTGCGGATTCTGCACGCCGGGCCTGCTGGTCCAGGCACACGATCTGCTCGAACGCCGTCCGGACCCGTCGGACGCGGAGATCCGCGAGGCGTTGGCTGGCAATCTGTGCCGTTGTACCGGTTATGAGAAAATTCTCGACGCCGTACGGCTCGCGGCGGCGCGGAAGGCGGGAACATGACGGACGGCGCGATCGTCATCGAGAACGCCCACGTCGCGCCGGTGCGCGGTCCGGAGATCGCGGGCGGCCACGTGGTGGTCGAGGGCGACCGGATCACCGCCGTAGGCGCCGGCCCGGCGCCCGTGACCGGCGCGGCGCGCCGGATCGACGCGAGCGGCTGCCTGGTGACGCCCGGCCTGGTCAACACCCACCACCACCTCTACCAGTGGGCCACGCAGGGGCTCTTCCAGGACGCCACGCTGTTCGACTGGCTCACCGGGCTGTACGACACGTGGGCCGGGATCGACGCGGAGGTCGTGTACGACGCGGCCACCGCCGGGCTCGGCTGGCTGGCGCTCGGCGGCTGCACGACCACCACCGACCACCACTACGTGTTCCCCCGGGGCCGGGGCGACCTGTTCGACGCCGAGGTGCGCGCGGCGCGGGAGCTGCACGTCCGCTTCCACCCGACGCGGGGCTCGATGGACCGGGGCCGCTCCGACGGCGGCCTGCCGCCGGACGAGATCGTTGAGGACCGCGAGCAGATCCTCGTGGCCACCGAGGCGGCCATCGACACCTACCACGACCCGTCGTTCTCCTCCATGCTGCGCGTGGCCGTCGCCCCGTGCTCGCCGTTCTCGGTGACCGAGGAGCTGATGAGCGAGGCCGCCGCCCTCGCCCGCCGCAAGGGCGTGCGCCTGCACACCCACCTCGCCGAGACCCTCGACGAGGAAGAACACTGCCGGGAGCAGTTCGGGTGCACGCCCGGCGAGTACATGGAAAAGCTCGGCTGGCTCGGCCCCGACGTCTGGTTCGCGCACTGCGTGCACCTGCACGACGCCGACATCCGGAGGTTCGCCGCGACCGGCACCGGCACCGCGCACTGCCCGACCTCCAACGGGCGGCTCGGCTCGGGCGTCGCCCGGGTGAGCGAGCTGCTGGCGGCGGGCGCACCGGTCGGCCTCGGTGTGGACGGCTCCGCCTCCAGCGAGCTGACCTCCCCGGCCGGGGAGATGCGCCAGGCCCTGCTGTTCCAGCGCGCGGTGCACGGGCCCGCGGCGCTCACCGCCCGGCAGGCGCTGGAGCTGGGCACCCTCGGCGGCGCGGCGTGCCTCGGCCGGCAGGACGAGATCGGCACCCTCGAACCCGGAAAGCTCGCCGACCTGGCCGTGTGGCGCGTCGACGGCTACCGCGCGGCCGTCGAGGACCCGGTCTGCGCCCTCGTCTTCGGCCCCGCGCCGCCGCTCGACCTGCTGCTCGTCGGTGGTCGTACGGTGGTCGAGCGCGGAGAGCTGCGCACCACCACGGCGGACCCCGCGCAGGCGGGCGTACGGGCCCGCCGCCGGCTGATCGGAGATCGTAGGTGAGCGACGGACGGCACATGCTCCCGGGGACGGGCCAGGTCGTGCTAATCGCACCGGACAAGTTCAAGGGGTCGCTCGGCGCGCCGGAGGTGGCGCGGCGCATCGGCGCGGGCCTGCGGCGCGCCCGGCCGGAGGTGCCCCTGCTGGAGCTGCCCGTGGCCGACGGCGGGGACGGCACGGTGGACGCGGCGGTCGCGGCCGGCTTCGCGCGCGTGCGCGCGGAGGTGAGCGGCCCGACCGGTGAGCCCGTCACGGCCTCCTACGCCGTCCGCGGCGACGTGGCGGTGGTGGAGCTGGCGGAGGCCTCCGGCCTGCGGCACCTGCCCGGCGGGCGGCTCGCGCCGCTGACCGCCTCCAGCCGGGGCACCGGAGAGCTGATCGGCGACGCCGTACGCCGGGGCGCACGGCGCGTGGTGCTCGGCCTGGGCGGCAGCGCCTGCACGGACGGCGGCGCGGGCATGGCGGCCGCGCTCGGCGCCCGCCTGCTCGACGCGGACGGGCGGGAACTGCCGCCGGGCGGCGCCGCGCTGCGCGACCTCGACCGCGTCGACGCCACCGTCCTGCGCGAGCGGATGCGCGGCGTCACCGTGGTGGTCGCGAGCGACGTGGACAGCCCGCTGCTCGGGCCGGACGGCGCCGCGCACGTGTTCGGGCCGCAGAAGGGCGCCGGGCCCCACGACGTGGACCTGCTGGAACAGGCCCTGACCCGGCTCGACGCGGTGGTCCGCCGCGACCTTGGCGTGAGCGCGGCGGAGCGGCCCGGCGCCGGCGCGGCGGGCGGTGCGGGCTTCGGCGCGATGGCGTTCTGCTCCGCGACCGTCGAGCCCGGCATCACGTACCTGCTCGACCTGCTCGGCTTCTCCGACCATCTCGCGGACGCGCGTCTCGTCATCACCGGCGAGGGCGCGCTGGACCACCAGACGCTGCGCGGCAAGGCCCCGGCGGGCGTCGCGCGGGCGGCGGCGGGTGCCGGTGTGCCGGTGCTGGCCGTCGCCGGGCGCAGCACGCTGTCGGAGGAGGAGCTGCGGGCCGCCGGCTTCCTCGGCGCGTACGCCCTCACCGACATCGAGCCCGACCCCGCCCGGTGCATGCGGGAGGCGGGTCCCCTGCTCGAACGCCTCGCCGAGCGGGTCGGCCGGCTCTGGCTGGACGACCTGCGCGACGACACCGCCGTGATGCCGTGACCCAGGGGTACGACCTGGTCGTCCGTTCCCGTCGTGCGGTGCTGCCGGACGGGGAGCGGCCGGCGGCGGTCGCGGTGCGCGAGGGCCGGATCGCCGCGGTGGCCGTGTACGACGCGCCGCTCACCGCGCGGGAGGACGTCGACCTCGGCGACCGCGCGCTGCTGCCCGGCCTGGTCGACAGCCACGTGCACGTCAACGAGCCGGGCCGGACGGAGTGGGAGGGGTTCGCCACCGCGACGCGGGCCGCGGCGGCCGGCGGGGTGACCACGATCGTCGACATGCCGCTGAACGCGCTGCCGCCGACCGTCACCGCCGGCGCCCTCGCGGTCAAGCGGGCCGCCGCCGAGGGGCGCGGCGCGGTCGACGTCGGATTCTGGGGCGGGGCGGTCCCGGGCAACCGCCCGGAGCTGCGCGCGTTGCACGACGCGGGCGTGTACGGCTTCAAGTGTTTCCTGTCGCCGTCGGGCGTCGAGGAGTTCCCCGCGCTGGACGAGGCGGGGCTGCGCGAGGCCATGACGGAGATCGCGGGCTTCGGCGGACTGCTGATCGCGCACGCCGAGGATCCCGGGCACCTGTCGGAGCCCGGCGGGCCCGGGTACGCGGAGTTCCTGGCGTCCCGGCCGCCGGAGGCGGAGGGGGCGGCGATCGCGCGGGTCGCCCGGCTCGCCGCCGAGACCGGCTGCCGCGCGCACATCGTGCACCTGTCCGACGCCGGGTCGCTGCCGCTGCTGGCCGAGTGGCGGGCCCGCGGCGCGCGGATCAGCGCCGAGACCTGCCCGCACTACCTGACGCTCACCGCGGAGCAGGTGCCCGAGGGCGGCACCGAGTACAAGTGCTGCCCGCCGATCCGGGACGCGCGGAACCGCGAGGGGCTGTGGCGCGGCCTGACGGACGGGCTGATCGGCTGCGTCGTCTCCGACCACTCGCCGTGCGTGCCGGAGCTGAAGAAGGGCGGTTTCGACACCGCCTGGGGCGGGATCTCCTCGCTGCAGCTCGGCCTGCCGGTGATCTGGACCGCGGCGCGCGCCCGCGGCCACGGCCTGCCCGACGTCGCGCGCTGGATGGCCTCCGGCCCGGCGGAGCTGACCGGGCTCACCGGCAAGGGACGCATCGCGGAGGGGTACGACGCCGACCTCGTCGCCTTCGCCCCGGACCGGAGGTTCGTCGTCGACCCCGGCGCGCTGCGCCAGCGGCACCCCGTCACGCCGTACGCGGGGACGACCCTGACCGGCGCGGTGGAGAGGGTGTGGCTGCGCGGCGAGGCGCCCGGGCACGGCCGGCTGCTGCGGAGGCGCCCATGACCGAGCGAAGCGAGGGAATCAAAAGACGCGCCCCTGTGGTCACACTCTCCGACGAAGGAGGGCTCATGACCGCGCGGAGCGAGGGAATCGAAGACGCGCCCCTGTGGTCACACTCTCCGACGAAGGAGGACTCATGACCGCGCGGAGCGAGATCTTCACCGACCTGCCGGACCTCGCCGTACGCACGCTCGGCGGCACGGTGATGGCGGCGAGCGACGAGTCGTTCGCGCCCAAGGAGAACCTCCTCAACCCCGGGCCGGCCGGCTTCCGCGAGCAGACCTTCGGTGCCAAGGGCCAGGAGTACGACGGCTGGGAGACCCGGCGGCGCCGCTCGCCGGGCCACGACTGGGCGGTCGTCCGGCTCGGCCTGCCGGGCGTGATCCGTGGCGTGGTCGTCGACACCGCCTGGTTCAAGGGCAACCACCCGCACGAGGCGATGGTGGAGGCGTGCGCGGCCGAGGGGTACCCGTCCGCCGAGGAGCTGTCCGGCTGGACCGAGATCGTGCCCAGGAGCCCGCTGACCGGCGACGCGGCGCGGGAGTTCGCGGTCGCGGACGAGCGGCGCTTCACCCACGTGCGCCTGAACATCTTCCCCGACGGCGGCGTGGCCCGGCTGCGGGTGCACGGTGAGGTCGTGCCGGACCCGCGGCTGCTCACCGGGCTGACCGTCGACCTCGCCGCGCTCGCCAACGGCGCCGCCGTCGTCGGCTGCTCCGACATGTTCTACTCCTCGCCGGCGAACCTCATCATGCCGGGCCTCGCGCGGCACCAGGCCGAGGGCTGGGAGACCGCCCGCCGCCGCGACGGGGGCAACGACTGGGTCATTCTGCGCCTGGCCGGCCCGGGCGTCGTCGAGCTGGCCGAGCTGGACACCGCGAACCTGCGCTTCAACGCGCCGGCGGAGGCGCGGATCCGCGGCGCGGACGCGCGTACGGCGTCGTTGGAGGATGAGGCGGCCTGGTTCGACGTGCTGCCGCGCACCCGGCTGCAACCCGACACCGCGCACCGCTTCCGAGTCGAGGCCGGCCGTCCGATCACGCACGCCCGCGTCGACATCTACCCCGACGGCGGCCTCGCCCGCGTACGGCTGCACGGCTCGCTGACCGCCGACGGCGAACGCGACCTGCTCGGCCGCTGGCGGGCCCGGCGCTGAGTCTCAGAGCCACCGGTCCTCGGCGACCAGCGAGCCGAGCCGTCCGGTGGCGGCGGCGAAGGCCACGTGGTCGGCGTAGTCGCGGGACTCGACGATCAGACCGTCGCGTACGCGCATGACGAAGACGTTCGGCACGGTGAACCGCCGGCCGGTCGTGGTGACCCGGCCCTCGTACGCGAACTCACCGATGATCACCTCAGGGTCGGCCGTCTCGTGCACGACGACGTCACGCGCGGTCATCGTGACGCCCATCCCGGCGCCCGCCGCGAAGTGCCGCCGGAGCGCCTCGCGGCCGATCAGCGGCTCACCGGCGGGGGCGAACGGATGGGTCACGAAGGCGTCCTCGGCGTACAGGGCGGGCAGGTCCTCCCACCGGCCGTGCGTCACTCCGTCGACGACGCGTTCGAAGACCTCGCGCGGCGTCACGCCGCCTCACCGCCGGCCGCCTCGACCAGGGCGGCCAGGCCGCCGGTCATGCGGGCGATCGCCAGGTGGTCGTGGTAGTCGCGGGTGGCCGTGATCAGGCCGTCGCGGACGCGGAGCACCTGGATGTTGGCGGCGGTCGTGGTGCCCTCGCTGCCGGTGATCTCGTAGTCGAACTCCGCCACGACGACCTCCGGGTCGGTCGTCTCGTGGATCACCACGTGGTGCGCGACGAGGCGCAGGCCCATGGCGGCGGCGCCGGCGAAGTGCGCGCGGATGGTCTCGCGGCCCTCGATGCGGCCGGGCGCGGCGGACACGAAGGGCTGCTCGACCACGGCGTCCTCGGCGTACAGGTCGGCGAGGTCGTGCCAGCGCCCCTCCGAGATGCCCCGGCTGAGGCGTTCGAACACCGCACGTGGACTGGTTTCGGACATGGGAAACTCCTTGGTGTACGAGAAAGAGCCAGAATCGGAGTGACCGCTCCGATAAGTCCCGGACCATACGGAGTGGAGACTCCACTTGTCAATGAGAGAGTCGCGGTGACACAGCCGCAGCCCCAGCCGCGGACCGGCCGGCCGCTGCGCGCCGACGCGTTGCGCAACCGGCTCAAGGTTCTGGAGGCCGCCGAGGAGGTGTTCGACGCGCGCGGGACGACCGCCTCCACCGAGGAGGTCGCGCGCGCCGCGGGCGTGGGCATCGGCACGGTCTTCCGGCACTTCCCGACCAAGGAGGCGCTCCTGGAGGCGGTGTACGTCTCCCGCCTGCGCAAACTGGCCGAGGAGGCCGAGGCGCTGGCCTCCGCCGAGGACCCCGGCGCGGCGTTCTTCACGTACTTCACCCGCGTGGTCGGTTACGCCGCGACCAAGAACGCCCTCTCGGCGGCGCTGACGGAGGCGGGCGTGGACGTGCCCGAGAGCGGGCAGGGGCTGAAGCAGGCTCTCGCCACGCTGCTGTCCCGCGCCCAGGACGCCGGGGCGGTCCGCGGCGACGTGGGCCTGCCGGAGGTGATGGCGCTGCTGGTCGGCGCCTCACAGGCCGCCGAGCGCGCCCACGGCGAGGTCCGCGACCGGGCCCTGAACGTCGTCTTCGACGGCCTCCGCGCGAACCGCTAGCGGGCCGCAGGAACGGTCAGCCGGAGAGGGCCATCGTGGCGAGGTGGCGGTTGATGCCGTTGACGTCGGTGGTCTGGACGTTGCTGAGCACGACGACCGCGATGTCGTCGTCGGGCAGGTAGCCGTTGCTCGTGTGGTATCCCTGCAGCAGGCCCGGATGGTAGACGTAGCGGTGGCCCTTGAGCTTGTCGATGAGCCAGCCGAAGCCGTACGCGCTGGAGGGTGAGTCGAGGCAGCCGCCCGACGGGCAGGGCGCCTGCGGGCTGAGCGCCTCCTTGACCGTCGCGGCGGGCGCGACCTTGTCGGCGCCGAACGCCCGGTTCCAGCGGCTGAGGTCGTCCACGTTGGAGTACACCCCGCCCGCGGCGTTCGCCTGGGAGCCGTTGATCGGCGGCGCCGGGTCGCCGAGCTTGAGGTAGCCCTTGGCGTACCCGGCGGGCGGGTAGCCGTTGGTGTAACCGGTGTGGTCGAGCCCGAGCGGGCCGGTGATGTCGTCGTGCAGGACGGTGCCGAACGGCTTCTTGGCGACCTTCTCGACGATCGCGCCGGCGAGGATGTAGCCGGAGTTGCTGTACTTCCAGTTCGTGCCGGGCTTGAAGTCGAGCGGTTTGTGCTCGAACCGCCGGATGATCTCCTGAGTCGTCGTGGGCTTCGACAACTTGGGGAAAAAGTCCGGCATTTCGGAGATATCGGGGATCCCGGATGTGTGGTTGAGGATCTCCTTGATCGTGATGGACTTCCACGCCTTCGGGCACGACTTCACGTACGTGGGCACGAGGTACGGGCAGATCTTGTCGCTCAGCCGCAGCCGCCCCCGGTCGCGCTGCTTGAGCACCAGCATCGCCGTGAACTGCTTGCTCACCGAGGCGAGGCGGAAGATCGTGTCCGGGCGGTTCGGGATGTTCTTGGCCTCGTCGGCCTTCCCGGCGGCGAAACGCGTCAGCACCTGCCCGTGGCGGACCACGATCGCCGCGCCGGTGAACTTCTTGTCGGCCGCGAGCCCCTTGAGGTAGGACGTCATCGCCGCCCCCGTCTTGTCACCCGGGGGAGCGGGAGAGGTGGCCAGCGGGTCCGGGGCGTGCCCCCGGCGGGCGGCGGGCGGGGTGGCCGCGCCACCCCCGCCGCCGGAGCCGCTGCAGCCCACGGCCGCGGTGAGGACCGCGCACACCGCGACGGCGGATCGACCGACACGCACATTCACCATGGTTCCCCCGCAGCCTGTCGCCCGCACCGTACGAACGTCCCAAGAATCCTCCACCGCCACGTCCGGCAGGCTACCCGTGGTCGCGGAAAGTGGGATCATGGGCCGATTCCGGGGGATGAGCCTCGACGGCCAGGGGTATGGACCGTCCGCGTTGACGTTTCGGGGGGATGCATGCGCGCTGTCACCGTGACCGGCTTCGGAGCCGAACCCGAGGTGACCGACCAGCCGGTGCCCGCGCCCGGCCCCGGTGAGGTGCTGGTGCGGCTGACCGCCGCCGGGCTGAACCCGTTCGACTGGAAGGTCATCGACGGTATCGTCCCGGACGCGAGGTTCCCGCTGATCATCGGCACCGACGGCGCGGGCACCGTCGAGCGGGTCGGCGCCGACGTCGCCGGCTTCCAGCCGGGCGACGCGGTCTTCGGGCAGTTCGCCAAGGTCGAGGAAGGGCGCGGATCGTACGCCGAGCTGGCCGTCGCGTCCCAGGACGCGATCGCCGCGGCCCCGCGCACGGTCGCGCTGAGCGAGGCCGCCGCCGTGCCCACCGCGGGCATGACCGCGCTCAACCTCGTCGACCGGGTCGCCGCGACCGGCGCCGGGCGGCTGCTGGTGGTCGGCGCCACCGGAGGCGTCGGCACCTTCGCGACGCAGCTCGCCTCCGCGCGCGGCATCGCCGTCGTCGCCACCGCGGCGAAGGACAAGGCCGACCTGATGCACGCCCTGGGCGCCATGGAGGTGGTCGACCACACCGCGGGCCCGATCGCCGGCCAGGTCGACCCCCCGGTGGACGCCGTCATCGACCTGGCGAGCGACACCGATCGGCTGCGCGCGCTGCTGCCGGTGATCCGCCCCGGCGGCATGATCCTCAGCCCGGTCTTCGCGGTGCCGGACGGCGGCCTGCCGGGGGTCGAGGCGGCCAACTTCAGCAGCGCCGCGAGCGCCGACCTCCTCGAACGCCTCGCCCGCGAGATCGACGCCGGGCACGTCAGGGTGGTCATCGGCGACACGGTGACACTTTCCCAGGCGCCCGGCGCCCTGGCGCGCAGCCGCGCCGGAAGGGCGCGCGGAAAGACCGTCATCGTGATCTGAGCCGCGATAATCGGGGCCCATGGACGACGTCACCGAGATCCGTGCGGGCGTGCACCTCGCCCGCGGGAGCAACACCAACTGGGTCATCCTCACCGAGGGCGACGCGGCCACGCTCGTGGACACCGGCTATCCCGGCGACCGTGAGCGGGTCCTCGCCTCCCTGGCCGCGGTGGGGCGCCGGCCCGAGGACCTCGCGGCCGTCCTCATCACGCACGCGCACTCCGACCACCTCGGCTCCGCGGAGTACCTCCGTACGACGTACGGCGTTCCCGTGCTGATGCACGAGAAGGAGGTCCCGCACGCCCGGCGTGAGTTCCTCCACCAGGTCTCCGTCGGCCAGATCGCGCAGAACGCCTGGCGTCCGGGTGTGCTGCCGTGGGCGGTGCGCGCGGTCCGTTCGGGCGGCCTCACGGACGTACGCGTCGCGGAGCCGCAGGCGTTCCCGGCCGCGCTGGACCTGCCCGGCCGACCGGTGCCGGTGCACACGCCCGGCCACACGGCGGGCCACTGCGCGTACCACCTGCCGGACGCCGGAGTCCTGCTCACCGGCGACGCGCTCGTCGCCGGCCATCCCACCTCACGCGCCCGGGGGCCGCAGCTGCTGCCCGGGTACTTCCACCACGACCGCGACGAGGCGCTGGCGAGCCTGCGGGCGATGGGGCGGCTCGACGCGGACGTCCTGCTGCCCGGCCACGGGCCGGCCCACGACGGCTCCGCCGCCACGGCGACCGAGCACGCCCGCCGCCTGGCCTCGGCGTAGGAGACCGCCCGGCCGCGGATGGGAGACCGGCCGCGGGAGGCAGGTCCGGGCCACCCGGCGGGTGCGGGCAGACTGGGGCGCATGCGCGCGAGCCGGCTGGTGTCTCTTCTGCTGCTTCTGCAGGCGCGCGGGCGGATGACCGCGCAGCAGCTCGCCGAGGAGCTGGAGGTCTCGCTGCGGACGATCTACCGGGACGTCGAGTCGCTGTCCGCCGCCGGCGTGCCGGTCTACGCCGACCGCGGGCCGGCCGGCGGTTACCAGCTGCTCGACGGCTACCGCACCCGCCTCACCGGCCTGACCCCCGCGGAGGCGGAGTCGCTGTTCTTCGCCGGCATGCCGGGTCCCGCCGCCGAGCTGGGCCTGGGCACCGTGCTGACCGCCGCCGAGCTGAAGCTCATGGCCGCGCTGCCCAAGCATCTGGCCGAACGCGCCGGCCGCGTACGCGAGCGCTTCCACCTGGACGTGCCCGGCTGGTTCCACGGCGGCGCGCCGACGCCGCACCTGGCCGCCGTCGCCGACGCCGTGTGGAACCAGCACCGCGTCCGGATGCTGTACCGGCGCTGGAAGGCCCCGACGCCGGTCACCCGGACGATCGAGCCGCTCGGGTTGGTCCTCAAGGCGGGCAACTGGTACCTCATCGCGCGGTCGGAGGGAGGCGACCGTACGTACCGCGTCGACCGGATCCGGGAGCTGGAGATCCTCGACGAGGTCTTCGAACGCCCCGCCGGCTTCGACCTCTCCGCGTTCTGGTGTGCCTATCTCGACCGCTTCCACCGCGACATGTTCAGCGGCGAGGCCGTCGTCCGCTTCTCGCCCGAGGGGATGCGCCGCGTCTCGTACCTGCTCACGCCCGCGGTGGTCGAGGCGGCCCGGGAGAACGCCGGCGAGCCCGACGAGGCCGGCTGGGTGCGCACCGTGATCCCGATCGAGTCCGTCCGGCACGCCCACTCGGAACTGCTGCGGTTCGGCGGCGAGGTGGAGGTGCTCGAACCGGCCGAACTGCGCGAGTGCATGATCACCTCGGCGCGGGCCCTGCTGGACCTGTACGGCGGCTGAGCCCGGACACCCCACGGCCCCCGTCCGCCGGGGGAAGCGGACGGGGGCCGTGGAATCCGAGACGGTGTCAGGCGCCGGCGCCCGGTCGCCCGCGCGTCTCGTCGGTCCGGCCGGCCACCTTCACGTCGCCCGGGCCCGTGGTCTGCGGCGGGACCGGTTCGGGTGAGGTGCCGGGGATCCGCTCGGGCAGCGGACCGCGCGGCGGCGGCACGGTGGCGTCCTCCGGTCGTGCCGGGCGACGCCCCAGCGGCGGGCGGGGGCCGGGGGACGCGTCGGTCACCGGCCTCTCCTCGACCACCGGCGACGGCCGGTCGGCGCGTTCGGCCAGCGCGGCGTCCCGTACGCCGACCACGGCGAGGCGGCCGAGGGCGACGGCGGCGAGGAAGACGGCGACGACGCCGAGCCCGTACAGCAGCGTGATCTGCTCGGCGACCTGGCGCGTCGTGCCGCCGAGCGCCGATCCGAGGGTCGTGCGGCCCTGGTCGGCCCACAGGCCGCTGAGCGGGACGCCGACGCCGAACCAGGCGCCGCCGAGCGCGGCCAGCCAGGCGCCGAACGCCGCGAAGGCGCGGTTGGCGCTGGCGAGCGCGATCAGGCCGCCGAGGAAGACGGCGGCACCGGGCACGACCTGCAGCCACACCCGGCCGGACGTGAAGTGCCACGCCTCGTCGGGGGCGAACCCGAAGTGGAAATACGGCCCGACGAGCGGCATGAGCGCCCCCCACAGGCCGAGCAGCACCAGCAGCAGCCCGCTGAGGGCACCGCGGGTGCGCGGGACTCGTAGCGTTGCGGACATTTGGCTATCAACTCCCTGGACGGCTGAAGCGCCTACGGGGTACCCGGTGAAAAACCGTTCATGCACCCCGATACAGAGACATCACCGGTAATGGCCGTCCGGTATAACAGCCGAATGGCCGTTACTAGGGGATTCGGTGGCTGAGCCGGAAGAAACCGTTCCGTACGAGTCCGACCTGGAGCTGCTGCGCCGGTACGAACCGGTCCTGTCCTATACCGACGGGGAGCGCTTCTTCCCGGTCGCCGTGGAGGACTACGTCCGCTGCTGCGGCCTGTGGCGGGGGGAGGAGCAGCTCGTCCCCGCGGGTGAGCTGACCACCGAGGTGCTGGTCGCGACGGCGGCGCGACACCCGGACTCCCAGCTGTCGCTGCTGCTCGTCCAGGAGCCCTTCCACCGCAAGGAGGTCCGCCGGTACTCCCACGCCAAGCCGCCCATCGCCAAGTCGGGGCGGCTCGCCGCGGTCGGGCTGTTCGGCCGGGTCTTCGACGTGCTGCTGCGCGCGTCGCTGTTCCTGCGCGGCTCGGTGCCCGGCGGCGTCGCCGCGGCGGCCGCCGACCTGTACGAGCGCCGCATGAACCCGTCCCGCTGCACCTACTACGGCCGGGTCGTGCGCGAGGGCGGCTATGTGATCCTCCAGTACTTCTTCCTGTACGCGATGAACGACTGGCGCACGACCTTCAGCGGCGTGAACGACCACGAGGCGGACTGGGAGGCCGTCACGGTCTACCTCGCCGAGTCCCCGGACGGGCCGCGGCCGGCGTGGGTGGCGGTGTCCGCGCACGACGAGTCGGGCGACGACCTGCGGCGCCGCTGGGACGACCCGGAGCTGCGGCGGGTCGGCGACCATCCGATGATCTACGTCGGAGCGGGCTCGCACTCGGGCGCGTTCGTCCGCGGCCGGTACCTGGTCACCGTCAACCCGGCGCGGCTGCGCCCGGTCCTCCGCGGCACCCGGCGGGTCACGGCCTTCGCCTTCCCCTGGCTGCGGGAGGGGCGCCGGCACACCGGCGTCGGCATCCCCTTCATCGACTACGCCATGGGGGACGGCGAGGAGATCGGCCCGTCCCGTGGGCGTGGCTGGCATCCGGTGCTCATCTCCGACGAGACGCCGTGGGTGAGCGGCTTCCACGGGCTGTGGGGGCGCGACACACGCGACTGGGTCGGCGGCGAGCGCGCGCCGGCGGGCCCGCGCTACGAGCGCGACGGCCGGGTGCGCACCCTCTGGGCGGACCCGCTCGGGTGGGCCGGGCTGCAGAAGGTCCCGCCCCAGCCCGAGGACGACCACCGGGCGCTGCGCGAGCGGATCGCGATCCTGGACCGGGAGATCGCGGACGCCGACGCCACGATCGAGCGCGACCGCGAGGAGCTGCGCCGGCTGCGCGCGGCCGCCGTCTCCCTCGGCCACCACGAGAACGCCCGCGCCCTGGCGCGGCAGCGGTCGGCGGACGTGGTGAAGGCCGAGAACGCCCTTCGGGCGCTGGTCCGCACGCGTACGGACCTGGCCGAGGAGCGTGCCGCGCACGACGCGACGCTCGCGCGCCCGCCCGAGGCCGAACCGCAGGAGCACCTGCGCGAGCCGAACGTCCCGTACACGCCGACCCGGGGCTCGCGCACGCGCTTCCTCAACGTCTGGGCCGCGCTGAGCACGCCCCTGTTCATCCTCGCCGTCGTCGGCGTCTTCGTCGTGCCGCACGAGCCGGTCTCGATCCTTCTCGCCGGGGTCGTCTTCCTCTTCCTGACGATGGAGGCGTGGGCCCGCCGCCGGATGCTCGCGCTCGCGACGGGCCTGCTGATGCTGGCCGGCGCCGTGGCCGTCGTGGTCGGGCTGAGCTTCGCGGTCGTGTACGGCGGCCGCTACGTGCTGCTCGGCCCGATGGTCGTGGTCGCCGGCGTGCTGCTGGTGGTCAACCTGCGGGAGCTGTTCCGCAAATGACGCGGGGTTCGCCGAGGAGCAGGGGAGGGACGCCATGACCACGGATGAGCCCGGCGGCCAGGTGACGCCACGGTCGCGGATGGCCTTCCGACCGGCGACGGCGCCGATCCGCGAGCCGGTGGCCAAGCTGGGCGGGCAGCCGGTGTGGCTCGATCGGCCGTGCTGGCCGGTGTCGCGGGAGCTGGGCACCCCCATGATGTTCGCCGGGCAGTTCCCGATCCCGGGCGAGGAGCAGGCGATGGCCTACCTGTTCGTCACCGACGATCCCGACGGAGTGGCCGCCACGTACGAGCCGGAGGGCGGGGAGAACGCCCTGCTCGTCCAACCCGGGGGACGCGTCCCGGAGTTCCTGGCCGTCGCCGGGGCGCCGACCGGCCCGTCGCTGTGGCGGCGCGGCGCGACCTGGGTCGAGCGCCTGCCCGTCGAACTGCACGTCGACCTGGCACCGCTGGGTCCGGCCGAGGAACGCGCCCTGGACGAGCAGATCGCCGCGCTGGATGCCGAACGGGACGGGGTGTTCCTCGACGCCGCCGGCACCGACGCCTCACCACCCGGCGGTTACGTCGGCGGCCGGCCGCGCTTCTGGCAGCCCGTGAGCGAGATGCCGGCGCCCTGGCGGTTCTTCTTCCAGATCGACGGCGCCGAGGGCTGGGACGGCGACCCCTACGCGCTGAACTTCGGCGGCGGGACCGGCTACGCGTACCTCGCCCCCGACCGGCGTGAGGGCCGTTTCTTCTGGGACTGCGTCTGACCCCGGGTCTCAGAACAGCTCGTCGAGCTGGTCGGCGAGCGGCCGCGCCGTCATGCGGTTGTCCAGCGCGATGTGGGGGACGGGCGGCGGCTCACCGACGCGTATCGCGGCGGCGAACTCCTCGAAGCGCTCCAGCTTGCGCTGGTCGCGTTCGAGGCCGCGGCTCTTGAGGCGATGGAGCAGCGTCTCGCGGTCCGCGCGTATCCAGACCAGGTGCACCGGCGAACCGCCCAGCTCCTCGGTCCACGCGCGCCACCGGCGAGGGTCGTGGATCTGCCCGGTGAACGGGCCGCTGAGCAGCACCGGGCATCCGTGCGAGCGGATCTCGCGGGCGGTGGCGGTCATCCCGGCGTACTCGTGGACCTTGATGTGCTCGTCGTACCAGGGACCTTCGCGCTCGCCCTCCGGGCGGCCGTTCTCGCGCAGCGTCGCCGAGACGAACGGGCCGTAGAGCGTGTCCTTGTCGAGCAGCGCGGGAGCGGGCCGCAGCCGCGCCAGGAGCAGGTCGGCCACCGTCGACTTCCCGCTGCCCGGTGGCCCGGCCACGACCCACACCGCACTCGGAAGGGGTTCGGAATTGCCGTTGGTTGAGTGTGGATAAGTCTGCATGACCTTGACTTTCGTCGCTATGGTCTCCGCGTGGATCTGGCTGAGTGGTCGATCGCAGGGGATCAGTCCCCATACGGCAGGTGCTGACATCGTTGTGTGCCCGCCTGTACGGCCGCCGTTCGGCGAAGAACTGTGCTCGTGAGGCGTTGGAGGCGCCCGGTATGGCTGATGCGAAACTGCGGCCGATCGAGGCGCCGTTCGTCGCGTTGGGGCCCTCTGGTGTAGCGATCCGTACTCGGCTCAAGGGTCTTACGCCCGAGGACGAGAAGGTGTTGCGGGCCGTGGGCGCGCACCTGGGGACGCTCGCGTCTGGTGATCTGAAGCGGCGCTGCGCTGACGGCCTGGACCATTCCAGTGACAGGTGGGCGGAGCGCAAGCGGGGCCTGACCGGGGAGTCCTCTTCCCGGTGGGCCGGGTCGATCACTAAGGCGACGCACGACCAGTGGGCGCTGTCGCGGCGTGCCCAACTCGCCCACATCCAAGGGCTTGAGGCGGGCATCGCGACGATCACACACCGCCTTTCGCTGCCCGTGGGTGAGAAGGGCACCAAGGGCTCGGCGGGCGGTTACCGCACCCGGCAGGAGTGGTTCGCCAAGACCCGGCGTCTGCGTGTGCTTGAAGACCGGCTCATCAGGGAGCGGGCCGACTGGGAGGCCGGGCGCGTCCGCGTCGTGCGGGGCGGCAAGAGGCTTGCCCGCAACCGTCACAACCTCCAGGCCGCTCAGCTGTCCGAAGGGCAGTGGCGGAAGCGCTGGGAAGTCGAGCGCTGGTTCCTGACCGCCGACGGCGAATCCGGCAAGAGGTACGGCAATGAAACCATCCGCGTGACGCCGGACGGTGAAGTGTCGCTCAAACTCCCTGCTGCGCTGGCGCGTCTGGCCAACGCCAGGCATGGCCGGTACGTCTTGGCGGGCGCCGTAATATTTCACCACCGGGGCGCCGAGTGGGCCGACCGCATTAACGCGAACCGGGCCGTGGCCTACCGTATCCACCTGGATGTCGAGCGAGGGCGCTGGTACCTCACCGCGTCGTGGACGATCCCGCCTGTCAAGACCGTTCCGCTCGACCAGGTCAGGCGAGGCGGCCTGATCGGCGTGGACACCAATGCCGATCATCTGGCCGCGTGGCGCCTGGACGAGCACGGCAACCCGTGCGGTGAGCCTCTGCGGTTTTTCTATGACCTGTCCGGCAACGCTCAGCACCGCGACGCCCAGCTGCGCCATGCCCTCACCCGCCTGCTGCGCTGGGCCGTCCGGCACAGCTTGAGCATCGCGATCGAAGACCTCGACTTCGCGGCGGAAAAAACCCGCGAGAAACACGGCCGCCGCAAGCGGTTTCGAAAGCTGATCAGCGGCATGCCTGTGAGCAAGCTGCGAGCGCGGCTGGTCAGTATGGCCGCTGAGCTGGGGATCACGATCGTCGCGGTCGATCCTGCCTACACCTCCAAGTGGGGCGCCGAGCACTGGCAAAAACCTATGGTTACGCCCCACCGCAAGCCGACCCGTCACGATGCCGCCGGCATCGCGATCGGACGACGCGCCCTCGGGCACCGCATCCGGCGACGGACGGCACCGCCCCACGACGACCAGAGCGATCGTCGTGGGCATCGGACCGCCCAGGCCGCAGGCGCCGCCCGTGGGCGTGAGGGAACCCGCCACCGTATCCCCGGACCACGGACACGATCCGCTGGAGCCGGATACGGCGCGAACGCGGGCGACCAGGACGCTCAACACCGTTCGGAGCGTCCGACTGAGCCTGTGCAACTCACGCTCAGTCTTTAGGAACGGTTCCATGTGTCGCATCATCCCCCGCTGAGAGCCAGGTCAGGTGCCTGACGCTCCGAATCCTCCGTCCGCGCGGAAGCATTATGTGCGGGAAACCGCCTTCTGTGGCGCTTCACCGATCCGGCCGTATGCGGCCGCGGCTTCGTCGTAACGCCGCAAGATTAGGGTCGCGAGCGCGTCGTGGACGCCGATCGGCGGGCTGACGGCGTCCGCGCCGGAGTCGAGGATCCGCCGGTGGAAGAACCCCGGGGCGAGCAGGTAGGACGCGATGACGACCCGCCGGGCGCCGCGCCGTCGCAGGTCGCCGACGACGTCGGTGAGCGACGGCTCCGCCGACGCGGCGAACCCGTGCGCCACCGGGCGCCCCAGGTGCCACCCCAGCAGCCGCGCCGCGGCGCGGACGTCGGCCATGCCGGAGGGATCGGACGTGCCGGCGGCGCCGAGCACCACGGCGTCCGCCGGCGGCGTCGCCCGCAGCCGGTCGGCGAGCGCGCGTGCCAGCAGCGCGTGGGGGCCGAGCGGCCGGGCGACCACGGCACCGGGGCCGGTGCGTCCGGGGATGTCCACCAGGGAGTGGTAGCCGCGGCCCAGCATCAGCGGCACGGCCACCGCGGGCCCGCCCAGGGCCGCCACGGCGTCATCGAGGGACGGCGCGCAGATCTCGGCGAAGCACTCCGCCACGGGCAGCGCCGGGCGCAGCGCGCGCACGCGTTCCAGCAGGGCGCGGATCGTGGCGGCCCCCGCCGGGTCGCGCGTGCCGTGGCCCACGGCCAGCAGTATCGGAGTCGCGCTCACGAGTCCTCCTCCGTCGGTGGAGTGACCTGGGGCGCGTGCTTGCCGGTTCACTCGCTTCGCTCGCTCACGGTACGGCGCCCTCCGCGGCGGGCTCGCAGGCGAGCCGGTAACCGCGCTTGACCACCGTCTCGATCAGGCCGGGCCGCCCGAGGACGCGCCGCAGCCGTGCCACCGCCATCTCCACCGCGTGCTCGTCGGGCTGGAGACGCGCCTGCCACGGTCCGGCCGGTCCGGTTCCGCTCGGCAGCACGCCGCACAGCTCCGTGCGCGAGACGACGTGCCCGGGACGCTCCGCCAGCGCCCGCAGCACCGCCATCGGCGCCCGCGTCACCGGCCGCAGCCGCCCGTCGACGAGCACGCCGTGCCCGCGCAGTTCGAGCGTGTGGCCGCGCACCACGATCCGGCCCGAGTGCCGTACCGGCAGGTCGGCGGCGAGGGCGCGGACGAGCGCGCCGAGCCGCGAGCGGTCCGGCCGTACGGTCGGCACGCGGTGGCGTTCCAGCGGCGCCGCGGTCACCGGGCCGACGCAGGCGGCGACCACACGCGTGCGCAGGGCTTCGAGCAGCGGCTCTCCGCTGCCGTGCTCGTCGGCGACGGCCAGCGTCGCGGCGACGGCGGGCGCGCTCGTGAAGGTGATCGCGTCCAGCGTGCCCGCCACGGCCCGCTCGACGAGGCGCCGGAGCGGCTCAGGATCCTCGGCCGGTGCCCACTGGTACACCGGGATCTCCAGCACCGTGGCGCCGGCACGCCGCAGCCCGTCGGTGAGGTCCGGGCAGGGCTCGCCGTACAGCTGCACCGCGATCCGGCGGCCGGTGAGGTCCTCACGCAGCAGGTGGCGCAGCACCTCCTCGCAGCTCTCCGACTCCGGCGACCACGCCTCGGCCATCCCGGCCGCGCGGACCGCGCCGCGCGCCTTGGGGCCGCGGGCGAGGATCCGGGCGTCGTTCAGTTTCCCGAGCAGGTCGTCGCGCAGCCCCCAGCCGTCGGCGGTCTCCAGCCACGTACGGAACCCGATGCCGGTGGTGACGACGACGTCGTCGACCGGGTGCGCCAGCATCTGCCGTGTCGCGGCCAGGAGCAGCGCGTCGTCGGACAGCGACACCAGCCGGATCGCGGGGGCGTAGACCACCCGGGCGCCGCGGCGTTCCAGCAGCGCCGAGAGCTCCTCGTGCCGGCGCGCCGCCGTCACGCCCACCGTGAAGCCGGCCAGGGGCTCGTCGATCACGCGCGGGCCACCTCCACCCGCGTGCCGCTGACGCGCACGCGGTACGCCGGCACCCGGACCGCCGGATCGTCCAGGCAGCGGCCCGTCGTCAGGTCGAAGACCTGCTTGTACATGGGCGAGGCGACGGTGGGCACGCCGCCGCGGGAGCCCACGATGCCGCGCGCCAGCACGTACGCGCCGCTGAACGGGTCGCGGTTGGACAGGGCGTACAGGCGCCCGTCGTGGGTCCGGAAGATCGCCACCTGCTCTCCGTGGACGAGCGCGCACACGCCGTCCTCCGGCGGCAGGTCGTCGTAGTCGCAGACGGTCTGCCAGCGCACCGACACGGGGGCGCGGTCCAGCACCTCGGTCATGAGTCCTCCTCTGCCGGTGTTCCCGATCTCCTCGCTCGCGAGGTCACCGGGACACCACCTCCGGGATCACGGGTTTGATCTGGTCGCGTTCGGGTTCGAAGACGATGCTCGGGTCGGGGGTGCCGGGGGCGTTGACGAAGGACACGAAGCGGCTCAGTCGCTCGGGGTCCTCCAGCGTCGCCCGCCATTCGTCGCTGTAGTCCTCCACGTGCCGGGCCATCGCCGCGTCGAGCGAGTCGCAGATGCCGAGCCGGTCCGCGACGATGACGTCCCGCAGGTACTCGATGCCGCCGTCGAGGCTCTCCAGCCACGACGCGGTGCGCTGGAGCCGGTCCGCGGTGCGGATGTAGAACATCAGGAACCGGTCGACGTAGCGGATCAGGGTCTCGGTGTCCAGGTCGGTGGCGAACAGGTCGGCGTGCCGCGGCCGCATCCCGCCGTTCCCGGCGACGTAGAGGTTCCAGCCCTTCTCGGTGGCGATGACGCCGAAGTCCTTGCTCTGCGCCTCCGCGCACTCCCGCGCGCACCCGGACACCGCCGACTTGATCTTGTGCGGGGCGCGCAGGCCCCGGTAGCGCAGCTCGAGCCGGATCGCCAGGCCGACCGAGTCCTGCACGCCGTAGCGGCACCAGGTGGACCCCACGCACGACTTGACCGTGCGCAGCGCCTTGCCGTACGCGTGCCCGGACTCGAACCCGGCGTCGGTCAGCCGCTTCCAGATCAGCGGGAGCTGCTCGACGCGGGCCCCGAACATGTCGATCCGCTGGCCGCCGGTGATCTTCGTGTAGAGGCCGAAGTCGCGCGCCACCTCGCCGATGACGATCAGCTTCTCCGGGGTGATCTCCCCGCCGGGCACGCGCGGCACCACCGAGTAGGTGCCGTTCTTCTGCATGTTCGCCAGGAACTGGTCGTTGGTGTCCTGCAGGCCGGCCTGCTCGCCGTCGAGGATGTGCCCGGTGCCGAGGCTGGCCAGGATCGAGGCGACGGCCGGCTTGCAGATGTCGCAGCCGCGGCCCCGGCCGTACTCGGCGATGAGCCCGCTGAACGTCGTGATGCCCCGCACCCGGATGATGTCGAACAGCTCCGCGCGGGTGTGGTCGAAGTGCTCGCACAGCGCCCGGCTCACCGGGATGCCCGCGGAGGTGAGCTCCTCGTCGAGGATCCGCTTCACCAGCGGGACACAGCTTCCGCAGCCGGTGCCCGCGCGGGTGCACGCCTTCACCGCGGGAAGGTCGGTGAGGCCCCCGTCGGTGATCGCGGAGCGGATGGCGCCGGCGCTGACGCCGTTGCAGCTGCACACCATCGTCTCTTCGGTCATCGCGCCGGCCACGGCCTCGGTGCCGCCGAACAGGAGCCGGTCGGGCGCCGCGGGCAGGCTCGCGCCGACACAGGCGCGCAGGGTGGGATAGGCCGACGCGTCGCCGACGAGCACCCCGCCCAGCAGGGTCCCCGCGTCGTCGCTGACGACGAGCCGCTTGTACGTCCCGGCGACCGGGTCGGTGTAGCTGACGTTCAGCGCGTCGGCCGACGGGTCGCCGAAGCTCGCGACGTCGACGCCCATGAGCTTGAGCTGCGTGGACGTGTCGGCACCCGCGAACCGGGCCGCCCCGCCGAACAGCGCGTCCGCGACCACCTCGGCCATCGACAGGCACGGCCCGACCAGCCCGTAGACCTGCCCGCCCACGAGCGCGCACTCGCCGATCGCGTAGATCCGCGGGTCGCCGGTGCGGCAGGCGTCGTCCACCACGATCCCGCCGCGCTCGCCGACCTCCAGCCCGGCGTCGCGGGCCAGCTCGTCGCGGGGGCGGATGCCGGCGGAGAAGACGACGACGCCGGCCGGCAGGACGGTGCCGCCGGCGAGATGGACCGCGTCGGCCTCGACGCGCTCCAGCATGACGTCCGTGTGCACCCGCAGGCCGAGCGCCTCGATGTGGCGCCGCAGCATCGCCCCGCCGCCCTCGTCGAGCTGGCGGGCCATCAGCCAGGGCGCCATCTCCACGATGTGGGTGTCCAGGCCGAGGCCCTGCAGGGCGCGGGCCGCCTCCAGGCCCAGGAGCCCGCCGCCGACGACGACCCCGCTCGCGCGGCCCGCGGCCCGTGCCCGCAGGGCGTCCAGGTCGTCGATGGTGCGGTACACGAAGGCGGCGCCGGCCCCGGGTACGGGCGGGACGAACGGCACCGATCCGGTGGCCAGCACCAGCGTGTCGTAGCGCAGCGTGTCCCCGGCGTCCGTCGTGACCGTACGGCCGGCACGGTCGATCGAGGTCACCCGCTCTCCCGTACGGACGCGTACGGCGTCGTCGTGGGCGGGGTACGCCAGGTCGGCGCCGTCGGTGAGGTAGGAGGTCAACGCGACCCGGTCGTAGGCCGGGCGTGGCTCCTCGCCCACCACGGTGATCTGCCAGCGGCCCTCGGTGTCCCGCTCGCGGACCGCCTCGATCAGGCGGTGGGCGGCCGGGCCGTGGCCGACGACGACAAGCTCCCGGGTGGGCATTTCACCATCGGCCGGCGTGACCACCGGGGCCTCGTTCTCGATTCCCTCGCTCCGCTCGGTCATGTGCCGATATTGCGGGCGCGGCGTTTCGCCACCGAGTCCGCCGTATTACCGCGCTGCTACAAGCGCTTCACCGCGGGCCCGGCGGGCCGGTGCGCCGCCTGCCGCCTCACAGCCTCACGCCGCGCGGCGTGCACGGAACGTAGCACCGCCGACTCCGGCCTCACACGAGGGAGAAACGCCGCGTTCCTACCGTCCGAGGCGGCCCTACGGACCGCAGGAGGCTCCCATGACCACCGTCGAGCGGCGCACGCCCACCACCGCGCCACGCCGGATCACCGACTGGCGTCCCGAGGACGCGACGTTCTGGACGGCGACCGGGGCGAGGGTCGCCCGGCGCAACCTCGTCCTGTCCATCTTCAGCGAGCACGTCGGCTTCTCGGTCTGGAGCCTGTGGTCGGTGCTGGTCCTCTTCCTCGGCCCGGCGTACCACATCGACCCGGCGGGCAAGTTCGTGCTCACCACGGTGCCCACGGCGATCGGCGCGGCGCTGCGCCTGCCGTACACCTTCGCGGTGGCCCGGTTCGGCGGTCGCACCTGGACCATGATCAGCGCCGGCCTGCTGCTCGTGCCGGCCGTGGCCGCCGCCGTCGTCATCCACCCCGGCGTGTCGTACGGCACGCTGCTGGCGGTCGCCGCTCTCGCGGGCGTCGGCGGCGGCAACTTCGCCTCCTCGATGGCGAACATCAACGCCTTCTACCCCCAGCGGCTCAAGGGCTGGGCGCTGGGGGTCAACGCCGGCGGCGGCAACCTCGGGGTGGCCGTGGTCCAACTCGTGGGCCTGGCGGTCCTGGCCACGGCGGGCGCCGGGCACCCGCGTCTCGTGGCGGGCGTCTACATCCCGCTCGTCGTCCTGGCCGCCGTCGGCGCGGCGCTGTGGATGGACAACCTCCCCGGGCTCCGTAACGATCGGCGGGCCATGCGTGACGTCGCCCGGGACGCCCACACCTGGATCGTCTCGCTGCTCTACATCGGCACGTTCGGGTCGTTCATCGGTTTCGGGTTCGCCTTCGGCCAGGTGCTCCAGGTGCAGTTCGCCGCCGACTTCGCCACTCCGGTCAAGGCCGCGTACCTGACCTTCCTCGGGCCGCTGCTCGGCTCCCTGGTCCGCCCGGTGGGCGGCAGGCTGGCGGACCGGCTCGGCGGCGCGAAAGTGACGTTCTGGAACTTCGCCGCCATGGCGCTGGGCGCCGCCGTGGTCCTGCTCGCCTCCGCGGAGCGGTCGCTGCCGCTGTTCATCGTGGGGTTCGTGCTGCTGTTCGTGCTCAGCGGGGTCGGCAACGGCTCGACGTACAAGATGATCCCGGCGATCTTCCGTGTGAGGTGCGCGGAGGAGACGGAGGCCCGCCGCCTGTCCGGCGCGGTGATCGGTCTCGCCGGCGCCGTCGGCGCGTTCGGCGGCGTCCTGGTGAACCTGGCCTTCCGGCAGTCGTTCCTCGCGTACGGGTCCGGCACCGGCGCCTACGTCGCCTTCATCGGCTTCTACGTACTCTGCGCCGTCGTGACCCGGGTGGTGTACCTGCGCCGGTCCGGCCGGCTCGCCGGAGTGTGACCCGCGGCACCCCCGGGGCCCGGCGGGCGAGAGACGCCCGGCGCCTCGCCCGCCGTCCGGTGTGACGCCGGTGTCAGGCCGGGATGCGCAGGCTCTGGCGGGCGAGGCGGGAGACCATCGCCTCGTCGATGTCGTGGCCGAGGCCCGGCTGGGTGAGGGGGACGGCCACGACGCCGCCGTTCACGCTCACCGGCGGGGACACGACCGCCGTGGCGGTCGGGGTCTCGGTCACGTCGCTCGGCAGGTCACAGCCCGGCAGGCTGGCCACCGCGACCGCCGCCGCCTGGCCGATGCCGAACCCGTCCGCGCCGCCGCACCACGCGTCCCAGCCGGCCGCCAGCGCGCGGTCGTGGGCGCCGCGGGTCGCGGTCAGGCCGCCCAGCCGGGCGATGCGCAGGCCCATCATGCGGCCCGCGCTCATGGCGATGGCGCTGTCGACGGTGTCCAGGTCGGCCGGGTCGAGGCACACCGCCGTGGCGACCTGCCGCTGCAGCCGGGCGTACGCGGGCAGGTCGTCGCCGGGGAACGGCCGTTCGATCGCCATCAGGCCGTACGCGTCGAGGGCCTCCAGCGCGTCGAGGTGGGCCTGCGCCTCGGTGTACGCCTCGCCGGCGTCGGCCTGGAGGGCGAGCGCGGGGAACGCCCGGCGTACGGCGCGGACGGGCTCGACGTCCCAGCCGGGGTGCACCGCGAGCGTGACCCGCGTGTAGCCGGCGCCGACCAGGCGGTTGACGCGGGTGAGCAGCACGTCGAGCGTGGGTTCGGCACCGAGCCGGGCGCCGGCCATCACCGAGGTGCGGGTGCCGCCGAGCGAGTGGGACAGCGGGCTGCCCTGGCGGCGGCACCACAGGTCCCAGCAGGCGATGTCGGTCGCCGAGGCCGCCGCGCTGCCGCCGAGCCCGCCGACGCCGCCGACCTCCTCGGGCAGCTCCCAGTCGAGGCCGAGCAGGGCGGGGCCGACGCGCTCTTCGATGTCGGCCCAGCAGACGTCGGAGCCGGCCACCTCGCCCCAGCCCGCGAGGCCGTCGTCGTCCGTCACCCGGACGAGAATGCTCTCCGGGCGCCGGCCGCGCGGCATCGCCATGCGGTAGGCCTCGAACCCCTGGATACGGGGCATATCACCGTCCTCGCCTCGACGTCCCTTCTATGATCCACCCATCCCGGACATGCTCGGTGCGGCGGCCGGTCACCAGCTGACGTGCAGTGGTTCGCCCTCCGCGTAGCCCGACGGGCTCTGCACCCCCACCAGCGCCCGCTCGTGGAACTCCTCCAGCGTCCGCGCGCCCGCGTACGTGCAGGCGCTCCGCAGCCCCGCGATGATCGTGTCGAGCACGTCCTCGACGCCGGGTGACTGCGGGTCGACGTACATCCGCGAGGTGGAGATCCCCTCCTCGAACAGCGCCTTGCGGGCGCGCTCGAAGGGCGAGTCCTCGGCCGTGCGCAGGCGTACCGCGCGGGCCGAGGCCATCCCGAAGCTCTCCTTGTACAGCCGCCCGTCGGAGGCGCGCTGCAGGTCGCCCGGCGACTCCAGGGTCCCGGCGAACCACGAGCCGATCATGACGTTCGCCGCACCGGCGGCGAGGGCCAGGGCCACGTCGCGCGGGTGGCGTACGCCGCCGTCCGCCCAGACGTGGCGGCCCAGCCGGCGGGCCTCCGCGGCGCACTCGAGGACGGCGGAGAACTGCGGGCGGCCCACGCCGGTCATCATGCGGGTCGTGCACATCGCGCCCGGGCCGACCCCGACCTTGACGATGTCGGCGCCCGCCTCGACCAGGTCGCGCACGCCGTCCGCGGTCACGACGTTGCCGGCCACGACGGGCACCTGAGGATCGAGCCCGCGCACGCGCCGCAGCGCGCCGAGCATCTTGTCCTGGTGCCCGTGCGCGGTGTCGATGACCAGCACGTCGGCCCCGGCGGCGAGAAGCGCCTCGGCCTTCTCCTCCACCTCACCGTTCACACCGATCGCGGCGGCCACACGCAGCCGGCCGCCGGCGTCCACCGCGGGCTCGTACAGCGTCGCGCGCAGCGCGCCCGTACGGGTCAGCACGCCGGTCAGCCGGCCCTCACCGTCGACCACGGGCGCGAGCCGGTGGCCGCGTGTGTGCAGGGTGTCGAAGGCCTTCTGCGGGTCGACGGTGTCCGGGAGCGTGAGCAGATCGCGGGACATCACCTCGCTGAGCTGGGTGAACCGGTCGACGCTCAGGCAGTCGGCCTCGGTGACCACGCCGACGGGACGGTCGTCCGCGACGACGATGACGGCGCCGTGCGCGCGCTTGGACAGCAGGCCGAGCGCCTCGCCGACCGTGCTGCCGGGACCCAGCCGGATCGCGGTGTCGACGATGAGATGACGGGTCTTGACCCAGCCGATGACGTCGGAGACGACGTCCACCGGGATGTCCTGGGGGATCACCGCGAGCCCGCCGCGGCGGGCGATCGTCTCGGCCATCCGGCGGCCCGAGACGGCGGTCATGTTGGCGACGACGATGGGGATCGTCGTCCCGCTGCCGTCACTGGTCGACAGGTCGACCTCGAGCCGGGAGCCGACGTCGGACCGGCGGGGCACCATGAAGACGTCGTTGTAAGTCAGGTCGTGAACCGGTTGCTCACCGTTCAGCAGGCGCACGTTCGTCAACACCGTTCGTCATCTGGGCGAATGGCCGGAAAGGCCACTCTCCATTGTGATGGATACCCGCCGGTGCCCGGTTCAACGGGCGGTGAGCAGCTCCGACACCTTGACCAGGCGCAGCCCCCGCGCCCGCAGGCCGGTGATGATCCCGGGCAGCGCCGCGTGCGTCTCGGGCGCGGTGGGCGCTCCGTTGAGGTGCATGACGACGATCGATCCGCCCTTCGCCTCCTTCAGGACCGTACGCGTGATCGCATGGGGGTCGTGGCCGAAGGCGTCACCGCTGATCACGTCCCACTGCACCGGCGTCAGCCCGGCGGCCAGCACCGCCCGCACCGCAGACCGGTCGTGGCATCCGCCGGGGAACCGGAAGTAGGGCGTGGGCGCGGGAACGTGGTCGCGCAGGATCCGCGCGGCGTGCCGCAGGTCCGCCGCGCGGTCCCGGGCCGGCAGGACCGGCAGGCCGTAACACGGGGCCGTGAAGGCGCTGTGCTCATAGGAATGATTGGCGAACTCCAGCAGCGGATCGGCCGCGAGCGTCTTCGTCGCCGCCGGATAGCGCCGGATCCACATGCCGGTGGCGAAAATGGTCGCCGGAGTGTGGGTGGCGTCGAGCGTGTCGACGATGCGGTGGTCATAGGAGGACTTGATCCGCCCGGCGTCGAGCGATCGCCACATGCCGTGCGTCATGTCGGCGTCGAACGTGAGCGCGACCATGCCGGAGTCGCGCGCCCCGTGGAGGACCATGCGCCGGGGGCGCGGAGGCGCGGGCGTGGGAGTGACGGCCGGGCCGGTGCGCCGCACGGCCGGGAGCCGGCCGCCCGGCCGGCGGGCGACGGTGTGGTCGTGCCCCGCCGAGCAGGCGGAGACGGAGAGCAGGAGCACCGCGATCAGGTGTCGCAATCGCATCCGGACAGTGTGCCGCGTACCCGACGAAAGCCCCTTTCGCGGGGTGTCAAGTCAGCGCCGTGACGGGCCGCCGAAACGACGAAATGGAATCTTTCCCGCCATCCACATTGACCATAAGTGATTTCTTCATGCGACACTTACCTCTGAACTGAGCTTAGGAGCTTGCCGGCGCCCTCGCACGGCGCATCCTCCGGTGCCGTGCGTGCCGGTCGGAACCCCCTCGCTGAGAGGCAGGCATGCAGGTCAGGCTCTTGGGTCCGGTGGAGCTGTGGGACGGTGCCGTCTCCGTTCCGCTCGGTCCCCGCGCGCGTGCCGTGCTGGCCGCGCTCGCGCTGGACCCTGGGCGCGTGCGCAGCGTGGACCGCCTGATCGAGGCCGTCTGGGGGGAGCGGGCGCCCACGACCGCGACGGCGCAGATCCAGGCGTGCGTCTCCGCGCTACGGCGGGCGTGGCGGCTCGCCGACCCCGACGGTGAGCCGGTCCGCGAGGTCATCGTGACCGTTCCGCCGGGGTACGTCCTGCGTACGGACCAGGTCGACCTCCTGGAGTTCGAGCGCCACATCGATCACGCCCGGGGCATGGAACCCGCGCGTGCCGCGGACGAGCTGCGGGCCGCCCTCGCGCTGTGGCGAGGCCCCGCCCTCGGCGGCCTGGCGGGTCTCGCGGCCGAGGCGGCGCGCCTGGAGGAGCGGCGGCTGACCGCCATCGAGGAGCGCATCGACGCCGACCTGGCCGTCGGCCGGGCCGGCGACCTCATCCCGGAGGTCGTGTCCCTCGTCGCGGCCCACCCGCTGCGCGAGCGCTTCCGCGGCCAGCTGATGCGCGCGCTCCACCGCGCGGGACGCCGCTCGGAGGCGCTCGACGCCTACCAGGACGCACGCGAGACGCTGGTCGCCGAGCTGGGCCTGGAGCCGGGGCCCGACCTGCGCCGCATCCAGCAGGCGATCCTCGCCGACGACACGAGCCCGGCCGGGCCGGCGCCCGAGCCGGTGCCGTCCGGCAGGCCGTCGCCGCTGCCGCCCGACATCGCCGACTTCACCGGCCGCGCGAAGCAGGTCGCCGAGATCGCCGCCGCGCTGACCTGGCGCCCCGAGCCGTACGCCGCGGTGCCGATCATCGCGATCAGCGGGCGCGGCGGCGTCGGTAAGACCACGCTCGCCGTGCACGTCGCGCACCGGCTGCGGCAGGAGTTCCCCGACGGGCGTCTCTACGTCGGGCTGCACGGCAGCGAGGCCACGCCGGCCGACCCCGGCGACGTCCTCGGCCGCCTGCTGCGGGCGCTCGGCGTCGACGGCGCGGCCATCCCCGCCGATCCGGACGAGCGCGCCGACCTCTACCGCGCACGCCTCGACGGGCGGCGAGCCCTCATCGTCCTGGACAACGCCGCCGACGAGCGGCAGGTGCGCCCGCTGCTGCCGGGCAGCCCGCTGTGCGCGGTCCTCGTCACCTCGCGGCGGCGCCTGACCGGGCTGGCCGGCGCGACGCGCATCGAGCTGGACGCCTTCGACCCGATCCAGGCGGCCGAACTCCTCACCCGCGTGGCCGGCCCCGAGCGGGTCGCCGCGGAGCCGGAGGCCGCCGACCGCGTGGCCGCGCTGTGCGACCGGCTGCCGCTGGCCCTGCGGATCGCGGCGGCGCGACTGGCCGCCAAGCCGCACTGGACCCTCGACCGGCTCGCGCGGAGGCTCGCCGACGAGCACCGGCGGCTCGACGAGCTGGTCCACGCCGACCTGGAGGTGCGCGGCAGCCTCGCGCTGGGCCACCGGGGCCTGTCCGCGGCGGCCCAGCGGGCGTTCCGGCTGCTCGGCGTGCTGGAGGTGGCCGACTTCGCCGCCTGGACGGCCGCCGCGCTGGTCGACGTGCCGATGCCGGAGGGCGAGGACCTGGTCGAGGAGCTGGTGGACGCCCGGCTGCTGGAGGTGGCCGGCCGCGACGAGACCGACCAGCCGCGCTACCGCTTCCACGACCTGCTGCGGGTGTACGCCCGCGAGCGCGCCGTCGTCGAGGAGACCCCGGCCGAACGCCGCGCCGCGCTGGGCCGCGCGGCCGGGGCCTGGCTGGCACTGGTCGGCGAGGCCGAACGCCGGCTGCCCAACTGCTACTACGCACCGCTGTCCGGCGACGCGCCCCGCACGCCGCTCGATCCGGAGACCACCGATGTGCTGCTGCGCGACCCGCTCGCGTGGTTCGAGAGCGAGCGGTCCGCGATCACCGCGATGGTCGAGCAGGCGCACGCCGCCGGCATGCCCGGCCCGTGCTGGGAGCTCGCCAGCGCGAGCCTCCCGTTCTTCGAGTTCTGCGGCGACCTGGTCGAGTGGCGCCGCTGCTGCGACCACGCGCTGGCGGCGGCGCGCGAGTCGGACGACCTGCGCGGCGAGGCGGCGTCGGAGATCAACCTCGGCGCGATGCTGTACGTCCAGAGCGAGTTCGGTGAGGCGCGCGATCACTTCGAGCGCGCGGCGGCGCTCTGTGAGCGCATCGGCGAGCGCTACGGCCGGGCCGGCGCGCTGTGCGGCGTGGCCGGCACGGTCCGCATCATCGGCGACCCGGAGGCGTCCCGCCCGCTGTGGGCCGACGCGCTGCGGCTGTTCGGCGAGCTGGGCGACCGGCGCGCCGAGGCGTACGCCGTGGAGGGGCTCGGCCTGTGCGACCTCGACCAGGGGCGGGCCGAGCCGGCGCGGGCGCGGTTCGAGGAGATGCTGCGGCTCTACCGGAGCGCGGGCAACGGCATGGGCGAGGCACACGCGCTGCGCCGCATCGCGGGCGTCGAGCTGGAGCTCGGCCGGTACGGCGAGGCGCTGCGGCTGCTGGAGCAGGCGCTGCCGACGTTCCACGCGATCGGTGACCGGCTGAGCGAGGCGGTGGTGCGGATGCGGATGGGGGAGTGCCTGGTCCGGCAGAAGCGCCACGACGAGGCACGGCCGGTGCTGGATCTGGTCATGACGACCTTCCGTGACGTCGGCTGGCGCACGTGTGAGGGACACGTGCTGCGGCTCACCGGAGAGATGCTTCTGGCCGACGGCGACCCGGACGCCGCGGCCGCGCAGCTGGGGGAGTCCCTGCGGATCTTCCGCGACCTCCACGAGTCGCTCGACGTGGCCGAGACCCTCCGCTGCCTCGCCGACACCCACGCGGCGAAGGGCGACGCGGAGGCGGCCACGGCCGCGCGGGACGAGGCTCACGGAATCCTCGTCGAATTGGGACGCGAGCTCTAGCCGATGATGCCCGGACGTTGCCACGTCGGCGGCCGACGAAACGCGCCGCTTTCGGCACCGACGCCGCGCCTCACCGACAGATCGGTGGTCCTTTGGCGGACGTACACGAACAACGCTCCGTTTTCGCGACGAAGACGTCAGTAGTGAAATGATCATGCAAGCCAATGCAGGAACATACAGGCCCTGAGGAGGACCCCCGTGCTGGATGCGGTCGACGCTGTGCTCGTACGCGAGCTGCAGCGGGATGGAAGGGCGACCTTCCAGGCGCTGGCCGACCGTGTGGGGCTGTCGCGAACGGCCGTGCGCACGCGCGTACAGCATCTTCTGGATTCGGGGATCGTGCGCGTGGTGGGCATCGTGCACGCGTCCGTGATCGGAACCGGCGCCATCGGCCATATCTTCATCGACGTCGACGGTCCGGCACGCCATGTGGTCGACGCGGTTGCCAGAAAGCCGGCGGCCTGGTTCGCCGCCCTGGCCACCGGGGCGCACGCCGTCGTCGCCGAGGTACGCGTGCGTGACGACGTCACGCTCGCCCAGGAGGTCGACGCCGTACGCTCGCTGCCCGGTGTGCGCGGAGTGGAGGTCTTCCGTGTCATCTCCGTGGTGAAGGACGCGCACTCCGTCGTCACCGAACTGCCCGACGTGTCGCTGGACGAGATCGACTGGCGGCTGCTGCGCGAACTGACGCGCGACGGCCGCACCCCGTACACGCGGCTGGCCGAGGTGGTCGGCCTGTCTCAGGCGGCCACCCGCGCGCGTGCCGTACGGCTCATGCGCACCGGAGTGATCCATGTGAGCGGGATCGTCGACTCGCGGGCCCTCGGCTCCGGCGAGCTCGCCGGAGTGGGTGTCCGCGTCTCCAGTGACGTCGACACGGCGGCCGGTCGCATCGCCCGGCTGTCCGGGATCAACTACGTGGTCACCGGCTTCGGCCGGTACGACCTCGTCTGTGGGATCGACGCCACCTCCCGCGACGTGCTGCTGAGCACGCTCGAAGCGGTTCGCGCGGTGCCGGGCGTCTGGGTCGGCGAGTCGTGGCACCACCTCGACGTCGTGAAGCAGACGTACGGCGCCGACCTCGACTGATCGGTCCCAAAAAGCCGCTTTCGTCCGTTCCGGGGCGCGGTACCGCGCCCCGTGAATGTCCGGGCCATTCCGGCTATGTCCAGGACTGAGCGCGGCGCCTTGCCCTACGTTCAGATCCATGAATCTGCGGCAGCTGCGCTATGTCGTGGCGACCGCCGACCACGGCACGATGACCGCGGCGGCCCAGGCCCTGTTCGTCGCACAGCCGGCGCTGTCGCGGGCGATCAGGGAGCTTGAGCGTGAGCTGGGCGTCGAGCTGTTCGCCCGCGCCGGTCGCGGAGTGGCGCTCACCGACTCCGGAGAGCAGATCGTCCGGTACGCCCGCGACGCCCTGAGGGCGGTCGACGCGATCGAGGCGTTCTCCGCCGCGCCCGCCGGCGCACGGCCCGGGGAACTGCGGGTGGCCTCGACCTCCACCCTGGAGCCCGAGCTCACGGCGCGACTGCTGCCGGAGTTCGCCCGCGAGCAGCCCGCCGCGAGGATCCGGGTGGTCCGCTGCGACGGCCGTGAGTCGGCGGGCGCCGCCGTACGCGACGGACGCGCCGACCTCGCCCTGACCGACCTGCCGGTCCCCGGCGACCTGGCGGCGCACCCGCTCGAACAGCGGGAGATCGTCCTGATCTCCCCGCCCGGGCTCAACCTGCGCGAGCCGGTCCCGCAGTCGGCGCTCGAAGGCCTGCGCCTGGTCATGCCCGCCCGGGGCAGCGCCCGGCGGACCGAGCTCGACGGCGTGCTGTCCCGCATCGGCGTCACGCCGATCCCGGCGGTGGAGTCGAACGAGCGGGGGGCGTGGCTCACCTGGGTGCGCGCCGGGGTCGGGTCGCTGATGTGGTACCGGAACCAGATCGAGACCGTCGAGGGCCTCGCCGTCCGCTCCTTCATGCCCCCGATCACCACGACCATCGGCCTGGTCCACACACGCCGTCCGCTGCCTCCGGTCGCACGCGAGTTCCTCGCCTTCGCCAAGAGCCGAGGCTGAGCCGACCCGTCGCGAAGGCGTCTCCGCCGGGCTCGGGGTTGTGCGGCTCGCCTGGGTGCCGGGCTATTCGTGCTGCCTGTCGGAGGACTTGCGCGCACCGGAGGACGAGCTCTTGCGGGAGGAGGAGCGCTTCGCGCCGGACGAGCCCTTACCGGACGCGCCGGAGGAGCCGCTGGAGGAGCGGCTCGACGACCGGCCGGCGCCGGAGGTCTTCCTGGAACGTGTCGTGCCGCCGGACTTGCCGGTGGTGTTGCGCTGCTTCTTCTCGTCGGCCACCGCGGTCTCGTGGCTCTTGACGACCTCGCTGTCGCGGATCTCGCCACGCCAGCCCTCGACGTCGTCCTCCTTGGCCAGCACCGCGTGGGCCATCACGTGCCGCTGGAAGTGCTTGAGTTCGAGCCGGACCCGGCGGCCCTGGGCTCTCCACAGGTTGCCGGTCTTCTCGACCAGACCCTTCGGGTGGTATTCGAGGACCAGCAGCACGCGGGTCAGGTCCGGCGTCAGCTCGTGGAAGGTCACGGCGCCGTCCACGTACCCCTTGGCGCCCGTCGACCGCCAGACGACCCGCTCATCCGGCACCTGCTCGACGATGGTGGACTCCCACGCGCGGGACGACCAGAAGATCTTGGCCTTCCACCGCAGCTTCTCGTCCGCGACCTGCTCGGTGCCCTCCACCTTCTTCGTGAAGCCCGGGAAGTCCTGGAACCGGGTCCACTGGTCGTAGACGAGACGGCGCGGCGCCCCGACGTCGACCTCCTCGACGATGTTGGTGATCTTGGACGGGCTCTCGCTCGCTCGCCCGCCCTTCTTGCCGAGGACCTTCGCTCCGGCCTTCTTCAGCGCGCCGAGCCCGCCGGAAACGGCCTGCTTCGCGGACGAGTCACCGGATCCCAATGATTTGGCCGCGCTTATCGCGGCCTTCGGGGCCGCCTTTCCCAGGTTCGCCGCACTGGTGGCCGCCTTCACGGTTTTCGCCGCAGTCTTCACGGTGCCCTTCAGCTCCTTCAAACCAGTGAGATCGATGTGTTCAGTGGGATTCTTCATGCGTTTCTCGGAGGCTGACCGAGTCGTCATTTCAGTGTCCTTCCTCCCGCGACACCGGCTCCGCAGCCGGGGAACCGCCGGTCGGGGGGTACCCGCTCAGGTGGGAAACAATCCACCGGTCAGAACGCGGGGCCGAGTGTCACTCCCGGTGTTTTTCCGGCCACAAAACGTTGGTCGCGGTGCATATGGAGCGCTACCCATGAATGGTTCTCGCCCCTCGGGTATGACGGGGGAAGAGGTGAAACCCCCGAATAAGGAGACGGCATATGGCTGAGAAATCGACGCCGGTGGGCAAGGTGACGAAGACGGCTTCGCCGGAGCGAATCAAGGGGGCGATGCGCAAGCGTGAGGTGCCCTCACCGAAGAAGGCGCTACAGGGCTCGGTGAGGAACGCGCTCAAGCTGCCGGGCCTGCGCAAGGTCCTGCACACTCTGGCGTTCGCCCGGCTCGTGCAGGTGCTGCGCGCGATCGCGGGATTCGTCGGGGTGCGCGCCCTGCCGGTCATCGCGCTGATCCTCGGTGGCTGGCTCTTCCGGCGATTCCGCAGAAGAAGGTGACCGCGACACGGGCGGGATCCGGCGCCGCGCCGGGTCCCGCCCGAACTTCGTCACCCGCACGAAGCCCGTCGTGCGTGAGCCCGCCGACGGGCCCGGCCGTACGTGACGGGGCCGCGCCACGTGGAACGCCCGCCGCCACGGGCGGCGGGCGGTCTGGTGGGTGTTCAGCTCTCGGGCAGCAGCGGTCCGAGCGGGCCGAGGTCGAGGTTGAGGTCGTGGTCGTCCAGGTCGAAGTGGTCCTTCAGCCGGCCCATCGCCTCGTCGAGGCGCATCAGCGCGAGGCCGAGCTGCTCGACCTGGTCCTCGGAGAGCCCGCCGCCCTCGACGCGGCGTATCGCCTGGCGCTCCATGAGCTGCCGGATCAGCTCCACCAGAGTGAGGACGAGCTTCACCAGGTCACGCTCGACGGTGTCGGGGTCGGTCTGCAGCCGCCGCATCGTACGGGACGTGCCGGAGCCGGCCCGGTCCGGTGGCGCCGACGGCTCCGTACGGCCGTGCAGGAGGGCGTCGGTGACGGGGTCGTCGGTCGTCAGGTCCGTCGTCGTGACGTTCCCGGTCACCGGTGCGCGGTCCTCGAAGCGGTTCACGCCTCGTCCTCCTCCGTTTCGTCGCGTACGGCCATGATCAGCGCGCGGAGCGAGATCTGGACCAGGTCGACCTCGGCGATGGAGATCACCAGGTCGCCGGTGAGGACGGCCCCGCCGGCCAGCAGCCGGTCGAGCAGGTCGACGAGCGCGACGCGCTCAGTTCCGTTGCCGGCCGGGCCGACGTCGAGGGGGACCGTCATCGCTCACGCCCCGTCCGTCTCGATGAAGGAGTACGGCGGCCAGGGGCCCGTCATCTCGACGCCGATCCCGGGCGACCGCTCGTCGATGTCGCGCACCAGCGCCTGGAACTCCGGCACCCGTGCGTCGTCCAGCAGGTAGGCCACGTTGAGGATCGGCGTGCCCGCGTGGCCGGACAGCTTCGGATCCTGCGGCGGATGTCTCCTGACCGCCACCGCGTGGACCCGGAGTTCGGCGTCGATGGCCTGGGCGCGCTCGCTGAGCCGGCGCCCCGCCTCGGTCCGGCGGCGCCGCTGCTCCTGGCGCCGCCGCAGGTACGCGGTGCCGGCACCGGCCTGCCCCGAACCGCCGCCCGTGGCGGTCGGCACCGCCTCCTCGGCGGGCCGGTCGTCCTCCGGGTAGGCGTAGGCCTTGACCCCCCACTCCGAGCGGCCCGTGATCCGGTCCAGCGCCGTGCCGAACCGCTCGCGCCCCTCGCGGAGGACCTGCGACACGCGCTCGTCGTCGTGGTAGACGGTCGCGATCCGTACGGGCGCGGTCGGCGCCACGCGGGCGGCACGGTCGACCACGGCGTGGTGTGCGCGTGCGGTCGCCTCGATCCAGGCCAGATCCTCCAGGTTGGCGCGCAGGGCCTCCTCGCCGTACTCGTCCAGCCGTACGGTGCTGACCAGCGCGGTGAGGTCGCCGGTGACGACGCCGCGCACCGGAGCGCCCGCCACGCCGGGGGAGTCGCCCAGCACCGCGGGATCCAGTCCTCGGGTGACGCCGTACAGGTAGACGGCGGTGTCGGAAGAGTCAGTCACTGTTCTCGCGCTTCCTTGTGCTCGCCGGCCGCTTGGGCGTCGTCCTCTTTCCGTCTCCGGTGGCGCCGTCCGCGCCGTCGCCGGCGTGTTCCTCGATCGCGGCCAGGCGTTCACGCAGCCGCCGGTTCTCCTCCTCCAGCGCCTCGCGGGAGGAGCCCTGGCCGTCGCTCACCTCCTCGCGTGAGGCGCGGGAGGACAGCGACGGATCGTGTTCCCACCAGTCGATGCCCATCTCCTTGGCGCGGTCGACCGAGGCGACCAGCAGCCGCAGCTTGATGGTCAGCAGCTCGATGTCGAGGAGATTCACCCGGATGTCCCCGACGATCACGATTCCCTTGTCGAGGATGCGCTCGAGAAGGTCGGCGAGATTGGCGTTCGGCTGCTCTCCCGCCATCGGACGAGCGACCGACCGTGATCCCGTCCATGACATCTCGGACAATGTGCTCAGCCTCTTTCACTTCCGCTCGACTTGCCCGCGCAGGTAGCGTCCGACGCGCCGATAGGACACCAGTTCGCCGTCGGCGTCGACCTCGACGTCATAGGTGGCGAGGATGTCGGCGGAGTCGGGGATCCGCTGGGTCTCGACGACCTCGACGGTCACCTTCCACCCGTCGTCGGAGCGCTCGACCCCGACGACCCCTTCGGCGGACCGTCCGGTCATCTCGGTGACGTGGTGCACCGCCACTTCGGCGGCGTCGGACGCGCTGAGCATCGCTAGCCTCTCTGATAACCGAGTCGGTGGCCTTCGTGCAGGCGGTGGATGAGCTCCTCCTCCCGCTCGGCCGCCTCCTCTTCGGTGATCGCTCCACTGGCGACGTCGTCGGCGACCTGCTGCATCTCCGCGGCGATCCGGCCGGGGTCGTACAGCTGCTCCTCGGCCTGTTCCTTGAGCACCCCGGCGAGCCAGATCACCCCCCGCGCGGGTGCGAGGGGAAGCGTCACCAGGCCGGTGAACAGTCCCATTCACTCCTCCGGGACGAAGCTGTAGGGCGGTAGCGGCCCGACCAGGCGCAGGGTCACCCGGCCCTGGTGTTCGCCGGCGAGCGCGTCCACGGTCCGCTGGAAGTCCGCCAGCTTCGCGCGATCCACCAGGAACGACGCGTCGATGACGTCCTCCTCGCGCACGGGCGCGTGGGCGGCGACGGCCGCGGCGGCGGGGGCGAGGCTCTCCAGCAGCCGGGCGCCCTCCTCGTCGCGGCGCCGCTTGACGCTCTGCGCGACCAGTTCGCCGAGCCGGACGCGGTCGTAGTAGACGGCGTCCGAGGCGTCCTCGGGCACGTTGCGCACCCGCTCGTTGAGCTCGGCCACCTCCGGCTCCTCGGCCACGACCTCGCGCAGGATGGCCTCCTGGACGTAGGTGCCCTTGACGCGGACCTCCTGGCGTCCTGTCAGCCGGTCCAGGACCTGAGACAGGCGCTCGCCGTTCTCGGCCAGCAGCTCCTTCTCCACGGCGTCCCGGCTACCCAGGGCCGCGCCGAACCGGGAGGGCAGGATGTCGACGCCGGCCGAGACGAACACGTCCAGCACGCGCTGGTGCGCGAGCAGGTCGGCGCGCTCGCCCAGGGGGCGCTGCTGCGCCAGCTCGCTGACGAGGGCCGCGCACGGACCGTGCGCGACCACCGAGACGGGCTGGCCGTCCAGGCCGGTCAGGTCGTCGGGTACCGAGGCGTCGGCACGGATGATGCCGTAGACGTACTGGGTCGCCGCGGATGTCTGCGGGGTGGTCACTCGTCGTCCTCCTCGTTCTTCTTGGATGAGCGACGCCGTGCCGGCTGCTTCTTCTTCTCGTCGTCCTCGTCATCCGAGGGGGCGAAGGTCTCTTCGAGCCGTTCACGCGCTCCTTCCAGCGCGCCGCGGGTCTTCTTCTTCGCGCCCGACTCCTGCATGCCGCCGACGAACTGCGGCAGGCCCTGCGAGGTCCCGTCGTGGGCGATGTCGAGCCGGTTGCAGGCCGCGGCGAACCGCAGGTAGGTGTCCACGCTCGCGACGACGATCCGGACGTCGACCGTGAGGATCTCGATCCCCACCAGCGAGACCCGGGCGTACAGGTCGATCACCAGACCCTTTTCCAGGATCAGGTCCACCACGTCGGCCAGGCTGCTGGAACCGCCCCCCGCTCTCGTGGGCGTACCGCCGGAGGTCTGCTGGGCTATCGGCCCAGTCATGGCATCCACTCCCTTGGTGTGTCTCTTTTACGTGTGGACCTCCCGTACCCAGATAAACCGCGCTAAACGGAATAGAGGGATTCATATGGTCACCGTCGGCTAAATGCCACAATCTGACGGTTGTGGCTGTTCACAGGGTGTTCATGGATGGTCTCTGAGCGTTGGTGAACAACGCCGTGTTTCTCCCGCGACGGGGCCCGCGTAGTCGGGCGCTCACCGAATGCCCATGCCATTGGCCGGCCGTACGAGGAACGCTTGCGGGCCTTTCGGCCGGATGTGTTTCACCGGTGTGGGGCGGCGGGCCCGGGGGCGACCCTACGGCCGAGCCGGCACCCGACGGCCGGTCGCTATTCGACTTCCGAGGGCGACTGCCGGTCCGCGATCGCGTTGGCGAACCGCTGAGCGGTCTCGACCGGCAGGGGCGCCGGCGTCTCCCGCAGGCGGCGGAGGGTCGCCACGGCGGCGCATCCGGCGCCGCCGCCGTACGCGAGGGTCGCCGTCAGTGCGGCGGCCTCCGACGGCATCACCTTCTCCAGCAGGAGGACGCTCAGGCGGTACGACGCGGCGGCGGCGAGGACGCCGAGGGTCCCGGCGACCGCGCCCATTCTCAACGCGGGCAGGCTCCGGCGCGCCTTGTCCGCCACCTCCTGGTGGGCGGAATCAACAACATACTGCGTAAGTGGCTGCAAATCGGTCATGGCTCCGGGGGTACCCACGAGAAGGCGATGCACGCAGCCGCCGTTGCGATGTATCGATCATCGGTATATAAAGATCAACATGAGCAGGCAGATGCAAGAGCCCACGTTCTTGATCCTCACGGCTCTGGCCGCCCGGCCTCAGCACGGCTACGGGATCATGTGCGACGCGGAGCTGATCTCCGACGGACGCGTGCGGCTCCGCGCCGGCACTTTGTACGCCGCGCTGGATCGTCTGCAGGCCGACGGCCTCGTCGCCGCCGACCGGGAGGAGGTCGTCGACGGCCGGTTGCGCCGTTACTACCGCCTGACCGACGACGGCGCCGCCGCCCTCGCGGCGGAGGTCGAGCGGCTACGAAGGCGGGCCGAGGCCGCTGCCGCGCGCCTGGGCCCCGCCTGGCTGGGCGGCGCGCAGGGGGCCTCGCCCGCCGTGTGACGCGCCGGCCGATCCCTGCCCGATCGCACCTGCTCCTCGACCCCACCGCCCCTTGCCCGGGCCGGTCGTGCCCGGCCGTCGTCCACTCCACGAAAGGTCCGCGCCTATGCGTGCTCTTGAAGACCGTTACCGCAGGTGGCTCCGCTGGTATCCCGCGGAGCACCGCCGGGCGCACGAGGACGAGATGCTGGGCGTGCTCCTCGCGGCGGCCGGTCCGAACCAGACCCGTCCGGCCGTACGCGACGTGGTCGACCTGGTACGGGGCGGGCTCGGGATCCGGATCCGGCGGGCCCCGGGCGCGCTCGCCCGCGGAGGCTGGCGGGAGGCGGCCGCGTTGCTCGGCGTCATCGCCCCGCTCCTCCTGCTCGCCGGCACCGCCAGGTACGCCGTACGGGCGATCCTGTCGCTGCCGGACGCGGCCGACGCCGCCGCGCGCGGCTCGAGCTGGTGGATCATCTACCACTCGGCGCCGTCCCACCTCGCATGGGGGATCGTGGCCGTCGTCGCGCTGTGCGGCGCCACGCGGGTGACCTCGGCCGCCGTGCTCGCCGCCGTCGCCGTGAACGTCGCCGTGCTCGCGGCGAACGACGACTACGTGGGAGCGGGGGCGGCCGCGCCGCTCATGCTCGGCCTCATCACGGCCGGCGCGCTCCTCGCCGGGCCCGGCGCCGCCCGGGGACGGCGGCTGCTCGGCCGCCGGGCCCTCGTCGGCATCGCCGTCCTCCTGGCCGTGGGGGTGTTCTTCGAGACGGCGATGGTGCGGCACGCGCTGGGCGTCACGTGGGGTGTCGGGCTCCTGGGCCTGGCGAGCGTGGCGCTCCTCACCGCCGCCTGGCCGGCGCGCGACGCCGCCGGGCGACGGGCGCTGATCGCCCTGGCCGTCCCGTTGCTCCCGATCATGACCATGCCCTACGACGCGGGCTACGTCGCGGACCCGCTCGTCCGTTGCCTCATCGCCCTGGTCGCCGTCCCGGCGGTGAGCGGCCTGGCGGCCCTCATCGCGGTCACCGCGCTGGAGCTGGTGGTCATCCGGCCGGTGACGGCCCGCCGGAGAGAGCCGACCCGGTGAGCGCGACGGCCGTCAGGCGTCCGAGATCGTGCCGGGTTCGAGGGGCGGCGCGCCGACCGGGCAGTGGTACTCGCACTCCGGGCAGGCCGTCGCCTGGTCGGGGCGGAGCACGTCGTCGTGGACGATGAGGAAGGTCAGCACCGCACCGACGAGCAGCAGTGCGGCCGAGATCGTCATCGCCGTGTGGAAGCCGTGGCCGAACGCCGCCGGGTCGTTGTACGCGGCGCCCCGGAGGCCGACCGCGGGCGGGATGCCCGCCACCGCGAGCAGGCCGGCGGCGCGGGCCACGGCGTTGTTCACCCCGCTGGCCACGCCCGCGTGCCGCATGTCGGCCGTCGCGAGCACCGTCGCGGTCAGCGGCGCGACCACGCCCGACAGGCCGAGGCCGAACACCACCGTGGCCGGCAGCACGTCGGCGGCGTACGAGGCGTGCGGGCCGATGCGCAGCGTCAGCGTCATGCCCGCGGCGGCGACGATCAGCCCGCCGGTCATCAGGTAACGCGGCCCGAACCGCTGGGCCAGCGCGCCCGCGCGGGCGGACAGCAGGAGCATCAGGATCGTCACCGGAAGCAGTGCGGTGCCCGCGACGATGGGGGAGTAGCCCGCCACGACCTGCAGGTCGACCACGAGCAGGAAGAACTGCACGCCCATGCCGCCGTACACGATGAAGGTCACGACGTTGACGGCGGTGAACTGCCGGGACCCGAAGACGCCGAGCGGCAGCATGGGGCTCGGGCCGTGGCCGGCCGACCGCCGCCGTTCGACCAGCACGAAGGCCACGCCGGCGGCGACCCCCAGCACGGCCGCGGCCGCCACGACGGCGGCCGGGCCCGAGGGCGCCTCGGTGAGGGCGTAGGTCACGCCGGCGAGCGCGGTGGCCGCGAGCACCGCGCCGAGCACGTCGAACCCCTGGTACTCGGACTCGTCACGGGTCTCCGGCACGTGCCGCGCCGCCACGACCACGACGAGGGCGGCGAGCGGGAGGTTGAGCAGGAACGCCCAGCGCCAGCCCGCCGCCGCGATGAGCCAGCCGCCGAGGAACGGCCCGATCGCGCCCGCGACGCCGCCGAGGCCCGACCAGGCACCGATCGCCCGCGATCGGTCCGCGGGGCTGAAGGACGCCTGGATGATGGCGAGCGCGCCCGGTGTCAGCAGGGCACCGCCGATGCCCTGCAGGGCGCGCGCCGCGACGAGCACGCCGATGTCCGGCGCGATGCCGCACAGCGCGGACGCGAGGGCGAACCAGACCACGCCGATCATGAAGACGCGCCGGCGGCCGAACCGGTCGCCGAGCGAGCCGCCGAGCAGGATCAGCCCCGCGAGCGTGAGCGTGTAGGCGTTGACGGTCCACTGCAGGCCGGCCAGCGAGGCGCCGAACTCCCGCCCGATCCGGGGCAGCGCGACGTTGACGATGGTGGCGTCGAGCATCGCCAGGCTGGAGCCGAGCACCGTGGCGGTGAGGACCCAGCGGCCGGACGCCTCGGAGAGCCGGAGGTGGGCGGCGGGCGCGTCCGCCCGCCCGGGGAAAACGTCGGAGGGCACCTGGCCATCGTCGCACGCGGAGGCGGCGCCTCTCACCAGTGGTCGAAGCTGAGGGGCTCGTCCGCGGGCCGGTCGGAGCGGGACAGCAGGGCCAGGTCCGACTCGACCATCATCGTGACGAGTTCCTCGAACGACACGTCCGGCTCCCAGCCGAGCTGGTCACGCGCCTTCTTCGGGTCGCCGCACAGCAGGTCGACCTCGGCGGGCCGGGTCAGCGCGGCGTCGGTGACCACGTGGTCGCGCCAGTCGAGCCCGGCCGTCGCGAAGGCCAGCTCGACCAGTTCGCGCACGGACTGGGTGCGGCCGGTGCCGATGACATAGTCCTCCGGCGTCTCACCGGCCAGCATGAGCCGCATCGCCCGCACATAGTCGCCGGCGTAGCCCCAGTCGCGCCGTGCCTCCAGGTTCCCCAGCGTGAGCTTGTCCGCCAGGCCGAGCTTGATCCGGGCCACCCCGAGGGAGATCTTGCGGGTCACGAACTCCGCGCCCCGCCGCGGCGACTCGTGGTTGAACAGGATGCCGCTGACCGCGAACATGCCGTACGACTCGCGGTAGTTCTGCGTGATGAAGTGCCCGTAGGTCTTGGCGACGCCGTACGGGCTGCGCGGGTGGAAGGGCGTGCGCTCGTTCTGCGGCGTCTCGCGCACCTGGCCGAACATCTCCGACGAGGACGCCTGGTAGAAGCGGATCTGGCCGCCGCCGGGGTCGCGCGAGCCGCTGATGCCGCTGACGACGCGGATCGCCTCGAGCATGCGCAGCACGCCCATTCCGGTGACCTCGGCGGTGATCTCCGCCTGCTGCCACGACATGGGCACGAAGGAGATCGCGCCGAGGTTGTAGACCTCGTCGGGCCGTACCTTCTCCACGGCGGAGATGAGGCTGCCCTGGTCCAGCAGGTCGCCGTGGACCAACCGCACCTCACCGATGTGCTTGCGCAGCCTGGAGACGTGTGGGTTGGCCTGCCCCCGGACCAGGCCCCAGACCTCGTACCCCTGCTCGAGCAGATGCTCGGCGAGGTAGGAGCCGTCCTGCCCGGTGATCCCGGTGATGAGCGCTCGCGTGGTCAGCGGAACCTCCCAGCTCACGGGTCTATGCCCGTTACGTGAGAAAAGAGGTTATCCGTCCGGCCGGGGGTGCGGCGACCGAAGCGGGGTCCGAAGACCGAATCGCGTTCGAGATCTCGCTCACGCGCGGGGCCGGCCTGCTGGATCGGGCCGTCGATGTGCGAGAGGATCGCCGCATCATGCTGCGGGTCGGGGAGGTCTGGAGACGGCGCCGCCGCGACGACGCGGGGCTGGTCCGGGTGTGCGCGGACGGCGATCTGGCCGACGGTGAGATCCGCCGGATCGACGGGTTGCCCGCCGTGCTGTGCCGGACCCGCGGAGGCCTGTACGCCCTCGGGCTGCGCTGCCCGCACGCCGGCGCGCTCCTGGTCAAGGGCACGATCGTCGACGACTGCCTGGAGTGCCCGCTGCACGGCGGACGGTTCGCCCTGGACGGCGGCGCGGTGCGCAGCGGCCCGCCCCGCCACGGCGTGCCCGTCTACGACGTGCTGGTGCGCGACGGTCTCGTCTACGTCTCGCGGCGCCCGCGGAAGGTCCCGCGCCGTGCTTGGGGAGGCCGCCGGTTATCGGAGCGCCGCCGTACGGGCGCGGCGGTCGCTCAGCCGGCCGCCGCCTCCCGCTGGCGGGCCCGGTAGGCCGCCACGTGCATGCGGTTGCCGCATGTGCGGCTGTCGCAGTAGCGGCGGCAGCGGTTGCGCGACAGGTCGACCAGCACGCGGTCGCAGTCCGGGGCCTCGCAGACGCGCAGCCGGTCGAGCTCCCCGGCGGCCACGACGTAGGCGAGGGCGATGCCGCACTCGGCGGCGAGGCGCTCGGCCAGCTGCGTTCCGGGAGCGGAGAAGTGCACGTGCCAGTCGTAGTCGTCGTGGTCGGTCAGGTGCGGCATCGTCCGCGCCTCGGCGATGATCGCGTTGATCCGGCGTACGGTCAGGCCGGTGTCGTCGGGTGCGCGGAAGACGTCGTTGAACCGGTCGCGCAGGCGCCGGACGGCCTCCAGATCGTCCTCGTCGAGGTCGCGGACGTCGCTCACCTCGCAGCGCTCGACCAGCGCCTGGAGCGCCACGAGGTCGGACAGGTGCTCGTCCCCGGTCGCCGCCGGTCCCGTGTTGACCAGCTCGACCACGTTGCCGAGCGCGTGCTCGGTGTCATGACTGAAAAGCACTGGGACTCCCGTTCGAGTCGGCCCGACGCCGGCGTCGCCGTCAATCCTGCCACTACCGTCACCGTACGCGGCGCGCTCCGCGGAGCCTGTCGCCAAGTGCCCGTCCGCGGCGGGGCGGGCCTTCGGTGCGGACCCGGCTCATCGCGCGTAGTGGGGGTCCGCGAGCACCGGGTAGAGGGCGTCGGCGTCGCGGTGCCGCACCGTCATCACGATCGTCGTCCCCTCCAGGCGGTACTCCGCGGGGATCGTGCGGTACAGCGAGTCATAGCCCCAGGGAGCGTAGAACCGGCCGACCGTCGCTCCGTAGCGTTCGTGCACCACGTCGTACCCGCCCGAGGGGGTGACGTCCAGCGAGAGTCCCTCGCCGAGCCGGATCGGGAACCGGAACTCCTCCGGGGCGCCCGGGCCGTGCAACACGGTGGCGAACCGCACTCCGGCCGCCGTGGTCTGGCCGATGACGTCGGTCTCGGCGTCGACGCCCGCGAACACCCGCAGGCTGGGCCTGACCACGCTGGCCAGGCGGTCTTCGGCGCCGGCCCCCGCGACGCCGATGTGAACGCGCTGTCCGTCGCGCGTCGGTGCCCAGACGCCGTCGCTCGCCAGCTCCCCCCAGATCACGTCCGGATTGTCGTGTTCGGGAGGCTCCGAACGTCCGCTGATCGAAAGAATACGGGTGGCGGCCTCGACCGCCGCCGTCACCTCGTCGCGCGCATGTCTCATGGCGGATCCCCTTCGCCCTGTATGTATCCGTATGTCTGATGCTGCCCCGTAGAAGTATCAGATCCAGGCACTCTGCAACGAAATCGGGGTAGGTTTTGGCTGTTTCGCCGAAGTCGAGGTTGCAAATTAATTACATTGCGCGGCGTGTCGGCGTGGACGCCGCCATTTCGGCCGATCGACTGGCGATCGAGTGGCGTCACCGGCGTTTTCGCACGTGAGAGACGTGTGCCGCGCACCGGCCGATACCGGCGCGTGGCCGCGTTCGGACCGGCCACGGTGTCCAGGAAGCTGCGATCCTGGGGCCGTGCCCGATGAGCGGGGTACGCACGTCGTGGGCGTGAAGACGTCGGCGCGAGTCGAAGGAGTCCTATGACGGACCAGCACATGGCGGACCAGCACACGCCGAACCGGCACATCAACGATGAGCCGCCCCTCGGCGACCCGGCTGCCGGACGGCCGGAGATCACACGGGTCAAGCAGCCGGAGATGCCTTCCGGCACGGTCCGGATCGTCGACCTGCCCGAGTCCGACCGGGAGTTCGTGCGTTCCGCGCTCCGCCGGGACACACCGCTGCACGACCTGCTCGGGCTGGAGATCGTGGAGATGGGCGACGACTACGCCGTCCTGTCCATGCCGGTGCGTCCGGAGGCGTTCAACAGCACCGGTAACCTGCACGGCGGCGCGATCGCGACCCTGATCGACGTGGCGGCGGGCACGGCCGCGGCGCGGGGGAGCGGGTTCGAACCGGGCCGGCAGAGCCTGGTCACCGCCGACCTGCACGTGCGCTACCTGGGCCGGCCGCACGGCGACGCGGTGTACGCGCGGGCCGACCTCCTCAAGGCGGGGCGGCAGCTCATCGTCGTCGAGTGCCGGGTGACCGACGTGGAGGAGCGGCTCATCGCCTCGGCCGACTTCAGCATGATGATCGTGCCGCTGCGCAAGCCGCTGCGGCCGGTGGCCAGCGCCAAGGACACCGACCCGGACCTGTGACCGCACCCGCCGCGGGGGCCGGTGCGAGGCCGTACGGTGACGGCCGCGCACCGGGAGCGGATCTCGGCCCGCGGACCCTGCCCGGAACCCGCGCAGGGCCTCAGGCTCAGGCCGAGTTGAGCAGGATGTTGAACAGGTTCGGAGCGTTCGGGGTGCCCAGGCCCGTCGACAGGTCGTAGCCGGCGGTCGCGGGGTAGTAGAGGTTGTTGCCCGTCGTCACGTCGAAGTACGGGGTGCTGGTGCCGCCCTGCCCGACCACGTGGTAGTAGGTGTCAGGCCCGTACCAGTAGATGCGCTTGCGGGTCATCAGGCCCTGGTTCACCAGCGTCATCCCGGCCGCCCAGATCGGCGTCGCCGCGCTCGTGCCACCGAATCCGACCCACTGTCCGCGGTAGACCACCGGCAGGTCGATCGCCGCCGCCGCCACGTCCGGCACCTGCCGGTAGCCGGTGCTGTACTGGTTCTGCACGCCCGGCGCGTTCTGGTACCACGGCTTGGGGAAGACCTTGCTGACGCCGCCGCCGCTGCCCCACTGGTTCTCGCACTTGGACAGGTTCGAGCGGTCCGACCAGACCTCCTCCAGCGTGCGGGCGCCGTTCGGGGCGAACTGCATGTGGGTGCCGCCGACCGCGACCGCCCAGGCGGAGGTCGACGGGAAGGACACGTCGAGCGGCCCGTACACCCGGTCGCCGTACGCGCCGCAGTCACCGGTGGCGACGTAGACGGTCATGTGCTCGGCCTGGGTCAGGATGCGCAGGTTCTGGTCCACCGCCTGCATGGTGGCCTGCGACATGTAGCCTTCCGAGCCGCCCAGGCTGATGCTGACGGCGCTGCCCGGCCGGGGGTTGTCGGAGTTGTCGTCGATGATGCGCTGCAGGGCGTTGTTGAAGGCCGTCCAGGAGTCGGTCCCCGAGCCGGTGCTCAGCAGCGCCGGGTCCTCCTGGTAGTCGACGATGCGGACGTTCGGCGCCAGACCGGCGAGCATCTCGATGTCCAGCGTCGCCTCGCCGCCGGGCGTGGGAGCGGAGGCGCCGAGATTGACGTTCTGCACCGAGACGTGGGAGCCGGTGCAGGCGACGTACTTCTGGATGTCGGCCGGGTCGTACCCGTCCATCTCCACGAGGTTGATGGTCATGTTCTCGCCGTGCCAGCCCTGCTGCCAGAGCTTGTCATAGCCGTACGCGGCGGCGACCTTCTGGTTCGAGGCGATCCGCTGCGGGAACTGCGGGCACTGCCCGGCCCTCGTGGGCGCCGCCAGCGGCGTCGACCGCAGGGCGTGGGTGTGCGGCGGTTCGCTGTAGCTGTCCAGGCCGGTGACGGACAGGATGTAGCCCGCGACCTGCGTCGGCACCATCGGCGGGTGCGCCGGGTCGGGCGTGAAGAAGCTGCGGCCCTTGAGCTTGTGCGTCACGAACGAGGTCTTCAGGAGCTGACCCGCCACGCCCGCCTTGGCGTCGAACGTCAGGCTCGTGCGCGTCTTGCTGGGCTTGGCCTGGATGTGTGCGCTCGCGAAGTACTGGTTGAGCTTCTTCAGCTCTTCGTCGCTGACGCCCAGCTTGGCGGCGAGGCCCTTGGCGCCGTCGGTGGTGCTCTTGCCGTGGCCGAGCTGCTTCCACGTCGCATCGCTGATCTTGAGCGTGACGCCGATGTGCAGCGTCTTGTCGCTGGGGACCTTCCCGGTGACGGGCGCGTTCAGCGCCTCCTTGGGCAGGCCGAGGTTCAGCGGGGTGTACTGCACGGACGGCCCATCGGCCGGCGTCGATGATGGCTTACTCGAATGCCCCGAACCCCCGCACCCGCTCACCACCGTGAGGGCGAGCATGACGCGGAGCATCGCGGTCCGGCGATTACGCACGGTCTCCCCTGTTCCTGATTGTGATTCGTCGCGCACGTCCTGGCCTGTCGACGCCGGTTTCCCCGCGGTCCCGGCCACGGGCCTTCGACCGGCGGACGGCCGGTACGGCGCCCGGGGAGCCGTCCCACTCCACCTGGTACGTGTGCACCGATACCTTGACAGAACGCAAAACGTACTAGCAACACTTCGAAGAACCTAGAAACGGACTATCTACGGTCGTATACAGCTATGTCGTCAGACGCACGCTGTGTCCGTTCGGTGCCTCCGAGTTCGGGCGACTTTTCGGGCTGAGCTGTATGGTTCGTTACGGCTTGGTGCTTGGAGGGTGCTTCGTGGCTGATCCGCGCGTGAGCTCCGGCTTCGTCAACGGCGAGGTCTCCTTCTGGTATCGCCAGGCCGGACTGCCGTCCGCCCGCGCCCCGCTGCCGGGCGCACGCGAGTACGACGTGTGCGTGGTCGGCGGTGGGTTCACCGGGCTGTGGACCGCCTACTACCTCAAGCGCGCGCGGCCCTCCCTGCGGATCGCCGTGCTGGAGCGGGAGTTCGCCGGGTTCGGCGCCTCCGGGCGGAACGGAGGCTGGCTGACCGCCGAGCTGGCCGGCTCCGCCGCGCGGTACGCCCGCGACCGCGGCGAAGAGGCGGTCGTCGCGCAGCAGCGGGCGATGTTCGGCGCGGTCGACGAGGTCATCCGGGTCGCCGCGGCGGAGGGCATCGAGGCCGACATCGTCAGGTCCGGGGTGCTCGACGTCGCGACCAACCCGGCCCAGCGGCGCCGGATGCACGCCGGACTCGCCTCCGCGCGTGACCGGGGTTTCACCGAGGCCGACCTGCGCCTGCTCTCGCCCGGTGAGCGGGAGGAGCGGCTGCGCGTCGCCGGGGCGCTCGACGCGACGTACAGCCCGCACTGCGCGCGGGTGCAGCCGGCCCGGCTCGTCCAGGGCCTGGCGCGCGTCGTGGCCGGCCTCGGCGTGGACATCTTCGAGGGAACGACGGTCGGTGAGATCCGCCCGCGGTCGGGAGGCCGCCCGGCACAGGCGGTGACCGCGAGGGGACCGGTGAGCGCGGAGTACGTGATCCGCGCGACGGAGGGGTTCACCGCCGGTCTGGCGGGCCAGCGGCGGCAGTGGCTGCCGATGAACAGCTCGATGATCGTCACCGCACCGCTCGCCGATGACGCGTGGGAGCGCATCGGCTGGGAGGGCTGCGAGCTGCTCGGCGACCACGCCCACGCCTACATCTACGCCCAGCGCACCGCGGACGGCCGGATCGCCCTCGGCGGCCGCGGCGTGCCGTACCGGTTCGGGTCGGGCTGGGATCGGCGGGGCGCGACCCAGCCGAAGACGGTCACCGCCCTCGCACGGATGCTCGCCTCCCTGTTCCCGGCGGCGGCCGGCACGCCGATCGAGCACGCCTGGTGCGGCGTGCTGGGCGTACCGCGCGACTGGTGCTCGACCGCGCACGTCGACCACGAGACCGGCGTGGGCTGGGCCGGCGGCTACGTGGGCACGGGCGTGGCGACGACCAACCTGGCCGGCCGCACGCTGCGCGACCTGATCCTGCGCGAGGACACGGAGCTGACCACGCTGCCCTGGGTCGGCCGCCGGGTCCGCCCGTGGGAACCGGAACCGCTGCGGTGGATGGGCGTGCAGCTCATCTACGCCCTGTACCGCGCCGCCGACCGCCGGGAGAACCGAGGCCGGCCCGACACGTCGGCGTACGCCCGCCTGGCCGACCTCATCTCCGGCCGCTGACCCGGCGCGGGCCGGTCCATCGCGCTGCGTTCCCGTGGTGTTCTGGGTATCGGAGCCGTTCGAGAGAGGTCGGCTCAGCCGGGCTCTCTGGTCTCGGCCAACCGGTCGGCGAGGAAGCGCTGTTCGGGTTCGGTCCGCGCGAGGTCGAGCGCGCGGCGGTAGGCGTGGTGGGCCTCGGCGTCGCGGCCGGCGCGACGCAGGAGCTCGGCGCGGGTGGAGTGGAAGTATCGGTAGTGGTCGAGGTCGAGGCGGTCGAGGATGACCAGACCGGCTTCCGGCCCGTCGACCTCGGCGATCGCGATGGCCCGGTTCATCTCGACGATCGGGGAGCGGGTCTGTCGCGCGAGTGCCCCGTACAGCGCGGCGATCTGCGGCCAGTCGCGTGGCTCCTGCAGGTGCAGGTCGGCGATGGCCGCCTGGATCAGGTAGGGCCCGCCGCGTCCTCGTGCCACGGCCCGCCGCAGCAGCGCCCGCCCCTGGTGCAGCTGCCGCGTGTCCCACAGCGTACGGTCCTGGTCGTCCAGGGGGATGATCCGCCCGTCCCGCAGGCGGGCCGCCTTGCGCGCGTCGTGCAGCAGCATCAGGGCCAGCAGCGCGAGGACTTCGGCCTCGTCCGGCATCAGCTCGGCGAGCGCCCCGCCGAGGTGGATCGCCTCCGCGGCGAGGTCGACGCGGCCGTCGCCCCAGCCCTGGTTGAAGATCAGATAGACCACGGCGAGGACGGCCGCCAGCCGGTCGGGCAGTTGGTGATCCGGCGGCACGGCGAACGGGATGCCGGCATCGCGGATCTTGTGTTTGGCCCTGGTCAGTCGCTTGCTCATGGTCTCGAACGGGACGAGGAACGCCAGCGCGATCTCGTCGGTGGACAGGCCGCCGAGCGTGCGCAGCGTGAGCGACACCTGCGCCTCGGGGGCGAGCGCCGGGTGGCAGCAGGTGAAGATCAGTTCCAGCCGTTCGTCCGGGATGGTGGCGGCGTCGTCCATGAGTGCCTCCGGCGGCGGTGGCCCGGTCTCCAGGTCGCGGCTGAGCAGCTTGGCCTTGTCGGCCAGCACCTGCCGGCGGCGCAGGTGGTCGATCGCACGGTTGCGGGCGGTCGTGACGAGCCACCCGGTGGGGTTGGCCGGTTCCCCGTCGCGCGGCCAGCGCTCGGCGGCGATGGTGAACGCCTCGGCGGCCGCGTCCTCGGCGAGTTCGATGTCGCCGAGGATCCCGGTCAAGGTGGCCAGCACGCGGCCCCACTGGTCGCGGAAGACGGCGTCAAGCGCCACGGAAGTGTCCGCCGAGGACGGGCCGCACCTCGATCGCGGTGCCGGGTCTGGTCTCCTGGAGCATTTCCCCGGCGATGGCGAGGGCCTCGTCGAGGTTCTCGGCCTCGATCAGGATCAGCCCGGCGAGGTACTCCTTGCTGTCGATGAACGGTCCGTCGGTCAGCAGCATCCGCCCTTCGTCGTTGCGCACGGTCGTCGCCGACTCGTCGGCGTGCAGGCGGGCCCAGCCGGTGACATCCGGCCGGTCGAGCCGGGTGGCGAGAGCACCCGGAATCGGGCGTGTCGCCCGGTCCGTTTCCTCCGCCGGTGTGTAGGCGAGCAACGCGTACTGCATGAGTCCTCCAGTCACGGGTCGATGCCGCGTCGAATATCAGACGAACAGCGTCGCCGTGGACGGACAGCGAGCGCCGACCGAATTTTTTCCGGCGTGTTGTCCGTCCGGCGCCCGGCCGTTCGTCACTGCTGCAGACCCGCCCGAGAGGCTGACCGAAGGGACCCACAATGCCGGACATTCTGCACCGCATCAGCATCGACGCCCCGCCGAAGCGGGTACACGACCTCATCGCGAGCACCGACGGCATCGCCCGCTGGTGGAGCGGGCGGCCGCTCACCGGCGAACACACCGTCGGCTCCGGCTTCGGCGTCCACTTCGGCGACGCCGAGCGGCCCGCCGCCGTCATGCAGGTGCTCACCGACACCCCGGACCACGTGGTGTGGCGGGTCACCGACGGACCCGGCACCTGGATCGGCACGAGGATCACCTTCACCCTCCGGCCCAGCGGCGATGCCGGCACGACGCTTCTGTTCACCCACGCCGGCTGGCGAGAGGCCAGCGAGTTCATGAGCGGCTGCAGCACCAACTGGGGCGCCTATCTCACCAGCCTCAAGACCGGTGCCGAGAGCGACGCGTTCGGTGCCTACCCCGCCGGTGAGATCAGCCGATGGGACTGAACAAGCCCACGCCGGACCCCGGCCTGCCCAGAGACGGACGATCTCTGATTCCACGGAAGCTCAGCGAATGAGGAGGCTCGATGACCACCGACCCCAAGCCCGGCCCGAACGCGGCACGGCTCGAACGCGCGTACGACGCTCCGGCCGAGCTCGTCTGGGAGCTGCTGACCACCGCCGCCGGCCTTGAGGAGTGGTGCGCTCCCGACGGCTTCGAAATCCGGGTGACCGAACTCGACCTCAGGCCCGGCGGCCGGCTGCGCTACGCCATGACCGCGACGGCGCCGGAACAGATCGCGTTCATGCGGAACACCGGCAATCCGCTCTCGACCGAGGTGCGTAAGACGTTCACCGAGGTCGCACCGCCGACTCGCCTCGCCTACCTGTCCCTGATCGACTTTGTGCCCGACCACGAGACGTATGAGCACCTGACGACGATCGACCTCCGGCCCGCCGGTGACCGTACGAACGTGGTGATGACGCTCGATCCCCTCCACGACGAGACCTGGACGCGGCAGCACCGCACTCATCGCGGCGACGAGCTCGACCACCTCGCGACGGTGATCAAGCGACGCGTCATGTGATCGCGAGACCGTCCATGATCAGGTTGAGCGTGAACGCGAATCGGTCCTGGGCGGTGCCGGAGGTCAGCTCGGCCGCGTGGCGCCTGGTGTGGGGGAAGGCACCGGGCAGCGCGGCGAATCGGCGCAGCAGGTCGTCGCGGCCGACGGCCCGCCCGTCATGGTCGGCATGCCGGTCGGCCAGGGAGGTCTCGAGGCAGAAGGCGTTGACGTAGAGGAACAGGGCGTCGATCGCCCAAGCGGCCGTCCGCGGGTCGACGCCCCCCGCCAGCACGATGCCGAGCAGGCCCTCGCTCACGCGCAGGGTCTCCAGGTTGGTCGGGACCACGGCGAGCGCCGCCAGGGAGATGCCGGGGTAGCGCAGGTACTGATCGCGGATCTGGGTGCAGACGCCGATGACCTGCTCACGCCAGGTGCGCGGGTCCGGTTCGGGGAGCTCGATCTCGGCGCAGAGCCGTCCGATGAGGAGGTCGTCCAGGTCCTTCTTGTTGACGACGTGGGCGTAGAGCGACGCGGGGCCCGTCTCGAGGGCGCCGGCCACTCGTCGCATCGTCAGGGCGTCATATCCCTCGCGCTCGACGATGCCGAACGCGGTCTCGATGATGGCGTCGACGGTGATGGGCTTCTTGCGCCCCGCCGACGGCCCTCGACGGGTCGCGTTGGTGTCGTCGGCCAAGGCCTGCTGGTGCCGCGCCGCGCGCCGTCGCTGGGGAGGCGATGCCATGCGGCACAGTCTAGACCGGGTGGAGCACTGTTCTGATTGACACGATCACTGTTCGGGAAATATAGAATAGTGTTCGTTTCCCCTTTCCTGCTTCGTTCATGGGCCGCCGCGCTCGGCGACCACCAAGCCCACCGAGAAGCGATCAACTCGGCCCCCTGACTTCGGGCCCGGGTGATGCCGGCCGCATCACCGAGGGCTCGGCCTGCTGAGGAGGGCCGGCTCCAGCAGAGAGAAGAAGACCAGATGTCGACGAAGACCGCGCCGACCACCGACACCGGCCGCAGGGACTACGACGTGCTCGTGGCAGGCGCCGGGCCGGTCGGGCTGATGCTCGCGACCGAACTGCGGCTGGCGGGGGCCCGGGTCCTCGTTGTCGAACGGCGGGAGGAGCCCGACACCACCGTCAAGGCGGGAGCGATCAACACCGCCTCCGCGGAGGCCTTCGAACGGCGCGGCTTGCTCCCCGCGGTGGAGGCGGTGCTCCGGCGGCTGTTCCCCGACGCGCCCAAGGCCGCCGGATCAAGGCGGCCGGCTTCCGTCGGGCACTTCGGTGGGATCCAGGTGCCGGCGGACCCGGTCGACGAGGAGGGCCCCGGCCTGCGCGACCGTGGCCGGCCCGGCTGGTATCTCATGATCCCGCAGGTCGAGGTGGAGCGGATCCTCGGCCGGCGCGCTGCCGAGCTCGGCGTCGAGGTCCGGCGCGGAGCCGAGGTGTGCGGATTCGACGAGGATGAGGCCGGCGTCACCGTTCACCTGGACGACGGAGGCGACGTGCGCGCGGCGTGGCTCGTCGGTTGCGACGGAGGCCGCAGTCTGGTCCGGCGCCTGGCGGGCTTCGAGTTCCCCGGCACGGACCCCCAGATCACGGGCCGCCAGGCGGTGGGCACCGTGGAGGGGGCGGAGCTCCTGGAGCGAGGCTGGCAGCACACTCCCACCGGCGTCTACGTGTACGGGCCGATGCCCGGTCGTGTGCGGACCGTCGAGTTCGACGGTCCCCCGGCGGACCGGAAGGCACCGGTCACCGCGGCCGAGATCGAGGCCAGCCTGCGGCGCGTCAGTGGCGTCGACGTCCGCGTCACCGAGGTCATCACCGCCGGGCGCTACACGGACAACGCGCGGCAGGTGACGAACTATCGGCGCGGTCGCGTGCTCCTGTGCGGGGACGCCGCCCACGTGCACTCGCCCTTCAGCGGCCAGGGCCTGAACCTGGGGCTCGGCGACGCCGTCAATCTGGGCTGGAAGCTCGCCGCCACCGTGCGAGGGTGGGCGCCCGAGGGCCTGCTCGACACCTACACCGGCGAACGGCACCCGATCGGCGCCTGGGTGCTCGACTGGACACGTGCGCAGGTGGCCCTGATGCGCGGCGACGCCGACACCCGTGCGCTCAGGGCCGTGGTCTCCGACCTCCTCGGCACCCGGGACGGGGCGACCTACTACGTGAAGCGGATCTCGGGGCTATGGCAGCGCTACGACCTGGGGAACGGCCATCCGCTGGTCGGCGCGACAATGCCCGACCTCCGGCTGGACGACGGCACACGCCTTTCCGACCACACCCATGAGGGCCGGGCCCTGCTCGTCGATCTCGCCGGGAACGACCGGCTGGCAGCCCTGGCCAAGCCGTACGCCGGGCGGCTGAAACTGGTCCGGGCCGGTTCGGACGGCGCAGGGGTGAGCGGCCTGCTGGTACGTCCCGACGGCTTCGTAGCGTGGGCGACCGACGGCGCCGGCGACCCTGCCGGCCTGGAAGCCGCCCTGACGCGCTGGTTGGGGGACGCCACGCGTCCCTGCGACTAAGAGCCCGCGCGGATAGGGACTGCGCTACTGCGCGGCGTTCAGGCGGAGCCTGGCCGCGCGGGCTCTAGGCCGACCGGCGGCAGGCGGCGGTCGCCGAGTGGCCGGGCGGGGTGGGTGCGGTGCGGGCACGGGTCCACGTGATCGTGGAGTTCTCTACGTTCAGTGATCACGAAGGACGGCCGTGCCGGCGCCGCGATCCGGCCTGCTCGAACCCCTCTGGGATCGGTTCGCCGCGCTTCACCGCCGGGATCGCCCGCCGGGTTTCCCGCTGAGGGACTCTTGATAGATGTCCGCGTAGGTGCGCGAGTCCTTGATCAGGTCGTCGCAGAAGGCGGCGACGTCGTTGCCGATGAGTGCCAGGACTCCCTTGCCGGCCGCGACGCCCTCCTCGAAGAAATCGACGATTTCTGAGAGTAGGGTCCCGTCGGACAGGCCGATCGGCCCGACCTTGAAGAAGTACTTCTGCATCTCCTTGTAGACGATCTGATAATCCGGCGGAAGCGCCTTGACCCGCGCCACGTGCGCTCGCCACTGCTTCTTGCCCTCGATGATGTCCTGGATGCCCACGTCAGCCTCCCAGCCGGCTCAGTTTCCTCGCGACGTTCCGGTTCAGCTGCTCGCGCCACCGGTCGCGATGGCTCCGGGCCCCTTCTCCGCCGGCCAGTGCCGCGCAGAAGCCCTTGATGTCGTCGCCCAGCACCTCGTGAAGGCTCTGCCCCTCCGCCGCCGTTTCTTCGAGCAGCCCCAGGGCGCCGTCGAGGATCGGCATCAGGTTGCGACCCGTGAAGCCCGAGTAGGGGGAGAGGTGAACCTTGATCTGTTCCCACGCCGCCCGGTGGTCGGCCGGCAAGGCCTCGGCCCGGGCTTCGAACGCCTTCCACTCCCTGGTGAGGTCGCTGCCGGTAACGGTCTCCCAGAAGTTCATCTCCCGCCCTCCTTGAGCCTGTCGATTCGTGATGAGAGGTACTCCCATTTCCCCCAGAACCTCTCGAGCTCTTCGCGCCCCGCGTCGTTGAGCGCATAGAACTTGCGCGGCGGGCCCTTCTCGGATGGTCGTTTCGTCACCCGAACGAGGCCGTTCTTCTCCAGCCGCAGCAAGATGGTGTAGACGGTCCCCTCAATGACGTCGGCGAAGCCGAGTTCGTTCAGCCGGCGTGTGATGGCGTACCCGTAGGTCTCCTCGCTGCCGATGATTTCCAGCACGCAGCCCTCGAGCGTGCCCTTCAGCATCTCCGTCAGGTCGTCCACCGCGGGGTCTCCTCTTCGATCCTTCCGGTACTGCGTAGTGCCGAGTACCGCTATACAGTATCACCGAGTAGTGCGGCGAGCGGCGAACGCGGAGCCACGGAATCGATGCGAACCATCGGCGCCGCGCCGGTGCGCGGCACATGAGGGGACTGGACGTCGCTCACAGGCGGGGACGGTGCCGAAGAGGGACCTCTACCTCCACCTCACCGCAGTACCGATCACGCTCCGCACGCTCATCGGACGCGCGACCGAACTCCACCGCAGGGCCGCCCGGCCACCACCCGCCGCCTCAGGCGATCCATCCGCCGGTCGGTCCGACCTCCCGCGAACCGGCGCGTGCCCATGGACGCGGCGACCTTCCGATTCCGCCGAGACCGGGTCCCGGACGGGCGGTGCCGGGGGTCACAGGGGCGGGCGGCGCTTGCCGTAAGCGGTGGCCTGCTCGAAGGCGTGGGCGGCCTGGAGGACGGTGAGGTCGGCGCGGTGGGGGCCGATGATCTGGAGGCCGACGGGGAGCCCGCCGCCGGTGAAGCCGCCGGGGACCGACAGCGCCGGGCAGCCGGTCGCGGAGACGAGGTAGGCCGAGCGCATCCAGTCGAGGTAGGAGCTCATCGGCTCGCCGGCGATCTCCGTCGGGTACTCCAGGCCGGCGTCGAAGGCGGCGACCTGGCTGACCGGGGCCAGGAGCAGGTCGTAGCTCTCGAAGAACCGCCGGACACTGTGGTAGAGCCGTGTGTGCAGGACCTCGGCGCGGCCGACGTCGGGGCCGGTCAGGCGGCGGCCCTCCTCGATGTTGGCCACGACGGACGGCTTCAGCCGGTCGCGGTGGTGGTCCATGAGGCTGCCGAGCCCGAGCTCGAACTGCCATGCCCGCAGCACCCGGAAGACCTCCTCGGCCCCGTTCAGGTTGGGACAGGCCTCCTCGACGACGCAGCCCAGCTCGGTGAAGACCTTGGCGGTGCCCTCCAGTGCGGTGATCACCTCGGGCGCGAACGACATGGAGCCGTCGAGGCGGGGCGCCCACGCCACGCGGAGGCCGTTCAGGTCGCGTTCGAGCGGCACCGCGAACGCCGAGCCCGGCGTCTCCAGCGCGATCGGCGAGCGAGGGTCGGGGCCGGCGAGCACGGACAGCAGCAGGGCGACGTCGGCGACGTCGCGCGCCATCGGCCCCTGGACGCTCATCGTCGCCCAGGCCGCGTGATCCGGCCAGCTCGGCACCCGGCCCGGCGACGGGCGCAGCCCGACGACGTTGCAGAACGAGGCCGGGTTGCGCAGCGAGCCGCCCATGTCGCTGCCCTCGGCCAACGGTTGCAGCCCGGCGGCGAGCGCGGCCGCCGCCCCTCCGCTGCTGCCGCCCGCCGACCGTGAGAGGTCATAGGGGTTGAGGGTCGTCCCGAACAGGGGGTTGAAGGTGTGCGATCCGGCGGCGAACTCCGGGACGTTGGTCTTGCCGAGCATGATCGTGCCGGCCGCGCGCATGCGCTCGATGACGAGCTCGTCGCGCTTCGGGACGTTGTCGGCCAGCAGGGGAGAGCCGGACGTGGTGCGGACGCCGGCGGTCTCGTGCGTGTCCTTGTGCGCGACCGGGAGGCCGAGCAGGGGCGGCGGCTCGGCGCCGCCGGCGAGGAGTGCGTCGGCCTCGTCGGCCTCCCGCAGGGCGCGGTCGGCGGTGAGGGTGACGATCGCGTTGACCCGGGGGTTGACCGCCTCGATCCGCGCGAGGTGCGCCTCGGTCACCTCGCGGGCGGACAGCTCACGGTCGCGGACGCGGCGGGCCAGCTCCCGCGCGCTCAGGAAACAGATCTCCTCCGCCAACGGGCCTCCTCCGAAGTCGCCCCGTGGCGTCGCCGCCTCAGGGATGGTCGCTCACTGAGCACCATCTTTGGTCTCCGGCGAAACCCATGTCCACCCTGATTCAGCGCTGTGGATAAGTCTCGAAGACGCCGTCCGGGTCGTAGCGCGCCCGCAGATCCTGGAAGCGTTCCCAGGCGGACGGAGTGAAGGAGCGCCGGGCGCGCTGCGGTTCGGCGGACAGGTCCGTCTCCGCGACATAGCGGCCGGCGGCCTGGGGCTCGGCGGTGGCGGCCAGCTCGCGCAGCCAGGCGAGGTTGGCTCCGTCGGCCGACCGGTCCTCCCACGTCGCGTAGCAGCTCAGGCGGATCCGCCCCAGCGGCGAGAACGCCATCTCCGGCACGGGCGCGTACGCCGGACCGCCGGGGGCCGGTTCCGCCACGACGATCGACTCCGGCGACGGTGCGTACTCCACATGACGGGCGATGCCGGGCAGCACGCCGCTGAAGCCGCCGTTCAGCCACAGGGAGTCCGCGGCGGTACGGCGCCCGCACGGCCACAGGGCGTCCGCGCCGGTGAACAGCACCGCGAACGGCGTCGGCTGATCCACCTGCCGGATCAGCGCCCGCCCGGCGAACGGGCACTCGCGCAGCGGTTCCAGGCACCGGATCGCGTCGTTCCAGGCGCAGGAGAAGACCGTCGCGGTGACGACGACGACCTTGGGCGGCGGGCCGCCCTGGCCGCCCTCGCCGCCGTCGGCCGTGGTGAGGGCCACGCTGAGCTCGACGTTCGCCGGCACCGCCGCCGTGATCTCATCGGTCCAGTACGCGACGTCCTCGATGTCGGCGAGAGGGAAGACGTACCGGGTCGTCATGATCGCCGGCGGCAGGTGCCGCAGGCGGAGACGGAAGGAGGTCACCGCGGCGAAGAACCCGGGCCCGCCACCGCGCGCCGCCCAGAGCAGGCCGGGATTCTCATGATCGCTGCAACGGACGATCTCGCCGGTCGCCGTGACGGCCTCGATCGCCTCCACGCTCGCGCACGCCGGGCCCCAGGCACGGGAGTTCCACCCGATGCCCCCGCCCAGCACGAACCCGCTCAGCGCGACCGAGCCGCGGTGTGCCACGGGAAAGGCGTGATCGCGCTCCGCGAGGGCACGCGTGAGGTCCTGGCAGCTCACCCCGGGCTGTACGGTCGCCGCGCCGTTCTCGACGCTGCATGCCCGCAGGCGGGACAGGTCGATCAGCATGCCGCCGTCCCGCAGGGGCGCGCCGCCCCAGCCGTGCTCGCCGGCCCGTACGGCGACCTTCATGCGGTGGGCGCGGGCGAGTGCGACGGCCTCGCGCACCTCCTCGACGCAGGCGGCCTGGACGATCACGTCGGGGCGGCGCGAGGACGCGCATTCGTTCGCCGCCATGCTCGCCCGTGCCTTCTCGTAGCCGGGATCGCCCCGCTCGATGAGCACCTGCCGTATGTCCCGCGCCGATATGCCCACGGTATGCCCCCTCGCCGCTCACTGCCGCCCGCGGCGGCGCCCGTGCCGCCGCGGCCTCATCCGTGCCGCCTGCGGCGTCTCGCGCCGTCCGCCGGCTGCTTCCCGTACCTCTGTCAGGCGTGGGCCGGTCGGGCCGCCGCCGGAGCGCGGCGACGACCCGGCCGGTGTCCCCTCGGCCGTCGCCGGCCCGATCGCGTACGGCGCGGCCGCGGTTCGCCGTCCGGCCGTGCCCGTCCTACCGGTCGGCGAGCGTGACGTGCTCGTGGGTGACGGCCTCGATGTCGGCCGCCGCCGCGTCGAGCAGCCGGTGCGCCAGGTCGGACAGGGCACGTGCGGCGGCGAGCTCGGCGCCGATCTCGGGAACGTCCCAGTCGGCCGGGTTGCACCGCGCCTTGCCGCGCCCCCGTATGCTGTCGGCCTCCCGTGTGGCCAGCCGCGCCTCGGCGTGCGTCTCGCCGTCCGTTTCATCCAGGTAGATGTCGACCGACCAGCGGTCGATGGTGTTCATGACTCCTCCGGAACGATTCGCCTCCTACCTAGAGACTCGCCCCTGGTCGCCCGGGCGGGGCAGGGCCAAAGGTCCCAGATCACACCGGCCCCGGCGGCCCCGCGAGCGACGACCGGGGGCTCCGGGCGATCGCTCAGCGCGGCGGTCGGGGCGGCCCCAGGGCGGGACGGGTGCCCCCGACGCCCGAACCGAGGTCGGCGAAGCGGCCTGCGTCGCGGCCGGCGCTGAAGCCGTCGCCGCGCACGCGCTGCCGCCGGGCCGGGCCGAGGGCCGGGAACCGGGCCGTGAACTCCGCGCGTACGCGCTCGTCGTCGCGGGCCAGCACGAGCGCCGCCGACCCGGTGGCGGCCGGGTCCTCCTCGCGCAGCCGGCCCCGGGCCGCCTCGATGCGTTCGGCCACCCGGTCGCCGTACCCCACCAGGAACGCCTTGAGATAGCCGTTGCGCCAGCGCGTGCGGTCGGCCTTGCGACGGAACAGCTCCTCCGGATAGGCGCTCATGTGCGCGTCGGCGGCGCGTGTGCCCGCCCCGTCCATCTGGAGGGTCAGCGACGGCAGCAGCAGCGTCAGAGCGTCGCGGGCCGACTCGGTGGCGACCACGAGCAGCGCGATGTCCCGCCGGTAGGCGCCGTCGCCGCGCAGCGCGCACGCGCCGCCGTACGCCCGGACGACCGCGGTGAGCCCCGCCGCACGGGCGCGGGCGTGACCGTCGCCGCCGCCCACGACGTGCTCCCAGTAGACGACCTGCTCCGGGCCCTCGCCCCGCCGGGCTCGCAGCGCCGCCTCGTCGATGGCGTGCCGCATCATCAGCTCGGCGGCCTTGGCCGCGCACGCCTGCGCCTCCGCCTCCGGGGTCTCCGGATGCTCGGCGCGGTCCAGCAGCGCACGGACCCGGCCCTCGTGGTCGATCGTCATGTCGACGCAGCGTAACCGCACGCACCTGTACGGGCGAGTTGACGATTATCTGACAAAAACACCTGGTAAAGCACGCTTAGAGGTTCACATGCGGGCATTCGGGGATTAACACGGAGATCTTCGCGTAGCGTGGTTGCGGCCGCCCTGCCTCCGTCGATCGTCCAGGAAGCCGTCCACCGCTCATGGAAGCATCCCACCGGTTCGAGATCCCGCGCCTGCCTCGTCTCGCGCTGCACGCGCTGCCCCGGGTCTTCGAAGGGATGATCGCGCCGGTGGTCGTGTTCTACGCCGGTCTCGTGCTGCTCGGCCTGGGTGGCGCGCTGATCACCGCGGTCGCCTGGGTCTACGGCGGCATTCTCCTGCGGCTGGTCCGGCGCCGTCCCGTCCCCGGCACGCTGCTGCTCGCGGCGCTCGGCGTGACCGCGCGGGCCGCGATGGCCGCCCTGACCGGCAGCGCCGTCGTCTACTTCCTCCAGCCCACGCTCGGCACCCTGCTCGTGGCGATGGCGTTCCTGGCCTCGGTGCCGCTGCGGCGCCCGCTCGCCGCCAAGGTCGCGAACGACCTGGTGCCCCTGCCCGCCGCCTTCCTCGCCCACCGGCGCGTCCACCGCTTCTTCCTGCGCGTGTCGCTGCTGTGGTCGCTGGTCTTCACCCTCAACACCGCACTGAGCGCCTGGCTGCTGTTCCGGCACTCGATCGTCGCCTACCTGTGGATCCGCACGCCCGCCGTGGCGTTCCTCGGCGCGACCGCCGTCGTCATCTCCCTCTGGGGGTTCAAGCGTTGTGTGCGCGGCGTCACGGCCGCCGCTTCGTAGCGCTTAAAGATCGAACAAAACGAAGCCCACGAGCGTCTTTGGATATGAGGCGGTTTTACTTGAGCCTCATACGATTACGGGCGAATCCAGAGGATATGAGGGTTTCTGTGGTGCTCAAAGGCATGATGACGGGCGTGGCCGTGGTCCTGGTGACCGCGGGGTGCGGTCTCGTCGGCGGCCACGAGCAGGCCGCGAAGGTCTCCATCACCCCGGCGAACGGCGCGTCCGGCAGCCGTCCCGACCTCCCGATCGTCGTCACGGCCTCCACCGGCCGGCTGGGCGACGTCGCCGTCCAGGGCGGCGCAACGCGGATCACGGGCACCTTCGACGCGGCACACCGGCAGTGGAAGTCGAGCCGTACCCTCCAGCCCGCCACCCGGTACACCGTCACGGCGACGGCCAGAGGCGGCGGGAAGACCACCAGGGCGACCAGCGCGTTCCAGACGCTCACCCCGAAACAGACGTTCTCCATCGCCGACATCACCCCGATGCCGAACGAGAAGATCGGCGTCGGCATGCCGCTCATCGTCAAGTTCAGCCGGCCCATCTACAACCAGGCCGACGTCGAGCGGGCGCTCCGGGTCACCTCCGACAGGCCGGCCGAAGGCGCGTGGCGCTGGTTCGGCCGCCAGGAGGCCGTCTACCGCACCAAGGAGTACTGGCAGCCGCACCAGACCGTGCGCCTGACCGCCGACATGGCCGGCGTACGCGGCGCCAAGGACACCTACGGCACGAAGGACTACACCCGGTCCTTCACGATCGGCGACTCCCACATCAGCGACGTGAACGTCAAGACCCACCGCATGACCGTCCAGGTGAACGGCAGGACGGTGAAGACCACGCCGATCAGCGCGGGCAAGGGCGGCCTGCGCAAGTACACGACGACGAACGGCATCCACGCGGTCATGGGCAAGCAGAGCCCGGTCACCATGACGTCCGGCTGGGAGGGCGTCACGGACAAGAGCGACCCGAACTACTACAGCCTCACCGTCTACCAGGCCGTGCAGATCTCCTCGAGCGGCGAGTACGTCCACTCCGCGCCCTGGTCGGTCGGATCGCAGGGGCAAGAGAACGTCAGCCACGGATGCGTGAACGCCCCGCCCGCGTTCGCCAAGTGGTTCTACGACCTGTCCCGCCGCGGCGACATCGTCAAGGTCAGCGGCACGGACCGCGAACTGGAGCCGACCAACGGCTACGGCTACTGGCAGCTCTCCTGGGCCGACTGGCTGAAGGGCAGCGCACTGCACTGACCCGAGTTCACCCCGCATCGACCGAGTTCACCGCGCCGCCCGTACCGGGCGGTGCCCGAGATGGAACCACTGGCAGGATGGATCTTGTGCTTGACGTTGTTGGCTGGGTGCATGTCTCCGACGGGCGGCTCCTGGCCGTACGGGCACGGGCGCGTGACCGGCTCTATCTCCCCGGAGGCAAGCGCGAACCCGGTGAGGACGACTGGACCGCGCTGTCCCGCGAGGTCCGCGAGGAGCTCGGCGTCCACCTCGACCGCGACAGCTTCCGCGGCATCGGCGTCGTCGAGGCGCCGGCGCACGACCAGCCGCCGGGCACGCGTGTACGGATGGCCTGCTACACCGCCGCGTACCACGGTGAGTTCACCGCGACGGGCGAGGTCGACGAGTGGATGTTCGTCGGCCCCGACGAGCGTCACCGGCTCGCCCCGGCCGTCCAGGCGGCGCTGGAGCTGACCCGGTGAAGGTCAGCGTCATCATCCCGGTCTACAACACGGGTGAGGATCTGTCCCGCTGCGCCGAGTCGGTGCTGGCGCAGACGATGGACGACTACGAGGTGATCTTCGTCGACGACGGGTCGGACGACGGCACCGAGAAGCGCCTCGACGTACTCGCCGACGAGCACGACCGGGTCCGGGTCATCCACCTGCCGCCCAGCGGCGGGCCCGGCGGCCCGCGCAACGCCGGCATCGACGCCGCCCGCGGCGAGTACGTCTACTTCCTCGACGACGACGACTGGCTCGGGGAAGAGGCGCTGGAACGCATGCACGCCATGGCGCTGCGGAACGACGCCGACATCGTCATCGGCAAGATGGTCGGTCACGGCCGTCGCGTGCCCCGGCTGATGTTCCGGGTCGACCGCGACCGCGCCGACATCCTCGAGGACAACCTCCTGGGCATCCTCACCCCGCACAAGCTGTTCCGCCGCGCGTTCCTGGTCCGGCACCGGATCCGGTTCCCCGAGGGGCCGGTGCGGCTGGAGGACCACCGTTTCGTGCTGCGGGCCTACTTCCGCGCCGGCACGATCTCGGTGGTCGGCGACTACCCCTGCTGCCACTGGGTGAAGCGCCCCGGCAGCTACTCCCGCGCCCTGCCCGACCCGGCGCACTACCACGCGATGCTGCGCGAGGTGCTCGACATCGTCGACGAGCACGTGCCGCCCGGGCCCGTACGCGACCGTTACTACACGCACTGGTACCGGGGGAAGCTCCTCAAGCGGTTCGGCGAGAACGGCTTCCTGGACGCCCCGGCCGACTACCGCCGGGCGTACTACGACGAGGCGCTGCGGCTGACCGGCGAGCGGTTCGGCGCCGGCGTCGACGAGTGGCTCCCCACCCGCTTCCGCGTACGCTCGGAGCTGCTGCGCGCCGACCGCCACGACGAGCTCTTCGCCCTCGTGGCGGCCGAACGCGACATGCGGCTCGAGGCCGTGCTGGACGCCGTGCGCTGGCGCGGCGACCGGCTCGCCGTGCGCTTCACGGCGCGTTTCGTCTACGCCGACGGCGGACCGCTGGCGTTCTCCGACGGCCGGTGGCACCCTCCGGTGCCGGTCGGCGCGAGCCCGGAGGCGTTCACGCTCGGCGACCTCCCGTGGCGGCTCGACCTGTACTTCCGCCGGCGGAGCGACGGCTCCGACCTGCCGCTCACGATCAGCGCCGAGCGCCTGAGCGACGGCGCCATGGCCGGCGAGGCCGTCATCGACACGCGAGCGCTGCCGTGGCTGCCGGACGACGTGTGGGACCTCGTCGCGCGGATCGACGGGGGCGGCTGGACGTACGAACGGCGCCTGCGCGGGTACGCCGAGCACGTGCCCGCCCGCGGGCGGCTCGAGCCGTACCGGACGGTCAACGGCAACCTCAGCGTCCGCGTGCACCCCGCCAAGGCGTCGCCGAAGAGCCCGCTCCGGCGTGCGGCGCGGTGGCTACCGGGGGTCCGGCTGGGAGGCCGCCGCACCCGCCCCTGAGAGACCGCCTGGAGCCCTCGTGGGCGGGGGCTCCAGGCGTTCCGCGTGCCGTCGGTCGTCCGGGGGGTATCGCCTGGTGCGGCCTGGCGCGGGCCGGTCAGGCCTTCTCGCGGGTGAGCGTCAGACCCAGAGAGGCGAACTGTTCGGCGGGGTGGTGGTAGCCGCGTTCGATGTGGTGGACCCCGCGCAGGGTGGACGGGCCGTCGGCCGCCGCGGCGGCCAGGACCGCGGAGAAGCCGGCGCGGACGTCCGGCATCGTCACGTCCGCGCCTCGCAGCTTGGAGACGCCGCGGACCACGGCGGAGTGCACCGAGTTGCTGTCGTGGAACCGGCAGGCCGGGCCGCCGAGGCAGGCGTTGAAGACCTCGATCTCGCAGCCCATCTTCTTCAGCGCCGGGACGTACACCAGGCGGTTCTCGAACACCGTCTCGTGCAGCACCGACATGCCCTCCGCCTGGGTGAACAGCACCATCAGCGGCTGCTGCCAGTCGGTCATGTACCCCGGGTGCGTGTCGGTGTGGACCGCCGCCGGACGCAGGCCTTCGGGGGCCGACGCGGTGATCCACTCGTCGGTGATCTCGAAGCGGGCGCCCATCCGGGCGAGCGTGGTGATGGCGGTGACCAGGCGGTCCTGCGAGCAGCCGTGCACACGGACCTCGCCGCCGGTGATCAGGCCTGCCACCAGGTAGGAGAACGCCTCGAGCCGGTCGCCGGCGAGGCGCGTCGAGGCGCCCTTGAGCCTGCGCACGCCCTCGATGACGATGCGGCGGTCCGGGCTGAGCTCGATCTGGGCGCCCATGCGCTGCAGGAACAGCGCCAGCTCCACGACCTCGGGCTCCATGGCGGCGCCGCGCAGCACCGTCTTGCCCTCGGCGAGCACGGCCGACATCAGCACGGTCTCGGTGGCGCCGACGCTGGGGTAGGGCAGGTCGATGCGGGCGCCGTGCAGCCGGGAGGCGCGTGCGGCGATGCCGGTCTCGCCGACCTCGACCTCGGCGCCCATGGCCCGCAGCGCCTCGACGTGGAAGTCGACCGGTCGCCGGCCGATCGGGTCGCCGCCCACGAGCGGCACGAACGCCTCGCCGGTCAGGTGCAGCAGCGGCCCCACCATCAGGATCGGGATGCGGTTGAGACCGGTGAAGGCCTCCGGCACCCGGGGCTCGGCCACCGGGCCCGGCGCGATCCGGATCTGCGACCCCTCACGCGTGACGGCGTGCCCGAGCGCCTGGAGCATCGCCCCGGTGATCTCGACGTCACCGACCTCCGGCGCGTTGCGGATCGTGCTCTCGCCCTCACCCAGCATGGCCGCGACCATGTGCTTCGTGACGGCGTTCTTCGAGCCCCGCACGTGGATGTCGCCACGCAGCGGACCTGACGGTTCTACCTTCCACACCTCTTCAGCCACGCCGACCACTCTAAACGCGGCGATGAGCGGCGGTACCCGCGATGCCATCAAAACCGGCGGGTTGCGGCAAACCGGTACGAACCAGACGCATCTTACATCCGGCGCGACCTCCGCCCCGCTTCTGCTTCGATGGGCGCATGGACATCAGCGCCGTTGTCGGAATGTGGCTCGATCGTCCCCCGGAGGAGGCGCTGCACACCGCCGTGCTCGCCGACCGGCTGGGGTTCGGTGAACTCTGGATCGGTGAGACGGGCACCTGGGACGCCTTCGCGCTGGCGACGGCGGTCGGCCTGGCCACCGACACGATCGCGCTGACCGTCGGCCCGGTGCCGGTGGCCGTACGGGACCCGGCCATGATCGCGATGGGCGCGGCGTCGGTGACCGCTCTCACCCGGCGGCGGGTCGGCGTGGCGCTGGGCACCTCCAACCCCACCCTCGTGGAAGACTGGCACGGCCGCTCGCGCGACGGCGCCGCCGGTGCGCTGGAGGAGAGCGTACGGGCGGTGGCCACGCTGCTGGGCGGCGGGCGGACGAACGGCGAGAACGGCTTCCGGCTCCGCCTGAGCCCGCCGGAGGGCCCGCTCACGGTCGCGGCGCTCGGCGACCGTGCGATCGCGACCGCCGCCGCGCACGCCGACCGGATGGTGGTCAACCTCGTCACGCCGCAGCAGGCCGCGGAGCTGAAGGAGAAGCTGGAGGCCGCGGCCAGGAAGGCGGGCCGCCCGGCACCGCGGCTGGCCGCCTGGATGCCCGCGGCGGTCGACCCGGCGCCGGAGTCCTACGCCCAGCTGATCTGGGGCCTGGTGCCGTACCTGAGCGCCCCCGGCTACTCCGCCAACCTCGCCGCGGCCGGGTTCTCCGACGCGGTGGAGCTCGCGCGGGCCGGCACCGCGCCGCGCGACCTGCTCACCGCCCTGCCGCTGGAGCTCGCCGGCACGATCGGGCTGGCGGGCGACACCACCGCCGTACGCTCGCGGCTGGCGGCCTACGCCGACGCGGGCGTCGACGAGGTGGCGGCGGTCCCGGTCACCGGCGGCGACCCGGGCGGTGAGCGCACGCTGAGCGCGCTACGGAAACTCTGAGCCGCCTCCCGGACATCTCGCTCCCGGGGGCGGCCGAGCGGGGACGCGCCCGGTCCCGCCGGCACGTCGCGCGGGAGATGAACGGCCGGTGCCGTACGGCACCGGCCGTTCGCCTTTTAGGCGACCCGCTTTTACGGAAAAGGCGTTGCCCGTACTTGTGCGGGTGATTCATGCTGTTCGGGAATCCGGACGGTGGAAAGGAGGGCACCGTGTCGCAGTACATCGACGACGCGCCGGACACCCCGGGCGACGCGCCGGCCATGCCCCGGTGGCGGTCATGCCTGCTCACCTCGAAGCCGGTCCTCGCCGGCGAATCCGGCGAGGACGGGCCGGAGCGACTGACCCGGCACGAGCGAATTCCGGAAGAAGGCCGCCGACGGGGGCGTTAGGCGCCCTCGCTGTCACGCCGTTTCCGGAATGGGGAGACGGCGTTGTTTGTTTTTCGCGGTGAAATGAGGAGCCCGGTGAACGTACTGGTTCTGAACGCCTCGTACGAGCCGCTGCACAAGGTCGACGTGCGGCACGCCGTACGCATGCTGGTGCGCGGTGTCGCGGTCGTCGAAGAGGCCGTGGAGGGCCGGCGCATCGGGCACTTCCCGCTGCCGCGGGTGCTGCGCCTGGTCCGCTACGTCGCGATGCGCTGGAGGTACGGCCGGGGCCCGGCGTGGACCAAGCACGGCCTGCGGCGCCGCGACGGCGGACGCTGCGGCTACTGCGACGCACGGGCCGACACGGTCGACCACATAGTGCCGCGTTCGCGCGGTGGCGCGACGAGCTGGGAGAACACCGTCCTCGCGTGCGGGCCGTGCAATACGCGCAAGCGGGACCGCACGCCGGCCGAGGCGGGGATGCGGCTCCTGATCGTGCCGCGGGTGCCGCGCTGGAACGAACTGGTCGGCTGAGCGGCCGCCCGGGGAGCCCCGGGCGGTCCCGCGGAGATGACGAGGTCGCATGAGAGGGAGGCGTCTCCCTCTCATGCGACGAGGGGATTGACGCGGTGATCCCCGTCGGCCACCTGCCGTGCTCGGTCAGGTGATCCGCACGGAACCGCGGCAGGTCCGGGTGCTGCCCATGAGACCTCCGGTCGTCGTGCTCTACGTCCTCGAACACTAGGACGGCGCGCTTACCGATCGCTGACCTCAGGGTCAGGCGCGGAGGCCCCGGCGGGTCGACCGGCGCGGCGGCGGCTCGGGAGGCGGTCCGTCAGCCGTGCTCGAACGCCACGCGGGCACTGATCGCGAGCAGGGCGCAGCCGGCCACCCCGTCGAGCGCCCGGCGTGAGCGGCGACCGTTCAGCAGCCGGGAGATCGGGCCGATGGCCAGGGAGAACGTCCGCCACCACAGCACGGCGATGCCAAGGAAGATCACCGCGAGCGTGGCGGTGGTGCGCAGGCGCGGCTCGCCGTCGGCGACGAACTGGGGGAGCAGGGTGAGGAAGAGCAGCGCGATCTTGGGGTTGAGGAGGTTCGTCACCAGCCCCTGCCGGAACGCCGCGCCGACGCTGCCCGTGGGCCGTACGCGCGGCTCCGTGGGCAGTTCGTCCGTCGGCGCGTCGCCCGACATGATGGCCGAGATCAGCAGCCGGACGGCGAGGTAGGCGAGATAGGCGGCGCCGGCGAGCTTGACCGCCGAGTACGCGGTCGCCGAGGCGGCCAGGATCGCCGAGAGCCCGAGGACCGCGGCGGTCGCGTGGGTCGCGATGCCCAGACAGCAGCCCAGACCGGTGAACCAGGCGCCGCGCACTCCCGCGCTGAGCCCGTTGCGGATCACCAGCAACATGTCGGGACCGGGTGTGACGGTGAGGACCGCGACGACGCCGAGGAACGGCAGGAGCAGATCGGGCACTGCGTCATGGTAGTCACATGTCACGCCCGTATCCGCCCCTTCGCGGACGAAGCGGCATTACTCTACGAGTCCGGCCGGTCGCCGGTTGGATCGGAAGCAGGCGCCTCACGAGCGCGGGGGACCGCAATGAGCCTTTTCAAGCGAAGCCGGAAGCCCACTCCGGAGCCCGACCGTGGGTCGAAACCCACCCCCGAGCCCGAGCCTGGGGCGGCGACCGGACAACCGACGTTCGTCTTCCACGAGACCAACCAGAACGGCGCCGTCTACGAGACGTATCGCGCCGCCGACGCGGAGGCCGCGAAGGCGTTCCTGATGACCAAGCAGGTCGACAAGCGGCTCTACTACATCGTGGTCGAGACCCCGCGCGGAAACTGGGGGATGGACATCGAAGGGCTGTACCTGGAGAACCTGCTGCCCTGGCAACTCGACACCAGCGCGGCCGACTGCATCGGGCAGATCCGTTCGGTGACGAACTTCTTCGGTCTGGCCAGCGCGGCGCGCGGCACGGTCGACAACTACGTCGCGCAGGTACAGTGCGGCCGGTGCGGCCGTCTCTGGCACGACGGCCTGCGCTATCAGCGTGACACGCTGGTCCGCTGCCCCGGCTGCGGAGCGGGCAACAGCGTGGACTCCTCCGGGGTCGCCGTCACCGAGCAGCCGGACGGGCGGATCGCGGTGGTCACGGACTGGCACATCACCGTCGAGGACGCGCCGGACGATGACCGGGACGGCACGCCGGCCGTCGTGGAGCAGGCCATCGCCGAAGCACGGGACGCGCTGGCCGCCACGCCACCCGGGCACCCGCACCGCCCGGGACGTCTCTTCCATCTGGGCAGCGCGCTGGAGGAGCACTTCTTCCGCACCGGCGAGCCGGCCGACCTCGACGCGGCCGTCACCGCCTTCTCGGAGGCCGCCGACACCACCGCCGCCGATGATCCCGACCTCTTCGTGCGCCTGGTCGCCGTCGGTCGCACGTGCGAGGCGCGGTTCGACCGCGCGGGCCGGCCGGCAGACCTGGACGCGGTCGTCACCGCGTTACGGAAGGCGCTGGCGATCGCGTCACCGGCCGCGCCGGAGCGCCCCGGGCTTCTCGCCAAGGTCGGTGTCGCGCTCCGCGATCGCTTCACACTCACCGGCCGGCCGGCCGACCTGGACGACGCCGTCACCTACGCCCGCGACTCCCTGGCCGGCGGTCACCCGGAAAATCCCGCCTATCCGGGCTACCTGGCCAACCTCTCGGCGACGCTGCGTGTCCGGTTCGAGCACACCGGCCGCCGGGACGATCTCGACGAGGCCATCGCCATCGGTCGTAGGGCGGCGGCCGGCGCCGAGCCCGGCCATCCCGACCACTTCATCTGCCGGGGCACGCTCGGCCTCGCCTTGCAGGAACGCTTCACCGCCGCCGGGAACCCGGCCGATCTGGACGAGGCGATCAGCGCGTTCGCGGAGGCGGTGGCCGGCACGTCACCCGATGACCGGAGCCATCCGGGACATCAGTACAACCTCGGCCGTGCGCTTCTTGTCCGGTTCGACCGCACCGGCCGGCAGGCCGATGTGGATGGAGCCGTCGGCGCCGCTCGCGCGGCGTTGGACGCCATCAGCCCGGACCGCCCGGAACACGCGAAATTCCTCGTGCAGCTGGGAGCCGCCTTGGCCGTCAGGTTCGAGCGCACCGGCGACCTGGGTGACCTGGACGAGGCGATCGCCGTACATCGCCGGGCGGTGCCGGCGACGCCACCCGGCCACTCTGACCACGCCCTGCATTCGGCCGGTCTCGGCACGGTACTGCTGACGAGGTTCAGGCGCACCGGCCGGCTGGACGACCTGAGTGAGGCCATCGACGCTGTTCGCAACGCGGTGAACGCCACTCCGGCCACCCACCCCGACCAACCCGGATATCTGGATGTCCTCGGTGTCTCGCTGCAAGCCCGGTTCGAGCGCACCGGTCACCTAGGCGACCTCGATGAGGCCATCGACGCCGGCCGGCGGGCGGTGGCCGGCACCTCGGCCGAACACTCCAGGTATCCGAGGTACCTGTGCAACCTGGCGTGCGCGCTGCACACGCGCTTCCAGCACACCAGTCAGCCGGTCGACCTGAACGACGCGGTCGCCGCCGGTCGGGCCGCGGTGGCCGCCGCCCCGCCCGACCATCCCGACCGGCCCACGTTGACGTTCAACCTCGGTTCCACGCTGGTCGAACGCTTCTTCCGCACCGGCGAGCGGGCCGATCTGGACGAGGTCGTCGCCAACGACCGTGAGGCGCTGGCCGCCGCCCCGCCCGACCACCCGCTGTACCCCAACTACTTGCACAGGCTCAGCTACGCGCTGCGCGTTCGGTACGACCGCGTGGGCGAGCCGGGAGACCTGGACGAGGCCCTGACCACCGGCCGCGCGGCGGTCGCCGGCACGCCGCCCGACCGGCCCGACTACGCCTCCCGGCAGGCGAATCTCAGCATCATCCTGTACGCGCGGTTCGGGCGAACGGGCGAGTCAACCGATCTGAACGACGCGGTCGACGCCGCTCGCGCCGCGGTGACCGCCACCCCGGCGGGACATCCCGACCGTGTCATCCGCCTGCTCACCCTCGGCTATCAGCTGCTGGCCCGGTACGACCGCACCGGGCGGCCGGCCGACCTCGAGCAGGCACTCACAGCGGCAAGAGACGCCGTGGACGTCGAGTCGGGCCCGCCCGCGGACCGGATGCGGGCGGCCCGGTTCTGGGGACGCACCGCGATGGACGCCGGCCGGGTCGACTCGGCGGCGGAGGGGTTCGCCGCCGCGGTGCGCCTGTTGCCGCAGTTCGCCTGGCACGGCCTTCCGCAGGCCACCCGGGAGGAACGCATCGCCGAGTGGAGCGGTCTGGCCGCGGACGCCGCGGCGTGCGCGATCCGCGCCGGCCGCGCCGAGCAGGCGGTGGAGCTTCTCGAAGCCGGTCGGTCGGTGCTGTGGGCTCAGCTGTTCAACCTCCGTACCGACCTGACCGACCTCGCCGAGCGGAAGCCCGACCTGGCCGACGGCTTCGAGCGGATACGCACCCTGCTGGACGCCCCACTGCCCACCGCGCCGACGGCACCGAGCCCGCTGGCCGACGACGACCAGGTCGACGGGCCGCGTACGGGGCAGGACCGCGTGGCGGAGGAGCGAATGCGGCTCGCCAGGGAGCTCGACGAGCTCGTCGGCCGAATCCGCGCCGTGCAGGGGTTCGAGCATTTCCTCCAGCCCATCCCGTTCGCGCGGCTACGCGCCGCGGCCGGTCGCGGCCCGGTGGCCATCGTCAACACGAGCCGCTACGGCTGTCACGCCCTGCTGCTCTCCGACACCGGCATGCAGGTGGTCGAGCTGACCGAGCTCACCCGCGGGAAGGCGGTGACGCAGGCCAACGCGCTGCTGGGCATCCTGGCGCGCGCCACCGGCTCGAACCGCGGGTTCCTCGACCGTGAACGCGACCGGCACACGGTCCTGGACATCCTGGCCTGGCTATGGGACGCCGTCGCCGGACCGGTGCTGACCCGGCTGGGCCGCACCGGCCCGCCGGCACCCGGCGCCACCCCGCCGAGGATCTGGTGGAGTGCCACCGGCCGCCTGGCCCTGCTGCCACTGCACGCCGCCGGGCATCATCCCCGTCACCGGACGGGTGACCCGATCGGTACCGACACCGTGCCCGACCGGGTGATCTCCTCCTACACCCCCACCTTGACCGCGCTACTGCGCGCACGCGACGTGCCCGCGCCGACCGAGCGACCCGCGCTGCTGGCCATCGGCATGCCCACCACCCCCGGCGCCGGCGACCTCACCTTCGTCCCGGACGAACTGGACCGGATCCATGCCCGCTATCCGATCAGCACCCGCCTGCAGTCCCCCGCGCCCGACCATGGTCGCGGCCGCGCATCGGGCGACGGCGAGCCGACCGTCGCGCGGGTGCTGGAAGAGCTGCCTCGCCACGCCTGGGTGCACTTCTCCTGCCATGGCAGCCAGCACTTCAGCGATCCCACGACGAGCGCGTTCTGGCTCACCGACGGCCACCTGCACATCGCCGACCTGATCCGGCAGGACACGGGGGCACGACAGCTGGCCTTCCTCTCCGCCTGCCAGACCGCGACCGGTGGCCTGAAGGCCGTGGACGAAGCCGTCCACCTCGCCGCCGCAATGCACTTCCTGGGTTACCGCGATGTCATTGCCACGCTCTGGTCGATCTACGATTCCCCGGCGCCGAACGTCGCCGACACGGTCTATGCCACGCTCACCGCCGCCGGTGCGCCCGGCGCCGCCCACGCCCTGCACCGGGCGGTCGCGGCCCTACGTGCGCGGTGGCCCACCGACCCGCTGACGTGGGCCCCCTACGTGCACACCGGACCCTGAAATGACCGGACGCTCACTTCTCCATCGGGGTCGTGACGCCGCCGATCCGCTGACACCGATCGCACGAAGGCCGGTTCGGATGGCGTCGAGTAGCGCAGTCCACGCAGAACAATCGGCCGCAATCTCCGCAAATCAATGGGCTTGTCGCGTGGGCATCGTGCGTGGCCAACACAATCGGAGAGTATTGGAGAAGCCTGACCACAAGAGCCTTGCCGCACACGGCGCACTCGACCCGATCGCCATTCTCGAAGCCGTGGTCAAGCCAGAACTGCGGACGACTCGGTTCGAGGATCTCGCGGGGAGAGGCTAACGGCCCATCGGCCCCGAGCTCCTTCTTGCGGCGTTTGAACCACACCATCCCATTCTCCAAGATCGGCTTGAAGCGCCACGCCGAAAGGCGTCCATACTGATGCTACTGCCAGACCTCCGGGAGGCGATCACGATGAGCGATGATTCGAGCGCCGACTCCGCTCAGCGATATGAAAAAACCGCCGCGTTCGCGTGGACCGAGCGCGCGTTCGAGTTGCTGGAAAGCGGGCGGCTGCGGGCCGAAATCCGGCAGCCCCGTCCGGGCGTTCTCGCCTCCCACGTATGGGGCCGATGCCCACGCTGCGGGCATGACATCGATGACTGGCAACCATTGTCGGCGGTGACCGGTCTGACCGGCAGCCGTCAGCCGGGCTCGACGACACGCGATACGACGGATGTCGAGCCCGTCGACATCAACTGCGGATGCGGCACCGTCCATTCGGGCGCACCGGCCGACATCACGGGTTGCGGAGTCAGTTTCCGCGTCGAACTCGAACCCGTCCCCGAAGGCGCCGCCCCCGAGCGGGAGTGACAGTGGCGGCCGACAGCGAACCGACCTACCGTCCCCGCAGACCACGCAGCGCCCCCAGCGAGGGCAGCCTGGCCGAGCGTGACGCGTTCGCCGCCATGGCCCGCCAGTCCCTGCAGGAGGTGCGGTCCAGCGCGGAGGCCTGGCGGAACGGCCTGACGGCGTTCCTCACGCTCGTCACCACCGGAGTGATCATCAAGGGCCGCGACACCACGGCGGGTCTGTCCGTGTCCTGGCGACTCGCGGTCACGCTGCTCGTCGGCGGCGGACTCGCCTGCGCGGTGGCCGGCCTGTGGCGCGTGCTGGCCGCGCAGGCCGGCACGCGTTATCGGCTCACCACCCGTCAGGACCTCCGCCGCGGCTACGGCTCAGTCGAGACGTACCACGTCGCGATCGCCGCCGAAGCCATCGGCAAACTCGATGCCGGTCGCCGCCTCGTCATCGCGGCGCTGACGCTGTTGCTGACCGGTGTCGCCGTGAGCTGGTGGGCCCCGGCCAAGCCGTCCGACGCACCCACCTACCTACGGATAGAGTCCGCGACCACCAGCACCTGTGGAGCACTGGTCTCGGCGGACGACGGCCGGATACGGCTGGCGACGTCGGACACGCGCCTCACGGCCGTCCCGCTCAACCAGATCACCGCTCTCACGGTCGTCCGTTCATGCGGATGACGATGGCCGATCGACCACCGTGAGGCGCGACGGCGCCGTCGCCTCCGGCCCGGAGGCGCCGGCGCCGTCGCCCTGGTCACCCCGCTGCGTCCTGCCCGTCCCAGGAGATCTCCGGGGAACGGTAGAAGTTGATGCCCATGACCGCCCAGCGCGGTCCCTGGGCGGCGAGGCGGGTCTTGTACTCGTCCCACGAACGGCCCGCGCGCGGCGACCAGCCGATCTCGGCGATGCCGGGGAGGCGGGGGAAGGCCATGTACTCGACCTCATGGATGTTGGTGAGGGTCTCGCTCCAGATCGGCGCCTCGACGCCTCGGATGTTCTGTTCGGTGACGCCGTTGAACAGCGTCGCCGGGTCCCACTGGTAGGACTTCTGCACGCTGACGTACCCGGCCCAGTGCAGGCCGTACGGGGAGTTCGCGTCGTACTGCATGTCCAGGTACGCGTGGTTCGCCGGCGAGGTGATCAGCTGGACGCCCTTCTGCACGGCCGCGGTGGCCAGCGGGTCGTCGGCCGGTGTGTTGCCGTCGAGGATGCTCCAGTTCTGGGCCAGCGTGGCCGGGCTGCCCTGCACGTCCGCCTGGGCGATCTCGTTCCAGCCGATCATGTTCTTGCCGTGGGCGTGCACGATCGGCTGGAGCCGGTCGAGGAACTTCACGTAGTCCGTGAGCGGTGTGCTGTGCGCCTCGTCGCCGCCGACGTGTACGTACGAGCCGGGGGTCAGCTTCGCGAGCTCGCCGATCACGTCGTCGAAGAACTTGTAGGTGATGTCCTTGTCCACGCACACGGAGCTGAAGCCCACGCTCGTGCCGGTGTAGAGAGGCGGCGCCTTGCCGTCGCAGTTCAGGTCGGCGTACGAGGCGAGGGCCGCGTTGGTGTGGCTGGGGCTGTCGATCTCCGGCACGATGGTGATGAAGTGCTGCGCCGCGTACCGCACGATGTCGGTGTACTGCTTCTGGGTGTAGTAGCCGCCCGCGCCGCCGCCGACCTCCGTGCTGCCGCCGTACGTCGCGAGCCGCGGCCACGACTTGATCGCGATACGCCAGCCCTGGTCGTCGCTGAGGTGCAGGTGCAGGACGTTGATCTTGTACATCGAGATCTCGTCGATGTACCGCTTCGCCTCATCGACGGTGAAGAAGTGCCGCGCGACGTCGAGCATCGCACCACGCCAGGAGAACCGGGGGTAGTCGCTGATCGCGACGCCGGGGACGGTCCACGGCCCCCGCTGCGCGCTGTGACTCTCCACCTTGGCGGGCAGCAGCTGGCGCAGGGTCTGCACGCCGTGGAACAGCCCGGCCGCCGTCGGCGCCTCCAGCCGGACGCCGCCACGGGACACCGTCAGCCGGTATCCCTCGGTGCCGAGCCCCGGCAGGGCGGCCAGCCGCAGCGAGATGGCGTCGTGGACGCCGGCGCCCGCGCCGACCACGGGCAGCGGGTACCCGGTCGAGGGACGCGCCAGCCCGGCCAGAGCCGCCGCCACCCCGGCGACGCCGGCCGACCGCGACCCGACGACGATCTTGGTGTGCCGGGTCAGCGTGAACGACTGCCCGGGGACCGTGTTCATGGACACCGGCGCCGGGACGATCCGCGGCACGGGCGTCGCGGAATCGGCCTGCGCGGACGGGGCTACGGCGAGGCCCGCGACGACCGAGCCGGCGAGGACCCCCGCGGCCGCGATCCGCGTACCGGGGCGGGCGGGCCGGCGGCCGGTGAACCTCCACCGCACCGCTCTCTTGCTACCTGTCAACATGTCATGCCTTTCTTCGGCGGGTGACAAGACGAAGTCCGTCGATGCACGGATGGGCCGTGGCCTCAGCGCGGCGGCGCGGTGAGGTGAAGACCGAGGGAGGTCACGTACGGGACCGCCCGCGACTGTTCGACGCGGACGCGGAGGCGGCTCGTGGTGACCGGGGCCGGGAGGGTGAGGATGCGGCTGTAGCCGATGGTGGTGGCGGCGGTGAGCCGCTGCCACGCCGAGCCGTTCCACATGTCGATCGCGAACTCCTCGACGTGCTGGCCCCGGGTGATGTCCTCGCCGAGCCTGATCTGGTCGAACGTACGGGCCCGGCCCAGGTCCAGGGTGAAGGCTCCGGTCGAGGCGCCCCGCGGCGGTGACCAGGATGTGGCCAGGCGAGCGTCGGTCAGGGCGTGGGCGAGCCCGGAGGGACGCGCTCCGGCGAGCAGGTTCCGGGCGTAGGTCTGATCGACGGCGTCGCCGAAGGAGGCGAGCGAGGCCAGGTCGGCGTCGGCGATCCGCCCGTCGGGGCCCGGAGGGACGTTCAGCAGCAGGACGGCGTTGCGCCCGACCGACGACTGATAGAGGTTCACGAGCTGCTGCGGTGTCTTGGGCCGCTGGCCGGGGTGGAAGAACCAGCCGGGCCGCAGCGAGACGTCGGCCTCGGCCGGATCCCACTGGAGGTAGCGGACCCGCGGGTCGAGGAGCCTGGCGCGCGACCCGATGTCGGCGGCCTCCGGGCCGTCCGGGAGGAGCCATTCGTTGTGATAACTCAGGGGATCCGCGGTGTCGGGCGTGACACTCCACTCGCTCTCGCGGGCGACGCCGCTTTCGTTGCCGACCCAGCGGACACCCTGCGGGCCGCCGAAGACGACGGTCGACGGGGAAAGCGCATGGATCAGCTTGAACCACGCGGTGAAATCGTAGTTCTCGCTGATTCCCGCGCCGGACCAGGGATTGGCCCCGTCGAGCCAGAATTCGTCGATGTGCCCGTACTGGGTGAACACCTCATAAAGCTGGTTCAGGTAATAGGCGTTGTAGTCGTCGGTGGTCACCGTGAATGACGGCAGTCGCCCGGTCGAGACGGCCTTCGCCCGGTCGTCGTTCCCGACGAGCGTCGGGATCGTGCGCCGTTCGACGGCGCTGCCGTCGCCGTACCGTCCCATGCCGCCCGGGGCGCGGTCGCGGTCGTCATAGGTCGCCTGTTCCTCGATGCTCAGGGGCTGTCCCGCGTCGTGCTTGGCGATGATCTTCTGGACCCATTCGGCGTGCCAGGCGTGCGGCAGTTCCGCGCCGTCGGCGGGGGAGAGGTAGACGCCCACCTTCAGTCCGGCGGCGCGTGCGGCGCGGATGTAGCCGCCGAGCAGATCGCCGCCCGGGTTCTCGCATCCCGCGTGCCGGACCTGCCAGAACGCCGACGCGTCGGTATCGCGTTCGGCGGCGGCCCGGGCACGGGCGGCGCTGACGGCGCCGGCGTCCGGGCAGCCGTCCGTGCGCACCCACCACGGGCTCGCGATGACGGAGTGATCGCTGTAGCGGGTCGGATAGAGCACGAATCCGTCATGATGCTTGATGGTGAGCATGACCTCCTTCGCGCCGGCCGACTTGTAGGCGCGCATCCATTGGTCGACGTCGGCCCGGGGCGGATCGAAGGTGGTCTCGTTCTCGGCGCCCGAGCCCCATTCGCGATTCGTGAACGTGTCCATGCCGAAGTGGGTGAAGGCGGCGATCTCATTGCGCTGCCAGGCGACCTGCCCCGGCCGCGGAACGATGTTCGCGGCCTTGTCGACGATCCGCGTCGCATCGTCACAGGAGTCGATCGGCATGACCGAGGACGGCCGTATCGGGCCGGTGCAACGGGACTCGGCGGCCTGAGCGGGTGCCGCGATGAGCGCGGGCACCGCGAGCGCGACGGCGAGCACCGGCGCCATGGCGTGAGTCCTTCTGATGTTCGTCATTCCCTCGCACTCCAGTAGCCGGAACGGCCCGGATCGTGTTCTGGATCGCCGATTGAGTCAACCCTCTACGGCCGATAAGGGTCCGACCACTTTCGGCCTTCGTCCGTGCGCCGGCCCCGATCCGGCGGCGGTGCGGGGCTCGTCGGGGGCGCGTCCGAAGGCGGTCCGCCAGACCCCGGACCTGCGTGAGCGCGGATGGCGCCGGGTCGCGGAGGGAGCGTGACCGCGGGCGCCGGATTGCTTGTATGTGCTCGATTCAGGCTGGAATCGAGCATGGACAAGCACCGAACCCCGTATTAGCTTCCAAGGCGGCCGCACCTGCCCAACGCGCCACCAGGGAGGCAGAACGTGGAGAGACGCCGCTTCCTGCAGGTCAGCACGCTGAGCGCGCTCAGCGCGATGGCGGTGACCGGCAATCCGGCCTTCGCGGCGACGGCGGGCGGGACGAAAGGGCACACGTTCGGCTTCGCCGGCGACGGCAGCCAGTTCCTGCTCGACGGACGGCCGTTCCAGATCCGCAGCGGTGAAATGCATCCGGCGCGCATTCCCGTCCGGTACTGGCGCCATCGAATCCGGATGGCCAAGGCCATGGGCATGAACACGATCGCGCTGTACGTGATGTGGAACTACCTCGAGGAACGGCCCGGTGTCTTCGACTTCCACACCGACCGTCGCGACGTGGAGGCGTTCGTCCGGCTCTGCCAGGCCGAGGGCATGTGGGTGCTGTTGCGCCCCGGTCCGTACGTGTGCGGGGAGTGGGACCTGGGCGGCATCCCGCCCTACCTGCTGCGGCACCCGGACATCAGGCTGCGCGTCAAGACCGCCGACGACCCCCGCTACATGGCGGCCGTGACGCGGTACATCGAGCACCTCGCCCCACGGATCAGGCCGCTGCTCGTCGCGCACGGCGGGCCCATCCTGATGGTCCAGATCGAGAACGAGTACGGCTCGTACGGCGATGACGCGGAGTACCTCGCCGAGCTGCGGCGACTCTGGATCGACCATGGAGTGGACGGTCCCTTCTACACCGAGGACGGGCTCTCGCAGCTAGAGCGCAACCACACCAAGGTGCCCGGTGGCGCGATCGCGCTGAGCGGCGGTGACGCGTCATCGATCGCGGCGGCGCGTGAGGCGTACCCGGCCGTACCGGCCATGGCGGGCGAGGTGTACCCGGGCTGGCTGACCCACTGGGGCGACGACACCTTCCAGGGCGCCGGCTCCGACGTCTCCGCCACGATCAGGGCCTGCATGGAAGGCGGTCTGTCCTTCAATCTGTACATGCTCCACGGCGGTACCAGCTTCGGCTTCTTCGCCGGGGCGAACGCCGACGATGCCTCCGGGCATTACCAGCCGGACATCACCAGCTACGACTACGAGGCGCCGATCAGCGAGCAGGGCGTGGCGACGCCGAGGTACACGACCTACCGCGACCTGATCGGGAGCTACCTGCCGGAGCCTCTGCCGGCGGTGCCGGCGCCGATCCCCTCGATCGCCGGAACGACGGTCGAGCCGGCGCCGTACGCCTCCGTCTGGGACAACCTGCCCGACGCGCTGCCCGCGGACCGGACGGTCGACCCGCGGCCGTTCGAGATGTACGGGCAGAACTCCGGGTTCATCCTCTACCGCAGGAGGCTCGAAGGTTACTCCGGCGGCACGCTCGACATCCGGTGGGTGCACGACTACGCCACGGTCTTCCTCGACGACACGTATGCGGGTGGCTTCTCCAGGCCGTTGATCCCCGACACCGTCGCGGAGGCCCGGCACGTGACGAACGACAACGCGCCTCTCGTCTTGCCGCCGGCCGCCCAGGTCGGCGATCATCCGCGGCTGGACATCCTCGTGGAGGGAATGGGCCGTACCAACTACGGCCATGCCCTGGTCGACCGCAAGGGGATCCTGGAATCGGTCGCGTTGCGCGACGCCGGCGCGCTGACCGGCGATCTCACCGGCTGGGAGGTGTTCCTCCTGCCGATGGACGACCGGTTCGTCGCGGCCCTGAAGCCCGGCGTACGGACCCCGTCGCGGCCCGGCATCTTCTTCCGGGCGACCGTGCACCTGCGGTCGACCGGCGACACCTATCTCGACATGTCGCGCTGGAGCAAGGGCGTGGTCTGGGTCAACGGCCACAATCTCGGCAGGTACTGGGAGATCGGCCCGCAACGGCGGCTGTACTGCCCGGCGCCGTGGCTCAGGCGCGGGCGCAACGAGATCCTCGTCTTCGACCTGCACCAGACCGAGACCGCGCCGATCACCTTCGAGCGCACCCTGCACTGACGCGCCGCCCCGAGCGCTCTGCCGCGGCTCCGCCGGCGGAACCCCGGACACGCCGGACGCGGCCACCGCCGGTGGCCGCGTCCGTGTCGCCGGGTGCGCCCTAACGGCGCGCGACGACGAAGACCTGGAAGGCGGTCTCCGGGCCGGGAACGCTGAGCCGGCCGACGGAGCCGGTGGCCGAGGCGCGGAGCTGGACGGCGCCGAGCGGCCGGTGGACGACCATCGGCACGTTGACGCTGACGCGGTGGCCGGCGTCGAGCCCGCCGAGCTCGCAGCGGAGGTACGAGCCCGCGTGCGTGCAGCCGGGCCCGTCCTTGACGGTCCAGCTCGCCGGTACGGACGCGGTGAGCCGTACGTGGTCCAGGTGCCCGTCGCCGGTGTTGGTCACCGTCCAGCGGACGGTCTCGACCGCGCCGACCACGGGACGCAGCTGGCTGGCCTGACCGGTGACGGTGAGGTGACTGCCGGCGCGCGTGGCGCCCGCGTCCGGCGCCAGGCAGAGCAGACCGGCGGCAGCGAGCGTGGTGACGGTGAGTGTGCGCATGACGTACCCCCTGAGAAAGCGCCATGAAAGAGCGACTGCGTCCGACGCTGTCACCGGGGGCGGCCCGCTCGCCGCGATCACGCGCCGACTTCGTCGACTCATTGCCCGATCGCGGCGAGCGTTTTGGCCTGGGAGGCGCCCGGCGCCTCTCAGCAGCCGAAGTCGATGGCGTCGAACGTCACGTAGTGGTCCGAGGTGTAGTAGTCCGTGCCGCTCTGGGCGGTGACGATGCGCCGGGCTCCGCGGTCGGACGAGCCCGGGGTCTTGACGGTGTACTCGTGGTAGTAGCCCTGCGGTTCCTGCGGCAGGACGCCCTCACGGTTCTGGAAGACCTCGCCGTCCTGCGGATACGGGAACGGGCCGCCCTCGGCGATGAGCTCGAGGGTGTCATCGGCCTCCGGCGGCAGCGCCGAGTGGCAGATGATGCCGGTGGACAGCGGTGCCACCGACGAGTGGGCGGCGGGGGCCAGCAGGCCCGCCGTCACCAGCGCGGGTACGAGGACGAGTGAGCGGAGACCGAGTCTCCTGCGGGGAGTACTCATGTCTAGAGACTTGCCAGTCCAGTCAGGATTCAGTCAAGGGCCGGCGGATGAATTCGGCCGTCCGGCCGGTGGCGTACGGGAAGGACCGTTGGAAGACCCACTGTTCATCGACATGACGGGTGCCGTGGCCGGAACAGGCCAGCGCGCCTCCGGCGCCGCTCGGGTTTCGCCGGACGCGGTTCCGCGCAGACAATCCGGCATGCGCTCCTGTACTCGCCGGTTCACTCGATCCGCCCGCTCACGGGTACTCCTCGCCGCCGTGGTGACCGCGCTGACGGCGGTCCTGGCCGGTCCGGCGCCGGCGAGTCCCGCGCCGCACCCGGCCGCCGCCACGCCCAGGCTGCGGAACCCGCACCCGTGCCAGGGCCAGCCCGGGTTCACCTGTTCGACCCTGACCGTGCCGCTCGACCATCGCGGCCGGGTGCCGGGCACGCTGGACCTGCAGGTCGCGACCGCCGACAACGTCGACGCGCCCAAGGGCACCCTGCTCTTCCTCAGCGGCGGGCCGGGCCAGCCGGGCGTGTCGATCGCCGACCGGATCGCCCACCAGCGACTCCCGAAGATCGCCGGGCAGTACCGGTTCGTGCTGCTGGACCAGCGGGGCACCGGCCAGTACGGCGCGATCGACTGCCCGCTGCTCCAGGCGCAGGTGGGCAGCTCCGACATCGCCGCGCCGACACCCGCCGCGGTCCGGCAGTGCTCCGGCATCATCGGCGACCGCAGGGGCCTGTACGGCACCGAGCAGACCGTCGGCGACTACGAGTGGCTGCGCCGGGCGCTCGGCGTCGACAAGATGGTCGTCGACGGAGTGTCGTACGGCACCTTCACCGCGGCGCGTTACGCGGCCGTCCACCCGGCCCACGTCCGCCGGGTCGTGCTCGACTCGGTGCTGCCGCACGTCGACCCCGAGGCCGACGACGGCCTCTACCTCGTCGGCCTGCACGCCGAGGCACGCGTGCTGCGCGACGCGTGCGCGGCGGCGCCCGCCTGCGGCTTCGACCCGGCCGCCGACCTCGCCTGGGTGGTGCGGCACCGGAGCGACGCGGACGGCGTGCGGATCTTCGACATGATCGTCTCGTACGAGTTCGCCGACCCGACGTACCGGAACGCCGGTGCCCTCCCCGATGGGCAGGGCGACGTCGTCGGCGCGCTGCACGCCGCCCGGCACGGCGACTCCTCGCGCCTGAACGCACTGCTCACCTTCTTCAAACCCGGCGGTGACGCCCTCGCCGGTTACAGCTCCGGCCTGCACATCGACGCGTTCTGCTCCGACAGCGTCTGGCCGTGGGGCCGCTCGGACACGCCGGTGGCCGGCCGCCAGGCCCGCCTCGACGCCGCTCTGCGCCGGATCCCGGCGGACCGGTTCTGGCCGTACACCCGCGCGACCGCCGCCGACAGCGGCTTCACCCAGGAGTGCCTGCGCTGGCACGCGCGGCCGTCCGCGGAGCCGCCGGCCCGGCTGCCGGACGTGCCGGTGCTCCTGCTGACCGGCGACCACGACCTGTCCACGCCGACGGAGTGGGCCTACGAGGAGGCGCGGCACGCTCCGGGCGGCAAGGTCGTCGTCGTCAAGGGCGCGTCGCACTCGATCCAGAACCGTGAGCTCGGCCACGCGGGCCGCGACGCGGTGGCCGCCTTCCTCGGCGTGTGACCTGCGGACCTTCGCGTACGACCCACGGAGCGGCCGGCCGGGCGGAGCCGCTCCGTCGCGCGGAGTCCGGATACGCCGGTGCCCGAACGCCGCACTTCTGGCATCCTTGCGGATTCGTGAGCGCCCTTGGACCGGCGCGGTAACGGCCGGCCCGTCCCCGGCGGCCGAGCACGCCCGCGGACCATGACAGGGACGCCTCCCGTCGGCATTCGGAGCGTGGTCGTGTGGCCGTGATGGTGTGGATCAATCCCGCTGCCGCATGGGAGAGCGCGGTGGACGCGGTCGCCGGCATGGCCGTCGACGAGATCGTGCTGCTCCTCGTCACCGAGGGCGGCGGCGCGGTGGCGCCCGACACCCTCACCGGCCTGCTCGGCCCGGCCGGAAACGAGCCCGGCGAGGCCTTCGCGGGCATCGAGGAGGAGCAGGCCGCGGCGCTGTTCGACGAGGCCGAGGCACGCATGGGCCGTCCCGTACGCCGCCTGTGGGAGCGCGGCGTCCCCGAGCACGAGGTCGTCGCGGCGGCGAGCGACGCCGACCTGCTCGTGTGCGTACGCGACGGCGCTCCCGGGCCGCCCGGTCCCCAGAGCCTCGGTCCCGCCACCCGTTTCGTCGTCGACCACGCGCCGTGCGGCGTTCTTCTCGTCTGGCCGGGGGACGGCCCGCCGCGCGCCTGACGAGGGTCACCGCCCGGGGGGCGATGGCCACCACGGCTCTTCTCCGGCGGACCCGGGCGATCCAGGCGACCGGCGCTCGTCGCCCCGCCCGAGCTGGACGTGAACAGGCGGCGGGCGCCCGGAGCGCCCGCCGCCGTCCGTCCCGTCGTCAGTGGCCGAGGACGCGGTCGATCAGCGAGCCGTAGCCGCGCAGTGCCACCCGGAGCCGCTCGGTGTCGGCCTCCTCGCCCTCGCCCCAGTGGCCGTCGAGCCGGCCCCGCAGCCGGCCCAGCGCCGCGACGAGCTCGTCCACGGCCTCACCCGACAGGGCGCTCGCCTGCCGTACGGCGCCGGCCGGATCGTCCACGAAGTCGCCCTTCACGTCGCGCCAGCGCTCGCGGAACCGCCTGACGGCGTCCGCGTCGACGAGCCGGTCGACGGCGAGCTCGTCGGCGTCCGCCGGGCGTGACCCGCTCCCGGCCGGCTCGGCGTCGGCTCCGCTCGATGGCCCGGTGGTCACGGGTTCGGTGTTCGCGGTGGGTGCCGTCCCGGCCGCCGTCTCCGCGGCCGGCTCGGTGTCGGCTTCGCTCCATGGCCCGGCGGCCTCGGTGTTCGCGGTGGGCTCGTCGGCCGTGTCGGCCGCCGTCTCCACGGCCGGCTCGGGGTCGGCTCCGATCCGCGGCTCGGCGGCCACGGGTTCGGTCTCGGCAGCCGTCTCCGCGCGGCCGACCGCAGAGGTGGGCCGGCCGGCGACGGGCCGGTCCTCGGCCGGCGGGCGGGGGTCGTCCAGTGAGCGCTCGTGGTGACCGTTCATCGCCTACGCCCCCTCGTCGTCACCGTCGCGCCGCGCGGTCCGCCGGCCGGCCGTCGTCCCTGCGCGGGCCTTCGTCTCGGTCTCGGCGCGTTCGGCGGCGGCCTGCGCCCGCGCGCCGGTCTTCGTACGCGCGCCGCTCCTCGCGGGCGGAGCGGTCTCGGCCCGCTCGGCCTCCGCGTCCTGTTCCTCCGTCTCGCTTGGCGCGTCGGAGGGCTCGGCCGCGGGAGTGCCCGTCGACGCCCGCGCCCCGGCCGCGTCCGGCTCGGCGGCGCGGTCCGCGGCCCCCGCCTCGTCGCCGATGTCGAGCAGCTCGGTGAACAGCGCCCGGTAGTGCACCATGGCCTGCCGGAGGTCCTCGGTCGAGGCCTGCTCGGTCCCGGCGCGGGCGCTGATGTCATGGGCCTGCCGGTAGCGGTCGATCGTGGCCGCGTGCTCGACGGACAGGTCCGCGACCTGCTGCTCGTAGCCCCCGTCGGTCGGGTAGCCGCGCTCGCTCATCACCTGGTGGATGAGGCGGTCGGCCTCGGTGACGGCGGTCTCCGGCGCGTCCACGAAGCGTTCCTGGACCTGGCGCCACTCGGCGAGGTGGCGATCGCGCACCTCGGGGGCCAGCGGGCGGATCTCCAGCCGGTCATGGCGCTTCTGCCGGGCCAGCAGCTCCTGCTCGGCCTCGCGGGTGCTCCGGTGGTCCTTCACCGCGCGGTCGTACTCGGGGCCGAAACGCTGCCGCAGGCCGCGTCGGCGCGCCTGCGCACGGGCGAAGTATCCGGCGACGGCCAGCACCACGAGCACGACTATGACGATGACGACCACTGCGACGGTCGACATGGTTGCCTCCTGGGTTGCGGTTGCCAGCCTTCTGTGCCCGCGTAAAACGCCCTAAAACAGGACAGACGATGACCTAGTCCCGGGGTGGAGGCCGAGGAGTTCGTGGCTGTGCACGCGTCGGGGACGCCCAGGGCCGCGTACGAGGCGCGGCGGTGAGACGTCCCCTTCGTTTGCCGTGTTCGGGCCCTATGCGAAGGCGCCGACGTGGTCGGCGATGAAGGTGCGCAGGCTGCGAGGAGGATCGCCGGTGACGGAGGTGACGTCGTCGGTGAGCCAGGCAGCGTCGCCCTCGGCGATCAGGCCGAACACCTGAGCGTTGGAGGTCGCGACCGGCTCGGGAACTCCTGCCTGGATCATGGCGCTCCGATGCTCGTCGGGCGAGATCCGGCGGTACTCGACCTCGTGCCCCAGGGCCTCGGTCAGCTCCTTCGCGACATCGGCATAGGTGACCAGCTCGGGTCCGGTCAGTGGGTAGACGCGCCCGGCGTGCCGCGACGGCGCCATCGCGACGGCCGCCGCAGTGGCGGAGACGTCACGGGAGTCGATCATCCCGAATCGCCCGTCGCCGGCCGACATCACGAAACCCCGCGTCTGCTTGATCATCGGCGCGACCGCGAACAGATTCTGCATGAGAAGGTTCGGCGCGAGCAGTGTGTACGCGAGCCCGGTCCCCTTCAGGTGCGCCTCAGTCCGTGCGTGGTCGCGCCGCCGGTCGACCGGGGAATCCTCCGACGCCTTGTGGTTTGTGATCTTTACGACGTACTCGACGCCCTGCCGGACAGCGCTGTCGATCACCGCGATCTCCTGGCCCGGCACAGACGGGCTGATGAGCAGGACGGTATCGATTCCGCGCATGGCCGCGTCGAGCGTATCCGGCCGGTCGAAGTCACCAACGGCGATCTCGACGCCGTTCCAGGCCTCCCCGCCGGGCGCGCGGGACGGGTCGCGCACCAGGGCCCTCGTGGGGTGCTTCTGCTCGGCGAGCAGTCGGACGGCCTCCGAACCGATCTTGCCGGACGCACCGGTGACCAAGATCATGACATTCTCCTTCGGCGAGTGGATGCACGGGTTCGCGACGGCGTCTCACGCTCCGACACACCGGTTGGATCGCAGGGGCCACCGGTGCCCGCTCAACCGCGGAGCCGCCGTGAGCACACCGTGACCAGGGTGCGCGGGGGCGGTGGCAATTGTGAAGCAGGCACTTTCTGGGTATATAGGTACCTGATGGATACCAGGTCCAGAATCATTTACTCGAAGGACTGCCCGTCACGCACGGTGCTCGGCGTGCTCGCCAACAAGTGGTCGCTCTACGTGCTCGGCCTGCTACGACAACAAGAGCGCCCGCTCCGGTTCACGGAGTTGCGCCGCCACATTGAGGGAGTCACTCAAAAGTCGCTTACGCAAGCGCTTCGTAACCTCGAACGTGATGGGCTGATCAGCCGTACCGTCTACCCGACCATTCCCCCACGCGTCGAATACGCCCTCACGGACCTCGGTCGCGAAGCGGGCACTCTCACCAGCGCGATCGCCGACTGGTCCAAGGCCAACGCCTCCCGCGTCCACGCGGCGCGGTCCGCCTACGACAACCGCCCCGCCGGCCAGGCGTGAAGAGGCGGGCTCGCCGCTCGCCTCCTTCGCCGCACAGACCGGGTTTCGCGACAGCGTCATAGGCGCCCAGAGCGGTCGTGCCGTCACGCCGTACGCCGGGGCCGCGGTGTTGTCGCCGTTCGGGGGCGCGGCCGGTCGCCAGGTGTGAGATAACGGCTCAGAGACGCCACCGATAGACGTTCCGTGGCGAGTCGGTACGAGTCCCGACACGACCGATGGGAGCTGACGCGAATGCGCATGACGGTGCTCGGCAGCTGCGGGGCGTGGCCCTCGCCCGGACGCGCGTGCAGCGGCTATCTGATCGAGGACGACGGGTTCCGGCTCCTCGTCGACCCGGGATACGCCACGCTGCCGCGCCTGCTGCGGTACGTCGACGCGAGGGACGTGGACGCGGTCCTGGTCAGCCACGGGCATCCCGACCACTGCGCCGACCTGAACCCGCTGCTGCGGGCACGGGCGCTCGACCCGGACCCGGCGCCGAAGCTGCCCGTCCACGCGCTGCCCGGCGCCCTCGACCGGGTCCTGGCCCTCGACCGGCCCGGCATGCTCGACGACGCCCTGGTGCTCCGCACCTTCACCGCGGGCGGGCGGTTCGAGATCGGCCCCTTCACGGTCGACACGTGGGCGCTGCCGCACTTCGTCCCGAACGCGGGCCTGCGGCTGACCGCCGGCGGCAAGGTCCTGGCCTACACGGGGGACACCGGCCCGTGCCGCGAACTGGCCGACCTGGCCCACGACGCCGACCTGTTCCTCGCCGAGGCGACGTATCCCGACGCCGTGCCGGCCGAGGACGCCCGCTACCTGTCGAGCGCGCGGCAGGCCGGCGAATGGGCCACCAAGGCCGGCGCCGGGCGCCTGATGCTGACCCACCTGTGGCCTGGCACGTTCGCCGTCCACGCGGAGGAGGCGGCGCGCCGGACGTACGCCGGGCCGATCGAGGTGGCGCGCGAGGAGGAGACCGTCGACCTGGACTGACCGGCCGGCGTGGAGGACGCGGAAGGCCGGTGCGAGCGCCGCCCGCACCGGCCTCCGAGGCGTCCGCTACTGCTTGGGCGCCTTGGACACGAAGTCGGTCGTGTAGGTCTTGGACAGGTCGACGGTGTCCTTCTTGCCCTTGACGTTCGGGGAGAACTGGGCGAGGACGTTCAGGACGTTCTTCGCGCCGTCGGCCGGCATCACGCCGTCCCCGTTGAACATGCCGATGCTGTCGGCGATCGCCTTCTCGTACAGCTTGGGGTCGCCGCCCGCGTAGTCGGCCGGCATCTTGGCCGCGATCTCGGCCGGCTTGTGCGCCTTGATCCAGCCGAGCGTCTTGACGAAGGCGTTCGCCAGCTTCTGCACGGCCTGGGCGTGCGAACTGACGTAGTCACAGCTCATGTACAGGGAGCTGGAGGGGTACAGGCCGCCGAGCGCGGCGCGCGTCCCCGCCTCGGTGCGCATGTCCAGCAGGACCTTGCCCTTGCCGGTGCTGGTGAGCTGGGCGACGGTCGGGTCGGTCGTCATGCCGGCGTCGATGCCGCCGTTGGTCAGCGCGGCGATGAACGTCTGGCCCGCGCCCGCCTTCACCGTCGTGTACCCCGACGTCGGCACGCCGTTCTTGGTCGCCAGGTACTGCGTGAGGAAGTCGGTGGACGACCCCGGGCTGGTCACGCCGAGCTTGAGGCCCTTGAACGCCGCGGGCGAGGTGATCCGGCTCGCCTTGGGCGCCGCGACCACCTCGGCCTCGCCGGGCACGTCGGCGAGCTGCACCACGCTCTCGATGCACTTGCCCTTGGTCTGCAGGTCGATGGTGTGGTCGTAGAACCCGACGACGCCGTTCACGTCACCGGACAGGAGCACGTTCTCCGCCTGGGCGCCGGCGGGTTCGGTGAGCAGCTGGACGTTGATGCCCTGCTCCTTGAAGTAGCCGAGCTGCTCGGTCAGCTTCGCGGGCAGGTAGATGACCTTGTCGATGCCGCCGACCATGATCTTGATGGTGTCGCCCTTCCCGCCGTTCCCGCTCGACGCGGAGGTACGCGAGTCGCGGCAGGCGCTGAGGGACAGGGCGGTGGCGGCGGCGAGTGCGGCCGCGGCGACGCGAGTGGCCGTATGCATGGGGGCTCCTTCAGATCTGTGCTTCGACACTGGACGCGGGGGGACGCCAGCGCAGGAGGCGGCGTTCGAGCAGGGTGAGCAGCCACTCGGCCAGCAGAGCGATCACCGTGATGATGATCATTCCGGCGTAGATGCCGGCCGAGTCGAACGTGCCCTGGGCATGGTTGATGAGCAGACCGAGGCCCTTGTCGGCGCCGCTGTACTCGCCGACGATCGCGCCGATGATCGCGAAGCCGAACGCCGAGTGAAGAGAGGCGAGGATCCAGGACGTGGCGCTGGGCACGACGATCGAGGTCAGCACCTGCGTCCGGCTCGCCCCGAGGATCCGGGCGTTGTTCACCAGGTTCCGGTCGACCTCGCGGGCGCCCTGGAAGGCGTTGAAGAACACCGCGAAGAACACCAGGACGAACGCGGTCGCGACCTTGGACGACATGCCGAGGCCGAACCAGATGACGAACAGCGAGGCCAGGATGATGCGGGGGATGGCGTTGGCCGCCTTGATGAACGGCGCGCACACGTCGGACAGGAAGCGGCTGCGGCCCAGCACGATGCCGAGCACGACGCCGCCCACGCTGCCGAGGGCGAACCCGATCATCGCCTCTTCCAGCGTGTAGGCGATCTGCGTCCAGATCGAGCCCTGCGAGGTGCCGCTGGTGAACCAGTCGACCAGGCGGCTCCAGATCGCGCTCGGCTTGGAGTAGTAGAACGGGTCGATCCAGTGGCTCGCGGCCAGCTCCCACGAGCCCAGCACGGCCACGACCAGCAGCACCCGTACGGTGTTGATGCCGGTGAGGCGGCGCCGGTGGGCGGCGCGGGCCTGGGCGACCGCGGCGGCCTGACCGTCGTCGCCGACGCTCACCTTGGTGGGTTCCTCGATGTCAGGCAGCATGATCCGCACCCCTCTCACGGGTGATCTGGACCTCTTCGCGCAGCGACTCCCACACCTCGCGGTAGATGTCGAGGAACTCCGGCGTGAGCCGGATCTCCTCCGCGTCGCGGGGCCGCTCCAGCGGGACGTCGAAGGACCCCTTGACGGTGGCGGGCCCGGCGGTCATCACCACCACGCGGTCGCCGAGCACGACCGCCTCCTCCAGGTCGTGGGTGACGAACACGACCGCGGCGCCCCGGGTCGTGCCGGTGCCCGTCCACAGCCGCAGCAGTTCGTCCTGCATCAGGCCGCGTGTCTGCACGTCCAGGGCGGAGAACGGCTCGTCCATCAGCAGGATCGACGGTTCGTTGACGAGCGTCTGGGCGAGCGCGGCCCGCTTGCGCATGCCGCCGGACAGCTGGTGCGGGTAGTAGGACTCGAAACCGCCGAGGCCGACGCGCTCCACCCATTCGCGGGCCTTCGCGCGGGCCTCCCGTTTGGGCATGTGCCGGTAGCGCGGGCCGGTCGCGACATTGTCGAGCACCGACCGCCAGGGGAGGATCGCGTCGTTCTGGAACATGTAACCGACGCCCTCGGGGATGCCGTCGACCGGTGCGCCGTGCACCAGTACCTCGCCGTCGGAGGGGGGCTCGAGTCCGGAGACGAGCGACAGTGTGGTGGACTTGCCACAGCCGGTGGGACCGACCACGGCCACGAACTCCCCGGATTCCACGGTGAGGTCGAGGTCACGGACGGCCGTGTGCACACCGCCCGACGACGAGCGGAAACGCTTGGTGGCGCCGCGAAGCTCGATCGCGGGGCCGTCAGGGGTCTCATGCGTGGGCATGTCGCCAGACGCTACGAGCGTGTTTCGGTCGCGTTAAGTCTTGCCCGCGATGTGGTCACAAGCCGCGTTAACCGCGTTGACCGCATAAGACGGGGTTTTGTGCGTTCTGCGCGCGGAGACGGGTGAAGCCCTGTTCGGTTACGGTTTGCACGTCATGCCCAGGCGTCCCCGCATCCGCTTCGCCCACCAGGTGCTGATTCTGCAGATCGGCGTCGTGGTGCTCGTCGCCGTGACAGGGTACGGCATGGCCGCCTGGGTGCAGCGCGACGAACTGCGTCACCAGTTCGGCTGGCGCGCGCTGACCCTCGCCCGCGCCGTCGCCTCCGACCCCGTGATCGGCGACGCCGTGGCGAGCGGCGACCCGCAGGGCGTGGTCGAGGACCGCGCGGAGCGGTTCCGCGAGGCCACCGGCGCGCTGTTCGTCGTCGTCACCGACCGGCGCGGCATCCGCCTGGCCCATCCCAACCGCGCCGAGATCGGGCGGAGGGTCAGCACCGATCCGTCGGCCGCCCTGTCCGGGCACGAGGTCGTCGTCATCGAGCGCGGCACCCTCGGGCTGTCCGCGCGCGGCAAGGTCCCGCTCTATGACCACGTGGGGACCCTCGTCGGCGAGGTCAGCGTCGGGTTCGACGCCGGTGAGATCGACCGGCGCGTGCACCGCACGCTGGCGATCGCGGCCGGGCTGGCCGCGGGCACGGTCCTGCTCGGCGTGGCGGCCTCCGCCGGGATCGGCCGGCGCCTGAAACGCCAGACCCTGGGGCTCGAACCGCACGAACTCGCCGAACTGGTCCAGGAGCGCGAGGCCGTGCTGCACGGGATCAGCGAGGGCGTGCTCGCGCTCGACGACGGCGGCCGGGTGACGGTCTGCAACGAGGAGGCCGCGCGGCTGCTCGACGTCACGCCCGCCCGCCGGACCCTCATCGCCGACCTGCCGGTGACCGGCCGCCTCAAGGCCGTGCTGGAGGGCGAGGAGGTGTCGCCCAACCTGTTCGTCGTCTCCGGTGACCGGGTCCTCGTCGTCAACCGGCGCGAGGTCAGCCACGGCGGCCGCCACCTCGGCGCGGTCATCAGCCTGCGGGACCGTACGGACGTGGAGTCGCTCGCACGCGAGCTGGACGCGGTGCGCACCCTGTTCGACGCGCTGCGAGCCCAGCGGCACGAGTACGCGAACCGCCTGCACACCCTGTCCGGTCTGCTCCAGCTCGGCCACTATGAGGAGGCGGCCGGCTACATCCGCGCCCTCGCCGAGGTCCCCGCAGCCAAGGAGGAGCCGCCGGGCAGCGTGCCCGACCCGTACCTGGGCGCCTTCCTCGCGGCCAAGGCCGCCGTCGCGGTCGAGAAGGGGGTCGAGTTGGAGATCGCCGAGACCACCTGGGTGCCGGGTCGCGTGTCCGAGCCGCTCGATGTGACCACGGTCCTGGGCAACCTCGTGGAGAACGCCCTGGAGGCCGCACGGCTCGGCCGCCGCCGGCCCGCGCGCGTCGAGGTCGAGCTGCTCGGCGACGGCCACGACCTGCACGTCACCGTGACCGACTCCGGCGAGGGCGTGCCGGAGGACCTGAAAGAGGCGATCTTCCGCGACGGCGTTTCCACGCGCCAGGGCGACGGCGAGCGGCCGCGCGGCCTCGGCCTCGCGCTCGCCCGTACGGCGGCGCGGGCGCGCGGCGGCGACGTCACCCTGGTCGACCCCGGCGAGGACGACGCGGGCGCCGTCTTCGTGGCCCGGCTCCCGGAGGTGCTCAATTGATCGACGTGCTGGTGGTCGACGATGATTTCCGCGTCGCCCAGGTCCACGCCGGGTTCGTCGAGCTCGTGCCCGGTTTCCGCGTCGCCGGCCGGGCCCGTACCGCGGCCGACGCGCGGGCCAAGGCGCCCGGCGCGGACCTCGTGCTGCTCGACGTCTACCTGCCCGACGAGTCGGGCCTGAACCTGCTGCCCTACCTGACCGCGGACGTGATCATGGCTACCGCGGCGACCGACCGGGAGTCGGTGCGCACGGCGTTCTCCCGCGGCGCGCTGCACTACCTGATCAAGCCCTTCACCGCCGCCGAGCTGGGGGAGCGGCTGCGTGCCTACGCGCGGTACCGCGAACGGCTGGCGGTCCGCGGGCAGCTGACGCAGGACGACGTCGACCGGGCGGTACGCGTGCTGTACGACGCGCCGCGCGGCGCGCCCCGGGTGGTGAAGGGCCAGTCGCCGGTCACGTCGCGGCTCGTCGCCGAGGCGCTCCGCCGGGCCGACCGGCCCCGCTCGGCGGCGGAGATCTCCGAAGAGGTCGGGATCTCCCGCGCGACGGCCCAGCGGTACCTCGCCTCGCTGGCGCAGTCCGGCCGGGCGCTGGTGACACTGCGGTACGGCAGCACCGGACGCCCCGAGCACGAGTACGTCTGGTGCCCCGGGGCCTCCCTCACGACGTGACGCCGCGCCCGCCGTGCCCGGCGGGGACCCCCGTGCGGTACAGGCGGGTGATGAGGTCCTCGATGTCGGGTTCGCGCAGGGAGATGTCCTCCACCTCGTGCCGTTCGGCGACGGCCGCGACCACCGCGGCGGCGTTGCCGCCGGACGGGATGGCCAGCCACTGCCGCGGCCCGTCGGTGCGGACGGCCCGGGCGCCCTCGACCTTGATCGGCGGCGCCGGACGCGCGAGGTCGACGACGAGGATCCGGTCGGCGTCGAGGGTGCCGCGCAGCTCCGGCAGCGACCCGTCGTAGGCCAGCCGCCCGTGGTCGATGACCATCACGCGGCGGCAGAGGCGTTCGACGTCGCCCAGGTCGTGCGTGGTGAGCAGGATCGTGGTGCCGCGTTCTTCGTTGAGCCGGGTCAGGAAGGCGCGCACGGTCGCCTTGCTGATGACGTCGAGGCCGATCGTCGGCTCGTCGAGCACGAGCAGCTCCGGGTCGTGCACGAGCGCCGCCGCGAGGTCGCCGCGCATGCGCTGCCCGAGGCTGAGCTGCCGCACCGGGGTGTCGAGGAAGGACCCGAGGTCCAGCAGCTCGGTCAGCTCGGCGAGCCGCGTCCGGTGCACCGAGCGCTCGACCCGGTACAGGTGGCGTACGAGGGTCAGGCTGTCGCGCAGCGGCAGGTCCCACCACAGCGTGGTGCGCTGCCCGAACACCACGCCGATGCGCCGGGCCAGGGCCGTACGCTGACGCGACGGGTCCAGGCCGGCCACCCGCACCCGCCCCGACGACGGCGTGAGGATGCCGGTCAGCATCTTGATCGTGGTCGACTTGCCGGCTCCGTTCGGGCCGAGGTAGCCGACGAACTCGCCCGCCGCGACGGTGAAGGAGATCCGGTCGACCGCGTCCACGAGCGTGCGATCACGGCGCAGCAGCCCGGTGCGGCGCCGCAGGGTGAAGGACTTGACGACCTCGTCCACCTCGATCAACGTCAGCTCCCCGTCGACTGGTAACGGCGCAGCCCCCCGCGCCAGGCGAGGGCGGCGAGCACGGACAGCGCCGCCGCGACGAGCGGCGACGCGAAGCGGAAGAACACCGGCAGGCCGAGCGGGTCGGGCCGGCCCAGGACGTACAGCGCCGGCTCCCAGTTGACGAAGGCCAGCGGCAGCACCCAGGTCAGGCCGCGCAGGACGTCGCGGCCGAAGATGCTCAGCGGGTACTGCGTGAGGAAGCCGCCGCCGTAGGTGATCGAGTTACCCGCCTGCTTGCCGTCGACGACCACGAACTGCCACGCCGCGGTGAGCACCCAGAGCGCCCAGAAGATCCACAGACCGCCCGCGACCATGAGCGGGAGCAGGGCCACCCGCGCGGGGGTCCAGTGCACGTCCAGGCGGGTGAGCGCCACCACGAGCATGGTCGCGGTCGGGATCAGCTTGCCCAGCCGGCGCGGGTTGAAGTCCTCGGTGGCGATCTGCAGGAGCGGGCTCACCGGGCGCAGCAGCACGGTGTCGAGGGTGCCCTTCCGTATGTGCTCGCCGAGCCGCTCGACCGTGCCGATCGTGATGTCGGCCAGCGCCAGGCACAGCCCCGACGTGGCGTACAGGAACATCACCTCGGCCAGGGAGAACCCACCGAGCCGCGACGTGTGCGCGAACATGATCAGGATCGCGACCAGGTCGAGCGAGCTGGACACCGCCTGTGTGATCAGCAGCATCACCATGGAGGCGGGGTACTGCGCGGCCGACCGCGTCCAGGTGCCGGCGAGCAGGAGGTACAGGCGTAGGGCCTCAACCATCGTCCACCTCCGGCCTCCGCCGCGCCCTTGATGGGCGGCCGGTCGCGGGTGTGAGATCGCTCGGGAGCCCGGAGGACCGGAGGCGGAAGGACGCGAGGATGCGCCGATGGCAGTGGGCCGTCGCCGTGGCGTCGGCCATGGGCGTGACCGCGTGCTCGCCTTCCGGCGCGGGCGGGGAGCCGGTGCGCGCGACCCCGCCGTCCGTGGCCCCGTCCCCGTCGGTGCGGACCGTCGCCCCGGGGCACGCCTGCCTCATTCGCCACGGCACCGAGGGCGGGCGCGACCACGGGCTGGTGAGCGTCGGCTCCCACCCCAGCGGGGTCGTCGCCGTGTGGTTTCCCGGAATGAACCAGCGGCCCTGCCGGGCGGCGCTGACCCGCGGGAACGCCGAGGTGGCGCGGCGCCTCGCCAAGGACATCAGGGCGGCGCCGAAGTGGCCGTCCGGAGCGTTCAACTGCCCGAGCGACGACCGCCGCGGCGCGCGGCTGTACTTCCAGCGGTCCGGGTCCGCGCTCGCGGACCTGGTCGACCTCCGGCTCTCCGGCTGCCGGGGAATCGACGCCCCGGGACGGAGTCCCCGCTGGATGACCGAACGGCTCTTCCGCGACCTCTCGTCGATCGAGCCCGCTCCGTGGCGCCCGCGGTGACGTGCGTCAGCCACCGTTGACCACCAGCTTTCGCCGCGCGGCCGACGTGAGCAGCCGTCCGGCGCCGAGGAGCGCCACGGCCCAGGCGGCCTGGAAGGCGTACACGGCGAACAGATCGGTGCGCTTGCCGAGGAAGACGTCGGCCGGAAGCTGGATCAGCGCCGCCCAGGGAAGCAGGTGGGCCACCGTGCCGAGCCAGCCGGGGAAGACCACCAGCGGGACGGTCAGCCCGGAGAAGAACATCGAGGTGATCAGGCTGATGCCGTTCACGCCGCGGTCGTCGTGCACCCAGAACACCACGAGCGAGGTGAGGTAGCGCAAGCCGAAGCTCACGAGCATGGCGAGCAGCACCGCCCCGGCGAAGGCGGCCCAGGTCGCCGGCGCGGGCCAGCGCAGCGGGAAGACGAGCCAGCCGGCGAGCAGCGGCAGCGTGCCACGCGACACTAGCGCGAACGCGGTGCGGCCGATGTCGTCGGCCAGCCACCAGCCCTGCAGGTCGGCGGGCCGGTGCAGGTCGACCGCGACGTCGCCGGTGCGGATGCGCTCGGTCAGGTCCAGGCCGCCGCCGAAGATGCGCATCGGCTCGATCAGGGCCTGGGTGAGGAAGCTGAACGTGATGGCGTCGGCCACGTCGTACCCGCCGAGCGAGGGCCGCGCGTGCCACAGCGCGATCAGCACGCCCGCGCGGATGAAGCCGAAGATCGTGTTGGTGAAGGTCGCCGAGAGTGCGGCGATGCGGTACGTGCCGTGGCGCCGGAACGCGTAGGCCGCGATCCAGGCGTAGAGCCGCATCGTGTCGCACCCCTTACCCATCGTGACCGTCCGGGCGCTGCCGGAAACCGCGGCGCGCGACATCGCCGGCTGACACCGTACGGTGACACGGCACCGCCCGCCACACCTTTTCGGCGTGGCGGGCGGCGGCGCGGAACAGGCGGTCAGCCCTGGGGCAGCGGAGGCCGGCCGGGGGAGTACAGCCAGGTGTGGAAGAAGGAGCCGAGGTCCTGGTGCGCCACCTTGCTCGCGAGCGCGGTGAACTGCTCGGTGCTCCCGTTGCCGTACTTGTGCTGCTCGAACCACGTGTGCAGCAGGGCGAAGAAGGCGTCGTCGCCGATCTTCTCCCGCAGGAACTCCAGCACCATGCCGCCGCCGCTGTAGACGCGGTCGTGGAACATGGTGTCGCGCTGCGGGTCGGCGATCACGACGTTCCACCACGTGTCGGTCGCGCCGTGCCGGTTGTAGGTGGTGCGGGCCTGGTCGTGGACGGTCGCTCCGCCCTGCTTCTCGGCCCACAGCCACTGGGCGAACGTCGCGAAGCTCTCGTTGAGCCAGACGTCGTTCCAGTCCTGCACCGAGACCGCGTCGCCGAACCACTGGTGCGCCAGCTCGTGCGCGATCGTGTTGGTGTTGCGCACGTCGGAGTACAGCGGGCGGGTCTGGGTCTCCAGCGAGAAGCCGATCGCCTGCCCGTCGTACGTCGCCAGGTCGGCGATCGCGCCGGTGGAGTCGAAGGCGAACTTGCCGAAGGTCTTCGACCACAGATCGGTCGCCTCGGCCGTGGTGTCCCAGAAGAACGCCATCGGGTCCGGGTGGTTCGGGTCGCGCCCGACCAGCTTCGGGTCCACCGCGACCGTCTCGGGGATCCCGCCGGGCGTCTTACCGGTCTTGAACTGCCACTGGCCGATGTCCGCGGTGGCCAGGTAGGTGGCCATCGGGTACTTCTCGTCCCAGACCCAGGTCGACCTCTCGCCCTCGGTCCGCTGGGAGACCAGCCGCCCGTTCGCGATCACCGACCGGTCCTTGGGGACGGTGACACGGAACGTGAAGGAGGCCTTGTCGCTCGGGTGGTCGTTGCTGGGGAACCAGGTCGAGGCGGCGTTGGGCTCGTCGCCCATGAAGGCGCCGTCGTCGGTGTGCACGAACCCGTACGGGGAGCCGAACACCACCGGCGAGCCGACGATCGTCTGGGGCACGCCGCCGTACGTCACGGCCACGACGAACCGCGCGCCCCGCCGGATGCCCTTGCGAGGAGTGATCTGCAGCTCCTGGCCGTCACGGGTGAACGCGGCGGGCCGCCCGTCGACGGTGACCTTGCCGACGTCGAGCTGCTGCAGGTCCAGATCGAAGCGGGAGAGGTTCTGCGTCGCCCGCGCGGTCACCGAGGTCGTGCCGTCGAGCCGGTGCGTCGCCGGGTCGTAGGAGAAGGCGACGTCGTAGTGCTGGGCGTCGTATCCTCCGTTGCCCTCCTGCGGGAAGTACGGGTCGCCGATGCCGATGGCGCCGGGGGTGAACTGGGGTCGCGTGTTCGCGAGCGCCGCCGGGGTGAGCGCGACCAGGCTTGCGGTCGTCGTGGCGATGGCCAGCAGCGCGCGTTTTTTGCGCATGTCGGTCCCTAGGTGCAGAGGATCAACCGGAAAGGGCAACTTCTACCGCCTTGTGCCCTCTGTCGGAAACTTTGACACAAAGTAGCGTTAGTCGGAAAGTTCCCGAACAAAAAGGATCCCCCGGACCGAGCCGGGGGATCCTCCACGACCTGGACGCCTGACCGTCGTCAGTGAGCCCTAACGAACTGCTCCTCTTCGGTGGAGCCCTTCAGCGCGACCGTCGAGGAGTCCGGCGAGATCGCCGTGCTGACCAGGTCGAAGTAACCGGTACCGACCTCGCGCTGGTGCTTGGTCGCGGTGTAGCCGGACGCCTCGTCGGCGAACTCCGCCTCCTGTAGCTCCACGTAGGACGTCATGCCATCCTCGGCGTAGCCCTTGGCGAGGTGGAACATCGAATGGTTGAGCGAGTGGAAGCCGGCCAGCGTGATGAACTGGAACTTGTACCCCATGTGCCCCAGCTCCCGCTGGAACTTGGCGATCGTCGCGTCGTCGAGGTGCTTCTTCCAGTTGAACGACGGCGAGCAGTTGTAGGCGAGCATCTGGTCGGGGTACTCCGCCTTGATCGCCTCGGCGAACTGCTGGGCGACGTCGAGGTCCGGCGTGCCGGTCTCCATCCAGAGCAGGTCGGAGTACGGCGCGTAGGCCAGGCCCCGGGCGATGCAGGACGAGATGCCGTTCCGCACCCGGTAGAAGCCCTCGGCGGTGCGCTCCCCGGTGATGAACCGCTGGTCGCGCTCGTCCACGTCGCTCGTGATCAGCGTCGCGGCCTGGGCGTCGGTCCGCGCGACGATCAGCGAGGGAACGCCGGACACGTCGGCCGCGAGGCGGGCGGCGTTCAGCGTCTTGATGTGCTGGCCGGTCGGGATGAGCACCTTGCCGCCCAGGTGGCCGCACTTCTTCTCCGAGGCGAGCTGGTCCTCCCAGTGCACACCGGCGGCGCCTGCCGCGATCATGCCCTTCATCAGCTCGAAGGCGTTGAGCACACCGCCGAAGCCGGCCTCGGCGTCGGCCACGATCGGAGCGAGCCAGTACGGAGCCTTCTCGTCGCCCTCCGACCAGGAGATCTGGTCGGCACGCATGAGGGCGTTGTTGATGCGGCGCACGACGGCGGGGACCGAGTTGGCCGGGTACAGGCTCTGGTCCGGGTAGGTCTGCCCGCCGAGGTTGGCGTCGGCGGCCACCTGCCAGCCGGACAGGTAGATCGCCTTCAGGCCCGCGCGCACCTGCTGGACCGCCTGGTTCCCGGTCAGCGCGCCGAGCGCGTTGATGTACTCGTCCTCGTGCAGGAGCCGCCAGAGCCGCTCGGCGCCCAGGCGGGCCAGCGTGTGCTCCTCCTGCACCGAGCCACGCAACCGGACGACGTCCTCGGCGGTGTAGTCACGATCGATGTTCGCCCAGCGCGGGTCGGTCTCCCACTGATGCTGCAGCTCCTCGGCTGCGCCCTTGAGGCGACGGTCACTCATGTCGATGCCCTCCTATGTCGTCCCCTGGGTGCGTATGCCTCAAGTGTCTGGCCGAGGCCGGTCGTAGTGAACCGAGGAGTAACAAGAAGAACTATGAAAATTCTGTTAGGGTGAAGCTGTGACGGGCTTTCATAAAGAAGAAACGCTGAACTTGACGAATGGTCTAGACCTTGTGACGTTCGGCCAGCGGATGCGCCATCTTCGCAAGGTTCGCGGTTACACCCTCTCCGACCTGGGTGAACGCGTGGGCCGGGCGCCCTCACAGCTCTCACTCCTGGAGAACGGCCGGCGTGAGCCGAAGCTGTCACTGCTCCAGGCGCTCGCCACCGCCCTCGAGGTTCCGATCGAGGAACTTCTCCGCAAACAGCCTCCGAACCGGCGCGCCCAGCTCGAGATCGCGATCGAGGAGGCTCAGCGCGACCCGCTGTACCAGAGCCTGGGGCTGCCCCATCTCAAGATCGGTAAGCGGGTGCCCAACGACGTCCTCGAACACCTGCTCGCCATGTACGAGGAGGTCAAGCGGAGCCGCACCAAGCCGACCGCGAGCCCGGAGGACGCGCGGAAGGCCAACGCCGAGCTGCGCCGGCAGATGCACGACCGGGGCAACTACTTCGGCGAGATCGAGGAGGTCGCCGCCAAGACCCTGGAGGCCGTCGGCTACCGGGCGGGCGCGCTCTCCCAGGGGATGCTGCTCTCGCTCGTCACCAACTTCGGCTTCAGCCTCCGCTACGTGCAGGACCTGCCGCGGTCCGTACGGTCCGTCACCGACCTGCGCAACCGGAGGATCTACCTCGAACGCCAGCAGCTCGGCATGCACACGCCCCGCACGATCCTGCTGCAGACGCTCGGGCACATCGCCCTCGGGCACGCGGTGCCCAAGGACTTCGCCGACTTCCTCCGCCAGCGGGTCGAGGCCAACTACTACGCCGCCGCCACGCTCCTGCCCGAGCGGTCGGTCGTGCCGTACCTCCAGGAGGCCAAGGCCGACCGGGAGCTGTCCATCGAGGACCTGTGCGACGTCTTCTCGGTGTCGTACGAGATGGCCGCCCACCGGTTCACCAACCTGGCCACGCACCACCTCGATCTCCCGGTCCACTTCACCAAGAACGACCAGAGCGGCACGATCTACAAGGCCTACGCCAACGACGGGCTGGTCTTCCCCTCCGACGAGCACGGCGCGATCGAGGGGCAGCGGATGTGCCGTCAGTGGGCCGGGCGGCACGTCTTCAACGCCGACGACCGCTTCTCGATCTACTACCAGTACACCGACACGCCCACCGGCACGTACTGGTGCCTCTCCCACATCGACCCCAGCCACGAGAAGGAGTTCGCGATCACGCTCGGCGTGCCGTTCGAGCACTCCCGCTGGTTCCGCGGCCGCGACACCAAGCGCCGGGTGACCTCGGCCTGCCCCGACGGCGACTGCTGCCAGCTGCCCCCGGCCGCGCTGGCCCAGCGCTGGCAGGGCTACGCCTGGCCCTCGGCCCGCGCGCACTCCCACGTGCTGTCCGTCCTGCCGCCGGGCGCCTTCCCCGGCGTGGACGAGGTGGACGTCTACGAGTTCCTCGACCAGCACGCGTCCGGCTGACGTCACGGCACCGTGGCGGCCCGTGACCGCGGCGGCGGACGACCTCGGCTCGGCCGGCTGATCAGGGAGTGCTCGGCGGCGAGAGGATGCCGCCGAAGGTCGGGTCGGGGTTGGTGGAGCTCTTGGAGCTCGGGCTCCGGCCCTGCGCCGGTGCGTTGCCGCCGTACGCGTCCGCGGGCGGCGGGACGACGTCGTAGTGCGTCGTCGCCGTCGTCAACCCGGACAGATCCAGGCCGAGACTGTTGAGCGGCACGCCGAGGGCGTTGAGCGGCTTGAGCAGCGCCTCGCACTGCTTGGGCGGCGCGCCGAGGGAGTAGGCCAGCGAGCACAGCCACATGGCGATGTTCTGCGACTGCTGCAGGTTGAGGCGCGCGTGCAGCGTGCCGTCCTGCGGGTCGTAGACGTTGACCGCGTTGGAGGCGGCCACCGGCGCCTTGTCCAGGAACTGCTGCAGCGCGGCCTTCTCCTTGACCAGGACACCGGTGATCTGCGCGAGTCCCTGGACGTTCGCGGCGATCTCGGTCTTGTTCTGCTTGACGAAGCTCGCGACCTCCCGCAGCGCCACCGACAGGCTGCTGACCGCAGCCCGCAGCTCGGCCTTCTCGCCGTTGAGGGTGCTCGACACCGAGGCGAGGTTCTGGGAGAAGGAGCGGATCTGCCGGTCGCTCGCGGCCATCGCCTGGGTGATCTTGGCGAGGTTCTGCACCGTCTGGGTGGCGTTGCCGCGGTTGTCGGACAGGATCCGGCTGACGTCGGACAGGTCCTGAAGGGTCTGCTTGAAGCTCTCACCCTGCCCGTCGAGGGTCTGCGCGCTCGACTTGAGCAGCCGGGACAGCGAGCCGTTGGCGTTGGCGCCCTGCGGGCCGAGGGCCTTGGTCAGCTCGTTGACCGCCTGGTTGGCATCGTCCAGCTCGACCGGTACGGCCGTACTCGACAGCGAGAGCGTGGCGCCGTCCTTGAGTGCCGCGCCGCCGCGGTACACCGGGGTGAACTGGATGTAGCGGTCGGCGACCAGCGACGGCACGATGATCACGGCCTGGGCACTGGCCGGAATCTTGCGCTTGGCGTCGTAGGCCATCTTGACCTCGACCATGTTGCCCTTGGGCGTGACCTTGGTGACCTTGCCGACCTTCACCCCGAGGACGCGGACCTCCGTGCCGGGGTAGACACCCGTGGCGCGCTCGAAGTAGGCGGTGACATGGGTCTTGGGCCCGCCGGGCCACAGCACCGCCACGAGCGAGGCGGCCACGATGACGACGAGCAGGAGTGCGCCGTACGCGAGTACGGGAGTGCGGGCATTCCGACGACGGCCGGAGCGGAGCAGACCCACGCAAGCTCCCATTCTTCTGGAGTGACCTGGGCGGAGCGCGAAATAAGTTACCTCTTACCGCAGGCCGGGGGTACCGGTTGTTACAGCCTCGTGACTCCTCATGCACGAAGTCAACGGTCTTCTGCCGCGATTGTGACACTGGCCACGATGTTACCGGCGGTAACGTCGTCGGGTCTAGGCTTAAGAGACACCGAGTCCAATAGTCCGGCCTTTGGCCGCCCCGAGACGGAGGAAACATGTCGGACGACGGCGCCCCGGCCTTCTCGCTCGAACTGCCCGAGGACATCCAGCAGGTCAAGGAGTGGGTGCACGAGTTCGCCAAGGACGTCATCCGGCCCGCGGGCGAGGAGTGGGACGAGCGGGAGGAGACGCCGTGGCCGATCCTCCAGGAGGCGGCCAAGATCGGCCTGTACTCGCTCGACTTCTTCGCCCAGCAGTGGTTCGAGGAGTCCGGTCTCGGCATCCCGGTCGCCTTCGAGGAGCTGTTCTGGGGTGACGCGGGCATCGGCCTGTCCCTGGTCGGTTCCGGCCTGGCCGCCGTGTCGGTCGCGGCCACCGGCACGCCCGAGCAGACGGGGGAGTGGGTGCCCCAGATGTTCGGCACGCCGGACGACGTGAAGCTCGGCGCCTTCTGCGCCTCCGAGCCCGACGCCGGCTCCGACGTCGGCTCGATCCGTACCCGCGCGGAGTACGACGAGGCCAAGGACGAGTGGGTGATCAACGGCACGAAGACCTGGGCGACGAACGGCGGCATCGCGAACGTGCACGTCGTCGTCGCGTCGGTCGACCCGTCACTCGGCGCGCGCGGCCAGGCGAGCTTCATCGTCCCGCCCGGCACTCCCGGCCTGTCGCAGGGCCAGAAGTTCCGCAAGCACGGCATCCGCGCCTCCCACACCGCCGAGGTCATCCTGGACGGCGTACGCGTGCCGGGTGCGTGCCTCGTCGGCGGCAAGGAGAAACTCGACGAACGCCTCGCCCGGGTGCGCGAGGGCAAGCGCGCGGCCGGCCAGGCGGCGATGCGCACGTTCGAGGCCTCCCGTCCGACCGTCGGCGCCATGGCCGTCGGCATCGCCCGCGCCGCGTACGAGTACGCCCTGGACTACGCCCGCGACCGCGAGCAGTTCGGCCGCAAGATCGGTGACTTCCAGGCGATCGCCTTCAAGCTGGCCGACATGAAGACCTCGATCGACGCCGCCCGCCTGCTGGTCTGGCGCGCCGCGTGGATGGCCCGCAACGGCAAGGACTTCGGCAGCGCGGAGGGCTCGATGGCCAAGCTGTACGCGGGCGAGACGGCGGTGAAGGTGACCGAGGAGGCCATCCAGATCCTCGGCGGCAACGGCTACACCCGCGACTACCCGGTCGAGCGCTGGCACCGCGACAGCAAGATCTTCACCATCTTCGAGGGCACGTCGGAGATCCAGCGCCTCGTCATCGGGCGCACGGTGACGGGGCTGCCGGTTCGGTAGCGTCTCCGCAGGTCGCAAGCATCGTCTAGTGGCCGTCTCTCGCTGGTTGCGTCCGTGAAAGCGGCGTAAGGGTTTCCAGCCTGACTCTGTCGGGAATTTTGGGGATCGGCCAGTTCCATGTCCAGGGCGTATTTGAAGTCGACGTGGCAGCGGGCCCCTCGGTAGCTTGTCGGTCGCCTACCGGTCGCCTTACGTGGCGCGCCGACGATCCCAAGATTCCCGACAGAGTCAAGCCAGGTGTCGGGTTCGCCGACTCGATAGCTCTCGACGTGATCGATGGCCATATTCAACGCCAGCTCCATCAGCCCGGTGTCACGCGCGGCCTTTGCAAGGAGATAGCCGCCTTGAAGTGTCGCGATCAGGCCCGTGGCGAGTGTTTCTGGATCAACTTCCATAGAGAGGGTGCCGCCATCCTGCATTCGTCGGAAGCCGTCCGCGAGTAGCTTCTCCCAATCCTTGAATGCTTGGGAAAGAATGACTCTCGCCTTTTCGTCTCGGCTCGCGTACTCGCTGGTCATGGCACCCAAAGCACAGCCATACCTGCCGCTTTGTAGCGAATTGAGTTGCATCAATGCCTTGGCCCATCGCCGTAGGCCGGCGAGAGAATCGAGTCGCTTCAGGTACTTCTGTTCGCGATTCATTGTCATTCGTACCTGTAGCGCAATGATGTCACGCACTAGGGCATCCCTGTCGCTGAAGTAATGGTAAAGCTGCGATTCGCTGCTCTTGTTCGACCGCATAGACCCTTAATGTAGATTAAGATCGGCGGCAGCTCGGATAATGCGAACCTTCGTCGCCATCCCGTACGAGGCCGGCTGAGGTGGTCGTAGCTCGCTCGGCGGCCTGTCGTCCATCGCCGCTTTCTTGAGGAGCGTGTCCCAGATATTGGACTATATGGTCCTATCTTACCATGCTCCGCGCAGGCCTGTACGGCGCGTTGCCCACTGGGCCACCGTGCTCGTTGATGTCCACGTGAACCCTGCGCTGCTGACAGACCGCCGGCCGGGCGGTGAGATGAGAGCGAAGAATGGGAGCTGACTCAGGCCTGCCGGGGGACGATCACCACGGCGTCGATGACGGAACGTCGGTGCAGGTGAGCGGCCGGCCGGCAGCGGCGGGTGACGACACCGCCGGAGATGCGAACCATGTGCGGTCTGGCATGCCTGGTTCTCGGTAGATCCGCCTGCACCTGATCCGCAATGACGGTCCTCGGCCACGCGACCGCCGATGTCACCTGTGATGTGGTCATCGTACGAGGTCGGCTGCTGGAGAAGCGTCCTCGGAAGCTTACGGTGCCGGTGCGCCATGTGCGCTTCTCCAGGCGTCCTACTCGACGAGGTGAGCCTTGATATGGCTCAACGCCATATCAAGCGCAACTTCCATGGGCTTCATGTCACGAGTCGTCTGGGTGAGCAGATATCCGCCTTGTAGCGCCGCGATGAGGCCTATGGCAAGGTGATCCGCGTCGGCGTCCGGCTTGAGCTTGCCGTTCTCCTGCATGCGTCGGAGCCCGTTCGCGATCAGCTGCTGCCATCGCGCGAAGCCGGCCGCGACGATCGCCCGTGCTTCTTCGTCATGGTCGGCGACCTCGTTCGCCATGGAGCCGAGAGCGCACCCGTACCGGCCGTTCTGCACACTGTTGAGTTGAACCAGTACGCTACGCCAACGCTGAAGTCCACTGAACGAGTTCAGGCGTTCTAGATGTTGCTCTTCACGGTCGAGAACTCGCCTTGCCCACAATCCAACAACGGCACGGACAAGTGCATCTTTATCAGCAAAATGATGGTACAGCTGTGACTTGCTGGTGCCGCTGGCCGCTCGTACGTCATCAAGAGTGGTCGCATTGACACCTCTGATGTACATGAGGTTTGCGGCCGCCTCGACGATTCGGGTCCTCGTCGCCGCGCCACGCGCCGTCAGGCGTGGTGTCTGGGAGGTCCTCTTCATCTCGGCCACAGCACAACACTACCTTGGTGTCCATCGCTTGCTGCTACCCAGGCGAAGATCTTTCGCTGTGCGCGCGCATGTCACCCAGTCATCCGCAGGGTGTCAAATCTCGTCCAGTCCCCGTCGCGCTGACCTCACGGGAAGTCGGCAGGTCGATCGTCTGCGCCAATGGTCAGGACGCAATGCTGTCATCTGCTCACCGGACTGGCGGCGTGGACCAGCGCGGCGCCTGCCGGCGGAGCGGTGTAGGCGACCGATGTGACCGTCGGTTCGCCGACCGTGCCCGCGTCGCGGCAGAAGACGGCCGCCGGGAGAAGACGTTGATCGATATCCATGGATGACGCTGCCCGTGTAACACGAATGCCGTGAGGCAAAGGAGATTGGAGGTACCGACGACTGGCCGGCGAGGAGCGTCGGTACTTGTGCGATCTGGTTTCCATGTCTCTCAATTGACGCTTCGCCGGTAGTGTCTATTGGAAATTGCGGTGGTGCCAGGCTCTCGACGTCCGAGAGAGCCGCCGATGGCGCGGGACCGCCCTCGAAGGAACGGGTACCGGTTAGAAGTCGGGGAAGGCCGGTTCGCCGTGTTCGGCGATGATGCGGTCGAGCCGCGGGCGGGCGGCCGGCACGGAGATCTGCTGGCCGATGATCGCGCGGACCGAGATCTCGAAGCCGTCTGCGGCGCCACGCGAGCACAAGCCGGGGCGGGTGGTGACCAGGCGGGCGAGCGCGGGGTCGGTGTCGAGGCCGTGTCGATGACCGGCGGGTCGGCGTCCGGGTCAAGAAGGCGCCGGATCTTCTCGGGGTGCGCGCCTCGCTCAGGATTCTGTCGTCGAGAGCGTTCTGTAGCCCGCTCATCCGGCCGCCGTGCGTGCCAAGGTGTGGCTTGCTTGCTCACTCAATGGACCCTATAGTCCACTGCGTCCGAAGTTCGGTAGACGACGAGAGGTTCCCGATGGATAACGGCCACGTCACGCCCTCGATTCGAGGAGTGATCAGCCGGGTCACCACATCGGGCCACCTCATTTCGCGTCGCGACGGCCTCAGCGGACATTCCATCCCTCCGTGTCGGTCCGTGTCCTGTTCCGGATCTATCCGTGTTCCGCCGTCACAGTGAGAGGGCTGGGTAGCGCAAGGGCCATCCGCTTGCTCCCGGGCGGGGATCCCCGCGGTGGTCGCGCGCCGGGCCCCGCGCGCCGCCGCCGGCCGCTCGGGCGGCGGCGCGGCGCGTTGTACGACCACTGTGACACCGACTCTGCCGCTCGAATCTAGGAGCCTTCGCGTGAACTCCGACCAGCAGGACATCATCGCGTCCACCCGCGCGACGCTGCGAGAAACCAGCCGGCTCGTCACCGAACTGGCCACGCGCCAGTTCAGCCTGATCGCTGACGAGCCGCACAACGACTTGCCCGGCGATGGCCCAACGCCTACCGAGTACCTCCTCATGGCGCTGGCCTCCTGCACCGCACAGACCCTCCGCGGCTACACCGATCGCAAGTACGACTACCCCGGCGATATCACGGTGGAGGTGAGCTACCACGAACCGCGGGAAGAAGGCGCCGCACGCTATCTGCAGCGCACGATCTCTCTTTCCGAGGACGTCCCGCCCGAGCATCTGCAGTCCATGATGGAGATCGCCGAACGTACGCCGGTGACGCTTCTGCTGGCCTTCGCCTGGAGCGTCCGGACGGAGTTCGTGAACGCCGATGTCCGGTGACCAAGGAGGAGCGAGCCGCCCTCGTCTGTGAGCATCCCAACGGCGATCGTGATGGTGCTGAGCAGTTCCCGAGTCGGAAGGTGGGTGCGAAAGCTCGCCCCCCGAATGTTCCACGACGATCGGCCCGGTCATCGCGGGCACCGGCATGGGGCTGTCGCTCCTGGTGCGCAGCGACTTCAACTACTGGTGGCGGCTTCTGTCCGGAGTCGTCGTGTTCGGTATCGGTCTCGTGCTGGCGGTCAGCCCGCTGACCTCCGGCGTACTTTTGACACCCGAATCCTTGGCCACCGCTGAGGGCGTACCAACAGCATGACAACGGTCACCGGGCGCACCGGGCACGGGCCTGCGGCCATCGGACCGATCATCGCCAGCGTGGTCCGGATGGTCCAGGGACACATCTGACCCAGCGCCGCCGCCTGGTGGATGGACTGATCGACGAGCAAAGAGTCACCAGATAGGTGACGAAACTCCAGCTCAGCAGCTGAAACCGAGTATCCGGATCCCGTGGGTCGCGCATGGCTCTTTGGACTGTATAGTCCTTCTCGTACGGTGCTTCCGTGCGAAGAGATCTGGAACTCGGCGCCGAGGGAGTCATCCCTCGCAATGCAGGTCACCAGGCGCCCGGCGCAACCGGCGCCATCGGCCGGGCTCCGGACACAGCGCAGGTAAGGCCTGCGACGGTGCTCCGAAGCACTCAGAGCCCGGCTTGGGCTCGACGACGACCACTCACACCCCGACCGGAGGTCGATTCACTGTGTCACGGCTGAACGTTCCGCCTCCTGAGGAAGTACCCGCCGACTCGCAGCGGATTCTCGACAGCGTCGGTGCGCAGCTCGGCTTCGTCCCGAACATGTTCAAGACCATCGCGTCGAACCCCGCCGTTCTCGAGGTCGTCGCGACCCTGCAAGGCACCTTGAGCCGGGTTCTGGACGCGAGAACCCGGCACAGCATCGCGCTCGCCGTGTCGCAAGCCAACGGTTGCGATTACTGCCTGGCGATACACACCCACGTCGCGACCAAGTTCGCCGGCATGTCAGCCGACGACATCGAGCTCGGCCGCGTCGGGAACTCGGTCGATCCCAAGCGTGCCGCGGCCGCTCGCTTCGCGCAACGGGTGGTCGACAGCCGCGGGCAGGTGAGTGACGCCGACCTGGCGGCTGTGCGAGGTGCCGGGTACACCGACCCCCAGATCCTGGCGATCGTCGCGCTGGCGGTGCGCTTCCTGTTGACCAACTTCATCAACAACGTCAACCAGACCGACACCGACCTCCCCGCCGTCAGCTCGGTCGGTACGCCGGGATGAGCGTCGGCGTCCTCGTCGAGGCGGCGTACCTGGCCGCTCGATCCGTCACTGTCTCCAACGATCAACCGGGAAAGGTGCCTCATGCCGGGCTGCGAACTCTATGAGCGATTCATGGCACTGCACACCCGCGACGGTGGCCTCGTCATGCCGAACGCATGGGACGGCCTCTCGGCGCTGATGCTGGCCGACGCCGGCTTCGAGGCGATCGCGACATCGTCGGCGGCGCTCGCCGCCACGCTCGGCCGGTCCGACGGGCGTCACGAAGTCACCCGTGGCGAGCACCTGGAGCATGCGCGGCTGCTCGGTCGGCTCACCGGGCTGCCCGTCAACGGAGACTTCGAGGACGGCTACGGCGACACGCCCGAAGACGTCGCCGCGACCGTCGAAGCCGCCGTCGAGTTCGGCCTGGCCGGCATCGGGATCGAGGACACCTCGGGCAATCCCGATCAACCGATCCGCGACTTCGACGACGCCGTCAACCGCATGCGCAGCGCCGTCAACGCGGCCAAGAAACGCATCGTCGTCACCGGCCGCACCGACAACTTCATCCAGGGGCGGCCCGATCTCGACGACACCATCCGGCGTCTGACGGCCTTCGCCGAGGCCGGCGCGGATGTGCTCTACGCCCCTTACCCACCCGACCTCGACGCACTCGCCGCGATCGTCACCGCCGTCGCACCGACACCGGTCAACGTCCTCATCTCCCCGGCGGACAAGGTACTGACCGTCGCCGAACTACAGAAGGCCGGCGTCAAGCGCATCAGCTTGGGTCCGTTCCTCTACACCCACGCAATGGGGGCACTCGAACAGGCCACCAAGGCGCTCCTCAGGGGCGACCTCGCCTCGGCGTCGACAGGCATCAGCTTCGAGCGCATTAGCGAACTGCTCGCCCGCGGCACGAACTAGCCCAACCCTACGAACTACCGCCGCTCACCTACTGGTCGCAAGAAGAAAGCAGGTTGACATGGATCTCGACAAGCTCATGAGCAAGCACCTCACCAGGGCTTTCGACCCGAGCAAGACCATCCCGGCAGAAACCCTTCAACAGCTGCTGAGATTTCTGCGGTCCACGCCGTCGTCGACGAACATTCAGCCCAACCACTTCTATGTCCTCGCCACGGCCGAAGGCAAAGAGCGCCTCGTGGCCAACCTGGGCGAACGGTTCCAGGACAACGGCGAGAAGATCCTGAACGCCTCGCACACCATCATCCTCACCACCCGGGCGGATCTGCCCGACAGCCACATCGAAGAGGTGTTCAGCAAGGAGACCGCCGACGGTCGGTTCCCCGACCCGGCAAAGCGCGCGCTGTGGCAGTCAATGACCCGCGACTTCCTCAATCTGCGCAAGTACGGCTACAAGGACCTGAACCACTGGATGGAAAAACAGACCTACATGGCGCTGGGCATGACCATGATGGCGGCCGCCGAACTCGGCGTTGACGCCACGCCGCTGGAGGGGTTCGACCCGACCAGCGTCGACAAGGCGTTCAAGATCCGCGAAACCGGACACACCACGACCGTGCTGCTGGCCCTCGGCTACCCCGACCCGGAGAAGGCGTACACCGGCCCGACCTCGCGATTCGACGCCGACCAGCTGTTCACCTTCCTCTGAACATCCCCGGCATCGGAGCGACCGCGGCCGAAGTACGCAGGCCGCGGACGGGAGGTGGGAGAGGCCGTCATCCGCGTTCGTCCCTAAACCACCCGGCGCACCCAAACCAAGAATGAGCGGCCCCGGCCGGGAAACCAACAACCAACGAACGGACCCTCCATGACCGATCCGACTGAGCCGGCCCGATACGCCTTCGGACACCCGGACGAGGCCGGACGCCCCGACCGGAACGGCACGCTCAGTAAGGACCAGATCGTCCTTATCGACGAGGTAATCGACGATCCCCCCGTTCCTGCGTTGGACTTCGCAGTCGTCAACGACGAGAAGGCCGGCATCTACGAGGCCATCGCCGGCGACCGCGAGATCGCCGGCCTGACCTACAACGTCGCGGGCGACGACCGACTCGTGTTGCTGGCCATCTTGGTCTTTCCCGAGTTCCGCAAACAGGGCGTCGCCACCGAGCTGATAAGACGTGTTCTCGACGACGTGCGCGCGCTCGGCAAGACGGTCACCATCGTGTGCCCGATCGTGCGCACCTTCATCGAGCACAACCCCGAGTACGCCGACCTCATCGACCCTTATCACCCGGGAGTGACCAAAGGCCACCGATGACCTTGGTACTCCGTACCTGCCCGTGGTCGGCGCGCAGGCGTCGAGGACGAGCGAAATCACGACGCTGCAGTGAGACTGCGCGACGAACCGGCACAAGTCAGGTGCACGGAGGTCACTATTCGTTTGGCCTTCTCGTTTGCCGGCCGCGTGGGTCACTGTTTGACCCATTCGCGAGCTGGCTTAGTTCAGAACAAGAGAAAGATGCAGAACGTAACACCTGCGATCAACCGGGCCGGCCGGGGCGGAACGTTCCGGCCGGCGTTCCTGTCCGCGGTGACATCCCTGGCGGCCGCGTTTGTCGCGGTGGGCTCGACGATCCCGCTTTTCAACATCTACCGGGCCGAGGAGGGATTTAGTAACGCCGATATCTCGATGACCGTCGTCGCCTACTCCGCCGCCACCCTCACCACACTGTTGGTGATGGGACGGCTGTCCAATTACCTCGGCCGCCGGCCCACCTCGATCGCGAGCCTCGGACTGCTTGTGCTGGGCTGTCTGCTGCTGCTGAACGTGCACGACATCGGCACGCTGATCGCCGGTCGGCTCCTGATGGGCCTCGGGGCCGGGCTTGCCAGCACCAGCCTCACCTCCTACATCGTCGATGCCGCGCCGGCCAGGCCGGCCTGGTTGGCCTCCGTCGCCTCCAGCCAGACCGTCATGTTCGGCCTTGCCGTCGGCGCCATCGCCTCCGGAGCCTTGGTTCAGTTCGGCCCCTGGCCGCGTGAGCTCATCTACCTGGTTGCCGCCGGCCTCCTTCTCCTGTCTGCCGTGCTCATCGCCATCAGCCCGGAGACCGAAACTCCATCGCCGGGCGCTTGGCGATCACTGCGACCCCACGTCCGCGTACCGGCCCGAGCCAGGCGTCTCCTCCCTGTCGCTGCCGCGGTGTTCCTGGCCACCTGGGCGACCGGGGCCTTCTATCAAGCCTTCGTGCCCGCACTGGTCGAAGACCAACTCCACACCCGCAGCCCACTCGTTCTCGGACTGGTGTTCGCCGCCTACATGGCACCCAGCGCTCTCGGTGCTCCCCTCGAGGGCCGGTTCAGGTCCGCGGCGGCCCAGCGCATCGGCATGATCATCTTCCTGGCCGGATGGATCGGCATCATCACCGCGATCGCCACCGGCACACTGGCGCTGTTCGTCGCGGCGACCGTCGTCGCCGGCGGCGGTCAAGGCATCGGTCTCAGCGCGGCCACCCGCGGCCTGCTCTACGGCAGCGCCCTGGCCGACCGGGCACCGATCTTCAGCGTCGTTTACCTTATCTGCTACAGCGCCGCCACCTTCCCCAGCCTCATCTCCGGCCGGCTTTCCAATACCTTCTCGCTACCGCAGATCGCCCTCGGATACGGCGCACTCGCCCTTCTCGCGGCGCTGTTCACTGTTGTCGCTGCACGTGATCCGCGCGCCGAAACGACAGCGGGTCGGTAACCGCCGTGCTGGCCTGGTGCTGACTCAGCTCGCCCCGATACCGCGTTCGGAAACTGCTGTGGACAGCAAGATCTTCACCATCTTCGATCCTTTCAGGGGATCGAGTGGTGTGTCCCGGCTGTAGTGGAGGCTGTTTGCTGGATTCTTGTGCTACTCGATCTTGAAGGAGTGGCATGGGAAGACGCGGCTACCCGCCGGAGTTCCGGCGTAAGGTGCTGGACCTGATCGACGCAGGCCGGAAAGTCGCTGATGTGGCCCGGGATCTGGGGATCAGTGATCAGTCGATCTATACCTGGCGGCGGCAGGACCGCATCGACCGTGGCCTGGAACCGGGGCTGACCAGCGGCGAGAAGAGCGAGCTCGCAGCGGCCAAACGCCGGATCGCCGAGTTGGAGACCGAGCTGGCGGCAAGCCGGCGCGCGGTCGAGCTGGTGCGAGAGGTGGTGCCCCCAAAAGGAGGTTCGAGGCGGTCAAAGTAATGGCCGGCGAGGGCATCCCGGTGGAGGTGGCCTGCCGTGTGCTGGATGTGTCGGTGTCGGGCTACTACGCCTGGCTGTCACGACCGCCGTCGGCGCGCGCGATCCGTCACGCCTGGCTGACCGACCTCATCACCGACGTCCACCAGGCCTCCCGAGGGATCTACGGTGCGCGGCGGGTGCACGCGGAGCTCAGGCTCGCCCGCGGCATCCTCGTCGGGCACGGCGCGGTGGAGCTGTTGATGCGCCGTGCCGGGCTGCGCGGTGCCATGGGCCGGCCGAAATGGCGCCGCGCCAAACCGGACCAGATCGCCAAAGACCTGGTCGACCGCCAGTTCAGCCGCACCGGCCCGAACCAGTTGTGGGTCACCGACATCACTGAACATCCCACCCGGGAAGGCAAGGTGTACTGCGCCGTTGTCCTGGACGCCTACTCCCGTCGAGTGGTCGGCTGGTCCATCGACTCCTCACCCACCGCAGCGCTGGTGACCAACGCGCTCGGCATGACCATCGATGACAACGCGATGATGGAGTCCTTCTGGTCACGGATGCAGGTCGAACTGCTCGACCGGCACCGCTGGCGCACCCGCGTCGAACTCGCCAACGCCATCTTCGAGTACCTGGAGATCTGGCATAACCGCCAACGACGACACAGCAGCATCGGCATGCTCACACCGATACAGTTCGAAAACACCCCCACCGTGGCATGAGATCCAACAACGTGGCTCCACCGAACCCGGGGAAGACCAGAGCCTCCATCGGACCCGGCGCACTTTCACCGGTCATGCCAGGGCCTCGCTCAGACCGTTACCTGTCCCGCGTTGTATGGGCGATGTCACGGGAGCATCGGAATGCGGAGGACCGGAGACGATCAGCCGAATACGCGGCGCTGGATCTCCCGGCGATAGTCCTCGAGCGTGTTGTCCAGATGCACGGCGGCGGCATGGGCCGCGCCATCCGGATCGCCGTCTCGGATCGCCTGGTAGATCGCCGTGTGTTCCTGGACCGCCTCCTCGGCGTGGCCGCCGACGGTGCCGCGCAGTCCGATCGTGCTGGACTGGTGTTGCAGGCGGCGGGCCTCGCGGACCGCCGCGAGGAGGAAGGGGTTGTGGGAGGCGGTCGCGATGCCGAGGTGGAAATCGTCGTCGCCTTGGTCGAACAGCGCGGCCTGTCCGGTCACATGGCCCTGTCTACAGGTCTCGGCTGCGGCCTCGATGGCCCGGAGCTCGGTGGGCGTCGCTCGGGTCGCGGCGAGCCGGCTGGCCGCGGTCTCCTGCACGCGGCGGAACTCGAAGAGCATGTACACGTGGTCGAGGTCGGTCGGCAGGAAGAACCCCTCCCACCGCGACGAGCCGAGCATGCCCTCGTCGTCGGCCACATAGAGTCCGCGTCCCTTCTGCGCGCGCACCCGTCCGATCGCGGAGAGGATCTTGATGGCCTCCCGTACCACCGTCCGGCTCGTCCCCAGCCGTGCGGCCAGATCGTTCTCGGTGGGCATCCGGTCGCCCGGCTGCAACCGGAGTTCGGCGATGAGCTGGAGTATCTGCTCAGCCACCAGCTCATAACCGGGGCGGTATGGGCCGGTCCGTTGCGCGCCGTCTCGTTCCTGTGCCGGCGCGTCGCCCGCGGCCCGTACGGGAGTGCCATCCACCGGCTTGCCTCCTTCGTCGAGCTCCACACCGGAGAGTATGACCGATCTCCAGAGCCCTGATGAGCCTATCCAACCGTCGACGGTCCAGCCGATATGGATACTACTCATCTATGCGAAGGTCGACGCCACGCTGAGGGCGACCAGGCGAAATGTCCGCAGCGCTCAGCTCATATGCAACATGGTGGCAAAAATAGGCATACTCATCCTCTTGACTCTGTACCGCCCCGGCGCTCTGATGAAGGGCGACCAAGTCGTCCACTTCGCGGTGGTCGGAGGGTGATCGTGGCGGGCCTGTGCGCGACATGACACCGTCCGGATGGCCTCCGAAATGAGTCATACACAGACTGCACACCTTCGCCCGCCGAGTCCTCGATCGGCGGGTGCCACGACCTCAGTGGAGCAGCTCATGACAGCGAAGGTCCGCGCCGACGGCGCGAGGAGATCAGGCAAGGTCCGCGGACGCGCGGCGTTCGCCCTCGGCGGCGTTATCGCCCTCGCGGCCCTCACGGCCTGTGGTAACGGCGGCGGGACCTCGGGCACACCTCAGAGCTTCCAGCGAGCACGCCAGACGGGCGGCCCGGTGACGGTGTGGGTGGACTCCACGCGTCTGGCCGCCGCCCAGACGTACCAGAAGCAGCATCCCTCGGTGAAGATGAACATCGTCACCTACGACGGGGACGCCAACGGCTCGAACTACCTCCAGACCAAGGTGAGCCTGTTCAACCGGACCCGCAAGGGCTGGCCGGACGTGGTCTTCAGCTCCCAGAACAACGAGGTCACCTGGGCGGTGGAATCGGGCTTCACGGCGCCGTTGAACAAAGGACTGATCCCGAAGTCGACCCTGGACGGCTGGGCGCCGGGCGCCAACAGCCCGTGCACGGTGAACGGCACGCTTTACTGCCTTCGCAATGACCTGGCCCAGACCGTGCTCTGGTACAACGCGGCGCTGATGAAGAAGTGGGGCTACAAGGTCCCGGCCACCTGGCAGGACTACCAGGCCCTGGGACAAAGGGTGGCCACCGAGCATCCCGGCTACCTGGTCGGGTCGGCGGGTGACAACTTCGCCCCGGAGATCTACATGTGGGCGAGCAAATGCGGTGCCAACCAGATCACCGGCCCGAAAGCGGTCACCGTCCACACGACCGGTCCGAACTGCACCCGGATGGCCTCCCTGCTGGACGCCCTGGTCGAGAACCACAGCATGTCCACGAGCAGCGTCCTCAGCTCCGACTTCGACAAGAACCAGGCGGACAAGGTCCTCATGCTGCCCGGACCCTCGTGGTTCGGCGGCGCGCTGTTCCAGGGCACGTTCAAGACTCCCGCCCATCAGATCGCGGTCGCTCCGATGCCCCAGTGGCCGGGCGAGGCCCCCGCGGCCGGGAACGTCGGCGGCGGCACCTGGCTGCTGTCGGCGCACAGCACGAACCTGAAGGCCGCCACGGACTTCCTCACCTGGGTGACCACGGCGAGCGACTACCAGGGCGAGATCGCGCCCGGCTATCCCGCCTACGCGCCGGCGGCAAAGACCTGGCTGGCGAAACAGACCTCCTCCGGGTACTACGCCAACGACATCACCGGGCCGCTCCAGGCGGCCGCCGGTCAGGTGTGGTCCGGCTGGGGCTATGGACAGTTCAGCCAGGAGGCCATCTGGGCCGCCAAGGTCACGCCCGGCATGACCTCGGGTAAGACCATCGTCTCGATGCTCCCGGCGTGGCAGGACGCGATCACGAACTACGCGCGGTCCGACGGCTACAAGGTCAGCCAGTGAACACGCCGTCCGACGCCGGTGGCCGAGCCGGGGCGCTGCGACGCGCGCTCTGGTCCGGCCGGGCCGGCTACGGGTTCGTCGCCGCGTACGTGGTGCTGCTGCTCGCGTTCGGCGTCGTGCCGACCGTCTACGCGATCTACTTCGCCTTCACCGACACGGACGCCCGGTTCGCCGGCTTTTCGAACTTCACGGCCGCGGCGGCGGACTTCCGGTTCGCGTCGGCCGTCGGGCATGTGGCGCTGTACCTCCTGATCTGGCTCGTCGCTCTGGTGGTCCTGGTGGTAGGGCTCGCGCTGCTGCTGCACCGGCTGACCGCTTCCGCGGTCAGCAGATCCCTGCGGTTCCTGTACTACATACCGGGCGCCCTGGCCGGCGCGGCGAGCGCGATGGTCTGGCTGTTCATGCTCGACCCGACGGTCAGCCCGGCGGGCTTCCTCCTGCGCGCCGCGGGGCTCGGCACCTTCGGCCGAGTGATCGAGCCCGGTCATCTGGCGGTACTGCTCGCCCTCATCGCGTTCTGGACCGGCGCGGGCGGCTGGATCGTGGTGATGTACGGAGCGCTGAACACCATCTCCTCCGACGTGATCGAGGCGGCGCGGATCGACGGCGCGGGTCCCTGGCAGATCGCGCGGCACATCCAGATCCCGCTGCTGCGCAAGTGGATCGTCTACATGGTGATCCTCGCGTTCGCCGCCGGCACCCAGCTGTTCGTCGAGCCGCAGCTGCTGTCCCAGGCGAGCAACGGGGTGGCCGGGCGGGACTACTCGCTCAACCAGCTCTCGTACGACTTCGCCTTCCAGAACAACAACGTCAACACCGCGGCGGCCATCTCCGTGGAGCTGCTGGTGGTGGGACTCGTCGTCGCGGGGCTTTTCGTCGCCCGATCGGGGTTCTTCGATGCCGACTGACACCCGCCGGGCCGCCACGCCCGCTCGTGCCGGAGCCCCCCGGAGGCCTGCGGCCTCGGCACGGTCGGGCCGCACTTCGCGCCGCAGACCGCCGAACCCGTTGCACGCCCTGGTGCTCGTGATCTTCCTGCTCTTCTTCGTGGTCCCGGTGTTGTGGCTCGTGCTGGCCGCCACCAAGACCGACGAGCAGCTCGTCCACGACAACCCGCTGTCACCCGGGTCCTGGACCGCGCTGCGGCACAACTGGGACGCGCTCACGGCGTACCAGGGCGATGCGATCTTCCAGTGGCTGGGAAACTCCGCGCTGTACTCGTTCGTCGCGCTCGCGATCACCTTGTGCGTGACCATCCCGGCCGGTTACGCGCTCGCGATGACGGAGTTCCGCGGCCGGCGCACCCTCCTGGTGGCCACGCTCATCGTCATGCTGATGCCCAACGCGACGCTGGTGGTCCCGCTCTTCCTGGAGGTCAACGCGGTCCACCTGATCGGCTCGATGTGGTCGATCATCCTGCCGTACTCGTTCTACCCGTTCGGGGTGTACCTGACCTACATCTACTTCAGCACCGCGCTGCCCAAAGACCTCCTGGCCGCGGCCAAGATCGACGGCTGCTCGGAGTTCGGTGTCTTCCGCCGGATCGCGCTGCCGCTGGCCGCGCCGGTCGTCGCGCTGGTGGGGTTCTTCAGCTTCGTGGCCAACTGGACCAACTACTTCCTTCCCTACGTCCTGATGCCCGACAGCCGCCAGTTCCCGGTCCAGGTGGGCCTCGGCACGCTGCTGAACAACGTCCCGCAGTTCAACCCGACCGCCGGAACGGTCGAGGTGCAGCGCCCCGAACTCGCACTGGCCACGCTGCTGGCGATCATCCCCGTGCTCGCCGTCTTCCTCTTCTCCCAGCGTTTCCTCGTCACCGGAATGCTCGCCGGCGCGACCAAGGAGTGACCGGCGTCATCCGCCCACGGCGACCCACCCACGCATCGGCCCCGCCCCCGCCGGGCGCGGCCGCGCCCTGAAATGGAGAACTCCCGGATGTACCCCGTCATCACGGCCTCGGTGCCGCTACTCGAGCCGCCGGGCTGGGCGATAGCGCAGCGCGAGCTGTTCGACCTGCTCGACCACGCCTGGCGCCGGTTCGCCCGCGACTTCACCGAGCCGGACGGGCGCCTCACGTACCGGTACCCGCTCACCTCGCGTGATGGTGTGGACGACTTCTATGAGACCTTCTTCAACTGGCCCCAGCTGTACCTGCTCGGCGGCGCCGACGACCTGCTCGCCGCGTCCGAACGGCACTGGGAGGGCGTCACCCGGCAACTCACCGAGCTCGGCATGCTCCAGCAGGAGTACGAGCGCGGTTACGACTGGTTCCACCAGGGCGAGAGCCTCCTGCTGTTCTACTTCCTCTGCATGGCGGCCCCGGAGCGCTGGGCCGTCCGGGCCCTGAGGTTCGCTGACCTCTACGTCGACCCGGCGCACGGCAACTACGACCCCGAACATCGCATCATCCGCCGGGCGCACAACGGCAGCGACCCCCGGCGGGAAGGGCTTTTCGACGGCGAGTCCTATCCGTGGCTGCCCGAAGAAGCCCGGATGTACGGCTTTCCGCTGGACTGGGTGCTGCCGCCCGACAGCGGCGACCCCGCCCCCGGGCGCGACCCGCGACTGGGCGAGGAGATGCGCCGCAGGATGGGGACCGGTGATACGGCCGTCAACCTGGCCGCCTCCGGGCTCGTGCTCAACGCCCTGATCCTGTCCGGCGAGCAGCGCTACCGGGACTGGATCGCCGCGTACGTCGGCGCGTGGCGGGAGCGCGCCGCCGCCAACGGCGGCATCCTGCCGGACAACGTCGCTCCCGACGGCACGGTCGGCGGATTGCTGGAGGGCCGCTGGTACGGCGGGCACTACGGCTGGTCGTGGCCGCACGGCTGGTACAGCGTGGGGCATGCCGCGATGGTCGGGGCCCTGGCGGGGGCCGCCGCCACCGGCGACGACTCCTTCCTGGACCTGGTGCGTCCGGCGCTGGATGAGGTCATCGCCCACGGCAAGGTCATGGCCTTCACCGAGGCGGACTCCAGCCTGCGGTCCAAATGGACCGTTCAACTGGCCGAGGACGTGCACACACCGACCGTCCACTACCCGTTCCGGCACGGCGACCGGGGATGGTTCGACTACAACCCGATGCTCATGGGGGTGCCCATCGCCCTGTGGCATCACTCCGCCTCCAGCGCCGACCGGCAGCGGATCGACCGGCTGCGCGCGGCCGGCGGCCATGACTGGCGCACCGTACGGGCGTTCCGCAGCAAGGAGGAGGCCGGCCACGAGGAGCCCTGGTTCGCCTTCCTCGCCGGGGACGACCCGGGTTATCCCGAACGGATCCTCGCCGCCGCGCAGGCCCAGGTCCGGCACCGTCTGGCTCGTATGGAACGCCATCGCGGCCGGGATGTGCCGGAGGCCGACATCCACCTGTGGCAGCAGTCGAACCCGGTGGTCACCGAGGCGCTGGTCCAGCTCACGTGGGGCGGCCCGCAGGTCATCTACAACGGCGGTCTTCAGCAGGCGCGCGTTCGCCACTACGACGCCGACGCCCGGCGGCCCGGCCTCCCGCCCTCGGTGGCCGCCCTCGTCTCCGGCATCGATCCCGAAGCGACCGTCGTCGACCTGGTCAACCTCGATCCCCAGGCGGTACGCCGGGTCATCGTGCAGGCCGGGGCGTTCGCCGAGCACACCGTCCGCGAGGTCCGCCATACCGTCTGCCCCGACCCCTCATGGATCGGCGACCTGTACGACTACGGGCACGGCCGACCGGCCGTGACGTCGGAAACGACATCGGCCGACGGCCCCTGGCTCCTCGTGGAGCTTCCGGCCTCGACCAGGGTGCGCCTCACGCTACGCCTCGACCTGCGCACGCGTCCGCCGTCGTACCGCACACCGTTCGCCGCAACGTCCGCCCACGGTGGCCAGGACGTCCTCGACGCACACTCCTGAGGTGTCGAACCGATTCGTACCACGCTGGCCGGATGTCGGCGGGGAGGGGTGGGCGGCGGTGTTCACGCGCCCGAGATCCGAGATCTAAGCATTGACGCCCGTATGAGCCAGTCCTAGGGTGTGGCGAACCGATTCGCGGAATCGGTTCGACAGGGCGGATCGCCTTAGTCCTTGGAGGGAACAGCGCCATGAAAAGACCCTTGAGTCGGCGCCTGATCGCCGTGGTCGTGACCGCCGCCACTCTCGGCACCGGCGTCGCCGCGTGCGCCTCGTCAAGCCGGGGGAGCGGCGGCGCGGGGTCCGGCACGTACACGATCTGGGATCCGTACCCGCAGTTCGATGCGGACTCGGCGTGGGTGCAGCTGCTCGCGAAGTGCGGCACGACGGCGGGGGTCAAGGTCAAGCGGACCGCCTTCGACACCACCGACCTGACCAACAAGGTGCTGTTGGCGGCCCAGCAGCGCAATGCGCCCGACGTACTCATCGTCGACAACCCCGTGGTGTCGACACTGGCCGAGGCCGAACTTCTCACCACCACGACCGACGCCAAGCTGGACACCTCGGCGATCGAGCCGAACCTGCTGGCCGCCGGGCAGGAGGGCGGGAAGACCTACGGAGTGCCGATCGGTGCGAACACGCTGGCTCTCTTCTACAACAAGGCGGTGCTCAAGTCCGCCGGCGTGGACATCGCCTCGGTCAAGGACTGGGCGTCGCTGACCGCCGCGCTGGGCAAGGCCAAAGCGGCCGGCAAGAAGGGCATCACGTTCTCGGCCATCGGCACCGAGGAGGGCAGCTTCCAGTTCCTGCCGTGGTTCTGGGGATCGAGCGCACAGCTCACCCGGATCGACTCCCCGCAGGCCGTTTCCGCGCTCACGCTGTGGAAGGACTGGCTGAACAGGGGATACGCGCCGAACTCGGTGATCAACAACACCCAGACCACCAGCTGGCAGGAGTTCGCGACCGGGCAGTACGCCTTCGCTGAGAACGGTACCTGGCAGCTCGCCAACGCCGAGAAGGCCGGGTTCGACTACGGCATCATCCCGATCCCCGCGCAGAGCGGCGGTACCGCGCCGGCCCCCACCGGGGGGGAGTTCGTCACGATCCCGGTCCAGGGCAAGACCGCCCGCTACGGCGTTTCGGCCAAGCTCGCGTCCTGTCTGATCAGCGCCGACAACCTCTACAACACCGACACCACGCTGTCGTACGTCGCGCCGACCGAGGCGGTGCAGACCAAACAGGTCGCCGCCACCCCCGGTCTGAAGGTGTGGGTGGAGGCGGTGAAGGCGGCCAAGGGCCGCACCAGCGACAACCTCGGCACCAGGTATCCGAAGATCTCCCAGCAGCTGTGGACCGCGGTCCAGTCCACCCTCAGCGGATCGAAGTCACCGCAGTCGGCTCTGTCGGCGGCCCAGAACGCCGTGAAGTGACATGGTCCGAACATCGCAACGCCCCGTTCGGCAGGCCGCGGGCGAGGACCGAGCGCCGGCGGTCCTGGCCCGCGAACGACGGCGATCAGACCAGCTGGCCGCCTGGGGCTTCCTGGCCCCGGTAACGGTGTATCTCGCGGTCTTCTACGCCTATCCCCTCTACCGCAACCTCGATCTGAGCCTGCGCGACTACGGAGTCGCCTCGTTCGTGCACGGCGGCGCGCCGTTCACCGGCGTGAAGAACTACCAGACGGTCGTGCACGACCCGACGTTCGGGCCCGCGCTGGTCCATACGGTCGTGTTCACCGGCGTGTCGCTGGCCGCGCAATACTCGATCGGGCTGGCGCTGGCGGTGTTCTTCAGCAGGAACTTTCGGCTGTCGGTCACGCTGCGCGCGCTGTTCCTGGTGCCGTGGCTGTTGCCGCTCATCGTGTCGGCTTCCACGTGGTCGTGGATGCTCAACACAGAGTCCGGGGTGGTCAATGCCGGCCTGCACTGGTTCGGGGTCGGCCCGGTCGACTGGCTGACCTCGCCGGCCTGGTCGCTGGCCTCGGTGACCATCGCCAACATCTGGATCGGTGTGCCGTTCAACCTCGTGGTGCTCTACAGCGGGCTGCAGGCGATCCCCGCCAGCCTGCATGAGGCGGCCGCGCTGGACGGAGCCGGATCCTGGCAGCGGTTCTGGCGGGTCACGTTCCCGCTGCTGCGCCCGGTGTCGGCCGTCACGCTGCTGCTCGGGCTGGTTTACACCCTGAAGGTCTTCGACATCATCTGGATCATGACAAGGGGCGGCCCCGCCGACTCTTCGACGACCTTCGCCACCTGGTCCTACCGGCTCGGCTTCGGCACCCTGCTGCCGTCCTTCGGTCCCGGTGCCGCCGTGGGCAACCTGCTGGTCGTCGTCGCCCTGATCTTCGGCTTGGTGTACGTACGGACGCAGCGGAGGCGGCTGAGCCCATGAAGCGCTTGAAGGGAACGCTGCGGACGACCGTGGGCCTGGCCCTGACCGCGGTGATGCTGTTTCCCGTCTACTGGATGGTCAACGCCTCCTTCACCCGGGACCAGGACCTGCGCAAGAGCCCCCCGGCCTGGTTTCCCGTCCACGGCACGCTCGAGGGCTACCGGGCCGTGTTGCATCAGCAGCTGCCCTACCTGGGCGTGAGCCTGGTCGTGGGGCTGGGCACCGTGGCGCTGACCGTCGCGCTGTCGGCCCCGGCCGGGTACGCGCTGGCCAAGCTGCGGCCGCGCGGCGGGGGAGTGCTGTGGTTCCTGCTGCTGGTCGCCCAGATGATCCCGGGGATCATCATGGCGATGGGCTTCTACGCCATCTATCTCAGTCTGGGATTCCTCCAGTCGCTGCCCGGCCTGATCGTGGCGGACTCGACCATCGCCGTGCCGTTCGCGGTTCTGATCTTCACCGCCTTCATGTCCGGCATCCCCGAGGAACTCCTGGACGCCGCCCGTACCGACGGGGCGGGCCGGTTGCGCACCTTCTGGTCCGTCGTGCTCCCGGTCAGCCGCAACGCCGTCGTGACGGTGTCGCTGTTCGCGTTCCTGTGGGCGTGGTCGGACTTCGTCTTCGCCAGCACGCTGGACGGGGGCGGCGTCCACCAGCCGATCACCTTGGGCATCTACCACTACATCGGCAACAACAATCAGCAGTGGAACGCGATCACGGCCACCGCCGTCGTCGCCTCGCTGCCCGCCGCTCTGATCCTCGTCCTCGCCCAGCGCTACATCGCCGCCGGCGTGACGGCCGGTGCCGTCAAGGACTGAAACCCCGCGCAGAAACGAGACCTTCCTTCATGTCCCATGCCGCGACCTTCAACGTCCGCGACATCCCGTTCAGCACCTTCGGCTCCTGGCTCGACATCTCCCCGGTCATCGCCCAGAACGCCTACGCCGACGACCTGCACCTGGTCTCCCATCAGGGCGGCATGCACCCCGTGCTGTGCTTCGCCCCGCTCGGGCCGGCCACCCGCGCCGGCGTCGTGGTGCAGGCCACGCCGAGTCTGCTGAGCTGGCGGTATCCGCAGGGCAATGCCGAGGCCACCTACGAGTCGCCGGACACCATCCGGGTCCGCGGCGCCGGGCTGGAACTCCAGATCACCGCGGCGGCGTCCCGGCTGACTCCGTTCAGCGGCAGCTACTTCCACCGTGACCCCGTCGACGGCGCGTACGTCTTCACCACCTACGAGACCGGCCGCCGGTATCGCGTCAGCATCCTGAGCGGCACGGTCAGGTCCCTGGGCGACCAGGCGCTGGGAGAGGCGGAGCGGGGGCTGGTCCTCGGGGGAGGCACATGGGAGGTGGCGATCGAGGAGTACGAGAGCGCGCGTGCCCCCTATGCCGCGGCCGGTACGTTCGAGGAGACGGCCGCCGCGACCGCCGCCGCGTTCACGCGCTTCGCCGACGCCGTCGCACCGTGGCGCTCCGAACGTACGCCGGCGGCGGAGCTCGCCTGCTACGTCCTGTGGTCGGCGACGGTACGGCCGGCCGGGTTCCTGGCGCGGCCCGCGGTCCTGATGTCCAAGCACTGGATGGACAAGGTCTGGAGCTGGGACCACTGCTTCAACGCGCTCGCGCTCGCCGCCGGAGAACCGGACCTCGCCTGGGACCAGTACAAGCTGATCTTCGACCACCAGGACCCGATGGGCGGCCTCCCCGATTCCGTCACCCACTCGGAGGTGCTCTACAACTTCGTCAAACCGCCCATTCACGGCTGGGCGCTCCGCAAGCTGCGCGCCATCGTCGACCTGTCGCCCGAGCAGCTCAAAGAGACCTACGACCAACTCGCGCGCTGGACCGCATTCTGGATGGACACCCGCCGGGGCGACCGGGAAGCCCTGCCGCACTATCAGCACGGCAACGACAGCGGCTGGGACAACGCCACCCCGTTCGACACCGAACGCGTCGCGCAGACCGCCGACCTGCCCGCCTTCCTGGTCCTGCAGATGCGCGAACTCGCCGAGCTGGCGGCCCTGCTCGGCGAGCACGAGACGGCCGAGGACTGGACCAAGAACGCCGACCGGCTCCGCGACGACCTGCTCGACCAACTCTGGACGACCGACCGCTTCGCCACCCGGTCGCCCCGCAGCGGAGCGACCTGGACCAGCGCCAGCCTGCTCGACCTCATGCCCATCGTGCTGGGCGCCGAGCTGCCCGGCGAGATCACCTCCGCTCTCGCCGGCCGCATCGCCGGTCACCTCACCGCGCACGGCCTGGCCACCGAACGGCCCGACTCGCCGCGGTACCAGAGCGACGGCTACTGGCGAGGACCTGTCTGGGCCCCGGCGACCGTGCTGATCGAGGACGGGTTGCGGCGGGCCGGCCACAGCACGCTCGCCGACGACATCAGCGCCCGGTTCCGCACCTTGTGCGAGACCTCCGGTTTCGCCGAGAACTTCGACGCCCTCACCGGCGCGGGTCTGCGCGACCGCGCCTACACCTGGACCGCCAGCGGCTACCTGCTGCTCGCCGCCGCCCACGAGCGGCGGTGCTCACGATGAATCCGTCCGCCATATCGCCCGCCGGCGGCCACGACGATCAAGACGAACCCGGCGTGCGCCGCCAGAGGCCGGCATCGGACCAGCGCCTGGCGAGCGATCGAATCGGTTCGCCTCAGAACAGGCCGGTATGCTTCCCACGTCAATGGCGCGCGGAGAAGCGTCGCCGTAACCCAGGGCCGGTCCTCCGTGCGATCGATTCGACCTACGATGTGCGTGTCGGTCAGACCAGGGAGGAGCGCCGGTGAACATCGGAGAGATCGCCAGGCGGTCGGGCGTGGCGCGCAGCACCGTCTCCTACGCTCTGAGCGGCAAGCGTCCGGTGTCGGAGGCGACCCGGCAGCGCATCCAGGCCGTCATCGACGAGCTCGGCTATCGGCCCAACGCCGTCGCCCGGGCGTTGAAAGAGGGGCGGACCCGCACCATCGGCCTGGTCATCCCGCCCGCCAGCAGGCGCCTGACCGACATGCAACTCGGCTTCGTGGCCAGCGTCGTCGACGCCGCCGCACGTGCCGACCTGGACGTCCTCCTCTCACCGTCGGGCGGGGAGCACGATCGCTCGTTCGAGCGCCTGGTCGGCGGCCGGCGTGTGGACGGCGTGATCCTCATGGAGATCCGCCTGGAGGACGACCGGGTCACCCGCCTGCGCCAGAGCGGGCTGCCCTTCGTCTGCATCGGCCGTACACACCGTCCAGACGAGATGTCCTGGGTGGACATCGACTACGAAACGCTGATCGCGAACTGCCTGCATCATCTCGCGGACCTCGGCCACCGCCGCGTCGCGCTCGTCAACCGTTCCGCGGAACTGGTCGCCGCCGGTTACGGCCCGAGCCACCGGACCCGCGCCGGTTTCACCCGTACGCTGGCCGAGCGGGACCTCGACGGCGTGCACGTGTGCTGCGCCGACGACGCCCAATCCGGCGTCTCATGCGTCGCGCAGCTCCTCGCCGAGCATCCCGGCCTGACCGCCATCGCCACCATCAACGAGGCCGCGATTCCCGGCATGTACCGCGCGCTGACCCACGCGGGCCTGGCCGTGCCCGGAGACTTCTCCGTCGTCGGTGTCGCCGCCCGGCACTGGGCCGAGAATCTGCACCCGCCGTTCACCGCCGCCGACGTCCCGGCGGACGAACTCGGCGCGTGCGCCGTCGACATGCTCATCCAGCGCATCGCCGATCCCGAGGCAGCGCACCGCCACGTACTCGTCGCCCCACCCGTTTCCCTGCGTGGGACGACCGGGCCCGCACGGCCCCGCGACGGGCTCGCCTGACGGCCGCGCTCCGACGCATCGCCGCGTCAGGCGAGTCTGGATCGAGGTGGCCGATGCGTCAGCGCGCGCTTCCCGGTCAGCGGCGATCGAGGTCGGCTTCGGGGCCGCTCATGACGATGCGGACCCGGTAGGCGCCCGTGCCCGAGGCGAACCGGCCTTGACCGGTTTGACTGTGAGCGCTAACAATGACCCCATCACGGAGCGGAGGGCAATGTCGCGGACCGAGGAGAGGGCTCGGCCTCCCACCATGGCGGACGTCGCCCATCTCGCGGGCGTGTCGCACCAGACCGTCTCACGCGTCCTGAGCGCCCATCCCAACGTACGCGCCTCCACCCGGGCCGCGGTCCTCCAGGCGATCGACACGCTGGGCTACCGGCGCAACTCCTCGGCCCGTGCCCTCGTCACCCGGCGCACCCTGACCCTCGGCGTGGTCGCCTCCAACCCCACGCTGTTCGGCCCCGCGAGCACGCTCTCCGGGCTGGAGGCCGCCGCGCGCGAAGCGGGCTACATGGTCTCCACGGTCATGATGCGCCGCTACACCGCGGCGGCGCTGGAGGACGCCATCGACCACCTCAGCAACGGCGGGGTCGAGGGCATCGTCGTGATCGTGCCGCAGCGCGAGACGGTGACCGCACTGGCCGGGTTGCGGCTGCCGTTCCCGGTGGTGACGGTGGAGGGCGGGCACGACCTGCCGATTCCCAGCGTCTCCGTGGACCAGGAACTCGGCGCGCGTTTGGTCACCGACCATCTCCTCGCGGCCGGGCACCGCACCGTGTGGCACGTCGCGGGGCCGCCGGACTGGCTGGAGGCCGAGGCCCGCGTACGCGGCTGGACTGCCGCACTGGAAGAGGCCGGCGCAGAGGTGCCGCCGCCGCTGGTGGGCGACTGGACCCCCCTGTCCGGCTACCGCGCCGGACAGGAGCTCGCCGGCCGGGTCGCGTCGGGCTCGGCGCGCCGCCGTTCTGGCCAGGTGACCGCGGTGTTCGTGGCCAATGACCAGATGGCGCTGGGCGTGATGCGGGCTCTCCGTGAGGCCGGGCTGTCGATGCCGGGGCAGGTGGCCATCGCCGGGTTCGACGACATCCCCGAGGCGGACTTCTTCACCCCGCCGCTCACCACGATCCGCCAGGATTTCGCGGCGGTCGGCCAGGCCAGCATCCGGCTCCTGGTGAGCCGGCTGGAGGCCCCGGCGACGGTGGCGACGGAGAACGAGCGCGTGGTGATAGAACCGCGGCTGATCGTACGCGGCAGCAGCACGTCGTCCTGATACCCGGGACGTGCCGGCTCAGGGCGGCCGGACCGCGAGGCCCGGCCGCCCGAGGCGCCGGAGGTCCTCAGGTGCGGGACCACTTCTGGTTGCTCTGCCCGTTGCAGGTCCACAGCTCCACGCCCGTGCCGTTGGCGGTGCCCTGGCCGGTGACGTCCAGGCAGAGGCCCGACTCGATTCCGGTGACCGTGCCGTCGGAGTTCAGCCGCCACTGCTGGTTCGTCCCGCCGTTGCAGGTCCAGATCTCCACCCGGGTGCCCGAGGCCGTCGCGTGACCGGGCACGTCGAGGCACTTGGTGCCGCCGTACACGGTCAACTGCCCGGCCGACGTCAGCGTCCACTGCTGGTTCGCGTTGCCGCCGCAGTCCCAGATCTGCAGGAAAGTGCCGTCGGTCTGGCTCGCGTTCGGGACGTCCAGGCATCGGTCGGAGCCGGCGCCCCGGAGCACGCCGGTGGACCCCGAGCCCCCGCCCGACCGGATGCCCGCGGCCGCGATCACCGACTGTGCGCCCGACGGCCAGTTGCCGTTGCCGACGGCGACGTTTCCGGAGACGGTGTTACCGCGGTCCCCGTTGGAGATGTTGGTCCCGCCGTTGCCGTACCAGTTGCCGGTCAGCGTGATGGTGCCGGTGTTGTTGCCGGCGCTGGCGTTCTCGACGGCCCAGGTGCCGCCGGTGGAGGAGAACACGTTGCCGGTGGCGGTGTAGTACCGGGAGCCCTCGTCGAAGTACAGGCCGAAGTAGCCGTTGGTGCGCAGGCAGTAGTTGCCGCTGATGTTCCCGTTCGGGTTCGCCGACAGGGTGTAGATGCACCCGCCGTCGTTCATCTGCCGCATGACGTCGTGCACGTAGTTGCCGGTGACCCTGTCGCCCGACTCGGTCGTGGCGGTGCTGTAGCGCGGCTGGTAGTCGTACAGGCCGCGGTTCGCGTAGTCGTTGCTGCCGCCGGCGTCGTTGGCGCCCCAGCCATAGCCCACCGCGATGCCGGAGTACGGCATGTCGTAGACCTCGTTGTGGCTGATCGTGGCGTTGGTGACGTAGGTGGTCAGGAACGACACGATGCCCCGGTAGTCCAGGCCGACGTCGTGGACCAGGTTGTCGCTGATGGTGATGTCGTGGTCGATCATGCGCTGGTCGCCGGGGTGGTGCGCGTCGGCCTGCACGCCGCCGGCCACGATCGCGCCGGCGGCGTCGCCGGTGAAGGTGGATCCGGTGACGGTGATGGAACTCGCGCCCAGGCCGACGCCGGTGGCATGGGCGTTGGCGTCATTGCCGATGCCCAGCGCGGTCTGGCCGAGGTTGACGAACCGGTCGCCGCTGAAGGTGATGCGGGCGGCCGCGGAGACCTGTACGGCTGCGGGCATCTGGTTCCAGTGCGGCCGGGCGGCCTCGAACTGGGAGCAACCGGATTGGCAGGAGCCGAACGAGGGCCAGGACCAGTTCCCGCTGAGATAGGCGCCGGTCTGCTGGTCGGCGTACCCCTGGGAGCCGCTGGGGCCCAACCAGCTCGTCCCGGTGAAGGTGATGCCGGAGAAGGAGATGTCGTGCGCGGGGGAGTCGTAGGTGCCGCCGACGTCCACGAGGGACTGGAGCAGCGGGAACTCCACGTCGGTGCTGCTCATGTTCTGCCCGGACCGCGGGATGTAGTACAAGGCGCCGGTGGAGGTGTCGTCGTACCACTCGCCGGGCGAGTCGAGGAACTCGTAGGCGTTCTCCAGGTACAGGGGACCGGCACGGAACGGGCTGGTGAGGGTGTCGTACCCGAACGCGTTGTTGTCCCAGGCCGGTTGCTGCATCGTCAGCAGGCCGTTGCCGATGCTCTGCACCGGTGAGTACCGGTCGGTGAACGAGCCGACGCCCTCGATCTCGACGCGGTTCTGGTGCGCCAGGTTGTTCAGGTAGTTCAGGGAGGAGTCGGTGAACCTCAGCCCGGTGGCGCCGGCCGTGAAGTCCGAACGGTTCACGGTGGTACGGGCCCGCGTGGCCTCGACGCCGCCGACGTAGAGCTGCCGGGTGTCGACCCCGGCGCCGATGCTCGCCTTCCAGATGTTCTTGGAGGAGTCGGCGAGGCTCCATCCGGTGACCGCCTTCGCGCCCGTGATCACCGGATGCGCCGATGGGGCGGCCTGCCAGCTGACGGTGTGACCGCCCGAGCCGGAGTCGGCCGAGGTGAACTTGAGCGGTGCGGCCGGCCGGTACACGCCGTCGGCCAGCTGCACGATGATGTCACCGGACATCGAGGCGACCTGCGAGCGTACCGCCGCCTGCGCCGCCGACAGTGAGCACGGCTGCGCGGACGAGCAGGCGCTGCCGGTGCCGGACGGGGACGCGTAGATCGTGGTGACGGCCGCCGACGCGGAGGCCGCCGGAACGACGATGGCGGAACCGGCGGCCAGGACGACCGCGGCGGCCCGGGCCGCCGCGAGCAGCCGGTGGCCGCCGAACCGGGATGAGGACCAGGACATGGACGGGGACCTCCCTGACGGGAACGGGCGGTGTCCGTCGACCCTCCGGAGGCGATGTCGAATCGGTTCGCCCATTTCGAGCGGATGTTACGACCGGGGATGCGGACGGTCAATGTTCGCCCGTGGACGGCCTCGCCAACGCGAAGCTGTGAACGCTGTCTCTCCTGGTCATGCTGGTGCCGCCGCTCCAGGTGCCGTTGCCGTGGCACATCCGGTGTTTTCATGGCGTCGGCGTCGAATCGATTCCTAGCGAAGGGCGGCGCCGGAGCACGGCACGGGCGCCCGGTCACCTGACGGCGCCATTGGTGATCCCCGAGATGATCCTTCGCTGGGCGACGGTGAACACGGCGACCAGCGGCAGGCTCATCAGGATCACGTAGGCGAAGATGAGATGCCAGTTGTTGAGGTAGAGGCCCGCACTGGCGACCTGGAACAGGTTGAGTGGCAGCGTGTCGAGCCGCCCGCCCACGATGAAGAACGCGTAGAAGACGTCGTTCCAGACGTACAGGCAGATCAGGATCGTCGCGGTCGCCAGCACCGGCCGCAGCAGGGGGAGCACCACCCGGACGAACACGCGTACCGGCCCTGCGCCGTCGATCTGCGCGGCCTCCTCCAGCGACGGCGGGATCGTACGGACGAACCCGGTAACGAAGAAGATCACGGTGGACAGGTAGATGCCCATGTACACGCAGATCATCCCGATCGCGCTTCCGGCGAGGCCGAGTTGCCGCAGCAGCAGGACCAGCGTGACGATGGCCGGGGGCAGCACGATGCCGCTGATGGCCAGGGCGTACAGCGTCGCGGTGAGCCGGGACCTGCGGCGCGCGAGGATCCAGGCGGCCATGGACCCCACGACGAGGACCCCGATCACCGCCGGGACGACGATCAGCAGGCTGCCGAAGAACGCGGCCGGTACCCGGCCCTGGCGCCAGACCTCCTCGAGGTTGGCGAGCAGCCGCCAGTGACTCGGTGGCGACAGGTCGGGCGTCAGGGCCTCACCCCGCGACTTCCCGGCGGTCGCGACCACCAGCCACAGCGGGATGCCGATCAGGATCACGACGAGCGTCCCCGCGCAGAAGGGCTGCAGCCGGCGCCAGATCGGCGCGTCGCTGAGTCCGGTCGAGCGGGCCGGGTGCCGGCGGGACGAGGACGAGGCAGCGTTCACAGGATCTCCTCACGCTTGCGCAGGACGGTGATGACCGGGAAGGCCAGGAGGAGCACGACGAGGAAGAGCACGAGGCTCATGGTGGTGGCCTGCGCGAACAGGCCCTGGCCGAACGTCCGGTAGATGAAGACGTTGAGGATCTCGGTCGTACGGGCCGGGCCGCCGGCCGTGGTGGCCTGCACGATGTCGAACCCGTTCATCGAGCCCAGCAGGGCGGTCGCGACGTTGAAGGTGATCGCGGGGGCGAGGAACGGGAACCGTACCGACCAGAACATGCGCCAGCGGGAGGCGCCGTCGATGCGTGCCGCCTCGGTGATGTCCTCGGGCACCGTCTTGAGCCCGGCGAGGTAGATGAGCATCGACAGGCCCATCCACTTCCAGGCGTGGATCACCGCGACCGTGACGATCGTCCAGGTCGTGTCGCCGAGCCAGGCGTAGCCGACGTGGTGCCGGAGCACGGCGCTCAGCAGCCCGTTCAGGCTGCCCTCCGGCTTGAGGAGTGCCTGGAAGATGTAGCCGACCGCGAGCGCGGACATCATCACCGGGATGAGGAAGAACACCCGCGCGATCCGGTTCACGACCGTGTCGCGTTCGAGCAGGACGGCCAGGAGGAAGCCGAAGACGTTCTGGAAGGCGGCCACCAGGACCGCGTAGACGACGGTGATGCGGAGTGAGCGGAGCAGGGTGCCGTCGGAGATCAGGCTCCGGAAGTTGTCCAGACCGACCGGGTGGATCGCGCTCTTGAAGCCGGACCAGTCGGTGAAGGCGTAGATGAAGTTGAACAGAGTCGGTACGAAAAAGAAGATCAACAGCAGGATGTACGCGGGCGCCATGAACCACATCGGGTGTGTGCGGCGGTCGTTGCCGCGCCGGAGCCTTCCGGCGCGTGTCCCCGCCGGCCGCGCCGGCCGCGCCGGCCGCATGGCCCGTCCTCGCTCCGCGCTCGCTTCCACTGTGTTCACGGCCGTCTTCACCACGTGCACGTGTCGGGCTCCTTCGCGGGAGGGGCGCCGGAGTGGGGCTCCGGTGCCGCGCTCGGAGGGACGATGATCAGAATCCGGAGGCCCCGGCGGCCTTGGCGAGCTGCGCGAACTGGTGCTGGGTGGTCGAGGCCACCTTCGGCGGCGCCATCTTCCCGGCGATCATGTCGGAGAGGTTGAGATAGAGGTCGGGGTTGGCCACGGCGAGCACCTGCATCGAGCCGACCGAGGTCGCCAGGGAGGCGTGCACGGCCCGCAGTGCCTGCGGAACGCCGGGCGGGCTGGGCACCGAGGGCTCCAGCGACACGGTGTCGCGGTCGGCGATGAAGGCCCCATAGTCGGGGCCCATCCAGAACGCGAGCAACTGCCGGGCGGCGGCCTCGCGCCTGGCGTCCCCGGTCCGGAAGGCGACCAGGGCGTTGGACTGGTCGGGGATGTAGGTGCCGATGTTGCCGGACGGCGAGATCGGGAAGAACCCGATCTTCTTGTCGAGGGTCGCGGTGTCGGCACTGGCCTGCAGCTCGCCGAAGAAGGAGTTCACCTGGAGGGCCATGGCGGCCTTGCCGTCGAGCAGCGCCCTGCCCTGGTCCTCGAACGTCGCGGTCTTGATGTCGGAGTTGAACAGGCCTTCGTCGATCAGCGACTTGTACGTCTTGATGGCGTTCAGCACCACCGGACTGGAGAACGTCTCCTGGTGCTTGTTGATCTTGTCCCAGAGGCCGTTCTTCGCGGCGTCGGCCAGCTGGACCTGCACCCACCACTGGGTGGCCCACCGGTCGCCGCCCATCTCGAAGAACGGCGTGACGCCCTTTCCCTTGAGCCGGCGGGCCAGCGCCACCATGTCGCCGAAGTTCTTCGGCGGCCGGGTGATGCCGTTCGCGGCGAAGACCTGCTTGTTGTAGTAGACGCCCTCGACCGCCGGGCTGGTGATCAGCGCGGCGTAGCGGGTGCTCCCGAGGAGCCCGGTCATGTCCTTCAGCCGGGGATCGAGCTTCGGCAGCCAGGGGGCCCCGGTGAGCTGCTGGAGGTTGGCCCTGGCGTTGATCGCCGTCAGCATGGACGCGGTCGGCTGCCAGAAGGCCAGATCCGGTTTGTCGCCGGTGGCGACCTTGGTCTGCACGCCCTGCTCGTACGGGTCGGGGATGGTCACCACCTTGACGGTCGCGCCCGTCGCCCGGTGAAAGGCGTCGATCACCTGCTTGGGCACGGTGTTGCTGTTCTGGGCGGCCCAGATGGTCAGGTCGACGCCGTCGAGCTTGGCCGCAGGGTCCGCCCAGGTCGTCCGGGTGCCGTCGGCCGACGCGCCGGAGCCGGGATCGCTGCAGCCGGTGACGGTCAGGCTGACGGCGAGCGTCGCGGCCGCGCCGAGGAGGGTCCTTCGCTTCATCGGTGCTCCTTTTCGGGAGGGACCGCTCGGCCCGGGGCGGCAGAGCGGCCGGTCAACGGTTCAGAGGCTGTCCTTGCGGATGGAGCGGACGCGGAAGAGGCGGGCGGCGACCGTCTCCGGGTCCGGGCGCAGGACGGTCAGCCGCCCGGCGTCCGGGTCGAAGCGGTGGCCGAAGGGCGGGAGGTGCCGCGGGTAGAGCGTGTCGATCTCCACTTCGGCACCGGTCAGATGGGGCAGTGACAGGACGGCATCGCCGGTGGTCCCGCCGCGGTGCCAGACCGTGACGTACGTCGTGTCACCCACCCGCAGGGCCAGGCTGAGCCAGGGGTCCGACCAGCCCGGCAGGCCCAGTGGCCACAGCGGCGTGGCCGAGACGAGGCCGGCCCGCATGTCGCGGTGGACGTTGACCGCGTCCCGTACGGCGGCGAGCTGCCGGCCCGCCATCCGGTCGAGGTGGCCGGACAGGTACGGCCGGCCGAGGAGGGCGGTGCACAACGTGAAGGCGATCTCCTCGTCGCTCATGTCCGGCTGCGGGTACGCCCAGATGCCGGACTGCTCGGGAAGCAGCGACAGCGGTGCCGCCGCGGCGATGGGCGGGTAGCGCCGGAAGTCCTGCTGGTCGCTGGTGGACTGCAGCTGCATCCGGGCCAGCACGGCGTAGTCCATGCGCATCGCCCCGGACGCGCAGTTCTCCAGAATGAGCCCGGGATGCCGGTCCAGCACCTGGTCCAGCCAGGCCAGGTGGGCACGGTTGTGGGCGAGCAGGCCCGCTCCGGCGCTGTCGGCGTCCCGGTCGGTGCCGACGCCGGGGTCGATGTTGTAGTCGAGCTTGAAGTAGCCGACGCCGAGCTCCTCGACCAGCCGGTCGATCGTCTCGTCCAGGTGGGCGACGGCGAGCGGGTGCCGTAGATCCAGGTGGTAGCGGCCGTGCTCGACGACCCGGACGCCGCCGCGCTGCAGGAACGCCTCGTCGGGCAGCTTGCCGGCGACCGGGCTGCGAACGCCGACCACCTCCGGCTCCAGCCACAGGCCGGGCAGCATGCCGCGCCGGCGGATGTGGCCGAGCACCTCCTCGATGCCGCGGGGGAAGCGGGTCTGGGACGGTTCCCACGCGCCGACGGTGTCCCACCAGGCGTCATCGCCGTACCAGCCGGCGTCGACGCAGAACACCTCGGCGCCGGCGTCGGCCGCCGCGTCGATCAGCGGAAGCAGCTTCGCGGTCGTGGGATCCCCCATCAGGGTGTTCATGTAGTCGTTGAACACGACCGGCAGGGCGGCGCGGTCGGCGTGCGGGCGTACGATCGCGCGCCGGTGGGCGGTCAGCGCGGCGGCCGCGCCGTGCAGGTCGTCGCCGGACACGGCGACCGACACCGGAACGGTGGTGAACGAAGCCCCGGGCCGCAGCTCCTGCCGCCACTGGTGGTCCAGATCGGTCGGCCCGAGCAGCGTGACGTAGACCCCGTCGAGGCGTTCGCCGGTCTCCCATCGCCACGCGCCGTTGTGCTCGACCTGCCACAGCCAGGCGTCGCCGCTCTCCCGGTCGATCAGACCCCCGGTGGGCAGGTTTCCGCTGGTGGACCACGCGCCCGTGCTGACGGCCGCGAACCGGCCGCGGCCGTGCTGCCCGTGCAGCGGCAGACCGAGGTCGGGCGCGATCTCGCGGAACGGGCGCCGGCGCCACCGGCCCTCGCCCAGCCACTCGCCGGAGCCATGGACCACGTCCAGCCGCTCGACCGGCCGGCCGAAGAAGCCGGCGGCGAACGAGGACACGCCCAGCAGGAGCACCCCGCCGGTGCCGTCGTTGGTCACGCGGACCTGGCTCCGTACCGCGCTCACCCCTTCGGGCGAGCGGAGGATAACCTCGACCCGCAGGCCCGTGGGTTCGTCGCGCAACGTGATCCGCAGCCGATGCCAGAGACCGTCCCGCGACGACTCCTCACCGGCGAACACCAGGCGGCGGCCGATCGTGGTCTCGGCGAACCGCTGCGAGACCGCGGCCCGCCCCGTGCCGGGGGTGAGGATCTCCACGAGCGGCTGCGCGGGCCGTACCGGCACGTCGGCGGCGGGGCCGTCCGTCAGCTCGCGGATGCTCACCGGCCGCCCCGCGGTGACGTCGACGGTGAGGCGCAGCGCCGAGTGTCCCCACATGATGGTCGTGCTGTCGTCGAACAGGCTCAACTGCCGCTCCCTCGCTGGCCGTCCGGAGCACTGATGTGACCGGTCACATTGTGCAGTGTGAGCGCTCACATCCCGGAGGAGAAGACCCAAACGCCAATCTGTTACGAGGACCTGCCGGGCCGTTCCACGGGAGGCGGAGCGGTCGACTCCCGGATCACCAGGCTGGGGGCGGTCAGCGGGACCTCCGGACGGGGCCGCCCGTCGAGCTCGGCCGCCACGACGGCGACGCAGGCCCGGCCCAGCCCCGCGAAGTCCATGCGGATGGTGGTCAGCGCGGGGGTCCAGTACGCCGAGCCGGGAACGTCGTCGATCCCGACGAGGCTGACGTCGCCGGGAACGTCCCGGCCCGCGTCGTACAGGGCACGCCGCACGGCCATGGCGGTGTCGTCGTTGCCGCACAGGATCGCCGTCACGGCGGAGTCGGCGGCCAGTGACCGGCCGGCGGCGTAGGCGGACGGGGCGTCCCATCCGGCGACCACGACCTCCGGAACCTCCGCGCGCGCCTCGGCGAGGGCGTGCCGCCAGCCGGCCTCTCGCCCGCGCGTCCCGGCCTCGGAGGGGATCGCCACGTGGTGCACAGTACGGTGCCCGAGCGCCAGCAGATGCCGGGTGGCCTCCGCCGCCGCCTGCTGTTCGTCCAGGCAGATCGTCGGCGGTCCGTCCTGGAGGAGCACGCCGGGTTCGATCGCCGCGACCGCGGGAAGCGCGCGGGGGAGCCGCCGCAGCACCTCGGTGCCCTCGGCGTCGAAGGCGATAACGATGACTCCGCCCGCGCTCGGGTCGTTCACGTGGTCGACCGCCTGCCGGATGTCGGCGGCCGCGGCCGACTCGATGACCTGGACGCCGACGGCGAGCCCCTCCTCGCGGGCGGCCTCCTCGACACCCTGGAGCATCGCGGCGTAGCCGTAGAGCACCGTGTTGGAGGTGATGACGGTGACGGAACGGGCCCTGCCCAGCCCGAGCGCCCGAGCGGCCCGGTTGGGCCGGTATCCGAGGCGTTCGATGGCGGCCATCACCTGAAGCCGCGTCGCCGCACGCACACTCGGCGAGTGGTTGAGGACCCGTGACACGGTCTGGTACGACACGCCGGCCGCCGCCGCGACATCCCGGATGCTCGGTGTGGCGCCCCGGCGCCGGCGGCCACCGCCTCGCTCCGGAGGAGCGGAAGCGTGGCCGGGAGAGGGCTGACCCATGCCGTCATCGTCGTCGTTCCCACGGCGGCCGGTCAAAACGCAGGTTCAGTCGAACCGTTTCGTATCCGGGCGGTGTACCGCCAGGTGAGAATGCTCGGCGACCGGTTCATCCCGGTCTTGGAGTTCGCCCATCCCCGGACCCGCGACCTGGATGAAAACTCCCGTGTCGCCCGCTTTCACGGCCGGTGGTGGCGGGCCGCGCGGCTGAGCAGTACGGACGCGGCCCGCCGTGGCGTTGTCGCCGACGGCCTGTAACCCACCATTGACCGCCCCTCAATGCGGTCGTAACATCCGCTCGAACCGATTCGGCCGGTCGATTCGACAACCCCATCGGAGCCCGCCACCACCCCCGAGGTGACGAGTCCGCCCTGCCCGCCACCGCGCACGTACCGCCACGCCCGGACGCTCTCCAGCCGCGACCGACGAATCGGTCGAGGACGCGGCTGCGGTGCCCGCGAACGGCATGCCCGCGGTTCTACCTCCCATTCCCATCGCATCCGGACGACCCCGGACCGGAGGACGATCGATGAGTACGAGAGCACGGCTCGGCCGCCTGGCGGCGCTGGGCGCAATGGTCCTGGCGCTGGCGATCCCCGTGACCGCGAACGCCCCGAGCGCCTCGGCCGCCGAGTCGATGAGCGTGAACCTCGCCGCGACGCGAGGCGCGGCGACCGGAGTCGGCGAAGGTTTCCTCTACGGCATCAACCAGGACGGATCGCAGCCACCCGACCAGTACCTGTCATCGCTCCATCCCAACGCGTACCGCGGTGGCGGGCACGCGTCCCGAGGGTGGATCGGAGACGGCTACCAGTACGGCTCCGGCACCCAGACGGATGTCAACGCGGTGATCTCGCAGGCCAAACGCCTCACCAAGGCGCCGTACAACGCCGAGTACCAGGTGATCGTGAGCGATCTCTACGGCGTGGACGGGGGGCAGCCGTCGAACACGACCTACCCCTGTGACAACGGAGACTGCTCCAACTGGGTCAGCTTCATCGACGCGACGGTGGGCGCGCTCCAGGCGTCCGGACTCACCTTCGCCTACGACATCTACAACGAGCCGGACATCTCCGTTTTCTGGAAGCGCGGGATGAACAGCACGCAGTACTTCCAGATGTGGGACACCGGCTACCGGGAGATCCGGCGCATCGCGCCGAACGCCGAGATCGTGGGGCCGTCGCTCGCCTTCACGCCGCTCGGGAACCCGGGGGAGTGGCAGACGTGGCTGGCGCACGTCAAGGCCGCGGGCACGGTGCCCGACGAGATCACCAACCACGACGAGGGCGACGTCGATGACCCGGTGACCGTGTCCCAGGCCATCAACAACGCCCTGGACTCCGCCGGCATCTCGCGCCGCCCGCTGTCCGCGAACGAGTACCAGCCCGCGGACCGGCAGACCGCCGGCGTGACGGCCTGGTACCTCGCCCGCTTCGCGCAGTCCGGCTACACCAACGCGATGCGCGGCAACTGGGTCTGCTGCCTGATCCCCAACCTCACCGGAATCCTCGGCGTGAACGGCAGCAGCTACACGACCACGGGCAACTGGTGGGCGTTCCGCACCTACGCCGACCTCACCGGCACCCTGGTCTCCACGTCCGGGCAGACCGGGAGCACGGCGATCTCCGCGGCCGAGGACAGCACGAACAAGCGAGCCGTCGCCGTCATCGGGGACTCGAACGGGTACACCGGCAGTGCGTCCGTGACGTTCAACGGCCTGTCGTCGGTGCCCTGGCTGGCGAACAACGGCAGCGTCAACGTCACCGTGTACCGGATCCCGGACCAGTCGTCACTGAGCTCCCGGCAGGTCGTCTACAACCAGAACGTCAGCACCTCCGGTGGTTCCATCACGGTGCCCGTCACCTTCCAGGCCTCGCATGACGCGTTCGGCATCTACCTGACCCCCGCGCAGTCGACCGGGGGCGGCTTCCCGAGCGGCTACCACCAGCTCGTCATCGGCAACGACGGGCTGTGCCTGGACGTGTACGGCGACTCCACCGCGGCCGGTGCCGCGATCGACCAGTGGACCTGTAACGGCCAGTCGAACCAGCAGTTCCAGTACCTGGCGGGGGCGAACGGCTATGGAGAACTCCAGGCACAGAACTCCGGTCAGGTGATCGCCGTGGCGAACGGGTCCACGACGGCCGGCACGCCGGACATCGTGCAACAGGCCCGGAACGGGTCGGCGAGCAGCATGTGGAAGCCGATCCAGCAGTCCGACGGCTCCTACGCGTTCCAGAACAGCAACAGCGGCCTCTGCCTGGACGTCTACGGGAACGGCGGCAACCAGGGCCAGCAACTGGACCAGTGGCCGTGCAAGAACGCGCCGGGCACCAACCAGGACTTCACCCCTCGCTGACCCCTTCCCGACCTGAGTTTCCTCGAACGGAGGTAGTTCCATGTCCGTGGTCGTCGCCACTCGATGGCGAGCCCGACCGATCGTGCTGGGCCTGATGGCCCTGGCGCTGGCGATATTCGCCCTCGGTACACCCGCAGGCACGCCCGCCGCGTCGGCGGCGTCGTCGCTGCCCTGTGACATCTACGCGGCGGGTGGCACGCCGTGCGCGGCGGCGCACAGCATGACGCGAGCGCTCTTCACGTCCTACAACGGGCCGCTCTACCAGATCAAACGTTCCTCTGACGGGCAGTCCCGCGACATCGGCCTGCTGTCGGCCGGCGGCTACGTGGACGCGGCCCCCCAGGTGTCGTTCTGCTCGGGCACCTCCTGCACGGTCACGAAGATCTACGACCAGACCAGCAACCACAACGACCTGCCCATCTCGTGGGGCGGCTACTGGAAGGGCCCCGGCCCGAACGGCGCGGACGTCGGTGCCGACGCGATGGCGCTGCCGGTGACGGTCGGCGGGCACCCGGCGTACGGGATCAAGGTCACCCCGGGCGTTGGCTACCGGATCGACCACGCGGCCGGTGTGCCGACCGGCTCGCAGCCCGAGGGCATCTACATGGTGACCTCGTCGAACTACGTCAACCAGTGGTGCTGTTTCGACTACGGCAGTGGCGAGAACTCCCACACCGACACCGGCAACGCGACGATGAACGCGATCGAGTGGGGTACCGCGTGCTGGTTCGGCGGATGCACGGGCACCGGGCCGTGGGTGGAGGCCGATCTGGAGAACGGCATGTACCACACCGGGACCGGCTCCAACAAGGACCCGAACAACCCGGGAGTGCACTTCCCGTTCGTCAGCGCGTGGGAGAAGAACAATGGCACGAGTAATTTCACGCTGAAATATGGAAATGCCGCCGGCGGCGGGCTGACGACACCGTATTCGGGTGCCCTGCCGAACGGCTACTCCCCGATGCGCGTCGACAGTTCGATCCTGCTGGGCACCGGCGGCGACAACAGCAACAGCGGCGTCGGCGAGTTCTTCGAGGGGGCCGTGACGAAGGGCTTCCCGTCCGACTCGACCGAGAACGCGGTGCAAGGCAGTATCACGGCCGCCGGTTACGGATCCGGCGGCACCGGCACCCGCAGCGGTGAGCTGCACGCGGTGGGGTCGGGCCGGTGTCTGGACGTGCCGAATTCGAGTGCGACTCCGGGTACGCAGGTGCAGATCTATGACTGCTGGGGTGGGGCGAACCAGGTCTGGACGTACACCTCGTCGGGGCAGCTCACGGAGACCAGTGGTGGTGCGACGTTGTGTCTGGACGCCTATGACAACCAGACGTCTCCGGGGACGAAGGTGGAGACCTGGACGTGTAATGGGGCGGCCAATCAGCAGTGGAGGTTGAACTCCGACGGGACGGTCACCGGTGTGCAGTCCGGGTTGTGCCTGGATGTGACCAATGCCGCGACCGCGAACGGTTCCCTGGTGGAGCTGTGGACCTGCAACGGCGGTTCCAACCAGCAATGGACGCTCGGATGACCCTTTCCTGACCCACGCCCCCGCTCCGACCGGTCCGTGTTGCCCCCTGCCCTGAGAGGTCCCCGTCATGTCCTCCTCATCGTCACCGTTCCAGCTGAGCCGCCGCCGGCTGCTCGCCTCGGCCGGGGTGACCGCCGCCGCGAGCCTGCTGTGGGTCCGCGACGCGGACGCCACCGCCGGCCCGAGCAGCTACACCGCGAGCTGGGCGTCGGTCGACCAGCATCCACCGGCTCCCGAGTGGTACCAGGACGCCAAGTTCGGCATCTACTACCACTGGGGCGTCTTCAGCGTTCCGGCGTTCGGCAACGAGTGGTACCCGCGGAACATGTACATCTCCGGCTCGGCCGAGAACAGCCACCACATCGCGACCTACGGCGATCCGTCGGTGTGGCCGTACCACAACTTCATCAACGGAGCCAATGACAAGGCCGGCCGCTACGTGCAGTTCGCGCCGAAGCTGACCTCGGCGGGCGGCAACTGGGACCCGAACGCGTGGGCGCAGTTGTTCGCCGACGCCGGCGCGAAGTTCGCCGGACCGGTGGCCGAGCACCACGACGGCTTCTCGATGTGGAACAGCACGGCGAACGAGTGGAACTCCGTCGCCAAGGGTCCCCGGCTGGACCTGCTGCGCCTGCACGCGGACGCGATCCGGTCCAAGGGCCTGAGGCTGTACGTGTCGCTGCACCACGCGTACCACTTCAACGGCTACTACGACCACGTCCCGGCCCAGTCGACGACCACGCTCAAGAAGCTGTACGGCCAGCTGGGCGGCACCGCGGAGAACCAGCTCTGGTACGACAAGCTCAAGGAGGTCATCGACGGCTACCAGCCCGACATCATCTACCAGGACTTCGACCTGAACCTGGTGCAGGAGTCCCAGCGGCTGAACTTCCTGGCGTACTACTACAACAAGGCCGTCGCCTGGAACAAGGACGTCGTCGCCACCTACAAGGACGGCTTCGACAACAAGGGCGAGGTCTATGACTTCGAACGCGGCGGACCGGCCGGGCTCCAGTCCCCGTACTGGCAGACCGACGACAGCGTCTCCAGCTCCAGCTGGTGTTACACCGTCGGCATCGGCTACTACTCCACCAAGGCGATGCTGCACGCGCTGCTGGACCGGGTCAGCAAGAACGGCACCATGGTGCTCAACATCGCGCCGATGGCCGACGGCACGATCCCGTCCGGACAGCAGACGATCCTGCGCGGCATCGGGGACTACCTGGGGCGGTTCGGCGAGTCCGTCTACGCCACCCGGGCCTGGGCCGCCTACGGCGAGGGCCCGACGCAGATGGGCGGCGGATCGTTCACCACGCCGCGTGAGGGCACGAGCCAGGACATCCGGTTCACCCGCAGCAAGGACGACACGGTGTTGTACGCGACCGTGCTGGGCTGGCCGGGCACCACGCTGAACATCACCACCCTCGCCTCCGGCCGGATCAACCTGGGCACCCTGAGCTCGGTGCGGCTCCTGGGTGCCACGGCCGGGTCGTACATCGACCTGCCGACCCGGAGCCAGGACGGATCGGGCCTGCACATCTCGATGCCCTCGTCCGCGCCGTACAGCGCCCTGGCGTACGTGGTCAAGCTGACCTTCTCCGGTCCCATCCCCGTCCTGGGGAGCGGAGGCGGCACCCTCACCGGCTGGGTGAGGATCGCCAACGTCACGAGCGGTCTGGTCCTGGACAGCGGCGGCAACGTCGCCTCCGGGTCCGTGCTCAAGCAGTGGAACTACGACGGCAGCACCAACCTGCAGTGGCAGCTGGTCGACCTGGGCACGGGCTACTACCGCATCGTCAACCGGACCAACGGCATGGTCGCCGACAGCTGGGGCAACGCCGCCAACGGCGCGAGCTGCCTCCAGGCGGCCTGGAACGGCGGCAACAACCAGCAGTGGCGGCTGAACAGCCTCGGCAACGGGCGCTACCAGATCATCAACCGCGGCACCGGCACGGCCCTGGACGGCGCGGGCAGCACCACGGTCGGCGCGACCACCGTCCTTTGGGCGCCGAACTCCAGCACCAACAACCAGTGGACCATCACCGGGGCCTGACCGGCCGGCACGGCGTCGGCAATGGAGATTGAGACATGACGACGAGGAAGATCTCGACCAGACCGGGCAGACGCGTCGGTCTGGTCGCCGCCGCGGTGCTCGCGGTGGTCATGACGGTCTGCACGACGATGCCGGCCGGGGCGGCGACGACGCTGCGCGGGCTGGCCGAGGCGAAGGGACGTTACTTCGGCACCGCCCTGACGCGGGGCGACCTGAGCAACGGCTCCGAGACGAGCATCGCCGGGACCCAGTTCGACATGGTGACCCCGGGCAACGAGATGAAGTGGGACACCACCGAGCCGTCGAACGGCAGCTACAACTTCGGGCCCGGCGAACAGATCGTCTCCTTCGCTCAGTCGCACTCCATGCGGGTGCGCGGGCACAACCTGGTCTGGCACGCCCAGCTTCCCGGTTGGGTGAGCGGCCTGCCGCTGAACCAGGTGCAGGGCGTGATGGAGTCCCACATCACCACCGAGGCCACGCACTACCGCGGCAAGGTCTACGCCTGGGACGTGGTCAACGAGCCGTTCAACGAGGACGGCACGCTGCGCCACGACGTGTTCTACAACGCGATGGGCACGAACTACATCGCCGACGCCCTGCGTACGGCGCACGCCGCCGACCCGGACGCGAAGCTGTACCTGAACGACTACAACATCGAGGGCCAGAACGCCAAGAGCAACGGCATGTACTCACTGGCGCAGTCGCTGCTGTCCCAGGGCGTGCCGCTGAACGGCATCGGGCTGGAGAGCCACTTCATCGTCGGCCAGGTGCCCTCCTCCCTGCAGGCGAACATGCAGCGGTTCGCGGCTCTCGGACTGGACGTGGCGATCACGGAGCTGGACGACCGCATCCAGCTGCCGGCCTCCGGCTCGGCACTGCAGCAGCAGGCCACGGACTACGGCACCGTGGTCAAGGCGTGCCTGGCGGTCTCCCGCTGCGTGGGCGTCTCCCAGTGGGGCGTCGACGACGGGCACTCCTGGATCAACGGCACCTTCCCCGGGTACGGCGCCGCGACCATGTACGACAGCAACTACCAGCCCAAGCCCGCCTACAACGCCACCGTCACCGCCCTCGGCGGCTCCTCCTCCGGCGGTGGCACCACCGGTGAGCTGCACGCGGTGGGGTCGGGCCGGTGTCTGGACGTGCCGAATTCGAGTGCGACTCCGGGTACGCAGGTGCAGATCTATGACTGCTGGGGTGGGGCGAACCAGGTCTGGACGTACACCTCGTCGGGTCAGCTCACGGAGACCAGTGGTGGTGCGACGTTGTGTCTGGACGCCTATGACAACCAGACGTCTCCGGGGACGAAGGTGGAGACCTGGACGTGTAATGGGGCGGCCAATCAGCAGTGGAGGTTGAACTCCGACGGGACGGTCACCGGTGTGCAGTCCGGGTTGTGCCTGGATGTGACCAATGCCGCGACCGCGAACGGTTCCCTGGTGGAGCTGTGGACCTGCAACGGCGGTTCCAACCAGCAGTGGACCCTCGGATAAGGAGCGGGAGATGCGCTATTCACCCGTTCCCCTCGCGGGCCGGGCGGCTCGTGGCCCGAGCGTCGCGGCGGCCGTGCTGGCGATGCTCGTGGCCATGCTGACCTGGGTGACGCCGGCGTCGGCGGCGGGCACCGGCCCATGCGACATCTACGCCTCGGGCGGTACGCCCTGCGTCGCCGCGCACAGCACCGTCCGCGCGTTGTACGGCGCGTACAACGGCAACCTCTACCAGGTCCGGCGAGCCTCGGACGGCACGACCCGCGACATCGGCGTGCTGAGCGCGGGCGGCGTCGCCGACGCGGCCGTGCAGGACTCGTTCTGCGCGGGCACCACCTGCGTCATCACCGTCGTGTACGACCAGTCCGGACACGGGAACGACCTGTGGTACCAGGGTTCGGCCCAGGTGCCGGGATCGAGCCAGAGCAGCCCGGCGAAGGCGACGTCCGAGTCGCTGACGGTCGGCGGCCACAAGGCGTACTCGCTCTACATCAACCCCGGCAACAGCTACTGGCGGGACGGCCACCTGACGGGCGTCCCGACCGGCAGCGCGCCGGAGGGCGAGTACATGGTGACCAGCGGCACGCACGTCAACAGCGGCTGCTGCTTCGACTACGGCAACAGCGAGACGACCCGGAAGGCCGACGCCGCCGGCGCGATGGACGCGATCAACTTCAGCACCTCGTGCTGGTTCGGCGGTTGCTCCGGAAACGGGCCGTGGGTCCAGGCCGACCTGGAATGGGGCCTGTACCCGGGCGGCAGCCAGTCCTGGAACCCGGCTCAGCGCGCCTTCACCAACCCCTACGTCACGGCGATGCTGAAGAACAACGGCTCGACGGGATTCGCCCTCAAGGGCAGTAGCGCGCAGGCCGGTTCCCTGACCACCTTGTACAACGGCCCCCTGCCCAGCGGCTACAGCCCGATGAAGAAACAAGGAGCGATCGTCCTGGGCAGCGGCGGCGACTGCTGCAAGCCGGGCGGCGGCGCGAACCTCAGCGCCGGCACGTTCTACGAGGGCGCCATGGTCGCGGGCTACCCGTCCGACGCCACCGACAGCGCGGTCCAGGCCAACATCACCGCCGCCGGCTACGGCTCCGGCGGGAACGGCGGCGCCTTCCCCACCGATCAGCACCAGTTGGTGATCGGTAGCAACGGGTTGTGCCTGGACGTGTACGGCAACTCGTCCACGGCGGGCGCGGCGATCGACCAGTGGACCTGCAACGGCCAGGCCAACCAGCAGTTCACGTTCGTGCCCGGTTCGAACGGCTACGGCGAACTGCAGGCGCGCAACTCCGGCCAGGTCGTCGCGGTGGCGAACAACTCGACGGCCTCCGGGACGCCCGACATCGTGCAGCAGGCCCGGAACGGGTCCCCGGGCAGCATGTGGAAGCCGTTGCAGCAGTCCGACGGGTCCTGGGAGTTCCAGAACGCCAACAGCGGCCTGTGCCTGGACGTCTACGGCGCGGGGAGCAACCCGGGCCAGCAACTGGACCAGTGGCCGTGCAAGAACGCCCCCGGCACCAACCAGGACTTCTCTCCCCGCTGACCGCCAAGGAGCCGGCATGACCCGTGCCTCACGACATCGCACCCCCCTGTCCGCCGTCCTCATCCTGGTCATGGGCCTGCTGGCCGGAGTGACCCTGGCCCCTCGCGCGCACGCCGCGGTCTCGACGTCGATCACCGTTGACGGATCCGGGTCCGGCCGGGTCTTCGACGGCGTCGGCGCCATCAGCGGCGGCGGCGGGAACTCCCGGCTGCTGGCCGACTATCCCGAGCCGGAGCGCAGCCGGCTCCTGGACTACCTGTTCAAGCCGTCGTACGGCGCCGCGCTGCAGACACTGAAGATCGAGATCGGCGGTGACACGAACTCCACCGACGGCGCCGAGGCCAGCCACGAGCACACCAGGGGCGCGGTCGACTGCGGCCAGGGGTATGAGTGGTGGCTGGCCGAGCAGGCCAAGGCCCGCAACCCGAACATCAAGCTGTACGGCCTCGCCTGGGGCGCGCCCGGATGGATCGGCGGCGGCAACTTCTGGTCCCAGGACATGATCGACTACCTGATGTCATGGCTCGGCTGTGCCAAGCAGCACGGACTGACCATCGACTACCTCGGCGGCTGGAACGAACGCGGCTGGAACGCGGGCTGGTACGAGAAGCTCAAGTCCACGCTCGTCTCGGGCGGCTATTCGTCGATCAAGGTCGTCGCGGCGGACAGCGGATGGGACGTCGCCGACGCGATGGCCTCCGACTCGGCGTTCCGGAACGCGGTCGACATCGTCGGGACGCACTACCCGTGCGGGTACATGACCGCGTTCACCTCCTGCCCGAGCACCTCCAACGCCCAGAACCTCGGCAAACCCCTCTGGGCCAGTGAGAACGGGTCGGAGGACGCCGACGGCGGCGCCCCGGCGGTCGCGCGGGCGATCAACCGCGACTACATCGACGGGCGGATGACCTCCTACATCAACTGGCCGGTCATCGCGGCGCTGTACCCGAACCTGCACTACGCCACCGACGGCATGTCGGTCGCCGCGCAGCCGTGGTCGGGAAATTACTCCATCGGCCGGACGACGTGGGTCACCGCGCAGACCACCCAGTTCACCGCACCCGGCTGGCACTACATCGACTCCGGGAGCGGTTTCCTGGGCGGCAACCGCGCGAACGGCAGTTACGTGACGCTGAAGTCGACGAACAACTCCGACTACACGACCGTCATCGAGACGATGGACGCCACGGCCGCGCAGACCGCGAACTTCACCGTCGCCGGCGGGTTGTCCACGGGCCAGGTCCACGTGTGGAGCACGAAGGTGAACTCCCCGGGCTCCGCCGACTACCTCGTGCACGCCACGGACGTCACCCCGTCGGGCGGGAGGTACTCCCTTACGCTCCAGCCGGGTTACGTCTATTCCGTGACGACGACGACCGGGCAGGGCAAGGGCACCGCGACCTCGCCGGCCGCCGCCGCGATGTCGCTGCCGTACTCCGACGACTTCGAGACGGCGGCCACCACAACGTCCCCGAAGTACTTCGCGGACATGAACGGCGCCTTCCAGCGCGTGGCCTGCGGCGGTGGCCGATCCGGTTCCTGCGTACGGCAGATGGCCCCGACCAGCCCGATCCGCTGGACCGGCGAGTCCTACAACGCCCCGTACACGATCATGGGTGACGGGTCGTGGAGCAACTACACCGTCGCCGCGGACGCGATGCTGGAACAGTCCGGCAGCGTCGAGCTGCTCGGCCGCGCCAACGTGCAGGCGACCAACAACGGCGGTCTGAACGCCTACCACTTCCGGGTCAGCGACACCGGGGCGTGGTCCATCGTCAAGAGCGACACCTCGTGGCACTTCACGACGCTGGCGAGCGGCACGACGACGGCGCTGGGGCTGAACCGGTGGCACCGGCTGTCGCTGAAGCTGCAGGACACCACGCTGACCGCCGCCGTCGACGGCACGACCGTGGGAAGCGCCACCGACGCCTCCTACACCAACGGTCAGCCCGGCCTCGGCGTCACCGGCTACCAGACCGACCAGTTCGACAACTTCGCCCTGACGGCGGGCAGCGCCTCGCAACAGCACATCGGCCCCGTCAGGTCCGGCCTGAGCGGCAAGTGCCTCGATGACGACGGAGGCTCGACCACGAGCGGCACCAAGATCCAGATCTGGGACTGCAACGGCGGCGCCGCCCAGACCTGGTGGTGGGGCAACGGCCAGCTCCGGCTCGGCGGATCGAGCGGCAAGTGCGTGGACGTCACCGGCCAGGGCACGGCCAACGGCACGCTCGTCGGCCTGTGGGACTGCAACGGCGGAACCAACCAGCAGTGGACGCCGCAGGCGGACGGGACCCTGAAGGGCGTCCAGTCCGGCCGTTGCCTGGACGTCCCCAATTCCAGCACCGACAACGGCACCCAGCTGGAGATCTGGGACTGCAACGGCGGGACCAACCAGAGGTGGACCCTGCCCGGCTGATCTCCGCGACCGAGATCTGACGGGTGCGCGCGCCCGGCGTCGCCGTACGCCGGGCGCGTTCGTCGTTTTCGGGGGTGCCGGGCGCTCCCCGGCCACTGACCGTCCGCGCTCATCGGCCCGATGAAAACCGCGGTGAAAGAACGGCGTGACCCAGGCCGATCACCGGCCGCGGCACGACCCCGCTCACCAGGGCGAATAGCCGCTGCGCGCCATTCGAACCGGCTCCGCGGGCAAGCGCGGAGAAGGGAACGTTGACCGGCTTTCCCGCGAGTCATAACCTCCGAGCGAATCGATTTCGCGAATCGGTTCGACTTCGGTAACGAGACCGCCGGTCGAGCGAACCGGCAGTGGCAGGTCAACGCGGACGGCACCATCACCGGCGTCCAGTCCGGCCGGTGCCTGGACGTGACCGGCGCCTCCACCGCCGACGGCGCGCTGGTCGAGCTGTGGCGCTGCAACGGCGGCGGCAACCAGAAGGGACCCTGACCCAGCACACGACCGGTCCCCGGATGAAGGAAGGCCAGATGAGAGCCAAACTCCTCCTCTTACCCGCCATGGTCGCGGCGCTCGTCGTCCTGGGGATGGGCGGCACGGCGCTGGGCAGCGGCTACCGCGGAACCCCGTCCACGGCCGTCCGCCCCGCGGTGGCGACCGCCGGATGCGGCCACGTGCCGACGCTGGCGAGCGGTACGCACACGATTCAAAGCAGCGGCCAGAACCGCGGCTACATCCTGCGGGTGCCCGCCGGCTACGACGAGAACCACCCCTACCGGCTGGTCTTCGGGTTCCACTGGGTCGGCGGCACCGCCAACGACGTCGACTCCGGTGGCACCGACGGTTACAACTGGTCCTACTACGGGCTGCGCCGCCTGGCGGACGCCGACGGCAACGGCACGATCTTCGTCGCGCCCCAGGGCCTCAACAACGGCTGGGCCAACTCCGGTGGCCAGGACGTGACCTTCGTCGACGACATGCTCCGGCAGCTCGAGGCGGGCCTGTGCGTCGACACGACGCAGATCTTCTCCTCCGGGTTCAGCTACGGCGGCGCGATGACGTACGCGCTCGCCTGCGCCCGCCCGGCCGTCTTCCGCGCGGTCGCGGTCTACTCCGGCGCGAACCTCAGCGGATGCAGCGGCGGTACGCAGCCCGTCGCCTACATCGGCCTGCACGGCATCAGGGACAACGTCCTGCCGATCTCCTCGGGACGGGCCCTGCGCGACACGTTCGTCCGCGACAACGGCTGCACCGCGCAGAACCCGCCCGAGCCGGCCTATGGCAGCCTGACGCACATCGTGACCGCCTACTCCGGGTGCCGGGACGGCTATCCGGTCGTCTGGGCCGCGTTCGACGGAGCGGGCCATGACCCCGGCCCGATCGACGGGTGCACCTGCGACGGCTGGCACACCTGGACCTCCGGAGTGGTCTGGAGCTTCTTCACCCGGTTCGGGGGCGGCTCCTCACCGCCGCCCTCGACGTCGGCTCTGGTCAACGCCGCCGCCGGCCGCTGCCTCGACGTACCGAACTCCTCGCAGACGAACGGCACGCAGGTGGAGCTGTGGGACTGCAACGGCGGTGCGAACCAGCGGTGGACGCCGACCTCGTCCAAGCAACTGCAGGTGTACGGCGGCAAGTGCCTGGACGCCGAGGGCGCCGGTACCTCGCCCGGTACCAGGGCGATCATCTGGGACTGCAACGGCCAGTCCAACCAGCAGTGGAACGTGAACGCCGACGGCACCGTCGTCGGCGTGCAGTCCGGCCTGTGCCTCGCCGCCGGCGGCGCCGGAACCGCCAACGGCACACGGATCGTCCTGTGGACCTGCAACGGCGGAGGCGACCAGCAATGGACCCGGAGCTGACCCGCGGCTCCGGGCCGCGCCCGGCGGGTCCGGCCACGGCCGCCCGGCGAGGCGAAATCCCACCGAAAGGACGGATGATGAGTGATCATCTCTGGGGCGGCGGCCGCTGGAGGGCGGCCACCGCCGCGGTGGCCGTCGCCTGCGCGACCGTCACCGCCGGACTGTTCGGCGTCGGCGACGCCCGGGCCGGCACGCTGTCCGGAACCCTCTACCGGGATCCCACCTCGCAGGCGGCCCGATGGGTCCAGGCCAACCCGGGTGACGCGCGCACGCCCGTCATCCGCGACAAGATCGCCAGCCAGCCGCAGGCCCACTGGCTGTCGAACTTCGACCCCGGCACGGTGACCTCCGAGGTCTCCGGCGTGGTCAACGCCGCGAACGCCGCGAACCAGATCCCCGTCTTCTCGGTGTATGAGATCCCGAACCGCGACTGCGGCGGTGCGAGCGCCGGCGGGGCCCCCGACCTCGGCCAGTACCAGCAGTGGATCACCGGATTCGCCAACGGGCTGGGCGGCCGGACGGTCATCGTCATCCTGGAGACCGACGCGCTCGCCCTGCAGAGCTGCCTGAGCGGCTCGGAGGTCACGGCCCGCGACCAGGCGATCTCCCAGGCGGTGCAGACGATCAAACGCGCCGACGCGAACGTCAAGGTGTACCTCGACGGGGGCCACTCGGCCTGGAACTCCGCCGGCGAGCAGGGCAGCCGTCTGAAGGCCGCCGGCGTCCAGTACGCCGACGGATTCTTCACCGACGTGTCGAACTTCCAGCCGCTGTCGAACGAGGCGGCGTACGGCCGGGCGATCATCTCCTATCTGCAGTCCCAGGGCATCTCCGGCAAGCACCAGATCATCGACACCAGCCGCGACGGCGGCGCCGTCGGCGCGGCGGGTGACTGGTGCGGCGACGACAACACCGACCACCGCATCGGCACCTACCCCACCCTCGACACCGGCGACCAGAACATCGACGGCTACCTGTGGGTCAAACCGCCGGGTGAGGCCGACGGTTGCGTCTACGCGGCCGGAAGCTTCGTGCCCGACCTCGCCTACAACCTCGCGAGCACGGCCCCCGACCCGCCAGGGTCATCCGATCCGAACCCGCCGGGCGACCGCACCTGCGCGGCGGCGTACCAGACGACGAGTTCCTGGCAGGGCGGGTTCCAGGGGCAGATCTCCGTCACCGCCGGAAACGCGGCGATCAACGGCTGGAAGCTCACCTTCTCGCTACCCGCCGGCGTATCGATCAGCCAGCTGTGGAACGGCACGCTGACCACGAGCGGATCCACCGCGACGGTCGGCAACGCGTCGTGGAACGGCGCGCTGGCACCGGGCGCCTCCGCCCAGGTCGGTTTCACCGCCGGCGGCGCCGCCTCCTCCCTCACCGTCACCTGTTCGGCATCGTGAACGGTTCGCACGCCGGAGGCGGCCGCAAAAGGTCTGGTATCTGATGTTCCAGACCGCTGACGCCTCCTATTCGACGAACCCGGATATCGGCGATTCCAACGAAGGGAGCACGTCGAAGAACGTCCATTCTTCGATGCCAGGCGTCATGTCGTAGAAACCACAATTTGTTCGAGGCGAGCGGGCCGGCGGTGAGTCACCCGCCGGCCCGCGATCCTTCCCTCCGCTGGACGGCTCAGCCGGTCGTACAGGTCGTGCCGTTGAGCGTGAAGGCGGTCGGAACGGCGTCGTCGCTCGCCCAGGTGCCCTGGAACCCGAACGACACGGCCGCACCCGCGGCGATCGTGGCGTTGTACGTCGCGTTCTTCGCGGTCACCGCCGTTCCGGACTGTGTCACCGTGGCGTTCCAGGCGCTGGTCACCTTCGTGTCGCCGGGAAAGGCGAATCCGAGTGTCCAGCCGTTGACTGGGCTGGTCCCGGTGTTGGTGACGGTGATGCCGGCGGTGAGCCCGCCCGGCCACTCGTTCTTCGTGTAGTCGACCTTGCAGGCGCTGCCGCCGCCCCCGCCGCCCGGGTGGAGTTGGACGACGACGAGGGAGTACGCCGGAATCGTCTGGTTGGTGGCGCTGCCGGCGGTCGTGGAGGTGATGGACGTGGCGTTCTGCGCGTACGTGTAGACGGTGGGCGTGGCCGAGGACGGGGTGAAGCCGCTGTAGGACAGGTTCGCGGTGTAGGCGTTCGACGGGTCCTTGTTCACGAACAGCAGGTCGACGTCCCCGTTGCTCCGTTTGACCGCGTGTACGGTCAGCAGCGACTGGCTGCCGGTCGTGCGTACGAGCGTGTCGCCGGGCGCGCCGAGCTTGGTCAACAGCTGGATGCCGTAGTAGGGCGCGAACGGCGTCTCGGCGGCGGGCTCGCTGCCCGAGGCGTTGGAGAGCACACCCTCATCGTCGTAGTCGGTGGCGCCGTTCACGATGCTGGTGCCGTTGGAGCCGTTGTGCAGGTTCCACCAGTCGACGTTGAACGCGCCGTTCTCCAGCCAGGTGAGGTAGGCGTCCGGCGCGAACAGCGCGGCCGGATGCGTGTCCTTGTCGATGGTGGAGTTGGTCTCGGTGACGGCGATGCCGACGTTGGGCGCGTTCGCGCCGGCGTACTGGTTGATCAGTGAGCGCAGCGTGGCGGTGATGGTGCCGATCTGCGCCTGCGGCTTGGTGAGCAGGTCGGCGGGGCTGTCGCCGCCCGGATACCAGTGCACGACCACGAAGTCGATCTTCGAGCCGGCGATCGACATGACGGTGTGGTTCCAGTCGGCGCCGTCACCGGGCCCGGTGATGCCGTCCGGCCAGCTTCCCGGGGTGGTCAGCACCGCACCGATCTTGATGGTGGGGTCGGCCGCCTTCATCGCGGTGGCGTACTGCAGCAGGTTCTGGGCGTACGTGGTCGCGCTCTTGCTGGAGTGGGTGTCGTTCTCCCACGAGGAGCCGTACTCGCCGTTGCCGTAGACCTCGTTGCCGATCTCCCAGTACTTGGCGCCGTACCCCTTGGTCACGTTGGCGTAGCGCACCCAGTCCGCGGCCTCCTGCGGCGTGCCGGACCCGTAGTTCGCGATGATGACCGGCTGTGCGCCGGCCGCGCGGACCGTGCCCATGTACGAGTCGAAGTCGGTGTTCGGCGCCACGTACCCGCCGTCGGTGGTGTTGGTCTTCCAGTGGTAGATGTCGGCGTACGAGCCGCCCGGGTAGCGCACCGCGCCGATGCCGGCGCCCTTCAGCAGGCCGGGCACGGGGGAGTCGTTCATGTAGCCGTCGTACACGGCCACGTTCATGCCGACCGCGGCCGACGGTATCGAGGCCAGCGAACGGCTCGTGTCGACCGACACGTCGACGGAGGTGGCGGCCGAGGCGGGCGTCGTGCCGACCGGGACGAGGACGGCCGCGGCCAGCCCCGCGGCTCCGGCGAGCCCGCGGAGGAAAGGCCGGGACGGGCATGCGGCTCTGAGTCTTCTCACCGGCACTCCTGTCATGGGAATCCTGGTCTTCGCTTCGCTCCAATGAGCGGTATAGCGCCTTGATTATTCGTACGTCGACCCGGTAGGGCTCGCAATAGGTGTTCATTGCCGCGTCATCTTTCATTTTCTTTCATGCGCGCCATGGTCGCTACCAGCACCCGAACGGGTCACTCGGGGCGCGCAATCGACAATTCCTTGACTTCGCTCGGCCTGCCCGGATACTCCCGGCTGGAACCAATTCCAATATCTCGCATTGTGTTCGAGATGCCGAACATCAGGAGGGTTGCCGATGAGAGGACCTCGATCATGAAACCTTCGCTCCGACCCCGTCGGGTACGGGCGCTCGTCTCGGTGCTGTCGGCCGCTGTCGCGGTCGTGGGCGCGGCCGTGCTCGTGCCCTCGCCGGCGCGGGCCGCCACCACGCTGGGCGCCCAGGCCGCGGCGTCCGGGCGTTACTTCGGTACCGCGGTGGCCGCCGGCCGGCTCGGCGACTCGACGTACTCCACGATTCTCGACCGGGAATTCAACATGATCACCCCGGAGAACGAGATGAAGTGGGACACCACCGAGCCGTCCCGCGGCTCGTTCAACTTCGGCCCCGCCGACCAGATCGTCAACCACGCGCAGGCGCACGGGCAGCGCCTGCGCGGCCACACGCTCGTGTGGCACAACCAGCTGCCCGGGTGGGTCGGCTCCATCACCGACGCGAACACGCTGCGCAGCGTGATGGACAATCACATCACCACCGAGATGACCCACTTCAAGGGCAAGATCTACGCCTGGGACGTGGTGAACGAGGCGTTCGCCGACGGCAGCACCCAGCATCGCGGCTCGGTCTTCCAGAACGTGCTGGGCAACGGCTTCATCGAAGAGGCGTTCCGCACCGCGCGGGCCGCCGACCCCTCGGCCAAGCTCTGCTACAACGACTACAACATCGAGAACTGGTCCGACGCCAAGACCCAGGGCGTCTACGCCATGGTCAGGGACTTCAAGTCCCGCGGCGTGCCCATCGACTGCGTCGGTTTCCAGAGCCACTTCGGCTCGGGCGGGCCGCCGGCGAGCTTCCCGACCACCCTGAGCAACTTCGCCGCTCTCGGCGTCGACGTCCAGCTCACCGAGCTCGACATCGCCACGGCGCCGTCGACCGCCTACTCCACCACGGTCAAGGACTGCGTGAACGTCTCGCGCTGCGCCGGCATCACCGTGTGGGGCATCCGCGACAGCGACTCCTGGCGCAGCGGTGACAACCCGTTGCTCTTCGACGGCGGCGGCAACAAGAAGCCCGCCTACGACGCGGTCCTGTCGGCGCTCGGCGGCGGCGTCCCGTACGGCGGGGGAGGCTCGTCACCGCCGCCGGGCGACGGCGGGTGCTCGGTGACGTACACGGTCGGCTCGCAGTGGTCGGGCGGGTTCGGCGCGAACGTGAGCGTGACGAACCTGGGTGATCCGGTGTCGAGCTGGACGCTGACCTGGTCCTTCGGTGCGGGTCAACAGGTCACTCAGGCGTGGAACGCCACGGTGACCCAGAGCGGGTCGAACGTGACCGCCAAGAACGTCTCCTACAACGGTTCCCTGGGCACGGGCGGCAGCGCGAGCTTCGGATTCAACGGCTCCTGGAACGGCAGCAACCCGGCGCCCGCGACCTTCGCGCTCAACGGCACCGCCTGCACCGGCTGATCAGCCCACTCGCAGACGTCGGCCGGACGTGAACGATGCGTCCGGCCGGCGCCCGGCCGCCCGCTCGGCCGGGCGTACGTCACCACCATCCACGACTGACGGAGGTCCCTTTCATGCCCCCACTTCCCACCCGCCTGCGACCGATCGCCGTGTCGTTGACGGCCACGGCGGCGGCCGTGCTCGCCCTCGGCACGTCGGCGCTCACCGGCACCGCGTCGGCGGCGTCGCTGCCCTGTGACATCTACGCGGCGGGCGGCACGCCCTGCGTGGCGGCGCACAGTACGACCCGTGCGCTGTACGCCTCGTATAACGGGCCGTTGTACCAGGTCCGGCGTTCGTCGGACAACGCGACCCGGGACATCGGTGTACTGAGTGCCGGTGGGGTCGCCAACGCCGCCACGCAGGACTCGTTCTGTTCGGGGACGAGTTGTGTGATCACGATCATCTATGACCAGTCGGGGCGGGGGAACAACCTGACCCAGGCTCCCGGCGGTGGTGCGGCGGGTGGGCCGGACAACCTGGCGAACGCGACCGCGGCTCCCACCACGGTCGGCGGGCAGAAGGCGTACGGCGTCTATGTGGCTCCGGGTACCGGTTACCGCAATGACCACACCTCGGGCATCGCGACCGGGGACGCGGCCGAGGGGATGTACGCGATCTTCGATGGCACGCACTACAACGGTGGGTGTTGTTTCGATTACGGCAATGCCGAGACCAGTAACAACGACACCGGTAACGGGCACATGGAGGCCATCTACTTCGGCAACATCCGGGTCTGGGGTTATGGCACCGGCAACGGCCCGTGGATCATGGCCGACCTGGAGAACGGCCTGTTCTCCGGGGTCAACGCCGGCTATAACGCCAACGACCCCACGGTGAACCACCGCTACACCACCGCGATCATCAAGGGCCAGCCCAACCACTGGGCCATCCGCGGCGGCAACGCCCAGTCCGGGGGCCTGTCCACCTTCTACGACGGCGTCCGTCCCAACGTCTCCGGCTACAACCCCATGCACAAAGAAGGCGCCATCATTTTGGGCATCGGCGGCGACAACAGCAAAGGCTCGGCCGGCACCTTCTACGAAGGCGTCATGACCTCCGGCTATCCCACCGACGCCACCGAGAACGCCGTACAGGCCAACATCACCTCCGCCGGCTACGGGCAGGGCGGCGGCACCGGTGGTTCGTACCCGAGCGGTTACCACCAGCTGGTCGTCGGCAACAACGGCCTGTGCCTGGATGTGTTCGGCAATACGAGTACGGCGGGTGCGGCGATCGATCAGTGGTCCTGCAACGGGCAGTCCAACCAGCAGTTCCAGTTCTTGCCCGGTTCGAACGGCTACGGGGAACTGCAGGCGCAGAACTCCGGTCAGGTGGTGGCGGTCGCCGGCGGTTCGACCTCACAGGGCGTCCCGGACATCGTGCAGCAGGCGCGTAACGGCGCGGCGAGTTCGATGTGGCGGCCGGTGGCCCAGTCCGACGGGTCATGGGCGTTCCAGAACCAGAACAGCGGCCTGTGCCTGGACGTCTACGGCGCGGGCAACAACGCGGGTCAGCAACTGGACCAGTGGCCGTGCAAGAACGCGGCCGGCAACAACCAGGACTTCACCCCCCGCTGACGACAGGCCCTGACCGGCCCGAACCGGCCCTCCGTCACCGGCAGGCGAACGGACCCCGCTGCCACGTAAGGCCCGCCTGCCGACCCGGCGGCCGCCCTTCGGGGCGGCCGCCGTCCGCACGGGAACCAGGACGTCAGCGGACCGTCAGGGTCCACAGGTGGTCTGCGGTGCCGTTGTCGTCCCACTGGATCACCTGGGCGCCCGAGGCGGTGCTCATGTTGGTGACGCCCAGCAGCAGGCCGCTGTTGTGATTGATGATCTTGTAGTGGCCGCTACCGTCCGCGACCAGTTGCCACAGGTGGTCGGCCGTGCCGTTGTCGCCCCAGATCAGGGCGGTGCCGCCGTCCGAGGTGCTCATGTTCGTGATGCCCAGGAGCAGGCCGCTCGCCTGATTGGCGATCTTGTAGAGGCCGGAGCCGGCCGAGGTCAGGACCCAGGTCTGGGTGTTGCTGGACTGGTTGACCGTGGCCTGGTCCACCAGGGTGCCCTGGGCGGTTCCGGAGTTCTGGGTGTCGAGGGCCAGGCCGCTGTTGACGTTCGTGATCCGGTACGGGCCGGACGGTGAGGAGGAACCGCTGCCCGGGGTCAGGACCAGGTGGTAGCCGTAGGCGGAGTTCATCGTCACCGGCACGGTGACCGATCCGCCGGAGACGGCGTAGTCGCCTTCGGAGATGGTGGTCGGGCCGGCCACCGCCGTGGTGCGGCCGTTCGACGGGGTGTACTCCAGCTTCGCGTGGACCGTGCCGCCGAACGCCGAGCCCAGGCCGTTCACGGTGACCGCGGTCGAGCCCGAGCCGCCGCCGAAGATGACGCTGACCTGGTTACCGGCGCTGTTGATGGCGGCGGCTCCGTCCAGGCCGGTCGAGGCGGGCGGGGTGGTGGTGAGCATGTCGCCGCTCATGTCGGCGTACCACTTGTAGAGCCAGTAGGCGCCGTTCGGTGAGCCGCCCTGGCCGGTCAGGAGGTCGCCGAGCGCGCCGGACTGGTTCCAGAAGGCCAGTTCGGCGTCGTGCACGCCGAGGCGTTCGAACTTGGCGATGTAACCAATCAACGCGCCGGGGATGCCTACCTGGGACGGCGCGGCGTACTCCTCGATCGCGATGGGGCGCGGGGTGATGCCCAGGTTCCGTTCGATGGTCGTGACCGTGGAGATGTCCCCGGCGATCTTGGAGGAGTTCTCCAGCTCGTGCCAGGAGATGATGTCCGGGACCGTATTGGTGTTCACCGCGTTCTGCAGGAAGTTCTGCATGTCGCCGATGTTGTCGGAGAAGCTCGGTCCCTGGATCGGCGTCTGGGAGTCCTTGGACCGCACCTCCCGGTACGTCGTGGTCCAGAAGCTCTCGAAGCTGCCGTTGGAGGACAGCCAGGTGCCGTCGGGCTCGTTCCACAGCTCCCAGGACGCGAGGTTCGTGATCCCGGACGCCTTCACCTGGGAGATCTGCTGGTCGACGACACTCAGCCAGTTGGACCAGCTGAACTGGTAGGGCCAGCCGGCGTAGTAGTCCGACAGGCGGTCCACGACCTTCGCGCCCGCGCGGGCCGCCTTCGGCGCCACGACGAGGATGTCGCCGGACCCCTGCTGGTGGCCGCCCGCGGGCATCTGCACGAATGTGTTCGGCTTGATCTGCTGGACCAGGGTGTCGGAGGGCGTGGAGGCGTTGGCCAGACCGTACAACGAGCCGGTGGCGACGTGGGTGACCGGCCGTAGGACGGAGCCGGCGTTGACCACCAGCGTGGTGGCCGCGTGTGCGGGCGCGGCCGTCAGGGCCGGAGCCAGGGTGAGCGCGGCGGTGAGCAGGGCGAGACGGGTCCTCTTCTTCATGGGGACACTCCGGGTGGGGGGCGAGGCCGGCGGAAGATCAGTCCTTGACGGCTCCGGCGGTGACACCGGCGGTCACGTACCGCTGGGCGAGGACGAGGAGGAGCGCGGCGGGCGCCGAAGCGACCACGGCGGTGGCCATGATCGCGTTCCACTCCTGGTTGTTGTTGCCGATGTAGTGGTAGATGCCGAGCGTGATGGGGCGCAGGTCACCACCTCCGTCGAGGGTGTTGGCGAAGACGAAGTCCGACCAGGCCCACAGGAAGCTGAACAGGGAGACGGTGACCAGCGCGTTCCGGCTGACCGGGAGGACGACGGACCAGAACGTACGGAACGCTCCGGCACCGTCGATGCGCGCGGCGGCGAGGAGTTCGTCGGGGACGCCGGACATGAACGCCCGGAAGATCAGGACACCGAACGGCACGGCGATGGTGGAGTCGGCGACGATCAGTCCCCACCAGGTGTTCATCAGCCCGAGGTTCAGGAAGATCCCATAGAACCCCATGGCCATGACGATCCCCGGGATCATCTGGGCGACCAGCAACGCGAGGCCGAGCGCGCCGCCGCCGCGCGGGCGCAGTTTGGCCAGCGCGTACCCGGCCGGAGCGGCCAGGACCAGCGTGAGCGCCACGGTGCCGAGACCGATGAGCAGGCTGGTCATCAGGTACGGCAACTGGTCGTGCAGGACGGCCCGGTAGCCCTCGAACGTCGGGTGCCGCGGCAGGAGGTCCGGCGGGCTTTTACGCATGTCCCGCTGTGGCGTGAGCGAGACGTTGACCATCCAGTAGACGGGGAACAGCATCAGGGCCGTGAGCACGATGCCGATCGCGGTGACCCGGATCCCGCGCCGTCGTCCGATCATGCCTCCTGCCTCCTCTGTATGCGGATGTAGAGCAGCCCGAAGACCAGGGCGATGACGATGAGGACGTTGCCGACGGCGGCGCCGGGGCCGAACTGCGGCAGCAGAGATCCGAACCCGAGCCGGTACGACCAGGTGGCCAGCGTCGAGGAGGAGTCCCCGGGACCACCCTTCGTCATGATCCAGATGAGGTCGAAGACCTTGAGCGTGTAGACGAAGCCGAGCAGCAGCACGACCATGGTGACCGGCCGCAGCAGCGGGAACGTGAGCCGCCGGAACCGCTGCCACGCTCCCGCGCCGTCCAGCGCGGCCGCCTCGTACAGGTCGGCGGAGATGTTCTGCAGCCCGCTGTGGAGGATGACCAGGTTGAACGGGATGCCGATCCAGATGTTGGCGATGATCACCGAGGTGAGGGCCCAGTGGGGTGAGCCGAGCCAGTCGACCGGGGAGACGCCGACGAAGTGGAGGGCGTAGTTGATGACACCGCTCTCGCTGTTGAGCATCCACGCCCAGGTGGACGAGGACACGATCAGCGGCAGCAGCCAGGGGACCAGGAACAGGGCTCGCAGGAGGCCGGAGAGGCGGAAGTGGCGGTTGAAGAAGACGGCCAGGGCGAGCCCCGCTCCGTACTGGACCGCGATCGAGACCAGCGTGAACACCAGGGTGTTACGGATCGCCGGCCCGAACGTCGGGTCGTGCAGGACCTGGTCGAAGTTGGCCCAGCCGGCGAACGGCGCGTCGCCTTCGACGAAGGACCGCACCGTGTAACGGCGCATGCTGAGGTCCAGGTTCCGGTAGAGCGGATAGACGTAGAACGCGGCCAGGTAGATCACCAGGGGCAGCATGAACGCCCAGGCGGTGAGCCGGCTCTTCCGGCGGTGTACGCGGCGGTGCGGCGTCCCGGAGCCTGCGGTCGCCCGGACCGCGGCCGGTGACTGCTGCGGGTGGTCGGTTCGGGCGAGGGTCATGCAGAGCTCCTTGCTTCGGCGCCGGAAGGGTCAGCGGTGGGAGGCGGCGGCCTGCTGTGCCGCGTCGAGGGCGCCCTGCGCGGGTTTGCCGCCGGACAGCGTCGACTGGACCGCGGCCCAGAGCCGCTGGGAGATCACGGGATACCTCGTGCCAAGGCCGTTGCTCGTACGCCCGCGGGCCGCGGCCACCGCGGAGACCCACGGTTTGAGCGCCGCGTCCTGCCGAACCTGCTGCTTCTGCACCGCTGCGGTCGGCGCGATGTAGGACAGCGTGGTGTCGGTCGCCAGCAGGTTCGCCGGGCTGACCAGGCAGTTCACGATCTTCGTGCTGACGGCGTAGCGCCCGGTCCTCTTCTGCACGGGCACGGTGACGAACTCGCCGCCGGTGGGCACGGGCGCCGGGCCGCCGTGCTCGCCGGGAATGTTGATGACCCCGTACGGGAAGCCGGCCTTGGCCGCGTTGGCGAGCTGCCAGGTGCCGTTCTCCCCGAAGGCGTACTTGCCGGTGGCGAACTCCTGCCAGCTCGTGGTCTGGGTGTTCTGGAGGACGTCCTTGGGCGCGAGTCCCTGGTCCACCCAGCTCTTCCACAGCGACAGCGCCGCTACTCCGGCGGGGGCGTTCACCTTGGTCAGGTCGCCGCCGGCGCCCCAGAACCAGGGCAGGAACTGGAAGCTGCCCTCCTCGGTGCCGATGGCGGAGAAGGTGATGCCCTTCTTCCCGGCGGCCTTGATCCTTTGCAGGGCGGAGGTCAGCGTGGCCCAGTCCTTGATGCTCGCGGCTTCGACGCCGGCGGCCTTGAGGACGTTCTTGTTGTAGTAGAGGGCCAGCGTGTTGGCGCCGATCGGGACGCCGTACGCGGCGCCGTTGAGCGTTCCCGCACCGGTGATGTTCGGCTGGATCGCGGAGGTGTCCAGGCCCAGGTCGCTCGCCTTGTTGAGGATGCCGGCCTGGACGAGCGTGGAGACGACCGGGTTGTCGACCAGCATGACGTCGGGAGCGCTGCCCTGCTGGGCGGCGAGGAGAGCCTTGTTGCCCAGGTCGGTGGTGTCCATTCCGGTGCGCTTGACGCTGACACCGGCCTGCGCACCGCAGCTCGTGACCCGCTTGGCCCAGTCGGAGGAGTCGTCGAACTGCGGGTACGGGTCCCAGAAGGTGTAGGTGCCCGACGTCGAGCCGCCGGAGCCGCTCCCGCTGGAGGAGGAACACGCGGCGGCGGACGTCAGTGTGCCGGTGGCGAGTACGGCGGCGATGAGGGTGCGGTGCAGATGTCTCATGATGACCTCGTAGAGAGTGGGGAAGGCCGGTCAGGAGGCGGGCAGCCAGACGCGCATGCTGCCGACGGTGCGGTTGGCCCATGCGTGGTACGGCACGGCGACCAGCTCCAGAGGGGTGCCCGGAGCCTGGGACGAATCGGCGGGGGCGTACGGCCACCAGCCCGGCTCGGGGAGTGACCGCCGGTACCCGGTGCCGCCGATGGTGACGACCCCGCCGAGCAGGTCGGGGCGTTCCTTGACGGTGAGCGGGCCGGCAGCGTCGATCACAACGTCGTCGAGGCCCCCGCCGGGGTGGTCTGCCTGTTCGAGGCAGTAGACGAGCGGGCCGCGCTCGATCGCGACACAGCCCCGTACCGCGTCCACCCGTGGGTCGGCGGACACCAGGCGCGGAGCGAGGTCGAGGTCCAGGACGACCTCGTCACCGGTGGTCCAGGATCGGCGGATCCGCAGCCATCCGTCCTGGACCTCGGCGTCGGTGGTGACACCACCGAGGGTGTACTCGGTACACCACTGCGGGATTCGCAACGAGAGCGTCCAGGGTGTGCCGGGAGTCCGCTCGACGGTGACAGCGGTACGACCTCGCCACGGATAGTCGGTGTTAACGCTCACATTCAACGGTGCGCCATCGGCTTCGCCGTGGAAGACGCCGGAGGCGTACTGGTGGATCTGCAGCCCCCGGCCGTCGGTGGAGGCGAAGTAGTGCTCCAGGCCGGCGAGCAGGCGCATGACGTTCGGCGGGCAGCACGCGCAGCGGAACCAGCGAGTCCGGCGGGACGACTTGTCGCCGCCCCCGTCGACGTGACCGTCGCGCACCTGGAGCGGGTTGACGTAGAGCCAGCTCTCGCCGTCCAGCGACATCCCGGCGAGGAAGCCGTTGAACAGGGTGCGCTCGATCAGGTCGCTGTAGCGGGCCTGCCCGGTCAGCAGGGCCATCCGCCAGCCGAACTGGATGGAGGCGACGGCGGCGCAGGTCTCGCAGTACGCGCGCTCGGTCGGCAGCTCGTACGGGTCGCCGAAGTCCTCCTCCTCATGATGCGCGCCGACACCGCCGGTCAGGTGGGTCTTGGTGGCGGCCATGGCGTGCCACAGCCGGACGCCCGCCGCGGCGAGAGACTCGTCGCCGGTCTCGATCGCCAGGTCGGCGGCGGCGGCGAGCAGGTACAACTGGCGTACGGCGTGGCCCTCGACCGTCTCGGCCTCGCGCAGCGGCACCCTGTCCTGGCAGTACGCCTCGTGACCGTGCAGGCCGTGGCCGTGCCGGTCGACGAAGTAGCGGGCGAGGTCGAGGTAGTGCCGGTCGCCGGTCTCCCGGTACAGCTCGGCGAGCGCGGTCTCGACCTCGGGGTGGGCGTCGAACCCGTCGATCGGCCGGCCGCTGCCGGCGGGCCCGAAGACGGTGCCGATGTGGTCGGCGAACCTGCGGGCCACGTCGAGGAGTTCGGTACGCCCGGTGGCGCGGTGGTGGGCGATCGCGGCCTGGATGAGATGGCCGGCGTTGTACAGCTCATGACCCCACCGCAGGTCGCTGTACCGACCGTCGCCCCGGCCGGATTGGAACCAGGTGTTGAGGTAGCCGTCTTCCTGCTGTGCCGCGGCGACCAGCGCCGTGATGCGGTCGACCTCGGCGCTCAGCGCGCCGGTGTCCCGGCCGGCCACGGCGTCCTGGGCGAGCTGCCAGGACGCGGCCTCCAGCCACTTGTAGACGTCGGTGTCCTGGAAGGGGTAGTCGCCGCGGAAGGCGCCCTCGGTCTCACCCGCGACGAGGCGCAGGTTGTGCAGGTTGCCCGCGGACTCCAGCAACCGGGGACCCTGGGGGATGCAGACCTGGGCGTTGATCACGCGTCGGTCGTACCAGAAGCCGCCGGTCACCGCCGGTGCCTCGGTCGGGCGCAGCGCCGCTCGCGCCTGCGGTCCGAGCCGGACCGGGCCTACTCCGGCGGTGGACGAGGACATACGGGACATGGATCTCCTCGGTGCTGGCCTTCCGGCAACGGCAGGCGCGGCCGCGCAAGTGCGCAAACGTTTTCCATGCCGGAACGTATGGTTAACATGCCAGGGCGTCAAGGGTGTTATCCCAGGTTTCACGGTCTTATCGAGGATTGGCCAAGCGTGCACCGTCGGTGGCATCATGAAGTCGGCAGCGATCAGTGAGCAAAGGACTGCGCGTGTCGGGACGAAGTCGCAACACCACCCGGGCGAGAGTCACCCTGAGTGACGTGGCCGAACTCGCAGGGGTGAGCGTCGGCACGGCCTCCCGTGCCCTCAGCGGCAATGGGCGCATGCGCCCCGAGACCCGCCGGCGGGTCAAGGACGCCGCCCAGTCGCTCGACTTCCGCCCCAACCAGCAGGCGCAGAGCCTGCACACCGGCCGGAGCTGGACCGTGGGCCTGATCACCACGGACGGCATCGGCCGCTTCAGCATCCCGGTGCTCCTCGGCGCCGAGGACGCCCTGGGCGCGGGCAGGATCTCGGTCCTGCTCTGCGACACGCGCGGCGATCTCATCCGCGAACGCCACCACCTGCAGAACCTCATGGACCGGCGGGTCGACGGCATCATCGTCACCGGCCGCCGCACCGACCCACGCCCGCCGTTGCCCGGCGTCCACGACGGCGTCCCCGTCGTCTACGCCCTGTCTCCCTCCACCGACCCCCTGGACATCTCGATCGTCTCTGACGATGAGCAGGGCTGCGGACTGGCCGTCGAGCACCTCCTGAGCAGCGGCCGTGCCAGGATCGCCCACGTCACCGGTCCGGCCCACCACGCGGCGGCCGCCGACCGCGCCCGCTTCACCGAACGCCTGCTGAACGACGCCTCGCTGGGATTCGCCACCGGTCGCGCCCACTTCGGTGACTGGAGCGAAGCATGGGGCCGGCGCGTGGCGGAGACGGTGCTGCGAGCGGCGCCCGACACCGACGCGTTCTTCTGCGGCAACGACCAGATCGCCCGTGGAGTGACGGACACCCTGCGTGAGCGAGGCGTACGCGTGCCCGACCAGGTCGCCGTCGTCGGTTACGACAACTGGGACGCGATGACTCTCGCGTCCCGGCCGCCGCTGACCACCGTCGACGTGGACCTCACCGAGATCGGACGCATCGCCGCCCTGCGTCTCCTTGAAGCGATCGACGAAAAGTCGTCACCGGGCCTGCACCGGGTCCCGTGCCGGCTGATCGTCCGCGACTCCGCCTGACCGGCGCGCCCCCACGGTTATGGGCAATTCCCGGACTCGTCGATCGGAAATTGGATGAGGCTCATCAGGCGGGGGGCGCGGCCGGGGGCCGGCTGGTTCCCGGCCCGGGCCGCGAGGACGGCCCGCACCTCGCCGAGCATCTCGATCAGTTCGTCACGGCTGAGCCACACGACGCCCTGCCGGTAGCCCACCAGGTCGGCGTACGGGTCGGCGCCGGGCCGGTTGAGGTAGGCGTCGAACTCCGCGTGCAGGGCGGCCACGGCCGCGGTGAACCCCTGGCGGTGGTCGTCCGGCGACATCGACGCGCCCGCCTCCGCCTCGATCCGCGGCCGGTCCAGGCGCAGCCGGTAGTGGCGCTCCACCGCGCCGCGGACCCGCTGCTCGTCGGCGACCTCCAGCACTCCACCGTCGGCGAGCAGGCCGACATGGCGGTACACGGTGGTCTTCGGGACCTCGGGCAGGCTCGCGCACAGATCGGCGGTGGAGCGTACCCGCCCGCCGGACAGGGCGTAGACGATGCGCATGCGTACCGGATGCAGCAGCAGATCCAGGGCGTCCACTCCTCGAGTATCCCCATATTCGGTACCATTCCCAAAATTGGGAACGGTGGAAGGGGTACCGAGTGACCGACAGCACCTCGGCGGCGGCCGGCCGGCTGAGCGCCCCGGCGGTGAGGCCGCTGCGCACGCTGGACCCGGACGCGCCACTGGATGACCTGGAGTGGCTGGACGAGGCGATCGGCGCCGCGCGGGTGGTGGCGATCGGCGAGAGCGCGCACTACAACGCCGAGACCTACCGGCTCCGCCACCGCCTCCTGCGCCATCTGGTCGAGCGGCACGGGTTCGGCGCGTATGCGATGGAGTCGGGATTCGCCGAAGGGTGGCGGACCGACGACTGGGTCCGGGGCGGTGAGGACGATCTCGGACAGGTCCTGGCGAACGGCATGACGTCACTGATGGGACTGTGGACCCAGATGCGCGCCCACCTGGAGTGGATGCGCCACCACAACCGGACCGCCGCACGGCCGGTCGGCTTCTACGGCGCCGACCTGTCCGGCTCCAACGCGTCCCTGCTGCCGAGCCTGGACGCCGTCATCGCCTACCTGGCGCAGGCCGATCCCGGGTACCGGCTGGATCCGGGCATCCGGGAGACGGCCGCCGTCTTCGCCGCGTCATCGGCGTTCTCCATCCCCACGGCCATCGGCGCCTACGCGCGGCTCGAGCCCGCGGCCAAGGACGCACTGACCGCGGGCCTGGCCGAGCTGACCGTACGCATGACCGGACGCCGCCTCGACTACACCCGGCGGACCACGGCCGGCGCGTACGAGCGCGCGCTGCGCTCGCTGCACCTCACGATCACCCTGGACGCGCTCGCCCGCGCGATGGCCCGCGGCGACCGGCCGACGGTGATGTTCGACCGCGACGCCGCGATCGCGGACAACGTCGAGTGGATCCTGCGCCGCGAGGACCGGATCGTCCTGGCCGCCCACAACGGTCACATCCAGCGCCTTCCCGGCATCCTGCCCGGCATGCCGGAGACGGCGACACCCGCGGGCACGCACCTGGCCGACCGGCTCGGCGAGGACTACCTCGTCATCGGCACGACCACGGGAACCGGCCAGGCCCTCAACACCGATGCCGACTTCTACACCGGCACGCTCTTCACCCCGATGGGGCCGCCCGAGCCCGGCACCCTCGACGCGCTCATGGCCGCCAGCCACGACGGGCCCTTCGCGACCGACCTGCGGAGGCTGTCACCGGCCGACGCCGACGCCGTCCGCGCCGCCGCCCGGCAACGTTTCGGCACCTTCCACGTCGACCTGAACCCACTCGACGCCTACGACCTCATCGTCCACCTCCCCGACGTCACGGCGGCCGAGCCCGACCCGGCCGCCCTCGCCTGCTCCCCGCACGACGTACAGGAGGCGTTCTCGCACTGGAACCCGCGGTGACCCCGGCGGTTCTGCCGGTTCGGCCCCCGCTCGGCTCCGTGTGACGGTGGGAGTCGGCAGCGGTCGCGGCCGGCGGTGTAATTCCGGGGCGCCGGGGCAGGGCCCGGACCATGGCCGATGTCGACGCGGTGGTGGTCGGGGCCGGGCCGAACGGGCTGACCGCGGCGGTGACGCTCGCCCGGGCCGGGCTGGCCGTGCACGTCTACGAGGCGGAGGCGACCGCGGGCGGCGGCGCGCGGACGGCGGAGCTGACGCTGCCGGGCTTCCGGCACGACGTCTGCTCGGCGGTGCATCCCCTCGGCGCCGGCTCTCCGGCGCTTCGCGCGCTGCCGCTCGAAGCGTACGGCCTGCGCTGGGTGCATCCGGCCCTCCCGCTCGCCCACCCGTTCGACGACGGGTCGGCCGCGACACTCGCGCGGTCGGTCGAGGAGACGGCCGCGTCGCTCGGCCCCGACGCGGCCGTCTACCGGCGGCTCGTCGCGCCCTTCCTCGGGCGGTGGGACGCACTCGCCGGCGACGTGCTGCGGGCCCCGCTCGCCTCGTGGCCGGCTCACCCCCTGCTGCTGGCGAGGTTCGGCGTACGGGCCGGGGCCCCGGCCGCACTGCTGGCACGCCTGTTCCGGGGCCCGCACGCCCGTGGCCTGTTCGCCGGGCTGGCCGCCCACGCGATCGCGCCGCTGCGCACGCCGGCGACGGGCGGCGTCGCGCTGCTGTTCGCGCTGGCCGCCCACGAGGTCGGCTGGCCGTTCCCGCGGGGCGGTTCGCAGGCGCTGTCCGACGCTCTGGTGGCGTACCTGAACTCCCTCGGAGGGCGGGTCGTCACCGGGCGGCGCGTCCGAAGCCTGGAAGAGCTGCCCGCCGCCCGCGCGTACGTGCTCGACGTCATGCCCGAGCAGCTCGCGGCGATGGCCGGTGACCGGCTGCCGCGCCGGTACGCCGAACGGCTCCGGCGGTACCGGCACGGGCCCGCCGTCTTCAAGGTCGACTACGCGCTGTCCGGACCGGTGCCGTGGACCTCCGATGCCTGCCGCAGGGCCGGCACCGTGCATCTCGGCTCGTCGGTGGAGGAGATCGGCGGCGCGCTCCGGTCGGCGTACGGCGGCGGCGTCCCCGGCGTGCCGTTCCTCATCACCGCCCAGCCGACCCTGTTCGACCCCTCGCGTGCGCCGGACGGCCGGCACGTACTGTGGGCGTACGGGCACGTGCCGAACGGGTGGACGGGCGACCTGACCGCGGCGATCGAGCGGCAGATCGAGCGATTCGCGCCGGGGTTCGGACGCCTCGTCCTCGCCCGCGGCGCCGCCGGTCCCGAGCGGATCGCCGAGCACGACGCCAACAACGTCGGGGGTGACATCGCGGGCGGCGCGTGCGACCGCCTGCGGCTGCTGTTCCGCCCGACGGTCGCCCGTGTCCCGTACGCGACGCCGAACCCGGCGATCTACCTGTGTTCGTCGGCGACGCCGCCCGGACCGGGCGTGCACGGCATGGGCGGCCACCACGCGGCGCGGGCCGCGTTGAGACGTGTCTTCGGCGCCGGAGCGGGGTGAGGGGAACACGCCATGCACTGGCTCACCGACCCCGGGCACGGGCCCGGCCGGCTGGTCTTCCAGCGCGGGCTGGCCCTGACGTACCTGGTCGGGTTCGTCGTCGCGGCGAACCAGTTCCGCGCGCTGCTCGGGAGCGGCGGCCTGACGCCGATCCCCGCGTACGTGCGCCGGGTGCCGTTCCGCCTCGCGCCGAGCCTCTTCCACCTTCACTACTCGGATCGGTGCTTCGCGACGGTCGCCTGGGCGGGAGCGGCGGTGGCCGCCGCGGTCGCCGGCGGGGCGGCCGACGCGGTGCCGCTGTGGGCCTCGATGGTGCTGTGGGCCGTGCTGTGGCTCCTGTACCTGTCGATCGTCAACGTGGGCCAGGTCTGGTACGGCTTCGGCTGGGAGTCGCTGCTGCTGGAGTCGGGTCTCCTCGCCGCCTTCCTCGGCAACGCGCGGACCGCGCCGCCGACGCTGGTGCTGTGGCTGCTGCGCTGGCTGCTGTTCCGCCTGGAGTTCGGCGCGGGCCTGATCAAGATCCGCGGTGATCGCTGCTGGCGGGACCTGACGTGCCTGTACTACCACCACGAGACACAGCCGATGCCGAACCCGCTCAGCCGGTCCTTCCATCACCTGCCCCGGCCGCTCCACCGCATCGAGGTCCTGGCGAACCACGTCACGCAGCTCGTCGTCCCCTTCGGCCTGTTCACACCGCAGCCGTACGCCACGGTCGCCGCGGCGATCGTCATCGTCACCCAGCTCTGGCTGATCGTGTCGGGGAACTTCGCGTGGCTGAACTGGATCACCGTGCTCCTGGCGGCCTCCGTGGTCGACTGGCGGGCGGTCGCGCACCTCGTACACCTGTCGATCGGCCCGAGCCCGGCCGCCGAGCCGCGGTGGCACCAGGTCCTGGCCGTGGCGGTGACGCTCCTGGTCGTCTCGCTCAGCTACTGGCCGGTGCGGAACCTGGTCTCGCGACGGCAGCGGATGAACGCCAGCTTCAACGCCTTCCACCTGGTCAACACCTACGGCGCGTTCGGCTCCGTCAGCAAGAGACGGTACGAGGTGATCGTCGAGGGTACGGACGACGCGGAGCCCGGACCGCGGACCGTGTGGAAGGAGTACGAGTTCAAGGGCAAGCCCGGCGACGTCCACCGGCGTCCACCCCAGGTGGCGCCGTACCATCTGCGACTCGACTGGATGATGTGGTTCGCCGCCCTCTCCGTCGGTTACGCGGAGCCGTGGTTCGTCCGGTTCGTCGCGAAGCTGCTGGAGAACGACCGGGCGACACTGCGGCTGCTCCGCCACAACCCGTTCCCCGGCGCGCCGCCCGCCTCCGTACGCGCCCGCCTGTTCCTGTACCGCTTCACGACCCGCGAGGAACGCCGCCGGACCGGCGCCTGGTGGCACCGGGAACCGATCGTGGACTACTGCCCGCCGATCCGGCGGGACGCCCGGTGAGAATGCCCGGTGACCCGTGCCGCCGGTGAACCGGAGGTCCTGCGCGGCGAGAACGCGTGCGGCCTGGCGTCAGGAAACGCAGATGCAGAATTCGTTGCCCTCCGGGTCTCGCCAGACCTGCCAGAGGTCCTCGTGCATCTCCCCGGCCGGAGTGGCGCCGAGTTCGGCCGCCCGTACGACCGCCCGGGCGAAGTCGTCGGCGACCAGATCCAGATGGACGCGGTTCTTGGCAATCTTGGGCTCCGGCACCCGCTGAAGCGCGAGACCGGGACCGAGGCTGACCCAGTCCTCCTCCCGGCGGGTGACCCGTAGATCGAGCAACGCGCTCCAGAACCGGGCGAGCCGGTCCAGGTCGACGGCGTCGATGACGATGCCGCCCAGGCGGAGACCCGGCGAGCCCTCCCGCCCCTTGTCCGCTTTCCGCCCCGCCGACGCCGCCGCGTCCGGCGACTCGCGATCAAACCGGCTCTCACCCTGCACACCCGAATCCTCCCAGCCGGCCGGCCGGGAGGACTCACGAGGTTCAGCGGACTCCTACGCGCGAGAAGCGGACGGCTGGTTCGCCCGGTGGCGGGACAGGCGGCCCGCGGCGGTGCGCAGCGCGCCGATGACGGCGTCGATCGTGTCGGCTCGGGCCGAGTTCGACCAGCTCAGCGCGTACACCTGGTGGCGTGGCCAGTCCCGCAGCCGTCGTGTCACGAGCGTCGGCCCGCAGGTGTATCCGAGGCTGTCGACCAGGGCGATCCCGATCTCCCCGGCGACCAGGCTCCGCACGTCCAGCTGGTCCTCGACGATCGCCCCGATCCGGGGGGTGAACCCGGCCCGCGCGCAGGCGTCGAGGAGATACCGGTGGTCGCCGTCCACCACCCACGACTGCTCGGTGAGGTCGGTGAGGGTGAGCGAGTCGGCGGCGGCCAGCGGGTGCTCCGCCGGGAGCAGGATGTGCACCTCGTCGGTCAGCAGCCGGATCGCCTGTATGCCGGCGTCGTCCGGTGCCGGTTCGTTCTCCGGGACGCTCACCACGGCGATGTCGACCTCTCCGCGGCGCAGCATGTTCCCGGCGGCGTTCCCGTCGGCCCGGCGCAGCGCCACCTCCAGGTCCGGAACGGTACGGCGCGCGCTCGCCACCGCCTGCGGGATCAGCCGCGCGTGGCCGCCGTGTCCCACGGCCAGCCGTACCTGCCGTACGTCCTCGCCGGCCAGGGCGGACAGCTCGGCCTCGGCGTCCTTCAGCGCGGCCAGCACGACGTGCGCGTGCGACGCGAGGACCGCCCCGGCCCGGGTGAGCCGCACGCCGCGGCCGGCCCGGGCGACGAGCGCCGTCCCGGCGGCCCGCTCCAGCATGCGCATCTGGTAGCTGATCGCGGGCTGGGTATAGCTGAGCGCCTCGGCGGCCGCGGTGTACGAACCGGTGTGCGCGACCGCCGCGAGGACGCGGAGCTGCCGTGGATCGAACACCGTCACGTCACCCCGTGAGCGTGCGGTCGAGACCGCGGTTCGCCGCCCGCGTGACGTTGTGCAGCGCGTGCAGCACACCGTCGCGACGGTACGACGGCGGGAACATGACCGAGAGGGCGGCGACGATCCGGCCGTCGCTCACCACGGGGGCCGCCGCGCACTCCGGGCCGAGCACCAGGGGGCCGCGGGCGGACGGGACGGTTCCCGGGGTGGGCCGAGGCGGCAGTAAGAGGCGGGCGACGGTGGTACGCCGCGCCGTCTCGGTGCTGTCCGGAGCTCCGTCGCCGTGGGCCCTGGCCGGGTTGTTGCCGGCGATGTGCTCGAGGCACAGCAGCTCGCCGTGGAACGGCGCGTCGAGGAACACCGGACAGCCGGTGGCCCGCGCGAGCCGCCGCAGGTGAGGCAGCAGATGGTCGCGGAGTACCGCCAGCCGGCGGTCGAAACGCGGCGGCATCAGGGTGAGGATCGGTTCTCCGAGCCGGTAGTTCGTGCCGGAGCGTTCGACGACGCCCCGGCGGACCAGCGCGGTGAGGATGCGGTGCACCGTTGACTTGGACAGGCCCGCACGGCGGGACAGGTCGCTGAGCCCGATCTCGGCGCCACCGGGCGGCATGGCGAACACCACGTCGAACGCCTTGCCGAGCGGACCGCCTGCCGACCCCGCGTCGCTCTGCCGCGACGGGCGGGTCTCCGCCGGCGCGTTCCCTCGCGGGTCAGATGCCTCCGGAGGTGGGGTTGCCGTATGAGGACGCACCCTTCATCTCCTCGCTGCGTGGGAGGGATACATAGCGAAAGCCGCTTCCGTATGCAACCCTCTCCACCGGGTCCGCACCATGCAGAATCTTGTCGGAAATACGCACCGCTACTTCTGCCGGGTGGCGTTCCGCGCCAGGTCGGACGCGGGTGACGGCTCGGTGAGCGGGCCGGGCGAATACGGGACGTATAAGAGACGCTTATCGATGTTCCTGCGGGCTCGACCGCGTCTGCGATATTTCACTGGTGCGTGCTGCGAGCCGATCGTCGTGGGGGCGGCGGCACCCGTCCACCCCCCTGACCCTGACACTGGCGACGGCCGTGTTCCTCGGCGAGGCCGCCGGGCCGGCCGGTGCCGCGCCGACCCCGGCACCGCGGCCGTCGGCCACCGCCTCGAGCCCCGGTGCGACCGATCTGCCGCTGATGCCGGCGCAGCTCGGATTCGATGCCCCGTGCACCGGCCCCTCCCATGCCACGGTCACCCGCGTGCCGTGGCCGCAGGTGTACCTCGGCCTGGATCGGGCGTGGACGCTCAGCACCGGACGTGACGTCACCATCGGCGTCGTCGGCACCGGCGTCGACGACGCCGGAGCGCTGTCGGGGCGGGTGCGGTCCCTCGCCCCGGTGGCGGGAGGCGAGACCGAGCCCGCCGACTGTGTGGGGCACGGCACGTTCGTCGCCGCGCTGGCCGCCGCGTCCCGCCGTCCCGGCGTCGGCTTCGCCGGTGCGGCGCCCGACGCCACGCTCCTCGCGGTGCGCGCGACCGAGCCCGACGGGACGACGACCGGGAAGGAGCTCGCCCGCGGACTGCGGGCGGCCGTGGGCGGCGGTGCCCGGGTCGTCGTGGTCGCGTCGTCGGTCACCGCCGACGACCGCGACCTGGCGGCCGCGGTGGCGGATGCCGCCCGGCACGACGTCGTGGTCGTGGCCCCGGCGTCCGTGCAGGCGAGCACGGCATCGTCGGTACGCGCGTGGCCGGCCGCGTACCCGGCCGTGGTGTCGGTGGCCGGAATCGCTCCCGGCGGCGCGCTCGGCGCACCACCCGCGGACGGGGCGCGGACCGACCTGCTCGCCCCCGGCTACCAGGTCATGAGCGTCGGGCCGGGCGGCGTGGGGAACTTCGCCGGTTCCGATGACGCGTTCGCCGCCGCCTACGTCGCCGGGACGGCGGCCCTCGTCCGCTCCTACCGGCCGGGGCTGTCCGCGGTGGAGGTGGTGCGCCGGCTCGAGGAGACGGCCGCCCATCCGGGGGGAGTCCTGCCGCACCCGTCCGCCGGGTACGGCGCGGTCGACCCGTACGCGGCCGTCGCCGATGTCGTCGCCGAGCCGTACCGTCCCGGCCGGGCCGCACCGCTGCGTTTACGGCACACGAACGCGGCCGGCTCGCCCGGACGCACCGCGCTCTGGCTGACCGCGGTGCTGCTCGCGGCCGTCGCGGCGCTAGGCGCGGTGGCGGTGGCGGTACCCCGTGGGCGGGCCCGGCGGTGGCGGCCGGACGGTGTGCCCGCCGTGCGCACCGCGTCCACTCTCGAAAAGAGTGAGGAATGAGCCGGATCCTTTTTCGCCGACCGCCTCGACGGCCCGGTCCGGAGATGCCGAACGGCGAGCTGACACTGCAGGAACCCCCGACCCTGCCGGAAAAGCAGGCCAGTACGTCGACGGTGTTCACGTACCTGCCGATGGCGCTGGCCTCCACCGCGACGATCCTCATCTTCGTCCGCCCGAACGCCGGAACCGCAGCCGGCGGCTCGTCGATCCCGGGCACGTACCTCGCGGCCGGGCTGATGATGGTGTCGTCGATGGCGATGCTGGTCGGCCAGCTCGTCCGCGCCTCCGGCGACCGCAAGCGGCGGGTCCACGGAGCCCGGCGCGACTACCTGCGATACCTCTCGCAGACGCGGCGGCGGATCCGCGAGGTGGTCGTCGACCAGCGCGACGCGCAGTCGTGGCGGAACCCCGGACCCGACGTGCTGTGGTCCCTGGCCGGCACGTCCCGGCTGTGGGAGCGCAAGACCACCCACGACGATTTCGGCGAGGTGCGCATCGGAGTCGGCGAGCAGCGGCTCGGGCTGCGGCTCGCCCCGCTGCAGACCAAACCGGTGGAGGACCTGGAGCCGCTGTGCGCGCACGCGCTGCGCCGCTTCATCCGCGCGTACGGCACGGTCGCCGATCAGCCCGTCGCGGTCTACCTGAAGGGATACTCGCTGGTCGGGCTGCGCGGCGACGCCGAGGCGGCCCGCGCGATGGTACGGGCGATCCTCGGCCAGCTCGCGGTCTTCCACTCCCCGGAGGAGCTGCGCATCGGGCTGTGCGTCTCGGATGAGAACCGCGCGAAGTGGGAGTGGCTCAAGTGGTTGCCGCACGCGCTGCACCGCACCGAGCAGGACGGCGCCGGGCAGGTGCGGCTGATCGCCCGTGGCACCGTCGAACTCGAGGAACTGCTCGGCGAGGAGTTCGGGCAGCGACCGCGGTTCGACCCGCAGGCCGAGCCCACCCACGAGGAGCCGTACACGGTCATCGTGCTGGACGGCGGTGACGTGCCGCCCGGGGCCCGCGCGGCCGGCGGGGGACACCGCAACGCGGTCGTGATCGACATCGAGGGCACCTCCGGCTGGGAGCTCGCCCCGTACGTGCTCGGCCTCGACGTCGCCCCGCGGACCCTGGAGATGATCGGCGAGGACCGCAACGGGCGCGAGACCACCAGGCCGCTGGGCCGCCCGGACCGGCTCAGCCTGATGCGCGCGAGCGCACTGGCCCGGCTGCTCGCCCCGTACCGGATGAGCATGATCGCCGAGGTCACCGAGCCGCTCAACGCCGACTTCGAGCTGACGACGTTGCTGTCCATCGACGACATGCGCGAGCACGACGTGCGGGCGCTGTGGCGGCGCCGCGACCCCGGGGCGGCCCTGCGCGTGCCGATCGGGATGAGCGCGGACGGCTCGCCGGTCGAGCTGGACATCAAGGAGTCGGCGCTCGGCGGGATGGGGCCGCACGGGATGCTGATCGGCGCCACCGGGTCGGGCAAGTCCGAGCTGTTGCGCACGCTGGTGCTGGCGCTCGCCCTCACCCACTCCTCCGAGGTGCTCAACTTCGTGCTCGTCGACTTCAAGGGCGGCGCGACGTTCCTGGGCCTGGACGAGCTGCCGCACACCTCCGCGGTCATCACGAACCTCGCCGAGGAGGTCGCGCTGGTCGCCCGCATGCAGGACGCCCTGCACGGCGAGCTGATCCGCCGCCAGGAACTGCTGCGCGCCGCCGGGAACTTCTCCTCGATCCATGAGTACGAGAACGCCCGCGCCAAGGGGACGCCGCTGGCTCCGCTGCCCGCGCTGTTCGTGGTGGTCGACGAGTTCAGCGAGCTGCTCGCCGCGCACCGGGAGTTCATGGACCTGTTCGTGATGATCGGGCGGCTCGGCCGGTCGCTGGGCGTACACCTCCTGCTGGCGAGCCAGCGGCTGGACGAGGGCCGGATCCACCAGCTCGAGTCGCACCTGTCGTACCGGATCGCGCTGCGGACGTTCTCGGCGATGGAGAGCCGCAGCGTGCTCGGCTCGCCGGACGCCTACCAGCTCCCGCCCCAGCCGGGCAGCGGCTTCCTGAAGAACGACATCGACTCCCTGCTGCGGTTCAAGGCCGCCTACGTCTCCGGCCCGTACCGGCCCAAGCGCGGCGCCGCGGTCCGGACCGCCGCGACCAAGGTCGTGCCGTACACCAGCCGGTACGTCGCGCCGCAGCAACCGGTCGAGCCGGAGCCGGAGCCGCAGGAGACCGAGGAAGAGGCGGACAGCCTGCTGTCGGTGGCGATCGGACGCCTGCGCGGTGTGGGTCCGCCCGCCCACCAGGTGTGGCTGCCGCCGCTCGGCGTGCCGCCGACGCTCGACGAGCTGCTGGGCCTCGAGGCCGGCATGCCGGTCTTCTACCGATGGCCCACGCCGCTGTCGGTGCCCGTCGGCGTCGTCGACCGGCCGTTCGACCAGCGCCGCGACCCCCTCCTGGCCGACCTGTCGGGCGCCGGCGGGCACGTGGGCATCGCGGGAGGCCCGCAGTCCGGCAAGAGCACACTGCTGCGGACGCTCATCACCGCGCTGGCGGTCACCCACTCACCGCGTGACGTGCAGTTCTACTGCCTCGACTTCGGCGGGGGCACGCTCACCGCGCTCAGCGGGCTGCCGCACGTCGGCGGGGTGACGGGGCGCCTGGACATCGACCGCGTGAACCGTACGGTCGGCGACATCTTCACCCTGCTCGCCCACCGGGAGCGGCTGTTCGCCGAACGCGGCATCGACTCGATGGCGACGTTCCGGCGCATGCTGGCCGCCGGCGGGCTGCCCGGGGAGCGGCACGGCGACGTGTTCCTCGTCGTGGACGGCTGGTCGACGCTGCGTCAGGACTTCATGGATCTCTCTCAGAACGTCGCGCAGCTCGGCGCGCGTGGCCTGAACTACGGCATCCACCTCATGGTCGCGTCGCCGCGCTGGTCGGAGATACAGCCGGCGTTGCGCGACCAGATCGCCACGCGCTTCGAACTCCGTCTCGGCGACGCCGTGGACTCGATGGTGAACATGCGGGTCGCCCAGACCGTTCCGCGCATCCCCGGCCGCGGCCTGCGCGAAGACCGGCTGCACTTCCTCACCGGCCTGCCGCGGGTCGACGGCCGCGGGTCGACCGCCGATCTCTCCGACGGTACCGCCGACCTGGTCGCCCGGGTCGACGGGGCATGGGACGGCCCGCGGGCCCCCGCCGTGCGCATGCTCCCGGCGATCCTGCCCGCGGCCGGCCTGCCCGAGCCCGACGGCGACCTGCGCGTGCCGTTCGGCATCGAGGAGAACGAGCTCGGACCGGTGCGCCACGACTTCGAGGCCACGCCGCACCTGCTGGTCGTCGGGGACACCGAGAGCGGAAAGACGAACCTGCTGCGCCTGTTCACCCAGGCGATCGTCGAGCGCTACACGCCGGACGAGGCCCGGGTCATGCTCATCGACTTCCGCCGCGAGCTCTACCACGCGGTGCCGGCGGAGCAGCAGCTCGGCTACGCCGTCTCCATCGACGTGGCACGGCAGGTGATCGGCGCCGCCGCGCAGTCACTGCGGGCGCGCGTGCCGGGGCCGGAGATCACGCCCGACCGGCTGCGCCGTCGTGACTGGTGGGAAGGGCCGAAACTGTTCGTCGTCTGCGACGACTACGACATGCTGAGCGGCGGCGGGAGCGCCGCAGGGGCCTTCGACCCTCTGCTCGAAGTCCTCGCGCAGGGCGCGGAGATCGGTCTGCATCTTCTCATCGCCCGGTCCGCGGGCGGCGTGAGCCGCAGCATGAGCGACCCGCTGATCCGCCGCCTCACCGAGCTGAACACCCCCGCCCTGCTGATGTCGTGCCCGCAGAGCGAAGGCGTGCTGTTCGGGGGGCTCCGGCCGAGGACTCTGCCGCCCGGGCGCGCTCAGTGGTTCGTCCGCCGCAGGACCATCCAGGTGCAGACCGGGCTGCTGCCCGCGCCCGACCAGGAAGAGGCATGACGTGTACGAGACCACCACGAGCGACCTGTGCCATCTGCTCATTCGCGGCCCCGAGCGCGGTTTCGAGATCTCGGTCCCGACCGGCGTGCCGCTGATCGAACTGCTGCCCACCCTCATCTCGTACGCGGCGGTCGAGGGGGAGAACCTGGGCGAGGTCGGCGTCGAACACGATGGCTGGGTCCTCCAGCGGCTCGGCTCCGAGCCGCTCGACGAGGAGGGCACCGCCGGCGGCCTCGATCTGCGCGACGGCGAGACGCTCTACCTGCGGCCGCGCCGCGAGCAGCTCCCACCCGTCCACTTCGACGACCTGGTCGACGGGGTGGCCACCGGGATCCGCGAACGCCCCAGCGCCTGGCGGCCGAGCTTCACCCGCCGGATGCTGCTCGGCCTGGCGCTCGGCGCGATCGCCGCCGCCCTGGTCGTACTGACCCGCGAGCACGGCGACCCGCGCATCATCGGAGGCGTCGGCGTCGGGCTGCTCATGATGTTCGGCGCGACGGTCGCGTCGCGTGCGATCGGGGACGCCGTCGCGGGCAGCGCGCTCGGCGTCGCGACGGTCCCGTTCTTCGCGTTCGCCGGAGGACTGGCCCCGACCGGAACGGCCGGCCACGCACTGACCGGCGCGCGGCTGCTGGCGGCCGGTGCGTCCGGCGCCGCGGCGGCCGTGTTCGCGCTGGCCGGGGTGGCCGCCGCCGCGCCGGTCTTCCTCGCCGCCGCGGCGGCGGGCCTGATCGTGGCCGTCGGCGGTGCCGTCATGCTCGTCGCCGACGTGCCGCTGACCTCGACGGCGGGCGTGGCGGCGTTCCTCACGGTCGCGGTGGGCGGATTCGTGCCGGTGCTGTCGTTCCGGCTGTCCGGGTTGCGCCTGCCGCCGCTCCCCACCAACGCCGAGCAGCTCCAGGAGGGCATCGACCCGCATCCCAGCCGCGACGTGCTGTCCCGTACGACCATCGCCGACCAGCACATGACCGCCCTGTACGCGATGACCGGCCTGGTCTGCGCAGCGTGCATGACGGTGCTCGCCGGCGGGCACGGCTGGTCCCCCCGCACGTTCGGGCTCGTCCTCGCCGCGCTGCTGTTGTGCCACAGCCGCGGGCTGGCCGGCGCCTGGCAGCGACTGAGCGTCATGGTGCCCGGGGCGTACGGCGCCGTGGTGATCCCGCTCGCCATGGTCTGGAACGGGGATCCGCAGACGCGTCAGACCCTGCTCCTGTCGCTCGTCGCGGCGGCGACGGTGCTGCTCATGGCCGGGTGGACCCTGCCGGGCCGTCGGGTCGTCCCGTACTGGGGGCGCATCGCGGACATCGTCCAGTCGGGCCTGGCGATCGCGCTGATCCCGCTGCTCATCGCCGACCTCGGACTGTTCGGCTTCGCACGCGGACTGGGGGGCTGATGCACAACCGCCGTGATGAGGTCCAGGCCCACATGTTCGTGGTGTCGCGGCTGTCGTCGGGCCTGCTGCTCGCCGACCCGGACGCCACCGACCCGCCGATACGCCGGACCACGCGGGGACTCGTCATCGGGCTGGTGCTCGGCCTGATCGCCGTGATCGGCGTCGGGATCTACGGGTTCCTCATGCCGGGCGGCGCCAAAAGCTGGCGTACGGAGGGGACGATGGTCACCGAGAAGCAGACCGGCGCGCGTTACCTCTACACCGGTGGCGTGCTGCGCCCGGTGGCCAACTACACCAGCGCGCTGCTCATCATGGGGGGCAGGCTCGGCGTCCGGCGCGTGGCGGCCACGTCGCTGTCCGGTACGCCCGTCGGCGCGCCCATCGGGATCGAGGGCGCGCCCGACCGGCCACCGGCCGCGAAGGACCTGCGGAACAGCGCGTGGCAGGTCTGCTCGTCCGCCGGGGGAGACGGCACTCCGGTGTCGACCCTGGAGGTCGCGATCCCCACCGTCGCACCGGCGATGGACCGCGGCCTGCTCGTCTCCGCACCGGGGGACGTCGAGTACCTGATCTGGCACGACCGGAGGTTCCGGCTGCCGGACGGGCCGAGGACGGCGGAGCTGCTCGGGTACGCGACGGTCCACCCGTACCCGGTGGGCGCGGCCTTCGTCAACGCGATCCCCGCCGGAGCGGACCTGGCGTTTCCGCGAGTGCCCGGCGCAGGCCGGACGGGTCCCCGGCTTTCTGGGTCCTCCACCAGGATCGGGCAGGTGTTCGTCGAGCGGCGGCCGGGCTCCGCGGATCAGTACTTTCTGCTGACCCGCGACGGTCTGATGCCGCTCACCCCCACCCTCGTGGCGCTCGGGGGAGGAGGCAAGAGCGCCGATGCCATCGACACCGCCACCGCGTCGCAGCATCTGACCACCGCTCCCGGGAACGATCCGTCCTCGGGCCTGCCGCCCACCCCGCCGGCCGTGACGGACGTACCCGCGGGTGAGCAGCCGTGCGTGCGGGTGGACTCGACCACGACCACGGTCGCGTTCACGGCCGATGAGGAGGTCGGCGGCTTCCCGGTGACCGCACGCGCGCAGACCACGCCGCCCTGCTCGGCCATCGACCGCATCGGCGTGCCGCCGGGGCAGGGCGTGCTCGCGTACGCGCGTTCCGACGGCGGGCATGCCGCCACCGGCGCGACGTTCCTGGTCACGGCGGAACGCGTGAAGTACCCGCTGGACGGCGGGACGGCCCTGAAGAACCTCGGATACGACAAGGCCCAGGCGATGCCGGTGCCGGTGAGCCTGCTCGACCTGCTGCCCACCGGTCCGCGGCTCGACCCGGTCGCCGCGATGAGCGGCACCACCACGACCACGCCTCCTCCCACGGTCGGCTGCCGGGTCGAGAAGCCCGGCTCGTCCCCCGGGCAGTCCGGATGACATTCCCGCTCATAAGAAGTTCGATTGCTCCCATAAGACCTTTTTAGATTTCCTCGCTATGTTCATATGGTCGATTTTTGATGTAATTGTGCTGTCTCGTTGCATCTTCAGGAAGAGCTGATCATGCCCTCGCAGCAGTCCAAAGACGCCGATTCGATGGCCAAGGGCATCGTGTGCCTTGACGAGGCCGCGAACAAGATTCGCAGCATCGGTACGTACGTCCAGAACAATCGTGAAACGTTCGCGTCGCACTGGGTGGGAGGTGCCTCGCAGTCGTTCGACAAGGCTCTCATCATCTGGCTGGAGGACTTCCAGGAGATCCTCAAGAACATCGACAACCTGCGGGAAACGCTCGCCGGCGTCGACAAGAACTGGAGCAACACCGAGCAGGACAACTCCAGGAACGCCCTGCAATGGATCAACGGAATCCTCGACGGGACCCCCGGAGTCACCAAGACCGGCGGCAACTGAAATCGGCGAGTACTCGGAGGTAGACCAATGGGAGCCATCTCGGACGGAAGCTTCTTCGTCAACCACGCCGGCTTCAACGAGGCCGCCGACTCCCTCCAGCAGGAGTCGAAGAACATCCAGCAGGTCCTCGACGAACTCACCGCGAACCTCCGGCCGCTGGTCGAAACCTGGGTCGGCGAGGCGAAAGACGCGTACCAGATCGCGCAGACGAACTGGAACAGCGCGGTAACCGACATGGAGGGGACGCTGATACGGGCGTATCACGCTTCCCAGGAGATCCATAACAACTATATCGTCGCGGACCTTCAGGGCAGCTACTCCTTCCAGGGGCTCGCCTGACGAAAAGCGTGCTGAAGCGTTCTACCGAGAGGCGGATGCGGTAAATGGCCGAGCAGGAGAACAGTGATCTGATCGACGAGATCGGAGATGTTCTCGCGGGCATGCACGTGTCGAAGAAGGCGATCAATGCCGTGACGAACGGTCTCGGCAAGGGCGGCACGAACGCAAGGAGGTTGACCGGCGGCGGCGCGTCGCCGGGGTACTCCGATGGCCAGATGATGTCTGGCGTGCCCTTGTCGGACATGTCGCCGGGAGACGCCTCGTCCGGGAGCACGCCGGCCGAAGACGCGTTCCCCGCCGAGGGCGGGGCCTTCTCCGATGATGACCGAAGGGCGCTCCACAAGGCTCTGGCGGTGATCGGCGACGACGGCACCTCCTCATCGCACGGCGGCCGGAAGTCCCACGAGCATCTGTTGGACATCAACGATCACTCGGGGAAAGCGCATGACATCCCGAGCATGACGACGCACGATGACAAGGTCGGCGACATCGACGTCCACACCGCCAGCCTGAAGATCGACTCGGCCGACGTCGAGATCGTCTCGTTGCATCATGGCAAGAGCGAAGTCGAGATAATCGACGTCGACGCGGGCGACAAGCATTTCGAAGTGCTCGATATCAAGGACGGCAAGAAGGAGAAGGTCTTCGTCATCGACTCCGACGATGACGACGAGGACGACGACGGGCGGGGCGACGACGGGCAGGACGATCAGGGCTATCCCGACCAGTCCGATGGCGACGGGGGCCACGGCGACCAGGAGAGTGACGCCGAGGAGCCCGGGGACCAGGGTCAGCTGGACGAGGTCGGTGGAGGTTACCCGGGGTCGGGCCGGCGTGGGAGCAGCAGCCCCCCGCTCGAATCCGGCCGTGCGACTCAGGCGCCGCTGATCACCCCTGCGAACGGCGCGGTCCAGGGAACGCCCGCGGTTTCGGGTGCACCGGCGGATGAGGCGGGGCAGCCTGGCGACGGCAGTGACGGTCTCTCGCAGAAACTGGTCGAACCCGGCGACAGAGCCGGTGCCGCGGTGGCGGCTCCATCGAGCAGTGGCGGACAGCACGATGATGGGCAGTCCAACGGGGGCGAGCACCACGATGGCGACGGCACCGACCATGATGGTGACGGCGATGGGCGGTCTGGCGGCGATGGGCAGTCCGACAGCGGCGGGACCGGGCGGCCCGATGACGGTAAGACCGGCAAAGAGCACGTCGAGACCCCGCAAGAGCGGCAGCGAAATGCCGCCAATCAAGGGAACGACGATCCGGCGAACGGCAAGATCACCAAGATCGACGGCGCTTATCTGAATCTCATCCAGGCGAAGCACAAGACTCTGGCCGATACCGTTCACAACAGTACGGCGAGACAGCTCCTGGTCGGATTCGTGGGAAACGGAACGCCATATTCGGAGTCGACGAGGGGGGCGTCCAATTCGCCGCCGTCGAGCCAGGCCGGTGAGCCGTCCGCATCTTCGGGCAATGCCGACACGAAGCTTCTGGCCGGTAATACGAAATGGGCTCCGGCTCAGGCGTTCAAGACCGCGTTCGATGCGACAGCGCTCGACGTCGTCAACCAGATGAACTGGTTCTATGGCTTTCTCGAACGAATGTCAGACGACATTAAATGGCAGGCGCAGAACTTTTCCGATGCGGAAGAACATAATGGGATGACGGCGCAGGATCTGGCTGGAATATTCAGCAACATGCCGGAGATCGGAGACTCCTCGATCCCCGGAGCGAGCGATGCGGTAGGCCTGCTTCAAGACATCATCCTGAACGGTCAGACGTAAGGTCAATTCTCCCTGAAGGGAGAGGTCGCGTGGGGGAAAAGAACGAGAAGACCTATGACGCCAAGCCGCCAGAGGTCACTTTTGCCGATCCGCCTACCGCCGCAGGCCAGGATGTGCTGTGGGAGCAGGTGCTCGCGATCCTCTCCGACCCGGGCGACGGTGGTGGAACGATGCCCGCTCCACCGAGTCGTAAGGTGATTTTGCAGGCTCCGTGGTTCCAGTATGTCTTTTCCTCCTATTATAAGATTTCGCCGCCCAGAGGTCACCACCACGATCGCAACTACAAGCGAATGATAGCCGCCGGACCGGCGACGACCACGGATGGATTCGGCTTCATAGCCTCCGACTTCATCGACAGCTACAACTTCAACGCCAGAGACGAGAACGGCGTGGCCGCGGTGCCGTCGGACAGCTCGTGGTATCAGTTCCACCATAACTCGCTCCAGATCATTAACGGGCTGTATGCGAATCAGAGCAATAGCTCGGTCAGCCTCGCATCGCTGACCGACGCTTTCAACGGCCTTTCCGGTTTCACCAATGATCTCGTGACGGATCACGGATATATACCAACGGTCTCCCAGTGGAGAGATGAGATCGCCAAGCCGGATACCGAATGGGACGGGCAGGCCGCCGGAACGTACTGGCATATTCTCGATGGTCTCGTGCACTCGCTGATATCGCTTTATAACCAGATGAACAGCGGATCAACGGAAATGTTGAGCGCCGGCAGCGAGAAGACCAACCTGCAGGCCAATGCCGTGGACAAGGTGAAGCGCGGTATCACCGACGCCCTGGCGCAGTTGCGAAGTGGCTATCAGGCGTGGGTGAGCGGAAGATTCTTCTACCCGGACGAAGCTCTCGCTCATGCTATTGACACCGTCACCATCTTGAACGAGCCGGTTGCGCAAAGGCATCATGAGCGCGGCCCGGAGGTGGAGTTCACCTTCCCGGCCACCGCGACACCGGACGGACCGACGAGCACCTACCGTGGAGACGTCAATCCGGCAGGCTCGTTCTGGACCTATCTCGAGCAGGCGGGAAAGAACATTTGGTCGGCTCACCTCTCCCAGACCCTGGACAAGGCGGCGGTGCAGGCCTATCAAACGCTGAAAGACGCCTACACTTCGGCGACGACGACGCTCACCCATATCGTGCGGCCGGACGGGATCGATTGGCAGGGTGCCCACGACCCCAACATGACCACGAACAACAAGCACGCGCAGGACGATGCTAAGAACGGCGACAACGCCGGTGGATCCATCGGAGACCTCAACGGTATCCTGTCCGATTTCGGCAATGATCTCAATAATGGACTCGACAAGTTCGGCCAGGGCCTGGGCGACCTCGGCGACGGCATCAATGATGGCTTGGGCAAGTTCGGTGACGGCGTTGACAACTTCGGGGACGGTATCAATCAGGGTCTGAACAATTTCGGCAACGACTTCGGCAATGTCACGCCGCCTGGTGGAGGCCTTGACACCTCCTCCGTAGGAAATATCGCGCCGGGCGCGTACACCCCGACGTTCAGTGGCAATGACACGCCGGCCGGAGGCGGTATCTACGATCAGAACGGGGATCAGATCCCGGACGCCACGATCGATTCCAACGGCAACGTCCTCACCCCGAACGGCAGTGTCGTACCGCCGATGGCGTACGGAATGAACGGAATGCCCATCGCGGGCGCGCACTACGACAAGAACGGCAACCTCGTCGACGGCACCGGCGAGTCCATCCCGGCGGCCGCCTACAAACAGGACGGCACGCCGATCGCCGGGTCCCACTACGACGACAAGGGCCAGATCGTCGGTCCGGACGGAAAGCCGATTCCGCCGGTCGCCTACGACAAGGACGGCACGCCGATCGCCGGGTCGCACTACGACGCCAACGGCGACCTCGTCGGCGCGGACGGAATGCCGGTCTCCCCGGTCGCGTACGACCAGGACGGCATGCCGATCCAGGGGTCGCACTACGACGCGAACGGTGACCTGGTCGGTCCGGACGGGGAGCCCGTTCCTCCCGTGGCCTACGACTCCCACGGGCAGCCCGTCAGCGGGTCGCACTACGGTCCCGGCGGCACGATCGAAGCGCCGCCGGTCTACGACGCGAGCGGCCACGAGATCCCCGGAGCGCACTACGACGCCCATGGTCAGCTCGTCGACGGGAGCGGACAGCCGATCGCCCATCCGTACGACAAGAGCGGGCACGAACTCCCGAACGTCGCCTATGACAAGAACGGCCACCGGCTCACCCAGCCCGGCACGGTTCAGCCGACGCAGTTCACCCCGTCGGAGGAGGGCCCCACGTCCGCCTTCTTCAACGGGGGCTCCAGCGGCACGACGCCGAACGCCGGGGTGCAGGGCGTCTCACCGCAGATGGTCGACGCGGAGGGGAATCCGGTCGGTTCCGATCTCGGCAGCCCGTACGGCACCGGCGGCGTCAGTCCGTTGGAGAGCGCCGCCGCGGCGTCGAGCGGTCAGCCGGCCGCGTCCGGCATTCCGATGTACCCGCCCGGAATGGGGATGGGCATGGGCATGGGCGGCATGGGAGGCATGGGCGGGGGCCAGAACGGTGAGCGCGAGCGGACCACATGGGTCGCCGAGGACGAGGAGGTATGGGGCACCGAACCGGATCTGGCCCCGGCGGTCCTCGGCCGGCCTAGACGTGATTCCGACAAGAAGGGGGAGGGCCGTGGAATCCCATCTACAGGAGGAGCTGGACGCCGCGTTGGAACGTCTGGCGGAAACAAGAAGCCGAGCGGCCGAGGCGGTGGCAAGCCTCGAACGGCGGAAGGCGACCGCGACGTCCACGGATCACATGGTTAGCGCCACCGTCGACAGCCGCGGGGTACTGGTCGGGCTGAAGTTCAACACGACCAAGTACCGCACCATGGCTCCGGCGCAGCTCGCGGCGGCCATCACCGAGGTGGTGGGGGAGGCCAACGCGGAGATGTCCACCACCGTGGACGAGATCCTGGCGCCGCTGCGGGACATCGGGAACACGCGCAGGCACCGGATACCGCTGCCCCCGGACCTGGCCGATCTGTTCGAGCGGATGGGCGTGCGTGTCGGTGGGTTCGCCGGGCGATCGGATGAGACCGGAAACGAAGAGTAGGAGTTCGTCATGGGTGTGACCGGTGGTGTCCCGAACGAGATCGCCAGGTACTCATACCTGATCACTCGGCCGGCCGACAGGTTGAAGCGTTTGCATGAGACGGTGCTGAGCTCCGTTGAGTCGGCCGGTGATTTCTACGGCTCCGATGACCCCACCGGAAAAGCGTTCATGCTGTCCTTCAAGCCGGCGGTGAGCGGGCTCGGCATGAGCGTGGATCTGGTGCACAAAGGGATGAAGGACGTCGCCAAGATGACGATCGAGGTCGCTCAGCACCTCTATACCGCCGAAGAGAACAGTAAGAACCAGGCTGTTCAGCTGGGTCGTCAGGTTCCTTCCGGAGGGAAGGGGCCCCACGGCGGTGACCGTCATTAGCGTGTGATCTGACGTGTCTGCCAAGGTTTATCCAGATCCCGAGATCCCGCCGGGTTTGCGCTGGATCGTCGAACTCATCTGCGCCACCACGTTTCCGTCGTACAGCATCAGTACCGGCGCCAGGCTGGAGAATGATTTCACGGCCTTCGCCGCGACGATCGGGGAGACCTTTCCGAAGGACATACTCAACGCGATCAGCGGTGTGAGCAGCGCCGGGGCCGGTGAATGGGTCGACTACTTCACGCAGGTGATGCGCAAGCAGTTCCTTTCCGGTGAGGGGCCGCTGGAGGAGCTGAGCGCCAACGCGCTGGACATCGGCAAGATGCTCGGCGACACCAACGGGAAGGTCTCGTTCACCAAGATTCTCTTGCTGGCCCAGGCGGCGGAGCTTTTCATCGAGCTGATGGTCGCGGCGATTCTGGCGTACTTCACCGGCGGCGCCTCGGAGGCGGCGGCGGAGGAGAACGTGGCCGAGGCCCAGGCGTTCTGGCGTGTCCTCCTCAAGTGGCTGGTCGACAACGTCGGCCGTCCCGTGGCCATCAGCACCGCGATGGCGGAGGGCCTCGCCATCACCGCCGACCTGGCCTCCGGCCGGGGGGTCAACGGGGAGGACCTGCTGGAGATGGGGATCGGCGGTGCGGCCGGCGGTGCCATCTTCGGGATCGGCGACGTCATGGTGAGGAATCTCGTCAATCACTTCGTCACCGACGTCAAGTCCGTTCTCCAGAACGATCTCAAACATATCTTCGATGATCTTCCGCCCGGCGCTTTCGGAGAGGGTTCCTCTCTGGGGGACGGATTCTCGGGTGACCTCGCCGGCCTCGTGGCGGACCACGCGCCGAACCTCACGTCGATGGGTGACCACCCGCCACCCGCACTCAAGCCGGAAAAGGTGGACGCGCTCGCGAACGGCTACGGCGACCTTTTCGCCAAATATTTCGCCGATCTTGTCGACTCCGACGGAAACAGGCTCGGTAGTGATACTGCGAAGACGATCGGCTCCGATTTCGGCAAGAAGATCGGTCTGAATCTCGCTGATCTCAAAAGGGCGAATATCTCACCGCTTCTCACCGATGCTTTCACGAACCACGCGGCGTACTTCAACGAGCCGCTGCGTGACGCCCTGACCCGGCGGTACCCGATCGCGATCACGCGGTCCCTCGACGAGGCGCGGCACAGCCTGCGTCGTTATGCCACACAGGGCCTGGGAAACGCCGCCAGCGACTTCGTCAACGGCGTGTTCTCGTCGTTCGTGCAGACGGCGATCTTCGACCCCGAGAACATGTCCTTCGACTGGAAGACCGGACTTCTCAACATCGGCGCCGGCGCTACCGCCCGCTATCTGCCCCCGATGGCCGCCCGGTACATAAGGCGGCTCGGGTTGACACCGACCCTTCCCGAGATCGCCATGGGCCCGCCCAGAGAAGGCTCCGGCGACGCCCTGCGGGAACCGGGCGGCGGGGTGCACACGGCCACCCGCCCGCCGAGCGTACTGACGACGCACGGGGAGAATTCGCCGGTCACCGACGCGTCGTCGCGGACGCACGTGGACGTGCCGGACGTGGACGCGGTGTCCGTGGCGACGCTTCAGGCCGAGCACATCGGAGAGGTACTGCAGGGAGCAGGCCAGAAGGGCAAGGAAGCGGCACGCTTCGACACCGCCGCTCTGAGTCGGCCCATCGAGGAGGGGACGGCCGCCCACTCCGGCGCTGCCCGGGCGAGTGATTCCCGGACCGCGCGTCCGGCCACTTCGCCGGTGGCCGGCTCTCGCCCGGCCGCTCGGTCGGAGGGGACCGCCGATCGTACGGCGGCTTCCGTCCAGCCGTTGGCGGCGCCATCCCGACCGACGGTACCGGGTCCACCACGCCATTCGCCGCCGTCGGCGGCGGATCCGACCGTCCATTCGGGGGCGTCGACGCCTCACGATCTCGGGTGGCTGCGGCTGCGCCCTGATGAAGTCTCTTCGGAAAAGGCCGTTCAGGCGGCGCTCGACCTGGCGAAGATGCCGCCGCGGGATCGGGAGGCCGTGCCGGCTCTGATGCGGCCGTGGGAGCGGGTGCGGCTGGCGACTGATCAGGGTTTCGTGGAAACGCTGCGCAGGACGTTGCTCGGTCACGCGGGTGCCGGGACGCCGGAGAGGGCCAAGGCGCTAGGGGAGTTCGTGGCGGTGGCGACGAACCTCATGATCGATATTCCGCCAGGGATCGAACGGCCGATCGCGGCGAGATCCGCCATGCACAGGATTTTGAAGGTCGTGCTTCAGAATCCAGACGTTGCGCGGACGCTGCTCCTCAAGGGGCAACGGTTCCTCCCGGTGCCCAGGCATCAGACGCTGACATCTTTGCCGGAGTTCAGCGCTTTCGATGGCAAATTCACTAGCGGTGGTTCCCCGTACAACCATGTTCGGGGGCTTCACTATGGACTCATCACGGGCATCAGCGAGGAAAGCCTTTTTGGTGAGTTCGGTAGCGTGATGGTCCCCAAAGCGGAGGGTAAGGACACTACGGTTCATGAGGTTGCGCACTCCCTGCATGAGCACGTGCTGAGTGACGAGCAGAAGGAAGACGTGCGCGCCGCGTACCGGGAAATGCTTGTTTCCGGGGAGGGGCCTAACGGTCCACGGTACAACGCGATTGGCATGGAAAGCTATGCCTTCACAAACGAGTATGAAATGTTCGCGGAGGGGTTCGCTGCCTGGGTAGGCGGGCATGCCGGTAACGACCTAATAACTGGCCTGCCGCACAACGACCGAGAATGGGTCCGGCGTAACATGCCGAAGCTGGTGCCGATTTACGAGTCGTTGCTCCCCGGAGATGTCAAATTCTCTGCGCCGTTAAATCCGCGAGAGAGTGCACGAGCGGAAAATAACGTATTCTTGGGGCTCAGAGCATTTTGGGACCGAGTCGATGGCTCCGGCGGAGCTGAACCCGCTGCTCATGTTGGTGCTTCGCCAGGTGTGCGTACCGATGAGCACCTGTATGTGAACGACGACCCTGATGAGAAATGGGTCGGTGTGATCTACAGCTACGACGACGACCACATTCTTCGCCCCGATCGGTGGGGCGCGGTTTCGCGCAATGATCACTTCCAGTGGATGAACGATCCGGTCAACGGTCCGATAGCGGTCGCGCACATGTTGCCAAGCCAGGCTGCCGGATCGGCGCGCGTTGTCGGCGACGGACTGTCTCGTTTTGAGGTGGAGATGGCAGTGGAGGCGGCACGGTCTGAGAACTACCAGACCGTGCTGCTGGAAGCCAGCTTCGCCGAGCATTCGCTAAGAGACACAGGGCAGTGGCTACAGCGAGAAATCGCTGACCGATACGGGATCACTATTGTGCGGCCGAGGGGCCGGGTCGCCCTGACGTCAGAAGGACCGGGTACGCGTGGCATCCTCCACTTGGATGCCGATCCCAATGATGGGGAGCCGGCCGGCTGGGAGATGATCCGGCCGCGCGGGAACGGGCCGGTCCGGCTGGAGACCCACATCATCAGAGGTCCCATTCGGCGCTGGGAGGAGCAGTACCCGTCACCGGATCATTGGCTCGCTCCTTTCGAAGGTCCCCCTGCGGACTGGGCGCACGAACCCGGAAGTGTTCCACCGCCCGGGGGGAGTACTGCGCAGCCGCCGGGTCACGGTGTGCCGCCGTACTCCGCGCAGCACTCGGCGACGGGCCTGGCTCCCGGTGGGTCCGGTCATCCCGCTCCGTCCGTGCCGACCGTGCCGGCCCACGATGAGATCCTTCCGGCGGAACCGATCGTTGGGCGGCTGCCGGGCGATGGCAGGAACCCGGTCGAGCGGGCGTTGGCCAGAGAGGTGTACGGCACGGCTGCGCCGGGCGACGGTGCCGCCCGAACGCTACGGCGCATCGTTCAGATCGCACGGGAGGAGTATCTCCTCCCTGATGTCCGGAACGGAGCGGATCTGGCGCCGGTACTGACCGGCGTATTCGGTGAAGACCACGACTGGAGTGTCCGTGAGTTCGTGGACCTGGTCGGGCGGGCGATGGCCGGGACGGGACGTGAGGTCAGTGCTCACGATCTGTTCCGGTGGTCGGAAGCGGAGCGGCTTCTCTACGACTTGCAGGAACATGACGCGGAGATTCCGGAAGCTCTTACCGTTTCGGCGCGGCATGTCTTTGATCTGGTCGGGTTGCTGCGTGAGGGGTGGCCGGTGGCGGCCGAGCGGCTCGACGGGCCGGTCGGTGTCGATGATCTGTTGCCGTTGGTGCGGGAGACACTGGATCCGACGGCGGACCGGGTGACCACCGATCACCTGCGGGTCCTGCTGAGGACGGCGCAGAGGATCGACGGGTACGGCCATCGGCTGACGGTGGCGGCGCTGGAGCAGCACGCGTGGCAACCCGACGTCGGTGGGAGGTGGAACGGTCGCAGCCGGCTGGCCTTCGCCCGCCGGCTCGTGAGCGCGGATCGGCACCTCACCCCGGAGGAGGCCGACGGGAGGCTGCGGCAGGCGTACGCCGATGCGAAGCCGTGGCAGACGTACGCCAGGATGCGGGGGAAGCTCGTCAGGCGGAACCCGGCGACCCCGATGGCGGACGCCGTCGCCGACGCGGTCGTTCTGCAGCATCTGGTGGACGGCCGCGTCGACCTGGCCCGGAGCGGGCGGTTGCGTGAGCTGCACGTGCTGGGCGACCTGATCCGGCAGACGCGTGGGGACGAGGACGTTCGTTCACCGCTGACCCGGCATGACGTCGAAGCGTTCGTCGGACGCGTGCTGGGGCCGGACGCCGCCGGTGATCTGCCGGAGAAGGTGTCGGCGACCGTCGGGCTGGCCGGGCACCAGGTGCTTCCGGTGCAGGCGGTGGTGCGGCGGGGCGCGTTCGACCGGCTGGCGAAGGCGCACGGGATCGGGATCGGCGAGAAGGCGAAGGCCCGAGCGGTTCTGGGGTTCCCGCCGCGGTTGGGCAGCGGGCGTGCCACGGAGCTGCTCGCGTTGCAGGCTCAGGTGTACGGGCGGGTCGATCCGGGCCGGACGGATCAGTTGCTGGGGTTGTACCGGCTGGCCGACCTGGTGCATTCGCTCGACCAGCGGGCGTCGCGCGAGGGCCCGCTCGGCCTGGAGTCCTTCGACGGGCTGAAGCCCGCGCTCGGTTCCGCCGCGGGCGACGACCGGGCGGCGAACATCAGGGCGCTCGCCGGCGTCGCCCCGGATGCCGAGCTCACCCCCAGGGGGCGGCTGACCTTGAGCGCGTTGTGGCGCGCTTACTGGATCTCGCGGCGTCCCTCAGAGATCCCGGTCAGGACCGAGATCCGGCGCGACGCGCTGGAGACCGAGCAGCAGGCCGCGATGCAGAGGCTGTTCGGTGAGGAGATCTCCGACCCCGTCGACCTGACCGCAGGCCCCGAGGAGACGTTCCACGGGCTGGAGGCGGTGGTGGCGCTGGTCCCCGGCGAGTACGCGGATCTCGTCGCCGGGGAGCCACGTGACGGAAAGCCGTTGCCGGATGTCCAACGTGCGCACCTGCTCCCGGTGGTACGGCGCACGCTGGACCCGCAGGCCACCGAGGTCACTCTGCAACACGCGAAGGACTTGGCGCAGGCCGCCCGTGATCTGCGGGCACGGGGCCGGGAAGTCACGCTCACCAACCTGGAGGGGAGGCTGGCGCCGGACCGCGACCGGAACACGTGGGCGCGGAGCCTCATCGAGCAGGCCGCCGGGCGGGTTCCGACCGCGGGCCGGCAGCCGCGGACTCTCCAGATCGGTGTCCGGCGGATCAATCTGAGCTTCAAGGCGTCGAAACGGCTGACCCTGAGCACGGCCACCCCCGACGCGCTCGCGTTGCAGCACCTGCTGGACGGGAAGCTCGCCCTGGGACGGCGGGGCCGTATCGCCGAGCTGTACCTTCTCGGACAGCTGCTGCGGGACGGAACCCAGGACCGTACCGCCCCGCTGCCGCCGTTGCAGGCGGGTGACGTGCGTCGCATGGCCGCGGATGTTCTCGGCGCGGGCGCGCCCGTGAAGAACACCGATGCCGCCGCGGAGCTCATCAAGCTCATCCGGAAGGCCGGGGCGCCCACGGTCGCGGCGGTGAAGGCCGCGCGTGCCACGGAGTCGGTCCCGTCCGCCGACCCGTGGCGACGGTTCACCATGGTGGGCTGGAAGGGGCTGGTGCCGGGCGGGTCCCGGCGCGTACGGGATGTGTCCGCTCTGCACCGCGAGCTGAACATGAACGTGCTCGTCTCCTCGTCCGTGGAGATGACCACCTCTTCGCCCGCGGAGCCGGCGGTCGTCCGGTCCGAAGCGGTGGCGGTCGTCCAGTCCGAGGGGTCGGCGGCCGTCCAGTCCGAGGGGTCGGCGGCCGTGCGGTCCGAAGCGGTGGCGGTCGCCCGGCCCCAGGGGCCGGCGGTCGGCCGGTCCGCGGAGGTGTCGGCCGCCTCGGCCGCGGGGCGCACGGCCATTCCGTACGCGGCGCTGGGCGCGCTGGTGGACGCGTTGCGGGTCAGTGAGCCCGGGGTGCGTCCGCACGGTGATCCGGTGCGGCTGGGTGACTTCGAGCGGTTGAGCCAGGAGGTTCTGCGGCGGCCCGCGACCGTGGAGAGCGTGCGGGAACTCGCGGGGCTGGCCGGAAAGGCGGCGAGACGCGGTCCGGTGACGCCTGCCGCGATGCGTACGGTGGCGGCGTTCGACGCGCTCCGGAAGGAACTGGGCCGAGAGGACCTCGGCGAGCTGGGCGCTCAGGTCCAGGGGCTGCGCCGGGACCTCCCCGACGTCGCGGCGGCGATCCGGGCGGGCGACGGCGACCCGTTCGAGCAGATCATCGATGCGATCGGGCATCTCTACCGTGGCAAGGTGGCCAGGCTGGAGGGGCCGATCCGCCTTCCGCTGCTGCGGCGGCTGGTCGAGGACGTGACCGGCGAGACCGAGATCACCGCGCACGCGGTCACCGAGATCGGGACCCGATGGCGGGAGCTGCGCGACGCCGGGGGACCGCGGACGCTGTCGCGCCTGCGCGCAAGCTACACGCCTGCTCCCCGAACGGCGCCGGTGGACCACCCCGAGCCCGCGCGCGAGGGAAGGGTCACCCGGTACAACCGCAGACTCCGGGTCTGGGTCGCGGCGGCCGAACGCGCGGTGGCACCGCTGGCCTGGACGAAGCGCGAACAAGACCATGTTCCGGACACCGACCCCGGTACGAGGGCGCCCGGGCGGCAGAGTGACCTGGCCGAGGTCAGGCAACTTTTGATCGACGAGGGCTGGAACCGGGCGGTACGGCTCACCGACGACGGGAGCGTCCCCGCCGACGCCGAGAAGCTCACGGTCGTCGGCCTGGCGCACGACGTCTACGACGGGTTCCCGGAAGGCGTCGAAGAGGTGGTGGAGTCCGGAAGCCGGCCGTGGTCCCGGGGGATCGGTGCGTTGTCGCAGATCTTCCAGAAGGAGTTCGCGGATCGGTACCGGCAGGTGGAAGGGCGGCTACGCCTCGATGATCTCGCTCCGATGCTGGAGAGGCTGGCCGGCCCGGAGGCGGTCGACCCACAGCGCCGCGAGCGAATCGAGTCGCTGATCGCGGCGGCGTCCGGCCTCGCCGAACCGACCATGGCGACGCTCGCCGCCGCGATGCGCGAGCGAGGGGACCCGTGGCAGCAGATGGTGACGCGGATGGCGGCGCACACCGGGGGGGACCAGGGCAAGGCGGCGAAGGCCGCGGCGTTGTGGGTCCGGCTCAGGAGGGCGGATTCGGCGCTGCGGCCCGAGGACATGGCCAGGCTGGTGGAGGTCCAGGAGCGTGACCACCCGGCGAGCGGCCAACGGTCGCCGTTCGACCTGGATGGTCTGTACGCGCCGATGGTGCGTGATCTGCTCGGCGGTGCGGAGGCCACGCACGGGAACCTGCGTGCGGTGGCGGCTCAGCTCAAGGCGGTGGCCTCCTCGTCACGGGAGTTGCCGTCCCGCGTGGACCTGCGGCGCGCCGCCATGGAGAGCCGCTGGAACCCGGCTCTTCCGGGCGGCGATCCGAACCGGCGTGACCCGGCCAAGGTGGCGGATCGCAACGAGGAGATCCCGGGGCTGTCCTACTACCGGGACATGTCACCGGAGGACTTCGATGCCCTGCACCAGTGGATCAACGACCTGGTGCCGGGCGCATCGATCAGCAGGGAGACCCTGCTGAAGGTCCTGCGGTCGGGGTTCGGCGGGTTGCGGGACCGCCGGGCGCGGCTGCCGGTCGAGGTCGATGGGAAGAAGTACCTCATCGAGCCGAGCATGCACGCCGTCGAGTCGCCGGCCCGGGTGGGTGATCCCGAGGACGTCAAGCTGGAAAAGCGCGCGAACATGACCACCGACCTCGGGCCCGGGAGCACCAGAAGGAAGGGCTGGGCGGCCGGGCCGGAGGGGCGGGGAGGGCCCGTCGTCGGCGAGCACGGCTTCTCCCTCTCGTTGACCGCGGGAGGTGGCGGCAGCTACGGCAGGGAAGGGGGCAACGACTACCAGCGTTCGGTGGGTTCCTACAACTACATGAAGCCCGCGGACAAGTCCTACAACCTCGTCGTTCGTGCTTTTTGGGCAGCGAAGATCAACGAGGTCGAAACGGGGCGTTGGCGGCATGAAGAATGGCGCGTGAACGGCGATCGGAAGATCACCGATGTGCGGCTCTACACGCCCAAGCACCTCGGCGAAAAGGCCGCGGACGGGAACCTGATCGAACTCGACCGCGACGACGTCGCAGAGCTCGACCTGGCGAACAAGCATTACATCGTCGAGGGGACCACGGTCATCGGGGACCTCTCCCAGTCGCTGCGTGCAGCGCTCGGTGACAAGGAGTACCTGTTCTGGGAGCCGGAGATCGCCGCGTTCATCAACCAGGACGCGTTCGCCTCATTGGTGGTCCCCGCGCACACGGCGCCGGCCGCGGGGGACTGGCAGTCGCTTCCCCGCCTGCCCCTGCGGAAGGGGAAGCGCTGGCTCAACATCGCGCTCGGCGCCGATGCGGTCGCTGCGAAGAAGTTCGGGGCTCCGGTCAAGAACATGCAGTTCGACCAGCTCAAGCAGCTCATTGAGAAGAGCGCGTCCGGTGCCACCAAGAAGTGGACGTTCAAGTTCATCACCGTCAGTAAGCTCAAGCTCTTCTTCGGCACCGTCGCCGACCGTTCGCGGCTGAGTCTCGTCTGGACCCGGGACCGCTCCTGGTCGAATTCGCACCTGCAGACCATTCAGCGGGCGATCCGTGCCAAGGACACCTCGCAGGTGTATGCGTTGTTCTCCGACTATCACCCGTTCGTCAGCTTCGGCGACGACCGTACGGGGACGGTCACGAGCCTCGCTCTGGATCCGGTGCGCGGCAGCGCCCAGATCCGGCTCCGGGAGGCAGAGGTCAAGGGGACCAAGCTGCACTTGCTCACCGGCGAAGAGCGGCAGAGTCTCGCCGACGAAAGGCAGCAGAAGTCCTCGAAGGCGCTGCGTTACAACACCACCTGGTGGATGCGTGGTGAGTATGGGCTGGGACACGGCACACCCGTCAGGCTGACCGGGATCGAGAACCTGTACGACGACATCGTCGCGGGTGGCGTGAAGGCGGGGCTGCTGCCCCGCGCCGCGCTGGGGCCGGAGGGGCGTACGCCCTGGCAGCACCTGCAGACGCTGGACCCGACGGGTGACGCGCTGACCGTCGACGACCGGCTGCACCGGAACTGGAAGACCCTGGTCGATGAGATCGCGGAAAAACCGCTGATCAGATCGATCGACGACCTCATGGGCACCGGAACGGTCACCGAGCTCGAGGCCGCGGACGGCGCGATGCGCCCGATCCGGACCGCGTTGGTCTTCGACGCCGATGGCGAACCTCGGGCGTCGGACAAGTACATGCCGATCGACATCAACATCGGCGCGCACACCAACACGGTGTTCCACGCGAAGGCCTTCCAGAAGGAGGTCATGCCGTTCGAGGTCATCGGCACGGACTACACAGAGGGCGCGGACGGGCAGCCGAACCCGGGGGCGGAGCGGGTCCAGACCCGGAGCCGGCGGAACACCAAGAAGATCAGCGACATCACCTCGATGACGGTGATGACCTACCTCCGCAGCGAGGGGGACAGCGTCCTGTTCGACCGCTCGGGGCGGTATGTCTGGTGGCTCGATGAGCACAAGATGGGCACCGTCAAGGGCGGCGCGCACATCTGGTACGCCGAGAACCTTCTCGACCGCGACGGCGACGGAGCCACTCCGTATCGGCCGCTCGACACCACCACGGAATCGCCGCTGCTCGGGAAGGAATTCGCGGGTTCGGCCGTCCCCACCGGGCTGGACGAATTGCAGAGCAAGGTGATGGCAGGCCTCGGTCGCGGCCATGAGACGGCGACCAGAAAGGGAATGGGTAACTCGCGTTTCCGCACCGACACGTCCCGGATCTTCGCGGCGGGTACCGATGTGAGCATCGGCGGCAAGGTCGTCGGATGGTCCGCCGAGCCCATCGGCAAACCTCAGATCCTGAAGTTCCCCAAGTCGTACGCCGAGGCCAACCGCGAGGCGCAGGTCGGCCGGACGGTCGACCAGGAGAAACGTAACGAGCGGACCTCCGGTACCGGGGCGGGGCACAATCCCGACCTGTCCAGCACTTCGGAGGGTAACCTCCTCGCGACGAGGACCGCCGGAAAGGCGACCGTCGCGTTGAAGTCCGAAGGGCGCACCGACGGAAACTACCGGACGGCGACGAATACGTTGGAAATGGCGCTCGTCCGCACCGCGGTCCGCCACTCGGTCACGCTGCCGAACGGGCATGTCGTCAAGCATGATGGCGAAATGATCGCCGAGTTCTGGCCGAATAAGATCTTCGCGGACCCCGAGTGGCGGAACAAATGGGAGGACCTGACCGGCAAGGCCGAGGAGTTCGCGAAGAAGCTCAAGCAGCCCAAGATGAACCTGACTCCTCCGCCCGCCTTCCGCGATGGAATGGTGGGAGAGGCCGGTTACGGCAGCAAGCTCGGGCAGCTGAAGGACCTGGGCGATGAACTTCAGTACGTGGCGCTGAAACTGGACGGCCCCGGGCTGGCGGCCATGGTGTCGTCGGCGGTCGCGGATGCTCCGATGGCCATGGTGGAGATGAAGGACGGCGGTTGGAGCCGTAAGTTCGGAGTGGGCGCCACCGAATACACCCTCATCCTGGACGCGAGAGAGCTGACAGAGGCCGAGCTCGGCGAACTCTTCCTGAACGGCGGACTCAAGTCATACAAGCGAACCAACCACATCGACGGCCAAAAAGATGGGCTGTTGTCCAGCAGCCAATATCAGTTCACCGGTGTGACTCCGACGCCGTTGAAGGGGGCCCCGATCTCCGTGCGTGGTTACGGGGCGAGGCAGACAGCGGACGGCGAGATCGGGCGGGTGGCGGGGAACATGCTCGTCATGAAGGGCTTCCGCCCGAAGGCGCTCGCGGAGTTCGAGCAGCCGGCGCTCATCACCTACACGTTCTTGAAGAACGGAAAACCCGCCTCGTACGGCTCCGTCGTCCACAAGCACGCCGCCGCCGGAGAGGTGATCGAGGACATCTCCTACCTGCTTCCCCTGGAGGGGACGACACTCGACGGCAAGGAAACCGGAAGAGTGGACATCCCGCTCGACATCAGGCCGTCGGCCATGGACGAGATCGCTCCGGTCGACTTCCGTGTGATGAAGGCGCTCCTGCGCTCGGTGGAGAACGCCGGTGGGCGGGATGTCGCGGCGGCGTCGGACACGAACGCCCTCACCCGTGAGAAGTTGGGGCCGGATTTCTTCAATCTCGCATCGTCGAAGCACTACGACGCCGTCACGAACGGTGGCCGGACGGTTTCTCTCCCGGGCGGTGTGACGGTGAGACTCGCCTCACTCGCGGCGCGGCGGATCTACGCTTCCAAAGACGGTGAGTTCGAAAACTACGACCACGAAACTCAGACCGCCGGCAACGAGCTCTCCAAGGCATCCAGGAATACCGTCGGATTCCTCGTTAAAGGCACCGGCGAAAAGCCGGGAATCCCGGTCAAGTTCCTCGGCTATCTGGGCGGGAGCTACAGCCGTTGGAAGTCGGCCTCCGACGCCCGGGGAATGAGCAGCGAGTCACGCATCTGGAGGCGCCAGATGCGCGACTTCTTCAAGGTACTCGCCGCCTTCTCCCTCGAACTCACCTTTCCCGGGGGACGACAAGAGACGGTCGACGGCCTCACCGACATCGGCGCCACGACGGAAGGCGCCCTCAGCCTGGGAATCCCCCAGAGCGTACTGGACCAGGCCCTGGACGACCGCGACAACCTGATCGCACAGATCAAGGAGCACCTTGGGGCCGCCGCCGCGGACACGCGGCCGAAAGCCGTGACCCCGGCCCCTCCCGAGGTGATCGCGGAGAGTTCGCGGCAGAACGACCCGTCCACCGGCACGGATCCGGCGACGCGGACGGCCCCGGGCGAGGAGGCGCCCGAGGCCACGAGCCGGCCGCCCACGCCAGGCGAACCTCGGCGGACCGAGGCACCGAGCGGCGTCCGGGATACGTGGCTGTCCGCCGCGAAGACCTTCCTGAAGACGCCACTGTCGGCATCGCTGAAGTCGATCACGGCCGGGAAACCGGTTGCGGAGCCGGGCGGTGGGCGGGGTTCACGGCAGGTGCTGCCCGGAGGTCCGGCCGGCGGGTCGCGTGATGTCGGAGCCGAGCCGTTGGCGTGGGGGTGGCCGATCGGCCACGAGTTCGTGGTCACGGTTCCCCGTCGGGGCGTCGGGGGAGCGCGTCCGGGGACCGAGGACGTGGGCTCCGGTAACGGGGTGCGGCGCTGGGGCGGTCGTCCCCGCGTCGTGTCGGACGTTCCGGTCGCGGGTACCGGGATCGCCGCCGGGAAGGGGCGGCTGGAGCGGCCGGCGCCGTTGACGTACTACCGTGCCGTGACTCCGGAGCGGGGCGAGGGGTCCGGTTCGCGGCCGGTGGAGTTGACCTACCGCATCAGCGGCGACGGTGAGGTGATCTTGCCGGACGGGTCCGCCGATGGTCAGGCGTTGGATCCCGGGGGCTGGGTGCGGTTCGGTGATGATTTCTTCCATCCCGAGTCGGGCGCGTTCCTGCGCGGGGACAACGGCTGGCTCGGCCGGGTCGGCAACGCCGATGAGTTGCGCGCCGCGTTGGACGACCCGATGCTTCCGGATTTCGCGACGGTTCCCTACCGGCTTTCGGTGGACTCATCCGCCCTCTACCTGACGCCGGCCGCCGCCGGTGACGACCCGACCGTACGTATCGCGCTGTCGGAGGCCGGCCCGGCCGAGGCGTTCCACGCCGATCGTCTTGCGGCGCTGCTGGGCGAGAGCCGGGTGGACGTGGCGGCGGTCATGCGGCAGCTCCGCTACCGGCGTTCGGTCGGTGATGGCCGGTCGGCCGACTCGTTGGACGAGGCGTTCGGGGCGCGCTCGGGCGGGGTCTCGCTGGTGGGGGCGGTGCGCAGCGCCGTGGAGCAGGGGCGGGCGCCGGCGTGGCTGGTCGGGCGGGTCGAGCGCTATTTCGGTCTCGCGGGAGTCGATGCCGCCTCACCTGGACGGATCGCGGTCGCTCCGGGGGAGTCGCCGGCGTCGCATCCACGGATCGTCGAGTTCACCCGTGATCTGCACACGACGATCGCGCGCGAGGACGTCGAGGGTGCTTTCGCCCGGCTGGAACTGCTCGACGGGGACCTGCGCTCGCTGTGGGGTGTCCGCGGTGCGTACCGCAGATTGTTCGGAGCGTCGCTCGAGCAGGATCTCCGGGGTCTGTGGCAGCAGCAGGACGACGCCGCGACCTCGGACGATGACACGCTCTCAGCCGACGACCCCGAAGGCGGTGGGTTCTCCGAGCGGTGGGACGAGTTGTGGCCGGCCGGTGCCGCCGACGATCTGTTCGGCGGCTCCCGTCCGGAGCCGGTCCCGTGGGAGCAGACGGCCGCCTGGTATGACCGGCTGGCCGAGTTGGACTTCCAGCACCATGAGCTCGGCGCGGTCCGGATGCCCTACGACCACGTCTCCGACGGCTGCAACGTTCGGGCCCACCTGGCGGCGATGCGGCTGCTGGAGTGGGGCGCGCCGGTCGGCAAGATCGCAGTCAGCCGGTTGACCCCGGAGGGCGAGCCCGGCCTGGGCCTGCCGTCGGCCGACGTCCCGGGTTCCCTCCAGGCGACGGCGGCGCGGTGGGCGTATCACGTCGCCCCGGTGGTGTGGAGCAAGACGAAGAACGGGGCGCGGGGGTGGCTCGTCGTCGACCATGCGTTCGAGCGAGGAGCGGCGCGGGGATCCGGTGACGGCGAGCGGCCGGGGCTGCTCACGGTCGGTGAGTGGCTGGCGAAGATCGGGGTCGATCCCGGGAACGACCGGAACCTGTTCGTGGAAGGCCCGCTGGACGATGTCCAGGCGGCGCTGCGGGAGGAGTACGACAAGGCCCCCTCGACCTGGGAGTACAGCGAGGAGGGGCCGGACCCGCTCGGCCGGGCCGTGGCGGTCATCACGGAGGCTCGCCTCTCCGGGCACCCCATGGGGGGTTCGGCCGCCTTGGCCGACATCGACGCGAGCTATCTCGGTCAGACCGACGAGCTCGTCGAGCACGCCCGTGCCATGGGCGAGCTGCGGTACGCCCGGCGCGCGACGCGGATCCTGGAGGAGCTGCGGTCGGAGCGGAACGAGGGCCGTGTCACGGCCGAGGAGGCGGCCGGTCGGCTGACCGCCGAGCTGAGCGGTCACAGCCCGAAGTACGACACGCTGACGCTCTATCCCGAGCTGGGGGACCTCCTCCACGAGGTGCTGGGCGATCCCTACTACGAGCTGGTCGCGGGCACGCTCTTCCCCGAGCCTTCGGATCCGTTCGCGGACATGCCGGTGGAGGAGGTCCGGGAGGCGCTGGCCCGTACGTCCCTGAGCGCGGACGCGAGCCAGGCCGGCAGCCCGCTCCGGCCGCCCGAAGAGTCGCCGGTGCCGCCACGGTGGCCGCGCTGGGAGAGGCCACCGCGCGTCGCATCCGGCCTGCCGGGTGATCGGCCGACGGCCGTTCGGACGACGCCGGGTATCGTCTCGCCCGCTCAGAGCGATCCCGTCCCGCGGGTTCCGATCAGGTCGGGTGACGTTTACCGCCACGGCGACTGGCCCTCCGTACGGGACGCGTACGAGCGTGACTTCACCCGGCTCGTGGAAGCGGATTCGGCTGTGGCCGGTGCCGCTCATCGCGCCCTGCGCCGCCTCTATACGACGCTGATCCGCGGCATGTCCCCGGACGAGGCCGCCATCGGATTCTTCGCGGACCGGCCCGAGACGGCCGGTGGCTCACCGGCGAAGGAGCTGGAGCGGCTGTTCGGCGAAGGCTTCTCCGGATCGAACCTCAAGGAAATCCTGACCGTCTACGAACGGGCGGTCCGGCACCATCGCGACGCCCTGACCCGAATGTTCGGGGAGATCCGGTACAGAAGAAACCCGCGTGGTGATTCGTGGCTTTCTGAAATGCGCGACGCCCGTGGCTACTCGGTGCGCGATCTGCCGCCCAATGAGAGCGAATGGCTGTTCCGGGTTTATCGGAATCTGGAGGTCGCGCCCAAGGATCGGCCGTTGTTCTTGCGGGCGATGATGGCCTGGGGCGGTTCCATCGCGCAGCCGGTGTTCGACACCTTGCTGGCCTGGCGTTGGGCCGGGCTCGGTGAGGACGCCCCTCATTCGGTGCCCGCGGAGGTGCTCAACACCGAGGCGGCCGTTCTGTACGACTGGCTCGACCGGAGGTTCGTCCGCGATGGCGGAGCCCGCTCACCGGCGGGACCGGGCCCCCTGATACCTCCCCATCGGAGGCGGTACGAAGAATCAGATGAAGCCGATGAAAACGCGTTCGACACGAGAAATTCCCCGACGCCGGAACTCGCGTACGTCCCCCGTACCGGGTCGAACGAGCAGGGAGCGGGCGGCCTTGTCCAGCAGTTCGACGAGGTGCTCAATCCGCGCTGATGCGTCGATCGGTCCGAAATCCGGAACACGCGATGGCATGGGGCGGCACGGTCTCGGCACGATGTGACGGCCACGGGTGTGCGTCCGATTCATGGTGAACCAGTTAGGAGAGGCGCGTGAACGGCAGAGGTGACGAATCACCCGAAACATCGGCGAGCCCGGCGATGCCGCGCGGCAGGACCGGGAGGCTGGGACGAATGATCCGCAGGCCGGCGCGGAAGAAGGCCACTGCCCGGGTCGAGTACGCGCGTGCCCGCGTGGAGCACCCCCGGGCCCGGCCCTCGACGTGCGTGGTCTGCGGCGGTGCGTTGGATCTCGTCGGTTCTCACCCCGTGTCGAAGCCGGGCGACGGTGGCGCACGTGCCGACGTGGCTCTCGGGCGGCGGAACGCGGCGGCGGGCACCGGTGAGACGCTCGTCCCTCGCCAGGCCGCCGCCGACGAGAGCAGAGCGGCCTGTACCTGCCGTACGGAGGGTGGCAACGTCACCGCGCCTGGGAACGCCCGCGTCAACGAGGCCGGCTTCGTCCTGCGGCCCCCCACGCCCCGGCTCCTCCCGGATCCCGCGGAGCCGCTGGAGCCACTGTCGGGGAGGCCGGTGAAGGCGCCGGACGCCGCCGGGCCACCGTCCGAGCGGCCGGCCGGGTCCGGCGACGGCTCGGATGAGGAACCCGCATCGGCCGCCGAGGGGTCGCCTGGAATCGCCGACGGCGTGGCGACGGCCGTAGCGGAACCGGGCCCCGAGACCGATTCGGATGCCGAGGCCGAACCCGGGCCCGAAGCCGCCGGACAGCCGTACGCCGCATCGGAGGCGCAGGCCGAGCACGGGGGCCGCGATGAGCCGTACGCGCACGCCGCGGCATCGGAGGCCGGCGAGGCGTCCGCGGCTCCCGCGATCGCCGAGGTGCCGGATCCGGCGACGGATCCCGGCGAGTCGTCGGTGCTTCCCACGTCCGTCGCGGTGCCGGACCGGGAGATGGAGCCCGCCGAGTCGGCGGTGCTCCCCGCGTTCGTTGCCGTTCCGGACCCGGGGACGGGCTCCGCCGAGTCATCGGCGCCGCCCGCGGCCGCCGCGGACGGCGGAAACGACGACGTGAACGGGCCGACCGACACGGACGGGCGCCGGCCGGCACGGCCGCCCGCGCCGATGCTCGCCGCCGCGGTCCTCGTCGGGATCGTGCTCGGATCCGTTCCCTTCGTGGTCTCGCGGGTGAACGTGAGCGACGACGACGCGCAGCGGACGGCGAGTCATGACATCGCCCTGGGCGGCACGGAGTCCGCCCGTCCCGGGGCGGACGGCTTCTCCGGCAACAGCGGCTTCATCCCCCGCGTCAATCGGACGACCTCCGCCGCCGCGCCGGCGGTCGGGCGGACCGACCGATCGCCCACCCACGAGGCCCCCGGCAGGTCGTCGGGCTCTGCCCGGCCGACCGAGCACCCTTCGGCGACCACGGATCCGGACCGGACGAAATCTCCCGTGGACAGGGTTCCCCTGCTGGCCAGAACGCCGTCCGGCACGAAAACGCGCTCGGAGCCCGAAAAGTCACCGACCACCAAGAAATCGCCGGCCGCCGAAAAGTCACCGGTGGCCGGAAAGCAGAGCGACGTCCAGACGAAAGACGAGAAGAACCCGGCCGGCGATCGCGGAAACGCGGCCGCGTCCGCCGACCGGCCCGCCGTCGCCCCCGCTCCGGCTCCTTCTCCCACCCCGTCGGAGGAGCGGCCTCTGGAGCAGGTGGCCGGCCCGGGCTGCCAGAACACCGCGACGGCGTCCTACCAGGAGCACGGCCGCTACGAGGAGGGGAAGGACGGCTGGCTGGGAGGCTCCGGAGACGGGCCGGAGTGCGGCGGAGACTACGCGTCGGTGCCGATGTCCGGAGACGCCGATGTCGCGGACCCCGACATCTCCACGACGTGGACCTTCGACCCGGGCCCGAGGAGGCTCTGCACGCTCTACGTCTTCGTCCCGCGCAACACCGACGTCTCCCTGGTGGGAGGCGACCCGACGCACTACACCGTGTTCGCGGGCCCGGAGGGGAACGGCGACAAGATCACCGACTTCATCGTCGACCAGGTGAACTATCGCGGTTACTGGATCGCGCAACGGGAGTTCACCACGGACGGCGCCTTCACGATCCGGCTCGACAACCGGGGCGTGGACTACGCCGGTGACCAGCCGACCTACGCACACCACGCGGCCGCCCCGATCAAGGCGTCCTGCCACTGACGAGGAAGGAGCGCATGTCGTGGCACGCGAGGTGCTCACCGTGGCCCTGGGCGAGCCGGAGGCGTACGCCACGATCGGGGCGGCGGTGCGTGCGGCGGCCGGCGGTGCGGTGATCAGGGTCGCGCCCGGGCACTATGAGGAGAACCTCGTACTGGACGAAGTCGTGACGATCGTCGCCGAGGGTCGGCGCGGGGACGTACGGGTCGTGCCGCGTCGCGGTGTCGCGCTGTCGGTGTCCGCGGAGGTCATGCTGACCGGAGTGACCGTATGCGGCGTGGAGGATGACGAGATCCCCGCCGTCGACGTGTCCTACGGCCAGCTCGCCATGGAGCGCTGCGAGGTGATCGGCGCGGCGTGGACGGCCGTGCTGGCCCGTGGCGAGGGCTCGCTGGCGATGCGCGAGTGCCGGGTGACCAACCCGGCCGGTGCCGGCATCGTGATCACCGCGGAGGCGCCCAGCGTGGTCGCCGACTGCGTCGTCGAGAACCTCGGCACCTCCGCGGTGGTGATCGGGTCGCGCAGCGACCCGTCGGTGCGCGGATGTACGCTCCGGGCGGCCAAGGGCAACGGCGTGTGCGCCAACGGGCACGGTCGCGGCACCGTGGAGGACTGCGACGTGTCCGGCGCCGAACAGCCGGCGATCGCGCTGGATGAGAACAGCTCCACCAGGGTCCTGCGAGCCCGGGTCCACGACACGTCCGGCACCGGGATCCACATCAGGAGCCGGGCGCGCGTCACGGTCGAGGACTGCGAGGTCCGCAACACCGGCGACACCGCGGTCATCCTGGACGACGGCACCGATCCGGTCATCCGCCGGTGCCGGATCGAGGCCCCCGCCGGACACGGCATCCAGGTGAGCGGGCAGGCGCGCGGCACCGTCGAGGAGTGCACGGTCAGCGCGGCCACCTCGGCGTCCGTACGGGTCGAGGAAACGGCCTGTCCGATGTTCACCGGGCTCACCGTGCGGGACGGGAAGGCCGCGGGGATCGAGCTGACCGGCGGGAGCACCGCGGAGTTCACCGGCGTGCGGATCCACGACGCGCGCGGTGCCGGCATCACGCTCGCCGAGGAGGCCGACCCGTTCGTACGCGGACTCGTCGTGACGGGCTGCCAGGGGAACGCGATCGAGGTCACCGGGGCCAAGGGCCGGTTCGAGGACGCCGAGATCAGCGACGGACGCAAGCACGGCATCCGGATCAGCGGACGCTCCGCGGTGCACGTGTCCCGCGCCGTCGTCCGCCGTGGCGGTGGCTGCGGCGTGACGATCAAGGACGAGGCCGAGGTGACCCTCAACGACTGCGAGATCTTCGGCGCCGGCTCCGACGGCGTCGCGGTCGGTGCGTCGGCGTTCGCGCGGGTGACGCGCGGCTCGATGCACGGCGGGCGGCGCAACGGCGTCCTGATCGCGGCGGGCGGGCGCGCACGGTTGACCGGCTGCCAGCTGTTCGACAACGCCGGGGACGGGCTGCTGGCGCACGGCACCGGCCAGGTCGAGGTGTGCGACTGCCTCGCGCGGGGCAACCGGCGCGGCGGCGTGCGCCAGACCACACCCGGCGACCACCTTCTCGTCGAGAACCTGGTGAGCGAGGCCAACGAGCTGCCCGACGCGTACGGCGAGACCGCCGAGACCGGCGCCGGGAGAGAAGAGCCGGCGGAGCCGGTCGAGCCCGCCGATGCCGCGGAACGGCCGGCCGGCGAGGAGGCGGAGCCGAAACGGCCCGAGGAGCAGCACGGCCCGCTGGCCGACCTGCACGCCCTGGTCGGGCTGGCGAACGTGAAGGACGAGGTCACCGCGCTCGTCAACCGCAACGAGCTGGCGAAGCGCCGCGCCGAGGTGGGCCTTCCGGCGCCGCCGATGAGCCGCCACCTGATCTTCGCCGGGCCGCCCGGCACGGGCAAGACCACGGTCGCGCGGCTGTACGGCAGCATCCTCGCCGAACTGGACGTGCTGCGGTACGGCCACATCGTCGAGGTGTCCCGCGCGGATCTGGTGGCACGCGTCGTCGGCGGCACCGCGATCAAGACGACCGAGGCGTTCACGAAGGCCCTCGGCGGCGTGCTGTTCATCGACGAGGCGTACACCCTGGCGGGCGAGGGGGAGCGGGGCGGTACGGACTTCGGCCGGGAGGCCGTGGACACGCTGGTGAAGCTCATGGAGGACCACCGCGACGACGTCGTCGTGATCGCGGCCGGCTACTCCGAGGAGATGCGGCGCTTCCTCTCGACCAACCCGGGCCTGGCCTCGCGGTTCAGCCGGACGATCGAGTTCCCCAACTACAGCGTCGACGAGCTGGTGACGATCGTCGAGAAGCAGTGCGCCAGGCACGGCTACGAGCTGGACGACTCCGGCCGGGTCGCGCTCGCGTACCACTTCGAGACCATGACGAGGGACGCCACGTTCGGCAACGGGCGCGAGGCCCGCAGGACGTTCGAGGGGATGGTCGACCGGCAGGCGGTGCGGCTCACCCGCATGCCCGACTCCGACCCCGCCGACCTGCTCCGGCTGACCGCGGAGGACGTCGGGGAGGCCGCCGCGGAGGCGGCGCGCAACGGTTCCGGCGCGGTGGCCGGAGACAAGGGCCGGCTGGCGGCCCTGATGGCGGACCTCACCGCCATGATCGGCCTGGCCGAGGTGAAACGTCAGGTCACCGACATGGTCAATCTCGTATCGGCCACCCGCAAACGCGCGGCGGCCGGGCTTCCGGTGCCCAAGATCAGCCACCATCTCGTGTTCTCCGGCGCGCCCGGCACCGGCAAGACCACGGTGGCCCGGCTGTACGGCGAGCTGCTCTCCGCCCTCGGCGTGCTGCCGCGTGGGCAGATGGTGGAGGTCGCCCGGTCCGACCTGGTCGGCCGCTATATCGGGCACACCGCGCAGCAGACCAAGGAGGCGTTCGACAAGGCGCGCGGCGGCGTGCTGTTCATCGACGAGGCGTACGCGCTGACCCCGCCCGGGGCCGACGGCGACTTCGGCCGGGAGGCCGTGGACACGCTGGTCAAGCTCATGGAGGACCACCGAGACGACACCGTCGTGATCGTCGCGGGCTACTCCAGGCCGATGCGGCGGTTCCTGGACTCCAATCCCGGCCTGGCATCGAGGTTCTCCCGCAACGTCACCTTCGCCGACTACACCGACGAGGAGCTGGTGACGATCGTCGGCTACCAGGCCGCCGCCCAGGGGTACGAGCTCGCTCCGGAGCTGAGCGGCGCGCTGGCCGGCCACTTCGCGTCCGTGCCGCGCGACGAGTCGTTCGGCAACGCGCGGTACGCCCGCAAGGTCCTGGACGTGATGATCACCCGGCAGGCCGGGCGGCTGGCGTCGGTCGCCTCACCCACGCTCGACGATCTACGGCTGCTCACCCCGGACGACCTGGAGATGTCGTGAGCGAAGCGGCCGTCCGTCGAAGCGCATGGGGCCTCCCACCGACTCCTCCTGGCCTTCCTCCTCCTGGCGTTCGCGGGCGAACAGCCAGAGCAGGCCGGGCAGCTGGAACCAGCGAACGCTCCTGGTCACCTCGACCAGGTTGGTGTCGATGAGCTCCTCAAGGGCCTCCTCGGTCCGGTCCCGGCCGACGCCGGCCGACGCGGCGGCGAGGCCGGCGTCGAACGGGCGGTGGTCCGGGAGCAACGACAGGCACCGGAAGATCCGCTGGGTGGTCGGCGAGAGCCTCCGGTAGGAGGAGACGAAGGCGTCGCGCACGTTCAGGTCGTCGACGCTCAGGGCGGTCAGCCGGTTCTCCGCGGGCCGCAGCTGTTCGACGAGGCGGCGGATCGACAGTCCCGGGCGGTTCGCCAGCCGCCGGGCCATGATCTGCAGCGCCAGCGGCAGCAGGCCGCACAGCTGCACGAGTTCGGCGGACGCCTCCGGCTCCGCGGCCACGCGGTCGGCGCCGACCGCTTGTTCCAGCAGTGTCAGCGCCTCGCCGACCGACAGGCAGCGCAGCGGCACCGGCCGCGCCGTCTCCAGGCCGGCGAGCGTACGGCGGCTCGTGACCAGGGTCATGCAGTGCGGATCCGGGGCGATGAGCGGGCGGACCTGGCGTTCGTCGATGGCGTCGTCGAGCACCACCAGCACGCGCTTGCCGGTGAGCAGCGAGCGGTACATCGCGCTGCGCTCCTGCAGCGAGGTGGGCAGCTCTCCGGAAACGCCGAGCGATCGCAGCAGCGTGCCCAGCGCTCCGGCGGGCGAACCCGAACGCCTCCCGGCGGAGCCCAGGCAGACGAAGAGCTGCCCGTCGGGGAACCGGTCGCGCAGATCGTAAGCGGCCCGGATCGCGAGTGTGGTCTTGCCGACTCCGGGCCCACCGGAGATCGCCGCCGCCGGCGGTGCCGCCGGCTGGATGTGCGCGGCGGTGTCCGCCAGCGCCCGTATCGTCGCGATCTCGCCGTCACGGCCGGCCAGCGGGCCGGAATGGGCGGGCAGCGAGTTCAGGGTGCGGTCGAACACGTTCGAGCGCCGCCTGCCGGCCGTGGCGATCTGGTGGAACCAGTCGAGCTCGGGCCTGCTCAGCCGGAGCGCGGTGCCCAGGACCTCGGTGGAACGCGACTGGGGTCCGCGTGCCCGGCCCCGTTCCATGTCGCTGATCGCGCGCACGCTCATTCCGGATTCGGCGGAGAGTTTCTCCTGGCTCAGGCCGAGGCGCGTCCGGTGGGACCGGAGTAACGCGCCGAACATCGAACCGTGCCCCTGGGCCGTCCCCGGATCGGACGCCGGCCGTGTCGTGATCTCGGCGGCGGATGGCGGCGGGCGCCACCGCGAGCCCGGCGTCGCCTCCGTCTCCAGCTCGGTGAGGCGGTGAGCCCCCCCGGCCGCCGTCGGCCCGTTCACCGTGCCGCGGACCCGCCCGCCGGCCATGACCAGAGCACGGTCCGCCCAGGCGGCGACGGCCGGGTCGCGGGTCACCATCACCATGGTCTGGCCGAGACCGTCGACCAGGTCGCGGAGCAGGTCGAGCACCTCGCCGGCGGTGTGCGGGTCCAGGCCGCCGGTCGGTTCGTCACCGAACACGACCGTCGGCCTGGTCACCAGAGCCCGGGCTATCATCGCCCGCCGCTGCCGGCCGTCGGACAACTCGGCGGGGCGGTGGTCCAGCCAGTCGCTCAGTCCCACCCGCTCGACCAGCATCCGCAGCCAGTCCCGGTCCGGCTCCTTGCCCACCAGCCGAAGCGGCAGCCTGATGTTGTCCGCGACGGTGAGCGAGGGCACCAGGTTGTAGGGCGCGAACACGAACCCGACGCGCTCCCGGCGCAGTTCGGCACGGCGCGTCTCGCTGAGCCCGCCGGCCGCGGTGCCGTCGATGACCACATGGCCGCTGGTCGGTTCGTCCAGGCCGGCGGCGCAGTGCAGTAACGCGCTCTTGCCCGCCCCCGGCGGCCCCGTCACGACGACGAACGTGCCGCGCTCCACGGTGATCGAGACTTCGGTGAGCGCACGGACGCCGCGCGGATAGACCTTGGTGACCTGCTCCAGCACCACCGCGGGAGCCTGCAGCGCCGGCCGTGGGTGGCCGGGCGGCCGTACGACCTCGCTCAGCGGGCCCACGGGAGGTGCGGCGACAGGTTCGGCGGGCGCCTCCGGAATGTCGCGGAGATCGGTCATTCGCGTGCTCCCGCCTGCTCGCTGGTCAGCAGTCCCGGCCAGATGCTCCGTAACGGTAGGGGAGGTTCGGCGCGAATGGCCGCTTATCCGAAGTCTTTTCTTTTACTGATACATACAGGATAGGCGTTCCAGCGAGAGATTGAGGGGTTACCGGCGCGTGCGGTGCGGCCGGAGGCCGGACCGCACGGGCTCGATGTCGGCGGTTACTTCTGGGTATAGGCCTCGTCCATCCGGTTGAGGACCTCGGCCGGGTCGGCCTTGCCGGCGAACAGGTTCTGCACGCCGGTGAAGTGGGCCTGCTGGACCTTGGGGTCGGGCCACAGCTGGCCCATGAACGGGACGGTCCTGCCCGCCTTCTGGAAGTCGATGAGCGGCTGGAGAGCGGGGTCGGCGGTGAACTGGGCGTTGGGGATGCTCGGGAGGTTGCCGATGGCACCCGCGTAGAGGTTCATGGCTTCCGGGGTGGCGAGGAAGTCGATGAGAGCTGGGTGACCCAGTCGGTCTGGTCGCCGAGGGCGAAGGCGACCTTGCCCTTCGCCTTGGCCGCGTCGCAGAGCGCCAGGGTCTGCGTCAAGGGCCGCCGAGCAGCGCGGCTCCGGCTCAGGACCGGCCCACCCCGCGGTGGTGCAGGCGATGCGGCTGCTGGAGGCACGCATGGCGCATCGGTGGACGCTCACCGAACTCGCCGGCGAACTCCACCTGTCTCCCCGCCACCTGGTGAGGATCTTCAAGACCACCACCGGCCTGCCGTCGATGGCCTACCTCGCCCAGCACCGCGTCGAGACCGCGGCCTCGCTGCTGCTGCACACCGACCAATCCGTCACCCAGATCGGCCAGGCCGTCGGCTGGGCCGACCAGAACTACTTCGCCCGCCGCTTCAAGGCCTACTACGGCCTGTCGGCCACCACCTACCGGCAGCGTTTCACCCACAACGCCATCGGCCTGCGACCGTCCGCACGCGTCCCCGTACGGTCGTGACGGCCGAGGATGACCTGACGGGCGGCGTCTGACGGTCTGGACGCCGCCGGAGTCGTCGCCCGGAGCCAGAGCTCAGCGACGCTCCACCACGGTCCCGGACGCGCGTCCCGCGTGGTGGCGTCCGGACGCGGGCGTTCCGACGTCCTCGAGGCCGCGGCGGATCGCCGGCACGTTGAAGAAGCCGACCACCACGAGCGACACTCCGGTCGCGACCAGGTATCCGCCGGCGACGTCCACCGGGTAGTGCACCCCCAGGTAGACCCGGGCGAAACCCACCCCGAGCGCGAACAGCACCCCGAGAGTCGACACGAGCACCCGCAGCCGTCCGCGTACGAGGAGGAACAACAGCAGTGCGACCGCGGCCGCCACGGTGGCGTGCCCGCTGGGAAAGCTCTCCTTGTTGTCCGGCGGGATCACCCACAGCCGCTCCGGCGGCCGATGCTCGGCCACCAGGATCTTGGCGGCGAACGCGACCGCCAGCGACCCCGCCATCAGGCAGAGGGCGATCAACGCGTCCCGGCGCCGGCGCACCAGCCACAGGCCGATCGGGACGACCACGGCGACGACCGCGCCCACCGCCGCCTGGGCGACGGCCGTGGCACCCTTCGCCCCCAGGGTGAGTACGGCGTCGCGCATCGGCGCGAGATGTTCGTCCAGCCGGATGTCGATCCGGGTGAGCGTCGGTGTCTTGGCGGCGACGCCCAGCAGCGCCATGAGCACGAGAAGTAGCAGCCCACCAAGAATCTTCATCCGCTCGGTCACGTGCGCCCTTCACATGCTCATGCGGTGTTCACCGCAACTTCATGATCACGACACGTTATCGCCCCGGCGGCGTGGGGGCGCCCCGATGCCGGTCTCCGGGCGCGGTCACCGGGGAACGCGCCATGGGCCGTCCGATCGGCGCGGGCCGTTCAGTCGTCGACGTCGCCGTTGACCGTCGTCGCCGTGGGGACGCCCGAGCGGCAGGTCACCTGGACGGTGACCGTGTTGTCATGGTCGGCCTCGAACTCCACCCATGCCTGCGCGGCCGGGCCGCGGTGCGCGTCATCGGCCGCGTACCCCTGCGCGGGGGTCCAGGAGATCAGGTACGCGTCGCCGGCCGGGTCGCAGCGGGCGAGCACGCTGCCGCCCGGGGTCGACAGCCCACGAGTGATCGCGCCGGCCGGCGTGCCGCCCGCGGTGCCCGGTACCGGTGTCGCGGTCGCGGGGCTCGCCAGGGCGCGCTCGACCTGCGCGGACGTCAGCGGCCGGACGCCGTGGTCGGTGATGCCCGCGCCCAGTACGGAGATCGCCGCCACACCGACGCCGGTCGCGACGGCCGCGGTGGCGGCCCAGGCGCCGATTCCCATCAGCGTGCCTCGCGTCATGCCGTCCAGGCTCGCACGGCTGCGGCTAAGGGGCGGATAAGACGCCGACAAGGCCCCGCTATGGGCGTATCGGACGCTGAAACCGCTGGCTACGGTGGGGAGGTGCCGCAACTTCTGCTGATCGAGGACGACCCGCAGGTGCGGACCGCGCTGGTACGGGCGCTGTCCGAGCGCGGTCACGCGGTCGCCACCGCGGACACCGCGATGGCCGGGCTGGCCCAGGCCGTCGAATCCCGGCCCGACCTGGTCGTGCTGGACCTGGGGCTGCCCGACCTGGACGGGTGCCGGCTGCTACGGATGCTCCGCGGCGTCAGCCGGGTACCGGTCATCGTGGCCACCGCCCGCGACGAGGAGAGCCAGATCGTCGAGGCACTCGACGCCGGCGCCGACGACTACGTCGTCAAGCCGTTCGGCGCGAGCCAGCTGGACGCGCGGATCCGCGCGGTGCTGCGCCGCGCCGACGACCAGACCGGCCCGGAGCCGGTGACGGTCGGCGCGTTGCGCATCGACCCCGGCGCCCGCGAGGCGAGCCTGGACGGGCGGGCGCTGGTGCTGGCGCCCAAGGAGTTCGACCTGCTGCACTACCTGGCCGCCCGCGCCGGCCAGGTCATCTCCAAACGGGAACTGCTCACGCAGGTGTGGCAGACCCCGTACGGCGGGGCCGACAAGACCGTCGACGTGCACGTGGCGTGGCTGCGCCGAAAGCTCGGTGAAACCGCCAAACAGCCCCGCTACCTGCACTCCGTACGCGGTGTCGGCGTCAAGATCGTTGATCCGGGCGCATGAGAGGCCGCCTGTTCCGGCTCGTGGCCGCCACCGCCTCCCTGATGCTGATCGCGTTCCTGGTGCCGCTGGCGCTCCTTGTCCGCGACGTCGCCGCCGACCGCGCGACCGCCGCGGCCACCACCGCCGCTCAGTCGCTGGCACCGGTGGTCGCCGCCGCGGACAAGGCCACCGTCGGGCTGACCCTCGCCCAGATCCAGTCCACCAGCCGCTATCCCGTCACCGTGTTCTGGCCCGACGGCCACCTCCTCGGCACACCCGCGACCCGCAGCCACGCGGTCGAGCTGGCCGCCCGCGGGCGCAGCATCACCGTCCAGGCTCCCGGCGGGCGCGAGATCCTGATCGCCGTCCAGGGCGGCGCGGGCGGAACCTCCGTGGTCCGCACCTTCGTCACCGACGCCCAGCTCCGTGCCGGCGTGGCGCGCGCCTGGCTGATCCTGGGTCTGCTCGGGGCCGGACTGCTCGCCGTCGGCCTGGTGGTGGCCGACCGGATCGCCCGCTCCATGCTCGGCCCCGTCACCGCACTGGCGGCCCTGTCACATCGGCTGTCGGCCGGCGACCTGGACGCCCGGGTACACCCCGGCGGACCGAGCGAGATCCGCGACGTCGGCGCCGCCCTCAACCACCTGGCCGGCCGCATCGCCGATCTGCTCGCCGGCGAACGCGAAGCGGCCGCCGACCTGTCCCACCGGTTGCGCACCCCGCTGACCGCGCTGCGCCTGGAGACCGAGACACTGCGCGATCCCGCCGAGGCCGAGCGCATCACCGCCGTCGTCGACGCGCTGGAGCGCACCGTCACCCGGATCATCCACGACACCCGCCACCCCCACCACCGGGCCGGTGTGCACTGCGACGCCCGCCAGGTCCTCACCGAACGTGTCGAGTTCTGGTCCGCGCTGGCCGACGAGCAGGACCGTGCCGTCACCACCACGCTGCCCGACGGCCCGCTGCCGGTCGCCACCGGCCGCGACGAGCTGGCCGCGGCCGTCGACGCCCTGCTGGAGAACGTCTTCGCCCACACCCCGGAGGGCACCGCCTTCTCCGTCACGCTGGAGGCCGTCTCCGGCGGGGCCCGCATCGTCGTCGGCGACGACGGCCCCGGCCTGCCCGCCGGCGACCTGCCGGCCCGCGGCCGCAGCACCGCGGCCTCCACCGGCCTGGGCCTCGACATCGCCCGGCGCACCGCCGACACCGCGGGCGGAACGATCGATCTGGGCGCCTCACCCGGTGGCGGCGCGCAGATCAGCCTGACCCTGCCCGAGCCTCCCGCAACGCCTTAACCCGTCCTTAGGCTCGCCACAGCGCCTCCCTATCACCGCCCGTCCCACCCTGAGACACGTACGACCACGAACCCGATCAGGGGAGGCATCTCATGCACCGCAAGCTCGCACTCGGCGTCGGCATCGCCGCCGCGGCCGTCATCGCCACCGGCGGCATCGCGCTCGCCGCCGAGGACCACTCCCACCCGGCCACCGCCGGCGCGTACGGAGGCGACCACCACGACGACGCGCCCGGTCGCGACGATCACGGCACCGACGCCACGGCCACCCACGCCACCACCAAGATCAGCCTGGAACGAGCCGGCGAGATCGCGCGCGGAGCGGTGCCCGGAGCCACGATCACCTCGATCGAGATCGAGGATGAGCACGGCACCGCCGCCTGGGAGGTCGAACTGACACCGGCGAACGGTCCCCACCGGGAACTGACCATCGACGCCGGGACCGGCAAGATCATCGAGAACGAGATCGACCGGCCCTCAGCCCACGACGACGACGAGGACTGAACCGGCACCGGCGGGGACCAGGCGACGGCGCTCCGCCCCGTGACGGACCCCGGCGTCGCGCGACCGCCGGGCCGCGGCGCCCTCCTCCGCCCTGGTCCCCGCCGGTCGCCGGTTCGATGAGGGCGTCGAGCTCGACGGCCGCTCCGTTGGCGGGGAAGGAGGCGTGTACGTGACCTGTGTGCCTCGGCAGTTAGATAGGCAACCTATATAGGTATGTGATATAAATTGGGTCATGGACGGAGCACCCTCCGTAGGGGACCTTGACGAGGTCGCCGCGGCGCTGACCGAGGTGGCGGCGCTGATGGCGAGGCACCTGTCGAACCGTCAGGCCATGAGTCTCACCACCGCCTCGACCCTCGCCAGGGTGGAGCGGGAGGGGCCCATCCGGCTGACCGCGCTGGCCGTGGCGGAAGGCGTCGCCCAGCCATCGATGACCCAGCTGGTGCAGCGGCTCGAACGCGACGGCCTGGTCGCACGGATGAGCGACCCCGAGGACCGGCGCGTCGCTCTCGTCACGATCACCGAGACCGGGCGGGGAGTCCTGGCCGAGCGCGGACAGGCGCGGCACGCCCGGCTGGCCGGGCTCCTGGCCGCCCTCCCCGCGGAGGAGCGCGAGGCGCTGGGCTCGGCCATGCGGACGGCCTTGCCGATCGTGCGGCGGCTGATCCACGCCGCCGGGCAGCCTCCCGCCGCGGACGACGGGACGGGCTCGTGACCGACCCCTCGACCTCCCGCGTTCCGGCCCTGAGGCCGGGCTCCCTCCGCCGGCCGCGGGCCGCGACCTCGCGCTTACGCGTCCCGCCGCTGATCACGCAACGGACGCGTCGAAAGGACGGAGAACCATGAGCGCCGACTCGGTGACCACCACCACGAGCACTTCTTCGGCCGAGGTGCCGCGATTCCCGATGCCCCGGGCGACCGGCTGCCCGTTCGACCCGCCGCCGGCCCTGCGCGCGCTGCGGGCCGACGCCCCCATCACCCGGGTTCGGCTGTGGGACGGCAGCACCCCCTGGCTGATCAGCCGCTACGACGACCAGCGGGCCCTGTTGTCCGATCCCCGGGTCAGCGCCGACTCCGGCCTCCCGAACTACCCCCACACCACCCCGGGTCAGATGACGGTCCGCAAGGAGTCGCGGACCTTCATCAACATCGACGACCCGGAGCACGCGCGTCTGCGCCGGATGGTGACCGCCCCGTTCTCCATCAAGCGGGTCGAGGCGCTCCGGCCCGCCGTCCAGAAGATCGTGGACGGCCTGATCGATGACATGCTCGCCGGCCCGGCACCGGTGGACCTGGTCGAGGCGTTCGCGCTGCCCGTGCCCTCGCTGGTGATCAGCGAGCTGCTCGGCGTGCCGTACGCCGACCATGACTTCTTCCAGCGCAACAGCCGGCTGCTCGTCAACCGCGCCACCGCACCGGAGGAGGCCCTGGCGGCCCAGCACCGGCTGGTCGACTACCTCGAGCGGCTGGTCGCCGACAAACAGGCCCACCCGGGCGAGGACCTGCTGTCCCAGCTGGCCGTGCAGCGCGTCGCCACCGGGGAGCTGTCCCGGCACGAGGCGGCGATGATGGGCCGCCTGCTGCTGACCGCCGGCCACGAGACGACCGCGAACATGATCGCGCTGGGCACTCTCGCGCTGCTGCACCACCCGGACCAGCTCGCCCGGCTGCGGGAGACCGACGATCCCAAGCTGATCGCCGGCGCGGTCGAGGAGCTCCTGCGCTACCTGACCATCGTGCACAGCGGGCGGCGACGCGTCGCGCTCGAGGACATCGAGATCGGCGGCCGGACCATCCGCGCCGGCGAGGGCATCGTCCTGGCCAACGACATCGGCAACCGCGACACCACCGTCTTCGCCGACCCGGACCGCCTCGACCTCCGGCGCGACGCCCGGCGGCACATCGCCTTCGGCTTCGGCGTGCACCAGTGCCTCGGGCAGCCGCTGGCCCGGGTCGAGCTGCAGGTCGTGTACGGCACGCTCTACCGCCGGATCCCGACCCTGCGCCTGGCGGTGGACCTGGAGCAGGTGCCCTTCAAGCACGACGCACTCGTCTACGGCGTGTACGAGCTCCCCGTCGCCTGGTGACCACGGCGAACGACAACGCGAAGGAGGCCTTGATGAAGGTAACGATCGACCAGGACAAGTGTGTGGCCTCCGGCCAGTGCGTGCTCGCCGCCGCCGGCATCTTCGACCAACGCGACGAGGACGGCATCGTCGTCCTGCTCGACCCCGACGTGCCCGCCGGACGGGAGGACGACGTCCGGGAGGCCGCCATGCTCTGCCCGGCTCTGGCGATCACGGTGGAGGAGGAGTGAACCGGATCGTCATCGTCGGCGCCTCGGCGGCGGGCCTGACCGCCGCCGAGGCACTCCGCCGTCGTGGCTATGACGGAAGGCTGACGCTGATCGGTGACGAGCGGCATGCGCCGTACGACCGGCCGCCGCTGTCCAAGCAGGTCCTCGCCGGCACGTGGGAAGCCGAGCGCACCGCCCTGCGCTCGCCCGAGGCGCTCGCCGGGCTCGGCGCCGACATCCGGCTCGGCCGGGCCGCCACCGGCCTGGACGTCACCGGCCGTCAGGTGAGTACGAGCGGCGGCGATCCGATCGGTTTCGACGGCCTGGTCATCGCCACAGGTCTCACACCTCGCCGCCTTCCCGGCGGCGACCTCGCCGGGGTGCACGTGCTGCGGACCCTCGACGACGTCGTCGCCCTGCGCGCGGCGCTGCTCGCCGGGCCGCGGGTCGTCGTCGTGGGCACCGGGTTCCTGGGGACCGAGGTGGCGGCGACGGCCCGGACGATGGGCGCGGAGGTCACCGTGGCCGGCCCGCGGCCGGTGCTCCGCCCGTTCGGCGACCGGGTCGGCGCGCTCGTCGCCGCGTTGCACCGCGACCACGGCACCGTGCTGCGCTGCGGGGTGCCCGTCCGCCGTCTGCGCGGCACGGGCGGCCGGGTCACCGGGGTCGAACTGGCCGATGACACTCTGCTGCCGGCCGACGTGGTGGTCCTGGCCATCGGCTCGGACCCCGCGACCGGCTGGCTGGAGGGTTCGGGCCTGCGGCTGGGGGACGGGGTGACGTGCGATCGGTTCTGCCGCGCGGCTCCCGGTATCTATGCCGCCGGAGACGTCGTCTCCTGGTACAACCCGCACTTCGGCATGCGGATGCGGCTCGAACACCGGATGAACGCCACCGAACAGGCCATGGCCGTGGCCGGCAACCTTCTCGGTGACGCGACCCCGTTCGCGCCCGTCTCCTACTTCTGGACCGACCAGTACGCCACGAAGATCCAGGCGTACGGCATCTTCCCTCCGGACGCCGAATTCCGGATCCTGCGGGGTGACCCCGCCGACGGCCGTTTCACCGCCGCCTACGCCCGCAACGGCACGGTCGTCGGGGTCCTCGGCTGGAACCACCCGCGTGAGATGTACGGACTGCGCCGGCTCGTCGCCGAACATGCCTCCTGGGCGGCCGCCTAACCGGCCGATGCCCCGGCGGGGTCACAGGGCACCCGGAGCGGCGGCTTCGGGTGCCCTGTGCGCCGTCGTCCGTAGCCTAGGCGCGGGTCGCGAGCCCGGCCGGCCTGCCGCCGAGGGTGCGTTCCAGCGCCGCGCCGATGGCGACGACGACCACGTTCGGCACGAGCCCGATCAGTCCCACGTTGACGTGGCCCTGGTAGACGTCGCTGAAGGTCAGCCAGATCACGACCGCCTCGCCGACCACCAGGCCGGACAGGACCGGCCACAGGCCCACGATCCTGCGGGCGAACAACGCCAGGACGATCGCCGGGATCAGCTGGTCGAGCCCCGAGTAGGTCAGCAACAGCAGGTTGGCCAGGAGATCCGGGCGTACGAGCGCGGTGATCAGGGCGAAGCCGGTGACGACGACGACCGACACGTGGTTCACGGCGATCTGGCTGCGCTCGCTTCGGGTGCCGACGAGATTACGGGCGATCAGCGTGGACATCCCGACGATGAGCCCGGCCGCCGGCACCATCGCGGTCGCGGCCGTCGCCACCACCACGATGCCGACGAACCAGCCGGGAAACGCCTGACCGGCGAGCGTCAGGAGCACGCCGTTGCTGCCGGAGTTCTTCGGCAGCGCGAGGATCCCCGTGAATCCGATGATCATCGGGAGCGCCAGGGCGATCGAGTACACCGGGAGGAACACGTAGTTGCGGCGTACGGCCTTGGGCGACCTCGCCGAAAGCAGCGCCGGCCACTGGTGCGGGAGCGTCATGAACAGGACGCCGATGGTCGAGGACACCATGCTGCTGAAGAACCAGGCGGTCTCGTTCTCGTCCGCGCGGCTGAACTCGATGAGGGCCAGGACCAGGGTGAGGCCCAGGACCCAGGCGGCCGTCCAGACCATGATCGAGGGCAGGCCGAGCCACAGGGAGGAGGAGTTGACGAAGGGCAGCCAGACCGTCGCGACCAGCGCCACGACGACCACGCCGAGCAGGATCAGCTTGATGCGCATGGGGCTCCTTCCGTGGGGGTTGCAGGGAGATCACCATCTCGGCGGCTCTCGATGCCGCATCACCACCCGCGACGGCGGAGGCCGGGGGAGCGATCGCCTCGATCGACGGCGCGCGACCTCGGCCGCGCCGGTCGAGACGCGACGGCCGCCCGGGATAAGCGTCTGGTCATCGAGCCACCTCATCGCCGGCGGTGGAACGAACCCACGATCACTCGATTTGATCACTTGATGCAACCCATAACAATGGATCTTCCGTGCCGATTTTGTCGCGCATCCTCGCGGCGGGTCAGCGGGCCTGCCCCGGCCCGGCGGCGGCCGTTCGAGCACCGCCCGCTCGCTTCGGCGACCTCGGCCACCGGAGACGGGCTCGGTGGCGAGGGCGGGGAGGATTTCGGCTTATACCGAACGTAAACCGCAGGCCGCTAACGTGCCGCCTGAGCCCGGCGCCCGCATTGTCGATGCGGGGTCGGGCGGTTCGTATTGATCCGCGGAACGGGGATCCCGATGAGCGCGCGCCCGTACGGCGACGCGTCGAACGTCTTCAGGAGGACGAGTGGGCAGGTTGGTCCGGGTCGGAGCGGGAGTTTCGTCACTCGCGCTGGTGGCGGGTATCGCGACATGGGCCGCGGTGCGGGGACCCGCGTCCTCCACCGCGTCGATGCGCTCGAACGCCGACGCCGCCGCGTCGCCGGTCGCGAACGCCGTGCGCGTCGACCTGTCGCAGAGTCAGGGCGCGTTTCCGTTCCGGCCCGGCGGTGAACTGAGCGCGACGCCGAACAGCTGGAAATACGGTACGAAGACGAGCGCCGATTTGAGCGGCCTGAAGCTCGACCGGTCGCGGGTGTGGCTGGAGTTCGACCAGGCGTACGACGTGGCGAACAAGAAGCCGGACTACGCCAAGTGGTACGACTACCTGCAGGCGTACTCCTCGTGGTCGAAGTCGCTGGTGCTCAACTGGCGCTCCGACTACGACCCGCTGGTCACCAAGGGCACGTTCTCGCGCGCCGAACTCTTCGTCGCCGAGCGCGACATGCTCGCCGACTACAAGCGGCATTTCCCCACCATCGAGTACCTCGAGTCGGAGAACGAGCCGCCGGACATCGCGGCGTACTACCCGAAGTACAAGTTCACCTACCAGGTGGTCAACGCGGTGAACGCGATGAACCTGCCCGGCCCGGCGATCAAAATCGGTGGGCCGACGACCGACATCTTCACCACGAACCGGATCGGCGCCTTCCTGGACCTGTACGCCGCCGACACGGACGCGAACAAGCGGCTCGACTTCATCTCCTACCACCAGTACCTGATCAACACCACCGGCGGCGCGTGGGACAAGCTGAAGCTGGACCCGGCGGTCGTCGCCACGGAGCGTTCGCAGCTGAACTCCATGCTGTCCGCCCGGAAGCTGAAGAGTGTTCCCGCCCTGGTCACCGAGAGCGGCGTCTTCCCCGGATCCCGCGCCTCCAGCTTGGGCCTGTCGGCCGACTACCACATCCAGGCGGCGGGCCTGGCGTCACTGCACTACTACTACCTCGGCCAGACGTCGGTCACGCCGTTCCACTGGACCATCGACCACCCGGACAACGACCGCAAGGACATGTTCGCCGACACCGGCACCGGCGTACCGCGGCCCTACTTCAACATGATGCAGATGCAGTCGATGCTGCCCGCGACCCGCTACAAGGCGACGTCGGACCAGCTCAGCGCCCAGGGCATCGGCGTGTACGGGCTGGCCGCCGCCGATCCGACCAAAGTCGCGGTGATGACGTGGAACTATCAGTGGACGCAGCAGACCGGCTACAACTCGAAGATCGTCCTGTCCCACCTGCCGAGCGCGTTCGGCAAGTCGAACATCCTGGTGACCCGGTACAAAATCGGCGATGACGCGGACTCGGGCGACCTGAAGCCGGTGGAGCAGTTCGTCATCGCGCCACGCACCAGCGGCTACACGAGCCAGACCCTGTCCCTGCAACCGAACGAGCTGCGCCTGCTGGTCCTCACACCCACCACCCAACCCGTGACCCCGCGCTGACACCGCGACAACCGACGGCCCCTTGCGATGATCGCAAGGGGCCGTTATTTCGCTTGGCGTGCAAATCGCCTACGGGAACGAGGGGGATTACCGAGTTACGGAGGAGAAGTGAAGCCGCTATCCTTACAGCGCGAGCGCGGCCTGGTTCTCGTCAACGTGTGGGAGATTGGTGCCATGTCAATGTTCGCTCCCTTTCCTCGAATCGACGACGGCACGCTCGTGCTGCGGAATTTCTCCGACGGAGATGCCGGATTCATCGAAGAAGTCTCCGACGATCCGCTGATCACGTTGATCGATCCGGTGCTCGCGCAGAGCAAGGTTCAGGCGACATCCGACGGTGGTCAGATGCAGGCCTTGATCGACCTGGCCCGAAGCCACTACGTCGCGGGCGTCAGATATTACTTCGCCATCGCTGACGCGGAAACCGACCATGCCATCGGGCATATCGGACTGGGCTTGAAGGATCTGCAGGCCGGGCGGGCGAGCATCGGGTATTGGATCGCCGAACGAAAGCGCGGTCAGGGGGCGGCGGGACATGCGCTGCGCATGCTGTCGGCCTGGGCGTTCACGCCGCCCGGGATCGACCGCCTTGAGCTGTACGTGGAGCCTTCGAACGAAGCGTCCTGGCACACCGCCGAGCGGGCCGGCTACCAACGTGAAGGACTCCTTCGCCGTTGGTGGCTCGCCGAAGACGAACGCCGAGACGTGTACCTCTACTCCCTGCTGAGATCCGACCCTCGCTGAAGAACCCGGATCCTCGTACCCCCTTGTGGCCCAACGCGGGCCGGGCTCGGTCCCCGGGTCATCGCCAGGTGTCGGTCGCCCATACCGGCGTGCCGTTCTTGTCCTTGATCACCAGGTTGGCGTCGGCCTGCAGCACCATCGTCGGATGATCGTGGCCCTGGCATCCCGCGCCCCAGGCCGGCCGATCGCTCGCGGTGTAGACGACCAGGTTGCCGTCGTTCTGGAGGATGGCGTGGGCCCCGGGCCGGTGGGTCCCGGTGGACCAGATGACCTTGCCGCCCTTGTCGCGGAGCACCAGATCACCGTCGGTCTGCATGGTCAGCGCGATGCGGTTCGTCCGCACGGTCCTGCCCGAGCGGAGCACGTACGGTGCGTGCAGCACGCGGCTCGTCCACGGCGGCCCGCCCGCCAGCGGCAGTTCGTTCGAGGCGGCCTTGGTCCCGGCGCGCTTGCGGCGTGAAGCCGAGGGCATGGGGCTCGCCACGGTCATCGGCCTGCGGATCCTGCTCGGGGAGGCCGTCGGGCGCTGCTGCCGGTCACCGGGCTGCACGGAGTGGACCGTGGTCGTCACCGTTGGGGCGGCCTGTGTCGCCGCCGGTTTCAGCTTGATGGCCCCCGTGGCCGCGGCCACACCGGCCGCGAACGCGGCTACGGTGATGATGGCCGCCACCGGCAGTACCCACGCGCGGCGAGTGCGCTTTCCGTCGCCGCCTTCCTTTCCGGGCCCCTTCTCGGCGGCCGGAGGCGCCGTGTCGGTGGAGGCCGACGGTGTGCCCTCGGCCACCTGGCGGAGCCGCTCGACGACCTGAGCGCCGCTGGGCCGCCGTTCCGGGTCCTTGTCGAGCATGGCCATGATCAGCGGGGTGAGCGGTCCGCCGTGGATCGGGTCCGCCGGCCGCGCGTTCATGATCGCCTGGAAGGTCGCCTCCGGGACCTTGCGCAGGAAGGGTGAGTAGCCCTCGACCGCCGCGTACAGGACGACGCCGAGGGAGAAGAAGTCCGACGCGGGCACGGCGACCCTGCCCAGCATCCGCTCGGGTGGAAGGAACTCGGCGGAACCCATCATCATGCCCGTGGCGGTGAGCCCCTGCTCGCCGTGAATCTGGGCGAGGCCGAAGTCGGTGAGGACGACCCGGCCGTCGTCGCCGATCATGATGTTGTGCGGCTTGACGTCCCGGTGCAGCACGCCCATCGCGTGCGCGGCGACCAGCGCCTCCGCGACCGGCAGCGTGACCTTCGCCGCCTGCTGGGGCGACAGTATGCCCTCGTCCATCAGGTCGGCCAGATTCCGGCCTTCGATCAGCTCCATGACGATCAACGGCCGTCCGGAATCAGTAACCACGTCGAGGATGTCGACCACGGCCGGGTGTGAGATCTGTGCGGTGGCCCTCGCCTCCCGCTCGAGCCTCGCCACCATGACCTCGCGGCTCTCGCCTCCCAGATTCGAGGTGAGTTGAGGTTCCTTGATCGCGACGTCCTCGCCGCGAACGACGTCCCGGGCCCGCCAGACGGTGCCCATGCCTCCCTTGCCCAGCTGCGCCACCAGCCGATAGCGGCCCGCGACCATGGGCGCCGCGGCATCCCGTGGCGCCTCTTGCCCTTCCCCGGATGATTCCTTCGACATGCCTTCATCAGGGCGGTCTTGTGCGGAACTCATTGGTATTCAGGGACACAGTGCCCGCGCGGACCTGTTTCCCCGTCCCCCTTTCAATGCGGTATCCCCGTATACGGCTTACCGATGATCTTCTTGACTCGACATTGACGCGATTACGTCGCCTTCGGTCAGCGGATGGTGCGTCGCAGGCGATACATCCGTTCAGGACGGAAATGGACCCCGGCTTCCGATGTCATTCGTTGGTGTGCGGAGTCAGGCGGATGATCGGCGGGATCCGGTCGGTCTTGTCGGGGTGGGCGGCGATGTTGTGGTCCCAGGCGGGGTTACCGGCCGCGCCGGCGGCCGACGCGACGATCAGCCAGGAGCCGTCGGAGCCGGGGAACCGGCCGACCGGGGTGGTGCGCCCGGCTCCGCTTCTGGCGCCGAGGGTCGTCAGGATCAGGGCATTGAGACCCATGGCTGTGCCGGTCCTGCGGATCCGCCGGGCGAGCAGCGTGTTGAACCGGCGCATCAGCCGCCCGGACGGCTGTCGGGCGCCGCGGGTCCCCGCGGGCGTGTCGAAGCTCATGAGATCTCCAGGGATCGAGAGAACGCAGGACACACGGATGGACAGAGCGACGGTCGGCTACGGAACACGACCTGTGGCGGAGCGTACAGGCCGTGCGGTGGGGCCGGATGGGGCCGGATCGGACGCGGAACCGGCCGGGGTGCCGCCGGACCGCCCGGCCGACCGAGCCCCCGGATCGACGGCTACAGCGCCCGGACCTGCGGCGGCCCGGCTTCACCGCGTCCAGCGGTGTGATCGGCGAGCATCGACGGTATCGGCGAGTGAAAAGCCGGATCACAACCATTTCGGCTGATGATCGTCCGACGTGTCCCGTGCTTTCCTGGAACGGTTCTACCGCCTTGTTGTGACAGGTGACGGCCGTCGTGGCCGGATCCGTGTGCCGCCGTGCGACGGCACGATCCTCACCACGGACGCGCTACCAGGTACCCGGACGGTAACGCGTCAATGCCGCAACGGCGACCACGTGTTCTCGCCCTGATTCCTCGGAGGGTGTTCGAATTGACGGAAGGTCAGGCCAAGGCCCCCGTGCTCGTGGTGCTCGACGACATCGCGGGAGGTGTCCGCGATATCGATTTCAGCATGCTCACCGCCGAGGTTCTCGGCCACGGATGGGATCTGGCCAAGGCCACCGGCCGGTCCTGGCAACCCGACGCGGCGGTCTGCGAACAGGCGCTCGCGACCCTGGCGCCCGTCGTTCAGCCGGAGTACCGGGGCGAAGGCATGCCGTTCGGCCCGGAGGTCGCGGTCGCCGACGATGCCTCGCCCCTGGACCGGTTCATCGCCTTCACGGGCCGCTCACCCGAGTGGACCTCTGATCGCGCATAACGCGCGGTAGCACGGTACGCCGCCGGCCAGGTGCCGCCAGCGCAGCGGCACTTCGGCCCGCGAGGGACCAACGTGACGGTCGTCCATCCCTGGATCACCGCGACCGAGGGGGTTCGGGACCTGGTCCGGGCCGGTGCGGCCACGCGAGGGGAATGGACGTCGGGATCCCGATGTGACGGCGTGACGGGCATGTCACGCAGATAACATGCTCAGCGCTCTCGATGGAGCCGGAAGGCCCGGTGCACTACGGGGAAGCGGTTCTCGTTTCGACCGCCACGGCGGTGGGATGATCGCGGGCTGAGCCGGTGGCGATGCGCTCGAATGCGACGGACGGTAGTGCTGGCTGTACCGCGGATGTACCGCGTGCCGGATCGTGACGGCCGTCGGTCTTGGAGAAGCTACTTCGTACGAAGCGGCCGGATGCCTCCAGCCGCTTCGCGATCGGCTGGACTCCTTGGCGCCCGGGCAGGGCGCCGCCGACCTCGACCTGGGCATCGCTCGCATTCGCGGAGGAAATGCGTGGACTTCCAGTCACTTCGTTACGCGATCACGCTTGCGGAGGAGTTGCACTTCGGCCGCGCCGCGCAGCGGCACTACATCGGCGCGCAGCCGTTCGGCCGTCGAATCCACGAGCTGGAGCGTGAACTGGGCGTCCGGCTGTTCGAGCGCACCAGCCGGAGGGTCACCGTGACTCCCGCGGGCGCGCGGATCGTGGCCGAGGCACGGGCCATCGTGGACGCGGTGGACGCGCTCACCGATTCGCGCCACTGGGCCGGACCCGACGAGCCCGAAATTCCGGCCGGCTCGCGCAAGAAGTCGAAAGGACGGTCGCGGGGAAAGGTACGTGGCGGCGGGAGTGCGCGGAGCGCCGCCACGTGAATGTCAGTTGAAGTGGATTTCTTCGAACACTACACCAGTGGGGCCGAAATAAATTTCCTGGTAGTTCTTGAAGCGCACGTGCCGGCCGTCACTCGCCCGGACGAGATACCCGCTGTTGTTCCCGGCCCGGATGAGGTCGACCGCGAAGCCCATGCCGTACGTGACGTTGCTTCCCTCGAGGCACTCGCTCAGGGGCGTGCCGCCGTTGGTGCTCGAGGCGTGCAGAACGAAGAATGTGTCGGGAGTGCAGTTGACGTCCGCGTGCGCCGGGGACGCGACCATTCCCGCGGACAAGGTGGCGATACCCGCAGCGGCCAACCCGGCCGCGATCATTCGCTTGAACATTGGGCTCCTTCCAAAGCCTCAGTAGCCGTCAGTTGATAAGACGTGGGTATACGCGAGAAGGTTTACGTCGGATGACTCACTGATTTTCCGTGCCCGGCGCGCGGCTGCCGCGATCGGGCCCGTCCGTACGGCCTCGGCCCGAATGGAGGACCTCGCGTCGCACCCGTCTCAAGGTGTCGAGGAAGTGTGCGGGTTCGGCTTTTTCGATGCCCTGCCGGCGACGCGGTCGGTGAGCCAGTCATCGACCGCGGCGCGGACGGTGGTCAGGTCGTAGGCGCGCTGGTCGACGTTGTCGACCCGCAGTTCGAACACCGGGATACCCGCGCGTTCGAGAGTCTCGGTGATGAACCAGCCGCTGCGCGCGTCCTCGCCGACCAGGTGCACGACTCCGTCGACCTGGTGCAGCCTCGCCTCCTTGAGGTACCACTCGTTCGACCACGGTGGGCGGTACAGCTGGTCCGAGAAGGCCGCGAACCTCGCGGCGAGGGCGCGCATCGGGTCGTCGCCGTGGCGGATGTAGCCGTCCGCGGCGATCGCCAGGTACATCGACCAGACGAAGACGGCGCCGTGACGTTCCTCGAAGTACCGGTAGAAGTCCATGTCGTACCAGAGGCCGCGGCCGATCCACATCAACCGCAGCCGCTCGCCGGGGCAGGCGGCCTCGCCGGCGGCGACGCGCGCGGCGACCTCGTCATGGAAGCGTCTGGCGGCGTCACGGGCCCAGACGGTGCCACGGTGCCATTGCGGGACCATGACGCTGGAGATGCTGTCGTCCACGCGAAGCGGGACCGGACGCGTGCGGGCGATGAGGTCGCGGGTGCGGCGGTTCCATTCCTCCTGCTCGTTGATCAGAGCCATGACCTCGCGGAAGCGGGACTCGCGGAAGACGCGGCCGGTCGTGGTCTCCAGGAAGCGCACCAGCCCTTCCAGCTCGGCGACCATGAGGTCCAGGCGTGCGGTGCCGATGGCGGTCTCCCACTGGTCGGGCATCAGCTCCCACCAGTTGACCGGGACCGTGTCGGCGGCGGCGCTCTCCAGCGGGTAGTAGGCGATCCCGTCCTGCTCGTCCCAGATGTCGAAGACCTTGCGTGAGGCGTCGCCGGTGGTGTCGCCCAGGACGATCGTGGGCCGGGGCAGCCCGTTCCAGGGAGGGTCGGGGATCTCCGCGAAGACGGACGCGAGGGAGGTGGCGCTGTACTGCTCGGAGTAGTCGGGATAGCCGTTCTCGCGGAGCGTCCGCAGGTATTCGCCCGTACGCCGCTTGGCGGCCACGACGGACGCCCACCATTGGTTCACCACGTACGGGATGCCCATCGCCCGGAAGATCTCCTGTGGCGCGTCGGCGTTGACGAGGGCGAGTGGTGCGCCACCGGCCACGGCCTCGCGCAGCCCGGCGAACCATTCCCGCTGGTAGCGGGTGGCCTCGGTCGAAGAGGCGAGGAGCTTGTTCCGCCGGGCCATCAGCCGGTCTCTCCGTTCTGACGGGCGGTGCGCAGGGCGTCCGCGATGATCGGTAGCGCGTCCTCGCCGAGTTCTCCGTAGCGGCGGTGTTCGAGGATCACCGCCGGGACGCCGGCCGCTCTTCGCTGGGCGGGGAAGTCCCAGGCCGGTGCCTCGTCCCTGTCGCGGACGTAGCACACGAGCAGGTCGGGGTGGGAGCGTTCCACGGTGGCGGCGGTCTGGTCGGCGCGGACGCGGACCGACGACCGCGCCGCGGTCGGGGCCCGGTACTGGTAGCGCTCGGCCAGGGCGTCCAGGGTCGGCTCGCCGACGAGCGGTCCGGCGAGTGCGTCTCCCCAGTCGTGGTCGTCGGCGACGATCAGGTAACCGGCGTCTTCGATCGCACGGTAGACCTCGGGACCGTCATGGGCACTGCCGGTGAGGTAGAGGCGGGGACGGTCGTAGCGGGGCAGGTCGGCGTCGGCGAGCATGAGCCGGTCGAGCAGTGCCGTGTGCTCCTCGGGGGTCAGCACCGCGCCGGCACCGATCGCGATCAGCGCGTCCTCGCCACGCAGCGCGGGACGGTCGGCGGTGCGCAGCCGCCGCAGGGCGAGCATCCTCCGTCGCGCCTCGTCGTGCTGCCGGACGGCCTTCGCGAGCTCGCTCTCGCCGATGCGCCGGCCGGACCAGCGTTCGAGCAGTTCCTTGGTCTCCGCGAGCCGGACGCGGTTGTAGCGGGTCGTGGTGCGGTGGGGGAGATGAAGGACGTCGACGAGGTGGGTGCGCGGCAGGGCGGGTTCGACGCCGAGTCGGCGCAGTTCGCGGACGGTGTAGAAGAGCCGCAGTGAGGCGGCGCAGTCGTTGGAGATCAGCAGCAGGTCCAGCTCCGGCTCTCCGGACAGGAGACCGGCGAGGATCGAACCGGCCGCGGGATCGAGGCCGGTGCCGAGATAGCGGTCGGCGGCGTCGCGGTCGCGGGCGGGATCCCCGGCCAGCCGCACCGGTAGCGCCCCGGCCGCGGTGACGAGTTCGACGGGGACGTCGGCGCCCACGCATCCCACGACCGGGGCGCCCGCCGCGCGCCGGCGCCGGATGGCGGCGGGCCGGTCGTCGTAGGCGTCGCGCAGCTCCTTGAGCGCCGCGGGCGTGGTGCTCACAGGACGCCCTCGTCGGCGAGCGCGGCCAGGCGTTCGGCGGAGTAGCCGAGCAGCCCGCCGAGCACCGCCTGGTTGTGCTGGCCGATGTGAGGTGCCGGGCGGTCCAGGTCGGCGTCCGAGGCGGAGAACGTGATCGGGATTCCCGGGCCCAGCAGTCCGGTCGGGCCGTGGTCGGGGTGGACCAGCTCGACGACCTCCCCGCGGGCGAGGACCGTCGGGTCCCGGACGGCCTCCGCCGGGTCCCGTACCTCGGCGGCCGGGACGCCGTGGTCCGCGAGCCGCTTGATCGCCTCCGCGCGGGTCAGCCCGGACGACCAGGAACGGATCAGCTCGTGGAGTTCCGCGGCGCTCCGAACGCGCCGGTCGCGCGTGGCGAAACGCTCGTCCCCGGCCAGTTCGGGGCGGTCCATCGCGGCGAACACCCCGCGCGCGAACGCGTCGGTCGGGCCGCACAGAGCGATCCAGCCGTCGGCGGCCGGGAACACGCCGAACGGTGCGAGCCGCGGCACCAGCGCGCCGGTGCGGCCGGGCAGGCCCATCATCTCGTAGGCGTCGAACGGCTCGCAGGACAGCAGCGAGGTGAGCGCGCCGAGCATGGACACGTCGACGTGCTGGCCCTCGCCGGTGTGTTCGGCGTGCAGCACGGCGGCGAGGGTGCCGATGACGGCGTACAGCGGGGCGAGCAGGTCACCGACCGGAAGACCGAACCGGACGGGAGGGTCGCCCGGTTCGCCGGCCGTCATCATCACCCCGCTGAGCGCCTGGATGATGGTGTCCATCGCCTTGCCCGTGCCGGAGCCGCCGCCTTGCGCGCCGAAGCCGCTGATCGAGGTGTAGACGATGCGCGGGTTGACCGCACGCGCCGCCTGGTAGCCGACGCCGAGCCGGTCGGCCGTGCCGGCCGCGTAATTCTCGACCACGACGTCGGCGTGGCCGAGGAGGTCGGCGAAGACCTCCCGGCCGCGGGGCTGCTTGAGGTCGAGCGTGACGCTCATTTTGCCCCGGCCACGGGTCAGCATCGACACCGACATGTCGGTGGCGTCGCGGCGATCGGCGGCCGGGCCGTCCGCCCGCGCGTACGGAGAGTTGCCGCGGGAACTGTCCCCGCCGGTCGCCGGATTCTCGATCTTGATCACGGTGGCGCCCAGGCCGGCCAGCAGCAGCGTGGCGTACGGTCCCGCCAGCGCGGTCGTCAGGTCCAGGACGGTCTTGCCGTCCAGCGGTCGTGCCGTCATCGGGTTCCCCCGTCCACTTCGGTCAACTCGATCTCGGCGTCGCCGCGCCAGCGCGTCGCGGTGTCCAGGCCCGCGCGGCGGCCGATGCCGTCGATGTAGGCGGCGACGTCCTGGCCTCCGTCGCCGCGGCCACGCGGGACGGGGCGTCCTCGGTCGTCGATCCAGCAGGGCACGTAGCCGGCGCCGGTGAGGCCGGACGCGCCGAACCGCATCGTGGCGATGGCGGTGTTCCGGCTCTCCGGATGGAAGGGGTAGAACGGCATGTCCGGATCGGGCGCGAATCCGTACAGTTCGACGCGGCGTCGTGCCCATGCCTCGATCTCCGCGCTCTCGCCGCCGGTCGGGGTGAGGGCGCGGGTGACGGTGACGAAGTTGCCGAGGCCGTGGTAGATCGGACGGCCGCGATAGACCTCGATGCCCCGCATGATGTGGGCATGGTGGCCGACGACCGCGTCGGCGCCCGCGTCGATCGCTGCATGCGCGACGGGCCGCTCGTACATGGCGATCGCGGCCGGGGTGTGGCCGATGCCCTTGTGGAAGGCGACGAGCACGGCGTCGGCCTCGGCGCGGGCGGCGCGTACGTCGTCGGCGAGCCGGTCGAGGTCGTCGGGTTCGGCGAAGGTGTAGATGCGCGGCGGGCCGCCGGGGCTGGCGTGGTCGAGCTCGTAGTGGGTCAGGACGTGCACGTACGCGCAGCCGGCCTTGGCGGAGGTGGCCCATGACTCGCGGGGGCCGACGCAGTTGTAGCTGAGCACGGCCAGTCGCAGCCCACCGCGTTCGACGATGGCGGGGCGCCGCGCCGCGGGCAGGTTCGGCCCGGCACCGGTCGTGGCCACGCCGTTGGCCCGCAGGTGCCGGATCGTGTCCGCGATGCCGCTCGCGCCGGCGTCGTAGATGTGGTTCCCCGCGAGAGTCGCGACGCCGAACCCCGCGCCGGGCAGCGCCGCCAGAGCGGCGGGATCGGCGGGCGGGGCGGGAACGTCGGTGCTGGTCCGCTCGGTGGTGTCGGAGTGCGGCACCTCGATGTGCGCGACCGCGACGTCCGCCCCCAGCAGCGTGTCGCGTGCCGGTTCGAAGAACGAGGCGGGCTCGGGTTCGTCGAGGATGACGTCGCCGACGGCCATCACGGTGATCTCCGCGCTCATGAGTCCTCCTCCGTCGGAGGAGCGATCCCGGCGCACGTGTTCTTTGATTCGCTCGCTCCGCTCGCTCATGCTCCGGCTCCCGTCCTGGCGACGGTCCGGGGCTCGGCGACGTCGTTCAGCTCGTCGACGAACACGCGGACCTCCCGGACGAGCCGCTCCGGGCTCTCCGTGCCGATGAAATGGCCTTCGTCCTCGAAGAGCACGGACTTGGCGCCCGGGACCGAACGGGCCGCGCGCAACGCCGACTCCGGGGAGATGACCCCGTCCCGCATCGCCGCCAGGATCAGGACGGGGACACGGATGCCGCGCAACACCTCGGCCAGTTCCTCGTCGGTGCGCGCCTGCGGGAACGGCTTGCCCTGGTTGATGAGCGCCTCCCGTTCGGGCTGGGCCAGGTACCGCTCCACCCGGCGGGCGATCTCCTCCTCGCGCGCCGCCCGCCGGACGGGGTCGTCGGTCGGCCCGTACATGATCCGGAGCTGCTCGGCGACGATCTCGGGGGAGCGGCGGTTCTCGATCATCCGGCGGCGACCGGCCGACGAGTCCGTGCCGCCCGCGCGGTCGTGCGGGGTACCCACCACGGAGATCAGCGCTTTCAGCCGTTCGGGCCGTCGGGCGGCGAGATGCCAGCCGATGCCGCCGCCGTGTGAGATGCCGGTGTAGATGAACCGGTCGATGCCGAGACGGTCGGCGAAGGCGCAGACGTCGTCCGCCCACTGGTCCAGCCAGCCCTGTTCCGGCGGTACGTCCGGGTGACTGGACCTTCCGTATCCGCGCGCCTGGATCGTGTACACGTGATAGCCGGTGGGCGGTGCCGCCAGGCAGGCCGGGTAGGCATCGGGGTCGAACGCCATGGCGGACGACAGGACGACTTCGTCACCGGTGCCGTACTCGTCGTAGTGCAGCGTGGCGTCTGCCATCTCCATCAAAGGCACGGGGAGCTCTCCTCGTGGTCGGGCCGGTCGTTGGACTTCGCGTCGGTGGGGGAGAGGAAGAGGCGGATCTGGTCGATCAGCGGCTCGGGTTCCTCGTCCAGGAGCGTGCCGTGGCCGTGATCCTGGAAGAGGACCAGGCGAGCACCGGGGACGGCACTCGCGGCGCGCAGGTTGTCCTCGGGCCGGCAGAGCCGGTCCTGCATGCCTCCGGCGACGAGGACGGGGACGTCGACGCGGCGCAGTTCGCCGGCGACCTCCGCGTCGGTGCGCAGATGCGGCAGTGCGACGCCGGCCCGCGGCAGCGTCTCCGGATCGAGTGCGTCCAGGCTCTTCAGGTAGCGTTCGCGGGCCTGGGCGCGCCGGCGCAGCCGCAGCGGATCGGACGTGGGCGGGCGCATCGAGGCGAAGATCTCCTCGGCCAGCCGCCGGTCGTGGACGGCGGCCCTGCGCTGTTCCCAGCCGGACGATCGGCCCGGCCCGGCGTCGCGGCCGTGTGGCGCGCCGACCACCGACACCAGCGCCCGCAGTCCGGGCGGGCGGCCGAGTGCGAGGTGCCAGCCGACGACGGCGCCGTGCGACGCTCCGGCGTAGACGTAACTCGTCTCACCGAGGACTTCGGCGACACTGGCGACGTCCATCGCCCACCGTTCGTACCAGCGGTCGCCCAGATCCTCGTGGGCGCGTGGCGAGCCGTCGGTGCCGCGCAGCTCCAGCGACAGTACGTTGAGGCCGGGAACCTCGGCCAACATCCGCAGCCAGAGCGGACGAGGCGGCCCGCCCGGCCCCTGGTGCGCCGCGATGACCGTTCGATCGCCGTGCCCGAGCCTCCTCCACCGCAGGCCGGCACCCTCCACCGGCACCACACCGCTTCGCGAGGTCATGGGGCCAGCTCCTTCATCAGCCGGTCGCGGACGCCTTCCGCCGTGCTGTCGACCGTGGACACGATGCGGCCGAGCTTGAGAACGGCCACCCGGTCGGCGACCCGCAGGCTGAGGTCGACGTTCTGCTCCGCCATGAGCAGGGATATGCCTCGCCGCTCCCGCTCGGCCCGCAGTACGTCGCCGACCGTGTCGACGACGCTCGGCTGGAGACCGTCGCTGATCTCGTCGATGATGAGCAGCCGGGGTTCGCGCAGCAGCGCCAGCGAGAGCACGAGCATCTTCTGTTCGCCGCCGGACAGCGTCCCGGCGGTCTGCCAGAGACGGTTCGTCAGCACCGGGAAGTAGGCGAGCACCTCCTCGCGGCGCTTCGCCGTATGGCCGCGGGGCAGGTGCATGGTGGCCGCCTGGAGGTTCTCCGCGACGGTCAGGTCGGTGAAGAGGTTTCCCTCCTGAGCGGCGTAGCCGACGCCGAGCCGTACGATCCGGTGGGCGGGCCGACCGGTGACGTCGGAGTCGCCGACGCGGACCGTCCCGGTCGTCCGGCCGGCATGGCCCATGATCGCCTTGAGCAGGGTCGTCTTGCCCATGCCGTTGCGGCCGACGACGGCCAGCGCCTCGCCGGCCGCGACGTCGAACGACACCTCGCGGATGACGGTCGCCGCGCCGTACCCGGCGTCGAGAGCCCGTACGTGCAGGCCGAGGGTCTCGGTCGTGACGTTCGCGCTCATCGGACCGCCGTCCCGAGATAGGCGCTGCGTACGGCGTCCGATCCGCGGACGGCCTCGGGCGGGCCGTCCTCGATGACGCGGCCACCGTGCAGCACGACCACACGGTCGGAGACGCGGATGACGAAGTCCAGGTCGTGTTCGATGAGCACGACCGCGATCCCGATGTCGCGCAGGTGCTCCAGGACCTGGCCGATGTCATGGCGTTCATGGGCGGTGAGCCCGGCGGTCGGCTCGTCCAGGATGATCACACGGGGCCGTGCCGCGACGGCCATCGCCACCTCGAGGCCCTGCCGCAGCCCGTGCGAGAGGTCGGCCGACGGCGTGTCGGCCCGCCCGGCCAGCCCGGCGATCCGGACGATGTCGATGACGGACGGGGCGACCCCGACCGTCGCGCTGCGCCGCCACGGCGAGGGCAGCGCCCCGCGCCGGTCGGCCAGCAGCAGCGCCTCGGCGACGGTGAGGCTGGCGAAGACGGACGGGATCTGGAACTTCCGGCCCACGCCCGCGCGGGCGATCTCGTGCGGTGCCGGCCGGTCGCCGAGCCGCCGGCCCGGCAGCAGGAACTCGACCGTCCCGCGCGACCGCAACCGTCCATCGGTGATGACGTTCGTCAGTGTGGACTTGCCGGCACCGTTCGGCCCCACGACGCACAGCAGCTCGCCCGCGACGACGTCCAGGGCGACGCCGTCCAGGACGCGCAGGGAGCCGTATCCGAACACCAGGTCGCGAATGCGGATCACGGGCCCGCCGCCGTCGGCGTCCGGCGCCGGACGGCCCGGCTCAGCGGGCGCGGCGGCGATGACGCGTCCGCGCGGCGGGTGCCGGTGGGCGAGCAGCCGCCCGGCGAGCCGGACGAGCGGCCCGAGCAGCCCGCCCGGGATGAACACCACGACGGCGATCAGCAGCGCGCCCTCGATGATCGTCCATTGGGCGGGGAACTGCTCGTTCAGCTTGGCGCCGGCCAGGCTCATCACGATCGCGCCGATCATCGGGCCGACGATGGTGGCGCGGCCGCCGACGGCGACCCAGACCAGCATCGAGGTGGCCAGCGTGAAGCTGAACTGGCCGTCGTTGGCGACACCGGTCATCATCGCGAAGACCGCCCCGGCGAGTGCGGTGACGGCCGCACCCGCGGTGAACACCCAGATCTTGACGTTGACGTCGTTGTAGCCCAGGTAGCGGGCGCGCGGTGCGTTGTCGCGGACGGCGCGCATCAGCAGTCCGAAGTCGCTGCGGACGACCACCAGCGCGACGGCGACGGTCACGGCCAGCATCGCCGCGGTGATGTAATACCACCCCAGCGAGGAGACGCCGGGCAGGTTGAAGCCGAACAGCCCGTTCTCACCCCCGCCGAGACCCGGCGTCTGGTCGTAGACCGTGACGGCGGCGGTCGCCAGCGCGAGCGTCACCACGACGATGTAGAAGTCGTTCGACCGGCGGGACGACAGGCACAGCCGCGCGACGATCGCGGCGAGTACGGTCGCGGTGACCACGCCGATGACGACGCCTGCCAGATACCGGCCGGCCGAGCCGTGGACCTCGGTGACCAGCCCGACGTCGGACAGGACCGTGGTGGTGTGGCCGACCGACAGGGCACCGATGCCGAACCAGAGCGCGTGTCCGAGGTCGGGCACGCCGGCGTAGCCCCAGACGAAGTCCAGGCTCACCGCCACGATCGCGTACAGGAACGCCTGGGCGAGCAGTTGCTGGTAGTAGGTGCCGCTGAGGAAGGGAGTCACCAGCACGACCACGGCGATCGCGGCCGCGGCGGCCGTCACCGGCCTAGACATGGGCCCTCCTGAACCTTCGCAGGTCGATGCCGTCCGGGAGGACACCGAGGACGACGACGGCCACGGCGATGACGGCGACCGTCGCGTACGCCGGTTTGGACCAGTAGGCGAACCCGACCTGCACGATCGACAGGACGACGCCGGAGATGACCAGGCCGTGCAGGGTACGGCCCGACATCATCACCGCGAGGAAGGCGGGGATGAGCAGGTTCCCGGCGTAGTTCGGGCTGATCCCGGAGATCGGGCCGAGCAGAACGCCGACGAATCCGGCGAGGGCACAGCCGAGGACGAAGGTCGTCTGCCGGACGAGGGATGTGTTGATGCCGCTGTCCTCGGCCAGGTCCGGGTCGGCCATGCACATCCGCACCCGCAACCCGACCCTGGTGAAGCGGGTCAGCGCCCACATCGCCACGACCAGCAGGACGGCGGCGACCACCAGCAGCACGCGGTACTTCTGCCAGGTGGTGCCGAACAGGTGGAACGAGCCGTGCAGCGGGGTGGCCATGACGCGGCTGTCCGGCCCGTACCTCAGCTGGATGACCTGGGTCAGGACCAGCGACAGACCCCAGGTCGCCAGCATCGTCTCCAGCATCCGCTCGCGAACCCGCCGCAGCAGCAAGGTCTCGGCGGCGGCGCCCAGCAGGCCGGTGACGACCGCGGCGATCAGCGCGCCCGTCCAGAAGCCGAGGCGCGGCCCGATCTCCAGCCCGGTGTAGACACCGACGGCCATGAAGCCGGTCTGGGCGAGGTTGACGATGTGCATCAGGCCCAGCACGATCGCCAGTCCCATGAGGACGAGCAGGGTGGTCGCGCTGGTGTTGATCACGCTGATGAGGACGGTCATGTCGTCTCCCGCCCGGTCACTGCTTGCAGCCGACGGCGGGGTCGGCGGACGGGACGGTGTTCAGGACGGTGGAGGCGGAGCCGTTCGAGCCGACCTTCCAGATCCGCATCGGCATCGTGACGTACCGGTTCGCCGCGGCGGTCACCGTGCCGCTCGGCGTGTCCGCCGTGGCCGCCGAGAGGGCCGCCCCCAGCTTCGCCGATGAGGGCTTCTCGCCCTTGGCCAAGGTGTCGATCGCCTTGGTGACGAGCGTCATGCCCTGGTAGCTGAGGATGGCGTCACCGGGGTTCACGTTCGGCGCCGCCGTCTTCAGCGCGGCGAGGTAGGTGGTGTTGGCGGCGTTCTGGGCCGACTGGTCGTAGGGGCCGGCGTAGACGACGCCCGCCGCGGCGGAGCCGAGCGCTCGTGCCGTCTTGGTGACCATCTGCATGTCACCTTGAATGAGCCTGGCCGTGCCCGCGTTCGCGGCGAACTGCTTGTGGTAGGTGATGTTGTCGCCGGCGACCACGGCGCTGAACACGGTGTCGGCCCCGGAAGAGATGATCTTGGAGATGTCCGGGGAGAAGTCCGAGGTGCCCAGCGTCTCGTAGCCCGTCCCGACGACCGTTCCGCCCTTGGCCTGGATCTGGGCTTTGACGATGGCGAAGGTCGCCTTCGGTGAGGCCGAGTCGGTGCCCATCAGATAGAACTTCTTCGAGCCGTGGGCGAGCAGGTGGTCGATGAGCGGCAGCGCCGCCTGCTTGGGCGATGGCCCGTAGTTCCACATGTTGGGGAAGCAGAACTCCGTCGCGCCGGTGGAGAAGGAGATGTACGGGACCTTCCGTACGGCGGCGACGGCGCGGCACGCCTGCGCGTTGGCGGCGGGCTGGCCGGCCACGATGAGGTCGACGTGGTCCTGGTTGACGAATCGCTGGCAGACCTGCGTGGAGGTGGCCGGGTCGCTGGCGTCGTCACCCTTCGTCAGCTTGATCTTCCACCCGCCCGACCGGTCGTGGACCTTCACCGCGCTCTCGACGCCGCCGGTGAAACCGCCCGCGTAGAGCGCGGCCGTTCCCGACAGGGGCGCGATGTAGCCGACCTTGAGGGTCGAACCGCCGTCGCCCGCCTCGCTCGTCCCGCAGGCGGCGAGGGGGAGGAGCAGTGCGGCGGCGACCGCGCAGAGCACGCGGGAACGGAACGCCGGCGGGCGTTGGATGCGCGGAGGGGTGGGGGATGGGTGACTTGCCCCGATGTTGGCGAACATCCGGGTACCTCCTCGATGACACCACGCCGCATCCGGCGGCGTGAAGGAGTGTGTGGAGTGAGATGGGCGTTCCGCGGCACGGCGGTCATCGTCGTGACGGCATGCCTGGTCGCGTCAGGGCACACCGGCGGTGCGCCGTGTCGTGATGTGAGTTCGGCTGGTGGGGGATGAGGTCCGTACGGGGGCGGGCGCGTGATGCCTTCAGCGGCGGCCGGTTACCACCAGACGTCCCGGTGGGCCTTCTCGACCACCTCGACCAGGCGGGTGATCGACGGGGCTTGGAGATCGTCGAAGCGCAGTGGGCGGCCGTCGCGGTGGGCGCGGACGGTTCCGAGGGCCAGGTCGGCGAACTGGGCGGCCACGGTCTCCAGGCCGAGCGCGCCGTCGGCCTGGTACCACTGGGTGACCAGCGTGGTCGAGCGCATCAGCGCGATCCGCGCCAACGACGCCGACCCGAAGGTGAAGACGCCCTCCGCCTGTCCGCGGGCGAGGACGTCGGTCCACAGCCGGTTCGTCCGCGCGCGCTGGCGGCTGATCGATGGATGGTCGGACCAGTCGCGTGCGTGCAGTTCCTGCTGCAGCAACTGGCCCATCTGCGGATGTTTGATGGGGATGATGACCTGCACGCCGATGAGGGCGGCGAGCCGTTCCTCCGGACGGTCGACGATGGCGCAGGCGTCCTGCAGCGCCTGGCCGTGCCTGCTGAGCCCTTCGAGCACGAGGTCGCTCAAGGCCTCGTCCTTGGAGCTCAGGTAGTGGTAGATCATCGAGGTGCTCACGCCGGCGTGCGCGCCGATCTCGCGGATCCCGGTCGCGTCGAACCCTTTTCGCGAGAACAGCTCCAGCGCCGCCCGTGACAACCGGACGTTGACGGGCGTGGCGTCCGCCGCCCGGCGACCGCGCCGACCCTGTACCGGCTTGCCGGCGTCTCCGCTCATCCGGGCCTCCTCGGTAGGTCAGCTGGATTATCGATCGATCGGTCGATCAATCCATTGCCGCAGAACGTATCTTTTGATCGATCGATCGGTCAATACCTGCGGCGAACCTGCGAGCGTCGAATTTCGGCCGGTCATCGGCTCGTCAATCGCCGAAGACCGGCATTGGTCTATGCGTAATGGCGGAGGACGGCCCGCGCGGCGCAGGCGGGTTTGTCGGAGCCTTCGATCTCCACGGTGAAGGCGAGCCGCATCTCGACGCCGTTGCCGCGAACGTCGTCGACGGACTCCACGGTGCCGTGCAGGCGGATCTTGGCGCCGACCTTTACCGGCTGCGGAAAACGGACCTTGTCCAGGCCGTAGTTGATGCTCATCGAGATGCCCTCGATGGCCAGCAGTCGGGTGAAGAGAGGAATGATCAAAGACAGGGTCAGGTAACCGTGGGCGATCGTGGCACCGAACGGGCCGGTGGCGGCACGCTCGGGATCGGTGTGGATCCACTGATGGTCGTCGGTGGCGTCGGCGAACATGTTCACCCGTTCTTGGGTGATCTCCAGCCAGTCGGTACGGCCCAGGTCGGTCCCGGCGAGAGCCTTGATCTCGTCGAGGCCGGTGACGGTACGCGCGGCGGTCATGGCAGGTCTCCTTCAGAAGGGGGTACCGAATTCATCTCGAATGCGAGCCTTGATCAGCTTCCCGGCGCCGGTGCGGGGCAGAGCGTCGGTGAAGACGAGTGACTTGGGAATCTTGTAGCGTGCCAGACGTCCATCGAGGGAGGCGAGGATGTCCTCGGCCCTCGCCGTGGCATCGGGCGCGAGAACGACGACGGCGCGGGGTACCTCGCCCCACTTTTCGTCCCGGACCCCGATGACGGCGCAGTCACCGACGGCCGGATGCTCGTAGAGCAGGTTCTCGACCTCGGCCGGGTAGATGTTCTCGCCGCCTGAAATGATCATGTCTTTGGCGCGGTCGACGATGGTGACGTAGCCGTCGTCATCGGTGCGGGCGATGTCCCCGGAACGGAACCAGCCGTCGTGGAGGGCCGCGGCCGTCTCATCGGGGAGGTTCCAGTAACCGCTCATGACATTCGGGCCTTCCACGAGCAGTTCGCCGCGGGAGGAGTCGTGGCCGGCGGGGTCGACGATGCGGACGTCGTCGAAGAAGTGCGGAAGGCCGGCGCTGCCGGACTTGTCGAGGGCGTGCTCGGCGTCGAGCAGGCACACGCCGGGGGACGCCTCGGTCATGCCGTAGCCCTGGAGGAAACCCAGTCCGCGTCGCCGGTAGGTCCGGATCAGCGCTTCCGGCACCGGAGCGCCGCCACACAGCATCATCCGCACCGACGACAGATCGGCCTCGGCGAACCGGGGCTCCGCGGCGATCCGCTGGAACATGGCCGGCACGCCGAACATCACCGTGACGCGGAGGCGCTCGACCAGGTCTAGGGTGCGGGCCGGGGAGAACGACTCCTCGAGCACCAGTGTGCCGCCTTTGAGGACGGTGGGCAGGCAGGTCATGTTCAGCGCGGCCGTGTGGAACAGCGGTGCGGAGAGCAGTGCCACGTCACCGGCGGCGAACTCCCCGTCGACCAGGGTGTTGAGGCTGTTCCAGATGAGGTTGCCGTGCGTGAGCACGGCGCCTTTGGCGCGCCCCGTCGTGCCGGAGGTGTACATGATCATCGCCGTGTCGGCGTGCGTCACGCGGATGTCGATGGGATCCGGGGGACAGGCGGCGAGCGCCTGTTCGAGGCCGGCGTCCACGGCAAGGCGGCGCGGAACGTCGCAGGTGACCGCGGACTCTTCGAAGGCCGGGGTGTGCACCAGCACGCTCGCCCCGGAGTCCGTGAGGCAGTGCCGCAGCTCCGGCTCGGCGAGCCGGGTGTTGAGCGGCACGAAGATGGCTCCGAGCTGGCCGGCGGCGAACAGGGTCTCCAGGAACGAGGGATGGTTGGGGCCGAGGTACGCGACACGGTCACCGGGCCGCACGCCGAGCCGGCGCAGGTGATGGGCCAGGCGCGTGGTGCGATCGTGCAGTCGGGCGTAGGTGATCGGGACGCCCTCGTGGATGACGGCGGGGCGGTGCGGGGTTCTACGGGCGCGTCGCGCGGTCCAGGACCCGATGCCGTGGTTGCGCATGCCGTGCCTTTCAGATGGGCCGGGCTCTTCGCCGGGCGGCCGGGCTCATGGGGGCGGGAGAAGTCGTTCGGCGGCGGTCGGTCAAGCCGTGGCGGTCAGCCGGGAGTGAGGCCGAGCAGGCGGAGCGCGTTGTCCTTGAGGATGAGCGGCCGTACGTCGGGCTTGATGTCGATCTTCGCGAAGTCGCTCAGCCACCGGTCGGGGGTGATGACCGGGTAGTCCGAGCCGAACAGCACCTTTTCCTTGAGCAGCGTGTTGGCGTACCGGATGAGCTGCGGCGGGAAGTACTTCGGCGACCATCCGGACAGGTCGATGAACACGTTCGGCTTGTGCGTCGCCACGGCCAGCGCCTCGTCCTGCCAGGGGAAGGACGGGTGCGCCAGGATGATCTGCAGCTCGGGGAAGTCGGTCGCCACGTCGTCGAGCAGCAGGGGATTGGAGTACTTCAGGCGGATGCCTCCGCCGCCCGGCACACCCGCGCCGATGCCGGTCTGCCCGGTGTGGAAGAGGGCGGGCACACCGAGCTCCGCGATGGCCTCGTACAGCGGGTAGGCCATGGGATCGTCGGGCGAGAACGCCTGCAGGCTGGGGTGGAACTTGAAGCCCCGCACCCCGTACTCCTCCACCAGCCGGTGCGCCCGGCGCACCGCCGCCCGGCCTCGCCACGGGTCGAGTGAGGCGAAGGGGATGAGCGCGTCCGCGTGGGCGGCACAGTCCTCGGCGATCTCCTCGTTCGGGATGGGCGGGTGGCCCAGGGCGTGCTCGGCGTCGACGGTGAAGACGACCGCCGCCATGTTCCGCCGGCGGTAGTAGTCGGCCATCTCCTCGATCGTGGGCTGGCGGTGACCCTGCGCGGCGAAGTACTTCTCCGAGGCGGCCATGAGCTCCGGGGTGAGGGACGGATGGCCCGTCCGGGACACCTCCGCGTGCGTGTGCACGTCGATCGCGGTCAGCCGTGCCACGTCCATGCGGGCGGGGGCGGCGATGTCGGTTCGCGGCAGGTCGGTTCGTGGCCCGTCGGTTGGCGGCATGTCAGTTTCCCGTCGGCTGGGGCGCGGGGATGCCGGAGGACTCGGGCTGCGCACCGACACCCTCGGCCCAGGCGGCGGCGATCTCATCGGCGTTCCAGCCGCCGTCCCGCAGCTCTACCTTCTTCTCCTGCGGGTGGGCCCACAGCGCCAGCCGGTCCCCGCCGACGCCGATGGCCTGGCCGGTGATGGCGGCCGAGGCGTCGGAGGCGAGGAAGACGACGAGGCCGGCGACGTCCTCGACGGTGCCGAGCCCTTCGTCCTTGCGCATCCAGGCCGGCAGGGGTTCGCCGGTGCGCTCGGCCTCCGCGATGGCCGGCGCGAACGCCGGAATCGTCTTGGTCATCTCGGTGGCGGCGACGGGGATGACGGCGTTGACCGTGATCCCGGCTCGCGCCAGCTCCAGGGACCAGGTGCGCGCCATGGCCACGATGCCGGCCTTGGCCGCCGCGTAGTTGGTCTGCCCGAAGTTCCCACGCTGTCCGGCCGGCGATCCGATCACGATGATGCGTCCGCCCTCGCCCTGTTCGCGCATCCGGGTCGCGGCGGCCCTGGTGCAGGTGAAGGTGCCGCGCAGGTGGACGCGGACGACGTCGTCGAAGTCATCGTCGGTCATCTTCCACAGGACCTTGTCCCGCAGAATGCCGGCGTTGGTCACCAGGACGTCGAGCCGGCCGAAGTGCTCCACCGCCGCGGAGACCAGATCCTCGGCCGTGGCGGTGTCGCCGACCGCGGCGGTCACTCCGAACGCCCGGCCGCCCGCCGACCGTACGCTCTCCACCGCGGCGTCGACGGCCTGCCGGTCCACGTCGTTGACCACGACGGACGCCCCGGCCGCGGCCAGTGCGCGGGAGTAGGCGAGCCCGAGGCCGCGGCCACTGCCCGTGACGACGGCCACCTTTCCTGTCAGGTCCACTGGAGTCCACCCTTCATCGACAGGATTCCTGGCTATGGGGGGCAAGTCTGATGACCGACAGGAATCCTGTCAATGGGGTAGGGTCGTTCCGATGTCGCACCAGGGTGCGCCGCAGTGGCGCACCGCCTCACGAACGAAGGAGAGGGCGCCGTGGCGGAAGCGGCCGCGCGGCCGGCCGGGAGAGGCGCGAAGGCGGCCCCTTCGCTGCTGTACCTGGTCAAACGCACCGAACTCGCCGTACGGGCGCGCCTTGACGAGGTGCTCAAGCCGTCGGGGCTGACCGCCCTGCAGTACACCGCGCTGACCGTGCTGGAGCGGCATGACGGTCTCACCGCCGCTCAACTCGCCCGCGACTCGTTCGTCACCGCGCAGTCGATGGCCGACATGGTCCGCACGCTCGAGAGCCGCGGCTACGTCGTCCGGCACCCCAATCCGGCCAACCGGCGTGAGCTTCTCATCGCGCTGACCGATCTCGGGCATCGGCTCCTCGCCGACTACGAGCGGCCCGTACGCGACATCGAGCGACGCATGACCGACGGCCTCACCGACGACGACGCCGCCCGGCTGCGCAGGACTCTCGACCACGCGTGGCGCCGGCTCTCCTGACGCGGGCCGGTCCTCGCCTCAGTGCGGAGGCGAGCTCGACAGGGCGCTGCGGCAGGCGGCCACGTAGCGGCGCAGGTCGTCGACCTCGTCCGCGGCGAGCGGCGACAGCATTCGCTCCTCCACGGCGTCCACGTCCGCGCGTACGTGATCGAGGAGTTCCTGGCCCTCGGCGGTGAGCCGCAGCACCCGCCGCCGACGGTCACCCGGGTCGGGGTGCCGCAGGACGAGGCCGCGGCTCTCGAGAACGCCGACCATGTCGGCGGCGCTCTGGTCGGTCACGAAGGCGTTGCGGGCGAGCTCGGCCGTGCTGAGGTCCGACCGGCGCTCCAGAACCGTCAACGCCGTGTACTGCAACGGCGTGATGGACACCGGGCGCAGCACCTCGTCCAGCCGGGAGCGTACGGCCAGCTCCAGCTGCTTGACCAGATAGAGCAGGGACGTCCGCGCCTTGGCGCGGACGTCGCCGGAGGTGGCGGGGTCGGTCACCCGTCCATCTTCCCCGATTGCGGCGCAACGGAGAAAAACCCAGGAAACCTGTACATCAATAGTGATGCGTGACACAGTCTCTCGTTGGCAGCATCCGGGCTCCTCCGTTCCTGGAGACGCAATGAGCGATCTCACCACCGCACCGGCCAGCCGGCACGCGATCACCACCCCCTTCCTCACCCCCGGCACCCGCGTCGCCACCGCCCTCGCGGTGCTGGTGGCGCAGGTCGGGCTCGCCATCCCCGCCGTTCTGAACGGCCTGTTCCAGCAGGACCTGCACACCACCTCCGCGCAGCTCACCTGGATCTCCGACGCTTTCCTCGTGCCGGTGACCTTGCTCGAGCTGAGTTTCGGCGCCCTCGGCGACCTCTTCGGCCGCAAGCGTCTGCTGATCGGCGGCAGCCTGCTCATGGCCGTCGGTGAGTTGATCAGCGTGCTCACCCCGTCGGCCGGCACCTCGAACACCGCGGCCATCGCCACGCTGTGGACGGGGCAGGCGCTGACCGGCATCGGCGCGGCGGTCCTCTTCCCCACCTCGCTGGCGATGGTGGCCGCGGGCACCCACACGGCGAAGGACCGGGCGCGAGGCATCGCGGTCTGGTCCGCCGCGCTGTCGTCCGGAGGGTTCGTGTCCCCGCTTCTGGGCGGGCTGGTCACCAAGATGTCCTGGGGCGACGACCCGACGGCGACCTGGCGCTGGGCGTTCGTCGCGGTCTTCCTCCTCGCCCTGATCAGTGCGGCCGTCGCCCTGACCGCCCGGAACTCCTCCGCACCCGAGGGTCGCTCACTGGACTGGCCGGGGCAGATCACCGTCGCCGTCTCGTTGTTCGCCCTCCTGTTCGCCGTCATCCAGGGCGCCACGAGCGGTTGGTCGAGCCCGTGGGTGATCGGCGGTTTCGTCGTCGCCGTCGTCTTCTTCGCCGCGTTCATCGCCGCCGAGCGGCGGTCGCCGGCTCCGTTGCTGCGGCTGAGCCTGTTCGCCAACCGAGCCTTCGCGGTGAGCTCCCTCGTGACGGTGCTGGGCATGTTCGCCTTCCTGGGCACCGCCTACTCCACCAGCATCCGGCTGTCGGCGATCCAGGAGTTCTCGCCCCTGGAGACGGCCATCGCGTTCGTGCTGTTGCAGGGCTTCGCGCTGGTGCTCATGCCGGTCACCGCGAAGACGATTCACTCGTACAACCCGCGCTGGGCGCTGGGCGCCGGCTTCCTGCTGATCGCGGCCGGGGACTTCTGGATCGCCGCCCAGTCGGCGGTCGACCGATCCCTGTGGCCGATCGTCGCGCCGCTGGTCCTGGTCGGTGTCGGATTCGCGTTCGCGCTCTCCGGCGTGACCGCCGTCGCGGTCAACACCGTGCCCAACCACCTCGCCGGTATGGCCTCGGGCACGACCAGCCAGCTGCGGGACTTCGGCTTCACGCTCGGCCCCGCGGTCATCGGCGCGATCGCGTTGAGCGCGGCCGCCTCCGAGATCCAGCACAAACTGCACGCCAGTTCCGCGCTGCGGGCGGCGATGGAGAAGTTCGGCGCGAGCGCACCGCCCGAGGCCGTCGGCGCGGTGAACTCCGGCCCGCTCGGCGCCAACGCCGTCGCGGGCAACCCGATCCAGAACGTCGCCTTCCACGCTCTCGACCACGCGTACGCGATCGGCTATGTCGTTTGCGGGGTCTCCGCGCTCGTCGCCGCGCTACTGGCCGCGGGGGGAATGCTCGGTGGTGCGGCGCGCCGGCCCCTGGTCACCGAGGAGTCGCTTCATGACTGATCTGGTCGCCGAGGCCAACGCTTGTGGGACGTGAAGCGGCAGGGCGGCCCAGTGGCTGGATTTGTCATTACCGACCCGGGCGCGCTCGTTCAGCACGGATCAGTGCCGGACGATTCGCCGGCCTCATCGAGGTCGCTGACGAGCGCGTCCGGCGCACGCATGCGCCACGCGTCGGTCACGAGCTCTTCCAGACGTTCGACCTTCACCTCGGCCAGGCGCAGCATCACCAGGGGCAGGCCGTCGTAGCTCGGCGTGGTGAAGAAGAGGTCGGGCTCGCCGAGCAGGAGAGCCTGCTTTTCGGCCTCGTCCCCGACGTAGAGCACCGCGATATCGGTTCGGATCAGGCGCGGCCTCCCCGGCGTGCGCTCGGGGTAGGACCAGACGAACCCCTTGTCGGCGACCCGGAAGTCAAAGCCGTCACTGTCGATCTCCACCACGTGAGGCAGAGCCAGCGCCAACCGGCGCACATCGTCGGCGTCAGCCACCGAGATCCCTCCCAGAGCGCACGATCCGCATGTGCCGAGGCTACGCGCCGGCGACCGCATCGCGGACGAGGGGCGCCTTCGGCGGTCGCCGGCGCGATCATACGCGGCGGGAACCATCGAGGTTGCCGGGTGTGGACGGGTCGCGTCCACAGGATTTGTTGGAAGGGGGAAGCCCTTATCCCACAGTGGGGCTGCGACGTTCGATGAAAATCACGTCGCGCCATCGTCCGTGGTGGCGGCCGATGCGTTGGCGGGTTCCGACGGTGCGGAATCCGGCGCCGGCGTGGAGCCGGAGGCTGGCGGTGTTGTCGGGGAAGATGCCCGATTGGATGGTCCAGATCCCGGCGGTCTGGGTGGAGTCGATCAGGGCTTGGAGAAGGGCGGCGGCGATGCCGCGGCGGTGGTGCTCGGGGTGGACGTACACGGAGTGTTCGACGACGCCGGCGTAGACGCGGCGGTCGGAGACCGCCGCGGCGGCGATCCAGCCGAGGACCTGGCCGGTGCCGCTGTCGGTGGCCACGTGGCGGTGCGGCGGCAGCTTGGCGGCGTCGAATGCTTCCCAGGTGGGGGTCGTGGTCTCGAAGCTGGCGTTGCCGCCGTCGAGCCCGGCCTGGTAGATCGCCAGGACCTCTTCGGCGTCGCCGGGCCGCATGGGCCGGATCGCGATGCCGTCCGGCGCCGCGGGCTTACCCGCTTGAACGATCGCCGAGTGCAGACCGGGGGCGACCTGGTGGGTGGGCGTGATGGTCGCGGTGGTGAACCCGGCGGTGAGCAGCCGGTGGCGGTACTCGCTGAGGGTGAGGGTTCCGGCGGCGCAGCCGACGGCCTGTTCGGCCGTGGTGCGTTCGGCCGGGTCGAGGTCGTGGGCGGCGATGACGTCGGTGACGCCGAGGCGGCCGCCGGGGCGCAGGACGCGGAAGGCCTCGGCGAGCACGCGGGGTTTGTCGGTGGACAGGTTGATGACACAGTTGGAGATGACCACGTCGACGTGGGCGTCCGGCAGGGGGATGTCCTCGATGTGGCCACGGAGGAACTCGACGTTGCCGATCCCGGCTTCGGCCGCGTTGGCGGCCGCGAGCGTGAGCATGTCGGGGCTGGCGTCCAGGCCGTAAGCCTTGCCCGTCGGGCCGGTGCGCCGGGCCGACAGGATGACGTCGAGCCCGCCGCCCGAGCCCAGGTCGAGGATGGTCTCGCCGGAGGCGATGTCGGCGACGGCGGTGGGATCGCCGCAGCCCAGACTCGCCCGCAGCGCCGCCTCCGGAACCGCCTCATCGGCGCCGTAGCGGGCAGCGCCGAAACAGCCTTCCTCGTCGCGCTCGCTCGTCGTGCACGAGCCGGCGGGGGCCTGCCCGGCCAGGGCCTGGCGGGCCAGCCCGGAGTAGCGATCCACGATCGCCTCACGCGCATCCTCGAGGCTGCGGCCGGAGAGGTGCTCGGTCATCGGGTTCCCCCTGTCTCACAAGTGGCGGCGTCGGGCTGGGTGGGGACCGGGCGGCCCATGACCACGTCGGCGGCGGTCGGGAAGCAGCGCACGCAGTTCTCGTTGATCCGGTAGTACCGGGCGGTCCCTCGCTGCTCGACCAGCACGAACCGCACGTCGGCGAGCACCTTCAAGTGCGCCGAGACGGTCGATTGGCCGACGTCGACGGCCTGGACGATCTGGCCGACCGCCATCGGCTCACCGCGGCGGGCCAGCAGGGAGACGATCTGGATCCGGGTGGCATCGGCCAGGGCCTTGAACCAGGACGCGTACTCGACCGCCGTCGACCGGTCGAGAGGTCCGCTCTCGTCATTCATCGTTAATCGACGATAGGCGATGAAGTTTAGGGAGGGAAGAGGTCACACCGCCACGATTCACAGGCGGCGAAGCGGCATCAGTCCGAAGGGCAGCCTCGGACCGTGAGCGGCGATCTCGAGCAGCCGGTTGTACTTGGCGACGCGCTCGCCGCGGGCCGGTGCGCCGGACTTGAGCTGGCCGCAGCCGGAGCCGACGGCCAGGTCGGCGATGAAGGAGTCCTCGGTCTCCCCGGAGCGGTGGGAGACCATCGCGCCGTATCCGGCCTGGCGGCAGACCGCCATGGCCTGCAGCGTCTCGGTGACGGTGCCGATCTGGTTCAGCTTGATCAGGGACGCGTTGGCGATGCCGTCCTCGATCGCCTGGGCGATGACCGCGGGGTTGGTGACGAAGTTGTCATCGCCGACCAGCTGCACCCCCTCACCGAGCTCTTCGGTGAGCCGGATCCAGCCGTCGTGGTCGTCCTCGCCGAGACCGTCCTCGATGCTCCAGACGGGGAAGTCCTCGGTGATCTGCCGGTACCGCGCGATCATGTCCGTGCTCGTCAGCTTCTCCCCGGCCACCAGGTAGGTGCCGTCCGGCTGCCGGAACTCACTCGCCGCCGGGTCCAGAGCGATGGCGACGCCGTCCCGGCCGGGCGTGTATCCGGCGTCCCCGATCGCCTCGAGGAGCAAGGCGAGGGCGTCCTCGGGCCGGGTCAGGTCCGGGGCGAAGCCGCCCTCGTCGCCCAGACCGGCCGAATGCCCGCCGTCGGTGAGGCGACGGCGCAGCGCGGCGTACACCTCGGCGCCGGCGCGTACGGCCTCCGCCAGGCCGGGGGCGCCGAGCGGGGCGATCATGAACTCCTGGAAGTCCAGCGGGTTCGCCGCGTGCGCACCGCCGTTGAGGACGTTGAAGTGCGGCACCGGCAGGCGAGCGGGAACGCCGTCCGGGCTCAGGGACCGCCACAGCGGCACGCCCTGCCGAGCGGCGGTGGCGCGGGCGACCGCCATCGAGGTGCCGACGATGGCGTTGGCGCCGAGCCGGGACTTGTTCGGTGTGCCGTCCAGCTCGATCAGCGCCTCGTCGAGGGCGGCCTGGTCGGCGAATCGCCGGCCGCGTACGGCGTCGGCGATCTCGCCGTTGACGTGGCTCACCGCCGTACGTACTCCCTGGCCCCGGTAACGCTCAGGGTCGCCGTCGCGCAGCTCGACGGCCTCGCCGGACCCGGTCGAGGCCCCTGACGGCACTCCGGCACGGGCGACCACCCCGCCGGCGAGTTCGACGGTGACGGACAGCGTCGGACGTGCCCGGGAGTCGAGGACCTCGATGGCACGCAGCATGGTGATCTCGATCGACACGATCGGCCTTTCGTCGGTGAACAGATGAGTGATCCCGTACGGGTACGGCGCGGCATCGACCGGCAAGTGCGCCCAGGCTCCGGCGTTCGCGCGCCGGTTCGAATGCTGGACAGGGCATGGTCCTCCCACCGCTGAAGGTAGGGACCGTTGGCGGCGAACACCGCGGATGACGGCGAGCCCCTCCGCCGTACTCTCAGACTAAGGGTGGTCCCGGTGCCGGAGAAGGCGAGACGGCGACGGATCGGGGGCCGGCCGCGGGCGATTCGATCGCGGCCGGCGGCCGGCATCGCGTGGCGATCCGCTCGACGCCCGCGGACCGGCGGATCAGCGTGTCGCCGTGACCGCCGCGGCGGTCGGCTGCGAGGTCAGGCCGTCCAGGTGCGCTTGCCGCGCGTCCAGCTCTGATCTGCGCGCCTGGTCATCGGCGGCCGAGCCGGGGGCGGCGTCCAGCACCGACGCCAGGCGGTCGATCGTGGTCCCATGGCGCTGATCGATCCCACGTACCAGTGCGCGGGTGGCTTCGGCCAGGCGGTACTGCAGGTCGGCGCGGGCGCGGCCGATCTGCCGGGGAACGAGTTCGGCCGTCTCACGCAGGTGATCCCGCGCCCGGCGGCGGCCGAACCGCCCGGGCAGGTGACGGCGGACCGCACCTGCCAGCAGTTCCGTCCGGCCCGTGCTGCCGGTGAAGACGTAGAAAAAGCGAGGATCTTCGATCAGCCGTCCCTCCTCGGGCGGCACGGTCAGAACCACCTCGAGCAGCTCGGCCGCGTCATCGCGGACCGTCGCAAGCTCACGGTCTCACCGGCGACGAGAACGCGGATCCGGTCCGCGGCCGGAGCAGGGAACTCCTGACCGAGCCGTACGCCGGGTCACGGCAACCCCGGGCGACCGGTCCCCGTTCCCGCGCCGGCCGCGAACGTACGGTGACCACGTTCATGGCCACAGGTCGGACTCGGCGAGGCCGAGGTAGGCCCGGCCGTCCAGGACGGTGGGGACACGGCGCCAGGCGGTGGTCTCCCTGCCCTTGGGCTCGTGCCGCAGGTCCCACGCCTGTCTGACCGCGTCCTCGTTCAGCTCCCAGGCGTACTGGCGGAGCCGGGTCAGCAGCCGACGCAGAAACGCCTCGGCCCGTCCGGTGCGGGCCAGTTCCTCGCCGTGTCGCAGGCACAGGCCATGGCCGCGATCCAGCGCCTCCCGTACGGGTGCGTCGTCGGCGCAGGCCGCCATGAGGGCGAGGCGGCGGACCGGCACGCCCGGCAGGTGCGGTCGTCGGCTAGGCCGCCGACCGCGCGCTGGTATCGATCCACGGGACCGTCCGGTGCCGAACGGCGCAGCCGTCGCCTCAGACGGGTACCCGTGTGCCGGGCGGCCACCGCCAGTTCGGCCACCCGCGCCCGCAGGAGTTCGCGGCGGGCGCGGACCGTACGTGCCGGCCCGGCCGCGTGCCGCGCGGCGTCGTGCAGGTGGCGTGGACACAGCCGCAGGTCGTGGTCGCTCGGCTCGGTCTGCTCCAGCAGCCGGGTCAGGTAGGTGTCCTCCGCTCGTCCGGCCTGTCGGCAGCAGGGACACGAGCCGGCCTCCAGGTCCGTGGCAAGCCGTTCCGCGGGTGGTAGGTCGACCGGTCCGGGCGCCTCGGCGACGAGGGCATACCAGCGCGCTCGGTGCTCGGCGTCCGGGTCGGTCCCGGCGGCCGCGGTGATCCCGGCTTCGGCGATGGCCGCATGCACCGCGTCGGCCGCGACGCCGACCTGGGCGGGACCCGAGCCCGGGACCAGGTGCCGCAAGTGGGGATAGCAGAGTCCTCGGTGTCGCCGTAGGGCGGCGCTCACCTCGGAGGATTCCAGCGAGGCCGTCAGCAGGGCGCCGGCGGCCTGGGCGCGCCGACCCGCCGTCTCGCACACCGGGCACCGCGCCGGCGGCGGCGCCTCACCCGCCGTGATCAGCCGCTCGGTCCGGCCGACCGCGGCGCGCAGGACGAACTCCCACGGCTGCCGGAGGACGGCGGGCTCGCCGAGCGCGATCAACCGCCGGGTATGGGCGGGGCAGAACCCCAGCGAGCTCCGGAGCAGCGCTCCCGCCTCCTCGCTCAGAGCAGGAGCCATCAGCGGCGCGCACCGCGGTTTCGGTGAGCTCCATCACCGTGTCGGCCGGTCGGCCGGACCGGCAGCCGCCCTCAGCGTACGGCCGGTCACCACGCCGACCCAGGCCGCGGACGACGTGGGCGCGCGCCGAAGCCCCGGTCACTCGGCCGGCGCCGGGCGAGGCCGCTCGCGCTCGCGGGCGAACGCGGCGTTGATCTCGCACTCGGCGGCTTCCCGGTCCTGCCAGCCGCGTATGTCGGAGTCCTTGCCGGGTTCGATCTCCTTGTAGATGTTGAAGAAGTGGCCGATCTCGGCGCGGACGAAGTCCGGGACGTCCTCCAGCTCACGTATGCCGGCGTACCGCAGGTCGTGTGCGGGAACGGCGAGGATCTTCGCGTCGGGGCCGTTCTCGTCGTGCATCCAGAACACCCCGACCGGACGGGCCGCGACACCGCAGCCGGGGAACGTCGGCTCCTCCAGCCACACCATGGCGTCCAGGGGATCACCGTCCTCGGCCAGCGTGTCGGGGACATAGCCGTAGTCGGTCGGATACTGCGTCGCGGTGAACAGCAGCCGGTCCAGCCGGATGCGCCCGAGACGATGGTCCATCTCGTACTTGTTCCGCGAGCCCTTCGGGATCTCGACGACGATCTCGATCTCCATGCCGCCTCCCTAACAAGGGCATTCCCCGTGGTCGGACGGTTCCCACCGGTGAGCCGGCGCTCCTCTGCGCACCCTCCGTGGAGGGAGTGTCGCGCCGCGTTAACCTTCTCGAACCGACGGTGCGGCGCGACGTAGGTGTGTAACCGGTTCCTGATTCGGCGCGATGGAGGCCTGATGGGCGACTGTCCGCTTCGCGCTGTCAGCATCGACGGCTCGGCAGCCGGCCGGCGTCGGCCGGATACCGGATGACCGGCCGGAAGGCGTCCGCGGCGCTGAAGTTCGTGCTCCTGGTCGGCGTCATGAGCTTCTTCGCCGACCTCACCTACGAGGGCTCACGCAGCATCATCGGCCAGTACCTGAAGGTGCTGGGCGCCGGGGCGCTGGCGATCAGCGCCGTCACGGGCTTCGGCGAACTGGTGGGATACGGGCTGCGCCTGGTCTCGGGTCGCCTCGCGGACCGGACCCAGCGGTACTGGCCGATGACCATCGGTGGCTACGCGCTGCAGATGGCGGTGGTGCCGCTGCTGGCGCTGGCCGGGAACTGGCAGGTGGCCGCCGTACTGATCGTCCTCGAACGGGCCGGGAAGGCGACCCGGAACCCGCCACGCGACGCGATGCTCTCGCACGCGGCGAAGGACATCGGCTACGGCCGGGCGTTCGGCCTGCACGAGGCCCTCGACCAGTTCGGTGCGATGTTCGGCCCACTGGCGGTCGTCCTGGTGTTGCTGCTTGGCCGGCACGACTACACGATCGCGTTCGCCGCCCTGGCGATCCCGGCCGCGGTCACGCTGTCGCTGGTGGTGGTCGCCCGCCTGTTCTACCCCCGTCCGCAGGACCTCGAGGCGGGCCCTGCCGAGGTGCGTGCCGGCGGCCTGCCCCGGGTGTTCTGGATCTACCTGGCCGCAGGGGCGCTCGTGGCCGCCGGGTTCGCCGACTTCCCGCTCATCGCCTACCACTTCCAGCGGGCCGGCATCGTGTCGGCCACGCTCACGCCGCTGTTCTACGCGGTGGCCATGGCCGTCAGCGGGATCGGCTCGCTGGTCCTGGGGCGCCTGTTCGACCGGGTCGGGATCGGCGTCCTGGTCCCGCTGACGATCGTCGCGGCGTCGTTCGTTCCGCTGGTGTTCCTCGGCGGCTTCTGGGCCGGGCTCGCCGGGGTGTCACTGTGGGGTCTGGGTATGGGCGTGCACGAGTCGATCATCCCGGCGGCGGTGGCCCCGATGGTCTCCCCGGACCGGCGTGCTTCGGCGTACGGACTGTTCACCGGCGTGTACGGGACCGCGTGGTTCCTCGGCAGCCTCCTGATCGGAGCGCTGTTCGACGTCTCACCGTGGGCGGTGGTGGCGTTCTGCGTCGCCGCCGAACTCGCCGCGATCCCACTGATCCTGACCGTACGGCGTCGCACACTTCTCGCCGCGTGACGTACCCGGGCCCTCCCGGACGGCCCGGAGACCCTGTCGTGCACACCGGCGCCGGCCGCCGGGATAATCGTGTCCCGTCGGGGGAGCCGATCGAGGCCGGCGGACCGCCGGTCGGCCGCCACTGAGGAAACCGTCATGATCTGGGACGTCGTTATCGCGGTCGTGGCCGGGCTCGCCGTGCTGTGGCTCGCCGTCATCGCCGCCCTGTGGACCGTCAAAGGGCGCTTCGAGCTGGCCGCTCTGCGTGCGGGCCTGCGGGTGCTGCCCGACCTGATCCGCCTGCTCAAACGCCTGGCCGCCGACCGTACCCTGCCCCGTGGCGTACGGATCCGGCTGTGGCTGCTGCTGGCCTACCTGCTGCTCCCGATCGACCTGGTACCCGATTTCATCCCCGTCGTCGGCTACGCCGACGACGCCATCATCGTCGCCCTCGCGCTGCGCTCGGTCATCCGCCATGCGGGCCCTCGAGCGATCGAACACCACTGGCCCGGAACCGACGACGGCCTGACCGCGATCCTGCGCCTCGCCGGTACGACCCGCACGCACCATGAGAGAGGCGACAAGCGCTGACGGCCACTGTTCCGCCTGCCACCACGACCGGGCTCACGGACGGAGTGTCGCGGCGAGCGCGCGGGGGTCGAGGAGGAGATCGAGGGCACTGGTGACCGAGGTGCAGACCACGTCGGCGGCGGCCAGCGCGTGGGGCGAGGCGCCTTCCGGGCCGATCACCGCGATGCCGAGCGTCACCGCACGCAGCACCGGTTCGTCGTTGCGGCCGTTCCCGACCGCTGCGCACGTCTCGGCCGTCAGCCGCCGGGCGACGGCCGCCTTCTCCGCGCCGGACCGCACCCGCTGCGCGGTCACGCCGCCGAGCTCCGCCGCGATGTCCGGCAGCGTCCCGTACGTGTCGGCGGTCAGAAGGTGCACCTCCAGGAGCTCCCGCAGCCGGCTGATCCGGTCGGCCACGCCGTCGATGAGGCGGCCCCGGTCGGTGAGCGTCCCGTTGACGTCGGCGATGAGGTGCGTGAGCACCAGTGGTACCCGATCGGGCAGGGTGACGGTGATGGCCACAATGCGCAAGCCTACGTCCGGCCGGTGCGGGACGCCGTGCCGGCGGATTCGCTCGTCGATCAGAGTCGCTCGGAAGCCGGGTGTCGCGCTCGCGTAGGTGCGGTGAGGTCGAGCAGGACCATGGCGTCGTGGTCGGGGGAGCCCGGCTGGGCGTGGTAGGCGCTGAGGCGCTGGCCGGGAGTGCCCTCCAGCAGCATGCTCTGGTATCCGAGGGTCAGGTCGCCGACGTCGGGGTGGTGGAAGGTCTTGGTCGCTGAGCTGTGGGGTCGTACGGGGTGGAGGAAGACGTAGCAGGCCAGGTTGCGATGTCTGGAGGGCCAGTCCTCCACACCGGCGTACAGACGCAGGCCGGCGGGGTTGGCGGCCAGGATGTCCATGGTCCGGCTGAGGATAATCGCGGGGTGCGGTCGCAGGCTCTCCGGCAGGAGTTTGAGGCCGGGCTTGACGGCGCGGCTGGGTGCGGCCGGTGGGTCGGGGAGGTGGCGTGCGGCGCGGACGGAGGACTTCGACGCCGACGACAACCGCAAGAGCAACCCGCGCTTCACCGGCGAGAACTTCCAGCACAACCTGCGCAGCGTCGAAGAGGTCAAGGCCGTCGCCGCCCAGGTCGGCGCGACCCCCGCGCAGGTCGCCCTCGCCTGGCTCCTCACGCGGGGCGAGGACATCGTGCCCATTCCCGGCACCAAACGCGTCTCCCGCCTGGAAGAGAACCTCGCCGCCGACACCGTGGAACTCACCGCCGAGCAGATCGCCGCGCTGGACGCCCTGACGCCCGCCGCGGGCGAGCACCACAACGAAGCCCGAATGCGCATGATCGAACGCTAGGTGTCGGCAAATCCCTGGATAACAGGACAATCACAGCCTGCACCGAGCCTTGACGCGGGGTTCGCTCGGATATGAAATGTCACATCACATACGAAGGAGACCACTCTGAGCGCCTCCCGCAAGCCACGGCACGGCGGATCTCATGGGCATGTACGGCGGGCCATGCCGTCCTCCGCGCCTGCCGCTGATCGGGGAGCACGAGAAGGCCGTACGTGCCGCCATCGAAACGGCGGCGCATTCGGAGAGCGATGCGTGGTGCGCCGGCGGCGGCTGCCACCGCGTGCGATTTCGACCCGTTCCCCGGAGGGTTCCTCCTTTGGGCCTCCTCACCCGACCAGCGGAGTTTCCTATGAGAAAAGCAGTGTTCGGCGTCATTCTGGCGACGACCGCCCTTGCCGTCTCAGCCTGTGGCCAGGGCATCCTCGGCGGCGACAGTAAGAAGGACAAAGGTCCGATCCTGCTCGGCATGGACATCCCCCTGTCCGGCAGCAGCGCCGAAATCGGCCCGTACATGAAGAACGGTGCCCAGCTGGCGGTCGATGAGATCAACGCCAAAGGCGGTGTGCTGGGCCGCAAGCTGGAACTGCGCGCCGAAGACGACGCCTGCGACCCGAAGACCGCGGTCGCCGCCGCGAACAAGCTGGTCGCCGCGGGCGTCGCGGCGTCGGTCGGCGGCTACTGTTCCGGGGCGACGCTGCCGACTCTGCCGGTCTTCGACCGCGCCAAGATTCCCATGGTGATCCCGGCGGCGAACTCCACCGAACTCGTCGAGCAGAAGCTCAAGCACGTGTTCCTCGTCAACGGCACCGGTGACCAGCAGGCCGCCTCCGCGATGGCCTGGGTGACCAAGGTCGGCGCCAAGAAGGTCGCGCTTCTCGACGACAACACGTCGTACTCCAAGGACATCGCGGTGCGCACCGCTGCGGAGCTCGACAAGCCCGGCGGACCGGACAAGGCATCGCTGGACGCGGTGACCCCGGGTGAGAGCGACTACTCCGCCAACGTCACGAACGTCCTCAAGGACAACCCCGACTTCATCTACTGGACCGGCTATTACCAGGAGGGCGGCCTGATCCTGCGCCAGCTCCGCCAGGCCGGGTACAAGGGCAAGTTCATGGTCGCCGACGGGTCGGTGGACGCCAAGCTCGTCAAGATCGCCGGTGACAAGGCCGCCGAGGGCACCTACGCCACGATGACGCAGACGCCCGACACGCTCCAGGGCGCGAGCAGCTGGATCGCCGACTACAAGAAGAGGTTCGGTGTCGACCCCGGGCCCTACTCCCCGCAGGCCTACGACGCGGTGCGGGTCGCGGCCGAGGGCATCAAGAACGCCGGCAGCACCGACGGCGACAAGGTCGCCACGGCGCTGGAGAAGATCAACGGCTTCCCGATCTTCTCTGGACCGCTGAAGTTCACCCCGGAGCACACGCTGACCAGTGGCGGTTTCGTGATCCTCGTCGTCAAGGACGGCAAGTTCACGCTGCAGGACGCCCTGAAGTAGGCCTTTCATGTCGCAACTGATCTGGAACGGTCTGTTCGTTGGATCGTTCTATTCCCTGGTCGCGCTCGGCTACAGCATGGTGTACGGCATCATCAAGCTGCTCAACTTCGCCCACGGCGACCTGTACATGCTGGGCGCGTTCAGCGGGTTCGCGATGCTCGGCGCGATGGGCGGGCTGGTCAAGTCCTCCTCGCTCGTCGCGCTGCTGGTCGTGCTCGTCCTGACGATGATCGCGACCGGTCTCTCCGGGATCGTCATCGAACGCGTGGCCTACCGCCCGCTGCGGGGTGCGCCACGGCTCTCCCTGCTGATCACCGCGGTCGGCGCGTCGTTCGCGCTGGAGTACGGCACCCGCATCTTCGCCGGGCCGAACCCGAAGGTCTACCCGGTCCGGCTGAACGGCACGGCGCTGAACGTCCTCGGCGCCCGCATCACGTTGCAGCAGATCGCCCTGATGGCCCTGTCCGTCGCCCTCATGGTCGCGCTGAACCTGCTCATCACGCGGACGCGTGAGGGCCGGGCGATGCGGGCGATCGCGCTGGATCCGAAGGCGGCCCTGCTCATGGGTATCGACGTGGACAAGGTGATCGCACGGACGTTCTTCATCGGCTCGGCGCTCGCCGGGGCCGCGGGGGTCATGGCCGGCGGCTACTACGGAAAGATCGACTTCCTGATGGGCTTCATCATCGGGCTCAAGGCGTTCACCGCGGCCGTGATCGGCGGGATCGGCAACATCCCCGGCACGATGCTCGGCGGTCTCGTCCTCGGTCTGCTGGAGTCCTTCGGCACGCACTGGGTCGGCGGCCAGTGGCGCGACGTCTTCGCGTTCGGCTTCCTCATCCTCTTCCTGACCGTCCGGCCCACCGGCCTGCTCGGCGAACGCGTGACGGAGCGGGTCTGAATGAAGGCGGGTCTGAATGAATGACGTCATGAAGGTCGACGATCCGCCGGTCAAGCCCGTGAAGGGCCGCGGACCGACGTTCATCACCCGTTTCCTGGAGAGCCGGCACCTCGGCTGGGCGGGCCTGGCCATCGGGCTGCTCGCACCGTTCGTGATCGCGACGCCGTACGCGATAAGCGTTATGACCAGCGCGGTCATCTTCGTGATGCTCTCGGTCGGGCTGAACATCGTGGTCGGGTACTGCGGTCTGCTCGACCTCGGGTACGCCGCGTTCTTCGCGGTCGGCGCGTACACCAGCGGGGTGGCCTCCACCAAGCTGCACCTGCCGCTGCTGGCGACCGTTCCGCTGGTCGTCGTCGTCACGCTCATCGCGGGCATCGTCATCGGCGGTCCCACCCTGCGGCTGCGCAGCGACTACCTGGCGATCGTGACGCTCGGCTTCGGGGAGATCATCCGGATCATCGCCAACAACCTCGACGTCACCGGCGGACCGGACGGCATCTATGGCATCCCCGGGCTCTTCGGCGACGCCACCTCTGACCCCGTGGTCTTCTACTACGTCGTGCTGGTCATCGTGGCCGTCGCGGTACTGCTGGCCGCGCGCCTGGGCCGGTCCCGTATCGGCCGGGCGTGGCGGTTCGTCCGCGAGGACGAGGACGCCGCCGAGGCGATGGGCGTGCACACCTACAAGGTCAAGCTGGCCGCCTACATGGCCGGTGCGGTGTGGGGCGGCCTGGCCGGGGTCCTGTTCGGCGCGCAGCTGTCGGCGATCTCGCCGGCCAGCTTCACGTTCCTGCAGTCGGCGCTGGTGCTGATGGCGGTCGTGCTCGGCGGCATGGGCTCGACGCCGGGCGTGGTGATCGGCGCGATCGTGATCAGCCTCCTGCCGGAGATGCTGCGCGGCCTGGCCGACTACCGGTTCTTCGTGTTCGGCGTGCTGCTGATCATCATGATGATCGCCCGGCCGCAGGGCCTGTGGCCTCATCGGTCGAGGGAGCGGTGATGCTGGAAGTCGAGGATCTGACTCTGGCCTTCGGCGGCGTACGCGCCGTCGACGGGCTCAGCTTCCGTGTCGAGAAGGGCGAGATCGTCTCCATGATCGGCCCGAACGGTGCGGGCAAGACGTCGGCGTTCAACTGCGTCACCGGCTTCTACAAGCCGACCGGCGGCCGGATCAGGCTGGCCGGGAACGACGTGACCGGTCGCCGGCCATCGTTGATCACCGCGCTCGGCGTCGCCCGTACGTTCCAGAACCTGCGGGTGTTCGGCGAGATGTCCGTGCTCGACAACGTACGCGCCGGAACGCACGTGTGGCTCAAGCAGCGCGTCGCGGACGCGTTGCTGCACACGCCGCGATACCGCCGTACCGAGCGGGAGGCCACCGAGGAGTCGAACAAGTGGCTCGACTTCGTGGGCCTGCGCGGCGACCGGGCCGGGCTCGTGCGGAATCTGCCGTACGGTGAGCGGCGCCGGGTGGAGATCGCGCGTGCCCTGGCACGGCGGCCGCAGCTCCTGCTCCTCGACGAGCCGGCGGCCGGCCTCAACCACGGTGAGAAGGCCGAACTGCTCGACCTCATCCGCCGGATCCGCGACCTCGGCATCGCGATCGCGCTCATCGAGCACGACATGGGCCTGGTCATGGAGGTGTCGGATCGGGTCGTCGTGCTGAACTTCGGGAAGGAGATCGCCGACGGTACGCCCGATGAGGTCCGCGGCGATCCGGCGGTGGTCGAGGCGTACCTCGGGCGCGACGCCGATGAGGAAGAGGTCGAGGCGGCGCGGGAGGAGGTCGGCGGTGCTCGAGCTGAGTGATCTCGAGGTGAGCTACGGCGGAGTGCAGGCCCTGCACGGGCTGTCACTCACCGTTGGCGAGGGCGAGATCGTGGCGCTGCTCGGTAACAACGGCGCCGGGAAGACGACCACGCTGTCCGCGGTATCCGGGCTGGTGAGGCCCGATGCCGGCCGGATCGAGTACGAGGGCGCCGACATCACCCGGGAGCCTCCTCCGAAGATCGTCGCCCGCGGACTGGTGCACGTGCCGGAGGGGCGGCGGATCTTCAGCACGCTCACGGTGCACGAGAACCTGCTGCTCGGCGGGTACCTCGTGCGCGACTCCAGGGAACTGACCCGTCGGGTCGACCGGGCGTACGAGCTACTGCCCAAGCTCGCGGAGCGACGCGATCAGGACGGTGGCACGCTGTCCGGCGGCGAGCAGCAGATGCTTGCCATCGGCCGGGCGCTCGTGGCGGCGCCGAAGCTTCTCATGCTCGACGAGCCGTCGATGGGGCTGGCACCTCTGATCGTCGCGGCGGTGATGGACGTCATCGCCGACATCAACGCGGCCGGCACGGCGGTGCTCCTGGTCGAGCAGAACGCCAAGGTCGCGCTCAAGATCGCGCATCGCGGTTACGTGATCGAGAACGGCCGCTGCGTGCTGGACGGCCCGGCGGACCGCCTGGCCGCCGACACTCGGGTGGTCGAGGCGTACCTCGGGGGTGTCGCGTGATCCAGACCGTCGACTACCACAGCGCGGGCGAGCCGTTCCGGATCGTGCTGTCCGGCGTGCCGGAGATTCCCGGCGCCACCGTACGGGAACGGCGGACGGCGGTCCCCGAGGAGGCCGACACCGTACGCCGGCTGGTGTGCCACGAGCCGCGCGGCCACGCCGACATGTACGGCTGCTTCCTCGTGCCACCGGACGATGACGGAGCCCATCTCGGCGTGCTGTTCTGGCACAAGGACGGGTACTCCACGGCCTGCGGGCACGGCACCATCGCGCTCGGCACCTGGGCCGTGGAGTCCGGCCGGGTGACCGCCGCCGCGAACGGCGAGACCGACGTGATCATCGATGTGCCGTCCGGCCGGGTGACCGCCCGGGTCCGCGGCACGGAGGGCCGGGTCAAGTCCGTTGCCTTCCGCAACGTCCCGTCGTACGTGCTGGCCCGTGACGTGCCCTACCGATCGGCACGGGTGGACGTGTCCTACGCGGGAGCCGTGTACGTCTCGGTGCGCGCCGCCGACCTCGGCCTGTCCGTGACGCCGGACGCACTGCCGGAGTTGATCAGGGCGGGCCGTGAGGTCAAGGCGGCGCTCACTCCCATGGTCGATCATCCGGACGGCATCTACGGCACCATCCTGTACGACGAACTGCCGGACACGCCGGACGGCCCGCACCAGCGCAACGTCACGGTGTTCGCCGACGGGGAGGTGGACCGGTCGCCGTGCGGCTCGGGCACGTCCGCGCGGCTCGCTCTGCTCTGCCCCGATGGTGTGCTGACTCACGACTCGATCGTCGGCACCCGCTTCCTGGGCCGGGTCGTGGACCATACCGAGGCCGGCGTCATCACCGAGGTCGAGGGCACGGCCCACCTGACCGGCGAGCACCGGTTCACCCTCGACCCGGACGACGCCCTCGGGACCGGATTCGTGCTGCGATGATCAACGTCGAAACGCTGCCCGGCGAGTCCGAAGCGGCGGACGTGCTGGAGCGGGCGCTGCGGTCGGGGCTCGATCCCGAGGCCGGCCCGGAGCGGTCCGTCGCGGACGTCCCGGCCGGCCAGATCCTGCTCATGCCCGCCGCCGTGCCCGGCTACGCGGGCGTGAAGGTCGCCACCGTGGCGCCCGGTAATCGTGACCTCCCCCGTATCCAGGGGATCTACCTGCTGCTCGACGGGGAGACCCTCACACCGGTCGCACTGCTGGACGGCGTGGCGTTGACCTCCGTCCGGACTCCCGCGGTGTCCGCGGTGGCGGCCCGGCATCTCGCGGCGCCCGATGCGAGCAGCCTGGTCGTCTTCGGCACCGGGCCGCAGGCGTGGGGACATGTCCGCGCGCTGCGCGCGGTACGCCCCCTCGACCAGATCACGGTGGTGGGCCGGAGCGGCACCGAGGAGTTCGTGGCGCGATGCCGGGAGGCGGGTCTGCGCGCCTCGGCGGGGACGCCGGACGCGGTGGCCACCGCGGACGTCGTCGCCTGCTGCACGACCGCGCGCGAGCCGCTGTTTCCCGGAGCACTCGTGCCCGCGCACGCCGTCGTGATCGCGGTCGGCTCGCACGAACCCACCGCGCGGGAGGTCGACGGGAATCTCGTGGCGCGCTCGCAGGTATTCGTGGAGTCGCGGGCGGCGGCACTGCGCGAGGCCGGAGATCTGATCATCCCTGGCGCGGCCCGCGCCCCGTACAACCTCGCCGAACTGGTGTCCGGGAGGGCACCGCTCACCGAGGACCGTCCGCGGCTGTTCAAGAGCGTTGGCATGGCCTGGGAGGACCTGGTCGTCGCCGTCGCCGCCTACGAGAGGACCGGGGTGTGAGCGAGCTGAACCTGCCGTCGCTGGGCACTCGGCAGAACGTACGTGAGCAGGTCGCGGAGGCGCTCCGCGCCTCGCTGGTCGCGGGCGAGATGCGACCTGGCGTCGTGTACTCCGCGCCGGCCCTGGCCGAGCGGTTCGGCATATCTCCCACACCGGTCCGCGAGGCGATGCTGGACCTGGCCAAGGAGGGCCTGGTCACGGCGGTGCGCAACAAGGGTTTCCGGGTCACCGAGCTGTCCGACCGGGACCTCGACGAGATCACCGAGGTACGCGCGCTGATCGAGGTACCGACGGTCGCCCGGATCGCGGCATCCCCTGAGGGAGCCGAAGAACTCCGCCCGCTCGCCGAGGCCATCGTGACGGCGGCGGAGCGCCGGGACATCCTCGGCTACATCGAGGCCGACCACACCTTTCACCTGGAGCTGCTCGCACTCGCCGGTAACGCGCACCTCGTCGGGGTGGTCCGCGAACTGCGGCACCGTTCACGCCTGTACGGCGTGCCGAGCCTGGCCGAACGCGGCGAACTGCTGCCATCCGCGCGGGAGCACCTACAGCTTCTCGACTTCGTCACCGGCGGCGACGTCCAGGCGGCCGAGACGCTGATGCTCCATCACCTCCGGCACGTCCGTGGCATCTGGGCCGTCCCGCGAGAGAACTCCGAGGCTTGCTGATCCGACATCCAGCGGACGGATGAGCTCAAGGTGGGCACCCGGTCTTCGCCCGATCCGCCTGCCGGCGAGCTCGACGAGAGGCTTACCGGCCACTATCGGCCACTATCGGCCTCCCGGCTGAACGACCGGGTAAGGCCTCCCGTTGGAGCCGGAAAACCCCCACAAACAGGGCAGATACGGAGCACGAACGCCCACACGTCCGACCTTTCGATGTCTGATGACATCGACCAAAATGATAATTATCGTCGTCCTGTCCGGCGCCCTCGGTGCCTACCGCCTGCACGATCAACGGAAAGGAGGACACCGGTCTGCGAGACGACCGACCTCCCCTCTTCCCGCCAAGCCCGCAAGTCATCGGTTCAATCTCGCGGTCCCATCTCGATCCGCAAGGGGAGGTGCCAACCCGGCCGGCCGACTGCCCGCAGAGTCAGGTGTTCTGCTCGTCTCCTTGAGCCCAGGAGTACCGCATTGAAGAAGAGATCGTTCGCGGCCGGTGTGGTCGCACTCGCCGCGGCGGCGGCGCTACAGCTACCGAGCACGACGTCGGCGTTCGCCGACGCCCCGGCGAGCCTGCCCTCCGCCGGCTCGTCCCACGCCGGCCCTGCCCTCGACGACACCCACAACGTGCCCACCAACGCGGTCGCCGGCGACGTGACCTTCATCGACAACGTCAAAGGTGTCAGTGGGTACTCGGGGCTGAACTTCATCAGCTACAAGAACTACGGCTACGACTTCATGTTCGCCAACGGCACCGGTGGCCTGGCGATCTGGTCTCTCAAAGACCGCAAGCACCCGGCACTCGTCGGGAAGCTCACGGCCGCCGATCTCCGCCGGCCGGGCGACACCCAGGATCGGTTCTGGGAAGGCGAGAACATGACCGTCGACCAGAAGCGCAAACTGGTCTTTTTGAGCCGCGACCCCCGTGGCTTCGGCGGGACTCTCACCACCGGCCAGTCCGGCTTCTACATCATCGACGTGAAGAACCCCTGGAAGCCGAGGATCGCCACCTTCCAGTCGGTTCCTGCCGGTCACACGAGCACCTGCATCAACGACTGCAAGTACCTGTGGACGGTCGGCCCCTACAACACGGGCACGGCGGGTAACGACCCCAGCTGGCACGGCGTGCCGGTCTGGGTCACCGACATTCGCGACATCAACCACCCGCACACGTCCCAGCAGGCCCTGGACCTCAACCGGTTCGACCAGCTGACCGACTACGTGCACAGCGTGGACGTCGACAAGAACGGCGTCGCATGGACCTCCGGTGCCGGCGGCGTGCGCGGCTATTGGACCCAGGGTCGCCACTACGACCCGGTCAAGAAGGCCGAGCGCACCGCGACCGCGACCGATCCCGTGCCGTACGCGGGTGGCACCGTCGTGGACCCGGCACCGGTGTCGTACTTCGACCACAACTCGTACCACAACACGGAGAAGCTCGGTAAGTACGGCAAGGGCGAACTGCTCTACATCACCGAGGAGGACATCCGTACCTGCTCCGACGCCGGTCAGCTCCTGATCGCCTCGACCAAGGGCAGCTACGACGGCGAGAGCTGGAGGTCCACTCCGGAGAAGCCGTTCCGGCTCGACCTGGTCAGCAGCTGGACGGCCTGGGGACAGAAGGGCTCGGCCACGACGTCCGCCAGCTGCTCCGCGCATTGGTTCACGGTGAACGGCAACATCATCGCGCAAGGGTGGTACGCCCAGGGCACGCGCTTCATCGACGTGTCCGACCCGGCGCATCCGAAACAGGTCGGCTACTTCCGCGTCCCGTCCGGCGACCCCAATGTGACCGCCGGGTCGGCCTCGGCCGCCTACTGGCACAACGGCTACGTCTACGTCGCCGACTACAACCGCGGCGTGGACGTCCTGCATTACGACGGCAAGCTGGCCGGCAAGCCCGACAAGAAGATCTGCTGGAACTCCTGCGACAAGTGACATCACGAATGAGGACCCGCCGGTGCGACGCGCCGGCGGGTCCGTCCGGGCAGGCGACGCGTGCGGCGGCGACGGGTTCGGCTCCGTCGGCCCTCACCGTCGCCTGTTGACGGCGATGTTTCGCTTGGCGAACCGCAGCGGCCACCGCCGGCGCACCGTTCGAATACTGCTGATCGTCGCGTTCGTCCTGGGCGGCTTCGTCGTCGAGGTGACCGTCGGTGCACTGTCCCGCCCTGCGTACGCGCATGCCCAGTTGCTCCAGACCTCGCCCGTCGACGAGGCGGTCGCGGCCGCTCCTCCGAAGCGGGCATGGCTGCGCTTCGATGAGGCGGTGACGCCGACCCCGGAGTCGATCCAGTTGCTGGACCCGGACGGTCACAAGGTCAAGATCGGCCCTCCCGGGCATGCGGACGGCAAGGGGAACACGGTCGCGGCCTCGCTACCTCCCGGCCTGGGCAAGGGGACGTACACCGTGGCGTGGCGCGTCGTGTCAGCGGATTCGCACGCCATCTCGGGAGCCTTCCGGTTCAGCGTCGGCGCGCCGAGCGTTTCGGTGACCTCACTCGACCAGGGCACCAGCCCGGTGACGTCCGCGGCGCACGCCGTCGGACGCGGCCTGGCGTTCCTGGGCTTGGCGCTCGCGCTCGGCGGCACCGTCTTCTTCGGCGTGGTCTGGCCGGCCGGGGCACGAGAGCGCCGCGGTCGGCTCATCGTCTGGGCGGGGTTCGTCGCGCTGGGCCTCGGGACCGTCGTGGTCTTCCTCGCCCAAGGTCCGTACGCCACCGGGGAGTCGCCGGCGACGGCGTTCGACCCCGGTGTCCTGCGGCTGACCCTGGACGCTCGGATCGGCCGAGCGCTGTTGGCGCGTCTCGGTATCGCCCTGGCGTTCGCCGCCGTCTTCGCGAACGTCATCCGGCGCCAGGGCGGCGATGACCGTGGCGATGCCGAGGCGAAGACACCGGCGGCGGTTCTCGTCCTGGGGGCGATATGCGGTCTCGGGCTGGTGTTGACCTGGCCGCTCACGGACCATGCGCACACCGGCTCGCAGGCGTGGCTGGCCGTCCCGGCCACCAGCCTGCACCTTCTCGCCATCACGCTGTGGTTCGGCGGTCTGGTGCCGCTCACGGCGTGCGTCGTGAGCCCGGCCGCAGATCGCTCCGCTCGCGCGGATCTCCTCACACCGGCCCTCCCTCGCTTCTCCGGCCTCGCGCAGGTCTGCTTCACGGCGATCGCGGTGACCGGCCTCTACCTGGCGTGGCGGGAGGTCGGCACCTTCGGCGCCCTCGGCGGGACCGGATACGGACGGCTTCTGCTGGTGAAATTCGGCGTCGTCCTTGTCATCGTGGCGCTGGCGGCACGCGGGCGGCGGTTCGCACGGCGGTACGCGCGGGGGCCGCGAGAGGCCGCGCCCGCCGGAGCGCTGGGCCGGCTCCGCCTCTCGGTGGCGGCCGAGATCGTTCTCGGCATCGGCGTCCTGTCGCTGGCCACGGTCCTGGTCAACACGGCTCCCGCCCGTACCGGCTACGCGCCGCCGGTACACGAGAAGGTCGCGATCCCGGCCACGGCCGGAACGCATACCGGTCTGGACGGCGGTCATGTCGAGGTGAAGCTGACCCCGGCGAGGCAAGGACCCAACGTCGCCGACATCTACCTCGTGGCCAAGGACGAGTCGCTGGTCAACGTTCCCGAGGTCTCCGGCCGGCTGGAACCGCGCAACAAGAGCATCGGCACCCTTCCCGTCAAACTCTCCGCGGCGGAACCCGGTCACTATGTCGCAAGTGCGATGTCCATTCCGTACCCGGGCTCGTGGGTCCTGTGGCTGAACATCCGGACCTCTGACTTCGATGAGACACCGGTGCACATCCCGTTCACAGCGCGCTGAAAGGACGACGAACATATGGGGCAGATGGGGCTCGCGCGTCTTCGTGACCAGAGCAGCCGGCGTGTTCGGCTCGTGGCGTCATCCGCCACGACGGTCCTGCTCGCCGCCGCTGTGGCCGGTTGTGGTTCGGATTCCCCCAAGCCGCTCACCCACGCTCCGTACACCGTGAAATCCATCCAGTATGGATTCGCCACGATCAAGGACATCGGCAAAGGGGCGATCCGGGTCGATGACTCCGGACATGGTTCACACGTCATCTACACGCCGCCGGACAGCGTGCCGACCTGTTCCTACGTCCAGCGCGCCGACGACATCACGGTGAAGGTACAGCCGGCCGTTGAGCCGGTGGGCGGCAACTCCACTGGGCGCTTCATCGTGGGACCGCCCAATCCGGACAGGTCCGCGCTTCCCGTCGTCACCCAGGGCGCGGTCGTCTTCACGACCGACGCACTCGCTGACACGGGGATGAAGACCGTGACCGCTGAGGCCGCCAAGTGTCCTGACTCTTTCAGCATTCTCGGCGGGCCGCCGATCATCGTCGGCAGCTACAAGGTCAACAGCCGCGCGTTCAAATCGGCCGGATGGACGGGCTTCGCTCAGCAACTGGCGCACACCTCCCCGCCGGACCTGGGCACCGACACGTACGACGATCTCGCGACCGTTGTCGCGCACAAATCGAACGCCATTATCTACCTGCAACTCGCCCAGATCCGCAAGACCGGCCAACGCGCTGATTCCAACGAAAAACTCGAAAAATTGCTGAAGACCACGCTTGGCCGGCTCGGCTGATTCACAAGCGTTCGACGACCAATGGAGAGAGCACATGCGGCGGTATTCCACCCGAGGCGCTGTGATCGCAGTCGGGGCGGCGCTTTTCGTCGGGCTCGGGGCGGCGGGAGCCTCGGCGCACGTGACCATCGCCGCTGATAAGGCGACACAAGGTGACTACGCGGCCCTGGTCTTCCGCGTACCCAACGAGCGGGACAACGCCAATACCGTCAAAATCGACGTCCAGCTGCCACCCGATCGGCCGCTGGCATCCGTACACGTGAAGCCGCACCCCGGGTGGTCGTACGAGATCAAGAAGACCAAGCCGGCCACGTCGGTCGAGGCGGACGGTGCCAAGGTCACCGAGGTGGTCAGCGAGATCATCTGGACCGTGGACGATCCGAAGGCGGGGATCCGGCCGGACGAGTACGACGAGTTCGCCATCAGCGCGGGACCACTGCCGAAGGCCGATTCCATCACCTTCAAGACCCTGCAGTACTACGGCAACGGGGAGGTGGTGCGCTGGATCCAGGAGCCGCAGGCGAACGCCGCCGAGCCGGAGCGGCCCGCTCCAGTGCTCAAGCTCCTGCCACCGTCGAAGGGCGACGCCGGACAACCCGCGGGGCGGCCGGTGCAAGACTCCGGTGCCCGCACGCCCCCGGAGACGGAGGACACCATCGCCTACTGGGCCATTGGGCTGTCGGTGGCCGCAATGGTCGTCGCACTCGCGTCCGCCGCAATGGCGATCCGCGTATCTCGCCGATAACAGGCGGTTAGTAGCGTTCACGGTGCTGCCATATTCGTCATCGGGGACTTGAATCCCGAACCCGCGGATCTTGTGGGGCGGTGTGCGCTCGTTGGAACAAGATGAACAGCCACGCCAGGGACGGAAGCAGGATCGTCAGGCCGACGGCCGAGCTCAACGCGGTCGCCTGAAGCGTCGCGTGCGCCGATGCCGCCTGGCCGACCTCCAGCCCGGGCAGAAGTGTCGGGTATCGCCCGTATCCCCAGGCCCACAGGATGGCGGCCACCGCGAGGGCGGCGCTGACACGTACCGAAGCGTAGTTCCGGCGGGCGAGTAGTGCCAGGGAGACCGCGCCCATGAGCATTGACGAGATGACGAGTGGTAGGCCTCGGTGCGTCAGCGAATGGTAGAGGTCCGGTGCGTCATCCTGCACGACCGCCAAGGAGGCCAGGGAGAGGACGCCCATGGCGACACCGGTGACCAGGCCGTTGCGCCGGAAGTACTCGGCGAGTTCGTGGTGTCCGCCGCGTCGGGCGTCGGCGGTCAGGTAGATCGCGGACAGGTACGCGCACAGGGCTACGCCGAGAAGGCCGCAGACGGTCGACGTGGGATTCGCCCAGCTGGTGATCACGTTGCCGCGCGCGATTCCGGGCGGGACGCGTCCTGAGGCCACGCCGCCGGCGGCCGCGCCCAGGAAGTACGGCGTGAGCACCGAGGAGAGCGCGAATGCGGCACCGAACAGGCGTTGCAGCCACACATCCTCGACGACCTTGCGGAAGGCGAACGCGGATCCGCGCGCGATGATGCCGAACGCGACCGGCCGTCGCCGGACCATGTAGCGCAGGACGTAGACGGTCGCCACCGTGAGGGCGACGTACACGGCGACGAGCGCCGGGAACCCCCAGCCGATCCCGCCCGCGGGATTGACCGTGTCCTTCACCCTCAGCACGCCGTACACGATCCAGGGCTGGCGACCCACCTCGGTGGTGACCCAACCGGCCTCCATCGCGATGATCGCCGCGACGCCGGACACGGTCACGGCACGGAGGAACCAGGAAGAGCCCGGTGGCTCGCGCCGTCTCCACCAGGTCCACGCCGGCCAGGCACCGAGGGCGAGCAGGAAGAAGCCGATGCCGACCATCGTGTCGAAGGAAAGGTGGACGATGTTGACGGGCGGTCGCTGGTCGGCGGGTACTCCGTCCAGCCCGGCGGCGTACGCGTGGGTGTTCCCGTGGGTCAGCAGTGACAGGCCGCCCGGAACGCGGATCGCGCCGTGTAGTGCGTCGTGGTGGTAGAGGCCGCCGATCGACTCGGGAACGCCGTGCTCGCTGCGGTACAGGCCTTCCATCGCCGCCAGCTTGGCGGGTTGCTCGGCGGCGACGTAGCGTGCCGCCCAGTCACCGACCACGATCTGCAGGGCTGTGACGCAGCAGGCGAAGGTGAGCGGCACCAGTAGTCCGAGCCGGTGGTAACGGTTCCGGCGGCCCCGGAGCATGGCGACGGCGTAGAGCTCGCGACGGTGAATCCGGTGACCATGAACGCTGCGAGGATCATATGGGTGGTCCCCGACCAGAGCAGTCCCATTTCGAAGGACAGGATGGTGCCCGATACGGCGCCGACGGCGAACAACACGCCCATTGCGCGAGCCCAGCGCCGCGCGAGCAGCCGGTAAGCCGTCTCGCCTGTGCGATGGCCACGCCACTCGATGAAGAGGACCAGGCCCGGTAGCCCTACTCCGAGACAGGCCAGGATGATGTGCCGGCCAAGAGAGAAGCCCATCTGCGACCGGGGCGCGACGGCACTGCCGGCGGCGAGAACGGCGCTGTGCGGCACCATCATCCGGGCAACCTTTCGTCCATCGTCGTGCCGTGAGGTCCCTCAGCGGGGCATCGATGCTTCAACGGGTGGCGGCAGTACGAGAGTCGGCGAGGTGCCGCGACAGCAGGGCCGAGGCGTCGATCAATCTGCGGATGCCTTCGCGTTCGAGCAGCTCGACGAGGTCGTGTAGTCGACTCCGACCTCGGCGAGGCCGGTCAGGACCCGTTCCGCCCCGTACGCACTATCGGGTGGGTCCGAAGCGTTCGACGCGGATGCGATGGGTGTCCACGCCGAGGTCGAGGAGAAGCGTGGTGGCGCCGTCACAGAAGCCGGGAGAGCCGCAAACGTAGATCTCGCGGTCGGCGTCGAGTACCGGCTTGAGGTCGTCGGCGCTCAGTCGTCCGGCGGGCCGATGCGATCCTGCAGGGGCCTGCCGGGTGTGGACGATCGTTGTTTCGGGCCCGGTGATCTCGCCGGCGTAATACAGATCGGCCGGGGTGCGGACGGACACGACCAGGCGTACGAGATCGGGGTGTCCCTGGGCGCGGGAGTGCCGCAGCATCGACATCAGCGGAACCACACCGGACCCGCCGGCGACACCGAGGATGGGCGATTCGCCGTCCCAGGCGAAGAAACCGCCGATCGGACCGCGGACTTCCAGCTCGTCCCCGACTTCGACGATCTCGTGCAGGAACCCCGACACCTCGCCACCGGGCAGCAGCTCGACGGTCAGCTCGATGGCCCTGTCGTCCGGGGCGCTGGCCACTGAGTACGACCGCTGAGCGCGGTAACCATCAGGCGCGGTGAGTCGCACTACGTAGTGCTGGCCGGCCAGATGCCGACGGGGGTCGGCGAGTTCGAGCCGGAACGTCTTGGCGGTGCGTGTCTCGGCCCGGATATCGGTGACGGTGGCGGTCTGCCACGGGGTCGGTAGTGCCATCAGTCCCCCTGATACCGCTGCTCGAGCCACGGGTCACCGCGGTCGTGATAGCCGTTCTGCTCCCAGAAGCCGGGTTCGTCCTCGGCCATGAGCGTCAACCCCGACACCCACTTGGCGCTCTTCCAGAAGTACAGGTGCGGAACCAGCAGCCGCGCCGGCCCGCCGTGTACGGCCTCCAAGGGTGCGCCGTCGACGTCCCAGACCACCCAGGCATGGCCGTCGGTGACGTCCTCGATCGGAAGGTTCGTCGTGTAGCCGGTATGCGAGCGCGCCATCACGTACGCCGCGTCGTCCTGGAGGCCGGCGATCTCCAGCAGGGTGTCCACGGAGACGCCGTCGAAGGTCATGCCGAACTTCGACCAGGTGGTGACGCAGTGAATGTCGCCTTCGTACCGGTCGCCGGGAAGAGCGTGGATCTCATCCCAGGTCCATGTCGTCGGAGTGTCGACCAGACCGTCGACGGTGAACGTCCAGTCCTCGGTGGCGAGCGACGGGGTCGCCTCGACGTGCAGTACGGGCCAGTCCTCACCCGCGTCGAACTGGCCCGGCGGCAGCCGGGAGTCCCTCTCGGAACGCCCACGACCGGCGAAGCCTCTGGTGATAGGCATGTCGTCCTTGTAAGTCTCGATCGATGAGGGTCAGCGAACCATACATTAATCGGACTATCAGGTCCAACTAAGCCTAGTGAACCACGATCGGTGAGATCGACCCCGGGCCCTCCTGCCTCAACCCGGGCTCTGGTGTCCAGCAGGGGCTGGGCGGACCGGGCCACTCGGCGACCCGGCCGTGTGGACCCGTGTATGAACGGACTAAATAGTCCATCTCTCCTGATATCGTAGCGACGGGGAGTTGTCCGAAGGGCCAGGGGAGTGGTGCGGGTGGGACGGCTGGCCGCACGCTATCGGTAATGACGACCGTGGTGGAACTGCGTAGATGACACTTGCGATCAGGTACGCGGCCGGATCGGACGTCGGTCTTCTTCGCGAGGGCAACCAGGACTCGGCGTATGCCGGTCCCCGCCTTCTCGCGGTCGCCGACGGCCTGGGCGGGCACGCCCACGGTGAGGTGGCGAGCGCCGTCGCCATCTCCACCCTCGCGTCGCTGGACGCCGACATTCACGGCACGGACCTCACGGGCGCCCTCGAGGCGGCGATCCGCGACGCGAACGCGACCCTGCGGCAGATGGTCGGGGAGGACCCGTCTCTGGAGGGTATGGGCACGACGCTGACCGCCATGCTGTGGTCGGGCGGTCGCGTGGGTGTGGCGCACATCGGTGACTCGCGCGCGTACCTGTTGCGCGACGGTGACCTGTACCAGATCACCCGTGATCACACCTTGGTCCAGAAGCTCGTGGACGAAGGCCGCATCACCATGGACGAGGCCGCCACGCACCCGCGGCGCTCCCTGCTGCTGCGCGCGCTTGACGGCCGCGGTGAGGTGGAGCTCGAGACGAACCTGCGCGAGGCGAAGCTCGGCGATCGGTACCTGTTGTGCTCCGATGGGCTGTCCACCGTGGTCGGCGCGGACACCTTGCTGCGCACGCTGAGCACGGTTCCCGATCCTGGGCAGGCCACATGTGAGCTGATCGGTCTGGCGAACCGCGGCGGCGGCCCGGACAACATCACGTGCATCGTGGCCGACAGGGTGGAGTCGGGCACGGACCCGATACCGGACCGCCCGGTGGTGGTGGGCGCGGCGGCGAACGCCACGCGACGATCCGAGGCTCCGCCGGAGGAGAGCCCGCGCCACCGGCGCCGGCCGTGGCGTTCGGGATAAAATTCGGACTATATAGTCCGCTTAGATGAGTCTCTTCAGATTGTTCGAGTTGGGCATTCAGCAGTGTCGTGGCCACTGCCGCGACGGGCGGAGGCCGGCGTCCTACCCGATGGCAGGAGCATTCGATGGACCGTATTCCCTCAGGTAAGAACGTCGTCGACGGCCAGCCGGTCGATGCGGTGGACATGATCGCCGCGCTGACCGCCGCACCGTTCGTGTTCCAAGATGGCGCGACTCAATCGTTCACGGCGGATGGTGGAACGACCTACGTCGACAGGGGTACACCGTCGGCTGGTGAGTGGTCTGTGACCGGTGACGGGACCTTCTCTTCGTTCTGGCCGCCAACGTACCGGGCGACGTACTCGGTTCGGTGGATCGTCGAGGGCGGAGTGCGGATGGGCGTCAGCTTCACTGATACCCGGAGCGGAGTCCGCTACGACGGCCGGTACCGATGACTTGATGAGATCGGTGGCATACGTCGAACTCCGATCGGCTCGGTGCTTCTCCGGTGAGGTTGCGCGACTCCAGACGCAGGACGTTCTCCTCCGCGGTGTCGGTGGCATGACCTTTGACGGCGTAGGTCGTCGGTGGCGGGAGTGGAGCCGTCGGTCATCCCGCATCGCGTCACCCGCGGCCGGTTAAGGTCGAGGACGTGAGCGGTCGCGTCGCCGGCTCGGTCGCCGTCGAGATCGTCGGGTTGCTGGTCTCGCCGGTGCACGCCTACGAGGGCCGGCCTCAAGGCGGGCCGCGGTCCGACCCGCAGCCGCCCGCCCGCACCGAGGTCACCGTGCGGGCCGGGCTCGGGCTGGTCGGCGACCGGTACTTCGGCCGGCAGGCACACCGCAACGCCGCCGTGACGGTGTTCGACGCGGCCGCGCTGGACGAGCTCGCAGAGACGCTCGCCGGCGCGGGAGCACCGCTGGACCGTCCGCTCGATCCGTTGCTGACCAGGCGCAACATCATCCTGCGTGGCTTCCCGGTCGACGACCTCGCGGCCCGGCGGCCGGACCCGGGCGCGGTGTTCGCGCTCGACTCCGGCGCGGGACCGGTCCGGTTCCAGGCCAACCGTCCGGCCAACCCGTGCGCCTGGATGGACGTCGTGCTCGCGCCGGGGGCCTTCCGCGGCCTGCGCGGGCGCGGCGGCGTGCGGTGCACGCCCCTCGACGACGGCGTGCTGCGGCTCGGCCCGGCGATCCTCACGGTCGCCCCGCGGGACTGACACCGTCAGCCGGCCGAGGCCGGGGCCGAACGCCGGGCCGGTCCTGGTGCTCGGAACCCCGGAGTCGGCAACTCGCGACTCGGCGCGGAGCCGGCCCGGCGGCGCTACGCCGATTTCCTCCTCATCGTCCCGGCCCCGGCCGGCGCGATCCCGGCGTTACGTTTCGAAGGTCAGTTGCGGCCGGCCATGATGCCGCCGTCGACGTCGACGATGGCGCCGGTCATCCAGCTCGACTTGTCCGACAGCAGGAACGACACCGCGTTCGCGATGTCCTCCGGGCTGCCGACCCGCCCCAGCGGATGGAAGCCGCTGAAGCCGTCGACGGTTTCATCGAGCTTGTCCGCCGGGACGAAGCCCCGGTACAGAGGTGTCTTCACGACGGCGGGCGCGACCGCGTTGACCCGGATGCCGTGCGGCGCCAGCTCGATCGCGAGAGCCTTGGTGAACGAGTGCAGGCCGCCCTTCTGCACGGAGTAGCCGGAGTGCGGCGTCGCCGCGATGCCCTGGTGCGCCCACATCGAGCCGATGTTGACGATGGCGCCGCCCCGGCCTCCTGCGACCATACCCGCGACGACGGTCTGCGTTATGAAGAACAGCGCGCGGTTCAGTTCGTTGTACGAGTCGTAGAAGGCTTCGTCGTACTCGCTGAACGCCTTCGGGACGAAGAAACCGGCGGCGTTGACGAGCAGGGTCGCGTCGGCGTGCTCGGCGGCGAGCTGCTTTCGGACCTCGGGCACCTGGTCGCGGTCGGTCAGCTCCGCAGTGATGCCCCACGCCTTTCCGTTCTGCGACAACGCTTCGACCGCGGCCCGGACCTTGTCCTGGTCTCGGCCCGTGATCACGGCGGTGCCACCCCCGGCGACCACTTGGTGGGCCGTGGCCAGGCCCATGCCGCTGCTGCCGCCGACGACCACGACTTTCCGGCCCTCGAAGCTCTCACTCATGACGGTTGTTCCTTCCCCACCGAATCGCGATTCGTGTTGGCAGGACTCGCCTCCGGGAGTGGCACGACGTCGGAACTCGGCGCCGGTTGGGCCAAGCCGGACAGTTCGCCGTCACCGGAGGCATACGGACGGCCGCACTCTAGGTGCCGTAGAACTGGTCGGTCAAGTCCACTTTTGCGCCTCAAGCAGATGCTACCGAAGGAGGAACGCGCCGTGATCCGTGACTCGGCCTCGACGGCGACCGCGGCACACGAATCCCTGTAAGACCTGCGGTTATGGCGCCTCTCCCGGCGGAGCCGATCCGTGGCGGGGTCGACGGCACCGAGGCTCCTTCGGTTGGCCGCTGTTAGGATCCAAAGTGTTGATGAAGGGCCATACAGTCCAGTCTTTGCCCGCCTGACCTAAGGTGTGCACTGGAGATCACTGACGGGGCAGAGGAGACGATGTGACTACCGAGAAGGCGATCCTGGCCGGCGGCTGCTTCTGGGGCATGGAGGAGTTGTTCCGCCACCAGCCCGGCGTCGTGTCCACGCGCGTCGGCTACAGCGGCGGCGACGTCCCGAACGCCACCTATCGCAACCACGGAACCCACGCGGAGTCCATCGAGATCGTCTACGACCCCGAGAAGACCGACTTCCGCGCGCTGCTGGAGTTCTTCTTCCAGGTGCACGACCCCTCGACGAAGAACCGCCAGGGCAACGACGTCGGCACCAGCTACCGCTCGGCGATCTTCTACACCAGCGACGAGCAGAAACGGGTCGCCGAGGACACGATCGCCGACGTCGACGCCTCAGGCCTGTGGCCGGGCAAGGTCGTCACCGAGGTCACCCCGGCGGGTGACTTCTGGGAGGCCGAGCCCGAGCATCAGGACTACCTGCAGAAGTACCCCCACGGCTACACCTGCCACTTCCCCCGCCCCGGGTGGAGGCTTCCGAAGCGGAGGGTGGATCAATGACGAGAGCAGCTCGCGACCGGACCGATGCACACGCTTCCTATGCGTCATCGGCAGCGTAGGACTTGACGTGGTCAATGGCCATGTCGAGCGCGATGCCCATGGGCTCGGCGTCGTGTGCCACCTGGGCCAGAAGATATCCGCCCTGGAGCGCTGCCATCAGGCTGGTCGCCAGCTTGGCGGGGTCGGCCTCCCCGCGCAACACACCGGACTCGACCATTCGGGACAGCCCCTGCTCCAAGAGGGACTCCCACGTCCCGAAATGCTCGGCTAGCGCGACACGTGCCTCAGCGGACTGCTCGGCCAATTCGTTCGCCAGGGAACCGAGCGGACACCGGTAGGAGCCGTTGCGCAGCGTGCTACTTTGGACCATCGCGTCTCGCCACCGTTCAAGCCCTCGGAGCGAGCGGAGCCGCTGGAGCTGCTGGTGCTGGTCGGCCAGCAGCTGCTGGGCCTGCAATGCGATGACGTCGCGTACCAGGGCTTCTTTATCTGGAAAGTTGCGGTACAACTGCGACTTACTGGTGCCGCTGACAGCTCTGACGTCGTCGAGCGTTGTCGCCGCCACGCCTCGGGCGTACATCAGTTGGGCGGCCGCCTGCAGAATTCGGGCTCTGGTGGCCGCTCCCCGCCTCGTCAGCTGAGGCACTCCGGTGCCGCCCTCGTGATCCGCCACGGCATAAGGCTACAAGTGAAGGGGTAGGCGAGCCCACAACACGGAACCCTCTGGTCCATCTTCAACTACCGGTCCACCGAGTTCGGCCGGCGTGTCAGTGCCGGGTGCTGCGGATCGGTTGTTCATGGGCTGAGACTTCTTCGGAGGTCGCCGATGCTGAGGGAGCCGGCGTGGTCGGTACCGGTTACGGACGGCGTGCCGGCGGCCGGTGGCGCGGTGTCGAGCGAGAGCACGCCGATCCGCCGGATCGAGAGTCACTGGGGTTCACGTCGCGTAGAGGCCGGGTCGACAGGCCTGTGATGTATTGGGCGAGGCTGGCCGACCGCAGTTCATCGACCACTTGTCGGACAAGGGACACGTACGATCGATGCATGACAGCTCCGGGCATCACCCGGATCCTCTGTTGACCGCTCAGCTCCGGCATCTGAACTCCATCTGTGGACTCGAGCAGTGGCGGGATGCCGTCATCGCACATGCCGAACCTCATCGCGACTGGTCCTTCTCTGCCCAGCAGTGCCAGGAGTGGACGAGGACGATCACGACCGTACTCGGCCGTATGCGCGATGCCGGCGTCCTGGGCCCAGAAGCCGAGCCGGACGCCCTGGCCACGGGGCTCGTCGCCGCGTTTCAAGGAGGGCTGCTGCTCGCCCGGATGACACGGGACACCACCTCGGTGAAGATCGCCCTGGACATGGCGGTGGACCGGGTCAAGGGATTCGCCACGGGCCGCCCGGCCGACAGCGGATCCGGGAGTCTGCCGGACGGCTGACTCCCGGAGGTAATGAGGAAACCATCATGGCGAAGACCTGGTCCGCCGGACCGGGAGGCGTGACGGGATCGGCGTCCGTTTCACCGTCAGCGATCTCATCGACGCCACTACAGCCGTCACGGAAGTCCGACCTCGGTGCTTCAGCCGTCCCGCTCGTCGGTGTCAGGCACGACATGTACGGCCGCCTCTTCCGCTGAGGCCGCGCCATTGTCGATGCCCACGTCGTGGGCCCAGAAGTCCGAGCGGCTGTCGAGCTCGGCCTCCCAGGCCGTGAGCCGACCGGCGCGGCGGTCGCCGACCTGGTCGTCGATCAGTTCGCCGTCGGTGTCGGTCGTGTCGCCGAGCCCGTCGGTGTCCATGTCGGCCGGCTCAGGCTCTTCGCGGGCCAGGCGGTGGGCGAGGTCCTCGTGTGAGCCGAGTTCGCGTTCGGTGATGCCCCATGCGGTGCTGCCCAGAGGCCGGTCCGGTGGGGCGTATCCGGCATCGATGTCGCCGAGCTCGTCGTCGTCGAGACTCTCCTCGGGAGAGAGCAGAGCGGGGTCGGACACGGCGGGGTAGTCGTCGGCGGACAAGATTCTCCTCATGAGATGGCGGCGGAGATGGCGCTGGGCAACCTCATCTAAGGGGATGCGAGTGCACGCAGCGTCTACACGGCATCGATGTCGGTGCATGACCGCCGCCGGAGGAGACGCGGCAACCGCCATCTCACGTCCTCGCCGACGACTCGGCACTCCGACGCTTCTACAACTCCGGACACGCCTGCCGGCGCCCTGAAGGCGTGGCTGCGCACCCACTCCGTGCTGCCGATCCATCTCAAAGGATCACGCGATGGCGTCTCAATCGGCAGGCTCGCGTGTCCCCCTGCCGGGCTGGGGTCGCGTTGGTGCCCGATCGGCCGCGCGGTCCGGTGAGCCCTCGCGCCGGATTCCCTCGTCCGAAGGCCCGCCGTCGCGTTCGTCGGACGATGGACAAAGGCCGGATTGCGGGCGGTCCCGCCCGAAGTGAGGCCGAAGCTCGGCGAGTTCCGCGGCGTAGGCGCGCATGAAGCCGTTCATGGCGTAGCGGCCAGGCGCCCGCTCGGCGAGCAGGTGGACTCGCGCGAGCGTGTCAAGGCACGGCCCGACATGGCTCGCCGGTCGCTGTACCAGCGGTGCCACCGCTTCAACGGTGAGGTCGTCCGCGGTGAAGCCGCCAAGCGCGTGAAAGAGGTCGGCGCATTCGGGGCTGAGCACCTCGTAGGACCATGAAAGGGCGGAACGGACGTCGAGGGCCGGCTCGCCGTCGTTCGTGAACGCGTCGAGGAAACGCGCCTTGGACCGGATGTCGGCGGCGATGGACGCCACGGGCATGGAAGGACGGTAGGCCGCCTTCGCGCCGACGATGGACAGCGCCAGCGGCAGGCCCTCACACAGGTCGGCGACATCCGCGGTCGCCCCAGGCTCTGCCCGCGCTCGCGCGCTGCCGAATGCGTGGACGAGGAACCGGCGGGACTCGTCCATGCTCAAGGGCTCCAGAGAGATCGCCGCCGCCTGATGCGTCACCACCAAGCCCGGCAGCTGGACGCGGCTGGTGACCATCGCGATCGAGCCGCCCGCCCCCGGCAGAAGGTCCCGCACCTGCTCGGAGTCCCGGGCATTGTCCAGGACCACCGCCACCCGGCGGTTCGCCAGGATCCCGCGGAAGAGGACGGCTCGTCGCTGCGTGCCTGCCGGAATCTTCCCGGCAGGCACGCCGAGGGCTTCCAGGAACTCTCCCAGCACGTCCATCGGGTCCCGCGCCCGTCTCTCGGGTCCGAAGCCCTGCAGATCCACGAAGAGCTGACCATCCGGAAACCGGTCCGCCAGCCGGTGGGCCATGTGGACCATGAACGCCGTCTTGCCCACGCCCGGCATGCCGTCGACCACGACGGTGACCGCCGACGGCGGTCGCGTCGCACCGGTCACCAGCCTCGTGACCGATTCGGACTCCTCATCTCGTCCAACGAAGCAGGGGAGATCCCCCGGCAACTGGGCCGGAGGGAACGATGCCGCGCACAGATGACCAGGAGAGACCCCAAGGCCCAGATGAGGCAGCTGCAGCTGGTCCGTGAGGATGAGCTCGTGGACCTTCCTCAACCTCGGAGAAGGACTGATCCCCAGGCCCTCGCGCAGCGTGTGGGTGATCGTGTGGAAGGCGGTCAGCGCTTCGGACTGTCGTCCGGCGCCGTACAGGGCGATCATGAACAGCTCGCAGAGGCGCTCTCGCAAGGGGTGCTCGCTGACGAGTGCCGACAGCTCCGCAGCGGACTCGACGTACCGCCCGCGCTCGACGTCACAGGCGAGCCGCCCTTCGAGCGATGCGAGGCGCAACTCGCCGAGAAGGGTGCGCTGCGCTTGAGCGTGGGGCCCGGGAACCCCCGCCAACGCCGGGCCACGCCACAGCGCCAGTCCGGCCGCATAGACGGTCGACGCCAACGTCACGTCACCCGCGGCCTCGGCCGCCCTGGCCTCCGCGAGAAGGCGTTTGAACCGGTTGACGTCGAGGGCATCCGGATCAATGCGGAGAGAGTAGCCGGCTTCCGACAAGTAGATGTGGTCGTTTCCCGCCACCTTCAACGTGCGTCTGAGCCGATAGACGTACGTACGGATCGATCCGATCGCCGAAGCCGGCGCGTCCTCTCCCCACACATCGTCCACGAGCGCCGACATACTCGCCGGAGCCCCTCCCCGCAGCAACAGTGAGGCCAGCACAGCGCACTGCAGTGGTTGGCCGGGGGAGAGCTCGAGCTGACCCATGCGGACGCTTGTGGGCCCGAGCAAGGAAAACTCCGCATCCACGGACAACAGGTCAACACCGTCCAAAATGACTCTGGGATACGCATCGTCGAGGAGGCGGCGGCTCTCATCCGGTCAGCCAGGCCGCAGCGGGCGCAGCCAGGGAGCAAGACCATAGAAAGGTACACCGTCCGTTGCCTGAGTAAAGACTATATAGTCCCATTTGCCTCCACTGCAGGGCCCTAGGGGCGCCCGCAAAGCACGGGCACAGCGGCTTGCCTCCCACTGCCCACTCGATGGCTGGCGGGACGCGATGGTCCAGAAATGCCCACGTCGCTCGACGTGTGCTCACGCTGCCCGCAGCGATCTGGCACAACTCCATACGGCCGGCGGGTCAGCCGATCACCGACCGCCTGCGAGGTCGCGGGTCAGACGGCGTAGGAGTCGATGACCTGGTGGAGGTCGCCGGGGAACGCCAGGTCGAAGGCGAGGACCGGCCGGTCGGAGGCATCCATGACCGTGGCGAGCAGGCCGAGCACCGGGGTGCGCCGTGAGATGGCGAGCCCGGCGGACTCCGCGCTCGTCGGCAGGCGTGACGTTAGGCGTTCGGTGACGTTCCGGAGGGACCGCCCGGCGGAGGCCGTGAGTTCACGCAGGCTCTCGTCGAGCGGTTCCACCCGATCCAGGCCCGTGGCCAGCGCGAGTTCCGGCCTCAGCCAGAGGCTGACGAAAACAATCGGTGTGTTCTCGGTGTCCTCTCGGACGATCACTCGCTGCCGCAGGACCAGTGCTGCTCCGACCTCGACGGCCAGCAGGCCCGCGACCTCCGACCGCGCCGGACGCTGCTCGGCCAGTGTGACCCTGCCCGGGTCGTCCGCCTCGGCGCGATCGAGCAAGGACAGGACCGGACGTGCTCGCTCCGGGGGTGCCGACTCGACCATCAGCGTACGGACGGATTGCGGGAACGGGTCACTCGCAAGGGAGATTCCACGTTCGCACCCTATCCTCGCGCGGCCGTGGCCATGACGAACTCGACGGGGCCAGAATGCGGCCGCCCCCCGCATCGACAGGCGCCGGATCCAGCACATAGGTGCAACGCCGCACCACTGAAGGGTGTGTGAGAAAGAGGTCATCCGCTGTCTCAGGCGGTGCATCGCCCGTGCGGCGCGCACCTCCCGGGCCCAGGGCTCCACAGCGTGCCTGCCGGGCGCATTCGGTGCCGAATCTGGTCGGATACGACCAGTGGGCACGCTGAGAAGTTGTCGGCGACGACGAACTTTTCGGGTGGCATTGTGCCTAGCATCACCACGCATGGGCAACCTTGACGACATTCAGGCTTGGCTTGATGAGCGGCTCCCCCTGTTGCTCGAGGAGCACGATGTTCCGGGCGCGGGGTGGGCCGTCGCGCAGGGCGACCAGGTGGCCGACGGAGCGGCCGGGTTGCTCAGTAAGGCGACCGGGGTGGAGGCGACCGCGGATTCGGTCTTTCAGATCGGGTCGGTCACCAAGCTCTGGACCAGCACGCTGGTCATGCAGCTGGCCGATGAGGGCAAGATCGACCTCGACCGGCCGGTGCGTACCTATCTGACGGAGTTCCGCATCGCCGACGACGAGGCGGCCGCGCAGATCACCGTCCGGCAGCTCCTCAACCACACGGCCGGGTTCGAGGGGGACATCTTCACCGACACCGGGGTGGGCGACGACTGTCTCGAGAAGTACGTCGCGACCCTGTGCGAGGTGCCGCAGCTGTTCCCGCCCGGTGAACAGTTCTCGTACAACAACGCCGGCTACTGCGTGCTCGGCCGGCTCGTCGAGGTGCTGCGCGGGCAGCCGTACGACGTGTGCCTGCGCGAACACCTCATCGCGCCGCTGGGGCTCACGCACACCGCCACCGGGCCCTATGAGGCGATCATGTTCCGTGCCGCGGTGGGGCACATCGAGATGGAACCGGGTGCCGGTTACGTGCCGGCGCCGATGTGGGCCATGGCGCGGTCGAACGCCCCGGCCGGTTCGATGCTCGCGATGCGGCCGCGGGACCTGGTCGCCTTCGCGCGGATGCATCTCGAGGACGGCCGGGCGGCCGACGGCACCCGGGTGCTGGCCTCCGGGACCGCCGCCTGGATGCACGATCGGCAGGTCGACCTGCCCGAGCTGGGGCTCATGGGAACGTCGTGGGGCCTCGGCTTCGAACGGTTCGACACGCCGGCCGGCACCATCATCGGCCACGACGGCAACACCATCGGGCAGGCCGCCTTCCTGCGGATGGTCCCCGAGGCGGGGGTGGCCGTCGCGCTCCTGACCAACGGCGGCGATGCCATCTCGCTCTACCGCGACGTCGTCGGCCACGTCCTCGGCGAGCTCACCGGCGTCGGTCTGCCCGCCCTCCCCGTCCCGCCCGCCGAGCCCCGGCGGATCGACGCCGAGCGGTACGTCGGCACCTACTCGGCTCAGGTCTTCGACCTCACCGTCAGCCAGGACGACGATCAGCGGATCTGGATCCAGCAGACTCCCAAGGGTGCCTTCGAGGAGATGGGCGGGCGGGCCGAGCGCAGTGAACTCGTCCACTACCGCGACGACATGCTGATTCCGGTCCAGGCCGATCGCGGCATGCACATGCCGCACGCGTTCGTGGGCGACGACGGCACCGGCCACGCGCTGTATCTGCACCTCGGCCGCGCGGTCCGCCGCGCCGGCGCCTGACTACCGAACCCCGTCACGAGAAGGTACAGAACAGCCATGAAGCCGACCACTGTAGGCACTTACGGCGTTTGTCTCGCTCTGGCCGCAGCCGCGCTCGCCGGCTGCGGTGGCGCCTCGAACCGCAGCGGGAAGGCCGAGATCGTCGACGGCGGCACCTTCACCCTCGGGCTCTCCTCGGACCCGGGCGGCCTGGACCCGCAGATGGGCGCGGGCACCTCTCTCTTCACCGTCACCCAGTTCGCCTACGACTCGTTGGTCAGCGTCGACGGCAGGACCGGCGAGATCCAGCCGGCGTTGGCCAAGAGCTGGCAGGTCCAGCGAAAGTCCGTCACGCTGACGCTGGCCGACGGCATCACCTGTTCCGACGGCACTCGCCTCACCGCCTCCGCCGTGGCGAACAACCTCAACTTCGTCGCCGATCCGAAGAACAAGAGTCCCTTCCTGGGGACCTTCCTCCCCGCCGGCACCACGGCGAAGGGCGACGACACCACCCGCGCGGTGACGCTCACGCTGGCCCGGCCGGCCCCCTTCGTCCTCAACGGACTGTCCGGGTTGCCGATCGTCTGTCCGGGCGGCATGGCCAGACGGTCCTCGCTGAAGACGGCGACGGCCGGCACCGGACCCTACAAGCTGGTCGAGGCCGCGCCGGGTGACCACTACACGTACACGATCCGCGACGGTTACACGTGGGGTCCGAACGGTGCGACGACCGCGACCAAGGGACTGCCGAAGACCGTCGTGATCAAGGTGGTCGAGAACGAGACCACCGCGGCGAACCTGCTGCTTTCGGGCGGGCTGAACGCCGCTCAGGTCGCCGGGCCCGATGCGGACCGGCTGGAGAAGGCGGGCCTGTACGCCGCCAAGACCCCGGCTCTCGTCGGAGAGCAGTGGTACAACCACCGCGCCGGCCGGGTGACCGGCGACCCCAGGGTCCGGAAGGCACTGACTCAGGCACTCGACCTCGGCCAGTTGCAGAAGGTGCTCACGTCGGGCCACGGCACCGCGGCGACCACGCTGGCCGCGAACGAGCCGGTCGCCTGTCCCGGCGACTCGGTCTCCCACGCTCTGCCGGCCGGTGACCCGCAGGCGGCGGGCGCCCTGCTCGACCAAGCGGGCTGGACCAAGGGAGGCGACGGCAGACGCACCAAGGGCGGCAAGCCCCTGAAACTGACCTTCCTCTACCAGAACAACAGCGGCAGTGGCGGCGACGCCGCGGCCGAACTGGCGGTGAGGCAGTGGAAGGCGATCGGCGTGGAGGCCACCGCGCACAGCCAGAACGAGACGACGTTGACCAGCACCCTCTTCGGCGCCGGGGACTGGGACGTCGCCTGGGCCTCGGTCAACGTCAGCAGCCCGGACCAGCTCGTGCCCTTCCTCTCCGGGCCGGCGGCGCCGCAGGGGAACAACTTCGCCGCGATCTCCGACCCGGACTACGACGCGGCGGTGAAGTCGGCGATGAAGATCCAGGGCGTGGCCGGCTGCCGCGACTGGCTCGCCGCGGAGTCCGGCTTGATCGCCAAGGCGGACGTCGTACCGTTCGCCGGCAAGGTCGTGCGCACGTTCGGCAAGGCAGCGGAGTTCCAGACCCCCGGCCAGCTCATTCCGACCAGCATCCGCATGCTGGCGAAGTAGCGAAGGGTGGCAGGGGACATGTCGGCGACCTTGACCGCCCCGAGCCCGTCCGCGGACCCGGCGCGACCGCGGTTCTGGGCTCTTCCGTGGGTACGGTTCGGCGTCCGGCGCCTGGGGCGGCTGCTGGTCTCGTTGTGGGTTCTGGTGACGGCGTCCTTCGCGATGATCCACCTCATCCCCGGGGACCCGGTACGGGGAGCGCTCGGCCCCACCGCGCCGGCGGACCTGGTCGAGGCTCGCCGGCACGCCCTGGGTCTGGACGATCCGATTCTCATCCAGTACCTGCACTATCTGAAGGGGCTGGTCACCGGAGACCTCGGCACGTCGCTCGCCTCCCGGCTGCCGGTCTCCGACGTGGTCGCCCAGCGGCTGCCCGCCACGCTCTTCCTGGCCGTGCTCGCGTTCCTGGCCGCCGTGGTGCTGGCGATCCCGCTGGGCGTCGTCATGGGTGTGCTGACCCGGCGTGGTCACGGGCGGCGGACCGAGCTCGCCTTCACCACGACCAGCATCATCGTGGCGACCATTCCGGACTTCCTGATCGGTGTCGCACTGGTCTACGTCTTCGGGATCCAGCTCGGGTGGCTGCCCGTCGCCGGTGACGACACCGCGTCGGCGTACGTGCTGCCGGTGTTCTCGTTGGCGATCGGGCCGACGGCGATCCTCGCCCGCATCGTCCGCGTCGAGATGGTCGGAGTGCTGGAGGCGGACTTCGTTCGCACCGCCCGGGCCAAGCGCCTGCCCGCCCGGGCGATCTACGTGGGCCACGCTCTGCCCAACGCCGTCACCGCCGCGCTGACGGTGGGCGGGCTCCTGCTGAGCGCGCTGGTCGCCGGCACCGTCCTGGTCGAGAACGTCTTCGCCTGGCCAGGCCTCGGCAGCACGATCGTGCGGTCCATCCTCACCAAGGACTACCCGGTGGTGCAGGCGATCGTCCTCGTGTACGGCGTCGGCGTGCTGATCATCAATCTCGTCGTCGACGTCGCCCTCGCCCTGCTCGATCCCCGCTCGAAGATCCGGGAGGACTGACGGATGCAAGGACGCTGGACGCGGGTCGTCCGCACACCGCTGGGCCTCACGGCGACGGTGCTCATGGTGGCGGTCGTCGCGCCGGCCGTCCTCGGACCGGCTCTGTGGGGCTCCGGCGCCGACGCCGTCGACACCGACGCCATCTTGGCCCAGCCGTCCGCCGAACACTGGGCGGGAACGGACAACCTGGGCCGGGACATCCTCCTGCGGGTCCTCGTCGCGTCCCGGCTGTCGATCTCGCTCGCCCTGCTCGCCATCGTGATCACGGTGGTCGTCGGGCTGCTGCTCGGGTCGGCACCGTTCGTGCTCGGCCGCCGGTCCGGTCGGCTGGTGTCGGCCGGGGTGAACATCGCCGTCGCGTTCCCGGGGTTGCTGCTGGCACTGTTCTTCGCGGTCGTCTTCGGCGTCGGCGCCACCGGTGCGGTCCTGGCCATCGGGCTCGCGGGTGCTCCGGCGTTCGGGCGCCTCACCCAGACGCTCGTCGCCGGGGTCGCCGCGCGGGACTACGTCGCGGCCGCCCGCACGGTGGGGGTCGGCCGGTTCCGGATCCTCATCCGCCACGTGCTGCCCAACATCGCCGAGCCGCTGGTCATCAACGCCACCATCGGCGCCGGCACCGCACTGCTGTCCTTCGCCGGATTGTCCTTCCTCGGCCTCGGCGTCCAGTCGCCGTCCTACGACTGGGGCCGCCTGCTCTACGACGGCATCGGCACGATCTACGCGAACGCGGCGGCGGCGCTCGCCCCCGGGGCGGCGGTGCTGCTGGCCGGGCTGGCGTTCAACCTCTTCGGCGAGTCCGTCGCCAAGGGGCTCGGCATCCCCGTCGGCGTCGGCCTGCGCGCCGTGGTGCCCCGACGCGCCGGGTCGGCGAGCGGCCCTGAGCGTACGGGCCACGGCGAGGATCCCGGGGACCGGTCGTCCGATGTGGTACTCGACGTCCGCGACCTCGAGGTCACCGTGTCCGGGCCTTCGGGTCCGGTACGGCCGGTCCGCGGGGTGTCCTTCGACGTACGCCGCGGCGAGGCGGTCGGCATCGTGGGGGAGTCGGGATCCGGCAAGTCCATGACCGCACTGGCGATCACCCGGCTGCTCGCCGACCAGGGCCGCGTCGACGCCTCCCGGCTCGAGTTCCTCGGGAACGATCTGCTGGCGCCGGACACCCCGGTTCGGCGCCGGATGCTGGGCACCACGCTGGCCATGGTCTTCCAGGACCCGATGACCGCCTTCAACCCGACCCGCCGCATCGGTGCCCAGCTGGCGGAGGTGGCAACGCATCACCAGGGCATGAGCCGCCGGGAAGCGATGGCCCGCGCCGCCGCCCGGCTGACCGCGGTGCGGATCCCGGACGCGGACACGCGTGTCCGCCAGTATCCCCACGAGTTCTCCGGCGGGATGCGCCAGCGAGCGATGATCGGCATGGGACTGATGGGCGCCCCGGCGCTGATCGTCGCGGACGAGCCGACCACCGCCCTCGACGTCACCGTGCAGCAGCAGGTGCTGGACCTGCTCGCCGAGATCCGCGAGGCGGACGACGTCGCGCTGATCCTGATCAGCCACGACGTCACGGTGGTCGGCGAGGTCTGCGACCGCATCCTGGTGATGTACGCCGGCCGGATCGCCGAGGACCTGCCGGCCGCCGATCTGGCCGCCGCCCGGCACCCCTACACCCGGGCGCTGGTCGACGCGGTGCCCGACATGAACACCGACCCCGACGAGCCGCTCGCGACGATCCCCGGCCGCCCGGTCGACCCGGCCGACGTGCCGGCCGGCTGTGCCTACGCCGCTCGGTGCCCGCTCGCCGACGCCCGCTGCCAGGCCGAGGACCCGCCGCTGGTCGCCGACCCGGCGGACTCGCCACGCCACCGCGTGGCCTGCTGGCACGCGGGCGAGCCGTTGCCGGCCCCACCGGACGACCGGATCATCGACGAACTGGTGGAGTCCCCGTGAGCGAGCGAATCGGCAGGCACGCGTGCCCGGTCACTCCTCCGACGAAGGAGGGATCATGAGCGAGCTGTGCTTTGACGATGTCACGGTCCGCTACGGCCGGACGACCGCCGTCGACGGGGCCAGCCTGACGGTGCCGGAGGGGGCGGTGGTCGGTCTCGTCGGCGAGTCCGGCTCCGGCAAGTCCACGCTGGCCCGGGCCGCCGTCGGCCTGGCCCCGCTCAGCCGCGGCCGGATCACCCTCGGCGGCGCGCCGGTCCCGACCCGGGGCCGGCCGCGTCCGCTGCAGATGGTCTTCCAGGACCCCTACTCGTCGCTCGACCCGCGGATGACGGTCGGCCGATGCGTGGCCGAGGCGATCCCGCCGGGCAGCTCACGCGCCGACCGGCGAGCCGAGGTCGAGCGGCTGCTCGAGCTGGTGCACCTGAACCCGGCCTGCGTCGACGTCGTCCCGTCCCGCCTGTCCGGCGGCCAGCGGCAGCGGGTCGCGCTGGCGCGGGCACTCGCGGCACGTCCCCGCGTGATCATCGCTGACGAGATCACCTCCGCCCTGGACGTCTCGGTCCAGGGGGCCGTGCTCAACCTCGTCCGTGAGCTCCAGCGTGAACTCGGCCTGGCGATGCTGTTCATCTCCCACAACCTCGCGGTCGTCCGCTACGTCGCCTCGCACGTCGCGGTCATGCGGCACGGCCGGCTCGTCGAGCAGGGACCGGCGACACGCGTGCTCACCGAGCCCGGTCACGACTTCACCCGCGAACTGCTCGCCGCCGTACCCGGGCGAACGACACGAAGGAGCAGGCCATGAGCGAGCGAAGCGAGTGCATCAATGAACACGGCGCCCCTGGTCACTCCTCCGACGAAGAAGGATTCATGAGCCGACGACTGCGCATCGAGGACCTGACCGACCTGGCGGTGCCATCGCTTCCGGCGCTGTCGCCGGACGGAAGCCGGATCGCGTACGTGCTCCGGACCCTGGACGCGGCCGGCGACCGTACCGTCGATCAGCTCTGGCTGGTCGGCGCCGCCGGCGGCACGCCCCGCCGCCTCACCTCCGGTCCGGCCGACACCGCGCCGGCCTGGTCGCCGGACGGCCGCCGGCTCGCCTTCCTCCGCGACGGGCAGCTCGCCGTGCTCGACACCGGGGGAGGGGAGCCCGAACAGGTGACCGACCTGCCGCTCGGGGCCGGGGCTCCGTGCTGGAGCCCCGACGGCCGCCGCCTCGCCTTCACCGCGCGGGTCGACCCGACCGGCGGCGCGCGGGGACCGATGGTCTCCGACGGCCTCGACTACCAGGCCGACGGGGAGGGGATGTACGGCCCGGTGCGCCGGCAGCTGCACGTCCTCGACCTGGACAGCCGTGAGCTCCGGCAGCTCACCGACGGACCGGAGAGCGCCGGTACCCCGGCCTGGTCGCCCGACGGCACCGTCCTCGCCTTCACCCGCAGGGCCGGTGCCGACAGCGACCTGCGCCACCGCACCCCGGTGCATCTGCTGGAGGTGGGCACACCGCACGCCCGGCCACGCGTGCTCGCCTTCGCCGACGGGGTGGCCGCCACCGTCGGCTGGGCCGCCGACGGCTCGGCGCTGCTCGTGGTCGGCTGGTCCGGCGACCCGGTCGGACATGCCCACCTGTACCGGGTCGGCGTCGTCGGCGGCGAGGTCACCGACCTGTCGGACCCGCTCGACCGCAACGTGATGCCCGGCGCTCCCGCCTACCCCGGCGGCCTGCCGCACGAGCACGAGGGCCGGATCTATTTCTGCCTCCGTGACCACGGCTGCACCCACCTGTGGTCGGTCACGACCGACGGCGATGACGCGCGCCCGGTGCTGGCCGGGCCCGGCCGGGTCGTTTCGGGGCTGTCGGTCGGCGGGGGCCGCGCCACGGTCGCGCTCACCACCCCCACGTCATTCGGCGAGATCGCGGTCGTGGACCTGGTGACCGGGGCCGAAACCGTGCTGACCGACCATGGCGCCGCGCTCGTCGGCGTGGACCTGTACCCCCGCGAGGAGCGGTGGTTCACCATCTCCGACGGCACCGCGGTGCAGGCCTGGCTGATGCACGACCCCGCGCGCAGCGGCCCGCGGCCGGTACTCCTCGACGTGCACGGCGGCCCGCACAACGCGTGGAACGCGGCCGCGGACGAAATCCATCTGTACCACCAGGAGCTGGTCGACCGCGGCTGGGCGGTGCTGCTGGTCAATCCGCGCGGCAGCGACGGATACGGCGAGGCGTTCTACGACGGGGTCCGCGGTGGCTGGGGCGTCGCGGACGCCGCCGATTTCCTCGAGCCGCTCGACCGGCTCGTCGCCGAGGGCTTCGCGGACCCCGACCGGCTCGCGGTGGCGGGCTACAGCTACGGCGGCTTCATGACCTGCTGGCTGACCGGCCACGACGACCGGTTCGCGGTGGCCGTCGCCGGCGGCACGGTCAGCGACCTGGTGAGCATGGGCGGCTCCAGCGACGACTGCCACTTCCTCAGCGTCCACGAACTCGGCGGCACCCCGTGGCAGAAGCCCGCGGAGTACGCCGCCATGTCTCCGCTCACCCGAGTGGCCGACGTCCGCACGCCGACCCTGCTGCTGCACGGCGCCGCCGACCTGACCTGCCCGCTCGGGCAGGCTCAGCAGTGGCACACCGCGCTGCGCGAGCGAGGCGTCCCGACCCGGCTGGTCGTCTACCCGGATGCCGCGCACGTCTTCATCCTCCTCGGCCCGCCCTCGCAGCGGCTCGACTTCAACCACCGTGTGCTGGACTGGCTCGAACAGCACACCGGGCGGGCGGGCCGGGCTCGCATCGACGGCGCCCACTGGCAGCGGCGGCTGGCCCGGCTCGCCGAGCGGCACGACGTGCCCGGCGCGCAGCTCGGCATCCTCCGCATCGGAGCGAACGACGACGAGCTGGTCGAGGCCGCGCACGGCGTCCTCCACGTCCGCACCGGCGCACCGGTCGCCACCGACTCGCTGTTCCAGATCGGCTCGATCACCAAGGTCTGGACCGCGACCGTGGCGATGGCCCTGGTCGACGAGGGGCTGCTCGCGCTGGACACTCCGGTCGCCGAGGTTCTGCCCGAGCTGCGGCTCGCCACCGCCGAGGTCACGAAGTCGGTCACGGTGCGGCACCTGCTCACCCACACCAGCGGCATCGACGGCGACGTGTTCACCGACACCGGCCGCGGCGACGACTGCCTGGAGAAGTACGTCGACGTTCTCGGCGGGGCCGGGCAGAACCACCCGCTGGGCGCGACCTTCTCCTACTGCAACTCCGGCTACGCGCTGCTGGGCCGGGTGATCGAGAAGGTCACCGGGCAGACCTGGGACCAGGCGCTACGCGACCGGCTGTACACGCCGCTGGGCTTGACGCACACGGTGACCCTGCCGGAGGAGGCGCTGCTCTTCTCCGCCGCGGTCGGCCACGAGGAGCGCGACGGCAGGCTCGACACGGCGCCCGCCTGGATGCTGCCCCGCTCGATCGGCCCGGCCGGACTGATCACCTCGACCGTCGCCGACGTGCTGGCGTTCGCGCGGCTGCACCTGACCGGCGGGCTCGCGGCCGACGGCACGCGGATCCTCAGCACGGAGAGTGCCGCCGCCATGGCCGCGCACCAGGCCGACCTACCCGACAAACACGTCCTCGGCGACTCGTGGGGGCTCGGCTGGATCCGGTTCGGCTGGGACGGGCACCGCCTGATCGGCCACGACGGCAACACTCTCGGCCAGGCGGCCTTCCTGCGGGTGCTGCCCGAGCAGGGGCTCGCCGTCGCCCTGCTCACCAACGGCGGCCACGCCCGCGACCTCTACGAGGACCTGTACCGGGAGATCTTCGCCGAGGTCGCCGGCATCACGATGCCGGAGCCGTTCGCGCCGCCGTCCGAACCGGTGACCGCCGACGTGGCGCCCTACGTCGGCGTCTACGAGCGGACCGGCGTGCGGATGGAGGTCGAGAACGGCCCGGAGGGACCACTGCTCCGCTCCACCATCACCGGCCCGCTCGCCGAGCTGGTACCCGACCCGGTCGAGGAGCATCCGATGGTCCCGGTCGGTCCGGCGCTGTTCGCCGTCAAGCCGCCCGAGGCGGAGACCTGGGCGCCGGTCACCTTCTACGAGCTGCCGGCCGGTGAGCGATACCTGCACTTCGGTGTACGCGCCACCCCGAGGGTGGACCGATGACGGCCGCCCTTCGCGACCTGCTCGCCGACGCACGCGCCCTCATCGAGTGCGAGTCACCCTCCACCGACCTGGCGGCCGTCGCGCGCTCGGCCGAGCTCGTCGCCCGGGTCGGCGCCGCACGCCTCGGCGTCGCACCCGAGCAGATCGTGCTGGACGGCCGGACGCATCTGCGCTGGCGGCTCGGCGCGGGACCGTCACGGGTGCTGCTGCTCGGCCACCACGACACGGTCTGGCCGCTCGGAACGCTGACCGACCACCCGTGCACCGTAGAGGACGGGATCCTGCGCGGACCCGGCTGCTTCGACATGAAAGCCGGCCTGGTCATGGCGTTCCACGCGGCCGCCGGCCTCGACGGCGTCACCCTTCTCGTGACCGGCGACGAGGAGATCGGCTCGCCCAGCTCCCGCGAACTGATCGAGCGGGAGGCCAGGGCGGCGACGGCCGCCCTGGTATTCGAGGCGTCCGCCGACGGCGGCGCCCTCAAGACCGAGCGCAAGGGCGCCGCGCAGTACGAGGTGCGCGTCGCCGGGCGCGCCGCCCATGCGGGGCTCGAACCGCATCGTGGCGTGAACGCCACCCTGGAGCTGGCCCACCAGGTGCTGGCCGTCAGCGAGCTCGCCGACCGGACGGCCGGCACCACGGTCACGCCGACCCTCGCCCGTGCCGGCACCACCACCAACACCGTCCCGGCCGAGGGGGCCTTCGCCGTCGACGTACGGGCCAGGACCGTCGCGGAACAGGAACGGGTCGACCGGGCGATCCGTGCCCTGCGGGCCACGGTGCCCGGTGCCCGCGTCGAGACGGCCGCCGGCCCTAGCCGCCCTCCACTCGAGGCGGCGGCCTCGGCGCCGCTCTACGCGTTGCTGTGCCGGATCGCCACCGACCGGGGACTGCCCGAACCCGCTCGGGCCGCGGTCGGCGGCGCGTCCGACGGGAACCTCACCGCCGGCGTCGGCACGCCCACCCTGGACGGCCTCGGCGCGGTCGGCGGCGGCGCGCACGCCGCCGACGAACATGTACTGGCCGAAGAGATGCCCGCGCGGACCGCGCTGGTGCGCGCGCTGGTCGAACAGCTGCTGGCGGGCGAGCCGGACCCGCTCGCCACGTCCGCCACGGCACGACCGTGACGACCCCCGACGAAGGAGGCCCCGTGACCGATATCAGCACCGCGGCCGCGGAGCCGGTACTGGACCACGCGGCGCGGGCCGCGGAGGCCGCGGCCCGGGCGGCCGGCGTCTCGGTGCGCGAGCTCACCGACATCGCCGAGCTCACCGGTGTGGTCAGCCTGTTCGCCACCATCTGGGGCCGCTCCGCGAACCCGCCGGTGACCATCGAACTGCTGCGCGCCTTCACCAAAGCCGGTAACTACGTGGCCGGCGCGTTCGACGGCGACCGTCTGGTCGGCGCCTGCGTGGGCTTCTTCGCTCCCGCGGGCGGCGCTCTCCACAGCCACATCGCCGGTGTCTCGACGGCCGCCACCGGTCGCAGCGTCGGCTTCGCGCTCAAACTGCACCAGCGGGCATGGGCACTGCTTCGCGACGTCTCCGAGATCGCCTGGACGTTCGACCCATTGGTGGCCAGGAACGCCTACTTCAACCTCGTGAAGCTGGCCGCGCGACCGGTCGAGTACCTGCCGAACTTCTATGGCCCGATGGTGGACGCCATCAACAGCGACGGCGAGTCCGACCGGCTCCTGATCCGCTGGCGGCTCCGCGACCGCGCGGTGGCCCTCGCCAGCCTCGGGGACGGCGTCGGTGAGGTGGCCGAAGACGAGCTGAGGGCGGGCGCCGTCCTCGCACTGGGCATCGCCGAGGACGGCAGCCCGGTACCCGGCAGGCTCGACGGTGCCACCTCACTCGTCGCGGTGCCCCGGGACATCGCCGCGCTCCGCGCCACCGAACCAGGGCTGGCCCGGCGCTGGCGGCTCGCCGTGCGCGAGGCGCTCACCGACCTGACCGGCCGCGGTGGCCGGATCGACGGCTTCGACCGCACCGGCTGGTACATCGTACGGAGGGAATCATGAAACTCACCGGCGTCGAACTGCGACGGATCTCCATGCCACTGGTCGCGCCGTTCCGCACGTCGTTCGGAACCCAGACCGCCCGCGACATCCTGCTCGTGCGCGTGACGGCGGACGACGCCGAAGGCTGGGGCGAGTGCGTGGCGATGACCAGCCCTCTCTACTCCTCCGAGTACGTCGACGCGGCCGAGGACGTGCTGCGCCGGTTCCTCGTCCCGGCGGTGCTGGCCGCTGGGCCGCCTTCGGCTCACTCCGTCGCCGGGGTCCTCGCGCCGTTCAAGGGCCACCGCATGGCCAAGGCGGCGCTCGAGATGGCCGTACTGGACGCCGAACTACGCGCCGAGGGCCGCTCGTTCGGCCGCGCGCTCGGCGCCGTGCGCGAACGGGTCCCGTGCGGCGTCTCGGTCGGGATCATGGACAGCATCCCCGAGCTCCTCGAAGCCGTCGGGGGCTACCTCGCCGAGGGTTACGTCCGCATCAAGCTCAAGATCGAGCCCGGCTGGGACCTCGAGCCGGTTCGCGCCGTCCGCGAGCGGTACGGCGACGACCTCCTGCTCCAGGTGGACGCCAACACGGCCTACACTCTGGCCGATGCGCGACAGCTGGCCCGGCTGGATCCCTTCGACCTCCTACTGATCGAGCAGCCCCTCGACGAGGAGGACGTGCTCGGCCACGTGGAGCTGGCCCGGCAGATCCGGACGCCGATCTGCCTGGACGAGTCCATCGCCTCGGCCCGCGACGCCGCGGCCGCGATCCGGCTGGGCGCCTGCCAGGTGGTGAACATCAAACCCGGGCGGGTCGGCGGGTACCTCGAGGCCCGTCGGATCCATGACGTCTGCGTGGCACACGGCGTACCGGTGTGGTGTGGCGGAATGCTGGAGACCGGGCTCGGCCGGGCCGCCAACGTCGCGCTCGCCGCCATGCCCGGGTTCACGTTGCCCGGCGACACCTCGGCGTCCGGGCGGTACTACGCCTCGGACATCACCGAGCCGTTCGTGCTCGACGACGGTCACCTCGAGGTGCCCACCGGCCCGGGGCTCGGCGTGGTGCCGGTGCCGGATCGGCTCGCCGAGGTCACCACCGCAGCCGAGTGGCTCACCGCGTGAATGGTCGAATACGACAAAAAGCAGCCTCATCTGGCGGATTCGACTAGTTGACGGCGTGGGGCGCGTCTACCGTGAGACCGTGCAGCACGGCGGCACCGCGCGTCCCCGCGCGAATCTCGGACGGGTCGTCGATGACCTGGGCGCGACTCTGCTCGAGCTCGTGCACGGCGACCCCGACCGTCCCGGAGAGATCAGCGCTGTCGTCTTCCACGACCCGCTCGATCAACCCGTAATGCCGCCCCATGCGCTGGTGCTCGGTATCGGCGTGGAGGCTGGTCACGTCGCCGCGCTCCTGCGCACGCTGGGGCACCAGAACGCGGCCGCACTCGTCCTCCGTGCGCCGGTCCCGCTCACCGACGAGGTACGGGCCGCCGCCGACGAAGCCTCGGTCGCCGTGCTCGGCCTGCGCCGCGGGGCCGCGTGGGGCCACCTCGGCGAGATGCTCCGTTCTCTGCTCAACCAGGGTACGGGCGGGGGGTCCGCCGAGGAGGAGTCGCTTGGCGGACTGCCCGCGGGTGACCTGTTCGCGGTCGCCAACGCGATCGCGGCGCTTCTCGACGCACCGATCACCATCGAGGACCGCAACTCCCGCGTGCTCGCCTTCTCCGGCCGCCAGGACGAGGCCGACCCTTCCCGCGTCGAGACCATCCTCGGCCGGCAGGTGCCGGAGCGGTACGCGCGAGTCCTGCACGAGCGCGGAGTCTTCCGGGATCTGCTCCGCAGCGACCAGATGGTCTTCATCGACCCCATCCCCGACAGGATGGGCGGCTTCAGAGTGCCACGCGTCGCCATCTCCGTACGCGCGGGTGACGAGGTGCTCGGTTCCATCTGGGCAGCGGTACCCGCCCCTCTCAGCGACGAGCGCAACGAGGCGCTGCGAGAAGCGGCCAAGCTGGTCGCACTGCACATGCTCAGGGTCCGTGCCGGCGCCGACGTGCAGCGGCGGATGCGGGCAGACCTGCTGAGTACCGCGCTGGAGGGCGGCGTCGGTGCGGGTGAGGCGCTCGAGCGGCTCGGTTTGTCGGGTCAGCCGCTGCTGGTGCTCGGCGTGGCTCTCGACGAACGAGGCCTGCGCTACGACCACTCCGACAGCGCGGCCGTGGTCCACGATCGGCAGTCGCTCAGCGACGCGTTCGCCCTGCACCTGTCCGCGGTCCACCCCCGTTCCACGGCGGCGGCGATCGGTGCGGTCACCTATGGGCTGGTGCCCATGACCGGAGCCGCGGAGAAGGCCGAGACGCGCGCGGTGCGGATCCTCCAGGACTTCCTGGATCGGGTGGGGGAGCGGCTGCCGCCGATCACCGCGGTGGGCCCGGTGGCACTCGACCTGTCCGATGTGGCCCACAGTCGCTCCTGTGTCGACCGGGTCCTGCGGGTGCTCCGCGACGGACGCATCCATCGGCGGATCGGCCGTTTCGACGAACTGCAGGGCGAAGCGCTGGTCTCGGAGCTGCGCGACCTCGCCACGGCTCGGAGTGAGGAGCCGACGGGAGCGTTGGCACGGCTGCTCGACTACGACCGCCGGCACCGTGCCAACCTCGTCCAGACACTCCGCGCCTGGCTGGACGCGTTCGGTGACGTCGTCGTGGCTTCCGAATCGGTCGCCGTCCACCAGAACACCTTCCGGTACCGGCTCCGACGGGTCGCCGAGATCGGGCAGTGCGATCTCGGCGATCCCGACCAGCGCTTCGCCATGATGGTGCAGCTGAGGGTGCTCCGCGTCGACCCGCCGTCCGGCAACGGGCGCCGCCCCAGCGCCTCGTAGTGGTGCTCATGGCGCCCCAGAGAGGTACAGGCTGCTATACCGTGAACCGACCTGGCTGCACCATCGATCGTGGTGCGTCCCGTGCCTAGCGTTTCCGGCATGAGAAATCATCGCTTCCGCCGCCGTATCGTCCCCGTCGCCGCCATGGGTGGTCTGGCGGTACTGGGCAGCCTGGTGACGCCCGGCCCTGACTCCGTCGCCGACGCAATCACCTCACGGGTCCGTCCGCCGGCCGATCCCGTGCAGCAACGCCTGGACGGGCTGGTGCGCGATGACGGGTTTCCCGCCGCCCTGGCCGCCGTGCGCGATCGGAGTGGGCGTGTCCGTAACTACACGGCCGGGGTCAGCGACCTGACGACGCGGGCGAAGGTGCCGGTGGACGGGCAGGTGCGGATCGGGAGCAACACCAAGACCTTCACGTCCGTGGTCGTGCTGCAGCTCGTCGGTGAGGGCAAGGTCGGCCTCGACCAGCCGATCGAGACGTACCTGCCCAAGCTCATCCGCGGTAACGGCATCGACGGTCGGCACATCACCGTACGGCAGCTTCTCCAGCACACCAGCGGACTGCCGAACTACACGAACTTCCTGGCCAACGGATTCCTGCCCTTCCAGCACACCTACTTCGAGCCGCGCGAGCTGCTGGACATGGCCCTGGCGCAGAAGGCCGACTTCGAGCCGGGCACCAAGTGGGAGTACAGCAACACGAACTACGTCGTCCTCGGGCTGCTCATCGAGAAGATCACGAGCCGACCGCTGGTGGAGGAGATCACCCAGCGGGTGATCGACCGTGCCGGGCTGCGCCACACCTACTTCCCGAATGTCGGCGACCAGACCATCCACGAGCGGCACCCCCACGGCTACACGCGGGACAAGCCGGACCAGCCGCTCACCGACGTCACCGAGCTGGACCCCTCGTGGGGCTGGGCCGCCGGGCAGATGGTCGCCACGCCGAGCGACGTCGACCGGTTCCTCTCCGCGCTACTGGGCGGCCGGCTGCTCAAGCCCGCCCAGCTGAACGAGATGCGCAGAACCGTCGACGCCCCCGGCCTGTGGCCCGGCGCCCGGTACGGGCTCGGCCTGATCAGCACCCCGTTGAGCTGCGGCGGCCTGGCCTGGGGCCACGGCGGCGACATCGACGGCTACCACTCCAGCGACGCCGCCACCGACGACGGCCGCGCCGCAACCGTCGCCGTCACCCGACTGCCAGAGACCGACGGGCAGATCAACCACCTGCAAGCCGCCATCGACAGCGCCCTGTGCGGGTGACCCCGTCACCAACGCCGGGAATCTAAACAAAATCATTTAAGTGCCCTGGTTGCGCGCAGGTGTGACCTGCGACGATTGCGAATATCGTTACTCTCTGTTACGATCTTTAGGTAGCGTGGTAATGTCGGCTCATGTTCCTGGCGGCCTGGCCGGGGGATTTCTCGGTGGCGGCCTAGGGCGTAACATCGCCGCCTTCTCAGGTCCTGCACTGTGTCCGAGTCTCCGCACTCGGGAGCGCTGATGAGCACCACACCCATAGCCGACCTTGCGTTGGTGTCCGATCGTCATTCCGCCGGTCTGATCGGCCGCGACGGGTCGGTCGAGTGGCTGTGCTTCCCCCGGTTCGACGGCCCGTCCGTGTTCGCCCGGCTGCTGGACGACGATGCCGGGCACTGGGTGATCCGGCCGTCCGTCCCGTACAAGACGACGCGGCGTTATGTACCGCAGACGATGGTGCTGGAGACCACCTTCCGTACCGGGAACGGCACGGTCGTCCTCACCGATGCCCTGCTGACCGGCCCGGACGACGGCGGTCACCGGCTCGGTGCCGGGGTCCCGCACCTGCTCGTCCGGCGGGTGTCCGGCCTCGGTGGTGAGGTGCCGATGGAGATCGAGTACCGGCCCCGGCCAGAGTACGGTCTGATCTGCCCGATCCTGTCCATCGTCGGCGGCGGCGTGACCGCCCGTGGCGGCGCTGAGTGGCTCGTGCTGACCACGCCGGTGCCCCTCGACATCGGCGACAGCACCGGATACGGCGTGTTCACGGCGCGCACGGGCGAGACACGGCACTTCGGTATGCACCGCTCGACGCTGGAGGAGACTCCCGCGCGGATGTGGGATCAGGCGGAACTGGCGGCCCGGCTGGACGCCACGATCGTCGCCTGGCAGTCATGGTCCAGCCTCCACCAGACCTACGACGGCCCGTGGCAGGAGTTGGTGCGCCACAGCGGACGGGTGCTGCAGGCGCTGTCCTTCCAGCCCAGCGGGGCGATCGTCGCGGCCGCGACGACGTCGTTGCCCGAAGAGATCGGCGGTGAGCGCAACTGGGACTACCGGTACAGCTGGGTACGGGACGCGTCGCTGACCATGAGCGCCCTGTGGGTCGCGGCCTGTCCCGACGAGGCGAACGACTTCTTCGCCTTCCTCACCACCGCCGCCCCGTCCCTTGGCACGGACCGCGCACTGCAGATCATGTTCAGCGTCTGCGGCGAGCACGACCTGAGCGAGCGTACGCTGCCGCACCTGCGCGGCTGGCGCGACAGCCGCCCGGTCCGCGTCGGCAACGGTGCGTGGAACCAGCGGCAGATCGACGTGTACGGCGAGTTGCTCGATGCGGCCGTGCGCCTCGAACAGCAGATGGGCGACATCGACGACGATGTCCGGCGCTTCCTCATCGCCTGTGCGGACACCGCCGCCGAGCGTTGGACGGAGAAGGACCAGGGCATCTGGGAGATGCGGGCGGAGCCGCAGCACTTCCTGTATTCCAAGCTCATGTGCTGGGTTGCGCTCGACCGCGGCATCGCCCTCGCCGGCCGTCTGCGGGCGCAGCACCGCGTCGAGTCCTGGCGGCGGACCCGAGCCGAGATCCGCGACAACCTGCTGCGCGAGGGCTGGAACGACCGGGTGGGGGCATTCACGCAGGCCTTCGGTTCGGACGAGTTGGACGCCAGCGCCCTCATGGTGCCGATCGTCGGCTTCTTGCCCGCCGGTGACTCGCGGATGCTGTCCACGATCGACGCCGTCGCGGACCGGCTCACTGACGAAAGGGGGCTGGTCTACCGCTATCGCACCGTGACCGGTGTCGATGGTCTCACCGACGGGGAGGGGACCTTCCTGCTGTGCACGTTCTGGCTGGCGCAGGCGCTCGCCCTGTCCGGGCAGGTCGGCCGGGCCAGGGAGGTGTTCGAGCGGGCCGCCGCGTACGCCAATGACGTGGGCCTGCTGTCGGAAGAGGTCGGCCCGGGCCGCGGCGAGTCGCTCGGCAACTTCCCGCAGGCGTTCAGCCACATCGGGCTGGTCAACGCCGCCTGGGCCATCGACGAGGCCGAACGGGCCCGCGGGCCGGTGGGCCCGGGCCAGGGGAACGGCGATGGTCGGGTGGCGTGAGGTCGCCGTCGAGTTCGCCGGCACGGCGCTCCTGCTGCTGCTCGCCGTCAGCGCGATCGTCGTGGGTTTCGCGGCCGGCTCGCCGGTCGTCGGCGCGGTGCCGGACGAGGACCTGCGGCGGCTCATGACGGGTGCGCTGGTCGCGGCCGCGGCGGCGGGGATCGTCTACTCGCCGCTGGGCCGGATCAGTGGCGCTGCACGACAACGCTTACCGCTGTCGGTTCCTGAACTGCGCCTACACCCACTCCGCGACCGCGTCCAGCGGCTCCGTCGTCACCACTGCTCACGGAGGGAGGACCGAAGATGAAGGCGATCGCCGTATGTCCCGGGAAGGCGGGCAGCGCCCACGTCACGGACGTGCCCAAGCCCGCCGTAACCGACGTCCCGGACGGTCACGGCGTCCTTGTCCGGGTCCTACGCGTCGGTCTGGACGGCACCGACAAGGAGATCAACGCCGGCGAGTACGGCACTGCGCCGGCCGGCGAGGAAATACTGATCACCGGCCACGAGAGCCTCGGCGTCGTCGAGGAGGTCGGTCCGGCGGTGAGCGAGGTACGACCCGGCGACCTGGTCGTCGCCCGCGTCCGACGCGCCGGGAGCAGCCTGTACGACGTCATCGACACCCCGGACATGACGACCGACGAGGCCTACTTCGAGCACGGGATCAGCCGGGTGCACGGGTTCTTGAGGGAGTACTACGTCGAGGAGCCCCGCTATCTCATCCCGGTGCCCGCGGCCCTGCGGCACGTCGCCGTACTGCTGGAGCCCACGAGCGTGGCCGAGAAGGGCATCCTGCAGGCGTACGACATCCAACGCCGGCTGAAGGTGTGGCACCCGCGCCGCGCTGCGGTCCTGGGCGCCGGCACGATCGGGTTGCTCGCGACCATGATCCTGCGCAACCGGGGGCTTGAGGTCACCACCTTCGGCCTGGAGCAGGCCCCTTACCTCAACTCCGAACTGGTCGAGGCGATCGGTGCCTCATACGTCAGCACCCGGCAGACCACACTGGCGCAGGTCGCCGCGCGGGGTGGCGCGTTCGACCTGGTGTTCGAGGCGACCGGCTACTCCCCGATCGTGTTCGACGCGATGTGCGGGCTGCTCGCCAAGAACGGCGTGCTGATCCTGTCCAGCGTCACCGGCGGGATGCGGCGCAGCGAGGTGCCGTCCGACGCGATCAACCTGGACTTCGTACTGGGGAACAAGGTGATGTTCGGCACGGTGAACGCGAGCCGGGAACACTTCGAGGAGGGCGTCCGCGACCTCGCCATCACCGAGACCCGCACGCTCGGCTGGCTGTCCCGCCTGCTCACCCACCCGATCCCAGGCCTGGACCGGTACGACGACGCCCTCGCCGCGCTCGGCGAGCCCGGCGCGATCAAGGTGTACGTGGAGGTGTCCCCGGACAACGGGTGACGCCGGACCGGCGCCCACGCCTCCGCGGCCGTCGCCGACCGCGGAGCGGGTGTCGCTCATCGGTGGTGGCCCGTGAAGCTCAGCCGTTCGGCGTGAGCAGGGCACGGATGGTCTCCTGCACCGCGGTGGCGGCCAGGACGTCGTGGACCACGCGTTCCACGTCGGCTCCGCACGGCCGGTCGTCGTCGAGTGGTGGGACGACCTCCCGGATCGCGTGGTGGAGGAACTCGGGCCCGCGTCCCAGCACGGCCGGGGCCGCGAGGTCCACTGCCTGTGCCGCGGTCACCGCTTCCAGCGCGAGCAGATGGCGTAGCCGGCCCAGAAGTCTGCTCAGCCGCCGGGCTCCGAGTGCGGCGTTGGTCGAATCGTCTTCGACCGCGTCCGCGCCGTATCGGGGGTCCGTACAGACCGGCGTGGACAACACGCGGATCTCGGCGACGAGCGCCTGTGCCGTCTTGGCCAGCGGCGCCAGACCTGAGCGCTCGAGGCCGTACGGCGACAGGTTCGCGGGCAGACCGCTGATGACCGGATTGAGCAGGCGTTGCATGCGTTCGGCGGAGATCGCCGCGGTCTGGGTCAGGGCAAGTGCGAGCGTGTCGAAGGCGAGGGCCAACGCCGGGGTGTGGAAGTTGCCGGACGACAGGACCTCGCCGGTGTCGGGCAGCACCAGCGGGTTGTCGCCGCAGCCGTTGAGCTCCGGTTCTATGGCGGCGGTCGCGAAGCCGAGGGCCGCGTACAGCGCTCCGTGGACCTGGGCCGCGCTGCGTAGGCTGACCGGGTCCTGGACCCGCCGCGCCCGGCGCGGGTCGACGAGCTCACCACCATCGAGGAGGGCGAGCAGTTCACCCGCCGCGCGCGCCTGCCCGGGAGCCGAACGCATCCGTTGCACCCGCGGATCGAGCGGGCTGGTGTTGGCGCGGAAGCCCTCGAAGGTGAGCGCGGTGACCGCCTGGGCCAGAGACAGGGTGATCATCGCGTCGTGGCCGGCGAGCGCGCCATGGCCCGCCGCGAGCGGGCTCGCGCCGCACAGCACCAGCCCGTCCTTGGGGCCGAGACCGGCGGGACTCAGGCCGGCGCGTCGTAGTGCGGTGGCACCGTCGAGGATCTCTCCGGACATCTCGGCGTGCCCCTCGCCGATGGCGACGAGACCGACATGGGCCATCTGTGACAGGTCCGAGGAGCCGATGGAGCCCACCTCCGGCACGACCGGGTGCACTCTCGCGTTGAGCATGCTCACAAGTAGCCGCACAACCTCCGGCTGGACGCCGCTTCCTCCGCCCGCCATACCGTTGATCCGCGCGAGGATGGCGGCCCGCACGACCTCGGCCGGCAGCGGATCCCCGACCGCGTTGGCCCGGCCGCGGACGGTGCGAACGCTGAACTCGGCCAGTTCTTCGCGTGGCAGCGCATATGACGACCGGCTGCCCAGGCCCGTCGTCACGCCGTAGGCCGGTATCTGACGTTCGACGACATCGTCGACGACGGCTCGCTCGTGCGTCAGCCGCGGAGTCACCTCTGCCGCCATAGCGACCTCGGCGCCGTGCCGGGCGACCGCGACAACGTCCGCGCATGACAGTGTCCGCCCGTCGACGAACACGGTGTCGCCGTCGCCGTCGCCGGGGGAGGGGATGGATCCCGGACGTGTCATGCGAACCGCGGCCCCCCAATCGTCCACGTGTCAGGCCCCGACGGCGGCGAGCAGACCTTCGTAGTCGTCCAGGCAGGGGTCGCAGATCCGCAGGTGGGCGGCGACACCGGGGAAGCGTCCTTCGGGATCGCCACCCGCGAGCCGTTCTTCCACGTAGAGGTCGAGCAGATCGAAGGTACCGGCGCAGCCCGCGTCGAGTGGATCCGTTCGCAGGAACCGCTCGAGAGATGACCAGTCACTCATGATCGCTCCACCTCGCCGAGCGTCAGATACCCGTTGGCGACCAGGTTCGCGCGTATCTTACGCCGTGCGTCGAACAAGGCCTTGTAGAGAGCGTTGCGAGTCGTTCCCAGCTTGATGGCCAACGCGTCCGCCGGCACGCCGCCCAGTACGAGGGCCGAGAAGATCGTGCGCTGGTATTCGGTCAGTTCCTCGTCCACCGCGCGGCGCAGTGCCGAGACCAGGTCCCGCCACTCGGCCTGATCTTCCGGCCGGAGGCCGAACCGGTCGGGCAGCCGATCCCAGTCCTCTTGCTCGATCGGCCACGTCCGCCGCTGCCAGAAGTGACGTCCGATCTTGTTGGACACCTCGAGTACGACGAACTTGTAGGCCCACGTCGTGAACCGGCTGTCTCCTCGGAACTGGCGGACCTTCGCGGTGATCGCGACCAGCGCGTCCGCCGCGGCCTGGTGGGCCAGGTCGTCGAGTTCGGGTCCGTCGATGCCGAGGGCCGCCCGGCGTCTGAGCGCCTCCCGCCGGGCGGCTCGCAACAGCAGGCCGTGGAGGTCCGCGATCGCCTGTTCACGCGCCGATTCCGTACCGGTCAACGCGCTCACCCAGTCACGCGAGTCCCGGTACGCGGCCTGCCGGCGCGCGCGCTCGTGTTCCGCGCTGTCGGGCGGCTCCGATGGCGACATGATCCGAGCCTACGGTGCCTGGTCCGGACCGGCTCTCATCGGTCCCCGCCACGGTGGCAGCCGCCGATTGACCTTACGAAACGCGAACGCCGAACGGATTCGGCGGGATCTGAGGTAAGCCCGGCCCCCTCCGGCTGCGCTAACCGTCCGTTCGGCGCACTACTGAAAGGACACCTCACATGCCGCTCCTCAACCCGGGCGACCGGTTTCCGTCGCTGACGGTCCCATCTCTCGACGGCGGTTCGTTGGCACTGCCTGACGCTCTGCGCGGCCACTTCGGCGTCATCCTGTTCTACCGCGGGCACTGGTGCCCGTACTGCAACGCACAACTGCGGGCCTTCCAGCGTGCCCTTGACACGCTCACCGGACTCGACGCCAAGGTCGTCGCGCTCACCGTCGAGGACGAGGCCACAACGCGGGCCTTGGCCGACGAACACGGCCTTACCTTCCCGCTCGGGCACAGCGCCGACGCGGACGAGATCGCCGAGGCGACGGGCGCGTTCGTTAACCAGGACCCGAAGTACCTGCAGTCGACGGGCTTCGTACTCGACGCCGATGGCAAGATCATCGTCAGCGTGTACTCCAGCGGAGCCATCGGCCGACTCGTCCCCCAAGATGTGGCCGGCCTGATCCGTTACCTGCGGGAGCACGCGGCCGGCTAGCCACCGGCGCCCGAGACTTCGCACACGGCGCTCCAGCAGGCGGAAACGCGGCACAACGCCCGATTTCCGCCTGCCGGGCTCCGCGTCACCACACCCGCCATGCCCACGACTCGGGACAACCTGGAGGTAAGACAGACGCGCTGTGTGGCCGCCAACCATCCATGACTACTTCGCTCAACGGCCGCACAGCGCTGGTGACCGGTGCGGGACGCGGCATCGGGCGGGCGATCGCGCTCGAACTGGCCAAGACGGGCGTCAGTGTGGCACTGGTCGCGCGCTCGCACGACGAACTCGCCGCCGGCGCCGCGTCCGTCCGTGAACTCGGCGGCACGGCCGTGGTGATCACGGCGGACGTCGCGGATCCGAACCAGCTCGCCCGGTGCGCGACACGCGCCCGTGACGAACTCGGGGGCGTGGACATTCTCGTCAACAACGCCGCCGTCGTGTGGCCGCTCGGTCCGAGCGCCGAGATCGATCCCGACGACTGGGCGGCCGCGATCGGCATCAACGTCGTGGCCGTCGCCTCGCTGACCTTCGCGCTGCTACCTGCCATGATCGAGCAGAGGTGGGGCCGAATCGTCAACATCTCCAGCGGCGTCGTCGCCCGCCCCACATCCATGATCGGCGGTAACGCCTACGTCACCGGCAAGGCGGCTCTCGAGACGCACACCGTGAACCTCGCCGCCGAACTGGCCGGCAGCGGTGTCACCGCCAACGCCTTCCGACCCGGATCGGTCGACACCGCGATGCAGGCATGGATCCGCGGCCAAGACCCAGACCGGATCGGTACGAACCTGCACCAGCGGTTCAGCCGCTCGTACGCGGAAGGCTCTCTGATCGCCCCGGAGCGGTCGGCGAGGTCGCTGCTCGACCGGCTTCCGGGCGAGGAAACGGGGCGGATCTGGGATGTCACCGACCCCGTCTCCCATTCCAGCCCGTAATGGAGCCCCCTGACCGGTATCGCTCACACGAGGAGACAGGCCATGACCAAGAGGCCACTGCCGTGGTGAACGGGATGAGCTCATTGCCGGCCCATCCGGAGGTCCCCGGCGCCCTACGGCGGCTGCGCGCCACCAACCTCACGCTGGTCACCCTGACGAACCCCAAACGGTCGCCGAGGCACAACTGACCAATGCCGGGATCCGCGAGCAGTTCGACGACGTCGTCTCGGCCGACGCCGTGAAGCGGCTCAAGCCGGCTCCGGAGCCCTACCTCGCGGTCGCGCGGGCATTCGACGTCGATCCGGCGGAAGTTCGCCTGGTCGCGGCGCACTCCTGGGATGCGTCCGGAGCACTCGCCGCCGGGTGCAAGGCCGCCTTCGTCGCACGTCCCGGCATGGTGCCGAGCCCGCTCGGCGGCCGGCCCGACATCGTCGGCGCCGACATCTCCGAAGTCGTCGACCAGATCATGACGATGGACATCGAATAGCAGCGCCCCCACCACCGCGCCGCGACATGGCCGAGTAGCCTCCGTCGGCCTAGCCGAGACCTAGGCCAAGAGTCCTCACGGACGAACGCGGATGATCGTCTTCCCCTTGCGTCGCGTGGTCGGGTTGAGGGCGGTGACGGCGTTGTCGAGGGGCGCGATGTCGCCGATGTTCGTTCGTAGTCGTCCGTCTCGTACTCGCTGGATGATCTCGCCTAGTTGGGCGCGATCGGCTTCGACGACGAAGTCGATCGTCTGGCCGTTGGTGGGTCGCGCTTCGGTCGGGCCGACGACGGACACCAGGGTTCCTCCGGCTCGGATCAGGTCTGCGGACCGCCTTTGAATGTCGCCGCCGATGACGTCGAAGACCAGGTCGACGCCGTCGGCGTCTTCGAGGGTGTCGTTGTCGAGGTCGAGGAACTCGTGTGCGCCGAAGTCGAGTGCCTTTTGGCGGTCGGGGGCGCGTCCGGTGCCGATGACGTATGCGCCGGCCTCGCGTGCGAGTTGGGTCACCATGGTTCCGACCGCGCCGGCCGCGCCGTGGGCGAGGAGGGTCTGGCCGGCCTGGAGACGGCCGTGCTGGAACAGTCCCTGCCATGCGGTCAGACCTGAGATGGGCAGGGATGCGGCTACGGTGAAGTCGACGTCGCCGGGGAGCGGTGCGAGGTTGCGTGCTTCGATGGCCACGTATTCGGCAAGGGTGCCGTCGCGGTGCCAGTCGGCGAGGCCGAACACGCGTTGTCCGATGGACAGTCCGGTCGTGCCGTAGCCGAGGGCGGTGACCACTCCGGCGAGTTCGTGGCCGGGGATCGACGGTGTCTTGTCCCGGCCGGCGCGATCGGTCCAGGTCGATGGCCACTCCATCTCGGTCGGGACGAAGCCCGACGCGTGAATCTGAACGATCACGTCGTTGATCGCTGCCGGCGGCTCAGGCCGCTCCGTCAGCGTCATCCCGGCCGTTCCCGCGGCCTGGTCCGTCACCACAATCGCCTTCATCGGGAAGCTCCCTCCATCCAGTCCTCGCCGCCACACTCTGTGTACGACTCTATGGACTGTATCGTCCAGTACAGGTCCGGTACACAGCCCCCCGACGGGACGGGGGTCACCCTCGTGACCGCCAGTAGCACTGTGCTGCGCCAGGCCTGTTTGGACGTTACGGTCCAGTTAGTTGAGGGGGGCCGTAGGCTCGCAGCATCCTCGTGGGCTGACTGTTCGCCACGTTACGGCGGAATCGGGCCGGGGTTGATCCGGTTGCTAGGCGGAACGCTCGGCTGAAGGCGGACTCGGAGCGATATCCGACTTCGGTGGCGACGGCGGCGACGGGGAAGTCGGTGTCGGTGAGCAGGTCGGCGGCGGTCATCAACCGGATGTGTGCGAGGAGTGCGCCGACGGTCATGCCGGTGCACTGAGAGAAATGCCGGACGAACGTGGCCCGCGACATGTTGACGATCTGCGCGAGGCGCGCGATCGTCCAGTCGGCGCCGGGCTCGCGAAGGACGGCGTCGATGACGGCGCGGATTCGGTCGTCGTCGGCCGCGGTCCAGAGCGCGGTTTCGGTGAACCGTCGGTTCGTTTTCCGTAGCACCATCGCGAGTAGCGCACTGCAGAGGTGGGAGAGGACGGCGGCGGTGCCCGGCCCATCGTTCTCGGCCTCCTGTCGCAGGATCGTGCTCAACATGCGAAGGATCTCGCTCGCGTTGCCCGATCCGGCGAAGGAGATGTGAAGGGGGTTGGGGAGGCTTCGGAAGAACATGGTGCCCGCGCCGGCGCCGTACAAGTAGTAGCCGCAGAACAGGTCGATCGCCGCCTCACCCGCTGGGCTGCGGAAGGTGGCGAAGTTGTCGCCTGGTGTCATCACCGCTTCCTGCGCGGGCCCCTCGCCTGTTGTGTGGATCCGGTGGGCCGGCGCGCTCCACGGGAACAGGAGGACATCGCCCGGCCGTAGCTCGATGGGCCGGTTCGGGAGTTCGAGCGTGCAGGTGCCCTCGACCAGCACGTGGAAGGGCGCCTCGCCCTCGCCGCACGCGGGCATTTCCATGACGGTCGCGCCGGCAAGGAGGCAGCGCCTGTCCAGACTCGCCTGAACTCTCGCCATGCGAATGATCTCAGTGATCGTGTCCATGAGACGCTCGCGCGGAAAAATGAGACTTTCATGCCTTGTTCACTACATGCTACACATCCGAGTCTGAAGCCATGGATGTTCCGAACCGCAATCCGCGCGCCGATGGCCTCGTCACCGAAGCCATCTTTATCAACACCGTACCGAGCCGGTCATCCCTGACCTCCCGTTCATTCGATCTTCCATTGGGAGAAAGAGGATCTGAGGATGAGCGCGACCGCCGGGGGGAGGGCCGCAAGCGTGTCGGATGAGACGCGGGCACACGGCGTTGACCTGGGCCCGATGCTGGCGGCGATGAAGGCGTTGCGTGACGGCGATTTCCGGCGACGACTGCCCGTCCACGACGGGAGTGCCACGGCGGAACTCGCGCTCGCGTTCAATGAGATCGCTGACCGCGGTCAACACCTCGCGGATGAACTGAACCGGGTCCAGGGCGAGGTGGTTCGTCACGGCCGTCTCGACGAGAGACTTTCGGCCGGCTCAGGCCGAGGGTCGTGGGCCGCAAGCGTGGAACGGGCGAACACGATCATCGACGCACTGGTCCGTCCAATGCTGAACGCCCGGCGTGTCGCGGACGCGGTGGCGGACGGTGACCTCACCCAGCGCATGGATCTGTGTGACGGCGGACGCCCGCTGCGTGGTGAGCTGCGTCGGTTGGGGCTCAGGATCAATCAGATGGCCAGCGAGCTCTCGCTGTTCACCGGGGACATGACCAGGCTCGCGCGAGAGCTCGGCACCGAGGGGCGGCTGGGTGGTCACGTCCAAGTGAACGGTCTGTCGGGCGATTGGCGGGTCGTGGCTGAGGCGATCAATACGATGGTGGACCGGCTTACCGCCCAGATACGCGACATCGCAGCGGTGACCAAGGCGGTGGCTGGTGGCGACGTCACCCGGTCGGTAACCGTCGAGGCGACCGGCGAGCTCCTGGAAGTGAAGTCGACCGTCAACGCGATGGTGGATCACCTGTCGTCTTTCGCCGATGAGTTCACGCAGGTCGCCTGGGAGGTGGGCACCGAAGGACGGCTGGGCCGTCAGGCCCGGGTACTTGGTGTCTCCGGGGTCTGGCGAGACCTGACCGACAGCGTCAACTCGATGGCCGGCAATCTGGTCTCACAGGTCCGTAGCATCGCCCAGGTCGCCACCGCGGTCGCGGAAGGAGACCTCGGCAAGAAGATCGACCTGGAGGCGCGCGGAGAGATCCGCGAACTCGAGACGGCCGTCAACACCGTGGTCGACACCCTGTCTTCCTTCTCTTCCGAGGTGACGCGGGTGGCCTATGAGCTGTGCAGGGAAGGCCGGCTGGGCGGTCAGGTCCAGGTCGAGGGCGTCCACGGCACCTGGGAGCGCCTGACGACGAACGTCAACGAACTGGCCCGGACTCTGACCGATCAGGTCCGCGCGATCGCCGACGTCACGTCGGCCGTGTCGCGGGGGGACATGACCCACCAGATCACCCTCACGGCCGACGGCGAGGTATCCGCGCTGAAGGACACCGTCAACTTCATGGTCCACAACCTGCGCGCGAAGGACTGGGTGCAGTCCAATCTGACCCGATTGGCCACACTGATGCAAGGTCACCGGAATCTGACGGAAATCGCCGATCTGACGTTGCGTGAGCTCGCACCGCTGGTCGACACCCGGTACGGCGCCTTCTTCAGCGTCGGCACGGACGGCGACGGCGAGCCGATCACGCTGCCGGACGGTCAGGTGCGGCGGCTCACGCTCATCGCCGGGTACGGTCTGCCGCGAGCGGACGCCGACGCACCCAAGGTGCTCCCCAAGCGGCTGGTGCGCCAGGCCGCGCTGGAGAAAAGGCCCATCCTCGTGGAAGACGCGCCGGTCGGCTACGACCAGGCCGGCTCGGGGCCCGGCGAAAGCACCCCGGTCAGCGCTGTCATCATTCCGATCCTGTTCGAGGACCAACTGCTCGGCGTCATCGAGCTGGCCTCGCCGGCCCGCTTCTCCGACGTGCACCTGACCTTCTGTGATCAGATCGCCAACGTGATCGGATTCGCGATCAACGCCTCCCTCGCGAACACCCGTACCGAGGCGTTGCTCGCCAACTGCCGGCAGCTGACACGGCAACTGCAACAGCGATCCGACGACCTGCAGAGGCAGCAGGTCGAGCTGCGGAACTCGAACAACGAGCTGTTGGAAAAGGCGGCCTTGCTCGCCTCGGCGTCACAGTACAAGTCGGACTTCCTGGCGAAGATGTCGCACGAGCTGCGCACACCACTGACCTCGATGCTCATCTACGCCCGACTGCTCGGTGACAACCCGCACGAGAACCTCTCCGATGAAGAGGTGGACTTCGCCGCCCGCATTCACCGGACCGGTTCCGACCTGCTTCAGCTGATCAACGACAGCTTGGACCTGTCGAAGGTCGAGGCGGGGCGACTTGACGTATGGCCGAAGGAGTTTCCGCTGCGCAGGCTGATCCACAACGTGAGCAGCACGATCCATCCACTCGCCCGTGACCGTGGTCTCGATTTCCGGGTCGAGGTCTCCGACGACGCGCCCGACGAGATCTGCTCGGACGAGCAGCGAGTTCAGCAGATCCTGCGCAACCTGCTGTCCAACGCGATCAAGTGCACCCCGGCCGGTTCGGTCAGCCTGCGGGTGTGGCGCACGGGTGACCCCGACAAGATCCTGGACGGGGCCCGGGACGTCATCGCCCTCACGGTGCGGGACACCGGAGTCGGCATAGCACGCGACAAGCTCGCCATGATCTTCGATGCGTTCGAGCAAACCGATCCCGCCGGCGGGAAGCACGACGGTACGGGCCTGGGCCTGTCCATCAGCCGGGAACTCGCCACACTGCTCGGTGGCCGCATCGTCGCCGAGAGCGAACCGGGCAAGGGCAGCACGTTCACGCTGTACCTTCCCATCCTCGGTCCCGGCCAGGTGTCCGGCGGCGAACCAGAACGACAGGTCACCGAGGGGCACGCGGTCACCGAGCGGCGGTCCGTCGCCATGGGCGCGGGCGACGGCAAGCGGCCTGTCACCGTCGGCGAAGCGGCGGCCGGTCCGTCAGCGAATGTGCGCCCGTTCGATGAGCGACGACCAGAACGCGCAAGGCGCCGGCTACCGGGCAAGGTTCTCGTCGTCGACGACGACGTCGGCGTCGTCGAGGCGCTGACCGCACTCTTCGCACGAGTGGGCACTCCAGTGCTGCACGCGCCGAACGGCCAGGAGGGATTCGCACTACTGCAGCGCACGTCCGACGTGTCACTCGTCCTGATGGACATCATGATGCCCGTGATGGACGGCTATGACGCCGTTGAGGCGATCCGTCGTGTTCCTCGCTACGCCGATCTACCGATCATCGTGCTCAGCGCGGCGGCCACGCCCGGAGGGCGCGAGAAGGCGCTGGCCCGGGGCGCCAGCGAATACCTACAAAAGCCGATCGTCGACGTGGATCGGCTACTAAAGATCGCCCACGACCTCCTGGACGACGAGCCCCCGCAGCCGGCCGTCGGGGACGATGCCGGCTACCGGGCGACGAGCCAAGCGGAGCCGCCGAACCCCGCGTCCGAGGCGCCATCCCACTGAAGGCATGACCCGGTCATGCCGAGGGAATTGATCGACGGCGCCGTTTCCAGTGCTTTGCGCCTCTTTGACCGAAATAGGGGAATGGTGACTGATATGGCGGTTCGTCCTGAGGCGTTGCGGGGGACGGGAGACCGGAATGGCGGAGGGGAATGACGTCTTCGATGTGATCGTGATCGGTGCGGGCCCGGTCGGCGAGAACGCCGCCGCGCGCGTCGTGCGTGGTGGACTGACGGCGGCCGTCGTCGAGGAACGCCTGGTCGGCGGTGAGTGCAACTACTACGCGTGTGTGCCGAGCAAGGCGCTCCTGTGGCCGATGGAACTCGCCGCCGAGGTGGATCGGATGCCGGGGCTCGGGCTTCGCGGCCCGATCGAGGCGCCTGCGGTGTTCGACCGCCGGGACGAGGCGGTGTCGCACTTCGACGACGGCGGCTATGTGAACTGGCTGGAGAAACTGCCGGCGACGAAGCGGCTCATCGTGATCGGCGGCGGGCCCGTCGCGTGCGAGATGACGCAGGCGCTGCACGCCCTCGGCGCCGTCGAGAGCACCGTCCTCGTGCGCGAGGACCACCTGCTCACCCGGACCGAGCCGTTCGCCGGTGAGCCGGCGGCCCGGTCGCTCGCGGAATCGGGCATCGACCTGCACTTCGGCCGGTCACTCGCTCGGGTCGAACGCCAGGGGACCGACGGGCCGGTGATGGTCCAGACCGATGACGGCTCGCGGTTCGAGGCCGATGAGATCCTCGTCGCCACCGGCCGCCGACTGGGAGTGCACGACATCGGCCTGGAGACGGTCGGGATGCGGCCGGACGGCCCCATCGAGGTGGACGCGAGCATGCGGGCGACCGCGGTCCCCGACGGCCGGCTCTATGCGGTCGGCGATGTCAACGGACTCAACCTGCTCACCCACATGGGCAAGTACCAGGCCAGGATCTGCGGGGACGTCATCGCGGCCCGACGTTCCCGACCACCAGCGAGATCTGGCTCAACCTCCTGCAGGAGTACGGCCTCTGAGGTCCGCACGGTGCCCGCAGCCGCAAGGGCCGGTCGCGGGGGCGCCTGATACCGGGTGCGGGCGGCACGGCAAGGCCGCTTCGCCTCCGTGGCGGCGTCGATCGCACCGGGCGGGCGCAAGCACTCGACCAGGCCGGAGCCCGCGCGGTCCCTACCGATCGGAGCTGACGGAGTCATCATGATCACGAATTCGGCATTCGCCGTAGAGCCTTGGGTGGTCCGAGAGCGTGACCTGGACATGGGCACCCTCGCGCAGACGGAGTCGGTGTTCGCGCTGTCGAACGGGCATATCGGCATGCGCGGAAACCTTGACGAAGGTGAGCCGCACGGACTGCCCGGAACCTATTTGAACTCGGTGTACGAACAGCGGCCACTGCCGTACGCGGAGGCCGGCTACGGGTATCCCGAATCCGGGCAGACGGTGGTCAACGTCACCAACGGTAAGTTGATCCGGCTCTTGGTCGACGACGAGCCCTTCGAGATTCGTTACGGCCGGCTGCACGAGCACGAGCGCCTTCTCGACCTGCGCGCCGGCACGCTGACCCGCCGGGCGCACTGGAGTGCGCCGTCCGGCTGTCCGGTGCGTGTCACCTCCACGCGGCTCGTCTCGTTCACCCAGCGCGCCGTCGCGGCGATCCACTATGAGGTCGAAGCCCTCGGCAGCCCGGTGCGGATCGTCGTCCAATCGGAACTGGTCGCCAACGAGTCGCTGCCCGCACTGACAGCGGACCCGCGAGCGACCGCGGTACTGGAGTCGCCGCTGGTCATGGAGGAGAACGTCACCACAGAGGACTGCGCCATCATGATCCATCGGACCCGGGTCAGCGGGCTGTCGATCGCGGCCGCCATGCAACACGACGTCGATGCCCCCGAGGGCACCCACATGGACATGAGCGGCTCGGGTGATATCGGCCGCCTCACGGTGGTGACCAGGCTGGAACCCGGCCAGCGGCTACGACTGGTCAAGCTCCTGGCGTACGGCTGGTCGGCGGAGCGTTCACGGCCGGCCATGCACGACCAGGTCATGGCGGCGCTGGCCGGTGCACGTTCGACCGGGTGGGACGGCCTGGTGAGTGAGCAGCGTGCGTTCCTCGACGATTTCTGGTCGGGCGCGGATGTGGAGATCGACGGCGATCCGCAGGTGCAGCAGGCGGTCCGCTTCGGGCTCTTCCACCTCCTGCAGGCCGGCGCGCGGACGGAACAACGGCCCATCCCGGCGAAAGGACTGACCGGTCCGGGCTACGACGGGCACACGTTCTGGGACACCGAGACCTTCGTCCTGCCGGTCCTCAGCTACACCTATCCGAGCGCGGTCGCGGACGCGCTGGACTGGAGGCGGACCACCCTCCCGCAGGCCAAGGACCGCGCCAAGCGGCTCGGCCTCCGTGGGGCGGCCTTCCCCTGGCGGACGATTCATGGCGAAGAATGTTCGGGCTATTGGCCGGCCGGCACCGCTGCGTTCCACATAAACGCCGACATCGCATGCGCGGTAGCGCGGTACGTGGACGCGACGCACGACGTCGAGTTCGAGCGCGAGATCGGCCTGCCGCTACTCGTGGCGACGGCCCGGCTGTGGCGCAGTCTCGGTCATCACGACGTCGGCGGCCGATTTCGCATCGACGGCGTCACGGGTCCCGACGAATACAGCGCGCTGGCGGACAACAACGTCTACACCAACCTCATGGCACGGCGGAACCTGCGCGCGGCGGCCGACGCGACCGTCCGTCACCCGGACGCGGCCCAGCAGCTGGGGGTGACGGTCGACGAGACCGCGTCCTGGCGCGCCGCGGCCGACGCCATATATCTGCCGTTCGACGATCGCCTCGAGGTTCACCCGCAGAACGAGGGATTCACCGAGCACGCGCGCTGGGATTTCGCCGCCACCGAACTCGAGCAATATCCGTTGATGCTTCATTTCCCGTACTTTGAGCTTTATCGAAAGCAGGTGGTAAAGCAGGCCGACCTGGTCCTGGCCCTGTACCTTTGTGGCGAGGATTTCAGGTTCGAAGAGAAGGTGCGCGACTTCGCCTACTACGAGGCGCTCACCGTGCGCGATTCATCGCTGTCCTCGGCCGTCCAGTCCGTGATCGCCGCCGAGATCGGCCAGCTCGACCTCGCCTACGACTACCTCGGTGAAGCCGCGCTGATGGACCTCGACGACCTGGAGCACAACACCCGGGACGGAGTGCACATCGCCTCGCTCGCCGGCGCCTGGACCGCGCTCGTCGCCGGATTCGGTGGAATGCGGGCCGGCGGCGGCCGCATCAGGTTCGACCCGCGCCTGCCGGACGGCATCACGCGGCTCGCCTTCCGGTTGTGCTATCGCGGTCGCCGCTTGCAGGTCGTCGTCACCGCGGATACGACGACCTATCACCTGCTGGAGGGCGATCCGCTATCGGTGACGCACCACGGTGAGGAATTCCTGCTCGGCGAGCAGCCGGTCACGCTCCCGACACCGGCCGCGGCGACTCCGGACTGCTGGATCCGCCAGCCCCGCGGACGCGAGCCCCTGCCACGCCGCGCCGGCGCCCTGGGGCGCCCCCGACCTTAGGACTCCATCAGCCGTCACGTAGGAACCGCCCGAAGCCTGCCCTAACTGACAAGGTTGACAACATTCGTCGAATGTGCCGTTGAAAGATTTCCATTCGCCTTGACGGGATCTTTTGCTCGCACGGACTGAACCTTTCAACCATCGGTCTTCGGCGTTAACTTGACGGTCCCTCGTCGGGGAACCCGGCGCCCTCTGTCGGGTGATCTTCGACGGTGGTAGCGTCCGAATTGGGGGAAATCTATGGATGCTCTATCCATCAACACGATCCGCGGGCTGTGCCTGGACGCGGTCCAAGAGGCGGAGTCGGGGCATCCGGGCACGCCGATGGATATCGCGCCAGTCGCCTACACGCTGTGGCAACGGTTCCTGCGATTCGATCCCGCCGATCCGATTTGGCCGAACCGCGATCGTTTCGTGCTTTCGGAGGGGCACGCGTCGGCGCTGTTGTGGTCTCTGTTGCACCTCACGGGCGTGCGTGCCGTCGATCCCGATTACGAGGTGCTCGGACGGTCCGCGGTGACTCTCGAGGACCTGAAGACCTTTCGCCGGTTGGACTCCCACGCGCCGGGCCATCCGGAGTACCGGTGGACGAGCGGGGTGGAGGCGACGACCGGACCGCTCGGCCAGGGCGTGGCGATGTCGGTGGGCATGGCGATGGCCGGGCAGTGGCTGGCGGCCCGGTACAACCGGAACGGTTTTCCGATCTTCGACTTCGACGTTTACGCGCTCGCGGGGGACGGCTGCATGATGGAGGGGGTCTCGTCGGAGGCCGCCTCCTTGGCAGGTCATCAGCGGCTGACCAACCTGTGCTGGATCTACGACTCCAACCGGGTGACCATCGAGGGGCGTACCGACATCGCCTTCACCGAGGACCTGGCGGCGCGTTTCATCGCCTACGGCTGGAACGTCGCGACCGTGGCCGATGCGAACGATGTGGACCAGGTGGCCCCTGCGCTGCACTCATTCAAGGCCGAGCGCGAGCGCCCTACGCTGATCGTGGTCCACAGCCACATCGGCTACGGCTCGCCGCTGGAAGGCTCGCCGAGAGTGCACGGCGAGCCGCTGGGCGTCGAGGCGGTCAAGGCGACCAAGCGCTTCCTCGGGATGCCGGAGGACGCGGAGTTCTTCATCCCGGACGGCGTGTACGACTGGTTCGCGAAGGGAGTCGGCCGGCGCGGCGCGGATGCCCGAGCCGAATGGGAGGCGCGCTTCAAGGAGTATGCGAGTGTCCATCCGGAGCTGGCCGATGAGATCGAGCGCATGCAGCGCCGGGAGTTGCCGGATGGCTGGGAGGGCGTACTGCCGTCGTTCCCGCCCGACCCCAAGGGCACGGCGACGCGCGCGTCGTCCGGACAGGTGCTCAACGCGGTCGCGGAGGCCGTACCGTGGCTGCTGGGGGGTTCGGCGGACCTCGCGCCTTCGACCAAGACCCGCCTCACGTCCGACGGCGCCGGAGACTTCCAACCCGGCGAGCGCGGCGGACGCAACTTCCACTTCGGGGTCCGGGAGCACACCGCGGCCGCGATCGCGAACGGCATGGCGCTGACCAAGCTTCGCCCGTACTGGTCGGGATTTTTGATCTTCTCCGACTACGCCCGAGGTGCGATCCGGCTGTCCGCGCTGATGGAGATTCCGGTCGTGCACATCTTCACGCATGACTCGATCGGCGTCGGCGAGGACGGTCCGACGCATCAGCCGGTCGAGCAGCTCGCGTCGCTGCGGGCCATGCCCGGGCTCCTGGTCTTCCGGCCGGCCGACGCCAACGAGGTCGTCGAGGCCTGGCGGCTCATCGCAGGTCTCCGCCGGGAGCCCGCCGCTCTGGTCTTGTCCAGGCAGCCGCTTCCGACACTGGACCGGTCACGGCTGAACGGCGCGGACGGGGTGGCGAAGGGCGCCTACGTGCTCGCGGACGCCCCGAACGGGCGGGTCGATGTCATCCTGCTCGCCACCGGCTCGGAGGTGGCGCTGGCCGTCGCCGTGCGGGAGGAGCTGGCCGGCGAAGGCATCGGCGTGCGGGTGGTGAGCATGCCGTGCTGGGAGCTGTTCGAGCGGCAACCGCGGGAGTACCGCGACGGGGTGCTGCCGCCGGAGGTGACCGCCCGGGTGGGCATCGAGCAGGCGTCGACGCTGGGCTGGGACCGGTATGTGGGGCCTGAGGGCGCCGTCGTCGGCATGCACACCTTCGGTGCGTCGGCGCCCCTCAAACAGCTGCTCTCGAAGTTCGGCTTCACTCCCGAGAAAGTGTCCGGAATAGCTCGTGAGCTCGCGATGAGGGGAAAGGAAGCACGGTGAGACGACCCAGACCCTGCACCGACGGCGTCGACGGATGGGTGTCGTTGGAAGTGTCACCGCTCCTGCGGCTCACCCACGACTCGTCGGCGAACGCGCTGATCCGCCACCACCGGAGGTTGAAGCAGACCTGAGGACAACCGTTTGGGGGGACCATGGCAACGGACAGACCCATGCAGCTGGGCATGGTGGGCCTGGGTCGGATGGGCGCGAACCTCGTCCGCCGGCTGATGCGCGACGGGCACGACTGCGTCGTCTACGACGTCAACGAAAGCATGGTCGACGAACTCGAAGCGGAGGGCGCGACCGGCGCGAAATCGCTTCCCGACCTGGTGCGCAAGCTCCGCCCGCCCCGAGCCGTGTGGCTCATGCTTCCCGCGGGCATCGTCCAGTCCACGCTCGACCAGCTGGTCGACCTGCTCGACGCCGGCGACACGGTGATCGACGGCGGTAACTCCTACTACCGTGACGACATCACCCGAGCCCGCCTGCTCGCCGCCAAGCAACTCCACTACATCGACTGCGGCACCTCGGGCGGAGTGTGGGGACGCGAACGCGGCTACTGCCTGATGATCGGTGGCGAGGAGCAGCCTGTGCAGCGACTGGACCCGATCTTCGCCACCATCGCGCCCGGCGTCGCAACCGCGGAACCGACGCCGGGCCGGACCCGCGACGGCACCGCTCCCCACGGCTACCTGCACTGCGGCCCGAACGGAGCCGGGCACTTCGTGAAGATGGTTCACAACGGTGTCGAGTACGGAATGATGGCCGCGATCGCCGAAGGGCTCTCCATCATCAGGCACGCCGACGCGGGCAAGAAGGAACGGACCGTCGACGCCGAGACCGCGCCGCTTCGCGATCCCGAGGCCTACCAATACGACATCGACGTCGCCGAGGTGGCGGAGGTGTGGCGCCGCGGATCGGTGATCTCCTCCTGGCTGGTCGATCTGCTGGCCGACGCGCTGGCCCGATCCCCGCAACTCGACGATTTCCAGGGGCGTGTCTCCGACTCCGGCGAAGGACGCTGGACGCTGATCGCCGCGATCGAGGAAAGCGTGCCCGCACCGGCCATCAGCGCGGCGCTGCTCGAACGGTTCTCCTCACGCGGGCTCGGGCACTTCTCCGACGCGGCGCTTTCAGCGATGCGAGCCGAATTCGGCGGTCACGCGGAGCAAGCAGCCGGCCGGTGATCCATCAATCCGCGCCGGGGGAGTGGAGGCGGCGCGCTCGCCGGTGCTCGCGGACAAGGGCGCGGCGGGGCCCTGATGAGGCTTGTCACGGCAGGTCCTGCACCGCTCGCCGCTCGATCGAATCACCGCGGCCGACCAGCACGCTCGCGACGAGCCGGGGTGGAAACAGGCCGTGGCCGACGACGCCCGGCGTTGCCGACAGCCGTTCCGCCAGAGTCGCCGGGTCCTCCACCTCGCCGTGATAGTCGGCCAGAATCCCACCATCCGGGCTCCTCGGCGCCGCACGCACCGCAACGGGCTCCAGTCGGCGAAGGGTGGCGGGCAGGCCGAACTCCAGCAGCTCGAGGGGGACCGGGCCGTGTAACGCGTCGACGGGCTTTCTCGAATCAGCGATCACGATGAAGCGGCTCGCCGCAGCGGCGACGATCTTCTCCCGGGTGTGCGCTCCTCCACCGCCCTTGACCAGCCAGCCGTCCGGAGCGATCTGATCCGCGCCATCGATCGTGATGTCGAGATGATCGAGGGTGTCGAACGGCCGGACGTCAAGGCCCAACTCCGAAGCCGCCCGCATGGTACGCGGCGACGTCGCGACGCAGATGATCCGCAACCTCCGCCGGGCGAGGGCGGGCAGCAGGTAACGGACCGTCGACCCGGTGCCCAGCCCGACGGTCATTCCGTCCTCGACGAGTTCGGCCGCGGCCTCGGCGGCCAGCCGCTTCTCCTGCTCGACGTCCACGCTTTCTCATCTCCCCGCATTCCGGACGCGGACGTGCTCAGCAGGTCGTCGTGACCAGGAAAACGAAATCATGGACGGATGGTGGTGGGGATCCACCGACCCTCGGAGGTGAGCCGGTCGGCGGTGGCCGGGCCCCACCCGCCGGGTTCGTACGGCTCTGGCGGCGTCGTGAGGTCGAGGACGGGCTCGACGATGCGCCATTGCTCTTCCACGGTGTCCTCGCGGGCGAAGTGGCGCGGGTCGCCGGCGAGCGCGTCCGTGAAGATCCGTTCGTAGGCGCTCTCCACCCGACAGGGGAAATCGACCGATACGGACACCTCGCGTGTCGCGTCGACCTGTTCAGGAGCCTTGGCGAGCAACTCGAACGTCACCCCGGGGTCGGGCCCCAGCCGGAAGCGCACGATGTTGGGGCACGGCCGGCCGGCGTCGCCGTCCATGAACAGCATGCGTGGCGGCCGGCGGAGCCGGACGGCGATCTCGGTGCTGGTGACCGCGAGCGCCTTACCCGCCCTGATCAGGAACGGCACGTCCGCCCAGCGCCAGTTGTCGATCCACAGCCGCACCGCCGCGTACGTCTCGGCGGTCGACCCCGGGGCGACGCCGGGCGTGTCGAGATAGCCGGCGTACTGACCGCGCACGACGTCGCCAGGGTCGATCGGGCGTATCGCACACATCAACCGGCGCTTCTCGCTGCGTTCGGCCTCGGCGTCGTCGTCGGCCGGAGGATCCATGGCCAGGTATGCCAGGACTTGCAGAAGGTGGTTCTGGACGACGTCGCGGATGGCTCCCACCGCATCGTAAAAAGCCCCCCGGCCGGCGACGTCGAACGCCTCGACCATTGTGATCTCGACGCCGGCGACGTGATCGCGGTTCCAGATCGGTTCCAGCAGGCTGTTGGCGAAGCGGAAGATCATGAGATTCTGGACCGGGTCCTTGCCGAGGAAATGATCAACCCGGAGCAGCCGTTCCTCGGGGAAGTACCGGTGCAACGTGGCATTGAGCCGACGCGCCGAGGGCAGGTCGTGGCCGAACGGCTTCTCCACCACCAGCCGACCATGGGTGTTCAGGCCCGCGGCGCCTAGTCCTTCGGCTATCGGCCCGAACAATGTGGGTGGCACGGCCAGATAGTGGACGGCGAACGCGTCGCCGATGCGCCGCGCGAGTTCGGCATAGAGGTCCGGCCGGGTCACGTCGCCGGTCACGGGGGGCGCGAGCCGGTCGGCGAACGTGCCGAAGACGTCTTCGTCGACCGATCCGCAGGCGGTGGTGACGCTGGTCCGCGCGTGCTCGCGCAAGGTCGCCGCATCCAGCGGACCGCGATCCACGCCGATGACCTGAACATCGAGTACGCCGCGCGCGGTGAGCCGATACAGCGCTGGAATGATCATTTTCTTGGCGAGATCCCCGGCGATGCCGTACAGCACCAGGACCTGCCCCCGCGGTGTGCTCATTCTGCCCCCACTCGGCCCTCGCGGCACTGTCCAGGCCTTCTATCCTTCGAATACGCCTATGGGCGGTGCGGGTGGGTATGGACGTATCGAAGTCGTATACCGGCCGGCGGCCCAGCCGTATGCATACCCGGGACCTGGTCCGACCCATCAAGGTCGACCGCTGGGGTGGCCGACGGACGCGGGCCGGGGACGGCGCGGGGAAGGCTACGCCGGGACTCATCAGAGGCTGGTATCGGCGGGGGCGGCGGTGAATGAAGGACACAAGACGCATCGGGTGGTCGTGGTCGGCTCGGGATTCGGCGGGCTGTTCGCGGTAAGGGAGCTTCGCCGGGCGCCGGTCGAGGTGACCATGATCTCGCGCACCGCCTATCACCTGTTCCAGCCGCTGCTGTACCAGGTGGCCACGGGGATCCTGTCGGAAGGATCGATCGCGCCGGCAACGCGCGAGGTGCTGCGAAGGCAGCGCAACGCCCGCGTGCTGACCGGGGACGTCACCCGGATCGATCTCGCCGAGCGCACGGTCACGTCGGTGATGCCGGGGAAGGTGACGATCACGCCGTATGACAGTTTGATCGTCGCCGCGGGAGCCGGTCAGTCGTATTTCGGCCATGACGAGTTCGCGGAGCACGCCCCCGGTGTGAAGACGATCGATGACGCGCTCGCGCTGCGCGGATGCCTTTTCGGCGCCTTCGAGCTTGCCGAGGTGGAGACCGACCCGGCCGTGATAGAACGGTGGCAGACCTTCGTGGTGGTCGGTGGCGGCCCGACCGGGGTGGAGATCGCCGGACAGATCGCGGAGTTGACCCGCCGTACTCTGCCGGGCGAGTTTCGCAACGTCGACCCGGCCCGCAGCCGCGTCATCCTCTTCGAGGCGGGCCCGAAAGTGCTGGCCGGCTTCGGCGGGCGGCTGTCGGACAAGGCCGCGCGCGAGCTTCGGCGCGTGGGCGTGGAACTACGGGTGAACACCAAGATCGTCGGCGTGGACGGGACGGGCGTCGACGTCGTCGCCGCCGACGGCACACGGTCCCGTGTCGAAGCCATGTCCAAGGTCTGGGCGGCCGGAGTGGCCGCATCCCCGCTCGGCACCCAGTTGGCCGGCCAGTGTGGCACGCAGGTCGACCACGCGGGCCGGATCAAAGTCGAACCCGACTGCAGCCTGCCCGGTCACCCCGAGGTTTTCGTGGTCGGGGACATGATGTCGCTGAAGAATCTCCCCGGCGTGGCTCAGGTCGCCATGCAAAGCGGGCGGCACGCGGCCGCCGAGATCCTGCGAAGGCTGCAAGGAGAGCAGTCCAGACGGCCGTTCCATTACCGAGACAAGGGCAGCATGGCCACCGTCGCCAGATTCCGGGCCGTGGCCGGCGTCGGCCCACTACGATTCGCCGGGTTCCCGGCCTGGCTGATGTGGTTGGTGGTCCACCTCATCTACCTCGTCGGTTTCCGAAATCGACTCACGTCGCTGCTCGACTGGGCTGTCGCCTTCGGTACCGGCGGCCGATCCGAACGAACCGTTACGCGCTCCGACATACGGCGACTTCAAGCAGAGTCCTCGCCACGCCTGGGCTCGGACCACGGCTCGGCACAACCATCCCCCAGCGGCACGCCCGGCGGCCTCGGTTCGTCGGCGCCCCCCACGCGGCGACCACCGCAGTGAAGCTGGACGTGCGGATCATGATGGGCCCGCCAGGCCGCGAGCTCATCGGCACTCGGCCGCTCGCAGGGCGTCTGCGGCCGTCAGCAAGGCGGCTCCGAGAAGTACGACGTCCTTCACCAGGAACTGTCCCGCGAGGGACAGCTTCGGTTCCCCGCGGGTCTCCTGCCACGCCTCGGGCATTGTCGCCAAGAAGCTGAGGGTGGTGGCGAACATGCCGACGGCGGCAAGGCTGCCGAGAGCCGACGCTCTCGGCGCAATCGGTTTTGCTGCGATCAACGAACCCAGAACGATCTCGGTGACGCCGATCAATTTGGCGACCTTCTTCTCTCCCAATCTGGAGATAAGCAATGAGAACGGGGGGCTTGAGGTTACGAGGGGTCGAATATTTTCCACCTCGTAGTCTTCAAACTTTATTCGCCCGATCTCCAGCAGGTTGATCACGAGTCCATAGCGGATGGCCAAGATTCCCGCGTCTTGCACTATTCTTCTAGCGTCGTGAATTCCCATAAAAATCAATCCCCGTCCGACGTGTCGGCCATATCGATCAGTGTAGGACTCGAAACATCAACCGAGGTTGATCATCAGGTCATGCTTCACCACCGATGTTGGGGGCCATCGCGATCAAGGACGGTCTCGAAGCGGCGGTGAGCCAGGCGAGCGTTCGCCACCCCTGCCTTGCCTCGCAGCGTACGGGCGTCCTCAATGTGGATCTCGTCCAGGCGCGTGTCGACCTCCCGTCGATGCGGGCGACCGAACCGCCTTGTCCGCAGGCACGCCGCGGACCGCGAGATCCCTCAGTTGACCGTCGTAGGCGGCGGCTTCCCTCTCCTGCGCCACCGCATTCTCTCCAATAACGCGTGCGACGCTTTAAGGTGCGCGTTCCGTATTCGATGGTGGTGCCGGTCCGCCTTTCATGAGTTTTCATCGCGACCGGATCCGGCGACCAATGAACGCGCAGGTGAGAGGCCTTCCTGCGGATCGGCCGCAGAGGTCACTTGATATATCGCGGGGAAGCGTGATGCTCGGTCTGAGCGCGCTTTCGTCACCCTCTGCTGGCGGTCGAAGGGAAGAATGTTGAGGAGACAACGGAGAAGGGCGATCGCCCTCGTGCTGTCGATGCTCGTCGCGGCGCTGGTGGGCGCGAATCTGCTGACCGCCCGGCCGGCCATGGCACACGGCGCCTTCATGCAGCCGGGCAGCCGTACGTTCCTGTGCTGGGAGGACGGGCTCACCGAAACGGGCGAGATCGTCCCGCGGAACCCGGCGTGCGCGGCCGCGGTCGCGCAGAGCGGCACGAACTCGCTGTACAACTGGTTCGCGGTTCTGCGCTCGGACGGTGCCGGCCGCACTCGCGGGTTCATCCCGGACGGGCAGTTGTGCGCCGGCGGCAACCCGAACTACACCGGCTTCGACCTGCCGAGCGCGGACTGGCCGGTCACCCACCTGACGAGCGGGGCGAACTTCGACTTCCGCTACAACAAGTGGGCCGCGCATCCGGGCAGCTTCTACCTGTACGTCACGAAGGACGGCTGGGATCCGACCAAGCCGCTGACCTGGGACGAGATGGAGTCCTCCCCGTTCCTCGTCGCCGACCACCCGCCGAGCACCGGCCCGACCGGCAGCGTCGACGGCTACTACTACTGGTCCGGCAACCTGCCGGCGAACAAGACCGGACGGCACATCATCTACTCCGTCTGGCAGCGGTCCGACAGCAACGAGACCTTCTATGGATGCTCCGACGTCGTCTTCGACGGCGGTAACGGCGAGGTCACCGGCGTCGGCCAGGGAGGCGACCCCGGAGCCAGACCCTGCGACGCCACCTTCGCGGTCACGAACTCCTGGTCCGGCGGATTCCAGGCCGAGGTGACGGTGAGCAACCCGGGCGACACGGCACTGAACGGGTGGACGGTGAGCTGGCTGCCGCCGAGCGGGCAGACGGTGAACAGCGTCTGGAACGGCACCCTCACCGTCAATGGTGACCTGGCGAGCGTACGGAACGCCGACTGGAACCGGTCGGTCCCCGTGGGCGGGTCGACCACATTCGGGCTGGTCGCCGACGGCCCGGCCACGGCTCCCACCCTCACCTGCGCCAGCCCGTAGGTCCGGCCCGGTCATGAAGGGGAGAAATGCGATGCCATCCCGGCGACGACCGGTGGCCGTCCTGGCCGTCCTGGCCGTACTGGTCACTGTCCTCGCGGCGCTCACGGCACTAACGGCGCCCTCGGCCTCCGCCGCGTCGACGCTGAACCAGCTCGCCCGGGCCCAGGGCAAGTACTTCGGATCGGCCACCGACAACCCCGAACTCTCCGACAGTGCGTACACCGCGATCCTCGGCGGGGGAGAGTTCGGCTCGACCACACCCGGCAACTCGATGAAGTGGGACGCGACCGAGCCTCGGCAGAACCAGTTCAGCTACGCCCCGGGCGACGCCGTCGTCGACTTCGCCGACGCACACGACATGATGGTGCGCGCCCACACGCTGGTCTGGCACAACCAGCTCCCGAACTGGCTGACCTCCGCCAACTGGAGCGCCACCCAGCTCACCTCGATCCTTGAGAACCACATCGCCAATGTCGCGGGACACTACAAGGGCAAGGTCTACTCCTGGGACGTCGTCAACGAACCGTTCAACGAGGACGGGACGTACCGGTCCGATCTTTGGTACAACACGCTCGGCTCCGGTTACATCGCCACCGCCCTGCGCGCCGCCCGCGCGGCCGATCCGAATGCCAAGCTGTACATCAACGACTACAACACCGAAGGCAGCGGCGCGAAGAGCGACGCGATGTACAACCTGGTCAAATCGCTGAAGGCGCAGGGCGTGCCCATCGACGGCGTCGGCTTCCAGGCGCACCTCGCGGTGCAGTACGGGTTCCCACCGGGCATGCGGGCCAACCTGCAACGCTTCGCCGACCTCGGAGTGGACGTCGCCATCACCGAACTCGACGTGCGGATGGAACTGCCCGCGGACTCCGCCAAGGTGGCCACGCAGGCCGCCTACTACGCGAACGTCACCAAGGCGTGCATGGCCGTCGCCCGGTGCGTCGGGATCACCATCTGGGACTACACCGACAAGTACTCGTGGGTGCCGGGGACGTTCAACGGCCAAGGTTCGGCGCTGCCGTGGGACGAGAACCTCAACAAGAAGCCTTCCGTCTACGACGCCATCGCCACCGCCCTGGGCGGTTCCGGTGACGGCGGGGGCGGTGGCACCGCGAAGTGCGAGGTCGCCTACTCGACGAACGACTGGGGGTCCGGCTTCACCGCGAACATCACCATCACCAACCAAGGTCCGTCCATCAGCGGCTGGACCTTGAAGTACTCCTATGCCGGCGATCAGCAGCTGTCGCAGGGCTGGAACGGCACCTGGTCGCAGTCCGGAAAGGACGTCACGATCACCAACGCCGGGTGGAAAGGCACCCTCGCCACCGGTGCCTCGACCTCGATCGGCGCCAACTTCACCTACAGCGCTTCCAACACCGCGCCGACCGCGTTCACGCTCAACGGCACGGCCTGCGACTGACCACCGCCGCACCCGATCACCCAGGCCGTCCCAGGGCCGCCTGGGTGATCGCCGCGACCGTCCTCGCCGCTGATGGGCATGACGGAGGTCAGGCGCGGCGGCCGTAGGTGCGCGGATCCACGGGCTGCTCGGACTTGGGGAGCCCGCCGACCACGAGACGGTAGGAGTCGATCACGAGCTCCTTCACCAGCTTCTCGTCGACGGTGCCCCCGCCTTCCACCGTGATCCAGTGCCTCTTGTTCATGTGATAGCCGGGGGTGATGTCCGCGTACTGCTCACGCAGGGCCGCGGCGTCGTCCGGATCAGCTTTCAGGATCACGACGGGGCGCCCCGGCATGTCGGTCATGAGCATGAAGACCTTGCCGCGCACCTTGTAGAGGTGCCAGTCGGGGTCGAAACGATGCTCCAGTTCGGCGCCGGGCAGTCCCACAGTGCAGTCGCCCGCGATCTTCTGCAGCTCCTGTCCGTCCAAGGTGATCAACTCCTCTATCGATCGGGTGCCCTGACCGCCCGGCCAAGGACAAAGGTGGCGTCTCCCGCATGGCCGCCACGAACGGCGGCGCTTGATCCGCCGGCCGGGCTGTGGCCGTCCACTCCCTACGGGCGTACGCGGATGATCGTCTTCCCGCTGCGTCGCGTGGTCGGGTTGAGGGCGGTGACGGCGTTGTCGAGGGGCGCGATGTCGCCGATGTTCGTTCGTAGTCGTCCGTCTCGTACCCGCTGGATGATCTCGCCTAGTTGGGCGCGATCGGCTTCGACGACGAAGTCGATCGTCTGGCCGTTGGTGGGTCGCGCTTCGGTCGGGCCGACGACGGACACCAGGGTTCCTCCGGCTCGGATCAGGTCTGCGGACCGCCTTTGAATGTCGCCGCCGATGACGTCGAAGACCAGGTCGACGCCGTCGGCGTCTTCGAGGGTGTCGTTGTCGAGGTCGAGGAACTCGTGTGCGCCGAAGTCGAGTGCCTTTTGGCGGTCGGGGGCGCGTCCGGTGCCGATGACGTATGCGCCGGCCTCGCGTGCGAGTTGGGTCACCATGGTTCCGACCGCGCCGGCCGCGCCGTGGGCGAGGACGGTCTGGCCGGCCTGAAGACGGCCGTGCTGGAACAGTCCCTGCCATGCGGTCAGACCTGAGATGGGCAGGGATGCGGCTACGGTGAAGTCGACGTCGCCGGGGAGCGGTGCGAGGTTGCGTGCTTCGATGGCCACGTATTCGGCAAGGGTGCCGTCGCGGTGCCAGTCGGCGAGGCCGAACACGCGTTGTCCGATGGACAGTCCGGTCGTGCCGTAGCCGAGGGCGGTGACCACTCCGGCGAGTTCGTGGCCGGGGATCGACGGTGTCTTGTCCCGGCCGGCGCGATCGGTCCAGGTCGATGGCCACTCCATCTCGGTCGGGACGAAGCCCGACGCGTGAATCTGAACGATCACGTCGTTGATCGCTGCGGGCGGCTCAGGCCGCTCCACCAGTGTCATCCCGGCCGTTCCCGCGGCCTGGTCCGTCACCACAATCGCCTTCATCGGGATTGTCCCCTTCCTTGGTTTTGGTCTCCGGGTGGGTGTTCAGACGAAGGTGAACAGCTGGTCGGCGTCGAATCGCGAGATCGGGTTGGTGTACGCCTTCTCCGGGTCGGGGTAGCCGAGGGCCAGCAGCACGGTCGTGGTGTGTCCGGTTTCGCGGATCTTGAACGCCTTGTCGACGCTGGCCGGGTCGAACCCCTCCAGCGGCGTGGCCTCGACGCCGAGTTCGGCGGCCGCCATCATGGTCATGCCCACCGCCATGTAGGTCTGCTTCTCCATCCAGTGGTTCAGATCCTTGTAGCCGTAGTTGCGCAGGTTGAGGAAGTCTCGGGTCATTGATTCCCACAACTCCTGCTTGGACGGGTCGGGGAACCGGCCGTCGGCCCTCTCCTTCGTGAACACCGCCTCGAGATGGCTGTCGGGCAGATCCGCCCGGGTGGTGAGGATGATGGTGTGCGAGGCGTTCAGGATCTTCTCGCCGTTGTCCTGGAACCGTTCGCCCAGGTTGTTGGCGAGCCGCTCTTTGCCTTCGGGCGTGGCGAGGACGTAGAAGTGGTTGGGCTGCACGTTCACCGATGACGGCGTGGAGCGCAGGAACCTCAGCAGCTGTTGAAGGGTTTCTGCCGGGATGGTCTTGCTGGGGTCGAAATACCTGGTGAGGTGCTTGTTCATGAGCTTTTCGAGATTCATGGCTGCTTTCTTCTTGATCGGTGTCGATGTGACAGCGGTGACGATCGCGGCGAGTGCGTCGAGGTCGGGTGGGTAAGGGCGTAGAGCACATCCGCGCCGGCCTCGGCGAAGGCCGTCAGGCGCCGGATGGTGTTCATGCGGTTGACGGCGTCGTCGAAGTCGCGGATCGGTTGATCGGGATTGCCCGAGGTGTCCTCGATCCCGATGCCGGCCAGGCCGAACTCGACGGCGGTTTGCGTCGGCCGGCATCAGCGCCGAGAGGCCGTCCCATGCGTTCGGCATGAGGAGGCCACCGTCGCGGGTGTGCAGTGCCGTGAATCGCTCATCGAGTCCGGAGCCCGGCATGAGGCACCTTTCCCGGTTGATCGTTGGAGACAGTGACGGATCGAGCGGCCAGGTACGCCGCCTCGACGAGGACGCCGACGCTCATCCCGGCGTACCGACCGAGCTGACGGCGGGGAGGTCGATGTCGGTCTGGTTGACGTTGTTGATGAAGTTGGTCAACAGGACCTGCACCGCCACCGTGACGATCGCCAGGATCTGCGGGTCGGTGTACCCGGCACCTCGCACAGCCGCCAGGTCGGCGTCACTCACCTGCCCGCGGCTCTCCACCACCTGCTGAGCGAAGCGAGCGGCCGCGGCACGCTTGGGATCGACCGAACTCCCGGCCCGGGCCAAGTCGATGTCATCGCTCGACATGCCACCGAGTTCGGACGATACGTACGTGTGCATCGCCAGGCAGTAATCGCAACCGTTGGCTTGCGACACGGCGAGCGCGATGGTGTGCCGGGTTCTCGCGTCCAGTACCCGGCTCAAGGTGCCCTGCAGTGTCATGACGACGTCGAGGACGGTCGGGTTCGACGCGAGCGTCGCGAACATGTTCGGGACGAAGCCGAACTGTGCGCCGATGTTGTCGAGGATGTGCTCCACCCCGTCGGGGACCTCGTCAGGAGAGGGAGCGTTCAGTCGTGACATGGCGAATCAGCCTCCGGTGAGTCGGCCTGGCTTGTCCTTGAGAACTTTTGGGCTTGTCAGCCCACTTTTTGAGTGAACACCGCTCGAGACTGGGCTGTCAAGCCCAATCCAGGTATCGTCTGAAGCATGAAGACCACCTCAGGAGCTCGGGAGCCCCACAAGCTCACCGGCAAGGGACAGGCGACGCGGGCCCGCATCCTGGAGCACGCCGCGGAGCTCATCTACACCAAGGGGGTCCACGCGACGAACAACGAACAGCTCCGCCGTGCCGCCGGCGTCAGCGGATCGCAGCTCAACCACTACTTCCCGACCAAGGAGAGTCTCGTCCTGGCCGTGATCGCCTGGCAGGCCGAGCGCGTTCTCGGGTTCCACCGCGGCGAGCGATTCGCCTGCTTCGACAACCTCGACGCGTTCCGGGCCTGGGCGGCCTTCTACGTCGGCTACGAGCGCGCCTACCAGGAAGGCTGCAGCCTCGGCTCCCTGGCGAGCGAGATCATCAAGACGGACCTTGACGTTCACGACGAGCTCGCGAGTGCCTTCGACCAGTGGAGGGACATCTTCCGCGATGGAATCGAGCGCATGCGGCAGCTCGGCCGCGTCAGCGCCGAGGCAGATCCCACTCAGCTGGCCAATCTGCTCCTTGCCGCCTTCCAGGGCGGAATGCTCCTCGCCCAGGTCGCGCGGGACATCACTCCACTGAAAGATGCGTTGCAGACGGCCATCGACTACGTGCAGACCTTCGCGACGTCTCACGACGCCGACGTACTCCAAGCTCGGTAGCCGCGTCGAACAGCGGCTTCGACCCGTCCCCGGTCGTCCAGGCCCGCGTGTCCGGCCACCCCCGCCGGCACCTGCCGCGGGTCCGGCATGAACCGCTCGGCTCGAGTGCCGGCCTGCCGGCTTCGGTCATGGAAGAGCAGAAGCTGTGCCTGCTGGTGATGATCGGGGTTCGCGCCGATGGCCGCGAAGAGCTCATCGCCCTGGCTGATGGCCACCGGGAGTCCACCGAATCGGGGGCCGACCTGCTGCGTGACTGTGCCCGCCGCGGCATGCGCGCTACGCCTTGACCGGTCCCGCTATCCCTGGCAGACCGACGACCACCCCATCCACAGGTCTCGCTGCCGTTGGCGTCTGAAGGCGATACGTCCGTAGGGTCTCCGGTGTGTCGATGCGATATGTGGGAGTCGTTCCCGATGAAGAGTGGAGGGCGCTGCTGCGCGCCCACCTCGACCGCGCGGACGAGTTCCGGGTGCGCATGCCGGACGGGGAGGGCCCGCTCAGCCATGGACGGGCGCAGTTCGCGGCGCTGCCCGAGGTCACGGTGGGTCCGTGGAGTGGCATGCGCGACGCCGTCGAGTTCGCCGGACCGTTGACACCGGCCGTCCGGGAGCTGTTCGTCGAGATGGAGCCGTCCCTCGAGGAACTCCCTAAGCTCTGGGACTACAAACTCCTTCAGAACGGCGAGGTCATCCTGTCGATCGGCGACTTCCATGATGTGCTGATCGACGTGCCGAGCTGACCCGCTGTCGGTAGACCGCTTTGAACACATGCGGCCGGATCAGGCGGAGGCGCGTCGCACGAGTTCTGGTGCGAAGACGATCCGGCGCGGTGGCTCACCGGGGCCCTCGTCGATCCACTGGGCCAGCAGCCGGATCGCCTCGGTCGCCATCGCGCCGATCGGGTTGCGGAAGGTCGTGAGCGGCGGGTCGGTCCGCTCGGCGGTCCCGAGGTCGTCGTACCCGACCAGGGCGACGTCCTCGGGGACCCGCCGGCCGCGCGCCGCGAGCTCGCGTATCGCACCCGCGGCCATCAGGTCCGACGCGGCGAAGATGCCGTCGAGGCCGGGGAACTCGTCGAGGAGAACGCCGCAGGCTCGCGCGCCGCCGACCTCGGTGAAGTCCCCGTGCACGACCGCGTCGACGCCCAGTCCGGCCTCGCTCAGCTCCTGCCGCCAGCCTTCGAGCCGGTCGTGGCCGGCGTGCATGTCGGCCGGGCCGGCGATCGTCCCGATGGCCCGGCAGCCGCGGTCGATCAATAGCCGTGCCGCCTGACGACCGGCGCCGATGCCGTCGCTCTCAACGATGGACACACGATCGGTACTCGTCCAAGGCGACCCGATGAACACGGTCGGCAGTCCGAGGTCGGCCAGGCTCTTCGCGAGTCGGTCACCGCGGTGGTGCGAGGCGACGACGACACCGTCGACGAACCGTCCGCGCAGGTATCGCATCAGCCGCTGCTCCTCCTTGCCCGGCTGGGTGAGCAGCAGCACCAGCTGCAGGTCGTGCGCCTTCACCGACCTCGTGACCACGTGCAGCATCCGCGCGAAGAACGGGTCGGCGAAGATCCGCTCGTCCGACTCCGGCACGATCAGCCCGATCGAACCCGTACGCCGGGTCGCGAGCGAGCGGGCCGCGGCGTTGGGGATGAAACCGAGTCGCCGTACGGCGTCGTCGACGGCTGCCTGAGCCTGCGGGCTGACCCGCGCCCCGCCGTTGACCGCACGCGACGCGGTGGCCTTGCTGACACCGGCCAGCCGGGCAACCTGATCTAGCGTGGGCGTCTCGCCCTCGGACCGCACCATCGCCGCCTACGGTACTGGAACGGCGTTGCGTGCGATGACGTCGGCGTACCAGAACGCGCTGCCCTTCGGCGTCCGCACCTGGGTCTCGTAGTCGACGTGCACGATGCCGAAGCGGTGCCCGTATCCGTAGCTCCACTCGAAGTTGTCGAGCAGCGACCACACGAAGTAGCCGCGGACGTCGACGCCGGCATCGATCGCGTCGAGCGTGGCGTGCAGGTGCCGTTCGATGAAGTCGCGTCGAGCGTCGTCGTGCACCTCCCCGTCGACGACGACGTCGTCGCACATCGCACCGTTCTCGGTGATGTAGATCGGAGGCGCGGCGTACTCCTCGTGCAGCCGGACGAGCAGCCGGGTGAGCGCGGCCGGATCGATCTCCCAATCGCGGTCGGTCGTCGGCAGGCCGCGGCGCGGGAAGACGAACCCTCCGCCCGGGTACGGCGAGGTCCGCGGCCGCGCCGGCCCCTGGATCCGGCTTCCGAGCAGCTCGTCGGGGGCCGCGTCGTACGGCAGCGCGGCGGGTACGTCGCCGTGGTAGAAGTTCACGCCCAGGAAGTCCAGCGGCGCCGAGATGAGCGCGAGGTCGCCGTCGTGCACGTACGACGACCACGGCCGCCCCTCGAATGCCATGCCCTCGGTGTCGGCGGCCAGATCGTCGGCGTACCTCCCCCGCAGGAGCGGGTCGAGGAAGACCCGGTTGTGCAGTCCGTCGAGGCGCCGGGCCGCGTCGACGTCGGCGGGCCGCGCCGGGTCGAACGGGTCGGCGACGGTGAGGTTGAGCGTGATGCCGAGTTGCGGCCGACGGTCCGGCGTGGCGCGGCGACGCACCTCGTCGACGACCAGGCCATGCCCGAGCAGCAGGTGGTGCGCGGCGACGATCCCAGCGGCTCCTTCCTGACGACCTGGTGCGTGCTGGCCGCCGGTGTAGCCCATGAACGCCGAGCACCACGGCTCGTTGAGCGTGGTCCACGCCTCGACCCGGTCGCCGAGTGCGTCGTACACGCTGACGGCGTACTCGGCGAAGCGGTGAGCGGTGTCACGGTTGGTCCAGCCGCCGGCGTCCTCGAGCACCTGTGGCAGGTCCCAGTGGTAGAGCGTGGGCCACGGAACCATGCCCGCCTCGAGCAGTTCGTCGACGAGGCGGCTGTAGAAGTCCAGCCCCTTCTGATTGACCGCTCCGCCATCCGGCCGGACCCGTGGCCAGGCCACCGAGAAGCGGTATGCCGCGTGGTTGAGGCGCTTCATCAGCGCGACGTCCTCGGGCATCCGGTGGTAATGGTCGCAGGCGACCTCAGCGGTGTCGCCGGCGACGATGGCGCCCGGGACCCGGGTGAAGGTGTCCCAGATCGAGTCGGTACGCCCGTCCTCGTCGTAGGCGCCCTCGATCTGGAAGGCGGCGGTGGCAGCGCCCCACAGGAAGTGCTGCGGGAAGGCGCGGTATGTCGAAGTCATCCCTTGATGGCTCCTTGCATGATGCCGGCGACGAGTTGCCGGCCGGCGACGAAGAACAGGAGGAAGAGCGGGACCGTGGCCATGATCGTGCCGGCCTGCAGAAGCGCCATGTCGGCGATCCCCTGACCAGGCGCGATCTTGAGGTGGTCCAGCGCGGTCTGCAGGGTCTGGACGTCGGAGCCCTGGAGCACCACCAGTGGCCACATGAAGTCGGTCCACACCTGCATGAAGGTGAACAGGCCGAGGATCGCCATGGCCGGCCGAGCAGCAGGTACCGCGATGGACCAGAAGGTTCGGAACATCGACGCACCGTCGACGCGGGCTGCCTCGATCAGCTCGTCCGGCAGCGCGTCGACGAGGTACTGCCGCATGAAGAAGACGCCGAACGCGGTCACCACCCACGGCAGGATCACGGCCGCACGGCTTCCGCTGAGCCCCATGTTGCTGAACTCCTTCAGCATCGGGATCAGAGCGAGCTGGGTCGGGACCGTCATCGTTGCGACGATGAAGATCATCATTGGGCCGTTGCCACGGAAGCGCAGCTTGGCGAAGGCGAAGCCCGCGAGGGTGGAGAAGAAGACCACCGATGCCGCCGAGATGCCCGAGATCAGCACCGAGTTCCCGAGCGCAGACCAGAAGTCGATCTGATGGAAGACGCGGCGGGCGTTCTCGAAGAAGTGGCCGCCCGGGACGAGTGGCGGCGTGCTCGCCGCGGCGCGCTCCTTGGTGACCGAGCCGATCACGAACGACCAGTACAGCGGGAATACCGAGCCGACGACGAACGCCGCCAGCAGCGCATAGGTCATGAAGCCGGGACGACGGGCCATCAGGAGCTCCTTCGTTGCGCCGCGCGTGTCAGCAGGAAGCTGCCGAGCGAGACCACGATGATCAGCAGGACCTCGATCCAGGTCGCGGCCGCTGCCCGCGGATAGGGGTCGGTGGAGCTGTTGGCGGTGTTGAAGACGTACATCGTGAGCGTCTGGAACTCATAGTTCGCACCACCCTGGTGCTGCAGGTTCGTGTCGAAGAGCCGCGGCTCGGTGAAGATGTGCAGCCCGCCGATCGTCGAGGTGACGATCACGAAGAGCAGCGTGGGGCGGATGCTGGGCACGGTGATGCTCAGGAACTGTCTGACCCGGCCGGCGCCGTCGAGCGAGGCGGCCTCGTACAACTCGTTCGGGATCGCCTGCATCGCCGCGAGCAGGATCAGGGCGTTGTAGCCGGTCCAGCGCCAGTTGACCATCGTCGCGATCGCCAGCCAGCTGGCCGGACGGTTGGAGTGCCAATCGACCCCCGACAGCCCGAGCCCGTGCAGCGCGCCGTTGACCAGCCCGGACTGGTCCGCGAACAGTGAGCCGAAGATCAGCGCGGTCGCGGCCGGTGCCACCACGAACGGCGACAGCACGCTCATCCTCCACCATGTCCGCCCGCGTAGCTCGGTGTTGAGCAGAGCCGCGACGATGGTCGCGATGATGATCTGCGGGACAGAGGAGATCACGAAGATCCCGAGCGTGTTGACCAGCGCCTTGCGGAAGATCGGGTCGTGCAGGACGTGGCTGTAGTTCGCCCACCCGACCCCGGGCCCGTGCGCCACGCCGAACCGCGGCCAGGAGAAGAAGGACAGGTAGGCCGAGTAACCCAGCGGGTAGAGCCCGATGATCAGGAAGACCACGAAGAACGGCAGCACATAGACGTACGGCGACAGCTTCGTGTCGAGGAGTGAGAGCCGCTGGCGGAACGTGAGCCTGGGACGGACGGGAGGTGCTGTCTCGGCCGGCACGGCCCCCGCCGCCGTGCCGACCGAGGCAGGAGTGTTGTCGATCATCGACTCAGGAGAGACCGGCAACGGCCTGGACGAACAGCCGCCACGACTCGTCCGCCGACTTGCCCTCGTCGACACGCTGGATCGCCGACTTGAACAGACCGAGGACCTCGGCGTACTTGTCGCCCTTGTACGGCAGCTTCGGGTCGACCGCCTTCGCCCGGTTAGCGAGGATCTTCGAGGTGGGCGCGCCGTGGAAGTACGCATCGGTCGCGTTCTGCGCCGCCAGGACCTGTTCCGAGGCGAGGTTGGCCGGGTAGTTGCCTGCGGCCTTGAACGCCGCGACCTGCTGGTCCTTGTCGGTCAGCCAGTTGGCGAACCGCTTGGCCTCGGCTTGGTGCTTCGACTGCCGCGGTACGGCGAGGAACGACCCTCCCCAGTTGCCACCGCCGCCGGGGAAGGCGTCGGCGATGTCCCAGCCGGTCGAGTGCGGCGCGGCGGCCTTGATGTTGGCGAACATCCAGCCGGGGCAGGGCATCGTGGCGACCTTGTTGCCGGCCATGTCCCTGGTCCAGTCGGGGGTGCCCTGCTGGGCACCTGTGGAGAGCGTCGGGGCGTACTTGGCGACGGTGTTGAAGACCGTGCGCAGTTCGTTGTTGTCGACGTTCACCTTGTTGTCGGCGGTCTGGAAGGGGTACTTCGTCTGGTTCAACATCGCCTGCCCGACCGAGACGCTGTCGTCGATCCACTTCGCGCCGGGGACGGCCCTCTCGAACTTCACGCCATAGTCGAAGTAGGAGTTCCAGGTCGAGAAGATCTTCGCGACCTGGTCGCGGTCGCTCGGGAAGCCGGCCTTCTTGAACAGGTCGGCGTTGTAGCAGAACGCCTCCGGGCCGGCGTCGGTCGGATAGCCGATCTGCTTGCCGTCGGCGGTCTGCCCGGCCTTGTACTTGTACTCCAGCCAACGATTCGCGAGCGACGGGTCCTTCAGGTCGACGAACTGGTCGGAGGCGCCGGCGGCGAGGAACTCCGGCATCGAGTCGCCCTCGATCGCCACGATGTCGGGCAGCCCGGTGCCGGCCTGCAGGTCGGAGGTCAGGGTCTGCTTCCAGGGATCCCAGTCGGCAATCTTGGTCTGCTTGACCAGGAACGGGTGCTTCGGGTCGGCGTTCCACTGGTCGACCAGCTTGTCGTAGCCGAAGTCGCTGAAGGTCGTGATCTTGAGGGTGTCGTCCGGGCCGAGAGCCGTCTTGCTCGAGGAACCGCTCGAGCCGCCGCAGGCGGTGGTGAGCCCCACGATGAGGGCAGTGGCCGCGCCGAGCGCGGCCACCCGGCGTACGCCACGGCGGCCGCCGGGCTGGGAAAGGGGGTTGTGCATCGGAACGCTCCTGGGTCGGGCGTGTGGGGGGTGATGTGATGCGTGGAACCGGTTCCACGCATCACTGGCCGATGACTATGGCTCAGATCACAGGATCCCGTCAAGGAGTGCGCGAGAACGCCGATATTTTCGCGTCCGAAGACCGCCCAAGCGTGAGATCGGTTCCACAAAATGCGGAAAGGCGGCATGAAACGCTGTGGGCGGGCGAGTACCATCTGCTCCTCGCCCGCCCACACGAGGGCCGTGCCCTGCAGAACACCCAGATCGCCAACGGCGACATCCTGGACCGCGACTCCGAGCACGCCTGCTCCCGCTGCGGACCGGTCAGACCGGACCCGCCGAAGCTCCGAAAGAGTGAGCGGCGTGGTCAGACGGGCTGGCCCATGGGCCGGATGGTCAGGGTGTTGAGGTCGACGCCCGCCGGCTGGTCGAGGGCGAAGCAGATGGCCTCGGCGATGGGCTGGGGAGGCAGGGCGAAGGGGGGAACGCCGGCGCCCTGCCAGAAGGGGGTGTCGATCATGCCGGGGTTGACGAGAGTGACACCGATGCCGCGGGTCGTGGCGTGCAGACGCAGGTTCTCGGCGAGTCCGGTGGTAGCCCACTTGGTGGCCGAGTAGAGATTGGCGGGAGAGTTCTTCAGCCCGGCGACGCTGCCGATGAGAACCAGCCGTCCGCCAGTGGCCTCTAGGTGGGGCAGGGCGGCATGGGCCAGCAGGGCGGGGCCGAGGACGTTGGTGAGGACCATGGGCGACCACAGTGTCGGGTCGCCGGCCCCGATGGAGTCACCGGACATGAATCCGGCGTTGGCCACCGCCGCGTCAAGGGCACCGAAATGCTCCACGGTGCGGGTCACGACCGACTCGGTGGCCTGCCAGTCTGCCGCGTCCGCGACAAGACCCAGCAGCCGGTCGGGGTGGCCGGCCTCGTCGAGGAAGGTCTTCAGTTTGCTCTCGTTGCGGCCGGTGACCGCCACACGGTGGCCGCGGTCGAGGAGCAACCGCGCGGTGTGGGCGCCGATACCGCTGGTCGCGCCGGTGATCAGTACGGTCTTGCTGGGCATGGTCATGCTCCTGAGGTGTGGATGGGGAGGCGGACGGCGGCCCGCGATGAAGGGTGCCGTTCAAGTGCGCCGACCCCAGGAAACCGGCGCCGTCAGAGGCGGGCAAGGTCGCGCTTATGGGGGGTATGAACACAACCTCTCTATCGGCCGGACCATGAGTACCCTGGACGAATGGAACCCCCGTCCGAAAGCCACACCGGTGATCCCACCGACAATCGCTCGGACATCCGCGACTTCCTCATCAGCCGACGCGCCAAGCTCACCCCGGAGCGGGTCGGACTGCCCACCAGCCGACGTCGCCGGGTTCCGGGACTACGGCGCGAGGAGGTCGCGGCCCTCGCCGGCGTGAGCACCGAGTGGTACACACGGTTGGAGAAGGGCCACATCGGCGGTGTCTCCGAGGACGTGCTGGAAGCGGTCGCGCGGGCATTGCTCCTCAATGAGGACGAGCGCACCTACCTGCTCGATCTGGCCAGAGCGGCTCGCCCCACCCGCCGCAGGTCGCACCGTCGCAAGGACGTCAAGATCCCGTCCAGCGTCCAATGGATGGTGGACTCCATGACCATGGCCCCCGCCTTCGTGCGCACCGGCCGTTTGGACATCGTCGCGAGCAACGCGCTGTGCAGGGCCCTGTACTCACCGATGTTCGGCAGCGACACCACCGGTGACCGGGGCTGCGCCAACTTCCCCCGTTACTTCTTCCTCGACCCCGGCTCCCACGACTTCTTCGTCGACTGGGAGGAAGGCGCGAGGGCCACGGTCGCGATGCTCCGCGCCGAAGCCGGACGTGAACCTCACGACCGGGCCCTGCGTGAGCTTGTCGGCGAACTGTCCACGCTCAGCCCCGACTTCCGCACCATGTGGGCCAGTCATGACGTCCGAATCCATCACGAAGGCGTCAAGCGGCTGAACCATCCCGAAGTCGGCCGTCTGGAGATGACCTTCCGCTCCCTGAACCTGCCGCTGCCTCAACGGGCCGTACACGACCTGATCATCTACGCCGCCGAGCCGGGCACCCCCTCGGAGGACCGCCTCAAACTCCTCGCCAGTTGGACAGCACCGCAGACCGCACCCACGGAACCGATCCGCCCGCCCCGCTGACCTCACGCGTTCATGAGGTGGCTGTCCAAGAAATGCGAAAAGTGTCCTTGACCTGCAACACAGGAATTGCTGAGGGTCCTGTCGACGGCAAGGAAAGTGGAAGGCAGGCGGTAGCATGTCCGTGCCGGTGACCGTCCCCGAATGGCGTGAGTTCCTGACCGGTCCGGGCACCGAATGGCCCGGCACGCGGCCTGCGGGCGAGGACGCGGTCCGCGCCGCCGAGCAGCGACTCGGCGTCCCGCTGCCGCCCAGCTACCGCAACTTCCTGTTGGTCAGCGACGGCTGGGCCGAGATGCCGACCAACGCGGGCACGTTGCGAACGGTCGACGAGATCGGCTGGTATCCGGAGGCGGACCCCGAGATGTGGACCGCCTGGTTCGGGCCGGACATGGACTCGCCCGAGCTGGAGTCCGAGCTCAGACGGTGCGTACTGATCTCCACCGACTCCTACCAGGGCGACGTCTGGGTGCTCAGCGCGGACCACATCGGCGCGGACGGCGAGTGGCGGGCCTACGAGTGGTGGGCGGGCGACGGCGGCGACCTGCTGCCCCACGACAGCTTCGGCGCGCTGCTGCTCAGTGCACGCGACAAGTGGCTGGCCGAAGCGGAGGCCTGACGCTCACGTTGCGTGCGGTGTCGGTTCCTGCCACCGCGTGCCAGGCTGTTCCGCGACACACGGGCACCCGGCGAGCACCCGTGCGACGCGATGCCGGACCAGCATCCGGTGAAGAGGTTCATCCGGCGACGTGGCAACCTTCTGGCCGCAGCGCCGGCAATTCTTTTGACCTGCGGCCTTGTCAAAAGATCATGCATGATCAGAGCTGTGGATCAAAAGTCCACGGCTCTACGAGACGTGCCGCATTCCTTCAGCCCCGCCGCCAGGGTGTTCTGCCAGGAAGCGGCCGGCCACGACTGGAAGCTGATCGAACGGCACTGGCGCGACCTGATGCGGATGGCCATCTCCATCAGCTAGGGAGAGCCGAGCCGTCGACGCTGATGCGCCGGCTGCGGTCCAACTCCCGTAAGAACCGCCTTGATGGCGTTTGGGGGGCTTCTTCGTCAGCTCCTCAACGGGGCCAGGGGAAGGGTGATGCGCAGGCCGTCCTCGCCGCCGACGGCGACCGCTTGATGAGCGACACGGATCCGGGTGGCCGTTGCGGTCGGCTCTCCGTTGCCGAGGTTGCGGTTGTAGTAGGGGTGGGCACCGCTGGCGAGCACGAGGCGGAGGCGGTGGCCGGCCGCGAAGTGGTGACCGATGGGGCCGAGGTCGACCTCGACGGGTACGCCTTCGCCGAGGCCCGGATCTGTGACGCGGAGAATGCCGTCGGCGATGTTCTGCACCTGCCCGTTTTCGTAGACGTCCAGGACCCGCAGGAACAGGTCGGCGCTGGGCGCGTCCGAATAGAAGGTCGTGGCGGCGGAGGCGTGACCGGCCAGGTCCAGCGGCTCCCGCAGAGGAGGACTGGTGAAGACGCGCACATCCGCCCGTTGTTCGAGGGCGCCGCTGTCCCAGAGGCCGCTGACGTCGCCGGTGCCGATGGTGAGGAACCCGACGGACGGGGTGGGGTCGGCCGGGTCGTAAGTCCATTCCACGCGTTCGGCCAGCTCGCTGCGGCCGGTCAGCAATTGCCCGTCGGAGCTCGCGTAGAAGACGGTGGTCTCCGGTTCGTGCCACTTATCGAGCTCGTGCCAGCCGGCGTCGACGCCGGTGCGGTGGTAACGCAGGGTGCCGAAACGGTCCGTACCGTCGCCACGCACGTAGGTGTCGAACCAGGCGAGCTTCTCGGCCATGGAGATGCGCGGGTCGAGGACGGCGTGCGGCCACGGCCCGATGACGAAGCGGTACGGCACGTCGCCGGTGTTCCGGCTCAGGCGCTCGAAGTCGTGCCAGAAGTAGTTGCGGTGGTAGTCGTACCAGCCGTCGATGTGCAGGATCGGCGCCGGAGGGTCGTCCAGCAGTTCGGCGAAGTTCAGGGCCTGCCAGTGCGGGTCTTCGCCGTCGTGCACGAGGCGCTCCTGGTAGAAGTCGAGGGTGGTTCCGGTGGCGGCGACGTCCGCCTGGTTCAGCGGCAGATGGTTGTACGGGTTCTCGCCGACCTCGGCGCCGTTCGCCTGCTGTATGGCGGTCCAGCTGAGGGCCAGTTCGAGAGCGAAGCCGCCGCCGGGGTACCAGGAGCTGACCCGGTCGGTGCTGTACATCGCGGTGGCGATCGCCTTCAGACTGGCAGGCCGCGTGGAAGCGGTGGCCCAGGAGCTGAAAGCGTGGTAGCTGGCGCCGGTGAGGCCGAGGCGTCCATCGAACCACGGCTGCTTCTCCATCCAGCGAACGGTGGCGGAGCCATCAGCGGCTTCGTCGAAGTACGAAGTGGTGGTACGCGTGGTCTGCACGAGGCAGGCATATCCATGGGACGCCCAAGCGATCACTTCGCCCATGTAGAAGGCGGCCACTTCGGGCCTGAATGATGCGGGGTCGTAGGGCGAGCGGATGAGCACGGCAGGTACCTTGTCGCCCCCTGCCGGGAGCGCCAGGACGCCTTTGAGCTCGAAGCCGTCGTCGGCACTAACGATCACTCCGTCGATGAGTTCGACGGAGTGCGGGCCGAGCGGGCCGTACTGCTGCTCGATCGTCTGCCGCTGCTGCTCGTCAACGGTAGTGGTGCTCATTAGTCTCTCCTCGTGGCTGAGCGGATAGGAGCGGGTATTCGGTGCCTGGTGCCACGCCCTGCCGCGCACCGGAGCCCGTGCCCCAGGGGATGCGTGCCGCGGCAGGCGGTCCTCGAGCCAGTTGGCGGTGGCGAGGTGAGGCCCGATATGAGGCGCGGGCCGGTAGTTGGTGACGGGTGTCGCGGAGAAGTCGACCGGGAAGCGAATGAGCTTTTAGTCGCCTTCGGTAGGGTGCCGGGCGTCGATGAGGGCGTGGCGCGCGGTAGGGACGAGAGTGCGGCTCCATCCGATTTCGCCTACCGGGGGGATCGAAAGATCTGCCGCCGAGATGCTCGACCAGGTTGAAGGCGAGCATCGTGTCGGGGCCATGGGCACGTCGACCCATTGTCCTTCTCCCGTGGTCGCCCGACTGTGCAGCGCGGCGAGGACGGAGCTTAGGATCACGAGGCCGCAGATCTTGTCGGCCAGCACGGAGGGTGAGAACTGGGGCGTTCCAAACGCGCGCAGGTAGAGGTCCGCCATGCTTCGCCGCCATCGAGCACGGCGCTGCGCTTGTTGCGTCCCAGGTTCAACGTGATGGCGCTCACCGATGTGATGTCCAGCACGCGCAAGCCGGCCAGTGGACCGCTCATGCACTCGCCTCGGTCGGCTTCGCGTAGTGCTCGAGGCCCGTGACCGCCCGTCCCAGAGCGGGCTCGCCTGCCGAACTCGCCGACGAGATTCATGGCGTGATGATCAATTTGCCCCGCTTGGCCATGCCGTTCTGCTCGAGTTCGGTCAGCGCCGGGATGGCTTGCGAGAGCGGGACGGTGCGGGCGATCGGTAGCCGCAGTGTGCCCTGGCCGGCGGCTCGGGCGACCTCTTCCAGGTCTTTGGTGACCGGCCGGGCGATCATGGCGTGGAACGGTCCGGGCAGGACACTTCTTGCCAGGTTCGATGGGGTGGGGTGGATGCTGATGATGCGGCCGCCGGGCTTGAGCATCGTCCGCGCGGCTTTGACTGGAAGCCTGCCGGCGGCGACGAGGACGAGGTCGAACCGTCTCGCGAGCGAGGTGGGGTCGAAGCCGAAGTCGACGACCGGGTCGATGCCGAGGTCGAGTGCTTCGGACCTGGCCGTATCGCGGCAGCTACCCGCGACCGTGGCCTGGTGTGCGAGGGCGATCTGCGCGGCGGAGCGGCCGACGCCGCCGAGGCAGCTGTGAACGAACACGGCCTGGCCCGGCTGCAGCCGTCCCTTCGTGATCAGAGCCTGCAGGGCGGTGATCCCGACTGTCGGGATCGCGGCGGCGTCCTCGAACGAGAGGTTCTCGGGCTTGTGCACGATGCCCTTCTCCTGGGCGACGACCACGTCGGCGAACGCGCCTGCGGACTTGATCGTCGTTCCGCCGAGCACTTCGTCGCCGACGTGCAGTCGGGTGACGCGGTCGCCGACTGCCTCGACGACGCCTGCGAAGTCATAACCCATCGCGCGCGGGAAGCGCCGACCGGTCACGTGCTTCATGCGGCCGGCGCGGATTCCGAAGTCCATCGGGTTGGCCGCGGCTGCGCGCACACGGACCAGGACCTCGTCGGCGCCGGGCGGTGCCGGTTCGAAGTCTTCGAGCCGCATGACTTCCGGCCCGCCGTATTGGTGGTACTGGATTCGCTTCATCGTCGTCATCCCTTCATCGCTTCCCCGTGAGGTCTTTCAGGTGCGGTCACAGCGTGACCACGACTTTGCCGTGGACGTGGCGTCCGGCCTGCAGCGTCACGGCGTCGCGGATTTTCTCGACCGGAAATGTCGCGGCGATGGGGACGGTGAGCTTGCCGGCGAGGATCGCGTCGGTGATCTGGTCCAGGGCGTCCGTCGCCGCGGCGACGGCGCCGGTGGCGCGTACGCCGCCGGGAGGGTTGGGGCCCGCGGCGACCGTGGAGATCCGCTCGGGCGCCACGCCGAGCGCCAGCGCGGCCTCGGCCGTCTCCGTGCCGAACAGGTCGGTCGCTGCGGTCACCCCGCCGGGTGCCAGCGCCCGAATTCGGTCCACCAGCCCGGCACCGTAGGCCACCGGCTCGGCACCCAGCCGCCGCAGAAACTCGAACGTGCCCGGCGAGGCGGTGCCGATCACGGCGGCGCCGGCGAGCCTGGCGAGCTGCACGGCGAACACGCCCACGCCGCCGGCGGCTCCCCCGATCAGAACGGTGTCACCGGGCCGCGGGCCGATCGCCGCCAGAGCGGCGGCGGCGGTGGCGCCCGCCACCGGAAGCGCGCTCGCCACCTCATCGCTGATGCCCTCCGGCGTATGCCACAGCGAATCGGCAGGGGGCCTGACCACCACGAAGTCGGCGACCGCCCTGCCCAGGGCGCCGCCGTAGACGCGGTCGCCCACGGCAAAGCCCGTGACGCCGTCGCCGACCTCGTCGATCACCCCGGCTAGGTCGGACCCGAAGCCGGACGGCACGGTGATGCCGAACCGCGCCGCCGCCTCCGGCCGCGAGGCGATACCCCAGTCCATCGGGTTCAGCCCGGCGGCCGTCACGCGAACGCGGACCTCACCCGGGCCGGCGTGCGGCTCGGGAACCTCCCGCAGCTCCAGCACTTCGGGGCCTCCGAACGCTTCGTAGATCACAGCTCGGCTCACTGGCAGACTCCTTGCAAGGCAACTGACGGAACTTGGTTCCATCACCATACATGAGTGACGGGACCAAGTTCCGTACACTGTCCTCATGGCTCGTTGGGAACCGAACGCACCAGAACGGCTCGCTCAGGCCGCCCTCGACCTGTTCGCCGAGCGTGGCTACGAGAACACCACCGTGATCGACATCGCGCAGCGCGCGGGACTGGGGAAGACCACCTTCTTCCGGCACTTCCAGGACAAACGGGAAGTACTCTTCGGCCGCGGCACGATGGACGAACTGCTCGCCAAGGCGATAGCCGCAGCCCCGGCGGCCACCACCCCGCTCGAAGCGGTCGCGCACGCGCTGGACGCGGCCGGCAGAGAGGTCTTCACGCCCGCACGCCGCGAATTCATCGCCCGCAGACAGGCAGTGATCGCCGCGAACCCCGAACTCCAAGAACGCGAAGCGCTCAAGAACCTCGGCCTCATCGCATCAATGACCGACGCGCTCAAACGACGCGGCGTTCCGGACTTGACCGCTCGCGTGGCCGCAGAACTCGGCGCGCTCGCCTCCTCGATCGCCTTCGAACGCTGGAGTCAGACGAGCGACGGCGACGACTTCAGCGAGATCGCGCGACAAGCACTCGACGACGTGCAAGCATCCACAGCCCTCTGCTGACGCGGCGACTGCCTTGAACAGGCCGGAGATGGCTGCCACGACTCGCAGCCCCACGGGGTGATGCCCGGAGTGATGTTGCCCCGGTTTCGTAGACACGTTTGGTCTGCCCCGGGACCGGTGGAGTCGGATTTTTGGATCTCATACCACGGTGGGGGTGTTTTCGAACTCTATCGGGGTGAGCATGCCGATGCTGCTGTGCCGTCGTTGGCGGTTATGCCAGATCTTCAGATACTCGAAGACGGCGTTGGCGAGTTCGACGCGGGTGCGCCAGCGGTGCCGGTCGAGCAGTACGACCTGTATTCGCGACCAGAATGACTCCTCACCGCGTTGTCGTAGCAGTCCCCGACGCTGCCCATCGAGGGCACCAGGCCGGAGTCTTTGGCGCGCTGGGTGAAGGCCCAGGAGGCGAACTGCGTGCCCTGGTCCGAATGGATGATCGCGCCTTTCGGTGGTGTCCGGCTGTCGATGGCCATGCCGAGTGCGTCGGTCACCAGTGCTGCGGTGGGTGAGGAGTCGATGGACCAGCCGACCACCCGGTGGGAGTAGGCGTCCAGGGCGACGGCGCAGTACACCTTGCCTTCTCGAGTGAGATGCTCGGTGATGTCGGTGACCCGCAACTGGTTCGGGCCGGTGCGGGCGAACTGCCGGTCGACCAGGTCTTTGGCGATCTGGTCCGGTTTGGTGCGGCGCGGCGCATCAACAACTCGACCGCGCCGTGGCCGACGATGATGTCGCGGGCGAGCCTGAGTTCGGCGTGCACGCGTCGCGCACCGTAGATGCCACGTGAAGTCTGGTGGACGTCGGTGATGAGGTCGGTTCTGGGAATACCACATCGCGCACCAGCTCGACGGCACGCCGACTCGCATTGTGGCTACGCGGCAGCATAGCCCGGTGGTTGGGCATTCCTCCTTCCGTACTCGGCGGGGCTGAGCATGCCCGCGTCGAATGACGGCGGCAGGGGGCGCGGTTACCGGCGGCGGTACCAAGCAGGCCGCCTTGGCCTGTGTAGCCGCCTTTGCGGCAGATGGTGGTGGTGATCGCTAACAGCGATCCACCTGTAACGAATCCGTCACCCATCGTGCGATGCAGGAGGCGAACTCGCTTTCCCGTTCGGCCAGGTCAGCACGCGCCACCGTCCGGGCAGTAGCGCCCTCAACAGATGGGGACATGCCGACTCACTCGCACACTCTGATCGCTGACCGATACTCATTAATCACTAACGGCGATCTGGTGATGTAGTACTAGTGGGTCAGCGATCCGTGTCCGGTGTCGGGGTCGTTGAAGGAATAGTCGATTCCCTTGCCGGTCCGGTACCTGAGTGTGATCACCGTGTCGTCGACGCAGTTGGCCTGCCCCGTCGTGATGTGCTCTTCCACCATCAGACGGCCGGTGGAGGCTTTGGTGAGCTTGAGCTCTCCGCCGCATCGCAGCGTCGGGTACGAGGAACGGCCGACGACGGTGCCGACCCGGCCCTGGGTGAGGGTGAGTACCACGGGGTACGGGCTGTTGAGTGAATCCTCCTGGTCGACCGAGCCGTGCCACTTTCCCAGGAACTTGGCCGGCACGTCACCTCTGCCCCGCCCCGACGTGCCCGGTGAGGCGGTCGCCCCTGACTTCCGGGAGGACGAACGATCGGCCGATGATCCCGAATCCGGCACCAGCATCGTCACCGCCACGATGACGACGGCCGGCACGGCGACGATCGCCAGCAGGCCGATGACCAGGCAGGGAAAGCGTTTCCGTGGACGTGGCGGAGGCGGCGGCGGCGGCGGTGGAAACGGCGCATGCCGTACGCGGTGGGGGCGCACGACCGGCTGCCCGTGCATCGTGATGGTGGGCGACTGTTGCCGTCCGCTCGTGGAAGGGCCCGGTGGGTTCGTGGAAGGGTCCGGTGGGTTCGTGGAAGGGTCCGGGGTGTCCGGGCTGTGGCCGGTCAGGCGCGTCAGTAGTTCGGGGACGCCGGGGCGGGCCTTGGGGTCCTTGGCCAGCGACGCTTCGACGATGCCGCGCAGCGAGGGGTCGAGGCCGTCCAGGTCCGGCGGCTCGTAGACCACGCGGTGCAGGATCTCCGGGAGCGTACGGCCGTTGAAGGGGTCGCGTCCGGTGCCCGCGAAGGCCAGGACGCATCCCCAGGAGAACACGTCGGCCACCGGGGTGACCTCGCCGCCGGTGATCAGCTCGGGCGCCAGGTACGCGGGCGTGCCCACCAGTTGTCCGGTCCGGGTGACCGCCGTACGGCTGTCCAGAGCCCGGGCGATCCCGAAGTCGATGACGCGGGGTCCAAAGGATGAGAGCAGGACGTTGGTGGGCTTGAGGTCCCGGTGCACCAGTCCGGCGTCGTGGATGGCCGACAGCGCGGTCGCCATTCCCACGGCCAGGCCCTCCAGGTCCGATCCGCGCAACGGCCCCTCGGACTCGACCGCGTCCTGCAGAGTGGGGCCGGTGATGAACTCGGTGACGACGTAGTAGGGAGGGCGATCGATTTCGGCGTCGAGTACGGGAGCCGTGCAGAACCTGCGGACGCGGCGCGCCGCCCGGACCTCCTGCCGGAAGCGCTCGGCGAAGGCGGTGTCGCTGGCGAGTTCCTGGTTGATGACCTTGATCGCGGCCTGCCCGCCGTCATCGTCCTCGCCCAGGTACACCGTCCCCATGCCACCACGCCCCAGCCGGCTCAGCAGGCGATAGCCGCCCAGACGTCGAGGGTCGCCGGGCTGAAGATCCTCTGGCATGCGCGGTCCGTCCAAGGGCGAGGCGGCGTCATGATCAGACTACTGACCGCACACCGCCCAGGGGGCGAATCGTCCTAGTGCCGCATCAAGCAACGTTCGCCTTGTTGACGACCTCGCGTAGTCGCTGGTCGGTGGCGTGTTTGTTCCGCCAGATGATGTAGCGGCGGATCATGCTGCCTTGTTCCTTGTGGCTTGCATGGTCGGTGCCGTCGAGGGCGAAGTAGCGCAGGGCGGTGAACTGGGCTTCGATCCGGTTGAGCCATGAGGAGTTGGTCGGGGTGTAGGCGATCTCGACGTTGTTGGCTTCGGCCCAGTCGGTGACCCGATGGCATCGCTTGGTGGTCAGGTGCGGGGAGTAGTTGTCGCACACGATCGCGATGCGGACGGTTGCGGGATAGAGGCTGCGCAGGTAGCGGCAGAATTCCAGGAACTTCGAGCGGTTCTTGGTCTTCTTGATGTGCCCGTAAAGCTTGTCTTGGCCCAGGTCGTAGGCGGCGAACAGGTGCCGGACCCCGTGCGGGCGGGTGTAGGTCGCCCGCCGGCGGGGCCTGGGTTGGCGGTCGGGGTCCTTGTGCCGGCCGCCGCGTTCGGCCCAGTGGCGGCCCGGGTGGGGCTGGAGGTTGAGCGGGCCGAACTCATCCAGGCAGAAGACGACTTCAGGTTCGCCTTCCTCGGGGATGACCTCCCCATCGGCGACCGCGTACAGGTGCTCGATGCGGGCTTTCTTGGCGGCGTAGTCCGGATCGCGGGAGGTCTTCCAGGTTTTCACGCGTTGAAACGAGACGCCTTCCTCGCGGAGCAGGATGCGCAGGCCCTCGTGGCTGATGTCGTCGACCACCCCCTCGGCGACCAGGAAGTCGGCCAGCTTGGCCAGGCTCCAGGTCGAAAACGGCAGGCCGTGCTCGGCCGGCCTGGACTTGGCGATCTTCTTGATCTCCCGGCGTTCGGCCAGGGTGAACGTCTTCGGCCGCCCGCCGGAGTACTTCGGATACAGCGAATCGAAGCCATCGGCGTTGAAGTTGTGGAGCACATCCCGGACACGGTCACCGCTGGTGAATGTGACCTCGGCGATCTTGTTGACGCTCATGCCCTGAGCGGACAGCAACACCATCTGAGCCCGTCGCCAGGTCACCACCGACCCGGTGCCCCTGCGGATGATCCGCAACAGCCGACGGCCTTCGTCCTCATCGATCTCACGGACCCGTACCCGTTCTGCCACCCGCACAGACTGGCCGTGACCTACCGCCTGGGGCCAGCATCCCGACGGCGCGTCACCGCAACAGGGCAAACGTTGCTTGATGCGGCACTAGCTCGCCCGTGGCCTCGCTGCGCGCGGCAAGGCTCGCTACGGGAGCGTCGCGATGGGCGTCGAAGATCTCGGTACGGGCAATGTTGAGAGCGCAGGCCAGGCCGCCGTTGAAGTCGCCCTCCAGCCGCCGCAGCGGATGCCGGGCGGGCTCACGCGGGGTTCTCCCCAAGCGCGACGCCGCGCACCAAAAGCTCCTCCATCGCCTTTTGGCTGCTCGGCGATCGGCCATGTCAGCTTCTTCTGCTGAACCGAAGAAACCGCAGGTCGATGGTTAGGTGAGCGGTAGGGCGCCCGGGGCTCGAACCCGGAACCTATGGTTCAAAAGTCCACAGCTCTGATCGAATCGCCTATTTGATGCGCCATCGCGTCCTGCTCCGTAGTACCGCTACGTGCTATTTGATCCGCGTGCGCCATTAACTTCGTTGAGTGTCGGTCCGATGCTGCATCGGGTGCTGCCGGGCAGTACCGCGACATGTGGGCGAACTGTAACCGGTAGTCAGTATGCATTTCACGTGCAGTGTCCATTTCGAATATTGCAGGGAAATCGCATCGTCTTGGGTTCGGGTGAGATGAACTTCGACTTGGATAAAGCGCCGTACGATGACGGGGCGAAAGTGGTTGAAGGTTTCCTTTCTGCGGCAAGGCCAGAAGTTCTTAGGGTATCGATAAATGGTTTCGGTGATGTTCGGATCGAGATGGATCACGAGATTAAGCTCGAAATATTTCCGACGTCATCGAGCTCTCGGCCGGAGGAAAGGTGGAGGTTCCTTGCTCGTTTTGGAACCCACTACTCTTTTCCTGATGGGCTTGACCGCCCAGCTTGATGAGGCTGAAGCGGTGGTGAGTCGCTGCAAAGTCCAGTGACGCAAAGGCCGCCGGGGGCTGTCATGTCAGTCGAGGTTTTGGGGGCAGTCCGGGACTGCAGGCGCCAAGGGATGGTGGCCGGATAACAACCTGCGGGCTGGCGTCAATTCTTCCACTGGGCATGGCAGGTTAGTTTGGTATGTGAGTCCTAAGCGCGCCCAGGCGTCCGGCGATGAGAAGTTTCAGTGAGCGGCCAGCCGAACGCCTGAGCGGTCACCAGCTGGTCGTCGGCAACAACGGATTGTGCGTGGACGTGTACGGCAACTCGGGTACCCCGGATGCGGCGATCGAGCAGTGGTCCGGTAACGGTCAGTCGAGCCAGCAGTTCCAGTTCGCGCCCGGTTCGAACGGCTACGGGGAGCGGGCAGGCGCAGAACTCCGGTCAGGTGGTGGCGGTCGCCGGCGGTTCGACCTCACAGGGCGTCCCGGACATCGTGCAGCAGGCGCGTAACGGCGCGGCGAGTTCGATGTGGCGACCGGGGCGCAGTCCGACGGGTCATGGGCGTTCCAGAACCAGAACAGCGGCCTGTGCCTGGACGTCTACGGCGCGGGCAACAACGCGGGTCAGCAACTGGACCAGTGGCCGTGCAAGAACGCGGCCGGCGCTCAACCAGGAGTTCACCTCGCGGTGAGCCCTGCCGCGGACGTGACCGCCGCGGTCGGCAACGCCGGCCGGTCGGGGAGGCGCGCGACCCGCCGCCGGCCCGCATTCCGCCCGACCGCCCTTGGACGAGGGCGGGTGTTCCATGGCGCGCTCTCCATGGGTTCTTGCCGCCGCTCGCGCGGATGTCAGCCACGGATTCGTTTTCACTGGTTTTCACGCCGGTGTCACCGGCGCCGACGCACGGCACGGGGCGTTTCCAGGCGTGTCTCCTCGTCGGTTACACCTCATTAACAAGCCGGACATCGTCCTCTTGACAGGAGCTCGTACGCCTTGGATGGTGTGGGAGCGCTCCCACATCCGCCGGCCGAGCCCCCGCGCTCGAAGGGAGTCCTCGCCGTGACCCGGACGGAAACCACCACGCCCTCCGAGGTGATCAGGACGCCGACACTCGCCGACGTCGCGGCGCTCGCGGGAGTCTCGCCCGCGGCCGTCTCGCGCGTCATCTACGGCAGTGTCCGTGTCAGTCACCACACCCGCTCGCAGGTCGAAAGCACCATGGACCGGCTCGGTCACGTGCGCGACCGGGCCGTGCCGTACGGCCGTTCCATCGCCTTGGTGATCTGTGAGGACGACGGGCGGGTCTTCACCGACGACTCGCCGGCCCGGCTGTGGCCGCCGGGTGAGTCCGACGGCTCCAGCTCGGCGATCTCCAACGACGAAGGCAAGGGCTTCGACCGGATGTGCGACCCGGTCCATGGCGGCAACGCCCGCAACGGCAACAGCGCGCACTGGCGAACGCCCCGCTGTCCAGGCACTGGCTCTCGCCCAGTTCCACCAGTTGCCGCAGAACGCCTATCCGGCGGTGTCCTGACGGCACACGACGGAGCGAGGACGTCCACGGCGTCCCCCGCCCTCGCCGTGTCGCCGGCCGTCGCCCCCGGTGCCGTACGCGCCGGAGGCCTGAATCGCGTAACGCGAGATGAGGTGGTGTCATGCTCGTCCCCGGAACACACCCGAGGACCAGGTCTTTGTTGGTGGTGGCTTTTCTCCTGACGTTGCTCGCCGCCTTCACCGGCGGTGTCTCCCTCGCGCCGAAGGCTCGCGCCGCGGGTGGTGGTTACTGGCACACCAGCGGCCGGCAGATCCTCGACGCGAGCGGCCACCCGGTGCGCATCGCGGGCATCAACTGGTTCGGCTTCGAGACGGCGAACCACGTGGTGCACGGCCTCTGGAGCCGGGACTACAAGGACCTGCTGAACCAGGTGAAGTCGCTCGGCTACAACACACTCCGGCTGCCGTACTCCGACGACATCTTCAAATCCGGCACGGTACCCGACAGCATCGACTTCTCCAGCGGCAAGAACGCCGACCTGCAGGGCCTCACGTCGCTCCAGGTGATGGACCACATCGTCGACTACGCGGCGTCCGTCGGGCTGCGGGTCATCCTGGACCGGCACCGCCCCGACTCCTCCGGTCAGTCCGCCCTCTGGTACACCTCCAGCGTCAGCGAGGCCACCTGGATCGCTGACCTGAAGGCGCTCGCGACCCGGTACGCGAACAACCCGGCGGTCGTGGGCATCGACCTGCACAACGAGCCGCACGACCCGGCCTGCTGGGGCTGCGGAGACACCTCGATCGACTGGCGGCTGGCCGCCGAACGAGGAGGCAACGCGGTGCTCTCGGTCAACCCCGACCTGCTCATCTTCGTCGAGGGCATCCAGACCTACAACGGCGACTCCGGCTGGTGGGGCGGCAATCTCGAGGGTGCGGGCACCTACCCGGTGCGCCTTTCGGTGGCGAACCGGCTGGTCTACTCCGCGCACGACTACGCCACCAGCGTGGCCGACCAGACCTGGTTCCACGATTCTTCGTTCCCGGCCAACCTGCCCGGCGTCTGGAACCGGTTCTGGGGCTATCTGTTCACTCAGAACGTCGCGCCGGTCTGGGTCGGTGAGTTCGGCACCACGCTGCAGTCCGGCATCGACCAGCAGTGGCTCGCCGCGCTGGTGAAGTATCTGCGTCCCACCGCGCAGTACGGCGCGGACGCGTTCCAGTGGACGTTCTGGAGCCTCAACCCGAACTCCGGTGACACCGGCGGGATCCTCAATGACGACTGGACGACCGTCAACACCACGAAGGACGCCTATCTCGCCTCCATCAAGTCCACCGCCTTCGATCCGGTCGGCGACGGGGGAGGCGGCGGCGGGGGAGGGTCGGGCAGCGCTGCCTGCGTCGCCTCCTACCATGTGGACAACGACTGGGGCTCCGGCTTCACCGCCACCGTGACCGTGACCGGTTCCGGAACCACCGCCACGAAGAACTGGAAGGTGACCTGGTCCTTCGGCGGCAACCAGTCCATCACGAACGCCTGGAACGCCACCGTCACCCAGTCCGGCGCGAACGTTACGGCGACGAGCGTCTCCCACAACGGCGTTCTCAGCCCCGGCACGTCGACGACGTTCGGAGTGCAGGCGACCTACTCGGGCGCCAACCCCGCCGTCACCCCGGTATGCACCGCTGCATGACCCGTGCCTGATCGCGGTCCGAGAAGGGCGTCCGCGGTGACCGCGCGACCGCGTCCACCGACCGGCCCGTTGGCCGAGAACGGGTCGGTCTCGGTGGAGAGGCGCCCTGGGGTTGGCCGGTGGCCGACGACGGCGGACACGCGAAGGCATGACCCTGGAAGGGCGGATCGATGGTGAGCAACGCGGCGCCGACCTGGCGAGCCTGAGGTGCCTCAGGCTGGTGAGTAGCAGGGGGCTTGCCGTTGGAAGCCATTGCCGGGCGGCATGCCGGACAGGGTGGGTCCGGACCTCGTTGGTACGGGTTCCATACCGACGGCGGCGTCGCCGTTGTCGCGTCCGGCGCTCACGCTGATCGAAGCGCCGGACGCGACAACGGGCGCGGTGGGCGGAATGTCATCGCTGACGATCCGGACGGTCGATCGAGCTCCTTTCTTCCGCGGGTCGGTCGAAGGTGGTGGTGGGGCGGAGCAAATATGAGTCGGGGAGGTATGTCAAGCGCCCGCTGCGCATCGCGAATAACGCTACGAGCCTGACTGTGGCTCAGCTGGTGTTATCGGCGTGAATACACCTGGCCGGTGAAGCACCGTCATGAAAGTTTTCATTGGCGATTCACGCTCAGTGGGAGATCGTCGAAAGGTTTCGGTGGCATACCCGCCCACTGGGAAAGGTACGGGACAGAGGCGGACCGTGATCAGTAACCGAAACATTTTCGAAAGACTTGACATGTTTTCGGGGCGCTATCCACACTGATTCTCCGAGGCGGTTGGGCGTGCCCGGCGTGGCAAGGCCCACCAACTGGCGATGCCTTGGTGGTGTGCGTTCCCGGCGAAGGGACGCGGCGTCGATTCCGCGGGGCTGTCCCCGCGTTTCCGGCATTTCCCGTGCTTCAGTTATGGAGGCTCAGGAGTGAGCACCAGAGAAAAACTTTCGCCCGGAACCCGGCGATCCGTCCGCCGTTTCCGCCGGGCCCTGGTCGCCCTCGCCCTCGGCGTCGTCGGGACGACGACCGTCGCGCTGGCGGGGGCGGTTCCTTCGAATGCCGCGGAGAGTACGCTCGGCGCGGCGGCGGCGCAGAGCGGGCGGTACTTCGGCACCGCCATCGCCTCCGGCAGGCTCGGCGACTCGGTGTACACCACGATCGCGGGCCGCGAGTTCACCATGGTGACGCCCGAGAACGAGATGAAGATCGACGCCACCGAGCCCCAGCAGGGGCAGTTCAACTTCAGCGCCGGTGACCAGGTCTACAACTGGGCGGTGCAGCACGGAATGCGGGTCCGCGGCCACACCCTGGCCTGGCACAACCAGCAGCCCGGCTGGATGCAGAGCCTCAGCGGCAGCGCCCTGCGCCAAGCGATGATCAACCACATCAACGGGGTGATGGCCCATTACAAGGGCAAGCTCGCCTACTGGGACGTGGTGAACGAGGCCTTCGCCGACGACGGCTCCGGCGGCCGGCGCGATTCCAACCTGCAGCGGACCGGCAACGACTGGATCGAGGTCGCCTTCCGCACCGCGCGGGCGGCCGACCCGAACGTCAAGCTCTGCTACAACGACTACAACATCGAGAACTGGAACGCCGCCAAGACCCAAGGCGTCTACAACATGGTCAGGGACTTCAAGTCCCGCGGCGTCCCGATCGACTGCGTCGGCTTCCAGTCCCACTTCAACAGCGGCGACCCGTACAACAGCAACTTCCGCACCACCCTGCAGAACTTCGCTGCCCTGGGCGTCGACGTGGCCATCACCGAGCTGGACGTCCAGGGCGCCTCGCCCACGACCTACGCCAACGTGACCAACGACTGTCTGGCCGTCTCGCGCTGCGTCGGCATCACGGTCTGGGGGGTACGGGACAGCGACTCCTGGCGGTCCGGCGACACTCCACTCCTCTTCGACGGGAACGGCAACAAGAAGCCCGCCTACACCGCCGTCCTCAACGCCCTCAACGGCGGGTCGTCCTCCCCGCCGCCCGATGGCGGTGGACAGATCAAGGGCGTCGCCTCCGGCCGCTGCCTGGACGTGCCCAACGCGAGCACGACCGATGGAACCCAGGTGCAGCTGTGGGACTGCAATGGCAACAGCAACCAGCAGTGGAGCTACACCTCCGCCAATGAGTTCAAGGTCTACGGCAACAAGTGCCTGGACGCCGCCGGCACCGGCAACGGCGTCAAGGTGCAGATCTACTCCTGCCACGGTGGCGACAACCAGAAATGGCGCGTCAACTCGGACGGAACCATTGTCGGCGTCCAGTCCGGACTGTGCCTGGACGCCGCGGGCCAGGGCACCGGAAACGGCACCCAGATCCAGCTGTACTCCTGCTGGGGCGGCAGCAACCAGAAGTGGTCCGTCTCCAGCTGACCCGGGAGGTCCCCATGTACAGATCACGTATCAGGAAGAAGCGCCGCGCGCTGACTTCGACGCTGGCAACGGTGGCCACGACCGCGGCCGTCCTCGCGGTCGCGCCGATGGCCACCCCGGCTCGGGCCGACGTCACCGGTGCCCTGCGCGGCGTCGGCTCCAACCGGTGTCTGGACGTGCTGGGTCAGAGCCAGACCGATGGCACCTACCTGCAGCTCTATGACTGCTGGGGCGGCGCGAACCAGCAGTGGACCTCGACCACCGACGGCCGGCTGACCGTGTACGGCAGCAAGTGCCTGGATGTGCCGAACCATGCGACCGCCGCCGGCACGCGGGTGGAGATCTGGACCTGCAACGGTGGTGCCAACCAGCAGTGGCGCGTGAACTCCGACGGCACGGTGGTCGGCGTAGAGTCCGGGCTGTGCCTGGAGGCCGTGGGCGCCGGCACGGCCAACGGCACCGCGGTGGACATCGGGACGTGCAACGGCGGTGCCGGCCAGCAGTGGACCGGCCTGTCGGGCCCGCCCGCGACGTGCTCTCTTCCGTCGACGTACCGCTGGACGTCGACGGGTGTGCTGGCGACACCGCAGCACGGGTGGGTCTCGCTCAAGGACTTCACCAACGTCGTCTACAACGGCAAGCACCTGGTCTACGCGTCGAACGTGTCGGGATCCTCCTACGGTTCGATGGCCTTCAGCCCCTTCACGAACTGGTCCGACATGGCCTCGGCCGGCCAGACCGGGATGAGTCAGGCCACGGTGGCGCCCACGCTGTTCTACTTCGCGCCCAAGAACATCTGGGTGCTGGCGTACCAGTGGGGTGCGTGGCCCTTCATCTACCGGACGTCGAGCGACCCCACCAATCCCAATGGCTGGTCCTCGCCACAGGCGCTGTTCACCGGCAGCATCTCGGGTTCCGGCACCGGCCCGATCGACCAGACGCTGATCGGTGACGGTTCGAACATGTACCTGTTCTTCGCCGGTGACAACGGCAAGATCTACCGGGCGAGCATGCCGATCGGGAACTTCCCGGGCAACTTCGGCTCGTCGTACACGACGGTGATGAGCGACTCGACGGCCAACCTGTTCGAGGCGGTCCAGGTCTACAAGGTCCAGGGTCAGAACCAGTACCTGATGATCGTTGAGGCCATGGGGGCGAATGGGCGGTACTTCCGCTCGTTCACGGCCTCCAGCCTGAGCGGTTCGTGGACTCCGCAGGCCGCCAGCGAGAGCAACCCGTTCGCGGGCAAGGCCAACAGCGGGGCCACCTGGACCAACGACATCAGCCATGGTGACCTGGTCCGCAGCAACCCCGACCAGACCATGACCATCGATCCCTGCAACCTCCAATTCCTCTACCAGGGCAAGTCCCCCAGCGCCGGCGGCCCCTACGACCAACTGCCGTGGCGTCCGGGTCTGCTGACGCTGCAGCGCTAGCCCGCGTGATCACGGTGATCGCCGGCCGGTGACCGCCGGGGTGCAGGTGAGCCGGGTGCCCCTTCCGCAACGGAACCGACGGTGTCGAGTCGACCAGGTTCCCGCGCGGGAGGGGCACCTTCACAGAGCGGTGCGATCAAGAGGTGGATGCCGTGCGCGCGTGGCGGCGTGCGGAAGCTCGGACGGGGGAGGGCCGGTTCATCGACCTGCGGAGCGGGCGTCAAACCCGGACCGGTGCCCGCCGAACGGCGGCGTCGTGAAACCGGACACGGTCAAATGACCGTCGAACGAGCGAAAGCCCGGCCACCGTCTCCGTTGTCCGGGCTGCTGACCAGATGAAACCTGGTGGGTGATACTGGGATTGAACCAGTGACCTCTACCGTGTCAAGGTAGCCCGGGGGAGCGGGTGACCAGCGGGGATGCGTGAAGGCGCAGGTCAGCGGTGTCGATAGAGCGCCGTTGAAGGACGTTCGGCGAGGGCTGGAGAGGTTGGCATCGCCCATTCGACGCCCAACCTCGGACGGAGCCATCTCAAGACCATGGACGTGATTGCGACCAAGCCCTGCTGGGCTGGCCGGCGTCGCCCAGCTTCGGTCGGGATCGTCAAGGAAACGCAGCCTCTCGGTCGTTGATTGATGTCTGGCTACTTAGCGACCTCGATTTAGCGACCTCGATTCCAGCCACTGCTCGTCCGCGGCGAGATGGGGTTCAAGTCGGCGGGGGCGAACCGAAGGCACATCCTTTGTGCTTAGAGGTCGTTTCATTGGGGCGATCAGTAGGACCCTGCCGGCTCGATGGTGGAGCGTCTGGTTCCCGACGAGTTGTGGGAGTTGTTCGAACGGGTCGTGCCGCCGAAGCCGACACGACCCCAGGGCGGTGGCCGGCGCCGGTACGACGATCGTCAGGTGCGGGGACCTGACGGGCCCGAATTCTGTCGATCGCGGCAAGAACGGGTCGAAGATCCTTGATCGCCGAACGGGGTGGACTGCCGATCTCTGTCGGGATCTCGGCGGCCAGCACCCACGACAGTCAGGCGCTGGTGCCGCTGGTGCAGGGCATCCCGCCGATCCGTTCCCGGCGCGGGCCGCGTCGCCGCAGACCGGCCAAGCTTCACGCCGACAAGGGCTATGACTACGACCATCTCCGCGTGTGGCTGCGCAGGCGCCGAATCAAACCGCGCATCGCCCGCTGCGGCATCGAGTCTTCCCAGCGGCTGGGCCGGCATCGCTGGGTGGTCGAACGCACGATGTCGTAGCTGAACGACTACCGCAGACTCCACCGCCGCTACGAACGCAAGGCCGACCACTTCCTTGCGTTCGTCGCCAGCCAGCCGTAGGCCGGGACGCTCGCTGGCCAGAGGAGGTCACAAGCACACAAGGAGCATTCGGTCAATCCTGTGCGGCTTGAGGTGGTTGTCGCCCAGCTAGCCACCCGCAGCGTGAAGCCGAACGTATTGCCGTCTACCCTGCCGTACCCGCTGGCCGTAGATAGCCACCCTATGGGCCGGGTTCTGTTTGGGGCGTCTCTCTGATCTGTGACTTCTCGGTCGCGCGCTCGGTCAAGAAGGCAATCATGTGCTGCATGTTGATGAAGTTCCTGCCATAGTCGACCAGAGTCAGCGGTACCAATGGCCGACTGGACACCTCCACCTCACAACCAGCACCCATCGGACGGGCGGTGACGGTGACCCGTTCCCCCCAGCTTTGCAACGACATCCGTGTCACAGCGGTTATCTTCGGTCGGCCCGCGTCTACCCGCCGGACCTTCCACCTCCAGGATCGAGCCGCCCAATCGACTAGTCGGATGGCCTCCTCACACGACAAGGACAGGGCAACAGTCCGGTTATGACGAACTGAGCCCCATAGACCCGGCTCGATTCCAAGTCGTCGCACCCGTCTTACGTGTTGGATCGTGAGGATGGAGGCGACGATGACACCGAAGATCACTGCGGCCGGTACCATCACAAGGTCAGGCGGCCAGCTTACCGAAAGCCACATTGCGATTGTGAATATCACAAAACATTTGAAGAAAATGTTCAAAGCGGCAACGCTCGCCTTATTGGCAGCCACCATCACGGGCCTCCCAATCTGTTCCTCTAGTCCAAGCAAGCATTGCAGCAAGCGCTGGCAACCGACCGGTTTGGCTCATGCTTTGTAGTGGATCATGGTGCGTATGGTCGGTCGATGTGGTTGTCGCGGATCTGGACCGGGTGCACGCGCGGCCCGCGGACCGGTTTGTTCAGTCGGAGCTGCGCGAGCGGGTCCGGGAGTACATGTCAGGGCTGGAGTGTAAGAACGGGTGGACGCTGGCCGAGCATGCCGGTGCGATCGTCTCGGGACCGAGTAGGCTGAACCCAGCAAGACTCAGGCCAGCCCAGCTATTTTTGACCTGGTCAGGCGTAGTTCGGCAAGGAAAAGTTGGCGGCGGACCGCCAGGCTGCCGCCCTTGACCTCAAACGGATCATTTCGACAATGCATCTCATCTACCCGCTAAGTTTGCGGCTGTCTCGCGACAGGTCGCGGGACAGCCGCAGCCTGTTCCCCGCGAAAGATCAGATCGGATGCAGCCTAGTATTCTCCGACCGCAAGGTACCACGGCTCAGGCTCATGACTCCCGTAATACGAGCAAATGTACCAGTCGTATCCGTGACGCAGGAAATAGGCGGCCCCGCCCTCGCACTGCGTCTTCGTCTGATACCAGCCCACCCCCATTGACGAGGAGCTGGAGGATCGCGTACTAGCGGATGCCGTACCAGCGATCAGACTGAGGGTGGCAGCGGTGGTCACGCCCGCGATAACTGCCAAGCGAGCGATTCGTGTTCGCACTATTTAGCCCTTTCGTAAATGGTAGTTACGATGCTCCGGCCGCTCAATGTGACCGGAACCCACTCAAGGGACTGTCCGCTGCGACCGCATACCGGCAAGGGTTCCTATCTACTTTATTCGACCGTTCCTGCTCGGTAGCTCTGGCGGCCGGTGGTCGGCAGACAGGAGCGGTCGGCAGCCTCCTCACCGACCCTCTGCCGGGCCGCCACGTCCTGTCAGCGTCGAGCGCATCGCCCTCACCTCTGCGGGCCGGAACGGATAGCGCTGTGCGCGCTGCTGTGGTGTAGCGGTCACGGCTGGACCTGGAGGTACGTCTGTCGCCCGGGTAGCTCACCGAGCCGAACAAGCGGCGGATGATGCGCGGCCGCCCGACCGGAATCGGTCGTCTGGCTCCCGGGCATTGCGACTTTTTACCCCATCCACGGGAAATGCCACATGCCGTAACCCTCCTTTCAACGGAGGCCTAAGGCGACGACGCATGCTCGGCGCCATCGCCCTCACCGGCGTCGTGGCTGGCTGGACGCACGTAACCGGCACGACCCGTCACATACCGAGCCGCTCAAGGCGGGGAAGACGTATGGCCTCCGCTGGGACTTCCAGCCGAACGACTACGTCTTCAAGGCCGGTCACCGGCTCGTTGTGGTCGTGATCTCCACTTCCTACGACTACACGTTGCGCTATCCGGCCGGTGCGAAGGTCACGGTTTCAGCCCGGCGGCAGCGTCGCTCACCTGCCCGTCGTTCCTCGCTGACGACCCGGCCGCCGTGATCACCTGACGGCCGGTCGCGTGATCACGGCGCAGTCATTGCCGGCTGACGCATGCGCCTTGTTACCCGTCGGCGCCGTGTTGCTCAGGTGCCCGAACGCCCTGTTCACCGCACCCCCCGACCGGCGACCACCACAACCGGAGCTGGGCGGTAGCTCCCACCGACCTCGACATCCCCGGCTGAGATGCGAGGAGGTCCTCGACGGCCTGATCAACGAGTACAGAGCCGTGGCGAAGAAGGCAATGGTCACGGCCGTAATCGAGTATCTGCACCCCACAGGGCTCGCGGAGTTGAACCTGGCCGATCGTGGCCTCGGATTGTGATGGATAGTGGCTTGATTTATTTGCCGCCTAAAGAGTAAATAAATACTGTTTGTCCGTTTCTTGGGGGATCTTGCGGTATCTGTCGACGCCTTCATCCGTTCACACCGAGAGGCCTCCATGAGGATGATTCGCAAGCCTGCCTGGGCGAAAGGGCGCAGGAGATGGCTCGCCCTCCCACTGGCTCTGATGCTGTGTCTCCCCCTGATACCGGTTGCCAGTGGCGCGGTCACGCAACCCGGCCTCGTACCACCGGACCGCAAGTCCAGCTTCGAGCAGGACGGCGTGGCGCTGGTGCGCATCGTCGTACCCGACCAGGCCGGCATCGAACGGCTCCAGCAGATGGGCGTTGACCTGGCCGAGTACACCAAGCCGGTGGCCGGCGGCATCGAGGTGAACGCCGTCCTCAGCCCGCAGGAGTCCGCGGACCTCAAGGCCAAGGGCTTCGACGTCCGTGGCGCCATCGCCGACCAGGCCGACGCGGCAAAGGTGCGCCGGCAGCGGTCGCAGACGTTGAACTCGCTCGCCGCCCAGGCGCAGGGCACCGACACGCTGACCGCGCTGCGGGCCGAGTGGTTCACCAGCCTGCCCGACGGGCAGCGGTTCCTGAACGTCGAGGTGAAGACGAGCGACAGCTCGGCGACCAACATCCTCACCGTCGCCTGGGACAGCGGGCGGGGCACCGAGATCGGCTCGGGCGGCACCGCGACGATGTCGCGGTTCACCGACGACGGCCAGTACATGTACGACCGGTTCAACTCACCGCTGCCGGTGAACGTGACGCCCAGCAAGGTGCGGATCACCAGCACGAGCGGCGGGTCGGTCACCGTCTCGGTGACGAAGTGGCTGGGTGAGCCCCGCAAGAAGCCGAACCCGCACTACGTGAGCGACTTCGTCGACCACTACATGGACCCGGAAGAGGTCTATCAGCGGATCGACTCGCTGGCCAAGGAGTTCCCCGAGCTCACCCAGTTGATCAATCTGCCCTACAAGACGAACGGCTACCGCCGCGCGGCGCAGGCGCAGTTCGGCACCGCCGCCGCCAGCACGTTCTACGTGTCGTCGAAGGCGTATGGTTCGGACGGCGGCAATGACATCTCGGTGGCGCTGGAGAACCCGGGCACCGCCGGCGCCGCCCTGTCGGTGTCCGTTACCGGCAAGGACGTCGTCGTCCACCTCGCCACGGACGCCGCGGGACAGGTCGCGAGTACGGCCGCGCAGGTCGTGGCGGCGCTTGGCGCCGACGCGTCCGCGGCGAAGCTGCTCACCGCGAGCACGTACCGGGGCGACGCGGGAGCCGGCGTGGTGGCTGCCGCGCCGGCGACCAGGCTCTCCGACGGCCTGAAGGCTCCCGCGAGCGTCAAGCGTCAGCCGTTCCAGGTGCAGGCGTTGCGGATCGGCACGAAGCGCAACGGGTCCCAGCCCGGCGTCTTCCTCTACTGCCAGGAGCACGCGCGTGAGTGGGTCACCCCGCTGACCTGCGTGGAGACCGCCGAGCGGCTGCTGCGCAACTACCAGCACGACCCGGCCACCCGGAAGCTGGTCGACAACCTCGACATCTTCGTGGTCCCGTCGGTCAACCCCGATGGCGCCAACTACAGCATGTACGACTACAACTTCCAGCGCCGGAACATGACGAACTACTGCGGCCCGGCGGACTCCGACCCGGCACGCCGTAACGCGTGGGGCGTCGACGTGAACCGCAACTTCTCGGTCGGCTCGTACTTCGACGGCTACAGCGGCGGGTCCGCGAACTGCCGCGGCGAGACGTACTCCGGGCCGAGTGAGCTGTCCGAGCCCGAGGCCAAGAACGAGGTGTGGCTGACCCAGAAGTACTCCAACATCAAGTTCGCGATGAACACCCACTCCTACGGCGGCTACTTCATGTGGCCTCCAGGGGCGTACAAGCTGGACGGCCGGCAGACGCTGCCGCCGGTCGACCTCGGCACCGAGACCTACTTCTGGTCCGCGTCCGACCACATCCTCAACGCGGTGCAGCAGTGGCGCGGCACGGCCATCTGGCCCGGCCGCACCGGGCCGGTGACCGACGTCCTGTACTCGGCGGCGGGGAACAGTGCCGACGAGGCCTGGTACAACAAGGGCATCATCGGCTGGGACTTCGAGGTCGGCGCGGACAAGTACAACGCGCAGACCGGGGAGTACGACGAGGTCGGCTTCCAGCCCGACTTCGCCGAGGGCCACGAGGAGGCGATGGAGTTCGCCAACGGCCAGATCGGCATCCTCGAGGTCGCCCTGGCGTACGGCAAGGACAAGAAGGACCCGAGGTCCAGCCTGTCGGTGACCGGCCAGGACGCGAGCAGCACGAAGTTCACGTTCAAGGTGAACGAGCCGGCGACCGTCTATTACACACTCGACGGCAGCCGGCCGACGCTGAAGTCGCCGAAGCTCGAGGCCGCCGGCCTGCGCGAGGGCGCTGAGTCACTCACCGTTGACAAGACGACCGACGTGAGATGGTTCTCGGTCGACATCGCCGGCAACGTGGAGAACAACTACAAGCCGGACGGACGGCACACCGGCTACCGCCATGAGGTCGTGAGGGTCGGCGGTCACTAGGAAATGATCACGAGAGGGAGGTACCGGCTCCGGTCGGTACCTCCCTTCGTCGTCACCCGGCTCAGACGGTGAGGCGGGTGATCACGTCGGCAACGGATGGATTCACCCCACGGTCGGCGGGAGCAGCTCCTCCGGCAGGCCCTGGAAGGTGACCGGGACCTGGAAGCGCCGGATCGCGGCCGTGCCGACGGACGTGTGCAGTGGTGCCGTCGTCGCGGGCCACGGCCCGCCGTGGTGCATCGCCCGGTTGACCGCGACGCCGGTGGGCCAGCCGTTGTAGACGACGCGGCCGGCGTGCCGCGTCAGCTCGGCGACGAGTCCGCGCGCCAGGTCGGTGTCGGACGGCTCGGCGTGCACGGTCGCGGTGAGCGAGCCGGGTACGGCGGCGGCAGCGGCGCGCAGCTCCTCCTCCGAGGCGTACTCGACGATGACGGAGGCCGGGCCGAAGCACTCCTCCGTCAGTTCGGGCCGGGCCGCGAACTCCTCGGCGGTCACCGCGACCAGGTGCGCCCCGGCGCTCTCCGCCACGATGCGCGTCCCGGCCGCGAGCCGTTCGACCCCGGTACCGAACGCGGCCGCGATCTGCGGTGTGAGGAGTGACGGCGCCTCGACCGACGCGACCGCCTCCGCCAGCACGGCGTCGAGCCCGTGCCCGGCGGGCAGGAAGAGCAGCCCCGGCTTGGTGCAGAACTGCCCGGACCCCAGCGTGAACGAGCCGACATACCCGCGCGCGATCTCCTCCCCGCGGGCGGCCACCGCTCCCGGCGTGACGAACACGGGGTTGACGCTGCCCAGCTCGCCGTAGAAGGGGATCGGGTCCGGGCGGCTCACGGCGGCGTCGAACAGCGCCCGCCCGCCGCGCACCGAGCCGGTGAACCCGGCCGCCCTGACGTTCGGGTCCTTGATGAGCGCCAGGCCCGCCTCCAGCCCGTGCACGATCGCGAACGTCCCCTCGGGCGCGCCCGCCTCGGCGAGCGCGTCCGCGATGACCTCCGCCGTACGGACGGACGTGCGCGGATGCCCGGGGTGGGCCTTCACGATGACCGGGCAGCCGGCCGCCCACGCGGACGCCGTGTCGCCGCCCGCGACGGAGAACGCGAACGGGAAGTTGCTCGCGGCGTACACCGCGACCGGTCCGATCGGCAGCAGCGCCCGGACGAACCCGGGCTCGGCGGCGTCCCGCTGGAAGCCGTCGCGGCGTGCCTCACCGGCCAGCAGGCGCAACTGCCCGGTGGTACGTTCCAACTCCCCGGTAAGGCGGGCACGGCCGAGCGCGGTCTCGGCGTCGGCCAGCGGCACCAGCTCGTCGGCGGCCGTCTCCAGTGCGCCGGCGACGGCGTCCAGCAGCGCGGCACGGTCGGGCAGCGGCAGCTCCGCGAGCGGGCGGGCGGCGTTCGCCGCCGTCACGCCGAACGCGGCGACCGTGTCGGGGCCGGTCTCCGGCACGCCCGGCTCCAGACGCGCGCCGGTCCGCGGGTCGATTCCGTACAGCAAGGTCATCGCGGGTCTCCGTCGGCGGGGAAGCGGTTCAGGGCTCCGGGCAGCCGCGAGCCGAGCGGGGACATGTCCCCATCCGCGCCGAGACGCTCCAGGATGTCCAGCGTCAGGCGGCCGCGGTGCACCCGCTCCCGCATGGCGTTGACGGCCAGGTCGCGCAGGTGGCGGCCGACCGGGTAGACGCCGGGTGTGTTGCGCAGTCCGAACTTCAGGTAGATCGGCGCGCCGCAGCGGATCAGCTCGGCCGCGTCGTAGAGGCGGACGAAGCCGCCGAGGTCGTCGGGGGCCTCGACGTAGAAGTCCATGGGCGCGTCGCTCTGCGCCCGCAGTTCGGCGATCTGCCCGATGGTGAGGTCGCTCGGCACGTTGATGGAGTCGCCGCCGAGCCTCTCCCAGATCGTGTACGCGGCCGGGTTGACCGGTCCGACCAGTGCCGACACCTTGAACGTGACGTCCTGCGGCAACACCCCCGCGGCGCGCAGCCGGTGCAGCGTCCACAGCACGCCCTCGTCGGCGACGAGCAGGCAGCGCACGCCGAGCGCGACGGCGCGCTCGGCCTCCTCGACGCACTGGGCCAGCTGGTCACGGCCCCGGGCGCGCGGACCGGAACCTCCGGACGACGCCTTGACCCCGGCGCCGATGTCCCATGTGCCACGCGGGCCGACGAACAGGCACAGCTCGACGTCGCGCTCCTCGCACGCCTTCACCATCTCGGTGATCTCGGCGTCGGTGAGCATCCAGATGCCACTGCCCTGGCTGATGCGGTGGACCGGCACCTCCAGGCGGTCGATCTCCTCCAGGGCGGCGGCCAGGACCTCCGGCCCCTCGCATGAGGGCAGCTCGGTCCGCCAGCTCCCGCCGTCGGGGAAACGGGCCTCCGATCCGGCGGGGGCGGCGCTGCGGGCGGGCATGCCGAGCCGGTCGAGCAGATGCTCGCCGGGATGACGGGAAGGGCTCATCACGGACTCCTAGGGTTAAGAATGATCTTGCCGACGTTCTCGTCGCCCTGGCCGAGCAGCGCGACCGCGTCGGGGTAGGCCTCGAGCGGCAGCTCGTGGGTGACCAGGGGGGCGAGGTCGAGCAGGCCGGAGGTGAACGCACGTACGGCGTACGTCCAGGCCGCCGCCGGAGCGCCGAAGACGCTGGTCACCGTCAGCTGGCGGCCGACGATGCTCGAGGGGGAGAGCCCCTCCGGGGCTCCGCCCGGGATGCCGGTCAGCACAAGCCGGCCGCCCCGGCGCACCTGCCGGGCGGCCGCCGCCGCCGAGTCACGGGCGCCCGCGGTCTCCACGACGACGTCGAGGTCCAGCGCGTCGAGCCGGTCCGGGTGGAAGTAGGCCGTCGCGCCGCCCGCCCGCGCGACCGGCTCCCGGCCGGCGCGGGGGTCGCTGACGACGAGCTCGGCGGGGGAGGAGGCGGCCAGCAGCTGGATCGTCAGCAGGCCGAGGGTACCCGCGCCGACCACGCCGACCCGTTCTCCGGCGAGCGGAGCAGCCTGGAGAACGGCGGCGGCGGCGACCGCCGCCGGTTCGAGCAGCACGGCGGCCCGCAGGTCGGTGCCCGCCGGCAGCGGATGCAGCAGCCGCGCGGGCACGATCAGGTGGTCGGCGAACGCGCCGGGCCGGGTGAACCCGATCTCGTCGTAGCCGGCGCCGCACAGGTTGGTGTCCCCGGCGCGGCATCGGTCGCAGACCTGGCAGTTCACGAAGCCCTCGCCGACCGTCGGCCGGCCGACCAGGGACGGGTCGACGCCGGGCCCGGCCTCCTCGATCGTCCCCGACCACTCGTGGCCGGGGACGATGGGGAACGTCCGGTACGGCTCGGGGCGGCCGCCCTCGTACAGCTCGCGGTCGCTGCCGCAGATGCCCGCCGCGGCGACGCGGACGAGGACCTCACCGGGCCCGGGGCCGGGCACCTCTCCCTTGACCACCCGCTGGCGGCCCGGCGACTCCAGAAGTACCGACCGGCTCACTTGGTCCTGGCCGGGTCACGTAGGTGCCAGTTGTCGGCGAACAGGTTGAAGTTGGCGCGCTGCCGGGGGAACGCGGCGAGCGCGTCCAGGTCCAGCTCGACACCGAGGCCGGGGGCCTCCGGCAGGGTGAAGTATCCGTCGACGACCTCGGGGAGGCCGGGTGCCACGCCCTTGATCGCCGCGTCGGCGAAGTCGTTGAAGTGCTCCTGGATCTTGAAGTTGGTGGTGCAGGCGGCCAGGTGGAGGTTGGCGGCGGTGAGCACGGGGCCGCCGACGTTGTGCGGGGCGATGAGCACGTAGTGGGTCTCGGCGGTGGCGGCGAGCTTGCGGGTCTCGGCGATGCCGCCGATGTGGGAGATGTCGGGCTGGATGACGTCGACGGCCTGGAGTTCGAACAGTTCGCGGAACTCGAAGCGGTCGTGGATGCGCTCGCCGGTGGCGATCGGCAGGTCGGTGTGGGCGGAGACCTTGGCGAGGGCCTTGAGGTTCTCCGGCGGGCAGGGCTCCTCCAGCCAGCTCGGCTTGAACGGCGCGAGTAGCCCGGCCAGCCGGATCGCGGTCGCCGGGGAGAACCGGCCGTGCATCTCGACGAGAAGCTCGGCCTCCTCGCCGATGGCGTCGCGGACCGCCTCGACGAGGCTGACCGAGCGCATCGTCTCGGCGTGGTCCAGCTCCATCGTGCCGGTGCCGAACGGGTCGAACTTCAGCGCCTGGTAGCCGCGTTCGACGACCTTCTTGGCGGCGGCGTGGAAGGCTTCGGGGGTGCGTTCGACGGTGTACCAGCCGTTGGCGTACGCCTTGATCCGGTCCCGGACCTTTCCGCCGAGCAGCCGCCAGACGGGCTGGTCGAGGGCCTTGCCGACGATGTCCCAGCAGGCCATCTCGACGCAGGCGATGCCGGACATGACGATCTCGCCGGCCCGGCCGTAGTCGCCGTACTTCATCCGGTGGACCAGGTCCTCGATGTCGAAGGGGTCCGAGCCCCTGATGTGGTTGACCTCGGCCTCGGCCAGGTAGCCGATAAGCGCGTCGGTGTGGTTCAGCATCCGCGCCTCGCCCACACCGACGAGCCCCTCGTCGGTATGGACCTGGACGAACGTGAGGTTGCGCCAGGGCGTGCCGGCGACGTGTGTCGAGATACCGGTGATGCGCATGTGTACGAAGTGCTCCTCGTGTTGCGGGACCAGAGGCGGGGCCACCACGACCTCACGACACGCGGATGTTACCGGTCGCATAGGCAAAGTCAACGGCTAGAAGGTGGTGGGCCGTGTTTTCGAACTGTGTCTTGACATCAGATTTGTGACCGGTAACACTCCCGGACACGGCAGCGAAATCCAGTCGTAACCCCGGCGTAGCCGCCTGGCCCGACCCAAGGTGGGACATGAGATTCACTAAAATGGCCACGATGGCCACGGGGCTGTTCATGGCCCTCAGCGTGACCGCAGCGTGCGGCTCGAGCACCAAGACCGTCGACAAGAAGGGTGCGGCGGGCGCCGACTCGGCGAAGGGCGCGCTGGTCGGCGTCACCATGCCGACCAAGTCCTCCGAGCGGTGGATCCACGACGGCCAGAACGTGAAGGCCTCGCTGGAGAAGCTGGGCTACAAGGTCGACCTCCAGTACGCCGAGAACGACATCCCCACCCAGGTCAACCAGATCGAGAACCAGATCACCCGGGGCGCCAAGCTCCTGATCATCGCCTCGATCGACGGCACCTCCCTGACGACCCAGCTGCAGGAGGCGGCCGACAAACACATCCCGGTCATCGCCTACGACCGGCTGCTCACCAAGTCGCCGAACGTCGACTACTACGCCACCTTCGACAACTACAAGGTCGGCGTCATGCAGGCCACGTCCCTTCTCGTCGGCCTCGGGCTGAAGAAGCAGGACGGTTCCGACGGCACCGCCAAGGGACCGTTCAACATCGAGGTCTTCGCCGGGTCGCCGGACGACAACAACGCGACGTTCTTCTACAACGGCGCGATGGCCACCCTGAAGCCCTACATCGACAAGGGCACCCTGGTCGTCAAGAGCAAGGAGACGGACTTCAAGACCGTCGCGATCCTGCGCTGGGACCCGGCCACCGCGCAGAAGCGCATGGAGGACCTGATCACCAAGGCCTACGGCGGCGGCACGAAGGTCCAGGGCGTGCTCTCGCCGTACGACGGCCTGTCGATCGGCATCCTGTCCGCTCTCAAGAGCGCCGGCTATGGCACCTCCGGCCAGCCGTACCCGGTGGTGACCGGCCAGGACGCCGAGCTCGCCTCGGTGAAGTCGATCATGAAGGGTGAGCAGTACGCCACCATCTACAAGGACACCCGCCAGCTCGCGGCGGTCACCGTGAAGATGGCCGACACGGTCCTCAAGGGCGGCAAGCCCGAGGTGAACAACACCAAGGACTACAACAACGGCGACAAGGTCGTCCCGTCGATGCTCCTCCAGCCGGTCACGGTCTACAAGACCAACGTCCAGAAGACCCTCATCGACACCGGCTACTACACGGCTCAGCAGCTGCAGTAGCGGGCCTGGGGCGGGCGGCGCCGTGTGCGTCGCCCGCCCCTCCGCCGTGATCTGAAGGGCATGACATGACCGACGACGCGATTCTGCGGATGAGCGGGATCACCAAGGTGTTCCCCGGCGTCAAGGCGCTGCAGGACGTGAACCTGGTGGTACGGCGCGGCGAGATCCACGCGATCTGCGGCGAGAACGGCGCGGGCAAGTCCACCTTGATGAAGGTGCTGTCCGGGGTCTACCCGCACGGCTCGTACGAAGGCGAGATCGACTTCGACGGCGAGCCGTGCCGCTTCTCCGGCATCCGCGACAGTGAGAAGCACGGAATCGTCATCATTCACCAGGAACTGGCGCTCAGCCCGTACCTGTCGATCGCCGAGAACATCTTCCTCGGCAACGAACGCGCCCATCGCGGCCTGATCGACTGGAACCGGACCAACGCCGACGCCGCCGAACTCCTCGCCCGCGTCGGCCTGGACGAGAACCCGGTCACCCCGGCGATGGACCTCGGGGTCGGCAAGCAGCAGCTCGTGGAGATCGCCAAGGCGTTGTCCAAGGACGTGAAGCTGCTGATCCTGGACGAGCCGACGGCGGCGCTGAACGACGCCGACTCCGCGCACCTGCTCGACCTGCTGCGCGGTCTGCGCGAGCAGGGCATCACCTGCGTGATCATTTCCCACAAGCTCAACGAGATCAAGGCGATCGCGGACTCGACGACCATCCTGCGCGACGGCCGCACGATCGAGACCCTCGACATGGAGAAGGACCTCGTGACCGAGGACCGCATCATCTCCGGCATGGTCGGCCGCGACCTGGAGCATCGTTTCCCCGAGCACGAGCCGACCATCGGCGAGGAGGTGCTGCGGATCGAGGACTGGACGGTGCACAGCCCGACACAGCACGAGCGCCTCGTCGTGTCCGGCGCCAACCTCACGTTGCGGCGCGGTGAGATCGTCGGCCTGGCCGGCCTGATGGGCGCCGGCCGTACGGAGCTGGCGATGAGCGTGTTCGGCCGCAGCTACGGCGTCGGCATCACCGGCCGGGTCTACAAGGACGGCAGGGAGATCCGCATCAAGTCGGTCGGCGACGCCATCAAGCACGGCATCGCGTACGCCACCGAGGACCGCAAGCGGTACGGCCTCAACCTCATCGAGGACATCAAGCGCAACGTCTCGACGGCGGGGCTGCGCAAGCTCGCCAGGCGGGGATGGGTCCCCGACAACGAGGAGTTCCGCGTCGCCGAGGGCTACCGCAAGAGCATGAACATCAAGGCGCCGAGCGTCCTCGCGGTCACCGGCAAGCTCTCCGGCGGGAACCAGCAGAAGGTCGTGCTGTCCAAGTGGCTGTTCACCGACCCGGACGTGCTGATCCTCGACGAGCCGACCCGCGGCATCGACGTCGGCGCGAAGTACGAGATCTATTCGATCATCAACGAGATGGCCGACCAGGGCAAGGCCGTGCTGGTCATCTCCTCGGAGCTGCCCGAGCTGCTCGGCATCTGTGACCGCGTCTACGCGATGTCGGCCGGGCGCATCACCGGTGAGGTCTCCCGCGCAGAGGCCACGCCCGAGCGGCTGATGCAGTTCATGACCAGATACGACGAGGAGCAGATCGCCCAATGAGCAGCGTCGCACCGGCCCGCCCGGACAAGGGCGAGGCTCCGCCCCCGTCCCGCGGCGGCGTGGCCGACCGGATTTTCTCCGTCAACCTGCGGCAGAGCGGGATCTACGTCGCGTTCGCGCTGATCGTCGCGCTGTTCGCGATCCTCACGCACGGGAGCCTGCTCTCCCCGGAGAACATGTCCAACGTTCTCGTGCAGAACTCCTACATCCTGATCCTGTCGATCGGGATGATCCTCGTCATCATCGCGGGCCACATCGACCTGTCGGCCGGCTCGGTGGTCGCCGTGTGCGGTGCGATCTCGGCCGTGCTGATGGTCAACCACCACGTGCCCTGGCCGCTCGCGGTGGTGCTGACGCTGGTCGCGGGCGCGCTGATCGGCGCGTGGCAGGGCTACTGGATCGCCTACTTCGAGATCCCGGCGTTCATCGTGACGCTGGCCGGCATGCTCATCTTCCGTGCCCTCACGCTCACCGTGCTGGGCAACCAGGGCATCGGCCCGTTCCCCGACCAGGTCCGCACGCTCGCCAACGGCTTCCTGCCCGGCTACTTCGGCAACGTCGGACTGGGCCCGCTGGGCGGCGCGGACCTGTTCACCCTGATCGTCGGCGTGATCGGCGTCGCGGGCATCGTGCTCACCCAGTGGCGGGCCCGCCAGGGCCGCGCGGGGTACGGCCAGAACGTCGGTCCGCTGCCGGTATTCATCGTGCGGATGGCGCTGGCCGCCTTCGTCGTGATGTTCATCGTGGTGCAGCTCGCGCGGTTCAAGAACCTGCCCGTGGTGCTCATCCTGCTGACCGTCCTGGTCCTGGCGTACACCCTGCTCACCACCCGCGCGGTCTTCGGCCGGCACATGTACGCCCTCGGCGGCAACCTCCAGGCCGCCCGGCTGTCCGGCATCAAGACCAAGTCCGTGGTGTTCCTGCTGTTCGTCAACATGGGCGTGCTGGCCGCCATCGCCGGCGTCATCTTCGCCGGACGGCTCAACCAGGCCGGCCCGACCGCCGGCACCAACTTCGAGCTCGACTCGATCGCGGCGGCGTTCATCGGCGGCGCGGCGGTCCAGGGCGGCGTCGGCAAGGTCGTCGGCGCCATCACCGGCGGTCTCATCATGGCCGTGATCAACAACGGCATGTCCCTGCTGGGCGCGCCCAGCGAGCGGGTCATGTTGATCAAGGGCCTGGTGCTGCTCGCCGCCGTCGCGTTCGACGTTTGGGCAAAGCGCCGGGCCGGCACCTCCCGATAAATAGGATCAATCCCATGACCACTGAGCCCGACGACCGGGGCGACGCGCGGGTCACGGCGCGCCCCGGCCTTCGGGACGTGGCCAAGCTCGCCGGGGTGTCGCACCAGACCGTGTCCCGGGTCTTCAAGGATCACCCGAGGGTGAGCACGGAGACCCGGGCGAAGGTCCTGGCAGCGGCCGCCCAGCTGGACTTCCGGCCCAACGCGTTCGCCCGTGCCCTGGCCACCGGCCGGTCGCGCACACTCGGCGTGGTCAGCTTCGACGCGACCCAGTTCGGGCCCGCCTCGATGATCAGTGAGATCGAGCGCTGCGCGCGGGAGGCCGACTACTTCACCAGCGTCATCGCGCTGCAGTCGGCCAGCGAGCGTTCGATCGCCGAGGCGGCCGAGCGGCTGCGCGGCCAGGGCGTGGACGGGCTCATCGTGATCCCCGGCCATGCCCCGCTGACCCAGACCATCAAGCACCTGCCACGGGACCTGCCCGTTGTGGTCATGGAGAGCGAGACGATCGTCCCAGCCGTCGGGGTGGACCAGTACACCGGGCCGAGGGCGGCCACCCGCTACCTCCTCGACCTCGGCCACCGGACCGTGCACCACCTGCCCGGCCCGATGTCGTGGCTGGAGGCGCGCGAGCGCCACCGCGGCTGGCGCGACGCGCTGACCGATGCCGGAGCACCGGTGCCGCCGACCATCCCCGGCGACTGGAGCGCCGGGTCGGGATACGAGCGCGGCCTGGCGCTGGCGGCCGACCCGGAGGTCACGGCGGTGTTCGCGGCCAACGACCAGAACGCTCTGGGCCTGCTGCGCGCCCTGCATGAAGCAGGCCGCAGGGTGCCCGAGGACGTCAGCGTGATCGGCTTCGACGACATCCCCGAGGCGGCGTACTTCATCCCGCCGCTCACCACGATCCGCCAGGACTTCGCCGCCGTCGGCCGGTCCAGCGTGAACCTGCTGCTCGAGCAGATCGAGAGCGGTCGCCGCAGCGAGAGCAAGATCATCATTTCTACCGAGCTGGTCAGCCGGAACAGCGCCGGACGGGCACCCGCGTAGCCCGTCCCATCCCCGCGCTCGCTGCCCCGTGAAAGGAAGACCATGTCGGCCCATGCCGTCACCGCGTCCACCGCTCGTACGTCCGTGCGGCTCGCGGATGGAAGAGAGATCATCTACTTCGACGACGCGCCCGGGCAGGATCGTTCCACACCCGACCGGCGGGACCTGCCCCCGTACGCGCCCGCCGCCGAGCTGCGCTATGACGTGCTGCACGGCGAGGAGGTCCTCGTCGCCGCCCACCGGCAGAACCGCATCTACCAGCCGGCGCCCGGCGAGTGCCCGCTGTGCCCCTCTCGCGGTGACCACCTCAGCGAAATCCCGGCCGCGGACTACGACGTGGTGTCGTTCGAGAACCGCTTCCCCTCGCTCGGCGGCTCGGCCGGCGGACGCTGCGAGGTGCTGTGCTTCACCAGCTACCACGACGGGTCCTTCGCGGCCCTTCCGCCGGAACGGCTGGCCACCGTCGGCCGCGCCTGGGCCGACCGCACGGCGGCCCTCGCGAAGCGCCCCGACGTGGAGTACGTCTTCTTGTTCGAGAACCGCGGCGCGGCGATCGGCGCCACCCTGCCGCACCCGCACGGCCAGATCTACGCCTTCCCGTATGTCCCGCCCACCCCGCGCCGGATGCTCGCCGCCGCCGAGCGGTTCCTCGAGGAGCACGGCCGATGCCTGATGTGCGAGGTGGTCGCGCGCGAAGCCGCCGGGCCGCGCGTCGTGGCCGAGACCGATGGCTTCCTCGCGTATGTGCCCGAGGCCGCCCGCTGGCCGTACGAGGTCTACGTCGCCCCGCGCGTCTGCGTCCCCGACCTGCCCGCCCTCGACGCCGCACGGCGCGACGAGCTCATGCGCCTGTACGCCGACGTGCTGCGCCGCTTCGACGCTCTCTATGAGCACCCGACGCCGTACATGGCCTACTGGTACCAGGCCCCGGCTCGTACGAAACGCGACGCGGCGCACCTGTGCGCCCGCGTTTACACGCCCCAGCGCACCGCCGACAAACTGAAGTTCCTCGCCACGAGCGAGACCGGCGGCGGCGCGTACATCAACGACGTGCTCCCCGAGGCCGCCGCTGCGCGCCTCCGTGAGCTCTGAGCCGTTGCTTCATGCTCGACATGCTGGGGCGATCGTGTTCGTTCATGCCGACAAAGGCTTTCATGTATCCAAGGACGGCTACGAGTTCTTAGAGATCTTGGCGCTGCGGCACCAGCTGGACGATTTTGCAGCGCCAATCGGCCAAGCCGGCGTTCACGCCGGCCGACCTGTGCCGCACGAAAATAGGGTCGGGGTGTTGACCTGCGCGGTCTTGCTGCGGAGTAGTCGGTGGGGCCGGGAGTCTCGCGGGGTGCTTTTGACGTTCCTGCCGATCGGCTGTGGTTATCCGCGCTGGCTCGCTTGATCCCTCGGCATCGGTGGACCGAGGTGTTCGGTGTCAGTCCGGACACATTGTTGCGGTGGCATCGCCGGTTGGCGGCCCGGAAGTGGACGTATCCGCACCGGAAAACTCTAGGCCGGCCGTCCACGCCGACGGCGGTCAGGCGGTTGGTGGTGGCGATGGCCCGACAGAACCCGGGATGGGGGCACCGCCGTATGCAGGGTGAACTGGCCCGGCTGGGCCACAAGATCGCATACTCAACGGTGTAGGAGATCTTGAAGAAGGCCGGGATCGATCCCGCGCCGACCCGCAGACTGAGTTCGAGTCGATCATCGATGCGTTGCCCGATGAGCAGTGGCGCCTGCTGGCTGAGGTCGCGATCGGTGGCGGGTTGCGCTGGGGTGAGCTGGTCGAGCTGCGCCTGGGCGACCTCGATGTGGACAGTGGTGTGCTCACCGTGGCGCGTACCGTCGTCGAGCTGCGGCCGCGATTTCATCCGGTTGGCGGGCGGTTCCTGGTCAAGGAGTATCCGAAGAACGGGGAGTTCCGGAGGCTCAAGCTCAGCCGTTCGCTCATCACCTGGCTCGTCGCCTACGCCGAGGCTCGTCGGCTCAGGCCGGGCGATCTGCTGTTCACGGCGCCTACTGGGCCCCGGAGATCGCCGTCACGGGCCCTGTCCTTTCCCGGGGATCTGGGTGTTACGGCTCCGAATGCGGCGGGGCGCCGGTATCGGCATGGCACGCTGAGCGGATACCCGATGGGCGGATGCCGATGTGGGCACTGCCGGGGTGCCTACGCCCACTACCGGGCAGTGCGCCGCGCGGCCGGCAAGGACCATCCACGGTCCGGTCGGAGGCTGGACACCGACGGGCACATCCCTCGCGACTGGTTCCGCCAGCAGATCTGGGACCCGGCGGTCATGGCTGCCGGCATCGATCGAAGGATCCGAGTCCGGGATCTGCGGCACGCGCATGCATCCTGGGTGCTGGCTGGGGGAGCGGATTTGCAGACCGTCCGGGAACGTCTGGGCCACGCGGGACTGCGGGCCACCGAACGCTACCTGCACACCCTGCCGGACGCCGACGACACGGCACTCGAGGCGTTCGCCCGGACTCGAGCCGGTGTCCGCTGGGCGGCGGCACCGTAACATGGGCCACGGTCAAATGACGGTCAGACGATCGAAGCCCGGCCACCGTATCCGGTGTCCGGGCTGCTGAACCAGGTAAAACCTGGTGGGCGATACTGGGATTGAACCAGTGACCTCTACCGTGTCAAGGTAGCCCGAGCAGGCGGGCGACCAGTGGCGATGCGTGAAAGTGCAGGTCAGCGGTGTCGATTGAGCGCGGTTGAACCACGTTCAGCGAAACTCTGGGAAGTCGGCGTCGCCCAATTGTCGCCCAGAACTGCGGGTGCGCGATACGCAGCAGGTCCATCAGCCGGGGGTCGGCCGCCTTGCACGTGGTGGGGTCCGGGTACGCCATCGCCGACGGCGCCCTGGCCGTGCCCGATCATCGCCGAGCGGCCCCCGCCTGCCGGCACGCCGTACTACGGGGCGACCCCGCTGCCGCCCCCGACCGTGCCCGCAGGATCGGTGCGGATCCAGCGACGGGCGCACGCCAGTGGCCGGTTCATGGTTAACGGCCAGTTCATCAAGCTCGGGCCCTGGCACGCCGGCAAACTCTCACCGTCGTCATCGAAGACACCCAAGGGATTCTGCACGGCGAAAAGGACTCGTCGTCCGGCCGCGCCGCGACACCACACCCATCACCCGGCTCTACTCCGGACCGCAAGTCCAGCTTCGAGCAGGACGGCGTGGCGCTGGTGCGCATCGTCGTACCCGACCAGGCCGGCATCGAACGGTTCCAGCGGATGGGCGTTGACCTGGCCGAGTACACCAAGCCGGTGGCCGGCGGCATCGAGGTGAACGCCGTCCTCAGCCCGCAGGAGTCCGCGGACCTCAAGGCCAAGGGCTTCGACGTCCGTGGCGCCATCGCCGATCAGGCCGACGCGGCAAAGGTGCGCCGGCAGCGGTCGCAGGCGTTGAACTCGCTCGCCGCCCAGGCGCAGGCGACGTTCTGTACTCGGCGGCGGGGAACAGTGCCGACGAGGCCTGGTACAACAAGGGCATCATCGGCTGGGACTTCGAGGTCGGCGCGGACAAGTACAACGCGCAGACCGGGGAGTACGACGAGGTCGGCTTCCAGCCCGACTTCGCCGAGGGCCACGAGGAGGCGATGGAGTTCGCCAACGGCCAGATCGGCATCCTCGAGGTCGCCCTGGCGTACGGCAAGGACAAGAAGGACCCGAGGTCCAGCCTGTCGGTGACCGGCCAGGACGCGAGCAGCACGAAGTTCACGTTCAAGGTGAACGAGCCGGCGACCGTCTATTACACACTCGACGGCAGCCGGCCGACGCTGAAGTCGCCGAAGCTCGAGGCCGCCGGCCTGCGCGAGGGCGCCGAGTCGCTCACCGTTGACAAGACGACCGACGTGAGATGGTTCTCGGTCGACATCGCCGGCAACGTGGAGAACAACTACAAGCCGGACGGACGGCACACCGGCTACCGCCATGAGGTCGTGAGGGTCGGCGGTCACTAGGAAATGATCACGAGAGGGAGGTACCGGCTCCGGTCGGTACCTCCCTTCGCCGTCACCGGGCTCAGACGGTGAGGCGAAGCACCGGAGTGACACGGATGATGAGCCGGATCTTGCCGGGCTCGGTGGGCGGGACACCGAGATCGCCTCGAGGACCGGGCCATCGGCGGAACAACCCATACACCGCCTGCCAGGAACCACAGCATTCCGGCACATCCCGCTACGGCGCGCAACCCGCGCCCGCCATCGGATCCCATCGATCAACTGCCGTTTCGTCCACCTCGACGGCCGGCCTGGCCTCTTGGCCGCGGCAGTAACGGCTCCAGCCGCGCCCACTGCGCATCACTCAGGTCGAACCGCCTCGTCGCCGCTAGGGTGGCCACGAGGCCTCCGGTGAGTTGTTGATGCGCCAGGTACGGCACGCCGCTGCCCGAGAAGGCGCTGGTCGCGCTGCAGGTACCTAAGCCGAGCCCCGCGGCAGGCGAGGTCGGGTCATACGCGGCTCATGCGAAGCTACTGTAAGCGCGGTCACCGGCCGGGGGTGACCGTACCGGGCAGTCCGGCAGTGCCGTGAGCAGGTCGTAGAGCTGACGCGCGTTGCGGGGGGCGTAGTCGCGGTAGGCGTTCTTCATGATCACGTGTGTGCTGGATGCCTGCCGGGCGAGTTCGCAGATTCTGGGTGCCCACTCCTTCAGCTCCCGCGGGGAGTACAGGTACCCGAAACGCTCGTACTTGTCGTGGCCGATCCATGCGTCGCTGCGTCCATGGAAGCGAACCTCCGCCAGGTCGGCGGTGACCGCGGCAACGGGCGGGATCGAGCACGGACGGCCTTGAGGCATGTCGACGCACACGTAGGGGATCGCATACGAGCGTAGGAAGTCGAGCGTCTCTTCCCGGTTCTCCTCGGTCATCCAGGTCCGGTTGCGGAACTCCACCGCGATCGGCAGCGGCTCGCAATGCCGCTTGCACTCCAGGATGTGCTCCTTGTTGCGCTTGCCGATCGGGAACCAGCGTGGGAACTGGAACAGGACCGCCCCGAACTTGCCCGCCTCCCACAGCGGTGCCAGCGCGGTCACGAAGCGTTCCCAGACCTGCTCGACGACCGCCGTCTCGACGTCGCGGATGTAAAGATTCTTGGCATCTAGTGGGAGCGCCCTGCGCAGGTCCTTCGGAAACGCCGTTACGCGCGTGGGATGACATGTGAGGAGGGAGAACGCTTTGGCGTCGAAAGTGAAACCCTCCGGTGTGCGCTGCGCCCAGAGCCGCGTCGTACGCTGCGTGGGCAGTGCGTAGTAGGTCGAGTCCACCTCGACGAGGGGGAACCGGCTCGCGTAGTAGCGCAGTCGCTGCGCCGGCGTCCGGACATCGGGCGGGTACCAGCCCGACTCGAGCAGCGACTCGTCGGTCCATGACGCCGTACCGACCAGGACGTCACCCATGTTCCCACCTTAGGCGGATCGCCGACCCCGTGCGCGGAGCGTGGTGTGCGGAGTGCGGCCAGGTGATCTGTGGGCAACTGTTGCCTCCAGGCCGGTGAGATCGGGGTTGCGGATCCGCCCAATCGAGCATGACCGGTGTGGCGGGCACGGGGCGCGGGTAGCCAATAGCGGCGCGTCCGCGCAAGGGCGGGCGGTGCTGTACCGATTCAACTGGCCGGATCCGGATGGTTGGTGCCCATGTCAGGAGACATGCACGGAGCGAATACCCCGTCCTCCTCGGGCAGCTCTGATGCGGGGACGGCCTTGCCGGGTCACGACGGGCCCGATGCTGTCATCCGACTGCTGGTCAACTTGGAACACGTTCTTCTCTATATAGTCGCCTTCGGCCTTCTGGTGGTGGGCGCGGCTGTCCTGGTGTCCTCGACCGCCTCGGCCATCCTTCAACATGGATCCTGGACTGGACGCCTGATCACCAGCGTCGAACGAATCCTGCTTTTCTTGATCATCATGGAGATCTTCATAACGATCCTGACCCATGCTCGCGGTGGGCGTATTCAGCTGGAGTTCTTCATCGTGATCGGCGTCATCGCGCTCGTGCGGCACATCTTGTCGGTCGTCGTCAGGCTCACGATTCCGACGTCACCGCCGGCGAGCCGACCGCAGCTCTGGGACCTGGCGGTCGACGCTGGGGCCGCCTTCGTACTGGTCGTCGCCCTCGCGATCGCGCGCTGGTCCGCGCGGAGGACGGATGTCGCGTGACCGTCGGGGTTCGCGGCCGCCCGCGACCATCGCCGCCGCTGATGCTCCAGCCGTTACACAATCTCGCTGCCGCACGTAGGCCAAGACCACGGAGCCCCCGGGTGCAACATGCACTTCATCGCACGACGACTACAAACGACGACTGCCCCGTGGGATGAGGTTTCGCTCGCTTGCTGTGGGCGGCGGGCTCTGTGCATGCGCGGCGTGCTGTAGGCCAAGTGCCGCGTTCCCGGTCGAGCACGTCACTATCGTGGGCACCGGCCTCGGATCCAAAGAGACCGTACTCGGCCGCTTGACGCTGGGCCGGGTTCTGGTCGCCGGGGCAGTTGCGGGCGGCTGGATCGGCTAGGCGAACCGTCAAGAGACTGACGAGCCAGAGCCCCGTTGGCCAGCGCTGGCGGTGAACTGCCGGACGGCTCTGGGGACAACGTTGGTCATTCCACTGCGTGATTGATGCGCGGACTCGGGCGGTGGCCGAGAGGCCCAGAAAACGATGGAGATCTTTTACGGTTCGGCGTGCACGTCCTCGGGACTCTTGTCGGGGCGGAGGCCGCGCCAGCTCGGGTGCCGGAGCATGCCGTCGGCGGTCCGCTCGGTGTAGGCGACCTCGCCGACGAGTTCGGGCCGTACCCAGTGGGCGTCTCGCGCGTGGCTGCGTGGTACGTCGGTGGCGAATGGGCTCGTCTGGCGTTCCAGCGGCTCGAGCGTGGCCGCGAGGTCGCGCAGCATGGTGTGGGTGAACCCGGTGCCGACATTGCCGGCGTACTCCAGTCCTCGCTCGCCGGGGATGCCGACGAGCAGCGATCCGATCATGTCGGTGCGGCGGCCCTTGCCGGGCCGCCATCCGCCCACCACAACCTCCTGGTGACGGACGTTTTTGATCTTTAGCCAGTCGTCGGTCCGCCGTCCTGGCTGGTAGCGGGATTGTAGGCGCTTGGCGATTACGCCTTCGAGTCCCTGCCCGACGCTGGCCGCCAGCACATCTTGGCCGCTGTCCCTGAACCACGGCGGAGTCCGGATGCTCCGTCCGGATAGGGCGAGATTCTCCAACGTCGCGCGGCGTTCGGTATACGTCAGGTCGAGAAGAGATCGATCGTCTAGGTGCATCACGTCGAATACGTAGTACTTCACCGGTACGGTCTGGAGGAGATGTTCGGTCGGCCGCAGCACGTGCATGCGTGATTGCAGTAGCCCGAAGTCCGGTCGGCCGTCGCGGAGGGCGACGATCTCCCCGTCGAGCACTGCCAGCCGTCCAGCCAGCTTCACGAGCTCGGCGAGCTCCGGATACGAACCGGTGATGTCCCGGTCGTTGCGGGACAACGCCCGTATGCGCCCGTCCCACACGTAGGTGACCGCCCGGGCCCCGTCCCACTTGAACTCATACCCCCAGCGATCGTCGTCGGTCGGCAGCCTGGGTGTAAGAATCGCCTTCATCGGCCGGATCAGTGGCAGGTCTCCCATCGATGACACTTCGGAGTGCTACCCGCAACCGGTCGGTCCTGACCAAGACGACGTCCGCTAAACGACGAAGTCGCAGGTCAACGCCATGGCCGAATAAAGGACAGCCTTCAGGGGGCAGTATGGGCATCGAATCCGGACCGGAAGAGAGCGGCGCGTGCTTGTGATGCGACCGGGCTTCTGCGTACGGCAGGCGGGCTGTTCCGCCACTCCTGATGCTCCGGCGGCGAGTCGTACGAGCATTGCGGGGGGACGCGCGTGCTAGATGTACTCGGCCGTGAGGTTGGTGACACGCCGGGTTGGTGGTTGATCGATGAGAAGACCTCCGAGTGCGGTGGAGATAGCCGTCTTCACCCGTCTCGGAGGTCTTCGTGGCCCACGCTAACGCCCGGTTGACGTTCCTTGGCCGCTGTCTGCTCGTGGAGCGTGTCCGCGGCCAAGGCCGCCCCATCGCGCACGTCGCAAAGGAGCTGGGAGTCTCCCGGCAATGCGCGCACCGCTGGGTGCGGCGCTATGACGAGCACGGCCGGGCCGGGCTGGTCGATCGCTCTTCCCGGCCGCATCGCAGCGGTACCCGTACCCCCGCCCGCAAAGAGGCGCACGTGCTGGCCGCCCGGAGCCGGCAGCGGCGTGGGCCGGCGTTCATCGCCGCCACCACCGGCGTGCCCGAACGCACCGTCACCCGGATCCTGCGCCGTCACCACGTGCCTCGCCTGGCCGAGTGCGACCCGCTCACCGGCACACCCATCCGCGCCAGTCGCCGCACCACGCTGCGCTACGAACACGACCAGCCCGGTGATCTGATCCATCTCGACGTCAAAAAGCTCGGCCGCATCCCCGACGGCGGTGGCTGGCGCGCCCACGGCCGCAGCGAACCAGTCCGAGGACGCGGGATCGGGTACGACTACCTCCACACCGCCATCGACGACCACTCCCGCCTGGCCTACACCGAGGCCCTGCCCGATGAGAAAGGCACCACCGCGGCCGCTTTCCTGCTCCGCGCTGCCGCCCACTTCAACGCCCACGGCATCGACCGCATCCAGCGCGTCCTGACCGACAACGCCTGGTGCTACCGCAACAGCCGCGACTTCGCCGCCGCCCTGGCCACCCTGGGCGCCCGCCACAAACTCATCCGCCCACACTGCCCCTGGCAAAACGGCAAAGCAGAACGCTTCAACCGCACCCTGGCCAGCGAATGGGCCTACCGGCAGGTCTTCACCACCAACACCCAGCGCACCAACGCCCTGGCACCATGGCTGGAGTACTACAACACCCAACGCCCCCACACCGCACTCGGCGGCCACCCGCCCATCACCCGACTGTCACCAACGTGACGGCCGAGTACAGCTAGAGCATCGGCAGCGGCTGATGAACCATGTCCAGATGGACAGGGCCTCGCTGATCTATCAGCTCACGACGGCGAGTCCCGGCTCCGGCCGACTCTCGGTCGGCAAGCTGGCGTCGGGCGGTTCCGGTAGACGGTCCAGACTCCGCTGACCGACGGCTTACTCCGTCAAAGCCCGAGCCTCTATTTCGCGAACTGAGGCTAACCTCCTCTAGCGCGGGTGGGGCTGAAGGGACCAGATGAGCGGATGAGGCGCGCGCCAGCTGTCGTTTGGTCGATGGTGGCGGGACGGAAGGCCCTGTTCCGGTGCGGCTGTGCGGCCGGAGGATGGCAAGAAGTGAACGGAGGCCTGATCATGCGTACCAAGACCGCTCAATGCGTCCTTGACGATCTCGATCAAGCCGTGGCCGCAGTGATCTTCGGCGTGGATGGTGTGATTGTGGACACCACCCGAGCCTCGGCTGCGGCTTGGAAGTCGGTGCTCGATCCGTTCCTGCAAACCTATGCGCAAGTACACAGGACGGCGTACGTCCCGTTCGATGCCCGCGCCGACTACCTGCGGTACATGCGCCGTAGGCCACAGTTGGATGGGGTGCGCGATTTCCTCGCCTCCCGCGCAATCACCTTGCCCTACGACGATCTGCGCGCCCTCGCGGTGCGTCACGAGGAGTTCTTTCTCGGTGAGGTGCGCAAGCACGGCGTCTCACCGGTCGCCTCGACGGTCTCCCTGGTGCTCAAGCTACACCGGTGCGGAGCGGGCACCGCCGCGGTCTCCGAGCAGTGCTGCGGTTCTGAGCTGCTCAGGAGGGCGGGAGTGGCGGAGATGTTCGACGTGCTGCTGGACGGGTTGGACACTCCCGGTACCGCGCTTCCGGCCCGTCCGGACGCACGCCTGTTCCGGGAGGCGGCGGCGAGGCTGGGCACACCGCCGAGACGGACGGCCGTCATCGAGGCGTCGCCCTCCGGCGTGGCGGCGGCCCGGTGTGGTGGTTTCGGCGCTGTCATCGGCGTCGATCCGGCTGGTGGGGCGTCGAGGCTGGGCGAGCACGGCGCAGAACTTGTCATCGCGGACACCTCGGAGCTCCCGCTACATGAGCGACGCGTCGCCTGAACGACGGGCGCCATCACAACCTGGTGCGTCGGCCACGAGGGCTTCGATCCCCCTGGGGAGAAGCGTTTGCGGGAGGCGCTGTGCACGCCTGGCAATGGCAACTTTGCCACCTAGGGGCGGCCCCGGAGGCGGCGGTCGAGAACGCATTACCCGGTAACTGAATCGCCGGGTGTTATGACCGGATGTCGACGCGGACAACATGCAGGTGTCCATGGACGATGGGGTTCTGACGCTTCGCATCCCTAAAGCGCGCCAGTCCCAGGGCCACCGCATCGAGATCGGCGGCGGACAGCCCAAGGGCAAGGAGAACAAGGCGAAATGCAGCATCTGAAAGGCGGGGCGGGAATCTGAATCAGGCGGCCTGTTGAGCGGCGGCGGCCCTGGGCGACAGGTCGGCGAGCTGCAGCCGGCGCGCGGGCTCTTCGGGCACGGCGATCCGGCTCGTGACACGGGGGCCGGGGCCGACGTGGAGGAGCTCACCGGGCTCCAGCAGGCGCCAGCCGAGGCTGTCGTCCATCGGTTCGCTGGCGATCACCACGGCAGGGACGCGGGCCATGTCGGCGCAGTGCACGCGCATGCGGCCCGCCGTGCCGCTGTGGTCCAGATGGCGGGCGCCGTGGTGGCCGCCGCCGGGACGCTGAAGCACGTACAGCTCATGGGTGTCGGGGTAGCGAAGCGCCCAGAGTTCCTCCGCGCTCGCGAGGATCAGGTTGAGGGCGTAGAGCCGCAGATTCCGGGCCACCCACCGTGCGGCGCATTCGATGCCGCCGGCGACGTCACTACGCTTCCTGATCTCTCGGGTGATCAGCGCGAAGAGGCGCTCAGAGTCGGTCTCTCCTTCGACCATGGCCAGGTCCGTACCCAACTCCGCGTCGAGTTCGTCCAGATCCTCGATCACCCCGTTGTGCCCGAACAGCCGTCCGTCCTGCTCGAACGGCTGGGTGTTGCGGTACGCCACTCCACCGGTGGTCGCGTAGCGTAGGTGGGCCACAAAAACGGCCGATTTCACCTGCTTGGCCTGCTCGGCGAAACACTGGTCCTGGTAGGCGGCGATGGGGGTCTTGTAAACACGAGGGGTCCTGTCGGCGTCGAAGAAACCCAGGCCGGCCCCGTCAGGATTGCGATGACTCTGGTCGCTGAGACTGTCTGGTGCGTCCAGCAGCCAGAAGGTCGCGCAGGTGCGCTCAGGGGCGCTGCTCATGCCGAACAGACGGCACATATCACGACCTCTCTTACCGGACGACCGGCGTTAGTGATGGAAACTTGTCGCGTCGGCAGGGCCGTGGAAAGGCGCTGGCTGACGGCGTAGCCACGGGAGGAGGCTCCGCAGATCCTCCACGAGCCGGTCGGCCAGGTCGAGTGAGAAGCCGTTCCGGCACACCACGCGCAGAACCCCCAAATCCTGGCGGTTCGCCGGGAAGGTGTAGGCCGGCATCAGCCAGCCGAACTCCCGCAGCCGCCGCGACACGTCGAAGACGCTGAACCGGGTGACGTCGTCGGTGGTGGCGAAGGCGAATACCGGCAGCTGGTCACCACGCGTCAGCAGCCGGAAACAGCCGAGGGCTTCGATCTGCCCGGCCAGGTACATCGCCACCTCCCGGAGGGCCCCCTGCACTGCGCGGTAGCCCTGGTGGCCCAGACGCAGGAAGTTGTAGTACTGCGCGATGACCGGGGCGCCGGGCCGGGAGAAATTGAGAGTGAACGTGGGCACTTCACCGCCCAGGTAGTTCACGCGTTCCACCAGGTCCTCCGGCAGTGCGTTGCCATCGCGCCAGACCACCCAGCCGATTCCGGGATACACCAGCCCGTACTTGTGACCCGAGGTGTTGATCGAGGCGACCCGGTCCTGCCGGAAGTCCCATTCCAGCTGTGGCTCCAGGAATGGCGCGATCATGCCGCCCGACGCGGCGTCCACGTGAACGGGCACGTGCCAGCCCGTACGCTCCTGCAGTGCGTCGAGCGCGAGGCAGATGTCGGCGACCGGCTCGTAGCTGCCGTCCATCGTCGATCCCAGGATGGCCACTACGCCGATCGTGTTCTCGTCGCACGTCGCGGCTGCCTGTTCCGCGCCCAGGTGGAACCGGTCTCCTTCCATCGGTACGACACGCGCGTCCACGTCCCAGTAGTTGCAGAACTTCTTCCAGCACACCTGGGCGTTGGCGCCCATCACCAAGTTGGGGCGGGCGCCAGCGGCGTGGCGAACGGCGTTCCGATGCGTCCAGCGGCGCTTCAGCGCGATTCCGCCGAGCATGCATGCCTCGCTGGACCCGACGGTGGAGGTGCCGACCGGGTGCTCTTGGCCGGGGACGTTCCACAGTCGGCCCAGCATCGCGATGCAGCGCTGTTCCATTTCGGCCGTCGCTGGATATTCGTCCCTGTCGATGAGGTTCCTGTCGGCGGCGTCACCCATGAGCGCGCGGGCTTCCGGCTCCATCCACGTGGTCACGAAGGTCGCCAGGTTCAGCCGGGGGTTCACGTCCAGCATCAGCTCATCGCGGATCAGCCGCGACGCGGTCGACGGCGTCGTGGGAGCATCCGGCAACGTGTGCCGTGGCAGGACCGTCTTAACACCGGAGACCGGGTCGGCCTCTCCGAGCAGCGGGTTCACCGAGATCGGTCGTCGCCGGCCGTGCTCGCCCGTCTCCGACGCCATTGTCGCTCCCCCCCTGACCGGCGCTACCGGGGAAGAGTCTGGCAGGCGGCCATTACAGGTCGGGCAGGCGGCGGCAAAGCGGGGGTATGGGCTCTGTTCTGGCACGTGGCGTCTCGACATCAGGTCCGCATGAGGCAGGTCAGCCGGACCAGCGTCCGCGCGGCACGAAACCCACGAAACCGGCTCTGACGATCATTCTGGATTCGGGATAGGAGATCGTCCACAAGGGCCAGAGCCTGATCGCCCGGTGCGGGCAGCTGCGCCATGCGGGGCGGCGGGAGCTGCAACCCGTCGAGCGATGCGGGACTTCAGGCGGCCGGCCAGACCATCGGGGGCACTTCACCGGAATGCTTGCCCAAGCTGGGGCGCAACGGGTCTACGTCCCGACGTCATCCGCGGCTTGGCTCAGCGGCCCCTCGGATCGACCGCCTGGACGATCTCCCCGCCTTCGCGAGCAATCATCTAATTTCGAACAGTCGTTCGGATTTGCGGCGGCGTGCTTCGTGCTATTGCCGTAGGTAGGTCCGGCAGCGCCAAGGGGTAGGGGAACCTCATGCGTACCAGCTGGAATGGCGCGATCTCCTTTGGGCTGGTCACGATCCCGGTGAAGCTGTACTCCGCGACCGAGCCGAAAGATGTCGCGTTCCACCAGGTCCATCGCAAGGACGGCGGCCGTGTGAGGTTCAAACGGGTCTGCACCAAGTGCGGTCAGGAGGTGCCGTACTCCGACATTGCCTCGGGGTATGAGCTGCCGAGCGGTGAGATCGTCGTGTTGACCGACGAAGACCTGGCCAACCTTCCGTTGCCCACCAGCCGCCGTATCGATGTGTTGCTGTTCGCGTCGATGGAGCAGGTCGACCCGATCTTCTTCGACAAGCCCTACTATCTGGAGCCGGAGGCCCAGGGCACCAAACCGTACGTACTCCTACGCAACGCTCTGGAGAACTCCGGCAAGGTGGCCATCGCCAAGGTCGCTCTGCGGCAGCGCGAGTCGCTCGCCATCCTCCGCGTGCGCGAGGGTGTCGTCGTGCTCGAGACGATGTTGTGGCCGGATGAGGTACGCGAACCCGACTTCATGTTCCTTGAGGAGGACGTGGACGTCCGCCCTCAGGAGCTACAGATGGCCTCGTCGCTGATCGAAACGATGGCGGGTGACTTCAAGCCGGATCAGTACGAGGACGCTTATCGCAAGGCCCTCCAGCAGCTCATCGAGGCGAAGATCGAGGGCAAGCAGATCGTGCCACCGAAGCCGGAGGAACAGGTGCCGGCGGCCGCTGACCTGCTCAGCGCGTTGCGGGCCAGTGTCGAGGCCGCCAAAAAGGGCCGGCCCAGGGACGAGGCGAGACGGGACGGCGAGGCGGGGGAGAGGGAGGAGATCCGAGAGGTCGAGCAGGGCCAGGGCGCCAAAGCCAAGGCGAAGGGCGGCACACGCAAGTCCGCCTGAGCGCAGGTGCGGGGCTGGAGGCAAGAGGGCCGCGTTCAGGCAGCAATATCATGAGCCGCTTATTCAGGAGTCAGGGCCGGCTCTGAAGCGCATGGGGCTGGAGAGCAGCGATCACCGATGAGGCGCCTGCCCGGCGTACAAGCACATGTTCATCATGGCGCTGGTAACGGCGGCCGGCAGGGGTCCTCGGTCACTGCGGCGAGGTTCTGGTTTGGTATGCCGTCGAGGAGGCGAGGTCGCTGCGGCGATCCGTGATTCTAAGGAGCACTGACGCCTTCCGGCCACCCGCCGCACGGCACGGACGCCGTGCGGCCTGGTCTGGCCGCGCTATCGGCCGTTCCGCGCCCGTCCCAGATGCGCGGAGAACCAGTCCCGGGTCAGGCGCGCGATGCGCTCCAGCGTGCTGGTCTCCCCGAACAGGTGCTGAACATTTGAGACGATCTCCAGCCGCGCGTCACTGTTGAGCAGTTCCATCGCCTGACGGTTGTACTCAATGATCACGGGGTCGCCGCACCTGACGATCAGCAGCGTGGGCTGGCGTACCTCGCGCAAGCAGTCAGCGGCCAGATCCGGGCGTCCGTCGCTGGAGACGACCGTCCGGATGCCCGAGTGCCGTGCGGCGGTGCACAGTGCCGCCGCGGTGCCGGTATCGGCGCCGAGGAACCCGAGGTCAAGGCCGTTGAGGCGCTCGTCCGCCGACACCCACTCCAGCACCGCCTCCATCCGCCCGGTGAGCAGGCCGATGTCGAACTTCAGTCGGCCCTCCCGTACGTCGCGTTGCGCCTCCGCCGACGTGAGCAGGTCGGTTGTGACACTGGCCAGGCCGGCGCTTCCTAGGCTGGTGGCGATGTAGCGGTTGTCCGGGTCGCGGTGGCCGCTGCCACTGCTTAGCGCGAACACCACCGTGCCCTGCGGCCGGTCGGGGACGACCAACTCCGCGTCGAGCACGGCGCCTGTCGCCGGAATCCATCGGTTCTCCGTCACGACGACCACATCGCCTCTTCTCGTCAGAGCGTGGACGGGTAAGTCTCCGGTGCCTCGTCCCGCTCTCACCGGCTCGACGACACGCTTCTCGTCGATGTCGATGACGGCGTCGAACTGGATCGCCGGACGGGGCCCGGAAGTAGGGGCTGTACCGTTCGGTCTACGGCCGGTAGACGACGCCGATCGTCCGCTCCAGCCGAGTGGACTGCCTCGCCTCCACGACCGACGGGGCCGAACTGGATCACGAACTCTTTGCCGGTCTCGTCACGGAAGATCTCCACGTGGGTCGGCACCCCGAACTCGCGTACCAGGAACCCGTGATCGGCCAGCACGCGCCCCGCGTCCCGCCGATCACTGAGAATGAGTTCCGGCATGACCCGTCACCGCCGACCTCGGGCTGGTCGCAGGACGCCGCGCCGGGAGTCCCGCGACCTGCTGTCTCTTCGACCCTACGCCTCGCTCACCGGCCGGACCGGTTGGGTCATTCCAGCTGGTCGAGTATGCCGTGTAGGTGGGCCGCCACGAGTTCGATGTCGCATGTACCCGCGCTGTGCGACACGGACCTCCGCGGCGACCTCACATCGGTGGCGTCGGCTCCTGGTTGAGCGTGTCGGTGATCAGCAGGCGATGGATCGGAAGATCTCGGGGACGGTCGGCGGGGCTTCCCACGAAAAGCTCGTGGGTGGCGGCCATCGTGATGTCGGAAGCGGCCCCCTGCACGAACAGGACACGCACCGCCTCCTCGAGGGTGCCACTACGGGCGTGGCCAAGGTGAAAGGAGGTATTGTGTCGGGGTCACAACCGGATAAGGGCGATGGCGTCTCGCACGATCCGGATGGCGCTTCAGTGCCTGCGCCTGCTCCTCTAGATCACCTGGTGATCTGCAACCGTTCGCAGTCTCCTTGTCGCTGATCGGGGGAGTTCTACGTCGGGCAGCATCGAGGCTTGTGGCGTTATGGCTCTTCTATCTGATTTCGTCCGGATTATCGGTTTAGCAAGCCTTTGGATCTCGTCGCATGACCTTGATGTGGGCGTCGATCGGGTCAGATAACGGTCGGATCGGCTGGCCTGATTCAAGGCGCGGTGGCCGGTGGGCGTTGAAAAGTCCTCGTATTCGACGATGGCCTCGGCGAACGGAGCCGTGTCGCCGTCGCGTCCGGCCTGGAGGGACCCAGTCGGTAGCGCGTCCGATGATGTGATGTGAGGTGTGCGGGGCCCGTTGCTGGGCTCAGGGGAATTGGGGCCCATCAGGCGTCCAGAGCGAGATTGCGACGGCATGGAGCATGTGGGTGGCCCTCGTGGTGAAAGGAGATCCCGGAGGTCGAGGGGACGGGACCGAAGGTTCGTCGCCGGTCGGGAACGGTCTGGGGGACGCCAGCGCGGCGATTAATGCGCAGCAGTTTGTTAGTCAGAGCAAGTGGTCTGGGTGGGCTATTGCCCTGGTGTCTGGATCAGTATGCACGTCACGCGCAGCTTACCGGTGACGCCACTGTTCTGATTGGGTCCCCTGTGAATGGAGATTGCACGCTGGCGGGAAGGGTAAATAATCCGTCGTTGTGTTGACGTGGGCTGCATGGGTGAGAAACTCGAAAAAGGGGATGTGCCTGCGGGGATTGTTTTCCGGCTGGGCGCTCGACGACATGCGGCCACTGGCCGCTTTTCGTGATCGAGGGAATCGGGGTTTCGCTATGAGAGGCGTGGTGTATGAAGGGCCGCGGACGGTGAGGGTCGAGGACGTGCCGGACGCGAGGGTCGAACGGCCGACGGACGCGCTGGTGAAGATAACCAGCGCCAACATCTGCGGCTCCGACCTGCACATGTACGAAGGCCGTACGGACCTGGAGGCCGGTCGGGTGCTCGGCCACGAGAACATGGGTGAGGTGGTTGAGGTCGGCGAGGCGGTGGACCGGGTCAAGGTCGGAGATCTCGTGTGCATGCCCTTCAACATCAGCTGTGGCTTCTGTGAGAACTGTGAGAACGGGCTTACTGCCTTCTGCCTCATCGCGAACCCGGATCCGAACATGGCGGGCGCCGCGTACGGCTTCGCGGACATGGGGCCCTACAACGGCGGGCAGGCAGAACTGCTCCGCGTTCCCTACGCCGACTTCAACTGCCTCGTCCTGCCGCCTGAGGCGGGGGAGCGACAGACCGACTACGTCATGCTGTCCGACATCTTCCCGACAGGCTGGCACGCCACGCAGCTCGCCTGCGTGCGGGCGGGAGAGACGGTCGCCATCTACGGCGCCGGGCCGGTCGGCCTGATGGCGGCGCTGTCCGCGACGCTCAAGAGCGCGAGCAAGGTCTTCGTCGTCGACCGGCATCCGGACCGCCTCCGGCTCGCGGAGGAGATCGGCGCCATCCCGATCGACGACTCGGAGGGCTCGCCCGTCGACCAGATCCTCGACCAGACCGACGGCGTCGGAGCCGATCGTGGCTGCGAGTGCGTCGGTTACCAGGCCCATGACCCGGAGGGGCACGAGCATCCGAACATGACCTTGAACAACCTGGTCAAGTCGGTACGTTTCACCGGCTCCATCGGCGTTGTCGGGATCTTCATTCCGCAGGACCCGCAGAGCCCCGACCCGCTGTACAAGGAGGGTGAGGTCGCCTTCGACTACGGCCTCTTCTGGTTCAAGGGGCAGAGCATCGGCAACGGCCAGTGCAACGTCAAGGCCTACAACCGCGAGCTGATGCGTCTCATCCGGACAGGCCAGGCCAAGCCGTCGTGGATCGTGTCGCACGAGCTGCCGCTGAATCAGGCGCCGGAGGGTTATGAGCACTTCGACCATCGCGACACCGGCTGGACGAAGGTGGTCCTCCACCCGAACTTCGGCTGACCCGCAGCGCCGCGCTGAATGACCAGACCCCGCGGGGCCGAACCGGCTCCGCGGGGTCGCCTGTCGGAAGGCGACCCGTCCGGCTTGATCTCGCCCTCCAACATCACGCCCTCCAGCAGCAGGTCCGAGCCGACGTTAGGGGCATGATCAGCCGCAGCAGTTTCAGTCTTGATAGCGCTCATGGCCGGGCATGCTCAGGGCGCGGCGTCGAGCGGAACGACGTCGATCAGCTTCTTGTTGACGAACTCCTGGATGCCGAGCCAGGACAGCTCTCGTCCGTAGCCGGACCGCTTGATGCCGCCGAACGGCAGCTCGGGCGCGGTCCAGGTGGGATGGTTGATGAAGACCATGCCGCTTTCGATGCGGTGAGCGATCTCCTTGCCGTGCTCGATGTCGGAGGTGAAGACCGCGCCACCGAGCCCGAAGCCGGTGTCGTTGGCGATGGCGATCGCCTCATTCTCGTCCCGGACGCCGAAGAACATCGCCACCGGGCCGAAAAGCTCCTGGCCGTAGACCGGGTTGTCACGGCTCACGTCGGTGAGGATCGTCGGCTGGACGAACGCTCCCGTCTCCGGCACCGGAGGGCCGACCTCGGTCGCCCGGGCACCGTGCTCGACCGCCTCGGTCACCTGCGCCTTCAGCTTGTCGGCGGCCGACTGGGACGACATCGGCGGTAGGGTGGTCCGCTCGTCCATCGGGTCCCCGGCGACCAGCCCGCTCAGGGCCGCGGTGAACTCATCGAGGAACTTGTCGGCGATCTGTTCGTGGATGAGGAGCCGCTTGGTGGCCACGCAGCACTGCCCGCAGTTGTTGAGGCGGCCCCATACGGCCCAGTGGACCGTCGGGCCCAGATCGGCGTCGGGCAGGGCGATCAGCGGATCGCTGCCGCCCAGTTCGAGGGTGGTCTTCTTGATCGCCTTGCCGGCGCGCGTCGCGACGACACTGCCCGCATGGTCGCTGCCGGTAAGGGCCACCCCCATCACGCGCGGATCGTCGATCACCTTCCCGACCTGCTCCTTGGTGACGAAAAGGTTGGTGTAGACGCCGTCCGGCGCACCGGCCTCGCGGTAGAGATCTTCGAAGGCCAGCGCGCACCGGGGGACGCTCGACGCGTGCTTGACCATGACGACGTTGCCCGCCATCACGTTGGGAACCGCGAACCGCGCCAGCTGGTAGTAGGGGAAGTTCCACGGCTGTACCCCGAACAGGAGACCCAGCGGGCTGCTGACGACGACCGCCTCGCCCTCACGCGTGTCGATTGGAACAGGCTTGAGGAAGTCCTCGGCGTTGTCGGCGTAGTAGTCGAATATGTCCGCGCTCAGGAGCACCTCTTCGACGCTCTCACCGATCAGCTTTCCCATCTCCAGAGTCATCAGGCGGGCGAACTCGTCCCGCCGCTCACGCAGGATCCGGGCCGCGCGTCTGGTGACGGCCGCTCGCTCGTCGAAGCTTCGCCGATGCCACTCCTCGTACGCCGACCGGGCACGTGACAGGGAGTCCTCGAGTTCCGCGTCGGTGATCTCCGCGAACGTGGCGACGACCGCGCCACTGTAAGGATTGATCGATTGATAAGGCATGACTCCCCCCGAATATGCCTATCTGAGGCTGATCCCCGCCTTGTCGACGGCCGAAACGGCGTCAGGAGAGCCCGAGGAGCATACGGATCTCCTCCTGGACGGCGTCCAGATCGCCGCTCGCGTCGACGACGAAGACCGGCGCCTTGCGCCGGAGCCGGTCCAGCAGGGCGGCGATGCTCTCCCGGTGGTCCTCGATCCGGGTAGTGAGCGCCTCGGGGGTGTCGTCCTCCCGCCTCTCGAGGCGGCCGCCGCAGGAGTCGCAGACGCCCTCACGCCGGGGCCGGCCTCCGATGAGGTTGTAGTCGAGGCCGCAGTCGCCGCACATCCGTCGCGACAGCGCACGGTCGCGAGCCTGCGCGTCGGGCACGTCGAGGCAGATGACGGCGTCGAGGTCGTACCGCTCGAGGAAGAACTCCGCCTGCCGCCGGTTCCGCGGGGACCCGTCGAGGACGAACCCGTGGTTCCAATCGTGCTGCTCCAGGCGCTCACGCATGATCCCTTCCACGAGCGAGTCATCGACGAGCCGACCGGCCGCCATGGCCTCCCGCACGCGTGCGCCGATCTTGGTGTGGTGGCTGACATGCCAGCGAAGGATGTCCCCGGCGCTGATCCGCACGAGATCGAAGTCGCGGGTCAGCAGGGCAGCGTGAGTGCTCTTGCCGCTCCCCGGCACTCCTACCAGCAGATACTTACGCACCATAAGACCATCACACACTCCATGTGTCGCGTGCTAGGAGGGCGCCAGGCGAGTGGCGGCGAGAATCCGTTCGTTTGCACGGCGTGAGGCTGCGGAGGGGGCGTTATGGCGGCTTTCGGCGTTCCGGGCGCGAGGAGGGTCCAGGCTTGAAACGTAGATCTCGGTGGGTCGCCGAGCGAGAAGGTCGTGAGCTGGCACGCCGGGAGGCGTTGTATCGGGGGCCCATGGCGTAGCCCGCCGACCGTACCGTCGTTGTGGTCGAAGACGGCCCTCTGTGCGCGGCCGGACGGCGGTTCGGTGAACGGGGCCGGGACCTGCCCCCATCGGTGGTGGTCATCTGTAGGGCACCATGTCGGTGCGGGGGGCGTGCCGTCGGAGTTCGACCTGGTGGGCGGACGTCATCCACATCGACGAGACGCGAGCGTCGAACCGCTCGAGTGCATCGGCCGATGGGAACGCGGCGAGGCCACTGAGACCAACCTCTCCATGGTTTGAAGACCAGCCGCCGGTCAGGACACGTCAGGCGGTGAACGAGCGGGCGACCGCCGCGAGCTCGTCCAGCGTCCGGCACGTCTCCTCGGCCGGCAGCGTGGGCAGATCGAAGAGCACCCGGTCGACGCCGGCGTCGGCGAGCCGGGCGACGACCTCACGCTCGCCCGGCACGGCGTAGACGGATACGGGGACCCGGCCCCGGCCGGTCTCCACGGCACGTCGCTCCAGCTCGGCGATCCTGCGGGCGATCTCCTCGGGCCCCAGCCCGTACGTCGGCATCCAGCCGTCGCCGTACTCCAGCGTGCGGTCGAGCGCCTTCGGCCCGTTGCCGCCCACGACGATCGGCGGATGCGGGCGCTGTACGGGTTTGGGCCAGCAGAAGATCGGGTCGAAGTTCACGAACGTCCCGTGGTACTCGGCCTGGTCCTTGGTCCAGATCTCCTTCATCGCCTGCACACGCTCGCGCAGCAGCGCCATCCGGGTCTTCGGGTCGGTGCCGTGGTTTCGCATCTCCTCCAGGTTCCAGCCGGCACCGATCCCGACGACGGCCCGGCCGCCGGAGACGTGGTCGAGGCTCGCGATCTCCTTGGCCGAGGTGATGGGATCCCGTTCGACCAGCAAGAGAATGCCGGTGCCGAGCAGGAGCCGCTCGGTCACCACGGCCGCCGCCGTGAGGGTCACGAACGGATCGAGTGTCCGGTAGTACTTTCGCGGGAGCTCGTCCTCCTCGGGCCATTGCGACTGTCGTTCGACGGTGATGTGGGTGTGCTCGGCGACGAACAGCGACGCGAAACCGCGTTCCTCCAGTGCCTCCCCGAGCCGCGACGGTGCGATGCCCTCATCGGTTACGAACGTCGCGACCCCGAATTCCATCTGGCCCCCCGGTTGTCCTCTAGAGCGACTCATTCCAGCCCGAACTCCCAGGCAAACGCGGCCGGACGCCGTGGAATGTAGTCCGGCCGGACTCTCGTTGTCGCTGGAGATGCTCGTACGAGCGTTGCGGGGGTGCACCGTGGACCTCAGACGGTCGAAGGTCAGGTTGAGTCGTGCCCTCGGGGTGGCGCTGACTCCGAAGGCGGCCCGGGTGATGGAACGCCGGCCGACCCGTCCCGGTCAGCACGGCCGCGGGCGGATCAAGGACACGGACTACAAGGCGCGGCTGCTGGAGAAGCAGCGGTTGCGCGCCCAGTACAACATCGGCGAACGACAACTGCGCCGCGCCGTCAAGCGTGCGGTACGGCGGCCCGGCCGAACGGGTGAGGAACTGCTGTGCGACCTGGAGACCCGGCTGGACGCCCTAGTACTCCGCGCCGGTTTCGCTCCGACCATCTACCAGGCACGCCAGGCCGTCAGCCACGGCCACATCCGCGTCGACGGGCACAAGGTCGACAAGCCCGCCTACCGGCTGAGCGCAGGTCAGGTGATCGAGGTCGCGGAGCGTAGCAAGGCCAAGACACCGTTCGTCATCGCCGCGACCGGTGAGTACGCCGCGGAGCATCCGGCGTACCTACGGGTCGACCAGGACGCTCTGCGGGCCCAGCTGCTGCGACCGCCGGCCCGCCCGGAGATCCCGGTCATCTGCGACGATCGGCTCGTCGTCGAGTACTACGCGCGCTGACAGCCGCCAGGCCACAGGGCCGGGGCGGGCGGTGAGGTCCCGGAGGCGTCCGGAGTCCGCGACCATGGCGCGTACCGTGTCCCGGGCGCACCGCAAGTACGGCTCATCCCGGCCGTCGTGCCGATGGCCTGCCGCCTCCCGGCCCCGGCTCGTCGGGGGCGGAACGGTACCCATCTATCGCCTCGCCGAGCCACGCGGCTCGCGCAGCGTCAGGGCCGCGTCGGGTGACGGACCGGTCCCTCAGGGCACAGGACCACCTTCGCCCGGCCGATGTCGTACGTCTCGGGAACCGCGGCACACGACTGCCTTCATGATGTCCCCCCGATGCGCGCGTGGTGACGCTTGTTCCCATCACGACACCCGGGCGGGCCGTCGTCGCAGGGCGACCTACCGCGGGATGCGGGGCGGCCGGGCGGTGGCTACGGTGGAGTCATGGCCGTATCGATCGGTCTCGCCGATGCGGGTCGCTCGGCGATCGAGGTTTCGCGTTGTCCCTGACCGATTGACCGAATACACGCTCGCGGGCGTGTGGTCGCGTTCATCGCACGCCGCCGAGACGCTCCTGAGCGGGGAGGAGCGACCGTGGACTACCGTGAGTTCATCCAGGTCATGCAGCGCGAGGGCGGCATCGGCGGCGACTTGGCCGAGCGCGCCGCGCGGGCGACCCTGGTGACGCTGGCCGAGCGTCTGTCGCCCGGGCAGGCGCGCGATCTCCTCGAACAACTCCCCGCGGAGATGAAGCCCTGGCTCCACACCCAACGCGCCGCCGAAGGCTTCGACATCGATGAGTTCCTGCGCCGCGTCGCCGAGCGCGAGGGGGTTGACGTCGAGACCGCCGAGCGGCACGCGCACGCCGTGTTCTTCGCGCTAGGGCAGGCGGTGAGCCGCGACGAGATCGCCGATGTGGCCGACGAGCTCCCCCAGGACTTCGCACCGCTGGTCGCCGAGGCCCAGTGCAGGTTCTTCGACGTTATGCCGCCCGAAGACTTCCTGGCCAAGGTCGCCGAACGCGCCGGCCTCGACGCCGACGAGGCGCACCGCGCTACCGAGGCCGTACTCGAGGCGCTCGCCGAACGCATCGCCGGTGGGGAGGTGGACGACCTGATCCCGCGGCTTCCCCTCGCGTTGCACGGTCCGCTCAGACGCGGCCGGGCCACGAGCGGCGGGGCGGCGCGACGGATGCCGCTCGATCGGTTCGTGGACCGCATCGCCGAGCTGGCGGGCGTGGACCCGCTCGAGGCGCGCGAGTACGCCCGGGCGGTCTTCGCCACGTTGCGCGAGGCGGTACGGGACGAAGAGTACTTCGACGTCACCGTCCAGCTGCCGCCGGACTACCACGTGCTGCTGCCGGAGCCATGATGTGCCCCCTTCCGGCGTACTGCACCGAGGAGGCTCACGGGCCGGCGACGATGCGCGGTCGTGCGGCCGAGTGGAGCGCCGCCCTCGATCTGCTGGCCGCGGCGCACGAGGGACGCTCCGGAGTCCTGCTCGTCGAGGGCGAGCCGGGCATGGGCAAGAGCCGTCTCCTCCGCGAGGTGACGCGTACGGCCCGTGCGCGCGGCTTCTCGTTGGTGACGGCCGGCATGCTCGAGCTCAGCCGGATACCGCTCGTGGAGTCGCTGCTTTCGGCCCTTGGCGAGGACGTGATCGCCGACGGCGGGGGACCGTCCGCCGAGCCGGACCGGCGTATGTGGCGGGTTGAGAGGATCCGCGCCGGTCTCGACGAACGAGCAGGAGCCGGTCCCGTGCTGGTTAGCCTCGACGACCTTCAGCTGGTGGCGCCGACGGCCCTCGTGACGCTGCGGGCCTGGATGTCACAGCTCACGGGCAGGCCCGTCGCCTGGCTGCTGGCCCGCAGCACTGTGAAAGCGGGGAAGGCCGCCGGCCGCCTCTTCGACCTCCTCGAATACGACGGCGCGCGGCGGATCACGCTGCCGCCCCTCGACGACGACGCGCTGACCGGGATCGTCATCGACATGCTCGGTGCCGTGCCCGATCCGGGGCTGGCGGCGTTCGTCCGTCAGTCAGGAGGCAATCCGTACTTGCTCACCGGGCTCATGGCCGGGCTGCGCGGCGGGAATGAGATTCAGACCTGCAACGGCAGCGCACGCCTCGTCGCGGTTCGGCTGCCGCGGCGGTTCCAAGCGGCGGTACGGCACCTGCTTGACCAGCTGAGCCCGCAGACGCGCCATCTGCTGACCGTGGCCGCGATTATGGGCCGCTCGTTATCGCCGGACGCCGCGGCCGCGGTGCTTGGCACGACCCCGGCCGCGATCGTTCCACGGCTCGACGAGGCGCTGTCGGCGGGCGTGCTCACCGTCGCGGGGGAGGAGCTGGCCTTCCGGCATGGCCTGCTGTGGCAGGCGGTCACCGACGCCGTTCCGGTTCCCATCCGGAAGGCGCTGCATCGGCAGATCGGCGACGTCCTGTTCGGCCGGGGCGGGCCCGCGACGGCGGCCGCGGCGCATCTGATGCAGGGGGTCCGCGCAGCCGATTCCCGTGGCCTCGCCGAGCTCGACCGACTGGTCGACGATGTCCTGCCGGTCTCACCGCGGACCGCGGCGGACATCGCGCTTCGGGTGGTGAGCCTCACCGATCCCGCCGAACCGGCCTGGACCGACCGCACGCTCACCGCCGTCCGCACGCTCATCGAGGCGGGCCGGCTGGACGAAGCCGCCGGTCTCGCCGAATCGGCCCTCACCCGGCCGCTGACCGCTGCCACCCATGCAGGCCTGTGCTGCCTCCGGTCGGAGATCCTGCACATGCAGGGCAGGGCGGCCGAGGCCGCGGCGGACGCCGCGACCATACTGGCCGAACCGGGCCTGCCGGACCGGCTCCGCGACGTCGCCGAACTCGTGCTACTCAACGCCCAGGTCGCCGACCGTGACAGCACGCTCGCGCGCCAGCACGCGCAGGCGATCGTCGAGGCGCCCGGCGAGCACGGCGACGCCCTCGTCACCGGGGCGTTCATCACGCTCGCGCTAGCCGCGTGGGACGCGGACGACCTGGCCGAGGGCCTGCGGCTCGCCCGCGAGGCCGTCCGCCGGGCGGCGTCCACCGACGCTTGGTGCCTGCATCCCCGGATGATCCTGGCGATGCTCCTGACCGACGTCCGGCGGCTGGACGAGGCACGTTCGGTGATGGCGAGCGCGGGCGACGATACCAAGGTGCGCGGACGCCTCGTGTGGGCGGCGGCGCCCGCCGTGCTCCGCGCCCGCCTGCATCTGGCCGCGGGCCGTTTCGACGACGCGGTCGCCGTGGCCGAGGCGGGCCTGGCGGCCACCAGCGGGCCGGGCCCGCACGTGCTGATGTCATCCGCGCTGGGGGTGCTCGCCGTCGCCGCGCTGCGGTCCGGGGACCCGAACGCCGCACAGCGGTACGTCGACCGGGCACGGCCGGGGCTGTCGGAGTACGGTTCGCCGCATGCGGAGGCCCGCTTCGCCCTCGTGACGAGCCAGATCGCGATGGCGCGTGATGGTGCCGGTGCTGTGGCGACGGCGCTCGCGGAACTGTGCGAGCAGGTGCCCGGACACTCCTGGGCGTTGGTCAGCGACCCGACCGCGGCGGCCTGGCTGGTACGCACCGCGCTCGCCCTGGACGATCGCGCGCGAGCCGAGATCGTGGTCGGCGCCGCGGAACGGCTCGCCCGCCACAACCCGGGCTTTCCCGCCGTCGCGGCGGCCGCAGAACACGCTCGCGGCCTGCTCGACGGGGACGCGTGCGCGCTGGACCGCGCCTCCATGGACCACGCCGACCCGTGGGCACGCGCGTCCGCGGCGGAGGACCTCGGCGCTTTGGCCGCGAGCCGGGGCACCGGGTCACGGCAGGCGGCCATCGCCGGCCTGGACCAGGCCCTGGCCGGTTACGACGGCATCGGCGCGGCCCGAGACGCCGCCCGGGTGCGCCGCCGGCTTCGCCGGTTGGGCGTGCGGCGCCGCCACTGGACACAGGGCGACCGTCCCGTCTCGGGCTGGGGCAGCCTCACCGACGCCGAGCGCCGGATCTCCGAGTTGGTCGCCCAGGGACTGACCAACCGGCAGGTAGCCGACCAACTGTTCATCAGCGTGCACACGACCGCCTTCCATCTCCGTCACATCTTCCGCAAGCTCCAGATCGGCTCACGCCTCGAGCTGGCCCGACGGGTCATGGAGGAGAACCGGTAACGGACGCCCCCCGATGGCGACCGGCCGGACCAAGGAGGAAGGACCCGTGTCGGCAGGAGTACGGCCGGGTATCCGCAAAGGGACGCCCCGTCGGCGACCGTACGCCCTTAGCCGGTCGCGGTGACCGTTGATCTACGGGGACAGTGACGCCGGTATGGGCGCCACTCAGGAGAAAATTGGGGGGTATGCCATGACATTGCCGATGAGGCGTGCCAGAGCTGGCCGACTACACGGGATGGAGCCGGCCGCGATGCTGCGACGGGATCCTTTCGCGGACGTGCAGGAGCTGGTCAACCGCATGACAGGGCTCATTCAGCCCGCGGTCGAGACCGAGGCCGAACGGCCCTGGGTGCCGGTAGCGGAGATCGACGAGAACGACGAGGGCTACGTCGTCCGGCTGGAACTGCCCGGAATCGCGCCTGCGGACATCGACATCGGTATTCGTGACCGTGAGCTGTGTGTGAACGGCGAGGTCAGAGAGGAAGAAGAAGGCTCGAACGCGCTGCGCCTACGGACCGGGCGGTTCCACTATCACGCTTCGCTGCCCTCCGATGTCGACTCGGACAACGTGGAGGCGTCCATGGACGAGGGAGTCCTGACGCTGCGCATTCCCAAGGCCAAGCGAGGCCAGGGGCACCGCATCGAGATCACGGATGGCCGCTCCGGACGCAAACGGTCCGAAGGCGAACGGTCCGAAGGTAAACGCTCCGAAGGCGAGCGCTGACGACATCACACCCCGCTGCGCAGCTGCCCGGGGCGGCCTCGGACGGTCCCCGGCACGCCCGGGGTGACCCGAGCAGCTGGCCGCGGATCGAGGGGGAGCCATGGCAGTGAAGCTGAGTGAGCGGTCCTTCGAGTACGCGAAGAAACTGATCGACGAGGGGAGAGCCGTCGTCGATGAGATGGGCGAATGGAGCGAACACCAGCCGCCCACACAGCAGGAGAACGAGTTCATCGAGAAGTTCGGATTCGACGCCTACGGCAGGTGGTACCTCGGCATCGACGACGACTACTCCAAGGACGAGAAGTCAAGGTACAAGTTCCCCTACGGGGACTTCGACAGGGTTCACCGGTGCGGCGTGATCGCCGCGGAGGTGCGGGCGGCGCAGCGGAAGTACGACGACATCGAGGTCGCAGCAGCCCACCTGCACGGCATGCTCGACAAGCTGAAGTAACACCCCCAAGGTCTATCGCTGCCCGTTCCGGGCGACGCTGCCGACTGGAGCCGGCGGCGGTGCGCAGGGCTGGTGACCCGGACCGTACGCGTGATCATCGACTGGGCCGTCGACGAGCGCGGCATCCATCGCGTGGAGTGGGGTCGGTGCTCGCACCGGAGTGGCGGGCGGCGGCGGCCTCAGTCGCGCAGCGGGATCTTGAGCAGCAGCGCCGTGCCCTCGCCCAGGGGGCTCTCGAGCTGGAAGGTGCCGCCGAGAGCCTCGGTCCGGTCTCTTAGGCCGATGAGCCCTGATCCGCCGCTGAGCTTGGCGCCGCCGATTCCGTTGTCGTGGACCGAGACACGCACCGCTCCCCTGTCTATGGACAGGTCGACGCGAACCCTGTTCGCGTGCGCGTGTCTGAGCGCGTTGGTCAGTGCTTCGGACACGATGTAGTAGACCGCCACCTCGACGGGCTCGGGCAGGCGCCCGTCGATGCCCACGTTGAGCTCGACCGGCATCGCGAATCGGCGCACCAGTGACTTGAGGGCGGGTCGCAGCCCACCACGCGAGAGTGATGCCGGATGGAGCCCGCGCGAGATCTCGCGCAGGTCTTCCAGCACGTCCGTCAGACCCTGAGCGGTCCGGGTCAGTTGATTCCGGAGCACGTTCTGCCCGGGTTCGAGGCATTCCTCCGCCGCGCGTAGCTGAAGCCCGAGGGAGATAAGCCGCTGCTGCACCCCGTCGTGAAGATTGCGTTCGATGCGGCGGCGGGTCGCGTCCGAGGCCGCGATGACGCGGGCACGGGAGGCGTGCAGCTCGGCACCGATCTCGGCGCTGTCGATGGCGGCGCTGGCGAACACACCGAGCTGGAGGATGCGCGCCTCCGTGTCCTCGGGCTGCGCTTCGGTGCTGAGAGAGGCGATCATCCCCCAAACTCGTCCCTTCACCATGACGGGGCAGGCGACGACGGACCTGATACCGCGCTCGCGCGCCCATTCGCCCATCTCGGTCTCGGCGTGGGTGTAGTCGGCGATCCGCGCCGGCTTGCCGGTCCGTGCCACGATCTCGGTCGCGGAGCCGTTCTGGATCGGCCAGTGTCCGGCCAGCGGAGGCATGACGTCGGGGCTGCCCGGTCGGCTCCAGTGGCCGACCGATGTGGTGGTGTTATCCGGCTCGTAGCGGTTGATGACCACGTAGTCGGTCCCGAGAAGCTCGCCGATCTCGCGGGACACCGCGCGGAAGATCTTCTCCGGCGGTGCTGCCTGGGCGGACAGCATCGCCATCCGGCGGAGCGCCACCTGCTCGTCCGCGAGACTCCTGACCTGGATCTGGCAGAGCTCCAGAGCCGCCAGTAGAGATTCGAAGGCGCCTTCGCATCCGACCTCGCCCAGCGGGCCCTCGGGCTCGTCGGATTCAGGTTCCCGCTCCGCGGTCGTCAGGCACCGGCGGAGGGGCTCGACGATGGCGCGGACGGCCCGGGCGAAACTGTGGTCCGCAGTCCGTGTGCGGGGGCGCCGGACTTTCATCGGGGCGTCGCCAGTGGATACCTGTCATCGATCCGCATAATGGCAGCGTACGACGGGTGGGTGAAACCGATGCGCCTAGCAGGTGGCGCGGCGCGGGGGTTCGAATCCGCACCGATCACACGATTCTCACCCATCGGTGTTAGACATGGCCGGCCGTTGTCCTGACGGCTGCGCGGCCGGCGAGGTCGCCGAATCCGGTCGTGCCCGTTTCGCACCTGCTGACGTCGCTGCTCGTCGGGTTCGGGGCGGTGATGAGCGGGCTCGTGGTCGATCAGGTCCCTGTCGTCTCGGGTGAACCGCGGCTGTCACGCGGTGCTCGGCGGCGTGGCTGCTGTCCAGGCTGGTGGAATTCCCGCTGCCCGACGCGTAGCCCTGCCACGGCGCCCGGCGGCATCTGGGTCAGCTTGGTTGTCAGCCGCTGGAAGCACCTGGACCTAGATGCGCCTGGACGCCGGCGCGGGTGATACCCCGTCCGATCGTGGGATGCCGCGAACCCGTCCCGAGTCAAGGCTGGGGGCAGGAGGTGGTACTCATGCCCCCGACCGGCATCCCGCAGTTTCAGCGCCTGTTCCGTGCGGCCGCGAGCCTGGACATCGACAAGGACGACCTCAAGCGCTACGACGACTTCGTCGACGGCAAGATCTACGACCTGATCCTCATCGGCCAGGCACACGCGAAGGCCAACGCCCGCGACATCATCCAGCCGCACGATCTACCCGTGACCAAGGGCTTGCAGGAAAGCATCCACGAGTTCCGCAAGCTCGAGGAGGAGATCGAGCTTGAGTCGCTCCTGGAGCGGCTCGCCAAGCACCCGCCGTTCGAGCTGATGGTCGCGGACGAGACCGAGGCCGGCCTGCCACAGATCGCCGGAGGGCTGACCGTCGCGCTCGCCCGCGCGTTCAAACTGATCGATCCGAAGCTGAAGAACCCGCACACCGAGCACTGGGAACGCGTCGCCCGCGTGTTCGACCTCCTGCTGTAGGCCGGCACGAGACCACCCGACGGCGGCTGCACTACACGATCGGGGATGTCACGCGAGCGTCCCCCGACAAAGACTCCACCGCCGATTCCCATAAATTTCCACGCCCCGGCCCGATCTGGGGACTGCGCGCGCCCGCGCCATGGCCGGGCAACAGAACCGCCATGTCTACCCAGGATGAGGATGCGACCGGCCCCACGATGGGCGAGCGTCGAGATGTAGGCCTATCGACACAGGACCTCGGAATCTGAGCCGGTCAGGCTCCCTCCGAAGTCGAGGCTCCGTCGGACCGGCCGGGAGGATGGCATGGCTAAGGCAGTCGGAATAGATCTCGGCACCACGAACTCCGTCATCGCCACGACGGAGGACGGCCACCCCACCGTGATCCCGAACAGCGAGGGGTCGCGTACGACGCCGTCTGTGGTGGCCTTCACCGAACAGGGCGAGCGCCTGGTGGGGCAGCTCGCGCGCCGGCAGGCGATCCTCAACCCCAAAGGCACCATCTACTCGGCCAAGCGGTTCATCGGCCGCCGGTACGACGAGGTGGCCAGCGAGATCAACGCCGTCTCGTTCGACGTGGTGGCCGGCCCGGACGGGGCCGTCCGTTTCGATGTGCGGGGCAAGCTGTACGCACCTGAGGAGATCTCCGCGCTGGTGCTGCGCAAGCTCGCCGACGACGCCGGCAAGTTCCTCGGCGAGAGGGTGACCGAGGCGGTCATCACGGTCCCCGCCTACTTCAACGATGCGCAGCGCCAGGCCACGAGGGACGCCGGGAAGATCGCCGGCCTCGAGGTGCTTCGGATCATCAATGAGCCGACCGCGGCGGCGCTGGCCTACGGGCTGGACAAGGGCGCGAATGAGACGGTCCTCATCTTCGATCTCGGCGGCGGCACGTTCGACGTGAGCCTGCTCAGCATCGGCGAGGGGGTCGTGGAGGTCCTCGCGACGGCTGGTGACGGGCACCTCGGCGGCGACGATTTCGACCGCCGGATCGTCGACCACATCGCCGACGAGTTCCAGCGGGACAACGGCATCGACCTGCGCAATGATCCGCAGGCGCTGCAGCGCCTGTTCGAGGCGGCGGAGAAGGCCAAGGTCGAGCTGTCCTCGGTGACCCAGACGACGGTCAACCTGCCTTTCGTCACCGCGGACGCGACCGGCCCCAAGCACCTGAACACCACGCTGATGCGTTCGACGTTCGAACAGATCACGGGTGACCTGATCGAGCGCTGCGTCGGTCCGGTAGAGACGGTCATGGCCGATGCCAAGGTCACCGCGAACGACATCGACGAGGTGATCCTCGTCGGTGGGTCCACGCGCATCCCGGCTGTGCATGCTCTCGTGCGGCGCCTGACCGGCGGCAAGGACCCGAACATGACGGTCAACCCGGACGAGGTCGTCGCGCTGGGCGCCGCGGCGCAGGCAGGCGTCATCAAGGGCGAGGTGGAGGACGTCGTCCTACTCGACGTCACCCCGCTGTCGCTGGGCCTGGAGACGCTCGGCGGCGTCATGACCAAGATCATCGAGCGGAACACCACGATCCCCGCCCGGCGCACGGAGATCTTCAGCACCGCGGAAGACAACCAGACCGCTGTCGACGTGGTGGTCCTACAGGGCGAGCGCGAGCGGGCCGCCGACAACCGGGTCCTGGCACGGTTCCGGCTGGAGAACATCCGTCCGGCCCCGCGCGGCGTACCGCAGATCGAGGTCACCTTCGACATCGACGCCAATGGCATCCTCAACGTCTCCGCCCGCGACAAGGACACCGGCGCCGAGCAGAAGGTCACGATCAGCGAAACCACGAACCTCGACCAGTCCGAGATCGACCGGATGATCAAGGACGCCGAGCAGCACCGCTCCGAGGACGAGCGGCTGCGCGAGATGATCGACGCCCGCAACCAGCTCGACTCGATCGCGTACCAGGTCGAGAAGCGGCTGCAAGAGCTCGGCGAGGGCGTCCCCACGCACGAGAAAGCGCGCGCGGAGATGCTCGTCGGCGACGCCCGTCAGGCGATCAAGGAGGAGGCGCCGGTCGAGCGGCTCCGGAACCTGGCCGCCGAGCTGCAGCAGGTCTTCTACGGCCTCACCAGTGCCGCTGCCGGGGCGGGCCCGTCTGGGCCCGGCGGACCGGGTGGGCCGGGCGCGCCAGGCGGACCGGGCGCCGGTGGGGGCCCCGAAAGCGGTCCCGGTGCCGGGGGCGGCGAGGACGTGATCGATGCGGAGTTCACGACCGATGAGTGAGATGCGGCCGGAAGAAGAGGGCACGGGCTCGGCGATGAAGATCGCCGAACTGGAGGACCGCTGGAAGCGTGCCCTCGCCGATCTCGACAACCACCGCAAGCGGGCCGCCCGCGACACCGAGCGGCAGCGCTTCGCCGAACGGGCCCGTACCGTCGCGGAGTGGCTGCCCGTCGTGGACAATCTCGAACGGGCGATCGAGCACGGCGGCGCCGACTGCGAGGTCCTCCTCGAGGGAGTGCGGGCCGTACGCGACCAGGCGCTCGAGCTGCTCGCCCGGCTCGGCTTCCCGCGGCAGGACGATGTGGGGCGGACGTTCGACCCGACCCGGCACCAGGCGGTGGCCACCGTTCCCGATGCGGACGTGCCGGAGGGGACGGTCGTCGAGGTTACCCGCCCCGGGTACGGCTCGGGGGACGCCCAGTTGCGCCCGGCGCAGGTCGTGGTGTCGAAGGGACCACAGGCCGATGGCCCCGGCTCGTGACTTCTACGAGGTCCTCGGGGTGCCGAGGACGGCGAGCCAGGATGAGATCCAGCGGGCGTACCGCAAACTGGCCCGTAAGTACCACCCCGACGTCAACAAGGCCCCGGAGGCGGAGGACCGCTTCAAGGCGGTGTCCGAGGCGTACGCCGTTCTGTCCGACCCGGAGCAGCGCAAGCGCTACGACGCGTTCGGCGAGGACTTTCGCCGGGTGCCGCCGGACGTCGACCCGGAGACCTGGGCCCGGGCCCGCGCCGGCGCTGGCGCCAGCGGGCGGGCGGGTGCCGGCGCCGGAGGGTTCGGCGGTTTCGGAGGCGGCTTCGGCGCCCGCGGGGCCGAGGATGTGGACCTGGAGGACCTGCTCGGCGGCATCTTCGGCGGGCGCGCGGGGGCGAGGCGTCGCCAAGGCGGCTTCGGATGGGGTCCGATCCAGGGGGCCGACCAGGAGGCCGAGCTGGAGCTGACCGTGGAGGAGGCGTACCACGGCGGGCACCGCAGGATCACGCTCACCGGGCCCGGCGGCCCGCACACCGTCGACGTGGACATTCCTCCCGGCGTCACCGACGGCCAGCGCATCCGGCTCGCCGGGCAGGGCGGTCACGGCTCGGACGGCGGGCAGCGGGGTGACCTCTACCTCGTCGTCCGGATCATGCCGCATCCGCGGTACCGCGTCGACGGCCGCGACATCACCGTACGGCTGCCGCTCACTCCCTGGGAGGCCGCGCTCGGCACCACCGCTCCCCTCGACACGCCGGGTGGCGAGGCGAAGGTCAAGGTGCCGGGCGGCACGTCGTGCGGTCGGCGGTTGCGGCTGCGCGGACGCGGGCTGCCCAATCCGCGCGGCCGGCCGGGCGACCTGTTCGCCGAGGTGCAGATCATGGTGCCGCACCGGCTGAGCCCCGAGGAGAGACGGCTGTTCCAGGAGCTCGCCGCCACATCCTCCTTCGATCCGAGGAGGCGTTGATGAGATACGCGCTGGTGCGGCCGGCCCGTCCCGTGCGGCTCGACCTCGAGACGTTCGCCCGCGACGCGTGCGTCCATCCCGAACTGGTCCGCCGCCTGGTCACCCTGGGCATTCTCGACGCCGACCGGGACGCCTCCGGCGCGCTGTGGTTCACCCGCGACCAGCTCGCGACCCTCGCGCGCGTCCAGCGGCTCCACGCCGGCTTCTCGCTGAACTACGCCGCGCTCGGCCTCGTATGCGACCTACTCGACCGCATCGCCGCTCTCGAGGCTGCGCAGAGACGACGCGCCCACATACGCTCCGGAGGTCGACCATGGACCTGAACCGACTGACCGAGAAATCCCAGGAAGCCCTGCACGACGCGCAGACCAAGGCACTGCGCTTCGGGCACACCGAAGTGGACGCCGAGCACCTCCTGCTGGCCCTGCTCGACCAGCCGGAGGGTCTTGCCCCCCGGCTGCTCGCGGGGGCCGGCGTGGACACCGACCTGCTGCAGAAGGAGGTCGAATCGCAGCTCGGCAGACGTCCTCGGGTCAGCGGCCCGGGCGCCGCGCCCGGCCAGGTCTACGTCACGCAGCGGCTCTCCCGCCTGTTCGACACGGCCGAGCGCGAAGCGAAGCGGCTCAAGGACGAGTACGTCTCGGTCGAGCACCTCGTCCTGGCCCTCATCGAGGACGGACTGATCAAGGGGGTCACCCGTGACCGGTTCCTTGAGGAGCTGACCAAGGTCCGCGGCAACCAGCGGGTGACCTCGGCCATGCCGGAGGCCGCCTACGAGGCCTTGGAGAAGTACGGCCGCGACCTGGTCGCCGAGGCCCGTACCGGAAAGCTCGACCCGGTCATCGGCCGGGACACCGAGATTCGCCGCGTTATCCAGATCCTGTCCCGCAAGACGAAGAACAACCCGGTGCTCGTCGGCGACCCGGGCGTCGGCAAGACCGCGATCGTCGAAGGCCTCGCCCAGCGCATCGACCAGGGCGACGTGCCGGAAGGGCTGCGGGACAAGACCGTCTGGGCTCTCGACATGGGCTCGCTCGTCGCGGGCGCGAAGTACCGCGGCGAATTCGAGGAACGCCTCAAGGCAGTGCTCAACGAGGTCAAGGCGGCCGAGGGTCGCATCCTGCTGTTCGTCGACGAGCTGCACAACGTCGTCGGCGCCGGCGCGGCCGAGGGAGCGATGGACGCCGGCAACATGCTCAAGCCCATGCTCGCCCGCGGCGAGCTGCACATGATCGGCGCCACCACACTGCAGGAGTACCGCAAGCACATTGAGAAGGACGCCGCCCTCGAACGCCGCTTCCAGCCGGTGATGGTCGACGAGCCGTCGATCGAGGATGCCATCTCCATCCTCCGTGGACTGCGCGAACGCCTGGAGGTCTTCCACGGCGTGAAGATCCAGGACTCTGCGATCGTCGCCGCGGTGACGCTCAGCCACCGCTACATCTCCGACCGGTTCCTGCCGGACAAGGCCATCGACCTGGTCGACGAGGCGTGCGCGAAGCTGCGTACGGAGATCGACTCGATGCCCGCCGAGCTCGACGAGCTCACGCGGCGGGTGATGCGCCTTGAGATCGAGGAGGCGGCGCTGTCCAAGGAGGAGGACCCGGCCAGCCGGGCGCGGCTGGATGACCTGCGCAAGGAGCTGGCCGACCTGCGGGCCGAGGCCGACGCCATGCGGACCCAGTGGGAGGCCGAACGGCAGGCGCTCCGCAAGGTGCAGGACCTGCGCCAGGAGATCGAACGCGTCCGCCGGGAGGCCGACAAGGCCGAACGGAACTACGACCTGAACCGTGCCGCCGAGCTGCGCCACGGCCTGCTGCCGGAGCTGCAGCGCAAGCTGGAGGCCGAGGAACGGCGGCTGTCCGACAAACAGGGCGGCCGGCGCCTGCTGCGCGAGGTCGTGACCGAAGACGAGATCGCCGAGATCGTGTCTCGCTGGACCGGCATCCCGGTGAGCCGCCTCAAAGAGGGCGAGCGCGAGAAACTGCTCCGGCTCGACGAGGTGCTGCACCAGCGCATCGTCGGCCAAGACGAGGCCGTGCGGCTGGTCACCGACGCCATCATCCGGGCCCGCGCCGGGATCAAGGATCCACGCCGCCCGATCGGCTCGTTCATCTTCCTCGGCCCGACCGGCGTCGGCAAGACGGAGCTGGCCAAGGCACTGGCGGCGGCGCTGTTCGACACCGAGGAGAACATGATCCGGCTGGACATGAGCGAATATCAGGAGCGGCACACCGTCAGCCGCCTGGTCGGCGCCCCGCCCGGCTACGTCGGCTACGAGGAGGGCGGCCAGCTCACCGAGGCCGTGCGGCGCAAGCCGTACTCCGTCGTGCTGCTCGATGAGATCGAGAAGGCCCACGCCGACGTGTTCAACACGCTGCTGCAGGTGCTCGACGACGGCCGGCTCACCGACGCCCAGGGCCGCACCGTGGACTTCCGCAACACCGTGTTGATCATGACGTCCAACATCGGCTCGGACTACCTGCTGGTCGGCGTCACCTCCGACGGCGAGCTCAAGCCCGACGCGCGCGAGGCCGTCATGGACGCGCTGCGCTCGCACTTCCGGCCCGAGTTCCTCAACCGGGTCGACGACACCGTGCTGTTCAAACCGCTGACGCAGCGCGAGATCGAACAGATCGTCGATCTGATGTTCAACGACCTGCGGGCCCGTCTCGTCGACCGCCGGATGACGCTGGACGTCACGCCCGAGGCGTGCGCCTTCATCGCCCGGCAGGGCTTCGACCCGGTGTACGGTGCCCGGCCGCTGCGCCGGTTCATCGCCCATGAGGTCGAGACCCGGATCGGCCGTGAGCTGCTGTCCGGGGAAATCCTCGACGGTGCGGTCATCCACGTGGACCTGGAGGACGGTGAGCTCAAGGTCTCCTACGAGAACCCGTGAGGAGGCATCGATGATCGTCCAATGCCCGCACTGCGGCAAGCGCAACCGCGTGCCGGCGGTGGCCGACGGTACGCCGCGGTGCGGAAACTGCCACCAGCCACTTCCGTGGATCGCCGACGCCGGCGACGACGACTTCGCCGACATCGCCGAGCGCGCCTCCGTGCCGGTAGTGGTCGACCTGTGGGCGACCTGGTGCGGCCCGTGCCGCATGGTCAGCCCTGCGCTCGAACAGCTCGCCCGCGAGATGGCCGGCCTGATCAAGCTCGTGAAGGTCGACGTCGACCGGGCACCGAAGATCCAAGAGCGGTTCGCCGTCCAGGCCGTGCCAACCCTGCTCCTCATGCGGGACGGCAAGGTGATCGATCGGCAGGCCGGCGCCGCGCCCGCTCCGGCCCTGCGCGCATGGGTGGAGAAGAACATTGCAAGAGACACCTGACGTGCACGGCGCGTGGCCGCGGCTGGACCCTGAGCAGATACAGCGCCTGTCCGCGCATGGCGAGCGGATCCCGACCCGGCAGGGCGACGTTCTGTTCCGACAGGGCGAGCCGGACTACGACTTCTTCGTGGTTCTGGAGGGCTCGGTCGCGATGGTCGACGCCGACGAAGTCATCCGTGTGCACGGCCCGGGCCGGTTCCTCGGCGAGCTCGGCCTGCTCACCGGGCAGGCGGCGCTCGCCGGCGCCGTGGTCGACGAGCCGGGCGCGGTCCTGCGGATCCCGGTGGATCGCCTGCGCCTGCTGATCGCCCGGGACCCCGCGCTCGGGGACCTCCTCCTGCGTGCCTACTTCATCCGGCGTTCGCTGCTGATCGAGCTCGGCGCCGGGCTGCGGATCATCGGCTCCCGGTTCTCACCCGACACCCGGCGGCTGCGGGACTTCGCGGCGCGCAACCGGCTCCCGCATCGGTGGATCGACCTGGAACAGGACACACAGGCCGAGCAGGCGCTGAGGCGGCTGCACGTCCGGCCCGAAGACACCCCGCTGGTGATCCTCAACGGCGACCGGATCCTGCGCAACCCGAGCAACGCCGAGCTGGCCCGCGCGATCGGCCTACCGACAGCGGCGGCCCACGGCGACGTCGCCGACCTCGTGATCGTCGGTGCCGGGCCGGCCGGGCTGGCCGCGGCCGTCTACGGCGCGTCCGAGGGCCTGAGCACGGTCGTCGTCGACGCGGTCGCCACCGGCGGCCAGGCCGGCACGTCCTCCTGCATCGAGAACTACCTGGGGTTTCCCTCTGGGATCTCCGGCGCCGAGCTCGCCGAGCGCGCGGTCATCCAGGCCGAGAAGTTCGGCGCGCGGCTCGGCGTCCCGGCGGAGGCCACCGCGCTGGAGGTCGAGAACGCCGGCTACGGCATCGCCCTTGGCGACAGCGGCCGGATCAGCGCCCGCACGGTGGTGCTCGCCACCGGTGCCCGCTACCGGCGGCTCGACGTCCCTGGCCTCGAACGGTTCGAGGGCTGCGGCGTCTACTACGCCGCCACCGAGGTCGAGGCGCTGCAGTGTGTCCATGTGCCCGTCGCGGTCGTCGGCGGCGGCAACTCGGCCGGCCAGGCCGCCCTTTATCTCGCCAAGCGCGCGGAGCGGGTCAGGCTGTTCGTCCGGGGCGGTGACCTGGGCAAGAACATGTCCCGCTACTTGATCGATCAGATTGAGCGCTCCCCGGGCATCGAGGTCCACCTGCGCACCGAGGTACGCGAACTGGTCGGCGACGAGACGCTGGAGGCGGTCGTCGTCGAGGACGACCGCACCGGAGAACGGTGCGTCCACGAGGCCCGGAACCTGTTCATCTTCATCGGCGCCGACCCCTGTGTCGGCTGGTTGGCCGGCCAGGTGGAGCTGGACGGGAAAGGCTTCATCCGCACCGGCGACGACGCGCTGCCCCTGGAGACCAGCCTGCCAGGCGTGTTCGCGGTCGGCGACGTCAGGAGCGGGTCCGTCAAGCGGGTCGCGTCGGCCGTGGGCGAAGGCGCGATGGCCGTCCGGCTGGTCCACGAGCGTCTCAGCGGATGATTCGGACGGTGCAACGGAGGGTGAGTGACGTCCGGACCGCGGACCCCTCTGTGAACCCGGCGCGGGCGGGGCAACCCTGCCGCCGCCGCCTGGAGCGTGAGTGAGGTCTCCACGGCCCGCCGGGCCTGCGGCACCACACGGCACGGCGCCCACCAGCGTGCTCAGGGAGGCAGGGCGGGTTCCGGACGCAGGCGCAGCAGGGTCGCGGTCCCGTCCCCGCCGACGATCCGGACGTCGGTCTCGGCCGGTTCGGGGACCGTGAAGTCGATCTCCGTGGGATGGTCGATCATGTGGCGGAGAAGAACCGGGAATCGTGCCGAGTTTCCCCCGACTCCGATGACGATCACATCGTCGCGGGAATCGTAGGAGGCGTACGCGAACGGCAGCCGCTCGGTCTCGAACTGGTCGCCGAAGTCGGCGCCGAGCAGTTCGATGGCGGCGCTGTGACCGGCGTGATCCGCGCTCAGCGTGTCGAAGAACTCCGCCCACTTGCCGCGGTCGACCGTCGTCGCCTGGCTCATCTCGATCTCCTCCCCAAGGGTCACAGCGGCCGGCTCGCGCTGTCGGCCGGGGCCACCCGGGCCGCGGCCAGCACGCGTCGCGCCTCCTCGGCGAACGGTGCGTCGACCAGCACCTGGTAACGGTCGGCGACGACCGCGGGCACCGCGACGAACGACCGCCGCCGCCACGTGTGTGCAAACACCGCCCAGATGAGGCCGAACACGATGCCGAGCACGACGGCGGAGATCACCGATGCCGCCGCCCACGGACTGACGATCAAGAACACGACCCCGACCATAAGCCCGATCCAGCCGCCGGTGACCGCTCCGGAGGCCAAGGTCCGCCCCAGGGTGAGGCGGCCGAGTACGGCCTCCTGCAGCCTGAGGCCCGTGCCCACGATTTCCACGTGTTCCACTGGGAACTTTTGCTCGGCCAGAACGTCCACGATGTGCTGGGCCGCCTCGTGGCTACCGTACGTAACCAGCACTACCTTGTGCGGGCCTTCCTCGGCCCTGCCGGTTGACATGTGCCGTCGACTTCCTCTCGGATGATGCCTTGATGTCTGGTCGAATACGGCACCGCTCGTTGGCGGGACGGCTCCCACCGGCCCCGCGTCTACGCCGTCACGCCTCCCTGCCGTCCCGGACCGCCGTTGCCACGCCGTCCAGCGCCGACGCGATCGCCAGTGCGGCCTCGGCCTGAGCGGCCATGAGCTTCTCGTGACTCATCCTGGGATCCATGGTGAGCGGATCCATGGTGAGCGCCTCCGTGATGAAGAGACGGGCGGCGCTGGTGTGGTCCTCAACGGTTTCCATGCTCTGGACGCTATGTACTGCGGCCTCGGGCGACATCCCCTATTCGGCCAGACCGTCGCAGATGGGTCCTGGATCACCGGCCGAATCGGCGGTCTCGTCCTTGATCACTTGCCCGCCCTCATAACGAGCGGTATCAGCTCCACCTGCGAGGTCACCTCGAGTTCGCGGAAGGCGTGCCGCAGGTGGAAGGCGACCGTGTGCACGCTCATGAAGAGCCGGTCGGCCAGTTGGCGGTTGGTGACCGCTCAGATTCCGAGGTCCTGTGTCGATAGGCCTACATCTCGACGCTCGCCCATCGTGGGGCCGGTCGCATCCTCATCCTGGGTAGACATGGCGGTTCTGTTGCCCGGCCATGGCGCGGGCGCGCGCAGTCCCCAGATCGGGCCGGGGCGTGGAAATTTATGGGAATCGGCGGTGGAGTCTTTGTCGGGGGACGCTCGCGTGACATCCCCGATCGTGTAGTGCAGCCGCCGTCGGGTGGTCTCGTGCCGGCCTACAGCAGGAGGTCGAACACGCGGGCGACGCGTTCCCAGTGCTCGGTGTGCGGGTTCTTCAGCTTCGGATCGATCAGTTTGAACGCGCGGGCGAGCGCGACGGTCAGCCCTCCGACGATCTGTGGCAGGCCGGCCTCGGTCTCGCCCGCGACCATCAGTTCGGCGGGATCCGTGTGGCGAGCCGGGGCCGGGGGACGACCGCTCGGCCCCGGCTAGATTGGAAACGACAAGCCAGGACATCGGACTGTTCTCGGGCCGTGGCCGGAAAGGAGCAGCGGCAAGATGGGAACCGTCCGGTGTCACGGCGCGAGTGCGGCCGTACGGAACCGCCGATCTGTTTGTCTTCCCCGCGGGGCGGGATCCTGTGGCCGCGAGTCCCCACGCGGGGGTGGAAAATGATCATCGATCTGGTGGACACGACGACCCACAGCATCGAGGACGCGCTGACCGCGGCGCGTCACCGGATGGGCGGTCCAGCCGTCGGCAAGGTGCTCACCCTGGTGATCGTCACTACCGAGGCCGACCAGTACGACGCGCTGCGGGCATCGGCCGAGGCGTCGAGGGAGCATCCCAGCCGGATCATCGCGGTCATCCCGCGCGGCAGCGACGAGGCGACCCGCATGGACGCGGAGATCCACGTGGCCGAGGCCAGGCCGGGCGAGATCGTGCTGTTGCGGTTGTACGGCCTGCTGGTGCGGCACGCCGAATCGGTGGTGCTGCCCCTGCTGGTGCCCGACGCTCCGGCCGTCACCTGGTGGCCCAGGTTCGCTCCAGAGCGGCCCGGTGACGAGCCCCTGGGCCGCCTGGCCCAACGGCGCGTCACCGACGCCGCCGGCAACGCCGACCCTCTCGGCGCCCTCGATCGACTGGGAAAGGCGTACCTGCCCGGGGACACTGATCTGTCCTGGACACGCCTGACCCAGTGGCGTTCGCTGCTGGCCGTCGAGCTCGACCGGCCCCACGGCGAGGTAACCGGCGCGGCGATCGCGGCGGAGCCGCGCAACCCCAGCGCCGTGTTGCTGGGCGCATGGCTGGCCAGCCGGCCCGGCGAGCCCGACCGGCAGGTGGCACTGTACCGGCGCCGCGAGGCCGAACTGATCGCCGAGGAACTGCGGCGCCTCGAACCGGATGACGTCTACCGAGAGGCCCTCCAGGGGTGGCCGCAGAATGTCGTCGTCCGCGGCCCCCTGAGCATGATCTGAGATGAACTCGGAGGTGCGATGACCATGCTGGTCGACGTCGCGGTCGAGCGCTACAGGTTCGTATGCGGGCGCTGCGGCCGTACCTGGACCGCCGACTACGACGTGCAGTACGTGAGCGATGACGTCGGTGCGATATTCGCGTTCTACCGGCTGGACGGCGTGCCGGTGCCACCGCCCACCGGGGGCGAGGTCACCTGCCCGAACTGTGGCGCCATGGGGGTCGCCGTGATCCCCGAGGGACGTCGCGACAGCTCGCCCGCGCGGCTGGACAGCGACGAGCCCCGCCTCCGCGTCACCACCACCGACGAACAGCGCCGCGCGGCCGCTCCCCACCTGTCGGCCGTGGTGAGCCGGACATAGGGGATCTGGTCCGGTGCCGGGGACGGCCTGGTCGCGGCGGGGTGGTCGCGGTCGGCGGGCCGGGCGCGCTCCACGGGTCATTCGACGTCGCGGACGTCGGGATCGTCGAGGTCGAGCCAGCGGTCCACGGCCCGCATGACCTCCGCGCTGATCCTGCCCTTGTGGTACAGCCGCCGGAGTCTCTCGCGTTGAGTCCGCACCAGCTCGCGGCGCAGGCCGACGGCATCGGTGACCTCCTCCACCTCCTCGTCGAGTTCGGCCCGGATCCGGTCGATCCGGTCCTCATAGATCTGGCGGTAGGCCCGGGCGGTGCGCTCGTCCGCAACACCGCCTTCGACGAGCTCGTCGAGTCGAGCCAGCGCGGTCTCCAGCATCTCCCGGCGGGCATCGAGCGTCTGGATCCGGACGCGATCCGACTCGGCGAGGCCGAGCCGGCGCAGCAGAGCAGGCAACGTCATGGACTGCCCGATCAGGGTGATGAACACGATCGCGGCGGCCACGGAGATCTGCTCGCTACGGATCTCCGGCGGCAGATCGCGCACGGTTGTCGGCAGGGACAGCACGATCGCCAGAGTGGTGGCGCCGCGCATGCCGCTCCACCCGATGACGAGCCGGTCGCGCCACGGCAGGTGGTCGAAGGTGAAGTGCCGCCCCGGCAGGTACCGCGAGAGCGGGAACACGAGCAGCGTCCATGCCAGCCGCAGGACCACGACGACGGCCGCGACCACCATCGTGCCGATTACCGTCCGTGACCAGGGCAGGCCGGCCCGCTCACGGAACAGCGCACGGGTCTGCAGACCCAGCAGTACGAACAGGGCCGACTCCAGCATGAACACCAGCACTCGCCAGAACACCTGTCCGGGCAGCCGGGACGCCGGCTGCAGCATGCCCGCGCCGCGGGTGCCGAGATAGAACCCCGCGGTAACGGTGGCGAGGACCCCGGACAGGCCGAGTCGATCGGCCGGGACGAACGCGAGGTATGGCGTCAGTAATGACACGATGATCTGGCTGCCGGCGTCGCGGATCCGGCGGCGGATACGGGCGCTGACGAGGCCCACGACGAGGCCGTACGCGATGCCGCCGACGACCACCTCGGCCAGTCTGGTGGCGCCGTGGCCGAAGGAGAACGGCCCCCGTAGCGCTTCGACGGCGAGCCCGAACGCGGTCAGCGCGACGCCGTCGTTGATGAGGCTCTCGCCCTCGACGATGGTCACGATCCGGATCGGCGTGGCCAGCCGTTTCATGATCGAGGTCGCCGCGACCGGGTCGGTCGGAGCGATGGCGGCGCCGAGGGCGATGGCCGCCGCCCAGCCCATCGCGGGCATGGTCCACCACGCCGCGGACCCGGCGGCGACGGTGGTCACCAGCGTCAGCCCGACGGCGAGCGTGATGATCGGTACCGCGTCCGCCTTCGCCTCCCTCGGCGCGGTGAAGAACGCCGCGTGGTAGACGAGCGGTGGCAGGAAACCGAGCAGCACGAGCTGCGCCGGGAGCCGGGTCTCGGGCATGCCGGGCAGGAAGCCGGCCGCAGCGCCGAGGAGCACCAGCAGGATGGCCTCGGGGATCCCCGCTCGGGCGGACAGCGCGCGCGAGAGCAGCACCACCACCGCGATGGCAAGACCGACGACGAACAGGGACACGGGGCTCATGGTCGCGGTCCTTCCCCGGAGATGGGGCGCTCGAGCCTCGGCGACGCGCGGTCCGGGTATGGCGCCGTGACCGCGGAAAAGGCAGTTCGCACGGCGGCCGCGTCCCCAGCGGGCGTCCCGGCATCGTTCGGCGTCGACGGCCCTTGCATTGCAACGGGCACCGGGCAGAGTGAGGGAGATCGCGGACAGCCCGGCCGTCCGGTTCACCCACCCCGTGAAGTCGATAAGGAGCAGGCCGCGGGGGTCGCTCGCGGCGGTGCGTCGACTAGGACGACCGGGTCGAACAGTTCCTGGCGCTCGTCACTCCGGTGAGGATCGCCGGTCGCGCGAACGCTCCGGTGGCCGGCGTCGGCTCGCCGACCTTGGACAGCCGGGCGCCATGCTGGAGCGCCTCGGCCACCAGGCCCGCATAGCGTCCGGGCCGGTCCTGGAGGCCAGCGGCGGCAGGGCGGTGCGTGCGTCCATCGGTCCCCCGGCCAGCCCGCCAAGAGCGGCCGCGAACTCCTCGATGAACTTATCGGCGATCCGTGGCCAGCGTCGATGTGTAGCGGGATCGGTCTCGATGCGGTGGCTGATGTGGACCGGCGCGCCCTCCGGGTCAGTGGCCGGCGAGCAGATCGGTCTCCGCGGCGTCGAGCAGCCGCTGAAGGTGGAGGCCGTGTCGCACGTCCAATGGGTGCGGTCTGCGGTGCTCGACCGCATCCGCGAACTCCTCGACCATCGTCCCGACAGCCTCGCGCTCAGTCACGTCGCTGCAGTCGATCATGGCGGAGCCGCCCCGCCCGAAGATCTCGATCTCCGCGCGGGCGGGTTGGTCGGCCGGCGCGGTGGCCAGCAGCGAGGCCTCGCTGTACCGGCCGCCCTCGTGTTCCAGCAGCAGGCCCACCCAGCCGTGCGGATCGCCGTGCGCGCGGATGAGCGCCGTGTGGCCGAGGGCGGCGTCGAGAAGGCCTACCACGTCCGCCCCCACGTCCATGAGCACGCCCCGCTCGGCCCGCCACGCCGGCGCGTCCGAGGCCAGCGCCGCGGAGATCAGGCGGGCGGTGCCGCCGATGGGCCGCGCCCGCCTGACCTGGGTGTCAAGGTAGCTTCGAACGGCGGGTGCGTAGCGCCACGTCAACGCCACCTGAGAGACCACGTCGTCGGCGACGGCCTCGGCCAACTCCTCCGCCCCGGCCAGGTCGTCGGCGATCGGCCTGCTCAGCAGGAGGGCCACATGCCGTCCCGCCGCCGCCGCGGCGAGGAACGGCTGCGCGGCAGGCGGCACGGCGAACGCGACTGCGTCGCAATGCTCGAGCATTTCGGCGAAGTTGCCGAAGGAGGGAACCGAACATCGCGCGGCGAGGCTCCGTGCGGCTTCCGGCGACCTCGACCAGATGCCCGCGAACCGGATCGCGGGGGCGGACGCCAGCGAGGGCGCGTACAACTCGGCCGCCGAGCGGCCCGCGCCGACCAGTCCCACCGATACCCTCATACACCCACCGTAATCACCCGCCACGTCGTGGAGGAAGCGGGAGGGGCTGTGCCCCTCGCCCAGGCGGTAACTCGAGCCTTCAGGGCTTGCGGCCGACCGTGCCGTACTGGGGACGTGAGGTGCCGGTCCGTCGATATCGGCGAACTCCGGCCGCCAGTGCGAACAGGAGACCAGGCCCGGTCGAGCAGCTCCAGGCCGCCAAAGAAGCTCATGGTCTCCGCGCCGGTGTGGGTCGTGGTCGGCGGCGTGGCGCGCTGGCCTAATGGCCGCTACATCGCCCGGCCCCGCCCGCGGCCACGCGGACCAAGCACCTCAGCCGACCGCAGCGCCGGGCATCGTGGTGGGTAGGCGTGAACAAGGTGGGGTAAGGGGCGGAGACCGCCGCCACGTTGCCAGGGAGCAGGCCGTGTCATCGCTGTTGTGGCTGCGCCGGGCGTTCGCCACGTTCGAGGGCTGCGCGGCGCCGGTCTACGGGCTGGTGACCGCGGCCGGTGTGTGTGTCCCGCTGGTGGTGGGCCTGATTACCGGGCGTGTCGTCGAGAGCCAGCTCGTCGCTCTGGGGGCCTTTTACGTCGGGGTCATCGGCCCGCAGGGGCGCCAGGGCGTCCGTGCCCGCTCGATGATCATCAGGGTGGCCGTCGTGACACTCTTCTCCTGGCTCGGGGGCCTGGTCAGCAGCCATGACTGGCTGATGGTTGTGGTCACATCCGCGGTCGCAGCGCTAGGCGCGGCCATTCCCGAGCTGGGACCGATGGCGGCGCTGTGCACGCTGGTGGCGGCGCTGCGGCCGGCGACCAGCCCAGCGCTGTACAACGGATTGCTGGAGACGCTGGGCGGTGTGTGGATCTGTGTGCTGCTGCTGGCGCCGTGGGTCGCACAGAGGCTTCGGCCGCTGCGCGCTGGTATCGCCGCCGCCGCATGTTCGGTCGCCGACACACTCGACGATCTGGCGGGCCCTGACCTGGACCCGGGCGAATGGCCTCGTCGGCGCGCAACGGCGTATTCGGACCTTCACTCCGCTCGGGTCGCCTACGGCCTTTACCGCTCGGGCGGCTTCGAGGAACAGCGCCGACCGGCTCGGATCATTGCGGCGATCCACCAGGTGATGGACGAGGCAGCCGTCTTGGGTGCGCTGCGCCTGGAAAGTCGGCCGTATCCAACGGAGTGGCAGGCCGAATTCGGGGCGGCCCTCACCACCGTCGCCGTCCGGCTGCGCACGCTCGGCATGGCGATCGAGACGGATACGGACGACGTGCCGCCCGACACTGTGGCGGCGGGCTCGGTTCCGATGGGCCGGTCGGGCGAACACGACAGCCGGGGTGTCACCGGGAGGGCCGGCCTGCCCACCATCGCGCTGCGCCTTCACGCTGACCGGATCATCGGCCGGATGAATGCGTCGGCCGACACGGTGTGCCGGGTCCTAGCGCAAGAGCGGCGCATCGCCGGGCGACGACTGCCCGGGATCCGGGCCTGGTGGGGCCGGTGCGTCGAAGCGGTCAGGACCCGGTCGCCCCGGTTCCGGCACGCCGCACGCCTGGGTACGGCGCTGGCACTGACCATGATCCTGGCTATCGGACTGCACCTGTCTCACCCGCACTGGCTGATCCTCACCGTACTGTTCAGCCTGCGCGACTCGTACACCGGCACGGTACGGATGGTCCTGCAGCAGGCCGTCGGCACCACAGTCGGCGCCACAGCCGCCGCCGTTGCCCTGGCACTCATGCCTGGGCGGATCACCCTCCTCGCCTTGATCTTCATCAGCGGCGCGCTCGGGTTCACGCTCAAACCGGTGAACACGGGCTATTGGATCATGTTCGGCACGCCGATGACCATGCTCCTCATCGACTTCACCGCGCCGCTGAACTGGCGGGCCGGGATCCTGCGCATCGTACTCAGTCTCGCGGGCGCCCTGCTCGCGCTGCTCTTCGCGCAGCTGCTGTTTCCGGCCGGGATCCAGCGCCGGATAGCCGAGCGGCTGGCTCGGCTGCTACATACCCATGCCGCGCTCGCGCGTGCGGTCGCCGAACCGTCCAGGAGCCGCGAAGCCCGGATCCGCGGCGCGGACCGGAAGGCGGCGTCGGCCGCCGCCACGCTCGAAGCGGCCGGCACCAGGCTCAGACGGAAGGCTGGGTCACCCGACGAACAGATCTCGCGCATCGGTGAGACGGGTAGAGCCGCGCGGCGGCTACGAGATCGCCTGACGTCGCCGGCGTCCTTCGCCGCCGTCCCGGTCGGTCCCATCGCTATGGCCGCGCGTAAAGTCGCCGACCATCTTGACCAGGGCGCCGACGAGGTCCTCGCCTTTCCCGATCCGGGTTCGGCAACGCCGCAGGCCGAAGTCGGCATCCGCGATCAACGCCCACCGGAGCCACCCGGCCGTAGCCGGGCCGGCGTCCTCGGCCACATCGTCCCCGGTGCAACTTTCGTGGAGCCTGCGGGTATTGCAGGCATTCGCGACATGGTGTACGGGCTGATCGCTGACGCCGAGCGACTCAGGGAACTCAGCCGCGCGACGGTGGCCTGCCGGCCCGGCGGACGTTGACCGCGCGACGCGTGGGTGGCTGCGGTCGAGTCGACGGCAGCTCGCGAGGAATAAGAAGGCGGAGAACCGGGGGACTGGGCACCGCTCGGCGGATCTCACCCTTGCGGGGAAGGTTGTTCAAGGGCAAAGGCCCGGCACGGCAGTCGCGGGCCGCATCACGGCCGGGATCCAGCCGGATGACCTCGGCATACGCTGGCCGTGTGGAGCGCGCGCACGGACGGCCTGATCGAAACGGCGATCGCCGCCCGGAGGAGCAGCCGACCAGCGCGCTGAGCGCCGCGGAGGAATATCACCCGCTGAGCCTGGAAGACGAGCGATTGCTGCGGGAGGTAGGGCGCCACTGGGCATCGGTGCTCGCCGGACGGCGCGCGGACCGGGCGCTGCCGGTCGATCCGGCGCTCGGCTACTTCCGCGATGATCCGGTTCCGACGAGATTTGGACGCTTTGCTCCAGTTCGGATGTTCCGCGCGGAAGCGCCGGACGAACTCGTGACGACTGAGGCGGGAATCATGCCTGACTCCCGTCTCGGATTGGCGCTCGTAAGAGCAAAAAGGCTGGTACTGGGCCCGCCGCTGCAGACCACAGCGGTCGCGCACGAACGAATGCGCAAGCTGGTCGCATTGCCGGTGCTGTCCTCCGATCTGCTGTCCTCCGTCGCCTATGGGCCGGAGGCGATGCTGAGCGTCCTGATGCTGGCGGGCAGCGCGGCGCTGCGCCTGTCTCTGCCGCTCACCCTGGTACTGATCCTCCTGGCGATCGCAGTCGCGTTGTCCTATCGGCAGACAATCGCCGCCTACCCCCAGGGCGCCGGGTCGTACGTCGTGGCCGGCGACAACCTCGGACCTCGCTGGGGACTGGCGGCGGGCGCCGGACTGATAGCCGACTATGTGCTCACCGTTTCGGTGTCGATCGCGTCCGGCGTCGATGCGATCGCGTCCGCGGTCCCCGCGATCCGGCCGTACTCTCTTGTCCTCGGGCTGGCGGCGATCGCCGTTCTGCTCGCGGGGAACCTCCGCGGTGTCCGCCAGGCGGGAAATCTGTTCGCGATCCCGACGTACGCGTTTCTCCTGGCCATGTTCCTGCTCATCGCGGTGGGCATGGCGCGTGCCGCCGCCCATGGGTTCGCCGCCGCACCGCCACCGGCGATCAGGGCGACCGAGGGCCTCAGCCTGCTCCTGATACTCCGTGCGTTCACCTCCGGCGCCACTTCGATGACCGGCGTCGAAGCGGTGTCCAACGCCATACCGGTCTTTCGACCAGTGGAATGGCGCAACGCCCGGACCACTCTCACGCTGATGGTGGGGCTGTTGGTGGCGATGCTCGCGGGCCTGGTCGCGCTGGTCCATCTGGACGGAGTCGTGCCCCGGCCGAACCAGACCGTGCTGTCCCAACTGGCGGGTCGGACGTTCGGCCGCGGCCTGTTGTACGGCTATACCCAGGCCGTCACGACGCTGATCCTCATGCTGGCCGCGAATACCGCCTTCACCGACTTCCCACGGCTGTTGTACTTCATGGCTCGCGACCACTACGCGCCGCGGCGATTCCTCCACATGGGCGATCGGCTCGCCTTCAGCGACGGCATCGTCGCGCTCGCGGTCACGGCCACCGTCATCTTCCTGGCCTTCCGCGGACGCATCCAGTCGCTCATCCCGCTGTACGCGGTCGGCGTATTCCTGGCCTTTACCCTGTCGCAGACCGGGATGGTCGTGCACTGGTGGCGCGACCGTGGCGCCCACTGGCGGAAGAGCATCGCCGTCAACGCCGTCGGGGCGCTGGTCTCCGGTCTCGTGCTGCTCACGGCGGCCGTCACCAAGTTCACGGAAGGCGCCTGGGTCTTGGTCCTCGGTGTGCCGTTGCTGATCGTCGCCGCGCTGCGGATTCACCGGCACTACGCGACGGTGCGCGAGGTGCTCGCACTACGCCCGCCGCCGGAGAGCGCGGGTGAGCTTGCCGGCACGGTCGCGCCCGTTCCGCCGGGAAAGGCCGCGACTCCACGGTCGGCCGTTAGGGAGGAGCAGGAGAGTCCGGATGAGATCCGCGTGCTGGTCGTCGTGCCGGTCGCGCGGCTCGATCGCGCGGCGCTGCGCGCCCTCGCCTACGCCACCTCACTCCGCCATCCCGTGCTGGCTGTGCACATCAGTCCCGGTCAGGAGGAGGCCGAACGGTTCCGTGGGCACTGGAACACCTGGGGCGACCATATTCCCCTGGAGATCATCATCTCCCCGTACCGCGCGGTCATCGCGCCGCTGGCCCACTACCTCTGTGCCCTGTCCGCCCAGCGACAGGACATCATCGTGACTGTTGTCCTGCCGGAGACGGTCGTCACACGTTCATGGCACGGCATTCTGCACAGTCGGACTGCCGAGCGGCTACGCCGCCAACTGCGCGTGTTCCCTGGGATCGTGATCGTCAGCGTCCCGATTCACATGCCGTGAGGAGAGGCTCGAGTCAAGGAATGTCAGCTCGCGGTTACAGACCGTATCTTCGCCGCACTCGTCATCGAAGCGCGACGAAAACAGAACGACATCGAGGTCGCGGCGGCCCACCTGCGCAGCATGCTCGATGAGCTGATGTGACCGGACCGGCCATCAGGCGTCGCTGCACTGCGAAGACGCGACCGCGTTTCGGCACGGGCCCGCGGAGCGAGCGTGGCTGCGAACACGCCAGGTCGAATCGACCGGGGCCCGGGGACGAGACGACACCGGGCAACACGTAGGCTGAAAAAACAGCAGGTCGCGGGTCCACTGGCGACGTGGCTGCCGGCGGTGTTCCCGGATCTTGGGAGTTGTCGAGCCGAGTCGGCGGTGACTGCGATGCCCGAACGTATCTTCCGCGATCGCCGGGATGCGGGCCGTGCGTTGGTCGGCCTGCTGGAGGATTACCGCGGCCGCGACGACGTCGTTGTACTTGGCCTGCCACGCGGCGGAGTCCCGGTGGCCTATGAGGTGGCGACCTGCCTGGACGCCCCGCTGGATGTCTTCCTGGTACGCAAGCTCGGTGTCCCTGGGCACGAGGAGCTCGCCATGGGCGCGATCGCCAGTGGTGGGGTGATCGTTCTCAATGAAGATGTCGTCATCGGCTTCGGGATCGCCCCCGATGTCATCCGGGAGGTGGCCGAGCGAGAGAGCCGCGAGCTGATGCGCCGGGAACAGGGGTACCGGCAAGGTCGGCCGATGCCCGAGCTGTCCGGCCGGATCGTCATCTTGGTCGATGACGGTCTTGCGACCGGGTCGAGCATGCGCGCCGCCATTGTGGCGCTGCGGCGGCTGGAGCCGGCCCGGATCGTGGTGGCGGTGCCGGCCGCGCCCAGCTCCACATGTGAGGAGCTCAGGCTCGAGGTGGACGAGGTGGTCTGTGCCACGACACCATCGCCGTTCTTCGCCGTCGGCCGGTCGTACTGGGATTTCACCCAGACCACGGACGAAGAGGTGCGTGATCTACTGCGCGCGGCGGCGATAGCGAGCGCAGGCGCGGCCAAGGCCGGTCCGCCGTCGGACCTAGCGGTCATAGGGATGTCGGCCGCGCGTGTCGAGGACGGCGTTCCGCCGGAGCAGACCCTGTTCGGGCTGGTCGGAGACGCGCGCCTGGTGCTGATCGGTGAGGCCTCGCACGGTACTCACGACTTCTACGCAGCACGTGCGGAGATGACTCGCCGTCTCATCGAGGAGAGGGGTTTTTGCGGTGTCGCGGTGGAGGCGGATTGGCCGGACGCCTACCGGGTGAACCGCTTCGTACGCCATCGGAGCGAGGACGTGACCGCCGAGGAGGCGCTGAGCGGCTTTGAGCGCTTCCCGACCTGGATGTAACGGAACACGGCCGTGCTGGATTTCGTCGGCTGGTTGCGCGAACACAACGACCGCGTCGGCGACGAGAAGCGCAAGGCGGGCTTCTACGGGCTGGACCTGTACAGCCTGCGCCGGTCCATGCACGAGGTGATCGCCTTTCTCGAACGCGTGGACCCCGATGCCGCGCAACGCGCCAGGGACCGTTACGCCTGTTTCGACCACGCCAGCGGCGATGATGGCCAGTCGTATGGATTCGCGGCCGCCTTCGGCGCCGGGGAGACGTGCGAACACGAGGTGGTCGCTCAACTGGTCGAGATGCAACGGCGCGCGCCGGAGTATGCGAAACGGGATGGGCTGCTCGCCGAGGATGAGGCCTTCTACGCGGAGCGCAACGCGGTCACTGTACAGGCCGCCGAGAAGTACTACCGGGAGATGTTCCGCGGGCGGGTCTCCACCTGGAACCTGCGAGACCGGCACATGGTGGAGACGCTCGAAGCTCTCCTCGGCCATCTGGGACGGGTGCGGGGCGAACCGGCGAAGATTGTGGTGTGGGCGCACAATTCCCATCTCGGCGACGCGCGCGCCACCGAGACGGGTTCCCGCGGGGAGCTGAACGTCGGGCAGCTGGTGCGTGAACAACATCCCGGCCAGTGCCGCCTGATCGGCTTCACCACCTACTCCGGCACGGTCACCGCCGCCGACGATTGGGATGCTCCTGCCGATCGCAAGGTCGTACGTCCGGCCCTGCCGAACAGCGTTGAAGAGCTGTTCCACCAGGTGGGCGTCACGGAGTTCCTCATTTGGTTCGACCTGGCACCGCCGGCGGGTGAGGTGCTGCGTACCGCCAGGCTGGAGCGGGCCATCGGAGTGATCTATCGGCCGCAGAGCGAACGAGAGAGTCACTACTTCCGGGCACGCGTGGCCGACCAGTTCGACGCCGTGATCCACATCGACGAGACGCGAGCGGTCGAACCCCTCGAGCGGACCGCCCGATGGGAGCGCGGTGAGGCACCGGAGACCTATCCCTTCACCGTGTAGGAGGGCCCATGAACGCACTGAAGGGGCGATGACCGTGTCGGCGCGCCGTGGCCACGAACGTGTCGTGATCGTCGGCGCCGGCTTCGCCGGCTATCACGCCGCGCGGACGCTGGCTCGCCTGGCCGGGCATGCGGTCGAGGTGATTCTGATCAACCCCACCGACCATTTCCTGTACCTTCCGCTGCTCCCCGAGGTCACGGCAGGGATCCTGGAGCCCCGTCGGGTCGCAGTCCCGCTGGTCGGAACATGCCCGAGCGTCCGGCCCCTGCTGGGCACGGTGGAGGCCGTCGACATCGCGGCTCACCAGCTGACCTACCTGGCCCCCAACGGTGCGTACCAATCGCTCGGCTACGACCGCTTGGTCCTTGCCGTGGGCAGCGTCAACAAGCTGCTCCCCATCCCCGGAATCGCCGAGTACGCCTACGGATTCAGGAGCATGGCAGAGGCGGTCTACCTGCGCGACGCGCTCCTGCGCGACATCGAACTCGCCGAGGCGACCGATGACCCTGCCGAACGTACGGCCCGCTGCACCTTCGTGGTGGTGGGCGCCGGCTACACCGGGACGGAGGTCGCCGCGAACGGCCAGCTGCTCACGAATGAGGCCGCGATGCGCTGTCCGGGCCTGGCGGGCCAGCCGATTCGCTGGCTATTGGTCGACATCGCCGCCCGCCCACTGCCGGAACTCGACCAACGGCTGTCAAAGACGGCACACAAGGTCTTGAGTCGCCGGGGGATGGAGATCCGTCCCCACACGACCGTGGTCGAAGCGTCACACGAAGGAGTGCGGCTGTCGGGCGGGGAATTCGTGCCCACACGTACGCTGATCTGGTGCGTGGGCGTCCGTCCCGATCCGCTGATTGAGGCATTGGGCCTGCCGACGATCAAGGGCCGGCTGGTGGTCGACGCCTATCTCAATGTGCCGGGCCATCCGGAGATCTGGGCCTGCGGCGACGCAGCGGCCGTGCCCGACCTGACCCGCCCTGGCCAGATCACCGCGATGACCGCCCAGCATGCTCAGCGCCAAGGCATCACTGCCGCTCACAACATCGCCGCCACGTACGGCCACGGCCGGCGTCGGTCCTATGAGCACCAGGATCTGGGCTTCGTCGTGGATCTGGGCGGGGTCCAAGCCGCCGCCCAAGTACTGGGACTGCCACTGTCCGGAATACCGGCGAAGGTCGTCACCCGTGGCTATCATCTGGCGGCCGTCCCGAGTAACCGGCTGCGGATATGCAGTGACTGGACGCTGGATGCGCTGCTGTCCCGTCAGCTGGTCCAGCTGGGCATGGTGCCCGCCTCCGCGGTCCGGCTCGCCGCCACGGCGGAGGTGCGTGCACCTCCGCCACAGGCGCCGCACACGGCATGAGCGCAGGAACGTGGGATCTTCCCCCGGATGGGCGGTGTTTGCGGTGACTCCCGCGGCGATCCTGCGCTGGCACCGCCGCCGGGTCGCCCGCAAATGGATGTACACCGACCGGCGCCGATCGGGACGGCCGCCGACGGCTACCGCGGTCAAGAAAGGATCCTTCAGATGGGCCCGGAGAACCCCGAATGGGGGCACCGGAAGATCCACGGGGCGTTGGCTGGCCTCGGCCACCACGTCGGCCCCCTCGACGGTATGGCAGATTCTCAACGGAGCCGGGATCGATCCAGCACCGCGCAGGTCCGGGCCGACCTGACGACCGACCAGGCCTGCAAAATCATCGGGTGTGACTTCTTCACGGCGGATACCATCACGTTGAAGCGCCTGTCCGAGCTGGTATGCATCGAGTAGGGCACCCGACCGGGACATGGGTGGCTCAGCAGGCCCGGAACATGGCCATGGAACTGGATGCCCGAGTTGAGGCGCTGCGGTTCTTGGTCCGTGACCGGGACACCAAGTTCGCTACGGCCTTCGATGAGCTCTTCCGAGCCGACGGTCTGCGGATCATCAGGACCCCGCCCCAAGCGCCACGGGGGAACGGATCTGCGAGCGGGTCGTCGGAACCCTCCGCCGCGAAGTGCTCGACCGTACGCTTATCTTCAACGCGAGGCATCTGTCCGAGATCCGTCCGAATACGCCGAGCACTATAACGATCATCGTCCATATCAGTCCCGCGGTCAGCGACCGCCCGCAGTCGAGACGACTGTCACGCGGCCGATCACCGGCCCGGCTGACCTCCGCTCCATCCGGCGGCGACCGGTCCTGGATGACTTGATCAACCAATATCACCGGGCTTCCTGAATCTGCAGGTTCACGATCCGAACCCTATTTTTCGAGCGGCGCAGCGGCGGTGAACCATGGCGCCAAGATCAACGCCCAAATATCGCCCATAGACGACTGAGGCTCTGCCCTCCAGAGATGGGGGATGGCCTCTGACCTGCACTTTCATGTGGTTGGGCGATGCTGGGATTGAACCAGTGACCTCTACCGTGTCAAAAAAGTAGCTCGAACACGCGGGCACCGGCGGCTATACGTGAAAGCGCAGGTCGGCGGTGTCGATTGAGCGCAGGTGAACCACGTTCAGCGAGGCTCCGGGAAGTCGGCGTCGCCCAATCGGCGCCCAGACTGCGGGCACGTGATAGTGCCGCAGGTTCATCAACCGGGGGTCGGCCGCTCTGAGTGTGATGGGGGTTCAAGTCCGAGGGGGGACACGAACCAAACGCACATGGGTTCGTCCTCAGTAAGTCGTTCCTGCTCGGCGGCAGGTGATCGATGATGGCGAAGCAACGAGACCCTGCGTGTTCGTCCGACCTTTGGATCCGCCTCGCGACCGTGATCAGTGTCGTGCTGCTTGCCGTGATCGCGGCTGTCGTGAGCTTTGGCCATATGCGCGAGCTCGCGCTCCGGCACGGCGAGGCGCGGTGGAGCGCGACGCTCATCCCGCTCAGCGTGGATGGGATGGTCGTTGCGGCATCCATGTCTGTCCTGCTGGCCAGCAAGATGGGCAGGCGCGGTGAGTGGCTGCCCTGGGCACTCCTCATCGTCGGGAGCTTGGCCAGCCTCGCCGCGAACGTCGCAGTCGCGAACCCGACGACAGTCAGTCGTCTGATCGCCGCGTGGCCGTCTTTCGCATTCGTCGGTGCCTACCATCTGCTTCAAAGCCAGCTCCGCATCGGTCGAGTCGACATGGCCGCGCCGATAGAGGAACCGGCGACCGATTCTCAGGGCCGCTCGCTGGATGATGGGACCGAGGGCGCCTGGTTGTTGGTGAACCCCGGAAGGAGCCTTCAGCGGCAGGCGTGGGCGTGGGCGTTGGCCAATCGTTCAGCGGACGGTCGGCTGCCCGCAGGGGCGGTCATCGCGGAGCGCTTCAACCGTAGTCCTCGATGGGGACGCCTGGTCAAGCGTGCTGGTGACGCTGGCTCTTTGGAGCCGCCTCGCGACGAAGCCGCCTTCGGAGCCGGATGACCATTGCTTGCTCAGCGAGGGCGGCAGTGAGAACCGCCCGGACGAAGCCGCCCCCATCCGTTGAGCGTCCTGGTCGGCGACTTTGGGAGTCCTGGGGTGACGAACCTGCGGATTAAAAGCTCCCGGCCCCTATGCCATTCTGATGCTGTCAGTTCCAATCTGTGTCGATTAGCGCACGACTTCATTGATTTCGGCACCGGGTAGTGCCGATGGCTGACGGGCTATACTGCGACGTTCGAGCAAACACCGAGCAAACATGGGAACCGGTGCGCTGGGCGGGGTGCCGTTCATGCGGTTGGGCAACTACCCTCGGCCAAATTTGGGTGAATCAGTTACTTCACGGAACTCGGCGGACTTAAAATCTGCCTGGTGTCGAACGTCGCACAGCGTGTCAGTCGATGATCGGCTCACCCGGAGCCCGCTCATGGTGCTTGGCCATCCAGCGTCGGAGACGTTGACGCAGCCCATCAGGAGGCGCGAACCGCATCAGGTTATTCTCAGCCCGATGCGCCTCCGTTGTCAGCTCCGCGCCGATGCTCAAGAGCCACCATCGGTCTGTCTGCCACCACAGGAACAGCGCAGCTGGCCCCATCGCGAGCGCGGCACAACTGAGCAGAAACGTTGCGAAGCTCTGCGGCCTGTGGATGTCCCACCCCCTGGAGGAACCTACGAGCATGGCGATCACCGCTTACGACGTCGAGCGGCCAGGCGATCACCATCAAGCGCGATGCCTTGGGGCGCCTCTGCGTCCACCTTAGGAAGGTCATTCCCTCGGCCCTCGCCGTGAGGCGATTGCCGAATCGCTGAACTCTGCCGAGCCATGCCAACGCCGGCTCGAGGTCGCTCGGTGCTCGGGTGCGGCACGCGAGACAGCGCGCCAACCGGTTACGTATCAGTGGGATGCCGCTCCTTCGGTCGGTGGTTCTGCGGAGCAGCCGCATGCTTAGGCTCATCATGATGAGCGGATATATGAGCATTCCGACGGTGCCTTGCGCGTAAGTGGCGGTGCTGGAGTTTGCGTCGGTGATGTAGTTGATGCTGATACCGGTTCCGATCGCTATAGTCGCGGCGATCATCGGGGCGTGAAACAGCGAGAGTGACATATCGGCGGGTGCTCTATCGACGTGCCGACCCCACGAGTAGACCCGTTTACGGGTCGTCCACATTATGAGACTGATCAAAAACAAACCAATGATAAACGCGAGCGCCGCCGTGTCAAGGATCGTAATGATTGCTAATACCAAGCTGAGGGGCAATTGTCCTCCGGGGGTCGCTTGTATGATTCGACGGTCGCAACGGCGCGCGGGTTCCGCGTCAGAACCCATATGGCCGTGCAAAGGGACGCTGAGGTTGGTGTTACGGAATGGTGGGCATTCCTTGTGGCCACGGGCTTTGGTCACAGGCCAGCATGACGCCCGCCGCGCCACTCGATCCAGGCTCGAGGCCACGGGTACGGGGAGTTGCTGGCGGCGACGCGGAACAGTTTGAATAGATCGTCGTCAAGCATGGAAGGGGCCAGGAGCGGGCACAGCTCGATCGTCTGTTCCACGATGTCCGGGTGCTTGTCAGCGAGCAGACGAGCGAGGGCGGTCCGGTCGAGCCGCCCGGTCCGATGTAGTGCTGCGAGTCCTAGCATGCGGATTTCGGGTGCCGGGTCCTCAAGGGCTGCTTGGGCCATGGACTCTTCGTCTGTTCCTTGGAGGAGCACCGAGAGCGCGAGGTGGCGCATACCCGGACATGGGTTGCGGGTGGCCTGGGTGAGGATTTCTTGTGTTCCCGGATGGCCTGGCCACCAGGCGATCAGGGCCGTCAGGCTAGGCAGGTGGACGACGTGATCGGGATCGTCACAGGCGGCGGCCAATGAGTCGTGATCGGCATGAGGCAGGGGGGCGCCCGAGAAAAGCTGCCTGACATCCTCGCTCGGATCGCAGCTGTCGGCCGACGCCTTTCCCTCACTGGCGTATCCGCGAAGCAGCGAGATGGCTACGTGACGGACGTACCAGTCCGGATCACCCGTTGCCTTCCGCAGAAGCGCCGCGACGGCGTTGCTTGCGGACCATCGGGTGACGAGGCGCTTCATGGCGGCGATGCGTACCGCCCAATAGGCGTCTGCAGCGGCTGCCGCGACTGCAGCGAAGACCCTGGAGCGATCGGGCCCATTTGACAGTGCTTTGATCGCGACCATCCGGACACCGCCGTCGTCGTCGACTGCCATGCGCAGCATGAGCGAGTCCACGCCGGGCTCATCCCACCATCGCTGTGCAAGCGTCTCCGTCGCCCGCTGCCTAAGCGGCCCGCTGTCATCGGCTGCAGCATGGCGGAGGGCGTTGAGCGTATCGGGCGTATCAGGCCAGCGTGTGGCGAGCTCGTCAACGGCCATTGCGCGGTCGGTCCAGTGCCCATGCTCTGTGTCGCGGACGACTTCGTGCAGGTCGCGAGTGCGGCCCGGGTTTCGGCGGCCCGTGGCGTCTCGAGCGAGCGTGCGGATATCAGCATCGGGATCACGGCGGGCGTCGTGGAGGGCCTCCGTCGTCAGCGGATCGCCAGGCCGCAGGATCAGCAGCGCCTCTAACGCCGCCCGCCGAACCACGGCATTCGTGTCGCAGGTGAGCCCTGCTATCGCCGGGAGGGTGGCCGGGTCCTCCGGGTACAACGTGCCGAGCCGGGCTAGCGCCGTGGACCTGACCGTCGCGTCCTCGTCACGGCATGCGCGGATGAGCACATGCGTGATGCGGTTCGGATTGGAGTCAGGCCAGAGCCGGGCGATGTGCTGGACGGCGCTTTTCCTTACCCACCAGTGAGGGTCGCGGAGCCCTTGGGCCAGCACTTCCTGGGTGGCTGGCTCATCGGGCCCGGTGTTGGCGAGCACCAGCATGGCGTGGTGACGGGCCAAGCAGTCGGGTGCGCCCAACGCGGCGTCGACCGTCGTTCGGGTGCGGGGATCTTCCGGCCATCGATGCAGGAGGCCTGCAAGCGCAAGGACCGTGACCCAGTACTCACCATCGTGAAGAGCGACTTGGACGGCGCGGAAGGTCTCCGGCAGATTCGGCCATTTCAGCAGCAGCCTGGTCAGGGCTTGCTTGCGCACCGCCACGTCGGCGTCCTCGGCTGCGGCGACCGTCTGGGCGAGACTGGCCGTCTCAAGGCTGGGGCCTGCCCCGCTCAGTTGCCCCTGCGCGGTCAATGCCACCTGGCGTACCTGAACGTTAGCGTCCCGCCGGGCACGGGCGAGCAGCTGGGGAATTGCGGGGTGTTCCGGCCGACCGCGGGTCAGCAGTTTGAGTGCCTGCGACCGTACGTCCTCGCTGGGGTCGCGGGTGGCCTCCACCAATCGCTCGGACACCTCGTCGCGGCCGGCCCAGCACAGCCACAGCGCCTGAAGCGTCTCCTTTCTGGCGTAATCGTCGGAGTCGTATGAGCGTTCCAGCACCGTCGTCAAGGTCTCCGGGTGTTCGGGCCACCGCGCGGTGAGGAACTGAAGCGCGGCGCGGCGGACCGTCATGGACGGGTGGCGGCACCCGTCGCGTGCGGCGGCGAAGGTCTTTGGTTCGTCCGGGGCGCGTACGGCGAGCGTCTCCAGGGCCAGTTGGGCGACGTCCTTGTCCAGATCCCGCAGCGCCCGCTCGACGGCACCATGCGTGTCGGGATGGGAGGAGGCGCGTACGGCTATGAAGACGACCGCGTTGCGCCGAATTTCAGGGTCATCGTCTCGCGTGGCGGCGAGGACCTTAGTGAGCGTGCCGGGATGGTCCCGTCGCCGCGTCGCCAGAAGTTCGAGGGCGGTATCTCGGATCTCGGAGTCGCAGTCGTGGAGCGCCTCGTCGAGAGCCATCCATGTCGTCGGCTCGGCGTCCTGTAGCGCGACGGCGGAGATGAGCGCGGCACCGCGTTCGGAGACCAGAGGGGAACGCAGCGCCTCAGCCATGTCCTTGGGGGCGTGCCATCGATCCGCGAGGATGTTGTATGCGGTGCTGCGGGTGCCGTCGTGCGGGTCGTCGAGCGCGGCGAGCGCTGGTCCTGTGTCAGCCGAGCCTGCGGCCAGCGCCTCTAGCGCGGTCTGTCGGATGAGACCGAGCTGGTCACGGGTCGCCTGGACGAGCGCCGTATGCGCCTGCGGATTGTCAAACCAGCGGGCTGCAAGGGCTTCCAGGGCGCTCTTCCGTACTATCCACTCTTCATCTCGGGCGCCGATGAGCAGGACCGGCAGCACGTCCTGCTGTCCGCCCCAGAAACGGGCGAGAGTCTGCAACGCCGTGTTGCGTTCGACGGCTTCGAAAGAGTGAACCGTGCGCATACACGCGGCCCTGACCTGAGAATCGCCGGGCCAATGACGCGCCAGAACTTGGAGGGCTGCGTGACGTACCTCGGAGGCAGGATCGCTAGTAGCGCGGATGAGAGCGTGTAAGACCACGGGCGAATCGGGTGCGCGCCGGCCAACCTCGTCTACGGCGGCTCGCCGTACGTCGTCCTCCAGCGAGGTGGCGATTCGGTCGAGTAGTGAAGGGAGAGCGTCGGCAGCGCTACCTGAACAGCGCGTCTTGGCGACCAGCGCCGCGCATTGCACCTCGCCGTCGAAGCTTCGGGTCGCGTGCTGGAGGGCCAGCAGGGTGGCGGGGTCGTCTGGCCAGTGCAGCGATACCTGTTCGACCGCTGCGGCGCCTACTTGAGGATCGTGGTCGCGGATGGCGCGTAGGAGGGCGGGCAGTGTTTCAGGTTGGTCGGCCCAGCGGCTTGCCAGCGCACGCACCGCGGCCTTTCGAACGTCTTCGTCGAGGTCCGTGACCGCACGGCGTAGCACGGCGAATGTCTCGGGGATACGCGCCCACGGAGCATCGAGCGCCTGCACGGCGGTGCGCCGAACCTGCCAGTTCGGGTCAGCGGTGGCGCGGTGCAGCGCAGGCAGGGTGCCGGGATCGGTGGCCCAGCGTGCGGCGAGCTGCTGCAGGGCCGTTTGCCGGACGCCGTTTACCGGATCGATGAGCGCCTCATGCACGGCCAGCAGGGTGCTGGCCTCGGTGGGCCAATGAAGCGCGAGCTGCTGAACGGCGGCCTGCCGTACGTCGCGTCCGAAGTCGAGCAGGGCCCTGTGAATGGCGGTCAGGGTGTCCTCGTGGGTGGTCCAGCGGGCCGCGAGTTGTTCGACGGCGGCCTGCCGTACGACCACCGCGCTGTCGCCGAGTAGTCGTGAAACCAGCTCACGGGTGCCGGGACGGTCGGCCCACGCGTCGACGACGCCGAGCAGGCAGCCGTGTCGTTGCTCGGGCAGCGGCGCGTGCCGCGCGAGGTCGGTGAGGAGGAGCCGAACTGGCTCACTGTCGGCGTACAAGGCGGCGAGGATCCGTGGGCCGAAACGGCAGGCGCTCCACGTCACGAACCTGCGGGAATTGTTCTGGAACCAGTCGAGGTACAGCTCCCGACCAGGCCAAGATGAACCCACCGCAGTGGCCGCGGGTAGGATCATCGACTCCAGCAGCTCGTCCCGATCGTCGGAGAATGAGCGGTCGGCACGCCTGAGGATATCGATGATCGCCTGGAGGACCAGCCGGGCCGAGCTGGTCGTAGCCCCGACGTTGCGGATCTCGGCCAGGCATTGCGCGGCCAGCGCGGTGGCTCCGAGCGACGGACGGTCCAGCGCGGTCGAACGTGTCGGCTCGACGCTGTCGGCCAGGTGGGACACGAGACGATCGGCGACGGTCGCGTCTACCATCCCGGCGATGAGCCGCAGCACCTCTGCCCAGGCTGGGTTCTCCCAGCGGCGTTCGAAAACCTCGCGCCGCAGCTCCTCCTCGCTCAGTACTCGGGTCTTCTCGAAGCGGGTGACGACTTCGCTGGCGCAGAAGAACTCCAGTAGGGCGCGGTGGACGAACCCGTACACCCGCGGGCCGTAGCGGGCCAGCACGAAATTGCGCGCGCGGAACTGCTCGACCATCGCGTTGGCGATCGAGGTAGCGCGGGCAAGGTCGTACTGGAATCGCTCCCGCAGGTATTCGACGATCTCCGCGACCAGTTCTTCGAGCCAGATGTGGTTGCCCGCCAGGCCTTCGGACCCCATCTGCATGCGGTACGCGAGTCGCCGCAACAGATCCTTCTTGTCGTCCTCGCGGATCACGTCGGCATCGAGCCGAGCGTCGCTCAGGTGCTTGTTGACGTCCCAATGCTCGACCAGCACGCTCGCGGCGTGGTCGTAGACCTTCCAACGCTCGCGAGGCAACTCCCGGTGTTTGCCGATTATGGCCAAGACGGTCAACAGCAGCGGGTTACCCGCCAGCTCTTTGATGGACGGCGATTCCTCGATGGCCGCGGTCAGGCGTTCGCGACGCTCCTCGGCCAGCCTGGGCCGGTCGTGCAGGGCCAATCCATACCACGAGGTAAGGAACGTTTTCACCTGCTCACCGTCCAGGTCCTGGATGGTGAAGTGGCTGAAACCGGCCTCGTCTAGGCTGCGTCGCCGGTAGCCGACGATCCTCGAGGTCACCAGCACTCGCGCCGTGGGATGGGTGGAGGCGAACCACGCGATCTGGCGGGCCACCGCTTCCCGCTCGACCGGGTCGAACAGCTCGTCCAGCCCGTCGAAGATCACCAGAGTCTGGCCGCCGCGCTCGAGGTGGGCATCCAGCAGACCGTCCGGCAGCCCCAGCCCATCGGTGCGGGCACGGTAGGCGAGATAATCGGTGAAATTCTCGCATTGCGATCGGGTAAGCGCATAGTCGCGCAGCTCGATCAGCACCGGCTGGTGGTCGGCGAGCTCGCCCATACCTGCCGTGTGATCCTCGGCCAGTGCGAGCGCAAGGTAGCGGGCGATCGTCGATTTACCAGCCCCGGGATCGCCCAGCAGGACGCATAACCGCCCCGAAGCCTCGCCGAGCACGTCGAATGCCGCCCGCGCTGGCCGCGTCCGATACACTCGGCTGGCGCGCTCCAGATCCTCTCGGCTGAGGCCGTCAGGAATGTCGAACGGTGAGAGCTCGGACGCCTGCTGAAGCTTGCGCCACAACTCCTTGGACAGCTCGACGGGAGGGGCGTCCTCGCGCACGTTCGGCTCCACGAACACCTCGCTGAGCCAAAGTTGCAGGTACTCCTCGCGCTCGGGCGGGGTGAGCGCCTCCAAGTCCAAGCGGCCGTACTCACTGACCAGCCGCTGCCGATACGCTCGCCAAGCGGCAGCGTCCTTAGAGTCCGCCTGCGGCGCATCGGCGTCACTTCGAACACGGGAGTGGATCGCACCCGTGATGAGGGCGTACAGGTCGACCGGGGTGGTGAAGTACTCGCAGCTCCCGGTGGTCGCTAGCTCCTCACGTAACGCGTCGATGCGGGCGCCCGCCGCACCGCGATCCATTGCTCCCGGTGGCCACGGGACCTTGTCGCTCAGCAAAAAGGCCAGCCTCGGAACGTCCGCCTCGACAGCGGCGCGGTATTCCTGTTCGAGAAGGGGATCATGGCGCCAAGCGAACAGCCCAACATAAAGGTCGCAGTCCCGTACCGCCGTCAGACGTTCCTGCGCCGACCGTGCCGGAATGTCTTCGGCGCCCAGCCGCAGCAGCGCACGATGAACTTGTTCCCGGTGATCGTGTAGATCCTCTGGGGTCCAGGAGACGAACACCCGCAGCCGTAGCGGAGGCGTTTCGGCCCAGCCGTAATGGTGATGCACGTTGACGACCTGACGTTGAGCAACGTAGGCGTCTCGCTCGGCGGAAATGTCCTGGCGTTGCGGTTCGCGTGGAGAGCGGCTGGCCATGTGTGGAAGTGCGGGCTCAGTCGCCGAAATGATTGTGAGTCACGGTCTGGTCCCGCCCCGCCACGTAGGCGTCCCGGCCGGCACGGACCTGCTGCGCGACCCCGCTACCTGCCCAGCGGTCCAGGTCGGCGGCGAACGTCTCGTCGCGTTCGGCGTACCAGCGCAACGCTGCCGTCAGATCACGCGCAGCGGTCTCATCACCAGTCGCAACTGTCTCATCAAGGCTCTGAAGAGCTCGTCGATCGGCGCGGAACACCTCGCGGATCCGGCGCACCATGCCGGAAAATGCGCTGGTGGCGACGTGCTCGCCGACTCCCTGGGCGGCACCCGTCGCCACGAGCGCGGCCGTCGTCTCCGCCAGTATCGCCAGATCCATGGGCGCCACCTCCGCCTCGAAGATACCGCCTAAATCCAGAGTAAATGTGGCGATTGGCACGCCGAGAACCTCCGAAAAACGGCCTGGCGGGATCTAGCGGAACGAACTGAGGTCCACGCCGCGGTTGTCGTCGAACATTCGCGTGCAGGTCGAGGCGCAGGTCGTTCCTGATCGCCACCCGTTGTACCCACAACCATGAACCTCATCAGTCACAGGTGTCCGAGCGCAACCGAAATTCACTACATGGCCGATCTACGCCAACCGCGTACACCGGGCCTGCGTAACATGCGTCTCCCTGCCAAATAAGGAGTATTACCCTCAAATGGGGCAAACATCGCAAATGAAACAAATGGAAACTTGATGCTTCTCCAATGTTGCCGTGTCCGGGCGGTGTTGAATTGTCGTGTGGAGATCGGAGAGATCTGGGCATACCGCAGTAGGGCGCGAAGCCCTCAGTGTCCGGTTGAGTGCGTCGAGATCCTTGAGCAAGGGCCTAAACGATCTAACAGGTTCCTGGTCCGGTTTCTGGATGAGGATGAAAGGCAAGAGTGGGCGCCGCGGAACCGTCTTCTTGTGCTGTGGGCGGACCGGAATGCCTGGCTGGCGGACGAACAGCGCATGATCGCTGTGGTCCGGGTCTCCCAGCATGCCGAGGACACGCCTCACTTTGAAGCGGTCGAGTACCTGTTTCAGGTGTGGGATCTGATTGAGGGAGTGAGTATCGGATTCAACCAGCGCGAGGCAGGTTGCATCAAGATCGATGACTTAGCTGAACTTTGCATTGCGATTGGGCTGGACGCTCAGGAGATCGAAGCCGAGCCGTTGGCGTTTACCGACCGGCATGGCGTGTTCATCGGGCCCTGGCCGGTCGCACTTGAGGTCGCAGCGCGCGTCGCGAGGCCAACGCGGAGACCGTCATGGCCAAGGTGATGGCCGAAGAAGAATAGCTGAAGGTCACCGCCCTCTACGGCAGGTCATACCGCGGCCACACGGGAGAGACCTTTACGGTCTCGGCAGAAGACTGCGTTGATGATTGCCGGCGGACGCAGGCGGCGCTGGATGTGATCCGCAGCTGGTGCGGAACCGAGGTCATTAAGCGTCTCCATGAGCTGGAGGCCTTGCGAACCGAGGTGCGACGTCTTGGCGGACTCGTCGAACAGGCGATCTTTGAGCTGCGCAGCTGTGGGCAGGGCGCTATCGCCGCCACCATTGAGCGCGACCTGGGCGTCCCCATCTCCAGGCTGACGCCTCCGCGAAGTCGGCGCGTGTGACCGGTCGAGCATCGTGCGGCCCATTCGGTCGGTCCTCCTTTTCCGGGCGGTGCGGGCTCCCCTTCCGAAGATGCTGCCGTAGATCATCCGGCCCGGGTTCGGTCTCGAACGTGTCGGCGAACTGCGCCGGCCGCGCCGTGGGGTCCAGTTCATCGGCCCACGCGTTGGCCCACTCGATCCATGGCCGCATCAGCTCAGGTTCCCCATGGGCTTCAGCGGATTCTTGAAGGGCTGTGCAGAACTCGCGAATCTCAGAAGCGGCCACCCAGCCGGTGAATGCGTCGTGGAACGCCTGCTTGCGAAGCTGTTCGACGGCCAGCCCATGTGCGTCGGCCATCGCGGCTTCCCGTTTCTCCTGGGCGATCTGGGCTCGTTTCTCCTCGGCGATCCGGTGCTGTTCTTGAGAAGCGAGCCACTGCTCGTGTCGGCGCTGTTGTTCAAGTGCCTGTTCGTCCGCTTGATCGGCGCACCGCTCGATGACCTCGATGACCTCCTGCAGGCACCCCTCGATCTTCCTCCGCCCCGCATCCGCCCATGAGTCCGGGCTCTGGCCGCGCAGGCCGGGCAGCTCGATGCGCAGGCGCCCAGAAGGAACCAGCTCCAACTCCGGCCGGCCGATTCGCTGCCACGGGTAGCTACTTGCCCCTGAAAAAGTGGTCGTGCGGCTGGTCAGCAGATTTGGGGTGGTGAGGGGTCTGATTTCCTGCCGGTGACGGCTGGCTGGTTTCGGGGCCCGGGGCTGGCCTGGCGGTCACCGGCTGATCACCGTCATCCGCTGGAGGTTGTAGGCGAAGATTCCCAGCCCGACCCAGGTCTGTGCGCCCTCGAGGTGGCGCAGGCGGGTGCGGCGTAGTCCGAATCCTCGTTTGAGGTGGCTGATGCGGGCTTCGACGCCGACGTGCCAGTTGCGCATTCGCCGAAACGATCGGGTGTGTTCGTGTTCGCGTCGGGTTTTGCTGAGGGTGCCGCCGCGTTGCAGGCCGATATGTCGGACGCCGATGGCGGCCAGGGCCCTGTCGTTGGCGGCGGTGCCGAAGCCGCGGTCGCCGACCACGGTTGCCGGGGTGCGCCCGGTAGCGGCGATGACCTGCTCGAGGGCGGGGAGGAGCTGGGGAGCATCGCCCGGGTTGCCCTTGTTGACCTGGTGGAACGGGACGAAGCCGGCCTCGTCTTCAGCGATCGGGGGGTGTGGCCGAACTGGGTGGGGTGCTGGGGCTTGCCCTTGCGGATCGGGCGGGCGTCGGGGTCGGCCAGTGACACCATCCGGTCGGGGATGGTGCGGTTGCCCGCCGGCCTTTGCGCGGTCTGGGCCAGCAGCCGCCGGGTGCCGGCGACCGTGTCCTCCAGGTCGTTGACCAGCCGCTCCAGGTGTTTGGAGGGGCGGCGGGCCAGTGCCCGTCGGGTGTTGCGGGTCACTGCGGCGACATCGCTGAGCGTGTGGGTCGCGATGTCGGCGATCTCGCCGGTGAGCCGGTCGATCTCACCGAGGGCCTGCCCGGTGCGGCGCCGCAAGGTGCGGCTGATCTGCTTGAGCCGCCGCCCGGCCGAGCGGCTGCGGTCCCGGAAGGCGGTCTTGCGGGCCGCCCCGGCCGTCTTGATCCGCCGCACGAGCCCCCCCAGCTTGCGGACCCCGTGTTCCAGCAGGTCAGCGTCGGTGGGATGGTCGATGTCGGCTTCGACCACGGTGGTGTCGATACGCAGCTTGCGAGCCCGCAGCAGCCGATCCTCAGTGAGCTTGCCGACCAGCGCGGCGTTCAACTGCTCGAACACCTGCGGCCCGGCCTTGCGGACCAGCTTGACCAGCGTGGTCGGGTGCGGCACCCGCCCCTCCAACGGAATCCGGCAGAACCGGCGCCAGCCGATCGAGTCAGCCACCTCCCGGCACAAGGTCTCGTATCCGAGCTGGTAGCGATGCTTGAGATACAACAATCGCAACAGCGTGTCGACCGGAACCGACGGACGCCCCAACCGCGCGTCGAACACCCCACGCCATGGAGCGATGAACCGCTCATCTCCAAGTACGTGTCGATCCGGGCGAGCTCGTCCGGGAGCCGGGTCACCTCCGGTGGCAGCACGGGGCTTCCCCCCGAAGTGCGGACACCGGTTGTTATGCGGCTTGTGTCACCGTATAGGACAGTTGTTCGTAGTTGATCGGGCTGGTCTGGCCAAGGGCAGAGTGCCGACGGGTTGTGTTGTAGCGGGTGGCCCACCGGAACACCGCCAGCCGCGCCTCGCGGGCCGTTGACCAGCGCTGCCGGCCTTGCAGGGTCTCTCGCTTCAGACTGGCGTTGAACGCCTCGGCTGCGGCGTTATCGGCGCTGGTGCCCACCGCGCCCATCGACTGGATGACGCCGAGCCGGGCGCAGGCGGCGGCGAAGTCCGCTGAGGCGTATTGCGCCCCGTGATCCGAGTGGAAAATCGCGCCATCCAGGCCCCCGCCCCGCGTGCGGGCTGCGGCCTCCAGCGCGTCGATGACCAGTTCCGTGCGCATGTGATCGGCGATCGACCAGCCGGCCAGGCGACGGGAGCACAGATCGATCACCGTGGCCAGATACAAGAACTCGCCACCACCGACCGGCAGATAAGTAATGTCACCGACATACCGCTGGTTCGGCGCAGGGGCAGTGAAGTCCCGCCTGATCAGGTCCGGCACCTTTTGATACGACGGGGCCGGCACGGTGGTGCGGACCTTGCGGCGCAGATACACCCCGACGATCCCGAAGATCCGCATCACCCGCTCGATGCGCTTGTGGTTGACCTTCTGGCCGGCATCGCGCAGCTCGGCCGTGATGCGCGGCGACCCGTACGTCCCATCGTGTGCGGCGTGGATCCGCCAGATCTGTTCCGCCAGCGCCTCATCGGCACGACGCCGCTCGTCCCGGGCAGCACGGGTCTCACGCCACCGGTAGTAGCCCGAGCGAGAGACGTCCAGGACATGACACAGCCGCTTGATGCTGAACAGCTCCCGGTGGTCATCAACGAACTGGAAGCGGCTCACCAGTTCGTCTCTCCCGCGAAATATTTGGCCGCCCGGCGCAGGATGTCCCGCTCGGCCTCCAGCTCCCGCACCTTCTTGCGGAGCTGCAGGTTCTCTTCTTCAAGCACGGCGTCGGAGGCTACCGGCCCGGCATCGGCCTCCCGCCGCCGGTCCACTGCCTGGTCGCCGGCCTGCCCCGCCCGCCGGGCCTGCTTGACCCACAACCGCAGCGTCTCGCGGTTGACGCCCAGGTCCTTGGCCACCGACGCGTACGTCGCGGTCGGATCCGACAGATACAACGCCACCGCGTCGGCCTTGAACTCCTCTGAGTAGACCTTCATCGCCACGCAGGACCCCTCTCACCCCCAGACCTCCATGATCCAGGGCGCTCAGGGTGTCCACACCTCAGGGGGAGGCCCCCACCACTTCCCACAACGAGATTTGCTGGTCCGCGATCCGCAGCACCGGCCGCCACCTCCGCCGTGAACGACATCAACGTCATTCTCCCAGCGAAAGCATCACTAACGCAGAGATTCACCCAGGTCAGCAGTGCTCGGACGCCCGACTTTTTCAGGGGCAAGTAGCTAGCCGTCAACCGCCAATCACCGGCGGGCAGCGATCGCGGCAACTCATCACGTTCCTCCCGGACCTTGATCATGAACCGGTGGTCGCGAACCTTCACATGCAAGTGGCGGCTCTTGCGGGAGAAGAGCAGCACGTGACCTCTCCGCTTCGCCTTACGCGCCAGCGTCTCCACGATCTTCAGCGCTCGCGGCCATAGCGCGTCACTGACGTCAAGGACGGCCGGGTTCGCCTCTAACGCGGCGGACAGATCAGCAGCCACCTGCTCGTCGCGAGCCTTCAACCGCACACGGTTCCATTCGGTCTCAAGCTCCGCGCCCGCCTCGGCGACCTTGATGATCAAGTCGCCGCGATCACGCCCGGTATGGAGTAACCGGGAACCGGCAGGCACCAGCCCTCGCCGCTTGGCCGCGCTGATAGCCCGCCGATACTCAGCCCGTACATCCGGGGCAGGGTCCTTGATCCGGACGGTGCCGCCGTTCTTCGAAAGCAGGTCCATCAATTCAGCAGCCCCCTCCATCCGGCGGTCCGCCGTGCTGCGCTCGGAGTTCGCCCCCCGCTTGGTGCCCGATGCCTTCTTGACCGATGGACCCGGACGGTCGGGGTGGTGACCATGTTCGAGGTAGAAACAGCCGGCGTCTGTGATCTCCGCTTTCCAGACACCATCGCGGCGCGGAGTCACGACTAGCCCCCGATTCCGCAACGCGTAGACCGTGCTGGCCAGATCAGAGTCGCGGGCACTGATCGGGTCGACGCCATCACCGATCCGCCGCAAGACGGCGAGCTGCCGGTCATTCAAGGAAGTCCATCGCTGCATGTGATCAGGACATCGCAGTATGCATCCATGTGCAATCGATCCCGGAAACGCGAGTGTGGACGTGACCCGCTGATCTCGTGCCTCGTCGGCGGTGAGCGGGGATGCCGCATCGTTTCTACTCAGGCGTGGAAGCCGTGCTGTACGGCTCGCTGTCCATGTCGAAGGCTATCCAGTGGGTTCGCCGGACGACCGCGGTGAGTTGTCGATCCAGGCGTCACCGTGCGCGATTGTTGGCGCGCCTGTGAATGGCAGCGATTTCCAGGCGTCATATAGCTCATCGGTACGTCGGCTCAGCCAGCGATGTTCGCGGGAGGTGAGGACGCCGCGTTGCCGGTGGATGGCGTCACGGACGCTGGCGACCGGGTTCGGGAGATCTCTCAGCGTAGCGAAGTGTGAGCCAGGCGGTGCAGGCGCTGTAGCGTGCTCCCGATTTCGGCTGTCGTGGCGGGGACCGTGCTGGCCGGGACGTACTGCCAAACTCACGACCTGGGCGGACTCGATACGCTGCACTGGCGAAGACGACCTGTAGCCCGGCGGTATAGGCGTCCGGGGTGATGTGGTCGGCCGCCCGTATGGCGGCGATGGCGTTCGCTCCGGCGGCGCCCGCATGCGCAGTGACCTGCTGGTCGTGTGGGCGATGTCGGCTGCAGGGCCAGCGACGGAGGACAGTGGCCCCACATGCCAGCGTGGACGAGAAACTGACCGGTAAGAGGCACTCATGCGACGTCTGCTGAGGGCGCCCCCGCCCTCGTTGGGCTGACTACTGATGCGACGGGTTCATGTGACTTCGGTTGTCATGAGATGTGCACGAGTGCAGGCGACGTACAACTTCCTGTCGGTGTCGCGCTCTACTTTGAGACCGGCAGCTAGTGCATTCCGTTCGTCAGGGGTTAGTCGGACGCCTACTGCTTCCCACTCGCCGCCTTTGGCCTGATGTGTGGTGAGCCCCGGCACGGGGCGACCAGGGTACGCGAGACGGCTTTGGATCAGGGCTAGGCGACGCGTGTGGTTGTGATGGGCTGCTCTGAGGCGACGCGGTGAGATGCGTTCAACGAGGGCAGCCATCTGGGCATACGCGGCGGTCACGCTCGCTTTTCCTCCGGCTTGGAGTGTCTCGGTGATCTCCTGCAGCTGAGGTTCGATCTGCCTCAGGACGTCGTGATCTGTGATGGCTAGTGCCGTCATGGCGTTGTTTAGGTAGGTGGCGTCGAGGCTGAAGATACTGCGGGTTGCATGGTTTAGCAGCAAAGTGGCGGCAGCCTCTTCGTGCCCGCCCTTGAAGGCGTGGAACGCCAGGGGCAGCACCCCGGGGCCGAGTTCCCATAGCCCCTTCCACCGCAGTGCGAGTACCACGTCCAGGCCGGCCAGGTCCGCCTCGTGGCTCGTGGCTCGAAGACTGGCTGACTGTCCGGCGCGCAGTTCTTCCGCGAGTCGTTGCTGGCCAGGGTGTTGCCAGCGAAAGGATCGCGTCAGAGGCAAGGTGCGGAATCTCCTGCGTTCCAGGAGGAGTGGGACGACCTCGGGCCTAGCCCCTCGAAAGACGTACAAGGCTTGCCAGGGGTCTCCGACCAAGGTGACTGCCACGCCAGCTTCGACGACCGTTTCAATGATCCTAATGTCGAGATCGTTGGCGTCGAATACCTCGTCTACGATCAAGGCGCGCATCGTCGCCCCCAACCGGTCACGTACGTACGTGGCTATCGACGGATCGGCGATAGCCAACTCCAATACGTCGCGGATGTCCTGGTGGGTGCAGATGCCCTCTGCGAGCAGCGGCGCGCTCACTGTCGCCGGAACGGAGGAACGTGGAGAGGTAACGAACCCTCGGTGAATGTTTACTAGACCTTGAGCGACTGTGAACCAGTACCTCGTCCGATTCCAGGTCGAACCGCTGAATGACGCCCAACTGTCCTCGATCCTGAGCTCCGTGTGACCGTTGGGCCACCGGAGCAGACCTGCTTGTAGGAGGTCATGGGCGAGGTCGCACATGATGGTGTCCAGCGTCACGACTCGGTGCGGCCATGTGACGGCCCGCCTTCCCCACAGCCGTTGGACTCGGCGGACCAGGTTCAAGGTGGCAGCCCGGGTGAAGCTGACCGCTACGACAGCGCGCGGGTCGCGGCGGGCCTCTGACTCAAACCGATGAACTCCGAAGCGATGCGCTGAAACCGTGGTTTTCCCAGTGCCGGGTCCTGCCTCGATGAAGAGCCGTTTAGTTCTTGTGCCAATGGCCAACCGTTGCTGCTCGGTAAGCCCTGTGGCCCCGCTGGTGTCGTCGGACGCGGCATTCTCGGTCATCCGGGCGCCTTTTGGTCGCCGTGTCCGTCGTTGACCTCGTTGCGTTCCCCAGCATCGTTTTGGCCGGTCATCTCGCCTTCGGTTGTGTCAATGGCAGCCGGTTGCATCGTCGCGTAGAGAAAGTCGAGGGCCTCCGAGACTGGTGCGGGTACGCTGACCGGGGTTTCGGTTCGGCGTGCGTCCCGGATGAGGGCAGCAATGGCGAGCGCGAACTCGCCCTTACTGCTCGAGGCTGGGCCAGCAGGCGTGGGTGTGCCACTCTTCGGTTTCCTAGCGCTGCGGAAGAGCAGGTGAACTGACTCAGGTGTGATCGAGGTCGGCGCATCGACGTCGATCTCCTCTAGAGCCTGTGCAACGAGTTTCTCGTTGCCGCGGGTCAGCTCAGGCTCGAGAGTCGGATGACTATGCGTGACAAGAACAACGTCAGGGTCGTGCTCGTCTACCCAGGCTGGCTTCGTGGGAGCCTTCTCGAATGCGAGATCGCTGTCACGAAGCACAGCAACCCTCCTGCATAGCTCGTGGCCCTTGGTGGCGAGAAGGCGAACCGCCCATGAGCCTACTTTCGTTCCCATCGGCACGATGCTTAGCGCGTCGATGAATGCCTGCTTATCCGTGTCGTCAGCGGCCCATACCCATCCAAACTCGCGGGTTACAGCGGCATCGGTAACGCCTTCGACCAAAAGAAGCCGTTCCGCGAACAGCGCTGCTGAGCGGCTAGCGTCGAGGTGAAGGCGTGTCTTCCGCAAGACCTCGTCTCGGTTGGTCAGTGGCAGGTTGGCGACAGCCCGCGAAACGTGCCGTCCATCAAGTTCTCGGCGTACCACGACGATTTCTTCCGGGTCGCAGGACGTGATGATGTCTGTTGCATGCGTTGAGAGGATTATTTGCAGCTCAGGACGGCGCTGTGCCTCTCGACGCAGATATCGAACCAGAGAGTGCTGAAGCTGCGGATGAAGGTGGGCTTCGGGCTCTTCTATGACAAGCGTGACGTGGAAGGGTCCGTCAGGAAAGAACGAATCCTCGGCGCTCTCGCTCTCCGCGCGAGCCTGGCGAAGACGCTCTTCTGCATCTGCCAACTCCGCTTCTGCATCCACTGCGTCTTCTCCGGGCACGCCGGTAATCTTCGGCGTCTGAATGGAGTCTTCGGTACCTTCAGAGAACTTCGCTGCGGCCTCCGCTGCAGAGGCCGCCCGAGTGAAGTCCGGAATCGCTGCGAGCGTGACTGCTATGTGCAGAAGATTGACGTACCCGAGTCCAGCTACTTCCAGAGGAAGGGCATGTTCGCGCCCTTCAAGAGTGGCGAGCATCAGCTCGAGGACGCGGGCGAGGTAACGATCGTCGACGACCTGTCCGCGGATGAAGGGCCAGGTCCGGCTCACGCCGGCGGAAAGTGCACGCAGATGTTCGCTGACGCGCTGCTCCAATGCCGCAAGGAGGCCGTCAGTGGCAAGAGTTTCTAGCAAGCCAGAAGCGCGGGCGCGCAGCGAGGTGAGATCACGTCCTCGGCCACGGTTCTGCTGCTGGGCTCTCAGCAGCTCGACGAGTATGCGAGCCTCTCGGCGCGCGAGTTCGTCGAGTGGGTTACGCCATGCAGGAAGGTGGACCAGCAGCAGTGCGGCCTCGGTGTCGGTGGCAATGAGTGTTTTGGCGCGCACCCGACCCAGGTCGCGATGCAAGGTGTATATCCAGCTGGCGGCCACCGTGCCGGGTGCGCTCCGGCCGCTTTGTAGCTGCATGCTCGTTCCTAGCGGTCCCTCCTCCGTCAGGTCTGAAGCGAAGGAGTACTCGACCTCGATACTCCGCTCTGGGGGTCCCAAAGCCGCCGCCGATGGCCGGGGCAAGTGCGGGAACGTCTTTCTGTGACTCAGGTACAGCGCCTCGCTGATGGTGGTCTTGCCTGCCCCGTTCGCGCCGATGAGCACGCTGAACCGCCCCGGCAGGTTGACCTCCATTTCACCCTGCGCGGTCGCGCGGAGGCCCTTCACGCGCAGCCGACTCAGATGCATGAGCATCCTCCCCGTGGATCGTCGCTTGCCGTCTCCCCTGACGGACGTGTGCTGACGGCGACCAGGTCTGTTCTACCGTGCAGAGCTGCCGTATGTGAAGGACGGCCTTTTCTGGCCGCAAATGTCGGCCGCCGAGCTGAAGCAACTGTTGCGTGTCGGCGTACTCCTTGGAGTGCAGGGCTGAGTACGGATAAACGTGCAGAGGTGTCAACAGCGTTGGCTGGGATCGGTTTGGTGTTGGTGCCGCAGACCGTTGATCCGCCGGGGCCGGAGGTCCTCGGTGGCGCCCTCAAGCGCCCCGCCTGCCACACCTGGCTGGGCGTGAACGCCACGGAATCCGAGCTCGGCCACTTTGAGTTTTGGCTGGCCACTATGGATGGGTTCTGCCGCCTCCTCGCACGCGGCGACGCGATCGAAGGCACGCTCGTCGAGCCCATGTACCGCTGGGGCAGTATGGCCGTGTTCGATCTTGATACGTTCGCTTACCTCACTATGCGGGAGGCTCCCCGTGGCGACGACGGGAGGAGAATCTTCGAGCTGGGCGTGTGCGCATACGGCCCGCAGGGCGAACAGCTGGCCGACCGTGTCGCTGAGCAGATTCGCTGCTGGGACCGTCACGGCCGATCATTGACCAACACCTGGATCGAGGTTCACCCAGCCGGAACCGCCACCGATGTCGCCGGCCACCTGGTCGCGGAAAAACGGCACACGCGCATCATCATTAGAACTGCGCCGGCCGGCTGAGCTCCGAGGTCCCCGTTGCTCGATCGAGCGGCCTGGCGATCCAAATAGCTGGCAAGCACCTGACAACGGCAACCGGAGGTCTGGTGGACCTGGCTGAGTCGGCTTCTGAGCTGCTGCGGCGGCGAGACCTCGACCAGGAGGTCAGGAAGAACGCACCCGGCAGGCGGTGGACCGAGCAGGAGCGCGAGCAGTGCCGCGCGGTGGATGCCGACAACACGCGATGGCTCGCCGCGCTGGTCGCCGAGTACGGTTGGCCACGGATCAGCGACGTCGGTCTCGATGCGGCCCACGCTGCGTGGCTGATTGCTCAGCATGCGGACGCCGACCCCGTCCAGCAGCGGATCTTCCTGGCGTTGATGCGCGATGCGGTTGCGGACGGCGAAGCAAGGCTGAAGGACTTGGCCTACCTTGAGGACCGTTGCCTACGGAACGCCGACCAGCCACAACTGTATGGAACGCAACTCGTTTTGGCTGACGATGGTGAGATTGCCCCAGCTCCGCTGGCTGAGCCTCAGGCAGTCGACGAACGTCGCGCGGCGGTCGGCCTTGGCTCTCTCGCGGACTACCTGGAACTGGTCCGCGACCACAATCGATAACCCCCGGGGTTTGCTGGTCCCCAGCAACGGATGCAGCTGGAAACCTCCGGAGGAGGGGAGGACGTGTCACCGGGCACGGGGAAACACATCCGCCCTGCAGATGGCCCGGCCATGGGGGTGGCCCATCTGCTCTCCGGATCGCCGGGATACCCCGGGTGGATCGGGACGGCACGGCTGCGAGAGGGTGGGCCTATGACGAGCACGGCAGAGCTCTCTGCGGAGGCCATCAGCGAGATTGCCTCGGTGGTATCTGCTGACGCCGGGTTCGTCGGCTGTCGTTCGACGGTGTGGGTGCAGGGAACCTGGGCGGTGCTGAGTTTCCGCTTGGACAAGGACGAGAGCGATCGTCGCCGCGCTGTTGGGCTGGGTGCCATCACCGCTCCAGACATTCTGCAGTTCCTTCTCGGACTTCCCACAGGCAAACCCGTGGCCTTGGAGGCGTTGACGCCTGCGGAGCGATCCATGCTCCGGATGGTTCCGCACGGGACGGTTCTGGTGAGCGCGGGGATGGTGATCCGGCAGGCGGTGCCACCACTGGGGGTTGAGATGGCGATGGTTTCTGCTCGTTCTTGGCGGAAGGGGTTGGAGCGTGCTGGACGGTTTGCGCCCTTTTGCTCACGGGCGATGGTGCTTCGCACGCCGCCCCGTGATCTCGACGCGTTGCGCTTGGAGGCGGGGTTCTACGGCATCGGTGTCATCGTCGCTGCAGGGAGCGCCGAACCGGACGTCTTGGTAGCGCCTGCGAGGTTTCGCCGCAATCGGTTTACTGCGGCGGGTTGGCGATTCCTCGAAGAGGTCTACCGGCAGGTCAGGTAGTCGTTTGTTCTGCCCCCGAGCTGGCGGGTGCGGTCGGGGTATCGCGCAGTGGGAGGTCGGCCCACTTCTTGAGCGCTGGCGGAGGCTTGAATCTGCCGGGCTGCTCGATCCGGACATTCTCGGCGAGGTGGGCGTCGACCGCCGCCTTGCAGCGGTTTCGCCACCACTGCTGCCGGTCACCGAGTCGCTGGTGCTGGAACAAGCCGGGAAGCCAGCTGTTCCAGGTCGCGGCGTTGTGGGCGTGGGCGGCGGCTCTGATCACGTCAGTGCGGTCGTAGAAGGCGTCGAGGAACGTCCCACCACACCTCGGGCAGTAGCACCGCGGGGGAGTGGTGTTGGCGTAGGCGTCGGCGAGGAAATCGGCTGCGCTGTATCGCAGCAGTTCTGGGACCAGCACGCTGGGGTAGTGCGGGAACGGCTTGGACGATTCAGGTCGCTCCCCGGCGGGCACCAGATGCCGTACCGATCCGCCCGCGCCGATGGCAGCGAAGAAGCCGCCATGGGCGAGGACGTCGAAGCCGGCCAGGTCGGTACGCCACAGCCCCACGCCGGGCACCTCCTGGAGCAGGTCCCGTAGGTGTTCTGGAGCCGCAGCAAACGCCTTCAGCGGGTCGTACTGGCCCCCGAGGGCCAATGCCACCGGATGCGGAATACGCTTCAGCACCGCGGTGAGCTGTGCTCGTGACTCCCTGCGGAGCCAGGCGATCGATATCGGGACAACGACGATGACGTCGTCGCGGTCGATCGCTTGAGCAGCGACCATGATGGCTTTGAGGGCGTCGGAGGCACCGGCGGGCACGTATCGGGTGGGCGTCAGCGCGGCAGTGGCGCCGCGCTCGATTTGCGCTTGAAGCACACTGTCGAGGTCCCCGCCGAAAAGCAGGTCTCCGTCGGGCAGCGCGAATGGCGCCTCCCCGGTGGCGATCTCCTTCTCATACGCCGCGGCGTCTTCCAGGAGAACCCCGCTGTAGCCGCTCTTGGCCAGTTCAAGCGTGCGAGCGGCAGCATTGTCACCGCATAGCACCAAGCCGCCATAGTCGGGGTCGAGGTAGTCAGGCACTTCCTTGACGAATCGTGGCCTGTCCAGCATCAAGATGCGCTCGGCCACCGCGCTTGCGGCCTTGCCTTGGCGTCCGATGTGCGCGAGCGTCTGGCCGCTGTGGTCCGTGGGAACGGGACGGTCGTTCATCGGTGTACCTCGTGAACGGTGTCGGCGTCGGGGGAATCGCCGTCTTGAGCGGCGTCAGACAGATACAGCCTGCGAAATTCCTCAGGAAGAAGCCCAGCCGTCACGGCCACCCGATCAAGGCCTTGTGCGTGGGTGAGCCGCTCGACGATCGTGGTCACTTTGTCGGGGCGCTCGCGGGCGAGATCGCCCGGCTCGTGAGTCCGGTATCCGAGAGTGGACATCTCGACCATCAGATTGCGGTACTGCCAGTCGCTGATCGCGGCCAGCGTCACCGCGCGGCGAACCAGCGCTGCCATGGAGACCCCCCACCGGTGCTTCAAGGCCAGAAGACGGTTCAGGTCCAACCCGTTGCGGAGGTCAGCGGCGATGTCGGCGGCAGGCATCAGGAATTCACTGGCGAACTCATCGGCTTGGCGTTCCTGCAGTGTGGTGGCGCCCGGCTCGGGATGCATGACGATATGGCCCAGCTCGTGGCCGAGGCTGAACCGGAACCGGTCGCCGGGAGCGTGGGCGTTTAGGAGGAATAGCGGAGCTTCCACGCCGTTCCACTGGCTGACCGCGTCCACGTCGCGAGTCCCTAGATCCCGGATGAGGACCAGGCCCCCGGCCTGCTCGATGGTCTGTACGAGATCGGAGACGGGGCCCTCGGGGAGATTCCATAGCTTGCGCAACGTTCGTGCGGCGTCCGAAGGAGACTCCAGGTCGGTCACCGCGACGCGCTCGAAGTGATGCACATCCTCGGTAACGGAGGGGACCAGTCCGCGGACCTGAAGGCGGGTCAGCGCGAGTTCGGCGTGAATCCTGCGCAGCGCCTGCGCGCCGAGCGCCGCCTTCTTGCGGTGGTGGACCAGACCGATTCCCACCCCGTGCACGTCGGCGTCCACGCACAGCGTTCCAGGCGGGTAACGCAGTGCTCGGCCGTACAGTTCCAGGCGTGCACCGCTCACTTTCAGCCGGCCGGACTCTGCTTTGCTCACGTACCCCTGGGAGATGCGCTCGCCGGCCAGTGCTGACATGGCCTTCGCGACGTCAAGCTGGGTCATGCCGCGGGATTCCCGGGCGAGCGTCAACATCGTTGCATGCGCTGTCTCTGGCTCCATGGAAACCATCCGTCACCTCCCTAGCTTGATAGTCGTAAACATCAGATGCCTCAGATTATCACCTCAAAATATTCCTAATCCTTGAATTGGGTCGGCTCTGGTACGGGACCGTGCTGAGAGCGCCCAGGGGTGCGGCAACGATGTTGAGCGACCAGCGCTGGGCCACCGGGTGGCCTTGTTTGCTGGCCCGGGTGTCGATGCTGGGTGTCTTCATTTGGTTGCTAACCGGTCATAGCCAGCGGAACCCAGCCGATGAGTGCGTCTTCGTCGCCGAAGGCGGAAGGAAGGTCCTCGTGACCGAGCAGGGTTGGCAGGGCTTTGGTCACCAGGGAGACGGCGATGCCTTCTAGTCGTCGGATTTGGTGAAGTACGTGTTCAGGCGCTTTGATCGCCCACTCGTGGTCATGGTTGTCCGGTAGGTACCCGGTCACGGTGACGATCAGGTAGTCGCCGGAGACCTCGGCTTCCACCTCCCTGGCCGTGGGAGGAAAGTTCCCGTCGGGAGGAGCGAAGCCGAGCGTGGTGAACACCTCCAGCGTCGCGTTTCGCCAACCGCCGGATGAGTTGGGGATCAGCTGCAGTTGCTCGCATGATGGGTTGATCACCATCACGGGAAGGTCGTAGTCCTGGGGCTTGTCGTCGGCGCTGAGGTAACCGGCGACGAACGATGAGGTGGGGCAGCTCATCTTGACGCCCTCCGGCGGTGTGACGCCCGAGGGCCGACAGCCCGAATGGTGCATGCTGAGGAGGATCTTGTCGTCCTCGAATGGCCCGTCTGCGCTGATGTCGGCCTTGGCGCCCAGCGGTTCGCTACAGGTCTGGCAAGCCAGGGGCCACAAGTTGGTGATCCAGTGCTGTAGCCCGGCCTTGTCGATCAGCGTTTCGAGGGCGTTGTCGACGCTGACCGAGAACGATTCCTGCCCGGCCAGTTTGTCCTTGAGGACCTGCATGTATTCGGCCTGATGCTCGGCCCGCGCGATCACTTCCCGCGGCTGACCTTCTTGGGGGCGAGCCGGGACGGTTGCGAGAGCATCCACCTTGCTGTCCTCGCTGACCAAGACCTTCGCGCCCCAGGACTCACCCATCACCTCCCAGGCGTATTGGTCCTGTTCACGGCTCGCGCCGAGCAGCGCGGGCATGTCCCGGTTGCCGGTCATGATCACCAGACCGCCGCAGTCCAGGATCATCTGCCGCCACCCTTCGAAGAACTGCTTGTTGGCTGGCTCGTCGCCACAGTGGTAGCCGGTGATGAACGCGATGGCGCGGTCGGCTTCGCCGGGACGTACCAGGTCCAGGTCGGTGGTGGTCAGCTTGGCGACCATGCCTTCGGCGAATGGGGCCTGTACCCGTTTGTTCAGCCGCGTGAAGCCGAATGCTTCTGGGCCACCGTGCGGTGTGAAACTCCAGATCGGAACGTACGCCAGCGGGAGCGGCAGGCCGAAGGCCCCCGGCGGGAAAAGCACCCAGTCCAAGGTGTCCTCGGTGATGCCACCCCACTTCACGACCGCGCCCGTGAGTAGCCCGTTGTACCGGGCCTGCCTGAACTCCATCGCGCGATCACGGGTGGTGTAGGTCTGTTCGGTCTTTCCGGGCGGTGGCTCAACGCCGAGCGGATGACCGTGGAACACCAGAACGTAGCCATGACTGACTGCCGCCGACTCCCAAGCCGGGTCGAGTGCGAGCTTGCTCTTCGCCGCTACCCCGCCGTCGGCATTGCGCAGCACGACCATGTCCTTGGTGCGGTACACGCCCCACCCGTCGGCGAGCTCGACCGACCACACCGGGCCGGACAGGCGGTGAAAGCCACCCATGACCAGAGCCTCGGTCCGCAGCTCGTGGACAGTGCCGGTCAGAGTGTCTTTCATCGCCATCATGTGCAGGGGTTCGAACAGCAGCACCGGGGGTGCTTTTGTTGTACCGCCGGGATCAGGGGGCTGCGTCACGTCCGCGCCAGTCAAGAGCGCGTTCAGGGCGCCGCCAAAGACCGGATCGTCGAGGAAGGTGGCCCGACACGGCATCTCGACGGCGTCTGCGACCCGAGCCGCCAGCTCCTTGGCCTCTGTGGTTCCTCCTCTCGCCACATCCGTTGGCTGCGCCCACCAAGAGGGCTGCTCAGGGGATCCGTGCTGCTCACGTCCGGTTCGCTCGTGCCGGCGTCGCCGGTTCCTTGCCGCCTTGCCCATCGTCTTGTCTCCTGTTCAGCCGTGGGGTACCGGGGTGAGCACCGCCGAGTCCGCGGCATCATCGAAGAGCTGCACGACTTTCTCGTGCAGGATCCGGATCTGATCGGCGATGTCGCCACCCAGCTCCATCAGCTCACCGATCCGGTCGTGGAGCGCCTCGTCGAGTGACAGCCCGTGCTGACGCCGCAAGATCCGATCGATTTCCCGCAGGTTGTGCTCGACCTGGCTGACCAACCGCATGGCGGCGGTCTTACTCAGCCGACGCGCGGTCAGGCCGTCGCGCAAGCGCCACAGGGACTGGCGGGCCGTGCTCAGGTAGACCATGCCCATAAGCGGGGACTTCTCCTCGGACTTGGCCGCCGCCACCAGCACGGCCTGCAGCATGTCGATGTGATCGCCCACCGCTTCCACGCCGCCGCGTATCTCCTCCCGGTCTCGTACACCGGCCGGATCGGTGAACGCTCCGATCGACTCGACGCTCTCGGCGCCACCGCCTTTCGCGTAGATGTCGGCGAGCACGGCGTCGAAGTCGGTTGCAGCGTCGAGCTTGGCGATGACACTGGCCTTGGTCCCCAAGATCAACTCGTCCAGTTCATCGAATTCCTCGTAGGTACTCATCCCGCGTCCTCCTGCGTGAGCGCGCCGAGGTGGCGAAGCCGGCTCTTAGCCCGCAGCACGGTGTGCCGCACGGCGGACGGGTCGATGCCGAGCCGATCGGCGATCTCCCGATTGGAAAAGCCGTCATAGCGCAGGGCCATCACCTGACGCTGCTTTATCGGCAGGTCGGCGAGCATGGCGCAGACCGCACGCTCTTGTTCGCTGAGTTCAACTTTGTCCGCGGCCGAGGGGAATCCGGTCCGCTCGGGAACCTGCCCTGCAGGATCTTCCCGAGCGGGCCCGGCGGCCTTGGGCGAGGAGCGCCAGAATCTGCGCAGCGCGACCGTGCACACCCATCCCCACGGGTTTTCGATGATCGTGTCCCATTTTCGCCAGGCCTCGATGAACGCGACCTGTGTCGCGTCCTCGGCCTCGTGACGATTGGCGCCGTGGCTCAGCAGGAACCAAATCAGATTCGATCTCTTTGCCCGGACAAAGTCTTCGAAGTCCACCTTCGATACTTTCGCTCCCATGGCCCTCTCTGGGAACCCGGACGGGAGACCGGGAATAGGGGGGACCGTCGCATACGCGCTCTGGTGACCGTTATCGGCCAAGACGGTCCCCGATCGCGATGGATCGGCCGATCTCGACGATGAAGCCGTCACCCGTCCGGCTCGCGCGGTTCCCCACGAGCTCAATCGGCAAGTGCTCGAACTCCCGGCTCACGTTGACCTGTGCGAACGCCTGGGTAATCGCAGACAACAGGCTGAAGGCCTGGCCGGCGACCGCCAGGACGACATCGAATGAATCCATCCCCATGTCGACCACCTCGTTCCCCATCGAATCCAGGCGCTCATCGAGCGCGGCGTACGTGAGGTAGTGGGGGCGAAGGGCCAAATCCGTGACGCCTTCTGAAGAAAAAACTGAAGATCTCGTGGTGATCACACGACGGATGCGCCCACGGCATCATGAACAAATCGTTGACCAGCGGATTTTCTGGCTGGCCTTCGACGTCGGCGAGAGCTCAGCCCAGCGCGCGGTCACTTCATCAGACGGGCGAAGGTGGCGCGAGCGCGGTTGGTGACCTCGGTGTCGCCGTGCTCGGTGCCCCACTGCAGTCCGCTGAGGGCGTCCAGCGCTGCCAGGCAGGTCAGCGCCTGGCGCTCGTCGTGGGTGAAATTTCGGCCGTACCCGTCGAGGAATGCCTCACGAAGCTCTGGCCGCCTGTCCCAGCTGCCGTACTCCAGCCGGACCAGGTCCCGTACCGCAGGGCCGAGCTCGGCCCGCTCGAAGTCAATCAGCGCCAGTCGGCAGGTTCGCCGGTCCCACAGGAAGTTGCGAGGCATGAAATCTCCGTGTGTTGCCGTCACCGGTAGCCGCGGCTCGATGGCAGCCAAGGCAGTGGCGCATGCCCGGACGAACGCGACCTCCCGTACCCGGAGTAGTCCATCGGCGCGGCGAAGACGTTCTTCGCACCGTTCGATGACAAGCCCGATGCCCTGGACACCGGGCACCGTGATCGGCACGTCATGTATTCGGCGTAGAAGCCATCCGGCCTGCCGATATGCCTCCAGCTCCATCGAGGGCGAAAGCGAGAGGCCCTTCAGAACCTCACCCGGAAGGCCGCTGATCACGATGGCCGCCAGATCCTGATCGGCGGCGAGGAGCTCAGGAGCCCTGCCGCATCCCAACGACGGCACGACCTCCTCGTAGGCGGTGACCTCCCGCTCGTGAAACCGCAGGGATGGGTGTCGCTTAACGAAGTATTGGCGCGACGCGGCCGTGGTGATTTCCCATACCGCCGAGTTGTCCCGTGGCCACGACCGGTCCGCCACTGAGGTGATCTCCCCAACGACCTGCTGCACCAGGTCCGCCAGTGGCGGAGGTATATCCACGGGCTCTATTCAAGTCCTCCAGGGCCACCGTACGACTCAAGACACGAGGAACCGGCCGTCAGCGCGCCATGTCAGCCCAGACGACGGCGATGGGTTGTGCGCCGGTCCACGGCGAACCGGCCGGCGGCCCGAGGCTGGCGACGCGGGTGACTCGGGGACCTCGAGCCGCACGGATCGTTGGCTGCCAGTCCGTCATGTCGGGATGGTGGCTGATCGCAGGTCGGCTCTTCGCTTCGTTCCTGTGGCCGTGTTGGGTTGTCCTTCGGGCGGATTGCTTCGTCGGCAGGCAGACTTAAAGAAACCTCACCTCGGCGTGCGTTCAGGAGATGTTGTGATCCGTCACTTCACCGCCTCTGCGATTATCATCGCCGATGACCACGTACTCCTACTCAACAGCGCGAAGGGGATGGGCTGGATCTATCATCCCGGTGGACACGTTGAGCCGGGCGAAGATCTTGCACAGGCCGCAATTCGTGAGGTTCGTGAGGAAGTAGGGCTGGAGATCGAGCTCATCACCGAACGGCGGGCCTGCTTGTAATCGTCTATCGAAGGCTTCAGGGCTTTGCGCAACTCGCTGCCCATGTCGGTCAAGGCATGCTGAACATCGCCGAGCAACGACCGCCGGTCATGCGGTTGAGGAGGCTGACGCCCCGATCGCACTCCCTCGCACACGGCGATGACCTCGTTGAGAGCCATGATCGGACGCAGCTTCCATGGGAGAGCCTCGGGGGCGCTCCTCAGATATTCGGCCAGAAGAGCCGCATAGCCTGTCCGTACCGGAAAACTGTTCATCTTCGTGGAGGTTAGGGCACCGGATATCGCATATGGAAGCGATTTCCCTCAGACCCCAGATCCGCCGGACGATCACGACCATCGACCGATGCGAGGCGTTCTTAGGCGGATGACGGTGCTCATCTGCTCCTTCGTGGCTTGTCCGTAGCGGCGAGGTCTCGCCGGTAGGTGCTCAGTTCGTTGTCGTAGCGCTTTTCCCGCGTGATGAATGCAGCCACCCCGCCTTCAAGGACATCCTGGATCTCTTGGCGGACCTGCATGACCTCGATCGGGCCCACATGCTGTCGACCTTCGGACTCCTTGATCCGAAGACTTCCCTCGTGTGCTTCCAGCACGACGATCTGCTCGGCATCGCTCAAGACGGGAATGTTCGCGTTGTGCGTGACGATGATAACCTGACGCTTCCACCGGCTCTTCCGCAACTCGGTCACGATCAGCTGAGAGATCAAGGCGGTGTCGAGGTCATCCTCCGGTTGGTCGATGACCAGCGGCTCAGTGCCCTGATGAAGGACGAAGCTCAGCATTGCCGCGCTTCGCTGTCCAGGCGAGCCATGGGAGACGTCCTGCCAGTCCTCGGCACGGGTTGCGCGGCCGCCGCTCTTGAGAAAGCGCATGGTGATCACGTCATCGGCCATGAGCATCGAGAGCCTTAGCCGGACCGTCCCATCCAGATTCCGAAGTTTTTGCCACCAGGCCTTCCGCACCCCGGCCTCAAGCAATTCATCTTCGAGGAGCCGGTAAGCGGCTGGCCGGGAGTCGATAAGTGCATCTCGCCACATCGACAGGCGATCCTGGATGCCATCGGAGGGACCCGACCACAGCCACCTTGCTACGGTGCGAACGTCTGTGATGTAGCCGTCTGATCGCAGGTTCAACAGTTCCCGGACATCGCGCTCCCACCCGGCCCAGTCGCCATGTGTGGTGAGTTCGAACCGAAGTGATCCGCTGCTTTCATGTACTTTTTCCACGAGGTGGGTGCGTCTCCGCCGACGTCCGTCATAGAAAGCGATCAGGGCCTCCCAGGAGGTGGCCTCATCCTGCTTCAGCTGAGCAAGACGCATCTGCTGCGCAGCAAGGTCGGCCAGCGCGCGCTCAGTTGTCGAAAGGTCGTCGCGCAGCTCCAGATAAGTTTCGGGCTTGACGCCGGCTTGAGTTAGTTCTGCTTGATACGCAGCATCATCATCGAGGGCACGTTTTACTTCGTCGGCCCATGGGCCTTCCTGTCTGGCGGTTTCGGCTACCTTCGCTGCTGTATCAGCCTGCGCCGTAGCCGCAAGCAAGTCGTTCAGCAACTGAGTGCGGATATCATCGAGGCGATGGAGATGAGGTGTCCGTGCGCTCGGCGGCGCATTCAGTTGGCTGGTGCGGGAGCTTTGGCTGAGCAGGCCTTCCGCGTGCTGCCGAATGTCGTTGATCGTCTGGTCCAGCTGTGTCGCGATCGATTCGAGCTCGGCGCGTTCACGGAGGATTTTCTCGTTGTTCTCTCGGCGCGCTTTAAATTCGGGGTTGTCGAGGACGGCGACCCGTCGGCTGAGCTCTGCCGCTCGCGCCTGCAAATCGTCTTTACGGTCGAGCGCGGCTTGAACCTGCTGTCTCTCACGTACCAACCGTTCGCAACGATTCTCGAGAGTGGCTCTTCCATCTTCGAACTGACTCCGCGACCCATCGCCAGCGGCCTCGATCGCTTCATCGATGAGGCCGAGCAGGTTCCTCGAGGCCACGTACGGGTCTGACGGTACGGACTTGATCCGCTCGTACAGTTCCTTCTGGCCGAACAACCGAATCGGGAACGCGGTCTTGGTCGTGACGCCGCGGTCCGTCGTCGGGCCGTTCTCACGAGTCCATCGCGCGTTCTGTCGTTCGCCGGAGATGTCGAGGTGGTGTGTCGCGGTCAGCTCGGCGGAGCCGAATACGCGGTCGACGAAGTCTTCGGCCTCAGCTCGAAGGGAAGCCGGGAGACCCGCGGTCGTTCCATAGAGTTGTCTTAGCGCCGCTACAATCGTCGATTTTCCGGATCCGCGTCCGCCGATGATGACGTTTAGTCGGGGTGCGAAGCTAACGCTTATCGAGCTTGCGGAATTGCCCAGTTCGCCGCCGAGGCTTACCGACGCGACCCAGGCATGGTCGACGTGGTTCGGATCTGGCCGATCGGACAGTCGCTCATCCCAGTCGCAGATGATGCGGGCTTCGTGGTCGAGGAACGCCTGTCGCAGCCCCTCCAGCGAGGGCTCGCTCATCCGAATCCAAGAGAAACGGCTGCCGAGTTCCTCAAGGCAGTAAGCATCAGAAGTGCTGACGAATGCCAACCGCTTCAGGCATGGGAGATCGTCAAGGTCGCGCTCTCGAAACCGCTGGTTGAACCCCCGCTTGCCACTGTCCGTCTCTCCACCACCGTGATGATGTCCGACGTCGACGGCTGAGAGTCGATCGTGGTGCAAGGCCTTCCATCGAAGGGTATTGCCTACGGTCTTGGGAGACGCAAGGCCATTTTCGCTAAGCACATGTGGCGCGATGGCTAGCCAACCGTCTGGTAGACCATCAAGGATTTCCCCGATTGATCGTGGAGACGGCGCGGGCTCGCGACGTTGGGACGGATTGAACTTCGGATGCTCAGGCTCCCCGAATCCGCAGACCTTCGCGAGCAATATCTCGATGTCCTGCTCGGTCTTGTCCAAACCTCCGATGAGGATGAGATGCGCGCCGTCCGACCCGGTTCCCGTTGTGACCTCAACTCCTGGAAAGACAGTGATGCCTGCGCGAGCTCCCGCATCCTTCATGTCGCTGAGCCAGGTGGCCGTGTGGTGGTCAGCCAGAGCGATGACCTCGATGCCGCGTTTCGCTAAGTGGTCCATATAGAGATCGGCAAAAGCTTTGCGGTCGTCAGGCTTCTGGAAGTTGTAGCTTCTTCCCTTTGGCAAGTTCATGTGCCAAGCGGGAGTCGCTACCTGCAGGTCGCACTTGTACCACCTTGACGTCAACGTCGCCCCCGCTCGGCGTGCCTTGTGGCTCCATAAGCGCGGCACTGGTCGGCGCCTGGGCCGAAGGCCTAGATCGGTATGGATTGTGCGTGACGCCGCGCTGGCTCACTGAGCGGGCCGACGCGTCCCTCCCGTCACACAGCACTATCTTCGCCAGTGCAGTGGCCAATTGCAACGACATTCACGTATTTCGCCCATCGGGTCTTACGGCGAGGGCTTCGCTGTTCGGGCTCTTGCGGACCGCTCGCATGGTTCGCTGTTGCCCCCGGGCTCGGCGAAGCTTGTCCCTCGGCAGCGACGCTCGCGCATGCTAGTGGTCCGCGCTCCGACCCTTGCCCACGCAGGGCCGACAGTCACTGCCGCCACCCGAGCGTTATCCATCGAGAGCGCCACCTGGTGACGATCTGATCACGTGTGCCATCCGCTGAGGTGTGGTCCGGCGTCGTAGCTATGCGGTGCCGATGTGGCGTTGCCGTCTGAGGCCGAATCGGGGGACGGTATGACGGATCTTCCCTACCCGACCGAGCTCTACGTGGGTGTCAAGGTCAAGCGTGCTCGGGTTGCCGGGATGCTACGGGAGTTGCGGCCCTATCTCGGGACGGCTGAGGTCCCTCTGGCGTTGGTGACCACGACGAGCGTGCGTCCGTTGCTGAGCCACATCCTCGTCACGAATGAAAGAGTGCTGGCCTTCCACGCGGGCGATGTCGCCCGTGTCGGTTGGAAGGTTCATACCGGCCGGGCCGATGTGGCAGGCGCTGAGATACGGAAGTCCTTCGCCCATGTGGCCGCTTTGGTGGTCACTCTCAAAAACCGCCTGGAGCTGGGCTTCGGTGACGTGCAACCGGCGGACGCCAGCGTGTTGCTGGAGCGGATCGGTCACGCCGGCTCGCCGTCCAGGCAGTCGCGCCGGCGGTTCAACTCTCCGCCGGGGTGGCCGGTTCCGCCTGCTGGTTGGGAACCTCCGGCTGGCTGGCAGCCCGACCCGGCCTGGCCTGCGGCTCCTGCTGACTGGCAGTTCTGGATCGAGGCTCCACAGACGCCCGATCTCCGGGATCCCGGCAGCGGTTCCGCCGCCGTCCCTTCTCCCGATCAACTCGCCCCCGAGCCCACGCTTCCGGCGCCGGCACCGGCAGATGCCAACCCTCTACCGGCACCGCTGCCGGCCCCATCGGTGTCGGGGCATGGACTGTTCGGTGGCAAGAAGCGGATCGCCGAACTCGAGGCGGAGAACGCCCAGCTTCACGAGTGGATCCAGCAGATGCGGGGGATGGACGCCTTTCAACTACGCAACGAGACAGAACGTCTCCGCGCCGCGGTAGCCGAGCTCGGGCAGCAGGCGGCCGAGCAGAACACCGCACTTACGCAGGCACGTGCTGAGATCGTCGACACGCAGGAGATCGCGCTCCTGCAAGAAGCCGGCGTCTATGAGTACCAGCATCCGCTCAGCGACGCCGTCGCCTACAAGGGCGAACTGGAGCGGCTCAAAGACAAGTACAAGTCGATGGTCCGTAGCGACACGGCCGTACTGGCGACCACGACCTGGCACGTGAACAACTCCCTCGCCGAGGGACGGCGGATGGTGCGTGACATCTCTAAGCTGATGCTCCGCGCGTACAACGCCGAGGCGGACAACCTCGTGCGGACGATGCGGCCCTACAAGCTGCAGGCCTCCATCGACCGGCTCGGGAAGACGGTGCAGACCATCGCCCGGCTAGGCAAGACGATGAGCATCACGATCAGCCCCGCCTACCACCAGGCGAGAATCGCCGAACTCCGCCTCACCGCTGACTACATAGCGAAGGTGGAGGAGGAGAAGGAACGGGTGCGGGCAGAACGCGAACACCAGCGTGAGGAGCAGAAGGCCCTCAAAGAGTTCGAGCGTGAGAAGGCGCGGCTGCTCAAGGAACGCTCGCACTACCTGGCCGCGCTGGCCAAGCTGGAGGCCAACGCCGACGAGGTCGGCGCCGCTGAGATTCGAGGCAAGCTGTCGGACGTCGACCAGGCGATCACCGACATGGAAGGCCGCCAGGCCAACACCAGAGCCGGCTACGTGTACGTCATATCCAACATCGGCGCCTTCGGCGAGCGCATGGTCAAGATCGGAATGACGCGCAGGCTGGAGCCGATGGACCGGGTCCGCGAACTCGGTGACGCCTCAGTACCGTTCCGGTTCGACGTCCACGCCCTGATCTTTAGCGAAGACGCCGTCGAACTCGAGAACCGGCTCCACCACGCCCTCGCCGACAAACGGGTCAACCTCGTCAACCTACGCCGCGAGTTCTTCTACGCCACACCCACAGAGGTGCGGACCGTGGTCAAGGAAATCGCCGGACAACATCTCCTGGAGTTTCATGAGACCCCAGAGGCCATCGAGTGGCGCACCAGCCGCAACCAACGAGGGGCCGACTAGCCACCGGTCCGAACCCTGTGGGTGTCGAATACTGTGTCCACCTAACCGACTTGGGCGTATTCGTGGAGCAGGCCGCCGAGCCCGTCTCGTTGGATGGCCTTGATGTCGGCGTCGACGGGATCGGGTAATGCCCGGACCGGACTGGGTGACAGCGGCCCGCTGTCTGTCGGCAGAGGAGAGAAACGCTGTGTCGATGCGCTGATCCGGCTCATACGCAAGCTGCCGATCGGAGAGCAAGCCGCCCGCGGCCTCGCTTGGGTCGCAGGCCCGCGCATTCAAGGCGACCGAGTCACGGCCGACCAATCGCGGTCATCTAACGACTGGCTGAAAGAGATCCGTGTCGCAGTTGAAGAGCACGGGACGCTCCCGAAGTGGCAGGCCTTGGTTGACGCTCTCGTGGTTGCAGCGAACTCAGGGCTTGTCCCGTTCAGCAGCTAGCCGCGAGCCGCCGTGCTGCGGTGTCGCGTGCTATCGGGCTCTACGCGAAACCTACTGCGCTGCTGTGAAACCTGGGACGGATGAGTCATTCTCTGCAAAGTGGGGTGGGGCAGGATGAGAGAGACAGCGACGATGATCCCCGCCGATTAGGTCGCCATGATGGGACAGGAAGGTGTCTACACCTCTGAGGGAAGGCCCAGGCTGCGTAAGCTCGTCGTTACCAGAGCTTGTTGCCAGGGGGTGATGGAGTGGGCGAACCGGACCCCACCAGAGCGCTGGAGAATGCTGGGAGCATGGTGAGCAACGAGATCTCTGGCGGGTCATTCGGCGCGAATGTGCAGGCGGGAACGATCCATGGTGGTGTGCATGTTCATCACCAGCCATCGGCGCCCGTGGTGCCTAGGCAGCTACCCATTGTCTCGGCCCATTTCACCAATCGGGTCGCTGAGATTCAGTTGCTCGATGAGGAATTGGCCAGGCGGCGGGATGGCGCTCCGGCGCTGGTGCTGCTTAGTGGGCCCGGAGGTGCTGGCAAGACGGCGTTGGCCTCGTATTGGGGCAGCCGCGCGTCGGAGAGTTTCCCCGACGGCCAGCTGTACGCGGATCTCGGTGGGTTTCGCGCAGAGCAGCCGGTGGCGCCGGGTCAGGTGCTGGAGGGATTTCTACGCGCGTTGGGCGTGATGCCGGAGCAAGTGCCGGTCGATCTGGCGGAGCAGGTCGCGTTGTTCCGTTCGCTGACCGCGGAGCTACGGCTGCTGGTGCTGCTCGACAACGTGATATCGGCGGCGCAGGTCACTCTGCTGCTGCCGGGTTCCGCCGATGGCATGGTCCTGGTGATCAGTCGCTGGCGGCTGGGCGGGGTGCTGGCCCAGGGCGGCGGCCTGGTCGAGGTCGCGGCCTTGTCGCAGGATCACGCGGTGGAATTGCTTACGCGTTCGGCGGGGCGCGTCAGAGGGGATGTGGAGGGGCAGCAAGTGAGGGAGCTGGCGAGATTGTGTGGTCGGCTCCCGATAGCTCTCTGCGTGGCGGGTGCTCGGCTTGCATCGCGTCCGCGCTGGCCGGTCGGCCGGGTGGTGAGGGAGTTGGCTGACGAGCAGCGGCGCTTGACAGCGCTGTCGGTGGACGGGGAAGTCTCGGTGATGAGCGTGTTCGACGTCTCGTACGAAGGGCTGTCCGGGCAGCAGGCGCGTGCCTATCGGTGGCTGGCCCTCCAGCCGGGCCCCGACTTCGGCATCGAGGCGGCCGCCGCGGCAATGGAGCTGTCCATCCAAGAGACCTCCGAGGTACTGGAGACGCTAGTGGACGCTAGCGTGCTGGAGGACAGCGAGATCGACCGGTACCGCTTCCACGACTTGATTCGGTTACATGCTCGACGGCGAGCGGAAACGGAGGACAGCGAACGTGAGCGCGACGCTGTGCTCGCGCGTGTCACAGAGTATTACCTGTCCGTCGCGGTGACCGCTGACCGTGTAGTGATGCCCCTGGAATGGCATGTGGGGCCAGTGTACGAGCGGGACAGCGATGCGGCGACCGTCTACGCGACCAGCCTTGAGGCGTTGGACAGTCTGGAGTCCGAGCTTCCCAATCTAATGGCAGTATTACGGGCTGCGGCCCAGCGCAGGCTAGATCAGTTGGTGTGGCAGCTGTGCGAGGCCATGTGGTCGTTGTTTCTGTACCGTAAGCACTTCCAGGACTGGATCGCTGCCTACCGGCTAGGAATCGAGGCAGCGGGCCGGTGCGGTGATCAAGCTGCGGCATCCCGGATGCGTCATAGGCTCGGGATCGCTTTCCATAATCTATCCCGGCCGGAGGAGGCTCTTTGGGAAGGCAGAGCCGCGTTGACCGCAGCGCGTGCCGCTGGACATGAACTGGCAGAGTCCGCGGCACTGCAGCTGATGGGAATGGCCTTGCGTAACCTGGGCCGATTTGACGAGGCAATCGAGGCATTGCGGCAAGCGGTGGAGCTCGACCGCCGGACGGGGCAGGTTCGTAGTGAAGCCCTTGCGCAGCGAGTCCTGGGGCAGACACTCTACGCGGCCGGGCAGACCGTTCAGGCGGTTGATGAACTCGAACGGGCTTGCGAGCTGGCTGCAGGATTGTCCGACCCTCCCGTGGAGGCTATGAGCAGAGTCTGTCTCGCCGAAGCACTGACGCGCGCCGACCGTGCCTCTGAGGCACTGGCACTCGCACGGGCCGCCTGGGATGTCATGGAAGGTTCAGGCTCTCACCAGTACAAGGCCCGCGTCATGATGGCCTGGGGAGAGGCAGCGGAAGGAATCGGCGACCTGACCACCGCTCGGGACCGCCTGCTGAGGGCCCACACCTTTTTCACCGAGGCGGGAGTGCCAGACCTGAGACCGGTCCAGCATGCGCTGAGCAGGGTGGAAGCCTGTCTTGAGACGCAGCGGCCAGAAAATGATGAGGGACAGGCGACCCGTTGAGGTTGCCCAGGCGGTGCCCGGAGACGGTCCATGCATAGGCACACGCCGCTCGAAACCGTGGATCACCGCGCCCTGGGGCATCAACGATCTGCTCGGTCCGGGTACAAAAGACGGTGCCGTACCGCCCAGCAGGGACGGCCACCAGAGCGCAACCGGGCAGGCTCCTGAGCCAACTGCCACCCGACCAAAGGGCACCGCGTACCGATGACTGGGCGGCGCACATGAGCACATCGGCACTCTGCGCCCACTGCGTGGGCGCGTCTTCCGTGACCACAGTGAACCGATTGCCCCCCTCGCAAGGGCACGGCGTTAGCGGAAAGAGCCGCGTGCTCCAGGCCCACACGCCCACGCCGCATCCTTCTACGCTGTGCTGCAGACATCGCGTGATCCTGATGGCCTGCTCCAAGATGGGGCTGGGGCCTGAATCTGCAGCCCTGTTCTGGCGCCGACGGGTGTTCATGCTTCCTCCGCAGGAGCGAGGTCATCGGGGCGCGGGATCGGCCTAGGCAAAGGGACCGGGGCGGCCGATACTGCCCTCAGGGGTTCGCTCAGACCGAGTAAGCGGTACATCGTGCGGCGCAGGATGGCGGACGCCTCGCCTGGCCGGGACGTGATGAGCTCGGCTATGGGGCCGCGCCCGGTAGTACCTTTCTGGGGCTCGGCCACGATGCACAGCTGATCGGTCAGCCGGCGGTCCAGCCGTAGCCGGGGCGCCCGCAGGGCTATGGCCTCAGACAAGCTGCCGTGACGCACATTGCCCTCCGGAAGAGATGCCGCCAGCATGACCGGCGCGCCGATCGCGGCGGCGTAGCTTGTAACCGACCCGTAGTCTCCGATGACCACGTCGCTGGCTACCAGTGCCGCACGCCATCCCTCCTCAGGCGGCAACAGCAACAGTCCGGCCCGCAGGCAGTCCGCAGCCACGCTCGGACCATCCAGGGCCCGTGTATAGCCCAAATATTGGGGTGGAGAATCGCCGCTACCCGGTACTCATCAGGCGGTAACTCGCGCATCAGCCGGTCTAGCAGGTCCGGATGACGGCCCAGCGCGGACTCCGGCTGCCAGGTTGAGGTCACGGTCACCAGCCGCTGGGCCTTCCCAAGCCCCAGTGCGCCGCGGTAGCGGTTACGCGACGGCAGACTGGCCATCAGCCGGTCGAAGCAGATGTCGCCCGCCACGACCGCGACCGGGACTGCCTCGGGGCACGAATCCCGTAGTACGACGAGTTCATCGTCGTGTGTCAGGGGCAGTGCGGACGGCACCAGCCGTCCCCGGCACATCAACGTCGCACGGTCCAGACCGTGAACGGGCAGGGCATGTGGGCCGGAGCTTCTGGGACGCAGCCGGGAACCCATCGAGCCGGCCCCATGGGGCAGGAGTAGCACCTTCCCGTGAAGATGGCTCACCGCGCTGTCGCTCGCCGCCAGCACGAGATCGAATTCGCACTGCACGGCTTGGTGCCACGGGAGCAATAACCCGCCGTGCGCCCGTACGAAATCCTCCGCGCCGTCACACATGGTCCCATTGGGTGTTGGCGGCACCGTGAACATCACGACGACCCGGTGGTCTGCCTCCAGCAGCGGGAGTACGTCCATCAGCCGGGTCCCGGCGACGACGAACGGTACAACGACCAGCACCGTGCGGCACCCGGTACGCAGCACCCGGCTGTGCGCGTCCATACCGACCGGCCCGTTCAACCACCGCACCTCGGACATCACCGCACACCTCGTCGCGTACCGGCTGCGACATGATGGATTACCATCAGAGTGGTACGCCGTCCCGTCAGGGTTGTTCCCTCGGCTGCGTCAAACTCGTACGGTACTGATATGCATTCACTGTCCAACTCAAGCCTCCATGGCTCGTCACCTGGGATGAAGCTGACGAGCCTCAGGCTGTCCCAGGGAGTTGGACGGCCGACCTGCACTCTGTTGGATGTGATGCTTGCCTTGCAGGTCACGCGGCATATAGAAGCCGGTCTCCCCCGGGGCGGGAGACCGGCGAAGCGACTCGGATGTTAGAACATCCAGGTCGTTTCCGACGCGACTGCCACGGTAGGCACAGAATTAGGTTTTTGTCCCGTCGTGCGAAACATCCAGGTGGCGGGCGCAACAGTCGGCTTAGATGTGAATTCGAATGTTTTTTTCGTCTCGACGAACATCCATGTCGTCGAAACGGCCTCCTGTGTAGAAGCCGACTCAGGAACACGTGCTCCTGAGTCATTCAGCCGCTCGCTCAGGTTGGACGAACCATTTGCGCGATTGCCATGTGTGGCAACATAGGCAGCGCCGGCCACACTGGCCGCGCCCGTTACCATAAAGGCCATGACAGCCAGCCGGGCGACATTGCCTTGGCGGGCAATACTAGTCATTCCGTTCCGTTCTTCTAGCATGCAGACTTGATTATGGCGTTATGGGCGACCTTGCCCGTTCCGCATAACATCGGCAATCCTAGTATACGGACAGTGTCCGTAACCCTACCGGTCTGACTCAAATACTAAGGCCGGGCCGGTGATCAAGCCGCTGGGCAGCGCGTAGGGCCCATAGTACGAGAGTTCGTCAGTGCCAAGTCAAACCAGGCTCAAGCCTCCAGACTGACCGAAAACCGCATGAATATGGCATTTCAGCCGATACGGTGAGACGATCCGTCGGGGAGATATGAGGACCATCTTCCGGGGGATGGCCATGGACGTGGCGGTGAAGCTCCTGGGCCCGATCGGTTTCTGGGCCGATGGACGGCGACATGGGCTCGGGTCGCTCAAGGAGCAGGCCGCTCTAGTGATTCTCGCGTTGGAGGCTGATCGATCGGTTCACCTGGAGACGCTCATCACGCGTATCTGGGATGACCATCCACCAGCCCATGCTCGAAGCAACTTACTCAGCTACATCTCGCGACTGCGTCGTCGGCTAAGACACGCCACGCATGGACACGTCCACATCGTCTCTGTGCCCGATGCCTACCGGCTCGTCCTCGATCCAGAGAGCGTGGACCTTCACCGGTTCAGGCGACTGCGCCGTCAGGCCGATGCCATTGCCCAGAGTGGTGAGGCCGAGCACGCTGTCACCCTGCGGCGTGAGGCAGAGGATCTCTGGTCTGGCGATGCCCTCGGTGGCCTCTCTGGTGATTGGATGCAGAGGGTCCGTGCAGGACTTGAGGCCGAGCGCCGCTCGCTCACCTTGGACCGAATCGACGGCGAGCTCCAACTGGGCCATCACGGTCGTCTAATTGGAGAGCTGCGGCAGCTGGCTGCACAGCACCCGCTGGACGAACGGATCGCAGCTCAGCTGATGACCGCCTTGTATCGGTGTGATCAGCAAGCTGAAGCCTTGCAGGTCTACCGCGAACTCCGCGCCCTACTGGTCGAGACGCTCGGTGCGGAGCCGGCCGCCCGAGTGCAGGAAGTCCACCAGCGCATCCTGGATCGTGATCTCGATCTGGCGATAACCCCCCGCTATCGAAACAATCGTAGTCAGGGTCAGCCTTGCACCTTGCCGGCCGACCTCGGAGATTTCATAGGCCGCACAGGCGAGCTCAACGCTTTAGACAGCGGACATCACACGACACAGGTAATCACTGGAATGCCTGGCCTCGGCAAGACCACCTTGGCCATACGCGCTGCTCACCGGCTCGCACGCAGGTTCCCCGACGCGCAGTTATTTTTGGGCCTGGCGGCACACGACCCAGGGCGCGCTCCACTCAGTCCATCGCAGGCACTCAACACACTGCTGCGTACGATCGGAGTCCCAGCAGCAAAGATTCCCTCTGCCCTCTCCGACCGCGCCGTGCTCTGGCGCGCGGAGATGGCCAATCGCCGAGCGGTCATCGTCTTAGATGACGCAGCCGACGAGGAGCAGATACGCCCACTGCTGCCCGCGACGGACGCATGCCGCGTACTGATTACGGCGCGGCGCAACCTATCCGGTCTGCCAGCCGCTGAGCACATCGCACTCGACGTCCTGCCGATGAAAGACGCAATCTCATTATTCGCTCAGATTGCGAGGTGCGGAAACGATGATACCGTTGAAGAAGCGATACGTCTATGCGGACAGCTCCCCCTTGCAATACGATTGGCGGCATCCCGTGTGCGAAGCGGCGAAACTGTCGATGAATTAATAGAAGAGTATAGCGTCGAGTCGTCCAGTCTCCGCGCTGGGTCCGACGAGATGCGTGCAGCGTTCGACCTCTCGTACCAAGAATTGAGCTCTATTCACCAGGAGGTCGCCCGGCGACTGTCGTGGCATCCCGGTGAGCACCTCACGGAAAATGCTGCAGCATCCCTGGCTGGTCTGTCCAGCATTGAGATACGCGCCACGCTGGCGACGTTGATCGAGCATCATCTTCTTGAAGGAAGCACAGATACCACCTACCGATTCCACACCCTGGTCCGCTTATATCTGCGCGAATGCAGCAAGAATGAAGACGGCCCGCTTATGATTCGTCGGGCATTGAAGCGACTTCTGAACTATTACCTGAATTCGGCAAATCAAGTCGATCGTCTCTTGCATCCTCACCGTAGACGCCCTTCCCTGGCTAGTCGGGAGAAGATGCCATGTGTCGAGTCGCGATCAAGCGCGCACGCGTGGTTCGAGTCAGAGTGGAGCAGCATGCTAGCGGTGGCGCAGTATTCGACCAACCATGAATGGCATGAAGAGGGTGCAAATCTTGCATATTTGATATCAAAGACTTTGGAAGAGTCTGGCTTTTGGGAGGAAGCGTTAACGGCACTTGAGGTCGCTTTCCGATCTGCTCAGGAAACAGGCGATCAACCGGGAATCATTCGTGCGGCGCTCGATCTATCATTCCTCAAATTCCTTGGAGGTGACGACGACAGCGCCCTCAAATATGCCGACCAAGCGCTGACCATCGCACGACAGTGCGCGGACAATCACGGCAGTGCAGACGCCCTGGACAGAATGGGCATCGTGCACTGGTCTCGTGGCCGCTATCGAGCGGCACTGGCGCATTGTCAGGAGGCCATTCACCTCTATCGTGAAATCCGCGATCGAACAGGTGAAGCCACTGCCCTCAATCATATCGGCATCGCCTGCTGGCACCTTGGGCGTTACGACGAAGCCGCTTCCAACATTCAATCGGCCCTTGCAATTTACCGTGATACCCAAAACGACCGTGGCGCCGCTATGGCGCTCAATAATCTCGGAGACGTGCAGCAGAGTCGCGGCTATCACCGCGATGCACTAGGTTCATATCAACAATCACTTGCAATATTCGACAACATCCTTGGTCGCCATAATCGCGCAATTCTATCTAATAATATTGGCAACGTATTTCGCTATAAAGGAAACTATCGTGAAGCGCTCGATTCATATCGAGCGGCACTTGCAATCTATCGAAGAACCGGTGACCGCAGGGATATGGCAGATACCTATAATGGTATTGGTATAACATTTTTTCTTATGGATCGATACAGTGAAGCTCCGATCCATCATGAGAAGGCATATGATATTGCGACGGATATCAAGAATCCGTATGAGCGTACGAGAGCATTGATTGGGATGGCCAATACATGCAAAGAGATGGGAAATTATTCCCGCGCTTTGCAGAAATTTGACGAAGCACTGCTAATAGCTCGGGGAATGAGTGACCTTTATCAAGAGGCAAAAATCCACTCCGGGATCGCCGATGTAACGCTTCGAATCGAGAACGGTGAAACGGCGAAGATCCATTGGCGGCAGGCGCTCGACATATTTCAAAATCTTAACGTTCCGGAAGCGCTTGAAGTCGAGATGCGTTTGCAAGCACTAGATGATCTGGCATCATGAATATCGCGATTTAGGTAAGCAGAGTGCGGCTGGGCGGTGATCTCATGCTCCGGCGAAGCAGCTGACCCGGCTTAAGATGCTTACGCGCTGTTGCCGCTCTGCTCGCGAGTGGAATCCTAACCTTCTCGGCCCGTATGAGCCTCGCCCGGTCCCTGCGGATCTCGTCAGCGAGGTGAAGTTGTGGACGACTGCAAGGGGTTACGCTGTCCCGGTCGGTCGTCCAGCGCTCGGATCCTGCTCCGACGGAACCCTAAGCGGCTCCTCGGGTCATCGCCTGCCCTACGTCATCGTCAAACTCGACAAACAGAATAGGCCTATCCGGATTCGTCCGGGTCTCCTCAGTTGATGGTCAGGCCGCCGTGTACGTTTCGAAGCTGGATGACCTTTTCGGCCGTCCCGTTGAAGACGTTGGTGACACCTTCGTTGTTCGCCGTTGCGTCTACCCTGGTCTGCCGGAGGCGATCGTCAACCACGACGCGGAACTCGGGGTCCTCGTCCATGGCACGCTGGAATGCAGCCTCAAGATCGTCGGCGAAGCCGGCGTCTGCTTCCATCACGCGACGCAGAGCCTTAGCCAGTCGAGCGATCCCTGCGCCATCATCGGGCCTGGCGATCGCACCCACTAGAGCCTCCTCGTCGGCGGCTCGTCCGCTGAGTTTGTCGCGCACTTTTCGGCCAAACGCGACGATGCCGTCCTTAACGGGCTGTCCGGTGAGCTCGACCGCTTTGCCCGCCGCTGCCGCGGCAATCGCCAGAGTTAACGGGTCTCCCATCGATCACTCCCAAACGTAAGGGCTGAGGTGACCGCAGAGCGGCAAGAACCTAAAGATCATATGACACCCACTGTGGGGGTTGGAGATCACCTCAGAGGAACACGGTCACAGAACAGTTCACCACGCAGTCCGGCAAAACACCAGCGCCCTGACCCGGCTCCGTTTTTTGCTTGTCTGATGCCGATCGTGTTCCCGTCATCCCCCGTCAAATACCCGGTCGGGTTTGCTGGATGGTGCCTGGTACCCTCCGAAAGCAGGGTGGTTGTGCAGAAGTGTGTCGATCGCTGATGTTTCCCGGTCACGGCATTACCTTGCTCGGGGCTAGAACGCTCACCCAGCCGCACGAGATCAGGTCGGTGAAATCGGCTGTGCTGGCTGCGGGAACATCTGCCCGGGCCAAGTCGGCGCCCCTGCTGCGCGCTCGTCGAACGGATGCGAGGGATCATCCCTCCACCTGGAAACGAGCGATTCCGGCTGATCGGTCGTGCGGGGGGCTGCCGAAGACGGCGTGCTTCGCGGCCCGGGCAAGGGAGGCCTGTGTGGTCGCGGGGATCCCGATTCTGTTGAGGTGGAAGATCACATGGAGTGCGATCACCGCGCGTAGACCTCGGGTGAGTCGACCGGTTTCGCGCAGGGTTCGGAGTGCTGCGCCGGTGTCGGTGAACGCGGCGAGCCATTCGCTCGCGATGGTGTCCGTGCTGGCCGCACCGAGCAGAAGGTGACGGACGTCGCCGGTGAAAGAGGCCCAGGCCTGGGAGCGAGGGATAGGTGGCTGGAGCCCATCGCGCTGTTCGGCGACCGTTGCCCAGACATCACCCTGCTCGGTCCAGTCCAGGCCGGCGGCCCGCATGAGCGCGGTGCACAGCACGAGCGAGTGTTCCCGTCGGTCGGCGGGGTCGTCGTGGAGGTAGGCGAGTAGGTGGCGGCTGTCGCGGTGGAAAAGGGTGTGGGCGGTGTCCATGCTGGCCTCGCCGCCGAAGGCGTGAGTCTCGGGTTCGTAGATGTCACCGGTCCAGGTGACGTCGGCGGTGAGCAGCGGGTGCACCAGGTCGTCGCCGCCGGCCTCCTCGGTGGGGAGGTAACGGATGCGCCATGGGCCTTTGCGGATCCACCACCATGCGGTGATGAGCCCGTCGGCCTCGGCGGCGGGCAGGATGCGGACGAGGTGGCCGATGGCGTGGCGTTCGCGCTGTTGGCGGTTGCCGGGGTAGGCGATGTTGACCTGGCGCCAGGGAGTCTCGCGGAGGGGCTCATCCATGGGCGGGCCTTTCACAGGGTTAGTAGAGCAGGAGGCAGGCGTCCCACAAGATCGTCGTTCCGGCGACGGCCAGGGCGGCACCGGCCGACCCGTCGAGGAACCCGGCCGGCTCATCCGCTGCCGTGGTTGCGTGCTGGTGCAGGTGCCGCAGGGATGTGAGCGGTATCGAGGTGAGGGCGTCAGCGGTGATGCGGTGCCCGACCGCCAGGACGCCGGCGGTGCCGTGGCACAGGCTTCGGTCGATGAGCCGGGCCGTCTGGGCTGGGTCGTTCACACAGCCGGTGAACGCGGTTTCGGCGTTGTGCTGCCGGGTCGTGTCGCCGAGTGCGCGGGCGGCGAGTTGCTGGGCGCGGGCGATGCCGGGTGTGCCGTAGCACCAGGACGGCCGTAGTGGACTCCGCTGGCTCGGTTCGCCGCGGCGTATGTCGTCGAGCGTGATGATCTGCGGCCACCAGGCACCGCTGTCGGCTCGCTGTTCCCAGGTGTCCAGCCATTGACAGATACGGGTGATCGCTTCCGTGTGCCCGTCGACGGTGACGCCGTCCCTCATTGCGAGAGCGAGGAGTGCGAGCGGGCCGGTGACGCCGTGGGCGATCCCGTGGTTGCTGTGACCTCCGACCGGCGGCGGCTGCTGGTAGTTGGGGCCGGTCGTGCACCACCAGCCGGGAAGCCCGCCGATGGGCTCGGTGAGCCGGACCAGATAGGCCAGTACGTCCCGGAGTAGATCGAGGTAGCCGATGCGGCGCAGAGTGACGCCTAGTCCGGTCAGCCCGCGGATCAGGTCGAACTCGGCGTAGTGCTGCGGCGGGTGGTGTTGGTCGATGCGGCGGTGGGCGGCCTCCAGCCGGCGGCGGGTCACCGTCGCGGTTCCGGCGGCGGCGACGGCCCGTGCCTGGGCGAGGTTGGGATGATCGGATCCGGCGAGGACGAAGGCGAGGGCGGGAGCGCCGTAGTAGAGGCTGGCGCTGTCGGCGATACTGACGCCACCGGCGACAGCCTGTTCCAGCGCTTGGCGCGCCGGACCCCATCGGCCGGTCTCCAGGTGCAGCAGGGCGATGCCAACCGGCCCTTCAGCGAGGGACTGTCCCGCCGTCATGAGCTGCGCCGGGCGAGGTCAGCGTGGGCGACGGCGCGGGCCAGACGTAGGCACTGCTGTTCGGAGGCGGTGTCCACGCCGATCATCCGGGCGTGATGTAGGTGTAGCAGGTCTGCCAGCACCTGGTCCGGATCGAGGCCGTCGCGGTCAGAGAGAGACCGGTAGGTGACCAGCGCTGCGGACAGATCATCGCCGCCGTAGGGGACGCGGGCGAGGGCAAGTTGGGCGGCTTTCAGCCGTGGGCCGCTGCGGCGGGGGACGTGTTCGGCGAGCCAGCGCGAACCCTTCCCGCCGGTGAAGGCGTCGGCGATGGCCATCATCCCCGCAGCCGCGGCGGCCTGCCGGTCGCCGGACAGCCGCTGGAGAGCGGCGGCCGAGTCGGCGGCGAACACCGCCTCGGCCGCAGCGCGGGTCGGCCCGGTCCCGTGGCGGGTCTCGGGCCGGTAGGTGTGCAGGGCGTAGTCGGACAGGACGGCGCCGGCGTGCAGCTGCTCCGCCCATTCGGCGAGGTCGCGGGCGGCGTCGGCGAACGTTGTGGTCTGCAAAGGGATCCGTAGCCGCAGGTGGGGAGCGGGGTCGGGGTAGCGGAGGAACCACCAGCCTGCGGGCAGGTCCTCGTGCCGCTTGACCAGGTGGGCGAGGATGTCGTCGCACCGGCCGTACAGGTGTGCGTTCAGCCATGGCGACGCTCCGGGCCGGTGCTGCAAAGTGCCGGCGGCTCGCGCGGCGCATGGCCGGCGGGGTTGGGTGTCGGTGAGGGTGAGCAGGAGCTCGGCGGGTCGGCCATCGAGCCAGCCGGACGGTCCGGGGACCTCGGTGAGGACGGCATGACCTCGCCGGTCGAGGTGGCTGCGCAGCACCGTCAGGTGAGCGGGCTCGTCCAGGTCCAGGCGGATCCGCACATCGTCGTCGCCGATGAGCACCTCGCGCGGCAGCCGGTGACGTGCGCGGTACGGCTGCCACGCCTGCAGCCACTGCGGCCACGACGCGGTGCGGGCGGGAAGCGTGGCTTGGCCGAGCAGCCAGCGGGCCGGGTGCAGGATGGACCGGCCGCGCCGTACCCGGGGCAGGAACGGCAGGCTGCGGGCGTGTCCCCAGTCGAACCTGCTGCACGGAGCCGTCCACGCCGTCCAAATCTCGGCCAGGAACCAGGCGAGGGGCTGTTGCATGGCCGGCAGCACACAGTTCAGCAGTAGCGGTTCGACCGGCCGGCCGGTGGTGCGGGACACCAGCCACAGCCGCTGACCGTCGCCGGCCACCGACAGATCCTCCACCGTCAACTGCGGGTCCGGGCAGAAGTCGCCGACCGGCAGGACGGGCAGTAGCTCGGGGGCGCGGGCGACGGCGGCCAGCCGCGTCTTCAGGGGAGGCCCGGACAGTTGCACCGTGTCCGCGCCGGGCAGCGCGGTCGGCAGGCTCGCGTAGACGCGGCGGAAACGGTCCAGCTCGGTGGGAGTGAGCAGGTGCAGGAAACGGGCGGCTGCGACCCCGGCGTGGCGGGCCCCGCTGACCACCGTCAGGGTGAACGCACCCCGGTCGAGATCGTGTGACGTCTCGGCGGCGAGGGTGAACCGGAGCTCGGTGTGCGGGATCGGCGGCCGGTCGTCGTCGCCGCGCAGTCGGCCGATCAGCTCATCATCGAGTACCACCTCGGCGCAGCCGTCCAGGGCGGACTGCTGGGCGAGTTCGGCGAGCGTCTTGTCGCGGGCGGTGACCATCGTGGGTTCACGGCGGCGGGGTGAGCCCCGGTACCCGGCGGGGAATCCCAGGATTTGCAGAACCTCGCGCAGCGGCACGGCCGCCCCCGGCCCCCACCGGTCCAAGAACGAGGCATGGTAGGTGGTCCAGCCTGGCGGGGGCGGCGCCACGGCGACGAGTGCGGACGCGGCCTCCCGCGCCTCAGCGACCACCGCCGCGGGCAGCGTCACCGAACAATCGACCCGTAGATCGACCGCGACTTGCCCACCGAAGTCGGGGAGGTCGCGGTGGCGGGTGAGGTGCGCGGCCGGGTCGGTCACGGTCATCGGCGGCCGGACCGCCGACAGCAGCACCCCGGCTTCCACGAGAGCGGCCAGCAGCTGCTCGGCTGCCGCCGTGCCGGCGGGCAGTATCTCGGCCACCCGCGCGGTGAGGTCTCCGAACATGATCGGAGACGCGGCGCTCTGCACCGCCAACCAGACTGGGCCGGTCAGGTCAATCTCGACATCCCATACGCGGCCGCCGTCGGCGCGAGCGCAGGGCAGCACCCATCGATCCCTATCCCCCCGTGGATACCCGCGTGAGTTCGTCACCACGGCGACCGTACGGAGGGTGGCCAGGTCCCGTTCGGCCAGTGCTGTGTGTTGGGCGATGAACTTTTCATCGGGCCGGGTCGCAGCGTAGTGCTCCTCGCCCCAGCGGATCGCCGCATGGGAACCGAACTCGACTGGTGCCACCCCGGCGAAGGTTCCGAATGGGGTCGCGCGGGTCGTCCACCGCAGCAGATATCGCACCGTCGCCTCGACCAGGCGCCGTAGCCTGCGCTCGGCCATCGGCTCGCCGGCCACGGCGTGGGCGATCTGGCCGGCCAGTTGAGGCGCGGCGGGCGTGATGGCCGCTGCGAAGCCTGGTAGCGCCCATGCCTGGCTCAGCCATTTCAGCCACTCCTTGGGCTGGTCGGCGGTCAGGTCGGGCCAGGCGGGAAGGGTCAGAGCGTGGGGGTAGGCGGCGGCCCTGATTAACGCCGCGTCGGCGACGTGGAACATGCGTTCACCGTTCCAGGGTGATCAGGAAGAGGCCGGGCCCGGCCCCACAGCGAGCCCGGGCCCGGAGGAGTGGACGGGGTGTCAGCGACCGCCGCCGGAGCAGGCGTCTGAGCCGGTGTTGCCCGAGCCGCAGTTGTCGTCGGTGCTGGTGGCGTACGCGCTCGTGGTGGGCCCGGCGTCGACCAGGCGGACGTTCAGTTGTTCCATCAGTGGGTTCCCTTCTCGTGGGTGGGGGTGAAGGCGAGGACGAGGCGGCTGTGCCGCTTGTCCAGGACCGCCCCGTCTGGCAGGTCGCCGTCGGGGGTATGCGCGGGGAGGACGTGTAGCACCGGCGGCGGACAGCCGGCGTCCACCCACGCGCGCATGTGCTCGACCATCCGCCCGGCCGCCGCGGAGGCCGCCGGTCCGTGGGCGTATGCGCCGAGGTCGAACATCCGGCCGGTCCAGCTCAGCTCCGACCGGTAGGCGAACGTGCCGTCGTGGATGGTCGCGGGGGTGCCGAACTGCCACGACGGGGCGACGGTGCCGGCCTTGATCGCCGCCTCCTGCGCCGTTAGCACGACGAACTGCTCCACCTCGCGTATGAGGCGGATCGCTAGCCACAGGTCCAGGTCGGACAGGACGGTGCGGGGCGGCAGGCTCACCCCTGCCCATGCCTCCTGACGCGGCTGCGTGAGGAGACCGCCCATCGCGTCGGCGTCGACCTGCTGGCCTTCATCGAGCCGTAGGTGGACGCCGTCGGCGATGTCGACGTATTGCATGCCGTGGGCTCCGGCGCCCTGCACTGGCACGAACCCGCACTGGCGGTGGCTCTCACTGTCCAGCCGGTCGCCGGAGCGGCGCAGCGCCCACGATCGGGTCATCCCGTGCGTCCGCAGCGGCACGACGAGGACACCGTCGTCGGTGAGCTGGTCTCGCCACGCGGGTGGGATGTCCCAGGCGCCGGCGGTGACGATGATGAGGTCGTAGCGGCGGCCCGGCTCGATCGGCTGTTCGGCGTCCGCGCACACCACGGTGACGTCGTTGTAGCCCGCCGCTGCCAGGCAGGCGGTCGCCCGATCGGTCACCTCGGCGTCGATGTCGACGGTCGTGACCGACCCGGACGGGCCGACGAGCTCTCGCAGGAGCGAGGCGTTGTATCCGCCGCTGCCGATCTCTAGCACGTGACGGCCTTCCAGGCCCTCAAGCGCGTCCGCTGCCTGACCGAGCATCTCCGCGATCAGGAACGGCGCCGAGACCGAACTGACGCTTTCCTCACCGCGCCGCTTGGTAACGACCGCGGTGTTCTTGTAGGCCTCCTCCAGCGGCTTACCTGGCGTGTAGAGCTCGCGGGGAACGGTCCGCATCGCTGCTTCCACCTCGGGGCGTAGCGTGAGCCCCTTCGCCGCGTGATCGGCGGCCAGCCGGTCAACCATGTCGTTGCGGAGCCTCTCGCTGCCCGTGGTGGTGCCGACGCTCATGAGATGTCCTCTTCCGATGTGTAGGCCGCCGCGGCTCGAGGTGGCCCCTGGTCTTCTTGCAGGCCGACCCGGGGGCGGAATCCGGGTCGGCGAGCGACCCGAAGTCTGTCGTCTCCCGCTGTGTCATGCTGCCGGAGCAGCGGCTCGGTTTCAGGCAGGGTTTCGAGCCGGTTACCGCACAACACCTGGTGGAACTTAGCGAGCGCCCGCGCGAAGTTCTCGGGGGCCACGGTGCCGCTCATCTGCCGACCGCCGCTCGGCCGGCCTCGATGGTGGCCTGTTGATCGAGCTGCTTGCGGAGCGTCTCGGCGTCCTCGCCGCACACGGTGTGATGCATCTCCGCGTACATCTCCTCTTCGGTCAAAAGACGACTCCGGGTGGCCCACCACCAGCCCGCCCCGCTGGACCGCCAGATCAGCCACCCGGGGAAGTCGCGGACGAGCCGGTCGAACTCCTCCGCCGTCACCTGGTCGCCGGTCGTACGGGTCATGCGACATAGCGAAGCCGAGAGGTGACCCTCCAGGGAAGGGCGTACTTCCTGACGATTCGAGCGCTCGAAACACACGGGGTGTGAAACTCGCACACCCAGTCTGGTCATAGCCCGCGAACAGTGGGTCAGGCCGTGTTTACATTGCGGCAGCAATGGCGGATACGCGGGGGCGACCTGATGAGCGAGCCGAACATCCTCCTGGACGCCCTTCTTGATGAGGCCGGGATCTCCCGCGCCGGGCTCGCTTCCCGCATCAACCGCCAGACGAGCGAAACGGGCAAGCCGACCCAGTACGACCACACGTCGGTCGGCCGCTGGGTCGACAAGAGCGCGATCCCACGCGGAGATACACCGTCGCTGATCTGCGAAATCATCGGCCACAAGCTCGGACGGACCCTGACGCTCGCCGACATCGGGATGGATCGCGCACTTGCAACCCACGAGGATGTGCCACTACGTCGCACCGTCGACAGCGCCATCGCGCTCTGGCGCGGTGACCTGAAGCAATCGGTCAGAGTCTCGCGGCGGACGAACACGCTCCACGGAGCCGCGGCGATCGCTCCCGTCTTCGAATGGGAGAACCCTCCCGACGACATCGACGTCTCTCACCACGGCACTGCGGCCGTGGGCATGAGCGACGTCGATCGGATCCGGGACGCGCGGAACACCTACGAACAGATGTACCGGCGTGTCGGCGGCGTACCGGTGCGCCCTCGCATCTTGAAGTTCCTCAGCCAGCGCGCCGCCCCGCTCCTGCGCGGCACGTTCGACGACCGCACCGGCCGCGAGTTGTATCGGGCTGTCGGTGGCCTGGTCGCGCTGGCCGGGATAAGCGCCTACGACTCCGACCACCAGGCACTGGCCCAGCGCTACTTCCTCCACGCTCTGCGGATGGCAAAGGCCAGCGGACAGCGCAGCTTCGGGGGCTACGTCGTCGCCTTGCTCGCCAACCAGGCGATGTACCGGGGAAACCTGCGCCTGGTCATCCAGTACGCGGAAACGGCGTTAAGAGGGGCGCGAGGTGAGCTGTCGCCGGCACTGGTGTCGGATCTGCACACGTTGCAGGCGAAGGCATACGCACGCATCGGCGACGCCAACTCCTGTCATCGACACATGCGCGCCGCGGAGAGACGAGCCGCACGTATCGACCCGGCGAACGAACCCCGCGAGACCGGCTACGTGCAACCTGGCCTCATCGAGACCCAGCACGCCGATGCGCTGCGTCGCCTCGGCGATCTCAAAGCGGCACAGGAGTACGCCGAAGAGGCCGTCGCCACCGCCTCAGCGTCCCATCTCCGCGGCCAGGCTCACCGCTACGCCACCCTCGCCTTGGTCCTCAGCCAACGCGGGGAGGCCGAGGCCGCGATCGCCATCGGCGATGAGATGCTGCAGCGTGCCGAGGGCATGGAATCCGCCCGCATCCATGATCGCGTCATCACGGTCGCGAGAGCACTTCAGACGCACGACTCGACCGCCGTCCGGGCCTTCCTCGAACGCGTACGCCACCAGGCCGGCACATCCCTATAGCGTGGTGCCGCTGCCCGAAGCCCTCATGTAGGAGCGGTCTGTATGCGTTGGAGAGTCCACTCCGAGACAGAGCTGTACCGCGACGAATGGCTGGACATCCGACTCGCGGACGTCGAGATCTCCGGCGGCCGGCACCTCCAACACCGGCTGATCCGCGCGCAACCCGGCGCCGGCGCGGTCGTCGTTGACGATCGTCAGCGCGTCCTGCTGATGTGGCGCCACCGGTTCATCACCGACGCTTGGGGCTGGGAGATCCCGATCGGCGGAATGAATCCAGGTGAGGACCCGGCGGCCGCGGCCGCGCGAGAGGTCGAAGAGGAGACCGGCTGGCGACCCGGACCGCTCCGGCCAGTGGTGGTGACGCATCCGACACCCGGTATCAGCGACAGCCAACACACGATCTTCCGCGCGGACACGGCAACATACGTCGGGCCACCGCAGGAAGACTGGGAATCCGAACGGATCGAATGGGTTCCGCTCAGCGAGATACGCGAGCTGATCGACAAGCAAGACATCGTCAGCGGCACGACCCTAGTAGCGCTTCTGTACGTGCTGGCGAGCGGCTGATCGCCGCGCGGAGATCGGTCGCCGTTTCCTGCAGGCCCAATGCCGGTTCGTCGTGGACCGGCGATCGCGGGCATGACACATTGGAATAGCCCGTGCTGTTGGGCGTGGTTACGGTGGCTGCGGTAAGACCGTGTCCTTGAGGAAGCCGGCCGAGATGGAGGGCCGCTGGATGGCCCGTGACCAGGTTTGCCCGTCCTGTCGATTGGCGTCGTTGAGCAGGTACAGCTCGGACTTACTGTGCGCCGCATGCCTGCGGGCCTCGCGGGGGACCGGTACGTCGGTGCCTGGGTGGTTGTGGGATTCCGAGCCGATGCGGCGAGCGCTCGCGCGTCTTGACGTCGGGGCGGTGGTGGCGATCATGCGCGCCGCGACGGGTCTTTCCCAACTCGACTTCGCGAACATCGTGGAGGGTTGGTCTCAGTCCACGGTGAGCCTGATCGAACGGGGGCGGCGGGACACGCTGTATGACGTACGTGAGCTGCTGCGTTTCGCGGACACCGTCGGCATGCCCCGCGAGGCGCTGCTGCCGCTGATCCTTGGCGATCCCGATGCGATTCTGGGTAAAGACAGTGGCTCGAAGCTTGCGGAAGGACTCGAGGTGGATCGGCGGTCGTTCAACGCGATGGCGGCAGGTCTGACGGTGGGCGTGGCCTTGCCATTTATTCCGGTCCCGACTCGTGTCGACGCTGCGCACGTGCGTTATCTGCGGGCATGTCTTGACCAGATCCGCAGTCGCTATCGAGACGCCGGTGGAGGCGCCGCGCTGGAGGAGGCGCTCCGGCATTTCGCGCGGGCTCGGGCGATGTTGGATGAGTCCGACTACACCACCAGTATCGGCAGGCAGTTGCTTGTGGTGACGGCTGAACTGGGGGAGGCGGCCGGCTGGGCGGCCTACGACCGCAACGATCAAAAGCTCGCTCGGCAACTGTACGGGGAGGCCGAGCTGCTGGCCGGTAGCGCTGAAGACGCCGTAGTCGCGGTGCACGTGTACACGAACCTCGCCCAGCAGTCGACATATCTGGCGCGCGTGACGGGCCGGCGTGGGATCGCCCGAGAGTCCCTGCGGTTCGCGAGCAGGGCCGCCGAGCTCGCTCGGCATGAACCCTCACCACGCCTGCACGCCCTGATCGCCTTGCGACAGGCGCTCGCGCACGCGGAGCTCGGTGACGAGATCGCGTTCCGCTCGCAGATCACCACCGCACGCCGAGAGCTGGAACGCGGTTCGCACGCCGCTGATCCGGCCTGGGCGATGTTCGTCAGTGATTCGGAGATCACTGGATACGAAGCCTTGGGATATGAGGCGATCAGCCGTGTACAGCAGGTGAACAACGGGCGGGCGACCGCGCTGTATCGCGCGGTCCTGGACGACCCGGACCGGTCGACCTGCGACAAGGCGTACTACCGCGCGCGGCTGGCCGACGCACTGCTGAACGACGGCGATATCAGCCTGGCCATAACCGAAGGGGCCGTGATCCTGCCCTCAATGACCGGCGGGCAAATGACCTCGGCGCGTTCGCTCGCCGAGCTGCGCCCGCTGCGGGCAGCGGCTGAACAAGCCTCCGCTGAGGAGTTCTGCGTCCGCTTCGACGCGGCCGTGCGCGCGCTGGCCGCTTAGATCGGGTAGGGAGAGCGATGGTGCCCGAGCTGACGTTTCGCCGCTATGACGCTGCGAGAGCCAAGACCATCAGGGACACGGTGGAGCTGATCCACCACGAGGCGTATGCCGCCGCGATCGAACGGGGAGACCCCTTCGAGTCCGGTGACGCGCCGATGAAGCGCTTCGACATCTACACCGGCCGTGCGGGGTTCGACCTGGTCGTCGCATTCCTGGACGGTCAGCCGGTCGGGCAGGCATGGGGGTGGGCGCTCGGCCCGGATAGTGCCTGGTGGAAGGGGCTCGTCGGCGACGTCGAGCCGGGGTTCACCGATGAGGACGGAACGCGGACCTTCGCGTTCAGCGAGTTCATGGTCCGCGTCCGCTATGCCGGCCGGGGCATCGGTCATGCCCTCCACGACGAATTGCTCGCGTCGCGAAAGGAACAGCGGGCGACTTTGCTCGTGCGCCCGGAGAACACAACCGCCTATCGGAGGTACACCCGGTGGGGCTGGCGCAAGGCGGCCGAACTGCGTCCCGCCATGCCTCATGCCCCGCTGATGGATGTGCTGATCCTTCCGCTACCACTAGGACGCTGAGATCTCAGGTTCGGTAGGTGCCGCATCTCATAGCGGTACCTGGTCGTTTCGCGGAGTCCCCGTCCACAGGGCGCGGCCGGGAACCGGCCGCGATCTCGAATCGCTGCCGTGTGGCTCACTCGATGCCGAGAGTCGCGACCAGACGCGTGAGCGCGTCGGTTTTGGCTGCGGCTTTTGAGCTGCCCGTGCCGGTGGTCGTGAGGTGCTCTCCGATGCGGTTGTCGACGGTCGCCGCGGTGGCGATGTGTGTCGGCCGGTGGAGGGGACCGATGGTGGAGAAATCCCACGTGAGACGTCTTAGCCGGCCGATGTGGACGAGGTGGTTCGCGGCGTTCGCCACTCGCCCGGCCCGGAGCTCCTCGCGCCAGCTTCTGCCGGGTCGAGAACCTTTCCGGACGGCGCGTGCGAGTGAGTCGGCGGCTCGGTTTCCTCGGCTCGTGTGATGCGCGCGAACCCACACCCAGGTGATGTGGTGGCTCGCGGAAGCCTCTCGCAGCTCGTCCCACAGGTCGCGGTGGGCGCGCGGTGTCGCCTGCCCGGTTGCGCCGTCGACGACGGTTTCGTGATCGCAGTGCAGCGTGACGCATGCGGGCCGATGCAGAGCTCGTAAAGCGTGTATAGCGGCGGCCAGTTCGGCCCGAGCGCTGTTGGATTCTGGCAGGCGTCCGCCCAGCTTCCGTACTTCCGCGCTCGGGCCGGCTCCCCATCGGATGATGGCCGCCCAGGCGGACGGGCCGTAACGGTTACCTCCGGGTGCCGATCCGTCCGTCCATACGAAGACGAGCGGTAGCCCGCAGTCGCTTCGCTGATCCATGCGGGCGCGCATGCCAGGTGGGATCTCGCCGAGCAGCTCAGCGGTACGGAGCAGCCCATAGACGCGACGCTTACCGATTCCGAGCTCGTCAGCGATCGCCTGCTTAGAGCTGTCCGGGGCACGCATGAAGATCTCGACCGCGGCCGAACGCAGTCCTCGATCGGGATCCTCGGCAGTGGGCGGGACACGACCGTTGCGGCGGGCGGCCCACAAGAGCCGCCTAGCCTGTTTCGGAGGAACGCCGAGCTCTTCCGCGAGAACCTCATCGGTGATGTCGGGCTCAGCGGTCGCTGCGGCGATCACGGCGGCACTCCGGGATGGGGCCTGTTCAAGTCGCCGGGACGGCACAGGACCGCCGGGGCTTTCTTCTGGTTCGGGCATCATCGGCGCCGTCGGCTACTCGATTGTCGGATAGGTGCCGCCGCGGTTGCGGAACGTGACGCGGGTCATCAGGATGCGGCGCATGGCGCCGTAGCTGCACTCGAACTGGTCCGCTACCTGCCGAATGCTCCACCCCTGCTTATAGAGCCGGACCGCGTCTTCCGTCATTTGTTGCCAGTCCGCGCTGGGCTCAGGGTTGTCGGCCAGTAGCGCCTGTATCGCGGTTCGGCTGTAGCGGCGGTGGCCGCCGGGGGTGCGCAGCGGTGTCAGTTTCCCTTCGCGGGCCCAGCGGGCGATGGTCGTCGTGCGGACGCCGAACAGTTCGGCGGCTTCGCGCGGTTTGAGCAGGTCATTAGGTTCTTGGGCGAGCATGATGTCTTTCTCTGTCAGCGCCCGGCCCTGAGCCGTCTCGCTTCCCCGGGACGCGCCGTACGGGGGCTTCGGCGGCGTCCACAGTGGCTCAGGGCCGGGAGTCCATGGGTGCCTTGATCAGATGCGTGCGAGCGAGTGCGGCATCGCGGATGAGGTGTCTGGAAGGTCGATGGCAGCCCAGACGGTCTTGCCGCCTTGGTCCTCCAGGCGCCAGCCCCAGTCCTTCGAGCAGGCTTCGACCAACAGCAAGCCACGTCCGTCCACACGGTCGACGGACTCTCGCTGGCGATCGGGGGCTGCTTCGCTGCTGTCCCAGACTTCGATCAGCACGGTTCCTGCCTGCCGGGAGACAGCGACTCGGAACACTTCTCCGATCTTCAGGGCGTTTGTGACCAGCTCGACCGTGACGAGTAGGACGACGTCAACAACGTCGCCGAGCTTCCAGCCGGTACACGCGAGCCGCACCAACACGCGCGCCTGTTCGGCTGCGATCGGATGCGGAGCAAGAGGCAACTGGTACGCCGCGCTCTCGGCTATCTCAGGCGGCGCTGAGCTATGTCCAGGATCGACTATTAATTCACGTGATGCGCACACTTGCCCTCCATTGGATTTGACCGAGCCGCCTGCTTCCATGCGACCGTGCAATTTAACGGCGGTGGGTCTGTCACCTTGCCGGGAGGGTTTTCGGCACCTCAACGCTGATACGTCATGCGGTGCGCTATAAGGTCATGACACATCGGAATATTCAACGACGTACACAGACTTGCTCATGGCGAATGGGTGATGGCGCTATGCGGTAAAATTAAGAAGTGGGTATATGGCCTAATTAGCTATATCGAAGACTGCGATGACCGTCCGTCCGTTCGCGTCACCGGTCCAGTCCCAGCGACTGGCCAGGGTCGCGACGGTCTTCAGACCACGTCCGGACTCTTCCAGCGGGTCGGGTTCGCGTGCTGCGGGCTCGCTTGTTCCACCTTGGTCGGTTACACCGATGGAGATGCCGGAGGGCCACCGCCGTACCTCCACGGTGAAGCGGCCGCCGGGCAGGGCGGAGTGTGTGTGCCTGAGTGCGTTGACGACGAACTCTCCCACTGTCGAGACGGCGTCGTCGGCGAGCGCGCAGCCGCTTAGGAGGTACGCGACGAACTCGCGGGCCGGTTGAGCCTGCTCGGGACGACCCGGGAAGGTGCGCCGCCAGCGCATGGCGTAACGGTCGTCCCCGAGGTCATGGCTGGCATCGGTGAGTGGCATGGACATGCGAATGCTCCTTTATGGTCGGCTGCGGTCCCGGCCTGGGGGGCGCTCGATGAGCGACAGCCGGGACCGCAGCTCCCTCACCGGCGGAGCAGCTCGGGGGAACCGCCCCGCCGGGAGCCTGGCAATCATGCGTCGCAAGGACAGAGGCCAGTCGCCGAGGTCACCCGCCCGCCCGTGACCGGCTGACCGGCCAAGACCTGCGCTGACCTCACGCTTCGCCTTCCTTGCACTACGCATCGTGCAGGGCATGAGAAGGTATCCGCAACTGTTTCAAGAAACTATTTCAAGATCGATCTTGGCTGTGAGGCTCAAGATGGTTGCCGCCGCGGTCCCCGCTGGGCAGACTGCTGCGAGTGTCGACGAGGCAACCCACAGTGCGGGAACGCCGGTTGGCCGCTGAGCTGCGCCGTCTCCGCGAATCGAGTGCGGTGACCCTTGAGGAGGCAGCCGAGCGGCTCGGCTGGAGCAAGACCAAGCTGTCGCGGATCGAGAACGTCCTACGGCGTGTCGCCGTCCCGGAGGTCCAAGGCCTCCTGGACCTCTACGGAGTCGCCGGCGGCCGCCGCGACGCGCTGATCGCGTTCGCGCGGACCGCCCGTCAACGTGACTGGTGGGACACCGAACCGCTGCGGACCGACTACGCGACCTACATCGGCCTGGAGGCCGAATCCGAAGCGCTGAGCTGCTACAGCATGGGAGTCATCCACGGTCTTCTGCAGACCGAGGAGTACGCCCGCCACATCATCCGAGCCGCCCTGATGCGCTTCAAGCCTCCCGCCGAGGTCGACAGGAGAGTGGCCGTACGCGCGGCGCGCCAAGCCGTACTGACCGAGCGAGACCAACCTCTGCGGTTCTGGTCGATCATCGACGAGGCAGTACTCGATCGCGAGATCGGTGGGAAAGAGGTCATGCAGGCGCAGTACAAGCGCCTACTTGAGCTGGCAGAGCTGCCGAACGTCATGCTCCAGGTGATGCCGGCCAGCGTCGGCGCCCATCCGGGCGTCATCGGTTCGTTCTCGATCCTGCAGTTCCCTGAGCAGTACTTCCCGAACGTCGTCTATGTCGAGAGCATGACCGGTGCTCTGTACATTGAGGACGAGGGCCAGGTGCACACGCACACCCTCGCCTTCGAGCAGATGCAGGCCACAGCGCTCAGCCCGGACGATTCGACGGCGTTGCTCGCACGCCGGGCGGGACGTTGACCGCAGAGAGGGACCGCATGCCCGACCGTGACATCTCCGGAGTGGTCTTCCGCAAGAGCACGCACAGCGATGGCGGGGAAGGCTGCGTCGAGGCAGCGACGCTGAACGGATCCCGGCTCGTACGCGACTCCAAGGACCCTGACGGTCCAACGCTCGCGTTCACGCCGTCAGCGTGGGCCGTCCTCATTGAAGGGATCAAGCAGGGCAAGTTCAACTTGGACTAGCGTCGGCTGGCGCGGTCAGGTCTGCCAGACCTGCTGTGGTTCAGGATGTTGCCTCGGCCGACGCCGCCTATACGCTCGGTGTGTCACGCCTTATCAGCGGAGGCAGGCGAGTGAGTCCGGCCCGAGCGTCCCCATTCCGCCCTGAAATCGCGGTCGGCGGTGGCGCATGCGGAGGGGTGGCCGGATCGAGGCGCCAGCGGACGACCGAGCTGGAGGAGGCCGCGGTGACCAGTTCATCTCTCCTCGGGCCAGCTGTGATTGTCGTCGCGGCCCATGATGCTTCTCCTGCCGAACGCGCGGGTGGCGAGGTGAGGGTTCCCAGCACGTTGCCGGTGCCGATAGCAAACAAGATGACGGTGCCCTGTCCGGTGAGCTCGGCGAGGTGTCTCGATCTTTGCCCGCGAGTGCCGACGGCGCAAACCGACGCTGTCGCCGGACGTGGAACGGACTGTACGGTCCGGCCGCTTCCACCCAGGGCTAGGTGCCGGTCTGGGCCACGGAACATCGGGAAGGTGCTCCGATGGGCGGCCTCCGGGAACCGTCCACGTCACAAGGCGGCACACAGTCGCCTGTCATGCCGATGATCGGATGGCGCGGAATCGGCGGGACAGTAGTGGCGTTGACGCTGCGCCTGGACTACCCGTTGGTCTCGTTCGACATCGGTCAGTCTTCGGCCCGACTAGAGGTCGGATCGGCGGCCCAGCGAAGACGCCCACGGGTCGATTCGGCCGGGACCACGCGAACCGCCTTCTTCGTTTTCGGCTGGTTCGTGGTCGTCTCTTCGGGCTCCAGCGTCACATCGCCAGAGATCTCGAGGCTGAACGCGAACTTGAAGTCGTCACCCAGCAGAGGGAAGGGAATGGACCAGGGCACGACCAACGATTTCGCCTCGGCGCGAGCAGCGAGGTCGGCGTAGGCTGATGGCTCGTCCTCGTACCACAACACCAGCTCACCAATGCCAACCTCGGGTTCCAGCCCGGAGACAGTGTCCGCGATCACTCGCAGACCAATGCCCTTCTGATTCGCCAGCGCACCGATGTTCTGCGGCAGCCCAATGGGGCGCTTCGTCGCGGCACTGATGCGAACCAGGTCTTCGACGGCCGCCACCAGGACCGACGGGATAGGGGACTCGCCGCTTAGGGTGAAGGCCTCCTTGGCGACGGTGAGGCCGAACTCGTCCCGTGGTCGCAGCAGGTTGTCGTTTCCCCAAGCGGCACAAAAGCGGAGCATTGGCAGGACGCGTTGCACCGGTTCACCGGCCCACCGGTCGCCGAGCAGATTGAGACCCACCTTCATTGAGCCGGTGGTCGCTCCTGTGGGCATCGCGTAGAAGTCGACGGTGATGTACCCGTCAGCGTCGACGCCATGGCGGTACTCACCTCCAGCCAGTCCGCGTCCCTTCAGACGGAACGAGAACATCCTCTCCGCGAGGCTGGCACCTTCAGCGTCCTCGATGACCCACAAGGACCGCGTCGTCGGCTCGTCCTCGAACTCCCCGAGCGCCGGGCCGATCTCCAACATATGGTCGCCCGCAGGCAGCGGCTCCCCGAGGCCGCCCGGCATATCCAGGGTAAAGTCCTCGAGGACGTCGCCTTCCAAGACCACTGGCGTGCCGTAGTCGCGCCACCGCTCCCATGCCTTACGCTGCTCGGAACTCATCCGCTCGGGATAGACCGTGTAGCCCCCGGGGATGGGACGGTCCTCCAGAGCGCTGTCGTACTTGGTATAGACGTGCCAGGTGACGTGCGGCGCATCCCGGCCTGCTCGGCCGATGACGCTTGCGATAAGGCCTGGACCAGGCGTGATGCGAGGGAGCTCCATGGTCACCTGGTAGTCGTAGTTGAAGTGAGGATCCGCGGCGTTGAGGCGGTGATGGAGCTCTGCAAGGGAGTCGGTCGCGTTGGCCGGTTCCAGCTTTTCCGGGTCGGCGGTAATGCCTTGCAACCCTGCCAGGTTGCTTATCTGGGCAAGTGCCTCGCGGACTCGTTCCAGGCCTTCACCGAGGTAGTAGTCACGAATGTTGGGCGACTCCAGCAGCAGTTCCTCGATCGAAGTCAGGCCGAACACCTCGACCGGGAACGGCGCCTTTAGGTCGGAGGCGAGGTCGAAGAGCCACTTCTCCTGTTCACGCGTGAGATCCATGGGCAGGGCCAGGTACCACTTGAAGATCCTGTATCCGAAGGTCGTCTCATTGTGAGTGGCGATGGCTCTGGTCAGAGACTTCTCGATCTGGCGCTTGCGCGAATCGTTGAGACCGTCCGCGAACTTTTTGACCTGGTAGTTCTCGACCTGCAGTTGTGACCGGCCAGGCACCGGAACCAAGACGTCCAGACCGCCGTCGCCCTGTGAAGGTTTGATGCGTCGAGCGTGCTTGTGCCGACGGCACAGACCAACGGCGATCATCCGTTCAATCGTGTCGGGGTCTACGACCGTCCAAGGAATCGCGGTCATCTCGGATCGGCCTCGTCTTGCATGTATGGCATGCCACCCCACCCCTCCGAACATCTTGCTCACCAGCAGGCTGACCCCGCGCCAACGTGCCACGTGACAGGCGTCTCTCCCGGCCATGCCGCGTTGAGCAAGTCGTGGCCGGCTGGCGTCTGGACCCGCGTCGTGGGCGAGGCTTCCAAATCGTTCCTTGAGCCTCGCTGCCCACCGAACTGGCCGGTTGTCGCTGGGAGAACGAGACTCACGTGGATGGCGTCAACCAGTCCGTCATGATCGACTACCGCATCGCGGATCCCGCAGGATACGCCATGAAGCCACAAGATCACCGCAGTTCAGAGCGGTAAGCCCAGAAATATAGCGAAAGCACAACGTGTCACGCTTTGTTCAGGGATCGGACAGCCCGCATCATGTTGCGATGAGCAACGAGACTAAGCCGTTCGTCGTGCTGATCACGATGGACCGTGAGACGTCCTCGATCGTCTTCACGCGTTCTGACGGCAAGGAGGCTCGGTTTCCTCTGCATGCCTCGCCGTTCACCGACACCAGCGCTTTGTCCAGTCTGAGTTACACGCCATCTTTCGATGCGCTTCTTGCCGTCACCCGCGCTGGTGACGACATCGCCTTCGAGCTACCGAAGCAGGGCGGCGGCGACCAACTCGCCGACCGTCTCGTCGTGTACCTGGATCAAAACCAGTGGAGTGCGCTCGCTAATGCCCTGCACGATACCGGTGGAGTCACGGACGAAGATCGCGACGCCGCGCTACACCTCACGGAGTGGGTGCGGCAGGGCAAAGTCATTCTGCCAGCGTCCGCGGGCCACTACTACGAGACTGCTAAGTGGTCCAAGACCGACAAGCGGTACCGCCTCGGGCTCACGATCCTCCAGCTCAGCCGCGGCTGGCAGATGCGCGACCCGCTTCAGGTCCGGCGCGACGAGCTCCATGCGGCGCTGCGCCGTCAGGTGACTGGCATGGCTGGCACTCCGATACCGGCCGTGTTTACCCTCGCGCCGAACGTGCTGCACTCGGCTCGGGAACGCACAACAGATATCTCACCGCCAGGCTTCCAACCGGCTGCAGCGTTCCAGCATGAGGCTCTGACATCCGCTACTGCGCTCATCGACGTAATGCTCGACTCCGAACGTCTCGAGCCGGGACCTGACATCGGCTGGACCGAAGCGACTCAGCGATTCAGTGATTGGCTTGATAGCGAGGACATCGACTCACGGCAGAAGCGCAAGCATATAGACGCCTCCCTTCTGTCTGACTTTCAGACAGAAATCGTAGATGAGGCTCGCGCTGCGGGAATATCTTCCGAACAACTTCATCACTGGAAAGAGAAGCAAGCGATCGAAGACATCCGCAGCCTTCCGGCGACGGGTCTCTTCTGCGAGATCCTACGGGACAGGCATCTCAATAAAGGGATTATCTGGAAGCGAAATGACCTAATAGATACAGTTTATCTCTCTTGCGCGGCCGGATATGCATCATTTGTAGTATGCGAGGGCCAAATGGCGAGTTTTTCCAAACAAGGAATTCGGCGCTTGAAGCGGTCAACGCAAGTGTTTCGCAAGATACGCGATGCTGTGCCAGTGATAGAAGAGGCATTGGCTGCATCGCGAAATCGTAGCGCCGGCCTTGAGGCCTGACTGCGGACATCTGCAACTACAACCCACGCCACAATCGGAAGCCTCACAGGATGGGCCGGAAGTCCTCGCAACTGGTGGCGAATTGTATCTGCCGTGCATGCAGACTTGACCAAATCGTAATGCCGGACGGAGAGCTGGTGCCGCCAGGAGTCCCATCGCGGCGGACGGGCGCGCCCTCGACGTTCAGTCACACATCCCTGAGTCGCACTTTATTCTTGCCGAGCAATGCATCGATGTCGCACGGAAGGCAGCGAAAACGCTAATTGATTAGTTGCCCTGCAGCGGCGATTGACCTGCCCGGGAGAGCATTGTACGGTAGCCGTCGGTGCCATTTCCGGAAATATATAAAGGAGAGGATTCTTAGGTTGGCCGAGCAGAGTTATAGCGGACCCCTGTCGCCACTGTCCGATGTTACGGAGGTTGCTGAGGCGATCAGTGGCGTGCTGTGCGATTTGTTCACTGACTACGAGCCGACGGACGAGGACGGGCAGCGGTCGATATTTGCAATCGGCGCAAGTCTTTTGCGCGGCAATTCCGATAATGATGAACTTATTCGAGTAGCGCATGAGGCGTACCGTGAGATCACGGAGCGCCCGTACGCAGAATGGATGGCTGAGATCAGTTACGACGCCATCGCGCATCTGGCTCAAGCATTGGTCAACTCCAGAGAGCGGCCCGACACCCAGATCATCGGACCTTCCACTCTTGAGATGCTCATCCGTGATGAAACATCGCACTCCACATTGACAGCACCCGCCGGAACCCGCATAGTCCAGCAGGTGTCGACACCCATTGGTACCTTCACGGTCACCGTAAGTGCACCTTCCACGGAGTTGCTTATGCGGTTGGCTTTGCGTCGGACTGGGATTAAGCGGTCAGCCGTGTTTGATCGGCAACAACTGTACGCCTACCTCATGGAACAGGAACAGCGACGGGCACTTACTGAGGACGTCACCGCCCGTATCTCTGTGCATCGGCTCCTAAATGTCATGGCATCACCGGGACTTAGGTCGTTGCGGATTGAAGGTTCCCATGAAACCGATTCGGCAGAACTGGAGGGGGTAGCGACTGCTTTCCGGGTTCGGCTTGCCTACGAGAGCGATATCGTGTTGGCGCCGGTCCTTGATGTCAACTGTCTCCCCGTCTCCCCTTCGCAGCCAAGCTTGATCCGCCAGCTACATGCCAGGAGAACAGATTTCGTTGAAGCGATCAGCGGCGGAGTCACTCCGGGATTCGTGGGTGATCATCTTCTTGGTCAACCCACGAGTGTCGATGAGGAGCTTTCGTTGAGGTATCTGCGTGCCGTTGCAGCAACCGATCCATTCTCAGCATTTATGGGCTACTATCACGTTCTAGAACACGAGATGGAGGATGCATGGTTTAACAACTTGCACAGGCGCGTTTCCGCTGCGGGAGGCGTCTTGCAACGACCGGTAAGTGATGTACGAGCAGCTGAACCGGACGCCGCAATAATGCTGAATGTAAATCGAAACGAGATCAAGTTCACCGAGCTGAAGGCTCTGCAGAGCCTACTAGAAGATCGTGTCGATGTCGACGATATAAGAGCGGATCTCGCCCATCATCTTGATGGCGCCCTCGACTACTTTTCGACCGGCTATCTTCCTTTTGCCGAGGTGCCCCATCTGGACTTCGCGAAGACGCAGAACGCTGCTGGCCAGACAGAGCTTAAGACCCTGCTTGCGAAGCGCATCTATAGGGTCCGGTGCGCGATTACACATAGCAAGGCGTCGAGCACCCGCTACAGCCCATATACAGACGATCTCTACCTCGGCCGCGAGGTCCCGCTTGTCAGACTCGCCGCCGAACAACTTTTGATACCGTCCGATCACCGCCTCTAGTACATACCTGTATAGTCGACGGCCCTTTCATGACATGACTAAAAGTTTCCGTCTCGCGGGCATTCCATCATTGCTTCCGCTCGTCTGGCTCGGCGCGCGCTCAACTCAGCCTTCCCTAGGTGTTCCCCCTTGGGCACGGACGAGTAAGAGCCCGATCGCGACGAACGCCCGCTCATGCCGCGTACCGGCACTGTGGCCCGGAGAACCAGCAGTCCCTTCTTCTGTGCAGCCTCGCTAGCTCTAGATGTGAATGACCAGCCGAAGAGCGAACCACCTTCGGCTTAAGGTGGGTGTCCCGGCGGAGCGCCGGTGATCAGATCTCGGCCACTCTTGGGGCCGGACTTGTGTCGGCGCTTTCAGGTCTCTGGTTTGAGGCGGCTGATGAGGAAGTCACCGACCTGTTTGTAGGCCGCGATCTCGTTGTCGCGGTTGGTGAAGCCGTGGCCTTCGTCCTCATAGACGATGTAGCGCACATCGACGTCACGGCCGCGGAGCTTGTCGACGAGTTGGTCGGCCTCGTCTTGGGGGACGCGGGGATCGCGGGCGCCCTGGATGACCAGCAGGGGCGCGGTGAGCTGGTCGACGTAGGTGATGGGGGAGCGCTCGGTCAGGAACTGCGCATCGGCTACAGGGTCGCCGAGGATGATGTTGACGAAGGCTCGCCAGGTGGGCGGGCAGGCGGCGGCGAGGGTTACTAGGTTGGACGGGCCGTACAGCGAGACTCCGGCGCTCCACAGATCGGGTAGCCGGGTCAGGCAGGAGAGTGCGCCGAATCCGCCGTACGATGCGCCGGCTACGGCGAGGCGGTCCGAGTCGATCCAGCTCAGGGACGAGACATAGGCCGCTGCGTCTTCGAAGTCGCGAAGGTCGACGCCGCCCCAGTCTCGATAGATCAGGGTGCGGAAGGTGACTCCGTACCCGGTCGAGCCGGCGGCGTTGGGGGCGTAGATCGCGATTCCCTGGTTCAGCAGGTACTGGTAGAGGCCCGATCGTTCGTAGGTGAAGCGCTCCTGGGCCTCGGGGCCGCCATGGATCCACATGACGACGGGGAACGGGCCCTCGCCGTGTGGGCGGTACAGCAGTCCGTGTATGTCTCGGCCGTCTCGTGCGGTGAAGGTGACCGTCTGCGGTTCGATGGGCTCGATGGTGGCCAGCGCGGGTGGGCGGCTGTCGGTGATGTAGGTGAGGCGACCACTGGTCAGGTCGAGGACCGCGATTTCGGCCGATCGTGTCGCGGTTTCGAGGTGGAGGGCGGCGATCGTTCCGTTGCTGGAGAGGTCGATCGCGTTGATGACGCCCGGCGGGAGCACTGGCTGTGTGGGCGCGTTGCCTCCTCGTCGGACATTGAGCACCGATCGGCCGTTCTCGTTGACGATCCACAGCAGCGTTTCGCCAGCCTCCCGTACGGTCTCGATGTCCCAGTCGGCAGTGACGGCGGGCCGGAGGCTGTGGTCATCCAACGAGTAACGAGCGCCGGCGATGAACTCGCCCCAGACCGTGGTGAGCAGGTAGAAAGCACGCGAGTCCGCGGTCCAGCCGACGGGGTCGAAGTGGGCGCTCCCGTCCGTCACCTTGACCGGATCCGCGTCCGGCTTAGCAAGATCGACGAGATAGCAGTCAGAGTCGATGTTGGAGTTGAAGCCCTCCACCACCAGCCAGCGACCGTCCGGGGAGACGCGGCCAGCCTGGTAGGAAGCCTTCCCGACGGGGATATGGCGGTGTTCCCGGCCGTCGTGGAGGTCGCGGATGATGAGGTCCTGGACAGTCTCGTCCCGGTCGTTCGCCGCGTAGATCAGGTAGCGGCCGTTCGGGTCGTACGGGTCGGCGGCGAGCCGGTACTGGCGATTGTCGGCTGCGGAGAGCTTCTCGGGCGTGCCGCCGTCGGCCGGGATTCGGTAGATCTGGTACTGCTCGTCGCCGTCGCGGTCGGCCATGAATACGAGGGACCGGCCGTCGGGCGCCCATGCGATCTGCCGTACGGCCTGGTCGGGGAACTCCACGAGACAACGCGGTTCCCCTCCGCGTACGGGGGCGACCCACAGCCCGTAGTGGCTGGAGACGTTGCTGGAGTAGGCGACCTTGGTGGCGTCGGGCGAGAGAGCGACGCCTGGCTGGAAGCGGGCTTTGGGGACGAAGGCTGTCAGGTCGAGCATCACTGTCCCGGGGGATCGGCGCGCCGGCCCGGCCGGCGCGCGGGGTCATTGGATCCAGCCGCGGCGCATGGCGGCAACGACGATGGCGATGCGTGTGTCGACTGCGAGACGTTTCTTCAGGTTGGCGAGCCGGCGTTGCACGGTCGGCAGGCTCACCTTCAGCCGGTTCGCGATGGCCTCATCGGTGAGACCCTGGGCGAGTAGCGGTAGGATGCGCTCTTCGACCGGCGGTAGCCCCGTGCTCGACTCCGGCCGCGTTCCCACCGGCATCGCGCGCTCCCACAGCAGCTCGAAGTACTCGCGAAGCGCACCCGCGACGACCGCCGAGCGAATGACCATTGCGCCCTCCATGCCGGTGGGCGTGAGCGGGAGCATGGCCACCGACTCGTCGGCGAGTTTCAACTTCATGCCGATGCGGGGGAGAAGGCGTGCCTCCTCGCCGTGTCGTATTGCCTCCTCGACGGTGCGTCTTCCGATGGTGTTGTCCAGCAGAGATGCCTCGTAGATCGCCCTGCATCGCAGGCTCTGCTCGAACGCCGGCGGTGGGCTGTAGCCGGTGGCTTCGTCGAGCGGTGTTTCAAGACGAGCGTTCTCCAGGCTCATCCAGTCGTCCTGGGCGACGTTGACCAGCGCGTGCGACAGGCGCGTTATTTCGGCGCGGTCGGTGACGATCTCAACCAGCCGGTGGCGGAACTCGCCGGATTGCGGGCGCGTGCGATCGATGCGCGAGAAGCGGCCGTGTCCGTCCATTAGCAGCTCGCAGTCGGCGAGCAGTTGATGTTGCCTTTTGCGCAGAACCCCCTGAAGCGCCATCTCGGGCGGCGCCGGTACGAAGTGAGGGGGATTCGGGCTGTCCGAGCCGACGTGAGCCATCCCGCAATCGAGCAGCTCCTGGAGCATCTCGGGACCGCCGACGAACTGCTCGGCCTCCGACGCGGGGCATCCATCGGCGGCGACAAGCTTCTCGAATACGGCCAGAACATCGTCTCTGACCAGGCCTTCGAAGAGTCGCTGGACGCCGCCCGGCTCCCAGGAGCTCATTCGTCGACTCCTCCGGTCCGTGCGAATTGGACCAAGATGTCGAAGTGCGTCGATTTGCCATGACAGGCCGAGTGTCGAGTGCTGATGTGATCACCTCACTAACAACTTTTAGTCATCGTACATGCGCACACCGTAGTCAATCGCGACCTGCGTGCGACGACACGAACGGATGGCCTTGAGCCATAGGACTTGAGAGGCGTGACCGTCGGCGTGCTGCGTACCGCTCGTCGAGCCGACGGAAGGCGGCTCTGGCCGCGACGGTGATGAGATCCCATCACTGTGGAGTGCTCCCTCTTCTCTGCAGGTCAGACACACAGTTGCCTTGACTGGCGAAAGCCCGGCACATGGCCGCGTACATCGGGGGGTAAGGCACATGGCCACCAGAGATCGTGAGGTGAAGGCCGCGAGGCGGCTTCCGTCCTTGGCCGTCGTCGTCTGCTCGGCGTTGTTGGCGGGGGCGCCACAGCCGCAGCACCGCGTAGAAGAGATCGCGCACGCGACGTCAGTTGGTCGGCCGTACGGCCACGGCTGCGTGCCTGACGGGATCCCTCCTGAGGGCCAGGCGTACGCGCAGGAGGTCTGTCGGGAGATTAGGCCTTGGCTTCCCCGTTACAGCGAATCAAATGAAGCGCACATCGTACGGTCGGCCGGTCCCCACGCGACGTTGCGCCAGCGTGTACGGCATGCCCGAGGATCCACCCCCAGAGCGCATCGAGAGGCGACGGCCGGCAAGAGGCATCCCGGTGCCTCCGAAGTGCGTACGCCTCGTGCGAGGCCGCGGCCTCCGCAGCATGTCTCGACCCATGCCCCGGTCTCCCCGTCCCAAAGCGGGGGTTCGCGGCCTTCTCACAGTTCTCGCCCCGAGCCGTCACCGGACCCTCGTATCGCGAGGCCGGTATCGCCGCCGCGCCCCGATGCTTCCCGGCCCGCGGTCGTGGCGTCGTCGTTCTCCCCGAGGCGCCGTACGGAGAAGCCGCTGCGGCTTCCGCTGACACTCGCGGTTCTGTTGATGCTCGCGATCTCGATGCTCGTGCTCAGCGCCGGTCGCTTCCCGGCGCTCGCGCGGCATGTGAGCCGACTTTCGCGGCTGAGGCCCACCCGTCATGCGTCGGCTGCGTACGAGGTCGTCGCCTCAGATGGGGTGGCCCGACGCCCTGAGGTACGAGCGGACCCTGGCGAACCCACCCAGGGCTGGTCATGTGCGGGGCCGATCGCTGTGGACGTGGCGTCTGCTGGAGGCGTGATCGGGGTGAGCGGCGCCGACGGTGTACGCGCAGCGTTGAGGGCCCTGACGGCCTCGACTCGTCACACCGTCATCATCACCGCGGACTGTGCAAGAGAGCTGTACGGAGAGGACGTCCCCACGGAGCATGCGACCGTGGCAGCCACGCTCGATGAGGCGATCGGCCTCGTGCACGCCGCGTCGGTGGAGCGGATCAGAACCGAAGAGCACGGCGGCTGGGAGAACGACGGGCGGCAAATCTGGCTATGCGCGAAAGCCGACGCCCAACAGGCCCGGCTTCGCTCCCTGTTCCAGAGCGCTGGCCGATACGGAGTCCACGCCGTGTTGCTCGGACACTGGCCCTACGGTTTGTCGCTCACCGTCGACGACGAAGGAAGGATTCTGTCCGCTCCGCCGAATGCTCAGGAGCTGACCGGCTCATACCTTGCGACGATCCCACCGGAAGCGGCCGAGGTGTCATCCCCCCGCGCGCTTCCTGAGACGGCCGGGGCGAGTACTGATACGCCGCCCATCGGTGCAGAGCCTGCGGTGGAGGCGACGACAGGGTTGCGTCTGCTGATCCTCGGCCCGGAAGCGATCCAGCTCCATGGCGACGAATTGGCAGGCCTCTTGGAGCGCCGGTTCTCGTGGGAAATTGCAACGTACCTCGCCTGCCATCCGGACGGCGCCACAGCAGACGCCATCATAGAGGATCTGTGGCCGAGCGAACCCCTGATGAGCGCCCGTAAGCGGTTCACTGATGCTGTCTATCATCTACGACGCGCTCTCAGAACCGCGAGTGGTAAGCCTCAGGAGAAGTTCGTGGTTCTCCGCATGAACCGCTACAGATTCGACGAGAACGTGTTGGACGTCGATCTGTGGGACTTCAACGCTGCTGTAATCGCTGGCCGGTCCGCCTCGGATAACGCCGAACGTTTGGCTCACTACCGACGAGCGGTCGATCTCTACCGCGGTGAGTTCGTCCACGTCGGCGACGGTCTATGGGCGGAGACGTTCCGGCATGACGTCCGCCGTAAGGCCCTTGCCGCGTTCGAAGGAGCCGCCTCGTTGCTGGAGCAGCAGAATCCGGCGATGGCGATCACGATGCTGGAAGGCGCTCGCGAGATGATGCCATGGAGCGAAGAGGCCGACCGCCGCATCATGCGGATCTACCAGCGACTTAACCGTATGAATGACGTTAGGATCGCCTACGAGGCACTCACCGAGCGGCTTGCTCGCTTCGGCGAGAAGCCAAGTGCTGAGACCCGGGAGCTCCTGCGCACGATGGCGGCGGCCGGTAACTCGATGAACTGACGGGCGCGAATTCTCGGGGTGTCATCGGTGGCCTTACCGGACGGCCCACCGAGTCGATCCCCTGTCTAGAAGCGGTGATGGCAGACCGCGCATCGACCCTGGTCATGCGCGGTCTCCATCTCTCGAATGAGGGGCCCGACATGCATGTGGTGTAGCACCTCTGCCAGATGTTCCGGCCGTGGCCTTTAACATCTGCCGTTTGTCGAGGTCGCATTAATCAATCAACTTACTTTTCCGCAATCCTATATCGCATGTCTGCCGACTGCTGTTTGTGTTCCTTTCTACCGCTGAAGCCCGACCTGCTCTGCATGCAGGAGAGTGGCTCTGACCTGGGAAAACGCTAGAAAATTTGCCACCTGGGGGGCTCCCAAGCGCGAGCTTATGTGGTCGAATAGAAGTAGCGAAAGGGAAGTGATCGCGGGGGTGGAGAATGTCGAACGATACTACTCGGGAACTGCTCGTCATCGTCGATGTACCTGACCTGTTGCCAGAAGCCCACACGCAAAGCTGTGACCGGATGGCTGAGTTCGTGCCATGCGTGTCGGCGAAGCGTGGTGCCCAGTGCTCCGGATTCGTGTCCGATCTCGATGAGGTGCGAGAGCGCTTCCCGTCCGTCGTATGGTGCGAATGCATGGACGATGTCCTTTCCCGTGGCGTCGAGAGCGACACGTCCTTCACGGACGACTTGGAGCACATCCAGACGATCCAGAGCGCTGGCCAGTCGGTGGATGTGTACTACCAGTGGGAGTACGAGGGTTACGTCTTCGCTGTAGACGGTCGCGTCGGCGCGCGTCTGTCGTTCGATGCGATCAGAGATGAAGAGGCGCGACCTTCAATCTTTGCCGAACGTGCTGCACGCGCCGTCAATGCAATCCGCTGGGCGGAGCAGGACTGGAAAAACCGTAAAGCTCACCCAGCGTCCTGATCGGATCTGGCGAGCCAGAATCCAAAACATCATCTCTTGGGGGGAGAGATAAATGTCATCAACTCACGTGCTCGACCTGTCTGCCGATATTACGGCACGACTGGCTCTGCTATGGCGTATAGACGCCGATCACATTCTTGGTATCGGAAGCGACGGTCGTACCAGTGACGGGCGAATTCGCTATTCGTATCACCTGTCCCGAAAGGGATGCACGATCTTCGAAGGCCGTGACTTCTGCTCAGGAAGCAACGCAAAGCCCACCGTCGAGGCGCTCTCCCATGCGGCAGGATGCCTTCTCGGTTTCCTGACCGTGCGGCCCGGAGACGTCGAAGAAGACTACTTCGCCGAATACACGCCCCAGCAACTCTCGTGGCGCGACGAGTTCGCCGAAGAGCTGTCGATCTACGCCCAAGATCGCTCCTGCGGCTACTGCGGAGGCGACCACGATTCGCCGACCCGTCTCCACTGCTGAACGCCACTCGCCGGGAGGAGGTATCCCATGACCCGCAGCGCGTCACCGCAACTCACGACCACGACGCCACAGATCTACGTCGCCTGCTTGCCCGCCTACGTCGCCGGACGTCTGCACGGTGAGTGGATCGACGCGAGCCAGGACGCCGAGGAGATCCGCGCGGAGATCGCCGAGATGCTCGCGCGATCGCCGGAGCCGGACGCCGAGGAGTGGGCGATCCACGACACCAGCGGTTTCGACGGTGTGCCGATCGGCGAACACGAGTCGCTGGAAAGAGTCGCCGCGCTCGCAGAGCTCCTCCTCGACTACCCAGGGGCCGTCGTAGCGGCCTTCCTCGACGGGTGGGGAGAGCGTGGCGCCGATGAGCTGATCTCGGCCTTCAGAGACGCCCATGGCGGGTGCTGGACCAGCGTGGGCGAGTTCGCCGACGAAGTGCTCGTCTCCGACGACGTGAAGGAAGCGCTCGGAGAAGAGCTCTACGGCTACCTCGGCCTCGCACGCTACGCGCACGACAGCGAGGCCGACGGTGGCTTCTCCACCGTCGGCACTCCCAGCGGCGTGCACGTGATCTGGAAGAACTACTGAGGAGGGCACGCGATGTACAGCAACGATCATCTTGACGGCGTCTTCGGGTACGTGCGTGCCGACGAGCTCCGCCGGTGGGATGTCCTGTTCGCTCCGGTCCGCCAGGTCGTCGACGACCCGTCGGCAGCGGACCCCAAGACCGTCGAAGTCGAGACGGCGATAGGCCCACAGGAATACGGCTCCGACACCCTCCTGTGGACCTACCGGCCCAACAGCACGAACACGGGCTGCGGCGAGTGCGGTGCCGAGCCCGGCGTGCCGTGCAATCCCATGACCTGCTGCGCTCTTGAGATGCTCGCTGACCTCTCCGAGAGAGTACGCGAGCACCACGAGCGCTAAGACGGGGCTCTATGCCGTGTGGGCCGGACGGGTTGGCCGTCCGGCCCACGGTCATTCACAGATCAGCAGCCCGTCCACCACATCGGCGTGGGGCGGCCCGTGAGCCTGTGCCACGCCGTCGAGACGGCCACCACGTGCGGCGCCGGTTCGGACGTGTGCTCAGTCGTGGTCGGGATGGTGGGAACCGCAGCGGCACCGGCTGCGGTGGCGGTCGTGACGCGACGAATCCAGCTGACTCCCTGTCCTGTCATGCGTTGCACGCCCTTCTCTTTTCGGTGGCGGTGTGGGCCCGCCCTGGGCGGCGGGCCCCTCGTCCGGCCGGAGCGCCGGCCTGACGAGGTCAGTGGTGGCGGGCATAGGGCCGGGTGAAGCCCACGACTCCGCCGGGGTAGTTGCGGTAGGACTGCACGCGTACGTTCGTGCCGGTGTGGGGGGCCACGAGCATGAGGCCGCGCGGGACGTCGTAGACGATCCCGACGTGCCCCGGCCCGGAGTGACCAGGGCGGTAGTCGAAGAAGACCAAATCGCCAGGTGCTTCCTGGCCTGTCGGCACGCGCGGACCGAACCAGTACTGGGCGTCCGACAGCCGGGGGATGGCGATGCCGGCGGAGCGGTACGCCATCATCGTGAGACCCGAGCAGTCGTAGCCGGTGGGACCGGTGCCGCCGTAGATGTACGGCTTGCCCACCTGTGCTCTGGCGTAGGCGATGACTCTGGCCGCGATCACCGTCGGAGCGGACACCGGACCATCGAGATCACATCCGTCGTCGCCGGTGGTCTCGGCGATCTTGCCTGCGGCGTACCCGCGCGCCTGGGCGATGACGTCGTCCACGTACGAGGTGGAGTGGTTGTAGGCGAAGATCGCCTCACGTAGACGTACGGGCGCGCCGTTGGCTCTGAGGTAGCGTGCTGCGGCCGGAATGGCGTCGGCGGGATTCGTGATGTCCCTGCGTCCGTCCGCGTCGCCGTCGACGCCGTACGCGGTCCACGTGGCGGGCATGAACTGCATCGGGCCGCGGGCGCCTGCGCTGTAGGTGCTCAGGTCACGTCCGTGGTGCGATTCGATGTGGCCGATGGCGGCGAGGATCGTCCACGGGATGCCGTACGCGTTCCCGGCGGCCTGGTAGAGCCGGAGGTAGGCCGCCGGGATGTCGCGTGCGCCGCCACTCGCGCCAGGTTGGGCACTGGCCGGACAGCCGCCGTCCACCCTGTTCCCGGCAGAGGTCAGCGCGCCGGTCGCGCCGCCGATCAAGGTCGCCATCAATACGGTTCCTGCGCCTGTCGCGGCGCCGATGACGGTCAGCGCCGGCATGGGACACCCGTCGGTTCTGTCGGGCGTGTCGTCCATGCGCTCGGCTCGAGACCCGACGATGCGGAGCCGGCGCCTGCCCGCTGTTGCTCGGCCGGTCGGGCGAAATCCACCAGCGAGCGCCGGTCGTCGCGGTGTAGGTCGGCCCAGATCGGACCGCTTGGGTGTCGGAGCGTCTCGTCGTACGAGGCGGTCAGTACGGGCACGGCTGCGGCGGAGCAGGAGCGGCGGAAGTTGGCCTCTCTGCGCGCAGAGGTGAAGTAGAAGAGCAGCGGCGTGCTGATGCCCGTCGCTCGGATGAGACGTCCGTAGCCCTCGGTCTTGGCGACGACGCGGGAGAGCGTTTCGGTGCCGTTGTCGTACTCCAGGAAGAAGTCGAGTCGGCGGTCGGCGGTGCTCCATCGGCCGTGCCCGTCGGGTTGGACGAACTTCTTCCACGTGGCCGCGCACCGTGCCTCGGGCCACCACTCGGCGAGCCAGCCTTGCCCGGCCGGAGTCGCCAGGCGAGCGAAGAAGCCATTGACGCCGAGCAGGTGTCCGAGCTTGGCGGACAACATCACGGCGCCGGCCCGATCGCGTCGCCAGCCCAGCTCTTTAAGGGTGAGGCCGCGCTCGGCGGCGACCACCTCGGCGCCGGCGGTGTTCAACAGCCAGTGGCAGGGCGCGGACCCGCCGCCCGGTCGCAGCGGGCGGACCTTGGTCAGTACGTCGAGCCGGTGCAGGACGAGCAGCCGGTGATCGGCGGTGTCCCGGTTACCGGCGAACGCGAGGTCGGCGACATGCTCGGTGGTGAACACCTTGTGTTCGAGGAGCATCCGCAGCAACCAACGGTCGCGCGCGGTCAACCGGGCCGACAGCAGGCTGAGCAGGTCGTGCCCTGGTCGCCGGGACCTGGTGGTCTCGGTGGACATGATCGATCCCCCCGTCTCAGGCGGCTCTATCGCGGATCTCCCGGAAGTGGGCCCGGCGTCATCTCGGCCGTGCGCTTGCGTCCGTAGCGCTCTCGTGAGGCCTTCCGGACGGCCCGCTCCCGGCCGAGTACGGGCGGCGGCAGCGGGCGGGTCCGGAGCGTGAACGCGCTCGTCAGCGTGCCGTGGTCGATTAGTCGTGCGGCGGCCTGGAAGGCGGCCAGATTGGCGAGGTCGTGCGCGCCCAACTGCGGCGCCATGTGGCGCTCGAGATGGCGGGCGTCGCTCGGAGACACCGTGAAGATCAGCTTGTTGCGGGCGTTCGCGGCGATCGAGTCCCGAAGCTCCTGCGGCAGCTGGGTGAGGTTCTGGTGGGCGAGGATCAGAGCGGCTCGGTAGGAGCGGGCCTCGGCGAGCATGTCGTCGATCCCATGCGGGAGCGTGAGGAAGTTCTGGCACTCGTCCACGTAGACCGCGCAGTCGGGCCGATCGGCGTCAGGACGCCGCGCGCGGGCCTGGACGGCCTGCCAGGTCTTGGCGAGAACGAGTGATCCCAGGAGCCGGGCGGTGTCCTCTCCGAGCACACCTTTGGGAAGACGCGCGATGAGCAGGCCGCCAGTGTCGAGAAGCCGGCCGATGTCGACGGTGCTCCGCCCTGCGGCCAGGACGTCGCGGGCAAATCCGCGCAGCAGGACCGCGCGGAGCTTGTTCATCACCGGCCCGGTCACCTGAGCCCGCTGAGCGTCGGAGAGCTTGTCGTACCAGCTCCAGAAGTCGGCCACGAAGGGGTTCCTGACCGACGCCATGGCGCGAGCCCGATACACGTCGTCGTCGAGTAGCCGGGGAACGTCCGCCAGAGTCGCGTCCGGATTGGCTGCGGCGGTCAGGAGGGCGGAGCGAAGGATGTCATCGGTGCGGGGTCCCCACGAGTCGGCGTAGATGCGTCGGAAGATCCCCACTACCACGTCCGCCGTCAGCTCCGGGTTGGCACCGTCGAGGATGTTCACGCAGGGCGGTGGCGCGTCGTCGTCGGGATCGATCAGCGCGACGTTGCCGACGAGTCTCTCGGGGAGACGTGGAAGGACGAGCGTCGAGTCGCCCTTGGGGTCGATGGAGACGAACCCGCGTCCTGCCTGCGCGTCGTCGAGTTGCATGGACAGCAGGCCGGTCGTCTTCCCTGTGCCGGTCTCGCCGATCACATGGAGGTGATGGCGAGCGTCCGCGACGCGGACGCCGACGGTCCTGCGGGGACCCGCCTCGGTTTCGCCCAGCACTCTGACGCCGGGACCTTCCGACGGCAGTGCTGGCGGTGGTGGTGTCGGCCTGGCTCCGGCAAGGTCCAGTCCGGGCACTGTCTCATCGATCGGGATATGGCAGAGGGCGGCCAACTCCGGCACGGACAGCAGGTCTCCGTGCCCCATCCGCCGTGTCCGCAGTGCCTCGCAGCTGCGGAGCCGCTGGCGGCGTAGGTAGTTGAACCCGGTGTAGGCGGCGTAGGAGGAGGCGATGGCGTGTGCCCGGCCGTGTGTCCATGTCTGTCCGCAGGGGCTGGTGTCGCCGGTGGCGACCACGTACCGTACGACGGTCTCCAGCCGCGGGCGGGATGCCTTGGCCAGGATGGCGCGTACCTCGGCAGGAGTCTCCGCGGGACGCGCTGTGCTCGTACCGGGCGCGTTGACTGCGCCCACCGGCAGTAGCTCGAAGAGACCGGCCTTGACGCTTGTGACGGCGCCGGGTGAGCGGAGCGCGGTCGCGTACCGTCCCGCTCGGCGGAGCCTGCGGCCGGTGACCGGCCGGGCGAGCACCTGGACCACCACGCGTTCAGAGGCGGTGAGTGATCCGGCGGCGGCCAGCAGTCCGCGGAGCGGGTCGATGTCGAAATCCGAGCGCAGCGGATAGTGGTCGGGGCGGGCGAGCCGGAGCCGACCGGCCACAGCATGGACGCGTGATGCGGCCGGCTGATCCGCCGCATGGGCGGTACGGGTCGCCGCGCCCGGCCATGAGCCTTCGATCGCCCGCTCGACCAGCCCGGGTGGAATCACTCCGGGGATCCACAGCCGGATACGCACTCCGGTCTCGGTGAACACGTATTCCCAGGTGACGTGCGGCACGCCGGTGATGGGGCGCAGCCAGCGAGGCCGGAGCAGGCCGAGCAGGTGTGTCCACAGCGCCTCGGCTCCCGCGATGTCCACCGATGGTGGCGGCAGGATGTCGATCACGCGGGCGTACGGGATCAACCGGGCCTGCTGCCATCGAACCAGCGCGGTACGCGCCAGCACGCCGGCGATCGCCATCATGAGCGCGGTGCCGGAAAGCATCGCGGCGTTCGTCGCGATCAGGCTTGAGAGGTAGTCCCACGCCTGTCGCATGCTCGCCATCGGGTCGTCGAGGAACCGCGCGACGGGAGACAACCGGGCTTGAAGCGACCACGAGCTCATACCGACGCTCCGTCGGCTTCGAGGTCGGCGAGCTCGGCGGGATCGGTCGTGCAAATCGTGTGCTCGACAGGAGAGGCCAGCGTGCGCAGGGCCACGCGCTGGGAGCCGCAGCTCAGGAGTGCCTCGCCCCGGTCGGCGGCGAGCAGGAACGCCCGCTCGCCCTCGGACAGGCGGAACGCCTCACAGACCTGGTCGATCGCTTGTGGCGCTTGGCGGAGCAGGATCTGGGTGGCGCTGTTGCTGACCACCGCTCGCCCGAGGTCGGATGCCAGGACGTCGGCGGCGTCTTGTGTGACGACGGTGAGGCCGGCCCAGTGTTTCCGCGCGGACTTGGCGAGCCGGTACAGGAACTTGGCGCCTTCTCCGTCGCGCAGGAGCAGCCATGCCTCGTCGACGATGACGAACCGGCGTTTGCGGTCGCGCGGGTCGCTGACGGTGCGCCAGATCGCGTCCAAGGTCAGGAGCGTGGCGACGGTCTTCAGCTCCTCGGGAACGTCGCGCAGCGAGAAGACGACCAGGTGGCCGTCGGGCCGGGTGGTGGTCGGTCCGTCGAAGAGGTCTCGGAAGCTCCCGGCGACGTACGGGGCCAGGCGCGCGGCGACTTCGCGGGCCTTGGGGTCCTCGCTCGCCTCCAGCGTGGCCGCCAGGTCGCGCAGCAGCGGCGCGGGCCGACCCCAGGTGCGTGGGTCCTCGGTGATACCGACGGCGTTGTAGGTGGCGAAGACCGCGCGGTCCAGCGCTGCCCGTGACGCGGGGTCCAGCGAGTCGCCGAGGAGTACGGCGGTCAGGGTGTGCAGGAACAGTGCTCTGCGGGTGAGCGCGTCCATGGTCTTCTCGGAGCCGGAGGGTAGGTCGAACGGGTTGAGGCGTACGCCGGGCGCGCCGAGGGCGATGCAGGCTCCGCCCACGGCGTCGGCGAGGCGCGTGTACTCGCCTTCGGGGTCGATGACGGCGATCTCGACACCCGCGTACATCGAGCGCAGTGCTTCCAGCTTGGTGAAGTACGACTTGCCGGCGCCGGAGCGGGCGATGATCACGGCGTTGTGGTTGTCCAGCGCCCACCGGTCCCAGGTCACCAGGGAGGGGGAGGAGGCGTTCGCCCCGTACAGCACCGATGTCTCCGACAGGGGAGAGGCGAGGTCCGGTGAGGTGAAGGGGAAGGCGGCGGCGAGCGCGTGCGTGTCCATCGTTCGCCGGGTGCCAAGGGCGTCGAGCCCGAGGGGCAGTGTGGATGTCCAGCCCTGCAACGTGCGGAAGGTCGCCGGGCGGGCGTCCAGTAGCAGCGATGCCGCCAGCGTGCGGACCCGTCGTACTTCCCTCGCTAGTTCGTCTTCGCTTGTTGCGTGGACGGTGATGTAGAGGGCGACGTGGAAGAGCTTGGCGTGTCCGCGCGCGAGACCGGATGCGAGCGCGTGGGCGTCGTCGGCGGCGGCGTCGGCTTCGAAGTCGACCAGCCGTCCGCGCTCGGCGTCCGACCGGGCAGAGGACTCGAGCCGGGCGAGTTGTTTGCGGAGGCGGTCGGCGGCGACCTGGTTCGGGATCGGCTCGATGTGCAGTGCGACGTCCGTACGGCCGGGGTCGGACAGCAGGGGCTCAAGCCAGCCGGGGCCGACCTCGGCCGGGTAGCCGGTGATCGCGAAGGTGGCGCATACACCGTCACCGAGGACCAGGCTGCGGGCGCCGATCTCCACTCCGTCCGGACCGAGCGGCAGGCCGGGAGTCGCGGTACGGCGGCGGGTGAACAGATGCGCTGTGAGCGGTCTCATCGGCCCGTGATCACCTCGTCGGTGTTGGTGACGGAACACGGCGTCGGGTTGTTCGGGTCGCAAGCGGTGGCGAGTACGGATGCGACCGCGGGCCCGTCGAGTACGCGAGCGTCGATGCCGATCGCCGTCAGGGCGGCGGCGATGTGCTCGGCCTGCCGCAGGGCCGGTCCGCTGTCGGCTTCGCTGGTGGTCTCTGAATCGCGGGCGATGAGCAGGACCTGGTGCCACAACAGCTCGGAGCGGGCGGCGAGGTCGGCGAGGAACTCCGCGTGTTCCCGCGCGGCGGCTTCGAGCTGCGGGTCAGGGAGTCTGGGGGCGGCGTCGAAGACGCGTTCGGCCAGGGGCGCCAGGTTCATACGCTCGGCGCGCACGAGGATCTGGATCGGTGAGGACAGCCCGTGCAGGCACCGGGCGAACCCGGCGACCATGGCTTCTTGCTCGCCGAAGGTGGCCAGCGCGAAGCTGACCGTCCCGCAGGCGATCATCGTCGCACCGCCGTGATCGCCCAGCTCGATGAGCCCGTCCGCGCGGATGCCGGTGACTGGCAGCGCGAGCGGCGCTGGAGGACTCGGCACGACGGTGGCGAGGTAGTCCGGCGTCGCCGGTACCTCCCCGGGGATACGCCGTCGGGGCGCCAGATGCTGCTTCACGGCCGCGACGGCGAGACGATCCAGGCTCAGGCCATCGCGGCGTACGAGCGCGAACGCCACGGCGGCCGAGGCAACCGGTACACAGCACGCGATGAAGACGAGCGGTGGAACGAAATGACGGGTAGCCATGAACGCCGCCCACAGCACCGCGGCGGTGCCGCTGAGAATGGCGACCTGCCGGGCGGTCAGGCCGGCCAGCACACGATCCTCGCGATCGATGTCGGCGGGGATGCGCGTCGCGTACGGTTCGCGGGTCATCGCTGATCACCTCGTGGCGTCCTGGGACTCTGCGGAGGCTGTCCACCTTCGCGTGGCGTGGACCTGTGGGGCGGCGGCGCACTCTCGCTTCGCGGACGGGGTCGGCGTCCGGGATCGAGATCGGTGAACAGCGGTGGCTGCGTCGGCCGAGTGGGAGGGCGGAAGGGCAGGCGGAGCTGTTCGGGACGCGTCGGCACCGGCAATTCGCCTTGCCGCCAGCGCGGCGGGGCGTCGGCCTTGGGCCGTAGCGGCAACTGGAGCTGGATGCCGCGTTCCGGCATCGGCTTCAGCGGCGGCAGGTGCGGCAGTTCCAGCTGCCGGCCATGCGCAGCCGGCCACCGCAGCGGCAGCTCAGGCTGCACCCACGTTCCGGGACGCGTCGGCGGGTTGGGACCGAGCGGTGGCATCGGCCGAGTGGGACGGGGGCTGGTCGGAGGCATCGGCGGGCGTGGCGGTGGGACTGCGCCCTTGCTGCCGCGTGTGCCGGTCAGGGCGCCGGTGACGCGCCGCAGGACAAGGACGGAGAACAGGAAACGAGCCGCGCTGCTGATGGGGTTACGGCCGAACGCGCCGCGCCACACGGCCTTGGAAACCCAGGACGGCACGCGCGCGAGGATGTAGAGCAGGCAGACGACGAGCAGCAGGTCGACGATGCCCTTCTGGCTGGGGATCCCGACGAGGGGCACCTTGTCGCCGTCCTTGGCCGACAGGACGTCGACGGCGCCGGCGAAGACCAGCGATTGAACGACCTGGATCGCGAGCATCCCAGTGATCGCTCGCCACCAGAGACGAGCTATGCCGTCGGTCTGCGGCAGCGCGTGAAAGATCAGCGCCAGGGGCGCGGCGATAACCAGCAGCATCGTGACGGTGACCCGCATGATGTAGCCGCCCGCCACCATGAGCGCCAAGACGACCGCGACCAGCGTGATCAGGCCGGACAACATGCCGAGCGTGGCGATGTTGCCAACGAGGAAGCCCTTGATCACCTCGGCGGCGCCGTGCGGATCGGCATGGGCGGAGCCGTAGTCGATGAACGCGCGCGCCAGGGCGTTGGCGACCTTGATCGCCTGCTCGACGATGAGCTTGCTGCAGTTGGCGGCGAGGAACGCCAGCAGCAGGCGCATGAGGATGTCCTTGCTGGCCGTGCCCGGCGCGATGGCGTGGCCGGCCATCAGGAGAATGCCACCGATGACGACCAGCACGACGAAGCTCGTGTCGGCGATGGTTTCGCTGACCGACCACAGCGACTGGACGTGCTTCATCGAGGGACTATCCAGATCCGGTGTGCTCAGCAACGTCTTGCCGAAGAAATCCATGACCGGCGGAATCGCCGACGTGGTGAGGCCGGTGAACCACGAGTCGATCGCCCTGCCGACCTCGCAGCTCACCTCCCACGGCGGGCAACCCACCGGAGGCGGCGGTGGCGTGACGACCGGCGTTGGGAGCACACTCCGTCCCGCACAATGCGGTATGGGCTCGCCGGGGAAGATCTGCACGCTGGGGCAAGGGCTCGGGCTCGCAGGTGCCGGCGCTTGCGGGTGTGGAGCCGGGGTTGGCGAGGCGGCCGGATTCGGTGCTGGCGGCGCCGCGTGGGCCAGACCGGTACTCGTGAATAGCGCGGCGGCGGCGATGAGCAGTAGAGAGACCCATCGGGCGGGATGTCGTCGTGGCATGGTCACGCTCCGACGATTCGTTTGAGGATCTCCACGAGCACCGGTGCCAGCGCCGCGACGCCGTAACCGATCGCGGCGTACTTCAGCGCCTCCTTGGCCTTGCTGACCTCGCCCGGGTCGCCTGCCGCGAGCAGCATGCGCAGGCCCCCGACGGTGAGGAACAAGGTGGCCAGCGCCACCAGCAGACCGATCAGCCACGTCCGCAGGTTGTTGATCACCGTCTTCAGGTCGGCAGGCGCGGCAACGCCTTTTTCTGACGCGTATACGGCCGTTGCGGCAACTGCGACGGTCGTGCCTATCGCGGCGGTTATGACCGCAGTACGTGCTAGCCCGTTGAGCCATGCCATCCGAATGCCTCCCTCCGCAGGCATCGCGCCCGTCGCTATCGCTGGCATCGAATGAAAGAGGCGTCCAGGAGGCGGGAATCGAGCCGATCCCCTTTCTGGTCGGCATGCGTGTTCCGGTGAAGCGGCCGGTGGCCTTCTTCCCGCCCCTGGATGGCGCCAGTTCCGATTCGCCCTCACTACGAACTGCGAATGAGAAGTCGCCGATCTTCGAAGATCACGATGAACTTTTGTCTTCTTTGATCCAGGCGGTCAGTCGTGCCTCAGCCGACTTCCGGCGGCACCAGGCGGTGGTGACAGGTAGGCCGAGACGCTGGGCCACGGCGCTCAGGGACGTTCCCTCCAGCCGGGAGGCTCCGATCAGCTCGGCTTCCTCGCGCGTGATCACGCCGGCGTTGACCGCGGAGGCGAGCACGAAGTCCGGATGGCCGTCCCACGCTGGGGTCAGCGAAGGCTCGGGCAGGCTGTCGAGATCTCGGGTGCGGGCCGCATAGGCCATAGCGCCGTACCGCATCCGACGGACTTGGTTGTAGGCCGTCGCGCGCAACTTCGCGCAGACCATGGAGCCATCGATGTCGGCCTCGGCGAGGGCCTCGTAGAACGCCGTCACCAGCTCGGAGTCCAGATCCTCCGGATCGCCGCTGTAGTCGCGCACAAGCCGGGCCGCCGCCGTGCGAAGCCCAGGCAGAGCCAGACCGACCGCGACCGTGGGCCATGGTTCACCGCTGGCGCGGACGAGCCGGACCAGCTCGCGCCACACGACGTCGCGGGCCACCGGCTGTAGCAGCGGCAGCAACTCCACCAGCTCCCGGACGCTGATACGGCGGGGCGGCAGCCCATGACCGAGGGTCCGGCCGTTGAGGGTCGGTGCGTCGGTTCGGGAGCAGATTTCGCAGAACGCCTGCGCGGCGCGATCCAACGGTGTGGGCCGGTTCCCGTTAACGAATATGGCGTCACTGTTGACAGACATGATGAGCTCCTTCCAGCTCCGGTGAATTCCGGAGCGGGCCCATCTACACATCCGTCATTCGCAGCGCAATCGCGCAGCATCCGTTTCTGATACGTCCGGCCCAGACGAATCCGCGACGAGTCGCAGACGAAGATCAGGCGAAGCCGGAAGATGTAGTCGCCATCGAAATACGAGAAGGCCGGATCGCAGTTCGTTGATGAAGCGGTCGGTGGCCAGGGCCGAGAAGCCTCATGGCCGCACGATCAACCGAAACGAACACGCACGACAGCAGACGTGACAGAGTCACGCCGGTCACAAGGGCCGGTCGGCGCACACGTCCGAGAATCGGATCAATGTGCACCGGCTACGGCGGCCTCGACCTCGCCGCCCGCGCTGTTTACGGCGGGGACATGGGCTGGTGCGCCGAGAACGACGCCCACGCGACCGTCCTGCTGCACCGCCGGTTTCCCGGCGTGCCGAACGTGGGTGACCTGACCGCCGTCGACTGGAGGCAGGTCCCGGCCGTGGACATCGTCACGGCCGGCTTCCCGTGCCAGGACATCAGCTACGCCGGCCGCGGCGCCGGCATCCAGGAGGGAACCCGTAGTGGACTGTGGCTCACCATCGCTGACGCCCTTCGCGTACTACGACCCGGACTCGTCCTGCTGGAGAACGTGGCCGCCCTCCGCACCCGCGGCCTCGCCACGGTTCTGGGGGACCTGGCCGCACTCGGGTACGACACGGCATGGACGTGCCTACGCGCCGCCGACGTCGGAGCTCCCCACCGCCGCGACCGGATCTTCATCGCTGCTGCCCACCCCGCAGGCCCGCGAGTCCCGCGGACGGACCTGTCCGCAGCAGCGCCGGAAGGGACGTCACCAGGTGAACCTGTGCGATGTGGCCTGTGCCGACCTGCTGCCCACCCCAAGTGCCTGCAACGCCAACGACGGCGAACGCCTCAGCTCCTGGCTGGGGCGCAGAGCCCGCCAGCAACCCAGCCGTTCGATGCCGCTCAGTGTGGCCGTACGGCTCCTGCCGACCCCTCGCGCCACCGACGGGACCAAAGGCAGCCCGAACCAGCACGGCTCCAAGGGCGACCTCACTCTGCCCTCCGCGGCACTCCGAGTCTCGAACCGGCCGCCGAGGTCGACTGGGGAACCTACGAACCGGCCATCCGCGAGTGGGAAACGATCCTCGGACGAACGGCACCCCCACCCACCGAACGCGGAACCAGGGGACAGCCCCGCCTGAGCGCCCGCTTCGTCGAGTGGATGATGGGTCTTCCCGCCGGCTGGGTCACCGACCTCCCCTTCACCCGCACCGCCCAGATGCGCCTCCTCGGCAACGGTGTTGTCCCGCAACAGGCGATCAGAGCCTTCCGAGTCCTCCACGACAGGCTGGGCGGGGACGCATGTGGAGGGCCGATCGCATGACCTCCCGACAGCCCGCGACTGGCAGACGACCGTCAAACGAAGATCACGCGACGATCGGCACGTCGTATGCCCCTGTGGTTACAAAGGGCCTGCTCAGGGGCTCCTTTACGGCTTGTGACTCCATACCGTGTCCGAGCACGCGACACGAGAAGCCGAACCCCTCGGACACGAACGACCGACTGGGAACTGTGGAGCGGGCGGCGGCGTGAGTACGCCGGTGCTTCACACGCCGGCTGAGGCGGCGGAGCTGCTCAAGGTGCGGGAGTCGTGGCTGCGGAAGAAGGCGGCGGCCCGGGTCATCCCGTGCACCTTCTTGGGCAAGCATCTGCGCTTCAGCGACGAGGACATCACAGAGATCGTCCGGTCGGGCACGCGGAAGCCGAGGGGTGCCACTCCGCCCGCCCGTTCCCGTTCTCTCCACCGCGAGAAGAGGTTCGGGGGAGTCGGCTCTACGGAGGAAAAGGAGAGAGCCACGCGATGGCCCACGCACAACGACATGGACCAGGTTGGCGAGCCAGATACAAGAAGCCGGACGGAACCTGGGGCTCGCAGTCGGGCTTCGAGACCAAGGCGGCGGCGCTCGACTGGGGAAACGAACAGGAGCTTTTGATTCGCCGGCATCTGTGGATCGACCCACAGGAAGCCGAGACGCCGTTCGGTACATTCGCCGAAGCATGGCTGGCCAGTGCCCGACTGGCCATCACGACCCAGGCTAAGTACCGGTCCTACCTGGACAACCATCTCCTCCCGCAGTGGGAGGACTGGCCGCTGGTCCTCATCTTCAACAACCACCTGGAGGTTCAAAGCTGGGTCACCGAACTCCACGAGGAACTGGCCGAACCAACAGTGGCGTCCGTCTTCGCGATGTTCTCCACGATCATGAATGTGGCAGTGCGAGCGCGGAAGATCCCGGCCAGTCCGTGCCAGGGAATCCGTGTTACATCGGGGGAGTACGAGGCGGACCGGCAGGTGGCCACGCCCGTGCAGTTCCTGCGAGGCGCTCTTCGCCTGAACGACAGCTTCGGTTACTCAGGCTTCGTCCTGGCGCTGATGGACGGCTACACCGGCGCACGTTGGTCTGAGCTCGTCGGTCTCCAGCCGCACGAGTACGACGAGATCAATCGCGCCATCCGAGTGGTCGAGCCGTTGGCCGAGGCCCAAGGTCAACTGGTCAAGGCCAAGCGCACCAAGTCCCCGGCGGGCAAGCGGTGGGTGCAGCTTCCTCCGTTCCTCGCCGATCTGTACGAGGCGCTCCTGGAGGACTGCGACCGTTCCTTCGTCTTCGTGGGGGAGAAGGGCGGCGTTCTGCGCCGGAGCAACTTCGGGAGGCGGTTCTGGCGCCCCGCCTGGGACGGTGTTGCACAGGATCGACAGACGGGCAAGCGGGTCCCGCCGATCCTGCCCGGCTTCACCTTCCACGAAGGACGGCACAGCCACCGGACGTGGCTGGCCGATGACGGGATCCCCGAGATCGGCCGCGCGGCCCGCCTGGGTCAGAAGATGCGCGGCATGGGCGGCATCTACGAACATGTGACGCCCGAGACCAAGGAACGGATCCTCACCGTCCTGCAAGCCCGCTGGGAGTCATCACTCCTCGCACTGCGGCCTCAGGAGCAGACGGCGCTCATCGCGCTCCTGCCTCGGATGGAAGAAACGATCAAGCAACTGACAGCCGTGCAACAGGCGGCGGCGAACCAAGGCGCCAAGATCATCGCCCAAATATCGCCCATAGACGCCTGAGGCCCTGCCCCTCCAGAGAGGAGGCAGGGCCTCTGACCTGCGCTTTCACGTGGTGGGCGATACTGGGATTGAACCAGTGACCTCTACCGTGTCAGGGTAATCCGATTATTCGTCCGACCAGTGCTCTATTGAGAATGAGCAGGTCAAAGGCCTCCGTTCAAGGCCGTTGAGGGACGTTCGGAGACGTTCGGCGTAGTAATCGTCTCCAGTTTCCCTCCAGATCTTGCGGGGAGCCGCCGAGCAACTGGAAGACGGTGGCCCTGCGCGACCACCTTGCGGGAACCAACGAGGCGCTCTGGCAGCACGCGGCTAAACATCCGCGGCCGCACAGGCCCATCTGAAACCCTGGCTGAGTAAGCCTCCCGGCACGTCGACACGACCGGGCTGCGTGACGTCGACGTGGCGCGAGCGATTCCACCGGCAGAAAGGCTGGTTGCTTTCCTGGATCGGGGCGGCAGGCTGAGATTGTTCCTCGCTAAACCTGTTCAGCGTGAGGCTGGGGCCGTCCTGCTGAGGTGTGAGGTCGACGGCCGGCCACCGGAGACCGTCCCGGATCTCGCAGCGGTCCTCGTCGAGTTGCGGGCCCGCGCGGCCATCACCACCGCCGCCCACGCCTAGGGACAGGTCGCGGTTGCGTCGCCAGAGGGCAACCTGCTCGCGATCTTGTCGCAGCTGAACGGTCGGGCGGCGGCGTTCGACCACATCACGCAGTTTCACCAGGCCCGTGTGAACGCAGATTAGGTCCTGGTGGCCGACCGGGTCCGGCACAGCCCACGTACGGCTCAGGCGTGGGATGACCTGTCCGATGCTGTCCGGACGGCGCGAGAGAGCCGGCCGCCCGGCGCGCGTCCAAGATGCTGGAGGACCTCACCGATGAGATCTGTCCACCAGCCGGTGAATCGGCGCCCGAGGGTCACCTGTTGCGGGAGGCGATAGCGCGACGCGATTTCGACGGTTACGTCCAAGCGCTGCTCGACGTCACGGCGGCACATCGGCGCCGTGAGCGTTGGCAACGCTGCAGGACCTTGTTGCAGCGGCTAAGAGGTCCTAACAGAAAGGTCAGCGGACGAGTCTGCGCCAGCAGATGATGGCGGCGGCGAGGGTGAGGAAGGCTTCGTGGATGTCATCGCGGATCTCCCAGCGGATGCGCAGCCGACGGAACCAGTGCAACAACGCGATGGTGCGTTCGACGACGTAGCGGTGGACTCCCAGGCCGGAGCCATGAGGTGTGCCGCGGCGGGCGATCAGGGGTTTGATGCCCTTGGCCCAGACCAGACGCCGGTACTTGTCGTGGTCGTAGCCACGGTCGGCGAGCAGGTGGTCGGGCCGCCGGCGAGGCCGTCCGACCCGACCCCGCACGGGCGGGACCGCCTCGATCAGCAGCGGCATCAGCTGGGTGACGTCGTTGCGGTTGCCGCCCGTCAGTGAGACGGCGAGCGGTGTGCCATGGCCGTCGGTCAGGACGTGGTGTTTCGAGCCCGTCCGCGCGCGGTCGACCGGGCTCGGTCCGCTTTTGGGCCGCCCTTGAGCGCCCGCACGTGTGAGCCATCGATCACCGCCCTGGACCAATCCAGCTTCCCGGCCGCGTGCAGTTCAATCAACAGCACCTGGTGCAGCCGATCCCACACCCCGGCCTCGTGCCAGTCCCGCAACCGCCGCCAGCAGGTCATCCCCGACCCGAACCCCAGCTCCTGGGGCAAGAACTCCCACGCGATACCCGTATGCAGCACGAACAGGATCCCGCACAGCACCTTCCGATCGTCCAGCCGCTTGCGGCCTGGATGGCGCGTACGCCGCTCCACCTTCGGCAACAGCGGCTCGATCCGCTCCCACAGACTGTCCCGCACGATCCACGGTGGCTGCTCGCCCTTCCTCACACCGAAGATCAAACAGGCAGAGCCATCCTCACCGGGCATCAGTGATCATTTTGTTAGGACCTCTAATACTGCAACGACAGGTTGTAACCTGAGCTGTCGCACTGGTAGTTGATCTTGGCATGTTGGCGGAGATGGTAGCTGGATGGTCGGCGGGGTTCACCGCGTTCGTGGGCCGGTTCGCGGCTCGCTTCCCGCGGGTCGAGTCACGGCGACAGATGCGTGCCTACGTGCGGGGATTGCTGAGTGAGGCGGAACGGAAGAACGGCTGGACGCTGGCCGAGGCCGCCGGGGAGGCCGGCCCGGAACGCATGCAGCGCCTCCTGAACTTCTATGCCTGGGATACCGACGGAGTGCGTGATGACGTACGCGCTGCGGTTGTTGAGGTGCTCGGTGATGCGAAGCGAGGCGTGCTGATCGTTGACGAGACGGGATTTGTGAAGAAGGGCACTAAATCTGCTGGAGTGGCGCGTCAGTACTCCGGAACCGCAGGCCGGATCGAGAATAGCCAGATCGGGGTGTTCTTGGCTTATGCCTCGCCGCGGGGGCGGGCGTTGATCGATCGAGAGTTGTACCTGCCTAAAGAGTGGACCGACGACCGTGATCGGTGCCGGCAGGCGGGGATCGGTGATGAGGTGCGGTTTGCGACCAAACCCGCGCTCGCGCGGAACATGATCGCCCGGACCGTGGAGGCCGGTATGCCGTTTGGATGGGTCACCGGGGATGAAGCCTACGGCTCGGATACGAAATTTCGTATGTGGTTGGAGGGCGTGGATATCGCGCATGTCATGGCGGTCGCCAAGAACGCCATGGTGGTGTCGATGCAGATGACCAAGGTCCGCGTCGATCGCCTTGTCGCTGCGCTGCCTGCTCAGGTGTGGGAGCGGTTTAGCTGCGGTGATGGCGTTCGGGGACAGAGGATCTATGACTGGGCTGCGATCGATATTCGCCCATTGCGCCGTCCGGATTGGGGTCACTGGCTGCTGGCCCGACGCTCGATCAGTGACCCGACCGATATCGCTTACTACGTCTGTTTCGGACCGGCCGACACGGCCATCAGCGAGTTGGTGAGGGTCGCCGGTTCACGGTGGGCCATTGAGGAGACCTTCCAGACTGCTAAGAACGAGACCGGCCTGGATCACTATCAGGTTCGCGGTTATCAATCCTGGTATCGGCACATCACGTTGTCGATGGTTGCGGCGGCGTTTTTGGTGATCACGCGGGATGTTGCGGAAAAAGGGGCTCTGCATCCGGCGGCGAGACCAGGCTGATTCCCTTGTCCGTCAACGAGATCCGTCGTCTATGGAATCGGATCACGGAACCCTTGACCTACACGATCGACCACGTCATTCACTGGTCGAACTGGCGCCGAAGAAGCCAAACTCGCGCTCGTATCAGCCACTACAAGAGACGGGGCCATCACGACCTGTCGTTGCAGTACTAACAGCGGGGCGCGCCTGTTGGCTCTTGGCATGCCTGGCGATCATCAAACATACGTTCTAATCTGCGGCTCATGGGTGACAACGAGCGTGACCAGGTGATCGTCAGCGCTCTGCACACTCATACCCAAGGCCTGCAGGGCCTTGCCCGGGGTGGGCGGCACGCCGGTCCGGCGGAGGGTTCGGTCAGGAAGTTCTCGCTGACGCGATCGGAGGCCCGGCCGTCGGCTCCAAACAGGGGCGGCGGCCGGGCCTTCGGTCCGTCTCAATAACGATCATTTTCGAGACGCGTATGACGCGCGGGCCGTTGGGGTGGCAGGCGGTTGTCACGGAACGTGTCACAGAACGAAGGCCCATGGTCGACCTCGTTGACGAGCTCCGCGAGAAGGCCGCGCGGCGTCGCGCCGGTCAGTGAGCTTGATTGGCGCGAACCTGACCAACGCGGACTTGTATGGCGCAGACCTGTCCGGGCGCGCATCTGTCGGGGGTGAAGGGCATGACCCCGGACATGATTCGTAAGCAGGCCCGCACTGACGCCCGCACACGTTTCTGATTCGACCGGGGCATGAGTCTGGTGCTCTACAGAGGAGTCAGCGGAGGCGGCGTAGGTGGGGGTCCCAGCGGAGTCGCGGCAATATGCGGATCCGGGCGTCGACCGCGGTGACGCCGTCGGGACGGGCGATTAGCGGGTTGATGTCGACCTCGGCGATCTCCGGGTGGTCGTCGGCGAGGCGCGACAGGCGGAGCAGGACGTCCTCCAGTGCCGCCGTGTCGACGGCGGGGGCGCCCCGGTGGCCCTGCAGAAGCGGTGCCCCGCGAATCGAGCGGATCAGTTCGGTGGCGTCCAGGTCGGTCAGCGGGGTGAGCCGCGCGGCCTGGTCCTCGAGAACGTCGGTGGCCACGCCGCCGAGGCCGAAGACGATGAGCGGGCCGAACAGGGGTTCCTGGATGATCCCGCACAGCACCTCCACGCCCGTACGGGCCATCCGCTGGACGAGCACGCCGCGGAGCCGGTCGCCGAAGAGCGTCGCGAACCGCCCGTAGGCGCGGCGCACATCCTGTTCGCCGCGCAGGTCCAGCTCGACGGCGCCCACGTCGCTCTTGTGCACGAGTCCGGGAACGTGGGCCTTGAGCGCGACGTGCCCGCCGAGAGCCGTCGTGGCGTGTACGGCCTCGTCGGCCGAGGTGGCCCAGTACCAGTCGATGACCGGTACGCCATAGGCGCCCAGAACATCCATGCACGCGACGGGTGCGAGCCAGTCGCCGTCGGGCGATTCAGCGAGCGCACGCTGGATGATCCGTGCCACCGAAGGAGCCGCGACGTCTCTCAACTCCGGCTCGCACCCCTGGGGACGGGCGAGCCATCGGCTGTAGGACCAGGCGCGAGCGACGGCACGCGCGGCGTGTTCGGGGAAGGCGTACGACGGGACGCGACGCCTGCCGGGCCCCGGCCGGATACACACGGTCTCCTGCTGGCCGAGGACGACGGCCGCCAGGGGACGCGCGACACACCCCATGGTGATCGCGGAGCTGAGGTCGGCGACCGCCGTGGGCACCACGATGGCGATCACCGCGTCCACCTCGGGGTCGGCGGCGACGACGTCCAGGCAGCGCCTGAACCGCACGGGGTCGATGGCCGCGGTGGTGTCGACCGGCCCGCCGCAGGCGGCTCCCGGCGGTACGAGCCGCGTCAGCTCCCGTACGGTCGCCTCACCGAGTGTCGCTGCGGTCAGTCCCGCGTCGGCGCAGGCGTCGGCGGCCAGGACCCCGGCGCCGCCCGCGTTGGAGACGACCGCGACGCGGGGCCCGGTCGGCAGCGGCTGGTGGGCGAGCAGTGCGGCGGTGTCCAGGAGCTCGCCAAGGCCCGAAGCGGCGATGACGCCGGCCTGCTGGAACAGCGCCTCCTGCGTGACCGCTGGGGTGGCCGCCGCGACCGTGTGGGAGGCCGCCGCCCGGCGGCCGGCCGCGGAGCGGCCCGCGACGACGGTGAGCAGCGGCATCCGGCGTCCGAGGCGCCGGGCCGTCCGGGAGAACTTGCGCGGGTTGCCGAAGGACTCCAGGTACAGGACGCCCAGCCGGGTGGCGGGGTCGGACTCCCACCACAGCAACAGGTCGTTACTGCTGACGTCGTACTTGTCGCCCGTCGAGACGAAGGTCGATACGCCGATGTCCAGGCGCGACAGGTGGTCGCGCAGGGCGATGCCGATGCCACCCGACTGGACGACGATCCCGGCGCCACCGGCACGGGCCGCGTGCGCGGCGAACGTCGCCTCGAGCCGCATGGTGGTATTGGCGACGCCGAAGCAGTTCGGTCCCACCATCCGCATCCCGTACCGGCGGCAGATCGTGGGCAACGCGCGCCCGTGCACCCCCGAGGTGATCACGACAAGCGATCGCACACCGTGACGCCCGCATTCTTCGGCGACATCGGCGACCGCCTCCGGTGGCACCGCGATCACCGCGAGGTCGGGGCTCTCCGGCAGCGCGGACACCGATGGAAAGCACGCGGCCCCCGCCAACTCCCGCCCCGCCCTCGGATTGACCGCGTAAACCGGGCCACCGAAATCATTGAGAAGGTTGTGCAGGATCGCGCCGCCGACGGATCCGGCCCGGCGACCGGCCCCCACGACCGCCACGGACGCCGGGCACAGCAGGTGGCGCAGGCTTTCGACGTCGGCGAACCGTTCGCGCTCGGCGACGGCGTCGAGGTAAGCGCCATCCCCGGTCAGCGGGATCGTCACCTCCACGACGCCGTTCACGATGCGGCGGTCGATCGGCAGGCCCACGCAGGCGAACACCTTCAACATCGGGATGTTCTGAGCCAGAGTCTCGGCGCGGAACGCCAGGAGACCTCGCGATCGGGCCAGTGACACGAGATGCTCCAGCAGCAACGTTCCCACGCCTCGGTTGTGCATCCCGTCGGCGACGGCGAGCGCGACCTCCGCCTCGCCGGGCGTCGCGGTGCGGTCGTACTCGGCCACGCCGACAAGCTCCCCGGCGAGCCAGGCGCCGAGCACCGCGTGATCGGGGTCGGGCTCCCGGCACAGACGCGCCGCCACCTCATCGGCGAGCCGCGGGCTGATCCCGAAGAACCGCAGATAGAGGTTCTCCGGGGACATGTCCTGATGCAGCTTGTGCACGGCGTCGAGGTCGCCCGGCCGCATCTCGCGGATCGCCACCGCCGTGCCGTCCGTGAGCAGCGCGTAGACCCCCTTCCGGGGCACGGGCTCCGCCATGTCTCCCAGCATCGGACGGCGACTGCGCCCAGGCAGCGGGCCGAGGTCATCCACGCGCGGGACCTTCGGTCCGTCCTGGACCGCAGGGATCGGAAAGCCCGGTGTTCGGGTCCGAGGACACCGGGGCGTCGGCCCAGAAGTCCCCTCAGCAGCGGGAAGACCGCCTCTACACCGCGCGCCGGTCATCGGGCGGAATGGGAGGTGGCAGGCGAAGTGAGGAGGAAGCCGATGAGTGTGCCGGCCCGCAGAGAGGCCAGAGGTATGTTCCCTGACCTGTTCGACCTGTTCGAAATGCCGCTCACGGCCCTGCGGCCGTTCACCGGTCAGACCGGTCAGGTCATCCGGGTGGAGGACGCGGTGGAGGACGATCGGTACGTCGTCCGAGCCGAGATGCCCGGCATCGACCCGGAGAAGGATCTGGAGATCAGTGTGTCGCGCGGCGTGTTGACGGTCCGCGCCGAACGCCAGGAGTCGCGGGAAGGACGCCGCCATTCCGAGTTCCGGTACGGCTCCTACGAGCGGCACATCCGGCTGCCGGAGAACATCAAGGAAGACGAGATCAAGGCCACCTACGACAAGGGCATCGTGACCATCACCGTGCCGCTCGAGGAGCAGAAGGAGACCACTCGGCGAGTACCCGTCGAGCGCTGATCTTCTCCCAAACGGGGCGCGAACGTCGTTCTGGTCCACGACGACGTTCGCGCCCGCCATGATGCGCCGATCTCACGGCTCGGGCCGGATGATCTCCTCCGGAGGCCGACGAACGCTCTGGCTTTCCCGCTCGGTGACTCCCAGACGCATGATCATCTGTGGATGTCCGCCGTCGCAGAAGTGCGTGCGGAGGAAGTCGCGTAGCTCCGGGATCTCCAGCGCCTGGGTGTGGAAGGCGGCGGAGACGTCGCTCCCGGCGGCGTGCAGCAGTACGCGTTGCAGCGCCTGTCCGGCCTGGAGCCACGCGGCGCGCTCGTCGGTCTTCGTGGTCAGCAGGGCGACCACGCCCGGTGCGCCGTGGCGTTCGTCGCTGGTGAGGCCCCAGCCGTGGCCGCGGGCGAAGTCGCGCTGCGCGAAGTGGGGATCGGTGCGTTCGGGGTCGCGCGGGTAGGCGTCCTCGTGTACGCCGTCCCGCCGGCCGCTGCCGGGACGCGGCGCCCAGCGGGCCATCTCGAGGCAGTAGTCCGGCTTCTGGCGCAGCATCTGCTCGGCGACCTCGGTGAGGGCACCGAGCGCGATGCGCGCCCTCGGGTCCGCGACGACGCGGAGGGCGGCGTTCTCGTCGAGGGCACAGGTACGCAGCGCCTGCAACAGCCCGGCCGGCAGGCCTTCGGGACGGAAGCCGCCGCGGTGGGTGCGGCGGCGCCGGATCTGGTCATACATCCGGTTCTCATCCTCGCTGGGGGGCTGAGCCGGTTCCAGCGTGACGTCGGCGATCAGGCCGGGGCGTTCCGGGTCGGAGGCCATCCGTATCCGCGGGGTGAGGCCGAGGCGGCGGGCGGCGAGGCGGAGCGTACAGAGCGCCGCGCCGCAGCTGATCAGCATCTCCCGGCCGTCGGGGTCGGCCACGTTCAGCCGGCGGTCGGGGTCGGCGTGCAGGGTCACCGTGGAGCCTCGCGTGCCGAACCACCAGGGCTGGGTGTTGTGCACCGACGGCGCCCACGCGGCGGCGTCGACGAGAAAGTGCGCGGTGTCCTGTTCAGATACCTCGTGGGCGATGTTCACGATTCCTCCTGCGGGGATAAGGACCGCACCACGGCCACGGGACAGTGCGTGGAGTACAGGACCGCGTGGCTCACCGAGCCGAGCTGCAGACCCGGAAAGCCCCCGCGCCCACGCGAGCCGACCACGAGAAGGTCGCAGCGCGCTGAGGCGCCCGCCAGAATCCGTACGGCGCGGCCGTGCACCGCTTCCCAGCACACCTCCACATCCGGGAACTCGGCCCGCCAGGGCATCAGGAACTCGCCGAGCGCACGGCTCTTCTCGTCGCTGATGAGGGCCGGGTCGTAGACCAGCGGCTGCATGTCGCCCGGTCCCTCCGAGCCGGGATGCGGCCAGGCATGGAGCGCGCGGAGCCGTGCCTTTCGTGCGGCCGCCTCCTCGAACGCGAAGCGGACGGCCTGCCTTTCCGTCTGCCCCCCGTCGATCCCTACGGTGACCTCGTGCCACGGAACGTGCTGCGCCTCACGAACGACCACGGCCGGCACAGGCGCGTGCGCGACGACCTGCAGAGCCGTGGAGCCGATCGCCAGCCGGGCGGCCAGGCCGGTCCCGTGCGAGCCGACGACGACCAGGGCGGCGGTACGCGCCCGCTCCAGCAGGACCCGGGCGGGCGAGCCGGTCTTGAGCTCGCTCACGACGTGCAGGCCGGGGGCCCGCTCGCGGGCGGCGGAGGCAGCTGTCTCGAGCACCGACCGGCCCCGTGCGATCACCTCGTCGGGTACCACTCCGGACTCCGGGTCGATCGGTGTCCCGTACAGCCAGGGAATGGTGTGGATGAGGTAGAGGGTGTGGTCGCGGCGCGCCGCCTCGTCGGCCGCCCACTCGACCGCGGACATGCCGCAGTCTGACCCGTCGGTGCCCGCGACGACGACGGCGGCCGAGGCGGAGGGCCGGTCACTCGGCTTCATCGGCGGTCTCGTTCTCGCAGACGATGACATCGCACGCGGCGCCGGCCAAAATCTCGGGCACGGTCGCGCCGCCGAGCGGCTTACCGTGCCGAGAGTTCACCCGCGCCCCGATGACGAGAAGTTCGGCGTGTTTCGCGATGCGGCACAGTTCCGTGCTCGTGTCACCGCGGGCGATCCGCAACCGGGTGGAGATGTGCTGGAGGCGTGGAAGGAGCCGCGCGACCTCCTTGCGCAGCCCTAGCCAGGCCACCGGAGTCCGCCGGAGCCCGCCCGGCCGCGGAGTCACGCGGATGGCGTCGAGCCGCGCATGTCGGCGGCGCGCCTCCGCCGCCGCTCGTCGCAGTGCGACCGTGGCGTTCGGCGAGCCGTCATGGCCGACGGCCACGTACCCGGGTCCTGGGACGATGACCTGCATCGATGACCTCCCCATCCGTAACACTCGCTTCTGCCGTGGCCCGATCGTGAGTGTCGAACGGCCTTGGGCCACAGGACCTTCGCCCCGTTCAGGACATCGCCACGCCGGTCAGGCTGGGCAGTGGGATGGCCATGTCGTGGATCTCGGACGGACTCGCCGATCGGCATGGCCCGCTATGCGCGGTGGAGCATGTCGAACGCTCCTTCGGCTGGGTGGTGACGTGGCCGCTGCATGATGTGGTGCGCTGTGGGCACCAATGTGACCGGGGAGGTCGCCGCGCTGGGGGAGGAGCGGGAGGAACGACGTGACTGAGCGTCCGTCCGGATCTCTTCTCGCCGCCAACGGATTCTTCCGGGGCATGCCGGCCCACTACCTGGACGGGCTGGCGGCCGTGGCCCGCACCGAGGGCCTACGTGCCGGTCACCGTCTCTTCGACGAGGGCGGTCCGGCGGACCGGTTCTGGCTGATCCGGTCCGGTCGCGTCGTGCTCGATCTCCATGCGCCCGCCCGCGGCGACTTGATCATCGAGTCGCTCGGACCCGGGTCGGTGCTGGGCTGGTCGTGGCTGTTCCCGCCCTACGAATGGAGGTTCGGGGCCGTCGCGGCGGAGCCGGTCAACGCCATCGCGTTCGACGCCGCGGCGGTACGAATCCGGTGCGCCGCCGATCCCGCGCTCGGGTACGAGCTGACCCGCCGGTTCGCCGCGGTCATGCTCGACCGGCTGCAGAACACCCGCATGCGTCTCCTCGACCTGTACGGCGCGCCGGCCGGAGGTGCCTGGTGACCGCGATGGCGCCGACGCCGTACCGGGTGATGTCCCGGCGGGTGGAGACCCACGATGTGGCGACTCTCACCCTCGAACCGTGCGGCGCGGCGATCGCGCCGGTCCGGCCCGGGCAGTTCACCATGCTGTACGCCTTCGGCGTCGGGGAGGCGCCGATCTCGGTGAGCCGCGCCGGGTCCCTCCTCGAACAGACCATCCGCGACGTGGGCGCGGTCAGCCACGCCCTGCACGAGGCCGGGCCTGGACAGATGTACGCCTTGGAGCACCGTGACTCCTACGGCGACATCACTCGACGGCCCTGCACGCCCGCCTCGCCGGAGGCGGGCGTTACCTGACCGGCCCGCTGGCGCGTTACGCGCTCAACCGGGACCGGCTGTCGCCGCTCGCCCGTGACGCCGCACGCACGGCGGGCCTCGGACAGGTGTGCCGCAATCCGTTCCAGAGCATCGTCGTACGCGCCGTCGAGGTCGTCTACGCGGTCGAGGAGGCGCTACGGCTCATCGAGGCGTACCGGCCGCCGCCCGGACCGTTCGTCGCCGTACCACCGCGCGCGGGCATCGGGCACGGGGCGACGGAGGCTCCGCGAGGCGTGCTGTTCCACCGCTACGAACTCGACCCCGCCGGCGTGATCGGCTCGGCGCGCATCGTCCCGCCGACCTCGCAGAACCAGGCGGCGATCGAAGACGACATGCGCGCCGTGGTCCAGGCGCGCCTCGAACTGGACGACGATGCGCTGACCGCGGTGTGCGAACGGGCGATCCGCAACTACGACCCCTGCATCTCGTGCGCGACGCACTTCCTCGACCTGACCGTGGAGCGCTCGTGATCGTCATCGGAGTCGGCAACGAACTCCGCCGCGACGACGGCGCCGGTCCGGCCGTCGTCGACGAGCTGCGGAGCCGGCCGGTGGAGGGGGCGACCCTTGCGGTCTCCGACGGAGAGCCGAGCCGCCTCCTCGATCTGTGGGCCGGGGCGGACCTCGCCGTCGTGGTCGACGCCGTTCCGTCCACCGACGAGCCCGGCCGTGTCCGCGAACTCGACGCCGTGGGCGGTGCCGTGTCGGACACGAGCAGCCACGCTCTGGGCCTCGGCGTCGCGACACGGCTGGGGGAGGCCCTCGGCCGGATGCCCGCCACGATGCGGATCTACCTCATCGAGGGCACCGACTTCGGCTTCGGACCCGGCCTGAGCCCGCCGGTCGTCCGGGCCGTATCCAAGGTCGCCGTCCGGATCACGGCACTCAGCCGCGAAACTCGTCACTAGCCCGAAAAGGCGAGTATTGCAGAATGTCCGATGTTTATCGCGGTAGTGATCCGGCGATCAACCTGGCGTGCTCGGCGTTCCGCGTGGGGGATCATCACCTAGCGCGTCCCGGGAATTCGTCCTTGGCCGGCCCGCGCCGTCGGCGGCTGGGGGCTGAACATGGCCGGTGATGAGCATCGGAGAGGTCACGATGACCGATCGGCCGCGCCGGGGGCTTCCGACCGGGGCCCGGACTGGTTCCGGAGCGGGCTGACACGCGGAGAGGAGGTCGTCGAGCCGGCGACGTGGGCGGGGTCGGTGCCGACCGCGGGCGGGGTGACTCCACGGGTACGCCTCGGCCGCCGATGGTTCAACCTGCTGTGGCTGCTTCCGCTGGGGTTCGCGATCCTGCTCGCGTGTGTCGCCGCCGCCAAAGGGCTACGGAACATGCCGTCGGTGGAGCGGTTCATCGGCGCCTATCCGGGCACCGACGTGAGGGCGGATCGCGGCGATTATCTGGGTATTCCGGCATGGGCGCGATGGTCGCACTTTTTCAACCTGTTCTTGATGGTGTTCATCCTGCGGTCGGGTCTGCAGATTTTGAGCGATCACCCCAGGCTGTACTGGAGTCGGCACTGCACCCCCGGACGCGAATGGTTCCGCTTCCAAAAACCGGTTCCCGCCGAACCGCTGTGGACCGCCAAGCAGGACTCGATCGGCCTGCCCCGCCACGTCGGGCTCCCAGGGATCCGGCACTCGATCGGCCTGGCCCGCTGGTGGCACCTCGGCGTCAACCTGCTGTGGCTGCTCAACGGGCTGGTATTTTACGTGCTGCTGTTCGCCACCCCCCAGTGGAAGCGCCTTGTCCCCACCAGTTGGACGGTGTTCCCGAACGCGGCGTCGGTGGCCGTCCAGTACCTGTCACTGGACTGGCCGAAAGAGCATGGCTGGGTGGCCTACAACGGATTGCAGCTATTGGCCTACTTCGTCACGGTGTTCATCGCCGCGCCCCTGGCGTTGGTCACGGGGCTGGGCATGTCGCCGGCGCTGTCGACCCGGTTCCGGCGGATCAGCCGGGTGGCGAGCATCCAGACCGCACGGTCGCTGCACTTCCTGGTCTTCTGCTGGTTCCTCCTGTTCATCGTCATTCATGTGAGCCTGGTCTTCTCGACCGGTCTGCTGACCAACCTCAATCACATCGGCTCCGGCCGTGACGACAACAGCTGGCTCGGATTTTGGATCTTCATCGGCTGGATGGGGGTGGTCATCGTCGGATGGGCCGCTGCGACACCGTTCACGCTGCGCCATCCACGCGTCATTCAGCGCGCCGGGCGCATGCTCATCGGCGGCTTCCTGCGCTGGTTCGAACACGTGGATCTGCGTCCCGGCGAATACAACGAAAAAGACATCTCGCCCTATTTCTGGCACAACGGCCGCTACCCTGACTTCACCGAGTACAAGACCCTGCAGGCGAGCGGATTCGCCGACTACCGGCTGCGAGTCGGCGGCCTGGTCGCCCACCCTGTCGGGCTGTCCCTGGAGGAACTACGCGCACTGCCCGTCCACACCCAGATAACGCAGCACTTTTGCATCCAGGGATGGTCCGGCGTCGCCAAATGGACCGGCGTGTCCATGGCGACCATCTGCGACCTGGTCGAACCCGATCCCCGCGCGAAATGGGTGGTGTTCTACTCCCTGGGCGAAGGCGCCGACGGCGGCACCTACTACGACGCCCACCCCGTCGAACACATGCGTGGTCGGCTTACGATGCTCGCCTACGATATGAACGATCGGCCACTGTCGTTCGGCCACGGCGCGCCCCTGCGGCTGCGCAACGAGCTCGAACTCGGCTTCAAACAGGTCAAGTGGATCAAGGCGGTCGAGTTCGTCGCCGACTTCTCCGACATCGGTAGCGGCTATGGCGGCTACAACCAGGACCACGAGTTCTTCGGCTACCGACAGCCTCTGTGACCCGACTCATCGCACCCAGGTGCCGTGTCACTCGGGCGATCACGTCGGCGAACTCAGCCGCCGATGATGCGCGCCCGAATCCGAGAAGACGGCCAACCGCTCCCACGCCCGCCTCCGAGGGCCCTGCGAACGAGCGAACGCACAGCGGGCCGGCGCTGGGGTGTGGACCTTCGGCCCTGTCCGGCCGCCTCTGCGTCGTCGAAGGTGGTGTTCGTGCCGTGTGGTGTCACCGAACGTGGCAGAGGGCCAGAGGGGGCTGAGATGGTTCGGGGCTGGGAGTTCTGGATCGATCGTGGTGGGACGTTCACCGATGTCGTGGGCAGGCGGCCCGATGGTGTCCTCATCACGCACAAGCTGCTTTCGGAGGATCCGGATCGGTACCGGGACCCGGCCGTTGCCGGGATCAGGCATGTGCTCGGCACACCGGCCCATGTCCCCGTTCGGGCCGGGCTGATCGAGTCCGTGCGCCTGGGCACGACGGTGGCCACGAACGCGTTGCTCGAGCGCAAGGGTGAGCCGACCGTGCTGGTGATCAGTGAGGGTTTCCGCGACGCGCTGCGGATCGCGTACCAGAGTCGTCCGCGCCTGTTCGATCGGCGGATCGTGCTTCCGAAACTGCTGTACTCCCGGGTGATCGAGGTGCGTGAGCGTGTCGGCGCGCACGGGGAGGTGATCGTGCCTCTCGATGACGACGCGGTGACCTGCGACCTACGGGAGGCGTACGAGGCGGGCTTCCGCTCAGTCGCCGTCGTCTGTATGCACGGTTACCGGTATCACCGGCACGAGTCGCTCATCGGCGAGATCGCACGTGGGATCGGCTACACCCAGGTGTCGGAGTCGCACCGGACCAGCCCGCTGATGAAGCTGGTGTCGCGCGGCGATACCACGGTCGTGGACGCCTACCTGTCCCCGATCCTCGACCGCTACGTCGAGCAGGTGTCGGAGGAACTCCCCGGCGTGCGGTTGATGTTCATGCAGTCCAGCGGCGGGCTCACCGACGCGCGTACTTTTCGTGGAAAGGATTCGATCCTGTCGGGCCCGGCGGGCGGCGTGGTCGGAATGGCCCGCACGTCCGCGGCGGCGGGCCACCGCCGCGTCATCGGATTCGACATGGGCGGGACCTCCACCGACGTCTCCCGCTACGCGGGCGAGTTCGAACGCCGATACGAGACCGAGGTGGCCGGGGTCCGGATACGGGCCCCGATGCTCAGCATCCACACGGTCGCTGCGGGCGGCGGTTCCGTACTCCGCTTCGACGGCGGCCGCTACCAGGTCGGCCCCGATTCCGCCGGGGCCCATCCCGGACCGGCGTCGTACCGCCGGGGTGGTCCACTGACCGTCACCGATGCCAATGTCATGCTCGGCAGGATCCAACCGGAGCATTTTCCGCACGTCTTCGGATCGACCGGGGATCAGCCGCTCGACGCCGAGGTCGTGCGGGAGCGCTTCGCCGCGTTGGCGACGCGGCTCGGCGACGGTCGTACGCCCGAGCAGGTGGCGGCCGGCTTCCTGGAGATCGCGGTGGCGAATATGGCTAACGCGATCAAGAAGGTCTCCGTTCAGCGCGGCTATGACGTCACCCGATACGTGCTCGCGACGTTCGGCGGGGCGGGCGGCCAGCACGCCTGTGCGGTCGCCGACGCGCTCGGCATGACGCAGGTGCTCATCCACCCGCTCGCCGGTGTGCTCTCGGCCTACGGCATGGGGCTGGCCGACGTGACGGCGATGCGCGAGTCGGCGGTCGAGCGGGCGCTGGACGCGGACGTCCTGCCGGAAGTGACCGGGATCCTCGGAAAGCTTGAGGCGGAGGCCACGGCCGAGCTTCAGAACGAGGGAGTGGCGGACGATCGGATCCGCTCGGTGCGTCGTGTGCACCTACGGTACGCGGGCACCGACACCGCCCTCGTGGTACCGGCTGGCACGGTACCCGCGATGGTCCACGAGTTCGAGGAACGCTATCGGCAGCGCTTCTCCTTCCTCATGCCGGACCGGCCGATCGTCGTGGAGGCGGCGTCGGTCGAGGTCATGGGCGAATCCCGCGGGGCGGCGGCCGCGGCGGCGAGATGGCGCGGGCGGCACGGCCGTACGGTGTCCGCACGTGTTCCGGTGTATGTCGCGGGTTCGTGGTCTGAGGTCGATCTCTGTCACCGGGAGCACCTTTGCCCGGGAGACACCATCAAGGGGCCGGCGATCATCGCGGAGGCCAACGCGACGACCGTCGTGGACGTCGGCTGGCTGGCCGTGGTGGACGATCTGGGCAACTTGACGCTCACCCGGGTCGAGGCCCGTCCCGCGCGGCGGGCGGTTGGGACCGACGTCGATCCTGTCATGTTGGAGATCTTCAACAACCTGTTCATGTCCATCGCCGAGCAGATGGGCGTGCGCCTGCGGAGTACGGCGCATTCGGTCAACATCAAAGAACGCCTGGACTTCTCCTGCGCGTTGTTCGACCCCGCGGGCAACCTCATCGCCAATGCGCCGCACATCCCCGTGCACCTCGGCTCGATGGGCGAGAGCATCAAGGAGGTCGTCAAGCGTCGTGCGGGCCGGATGAGACCCGGCGACGTGTATGTCCTCAACGATCCGTACCACGGCGGCACCCATCTTCCTGACATCACCGTCGTCACCCCGGTCTTCGGCGAGCGAGCGGGCGACGAACGCGGACCAGCCGCGGGACCGGGAGAGATTCTCTTTTTCGTCGCGTCCCGCGGTCACCACGCCGAGATCGGAGGGATCACCCCCGGATCGATGCCGGCATTCAGTATCCGGATTGAGCAGGAAGGCGTTCTCATCGACGACTGGCTTCTCGTGGACGGCGCGGCGGCCGACGCACGGGGGGAGGGCGGCCGGTTCCGGGAATCCGAGACGATCGACCTGCTGCGCTCCGCGGCTCACCCCTCCCGCAACCCGCTCGACAACATCGCCGACTTGCGCGCTCAGATAGCCGCCAACGAGAAGGGCGTCCAGGAACTGTGCGCCATGGTCGGGTACTTCGGCCTCGACGTCGTCCACGCCTACATGCGTCACGTGCGGGAGAATGCGGAAGAGGCCGTGCGCCGGGTGATCTCCGTATTGCGGGATGGCTCCTACACCTATGAGCTCGACAACGGTGCGATCATCAAAGTCGCCGTCCGCGTGGACCGCGCCGCCCGGATGGCGGAGATCGATTTTACCGGCACCTCACGGCAACTGGAGGACAACTTCAACGCCCCTTCTTCGGTCGCCATGGCCGCCGTGCTCTACGTCTTCCGGACCCTGGTGGCCGAGGACATCCCGCTGAACGCCGGCTGTCTCACGCCGATCCAGGTGAAGATCCCACACGGCACGATGCTCTCCCCCGAAGACCCGGCCGCCGTGGCCGCGGGCAACGTGGAGACCTCACAGGCGGTCACCGGTGCGCTGTACGCCGCGCTCGATGTCATGGCCGAGGGCTGCGGAACGATGAACAACGTCACGTTCGGCGACGACCGTCATCAGTACTACGAGACGGTGGCCGGCGGCTCCGGAGCCGGCGACGGCTTCGATGGCACCTCCGTCGTGCAGACGCACATGACCAACTCCCGGCTCACCGATCCCGAGGTCCTGGAATGGCGCTACCCCGTGCGTCTGGAGAGCTTCGAGATCCGCCATGGCAGCGGCGGTGCCGGGCGCTGGCGAGGCGGAGACGGCGGCAGGCGCCGGATCCGTTTCCTGCGGCCCATGACCGTGACCACGCTCAGCAGTCACCGGCGTATCCGTCCATACGGCATGGCCGACGGCGGACCCGGCGAAGTCGGCCGGCAATGGGTGGAACATGGTGACGGCTCCGTGACCGGCATGCGCGGGTGCGACTCGCTGCCGGTCGCTGCCGGGGACGTCTTCGTCATCGAGACGCCGGGCGGTGGTGGCTATGGCCGTCCGAACCCACCGCGGTGAACCGGCGGCTGGACAGTGTCACGTTTCCCTGGCCGGTTGGGGTATCGGCGCGAGATGGTCGATGAACCATTCCCGCGCGAACCCGGCGGCCGCCTCGAGGGCCCCTGGCTCTTCGAATAGATGTGTGGCGTCCGGGACGACCGCGAGCCGGTTCTCGCCGCGCAGCCGGGCCTGGGCTTGGCGGTTGAGGGTGAGCACGACCTGGTCGAGATCACCGACGATGAGCAGGACAGGTGCGGTGACGCCGGTGAGGCGTGGGATGGCCAGGTCGGGCCGGCCGCCGCAGGATACGACGGCGGGGACGTCCGCGTCCGGTTCGGCGGCGGCCCACAGTGCGGCGGCGGCGCCGGTTTCGGTGCCGAGGTAGCCGATGGGCAGCCCGCCCATCTCAGGCCTTTCACGCATCACGCCGGTGGCGCCGGCCAGGCGGCGGGCCAGCAACTCGATGTCGAACACATTGGACCGGTCGACCTCCTCCTGGACGGTGAGCAGGTCCAACAGCACCGTGCCGAGCCCGGATCGGTTCAGTACCGTGGCGATGAAGCGGTTACGTGGGCTGTGCCGGCTGCTGCCGCCGGCAAGGGCCAACACGACGAACCCGCAAGCACCCTCGGGCACGGTCAGGCGGCCCGCCAGCCGTATCCGTCCGGCGCGCACCTCGACCTCCTCCTCGCGTGTCGGCAGGACGACGCCCGTTGCGCGCGCGGACGGGACGCGCTCGGTCGTCTGCCGCAGGCAGTCCGCCACCGCCCCGTCGGAGACGGGAGCGAAGTCGGCGTACCATTGCCCGATCGCGGCGAATGTCGCGGGTGTCTGCAGGCAGACCAGCTCATCGGCATCCTGTTCCAGCATCGCGATGCGGTGCGGCGATGCGACAGGTATCGCGAGCACCACACGAGCCCCGCCTTGAGCGCGCACGACCTGGCAGGCCGCCCGGGCCGTCGAGCCGGTGGCGACGCCGTCGTCCACCACGATCACGGTCCGCCCGCGCAGCGGCAACCGAGCCCGGCCGCCGCGATAACGTCGTGCGCGACGTTCCAGCTCGACGCGTTCGCGTGCCTCGACCGCGGCCAGTTCATTGGCGGACACCGCCGCCACGCGCACGATCTCCTCGTTGATGATCCGTACGCCGTCCTGACCTATCGCGCCCATCCCGAGTTCCGGCTGGAACGGCAGGCGCAGTCTGCGGACCACGATCACGTCCAGCGGTGCGCCGAGCGCCCGAGCCACCTCGGCCGCGACCGGCACCCCTCCCCGCGGAAGGCCCACCACGACCACGTTCTCGCTCCGCAGATGCCGCAGGCGGTCAGCCAGACGCCGCCCGGCATCGATTCGATCAGCGAACGCCATGACCACAGACTCGGTCGGCAGAGCCGAACACGGCCAGAGGCGATGGTCCCCGTGCTCGGAGGCGTTCATCTCCTCCTTGCGTGTGGGGGTTTCGCCAGAGTCCGTCATGATTCGTGAGTCACGCGCATCCCGCCCGTGGTGTGAAGGTTGCTGTCCGCGGCTCGCCGTACGACCACCAAGGGCCCTCTCGTGCGATGCAGTACGGCATGGCTGACCGAACCCACCCGCAGGCCGGGGAACCCGCCGCGGCCCCTGGCTCCCACGACCAGCAGTTCCGCAGCACCGGAGGCCTCGATCAGGACATCGGCGGGCGCGCCTTCGACGACCTGTTCGAGTACTGGTATGTCGGGATACTTGCTTCTCCATCCCGCCAGGGACTCCGAAAGCAGCCGGGTGCCTTCCCGTTCGACCGCGGCGTCGTCGTAGCGGATCGGGCGCATCTCCGGTGGGTAGGCGGGATGGGCCCAGGCATGAATCGCCCGTAGTCCCACGGCGCGCAAGGACGCCTCCTCCAACGCGAAGCCCAGGGCGTCGATGGAGCCCGCGGAGCCGTCGACACCGACGACGATCTCGGCTCGCCGTGGCCGACTGTCGGTGTCGTGCGGCACGATGACGACCGGGCACGGGGCGTGTTCGGCCGCCTGGCGGCTCACCGAGCCGAGCAACAGTCGGGTGAAGCCTCCGGTCCCGTGTGGCCCCAGCACCAACAGGGCGGCGTCTTCGGCTTCCTGGAGCAATGTGAGGGGGATGGGTCCGATACCGAGCCGGCAATCGACCCGCAGGGATGCGAAGGTCCGGGCCCGTTCTTCGGCGATACGCAGGACCTGTAGCCCTGCGGCCTCCGGCCGTGGCGCCTCCATTTCGGACTCGGCCGGCGCCTCGACGTTGTACTCCCAGCGGACCGCGACGTGCACGATCCGCAACGGCAGCCGTCTTCGTCCGGCCTCGGCGGCGGCCCAGTCCACGGCGTTCAGCGCCGCCGCGGAGCCGTCCACACCGACCACAACGGGTTTGCTCACGGCACCTGACCTTCCGTAGTGGCCGGCCGGACGATGAGCAGGGGGCACGGCGTGTGATGGATCAGCGCCTGGCTGGTCGAGCCCAGCAGCATCCCGGTGAATCCCCCGCGGCCCCGGCTTCCCACCACCAGCAGTTGCGCGTCGGCGGCCAGTTCGAGCAGTCGCTTCGCCGCCCGTCCTCCGGTGACAACGCGCCGCACGGTGACGTCGGGATACTTCTCCTGCCATCCGGCCAGCCGTTCCGCGAGCACCTCCTGCTCCCTCGTCTCGATGTCCTCCCAGTCGATGAAGTACTGGCGAGCGGAGGCGTACGCGATGTCGGAGGGGTACTCGACCCACGTGTGCAGCACCACCAGGTCGGTGCCGCGCGTCGCCGCCTCTTCAAAGGCCGTCGCGAGCGCCGCCTCACTGGTCGGGGAGCCGTCCACGCCGACCACGACCGGTCCATGCGACGGTGGCGTTCCGCCGGCGCCGGTACTGCGGATCACTGCTACGGGGCAGTGACCGTGGGCGACCAGGGCGACGGCGGTGGAACCGGTGAGGAGGCCGCGGAAACCACCCGACCCTCTCGCGCCCAGGACCATCAGGTCGGCGTCGTGGGAAATGCCGATCAGCGCCCGTACGACATTGTCGACCCGCAGGATGGTATCGATGTCCAGTTCGGGGTGATCTCGGCGGATCTCGGTCTTGGTCTTGGCCAGTTGCCGCCGGCCTTCCGCCTCCATCTCCGTGAAAAAGTCACGGGGCGCCGGGAACTGGGCGGCGACTGACGAGACGTCGACGACCTGGATCAGCCGCAGCGGTACCTGCCGGCGTACGGCCTCGTCGGCCGCCCAGCGTGCCGCCTGCAGGGCCGGAACCGAACCGTCCACACCTGCGACGACCGTTCTCCCGGTGCTGTTCTCGGCCATGAGGAATTGCCTTTCGCCGTATCCGGTAGCCATGCGCCCACTGTTTCGCCTGGGAACGCGGGCGGACAGTGCCGAAGGTCCCGTCTCGGCCAGGACCCGACCTCGTCGCCACAGAAGTGCGTGGTCACTTGAGGATCGGAAGGTGGCGGACCAGGGCCGTATGTCCCCACGGCCGTCCGAGCCCGAGGGTGTCGCCGGCCTCGACCAGGGCCAACCCGATGATCACCAGCGCGAAGATGAGCCGGTAGTCCATGAAGACGTTGTTCTCGGGCGGGAGCACCGTGCTCCACATCATGACGCACAAGATGGTCCCGGCGACTGCGGCGATCCGCATGCCGATGCCGAGGATCAGCGCGATGCCCAGCCCGGCGAGTGCGAGCATGAACAGCCAGTCGGCCCACGCCGTCCCGGCGATGCCGTTGTAGAAGCCCTTGAGCGGGCCCTTCGCGGCGTGCTTCAAGAACCCGTAGGTGGGCTGGCCGCCGTTGATCCACGCTTGCTTGCTTGTGGTCTCGTGGCCGAGCCCGAAGAGCTTGTCGAGGAAGGCCCACAGAAAGATCCAGCCGAGCGAGAGGCGGACGAGTGCCCACACGTAGTCGGCGGCTGCCGCCCTCATCGACGTTCGCCGGCTTGGCGCGTGCGCCCGCGGCGTGCGTGGAACACGGCTCTCGTGATCAGTGCCGGACACTCGTCCCCCGTTCCGCTCTTCGGGAGCCTGGTCATGGTGCCCCCGTCAGCGCATCGCGTCCTTGGCTTGCTGGAAGTCGTTGGCGTGGCCGGCTTCGTCGCTGGCGTTGTGGGTGAAGAAGCGCGCGGCTTCGGTGTCGCCTGCGGCCTTGGCGCGTTCGGCGAACCTGGGATACATCGTGGTCGACTCGTAGCGTTCACCGGCGATGGCCTTCGTCAGGTTCTGGTGGGTGGTGCCGACGAGTCCGGCCAGGTCTGCTTCTTCGGCGAAGTGTTCCTGGCGCTCCACGTCGGCGTTCCTCGTGAACAGGCGTCCGACGTCGGCGTTGCCTTCCTTGTTGGCGTGCTTACCCCACAGGGTGTACTTGGCGTATGCGGTCGCCTCGCCGTGCATCGCGGTGTCGAGGTTGGTCTTGGTCTGTTCGGAGCCGACCTTGGGTGTGCCGGCCGGGACCTGGACCGGATGCACCTGCGGTGCGGTGGGAACGGTTCCGCGGCCGGTCTGGACGACGCCGAGCGCGGTGCGGAACGCGTCACGGTGACTGGCCTCGTCGTGGGCGATCTCGGAGAAGCGGTCGGCGGCGTTGTCGTCGCCGGCGCTCCTGGCCTGCTGGGCGAAGCGGGGATACATGGTCACGGCCTCATAGGCCTCCCCGGAGATGGCCGATCGCAGGTTGGCCGCGTTGTCACCGACGGTGCCGCTCAGGTCGGCGGCCTTGGTGAAGTGTTCGTTCAGCTCGATGTTGGCGGCACGTTCGAACAGGTCGGCCACTGATGACAGTCCCTCCCGCCGGGCCTGTTCGGCGTACAGGCGGTAGGAGACATTGGCGAACGCCTCTCCGCGCATCGCCGTCGCGAGGTCGGCACGAGTCTGCGGGCCGGGCGGACGGGCCGATGCCATGGCGGCAGTGGTGGTACCGGTGGGAGCGGCGATGGCCGCAGTGGCGAGAGCGCCGTAGGTTGGAGCGCTCAGTGCGATCGTGGCCGCGCTGCCCAGCAGCGCGCGTACGGCAAGACGCATCATGTTCACCTCAGCTGGGATACGAAGTGCCCGCGGCGCTAACCCACGGACCCGGTCGGCCATGGCGTCCAGGACTGCCTTCGTCACTAGGCGAAATGGCCTCTTGTTGCCATGGTCGAAAGTCGACGGGGGGCCGCTACAGGGGCCCTCGTCCCATTCCCGTGAGGACCTTTGGTTCTCCCGTTCCTGATCCCGTCGGCTCGTTGGGTGACACCAGGCACACCGGTGGCAAAAGGCCGAGCGTGGAACCTAACTCACCGGTGATCAGATCTCTGTGGGCGCGTGTCCGCCCGCCTGCGCGGTGACGGCGTGGGTCCCGGCTGCTGGTGGTGAGGGCCGTCCGGGGTGAACGAGGCGGTCGAGGCGTACCGCGGCGTAGCCGAGGACGGAGAGAGCCAGCGTGATCGCCAGGTCGGCGGCGGTGAGTGGCTGGGTGCCGAGGAGTTCACGCAGCGGCGGAAGGTACAGGCCGGCGAGCTGCAGTGCGAGGGCGGAGGCGACCGCGGCGAGGAACAACGGGTTGGCCCATGATCCTGGTCGGGATCGGGAGCCGAGAGCGACTCCGAGCTGGGCGGCGCCGAGGGCGAGGAACGCCATGCTCTGCCACGGCCGGCCGGTGTGGTGTGCCCAGACGGCCGCTCCGAGGGTGACGGTGGTGAGGACGACGGCGATCCGGAGGACTCGCTGCCACAGGCCGGCGCCCATGATGCTCTGGGCGGGAGGTCGGGGTGGCCGGTCCATGGCGCCGGGTTCGGCGGGTTCGCCGCCGAGAGCGACGCCCGGCAGGCCGTGGGTGAGCAGGTTGATCCACAGGATCTGGGCGGGCAGCAGTGGCAGAGCGAGGCCGAAGAGGGGGCCGAGGAGCATGACGGCGATCTCAGCGGTCCCGCCGGACAGTGCATAGATGAGGAAACGGCGGATGTTGGTGTACACGCGGCGGCCTTCGTCAACGGCCGCGACCACGGTGCCGAGATGGTCGTCGGCCAGGACCAGGTCGGCGGCTTGGCGGGCGACTTCGGTACCCCGTCGGCCCATGGCCACGCCGACGTCGGAGCGGCGCAGTGCCGGTCCGTCGTTGACGCCGTCTCCGGTCATCGCGACCACCTCGCCGTGGTCGCGCAGGGCGGTGATGATCTTGAGCTTCTGGCCGGGAGTGGCACGGGCGAACACGGTGGCGCTGGTGAGATCTACCTCCCGGAGGCCGCGGCAGTCGACGACCAGGTCTCCGGGGCGCATGACGCCCAGTTCGGTGGCGATGGCGCGGGCGGTGCCCGGGTGGTCGCCGGTAATGAGTATCGGGCGGATCCCAGCGTGGCGGCAGGCGGTGATGGTGGCGGCCGCAGCCGTACGGGGCGGGTCGAGGATCGCGATCAACCCGAGGAGGCGCAGGCCCTTCTCCAGATTTTCTTCGGAGCCCGGTGGCGTCGGTCGTTCGGTCTGGGCCACCGCGAGTACGCGGTAGGCGGCCTGGGCGAGGCGGTCCGCGTGGTCGGCGGCCCAGGCGAGCAGGTCCGGGTCGTCGGCCAGGACCGCGGGGTTCAGCATCGCTTCGGGAGCGCCCTTGCACACCACCTGGAAGCCGCCGTCGGGGAGCCGGTGCACGGTGGTCATCCGCTTGCGGTCGCTGTCGAAGGGACGTTCATCGCAACGCGGGAACCGCGCCTGCAGGGCGCCGCGGTCGATATCGAGTTTCGCCGCCGCGGCCAGGAGGGCGGCTTCGGTCGGATCGCCCAGCGCGGCCCACTCTCCGTCGGCCGTGGCGGGCGGGGCCAGCCGGGCGTCGTTGCACAGCGCGGCGGCGGTGAGCAGGGCAGTCATCCCGTACGGCTCAGGCCCGTGGAGTTCCTCGTCGCCGAGGCGGATCGCGCCGACGGGCGCGTACCCGGAACCGGTGACGGCAGCTTCGCCTGCAGGCGTCCAGATCCGGCGTACGACCATCCGGCCCTCGGTGAGGGTGCCGGTCTTGTCGGTGGCGAGCGCGGTGACCGACCCGAGCGTCTCGACGGCCGGCAGCCGGCGGATCAGGGCACTGCGTGAGGCCATCCGGCGGGCGCCCAGCGCGAGTCCGAGCGTGACCACGGCAGGAAGCGATTCGGGGACCGCCGCGACCACCAGGCTGATCGCGGTCACGACCATGAGTTCCCCGGGCAGGCCCCGGACGAGCCCGTCGGCCAGGACGATCGCGCACAGCGCCACGGTGACGCCCGCGAGCAGGCGGCCGATACCGATCAGGTGCCGCTGCAACGGCGTGATGCTCGGGCACTCGGAGAGCATGGCCGCGATCTGCCCGGTCGTGCTCGCCTTCCCGGTCGCGGTGACGACGGCGCGACCGCGGCCCTTGACCAGCGCTGTGCCCGCCGACACCGAGGTGTTATCGGGGACGCTTTCCCAGTCCGCGATCTGTAGGACGGGGGTCTTGCCCACCGGTAGCGATTCGCCGGTCACGGCGGACTCGTCCACCAGCATCGACGCCGCCTCTGTCACGGTCGCGTCGGCCGGGACGATGTCGCCTTCGGCCAGCACCAGCACGTCCCCGACGACGACCTCGGCCGCCGGAATCTGGCACTGAATCCCGTCGCGGAGCACTCGTGCGGACGGCGCGGTCAGGCCGGATAGGGCACTGATCGCGCGGTCGGCGCGAATCTCCTGGCTCACCCCGACCGTGGTGTTCACCGCGATGACCAGGACGATCACGGTCATGTCGGTCCAGTCGCCGGTGGCGAGGGTCAGCGCAGCCGCCACCAGCAGCACCACGATCAGCGGGTCGCGTAGTTGAGCACCGACCCGGCGCCACAAGGGCACCGGGGGCCGTTGCGGCAGAATGTTCAGCCCGTCCCGCACCAGCCGCGCGGCGGCTTCGCCCGATGACAGCCCGGTCGAGGGTCCTCTCGATGTTGTCCCGCGTTCGATCAATCGCTGTCCTCACAGGTGTTGTGTCTTCGCGTGAAGGTCAAGGGATTTGGCTCCAATAGTGGAAAAGGACCGATACCTTTGACAGGGGCGAAGGTCCCGCCGTAACGGGCCCGGCTTCGATCTCACGCGCGCCGACCTGCTGACCGAGGCGCAGCCCGAAATCGGCAGGCTGGATGCCAGATGGGCTTTCGCCCGGCGGGGGATCGGCGATGGCGCCTACTCGCGGGTGCAGAGAAATTTAGCCGCAGTCTCGATAGTGACCAGTTCTGGGTAGTCGTCCTCGTCGATGCGGCGGCCGGCGCGGTCGCTGAGGGCCTCGACGAAGTTGAGGAAGTCCAGGGAGTCGAGCTCCAGGCGTTCACGCAGGTCATCGTCGGCCTCGAGTTCGTCGAGCGCGGGCCCCGGCGCGATCTCCTGGAGGGTCTTTTTGATCATTTTCCGTGCTTCGTCGGGTGTCATCACAGCTCCTCGGGTCGTTGCAGCAGCCGGGCGACGGCCTGCAGGTAGCGACCGCCGGTGTATCCGTCGGTGGCGCGATGGTCGGCCGCGAGGGTGGCGGTGACCATCGGGCGGACGCCGATGAGCCCGTCGACCGCACAGGGTCGTTCCACGGTGGTGCCGAAGCCGACCAGTGCGACCTGCGGTGGGTAGATCACGCCGTGGACGAACTCGACGCCCTGGTCGCCCAGGTTGGTGACGGTGATGGTGGCGTTGGTCAGCTCCGACCCGCGGAGCCGCCCGGACCGGGTACGGCTCACCAGGTCGCGCAGGGCCGCCATGAGTTCGGTGAGGCTCAGCTGGTCGGCGTCCCGAATGGCCGGTGCCATCAGCCCGCCGCCACGCAGCGAGATCGCCACGCCCAGGTGTACGCCGTCGCCGGGTACGAAGCCCCCGGCGGCCCAGAAACCGTTAAGCCGCGGAAACTCCCGCAGCGCCACGGCGGCCGCCTTGAGCAGTAGCGCGGATGGGATGAGCCGCTCGCGGACCGGTAGGCGCCGGTTGTGCTCGTGCATCCATTCCAGGGCGTACGTCAGGTCGATGGTGTTGCCCAGGTAGTAGTGCGGGATCTCGCGTTTGGATCTGGCCATGGCGCGGGCGATCGCCTGGCGCATGTCGGCCTGCCGCTCCTCCGCGTCGACCGGCTTGGACGGCGGCACGGCGACGACTGGTGCGGGTTCCGGCGGTGCCGCTGGAGTGATCTCGGCGGGCACGGCTTCTGCGGGCCGTTCGGCCGTCCTTCGGACGTCTTCGGCTCGTACGGCGCCGCCGATGCCGGTGCCGCGTACGGTGGCCAAGTCCGTGCCGAGTTCGGCGGCCAGGCGGCGGGCGAGGGGAGAGGCCTTGATGCGTGTGGGGCCGGCGGCGGCGCGCTCGACGTCCTCGCGGGTGATCACACCAGATGGACCGGTGCCCCGGATGCTGCTGAGCGAGACATTGTGCCGGTGGGCGAGGCGTCGCACGAGCGGTGACTCGACGTGCGGAGGCTCGGTTTCCGCTGGAGGGGCGGGGGCTGCGGGCGGGGGTTCGCGGCCGGCGCCGGTGGGTCGTTCGACGGGCCGGCCGGCCGGCGTCGCGGCGGGTTGCTCGGTGCTGATGGTGGCCAGGACGGTGCCGACGGGAACGCGTTGTCCCGGTTCGATGAGAAGCTCACCGACCGTGCCGGTGTCGAAGCATTCGACCTCGACGGTGGACTTGTCGGTCTCAACGACCGCGACGATGTCGCCCTTGGATACGTGGTCACCCGGCCGGACGAGCCACTGTGACACGGTGCCCGCGTCCATATCGGCGCCGAGAGAGGGCATGCGGAACTCAGCCACCGTCGCCCACCGCCCGCCGTACGGCGGCGAGGACGTTCTCCACCTGGGGGATCGCCGCGTCTTCCAGGTGTTTGGCGTACGGGATGGGGACCTCGGCGGTGCAGGCACGCTCGATCGGCGCGTCCAGGTCATAGAAGGCCTGTTCGGCGATCCGGGCGGTGATCTCCGCCGACAGGCTGCCCGAACGCCAGCCCTCGTCGACGAGCACGACGCGATGCGTCCGCCGGACCGAGTCCATGATCGTCTCGTCGTCGAGCGGCCGCAGCGTGCGCAGATCGATGACTTCGGCCTCGATCCCGTCACCGGACAGCTCCTCGGCGGCCATCAGCGCTTTGCCGAGGGTGCCGCCGTAGGTGATGACGCTGACGTGTGAACCGGGACGGCGTACCGCCGCACGAGCGATGTCGACGGCTCCCGCGTCCGCCGCCAGTTCGCCGGAGGTGTTGTAGAGCCCGCCGTGCTCGAAGATCAGTACGGGATCGGGATCCTCCAGCGCGGTCCCCAGCATGCCGCGGGCGTCCTCAAGTGTCGCCGGAGCCACGATCCGCAGGCCCGGAATGTGCGCGTACCAGCCTTCGAGGCTGTGGGAGTGCTGGGCGGCGAGCTGGCGGCCCGCGCCGGTGGTCATGCGGATCACCAGCGGCACCCCGATCTGCCCACCGGACATGTGGAGCAGTGTGGCCGCGTTGTTGAGGATCTGGTCGAGGGCGAGCAGGCTGAAGTTGACCGTCATGATCTCGACGATCGGCCGCATTCCCGCGATGGCCGCGCCGATTCCGGCGCCGACGAAGGCCGATTCCGACAGCGGGGTGTCCCGGATCCGGTCCGGGCCGAACTCCTCGAGCAGGCCGAGGCTCACCGCGAAACATCCGCCGTAGAGTCCGACGTCCTCGCCCATGAGGAAGACACGGTCATCCTGCCGTAGCGCCTCGCGTAGCGCCTCGCGCATGGCCTCCCGATAGGTGGTCTTCACCGGCTCGTTCACGATGGCCCGCCTCCCGGGGAGCCCGGGCTGTAGACGAAGCGGGTCAGGCTCTCGACCGGCTCCAGCTCTCCCGCCTCGGCGAATTCGATCGCATCGGAGATCTCGCCGGCCACCTCCTTGTCGATCACGGTCATCTCGTCGCTGGAGATCTTCTCCTGCCGCACCAGCGCGTCGATCGGGTCGTGACGCTTCCACTCCTCGATCTCCGTCTTGTCCCGGTAGCGGTCGGGGTCGTACATCGAGTGGGCGCGGAACCGGTAGGTGCGCAGCTCCAGGAAGTGGGGGCCGCCTCCTTCACGTACGGCCTCGGCGGCGTGCGAGGCCGCCTCCTCGACGGCGAGGACGTCCATGCCGTCGACGGGCCAGGCAGGCATCTCGTACGTCGAGGCCCGCATCGCGAGGTCGGTCTGCTTGTGTTCGATCCTCAGCGCGGTGCCCATGGCGTACAGGTTGTTCTCGCAGCAGAACAGGACGGGCAGCTCCCACAGCGCGGCCAGGTTGAGGCATTCGTGGAATTCGCCTTCGGCGACCGCGCCGTCGCCGAAGAAGCACGCGGTCACGCGCTGCTCACCGCGCATCCGGTCGGCCAGTGCCAGGCCGATCGCCAGCGGCAGACCGCCGCCGACGATCGCGTTGCCTCCGTAGAAGCGCCGCTCGGTGTCGAACAGGTGCATCGATCCGCCCCGGCCGTGGCTGCAGCCGTTCACCCGGCCGTACATCTCGGCCATGATCGATGAGGCGGGTATGCCGCGGACCAGCGCGTGGCCGTGTTCCCGGTACGTGGAGACCACGTTGTCCCCGGGAGTGAGCGCCTGCAACGCGCCGACCGCCACGGCTTCCTCGCCGATGTACAGGTGGAGGAAACCGCGGATCTTGGCCGCGCTGTACAGCTCCACGCACTTCTCCTCGAAGCGGCGGATGCGCAACATCTGGCGCAACAGTTCCCGGCGATGTTCGGCCAGGGCGTTCTTGGCGCGAGTCATGACGATCTCTCAAGCGTCGACACGTCGCCCTCAGGCAGGCCCAGCTCCCGGGCCTTCAGCAGGCGGCGCATCACCTTGCCGCTACGCGTGTGCGGCAGGTTCTGGTCGAACGTGATCTCCCGGGCCGCCACGGCGCCGAGCCGCCGACGGCCGAACGCGATCAGCTCACGTCGCAGCTCCGGGCTCGGCTCATGGCCCGGTTTGAGCGTGACGAAGGCCTTGACGATCTCCCCTGCCACTGGATCGGGCTTGCCGATGACGCCCGCCTCGGCCACTGCGGGATGTTCCATCAGCGTGCTCTCGACTTCGAACGGGCCGATCAGGTGGCCCGCCGACTTGATCACATCGTCCGCGCGTGCGACGAACCAGAAGTAGCCGTCCTCGTCGATCCTGGCGACGTCGCCGGTGAGGTACCAGCCGCCGGCGAACGTCTTGGCATACCGCTCCTCCTCGTGCAGGTAGCCCCGGAACATCGACGGCCATCCCGGGCGCAGCGCCAGCTCGCCCTCGCCACGATCGATCACTTGGACCCGACCTCGCGTCACGCGAGCCCGGCCGTTCGGGCCGCGTTCGAGCACGGCGGCCTCGATCCCGGGCAGCGGACGGCCCATCGAGCCCGGCCGGATGTCCATTCCCGCGAAGTTGCTGATCATGATCGCGCCGGTCTCGGTCTGCCACCAGTTGTCGTGGACCGGCAGGCCCAGCGCCTCCTGCCCCCAGACGACCGCCTCGGGATTGAGCGGCTCACCGACACTCGCGACGAACCGTAGGGCCGACAGGTCGTAGGCCTTGGCGACCTCCGCGCCGTGCCTCATCAGCATCCGGATCGCGGTGGGTGCGGTGTACCAGACCGTCACCCTGTGCTCGGCCAGCACGCGGTACCAGCGGCGCGCATCGAACTCGCCCGCATCGGTCACCATCGTCAGCCCGCACACGAGCGGCGCGATGACGCCGTAGGACATGCCGGTCACCCAACCTGGATCAGCCGTACACCAGAACACATCGCCCGGATGCAGGTCGAGAGCGAAACGCGCCGTGGCGTGATGCGCCACGACGGCCTCGTGGACGTGCACGGCGGCCTTCGGCCGGCCCGTCGTACCGCTGGTGAAGTGCAACAGCGCCATGTCGTCTGGATCGGTGTCCGGGATGTCGAAGCCGTCGCTGCACGCGGCCAGCGTCGCGTGGAAGGACAGGGCGCCCTCCGGCGCGGTCTCCCCGACGACCAGGACGTGCTTCAGCCCGGGCAGCCGATCCCGGATTGCGGCGATCTTCCGCCGGTACAGTTCCTCGCTCGTCACCAGAACTCTGGCGTCACCGAGCCGGAGCCGCTCACAGATCGGCTCGGGCCCGAACGCCGAGAACAACGGCGCCAGCACACTGAGGTTCTTCAACGTCCCCAGGACCGTCACGTACAGCTCGGGTACGCGGCCGAGCAGGGTGAACACCCGGTCACCGGGACCGATACCCAGGGCACACAAGGCGTTCGCGAATCGATTGGTCAGCCGACGAAGATCCTCATACGTCAGTTCCGTGACACGGTCGTTGTAGCCCACACAGCGCAATGCCACAACGTTTCCGCCCGAGCCCAGCGCATGCCGGTCGACGGCTTCATGGGCGATGTTGAGCCCACGACCGCCCGGCAGCCCGGACAACTCTCCCCGGGCCCGCTCCCAGGAGAACTCCCGCCTGGCCGCCTCATAGTCGGCCAGATTCGGCGGTGATCCCGATGCCCCCTGTTTACGGATCGGCTCGAACTCCACGGCGATGCCTCCGTTTCATCATTCGACATCCACGTTCACCGACGTCGCTTCCGCACGCCAGGGCCGTTCGGCGTCGCCTCAGACACCGAAGGTCCTTGCGGCCGGCCGCGTCAGGGGCGGTAGACGCGGCCCTCGACTCCCCACTCCCCGTACGGGGGTTCCTGGCCCGCGTCGATCGCGCGAATCGCCGGCCGGCCGATGTGCGCGAAGACCAGCCGTCCCACGCCATGCCGGCGCGCCTGGTCCGCGGTCGCCGAGACCGCCGCGTGGCCGCCGACCCCGCGGGCGAACCGGATCGGCCGCCGCCATCCCGCGGCGTCCGCGAACATCAGATCGGCTCCTCGCGCCCACCCCGGGAACTCCCAGAACTCCGGCGCCCACACCACACGCCGCCCGCTCACCTGAATCAGGTAACCGAACGTGGGGTGCGAGGTGTGGACCACCGGCAGCGGCTGGACCACCAGACCACCCGCGCGGAAGTCCTTGATCACAGGCTCCACGTTCAGCCCGCGGCCGTACCGCCGGATCTGCGGCAGCAGCTCCGCGCGGGCATCGCAGACCAGCCAGAGGTCCACCGGCGGGGCGGGCACGCTCGCGCCTCCACCGTCCAGCATGACCCGGTGGCGCTCATGGGTCACCAGGAGCCCGGCAGGCCGATACCGGGGCGAGTTCATCGCCCCGACCCCTATGAGAGTGAGTTCCTCGGCCACGAGACCGATATGCCCCGATCGGGCGGCGCCGGGACCTTCGGCCACGGCCGGGATGCGCTGTCGGTCCTTCCGGACAGGACTTCGGCCTCATGCCCGGCGGCGCGACGGCCGCCTATCGTCCGGTTGAGTGCCTAGGAGGGAACCCATATGAGGCGCCGAACCGTGAAGGACGTGATGACCAAGGCGGTCGTGAGCGCGTACCGAGGCGCGTGCTTCAAGGACATCGTCCAGGTCATGATCAAACGCGGTATCACGGCGATGCCGGTGATCGATGAGGGCCATCGCGTGGCCGGTGTCGTCTCCGAGTCCGATCTGCTCGCCAAGGAGGAACACAAGAACGGCGGGAAGCGGCGCCGGCTCGGCCGACGCCGTGACCGGTCGTGGGCGAAGGCTCAGGCGTTGACCGCCGAAGACCTGATGAGCTCACCGGCGATCACTGTCCATCCCGAGGCGACGATCGTGGAGGCGGCTCGGCTGCTGGACGCCCACCGGATCAAACGCATGCCCGTGACCGACGATCAGAACCGTCTCGTCGGGATCGTCAGCCGCCGCGACCTGCTGAGCGTCTTCACCCGTACCGACGAGGAGATCCGCGACGAGGTCCGGCACGAGGTCTTCGCCCTGGCCGACCCCACACAGGTCTCGGTCTACGTCCGTCACGGCGTGGTCACCCTTGGCGGCACGATGCGGCAAAAAGATCTGATCCCGATCGTCGTACGGCTGGCCGCCGCCACGGATGGGGTCGTCGGCGTGATCGACGAACTGAACCGCGACATGGCGGGCGCCGAGCCATAACCTCCGCCGTCACCGTGGATGCACGACGCGGACGACTCCGGGAACGGTCCGGGCGATGACGTCGGCGATCCGCGCCGACCGCTCATCGGCGTCCCCGGACAGCTCGACGATGCCGTCGTGCACGGCCACACGCGCGGTGATCGTCTCGGCCGACAGGTCCCGAAGAGCCGCGACCACGTCGTCGCGGATCCGTTCGTCGCCGTACGCCAGGATGCCCATCAGATCGCGTCGGCTGACAATGCCGGCCAGCTCAGAGCCGCTCATGACGGGAACGCTCTTCACCCCGGTCGTCATCATCAGCTCGACGAGATCCAGAACATCGTCGTTCTCGCGTACGGTCCGCACGTTCGGCGTCATGACCTCGGCGACGATCGCCGGCGGTGGCGACTCCGGCGCGGCGGCGGGACGGGCATAGGCACGCGGATCGGCCTCGAACTGCCCACGCAGCAGATCCATTTCACTGACGATCCCGACCATCCGATCTTCGTCGTCCAGCACCGGCGCGGCCGTGATGTCACGCTCGTACAGCACGTGGACGGCCTGCTTCACCGTCTGCTCCGCCGGGAGGGTCACCACCGGGGTGGTCATCACCTCACGCACCAGCATGCCGATCACCTCCAGAATCCCATCGCACCGCGCCGCCGCCCTGCCCGGCAGAGGCCAAAGGTCCCGCGGCGACCGATGCGGCACCATCGAGACTCGCCGAAGGCCGACTCGATCGACGATCGGTGCCCTGGGGATGAGGACCAAGGGCCCTGTCAGGGCTCGGACGCGTATGCGTACATTTCATGTACGGCGGAAGGAATGGTCATCGCGATGATCGCTGAGCGGCGGCATCCACTTCGCGGACACGACGTTGACGAACGGTTGGAGGCGGCATGACGACGCTCGAGAAACGCTCGGTAGCCGAAATGATGTCAACCTCGGTGCTTGCTGTCACTCCCGACGAGTCTATCCTCATGGCTTGGGAACTCATGACACAAGGCCATTACCATCATCTCCCTGTGATCGATTCCGACGGGCACTGCGTCGGCATTCTAATGACGGAAACTCTCGCCAGGAACTGGCCGGTCGGTGGCCCGGACCAAGTGCGGCACCCAGTTAAGGATCTGCTGACAGGGGCGCCGCCGCCCGGCGTGAACCCAGACGATCCGATAGCCATCGCGGCCCATAGGATGTTGCATGGGGAGACAGATGTCGTTCCTGTTGTCAACGATGACGGCCGGCTCGTCGGCCTGCTCACCGCCACAGATCTGATCGCCGCTCTTGCCGGCGAAAAGGAACCGTGCCAAAAAACTTCGGCAGTGACACCGTCTTTGTTCCGTCTGGAGCCGGTGCCTCAGCAGCCGGTACCGTGAGCGTATTTAGTTATCCGTTCGGTGCTTGGAGATGCTCTCGGTGTTCGATGCGGGCGGTAGGTCCGGGGAACACCAATGACTCGTGGTCATCATCGAGCCAGCGCACGACATACGGAGGTGTACCGTCCGCATGACGCAGGGCGACGATGAGCCCTGATCGGCGTCGGTCGCCCAGATTGGTGCCCTCGATCACCAGCCAGTCTCCTACCTTGGCCTTCACGTTTCCTCCCCGAATACGGCTGAACAGGCGCTCCTGGGGCGGGCGGGTCATCGGGGCGGCGTTACTGCGACCGGACACGGAGCCGCGAACAGCGCGGCCTGTGTCACCGGTCCCAGACGATTCGCCGGCACCGCGCCGACCCCGCGACTCCCGAGTACGAGCAGGACCGCGCCCCTCGCCATCTCGTTCACCGCCCTCTGCGGCCGTTCGTTCATGAACTCGGTCGTGACCGCGACCTCCGGATAGCGCGTTGTCCAGGGCTGCAGGCATTCCTCGAAGCGTTCCTTGGCCGCGTACCGCATGGTCTCGGTGTCGGTGAACGGCAGGCGATTCGGCCCTGGCAACGCCGAGGTGTCCCACCAGGCGCACAGTGCCGTGACCGAGCCACCGCGCAGTTCGGCCTCGGCGAAGGCGAAGGCCAGGGCTGCCTGGCTCGCGGGGGAGCCGTCCACGCCGACCGTGACCCGTACGCCGTTCTGGCGGGTGGGGGGCAGGGTCGGGCGCACCACGATGACGGGCCGGTCCGTGTGTGCGGGAACCTGCATGGCACCCGATCCGACTTGGAGATCCTCGAAACCGCCGTGCCCCCGTGAGCCCAGGACGACCAGTTCCGCGTCCCGAGCGGCCTCCAGTATCACCGCCGCGGACGTCCCCTTCGCCAGGTGGGTTCGGACCTCCAGCCTTTCGGTGAGCTCGTGGACACGGTCCACGCCGGCTGCCAGGACGGTGGCGCCGACGTTCTCGACCTGATCCAGAATTTCCCGCGCAAGCGGATGGAACGGATAGGGCCAATGCCAGGCGTGGCAGAGCACGAGCGGCAGATCACGCAGCTGCGCCTCCTCGGCCCCCCAGCGCAATGCCTGTTCCGCTCCCGGTGATCCGTCGTATCCGACCACCACCGGACGCCTGCCGTCGAGATCGTCCACCCGTCATCTCCCTTCGGCCGGGGCGCCTACCGGACGGCCGCTGCGGGCCGGCTCGGGGATTCGGCGTCGTGGCCGCGTTCGAGCGGATGATCGATACCTGCCTTGCGGGCTTCCCGCTCGATGAACTGGGACACCGCCCGTACGCTGTCGAGGAACTGGGCCGGGAAGACGATTGTGGAGTTCTTCTCCACGGCGATCTCTCCGAGGATCTGCAGGTTCCGCAGTTGCAGAGCGACGGGATGGTCGGCGATGACGTCTGCGGCTTCGGCGAGCCTGTCCGCGCTGAGCGCTTCGCCTTCCGCCGCGATGATCTTCGCTCTCTTCTCCCGTTCCGCCTCGGCCTGCCGTGCCATCGCCCGTTGCATGGGCGTCGGCAGCTCGATGTCCTTCAGCTCCACGAGCAGCACGTACACGCCCCACTGCCGCGTGATGCGTTCCAGGATGTCCTTGATCGACTCGTTCAGGCTCTCGGTATCGGTCAGCACCTGGTCCAGCAGGGAACGACCGACCACGTTCCGGACGGTGGTCTGCGCGATCTGCCCGACCGCGACCTGGACATTCTCGATCTCCACGATCGACTTCACCGGGTCCACCCGGCGGAAGTAGGCCACTGCCGCGACGCCGATCGAGACGTTGTCCCTGGTGATGATCTGCTGCGACTGGATCGGCATGGTGACCGTGCGCATGCTCACCTTCCGCATCCGGTCCACCAGTGGGATCATGAACCGCAGACCGGGCTCGCGAACGTTCCGCACCTTGCCGAGCCGGAACACAACCCCCCGCTCGTACTGGCGGACGATAGCCACGCCAAGATTGGCCATGGGAACCACCTTTCACACGCCTGAGCGCCGCCGCCGCGCATGCGCCGTCAGCTCTTCGCGGCTCCCGCGGACGCGGGCCGGCCTGCCGTCGCGGGCACGGGCGGGGACGGCAGTGGCGTCCAGCGGTTGGCGATGCGGGCTTGGATCTGCGGCATCGTGGTGTATTCCAGGTCCTCCAGCGGGAGCCGGTGCGGCTCGAAGGGGCCGTGCCTGCGCAGGTAGTCCATGGCGAGGTTAGCCTGGTGGCGGGCCTCGTCGAAGGACGGATCGGCGAACAGGTCACGTGGCCCGACCAGCCGACCGTCATGGATCTGGAAGCCCAGCGCCACGACCCGCGGCGGTCCGTCGAACCGTGCCGGGTGCGCGTGGCCGACAGATACCGGCATGAACGGCGCATGGTGGGAACCGCGCATACTGCCACCCACGGTGAACGGGAACGCGAACGGCTCCAGGACCTCGCCGAGGGCCGGCAGCCCGGACTGGGCCCGTACGATCATCACCGGGTCGTCCTTGCCGACGTACTTGCCGGCGATCAGCGACAGCCGCTGCGTGCTCGTGGCCGCGGCGGTCTCGCCGAGCGTCTTGGAGTGGACGCTGTGCACGACGTACCGGGCCGGCGCGCCGATGTACATCAGCATGTCGTACAGCTCGGCCGGGCAGTCGAAACAGATCCACTTCTCCTCGAACAGGTCATAGACCTCGAAGACGAACCCGGCATGCATCTTCGCGTCGATCACCAACCCCGCGGTGTTGAACGGGTCGGCGAACATCTTGTACAGCGGGTAGTTCCACGCTCCCGGCTCGGTCTTGTCGGCCAGGAAGCACACGACCGGTTCAGAGGGCCGTTCGTCGAACTCCAGTTCCGCATAGCCGGGTCCCATGCCGCGCAGGTTGCCGGAGAACGCGTCCGACAGCAGGTCCTGACCCGCGCCGTACAAGCCGAGCTCACGGGCCACGCCCGTGGTCGTCTGGAACGTATCCCACGCGAAGGAATGGATCAGTTCGCTGTCGACGCCATAACGATGCGTCATGATCAACGAGACGTCGTCGCCGCAGGAGGCGACGTGGCCGTCGATCAACAGCTCGCTCCGTACGGCCCGATCCACCGCGTGGTGGGCTGCCGCCATCATGTCCGGATGAACGGCCGAATGACCGACGAACCCACCGGTGTCCGCCTTGATGATGCTCAACGTGATCATAAAATCACCCACTCTCACTACCACCATCAAGGCCGGCGGAATGCTGGGGGAGAGTCCGTCGTCCATCGACATGAGGACCTTCGACTCCGTAGCCCGCTTGCGGGTGGTGAACTCGCTATCTCGGCGTGCGCATCAAGCTGATCACCAACCACCGGCTCGTCGGCATGATCAGTGGTAACTGGTCAGGTCTCGGAGATCGTTGTTTGTAGTCCGAGTTGCGATGGACGCTCAGGATTCGGTGCGGTGTCGGGGATTGCGATGTCCGGGGCGTAGTGTCCGGTTGTGTCGGATGACCTGCTCCGCCCTCGGCTGAGGTGCTTGCCGCGCTGGTCGTGTCGCTTCGTGCGGAGTTGACCGCTGTTCGTGCGGAGTTGGAGCGGGCGCAGACACGGATCGCGGAGTTGGAGGCGCGGCTGGCCGCGAATTCCGGGAACTCCAGCAAGCCGCCGTCCTCGGACGGGTTGGCCAAGCCCGCGCCGAAGACCCGGTCGCTTCGGGGGAAGACCCACCGAGCCGGGCGGGCAGCCCGGCCATGACGGCAACACACTGCGGCAGGTGGATCGGCCCGACCATGAGGCCGCCCCGCGAACCTGGGCCGTGCGGCGATTGCGGGCGGTCGCTGTCGGGTCGCCCGATCACCGCCGTCGAACGGCGCCAGTCCTTCGACCTGCCACCGGTGAAGATCGAGGTGACCGAGCATCAGCTCATCGAGCGGGAGTGCGAGTGCGGGCACCGCACCCGCGCCACCGCGCCGGCCGGGGTGGACGCCCCGGTCCAGTACGGACCGCGTATCGCCGCGGTCGTCGTCTACCTCTACGTCGGGCAGTTCTTGTCCAAACAGCGCACCGCGCAGGCGCTCGCCGAACTGTTCGGCACCCCACTGTCGGCGGGTGGGCCGGCTGCACCGGGTGCGCCGGGTGCACTGCGCCCGCACCGACAAATACACCCTGGTCGCTGCCACCCCCGACGCGGCACCGCGGGTATCGACGACCTTGGCGTTCGCGGCGGCTTTCACGGCGTCGCGGTGCACGACGCGTGGGCGCCGTACGACACCTACCTCGCCCCTGACCATCAGCTTTGCTGCGCTCACGCTCAGCGGGAACTGCAGGCCGTCACGAACTGCGGCCCGACCGGCGAATGGTGCTGGGCCGGCCAGGCCGGCGACGCTCTCGTCGCGATGCAGCACCACCGACTGGACGATCACGGCCGACAACAACGGATCCGAACGCGACATCCGCATGATCAAGCTGCGGCAGAAAGTGTCCGGGTGCCTACGCACCCTCACCGGCGCCCAACAGTTCTGCGCGATCCGAAGCTACCTGTCCACCGCAGCGAAACACGGCATACACTTCTTCGAAGCCCTCGTCATGCTTACCGAGGGACAGCCTTGGACACCCAACACCGCGTAGTCGCGGCTCCATCGACCACGACCCGCCCGGTCGAGTTGGAGTTGCCGTTCGCCACATGGAGCTGTGACCAAAAGTCACTTCGCCGTCTATTCGAAGATCCGCCACGCCCATTACCTAAGCCAGTTGACAAGGTACTAGCCTTCTTGAGGCCGTCAAACAGTCGTTGCCAATACTGATCTCGTTTGGACCGACACTATGAGTTCGACATCCACGGAAACCTCATTCCTTGTCACCGAGGTAAGGGATCACGCCTACCGGGACGGGCTGCTCGTCAGTGGGAAGACGCTCGCCGGCAAGGTTCAGCCGGGAATGGTGCTGCGCGACGAGGCACGAGCGCAGACACGGGTGATACAGCTGGAGTTTCTTTCACCCCGGGACGTGCGGCTGGGCGAAGTGACGTTCCTGGTGGAACGCACCACACCGAGCCCGGCACGGCCCGACTTCGTCCTCACCGAAGTGCCGGCCAACGCACTCGATCTCCGGACCTGGGGACTGAGCGCCGACCCGAAGAAGCGCCTCTGGGCGGCCAGCAACTGGCGGACGCCCGCGGAGCTGCTCGCTCAGCTTGCAGAGGACGCGGACCGCGGTGTCCAGGCATGGGCGCTACGGAACCCGAGCACGCCACCGGAGAAGCTGGTGCAGGCGGCCGGCAACCGAAATCTCCGCGACCATGTGGCCGGTAATCGGAGTACGCCAGGCGATGTCCTGGCCCAGCTGGCCAACGATGACACCGTCATGGTCCGCGCGCACGTGGCGGACAACCAGTCAACGCCAGCTCAGGCGCTTGAACGTTTGGTTCAGGATCCCAACCCCCTGGTCAGCGAGAGAGCGCTGACGACGCTCGATCAGAGGCGCCAGGAACTGAAGGATGAGTGACCTTCCGTAGCACCTCAGGCGGCGCCGGAACGACGCCGTGTGCTGGTGACCTGAGATACCCGCTGTGGTACCTGACCAGTTACGATCAGTGAAGCCGACCTGTCTCGCCATCTTTCCGGGCAGGCCGTCGGTCATTTCGTCGAGGAGGTCTGCGCGAGCGGTTGACAGGGTCAGAAAACCGAGGCGCTGCCCCTCAAACGCTCAGTGGCCTGCGACGGATTCGGCGATGTCGGCGTTGGCGAGTTGCACGAGCCGATGTCCCAGATCGATGAGCGCCCGGCCCGCGGCCAGCTCGTCGCCGATCTCCGGTACGGCACGGTCCCGTGGGTTCCGCCGGGCATGGCCGCTTCCCTCGATCATCATGCCGTTCATCGTGGTGAGCGTGGCACGCACATGAGTGTTCTTGCCGTCCTCACCGATGTTGATCTGCACACTCCATTGTTTGGTCTTCATGGCATTTCATCTCCGTTCTCAGCGCGCTCGCGTTCGGCGGCGGCGACGTTCTGTTTGACGGTGAGGAAACTGTCCGGGGTGACTGAGATGGAGTCGATGCCTGCCTGAACGAGGAGGCGGGCGAAGTCGGGGTCGTCGCTGGGCCGTTGCCCGCACAGTCCGACCTTGCGGCGCCGGCCGTGGGCCGTGGCAATGAGGTGCTCGATGCTGCGGGTGACGGCCGGGTTCCGTTCGTCGAACAGCTGGGCCAGGGCGGTGGAATCGCGGTCGACACCGAGGGTGAGCTGGGTCAGGTCGTTACTTCCGATGGAGAAGCCGTCGAAGCGTTCGGCGAACAGATCGGCCAGGATGATGTTCGCGGGGATCTCGGCCATGACGTAGACCTCCAGGCCATCCTGGCCTCGCGTCAGACCGTGTGCGCTCATCGTCTGGAGCACCTGGTCGGCCTCGTCGAGAGTACGGCAGAAGGGGATCATGACGATCACATTCCGCAGCCCCATGTCCTCGCGGACGCGTCGGATGGCGCGGCATTCCAGGGCGAACCCGTCGCGGTAGCCGTCGCTGTAGTAGCGGCTGGCGCCGCGCCAGCCGATCATCGGGTTGTCTTCCGTCGGCTCATAGGCCTCGCCACCGACGAGCCGTGCGTACTCGTTGGTCTTGAAGTCGCTCATCCGGACGATCATCGAATCGGGCCACCGGGAGGCGGCGATGCGGGCGACGCCCTGGGCGAGGCGTTCGACGAAGTACTCGGGCTTGTCGTCATAGCCGCGGGTCAGTTCCGCGATCCTCCTCCGGACCGTTTCGTCGGTCCGGGCGAAGTGGATCAGGGCCATCGGGTGGATCTTGACGTGGTTGTTGACGACGAACTCGATGCGGGCCAGGCCCACGCCGTCGGCGGGCAGGCGCCACCAGCGGAAGGCCGCCGCCGGGTTCGCCAGGTTGAGCATCACCCGGGTACGCGTGTCTGGGACGTCGGCCAGGTCGAGCTCACGCTCTTCGTAGTCGAGAATGCCGGCGTAGACGATGCCCGTGTCGCCTTCGGCGCAGGAGACGGTGACCTGCTGCCCGTCGGTGAGCGTGCCGGTGGCGTTCGTGGTGCCGACGATGGCGGGGACGCCGAGTTCGCGGCTGACGATGGCGGCGTGCGAGGTGCGGCCGCCATGGTCGGTGACGATGGCGGCGGCCCGCTTCATGATGGGCTCCCAGTCGGGGTCGGTTATCTCGGTGACCAGCACGGCACCAGGAGTGAACCGGTCGATCTCGGCCGCGCTACGCAGGACGCATACCGATCCGGTGGCGATGGCGTCGCCGATCGCGAGCCCGCTCGTGAGCGGCTCGCCGCCGGCGCGCAGCCGGTAGGAGCGCAACAGGGCGGCCTCGCGGCGTACCTGAACCGTCTCGGGCCGGGCCTGGACGAGGAACAGCTCGCCGGTGCGTCCGTCTTTGGCCCACTCCATGTCCATGGCCACGCCGTAGTGGCTCTCGACGGCGGCGGCCCACCGGGCGAGGGTCAGGATCTCCTCGTCATCGAGCACGTGCGTGACACGTTCGGCATGGTCGGTGTCGACCATCCGTGTGCGTTCACCCGACGAGCCGTCAACATAGATGATCTTGCATTGCTTGCGTCCGCAGGTCCGGGACAGGATCGGGCGTCGGCCGGGCGCGTCCAGCAACGGCTTGAAGACCAGATACTCGTCCGGATCGACCATCCCGCCGACGACCGTCTCACCCAACCCCCACGAGGCATTGATCAACACCGTGCGCGGGAATCCGGTCTCGGTGTCGATCGAGAACATCACCCCCGCGCCGGCCAGGTCGGAGCGGACCATCTGCTGGACGCCGACGGACAGTGCCACCTTCAGGTGATCGAAGCCGAGGTCCTCGCGATAGTGGATGGCCCGATCGGTGAACAGGGAGGCATAACAGCGCTTGCAGGCAGCGAGTAGGTCCTGTTCTCCGTAAACGTTGAGGAAGCTTTCCTGCTGCCCGGCGAAGCTGGCCTCGGGCAGGTCCTCGGCGGTCGCGCTGCTGCGTACCGCGACGTCGGGATCGGTACGGCCGAGCGCCGCGCCGAGCCTGCGGTATGCACTGGTGACGGCTCGAACGATATCGGTGGGAAGGTCGGCCGCGAGGATCGCCCGCCGGATGGTCCGGCCCACCTCGGTCAGCTCCACGCCGTGGTGCAACCGGCCGACCTGCTCGGCGATGACCTCGCGCAGGCCGCCCATCGACAAAAACTCCTGGTAGGCGTCCGCGGTCGTGGCGAATCCGCAGGGGACTCGAACACCGGCCTTTCCCAGATTATTGATCAGCTCGCCCAGCGATGCGTTTTTGCCGCCGACCATGCCGACGTCCCCCCGGCCGAGGTCGGGGAACCAGATCACGAGATCGTCCGTACGCGTCACGATCGTCTCCCTCCCGCGACAGGCCCGCTGGTCACTGGTCATAGGTCAGGGCGGCTCGCCGGCTGCGGGGCGCGAGCGAGATGGTCGACGAACCATTCGCGCGCGAGGTCGGCGACCGCATCGAGGGTTCCGGGCTCCTCGAACAGGTGAGTGGCGCCCGGTACGACGGCGAGCCGGTTCTCGCACCGCAGTTGCGCCTGGGCCCAGCGGTTCAGCTCGAGTACCACCTCGTCGTGGCCACCGACGATGAGCAGGGTCGGGGCGCTTACCTCGGCCAGGCGAGGAGCGGCCAGGTCGGGACGGCCGCCGCGGGAGACAACGGCGGCGACACCGGCGTCCGGCCCGGCGGCAGCCCACAGCGCCGCACCGGCACCGGTGCTCGCCCCGAAAAGGCCGACAGGCAGTCCCTGAACCTCCGGCAGGGCGTGGAGCCACGCGGTCGTGTCGACCAGGCGTCGGGCCAGCAACTCGATATCGAAGACGTTGGCCCGGTCGACCTCTTCCTCGACGGTGAGCAGGTCGAACAACAGTGTGCCGAGCCCCGCCCGGTTCAACGCCGTGGCGACGAAGTGGTTGCGGGGGCTGTAGCGGCTGCTGCCGCTGCCATGGGCGAACAGGACGAACCCACGTGGACCTTCCGGGACGGTCAGGCACCCGGCCAGCCGTACCGGCCCGGCTTGCACATCGATCTCCTCATTCCGCGGCAGGACCGTGCCCACGCCGGTGGGCTGCCCGGACAGAGCGGCGGCCTGGCGAAGGCAGTCGACGACCTCTTGGTCGGAGGTCTGGGAGAAGTCGGCGTACCACTGCCCGATCGCCACGAACGGCGTCGGCGTCTCCAGGCAGACCAGCTCATCGGGATCGCGTCCCAGCCGCTCGGTCCAGTCCGGCGGGGCCACCGGGACCGCGAGCACCACACGCGCCGCTCCATGGGCGCGTGCGACCTGGCAGGCCGCCCGTGCCGTGGACCCGGTGGCGATCCCGTCATCGACCACGACCACCGTTCGCCCTCTCAGCGGTATCCGGACCCGGCCCCCGCGGAAGCGCTCGGCGCGGCGCTGCAGCTCGGCACGTTCGCGCGCCTCGACGGCGGCGAGCTCGTCGGCGGAGACATGCGCCATGCGCACGATCTCCTCGTCGATGACGCGCACGTCATCCTCACCGATCGCGCCCATTCCCAGCTCCGGCTGGAACGGCACGCCCAGCTTGCGCACCACGATGACATCCAGCGGCGCGCCAAGCGTCCGTGCCACCTCGAACGCCACCGGAACACCGCCGCGCGGAAGGCCGAGCACGACCGTGTCCTCGCCCCGCAGATACCCCAGGCGGGCGCCCAGCAGCCGTCCCGCATCCACGCGATCAACGAACATCAATGACCCTCCCACCTTCACGTTTCGTCGGCGAAGACCGGAGTGGCCAGGGCCGATGGTCCTCCGTGGGGGTGTCCCTCCGCCCCGGACGCCCGTGTGAGGGTCGATGGGAGAGCCCGTACGACGGTCGTCGAGATGCCATGGTCCCCGCTGATCGAGGACGTTGGTCCCTGGGACGGCGGGCGACCGCGGGGAAGAGTGAGGTTGAGCCTGCGAGACGAACGGGGGAGCTCAACCACAAACCTCTGGCGAAGGAGAAATCCGACAAAGGAGGTCTGCGGAAGGGCTGAGAGGCCGAACGGGCACCATGCCTGAACGGCGACCCCCACGACCTGAACCGGATAATGCCGGCGGAGGGAGTTCGCCTCGCAGGTCTTCGCGTGCCGACGGAGACGTAGCAGCCGAGGACACGGCGAGCCCGGCGGGCGAATCCGATGACGGAATTGAGTTCGCCGCGGCGGTGAGGGGCGGGGGATGACTGCTCGGATCGTGCCAGGGACCGCGAATCGTCCGCTCGCGGGTGGCGTGGCGGCGGCACTCGGCACTGAGGTGGTGCCGTGTGAGGTGAAGCGGTTTCCCGATGGTGAGCTCCGGCCGATCGTCGGCGATGTGCGCGGTGAGGATGTCTATGTCGTGCAGCCGACGGGACCTGCCGTCAACGAGCACCTGGTCGAGCTGCTGCTGTTGCTGGATGCCTGCCGTCGAGGCGGCGCCGGTCGGGTCACCGCGGTCGTCCCGTACTTCGGCTACGCCCGGCAGGACCGGCGTGGCCGAGCCGGCGAGGCGGTCGGTGGCCGTGTGATGGCCGACGTGCTGGCAACGGCGGGGGCACAACGGCTGATCGTCGTGGACCCGCACACGGCGGCGCTGGAGGCGATGTGTGGTGTTCCCGCAGAGATGCTGACGGCCGTTCCCGTCTTGGCCGAGGCGCTCACCGCGATGGCGATCCCGGACGAGGCCATACTCGTGGCTCCCGATCTCGGCGCGGTCAAGCTCGCCGAACACTACGCCGCGTTGCTGCACCAGCCCGTCGCCGTGGTACGCAAGACCCGCCTCACCGGCACGGCCGTACAGGCCGATGAGATCATCGGCACGGTCGAGGGACGTCCCGCCGTGATCGTCGACGACATGATCAGCACAGGCGGAACGATCGAGGCGGCCATCCGTGTCCTCCTTGCCCACGGGGCCACCCCCGACATCGTTGTGGCCGCCACGCACGGCCTGCTGGTGGCGGATGCGGCCGATCGTCTGGGCTGCCTGCCGATTCGCCGCCTTATCGTCACCGACACCGTGATGCCGATCCCGGCACCGGACCTGTCGGTCCAGGTGCGACCGGTGGCGACACTGCTGGCCGAGGCGATCGGCCGTGCGCACCAGAACAAGCCGCTGGATGATCTGATGATGCGCACGTGACCCGTCGCGGCCATCCGGCCTCGTGCTCGCAGGGCCGCAGGAAGGAATAGGAGAACGCTGTGACGAGGGAGGAGTCCGCCGGTCACCGCATCGTGCCGCACACGGCCGATCTGCGGATCGAAGCCTGGGCTCCGACACGTGAACAGTGCATCGCCGAGGCCGTTTACGCGATGGTGGGTGCCTTCACCGACCTCACTTCGACCGTACCGGCCGTGCGCAGGGAGTTCGTCGTCCCGGCGGCACCAGCACAAGATCAGCTCGTCACCGTTCTAAATGAGCTGATCTACCGGATGGACACCGATGACGAGGTTCCCCGGGCCGTCGAGGTACGCCGTAAGGGCGCGGATCTGCAGGTGCTCCTGGCGATGGCAGACACCGCGCGGGTGACCGTCATCGGTGCGGCGCCCAAGGCCGTCACTCGTCGCCGATTGTCCTTCGGCCCCATCGACACGGGATGGCGCTGCATCGTGACACTCGACGCCTGAGCGCCGTTCAGCGGCACGGATGCGTTGCCGGCCAGGCTCGGGGACCTTTGGCTCTGCCGCCGGCCACGTCGATCAGGTTGCGTTGAAGGACGAGCTTGGGCGAGCGGAGCCCGGGGAGACGGGGCCGGTGGCGGTATTTCTTGACCGTGTCGATGCGGGTCGGCACCTCGCTGCGGTGATGCGGCACCTGGGCGCCGATGAACCGCTGGTTCTGGGCGTACCGCGTGGCGGTGTCATCGTGGCCGCCGAGGTATCGCGGGCGTTGGATGCTCCGCTGGATGTGCTCGTCGTGGGCAAGCTCAGTGTTCCCGGTCAGCCGGATCTCGTCATGGGCGCCATCGGCGAGGACCAGGTCACCGTCATCAACGACAATGTCGTACGGCTGGGCGGCGTGAGCTCGAAAGAACTCGCGACGGTGGTCTCGCGTGCCCGGGCGGAGCTGGGGGAGCGGGCGGGCCGGTTGCGTGCCGCCCGGCCGGGCATGACGCTGACCGGCCGGGCGGTCATCGTGGTCGATGACGGTATCGCGACGGGCGTGAGTGCCCGTACGGCGTGCCGCATCGCACGGGCGCGGGGCGCGCGCCGGGTCGTGCTGGCGGTACCGGTTGGTGCGGCCGACTCGGTGGCATGGCTGCGCCGCCAAGCTACGGAGATCGACGAGGTGATCTGTCTGGATGCCCCCGAGGACTTCAGCGCGGTCGCCGACAGCTACGCGGATTTCGCCGAAACGACCGATGACGACGTCATCGGCCTGCTGGAACGGCACGGATGCCACTACGGGGGCAGCGATACTGAAAGAGTCCTGGTCACGGCCGGCCGTGCGTGCCTGCCCGGGCGCCTTGCGATCCCATCCGATGCCGCCGGGATCGTCGTGTTCGCCGAAGACTTCGCCGGCACCCGGCTTTCGGCGCGCGGCGAGTTCATGGCCGATGCGCTGCATCGGGCACGGCTGGGCACACTGTGCGTCGACCTGCGCACTCCCGCCGAGGAGTTCTTCGGTCCCGACGTCGTCGACGTGCCGCTGCTGGCGCGGCGTTTGGGTGAGGCCACCGACTGGCTGCGGCGTGATCCGTTGATCCGTGAGCTTCCCGTCGGGTATCTCGGCAGGGGCTTCGGGGCCGCTGCGGCCCTGTCGGCCGCGGCGAGGCCGGTCGCCCCGGTCACGGCGGTGGTGTCCTCGGGCGGCCTGCCGCATCTGGCCGGCCGGCTCCTGTCCTCGGTGCGTGCCGCGATCCTGCTGATCGTGGGCGGCGGGGATCAGCGTACGCTCGACCTGAACCGTCAGGCGCAACAGGAGTTGACGTGTGAGAACCGGCTCGTCGTCATCCCCGGTGCCGCCCATCCGCTCGACGATCCCGCCGCGCTGCGATCGAGCGCTGATCTGGCACGCGAGTGGTTCACCGCCCATCTGATGACGCCGAGCCGCTGACGGCTCTGTTCTCCTCCGGCTCGTCGACGTGATGGCGGCCGTGCTCGCGGGCGATGAGCACCGGGCAGGCGACGTGATGGATGACGGCATATGCGGTGGTGCCCAATGCCAGGGTGTAGGTCCCGAAGCGTTCGCGTGCCCCGACCACCAGCAGTTCCGCTGTTCGAGACGCCTCGATCAGCGCGTGACGGGAGCTGTCGCACACGACCGACTCCACGACGCGCACGCCGGGATGGCACTCGCGCCATGGGACGAGCGTACGGGTCAAGGTCTTCTCCTCGTTCCGTTCGAGTTCGGCGAAGGTCATGGGAGTCAGCCCGCTCGGTCCGGCCGGCATGATCGGCCGCCAGGCGTGGATCACTCGCAGGCGTACGCCGCGGAGCTCGGCTTCGGCGAACGCGGCCCGCAGGGCCGCCTCACGACCGGCACCGACGACGATCTCGCGGTCGTCGATCGGTGGCCGCCATCCGGCATGGGCCAGGACCACCGGGCAGAGGGCGTGGCCGGCGACCTGCAGCGCGACCGACCCGGCCAGCAGGTCGCGGAAGCCGCCACGGCCGCGCTTTCCCAGCACGACCAGGCCCGCTTCGGCCGACCGTCGGATGAGTGTCTCGGCCGGGCCGCCCAGTACCACCTGGCTACGGACGTGCAGCTCGGGCGCGATCTTCTCGGCCCTGCGATGAGCATCCTCCACCGCATGGTGTGCTTCCTCCCAATCGAGGCCGCGACCGATGTCGTCGACCAGCGGGGCACCCGCGAACACGTGGAGCACACGCAGGCCGACGCCTCTCAAAGACGCCTCATGCGCCGCCCATCGCAACGCCGCGTTACCAGGCGCCGAACCGTCGACCCCGACCAAGATCGGACGTAGCGGCACACCACGCTGCCTGGCCCGCCATGGACCCGCCATGAACCCATCGTGGGCCGTCGGACGGTCCTCGACCAGGGACGTTGGCCCCGGTTTCGGCCCTCCCGACCCGAGCAGGGAACCAGGCAGAAAGAGGATCGGAGGAATTGGGGGATCGGTATGACCACGGCACGTGAGGTCATGCATTCCGGTTGTGAGTGCATGAACATCAACGAGAACCTCGCCACTGTAGCCCGGCGCATGGCGGAGCTGGACATCGGCGCGATGCCCGTGTGTGGGGACGACAACCGGTTGAAGGGCATGGTGACCGACCGCGACATCGTGGTGAAGGCGGTGGCGCAGGGCAAGGATCCCGCTCAGGTAAAGGCCGGCGACATCCTCGATGGAGGCACCGTTTGGTGGGTCGACCCGGGCACCGACGTCGAAGAGGTCCTGCACGAGATGGCCGAGCACAGGATCCGCCGCCTGCCCGTCCTGGAGAACGAGGAGCTGGTCGGGATCATCAGCCAGCCCGACCTCGCGGCCAAGCTACCTAAGGACAAGATCGGGGAACTCGTCGAGACCATCTCCGGTTCGTCGCACTGAGCCTGAGTACCTGCGGTACGACGCGAGTGAGAAGGCGCCCGGGACCTTTGGCATGCTGACCCGCCGTCGTACGGCCCTACTGGCCGTGTAGCGGATCCGCCGATGATCGGGTCATGGATCGTTCTCTCGTTCGGGACTACATGACGACGGACGTCGTGGTGTTGCGGCCGGATGACGGTTTCAAGGAGGTCGTCCGGGCGCTGGCCGATCGTGGCGTCAGCGGCGCTCCGGTCGTCAGTGAGACCGGTCGTGTCATGGGTGTCGTCTCCGAAGCAGACCTGTTGCACAAGGAGGCGTTCATGCCGGTCGCGGAAGAGCCTCGGCGGTACTTCGCGAGCCGCAGCAGCACACGTGCGGCGCAGGCGAGGTCGGCCGCGGACACCGCAGCCGACCTCATGCACACGCCCGCCATAACGGTGACGATGGACACTCCCATTACCAGGGCGGCACGCACCATGGCCGTGCAGGGCATCAAGCGGCTCCCCGTAGTAGGGGACGACGGCGCCCTGGTCGGAATCATCAGCCGCGCCGATGTCATGGGGGTCTTTCTCGCGCCGGATGAGGAACTCCGCCGTGAGGTCATCTCCGAGGTCGTCGAACGCAGCCTCTGGGAGGACCCAGAGCGGATCCGGGTGGAGGTCCGCGACGGGGTGGTCACCCTCAGCGGGCGGCTCGCGTCCAAGAGCCTCATTCCGCTCACCGTCGCGCTGACCCAGAGCATCGATGGTGTCGTCGACGTCATCGACGAGCTCTCCTACGAGAGAGACGACACGGTCTTCGACAGGCCAGGGCTGCGGTGATACTCATGCGGCCAGCGGGCTCGTCGTGCCGATGAGGCACCGATGATCACCCGTGTACGGCAGCCATTCTCGGGCAGGCACGAGACGCGGTCGGCCAAGCCCGGACCTCCGAACGAGCCGCCCAAGCCGACTCCGCCCTCGCCGCCGTCCTGGCGTCGCTGGCTACTGCCGATCGGCATCGCCATCACCTTGCTTCTGCTGATCGGCCGGGGGATGTCCGCCGGGCCACTGACCGCCTCACTGCCCTACAGCGACTTCGTCACCGACGTGAACGCGGGCAAGGTCGCCGCCATACGGATCAACGAGACCGGCGACGTCCACGGAACTCTCAAGGACGGCAAGGGCTTCGCCAGCCGGATCCCGACCGCGTTGAACAACACCCAACTCGAGGGCCGGCTACGCGCGAAAGGCGTGAAGATCACCGCGACGCACAGCGGCGATTCCGCCACGGCCTTCTTCTGGATGTTCCTTCCACTGCTGGTCATCATCGGCCTGTTCATGTGGAGCGGACAAGCGGCACAGCGTTCCATGGCGGGTGGAGCCGGCGGGTTCGGCCGGTCCAAGGCGAAGATCATCGAGGCGGAACGGCCCACGACCCGCTTTGCCGACGTGGCCGGCTATGAGGGCGTCAAGCGTGAGATCAGCGAGATCGTCGACTTCCTGCGCCACCCCGACCGGTACGCCGCCGCAGGCGCCAAACCACCCCGCGGTGTGATCATGGTCGGACCACCCGGGACCGGAAAGACCCTCATCGCGCGCGCGGTGGCCGGGGAGGCGGAGGTGCCCTTCCTCTCGGTGACCGGCTCGGCGTTCGTCGAGATGTTCGTCGGCGTCGGCGCCTCGCGCGTACGGGACCTGTTCGACAACGCACGCAAACGCGCTCCGTCGATCATCTTCATGGACGAGATCGACGCGATCGGCGGCAAACGCGGCGCCCGCCTCATCACCGGAGGCCACGACGAGCGGGAACAGACACTGAACCAGCTACTCGCCGAGATGGACGGGTTCGACCAGTCCAGCGGCATCGTCCTGCTGGCGGCCACCAACCGGCCCGAGACACTCGATCCCGCCCTCCTGCGGCCAGGCCGCTTCGACCGGCAGGTCATCATCCCGTTGCCGAACCAGGCCGAACGCGCCGCGATCCTCGCGGTACACGCCAAAAGCACCCATCTCGCCGAGGACGTCGACCTGGACCGCATCGCCCGCGGCACGCCGGGCTTCTCCGGCGCCGACCTGGCCAACCTCATCAACGAAGCCGCCATCAACGCCGTACGCGCCGGACGCACCGTCATCAACGCGGCCGACCTGGACGCCGCACGTGACCGCGTGCTGCTGGGCCGCCGCGAGACCTCCAACGCGCTGCTGCCCGAAGAGCGGCGTGCGGTAGCCGTACACGAATCCGGTCACGCCCTGCTCGCGGCCCTCTGCGAACACGCCGACCCCGTCGCCAAGGTCACCATCCTGCCCGCCGGCCTCACGCTCGGCGTCACCGAGCAGCTCCCCGAAGCCGAACGCCACCTGTACAGCGAGGGTTACCTCACCGACCTGCTCACCGTACGGCTCGGGGGACGGGCCGCGGAACTGATCGTGTTCGGCGAGGGATCGACCGGCGCCACCGACGACCTCGCCGGAGCCACCCAGGTCGCCGCACGCATGGTCCGCGAGTTCGGTCTGTCCTCCACCCTCGGCCCGGTGGGGTACGCCACCGGCAGCCCGCAGTACCTCGGCGCTCCCACCGAAGACGCCCTACCGCGCCCGTACTCCGAACAGACCCAACGGATCATCGACGAGGAGACCGCGCGTCTGCTCCGCCGCGCCGAGGAACGCGCCACCAAGCTGCTCCGCGACCATCGCCGCGCACTCGACCGGCTCACCGAACTTCTCGTCGAATACGAGACCGTCGCCGGCGACACCGTGCTCAGCGTCCTTCGCGACGAGGAGGACGGCGACATCGCGCTTCTTCGAAGATCGAATCCCTTGTCAGCCCGTTCACGCATGTGACGGACCGTGGGAGGAACGGGAACCATGAGAGGTCCTCCTCGCGAGGTTCGCAGGCGGGATGGGACGGTCATTCCCTTCGACCCTGGGCGCATACGGAGGGCGGTCGAGCACGCGGCCGCCGAGGCCGGGTGTAGCGATCCGCGCTTGACGGACGAGGTCACCGGACGTGCGGTGGCCGCGCTGGCCGAAGATTTCGGTGACCGGGTACCCGGTGTCGAGGACGTGCAGGACACGGTGGAGCGCGCGCTCATGGCGGCCGGCGCCGGCGACGTCGCACGCGCCTACATGCTCTACCGGACCCGGCGTACGGAGCTTCGCGAGTCCAAGCGAATGCTGGGGATGCGGGATGAACTCAAGCTCGGCCTCGAAGCCGCCGCCGTTCTCAAGGAGCGGTATCTGCGGCGCGACGAGACAGGGGCGCTGCGTGAGTCGACCGGGGAGATGATGGACCGGGTCGCCCGTCACGTGGCCGCTGCTGAAGAGGCGTTCCGGCCGGGCTCCTCATCGCGCTGGGCCGAAGCCTTCGCCGCGATGCTCCGCGCCTTGGAGTTCCTGCCGAACTCACCGACACTGATGAACGCCGGCACAGAGCTGGGGCTGCTGTCCGGGTGCTTCGTCCTGCCGGTCGAGGACTCGCTGGAGTCGATCTTCACGACGGTCAAGGACGCCGCGCTCATCCACCAGGCCGGCGGGGGAACCGGATTCGCCTTCTCGCACCTGCGTCCCGCAGGCGACATCGTGGGCAGCACCTACGGCTGCGCGAGCGGACCGGTGTCGTTCATGCGCGTCTTTGACACGGCCACTGAAGTGATTCGCCAGGGAGGCCGGCGACGAGGCGCCAACATGGCAGTGCTGGATGTTTCGCATCCGGATATCGCCGAGTTCGTCACGGCCAAGTCCGAGCCTGGCCGGTTCGAGAACTTCAACCTGTCCGTGGCGGCCGGCGATGCTTTCATGCGGGCCGTCGAGGCCGGTCAGTCCTGGACACTCGTCAACCCGCGCACCGGGCGGGCGGCGGCGGAGATCGACGCCGGCGGCCTGTTCGACCTTCTCGCCGCGCAGGCGTGGAGTTCCGGCGATCCGGGGCTGATGTTCCTTGATCGCGTCAACGAGGCGAACCCGGTGCCGTCGCTGGGCCGGATCGAGGCCACCAACCCGTGCGGTGAGGTGCCGCTGTTGCCGCATGAGTCCTGCAACCTCGGTTCGGTGAACCTTCCCCGGTTCGTCACCGGCGGTCGCCTCGACTGGGAACGGCTCACCGCGAGCGTGCGGCTTGCGGTCCGGTTCCTCGATGACGTCATCGAGGTCAATCGCTATCCGATCCCCGAACTCGACTACGCGGCGCGGCGAACGCGCAAGGTCGGCTTGGGCTTCATGGGGCTCGCCGAACTTCTGGCCGCGCTGCGGATCCCGTACGGCTCGGCGGACGCCGTCCGGCTGGCGGGCGATATCGCCCGCCGGATCACCGAGGCGGCCCGGCGCGCCTCCGCCGAACTCGCCACCGAACGCGGCGCCTTCCCCACGTTCGGCGAGAGCGCCTTTGCGAAAGACGGCATGCCACAACTGCGCAACGCGCAGTTGACCGCGGTCGCGCCGACCGGCACGATCTCGATCATCGCCGGAACCACGTCGGGCATCGAGCCGATGTTCGCCATCGCCTTCGTACGTGCGGTGCTCGGCCGGCACCTTCTTGAGATCAACCCGCTCTTCGAACGCACGGCCCGCCGACTCGGGTTCTGGTCCGAGCAGCTCATGACCGATATCGCGGGTACCGGAGTCATCCCGCAGGACGCACGCGTGCCCGCGGACGTGCGGCGCGCCTTCATCACCGCCACCGAGATCTCTCCGTCCGCCCACCTGGCGATGCAATCCGCCGTCCAGCGGCATATCGACGCCGGCGTGTCCAAGACGGTGAACCTTCCGGCATCGGCGTCCGTGGATGACGTGAAACGCATCTACCTTGAGGCCTGGCGTACGGGCGCGAAGGGCATCACCGTCTACCGCTACGGCAGTAAGCCGGGCCAGGTACTCACCTTTCTCGGCGAGCGGCGCAAGCAACCGCCCGTCCAGGTCAACGCTCCGTACGCCGGGGGCTGCATCGGGCACATCTGCGAATACTGAGCCTTCGAGGCGGTCAGTCGGGCGATATCTGTGGGCGGCGTTGCCAGACGTGGTCGGCGCCGGCCGGGCGGATGACCCGCAGGGCGCTCTCGACGGAGGACTCGATCGGCCCGGAGGTGTCGATCAGGGTGGCGTCCGGCCATGGATCCGCGATCTCGGCCATACGCGCGGCGATCGCCGCGTCGGCGTCCGAGACACCCGGGGCTCGCGTCCGCAGACGCTCCTCCGCGAGAGGAGTCTGGCAGTCCAGAGCGATCAGGTCGGCATTGTCGGAGAGCGCGGCGGCATCCACCCGGAACTGGGCGGAGGTCCAGGAGGCATCCAGGATGACCGATTCGCCGTAGGAAAGGAGCCTCGCGGCGCGCTTCAGCATCTCCGCGTAGGTACGCCGGTTCCAGAAGGCCGTGTAGATGCCGGCGCCGAACGCCGCCGCGGCGGAGATGTCGGGGGAGATGTCGGCGAGTTCCTTGCGGATCCGGTCGCTGTTGATGACGGTGAAGCCGAGCCGGTCGCCGAGAGCCTCGCTGAGCGCGGACTTGCCGGTGCCGGGCAGCCCGCCGACGAGGACGAGAGTGACCGCGCCGGCCTTCAGATGGCGGAGCGCGATCTCGGCGTAGTGTCCGGCCGCGGTGGCGGCGCCGGTCTCGCCCTGTCCCCAGCGCAGGCAGGCGACCTTGGCGCGGACGAACGCCCGGTAGGCGACGTAGTGGTGACGCAGGGACGGTGGGGACGGGTCGGCGGCGTATTCGGCGTACCAGGCGGCGAAGTGCTCGGCGAGCCCGGGGGCGCCCAGCCGCTCGAGGTCCATGCAGAGGAACGACGCGTCGTCGAGTCCGTCCAGCCAGCGTAGGTGGTCGTCGAAGTCCAGGCAGTCCAGGATCCGCGGCCCGTCGTCGAGGCAGAAGATGTCGTCGGCCATCAGGTCGCCGTGTCCGTCCACGACGCGTCCTTCGTGGATCCTGGCGTTGAACAGCGGCTCGCGTCCGTCGAGGAACCTCAGCGCGAGCCATTCGATCTCGGTGGCCTCCCCGGTGTCGATCGCGCGCCCGTGGAAGGGCCGGACCTGGTCGAAGCTGTCCGTCCAGCGCCCGCGTAGGGCATCGCGGGTGCCCTCGGCCGAGATGTGGTCTCCTCGCGGCGCGGCGGCGTGTGCGCCGGCGAGGAGGCGGGCGATCGCCCGGAGGGCGTCCGCCATCGGGACACCTGTCTCGACGAGGTGAGAGAGCCGGCGGTCGGCGGGCATCCGCCGCATCACGACGAGATGATCCATGGGCTCTCCGGAGGAGAGCGAGACGTCGGCGACGCCGAGGTAGACGTCGGGAGAGAACCGCCGGTTGAGCTCGATCTCGCGACGGCATGCCCGTTCTCGCCGGTCACGCGTGGAGAAGTCCAGGAAACCGAGGTTGACCGGTTTTTTCAGTTTGAAGGCCCGGTCACCGACGAAGAAGACCACGCCGGCATGCGTCTCCGCGACGTCTGCGGCTGTCATCGCCGTCGCCCCGGTTCGAGGCGGGTGTCCGCCGGCGGTGGTGCTACCGCTAAGCATGTTCCTCCAGGTGGCGATCGGCATGGCTTGTGGCCCGGTTCACGCTGTGAATTCCCACAATGGCTCCGCGACGGGGCACCGGCCAGGGCCTTCCGTCCTGTGTGTTCCGGCCCGAACGGCGCGGACCTGTGTGGATGGGGGGCGGGGCGTTCGGCTTGTCGCACCGGGACCGAAGCCCCTGTCCGGTCGGCTCCGTGAAGAGGGATGGTCGAGATGCATGGAGGGGGGATCGACCGATGCGGACCAGGACCGGCCAGTGTGTGCTCGGAGATCGGACTCAGAGCATCGAGTCGGTGATCTTCGGCGTGGATGCGATCATCGACGGCGAAAAAGCCGCGGCAGCGGCGTGGAAGTCGGTGTTCGATCCATTCCTACGTGGGCATGCGGCGGTGCACGAAACCACGTTCGTGCCGTTCGACGTGCGTGCGGACTATCTGCGGTACCTGCGGGGAAAGCCACGGCTGGAGGGCGTGCGTGACTTCCTGGCCGCCCGTGACATCGCTCTGCCTTACGACGATCTTCGCGGCCTGGCGATGAGCCAGCGGGAGTTCTTCCTCGGCGAGGTTCGCAGGCACGGCCTGGTGCCCTACACCTCCACGATCGCGCTGGTCCGCGAGCTTCGGCGCCGCGGTGTCCGTACAGCGGCGGTGTCGGTACATCGAGATGGCGCCGAAGTGCTCAGAAGGGCTGGAACCGCAGGCATGTTCGATGTGGTCATGGACGGTCTGGACGCGCCAGGTACGGCAGTGCCCGAACACCCGGACGTACACCTGTACCTGCAGGCGGCCCAACGGCTGAACACCCCACCCGCCAAGACGGCGGTCGTCGAGGAGTCGTCCGACGGCGTCGCCGCAGCATACGAGGGGGCTTTCCAGACCGTCATCGGCGTCGACCGCACGGGCGGTACCGCGGCTCTGGAGAAGCATGGTGCGAATCTCGTGATCAGCGATCTGTCGGAGTTGCACCTCACGGACACGCGCGTTCCAGCGCGGCAAGCCGTTTCCTAAGGCGGGTGAGCGCGCTCACTCGCTCTTTCCCTTCTGCTCCTCCCGCTCTTCGCGTAGGGCGGCGACCTCCTCGGTCAGGTCGATGCCGACGGGGCACCACACGATGCAGCGGCCACATCCGACACAGCCGGAGGAGCCGAACTGGTCGTGCCAGGTGCCCAGCTTGTGCGTCAGCCACTGGCGGTAGCGGCTCTTGCCCGAGGTGCGCACGCTGCCGCCGGGCAGGTGGGAGAAGTCCAGGTCGAAGCAGGAGTCCCAGCGCTGCCAGCGTTCGGCGTGCTCGCCGGTCAGGTCGGTGACGTCCTCGACGGTCGTGCAGAAGCAGGTCGGGCAGACCATCGTGCAGTTGCCGCAGGTCAGGCAGCGGGAGGCGACGTCGTCCCAGCGGGCCGCGTCCAGGCTGCCGGCCAGCAGGTCCCGCAGCCCCTCGGGCTCGGGCATCTGGCGTCCCATGCGGTCGGCGGCCGCGGCGACCTCGGCCAGTGCCCGCTCCGTCGTGGTCTCGTCCGCCTCTTCGTGGGGGATCCGCTCCAGCATCGCCGTGCCCGCGCTGGTACCGACCTCGACGAGGAACCGTCCTTCACCGATCACCTCGGTGAGCGCGAGATCATAGCCCGCGTCGGCGCGCGGGCCGGTGCCCATGGACGCGCAGAAGCAGGTCTCGCCGGGCTCGGTGCAGTTGACCGCGATGATGAACGCGCCCGTACGGCGCGCGCCGTACGCCTCGTCGGGGTGCGCGCCGCCGGTCATGACGTGGTCCAGCACACCGATCGCCCGCAGGTCGCAGGGGCGGACGCCGAGAAAGGCATACCGCGGCGGCGTGTCCTCGGCCTCCTGGATCGAGAAGCCGCCGTCTCCGGTGCGCCGGCCCTCCCACAGCTTCACCCGCGGCGGGTGCAGGAACGGTTTCCACGACTGGGGCCCCGCGGAGTGGGCGAACGCCGCGTCATCGTCGCGGCGGCGAGTCCGGTAACCGCCCGGCTCGAGTGTGACGCCCCAGCCGTAGGGGAGATCGTCAGCGGACGCGAGTTCGGCCAGGACGATCGCCCCGTCGCGATGGGTGGGGCCGATCACGGTGTAACCGTCGGCGCGCAGCGCACCGTGCAGATCGGCGAGCCCGTCCAGAATCCATGGCATGGCCACCCTCCTCATCCGTGGGGCCGTACGACCGCCACGGAACACGGCGCGCTGTGCAGCATGGCGCTGCTGACCGAGCCGAGACGCAGGCCCTCGACACCGCCCAGGCCGCGTCCGCCGACCACCAACAGCCCCGCGTCCTCGACCGCGTCCAGCAATGCCTCCCGTGGTGGCCCGGGAACCAGTGACGTGCGGGCGTCAACGTACGGATACTTCTCGCGCCAGGGCGCCACGGTCCGCTCCAGCGTGCAACCCGCCGTTCGGGAAAGTTCCTCCTGGTCGATGTACCCGTCCACGCCCGCGGACATGATCGCCTCAGGCTCCCAGTAGCCGTACACGGCCAGGAGCGGCCGACCGCGCAGGGCCGCCTCCTCGAATCCGAAGCCGACCGCGGCCTCAGAGGCGACGGATCCGTCGACGCCGACCACGATCGGACTCCCAGGGGCGACGGTCGGTCGTCGCACCACGATGACCGGGCAGTGAGCGTAGGACGGGAGCTGGACTGCCGATGAGCCGACGAGCTGCTCGGGGCATCCACTCGCTCCACGCGCACCGACGACGGCGAGCGCCGCGCCGTGTGACTGGTTCACCAGCACCTCTTCTGCCGAACCGACCACCAGGCGGTCCCGCGCGACGGTCCGGGGAGAGGCCTCCCGGGCGATTCGGACGCCGCGGTCCAGGACGTGCTGGGCCATCTTCCGGGCGGTGTCGAGTGCGACCGGTCCCGACGGCGGCACCGGGTAGGGCCAGTCCCAGGCATGGCAGATGAGCAACCGCATCCGGCGAAGCTCCGCCTCACGGACCGCCCAGCACAACGCGCGCTCGCTGCCCGGGGAACCGTCGAAGCCGACCATGACCTGGGAACCGTTCATCGGTTTCAGCATGGCTCGATGGACGCCTCCCCCGGACCGGGCAAAGGTCCTGCGGCCCGAGGCCGTTCGACACTCACCGGCACCTGGTGATGACAACGTGCACCGTGGGTACGGACTCAGTTACTGATGAGGCGTCGGCATGAGGCATGGCTCCAGCCGCCTGGCGTGAACCCCGAAGAAGCCGCCGAGCTGCTACTTCGTGATCTACGCAGTTCACGTCGGGGGTTGTCAAGTGCGGACGCGCGGCGGCGGCTGTTGCAGTACGGCCCCAACGAGCTGCGGCGGCGGGGCGGACGACGCTGGCCGGGGGAGCTGGTCCGTCAGCTCGCCCACCCTTTGGCGTTGCTGCTGTGGCTCGCGGCGGCTTTGCTGTTCACCGTCGGCTCACTCGTCGTGGCCGTCGCCGTCGTATTGATCATCATGTTGAACGCCGCCTTCGCCTTCGCCCAAGAGCTGCAGGCCGAGCGGGCGGTCGAGGCGCTGGCGGAGTACCTCCCGCTGCGGGCGAAGGCCGTACGCGATGGGCGGCCCGTGGAGATCGACGCGACTGAGCTGGTGCCGGGCGACATCGCGATCCTCGAGGAGGGCGATCGGATCGCGGCCGATGTCCGGTTGCTGGCCGGGGCCATCGAGGTCGACATGTCCGCATTGACAGGGGAGGCCGTTCCCGCGCTGCGATCAGCGTCCATCCTGGATGTCAATGTGCCCGTGCTCAGGGCGCACGACCTGGTGTTCAGCGGCACGAGCTGCACCGGGGGCCAGGCGCGCGGCGTGGTGTTCGCCACCGGCATGATGACCGAACTCGGCCGGATCGCCGCGCTGTCCGAACGCGTCAAGCAGGACCCCAGCCCGCTGGAACGGCAGGTCCGGCGGGCCGCTTGGCTGATCGCCGCGGTGTCGGTGGCGCTGGCGTTCGCGTTCATCCCGGTCGCGAGATTCGGCGCCCACCTGTCGCCGGTCAATGCGCTGGTGTTCGCGGCCGGGCTGCTGGCCGGAATGGTCCCCGAGGGTCTGCTGCCCGTCATCACGCTGGCGCTCGCGGTGGCCGTGAAAGTGCTCGCCACACGCGGCGCGCTGGTCAAACGGCTGAGTGCGGTGGAGACCCTCGGCTCCACCGATGTGATCTGCACCGACAAGACCGGCACGCTCACCGAGAACCGCATGCGGCCGATGGGGGTGTGGACGGCCGCAGGCCGCACGGACCTGAACGGCACCGGAGCGAGTCTTGCCGGCGCCCCGCCCGACGCGGCGCTGGACGCCGTGGCCCGAGCCGCCGCCACGTGTAACAACGCGCGGCTTCGGCCGGACCGGGAGCCGAGCGGTGACCCGACCGAGGTGGCCGTACTGCTCGCCGCGCAAGCATTGGGCGCCGACACCGACGCGGACCGTAGGGAGACCGGACGCCGCTGGCAGTTCCATTTCGACCCCGAGCTCAAGCTGATGTCGACTATCGACCAACACGGTGATGGCCTGGTCGTGCACACCAAGGGCGCTCCGGAGGCCGTCTTGCCCCGCTGCTCGGCGTTGCTGGACCAGAAGGGCCGGCGGATGCCGCTGAGCGTTCCAGACGAGGAGCGCATCACCGCGCAGGTGGACGCCTTCGCCTCTGATGGGCTTCGCGTGCTCGCTCTCGCCGAGCGGGCTCTGCCGATCCAGCGACGGCCGCCACATCGGCGCACGGACGCCGAGCGGGATCTGTGTTTCGTCGGTTTGATCGCGATGCTCGACCCTCCGCGTCCGGAGGTCCCGCAGGCGGTCGCGGACTGCCGTACCGCCGGGATCCGCATCATCGTCATCACCGGTGACCACCCGCTGACCGCCGTCGCCATCGCCCGGCGGGTCGGCATCACCGACGGTCATCCCCGGGTGGTGAGCGGCGAAGAACTGGATCGGCTCCACGAGTGTCAGATCGCTGAGCTGGTGCGGGACGAACCCGACATCCTCTTCGCCCGCGCATCGCCGGAGGCCAAACTGCACATCGCCGATGCCCTACGCGAGCAAGGGCATGTGGTGGCGATGACGGGTGACGGCGTCAACGACGCCCCGGCGCTGCGCCGCGCCGACATCGGAGTCGCGATGGGCCGCTCGGGCACCGACGTCGCCCGGGAAGCGTCCACGATGATCCTCACCGACGACAACTTCGCTTCGATCGTGGCGGCCGTACGGTCCGGGCGGCGCATCTATGACAATGTTCGCAAGTTCATCATCTATATCTTTGCTCACGCCACGCCCGAGGTGACCCCGTTCCTGGTGTTCGCCCTCGCCGGTGGGGCGGTGCCGCTACCGCTCACCATCCTTCAACTGCTGGCCTTCGATGTCGGCAGCGAAACACTGCCGGCCCTTGCCCTGAGCCGTGAGCCGGCCGAGCCCGGTCTCATGCAGCGGCCACCACGGCCACGCTCTGAGGGAGTCATCCGTGGCCCCATGCTTCTGCGTGCGTGGTTCTTCCTCGGCGTTCTGGTCTGTTCCCTGCAGATGGCGGGCTTCTTCTACGTGCTGACCCGCGCGGGCTGGCATCCGGGCGCACCGATAGGCGCCGGTACGCATCTGCACCATGCCTATCGGCAGGCGACGACCATGGCGTTCCTCGGGATGATCGCCGGGCAGGTCGGGACCGCCTTCGCCGTACGCACCCAACGAGCGTCGCTGCGTTCCGTCGGCGTGCTGTCCAACCGCTACCTGATGGCGGGAATAGCCGGCGAACTCCTCCTTGCCATGGTGTTCGCCTACACCCCAATGTTCCAGCAACTTCTGGGGACCACCGCGCTCCCTCCCACGGATCTGCTTCTGCTGCTCCCGTACCCGTTCATCGTCTGGGGAGCGGACGAACTGCGCCGTTACCTGACCCGACGCCACGCCGCCCGGCAGTGATCGTCACCGCGATGTACCGGTGGGTTTGGGGAACGATGTCCGGATTCGGAGAGTGTCATGAGAGTGTGAGTGGGAGGCCTTCAGTGTGTGTGTCGGCTCTGACGTGAGCCGCGTTTTCGGGGGGTTTCGTGGCCGAGGAACTGCCACCGGTCGTGGTCGGCGTCGATGGTTCGGATCCGTCGCGCGTGGCGCTGCGGTGGGCGGCCGAGGAGGCCGTGCTGCGTGACCGACCGCTGCGGATCGTGTATGCGGTGGGGCCCTGGGCCTGCGACATTCCCTTTTATCCCGAACCGATGATGGCCGAGTCCCTGCACGAGGCCGGACGGGCGATTCTGGAAGAGTCGGCTGAGGAGGTTCGCGGATGGCATCCCGGGCTGGGGGTGACGACCGTGCTCGGCGTTGAACCCCCGGCCGTGGCGTTGCGACGGCAGGCCGAGGAGGCCTACGAGGTGGTCGTCGGGCATCGGGGGCGTGGTGGCTTCGCGAGCCTGTTGCTCGGTTCGGTGAGTCTGCATATGGCGGGCTACGCGAACGCCCCGGTCGTGGTGGTCCGTGACGGCGAACGAACTGTAAGGCGGGAGATCGTCGTCGGCATCGACCTGTCGAAGCACGCCGCCGCCGCGCTGCGGTACGCCTTCGACGCGGCAATCCTCCGCCAGGCGCTGGTCCGGGTGATCTTCGCCTGGTGCCCGCCCGAGGGCCGGTACGCGGTTCTGGAAGTCGGTGAGCTGGCCGTGGCCATCCGCCAGGAGGCACATCGGATCGTGGCACCCTGGCGCGAGCGGTACCCCGATATCGCGGTGGCGGAGGACACCCCCCGCGACCATCCCGTCAAGACGCTCGTGGAGGCATCGGCGGATGCGGATCTCGCCGTCGTGGCCGCGCGCGGCCACACCGGCCTACGACTCGGCTCGGTCAGCCACGGCCTGATCCACCACGCTCGATGCCCCGTCGCGGTCGTGCCGTCCGGCACGGATGGCGAGGCCGGATGGACGCGACGGGGTCATCCGGACAGACCTATCGTTTAAGCGTAGGGCTGCAGCGCGGAGGTGGGGGCGATGGGGGATAGCCGAGATCCGCGGGAACTGGCGATCGCGCTGGCGGAGGTGGCGCGCCGCCTGGTGTCCGAGCCGTCGTTGCAGGCCACGCTGGACCGGATAGTGGTGTGCGCCATCGACCTGGTTGAGGGTTGTGAGGTGGCGGGGATCATGGCCATTGCGAATCATAAGGTCCATACGCTGGCGGCGAGCGATGAGAAGGTTCGCATCTCCGACCGGATGCAGGGCGACGTTGGTGAGGGGCCGTGTTTCGACGCCGTCCGTTCCGGCGAGGAGGTCTTCCGTATCGCCGATACCAGGGCCGCGGCCCCTGGCTGGCCGCGGTATGCGCCGTGCGCTGAGAAACTGGGGATCCGCAGCATACTCGGCTTCAAGTTGTTCACCGGCGAAGAGACCCTGGGCGCGCTGAACCTGTACTCCACGCAGCCCAGGGCCTTCACCGCACGTTCCGAGGAGACCGGCTGGCTGCTGGCCTCCCATTCGGCCGTGGCTCTCGCCAGCGCTCGCAGCGAAGCTCATCTGCAGGCGGAGATCCCCGTCCGACAAGGCGTCGGCGAAGCCATCGGCATGCTCATGGAACGCCACGGACTTTCCGAGGATGAGGCCTTCGCCGCTTTGGCCAAGGCGGCGCGGGAGCAGAACATCAAGGTGAGTCAGGTCGCACGGTACGTCATCGAAGCTGCTCGATGACCCCGTACGGGGTCCGCCGGCCGCCGTGAAAGCGCATACGATGGGTTTGAAAGCGGGGGGCGGTCTCGCACGTCAAGGCGTGGAGAGGGCCGGGTTGATGTGGCCAGCGATCAGTTCGTTCTGGGCGGTGTCTCGTCTCAAGGTGAGTCGGTGTGCCCGGATCCGTTCGCTGGTCGAACAGCAGCAAGCACTGCGACACGTGGCGACGCTGGTCGCCTCTGGCGCTCGCCCACAGGCGGCTTTTCAAGCGGTGGCCGGTGAGGTCGGCAGCCTGTTCAAGGCGGACTATGTCTCGATCTGTCGCTACGAACCTGGCGATGTCATGTGCCTGGTCGCGTCGCCGGGCTTGTCCGTTGGAGGGCACCCGGTTCCGCCGACCTGGGCTCGCCTTTGGGCGGACGTTGGCTGATGGGTGAGGATTCCTCCTCTGCGGCGGTCCGGCGGAGCGGAAGACCGGCGCGGCTCCCGGCCGTGACGATCACCAGTGAGATCGGCGGCTGGCTCCAGGCCCAGGGAATCGGCCAGGTACTGGCGTGCCCGCTCACCGTCGATGGTCGCCTGTGGGGCGTGATGGTGTTGGAATTCCTCATATCCCGGCCAGTGCCGGCCGATATCGAAAGCCGCGTCGACGAGTTCGTGCAGCTGGCGGCGTGCACCATCGCGCAGGCGGAAGGCCGCGCGGAGCTGATCGCCTCCCGCGCCCGCCTGGTCATGGCCGCCGATGAGGCACGCCACCGGATCGAGCGCGACATGCACGACGGCGCGCAGCAACGTCTGATCTCGCTCGGCCTCATCCTTCAAACGGCGCGGGCGAGCGTGCCACCCGGGATGGAGATACTCAGCAGACAACTGGCGCAGGCCACCGAGGAACTGTCACTGGTCCAGGCGCAGATCCAAGACCTCTCCCACGGACTTCACCCCTCGGTCCTGAACGGTGGAGGCCTGGGCGCGGCCGTCAAAACGCTCACACGCCGCTTCCCGGTACCGGCCGCGTTGGACATCGACGTCGGCCGGCGCCTGCCCGACCCGATCGAGGTCACTGCCTACTACGTGATGTCCGAGGCACTGGCGAACGTCCTGAAACATGCGAGCGCCTCGCTGGTGCGCATCACCCTCAACAGCAATGATGAATCCCTCGACCTGACCATCCACGATGACGGTGTAGGAGGCGCGGATCCGCGAGATGGCTCCGGGCTGGCCGGCCTCATGGATCGCGTGGCGGCTGTCGGCGGCACTATGTGCATCACCAGCCCGACCGGAGCCGGCACATCTCTTCGCGTTCAAATCCCCGCCGGGTCGGACGGAGACGTCTCGACCGCTTAGGGTCACGACCGGCCTGACAGGTCCCGCGCAGGCAGACGTGAGCCGGCACGCCGTGGCACAGGAGTCGAACGCCGCGTGGCACAGGAGATCATCGTGACCCGTCAGCGGATCCGCGCGCTGCAGGACCGATGGATCCCCCTCCTGACCACTGCCATCGAGCACATCGACCTCGCCCTCAACGAGGCCGAACGCTCCGATACCGCCCGCCTCCTGCAGGTCGGCTAGGTCGTTTGGGCGACCGCGCCGGGACTGAAGCCCCTGGCCGGGCATTGCCGTGATCGGTGATGTTGAGAAAACCTTTGGGGGTCTCATGATGCGAACCAGAACCGACGGCCGCTGCGCGCTCCGCGAGCCGGCTCCACCCCGCGAGAGCGGGTTCGCCGCCGTCGTCGGCGTCGATCCCACAAGCGCGATCACACCTCTTCGTGAGCACGGCGCGAGTCCGATGGTGACGGACCTGGCGGAGCTGAGATTCTGGAGTGCACGCGCTGCCTGAACGACCGCTCAGCACGAAGTCCTGGCATGTCGTCTACCAGGGATTCGAGCCGGCCGAAGAACGGCTGCGCGAGGCGCTGTGCACCCTGGGCAACGGCTACTTCGCCACTCGTGGAGCGGCACCCGAGGCGAGCGCGGGAGTCGTCCACTACCCCGGTACCTATGTCGCCGGCTGCTACGACCGGCTGCCTTCACGGATCGCCGGGCGCACGGTGGTCAACGAGGATCTGGTCAACGTGCCCAACTGGCTGCCGCTGACGTTCCGCGCTCAGAACGGTGACTGGTTCGCTCCAGAGCGGTTCGACCTGCTGGACTACCGCCAGGAGCTGGACTTGCGCCAGGGGCTGCTGAGCCGGTGGCTCCGTTTCCGCGACGCCGCCGGGCGCGTGACCGAGGTCGCCCAGCACCGACTGGTCTCGATGGACGACCCGCACCTCGCGGCGCTCCAGACCACGATCCGCGCGGTGAACTGGTCCGGGGCGCTGGAGATCCGTTCCGGTCTCGACGCGCGGGTGAGCAACCGCGGCGTCGCCCGCTATCGCGGGCTGGCGAGCAAGCATCTGACGGTCGGCTCGACCGGCGCGGACGGCGACCTCATCTGGTCGGACGTCATGACGGAGACTTCAGCGGTGCGGATCGCGCTGGCATGCCGCACGGTCGTCCGCGCCAGTGAGCCCGCCCGCGGGGAGACCCACGCTCAGCCCGGCTGGATCGCGCGGCACCTGACCGTCGCGGTAGGCCGCGACGAGGCTGTGACCGTCGAGAAGATCGTGGCCTTGCACACTTCACGTGATCGAGCGGGGGACGGGCCCGCTCCCGTGGCCGCGGCCCGGCGCGCCGTGGCGCGGGCTTCGGACTTCGCCCGGCTGCGCGAACGGCACCGCCTTGCGTGGGCGCGCCTGTGGCGCCGTGCTCACCTCGACATCGGGGGCGGTCCGGCGCAGCGGACGATCAACCTGCACCTGTTCCACCTGCTGCAGACCGTCTCGCCCCACACCGTGGGCGTCGATGCCGGCGTGCCCGCCCGAGGGCTGCACGGCGAGGCGTACCGCGGCCATGTCTTCTGGGACGAGCTCTTCGTGCTGCCCTTCCTCAGCCTGCGGTTCCCCGAGGTGGTCCGGGCCCTGCTGTCGTACCGCGTGCGGCGGCTGCCCGCGGCCCGGCGCGCGGCGCGGGAGGCCGGTCACACCGGCGCGATGTATCCCTGGCAGAGCGGCAGCGACGGGCGTGAGGAGACGCAGGTCCTTCATCTCAACCCTCGCTCCGGCCGCTGGCTGCCGGACAACTCGCGGCTGCAGCGGCACGTCGGGCTGGCGATCGCCTACAACATCTGGCAGTACTACCAGGCGACCGGCGACCTGGACTTCCTGGCGAGCGAGGGCGGGGAGGTGTTCCTGGAGATCGCGCGGTTCTGGGCGAGCGCCGCGACATTCGATCCCTCAACGGACCGGTACGACATCCGCGGCGTGATGGGGCCCGACGAGTACCACGACGCTTACCCGGGCGCGGCAACGCCCGGTCTGGACAACAACGCCTACACCAACGTGATGGCGGCATGGACCCTGTGGCGGGCGCTGGATCTGCTGGACCTGCTGCCGCCCCGGCGGCAGAAGGAACTGTGCGAGCGCGTGGCCCTGACGGAGGACGAGCCGGCACGGTTCGAAGACGTCAGCCGGCGACTGCGGGTGATCTTCCACCATGACGGCGTCATCAGCCAGTTCGAGGGCTATGAGAATCTCGCCGAGTTCAACTGGGAGGGCTATCGGAGCAGGTATGGCGACATTCGTCGTCTCGACCGAGTCCTCGAGGCCGAGGGCGACAGCACGAACCGGTATAAGGCGTCCAAGCAGGCCGATGTGCTGATGCTGTTCTACCTCCTATCCGCCGACGAACTGCGAGCGCTGTTCGCCCGGCTCGGTTATCGCTTCGACCGCGAGACGATCCCCAAGACGGTGGCGTACTACCTGACCCGCACCTCGCACGGCTCGACGCTGAGCGCCGTCGTGCACGCCTGGGTGCTCGCCCGCTCCGACCGCCTCGCCTCCTGGCGGTTCTTCCTGGAGGCCCTGGACAGCGACCTGCACGATGTCCAGGGCGGTACGACCGCCGAGGGCATCCACCTGGGCGCCATGGCGGGAACGCTCGACCTCGCCCAACGCTGCTACACCGGGCTCGAACTTCGTGGCGACGTCATGCGCCTCGCCCCCGCGCTGCCACCCGGTGTCCCGGGGCTGGCCATGGAACTGCGGTACCGCCGCCACGTTGGCCTGCGGCTGCGTGCCGGCCCGGACGGTGTCCGCGTCGGCCTGCCGCCCTCGGCGCGGCCACCGATCGAGGTCGCCCTCGGCGACGGCCCGGTAAGCACACTGCCGCCCGGGCACACCCTCTGGCTCCGGCCGGGCCGTACGGACGGGCGAGCATGACAGGAGACCGCCTGCGCTGTGACCTCGGCCACTGGGGCCCATGGGACTTCCCCGCGGCCCGACCCAATCAAGATGAGGTGAGGTGGGCATGGTGGCGTAGGAACCAGCTCCTAATCGTAGGGAGCGAATTCGCGAGCTGACCGCGGTGGGTGCAGCTTCCTCCGTTCCTCGCCGATCTGTACGAGGCGTTTGTCAACGACGCGCGAATGTGGGCTCTGGCACGGATTCCGTGATCTTGGCCCGGTGGCTCCGTCGGGCTTGGTGATCATGGTCGGTGGCGATCTCGGAGTTGCTGGCGGTCTTGTTTCCGCACCTGGCGTGCTTGTGTATCGATCGGGTGTTCCGTGCGGGCAGGTCGGTGCGGATCCAGGCGAGGACGCGCACGTCGCAGGCGGTGTGTCCGTCGTGTGGGGTCTTGTCGGGGCGGGTTCATAGCCGGTACGAGCGCCGGTTGTCGGACCAGGCGATCGCTGGTCAGGAGACGGTGATTCACCTGCAGGTTCTGCGGTTCCTCTGCCGCAACGAGGTGTGCGCCAAGAAGACCTTCGCCGAGCAGGTGCCGGGCCTGACCGTCCGTTATGGCCGGCGCAGCATCGGGTTGGGCGAGTGCCTGCGGGCGATCGCGCTGGCGCTGGGCGGACGGGCCGGGGCCCGGCTGACGCACCGGCTGGCGGCAGCGGTGAGCCGGATGACGCTGATCAGGATGATCCGGTCACTGCCCGACGCCGCCGCTGATTCCAGGCCGCAGGTCCTGGGCGTGGATGACTTCGCGCTTCGCCGCGGCCACCGATACGGAACCGTCTTGATCGACATGGCCACCAGCCGGCCGATCGACGTGCTGGCCGAACGGTCTGCCGAGTCCCTGGCCGCCTGGCTGCAGGACCACCCGGGCATCGAAGTCGTCTGCCGGGACCGGGCCGGCCGCTACGCCGAAGGCACCACGCGCGGGGCACCAGATGCCATCCAAGTCGCCGACCGCTGGCATATGTGGCGAAACCTCGGTGAAGCCGTCGAACGAACCGTGACCAAACACCGCCACCACCTACGCGAACTTCCTCAGACGACAACGCAGACCGACCCCGCCCCGCCCAGCGATCCACAGCCCGACAGCGACCCGAAGCCACGAGAAGGACGCCTGGCCGAGCGCACCCGGCAACGGCACACCGCCATCCACGACCTGCTCGCCCAGGGGCGCCAGATCAGGCAAATCGCCCGGGAACTCGGACTGGGCCGCAACACCGTCCGCCGGTTCGCCCGCGCTACCAGCCCCGAAGAACTCCTGGTCAACAACGGCACTGGACAACGGCCCCAAGCTCTCGATGAGTTCGCCGACTACCTGCAGCGACGCTGGAAGGAAGGCTGCACCAACGCCGAACAACTCCACCGTGAACTCCGTGCTCAGGGATACCGAGGCGCACGCACCACCGTCCGCCAATATGTCCGGCCCTGGCGCAGCAACGCCGTCCCTCTCAAGCCGCCACCGACACCACCGACCGTCCGGCAGGTCACCGGCTGGATCCTACGCCACCCGGACAATCTCCAACCCGATGAGCGACACCAACTCGAGACACTCACCGCCGCCAGCCCAGCGCCGGCCAGCGTCCGAGAACACGTTCGCGGATTCGCTCACATGATGCTCCACCTGCACGGCGACCAGCTCGAACGCTGGATGAGCGCGGTCGAATCCAGCGACCTGCCCGAACTGCGCTCTTTCGTCACCGGGCTACGCCGCGACCTGGACGCCGCCCGCGCCGGCCTGACCCTGCCCTACAGCTCCGGGAAGGTCGAAGGCCACGTCAACCGCATCAAGATGATCAAACGGCAGATGTATGGCCGCGCCAACCCCGACCTGCTGCGCAAACGCATCCTGCTCGCCGACTGAGAAGGGTCCGCTTCACGGAATCCGTGCCAGAGCCAGTTTTCACGTGTCGTCGACAGCGTTGCTGGAGGACTGCGACCGCTCCTTCGTCTTCGTGGGTGAGAAGGGCGGCGTCCTGCGCCGGAGCAACTTCGGACGGCGGTTTTGGCGCCCAGCGTGGGACGGCGTCGCGCGTGACCGAAGGACGGGCCAGCGGGTCCCGCCGATCCTGCCCGGCTTCACCTTCCACGAAGGGCGGCACAGCCACCGGACGTGGCTGGCCGATGATGGATTCTCGAGATCGGCCGTGCGGCCCGCCTCGGGCAGAAGATGCGCGGCATGGGCGGCATCTACGAGCACGTGACGCCCGAGACCAAGAAGCGGATCCTCACCGTCCTGCAAGCCCGCTGGGAGTCGTCACTCCTCGCACTGCGGCCTCACGAGCAGGCGGGGCTCATCGCGCTCCTGTCGCGGATGGAAGAGACGATCAAGCAACTGACAGCCGTACAACAGGCCGGAGCGGGCAGCGGCGCCAAGATCATCGCCCAAATATCGCCCATGAACGCCTGAGGCCCTGCCCCTCCAGAGAGGAGGCAGGGCCTCTGACCTGCGCTTTCACGTGGTGGGCGATACTGGGATTGAACCAGTGACCTCTACCGTGTCAAGGTAGCGCTCTCCCACTGAGCTAATCGCCCTCGCGAAGCTGAGTGCTTCAGAGGTGGAGACGGGATTTGAACCCGTGTACACGGCTTTGCAGGCCGTTGCCTCGCCTCTCGGCCACTCCACCGAGTGAGGCCTTCGGCAAGACCTCTCCGAGCGGACGACGGGATTCGAACCCGCGACCCTCACCTTGGCAAGGTGATGCTCTACCAACTGAGCCACGTCCGCGTGGTGTCTCCCGGGGGCTTGACCCCCCTGGCGACACGCCAAACACTAGCGGATTCTCAGCCCGACCCCCAACTCGGTAACGCCTTCCGGCCCACCGGCGTGGCGTTCCTTCGACGGACGTCTAAGCGTCCTGGGCGTAACGTCGTCGTATGCCCGAACCGTACGGCTCTGACATCGCGCCGGTGGCGGCGCTGCTCGCCGATCGTGCGCGGGCGGCGATGCTCACGGTGCTCCTCGACGGAAGGCCCCTGTCCGCCGGTGAGCTGGCCCGTACGGCCGGTGTCACCCCGGCCACGGCCAGTTCGCATCTCGGCAAGCTCCTCGACGGTGGTCTCGTGAGCGTCGTCAAGCAGGGGCGGCACCGCTACTACCGGCTCAAGGGCGCCGAGGTCGCCTCGGTGATCGAAGCGCTGAGCCTGATCAGTCCCAAGGTGCAGGTGCGCAGCCTGAGGCAGTCGAGGCACGCGGCGGCGCTGGGGGAGGCGCGTACCTGCTACGACCACCTCGCCGGGCGGGCCGGGGTCGCGTTGTTCGACGCGATGATCGGCCGTGGCCTCCTCGAACCCGCGCTCGACGCCGTCGCCGACGAGCCCGAGCGCAGCGCGTACGAGGTGACCGACAAGGGGGAGGAGAGCCTCGCCTCCATCGGCGTCGACGTGGCCGCGGCCCGGGCGTCGCGGCGGAGGTTCGCCGGGCACTGCCTCGACTGGACCGAGCGCCGCCCTCACCTCAACGGCGCTCTCGGCGCGGCGGTGACGGCCGGCGTGATCGAGCTCGGCTGGTTCGAACGCGGCGCGTCCCGCCGTTCCCTCGTCCTGACCGACAGCGGGCGCGCCGGTCTCGCCGACGTCTTCGGCTGTGTCATCGGCTGAGCGCCGCTCGGCCTCGCCACACGGTGGATCGGAGCCATCACCGCGGCGGAACCGCGGGCTTACGAGGAACCGGCTCGCCCGTTCGCGCGTCCAAGGGCTCGAAGCAAGCGACACCGGGCCTACGGACGTCCTCTTCCACGGAAAACGACGTCCATTTCGGTCACTCACCGTCGCTGGTCAGAGAAGTGTGTCACCAATTGGGCACTACCGACATTTGACCGGCTTGGACACATTAAGGTGACCCTTGCATCACCGATAGGCCGGGGTGTGACGCGCGGGAGGTAGGAACGGGTGAGCGGGGAGCGCAGGTTCTTCCGTCGTGATCGGCTGACCGGGCACATCGCGATCGGAGTCGTTGGCGTGCTGTGTGCCGCCGCCGTCGTGTTCGGCGTCGGAATGGCCAGCGCGAAATACCACCTGTCGGACGTCGGCGGCTGGCTGACGTCCGTCCGGCGTGGCGAGCTCGTCCACGTCAACGGGCTGTCCGGCAAGGTGGACGGCAAGGTCACGCTGTCCGGTTCGAGCGGCCACCCGATGAAGGTGATCCAGCAGGGCGGCGTCGTCCTCATCGTCGACGAGGTGACCGGCGTGGTCAGCCGCGTCGACCCGGCGCATCTCAACGTCGTGCAGGGCGCCACGTACCGCGGTGCCGCCGGCATGCAGGTGGTGTCCGGCTCCGGCCAGGCGTACGCGCTGGACCAGCAGAAGGGAAGCGTCCAGCGGCTCGACCCGATGACCCTCGCGACGATGGGTTCGCCCCTCGCCCTCACCGGCCCGCTCGGCTCTTCCGCCATCGACGCGACCTCGGTGCTGTGGGTCCCGGTTCCCGCCAACGGCCAGGCCGCGCCCGTACGCAGCGGGCAGGCCGCGCAGCCCATCGGCATCGGCCGGGCGGGTGACGACCTGGCGCTCACGATCGCCGCGGGCGCTCCGGTGGTCACCGACTTCACCTCCGCCCAGGCCGTCATCATCGGCAGGAGCGGTACCCAGGTGAAGGTCCGCCTGCCCTCGACCGTCGCCCAGGCGGCCAAGGGCTCGGTGCTGGCGCCCGCGACCACCGACGGCCAGCTCGTCCCGCTGCTCGCCGGCAACTCCCTCGTCGTGCTGAACGCGGGCAGCGGCTCGCTCAGCAGCGTCGCGCTGAAGCTCCCGGCCAAGCACAAGCTCGCCCCGCCGCAGGCGCTCGGCCAGAAGGTCTACATCCCGGACCAGAGCACCGGCAGCCTGATCGTGTACGACCAGGCGACCAACCGGATGGGCCAGCAGGTTCCGGTCACCGGCCAGGCCGGCCCGCTCGACGCGTTCGTCAAGGACGGCCTGCTCTGGGTGAACGGCCCGGACAGCGCCAAGGGCGTCGTGGTCGACGGTGCGGGCGGGCACAAGCCGATCCAGAAGTACACGCCGGACGTGCCGGGCAGCCACAACAGCCCCATTCCGCGAGTGGGCGTGCCGGCCGGCGGTGCCAGCGGCAGGCCGAAGGCCGGCGGCGGTGACGGCCCGCGCGGTGGCCCGACCCACCCGCGGCTGCCCAGCAAGCCGCCCATCACCCCGCCGTCGCACAAGCCCGACCCGCCCAAGGTCACGCCGCCGAACGCGCCGACCAACCTGCGGGCGACCCCGCAGCCGGACGGCACGATCAAGATCGACTTCGAGCCGGGCGGCGGAGGCGACGCGACCGGATACAGGTTGCTCACGTCGGACGGGCTGACCGCCACGCCGGACAAGATCGGGCCGCACGGGCCCGACTACACCTTCACCGTCAAGGGCGGCACCTGCGGCCAGGAGTACCAGTTCGCCGTGGCCGCGCTGTACAACAACCGCGACCATGAGTCGGAGGTCGACTCCCAGTACACGACGCCCACCCTGTCGTGCACCGAGCCGGACGCGCCGAGCAACGTCACCGGTACGGGCACGGCCCAGGGGGCGAAGATCGACTGGCAGGCGCCGCCGAGCGCCGACGCCAAGAAGGTCACCTACGCCGTGAACGTCACCGGGCCGAAGAGCGGCTCCAACCCGAACGTCTCCGGCACCTCGGTGACGTTCGGCAACATCTGGAAGAACGGCACCTACACGGTGAAGGTCACCGCCTCCAACCCGGCGGGCAAGAAGATGACCAGCAACACCGTCGAGCTCGCCGGCCCGGTGAACACCTACGGCATCCACCACGGCGGCCTCAAGCAGGACGTCAGCTACGTCACAAAGACGCCGAACGCCAACGACCTCAGTGACAGCAACGTCGCCGAGGAGATCCCGGACGCCAACAGCCAGACGGTCCAGGTCATATGCCAGAAGATGGGCACGGCCTACAGCCACGGAGGGTTCTCCGGCAGCCTCTACGACTACGTCAAGCACAAGGCCACCGGCTACCTGATCGGTTACCTGCCGAACACGCCGCACACCCCGTGGCAGGAGCTCGCCGGACCGGCCATCTGGGAGTGTGCTGACTGATGACGGCGGAGGCGTACGGGGCGCCTGACGCGGAAGCCTTGGTCGGACGGTTCGCCCAGTTGTTCGGCGCGTTGGCCGGCAACATCGAGCGGGTGATCCGCGGTAAGCGGGATAACGTCGAACTCGCGATGCTCTGCCTGCTCAGCGAGGGTCATCTGCTCCTGGAGGACGTGCCGGGCGTGGGCAAGACCACGCTCGCCCGCGCGATCGCGGCGAGCGTGGACGCGCAGTGGACGCGCATCCAGTTCACGCCGGACCTGCTGCCCTCCGACGTGACGGGTGTCTCGATCTTCAACCAGGCGACCAGCAAGTTCGAGTTCCACCCAGGGCCGATCTTCGCGAACATCGTCGTCGCCGACGAGATCAACCGCGGCTCGCCGAAGACGCAGTCGGCGCTGCTGGAGGTCATGGAGGAGCGGCGGGTGTCCGTTGAGGGGCGGCCGCAGTCGGTGCCGCGGCCGTTCATGGTGATCGCGACGCAGAACCCGGTCGACATGGACGGCACGTACCCGCTCCCGGAGGCCCAGCTCGACCGGTTCCTGATGAAGATCTCCATGGGCTATCCCGACCACACGTCGGAGGTCGCCGTCCTGACCGGGATGCCGTCCGGGCCGGCCGTCGACCACCTGCCCAAGGTCGCCGGGCGCGAGGACATCAAGAACATGATCGACTTCGCGAGCCGGATCCACGTGGCGCCGCCGCTGTACGACTACCTCGTGCACATCGTCGCCGCCACGCGCCAGCACTCCGACATCCGGCTGGGCGCCAGCCCGCGTGCCAGCCTCGCGCTGCTGCGCGCGGTCCGCGTCCGCGCCGCCGCGGCCGGCCGCTCGTACGTCGTCCCCGAAGACATCAAGGCCCTGGCGCCGCACGTGATCGGGCACCGGCTCATGCTCACGCCCGAGGCGGAGCTGCGCGGCCGTACGGCCGGCGACCTGGTCGCCGAGGTGCTCGGCCGGGTTCCCGTGCCCCAGGCGGCCGGGGTCTGACCGTGCTGACGCGGCTCGGCTGGGGGATCGCCGTGCTCTCGGTGCTGCTGTACGCCGCCGGGGCCTGGCTCGGGTACGCCGAACCGGTCGTGCTGGCCACCGGCGGCCTGGTGGCCGTCGTCACGGCCGTGCTGTGGACGCTGCCCCGGCCGCGGCTCGACGTCCGGCGGGAGATCACGCCGGACCGGGTGGCGCGCGGCGAGGCGGCCGGCGGCGTCCTGCACGTCACCAACACCGGGCGGCTCCGGCGCGCCGGGATGCGCGCGCACGACGCGTGCGGCGCTGACGCCATCGACGTGGAGCTGCCCGGCCTGCGGCCGGACCGTCCCGAGACGGTGACGTACGCGCTGCCCACGGACCGGCGGGGAGAGATCCCCGTCGGCCCGCTGCGCCTCGTTCGCGCGGACCCGTTCGGCCTGGCGCGGCGCGTGCGGGAGTACGGCGACGTCCAGAAGCTTCTCGTACGCCCCCGTACGGTCGGGCTTCCGCTGATGCCCTCCGGCCGCAACCACCACCTCGAAGGCCCGACGACCGACACGGCCCCGGCGGGCACGGTCACCTTCCACGCGCTGCGCGAGTACGTCGTGGGCGACGACCTGCGGTACATCCACTGGCGGTCCAGCGCGCGGACGGGCACTCTCATGGTCCGCCAGCTCGTGGACGCGAGCCTGCCCCAGACGACCATCGTGATCGACACGAACGAGAACGCCTATCCCGACCAGGACGACTTCGAGCTGGCCGTCGACGCCGCCGCGTCGGTCGCGGCCGGCGCCTCCGCGGCGAACTTCCCCGTACGGGTCCTGACCGGCGACGGGACTCTCGTCGAGACGCGCGGCGGACCGCACGACATCGAGCTGATCCTGGACCGGCTGGCCGTGCTCCAGGCGCACGACGTGCCGCACGAGGCGCTCGACGTCGCCCGCCGGGTACGCGCGGGCGGGTCGCTCGTGGTCCTCACCGGCGCGCGGGGGGACATCACGCGAGCGGGCACACTGCGGCGCCGGTTCGACCGGGTCGTGTGCGTGCGGATCCGCCCGGAGGCCCCTGGACCCGGCCTGCCGGGCATCGCGCTGATCGAGATGGCGAACCTGGACGAGCTGCGCGCGGCATGGGCGGGAGCCGTTCGATGACCACACCGGACGACGTGCCGCCGCCCCCGGCCCGCGGCCCCGTGGACGAGCCCCGTCCCGCGCCGGGTCCGGCGACCGGCCCTCGCGCCGGCGACCGATTCGGAGCCGAGGCTCCGCGCCACGCGGGAGCGCCGTACGACCCGGAAACCGCCCATGACCTCGGCACGGCCCAGGGTCCGCGCATCGACCAGGGTCTGATCACCAATCAGGGCCCGGGCACCGATCAGGGACTGATCACCGACCAGGGTGCAAGCGCCGTCCATGCGGCCCAGGGCCCGGGCGCCGCCGAGCCATCCGCCGGGAACGGCCCGGACCGCCCCGCCGTGAAGCCCTCGCCCGTACGTCGGACTCCGGCTCCCCGGCCCGTCTCCGCCGTACGCCTGGGTCTCGCGCTCGTCGTCACCGCGGCGCTGGCGGCGGCGGCCGGACTCGGCTTCCAGCGCGTCTTCGCCCTTCGCGACATCGCGCCGGTCGTCGCGGTCGCCGCCGTCGTTCCCGTGCTCCTGTCGGCGCTGGTCTCCTGGCCCCGGCGCCGCAGCTGGCCCCTCTGGATCGCGATCCTGCTGACCGTGGGCGGCTGGGTGCTCGTCGCCGGTCTCGTCCTCTTCCACGGCGACTTCGGGGTGATCGGCGGGTCCCTGCGCGACTCCTGGAAGGCCATCCTCACCACGCTCATGCCCGCCCCGGGCCGCCCGGAGCTGCTCGTGCTGCCGCAGGTGCTCACCTGGTTCGCGGCGGCCACCGGGGCCGAGACGGTGCTGCGCTCGAGGACGAAGGCCGTTCCGGCGCTGCCGTCCGTGGCCGTTTTCGGGGTCGCGCTCCTGCTCGGTGTGGGCGGCCCCCGCTCGAACCTGCCGGTGGCGGCGGCACTGGTCGGCCTCGCCGCCGTGCTCATCCTCGTCCGCGGCGAGGGCCGGGCCGGCCGCGCGCCCGCCGGAGTCGCCGCGGCGGTCGCGCTCGGCCTGGTCGCGATGCTCGCCGGGCCCCTGCTGCCCGTCGCCGGCACGCCGTACGACCCGCGTCAGTCCGTCAAGGCGCCGCCGCCGGAAAAGCGCGACAGCGTCAGCCCCCTCGACCGGGTCTCGGCGTGGCTGCAGACACCGGACCAGCCGATGTTCACCGTGCACACCACCGCGCCGGAGAACTGGCGGCTCGCCGTGCTCGACCGGTTCGACGGCGTGAACTGGATCTCCGGGGGGAACTTCGTCGCGGCCGGCAACCGGATTCCGGCGCCGGCGCATGTGACCGAGCACCGGCACGGCACCCGTGTCGACCAGCGTTTCCGAATCCAGGACCTGCCCGGCGTGTGGGTGCCGGCCGCCGACCGGCCCACGACCGTCACGGGCCTGGGCGTCACGGTCGACCCCGAGAGCGGCGTGCTCACCACCGTCCGGCCGCTGCGCACCGGCCAGACGTACTCGGTGCGGTCGACGGCGCGCGACTACGACGCGGACGAGCTCGCCGACGCGGAGCCGGCCCGCGACCCCGAGGCGCTGGCCGCGACGGCCCTGCCCGAGTCGCCCGGCACGACCGCCGCGAACGCCCAGGTGCCCGCCTTCCACAAGCTCGCCGAACAGATCACCGCCGGCCAGAGCACGGGCTTCCTGCGTGCGGCCAAGCTCGCCGACTACCTGCAGAAGGCGGCCACATACGACGTGTCCGGCCTGCCCGGCCACACCTACGCGCAGCTCGACTACTTCCTCACCCGGTCCAAGCGCGGCACGTCGGAGCAGTTCGCCACCGCGTACGCCGTGCTGGCCCGCTCGCTCGGCCTGCCCACACGTGTGGTCGTCGGTTTCCGGCCGGGCATCGGCGGCGACGGTGAGTTCCAGGTGCGCTCGGGCGACGTGCTGGTCTGGCCCGAGGTGGACTTCACCGGGCTGGGCTGGGTGCCGTTCTACCCGACGCCCGAACAACGGGGCCGCTCGCAGAAGTCCGGCTCGGTGCCGGCGGGGAGCGCCCAGCAGAAGCTGGAGCAGGCGCAGAAGAACGCCGCGGCCAAGAACAAGGGCAACGGCGGCTCCACGCAGCCCAAGCAGCCGACCCCGCCGCCCGCCCCCAAGAAGACGCCGCACAAGGCGACTCCCTGGTGGGTGTACGCGGCGGCCGCCGCCCCGCTCATCCCCATCGCGTACCTGGTGGCCGTGCTCGTCCTGCCGATGCTGCGCCGCCGCCGCAGACGCACGGCTGACACGCCGGCCGAGCGGATCGCCGGAGCGTGGGAGCAGACCGTCGAGACGCTGCACGCCGTCGGGCTCCCGCGGGCGACCGCGCTGACCGCGCACGAGGTGGCCGGGTTCGGCGGGCGTACCGTCGCCGGCACCGAACGCCACCTGCGCCCGCTCGCGGACCTGGTCAACCGCGCGGAGTACGCGGAGCGACCGCCGGATCCGGCCGCCGCCGAGGCCGCGTGGCGGCACACGGACCAGATCGGCCGGCTCGTCGCCCGCGCGGCGAGCCCGGTGCGCCGCGCGGGCCGCCGCCTGCACCCGCGCAAGCTGCGAGCGCGCTGACCTCTGGGGCCATCGAAGCGGCGCCGAGGACGCCGCGTCGTCCGGCGGCCTGAGTCGTCGCGTGAGCCCCGCCGCCTGCACCCCTGCAAGCTGCGAGCGCGCTGACGCCCGGGGTCATCGAAGCGGCGCCGAGGACGCCGCGTCGCGGGGACCTATCCGGCGTGCGCGCCGCGGATGCAGGCCGGTTTCGACCAGGCGATCGTGGCGGACTGGCCGTCGCTCTGGCCCATGGCGACCATCGCGCCCACGACGAAGCAGTAGCCCTTCGCCGGGTCGAGGCCGCTGATGGTGGTGCTGAGCGTACGCGGTGGAAGGGCCTGGGGGGCCTCCGAGCCCGCCTGGTCGGCCTGCTGCACCCAGATCGGGTAGTTGTTGTCCTTCGTCAGCTTCCAGCGCAGGCTGACGAGCTGGCCTCGGCCGACCGCGCGGACCGCGCGCGGCGTCGCGGCGCGGAGGACGGCCGTCGGGACCGCGGGAGTCGTGTTCGGCGCGGACGGAGTCGTCGGGGCCGCCTGCGTCGGGGTCGGCTTCGGCGGGGGCGGCTTGTCGTCGCCGCCGAACACCAGCACACCGGTGACGCCGGCGCCCGTACCCACGACCACCACCGCCAGCACGCCGGCGATGAGGCCGCCGCGCCCCTTCAGACCACCGGCCCGGGGCGGGCCGCCGGCCTCCTGGAGCATGCGGGGCGTCGGCGTGTGCGCCGGGGGAGAGGTCGTCTGCGGTGGCCCCGGCTGGGGCGCCCACGCCTGCGTCTGCGGCTGCGCCTGGGACGGTGTCTGGGCCTGGGTGGGCGGCGACGGTGCCGTCGGCGGCTTCGGCGGCGGCCCGGTGTCGGGCCCCGTCCGGTGCGGGGCGGCGTCGGGGTGGGCGGCCGGCACGTGCGGCTCGAACGAGCGCACCAGCATGTCGAACCCGGGCCCGGTGAACCCGGAGTGGTCGACCTCCGGCGAGGACGTGCTCGCACTGGACACCGCGCCACTGCTCGCCAGCTCGGTCACCGGCAGCCGCAGCTCCATCTGCAGATGCTGCAGCCGCGTGGCGAACGCCACCGCGCTCGGGAAGCGGTCGCGGGGCGACTTGGCCATGGCCTTGGCGATGACCTCGAAGACCTGGGGCGGCACGTCGGCGCGTTCGATCGGCGGCGGCGGCTCGTTGAGGATGCGCATCATCAGCGGGCCGATGCCCGAGCCGGAGCCGGCGCGGAAGGCCGGCCGGCCCGCCAGCAGCTGGTACATCGACGAGGCCAGTGCGTAGATGTCGGAGGTCACGCCCGGCGGCTGCCCGTTGACCACCTCCGGCGCGGCGTGGTGCGGCGTGAACGCGTTGGTGTGCGTGGCCTCGGAGGAGTCCACCAGCCGCGCGACGCCGAAGTCGGCCAGCGCCGGCTCGCCGTAGCGGGAGACGAGGATGTTCTGCGGCTTGACGTCGCGGTGCAGCACCTCGGCCTCGTGCGTGGCGGCGAGCGCACCGGCGATCTTCACCCCGATGCGCAGGACGTCCTGCAACGGCAGCGGGCCCTCGCGCGAGAGCCGGTCGCGCAGCGAGCCGTGCTCGAAGTAGTCCATCGAGATGTACGGCTTGCCGGTGCTCGTCATGCCGGTGTCGAGGACCGTGACGACGTTCGGGTGGCCGGTGAGACGCCCGGTGATCTGGCATTCGCGTTCGAACCGGCGCATCGTGTCGTCGTCCACGGCATCGACCGACAGCACCTTCAGCGCGACGATGCGGTCGAGGCGCTCCTGGTGAGCCCGGTAGACGACGCTGAAGCCGCCTTCCCCCGCCCGCTCGAGGATGCGGTAGCCGGGGACCTCGTCGATCATGCGGTCCCTTCTTCGTCGATCACGGGCATGACAGGCAACGGGGGGTGTGTCGTGTTGATGGTAGTACGTGTCCCTGACAACGGAGAGAGGTTGCAGGCATGGACACGACCCCCGTCATCGCGCCCGTTCAAGGCATTGTCGTGAGTATCGACGTGACCCCCGGCCAATCCGTTCCCGCCGGGACCCCGTTGGTCGTGCTCGAGTCGATGAAGATGGAGTACGTCGTGGTCGCGCCGGTCGCCGGTGTCGTACGCGAGGTCGCGGCCGTCGCCGGCGCGCTCGTCGGCGAGGACGAGACGCTGGTCGCCATCGAGGAGGGCGACGTCGAGGCGGAGGCCGCGCCGGCCGAGGCCACGGCGGGGGAGCGGCCCGACCTGGCGGAGGTGCGCCGGCGCCACGAGATCGGCCTGGACGCCGCGCGCCCGGAGGCCGTACGGCGCCGGCGCGCGACCGGGCACCGTACGGCACGGGAGAACGTCGCGGACCTGTGCGAGACGTTCACCGAGTACGGCGCGCTGGCCGTCGCCGCGCAGCGGGCGCGCCGGCCCCTGGAGGAGCTGATCGAGAAGACCCCCGCGGACGGCCTGGTCGCCGGGGTCGGGGACGTGAACGGCCGTCCCGCGGTCGTGCTCGCCTACGACTACACGGTCCTGGCGGGCACGCAGGGCGCGACGAACCACTACAAGAAGGACCGGATGCTCGAGCTCGCCGAGCGCCGGCGGCTGCCCGTCGTCCTGTTCGCCGAGGGCGGCGGCGGGCGGCCCGGCGACACCGACACCGCCTCCGTCTCGGGCCTGGACACCATGGCGTTCCACCTGTTCGCGCGCCTCAGCGGCCAGGTGCCGCTGATCGGCATCGCCTCGGGGCGGTGCTTCGCCGGGAACGCCGCGCTGCTCGGCTGCTGCGACGTCGTGATCGCCACCGAGGACGCCAACATCGGGATGGGCGGCCCGGCGATGATCGAGGGTGGTGGGCTGGGCGTGTTCGCGCCGGAGGAGATCGGCCCGATGGCGGTCCAGGTGCCGAACGGCGTCGTGGACGTCCCGGTCGCCGACGAGGCCGAGGCCGTACGTGTCGCCCGGCGGTACCTGGCCTACTTCCAGGGACCGGCCGGCACCTGGGAGGCCGCCGGGCAGGAGGCGCTGCGCGGCCTCGTCCCGCTGGACCGCAAGCGCGTCTACGGCGTCCGCATGGTGATCGAGACGCTCGCCGACACCGGCTCGGTGCTGGAGCTGCGGGCGGCGTACGGGCCCGGGATCGTCACCGCCCTCGCCCGGATCGAGGGCGTGCCGGTCGGCGTGATCGCCAACAGCCCCGCCCATCTCGGCGGCGCGATCGACGCCGACGGCGCGGACAAGGCCTCCCGGTTCATGAAGCTGTGCGACGCGTTCGGCCTGCCGCTGGTGTCGCTGTGCGACACACCGGGGTTCATGGTCGGCCCGGAGGCCGAGAAGACCGCCACCGTGCGGCACTTCGCCCGCATGTTCGTCACCGGCGCGAACCTCGGCGTCCCGCTCGTCATGGTCATCCTGCGCAAGGCGTACGGGCTCGGGGCGCAGGCCATGGCCGGCGGCAGCCTCAAGGTGCCGGTCGCGACCGTGGCCTGGCCGACCGGCGAGCTCGGGGGCATGGGCCTGGAGGGCGCCGTGCGCCTGGGGTACCGCCGGGAACTGGCCGCGGCCGAGGACCCCGACGCCCTGTTCGACGAACTCGTCGCCCGTGCGTACGAGCGGGGTAAGGCCCTGTCCGCCGCGACGGTCTATGAGATCGACGACGTGATCGACCCGGCCGAGACCCGCCGCTGGATCGGCACCGCGCTGCGCTCGGCGCCGCGCCGCGAACGCCGGATCCCGCTCGACACCTGGTGACTCGGCAGACTGGTGTCATGTTCGCCCATGCCGGGGGGTTGCTGGCCACCGAGCTGACCGATGTGACCGATGATCTGGCCGCCCTCGACTCATCGGGGTACTGGGCCGTCGTCGTCACCTATGAGGGCCAGGTCACCTGCGCGCGGTTCGGCACCGTACGGCGGGCGCCGCTCCCGTACGCGCCCTGGCAGGGGCCGCCGCGCGAGTCGTGGACCAGCTCGCTCGGCCGGGACGCCTACGTCGCCGGGGTGGAGACGATCCGCGCGGCGATCGCGGAGGGCACGGTCTACCAGGCCAACCTGTGCCGCGTGCTGTCCGCCCCGCTGCCGGAGGACGACCTCGTCGGCCTGGGCCACGCCCTCGCCCGCGGCAACCCGTCCCCGTACGGCGCGGTCATGCGCTTGCCGGGGCTCCAGATCGCCTCCGCCTCGCCGGAGCTTTACCTGTCCCGCGCGGGCGACGTGGTCGAGTCGCGCCCGATCAAGGGCACCGGCCGCACACCAGAGGACCTTCTGCCCAAGGACCGCGCCGAGAACGTCATGATCGTGGACCTGGTCCGCAACGATCTCGGCCGGGTGGTCGAACCAGGTTCGGTTTCGGTCCCCGCCCTGTGTGCGCTGGAGGAACATCCCGGTCTGGTGCACCTTGTCTCGACCGTACGGGGCCGGCTCCCGCCCGGAGCGGGCTGGCCGGAGCTGATCGCCGCGACCTTCCCGCCCGGATCGGTCACCGGCGCGCCGAAGTCCAGCGCCCTGACGCTCCTTAATGAGCTCGAACCGGTGGCCCGCGGCCCGTACTGTGGAGCCATCGGCTGGGTGGACGCGGACTCCCGGCGTGGTGCGCTCGCGGTCGGCATCCGTACGTTCTGGGCGACCGATGATCGGCTCAGGTTCGGCACCGGGGCGGGCATCACGTGGCACTCCGACCCCCGGCGCGAATGGCAGGAGACCGAGCTGAAGGCGGCTCGGCTATTGGAGGTAGCTTCACGATGAGTTCCGGTCCGGTATGGATCAACGGGGCGCTGCACGCCCCGGAGGACGCGCGAGTGTCCGTGTTCGACCACGGCATCCTCGTGGGTGACGGGGTCTTCGAGACGATCAAGGCCGTGCGCGGCCGGTCGTTCGCCCTCACCCGCCACCTGGACCGGCTCGCGGTCTCGGCCGCCGGGCTCGGCCTGCCCGAGCCGGACCTGGACGCCATCCGCCAGGGCACACTCGACGTCCTCGACGCCTCACCCAAGTGGGACCTCGCCCGCATCCGCATCACCTACACCAGCGGTGAGGGCCCGCTCGGCTCCGACCGCGGCACGACCGGCGCGACCGCGATCGTGGCCGTCGCGGAGCAGCGGCCGTTCCCGGCGACCGGCGACGTCTCGGTCGTGCCGTGGCCGCGCAACGAGCGGGGCGCCCTGTCCGGGCTGAAGACGACCTCCTACGGCGACAACGCCAAGGCCCTCGCGTACGCCCACGAGCACGGCGGCGCCGAGGCGATCTTCGGCAATCTCGCCGGGAACCTCTGCGAGGGCACCGGCTCCAACGTCTTCCTCGTCCGCGGCGGCCGGCTGATCACCCCGCCGCTGTCCTCCGGCTGCCTCGCCGGGATCACCCGCGCCCTCGTGCTCGAGTGGGTCGGCGGGGAGGAGACCGACGTGCCGCTGGCGGAGTTCGCCGAGGCCGAGGAGGCCTTCCTGACCTCCACCACCCGTGACGTGCAGCCGATCAGGGCGATCGACGGCACGGTCCTGCCGGCCGCGCCGGGGCCCGTCACCCGCAAGGCCATCGAGGTGTTCGCCGAGCGGGGTGCGGCCGACCTCGACCCGTGAGCCGGGTTCCGCTCGCGGCGCCGCAAGCGGGCGCCGCGGGCGGCGGCGCCGTAATGGTGCGTACGGCCCCGCGCCGTCGGGTGTGGGCCAGCGCTGGGAGGCGCTTGGCACGGGGCCGTACGGTCCTTGACGTCAGGAGTGCCAGAGCAGGTCGTCGAGTTCCGCCTCGATGTCGATGAAATCCGACTCCCGGCCCGCGGCCACGATCTCGTACGTACGGTTGAGAAAGTCGGTCAGGGGCGTGAGCGGAGCCTCGAAGTGGGCGGTACCAAAGGGTGACGAAAGAGACAGGTTCAGCGAGCGGTCGCGGACGTCGTCCGCCGGCCACACCTGAACGTCCCCGTCCCCGACCCGCCGCACCACACCAACGGTCAGCAACTCGCGAGCGAAGATCCACTCCACTGGATCGTCGTCACCGACGTGAAAAGCGACACGGATGGCATAGGGGTCGTCGGCGGCGTACTCCAGGGTCGCGAGCAGCGGGACCGTCGTGCGGTCGGGAACGACGAGCCGAAGGCCGACCTCGGCCGAGGCGGTGCTGCTGCTGTTCATCGGGCCATTCCTTCAGGCATCGGACCCGCATCGCGGGCTCTGGGTGAGGACGTCGCTCCCTCCAACGGGTGTCCCCTTCGGTCTCTGACCCGTAACTGCGAGAAGTCCTAAGAACATTCCGCCCCCCGAACACCTGAGCTGACCGGCCTCTCCCACCTGATACCCGCTCTGACCTGCGCGGAAGCGCTATGGTCGATGCGTGTCCGAGTACCTGACCCGCTGGCGCGAGCGCGTACGACGCAACGCTCTGTTGAACAACGCGTGGCGTGTCGCGGTGTTCACCGTGGGCATGGCGGTGCTGCTGGCGGGCATCGCGATGCTCGTCCTGCCGGGCCCGGGCTGGGCCGCGATCTTCGTCGGCTTCGCCATCCTGGCGACGGAGTTCGCCTGGGCCCGCGTCGCCCTGCTGTGGGCCAAGGACAAGGCCGTCAAGGCGAAGGACAAGGCCCTGGCCCCGGAGACCCGCAGAAGGAACCAGCTGATCGCCGTCGCCGGGGGAGTGGTGGTCGCCGCCGGCGTGATCTTCTACCTGGAGCGGTACGGCCTGAACGTGCCCTGGGCCGTGGGCTGATCGCGTCCACACCACCGGCGGCGCGCGAAGAGGTGCCGGAATGCGCTAATCTTTGCTGGCGACGGGGGAACCCGTCCGGGGCGATTAGCTCAGTGGGAGAGCGCTTCGTTCACACCGAAGAGGTCACTGGTTCGAACCCAGTATCGCCCACCCTGTTGGCCCGGGGGGACGACCCCCCGGAACCCCCCTTCGGTTCTAGGAGTCGTCGCAACGCCCTGTCTGAGGGGATGCGATGGGCTTCGAGATTCGTGCAGATCGCACACAGCGTGGGCCTAAGGCCTTGGTGCGTGAGCGGGAGGAATACTTCCGGCTTATGGATCAGGGCCTGAGTAGCAAGGAGGCTTGCCGGATCGTGGGCATCAACCCGCGGACCGGTAAGCGTTGGCGTAACGGGGTGAAGGCCACCGCCCATAACAAGGCCCGCCCGCCGATCAGCAGACCGTCCGCGCAGGCCGGTTGCTCGCGTTACCTGCGTGAGGAAGAGCGTGTGCACATCGCTGACCGGCTGGGTGAGGGAGTCTCGCTTCGCCTGATCGCGGCCGAGCTGGGCCGAAGCCCGTCCACCATCAGCCGTGAGGTGCGCCGGAACCGGCACCTGGCCAGCGGGCAGTACCGGCCGCACGCAGCCCAGGCCCGCGCGGATGCGCGCCGGCCCCGTCCCCGCCCGGGCAGACTCGCCACCAACGATGAACTGCGTGGTGTCGTCCAGGGCTGGCTGGAGATGAACTGGAGTCCGGAGCAGATCGCCGCCATGCTGCGTGAACGGTTCCCTGACCGGCCGGAGATGCGCGTGTGTCACGAGACCATCTACCAGGCCCTGTACGTCCAGGGCCGCGGTCAGCTACGCCGCGAGCTGATCAAGGCGCTGCGCACCGGCCGCACCTACCGCAAACCCCGCCGCCAGGCCCAGACCCGCCGCCCCCGCTATGCCACCGCGATGGTGATGATCAGCGACCGTCCCGCCGAGGCCGCCGATCGCGCCGTGCCCGGCCACTGGGAAGGCGACCTGATCATCGGCAAGAACCAGGCCTCCCAAATCGGCACGCTCGTCGAACGCGCCACCCGTTACCTCCTGCTGGTTCACCTGCCCACCGACCGCACGGCCGAGATCGTCCGCGACGCCCTGGCCGCAACGATGCAGACACTCCCCACCGAGCTGAAGCGATCGCTGACCTGGGACCAAGGCTCGGAGATGAGCCTGCACCAGGAGTTCTCCATCGCCGCTGACCTGCCCGTCTACTTCTGCGACCCGCACTCACCCTGGCAACGCGGCAGCAACGAAAACACCAACGGCCTGCTCCGCCAGTACTTCCCCAAAGGCACCGACCTGTCCATCCACACCCGCGAACACCTGGACGCCGTCGCCGCCGAACTCAACTCCCGACCACGCAAAACGCTCGGCTGGCAAACCCCAGCCGAGCGACTCGCTAAACTCCTCACCCCAGCCAGTTGACCACCGGTGTTGCGACAACCGGTTGAATCCGCCCCCCGATGTGGGGGGCTCCGCCCCCCACAGCCCCCCACGGGCTGGGGTCGGAGGTTACGCGGTGGCCGAGAAGGTCTACCGTCACCAGCTCAACTGGTGATCGTTAAGGCGGCCGAGACCGTGAACTCCATCTTCAAGACCAAGATTCGCAAGACCCCGGTCCCCGGTGACCGGCTGGCCTGACGGTCACCGGCTGAATTGACGGTTGGCCCGCGCACACCCTGCAGCGTCTGTCAGCCCGTCCGGCGCCGGAAGGCGGTGCGGTAGTCGCGTGGGCGTCGTCCGGTGTGCCGGGCGAAGAGGGCTGCGAAGGTGCCGGAGTCCCGGTAGCCGACCGTGGCGGCGATGGCGGCGACGGTGCCGTCCGTGGTCTCCAGGAGGTGGCGGGCGCGGCGGACGCGGGAGGTCTGCAGGTACTCCAGCGGGCTCTGTCCGGTCTCCTGCGCGAAGCGGCGCAGCAGCGTCCGGGTGCTGACGTTGAAGGTCTCCGACAGTGTGGTGAGGTCGTATCGGGCGGTGAGGTTCTGGTCGAGCCACCGCATGACCCTGCGGGAGAACTCGTTCCCCGGCTGCGGGAGAAGCCCGGCGTCGATGTAGGGGGCCTGGGACGATCGTGCGTCGTCGACGAGCGCCACCCGCGCGGTCCTCCGCGCCACGCCGGCGCCGCTATGGCGGCGGATCAGTTCCAGGGCGAAGTCGTACATGGCGCTGAAGGCCGCGGTCGTCGTCACTCCCGTGTCGGTGACGACCATCTGTTCGGGCCGGACGTCGGCGTCCGGGCAGCGCCGTGCCAGTTCGTGCGCGAAGAGCCACGCCGTCGTCGCCCGCCGCCGCTCGAGCAGGCCCGCTTCGGCCAGCAGGAACGCCCCGACGCAGATCGAGACGACGGCCTCGCCCGAGGCGGCGTGGGAGCGGATCGCCGCGATCTCGGGGGCCAGCGACGCCAGTTTCACGTCCACATCAAGGCCGGGCGCGAGTTCGAAGCCGGGCACGACCAGGACATCGACGTCGCGCAGCGGAGAAACGGCCAGCACGGCGCCACCGGATGCGGCGACGCGACGGCGGGGCGAGACGACCGACACCTTGTAGCCGTCGCGGTCCGGGCCGGCGATGTGCGCGGCCATCGTCAGGAGATCGGGGACGCCGAACACCTCGGACGCGAAGCACCCCGGATAGGCCAGCACCCCGACCCGCAACGCGCTCATATCGGCCTCCTCGTCCGTGGCGAGATTACCGTTATAAATGGCGATCCGGCCTATCCCGGTGCAAGGGGATGGCAGTCCAGGCTTGTCCCCATGAACGCAGCCAACGGGCGTCTTGACGACGCGATCACGGACTTCTCCCGTCGGCGGGTGGACGTTGACGGGGTGGTGAAGACGGTGTACGTCTCGGGGGCCGGACCTGGTGTCGTATTGATGCCGGAGATGCCCGGCATCAGCCCGGACGTCCTCCGGCTGGCGCGGTGGGTGCGGGACGCGGGGTTCACCGTGTACGTCCCGTCGCTGTTCGGCGTCGACGGGGCCTACCCCACGGCCGAGGACGGGGAGAAGGTCGTCCGCCGCGCGTGCGTCAGCGCCGAGTTCCGTGCGTTCGCGGGGGGCGGCACCAGCCCCGTCACCGCGTGGCTGCGCGGCCTCGCGCGGCAGGCGCACGGCGAGTGCGGCGGTCCGGGAGTCGGCGCGATCGGTCTGTGCTTCACCGGCAACTTCGCCCTGACCATGACGCTTGAGCCGTCCGTCATCGCGCCGGTGGTCAACCACCCGTCGCTGCCCCTGGACGACCCCGCGGGGCTTGAGCTCAGCGACGAGGACGCCCGCGCCGTCCAGGATCGCGTCGAGCGCGACGGGCTCACGGTCCTTGCCTACCGGTTCGACAACGACCGCTGGTGCACCGGCCAGCGCTTCGCCGCCTACCGGGCGCTGCTCGGCGACGCCTTCGACGGCCGCGTCCTACCGGGCGGCGCCGCCAACACCGACCCGCCCCCGTTCTTCCGTGACGTCGTCGGAACCCCCCACAGCGTCACCACCGCCCACCTGATCGACGAGGACGGCCACCCCACCGTGAAGGCAAGGGACGAGATCCTCGCCCACCTGACCGCCCGCCTGCACCCCTAGCTCGCCGCACGCTCGATCAGGTGGCGGTCCGGAGCAGGCGGTCCCTCCGAAGACGGGCCGCACGGCCGGCCGAGCAGGGGGTGCGGCCCAAGGGCCGCAGACATGGGATCGACGCGGCCCCGCCTTGGGGCATGCTGCGCGACCCAGCCCTCCCGAAGGTCGCCCCCGTCGGCTCGCCCGGATAGTGGAAGATCAGGCCGCGTGAAGATCACAGAGTTGGGCACGGGCCCGGAGGGGCGCTGGCCGGTTCCCGACTTGCACGGGGACCCCTCGCAGGGCCTCATGACGGGCCATCGCGGCCCGAAAGCTTCCAAACTGGGGCTGCAAGCAAGACAGTCGCCGGCTGAACCATTGGACGGCCCGCTGACCGATCAGGCATGCCTCCGGGGGACGGGTCTTGTCGCGAAGCGCCATGCGGGCCTCGTACCGCTGTTCCGATGCCTGTATTCACGGATGCCCGTGGGATGCCGCGGCGGCGAGCCGCCGGCGTTATCACGCGTCGGTGATTGGGATCTCGGCGAGTAGTGAGGTGCCGTCTCCTACCGGGCTCATGATCTGGAGTCTGCCGCCGAGTGCCTCGACACGGTCTGTGATGTTGAGGAGTCCTGATCCGCGGCGGGGATCGGCCCCTCCCTTCCCGTCGTCGCGGATGGAGAGCCAGATGCTGGCGTTCTTGACGCTGAGGTCGACGTGTACGACGGATGCGTCGGCGTGCTCGGCCGCGTTGGTCAGCGCCTCCGATACGACGTGGTAGGCGGTCACTTCGCTCCGCTCCGCCAGATGCCGGTCGGCGCACATGTTGAGCTCGACCGGGACGGCGCAGCAGCGTGCGAGCGCCTTGACCGCGGGTTGGAGGCCCTGCCGAGACAGAAGCGCCGGATGGAGGCCTCGGGCGATTTCCCGCAGATCTCCGACGGTTTCGTCCAGTGCTTGAGTCGTGTGGGACAGCCGTCCTTTGAGTTCTTCCAGCTCGGCCGGCACCGTGGCCTCCATGGCACGCAGTTCGAGCATCACCGCGACCAGATGCTGTTGGGCTCCGTCGTGCAGGTCGCGTTCGATGAGACGGCGGGTCGCGTCGGCCGCGGCGAGGACGCGAGCCCGGGAGGCTTGCAGCTTCGCTTGGCTATCGGCGTTCGCGATGGCGGTGGCCACCAGGTCGGTGAAGTCGAGCATGCGTTTCTCGGTGTCTTCGGGCAGCGGCTCGGACGTCGACCCGGCGACCACCGCGCCCCACAGGCGCCCGCCGACCGTGATGGGGCAGGCGACGGCAGAGTTGATCCCCAGATCGCGCAGCAAGGTGAGGAGCTCGCCGGCGTCGAGGGGGGCTTGGACGTCGTCCATGCGCCCCGGTGCCTTCGTCCGGGCCACTAGTTCCACGATGGTCCCCTTCAGCGGCCAGCGCGAGCCGAGAGGCACGACGCTCCAGCCGCCGACCAGGGTCATGGTGGCGTCGGGTTCGTGGCGGAACACTCCCGTATTCCGTACTCCCAGGACGTGCTCCACCTCGCGTGCGACCGCGTCGAAGATCTCGTCCGGGGGGGCACCGCGTGCGACGAGTGTCGCCAAGCGCCGCAACGCCGCCTGCTCGTCCGTGACCCGCTGGCGTTCCCGTGCCGCCTGCAGCAGTACCTCCAGGGAGGGCACCACTCGATCCCGCAGGCGCCGCAGCGTCGGCCTCGGCAGGCCGGCGGGGACGAGGAGTGAGCGCACCGGGACGCCCCGGTCATGCAACGGGAACGCCACGTGATTCTCGTCACCGCGGCTCGCGCCGCACCGGATCTCCGCGAACGGAAGCTTGAGGGCTCGCGCCAGACGCCGCGCGGCCTCCGGCTGCGCGGTCTTCACATCCGGCATGTGCAGCAGGATGCGGGACAGGTCGGCCTCCGCGCGTGCGTCGACCTCGACGGTCAGTGACCGGGCCAGCTTGTAGATCGAGCCGGCCAGCAGCGTACCGGCGAGGAAGCATGCGAGCACCGTCCAGGTCTCGGCCTTGTCGAGGGTCAAGCTCCCGGTCGGCGGGATGAGAAAGTAGTTGAAGGCGAGGGCGCTGACCGTCGCCGTCGCCAACCCGGGCCACAGACCCCATACGGCTGCGACCAGCACGATGCCCAGTAGATACACGATTCCCAGGGAACGCACTGGTGCGATCTGCTTGAGAAGATCGGCAAGAAGCGTCTCCGCCACGACGCACGAGATCGCTACCAAGATCCCCAGTGCGAGGGGCGGGAGTGTTCGGCGCCGAATCATCGCCAGTGGTCCCGCTCCACCAGCGTCATCCCGGCCGTTCCCGCAGCCTGGCCCGTCACCACAATCGCCTTCATCCCGCACCTCCCTGTATCCAGTCCTCGCCGCCACACTCTGTGTCCGATTATGTGGACGATATCGTCCATTTGTTCCGGTGTAGGGGTACCGGCCAGACGGGGGCGTACCACCACGACCGTCAGGCGCGCTGTGGCGCTCAGCCGCTGATGGCCGGCGGAGGCTTGCCGATCGATGTCGCGCCAGTCTATTTTGGACGCGATAGTCCAGTTGATTGACGCCGGCTTGTGGGCGACCAGGTTCTCACCGCGGAGAACCTCATCACCGGGTCTCTCGCTGACGATGACGTCGCCATCGGTGGATACCACATCGGGATCCACCGGCCGAGTGGAAGTGGGTGGCGGTGGGATTGCGGCCGCTCGACCACAGGAGGAGGGTTGCATGGGCTGGCGCCGGGGGTCGGGGGCCCTGTCGGCTACTCGGCCGAGTGACCGCAACGCCCGGGAGCGGGCGGCGTTGCGACGGGTGGCGACGCTGGTGGCCCGGGCGGCGGCTCCGGAGGAGGTGTTCGCCGCGATCGCCGAAGAAGCCGGGCGGCTGCTGGGCGCCGACCACGCGACGATGAGCCGGTACGGCCCCGACGGCGTCATAAGGATGGTCGCGGCATGGAACAGCACCGGCGCCGCCGTCCCCGTCGACACCCCGTGGAACATCGGCGGGCGAAACCTGCACACGCTCGTGTCCCAAACGGGCCGAGCGGCGCGGATCGACGACTACACCAACGCCACGGGCGAAAGCGCCGCCATCGCCCGCAAGATCGGCATCCGCGCGGCTGTCGGCGTACCGGTCACCGTGGAGGGACGCCTGTGGGGCGTCATGATCGTGGAATCTCGCGGCGAGCCGCTGCCGGCCGATATCGAGGCGCGACTGGCCGGGTTCACCGAGCTGGCCGCCACCGCGATCGCCAACGCGCAGGCACGGATGGAGCTGCGCGGGTTCGCCGAGGAGCAGGCGGCGCTGCGGCGGGTAGCGACGCTGGTGGCCCGGGCAACGGCGTCGCATGAGGTGCTCGCCGCGGTCGCCGAGGAGTCTGGGCGGCTGCTGGCCGCCCACCACACGACGATGATCCGGTACGACCCCAACGGCGCGAGCACGGTGGTCGCCGCGTGGCGCAGCACCGGCGGCGCCCTCCCCGTCGGCACCCGGGCGAGGCTCGGCGGGCAGAACGTGTCCACGCTGGTGTTCCAGACCGGCCGTCCCGCGCGAATCGACGACTTCGCCGATGCCTCGGGCCCCATCGCCGAGGCCGCCCGCGAGTCCGGCGTCCGCGCCGCCGTCGGCGTGCCGGTCAGCGTCGAGGGGCGGCTGTGGGGGGCTATCGTCGTGTGTTCCAGCCGGGCGCCGCTGCCGACTGGTAACGAGGGGCGGCTGGCCGGGTTCACCGAACTGGCCGCCACCACGATCGCCAACGCCGAAGCCCAGACGGCGCTGGCCGCCTCCCGCGCGAGGATCGTGGCCACCGCCGATGCCACCCGCCGCCGGATCGAGCGTGACCTGCACGATGGCGTCCAGCAGCGCCTTGTCTACCTCGCCCTGCAACTACGGGCCGCGCAGGAGGCCGCCTCCCCCGGGGCCGCTGAGCTGGCGCAGCGGCTGGAGGACGCGGTGACGGAGGTGACCGGCACGCTGGAGGAAGTGTGTGAGATCGCCCGAGGCCTGCATCCGGCGATGCTGGCCAAGCGCGGGCTGCGCCCGGCGCTGAAGGCGCTGACCCGCCGTTCGGCCGTCCCGGTCCGCCTGGATATCCAGGTGGTGGGGCGGCTGCCTGAGCAGATCGAGATCGCCGCCTACTACGTGGTCTCTGAGGCGCTGACCAACATCGCCAAGTACGCGCATGCCACCGCCGGCGACGTCCAGGTGGCCACTGGTGACGGTGTGCTGGAGGTGCGCGTCCGCGATGACGGCCGCGGGGGCGCCGACGCCACCGGCGGCTCGGGCCTGGTCGGGCTCAGGGACCGGGTTGAGGCGCTCGGCGGTCGACTCTGGCTGCACAGCCCGCCCGGCCGGGGCACCACCCTTCAGGCCCAGCTCCCGGTAGGCCAGGCACGCCCGCCCACGGTTGGTGATCCAGGCCTAGACGCCGCGCACAGCGCGCAAGCGGTGCCACTGCAACCGCACATGACGACATGATCAAGCGAGAAAGACTGAGAGTTCTGCTCGGTACCCGTTCTCGCCCTGCCCATGTCAGTTAGGGGCTTTCATCCCCTTGCGTCCCACTTCGGCCTGACACAGAGGGCGTCCTCGATCACCGGCCGGATCATGAGCTAACCGGAGGTGTGGTCGAAGCGGAGTCTGGAGGTGATGCGGTAGCGGTCGCCGCGGTAGACCGAGCGGACGTGCTCGATGACGCGTCCGGTGGTGTCCTGGGTGGTGCGTTCCACGCACATGATGGGGAAGTAGGGCGGGACGTCGAGCAGGTCGGCCTGCTCGGGGTCGGTGACGCTGGGTTCGAGGGTCTGGGTGGCCTCGGCGACCTGGATTCCGTACCGCTCGCGCAGAAGGCGGTAGAAGTTGCCCGACTCCATGTCGGCCGGTTCCAGACGCGGGACCAGATGGGCGGGCAGTTCGAGGCGTTCGATGGCGATCGGCTCGCCCTCGACCAGGCGTACCCGCGTCACTCGCAGCACCGGCGCGTCCGGGTCGAGGTCCAGGCGCGACGCGCGCGGCCTGCCCGCCGGGGTGGTCTCGAAGGAGACCACGTGACTCGTCCAGTCGCCCTCCGCCGGTGGGACGCCCAGGCCGCTGACCGTGGCCTGGGACAGCTGCTGGGTGATCTTGTGCGGACTGGTGAACGTGCCGCGGCCGTGCCGGCGGACCAGGAGGCCCGAGCGAGTCAGTTCCTCGATGGCCGCGCGTACGGTCGGGCGTGACACGCCCAGGCGGAGGGCCAGCTCGCGTTCGGACGCCAGGCCGGTACCCGGGCCGGCGCCCTCGATGACGTCGAGTATGTAGCGACGGACCCGGTCGCGTTTGGCCGCGCCCGGCCGGCCGTTCAGGCCGGTCACACCATCACTCCCCGTGCGGCGAGCGCGCCGAGGACGCGCAGCCGCTCGATGTGGGCTGCCAGGCGGTCGCGGAATTCCTCGTAGTCGCGCGTCCCCTCGCTCCACGCCGCCTCGGCCAGGGCGCACAACCGTGGATAGGCGAGATAGCGGACGTGGTCGGGCGTCGGGGCGAACTCCGTCCACAGCTGCGCCTGGGTGCCGAGGACGCCGGGGCGACGCCCGTCGAGCGGATCGGCGATGGGGGCGTCACCGGCGAGCGGGTCGAACCGGTACACGTCCTCCAGGGTGGTGACGAGGTCGGGCTGGCCCGCCGGCTCGCCGGGACGGTCGCTCTGCGCGTAGTCGAAGTAGGTCGACCGGTACGGCGCCATGATGACCTGATGGCCGCGTCTGACGGAACGCACGCCGTGAGCCGGGTCGCGCCAGGCCGTCAGGGTCATGTCCGCGGGGAGTTCGCCGTTGCGCTCCGCCTCGTCCCAGCAGATCGCGCGCCGGCCGTGTTCGGCGAGCGTGTCCTGCATCTGGCTTAGGAACCAGCCGTGCAGCTGCGCGGTGTCGGTGAGCCCCAGTGAGGCGGCGCGGCGGCGCGCGGCCGGGCTGGTCTCCCACTGCGTGGTCGGGCACTCCTCGCCGCCGATATGGACGTAGCGCGAGGGGAACACCTCAGCGGTGCGGGCCAACACCGTACGGCAGAACTCCAGGGCCTCGTCGTGCACGCCGAGGATGTCCTCGCTGACGCCCCAGCTGGACCAGACCGGGCGTGTCACCTCCGGGTCGTTGCCCAGGTGGGGGTAGGCGGCCAGGGCCGCACGAGTGTGGCCGGGCATCTCGATCTCCGGCACGATCGTCACGCCGCGGTGTTCCGCGTACGCGACCAGGTCGCGCAACGTGCGGCAGGTGTAGTAGCCACCGTGCGGCGTGCCGTCGAAGCGTGTGCTGCCGGCCGGGCCCACCATCGACTCGGCCCGCCATGCACCGACCTCGGTGAGCCGTGGCAGATCCTCGATTTCGATGCGCCAGCCCTGGTCGTCGGTCAGGTGCAGGTGCAGGACGTTGAATTTGTGCAGGGCGATCTGGTCGACGAACTCGTGGAGGAACTCCGGCGGCATGTGGTGGCGGGCGACGTCGAGCATGACGCCGCGCCAGGGCAGCCGCGGCGCGTCCCGTACCGTCGCGCACGGCCACCGCCATACGTCCGGCGGCGCCGTACGCGGGTCGAGCGCCGCCGGCGGCAACAGCTGGCGCAACGTCTGAACGCCGTGGAACAGACCTTCCTCGGCGGGGGCGGTGAGCACCACCTCGCCGGGGTCGATCCGCAGCGCGTAACCCTGCCGGGGCAGGTCCGGCTCGCCGAGCGACAGGCGGACGCGCGGCCCGTACGCCACGCGAGGCCGATCCGGCCCGAGGTAGGCGGTGAGCAGGCCGGCGGCTCGCTCGGCGCCCTCCCCGGCCGACAGGTGCAGGGCCGGGGGAATGACGAACTCGCCTGGGTGGGGCGTGAGCGCGGTGGGGCGAGGAATGATCACGATGGCCTTTCGGGACGGCGCCTAGCCCTTGACGGCTCCGGCGGTCATGCCGGCGACCAGCCGGCGTTGGATGAGCATGAAGAACACGACGATGGGCAGCGCGAAGAGCGTCGAGCCGGCGATGAGCCCGCCGTAGTCGACGCCGATGTTGGTGGAGAAGGAGGCCAGCCAGACCGGCAAGGTGTACCGGGACTGGTCCTTCATCATCACGTAGGCGTAGATGTAGTCGTTCCACGCCACGATGAACGAGAAGACGCTCGCGGCGATGATGCCGGGCATGACCAGGGGCAGCAGGATGCGGCGGATCACCGTGAACCGGTCCGCCCCGTCGACCATCGCGGCCTCTTCCAGCTCCACCGGGATGCCGTGCAGGAACCCGCGCAGCACCCAGATCGTCAGCGGCAGGACGAACGCCGAGTACGTCACCATCAGCCCGAGCAGCGTGTCGAGCATGTCGAGGCTCTTCAGGCTCAGGAAGAGCGGGATCAGCAGCGCCGGGCCCGGGATCATCTGGATCACGAGGATCCCGACCAGGAACCCGCGGCGGCCGAAGAACCGGAAGCGCGTCAGCGCCGTCGCCGCGAGGAACGCCACGACGATCGACAGCGTCACGACCACGCCGGTCACGATGACGCTGTTGAGGGCGTACGAGGCGAAGTGCGGCTTGTGCACCGCGTCGGCGAAGTTCGCCAGGCTGAGGGGGAAGGGCAGGAAGCGCGGGGTGGGCGCGACGATGTCCCCGGCCGGCTTGAACGCCGTGTTGACCATCCAGTAGACCGGGAACAGCCAGATCGCGCAGAACACCAGGGTGCCCGCGTTCAGGGCGACACGGCCCGGCCGGACCCGCCGGGTCACAGGCCCTCACCCGCCCGCACGAGCCGGCGCACGTAGTAGCCGGTCAGCGCCACGAGCAGCGCCGTCGCGAGGACCGCGATCGCGGCGCCCTGGCCGTACGACTGGCCGGCGAACGCGCGGGTGAACGACCAGACCACCAGTGTCGTGGTCCCCTCGTTCGGGCCGCCGTTCGTCAGGAGCCGGATCTGGTTGAAGACGTTGAAGTCCCAGATCACCGAGAGCACCGTGACCAGCAGCAGGATCGGCCGCAGGAACGGCACGGTGACCATGCGGAAGCGCGTCAGATAGCCGGCGCCGTCGATCGCGGCCGCCTCGTAGTAGTCGGCCGGGATCTGGGAGAGCCCGGCGTACAGGGTCAGCGCGACGAACGGCACGGACTGCCAGACGACGAGCAGCCAGACCAGCAGCAGCGCCGACGGCGCGTGTGCGGTCCAGTCGTACTGCCCGAAGCCGCCGGACACGTGGGTGAGCAGCCAGTTGACCACCCCGTACGTCGGCTGGAAGAGCCAGGTCCACAGCATCGTGGCGGCGACGTTCGGCACCGCCCAGACCGCGATCAGGCAGAACGTGACGAACGTCCGCATGCGGCGGCCCAGCTCGCGCATCGCCAGGGCGGCGCCCATACCGATCACGAGCGTGCCGGCCGCCATCGCGACGCAGAGCAGGGCGGTGCGGACCAGCATCGGCGCGATCTCGTCGCCGTGCAGGACGGCGGTGTAGTTCGCCAGGCCGATCCACCGCGTCCGGCCGGTGAACAGCGCGCGCAGCCCGTAGTCCTGAAAGGAGATCAGCACGAGCCGTACGAGCGGATAGCCGATCACCAGAGCCAGGACGACGGCGGCGGGAGCGAGCAGCGCGTACGGGGTGAGGGCCACGCGCCGCCGCGCCGGCGGGGCGGGTGCGGCGGCCGGCGGGACGACGGGAGGCGCCGCTTCGAGGGTCTCCATGGAGGTCACTGCGCGGCGTTCAGCGCCTGGGTCAGGTGCTGGTCGAAGGACCGGGCCGCGTCGGGGATCGCGGACTTCCCCGTGGAGATGTCGCCGAAGAAGGCCTGCAGCGACTTGTCGCTCTCGATCGTCGCCCAGCCCGGGCTGGCCGGGGTCGCGACGCTGCGCTTGGCCGCCGCCGAGAACGCCTTGAGCAGATCGGAGCGCGACCCGGACGTCTGATCGATGAGCTGCGCGGAGACCGGCGTCCAGCCGTCGATGCCGGCGATCGCGCCGGTCTGCGCCGCGGTGCTCGTCGCGGTCTTCAGGTACGCGAGCGCGAGCGCCTGGTGAGGGCTCTTGGCCGCGATGGCGAGATCGGAGCCACCGAGGAAGACCGGCTGGTTCGTGCCCGCCCTGGCGCCGGGGAACGGGAAGGTGCCCAGGTGTCCCTTCAACGACGGCTTGATCTTCAGGATCGCGTTGACGCTCGTGTTGAGGATCGCCGAGGTCTTGCCCTGGGCGAAGACCGCGTTGTAGTCCGGTGACAGGTTGAACAGGTTGCGCGAGGCGACCGTGGAGTAGGTGTTCTGGAACTGCTTCCAGGCCCGCAGGCCCTGCTGCGCCTGCGGCGACTCCAGCGCGCCGGTCCAGCGGTCACCGGTCCTGGTGGCCAGCTGACCACCGGCGTCCCAGACGAACTGGACACCGCCGAACCAGTACTGGCCCGGCATGTAGAACGCCGAGAAGTCCGGGGCCGGGTGAGCCGCCTTGATCTTGTCCAGGTCGGCGGTGAACTCCGCCAGCGTCGCCGGCGGCGCCGTCACTCCCGCGTCGGACCAGATCTTCTTGTTGTAGACCACCGCCCGCTCACCCGCGAAGAGCGGCGCGGCGTACAGCCGGCCGCCGACCGTGGCCGGGCCGACGAGGCCGGGCAGCCAGCTCTGGCCCTGCGCCATGGTCTTCGCCGGCCCGGAGATGTCGGACAGGCCGCCGGTGGCGGCGAACAACGCCACGTCGGTGTTGCCGATCTCGATGACGTCCGGGGGGTCGTTCTGTGCCAGCGCGGTGGTGATCTTGGTGTTGATGTCGTCCCACTGCTGGATCTGCACGCGCACGGTGGCGCCCGTCTCCTGGGTGAACCGCCGGTCGATCGCCGCCACCGCGGCGTCGGACAGGTCACCGTTCATGTACCAGACGGTGAGGGTCTTCCCGGCGCCGGTGCCCGGGCCCGCGATGTCCGCGGCCGGCGGTGACTTCGCGCCGCCGTCACCGCCTCCGCATCCCGCGACCACGAGTGTGGCGGCCGCCGCCAGCGCGGCCGGAATTCGCCTGTGCATGTCGATCCTCCCTGGACTGACGGCACGAGGCGCGTCGCCTCGGCGCCGGGTCGGCAGCGCCCCCTCGCTCGGTGCCCCGGATGGTGACACCTGTCCACTGGTCATGTCAACGCCATGAACCTCCTGACCTGTTCTCGGCGGCACGTCCTGTCAGAGGATCCGAGAGTGCTGGTAATCCGGGGTTGACAAGTGGAAAAGCGGAGTTCATCTTGATGCCCATCGGTCGCAGCGGAACTGACCTCTGGTCAATTACCCGCCGCTCACCGCGCGCGCTCGGGGTCCGACCACTTCACCCGCCACCCCTTGAAGGAGAGACCACCGCATGCGGCATCACCCTGCCCTCAGACGCCTCCGGTCCAGACGTGGCCGTGCCGCCCTGCCGGCCGCGCTCGGCCTGTTCGGCGCCACCGTCGCGGCCGCCGGCGTCCTCGCCGGAACCCCGGCCCAGGCGGCCTCGGGGTTGCAACTGCAGTACAGGACCACCGCGGCCGGCGCCACCGCAGGTGACATCGAGCCGTGGTTCCAGATCACCAACACCGGCTCGTCGTCCGCGTCCCTGTCCGGCGTGGCCATCCGCTACTACTTCACCGCCGACACCACCGTCCCTTACGTCTTCACCTGTGAGTGGGCGCAGATCGGCTGCGCGAAGCTGTCCGGCACGGTCGGCACGCTGGCCACCGCCTCATCGACGGCCGACCACTACCTGGAGGTGGCGTTCGGCTCGAACGCCGGCACGCTGGCGCCCGGCGCGTCCACGGGCGACATCCAGCTGCGCCTCAACCGGCAGGACTGGCAGTCGGTCGACCAGGCGAACGACTACTCGTTCACACCGAGTCGCAGCTCGTACGGCACCGTGAGCACGATCACTCTGTCCGTGAACGGCGCCATCGTCTCGGGCACGGCCCCGCCGGGCGGCGGCACGACCCCGCCCACCTCACCGCCGCCCAGCGGGAACGGCGTCCTGTTCGACGACTTCCACTACACCGGACCCGGCGACTCCGCGCTCGCCGCCCACGGCTGGTCGATCCGTACGGGCGGGGGCGGCCCCGGCATCCAGGGCACCTGGTCGGCGAACGCCATCACCTTCCCCTCCGACGCGACCGCCCAGGGCGGCAGGGTGATGAACCTGGCCGCCACCACCGACGGCACGACGTCGGGCACGACGCAGGCCGAGATCGATACCGTGCAGCGCAAGTTCTTCGAGGGGACGTACGCGGCACGGGTGTACTTCAACGACGCCCCGACCACCGGGCAGAACGGCGACCACGTCAACGAGACCTTCTACACGATCACTCCGGACGACTCGCTGTACAGCGAGCTGGACAACGAGTACCTGCCGAACGGCGGCTGGGGAGCCCCGGGCCCGACGCTCTACACCACGACCTGGTACAGCGCGGACGCCATGGACCGCCAGACGCACAACGTCATCTCGAGCCTCCAGGGCTGGCACACGCTGCAGATGACCGTCGCGGGCGGCACCGTCACCTACTACGTCGACGGGAACGTCTACTTCTCCACCACGGGCAAGTACTACCCGCGGGAGAAGATGACGATCGACTTCAACGAGTGGTTCATCGACTTTCCCTTCACCGGGGCGCGCACCTGGAACGAGAAGGTCAACTGGGTGTACTACAACGCGTCCGGCGCGCTCACGCCGGCGCAGGTGACCAGCGCGGTGAACGGCTACTACAGCGCGGGCACCCACTTCACCGACACCGTGCCGAACTGACCGTCTGCGCCACGGCCGGCACCCGTCCCCGGGATGCCGGCCGCGGTGCTCGCGGCCACAGCGCGTGAGTTCGCCTGAGACGATGGGGGCGTGACCAGGCCCGAGCCCGAGCAGAGAGCCACCCGTACCCCCTCGACCCCGAAGCGTGACCGGGTCCGCCGCTACATTCTCGACGTCATCGACAATGCCGGTCCGGGCACGGGTCTGGCGTCCGAGCGAGACCTCGCGAACGAGCTCGGCGTCTCCCGCCCGACCATCCGCGCGGCCATCGACGAACTGGTCCGCTCGGGCCTGCTGGTCCGCCAGCACGGCCGCGGCACGTTCACCAGCCCACGGAAGATCACCCAGGAGCTGTCGGGGGCCGGGTCGCTCGCGGTGCCGCCCGCCGAAGGCGACTGGACGAGCCACGTGGTGTCCTTCGACACGGCTCCGGCGGGGTGGCCGCGTGCGGGCCGGCTGGGCCTGTCCCCGGACGCCCCGGTGCTACGGGTGACGCGGATACGCCTGGTCGACGCCGAACCCATCGCCATCGAACGCCTGGAACTGCCCGCCGCCCTGGTGCCGGGACTGCGACCGGCCGACATGGAGACCGGCAACTTCTACCGGCTGCTCCGCGAGCGCTACGACATCCACGTCGCCGAGGCCACCCAGACCCTCGAACCCAGCGTCACCAACCCCGAGCAGGCCGACCTGCTCGACGTCCCGTCGTACTTTCCCATCATGTGCGTGGAACGCACCACGCAGGACACCGCCGGACGCGTCATCGAGCACGTCCGCTCGGTCTACCGCGGCGACCGCTACCGCATCACCTCCAAGCTCCACTTCGATCACACCTCGGGCTGAGCGGGGAGGGCACCGCTCCGGGCGGCCGGCCGACCCGCGGGGGAAGCGTCGCGGGTGAGGCGCCACATACGGCAGGCGAGCTGGAGAGCGAGGCGGTCGTCCGGGTCGGTCAACGGGACGCCGAGCAGTGTCTCGGCTCTCTGCACGCGACGGGTGACGGTATTGCGGTGCGTGCCGAGCCGGTGCGCGGCCTCGGAGGAGGAGCACCCGCTGTCGAGATAGCAGTCGACGGTCTCCAGCAGCGCTTCGTGGCCCTCGCGCAGCAGCGGGGCCAGCATCCGCTCGGCCTCTTCGCGGACCACCGATGAGCCGTACCAGTCGAGCAGCATCCGTTTCGTGCCGAGTTCGTCGCCGCGCTGCACCGTGCCCGCGCGACCGGTCGCGGCGGCGACCAGGGCGGCTCGCCGTGCCTCGGCGAGCGTCGTCACGAGGCCGTCCGGTCCCGGGGCCGCGTGTCCGGTACCCGCCACGATCGGGGGGACGTTCGACGTCGCGTGGTAGTCCGCGAGGGCCCGGCACACGGTCGTGACGAGTGACGCGACGGCGTCCGGCGGCCGTTCTCCGGTGTGCCAGGCGGACCAGCCGTCCGCGCGTTCGACCAGTGGCACATCGATGCCGTGGGCCGTGAGTCCGGCGGAGAGGATGGGCGTGACCGTGGCGGGCGCCGGTGGAACGCTTCCGACCAGCGTGAAGTGGATGCCGGTGTGCCAGCCGTCCAGCCGCCAGCCGAGGCGGGCCGCCTGTCCCGCGACGTGCGGTGGGGGAGGACCGTCCAGGCTCAGGATCTCGTTCAGCAGGCCGCCGCGGATCCGGGCGTCACGTTCGGCGTTCAGGCGCTCTGTCGCGAACCAGGCGCCGGCGTATGCCGCCGCCATGTCGAGCAGGCCGAGAGCCGTGTCGCGCCAGAGCGGACCGGATCGCTCGCACTGGCACACGATCCACAGCCGTGGCCCGCCCTCGGTGTGCGGCACGGGACACAACGCGGTCGACACACGGCCCGTACGGTCGACGGCCGGCACCGGTGTGCCGGCCGGTACGGCGAACGGGTGGCGGGGCCGGCTCCCGGCGAGCGACGTCCCGTCGGTGGTGGCCAGCGACGTGCGGGCATCCAGCACCGCGTCGAGGACGGACAGGACGCGCTCCAGGGACCCGGCCGTGCGCAGCCGCGCGGCGCCCGCGGCCAGGCGCCGGCCCAGGGCCAGCTCCGGCGCGTGGACGACCGAGAGCAGGCGCGCGGCCAGCGCGTGCGGTGCGGCGTCCGGCGCCACGACGACGGGCAGTCCGAGCCGGTCGGCCAGCCGGACGGTGGACAGCGCGGCGGCGAACGTGCCGCCCGCCACGACCAGCAGCCGGCCGGCTCGGCCGTGCAGCCGGCGGCAGACGATCTCGGCCAGATGCTGGCGCCGGAGGGCGCCGGTCGCTCCGCCCAGATCGAGGACCGCGGCGGTGCCGTACGGTGCGTCGTCGAGTTCGGCGCCGGTCACCACGAGGGTCACGTGATGCACCGCCGCCTCGATGCCCGCGCGTCCGCCGATGACCTCACCGTCGCGCAGGGCCTCGTCGGCCAGCAGGTCGCCCACCGTGACGGCGGTCATGACGCGGTCACTCCGGCCATCGGGAGGTCGAGGCCGAACGCGGACGGTCCGACGAGCCGTGCGGCGGCCGTGGTCCGCAGGGCCGGCGGCGCCGGCAGGCTGAGCACGTCCACGTGCCGCCCGGGCGCGACCCGCTCGGTGGAGATCGGGTACCAGGTGCGCGCGTGGAGCATCACGATGATCTCCGGGACATGGGCGGTCACGGCGCCGTCGTCGAGGGCGAGCAGGTACTCATCGGCCATCTCCAGCCGGAGTGTCCGCCGAGGGGAGCGGGCGTGCTCGATGGTGACCGTGCCGCTGAGCGCGGCCGTGTCGCGGCCCCGCTGGCGTACCTCCAGGACGGTGCCGGTGAACAGCCGGCGGACGGCCATGTCGGCGAGCAGCCGGTCGCGTTCGGCCGGATCACGTTGCCCGCGCCGCAGTGCCCGGCCGAGCCGCAACGCGCGGCTGATGGTGCCGGGCAGCGCGTGCCGGTGCGAGTCGGTGGCACGCATGACGCACAGCGCGCTGGCCGCCCATCCGCCCAGCGCGGGCAGCGCGGCGCGCGCCAGCCGTTCGGCCCCCGCCCCGTCCACGCCGGTGATCAGCAGTTCCGCGCCGGACGGCTCGGCGAGCGCGAGCGGTGCCGTGGGCAGACCGGCGAGCGTGAAGACGGTCTGGTCGATCCGCGGGAAGGCCCGGCCCATGCCGTCCGCGTCCACCAGCGGCAGGCCGAGCCATGCGGCGGCGGCCACCGGCAGCAGGGCGTTGACACCGGCGGACTCCAGACCGTGCAGCGCCGTCACCGCGATGCCCAGGTGCCGCTCGAGTGCCCGGACCGCCGCGGTGAACTCGGTCTCACCGGGGAGGCGTTCGATCATCACCGTGGTCGCCCCGATCGCCGCGACCGGCACGACCCACGCGCCGGGATCGAGGTCGGCGGGGCTCAGGAGCCGTACCGGCCCGTGGTGGTCGAGGACGCGCCGAAGCGTCGCGGCGGCGTTCTGAGTGTCACCTCCGCCACCGGAACCGAGGAGGGTCGCGCCCGCCGCGAGGTCGGCCACGTCACCCGGCGTGATCAGCACAATGCGGGCGATTCTACCCACGGAGGTGGTGCGACCTGCACCTCCGTCCCCTGAGCGTGGTGCAGGTCGTCCATTTCCGGCGGAGCGGGCGGTGCCTAGCCTGCTCGCCAACGGAACTTCGGGAGGACCGATGGCCCAAGGCGATGTGACGATCGCGACCGCCGCGCAGGGCGAGGCCGCGATCGGCAGCGACGACTACGCTCTGCAGCGCGTCCCCCAGCACGCGCGCTACCACTGGTTCTCCATCGCGGCCCAGCGCTTCGGGCAGGTGTCGGCGCTGTCGCAGTTCCTGCTGGGCGCCACGCTCGGCGTGGGCATGTCGTTCTGGGGCGCCGTCGGTGCGATCACGCTCGGTGCGGTGATCCTGGAGATCGTGGCGATTCTTCTCGGGATCATCGGCGTCCGCGAGGGGATGTCCACGTCGGTGCTGGCCCGCTGGACCGGTTTCGGCCGCTACGGCGCCGGCCTCATCGGCCTGGTGGTCGCGGTCAGCCTGATCGGCTGGTTCGGCATCCAGAACGCCGTCTTCGCGCAGGGCCTGCACAGCCTGCTGGGCGGCCCGCCGCTGTGGGCGTGGACGCTGATCGCGGGAGCCTTCATCACGCTCATCGTGGTGTACGGCTTCGCGAGCATGCAGTGGATCGCGTACGTGACGGTCCCCCTGTTCGTCGTGCTCGCCGGCTGGTCGATCACGGTGGAACTGTCCAAGCACTCGTTCGGCTCACTGGTCACGTCTCCGGCACCGGGGCCGCACCTGAGCATGACGGCGGGGACGACGCTGGTCGCGGGCGGGTTCATCGTCGGAGCGGTGATCACGCCGGACATGACGCGGTACAACCGCAGCGTCGCGGACGTCGTCAAACAGACCGTTCTGGGGATCACACTCGGCGAGTACGTCATCGGGCTGATCGGCGTGTTGCTCGCACACGCCGTACGGACCGGCGACGTGGTGGCCATCGTGACCTCGACCAGCGGTACCGCCGGCACCGTGATCCTCATCGCCGCCACGTTGAAGATCAACGACTGGAACCTGTACTCGTCGTCGCTGGGCTTCGTGAACATCATCGACACGCTGTTCGGCCGGCGGGTGAACCGCGCGCTCGTCACGATCGGGCTGGGCGCGGCCGGCACATTGCTGGCCGCGGCGGGGATACTCGACCGCTTCCAGGACTTCCTCACCATCCTCGGCATCGCCGTGCCGCCCATCGCCGGGATCATGGTGGCCGAGTACTTCCTGGTGCGGCGCTGGCGCGGCGACCTGGACGCGGCCGGTGACACCGTGCCCCGCGAGGCGCCGGCCTGGGTGCCGGCCACGCTGGTGATCTGGGTCGGCGCGTTCCTGGTCGGCAAGTACCTCGGCTGGGGCATCCCCGCACTGAACTCCCTGATCGTCGCGTTCGTCGGCTACGTCGTGGCCGGCCGTGCCGGCCTGACCCGCGGCGTGGGGAGCACCGAGCACCGACCCGGCGGCTGACCGCCCGGACACGGCGGAATCGGCGATCGGGCAAGACCGGAGAGAAGGAAGAAGACAAACGTGCGCATCGGAATCGACGTCGGCGGCACGAACACCGATGCCGTCCTCATGGACGGGTCCGCGGTGTTGGCCGAGATCAAGACCTCCACGACCAGCGACGTCACCAGCGGCGTCGTCGCGGCGCTGCGGGGGCTGGCGAAGGGCGCGACCTTCTCTCCCGCCGACATCCAGGCCGTCATGATCGGCACCACCCATTTCACCAACGCGATCGTCGAGGCCCGTCGCCTGGCCCCGACCGCCGTGATCCGCCTCGGCCTGCCGGCCACCAAGGCGCTGCCGCCCATGGTCGACTGGCCCGATCGGCTGCGGTCGGCGATCGGCGACCACGGGTACCTGTGCCACGGCGGCAACGAGTTCGACGGCCGCGTCATCTCCGACCTCAGACCGGACGAGATCAAGCGGGTCGCCGACGCGATCGGCGCCGCGGGGGTGCGCTCCGTCGCGATCTCCTCGGTGTTCTCGCCGGTCAGCGCCGACTTCGAAATGCAGGCGGCCGACATCGTGGCCGAGGTGCTGCCCGGCGTCCACATCAGCCTTTCCCACCAGATCGGCCGCATCGGCCTGCTGGAGCGGGAGAACGCGACGATCGTCAACGCGTGCCTGCGCGATCTCGCCGACACGATCGTGGACGCCTTCACCAGCGCGCTGACCACCGTCGGTATCAGCGCGCCGCTGTACCTCTCGCAGAACGACGGCACGTTGATGGACGTCGAGTTCACGCGCAAGTACCCGGTCGCCACGTTCGCCTCGGGGCCGACCAACTCGATGCGCGGCGCGGCCCTGCTGTCCGGCCTGTCCGACTGCGCGGTGGTCGACATCGGCGGCACCACCTCCGACGTCGGGATGCTCACCCGCGGCTTCCCCCGGGAGGCGGCGACCGAGGTCGACATCGGCGGTGTGCGGAGCAACTTCCGGATGCCGGACGTCCTGTCGGTCGGCATCGGCGGTGGAAGCCGGGTGCGCGGTGACTCGGACCCGGCCATCGGGCCGGACAGCGTCGGCCACGAGCTCACCGAGCGGGCGCTGGTGTTCGGCGGCGACACCCTGACCGCCACCGACATCGTCGTGGCGGCGGGCCACGCCGACATCGGCGACGCGTCCCTGGTCCGCCACCTGGATCCCCGGCTGGTGACCGGGGCGATCGAACGCATCGCTCACGACGTCGCCGAGATCGTCGACCGGATGCGCACGTCCGCGGAGCCCGTGCCCGTGGTGATCGTCGGCGGCGGCTCGGTTCTCATCCCGGACGCGCTGCCGGGCTTCGCCGAGGTGCACCGGCCCGACCACTTCGCGGTCGCGAACGCCATCGGCGCGGCCATCGCGCAGGTCGGCGGCGAGGTCGACCGGATCTTCGCGATCGGCCGGCAGTCCCGTGACGAGGTACTCGACCAGGCCAAGGCCGAGGCCGTGGACCAGGCGGTCGCGGCCGGCGCCCGCCCGGGCAGCGTGCAGATCGTGGAGGTGGAGGAGGTCCCGATCGCGTACCTGCCGGGAAACGCCGTGCGAGTACGGGTGAAGGCCGTGGGCGACCTCGAGTTCGCCGCGACCGGAGGTGCCAGGTGAGCGTGCAGATCACGGCCGACCGGATGGCCGACATCGCCCGCGGCGCCGCGATCCTGGGCACCGGCGGCGGTGGCGACCCGTACATCGGGCGGCTGCTGGCCGAGCAGGCGATCCGGCGGCACGGCCCGGTGACCCTGGTCGACCTCGACGAGGTGCCGGACGACGCGGTCATCGTGTCCGTGGCGATGATGGGCGCGCCGACGGTGATGGTGGAGAAGATGCCGGGCGGCACGGAGATCCAGACGGCGTTGCGGGCCATGAACGAGGTGCTCGGCGCGGAGATCACGCACCTGTCCTGCATCGAGGCGGGCGGGATCAACTCCACGATCCCGTTCGTGGCCGCCGCCGAGACGGGGCTGCCGCTGCTGGACGCCGACGGCATGGGCCGCGCGTTCCCCGAGCTGCAGATGGTGCTGCCCACGCTGGCCGGGGTCTCCACCTGCCCGCTGGCGCTCGCCGACGAGAAGGGCAACAGCGCGCTGCTGCGCACGGTCGACAACCGGTGGGCCGAGCGGTTCGCCCGCTCCATCGCCATCGACATGGGATGCCGGGCGATGACCCTCCAGTACGTCCTGCGCGGTGATCAGGTGCGCGAAGCGCTGGTACCGGGCACGCTGCGTCTCGTCGAGCGGCTGGGACGCGTGGTCCGCGAAGCACACGGCCGCCGCGACCCGGTGGCCGCGGCCACCGAGGTCCTGGACGGGCACCTGCTGTTCACCGGCAAGATCACGGACGTGGCCCGGCGCACCACGGGCGGCTTCGCGCGCGGCACGGCACGGCTGGAGGGCACCGGCGCGTACGAGGGCCGCACGCTGGAGCTGGAGTTCCAGAACGAGAACCTGGTGGCCCGCAGGGACGGCGTGGTCGTGGCCGGGGTGCCCGACCTGATCTGCGTGCTGAACAGCGACAGCGGTGAACCCGTCACCACCGAGGGGCTCCGCTACGGATTCCGCGTCAGTGTCGTCGGCGCGCCGTGTGACCCGCGCTGGCGTACGCCCGCCGGCCTCGACCTCGTCGGTCCCGGCTACTTCGGGTACGACCACGACTACGTGCCCGTGGAGACGTCATGCGCGAGCTGACGACCGTCGACCTGCGCGATCTCGCGCTGGGCGCCACCGTGCTCGGCACCGGCGGCGGAGGCGACCCGTACATCGGGCGGCTGCTCGCGGAGCGGCAGTTGCGTTCCGGCCGCCGGATCCGGGTCGTCTCCGCCGACGAGCTCGACGCCGACGCCCTGGTCATCCCCACCTCGATGATGGGGGCACCGACCGTGATCGTCGAGAAGCTGCCCAGCGGCACGGAGAACGTCACGGCCCTGCGGGCGCTCGAAGCCCGGCTGGGGCGCACCGCGGCCGCGACGATGCCGGTGGAGTGCGGCGGCGTGAACTCGATGATCCCGCTGTACATGGGGGCGCTGCTCGACATCCCGGTGGTCGACGCCGACGGGATGGGCCGGGCCTTTCCCGAACTCCAGATGGAGACGTTCCACATCTACGGCGTGTCCGGCTCCCCGATGACCGTCGCCGACGACAAGGGCGACGCGGCGCTGTTCGAGACCGGCGACAACCGGCGCATGGAGTGGCTCGCCCGGGGCGTGACGATCCGGATGGGCGGCGCGTCGTACGTGTCGATGTACCCGATGACCGCCGCGCAGGTGCGCCGCACCGCGATCCCCGGCACGCTCGGCCTGGCCCAGGCCATCGGCCGTACGCTGCGGGAGGCGCGCGAGGCGCACCGCGATCCGTTCGCCGCGCTCACCGAGATGCTCGGATCCACCATCTACCGCCACGGGTCGGTGTTGTTCCGCGGCAAGGTCGTCGACGTCGAACGCCGCACCGTCGAGGGCTTCGCGCGCGGCACCGCCACGCTGGAGTCCTTCACCGGCACCGACCGGCTCCAGCTCACCTTCCAGAACGAGCACCTGGTCGCCCGCACCGACGGAGAGGTCCGCGCGATCGTGCCCGACCTCATCTGCACGCTGGACAGCGAGACGGGGATGCCGGTGACGACCGAGTCGCTGCGCTACGGCATGCGGATCACGGTGTACACGATCTCCACACCGGAGCTCATGCGGACACCGTCGGCCCTGGAGACGTTCGGCCCGGCCGCCTTCGGCCTCCCCGATGCCTACATCCCGGTGGAGGACCTCGTCAACGGCGATGCCTGAGGAGAGGCGTCCAGGCCACACCTGTGGGTCGGTACGGCTTCCGCTCACCGGTCCTGACGACTCGTGACCACCGTCAGTCCGTGTCGCCGGCCCACCAGTTCGCCAGGCGGCGCCACCAGCGGGCCGGTGCCTGGGGTGCCGGTGGCTCCTCGGCGCCGGGGGCCGTCGGCGTCTCCGGGACGTCGTCGTCACCCGCTTCGGTCACCGGGCACGGCTCGGCGAGCGGTGGCGGCGCGGGCTCGGGAGCGGCGGGGAACCGTACGGGCAGCGAGGACAGGGCGCGCTGGATGAAACCGGGTCGCCACGTGAGTTCCTCGGCGGGGACGGCCAATTCCATGTCCGGCAGCCCGTCGAGGAGCTTCTCGATGGCGACCGTGGCGAGGATGCGCGCCTGGCCCTGAGCCGGGCAGGCATGGGGCCCGACGCCCCACGACAGGTGGGCGCGGTTACCGGCCCGGTCCTCGGCCCGGGTCGACGGATCGTTGTTGGCGGCCGCGAAGCTGATGACGACCGGCTGGTCGGCCGGCAGCCTGACACCGTGGAAGTCGAGCGGCTCGACCGGATAGCTGATGCCGAAGTTCGCGAGCGGCGGGTCCGTCCACAGGACCTCGTCGAGGGCGTCCTCGACGGACAGGCTCCCGCCGGACAGGCCGCCCCCGAACCGCTCGTCGGACAGCAGCAGCCGCAACGTGTTGACGATCAGGTTCTGCGCGAGCTCGCTGCCCGCGCCGACGATCATCACGATCTGGTGCGCGACCTCCTCGTCCGTGAGTTCGGCCGGATGCTCCATCAGCCACGTCGTCACGTCCTGGCCCGGGTTCTCGCGTTTGAGGGCCATGAGCTCCAGGACGGCCAGGCCGAGGGTCATGTTGGCCTCTTCGGAGTTCTCCCACTTGAGGACCTCCCGTACGGCCGCGACCATCCGCTCGCCGAGCTCGGCCGGACAGCCGCACAGTTCGTTGAACACCAGCAGCGGCAGAACCAGGGCGTACTCGGTGCGCAGGTCCGCCTCTCCCAGAGGGCTCATCCGGCCGATGAGACGGCTTGCGCTGCGCTCGACGAAGGTGCGGAGCGCGTTCTGGTCGACCCGGTCCAGGGCGTCGGTCACGGCCTCGCGGAGCCGCGAGCGGAGGGGGTCGTCGGTCAGGTTGCATGTCGGCCGGTACGCCATGATCGGCAGGACCGGGCAGTCGGGCGGAATCCCCTGTTGCCACCGGCGGGCGTCGCGGGGGAATCTCACCTGGTCGCGCAGTATTTCGAGGGCGACGTCGTAGTCGGTGACCAGCATCCCGGGCACGCCGGGGGACAGCTCCACCGGCGCGATGGGGCCGTACGCGCGGAGCCGGCGGTACACGCCTTCGGGGTCGGCGGCGAACTCCGGCCCGTGCAGCGAAAGGAGCCCGTCGGTGGTCGAGCCGTCCGGCGACGGTGACGGACTGGAACCGGGCGAGGTCATGTGCGCTCCTGACCATGTGCCTGCGAACAAGGGCGTCCGAAGCCCATGTGGGGTCAGCGGGTGATCATCGGGCCACGCATCGAAGTCGGAAAGGCTACACTCAGCGATCTTGTCGTCGCAAACAGGACTCACTTCGCTGACGGCAGTGTCGAGGAGGGACCGCCGGGAGACCGCTCAGGTCCAGCCGAGGGCCCGGTCGACCGCGGCCGGGGCGAAGACGGTGTCGCCGAGCAGGTGCGCCGCGCCGACCATGCCGGCCTCTTCTCCCAGGCCGGTGCGCACGATGGACAGGTCGCGGGTCGCCAGCGGTGACGACTGGCGGTAGACGACCTCGCGGACCGTCGCGAGGAACGACTCGTCCGCGTCGACGAGCGGGCCGCCGATCGCGATCACGTGCGGGTTGATCAGGCTGGCCACGTCGGCCACGGCGTGTCCGATGATCCGGCCTGAGCGGCGGACCATCCGCCGTACGTCGGGGTCGTGGGCACGGGCGAGGCGCACGAGGTCGTGGACCGACTCGGTGTCGCGGCCGAGGCTTCGCAGATCGCGGACGAGTGCCCAGCCCGAGGCGTACGCCTCGACGCATCCGCTGTTGCCGCAGCGGCACAGGGGCGGGTCGCCGGTGCGGTCGGACTCGATCGCGGGGATGTGGCCGATGTCGCCGGCCGCGCCCACCGCGCCGCGGTGGATCCGCCCGCCGAGCATGAGACCGGCCCCGACGCCGGTCGCGGCCTTGACGAGCAGCAGGTCCTGCTCGCCGGGATGGCAGGCGCGGTGTTCACCGAGGGCCATGAGGTTGGCGTCGTTGTCGACGAGCACCGGGCCGGCGAACTCTCCGGCGAAGAACTCCGGCACGCGATAGTCGTCCCAGCCGGTCATGATCGGCGGACTGACGACGGTGCCGCTGTCGAACTCCACGGGGCCGGGCACGCCCAGCGCGACGCCGCGCACCGCGTCGCGATCGCGGCCGCACTCGGAGAGAAGCGCGGCGAAGTGTCGGCGGACCGTGCCCAGCACGCGGCGCGGCCCGGTCGCGACGTCGAGGTTCACGGCACGGCGGGCGAGCAGGCGGGCCGCGAGGTCGGTGACGGCGGTGCGTACGTGGCTACCGCCGATGTCGGCCACCAGCAGCACCCCGACGCCGGCGTCGATCTCGAAGGACCCGGCCGGTCGGCCCCTGGTCGAGTCGCCACCGCTGGACTCGATGATGTAGCGGGCGCGGGTGAGCGCGTCGAGCCGCTGTGCGACGGTCGACCGGGACAGCCCGGTGTGCGCCATGATCTGCGCGCGCGTGGTCGCCCGTCCCGTCCGGATCAGTCCGAGGACGGCTCCCGGCCCCGTCGGGCCGCCCACGACGACCGGTGCCATGGCGTGCTCCTTCCACGACCTCCCGGGTGGCCACCCGCTCGGTACGGGAGAGCATAAACCGCCTTATGCGTTCCCATCAGTCGAATATGTGCAGTGTCACATCCACTTTTGCTTGTCGATTACGCATAAGTCGGACTAGCTTCGCCTGGCAGGAGCCAAGGAGGTGATCGTGAACCCTCTGGGCGTCCACTCACTGGTGTGGGTCGGAGAGCTGTCGCCCGAACCGCTGCGCGGCGCGGTGGAGCAGTCACGAGCGGCCGGGTTCGACCTGATCGAGCTGTCCCTGCACGACCCCGGCGCCATCGACGTCGGGCACACGCGTGCCGCCCTCGCCACGGCCGGCCTGGACGTCGTCTGCTCGCGCGGGCTGGACTTCGACGCCGACATCTCCAGCGACGACACGCGGACCGTCGAACGCGGAGCCGTCCAGCTCGCCGAGTCGGTACGGCTGACCCGCGTGCTGGGCGGACGTTACTTCGGCGGGGCGTTGTACAGCGCGCTCGGCAAGTACCCCCGCCCGGTGACCGCCCGCGGGCGCGCGAACTGCGTGGCGGTCCTGCGCGACCTCGCCGCCGAGGCCGCCGGTATCACCCTGGGACTCGAGGTCGTGAACCGGTACGAGAGCAACGTCGTCAACACCGCGCGGCAGGCCCTCAACCTCATCGACGACATCGGCGCCGACGGCGTGGTGGTCCACCTGGACACCTACCACATGAACATCGAGGAGGGCGACCTCGCCCGTCCCGTCCACGAGTGCGCCGAGCGGCTCGGCTACGTTCACGTCGGCGAGAGCCATCGCGGTTACCTGGGCTCCGGGACGATCGACTTTCCCCGGTTCTTCCGCGCCCTCGCGGCGATCGACTACCAGGGGCCCATCACGTTCGAGAGCTTCTCCTCCGCCGTCGTCGCGGAAGGGCTCTCCAACAACCTCGCGATCTGGCGGAACCTGTGGGACGACGGCGCGGACCTCGCCCGCCACGCTCGCGCGTTCGTCACCGAACAGCTCACCGCGGCGCGTATGAACCGCCGCTGACCCTCGCCCGCCGAGCCCGCGCGCTCGCAGTGGACCTGCCCGCTGCCGCCACGGCTCCGGTCGGGCGTGAACGCGCCGGCCTCGTCGTGAGATCCCCGATGGCGCCACGAGACCCCGAGGAGGAAGAAGTGATCGCCGAATGAACGTGTCGGCCGCCGGAACGCTGGACGTCAACGGCCTGGACTACACGATCCTCGCCATCTACTTCGCCGTCGTCCTGGCGATCGGCCTTCTCGCCAGACGGGCGGTCGCCACCAGCGAGGACTTCTTCCTGTCCGGCAGGTCGCTGCCGGCGTGGGTGACCGGACTGGCGTTCATCTCCGCCAACCTCGGCGCGCTGAAGATCCTGGGAAACGCCGCCAACGGGGCGCAGTACGGCTTCGCCGCCCTGCACTTCTACTGGGTCGGAGCGATTCCGGCGATGGTGTTCCTCGGCCTGTTCATGATGCCGTTCTACTACGGCAACAAGGTGCACAGCGTGCCGGAGTACCTGCGGCGGCGGTTCAACGCGCCGACCCACTTCTTCAACGCGCTGACGTTCGCGGTCGCCCAGGTGCTGATCGCCGGGGTCAACCTCTACGCCCTCGCGCTGGTCGTGAAGAGCCTGCTCGGCTGGCCGCTCTGGCTGGCGATCATCGTGTCGGGGGGACTGGTCCTCGTGTACATCACGCTGGGCGGTCTGTCGGGCGCCATCTACACCGAGGTGCTGCAGTTCTTCGTCATCCTGGCCGGGCTGATCCCGATCGTCGTGATCGGGCTGCACCAGGTCGGCGGGTTCGGCGGCCTGGTGGACCGGGTGCACGACCGTACGCTGCTCGACACCTGGCAGCAGAGCGGCGTCGGGCACTGGAAGAACCCGCTCGGCGACTGGCTCGGCCTGGTGCTCGGGGAGGGCTTCGTCCTGTCATTCGGCTACTGGACGACCAACTTCGCGGAGGTCCAGCGGGCGCTGTCGGCCAAGGACATGTCCGCCGCGCGCCGCACGCCCCTCATCGGCGCCTTCCCGAAGATCTTCTTTCCGCTCCTGACGATCGTTCCCGGCATGATCGCGCTGGTCACGATCCCGCACTTCGGCGGCGACGGCGGCCCCGCGTACAACGATGCGATCCCGGAGCTGATGGGCCGGCTGTTGCCGAACGGCGTGCTCGGCATCGCGCTCACCGGCCTGCTCGCGGCGTTCATGGCCGGCATGGCGGCGAACGCCAGCGGCTTCAACACCGTCTTCACCTACGACATCTGGAAGCCGTACGTCGCCCGCGACCGGTCCGACCGTTACTACCTGAACGTCGGCCGGATCGCCACCGTGGTCGGCATTCTCATCAGCGTGGGCACGGCGTTCATCGCCTCCGGCTACGGCAACATCATGAATTACATCCAGCTGCTGTTCTCGTTCTTCAACTCGCCGTTGTTCGCGACGTTCGTGCTCGGCCTGTTCTGGAAGCGTACGACGCCGTGGGCCGGTTTCTGGGGCCTGATCGCGGGCACCGTCGCGGCGGCCGCCATGCACTTCGCGGCCTTCCACATCGGATACTTCTACCCGGGTGGGCATCTCGACCCGACGCACGCCACGATCAACGCGCAGATGTCGAACTTCTACGGCGCGATCGTGGCCTTCGTGGTCGACGCGCTGGTGACCGTCGCCGTCACCCTGGTGACCCGGCCGAAGCCGGACAGCGAGCTCGCCGGGCTGGTGTGGCGGCTGCCGTCGGCGGGTGGCCTGGTGGAGGCGCGCGAGCCGCGCCGGCACTGGTGGGAGTCCGAGCCTCTGCTGGGCTCCGGTGCGCTCGGCATCGCGCTCGTGCTCTCGCTCGTCGTGCTGTTCGTCAAGTAGACCTGGGGAAGGTGCTTCGATGTCCGAACAATCCGGCGCCGGCCCGGCCAATCGCTCGCGGCGGCTCTTCGACCTCCGGTTTCTGATCAGCGGCCTGTTCCTCGTCTACGGAGTGATCGAGGTCGTCACCGGCCTGCTGGACTCCCACGCCGAACTCGCCAAGGCCGACGGCATCCGCATCAACCTCTGGCTCGGCCTCGCCATGCTGGTGCTCGGGCTGAGCTTCCTGCTCTGGGCGAGACTACGGCCACTCCGGCCCGCCGACCACGGCGAGGGAGGAACTGACAACGCGTGAGGTGCTTGAGCGCAATATAGCGACCAGGCTCGCGCTCACCGGACCGGTCGGCTTGCTTCTTCTCGCCGGGGGCTCGATTCCGATCCTCTTGGCCGTCCATGCCTCGTCGCCCAACCTGGCGAGGTGGAGGCACGAGCCGGCCGCTCGGCGCCCTGGGCGCCTGGCTCAGACGTCGCGTTCGAGCCGGGCGTCGAACGTGGTGACCGGAGCGATCCTTTCCTTGCTGATGACGACGTCGATCAGTGCGGGACGCGTACCGGCGATCGCCTTCTTCAGCGCGTCGCGGAAGGTCTTCGCCGAGTCGACACGGGCGGCGAACAGGCCATACGCGGCGGCGACTTCGGCGTGGTCGATGTCGATGAAGTCGCAGACCTCGTGTACGACGTCGCCTCCGAGAGCGTGCTTGAACCCCACGTGCTCGTACGCGAGGCTCGCGTTGTTCAAGACGATGGTCACTGCGGGTAGGTTCAGCCGCACCGCGGTTTCAAGGTCTCCGACGTTGTAGCCGAAGCCGCCGTCGCCGGTGAGCGCGAACGCGCGCCGTCCCTCTGGTGCCGCGAGCTGGGCGCCGAGCACGGCGGGAAACGCCCAGCCGAGCGTACCGGCGGCGCGCAGGAACGTCCGGCCCGGTGCGTGTACGGGGAACAGCGCGCCTCCCCAGGCGCCCATGAAACCGGTGTCCGCCACGAGCAGGTCACGGTCGTCGGCGAACTCTCGGAGGATCGCGACGACGGCCTCGGGCCGCACGTGGCCGGCGGCGGGGCGACGCGCGACGGCCTGGAAGGCCTCTCGCCAGGCATCGTGTCTTCTCCGGACGGCCGCGCCCCATGCGCGGTGAGCGTCCTTGCCCGGTCTGGAGGCCAGTGCCGTGGCGAGGGCTCGGCAGGTCTGTCCGGCATCGGCGACCACACCCGCCTGGACGGTGCGGGTCCGGCCGATGCGTTCGGCTGAGAGGTCGACCTGGACGAGCTCGGCGTGAGCCGAGGGCAGCGTGTACGTGTCGGTCGCCAGGCCGCCGAGATCCGTGCCGATGGCCAGGACGAGGTCCGCGTCCCGGGCGACCTCATTGGCGATCTTGCTCGAGTATCGTCCCGCGACGCCGGCCGACAACGGATGGTTCTCGCGAATCGATCCCTTGCCACCGAGTGTCGTCAGGACGGGAACGGCCGCGGTCTCCGCTAGTTCGGTGAGGTCGGTCGCGGCGTCGGCGAGCAACACGCCGTTGCCGGCCAGGATCACCGGTCGCCGGCTGCGGGCAAGCCGATCGAGGATGTCGTCCACCGCGCTCGCCGCCGGGGCGGGCGGCGTCGGCGCACAGGCGGGTGCGCGGCGAGCCGGTGGCTGCGTGACTTCTGCGAGTATGTCGCTCGGGATGTCGATGTGCACCGGCGCGGGGCATCCGGCGGCCGCGATACGCACGGCCTGGCTGACGAGCTCGCCGGCGCGATCCGCGCGCGTGACGCGTGCCTGCCATTTGGTGACCGGCTGGAACATGGGTGGCTGGTCGAGCTCTTGATACTCGAACTTGTACTCGACCCGCGTCGAGACGGTGCTGGTGAGCGCGACGAGCGGGCTGTGCGCCCACCAGGCGTCCGCGAGCGCCGCAGAGACGTTCGCCGCCCCCGGCCCCCACTGTCCGTACACGACCGCGGGCCTGCCGGTGACGCGAGCGTATGCGTCGGCCATGACGACGGACGCGGCTTCGCTGCGGGCGAGATGCATTTCGACGCCGTGGTCGCGTAGCGCGCGCCACAGCCACAGATCACCACCCGTGACCAGGAAGACGCGCTCGATCCCGTTGTCCTTCAGCGCGCGAGCGACCGCGTACGCGACGCGGAGCTCATCGGCCGGGTGTGGCCGGTCCGTCGCCGTGCCACTGCCTGCCCTCATCATGAACGTTCTCCTGTCTCAAAGGATCTGGTGGTGCCGCGAGGCGGTCAGCGCGCCGCGTGCGGCCGCAGTTCGACGCGCAACAGCGCGGCTTTGCGGACGACCCCGCCGGGCGGCGCGGTCGTGCCGCCATCGGTGGTCACGTAGGCCACCCGGCCGTGGTCCGCGGGCCCACGGCCCCAGACGGCGCTGGACGGCCCGGCCAGCACCGGGTCGAACGGGTCACCGGCGATGTGACGGACCTCGCTGCCGTGCCGTGGCGTGAGCGGAACCCGGTCGATCGTGTTGGCGCGATGCCGGGTGACATAGGCGAATCCGGCGTCTTCGTCTACACAGAAGTCGTCGGCGTTGTCGATGGCGGCGACGAACTCCGGAGCGCCGGCGGGATCGAGCGTGGCCGGGTCGACCGGCACGCGCATGAACACCTGCTGGGCGGTCGAGGTGTACCAGACGTAGCCGGCGCGTGCGCCGTAGCGCACGCCGTTGACGCCCGGTTGCGGTGGCGGTGGGACCTCGCTGTCGGGGTCATCCGCCATCGTGTCGTGGGCCAGCCATACGCGCGCCGACGCGCCGCGGGCGCCCTCGGTCAGATCGATGCGCCAGATCAGCCCGGCGAAGCAGTCGGCGGCCAGCATCACGCCGGGACCGAGCAGGCAACTGCCGTTGAGGGCGCGGACCCGCGTATCGAAGGTGAAAATGATCTCGGGTGAGACCGGGTCCCCCGGGGCCCAGCCACGAAGATCCACCCGGGCCAGGTGGGACTCGTGGGTGGTGTAGCCGTCGGACAGGCTGACGATGAACACCTCGGGTTCGACCTCGGCGATGCCGGTGACGAGGTGCTCGAAAGCGTGTACCAGCACCGGGCCGACCGCGGCGCGCGGTTCGGGACCGGGCACGCACCACAGTTCCTTCTGCAGCACCGCGGTGATCAGGACCGAACCGTCAGCGCGGACGGCGAGGTTTTCCAAGAAGTACTTTTCCGGGAAGTACGCGACCGGAGTCAGCGTAACCGCCGGAAGCGGGGCGATCGGCATGGAATTCCCCCACTCGTGGCTTCGCGTTGGTCGGAGGGTCGTCGTCGGTCGAGCCCGACGGCGCGGAGGCGTGCTCAGTCGCCATGAGAGGTCTCCGGAACGGGGATCTCGAAGGTGTTGAGCAGGCCGCAGACGGTCTGGTAGGCGCCGATCAGCAGCACCATGTCGGCGACGCCCTCCGTTCCGAATGCCGTCCGGGCCTCGTCGTAGACCGGCTGTTCGACCCGGCGTTCGGCCATCAACCCGCGTGTGAACCGCCACGCGGTCCGCTCGGAGGCCGACAGCTCGCCGGGCATGTCGCCGGTGGCCAGCGCCTCGACGGCCTCCTGCGACAGGCCGGTCGTCCGGGCCGCGGCCGAGTGGGCGTACAGTTCATAGGCCGAACGCCACACGGCACCCACGGTCAAGATCACGACCTGTCGTACTCGCGCGGTCAGCGAGGTGTTCTCCTCCTCGGCGGCCTGGAAGTCCAGGAAACGGCCGGCGATCACGGGAGTGAGCAGCGCCGGATTGAAGGGGCCGATGAAGCGGCCGTCCTCCGTGCGGCTGACGAATCCGTGGTGCTCCGCCCATGGCGCGACCGTCTCCGCCATGCGATCGAACAGTCGCTGCCGCCTCTCGGACAGTGCCGCACGTTCCGCCAGTGGAAGGCGCCCGCCGAGCCCGTGGTTGCGGATGGACATACGACGTCTTCTTTCTGTCTTCTTTCTTTCGGGTCTACTGGTCGAGCCCGACCGCGTTGGACGGCACATCGAAGGCGGCCAGGGTCAGGGACACGGCGGTGAACCAGCCGAGCAGCACCGTGAGGTCGACGATCCCCGCGTCGCCCAGCAGTTCCTGAGCACGCCGGAACAGCCCGGCGGGGACGACGCGCGCCGCGATGAGCGCGCAGGTCAGCTCGTAGACGACCTGCTGCCGGGGATCCTCGAACGAGGTCGGCAGACCGGCGATGAGCGCCTGTATCGCCTCGGGCCGCAGCCCGCCGGCCTTCTCGCCGATCTTCTCGTGCTCGTAGCCGGCGTACGCCGCCCCCCAGCGGCCGCAGACGAGGTTCGTGGCGATCTCGATCTCGGCCTTCGTCAGCGTCGACTCGGTCTGGTAGTAGGCCCCGGTGGGCACGATCGTGCGCGACAGCCGGGGGTTGGCCAGCCAGATCTTGTGCGGGCCGGGGACGAGCCCGCGAAGCTCACGGGTGAACTCGTACGCCGCCTTCATGTCCGGGGGCATACGGTCGACCGGAGTCTCGGTGAAGCGCCCGAACGTTCCGAAGTCGGATGAGTCGATCATGTCGTCGTCCTTTCTCGACGCGGCACCGTGAGGACGCGTCGGCGACCGCGAGCACTGTGGGCATCCGCCGCTTCTTGTTCCCGGGCCTGCCTGCGGTCGGTCGCGGTTAATCGCGCACGAACGTTCATTTTTATGCTGTCCACTGTGCTCTTCGTCGTGTCCTCGCGTCAAGTGCGAACGTTCATGCTTTTTTGCTAGCGTGACGTGCCGTGCCGAAGGTCTCGCCTGAGTACCGCGACGAGCGCCGCGCCCACATCATGGCCGCGGCCCGCCGCTGCTTCGTCCGTGACGGGTTCCATGAGACGTCCATGCAGGACCTGGTGCGCGAGGCCGGCATGTCATCCGGCGCGGTGTACCGCTACTTCGACAGCAAGGACGCGGTGATCCTCGCCATCGCCGAGGAGAATCTCGACGAGGTCGTCACGCTCGTGCGGGAGTCGGTCGAGCATGGCAGGCGCGGCGTCGGTGCGGCGCTGGCGGCGGCGTTGGAGTTCGTGGCCGCACGGCACGCGGACGACGGGTTCGGCGCGATCGCGCTGCTCGTGTGGTCGGAGGCCCTGCGCAACCCCGCGTTGGCCGCCCGGCTACGGCAGTCGTTCGACGTGGCCGGTCGCACACTCGCCGAGACCGCCGGAGCCGGAACGGCCACCCGCACAGGGCTCGCCCCGGAGGACTTGGCGAATGTGCTGCTGTGCGTGCTTCCGGGCTATCTGCTGCAGGTGACGCTGCGCGAAGGCGAAGCCCTGAAGGGTATTCCCGATGCCGTACGCACGCTCTGGCCGATCGACACCGATACGCCACCCTCGTCCACGTCTTGAAGCCGCCCGCCGACCTATCTCAGGGTCGTGCTCGCCCTGCGTTGAGCCTGCCGGGCAAGGGTCTCGGCGTCCGCCCGGGTCACATTCGTGCCGGTGACGTCGATGTTCGCGAGGTACCCCGGACCGGTGAAGAAGACCTGCCACGAGCGCAGGCGCGTACCGCCGGTCACCTGGTCGGTCCGGATGATCCGCCCGCCGTCTCCGATGTGCAGGGGCTCGTCGGAGACCACGGTGGCCGTGACGGTCGTACCGGCGGCGCGTGCCTTGATGGTCCGGCACGCCTGCGGGACCGGCTGGGTGACCGCCTGCTCGGCCACCGGATCCGGGACCGCGACGAGCACTTCCGAAGGGGACCGCCCGACCTGGGCGAAGCTCACGAAGGCGCTGGGCATGGAGCCGGTGACGTCGATGCCGGTACGGCCCATCGCGTCGCACGACGGGTTACCCGTGGCCTGCGGCGCACCCCCGGAAAGCTTCTTGATCACCGTCTCGTACGGACCGCTGCCCTTGGAGATCGCGGCGGCTCCGGCAGGTGGTTTGATCAGAGCGCCGGCGAGCTGCCGCGCCGTGTATCTCGGCGACGCGGATGCCGGCGTCGCGGACGCCGATCCGCTCCGTCCGCCGTGTGGCGACGCCGTGGTCGGCGCCGCGCTCTTCTCGCCCCCGCCGTGACAGCTCGCCGACGCCGCCACCGCGACCATCACGACGATCGCCGCCCGTGTTGCGCTGGTCCCCATTCGCCACGCTCCCCACTAGCCGATTCGGCGGGGTACTGACTAGGACGCGCGAACGGCGAGCCGCGTTGACGGACATTGACGCGACCGCGAGACGCAGGGCTCCGTACGTGCATGGCCGTGCTAACGGCCCTCAAAGTCCGCGTGATCGCCGGCGGGTCCCACCGCTCGCCGGGCGCCACGAACGTACACACGCGGTAGGCCGCCGGCCGTCTGCGGCGGCTCGCTGGAGAGGAATCGACGTGAAACTCAAGACTCTTGCCGTCGCGGTCGCCACGGGCGCCGCCGCTCTGCTGCCCGCCGCCGCCGTGGCCGCCACCGGCGGCTTCTACTGGAGCCCGGACGGCAGCGGCACACAGTCGGCCTCGCTGCAGAATCCGCAGGCCGGCCACTGCTACACCCTGCGAGGCACCCGGCCACCCTTCTATGCGATCAACGCCACCGACCACACCGTGCACTATTACCGTTCGGCCGGCTGCTCCGGCGAGGCCGGGTCGCTGCCCCCGAGCACGACCGGCAACGTCACCCGGTATGTGAAGTTCGACTGATCGGCCGTACCGCAGCGTGCTGTTCGGCTGAATCGTCATCGCCGCCCGGGTCGGCTGGGCGCTTTCCGGGGCGCGCAGGCCGAACCGCTTCGGGTGCCGTACGCCGACGCCCGCGTGCGGGCGAACAGGACGTCGTACTTCATCCTTCCGGCCCAGCCGGACGTTTCCTCTATGTCCGACAACGGTCACCGCGATCCGGCCCCGTCATCCGCCACGACGCAGCTTGCGTCACACAAGCACCAACGACGGGGAGATGTGATGCGCCGAGTTCTGATCATGCTGCTTGCCGCGTGCACGGCGGGTGCGCTGTTGACGGGGTGTAAGGCACCGCAGGACGCGAGCGGGCCGGCGCCGTCCACGTGGCCGGAGGAGTCGGCTTCGGCGGAGAGCTCGCCGGACCCGGTGCCCTCGATGGTGACGCCGTCGGCTCCGCCCTCGAGTGCGCCACCGAGTTCGTCGCCGCGCAGGACTCATCGGGTCACCCATCGGCCGGTGACGCGTCCCGTGCCCACGCATCGGCGGCCCACGCATCGTGCGTCCGCGCCGAAGGCGCCGTCCAACCCCTCCGGCGCGACCGCGAAATGCAAAGACGGCACGCTGTCCTACTCTCAGCACCACCAGGGCACGTGCTCCCATCACGGCGGCGTCGCGATCTGGTACAAGTAGCCGCCCATCCGCGGATCAGGGGGACGGCCTGCCTCTCCGCGCACGAGGCAGGCTGTACGTTCGGCGGAGGCTCCCGGCTCAGGGGTCGGGAGTCGGGGCCACCAGGACGTGGCCGGGAATGTCGGTGCGTTCGGACCTGTACCAGTCCACGATCGCCGCGGCCCAATGGTCGACCGCGATCCGGCCGTGGCCCGATTCGTCCAGTTCCTCGAACACCGCCTCGCTGTTCGCCCTCGCGAAGCCGCTCGCGGTCATGCAGGTGAGGAAGTCGTCGCGTTCGACGTATCCGTCGTCATCCCGGTCGACCAGCGCGGCCACCGACGTCGCGTAGTCGGTCACGGTGTGTTCGGCGTCTCCGGGGTCGCCCAGCCGGGCGAGGTACTCCTCCCGGCTGATCCGGCCGTCGCCGTCGGCGTCGAGGGTCGCGCGCAGGCCCGCCCAGAAGCGGCGATGCCCGTTCACGACCGCCTGCCCCTTCGCCGACCCGCGCGGCTCGCCCACCGCGCTGAGCACTCTGGTGGCGAGCCGGTCGAAGTCGCTCTCGTCCAGGTAGCCGTTACCGTCGGAGTCGAGTATGCGGAACCGCAGCAGCAGCCGCTCGCGGGCGCCGGAACCGGCCTGCGCGGACTCGTGACCCATGGGGGACCTCCCGATCACCTTTTGTGATCGCCAACTTACATTAGGTGAGCATCAGGGGGAAGGTCCGGTTGTGGCCGTGGCGACGGGTCCGCGGACCGAGGGATCCACCTCCTGAAATGGGACAATGCGGGCATGCGTACGGTCCGGCAGAGTGGCTGGTGGAGGCGCGCGGCCCGGCCGGCCGTGGCGTTAACGCTCATCGCGGGCCTCGGAGGGGCGTGTGCCGATCTACCGGGGGGCGCTCCGCCGGCGGGATGGGACGACGCGTTCCGCCACCCGGAGCTGCCCGAGCGCACGGCGCCGGCCGGCACCTACCCGTGGGTCGAGCCGGATGACCCGTCCGCGGTCAAGGTGTCGGTGGCCGGTGGGCTCATGAACGCCGTCGTGGTCGGTGACGTCATCGTCGTGGCGGATCGGGTCGAAGGCGTGCCCGCCGGCTCGACGGGCGCTCTCGGCGTACGGGTGCGTGGGGTGGACCCGGAAGGGCACACCCTGTTCACGGGTCCGGTCCTGGCGGCCGAGTCCGGCCTGTCGGACGGGCCGGGGCTGCATCTGCTCGGAGACGGCCCCGGGCTCCGTGTCGCCTTCAGCTATCACAAGACCGGTCCCGGCGGGCGGTTGACCTACGTCGACATCTACGACCCGTCCGCGCGAGGGCACGTGCGCCCCCGTACGGTGCGGTTACCCACCGACGAGCAACTGGAATGGGCCGGAGACACCGCCTTCCAGGGCGCGTTGCTCGATGACGGCGGCCCGATCACGATCCTGGACGCCGACGGCACGCTGAGCCCGTGGCATCGCCCGGGATGGTCGCCGGTCGCGGCCACCGGCGACGTCGTCGTCGACGCCCACCGCAGCGACGACAGCCGGCACCAGGGGTTCGAGGTCGTCGACCGCCGTACCGGCCGGGTGCTGTGGTCCGGGCGCGGCCAGACCGTCTACGCCGTGTCCACCCGGGCCGTCATCGCCGGGCACACCCGCCGGCTGATGCTGTCGGACCTGCGCACCGGCGAGGTCCTCGCCCGCGGCGATGACCCCCTGTCCAGTGGCGGCACCCCCTCCGACGCCGACGGCACCCGGCAGCAGGGCGATCTGATCACGACCTGGGAGGTCGCCGGCAGCACGCGCCACCGATGGGTGCACGGCGGCTGGAACGTCGGCTACTACGCCATCTGGCAGGGCGACCTCTACGGCTTCCAGAACCCGGGGAACCCGATGGACGACGACCCGATGGCGCTGTGGATCCCGCCGACCGGGGTTCCGCACCGGTTCCCCGTCACCGGCAAGGCCGCGCCTCTCGGCGTCACCACCGACGGTCACGCCGTCGCCCTCACCGGCACGTTTCGCGGCCATGCCCTGTACGTCCTCCCTCTGCGCCGCTGAGCGGGCCCGCGTCCCGGAGTCAGCCGGTCCGGGCGGTGACGAACGTGACGTAGCTGGAGCCGCCCTGGCCGTCCACGCCCGAGTTCGGTCCCAGGTGTACCTGGCCGGCGGGCATGGTCTTGGCGAACACCGCGAGTGGCCGGTCGCTCGTCTGGACCGTCATGGCGGTGCGCGTGAAGCCCTGGTCGGCGAGCCAGCCCGGCCACCACGATCCCTCGCCGCGGGTGTCGAACGCGACGTACACCGTCGCCGGACGCGCCAGGTCGAGCGTCAGGTAGTCCGCGGGCTCGGTCAGCTGGGAGTCGTCGTTCGCGCCGCGGATCAGGACCGCGCCGTCGAGGGCGTCCGGGAGTCCCGTGACCGTGTAGCCGCGGTCGACGTACGCCGGCGCCCCGACCGCCGCGCGGACCAGGGCGTGCAGCTTGTCCGGCCGCTCGACGGTCACCAGGTCGCTGTTGATCTGCGGCGTGCTGTGCGCGACTCCGAGCGTGCGCTGCCCGAGCGTCTTCACCTTGTCCGCCGGCCGCCCGCCCAGTTCGCCGAATGAGAAGGACGAGTAGGGCTGTGCCGTGCGTTCCAGCAGGTAGCTCGCGCCGCGCTTGACCGGCAGCGCGATCTGCGACGCGGTGGTCGCCGCGACCACGGGCCGGCCGCAGCCGCACGCGCCGTTCACGACCTGGATCCGCTGGCCGGGCCACGGGTTCTGGATCTTCAGCGTGTCCGTGCTGCCGGCCCGGATGCCGACCAGCGAGGGCGAGCCGCCGCGTGTCTCCACGCTGACGCGGTGGCCGCCCGGGATCTGCACGGCGCCCGTGGCGGTCCAGTCCGCCGGCCACGCCGGGGCGATGCGGAGAGTGCCCTGGTAGGACTGCACGAGGGACTCCTGCAACGCGGACGCCACCACGGCTCCCCAGCCGTCGTAGTAACCGCCGCCGCGCGCCGGATCGGAGTTGCGGCTGTGCGAGGCGAAGCCGTTCGGGAAGATCTGGAAGTCGGAGGTGCCCTGGACCAGCAGGTTCTTCATCTCGTCGGCCCGGCCGAGCCGTGCGGCCCAGACCGAGTCCGAGGCCCATTCCCGCGTCTGCACGTAGACGCGGTTGGTGAACGTCGACTGCATGAGCGAGGAGTCGGCGCCGTACAGGCCCCACGGCCACAGCGCCTCCAGGTCGGGGTCCTGGGTGTTGTGCGCCGCCTCGTCCGTGCCCGACCAGGCGAGCACCGGCTGTCCGTTGCGCGTCGCCGTACGGAACGGCGGCAGCTTGGCGACCGCCTGACGAAGCTGCTCGGCGAGGTCGTGGTCGCCGTGCCGATCGGCGAGCCCGGCGACGACCGGGAAGATCGTCCGCATCGCGGCGAGGTCGGGGGTGGGGTCGGTGGTGTCCCACTGCACCTCGAGGGCGTTGACGTGCTGGAGATGCAGGTACCCGTCGTCTCCGGGACGCAGCACGGACAGGTAGAACCGCGCGACATCGCTCATCAGCGGATACCCGGAGTCCAGGAGCGCCTGGTCGCCGGTGTAGCGGTACTGCGACCACAGGTTGGCGACGACCTCCGGGCCGGTCGACAGGATGCGGTTGACCCAGTCCGGATCGGCGCCGCTGTCACACGATCCGGCGGTGCCGTCGAAGCGCAGGAACTCCGGCACGCACACGCCCTTCGCGCCCGGCCAGTGCTCGGCGGTCCACTTCCGCATCTTCGCGAGGCGGTCGAGGTACAGCCGGAAGTAGGGGGTGTTGAGCGCCGCGGTACCGGCCCCGAGGTTGGTGTACACCGGCTGCCGCAGGTTGAAGTGCCACCAGTTGGCCGCCGACCAGTGGATGTCGTCGCGCCAGGGCGAGAACAGGCTGGTGACGCCGCCGTGGCTGCTCGGCACCGCCGAGCGCATCGACGCCGCGGACATGTACAGCTGCATCGCCCGCAGGTTCTCCAGGTACTCTCCGGTGCCGTCCGGTGAGCTGATCTCGATCGGCGCCGCGTCGTTCCAGAACCGGTGCCACCAGCGCAGATGGCCCGCGTCGGCGCCGGCGTCGAACGCTCCGCGCACCGCGGCCCGCGTCGCCTTCGCCACGTCGCCGCCCTTGTACGCCGGGACGCCGACCACGATGCGGAAGCTGCCGTCCTGTCGCGGCTTGAAGCTGAGGTGGACGGTCCGGTCGCCGGTCACCGTCGCGTGCACCTGGCGCCCGTCGGCGGTCATGGCGGCGATCGCGCCCGACGTGGTGCCGGAGGGCTCGTCGTGGAAGGTCTCGGCCAGTGCGGCCACGCCGCCCGACGCGTACGTGACGGGACTGCGGCCCTGCCACAGCTTCAGGTCGGCGGTCTGGGTCCGGCCGGGGTCGGCGCCGGTGACGTCCAGCACGAACTGGTCCGTGCCGGCACGGACGTGCGCGTGCGCCGTCATGCCCCCGCCGCGCTGGTCCAGGTCGGCGTCGTACAGGCCGAGCCGGCCGCGGTAGTCGGCGGAGCTCATCAGCGGGAACAGTCCTGGGACGACCAGCTGTCCCGCGCCCTTGAGGTCGGGGAACGTGTCGCCGCGGTTGAACTGCGCGGTGAGCCCGTCCTCGGACCAGACCGCGGCGCCGAGCCGGCCGTTGCCGAGCGGCATGCTCTGGTAGTTCTGCCACGGCGGGCTCTGCAGGACGAGGTCCGAGCGCGACACCACGCCGCGCGGATCCGTCTGCAACGCGCCGTGCCGCCAGGCCGTCGTGGGTGGTGACGCGGCGACGGCTGGAGCGACGGGGGCCACCATCGCCGTCGTGACCGCCGCGCAGGCGATGAGAATCGAGAACCGGCCGCGCCTCATGACAAATGCACCTCGGAGGTCAATCGATTGACTGAGGTCGAGCGTTCCGGATTGTGGCCCGTTGCCGCGGAACCGTCAAGACCTCGCCGCCTCGACCGGCGGCCGAAGGCGAGAATCGGACGAACGCCCCAACTGCCCCCTTGTTTTGGTCCTGTTCCCGCTGTTACGTTCCAGTCAATCGTTTGAACGAGCGAAGGAGGACGCCCGGATGGGGGTCGCGATCGACCTGGCGGGGCGTACGGCGCTGGTCACCGGTGCGGCGGGAGGTCTCGGGTCCGCGTGCGCCAGGGCACTGGCCGAGGCAGGGGCCGACCTGGTCCTCACCGATCTGGACGAGGACCGTGTCGCGGCGAGCGCGGCCGGCCTCGGGGCGCGCGTCCGTGCGGCCGACCTGGCCGACCTGGACCAGGCGAGGGCGCTGGTCGAGGAGATCGGTGAGCTGGACATCCTGGTGAACTGCGCGGGGATCATGCGGACCACGCCGTTCCTGGAGGTGTCACCGCAGGAGTGGCGGCGGATCGTCGACGTGAACCTCAACGCGACGTTCTGGATCACACAGGCGGTCGGCCGCCGGATGGTCGAGCGGGGCCGCGGGTCGATCGTGACGCTGGCCTCCGTCGCCGCGCGGTCCGGACGGCCGAACGCCCCGCACTACTCGGCCACCAAGACCGCGCTGCTGTCCCTGACGAAGTCGGCCGCCGAGGCGTTCGCGCCGGTACGGGTCAACGCGGTGTGTCCCGGCGTCTTCCTCACGCCCATGTGGGAGGAGATCATCGCCGACCGGGACCGGCGGTTCGGCGACGGAGCCGGACAGGGCTATCTGAAGGAGGTCGGCGACCGGGCGCCGCTGCGCCGCCCCGGCCGCGCGGAGGAGCTCGCGTCCGTGGTGCTGTTCCTGGTCAGCGACCTCGCGTCGTACGTGACCGGGCAGGCGCTCAACGTCGATGGCGGACTGGAGATGGACTGACGGATGGCGACGCCGAGGATGACGCAGACCTTCAAGCTGCTGCCCGAGTTGTTCGGCGACGGCGGCATGGCGGATGTCTTCTCCGCCGAGAGCACCGTGTCGGCGTGGCTGCGGGTCGAGGCCGCGCTCGCGCGGGCGCAGGCCGACGCGGGAGTGCTCACCGAGAGCGACGCCGAGGCCATCGCCGGAGCGTGCGTGCTCACCAACATCGACCTGGAGCGCCTCTGGCGTGAGGCGGTCAACGTGGGGTACCCGATCCTTCCGCTGGTCCGGATGATCGCGGCCGCGCTGCCCGAGGGCCCCAACGGCCGGGTCCACTACGGCGCCACGACCCAGGACATCATGGACAGTGCCCTGTCTCTTCAGATGGGGGAGGCGCTGGACCGCCTGCTCGTGCTGCTCGGGGAGTTCGGTGACGCGCTCTCCCGGCTGGTCGAGGAGCACGCGGGCACCGTCATCGCCGCGCGTACCCATGCCCAGCAGGCGGTTCCCACGACGTTCGGGGCCAAGATCGCCGTACTGCTCGCGGAGGTGACGCGGCAGCGCGAGCGGCTCAGGGCCGCCGCGCGGACCGTACGGATCGTCTCGCTCTTCGGCGCCGGCGGCACCTCCGCGGCGCTGGGCGCGCAGGCCGCCACGGTCCGGAAGGGCATGGCGCTGCGGCTCGGCCTGCGCACCACCGACGTGCCCTGGCACGTGGCCAGGGACGGCGTCGTCGAGTTCGGCGTCGCCTGTGCGGGGGTGACCGCGACGGCCGCGCGGTTCGCACGTGAGGTCGTCGACCTGTCCCGGACGGAGGTCGCCGAGGTCCGCGAGGCGGGCGGTCACCACCGTGGCGCCTCCTCCACGATGCCGCAGAAGGCCAACCCGATCGGCTGCGAGGCGATCATCGGCATGTCCGGCACCGCCGGAGCGCTCAGCTCGGCCCTGTTCCGCGCGATGGAGGCGGGCCATGAGCGGGCGGCGGGGGAGTGGCAGGTGGAGTGGTACGTCGTGCCGCAGCTCGCGGAGCTCGGCGCCGGCGCGCTGGCCACCGCCGCGCAGGTCGCCGGCGGACTGCGGGTCTTCCCCCAGGCCATGAGGGACAACCTCGAAGCCGAGGGCGGACTGATCATGGCCGAGGCCTACATGATGCGGCTCGCTCCGGCGCTCGGCCGGGAGCGGGCCCACGACCTGGTGTACGAGGCGGCCGGCCGGGCCCGGGCCGAGCGCCGGACGCTGGCGGAGACCCTGCGAGAGCTGGCCACCCCCGGCGACGCGGCGGTCCTCGGCGAGTTGTCCATCACCCCCGACTCCTATCTCGGGGACGTCGAGGCGATCTGCACGGCCGCGCTGGCGGCATGGCGAAAGGAGGGTGTCGACGGTGAGTGAGCGGCGGCTCGCGGACCTGCTGGCCATGTGGCGGATCCGCGCTTTCGAGGAAAAGGTGCGCGACCTGCGGGCCGAGGGGTCGATCGTCGGCTCCGTGCACCTGTGCATCGGCCAGGAGGCCATCCCGGTCGGTGCCTGCGACGCCCTCGAACCGGAGGACGCGCTGTTCGCGACGTACCGCGGCCACGGCTGGGCGATCGCCAGGGGCGTGCCCGTCACTCCGCTGTTCGCCGAGCTCATGGGCCGGGCCACCGGCGTGAACGGCGGGCGGGGCGGCTCGGCCTACTTCACCGCGGCCGACCACGGCTTCCACGGGGAGAACTCCATCGTCGGCGCGGGCGCGCCCATCGCGTGCGGCGCGGCGCTCGCGGGCCGGTACGACGGCTCCGGGCGCGCGGCGGTGACGGTGTTCGGCGACGGCGCGATGAACCAGGGCGCGGTGCACGAGGCGATGAACTTCGCCGCGGCCTTCGACCTGCCCGTGGTCTTCGTCTGCGAGAACAACGGCTACTCGGAGCTGACGCCGATCGCCGACATGGTCCGCAGCGACCGCCTCGCGGGCCGGGCGGCGGCGTACGGCATGCCCGGCCACCGGGTCGACGGCAACGACGCCGAGGCGGTCCGGTTCCACATGCGTGACGCGCTGGAGGTCGCGCGCGAGGGAGGCGGGCCGACGTTGCTGGAGTGCGTGACCGAACGCCTCGTGGGCCACTACATCGGCGACGCCGAGACCTATAGGCGCCCGGGGGAGATGGATCGGATCCGGCGAAGAGAGCCGATCGCCCGGCTGCGCGAGGGTCTGCTGGCCGACGGTGTTCCCGCCGCGGAGATCGACGCGGTCGAGACGCGGGCCAGAGCCGAGATGGACGCGGCCGCCCGTACCGCCCTGGCGGCGCCGCTCGCCGACCCGGCGACCGTGAAGGAGCACCTGTATGCCTGAGACCGGGACCGGTGAGGTCCGCAAGCTCTCCTACGGCGAGGCGGTGAACGCCGCCCTGCACCGCCTGATGGAGGAACTCCCCGAGACCCTGGTCTACGGCGAGGACGTCGGCGAGCCCGGAGGCGTCTTCGGCGTGACCCGCGGGCTGCGCAAGCAGTACGGGGCCCGCGCGTTCGACACCCCGATCAGCGAGTCGGCGATCCTCGGCAGTGCGGTCGGGGCGGCGATGATGGGCCGGCGCCCGATCGTCGAGATCATGTGGGCGGACTTCTCGCTCGTCGCCCTCGACCAGATCGTGAACCAGGCCGCGAACGTCCGGTACGTCTCGAACGGCCGGCTCAGCGCCCCGTTGACCATCCGCACCCAGCAGGGCGGCGCGCCGGGTGCGTGCGCACAGCACAGCCAGTGCCTCGAGGCCCTCTTCCTGCACGTCCCGGGCCTTCGGGTCTGCATGCCGTCCACGCCGCAGGACGCCTACGACCTGCTGGTGACGGCGGTGCACAGCGACGACCCGGTGCTGGTGGTGGAGAACCGGACGCTCTACTTCGGGCCGAAGGAGGAGGTGCGGGTCGGCGGCGAGCCGGGTCCGATGGGCGGGGCGCGCGTCCGCCGCTCCGGCGCCGACGCCACGGTCGTCACGTGGGGTGCGATGACCGTCCGGGTGCTCGAGGCCGCGGAGTCCCTCGCCGGTGAGGGCCTCGACGTGGAGGTGCTGGAGACACCCTGGCTCAACCCGTTCGACACGGACGCGGTCACGGCGAGCGCCACCCGCACCGGCCGGCTCGCGGTGGTGCACGAGGCCAACGTCACCGGAGGGTTCGGCGCCGAGGTCGTGGCGCGCGTCACGGAGTCGGGGGTACCCCTGTCGGCTCCGCCGGTCCGCGTCGGAACCCGCGACACGCGGATGCCGGCCGCGCCGGCCCTGGCGCAGGCACTCGTGCCCGACCCCGCGCGCATCGCGCGAGAGCTGCGGGCGCTCGTCCGAGGGACGTCGTAACAGGCCGTCCCGCAGCCTCGGGGGGCTTTCATAGTCAATCGTTTGACCATTCAGGAGAACCCGTGCGCAAGCCATTCCTCGTCGCGGTCGCCCTCGCGGCCGCCGTGACCGCCTGCAGCAGTTCGTCCGGTTCCACGTCCGCGCAAGGCGGCGGGAAGAAGCACTACACGATCGGCGTCTCGAACCTCGGCCTGAGCTTCCCCTTCCCCGCGGCGATCAGCAAGGGGATCAAGGAGGAGGCGGCCACGCTCGGCGTCAAGCTCGTCGAGCTGGACGCGCAGGGCAAGGCCGACAAGCAGAGCAACGACGTCCAGGACCTGATAGCCCAGCAGCCGGACGGGGTCCTCCTGCTGCCCGTGGACTCCGGTGTCGCCCAGGGGCTGGCGGACCGGCTCAGCGCCGCGAAGATCCCGACCGTCGCCGTGGCCTCGCAGGTCGGCGACCCCAAGCAGCGCAAGCTCAAGGACGTCTACCCGAGCCTGGTCGCGCTGGCCACCCAGGATGAGTACGCCGCCGGCGCCCAGGCGGGGCAGCTCGCGGCCGAGATCGTGCCCGGCGGCGGGAAGATGGCCGTCGTGGAGGGCCAGGCGGGCTTCGCCGAGGTCACGAACCGCTGGCAGGACTTCCCCCAGGCGGCCGCGTCCAAGGGCGGGACGTTCACCGTGGTGGCCCGGCAGCCGGGCGACTGGGTTCAGGACAAGGCCCAGTCGGCGTGCCAGAACATGCTGGCCTCCCACGGCGACATCGGTCTGTTCTACGCCGAGTCCGACGACATGTCGGTCGGCTGCGCCAAGGCGGTCTCGGCCGCCGGCTCCAAGGCGAAGGTCATCGGCATCGGCGGCAGCAAGCTCGGCATCGACGCGATCAGGTCGGGCCAGGTCGCCGGCACCGTCTGCTTCAAGCCCGAGGACCTCGGCAAACTCGCGCTGAACACGCTCTACCAGGACCTGACCGGCCAGAAGAAGCAGAAGGCCGCGTTCGTGACCTACGACACGCCGGTCATCACCAAGGACAACCTCAACGACTGCACACCGCAATGGTGACCACGCTGCTGTCCCTCGACGGCGTCGGCAAGGCGTTCCCGAGCGGCACCGTCGCCCTGCGGGACGCCCGGCTGGACGTCCGGCGCGGCAGCGTCCACGGTCTCGTGGGCGCCAACGGGGCCGGCAAGTCCACGATGATCAAGGTCATCGCCGGTGCGCACGCTCCGACGGCCGGCACGCTGCGCTGGAAGGGCGAGGAGGTCCGCTGGAGGAATCCCGGCGCCGCTCGCAACGCCGGCATCGCCACGATCATGCAGCACGTGCCGCTGGCACCGGCGCTGACGGTCCTGGAGAACGTCTTCCTCGGCAGCCCGGGCCCCTGGCGGCTCCAGCGCGGGCGGCGCGTGGAGCTGGACCGGCTGCTGGACCGCGTGGGCTACGCGATCGACCCCGACGCCGAAGTGGCCGACCTGGCCATCGGCGAGCGGCAGATGGTGGCGATCCTCCAGGCGCTGGCCACCGGCGCCGAACTCGTCGTCATGGACGAGCCGACGGCCTCGCTCGCCGACGCCGAGCGTCAGGTGGTCTTCGACGTGGTACGGCGGCTTTCCGCGCAGGGCACCGCGTTCCTGTACGTCTCGCACTTCCTCGATGAGGTGCTCGACCTGACGGACCGGGTGACGGTGCTGCGGGACGGCACCGTGGTGGAGGACGGCGAGACCGCCGCGTACGACGAGGACCGGCTCGTCCAGGCGATCGTCGGCCGGGACCTGCTCGCCGCCGAACGCCGTACGCCCGCGCCCGTCGCGGCCGACCGCCCGCCGTTGCTCACGGTCCGCGACCTCGACTCGCCGGCCGGCGTTCACCGGGTCTCCTTCGAGGTACGGCCCGGTGAGGTCGTCGGCCTCGCCGGACTCCTCGGCTCCGGCCGGTCGGAGATCCTGCACGCGGTCTACGGGGCCGACCCGCGTGCGCGTGGCGAGGTGCTCGTCGACGGGCGGCGCGTTCGCCGCGGACCCCGCGCGGCCGTCGCCGCCGGCATGGCGCTCGTCCCCGAGGACCGGAACGCGCAGGGCCTGGTGGGCGCGTTCCCGATCTGGAAGAACATCTCCCTGCCCGACCTGTGCTCGCTGGCCTCGGGCCGGGCCCTGCCGCGGGAGGGGGCCGAGCGCCGGCTCGCCGCCCGGGCCATCGAGGATCTCGGCATCGTCTGCCCGGGACCCGACGCCGCCGTCACCGAGCTGTCCGGCGGCAACGCGCAGAAGGTCGTGTTCGGCAAGTGGCTGTACGGCGGTGCCCGGGTCTTCCTGCTCGACGAACCCACGGCCGGGGTCGACGTCGGCGCCAAGGCCGACATCCTCGACCTCATCCGCGGCTTCACCGCCGAGAACGGCGCCGTGCTCATCGTGAGCAGCGAGTTCGAGGAACTGCTCGCCGTGGCGACCCGCGTTCTCGTCGTCCGCGACGGGCGCGTCGTCGCCGAGCGCGCGGCTCATGAGACCTCCGAGGAGGAACTGCTGATGCTCGCCAATGGTTTCGACGGCGGAGGAGCTCCGGATGACGATTGAGAAACCCGCGGCCCGCTCGCGGCTGGCCGCCGCGTTCCGGCCCGGCAACGCCGGTGTCGTCTACGCCCTCGTGCTCATCATCGTCGTGCTGACCGTCCTGTCGGCCCAGATGGGCCGGCCGAGCTACCTGTCGGCGACCAACATCACCAACATCCTCGACCAGTCGTCGCTGGTCGCGATCCTCGCCGTCTTCACGACGGTCGTGCTGATCAGCGGGAACTTCGACCTGTCCATCGCCTCGGTCGCGGCGTTCTCCGCGGCCACCGCGCTCAGCCTGGTCAGCTCGCTCGGGCTGCCGCTGGCCATGGCCATCGCCCTGGGCGCCGGTCTCGTGTGCGGTGTCGTCAACGGCGTGATCGTCCAGCTCGTGGGCATCAACGCGTTCATCGTGACGCTCGGCACCATGACGGCCGTCCGCGGCCTGGTGCTCATCGTCACGGACGGCCGTACGATCACCGCCAAGGACCCCGACGCGCAGCGGTCGCTGATCGCGCTGCAGGCCGGCTACTGGACGCTCACGCACCTCCTGGCGATCATCGGTGTCATCGCGCTGGTGGCCGGGGCCGTCGTGCTGATCCGCCGGAAGGACCGGAGAGTGGGCGGCGTCGCGGTGGCGGCGGGCGTCGTGCTGATCGCGCTCGACCCGCTGCTCGGGTACCAGGTGCGGCTCAGCAAGCCGACCTACTACCTCATCCTCATCGCCGCCGTCACGTGGGCCGTGCTGCGCTACACCGTGATCGGCCGCCGCCTGTACGCGGTGGGCAGCAACGCCGAGGCGGCCCGCCTGTCGGGCATCAACGTCAACCGGTACAAGATCGGCGCGTTCGTCCTCAACGGGCTCGGGTCCGGGTTCGTCGGCGTGCTCTTCGCCGCGAAGCTGCTCGCCATCAACCCGACCGGCCTGAACGGCACCGAGCTGACCGTCCTCGCGGCGGCCATCCTCGGCGGCACCTCACTGTTCGGCGGCGTGGGCAGCGTGCTGAAGTCCGTGGTCGGCGCGCTGATACTTTTCACTCTCGACAACGGCTTCAACGTGCTGAACCTGGGCGCCAACTACCAGGGGGTCATCGTCGGTACGGTCCTCATCGTGGCCGCCGCGATCTACACGATCGCCGGCCGGAAACGCCAGACCCGCGGGCGCGGCGCGGCGGCACGGGCCGCCGCACCCGGCCCCAAGAAGGAGGAAGCCCTGCGATGAACGGGGTCTGGCACTTCTCCTTCACCGTCGCGGACCTCGACCGGTCGGTGGCCTTCTACCGGGATCTGCTCGGCTTCACCCTCGTGCACCGGCAGGACCAGGACAACGACTACACGCGCCGGCTCGTCGGCTATCCCGACGCGGTGCTGCGCGTGGCGCAGCTCGCCGTGCCCGGCCAGCCCCGCGGCGTCTCCACCCACGACCTGGAGCTCGTGGAGTACATGCGGCCACGGGGCGCGCCCCGGGACCCCGCGCGGCACCTGCCGGGCGCCGCCCATCTGGCCCTCACCGTCGAGGACGCACGGGCGGAGCACGCCCGGCTGTCCTCGGCGGGGGTGCGGTTCGTGTCACCCCCGAACGAGATCACCGCGGGAGTCAACGCGGGCGGGGCGGCCTGCTACTTCCTCGATCCCGATGACATCACGCTGGAGCTCGTCCAGCCTCCGCCGGCCACCTGATGGGAGAGAGAGCCGAATGGTCGTGATCGACGCTCACCTGCACTTCTGGGACCTGGAGACGGGCTCCTACCCGTGGCTGACGCCCGCCTCCGGGTCGATCTTCCGCACCTTCGCGCCCCCGGAGGTGCTGCCACAGCTCGACGCCGCGGGCGTGGATCGCGTCGTCCTCGTGCAGGCCGCCGACACCTACGCCGACACCGACGCGATGCTCGCGCAGGCCGACGCCCACGACGACGTCATCGCCGCCGTCGTCGGCTGGGTGCCGCTGAACCGCCCGGACGAGGCCGCCCGGGCCCTGGAGCGGTACGCCGCGCATCCGAAGTTCGCCGGGGTGCGGCATCTCATCCACGACGAGAGCGACCCCGACTGGGTGGTGCAGGACGCGGTGATCGAGGGGCTCGGCCTGCTCGCCGAGGCGGGCCTGCCGTTCGACGTGGTCGCGGTGCTGCCACGGCACCTGGAGCACGTGGCGGTGCTCGCCGAACGCGTCCCGGGCCTGCGCATGGTCATCGACCATCTCGCCAAGCCGCCGATCAGGGAGAAGGGGTGGGAGCCGTGGGCCTCGCTCCTCGCCCGCGCCGCCGAGTGCCCCGGGGTGTACGCCAAGGTCTCCGGGCTGAACACGGCCGCCGACCCCGAGACCTGGACCGCCGAGGACCTGCGGCCGTACGTCGACCACGCGCTCGGGGTCTTCGGGCCCGAGCGGCTGATGTTCGGGGGTGACTGGCCGGTCGCGACACTGGCCGGCGACTACGCCAAGGTATGGGAGGAGACCGGCGTGCTGCTGCGCGACCTGCCGGACACCGAGCGAGCCGCCGTCCTGGGCGGCACCGCCGCGCGCTTCTACGGCATCGGGAGCTGACCGTGCTCGACGTCTTCGCCCCCATCGCCGCCGCCGTCGACCTCACCATCCCGCCCGAGCATCGGCTGCCCGTCGCCGTCGTCGGCGCGGGCGCCATCGTCGACGTCGCCCACCTGCCCGCCTACCGCGCGGCCGGGCTCGAGATCACCGGCCTGTTCGACCTCGATGCCGGCAAGGCGCGGGCCACGGCGGACCACCACGGCATCGAGCGGGTCTACGGATCACTGGAGGAGCTGCTCGCCGACGAGCGGGTGGCCGTCGTGGACATCGCGGTCGCGCCGGACGCCCAGCCGGGCATCGCCAGGACCGCGATCGAGGCCGGCAGACACCTGCTCTGCCAGAAGCCCTTCGCGCCCGACGCCGCCACCGGCCGCGAGCTGGTCGACGCCGCCCGCGAGCGCGGCGTGAAGGTCGCGGTCAACCAGCAGCTGCGCTTCGACGAGGGCATCGCCGCCGCGCGGGCCATGGTCCGGGCCGGCTGGATCGGCGAGCCGACGGCCATGACGTTCACCGTGAACATCTTCACCGACTGGAGCGCGTGGGACTGGCTCGTGGCCTCCGACCGACTGGAGATCGCCTACCACTCGATCCACTACCTGGACGCGATCCGTTCGATCCTCGGCGATCCGGAACGCGTGTTCTGCACGGGCAGCCGTACGCCCGGCCAGCTCGCCAAGGGCGAGACCCGGACGATGAGCACGCTGGTCTATCCGGGCGACGTACGCGCGCTGGTCCACGCCACGCACGAGAACCGGACGGGCGACTACGAGGCCGCCTTCCGCATCGATGGCTCCGAGGGGGCGATCAAGGGAACCCTCGGGCTGCTCTACGACTACCCGCACGGGCGTCCCGACACCCTGGAGGTCAACAGCCGGACCCTGCCGACCGACGGCTGGCTGCCCTACCCGGTGACCACGCGCTGGCTGCCCGACGCGGTCGCCGGCCCGATGGGGTCGCTGCTGGCCGCGATCGCCGAGGACGGCGAGCCGGAGACGACGGCGGCGGACAATCTCCGTACTCTCGATCTCATGGACGCGCTGTATCGATCCATGCGGACCGGAGAGAGTGAAAGACTCCTGTCGTTATGAGAACGGCCCGTGTGACTCTGGCGGACGTCGCCGCGATGGCCAAGGTGGACCGCGCGGTCGTGTCCCGGGTGGTCAACGACGATCCCACCCTCAACATCCGGCCGGAGACCCGTCAGCGGGTCCTGGCGGCGATCAAGGAGCTGGGTTACCGGCCCAACGTGACGGCCCGCAGCCTCCGCACCGCGCGGGCCCACATGTTCGGGCTGTTCATCCCCGACTTCGCCAACCCCGTCTACGCCGAGATCATCAAGGGCGCCGAGGCCGCGGCGGCGGCCCTGGGCTGCGTGCTGGTCACCGGCAGCGCCACCGGCGCCGGGCTGGTCGGCTACATGGACCTGCTCGGCCCCGGCCGGATCGACGGGCTGCTGCTGGCGGGGTCGGGGGAGGACACCGGGCTGATCGAGCAGCTCGACCGCGCGGCCGTGCCCTGGATCATGCTCAACCGCCGCAGCCCGGCCGTCGAGCGCTACGTGATCCTGGACGACGAGCGCGCGGCCCGGCTCGCCGTCGGGCATCTCGTCGGGCTCGGCCACCGCCGCATCGCCCACCTCGCCGGTCCCTCCGGCGCGGACACGGCGCAGCGGCGGTTCGCCGGCTACTCCGCGGCGATGCGTGAGGCCGGGCTGCCCGACGGGCCGATCGCCGCCGCCGACTACACGCCGGCCGGCGGGGCCGCGGCCATGGGCTCGCTGCTCGCCGACCCCGACCCGCCGACCGCCGTCTTCGTGGCGAATGTGGCCTCGGCCATCGGCGCGATGGAACGCCTGCGCGAGGCCGGGCTGGAGATCCCCCGCCAGATGTCCATCGTGGCGGTGCACGACCTCGACCTCGCCAGCTACCTGGCGCCGCCCCTGACCACGGTGCGGATGCCGCTGGAGGAGCTCGGCCGTCGTGGCGTCTCGCTGCTGAACGGCCTCAAGCCCGACGACAGCGTCGAGGAGATCCTCGCCGGCCCGATGGCGCTGATCACGCGGGCCTCCACCGCTCCTCCGTCCCACGACTGACGATCACGCGCCCCGGGCGCCGTGCTCGGTGCCGACGTCGGCCAATTTGGATCAAACGATTGACCGGCGCGGCACCACACGATAGGACCGGGGTTTAGGAAAACCTTTTCCCGACGAAGGGATGGGCCGATGGCGATCCGGCGGCCTCTTCTGGCCCTGGTGCTCGCGTGCCTGCTGACGACCGGGCTGCTCTCCGCGCCCGCGCACGCCGAGCGCGAGGGGCGGCACACGGTCGGCTTCGACCGCTACTCGCTGACGATCGACGGCCAGCGGGTCTACCTGTGGTCCGGCGAGTTCCACTACTGGCGGCTGCCCAGCCCCGCCCTGTGGCGTGACGTGCTGGAGAAGATGAAGGCCGCCGGGTTCAACGCGGTGTCCATCTACTTCGACTGGGGTTACCACTCACCGCGCCGGGGCGTGTACGACTTCACCGGGGTCCGCGACGTCGACCGGCTGCTGGACATCGCCGACCAGGTCGGGCTGTACGTCATCGCCCGCCCGGGCCCGTACATCAACGCCGAGACCGACTCCGGCGGCTTCCCCGGCTGGCTGACGACCCTCAAGGGCAAGGCCCGCTCCACCGATCCGGCCTACCTCGCCGCCGCGAACGAGTGGCTGGGAGAGATCGACCGGATCCTGGCCCGCCACCAGGTCACCGACGGCCGCGGCCCCGTGCTCCTCTACCAGGTGGAGAACGAGCTCTACAGCGTCAAGCAGAGCGAGGAGGAGAGCCGGGCGTACCTGAGCGCGCTGGAGAAGAAGGTCCGCTCCGACGGCATCACGGTGCCGTTCACCGGCGCGAACGACGCCAGGTTCACCTCCGGCACGGGCGCCGTCGACATGGAGGGCTACACCGTCTACCCGCAGAGCTTCGACTGCGCCGAGCCCGGCCAGTGGAAGCCGGTCCCGTCCGACTACGGGCAGTACCGCGCGGGGCTCCCCGACACGCCGGTGAACTTCGCCGAGTTCCAGGGCGGGGCGTTCGACGAGTGGGGCGGCGCGGGCCATGAGAACTGCCGGACGCTGACCGGCCCCGACTTCGAGCGGGTCTTCGAGGAGGCCAACCTCGCCGCGGGCGCGACGATCCAGAACTTCTACATGACCTACGGCGGCACCAACTGGGGCTGGCTCGCCACGGACTTCGACTACACCTCCTACGACTACGGCGCCGCGATCGACGAGGCGCGCCGGCTCACCCCCAAGTACACCGAGCAGAAGCTCCTCGGCTACCTGGTCCAGTCCGTGGCCCCGCTGCGTACGACGGATCCGCTCACCACCGCGCCGCCGGACGACGGCGCGATCCGGATGGACGCGCGGGTCGACCCGAACACGGGGACGCGGTTCTACGTCGTGCGCCACGCCGACTCCACCTCCACCGCCGACGACCGGACGCACCTCGCGCTCGATCTCGGCGCGGCGGGCCGCTACCCGACCGTGCCGAGCGCGCCCGGTACCGCGCTCACCCTCGCGGGGCGTGACTCGAAGCTGCTCGTCGCCGCATACCGTTTCGGCGGCCAGGAGCTGGTCTACTCGACCTCGGAGCTGATGACGCAGGGGACGTTCGCCCAGCCCTCGGGCACCGGCAAGCGCGACATCGCGGTGCTGTACGGGCGCCACGGCGAGGACGGAGAGACCGTGCTGCGCTACGCCTCCAAGCCCAAGGTCACCGTGCTGTCCGGCTCGGTGCGGTCGAGCTGGGACGCCGGCCGGCACGACCTCCGCCTCGACTACGAGCACGACGGCCTGGCCCGCGTGCTCGTCCACGGCGGGACGCGCGACCTGCTGCTGCTGATCGGCGACGACCAGGCCGCCGGGACCTTCTGGCGGGCCGACACGAGCGCCGGCCCGGTCCTGGCCCGCGGTCCCTACCTGGTGCGCGGGGCATCCGTCTCGGGCCACGGCGCGGAGGTCGCGCTGACCGGCGACACCGACCGGGCCGGGCCGCTGGAGGTCTTCGCCCCGCAGGGCGCGCGTTCGGTGCGCTGGAACGGCCGTCCGGTCCGCATGACGCCGACGAGCTCCGGCAGCCTCGGCGGACAGCTGGCCGGGCCGCGCCCGGTGTCGCTGCCGGCGCTGACGAACTGGAAGTACCGCTACGAGACGCCGGAGGCCCAGCCGGGCTTCGACGACTCCGCCTGGCCGGCCGCCGACCACACAACGACGGACAATCCGTACTGGGACAAGACGGCGCCGGTCCTGTACCCGGACGACTACGGCTTCCACCACGGCGACGTGTGGTACCGCGGCCACTTCACCGCCACCGGAGGCCAGACCGGCATCACGCTGTCCGCCACGGTCACCGACCACGGCGCCTACGCGGTCTGGCTCAACGGCCACTACCTCGGCAGCGGCGGCGACGGGAACAAGAACTTCGCCTTCCCCGCCTCGGCGCTGCGCCCGGGGGCGGACAACGTCGTGTCCGTGCTGGCCGAGAACATGGGCCACGACCAGGACCGGGCCGCCGACGACTCGTACCGGGAGCCGCGCGGTCTCACCGGCGCCGCGATCACCGGCTCGTCCGCGACGATCAAGTGGCGGATCCAGGGCAACCAGGGCGGCGAGAACCCGGCCGACCGGGTGCGCGGCCCGTACAACAACGGCGGGCTGTACGGGGAGCGGGCCGGCTGGTCCCTGCCCGGCCGTCAGGACGCCGGCTGGCCGACGGTGAGCCTGCCGCACGCGGAGCCGACCCCCGGCGTGGGCTGGTACCGGACGACGTTCCGGCTGAACGTCCCCAAGGGACAGGACGCACCGATCGGGCTCAAGATCGACGACGACGCGGCACGGCACTACCGGGCACTGATCTTCGTCAACGGCTGGCAGGCCGGCCGGTACATCAACGACGTGGGTCCGCAGCACGTGTTCCAGGTACCCGCCGGAATCCTGCGGACCGACGGCGAGAACACCGTCGCGATCGCGGCCTGGGGCCTGGACGGCTCCGGCGGGCTCGGTGACGTCTCGCTCGTGCGGGAGGGCGACTACGCCGGTCCCGTCTCCTCCTCGCGATGAAAGGACTCTCCCGATGACCTCACACGACTGGTCGCGCAGGACAGTGCTCGGTACGGCCGGCGGGCTGGTGCTGGCCGGGGCCGTCGCGGCCGTGAGCGGGCCCGCCGGGGCCGCGACCATCGGCGTGCACGGACGGCCCGGGTGGGGGTACGCCGAGGGCATCGCGCACCGCGTCCGGCCGCCGAGGTTCCCGAACCGCCGCTTCCCCGTCACCCGCTTCGGCGCGGCGGGCGACGGGACGACGCTGTGCACCGAGGCGTTCGACCGGGCCGTCAAGGCCTGTCACGCCGCGGGCGGCGGGCACGTCATCGTCCCGGCCGGCACCTTCCTGACCGGGCCGATCCACCTGCTGGACAACGTCGACCTGCACCTGGAGAAGGACGCGCGGATCACCTTCAGCACGAACGCCGCCGACTATCTGCCGGCCGTCTACAGCCGGTGGCAGGGCATCGAGTGCTACAACTATTCGCCGCTGATCTACGCCTACGGCCGCAAGAACATCGCGGTCACCGGATCGGGCACGCTCGACGGCCAGGCCACGTGGGACAACTGGTGGTCCTGGAACGGCGACGACGCGGCGGACGCGGCGTGGGCCACGCTGCAGAAGATGGCCGTCGACGGTGTTCCGGTGAAGCAGCGGGTGTTCGGCGACGGAAATCACCTGCGGCCGAACTTCATCCAGTTCTACCGGTGCCGGAACGTGCTCGTCGAGGGCGTCACGATCGTCGATTCCCCGATGTGGGAGATCCATCCGGTCCTGTCGGAGAACGTCACCGTCCAGGACGTCACGGTCGTGAGCAAGGGACCGAACAACGACGGTTGCGACCCGGAGTCCTGCCGTGGCGTCGTGATCCGCGGCTGCTCGTTCGACGTCGGCGACGACTGCATCGCGATCAAGTCCGGCCGCGACGACGACGGCCGCCGGGTCGGCGTGCCGTGCACGGACGTGCTCATCGAGGACACCGAGATGATCAACCGGTACGGGGCGATCGCCATCGGCAGTGAGACCTCGGGCGGCGTCGCGAACGTGTACGCCAGGAACTCCCGGATGGGCGGTTCCGATCTGCACTACGGCCTCTACGTGAAGACGAACTCGGTGCGCGGCGGGCTGATCGAGAACATCTACCTGAAGGACATCGCGGTCAGCGGCATCAACCACGAGTTCATCTCCATGAACCTCAACCACGGCGAGGGGGACACCGGAGAGTACGACCCGATCGTGCGCAACATCGAGGTGCGCGACCTGACCTGCGAGAGCGCGCGCGCCGTCGCGAGCATGGTCGGCTACGAACGCGACCCGATCAGGGACGTCCGGCTCCGGAACTGCGTGTTCGACAACATCCAGCAGGACAGCCAGATCCAGTACGTCGAGGGCCTGTCCCTCCGCGACGTCCTGGTCAACGGTCAGCCGATGACCGTCTGACGTCTTCACGCCGAGGTCGTCACTGGATGTACTCCTCGTACTTCTGGGTCAACCGAGCGGCCTCGGCGAACCGTCCGGTTTCGATCAGCACGTGCCACAGGGCCCCGACGGTCTCTCTCAGCCTCGGCAGCGTCTCGCGATTTCCGGCCTCCGCCTGCCGGAGGTAGAGCGTCGCAGCCTCCTCGAATAGTGGTACCGCCTGCGCGGACAGGTCGCTTGCGCGGAAGGCGCTGCCCAGGTTGTGCAGGGTATCCGCGAGCTCCGGTTCGTACCGGCCGGGGTCGGCGGCGGCCAGATCCCGCCGGATGCCGACGACCTCGTGGAAGAGCACCAGCGCGTCGGCGACACGCCCGGTCAGTGCGTACGTTCTTCCGGCATTGCTCAGGGTCCGGGCCAGTCGCGGACGGTATGTGCCGGGGGAGCTCTCGGCGACCTGCCGTATGAGCGCGACCGCCTCCTCCACTGCGGCCCATGCCTTGGACCGCGGGCCGAGGGCGGCGTATGTCTGGCCCAGCTGGCTCAGCGAGGCGGCCAGGTCGGCGACGGCGGGCTCCGACGAGAACTCGGTGACGAGCGCGCGGCGGATCTCGACGGCCTCGTCGGCGGCGGCCACCGCGCCTTCCATGTCTCCGGCCATCAGGCACTGAATGGACAGATTGTGCAGCGCCTGCGCGAGGTACGGACGGGACTCGTCCCGGTCCGGCTCGGGCAGGTCGTGGTACGCGGTGACAGCCTCCTGCGTGACGTCCAGGGCCCGGCGGGCGTCACCGGCCTGCCAGGAGCGATGGCCGAGCACGAGGAGACCGTCGGCGAGCGACCGGCCATGGCGGAGCGGGTCCGTCGCGGCGAGGGCCGAACAGACCCGCACGCGCTGCTCGGCGGCGGACATCGCCTCGTCGTGGCGGCCGATCCGCTCCGACCGCTTGACCAGCAGGTCCAGGGCGCGGGCGTACTCGGGGCCGTAGCGTTCGAGATCCACTACGGCGAGCCGCTCGCGGATCGCGGCTGCCCGGGCGGTCGCGTCCGCGGCCTCCTCGTGCCGGTCGAGGTCCGCCAAGTCCGCGCTGAGATTGATCAGAGCGTACGCGCACCTGTGCAGAACGTCGGGGCGCAGGCGTTCGGACTCGGCGGAGACCCCGTCGAGGATCGCGACGGCCTGCAGGCTGGCCGACAGAGCCGTGTCCGGGTGACCGTCACGGGCATAGGCGATCGCCAAGGTGCTCAGCGCGTCGGCGAACTCCGCCCCATAGCGGTCGTGATCGGTGCGGGCCAGCTCAGCGAACCGCTTGACGGCCCGCCCGGCGAAGGCCAGCGCCTCCTGGTGGCGTCCGGCGTCGGTGAGGTCGTTGGCGTAATTCCTCAGGCTGTTCGCCAAGTGGGGGCGGTATCGCTCCGGCTCGGCGGTGCTGAGCTCCTCGTACAGGACCGTGGCGGCCCCGGACTCCTCGACCGCCTCGGCGAAACGTCCCGCGTTGCCAAGGGCGACGCCAAGGCTGTAACGGGCGTGCGCGAGAGTCGCCGGATCCGGCGTGGGCCCGGCCGGACTCTGGAGGATACCGGTGGCCTCGCGGAGGGCGTCGACGGCCTCATCGTGGCGGCCAAGGCTCGTGCAGGCCGAGCCGAGCCGGATCAGGGCATCGGCCAGCTCACCCGGTGGCGGCGCAGCGACGGCGCCGCGGCAGTGGCGTACGGCCAGCCGGGCATGAGTGACCGCCAGCCGCCCGAGCAGCAGGTTCGGATGCACGGCTTCCAGGCTCGCCTGGGCGGCCTCGGCGATGGCCCGCGCCGTCTCGCTCCGGGCCGGATCCGCGTCCGGGTCCCCGTACTCGGCGAGGCAGTCGTTCAGCAGCCAGGAGAACGCCGACCACGGAGCGGTGGCCGCCGCCGTCAGCAACTCCCGCAGCCGGGAGGCCAGCAGCGCGCCCAGGACCTGCCGTACGGAGCCGTCGCGGTCGGCGGCGAGCCGCAGAGCGTGCAGCATGCGGGCCAGGTGGGCCAGGTGGGCCGGCGTGCGGGCCTCCTCGTCGACGAGCCTCGCCGTCAGATCGGCGAGGCCCGGCGTGGTGGCCAGCAGCCGTTCGGTGAGCGCGTCGGGGCGCAGCGACGCGATCGCCGGGACGCCCTCACGGTCGTCCTCGGCAGGGAAGGCCCGGACGAGCCAGTCGGCGACCTGCCCTCGCCGCTCCGACGTCGCGTCGGCCAGGTCGGGGACCGTACGGAGCAGCTCACGGGCCTCGTCCCGGTCCGGCTCTGTCAGCGCGGCGAGGGCGACCGCCTGCTGGGCGGGGACCTCACCCAGCCCGAGGTGGACGCGGACGCCGCCGTTCCACCCCGTCTGTGCGTGCCCCCATCGCCGTCTCTCGCGATCGAGCAGGCGGTCGAGCAGACGTTTTCGCAGGCCGTCTGGGGCGTCGGCGTCGATCCGCTCGCCGTGCACGCTCAACAGCGCGGCGATGTGCACCAGCAGCGGACTGTCATACTCGTCGCTGCTCACGTCCGGCGCGGGGCCGGCCGCGACGCCGAGCCGTTCGGCGAACGCGGCCACCGCCGCCGCGGCCTGTTCAGCCCGCTCCGCCGGGCCGAAGCCGGCCGGGGTGAGCGCGAGCCGCAGGTCGGTCACCTCGGTGAACAACCCGTCGGTCTCGGCGTCGATCGTCCGCCACCAGCCGCCGGCCTGCCGCGCGACCAGCAGCAGCCGTACCGGCGGCCCGGCGTGACGGGAGTTCGCCAGGCGCTCGGCGAGCCGGGTCAGCGCCGGGATCATCCGTTCGGCGTAGTCGAAGACCAGTAACAGCGGCCAGACCGGGTCCATTCGCGCCCAGGCCTCGTCGTCGACCAGGTCCTGATCGGCGACGTGGGCGTCCCAGCCGTCCTCCTCGCGCATCCGTACGCACAGTTCGGCGGCGAGCCTGCTCTTGCCCGCGCCGCCCTCGCCGGTCACCAGCGCGACGCTGAAGGACTCCGCCGAACGGCACCAGTCGCGCAGGCTCGCGAGCTCGCCGGCGCGCCCGGAGAACGGCACGACGCCGTGGCGCGGCAGCAGGAGCCGCGCCTCGGAGTGGCGGTGCGGCAGCTCGTCGTACGGCTCGCGGAGCACGCGAGGGTCGAGCGGCCAGGGTTCGTCCTCGTGGACCGGCTCCGGCACCGGATGGCCGGCCAGCGCGGCGAACTCCGGGTCCGCGAGGAGCCCGGCCACGCTCACCGCCTCCAGCCGGCGGTGGGCGAAACCCCCGAGGTCCCCGACCACGACGCCGAGCAGGCGCCGCCCGCGGGACGACAGCAGCGCCGCGCCGCACACGCCCGACCAGTCCCGCGTGCCGGAGGGCGGCGGCGAGTCGAGGTCGATGACCAGCCGCTCGGCCTTGGCGCGGGTGTTCGGCGACAGGTGTCCGACGGCCTCGTCGGTGTCGCGCACACGTTTCGGACGGGTCTGCGACGCGGGGAAGCCGATGGCGACGCAGGGCACCCGCTCGTCGACGGCGGGCAGGCCCCAGCGCAGCGCGCCCGTGTCGGGCGACCCGCGCCACGGTGCGTTCCCCACCCGGAGCAGCGCCGCGTCGACCGCGTCGTCGCGCCGGCACCACACCACCGTGACGCCCTCGGTGAGCCAGTCCGGCGTGCCGAGCGGCCGGACCTGGACGTTCCGCAGGGCCCCGTCGTCGGACTGGACCACATGAGCGGCCGTGAGCACCAGGTCGTCGCCGATCGCGTATCCCGAACCGAAATTGTCTCTCTCGGCCTCGGCCCAGATCTCGACGACCCGCGCGGCCCTGCTCCGGTGTGCCGGCGACATGGCGCCTCGGCTCAGGCGGGGCGCTCGGGAAGAGCGTCCGCGACGCGGACGTCGGCCGTGTCGCCGGCCAGGTCCGGGGTGAGCGTGAGCTTCACGCTGTGGGTCGCCCCCCGGCTGTGGTCGAGCTTGCCGCCGACCTTCACCACCTGCCACAGGCCGAGCTCCGCCGAGCCGCCGCCGGAGGTCGTGGCGACCACCTGGAGGTTCACCTCGATCGACTCGACCTTGAAGCGCAGCTCTTCCTGACGCGCCGCTTCGATGGCCTCGGCCAGCTCGGCACGCAGGCTCGACAGCGCTCGAGCGAGCGGAAGTCCGTCATCCGGCACCGGCGATTCCATGTCGCGCTCCGCTCTCCCGGCCACCCGCTGGCTCGCGATCGTGAATGTCATGATAATTCGCCGACGGCGGGGAGTCCGTGGATGACGGGCGTCCCGCGATCGGTCCCGGGGCCGGCCGGTGCTCGAAGCGGCGAAGCGGCAGGTCCCGCGCTTCCGCGCCGGAAAGGGTTGCGCAAGATCCACTGATGGGTGATCCTCTCTGCTGGCCGACGGAAGGAGCGATTCCTCGCGTGCTGGCGTCAGTCCTGCGGATCCTTATGGGCGACGCCACCCCTGCCGCCGCGGTGAAGCCGGGGCCGGTGAGTACGGGGAGTGCGGAACAGCACGCATGCCGCCCCGTGGTACCCAGTCTCACGAGGAGCGTTCATGCGCCATCGAGTACGCCTCATCGTCGCCGCTCTCGCGGCACTCTTCACCTGCCTGGTATCGGCCGCGCCGGTCCAGGCCGCCACCCTCCCGAGCCCGGTCTCGTGTTCCGGCTGTTGGCATCCGGCCCTGAACACCAGCTGGCAGTGGCAGCTCTCGTCGGTGCCGTCCGCGCCGTACCTGGACCTGACCATGTACGACATCGACGGATTCGACGCCACCGCCGGTGACGTGGGCCGGCTGCACTCCACCAAGTCCGGCCGCAAGGTCGTCTGCTACATCAGCGCGGGCACGTACGAGGACTGGCGCCCGGACGCCGGCGACTTCCCCAGCAGTGTCCTCGGCAACGACGTCGACGGCTGGGAGGGCGAGCGCTGGCTGGACATCCGGCAGTACACCGGCACGCTCGGCACGATCCTCAAGGCGCGCATGGACATGTGCAAGTCCAAGGGGTTCGACGCGATCGAGTTCGACAACGTCGACGGCTACGGCAACGATCCCGGGTTCCCGCTCACCGCGAACGACCAGCTGAAGTTCAACGGCTGGCTGGCGAACGAGGCGCACGGCCGTGGCCTGTCGGTGGGGCTCAAGAACGACAACGCGCAGCTCAAGGCCCTCCAGCCGTACTTCGACTGGGCGCTGAACGAGGAGTGCTGGAAGTACGACGAGTGCACCAGCGCGCAGACCGGCGGCTACGGCTATGACAAGTACGTCGCCGCCGGCAAGGCCGTCTTCAACGTCGAGTACGACCTGGCCACCTCGAAGTTCTGCGCGAAGGCCAACGCCCAGAACTTCAACTCGTTGAAGAAGGACCTCGACCTGACCGCCTACCGGGTTCCCTGCCGCGGCGTCTGACCGTCCCGGCCGTACGGGCCCCGCCGGACCGCCTCCCCGGCGCTCCGGCGGGCGCTCGGTGGATGTTCCCGCTAGCCTCGGCGGATGAGTTCTGGCCGTTCAGCGATGGTGCCCGCCGATCAGTACGTGGCGTCACTGGCGCGTAAGCGGATGGGCGCGGGCGCGTTGTTCCGGGACGGGGCCGGGCGGGTGCTCCTGGTGGAGCCGACGTACAAGCCCACCTGGGAAGTGCCCGGCGGGGCGGTCGAGCAGGAGGAGTCGCCGACGGCGGCGTGCCGCCGGGAGGTGCTCGAGGAGCTCGGCCTGGACCGGCCGGTCGGGCGGGTGCTCGCGGTCGACTGGGTGCCGTCGACGCCGGAACGCCCCGAGGGGGTGATGTTCGTCTACGACGGCGGCGTGCTGGCCGAGACCGACATCGCGGCGATCCGGCTGCAGGCCGACGAGCTCAAGTCGTCCGCGTTCGTGGCGCCCGAGCGCGTGGGTGAGCTGACCGGCGCGCTGCTGGCGCGCCGGATCGCCGCGTGCCTGGACGCGGTGGCCGCAGGCACGGCCGTGTCTCTTGAGAACGGTCGCTCGGCCGGTTGATCCCGCCCGCGCCCCGGCACGATCAGCCTCACCTGGCAACGGGGCCAGGGCCGTCACTGAGGTGATCTCACCGGTTCCCACGTGAGATCACCTCACTGAGCCCTCATCCGGCCTGCTGGTAGCGGCGGGCCGCGGCCACGAGCTCGGCGGGCAGGCCCGGACCGGTACATGCGTGATCGATCAGCAAGTGGAGGTAGGAGTCGTTCGGCAGTTGCGGCGCCAGCTCGATGAGCTCGCTCAGGTCGGCCGGGGAGCCGGTGAGCCGCGCCCGGTAGGCGGCCCCGGCCGCGCGGAGCGTGGTCTCGGTCGGCTCATGGTGCAAGCCCTGATCGATCAGTCCTACCGCGGCGGCGAAGTCGCCCTGTTCGGCCCGCAGGTCGGCCAGGTCGAGATACAGGGACCAGTTGGCCGGGTCCAGGACGAGAGCGCGCTCGAATGCCGCCGTGGTCTGCTCCCGATCACCCAGCCGGCGCCACGTACCCGCGCGTACCACCTCCGTCAGCATGATCCGCTCAATGGAGTCGGCCTGGTCGCAGAGGCCGAAGGAGTCGTCGATGAGGCCGCACGCCCGCAGCAGGATCGCCATCTTGGCCAGCGCCTCCGGTCGCGGCGACCGGGCGTTGACCACGTCGATGGCATGGAACCAGGGCCGGAACCGTTCGCGCATGGCGTCGGTGTCCAGCTCGTGGCCGTAGTCCATCGTTCGCATCGCGGCATCGGCCAGCGCTTCGGCACTCACGGCGCCGAGGAACCGCTCGTCGCCGAACCACGGGGCCGTGGACCAGGCGATCTCGGGCTGCGCGCCGGTGACCGCCCCGATCGCCAGCGCCGCACCGTCCATGTCGCCCTCGAGGAAGCAGATGTATGACCGCGCCAGCACGGCGCTCAGGGAGTTCGCATCGTGGATGACCCCGGCCAGCTCCGACCGCTGGTCCTTCCACAGCTCGGCGAGCACCGCGTAGGGCTCGGGCTCCTGAGGCGCGGAGGCGATGGCGCTCGCGAGATGGCGCAGGGCGGCCTCCGGGCTGCCGCCGCAGTGCGCCAGCACCCGCGCAAGACCGGCTCCAGCCGATACCGCTCGATTCGACATCGTCCGAGCGTAGCGGGACGACGATGGAGTGAACGGTTCCGCCAGCTCGGATGGCGTCGTCGGTACCGTGGTCCTGCCGGATCCGCACCTCACGGTCAGGCATATCGCCTGATCCATCGCAACGGTCCGCCAGGGACACCGTGGTCATCGTCGGGATGAGTCACCGGGCGCCCGCAGGAGGGCTTCCTGGGCCACGGAGGCGACGAGGGTTCCGTCCAGGGCCCGTACCGAGCCCTGAGCCAGGCCGCGGGTGCCCACGTGGGCGACGGGGTCCATGGAGTACAGCAGCCACTCGTCGACGCGCGGCGGGCGGTGGAACCAGATCGCGTGGTCGAGGCTCACACCCAGCGCCTGAGACTCCGGCGACCGGGCCGCCCGTACGACGGCGAGGTCCGACAGGTAGGTGAGCACGCACGCGTGCCGTGCCGGATCCGCGCCGACCGGCGTCGTCGCCCGTGCCCAGAAGGGGTGGGAGATCGGGAAGGGGCCGGGATCGGGTGTGGCGACCGGCCGTATCTCGACCGGCTGGTCGTCGCCGAACAGCAGGGACAGGCGCACCGGGCGGAGGCCGTCGGGCGGCGGCACGGGCGGGGGAGCGGACGCCTGCCAGTCCTCGCCGGGTTCGGGTTCGTGGAAGGAGGCGAGCATTTCGAAGATCGGCTTACCCTCCTGGCAGGCGGTGACGTCGCGGGTGGAGAAGGCACGTCCGTCACGCGTCCTGTTCACCTCGAACCGCAGCGGCAGACCCGGCCGGCCGGGCCGTATGAAGTAGGCGTGGAGGGAGTGCACCCGCCGCCGCGCGTCGACGGTGAGACCGGCGGCACGCAGCGCCTGCGCCGCCACCTGCCCGCCGAACGACCGCTCCAGCGCACCGTCCTGCGGAGCGGCGAGGAAGTGATCGCCGTCCAGTCGATCGAGTTCCAGCGAGGCCCAGAACGGCGCTGCGTCGGTCACGGGTGCCTTTCGTCCTGACGATGGGGGTGTGGGACATTCTCCCTCGGACGGGGCATGTGGGCTCGCGCGGTAGCGCGGCCGGGGCTTTGCCGGCCGCTACCCGGCGCCGGAGCCTCGCTGCTTGAGCAGGCCGTGTCCCACGAAAGTGAACATGGATTCGCCTGCCGCCAGTGGTTGCGGTTCGGCCGTGAAGCGGTGCACGCCGACTCCGAAGCCGGCGTCGGGCCGTGACAGCCAGTGTCGCTCGAAGCCGGACCGTTCGAACCAGTCGCAGATCAGCGGCACGCGGTCGGGCGCCGAGCGGTGCCGCGTCCAGATGACGGTCCCCCCGGTCCTGGTGAGCTGGGGGCAGAAGGCGATGGTGCGCCGGATGTCCTCGTCGGTGATGTTGCCGAACAGCCCGCACACCAGGACCACGTCCGCCGGAACCATGCCGCGGTATTGGTCGATGAGCGCGGCGTCGCCCGTGAGCACCTCCACCTGGTCGAGCCCTGCGGCCCTGACCGCCGCCGAGGCGAGCGCGGTGTTGCGTTCGTCGAGCTCCACCAGGCGCGCGCGAACGTCGGCCCGGCGGGGATGCCCGTCGAGCACCTCCAGCAGGTCCCGGCCCTGCCCGGCGCACAGACTGACGACCCGCAACGGACCGGGCGGGCAGCCGTCCAGGGCGGCACCGACCTGCTGCTGCACCACCTTCAGGCGCCGGGCCAGCGACGAATCCGCCAGGTCGTACTGATCGTGCCAGGCCCGCCAGTCCATGGCCATCACCCTAACCGCCGGGACCGGGGCCCTTAAGAGACGAAAACCCCCGCCGAAGCGGGGGCTCGGTAGCGGTGTTCGCATGCGTGGCCGGCTGAAGTCGTACGGCCCCCTGCTAGTGCGCCGGGGGCCGCGGCGGCTTGCGGGCGGACGTCGCGACCGCCGGCCTGGAAGACGGGTCGCGCCCGACGACAAGATCCGTGCTCAGGTCGCTGTGGCCGAGGCACTGAGAGGGCTCAAGGCTTACGTCCGGGTCAACGGTGGAACGCCATGGCACGAGGATGACCTCGGTAGGTCGCTGGACGAGCGGGCCTGCTGGGCGTGATGGTGCCCAGGGCTGAGACGCCGGACGAGCACGGCTACCTAGTTCGGGCACCAATGCCCATCGCCCACCCCGACCACCGCGAACGCCTCAGCTTCGACGCCCGCCACAGCGGCTTCTGCACCAACGGGGGAAAGGCCATGACCGACATCGCCATTCACGACACCGACACCACCCGCCAGCGGCTACGCGCGCAGGTGCGCCAGTTGTGCGCAGGTTTCGCGGGCGACTACTGGCGTACCTGCGATCGCGAACGCGCCTACCCGGAGGAGTTCGTGCACGCCCTCACCGAAGCCGGCTACCTGTCCGCACTCATCCCGGAGCAGTACGGCGGGCTGGGCCTGGGCGTCACCGAGGCCGGCATCATCCTGCAGGAGATCAACCGTTCCGGCGGGCACGCCGCCGCCTGCCACGCCCAGATGTACACCATGGCGCCGCTGCTGCGGCACGGCAGCCAGGAGCAGAAGGACCGTTACCTGCCCAAGATCGCTTGCGGCGAGCTGCGTCTGCAGGCCTTTTCCATCACCGAACCCGAGGCCGGCTCCAACACCCCGGAGATCCGCACCACCGCCGTGCACGACGGCGCGGACTACACGGTGACCGGCCACAAGAACTGGACCAGCCGCATCTCCCAGTCCGACCTGCTGATGCTGCTGGCCCGCACCCGCCCACTACCGGAGAACCCGGCCGAGCGAGCGGAGGGCATCAGTCTGTTCCTCGTCGACCTGCGCCAGGTCCGCGCCGAGCAGCCTCGCTCGCTGATCGTCGAGCCGGTGCGCACGATGTTCAACTACGCCACCAACCAGGTCTGGTACAAGGACATGCGGATCTCCGCCGACAGCCTGATCGGCGAGGAGGGCAAGGGATTCCGGTACGTCATCGACGGCTGGAACGCCGAACGCATCCTGCTGGCCTCCGAGGCCATCGGCGACGGCTACTGGTTCCTCGATCGGGCGATCGACTACGCCAAGCAACGCGATGTCTTCGGCCATCCCGTCGGCGCCGACCAGGGCGTGCAGTTCCCGCTCGTCCGCGCCTACACCCAGGTCATCGCCGCCGACCAGCTACGCACCCGTGCGGCGGCCCTGTTCGACACCGGGCAGAAATGCGGCGCCGAGGCCAACACGGCCAAGTATCTGGCCAGCGAGGCCAGCTGGCAGGCGGCCAACATCTGCCTGGACGCCCACGGCGGCAACGGGTTCGTCGACACGTGGGACGTCGAGCGCAAGTTCCGTGAGACCCGCGTCTACCAGGTCGCTCCCGTCAACAACAACCTGATCCTCGCCTTCCTCGGCCAGCACGTGCTCGGGCTGCCCCGCTCCTACTGACCGATCATGACCTCGACTTCGACGACCTGCACACTGACCGGTGAATTTCGCCGGCGTCGTGCGTCTGTAAGGGAGAACAACGAGGAATCACCGGCAGGGGAGAGCACCCATGACCGAACCGAAGACCGACACGCTCGCCGTGCCAGGGGCCGTGCTGCACTACGACGTCCGGAGCCACGGCTCCGGCGACCATCCGGTCCTGCTGCTCATCGGCTCGCCGATGGGCGCCGCGGGATTCGCCACCCTGGCCGGGCACTTCACCGACCGTACGGTCGTGACCTACGACCCGCGCGGGGCGGAGCGCAGCAGGCGTACCGACGGCGCCGCCGAGTCCACACCCGAGGAGCACGCCGACGACCTGCACCGGCTGATCGCCACGCTGGACGCCGGCCCGGTGGAGATCTTCGCCAGCAGCGGCGGAGCCGTCAACGGCCTGGCCCTGGTGGCACGGCATCCCGAGCAGGTCCGGACACTCGTGGCGCACGAGCCGCCCGTGGCACGGGAACTGCCGGACCACGAGCCGGTACTCGCGGTGTGCGTCGACATCCACGAGACGTACCTGCGCAGCGGCATGGGGCCCGCGATGGCGAAGTTCATCGCGCTCATGAGCCACGAAGGGGCGGTCCCGGCCGGGTTCGCCGACGGGCCGGCGCCCGACCCCGCCGCCTTCGGGCTGCCGGCCGAGGACGATGGTTCACGCGACGATCCGCTGGTCGGGCAGAACATGCTGTCCTGCACCCACTACCGGCCCGACTTCGCGGCGCTGCGCGCGGCGCCGACCCGGATCGTCATCGGCGTGGGAGGCGAGTCCGGCCAGGTGCTGACCGGGCGTGCGGCCGTGGCGGTGGCCGACCGCCTCGCGACGGAGCCCGTCACCTTCCCGGGCGGGCACGACGGGTTCCTCGGCGGTGAGTACGGCGCCACCGGCAAGCCCGAGGCCTTCGCCGCCACCCTCCGCACGGTCCTCACCGGCTGACGCCCGTCCTCCGGAGCCGGGAACGCGTTCATCCGCCCGGCGGGACGTGATCCGGACGGGCGGACACGGCGTCCACGATCGCGGTGACGGCCGGATGCCAGGGGTGTCCAGGCGGACCGGTGAGCACCAGGCGGCGGGTGATCTCCTGGATGAGCGGGACCATGACCAGGCGCGGGACGAGCATGGCGCCGGCCAGGGCCGGGAGGATCGAGACGCCGATCCCGGCGCGGACCATCGCCATCAGCGTTCCCATGTCGCGGATGCGGTGCGTCGGATCGAACGGAACACCCGCCCGGCGGTGCAGCTCGCGGATGTGTCGCTCGCAGCCCCCGAGTGAGAGCAGGAACGCGTCGTCGGCGAGGTCGGCGACGTCGACGGCCGGTTCGCCGGCGAGCGGGTGATCGGCGGGTAGCAGGGCGTGGAAGCGGTCCCGCGCGATGGTCACGCCCGGCCCGGGCGGCGGGTCGACCAGGACGGCGAGGTCGACGGTGCCGTCGCCGAGCCAACCGGTGATCTCCTCGTCCTCACCCTCGAACAGGGTGACGCCGACACGGGGGAAGTCGGTGCGCCACTGGGTCATCAGGCCGGGCAGCAGCCCCTGGCACACCGTGGTGGGCGCGGCCAGCCGGAGGCTGCCGCCCGGCCTGCCGTCGCGCTCGTCCGCGAGGTCGCGGATGGCGGCCGCCGCCGCGACGGCGGCACGGGCGTGGGGCAGGACACGCTCCCCGAAGGCGGTCGGCCGCGGGGGAGCCTGTCGGGTGAGCACGGCGGAACCGAGGCCACGCTCGAGCGCGGCGACGGCATGGGAGACGGCGGACTGGCTGATGTGCAACGTCTCGGCCGCAGCGCCGAACCCGCCCTCGTCGAGCACCGCCACGAACGCCCGCAGCTGGCTGAGGTTCAGGTTCATGAGTCCTCCGGAGGCACGGCGCTCTCGCTCACCACGTGCGGTCATGAGTGATCCTCATGTGAGGCGACATGTTACTTGTTGGACTCATAATGCCGATCCGGCGCATCATCCGATGCCGTGACCGAGCTTCGTGAGACCCGACCGGCGCGCCGGTCGGCCGGCGACCGTGCGACGCCGCGCTGGATACCGGGGTTCGCGCTGCTGTCGCTGATCTGGGGTGCGAGCTTCGCGCTGATCAAGGTCGCGGTGGACGCGGGGACCGCGCCGATGTGGGTGGCCTTCTGGCGCTGTTTCTTCGGCGCCGTGGCCCTGGGCGCGGTGTGCGCCGTACGCCGGATCGCGCCGCCGCGCGACCGGGCCACGTGGGCGCACGCGCTCGTGGTGGCGGTGCTCTTCAACGCGGTGCCCTTCGCGCTGTTCTCCTACGGGGAGACGCGGGTCAGCTCGGTGCTGGCCGGCATCTGGAACGCGACCACCCCGCTGACCACGCTCGTCTTCGTCCTCGGGCTGATTCCGGGGGAGCGGCCCACCGCACGGCGTGTGCTCGGCCTGCTGACCGGGTTCGCCGGCGTCCTCGTGGTCCTGGGCGTCTGGCACGGGCTCCAGGGCGGCACCGCAACGGGTGACCTGGCGTGTCTGGGGGCGACGACCTGTTACGGCGCGGCTTTCACCTACACGCGGAGGTATTTCTCGGGCCGGGGCGACGCGGCGGCGCTGGCGCTGACGCAGGTCCTCTGCGCGACCGTCGAGCTGGCCGTCGTGACGCCCCTGCTCGCCGGGCCGCCGTCCTGGCCCGGCGAGCGGGCGGGCGTCGCCCTGGTGGTGCTGGGAGCCGCCGGCACCGGGCTGGCCTACGTCATCAACCTGGCGGTGATCCGTGCGGCGGGGACGACGGTGGCGGCCTCGGTCACCTACGTCACCCCGCTCTGGTCGACGTTGCTGGGCGCCTGGCTCCTCGGGGAGCCGCCGGGCTGGAACACCCTGGCCGGGGGCGCGCTGGTACTGGCCGGCGTGATCGTGTCACGGTGAGGACCCGGTGCGTCATACGGCGGACGGCCGGAGGCGGTGCGGCATCTGCCAGCCGCTGGCGAGGCGGGACGGGTGCACGTTGTGGCCGCCCCCGAAGAACTCGCAGAACTTCATGATCAGCGGGTCCCAGCCCACCGGGTCCACGTAGTGGGTCCCCGGAATGACCAGGTCCTCCTCGACGTGGGACCGTACGACCTCGACCTCGAAGGCCGTCACGTTCAGGGAGCCGACGCCGAACGGGTGCGTCGCCACGAGCCGGCACTCCAGCTGGATCGGGCACTCGGCGACGCGGGGCGGCGCCACCAGATCCGACGCCTGCTCGGTCAGCCCGGCCGTCGCGAACTTCTCCGGCTCGTACCGGTAGCCCTGCCGCGCCTTGTACTCGGGTACGTCCGGGCGGCCCGTGGTGAGCGCGAGCCGGTCCACGGCCTCCACCATCGCCGACGACGGCAGGTTGAGGACGCACTCGCGCTCGCGCAGCAGGTTCGCGGGGGTCTGGCCGCTGTTGGCCAGGCCGAGCATGCAGTGGTCGCCCAGCCACCACGCGGACGACATCGGCGCGAGGTTCGCGGTGCCGTCCTCGTTGCGGGAGCTGATGAGAACGACCGGGGTGCCGAAGTACAGCACCTTCAGTTCGGGATCGATATGCACTCTTCGTCTTTCGCCGGGTACGGGGTTGGATCGGCCCGGAACGCGGGGCCGGTCACCACTGTGCGTGGCACCGGGCCGCGGTCGCTGGCGGGAATCCGACCTCGCGTTCGGCGCGGGGGAGCGGCCGGAGACGCGGGCCTCCCGCACGTGCCGGCCGGGCCGTACGGGGGCGGTCCCCGCGCCGTCGGCGATGGCGTCCGGGCGGTACGCTCGGTCGGTGAGGTGGCCGGGGGAGACGGCCCCTGAGCCGTTCTCACCGTCCTCCGGGAGCCAACCGTATGTTCGCCTCCGTGCCCCCCGTCGGCGCCCCCAGCCATCCGCCCCGGCTGGCGCGGCCCGACGCGGTGCCCCGGCTCGACGATCCCGTTCTCGCCCTGCCCGGCCCGGAGAACATCGCGGACTTCTGGGCGGACGTCCGCCGGCGCGGCACGCCTCTGATCGCGCCCGATCCGCGGGGCGGTCGGGACCAGGTGGCCGTGACGTTCCTGTGGCGGGGTACGCCCGCCACGCGCGCCGTCCAGGTGCTGCCCAACAAGCTCGGCGACCCGCGCGACCCCGAGCGCAACCTGATGGAGCGCGTGCCCGGGACCGACGTCTGGCACTGGACGGTCCGGCTGCGCGACGACTGGCGCGGGACGTACGACTTCTTCGTCGACGAGGGCGGCGGTCCGGAGCCGGGCGGCGCCGACTACTGGCGATGGCTGCGCACCCGCCGCCGGGCCGACCCGTTCAACGCCCGTACGCTGCCGCGCCGCTGGAGCGGCGACCCCGTCTCCTACGCCGAGCTGCCGACCGCGCCACGCGCCGTGCACTGGGAGCCCCGGGCGGATGTCGCACGCGGCGCCGTGGCCGAGCACAAGGTGGCGACCGCGCACCTCGGCGGCCACCGGCGGGTCTGGCTGTACGCCCCGCCGGGCGTCGAGGCCTCGGCCGAGCTGCCCGTCCTCGTGCTGCTGGACGGCGAGCACTGGCAACCGCGGCTCGGCGTCGCGCACCTTCTCGACAACCTCCTCGCGGACGGGCGGATCCCGCCGCTGGCCGCCGTCCTGCCCGACTCCGTGGACGGCGACACCCGGTGGGCGGAGCTGACGTGCCGGCCGGAGTTCGTCGCCTTCCTCACCGACGAGCTGCTTCCCTGGGCCTCCGCGCGGCTGCCGCTCACCGGCGACCCCGCTCGCACGGTGGTGGCCGGCCAGAGTCTCGGCGGGCTCAGCGCGGCCTTCGCCGCGCTGACGGCGCCGCACCGCTTCGGCAACGTCCTGGCCCAGTCGGGGTCGTTCTGGTGGCCCGACGGCCCGGAGCCGGAGTGGCTCACCGGCCGCATCGCGCACGGGCCCCGGCTTCCGGTGCGCTTCTGGCTCTCCTTCGGCGAGCAGGAATGGGTGCTGCTCCCGGCCGCCCGCCGCCTGCGCGACACCCTCGCCGCCGCGGGGTACGACGACGCGGTCTACCGCGAGTTCAACGGCGGCCACGACTACCTGTGCTGGCGTACGGAACTGGCCGACGGCCTGGCGGGCCTGCTGTCGGGCGCATGACGCAGCGCGTGTGAACCTTCCCCGTGCCGCGAGCCGTGCCGCGAGCCGTGCCGCGAGTCGCGCCGCGAGCCGTCGCAGCCGTGTGAGGGGTCCCTTCACCTCGCCCTGGCCAGGTGAAGGGACCCCTCACAAGCGCGCGCCCGGGCGCGGCGTCCGCGCGCGGGCGCGGCTCTCAGCGAATCAGGGATCGAGCTCCTTCAGGCGTGCGGCCAGCACCGCCGCGACGTCGTCGAGCCACCGGTCCCGCACCAGTTCGGGATGGGTGCAGGGCAGGTCGTGGTTCGCGATCGAACCGGTCACGTACGGCGACCACGCCTCGCGCGTGAGCCAGTGCCCGGCCCGTGGCGCCGCCGCGGGCTGCCCGCCCCGTACGCCGCGCGGGCGCTGACCGGGGGGCGGACGGCCGCACAGCTCGTCCTGTCCGCGCTGATCGCGGCCGACGTCATGATCCTGGCCGACGTACTCGTCCGGATCGTCATCCGGCCCTGGGAGACCCCGGTCAGCGTGCTGCTCGCCTTCGTCGGCGGACCGCTGCTCGTCTGGATCGCCCGCTCCTCCCGGCTGTCGACCGCGGGAGCCCCGGCATGACGGACGTCACCCCGCCCGACGGCACACCCCTGCGCACGGGGACCCTCTCGTGGCTCTTCCCCCGGCGCAGCGCACTCGCCGCAGCGTTCCTCGTGCCCCTCGCCGTCGTCGCGGTGACCGCGAGCTCCACCGGCATGAGCCTGTCGCAGACCGTCTCGGGCCTGCTGCGCACGGGCGACTCCGGAAGCATCATGATCGTCTGGGACCTCCGGCTGCCGCGCGTCGTCGCCGGCCTCATGGTGGGCGCCGCCCTGGGCGTCTCGGGCTGCCTCACCCAGACCCTCGCCGGCAACCGGCTGGCCACTCCCGCCCTCGTCGGCGTCAACGAGGGCGCCACCGCCGCCGTCGTCGCCTCCGCGGCCGGCTCGGCGACCGGCATGGTCGGCGATTGGTGGCTCGGCCCGCTCGGCGCCGTCGCCGCCGCGGCGCTGGTCGTGCTGTGCGCGGGCGGGGCCGGCGCGGCCGGCTACCGCCTCCTCGTCGTCGGCATCGGCGTCTCCACGTTCATCGGCGCCGTCGGCGACCTCGTCATGTCCCGTCAGAACGACAACACCGCGGGCGGCGTGTTCCTGTGGGCCGTCGGCAGCCTGAACGGGCGCGACTGGAGCGTCGGCGGGCCGCTGCTGGTCGCCCTGCTGTTCCTCCTCCCGCTCTCGCTCGCGGCCGGGCACCGCCTCCAGCTCCTGCGGTTCGACGACGACATGGCGGCCTCCCTCGGCGTCGACCTGCGGCGGGTACGCGCCGCGGCCCTCGCGCTCGCGGTCGCCCTCGCCGGACTCGCCGTCGGCGGGCCGATCGCCTTCGTCGCCCTCGCCGCGCCGATTCTCGCCCATCGGCTCGCCGGGCCCACGCGCGTCCCGGTGACCGGCTCCGCCCTGACCGGCGCCGCGCTCGTCACCGCCGCCGACGCGCCGGCCCGGGTCGTCGGCCCCGTCGAGTTGCCGGTGGGCGTCGTCACGAGCGTCCTCGGCGGGCCGTTCCTCCTCTGGGTTCTCTTCCGTTCGCACCGGACCACCGAAAAGGCATGACCTCCCTCATGACACCTGGCCTGCGAGTGCGCTCGCTCCACGCCGGCTACCCCGGCCGCCCCGTCGTCAAGGACGTCGACCTCACCGTCCCCACCGGGCAGGTCGCCGCCATCGTCGGCCCCAACGGCTGCGGGAAGTCGACCCTGCTGCGCACCGTCGCCCGCCTGCACCGGCCCGACTCCGGCACCGTCCAGGCGGCCGGGGACGACGTCTGGCGGCTCAGCCGGCGGCAGGCCGCCCACCGCATCGCCCTGCTGCCGCAGTCGCCGCGCGCCCCCGAGGCCGTGACGGTGGCCGGCCTCGTCCGCTACGGCCGCCATCCCCACCAGGGCCTGCTGCGCCAGTGGTCGCACGAGGACGAGGAGGCGGTGCACGACGCGCTGGAGGCCACCGGCACCGCCGAGCTGGCCGGCGAACGCCTCGACCGGCTCTCCGGCGGGCAGCGGCAGCGCTGCTGGCTCGCGATGGTGCTCGCCCAGCACACGCCCGTCGTCCTGCTCGACGAGCCGACCAGCGCCCTCGACCTCGGTCACGTCGTCGACGTCCTCGAACTGGTCCGCGAGGTCGCGGCCGCGGGCCGCACCGTCGTCATGGTCCAGCACGACCTGGCCGCCGCCGCGCGCTACGCCGACACCGTGGTCGCCATGAAGGACGGCCGGGTCGTCGCGACCGGCACGCCCCGCGACACCGTCGACGAGGGGCTGGTGAAGGAGCTCTACTCCGTGGAGGCCGACATCTTGCGCGCGCCCGGAGACGGCTCGCCGGTCGTCGTGCCGCGGGCGCGGCCACCGCTCACGGACCCCGTGTCCGGTGCCGACGCGCATCGGCCGTCCGCCGGGCTGTGATCTTCGTCTCCTCACCGCGCTGCGCCGCGGTGCGGGTCCGCGTGGTATTCACCGGAGAAGCCGCACGTCCGTGGTGCACACTGTGCGTATGGTGATTACGCGCCCGCTGGCGGTGGCAACGCGGTCGGCGGTGCTCGTCGCCGTCGTCGTCGCGCTGGCCGCTCTCCGCATCCCGCGCCCGCCGACGTTGTGCCTGCTACGGCAGGTGACGGGGATCCCGTGCCCGATGTGCGGGTTCACCACGGCCGCGGTCCATCTCGGGCACGCCGACCTCGTCGGGGCGGCCGGGGCCTCTCCGCTGGCGGTCGCCGTCTGCGTCGGGTTTGTTCTCGTTCCCTTCACCCGGCGTTCCCGGATGGCGACATTTTGGCGTGAGCTACCGAATCGGTGGCGACAGTTGCTCCCTGTATTCGCTATTGTCGCGGTCCTTGCTTTCGCGGAGATCTGGCAGCTCCAGCGCTTCGGCATTCTCTAACGGGAGGAAATATGGGATACCCGCCTCAGCCGCCGCCCCCTGGTTATGGCGGCGCGGGCTACCCGCAGCAGCAGCCCGAGTCCAGCACGCCACAGGTCCTGTCGATCATCGGCATCGTGTGCTGGTTCTGCTGCTCACCGGCGGCGATCGTCCTCGGGCTCGTCGCCCAGAGCCAGTTCCGCTCCCAAGGGAGGCCGGACACGATCGCCAAGGTGGCGTGGATCGGCGGCATCGTCGCCATCGTGGTCAACATCCTGGTCTTCATCGTCAGGCTCAACTCCATGAGCTAGCTGACGACGTACCGAAGCCGGGCCGGGATCGTCCCTCGGCCCGGCTTCGTCGTGCCAGGGGCCGGGCCGCCCGCTCCGTACGGTGAGCGTGCGGGCCGGTCCGTCGCGGAGGCGGCCCCGCACCATGCTCGGAAGGCCCTCCGGAGCCATGGCGAACCGTCGCTGACGGACCGTCCGTGCCGACGTGGCAGCCTGGGGATCCGGTCGCGCCGCGATCGGCGCGCCGTCGTACGGAGGGAGAGCCGTGGAGATCATCGTTGTCGGCGCGGGCATCGTCGGGGCCAGCACCGCCTACCACCTGAGCACGGCCGGAGCCCGGGTGACGCTGGTCGACCGGGCGGACGAGGGACAGGCGACGGCGGCCGGGGCCGGCATCGTCTGTCCGTGGCTGTCCCGGGGGACGGACCCGGCGCGGTACCGGCTCGCGAGCGCGGGCGCGCGCTACTACCCGGAGCTGATCGGCCGGCTGAACGCGGACGGCTGGTCCGACACCGGGTACGCCCGTACCGGAGCACTGGCCGTGGCCGGCTCGGCCGAGCGGGTACGGGAGAGCGCCGAGCGGGCCCGGAGCCGCCGAGCCGGCGCACCGGAGGTCGGCGAGGTCACGGTGCTCGACCCCGGTGAGGCGAAGCGCCTGTTCCCGCCGTTGCGCGAGGACTGGCCGGCGGTCCACGTCACCGGCGCGGCCCGCGTGGACGGCGGGCGACTGCGCGACACGCTGCTGGCCGCCGCCGAACGGCACGGGACGGTGCGCCGCAGCGGCTCCGCGCGCGTCACGCTGACCGAGGACGGCCGGTGGACGGTACGGGTCGGCGGGGACGCCGTCGCGGCCGACGCGGTGGTCCTGGCGGCGGGTGCCTGGTCCGCCGACGCCCTGGCGTCGCCCGCGGCACCGCTGCCCGTGGTCCCGCAGCGCGGACAGATCGTGCACCTGCGGCTGCCGGGCACCGACACCGGCGGATGGCCGATCGTGCTGCCCGAGAGCGATCACTACATGCTGGCCTTCGACGACTCACGGATCGTGGTCGGGGCGACGCGCGAGAGCGGCGCGGGGTTCGACCACCGGGTGACCGCCGCGGGACTGCGCGAGGTGCTGGACGAGGCCATCTCCGTCGCGCCCGGGCTGGCGGACGCCACGGTCGCCGACATCCGCGTCGGCTTCCGCCCGGCGAGTCTGGACGAACGCCCGCTCCTCGGCGCGGTCGCGGGAGCCTCCGGCCTCGTCGTGGCGACCGGCTTCGGCCCGAGCGGCCTGACGATGGGCCCGTACGCCGGCGCGGCAGCGGCCGAACTCGCGTTCGGCCGCACGCCGGAGCTCGACCTGAGCCCGTATGACCCGTCGCGCGCCGTCGAGGGCCACGGCTGAATCTCCACGCTCGGCCGTACGCCGGAGTTCGAGCGCGGTCACGGCTTCTTGGGAACCGTCTTGGGCTTCTTCTGCCCGCCCTTGCCGTGCGACGCCGGTTTGTGGGCGCCGGCGGCCTTCGCGGTGGGGGCGGTGTCCTCCGGTCGGCCGACGGTGCGGGTGGCGCGCTGCCCGACGGGCTCGCGAGAGATCGCCGCGACGTCCGCCGCGGTCGGCGTGCGGTGCGCCTGCCGTACGGGGGCGCCGCCACCGGCCGGCGTCCCCGGCTGCACCGCGCCCGGCAGGATCCAGGCGCCGGCGGTGACGGCGGCCACCGACGCCGCACAGACCGCAACCAGCATCCGCGGCCTCCGGCGGGTGCCGGTGATCGGCGTCAGGTTCGTCGCGGTGTCGTCGGCCAGGTCGTCGGTCGCGAGAGGGTCGGCCGCATCCAGCCGGGCGAGCAGTTGCCCGGCGGTGGGCCGGTCGTCGGGCTCCTTGGCGAGCGCGGCGGTCACCAGTGACCGTACGGACGGGTCGAGGTCGCCCAGATCGGGCTGCTCGAAGAGGGCGCGGCCGGCCATCTCCACGGCGTCGCCCTCGCCGAAGGGGTTCCGCGCGGTGCCCGCGTAGGCGATGAGACATCCCCAGCAGAAGACGTCGGAGGCGGGCGAGGCCGGCCGGCGGGAGAGGCGCTCGGGCGCGATCCAGCCGACGCTCCCGACGACCTTGCCGGTCTCGGTGGGCCCGCCGGCGGCGGAGACGCTCTGCGCGATGCCGAAGTCGATGACGCGGGGGCCGGTCCGCGCCATCAGGACGTTCGCCGGCTTCAGATCGCGGTGGACCAGGCCCGCCCGGTGGATCGCGGCCAGGGCGCGCAGGACACCCGTGGCGAGCGCGCGCAGCCGTTCCGGCGGCAGCGCGCCGTCCCGTTCGACGATCTCCTTCAGCGAGGGGCCCTCGATGTACTCGGTGACGATGTAGGGCGGGGTCTGCTCGGTGCCGTCCGCCAGCGGGCGGGCCGTGCAGTGGGAGGGCACCCGGATCAGGGACGCCACCTCCTCCCGGAACCGGGTGCGCGCCTCCTGCTCGCCGACTCTCCCCGTGTGCGCGACCTTGACCGCCGCCAGGCCGCCGTTCGCGTCGCGGCCGAGGTACACCACGCCCATGCCACCGGCGCCCAGCCGCCCGACCAGCGTGTGCCCTCCGACCGCGTCCGGATCCCCGGGTGCCAGCGGGAGTACGCCTTCCGGCAGGACCTCACTCCCGCCCCCGGCCGGTACCGGTGTTCCGTCCATCCGTGTCCCTCCTTCGGGAAGGTTCGAGTTCCCCCGCCGGAGTGTCCTAATCGTGATCAAAGGTGCGATCTGCCACTTTTCACGGATGAATCGGCCCCGCCGTGGCCGGTCGGCCGCCTTGGCCGGGGACGCGAAGGGAACGCGATGACCGCGCCCGGCGCCGGGCCTGAGCCGGTGGTCCGCCTATCGTGGGGACCGTGGGTGACGTGCTGGTCGGCACGGCGTCATGGACCGACGAGACACTGCTGACGTCGGGGTGGTATCCGCCCGGGGCCCGTACGCCGGCCGAGCGCCTGCGCTACTACGCGAGCCGGTTTCCGGTCGTGGAGGTCGACTCGACCTACTACGCGCTGCCGGGCGAACGCACCACGCGGCTGTGGGCGCGGCGGACGCCGGACGGCTTCATGTTCGACGTCAAGGCGTTCTCGCTGCTCACCTGCCACCCCACCCGCGCGGCGATGTTCCCCAAGGACCTGCGCGCGGCGCTGCCGCCCAAGGACGGCAACCTCTACCTGCGCGACATCGGCCCCGAGGTCGTCGAGCAGGTCTGGCGGCGCTTCGTGACCGCGCTGACGCCGCTCCGCGAGGCGGGAAAATTCGGGGCGGCGCTGTTCTCCTTCCCGCGCTGGTTCCCGATCGGCCGGCGCAACAAGGACCACGTCGTGGAGTGCGCGCGGCGTTGCGAGCCGCTGCCGATCGCGGTGGAGTTCCGCAACCACACCTGGATGAGTGAGGAGAATCGGGAGGAGACACTCGGGTTCCTCCGCTCGCACGCCATCGCGTACGTGTGCGTCGACATGCCCCAGGGGCGTCCCTGGTCCGTCCCGCCCGTGGCGGCCGCCACCGCCGGCCTGGCGGAGGTCCGGTTCCACGGCCGCGGCCGGTGGCCCGGAGATGACCGGTACGAGCGCTACGGATACCTGTACTCCGGCCGGGAGCTGGAGGAGTGGGCGCCGCGCATCCGCGACCTCGCCCGGGAGACGTCGAGCACTCACGTGATCATGAAGAACGCCTACCGCGACTACGCCCCGCGCAGCGCACGGCGGCTCATCGAGCTGCTGGAGGCGATGCCGGACTGCCCGGTCCGCCCTCCGGGCGTGCCGGAGGCGACGGTGGGCGGCGCGGACCAGGCCGGACTCTGAGGGCCGCCGGCGGAGATGGGTGACGGTGGCCCCGCGCCGAGCGGCCGGTGCGAGCGTGTGCGGGCCGCCCCGTCGAGGAGGCGGCCCGCGCCGCGATCCGTGCCGTGCTCGGAAGGCCGCCCCGGAGCCACGGCGAACCGTCACCGATGGACGGTTACAAGACCTTCGTGCCGACCAGGCACCGGGACACGACGTCTCCGGTCGGGATGGTCTCGGCCCCCAGGGCGGAACAGACGGGAGAACTCCCGCTGAGGCCGGAGACGCCGTCGTCGGAACTGTCCCCGTCGCCCGTCATCTGCACGGACGCGATCGCCCGGCCGGACTGCGCGAGCGGAACGGCCGCGGCGAAGGCGGGCGCGGCGAATCCGATTGTCATGGTCGCCAGCGTGGTGCCGGCCAGGACCATTGTCTTGAGCCCCATATCTCCCCTTAGGTGTTAGTAGGTGCAGGCCAGTGCCTTGCTACCGGCATCGCCACGCGTTTCGCTGATTACCCGCGGATCCGGCCTTCGCCCGGGTTGTGAACGGGTTTTGAGGAAGATCTAGGCTCGCTTCACGCCCGATGCGCCACTTCCCGCGCCATTCCGGCCTCACGCCCTACTGAGGCGAACCGCGCGAAAGCGGAATCGCCCGAATATTTCGCCGATCCCCCGGACCACCCAGGCGGCACCGGCCCCGAACGCGATGGGACACCGACCCCGTCGCCGGATCGCGGCGAGGGACGGGATCCCGGTAACTTTGCCGGTCATGAACCGGATCGCACGCTATGGAAAGCTGGTCGCCCAGGACGGCCGCGGGGCGGAGCTCGCGGAGCTGCTCCTGGCGGCGGCCGCCGGTCTGGAAGATCGGCCCGGTTGTGAGCTGTACCTGGTCAACCGCCAGGCGGATGCGCCCGACACCATCTGGGTGACCGAGCTGTGGCGCGACAAGGACGCGCTGGACGCCGTGCTCGAGGCGATCAAGGGCACTCCCGAGACGGCCGCCGCCATGAAGCTCGTCGCGGCGGCGGAGATGATCGAACTGGATCTGCTCGGCGGCAAGGGGCCGACCCCGCGCGCCGGCGGATCCACCTGAGGCCCGCGAAGACCGCCCATGGACGGGGGCCGATGGGCCGCTCCACGAGATCGGTCCGGCCCGTCAGTCGCCGTCCGGCGGGGCGATGATCCGCCACGCCTTCGGGACGACGCGCCAGGTGCGCCGCGTGTACGGCCCGGACACCTCGCCGTCGCTGTTGACGAGGAACTCCTCGCCGCTGACGGTAGCGTTCGTCGCCGCCGTGTACATGACGTCGTCGTGATGCTTGTGCGCGCCGCTGCGCAGGCCCAGGGCGTACCGGATCCGGGCCAGCGGGCCGGTGGCGGCCGACACCACCAGTTCGACCCGGCCGTCACCGGGGGAGGCGTCCGGGGCGAGCAGCGCGCTGCCGCCGGCGATGCCCGGTGCGTTGCTCAGCCCCACCATGAGCAGCTTGTCCTCGGCGACGACCTCGCCGTCGGCCTCGACCGTGAGCCGCCAGCCCGTGGAGCGCGTTCCCGCCAGGACGGCGCCCACGGGGAACGCCGCGGACTTGAGCCAGGGCTTGAACCGCGCGGCGAACGTCGCCGCGACGGCGCCCACGCCGACGTGGACGGCGTTGAGCACCACGCCGCCATCGTCGTCGGCGAGGAGGTCGAGATCGCGGGTGCGGCCCTCGCGGATCACGCGCGCCGCCTCGTCCGGGTCCAGGGGGATGCGGAGGTTGCGGGCGAGGTCGTTGCCGGTGCCGAGCGGAAGCAGGCCCACCGTCCGCCGGTCCAGTTCGCCCCGTGCGTACAGCGTGGCGACGAGCCGGTGGATCGACCCGTCGCCGCCGGCCGCGACGACGGTCTCGTCGCCGGTCTCCTGCCGGTCGAGCGCCCGTTCGAGCTCGTCGGCCGAGGCGCACTCGCAGAGGGTGACGGGCTCCTCGCCTCCGGCACGCAGACGCTCGCGCACACGCTCCAGCGTGCCGGAGTCGAAGCGCCCGGCACCGCCGTGCGTGATGATCAGCATCTGTTCCTCCCGTTCCGCGAACATCCCGTACGGGGACGGAACACCCGTTTCCGGCCCTCGCCCCTTTCTGCCTCCGAGCAGGCGTCCTAATCCTCAGGCGCGGGTGAGCGCCTCGGCCGGCGGGATGCGCAGGGCGCGGCGGGTGGGCACCTCCATGGTGAGGAAGGCGATCCCGGCCACGACGGCCGCGATGGCGGGGAACAGCCACAGCGGCCCGGCCGGCCACGGGCGGTGCAGGAAGCCGGCGGCCAGGAGCGCGAGCGGTACGACGGACAGCAGCAGGCCGGTACCGAGGGCGACGACACAGATCAGCGCCGCCTCCCGGCGCATCATCGAGCGGATCTGCCCGGGCGTCGCGCCGATCAGCTGGAGCGCGGCGATCTCGTGGCGCCGCTGGACGGTGCTCGCGACGAGCTTGTTGGCGATGCCGAGGAGGAGGTAGCCGAGCAGCACCGCGAGGATCGCGATGTTGATCCACAGCTCCGGCGGCACCCCGTACGCGCCGTCCGGCGCGCCGTGGGCCCGGCCGAGCGCCAGCCCCGGACGCGAGGAGGCGAGGGCGGCCAGGCCGCGCCCGGCCGCGTCCGAGCCGTCGGTACGGATCAGCAGGCTCTGGTCGAGTCCCGTGGTGGTGTGCCCGGCGGCGAGGTCACGCGAGATCGCCACGGGGCCGAACCCGAGGCCGCGCGAGTAGATCGCCACGACGCGGGCCTCGACCGGGGCGCCGTCCCCGAGGACCAGGCTCACCGTGCCGCCCACCGACACCTTCCGCAGCCTGGCGGCGTCGGCGTCCACGGCGACCGTCGCGCCGGTGAGGTCCGCCAGGTCGCCGGACCGTACGCCGAGGTCGAGGACCGAGGACGCGGCCGGGGTCAGGATCGGCGCGGAGTGGGAGTCGGCCTCGTCGTCGCCGAACATCGTGTAGGTCCAGATGACGGTGGTCGTGGTGACCGGGGCGGTGGCCCGTACGCCGGGCGTGGCCCGCACGGCGGCGGCCAGGTCGTCGGGCAGGCCGCCCAGCCCGGGCGCGGTCATCGTGTACTGGGCCCTGGTGGCGGACTCGACGTCGTCGGACGTCGCCTTGAGCAGCGTCGTCTGGGTCAGGGCGTAGGTCAGCGTGAACACCACCGCCATGGCGAGCGTGGTGACGGCGCCCGCGACGCGCAGGGTGTACCCCCGGCTGTTCGCCACGGCCAGCCAGGTCGGCGCGGACGCCCGGGCGGGCAGCCTCCGCGCGAGGGCCCCGCTGATCCGGCCGACCACCACGGGGCCGGCGAGTCCGAGGCCGATCGTGGCGAGGATGCCGGCGAGGGCGGTCACGGCGGCGCCCTCCTGCGTCCGCGTCAGCAGGGGAGCGACCGACAGGACGGCGGCGCCGCCCATCAGCAGGAACCCGGCGAAGGCGCGCCGCGTGGAGGGAGTACGGGGTTCGCTGCGGGACTCGGCGACCGCCTCGGTGGCCGCCATCCGTGAGGTGCGCAGCGCCGCGCACCAGGCCGAGACCCGTACGACGAGGAGCAGCAGGAGGGCGGCGGCGATCGCGGGGAGAGGGCTGTAGGTCAGCGGCAGCGAGGAGGGGAGCATGCCGGCGAAGACCAGCAGCCGTCCGAGCCGGTCGGCCAGCAGGTACCCGAGGGGAATGCCGGGCACCAGGGCGGCGGCCGCGACGGCGACGGCCTGCGCGGCGGCGAGACGGCGGACCTGCTTGGGAGTCGCGCCGACGGCGCGCAGCAGGGCGAGGTCCCGACGCTGGGCGCCGATCGAGACGGCCAGCGAGCCGCCCACGATGAACCCGGCGACGAGCAGCGTCACCCCGGCGAGCGAGCCGGCCAGCAGGGGCAGCACGCTGCGCCCGGCCATCGCGTCGGGGGACTCGACGTCACCCCGCGCCGCCCCGGTGGACACGACCAGCCCGGCCGGACCCGCGACGGCACGGGCCCGCTCCGCGACGGAGTCGCGGGCGCCGGGGGCGGTCCGCAGCGCGACCAGGTCGACCCGGCCCCGCCCGCCCAGGTTCGCCGCGGTGGCGTCGGTGAAGAAGACCCCGCCGTCGGCGGCGCCGATCACGGCCGAGACCCGGTACGTCGCGCGGCGGCCGGCCGCGACCACGGTCACCTGGCCGCCCGGTGCCACGCCCGCGGCGGCCGCGGTACGCGTGTCCAGGGCGACGTCGCCGGGACCGGCCGGGGCCGCGCCGGACACCCGGGGGTGGTCCAGCAGCCCGGTCGAGGACCATCCGTGCCCGGCGACGGCCGGGTCGCCGGTGTCCCCGGTGGACAGGACCGCGCCATGCCGGTCGAGGACGGCGGCCGGGAAGCTCACGTCACCGACCGCCGCCGTCACGCCGGGCAGCCGCGCCAGCCGCGCGGTCAGCTCACGCGGCACGCGGGCGCGCTCGGGCAGCCCGATGGCCAGGCCGCCCTTCGGGTGGTACGTCTGGGCGGCCGACACGACGACGTCGGCGCGGGTGAGCCGTTCGACCGGGGCGTGCGAGCGGAAACCCGACTCGGCCAGCACACCGATGCCGGTGACGAACGCGGCGCCGCCCAGAGCGGCGCAGGCGACCGCCAGCAGCGCGGCGATCCGGTGGCGGGCCATGCGCAACGCCAGGTGCAGCATCGCTTACTCCGATTCCAGCGTGGTGATGCGGTGCGCCAGCTCGGTGGCGGTGGGCCGGTCCAGCGTCTCGCGCAGGCGCCCGTCCGCCATGACGAGGACCTGGTCGGCGCGGGCCGCGGCGGCCGGGTCGTGGGTCACCATCACGACGGTCTGGCCGAGGCCCGACACCAGGTCCCGCAGCAGGCCGAGCACCTCGCGCGCGGTCTTCAGGTCCAGCGCGCCGGTCGGCTCGTCGCCGAACACGACCGCGGGCCGGGTCACCAGCGCGCGGGCGATCGCGGCGCGCTGCTGCTGCCCGCCGGACAGCTCGGCCGGCCGGTGGCCGAGCCGGCCGCTCAGCCCGACCCGCTCGACCAGCAGGCGCACCCAGTCGTGGTCGGGCGCCCGGCCCGCCAGCCGCAGCGGCAGCGTGATGTTGTCCGCGACGCTGAGCGAGGGGACCAGGTTGTAGGACTGGAAAACGAACCCGACGCGCTCGCGGCGCAGCTCGGTGCGCCGCGTCTCGTTCAGCCCGTCGATGGCCACGCCGTCGATGCAGACGCTCCCGCCCGTCGGGGTGTCCAGGCCGGCGGCACAGTGCATCAGCGTGCTCTTGCCCGACCCGGACGGGCCCATGATCGCGACGAACGCGCCGCGCTCCACGGTGACGGACACGCCGTCGAGGGCGCGCACCCCGCCCGGGTACACCTTGGTGACGTTCCGCAGCGCCACGGCGGGGGCCTGGCGCGCGGTGGGGGTGGGCCCGTACTCGGCCGCGGTCCTCATTTGCGCCGCTGCCGGTAGTGCTGGACGATCAGCGCGGTGCCGCAGGCCAGCGTGGCCACCCCGAACGCCACGCCGACGAACACGTTGACGCCCGCGGTCGAGGTCACCATGTTGCCGGCCGCGCTGACCACCAGCAGCAGCCACAGCACCGGCCGTACGATCCCGCTCCGGTGACTCGCGGAGCCGGGCGGCGCCTCCTGTGCCTCGGTGATGCGGTACGGATCGGTCACGGTGTGCTCCTCGCTTGTGTCTTCCTTCGAGAGTTGCTGCGAGCCACAACGCTAGGAGCGGCGATCCGCCGGGACGATCCAGCGAGCGGGCCGATGCCCGGTACAGGAGGCTGTACCGGTACAGCCTGCTGTACTCCTTTTCCGGGAATCTGACAGAGATCGACCCGGTGCCCTAAAGTCACTCGCCGAAGGAGGCACCGATGCCGGCGAACCAGCCAGAAACGGCCGCCGGAGGGCGGAGCGGTCAGTGGCACCCCCGGGTCCGCGTCCGTGCCCTCTTCGACGCGCTGGAGCACCTCGTCGGGGGGCTTGGCACCGCTCTCCTGGCGTTCGCCGCCCTGGCCTGGCTGGCCTTCGTGGCGCTGGGGTCTCTCGTCGGCCTGGGCCGGCTCCTGGCGCCCAGTGCGCCGCGTATGGTGCGCGGCATCGCCGAACGCGAGCGCGCCCGGCTCTCCCGGTGGGGGCCCGAGATCATCGGTCCGGCGACGCCTCCACCGGCCGACATCCGCGCCACCCTCGCGGATTCGGACGGCGGGCGAGAGATGCGCTGGCTCTTCGTCCACGGCACGCTGGGCCTACTCCTCGGCCTCGTCGGGGCGACTCTCGTGCTGGACGCCGTACAGGACATCACCTTCCCGCTGTGGTGGCGGTTGCTGCTGCCCACCGACAACGCCGCTCCGAGCCTGGTGTTCTGGACCGTACGTGACGACTCCGCCGCGGCGGCGGTCGCGGTCTTCGGCGTGGTGCTGGCCGTCCTGTTCGTGGTCTTCGGGCCGGCGCTGGCCCGGCTGCAGGCGTGGCCGGGGAGGCGGCTCCTGGCACCCTCCGGAGAGGTCGACCTGTCGCTGCGGGTCGCGCAGCTGTCGGCGACCCGCGCGGCGGCGCTCGACGCCCACGCCACGGAGCTGCGGCGGATCGAACGCTCGCTGCACGACGGCACGCAGAACCGGCTCGTCGCGGTCACCGTGCTGCTCGGCGCGAGCCGCCGGGCCCTCGCCCGCGACCCCTCGAGCGCGGACGAGATGCTCGAACGCGCGCAGCAGGCCGCCGAACAGGCACTCGCCGAACTGCGCACGGTCGTCCGCGGCATCCTGCCGCCCGTCCTGGCCGACCGCGGGCTCGCCGGCGCGCTGGCCGGGCTCGCGGCCGACTCCGGCGTCGAGTGCGAGGTCGACGTCGACGTGCCCGGCCGATGCGCCGCCTCCGTCGAGGCGACCACCTACTTCGTGGTCGCCGAGGCACTGACCAACATCGCCAAGCACAGCCGGGCCCACCACGCCACCGTGACCGTACGCCGGCGGGGACAGGAACTGTCCCTGCGGATCGAGGACGACGGCATCGGCGGTGCGGACGAACACGAGGGCTCCGGCATCACCGGCATACGCCGCCGGGTCGAGGCCCACGACGGCCGCCTCGCCCTGACCAGCCCTCCCGGCGGCCCGACAACCCTCCAGGTGGAACTGCCATGCGGATTGTGATCGCCGAAGACGACCCCCTCCTTCGCGAGGGGCTGGCACTGCTCCTGCGCGCCGAGTCGCTCGACGTGGTCGCGACGACGGAGAATCCGGACAGCTTCCTCGAAGCCGTCGACGCCCACGCGCCCGACGTCGCCATCGTCGACGTGCGGATGCCACCGACCCACACCGACGAGGGCATCAAGGCGGCCGTCGAGGCCCGGCACCGCCGGCCCGACCTGGCCGTCCTGGTGCTGTCGGCGTACGTGGAGCAGGCGTTCGCCACCGACCTGCTCGCAGGCGGCGCGGTCCGCCTGGGCTACCTGCTGAAGGAGCGGGTGGGCCGGGTGGAGCAGTTCCTCGACGCGCTGCACCGGGTGGCGGACGGGGGCACGGCCATCGACCCGGAGGTCGTCGCCCAGCTCCTCACCCGCACCCGCCCGGACACCGCGCTCGAACGCCTCACCGCCCGCGAGCGCGACGTACTCGCCCTGATGGCCGAGGGCTTGGGCAATACGGCGATCGCCGAACGCCTGTTCGTCACCGAGGGCGCGGTTCACAAGCACATCCGCAGCATCTTCGCCAAACTCGACCTGGCCCCGACCGACCGCGCCGACCGGCGCGTCACCGCGGTCCTGCGCTACCTGGAGAACACCCAGCGCCGCCCCTGAACGACGCTCGGCCCACGAGTTTCGCGATCGCGTGCGGCGGGCGGCACTAGCCTGATGATCGATTCTTGGATTCTGTTCGGGGTGGGGGAGCGCTCGTGAAGCCATTGCGGCCCGAGGACCCGCGTCAGATCGGTTCCTACCTGCTGCGGGGCCGGCTCGGGGCGGGCGGGATGGGCGAGGTGTACCTCGGCCGTTCGCCCGGGGGCCGGGACGTGGTGGTGAAGCTGATCCGGTCCGAGTACGCCGGCGAGCCGAAGTACCGGCGGCGGTTCGCTCGTGAGGTGAACGCGGCGCAACGGGTCGGCGGGTTCCACACCGCGCAGGTCGTGGAGGCCGATCCCGAGGCCGATCCGCCGTGGATGGTGACCGAGTACATCCCGGGGCCGTCGCTGCTGGAGCTGGTCCGGGCCGAGGGCCCTCTTTCCGTCGACGCGGTGCTCGCGCTGGCGGCCCAGCTGAGCGAGGGCCTGGCCGCGATCCACGCCTGCGGGCTGGTGCACCGCGATCTCAAACCCGGCAACGTGGTGATGGCCGAATCCGGGCCCCGGATCATCGACTTCGGCATCGCCAGAGCGGCCGACGCCAGCGTCCTCACCGAGGACGGGGCGGTCGTGGGCACGTACGCGTTCATGTCGCCCGAGCAGGTCCACGCGCGGCAGGTCGGGCCCGCCAGCGACGTGTTCTCCCTGGGCGGGGTGCTCGTCTTCGCGGCCACCGGGCACAGCCCCTTCGCCGCCGACACTCTCGCGGCGATCGTCTACCGGATCGGCGCCGCCGAACCCGAACTCGACGGCATCGGCGGTGAACTCCGTGGCCTGCTCACCGCCTGCCTGGCCAAGAACCCCGAGGCTCGGCCGACCGCCACCGAACTGCTGGCCTGGCTCGGCGGCTCGGTCCCCGACCGCCCGTTCCCCAGCTCCACCACGGTGACCGAGCCGGGGCCGGGGCCGGGAACGACGCGGGTCACGACGGAAGACGGCGGCAAGGCGCCGGGCACCGTCCGCCGCCGGTTCGTCATCGGCGGCCTCGCCGCCGTGGCGGCCGCGGTGGCGACGGGCGTCCCGGCCGCGGTCATCGCCTCGCAGCGGGACGAGCGGCGCGACCCCCCGGCCGCCGCGCCCGCGAGCGCCGCCCCCTCCTTCACCGGCTCGCTCACCGGCCACGGCGCCGTCGTCTCCTCGGTCGCGTTCGCCCCGGACGGCAGGTCTCTGGCCAGCGGCGGAGCCGACGGCACCATCCTGCTGTGGGACACGGCCACCGGCAGGAAGATCCGCACGTTCACCGGTCACACCTACCCGGTGGTCGCGATGGCCTTCAGCGGCGACGGCAGGACGATGACCAGTGGCGCCGAGGTGGTCCGCGTGTGGGACGTCGCCACGGCCAGGCAGACCCGGATGATCTCCACGCAGACCCGCACCGGGTTCGACACTCCGATCGGCTCGATGGCGGTGAGCCCGGACGGCCGCACTCTGGCCACCGACGGCGCCGAGGGCCACGTCCTGTTGTGGGATCTGGCCACCGGCAAGGTCACCCGTACGCTCCCCGGCGGCTCCGCGGCCAACGCGGTGGCATTCGGTCCCCGCGGCGGCACCCTCGTCGGCGGCGGCGAGAACATCGCGCTGTGGGACGTCTCCACCGGCGGACGCGTCCGCACTTTCGGCGGCCTGCGCGGAGCGGCGACGTCGATCGCGCTCAGCCCCGACGGCAGGACGCTGGCCGCCGGCGGCGCCTCCAGCGCCACGCTGCTGTGGGACGTGGCCACCGGCAGGAGGGTCCGCACCCTCACGGGCCAGGGCGACTCGACCGGTCCGATCGCCATCAGCCCCGACGGCCGGACCCTGGCCAACACCGTGGGTCATGAGGCCAGAGGCGGTGAGGTCATAGCGCTGTGGGACCTGACCACCGGTGAGATCCTCCGCACTCTCGCCGGCCACACCGGTGCGGTCACCTCGGTGGCCTTCAGCCCCGACGGAAAGGCCCTGGCCAGTGCCAGTGAAGACAGGACGGCACGCCTGTGGAGGCTCACCTAGAACAGGCGCCCTCGGCCGGCGGACCCTCAGCCGATGATCTCCTCGCGGTAGATCCGCAGACGGATGTCGCGCGCCGTGGTCATGTGCCGGCCGGCCAGCTCCGCGGCCTTCTCCCGGTCGCCATCGCCGACGGCCGCGATGATCTCCTCGTGCTCCCGCAGCGCCTCCTCCCACCGGCCGGCGCTGGCCAGGGTCGTGGCGGGGTAGCGTGTGAGGTGGTTGTTGAGCCGGGTCAGCAGGTCGACGATGGTGCCGTTGTGTCCCGCCGCCCAGATGGCCTCGTGGACGGCGCGGTTCGCCAGCGCCATCGCCACCGGGTCGTCGGTCGGCGTCGCGGCCATGGCGTCCTGGGCGGCGCGGATGCGGATCAGGTCCAGCTCGGTGCGGCGCTCGGCCGCGGCGCCGGCCGCCGTGGCCTCCAGCGCGATCCGGGCCTCGTAGATCTCCAGGATCTCCTCCGGGCTGCGTCCGCGCACGCGCATGCCGCGGTCGCCGCGTTCGACCAGGCCGTCCTGTTCGAGACGCCGCAGCGCCTCCCGCACGGGAGTACGGGAGGTGCCGTAACGATCGGCGAGTGCGACCTCGGGCAGTGCGGCGCCCGCGTCGAACACCCCGGCCACGATCTCGGCCCGCAACCGCTCGTAGACATCCGCCTGCAATGACCCTCACCTTTCGCATACACCCGTATGCAGTCAGGCTATCCGGGCGGCGATCCCGTCGAGGCCCGATACGGCCGGGAACCGGTCGAGCACCCGCGGGTCGTGGCCCGGAACGATGAGCTCCTCCGCGCCGGCCAGCGCCCTCATCGCGTCGAACGCCTCGTACATCGACGGCAGGTGGTTGACGACGGCGTACGGCCGGTCGCGCCCGATGTTCTCGTAGAAGTGCGATCCGTCGGCGGCCAGCACGACGTGCCCCGCCTCGGTGGCCACGCGCAGGACCTGCAGGCCGGGGGTGTGCCCGCCGAGGCGGTGCGCGGTCACCCCCGGCGCCACCTCGTGCACGCCGTCGACCAGCCGCACCCGGCCGGTGAGGTTCTGCTCGACGAGGTAGGCGATGTCCCCGGGTTCGGCCAGGTGAGCGTGCTCACCCCGGGACGCGTGCCGGGACGTCCAGAACGCCAGCTCGCGTTCCTGCAGCACGATCCGTGCCCCGGGGAAGTCGCGGAGATGCCCGGTGTGGTCGTAGTGCAGGTGGCTGAGCACGACGTGCGGGATCGTGTCCGGGTCGACGCCCAGCGCCCGGACGGTGTCCATCGGGAACCGCAGGTACTCGCGGTTCCCCCGGCGGGCCGCGGTGTCCGGCGTGAACCCGGCGTCGAACAGCACCGCCTGGTCTCCGGACACCGCCAGCCACACGTAGTACGAGATCGGGAACCTGTCCAGCGCGCACGGGTCGTGCCCGTAGAAGTGCTCGCCGCGCACCGACGCGTCGCGATGGGCGAACCGGATGGCGTAGACCTGCCAGGTCATCGGGCATCCGCCGCGTGGTGGCCGGCCAGCCGACCGAACACCGCGCCCGAGGTGAGCCCGCTGCCGCCGGGGTAGTTGCCGGAGAACAGCCCGCCGACCATCTCTCCCGCGGCGTACAGGCCCTCGATCGGGCGTCCGTCGCCGTCGAGGACGTTCGCCGACTCGTCGATGTGCAGCCCGCCGAAGGTGAAGGTGATGCCACAGCCCACCGAATAACCGTAGTACGGCGGAGTGTCGAGCGCCTGCGCCCAGTTGGACTTGGGCGGCTCGACGTGCGCGGCGCGGCCGTCCTTCACCGCCGGGTCGAACGGCACGTCGACGATGGACTCGTTGAACTCGCGGACGGTCCGCGCCAGGCCCGCCGGGTCGATGCCGAGCTCGGCGGCCAGCTCGTCCAGGCTGCCGGCCTCCGCCCCGGTGATCGGGGTCGAGTCGTACTCCTCGGTGCGCAGCAGCGGCCGGGTCTTGGCGTCGAAGAGCTGGAACGCGCGCCCGCCCGGCTGCTTGAGGATCTCCCGGCCGTACTTGGCGTAGGTGTAGTTGCGGTAGTCGGCGCCCTCGTCCAGGAACCGCCGGCCGTCCCGGTTGACGACGATGCCGATCGGGTAGCTCTGCCGCGTCAGCTGGTTGGTCAGCACCCGATCGCCGCCGGCCGGATCCGCGCCCGCGTCCCAGGCGGTGCTGTGGCAGGAGGTCCAGTCGCCGTACGGCGCGGCGCCGGCCTCCAGCGCCAGCCGCAGGAGGTCGCCGGTGTTGGTCGGGCAGCCGCGGACGTAGGCGTGCCGCCACTCCTCGCCCATGTGCCGCGCCCGCATGTCCGGGTCCGCCTCGAACCCGCCGGCCGCCAGCACGATCGCGTTCGCGGTCACCGTGTGCCGCGTGCCGTCGGCGTCGCGGTAGGCCACGCCGCGCTCGGCGCCCAGGTCGAGCCGGTCCACCTGCGCGCCGTACCGGATCCGCACACCCTCTCTGCGGGCGGCCTCGGTGTGCTGGCCGATCAGGCCCTTCCCGCCGTCGACCGAGCCGATGTACAGGCCGCCGAAGAAGACCCACTTGCCGTGCGAGACATAGGACTGCCGTTCGTACATCAGGCGCCACCGCAGCCCCTTGCCGGCCAGCCAGCGCAGGGTCTCCGCGGACCGGGTCACGAGCAGCTTGGTCAGCACGGGATCGCAGCGCCCGTCGGTGACGCGCTCCATGTCGTGCTCGAAGGCGCTGGCGGGATAGGCCGGGACGACCGTCTCGCCCATCCGGCCGGTCGTGGCCGGGTCGAGCAGGTCGGCCAGGTCCGCGATGTCGTCGAACGCGACGCGGAAGGCTCCCGCCGTGTAGAAGGAGTTCCCGCCGGCCTCCTCGGCCGGTGCCTTCTCCAGCAGCAGGACCCGCGCTCCCCGCTCGGAGGCCGCGTGCGCCGCGCTGAACCCGGCGTTGCCGCCCCCCACCACGATCACGTCGAAGTCACTCACGATTGTTCCCCTGATTCCTGCGTCGTCTCGTTCATCGGGCGGCCGGTCCACTGCTCCCACAGCGTCGCGATCGCGGCGTAGTCCAGCCGTCCGAGTCCCTGGCTCACACCGAGTTCGTAGACCGTGTGCGCGCTCTGCACGGCGAACAGCGGTACGCCGGTCTGCTGCGCCATCGCCAGCGCGAGGGTGGAGTCCTTGCGGGCGGCCTCGGTGGGCATCCCGCCCTCGTAGTCCCCGCGCAGAATCCGCTCGGCGAACCGGTGGGTCAGCGGCCGGGTCAGCCCGGCGTCCGGGCCGGTGAGCAGCTCGACCAGTTCGGTGCCGGACACGCCGGTCGCCGACGCCAGCGCTCCGGCCTCGACCAGCACGACCATGACCGCGTGCGCCACCGCGTTGTTGATCACCTTGGCGGCCATGCCGCTGCCGGGCTCGCCGAAGCGCATGATCCGCTCCGACATCGCCCGCAGCACCGGCTCCGCCTTGCGCACCTCCGGCTCGCGCCCGCCGACCAGCAGTGTGGCCTTGCCGTTCGCCATCTGGGCGACGCCGGACAGGATCGCGGCGTCGACCAGGCCGACGCCGTGCTCGTCGCACCGGCGCACCTGCTCGTGGACGTCGGCGGGGTTGACCGTGCTCGTCTCGACGATCACGCTGCCGGGGCGCATGTCCGGGGCGAGCGTGCCGATGACCTCCAAAGAGATCTTCGGCGTGGGCAACGACAGTACGACGATGTCCGAGGAGGCCAGTCCGGCGAGATCGGCGGGCGTCACGTTCGGTGTTCCGGCCGCCCGCGCGACGCGTTCGGCGTCGACGTCGTAGGCCAGCACCGTGTCGTGGGCGGCGAGGCGGCCGGCGATCGCGCCGCCCATGTTCCCCAATCCGCACAGCGAGATGGTCATCGGGTTCCTCTCGTCAGGTCGGCGTGCCGGGTCTCCGGCCCCATCAGCGCCCCGGCCAGCGCGAGCAGCCCGCCGAGCACCACGAGAGGGATCTGCGTGTACTTGTAGGGCAGCAGGGCGTCCAGCCAGAGGAGGAAGAAGCTGTAGCAGGAGGGGATCAGCACGGCGAAGGTGTAGCCCACGCCGAAGCCCGACGCGCGGACCTCGGGCGGGAAGCGCTCCGGCAGGTAGGCGCTGAGGATGCACCACGGTGCGTTCGCGATGACGACGACCACTCCGGCGAGCACGAGCGTGCCGACGGCTCCCCCGTCCGGGTCGGCGTTCGCGATCATCACCCAGTACACGACGGGTACCACGGTCGCGGTGAGGGCGGCGAACAGGACCAGCACCGCCCGTCGCCCGATCCGCTCGGCGAGCCGGCCTATGCCGAGGTAGACGATCGCCAGGACGGCGAACATCGTCATCGTGCCGACGGTGACCGCGGTGCTCGGCAGCTTCAGCACCTTCGTCAGCAGGCCGGGCATCATCGACACCGCCGTCTGCAGCGACAGCCACATGCCCGTCATCAGCAGGAAGATCTGCCCGAGGCTGCGGCGGTTCGGACCTTTCGCCAGCAGTGCGCGCAGCGGCGACTCCTGCGACCCGGACGCGGCGGGCTCGTCGTCCTCCACCTGGCGGAAGTACAGCAGCACCGCCACCGACAGCAGCGCGCCGACGAAGAACGGCACGCGCCAGCCCCAGCTCAGGTACGCCCCGGACGCGGTCGGCGCGACGAACAGCATGAGCGTGGTCAGCGCACTGATCGCGATGAACGCGAACGGATAGCCCAGCATGATCCGCGCCGACACCTCGGCACGGCGGGTCTGGGGCGCGCGCTCCATCGCCAGGGGCACCGCGGCGGTGTACTCCCCGCCGAGGAACACCCCGTCGACGAACCGCAGCAGGATCAGCGCGACGATCGCGAACCATCCCCAGGACCCGTACCCGGGCAGGAGGCCGATCAGCAGCGTCACGACGCCGAAGCCGCCGATGGCGACGACGGTGGTGCGTTTCCGGCCGATCGAGTCGGCCAGGTGACCGAAGATCGCCGCGCCGACGGGCCGGCCGATCAGGGTCACGACGAAGGTGATGTAGTAGATCGTCGTGCTCGCGACCGTGCCGAGGTCCTTGGGCTGGAAGTAGGCCAGTGCGGGCGCGAGCGCGATCGTGGGCAGGTAGATGTCGTAGAAGTCGACGAAGTAGCCGAGGAAGGCGCCCACGGTGCTCCGCCTGCTCTCGGCGGACATGCGTTCGCGTGGGGGCGCGGTGGGGATGACGGCTTCGGTCATGGTCGTCTCCGGCGTGGTGCCTCAGGTGCGAATGGAGAAGGGGTCTCCGCTGGTCCCGGAAAGGTCGATCATCACGTTCTTGGTGGTCAGGTACTCGCTCAGCGCCTCGGCGCCGCGTTCCCGGCCGTAGCCGGACTTCTTGGTGCCGCCGAACGGAGCCTGCGCGGCGCTGGACCGGTAGGTGTTGACCCAGACGGTGCCCGCGACGATCCGTTTGGCGACCCGGTGTGCGCGGGTCAGGTCGTTGGTCCACACACCGGAGGCGAGGCCGAACTCGCTGTCGTTGGCGATGGCGACGGCCTCCTCCTCGTCGCTGAAGCGGATCGCGCTCAGCACGGGACCGAAGATCTCTTCACGTGCCAGCGGCGAGGCGTTGTCCACCTCGGCGAACACGGTCGGCCGTACGAACAGGCCGGCGCCCAGCTCCGGGTCGGCCAGGGGTTCCAGCCCGGTCAGGGCCACCGCGCCGCCCTCGGCGCCGTCCGTGATCGCCCGCCGGATCCGGTCGTACTGCGGGCGGTTGGCGACCGGGCCGAGCTGGGTGGGCTCGAGCATCGGGTCGCCGAGGCGGATCGCGCGGGCCCGCTCGGCCACCGCCGCGACCACCTTGTCGTAGACGGAGTCCTGCACGAGCAGCCGGCTTCCCGCGATGCAGGTCTGCCCGCCCGCGGCGAAGATCCCGGCCACCGCCCCGATCACGGCGCGGTCGAGATCGGCGTCGGCGAAGACGATGTTGGGCGACTTCCCGCCGAGCTCCAGCGTCACCGGCACGAGGTTCTTCGCCGCCGCCGTCGCGATCGCCTGCCCGGTCGGCACGCTGCCGGTGAAGCTGATCCGGTCGAGCCCGGGATGTCCGGACAGGGCCTGTCCCGCCTCGGCGCCGCCCGTGACGATGTTGACCACGCCCGGCGGGAAGCCGGCCTCCTCGACCAGGTCCGCCATCGCCAGGGTGGTCAGCGACGCGTGCTCGGAGGGCTTGATCACCACGCAGTTGCCCGCCGCCAGCGCCGGGGCGAGCTTGTTGGCCAGCAGCTGCATGGGGGAGTTCCACGCGGTGATCAGCGCGGCGACGCCGATCGGCTCGGCCGTCGTGTAGTCCAGCGTCTCCGGCGAGTCGAGCGGGATCGTACGGCCGTACAGCTTGTCGGCGTAGCCGGCGAAGAACCGGTAGTTGCGGGCGGCGAACCGCGCCTGGTTGCTCGTCTCGCGCAGCAGCTTGCCGTTGTCGCTGGTCTCCAGCCGGGCGAACTCGCCGGCGCGCTCGACCAGCAGGTCGGCCAGGCGGTGCAGGAGCTCCGCGCGGCGCACGCCCGGCGTGGTGGACCATCCGCCGTCGAAGGCCGCGCGCGCGGCGGCCACCGCGTCGGCGACGTCCGCCGGTGAGGCGTCGGGAACGCGGGCGATCTCGGTGCCCCGGAACGGGTCGGTGGCGGGCAGGGTCCGCCCGGTCGACGCGGGCACCCGTTGCCCGCCGATGAGCATCAACTGGTTCATACGAGTCGCTCCGTGCGGTCGTCGATCAGGGAAAGGGCGTCCAGCAGGTACGGGACGAACAGCGGAGGGTTCTCGGCGTGCGGGAAGTGGCCGAGCCGTGGCATCACCGCGAACGTGGCACCGGGGATCTTCTCCGCGGTGCGACGGGACATCTCCGCCGTGCACGAGTAGTCGTACTCGCCGGTCAGCATCACGACCGGGCAGCGGCCGGTGTCGATCCCGGCCACGCGGTCGGTGGCGTCCCAGTCCCCACTGTAGAAGAGGATGTCGCCGAAGAACGTGCCGTGTCCGCCCTGGCTGTAGCCCCACCAGACCTCCGCGCGGTACTCGGCGGGGCTGTGCGGAGCCATCAGTCCGTCGACCCATTCCGGTACGAACAGCGTCTGGTCGACGCGCGGGTCGCGGGCCCAGGAGACCTGGCGGCCGGTCACCTTGTCGCTGGCCTCGCAGGCGACGACCCCGCCGAACCGCTCCGGGTGACGAAGCGCCAGCTCCAGGCAGATCTCTCCGGCCATCGAGGCGCCGACCACCACCGGGCGGTGCAGGCCCAGCGCGTCCGCCAGCGCCACGACCGTCTCGGCATAGCGGTCCGTGGTGAGCGCGTACGAGCCCGGCGCCGCGCCGGGCGGCGGCGCCGAGCGGCCGTGCCACGGCAGGTCGAAGGCGACCATGTGACGGCTCGCGCGCAGCCGGTCGTCGTTCATCAGGTGCGTGAACTGGCGGGAGTCGGCGCCGGCGGTGTGCAGCAAGAGCACGTCCGGACCCGTGCCCGACTCCTCGTAGAAGATCCGGTGCGGCACGCCGCCCAGCCGTACGGTCGTGTAGCCGCCGGTGGTGGCGTGCGCCTCCGGCAGCGGGCCGGCCGCCGGCTCCGGCTCGCCGGACGCCAGCGTCCGGCCGATCTCGAGCACCCGGCGTACGAGGTGCGCGTGCTGGGCGAAGACGAGCTCGTCGCCGCGGACCTCCGTGCCGGGAACGCGCATGAGCATGCCGAAGAAGCTCTGGTACCAGGGCGGTGGGACGCGCTGGAAGAAATTCCCCCAGGCGGCCTCGGGTGCCCGCAGCTCGAAGGCCGGTGCGCCGGAACCCGCCCCGAAGACGAAATCGACCCCGCAGGCCGTGAAGGACACCTCCGCGGCGGAGGCGAGAGCCAGGCGCTCGTCCGCCGCGCAGGCCTCCCGCCAGAGCTTTCCATCGATCATGTCGTCTCCTCGCACACCGTTGTATCCCTGTGTATACAAGCGCATGCCATCTCAAGTCAACGCCAGGCTCCCGCCGCGGCGGCTTTACCTATATTCCTTGTAGGAATTATCGATTAAGCTGCTACGGTGACTCTTTCACCAGCTCGGGCGGGCACCGGTCGTGGTCGCGTGCCGGCGGTCGCCATCGTCGGCGGGGGTGCGAGCGGCTCCCTGACCGCCGTACACCTGCTGCGCCGCGCGACCGCCTCCGGCGTGCCACTGCGGGTCGCGCTGATCGACCGCGACGGGCGGCACGGCATGGGCCAGGCGTACGCGACCGCCGATCCCCGGCACCTCCTGAACGCCGGCGCCGCCACGATGAGCGCCCTGGCGGACGACCCCGGCCACCTGCGGCGCTGGACCCGGCGCACCGGGCTGGAGCCGGCCGGGCCGGAGTCCGCCGGGCCGGCGTTCATTCCGCGAGGGGAGTACGGACGCTATCTGCGGGAGCTGCTCGACGACGTGGCCGGCCGCGTGCTCCCGGGCGGGCGGCTCGCGCGGCTCACCGGCACCGTCACCGCGCTGACCCGGCCGGACCCGTACGGCCCGGTGCGCGTGCACCTGGCGAACGGCGGCCGGATCGACGCCGACGCCGTCGTGCTCGCCACCGGCAACCGCCCGCCCGCCGCGGGCCCGGCCACGGCGCCCGGCCGCCGTCACATCGCCGATCCGTGGGCGCCCGGCGCACTCGTCCCCCTCCACGACGGAGCCCCGGTTCTCATCCTGGGCACCGGCCTGACCATGGTGGACGTGGCGATCAGCGTGCTGGGCGCGCATCCGGACACGGTCGTATACGCGGTCTCGCGGCACGGCCTGCTGCCGCGGCGGCACCGATGTACGCCGGCGCCTCCGGTGGAGGCGCCCATCCCCGAGGGCGAGCTACGGCTGTCCGGCCTCCTGGCCGCCGTCCGCACCGCGGTCACGGCGGCCGGCGGCGACTGGCACGGCGTGGTCGACGCCCTGCGGCCCCGGGTCCCGTCGCTGTGGGCGCGCCTCGGCGTCGAGGACCGGCGTCGTTTCCTGGCGCTGGTGGCCCGCTACTGGGAGGTCCACCGGCACCGCATCCCTCCCGCCACGGCCGACCGGATCGAGGGATTCCGCGCCGCCGGCCGTCTCCGGCTGCTGCGCGGGCGGCTGCTGTCCGCCGCGCCCGGCCCGGACGAGGTGACGGTCCGGCTGGCGGAGGACGGCGGCGAACGCGAACTGCGCGTCGGCTGGTTCGTGAACGGCACGGGTCCGGCCGCCGACGTCGGCGGCGACCCGCTCCTGCGCGGCCTCATCGCCGCGGGGCTGGCACGCCCCGACCCGCTGCGGCTCGGCCTGGACGCCGACGAGACCGGCGCGGTCCTCGACGGCGCCGGCCGGCCGCACGAGCGGATCTTCGCTCTCGGCCCGCCGCTGCGCGGCCTGCGGTACGAGACCACGGCGATCCCGGAGATCCGGGCCCAGGCGGCGGCGCTCGCGCCGCGCGTGCTTCACGCGGTCGCCTCCGCGCCGGTCCCGGCCCAGGCCGGCCCGGCCGCGCGGACACCGGCGGCCCACCGCGGCGGCGCGCCTGCGACGGGCGCCCGGGCGCCGGCGACCTGACGACCGGTGGCGCGCCACGCTCGGGTCAGGCCAGTGTCGCCCGGACGGCCTGCCAGGCGGGGTCGCCGAGGAGTGCCCGCCACGAGGTGAACAGGTCGAGGAGCTCGGTGCCGAACCGGGCGCGAAGGCCGGGGTTCGCCCGCATGACGTCCAGTTCGTTCGCGGCGGTGAGCTCGGCGAAGTCCCGCCGCAGGGGGAGCGGTGGCCGCAGCGCGGCGCCCGTGAAGCGGTCCCGGAACGCCCCCTCGGGGTCGGCGAGACCCGGATAGGAGAAGCGGCGGTCGCAGCCGGCGTAGAAGTGGACGAGCCGTTCGGCCTCCTCGCCGACGAGGGCGGTCAGCTCGTCCCGGCGGTCCGGGTCTCCCAGCGCGGTGGCGAAGCCGTCGGTGCCGTAGAAGGCGTGGCACAGCCCGGCGAGCCGTAGCGCCGGCCGCGCGCCCCACTCCGCGAGCAGCGCGTGGACACGCTCCAGATGGGCCAGCAGAGTGCCACCCGGATGCGCGATCTCGGCCGCGCCGCGCGAGGCCAGCGCCTCGACCACGGTCGCGATCCGCGGTTCCTTGCCGGTCGCGTCCGGTTCGGGCTCGTCGGCGGGGCCGGTCGGGCGGTCGTGCATGGTGCGTCCTCACTGACGGGTCGGTCGGCGCCCGCTCGTGGCGCCACCGGCGCCGGTGACCGTACGCCCCGGGGTCGCCGGACGGCGCCGGGCGGCGCCACGAGCGGGTTGCCGCCACGGTCATGGGCCCTGGGGCCCGGCCGTTGCGGCCCATCCTCGAAGCCGGGCATGCTCCGAGTCAATTCCTGGCTTTCCTGGGAATCACCCAAGGGATAGCTTGGGTCGGTGTGACCCTCGACGACCTGCGGGTGTTCATCGCCGTGTACGAGACCGGCAATCTCAGCGCCGTCGCCCGCGCCCATTCGTGCACCCAGTCGGCGGTGAGCCAGCACGTCAGACGCCTCGAGCGGGAGACCGGCGTGGCCCTGATCGAACGGCGGCCTCGCGGTGTGGCGGCGACCCCGGCGGGACGGATCCTGTACGAGGCGGCGCTCGGTGGCATCGGCGCCCTCGACGTCGCGCTCCGGCGGCTCGGCGAGCTCCGCGACGGCCACGGCGGCACCGTCAGCGTCACCACGGGCGGGGTCACCGTGCGCCACTTCATGGCCGGCGCGATCTCCGCGTTCCGCGGCCGGTACCCGCACGTGAGCCTGGAGTTCCATTCGGCCCAGTCGACGCGGCGATGCGTCGAACTGCTGCACAGTGGAGGGGCCGACCTCGCGTGGGTCACCCTCGGCCGGCCGCTGCCCCAGATCAGGCAGCGGCCGGTGGTCGACCTTCCCTGGGTGCTGGCCGTCCACGCCGACGACCCGCTGGCCGCGCGGGAGTCCCTGGAACCCGCCGACCTGGCGGCCATCCGCTACATCGCTCACCCGGAGAACTCCGCCTCCCGGCGCCGCCTGGAGGAGGACTTCATCCGGCTGGGGGCCGGGCCGCCCACCCCGGTCGGCGTGGCCGACTGGGACACCGCCGTGCTGCTCGCCGAGCTCGGCGTCGGCCACGCCATCCTGCCCGCCCTGCCCCGGCTCGTCACCCCGCCCGACAGCCCGGTCCGTACCGTTCCCATCCCCGCCCTGACCCCGCTCACCGTCGGCTGGGCCGTCCGCCAGTGGAACGTCCTGAGCCCGCTGGCCACCGAGTTCGCCGAGCTCGTCGCCGCCGACAACGGACCGTGCCGTGGCGGAGATGAGGGGAGGCCGGGAGCGTGAGGAGAACACCTCTCCGGTGAACACCCGCAGAGGTGTCCGCGGTCGCTCAGCCGCCCGTTCGCTCGCGCAGCGCGTACACCCCCGCGGCCAGGGTGCCCGCGCACAGGGCGGCGGAGCTGAGGCCGAGCGACCAGTGCACGCCGATGGCGGAGGCGGCGAGGCCGACGGTGAAGCCGCTCCCGGCCCGCAGCCCGTTCGCGGACATGCCGTACAGGCCGATGATCCGGCCGCGGTCGGCGGCGGAGGCGCGCAGCTGCACGACGGTCTGCCCGATCGACATCGACGCGAGGTTGGCCACTCCGCCGGTCACCAGCAGCACGACGGCGAGCGGGTAGTGGGTGGTGACGGCGAAGAGCAGGCTGCTCACGCCGTAGACCAGGGTGCTGACGACGGCGGCTCTGGCGGTCGGCCGGATGCGGCCGGTGACCTCCAGCAGGATGCCGCCGATGACGCCTCCCGCGCCGCTGGCGAACAGCAGGACCCCGTACGCCGTTCCGGCGCTGCCGGCCCCGAGGTCGTGGGCGAAGATCGGCATCACCGACTGCAGCGAGGCGCCGACGAAGAACGACCCGAGCCCGGCCAGGATGATCATGCTGACCATGGTGTGGTCGGAGCGGACGTCGCGCAGCACACGCAGCGAGCCGAGGATGCCGACACGCGGTCGGGCCACTCCCTGATCCCGGGTGTGCCCGGTGAACCGGGTGCGGAACAGGAACAGGGTCAGCGGCAGGTAGAACACCACGTTGGCGAAGATGCCGGCGGTCGGGCCGAGGCCGAGGAGCAGCGCCGAGCCGACGACCGGGCCGAACAGGATGCCGAGGCTGCGGAAGGTCGCGTTGAGCCGTACCGCGCTGGGCAGCTCGGCACGGCCGGCGAAGTCGTGCAGCATCAGCTGTTCGGCGGGCGACCACAGCGAGCCCGCGCACCCGTGCAGCACGAGGAGCAGGCAGGCCTCCCACACCCGCAGCGACCCGGTGAGGAACAGCACGCCCCAGCTGATGGACACGAACATGAACAGCGCCTGCGCGCCCTGGATGAGACGGCGGCAGTCGTACCGGTCGGCCCAGGAGCCGAACAGGACCGACAGCAGCAGGAACGGCACCCAGTGGCTGATGACCTCGAAGCCGGTCAGCGCGGGGGAGTGGAACTTCTGCCACAGCACCCAGTACGTGATGACGTGCTCGATGTTGTCGGCCATCATCGCCAGGGCGGCGCCGAACAGGTACGGGCGGCAGTCGCGGTTGCGCAGGGCGGCGAACCTCGGCACCGGCGCCGCCGTCGTGGCGGCCGGTCCGGGCGGGGGAACGACGGCCGTTTGGTCGGTGCCGGCTTCGGGCACGTGGGTGGGGATACCGCAGGCGGCGCACATGGGGATTCCTCGGGCGAACGGTCGGGGGGAGAGCGGATGGGCCGCCGCGGCACCGGTCGGCGCTCCCAGTTACGGTTCACGGTGACTCGTAAGTGAATCTACCATAACGAGACACTATGCCTCGCTACACTCGTGGTGTGGTCCTCAACACAGACCCGGCCGCGCCCGGCGCCCGTACGGGGCGTCCCCGCAGCGAGCGCGCCCGCCGGGCGGTGCTCCACGCGGTCGATGACCTCCTCGTCGAGGTGGGCTACGCGGCGATGACGATGAAGGGCATCGCCGAGCGGGCCGGCGTCGGGCGGCAGACGGTCTACCGGTGGTGGTCGACCAAGGCCGAGATCCTGCTGGAGGCCTGCCTCACCGACGCCCGTGAGGAGCTCGCCATCCCGCCGCACCCGACCCCGGCCGGCGACCTGCTCGCCTACCTGACCGTGCTGACCGAGTTCCTCACCACCTCGCCTCCCGGGCTCGCCTATCGGGCCCTGATCGGCGAGGCGCAGCACGACCCCGCCGTACGCGAGCTGGTCCACGGCGCCGACCTGCTGACCGAGAGCGCCCGGGGCGTGCTCGACCGCGTCCGCCGGAGCGCGCCGGACATGCCCGACACCGCCCTGAGTGCCGCTCAGCTCACCGGGCCGGTCGTCACGCGCGTCCTCACCACGCCGGCGCCGCTGCCGGCGCCGCTCCTGGAGGCCCATGTCGCGTCGCTCCTGCGCGCCTGGGGATGCTGACGAGCGGGGATGCGACTTTCGGCAGTGTCGGGCGGCTCGCGGCATTCCGTATCGTCGCGTTCGTGAGACGACCGAACATCACGCGTTTCGTCAGGTCAGGGGCCGTGCTACCGGTGACCGCGGCGGGCGCGGCCGGCCTGAGCGTGCTCGATCTGTGGTGGGTCCCGCCGGCGATGCTGCTGTCGTTCCTGGCGGGGTGGCTGCCGGACCGGGCGCGGGCGGCGGTGGTGGTGTTGTCGGCCACGGTGGTGGCCGGCGGCGCGGCGGTGTACGCCGTGCCGTCCCGGCCGGCGCTGGGCGAGCGGTTCGTGCTCGTGCTGGCGGGCGCCGCGATGCTGCCGTGGTTCGCCGGGCGCTTCTGGCGGCAGTACCGGGCGCTGGTACGCGCCGGGTGGGAGCGGGCCGCGCACCTCGAACGCGAGCAGCGGCTCGTGGCCGAGCAGGCGCGGCTGCGTGAGCGGGCCCGTATCGCACAGGACATGCACGACCTGCTCGGCCACGAGCTCAGCCTGGTCGCCCTCTCGGCCGGCGCGCTCAAACTCGCGCCCGGCCTGCCCGACGAGCACCGCCGGGCCGCCGGGGACATCCGCGGCCGTGCCGCCGCCGCGGTGGACCGCCTCGGCGAGGTGATCGGCGTCCTGCGGGAGGACGCCGACACCCGGCCGGCCGCCGTCGAGGGGCTGGTCGAGAGCGCGTCGGCGGCCGGGCTGACGGTGACGCTGCGCACCGAGGGCGAGCCCGGCGCCGTGCCGCCGGTCGCCGAACGCGCCGTGCACCGGATCGTCCGGGAGGCGCTCACCAACGCCGCCAAGCACGCGCCCGGCGCGGCCGTGACGGTGCGGATCGCCTACCGCGCGACCGGCACCGAGGTCGGAGTCGAGAACGGGGCCGCGGCGGACCGCGCCGCGGCCGCGCCGGGCGTCGGCGCCGGGCTGACCAACGTCCAGATCGCCCGGCGGCTGCACGTGGTGGAGGGGACGGTCAAGGCGCACGTCAGCTCGATCCTGGCGCGGCTGGCCGTCGACAACCGCGCGGCGGCCGCCGTGGTCGCGCACGAGGCGGGCATCGTCCCGCCACCCGAGCCGTTCGGCTAGCGCGCCCAGCGGCGGGGTGAACAGCAGCACCGCCGCGGTCGCGGACGCGGCGCCGAGGGCCGCACCGGCCAGCACGTCGTGTGGATAGTGCACTCCGGCGGCCACCCGGGCCAGCGCCACCGCCGCGCCCAGCGGCAACGTGACCACGGCCGGCCGGGGGCGCAGCACGGCCAGCCCGGCGGCCAGCCCGAAGGCCAGGGTGGCGTGGTTGCTCGGGAACGACCAGTCTCCCGGGGCCGGGCAGCCGGCGACCGCCTCGGCGCCGCGCACCGCCCGGCACGGCCGCTCCTCGTCCACCACGAGCTTCAGCGCCTCGCTGGCCGCGTACGCCAGGGCGGTGCCGGCGACGATCAGGAACGTCCCGGCGGCGTGGTGGGCGTCGCGACGGCGCACGGCGGTCCACCCCGTCCACGCCACCGGCAGCACGAGCACGAGCAGCAGCCCTTCCGCGGCCAGGTCCGGCAGTGAACCCGCCCACGAAGGGGCATCGGCGGCCGCGCCGCTGAGCGCCCGGTACACCGACACCGAGGCCCCGGCGGTCACCCGTACCGGCCCGGCCTGGCCCAGTCCGCCCGGGTACAGCAGCGCCACGGCCATCGCCCCCGCCACCAGTGCCGCCGCCGCGGCGAGCACCCGGTGACCCACGTTGTACTGAGATCGCGATTCCATGCCCGCGACGCTAGGGACGGCGGCCCGCCGGCACCCGAGCCGAACGACGACCCCGCACCCCTGACGATCGTCCGGCTTGACACCTCCACCGCGCCGGGCGGTCGCTCAGGCCCGGCTCAGGTCTGGTGGAGGCGTTCGCCGCGGTCCTGGCGCGGCGGCCCTGACCTCTCGGCGTCCCGGAGGAGGGTGGGGCCAGCACCACCCCGGATGCGGGGTTACACGAACCCCGGTACGGGGGCTGACCGGCTGGGACGCCGCTCCCGCCGTTCCTACGGTTTCAGTCAACTGATCACCGGCGTCCGCGCTCCCGGAGGGGCGGGGTGCGTCCGGAGCCGTCCCGAGGAGAACTCGATGACCCTGACATCCGACGTGACCGTGGCCCGGAGCGGGTTCGCGCCACTGGTCCAGCAGATCCGCGCCCACGGGCTGCTGGAACGCCGCCGCGGCCGCTACGCGTGGCTGATCGGGCTGGACGTGCTCGCCTACGCCGCGATCTGGGGAGCGGTCGCGTTGATCGGCGCCTCGTGGTGGCAGGCGGTGCTGGTGCTGCCGGCGGCCCTGTTCACGACCCGCCTGTACTTCGTCGGCCACGACGCCGGGCACGGGCAGATCGCCGCCACCCGGAGGGCCAACCGGCTGCTGGGCCTCCTCGTCGGGAACCTCGGGCTCGGGCTGAGCTACGGCTGGTGGACCGACAAGCACAACCGGCACCACGCCAACCCCAACCACCAGGACAAGGACCCGGACGTCAGCCCGGGTGTCCTCGTCTGGTCCACGGACCAGGCGGCCGGCCGCCGTGGGGCGTTCGCCCGCTGGTTCACCCGCAACCAGGGCCGGCTCTTCCTCCCGCTGCTCCTCCTGGAGGGCATCAACCTCAAGGTGAGCAGCGTCCGTCACGTCGTGAGCCGCTGCCGTCGCGGCGACCGGCGCGGGCAGGCGTGTGCGGAGGCACTGCTGCTGTGCGCGCACTTCGGCGCTTACCTCGGGCTGCTGTTCACCGTGCTGTCGCCGGGCGCGGCGATCGCGTTCGTCCTCGCGCACCAGGCGCTGCTCGGCCTCCACCTCGGCTGCGCGTTCGCCCCGAACCACAAGGGCATGCCCATGCCGGGGCCGGGCGAGCGCTGGGACCACCTGCACAAGCAGGTCCTGACCTCCCGCAACGTCCGTGGGGGCGCGCTGACCGACTGGTTCCTCGGCGGGCTCAACTACCAGATCGAGCACCACCTGTTCCCGAGCATGCCGCGCCCGCACCTGCGGCGCGCGCAGCCGCTCGTGCGCGACCACTGCCGCCTCTCCGGCCTCCCCTACACCGAGGAGGGCCTCATCGAGTCCTACGCCACGGCGCTCCGCCACCTGCACGACGTCGGTAGCGGGGCAAAACCCGTCTGACCAGGCGAGATACCATGGGATGGCCTGCGAGTCCGCCCAACGAGGGAGCGTCCGCGATTGGGTGCCCTCTGGCTCCTGGCGGTCGTGGCGATCGTCCTTTGGATCATGTCATCGGGGCGCTGGTCCTCCTGATCGACATCTTCGTCGGCGGCCTCCGGTTCCGCCGCCGGCGCGGTCCCCGCTCCGCGCGCTGACGGCGCGGCCCACACGTGGGGGGCGGGGGAACGGGAGACCAGATGAGCCGCGAGCCGGCCCTGTCCCACGCTGAGGGGTGTCTCGGTCCGCTGCCCGGATTCGCGCACGGCATCTACGAAAGACCGCCGAGGAGCGCGGCGAGCCGCCGGAAGACGCCGGGCGCCGCGCCCCTGAGCCGGGCCGGCGCCTCCAGCCATCCCGGCACGTACACCTCGGGCCGCTCGCGCTCGACCGCGCCGACGATGGCCCGCGCCACCCGCGCGGCCGGCACGGGGACCGGGCGGGCCCGGTCGTACGGCGCGCCGCGCCGGTCGAAGAAGGGCGTGTCCACCACGCCGGGCAGCACCACGGAAACGCCGACGGCGGTCTCGGCGCGCAGCGCCTCGGCGAAGGCGATCAGGCCGGCCTTGGCGGCGGAGTACACCGCCTCGCCCGGCACGCCGACGACGCCCGCGATCGATGCCACGAAGACGACGTGGCCGCGGCCCCGCGCGACCATCCCCGGCAGCAGCAGCCGCGTGAGCCGCATCGGCGCGGCGAGGTCGACCGCCAGCAGGTCGTCGATGGTCCGTTCCGGCATGGTGGCGAACGGCCCGGCCCAGCCCGCCCCGGCGTTGGCCACGAGCACGTCGACCGGCCCCGCCTCGGACGCGAGCGCCGCGGCGCCGGTCGTCAGGTCGGCGGCGACCGCCCGCCCGCCGGTCTCGGCGGCGACGGCGTCCAGGGCCGCGCGGTTCCGCCCGGTCAGCAGCAGCCGAGCCTGGGCGCCCGCCATCGCGCGCGCGGTCGCCGCGCCGATGCCGGAGGAGGCGCCCGTGATCAGGACCAGGCGGTCGTCGATCCTCATGAGCCGATCCTGCCCACCCGCGCGACGATGCTCACGGACCGGTTGACCGGCGGGCCGGCCCGATGAAGATCTTTTTCGCACTGGCGGCGGCCTGCCTCATCGGGATCGGCTTCGTCGCCCAGCAGCACGCCGCCTACCGCGAGCCGCTCGGCGAGATGCTGCACCTGAAGCTGCTCAGTCACCTGGCGCGCAACCGGCTGTGGCTGCTGGGCATCGCCGCGATGGTCGGCGGCCAGGTGCTGGGCGCGACGGCCCTCGACGAGTCCGACCTGGCCTCGGTCGAGCCGATCCTGGCCACCAACCTGCTGTTCGCGCTGGTCTTCGCGCACGTGCTCTACCGCGAGCCGCTGAACCGCAGGGTCTGGCAGGGAGGACTCCTCGTGACGGCCGGGTCCGGGCTGTTCCTCGCCTTCGGCCGCCCTCATGCCGGGCGACCACCGGGCCCGGCGTCGACCAACTGGCTCATCGCCGCGATCGTCATCGCCCTCGTGGTGATCCTCGTGCTGCTGGCGCGGCCACGGTCGCTGCGTACGAAGGCCATGCTGCTCGCCGCGGCCGCCGGGATGCTGTGGGGTGTCCAGGACGTGCTGACGCGCGGCTCCCTGCTCGTCCTCGGGCACGGCGTGGGCGGCCTGGTGCGGAGCTGGCTGCCCTACGGGATGATCCTGGTCGCGGTCGCCGGGCTGCTGCTCGCCCAGAGCGCGTTCGACGCCGCCCCGCTGCGGATCTCGCTGCCCGCCGCGACCGCGGCCGAACCGCTGATCGGCATCGTCCTGGGCATCCTGATCTTCTACGAGCGCGTCCGGACCACTCCGGAGGCCCTCGCCGCGATGGTCATCGGCCTGCTGATGATGGTCGGCGGCATCGTGGTCCTCGGCCGGTCGCCGTACCTGGGCAAGCGGCAGACGGTCGAGAGGGAGAGGCAGCGATGATCGCCGTCGCGCTGGCCGTGCTGGCCGCCGCGAGCAACGCGCTCGCGTCCGTGCTCCAACGGCGCGCGGCGCGTACCGCCCCGGCGGGCCAGGCTTTCCGGCTCGGCCTCATCGCCTACCTCATGCACCGGCCCGCCTGGCTCGGCGGCATCGCCGCGCTCATCGGCGGGTTCGCGTTCCAGGCCGCCGCACTCATGTTCGGGGGGCTCTCCCTGGTCCAGCCGATCCTCGTGGTGGAACTCCCGCTCACGATGGTGTTCATCGGCCGGGTGTTCCGCGTCCGGCTGGACCGCCGGTCGTGGCTGGCCGTCGGCGTGCTCACCGCCGGGCTGGCGATGCTCCTGCTGGGGGCCAGGCCGTCGGAGGGCCACCAGATCCCCGGCCGGGCGATGTGGGCGGTCGCCACGCTCGTCACCCTCGGTCTGGTCGCCCTCCTGCTGACGGCGGCGCGGCTGGCGACCGGCGCGGGCCGCGCCGCGATCCTCGGGGTGGCGGCCGGCCTGGGCTTCTCCTTCACCGCCGCGCTGATGAAGCAGGCCGTGCGGGACGTGGAGCACCCGGCCACCCTGCTGACGACCTGGACGGTGTACGCCATGATTTTGGCCGGGCTGGTCAGCCTCTTCCTGCTCCAGAACGCCTTCCAGAGCGGATCGCTCGTCGCCGTGCAGCCGGCGCTGACCGTCGCGGACCCGGTCGCGAGCATCGGGTACGGCGTGGGCCTGTTCGGCGAGACCATCCGGCTGGGCGCCTGGTCGGTGCTCGAGATCTTCGCCATCGGACTGATCGTGTACGGCAGCACGCTGCTGGCCCAGTCGCCGCCGTTCCGCCGTCACAAGGTCATGGCAGCAGGCACCTGAGCAGGTCCTCCACCGGCCGCCGTTCGAACAGGGCGCCCGCCCGCCTGACCCGCCGGCCGCGTTCGAGGGGAGACCTCAGCCGGTCCAGCGCGGCGAGAAGCTCCGCGCCGTCCCGTGCGTGAACGCCCACCCCGGCGCGCGCCATCGCCCGCGCGCCCGCCAGGCCGTGCCCGGGGATCGGCCGGTAGCAGATCACCGGAACCCCGGCGGCGATCGCCTCCTCGCAGGTCAGCCCGGACGCGTTGTCGATGACGGCGTACGAGGCGGCCATCAGCTCCGGCACGTCCTCACGCCAGCCGAGGGCGACGCAGCCGCCGGTACGGGCCAGACGCCGGCGCAGCCGCCGGTTCTCTCCGCACAGGACGACGGGCAGGTAGCGTCCCGAGCCCGACAGCACCCGCGCCGTCTCCTCGATCCGCCCCACGCCCCACGAGCCGGCGGTGACCAGGACACGCGGCCGGCCGTCGGATCCGACCACGGGCGTGGCGCGGGGCCGCCGGAACTCCGGCCGTACGACGGGCGCGTGACACCATGCCGGGCGTCCGGTCGCCGCGCGCACCTCGCGGACGGCGGCGGGCGTCAGGCACAGGTGGCCGTCGTTGCCCGGGTGCAGCCAGAGCCGGTGGACCGCGAAGTCGGTCACCATCACCAGGCTGGGCACCGGGAGACGGCCGTGTGCGCGCAGGTGCCCGGCGGCCTGCGCGGCCACGTGGAACGTCGAGACCAGCGCGGACGGCGCCCGCCGGCGGACCAGCTCCTCCAGCCGTGCCGCGACCAGGGCGGTGAACGGCGAGACCGCCGGCGCCCGCGGTGAGGTGAAGAAGACCCGGTAGATCCCGGCGTACAGCCACGGCGCATGATGCACCGTCCAGCCGTACCAGCGGCGCATCCCGCGCCCGGACCGCAGCGGCAGCAGGTCGAGGACGTCGGTCACCTCCGCGTCGATCCCCGTCGTGGCCAGGCGGCGCGCGAGCTCGCCCGCGACCCGGTCGTGCCCGGCGCCCATCCCCGCGCTGAGGATCAGCACGCGTCGGGTCGACACCGGCGATCTCCTTCCGCACACTGGAGACCGTGAGGCACGCGCCGATCGCGATGGCGGCGGCCGCGGTCGCCGCGGTCCACGTCGCGCCGGCCGCGACCTGGCTGCCGGCCGTGCGCCGCGTCTTCCCCGGTCTGGCGGGGACCGGCGCCGCCGACCACGTCGCACTGACCTTCGACGACGGGCCCGACCCGCGCTCGACGCCGTGCTTCCTGGACGAGCTGCGACGGCTCGGCTGCTCGGCGACCTTCTTCGTGCTGGGAGAGATGCTCGAACGCCATCCCGGCCTCGGCCGCCGCGTCGTCGAGGAGGGCCACGAGATCGCCGTCCACGGCTGGCGGCACCGCTACGCCCTCGCCACCCGGCCCGGCCGGACCGCTGCCGAGATCCGTGCGACCGCCGCGCTGGTCACCGCGGTCACCGGTGTGCGTCCCGCGTGGTACCGCCCGCCCTACGGCGTGCTCAGCGCCGAGGCGCTGGCGCAGGCCGGCCGGTGCGGCCTGCGGCCCGTGCTGTGGAGCGCGTGGGGCCGGGACTGGACGGCCGGCGCCTCCGCGCGGTCGGTGCTGGAAACGCTGGAGCCGGACCTGCGCGGCGGCGCCACCGTCCTGCTGCACGACTCCGATCACACCTCCGCTCCCGGGGCGTGGCGGTCGGCGCTCGGCGCGCTCCCGGAGCTCGTGGGCCGCTGCCGCGCCGAAGGCCTTCGCGTCGGGGCGCTGCGGGACCACGGAGTGGCCTGACCGGTCGCCCGGCGGTCGCCGGGCGCGACCGAGGCACCGGCGCGCGAATCGTTGGCCCGGACTTGGTGTCGCATTTACCATAAGCGTGCCATTCGCATCCGATAATGCGTTGTCTAAATTGGGTAATGTGCAGGGTGCTGGACTGCGTCTGAGTTTATTCGACGGCATGGCGGAGATCATTCCTTCATGCTGTCCAGCGTGCCCACCAGGCGAGACGTCGTGCGCAAGGCTCGGCACGAGAACTTTCCCGTCGCCTCACGCCTGCTGCCACGTCGTTATCGCGGCCACCTGATGAACGTTTATCGTTTCGCTCGTTCGGTGGACGATGCCGGAGACGAGACGGCACCCGCATGGCGGCTTTCCTATCTCGATTCGATCGATGCCGACCTGACGCGCCTCTACGCGGGATCGGCGCCGCGTCTGCCCTTCATCCGCGCGCTCGCCGACACGGTCGAGGCCTGCGCGATCCCACCGGAGCCGTTCCGCCGGCTCGTGGAGGCGAACCGCCGCGACCAGTCGGTGCCGCGGTACACCACCTTCGACGAACTGCTCGGCTACTGCGAGCTGTCCGCCAACCCGGTCGGGCACATCGTGCTGCACGTCTTCGGCCGGGCCGACCCGTCGCGGTTCGCCCTGTCGGACCACGTCTGCACGGCGCTCCAGATCATCGAGCACTGCCAGGACGTCGCCGAGGACCACGCGCGGGGCCGGGTCTACCTGCCGGCCGAGGACCTGCGCCGCTTCGGCGCCACCGAGGAGGACCTGGTCCGGGCGCCGACGCCCGTGCCGCTGCGCCGGGTCCTGGCGCTGCAGACCCGCCGCGCGAAGGCCCTGCTGGACTCCGGGGGACCGCTCGCGGCCTCGCTGACCGGGTTCGCGCGGCTCGCGGTGGCGGGGTACGTCGCCGGCGGGCGCGCCGCCGTCGCGGCCCTCGAACGGGCCGACCACGACGTGGTGGGCCGGGCCGTACGGCCCGCCACCCGCAGGCTGCTGGCCGAATGGCCGGTGGCGGCCGTGGGCCGGACCGGACTGGGACGAAAGGCGGCACGGTGACCACGGCCGAGGCCTACCGGCACTGCGAGCAGGTCGTCCGCGAACGGGCGCGCAACTTCGCCTACGGCATCCGCCTGCTGCCGCCCGCCAAGCGCCGCGCGCTCAGCGCGGTGTACGCCTTCGCCCGCCGCATCGACGACATCGGGGACGGGAACGGGCCGGCCGCCCAGCGGCTGACCCGCCTGTCCGAGGCCCGTATCGCGCTGCGCCGGCCCGAGCCGCACCCGGGCGACCCCGTGCTGATCGCCCTGTGCGACGCCGCGCGGCGGTTCCCGATCCCGATGCGGGCCTTCGAAGAGCTGATCGACGGCTGCGCGGCGGACGTCGAGGGCGTGTCGTACGAGCGGTTCGGCAGCCTGCTGGCCTACTGCCGGTGCGTCGCCGGGTCGGTCGGGCGGCTGTCGCTCGGCGTCTTCGGCACCTCCGACCCCGACACGGCCGAGCCGCTCGCGGACGCGCTCGGCGTCGCGCTGCAGCTCACCAACATCCTGCGCGACATCCGCGAGGACCGGCTGGCGGGCCGGATCTACGTTCCCGCGGAGGACCTGGAGCGGTTCGGGTGCACACTCGACATGGACGGGTCCGGGGAGTTCACCGACCCGCCCGACCGGCTCGCCGCGCTCGTGCGCTTCGAGGCCGAACGCGCGCGCACGTGGTACGAGCACGGTGACCGGCTGGTGGCGATGCTCGACCGCCGCAGCGCCGCCTGCACCGCGGCGATGGCCGGGATCTACCGGCGCCTGCTGGCGCGCATCGCCGCCGACCCGGCCGGAGCGCTCAGCACCCGCCTGTCGCTGTCGCGCTGGGACAAGACGATGGTCGCCGCGCGCTCGCTCACCGGAGCGCAGCTATGACCGAGGGAATCGGGAACGAGCCCCTGTGGTCACATCCTCCGACGCGGGAGGACTCATGACCGAGCGAAGCGAGGGAATCAAAGACGCGCCCCTGTGGTCACACCCTCCGACGCAGGAGGACTCATGACCGGCCGCGTCGCCGTCATCGGCGGCGGGCTGGCGGGCATCGCCGCCGCCCTCGCCGTGGCCGAGACGGGCCGGCCCGTGACGCTGTACGAGGCGCGCCCGCGGCTGGGCGGCGCGACGTACTCGTTCGAGCGGGACGGGCTCACCGTCGACAACGGCCAGCACGTCTTCCTGCGCTGCTGCACCGCGTACCGGACCCTGCTGGAGCGGATCGGCTCGGCCGGGCACGTGCGGATCCAGGACCGGTTCGACGTGCCGGTGCTCGGCCCGCACGGGCGGTCCGCGCGGCTGCGGCGCGGACGGCTGCCCGGCCCCTTCCACCTGCTGCCGGCCCTGGCCCGCTACCCGCTGCTGCCGGCCGCCGCCCGGCTGCGTGCCGTACGCGCCGCAGTGGCGCTCGGCCGGGCCGACCCGGCCGATCCCGCGCTCGACGCGATCGACCTGGACACCTGGCTGGCCGCCCACGGGCAGGACGGGTCCGCGCGACGCCTGCTGTGGGAGCTGTTCGCGGTGGCCGCGCTCAACATCGGCATGGACCAGGCGGCCGTGGGCCCGGCGGCGATGGTGTTCCGTACGGCCCTGTTCGGCCGCGCGGGCGCCGCCGACATCGGCGTGCCGACCGTTCCGCTGGGCGACCTGCACGGAGTGCCCGCCCGCGCCGCCATCGAGGCCCGCGGAGGCGAGGTGCGCCTGTCCGCGAAGGTCAAGGCCATCGAGCCGGGCCCGACGGTACTCCTGGACGGCGTACGGGAGGAGGCCGCTGCCGTGGTGGTCGCCACGCCGCACCGGCAGGCCGCCGAGCTGGTCCCGCGCGAGGCGGCGCCGGACCGCGACCGGTGGAGCGGCCTGGGTGCCAGCCCTATCGTGAACGTCCACGTGGTCTACGACCGGCCGGTCACCGAGCTGGCGTTCGCCGCCGTCGTCGACTCGCCGGTGCAGTGGGTCTTCGACCGGACCACCGTCGGCGGCCCGGACCGCGGCCAGTACCTGACCGTCTCGGTGTCGGCGGCACGTGACTGGATCGACCGGCCCGCGGCCGAGGTCCGCGCGGCCTTCCTGCCCGCGCTCGAACGGGTCTTCCCGGCCGCACGCGCCGCGCGCGTCACCGACTTCTTCGTCACCCGCGAGCGTCACGCCACCTTCCGGCAGGGGCCGGGCAGCGGCGCGCTCCGCCCGCCCCCCGCCACCCGGTGGCCGGGGCTCTACCTCGCCGGCGCGTGGACCGACACCGGCTGGCCCGACACGATGGAGGGTGCCGTGCGCAGCGGCCTGACCGCCGCCGCCCTCGTCCGGCGGCACCTCGAACGGAACGGACCGTCATGACGGGCGACCTGTCGGAGTCCGTCCAGGCCGCGCGGCGGGTGGCCGAGCCGGTGCTGCGGGAGGCCGTCGCCCGGCTCGACCCGCTCACCGCCCGGGTGGCCGGCTACCACCTCGGCTGGAACGACGCGGAGGGCCGCCCGGTGAGCACGGGCGGCAAGAGCCTGCGGCTCACCCTCGCGGTGCTGTCCGCGCGGGCCGCCGGGGCGGACCCGCTGCGCGGCGCGACGGCCGCGGCCGCCGTGGAGCTGGTGCACGCGTTCTCCCTGCTCCACGACGACATCATGGACGACGACCGCACGCGACGGCACCGGCCGACGGCCTGGGTGGTCTTCGGCCGGTCGGCCGCCATCCTCACCGGTGACGCCCTGCTCATCCTGGCCATGGACCTCCTGCTCGAACAGGGCACCCGCGGCGCCGTGAGCGCGGCCCGCTGCCTGAGCGCCGCCACGCAGCGGCTCATCGCCGGGCAGGCCGCGGACCTGGACTTCGAGCGCCGGCAGGACGTCGGGGTGGAGGAGTGCCGCCGGATGGCGGCCGACAAGACCGGGGCGCTGCTGGCCTGCGCCTGCTCCATCGGCGCCCTGTTCGTCGAGGCGCCCCAGCCGCTGGTGACGGCGCTGGCGGCGTACGGAGCCGAGCTCGGCATGGCCTTCCAGCTGTCCGATGACCTGCTCGGCATCTGGGGCGACCCGCGGACCACCGGCAAACCCGCCCTGTCGGACCTGCGGGCGCGCAAGAAGACCCTTCCGGCCGTGGCCGCGCTGACCGGCGACACCGTCGCCGGCCGGCGGCTGGCCGAGCTGCTCGGCGGTTCCGGGCGCCTGTCCGAGGCGGACCTGCGCGAGGCCGCCCAGCTCATCGACCAGGCCGGCGGCCGGGCGTGGGCCGAGAAACAGGCCCAGCACCACCTCGACGCCTCCGAACGCATCCTCGGCGGCACACCGATGCCCGCCGACGTACGCGCCGAGTTCTCCGACATCGCCCGCTTCATCACCTCTCGGGACCACTAGATGACCACTTCCCAGACTTCACTCCAGACCTCGCACCCGGCCGCCCGTACGCAGGCCGCCCTCGACGCGGCGACCGACCACCTTCTCGACCTGCGGTCCCCACGGGGCTGGTGGAAGGGGGAACTGCAGACGAACGTCACGATGGACGCCGAGGACCTGCTCCTGCGGGAGTTCCTCGGCGTCCGCACCCCGCGCGAGACGGCGGGCGCGGCCCGGTGGATCCGTTCGCAGCAGCGCGAGGACGGCACGTGGGCGAACTTCCACGGCGGCCCCGGCGACCTGTCCACGACGATCGAGGCGTACGCCGCGCTGCGGCTGGCCGGCGACGCGCCCGACGCCCCGCACCTGCGGGCCGCGCGCGACTTCGTCCACCGGGAGGGCGGGATCGAGGCGAGCCGGGTGTTCACCCGGATCTGGCTGGCGATGTTCGGCCAGTGGTCCTGGGACGCCCTGCCCGTTCTGCCGCCGGAGCTGATGTTCCTGCCTCCATGGTTCCCGCTCAACGTCTACGACTGGGCGTGCTGGGCCCGGCAGACCATCGTGCCGCTCACCATCGTCAGCGCGCACCGGCCGGTGCGCCCGCTGCCGTTCGACCTGGCCGAGCTGCGGACCGGCCGCCCCGCCGCCCGGCGGCCCGCGCCGGGCTGGGAGACGGCCTTCACCGCGCTGGACCGCGCGCTGCACCGCTACCAGCGGCGGCCGCTGCCGGGCCTGCGCCGGGCCGCCCTCCGGCGCGCCGCCGAGTGGATCGTGGCCCGCCAGGAGGCCGACGGGTCCTGGGGCGGGATCCAGCCGCCGTGGGTGTACTCCCTGATCGCCCTGAGCCTGGAGGGCTACGACGTCGACCACCCGGTGATGCGGAGCGGGCTGCGCGGCCTGGCCCGGTTCACCATCGAGGACGAGCAGGGCCGTCGCCTGGAGGCCTGCCAGTCGCCGGTCTGGGACACCGCGCTGGCCATGAGCGCCCTGCTGGACGCCGGTACGCCCGGCGACCATCCGGCCCTCGTCCAGGCCGCCGGGTGGGTGCTCGGCGAGGAGATCCGCGGCCCCGGCGACTGGTCCGTACGCCGGCCGTCGCTGCCGCCGGGCGGGTGGGCGTTCGAGTTCGACAACGACGGTTACCCCGACACCGACGACACGGCCGAGGTGATCCTGGCGCTGCGGCGCGTCGCGCACCCGGACGCGCGTCCGGCGATCGAGCGCGGCGTGCGGTGGCTGTCGGGCATGGCGAGCCGCGACGGAGGCTTCGGCGCGTTCGACGCCGACAACACCCGCACGCTCTGCACCAAGCTGCCGTTCTGCGACTTCGGCGCCGTCATCGACCCGCCGTCGGCCGACGTGACCGCCCACGTCGTCGAGGCCCTCGTCGCCGAGGGGCACGCCGGGGAGCCGGTCACGCGCCGCGCGGTCACCTGGCTGCTCAAGGCGCAGGAACCGGACGGATCCTGGTACGGCCGCTGGGGCGCCAACCACGTCTACGGCACCGGAGCGGTCGTCCCCGCCCTCGTCGCGGCGGGTATCCGGCCGGGCGCGGCGTGCGTACGGCGAGCCGTCACGTGGCTGGAGGCGCACCAGAACGACGACGGCGGCTGGGGCGAGGACCTGCGCTCCTACGACGACCCCGCATGGGTCGGGCGCGGCGCCTCCACCGCCTCACAGACCGCCTGGGCGCTGATCGCCCTGCTCGCCGCGGGCGAGCGGGGCCCGGCCGTCGAACGGGGCGTGGCCTGGCTCGTCGACCACCAGAACGACGACGGCACCTGGGACGAGCCGTACTTCACCGGCACCGGCTTCCCCGGCGACTTCTACATCAACTACCACCTGTACCGGCTGGTGTTCCCGATCAGCGCGCTCGGCCGCTACCTGCGGGCGGTCGAGTCCTGATGCGCCTCCTCGTCTGCGCGCCGCTGGCCGTGGAGGCCCGCGCGGTACGTCACGGTCTGCCCGTCGGGCCGCCGGAGGCCCTGGTGATCCGGACCGGTCTCGGGACCCGCCGCGCCCCGTACCTGCACGGCTGTGACGCCATGGCGGTCACGGGCTTCGGCGGCGCGCTGGACGCCACGCTCCGCCCGGGCGACGTCCTCGTGGCGACCGAGGTCTGGTTCGGCGACCGCCGGTTGCCGTGCGCCGCACCCGAGACGCTGGCGTGCGAACTGGCGCGGCTCGGCGTCCGCGCGCAGACCGGGCCGCTGATCACCACCGGCCACCTGGTGCGGGAGCGCGAGCGGCGGCGCCTGGCCCGTACCGGCGCGCGGGCGGTCGACATGGAGGCCGGGCCGCTCGTCGCCGCCGCGGACGGCCGTCCGGTGACGGTCGTGCGCGCGATCGTGGACACGCCCGGCCGTCCGCTGCTGAGCCCCGCCGCCGTCACCGGCGGCCTGGCCGCCCGCCGTACGTTGCGCCGCATCGGGCCGGCGCTGGTGAACTGGGCGAAGGCCGTGCACCTCACGGCGGCGGCCTCCTCGGAGAAGGGCGGCCCGTGATGGCAATGCCGCTGCGCCAGGCGGTCCGCGTCGCCGGGTACATCCTCGGTCAGAAGCTCCGGCGGCGGACCAAGTACCCGCTGCTCGTCGAGCTGGAGCCGCTGTTCGCCTGCAACCTCAAGTGCGCCGGCTGCGGGAAGATCCAGCATCCCGCCGACGTGCTGCGCCGGCGCATGCCGGTGGAGCAGGCCGTGGCCGCGATCGAGGAGTGCGGCGCGCCGATGGTCTCCATCGCCGGCGGGGAACCCCTCATGCACCCGCAGATCGGCGAGCTGGTCCGCGAGCTCGTCGCCCGCAGGAAGTACGTCTTCCTCTGCACGAACGCCCTGCTGATCCCGAAGAAGCTGGATGAGTTCACGCCGTCGCCGTACTTCGCCTGGACCGTGCACATCGACGGGCTGCGCGAACGCCACGACGCGTCCGTCTGCAAGGAGGGCGTCTTCGACGACGCGGTCGAGGCGATCCGCGAGTGCCGGCGCCGCGGCTTCCGGGTCACCACGAACACGACCTTCTTCAACACCGACAGCCCGCAGTCGGTGATCGAGGTGCTCGACTACCTCAACGACGACCTGCGGGTGGACGAGATCATGATCTCTCCGGGCTACGCGTACGAGAAGGCGCCGGACCAGGAGCACTTCCTCGGGGTCCAGCAGACGCGCCGGCTGTTCCGCGAGGTGTTCGCCCGGGGGGACCGCCGCCGGTGGCGTTTCAACCACACGCCCCTGTTCCTGGACTTCCTCGAGGGCAAGGTCGACTTCCCCTGCACGGCGTGGGCGATCCCGTCCTACTCGCTGTACGGGTGGCAGCGGCCCTGTTACCTGATGGCGGACGGGTACGCCTCCACGTACCAGGAGCTGGTCGAGGACACCGACTGGAGCCGTTACGGCCGGGGCAACGACCCGCGGTGCGCCAACTGCATGGCCCACTGCGGATATGAACCGACCGCGGTCTTCGCTACGCTCAGCTCTTTGCGCGAGTCGCTGCGAGCCCTGAGACAGGCGTGAGCCGGGACGGTGCCGGACCAGTGATCAAGATGGGATGCCTGGGCTCTACTATGTCGATGGGTTTAGCCGACAATGCGAGGGGCCTGTGGACGCCGACCGGGAAACGCTGGAAGCGGAGCTGCGCGCACTCGAAGAACGGTCCCGCAAGGTGCGGGACGAGCTGTCGGCCGTCGCGATCGAGGCCAAGAGCAACGACGGGCTGATCGAACTCACGGTCGGCGGCCACGGCCGTCTGCACGCGCTCACCCTCGATCCCCGGGTGAAACGCCTCGACGTGGAGGAGCTCGCCGGGCGCCTCGTCGAGATGACGAACGACGCCCTCGACCTGCTCCAGCACGAGACGGCGGCCAGGATGCGCGAGGCGTTCCCCGAGTTCACCGCCGAGTCGCCGTTCGGCGACCAGGAGGGCCCGTGACAGCGCTGAGCGGAGTGCGCCTTGCGGGCGGGTTTCACCCGGGTGAGCTCTTCGTCGGCGGGAACATCGCGCTTCTGGTCTTCTCCATGCTGGCCACCCCGTACCCCGAGGGCGACCCCGGCCGGGCGCGGCAGGCGGGCCAGGTGTGGGCCGGTCTCGCCGGCGACGTCCTGGACTGGGGGCGGAACGGCGACGACGCCGCGCACGCGATCACGACGAACAACGCGGGCGAGGGCGTCGACGCCTTCGCGAAGTTCTGGCACAAGTACGCCGCCCCGGACCCTCCGGCCAGGGGCGAGGCGACGCGGCTCGCCGACCTGTGCCGGCGCATGAGCGAGGCCTGCGAGGAGTACGCGTCGCTCGTCGAGAAGGCGCAGCACACCTTCGCCACCATGGCGTGGGCCAACTTCGCGAGCGCGATGTTCATCACCACGTTCCCCTGGCAGGCGGGCGCCGCGTACGAGATCACCCAGTTCCTCATGCGGCGAGCGGAGGCCGGGATCCTGGCCAGGCTGCTGGAGAGCGCGATCGCCCGTACGCTGCTCGCCAAGCTGACGGAATACTCCATCGGCAGCGCGTTCTTCGCCGTCGGCGACGTCGCCGTGATGGACGGGGTCAAGGCGCTGCGGGGCGACGACGTCGGCTCGTGGGGCGACAACATCGAGGAGGTCATGAAGGAGTTCCTCGCCTCCGTCGCCTTCTACGGCGTGTTCGACGCCGCGATCAAACCGGTGAGCGCGATCACCAGCAACAAGGAGGTGCAGTACTTCGTCTCCCGCCTGGCGGGCGGCTCCATCGGCTACGGGCCCACCTACGGCGCTCTCAACGGCAAGAGCGGCGACGACCTGGTCCCCACCGCCAAGGACACGACGCTACGGGTACTCCTCTACGGGACCATGGCGCACAAGCCGGCCGGCTGACCCCACCCGACCCTCCAGGAGGACCCGCCATGACACCGCTGCCCCCGGCGCCGCCGACCCACGTCACCGTCACCCCGTGGGACACGCCCCACAGCACGCTGACGGGCATCGCCCAGGACCTGTACGAGGACCCCTCCAAGTGGCGTGACATCTATGAGGCCAACCGCGCCGTCATCGGCGACGACCCGGGGGGGCTGCGGGTCGGCATGCGGCTCGCCCTGCCGCCCACGGAGGTCCACCCGGGCTACATCCGCTCCGTCGCGGGCGCGTTGCAGGACGAAGGCGGTGAGATCGGCGCGAAGCTCGCCGCGGCGCGGAGCGCGCTGGACGCCATCGGGAACTTCTGGGGCGGCGACGACCTCGGAACGAAGTTCTACAAGGGCGCCGAGGGACGGCCCGGCTATGAGACCTCGGCCGCGCGTGCCCTCGACGGCGTCACGGCGTTCGCGGACTTCTACCGCAACGTCGCCGGGGGCCTGCGCGACATGGCGGACCGCCACGCCGGCACCGAATGGGAGAACACGGTCCGCGTCCTGGAAGCCGCCCTGCGGGCCGCCGAGCAGTAACACCCACCGCGGCCGGCGGCGGATGACCCGGTCGCCCGGTCCGTGGCCGGGCCCGCGCGGCTCGGTATCGTGGCGAGTCCCGAGCCGGTCGGCGGCCGTGTCCGCCCGGTGAGGGCAGACGACCGCCGGCGCCGCGGCCCGGACCGGACGAGTACAGGAAAGAGGCGCCGATGGGGGAGCCGAACGAGCGCGTCGAGCCGCAGGCGGTGCTCAGCCCGCTGACCAGGGCGGCGATATTCCTGGTGGTGACGATCGACCCGGGCGGGGAGCCCGCCGTACGCGAGCTGCTGCCCGACCTGGCCGGCCTGCGGCGCTCGATCGGCTTCCCGGCGCCGGACGACCGGCTGAGCTGCGTGACGGGCATCGGCTCGGAGGCGTGGGACCGTCTGTTCGGCGGGCCGCGTCCCGCCGGGCTGCACCCCTTCCGGGAGCTGACCGGCCCGGTGCACCACGCGGTCTCCACGCCGGGCGACCTGCTGTTCCACATCCGCGCCCAGCGGCACGACCTGTGCTTCGCGCTGGCGACGCAGATCATGAAGCGGCTGCGCGGCGCGGTGACCGTGCGCGACGAGGTGTACGGCTTCAAGTACCTGGACGTCCGTGACCTGCTCGGCTTCGTCGACGGCACCGAGAACCCGGAAGGGCCGGAGGCGGAGGACGCGGTGCTGATCGGCGAGGAGGACGCCGACTTCGCCGGCGGCAGCTACGTCATCGTGCAGAAGTACCTGCACGACCTCCAGGCGTGGAACGATCTGACGGTCGAGGCGCAGGAGAAGGTCATCGGCCGTACGAAGCTCGACGACATCGAGCTGGACGACGACGTCAAGCCGGCCGACTCCCACGTCGCGCTCACCACGATCGTCGACCCCGACGGCACCGAACGCCAGATCCTGCGCGACAACATGCCCTTCGGGTCCGTGGGACGTGGCGAGTTCGGCACGTACTTCATCGGTTACGCCCGCACGCCGGACGTCACCGAGCGGATGCTCGAGCGCATGTTCCTCGGCGACGAGAACGCGAGCCACGACCGGATTCTGGACTTCTCCACCGCCGTGACCGGCACCCTGTTCTTCGTCCCGAGCGCCGACCTGCTCGACGACCCGCCCGGCCCGCCGAAATCGTCCGGGTCGCGGGCCGGCGTCGAGACCCGGCCCACGACCACCGAAGTTTCGCACGACGGCTCGCTGGGGATCGGCGACCTGAAAGGAACGATCACGCGATGAACAACCTGCACCGCGAACTCGCCCCGATCTCCTCCGCCGCCTGGGCCGACCTGGAGGAGGAGGCCCGCCGGACGTTCGAGCGCCACGTGGCCGCCCGCCGGATCGTCGACGTGCCCGAGCCCGGAGGCATCGAGCTGTCGGCGGTGGCGACCGGGCACCTGGACGACGTCGCCGCGCCCGCCGTGGGCGTCATCGCCCGTACGCGCCGGGTCCAGCCCATCGTCGAGCTGCGGGTGCCGTTCACGGTCGACCGCGGGCAGGTCGACGACGTCGAGCGCGGAGCCAAGGACGCCGACTGGCAGCCCGTGAAGGACGCCGCCCGCCAGATCGCCTTCGCCGAGGACCGCGCGGTCTTCGAGGGATACGCCGCGGCCGGCATCACGGGCCTGCGCGCCGGTGCGTCCAACCCGGCGATCACCCTGCCGGACGACGTCCGCGACTATCCGGACGCCGTCAGCCATGCCGTGAGCACCCTCCGCCTGGCGGGCGTCGGTGGCCCGTACACCCTGGCGCTCAGCGCCGACGCCTTCACCGCGGTGAGCGAGACCTCCGACCACGGGTACCCGATCCACCAGCACATCGCCCGCCTGCTGGACGGGGAGATCGTCTGGGCCCCGGCCATCGACGGCGCGTTCCTGCTGTCGACGCGCGGCGGCGACTTCGAACTGCGCATCGGCCAGGACGTCTCGATCGGCTACCTGTCGCACGACGCGACGAGCGTCGAGCTGTACTTCCAGGAGTCGTTCACCTTCCTCGCCTACACAAGCGAGGCCGTCGTCCCGCTCCGCGGCGCGTGAGGTCCCGCCGTCCACATCGTGAGACGGCGGGCTTGCCCCTGACGTGCGGGTCAGGAGTTAACGTGCGGCGCTTCCTGTCGCGCGTTCTCCTGAGGAGTGAACGATGTCCGAACACCCCCGTACGTCACGTGAGGTGCGTCTCGGCGCGGCGCCGTCCGGGATTCCACGGCCGGAGGACTTCACCGTCGCCGAGGTCCCGGTTCCCGAGCCCGGACCCGGCGAGGTGCTGGTCAAGAACCGCTTCTTCCACGTGTTCGCCGCGCTGCGCACGCTGATCGGCGGAAGCGTCGAAGGAGCGCCGTTCGCCGGGCTGCGCCCCGGCGACCCGCTGTTCGGCCCGGCGATCGGCGAGGTCGTCACGGCCCCGGACGGCGGTGGCCTGCGCCCCGGCGACCTGGTCGCGCACTGGCAGGGATGGCGCGAGTACGCCGTCCTGGACGCGGGAGGGTGCGAGCCCCTCGGCGACGCCCTGCCGGACCCGGTCGCGCACCTCGCCCAGGCCCGTACCGCCTTTGAGGCGCTCACCCGCGCCCAGGTGAGGCCTGGGGACGTCGTGTTCGTCTCCGGCGGCGCCGGGTCGGTGGGGTCGATGGCAGGCCAGATCGCCCGGCTGCTCGGCGCGGGCCGGGTCGTCGGCAGCACGGGCTCCGCGGCCAAGGCGGAGCGGATGGTGGCCGAGTTCGGCTACGACGCGGCCGTGGTCCGCGGCGCGGGCCCGCTGGAGGAACAGCTCGCCAAGGCCGCGCCGGACGGCGTCGACGTCCTGTTCGACAACGTCGGCGGCGAGGACCTGCGCGCGGCCGTGGCAGTGGCCCGCCAAGAGGCCAGGTTCGTGCTGGTCGGAGCCTTGTCGGGGCAGATGTCCGAAGGAGGCGGCGGTACGACGGCCCCGGTCGAACTCGACTCGTTCGCGCTCATCGTCAAGCGGATCACGATGATCGGCTACAGCGACCCGGGCCGGGCGGACGCGGACGGGGAGTGGCTCGACCGGTTCGCGGGCTGGCTGCGCTCCGGTGAGATCGTCTTCCCGTACGTCCGCGTTCCGGGCATCGAGAACGCGCCCCGGGCGTTGCACGACATGATGAGCGGACGGCACCTGGGCACGGTCGTGGTGGCACTGGAGGACTGATGCGGATCGGCGACGCGGCGGCAGCGGCGGGGACCACGCCCCGCGCCCTGCGGTTCTACGAGCAGAACGGGCTGCTGCCGCCGCCACGGCGCACCGCGACCGGACAGCGGGAGTACGGACCGCGCGACGTGGCCCGCATCCGGATCATCCGCCAGCTGCTTTCGCTCGGCCTGACGGTCGCGGACGTTCGCAGTTGCGCGGACCGTCTGGACCTCTTCGAGGGCGACACCCTGCCGCCGTACGGGGACCCGGCCGCGTGCGACGGGACCTCGGGAGTCGTCCAGCGGCGGATCGCCGCGCTGGATGAGGAGATCGCTCGCCTGACCCGTCTCCGCGAGAACCTCGCGGCCCGCGTCGCCCCGGTCGAGGCCCGTACCTGACGGACGCCGAACCGCCCGATCGCTCGGTGAAACGGCGGCCGGTCACTGGCTGCGGAGGCGGTCCAGCTCCCGGCGCTCCCGCTTGGTGGGGCGTCCGGCGCCGCGCTCCCGGCGCGCGACCGGCATCAGCATCTCGCGCGGCGGCGGGGGCGGGCTGTTGTCGGTGAGGCACTCCTGCGCGACGGCGGCGCCCACGCGCTTGCTCACGATGCGGCGGACGACCACGACCCGCTCGCGCCCGTCGTGGCGCACCCGCACCTCGTCGCCCGGCCGTACCGGGGACGCCGGCTTGACGCGCTGGTCGTTGACGCGGACGTGCCCGCCCCGGCACGCCGCCGTCGCCATCGACCGCGTCTTCACCAGGCGTACCGACCAGATCCAGACGTCGACCCGCACGGATCCCTCATCCTCGGCCATGTCTCGACGATAGTGGGCGGATCCGGTGCGGGCGGCTCGCGGGCACACTGGAACCGTGGATCTTCGCGATGCGGTACGTCTGTGGGAACCCGAGCCGGGCTGGCTCAACACGGCGAGCTACGGCCTGCCGCCGAGGCCGACGGTCGAGGCGGTACGGCGGGCGCTGGACGAGTGGCAGCGGGGCACCCGGCCGTGGGCCGGATGGGACCTGGCGACGGGCCGCTCGCGGGCGGCGTTCGCGCGGCTGGTCGGCGCCTCCGCCGACGACGTCGCGGTCGGCGCCACGGTATCGCAGCTGCTGGCACCCGTCGCCGCGTCCCTGCCGCCCGGCGCGGACGTCGTCGTGCCCGACATCGAGTTCACCTCCAACCTCTTCCCCTGGCTCGTCCAGGACCTGAACGTGCGGACGGTGCCGCCGGACCGGCTGGCCGACGCCGTCGACCGGCGTACGGCGGCGGTGGCCTTCAGCGTCGTGCAGTCGGCGACGGGTGCGCTCGCCCCGGTGGAGGACGTCCTGGCCGCCGCCCGGTCCGTGGGCGCGCTGGTCGTCGCGGACGCCACCCAGGCGGTGGGCTGGCTGCCGGTGGACGCGACGCGCTACGACGTGCTCGCCTGCGCGGCGTACAAGTGGCTGATGGCCCCGCGCGGCGCCGCGTTCTGCTACGTCGGGGAGGCGGTACGCGACCGGATCCGGCCGGCCGCCGCCGGCTGGTACGCGGGGGAGGAGCACGCCTACTACGGCCCGCCGCTGCGCCTGGCCGCCTCGGCGCGGCGCTTCGACATCTCGCCCGCGTGGTTCTCCTACGTGGGCGCCGCGCCGTCGCTGGACCTGTTGAACGACATCGGCGTCGAGCCGATCAGGGCGCACAACGTGGCGCTCGCCAACCGTTTCCGCGAGGGCCTCGGCCTGCCTCCGTCGGACAGCGCGATCGTGAGCGTGGACGTGCCCGGAGCGGAGGAGCGCCTGGACGCGGCGGACATCCGTGCCGCGGTGAGGGACGGCCGCCTGCGCGTGTCCTTCCACCTCTACACCACCGAGGCGGACGTCGACACCGCCCTCGACGCGCTCACCTCGCGCTGACCGCGTACCCGTTACGCAGGATCCCGGGCAACGGTTCCGGCGGCGGCGAGCAGGCCGGTCACCAGCGCGCGCCGGGTCGGATCGGGCACGGCGAGCGCGGTGGGCATGAAAATCGGCGGGGCCGGCTCGACGAAGGAGACCGCCGCCGACTCGGCCCGGATCGCGCTGGAGGGCAGCAGCGCCCAGCAGTGCCCGGCCGCGACGGGCCCGGCGAGGATGTCCTGAGCGTGGGTGAGGGCGGGGCCGGGCCGAGGCACGAACCCCGCTGCCCGGCAGGCGTTCGTGATCAGGTCGAAGGTTCCGGGGTCCTCCTCGCGCGGGGCGCGAGCGAGGGGCAGGTCGCCCAGGGACGCGAGGCCGGCGGCGGTGGCCGCCCGCCGCGCGGGGACGGCGAGCAGCAGCGGCTCGTCCCACAGATGGTGGACGGCGACTCCTGGGGTGTGCGGCGGGACGGAGACGAACGCCGCGTCCAGGTCTCCGGCGGCGACCGCCGCCAGCTTGTCCGGAACGGACGTGATGGTCGTCAGCTGGATCATGACGTTCGGGTGGGTGCGCCGGAACGCGGCGAGGATGTCCTCCAGGCGCCTGCCGAGCCCGCGGGCGCCGCCGATGCGGAGAATCCCGGCTCCGCCGGCGGCGAGGTCGGCGGCCGCCTTTTCGGCGCGGTCGATGCCGCGGAGCGCTCGACGGGCGTGGGGGAGGAACGCCTCGCCGTCGGCCGTGAGCCTGATCTGCCGGTGCGAACGGTCGAACAGCGTGAGGCCGAGCTCGCGTTCGAGGGCGGCGATCTGCTTGCTGACGGCCGGCTGGACGATGTGCAGCGACTCCGCCGCCCGGCCGAAGTGGCCGATCTCCGCGACGGCGACGAAGTAACGAAGCTGGCGGACCTCCACTGCCTACCCTCCGCTGATTCCCATCGGTGATTGTTCCACGGTGCGTTCGATCGTTGATCGCCGTCCTCCCGCGCGGCTGCACTGGGACCGCACATGAGGTCGGCGAGACGCGTGGAGGAGAACCGGTGCCCCGATCAGAGCCGATACCGGGAGTGGACCCGAACCGATGGCGGGCGTTCGCGGTCTGCCTGATGGCCGGGTTCATGACCTTGCTCGATGTCAGCGTGGTGAACGTCGCGCTGCCGTCCGTGCAGGCCGGTCTGCGGACGTCGTCGTCGCAGCTGTCCTGGGTGGTGGCCGGCTACACGCTGACGTTCGGGCTGGCCCTGGTGCCCTCGGGCAGGCTCGGCGACGGCTTCGGACGCCGCCGCGTGTTTCTGCTCGGTGTGGCCTCGTTCACCGTGGTGAGCGTCGTGTGCGGGCTGTCCGCCTCCGGCACCTGGCTCGTGTGCGCCCGGCTGGCTCAGGGCGTCGCGGGCGGGTTGCTGACACCTCAGGTGGTCGGGCTGATGCAGCAGTTGTTCGAGGGGCGCGAACGCGGCACGGCCGCCGGGCTCTACGGCGCGATGGTCGCGGCGGCCACCGCGGTCGGCCCGCCGGTCGGCGGACTGCTGATCCAGGCCGCCGGCTCGGCGGACGGCTGGCGGTGGGTCTTCTTCGTGAACCTGCCGATCGGCGCGGTGACGCTCGCGCTCGGGATCCGGTTGCTTCCGCGCGACCGCGGGCACCGCCGGCCGGCCCGGCTCGACCCGGTCGGTGTCGTGCTGCTCGGCGCCGGGATCGCCGCGATCATCCTGCCGCTGATCCGAGCCGGGGGAGGGCAGGGGCCGGTGCCGTGGCCGCTGCTCGGGTTCGGCCCCGTGCTGCTGGCGTGTTTCGTCGCCTGGGAGCGGAACCACGGCCGCCGGAAGGGCGTGCCGCTGGTCGACCTTCGGCTGCTGCGCCACCGGCCTTACGCGATCGGGTTCCTCATTGGAGTGGTCTATTTCGCCGGGTACACCGGACTCGTTTTCGTGCTGTCGCTCTACTTCCAGCGGGGCCTGGGGTACTCCGCGTTCGCCGCGGGAGCGGCGGGAGCGCCGTTCCCGATCGGCTCATCGATCAGCGCCGCGGTCGGCGGCCGCGCGGCGTACCGGTTCGGTCGCCTGCTGGTCGCCGCCGGAGCCCTCACCGTGGTGCTCGCGCTGGTGACCGTGGGCGTTTTGATCCACGTCCATGGCCGGACGCCGATGTGGGCGGTGCTCGCCGGCCCCTTGTTGATCGCCGGCATGGGCAGCGGGCTGGTGATCGGACCGAATCTGACGCTCGCCCTTCAGGGCGTTCCTGCGGCCCAGGGCGGCACCGCGGCGGCGGTCCTGCAGACCGGGCAGCGGATCGGATCGGCGTTCGGCCTCGCCGTGGTCGGATGGTCCTTCCTCGGCACGCTCGCCGCTTCCCACGGCGATCACCGCCTTGCCGCGGGCCGGGGCGTGTTCACCTCGGCCGCCGTCGTGGGAGCGGCGCTGCTGGTGTCCGTCGGGGACATGCTCGGCTCGGCGCGCGGACGACGGCGGACGCGGCCTGTCGCCGATGGCGACCGACAAGCGGCTATTAAATAGGCAGAAGTCGGGAAATGCGAGCTGGGATGCTGCGTATGTGCGCTACGTCCAATACATGATGACGCGTGTGAATTGCGCGGTGACAATAACGTCTTGCCACCAAAAATTACGGCAGGACGGCGAACGCCAGGCGAAGGACACCAGGGACGTGGTCATGTCTGAGCTCACCGACGCACTGCGCGCGCGATGCCTCGACTGGGTGCGGAGCCGGTTCGACGGCGTCTACGTCAACCGGCACGGCGCCATCATCGTGCCGTTCGCCAAGACCGTGGTCTTCGTCGAGGTGACCGAGGTGTTCACCGGAAGGGGGCGGGTGAACGTCCGGGCGCCCGTCCTGGTGGACCTCGGGCTCACCCCTGAGGTCACCCGGCACGTCGCGGTCAACGGCGGCAACTTCCTCTTCGGCGCCCTCAGCTTCTACGCCGAGGGCGACGCCGACACGGCCACCCTGGAGTTCGACTACTCGCTGTTCGGTGAGACCGTGAACGAGGCCGTGCTCGCCGCGGCCGTACGCCTGGTGAACGCCAGCGCCACGAAGATCCAGGATCAGCTGCGTCCCCGGTTCGGCGGCCGCTCGATCCTCGCGTGAGCGAAGCGGACCCGGGCGGCGCGGCTCGCGGCTGCGGGCCTTCACCTGCGATTATGTGGCGATTTTCGGCTTTTCCCCCGAGATGACTGCGTTAGTGGGGGTGAACTCTTACACTCCTCGCATCGGTTTTGGATCACTTCAGGTCCCCCAGGAGGTGGTTCGATGCCCAGCCGTCACCGAAAAGTGGCGTCGCCCGGTTCGCCGCGTAGCGGGCACTTATTGCTCTCGCTGGTCAACCGGGCCGGCGCGGCCAGCACGGCGGTGGTCATCGCCGTCGGCGTGGTGCTGGCCGCCATCGTCGAGGAGAAGGTGCTTCCGGTCGGACCCCGCCACCGCCCGGTCGCCGCTCCCGGTCCCGCGCGCGGTGGCGCGCGCCACACGCCGCCGTCGCGTTCGAAGCAGCGTCACAAGCCGGTCAGCCCGACGGTCCTGCTCGACCGCCAGGTCCAGAAGCTGGCGCTGCGCCGGCGCGGCGCCGCCGCGCGCAGCGAGTACGGCGTGCGGACGGTCGCCTCACCCGTCGTGCACCAGAGCCGGTTCGACAAGAAACGCAGGTGGGTGCTCGGCACGGAGGCGATACCGCCGCCGGACGACAGCACCGCGATGCCGGAGGCCTCGCTGTTCCTGGCCCACGCCACCGGCAGGACGTGGAAGGCGGCTCTGGCCGGGTCGCCGGACTTCGCCGCGATGGTGACCGAGGCCCCCACCTCGATCCTGTCCGCCGGCGAGCGCACCACCCTGCGGAAGTTCGCCGCGGCCAAGAGCACCCCGGCCGAGAACGCCGGCGGAGCGCCGCTGATGCTGCCCTGGGCCATCGGCCAGTCGTGGACGCTGGTGCCCACGGACCGCGGCCTGTCCTTCGACGGCGGGGACGGCCGTGTCCTCGCCGCCTCGGCGGGACGGGTCTACCGGCTGTGCTCCTCCTCACCGGACCGCGGCCTGGTGCTGGTGATCGGTGACGACGGCACGGCCACCGAGTACTACCAGCTGGACCGGCTCACCGAGGTCCCCGACGGCGAACGGGTACGGCAGGGCGACTACCTCGGGCACGCCGGCACCGACCAGCCCTGCGGCGGCGGTCAGGCGTCCCGCCCGCTCGTCCGCTTCGGGCTGCGGGGCCCGGACGGCCCGGTGTCGCTGGACGGATGGCGGATCGGAGGATGGACGGTCCACGACGCTCCCGGTGAGGCGTTCGCCGAACGCGAGGGCCTTCGCGTGCAGGCGGGCAACCCGCTGCTCAACTTCGGCGTCGACGTCTCGCCCAGCCCCAGCCCGTCCAAGCCCAAGCCGGCCCCGGACCGCTCGCCGGACCCCGACACCGTGCCCGGGGGTGTCGATGCCCAGACCTGACGCCGCGCTCGCCGCCGGGCGCCGGCGCGCCCGGCCCGTGGTCGCCACTCTGCTGCTCCTCATCGCCGTCCTCGCCGGGGCGCGTACGGGCCCCGGCGCCACGGCGGTCCTGCGGGCACAGGACTTCCTGGAGTTCTTCTCCGGCGTCTTCACGCTGGTCGCGCTGACGGCCGCGGTGACCGCCGGCGTGGGCGCGGCGCAGCGCCTCGTGCCGATCCGGTTCCGGATCCTCTTCCAGGCGGCGCATCGCGCGATGGCGGTGCTGGCCGTCGGATTCCTGGTGACACACATCCTGTTGAAGATCATGGAGTCGCACGCCGGCGTCCTGGAGGCCGTCATCCCGTTCGCCGGCGGAGCGGGCCGCCTCTACGTCGGGCTGGGCACCATCGCCGGTGACCTGCTGGTCCTCGCGCTGGTGACCGGTGTGCTCCGTGGCCGTTTCGTGGCCCGCTCCCGGCCCTGGCTGTGGCGGGCCGTGCACGCCACCGCGTACGTCATGTGGCCGCTGGCGATGATCCACGGACTCCTCGCCGGCCGTGCGCCGAAATCCTGGGTGACGTGGAGCTACGTCGTCTGCTTCGCGGTCGTGATGGCCGTGGCGGCGAGCCGGCTGCCGCGCATGGCACGTGACCGGCGCATGCTGGGAGCGCGAGCGCACACGCGGCCCCAGACGGCGGCCCCCCGTACCCGGCCGGAGGCGGATGTGCCCGACGAACACTTCTGGGCGTCACTGCGGGCCGAGAAGGGCAGCTGGTCCGGTGGTCGGCGATGACCGAGTTCCGCCATCTCAGCCCCGTACGGCTCGGCGCCGGGCTCGACCGTCTCCAGCGCATCGACCGGACGTCGCATCGGGAGATCCACGGTGCCTTCCGCCGCCGTCGCCTGCGCGACCTGATCGACCTGGCCAAGCGGGTCGACCTGCGAGGGCGTGGCGGGGCGGCCTTCCCGTTCGCCCGGAAGGTGAGCGCGGTCGTCTCGTCGGCGCGCAGCCGGGACTGCCGGCCCGTCGTCCTGGTCAACGCCACCGAGGGCGAGCCCGCCAGCCACAAGGACAAGTTCCTGCTCGACCGCACGCCGCACCTGGTCCTGGACGGCGCGGTCCTGGCCGCCCAGGCGCTCGGCGCCCGCGAGGTCGTCGTCGCCGTCACCGACCAGGGCCGGCCCGCACGGTCGATGCGCACCGCGATCACCGAGAGCGGCCTCGGCGGCTTCGTGCGCATGGTCCGCCTGCCCGAGCGGTTCGTCACCGGTGAGGGCGGGGCGCTCGTCAACGGGGTCAACGGCAATCCCGCCCTGCCGCCCGGCCGCAAGGTGCGGGCCGCCGACTCCGGCGTGGACGGGCTGCCGACCCTGCTGTCCAACGCCGAGACCTTCGCCCAGCTGGCGCTGCTCTCGCAGCTCGGCGCGGACCTGTACTCCGCGGTCGGCACGGCCGCGGAACCGGGCACCGTGCTGTTGACCGTCTGGGGCGCTGACGGGCGGCCGCGCGTCATCGAGACACCGGCCGGCGTGCCGCTCGCGCAGATCCTCGACCTGGGCGGCGCGAAGGTCGGCCAGGCCGTCCTGGTCGGCGGGTACCACGGCACCTGGATCACTCCGTCCGCCGCGAACCGCGCGCTCGTGTCGCGCGAGGGCATCGCGCGGGCGGGCGGCGCTCTCGGGGCCGGGATCATTCTGCCGCTCCCCAAGGGCGTCTGCCCGCTCGGCGAGGTCGCCCGCGTCGCCGCCTACCTCGGGGAGGAGTCGGCGCGCCAGTGCGGGCCGTGCCGGCTCGGGGTGCCGGCCATCGCCCGGTCGCTGAACGCCCTGGCGTCCGGCCGGCGCGGCGGCGAGGCGCTGTCGGCCGTCCGGCAGGGGACGCAGACCGTGAAGGGCCGAGGAGCCTGCCATCATCCGGACGGCTCCGCCCGGTTCGTCACCTCGGCGCTGACCGTGTTCGCCGCCGACGTCGAGAAGCACCTGGCGGACGGCACCTGCGGCCGTCCCGTACGCGGACTGCTGCCGACCGGAGAGGAGCCGGTGGCCGCGCAGCCCGAGGAGACCGGCCTGCGGCTCACCGTCGACTGGACGCGCTGCGCGGCCCACGGCCTGTGCGGGCACCTGCTGCCGGAGCTGGTCCGCCTGGACGAGCACGGCTTCCCGGTCATCGACGGCGCGAGCGTGCCCCGACGGTTGCTGGCCGACGCCCGCCAGGCGGTCGAGATGTGCCCGGCACTCGCCCTGCGCCTCAGCGGCGCGACCACCGGCACCCGGCACACCGCCACGGCGGCCCGCTGACCGGCCGCCCGTACGACCCCGGTCCGGCCGGAGCCGTACGGGCGCCCCTTGGCCGGTGGCGACATCAGTGGGAGATCGACGTGTACCGCTGCCCGCGGTGCCGCCACCTGGAACTGTTCGCCGAGAACCCGCCTAGACGGCCTTCGCCGAGAGGCCGACTCCGCCGGCGGCGCTCATGCCATCGGCGGAGGGGCCGGTCACCTCGTCTTCCGGATGACCGCCTTGCCGGAGTGGAGGTCGACCTCGCTGCGCGGTGGCGCGCCGTCGCCTTCCTCGTCCCGCAGCATGAGCGAGGTGCGCCGCTCGTCGAGCTCGTGCCGTTTGGTCGCGTAGAAGATCGCCTGCATCTCGTCGAGCCCGGGCGCCGCGAGCGGCCGGCCGGACTCCGGCGAGCGCCACGGCAGCCGCAACCGGCGCCGCGCGGCCCGCCCCATTCGATCGATCGACGCGAGCACGACGAGTACCAGCACCAGTCCGGGAATCGAGACCACGGCCATGAGCGAGACGATGGCAGCCACGTGAGGTGAACGCACGGGCGGGGGAGGCGGTTCCGCGTCCGCGGCGTCCGGGCGGCTGCGAGGGGCGCCACGGCCTCGGGGGACAAGACGCCCCTCGCAGTTGGGATCCGCGCGGTCGCGGTCTAGTGGCCTCCTGCCACGAACAGGAGGCCACCCTTTTTCGGAGGATTCCCCGGAAGACACCTACGTCTCCGGGGTTTCCACGGTGAAGTCTAAAGGTAAGTAAATGCTTCTCTAATGGCTTCCCGAAAGGTCTGAAAGGTCCCCATACGAAGTTAATATTCGGCTGACAAATAGCCAATTATGGGTTCGTGGTAAAACTCCCGCCGCGCACTGTGCCCGCCATGGCGGCCGCGGCGACCGCCGCGGTCAGCCCCGCGATGACGAAGCCGCTGCGCGCGCCCCACTCCTCGCAGGCCCAGCCCACGAGCGGCCCGCCGATCGGCGTGCTGCCGAGAAAGACGATGCTGTACAGCGCCATCACGCGGCCCCGCATCGGCGGGTCACTCGCGATGACCATGAGCGTCCGGGCGACGGTGTTGAGGACGATGTTGGTCACCCCGATGCCGACGATCGCGAGGAGGGCGAGCACGAACGACGGCATCGCCGCGGCGAGCAGGTTCACGCCGCCGAAGGCCAGGCAGGTCAGCAGCAGCCCGCGCAGTGACGATCGGCTCCGTGCCGCGCTGCCCAGCGCGCCGGTCACCGCGCCCAGACCGAGCGCGGCGGTCAGGTACCCGTAACTCTGCGCCCCGCCCCGGTAGGTGTCCTGGGCGAGCAGGGGAAGGACGACGCGGAAGTTCTGCCCGAAGACGCCGACCACGGCGACGAGGAGCAGGCTCACCCGCAGTTCGGCGTGGCCCCACAGGTAGGCCATCCCCTCACGGATCTGGCGCGGGGCCCGGGGCGTCGGCGGGACGCGCTGCAGCGCGCCGACGTCCATGGACGCGAGCGCCACGATCATCGCGACGAACGACAGCGCATTGATCCAGAACGCCGCCGAGACGCCCAGCCAGGCGATGACGATCCCGGCCAGTGCCGGCCCGACGAGCCGCCCCCCGTTGTGGACGGTGCTGTAGAGCGACTGGGCGTTGATCACCTTCTCGGTCCCGACCATCTCGGCGACGAACGTCTGCCGTGCCGGGCTGTCGAACACCGTGACGACACCGAGGCCGAGCGTCAGCGCGTACACCATCCACAGCGTCACCAGCCCGGTGGCGGTCACCAGGCCCAGCACGGCGGCGAGCACAGCGGACAGGAGCTGGGTGAGCAGCAGCAGCCGGCGCCGGTCGACCCGGTCGATCACCGCGCCGCCCCACGCGCCGAGGAACAGCACCGGGGCGAACTGCAGGGCGCTCGCCGTCCCGAGGGCGACCCCGCTGTGGGTCAGCTGGAGGACGAGCCAGTCCTGGGCGACACGCTGCATCCACGTGCCGCTGACGGAGACGGCGCTGCCGAGGAAGTACGCGCGATAGTTGCGGTCCGTGAGAGAGCTGAAGGTCCGCCTTCTCCAGTCGCTGACCAGGGCCAAAGCTCCTCCGGCGCGTTCCTGTCCCATCGAGTTGCCGATTCGGGCCGATCGCAGGCACGAGTCCTGCGATGAATCGTCAAGGCGATGCCCGTTCTTCCTGCTCGGCTTCCTCCGTCTCGCGGTTGATCGAGTACCGTTCGACTCGGCTGCGGCGCACGTAATGCAGGCCCGCGTACACGATGGGTGCGATGCTGCCCAGCGAAAGTGCGGCGACCGGACCCACGAAGCCGGCGATCCAGCCGATGTTGACGTCGCCGAGCGCGGGCCCTCCCCGCGACGCCATCTGGTAGATCGCCGAGACCCGTCCACGCATCGTGTCCGGCGTCTCCAGCTGCACGGCCGCCTGGCGGATCGTCGTCGCCGTCGCGTCGAAGACGCCGATCAGCAGGCCGGCGGCGAGGGCGAGCGGAAGCCAGGGAGACTGGGCCAGCGCCAGGGTGGCGGCGCCGTAACCCGCCGAGGCGGCCAGCACCACCTTGCCGAGCGCGGTGCTACGCGCCATCACGCGGTACACGGGATAGGTCGCGATCAGCGCGCCGGCGCTCGGAGCCGCGGAGAGCAGGCCGTACCCCCTGGGCCCGGCGTGCAGCACCGTGAGCGTCAGGGCGGGGAGCACCACGCGGTACGCGCCGAAGAGCGTCGCCGACAGGTCCAGGCTCATCATGAGCCAGACCACCGGGCGCCCCTTGACGAAGGCCGCGCCCTGGGCGATGTCCCGCCAGACGGACCGTCGTCGTCCCTCGGGCACGAGCCGGGGAACCCGGATGAGCGCGAGCACGACGACGAGCACGGCGTACGTCGCCGCGTCGACGGCGTACATGAGACCGGGGCCGTGCGCCGCGATGAGCAGTCCGGCCAGCGCCGGGCCGAGCAGCACGGCGAGCTCGCGGGACGGATTGAGCAGCGCGAACGCCTGCGGCAGTTCGTCGCGTGGCACCATGGCCGGGATCAGCGCCTGCCGGGCCGGCTGGTCGAAGGTGCCGGCCGCGGTGGTGAGCAGGACGCACCCGAGCACCTCCGGCGTCGTCGCCCTGCCGACCTCGGTCAGCACCGCCAAGGCCCCGGCGACGGCCAGGGCGACCAGCTGGGTCGCCTGCAGGAGCCGACGCCGATCGAGGCGGTCGGCGTAGGCGCCGCCGAGCGGGCTCAGCACCAGCAGGGACACCGCCTGCGCCAGACCGACCAGGCCCGTGGTCGTCGTCGACCCGCTGAGCACGTAGACCTGGTAGAGGTTGGCTGCGACGGTCCCTCGCGTGCCGATCTGCGAGAACACCACGCCGAACCAGTAGAGATCGAAGTCGCGATGGCGCAAGGCCGGTGGCGGTCTCATCAGGCGGTGCATCCTCCAGCCCGGGAACGGTCGGTGGGCGATCGGCCGGGGGACCGGCCCGCGGCATCAGGTCAGAGGCTCGCCACGCTCCAGCGCGGCGATCTGGTCCAGCCGCTTCCGGTGGCGGCCGCCCCTGAACGGAGTGCTGAACCACAGGTCGACGATTCGGTCGGCCTGTTCCGGGCTGAGGACCTTGGCCCCGATCACGATCACGTTGGCGTCGTTGTTGGCACGGGAGATCTCCGTGGTGAACAGGTCGTGGCACAGCCCGGCGCGGATTCCGCGGATCTTGTTGCAGGCGATCACCTCGCCCATCCCGCTGCCGCCCACCACCACCGCGCGGTCGGCATGACCGTCGACGACCCGGCCGCAGGCGTCCGCGCACAGCGGCGGATAGTCCACGATCGCCTCGCCGGTGTCGTACGCGCCGCGGTCGTCGACGTCATGACCCTGCGTGGTGAGGCGGGCGATCACGCGGGCCTTCAACGTCAGGCCGTTGTGATCCGCCACGATCGCGATGCGCATGCCATGGCCCTCGCTCTCTGTTCGGCTGGTGGATCCGCTTGTGTGGTCGTGCGCTCAGCCGGTCAGGTCCACGGTGCTCTCGGCGAACAGCGACTCCACGGCCGGCCGCCGGTCGAGGATGCGCTGGCTCACGGCGTGCTCGATGAGTTCCTCGATGACGCCGCGGTTCGGCGCTATGCCGTACGGCAGCGGGTCCGCGCCGGTGATCTCCATGACGCGCCGGTACATGATGTCCGCCGGTGTCGGTTCCTCGATCGCGTCACGGCGCAGCCGGTCGACGTAGAGGTTCTTGGCGCGGGAGAAGGCCTCGAACACGTCCGTGGCCAGTTCGGGGTGCGCCGAGAGCAGGTCGTCCCGGACGACCACGAGGTGGTTGATGGGGTAGTGGCCGCGTCGGCGGAGCGCCGCGAAGCCGGCCTCCGCGGCGTCGGGGATCAGGGGCGTGAGGCCGGGAGCGCCGGCGCTGACACCGACCGCGGCCGCCAGCTCCCCGGCGGCGACCAGCTCGGGGAGGCGCCCGGCCGGCCGCATCGGCACGACATTGGCCGGCGGGCGGTACTCGGCGACGTGCTCGTCTCCGGAAAGGACCCAGGTCACCTGGCTCAGGTCGACGCCGTACTCCTCCTGCAGGACGCCGCGCGCCCACACGCCGGTCGTCACGGTGTAGCCGCGGTTGACGCCGACCTGCCGGCCCTCGAGGTCCTTCGGGCTCTGGATGCCGGCCCGCGGAGCGTGAACGATCGCGCCGTGGTGAAACCCGCGCACAAGGAAGATGGGCAGTGCCGTGAACGGCTTGCCGTGGGCCTTGGCGCAGAGGTAGGTCGTCATCGCCATCTCGCAGACGTCGAACTCCAGCCCCCGAACCATCCGGCGGAACGCGTCGACGAGAACCGGAACCTCCTCGAAGACGAACTGGAACCCTCGGGGAGTGACCGCGCCGTCCTTGAGGGCGCGGTTGTTGCCCTGGGTCCGGGTCACCGTCCGTAGCCGTATGTCCGGCATGTACTCTCCCGCTCGCTGACGGCCGCCCATCCGGATCGGTCCCCGAAGTCGGCCCGGCAACTCGATTCAACATACGATATTATAAAAAACCATCATACCATTAACCCAACGGATCGGGCCCTCTGGTCCGGCGCGGTATCGCCGTACGGAACGTATTGGTTAGACCATTCCTGCTAACATGCACGTGCGGGGAGATCTATCGAGACTGGGGAGGACGCCGGTATGCCAGGGAGCGCGTCGGGTGGAGCGCCGGGCGACAGGAGCACGGCGGACTTGTTCAGTCCGGTGAGCGTCGGTCGCATCTCCGAGGTCATCGTGGAGCAGATGCGGCTTCTGATACGTGAGGGAAAGCTCGTCCCCGGCGACCGGCTCCCCAGTGAGCGGAGCCTGTGTGAGCGGTTCGGCGTCAGCCGGGTGACGGTCCGCGAGGCGCTCCGGGTGCTCGAGGCCAGCGGGCTGGTGGAGATCCGCGTCGGGGCCCGGGGAGGCGCCTTCGTCACCAAGCCGTCCAGCGAGCGTGTCGGGGAGGGGCTGGCCGAGCTCATGACCCTGGCCCCGATGACCGCCAGTGACGTCACCGAGGCCCGCATGGCCTTCGAGCTCGGCATCCTGCCGCTGGTGGTCGAGCGCGCCACGGAGGAGGACATCGCGGACCTCCGGGCACTCGTCGAGCAGGGCCTGAGTGCGCTGGAGACCGGCTCGTACACCATGGCGATGTCGGCGGCGTTCCACGTCAGGGTCGCCTCCTCCACCCACAACCCGGCGATCGAGATGCTGGTGCAGAGCTTCCACGGCCCGATGCTCATGTCCCTCCAGCAGGCGCAGGTCGCCGCGCCGCTGATGGGTCCCCGGGGAGCGCACGAACACTTCGAGCTGGTCGAGGCGATCGAGCAGCGGGACGCCGAGCGGGCCCGCGCCATCATGTCGCGCCACCTGCAACGCACCGCCGACCGCCTGGCGGAGAACCCCGCCTCGGGTCTGGCGGATCTGGGCGGCGGCCAGTAGCGCCGGGCGCGCCGCCCACCCTGGTCGCCCGCGTCACGCGTCGGTCGGCCGGTCTGGCCGCGGCTCCTCGTGGAAGACGAGCGACTTGATCGTGACCGGCACGGTGTTGGACGGAAACCGGATGCGGCCGATGTCGATGTAGTCGAAGTCCCGCAGGCTGATCCCATCGATGACCAGCAGCTCCCCGGTGACCGCGAGCTCCTCGCGCAGCAGCCGGCCGAGCGTCATGGCGACGTCTCCGTCGAGCATGACGTAGACGGGCCGGCCCCGCGCGATCCGGTCCGCCAGGCCGTCCCGGATGCCGCGGGCGAAGGCGAGGATCCGCTCGTAGCTCGGCAGGCCGTGCCAGGACAGGGCCAGGGCGACGTCCGCGTCGGTCCGGTCGGCGTCGAGGGCGACGAGGTGGCGGCGGATCGCGGTCGCGACCGCCGCCGCGTCGACCGTCTCCCCGAGCGTGTGGTCCGGACGTACCACCTGCACGTTGCGGCGCGGGAGCAGCGCGTCGGGGTCGGTGATGCAGCCGGTGTTCCCGCTGAGCTGGACGCTGTACTCCGATGCGCCCAGGGCGGTGGCGCGGATGCACTCGCCCGGAGGCAGGAGCGGGAACGGCAGCGTCCCGGAGTCGACCCGGCGGCGCAACGCCTGGCCGAGCGGCCGGCCGAGGTCGCCGAACCGCCTGCTCTCCCGCCCGTACACGTACTCCGCGACCCCGCCGGAGAACATCACCCCGTCGACCGGGCCGGTGTCCGCGAGCGGCTCGGTGAGGTACAGCCGTGCGACGTCCCGGGGGAGCGGGGCGGTGGTGAGCGTGGCGACGAGCGCGTCCGCCATCGTCTCCGCCACCTTCTCGAGCTCCTCCGGCCGGGCGAGGTCGCCGAGCTCCCAGGAGTACCCGGCGCGTGCGGCGTGCCGCTGCCCGGCCGGGTCCAGACGTACGATGCGGTCGTGCTCGTCGACGACCAGGAGGCGGCCGCCGACGTGGACCGCGGCGGTCGCCGTGACCCGGCCGCCGTCCAGCACCGCGAGCTTGGTCGTCCCGCCCCCGATGTCGATGTTCAGGATGCGCCGGCCGGTGTCGTGCGAGGCCTTCGCCGCGCCCGAGCCGTACGCGGCGAGCATCGCCTCCATGTTGTGGCCCGCGGTCGCGTTGACCAGTTCGCCCCCACGCTCGGCCAGCACGGTCGCGATGGCCTCGGCGTTTCGGCGGCGCAGGGCCTCGCCGGTGAGGATCACGACCCCGGTGTCGACGTCGGCGGCGCGGACGTCCGCCTCCTCGTACGCGCGGTCGATGATCGACCCGAGTGCCTCCGCGTCGATGTGCTCGGCGCTCGCGTAGGGGGTGAGTGCGACCGGTGAGCGGTACGTCGTCTCCCGGCGGATGACGATGTAGCGGGTCGTCAGACTCTCGCCGATCCGCCGCAGGTGCAGGCGGGAGAAGACGACCTGCGTGCCGGACGACCCGATGTCGATCCCCACACTGTGCAGCGTGACGTTGTCCTGCTGCCAGATCGGGTTCTCCTCGATCGGGCTCAGCGCCTCGTCGTCGTGGGCGTGGTCGTGGTCCGGGACGTACGCCGAGTAGACCGTGGTGTTCTCGTGACCGTGACCGTGGGTGTGGTCGTTCACGGCTTGGGCGGCAGCGTCTCGAGCTCGGCCGAGTACGCCTCTTCCATCCTCGGCTCGATGCCGATCTTGGCCAGGGCCTCACGGAAGGTCTCACGCACGTACGGCGACTCGTCGGCGTAGTCGATCTGGTCGCCGCCGATGCGCTGGCTGATCCATGCCTTCGGCACGCCCTGCGCGTTGCGGACCGAGACCACCTCGTGCTTGAAGGCGAGATATCGGGCGGGGTCGGGACCGGTGTTGAAGTGCTGGTGGAACCACATGTTCGGCGGGACGATCAGGCTGCCGGGGCCCCACTCGTAGCGCCGCGGCTCCTCTCCCTCCGGCCACATCAGGCTGTAGCCCGTACCCGTGAGGATGATGACGTGGGCGCCCGGGCCGTGGCGGTGACCCTTCTTGTACGTCGCGATCGGGAACTGGGAGATGTGGCTGTTCATCGACCCCTTGGCCATCGCGAAGCGGATGTGACCGCCGCCCGCGCCGCGTTCCTTCGCCTCGACCAGCGGCAGGTTGACCGCGTCGGCGACGAAGTTCGTGTCCAGGAGCAGGCCCTTCTGCTCTCCCTTCGGGGAGAAGTAGTCCGGCTCGCCGTCGAAGCGGTTCGGGAAGTCGCGGGAGGTGTTGAAGACGAAGTCGGCGTCGTCGTAGAGGTTGATGACCGGAGGCAGGTTGGTCGAGGCGACGAAACGCGCGGCCTTCCGCCCCGAACCGTTGAAGTGCTGGTGGTGGGTGTTGAGCGGGATGGCGAAGATCGAACCGGCCTGCCACTCGAACGTGACCTCGGCGCCGGCGTCGTTCCACACCTTCGTCGACCCCTGCCCGTCGAGGACGAGGATCATCTCCTCGAAGAGTTGCCGCTGCGGCGCCAGCTCGCCGCCTGCCGGGATCTCGCACACGTAGCAGTCGTTCGACGTGCGGGTGGCCTCGTGGTTGATGAACACGCCCCGCCCGCCGCGCCGCGCCCAGGGCTTGAGCTCCACCGTGCGCAGATCCGGGACGTAGTGGGCGGCGATGATGTCCAGCCCCTCGGCGGCGACCCAGCGGGTGTAAGGGGATTCCTTCTCGGTCACGAACTTCGCCGCGAAATCGTCTTTGACGAGTGCGTCGCCGGCCATGCATCAGCCCTTCCTCATGGGCCGGACGTGACGTCTCGAGCCGGGTCGGCCGGCGAGGTCACGGTCCGGGGTCGTACCAGGCGGTGCGATTGGTAGGACCATAAGTCCAATTGGCGGCGGATGTCAATACGCCCGGGTCGTCAGGCGCGCTCGTCCTTCCGCTCCTTGCCCTGGTCGGCCACCGCCCGGGCGGCCACCGCGGCGGCCTCCGGATCGAGATAGCGCCCGCCGCGCTCGACCGGCGCCAGGTCCTCGTCGAGGTCGTAGCGCAGGGGAATGCCGGTGGGGATGTTCAGCGCCAGGACCTCTTCCGGGCTCAGGCGGTCCAGGTGCGCGACCAGCGCGCGCAGCGAGTTGCTGTGCGCCACGACCAGCACCGTCCGCCCGGCGCGCAGGTCGGGCACGATGACGTCGTACCAGTAGGGCAGCAGGCGGGCGATGACGTCGGCGAGGGACTCGGTCCGCGGCAGGAGGCCGCGGGGGAGCCCGGCGTATCGCGGGTCGCCGGTGACCTGCCACTCGTCGTCGGGCCCGATCGGCGGTGGCGCCGCGTCGTACGACCGGCGCCAGAGCCGGAACTGCTCCGCGCCGTACTCCTGGACGATCGTCGTCTTCTCCCTGCCCTGCAGCGCGCCGTAGTGGCGTTCGTTGAGCCGCCAGTGCCGTCGGGAGGGCACCCAGGACCGGCCGACCGCGTCGAGGACGATGTTGCCGGTGCGTGCCGCACGCGTGAGCAGGGAGGTGTGCACGACGGTCGGCGGCAGCCCGGCCTCGCGCAGCATCCGCCCGGCGCACCGTGCCTGCTCCTCACCGAAGGGCGTGAGGTCGACGTCGACCCACCCGGTGAACAGGTTCTTGGAGTTCCATTCGCTCTCGCCGTGGCGGAGCAGAAGCAGCGTCGTCACGGTCAGATGACCGCCGACTCCGTCGACTCGGGCGCGAACAGCTCCTCGGGTGTCCACCGCCGCGTGGACAGCCCCTGCTCGTGGTGGTAGCGCAGGAAGGTGGCCAGCGTCGCGTGGTTTCCGTCCAACCCGTAGGACCAGAAGTCCTTCCCCATGAGGGCTCGCGCCTCCTCGAGCTGCGGGATCAGCCAGGGGAGCGCGAACCGCAGCGCCGAGGTGTCGTAGAGGTCGGCGTACGCCTCGTTCTTCGCCGCCAGCAGGGCCTTGTAGAGTGACTGGGCGACCCAGCGGTGACGGTCGTAGACGTCGCGCCGGATCACCACCACGTGCATGATCGGGAAGATGCCCGTCGCCGCGTAGTACTCCTTCTCGCTGGCGACGACGTCGGGGAACACCCGCCGCACGCGCGGGTCGCCGGCGACGAACGGGCTCGGCACGCGCGGGGTGCACAGGGCGTCGATCTCGCCGGTGGCCAGCATGGCGGACAGCGTCCTGCCCTCGGGAACGCGGCTGATCCGCAGCGAGTCCGGCAGGTCGACGCTCGCCTTCTCGATGCGGCCCGCCGACTCCTGCCCGCCCGTGACGTAGCTGACCGAGTCGAACGGGACGCCGTGCCGGTCACCGAGGATGCCGCGCATCCACACGCAGGCGGTGAGCTGGTACTCCGGTGTGCCGACCACCTTGCCCCGCAGGTCTTCCGGCGAAGCGATGCCGGCATCGGCGTTGCAGTAGAGCGACCCGTGCCGGAACATGCGGGAGGTGAAGACGGGCAGGGCCACGAACGGCGAGGCGCCGACGTCGCCGGGACGCAGCGAGAGGACGTAGGAGGACAGCGACATCTCCGCCACCTCGAACTCCTGATGCCGCATCATGCGGAAGAACGTCTCCTCGACGGGCAGCCGCAGATAGGTCAGGTCGATGCCGTCGGGGCGGATCGTCTCCTCGGCGAGGGCCCGCGTCCGGTCGTAGTCACCGCAGGCGAAGGTGAGGTGCAGCCTGGCCATCATCTACCTGCCTTCCGAAGTCAGCCGTGCGTGCAGACGGGGGTAGACGCGCCGGGCGTTGGTCTCGAAGATCTTGTGCCGTTCCTCGTCGGTGAGGCCGGCGTTGTCGATGTAACGCTTGGTGTCGTCCCAGGCGATGCCGGTCTCGGGATCGACGCCGCGGACCGCGCCCAGCATCTCGGAGGCGAACAGGACGTTGTCCGGACCGATGACCTGGTGCAGCAGGTCGATGCCGGGCTGGTGGTAGACGCAGGTGTCGAAGAAGACGTTCTTCATGACGTGGTCCGACGGGTCCGGTCGTCCCATCCGGACGGCGAGGCCCCGGTAGCGCCCCCAGTGATAGGGCACCGCGCCGCCGCCGTGCGGGATGACGAACCGCAGCGTGGGGAAGCGCTCGAACAGGTCCCCCTGGACGAGCTGCATGAACACCGAGGTGTCGGCGTTGAGATAGTGCGCGCCGAGGGTGTGGAAGGCCGGATTGCAGGACGCCGAGACATGGATCATCGCCGGGACGTCCAGCTCCGCCATCGTCTCGTACAGGGGAAACCAGTACGCGTCGGTGAGCGGCGGAGAGGTCCAGTGCCCGCCGGACGGGTCGGGGTTGAGGTTGCAGCCCACGAAGCCGAGGTCCTCCACGCATCTGCGGAGTTCGGCCGTCGCGTCGTCGAGGGCCCCGCCGGGTGTCTGCGGGAGCTGGCAGACGCCGGCGAAGTGCCGCGGGAACAGGCCGACCACCCGGTGGACGAGGTCGTTGCTCGCCCTCGCCCAGACGCGCGCGGTCTCCGGGTCGGGCACGTGGTGCTCCATCCCGGACGCCCGCGGGGAGAAGAGCATCAGGTCGCCGCCCCGCTCGCGCAGCACCTTCAGCTGGTTGTTCTCGACGCTCTCGCGAATGGCGTCGTCGCCGATGGCGGGCGGTGCCGGCACGGGCAGGGAGGGGTCCGCGAGCCGGGCGAGCTGTGCGTCGCGGAACGCCTGCTGCCGTGGCGGGGTCGTGGTGTAGTGCCCGTGGCAGTCGATGATCAACGTGGTCCTCGTTCCTGGCGGCGGTTCACTCGTCCGGCGCGCGGTCGATGTACGTCAGCCCCTTGCTCGTGAGGCGTTCGCGCATGGAGTTGACGTCGAGGCCGAGTTCACCGCGCGCGTAGCGCTCGCGGAGCGCCGCCTCCCTGTCCTCCCGGGCCCGTGACGCCTCGAGCACCTCGCCGGCGCGGCGGCGGGGGACGACCACGACCCCGTCGTCGTCCGCGACGATCACATCTCCCGGCTCGACCCGCTGCCCGGCGCAGACCAGGCCGATGTTGACGTCTCCGAGGGTCTCCTTCACCGTCCCGAACGCGCAGATGTGCCGCGCCCACACGGGGAAGCTCATGCGTTGGAGCTCCGCGACGTCGCGGCAGCCGGCGTCGATGACCAGCCCTCGGACCCCGCGTGCGGCGACCGAGGTGGCGAGGAGGTCGCCGAAGTAACCGGCCTCCGAGGGGGACGTGGGCGCGACCACGAGGACGTCACCCTCCCGGCACTGTTCCACCGCGACGTGGATCATCCAGTTGTCCCCCGGCGGCACGCTCACCGTCACCGCGGTCCCCGCGATGTGCGCGCCGGAGTAGATGGGGCGCAGGGCGGGCGCGAGCAGGCCGGTCCGTCCCTGGGCCTCGTGGATGGTGGCCACGCCGTACCGGCCGAGGCCGTCGACCGTCGCCCGGTCCGTACGCCGCGGGTCGCGGACGACGACGCTCATGCCCGCGCCCAGGGCAGCAGGGAGACGTGGATGACGTCCGCGGCACCCTCACCGCCGACGGTCCGGATGGCGCGGTCGGCGTCTTCCAGGCCGAAGGAGTGCGTGCTCAGCTTCTCCAGCGGGAACCGCCCGGAGGCGAGTTGTTCGAGGGCGAGCTCGCAGGCGCGGTAGCCGTGGCCCCGCGCGCTCTTGAGGGCGATGGACTTCTCGGTGAGCTTCTTGAGGGGGAAGTCGGGAAAGGCGGCCAGCTCGCCCTGGACGACCATGGTGCCCTCACGGCGTTTGAGCGCGTCGATGCCGAGCATGACCGGGGCGGTGCCGGCGCCGGCCGTGCAGTCCAGCACGACGTCGACGCCCCGGCCGCCGGTGATCTCCAGTACCCGCTGGAGGGTGTCCTCCCGCGTGATGTCGATGACGTGGTCGGCGCCGAGCTCCTCGGCGAGAGCGAGCCGTGCGGCGTCCCGCGTCGTCCCGGTGACGATGATGAGGGAGGCGCCTGCCTGCTTGCAGGCGACGACCTGGGAGAGTCCCTGCTGTCCGGGGCCCTGGATGAGGACCGTCGAGGCGTAGCCGACGCCCGCGGTGACCAGGGCCCACTCGATGCCGTTCGACAGCGGCGTCACCAGGCCCGCCAGCTCGGCCGAGACACCGTCGGGAACGCGATGCGTCACCGAGTTCCAGGGCAGGTAGAGGTACTGAGAGAAGCCGCCCCAGAGGCGGAAGGGGTTGTCCGCGGAGGTGTAGCCGTAGCGCCGGGCGTCGGGATTGGTGCGCCAGTCGGTCGCCTCGCAGTGGCGGTACTCACCCCGGTGGCACCATTCGCAGCGGAAGCAGCCGACGTAGTGCTCGACGAAGACGCGATCGCCCTCCACCAGCCCTTTGCGTTCGGAGAAGGTCCGCCCCGCCTTCGCGATGACGCCGACGTTCTCGTGGCCCATGATCACCGGGTCGGTGAACGGCGGTTTGGCGTACATCTTGACGTCCGTACCGCAGATCCCGGCGACCTCGACCTTGAGCAGGGCACCGTCATCGGGGATGTCCGGCATCGGAAACTCGCGTAGTTCGGTCCTGCCCGGACCGGTCCTGACCGCGGCCAGCACCTGCTCCGCCATGCCGTCTCTCCTTGTCTTCACGCCCGTCAGGGCACGTTACCCCGTGGACTGATGGTCTGACCAAGACGTCTCTAGACGCCGTTCAGGAACCGCAGCACCCGGGCGGGCGCCGTCGACTCGGTCTGCTCGGCCACCGGGACGTCCCAGTACTCCGAGCGGGGGAGGCACTCCCGGAGGTAGCGGGCGGCCGAGGGCGCGTGCGAGTCGTCCTGGCCGGGGACCACGAGCGCGGGGACGTCGAGCGTCAGCAGGTCCTCGGGCTCCGGTCCGGGAACGGTGTCGCGGTCGAACATCGACCGCGCCATGCCGCTGACCAGCACGCGGTAACGATCCGCGTCCGTCCGCGCGTACCTCTCGGCGAACTCCGGATCGCCGCGGAGCACGGGTGCCCAGGGGCCCACCCGAGGGTCCGCGGAGAAACCCTTGTCCGTGCTCTTCGCGAGCTTCACCACCTGCTCAAGGCCGTGCTCGTCCGCGTAGGCCAGGTGGCGGGTGAACCGGGCATGCTGTTTCATGCGGTACTTCACCCCGCCCGCGGGGGAGTACAGCACCATGCTCAGAACCCGCTCCGGCCGGGCCACCGCCATGGCCGCGACGGTCGAGCAGCCCACACAGCCGCCCATGAGATGCGCCCGCGCGATGCGCAGATGGTCGAGCAGCCCCACACCCTGCGCGACGTAGTCGGCCCAGGAGATGCGTTCCAGCCGGCCACCGGACCGGCCCGACTCCCGCCGGTCGAAGGTGATGCAGGTGTACTTCTCGCCGAGGTGGTCGAGCAGGCGCAGGCGCCGGTAGACGCCGACCGTCCGCCAGCCCTCCAGGGTCGAGTCGAATCCTCCGGGAGAGAACAGCAGCAGCGGCGGCCCGGAGCCGGCCATCTCATAGCGGGTGGAGATTCCGTCGACGACCGCGGTGGGCATGAGCGTGGCTCCTGGTGGAGGTGGGCGGGAGGTCAGGGCGCGGGTGGGACGGGAATGCCGCCGGCGATCTGACGTGCGGCGCGTACGTCCTCGGCGTAGGCCGTGATCGCGGTGAGTGTCGTCTGGGCGACGTTCGCGTACGTGTCCGGAGGGTCGTCGATGGCCGACGCGGCATAGCCGATGGCGGCGTGCGCCATGCGCATCCGGCCGTCGAGCCACGGGCCGCCGCCGAAGCCGCCGACGACCGGAACGGAGACGGCCCGGGCGACGGCGGCGCCCACGACCGGCCCGGAGTTGGTGAAGTTGAGCAGCACCGCGCCCGCGTCCTCCAGCCTCTTGGCCTCGGCGACGAGCGCGTCCTTCATCTCCACCGGCACCTGGTCGGCACTGGACGGGATCGCGTTGTACTCGACTCCGTACCGCAGTGCGGTCTGCGGTGTGATCCCGAACTGCGCGAACACCGGGATGCCCGCTCGCGTGATCGCCGTGACGGAGTCGAGGAAGTCCGAGGCCGCGTCCAGCTTGACCATGTCGACGCCGGCCTCCTTGACGAACCGGATGGCGGCGCGGACGGCGCTGTCCGTGCCCTCCTGGAGCGGGCCGAACGGGAAGTCGGCACTGAGCAGGGCCCGGCCGACACCTCGGCGCACCGCCCGCGTGACCAGGATCATCTCCTCCATCGTGACCTCGAAGGGGTTGGCATGCCCCCACAGGTTCACGCCCACCGTGTCACCGACCGAGACGATGTCCACGCCGGCCCGATCGACGATGCGGGCGATCTGGTAGTCCCACGCCACCACGCCGACGATCTTGCGGCCGTCCTCCTTCATCCGCTGCAGGGCGCGCAGGCTGATCTTTTCGGACATCTCGCTGTCGGTTTCCTCCGTCGTCGTGGGCCGGGCGTCCGCCCGCCTCCGCCGTCCGTTCGTTCTCTAGACCCTCAGGGCCGTGAGCAGTTCGAAGACATCGCTCTCATCCGCCGACAACAGCAGCACCCGGGCGTACGGCCGGAGGGCGGCGACCGCGTCCTCCGCCTCGAAGCCGTCGCCGAGCACCAGCCCCGCCGTCATGACGGCGCGCGCGCCGCAACTCCTGCCGATGGCGGCGGCCTGCGTGCGTCCCGAGTCATCCGTCGCGATGACGACCACCACGTCGGTGCCGGTCAGGGCGTCCGCCAGCGTCGACGTCGCGCCGTCGAGCCCGCGCAGCAGGACGCCGTCCTCACCGCCGTTTCCCGACGTGACCTCGCACGTGTAGAAGCCGGCGGCCGCCCACGGGCCCTCCGCGATGCGCCGCGCGACCGTGGCCGCTCTCGGGTCCAGGGCGATGACGCGCGCGTTCCTGGCGGGCCTGATGGGCGCGGTGATCCGGAAACGCGCCTCACTCGCGGAGGCCGCACGGGCGGATTCGCTCGGATAGATCATCGACATCTCAGACCGACGCCTGCGGAACGCCGGGTGTGGCCTTGACCGCGTCGCGGCAGGAGTCCAGGAAGGATTCGGCCTGCGGCAACACGACCGCCGCCGAGCGCACCCGGTGGTGCTCGGGATCCACACCGGGCGGTGTCACGCCCTCGTCCCGCAGCGCGACCGCCGCCTTGCGCAGCTTCTGGCGGGCCTTGATGATCCCGCTGTCGGCCGGGACCAGCCGCTCCTTCGTGCGGTCCACGATCGGCCCCATGCTCTCCTGCAACGAGGCGTCCTGCATGGCGATCCCCGCCACACCCGAGTAGGTGTCCCCGCGCTTCTGCGCCTCGCGGTCGATCAGGTAGTCGTTGTCCATGTTGGCCACGGGCCGGTAGGTCCCGGGGATGTTCTTGCTGTGCACCCCGTGGCCGTCGATCATGGCCTGGCGCTCCTGCGGCGTCAGGGCACGGACCGGGTGGTAGTCGAAGGAGTACGTCCAGCAGTTGTGGTCGTCGATCGGCACCCAGAAATGGCCGTGGATCGGGTGATCGCCGCGTGGCGGCACCATCGTGAAGGCCGGCATCACCCACGGCGTGATCCGCCAGTAGTACCTGCCCTCTTCGGCGTTGCGGCGCGCGCCGACGAAGAGCCCGCCCTCGCTGTCGGCGACCTCGAAGAACGGCTTGGTGTCCTTCATGTTGTACTCGTTGCCCTTGGCGCCCTTGAACAGCGGGTCGCTCTTGAGGCCGCCGGAGTGCAGGAACGTCACGTGGCTGGAGTCGATGCCGCCCTCGAACGCCTGCAGCCAGTTGCACTGCTGCCACCGCTTGGAGGTGTAGGTCTGCTCCGGGGCGACGTGCAGGAACTCATACTCCGGAAGGTCCGGCCGGTTCGCCGGGTCGCCCATGTGGGTCCACAGGACGTCGCCGACCTTGACCAGCGGGTACGCGGTCAGCTTCACGTTCTCGCAGAAGCTGCTGTTGTCCGCCTCGGACGGCACCTCCACGCACTGGCCGGTGACGTCGTACTTCCAGCCGTGGTACGGGCAGCGCAGGCCGGACCCCTCGTTACGGCCGAACCACAGCGATGCGCCGCGGTGGGCGCAGAACTCGTCGACGAGGCCGTATCGCCCTTCGCTGTCGCGGAAGGCGACCATGCGTTCGGACAGGAGCTTCACACGCACCGGCGGTGAGTCGTTCTCCGGCAGTTCCTCGGCCAGCAGCGCGGGGATCCAGTACTGCCGGAACAGGTCGCCCATCGGCGTCCCAGGACCGGTCTGTGTCAAGAGCTCGTTGATGTCCTGCCTAAGCACGGCCGTTTCCCTTCACGTGATGGAGCGTCACTGGAATGGCGGTATCGGGTTCGCGATGGTGGTCCCCGGTCGCACCGGGCGGCCGGCGTCTCCATTGATCGGTCACGTGGCCTCCTGCGTCGGCGGAGTGATCCGGCGGGCGGTGCCTTCGTCTCCCTCGCTTCGCCCGTTCACGGCTGCTCCGGGGGGATCTCCACGGTCAGGCCGTCGAGGGCCTCCGTGACGCGGATCTGGCAGGAGAGACGACTGGTGTCCCGTCGCTCCGAGACACCCATGTCGAGCAGGTCCTCCTCCATGTCGCCCGGAGGCCCCACCGCCGACGCGAACTCCCCGGCCACCCATACGTGGCAGGTGGCGCAGGAGCAGTTGCCGCCGCACTCGGCGACGATCCCGGGGACGCCGTTCTTGACCGCGGTCCCCATGACCGTGTCACCGACCGCCGCGTCGACGGCGTACTCGCGACCGGCGCTGTCGATGTAGATCACCTTGGCCACAACGCCCATGTCCTCCCGCGGTCGTTCCACTCCGTCTGCCGGATGCACGTGCCGGTGAAGTGTCTTGTCTTTTGGTATGTCCATTAGACCAGATGCCGTCAGAGGGTACAAGCGGCCCACCGTGCCTAGGTCTCTGTCCGGTGTGCGATGGCGGCCGGATCGCCGATGAGGGACTTCAGCGGAACCGTGGGATCGCCGGCGCGGTCCCGGGCGATGGTCGCTCCCCGGCCGAGCGCCTTGCGTACCGCCATGTAGTCGGCCGGGCGGTTGACGGCGTCGATGGCCAGCAGGCGGTTCCGCCGGTAGTAGAGGACCGAGAAGCTCTCGTCGTCGGGGTCACCGCGTACGACCTGGTCGTCGTGGTCCGCCGACAGGCCGGCGATCTGCAGCCTGAGATCGCCCTGGTAGGACCAGAACCACGGCACCGGCGTCACGCCGTTCGGCCGTCCGAGAAGCGTCGAGGCCGCGGCCTGGGCCTGGGCCACGGCGTTCTGGACCGACTCCAGGCGCACCCGTCCCTGCCCCGTCATCGGGTGCGGCTGAACGGTGCAGTCGCCGGCGGCGACGACCATGGGATCGCTGGTGCGGGCGTGGGTGTCGACGACGATGCCCTGGTCGCATGTGAGCCCCAGTTGCTCGGCGAGTTCGGTGCGCGGCAGAACGCCGATCCCGACCAGGACCAGATCGGCGGGCAGCCGCGTTCCGTCGGAGAGCTCGACGGTGGTCACCTGACCCCGTTCACCCTCGAAACCGGTGACGCCGGCGGACAGCCGGACGTCGATGCCGCGGCGTCGATGCGCGCGGCGGTAGAACTCCGAGACGACCGGGCCCACGGCCCGCGCCATCAACCGGTCCGCGGCCTCGACCACCGTGACGGACCGACCGGCGGCGCGTGCCGCCGACGCCACCTCCAGGCCGATGAATCCGCCGCCGACGACGATGACGTTCGTGGCGGTCGCGAGCCGCGCCCGCAGGTCCACGGCGTCATCGTGGTCACGCAGATAGCAGATCCCGCCCAGGTGCGCGCCGGGTAGGGGGAGCCGCCTGGCGTCCGCTCCCACGGTCAACGCCAGCCGGCCGAAGGGCAGCTCGCGCCCGCTCGCGGTCGTCGCGACGCCGGAGCCCACCGGGCCCGACGCGGACAGGCTCACTCCGGTCACCCGTTCACCGCACACCAGGTCGATTCCGGAGTCGGTGTAGAAGCCGGGCGTGCGGAACGTCAGCGAGTCCAGGTCCGCCCGGCCGGCGAGGAACTCCTTGGAAAGGGGCGGCCGCTGGTACGGCGGACGTGTCTCCTCGCCGACCAGGACGATCGGTGAGGTGTCGCCGAGCTGTCGTAGCGACACGGCCAGCTGTACGCCGGCCTGACTGCCGCCGACGATCAGTGTTCCCTCACTCATTCCGGTCTCCGGGAGCGGGTCCGGAACGGCTGCGTGAGTCGAGGCCGCCCGGCCGTCGGAGTCCGCCATGGGCGACGCGACTGGTCCCTGCGTGACATGGGGTCCTCTCGCTCATAGGGCTTAATGTTAGACCATTATACCCTTCAGGGTCGGGGTGTCCCTGCGGACGGGAAGTGGGAGCGTCCATCCGGCTACGGCGCACCCCCCGGGGCCGTGGCCGAGGCGCGCCGGTGCGGCGCGAGAACCGGAATTCATCCGCCCGTGCCGGGCTCGGCCGGCGTGTGGTCATGCGAGGTGCCGGGCATGTCGCTCACCCGCTCGTGCATGGCGGCGTGGTGTGCGGGAGGGAGGGAAGTGCGGCCCGCGGGGAACCCCCGCTGTCACCGTGGCTCCGCGCGGCCGGTGAGGCTTCGCGGGCGGGCGGCCGTGGTCAGAGCGGCCGCGGTCAGGGCCGCCGTGGTCAGGGCCGCCGTGGTCAGGGCCGCCGTGGTCAGGGCGGCCGTGGTCAGGGCGGCCGTGGACCGCGCTCCGGGTGAGCGCGGATGCGGGGGTTCCTCCACTGTCGCCTCCATCGGGTGCGCGGTGAGACGGTCCGGTTGTCGCCATGGCACGCTGAGGTACGGGGTGTAAGGTATGTTGGTCTGACCTTATCTCCTTAGTGGGCTCGGTGGGAAGGCGTGGACGTCCCGCTGCCGGGACGCCCGGCCGGGATGCTTCCGGCCCCGAAGCGGGAAGGCCCGCGGCGAAGCACGGAGAGGACGGACCGCACATGACCGATCCGCGCGCGACGGTGGCCCAGGCCTGCCGCATCCTCGCGATGGAAGGGCTCGTCGAGGGCGTGCTGGGGCACGTCAGCGTGCGGACCGGTGAGAACCGGATGCTGATCCGGTGCCGAGGCGGGGACGAGCGCGGGTTGATGTTCACCGACGAGCGGGACGTCCGGCAGACCGATCTCGACGGCGCCCTCACCGGCGCGGCGGAGGGATACGCCGTACCCAACGAGCTGCCGATCCACGGTGAGGTGCTGCGCGCCCGCCCCGAGGTGAACGCGGTCGTGCACGCCCACCCGCCGGCGGTGCTGCTCTGCGGTGTGGCCGGGCTCGAGCTGCGACCGGTCTTCGGCGCGTACAACATCCCGGCGATGCGGATGGCCCTTGAAGGCGTCCCGGTCTATCGGCGGTCGGTGCTCATCCGCCGGCCCGACCTCGCGCACGAGATGATCGCGGCGATGGGGGACCGGCCGGTCTGCGTGCTGAAGGGGCACGGCATCACCGTCACGGGCGCGAGCGTGGAAGAGGCCGTCGTGCGGGCCGTCAACCTGAATGCCCTGGCGACGGTCACGCTGGAGCTGGCCCGGCTGGACGCCCGGCCGGAGGACCTTCCGGATGACGACGTCGCCGAGTTGCCGGATCTCGGCTCGGCCTTCAACGACCTGTCGGTCTGGCGATACCTCGTGGAGAAGGCCCGCTCTCGCGGCATGTGACCATCGCACGTGGAGTCCCGTACGATGCGGAGCTTCGCACGCCGGCGTGGTCGGGAGCCTCGGCGTGAGGCCGGCGATGGAGAGTTCCGAACCAGGGGCGCCGGTGATGGGTGATTCGTTCCCCGATCGCGGCCAGGCCGGTACCGGTGACGCGGAGCTTCGTGTCCCCGGCCGTGGCCGGGGACCGTGCGAGAGGGCGGTGGCCGCCCGGCCGGGTCGGCGCCGGACCGTCGGCGACCGCGCACGGGAGGACGAGGGACGCGTCGACGCCGTTGGCGATCCGCAGAGGCCGGCCGCCGGGCCGAGGTGAGGACCGCGGCGTTCAGGGTGTCGGCCGTGCGCTGCTCACCCCGGCGGCCCTCGCGCTGATCTGCACGGGGTTCGCCGAGGGCCCCGAACACAACCGGGCACCGGGCCGCCCGCGTACGAGGCGTCTCGCCGGCCGGTGAGACGTCCTCGCCGTACCGGTGACCGCCGGTCTGATGGTTGCTTTCGGCCAGTAGATGCTGCTAAGCCGCTGTTTCGGGCGTATTTCTTACCGGTAACTCTTGTAATGGTATTACCTTCAAACCATAATGGCCGAACCGGCGGACGCAGGGAGAACGGCCTTCGGGGCGAGCCGGCCCGATGGGTCCGTCGAGTACGGAGCCGCGTGAGCGGCTGAAGGCGGCCGGAGGCGAATCGCGTGAAAAAGGTCGGTGCCGGGGTCGGAGTGGTCGGTGTACCCGCCGTGATGGCCGAACGCCCGCACCGGACGGTCTCGGGCGAGAACCCCTCGGCCGACGTGACGGCGCCGACGGCGTCGTCAGGCCGCCTTCGCGGTCCGCACGCGTGAGGGGAGACATCGTGCGCAGGGACTGTTCCGCGTGCCGGCTCCCACCCAGCAGTCAAACGAATCGTCCGATCGGGGGGTACGACAAAGGAGGGGACCGATGAGGCCCTCTGTTCGGCCCGGCCGCACGACCGCGCTCGCTCTCACCGCCGTTCTGCTCGCCGGATGCGGTGGCACGCCCACCGCCGCCTCCGGCGGTGGCGCAGGCGGAGGCAAGGACAGCGCGGCGCTCGCCAAGTACGCCGCCATGCCCGACGGCCAGCTCGTTTCCGCCGCGAAGAAGGAGGGCTCGGTCGTCATCTACGCGTCGAACAGCTCCATCCAGGAGAACGCGGCGGCCTTCGAGAAGCAGTACGGCATCAAGGTGAAGACCTACCGAGCCGACTCCGAGGAGGTGCTGCAGCGGGTGCTGCAGGAGGCGGGTGCCGGCAAGCTGCCCGCCGACCTCGTCGACACCAATGGCGGCGAACTGCTCGCCATGGCCGCCAAGAGCGTGCTCGCCGACTACGACGACAAGCAGGTCACCAGCCAGCTCAGACCCGGCTCCGTGCACCCGGGGTGGGTGGCGACCCGGTACGACGCGTTCACCGTCTCCTGGAACACGGCCAAGATCAAGACACCGCCGACGAGCTACCAGGACCTCACCGACCCCCGGTTCAAGGGGCAGATCGAACTCGAGCCCGACGACTGGGACTGGTACCTCGGTCTGCACAGCTACTTCACGAGCCGGCTGCACTGGAGCACCCAGCAGGCCGACGCCTTCTTCACCAGGCTCGCGGCCAACGCGAAGGTGGTGAAGGGCCACACCGTCCAGGCGCAGTTGCTGGACTCCGGGCAGGTCGGCATCGCGCCCGACGGCTACAAGCACCTGATCGACGAGGACCACTTCGGCAAGGGCGCCCCGGTGGTCTGGCAGCCCGTCGTCCAGCCGGTCCTGTACCGCCCCAACGGCATCGGGCTGACGAGGACGGCCCCGCACCCGGCCGCCGCCACGCTCTACATGAAGTGGTCGCTGACCGACGGGCAGCAGCTGTTCCCCAAGCAGTACCGCGTCCCCGCCAACCTTTCGGTCACCACCAAGAACCCCATCCCGGCCGGAACGAAGATCTACGACATTCCGCTCGACCAGATGACGAACGACAGCGCCAAGTGGAGCGAGGGGTGGCAGAAGCTGCTCCAGGGCGCGCCCACCGCCGGCAAGGGCTGATCTCCGTCGCCTCGCTCCGGAAGCGGGCGAGTAGACGGTCCGATGTGAGGAGTCCTCGATGACCACAACCACTCCCGTTCGCCCGTCGCCGGAGGTTCCGCGGCTGCCGGACGGTACGCGCGTCGGCCTGCTGAGGCGGGCGCGCGACGCGGTACTCACCCCGCGCACCGCGATCGTCGGGATCTGTGCCGTCGTCGTCGGCTATCTCGCGATCGTGCCGCTGTACTACCTGCTGTGGGGCACGTTCTTCGACGAGCACGGCTTCACGCTGAAGGGCTTCGGCGAGGCGTTCGGGAAGGGCAGCCTCGCCGGGCCGATGCTCCTCAACTCCATCGAGTTCGCCCTCGGATCGGCGGTCTTCGCGCTGGTCCTAGGGGCGGCTCTCGCCTGGGTTCAGGTACGCACCGACGCGCCGCTCAAGGGGCTCTTCTTCGCGGCGTCGCTGGTGCCCCTCATCATCCCGGCGATGCTGTACGCCATCGCGTGGATCTTCCTCGCCGACCCGCACACCGGTGTGATCAACAGGGTGTTCGGCACACAGGTGCTCAACGTGTTCTCGATGCCCGGAATGATCTGGGTGCAGGGGCTGCACCTGTCGCCGATCGCGTTCCTGCTGATGGTCGCGGCCTTCCGCGCGATGGATCCGTCGCTGGAGGAGGCCGCGCTGATGTCCGGCGCCTCCCGCCGCGCGACGCTGCGCCGGGTGACCGCGCCGCTTCTGCGTCCGGCGATCATCGCGTCCGTGGTCCTGGTGTTCGTGCAGTCGATGGAGAGCTTCGAGGTGCCCGCCATCATCGGGCTGCAGGCGAAGATCTACGTGTTCACCAGCCGCATCTACAACGTCCTGCAGATCTATCCGATCGACTACCGCGAGGCGGGCGCGCTGGCCGTGGTCCTGCTGGCCATCGCCGCGTTCGCGGTCCTGCTGTCGAGCTGGCTGTCGCGGCACGCGTCGCGGTACCAGACCATCACCGGAAAGGGCTTCCGGCCGCGTCCGATCGCGCTGGGGCGCGCCCGGCCGTTCGTCGGTGCGGCCGTCATCATCTACTTCTTCGTCACGGCGGTGCTCCCCGTCGGTGTACTGCTGTGGGCCAGCCTGCTGCCGTACTACCAGGCACCGTCCGGCAAGGCGGTGAGCTCGATCACGCTGCACAACTACAGCACCGTCCTGCACATGCCGCTGGCGCTGACCGCGTTCCGCAACTCGGTGCTTCTCGGGCTCGGGGCCGCGACCGGCGTGATGTTCCTGACCGCGGTGGTCGCGTGGCTCATCGTGCGGACCCGGGTGCCCGGCCGGCGCGTGCTCGACGTGCTCGCCTCGACCCCGCTGGTCATCCCGGGCCTGGTGATGGGCCTGGCGGTGCTGTTCGTCTACCTGCGCTCGCCGCTTCCCATCTACGGCACCCTGTGGATCCTGCTGATCTCCTACGCGACCCGCTACCTGCCGTACGGGATGCGGTACTCGGTGACCGCCATGGCGCAGATGAACAACGAACTCGAGGAGTCGGCGCTGGTGTGCGGGGCGTCCTGGTGGCAGAGCTTCCGGCGCATCCTCATGCCGCTCATGAGCTCGGGAATCCTCGCGGGATGGGTCTACATCCTCGTGGTGTCGTTCCGCGAGCTGTCCAGCACGGTCCTGCTGTACAGCCCCGGCAAGGAGGTCCTGTCGGTGCTCCTCTGGGAGCAGTTCAACAACGGCAACTTCACCGTCGTCGCGGCGATCGGTGTCCTGATGGTGGTCACCCTCATGCTGCTCGTCGGTATCGCGTACCGGGTCGGCCTGCGCTTCGGCGCCGGCACCGACTCCTGACGGAAGGAACGCTTGAGCCATGCTGGTCGTAGACGATCTGGTGAAGACCTTCGACGGTTCCGGACGACGGGCGAGATCCGCGGACGACACCCGGGTCCTGGCGGTCGACGGCGTGAGCTTCGACGTGCAGGACGGTGAGCTGTTCACCCTCCTCGGCCCGTCGGGCTGCGGCAAGACGACGACACTCCGCTCCATCGCCGGCCTCGAGCGGCCGGACGGGGGGCACATCGCGCTCGGCGACCGTGTGTTCTTCGACGGCAAGCGCAAGATCAACACCCCGGCCAACAGCCGCCGCCTCGGCATGGTCTTCCAGTCGTACGCGATCTGGCCGCACATGTCGGTGTTCGACAACGCGGCCTTCCCGGTGACCGTGCTCCCACGCGGCCAGCGGCCCTCGCGGACGCAGCTCCGCGAGCGCGTCATGCGCGTGCTGGAGGTGACCGACCTGGCGGCGATGGCCGATCGCGCCGCCACGAAACTGTCCGGTGGCCAGCAGCAGCGCCTCGCCCTCGCGCGGGCGCTCGTCGGCGAGCCGGACCTGATGCTGCTCGACGAGCCGCTGTCGAACCTCGACGCCAAACTGCGGGAGGCCATGCGCTTCGAGCTGAAACGGCTTCAGCGCGAGCTGGGCCTGACCGCCATCTACGTCACCCACGACCAGGCCGAGGCGCTGGCGATGTCGAGCCGGATCGCGGTCGTGAACGAGGGCAAGATCGTCCAGGTGGGCAAGCCGCGCGAGATCTACGAGCGGCCGGCGAGCGAGTTCGTCGCGACCTTCGTGGGCGTCACCAACCTGCTCCGCGGCACCGTCGCCGCCGTCGACGCGGCGGACGGCTCCTGCCGGGTCGACACTCCGGACCTGAGCGTCTGGGGAGTGATGACGGGATCCCCGCTCCAGGTCGGAGACGACGCGGCGGTCTCCATCCGGCCCGAGTGCGTCCAGCTCGACGCCGACACCGACGGCGCCCGGGCGGACGGCTCGTCCGGTGTCCGGAACGAGTTCTCCGGCGAAATCGGCACGCGCGCCTTCCTCGGTGACTCCGTGGACCACGTGATCGCCGTCGGCAAGCAGGAGATCCGGAACCGCTCCAACCCGGCCCAGTCGATCGCGCCGGGCAACCGGGTGGTCCTCCGCATCGACCACACGCGCGTCGCCGTCATCCCGCCGGCGGACCAGAAGACGGCCGCGGCCGGCGTGGCGGCGACCGAGACGCCCGGTGACGCCGGGTAACACGAGCGACCGACGGCTCGGCACAGACGGAGATCTCGGAAAGGGCGTGGCATGCGGCTGCTGGACAACGACGACGTCAGGTCGGTGCTCGACATGCGGGGGACCATCACGGCCCTCCGACGAGCGTACGACGACCTGCGTGACGGCGAGGCGACCTACGTGCCACGCATCGACATGTTCGCCCCGACCGGGCGCCCCGACGACTACTACCAGTGGGGGAGCATGGCCGGGGTGAGCGTGTCGTACGGGATCGCGGCGGTGCGGATCAAGTCGGACGTGGTGTCCTGGCAGGGCGGCACGCACGAGAAGTACTGCGTGCGGCCCGGCCGGTACTGCGGGCTCATCCTGTGCTTCCGCGTGACCGACGGCGCCCCGCTGGCCATCCTCCAGGACGGCTACCTGCAGCACATGCGCGTCGGCGGCGCCGCCGGGATCGGCACCGACGCGCTGGCGCGCGGCGACGCCGCCACGCTCGGGGTCCTCGGCTCGGGCGGGATGGCATGGACCTTCGTCGAGGCGATCGCGCAGGTCCGCGAGCTGACGACGATCCGCGTCCACAGCCCGACACCGGAGCACCGCACGGAGTTCGCCGGCCGGATCCGCTCCGAGCTCGGCATCGACGCCGTCGCGGTCGAGCACGCCGAGCAGGCCGTCCGGGGCATGGCGATCGTCGCGACCGCCACCGACTCCATGTCACCCACGTTCGACCCCGCATGGCTCCGGCCCGGCGCGCACGTCGTCTGCGTCACCCGCCGCGAGCTCGGCGACGCGCTGCTCGACCACGCCGACGTCGTGACACAGCTCGGGATCCACACCGTGCCCCACGGCGCCGACGTGCCGATGATGGAGTGGAAGGCCGGGGCGATCGCCTCGTACGTCGCCGGCCGTCCGGAGGACCGGCGGCGCATCCCCGCGGGCCGGGCGCCCGAGAGGGGTGCCTGGCCCACTCTGCTGGACCTGGAGACCGGGCGTGTGCCGGGGCGCCGGAGCGACGACGACGTGACGGTCTTCGTCACCACCGGCACCCAGGGCCTGCAGTTCGCGTCCGTGGCCGGTCACGTGCTCGAGCGGGCCGAGAAGGCGGAACTCGGCCGGCGGTTGCCGGCCGAGTGGTTCCTCCAGGACATCAGGGACTGAGGGCGCCGGTCACTTCAGCTTCGGCGTGCTGCTGATCAGCCGGTCCCACTCGTCCGCCCACTTCTTCTGCTGGGCCTCGTACCCCTTGGTGTCATAGGGCACGACGTTCAGGCCCTTGGTCGTCGTGTCCCCGGGGACCTTGGTCGCCGGTGTCAGCCCCTGGTCGACGAGAACCTTCTGGCCGTCGCTGAGCATCCAGTCCTCGAAGAGCCATGCCGCGGCGGCGTGCTTGGCCGCGGCGGTCACCGCCACGCCGTTCGGCCGTGCGAACGCCGGAACCGGGTTGGCGCCGCCGGCGCCGACCGCGGTGACGGGAGCACCCTTCTTCGCGACCACGGTGTACTCGTAGCTGTAGTTGTCGGCGTTGAGCGCGGTCTGGCCGGCGGCCAGCAGGTCCGCCATCGTGATGTGGCCGTTGACGACCTTGGCGTTGGCCACGATCTTCTGCCACAGCTGCGTGATCTCCTGGTCGCTCTTGCCGTGGTCCTTCCACCACTTGGTGACGTTCTCGTACCAGTCGTTGTCACTCTGCTCGATGGAGATCTTGCCCTTGAACCGCGGGTCGGCGAGGTCCTCCCACGACTTCGGCAGGTCCTTCTCCTGCATCTGCTTGGTGTTCCAGCCGTCGACGAGGATGTTGAGACGGTCGGCGATCCAGCTGGTGTAGTGGTATTGGCTCGGGATCTGCTTCCCGGCCGTGCCGTCGTAGCCGCCGAAGATCTTCTTGGTGCCCAGGACGTCCATCTCGGAGAAGTTGCTCTCGATGACGTCGGCGCCGAGCTTGTTCGCCGCGGCCTCCTGGAGTGTGCGCTGCAGGACGTCCTCGGAATGCCCGCGGTACGTCGACACCTTGATACCGGTCTGCTTGGTGAACTCCGCCGCGACCCGGTCGGCGATGTCGGCGTTCATCGAGGTGTACATCGACAGGGTGCCACCCGCGGACTTGGCCTCCTTCAGCGCTTCGGCGCGGGCCTGGTCCTTCGGCATGGCGTTCAGCTTCTGGTATGTGGCGGCCGCCGCCTTTCCGCCCTTGCCGGATCCGATGTCGGAGTCCTGCGCAGGGGTGCCGCCACAGGCGGTCAGCGCCAGGCCCAGCGTCACCAGGCCCGCGGTCATCGTCGGTTTCCTCATCCGTCTCGCCTCCATGGTGGAACCGGGTCGCCGCTTCGGCTCGGGTCGGACGTGTCGAGGGCCGGGCGGCGTGCCGGCACCTCGCCGTCCCGGTCAGTGGCGTGCCGTCCGCACGTGGACGACGGCCACCGCACCGTCCACCGCGTCGGCCGTCGCGGCCCGCAGGACCGCCGGCAACTTCTCCGGATCCTCGACGGTGCCGTGTGCGGCGCACCCGTACGACGCCGCCAGCCCGGCGATGTCGATGGCCGGATCACCGATGCGCATGCCGATCCAGGAGTTCTCCTCCGGCCGGCCGCGGTGCCGCGCGACGTGCGCCTGGTGGGGCTCGTCGTTGTAGAACGAGCTGTTGTCGTTGACCACGACGAGCATCGGGATCTTGTAGTGCACCGCGGTCCACAGCGCGCCGGAGGCCATGAGCAGGTCGCCGTCACCGACGATCGCGACGCCGAGCCGGCCCTGGTCGCGCGCGGCGAGCGCACCGCCCACCATCGCTCCGGGGCCGTAGCCGACGCCTCCGCCCCCGGAGTGCCCGAGGTACTCGCCCGCGCCGCCGAACTCCCACACGCCGGCCGGCCAGGTCCGTGTGTTCCGCAGCGTCAGCAGCCGGTCGACGTCGCGGACCGCGGCCCACGTCTCGGCCACCAGGCGCCCCGGCCAGATCGGCGTGTCCGACCAGTGGGCGCGCAGCTCGGCCTCGGCCCGCTCATGCACCGCGGCCCGCCGCGACCGTGCCTCCGCCGCCGAGCGCTCGACGTCGTCGTCGGCGCGTCGCCCGTCGAGCGCGTCCACCAGCGCCTCCAGGCCGGTGAGCGGGTCGGCGAGCAGCTGCACCGCGCGGGGGAGCGGGGCGGCGAAGGCGTTCGCCCACGACCGCATCGCCAGGTCGCCCGCCGACAGATCGATGATCGCCGGTAGCGGCGCGCCGACGGCCGCGGCGCCACGGTCACCGCGGCCGCGGTCCGCCAGCAGGCCGGGGAGATCCACCACGTCCACGGCGAGGACCACGTCGGCGTCGCGCGGCAGGCGCGCGTCGCCGGTGCAGTTGGCCGGGTGCGCGGTCGGGAACGCCACCAGGTTGCGGTCGTCGACGTACGCGGCTCCGATCGTCTCGACGAGCCGGCGCAGCAGCGGTGTGGCGGCCGGGTCCAGTCCGACCCGGCCGCCGACGACGACGGGCAGGCGCGCGCCGGCGAGCAGGCGTGCCGCGGACTCCACCTCGGCCGGGTCGGGCCAGAGGGGTGGGGCGGGGCGGTGCAGGGCCAGGTCGGGCAGGTCCACCGGGCCGGGGAGCCGCTGCTCCTGCACACCCGCGTCGAGCGAGACGTAGACCGGCCCGGCGGGTGCCGAGTGGGCGAGCTGGTGCGCGCGTACGACGCTGTGTGCGAAGGCCTCCGGAGTCGTGGGCTCGTCGTCCCACTTGACGTACTGCCGCACCAGCTCGGCCTGGGTGGTGGCCGAGTGGAGCCAGTCGATCGGCCGCCGTGCGGCGGGATCGGCCGGCCCGCTGCCGCCGAGCAGCAGCAGCGGTGCGCGGTCGGTGAACGCGTCGTAGACCGCCATCGACGCGTGCATCAGGCCGACGAGATCGTGTACCGCGGCCGCGACCGGACCGCCCCGTGCCTTGGCGTATCCGTGCGCCAGCGCGACCGCGATCTCCTCGTGCAGGCACAGGAGCAGCTGCGGCGTCTCGTTGCCGCCGTGGTTGACGACCGAGTCGTGCAGTCCGCGGAAGCTCGACCCCGGGTTCATCGGCAGGTACCGGTAGCCGAGCGCGTGCAGGAGGTCGACGACGAGGTCGGAGCCGAAGCCCGGTTCGGTACGCCGCGGGGGAAGGCCGGCCGGTCGCTCGACGCTCACCGCAACGCTCCCACGGCCGGGTCCTCGGGGCTGGCCGGCAGGGGGCGATGGTGGTGCGTGCGCTCGGTCAGATGCGGTTCGACCATGGGCGTCTCTCGCCTCCAAGGACTAATGGACTAACCAAAATAGACCATAAGTGGCACATGCCACAAGAAGCTGGGAGATATCGCCTCCGCCGCTCTCAGCGCGGATGGCACACCACGTCGACCAGGGCGGGCAGCCCGGTGGCGGTCACCCGGTCGGCGGCGCGTCGGACGGCCGCGCCGACCCTGCCCGGGTCGTCGATCGGACCCTCGGCGTACCAGCCGAACGAGCGGGCCAGCGCGGCGAAGTCCGGCGCCGGGTCGGCGATCTCCATGCCGATGTACGCGCGCTCGATCGGGGTGCCGCGTTGCCGCGCGAGGCGTTCCTGGTGCTCCCAGTCGTTGTGGTAGGCCCGGTTGTTGTACATCACCACGAGCATCGGCAGCCGGTAGTACGACGCCACCCAGAGGGCCCCGGCATCGAACATCAGGTCGCCGTCCGGTTGCAGGTCGACGACGAGACGCCCGCTGCCGCGGTGGGCGAGCGCGACCCCGAGGGAGATGCCGATCTGCGTGGCGGTGCCGAGCTGGCGCCCGGGGTGACGGTGCGGCGCGTCGAAGTCCCACAGGCGCCGGGCCCACTCGGCCGCGGTGCCCGCGGTCAGCACCCAGTCGTGGTCCTTGACCACGTCCCAGACCTCGGCGGCCAGCCGCGAGGTGGAGACCGGCGAATCCTCCGCGTGCCGCGCGGCCTCGGCCTCCCAGGAGGCGCGCCGGTCGGCGTGCAGGCCCGCCAGCCCGGCGGCGTACGCCCTCCGGCGTCCGGCCCGGTCCGCGTCGTCGGCGCCGACGAGTTCCCGGCACAGTGCGAGGAGCATCGGCAGGGCGACGACGGTGTCGGCGGTGACCTGGAGATCGGTCTCCAGCAGGGCCGCGTGGTCCTCGCTCCACGAGGAGGTCCCGATGTCGCCCAAGCCCAGGTCGAGAACGGTGGTGCCGGGCGCCAGGCGCGAGGTGATCGTTCGGGTCGTCGAGTCCAGCCGCTGCGTCGGCTTGCCCATGTCCTTCACGTCGACGAACAGCACGCAGTCGGCGCGTTCGATGGCGGTGGTCCCGGTGACGCACAGCGGATGGCGGTTGGGGAAGTTGAGCCGGATGCCCGTGTCGTCCACGCCCGCGCCGACCACCTCGGCCAGCTCGGTGAGCAGCCCGAACGCCGCGGGGTCACGGCCGGCGTAGCCGGGCACGATCACCGGCCGTTCGGCCGCGCAGAGGAGTTCCGCGAGCCGGCGCAGGGCGGCCGGGTCGGGACCGATCCGCGACGGTGCCGCCAGGCGCGAGAAGTCCGGCATCGCCACCGGCTCGTCCAGCGGGTCCTCCTGCAGCCCGGCGTCGAGCGCCACATAGACCGGGCCGCAAGGTTCGCTCGTCGCGATCCGGTGCGCCCGCGCGAGGGTGGTCGGCACGTCGGAGACCGAGCGCGGTTCGTGGTCCCACTTGGTGTAGTCGCGGACCGCGTTGCCCTGGACGTTGGCCGAGTGGATCCAGTCGATGTTGGGTCGCCGCCGGTCGTGCGTGGCCGGTCCGGAGCCGCCCAGCACGACGACCGGCGCGCGGTCGAGGTGCGCGTAGTAGATCCCCATGGCGCCGTGCAGGAGACCGACCACGTTGTGCAGGATGACGCCCATCGGCGTTCCCGTGGTCTTGGCGTAGCCGTGCGCGATCCCGACCGCGATCTTCTCGTGCGGGCAACAGATCATCTCCATCTCGTTGCCCGCGTAATTCACCAGGGAGTCGTGCAGGCCACGGAACGAGGACCCGGGGTTGAGGCTGACGTACGGCAGGCCCAGCGCCCGCATCGAGTCCACCATCACGTCCGAGCCCCAGGCGGGCTGGTCCGTCGTGTCCATCGGTCCTCCCGTCGGGATCACGCCGCACCGGCGGGAACACCGGTCGCGGCCATCAGGTCGTCCGCCTCGAGCCTTCCGGGGTCCATGGCCACGTCCAGCCGCTGCGCGAGGGCGGCGAGGACGAGTTTGCGCACCCGGCGGCCGTCCCACCCCGCACACCGCTCGGCGACGCGGGCGTGCAGCTCCTCGTCGGCCGCCAGCTTGGCGAGCTCCGGCCACAGCCCCGCGAGCTCGACCAGGGAGTGGCGGATGATCGAGGCGATCGTGGCGGTGTCGGGGAGCTCGAACGTGATGACGAGGTCGGCGCGGGACAGGAACGCCTCGTCGACACCGGTCAGGAAGTTGGTCGTGGTGAGGAAGAGCACGCGGGGGAGTTCGGCGGCGATGGCGTCGATCCCGGCGAGCACCGCGTCCGTGGACCGGTGCACGTCGACCGGGTTCGTCTCCATGGAGGCCGCCGAACGGGCCACCGCGAAGGACTCGACCTCGTCGATGAGCACGATCGTGTGCGGCCGTCGCATCGCGAGTTCGGGGATCGTGTCGCGGAGCAGCCGGGTGATCGCCCGCTGGCTCTCGCCGAGCAGTTCGGAGGGGAACGCGTGCGGGTCGATCTCCAGATAGGTGGTCGCGCCCTCCGCCGCCACCGCGAGGGCGGCGCGCTGGGCGAGGCCACGGGCGAGGGTGGTCTTGCCCGTGCCCGGCGGGCCGGCCAGCACGATCAGTCCGTGCGGCAGCCCGGCGAGGGTCGCCAGGCGCCGCCCGTGCAGGAGGGTGAGCAGCGCCTGGGAGAGCAGTCGCTCCTTCAGGCCCGGTGGCGTGACGATGTGGTCCCAGGGGCCCTCGTGGTGATCGGCGGGCAGGGCGTGCAGCGAGAGCACGCCCTCCGGCAGCGCCGGTCCGTTCACCATTCCCAGGTGGGCCGGGTGAGGGCCGGCCAGTCGATGGTGCTGGGATCGCCGGCCTGCTTGTCGCGGATCGCGTCCGGCGGTTCCTCGAACAGCACCATCGGGTCCATGAGGACGCGCATCGTGTCGAGGAGGCTGTCGAACATGTGGATACGTACGACTTTGGCGGTGTGGTCCGGGTCGGAGTTGAGGTGCTGATGCCACAGGTAGTGGTCGACGACGATGATGTCGCCCTTCTTCCACTCGTGGAACTCTCCGACCTCGGGCTCGGTGCCGAGGAACGACCTGCCGTGACCCTCCACGACGTACAGCCAGGCCTCTCCGGGGTGGCGGTGCATCGACTGGCCCCGGCCGGGCCCGATCTCGAACATCGCCATCGACATGCCCGACGCCTGGTAGCCGATCGCCCGGTCGAGGAGGAACGTGGTCCGGGTGCCGCGGGGGGTGTTGAGCAGTTCCAGCTCGTCCCAGTCGGTGTGGAGCCGGCCGTTGCGCCGGCGGTCCTGTTCGGCCGCGAGGCGCTGGCTGCGCCGGGCGTACGGGTCGGCCCCGGGGATCGCCGGGGACTGGACGGGCTTGGGCGCCAGCTCGGCGTACGGGGTGTCGCCGCCGTCCTCGTAGATGGAGTAGCCCATCGTGAACATGAGCGGCTCGGCGGAGAACGTCAGGTACCGGCAGGGCTCGGTGCCGTCGTTGCCGAAGCGGTGCCAGGACCACAGCGGCAGGTGCAGTGAGTCGCCGGGCCCCCAGTCGATGCGCCGGCCGTCGATCTCGGCCCAGCCGTGGCCGGCGACGCAGAAGACCATGACGTCCCAGGAATGCCGGTTGACGTTCGTGACCGTGCCCGGGTCGAGTTCGTGCGCGAGGGCGTCCATCGTCCGCGTGGGGCGGTCGCCGTCCGCGCCGACGTACACGCCGCGGCGTACGCCCGGCGCCGTCTCGGCCATCGCGACGTCCTCACGGGCCACGACGGTCTTCTGGTAGCCGCGCCATTCCTCGAGGAACTCCGCACGACGCTTCTTCTGCACGTGGTAGTGCGTCACGCGGGTGGTGGTTCGGTTCGGCATGAGCGCTCCTCAGGCCTCGGCGTTCGCGGGAGTACGCGCGTCGTCGTATTCGGGGGCGTTCTCGAGGTAGACGACGTTGTCGTAGCCGAGGTGCTTGAAGATGCGGTTCTGGCCGGAGAGCAGCTGGAGAGGGGTTCCGTCGGCGGCGAAGTGCTGGGCGACGGTGTTGTGGGGGACGTAGAGGGTGTCGCCGGCCTTGATCTCGTGCCGCGTCGGCTCCTTGGCCACCCGCGCGTAGTAGCGTTCGGCGATCTCGGCCTCGACCTCCCAGTGCAGGCTGTATCCCTCACCGGAGAGCACGTACAGCACCTCATCGGCCATGTGCCAGCGTTTGCCCGACCGGCTCCCGGCCGGAATGTCGAGGACGAAGGCGTCGACGCTGAAGGTCCGCACGTCGGTGTGCCGGGGGGAGGACAGCACGCGTACGCGGCCGAGGGGCGTGGTCTCCCAGGGCGTGTCGGCGGGCTTGACGACCTTCTTGCGGTCGTCCACGCCGGGCGTCCAGATCGCGCCCCAGTCCTCGCGCGGCCCGAAGCGGTCCTCGTCCTCGACCGGGCCGCTGCGCCCCTGCTGGATGAGACCCAGGTACATCCACAGGGACTTGGCCTTAATCACCAGGCAACGGGCGGTCTGGTCATAGGGGTTGAAGTGGCGGTGAACGGAGTCGGTGTGGACCAGGACGAGATCGTCTTTGGACCACTCGTAGCGCTGGTCGTCGTGGATCTCATAGCCGGCGCCCTGCAGGATGTAGAAGGCCGCTTCGTTCTGGTGCCCGTGGCCGTGGTTGGAGGAGTGGGGAGGAAGCTCGACGAAGTGAACCTGGAGGCTCTGGGTCAGGAACGGGTCGTCGCCCGGACCGATTCGCCACCATGTACGGGACTGCGCCGAGTCGCCGGAGTGGGCGACCTTGGCGTCGTCGACGACGACCGAGTCGTCGCGGACCCGGGGAGCGGCCAGCTGCCGGCGCCGGAACTCCTTCAGCCCGTAGGTCTCCGACGTGATGCCACGCAGAAAAACCCGCCCGCTCTTGCCCATGTGAACCTCCAGTGGTCTTCGTCGCGCGGCCACGACGGGGGCGGAAGCGGTCCGCCCGGGCCGTCACGACGCCGAGCGCGCAGGGGACGGGGGACGGCCCGGTGGGACCGGCCCCGACGATCGGCGCGCCGGCCGATACCCGCGCGGGTGTGCCGCCCGCCGTACGCTGCGCTCCATTGGTACTACCTTTATACCTAAGTGGGAGGCCGGTCAATGAGGCGGCGTACCGTGATGAGGTTGCTACGTTTGGTCATGCCGATTTTGGGATTGAAAATGGTATTACCAACATGCCATAGTGCGTAAGTTGCGTCGGGTTCGTGGGCCGGCCGGAGGCCATGGGATGACAGTGGTGGGCGCGCTGGGACTCGGCGCGATGGGCGGTCCGATCGCCGGGCACATCCGCCGGGCCGGATTCGACGTACGCTGCCTCGACATCGATCCGGAGGCGACCCGGCCGCTGGCCGCGCTCGGTGCCCGGGTCTGTGACTCGCCGGCGGAGCTCGCCGCGGGCACCGACGTCTGCCTGGTCTGCCTGCGCGGCGACGAGGACGTGCTGGAGGCGTGCCTGCCGGACGGCGGGCTGCTGGCCTTCCTCAAGCCCGGCTCGGTGCTCGTCGTCTGCAGTTCGGTACGCCCCGAGACGTGCCGGACGCTGGCCGGCGCGGCGAACGCCGTGGACGTGCTCGACGCGGCCCTGACCGGCGGCGTGCGCGGTGCCGAGGCCGGGGAGATCAATCTGCTGGTCGGCGGGGAGGAGGCGCCGCTGCGGCGCGCCCGTCCGGTGTTCGACGCCTTCTGCTCGGCAGTTCACCACCTCGGCGAACTCGGGTGCGGTCAGGTCGGCAAGACCGTCAACAACCTGATCCACTGGGCTCAGATCGCCGCGATCGCCGAGGCGCTCTCACTCGGCTCGCGACTCGGCGTGCCGCCGGAGCTGATGCGTCCCGCGCTCGCCGCCGGGCCGACCGACAGCCGTACCCTCCGCGAGATCGAGCTGATGCGCCTGACGTGGTACGTCAAGGACATCGACAACGCCCGGCGGATGGCTCGCGCCGCCGGCACGCCGTTGCCGCTGACCGACGAGGTCCGCCGCCTGATGGACCACATCACCGTGCCCGGCATCGCCGCGCTCCTGGAGGAGGGCCGCCCGATCGACCTCCCGGCCCGGGAGTGACCGCGGTGCGGGAACGGCCTGCGGCCGTTCCCGCACACCTCACGTGCCGGCGGGCCCGTCGTCCCGCTCCGTGCCGCCTGGCGGACGGGCCGCCGAGGACAGGACGTTGAAGAGCGTGTCCGTCCAGGCACCGGCGTCCTCGGGTGCGTCCGTCGCCTGGCGCACACCGGCCTTGGCCGCGTACAGGACCAGATCCGACCGTGCCGTCAGCGACCGGGCCAGCCGCGCGACCTCGCCCTTCAGCTCGGCCGCGGGCACGACCTTCGCGACCAGGCCCCAGGACAGGGCGGTCTCGGCGTCCAGCGTACGGGCGCAGAGCAGCATCTCCATCGCACGTGCCTCACCGACCATCCGGACCAGGCGTCGCGCCCCGCCACCCCCGACCACCATGGCGTGGTCGACCTCGGGATAGCCGAGACGGGTGCCCTCCGCCGCGATCCGCAGGTCGGCGGCGAGCGCGACGTCCAGCCCGCGGCCGAGCACGTGGCCGTGGAGACCGGCGACCGTCGGCACCGCGCACGAGGCGACGGCGGCGGCGAGGTTGCCGTGCACGCGCGTCCACAGCGCCACCCGGGCACCGGGGTACGGGCCGCGCGGCTCGCGGAGATCCTGGCCCGCGCAGAACGACGGCCCGGCGCCGCCCAGCGTCACGGCGCGCACCTCCGGGTCCTGGCTCGCCCATGCGAGCGTCGCGGCGAGATCTTCGCGCATCCGCGTGGACAGCGCGTTGTGTTTCGCCGGCCGGTTCAGCACGACCTCGGCCACCCCGCCGGTCACCGTGACGACGACGTCCTCACCGGTCGTCGGCTGCCGTACCGTCATCGTGCCGCCCCTCCCACGGCCAATGCGTCGAGGGCCAGGGCCCCGCTCCGGCCCGGCGACGCGACGAGCGGGTTGATCTCCGCGGCGGACAGCAGGTCGCCCAGTTCGGCGGCGAGCCGGCCCATCGCGCAGACGGCGTCGAGGACCGCGTCAAGGTCGCAGGCCGGACGGCCACGCCACGCTCGGAGGAGCGTGGCCACGCGGGTGCGGTTCAGCGCGGCGAGCGCGGTGTCGCGCGAGCAGCCTGCCGGCGCGAAGGCGACGTCGCCGAACAGCTCCACACCGACGCCGCCCGAGCCGACCATCACGACCGGCCCCACCTCCGGATCGCGGACGAAGCCGACCACCAGCTCGACATCGGCCGGCACCTGCTCGGCGACGAGGAAATCGGTACCCGCGCCATGCCGGGCGGCGATGCCCGCGCAGGCGTCGCGGACGTCGTCCGGAGTGGTCAGCCCGAGCACCACGCCGCCCACGTCGGACTTGTGGCCGACGTCCGCGGAGACGAGCTTGACCACGTACGGCGCGGTGAGCCGGCTCGCGGCCCGTGCCGCCTCCTCCGGCGTGCCCGCCTGTTCCTCGCGGGGTGTGCGCAGGCCGTAGGCGCGCAGCAGCGACTTCGCCGCGGGCTCGGTGAGCCGGTCCGTGCCCGAGGCGGACAGCAGCCCGGCCGCGAGCGTCCGCCGCTCCGTGACGCCGGGATCCGGCTCGCCGGGCGGCGGAGGCGACGGCGTCGCGCGGGCGATGGCGGTCACCGCGCCGAGCGCCCGGTCCGTACCCTGCAGGAAGGCCAGGTTGCCCAGCCGGTCGCGCAGCGACCGGCCATGGGCGGTGACGTTGACGGACGCCATCGAGAACAGCGCGACCGGTGTCCCCGAGCCGGCCACCGCACCGCCGGGGAACCGTGAGTCGAACAGCCGCAGCGTCCGCTCCTTGCCCGGTTCGGCCCGGCCGAGGAGCTCCTCCTGGAGCAGGACGACGCCGACCGCCGGGTCCGCCGCCATCGCCTCGACGCAGCGCGCCAGCGTCTCCGGGTCGGACAGGCCGGCGTAGCCCGAGTCGAGCGGGTTGCTGACCTCGACGCCCTCGCCGACCAGCTCCCGCAGGCGGCGGTGCGTCTCCCCGCCCAGCTCGGCGAAGGTCGCGCCCTGCCGCTCGGCCCCGTCGAGCAGCAGTTCGCGTACGCCGCCGGAGACGGTGACGGCGCCGACGGCGGGCCCGCGCGGGCGCGCGACCCGGGACAGGTACTCACACGCCTCGACCGCCAGGTCCATGCTCGCGACGCAGACGATCCCCAGCTGCTCCGCCACCGCCGAGAACGCGGCGTAGGACCCGGCGAGGGCGCCGGTGTGGCTGGCGGCCGCCTGCCGGCTCTGCGGCGTCTGGCCGGCCTTGAGCACGACGACGTGCTTGCCCGCCGAGATCATCTCCGCGCAGGCGGCGAAGAACGCGTCCCGGTCCCGGATGCTCTCGGCGAACACCAGGACGACCCGTACACCGTCGTCGGTGGCGAAGAAACGGAGGTAGTCGGCGGTGGTCAGGCAGGTTTCGTTGCCGCTGGAGACGACGTAGCGCGTTCCGATGCCGCGGTCGGCGAGGACCCGGTTGAACGACATGATGATGCCGCCGCTCTGGCCCACCACGGCGATCGGGCCTTCCTTCAGCTCGGCGAGCCGCGAGTCCGTGGTCGTGACGAGCGAGGCCGGTACGGAGATGTTGCCGAGGCAGTTCGGCCCCGAGACGGCCAGCTCGTCCGCCGCCGCGATGTCGCGCAGCCGATCGAGCAGCCCGCCGCGCTCGCCGCCGAAGCCGCTGGAGAACACGGTGGCGCTGCGCGCGCCCGCCTTCCCCGCGCCGTTCAGGACCTCCACGGCGGCGGGGGCGGGCAGCAGCACGACCAGGTGGTCCGCCGGGCCGGGGAGGGAGGCGAGGTCCGGGTAGCAGGGCTCGTCCCACAAGGTCGGATGCCGCGGGTTGACGGCGAAGACCGGGCCGGGGAAGCCGAAGCGCCGGAGGTTTCCGCGGATCCGGTCCGCCCACCCGCCGGCTCTGTCGCGCGCCCCGACGATCGCCACGCTCCTGGGCCGCAGGAGCGCGGCGACGCCGTTCGCGGCCTGCTCGCCGGGCATCAGGCGCGGGCCTGCGGCATCGGTGCGAACCCCGGGCGGTACTCCTTCTTCAGGAAGCTCTCCGCGCCGTCCGTGCGCCCGGCCTGTGCCTGCCGGCGCCTGAGCTGGTCGGACTTGGCGGTCAGCCAGGACAGCGACGCCTCGGCCGACATGCCCCGGATGTCCACGCCCTTGAACGCCTCCTTGCAGGCGCGCAGGGTGAGCGGGTCCTTGGCCTTCAGCTCGTCGGCGAGCTCGCCCACCGTACGCTCGAGGTCGGCGAGCGGGACCGACATCGTGGTCAGGCCGATCCGCGCCGACGTCGCGCCGCCGAACGTACGGCCGGTGAGGATGTAGTACAGCGCCTGCTTGGGCGGCATGAGGTCGGCAACGATCTTCGTCACCATGCCGCCGGGAATGTGTCCCCAGTTGACCTCCGACAGCCCGAACGTCGCCTCGTCCGCCGCGACCGCGATGTCGCAGGAGGCGACCACGGTGAAGGCACCGCCGAAGCAGTAGCCGTTGACGGCCGCGATCGTCGGCTTGGGGAAGTTGTACAGCAGGCGGTACCGCCAGTCGTGCGAGTCGCGGCGGGCCTGCTCCCGGGCGCGGGCGTCGTCGCGGATCTCGTGGAAGTACTCCTTGAGATCCTGCCCGGCGCAGAACGACCGGCCCGCACCGGTGAGCACGAGGACCTGCGTGGTGTCGTCGTCGGCCAGCCGGCGTAGCGCGTCCACCATCTCCCGGTGCATCGTCGGGTTCATCGCGTTGCGCTTGTCCGGCCGGTTGAGCCGTACGGTCGTGACGCCGTCGGCGGTGCCCACGACGATCGTCTCGTAACCGTCCATCTCTGCCATGGATGCTCCTTTCGAAACCGCGTGGGTCAGCCGGCCTCGACGAAGAGGCGCTGGTAGAGGGAGTTCCACTGGGACATCTGCGCCGACGCCTGATCGGCGGGCACGTAGTTGGCGGTGAACCTCCCGCCGTCGGGCTTCAGCGCGGCAAGCTTGGCGGGGACCGCGGGACTGGCCGGGATGTCCCCGTGGTCGGCGATGATCTGCTGGCCCTCCTTGGAGAACATGAAGTCGAGGAAGAGCATCGCGGCGTGCGGGTGCGGCGCCTTGGCCGCGAGCGAGATCCGGCCGAGCTGGCTGGTCACCGGCTGCAGCGGCACCCAGTCCACCGGAGCGCCGTCGGCCCTGCTGCCCGTGACCTGGTGGTTGAAGACCTGGAGCGCGATCGGGAACTGGCCGGCCACGACCTGGTCGAGCACGGTGCGCCCGGAGGAGTTGACGTTGTGAATGTCCTGCTTCGCCAACTGCCGAAGGTAGGCCATGCCCTTGCTCTGGCCCATCGAGGTGAGGATGTTGCCGACGAAGGTCGGCGCTCCGGACCCGGCGCTGGTGCTCCAGGCCATCTTTCCCTTCCACTTCGGGTCCAGGAGATCCTGGTACGTCTTCGGCGGCTGACCCCGCGGAACGAGTTTGGTGTTGTAGGCGAGGACCATGTAGTAGAGCAGTTCGGTGCCCCAGTAGCCCTCGGGGTCCTTGAACCGCGACGGGAAGGACTTCAGCTCGGGGCTGTCGAACTTCTGCACGAACCCCGCCTTCCGCAGCAGCGTCGAGGTCCCGGACCCGTCGACCACGTCCGCCCGGTACGACCGGGCGCGGTATTCCTGGATCATCTTCTGGGCGACCTGGTTGGAATCCCCCCGGTACAGCTGAACGGTGATGAACGGGTACTTCTTGTGGAAGGCGTCGGCCATCGGCTTGGACACCTCCGTGGGGATCAGAGTGGTGTACCAGACGAGCCGCTTCTCCTTCTTCGCGCCCTCCACCAGCATGTTCGTACGGTCGGCCTTGGTGTACTGGGCCACTTGGGCGACCTGCTGCGCGGAGACGCCTCCGCTCGCGCAGCCGGCCACCGCGAGCGTGACGACCGCCGCGCAGAGCGCGCCGGCGACTCGATGACCGCGCATGTCCGTCCTCCTCACCCCCGAGACGTGTTCTCCGTCGTTCGCCGGGGTCAGGTGAGCGTGATGTTGACCGTCTTCTCGCGGGTGAAGGAGAGCAGCTCCTCCAGGGAGTTCTCCTTGCCGAGGCCGCTGTGCTTCCACCCGCCGAAGGCCGTTCCCGCGGGACGTCGGCCCGTGCCGTTGACGTAGACGTAGCCGGCCTCGAGCCGGCGGGCCATCCGGTGCGCGGCCGTGACGTCGCGCGCCCAGACGTTGGCGGTGAGGCCGTACTCCGAGTCGTTGGCCCGGCGCAGCACGTCGTCCACGTCGGACCAGGCGAACACCGACATGACCGGGCCGAAGATCTCCTCGCGGCCGATGCGCATGTCCTCGGTCACGTCGGCGAAGACCGTGGGCTCGACGTAGAAGCCGCGGTTCAGGTGTGGCGGCCGGCGGCCACCGGCCAGCAGCGTCGCGCCCTCACGCTTGCCGCTCTCGATGAACTCCATGACCCGCTCGTAGTGCGCGCGGAACGCCAGGGGCCCCACATCGCTGCCCTCCTCGCTCGGGTCGCCGACGACGAGTTCGCCGACCCGCGCGACGAGCGCGTCGAGGAAGGCGTCCCGGATGTCGTCGTGGACGTACACCCGCGAGGCCGACCCGCACGACTGGCCGGCGCACCGGACGAGGTTCATCGCCGCGACGGCGGCGTGCGCGGCCTTGACCGGGTCGACGTCGGGGAAGACGACCAGGGGGTTCTTCCCGCCGAGTTCGAGGGTGACGTGCTTGATGTGGTCCGCCGCGGCGCGCAGGATCGCACTGCCCGTCGGCACCGAACCGGTGAAGGCGATCCGCGGCACACCGGGGTGGGCGGTGAGGGCGTTGCCCGCGCCCGCGCCGCGGCCCGTGACGACCGACACGACGCCCGAGGGGAACACCTCCGCGGCGATCTCGCCCATCTCCAGCGCGGACAGCGAGGTCTGCTCCGCGGGCTTGAGGATCACCGCGTTACCCGCGGCGAGCGGGGCCGCGATCTTGCCCGCCGCGAACTTCAACGGGTGGTTGAACGGGATGATGCGGCCCACGACCCCGTACGGGCTGCGCTCGGTGAAGGTCAGGCTGTCCGGGAGCTGCGGTGCGGTGAACCCCTTGGTCTCCGAGGCGATCCCCGCGTAGTAGCCGATCTCGTCCGAGACGCTGCGCGCGTCGGCCAGCATTCCGGCCAGGGGATTGCCCGAGTCGGCGACGTCGAGCCGGGCGAACTCCTCCGCCCGCTCCCGGATGCGCGCGGCGAACTCGCGCAGCAGCTCGCCGCGCCGCCGCCACGGCACCGCCGCCCAGCCCTCGGCCGCCTCGCGGGCGGCCGTGACGGCGCGGTCGACGTCCGCGGGCCCGGCGTCGGGGAACGTCCCGATCGTCTCCTCGGTCGCCGGGTTGACGGAGGTGAGCCGCGCCCCGTCCGCGGCGTCCACCCACTCACCACCGACCAGCATCGGGCGATGGGGAACATCCACGGGGGCGGTCGCGCCGGCCTGGACCGTCTCAGTCACTGGGCATCATCCTCACAAGCGTCGATTCGTTGGTGGCGGGAGTCATTCCAGGCCGAGCGCCCGCGCGGGGTTCTCGGCGGCGACCCGGTGGATCTCCGCGGCGGTCAGCCCGGCGTCGTGCAGCGTGCCGAGCGTCAGCCGGAAGAGGTCGGACGGCTGCGGGACCGCGCCGGTGAAGTAGTCGGTGGCGACGACGACACGGTCCAGGCCGATCTCCCGGATGGCGGCCACCACCTCGGCGGGGTCCTTCCGGCCCGGCGCGATGTTGGTCCAGCACACCTCGGCGTACGCGCCGAGCTCGGCGACGCGCCGTACGGCGTCGAGGGGTGCGCGCACCGAGTTGGAGAGCGGATGGCTGCAGACGAGCCGCTCCAGCCCGACCGCCGCCGCCTCCTCCGCCACGGCGAGGGACTCCTGCCACGACACGTGCCCGGTCGCGAGCGTGAGGCCGTGGTCGCGGCAGAACCGCACCAGATCGCGGACGTCGTCGGTCGGCTTGCCGTCGTCGTCGATGACGCGCTGGACGCACAACCGCTCCGGGCGGAACCACTCGAACGCGTCAGCCAGCCGCCGGTGGAACCCGCCGTTGCGCAGGTCGTTGACCGAGCCCCAGGTCGGCAGGAACACCGTCCGCGCGCCCTGGTGGTACGCGGCCTCGACGCTCCACAGGTCGATGCCGCCGGTGGCGCCGTTCAGCGTGATGCTCGGCCACACCTCGACCGGCCCCTCGTAGAGCCGCCTGATGAACGGCACCACCGAGACGGTCGGCCACAGGTGCGACTTCAGGACGACGCCGCGCATGCCCGAGCGCTCCGCGGCGGGCAGCCATTCGTCCTCCGGCCCGCGCTTGCGGAACAACGTCTCGGAGAACTCCAGGTCGACGTGGCAGTGCAGGTCGATCGTGTCCTGAAGGAGATCGTCGTAACGGTTCATCGTGCGCCCCTAGCCCTGGATCTCGATACGGGCGCGCCGCGCGATGACGCTCAGCAGCGCGACGCAGACGCCGAGGCCCAGCGTCCACACCACGCCGAAGGCGGCGCTCTGGGTGATCTGGCCGTTGTTGAACAGGTCGAACAGCGACACCGCCATGACCTGGGTGTCCGGGCTGGAGAGCAGCACGGACATGGACAGCTCCTTGCCGGCGACGAGGAAGACGAAGATCCACGCGGCCGCCAGCGACGGCATCAGCAGCGGCAGGACGATCCGTGCGAACGTACGGCCGGGCTTGGCGCCGCTCATCACGGCGGCCTCCTCCAGCTCCCGGCCGATCTGGACCAGGCCCGAGCCCGTGTAGCGCATCCCGTACGGCAGGTACCGTGCGACGAAGGCGAGCACGAAGATCCAGATCGTCCCGTACACCGCGATCGGGACCTGGAGGTAGAAGGCGGACACGCCGAGTCCCATGATGATGCCGGGGATGACGAGCGGGATGCCGCCGAGCTGCTCCAGCACCCAGCGACCGCGCAGTCGCGTCCGGGCCACGAACCAGCCGGCGCCCGCGGTCAGCAGGCACACCACCGTCGCGGTGCACACGCCGATCAGCAGGGTGTTGGTGATCGAGCCGAGCAGCGCCGGCTGTCCGAGTACCGCGTGGTAGTTGTGCAGCGTCAGCAGCCGCGTCGGGATCTGCCCGGGCGCCGCGTAGTACGGCAGCACGCTCGCCCAGACCAGCAGCCCGATCGGCGCGACCAGGCCGACCAGGACGAAGAGCCACACCAGCGCGGTCGCCAGGGACCGCCACCGGCCCAACGTGATCCGGTGCGGCCGGAAGCCACGCCCGGTCACCGTCGCGTACGCGGCGCCTCGGCGGGTGATCCGGGCCGACAGCGCCAGCAGCACGCCGACCGCGACCATGAGGAGGACGGCGTACGCACCGGCGCCTCCGTAGTCGGGCGGCTGTCGCTGCGTGCCGAGGTAGATCCTGGTCGTCATCACCGTGACGCCGCCGGGCAGGCCGACCATCGCCGGCACCTCGAACGCCTCGAGCGCGCGGACGAAGATGAGCATCGCGACGGCGATCCCGCCCGGTGTGACCAGCGGCGCGGACACCCGCGACAGCGTCTTCCGGACTCCGGCCCCCGACACCTGCGCGCACTCTTCCAGAGACGGGTCCATGTTGCGGAGTACGGCCGCCAGCAGCAGGAAGGCCAGCGGCGCCGACACCAGACCCTCCACGAAGATCATCACGGGCAGTGAGTAGGGCTTGACGACCTGGCCCAGGCCGAACCAGTGCCTCGCCGCCTGGTTCACCGGGCCGTTCGGCCCGAGCAGCAGGATCCACGACATCGCGTACAGCACATAGGGCATCGCCAGGGCCAGCAGCATCGCGACACGGCACACCCCGCGTCCGCGGGCGTCCGTGCGCTCGACCACCCACGCGAGCGTGCCGCCGACCACGAGGGCGAGGACGGTCGCGCCGGCCGCGAGCATCAGGCTGTTGCCGACGACGCGCAGCGACGCCCCCTGCGTGAACAGATGCTTGTAGTTGTCCAGCGTGAACGTGCCGGGCTCGCCGATGAAGTCGGTCGTGTACAGGCTCCGCTGCACCACCGTGACCAGCGGCGGAACCGTGAGCAAGGCGAACACGGCCGCGACGAGCCACATGACGATCCGCGGGGACAGGAGGGACGCTCGCTCGGCCCGCGGCCGTGCGGTGACGGAGGCCGCCGCGATCCGCGGCTCGGATGACACACCCATCGCGGATCAGCCGCCCTGCACGAAGAGCTGCTGGTACACATCGCTCCAGTGGCTGAGCTGGGTCGCCGCCCGATCCTGGATGTAGTCGGCGGTGAACCTGCCCGGGCCCGGCTTCAGCGTGGGCCGCAGCGCCTCGACCTGGGGACTGGCCGGGATGCCTCCGCGCTGCCGGACGATCTGCTGGCCCTCCTTGGAGAACATGAAGTCGAGGAAGAGCATCGCGGCGTCCGGATGTGGTGCCCGGGCCGCCAGCGAGATCCGCGAGACCTGGCCGGTCACCGGCTGCAGCGGGACCCAGTCCACCGGTGCGCCCGCCGCCTTGCTGAAGTCGACCTGATCGTTGAATACCTGCAGAGCGAGCGGGAACTGGCCGGCCACGACCTGGTCCAGCACGCTCCGGCCGGAGGAGCTCACGTTGTGGATCCCCTGCCCGGCGAGCCGGCGAAGGTAGGCCGTGCCGCGGGTCTGGCCCATGGAGGTGAGGATGTTGCCGACGAAGGTGGGTGCGCCGGAGCCGGAGCTGGTGCTCCAGGCGAGCTTGCCCTTCCACTTCGGGTCCAGCAGATCCTGGTACGTCCGCGGCGTCTGACCGGAGGGGACGAGCTTGGTGTTGCGGGCGAGGACCATGTAGTAGAGCAGCTCGGCGCCCCAGTAGCCGCTCGGGTCCTTGAACTGCGCGGGGTAGGAGGCCAGCTCCGGGCTGCGGAACGGCTGCAGGAACCCGGTCCGCCGCAACATGGCCGACGTGCTGGTGCCGTCGATCAGGTCGACCCGGTACGAGCGCGTGCGGTACTCCTGGATCATCTTCTGCGCGACCGTGCCCGAGTCGCCGCGGTACAGCTGAACGGTGATGAACGGGTACTTCCGGTGGAACGCGTTCGCGAGCGGTTGGGCGATCTGGTTGGTGATCACGGTCGTGTACCAGACCAGACGCTTCTCCTTCTTCGCGCCCGCGATCAGCATGTTCGTACGGTCGGTCTTGGTGTACTGAGCGACCTCGGCGACCTTCTTGGCCGCCGAGGCACCGGTCTGTCCGCATCCCGCCGTCAGGACCCCCAACGTGACGGCGGACACGGCACCGATGATCGCCCGTAGCGTGCGCGGACCGGTCATCTCGCCACCTCTTCCGGGTTCGCTGGGATTCGATCAGTGCATGACCGAGCCACCGTCGACCACCAGGGTCTGTCCGGTGACGAAGTCGCTGTCCGGCGAGGCGAGGAACGCCACGGCGCCGACGAGGTCGGCGGGCATCTGGACGCGCTTGAGCGCGCGGTCGCCGAGCCGCTCCGCCCGGCGGTTCACCGTCGCCTCGTCCGGGTTCTCCTCGCTCAGCGTGCTGCCCGGGGCGACGCAGTTGACGGTGATCCCGTCGCCGCCGAGCTCGCGCGCCAGCGTCCTGGTGAACCCGAGGATCGCGGCCTTGGCGGTCACGTAGTGGATGCGGGTCGCCGAGCCCTTGAGCGCGGTACCCGAGCTGATGTTGACGATCTTCCCGTAGCCGCGCTCACGCATGGCCGGCGCCACCGCCCGGGTGGTCAGCCACGGTCCCTTGACGTTGACCTCCATCAGCCGGTCCCACTCGGCCGGCTCGATCGCGTCGAAGGACGCCCGGGACATCGGGACGACGGAGAACATCGCGGCGTTGTTGACGAGCACCGTGATCGTGCCGAAGGCGTCCAGGGCGGTTTTCGCCAGCTCGCCGACGGAGGCCTCGTCGGCGATGTCGGCCTGGACCGCGATGGCCTCCCGGCCCTCCTCGCGAAGCGACGCGGCGACCTTCTCCGCCGCGTCGCCGTCGAGATCCGCGACCACGAGCCTGGCGCCCTCGGCGGCGAGGCGGCGCGCGTAGGCCACGCCGATCCCGTGGGCCGCGCCGGTCACGATCGCGGTCGCTCCCGTCAATCGTCGGCAGTTCACTTCATCCATTGATCCTCCCTGGATAAACGCCATGCCGGACAGGAGCTCGAGCGTGATCGAGCGCATCACCGGAATCGCCGGGGGCTCGGCAGGGCTTTTCGGGGGTCGGCTGAGATACGCGACAGGGTGACGTGCCGCCGTGGGCGGCGAATCGGCGTGAATTAGGGGTGCTCGCGGAGTCCGCCGGATCGGCCTGGCTAGTCGCCACTTTTGCATATTGGTAATACCATTGCAATACCCAGACCTTATTTTCCGGCATGGCAAGGCCCGGCCGGGCGCGCCGGTTCTTACTTCAGGCTCGTGATGATCGACGCCGGGGGCACGACCGAGTCGGTGACCTTGAACTGCGCGGCCGCCTGGGACCACGGCTGGACGTCGGCGGGGGTCATGGTCGTGGCGAAGTCGGGCAGCGTGACCCGGCCGGCGAGCTGTGCGGAGACCTTCGTGTACTTCGGCAGGATCGAGGACAGGCAGCCCGGGTGCGCGGCCATGTACTGGTCGGCCTCGTTCAGCGCGGCGGTGAACCGCGATGCGACGTCCTTGTGATGGGACAGCCATGAGGACGACGCCATCCAGCACGCGTACACGGGATGCGGCGTGATCTCGCTGTCCGGCTGCGGCGACATGACCTTCGCCTCGGTGTCGGCTCCCGCGATGCACGGCTCCTTGACTCCGCGGCTCGCGCCCTGGACGACCGAGAGAACGTTGGACTCGCCGATCTGCACCGCTCCGGACGCCAGGGCCGGCACGATGGCCGAGCCGCCGTTGACCGTTTTGATCTTGACCTTGAGGTGGTGCTGGGTGAAGTAGCCCTGGGCCTGGGCGGCGTAGACGTCGATTCCGGAGACGGCAGGCGGGATGGCGACGGTGATGCTCGTCGTGCCGCCCGCACCGCCGTCGGATCCGCCGCAGGCCACGGGGGCCGGTAGGAGTGTCGAAGCCGCGACTCCGGTGGTCAGACGGCGGGGGAGGAGGTGACCGTCCGGTGTGCGATGGGTGCCGGCATTCATGGGATTACCCCTTGGTCGTCACGACCGTCCGAGGGCGCTCTGGTGACTGAGATGGCCGCTGGCCAGTGCCGCCAGGCGGCCGGGTTCGGGCAGCCCGTCCCGGCCGCGCCAGACGACGTGCAGGTCGGGCCGTACGAGAATGAGATGGTGGCCCTCGTAGACCGTCTCGGCCGCGGCCGAGCGGACCTCGAAGGCGGCGAACGGCGCGTCGTACCGCGCGAAGGCCCCGGCCAGCCCGGCGACGTCCGCCTCGGTGCCCGGGGTGTACAGCAGTGTGAAGCAGCGGCCCAGGCGGTCGTGCAGGGCCGTGCCGTCATCCAGCCAGATGTGCGGGAGCCGCGCGCCCGGCCAGGTCGTGGGCGTGTACTGGAAGCTGTTCGGATCCGGTCCGTCCCCCTCTTCGGAGACGATCAACGGTGAGTCCTGGTAGCGGTAGCCGAGTTCGATGCCGAGCAGGTCGTTGCTCCAGCGCTGCTCGCGGTCGGCGATCTCGGCCAGTGCGGCGCGCGTGCGCGCGCCCGCCGGGGTGTCGTCGGCGATGTCGGGCCGCCACGCGGCCCGCCAGGCACGCCGGCCCCCGGCCGCCTTGCGGGACGCCGCGACGTTGCGCTCGCCGATCGGCCTGCGCTCCCGTTCGTACGAGTCGAGCAGCGCCGGTCCGCCCCATCCGCGCAGGGTGCCGGCGAGCTTCCAGGCCAGGTCCACGGCGTCGCCGGCGCCGGTGTTCATGCCGAGCCCGCCGGTCGGGATGACGAGGTGGGCGGCGTCGCCCGCGACGAACACCCGGCCGTCGCGGTAGCGGTCGGCCAGCATGAGGCGCTGCGTCCATCGGCCGACGTACAGCGTCTCGTAGTCGACGGGGATGCCGGCCACCGACTCGAAGAGCCGCGGCATGTCCTCGTCTCGGTCGACGACCGCGTGCAGGGAGAAGTGCTTCGTGTCGTCCTGGACGATGAGGAAGGAGGACCGCTCGTCCGCGATGTGGTAGTGGCGGCCCTTGCCGATCGGGATGCGCTCGAACAGGTCCGGGCAGTGGAACAGCGCCTGGCGCAGTTCGAGCAGCGAGTCGCCGCGCAGTTCGATGCCGAGTGCCTTGCGCACCGTGCTGTTGCCGCCGTCGCAGCCCACCAGGTAGTCGGCGCGGATCTCCCGGGATCCGCCGCCCGCGGTCCGTACCCGCGCGGTCACGCCGTCGCCGTCGTCCTCGAGCCCGGTCAGCTCGTGGCCGAACCGGACCGTGACCCCAGGAGTGCGCTCCGCCACCTCGCGCAGCAACGGTTCCAGGGTGTACTGGGAGATCAGCTGGTACGGCTCCAGCGGCAGCGACCCGTCATTGACGTCGCGTGCGGTCGTGACGAACTCCGCGACCGACGGGTACCGATGGTGCACCAGCGGTGGCCGCGTCACCGACTCGACGCAGACGAAGACGTCCATCGGCACGTCGCGAGGCAGCCCCGCCGCCCGGATCCGGTCGGCGATGCCCGCACGCCGGAAGTTCTCCATCGTCCGTGCGTTGCACCGCTCCATCTTGGGCAGCCGGCCGAGTTCCGCCCGCTTGTCGATCAGTTCACAGGTGACGCCCTGCTGGCCGAGCTCGATCGCCAGCGTCAGCCCCACGGGGCCGCCGCCGACGATCAGAACCTCCGGCATGCTCACGCCTCCGCGGTGAGGCCGAGAAGGCGGGTGACGTTGCCGTGGAAGATGGTGTCCTGCTCGGCCTCGGTCAGCCCGACCTCCTGCAGGTTCTTGATGGTGGACCGGATGTAGCCGGGGCCCCGCTCCGGGTCGTACGGGCTGTCGGAGCCGAACAGCACGTGGTCGACGCCGTAGAAGTCGATCGAGCAGCGTACGGCGTTGGCGGCACCGAACATCGCGGTGTCGACGTACATCTGCTTGAAGTACTCGATCGGCCGTTTGGTCAGTGGGTAGCCCTCGACGTCCTCCTTCTGGTCCTCCGGCGTACGGGCGCCGAGCTGGTCCCAGCCGGGGCCGACCCGGCCGGCGAAGTGCGGCACCATGCTGCCGCCGTGGTGGATGAGCGGCTTGAGATCCGGATGACGTTCCAGCACGCCGGAGAAGACGATCCGGGCCATGAACGCCGACAGGTCGTACTCCCAGCCGAACGTCCACCAGATCTCATACCGGGACCGCGGCTCGGTCGGGTAGTCCGACCACGCGGAGCTGCGGCAGGGATGCACCTGGAGGAGCCCGCCCGAGGCCGCCATGCGTTCGTAGAACGCCTCGAACCGCGCGTCGTCCATCGGCCGGCCGTTCACGTGGGTGTAGATCTGCGCGCCGTAGGCGCCGAGCTCCTCGACGGCATAGTCGAGTTCCGCCACCGCGGCGTCGGGATCGTCCATCGGAACACACGCCGTGAACCCGGCGAACCGGTCAGGATGGTCGCGGACCAGCTCGGCCATCGACTCGTTGCCGATGCGCGCCATCTCCTTGGAGATGGCCGGAGAGCCCAGATCCTCCACGGGCGGCGCGGCGATGTTGATGATCTGGCGGTAGTCGCCGAACTCATCCATCTGGGCGAACCGGACGTCCATGTCCACCAGCGACGGGATGTTGGACACGCGCTTGCGCAGGTTCGCCGCGTGCACGGCGACGTCCAGCTCGAAGAAACGGTCGTAGTAGGGCCGCGGCATGATGTGGCAGAAGGCGTCGATCTTCACGGTGTATCGGTTCTCCTCATCGTGTCCGCACCGCTGGGTGCGTCGTGGCCGGCCACGCATGTACCGTCACGCGGCCGAACGGAGTCGTGCCGGTTACGCCGGTACCGCCGCGACCGGATCGAGACCGGCCAGCTCCAGGTAGTACGCCCAGCGCCCGCCGATGGCCGCCACGGTCTCGTCCAGCCGGCTCAGCTCGTCCGGCTGGATGATCCGCGGCCGCAGTCCGGTCTTCAGGATGGTGAGGTTCGCCTCGGCGAGCTGTTCCACGGCGATCGCCGCCAGCACCGCCCGCCGCAGGTCGTCGGCGGCGCTGACGACGCCGTGACCCTGGAGATGACACAGTCCTCTCTGGCCCAGGGCGCCGGCGAGCTCGCGGCCGAGGTCCGGTGAGGTCACCAGGAGGGGGCACGGCCAGGTTCCGACGTCGCCGCCGGCCGTGAGCACCGATGGGACGTGCAGCACCGGGAGCAGCTCCGCGCCGATGACGCCGAGGAGGGTGCCGGCCGGCTGATGCGTGTGCACGACCGCGGACACGTCCGGCCGCGCGCGGTAGATCTCCGTATGGATGAAGCGCTCCGCCGGCGGCCCCTCGGCGTCCCCGGCGGCGCCGGCCTCGACGAGTTCGCCGTCGAGGTCGATCACGACCATGTCGTCGGGGGTCAGGCCGCCCAGGCCACGCACCCGGGGAGAGTGCTTCGGCTTGATGAGCACCCGGTCGGTGCCCGGCACGCGGGCGCTGCAGTGGCCGAGGTAGTCCACGAGGCCCTGGTGGTACAGCACGCGGTGCGCGGCGGCCAGCAACTCGCGGAGGTGATCTTCTTCGGGGTGTCGCGACAAGGACATGCGGCCCGCCCTCCTACTATCATGTAGTGATAGTCAGAGTCTCTCGATGTGAGAAATTTACGGCCGAGTTAAATCGCTAATGCGGGCGGTGTCAACCCTTTGTCCAGCTCTGCGCCGGTTCGCGGCGCCGAAAGCGCTCGGCGAGTCCTCGCCGTGCTCATGGCGTTCACCAAGGAACGCCACACCCTGTCAGCGCGCGACCTCGCCGAGGTCACCGGCATCCCGTTGCCGAGCGTCTACCGGTACGTCGCGTTCCTCCGGGACACGGGGCTGCTGGTCGGTGCCGACCAGGGCGGCTACCACCTGTCCGCGCGGGTCATCCAGCTCGCCCAGGCGGCCGAGGCCGCCGAGACGCTCGTCGACCTCGCCGATCCGGTCATGCGCCGGCTCGCCGCCGAGACCGGGGAGACGGTCATCCTGGTCCGCCTGGTCGGCAGTTCCGCCGTGTGCGTCCACCGGGTGGAGTCCTCGCACCGGCTGCGCACGTCGTACGAGCCGGGCCAGCCGATGTCCCTCGAGCACGGAGCGAGCGCACGGATCCTGCTGGCATCGATGTCCCCGGAGGCGCGCCACGCGTACCTGGAGCCGCTGGCCGCGCGCGATCCGGCCGCCGCGGCGCGGCTGGAGGAGGAGGTCGTGCTCGTGGAGCAGCGCGGCTGGGAGTGCAGTGAGGAAGAGATCGATATGGGGATCTGGGCGGCGGCCGCCGCGGTCCGGGACAGCACCGGAATCCTGGCCTCACTGTCCGTGCCGTCACCGTTGGTACGGGCCCCCGCCGCGAAGCAGCACAAGCTGCTCGACCAGGTGCGCGCCGCCGCCGAGGAGATCAACGAGCTGCTGCGCTCCGCCCACCGCTGACCGGTGGACCGCGTGCCCACGGGAGGAGGCGGCCCTCACTTCCTCGAGCGCCGCCCGCGTGGCCGCCGCATACGCCCGGCGGGTGGTCCGGCGCGCGACGGACCGCCGGGCGACGGCGACGGCCTCGGCGAGTCGCAGAGTCGCCGTCCTCCCGCTGCCGCGCACGTCGGACCTCCTCCCGCCCGTCGGCGGGCGGCTGTGGTCCCTCGTGCCGTCCGGTGAGACCGGCCGGCTCAGCCGCCGATGAGTTCCAGGGAGACGTCCCACAGGCGTTCGGCGGCCGCGGGGTCGAGCGCGTGGGGGCGTACGCCGGACTCCGCGTCCGGATCGATGGTGAGCTCGGCCTCGTTGTTGTCCTCGAAGTACCGGCCGGTGACACCGGCCACGAGCGGCGACGCCGCGAGCAGAACGGTCGTCGAGGCGCCCTGTTCCGGGGTCTTCCAGTCGTAGTGGTCGAAGATCTCCTGGGCGGCGGCGCTGGTCTGGTGCCGCTGCAGGCCCGTGCGGATGCCGCCGGGCATGAGGGCGTTCGCGGTGATGCCCTCGGTGGCGTACCGCTTCGCGGCCTCCACGGCGAACAGCACGTTGGCCGTCTTCGACTGCCCGTAGGCCGACCACTCCTCGTAGGGGCGGCGCTCGAACATGATGTCGTCGAAGACGATCGGCGAGACCCGGTGGACGTTCGAGCTCACCGACACGATGCGGGCGCCGTCGGCGGCGGCGGCGAGCGCGTCGTGGAGGCCGAGGGTGAGCGCGAAGTGGCCGAGGTGGTTCGTGGCGAACTGCACCTCCCAGCCCTCGGGCGTGCGGTGGAGCTCCGGCAGCGCCATGACGCTGGCATTGTTGACCAGCACGTCGAGTGGCCCCCGCCAGGAGCGGGCGAAGGCGCGGATCGACGCCCGGTCGAGAAGGTCGAGTTCCGCGACACGGACACGGCCGGCGCCCGCCGCGGCCCGGATCCGCTCGGCCGCGCGCTCGCCGGCGGCGACGTCGCGTACGGCGAGGGTGACGTGCGCGCCCTTCGCCGCGAGGGCCCGGGCCGACTCCAACGGAATTTTTTCCGGATAGCCGAGCGAGACTCGGAACTTATTCCGGTTCGCAAGCGGATCAGGAGGCCTGGTGACCACCGAGCGCGCCCCGCGTGCCGACGCACGACGCAATCGCGAACGACTCCTCACCTCCGCGTCGCGGCTGTTCGTCGAGCGCGGTCCCGAGGTGCCCTTCGCCGAGATCGCCAAGGACGCCGGTGTCGGCGTCGGGACGATTTACCGGCACTTTCCGACGCGTGAGGCGCTCATCGAGGCGGCGTACCGCAGCGAACTCGACGCGGTCTGCGCGGCCGCCCCGGAGCTGCTGCGGACGCTTTCCCCGGAGCGGGCGCTACGCACCTGGATGGACCGGTTCATCGACTACATGACCACCAAGATCGGCATGAGCGAAGCCATCCGCGCCGTCATCTCCGCGGGCGGCGACCCGTACGCCCAGAGCCGGGATCGTCTCGACGCCGCCCTCGACGTGCTCGTCACGGCGACGACCGAGGCGGGCCGGACGCGCGCCGGTGTCAACGTCGACGACGTGCTCATGACGCTGAGCGGCATCGCCATGGCGGCGAGCGGACCCGGCCAGCGGGAACAGGCGGGCCGGATGCTCGACCTGCTTCTCGACGGCCTCCGCTACGACGCCTGAGCCGACCGCGAAGCGGCAACCTGTCGGGCGTGGGCCGGGAAGCCGGCGGACAGGAGGTCCGAAATGCTCTAGCCTTCCTCCACCCTCGGTACGGAAAGAGGCGTTCATGACGAGGTTCGCGCCGCTGGGCCGGCTGCCGCGTCCCGCCCGCTGGCTGGTCCGCATCCTGATCGTGCTCCTGGTCCTCGCCCTGGTGCTCACCCTGTACGCGCGGTGGACGATCCGGCGGTCCTATCCGCGGACGAGCGGCCGGATCGCCGTCGCGGGACTGAGCAAGGACGTCACCGTCTACCGCGACCGGTACGGCATCCCGCAGATCTACGCCGACGACGCCGACGACCTGATGCGCGCCGAGGGCTACGTGCACGCGCAGGACCGGTTCTGGGAGATGGACTTCCGCCGCCACGTCACCGCCGGCCGGCTGTCGGAGCTGTTCGGCCGGACGACGCTCGACACCGACAAGGTCGTGCGGACGATGGGCTGGCGCCGCGTGGCCGAGCGAGAGCTGCCCCTGCTGCGCCCCGACACGCGGCGCTACCTCCAGGCGTACGCCCAGGGCGTCAACGCGTGGCTGCGGCAGCATCCGGACACCGCGACGCAGAGCCTGGAGTACGCCGTGCTGGGCCTCCAGCGCACCGGCTACCACCCCGAGCCGTGGACCCCGGTCGACTCACTCGCCTGGCTCAAGGCCATGGCCTGGGACCTGCGCAGCAACATGGACGACGAGCTCGGCCGCGCGCTGGCCGCCACGAAGGTGCCCAGGGACCGCGTCGACCAGCTGTATCCGGCCTACCCCTACGACCGGAACCCGGTCATCGTCGCCGGCGGCGAGAAGGCACGGGGCGGCCCGGTGAACCGGCCCCGCGCGCGTACGCTGCCGCCCGCGCTGGAGAAGGTCTCGGCCGCGATCCACGCCATGCCGACGCTTCTCGGCAACGGCGCGCCCGGCCTCGGCTCGAACTCCTGGGTGGTCGCGGGCAGCCGCACGGCCACCGGCAAGCCGCTCCTCGCCAACGACCCGCACCTCGCGCCGGCCATGCCCTCGCTCTGGTACCAGGCCGGCCTGCACTGCCGGCAGGTGGGCCAGGCGTGCCCGTTCGACGTCGGCGGCTTCACCTTCTCCGGAGTCCCCGGCGTCGTCATCGGGCACAACCAGCGCGTCGCCTGGGGCTTCACCAACCTCGGCCCGGACGTCACCGATCTCTACCTCGAACGCGTGAGCGGCGGGACGTACGAGTACGAGGGCCGCCGGGAGCCGCTCCAGACGCGGACCGAGCAGATCAAGGTCGCGGGCGGCCGGCCGGTCACCATCACCGTGCGGGCGACGCGGCACGGCCCACTGATCTCGGACGCGTTGGATGACGCGCGCCGGGCCGGAAACGGCCTCGCCGTCGCGCTCCGCTGGACGGCGCTGGACCCGGGCCGTACGGCCGACGCCATCGGGCTGATGGACACCGCGCGGAACTGGACGGAGTTCCGCGCCGCCGCCGCGTCCTTCGAGGTGCCCGCGCAGAACCTCGTGTACGCCGACGTCGACGGGAACATCGGGTACCAGGCGCCGGGGCGCATCCCGGTCCGTACGAAGGGGGACGGCACCTGGCCCGCCGAGGGCTGGACGGGGAAGCAGGAGTGGAAGGGCTACCTGCCCTTCGACCGGCTGCCCGCGGTCTACGACCCGAGGCAGGGCTACATCGTCACCGCGAACAACGCCGCCACCGGTCCCGGCTACCCGGACCTGCTGACCAAGGACTGGGCGTACGGTTACCGCGCCGCGCGCATCGAGCAGCTCATCCGGCAGACGCCGGTGATGGACGCCGCGGGGATGGCGCGGATCCAGATGGACGACCGCAACGGGTTCGCGCCGGCGCTCGTGCCGCACCTGCTCCGCGTCGGCGCGGGCGCGGCGGTGGACCTGCTGCGCGGCTGGGACTACACCCAGGGCGCCGGCTCCGCGCCCGCGGCCTACTACAACGCGGTCTACCGGCACCTGCTCATCCGCACGTTCAACGACGAGCTGCCGGACGGCGCCCGCCCCGACGGCGGTGACCGCTGGTTCGAGGTGCTGCGGAAGCTGCTCGACCGGCCGGCGGACCCCTGGTGGGACGACGTGCGGACGACCGGGGTGAAGGAGACCCGCGACGACGTCCTGCGCGCGGCGATGAAGGACGCCGGCACGGAGCTGCGCCACCGCCTCGGCGGCGACCCCGCGAAGTGGAAGTGGGGCGACCTGCACCGGCTGGAGCTGACCAACGAGACGTTCGGCGACTCGGGGATCGGGCCGATCGAGTGGCTCTTCAACCGCGGCCCGCTGAGGCTGGGCGGCGGTGACTCGCTCGTCGACGCCACCGGCTCGAACGCCCAGACCGGTTACGGAGTCGACTGGGTGCCGTCCATGCGCATGATCGTCGATCTCGCGGACCTCGACCGGTCGCGGTGGATCAACCTCACCGGGGAGTCCGGGCACGCCTTCGACGCGCACTACTGGGACCAGGCGAAACTGTGGGCGCGCGGCGAGACGATCCCGATGCGCGCCACGCCGGAGACGATCCGGCGCGAGGCCCGGCGGACGCTCACCCTGACGCCCTGAGCGCTCGCCGTCGTGTACGCCGGGTGACGGAAAGAACCCGGTCCCGTGCCGGCCGGACGTTATCCTGCCGCAGGGGAATGACGGGGGTGCGGGGGGTCGTCATCACTGATGTCGAGGGATCCGGGGGTCCGGGGCCGTGGCTTCGCTGGCTGCCGTTCCTGGCGATGGGCGTCGTCGCACTGAGCGACATACTCGCCGGCCCGGACGTACGGTTCCGGCCGCTGCTCGCGCTCGGGCCGGCCTTCGCGGCCCTGTGGTGCGGCATGCGGCGCACCGCGCTGGTGGGCGCGGCCGCGCTCGTTCTCGACGTGCTGCTCAGCTCCTACAGCCACGCGCTCGGCCGGCGGCAGAACACCCTCATGCTCGCCATGGTGGCCGGCATCACGGTCGCGAGCGTCTTCGCCAGCTCCGGACGGCAGCGGCGCGAGCGTCTGCTCGCGGAGGTGCGGTCGGTCGCCGAGGTGGCTCAGCAGGTGCTGCTGCGTCCGGTGCCACGCCGGGTCGGCCCGGTGCACGTCGCGGTCAGCTACACCTCCGCGACCGCGGAGGCCCGCATCGGCGGTGACCTGTACGAGGTCGCCTCGACCCGGGCCGGGGTCCGCGTCATCGTGGGCGACGTCCAGGGCAAGGGCCTGGAGGCGGTGGAGACCGCGGCGGCCGTGCTCGGGGCCTTCCGCGAGGCCGCCTACGACGAGCTCGAGCTCACCGGGGTGGTGGCGCGCATCGAGGCCTCGCTGGGCCGGCGGCTGTCGGGGGAGAAGTTCGTCACCGCGGTGCTGGCCGAGTTCGACGAGGGCGACACCGCCACGCTCGTCAACTGCGGTCACCCGTCGCCGCTCATCCTGCGCCAGGGCGGCGTCGGGGAGTTCGCCGAACCGGAGGACGTCGCGCCGCCGCTGGGCCTGACCGGCCTTGCCGACACCCGGCCGCGGCCGTACACCATCGGCTTCGCGCCCGGCGACCGGATGCTGTTCTACACCGACGGCGTCATCGAGGCGCGTGACAGCGAGGGCCGCTTCTACCCGCTGGCCGACCGCAGCGGGCTGCTGAAGGCCGCCGACCCGGAGAAGGCGCTGGAGGAGATGCGCTCCGACGTGCTGCGTCACGTGGGCGGGCGGATCACCGACGACGCCGCGATGTTGCTGGTCCGCCGCCGCTGATACTCCTGGGGCCTGCGTGGCCGATGTCTCCTGAAGGGTAGTGCGGTCCACCCGCCTGGCTACTCCTCACGCATGGCAAAGAGCCCACTACTAAGAGTAGTGGGCTACTGAAAGTAATCAGCGCAGGTCACGGGGGCTAGAACGCCATCGGCCTCCGGTCCTTCGTGCGCCATTCGATAGGAGCGGAGATGTCGGGGATCACACTCGACCACGGAGTTCGGGAGGGGCCGGACGCACCCGCGGCGACGCGATGTCGTCGTCCACGCGTGTGCGTGCCGGCTCCGGGGCCGGCTGCCGGGCCGGCGGCGCCGGCGTTACCGCCGGGGGCTTGTCCGGGTGACCGGGCGGGAGGCGCCGCCGGTCCACCGGAACGCCGTGGGGGTGGCACGTGATCGCGACCCTGCGGCAGTTCCGGTCCTTCGGCCGGCCCGCGCAGATCCTGTTCATCAACGAGATCGGCGTGAGCATCGCCCTTCTCATGCTGGTGCCCTACCTCGCCGACCACCTCGTACACGGCATCGGGGTGGCGGTCTGGATCGTCGGCATCGTGATGAGCCTGCGCCATTTCAGCGAGGGCCTCTTCGTCATCGGCGGCACGCTCGCCGACCGCATCGGGTACAAGCCGATGATCACCGCGGGTTGCCTGCTGAAGGCCGTCGGCTGCGGGATGTACGCGGTGTTCGGCAGCCTGCCGTGGCTGATCGCCGCGTCGGTGCTGACCGGAGTCTCCAGCGCGCTGTTCGTCCCGGCCAACCGCGCCTACCTCGCGCACGAGGAGAAGGAGCGGACCGTCGACGCGTTCGCGGTCTTCAGCGTCTGCCGCCGCCTGGGCGTGCTGGTCGGCCCGCTCGTCGGCGTCCCGCTCATCCACTTCGGGTTCCGTGCGGTGAGCCTGACCTCGGTCGCCATCCTGCTCGCGCTCGCGGCGGCGCAGTGGCGCTTCCTACCCGCGATCTCCGGGCCGGAGACGGGCTCGTCCCGGCCGATCTGGGCCGACTGGCGGGAGGCGCTGAGCAACCGGCCGTTCCTGGCCTTCGCGGCGACGATGTTCGCCTCGTACGCGCTGACGTTCCAGATCTCGTTCGGGCTGCCGCTCGAGATCCGTCACATCTCCGGCGGGCACGCGGGGATGACCGCGCTGTTCGTGATGTCCGCCGTCCTCGGTCTCGCCCTCCAGGTCCGCCTGATCAGCTGGTGCGAGAGGCGTTGGACGGCGGGTCAGGCGATGGTCCGCGGCCTGATCCTCATGGGGGTGGCGTTCATACCGCTGATGCTGCCGCCGATGCAGGGCTCGACGGTCATCCGGCTCCTGCCGATCCTCGTGTGCGCGGCGACGCTCAGCGTCGGATCGATGATGCTGCACCCGTTCGAGATGGCCACGATCGCCAACCTCTCGGGCGGCCGGGTGATCGGCACGTACTACAGCGTCAACAACCTGCTGTCGGGCTTCGGCGGGGTCTTCGGCAACCTGGTCAGCGCCGCCGCGATCGGCCTGTCCCAGAGTATGGGCATGAAGAGCCTGCCCTGGCTGGTGCTGCTGCTCCTCGGCCTGGCGTCCGCGGCCTGCCTGAAGTTCGTGGACCGCGGTGACCGGCTCTCGCCGGCACCGCTGCGGCCCCAGAGCGCGCCGGCGACGCCGTGACGGACGGCGGGGTGACCGGCCGGTGCCGGTCACCCCGCGCGCTCCGTTCGGGCGGTCGGCGGCTCAGCTCGGGGTGGAGGACGCGGCCGGGGAGGACGCGGGCGGTGTGGTCGGGCTGCCGGCCCCGCCGCTCGCCACGGTCATCACCGGCTTCTTCAGGGCGCTGCCCTTGACCCAGGTCTTCCAGGGCATCTGGTAGTAGCCCCAGCCGTTGTTCCACTCCAGCTTCCGGGAGGACCCGGTGATGTTGATGATGTCGCCCCGCAGGCTGAGGTTGTAGAACCAGCGGGCGCCGGCGACGCTCTGGCGGACGCAGCCGTGGCTGCAGTTGCGGTGGCCGAGGCACTCGTACTCACCGGGGCTCTGGTGGAGGTACTCACCGCTGTTGCTGATCTGTACGTCCTTCAGCACCAGCTCGTGGTAGTAACCCGCCTCGCCCTTCTTGACGTTGGGTGAGGTCATCCAGACCTCGGGCAGCTTGCCCATCGCGAGGTGAATGCCGCTCGTGGTGCGGAAGTCGTTGCCGTGGGAGTCGCCGCCACCCGTGCCGCCGCTGATCGGAATGGTCTTGGCGAGCTTGCCGTCGACGTAGACCTTGCTCTTGTGCGTCTTGAGGCTGACCTTCGCGACGTGCGACGCGCCGATCTTGAAGCTGCGCTTGAAGTCCTTCGTGCCGTACGCCTTGGAGGAGGCGCGGACGCCCGCCATGTGCGCCACCACCGATACCGACGTGTGCGCGGGCCAGTAGGACTTCGTCCGGAAGATGACCTCCTGGGAGGTGATCCAGCGCCAGGCGCCCTCGACCGGCTTGGTGGAACGCACCTCCAGGGCCTTCTCCACCGCGGCCTTGTTCGTGACCGGACCGTCGAAGTTGATCATGATCGGCATGCCGATGCCGACGGTCTCCTTGGAGCCCGGCGTCACGTCACTGATCGAGATGGAGGACGACGCCTTCATCGTGGAGAACTTGCTCGTCGCGGTGGTGACCTTGCCGTCGGCGTTCTTGGCGGTCGCCGTCACCGTGTAGATGGTGCCCGGCTTGAGCGTCCACTTGGTCTGCCAGCTCTTCTTGTCCGCCGACAGGACACCCTCGACGGTGCTCCCGCCGCCCTGCACCGTGACCTGGTCGATCACGCCGCTCGCGGCCGTCACCTGCACGCCCTTGTCCGGGCGGACCTTCTTCACCCCGTTCGCCGGGGTGATCGTCGCGGCGGCGGCCGGAGCCTTGGCCGCGGACTGGCTGGCGTTGCCGCTCGACGAGCAGGCCGCGATCGGTGTGAGGAGTAGCCCGGCCGCCACCGGCGCGAACCAACGACTGGACCATGTCACTTTCATCCTGCGATGCACCCCTGGGACCCCACTCTGCTGCAGACCATGCCAACTCAGTACAGAGAACGTTCGAGCCGTACATGTGATCGACCCCGCACAATCCGGGCATCATACTATCGATCACTGAATGGCCATTCCGGGGTTTCTCAGGTATCTCCCAGTCGCTCGTGCCACGCCGGAAATCGCCTGCGTTGACGGTGAGTGACATTAGGCGGGGCGCCCGTTCCTAATCGGCGGGTCCGCCCGAGGTCGGGCGTGCTCTGCCGGGTGCCGCGAAGCGGGGCGACTCCATTTCCCGATTCTTCGCGCGGGGCATCCGGGGGTGGCGTATTTCCGACTCCCGGCGCGGTCGCGCGCGTTCCGTTCTCGTGCGCCACCGGAGATCCGGCCCGCGCTCAGCGGCGTACGGCGGCCTGGTAGGCGCGCAGGGCGCCGGGGTCGTCGGCGCTGCCGTGATGGTGGATCTGCCGCCACCGTTCCTCGCCGGGAACCCACGCGAAGAAACGGCTCGTGCGGAACTCCACCGGTACCCGCGTGCCCTCGGCGTCCGTGTACTCGCAGCGTTCGCGGCCGGCGAAGACCGCGGTGTCCGCCGTGACGTAGGTCGCGGCGTCGGTGAAGGTCACGCTCAGGTCCATGCCGCTCGAGAAGATCCGCCGGTACAGCTCGGTGATGGCCGCGCCGGAGCGGATGATGCCGCCGACCGGGTTGTCGAGCTGGGCGAGCTCGTCATCGGACCACACCTCGGCGAGCGTGTCGAGATCGGCGCTGTTCAGCGCGTAGTAGAAGGTCTCCAGCGCGGCGACCGCCCCCTCCCGGCCGCGCAGCGTCGTGCCGGCGAGCCGGTTGCGGGCGGCCGGGCCGAAGTCGTAGTCGACCACTTCGTACATGTCGCTCCTTGGGGAGATCGCTGCTATGCCCGGGTGTCGTCCGCCCACGCGGGGTCGGCGACCTCCCGGGTGAGGTCGCCGGCGTCGACCTGCTCGCCGCAGGTGGTACAGAGCGTGACCGGCTCCAGCGGATGGTCGTGGTGCAGGATCCGCACCGGCGGCGCCGTCACGGCCCACCGGTTGCCCCACGTCAGGAGCGCGCGGATGACCGGGCCGAGGTCACGGCCCGCCTCCGTGAGGTGGTAGCCGTCGTATCGCCCGCCCTCCTCGGACGGCCGGCGTTCGAGCACGCCCGCCTCGACCAGGGTCTTCAGTCGCGCGGCGAGCCGGTCGCGCGGGGCGCCGGTGCCCCGCGCGATCTGGCCGAACCGGTGGTTCCCGAGCAGCACCTCGCGTACGGCCAGCAGCGCCCACCGGTCGCCGACGATCTCCAGCGCGGAGGCGGCGGAGCAAGGGCGGCCGGGAAGGGTGGCGGGGTCGATGCGCGTACCGGTCATGGCCTCACGCTAGCGGCTTACGGTTTGATTCTCAAACCAGATTGCGTTTAAGGTCTCGCCCATGACCTCTGTGGTTGGATTCTCAAACCGTTCTCGCGTGGCCGCCGGCGTCGTGGTGCTGGCCGTCTTCATGACCAACCTCGACCTGTGGATCGTCAACGTCGCGCTGCCGGCGATGGGCGCGAGCTTCTCCCACGGCGGCCGTCCCGCGTCGCTGGCCGACCTGTCCTGGGTGCTCAACGCCTACGCCATCACCCTGGCCGCGCTGCTCGTCGTGCTCGGCCGGGCCGGCGACCGCGTCGGGCAGCGGCCCGTGTTCATCGCCGGGGTCGTCGTGTTCACCGGTGCCTCGGTCGCGTGCGCGCTGGCGCCGGACCTGGGGGTCCTGGTGGTCGCGCGGGTCGTCCAGGCCGCCGGGGCGGCCGCCCAGCTGCCGACCTCGCTCGCCCTGCTCCTGGCCAGCGTGCCCGCCGAGCGGAGGACCGGTGCCACCCGCGCCTGGGCCGCGTTCGGCGGCCTCGCCGCGGCCGCCGGGCCGGTCGTCGGCGGGCTGCTCGTCGAGGTCGACTGGCGCTGGGTCTTCGTGGTGAACCTGCCGGTCGGCGTCGTCGCCGTCGTCGCGGGGCTGGCCGCCCTGCCCGCGCCCGCGGCGCGGGAGACCGGGCCGCTGCCCGACGTGTGGGGCGCCGTGCTGGTCACCGTCGCGGTCGCCGCGCTGACCGGAGCGCTCGTGCAGGCCCCCGGCTGGGGATGGGCCTCCGGCCGCACGCTCGGGCTCCTCGCGGTCGCCGTCGCGGTCGGCGCGTGGTTCGGGCTGCGGTCCGCGCGCCACGCGACGCCGCTGCTGGAACTGCACCTGTTGCGCCTGCCCCGGTTCGGGGTGGCCGGCGCCGGCACGTTCCTGTTCGGGGTCGCGTTCGCCGTGATGCTGCTGTCCAACGTGCTGTGGTGCCAGGACGTCTGGCACTGGAGCGCGCTGCGCACCGGCCTCGCCCTCGTGCCCGGCCCCGCGCTGGTCCCGATCGTCACCGCGCTCACCGCGCGGGCCGCGCGCCGGTTCGGTCACGGCCCGCTCGTCGTGGCCGGCGGCCTGCTGTTCGCCGCCGCCATGCTGTGGCGGGTCGCGATGGTCTCCACCGCGCCGGACTATGCGCGCGACCTGCTCCCCAGCCTGATCCTCGGCGGCACCGGCGTCGGCCTGACGCTCGGCACGCTGATCGCGGCGGGGGTCCAGTCACTGCCCGCGGCGCGTACCGCCACCGGCTCCGCCCTGGTCAACTCCTTCCGGCAGATCTCCTCCGCCCTCGGCGTCGCACTCCTGGTCACCCTGCTGGGCTCCCGTGTGGACGCGGGGTCCACCGGCGACTTCCGCCTGGCCTGGACGCTCGCCGCCGTCCTGAGCGTCGTCACCTCCGTCCTCGGCGCCCTGCTCGTACGGGCCCGGACCCCGGCCGTCTCCCCGGCGCCGTCCGGGCGGGAGAGGACCTCAGTGTGACTCGCGGCGGACCTCGCTCCCGCTGGAGCCGGTGAGGAAGTCCAGGTCGGCGCCCTGGTCGGCCTGGAGCACGTGGTCGATGTAGAGGCGCTCCCACCCGCGTGCGGGGGCGGCGTGCGCGGAGGCGGACGCGGGCTCCCGCGCCTCGAGCTCGCCGTCCGGCAGCTCGACGTCGAGCCGCCGGGCGGCCACGTCCAGGACGATCATGTCGCCGGTGCGGACTTTGGCCAGCGGGCCGCCCGCGGCCGACTCCGGCGCGGTGTGCAGCACGACCGTGCCGTACGCCGTGCCGCTCATGCGCGCGTCGCTGATCCGCACCATGTCGCGCACCCCGCGGGCGAGCAGCTTGGCCGGCAGCGGCATGTTCCCGACCTCGGGCATCCCCGGGTACCCCTTGGGGCCGCAGCCCCGCAGCACCAGCACGCTGTCCTCGTCGACGTCCAGGTCCGGGTCGTCCAGTGCCGCCCGCAGGTCCTCGATGCTGTCGAAGACGACCGCGCGCCCCCGGTGGCGCAAAAGCGACGGCGACGCGGCGGCCGGCTTGATCACCGCGCCGTCGGGGCACAGGTTGCCCCGCAGTACGGCGATGCCCGCCTCCTCCTGGAGCGGCGCCGTACGGCGGCGGATGACCGTATCGTCGTGGATCTCGGCGTCGGCCAGCCCCTCGCCGATCGGCCGCCCGGTGACCGTCGGCGCCGAGGCGTCGATCAGGTCGGCCATCTCGTTCAGCACCGCCCGCAGTCCGCCCGCGCGGTGGAAGTCCTCCATCAGGTGCGCGCCGGCCGGCTGCAGGTCCACGAGCAGCGGCACCTTGGCCCCGGTCTGGTCGAAGTCATCCAGGGTCAGCGGTACGCCCGCCCGGCCCGCGATCGCCAGCAGGTGGACGACCGCGTTGGTGGAGCCGCCGATCGCGGCGAGCGCCACGATCGCGTTGAGGAACGACCCGCGCGTCAGGACCGTGCTGGGCCGCCGGTCGCTCGCCACCATCTCGATGATCGTGCGGCCGGCCTGGTGGGCGCGTTCGAGCAGGCGGCTGTCCGGCGCGGGGATGCCCGCGACGCCCGGCAGCGTCATGCCCAGCGCCTCGGCCATGCAGGCCATCGTCGAGGCGGTCCCCATCGTGTTGCAGTGGCCGCGGCTGCGGATCATCGACGACTCCGCCTCCAGGAACCGGTCCTGCGACAGCGTGCCCGCCCGCACCTCCTCACTGAGCCGCCACACGTCGGTGCCGCAGCCCAGCGGCACACCGCGGAAGTGCCCGGTCAGCATCGGCCCGCCCGGCACGACGATCGCCGGCAGGTCGACCGACGCGGCGGCCATGAGCAGCGCGGGAATGGTCTTGTCGCACCCGCCGAGCAGCACGACGCCGTCGACGGGGTTGGCGCGGATCATCTCCTCGGCCGCCATCGCCGCCAGGTTGCGGAACAGCATCGCGGTCGGCCGGAGCTGCGTCTCGCCCAGCGAGGGCACCGGCAGCTCCAGCGGCACGCCGCCGGCCTCCCACACACCGGCCTTCACGCTCGCGGCGACCTCGCCGAGGTGGCTGTTGCACGGCGACAGGTCGGAGGCGGTGTTGGCGATCGCGATGTGCGGCCGCCCGTCGAACGCGTCGGAGGGGAGTCCGCGCCGCATCCAGGCGCGGTGGATGAAGGCGTTCCGGTCCGTTCCGGCGTACCAGTGCTGACTGCGCGGCGTCATGGGCGTGCTCCTGCGGTCGGCGGCGTCTACCGCCCATACTGGTCCGTGACCTCCCGGATTGCGACCGTCCGGTGATCACGAGAATCTGGGCACCGGGACGACCGGGCCGTTTCGGCCCGTACGGGAACCGGCCGCGCGCCGATCCCGGAGGCGGACCGCCGGGCGCTCGGTCCGCTCGCCGGACGCTTCCCGTGTTCGGCTGAGAGCCGATTGGGGCGCGAGTTGTCGGTGGTGTTGCCTACCCTTCCTTGGTCGGGCGGGTGGATGACGGGGGGAGTGGGCTGTGAGCGGCCGTAGGGCGCTGGATCTGGACTCGCTGGTGGTCAGCGACCGGTTCCGGCTGTTCAACTTCACCCGGCGTGACGACCACGTCGCGTACCTCTGGGTGCTGCGGGCCATGGACCGGCTGCGCGCCGTCCACCAGGTCCAGGTCGACAGCGACCAGGTCGGGGCGGCCCTCGCGGAGCTCGCCGAGCTGTACGACGACGTGCCCACGCTCGACGGCAACCTGCGCAGCCGCCTCGACGCGCTCTATGACGACCGGGTGGTCCACCGGTTCGACGACGCCTCACGGGCGGGCAACCTCGTCCGCTACCGCAACCGGCAGTCGGTCTACCAGTTCAGCGAGCTGGGCTACTGGGCCTACACCGCGGTCGAGGACCTCCTCGAGGCCCGCATCCAGGACGCCAACCTGTCACGTCTGGTCTTCTCCGACATCCTGGAGGACCTCAAGGCCCTCGCCGCGGCCAACCGCGCGGGCGAGACCGAGCAGGTCTACCGCCGCCTGTCCCGGCTCGACTCGGTGATGGAGGACATGGGGCGGCGCTCGGCGCAGTTCCACGTGACCCTCGGGGAGATCGTCCGTTCCACCGACACCTCGCCGGACCTGTTCCTCCGCTACAAGAACGCCCTGCTCACGCACATGACCGACTTCATGGCCGAGCTCGACCGCTACCTCGCGCGGCTCGCCCGCGCGGTGCACGAGGTCGAGGACACCGGGCTCGGCACCCTCCTGGCCCGCGCCGCCGAGGCCGATGAGCGGCCGTTCATGTCCTACACCGAGCGGCTCGACGAATGGGAGCGCCGCTGGGCCGCCCTGCGCGAGTGGTTCGCCGCGGAGGGCGACTCGCGCGCCGGCGACCTGCGCTCGGCGACCCGCACGGCGGTCTCCGGGGTGATCGCGCTGTTGCGCCAGATCACCGAGGCTCAGCGCGGGGGCGTCAACCGGGCGACCCAGCTGCGCCACCTGGCCGAGTGGGTGTGGCGCGTCCCCGACACCGACGCCGCGCACGCGCTGATGTCGGCGGCGTTCAACCTGCGTTCGGCCCGTCATCTCGGCGGCGCCCACGACGACGCCGAGGAGATCTCCGACCGCGCCACCTGGTGGGACGCGCCCGGCGTCGAGCTGTCGATCAGTCTCTTCCGCACCGGCAAGGCGCCCACGACGGGCGTGCCTCAGCCCGTGCGGGCCAACGCGGGCGCCCGCGTCGAGTTGCGGCGCCGGCAGGCGGCCGAGCGCGCCGCCGAGCGCGAGGCGGCCGGCCGGCTGCTGGACGCCGGAGCCTACGACCGGGTGCTCGACGACGACGAGACGCGGGTCCTGCTCAAGCTCCTGACCCGCGCCCTGGAGGCCCGCACGGTCGTCGCCGGCCGGCTCGGCGCCGGATCCGGCGCGAGCGACACGGTGATGATGCGCCTGTCGCCGGCCGAGGAGGGCAGCACGGTCCTCACCACGCGCGGACGCCTCCACCTGCCCGGCTTCACGGTCGAGATGGCGCCCGCCCGGCGAGGGAGGTCCTGATGCGGCGCCCCCGCGCGGCCGCCGGGGTCCAGGCCACCGACCTCGGCGCCTACCAGCAGGCGGTCCGCCGCGTGCTGACCTGCGACCTGATCACCGCGACCCGGCCGCGGCCGGGCGTGCTCGAACAGGTGCTCCGCTGGGCCGACGAGATGACCCGCGACTTCCGCGAGCTGCTCGGCTACACCCTCATCGCCGACACGCGCCAGGTTCGGCTCGTACGCCGGCTCGACCGGCTCGACCCGACCCAGGGCCTGATGTTCGCCCGCAAGGGCGGCCGGCCCTTCGACCAGCGGCGCATGGCCTATCTCTGCCTCGTCCTCGCCTCGTTCCAGCGGTCCCGGGTGGAGATCAGCCTGGCCGACCTGGTCCGGGTCTTCACCCCGGCCGCCAACGCCATCGAGGGCCTCGGCTTCGACCCGACGGTGAGCGCGCACAAGGCGGCCGTGGTCGACGTCCTCGGCTGGCTCGTCGAGCGCGGGGCCCTGCGCCTGTCCGACGGCTCGCTGGAGGCGTGGGCCCGCGACAGCGAGCACGGCGACGCGCTCTACGACATCGACCACGACATCTGCGCCGTCCTGTTCAAGCCCGCCCGGCCGGTGCAGCACCTGACGAGCGCGGCCGGCCTGCTCGACGACCCGCTGTCGCGCGTCGACGGCGCCGTACACCCGCAGGCCGTGGCACAGCGCGCGCGGAGGCTGCTCACCGAGCTGCCCGTGGTCTACTACGACGACGTCGAGCCCGCCATCGCCGACCTGCTCCGCCGTCCGGGCCTCGCCGAGGACCTGGCGCGCTTCACCGGCCTGGTGGTCGAGCGTCGCGCGGAGGGCGTCATGCTCGCCGACGCGGGCGGAGTGTTCACCGACCGGCCGTTCCCCGGGCGCGGCGGCGCCGTCAACCGTACGGCCGGGCTGCTGCTCGCCAAGATCGCCGATCTACTTGAGGACCCCGAGCAGGAGCCGGCGCTGATCGAGACGCCGCGCGAGGCCGACGACCACGCCGCACTCGTGGCGCGGATCGACTCCGGCCTGCCGGAGGCCGGAGTCGTACGCGAGCTGGCCTGGACACCACCCGAGACCGAGGAGCCGGCGGCCGGTCCGGCCGGCACCGCACCGCTGGTCGAGCGGACCCGGCTGGAGACGATGGTCGACGAGCTGTTCGAGGAGTTCGGCGCGGCGTCCTTCACCAGCGCCTGGCAGCACGACCCGCGCGGCCTGCTGGACGCCGCGGTGACGTTCCTGGCCGAGCTCAGTCTGGTGCGGCCGGTCCCGGGCGGGGTGCTCGTCCGGCCGGCCGCCGTGCGCTACCGCAACATCACGCTGGCCCTCGCCGACACCGCGCAGCTTCCGCTGCCCGCACCCGCAGGAGGAGAGACGTCATGACGGCACGGTTCCGCCCTTCTCGCGCGGGCGTCATCAACGTCTGGGACTACGCCGACGAGGAGTTCGTCTTCGCCGACGGGCGGCTGGTCCTGCGCGGTCACAACGGCTCGGGCAAGACCAAGGCCCTGGAGGTGCTGTTCCCGTTCGTCCTCGACGGGGTCGCCGACGCCCGGCGGCTCGACCCGTTCAGTGGCGACAACCGGACGATGAAGTCCAACCTGCTCTATCGCGGCCAGGAGTCCGAGTACGGCTACGTCTGGATGGAGTTCGCCCGAGCGGGGGATGAGGCGTCCACGGACGGGCGCGACCGTCAGGCCCGCGCGGAGGAGACGGTGACTCTGGTCATCGGCCTGCGGGCGCACCGCAACCGTGACGGGGTGCGCTCCTCCTTCTTCGTCACCGGCAAGCGGCTCGGCGTCGACTTCGGCCTGCTGGGCCCCGACTCACGGCCGCTGACCGACCGCCAGCTCCGCGAGTCGCTGGAGCCGGGCGCCTCCTACAAGACGGCCACCGAATACCGCGACGCCGTCGACGCGCGCCTGTTCGGCCTGGGGCGCGAGCGCTACACCCAGCTCCTCGACCTGCTCCTCGCGCTCCGGCGCCCGCTGCTGGCCAAGGACCTCGACCCGGCCAAGGTGTCCGACACGCTCACCGCCGGCCTCAGCCCGGTCGATGAGGATCTGGTCGACCAGGCGGCGCGCGACTTCGAGAACCTCGCCGCCGTACAGCGCCTCTTCGACGACCTGACCGCCGCCGACAGCGCGGTCACGGCGTTCATGGCCGACTACACGACCTACCTCCAGGTGCACGCGAAGGCCAAGCTCGACCGCATCGGGTCGGGGTTCGAGGGCGCGACCGGGCACGCACGGGGCGTCGCCGAGGCGCTGGCCGAGGTCGAGCGGGCGACGGCGGCCCACGCGGCGGCGGTCGCGGCCCGTGACGCCGCCGAGGAGGAGCGCTCCACGCTCGGCGCCCGGCTGGGCGCGCTGAAGAGCCACGACGCGTACCGCAAGCAGGGCGACCTCGACCGCATGCGCACGCAGATCACCGCCACCGCGGCCGAGATCGACAAAGAGCGCGCCCGCCTCGACCGCGCCGGGGAGACCGTACGCGCCCTCACCCGCGAGGCGGACGAGGCCGACGAACGGCTGCGGTCCTCGCGGCTGGCGGTCGGCCGCTGGACGGGCGCGCTGGAGGACGCCGCCGAGCGGGCCGGCATCGCCGCCGACGGCGACGGCCCGGCCGACAGCGGTGAGGAACTGGCGGTCGACGCCTCCGCGCGGAGCACCGCGCGGCGCGACGACGTCGCCAAGGTGCGCGAACACCTCGCGCTGGTCGGCGCCGCCGAGGCCGACCGCGCCCGCGCGGAGGAGGCGGTGACCGAGGCCGCCGACAAGCTGGCCCGGCGGGAGACCGAGTGCGCCGAGGCCGACGCGCATCTCGCCGCCGTGCGCGAACACGCTTCCTCCGCGCTCGCGGACTGGGCGTCGCGCTGGTCCGGCGGCGAGGAGCCGGTCGCCGAGGCCGCCGACGTGGAGGCGCTCACCGCCGCCCTGGAGCTGATCGGCGAGGCGGGCGCGCGGAGCCTGACCGAGGTGTTCGCCGACCTGTCCGACGACCGGCGTCTCGCCGTGGTCTCGCGCCGCCAGGACCTGGCCGGGCGGCGCGAGCGGCTGGCCGCGGAGCTGGCCGGGCAGCGCGCCCTGCGGGCCGAGATCGAGGCCGAACGCGACGACGCGCCGCCGCCGAGCGACCTGCGCACCGCCGACCGCACGTCCCGGCCGGGGGCGCCGCTGTGGCGGCTCGTGCGCTTCGCCGACGACGTGGAGCCGTCGAGGGCGGCGGGCATCGAGGGCGCGCTGTACGGCGCGGGCATGCTGACCGCGTGGATCCATCCGGATCCCGCCTCGACGATGGCGGCGGTGTCCGAGACCGAGGCCGACGGTTACCTCGTCCCGGTGACGCCGGGTCCGAAGGGGCCGACGCTGGCCGACGTCCTCGTGCCCGAAGAGCAGGATCTGGTGCCGGCCGGGGCGATCTCGGCCGTGCTGCGCTCGGTCGCGCTGACCGATGATCCGGCGGGTTTCTCCGGCGCCGCGGCGGTCACGGACCGGGCCCAGTTCAGCCTCGGCGTCCATGTCGGCGCCCGGCCGAAGGAGGCTCCGGAGTTCATCGGCGCGACCAACCGCGAACACCGCCGCCGGGCGCGCCTGGCCGCCTGCGACGAGGCGATCGCGGAGCTGGAGGCGCGTGACGCCGAGGCCGCCGCGGAGTCCGAGCGGCTGGAGGAGCTGCTCGGCGACTTCAAACGCGCCCAGCGCGAGCTGCCCCCGGCGAAACCGGTGGTGGACGCGGTCAAGCGGGTGGCCGACAACGCCATTCTGCTGACCGTCGCCCGTACCGCCGAGACGGAGGCGCGCAAGGCCCTCGAAGGCGCGTCCGCCGAGGTCGACGCGCGCCGGCGGCGGCTGCGCCAGACGGCGGCCGAGCGCGGCATGCCGGCCACGGCCGAGGCGGTCGACGCGGTCGCCCAGGCGGTCGAGGACTTCACCGCCGCCGCCGGCCACCTCGACGCCGAGCGGCGCAACGTCGCCGTCCTGGCCAACGACGTCGCCGGCCGCCGCGACAACATCGAACGCCTCGCCTCCGACCGCGCCGAGAGCGCCGAGGCGCTGGCCGAGAAGGAGAAGGCGCACGCCGCGGCCGTCGAGGAGCTCGCCGAGCGGGAGAAGGCCCTCGACGCCCCGCTGAAGGAGGTCCTCGCCCGGATCGAGGAGACCGAGGCGCTGATCAGGGCGGCCGACGAGGAGTACCGGCGGCAGCGGTCCGAGGCGGAAAAGCAGGACCGCCGCCTCATCAAGGCCGAGGCCGACCTGAGCAACGGCCGCAAGCTGGTCACCGAGGCGATGAACGGCCTGTTCGAACAGGCGGCGTCCTTCGCCCCGTACGCCCACCGCGACCTGCGGGTCCTCCTGGGCGTCGCCGACGCGCGCCCCTGGCCCGCCGACGCGAGCTGGGAGCCCGCCCGCGCCGGCGAGGCCGTCATCGAGGCCCTGTGCCGCCCCACCGCCGAACCGGCGGACTCCGCCACCGCCGCCTCGGACGGCGGCACCACGGTCACCGGCGATCCGACCGTCACCGGACCGGCCGGTACGGGTTCGGCCGAGGCCGGCGCGTCCGGCGTATCCGCCGCGCCCGACGCTGTCGCCGGCGCGGCGGGCACGGCCGGTACAGCGGACACGATCGGGGCGGGGACGGCCGGTCCGGGCGAAACCCGCGTGCCGGGGGCCACCGCCGGGACGGCCGCGGGCCGCTCCGCGCCGCTGGATCCCGCGGCGGCGGTGCGGGCGGCGTTCCCGGCCGGTGTGGTGGAGCTGCTGGACGCGTTCCGGGCCGAGATCGGCGGGGGCCGTCCGGTCACGGACGGCGCGCTCAAGAGCGCCGCCGGGCGGATGTCCGACGCGCTGCGCACCTTCGGTGACGCGCTCACCTCCTGCGAGGCGGACTACCGCCTCGACTACGACCCCACCGGCGTCGTGATGGTCTTCGTCATCGACGAGGACGGCCGCAACCCGGTCGGAGTCTTCGCCTCCAGGGTCGCCGAACGGGCCCGGGAGCAGGGCGTCCTGCTGGAGGAGCGCGAGCGTACGGTCCTGGAGGACGAGCTGCTCACCGGCCTGGCCCTGCAGATCCACGGGCGCGTCCTGGCGGCGCGCGACCTCGTCCGGGGGATGAACGCCGACACGCGGTCCCGCCCGATGTCGTCGGGCACCGCCATCGGCATCCGCTGGGCCCACTCGGACCGGATCGACGACCGGCAGCGCGCCACGTCACGGCTGCTCACCCGCGACGCGCAGGGCCTGGGCCCCTCCGGCCTGGCCGAGCTGCGCGGCATGCTCCGCGAGATGATCCGCGACTACCGCGCCGCCCATCCGCGCGCCACCTACAAAGAGGTGCTGTCGGAGGTCCTCGACTACCGCACCTGGCACACGTTCGAACTGCTGCTCATCGTGCCGGGCGAGCCCGAGGTCCGTCTCACCCGGGCCCGGCACTCGGTGATGTCGGGGGGTGAGAAGTCCGCCGCGATCCACCTGCCGCTGTTCGCGGCCGCGAACGCCCTCTACTCCTCGGCCGGCCCGAACTGCCCGCGCATGATCGCCCTGGACGAGGCGTTCGCCGGCATCGACGACAAGTACAAGCCGGACCTGCTCGGCCTTACGGTCAAGTTCGACCTGGACCTGTTCATGACCGGCCACGACCTGTGGGTGCACCACGAGACGGTCCCGATGGCCGCCCACTACGACATGCACCACGACAAGACCGCGCACGCGGTGTCGGCGATGCTCGTCCTGTGGGACGGCACCCAGCTCATCGACGCCGAGGCCGGGTTCGCCGGCAACGACGAGCTCGCCGAAGAACTCCTCGGCATCAAGCCCCGCCGCCACGTCCCGCCCGTCGCCGACGACTCGCTCCTGAGCGCCCTGCCCGAGGGCGAGGACGAGGAGGACGAGCCGTGACGGTCGAGGAGCGTGCGATCGAGCGCTTCCACGGCCCGGCGTACCGGCGGCTGCTGGATCGCGCGCGCGACCGGCTCGAACGCCGCGGCGGTCCCTGAGCGGCACGATCAGCCTTCCCGAGCCCACTCATGACGAGCGCAGGGCACTCGACGGCCTCCTCGGCGGCGCGCGGCGGCCGGATGCCAAGACCACCTCGGTGGATCTGACCCGGCTGGACGCCGCCGTCCGTACGTCCTGCGGGCTGAGCCTCGTCGAGCTGCTGGAGACGGTTTTCGGCCGGACGCTGAGCGACCGCCCCGCCGAGGAGGCCGCCAAGGAGGCCGCGCGTGCCGAGTTGCTCCGCGTCGCGGAGGAGAGCCCGCTGTACGCCTCGGCGGACTGGTTCCGCGACTGGGCCGGCACCCGCGGCATGCCGGCCCGGCTCATCACGCAGGGCAACGGGCGTCTGTTCGCTCGCGCGGTCAAGGTTCTCGAACGCCTGGAGGATTCTTCGGGCCCGGTCGAGCTCACCACACTCGCCGACGAGGTCACCGGAGACACCAAGGCGCTCGGGCCACGGTCTCCGCTGTCGACGCTGGTTCTCGACGCGCTGGCCCGCCGGATCGGTGTGCCCAAGCCGACGGCGGCCGAGGACCGCCGCGCGCTGTGGGAGGCATTCGGCGTCCTTCCGGACGATCTGGCGAGCCGCGTCCTCGTGCTCAACCTCCGGGCCGAGGGCGCGGGGCTGGGCGAGTGGCTCACCGGCGCCGCACGCCACGGCACACCGTTCCATGTCACACTGCACCAGCTCACGACACTGCCGGTCACCACCGACCGGCCGGTGGCGTACGTCTGCGAGAACCCCACCGTCGTCCGGCGCGCGGCGGCCGAGCTGGGCCCGGCCGCGCCGCCGCTGGTGTGCACCGAGGGACTGCCGTCGCTCGCCTTCCACCGCCTCGCGAGCACGGTCACCGCGGGTGGGGACACACTGCGTTACCACGGCGACTTCGACTGGCCGGGTCTGGCGATCGCGCAGTCGGTGATGCGACGGCACGGCGCCGAGCCCTGGCGCATGTCGGCCGCCGACTACCTCGCCGGCGTCCGCGGCGCCGACCCTCACCTGCCGCTGAAGGGCAAGGAGTCCCCGAGCCCGTGGGCGCCCGATCTTGCCACGACCATGGCCGAGACGGGCCTGGTCGTCTCCGAGGAGACGGTCGCGGACCGGCTGCTCGCCGACCTGAGAGGCGCGTCATAGGCCGCGTTCGCAGCGAGCGGGCGTTCCGACGACCTCTACTCGTGCCCGCACGACCCGCCGCGGGCCGGTCGCCGGCGGCCACCGCGTCACGCCCACCTGAGCCATGACACGATCCGGACCCATGAGACGGACCTCACCTGCCCCGCCGTCCGTGCCACGGTGCCCGCGTCGCGGTACGTCTCGGTGACCGTTCACTGTCCCGTGAAGTAGCGTCAGGCCAGCAGCAGCACCCCGAACAGGGCGACACCCGCGAGCAGCCAGGCCACATAGTCGCCGACGTGTCCGGAGTGCAGGCGGTGCAGCACGGTCGCGCGCGGCAGGTGACCCCGGACGCCCAGCACCGCGATCCCGAACGCCAGCGCCACCGCCGGCAGGCCCGACACCACGCTCTTCACCGTCCACGGTGCCGGCTCCGCCCCCGGCAGGAGCGGTGCGACGGCGTGCCCGAGCACCGCACCCGGCAGCAGGCCCAGCAGCAGTCCCGCGATCACCAGCAGCAGGCCCGGCGCCAGCATCGTCCACGGCAGCCGTGACAGCCTGACCTCCGTCTCCGGGTCGTGGTGGTCTTCGATGCCCGGGAGCCGCTGCCCCACGCCGTGGAACACCCGCAGCCACACCCGCAGCACCGCCCCCGCCGTCAGGGCCGACGCGATGATGCCGAGGGCCAGGATCCAGTGCCCGCCCTCCTCCTCGATCAGGGCCTTACCCGCCCAGGTGCCCGACGGCGGCAGGCCCGCCAGACCGACGCCGCCGAGGAGGAAGATCGCGCTGGTGAGGTGCATCGACCGTCCGCGGCCGTGCAGGTCGTGCTCGTCGACCGTCTCGTACCGGTTCAGCAGCGCCCCCGCCCCGACGAACAGGCCCGCCTTCACGCCCGCGTGGCCGATCAGGTACCAGGCGGCGCCGGCCAGCGCGTCCGCGCGCAGCAGGCCGAGGCCGACGAGGAGGAGGCCGACGTGGCTGACCGTGGAGTACGCGAGCAGCCGCTTGATGTGCCGTTGCAGCACGCACATGACCCCGCCGAGCAGCGCCGCCGCGGAGCCGAAGACGATCAGCGCCGTACGGACCGGGGCGGCCGGGACGGCGTGCGCGAAACTCGTCAGGTACGTCCGGGCCACCGCGTACACGCCGAGTTCCACCATCACGCCGGAGAACAGCATGCAGACCGGCGTCGGCGCCACGGCGTGCGCGTCCGCCAGCCAGAAGTGGAAGGGCACCGCCGCCGCCTTCACCAGGAAACCGGTGCAGATGAGGACGAAGGAGACGGTCACCAGTGCGTCGTGACCGTGCAGGTGCCGGCCGACCGCGGCGAAGCCGAGCTGGCCCGTACGGGCGTAGACGAGCGCGATGCCGGTGAGGGTGAGATAGGCCCCGAGGGAGTTCACGATGCCGAAGTTCAGCGCGCCGTGCACGGTCTCCGGCTCCTCGGGCTGGTACCCGGTCAGCGCGTACGCGACGACGCTCATCAGCTCGAAGAACACGAAGGCGTCGAACAGGTCCCCGGTGAGCGTGAACGCGCACATCGAGCCGCTGAACAGCAGCACCAGCGTGTGGAAGATCGCCTGAACGTCGTCGAAGTAGTGCCAGGAGACGACGAGCGCGCACAGCGCCACGGCCGCGACCGTCAGCGCCAGCCCGGCCCCGGTCATGTCGCCGACCAGGGCGATGCCGACGCCCTCGCCCCAGCCGCCCATCCACACCGTGGTGCCGCCCTGGGCGAGCACCACCGCGAGCAGCACGATCTGCGCGGACACCGTGCTCGTGGCCAGCGCGTCGGCGGCGAACCGCGGCAGCCGCCGCCCCACCGCCGCGAGCAGCGCGGCCACCGCGAACGGCAGCCCGATCGCGAGTTGCAGGATCACGGTTCGAGCGAGCGCAGCTCGTCCGGGTCGACCGTGCCGCGGCGCTTGGCCACCTGCACCGTGAGGGCGAGGAGCAGCGCGGTCACCGTCGCACCGACCACGATGTCGGTGAGCGTCATCGCCTGCACCAGCGGGTCGACGACGTTCCGCGTGGGCTTGATGTCGGAGAAGACCGGAGCGGTCGCCTTCTTCTGGTAGCCGACGGTGAGCAGGAGCACGTACGTCGCGGACTGCGCCACCGACAGGCAGACGACGGCGTGGACGAGGTTCCGGCTGGTCACGATGCCGTAGATGCCGACGAGCAGGATCCAGCCCGGGACCAGGTAGGGGAGATGGCTCATGAGCCCTCCTTCGTCGGGGGAGAGACCATGGGGGCTGTGTCGCCGATTCGCTCACTCCGTTCGCTCATGAGTCCTTCCTCACGAGGAGGGCCTGCTCGAAGAACTTGGCCAGCGCCAGCACGAACGCGCAGCCGACCTCGAGGCCGACCACCGCGTTCATGGCCTTGACCTGCCCGGCGAACCACAGCGCCAGCACGACGAACGCGCCCGCCGCGAGCGCCTCGCCGGTCTCGAACATCGGAATCGGCCGGATCCGGGCGAGCGCGGGGTAGTCGCCGGCCAGGTAGACCAGATGGATCGCGCTGCCGAGGACCACGCCGCCCTGGAAACCGCCGCCGGGGGACAGGTAACCGTGCGCGACGATGTAGACGCCCGTCATCAGCGTGATCGGCAGCAGCAGGTACCCGGTGATGCGCAGCGCGTCGAAGACCTGGGCGGCGCCGTACGCGTGCTCGCCCGCGGAGTCCTCCTGCTCGGCGCGCACGGTCCGCAGCACCAGGACGGTGGCGAGCGCGGAGGCCATGAGGATCAGCTCCTCGCCGAGCGTGTCGAGCGCCCGCTGGTCGAAGTTGATCGAGGAGATGACGTTGGGGGTGTGGTGGGCGAGCGCGTTCGGCAGCGTCCGCCGGCCGTACGGGTGGACGGTGCCGCCGAATCCGGGCAGCCGGAACGCGGCCAGCGCGAACAGCACCGCCAGCCCGATGCCGCCGACGGCCAGCACGAGCAGCCGCACCCGGCCGGTCACGACTCGTCTCCTTCGTCGGGTTCGCGCGTGTGGTGGCGGCGGATCGCGTGGATCGCCAGCATCACGATGAGGGGGACGACCACCGTGCCGACGCCGGTCTGCGACATCGCCACGTCGGGCGCCTGGAGCACGACGAACAGGACCGCCAGCACGATCCCGTACCCGGACAGCACGATCGCCTGCCGCGCCGGGTCGCGCGTGAGCACGACCGCGGTCGCCATGAACGCCGTCAGCAGCAGGGCGGCGATGACCAGCACCTCACTCATGGGAGACCCGCCTTCCGGCGCGCGCCGTGGTGATGACGGTCGCCGGCCCGGTGACGAGGAGCAGCAGCCCGATGAAGATGATCTTCACCACGTCGTGCCAGGACGACCACGGCGCGAGGGCGAGCCCGGCGGTCACGAGGGGCGTGGCGATCACCGAGCCGATCGAGATGAAGTGCAGGCGCAGGAAGCGGTCGCGGTTCAGCAGCAGCCACAGCGTGGCGAATGCCATCAGCGCCGTGCCCGCCCAGATCAGCACGGCGCTCGCCACGCTCACGCGGTGCCCCCGAGAAAGCGCGCGTACACCAGGGAGCCGGCGAACGACAGCAGCGCCATGACGAACGCCGCGTCGAGGTAGGCCGGCCGCCCGTACCCGGCGGCCAGCAGCATGAGCACGAGCGTCGCGGCCGGCCCGGCGATGATGAGCCCGGCGAGCCGGTCCACCGGCTCGCCCCGCAGCGTCGCGAGCAGGCAGGGGAACAGCGCGGCCACCAGCAGCGCGAACGCCGCCGGCAGCCCCACGGCCAGGGCGGTCATCGCGTCACCTCGCGTTCGAGCGCGGACGGCCGGTCGCCGATCCGGTGGACGATGAGCGTGTTCCGGTCGGGGTCGACGTCCGCCACGTAGGTGTTCGGCGCGACGGACACCGCCAGCGCGCCGAACCCGCGTCGCGCCGCCGACCGATCGTCCTGGGGCAGGCGGATCTCGGCGAACGCCCCGTGCGGGCGCACCAGCAGGCGCACGAACCCGCTGACGGCCTGGTCCGGCAGGCGCAGCAGCCACCGCAGCCATCCGGCGCGGGGCCAGTAGATCTCGTCGTTGTCGGAGGCCAGCAACGTGCGGCGGGTGAGGACCGCCGCCGCGCCCCACGCGGCCCCGGTGATCGCTCCGACCACGATCTCGGTCAGTGAGATGGTGGAGATGATCGCCAGGTACACCGCGAACAGGACCACGGCCCACACCGCCGCTTCGATGAACTCCCGTCGTCTCATGCCGCCGTTCGTTCCCCCGTACGTGGCGTGAATGCACCGACGACGCCACGACCCGCGCACCGCGGGAACGGATGACGGGCGGTGACCCCCGAGGCGAAATGGCCGGATTGGGACGTTCCAACCCCCTTGCGCGGGGTTTACAAGCCTTGTCAGGGTTTCTGATGGCTAGGCAGCCGGTTCTCACCCCCCGCTCCGGCAGCCGCGGGAAATGCCATCGTGTCGGCATGTCCTCGGCCGCCGGGAGCCGAGCGCCAGTGCCCATGCCATCCCGGGGCGCGCCACACGGGCGTGCCCGACGAACTGGGAGGCACGTTGAAGTCCATTCCCCTGACCCGGCGTACCGGTATGGCCGTCGCGGCCGCCGGAGTCCTCGCGATCGCGGTCGTCCCCGCGGCCCATGCGGCGACCCCGAGCCCCACCGCGCAGTCGAAGGTCGCCTCTGACCTGGCCCGGCAGCTCGGGTCCCGTTCCGCCGGCGCGTATCTCGACGCTTCGCACCAGCTGGTCGTCACGGTGACGAACGCGGCCGACGCGAAGACCGTCAAGGCCGCCGGGGCGACACCGAAGACCGTCGCACGTACGGGCGCGCAACTCCAGGCGGCGAAGAAGGCCCTGGACGACGCCGCGGTGCCGGGCACCGCGCGGATGATCGACCCGAAGACGAACCAGGTCGTCGTCGCGGTTGACAGCACTGTCACGGGCGACCGTCTCGGCAAGGTCGAGAAGGCCGCGTCCGCGCAGGGCGCCGCCGTCCGCATCCGGCACGTGAGCGGTGAGTTCCGTCCGCTCATCGGCGGCGGCGACGCCATCTGGGGCAGCGGCTACCGCTGCTCGCTCGGGTTCAACGTGACCACCAGCAGCGGCGCTGCCGGCTTCATCACCGCCGGGCACTGCGGCAACGTGGTCAGTACGTGGTACTCCGACCAGGGCGAGAGCAGCGAGCTCGCCACGACCGGAAAGAGCGTGTTCCCGGGCAACGACTACTCGATCGCCACGTACACGGGCAGCGCCTCACACCCCAGCGAGGTCGACCTGTACAACGGCTCCACGCAGGCGATCAGCGGCGCCGGTGACGCGACGGTCGGCGAGTCCGTCAAGCGCAGCGGCAGCACGACCGGCGTACACGGCGGCACCGTGACCGCCGTCGGCGCGTCGGTGACGTACGAGGAGGGCACGGTCAACGGGCTCATCGACACGAACGTGTGCGCCGAGCCCGGTGACAGCGGCGGCGCGCTGTTCGACGGCGGCACCGCGCTCGGTCTCACCTCCGGCGGCAGCGGCGACTGCAGCTCCGGCGGGGAGACGTTCTTCCAGCCGGTGCCGGCCGCGCTGAGCGCCCTGGGCGCCAGCATCGGCTGAGCCTCCGGTGACGGGACCCCTTCGGCCTGGTCCGGAGGGGTCCTTCGCCGGCCCGGACCGCCGTGCGTAGGCGGGCGACGTCAGCGGACGGGCGGCGGGTCGGTGTGCTCGTGCAGTTCCCGGGAGAGTGCCTGTACGGCGTGCGTGAGAAGAGCCACCTTCGTCTCGAGTTGAAGGATGCGTTCTTCCAGGTGGGCGGCCGAGGGGGCGCGGAACCCGATGTTGATCTGCCGTGTCATCCTGCCTTCTCTCGTTTGCTGAACGGCCCCGCCGGCTCACTCGGCGGCCCCGTCGGGCCCGGCATCGGGGCGCGGCGCGGTGACCGGCGGTCAGCGCGGCGCCCGGCGTCCGCGCGGTGCCGCACCGCCCTCGGCGTACCGGCTCGGCAGCACCGGCTCGATGCGGTACAGCGTCGGGCGTCCCAGGTGGCCCGGCGTCGGCCGGTGCCTGCGCCCCGCGACGGCGGCGACCAGGTCCCGCGCGGTGATCAGTCCGACGAGCCGGTCCTCGCCGTCGGTGACGGCCACGAAGTCCAGTTGGGCGGCGAGCATCGCCCGCGCGGCCGCCGCGACCGAGTCCGAGACGCCGACCTGCGGCATGAGGCGGTGGCCGACGACCGTGCTCACCGGCATGCGCATGCGGTCCGGCCCGCCGCCGTCCCACGCGGCGGCCATCGTCTCGGCGTCCAGGACGCCGATGCAGTGACCGTCGGTGCTGACCACCGGCACGTGGTGATACCCGCCCTGGCGCATGAGTTCCCACGCCATGAGCGTGGTCTCCTCGGCCGCGACGGTGAGCACCTCGGTGGACATCACGTCGCCGACGAGGTTCTCCTCGAAGCTCGAGGTCATCGTGTGGCCTCCAGATAGGTCGGGTGGATCCGCCGTCCGCTGACGTACTCGCCGCGAATGCGGATGAAGTAGCCGAGGCCTCCCGGGGCCCACGATCTCAGCGGGAGCCGGGAGAGGCGCTCGATCTCGGTGGCGACGCGGACGACCCGTGCTTCCCCGATCACGGTGACCGACCAGCCCGAGCGGCTGCCCGGCTCGAAGGCGTCGGTCTCGAAGGCGACGACCGCACCGCGGGCCGAGACCAGCTTCGAGCCCGGCGGCATCGAGATGATCACGTCGTCGCCGTCGAACACGAAGTGGACCGGCTCGATCGCGGGCAGCGCACGGTCGGTGAAGACCACCCGGCCGAGCGTCACGGACCGCATCAGCGCCAGGCAGTCGTCGCGATCAAGGACCTCGATCCCGTTCGCGTCGAGTCTCATGGCTCGATACTCCCCGGGGGCCCGATCGGCGGGCAGGGGCGAAGGTCCCGGACGGGCCCGCCATTCCTCCGCATCGGGCCCCGATGGGGAGGACCTTCGCCTGGGTAGGACCTGGAGCGGTCCTGCCGAAATGCCGCCTGACCTCGTCTTTCATACTGGTCTGAGCAGGACTTGCCGGTCGGGGGCAGGACGTTGACGCGGAGGACGGGAGGCATGCGCCGTGCGCCCTGAAGGGCGGCCCGGGGACGATCGCGCGGGCAGGGTGCTGCCGCAGCTACGGCTGGACGATCTTCTCGCCGAACTGCAGTCGCGGGTGGCGGCGGTGCTCGCCACCCGGGACCGGGTCCACGCGCTCCTCGACGCGGTCGTCTCGATCGAGAGCGATCTGGAGCTGGACACCGTGCTGCACCGGATCGTCGAGGCGGCGGCCACGCTGGTCGACGCCCGGTACGGAGCGCTCGGGGTGATCGGCCAGGACGACCGGCTGTCGCGGTTCGTGACCGTCGGCATCAGCGAGGAGGAGATCAAGGCGATCGGCTCCTGGCCGACGGGCCAGGGCATCCTCGGCCTGCTGATCAAGGAACCGGCGTCGATCCGGCTGGCCGACCTTTCCACGCATCCGGCCTCGTCGGGGTTCCCGCCCGCCCATCCGCCGATGCGCCGGTTCCTGGGCGTGCCCGTACGCGTGCGCGACGAGGTGTTCGGCAACCTCTACCTGACCGAGAAGGCCGGCGGCGGAGAGTTCGACAAGGACGACGAGAGCGTGGTCGCCGCCCTCGCCACGGCCGCCGGTGTGGCGATCGAGAACGCCCGTCTCTACGAGGAGGCCCGGCGGCGCGAACGCTGGCGGGAGGCCTCGGCCGAGGTGTCCACCTCGCTGCTGTCCGGTACCGCGCCGGCCGAGGTGCTCACCCTGGTGGCGCGGCGCGCCCGGGAGATCTGTGACGCCGGCTACGCCATGGTGGCGCTCGCGGAGGGGGAGGAGCTCACGGTCCAGGCGGCCGAGGGGGAGCACGCCGACGCGCTCGCCGGGCGCCGGCTGCGGATCGATGACGTGCTGGCCGGGCGGGTGTTTCGCACCGGCGAGTCGCTGCTGCTGGCCGACGCCGGGGAGGCCGCCCGCGAGGTGAGGTCACCGCCGCCCGTGCCGCTGGAGGCCGTCCTGATCGTCCCCATGGGGACCGGACGGGAGGTGCGCGGCGTGCTGGCGGTGGCCAACGCTCCGGGCCGCCCGGCCTTCACCAGGTCCGCCCAGCGGCTGCTGGAGGCGTTCGCCGCCCAGGCGGCGGTCGCCATCGAGCTGGCCGAACGCCGTCGCGACGCGGAGCGCCTCGTCCTGCTGGAGGACCGGGACCGGATCGCCAAGGACCTGCACGACACCGTCATCCAGCGGCTGTTCGCCACGGCCATGACGCTGATGAGCGCGATGAAGATGACCGACCGGCCCGACGTCGCCGTACGGGTCCAGCGCGCGGTCGACGACCTCGACGAGACGATCCGCCAGATCCGCTCGACGATCTTCGCGCTGCAGGCGGTGCCCGGCGCCCATCCCGCACTGCGCGAACGGATCCTGGAGGTCGTCCAGGGGGCCACGGAGAGCCTGGGATTCGCGCCCGCCGTACGCCTGGAGGGCCTGCTGGACACCGCGGTGAGCGCCGAGACCGGCGAACATCTGGTCGCCGTGCTCCAGGAGGCCCTGTCCAACGTCGTACGGCACGCGCACGCGCGCCACGTGCACGTCACGGTCGACGCCGGCGACTCCCTGGTGCTCGTGGTCGAGGACGACGGCACCGGCATCCCGCCGTGCGGCCGGCGCAGCGGCCTGCGCAACCTCGCCGAACGTGCCCGCGCCCTCGGCGGCTCCTTCGAGATTCGCGACCGGGAGGGCGGCGGGAGCGTCCTGGACTGGCGGGTCCCGCTGGGCCGCGACTGACCCGGGTGCCTCCGGCCGAGGCGAGCGAACCCGGACGGACCTCATATAGGGGACTTTCGACCTCTTTCTGACGTCCGGTCGCCGCCGAGACGCTGGGGGAAGCAGCCGCGGCGGCCGACGGGGCCCCGCCGCGCGCCGACCACCAGGAGACATCATGATCCAGCCGATCGTCGTCGGAACAGACGGCTCGTCCCGAGCCGACCTCGCCGTGGAATGGGCCGCGGACGAGGCGACCCTGAGACGCCGGCCGCTGCACATCGTGCACGCGGCCGAACGCTGGGACCACGACATGCCGTTCTACACGGTGCCCGGGACCTGCGAGTCACTGACGGAGACGGGCGAGCACGTGCTCGCCGAGGCCGTCGAACGCGCCGCCAAGGCCCGTCCCGGCCTGCCGGTCACCAGCGAACTGGTCTTCGACGCGCCCGTACGCGCGCTGCGGTCACAGGGCCGGCGCGCGGGCGAGATCGTGGTCGGCCATCGCGGGCTCGGCGGATTCGCCGGGATGCTGCTCGGCTCCACCGGACTGCGGCTCGCCGCCCACGTCCCGGTCCCGACGATCGTCGTGCGCGGCGAGGCCCGGGAGCGCCAGCACGAAGTGCTCGCCGGCGTGGACCTGTCGGAGGACACCGAGGCGTCCGGTGCGTCCAAGGCGTCCGAGGCGGTGCTCCGGTACGCGTTCGAGGCCGCGGCGCTGCGCGACGCGTGGGTCCACGTCGTACACGCCTGGCAGGTACCCGCCATGCTGCCCACCGTCTCGGTGTGCGAGGCCGAGGCCGTGACCCGTGACCGCCTCGACGACGCGCTCGCCCCCTGGCGGGCGCGTTATCCGGATGTCGGCGTGGTCGAGCAGACGCCCCGTGCGCACCCGGTGGCCGCGCTCACGGCCTGCTCCTCCCGCGCCGTCCTCCTCGTCATCGGGCCCGGCCGCCGCGAGACCCGGCTCGGTTCCGTGGGTCACGGCGTCATCCACCACGCCGACTGCCCCGTCGCCCTCGTCGGCCTCCCGGGGTGACCGGCTGCGGCGGCGTACGGGCCGGCGTCGCCCGCGGCCCGGCCGCGGATGGCCCGCGCGAGTGAGGTCGTGTTCATACTTCCCGGCGATGTCCGACCAGGCCGACGCGAGAAGGATCGACGCCGTTCCCCTCGCGAAAGGAGACTGGTCGGTGGTCGCGAAGAGTCGGTCGGTCGTCGCTGTTGCCGGGGTCACGGTGGCGTCGGCACTGCTGTTCCATTTCGGTACCGGTCTGCGGCCGGTGCCCTGGCTCACCTGGCTCGCGCCGTTTCCGGTGCTGATGCTCGCACCGCGGGTGCGCGCACGCACCGCGTTCGGCGCCGCCGCCGTCGCGTGGCTGGGCGGCGAGACGGCGATGTGGGGGTACTTCCTCGGCACCGTACGGATACCGCCGCCCATGGTCGTCCTCATCATCGTCGGCTCGGCCCTGCTCTTCGGGCTCGTGGTCCTGCCGACGCGGGCGCTGCTGCTGCGGGGGCGGCCCCTGCTGGCGGCCGCCGCCTTCCCGGCGGGCTGGGTCACCGTGGAGTACACGGTGTCGCTGACGGCGCCGAACGGCGCCTGGTGGAGCCTGGCCTACAGCCAGGCCGGTGTCCTGCCCGTCCTGCAGACCGTGTCGATCACCGGCGTGTGGGGCGTCACCTTCCTCGTCATGGGAGTGCCGGCCGCGGTGGCGGCCCTGTTCGCACCGGACGCGAAGGGACGGCTGCGCGTGGCCGTGGCCGCGGCGACGGTCCTGGTCCTGGCGCTGGGGTACGGCGGGTGGCGGCTACGTTCCCCGGACGGCCGGCAGACCGAACGGGCGGCGCTGGTGTCGACCGACCGGACGATCGATCCGGTCTCCGTGGACACCCGCGCCGGCCGGGACCTGCTCGACGCGTACACCGCTCGGATCCGCTCCCTGACCGCGCCCCACATCCGCGTGGTGGTGCTCCCCGAGAAGGTGTTCATGGCGGATGACGCGAGCCTGCCCGCGCTCACGGGTCCCCTGTCCCGCCTCGCGGTCGAGCGGCACGCCGACATCATCGCCGGGCTGGTCCTCAGGCGGGGCGGCGCGCTGTACAACGTGGCGGTCGACCTCCCGCCCGACGGCGGACGCCCGGTCACCTACGTGAAGCGGCATCTGGTCCCCGGTGCTGAAAGCGCCCTCACGCCGGGTGACGGAACCGCCTTCGTGCCCGGCACCGGCACGCGCTGGGCCATCGCCATCTGCTTCGATCTGGACTTCCCCGGCCTCGTACGCGACTACCGAGGCAGGGGGGCCACCGCGCTGTTCGCGCCGGCCTGGGACTTCACCGACGACGCGTGGCTGCACAGCCGGATGGCGGTGACCCGCGGGGTCGAGAACGGCATGACCGTGGTGCGCGCCTCGCGGCAGGGCGCGCTGACGGTGAGCGACCCGCACGGTCGCGTACGGGCGGAGGCGCGTACGTCCGGCGCGTCGATCGTCTCCGTCACCGCCGACCTGCCGACGCGCGCGGTCGCCACGCTGTACACGCGGCTCGGCGACTGGTTCGCGTGGGCCTGCGCTCTGCTGTTCGTCGCCGCGGCCGCGCTGTCATACCTCGCCCGGGCCGGCCGGACCGGGAGCGGCGAGACGCACCGGACCGGCGCGCGTCGGCCGGGCGTTCGCCCGAACGCGCCCGTCTGAGTCACGGAACCTCCGGCCCCGGCTCGTCGTCGACCATGTCCACGAGGTCGGCGATCGAGTCGGTGATGCGTGACGGGCGGAAGGGGAAGCGGTCGACGTCGCCCGCCTGGGTCACGCCGGTGAGGACGAGGATCGTGTAGAGGCCCGCCTCCATGCCCGAGACGACGTCGGTGTCCATCCGATCGCCGATCATGGCCGTCGTCTCCGAGTGGCCGCCCACGGTGTTGAGGGCGCTGCGCATCATCAGCGGGTTCGGCTTGCCGACGAAGTAGGGCGTGACGTTGGTGGCCTTGGTGATCAGCGCGGCGACCGCCCCCGTCGCGGGGAGGGAGCCCTCGGCCGACGGGCCGATCGGGTCCGGGTTGGTCGCGATGAACCGCGCGCCGGCGTCGATGAGGCGGATCGCCCGGGTGATCGAGGTGAAACTGTACGTACGGGTCTCGCCGAGGACGACGTAGTCGGGATCGATGTCGGTCAGGACGTACCCGACCTCGTGCAGCGCGGTCGTCAGCCCCGACTCGCCCAGCACGAAGGCCGACCCGTGCGGCCGCTGGTCGTTTAGGAACTGCGCGGTCGCCAGCGCGGAGGTGTAGATCGACTCGACCGGGACGTCGAGACCGGCCGCTCGCAGCCGTACGTGAAGGTCCCGGGGCGTGTAGATCGAGTTGTTCGTCAGGACGAGGAACCGTCGCCCGGCCTTGGTCAGCCGCTCCAGGAACTCCCGCGCCCCGGGCACCGGCTGGCCCTCGTGGACCAGGACGCCGTCCATGTCCGTCAACCAGCATTCGATCTTTCTGCGCTCACTCATGCGCTCAATATCCCGCAATAACGTGAACGGGCGGTATGCCGGGTCAGGGGTCCGCGGTGATGGCAGACGCCGTTTCGCTCGCCGGGTTCCTCGCCCGCCGGGTTCCTCGCCCGGCGACGTCACAGCGCGAGCTCGAACCAGACCGCCTTGCCCGCCGCCGTGTGGCTCGCGCCCCACCGGCTGGAGAGCTTGTCGACGAGGTAGATGCCGCGCCCGGACTCGTCGTCGTCGCCGGGTTCGCGCAGGACGGGCAGGTGGGGGTCGTCGTCGGTGACCTCGCACAGCAGTGTCTCGGTGCGGAGTAACCGCATGGTGATCGGGCGCGTGGTGTAGCGGATCGCGTTGGTGACGAGCTCGGTGGCGAGGAGGGAGGCGGCGTCGATCTGGTCCTCCAGCCCCCAGCCGGAGAGCGTGCTGGCGATCAGTCCCCGTGCGTGGCGTGCCGCCTGCGCGTGCGGACGCATGATCCAGTTGGCGACGCCGGCGCTCGGGATACCGTCGAACCGTGCGATGAGGAGCGCGACGTCGTCCTCCCGTTCGCCGGTGCGCAGGGCGCGCAGGACGTTCTCGCACAGGTCGTCGGGCGGGTCGGACACCTTCGTCAGGCTCTCGCGCAGCGCGTCGAGGCCCTCGGTGATGTCCAGGCCGCGCGTCTCGACCAGGCCGTCGGTGCACAGCGCGATCAGCGTGCCGTCCGGCGCGGGCACCTCGATCGTCTCGAACGCGACGTTGCCGACGCCGAGCGGCACGCCGGCCGGCACCGGGACCAGTTCCGTACGGCCGTCGGCGTAGGCGAAGACCGGAGGGACGTGCCCGGCGTTCGCGATCGCGCAGCGCCGGGCGACCGGGTCGTACACGCAGTAGACGCACGTGGCGAGGAACTGTTCGCCGGCCTGCCCGACGGTCTCCTCGAACAGCTGGTCGAGGTGGCGCAGCACCTGGTCCGGGGGAGGGTCGAGGGCGGCGAGCGTGCGCACGGCGGTACGGAGCTGGCCCATCGTGGCGGCCGAGTGCACGCCGTGCCCCATGACGTCGCCGACGATGAGCGCGACCCGGCTGCCCGGCAGCGGGACGGCGTCGAACCAGTCGCCGCCGACCTGCGCGGCCGGGTTGCCCGGCAGGTAGCGGTAGGCGATCTCCACGCCGGGCAGCCGCGGCGGGTGCTTGGGCAGCATGCTGCGCTGGAGCGCGTCCGCGACGCGCGCCTCCCGCTGGTACAGCAACGCCTTGTGCGCGCCGAGCGCCGCCTGGTCGGCCATCAGCGTGGCGGTCAGCACGTCGGTCTCGTCGAAGCCGGGACGCCCGGCCGAGCGCAGCAGCACCGCGAACCCGAGCAGGTGCCGGCCCGCCCGGAGAGGGACGACGATGAGCGACCCGGGCGCCGCCGCGGGCAGGAGGCAGCCGACGTCGTCGTAGCCGCCGGAACCGGCGCGCCCGGGCCCGGTGGCGTCCCCGCTGCCGGAATCCGTGCCGTCCGGGCCGGGATCGGGCCACACGACGAGCTGCCCGCTGGTGACGCTGGCCGCGAACGGGCCGGTCAGCTCGGAGACGGCGACCTTGCCGACGAGCGCGTGAGCCGCCGGGGCGCCACCCCGGCCGTCCGGCCGGGCGGGGGCGGAGTGGCAGGCGACCTTGCGTAACACGCCGTCCGACGGCGCACCGGGCGACTCGGGCGGGTCGCCGTCGGTGAGCACCACCTCGTACAGGTAAGCCGCGGCGAGGTCGGCGACGCGCGGCACCGCCGTCTCGCAGAGGGAGGTCATGACCTGTGTCAGCTCCAGGTCACCGCCGATCCGCACCGTCGCGGCGTGCAGGAAGGCGAGATGCTCGTGTACGTCGGACGGGTCCGGCCGCCCGTGGCCCCGCCACCTCACCGAAGGCCGTCGCGGCGGCAGAACAGGAACAGCTGCACCTCGGGCAGGAGCTCGGCGCTGGCCGGAGCGTACGTCAGGTGGCGCAGCTCGGTGACCTCGAACCCCGCCTCGGCGACGAGCGCCACCAGTTCGTCGCGCATGTACCCGGTCACGCGTACGGGACTGCCGAGGAACTGGATCGGCGTGTCGTCCAGGTCCGCCTCCACCATGCCGAGCACGAAATGACCTCCCGGCTCGAGCAGGTCGTGAATGTTCCTGAGCGCGAGAGGGATCTCCGCCCGCGGCAGCATCAGCAGCGAGAAGAACGCGACGACTGCCGCGAATTCCCCCAAAGACGCATCAAGCTCCTCAATAGGGCGGCGGAGGAATTCCGCTTCCGGCACGTCCCGGCGGGCCAGCCGGAGCATCTCCTCGGAGATGTCGATCCCGACCACCGAGTGACCGGCGTCGGCGAGCTGCCGCGCGGTCGGTGAGCCCGTGCCGCATCCGGCGTCGAGGATCCGCGCCCGGGGCGGGAGCAGGTCGAGCAGCCGGTGCACGGCCGAGAGCTGCCCGTCCTTGTGCGGGAACGCCTCGTCGTAGCGCTCCCCGATCCGGTCGAACGCCCAGGCCTGAGCGGTCTGCCGATCGGCCTGGAAACCCAAGACGTGCGGAGCCTGGGTCATCACACCGTCCCTCCTCGCCCTCCGGCTGCGTCGAGCGTGGTGCCTATTCAACACGTCCTCGCGAGGAGTCGCGGCCGTTCACGGCCGGAGGAATCGCATCCAAGAAGTCCCGATAGCCGCCTGGCAGTGGTCCGGGAGGCTGTCGGTCGGTCCGGGTATTTGTGGCTTTTGAGGGCATAGGGGAGCTGGACAATGCTCTGTCGCGGCGTATTTTCCGGGGTTGGAAGCGCATCGTGGCGGGGTCGGCAATATGATGCAGGTCGTGAAGCTGGTGGTGCAGGTGAAGCTGCTCCCGGATGAGGCGACCGAAATGGCCTTGCGGGAGACGTTGCGTTCGTGTAACGCCGCAGCGAATCTCGCCTCCCGTCGCGCTTTCGACACTGGTGTCATGGGGAAGACGTCTTTGCAGCGTCTGGTTTACGGTGAGCTGAAGCAGTTGGGGTTGTCGGCTCAGCCGGCGATCCACGCGGTTCGGAAGGTCGCGGGGGCTTATGCGGCGTTGAAGGCGAATCTGAAGGCGGGGAACTACGGTCCCGAAGGCTCCAGGCGGCGCGTCAAAGCAGAGAGCGCGCCGGTCCGGTTCCGTAAGGACGCCGCCCAACCGTTCGATGATCGTTGCTTGTCCTGGCAGCTCGATGCCCGCACGATCTCGATCTGGACCGTCCACGGCCGCTCGGGCCGTATCGGGTTCCAGTGCTCCCCCGAGCAGATGAAGCTGCTGACCGAGTTTCGGCGTGGGGAGTCGGATCTGGTGTTCCGGAGCGGGAACTGGTACCTGTACGCGACCTGCGACATCCCCGAACCTGACACACGTGAACCGAAGAAGGGTTTTCTCGGCGTCGATCTCGGTATTGCGAACATCGCCGTCACCTCCGACGGCACCGTCCACGCCGGCAAACGCCTCAACCAGGTCCGGCACCGCAACCGCCGCCTCCGCCAACGTTTACAGAAGAAAGGCACCAAGTCCGCGAAACGGCTGTTGCGGAAGCTGTCGAGCCGGGAAGCGCGTTTCGCGGCCGACACCAACCATTGCATCTCCAAGAAGCTGGTGACCGAGGCTGAACGCACCTGTCGCGGCATCGCCCTGGAAGATCTGGGCGGTATCCGCGAGAGGGTACGGCTCCGCAAGCCCCAGCGGGTCACCCTGCATTCGTGGAGCTTTGCCCAACTCGGCGGCTACATCTCCTACAAGGCGGCGCGTGCCGGGGTGCCGGTGGTGTTCGTGGACCCTCGCTACACCTCCCAGGGGTGCAGCGGGTGCGGCCACGTCAGTAAGAAGAACCGGCCTGATCAGGCCACCTTCGCCTGCATGTCGTGCGGCTTCGCTGAGCACGCCGACATCAACGCAGCCCGCAACATCGCCGCGCGTGGTGTGGCGGGCTGGGCAGTGAGTCACGCTGCCGACGACGCGGCCTGACCCGTACCCGCCAGGTACAGGCCAGAGCTGCGAGCTCGGCCCTTCTTTCAGGATCGAGAAGCTGACCACGGATTCCGGCGCAAGCACGGCCGCACGGTCGCCGTCAGACGCCTCGACGTGGATATCGCGAATCTCGTCGTCTCCGCCGCCGACCAGGCGGTCTACGCGCGAATGATCGAGCGCCACGGGCAGCGTTCACTCGTGCTGGCGACCACGGACCTGCGGACCGGCCGGACCACGCTCGGTGAGCCCGCGTCCGTCCCGCTGCTCGATCTGGCCGGGACCGACTCCCGAGGCCGCGTGTACGCCCGCACGCCCGACGGCGTCGCCGCCCTCGACCCGGCCGGCCGTACGCTGTGGCGACTCCGTCCGCAGGGCGCCGTCACCGTCCGGGAGAAGGAACATCTGGTCATCGCGTACGGCGACGATCCCGGCCGGCTCACGCTCGTCGGCTACGATGCCGCCGGCGCCCCTCGGCGAACCTCGTCCGTGCGCCTGGATCCGGCCGTCACGGAGAACAGGACGGTCCGGCTCGTCGCCGTCGAGGAAGGGGACCGGTTCGTGTTCCACGTCGCCATGAGGGAACGCCTTCCCGGGCGTCTCATCACCACGACCGCCGACGGGCGCCTGCTGGCGGACGTCGACGATCCCGATGCCGTTGCCCGCACGCTCCCTGCCATCGAGAGCAGGATCGATCTCGCCATGTCGGCGGTGACCCCGGAGGGTGCGGTGCTGATCCCGTTCAGCGACGTCGGTGGCTACCGGATCCTCCGCCTTGAGCCGAGCTGAGGTCCGGACCGTCTGCCGTTCCCGATCACGAGGTCACGGATCCAAGGCGGACAGGACCACGCGGGGCCGGGCTTTGTCGGATTCGTCCACCGCCACCTGACGTTCGAACCGCCCGGTGGAGGTCGGGGACTCACCGTAATAGCGCGGATGGGAAAAGGACACCGACCCGAATCCGCAGCTCGGGCCCTCCACCGCCGCGGGAACTTCGCCGTCCGAGCCGTCCGCCGTGTCGGTGCGGGGCAGGCCTGCTGTGGCCAGGAAGGCGTGCAACCCGGACGCGGTGGTCTGGAAGGACAGTCGCAGGCTGTACTCGCCGAAGAGCGGATGCAGGTCGGAGGAGAAGCGCAGGTCCTTCGCATCCGCCGGGATCGTGACTCCGAAGTGCCCGGCGACCTCGGCCAGGGAGACGTTGCTGCCCGGACAGGCCCGCGGATCGCGCACGTCCGGCCCGTGAGGGTCCCAGGTCAGCACGCGCCAGACGATGAAGATCGCCCCCACCAGGAGGAGGGCGGCGCACGCGGTCGCCGTTAACAGGCAGCCGCGACGAGGCAGGGACATCCGTGCTCCGATCGCTGCGTGTCGCGGAAGAATACCGGGCCGCTCGGGCGGTCGTTCCGGCCTACTTGCGGTGGTTGAGGATGCGCAGGACCCGCTGGATCCCCCGCGGGGGCGGCGGGCCGAACGGCGAGGCGAGGCGGGTACGGGCGGGGCGGCCGCGCAGGGTCACCGTGTTGCCCAGGCGCCAGCGGGACGCCTCGCCGTCGTGCGCCGCGCGGACCACCGTGGCCGACGCCAGGAGGCGTTCGTCGGTGCTCTTGGCCAGGTCGCTCAGCCGGGCGGCCTCGTTGACCGGGTCGCCGATGACGGTGTACTCCAGCCGCTGTTCCGCGCCGATGTGCCCGGCCACGACCTGTCCCGAGGACACCCCGATGCCCGCGTGCAGCTGGGGCAGCTCGGCCCGCAGCCGGTGGGACAGCTTGCGTGCGGCGGCGAGCGCCTGACCGGCCGGGTCCTCCAGGGGCTGCGGCGCGCCGAAGACGGCCAGCGCCGCGTCGCCCTGGAACTTGTTGATCAGGCCGCCGTGCGCGGACACGACCTCGACGACGATGCCGAAGTACGCGTTGAGCAGGCCGACCACCTCGCCGGGCGGACGGGTCGCGGCCAGCCGCGTCGAGCCCTTGAGGTCGGCGAAGATGACGGCCGCCTCGCAGACCTCGCCGCCGAGGGCGACGCCGTGTTCGAGCGCGTGCCGGGCGACGTCCTCGCCGACGTGCCGGCCGAACAGGTCGCGGATCCGCTCGTTCTCGCGCAGGCCGGCGGCCATGTGGTTGAACCCGGCCTGCAGGCCGCCCAGCTCGCCCGCGTCGTACACGGGAACGGACGCCTGCAGGTCGCCGCGTTCGACCCGGGCCAGGCCCTCCCGTACCGACCGGACCGGGTCGGCGACCGCCCGCGCGGCGATGTAGGTGACCTCGAACCCGACCAGCAGCGCCACCCCGCCGAGGACGAGGATCGTGACCGCGAGCTGCGTCAGCGACATGCCGCTCACCACCAGGGCGGCCACCGCGGTGATGACCAGGCCGAGCAGGGGCACACCGGTGCCGAGCGCCCAGGCCAGCATGGTGCGCGGCGTGATGCCGAACCATCCGTCGCGCGGGGTCGCGCGCGACGCCATCACGACGGCCGCGAACGGCCGCAGCAGGCGTTCGGCGAGCAGGTAGACGATCGCGCAGGTGGTGATGGCGCCGAGCAGGGTGATCATGCTCACCTTGAGCGCGAGCAGCGGAGAGTAGGCCAGGTCGATGGCGGCCCACCCGGCGGCTCCGCACCCCCACAGCGTCGCCTGCATCACCATCAGCCGCAGCGGCCCGCGCAGCACCGCGCGGCGTTCGGTCTCGGACGGCTCCCCGTCGTGGGCGGCGAAGGTGCGCAGCGGCCGGCACAACCGCCACCCCCACACGATCCCGAACGGCGCGCCGAACACCACGTACGAGGAGAACACCACCAGATTGACCAGGCGCACGCGCGCGGGGTCGGACAGCCCCGGCGGGTCGGGCATCACGAAGGTCGAGAACACCAGGACGAACAGCGCACCGGCGAGGTTGGCGCCGCCGACCGCGATGATGAGCATCCACCGCGTACGGCGTTCGAGGTCGGCGCGAGAGACGCCGGTCGGCCCGTCGAGCCACGCCCGGAGCCGCTCGGCCTGCTGCCTGCCGCCCACCGCCATCCCTCCCGTCGCGGGACATTCGGGGACACTAGTGTTACCGAAAGCCGGTCGGCCGACGACGGTGGGCATCCGATTGGCCGGGAAACCCGGAAGAACATGGTGAGAATCGGGGGAACGGTACGCATGCGGATGGGCATCGGGCTGGCGGCCCTGGGCAGGCCCGCCTACATCAACCTCGGCCGCGAGGGCGCGCTGCCCGCGGAGCGTACGGTCGAGGCGATGCGGGCCGCGACCTGGGAGGTGCTCGACGCCGCGTACGCGGCCGGGGTCCGGTGGATCGACGCCGCGCGGTCCTACGGCCGGTCGGAGGAGTTCCTCGCGGGCTGGCTGGACGAGCGCGGGCACACCGACGTCACGGTCTCCAGCAAGTGGGGGTACGCCTACGTCGGCGGCTGGCGTACCGACGCCGGGGTGCACGAGGTCAAGGAGCACTCCCTGGACCGGTTCCGCGCGCAGCTCGCCGAGACGCGGGCGCTCCTCGGTGACCGGCTCGACGTGTACCAGGTGCACTCCCTGACCGCCGACAGCTCTCTCTTCGGCGACGCCGCGCTGCTCGACGCCCTGGCGGAGCTGGCCGCCGAGGGCGTGCGCGTCGGGTTCTCCACCTCCGGGCCCGCCCAGGCCGAGACCGTGCGCCGGGCGCTCGCGCTGCAGGTCGCCGGGCGGCGTCTGTTCACGACGGTCCAGTCGACGTGGAACGTCCTGGAGTCCTCCGCCGGCGAGGCGCTGGCCGAGGCGCATGACGCCGGAGTGCACGTCATCGTCAAGGAGGGGCTGGCCAACGGCCGCCTGGCGGCCGAGCCGCCCGAGACCGTACGGCGCGTGGCGGCCGGGCGCGGCCTGACCGCGGACACGGTCGCGCTGGCGGCGGTCCTCGCGAGGCCGTGGGCGGACACGGTGCTGTCCGGGGCGGTCAGCGTGCAGCAGATCCGCACGAACCTCGCGGCGGAGTCCATTCCCCTCGAACCGGGCGAATTGCGCGATTTGTCCGCTCTGGCCATGTCGTCTGACGCATATTGGCAGGCCAGAGCCGCGCTGCCCTGGAACTGAGGCCGACCGAAACGTGAGGTCGTCGCCTATGGTCGGGTGAATGTCGGGACATGGTCGTTTCCATGCGCGAATATGACTCTTGATACCCGATGAGTAACCCGCGATCATCGGGGCCCGTGAGACGAGGAAACCCGATGTCGATTCGACGCCGCTCGGAAGGCCCGGCGCATGGGTGCCGCTGACATCAAGGGAGCCATCCTTGCGGCGATGGCGACGATCATCTATTACCTGGGGTTCATCGTCTTCCGGGTCGCGGCGAACCGCATGCCCGTGCTGCGCGGCACCCGTCCGCTGCGGCTGATCAGGTACACCTACACGAACTGGCTCTGGCTCACCGGCCTGGTCATCGTTCTGTCGGGCGTCGCCACGCAGGTCGAGGCGCTGACGATGCTGCCGCTCAGCCTGGCCGAGCCGATCTTCGTCGCCAGCCTGGCGTTCATCCTCTTCTACGCCGGCGTGTTCTTCCGCGAACGGCTGACCGGCCGCGAGTGGTCCAGCATCGCGCTGTTCGGGGTCGCGACCGTGTGCATCGGCGTCTCCAACGGAGACCGCGAGGTGCTGACCAACAGCGTCGCCGGCCCCGCCGTGCTGGCCGCCGTGGTCGTCCCGGGCGTCCTGATCAGCGCGGTGGTGCTGGTCGGCGGCGACGTGCGCGCGTTCGGCCGGCACGCCCGGCCGCTCGCCGGGGTCGCGTACGGGTTCGGGTCCGGCATCAGCCTCGGCATCTCCGAGCTGGCGATCAAGGGTGTCGCCTCGGTCTACAGCACGCACGGCCTGGCCGCCGCCGCGTACACGACGCCGTATCCGTACGTCGCGGTCGGGATGGCGGTGTTCGGACTGGCCCAGCTGCAGATCGGGCTGCAACGATGCCGGATGTCGATCGTCGTGACGGTGCTGACCGTGGCGGCGAAGACGGAGCTGGCGCTGTTCGGGCCGCTGCTCTACAAGGAGCCCTGGCCGGCCGACCGGCTCCTGATGGTGCTGCGACTCGGCGGGTTCGGCCTGGCACTGGTGGCCCTGGTGCTGTTCCCCCGGCACGAGACCGCCCAGGAGCCGACCGGCCTCCCCGTGCTCGCCACCCGCGAACGCGCCTGAGAACGAGAGCCACCCGCCAACGATCCTCGGCGTGCCGGCCCGTCCGCGGTCTCCGGACACAGCGAGCCAGTGCCCTCGGGAGGCGAGCGGCTGGCGTCCTCGGGAGGCGAGCGGCTGGCATCCTCGGGCGAGCGGGCGGGTCGGTGTGCTCGGGTGAGCGGGCGGGTCGGTGTGCTCGGGTGAGCGGGCGGGTCGGTGTGCTCGGGTGAGCGGGCGGGTCGGTGTGCTCGGGTGAGCGGGCGATGTCCGGCCCAGTGGATCAGTGTCCTCGGAAGGCCTCCTCCAGCCACCAGGACGGGCGGTCGCTCGTGACCTTGGCGTGGATCAGCAGCGGCCGGTCGCGAGGGCCCGACAGCCACTCGGTCAGGGGCGCGAGGTCCTCCCGGCGGCGGACGGTCAGCGCGGCGCAGCCGAAGCCGCGGGCGATCGCGGCGATGTCGGCCGGCGGGAAGCGGACCGTGTCGAGCGGGTCGCCGCTCGGGCCGAAGTGGTGGACCTCCGCGCCGTACGCCTCGTCGTCGTAGACCACGATGACGAGCCCCAGGCCGAGGCGCACCGCCGTCTCCAGCTCGGCGACGCCCATCAGGGCGCCGCCGTCGCCCAGGGCGGCGACGGTCAGCCGGTGCGGCCGGGCGACCGCCGCGCCGATGGCGGTGGCCAGCCCGAGGCCGATCGACTGGTATGCCTGGGTGAAGACCAGGCCGTCGACGTCGGGGACCTCGAGGTACATCGCCGGATAGCCCATGAAGTTTCCGGAGTCGACTGCGACGGTGCGCTCGGCGGGTAGCAGATCGTCCAGGGCGATGGACAGGGTCCGGGGATCGATCGTGACCTCGTCGGAGTCGTCGTCGTAGGGAACGTCGCGCCAGCGTCGCTCCCGGGCCAGCCGTGCCGCCAGCGCGGGGGAGCGGGCACCGTCGGACGCGTGGCCGCGCCGGGCCAGCTCCGCCTCGGCCGCCAGCGCGGTGCCGGCGACGTCGCCGACGAGACCGAGGTCGATCGGCCGGTTGGCGCCGAGGGCCTCGGTGTCGAGATCGACCTGGACGACCGTCGTGTCCTCGCCGACGAGGGTGCCGTGCCGCAGCGTCCACATGTTCAGCGAACAGCCCCAGCCGACGAGCACGTCGGCGCCCCGCACCAGCTCGGCGGTCACCGGAGCGGCGAAGCCGCCGCTCACGTCGAGGTCGAACTCCTCACCGCGGAACAGCCCGCGCGCCACGGCCGAGGTGGCGAGCAGCGCCCCGGTGCGCGCGGCCAGCGCGACGAGAGCCTCGCGCGCTCCGCGCGCGCCCCGGCCCGCCAGGAACACCGGGCGCTCGGCCCCGGCCAGGACGTCGGCCAGCCGCGCGACCCCCTCCGGCCCCGGCACGGGCGGGGGTGGGGCCGGCGGAACAGCGATCGCGACCGGACGGGAGGTCGCGGACGCGCCGGAGGCCGCCATCGCGTTGCCCGTCGCGGGCGGGCCGGATGTCGTGAGCGGGCCCGGCCGGGCGTCGGGAGGCTGTGCGGCCTCGGGCCGCGTGCCGGTGTCCGGCTCTTCGGCGTGGCCGCGCGCGGGGTCGTCGGTCGGCGGCGTGGGCGTCGGCCGCCCGGATGCGACCGTGGGGCCGGGGAACTCGGCGGCCTGGACGTCGAGCGGCAGGCCCAGGACGACCGTGCGGCGTTCGGTGACCGCGGTGCGCCAGGCGCGGGCCACGTCGGCGAGGGCCGACGCGGGAGAGTGCACCCGCTCGGGGACGGCGCCGACCGCCGCGGCCAGCGCGGCCTGGTCGACGCGGAAGTTGGACCGCACCGCGGATCCGGCGGTCTCGGCGGCCAGCACGAGGAGCGGCGTGCGGCTCTTGGCCGCCTCGGTGATGCCGGTGAGCGCGTTGGTCAGGCCGGGGCCCTGGTGCACCGACAGGACACCGACGCCGCCGCCCGCCCGCGCGAACGCGTCGGCCATCGTGGCGGCCCCGCCCTCGTGGCGGGCCGCGACGAACCGCGCGCCGCCCGCCACCAGAGCGTTCGTGACGTGGAAGTTGCCGCTGCCCACGACGCCGAACACCGTGCGGACGCCCAGCCCGGCGAGCGCCTCGCCCACCGCCTCCGCGACGATCAACGCTCGACCAGGGCGAGAACCCGGGCCGGGCTGCCCGAACCGCCGACGATCGGCAGCGGCGAGGCGATCACCGCGGCGCCGCGTACGGGCAGGCGGTCGAGGTTGCGCAGCTGCGTCAGCCCGTATTTGCCCGCGCCCAGCAGGAACGAATGGCAGGGGAACGGCGGGTCGAGCGCGGGCGCGCCGCCCGCGTCGGTGCCGACCGTCTCCACCCCGAGCCCCAGGATCGGCGTCTCCTCGGCCAGCCAGCGCGCGCACTCGGCCGAGATGCCCGGCGTGTGGGAGCCGCTCTCGTCGGCGTTGAGGAACGCGTCCTGGTCGGCCGAGCGCGCGTCCCAGCCGGTGCGGTAGAGCAGCCAGCCGCCCTCGGGCAGCGGCCCGTTGGCCTTCGTCCAGTCGCGCACGTCGTCGACCTGGAGCAGGAAGTCGGGGTCGCCGGCCACCCGGTCGGCGACGTCCAGCACGACCGCCGGGGCGATGAGCCGCCGCGGCGCCACCTGGGAGATGTCGTCGCCGTCGCGGCCGGTGATCCAGTGCACCGGCGCGTCGAAGTGGGTGCCGGTGTGCTCGCCGGTGACGATGTCGTTCCAGTACCAGGCCGGCCCGCGGTCGTCGTACCGGCTGATCTCCCGCAGCGAGAAGTGCACCGTGTTGCCGAACGGCTCCGGCAACTGGAGGATCGGCGTGTCCTCCGAGAGCGGCGCGGTCAGGTCGACGACCTCGATCGAGCCGTCACCGATCGCGGCGGTCAGTTGAGCGAGCAGCGACATGCGTCCTCCCACCGGCCCGTACGCGGAGGGCGTCCCCGCGGGCAGTGGCCCGAACGTACCCGGCACGGCACGGCGGCGGCCAGCCTCCGGAGCGCCCTGGGGAAAACCTTGGACGCCAGATTCTCCGGTTCGCGTAGTAAAACGTTAATGTCTGTCATCCGGCGCTTTACCGACCAATGGGCAACGAGTCTTGGTCGTCCTGCGTCCAATTGGGGGAGCGGAACTTCTCGTACGGCCACGGCCTGCGAACGGACTGATGAGGTGTGATGGCGGACAACGGCGCCGACGGCCCGGCCAAGGACGTCGACCCCCGGCCCGAGCCCACCGAGCCCGAGCCCACCAAGGCCGAGCCCACAGAGCCTGAGCCCACCAAGGAGGCCGAGCTCACCGAGGCCGAGGCCGGGCCCGCGGAGCCGGAACCGGGTGAGGGCGAGGCCGAGGCCGAGGCCGAGGAGACCACGGCCACTGAGGACGGTAACGGCGACGGCGGGGAGCCCCCCGCGGCGAAGCCGGACGCGTCCGAGCCCGTACGGCCCGCGCGCAAGCGCCGCCGCGGTCTGCGATGGGTCGCGGGCGTCGCCGCGTTCGTCGTGCTCGCCGCCGGCGGGACGGTCGTGTACCTGTACGAGCACTTCGAGGGAAACATCCACAAGGAGCACGTCGAGGACCAGCTCGGCGCCGACCGCCCCGCCAAGCTGAACAAGTCGATGAACATCCTGCTGCTCGGCTCGGACTCCCGTGACGGGGCGAACAAGGCCTACTGGTCGCCCGACATCAGCGGCGAGCGCTCCGACACGACGATCCTGCTGCACATCTCGCCCAACCGCGACCACGCCGTCGCCGTGAGCTTCCCTCGTGACTCCATGGTCCAGGTGCCCGGCTGCACCAAGAAGAACGGCCAGAAGGTCGCGCCGTACTTCGGCATGCTCAACTCCGCCTTCGCGTACGCGGGCGCGCCCTGCACGTGGAAGACGATCGAGTCCACCACCGACATCCACATCGACCACTACGTCAAGATCGACTTCACCGGTTTCAAGCGGGTCGTCGACGCCCTCGGCGGGGTGGAGATCTGCGTGCCGCACGCGGTGTACGACCCGCGCGCCAACCTCAGCCTCAAGGCCGGCCGCCAGATCGTCAAGGGCAACGACGCGCTCGGCTACGTGCGGACGAGGTACGGCCTGGGCGACGGCTCGGACCTGGAGCGCATCCAGCGGCAGCAGAAGTTCATGGCCTCGGTGGTCAACAAGGCCACGAGCAGCAGCATGTTCACCGACCCGGCCAAGATGTACCGGTTCCTCGACGCCGTGACCAAGTCGATCGCGACCGACGACAAGCTGAGCGTGTCGGCGATGCGCAAGCTGGCCACGAGCCTGCGGGGGATGACCGCGGGCACGGTGCGGTTCGTCACCGTCCCGACCCAGGTGTACCCGAGGGACCCGAACCGGGTGCAGTGGAACACGGCCGAGGCGAAACCGCTGTTCGAGGCCATCCGCAAGGACGACGCGCTCCCCGCACCCGCCCCCGCGCCGCCGCAGGCCGAGCAGCCCAAGCCCCAGGAGGTCAAGGTCCGCGTCGTCAACGGCTCGAAGAAGGTCATCAAGGACCTGCGGGCCCGCCACTTCCAGGTGACCGCGGCCAAGGGCCCCGTGCAGCAGGAGACCAAAATCCTGTACGGCACCGGCGCGGAGCGCCAGGCGGACGCGCTGGGCGTCGCCGTCCCGGGCGTGCGGATCCTGCCCGACGCTACGGTGCCCCCGGGCACGGTCTCCCTGGTCGTCGCCCCGGCCGGCGTTCAGGTGACCCCGGAGATCCCGAAGGTCAACGGCGAGATCAAGGCCGACCAGGTGCCCTGCTAGTCGCCCGGCGAGGTAAGAGCCCGCGCGGGGGCACCTCGACTGCGGCTCGTTCGCCCGCTGGCAGCGTCGGCCTCGTCTGCGCCGCCGTGCGGCGTTCAGGCGGTGGCCGGCCGCGCTGTCGGCGGTCGACGGCCGAACCCCGGGCCGAAGTTCAGGACCGCAGCCCGGAGAGCAGTTGTTCGATGCAGGCCAAGGCCGTCCGGCGCGCCGCAGGTGGGTCGTCGTCCGCGGCCAGGCTCAGGGCGGCTTCGGCGACGACCGCGCAGATGAGTCTGCTGGTGACGGAAATGTCGACCGGCTTGATGACGTCCGCCTCGGTGAGTCGCTCCACCAGCTGACGCACGATCCCGCCCGTGGCCCGTTCATCGAGCGCTCGCCAGCGCGCCCAGCCGAGGACTCCGGGGGCCTCCTCCAGCACGATCCGGCGGAACCGTTCCGAGGTCGTGATGTCGAGGTAGGCGCCCACGGCGGCCATGACGTCCGGCCATTCGAGCGCCGGTCCGGCCGGCGCGAGCGCGATCTGCTCGACGGCCTCGCGCTGCACGCGTTCCAGGACCGCCGTGAAGACCGCTTCTTTGTTGGCGAAATGCCGATACAGCGCTCCTTTGGTGAAACGCGCGGCCTCGGCGATCGCGTCGAGTGACGTCGCGCGATAGCCCGCCGAAATGAAGTGGCTCTCGGCCGCGTCCAGGAGCGATCGGCGGGTCTGTTCCACATACATCAGCCGCTGGGGTTGCACGTCCATACGACCGACCGTACCGTAGATACTATGAGTATCAGCGATACCAAGAGGGGTGCGGTCGTCGACGCCTTCGCGTCGGGCTGGCGGGCTCCCGCGCCGCACGCCTGGGACGACCTTCTCCACCCCGAAGTCGTACTGGAGCAACCCCTCCTGCGCGACGGCCGCGGCCGGGCCGTCTGGCACGATGCCGTCGCCCGGCTGCTGACGTTCGTGCCCGATCTGACCGGCCACGTCCACGGCTGGGCCGGCGACGGCGACATCCTGTACGTCGATGTCGAGCTCACGGGCACGGTCGGCGGGCGGCCGTACAGCGTCCGCGCCGTCGATCGGCTGACACTCGACGAGGACGGGCTGATCACGGCGCGTCGGTCGTTCCTCGACCCCACAACATTCGTGACGGCCATCGCCACACGACCATCCGCCTGGCCGGCGTGGTGGCGGTCGGGCCTACCTCCGCTGGCGGCCCGGACATCGGGCGACCTCGCGGCGCGCGTCACGACGGGGCTGGGCGCGACCCGTCTGCTGGTCGGATCGGCCGCGCTCGCCTCACCACGGTTGGCGCGCCGCGCGGTCGGACTCGCCAGGGCGGCCGAGGACGACCGTGGCCTGTTCGTCCGTCTCTTCGCCGCGCGGGATGCCGCGTTCGGTGCCGCCACTCTGTCCTCGAGCCCGACGGCGAGCGCCCTCGGCCTGCGTCTCGGGGCGTTGTGCGATCTTGCCGACGTCGCGGCCGGGCTGCTGGCCGGTCGTCGCGGGATGGCTCTGGCCGCCGCCGGATTCGCCGCCCTGGGAGGGCTCGCCATTCTCTCCGAGCGACCGGGGCGGCCACCGAATCGCTAATCCGACCGGCCGGTCTCCGGATCGCCGCGCCGCGTCGGCGGGAGCACGACGTCATTGGGCCGGGGACCGGAGCGGACGCCGGCCCACAGGCCGCGGAGCAGTTCGCGCCCCAGCCGCGCCCGCCCGGACGACCGGCCGAACGCGCGAGCCCACCGCCGCAGCGTCGCGCCGGCGTACAGCAGCCGCTCGCCCGGCCCCAGGCACCGGCTGCGGGTGAACAACCACACCTTGTTGCGCACCTCGTGGAAGAAGCGCGTCCCCACGTCGAACACCGGGGCGGCCGTGTGGTGCACCACGACACTGCGCGGGCACAGCAGGCCGAGCCGCCCGCGCAGCAGCCGCAGCGTGTACTCGAAGTCGTCGTTCCACAGGAAGTAGTCCGCCAGCGGAAGCCCGCACTCCCGTACGACCTCGGCGTCGAGCAGGACCGACACGAACGAGGCCGAGCGGATGCGCGGATGGCCCGCGACGCCCGACGGCCGGGAGCGCGGCGTGTTCATCGGATGGTCGCGCCCGTCGGTCCACAGCACGCGGCTGGCGGCGAGCGCGGGCCGGTGGCGGCCGAAGGTGGACAGCAGTTCCTCCAGCGCCTCCGGCCGGGGGAGCGTGTCGTCGTCCATCAGCCACAGCGCCGTCGCACCGAGGTCGAGCGCCCGCGCGATGCCGGCCGCGAAGCCGCCGGCGCCGCCCGTGTTGTAGGGCAGGACGAGGAGGTCCGCCGCGGAAAAGCGCGAGCGCACGAGTTCGGCGGTGCCGTCGGTGGAGGCGTTGTCGACCACGATCACCACGTCCGGCGGGCGGGTCTGCGCGCCGATCGCCGCCAGCGCGCGGGCCAGGAGATCACGCCGCTCGTACGTGACAACCACAGACGCGACATACGCGTCCTTAAGACTGATATCTACTGTTACCTCGCTATTACCGCTTAATGCCGGTAAAGCTCCGGAAAGTAAGTCCAAACTTAGCATAAGATTCATTCCGCCTAACTGGCCTCAGCTCTTCCCGTACCAGGAACATCGCCTCGAGATGGACGAATGGCCGAACCCTTCTCGCTCCTCCTCACCGTCTACGCGGGGGATCGCGCGGACTACGTCCGCGAAGCCTTCCGCAGCGCGGTGGACGCGCAGACCCGCCGCCCCGAGCAGGTCGTCCTCGTCCAGGACGGTCCGGTGCCGGCGGAACTGGAGGTGTGCCTGGAGGAGGTACGGGCGGGCAGCCCGGTGGACGTGACGTTCCTGCGTCTCGAACGCAACGCCGGCCTGGGCGTCGCGCTCGACGCGGGGCTGGCGGCCGGCCGGCACGACATCGTGGCCCGTATGGACGCGGACGACATCGCGATGCCGCAGCGGTTCGCGGTACAGCTTCCGGTCATCGAGGACGGGGCGGACCTGGTCGGCGCGGGCATGCTGGAGTTCGGCAGCGACCGGCACGACATCGTGGGCCGGCGCACGCCGGTCTCCGCGCCCGCCGACATCGCCCGGTACGCCCGGCTGCACGACCCCTTCAACCACCCGACCGTGGTGTACCGGCGGCGCGCCGTGCTCGCCGCGGGCGGCTACGGCGACCTGCCGCTGATGGAGGATTACTGGCTCTTCGCCCGTATGATCGCCAGCGGCGCGACGGTCGTGAACCTGCCCGAGCCGCTCGTGTACTACCGCGTGGGCGACGGGGCGTACGAACGGCGCGGCGGCATGGCCCTGCTGCGCGCCGAGCTGCGCCTGCAGCGCGAGCTGCGGCGCGGCGGGTTCACCACCCGCGCCCAGTACGTCCGCAACGTGAGTGTCCGCGGGGGATACCGGCTGACGCCGGCCTGGATCCGCCGTCCGCTCTACCGGCGGTTCGTCGCCCCGAAAGGGGCGCGCGACACGCCGGCCGTCCCGACCGAGGATGTCCGTGAACGCTGATCTGGTCATCGCGGGCTCCGGCCTGTTCGGCCTGACCGTGGCCGAACGCTGCGCCCGCGACCTCGGACTGCGCGTGCTGATCGTCGAGCGCCGCGACCACGTCGGCGGCAACGCCTACAGCGAGATCGAGCCCTCGACCGGCATCGAGGTGCACCGCTACGGCGCGCACCTGTTCCACACCTCCAACGAGCGCGTGTGGGAGTACGTCAACCGGTTCACCTCCTTCACCGGTTACCGGCACCGGGTATTCACGATCTTCAAGGGCCGCGTCTACCCGATGCCGATCAACCTGGGCACCATCTGCGCGTACTTCGGCCGCGCCATGTCCCCGGACGAGGCACGCGCGCTCGTCGCCGAGCAGGCCGCCGAGGTCACCGACCCGGCGAACCTGGAGGAGAAGGCGATCTCGCTGGTCGGCCGCCCGCTGTACGAGGCGTTCATCCGCGGGTACACGGCCAAGCAGTGGCAGACCGACCCGCGCGAGCTGCCTCCGGAGATCATCACGCGGCTGCCGGTGCGGTACACCTTCGACGACCGTTACTTCAGCGACCGGTACGAGGGCCTGCCGGTCGACGGCTACACCGCCTGGCTCGAACGCATGGCCGACCACCCGAACATCGAGGTGCGCCTCGGCACCGACTTCTTCGACCTCGACGCCGCCGGCAACGTCCCGGTCGTCTACACCGGTCCGCTGGACCGCTACTTCGGCCACGCCGAGGGCCGGCTGGGGTGGCGCACCCTCGACTTCGCGCCCGAGGTGGTGGCGACCGGCGACTTCCAGGGCACGCCGGTGATGAACTACGCCGACGAGGACGTGCCGTACACGCGGATCCACGAGTTCCGCCACTTCCACCCCGAGCGTGAGTACCCGCCGGACCGCACCGTGATCGTCCGGGAGTACTCCCGGTTCGCCGACGCCGGCGACGAGCCGTACTACCCGATCGACACCGCCGCCGACCGGGCCAAGCTCGTCCGCTACCGCGAACGCGCCCGCGCCGAGAAGGGCGTGTGGTTCGGCGGGCGCCTCGGCACGTACCAGTACCTCGACATGCACATGGCCATCGCGTCCGCGCTGACCATGTACGACAACCGCCTGCGCCCGCACTTCGCGGCCCGTGGCACCAAGGGGGCCAGATGAGAGTTCTGCAGCGGGTCGTGCTGCCCGCCGACCGCGACCTCGACGTGCAGAAGCTGTACGTCGAGAGCCGGGGCGGGCGGGGCGGGACGGCCGCCGCCGGGCCGGGCGCCCGCGAGGTGCGGATCGCCGGGCGCCGCAGCGTCGCCGTGGCCCCCGGCGGACGGGCCTCGTTCTGCACCTACTTCAACGCGTTCCCGGCGAGCTACTGGCGCCGCTGGACGGTCGTGGACGAGATCCGGCTGCGCCTGCGGCTGCGCGGCGACGCCATCGTCGTCGTCTACCGCTCGACCGGCAAGGGCTTCGTCCAGCGCGTCACCCAGATCGAGGTCGACGCGGACACGGCCGTCGACCGCGAGCTGGAGCTGCCGCTGGAGCCGTTCATCGACGGCGGCTGGTACTGGTTCGACGTCGCCGCCGGCGACCGCGAGGTCGTGCTCGAACGCGCCGAGTGGTGCGCCGACGCCGACCGGCCGCACGGCAGCGTCAGCATCGGCATCACCACGTTCAACCGGCCGGACTACTGCGTCGACCAGCTCCGCGCGCTCGGCGAGGCGAGCGACGTCCTGGACGTCGTCGATCAGATCTACGTGATCGACCAGGGCACCCGGCGGGTGGCGGACCGGCCGGACTTCGCAGCGGCCGAGCAGGCGCTGGGCGGGCGGCTCCGGCTCATCGACCAGGGCAACATCGGCGGCTCCGGCGGGTTTTCCCGCGCGATGATCGAGACCCTCGACGCCGGCCGCAGCGACTACGTCCTGCTGCTGGACGACGACGTCGTGGTCGAGCCCGAGGGCGTCCTGCGCGCCGTGGTGTTCGCCGACCTCGCCCGTACGCCCACGATCGTCGGCGGGCACATGATGGACATCTTCCACCGGTCGGTGCTGCACGTCTTCGGCGAGACCATCGCCCGCTACCGCTGGTGGATGACGCCGGCGCCGCACACCCTCCTGGGCCACGACCTGGCCGCCCACCCGCTGCGCGAGACGCCCTGGCTCCACCGGCGCGTCGACGTCGACTACAACGCCTGGTGGATGTGCCTGATCCCGCTCGACGTGATCCGCAAGGTCGGCCTGTCGCTGCCGTTCTTCATCAAGTGGGACGACATCGAGTACGGCGTGCGGGCGCGTGAGGCGGGGTTCCCCACCGTCTCGCTGCCGGGGGCGGCCGTCTGGCACGTGCCCTGGCACTCCAAGGACGACACGCTCGACTGGCAGGCCTACTTCACCGAGCGGAACCGCCTGATCACGGCGCTGATGTACTCCCCGTACACGCGGGGCGGCAACATGCTCAAGGAGAGCCTGTTCATCGCCACCAAGCACGCGCTCGCGATGCAGTACTCCACGGTCGAGCTGATGCTCAAGGCGGTCGAGGACGTCCTGCGCGGCCCAGGGGAGCTGCACCGGTCGATGACGACGAAGATGGCCGAGCTGCGTGCCCTGCGCGCGGACTTCACCGACGCGCGCGCAGAGCCGGACTTCGACGAGTTCCCCGAGATCAAACGCCGCAGGCCGCCGAAGAAGGGCCGTGAGCCGGTCGCCCCCGAAGGGCGCCGGGCAATGATCAGGACGGCCCTCGCCGGGGCGGTGCGCCAGCTCCGGCCGGTCGACTCCTACTCGCGCGAGCACCCCGAGGTCGCGGTGCCGCACGTCGACCAGACCTGGTGGCTGCTGTCGCGGTACGACAGCGCCCTGGTGTCCTCGGCCGACGGCACCAAGGCCGCCTGGTACCAGCGCGACCCGAAGCGGTTCCGGGCGCTCGTCCAGCGGAACATGGCCCTGCACGCCCGGCTCATGCGCGAGTGGCCCGAGCTGAGCCGGCGCTACCGTGAGGCGATTCCCGAGCTCGCGTCGGTCGACCGGTGGCGGGAGACCTTCGAGGCCGCCCGCCGGGAGGGTCGGTGACCGTACCGCCGCTGGTCGCGCCCGGCCGCGGCGGCGGACTGCTCGACGTCGCGCGGCGGCGCTACCTGCTGCGCCTGCTCGTCCGCCGGGAGCTGCGCAGCCGCTACCAGGGATCGCTGCTCGGGCTCGGCTGGTCCTACGTGCGGCCGGCGGTCAACTTCGCGGTCTACTTCTTCGTCGTCGGCATCTTCTTGAAGATGAGCAAGGCGATCCCGAACTTCCCGGTGTTCCTGTTCTCCGGGATGGTGCTCGTCAGCTTCTTCACCGAGACGCTGATCACGACGGCGTGGTCGGTCGTCGGCAACGCCTCGCTGGTGAAGAAGGTCTACCTGCCGCGCGAGCTGTTCCCGGTCTCCTCGATGCTGGTGTCCGGCGTGCACATGCTGCCCGCGCTGGGCGTGCTCATGGGCGGCGCCATCTGGGCCGGGTGGACGCCGTCGTGGATCGCGACCGGCTCGATCGTGCTGGCGTTCGCCATCGTCGGGGCGCTGGCCATGGCGTTCGGCCTGCTGTTCGCCGCGGTGAACGTCTTCTTCCGCGACTTCGGGCAGGTCGTGGACATCATCAACATCGTCGTCCCCTGGTCGGTTCCGATGATCTACCCGTGGACGACCGTGCAGGAGGCGGCGCACGGCGGCTGGCCGCTCCAGGTCTACCTGGCCAACCCGCTGACGAGCGCGGTGCTGCTGTTCGAGCGGGCGTTCTGGTGGCCCACCAACGATCACGCCGCGACCCTTCCCAACGGCGCGCCGGCCCTGCCCGGCGGCCTGCTCGCCTTCCCCTACCACCTGACCGTCCGCGGGCTGGTGAGCCTGCTCGCCGCGCTGCTGCTGCTGGCCGTGGCCCAGCTGGTCTTCGCCCGCCTGCAGCGGCGGTTCGCCCAGGAGCTGTAGAAGATGGAATCGATCGTCGTCGACGGGGTGTCGAAGCACTTCACCCTGCGGCACGCGCACTCCATCAAGGAGATCACCGTACGCGCCGCGCGCCGGCAGAGCCTGTCCGAACGCTTCACCGCGCTGGACGACGTGTCGCTCACCGTCGCGCAGGGGGAGTCGCTGGCCCTCATGGGCCTCAACGGCTCGGGCAAGAGCACCCTGCTCAAACTCATCTCCGGCGTCATGCAGCCCGACGCGGGGTCGGTGCGCGTACGCGGCCGGGTGGCCGGCCTGATCGAGGTCGGCGCGGGCCTGCACCCCGACCTCACCGGGCGGGAGAACATCTTCCTCAACGCCGCCATCCTCGGCATGACCAAGGCCGAGACCGAGGCGCGCTACGACGAGATCGTGGCGTTCTCCGAGATCGAGGACTTCCTCGACACGCAGGTGAAGTTCTACTCCTCGGGCATGTTCATGCGGCTCGGGTTCGCCGTCGCCGTGCACACCGACCCGGAGATCTTCCTCGTCGACGAGGTGCTCGCGGTCGGCGACCCGCCGTTCCAGAAGAAGTGCCTCGAACGCATCGGTGAGTTCCACGCCGAGGGCCGCACGCTCGTCATCGTCTCCCACGACATGGGGACGCTGGAGCGGGTCTGCGGGCGCGGCGTCGTGCTGGAGCGCGGCCGCACCGCGTACGAGGGCGGCATCGAGGGCGCGGTCGACTTCCTCGCGCCGCCCGCGACGCCGCTGGAGGCCGAACAGCGGCGGCGGGCGCGCGAGGAGGCGAGGCTCGCCGCGCTGCCGGCCGATGAGTCCGCCCGGGCCGAGGCCGAACTCCTCGCCCGGCAGATCATGCCCGGCGCGCCCCGCCTGCCCGACCCGCGCGCGACGCTGGAGTACGCCCTGTCGCTGGCCGCCGGGCAGGACGGCATGGCGCTGGAGTTCGGCGTGCACACCGGCGGCACCCTCGCGGTCGTCGCCGAGGCGCGCGAGGGCAAGAACGTCTTCGGCTTCGACTCGTTCGCGGGGCTGCCGGAGGACTGGCGGGAGGGGTTCCCGGCCGGCCACTTCGCCGTCGAGGAGCCGCCGGAGGTCGTCGGCGCGGAGCTCGTCGTCGGGCTCTTCGAGGACACCCTGCCGGGCTTCCTCGCCGACCATCCCGAGCCGGTGGCGTTCGTGCACATCGACGCCGACCTGTACTCCTCGGCCCGTACCGTCCTTACGCACCTCGGCCCCCGGCTGAGCGTGGGCACGGTGATCGTCTTCGACGAGTACTTCGGCTATCCCGGCTGGCGGGAGCACGAGTACCGGGCGTGGGAGGAGTTCGTGTCCGCGTCGGGCGTGCGGTTCGACTATGAGGGGTTCACCGAGGGGAACGAGCAGGTCATCGTGCGGATCAGGGATATCTGATGGACGCCGGGACGACACGCTCCGAGGCCGTGCCGGGCGACGCCGCGCCGAGCGGGGCGGTGCCGACCGAGGCGGTGCCGACGGCGACGCCGTCGGAGGAGGCCTCGCCGGCGCAGGCCGAGCGGCGCGCCATGGGCCGGCTCCGCGAGCTCGACGTGCTGCGCTTCGTCGCCGCGGCGGTGGTCATGCTGCACCACTACACCGGTGTGCCCGCCCCCGAGTGGCCGGGCGGCAACGCCCGGCGGATCTTCCCGGGGCTGGCGCCGTTCACGCGGTACGGCTTCCTGGGCGTCGAGCTGTTCTTCCTCATCAGCGGGTTCGTCATCCTGCTGAGCGCCTGGGGCCGCAAACCGGGCGACTTCGTCGTGTCGCGGTTCCTGCGGCTGTTCCCGGCGTACTGGGTCGGCGTGCTGCTGTCGCTCGCGGCGTACCTGGCGTTCGACTCGTGGGTGCCCTTCGGCCCGAACACCGACGGCCCGCTCAAGCGGCTCCTGCCGAACCTGACCATGCTCCAGGAGGGCGTCGGCTCCCAGCGCATGGAGGTCGTCTACTGGACCCTCTACGTCGAGCTGCACTTCTACGTGCTGATCGCCCTGTTCACCTGGTGGGGGATCACGTTCAACCGGTGCGTGGCCTTCATGACGGGCTGGCTGCTGTTCAGCGTCTTCGCGCTGGAGTCGGGCGAGAACTTCCTCAAGGTCGTTCTCCTGTGGCGGTACGCGCCGTTCTTCGTGGCCGGGATGGGCTTCTTCCTCATCTACCGGTACGGGTCGAACATCCTCGTGTGGCTGCTGATCGCCCTCTCCTGGGCGCTCGGCTGCTACTACGACGTCAAGTACAACTTCCCCGACTTCACCGCGGCGCCGCACTCGCTGTACATCATCCCGGCCGGGGTGACCGTCGTCTTCCTCATCATGGCCCTGGTCGCGACGCACCGGCTGTCGTGGCTGCGCTGGCGCGGCCTGACCCTGCTCGGCCTGCTGACGTACCCGCTGTACCTGATCCACCAGACGGTCTCCCGCACGTTCGTGCCCCGCCTGCTGCCGCACATGGGCCGCTGGGAGGTCCTCGCCGTGCTCATCGTGGGCGCGCTGGTGGCGTCGTACCTGATCCACGTGCTGATCGAGCGCCCGGCCCAGCGCCTGCTGCGCCCCCGGCTGAAGGCGGCCCTGGCGAGAATCCGCGCCGAGAGCAACCCCTAGCGCGCGGGGGCGAGGGCGATGGCGTCGATCTCGGCGCTGCAGGTCGCCCGCGTGAGGCGCAGCGTGTCGCGGCCGGCGTTCAGGGCGACGTCGGCCGCGGTGATGGTCCACCGGTCCCAGCCGTACGCCGGGTAGCGCAGCCGTCCGTCGGCCCGGCCGTTCACGGTCAGCCGCTGTTCGCACGGCTCGCCCGTGCCGTTGCCCGCCCGTACGTAGAGCCGGTAGCGACCGGTCTGCGGCATCTCCAGCGTGAACTGCAGGAAGCTGCCCGCCCCCGCCAGGTAGCCGACCTTGCCGTCGCCGGAGGCGTTCGCCGTCTCCAGCCGCTCTCCGTCGCTGACCGTCGCGTACGACGGTGACTCCGCCTCCCACCGGGTCAGCGGCTCGCCGGTGATGGCCGAATACCAGCGCGCGGCCATCTTCGCGTAGCCGCCGTTCGTCGGGTGGATGCCGTCGGCGAACAGGTCGCCCTTGCCCAGCGCCGCGTGCATGTCGACCAGGTGGACGTGGCGGCCCGCGGACGCCCGGGCCGCGACGATCGGCGGGATCGCGGCGTTGAAGGCGCGGGCCCGCGCCTCCCTCGCCTTGGCGGCCAGCGGCGTGATCGTCGCGACGTACACCTGCGCGGACGGCACCGTCGTGGTGATCAGGTCGATCAGCGCGGCCAGGCGCGCGGGCGCGGACCGCAGGTCCCGGCGCTGGATGACGTCGTTCGTGCCGATCTGCAGGAGCACGACGTCGGGCCGGTACTCCAGCAGCCAGGCGCGCGCGTGGGCGGTCAGCTGCTGGATGCGCCAGCCGGAATGGCCCTCGTTGTCGCGGTCGGCGAGCTGCGGCGGGCCGCTGGACCGCGAGCCGACGAAGTCGACCTTCATCCCGTCGGCCCTCATGTACTGCCACAGGTCGCTGCGGTAGCCGCCCGGCGACTGCAGGCCGTCGGTGATCGAGTCGCCCAGCGGCATGACGCGTGTCGGGAACACCGCCGGATCCGCCTTCGGCGCCGACGCCAGGTCGCGGTGCGGTCCGTCACCGCCGGCCGCCACGCGCACGCCGGCACAGGCCGCGAGGCACAGCAGCGACGCGACCGCGGCGAGGAGGGTCCGTTCCAGGCGCGTCACGAAAGGCGTTCCCGGGGGTAGGAGGCGCTCACGGTGAGGGGTTTGACAGCGATGGGACTCCCGGCAGTATGACTGATGTGCCCTCCTTTCGCCGGAGGAGTGGCCAGAGCGCTGTGCTTGTCGATTCGCTCGCTGCGCTCGCTCATGGCACGGGCCGCCGCCACAGGGTCGGCTGTTCGCCCCGGTGATCCGCGCTGATCCCGACGCCGAGCAGCTCGGTGCCGGCCGCGGCCAGCCCGGTGAGCCACTGGTCGCCGCGCCCGGACAGCCCGGTGCCCTGCGGCGTCTGCGCCACCCACGAGCGGCCGTCCGCCGAGGTCCACAGCACCACGTCCGTGCGCCCGGTGCGCCCGGCCGCGCCCGCGATGACGAAACCGTGCGGCGTGGCGGTCAGAGCGGTGGCGGTGGAGTTGCGGTCACTGGAGTCGGCACCGTCCTGTCCCGCCTTCGGCAGCCGGACCTCCTGCCACGACGCGCCGCCGTCGGCGGAGACGAAGGCGAACGCCGTGCGGCCGGAGGCGGTGGCGGCCGTGCCGGTCGCCACGAGCAGGCTGCCGCGGACCGCCACGTGGTCGAACCACCCCTCCAGGGCCCCGGACGGCTGCGGGAGCTGTTTCAGCGTCCACTTCACGCCGTCGGATGACGTCCAGACGGCGGGGCGGCCCTGCGGCGCGTCCTTGACCGACGGGTCGCTGACACCGCCGACCGCGACGTAGCCGGACGCCCCGGCGACGACGCCCCGCATCCAGCGGTTCGCCGTCTTGGTGCCCTCCAGGTCGCCGCCGCTGCCGGGGGTCCAGGACTTCAGGTCGGAGGAGACCCAGGTGCCGGCCGAGGAGCCCGACTCTCCGACGATCACATATCCGGCCTTGCCATAGGCGGCCGCGTAGGTGGCGGCGTGGCCCGAGCCGGGGTCGAACCCGGCGGCCGAGTGCCAGCTCGTGCCGTCCGGCGAGGTGACCGCGAGCGGCCGGTCGCCGTCGTAGCCGACGGCGACCCAGCCCGCGGCGCCCGAGGTCACGTTGATGAGCCGCTGCTTGCCGGGCCGTGCCAGGGCACCGCCCGTGTCGCTCGCGCGGGTCCAGCGGGAGCCGTCGGGCGAGGTCCACACGGCCCCGTCGCCGTTGGTGCCGCCGACGGCGACCCGCAGGTTTGGCGAGGTCGCGACGGACGTCACGGTCTGGTCCGGCCGTACCACGCCCGGGATCGCCGCCACGTCGACCGGAAGCTCCTGGCCCAGCGTGTCGCGTACGGCGAGGACGGCGTCGGTGTCCTGCCCGGCGTTCTCGCGGGCGGCGACGATCGTCGCGCCGGCGGTCACCGCCACGCCCTCGATCGTGCGGCCGGAGGAGACCGGCACGTCACCGCCGTTCTGCCAGGTGCCACCGTCGGGGCTGCGGGCGATCAGGACCTTCTTGTCCCCGCCGATCACGGCGGCCAGGCCCCGGTCGGAGGACGCGAGCCGCTGCAGGCCGCCGTACCCGGGCAGGTGGATCTCGCCGGCCTTCCGCCAGCTGCTCCCGTCCGCCGACGTGAGCACGACACCGTACTGCTCGGACTTGCTGTGGGCGTTCCGTCCCGCGATGAACCCCGCGGGCGTGGCCGCGACGGCGATGCCCGGGCCCGCGGTGCCCTTCGGATGCGGTATGTCGACGGAGGCCCACGTGCGGCCGCCGTCGGACGAGCGCCACACGCCGTCCTTGACGATCTGGCCCTTGCCGTTGGTGGCCCAGCCGTACGCGAGGACGACGTTGCCGTGCGCGGCGACGTCGATCAGCGAGAGCGGACCGCCCGGCAGCGACATCTTCAGCTGGTCGTTGCCCAGCCGCTCCCACTGCCGGCCGTCGGAGGAGAGCCACACGACCGGGACCGCGTCGCTGTAGTCGCCCTTCTGTGACGTGTCGCCGACGGCGACGAAGCCGCTCGCGGTGCGGGCGACCCGGGCGATCTTGTCCCGGCCGAAGACCGCGCCGGTCGAGTCGGGCTGGCGGATCCAGGTCTGGCCGTCGCGGCTCGTCCAGACCGCGGTCCCGGCGTGCGAGCCGCCGAGGGCGACCCACGCGCCGGCCGAACCGGCGATCACCCGCGGCGTGTCGCCGTACCCGGGCTCGGCGCCGTCGGGCGTACGGACGTCGGCGAGGCGGAAGGACCGCCCGCCGTCGCTGGAGACCAGGAACTCTCCGCGGTAGTCGGCGGTCTCGGTCTCGCCGCCGACGGCGACGACGATGGAGCCGGCCGACGCCACGCCGAGCAGTTCCTGGTCGTGGCCGTCGGCCTTGGCGGCGGGGTCCGGCGCGAACGTCGCCCCGGCGAGCTGCGCCGCGGGCCCGGTCGTCGTGTGGTGCAGCGGCCCGCGTCCGGTCAGGAACACCACGCCGCCGGCGATGAGCGCGACGACGACGAGGCCGGCCACCGTGAACAGGATCGGCTTCAGGCGGACGGTCCGGCGGCCGCGCTGCGGCGTGTCCCGGCGCCACGGCTCGTCGTACATCGTCGGCGGGGCGCCCGGCTGCCACTGCTGCGTCGGGTCGTAGGCCGGACCGCCGTGCCCGCCGGCGGGCATCCGGGAGCCGGGCGGGCGCGGCGTCGAGCGGCTGGTCGCCGACGGAGGCAGGTCGAAGATCGTGGCGGGTGGTTCCTGAGTCGGTGGGAGGCCCCGGTCCGGTGCCGGGGGAGGCTCGTACGCGGGCGCCCGGTCGCCGGGAGCGGTCTCCGGGACCGGGACGTCGTTCACCGTGTGCTGGGTCGGCGGAGGTTCGTGGGCCGGGTCCCAGCGGGGCTGCGGCGGGATCCGCCACGGGTCGGCGTCGCCGGCGAACGCCGTCTCGCCCGTGGCCTCCTCGCCCTGCCCGCCTCCGGCGGGCGGCGGCACGGGCGGCGCGGCCCACGGCGGGAGAGCGGCGGGCGGCGAGGCGTTGCCGCGGCCCCAGCCGGCGGGCGGCGGAGGAGGAGGGAACGCCCAGGGATCCTCCGGCGGCGGGTCCGCGTTCGGATCGTCGTCAGGCTCGTGGCCGGTCACGCTCACCCTCCCCGCTCCTCGCCGTGAATGGCGACCCCCTCGACCTTCGTTAATAAAAAGTCGTGGCGGCATCTTATCGGGACAAACAGGTCAAGTGTGTTCTCTGATGGCGGGTGTGACCTATCCGCCGTTTTTCTTCCGGGCGAAACGGTTCCGCGGCCATTCCAGGGCCTCGGTGAATCGGTTCGGTCCGCAGCCGAGGCCGTCGGCCCGGCCGGTCCCGCGGCCCCGCCCCGGACCATGTTCGCGATGGAGTATGGCGCCGAGCACTCAGCCTCCACGTGCTGCGGCGTGAGCGGATCTCCGCGAACTTCGCCCGGGTGACGCTCGGGCGCGGCGACATCGACCGCTTCGTACCGATGGGTTACGACCAGTGGTTCCGGCTGTTCCTGCCGGTGGCCGGCGGGTCGCTCACCGGAGCGCCCAAGAAGCTCGACACACTCTCCTGTCTGCGTTTCCTGACCGTTTCGAAGAACGTCCGTCCCGTGCTGCGCGACTACAGCGTGCGCGCCCATCGGCCGGACGGGCCCGAGGGACCGGAACTCGACGTCGACGTCGTCCTGCACGCCATCGTCGAGATCCCGGACGACGCCGACCGCCAGGAACGCACCGGCCCACCCGGCGTGAAGGTGGCCTGGTTCCCGCGCGCCGGCACCGGCCTGGCGCGCGGCACTGACCGCCCATCGGCGCACGCCGGCCTCGCGACACTAGGACGTTTCACCGGGGCGTACGAGGCCGGCCTCGTAGGCGAACACCACGACCTGGACCCGGTCGCGGAGAGCGAGCTTGGCCAGGATCCGGCCCACGTGCATCTTGACGGTCGCCTCCGCGACCACGAGCCGTTCGGCGATCTCGGCGTTGGAACGGCCGCGGGCCACCTCCATCAGTACCTCGCGTTCCCGCTCGGTCAGGTGGCGCAGCCGGTCGCGGGGCGCGGAGGGCGGGGCGTCCGGGCCGGGCAGGTGGGCGGCGAACCTGTCGATCAGGCGGCGCGTCACGCTCGGCGCCACGACCGCGTCACCCGCGGCGACCGCGCGGATGCCGCCGAGCAGGTCGGCCGGCGGCACGTCCTTGAGCAGGAACCCGCTGGCTCCGTTGCGCAGCGCGGCGTACACGTACTCGTCCAGGTCGAAGGTGGTCAGGACGAGGACGCGTGCGGGCGATCCGGAAGCGACGATCCGGCGGGTGGCCTCGACGCCGTCCATCACGGGCATCCGGACGTCCATCACGATGACGTCGGGCTCCAGCGCCCGGGTCATGGTGACGGCCTGGGCCCCGTCACCGGCCTCACCGGCCACCTCGATGTCCGGCTGGAGTTCCAGGACGGTGCGGAACGCGAGCCGTAGCAGTGGCTGGTCGTCCACCAGAAGCAGCCGGGTCTTCACGCGGCATCACCGAACCGCAGGGAGGCGCGCACCCGCCAGCCGGCGTCCGGCAGCGGGCCGGCCTCCACGTTGCCGCCGTAGGAGGCGGCCCGCTCGGCCATTCCGGCCAGCCCGTGCCCGTCGGCCTGCCGCCGTGCCCGGCCCGGACGGCGCGGACCGTCGTCGGTGACCTCCAGGTCGGCGCCGGCGGACGTGTAGCGCAGCCGGACGTGTGCGCCGGCTCCCGGGCCACCGTGCTTGATGGTGTTGGTCAGCGCCTCCTGCACGATCCGGTAGACCGCGAGGCCCGCGCCCGGTCCCCACTTGCCGGGTTCGCCCTCGCGCGTGAGGACCACCGGCAGGCCCGCGGCGCGCACCTGGTCCAGCAGCTGGTCGATGTCGTCGAAACCGGGCTGCGGGACGAGCGTCGGCCCGGACGGCTCGGGCACCGGGACGGAGGGCGCCGCCTCCGGTCCCTCCCGCATCAGGCCGAGCAGGTGACGCATCTCGCCCAGCGCCTCCCGCCCGGTCGCCGCGACCTTCTCCATCTTGTCCGCCGCGCCCCGCGGCGCCGTCATGGTGGTGAGCGCCGCGGCGTCCGCGAGCGCCACGATGACGGCCAGGTTGTGGGCGACGATATCGTGCATCTCCCGCGCGATGCGGGTGCGCTCGGCGGCGGCGGCGAGCCGGGCCTGCTGGTCACGTTCGCGTTCGAGGCGGCGGGCGCGTTCCTCCAGCGCCGCCAGGTACGCCCGGTGTGTGCGGAGGTTCATCCCGAGCAGCACGGCGGTGGCGGCGACGGCGTTGGCCTGGATCACGGTGGCTCCCGACTGGTGGCCCAGCAGCCAGGTGACCGCGAGGTCGATCTCCACGGCGGCCAGGACCGGCCACAGGGCGCGCCGAGGGCGGTACCGCGCGACCGCGTACAGGACGGCCGGCAGCGCGAGCACCGAGCCGGGCAGGTCGACCGTGGCGTTGGCCACGACCCAGGTGAGGAAGACGGTCCAGTAGACCACCAGCGGTGCGCGGCGGCGCCAGACCAGCGGGAGGAATATCAGGACGAAGATCGGCCAGCCGGCGACGCCGGGGGCGCGTGCGGCCGTCGCCGGCACCCCCATCAGGGCCAACAGCAGCGCCAGGCCGGCGTCGGCTCCCCACGGGTGGCGCCGGACGACCGAGCGGACGGACTCCATGGCGACCACGGTAGGTTCAGGCGTCCCGGCGGAGGAGTACGGCGGCGGCACCCGCGAGCACCACGACGACCCACAGTGCCAGCACCACGGCACCGGCGCCCGGGGACAACGTCTTGAACGGGTTGCCGTCGTCCAGCGCGTACATGGCCTGGCTCGACGTGGTGGGCAGGTAGGGGAGCACGGCGTCCCGCGCCGCACGGGGCAGGGCGACCGGCATCAGCGCCGGCAGGACCAGGAGGGCCGCCACCAGCGTGGTGATCGCGGCGGCGGTGTGCCGCAGCACCGCTCCGATGCCCAGGCCGAGCAGGCCCACCGCCACCGGGGCCGCCGCCGCTCCGAGGGCGGCGCGCAGCACGCCGGGGTCGCCGAGCGACGCGCCGTCGGCGCCGAGGAACGCCTGGCTGACGAACAGCGCGGCCAGGCAGGCCACCAGCATGACCGGAGCCGTGACCATGATCAGGACCGCCGCCTTGGCCAGCAGGACGGGCAGCCGCCGGGGCACGGCGGCGAGCGTTGACCGGATCAGGCCCGAGCCGTATTCGCCGGTCATCTGCAGAACACCGAAGACCCCGATGACGAGTACGAACAGGTCGATGCCGAGGAACGCGCCGCCGGCCGCGTCGGCCGTGCTCAGCGATGTCCCGTGCGCGACGGTGTCGCGGTGCTGGGACCAGCCGGTCGCCGCGGCGAGGCCGACGACCAGCATCACCGTGGCACCCAGGACGATCCAGGTGGAACGCAGCGCACGCAACTTCGTCCACTCGGCGTGGATGACGCGGGGCAGAGTGACCTTCACGACCCGTTCCTCTCCTCTTCGCGGTACTCCACCGCGTCGCGGGTGAGCTCCATGTACGCCTGCTCCAGCGAGGCGCGTTGCGGGACGAGCTCGTGTACGGCGAGCCCCTGAGCGAGGGCGAGGTCACCGATCGTCTCGGCGGCCAGCCCGCTGACCCGCAGCAGCCCCGGCTCCGGCGCCGTGACGCTCGCCCGATGGCGGATGAGCAGATCGCGCAGCTCGGTGGCGCGCGGGGACCGCACCAGGACGTTGCCGACCCCGAGCCGGGCGATCAGCTCATCGACCGTGGTGTCGGCGAGCAGCCGGCCGCGGCCGATGACCACCAGGTGTTCGGCCGTGACCGCCATCTCGCTCATCAGGTGGCTGGAGACCAGCACGGTCCGCCCGTCGGCGGCCAGGCTCTTGAGCAGGGTGCGGATCCACAGCACGCCGTCCGGGTCGAGCCCGTTGACCGGCTCGTCCAGCACGATCACGGCGGGATCCCCGAGGAGCGCGGCCGCGATCCCGAGCCGCTGGCTCATGCCCAGCGAGAAGCCGCCCGCCCGCCGGCGGCCCACCTCCTCCAGGCCCACCAGGGCGAGCACCTCATCCACCCGTGACGGTGCCATGCCGTGGGTCTGCGCCAGCGCCAGCAGGTGAACGCGCGCGGTACGTCCCCGGTGTATCGACTTCGCGTCCAGCAGCGCGCCCACCTCCCGCAGCGGGGCGGCATGGTCACGGTAGGGCCGGCCGCCCACCGTCACGCTTCCGCGGGTCGGGCGGTCCAGCCCGACGATCATGCGCATGGTGGTGGACTTACCGGCGCCGTTCGGCCCGAGAAAGCCGGTGACCTGCCCCGGCCGTACGGTGAACGACAGCTCGTCAACGGCGATCTTGCCGCCATAACGCTTGGTCAGCGCCTGTGCCTCGATCATGAGATCGACGCTAGGCGCGCGCGGGTCGCCCGACGACCGCCTGAAGTCGGTGAACGGGCGGTCGTCGCGTACGCCTCAGGTCGGGCCCGGGTCCGGCCCGATGATGAACCCGCGGCGCGGCCGGCTCCGCGCCGGGGCCTCCCGGACGTGGGCGGCGAGGAGCGGCCGGTACCGCATGCCCAGCCCCTCGTAGAGGCGTACGGCGGTCCGGTTCCACTCGTCCACCATCAGGGCCGCCGTGCCGTGCCGGGCCACGGCCTCGGCGGTGACGAACGCGCAGACCGTACGGCCGAGCCCCAGGCCACGGGCGTCGGGGTGCACCGCGACCCCGGCGATCAGACCGACGGACGGCGCGGGCCAGACGATGGCGGCCAGCGCCACGAGCCGTCCCGCGTCGTCCCGGACTCCCGCCCAGCGTTCGTCCTCACCGATCCCCGGGCGGGCGTCGGAGTCCGGGAAGGCCGCGTCGAGGAGCGCGGTGGCCTCGGGCAGTTCCCGCGCGCCGAGCCACCGGGCGGCGCCGGTCGCGGCGGGCGCCTCGGTGGTCTCCATCCAGCCGAACCCCTTGGTCGCGGCCAGCGCGGGCACCCCGGCGACGAGCGCGCGGATGAGGCCGGGGTCCCCGAGCGGCCGGTAGCTCGGCCCGACCTCGGCCAGGACGCCTTCGACCAGGGGGACGGCGGCGCCGGCCGGCCCGTGGACCGCGATCCGGTCCCGGCGGGAGATGGCGTGACCGGCGACGGCGACCGCGTCCCCGTCGTCACTGGCCCAGGCGCGTCCGCGCCCGTCGAGGCCCTGGGCCGCCCAGAGACACAGCGTGTCACCCGCGCACAGCGCCGCCAGTTCGTCATTGTCGTGAATCGCCCGCATCGGACGGCAGTCTGCCAGGACGCCCCGCCGTCTCGAGCGGGGGGTCAGGCGGCCTCGGAGGAGATGAGGCGGATGACGTCGTCGCGCAGGGCGGCGAGCTCGACGCCGGAGTCCACGAGCACCCGCGCGGCCAGGCCCTCGCCCTCGCGGATGAGGCCGAGCAGCAGGTGGCCCGTGCCGATGTGGTTGTGGCCGAGCCGCAGGGATTCGCGCAGCGAGAGCTCGAGAACCTTCTTGGCCCGCCTGCCGAACGGGATGTGGCCCTGCCTGGGCGGCTTGTGGCTGCGCACGTCGAGCGCGCCCGGGCCGAAGGCCGCCTCGGTGGCCCGGCGCACCTCGTCCAGGTCGATCCCCAGCGTCGCCAGGGCGTCCGGGTCCAGGTCGTCGCCTCCGACGACGCCGGCGATCCGCCGGCGGAGCTCGGCCGGGTCGGCTCCCCGGTCGCGCAGCGCCTGGGCGCCCGGTCCGGCGCCGGCCTCCAGCATCCCCAGCAGAAGGTGCTCGGTGTCGATGAGGGGGGCACGCAGCCGGCGGGCCTCCTCCTGGGCCCGCACCACGACCGCGCGGGCCTCCTTGGTGAACCTCTCGAACATCCCTACCGCTCCTTACCGAGAATCCGCCGGCCGCCGCCGTGTTTCTTGTGCACCGCCTGCCGGCTGACACCGAGGCAGACCGCGATCTCCTGCCAGGACCATCCCTGGTCGCGCGCGTTGCCGACCTGCAGCGCCTCGAGCCGCTCGGCGAGCTCGCGCAACGCGCGGACCGCCCGCAGCCCGACCGCCGGGTCACGGCTGCTCGCCTCCTGGGCGAGCTGTACTCCATCGCTCATGACGTCAACATAGGTTGACAGCCGCGCATCTGTCAACCGAAGTTGACACTCCGATCGTGAATGAGACCCGTCTCATCGGAGCGCGATCTTTTCCGGCGCACGGCGCTTGGCCATACTCGATCACGGGCCCACGTCGGACCCCGGTGACGACGAAGGATGAGGGATGACGGTTCTCACCAGCGCGCTCGACCCGGCCGGTGACGCGTACGCGGAGCGGCGGGCGGCGATGCTGGCCAAGGTCGCCGAGCTCGAGGCCGAGCACGCCAAGGCCGTGGCCGGGGGCGGGCCGAAGTACGTCGACCGGCACCGCGCCCGCGGCAAGCTCCTCGCCCGCGAGCGCATCGAGCTCCTGATCGACCCCGACTCGCCCTTCCTGGAGCTGTCTCCGCTCGCCGCCTGGGGGAGTGACTTCAAGGTGGGCGCGAGCCTGGTCAGCGGCATCGGCGTGGTCGAGGGCGTCGAGTGCGTGATCGTCGCGAGCGACCCGACCGTACGCGGCGGGTCCAGCAACCCCTGGACCGTGGCCAAGACGTTCCGCGCCGCCGACATCGCGCTGGAGAACCGCCTCCCGCTGATCAACCTGGTCGAGTCCGGCGGCGCCGACCTGCCCACGCAGAAGGAGATCTTCATCCCCGGCGGCCGGATCTTCCGCGACCTCACCCGGCTGTCCGCCGCCGGGATCCCGACGATCGCCCTGGTCTTCGGCAACTCGACCGCCGGTGGGGCGTACCTGCCCGGGATGAGCGACCACGTGGTCATGGTCAAGGACCGCGCCAAGGTCTTCCTCGGCGGCCCGCCGCTGGTGAAGATGGCCACCGGCGAGGAGTCCGGCGACGAGGAGCTCGGCGGCGCCGAGATGCACGCCCGCACGAGCGGCCTGGCCGACCACATGGCGGCCGACGAGTACGACGCGCTGCGGATCGGCCGCCGGATCGTGGCCCGGCTCAACTGGCGCAAGCGCGGCCGCGCGCCGCTGCCCGTACGACCACCGCGGTACGACGAGGAGGAGCTGCTCGGCATCGTCCCGGAGGACCTGAAGATCCCCTTCGACCCGCGGGAGGTGATCGCCCGGATCGCCGACGATTCGGACTTCGACGAGTTCAAGCCCCTGTACGGCACCAGCCTCGTCACCGGCTGGGCGGCCTTGCACGGCTATCCGATCGGCGTGCTCGCCAACGCGCGCGGCGTGCTGTTCGGGCCGGAGTCGCAGAAGGCCGCGCAGTTCATCCAGCTCGCGAACCAGACCGGCACCCCGCTGCTGTTCCTGCAGAACACCACCGGCTACATGGTCGGCCGCGAGTACGAGCAGAGCGGCATCATCAAGCACGGCGCCACGATGATCAACGCGGTGTCCAACAGCCGGGTGCCGCACCTGACCGTCGTCATGGGCGCCTCGTACGGCGCGGGCAACTACGGCATGTGCGGCCGGGCGTACGCCCCGCGCTTCCTGTTCACCTGGCCGAGCGCGAAGTCGGCGGTCATGGGCCCGGCACAGCTCGCCGGCGTGCTGTCCATCGTCGGCCGCCAGGCCGCGCAGGCGCGCGGCCAGGCCTTCGACGAGGAGGCCGACGCTCAGATGCGCGCGATGGTCGAGGCGCAGATCGAGTCGGAGTCGCTGCCGTTCTTCCTGTCCGGGCGGCTGTACGACGACGGCGTGATCGACCCGCGCGACACCCGTACCGTCCTCGGGATGTGCCTTTCCGCGATCAACAGCGCCGCCGAGCCTGCCGCGCAGGCGGGCGGCTTCGGCGTCTTCAGGATTTGAGCGAATGATCTCCAGACTGCTCGTGGCCAACCGGGGCGAGATCGCCCGCCGGATCTTCCGCACCTGCCGTGACCTCGGCATCGAGACCGTCGCGGTGTTCTCCGACCCGGACGCCGCACTGCCGCACGCGACCGAGGCCGACCGCGCCGTGCGCCTGCCCGGCGCGTCGCCGGCCGAGACGTACCTGGACCAGAAGGCGATCCTCGACGCGGCCCGCGCCGCCGGCGCGGACGCCGTCCACCCGGGGTACGGCTTCCTGTCCGAGAACGCGGCGTTCGCCGAGTCGGTCCTCGCCGCCGGCCTGAGCTGGGTCGGCCCGCCGCCGAAGGCGATCGCGGCGATGGGCCTCAAGACCGAGGCCAAGCGGCTGATGCGCGACGCGGGCGTGCCCGTGCTGCCCGACCTCGACCCGGAGCGGATCACCGGCTTCCCGGTGCTCGTCAAGGCGTCGGCGGGCGGCGGCGGACGCGGCATGCGGATCGTACGTGAGGCCGCGGAGATGGCCGGGGCGCTGGAGTCGGCGCGCCGCGAGGCGGAGTCGGCGTTCGGCGACCCCGCGGTCTTCTGCGAGCCGCTGCTGACCGGCGCCCGCCACATCGAGGTCCAGGTGCTCGCCGACTCCCACGGCACGGTCTGGACGCTGGGGGAGCGGGAGTGCTCGATCCAGCGCCGCCACCAGAAGGTGATCGAGGAGGCGCCCTCACCCGCGGTCGACACCGGGCTGCGGCAGGGCCTGTGCGAGGCCGCCGCCGCGGCCGCCCGCGCCATCGGCTACGAGGGCGCCGGCACCGTGGAGTTCATGCTGGCCCCGGACGGCGGTTTCTTCTTCCTGGAGGTCAACACGCGCCTGCAGGTCGAGCATCCGGTCACCGAGTGCGTGTACGGCGTCGACCTGGTGGCCCTGCAGATCGAGGTGGCCGAGGGCGCCGCGCTGAAGGACCCGCCGCGCCCCTCCGGCCACGCGATCGAGGCCCGGCTCTACGCCGAGGACCCCGCGGAGGGGTACCGGCCGCACAGCGGCGCGCTGCACACCTTCGCCGTCCCCGGTGTGGACGCGGAGTTCCGCGTGCCCGGCTCGTACGGGCTGCGGCTGGACGCCGGCGTGGTGTCCGGCAGCGTGATCTCCACCCACTACGACCCGATGCTCGCCAAGGTGATCGCGTACGCGCCCACCCGCGGGGCGGCCGCCCGCCGCCTGGCCACGGCCCTGGCCGGGACGCGCGTCCACGGCCCGGTGACCAACCGCGACCAGCTCGTCGCCACGCTCCGGCACGAGGCGTTCCTCGCCGGCGCCACCGACACCGGCTTCCTCGACCGGCACGACACCACGGGCCGCCGCGCCGACGCCGGCGCCGTACGGCTGTCCGCGCTGGCCGCCGCGCTCGCCCAGGCCGCCGCCAACCGCGCGGAGGCCACCGTGCTGGACGGCCTGCCGAGCGGCTGGCGCAACGTGCCCTCGCAGCCGCAGCGCGTCGCCTTCGACGACTCCGGGACCGTCCACGAGGTCGCCTACCGCCTCACGCGTACGGGCCTGGTCGCCGAGGGACACGAGGACGTCTCGCTCGTCTCGGCCTCGCCGGACGCGGTCGTGCTGACGGCCGGCGGCGTACGCCTGCGGTTCACGGTCGCCCGGCACGGGCACGGGGTGTACGTCGACTCGGTGCTCGGCGCGGTGACGTTCACGCGGGTCGAGCGTCTGCCCGACCCCGCCGAGCAGGTGGCGCCCGGCACCCTGCTCGCGCCGATGCCCGGCTCGGTGATCCGGGTCGCGGTGAGCGAGGGCGACACGGTCGAGCGCGGCCGGCCGATGCTGTGGCTGGAGGCGATGAAGATGGAACACCAGATCCTCGCCCCGGCGAGCGGCGTGGTGACCGCGCTGCACGCCGAGGTGGGAGCCCAGGTCGAGACCGGCACGGTCCTCGCCGTCGTCACGGAGGAGTAGCCATGGATCCCCTCGTCCGGTACGCCGAGGACGGCGGCACGGCGACCGTCACCCTCGACTCCCCGCGCAACCGCAACGCGCTGTCGCGGCGGCTGGTCGCCGAGCTGCGTGAGGCGCTGACGACCGCGCTCGGCGACGACGGTGTCCGCGTCATCGTGCTGACCGGCACCGGCACGGTGTTCTGCGCGGGCGCCGACCTGAAGGAGCAGTCGGCCGGAGAGCCGCCGCCGGACGTGCCCGGCCTCGTCGGGCTCATCTGGGACAGCCCCAAGCCGGTCGTGGCCCGCCTCAACGGCCCGGCGCGGGCGGGCGGGCTCGGCCTGGTGACCGCCTGCGACCTCGCCGTCGCCCCGGACACCGCGACGTTCGCCTTCACCGAGGTGCGCCTGGGCGTCGTGCCCGCCATGATCGCGGTGACCTGCCTGCGGCGCATGGACCCGCGTGCGGCGGCCGAGTACTTCCTCACCGGAGAGGTCTTCGACGCGCGCCGCGCCCAGGAGATCGGCCTGATCAACCGGGCCGTCCCGGCCGACGAGCTGGACGCCGCGGTGGCCCACTACACCGGCATGCTGCTGCGCGGCGCCCCGGAGGCCCTGGCCATCGCCAAGCGGCTGCCGCGCGAGGTTCCGGCCCTGACGGTCGAGGAGGGCTTCGCCCGGATGGCGGAGCTGTCCGCCGAGCGCTTCGGCTCCGAGGAGGCCAAAGAGGGCATCGCCGCCTTCCTGGAGAAGCGCGATCCCCGGTGGCTGCCCTGACCTGCTGCTACGGTGCGCGTTGTGACCTGTACCGTCCCGCCGGTCGCGGCCGAGCCGCGGCCCCGCGCTGATCGTCGACCACGCCCCGGCGCCCGGTGGACGGCGTGACGCTGACCCCGGAGGCGCCGGAGGCGCCGGTGCTGAGCCGGCGGCTGCTCACCGCCGAGATCTGGGTGGTCTTCGCCCTCTCGCTCGGGGCCAGCGGCGTCAGCGCGCTGCTGCAGCTCATCGCCTCCCTCACGGCGCCGAAGCCGCTGGGCCGGCAGAAGGCGCTGCTGGTCGGCTCCCTCGCGCCCGGCCGTCCCTGGATCGACCTCGCCTTCCAGCTGTTCAACATCGCCATCGCGGTGGCGCCCGTGGCCCTCGTGGCGTACCTGCTGGTGCGCTCGGGGGAGTCCCTCGCCACCCTCGGCGTCGACCGGACCCGGCCCGTGCGGGACACGGTGCGTGGTGCCGTGCTGGCCGCGGTGATCGGCGGAGGCGGGCTGGCGCTGTACCTGATCGCCTACCACTCGGGCGCGAACCTCACCGTCGTGCCCGCCCAGCTCCCGCCGGTGTGGTGGCGCATCCCCGTGCTGCTGCTGGCCGCCGCGCAGAACGGCGTGCTGGAGGAGGTGCTCGTCGCCGGTTACCTGCTGCACCGGCTCTCCCAGCTCGGCTGGCGGCCGGGCCGCGCCCTGACGGTCAGCGCGCTGCTGCGCGGCTCGTACCACCTCTACCAGGGCTTCGGCGGCTTCGCCGGCAACGTCGTCATGGGTGTGATCTTCGGCCGGCTCTACCAGCGCTGGGGCCGCGCCACGCCGCTGATCGTCGCGCACACGCTCATCGACGGTGTGACGTTCGTCGGCTACACCCTCCTGCACGGACACGTGTCGTGGCTGCCGTGACCGCCGGCGCCGGCGGGGAGGATGGCGACATCTGCTGAAAAGGGCACTCGGCGAACCGGTAGCGTCTGACGCATGAGACTCGGTGTCCTCGATGTGGGCTCCAACACCGTGCATCTGCTGGTCGTGGACGCACACCAGGGCGCGGCGCCGCTGCCGGCCTTCTCGCACAAGAACGAGATCCGGCTCGCCGCGCACCTGGAGGACGGCGACCGGCTGTCCGAGGTGGGCGCCCACCGGCTGCGCGCGTTCATCGACGACGCACTCCGCGTCGCCGAGGACAAGGGCGTCGAGGAGGTCGTCGCCTTCGCGACCTCGGCGATCCGTGAGGCGGTCAACGGCGAGGAGGTCCTCGGCGACATCCGCGACCACAGCGGCATCGACATCCCGGTGCTGTCCGGGGAGGACGAGGCGCGCCTGACGTTCCTGGCCGCGCGGCGCTGGTTCGGCTGGTCGTCGGGGCGGCTGCTCGTCCTGGACATCGGCGGCGGATCGCTGGAGATCGCCTCCGGCGCCGACGAGGAGCCCGACGCGGCCGTGTCCCTGCCGCTGGGCGCCGGCCGCCTGACCCGCGACTGGCTCACCGCCGATCCGCCGTCGCCCGAGGAGGTGCGCCGGCTTCGCAAGCACGTCCGTACGACGATCGCCCGCGAGGTCGGCGGGGTGATGCGGTACGGCGCGCCGGACCACGCCGTGGCGACCTCCAAGACGTTCCGGCAGCTCTCCCGCATCGCCGGCGCGGCCCCCGCCAACCAGGGACCGCTCGTCCGCCGCGCGCTGTCCCACAAGCAGGTCACCGAATGGGCCGAACGGCTGCCGTCGATGACCGCCGCCGAACGCGCGGAGCTCCCGGGAGTCTCGCCGGGGCGCGCGCCGCAGCTCCCGGCCGGCGCGATCGTGGCGGACGCCGCGATGGATCTCCTCGACGTCGCCGAGGCCGCCGTGTGCCCGTGGGCGCTGCGCGAAGGCGTGATCCTCCGCCGCCTGGACCAGCTGCGTCGGGACCGCGCTTAGAAACCCGGAGAACGAGGAGGCCATCGGCCTGCACGGTGGCCTTCGTCATGGTTCGTCATGGCCGCCGGTTCCGGCGTGATCAGGCGCTTTACCGGGAAAAACCGTGCCGCGTAAAGGACCGCCGCACAAGGGCGGTCAGTGTGATCGGTCAGGATGAGGGATCGGGCGCCGGAGCGGGGCCCGGGCGGCGGGCCCCGTCGGACGGCCGGTCAGTGGTGGCGGACGACGTGGTGGTGGACCACGTGGTGATGCACGACGACGTGGTGGTGGACCACGTGGTGGTGGGAGTGGCCGCAGGCCGAGAGTCCCAGGAGCGCCGGCACGAGCGCCATGCCCGCCACGGCCGCCGTACGAAGCCGCTTGACCTTCACGTTGCCCCTCCGATTTTCAGGCATTTTTCAGCGTCTATCCAGAAAGTCTGGATGAGCGTACAAGATCAGAGACGCAACGCGCGGACGCGCGGTTCCATCCGGGGAACCGCGCGTCCGGGTTCTGTGCGCAGGGCGGGCCTGAGGCGGCCTCGTCGAAGATCCTGTGCGGTCGGAGACTCCTTCAGGTGAGGGGGAGGGCGGGGACGGCGTGCTTACAGGTCCATGCAGGACAGGGCGCGCTGGAAGGCGGCCTTCTGGCCGTCGGGCCGGCCGGCCGCACCCAGCAGCTCGGCCAGGCCGAACCACGCACGGGCGGCCGGACGATGCGCGTCCAGCTTCTCCAGGTACTCCCCGGCCTGTGAGAGGGCCATCACGGCCTCCTCGTGCCGCCCCATGCGCTCGTACGCATCACCCAGCGCGATGTAGGCGTTCGCGGTCGTGATGCCGCCGGGGCTCTCCAGCAGGTCCAGCGCGCGGCGTGCCAGCTCCGCCGCCTCCACCGGGCGGCCGAGCAGGAGTTCCGCGCGCGCCTGGACGGTGTAGTTCAGGCTCAGGTCGACCGTGCTGGCGGAGCTGGCGTCGAGTTCGCGCGCGGCCTTGAGGAGCACGTCCTTGGCCTCTTCCGCGCGCTCGGGGTGGGCGTCGAGCAGGAAGATGGCATAGGCGTTGCGGATCCGGCTGAGGTTGCGCGGGTCGTCCTCCTCGCCGAGCAGCGCCATGGCCCGTTCGGCGAGCCTGAGCGCGTGGTCGTACTCCCCGCGGGACTCGGCGACGAAGCCCGCGTTCCAGTACGCCGCCATGAGCGCCTTCGGGCTCCCGATGGCCTCGGCGCGGTCGATGAGGCTCTGCGCGAACTGGTTGGCGTACGCCAGGTCTCCGCGGAGGATGTACGCGGCCAGAACGGTGGCGCCGAGCATGACCATGGAGTCGGACCACTGGCCGGTCGTGTCGGACAGGCTCCGCAACGCCGCCTCGCCGACGTCGATGGCGATGGCGAAGTCCCCACGCTCCCGGTGGCAGCGGCTCAGGGCGATGTGCAGCTCGGCCCACCGGTCGCCGTCGGAGTGCGGCGAGGTCAGCTCGGCGGTCCGGTTGAGCTCGACGATCGCCTCGTCCAGGTCGCCGGTCGCCTCCAGCGCGAGGGCGTGCCCCCAGCGTGCCTCGTGCGCGAGAGCGGGCAGGTCGGCGAGGGCCGGGTGGGTGAGAACCTCGGCGAAGCGCACACGGGCCTCTTCGGTGGCGCCGTTCTCCAGGGCGATCTTGGCGTACCGCAGCGTTTCCTGCAGCCCGTTCATCGCCTCCTCGGTGACCCCCGTCGTCAGATAGGCCGCGGAGCAGTCGAGCTTGCGGGCGAGGAGAGCCACCATGCTGGGCGCGGGTGTCCGCTTACCGCTTTCAATGAGTGACACATAGCTGTCGGAGAGTTCCGGCCACGCGAGCTGCGCCTGCGACATGTTCCTTCGCAGCCGCAGGTTACGGATCCGTTCGCCCAGCGATTCTTGACTTGGCATCCCGTTCGCCTCTACAAGAAAGTGACAGAACAACACGAAAGGATAGAAAAGAATGTCACACCTGCGTAAGGGGCTCGCCCTGATCCTGCTCGCGCTCGTCGGCTGGCTCGTCGCCTTCGGCGCCGTCGGGGCCGTCTCCGCGTCCGCCTCCACCGACACCTCCGCGACGACCAAGAGCAGCTCCTCGCTGTGCTGCTGACCTGCTGATCAGCGCAAAGGCCGGCAGACATGGAGCAGCGGTCGGTGCGATGTGGCGCCCGTTCGGAGCAGGTCCATCGGCGACCCGCGAGAGCCGAACCCTGTGTCCCGGACAGCTTCGGAACAGGCCGACGGTGGCCTAGAGTGGCCGGGCCGGCCGTCTCCCGTTGCGATGCCCGACCGCATGTGCGTGTCTGCCGGCCGATCCGGCCCGCCCTATCCCGGCCGCGGGGCGGCCGGACACGGCGCCGTGCCCGCGCGGTGCGGAATGAGCCGGAGGGCCGGGCTGTTCTCGCATGTGCGGCACGCGCCGCGTGCCGCACCGATACGAGCCGAGGAGCTGACGAGATGGCCACGACCACACTGACCGCCGCGAACTTCGACAAGACGGCGGCCGGCGAGGGCATCGTGCTGGTCGATTTCTGGGCGAGCTGGTGCGGCCCGTGCCGGATGTTCGCACCCGTCTACGAGCGGGCCGCCGACAAGCACGAGGACATCGTCTTCGGCAAGGTCGACACCGAGGCCGAGCAGGAGCTGGCCGCGCGGTTCGACATCACCTCGATCCCCACGATCATGGCGATCCGTGACGGTGTCATCGTCTTCGCCCAGCCCGGCGCGCTGCCCGAGCCGGCCCTGGAGAACCTGATCGAGCAGGTGCGCGACCTCGACATGGACGAGGTGCGCAGCCGCATCGCCAAGTCCTGACGGCCAGGCCCTTACGCCAGCATCGGGATCAGGCAGACCGCGAACACCCCGTAGAAGGCCGCCGCCCAGGTGAGCGTACGGCCGGTGAAGCGGCCCGAGTTCAGCGCGACCAGCAAGAACAGCATCGCGACGATCGTGACGACCCCGGACAGCAACAGCGGGCCGTCGAAGCGCCAGGACGTGAACAGGATGCCCAGGCCCGAGGGGACGGTCGCCTGGATCATCATGGCGCCGCTGATGTTCGCCAGGGCGAGGTGGGTCTTGCCCTGGCGGACCCAGATGATGGCGTTCATGATCTCGGGCAGCTCGGTGGCGATCGGGGACAGCAGCAGCGCGGTCACCGCCGCGGGCAGGCCGATCATCGGGCCGATCGCCTCCAGCGAGTGCACGAACAGCTGCGAGGCCACGAAGATGACGACCAGGGTGACGACGGCCTGGGTGACGACCGCCCAGGTGGCCGGGGTCGTGCGGCGCGGCTGCAGGCGCAGCGGCTCGACGTCGACCGCGTCGTCCTCGCCGGCCGGGTCGGCGCGCAGCTCACGCCAGAAGTAGACGCCGTACGCGGCGAAGAAGAGCAGCCCGAGCACGGGCTTGTACGCGAAGGCGACCAGCCCGAGCGCCACCTTCACCACGAAGATGGCCAGGAACCATTGCTGGTCGCGGGCCAGCTTCCGCGTGTCGCCGACGTCCCCACCACCGGCGTGCTCGCCCGGGGCGCGGTCCGGCGCTCCGGACGTCACCTTGCGGCGGCGCGTCAGCAGCATGAAGCCGGTCACGCCGTACGCCGCCGTGGCGAGGGCCAGCGGACCGCCCATGGCCGCCCCGACCCCGATGTCCTTCTGTGCGGATCCGGAGCCGAAGACGACCGCCACGAACGTGACGACGCTCTCGGGCAGGGCGGTGCCGAAGGCGGCCAGCACCGTGCCGACCGCGAGCGGTCCGATCTTCAGGCGCAGTCCGAGCCACTCGACCGCGTTGACGAACCACTCACAGGAAAGGTAGATCGCGACGGCACACGCCAGCAGGATCACCACGTGCAGCATGAACTTCCCATCGATCATGTTGCCGTGAGACGAAAAAGAGACCTCGGCCCACGGCGACAGACGTCACCTATTGGCCGAAGGTCTCGTCCACCCCTGAGGGGCCCGGGCACCGGGAGCGAGCGCTCCAGTATGTCGATGGCCGGCGAGCGGGACTACTCCCCTTCGCGGCACCCAGCTTACCGTCTGCCACCGGTGGCCCGCACGTGCGCCCGTACGGGGCCGGCGACGGAAGGCTTTTATGGCGGGCGCGCGCCGACCGGATCGGTTACCCTGGGGAACATGCCAGGCGCGCATGTGACGACGACGCCGGGGACGCCCCGGCGCATCGGCCGCGCGCACTGACCTGACGCGACGACGAGGCCCCGGGAGCGATCCCGGGGCCTCGTCGCGTCCCGTGGTCGCTCTCGCCGACACGAGGAAGTTGACCATGGAGCATGAGGCGTCCCGCGACGGCGCACAGTCGGTAGCATTCGATGTCGATATCCCTGACCATCGAGGAGATTCCGTGTCTGAACTGCGCATCACCCTCGGCGGAGACGAGCGTGTGGTGGCGGCAGGCACCACTGCGGGCGAGGCGCTCGAGGCCGACGGCCGCACCGTCATCGCGGCCCGCGTGGGCGGGCAGGCCCGCGACCTGGCGTACGTCCTCGCCGACGGCGACGTCGTCGAGCCCATCGAGATCGGCTCCGACGAGGGCCTGGCGATCGTCCGCCACTCGGCGGCGCACGTCATGGCCCAGGCCGTGCAGGAGCTGTTCCCCAAGGCCCGGCTGGGCATCGGCCCGCCGGTGGAGAACGGCTTCTACTACGACTTCGACGTCGAGCAGCCGTTCCAGCCCGAAGACATCAAGCGCATCGAGAAGCGCATGCGTGAGATCGTCAAGCAGGGGCAGTCCTTCTCCCGCCGGGTCGTCACCGACGCCGGCGCTCGCGAGGAGCTCGCCGACGAGCCGTACAAGCTCGAGCTGATCGGCCTCAAGGGCGCCGCCGGAGACGAGGAGAGCGTCGAGGTCGGCGGGGGAGAGCTGACCATCTACGACAACCTGGACGCCAAGACCGGCGAGCCGCGCTGGAAGGACCTGTGCCGCGGCCCCCACGTGCCCAGCACCCGCGTGATCCCGGCGTTCAAGCTGATGCGCACCGGGGGCGCGTACTGGCGCGGCAGCGAGAAGAACGCCCAGCTCCAGCGGATCTACGGCACCGCGTGGGACTCCCGCGAGCGGCAGGACGCCTACCTGAGGCTGCTGGAGGAGGCCGAGAAGCGCGACCACCGCAGGCTCGGCGCCGAGCTCGACCTGTTCTCCTTCCCGTCGGAGATCGGCAGCGGCCTTCCGGTCTTCCACCCCAAGGGCGGCATCGTCCGCAAGGCGCTGGAGGACTACTCGCGCAAGCGGCACGAGGAGTCGGGATACTCCTTCGTCTCCACCCCGCACATCACCAAGAGCGGGCTGTTCGAGACCTCCGGGCACCTGCCCTGGTACGGCGAGGACATGTTCCCGCCCTTCGAGATGGACGAGGCCGAATACCGCCTCAAGCCGATGAACTGCCCGATGCACAACCTGGTCTTCAAGGCGCGCGGGCGGTCGTACCGGGAGCTTCCGCTGCGCCTGTTCGAGCTGGGCACCGTCTACCGGTTCGAGAAGTCCGGCGTGGCCCACGGCCTCACCCGCGTGCGCGGCTTCACCATGGACGACTCGCACATCTACTGCACCCTCGAGCAGCGGAGCGACGAGCTCAAGAGCCTGCTGAGCTTCGTGCTCGACCTGCTCCGCGAGTACGGGCTCAGCGAGTTCTACCTGGAGCTGTCGACCAGGGGTGACTCCGACAAGTTCATCGGCTCGGACGAGGACTGGGAGGAGGCCACCGGCGCCCTGCGCGACGCCGCCGAGGAGTCCGGCCTGGAGCTGGTCGACGACCCGGGCGGCGCGGCCTTCTACGGCCCGAAGATCTCCGTGCAGGCCAAGGACGCGATCGGCCGCACCTGGCAGCTGTCCACCATCCAGGTCGACTTCAACCAGCCGAAGCGCTTCGGGCTGGAGTACCAGGCCGCCGACGGCACCCGGAAGACCCCGGTGATGATCCACCGGGCGCTGTTCGGCTCGATCGAGCGGTTCTTCGGCATCCTGCTGGAGCACTACGCGGGCGCGCTGCCGCCCTGGCTGTCGCCGGTGCAGGTGGTGGGCATCCCGATCTCCGACGACCATGTGGCGCACCTGGAGCAGGTCGCCGCCCGCCTGCGCGAGCGCGGCATCCGGGTGGAGGTCGACACCTCCTCCGACCGGATGCAGAAGAAGATCCGCAACGCGCAGAAGCAGAAGATCCCGTACATGCTGCTCGCGGGCGACGACGACGTGGCCAAGGGCGCGGTGTCGTTCCGCTACCGCAGCGGCGAGCAGAACAACGGCGTCCCCGTCGCCGACGCGATCGAGGAGATCGTCAAGGCCGTCGAGGAGCGCGTGCAGATCTGAGACCGGTGAGCCTCTGGCCGCCGCGTGCGGCCAGAGGCCCGGCCACGGTCATGGGCCCTCCTTCGTCGAGGGCGTGACCACAGGGGCGTGCTCCCGGCTTCGCTCGGTCAGAGCGGAAGCAGAAAGTGGGGGTTGTCGAGGTAGAACAGGGCCAGGCCCGTGGCCACGCAGAGCGCCGAGATCAGCCAGAACCGCACCACGATGGTGGTCTCGGCCCAGCCGGAGAGCTCGAAGTGGTGCTGCAGTGGCGCCATCTTGAAAACGCGCCTGCCCGTCAGCTTGAAGGAGCCGACCTGGGTGATCACTGACAGCGTGATGATCACCGGCAGCCCCGCGAGGATGGCCAGGAGTATCTCGGTCTGTGTGCTCAGGGCGAGGCCGACGATGACGCCGCCGAGCGCGAGAGACCCGGTGTCCCCCATGAAGATCATGGCCGGTGGGGCGTTCCACCACAGGAAGCCGATCAGCGCGCCGAGCGCGGCGGCGGCGACCACGGCGAGGTCGAGAGGGTCGCGGACCGTGTAGCAGCCAAATCGGAGCGCGAGGGTGCAGCTGCCGCGGAGCTGCCTGTCGCTGATCAGGATGTACGCGCCGAGGATCATCCCGACCGCGCCGGCGGCGAGACCGTCCAGGCCGTCGGTGAGGTTCACCGCGTTGGACGTGCCGGCGATCATGGCGAGTGCCCAGAGGACGAAGAACCAGGGCCCGATGGAGGGTCCGAAGTCGCGCAGGAACGACAGGTGGGTGGTGGTGGGGGTGATGTCGTAGCGGTTGGGGAACCGCAGCGACGACAGCGCGAAGATCACGCCGACGATGAGGATGCCGATCATCTTCGCTCCGCTGCGCAGGCCCAGGCTGCGCTGCTTGAAGACCTTGATGTAGTCGTCCACGAAGCCGACCAGGCCGAGGCCCGCCATCAGGAACAGAACGAGCATCCCGGACGCGGTCGGGCGGGTCAGCGTGGCCAGGTGCGCGATCGCGTACCCGGCCAGCGCGGCGACGATCAATACGGTGCCGCCCATGGTGGGCGTGCCGCGTTTGCCGAGGTGGGCCTTTGGACCCTCTTCGCGGATCATCTGACCGTAACCGAGTCTGCGCACGATCCGGATCCACAAGGGCGTGGCCAGCAACCCGATGACCAGTGAGAGCGCAGAGGCCACAAGGATGGTTCTCACGCGTCGGTACCCCTCTCTCACCGCGGCTCGAATCGTCGACCGCGGCCCCGAACATTGATCGACGAATCGTCCCATCCGTACGGGCGCCGCCGCACATTCCGCCGCAAAAGTCATCTCCTTGCCGGGCCGTTCCGCTCTGGCCGGGTCACCCGGAAGGGGCGGGGCGGCCGGGGCGGTCCTATGCTTCTGGCATGACCGAGCCCAAGCCTGAGGAGCAGTTCGGCGTCGGGGATCCCGACCAGTTCCAGCGTCTGTGGACTCCCCACCGGATGGCGTACATCAAGGGGGAGAGCAAGCCGACCGGTTTGGGCCCGGACGACGGCTGCCCGTTCTGTGAGATCCCCAGAATGGACGACGCGGAGGGGCTGATCGTCCGGCGCGGCGAGTACGCCTACGCGGTGCTCAACCTGTACCCGTACAACTCCGGCCACCTGCTCGTGTGCCCGTTCCGCCACGTGAGCGACTACACCGAGCTGGACGACGCCGAGACCGCCGAGCTGGCCCTGCTCACCAAGCGGTCCCTGACCGCGCTGCGCAAGGCGAGCGGCGCCCACGGCTTCAACGTCGGCATGAACCTCGGCACCGTCGCGGGCGCCGGCATCGCCGCCCATCTCCACCAGCACGTCGTCCCCCGCTGGGGCGGCGACACCAACTTCATGCCGGTCATCGGCCAGACCCGCGTGCTGCCGCAGCTGCTCCGCGACACTCGCCAGATCATCGCGGACGCCTGGCCGCTGGACTGAACGAGGAGGCCGGTCATCCCCCCGATCCTGCTGTACGACGGCGACTGCGGCTTCTGCACGGCCTCCGCACGGTTCATCGAGCGGCACATTCCGACGAGGGCGCGGCTGAGCCCGTACCAGTCGGCGGACCTGGCGGCGCTCGGCACGACCGCCGAACGCGCGAGCGGCGAGGTGCTCTGGGCGGAGCGGGGCCGCGTACGCGGCGGCGCGCAGGCGATCGCCTGCCTCCTCATCGACGCGGGTGGCCTGTGGCGGCCACTCGGCCTGCTGATCCGGGTGCCGCCGTTCCGCTGGATCGCCGCGGGCGTCTATCACCTCGTCACGGTCAACCGCTTCCGCCTGCCCGGCGGCACCCCCGCGTGCAAGCTGCCGCCGTCCGAACGCCCCGGCGCCGGCGATCCGGCCGGCTGAACGATCCCGGCGTCAGGCCGTGGCCGGGGTGTTCCGCGGCGCCGAGCAGGCCGGCCATGGGTGACGAACGCGAACCGTTCTGAAGGCTGAGCATGAGCCGTGGGCGCTCAGCCGGACGTACCGAACGGCACCGGGTGCTCCAATTTTCGTCGGACATCTTGTTAACAATCTCGTTCATCATCTAGTTTGCTCGCCATGCGGGCGACGTACTCGTCTCCGCGTCCAGGAATCCGACCGTCCAGGAGTCCCTCGCGTGATCATCGACGTCCACGGCCACTACACCACCGCCCCGGCAGCGCTCGGCCGGTGGCGCGACGCTCAGACCGCGGCGCTGGTCGACCCGGCCCAGGCGCCGGACCCGGCCGGGCCTCGTATCGGCGACGACGAGATCCGCGAGTCGATCGAGACCAACCAGCTGCGCCAGATGGACGAGCGCGGCATCGACCTGACCGTCTTCTCGCCCCGGGCCTCCTTCATGGCCCACCACATCGGCGACTTCGAGACGTCGTCGGCCTGGGCGCGCGTCTGCAACGACCTGTGCCACCGCGTCGCCGCGCTCTTCCCCGAACGCTTCGCCCCCGGGGCGATGCTGCCGCAGTCACCCGGTGTGGACCCGGCCACCGTCATCCCCGAGCTGGAGCGGGCCGTGAACGATCTCGGTGCGGTCGCCGTCAACGTCAACCCCGATCCCTCGGGCGGCCACTGGACCGCCCCGCCGCTGACCGACCGGTCCTGGTACCCGGTCTGGGAGAAGCTCGTCGAGCTGGACGTTCCCGCCATGGTGCACGTCTCCACCAGTTGCAACCCGGCCTTCCACACCACCGGCTCGCACTACCTCAACGCCGACACCACCGCCTTCATGCAGCTGCTGCAGGGGAATCTGTTCGCGGACTTCCCGGATCTGCGCCTGGTCATCCCGCACGGCGGCGGCGGGGTGCCGTACCACTGGGGCCGCTTCCGCGGGCTGGCGCAGGCGCTGGGCAAGCCCGAGCCGGAGGAGGCGCTGCTGGGCAACGTCCTCTTCGACACCTGCGTGTACCACCAGCCCGGCATCGACCTCCTGCTGGAGGTGATTCCGCACGAGGCCGTCCTGTTCGCCTCCGAGATGATCGGCGCGGTCCGCGGCGTCGACCCGCGCACCGGGCACCACTTCGACGACACCCGCCGTTACGTCGAGAACGCCGGTCTGCCCGATGAGGCCCTCCGGGCCGTCGAGGAGCGCAACGCCCGGCGGGTCTACCCGCGGCTCGACGCCCTCCTCACCGCCCAGGGCCGCTGAACCGGCGCGAGCCACCGACCGCGACCGACGCCACCCGCTACCCGCCTGGAGCCGCTCATGACCGCCACCCCGGTGCCCGGGAACCTGACCACCCTCAAGCGGATGGTCGCCGACACACCCACCCGCCCTCCGCTCGGCGACATCGCTCACATCGGCCACGCTCAGCTGTTCACCCCGTGCCCCGAGGACACCGTCGCCTTCTTCACCGGCTTCCTCGGCCTGACCGTCAACGGCCGGGACGGTGACCACACCTACCTGCGCACCTGGGACGACTACGAGCACCACAGCATCGTCGTCACCCGCCGCGACGAGCCGGGCATCGGCCGTACCGCGTTGCGCGCCTCGTCCTCCGAAGCGCTGGAGCGCCGGATCCAGGCCGTCCGGGACGCGGGCCTGGCGGGGGAGTGGGTCGAGGACGAGCCCGGTGTCGGCCCACTGTGGGTCACCACCGACCCGGACGGCCACGAGCTCGCGCTCTACCACGAGACGACCTGGTACGAGGCGCCCGCCGAGCTGGCCCCCGGACTGAAGAACCAGCCGCAGGCGAAGCCCGGCCACGGCGTCGGCGTACGCCGGCTGGACCACATCAACTACCTGGCCGCGGACGTGGCGGAGTCCACCGGCTTCGTCATCGACACCCTCGGCGCCCGGCCCACCGAGCAGATCCGGCTGGACGGCGGCAGGATCGCCGCCCGCTGGCAGACCTTCACGCAGAAGTCCTACGACCTGGTCTACACCGAGGACTGGACCGGCTCCCGGGGACGCCTGCACCACCTCGCGTTCGCCACCGACACCCGCGAGGACATCCTGCGCGCCGCCGACCTCGCCCTCGACACCGGCGTGTTCATCGAGACCGGGCCGCACAAGCACGCCATCCAGCAGACCTTCTTCCTCTACGTCTACGAACCCGGCGGCAACCGCATCGAGCTGTGCAACCCGCTGACCCGGCTGGTGCTCGCGCCCGAATGGCCGCTGATCACCTGGACCGAGACGGAACGGAAGAAGGGCCAGGCCTGGGGGCTCCAGACCATCGAGTCCTTCCACACCCACGGAACGCCGCCCGTCGGCTAGTCGTACCGCCCCCGGAGCCGGCGATGTCCTCGTTCGCCGGCCTGATGCTCGTCTACGGCGTCGGGCAGTGGCTGCCGAAGATCATGGGTGACCTCGGGTACGAGACCGGCGACTCGCTGCTGTTCTCCGCCGTCCTCAACGTCGGAGGCTTCGTCGGCATGTTCGTCGCCGGCCGCCTGTCCGATGCCGTCGGCCCGCGCCGCATCGTCATCGTCTGGTTCGCGCTGACGGCCGTGTTCGTCCACCTGCTGGGCGCCGGCCTCTCGGTCGATCTGCTGTACGTGGTGGCGTTCTTCGCCGGGCTGCTGCTCTTCAGCGGGCAGACCATGGTGTACGCCACGGTGGGCACCCACCACACGGAGGCCGACCGGGCCACCGCGCTGGGCTGGGTCGCGGGCATGGGCCGCTTCGGCGCGGTCTTCGGACCCTGGCTCGGCGGTGCGCTGCGGTCCGCGGGCCACGCCCGCCTCGGCGGATCAGGCCGTGGCGGTCTCGGTCTCGGAGGCGGCGAGCAGGTCGGGCACGGTGACGAACTCGAATCCCCTCGCCCGCAGGCCGCGGATCATCGCGGGCAGGCCGCGGATGGCGACCAGCCGGTCGCGGTGGCCCGTGTCGTGCGCGAGGAGGATCGTGCCGGGCTCGGTGTTGTCGACGATGTAGTCGACGAGCCGTCCGGGCGGATGCCCCAGATACGCCTCCCGCATCTTCAGCGACCACAGCACCACGTGGTAGCCGAGCGAACCCGCGGCGCTCAGCGTCGTGCCGCCGATGTTGCCCATCGGGGGCCGCAGCAGGCGCGGCTCCTTGCCGGTGACCTCGGCGATCGTGGTGTGCGCCCGGTGCATCGCCCGGTACGCCTGCGGGTGGGTCATGCGGGTCAGGTCCTTGTGCGCCCAGGTGTGGTTGCCGACCGCGTGCCGGTCCATCCGGCCGTGGATCAACCGCGCGTTGTCGTGCACGCGGGCCCCGACGAGGAAGAACGTCGCGGGGATGCGCTCCTCGTCGAGGATGTCGTGCACCATGGGCGTCCAGTTCGGCATCGGCCCGTCGTCGAACGTCAGGGCCACCAGCCGCTGCGAGGTGTCGACCGCCCAGGAGACGTCGACGTGCGCGGGGGAGGGGCGCCAGGGGCCGTCGGTCGGCACGCCGATCGCCGAGACGGGCGTGCCGGGCATCGCGTCGGCGTCGTCCAGTAACCCGCCGGCCGCGAGCCCGCCCAGCGTCCCGGCCGCGCCCGCCGCCAGCCCCGCCATCGTCCCGGCCCTGCCCACCGCCCGCAGGATCGAGCGCCGCGATCTCCCGGCCTCCGCCGCCCCCGCATCGCCCATACCGGTGATGGTCGCAAACGGCTGGTTAACGCCGCGTCATCCGCGAGGACGAACCCGACCGCGCCCTGAGGAGGAGACGCGCCGGCCCCCGCACCCGTGCGGGGGCCGGCGACGGCGCCTCAGGAGTCGGCGATCATCTTGTCGGCGAGCTGCGACGGCAGTGGTTCGTACCGGAGGAACGTGCGGCTGAACGTGCCCGTGCCGTGCGACATCGACCGCAGGTCGATCGCGTACCGCGTGATCTCCAGCTGCGGCACCTCGGCCTTGATGAGGGAACGGCCGCCCGCGACCGTCTCGCTGCCCAGCACGCGCCCGCGCCGGGACGACAGGTCCGACATCACCGCGCCGACGTAGTCGTCGGCCACGAGGACCGCGACCTCGTCCACCGGTTCGAGCAGCAGGACCTTGGCCTTGCCGGCGGCGTCCTTGAGGGCGAGCTGGCCCGCCGTCTGGAAGGCCATGTCGGAGGAGTCCACCGAGTGCGCCTTGCCGTCGTACAGCGTGACCTTGATGTCGACCATCGGGTACCCGGCCAGGACGCCGCGGTCCATCTGGATGCGCACGCCCTTCTCGACGGACGGGATGAACTGCCGCGGCACGACGCCGCCGACGATCTTGTCGGCGAACTCAAAGCCCGCGCCCGACGGCAGCGGCTCCACCTCGATGTGGCAGATGGCGTACTGCCCGTGCCCGCCGCTCTGCTTGACGTGCCGGCCGAGGCCCTGGGCCGCGCCGCCGAACGTCTCGCGCAGCGGCACCCGCAGCGGCACCGTCTCGACCTCGACGCCGTAGCGGCTGCTCAGCCGGTCCAGCAGCACGTCGGCGTGGGCCTCGCCCATGTTCCACAGCACCAGCTGGCGGGTCTCGGAGTTGTTCTCCAGCCGCAGCGTCGGGTCCTCGGCCACGAGACGCCCCAGCGCCTGGGACAGCTTGTCCTCATCGGCCTTTGACTTGGCCTGGATCGCCGTCGGCAGCAGCGGGTCCGGCATCGACCACGGCGCCATCAGCAGCGGCCGCTCCTTGGCCGAGATCGTGTCGCCCGTCTCGGCGTGGGTGAGCTTGGCCACCGCGCAGATGTCGCCGGCCACACAGGAGGAGACCGTGCGCTGCAGCTTGCCGAGCGGCGAGGTCAGCGCGCCGACGCGTTCGTCGATGTCGTGGTCCTCATGCCCGCGGTCGGCCATGCCGTGCCCGGAGACGTGGACCGTCGCGTCAGGGGTGAGCGTGCCGCTGAACACGCGGACGAGCGAGATCCGCCCGACGTACGGGTCGGAGGCCGTCTTGACCACCTCGGCCACGAGCGGCCCGTCGGCGTCGCAGGTCAGGACGCCGGCCGGTGAGCCCTCGGTCGTGGTCACCTCCGGGATGCCGTGCTCCAGCGGCGAGGGGAACGCCTGGGTGATCACCTCCAGCAGCTCCATCATGCCGATCACCGGGCCGGGATGGTCGCCGTGCGGCACGGAGGTGGTGAGGACGGGGTAGAAGCTGCCGCGGGCGACCGCCTTCTCCAGGTCCTCCACGAGCGCCTTGACGTCGATCTCCTCACCGGACAGGTAGCGGTCCATGAGGGTCTCGTCCTCGCTCTCCTGGATGATGCCCTCGATGAGGGCGCCGCGCTGCTCCGACAGGCGGTCCAGGAACTCCGGGTCGGGCTCGCGCTCGGTGCGGCTGCCGGAGGAGTAGTCGATGCACTTCTGTGACAGCAGCGCGATCAGGCCGGCCTCGCACGGGAAGTAACACGGCAGGACGCCGTCGCCGAAGGCGTCCTGGCACTCGGTCAGCACCTCGTCGAAGTCGCCCCGCTGCTGGTCGATCTTGGTGATGACCACGGCGCGCGGCATGCCGACCGCCGCGCACTCCTCCCACAGGTTGCGCGTGACCCCGTCGATGCCGTCGACCGCCGAGACCACGAACAGCGCGGCGTCCGCGGCGCGCAGCCCGGCGCGCAGGTCGCCGACGAAGTCGGCGTAACCGGGGGTGTCCAGCAGGTTGACCTTGACGCCCGCGTGCTCGAACGACGCCAGCGAGAGATTCACCGAGCGCTGCTGGCGCATCTCCACTTCGTCGTAGTCACTGACCGTCGAGCCGTCCTCGACGCGACCGGGCCGCTGGATCGTACCGGTCGCAGCGAGCAGCGCCTCGACGAGAGTCGTCTTCCCCGCCCCGGAATGGCCGACCAACGCGATATTGCGTATCTTCTCGGGTTGGTCGACCGATGGTGCCCTGCCGGCGGCTCCTTGGGGACCAGCTTTATCCGCCACGCGCCCACCTCCATTGGGAGACCTGGGTGTGACGGGCGCCACACCCGTGGTCACCACCCTTACGGTCTTGGCCGCATATCACAAGGGGGTGACCGGCAAACGCTCGAGTCCTCCTCTGTTCAGCCCTTCCCACCTGGGCCGACGTCACGCACTACGATTGGGCCGCCGGGGGAGTTCGGGCACCATCGGGCGGGATCCGCCGGTTGCGCGCGCAGTCACGGGCGCGAACACCGCAACCGCATCACGATGACAAGGACGGGAATGCTCAACCAAATACGGCCGGCGCTCTCAAGGGTCACCTCGCCGGTCGGACACGCGCTGGCCCGCACCGGCGTGACACCCAACACGGTCACCATCATCGGCACCCTCGGTGTCGTCGTCGGCGCGCTGGCCTTCTACCCCTTCGGACAGTTCTTCTGGGGGACGGTCGTCATTACGATCTTCGTCTTCTTCGACCTGTTCGACGGGGCGGTCGCGCGGGTGACCGGGAAGACGAGCCGTTTCGGCGCCTTCCTCGACTCCAACATGGACCGCGTCTCGGACGCGGCGATCTTCACGGGGCTGATCCTGCGGTACGCCGGACGCGACCACAACGACATGCTCCTCGTCTGCCTGGCGCTGTTCTGCCTGGTCTCGGGGGTGCTCGTGTCGTACGCGCGCGCCCGCGCCGAGGGCATGGGCCTGAACGCCACGATCGGCATCGCCGAGCGCGGCGAGCGGCTGATCGTCAGCCTGGTCGCCATCGGCCTGACCGGCCTCGGCGTCCCGTACGTCCTGGCGATCGGCCTGTGGCTGCTCTCCATCGCCAGCGTGATCACGGTCGCCCAGCGCTACATCGCCGTACGGCGCCAGGTGGAGGCGGGGGAGCTCACGTGAGGGTCGCATGAGGGACGAGGTGGCCGACGCCGCCTACGGACTGGGCTGGGCAGCGGTCCGCCACATGCCGGAGCCGGTCGCGCGTGAGATCTTCATGCTCATCGCCGACCGCGCCTGGCAGCGCCAAGGCCGCGGCGTCCGCCAGCTCGAGAAGAACCTCCGGCGGGTCGTCGGCGGCGAGCCGTCGGAGGACGAGCTGCGCGAGCTGAGCCGCCGGGGCATGCGCTCGTACTTCCGCTACTGGCTGGAGTCCTTCCGCCTGCCGTCGATGAGCCGCGAGCGCATCCTCTCCGGCATGCGCATCACCGGCGTCGAGCAGATCCACAAGAACCTCGACGCCGGGCGCGGTGTGGTCGTCGCGCTGCCGCACATGGGCAACTGGGACCACGCCGGCGCGTGGATCGCCCTGTCGGGCACGCCGTTCACCACGGTCATGGAGCGCCTCAAGCCCGAGTCCCTGTACGACCGGTTCGTCGCCTACCGGGCGGGCCTCGGCATGGAGGTGCTGCCCGCCACGGGCGGCGCGGACGACGTGTTCGCCACTCTGGCCCGGCGGCTGGACGACGGCGGGCTGGTCTGCCTGGTCGCCGACCGCGACCTGACCAGGAGCGGCATCGAGGTCGGCTTCTTCGGCCGCACGGCCAGCTTTCCGGCCGGCCCGGCCGCCCTGGCCGTGCGCACCGGCGCCGCGCTCCTCCCGGTCACCCTGTGGTACGAAGGTGACGACTGGGGGGTTCGGGTCCACGACGAGATCGCCGTGCCCGGCGGCGATGACGATGTCGCGGTGATGACGCAGTCCGTCGCCGACACCTTCCAGCAGGGCATCGCCGCCCATCCGGAAGACTGGCACATGCTCCAGCGCGTCTGGGTAGAGGACCTTTGACCCCCGAGGGATGAGAGAGGCGAGCGACCGGTGAGGATCGGCATCGTCTGCCCGTACACCTGGGACGTCCCCGGCGGCGTCCAGTCGCACGTGCGCGATCTCACCGAGGCGCTGTTCGCCTCCGGGCACGAGGTCTCGGTGATCGCGCCGGCCGACGACACCGAGGTCTCCTCGGGCGCGGCTCCGCTGCCGCCGTACGTCGTGTCCGCCGGGCGTGCGGTGCCGGTGCCCTTCAACGGGTCGATCGCGCGGCTGTCGTTCGGCTTCCTGTCCGCGAGCCGGGTGCGCCGCTGGATCCGCGACGGGCGGTTCGACGTCCTTCACGTGCATGAGCCGGCCTCGCCGTCGCTGGGCCTGCTGGCCTGCTGGGCCGCCGACGGGCCGATCGTCGCGACCTTCCACGCGTCGTTCGAGCGTTCGCGCGCCCTGTCGGCGGCCGGCCCGATCCTGCAGAGCGCGCTGGAGAAGATCACCGCGCGCATCGCGGTGTCGGAGAAGGCGCGCAAGACGCTCGTCGAACACCTCGGCGGAGACGCCGTGCTCATCCCCAACGGCGTGACGACCGAACGGTACGCCATGGCGGAGCCGCTGCACGGCTGGCCCGGCGACGACGGGGCCCTCGGCTTCCTCGGCCGCATGGACGAGCACCGCAAGGGCCTGCCCGTGCTGCTGCGGGCCTTCGAGACGCTCGCCCGCGAGCGCCCCGGGCTGCGGCTGCTGGTCGCCGGTCCCGGCGACGCCGCCGAGGTACACGCCCGGGTCTCCCCGGAGCTGCGCGACCGCGTCGTCATCCTCGGCCTGGTCAGCGAGGCCGACAAGATCCGCATGCTGCACTCGGTCGACGTCTTCGTCGCGCCCAACACCGGAGGTGAGAGCTTCGGCATCGTGCTCGCCGAGGCGATGTCGGCCGGCGCGCCGATCCTGGCCAGCGACATCCCGGCGTTCAGCCGCGTGCTGCTCGGCGGGCGCGCCGGCGCGCTGTTCCCGGTCGGCGACGCGGCGGCGCTGGCCGCCACCGCCGCCGAGCTCCTGGACGACGCCCCGCGGCGCAAGCAGCTGTCCGACGAGGCCAAGGCGGCCGTGCGGGCGTACGACTGGTCGACGGTCGCCCGGGACGTCGTCCGCGTCTATGAGACCGTCGTCGGCGACGGCGTCGTCGGAACCTCCTCGGCCTGACCATGCTCGAGACCTTCCTCCACATCGCCCTGATCGCCGCGGTCCTCCTGCTGATCGGGGTGTACGTCTCGTGGCGGGCGACCCGCCTCGACCGGCTGCACGTGCGACTGGAGACCGCCCGCGCCGGACTGGACGCCGCGCTCGTACGGCGCGCGGCCGTCGCGCTGGAGCTGGCCGCCTCCCGCCAGCTCGACCCGGCCACGAGCCTGCTGCTCGCCGCCGCCGCGCACGAGGCCCGCATCGCCGACGCCGACAACCGGGAGTTCGCCGAGAGCGACCTGTCGCGGGCCCTGCGCGCCGTCGTCGGGCAGCCGGACTTCCGCCCCACTCTCGCGGCCCGCGAGGACGGCTCGGCGCTGCTCGACGACCTCGACGCCGCGGTGCGCAAGGTCACCTACGCGCGCAGCTTCTACAACAACGCCGTCACCGCCACCCGGACGGCGCGCCGGAAGCTGCTGCCCCGCGTCCTTCCGCTGCACGGCCGGGCACCGCTACCGGACTTCTTCGAGATCGACGACGCCCCTCCGGAGAGCTGAATCCGTCACTCGCGGGACCCCTGTGACCTGCGGGACGAATGGTCATACCGGCCCTGCCAAGAAGGGCTCGGGCGGTGCGTTCTTCGGCTAGCCTCGCGACCTCAGGACGTCTGATTTGTCCGGAGGTGCAGGTAGTGCGCTGTTTCCGTGCGACGTCGGCCGTGGCCGCCGTGCTCGTCCCCACGGCCCTCGTGGCCTGTTCGAAGAGTCCGGTCACGGCCGTCGCGTCGCCTCCGTCGCTGGCCTCGGCCGACCCGTCTCCGTCGTCCACGCCGGCGCCCGCCCGCGCCCACCCGTTCACCGGCGCGCCGGCCGGCGCGGACGGCCCGGTGCTCGCCGTCAAGATCGACAACACGAAGTCCGCCAAGCCGCAGCTCGGCCTGCGGTCGGCCGACATCGTCTACGTCGAGCAGGTCGAGGGCGGCCTCAGCCGGATCATGGCGGTCTTCTCCTCCAAGCTGCCGTCCCGCATCGGCCCCGTCCGCAGCGCCCGCATCTCCGACCTGCACCTGCTGCCGCAGTTCGGCCGTCCCGCGTTCGCCTACTCCGGGGTGCAGGGCAAGATGAAGCCCTACGTCGCCAAGGCGCCGCTCATCGACGTCTCCCAGGACCGCTCGAACACCGGCTACACCCGCACCGGGCCGCACGCCGCCCCGTACAACCTCTACGGCACCCCGCGGCAGTTGCTCGCCCGCGCGCCGGGCGCCTCCCGGGCCGGTGACATCGGCTTCCGGTTCGGCCCGGCCCCGGACGGCGGCAAGACGGTTTCGAGCTTCACCGCCCGCTACCCGGCCGCGGCGCTGAAGTTCACCTGGTCACCGGGCGAGAAGCGGTGGCTGGTCACCCAGGACGGCCACCCGGACCGCGCCGGCGAGGGCGGGCGCCAAGGCGGCGCGACGATCGTGGTCCAGCGGGCCCACACGACCCGCTCGCAGTTCCACGACTTCCTCGGCAACTACACGCCGCTCGTCCAGACCGTGGGCACCGGCAAGGCGACCGTGCTGCGCGACGGCAAGGCCTACGACGCGCGCTGGTCGCGGCCGTCGGAGAAGGACGGGACGACCTTCACCACCGCCTCCGGCGCGCCCATGACGTTCGCCACCGGCCAGGTCTGGGTGGTGCTCGTGAACGATGGGAAACCGACGACTCCCTGAGCCATACATGATGTCGGATGACGGCGTGATTTTTGACGACATGGCAGGGCGGTCCCGCCGGCCACCTGCCCCTACCATGGATACGACAGCTTGATCGACTCATTCGAAGAGGTAGCCGTGTCCACCGCCACTCCCGACGCCGCCCCCGACCAGACCAACGCCGTTCCCGAGACCGGCACCGCCCGCGTCAAGCGGGGCATGGCGGAGATGCTCAAGGGTGGCGTGATCATGGACGTCGTCACACCCGAGCAGGCGAAGATCGCCGAGGACGCCGGTGCCGTCGCCGTGATGGCCCTCGAGCGCGTGCCCGCCGACATCCGCGCCGAAGGCGGCGTCTCGCGCATGAGCGACCCCGACATGATCGAGGGCATCATCAACGCCGTCTCGATCCCGGTCATGGCCAAGGCGCGCATCGGCCACTTCGTCGAGGCGCAGGTCCTGCAGGCCCTCGGCGTCGACTACATCGACGAGTCCGAGGTGCTGACCCCGGCCGACTACGACAACCACATCGACAAGTGGGCCTTCACCGTGCCCTTCGTGTGCGGCGCCACCAACCTCGGCGAGGCGCTCCGCCGCATCACCGAGGGAGCGGCGATGATCCGCTCCAAGGGCGAGGCCGGCACCGGCGACGTCTCCAACGCCACCACCCACATGCGCCAGCTCCGCCAGCAGATCCGGCGGCTCGGCTCGCTGCCCGAAGACGAGCTGTTCGTCGCCGCCAAGGAGCTCCAGGCCCCGTACGAGCTCGTCAAGGAGGTCGCGCGGGCCGGCAAGCTGCCGGTGGTGCTGTTCACCGCGGGCGGCATCGCGACGCCCGCCGACGCCGCCATGATGATGCAGCTCGGCGCCGAGGGCGTGTTCGTCGGCTCCGGCATCTTCAAGTCCGGCGACCCGGCCAAGCGGGCCGAGGCGATCGTGAAGGCCACCACCTTCTATGACGACCCCGACGTGATCGCCAAGGTCTCGCGCGGGCTCGGCGAGGCGATGGTCGGCATCAACGTCTCCACCCTGGCCGAGGGCGACCGGCTCGCGGTGCGTGGCTGGTAACGGCCGCGTACCGTCCGGAACCCGAGCCCCGAGGGCAAACGAAGTGCGTTCTCCCCTCCACAGCGCGGGAAAGGCGGGTTACCCTGGGCCGCGACTTGATGCCGCCGGCAGGGTCCGCCGAGCGCGGGAGGGGACGACGCCCATGGGTTGGTCGGTCGCGTTGGCGTGTTCGCGTGTGGACGGAGTTTCCCAGGCCTTCGGGCCGGGGCTCGTCCCCGATCCCGATCGCGCCGTGGCGCTGGCCCGGCGGCTCTATCCGGAGCACACGGTCACCGAGACCGGTGACACCGTGCTCGACTTCGCGCTCTGGCCCTACGAGGACGAGCTGTTCGTCGGCGCGTACGGCGACGCGCTGGTCGTGTGCGACAGGCGGCTGTTCTGCGTCGACGACCGGGCGCGCCACCTCGCCGACGAGATCGCCCGCGCGCTGCCGGGCGGCTCGTGCGGCGTGCTGGTCCTGCACAGCGTCGTGTCCGGCTGCTGGTTCCGGTGGTACTCCGGTGACCGGGCGCGCCGTGACGTCTACGTCACCGCCGAAGACGGCGTCGTGGTCGACATCGGCGCCCGGCTGCCCGCCGAGGCCCCGTTCTGGAAGGCCATCGACGACGGCGCGTCCGACGTGCCCCTGCCGTTCGACTACGAGGAGTACGGCATGGCGCTCGCGCGCGAGCACCTGTTCGGCCGCGCCATCGCCGAGCGCGGCGACGACGGGTTTCTCCCGCTCGAGCTCCCGCTGCGCCGGTTCAAGCTCGCCTGAATCGCCCGCCGTCCCCGTGCCCCGGCACCCGGCGCGAGGGGCCGCGGGAAGGCGCTGACACGAGGCCCGGGAAGCCGTCGCGCGCCGCGGGCGTTGTCACTGGCACTAAGCTCATTGGTACAACTCGACGCGAAGGGCTGGTTCGTGGCTGCTGTCCCGACGGTCGGCGTGCTCGCACTGCAGGGTGACGTCCGCGAGCATCGCCGTGTCCTGGAGTCCTGCGGCGCCGCCACCGCGGTCGTCCGCCGTCCGGAGGAGCTGGAGCGTGTCCAGGCGCTCGTGATCCCCGGCGGCGAGTCCACCACGATGTGGCGGCTCGCCCGGACGTTCGACCTGCTCGAGCCCTTGCGTAAGCGTGTCGAGCAGGGCATGCCCGCCTACGGCTCCTGCGCCGGCATGATCATGCTGGCCGACCGCATCGTCGACGGCGCGGCCGGGCAGGAGACCATCGGTGGCATCGACATGCTCGTCCGCCGCAACGCCTTCGGCCGCCAGGTCGACTCCTTCGAGAGCGACGTCGAGATGGGCGGCCTCGACCGGCCCTTTCACGCGGTCTTCATCCGCGCGCCGTGGGTGGAGTCGATCGGCGAGGGCGCCGAGGCGCTCGGCCGTGCCGCGACCGGCGATTCCGCCGGTAGGATCGTCGCCGTCCGGCAGGGGCACCTCCTGGCGACCTCGTTCCATCCCGAGCTGACCGGCGATCCCCGGATCCACGCCTACTTCCTCGAGATGGTGAAGGAAGCCTCGTGACCTCCGGCCTCCCTCGGGGGTGGGGAGCCGCGTCCGGGGGATCCCGCCGCGCACGGCGTCCAGGCAGTGTTCTGTGACGTTCTGAGACTTTCGGAGATTGGAGGAAGGGGCTCACCTCTTCGGCGGCTCGCCGGGGTGGCCCCGCGAAACGCATGAGTGGCCACTCCAAATGGGCGACGACGAAGCACAAGAAGGCGGTGGTCGACGCCAAACGGGGCAAGCTGTTCGCCAAGCTCATCAAGAACATCGAGGTGGCGGCCCGCACCGGTGGCGGCGACCCGGACGGCAACCCCACGCTGTACGACGCCATCCAGAAGGCGCGCAAGAACTCCGTGCCCCTCGACAACATCGAGCGGGCGCGTAAGCGCGGCGCCGGCGAGGAGGCCGGCGGCGCCGAGTGGCAGACGATCATGTACGAGGGGTACGCGCCCGGCGGCGTCGCGGTGCTCATCGAGTGCCTGACCGACAACCGCAACCGCGCCGCCTCCGACGTCCGCACCGCGCTGACCCGCAACGGCGGTACGCTCGCCGACCCCAACTCGGTGTCGTACCTGTTCACCCGCAAGGGCGTCATCCTCGTGCCCAAGGACGGCACCACCGAGGACGACGTGATGATGGCGGTCCTGGACGCCGGCGCCGAGGAGGTCAACGATCTCGGTGAGTCGTTCGAGGTGATCAGCGAGGCCGGCGACCTCGTGACGGTGCGCAAGGCCCTGCAGGACGCCGGCCTCGACTACGAGTCCGCCGAGGCCAACTTCCTGCCCAGCGTCAGCGTGCCCCTCGACGAGGACAACGCCAAGAAGGTCTTCCGTCTGATCGAGGCGCTTGAGGACAGCGACGACGTGCAGAACGTCTTCGCCAACTTCGACGTCTCCGACGAGATCATGGAGAAGATCGAGGCCTGACGGCCGTTCCGGAACGCCCCCTGCCACGCGGCAGGGGGCGTTTCACGGATGCCTCCCGGCTCCGTTCGCGGCGGGGTGCCGTCCGGGCGCCGCGCGGCCGGCGGCGGGCCGGCGAAAACCCCTTGAGGCCGCGCGCGGGCCATGCCGTAGCGTCATGGCCCGTGGAGACGCACACGCTCGAACCCGGTGACCTCGACGCCGTTCACGATCTGTGGGACCGCGCCTTCGGCCCGTCGCCCGGCCGCGACGACGCGTGGGCCCTGCGGGCCATGGGGGAGGACCGCTTCCTCGGGGTGCGCGACGGTGGCCGTCTCATCGCCGTCGGGCACTACCACCCGTTCGAGCAGTGGTGGCACGGCCGCGCGGTGCCGATGGGCGGCGTCGGCGGTGTCTGCGTCGCGCCGGAGGACCGCGGCCGAGGCGTCGGCCGGCGGCTCGCCGCCGGGCTGCTGGAGCTGATGGACGGCCGTCCGCTGTCGGCTCTCTACCCGGCCACCGCGCCCGTCTACCGATCCGTCGGCTACGAGCACGCCGGCGCGCAGTACCGCCTCACCCTGCCGCCCGCGCCGCTGCGCACCCTCGCGGCCGGGCCGGTCGAGGTACGCCGGGCCGGACCCGCCGACGTGGGCGAGGTCACCGCGCTGCTGCGCCGCCTGCACGCCGGGGCACGCCACCACGGCCCGATCGACCCCGGCGAGGACCAGGTCCGCCGTTTCCTCCAGGACGAGCGCCTCTACTCCTACCTCGCCGCCGACGGCTTCCTGGCGTACGGCTGGGACGAAGGCCGCGAGCACCTCGCCGTGCGCCGCTGTGTCGCCGGGTCCGCCACGACCGCACGCGCGCTCTGGGCGGTGGTCGGCTCCGGTTCCTCCATCGCCCGTACGGTGCGGGCCAACGTGGCTCCCGACGACCCGATGCTGTGGCTGCTGCACGACCGCTCCGAGGACGAGTTGCGCCGCGTCGGCTGGATGCTGCGCGTCCTCGACGCGCCCGCGGCGATCGCCGCGCGCGGCTTTCCCGTCGCGGTGTCGGTGGACGTGCCGCTCCTCGTCGAGGACGAGCTGCGGCCCGCCAACGCCGGCGGCTGGCGGTTGACGGTGCGTGAGGGGCGAGGGCGCCTGGAGCGCGCGGCGGAGCGGCGCGACGCGACCCGGCTGCCCGCGCGTGGCCTCGCCGCGCTGTACGCGGGCGTGCCGATGGCGACGCTGCGCGGCGCGGGCATCGTCACCGGAAACGCCGGGGCCGACCCGCTCCTCGACGCGGCGTTCGCCGGGACGCCGTTCATGCTCGACTATTTCTGAACGCGACACGCCGCGTGCGAGCCGGGCGGCGGAGCACACCGGCCGAGTAGCCTCACTGCGAACACGTGTTCGGGGCGGAGAGGAGTCCATGTGCGGGTGCTGGGCGTCGATCCCGGTCTGACCAGGTGCGGAGTCGGTGTCGTCGACGGCGCCCCCGGCAAGCCGCTGCGGCTGGTCAGCGTCGGCGTGATCCGTACGAGCCCGGACGACGAGATCGGCACGCGCCTCGTCGAGCTGGAGCGCGGCATCGAGGAGCTGATCGAGGAGACCCGTCCCGACGCGGTCGCCGTCGAGCGGGTGTTCAGCCAGCACAACGTCTCCACCGTGATGGGCACCGCGCAGGCCGGGGCGATCGCCATCGCCTGCGGCGCCCGGCGCGGGCTGCCGGTCGCCCTGCACACCCCGAGTGAGGCCAAGGCGGCGGTGACCGGAAACGGCCGCGCCGACAAGCTCCAGGTCACCACTATGGTGACCAGACTGCTCCGGCTGGACACGCCGCCCAAGCCGGCCGACGCCGCCGACGCGCTCGCGCTGGCGATCTGCCACGTCTGGCGCGGCGGCGCGCAGGCCCGGCTCCAGGCGGCGCGGACCCGGGCGACCGGGCGGCACACGACATGAGGCACGGAAGGACGCGGTAGTGATCGCATTCGTCAACGGCAGGGTCGCCGCGGCGGGGCCCGACGGCGCCGTGGTGGAGGTCGGCGGGGTCGGGCTCGCGGTCCAGTGCACGCCCGCCACGCTGGCCGGCCTGCGCGTGGGCGATCGGGCGCACGTGCCCACCTCGCTCGTCGTGCGCGAGGACTCCCTCACCCTCTACGGCTTCGCCGACGACGACGAGAAGACCGTGTTCGAGCTCCTGCAGACCGCGAGCGGCGTGGGGCCGCGGCTCGCGCTCGCGATGCTCGCCGTCCACCAGCCGAACGCCCTGCGCCGCGCCGTCGCCACCGAGGACGTGAACGCGCTGACCAAGGTTCCCGGCATCGGCCGTAAGGGCGCCCAGCGCATCGTGCTCGAACTCAAGGACCGGCTCGGCGTGCCGCTGGACGACGGTGGCGGCACACCCGCGCCGAGCTTCGCCGCGGCGGCCTGGCGCGCGCAGGTGCACGCCGGCCTCACCAACCTCGGCTGGACCGCCCGTGACGCCGACACCGCCGTGGACGCGGTCGCCGCCGAGGTCGACGGCCAGGACACCTCCGACATCGCCGCCCTGCTGAAGCTGGCGATGAAGAAACTGAGCCGATGAGCGAGGAGGAGCGCTTCGTCTCGCCGGTCGCCGACGGCGAGGAGAAGGTCATCGAGGCGGCCCTGCGGCCCAAGCACCTCGACGAGTTCATCGGGCAGGCGCGTGTACGCGAGCAGCTCTCGCTCGTGCTGCACAGCGCGCTCCGCCGCGGCCGGCCGCCGGACCACGTGCTGATGTCCGGGCCGCCCGGCCTGGGCAAGACCACCCTCGCGATGATCATCGCCGCCGAGCTGGGCATGCCTCTGCGCATCTCCTCCGGGCCGGCGATCGAGCGGGCCGGCGACCTCGCGGCGGTGCTGTCCACGCTGTCCGAGGGCGAGGTGCTGTTCCTGGATGAGATCCACCGGATGGCACGGCCCGCCGAGGAGATGCTCTACGTCGCGATGGAGGACTTCCGGGTCGACGTGGTCGTCGGCAAGGGACCGGGCGCGACCGCCATCCCGCTCGACCTCGCTCCGTTCACGCTCGTCGGCGCGACCACGAGGGCCGGCCTGCTGCCGGCGCCGCTGCGCGACCGGTTCGGCTTCGTCGCGCACATGGACTTCTACGAGCCGGCCGACCTCCAGCGGATCATCGACCGCTCGGCCCGGCTGCTCGACGTGCGGATGGACGACGCGGGTGCCGCCGAGATCGCCCGGCGCTCGCGCGGCACGCCGCGCATCGCCAACCGGCTGCTGCGCCGGGTCCGTGACTTCGCCGAGGTCCGCGCCGACGGCGTGATCACCGAGCAGGTCGCCCGCGACGCGCTTTTGCTGTACGAGGTCGACGCCGAGGGGCTGGACCGGCTCGACCGTTCGGTGCTCGACGCGCTGTTGCGCAAGTTCGGCGGCGGGCCGGTGGGGTTGTCGACACTGGCGGTCGCGGTGGGGGAAGAGCCGGAAACGGTGGAAGTGGTCGCCGAACCATTTCTGGTGCGCAAGGGACTCATCGCCCGCACACCACGTGGCCGGATCGCGACTCCTTCGGCCTGGCGGCACCTGGGTATCACGCCGCCACCCACGGTTGAAGGTACCCTTTTCGAAGTGACGGAGGAGTGACGAGGAACTTCCCACCACGCCCAGTCGTCAGCTCGTTGCCGGGGTTTCGTCAAGTCCTTTACACTCCGGAGCTTGTCGCCGCCTTCAGGTGACACGCCTTTCGCACGCGAATCGTCGGCGGCGGGCTGAACACCCATATCGGAAGGATGCCCCCGTGCAGGGCAACACTGAACTCATAGCGCTCACCCAACTCGCTGCTGCCCAGAAGAGCAACCCCCTGGTCACGCTTCTGCCGATCATCCTCATCGGCGTCGTGTTCTATTTCCTGCTCTTCCGCCCGCAGCGCAAGCGACAGCAACAGCAACAGCAGATGCAGCGCCAGATACAGCCGGGCCAGCGCATCATGACGACCGCGGGCATGCTCGCCGACGTCGTCGCCATCGAGGATGATCACGTTGTGCTCGAGATCGCTCCCGGGGTCGAGGTCCGCTACGTGAAGCAGGCCGTCGCCCAGGTCGTCTCCGACGATGACGACGAGGACATCGAGGACGAGACCGAGGACGACGTCGAGGAGACCGACGAGTCCGCGGAGGCCGAGGAAGGCACCGAAGAGGAAGAGGCGCCCGAGGCCGGCGAGACCGTCCAGGACGAGGTCGAGGCCAAGACCGAGACTCTTCCCAGCGCGACCGGGAAGAAGACGGGGGACGCGTCGCTGAACGACGGCGAAGACAAGTCTGGCAAGAGGCCCTCGGCCTGACCAGAGCCTGACCGCAGACAAAGGACGAAAGACGACCGTGGCTCCGCCAAACAGAAACGTTTCGAGACCAGGGCGCGTGCTCCTCGCGCTGTTCGTGATCGCCGCTGCCCTGGTGGGCCTGATGTTCTGGCAGGGCCAAAAGACGCCCAAGCTGGCTCTCGACCTGGCCGGTGGCACCACCGTGACGCTCACGGCGGAGCCCTCGCGACCAGGCGCGAAGATCGGCGACTCCGAGATGTCCCAGGCGATCAACATCATGCGCGAGCGCGTGAACGGCCTGGGCGTCTCCGAGGCCGAGGTGACCAAGCAGGGCAACAACGTCATCATCGTCCAGGTCCCCGGTCAGGGACAGGAGCGGGTCGTCAAGCTCATCGGCACCACCGCGAAGCTGGAGTTCCGCCAGGTGATGGTGGCCGAGCCGGTCGGCGTCCCGCAGCCGACGTCCACGCCCAGCCCGACGCCCACGGGCAAGACGTCCGGCTCGCCCAAGCCGTCGTCCAAGGCGTCCGGCTCACCGTCGGCGAGCGCCAAGGCGTCCACGAGTCCCTCGCCGAAGGGCCGGGCGCTCGCCCAGGCCCTGACCGGCACGCCGAAGCCGTCGGGCACGCCGTCGGGCAAGGCCACCGGCAAGGCCACGCCCAAGCCGAGCGCCTCGCAGTCGCTCACCCCCGAGCAGCTCCAGCAGTTGCAGCAGCTTCAGCAACAGCAGCAGGCGGGGGGCGAGGACTTCACGGGCGTAGACCCGGCGGTCAAGGCGCAGTTCAGCAAGCTCACCTGTACGGGCAATGACATCGGCCAGGGCCAGACCCTGAACCCGGGCAAGCAGGCCGCGGTGTGCGCCCGGCCCGACCCCAAGACGCACAAGAGCGACTACAAGTTCATCCTGGCGCCGGCGCAGATCTCCGGTGAGCAGGTCACCAAGGCGCAGGCGCTGCCGCCGGACCCGCAGAACGGCCGGGTCCAGTGGACCGTCAGCCTCGACCTCAACGGCGCCGCCACCAAGACGTTCGCCGACTTCACGTCCAAGGCCGCGGCGCTGGGCGAGAGCAACACGCGCAACCACTTCGCGATCGTGCTCGACGGCACCGTCTACTCCTGGCCGAGCGTCAAGGAGGCCATCACCTCCGGCAACGCTTCGATCGAGGGCCAGTTCACCCAGCAGGACGCCACCGACCTGGCCAACGTGCTCAAGTACGGCGCCCTGCCGCTGAAGTTCGTCCCGAGCTCGATCGAGTCCGTGTCGGCCACGCTGGGCAAGGACCAGCTGAGCGCCGGCCTGATCGCGGGCGCGATCGGCCTCGGCCTCGTCGTGCTCTACTGCCTGCTCTACTACCGGGGCCTGGGCTTCGTCGCGATCTCCAGCCTGATCATCGCGGGCGTCCTGACCTACGAGTCGGTGGTGCTGCTCGGCAAGTTCATCGACTTCCGGATGTCGCTCGCCGGCATCGCGGGCGCGATCGTGGCGATCGGCATCACGGCCGACTCGTTCGTGGTCTTCTTCGAACGATTGCGCGACGAGGTCCGGGAGGGACGCAGCCTGCGCACGGCGGTTGAGCGCGGATGGCACCGCGCCCGGCGTACGATCATCGTGGCGGACGCGGTGTCGTTCATCGCCGCGCTGCTGCTGTACTGGTTCGCCATCGGCGGGGTCAAGGGCTTCGCGTTCACGCTGGGCCTGACCACCCTCATCGACGTGGTGGTGGTGTTCTTCTTCACCAAGCCGCTCGTCACGATGCTGGCCCGCACGAAGTTCTTCGGGCGTGGCCACCGGTGGTCCGGACTCGATCCGTCCACACTGGGAGTCAGCAAGCGGACCAAGGTCCGCCCGGCCAGCGCCAAGGAGGCCTGATGTCACGCCTGGGCAACATCGGCGGCCGGCTCCACCGAGGGGAGATCTCCCTCAACTTCGTGGGGCGGCAGAAGCTCTGGTACTCCATCTCCGGCCTCATCCTGGTCATCAGCGTCGTCTCGCTGCTGACCCTCGGCCTGAATTTCGGTGTCGAGTTCAAGGGCGGCACCGTCTTCCAGTTCCCGAGCAAGCCGGGCACCACGACGTCGGACGCGCGGTCGGCGGTCGAGGACTCCGGGGTCGTCAAGGAGGACCCCATCGTCCAGAAGACCGGCACCGGCTGGCGCGTGCAGACCGAGAGCCTCACCTCCGCCCAGGTGACGAAGGTGCAGGAGACGGTCCAGCACAAGTTCGGGCTGGCCAAGCCCGACGACGTCAGTCCGCAGTCGGTCGGCGCGAGCTGGGGTAAGGACGTCTCCCAGAAGGCCCTGCAGGGCCTGATCATCTTCCTAATCGTGATCATCATCTATCTGTCCATCGCCTTCGAGTGGCGCATGGCGGTCGCGGCGTTGATCGCGCTCGCGCACGACATCCTGATCACGATCGGCGTCTACTCGCTCGTGCAGTTCGAGGTGACGCCGTCGTCGGTGGTCGGCCTGCTGACCATCCTCGGTTACTCGCTCTACGACACCGTCGTGGTCTTCGACAAGGTCCGCGAGAACACCCGCCCGCTGCTCACGACCAGGAGCATGACCTACAGCCAGGCGGCCAACCTCGGTCTGAACCAGACCCTGGTCCGGTCGATCAACACCTCGGTGATCGCGTTGCTGCCCGTGTCCGGCCTGCTGTTCATCGGCGCCGGCGTGATGGGCGCGGGCACGCTCAAGGACCTGGCGCTCGTGCTGTTCGTCGGCATGCTGGCCGGTGCGTACTCCTCGATCTGCATCGCGACGCCGATCCTGGCCGACCTGCAGGAGCGTCAGCAAAAGTACCGGGAGCTCGCCCAGAAGGTGCGCAGCAAGGCCGGCAGCGCCAAGCGGAAGTCCCGCGCGGCGAACGCCGAGAGCGCGGCCAAGGCCGCCGACGACGGGCCGGAGAGCGAGCCGCAGGACACGGTCCCGGGCGAGGAGACGACCGACGCGACCACCCCGGTCGGCGCCGGCATCCGGCTCGTCCAGCAGGGGCCGCGGCAGCAGCCGCGCCGTACCGGCTCCAAGGGACACCCGAGCGGCAAGAAGAAGCGCTGACCCGCCGTACCGATCACGACATTCGGCGGGCGGTATCTCCCACTGTCGGAGGTACCGCCCGCCGAAGCGTGTACGGTGTCCGATGCGTCCGTCAGAGCCCGCACGGACGAAGCCGCGCGGGCTCTCCCAGAACTCCACGCGCCGGGTTCGGCAAGTGCTGCCCAAGGAGGATCGTGACCAGGCGACCCGTCGACCTGACGCAGATGATCACTGATCGCATCAGGGACGTCCCCGACTATCCCAAGCCGGGGGTGATGTTCAAGGACATCACCCCGCTGCTCGCCGACCACACCGCCTTCGCGGCCGTCGTCGACGCCATCGTCGCTCACTACGGCCGGGGCACGATCGACAAGGTGGCCGGCATCGAGGCGCGCGGCTTCATCGTCGCCGCGCCCGTGGCGTACCACTTCGGCGCCGGTTTCGTCCCGATCCGCAAGCAGGGCAAGCTGCCGTCCGCCACGTACGCCGAGAACTACGACCTGGAGTACGGCAGCGAGACGATCGAGGTGCACAAGGACGCCTTCGCGCCGGGGGAGCAGGTCCTGATCGTCGACGACGTCCTGGCGACGGGCGGCACGGCCAAGGCCACCGCCGCGCTCATCGGCCGCACCGGCGCGGAGGTCGCCGGGATCTCGGTCCTGATGGAGCTCGGCTTTCTGGGCGGCCGCGACCGGCTGTCCGACCTCGACGTGCACTCCCTGGTGACCGTCTGAGGCGGCGCTGCCAGGGCGTCAGACCGACGCCGGCGCGATCGGCGGCCCAGCGCGAACATCGAGGCGGTGACAGGGGTTCCGGTCGGTGTGAGGGTACCCCTGAGCCGTGGACGCGGCGCGGTACGGATGGGCGCTTCGGTGCTCGTGAGGACCCAGGTACCGTTGGCGTGGGAGCAGGGTCGGCGGTGATCCGGACATCCACCGCTCACCGGTGTTCGGTCCGGAATGGTGGATCGGCACCGACTGGAATTCAGCTGCCGCTAAACTGGTGTTCCGACGCAGGCATGGGGAGGCTGGGTGCGCGGTGAGGTGGTGTCTACCGACGCGGCGTCCGATGCCGCGCTGACACCACACATCAACCCCCACACGTTGCCGGCACCCGACAGCACGGCCGCTTCAGCCCCGGAGGAGGGCGATCGGACCCCCTCGAGGACTCCCTCGAGTCCGGCCGCGCCATCGGCCGCCCGGGTGCGCCGGCGGTTGGCCCGGCTCGGCGCTCAGCGTGGACCCACCATGAATCCTGTACTCGAACCTCTGATCAAGACGCTCCGGAACACACATCCCAAGGCGGACGTGCGTCTCGTCGAGCGCGCCTACGACGTCGCGGCGCACCATCACCGCGACCAGAAACGCAAGAGCGGCGACCCGTACATCACGCACCCGCTCGCCGTGGCCACGATCCTGGCCGAGCTCGGCATGAACACCGAGACGCTGTGCGCCGCCCTCCTGCACGACACGGTCGAGGACACCACCTACACCCTCGACCAGCTCCGCACCGACTTCGGCGACGTGATCGCCGTCCTGGTCGACGGGGTGACCAAGCTCGACAAGGTCAAGTACGGCGAGGCCGCCGAGGCCGAGACGGTCCGCAAGATGGTCGTCGCGATGTCGCGCGACATCCGGGTCCTCGTGATCAAGCTGGCCGACCGCCTGCACAACATGCGCACCCTGCGCTACCTGCCGCGGCACAAGCAGGAGCGCAAGGCCCGCGAGACGCTGGAGATCTTCGCGCCGCTCGCGCACCGGCTCGGCATGAACACCCTCAAGTGGGAGCTGGAGGACCTCGCCTTCCAGACGCTCTACCCCAAGCGGTTCGACGAGATCGCCCGCCTGGTGTCAGAGCGGGCCCCGCGCCGCGACGTCTACCTCCAGGACGTCATCCAGCACGTCTCCCGCGACCTGCGCGAGGCCAAGCTCAAGGCGACCGTCAAGGGCCGCCCGAAGCACTACTACTCGATCTATCAGAAGATGATCGCCCGCGAGCTGAGCTTCGAGGACATCTACGACCTCGTCGGCATCCGGGTGCTCGTCGACACGGTCCGCGACTGCTACGCCGCCCTCGGCACGATCCACGCGCGATGGAACCCCGTTCCCGGCCGGTTCAAGGACTACATCGCGATGCCGAAGTTCAACATGTACCAGTCGCTGCACACCACGGTGATCGGCCCGGAGGGCAAGCCGGTCGAGCTGCAGATCCGCACGCGGGCCATGCACAACCGCGCCGAGTACGGCATCGCGGCGCACTGGAAGTACAAGGAGGAGACCGTCGGTGACGGCGGCGCCTCCACCGGCAAGGCGGGCGACATGGCCTGGCTGCGCCAGCTCCTCGACTGGCAGAAGGAGACCACCGACCCGGCGGAGTTCCTGGAGTCGCTGCGCTTCGACCTGTCGGTCTCGGAGGTCTTCGTCTTCACGCCCAAGGGCCAGGTGCTCGCGCTGCCCCAGGGCGCGACGCCGGTCGACTTCGCGTACGCGATCCACACCGAGGTCGGCCACCGCACGATCGGCGCCCGCGTCAACGGCCGCCTCGTCCCGCTGGAGTCGACCCTCGACAACGGCGACACGGTGGAGATCTTCACCTCCAAGTCGCCGGACGCCGGGCCGAGCCGCGACTGGCTCAACTTCGTCAAGAGCGCCCGCGCCCGCAACAAGATCAAGCACTGGTTCTCCAAGGAGCGCCGAGAGAGCGCCATCGAGCAGGGCAAAGAGTCCCTGGCCCGCGCGATGCGCAAGCAGAACCTCCCGCTCCAGCGCATGCTGTCCGGCGAGGCGCTGCTGACCCTCGCGCACGACATGCACTACGCCGACGTGTCCGCGCTGTACGCGGCCATCGGAGAGAGCCACGTCTCGGCCCAGAACATCGTCCGCAAGCTCGTCGACGTCCTCGGCGGCGACACCGCGGAAGACCTGGCCGAGACCGCGATTCCGACCCGCAAGCGCCGGTCCCGCCCGGCGGGCGACCCGGGCGTGGTCGTGGCCGGCGACCCGGACGTGTGGGTGCGCCTGTCGCGGTGCTGCACGCCGGTGCCCGGCGATGAGATCGTCGGCTTCGTCACGCGGGGCAACGGCGTCTCGGTACACCGCGTCGACTGCGTCAACGTGGCGAACCTCCAGACCCAGCCCGACCGCATGGTCGACGTGAAGTGGTCGCCGGGGGAGGACTCGGTCTTCCTGGTGGCCATCCAGGTCGAGGCGCTCGACCGGCCGCGACTGCTGTCCGACGTCACGCGCGTGCTGTCGGACCAGCACGTCAACATCCTGTCCGCGTCCGTGGCGACCAACCGCGACCGGGTGGCGGTGAGCCGGTTCAGCTTCGAGATGGGCGACCCGAAGCACCTCGGGCACGTGCTCAGGGCGGTCCGCTCGGTGGACGGCGTCTACGACGTCTACCGCGTCACCAGCTGACCGGCACTCTCGCCGATCGTTCGAGGAGCCTGCGGAAAGCGCGAGGCGGACCCGGCCCGAAGGCTCCGGATCCGCCCCGTCGACGACTCGTGGGTCAGGACAGCTCGGACAGGGTGTGCTCGGCCTCGGCGAGCCAGGCGCGGCGGGCGGTCAGGGCCTCCTCGGCGTCCTTGACGTCCTTGTCACGGCCGGCGCTCCGTGCCTTCTCCAGGCGCGTCTCCAGCTGCTCGATGGAGGACCGCAGCTGCGCGACCGTCGCCTCGGCGCGGGCCCGCGCCTCCGGGTTGGTGCGCCGCCACTCCGACTCCTCGGCGGTGCGGACCGCCTCCTCGATCTTGCGGAGCCGTCCCTCGAGCCGCTCGCGCGAGTCGCGGGGAACCATGCCGATGGTCTCCCAGCGCTCCTGAATCGAGCGCAGGGCCTGCCGGGTGGCGCGAACGTCGCGTACGGGCAGCAGCCGCTCCGCCTCGGTGAGGAGCTTCTCCTTGGCCTCGGCGTGCTCACGGAACTCCGCGTCGCGCTCGGCGAACACCGCGGACCGGGCGGAGAAGAAGGTGTCCTGGGCGCCCTTGAACCGCGCCCACAGCTCCTCTTCGGCGTCGCGGGAGGCGCGGCCGGCCATCTTCCACTGGCGCATCAGCTCGCGGTACGCCGCGGCGGTGGGCCCCCAGTCGGTGGAGCCGACCATGGCCTCGGCGTCGAGGACCAGCCGTTCCTTCTCCGCGCGGGCGTGCTCGCGCTCCACCTCGAGGTTGGAGAAGTAGGCCTTGCGACGCTTGGTGAAGGCGTTGCGCGCCGAGGACAACCGCTTCCACAGCGCCGTCTCCGTGGGGCGGTCGACGCGCTCGGCGGCCTTCCACTCCTCCACGAGCTGGCGCAGGCGCTCACCGCCGTTCTTCCAGTGCGTCTCCTCGGCCGCGATCCGCTCCGCCTCGGCGACGATGCGCTCCTTGATCTCGCGGGCCTGCACGCGCGCCTGGTCCCGGGCGACCTTGATCTGCTCACGGCGCTCTCCGACCAGTGCGGACAGCGCGTCGAGCCGCCGGCTCAGGCCGTCGAGGTCGCCGACCGCGTGGGCCTCGGCCACGGCCTCGCGGAGCCGGGCGATGGTGTGCTCGGCCTGGGAGGCCGCCAGGTCGGTGGTCCGGATCCGCTGCTCGAGCAGGTCGACCTCGGTGACGAGGGCGTCGTACTTGCGGCGGAAGTAGGCCAGGGCCTCCTCGGGCGCTCCCGCCTGCCACGAACCGACGGTGCGTTCCCCGGCCGCCGTGCGGACGTAGACGGTGCCGTTCTCGTCGACCCGACCCCAGGGGTCAGTGGTCATCGCGGGCCTCCCCGGTGTGAGGCGTGGCCATCGCGGGCCGCCTCGTGGCCGGCACGACGTCCCCGCGCGTACGGCGAGGGATACCCAAGGATTCGGTGGCGCTGCACACCGCTGCCTCCTGTGTCAGAGCCCGGGGCGTCCCCTCACGCACCGGGCCCACCATGATGACGTCCATGGGAGAAGCGCTCCCGCTGGCCACCCTAGCCAATCGCATTGCTACATCTTCGCGACGGTGAGGTCTTTTATTTCGATTTTCTTCTTTGGGGCGGTGTTCCCGCTCTGGTCGGCCGGCTCGGCGCCCGCCTTCGCGACGGAGTCGACGACGTCCATTCCCTTGGTGATCTCACCGAAGACGGTGTAGTCGGCGGGCAGCGGCGAATCGCCGTAGACGATGAAGAACTGGCTTCCGTTGCTGTTCGGAGCGCTGCTGTGCGCCATCGCGATGACGCCGCGCTTGTAGGTCGCCTGCCCGGACTTGCCGGCCTTCGGGACGTTCTCATTGCCGAAGCCGTACGCGGGACCGCCCGTTCCGGTGCCGGTCGGGTCACCGCATTGCAACACCTTGATACCCTCGGTGACAAGGCGATGACATTTAGTGTTGTTGAAGAATTTCTTGCTCGCCAGATACTTGAACGAGTTGACGGTGCACGCGGCCTTGCTGCCGTCGAGCTTGGCGGTGATCGTGCCGAGGCTCGTGTCGATCGTCATCTTGTACGTGCCCTTGACCGGCTTCACCGGGGGCTTGCCGACGTCCTTGGCGCTCGTCGCCGCCTCGGCGGGCAGGGGCTGGTAGGCGCACTCCCCGGGCTTGACCGAAACGCTCGGCGCCGCGGTGGGCGTGGAGGCGGCGGAGGTCTTGTCCTTCTTCGCCGGGCCGTTCATCGCGAACGCGATGGCCCCACTGCCCCCGGCGACCACCACGACGGCGACCACCGTGCCGATGATCTTCATCCGCCGGGCCCTGGCCTGCCGGATCGCCCGGCGCTGCTGCTGGCGCTCGTAACGCAGCCGGGCCAGCTCCCTCTTGCGGTCTTTACCCGCCACCGGTGTCGCACCTCATCGATTCGCGTCGTGAACTGGGAAACGTGTTGCGCATCGTAGCGGTCCCGGCCGGTATTTTCGGCCCCGCACCGCAGAGGCGCCCAAACCGGCCGAACATCGGACGTGCTCCGCCCCTCTCACGCTATGTCGTTCGCGATGGCGCGCGTACCGCCGGTACGCTCGATCTCGCCGGTAGCAGTCAGAGAGGATGACCGTGCTCATCGCCACCTTCCCCGCGGGGTCCTTCGCGACGAACTGTTATGTCGTGGCGCCCGAGGCCGGGGAGGAGTGCGTGATCATCGATCCCGGTCAGGACGCCGAGGCGATGGTGTACGACGTGTTGCGCGAGCACCGGCTCAAGCCGGTCGCGGTGGCGCTCACGCACGGCCACATCGACCACGTGTGGTCCGTCGCCCCGGTCTGCGGCGCCCGTGACGTGCCCGCCTACATCCACCCGGACGACCGTGACATGTTGTCCGACCCGGCGAAGGGCTTTCCGCCGCAGGTCGCCGGTCAGCTCCTCGGCGGCCTGACGTTCAGCGAGCCGGACGACGTGCGCGAGCTCGGCGACGGCAACACCCTGACACTCGCGGGCCTGGACTTCGTCGTCGACCACGCGCCCGGCCATACACCGGGCTCGGTGACGTTCCGGCTCGCCGCCGAGCCCGTGATGTTCTCCGGCGACCTGCTGTTCGCCGGCTCCATCGGACGTACGGACCTGCCGGGCGGCGACTACGCCACGATCATGGACAGTCTGGCGCGGGTATGCCTGCCGCTGCCGGACGAGACCGCCGTGCTGCCCGGGCACGGCGCTCAGACCACCATCGGCCGCGAGCGGGCCACCAACCCGTTCCTCAAGGAGATCGCTCCGCTCGACGGCCCGCACAGGGGACTCTAAGCAGACAGATGAGCTCGAACTTCCAGGCCCCCAAGGGGGTCAATGAGTACGTTCCGCCGCGCTCGGCGATCTACCTCGCCGCGCGTGACGCGTTCGCCGCGGTGGCGACGCGCGCCGGCTACTCCTACCTGGAGCTGCCGGTGTTCGAGGACACGTCGCTGTTCTCACGCGGCGTGGGGGAGTCGACCGACGTCGTCTCCAAGGAGATGTACACCTTCGAGGACCGCGGTGGGCGCTCGCTCACCCTGCGTCCGGAGTTCACCGTGGGTGTGCTGCGGTCGGTGCTCCAGCACAACCTGCACCGGGGGGAGCTGCCGGTCAAGGTCTGGGCCACCGGGCCGGCGTTCCGCTACGAGCGCGCCCAGGCCGGGCGTTACCGGCAGTTCTACCAGGTCGACCTGGAGGCGATCGGCTCGGAGGACCCGGCCGTCGACGTCGAGACGATCGCGCTCGCCTGGGACTGGTACCGCGAGCTGGGCCTCACCCGGCACACCCTGCACCTCAACTCCCTCGGCTGCCGCGAGTGCCGTCCGGTGTACCGCGCGGCCCTGCAGGAGTTCCTGCGCGGGCTCGACCTCGACGAGGCCACCCGCGCCCGCATCGATCTCAACCCGCTGCGGGTGCTGGACGACAAGCGTCCCGAGGTGCGGGCCCAGGTGGAGGCCGCGCCGGTGGTCACCGACTACCTGTGCGGCGCCTGCAAGGCCCACCACGACAAGGTCCGCGAGCTGCTCGCCGACCTGGACATCCCGTGGGTCGACGACGCGCGCCTCGTCCGCGGCCTCGACTACTACACGCGCACCACGTACGAGTTCGACCACCCGCTGCTCGGCGCCCAGTCCGGCATCGGCGGCGGCGGTCGTTACGACGGGCTGTCGGAGGACATCGGCGGGCCGCCGCTGCCGGGCATCGGGTTCGGCCTGGGCCTCGACCGTACGGTGCTGGCGATGGAGGCCGAGGAGACCGCGGCGGCGTCCGCCGCGGGCGTCACCGTCTACGGCGTGCCGCTCGGCGAGGAGGCGCAGCGCAGGATCTTCGGCCTCGTCGCCGCCCTGCGCCGGGCCGGGATCGCCGCGGACATGTCCTACGACGGCAAGAAGCTCAAGGGCGCCATGCGGGGCGCCGACCGGTCCGGGGCGGCGTACGCCGTGATCCTCGGCGAGCGAGATATCGCCGCCGGGTCCGCTCAGGTGAAGGACCTGGCCAGCGGCGACCAGGTCGCCGTGCCGCTCGACGAGATCGTCACGACGTTGAAAGAGAGGCTTTCCCAGTCATGATTCGCTCGCACGAGGCGGGGTCGCTCCGCCGTGAGCACGCCGGACAGCAGGTGGTGCTCGCCGGCTGGGTCGCGCGCCGCCGCGACCACGGAGGCGTCACGTTCATCGACCTGCGCGACGCGTCCGGCGTCGCGCAGGTCGTCTTCCGCGAGGAGGACACCGCCCACGACCTGCGCGCGGAGTTCTGCGTCAAGATCACCGGCGAGGTCCGCGTACGGCCCGCCGGCAACGAGAACCCCGAGCTCCCGACCGGCGACGTCGAGGTCGTCGCGTCCGACATCGAGGTGCTGAGCGAGGCGGCGCCGCTGCCCTTCCCGATCGAGGCGGACGTCAACGTCAACGAGGAGGTGCGGCTCAAGCACCGCTACCTCGACATCCGCCGCGACACGCTCGCCCGGGCGCTGCGCGTCCGGTCCCAGGGCTCCTTCATCGTCCACGACGTCCTGCGCGAGCACGGGTTCGTCAACGTCGAGACGCCGACCTTCACCAGCTCCACCCCGGAGGGCGCGCGCGACTTCCTGGTCCCCGTACGGCTCAAGCCGGGTCACTGGTACGCCCTGCCCCAGTCGCCGCAGCTGTACAAGCAGCTGCTCATGGTGGCGGGGATGGAGCGCTACTACCAGCTCGCCCGCTGCTACCGCGACGAGGACTTCCGCGCCGACCGGCAGCCGGAGTTCACCCAGATCGACATTGAGATGTCCTTCGTCGAGCAGGAGGACGTCCTCAAGGTCGCCGAGGACCTCGTCGGGCGCCTGTGGAGCGAGGTCGCGGGCTATGAGATCCCGCGGCCGATCCCGCGCATCACCTACGCCGACGCGATGAGCCGCTACGGCTCGGACAAGCCGGACCTGCGGTTCGGCAACGAGCTGGTCGACATGACGGCGTACTTCAAGGACACGCCGTTCCGGGTCTTCCAGGCCCCGTACGTCGGCGCGGTCGTCATGCCGGGCGGCGCGTCCCAGACCCGCAAGGAGCTGGACGGCTGGCAGGACTGGGCGAAGGCGCGCGGCGCGAAGGGCCTGGCGTACGTCCTCGTCCAGGAGGACGGCACGCTCGGCGGCCCGGTCGCCAAGAACCTGTCGGAGACCGAGCGCGAGGGCCTGGTGGCCGAGGTCGGCGCCTCGCCCGGCGACGCGGTGTTCTTCGGCGCCGGCAAGCCGCACGCCACGCAGGAGCTCCTCGGTGCCGCCCGCCTGGAGATCGGCCGCCGCTGCGGGCTGATCGACGAGTCCGCGTGGGCGTTCACCTGGGTGGTCGACGCCCCGATGTTCGAGGAGACCGACGAGGGCGGCTGGACGGCCGTGCACCACCCCTTCACCTCGCCGAAGCCGGAGTGGGCCGACTCGTTCCACGACAAGCCCGGTGAGGCGCTCGCCAGTGCGTACGACATCGTCTGCAACGGCAACGAGATCGGCGGCGGCTCGATCCGTATCCACCGCGGCGAGATGCAGCAGCGGGTGTTCGAGACCCTCGGCCTGGAGCGCGAGGAGGCCGAGACGAAGTTCGGCTACCTGCTGGAGGCGTTCAAGTACGGTCCGCCGCCGCACGGCGGGATCGCCTTCGGCTGGGACCGCGTCGTCATGCTGCTCGCGGGCCGCGACACGATCCGCGACGTGATCGCCTTCCCGAAGGCGGCCTCGGGCTATGACCCGCTCACCGGCGCGCCGACGCCGATCACGCCGGAGCAGCGCAAGGAGGCGGGCGTGGACGCCCGGCCGGAGGCACCGGCGAACCCGCCGAACGAGCCCGGCCACATCGTCCGGCCCTCCGAGGAGCGCTACTGAGCGACCGCCGGGGAGCCCTCGTCCCGTGAGGGGCGAGGGCTTCGGGCAGTCTTCGACGGCCCGCCGAGGTCCCGCCGTGATGGCTCCGAGGCCGCCCCACGAGGCCCGGGCCGTACGTGGGGCGCAGGCCGTACGTGCGGCCGGGGCGGCCCCCATGAGCCTGCCCCGGGTTCCGAGCCGAGCGGGGCTCAGGCCGGGCGCTTCATGAGCCCGGTGGTCAGCGCCCGGTCGACGGTGAAGCCCAGGCGGTCGTACATCCGCAGGCCGACCGCGTTGTCGGCGTAGACGCCGAGCGTCACCACGTCGCACCCCGCGGCGAACATCCGGCGCATCGCCCATGCCGTGATCGACGGGCCCAGCCCGCGGCCGCGCGCCTCGGGGTGGACCGCGATCGCCGACACGTGGCCGACGCCGTCGGCGGCGGTCGTGTCGGCCAGGCACGCCAGCAGCCGTCCGTCCCGCCGGACGCCGGCCCAGCGGCGCACCTTCGGGTCGCCCGGCCACGCCGACGTGCCGGGGCTGACCAGCGTCAGCAGCTCGGTGACGGCGTCCTCGTCGTCGCACCAGCCGACCGCCGCCTCGGCCGGCTGCGGCGGGGGAGTGCCGTAGGCGGCGCGGAAGTTCCAGTCGCTCGGCCGGCTCAGCGGGAGCGGCGTGCCGCGCGGCACGATCACCCGGATGCCCTCGGGCAGCTCGCCGTGCACCGCGGCGACCAGCTCCGCCGTCTCGTCCGGCGGGCCCAGCGCGACCAGAGAGCGGATGCGACCCTCCACGTCGTAGCCGGTGAAGGCGACGGCGCGGCCGCCGGCGCCACGCCAGGCGGGCCCGCGGCCGGCGCCGCGCGTGCCGCGGATGAGGGGATCGTGGCCGGTGAGGTCGAGGAGCTCTGGAATCGAACAGGGGGACCAGGAGGGCATGGCCCTCAGCGTAAGGAGTGTCCCGCTCTTACGCTCCGGCACACCGGGCCTGCCGCCAGGCCGTCCGGCGCGTGCCCGCGATGTCCCCGCGGGCGGATAGTGTCGGCACCGTGGCGCGCAGGGACGATGAGCAGGCCGACAGCCTTTTCGACACACAGGCGGAGGAGGCCGAGCAGGCCAACGCGCCGCTCGCGGTCCGCATGCGGCCACGCGGCCTCGATGAGGTGGTCGGTCAGGAGCACCTGCTCGGGCCGGGCACGCCACTGCGCCAGCTGGTCGAGCGCGACGTCGCCATGTCGCTGGTCCTGTGGGGCCCGCCGGGCACCGGGAAGACGACGCTCGCCTATGTCGTCAGCCAGGCCACCGAGCGGCGGTTCGTGGAGGTCTCCGCGGTCTCCGACGGCGTCAAGCAGGTCCGGGCCGCCATCGACCAGGCCAAGCGCGAGCTCGGCATGCGCGGACGGCAGACCGTGCTGTTCGTCGACGAGGTCCACCGGTTCAACAAGGCCCAGCAGGACGCCCTGCTCCCCGCCGTGGAGAACCGCTGGGTCTCCTTCATCGGCGCCACCACCGAAAATCCCTTCTTCTCGGTGATCAGCCCGTTGCTGTCGCGTTCGCTGCTGCTGACGCTGGAACCGCTGGGCGACGACCAGCTCCGCGAGGTGATCCGCCGCGCCCTGGCCGACGCACGTGGCCTGGCCGGTGCCACGAGCATCACCGAGCCCGCCGAGGACCACCTCGTACGCCTGGCGGGCGGCGACGCACGCCGGGCGCTGACCTACCTCGAGGCCGCCTCCTACGTCGCGGGCCACGAGCCGATCGACGTCGACGTCCTGGAGAAGGCCGTCGACCGGGCCGCGGTCCGCTACGACCGCGAGGGCGACCAGCACTACGACGTCATCAGCGCGTTCATCAAGAGCATCCGCGGATCCGACGTCGACGCCGCCCTGCACTACCTGGCCCGCATGATCGAGGCGGGGGAGGACCCCCGGTTCATCGCGCGGCGCCTCATCGTGCACGCCAGCGAGGACATCGGCATGGCCGACCCGACCGCGCTGCAGACCGCGACCGCCGCCGCGCACGCGGTGGAGTTCGTCGGCCTGCCCGAGGCCCGCATCAACCTCGCGCAGGCCGTCATCCACCTGTCGCTGGCGCCCAAGTCCAACGCCGTCATCCGCGCGATCAACGAGGCGAGCGCGGACGTCCGGCGCGGTTTGGTCGGCCCGGTCCCGGCCCACCTGCGCGACGCGCACTACAAGGGCGCGAGCAAGATCGACCACGGCAAGGGCTACCAGTACGCCCACGACTTCCCCGGTGGCGTGGTCGAACAGCGCTACGCCCCGGACGCCGTCGCGGGCCGCGACTACTACCACCCGACCAAGCACGGCATGGAGTCCCGCTTCTCCGAGGTCGTCGAACGCCTCCGCGCCGTCCTGCGCGGCGGACGCCAGGGCTGACCCCGACGACGGTTCGCGCGCCGCCTCCCGGACGGGACGCGGCTACGCTACGGACGGTGGGATCGACACGGGAGTGGGCGGCCGCCGGCATCGCCCGGATCGAACGCGACGTGGCCGCGACGCCCCTGCGGAGCCTGCCGACGCCTCCGGAGTGGGGCGTCGGCCTGTCGCTGAAGGACGAGTCCGCGCAGCCGACCGGCAGCGTCAAGCACCGGCTGCTGGCGGCGGCGTACGTCCAGGCGCTGGCGGCCGGGCAGATCACCGAGGGCACCACCGTGGTCGTGGCCACCGCCGGGCCCGCCGCCGTGGCCGGCGCGCACTTCGCCCGCACGCTCGGCCTGGACTTCGTCGCGGTCGTGCCGCGCCGCACGCGCGAGGACCGGATCGCCGCGATCGAGGCCGCGGGCGGGCGCGTCCACCCGCACGATCCGCCGGCCGCGATCTACGACGAGGCGCGGCGGCTGGCCGCCGGCACCGGAGGCTTCCACCTCGATCACTTCGCGGTCGCCGCACAGGTGATCGACTGGCGCGACGGCAACATCGCCGCCGAGATCTTCGCCGATCTCGGGAGCCCGCCGCGATGGATCGTGACCGGCGCGGGCACCGGCGCGACGTCCGCGACGATCGGCCGGTTCCTGCGCCATCACGGCCACGAGACGATGCTCGCGGTCGCCGACCCGGAGAACTCCGCGTACTTCCCCGGATGGGCGAGCGGCGCGACGGACTACGCGACCGGCATGCCCTCACGGGTCGAGGGCATCGGCCGCCCGCGCATGGAGCCCGGCTTCCTGCCGTCCGCGGTGGACCTCGTGATCCCCGTGCCGGACGCCGCGAGCGCCGGCGCGCTGGCCTGGCTGCGCGAACACACCGGGATCGCCGCCGGCGCCTCGACCGGCACCTGCCTGTGGGCCGCCTGGCGGCTGATCGCCGAGATGCGCGCCGAGGGCCGCCGCGGCGAGGTCGTGGTGATCCAGGGGGACGCCGGACGGCCACCCGGCCTCGACGGCTCCGCCTACACCGCCGCCATCGAGCGGTTCCTCGCCATCGGCGAACTCGACGTTCCGGCCTGACGGACCGCCCGGACGCGCATATCGTGCCGCGGTGCCCTGGGGGCGGCGGCCGCTCCTGACCTCGGCTCGGGCATGATCGGAGCGCGACGCGCCGCTCCGGGCGCGGGCCGGTGAGAGGCCGCGCCTCCGCCGCCGGAACGGCGCTTCCGGGCACCCTGCGGGCGGACACGTCGGTTCGCGTGGCCTCCGCCGAGGTGAGGGGGACGGTATGGTCTGTCCGACCAGGTTCTCCGACGACAGAAGGAGAGGGAGCCGATGCTGAGTGGCGGACAGGTGGCCGGCCTGATCGTGGCCGTTTTCTGGGCGATTCTCGTTGCCTTCCTCGCCTTCGTCCTGCTGAGACTGGCCAGGCTGCTGAAGGAGGCGACCAAGATGGTCGCCGACATCGGCGAGCAGGCCGGGCCGCTGCTGGACGACATGACCAGCACGGTCACACGGGCAGGTGAGCAGCTGGACCGGGTCGACCTGATAACCAAGAGCGTCGGCAGCGTCACGCAGAACGCCGCGGCGGTCACGACCACGGTCACCTCGGTGGTCGGCGGTCCGCTCGTGAAAGCGGCCGCCTTCTCCTATGGTGTCCGTAAGGCCATCGGTGCGCGCAACCAGGACGGCAAGCGGTGATCCGCCGGCTGTTCTGGCTCGTCCTGGGCGGCAGCCTGGGCGCCTGGGCCGCATTCCGGCTCAAGCGTCTCATGCGTGCCCTGACACCCCAGGCGCTCGTTCACCAGGCCTCCGGAGTCGGCCAGACCGTACGCGACTTCACCGACGACGTTCGCACCGCCATGCACGCACGCGAGGACGAGTTGCGTGACGCGCTCGGACTCGACGCGCCAACCGAAACAGACAAGGACCACCACTGAGATGGAGTCGGCAGAGATCGCCCGCCGTTTCCTCCGCTTCTTCGAAGAGCGCGGGCACGAAGTGGTGCCCTCGGCCAGCCTGATCGCCGAGGACCCCACACTGCTGCTGGTCAACGCGGGCATGGTGCCCTTCAAGCCCTACTTCCTGGGGCAGCGTAAACCGCCCTACCAGCGGGCCACGAGCGTGCAGAAGTGCATCCGCACACCCGACATCGACGAGGTCGGCAAGACCACGCGGCATGCGACGTTCTTCCAGATGCTCGGCAACTTCTCCTTCGGGGACTACTTCAAGGAGCTGGCGATTCCCTACGCCTGGGAGTTGCTGACCTCCTCCGAGGCCGACGGAGGCTTCGGCTTCCCGGAGGACCGGCTCTGGGCGACCGTCTACCAGGACGACGACGAGGCCTTCCGCATCTGGCGGGACAAGGTGGGCCTGCCCGAGGAGCGGATCCAGCGGCGCGGCCTCGCGGACAACTACTGGAACATGGGCGTGCCGGGCCCCGGCGGACCCTGTTCGGAGATCTACTACGACCGCGGTCCGGAGTACGGCAAGGAGGGCGGCCCGGTCGCGGACGAGGACCGCTACCTCGAGGTCTGGAACCTCGTCTTCATGCAGTACCAGCTCAGCACGGTGCGCAGCAAGGTCGACTTCGACGTGCAGGGCCCGCTGCCGGCCAAGAACATCGACACCGGCATGGGCCTGGAGCGCATGGCGGCGATCCTCCAGGGCGTCGACAACATCTACGAGGTCGACACCATGTGGCGGATCCTCGACCTGGCCGCCGACCTGACCAAGACCAAGTACGGCCGCGACGCCCGCAACGACGTCTCGCTGCGGGTGGTCGCCGACCACATGCGCAGCGGCACGATGATGGTCGGTGACGGCGTCGTGCCCTCCAACGAGGGCCGGGGTTACGTCCTGCGCCGTATCCTGCGCCGCAGCATTCGCAACCTCCGGCTGCTCGGCGCCGGTGATGAGCGTTACCTGCACGAGCTCACCGACGCGGCGATCGAGGGGATGGGCGAGACCTTCCCGAGCCTGCGGGCCGACGCGGCGCACATCCACACGGTCATCGACGCCGAGGAACAGTCCTTCCTCGCCACCCTCCGCACCGGTACGGCGATCTTCGACGCCTCCGTCGAGGAGACCAAACGCCGCAAGGGCACGGTCGTGTCCGGGGCTCAGGCGTTCACGCTCCACGACACCTACGGCTTCCCCATCGACCTGACCCTGGAGATGGCGGCCGAGCAGGGCCTGTCCGTCGACGAGACGGAGTTCCGCCGGCTGATGGACGAGCAGCGGCAGCGCGCCAAGGCCGACGCCGCGGCCAAGAAGACCGGCAACCTCGACGTGTCGGTCCTCGGCGAGATGCTCGAACGCGCCGGCACGGTCACCTTCACCGGCTACGACGCGGTCGAGGCGGAGGCCCGCGTGGTCGGGCTGCTCGTGGGCGGCGCGAACGTCCCGTCGGCGGGGGAGGGCACCGAGGTCGAGGTCGTGCTCGACCGCACCCCGTTCTACGCCGAGGGCGGCGGCCAGCTCGCCGACCAGGGCACCATCAAGCTGTCCAGTGGCGCCGAGATCGAGGTCCTCGACGTCCAGACGCCGCTGACCGGCCTCGTCGTGCACCGTGGCCGGGTGCGCCGTGGCGAGGCCCAGGCCGGTGACACCGCGTTCGCCCAGATCGACGTGGAGCGGCGCCGGGCGATCTCCCGCTCGCACACCGCGACCCACATGGTGCACCGCGGCTTCCGCAACGCCCTCGGCGAGTCGGCCGCCCAGGCCGGCTCGGAGAACGCCCCGGGCCGGTTCCGGTTCGACTTCACCGCCGCCGGGGCCGTTCCGCCGAGCGTCCTGCGCGACGTCGAGGCCGAGGTCAACGCCACCCTCATCGACGACCTGGGCGTGCACGCCTCGGTGCACCCCATCGACGAGGCGCGCAAGATGGGCGCGCTGGCCCTCTTCGGAGAGAAGTACGGCTCCGAGGTCCGGGTCGTGGAGATCGGTGACTACTCCCGCGAGCTGTGCGGCGGCACCCACGTCGCCCGCTCGGGCCAGCTGGGCCTGATCAAGGTCCTGGGCGAGCAGTCGATCGGCGCGGGCGTGCGCCGCGTCGAGGCGCTCGTCGGCATCGACGCGTTCAAGTTCCTGGCGCGCGAGAACGTCCTGGTCGCCCAGCTCGCCGAGCAGCTCAAGACCCGCCGCGAAGACCTGCCCGAGCGCGTCTCCGGGCTCGTCACGCGGCTCCGCGAGGCCGAGAAGGAGCTGGAGCGGATCCGCTCCCGCCAGGTCCTGGAGATCGCCGGTGAGCTCGCCGGGGGCGCCCAGGACGTCGGTGGCGTCGCCTTCGTCTCCCACCGGGCTCCCGGCGGCGTCGGCGCGGACGACCTGCGCCGGCTCGCCGTGGACGTGCGTGGCCGCCTCACCGGCCGGCCGAGCGTCGTGATCGTGGCCGGTGTGCCCAAGGACCGGCCGGTCGTGGTCGTGGCGGTCAGCGACGAGGGCCGCGCCCGCGGCCTGCGCGCCGGAGCCCTGGTCGGCGTCGCCGCCAAGGCCCTCGGCGGCGGAGGCGGCGGCAAGGACGACCTCGCCCAGGGCGGAGGAGTCAACCCCGAGGCGATCGGGGAGGCTCTGGCCGCCGTCCGCCGAGCTGTGGGGAGCCAGTGAGCGAGCGGAGCGAGCGAACCGGTAAGCACGTGCGCCTGGTCCTTCGTCCGACGGAGGAGGACTCGTGACTGAGCGGAGCGAGCGAACCGGTAAGCGCGTGCGCCTGGTCCTTCGTCCGACGGAGGAGGACTCGTGACTGAGCGGAGTGGTATGCGCGTGCGCCTGGTCGCGCCTCCGGCGAGGGAGGGCTCGTGAGGAAGCGGAGCGGCCGGCACCGGGGCCGGTTCGCCGGGGCGACGGAGGAGGCCCCGTGAACGACCCGGGGCAGGAGCAGCGCGTGAGACGCGGTGTCCGCCTCGGAGTCGACGCGGGGAGCGTCCGCATCGGCGTCGCCCGGAGCGATCCGGGCGGTATCCTCGCCTCCCCCCTGGAGACCGTACGCAACGGCAAGGGCGACATCGACCGCATCGTCGCCCTCGCCGCCGAGAACGAGGCCGTCGAGGTGATCGTCGGCCTGCCGACCTCGCTGTCGGGCCGTGAGGGCCCGGCCGCGGGGGAGGCGCGGCGGTTCGCCGCCCGCATCGCCCGGCGCCTGCCTGCGGGGTCCGTACGCCTGTTCGACGAGCGGCTCACGACGGTCACCGCCGAGAGCGGCCTGCGCGAGCGCGGCGTGCACGGGCAGGCGCGCCGTAAGGTCGTCGACCAGGCCGCCGCTGCCGTGATCTTGCAGGCCGCACTTGACGCCGAACGCTTGACGGGCCGTCCACCTGGGGAGATTGTCCGGGGGGACACATGAGTGATGCGGATCTTGACTTTCTCCGGCAGCTCGCCGAACGTCAGCGCTCGGCCCGCACCGAGTCGGCCGGACGCCGTGGCGGCCATCGCGGCCGTCGCGGCCGCCGCCGTAAGAAGAGCCGCCGGGGCCGCAGGCTCGCGCCCATCGTGGCGATCCTCTTCCTCGTCGCGGTCGTGGGCGGCGGCGGATACGTCGGCTTCACGGCACTGAGCGGCTTCCTCAACCCGCCGGACTACAAGGGCGGGGGCACCGGCTCGGTCACCGTCCAGATCCAGGACGGCGACTCCGTGCGGCAGATGGGCGGCCGCCTGGAGCAGGCCGACGTCGTCAAGTCCAGCAGCGCCTTCTACAAGATCGCCAAGGACGACCCCAAGGCCACCAGCATCCAGCCGGGCTATTACCAGCTGAAGCTCCACATGTCCGCCCGGGCGGCCCTCGCGCTGCTGCTCAGCCCCGCGTCACGAACCGGACGGGTCACGTTCCCCGAGGGCAAGCGCGCCTCCGAGGTGCTGGCCACCCTGGCCAAGCGCACCCGCATCCCGCTCAAGAACTTCCAGCGCGCCGCCCAGAACACCAAGGCGCTCGGCCTCCCGTCGTACGCCCACGGGCAGATCGAGGGTTACCTCTACCCCTTCACGTACGACCCGCCGCCGAAGGCCACCGCGACTCAGGTGCTGCGCGCGATGGTCGACCAGTTCAAGAAGGCCGCCGACGACATCGACCTGGAGAGCGAGGCCAAGCGGGTCCACATGTCGCCGCACGACGTCGTGGTGGCCGCGAGCCTGGTGCAGGCCGAGAGCGGCACGACCGAGGACATGCCGAAGGTCGCCCGGGTGATCGAGAACCGCCTCCACAGCTCGGAGCCGTGGATGCACAAGCTCCAGCTCGACAGCACGGTCATGTACGGCCTGGGCAAGTACGGCATCGTCGCCAGCGGCAACGACCTGAAGTCGACCAGCCCGTACAACACTTACGCCCGTCCCGGCCTGCCGCCCGGTGCGATCTGCAACCCCGGCGAGGAGGCCATGCGGGCCGTGCTCAAACCCGCGAAGGGCCCGTGGAAGTACTTCGTGACGACCGACCCGAGCCATCACATCACCAAGTTCACCGACAGCTACTCCGAGTTCCAGCGGTTCCGCCAGGAACTCCAGCAGAATCTGAGGCACGGATGACCCGGGCCGCCGTTCTCGGCGCGCCGATCGCGCACTCGCTGTCGCCGGCGCTCCACCGGGCCGCCTATGCCGCGCTCGGCCTCGGCTGGACCTACGAGGCGATCGAGTGCCGCGAGGGCGACCTGCCCGAGGTGCTCGGCCGGCCGTGGGCGGGCCTGTCGCTGACCATGCCGCTGAAACGCGCCGTGCTGCCGCTCCTGGACGAGGTCTCCGACCTCGCCCGCGCGGTCGGCGGCGCGAACACCGTCGTGTTCGAGGCGGGCCGGCGGCGTGGCTTCAACACGGACGTGTACGGCATCGTGACCGCGCTGGCCGAGGCCGGCGTGCCCGCGCCGGGCTCGGCGGTGGTGCTCGGTGCCGGAGCGACCGCGTGCTCGGCCCTCGCGGCCCTGCGCGAGCTGGGCGTGCACAAGGCGATGCTGGTGGCCCGCGATCCCGGCCGGGCGGCCGAGGCGGTGGCCGCCGCGTCCCGGCTCGGCGTGGGCGTGACCGTACGCACCTTCGCCGAGCCGCTGCCCGACACCGACCTGGTGATCTCCACTCTGCCCGCCGGCGCCGCCGACCCGTACGCCGAGACGATCGCCCGGGCCACCGGAGCGCTGTTCGACGTCGTCTACGCGCCGTGGCCGACTCAGGCGGCCCAGGCCGTGCGCGAGGCGGGGGGCGTGATCGCCGACGGCTTCACCATGCTCCTGCACCAGGCGGTACGCCAGGTGGAGCTGATGACCGCGGCCACGGACGTGCCGGTCGAGGCGATGCGCGCCGCGGGCCTGGCCGAGATCGCCCGCCGCTCCGGCGCCTAGCGGATGCTCGCCGACGTCGTCCCCTTCCTGCGCTGCCCCGTCTGCGGCGACGGCCTGACGCTCGACCGGAGGGCCCTGCGCTGCCCGGCCGGGCACGCCTTCGACCTCGCCCGGCAGGGGTACGCCGGGCTGCTGACCGGCAACGTCCGTACGGGCACCGCCGACACCGCGGCCATGGTCGCCGCCCGCGCGGAGTTCCTCGACGGCGGCCACTACGCGCCGCTCGCCGAGCTGGTCGCCGAGCGGGCCGCGGAGCGGGCCCCGGCCGGCGGTTGCGTCCTCGACGCCGGGGCGGGCACCGGCCACTACCTGCGGGCGGTGCTCGACCGGCTGCCGGGACGGCCGGGCGTCGCGCTGGACCTGTCCAAGCACGCGCTGCGGCGCGCCGCACGCGCCCACCCGCGCATCGGCGCCCTGACCTGGGACGTCTGGCGTCCGTTGCCGGTTCGCACCGGTACGGTGGGGGTGCTGCTGGACGTCTTCGCCCCGCGCAACGCCGCGGAGTTCCACCGGGTGCTCCGGCCGGACGGCGTGCTCATCGTCGTCACCCCGGCCGCGCGCCACCTGCGGGAGCTGATCGGCCCGCTCGAACTGCTCACCGTCGACCCGCGCAAGGCCGAGCGGGTCGCGGACACCCTCGGCGGGCGGTTCCGCGCGGCCGGCACGTGGCCGCTGGAGCTTCCGCTGCGGCTGACGCGGTCCGAGACCGCCGCGCTCGTGGCGATGGGCCCCAGCGCCTGGCACGCCGACACCGACGCCCTGCGGAAGCGCGTCGAGGCGCTCGCCGAGCCGGTGCCGGTGACCGCGGCGTTCGAGGTGCGCGTTTTCGACGTGGAGCCCGAAAGCTGATATCTTTAAGCGTTGACTGGCCTGGCGCGAAGGCGCCGGGCGCGCAAGCGGAGGTCACTCCCACCTGATCGGCCGCGCTCCTCGCGGAGCGGAAGGTCGATGGGTCCCGGTCAGGCGCACCTTGTCGTGCGCCCGCCTCGTCGGCTTCGGCCGCCGGGGTGTCCGGTAGTGGCCCCGCGATGCGAGTCATGCGGGGCTTTTCGCATGAAGGGCCCGGGGTATGGCCGGTCAGAGACAGCGAAGTACCCCAAGGAGGTCCCATCAGCGCCGAACCGCGTATCAACGAGCGCATTCGCGTGCCCGAGGTCCGGCTCGTCGGTCCGAACGGCGAACAGGTCGGCATCGTTCCCATCGCCAAGGCTCTCGACCTTGCCCGGGAGTCCGATCTCGACCTGGTGGAGGTCGCCCCGACCGCGCGACCGCCCGTGGCCAAGCTCATGGACTACGGAAAGTTCAAGTACGAGTCCGCGATGAAGGCCCGCGATGCGCGACGTAACCAGGCGCACACCGTCATCAAGGAGATCAAACTCCGGCCGAAGATCGATCCGCACGACTACGGCACCAAGAAGGGCCACGTCGAGCGGTTCCTCAAGGCAGGTGACAAGGTCAAGGTCACGATCATGTTCCGTGGCCGCGAGCAGTCCCGCCCGGAGCTCGGGTTCCGGCTTCTGCAGCGGCTGGCGGAGGACGTCGAAGAACTCGGCTTCGTCGAGTCCAGGCCCAAGCAGGACGGCCGCAACATGATCATGGTGCTCGGGCCGCACAGGAAGAAGAGCGAGGCAAAGGCCGAGCAGCGCGCCGCGACCGGCAGTCGCGCGCGTCGGCAGGTGGAGGACGAGGCCCCGGCCTGACCCGGGGCAGTCCCACCGCGACCCTGCTCACGTAGCGGGGTCGTCTCGCGATGAAGCACGCACATCGCGCCTTGTCCGGCGCCCGGTGTCCCACGATGGGACGCCGCGCGCCTGTGCCGGGGCGCTCGGACTAGGGAGACGTCGGCGACCATGCCGAAGATGAAGACGCACAGTGGTGCCAAGAAACGATTCAAGGTCACCGGCACCGGCAAGGTCATGCGCCGCCGCGCCAACCGCAACCACCTGCTCGAGCACAAGCCGACCAAGCGCACGCGCCGGCTGGACGGGCCCGTGGTGCTCTCCAAGAACGACGAAACGAAGATCAAGAAGCTGCTCGGCAAGTAGCCCGGCACCGAAATGATCGCCGGGCTCCCGGTGCCCGCACGGCACCGGTGGTCCCGTAAGTCCTACGACCGGCCGGCTGCCCACGAGGCACCGGCCCCCACGAGGGAGTTCGAAACGTGGCACGCGTGAAGCGGGCGGTCAACGCCGCCAAGAAGCGCCGGGTCGTCCTGGAGCGGGCGAGTGGCTACCGTGGCCAGCGGTCCAGGCTGTACCGCAAGGCCAAGGAGCAGCAGCTCCACTCGATGACGTACGCCTTCCGTGACCGGAAGGACCGCAAGGGCCAGTTCCGCCGGCTCTGGATCCAGCGGATCAACGCGGCGGCCCGCGCCAACGGGATGACCTACAACCGATTCATCCAGGGCCTGCGCGAGGCCGGCGTCGAGGTCGACCGCCGGATGCTCGCCGAGCTCGCGGTCAACGACGCCCCCGCGTTCGCGGTGCTCGTCGAGACCGCCAAGAAGGCGCTGCCCGCGGGCACCGCCGCGGCCTGATCCGCATCAGGACATCCGCGCAGATGGCGGGCCGGGAGCTGAGTTCCACCCGATCACCGAGGGTGAAGGCGGCTCGCCGGCTCGCCAAACGCGCGTTCCGGCGCCGTGAGCACCGATTCCTCGCGGAGGGCCCGCAGGCCGTCCGCGAGGCCCTGGCGCTGAACGGCGTTCTGGCCGAGCTGTTCGCCACCGCCGAGGCCGAGAACCGCCACCAGGACCTGGTCGCCCAGGCGGAGAAGGCCGGGGTGCCGATCTTCCGGGTGAGCGGTGAGGTCATGGCCGAGCTGGCCCAGACCGTCACCCCGCAGGGCCTGCTGGCGGTCTGTGAGTTCGTCGACGTCCCGCTGGACAAGGCGCTGTCACCGGCGCCGCGCCTGGTGACGGTGCTGGCGCACGTCCGCGACCCGGGCAACGCGGGCACGGTCCTGCGGACCGCGGACGCGGCGGGGTCCGACTCGGTGATCTTCACCGACGCGTCGGTGGACCCCTACAACGGCAAGTGCGTCCGCGCCTCGGCCGGGAGCCTGTTCCACCTGCCGGTCGTGACGGGTCCGCGGTTCGACGCCCTCATCCCGGCGCTGAAGGACGCGGGCCTGACCGTGGTCGCCGCCGACGGGGCGGGGGAGTCCTCGCTGGACACCGCCCTGGACACGGGCACGCTCGACGGGCCCACCGCCTGGGTGTTCGGCAATGAGGCGTGGGGACTGCCCGAGGAGATCCTGAACGCCGTCGACGAGGTGGTCCGGGTCCCCATCTACGGCGGCGCTGAGAGCCTCAACCTGGCCACCGCCGCCGCGGTCTGCCTCTACACCTCGGCGCGCGCCCAGCGGGCTTCCCGGACCCCCTGAGGCGGCGCAGGGCCGCCTCGGGCGTCGCGGATGCCCGCTCAGCGCAGGGCGAGGGCGAGGGCCACGCCCAGGCCGAACGTCACGATCACTCCGCGCAGGATCTCCGGCGACAGCCGCCGCGCCACGCGTGCGCCCGCGAACCCGCCGGCGAGACTGGCCGCCGCCATGACCGCCACGGCGTACCACCGCACCGGGCCGAACAGCGCGAACGCCGCGAACGCCACCGTGTTGATCACCAGCGACAACACCGCGCGCACGGCGTTGACCCGTTGTAGACGGTCGTGGACGAACACGCTGAGGATCCCCAGCAGCATGACCCCCAGGCCGGCGCCGAAGTAGGCGCCGTAGATCCCCCCGAACAGCAGGCCGGCGTGCAGCAGCGTCCGGTGGTGCTGCCGGGTCAGCCGCTCCGAGGCGTGAAGCCGCCTCTTCAGCCACGGCTGGACGGCCAGCAGCAGGCTCGCCATCGCGATCAGCACCGGCGTCAGCGAGTGGAAGACCCCCTCGGGGGTGACCAGCAGCAGCAGACAGCCCGCCACCGCCCCGACCACGCTCGTCAGGCTGAACGCGATCGCCCGCCCCCGCTGCCCGGACAACTCCTCCCGATAGCCCAGCGCGCCCCCGATGTACCCCGGCCACAGCGCCACCGTGTTGGTCACGTTCGCCGACACGGCCGGGTACCCCACCGCGAGGAGGGCGGGGAACGAGATCAGGGACCCGCCCCCGGCGACGGCGTTGACGACTCCCGCCGCCACGCCGGCCGCGGCCAGCAGTCCGGTCTCCGCCAGATCCATGCGTTACCGTCCGACCGCGTAACCCTGGGCGCCCCGCGGGTTGGCCGCCGCGCGCAGGAAACCGGGCTCGCCGGTGTCGCGGGTCACCGCGCTGAGCCGGCCGAGCGTCCACGGTCCCTGGACGTCGACGTCGTGGCCGCGCCGCCGCAGCTCCGCGACGACCTCCGGGTCGAGCCGCTCCTCCACGACCAGGCCGCCCGGCCGCGCGCCGCGTGGATAGAACGAGCTGGGGAAGTGCACCGAGTGGAACATCGGCGCGTCGATCGCCTCCTGGAGATTCAGGCCGCCGTGCACGACGGACAGGAAGAAGTTCAGGCTCCACTGGTCCTGCTGGTCGCCGCCCGGGGTCCCGAACGCCATCCACGGCGAGCCGTCGCGCAGCGCGAGCGACGGCGACAGGGTCGTACGGGGCCGGCTGCCGGGCCGCAGCGACGCGGGCAGGTCCGGCTCCAGCCAGAACATCTGCGCGCGGGTGCCCAGGCAGAAGCCCAGCTCGGGGATGACCGGTGAGCTCTGCAGCCAGCCTCCGCTCGGCGTCGCCGACACCAGGTTGCCGTAGCGGTCGGCGACGTCGAGGTGACAGGTGTCGCCGTCCACGCGCCCGTCGCCGCGTACGGTCGGCTCGCCCACGCCCTCGCCGATCGGGGCGTCCGGGCCGGGGGCCGTGACGGAGAGCACGGGCTCGCGTCCGTCCGGGGCACCGGGCCGCAGCGCGAAGCTCGCCTCCGCGCCGACCAGGCGGCGCCGCTCGTCGTTGTAGCCGGGGAGCAGCAGCGACTCCATCGGCACCTTGGTGTACGCCGGATCGCCGTACCAGGCCTCGCGGTCGGCGAAGGCGAGCTTGGCGACCTCGGTCACGGTGTGGACGTAGTCCGCCGACAGGTGGCCCGCCGCGTCCAGGTCGAAGCCCGACAGCAGGGCGAGCTGCTGGAGGAAGACCGGCCCCTGTCCCCACGGGCCCGTCTTGAGCACGCGGTAGCCGTGGTAGTCGTACCCGAGCGGTTCTTCGGCGGTGGCCCGCCAGCCGGCCAGGTCGTCGCCGGTCAGCAGGCCGCCGTGCCGGCGTCCGGAGGTGTCGCGCCAGGCCGTCTCGGCGCAGAACCGCGCGATCGCCTCGGCGACGAAGCCGCGGTACCAGGCGTCGCGCGCGGCGGCGATACGCGTCTCGCGGGTGCCCGACGCGGCGCGCGACGCCGCCGCGATGCGGCGGTAGGTCGCCGCCAGCGCCGGATTGCGCAGCCGCGACCCGGGCGCCGGCACCCGTCCGTCCGGCATCCAGACCTCGGCGGAGGTCGGCCAGTCCTCGGTGAACGTCCGCTCGACGGCGCCGATCGTGGTCGAGATCCGCTCGAGCGCCGGGAAGCCGTTCTCGGCATAGGCGATGGCCGGTTCCAGCACGTCCTCCACCGCCCAGGTGCCCCAGCGCTCCAGCATCAACAGCCAGGCGCCGAACGCCCCGGGCACGGTCGCGGCCAGCAGCCCGGTGCCGGGCACCAGGTCCAGGCCGAGACCGGTGTAGTGCTCGATGGTGGCCGCGGCGGGAGCGGTGCCCTGACCGCAGACCGCGGTCGCCCGCTCGTCGGACGCGCTCCACACCAGGATCGGCAGGTCGCCGCCCGGCCCGTTGAGGTGCGGCTCGACGACCTGGAGCACGAAGCCCGCGGTGACCGCCGCGTCGAAGGCGTTACCGCCGCGTTCGAGCACGCTCATGCCGGCGGCGGAGGCGAGCCAGTGGGTGCTCGCCACCATGCCGAAGTCGCCGGTCAGCTCGGGGCGGGTTGTGAACACGCTAATTCCTTCCAGTGAGGTCGGGCACCGCGGAGGGTGTCACGAGGTGGCAGGCGACGGGCCGGTCCGCCTCCCGTACGCCGGTCAGCCGCGGTTCGTCCGTACGGCAAGTGTCGACGGCGACGGGGCATCGGGTGTGGAACCGGCAGCCCGTCGGCGGGTCGAGGGGACTGGGCACCTCGCCGACGAGCACCACCCGTCTGCGCTCGCGCTGCCGCACCGGGTCGGGCTCGGGCGCGGCGGACAGCAGTGCCTGGGTGTAGGGGTGCTGCGGCTCGGCGAAGATCTTCTCCGTCGGTCCGGTCTCCACGATCCGCCCGAGGTACATGACCGCGATCCGGTCGGCGAGGAACTCCACCACCGACAGGTCGTGGGTGATGAACAGGCACGAGAAGCCCATGTCGCGCTGCAGGTCGGCGATCAGGTTGAGCACCGAGGCCTGCACCGACACGTCCAGTGCGGACACCGGCTCGTCGGCGACGACGAGTTTGGGCTCCAGGACCAGCGCGCGGGCGAGCCCGACCCGCTGGCGCTGCCCGCCGGACAGCTCGTGCGGGCGGCGGGTGCGCATGTCCGCGCTCAGGCCGACGCGTTCGAGCATCGCGCGGACGCGGGTCTCGGCGTCGGCGCCGCGGGCCACGCCGTGCCTGCGCAGCGGCTCCGCCACGATCTGCCCGACGGTGAACCGGGGGTTGAGCGAGGAGTAGGGATCCTGGAACACCATGTGCACGTCGCGCCGGAGCGGCCGCAGCGCCCGCCGCGACAGATGGGTGACGTCCCGCCCGCCGAGAGACACCGAACCGGCGGTGGGTTCGGTCAGCCGCAGCACGCACCGGCCGATCGTGGACTTGCCGCTGCCCGACTCGCCGACGAGGCCCAGCACCTCACCCGGCCCGACCGACAGCGACACCCCGTCGACCGCGCGTACGGACCGGCCGCCCCGCCGGACGGGGTAGTGCTTCACCAGATCCTTCACTTCGAGTACGGGCGCGTTCACGCGTCACCTCCCGCGGCCGTGGACAGGGGATGGAAGCACGCGGCCCGGTGCTCCGCGCCGAACGCCTCGAGCGCGGGCCGCGTCGCCGCGCAGTCGTCGCGGGCACGGGGACAGCGCGGGTGGAACGCGCACTCGTCCGGGTCCTCGAACGGCGGGGGCACCAGACCCGGGATCTCGGCGAGCCGCCGCCGGCCGTCCTCGCCGGTGACCGCCGCCGAGGGCAGCGCGCCCATGAGCCCCGCCGTGTACGGATGGCGCGGCCGGGCGTACAGCTCGGTCACCGGCGCCTCCTCCACGGCCCTCCCGGCGTACATGACGACGGCCCGGTCGGCGACGTCGGCCACGACGCCCAGGTCGTGGGTGATGAGGATGATCGCGGTGCCGAGCCGGTCGCGCAGGTCGCGGAAGACGTCGAGCACGCCGGCCTGGATGGTCACGTCGAGGGCGGTCGTGGGCTCGTCGGCGATCAGCACCCGGGGCGAGCACGCCACCGCGATGGCGATCATCACCCGCTGCCGCATGCCGCCGGAGAGCTGGTGGGGGTACTCCTTGACCCGGCGGTCGGGCGCCGGTATCCCGACCAGCTCGAGCAGTTCCACCGCGCGCGAGCGCGCCGCCGTACGGGACATCCCCTCGTGCCTGCGCAGCACCTCGGCGATCTGGAACCCGACGGTGAACGAGGGGTTCAGCGAGGTCATCGGCTCCTGGAACACCATGGAGACGTCCTTGCCGCGGATCGCGCGCAGAGCGCTCTCGGGCAGGTCGGTGAGCTCCCGCCCGTCGAGCCGGATCGAGCCGGACAGCCGGGTGGTCTCCGGCGGCAGCAGCCGCGGGATCGACATCGCGGTGACCGACTTGCCGCACCCGGACTCCCCGCACAGCGCGAGGATCTCGCCGCGTTCGAGCCGCAGCGAGACGTCGCGTACGGCCTGGACCCGGCCCTCCTCGGTGTCGAACTCGACACGAAGGCCGGTGATCTCCAGAAGGCTGTGTTCGCTCATCGCACGCTCCGGGGGTCCAGGGCGTCGCGCAGGCCGTCGCCGAGCAGGTTGAACCCGAGCGTGGACAGCGCGATCATGACGCCGGGCCAGATCGCCAGCCAGGGCGCCTGGTCGAGGAACTGCTGGGCGGCGGTGAGCAGCACGCCCCACGACGGCGTCGGCGGCTGTACGCCGAGGCCGAGGAAGGACAGCGTCGCCTCGCCGATGATCGCCGTCGGGATGCCGACCGTGGCCTGCACGATCAGCGTGCTGGTCGCGCCGGGCAGGACGTACCGGAACATGATCCGGCCATCGCCCGCGCCGTCGGCCACCGCCGCCGCCACGTAGTCCAGCTCGCGCAGGGCGAGCACCTCGCCGCGCGTCACGCGGATGATCCCCGGGAGCTGGGAGACGCCGAGCGCGATGACGACGTTGCGCAGCGACGGCCCGAGGATCGCCGCCATGCCCACCGCGAAGATCAGGAACGGGAACGCGAGCACGACGTCGACCAGGCGCATCACGACCGGGTCGACGAAGCGGCGGTAGTAGCCGGCCACGAGCCCGACGGGGACGCCGACCACCATCGCGAGCAGCACGGACAGCACTCCGGCCTCCAGCGAGACCCGAGCGCCGTACGCGATGCGGGCGAGCATGTCCCGGCCGAGGTCGTCGGTGCCCAGCAGATGCCCGCCCGAGGGCGGGGCCAGCGGCGCGCTGTAGTCCTGTGCCGCCGGGTCGGCGGTGACGAACGGCCCGATGACCGCCAGCGCCAGGAACCCGGCGACGAGGATCAACCCGGCCATCGCGGCGGGCCGGCGCCGGAACCGCCGCCAGACCTGCCGTGCGCGCCCGGGCGGCGCGCCGGCGAGGGCCGGCAGGGGAGCGGACAGCGTCTGGTCAGCCATCGGCCACCCCCGTCAGCCGCACCCGCGGGTTCAGCACGCCGTACGCGAGGTCGACCAGCAGGTTGACGGCGATGTAGCCCGCCACCGTGACCAGCACCACCGCCTGGATGACCGGGTAGTTGCGCGTCACCACGGCGTCGACGGTCAGCTTGCCGAAGCCGGGGATGACGAAGATCTGCTCGGTCACCACCGCGCCGCTGATCAGGGCGCCGAGCTGGAGACCGAGCACGGTCACCACCGTCGTCAGGCTGTTGCGCAGCGCGTGCACGCCCACGACCGAGCGTTCCGGCAGCCCCTTGGCGCGCGCGGTGCGGACGTAGTCGGCCGACAGCGACTCGAGCATCGCCGACCGGGTCTGCCGCATCAGCACCGCCGCGAAGCCGGTGCCGAGCACCAGTGCGGGCAGCAGCATGCGCTCCAGGTTGCCGCCCGGGTCGCCGGTGAAGGGCACGTAGCCGGAGGCGGGCAGCCAGTGCAGCCGCACGGAGAACAGCAGGATGCCGAGCATGCCCAGCCAGAAGTGCGGCACCGACAGCCCGACCAGCCCGAAGCCGGTCGCCACGTGGTCGGCGAACCGGCCGCGGCGGGTCGCCGCCACGACGCCGGCGGTCACGCCGATCCCGATCGCGACGATCATCGCCAGCACGGACAGCTCGATCGTGACCGGCAGCCGCTGGGTGAGGATGTGGGCGACCGGCAGCCGGTCCTGGGTGGAACGGCCGAAGTCGCCGGTGAGTGCCTTGCCGGCCCACTGCGCGTACTGCACGGGCAGCGGCCGGTCGAGGCCGTAGTCGTGCCGGATCGCGGCGATGGCCTCCGGCGAGGCCTCCTGCCCGGCGAGCACACGTGCCGGGTCCCCGGGCAGCGCCCGCACGCCCAGGAAGACCAGGACGCTGCCCAGGAACAGCACGATCACGGCGGCGCCGAGCCGTCGCAGGATGAACAGGGCCATGGCTACTTCGCGACGAACCCGGCGGTGCCGAGCCGCGGCAGGCCGTCGGCGTAGTAGCGGATGCCGGCGACGTCCTTGCGCGTGCCCAGGTAGAAGAGCTGGTGGTACAGGTAGATCATTCCGCGCAGCTGGGCCTGCCGCTGGATCGCCTGGGCGTACAGCCGGGTGCGCTGGGCGGCGTCCCGGGTGGCCGCGGCCTGCTGGATCGGGTCGTCGATGCCCGGGTCCGACAGGCCCGCGTAGTTGTTCTGCCCGCCGGTGGTGATCTGGCCGGTCAGGTCACCGTCGGGATCGATGCGCCCGGACCAGCCGACCTGCATGGCGTCGAACTTGCCGGCCGCGCCCTGCTCCAGCCCGGTCGCGAAGTCGATCGGCTGGACGGAGACGTTGAAGCCGGCCTCCTTGGTCATCTGCTGGATGACCTGGCCGAGCCGCTCGTTGGTGGCGTCGTTGGGCACCTGGAGCTTGACCGGGATCGGCGGCTTGAACCCCGACTTGGCGATGAGCTGCTTGGCCTGCGCGACGTCCCGGTTGGAACAGGTCAGGCTCTTGTCGCGGAAGGAGCTGTTCAGCGGCAGCGGGCTGCAGTCGGGCTGGTTGAGCCCGTTGTAGACCGTCTTGTTGATCGCGGCGCGGTCCAGGGACAGCTCGAAGGCCTGGCGCAGCTCCGGGCTCTTGCCCAGCGGCGTGTCGATCGGACCGGGCTTCTCCGTGGAGCCGTGGGCGTTGCCGACGTTGATCTGGACGCCGTAGTAGCCCAGGCCGCCACCGGAGACGACCCGCAGGTTCGGGTCGGCCTGCACGCCCGCGACGGTGGTGTTGGCGAGCTCCTCGGCGGCCTGCACGTCGCCGGACTTGAGGTTGGCGGCCCGGACGTTCGGATCCACGATGATCTTGTACACGATGCGGTCGAGCTTGACCTTGGCGGCGTCGTAGTAGTCCGGGGCCCGGTCGACGACGATCTGGCTGCCCGAGGTACGGCTGGCGAACTTGAACGGGCCGACGCAGACGGGGTGCGCGCCGAAGTCGTCGCCCTCGGAGTCGAGGGCCTTGGGCGACATGATCATCCCGGCCCGGTCGGCGAGCTGGGCGGTCAGCGGGGAGTACGGGCGCGACAGCGTGAGCCGTACGGTGCCGGAATCCACGACGTCGACCTTCTTGACCGCGGCGAGGTCGGCGGTGCGGGCCGACTTCTTCCAGGTGCGGTCGCGGTCGAGCGACTTCTTCACGGCCGCCGCGTCGAAGGCGGTGCCGTCGTTGAACTTCACGCCGCTGCGGAGCTTGATGGTCACCGTCTTCCCGTCTCCCGAGACGTCGGGGAGAGCGGACGCGAGCTGCGGGACGATCTGGGCGTTCGCGTCGATGTCATACAGCTTCTCGCAGATCGAGGTGAACACCTCGCGACCCAGCAGGGTTACCGAGGTGCTCGGGTCCAGGGCGTCCGGGTCCGCCGACAGCGCCATCGTGAGGGTGCCGCCGTTCTTGACCGCGCGGTTGTCCGCGGTGGCGGCGGAGACGGACGGCTTGGCGGTGCCGCCACCGCCGGAACACGCGGCGGTGAGGGCGAGTGGCAGCGCCGCGAGCGCGGCGACGAGCCGACGTGGGAGGTGCATGGACGGTCGCTCCTTCTCCGATGGGGGGTCGGGTCGGGACGGGGCAGGAGACGTCAGGTTGTGGGGACTCGAGACCGATTTCGGACAGGACCAGGCCCGCATTGAGGCCTGGTCACCGGGCATGACCGTATACAAAATCCTGTTTCCGGTGGGTTTCGTCCGCGAAAAAACAGGCGATTCGTTACCAAGTCGGGGCGAAGCCCTCGGAGCCGCCCTGCGTGTCGACGTGCCGCCCGCGCCTCACCGGGGGCTCCTCGCGCACGTCATCAGGTGCACGGCGCGGGGTCTGCCGTGCCGGACGGCGTGGATCGGCCAGCGTGGATCGGCCAGCGTGGATCGGCCAGCGTGGATCGGACGGCGTGGATCGGCCAGCGTGGATCGGATGGCGTGGATCGGATGGCGTGGATCGGACGGCGTGGATCGGACGGCGCGCGCCGGGGCGCCGACGCCGGGGTCAGTCCTCGGCCAGGGCCGCCAGGTAGGAGCGCCGTGCCGCCTCGACGTGGGCGATCGCCCGGGCCTCGGCCGCACGCTCGTCGCCCGCGGCGATGGCCTCATAGAGGCTGAGGTGCTCGGTCCAGGAGTGCGGTGCGCGGTGCCTGGCGGTCTGCTGGAACAGCCACTGGGCGCGCCGGAGCATCGGGCCCACCACCAGGCTCAGGTACGTGTTGCCGGCCAGATCGGCCACGGCGGCGTGGAAGGCGGTGTTGAGATCGGCGACGTCTCCGAGCCGGCCCTCGTCCACGGCCAGGCGGGCGGAGTCCAGGACGGCGCGGAGCCGGTCGGCGGTCTCGGGCGTCACCTTGCGGGCCGACAGGCGCGCGCTCAGACCCTCCAGGGCCACGCGCACGTCGAAGAGCTCCTCGGCCTCGTCGGGGGACAGTCGCGCGACCGCGGCGCCTCGCCGCGGCGTCACCTCGACGAACCCTTCCGCGGCGAGCACCCGGATCGACTCGCGCACCGGGTTGCGGGAGACGCCGAGGCGTTCGGCCAGCCGGTCCTCGACCAGGCGCTCGCCGGGCATGAACTCGCCCTGCAGGATCAGGCGGCGCAGCTCCGCCGTGACCACGTCGCGGAGTGGGCGGTGGTTCGAGCCCAGGGTGTTGTCGGCCATCGGCGACCAACCCTAAGTCACGGGGAACGCCGCGCTCCGGCCGGGACCGTGCCCGCAGGTCCCCAGGGTCGCGCCGGGCGACCGGCCGGGGCGCGTCACCGGTCCGGCCCGCCGGCCGCCCCGTCGAAGGGGACCGCCGGAATATCATCTACTCCATAAACTCGCTGTAAAGGCCTCGATTCGCGCATTTCGGTAAAACGGGACATGATCGGTGGTGAGCTCCATCGTAGGGAGGAGACTGAACCAACCTACGGTGGGATACGTGCGTCCTAAGAGTTGCCTATGGTGTCTATGGGTCATTCGATGAACGGGGCGAAACCGTGAACACGAACGTGAGTGGCATTCCGACGCCGCGCCGTCGCAGGTCGGCGGCACGCGAGGGGGCCACCGCAGGCGCACGCGCCGCACGCGGGGCCGTGCGACGCTGTCCGGGAGGGACGCGGCGGGACCTGACCGCCCGGGTCGTGCGCCGCGACGGCGCGTCGGCCGTGGTGGAGATCGTCGGCGAGATCGACGTGCACACCTCGGGAAGGCTGCGCGCCATCCTGGTCGCCCTGGCCGACGAGGGCCGCACCCACATCGTGGCCGACTTCACCGGCGTGCGCTTCTGCGACGCCGCGGGTCTCGGCGCCCTCGTGGGCGTCAACAACCGCCTCGGGCGCGACGGCGGCTCGCTCCGCCTGACCGGCGTACGCCCGGCGCAGCGCCGCATTCTGCAGATCACCCGGCTCGACCAGCTCTTCCGTCCCCGCGACGACGCCGGCGACACCCTCACGACCTGAGCCGCCGCGGGCGCCCGGCGCACCTGCCCGCGTGACGACTGCGCGCGAAATCGGACTCGGCCGCCGTTTTCCGGCGGCCGACGTGCATTTCACGCCTGTTTCGTGCCCGCTCGCGGACGAACGCGCGGCCGGGACGATGTGCGTTCGGGCGCGGCGCGCGATACCGTCCGCGGTCAAGACCGAAGACCGCGAACGGTATCCACACACGCTGGAGACCCGGCATTAACGCGCTTACGTGGCGGTGTTTCCTCGTGCGCATTAGAGTCATGCCGTTCGCGCCATCATGGACACTGGGAGGTTGAGGCGGCCGTGGGCGGATCGGGCCCCCACCCGAGCGATCCCGCCGCCGGACTCTGCCCGGACACGCTGCCCGACGGGCTGCTCGTGGCCGACGCCGAGCGCCGCGTGGTCGTGTTCAACCGCGCGGCCGAACGCCTGACCGGCATCGCGCGGGCGGACGCGCTCGGCCGCGACTTCGCCGAGGTCCTGCCGCTGTTCGACGCCGAGGGCCGCGACTGGTGGCGCTGCCTCGACCCGTACGGCGGCCTGGCCACCCGCACCCGGCATCCCGAGCGCCCGCTGCACCTCGCCGACGGCCTCGAACTGCTCGTCACGGCCTCCTACACCCGTGCCGAGGACGGCGGCGTCACCACGTTCACCGTGGCCCTCCGCGACGCGGTCCAGCGCGCCCGCCAGGAGCGCAACCGCGCCGACCTGGTCTCGACGGTCGCGCACGAGCTGCGCTCGCCGCTGACCAGCGTCAAGGGCTTCACCGCCACGCTGCTCGCCAAGTGGCACCGCTTCAACGACGACCAGAAGCGCGTGATGCTCGAGACGGTCAACGCCGACGCCGACCGGGTGACCCGGCTGATCACCGAGCTGCTCGACGTGTCCCGCATCGAGGCCGGCCGGCTGGAGATGCGCCGCCAGGTCGTCGACGTGGTCGAAGAGGTGCACAAGGTGGTCAAGGGGCGCGTGGTGGCAGGGGAGCCCGCCTCGCGCTTCAAGGTCGAGGTGCTGGGCGAGCTGCCCGAAATGTGGCTCGATCCCGACAAGATCGACCAGATCCTCGGCAACCTCGTGGAGAACGCCCTCCGGCACGGGGCTGGTACTGTCACCATTGTGGTGGAGCCGGACTCACGCAAGCAGGGAGCCGTCGTGTCCGTGCGCGACGAGGGCGAGGGCATCCCGCCCGAAGCCGTGCCCCGCGTCTTCCGGCAGTTCTGGCGCGGCCACGGCCAGCCGCGCGGCGGCACCGGCCTCGGCCTCTACATCGTGAAGGGCCTCGTCGAGGCGCACGGTGGAGGCATCACCGTACGACGTGCGCCCGGCGGTGGCGCCGAGTTCCGATTTAGCCTGCCCGCCGGGGCTCCAGACTTCGCCTGAGAGCGCCCGCGCGGGCTTCCTGACGCTCCCCCCGAGCCGCCACGAGCGGCCGGGGTGTGCCGGTTTTCCCAGATGACTCGACCAGATGACTATCGCCGTTGGCTGGAGTTGCTCGAACCGATGTCCGCACCCAACAAGTCCTATGACCCGGTCGAGGTCACCGCGCTGCATCCGGATGAGGTGGCCCGCGTGCGCGCGGACGCGCTCGCCGCGATCGACGCCGCCTCGAGCCTGGAAGAACTGAAGCAGGTACGCCTGGCCCACGCCGGCGACCGCTCGCCGCTCGCCCTCGCCAACCGGGAGATCGGCGCCCTGCCGCCGCACGCCAAGGCCGAGGCCGGCAAGCGCGTCGGCGGCGCCCGCCGTGACGTCTCCGAGGCGCTCAAGCGCCGCCAGGCCGAGCTGGAGGACGAACGCGACCAGCGGGTCCTCGTCGAGGAGGCCGTCGACGTCACCCTGCCCTGGGACCGCGCCCCGCGAGGCGCCCGGCACCCGCTGACCACGATCGCCGAGCGGATGACCGACGTCTTCGTCTCCATGGGGTTCGAGATCGTCGAGGGGCCCGAGGTCGAGGCGGAGTGGTTCAACTTCGACGCGCTGAACTTCCCGCCCGCGCACCCGGCGCGGGAGATGCAGGACACCTTCTTCGTCGAGTCGGAGGAGTCCGGTCTGGTCCTGCGGACCCACACGTCGCCGATGCAGATCCGTGCGCTGCTCGACCGCGAGCTGCCGGTGTACGTCGTCTGCGCGGGCAAGACGTTCCGCACCGACGAGCTCGACGCGACGCACAGCCCGGTCTTCCACCAGATGGAGGGCCTCGTCGTCGACGAGGGCATCACGATGGCCGACCTGCGCGGCGCCATCGGCGCGTTCGTCACCGGCATGTTCGGCGAGGGCCTGCGGACCCGGTTCCGTCCCTATTACTTCCCCTTCACCGAGCCGTCGGCCGAGGTCGACATGGAGTGCTTCGTCTGCCGCGGCGCGTCGGCCGAGCCGGGCGGCGAGCCCTGCCGCACCTGCCGGTCCGAGGGCTGGATCGAGCTGGGCGGCTGCGGCATGGTCAACCCGCGCGTGCTGGTCGCCTGCGGGGTCGACCCGGAGCGCTACAGCGGCTGGGCGTTCGGGCTGGGCGTGGAGCGCACGCTGATGTTCCGGCACGGCGTGGAGGACATGCACGACATGGTCGAGGGTGACGTCCGCTTCACCCGCGCCTTCGGAATGGAGATCTGATGCGCGTCCCGATTTCGTGGCTGCGGGAGTACGTCGAGCTGCCGGCGGAGGCCACCGCCCGCGACGTCGCGCGGAAGCTGATCGCGGCCGGCCTCGAGGTGGAGACCATCGACGAGCTCGGCGCCGACCTCACGGGCCCGATCGTCGTCGGCCGGGTGCTGGCGATCGAGGAGCTGACGGGCTTCAAGAAGCCGATCCGCTACTGCCAGGTGGACATCGGCAACCCCGAACCGCAGAACATCGTCTGCGGCGCGACCAACTTCGCCGAGGGCGACCTGGTCGTCGTCATCCTGCCCGGCGGCGTGCTGCCCGGCGGGTTCGAGATCGGCGCGCGCAAGACGTACGGGCGGATGTCGGAGGGCATGATCTGCTCCGAGCGCGAGCTCGGCCTGGGCGACGGGCACGAGGGCATCCTCGTGCTGCCTCCGGCGTACGGCGCCGAGCCCGGCCAGGACGCCGTCGAGCTGCTGCAGATGCGTGACGACGTGCTCGACATCGCCATCACGCCGGACCGCGGCTACACCGCCTCGATCCGCGGGGTCGCCCGCGAGACGGCGACGGCGTTCTCCGTGCCGTTCCGCGACCCGGCGGCCGACGTGCCGCCGGAGCAGGCCGAGGGTTCCTACCCGGCGTCCGTCGCGGACCCGGAGGCGTGCTCGCGGTACGTCCTGCGCGAGGTGCAGGGCCTGGACCCGGCGGCGCCGAGCCCGATCTGGATGGTGCGGCGCCTGCAGAAGTGCGGAGTGCGCTCGATCTCGCTGGCCGTCGACATCACCAACTACCTGATGCTCGAGCTGGGCCAGCCGCTGCACGCCTGGGACCGCGGCAAGCTCCAGGGCCCGATCGTCGTACGCCGGGCGGCGAGCGGCGAGCGGATGGAGACCCTCGACCACGTCGTACGCGACCTGGACCCCGAGGACATCCTCATCACCGACGAGTCCGGCCCGGTCAACATCGCGGGCGTCATGGGCGGCCTGACCACCGAGGTGGACGAGAAGTCCACCGACATCGTCATCGAGGCGGCGCACTTCTCCGCGGAGTCGATCGCCCGTACGGCGCGGCGGCACAAGCTGCACAGCGACTCCTCCTACCGCTTCGAGCGCGGTGTCGACCACGAGCTTCAGCGCCAGGCGGCGGACGCGGCCGTGCGCCTGCTCGCCGAGCTCGGCGGCGCACGGATCCTGCCGGGGGAGACGAACCTGCGGGCCCCCGTCGCGCCGGTGACGATCACGATCCGCGCCGACCACCCCGACAAGGTCGCCGGCATGGAGTACGGGCGTGACACGGTGATCCGCCGCCTGCGCGAGGTGGGCTGCGCGGTCTCCGGCGACGACGTGCTGACGGTCACGCCGCCGTCGTGGCGGCCCGACCTGCGCGACCCGAACGACCTCGCCGAAGAGGTCATCCGGCTCGAGGGGTATGAGAACATTCCGGCCCGCGCGCCGCGCTCGGTGGCCGGACGCGGTCTCACACCCGGTCAGCGTCTGCGGCGGCGCGCGGGCCGCGCCCTGGCCGCGGCCGGCTACGCCGAGGTGCTCGCCTACCCGTTCGTCTCCGAGGGCGACTGGGACTCCCTGCAGCTGCCGGCCGACGACGCACGGCGGCGAGCGCTGCGGCTGGCCAACCCGCTGACCGGCGACGAGCCGCTGCTGCGCACGACCCTGCTGCCGGGGCTGTTCCGCGCGCTGGCCCGCAACATCGGGCGTGGCTTCGGCGACGTGGCCCTGTTCGAGATCGGCCAGGTGTACCGGCCGAAGTTCACGCCCTCGGGCGAGGCCGTGCCACCGCCGCCCCGGCTCCCGGTCGACCGCGGGCCGACGGCGGAGGAGCTCGCCGCGATCGAGGCCGCCCTGCCCGACCAGCCCGTACGCATCGGCGCGGTCCTGGCGGGCGACCACGACCTGCCCGGCTGGTGGGGCGCCGGCCGGGCGGCGAACTGGGCGGACGCCATCGAGGCCGCCCGGATCGTCGCCCGCGAGGCCGGTGTCGAACTCCAGGTCGCGGCGGACCGCCACGCGCCGTGGCACCCCGGCCGCTGCGCGGTCCTGCGCGCCGGCGACGTCGTGATCGGCCACGCCGGTGAGCTGCACCCGCGGGTCATCAAGGCCTTCGACCTGCCGGCCCGTACGTGCGCGGTGGAACTCGACCTGACCCGGCTCGAGCCGTGGGCGGCCAGGGTGGTGCCCGGCCCGGCGATCACGACGTACCCGGTGGCCACACAGGACGTCGCGCTCATCGTGCCGACGGACGTGCCCGCCGCCGACGTCGAGGCCGCGCTCCGCGCCGGGGTCGACCGGCACGGCGCGGGAGACCTGCTGGAGTCCGTCCGGCTGTTCGACCTGTACACCGGTGAGCAGGCGGGCGAGGGCAACAAGTCGCTGGCGTACACTCTGCGCTTCCGTGCCGCCGACCGCACGCTGACGGTGGAAGAGACGACCGGCGCCCGTGACGCGGCGGTGGCCGAGGCCGCCGACCGGGTCGGGGCGGTCCTGCGCGGCGGCTGAGAAACGTTCCGGCCGTGGCCTCGCGGATCGGCGCGAGGCCACGGCCGGTGGTAGGTACCCCGGCGGTCCGAGGCCGGGGGGTGAGGAAGCGGATGACCGAACGCGTGCTGGTCGGCCGCTACCGGCTGGTGGGTCCTCTCGGCCGTGGCGGCATGGGCGTTGTGTGGTGGGCGCGCGACGAGACGCTGCGCCGCGAGGTCGCGGTCAAGGAGGTCCTCCTTCCCGGCGGCCTGCCCGAGGCCGAGCGCGCCGACCTGTACCGCCGGGCGATCCGCGAGGCACGCGCGTCGGCGCTGCTCGACCATCCCGGCATCGTCACCGTGCACGACGTGGTCGTCGAGGACGATCGCCCGTGGATCGTCATGGAGTTGGTGGCCGGCCGCTCGCTCGCTCACGCGGCCCCGCTGCCGCCGCCGGCGGTCGCCGCGATCGGGCTGCGGGTGCTGGAGGCGCTCGGCGCGGCGCACGCGCGCGGGTTCCTGCACCGCGACGTGAAGCCGACCAACATCCTGCTCGCCGACGACGGCCGGGTGGTCCTCACCGACTTCGGCATCGCGAGCCTGGAGGGCGACCCGGCGCTCACGCGCACGGGCGACTTCGTCGGCTCACCCGGGTTCGTCGCCCCCGAACGCCTGCGCGAGCGGCCGGTCGGGCCCGCCTCGGACCTGTGGTCGCTGGGCGCGTCGCTGTACTCCGCCGTGGAGGGCCGCCCGCCGTTCGCGCGGGCCACGCCGGCGGCGGCCCTCGGCGCGGTCCTCACCGACGAGGCCCCGCCACCCGTACGCGCGGGCCCGCTCGCACCGGTGATCGCGCGCCTGCTGGACAAGAACCCGGACACCCGGATCTCCGCCGACGAGACGGCCCGCGCGCTGGGGCGGGTGGCCGCGGGCCTGCCGTCCGGGCTGCCCGCGCCGCCGCACGGGGCGCCGGCCCACCGGCTGCGGGCCGTGGTGCCGCTGGCCGCGGCGGCGGCCGTCCTGCTCGTCGCGACGCTCGCGACCGTCGCCTTCCGCGCCCGGGGAGCGGACCACCCGCACGCCCGTTCCTCCGCGTCCCCGGCGGCCGCCGCCCCGGCGAGCCCGTCCACCGCCGGCCGTTACGTCCGGCCGTTCGACTTCTGTGCCCTGCTGACCCCGGACCAGGTCACCCGGCTGGTCCCGCACGCGTCGAAGGTGCCCGACGCCCACTCGTGCGCCTGGACCGCGGCGGCGCGGCACCAGGCCGTCTCCGTGTCGGCGGAGTCCGTCTACGACCCGAGCACCGAGACGGCGGCCGAGGACCCGTGGACCGCCACCCCCGGCGCGGCCCGGGCCTCCTACGACCAGCAGTACGCCGTCGACAGCAGGCCGCGTTCCGGCATCGCGTGGGGCTGGGACGAGATCGGCGTACGGCGTAGCGGCGCGCGGCAGAGCGCGGCACGTCGCGTCTCAGGGGTCGGCGAGGCCGCCTACCTGACCGAGACCTCCCAGAAGGGGACCGTGGAACGGGCCGACGTGACGTTCCGTGACAGCAACCTCTACCTGTCCGTCTGGTTCGTCGCCGCGGACGGCTCCGGCGACGCCGCCCGGATCCGTGCCGGCGCCCTCGACGCCGCCCGGTGGGTCTCCCAGGCTCTGCGGCGGATGCCGTGACACGGGTGCTGGCCGGCCGCTACCGGCTGTCGGAGCAGCTGGGCCGTGGTGGCATGGGCGCGGTCTGGCGCGGCGACGACGAGTTGCTGGGGCGTACGGTCGCGGTCAAGGAGCTCTCGCTGCCCCAGGGGATCACCGCCGAACGCCGCGCCGTCCTGTGCGAACGCGCGATCCGCGAGGCCCGGGTGTCGTCCCGGCTGAGACACGCCTCGATCATCCGGGTGCACGACGTGATCGCCGAGGACGACCGGCCGTGGATCATCATGGAACTGCTGGCCGGCCGCACCCTCGACGAGGTCGGGCCGCTGCCCCCGCAGCGGGTGGCCGAGATCGGGCTGGCCGTGCTGGACGCCCTCGGCGTGGCCCACGCGGAGGGCGTGCTCCACCGCGACGTCAAGCCGGGCAACGTCTTCCTGTGCGACGACGGCCGCGTGGTCCTCACCGACTTCGGCATCGCCACGCTCGCCGGCGAGGTGTCGCTGACGGCCTCCGGCGGCCTGGTCGGGTCGCCGGGCTACATGGCGCCCGAGCGCCTTCGCGACGACACCGCCGGGCCGCCCTCGGACCTGTGGTCGCTCGGCGCCACGCTCTACACCGCCGCGGAGGGCCGGCCGCCGTTCGACCGCCGGACCGTGGCGGGCGCGCTGAGCGCCGTGCTGACCGAGGACCCCCTGCCGCCGCACGGGGCCGGTCCGCTGGGCCCGCTCCTCACGGCCATGCTCGCCAAGGACCCGGCACACCGGCCGCCGCCGGACGCGATACGGGGGTTCCTGCTCCGTGTGGCCGGGGGAGAGGCGCCCGCGCTCTGGCCGGGCGCCGACACGGCCGGCCGGGCGATGGCGGTGGTCCCGACGGCCCCGGTCCGCCCCGGCGCGTGGTACCGGCGGCGCGGCCCGGCGCTGGCGATCCTCGCGTCGGCACTGGCCTGCGGGATCGCCGTACCGGCCGGGATCGCGCTCGCCGGAAAGGACGACGCCGCGAAGTCTCCGCCCGTACGCCCGCCGGCGGATCCGCAGCGCGGGCGGTTCGCGACCATGCCCCGGCCCTGCGCGCTGCTCACCTCCGCGGAGGCGTCCCGCCTCGGCGCCGGCCGGACGCCCACCGCCGAGACGCAGGGCTGCCGCTGGGGCACCGGGCTCACCGAGGGCTCGATCGAGATGTGGCTCCAGCACTTCACCCCCCGCGACGCGCTGACCGCGCCGGGCCTGGCCGAGGCGTACTACGCGGACAAGAGACGGCAGTCCCAGATCTCCGCGCACGCCGCCGACAAGATCAACAGCACCCGGTCCGGGGTGACCGACGTCCCCGGCGTCGCCGACGCGGCGTTCGCCTTCGACGAGACCGACGGCATCGACTCCGGGCGCTCGTCCACGGTCTGGCTGCGGTCGAGCAACGTGGTCGTCAAGGTCGTCTACACGGACCCCACCGGCGCGACCGGCGCCGCGCGGCTCCGCCAGGACGCCGTCGCCGCCGCGCGTACCGTGGGCGCGCGTCTCGCCCGGCTCTGACATCACGCGGCGTGGTCCGGGGCCCGGCCGGGATGGCCGCCTCCGGCCGGTGGACCGTGCGTCCGCTGGTCACCGGCTCGGAGGCCGTTCCGATCGGTCACGTTCCGCGAAGATCAGTCTTGCATGATGATGCATCTCAATGCATACTTTCACCATTGCCTCGAGAGCGGAGACGAGACGTATGGGTGCGCGTGTGGCGGTCGCCGGAGCGAGCGGATACGCGGGTGGCGAGCTGCTGCGCGTCCTCGCCGGCCATCCCGGGTTCGCGATCGGCACGCTGACCGCCGGGTCCAGCGCGGGCACCCGGCTCGGGGCGCACCACCCGCACCTGCATCCGCTCGCCGACCGGGTGCTGGAGGAGACGACCGCCGAGACCCTCGCCGGGCACGACGTCGTCTTCCTCGCCCTGCCGCACGGCCAGTCCGGGGCGATCGCCGCGACGCTCGGCGACGACGTGCTCGTGGTCGACTGCGGCGCCGACTTCCGGCTCGACGACGCGGGCGAGTGGGAGCGCTTCTACGGCACGCCGCACGCCGGCACCTGGCCCTACGGCCTGCCCGAGCTGCCCGGCGCCCGCGAGCGGCTCCGCTCCACACGGCGCATCGCGGTGCCCGGCTGCTATCCGACCGTGTCCCTGCTCGCGCTGTTCCCGGCGTACGCCGCGGGCGTCGCCGAGCCCGACGTCGTCATCGTCGCGGCGTCCGGCACGTCCGGCGCGGGCCGCTCGGTCAAGCCGCACCTGCTCGGCAGCGAGGTCATGGGCGCGATGAGCGCCTACGCCGTGGGCGGCGTCCACCGGCACACCCCCGAGATCGCGCAGCAGCTGTCCGCCGTGGCCGAGGCCCCGGTGACGGTGTCCTTCACGCCGACCCTCGCGCCGATGAGCCGCGGCATCCTCGCCACCTGCACGGCCAAGGCCGCGCCGGGGCTCACCGCGACCGCGCTGCGCGAGGCGTACGACCGGGCCTACGCCGACGAGCCCTTCGTCCGCCTGCTGCCCGAGGGCGAGTGGCCCTCCACCTCCATGACGCTCGGCGCCAACGTCGCCGCGGTGCAGGTCACCCTCGACGAGCGGGCGGGACGGATCGTCGCGGTGGCCGCCATCGACAACCTGACCAAGGGCACCGCCGGCGGTGCCGTCCAGAGCACCAACCTCGCCCTCGGCCTGCCCGAGGATCTCGGCCTCACCACGATCGGAGTCGCACCATGAGCGACGCGCGCGAGGCATCGATGAGAGCGACTCAAGTGAGGCCGGGCCTCATGGGCGGAGAAGCGAGACCCGTGTGTGTCGCCCGTGAGGCATCGGTGAGTTCCGCCGCAGCGAGGACCGGCCTCGCGGGCGGAGAAGCGAACAAGGAGAACCCGTGAGCGTCACCGCCCCACTCGGCTTCCGTGCCGCCGGCGTCGCCGCCGGCCTCAAGGACGGCGGCCAGCGCGACCTCGCGCTGGTCGTCAACGACGGCCCGTCCCGCGCGGCGGCCGGAGTGTTCACCCGCAACCGCGTCAAGGCCGCGCCGGTGCTGTGGTCCGAGCAGGTCGTGCGCGGCGGGCGGGTGCACGCGGTCGTGCTCAACTCCGGTGGCGCCAACGCCTGCACCGGGAGCGACGGCTTCCAGGACACCCACCAGACCGCGGAGAAGGCCGCCGACGTCCTCGGCGACTCCGCCGCCGAGATCGCGGTCTGCTCCACCGGCCTGATCGGCGAGCGGCTCCCGATGGACCGGCTGCTGCCGGGCGTGGCGGCGGCGGCCGCGGAGCTGTCCCGCGACGGCGGGCTCGGCGCGGCCGACGCGATCCGCACCACCGACACCGTCGCCAAGATCTCCTTCCGGCGGGCCGCCGGCGGCTACACGGTCGGCGGCATGGCCAAGGGCGCGGGCATGCTCGCCCCGGCGCTCGCCACGATGCTCTGCGTCATCACCACCGACGCCGAGGCCGACCCCGAGACCCTCGACCGCGTCCTGCGGCACGCAACCGGGCTGACCTTCGACCGGCTCGACACCGACGGCTGCATGTCCACCAACGACACGGTCCTCCTGCTCGCCAGCGGCGCCACCGGTGTCCGCGCCGACGAGGCCGAGCTGACCGCGACGGTCACCGACGTGTGCGCCGACCTGGCCCGCCAGCTCCTGATCGACGCCGAGGGCGCCACGAAGGCGATCGCGATCGAGGTCGTCGGCGCCGCCAGCGACCACGACGCCGTCGTGGCCGGCCGCGCGGTCGCCCGCAGCAACCTGCTCAAGTGCGCGATCCACGGCGAGGACCCCAACTGGGGCCGCGTGCTGTCCGCGGTCGGCACGACCGAGGCGGTCTTCGAGCCCGACCGGCTCAACGTCGCGATCAACGGCGTCTGGGTGTGCCGCAACGGATCGTTCGGCGACGACCGCTCCAAGGTCGACATGCGGCCGCGCGACGTCACGATCACCGTCGACCTCAGCGCCGGCACCCACAGCGCGACGATCCACACGACCGACCTGACCGCCGACTACGTCCACGAGAACTCGGCGTACTCCTCATGACCTCCCTCCCCCCGACCCGCGACGCCACCGAGGCGCTGCGCAAGGCGACGACGCTCATCGAGGCGCTGCCGTGGCTGCAGGAGTTCCACGGCAAGACCGTCGTGATCAAGTACGGCGGCCACGCCATGACCGACGAGGCGCTGCGGCCGGCCTTCGCCCAGGACGTCGCCTTCCTGCGCTACGCCGGGCTGCGCCCCGTTGTCGTGCACGGCGGCGGCCCGCAGATCAACGCCCAGCTCGATCGACTCGGCATCGAGTCCAGCTTCAAGGCGGGGTTGCGCGTCACCACCCCGGAGACCATGGACGTCGTCCGCATGGTGCTGGTCGGCCAGGTCAGCCGCGAGGTCGTCGGCATGCTCAACCAGCACGGCGCGTTCGGCGTCGGCATGTCGGGCGAGGACGCTCGGCTGTTCACCGCCGAGCGCAAGCCCGCGATCGTCGACGGCGAACCGGTCGACATCGGCCAGGTCGGCGAGATCGTCGAGGTCGACGCCGGCGCCGTGCGCAGCCTCCTCGACGACGGCCGCATCCCCGTCATCTCCAGCATCGCGCGGGGCGACGACGGCGTGGTCTACAACGTCAACGCCGACACCGCGGCCGGTGCGCTGGCGGTGGCCCTGCAGGCGACCAAGCTCATCGTGCTCACCGACGTCGACGGCCTGTACGCCGACTGGCCGCCCACCGGCGACCCGGGCGACGTGATCGCCCGGCTGACCGCCGCGGAGCTGGAGAAGATGCTGCCCGACCTGTCCGCGGGCATGGTGCCCAAGATGGAGGCGTGCCTGCGCGCCGTACGCGGCGGCGTGCCCCAGGCGCACGTCCTCGACGGCCGCATCGCGCACTCGCTGCTACTGGAGATCTTCACCGACGAAGGGATCGGGACGATGGTGGTGCCGGCATGAGCGAACGAAGTGAGCGAATCGGTGAACACAGCGTGCCTGGTCTCTCCGCCGACGAAGGAGGGCACATGAACGATCTGCGCAGCCGCTTCGAGGCGGCGATGATGCCCAACTACGGGGTGCCGCCGCTCGCGCTCGCCCGCGGCGAGGGCTGCCGTGTCTGGGATCCGGAGGGCAACGCCTATCTCGACCTCATCGGCGGCATCGCCGTATCCGCGCTCGGGCACGCGCATCCGGCGCTGGTCGCGGCCGTCTCGGCGCAGGCCGGCACGCTCGCGCACACCTCGAACCTCTTCGTGCACGAGCCCGGTGTCCGCCTCGCCGAACGCCTCGTCGGGCTGCTCGGCGGCGACGGGCGGGTGTTCTTCACCAACTCCGGCGCCGAGGCCAACGAGGCCGCCTACAAGCTGGTCCGCCGGCACGCAGGTCCGAACCGCACGTACGTCGTCGCCGCGGACGGCGGGTTCCACGGCCGTACGATGGGCGCGCTCGCGCTGACCGGCAAGGCGTCGATCCGCGAGCCGTTCGGGCCGTTCGGCGCCGACGTCCGCTTCGTGACCTACGGCTCCGTCGACGCGCTGCGCGAGGCCGTGACCGGCGAGTGCGCCGCGGTGTTCCTCGAGCCCACCCAGGGCGAGGGCGGCGTCGTCCCGGCCCCGGAGGGCTACCTCGCCGCCGCGCGGCAGATCTGCGACGAGACCGGCGCGGCCCTGGTCGTCGACGAGATCCAGAGCGGCATCGGCCGCACCGGCGTCTGGTTCCAGCATCAGCGCGAGGGCATCCGGCCCGATGTGATCACCCTCGCCAAGGGCCTGGGCGGCGGGCTGCCGATCGGCGCCTGCGTCGCCTTCGGCGACTACGCCACCGCGTTCGGCAAGGGCGACCACGGGTCCACGTTCGGCGGCAACCCGATCGCCTGCGCCGCCGCGCTCGCCGTCCTCGACACGATCGAGAAGGAAGGCCTGCTCGATCACGTCACCGCCGTGGGCGAGCAGCTCGCCGACGGGATCGCGGCGGCCGGCCACCCGCTCCTGGCCCGGGTCCGCGGTGCCGGTCTGTGGCGCGCCCTCGTGCTGTCCGAGCCGAAGTCGGCCGACGTCGAGGCGGCCGCCCGCGATGCCGGCTTCCTCGTCAACGCGGTCAAGCCCGACGTCATCCGCGTCGCGCCGCCTCTGATCATCACATCCGGCGAAGTCGCCTCCTTCACGGCGGCGTTGCCGGATATCTTGAGGAAGACATGACCGAGTGGAACGAGCGAATCGGTGACCGCGGCACCTCGGCCGCGGAGCCCCGACGCCCGGGCGGACGCGGAGCCCGGGGAGTGTTTTCGCAGGGAGCGGCGGAGGACACATGACCACGCCCCTGACCAAGACCGCGCGTCAGTCACGCATCGTCGAACTCCTGGGCCGCAACGCCGTGCACTCCCAGAGCGAGCTGGCCAAGCTGCTCGCCGATGAGGGAGTCGACGTGACGCAGGCGACCCTGTCCCGCGACCTCGTGGACATCGGCGTGGTCAAGCTGCGCGCCGCGGACGGTTCGCTGATCTACACCGTGCCCGGAGAGGGCGGCGAGCGCATCCGCCGGGCCCGGTCGCGCGGAGCCGAGACGTTCACCGGCCGGCTCGCCCGGCTCGCGCAGGAGCTCCTCGTGTCCGCGGAGGCCTCCGCGAACCTCGTGATCGTGCGCACGCCTCCGGGCGCCGCGCAGCTGCTCGCCTCGGCCATCGATCACGCCGACTGGTCGTCCGTGCTCGGCACGGTCGCCGGAGATGACACGATCCTGGTCATCTCCCGCGACCCGTCGGGCGGCGCCGCACTCGCGTCCTCGCTGCTGGCGCTGACCGAACGCCGCGCCGAGCCGCCGCGCGAGACCGGCCCCGGCCGGCGGCCCCACCCGCCCTGGGAGCCGGCGGACGACCTGCCGCACGTGCCGGCAGGCCGCGGCGCCGGCACGCACCCGGCTCCGGAGAACGCGGAACGATGAGCCTAGGGCCAGGTCAAAAGCCCTTTTAGTGGTGAGCGGCGCGACCGCGAAGCGTGACCGTCAGGTCGGCTGAACGCGCCCGGCCGTGATATTGCAGTGATAGCGGAGAACACTCCATGTCGTCGTCGATTCGTGAGAGAAGAACCAGCGTGACGGATGAGCAACACCGCAGGACGCCGACCAGGCTGTGGGGCGGACGGTTCGAGGGCGGGCCGTCGGAGGCCCTCGCCCGGCTGTCGGTGAGCGTGCAGTTCGACTGGCGCCTCGCGCCGTACGACCTGCTCGGTTCCCGAGCCCACGCGCGGGTGCTGCACCGTGCGGGCCTGCTCACCGACGACGAGCTGTCCCGCATGCTGGGTGCGCTCGACGACCTGGAGGCGGCCTGCCGCTCCGGAGAGTTCCGGCCCGCCGTGGCCGACGAGGACGTGCACACCGCTCTCGAGCGCGGCCTGCTCGAGCGGCTGGGCACCCTCGGCGGAAAGCTGCGCGCCGGCCGCAGTCGCAACGACCAGGTCGCCACCGACCTGCGGCTCTACCTGCGCGACCACGTACGCCAGATCGTGTCCCGGCTCGTCGAGCTGGAGACCGCGCTCATCGCGCAGGCCGAGCAGAACATGGGCGTGGCCGCGCCCGGCATGACGCACCTGCAGCACGCGCAGCCGGTGCTGTTCTCCCACCAGCTGCTGGCCCACGTCCAGGGGTTCGCCCGCGACGTCGACCGGCTGCGCGACTGGGACAAGCGCGCCGCCGTCAGCCCGCTCGGCTCCGGCGCGCTCGCCGGGTCCTCGCTGCCCCTCGACCCCGAGACGGTCGCCGACGAGCTGGGCTTCGACGCGGCGGCGCCCAACTCCATGGACGCGGTCAGCGACCGCGACTTCGCCGTGGAGTTCCTGGCCGCCGCCGCGCTGATCGGCGTGCACCTGTCGCGGCTGGGCGAAGAGGTGGTGCTGTGGGCGTCGCAGGAGTTCCGGTGGATCGAGATGGACGACACCTACGCCACCGGCTCCTCGATCATGCCGCAGAAGAAGAACCCCGACGTCGCGGAGCTCGCGCGCGGCAAGTCCGGCCGTCTCATCGGCCACCTCACCGCCCTGCTCACGACGCTCAAGGGCCTGCCGCTGACCTACAACCGTGACCTGCAGGAGGACAAGGAGGGCGTCTTCGACGCCGTCGAGACGCTGCTGCTGGTCCTGCCGGCCGTGTCCGGGCTCATCGCCACGATGCGCGTCAACACCGCGCGCCTGGAGTCGCTGGCGCCCCAGGGGTTCGCCCTCGCCACCGACCTGGCCGAGCTGCTGGTCCGCAAGGGCGTGCCGTTCCGCGACGCGCACGAGGTCGTCGGTCACCTCGTGGTCTGGTGCCAGGTCAACGACAAGGACTTCGGCGACCTCACCGACGAGGAGCTGGCCAAGGTGTCACCGCACCTGACCCCCGACGTACGCGACGTGTTCTCGGTGCAGGGGGCGCTCGCCGCCCGCAAGGCGTACGGCGGCACCTCACCCGAGCGGGTCGCCCAGCAGCTGACGGCGCTGCGGTCGCTCGCCGACTCCCACGCGTCGTGGGCGGCCGACGAGTCCTGATGGCCGCCGTGCTGCCGCGTTCGTTCTTCGATCGCCTGGCCGAGGAGGTCGCGCCGGACCTCCTCGGCTGCGTGCTCACCCGTACCACGGCCGAAGGCGTCGTCTCGGTCCGGCTGACCGAGGTCGAGGCGTACGCCGGCCCGCGCGATCCGGCCTCGCACGCCTACCGGGGGCCGACGAAACGCAACGAGGTGATGTTCGGGCCGCCCGGTCACGCGTACGTCTACTTCACCTACGGCATGCACTTCTGCGTCAACCTCGTCTGCCTGGGCGAGGGTACGGCGGCGGCCGTGCTGCTGCGGGCCGGTGAGATCGTCGAGGGGCGTGAGCTGGCCGCCGCCCGCCGCCCTCGCTCATCGGCGCGTGACCTCGCCCGCGGACCGGCCCGGCTGTGCGAGGCCCTGGCCATCGACCGCGAGCTGTCCGGCACCGACGTCTGCGATCCGGCGAGCCCGCTGCGCGTGTCGGCCGGATCACCCGCGTCGTCCTTCCGCACGGGCCCGCGCACGGGGGTCAGCAGCGCCAAGGACGTGCCGTGGAGGTTCTGGATCGACGGCGACCCGAGCGTGTCCCCGTACCGTCTCCACACGCCACGGCGTCGTACGGTGATAGATCAGGGCTGAAAACCATTATTTTTGTCGTCGGCAGTACCGGCATGCTTGTTGCCGGACGTTCGATGAGACGAGGGAGAACGTGACCGACATCCTGGATGACCTCGCGTGGCGCGGCCTGATCGCGCAGTCCACTGACCTGGACGAACTGCGAGCCATGCTCGCCGCGGGGCCGGTCACGCTCTATTGCGGGTTCGACCCGACCGCGCCGTCGCTGCACGTCGGCAACCTGGTCCAGCTCCTGACCCTGCGGCGTTTCCAGCTCGCCGGGCACCGCACGATCGGCCTGGTCGGCGGCGCGACGGGCCTGATCGGCGATCCGTCGGGCAAGAGCGCCGAGCGGACGCTGAACTCCGAGGATGTCGTGGCGGGCTGGCTCGAGCGGATTCGCGAACAGGTCTCGCGGTTCCTGTCGCTCAGCGACGACAAGGGCATGATCGTCAGCAACCTCGACTGGACCGGATCGATGTCGGCCATCGAGTTCCTGCGCGACGTCGGCAAGCACTTCCCGGTGAACCGCATGCTGGCCCGTGACATGGTCCGGAACCGCCTGGAGACCACGGGGCTGAGCTACACCGAGTTCAGCTACATGCTGCTGCAGTCGCTGGACTACCTGGAGCTGTACCGCCGCTACGACTGCCGGCTCCAGACCGGCGGCAGCGACCAGTGGGGCAACCTCGCCTCCGGCGTCGACCTCATCCGCCGGGCGGAGGGCGCCACGGCCCACGCACTGACGACACCGCTGGTGACCCGCGCGGACGGCACGAAGTTCGGAAAGACGGCGGGCGGGGAGACGTACTGGCTGGATCCGTCGCTGACGACGCCGTACGCCTTCTACCAGTTCTGGCTCAACGCCGACGATCGCGACGTCGTACGGTTCCTGAAGTTCTTCAGCTTCCGCGGCCGGGAGGAGATCGAGGAGCTGGAGAAGGCGACCGGCGAACGCCCCGCCGCCCGCCTGGCCCAGCGCGCCCTGGCGGAGGAGCTCACGACACTCGTTCACGGTGAGGACGAGACGGCGAAGGTGATCGCCGCGTCGCGGGCGCTGTTCGGGCAGGGGGAGCTGGGGGAGCTGGACGAACGGACGCTGGAGAGCGCTCTGGCGTCGGTTCCGTCGGCCGAGGTGTCGGCTCCGCTGCCGTCGGTGGTGGACCTGCTGGCGGAGACGAAGCTGGTGGGCAGCAAATCGGAGGCCCGCCGCACGATCGCCCAGGGCGGCGCGTACGTCAACAACGTCAAGGTGACCGACGAGGCGGCCGTCCCGTCGACGTCGGACCTGCTTCACGGCCGCTTCCTGGTCCTGCGCCGCGGCAAGCGCAACGTGGGCGGCGTGACGGTCTCATAGCGGGTCTGAGAGACCGCCCGGGCGCTCGCCCGCCGCGAGCTACCGGCAGTACGGCAGGAGGGACCGCCGGGAACGCTCGCCTGCCGCGAGCAGGGGCACGGCGCTGCCGTACGGTTCGCCACGCCCGGCCTGGGGCCGGGCGCGGCCGCGGCGCCGTCCGCTTCGTGCACGCGGCCGCGTAGCGATGATCTACAACGTAAAGGCGGCGTCCCTGTGCGGGCGCCGCCGCGCTACGTAAGTGTTCCCGGCGATCGTGGCCGTGGGTCCTGTGACTGGAGTGGATCGATGCGTCCAGCGATCCGAACTTGATGATCACGGTCCGGTCACGGACCGGGGTGCGCCGGCCGTGGAGCAGCACGAAACCGCCCCTGAGCTGGGGCGTTGCAGCAAGTTACCGCAATTTGACGGGTCGGAGCCGGGCACGTAACGTTCTTCGTGCCGTGAGGGAGCGGGACGCCGGAAGGCGCCTCGGCCTCAGGGAGGAGACTCTCAAAGAGCTTCTTGGTCCGGACCACGGTTGGGGCGAGGTAGACTTGGGGAGTTGCCCCGACGAACGGGATGCAGGACGCCTATCGGTGGCCGGCCCGGGTGGGGTTCCTTCGACGTAGTGATCGTCTTGGCGGATGGTTGTCTGCTGGGGTGGTTGTGTGTTGTGGGGCTATTCTCGGTTGGGTTTGTTGATCTTTTGGGATTTTGGTCCTGAGGGTTGACAGGCGGGCCGAGGGTGGTAAGTTAGTAGGGTTGCCCCAGAGGGGGTCCGGTTCGGATCTTCGATGGTGTGTGTCCGTTTCTTGAGAACTCAACAGTGTGTTAAAAGCCAGTGCCTTTTGGTCCTCGACCGGGCTGGGGTGGCTTGCCCGTTGTGGGTGGGTTGTTCTGGTTTGGTTTTGGATTCCTTTGGCAAGATGATGATTCTTGCTGGGATTGTTTTCTCTTGGGTTTGGCGGCCATCGTTTCGGTGGTTGTCGTTTGGACCTTAACGGAGAGTTTGATCCTGGCTCAGGACGAACGCTGGCGGCGTGCTTAACACATGCAAGTCGAGCGGAAAGGCCCTTCGGGGTACTCGAGCGGCGAACGGGTGAGTAACACGTGAGTAACCTGCCCTTGGCTCTGGGATAAGCCCGGGAAACTGGGTCTAATACCGGATATGACTCCTCATCGCATGATGTGGGGGTGGAAAGTTTTTCGGCTGGGGATGGGCTCGCGGTCTATCAGCTTGTTGGTGGGGTGATGGCCTACCAAGGCGACGACGGGTAGCCGGCCTGAGAGGGTGACCGGCCACACTGGGACTGAGACACGGCCCAGACTCCTACGGGAGGCAGCAGTGGGGAATATTGCGCAATGGGCGGAAGCCTGACGCAGCGACGCCGCGTGGGGGATGAAGGCCTTCGGGTTGTAAACCTCTTTCACCACCGACGAAGCTAACGTGACGGTAGGTGGGGAAGAAGCGCCGGCTAACTACGTGCCAGCAGCCGCGGTAATACGTAGGGCGCAAGCGTTGTCCGGAATTATTGGGCGTAAAGAGCTCGTAGGTGGTCTGTCGCGTCTGCCGTGAAAACCCGAGGCTTAACCTCGTGGCTTGCGGTGGATACGGGCAGACTAGAGGTAGGTAGGGGAGAATGGAATTCCCGGTGTAGCGGTGAAATGCGCAGATATCGGGAGGAACACCGGTGGCGAAGGCGGTTCTCTGGGCCTTACCTGACGCTGAGGAGCGAAAGCGTGGGGAGCGAACAGGATTAGATACCCTGGTAGTCCACGCCGTAAACGTTGGGCGCTAGGTGTGGGGTCTTTCCACGGATTCCGTGCCGTAGCTAACGCATTAAGCGCCCCGCCTGGGGAGTACGGCCGCAAGGCTAAAACTCAAAGGAATTGACGGGGGCCCGCACAAGCGGCGGAGCATGTTGCTTAATTCGACGCAACGCGAAGAACCTTACCAAGGTTTGACATCACCGGAAAACTCGCAGAGATGCGGGGTCCTTTTGGGCCGGTGACAGGTGGTGCATGGCTGTCGTCAGCTCGTGTCGTGAGATGTTGGGTTAAGTCCCGCAACGAGCGCAACCCTCGTTCCATGTTGCCAGCACGTAGTGGTGGGGACTCATGGGAGACTGCCGGGGTCAACTCGGAGGAAGGTGGGGATGACGTCAAGTCATCATGCCCCTTATGTCTTGGGCTGCAAACATGCTACAATGGCCGGTACAAAGGGCTGCGAAACCGTGAGGTGGAGCGAATCCCGGAAAGCCGGTCTCAGTTCGGATTGGGGTCTGCAACTCGACCCCATGAAGTCGGAGTCGCTAGTAATCGCAGATCAGCAACGCTGCGGTGAATACGTTCCCGGGCCTTGTACACACCGCCCGTCACGTCACGAAAGTCGGCAACACCCGAAGCCGGTGGCCTAACCCTTGTGGGAGGAGCCGTCGAAGGTGGGGCCGGCGATTGGGACGAAGTCGTAACAAGGTAGCCGTACCGGAAGGTGCGGCTGGATCACCTCCTTTCTAAGGAGCATCACTGGCCACACACTCAGGCGCTTGGTCTGGGGTGTTGGTCCATGACCCATTGCCACGAGCGAATGTCTTGTGGGTGGGTTTGCTCATAGGTGGAGCACTGGCTATTCGCATCGGTTGTCGTGCCGGTCTGGTTAGTACCGCCCAGGTTTCTGGGAGTGGGAACGCGGGATGTCGGGATGGTGGCTGGTGTGGGCACACTGTTGGGTCCTGAGGAAACGGGCACGGAGCTCCTGTGGGGGCTTCTTAGCTTGTCTCTTCGGGCCGCTTTGGATCTCGCTTGCCTGGTTGGTGGGTGGGGTTGGGGCGGGCGGGCTGGCCGTGCCGCGCATACCGCGCCAGGTTTCTGGTGGTCGTGGTGGTGGTTGTTGGTTGGTTTCCCGTTCGTGTTTTGAGAACTGCATAGTGGACGCGAGCATCTTGTTTTTGTGTTGTGTTCAAGTTTTTTAGGGCACACGGTGGATGCCTTGGCATCAGGAGCCGATGAAGGACGTGGGAGCCTGCGATATGCCCCGGGGAGTTGGCAACCGAGCGTTGATCCGGGGGTTTCCGAATGGGGAAACCTAGCACCTGTTATGGGGTGTTGCCGCCATCTGAATGTATAGGGTGGTTGGTGGTAACGCGGGGAAGTGAAACATCTCAGTACCCGTAGGAAGAGAAAACAATAGTGATTCCCTGAGTAGTGGTGAGCGAAAGGGGATGAGGCTAAACCATGCGCGTGTGATAGCCGGCGGGTGTTGCGTGTGTGGGGTTGTGGGAGCATTCTTGTCTGGTCCGCCGACTGGGCGTGGAGTGAGAAAACGATGAGGTAGCCGAATGATCTGGAATGGTCGACCGTAGTCGGTGATAGTCCGGTAGGTGAAACCTTGTTGTCTCCATTGGGTGTTTCCCGAGTAGCACGGGGCTCGTGGAATCTCGTGTGAATCTGCCAGGACCACCTGGTAAGCCTAAATACTTCCTGGTGACCGATAGCGGACTAGTACCGTGAGGGAAAGGTGAAAAGTGCCCCGGTGAGGGGTCGTGAAAGAGTACCTGAAACCGTGTGCTTACAAGCCGTCAGAGCCTTGCATCGACTTGTTCGGTGTTGGGGTGATGGCGTGCCTTTTGAAGAATGAGCCTGCGAGTTATGGTGTGTGGCGAGGTTAACCCGTGTGGGGGAGCCGTAGCGAAAGCGAGTCTGAATAGGGCGTCCAGAGTCGCATGCTGTAGACCCGAAGCGGAGTGATCTACCCATGGGCAGGTTGAAGCGCGGGTAAGACCGTGTGGAGGACCGAACCCACCAGGGTTGAAAACCTGGGGGATGACCTGTGGGTAGGGGTGAAAGGCCAATCAAACTCCGTGATAGCTGGTTCTCCCCGAAATGCATTTAGGTGCAGCGTCACGTGTTTCTTGCCGGAGGTAGAGCTACTGGATGGCCTAGGGGGCCGACAAGCTTACTGAAGTCAGCCAAACTCCGAATGCCGGTAAGTGAGAGCGTGGCAGTGAGACTGCGGGCGATAAGGTTCGTAGTCGAGAGGGAAACAGCCCAGATCATCGGCTAAGGCCCCTAAGCGTGTGCTAAGTGGTAAAGGATGTGGAGTTGCCGTGACAACCAGGAGGTTGGCTTAGAAGCAGCCATCCTTGAAAGAGTGCGTAATAGCTCACTGGTCAAGTGATTCCGCGCCGACAATGTAGCGGGGCTCAAGCACATCGCCGAAGCCGTGGCATCCCAACATGTCCCTAGTCAGTGCCCTTGTGGTGCTGGTTCAGGGGTTGGGGTGGGTAGGGGAGCGTCGTGTGGGCGGTGAAGCGGCGGCGTGAGCCAGTCGTGGAGGCCACACGAGTGAGAATGCAGGCATGAGTAGCGAATGAGGGGTGAGAAACCCCTCCGCCGGATGACCAAGGGTTCCTGGGGCAGGCTAATCCGCCCAGGGTAAGTCGGGACCTAAGGCGAGGCCGAGAGGCGTAGTCGATGGACAACGGGTTGATATTCCCGTACCCGCTGACACGCGCCCATGCTGAACCCGCGGATACTAACCGTGCGGACTCTGCTTGGTTCCTTCGGGGATCTTGTCGGGGCGAGTGTGGGACCTGATGTGGTAGTAGGCAAGTGATGGGGTGACGCAGGAGGGTAGCTCAGCCCAGGCGGTGGTTGTCCTGGGGTAAGCATGTAGCCCGTACCATAGGTAAATCCGTGGTGCATGTGGGTGAGATGTGATGCCGAGCCGATTTAGGTGAAGTGAGTGATCCCATGCTGTCGAGAAAAGCCTCTAGCGATGTGTGTCGGCGGCCCGTACCCTAAACCGACTCAGGTGGTCAGGTAGAGAATACCGAGGCGTTCGGGTGAACTGTGGTTAAGGAACTCGGCAAATTGCCCCCGTAACTTTGGGAGAAGGGGGGCCCCTGCTGGTGACCGGACTGGCTCTGTGGAGCTGGTGGGGGTCGCAGATACCAGGGGGAAGCGACTGTTTACTAAAAACACAGGTCCGTGCGAAGTCGTAAGACGCTGTATACGGACTGACGCCTGCCCGGTGCCGGAACGTTAAGAGGACTGGTTAGCCCTTTCGGGGGTGAAGCTGAGAATCTAAGCGCCGGTAAACGGCGGTGGTAACTATAACCATCCTAAGGTAGCGAAATTCCTTGTCGGGTAAGTTCCGACCTGCACGAATGGCGTAACGACTTCCCCACTGTCTCAACCACAGGCCCGGTGAAATTGCAGTACGAGTAAAGATGCTCGTTACGCGCAGCAGGACGGAAAGACCCCGGGACCTTCACTATAGCTTGGCATTGGCGTTTGGAGCGTCTTGTGTAGGATAGGTGGGAGACTGTGAAGCGGTGACGCCAGTTACCGTGGAGTCGTTGGTGAAATACCACTCTGGTCGTTTTGAGCGTCTAACCCGCACCCGTGGATCCGGGTGGGGGACAGTGCCTGGTGGGTAGTTTAACTGGGGCGGTTGCCTCCTAAAGAGTAACGGAGGCGCCCAAAGGTTCCCTCAGCCTGGTTGGCAATCAGGTGTTGAGTGCAAGGGCACAAGGGGGCTTGACTGTGAGACAGACATGTCGAGCAGGTGCGAAAGCAGGGCCTAGTGATCCGGCACCACCGTGTGGATGGGGTGTCGCTCAACGGCTAAAAGGTACCCCGGGGATAACAGGCTGATCTTGCCCAAGAGTCCATATCGACGGCAAGGTTTGGCACCTCGATGTCGGCTCGTCGCATCCTGGGGCTGGAGTAGGTCCCAAGGGTTGGGCTGTTCGCCCATTAAAGCGGCACGCGAGCTGGGTTTAGAACGTCGCGAGACAGTTCGGTCCCTATCCGCTGTGCGCGTAGGAGACTTGTGAGGGTCTGTCCCTAGTACGAGAGGACCGGGACGGACGAACCTCTGGTGTGCCAGTTGTACCGCCAGGTGCATGGCTGGTTGGCTACGTTCGGTCGGGATAACCGCTGAAAGCATCTAAGCGGGAAGCCTTCCTCGAGATGAGGTCTCCCAACCTTTCATGGTTGTAAGGCCCCCAGCTAGACGACTGGGTTGATAGGCCGGAGATGGAAGCATCGTAAGGTGTGGAGTTGACCGGTACTAATAGGCCGAGTGGCTTGAACACACTTATTTTGTTCGCGTTCACTGTGCGGTTCCCGGGACACGACCGGGAACCATTTTCCGCTGGTTTTGTTCTGTTAAGCGTTTCGGTGGTCATAGCGGTGGGGAAACACCCGGTCCCATTCCGAACCCGGAAGTTAAGCCCTCCAGCGCCGATGGTACTGCACCGGGGACGGTGTGGGAGAGTAGGACACCGCCGGACATCAACTTAAAACGAAAAGGGCCGCCTGATCAGGCGGCCCTTTTTGCGTTGTCACGGCACAATGGAGACCCCTGAGGTGCTCCGGCTGAACGGTCTGGTGTAATGAGCGCGCAAAACGACAGGCGTGACGGCGACGAGGACGCTCGGCGCCCGCGTCCCAACAAGGACCGCCGACCCGGCGGCGCGGGCGCGGCCCGTGGCCGCCAGAACGGCGGACGTGACGCGGCCGGCGGTCGTCAGGCCGGCGGGCCGCGACGCGACGGCTCCGCAGGCCGTCCCGCGTCCGGTAAGGCGGGCGGAAAAGGCAAGGGCCGTGATTTCGTCAAGCCTCGCGACAAGGAACGCGACGACGGCCGCGCTGCGTCACGTCGCCCCCGGCCGTTCCGCAACGACTCCGAGACCTCGTACCGCGACCGGCCCCGGCGGCGCGACGACGCGGGCTCCGGCTCGTACGGTAAACGCGACGACTCCCGCCGTACGCCACGGCCCGGCGGGCGCGGCTCCGAGGGCAGGGACCAGGAGCGCCGTAACCCGGCAGCGCGTCGCCGCGACGACAAGGAGCGCCGCGAGGGCGGCTTCCAGCGCCGCGAGAAGACGAGAGACGCGAGCGGTGGAGCGCCTCGGCGCGAGGGCGCTTCCAACGACCGGCGCGGACAGGCGTCCGGGCGTCGTGAGGGCGCCCGTACGGGCGGTGGCGCATCCGGGCACGCGACCACCGACCGGCCGGGTGGCCGGCGTCGCGAGGGTGGGCGTCCCGGCGACCGAGGCCGGCGCCGCCCGGCCGACCGCCGCGGAGCCGCTGAGGGAGGCCGGAAGCCCTTCGAACGCCGGCCGGAGAACGAGACCCGGCCCAAGAGGGACCCGGGCCCGCCCGTACCCGACGACGTGACGGGTGACGAGCTGGACCGTACGGCCAAGTCCGAGCTGAGAACGCTCCCCAAGGACCTGGCGACGTCCGTAGCCCGGCACCTCGTGATGGCCGGTCGGCTGCTCGACGAGGATGCCGAACAGGCGTACCAGCACACCCTGGCGGCCCGGCGGAAGGCCGCCCGTGTCGGCGTCGTACGGGAGGCCTGCGGGCTCGCCGCGTACCACGCCGGTCTGTGGTCCGTGGCACTGTCCGAACTGCGCACCGCGCGGCGGCTGACCGGGCAGGAGGCGTACCTGTCCGTGATGGCCGACGCCGAGCGGGGCCTGGGCCGGCCCGAGCGCGCGCTCGATCTCGCGCGCTCGGACGAGGCGAAGCGGCTGGCTCCGGCGGAGGCCATCGAGATGCGGATCGTCGAGTCCGGCGCCCGCCGGGACCTCGGGCAGTACGACGCCGCGGTGCTGGCGCTGCAGATCCCCGAGCTGAAGGACGAGCGCCTCCGCCCCTGGTCGGCACGGCTGTTCTACGCGTACGCGGACGCCCTGGCCGATGCGGGGCGCGAGGACGAGGCGGCCGACTGGTTCGCGCGGTCGGCCGCGGCCGACCGCGACGGTGAGACGGACGCCGCGGAACGGTACGCGGAGATCGAGGGACTGGAGATCATCGACGACGATTCGGACGACGCCTGACGCGGCCACCGCACGCCCGCGGAGGTCGTGCGGCGGTCAGCTCCGGGCGGAGTCCTTCTCCAGGGTGTGCATGATCCCGGCGACGTTGTTGCGGGTCGCGGAGATGACCTCGACCTTCTCGGCCACGGCGGGGTCGGCGTCCGGGGCGAGGGCCTTGTAACGCTCGTCGGTGCGCTCGCGGACCATGGCCACCGCGTGGTCGAGGTCGAGGCGCTGGTCGTACGCCTCGGTCACCATCTCGACCCAGAGCCGTAGCTCTTCGGCCGAGCGCTGGAGAGTCTCGTCCGCGAGCTCCACCGGCCCGTAGTGGCTGAACAGAAGACGCGTCGGCTGGAGCGCGCGGAACCGGTCGAGCGACGCCAGCGCGCTGTCGAGATCGAAGTCCGGCGGTGGCGTGGCCGGGCGAAGGTCCGCGGTCTCGGGAATGTAGACGCCCGCCGCGTCGCCGACGTACAGGTCGCCGGTGAGGGAGTCGAGCAGCCCCACGTGGTGTCGCGCGTGCCCGGGGGAGTGGTGGCTCTCCAGGCGACGGCCGCCGCCGAGGTCGACGACCCCGGTGTCCTCGACCGCGCGGATTCGTACGGCGTCGGTGGGCTTCAGGTCGCCGAACAGGGAGTCGAGGGCCGAACCCCAGACCATGCGCGCGCTGGCCATCAGCCGGCTGGGATCGGCGAGGTGCCGGGCGCCCTTCTCATGGACGACGATCTCCGCGTTGGGGAACATCTGGGCGATGTCCCCGACTCCGCCCGCGTGGTCGAGATGGATGTGGGTGACGACGACGGTCGCCAGATCACCGGGGCCGATCCCCGCCGCCGACAGCGTGTCACGCACGACCTCGGCCGAGTTCCCGGCCCCGGTCTCGACGAGACACGGCCGCTCCGAACGGATGAGATAACCGGCTGTTATGCCGGTATATCCAGCCATTCGCGTGTCGATTTCGAAGACGTCGTTGCCCAGGTCGGTGAGGTTCTCCATATCCGTCTCCGATGGTCGTCCACAGATGTGCGGGGGGCCTTATGCGGTCGGCTGCGAGCCTCCATCGTAGATACAGGGCCGTGGTAGGGAGACGGCGGCCGATCACGAGAGGAGCCGACGGTGGAGCACGTCAACGAGATCGTCCTGGTCGGAAGGCTTTCGGGAGAGCCGGAGTGGCGGACGTTACCGGGCGATGACCAAGTGGCCGTCTGGCGCCTGATCGTCGAACACCGCGACGCGAGGTCGCCGCAGGACGCCATCGACACCATCCGCTGCGTGACCTATGACGCGAAGCTCCAGACCACCGTCCGCACGTGGACCCACGGCGACGTTATCGAAGTACGGGGAGCGCTACGGCACCGCTTCTGGAGGAGCCCGACCGGCCCTCGAGGCCTGTACGAGGTCGAGGCCGCCGGCGCCGCCCTCCTTTTCCGCCCGCCCCGGAAGGAGAAGGCCGTGTCGTAAGCGAAGCGTCGTGACGTGAGTGCGGCACGGTGGGAGGCGCCGTGCCGCGTGCGGCACCGTGCCGTGGCGGGCAGGGGAGCCGTGCTGCGCGACGCCGCGTTGGGCAGGGGAGCAGCGGCAGGCCACCCAGCCGGACACCGGCAGCAAAGGCACCCGTACAGGCGTCTACCGCTCCCTGGGCCCGGACGCTTGTGCGGGTGGTGTCCGTACGGGAGCGTTCGTACGGGTGGCGCTTGTTCAGGTGATCCGCTGCCGAGCCCGGTGCGCGGGCGTTATCGCCGGTCGGTGTCGAAGGTTCGCAGTACCAGGCCGGTACGGGGCTTCGGGCCGAACGACGTCGACTTGCGCGGCACCTTCTCGCCACCGGCCGCCACCGCCAGTACGTCCGCCACCTCCAGCGGGTTGAGGATCACCGCGGTGCCGTTCGTGCGGCGGGCCTTCCGCAGAGCGCTCGCCGCGTCGTGGTGGACGATGCGGACGTTCGACTCGTCGTCGGTGATGTGCCACAGCTCGGGGATCAGCAACCGGTGGAGCACGGCCGTGTCCAGGCCACGCCAGCAGGGAGAGGTCCCGTCCGGCATCGATCTTGTGACCTGTGCCTGGTCCGGGTCGGTGAGCAGGAAGAGGTCCTCCTCTTCCCCACCGATGAGGAACGCCGTGCCGTCCTGCGCGGCGAGGCGGTCGAGCGCCGTCGACAGGTCCGGCCCGACCTGTTCCGTGCGGAAGGCGGCCTTCGCCAGTCGTACGGCGTCGGACACGGCCAGGTTCGGGATCACCCGGTGGATCGCGCCGAGACGAGGAGGGTAGGCGCTCGAGTCGACGAGCAGCGCCAGACCGTAGTCCCACGGTCCCGGTCCCTCATGCGCCTCCCTCAGCGCCTGATACGTCGCATACCGGTGATGACCGTCGGCGATCAGCGCCTGGCGTTCCCGCAGATCGGCGGCGATCGACGCGTGGACGGCGGGGTCGGTGATCGCCCACAGCCGGTGCCGTACGTCGTCGCCGGTGCTCGTCTCCAGCAGCGGAGGAGACGAGGCCACCTCGTCGACCAGGCGGCTGGTGACCGAGGCGCCCTCTCCGTCGTACAGCAGGAAGATCGGTTCCAGGTTCGCCCGCGTGGCGCTCATCAGGGCCAGCCGGTCGCGGATCGGTCCCGGGTAGACGTCCTCGTGCGGCAGGATCACCCGCGATCCCGGGTCGTGCACTCCCAGGGCCCCGATCAGACCACGCTGCAGGACGCCCTCTCCGGCCTCCTCGTAGGCGTACAGCGCCGGTTCCGTGTCGACCGTCAGCACCCCGGTGGCGAGCCACGCCCGCAGCGTCTCAGCGGCGTCGCCGTAGTCCTGCTGGGGGAGGATCAATCGGACGATGTTGTGCGGTTCGTCGGCCATGAACCGTTTCAGGGCCTCTTCGTCGATGAGGTCGTACGGCGGCGAGGTCACCGCGGCCAGCGAGCTCACCTTGGAGGAGGCGTAGCGTACGGCGCGGAACGGTTCGAGGCTGAGGCCGGGCTGAGTGGTCACGTCGGGCATGGTAGATACCGCGGTCTTGTTAGGGCTCAAATAGAGTCGGCGAACGGAGGCCACAAATGGTTCAAGGTTCGGGCCACGGCCAGGATTCCCCCGGTACGCCGGGAGGCGAGGTCTATGACTGGTATCAGCGCGGATTGAACCTTCTCGAAAGCGGCAGCCCAGCGGCGGCCATCCAGGTGCTCGAGCACGCGGCGGCGGCCGAGCCGTCGTCCCGGAGCGTCCGCGAGGCGCTCGCCCGCGCCCAGTACGGCGCGAAGCGGTACGCCGAAGCCGCGGAGAACTTCCGCATGATCGTCGAGGCGGACCCGGCGGAGGACTACGCCCTGTTCGGCCTCGGCCTGGCGCTCACCCGCACCGGCCGGCTCGCCGAGGCGGTCGAGCACCTTGCCCTGGCCTGCGCGATGTGCCCGGACAACAAGCACTACGCCACCGCCCTGCGCCACGCCCGCGCCCGCAAGGGATGACCGGGGACGACGGTGCCCATCCGCCCCGCCGGGCCCCATCGGCCACGCGGGTCCCCCGACGGCTGAGGCCGGCCCGCCGGGCGGCGGTCAGCGGAAGAACCTCACACGCACGGAGCCGCCCAGGCGCCCCGTCCACGGCGGTCCGTGCGCGGCGGCGTACGGCGATCCGGAAAGATGACCGGTATGCGCGATCGGGCCGGGGCCTCCAGGGCCTCCCGGACGGGTGGATCGGCACTCTCCGGGGAACGTCGCGCGGGGAACGTACAGGAAGGGTGACCATGCGGGGGATCGATCGGCCGCCGGCCGAGGCGTACGACGTCGGCGTGCTCGACCTCGACGGTGTCGTCTACATCGGCCACGACCCCGTGCCGGGGGCGGCGGGGGCGCTCGAGAAGGCGCGGGCGAGCGGCATGCGGCTCGCGTTCGCGACGAACAACGCCTCGCGGACGCCCAGCGCCACGGCCGCGCTGCTCGGCGACGTCGGCGTGCCCGCGGCGGCGGAGGACGTCGTGACCTCCGCGCAGGCCGCCGCGCGGCTCCTGGCCGAACGGCTGCCCGCGGGGTCGAAGGTCCTGGTCGTCGGCGGCATGGGGCTGCGCCAGGCGCTGCGGGAGGCCGGGCTGCGGCCGGTGTCCATGGCGGCCGAGAAGCCGGCGGCGGTCGCCCAGGGATACTCGCCCGGGCTCAGCTACGACCGGCTGGCCGAGGGCGCTCAGGCGGTGGCCGCCGGAGCGATCTTCGTGGCGTCCAACGGCGACACGACCATCCCCGGCAAGGGCGGGCGGTACCGGCCCGGGAACGGCGCCCTCGTGCAGGTGATCCGGACCGCCACCGGCGTCGACCCGATCGTCACCGGCAAGCCCGAACGGCCGCTGCACCGCGAGACCATCCTGCGCACCGGCGCCGAGCGGCCTCTGATCGTCGGTGACCGGCTCGACACCGACATCGAGGGCGCGCACAACGGCGGCGCCGACAGCCTCCTGGTGCTCACCGGGGTCACCGATCCCCGGACGCTCCTGGCCGCCCCGCCCCGGCACCGGCCCACGTACGTCTCCGCGGACCTGAACGGTCTCCTCGTCCCGCACAACGGCGTACGGCGCGAGGGGCCGGCGTACGTGTGCGGCGGCTGGACCGTCTCCGGCGACCTGGAGATGTCAGGGGACGGGGACCCGATGGACGGGCTGCGCGCCCTGTGCGCCGCGGTCTGGGACTCCGGTGACCTCGAACGCGGCGAACGGGCGCTCGACCGCCTGTTCTAAAGGATCTTGCGCAGGCGCAGCAGGTCGCCGAGGCTGGCTTCGATCTTGAGCCGGCCGCTGGCCCACGCCTTGCCGACGCCGAGTTCGTCGGAGGCGAGCGCCACCAGGTCGTCGCTGCTGACCGTGAGCCTGACCTGAGCGCCGTTCGGGCTCTCGGCGACCTCGAAGTCGTCCATCCCGCCGGCGTGGATGCGGGTGAGGAACACGAGATTCAGATCGGGCACATGGCAGCTGACGGTGCGTTCGACGACGTGCTTGGCGAGCTCATCGGGATCTACATCCGTGAGCCGGGTGGCGATGCGTTCGAGCGCCGCACGCGCTTCCTCCAGCGTGGCCATTGTCAGGTCCGTTCCCCCAGTAGTCGTCCTCGACACCGTTGTCACCCACGGACGGTAGCGTTCTTCCTGAGCCGGGGTCGACCGGCTTGCCGCGAACGCGGCGCTGATTGGGGGACCGATAACGTGAACGGCACCGAGGGCGAGACCACCGGGGACGAGCGGGTCGACGCCGCGATGGCCCGCCTCGGCGAGCTCGAGGCGACGCCTCCGGCCGAGCACCCGGCGATCTTCCAGGACGTCCACCGCCGCCTCCAGGACGCCCTGACGGGCATCGACGGCGAGCCGTCGTGAGTCTCGGCCGGGCCCGTACGGGCGACGCGCGGCTCCGGGGCGATTCGGAGGCCATCGCCGGACGGCCGCGACGGCGGCGCGCGGCGCTCTCCCACCCGGCGAAGGAGGGCTCATGACGGCACGGCGGCGTCTGGACAGCGAGCTGGTCCGGCGGGGCCTGGCGCGTTCGCGCGAACAGGCGGTCGAGTTCGTCACCGCCGGACGGGTCACGGTCGGCGGGCACACCGCGACCAAGGCCGCCACCCAGGTCGAGACCTCCGCGCCCATCGTCGTCCGGACCACCGACACCGGTCCGGAGTACGTCTCGCGCGGCGGCCACAAGCTGGCCGGCGCCCTCGCCGCCTTCGACGAGGTCGATCCCCGGGGCCGCCGCTGCCTCGACGCCGGCGCGTCCACGGGCGGCTTCACCGACGTCCTGCTGCGCGCCGGAGCCGCGCACGTCGTCGCGGTCGACGTGGGCTACGGCCAGATCGCCTGGTCGCTGCGCACCGACGAGCGGGTGACGGTCGTCGAGCGCCTCAACATCAGGGAGCTCACGCCGGAGCACGTGGGCGAGCCGCCCACGCTCGTCGTGGCCGACCTGTCGTTCATCTCGCTGCGCCTCGTGCTGGAGCCGATCCGGCGTTGCACGGCGCCCGACACCGACTACGTGATGATGGTCAAACCCCAGTTCGAGGTGGGCAAGGAGCGCGTGGGCGCCGGAGGAGTCGTCCGCGACCCGGCGCTGCGCGCCGAGGCCGTACGCGACGTGGCGCGCCACGCGGAGACCCTGGGGCTGGGCGCCCGGGGCGTGACGGCCAGCCCGTTGCCCGGGCCGTCGGGCAACGTCGAGTACTTCCTGTGGCTGCGGGCCGGCGCGCCGCCGCTCGACGACGCCGCCCTGGACAGAGCCGTGGCGGAGGGACCCGCATGACGATCCGCGCATGCCCCGGGGCGCCGCTCACCGCGGCTCGCGACGCCGCCCGGGCCGCCGACGCCGTCCGGTCCGCCGCGGCGCCTCCGATGACAGACGAACGATCCGTACGCGACCGGTGGCACGGCGCGGCCGGCCCGATCCTCGTGCAGGAGCGGGCGCTCGCCGGTGCCGCGGTGGACGTGGCCGAGGAAACCCCATGACAGACAAGCGATCCGTCCTCCTCGTGGCGCACACCGGGCGGCCCGGCGCGGTCCGGAGCGCTCAGCTCGTGCTCGACCGGCTGAGCGAGGCCGGCATCTCCGCGCGCGTGCTCGACAGCGAGGCCGAAGACCTGCACTGCGCGGGCGTCGACGTCACGCCGGTGTGCGGCGCGGCGGCCGAGGGCGCGGAGATGGTGATCGTGCTCGGTGGCGACGGCACGCTGCTGCGCGCCGCCGAGCTCGCCCGGCCCAGCGGCACGCCGGTGCTCGGCGTCAACCTCGGCCATGTGGGCTTCCTGGCCGAGGCGGAGCGCGCCGACCTGGCGGCCACGGTCGACAAGGTGGCCTCGCGGGCGTACGACGTCGAAGAACGCATGACCGTCGACGTCATCGTCCGCGAGAACGGCGACGTCACCCAGTCGGGCTGGGCACTGAACGAAGCGAGCGTCGAGAAGGCCTCGCGTCAGCGCATGCTCGAGGTCATCGCCGAGATCGACGGCCGGCCCCTGTCCCGCTGGGGCTGTGACGGTGTGGTGTGCGCCACACCGACCGGGTCGACGGCGTACGCCTTCTCGGCGGGCGGCCCGGTCGTGTGGCCCGAGGTGGAGGCGCTGCTCGTCGTCCCGATCAGCGCGCATGCCCTGTTCGCCCGGCCGATGGTGGTCTCCCCGCGGTCCGTGGTGGCGCTGGAGCTGCTCCCGGACACCTCCGGCGGCGTGCTGTGGTGCGACGGCCGCCGCCAGATCGAGGTGCCCCCCGGCGCGCGGATCGAGGTACGCCGGGGCGCGATGCCGGTGCGGCTCGCACGCCTGCACCAGACACCGTTCACCGACCGTCTCGTCACCAAGTTCGGCCTTCCCGTGGCCGGCTGGCGCGGCCGCGTCCGCGACTGACAGCGACGATCTTGCGCGATCTTGACTCGTGGCAGGAGCATGGCATGTCGTGTGCGCCCGTAATCTGAGCCGAACAAATGTTCGCCTCAACCGGCGATCCGACGGCAATACGTCGCTATGACGGGGTAGCCTCGGGACGCCGGTTGTGCAGTGCGACGGGAGGGGTTCGACAGGTGCGGCCCATGGTCGAGGAAGTACGGATCCAGAACCTCGGGGTGATCGAGGAGGCCGTTCTCGAGCTGTCCCCCGGCTTCAACGTGGTGACCGGTGAGACCGGTGCCGGTAAGACGATGGTGGTGACCAGCCTCGGGCTGCTGTTCGGCGGGCGCGCCGACCCGCAGCGCGTACGCCCCGGCGCCGACCGGGCCACCGTCGAGGGGCGCATCGTCGTCGAGGAGGGCGGCAAGGTCGCCGCGCGCGTCGACGAGGCCGGTGGCGAGCTCGACGACGGCGCGCTGATCGTCACCCGGTCGATCTCGTCGGAGGGGCGCTCGCGCGCCCACCTGGGGGGCCGTCAGGTCCCCGTCGCGATGCTCATCAACGTGGCCGACGACCTGGTCGCCGTGCACGGCCAGTCCGACCAGCAGCGGCTGCTGCAGGCGGGCCGCCAGCGGGCCGCCCTCGACCGGTTCGCCGGAGACAAGGTCGCCAAGCCGCTGCGCGGCTACATCGCCGCCTACCGCAGGCACCGTGAGGTCACGCAGCGGCTCGAGGAGCTGACCACGCAGGCCCGCGAGCGGGCCCAGGAGGCCGACATGCTCCGGTTCGGCCTAGAGGAGATCGAGAAGGTCGACCCCAAGCCGGGGGAGGACGAGCAGCTCGCGGCCGAGGAGGAGCGTCTCGCGCACGCCGACGCGCTGCGCACGGCCGCGACCGGCGCGCACGAGGCCCTGCAGGGCGATCCGACCGCCACCACCGGAGCCGCCGACGCGATCAGCCTCCTCAGCGGGGCCCGGCAGGCGCTGGAGGCGGTACGGGCCCACGACGAGGCGCTGGCCGGCCAGGCCGACCGGCTCTCCGAGGCCGTCTACCTGGTCTCCGACGTCGCGGCCGAGCTCGCCGGCTACGCCGAGTCGGTCGAGGCCGACCCGGCGCTGCTGGCGAGCGTCCAGGAGCGCCGGGCCGCCCTGACGAGCCTCACCCGCAAGTACGGCGAGGACGTCGCCGCCGTGCTCGCGTGGGCCGAGCGCTCCGTCGCGCGGCTGTCCGAGCTCGACTCCGACGACGACCGCATCGAGGAGCTCCGCGCCGAACAGGACGACCTGACCGGCCGGCTGACCGAGCTGTCCGCCGAGCTGACCGAGGCCCGCATGGAGGCGGCCGAGCGACTCTCGGAGGCGGTGACCGCGGAGCTGACCGCGCTCGCCATGCCCCATGCGCAGGTGGTCGTCGCGGTGACGCCGCAGGAGGAGTTCGGGCCGCACGGCGTCGACGAGGTCGAGCTGCGGCTCGCCGCCCACCCGGGCGCGCCGCCGCTGCCGCTGCACAAGGGCGCCTCCGGCGGTGAGCTCTCCCGGGTCATGCTGGCCATCGAGGTCGTGTTCGCGGGCGCCGACCCCGTGCCGACGTTCGTCTTCGACGAGGTGGACGCCGGCGTCGGCGGCAAGGCCGCCGTGGAGATCGGGCGGCGGCTCGCACGGCTGGCCAAGTCGGCGCAGGTGATCGTGGTGACCCACCTTCCGCAGGTGGCGGCCTTCGCCGACCAGCATCTGGTGGTGGAGAAGTCCAACGACGGGCGTGTCGTCCGCAGCGGCGTGACCGCCCTCGACGACGCCGGCCGCGTACGCGAGCTGTCCCGCATGCTCGCGGGCCTGGAGGACTCCGAGCTGGGTCGTGCGCACGCGGAGGAGCTTCTGGCCATCGCCGCCGCCGAGCGGTGAGCGCGAGGCGCCGTCCGGGGTCACGTATGCTCACAGAGCCTGGACGACCTCCGGCCCGGCCATGCCCCGCTCCCCGGGGGGCCGGGCTCAGAGCATCGAGCCGGACGTCGAGCGACGCGCACGGTAAAGAACGAACACGCCTTTACGATCGTCGTTACAAGTGTCACCGTCCGCGCTCTGGCAGGATGGCATCACGATGAATGACGTCTCCCCGAGGATCAAACCGACCGCGCGCCTGCACGTGCCGCGGTTCCGCGGGCTGCGCCGTGAACGCGGAGACGCCGAGTCGGCCACGACCGGCGTGGCGCGCCTCGACGGCAAGACCAAGAAGCTGACCAAGCGTCTCGAGCCCGGTGACATCGCCATCATCGACCACGTCGATCTCGACCGCGTCAGCGCCGAGGCGCTCGCGGCCTGCGATGTGGCGGCAGTGATCAATGTGGCGCGCAGCATCTCGGGCCGCTATCCGAACCTCGGTCCCCAGATCCTCGTCGAGGCCGGCATCCCGCTGATCGACGACGTCGGCCCCGACGTGTTCAGCAAGGTCCGTGAGGGCGACCGCGTACGCGTCGACGGCGGCGCGCTGATCGCCGGCGACCAGGTCGTGGCCAAGGGCATCCGGCAGACCGAGGAGACGGTCGAGGCGGCGATGACCGAGGCGAAGGCGGAGCTTCCCGCCCAGCTCGAGGCGTTCGCCGCCAACACGATGGAGTTCCTCAAGCGCGAGCGTGACCTGCTGCTCGACGGCGTCGGCGTGCCGGACGTCGAGACCGACCTCGACGGCCGGCACGTGCTGATCGTCGTGCGCGGTTACCACTACCGCGAGGACATCGCGACCCTGCGGCCGTACATCCGCGAATACCGGCCGGTGCTGATCGGCGTCGACGGAGGAGCCGACGCGCTGATCGAGGCCGGCTACCGTCCCGACATGATCGTCGGTGACATGGACTCCGTGTCCGACGAGGCGCTGACCTGCGGCGCGGAGCTGATCGTGCACGCCTACCGCGACGGTCGTGCGCCCGGTCTCAAACGGGTGCACGACCTCGACCGGCAGGCCGTCGTCTTCCCCGCGGCGGGCACCAGCGAGGACATCGCCATGCTGCTCGCCGACGACCGGGGCGCCACGCTCATCGTGGCCGTGGGAACCCACGCGACGCTCGTGGAGTTCCTCGACAAGGGGCGTGCGGGCATGTCCAGCACGTTCCTGACCCGCCTGCGGGTGGGGAGCAAGCTCGTCGACGCCAAGGGAGTGAGCCGGCTGTACCGCAGCCGTATCAAGGGATCCTCGCTCCTGTTGCTGGTGGCGGCGACGCTCGTCGCCATGATCGTGGCGATCATCTCCTCGCCCGCCGGTGACGCGTTCGCGCCCGTCGTCGCCGACGCATGGCATCAGTTCGTCTACTGGCTGACCGGATTGTTCACGTGATCGATTTCCGATACCACATCGTCTCCATCGTCGCGATCTTCCTGGCGCTGGCGCTCGGCCTCGTGGTCGGCGCCTCGGCGCTGCGCGGGCCGCTCGTCGACCAGCTGAAGGACCGGTTGGGGCAGTTCGAGAAGGACAACCAGAGCCTGCGGACGCTCAATCGCACCACCGACCAGGTGAACGGCTACGACGACCAGGTCATGGACAACGTCGCGCCGCAGATCGTCGCCGGGCGGCTCAAGGGCGAGAGCGTCGTCTTCATCGAGGCGCCGGGCGCCGACGACCAGGCGCGGGCCAAGACCGCCGACCTGATCGGCAAGGCGGGCGCGCGGATCAGCGGTTACGTCACGCTCCAGGAGAAGTACCTCGACGCCAACCAGCTGACCACGCTCACCGAGCTGACCGACCAGCTCAAGCCGGCCACCGTCGACTTCCCGGCGGACGCCTCGCCGTACGACCGCGTCGCCCTCGAGCTGGCCTCGGTGCTCGCCACCCGGCAGGCCTCCAGCACCGGCCAGGAGGACCCCGCCGCCGGGCAGGTCCTGTCGGGATTCAAGACGGCGGGTTTCCTGAATTACAGCGGGCAGCCCGCCACCCGTGCCACACTCGCCATCGTGATCGCGCCCATCGCGGCGAGCAAGGACAAGGACGCCGACACCGAGAACAAGGCCCTCGTGGCCCTCCCGCTGGCCCTGTCCAAGTACGCCAACGGCACGGTGGCGGCGGGCAACAGCGACGCCGCGTCCGACGGCGGCATGATCAAGGCGATCCGCGACGAGAGCAAGGCGCAGGACCACGTCTCGACGGTCGACACCGGCGACGTCTCTGCCGGCCGTCTGACGACGGTGTTCGCGCTCGACCTCGCCCGGCAGGGCAAGTTCGGCGACTATGGCATCGGTTCGGGCGTGGACGGCCCGATGCCGACCCCCGTACCCACGGTGCCCGAGAAGAAGTGAGGCCAGGATGCGTAAGGCAGTGGCCGCGACCGTGCTCGGTGCGGCGGCCGCGCGGGTGGCGTACACCCTGCTGACCCGGCGCCCGCCGCGCGAGGAGAAACTCTGGCTGCGCACCAACCACCGCGGCGAGCCCGTAACACTGCTGGAGGGCCCGGCGTTCGTCGCCGGGGCGGTGACGGCGGTGGCCGTCGCCCCCGGAGTCCCGGCCCGCATGCGCGTGGCCGCGGTGTTCGCCGGCACGGCCGCGGGCGCCCTCGGCGCGTACGACGACCTCGCCGGCTCCGGCGACTCGCGCGGCTTCAAGGGGCACCTGGCCGCGCTGGCGCACGGTGAGGTGACGACCGGCGCGGTGAAGATCCTCGGCATCGGCGCCGCCGGTCTGGCCGCCGCCGCCCTCGCGGGCACCGGCCGCCGCCCGAGCACGCGCGCCGACCTGCTGATCAACGGTGCGCTCGTCGCGGGCGGCGCCAACCTGCTCAACCTGTTCGACCTGCGGCCCGGCCGCGCGATCAAGGTCGGCGCGCTCGCCGCGCTGCCCGGCACGCTGAGCGGTTCAGCCGTCACCGCCGCTCCGTTCGGTGCCGCCCTCGCGCTGCTGCCCGAGGACCTCGGCGAGCGCGCCATGCTCGGCGACGCCGGAGCCAACGCGCTCGGCGCCCTGCTGGGCCTGTCCGCCGCCCATCTGCCCCGCCCCGTACGCCTCGGCATCCTCACCGGCGTGGTGGCGTTGAACGCCGCCAGCGAGTTCGTCAGCTTCACCAAGGTGATCCAGGCGACGCCGGCACTGCGGCGGATCGACGAGTTCGGCCGCCGTCCCGTCGTGCCGGAGGCACGTCCGACGGGTACGGAGTGACGGCTTCGGAGGTGACGGAGGAGTCCACGGCCGGCCGCGCCGCCCAGGGGCTCGCCGGGGCCGCCGTTCTCATCGGCGTCATCACCATCCTCGCCCGTATCGCCGGGTTCGGGCGGATCGTCGTGTTCTCCCAGACGGTGAAGACGTCGTGCCTCGGCCAGGCGTACTACACCGCCAACCAGGTCCCCAACATCGTCTTCGAGATCGTCGCGGGCGGTGCGCTGGCCGGCCTGGTCGTCCCCGTCCTGGCCGGCCCGGCCGAACGCGGCGACCGCGAGCATGTGAGCCGCACCACGTCCGCGTTGCTCACCTGGATGGCGGTCGCGCTGGTCCCGCTGTCCGCCCTCGGGGTGGTGCTCGCGCACCCGATCATGGGCGCGCTCGTCCGCGGCAACCTGGACCAGTGCTCCCGCGCGGGCGTCGTGACCGTCGGCACCCACATGCTCGCCGTCTTCGCGCCGCAGATCATGCTGTACGGCTTCACCGTCGTGCTGTACGGCGTGCTCCAGGCCCACCGCCGTTTCGTCGCGCCCGCCCTGGCGCCGCTCGTGTCGAGCCTCGTCGTCATGGGCGCCTACCTCGCGTACGTGCCGCTCGGCCGCGGCCACCAGCAGGACCTCTCGACGCTGCCGCGCACCGCCGAGCTGATGCTCTCGCTCGGCACGACCGCCGGGGTCGTGGTCCTGGTCGTCACCGCCGGAGTGGCCGCCGTACGCCTGCGGCTGCGGATCCGGCCCACACTGCGGTTCCCGGCGGGCACGGCGGTCCGGGTGCGCCGGCTGGCCATCGCCGGCCTGGCCACGGTCGCCGCCCAGCAGCTGTCCGCGGTCGCCGTCGTGGTGCTGAGCGGGCACGGCACCGTCGGCGCGCTGGCCGACTACCAGTACGCCTGGGCCCTGTTCCTGCTGCCGTGGGCGGTGCTGGCGGTGCCGGTGGCCACGAGTGCCTTCCCGATGCTGTCGGCGCGCGTCAGCGCGGGTGAGACGGAGGAGTTCGACCGGATCACCGCGTCGACCACCCGGGCGATCGTGCTCGTCTCCTGCGCCGGGGCCGCCGGCCTGGCCGCGGTCGCGGTGCCGGTCGCGACCTTCCTCGACCACGACGCGGTACCCACCGTGCTCGCGCGCGCGGTCCTGCTGTTCGCGCCCGGCCTGCTCGGCTACGGCTTCGTCGCGCACCTGGGCCGGGTGCTGTTCGCCTGCCACCGGGGCCGCGACTCGGCCGGCGCGACGGTCGCCGGCTGGCTGGTCGTGATCGTCGCCGATCTCGCGCTGGTGTTCACGCTGCCGCGCGGCTGGACGGTGGCCGGGCTGGCGCTCGGCAACACCGCCGGAATGACCGTGGCCGGCGCCCTGCTGCTCGCCGCGCTCGTCCGGGTCCGCGGGCGAGGAGTGCTCGCCGGCCTCGGACGGGCGACGGCCGCGGGCGCGGCGGGAGCGGTCGCGGGCGGCGGCGCCGGCTACGCGGTGGCGGCGGCGATCGACGCGAGCGGACAGCTCACGAGCATCGGCGCGGCCGTCGCCGCGGGGCTCACGGCCTGCGCGGTGTTCGCGCTGGTCACCTACACGTTGGACGGCCGGGACCTCAAGGCCGTGATCAGGCGGAGGATGCGTTGAGCGGTTTGAAGGTCGCCATCGTGCTGGCGACGAGCGCCGGGGGAGTGGGCGGCCACGTGCGCTCGGTGGTGGAGGGTCTCACCGCCCGCGGGGCCCGCGTGGTCGTGCTCGGCCCGTCGTCGACCGAAGAGCTGTTCGGCTTCACCGCGGCCGGTGCCCGGTTCGTCGCGGTCCAGATCGCCGATCGGCCGCATCCGGCCGCCGACGCGCGCGCCGTCGCCCGGATCCGCCGCCTGACCCGTGGCGCGGACGTCGTGCACGCCCACGGCCTGCGCGCCGGCGGGCTCACCGCCCTCGCTCTCACCCGCGCGGTCCCCGCGGCGCTCCGGACGACGACGCCGCCGCTGATCGTGACGCTCCACAACGCCGTCATCGCCGGGGGCGTGATCGGCGCCGCTTATGCCACGCTCGAACGCATCGTGGCCCGTGGCGCCGCCGAGATCCTGGCCGTCTCACCGGACCTGGAGGAGCGGATGCGCTCCCTCGGCGCGGAGGCGGTCGGCCGGGCGCTGGTGCCCGCCCCGCCGCGCCGGCGCTCGGAGGACACCGCGGCGCAGGCCAAGCTCCGCGCCGAGCTCGGCGCCGTCGAGCGTCCGCTGATCGCGGTCGTGGCGCGGCTCGCCGAGCAGAAGGGCCTGCCCACGCTGCTCGACGCCTCCGCCGGGTGGGCCCGGCGCACGCCGGCGCCCCTCGTGGCGGTCGCCGGAGACGGGCCGCTGGAGGCGCCGCTGCGGGCGCGAATCGAGGCCGAGACCCTGCCCGTACGGCTGCTCGGCCGCCGCTCCGACGTGCCCGAGCTGCTCGCCGCCGCCGACGTCGCCGTCGTGTCCAGCGTCTGGGAGGGACAGCCGCTCATCGTCCAGGAGGTGCTGCGTGCCGGACGGCCCCTGGTCGCCACCCGGGTCGGCGGCATCCCCGGCATGGTCGGCGACGCGGCGGTCCTGGTCCCGTCCGGTGACGAGGCCGCGTTGGAGGCGGCGGTAACTCGAATTTTGGACAATCCGGAATTCGCCGAACGGCTCGCGTCGTCAGCGTCCCGCCAGGCACTCCGGCTGCCCACCGAAGAGGACGCGCTCGATCAGCTCACCCAGGTCTACGCCCGCGCGACCGGTACGACTTCCTAACGCGGCCCACTGTTCGGGACAGGTTCGGTCTTGGATATAGTCAAGGTGCAGGAGGGGAGTATCCCTTTCGCGGCAGTGTCGTCACCACGGCTGGAGTCGCATGCGGCCCGGTACTGTCGGTTCGCGCCCATGAGCGCGGACGGGAGAGACCTCCGGGGCTTTTGTCTGCCGCCGGAGGATGCTGTCTCGTGAATGTCACGCTTTTGGGCTGGTCGCTCACTCTGGCCGGCATCCTCGCCGTCATCCTGGTCGATTTGTGGATCGTCGACCGTGGGCAGCCGAGGGAGTTCACCCTCCGGCAGGCCGGCGCGTGGGTGACGTTCTACGTCGTGCTCGCCGTGGCGTTCGGCGTCTGCCTGCTGTTCGTGGCCGGCGGACAGTACACCGCGCAGTTCTACGCGGGATATCTCACCGAGTACAGCCTGAGCATCGACAACCTGTTCATCTTCTACGTCATCATGGCGCGGTTCGCCGTGCCGCGCGTCAACCAGCACAAGGTGCTGCTCGTCGGCATCCTGATCGCGCTGTTCATGCGGGGCGCGTTCATCCTCGTCGGCGGTGCCGCGCTCGCCCGCTTCGAGTGGCTGTTCTATGTGTTCGGGCTGTTCCTCATCTGGACCGCGCTGGGCCTGCTGCGCGACAGCGGCGATGAGGAGTTCAAGGAGAACATCCTGCTGCGCTGGGTGCAACGCGTCATCCCGGCCACCGGGGAGTACCACCGCGACCGGCTGACCGTGCGCGTCCAGGGGCGACGGCTCGTCACCCCCATGCTCATCGTCATGGTCGCGATCGGCTCGACCGACCTGCTCTTCGCGCTCGACTCCATCCCGGCCATCTTCGGCCTGACCAAGCAGTCCTACCTGGTGTTCACCGCGAACGCCTTCGCCCTGATGGGCCTGCGCCAGCTCTACTTCCTGCTGGGCGGCCTGCTCGACCGGCTCATCTACCTGAGCAAGGGCCTGTCGTTCATCCTCGCCTTCATCGGCGTCAAGCTCATCCTCGAGGCCCTGCACGCGACCGGGTTCGAGCAGGTGCCGCAGGTGCCGATCTGGCTCTCGCTGGTCGTGATCGGCGTGGCGATGCTCATCACCACGGTGGTGAGCCTGCTCAAGGCGCGCCACGACGCGGCGCGCGAGGCCGGCGAGCCGGTGCCTACCGGCGTCGGGGACGCAGGGCGAACGCCACGTTGATGGCGACCAGCGCCGCCCACACGACGACGAGGCCGGACAGCCCGGCATAGGACGCGGCGATGGCCGAGGTCGGGATCGAGACGCCGAGCGTGACGCACAGGACCGTGAGGGCCACCGCGCGTTCGGCCTTCTCGTTCGCGGCGGCGGTCGCGTCGCGCAGCGCGGCGGACTGCTCGATCCGCGCCGCGATCGCGTCGGCGAACGCCGCGTCGTAGTCGGGCCCCAGCTCGCGCCGCGCGGCGAGCGAGGCCGCCAGGTCGTCGCGCGGCAGCTCGGATGTGCTCATGCCCCCCTTTGTACGCCTCGACCGGGGCGCTCGCCTCCGCCGTGGGGGTGATCTGTCGCTGACACCTGAGGAGGACGTCCGACGACGCCACGTGAACCTTGTACGGTGAGCCGCAGAAGTCGTCGGTTCGGAGGTGGGAATGCGCACGCTCGCGCCCGCGGTGACGAGGGCCGCCGCGGCCGGGACGGCGCTCGCCGCCGTCGGCGTGCTGGTGTTCACCGCCGTCGTCGACGCCCAGAGCGGGAGCCGGCCGCCCCGGCCGGTGGCCACGCACCCGGTCACGCCCGTCCCCGTCTCGACGCTGCCGGGCAGCGTCGCCTCGCCCGGCGCCCCACCCACGGTCTCGGCCCGGCAGGCCAAGGTCTGGCTCCGCGGCCTGGCCGGCACCTGGACGCGCAACGTCAAGAACACCTACTTCCGCTTCCACGCCGACGGCAGCGGCGAGTGGGTCGCCTTCGGGCAGAAGTTGTGGAGCGGCAAGGCCACCCCGCGCGACGCGAAGACCTTCGACCTGACCGACATCGACGGGCACGGCGGCTCGTACTGGCAGGTGCGCCTGCTGTCCCGGCGCCGGCTGCTGTTCGTCGGCACGAACCAGATGTTCGCCAGGTCCTAGACCGCGGCGTTCCCGGCCGCGGCCAGGAGAGCGCGGGCCTGCTCGCGGGCGTGGCCGAAGGGGTCGGGGAAGACGTTCAGGCCGTGGGCGACGAGCGCTCCCTCGTTCAGCAGCGTGAGTGTCCGGCCGAGACGGTCGGCCCCGTCCGGAGCGATGTCCCGGGCGAGGCGGGTGAACAGCGCGAGCATCCACTTCTTCTGCCCGATGATGAGCGGATATGCGGGATGGGACGCGTCACTGATCTCGGCGTGCGCGTTGACCATGCTGCACCCCTTGGCGCCGTTCGCCCGCGACCACGCGCCTGAGGCGTCGAAGACCGCGAGGACCCGCGCCGCCGGCTCCGGCGGCGCGGCGTCGAGACGCCGGGTGAGGAAGGCCCGCCAGCGTTCGTCGCGATCCGCCAGGTACTCCACGACGATCTGCTCCTTGGAGCCGAACCGGTCGTACAGGGTCTTCTTCGTCACCCCGGCCTCGGCGGCGATGAGGTCGACGCCGACGGCATGGATGCCGCGCTCGTAGAACAGCCTCGCAGCGGCCTCCCGGACGCGCAGGGCGGCGGGCGTCATCGTGATCCGCCGAAGCTCCGTGGTGCCCATGCCCCGAGAGTATACCGATCTGTATAGTGGCGCGGGTATACCGATCTGTATAGCGAAGGGCGGGACGTGGGCTTTCTCCTCTCGGCGGCCTTCGTGATCTGCTGGAGTTCCGGGTTCATCGGAGCCCGGCTCGGCGCCGGCAGCGCGTCCGCCGTCACCATCCTGATGTGGCGGTTCCTGCCGCTGGCCGTGGTTCTGATCGGCATCGCCCTCGTCCGGACGTGGTGGCGGGGCCTCGTGGTCCGGGACGTCGTCCGGCAGGTCCTGATCGGCGTCCTGTCGCAGAGCGGCTATCTGCTCACCGTCTATTACGCGATCCAACTCGGCGTCTCCAGCGGCACCACCGCCCTGATCGACGGCGTCCAGCCCCTCGTCGCCGGGGCGCTCGCCGGACCGCTCCTGCGTCAGTACGTCTCGCGCCGGCAATGGCTCGGCCTGTGCCTGGGGCTGGGCGGCGTCATCGTCGTCACCCGGGCCGACGCCGCGGCTGCCGCAGGTGTGACCTGGTGGGCCTATCTCATCCCGTTCCTCGGCATGCTCTCGCTGGTGGCGGCGACGTTCCTCGACAGCCGCTCCCACGCGCGGGTCGAGCCCGTGGTGGCGATGACCGCGCACTGCGTCACCAGCGCCGTCATCTTCACGGCGCTCGCCATGAGCGCCGGAGCGGCGAAGCCGCCGGCCGAACTCCCGTTCTGGGTCGCGATCACGTGGCTCGTGGTCCTGTCCACATTCGGTGGCTACGGGCTGTACTGGGTCATCCTGCGGCGGTCAGGGGTCACCAAGGTGAACACGCTGATGTTCCTCATGGCTCCCGTGACGGCGGTCTGGGGCGCTCTCATGTTCGGTGAACCGTTCGGCTCACAGACCGCCCTCGGCCTGGTCGTCGGTCTCGCGGCGGTCGTCATCGTCCGGTCGGAGTCCGGGGAGCCGGAGAACGGCCCTAGCCCAGGATCGCCCACCCGTACCCGGGCACCTGCGCGGGATCGTCCGGCTCCTTCTCCTCGGCGGAGTCCAGGACGCGCAGGCCGTCGAGCGGAAGCGGGAAGCGGTACGGGTCCGCGCCGGTGTTCAGCAGGACGGTGATGCCCGGCCCGCCCTCGGCGGGACGGCTGCGCAACGCGGCCGCCTCGTTGGTGAGGTGCTCGACGCTCGTACGCGCCCGTACCAGCCAGGGATGGCGCCGGCGCAGGCCGATGAGCCGCTGGTGCAGCCGGTAGACCGGCCGGCCCCAGGGGGCGAGCCCGGCCGGCGAGCCGGGGAAGGCCGGGCGCACGGCGTCGTCGCCGCCCGGCCGGTCCTCCTTCAGACCACGGAACGCCTGCTCGTCGCCGTAGTAGACGGCCGGCACGCCGGCGACGGTGAACAGCACGACGAGCGCGTGCTCCAGGTGGCGGGGCTCCTCCAGACGGGTCGCGATCCGCGTCACGTCGTGGTTGCCGACGAACGTGGAGGGCGTGAACGCCTCGGTGAACCGGTCGTGGCGGTCGAGCGCCCAGGCCAGCTCGAACAGGTTCCGGTCGTTCAGCGAGCTCCAGATCGCCTTCCACAGCTCGTACTGGGTGACCGAGTCCAGCCCGGAGCCGGCGACGTAGGCCGCGTAGTCGCCGTGGATCATCTCGCCGGTGAACCACGCGTCCGGGTGCGCCGCCCGGACCTGCGGGAGGACCGCCCGCCAGAACTCCGGCGGTACGGCGTAGGCCGCGTCGAGACGCCAGCCGTCCGCGCCGCGGTCGAGCCAGTGCCGCATGACCTTCGCGACGTACTCGGCGACGGCCGGTTCGCCGTGGTCGAGGGCGACGAGCGAACGGTGGCCCTCGAAGCAGTCGTAGTCGTCCCCGCGCGGGCGGAACCAGCGGGCGTCCGGTGAGTCCGGGCCGTCCCGCAGCGCTGCGGCGAACCGCGGGAATCCGCGGCCGACGTGGTTGAACACGCCGTCGAGCAGGATGCGCACCCCGCGGCGGCGGGCGGCCGTGACGAGGCGGTCGAAGTCGGCGTCGTCCCCGAGCCGCGGGTCCAGACGCAGGTGGTCGACGGTGTCATAGCCGTGAGTCTCCGAAGCGAAGACCGGGCCCAGCGCCACGCCGTTGCAGCCCAGCTCGACGGCGTAGTCCAGCCAGGGCTCCAGCCGGCCCAGGCGGTGTCCGGGCCCGGCCTCCAGCGCGCCGGTGAAGCCGAGCGGGTAGACGTGCCACCAGATCGTGTGGTCGATCCACGAGGTCATCGAGGTCCTTTTGAGGGAGACTCAGTAGTACTGTTGAGGGTAGCTCAGTAAGGGGGGACCCCGTGCGCAAGGACCGGCGTCCCCGGCGGCGTCTCGATGTCGAGACCCGGCGCGCCGACATCCTGCGCTCCGCGGCGAGCGCGTTCGCCGCGGAGCCGTACGACAAGGTCTCCGTCGCCCGGGTGGCGGCCGCCGCCGACGCCTCCGAGGCGCTCGTCCACCGCTACTTCGGCAGCAAGAGCGGCCTCTACCGCGACGTCGTGCGCGCCGCGATCGAGGAGTTGCTGCGGCGGCAGCGCGTCGCCGACGACCCCGCGGCGGCGCCGTACGACCGGCTGGCCGCGGCCGTGCGGGTCTACCTCGACTTCGTTGGCGAGGCGCCGGCCGGCTGGGCCGCGCCCCTGAGGTCGCCGGCCGGCGACGTGCCCGAGGCGGCCGAGCTGCGCAGGCGGAACCGCGACCGATACCTGGCGCTGCTGCGCGACCTGCTCGCGCTGCCGGCCGACCCGGCGCTCGACCACGCGCTCCACGGTTATCTGGGCTTCCTCGACGCCGCCTGCCTCAGCTGGGTCGAGCGCGGCTGCCGGCAGGCCGAACGCGAACCCCTCGTCGCCCAGGTGGTCGGTGCGCTACGGGGCGCGCTCGGTCAGTCGTAGGGGGACTCCGCGAGCGCCTCCAGGGCGCCCAGCGCCTCCACGAGCGCCTCGCGCTGTTCGGACGTCAGCGTGGCGATCTGCCGGACGAGGAAGGCCGAGCGTTCGCCGCGCAGCTGTTCGAGCTGTCGGCGGCCCTGCGCCGTGATCGCCAGCAGGGTGGCGCGCCGGTCCTCGCTGTCGGGCATGCGGCGCAGCAGCCCCTGCTGTTCGAGCGAGCCGACCAGCCGGCTCTGCGTCGGCGCGGTGACACCCTCGTGCGCGGCCAGGTCGCCGAGACGCACGGGGCCGAGCGCCTCGACGCTCGCCAGCGTGGACGCCTGGCTCGAGGAGAGGACCTGCGGGCCGTGCTGGCGCACCCGGCGGTTGAGCCGGCCGAGGGTCATCCGCAGCCGCGCCGCGAGCTCGACATTCGTCAGGTCTTCCGCATCGGGTGCCTGGTCGGTCACGCCCGTCATCATTCCTTACCCGCCGCCTCACGATCACGCGTCCCGGGCGTACTGAGCATGCCCATTCCCCCATCTTGGTGCATGGACACCTGGCTCGCAGCAGCACGGCCCGGCGATCCGCGGAAGGAGCGTTCCGAACGGCCGGACGGCGCCGTCCGGCCGGCTCTCACCAGCCGCGCTCGCGCCATTCGGCGAGGTGCGGGCGCTCCCGCCCGAGGGTCGTGTCCTTGCCGTGCCCGGGGTAGATCCACGTCTCGTCCGGCAGCACGCCGAACACGCGCTCCTCCAGGTCTTCCATGAGCCGGTGGAAGAGCTTCGCGTCGCCCCAGGTGTTGCCCGGGCCGCCGGGGAACAGGCTGTCGCCGGTGAACAGGTGGGGCGTCTCGCCGTCGTAGCGCAGCGCGATCGAGCCGGGCGTGTGCCCGCGCAGGTGGATGACCGACAGCGTGGCCTGCCCCACCCGTACGGTGCCGCCGTGTTCGACCGGCTCGGTGACCGGCAGCGGCAGGGCCTCCGCGTCGTCGGGGTGGGCGACCAGCCGCGCGTGGGTCGCGTCGATCACGGCGGTCAGGGCGTTCCAGTGGTCCTGGTGGCGGTGCGTGGTGACGACGCGGGAGAGCGGCCCGTCGCCGATGATCTCGAACAACCGGTCGGGCTCGGCCGCGGCGTCGATGAGGACCTGTTCGCCCGTCGCCGTGCAGCGCAGCAGATAGGCATTGTTCTCGTACGGTCCGACGGCCAGCTTGGTGATCGTCAAGGCGGGGAGCTCTCGTACGTCGGGGGCGCCACCGACCTCGACGTCGCCTGTGTAGGTCACGCTGTCCTCCGATCGGGCGCGGCTTTCCGGGACCTTCCATCCTGTCACGGCGAGGCTCGCCGAGACCTGCATCGCCCGGACGTCCGCGGTTACGCTGCCCGTATGCGAGACGATCTGCCCATCTGCCGCACCTGCGGGGCGCAGTACGGCGCGCCGCGCGCCGACTGCCCGATCTGCGAGGACGAACGTCAGTACGTCGGCTGGGACGGCCAGCGGTGGACGACCCTCGCCGAACTGCGCGAGGCCGGGCACCGGGGGAGGATCGAGGAGGAGGGGCCGGGGATCGTCGGTGTCGGCGCCGCGCCGCCGACCGCGATCGGCCAGCGTGCCCTGCTGGTCCGCACGCCGTGGGGCAACGTCCTGTGGGACATGATCACCTACATCGACGACGACATGGTCGCCCGGGTGCGCGAGCTGGGCGGTATCTCGGCCATCGCGATCAGCCATCCCCACTTCTACGGCTCGATGATCGAGTGGGCGCACGCCTTCGACGCGCCGGTCTACATCCACGAGGCCGACCGCGAGTGGGTGGCCCGGCCCGACGACTCGGTCGTCTTCTGGTCGGGGGAGTCCCGCTCGCTCGGCGACGGGCTCACGCTGATCAACGCCGGGGTGCACTTCACGGGCGGCCAGGTGCTGCACTGGCGCGACGGCGAGGAGGGGCGCGGCGCGCTGCTGTCCGGCGACATCCTCACCGTCGTCCAGGATCGGCGCTACGTCAGCTTCATGTACAGCTACCCCAACCACATTCCCGAGCGCCCCCGCGTCATCCGGCGCGCGCTGCGGCTGCTGGAGCCCTACCCCTTCGAGCGGGTGTACGGCGCGTGGTGGCGGCGGATCGTCCACGCCGACGGCGTCGAGGCCGTACGCCGGTCGGCGGAGCGCTACCTGGAGCACGCGCTCGACGACGGCCCCGAGTAGGTGTGTTCCGGTGGTGACCTTCATTCGAACAGGTGTACGGTTCAGCTGCGACGAGCGGGGTGGATGAGGTCGTCTGGAAGAAACCGTCGCACCCACTCGTTAGCCTGAAGCTGACCTGTCTCGACCAGGCTCTCAAGGGGATTGCGAATACGCCGTGGCCGACCGCCTCATCGTGCGCGGAGCACGTGAACACAATTTGAAGGACGTCTCGCTGGATCTGCCGCGCGACGCGCTGATCGTCTTCACCGGGCTGTCCGGATCCGGCAAGTCGAGCCTCGCGTTCGACACGATCTTCGCCGAGGGCCAGCGACGTTATGTCGAGTCTCTGTCGGCGTACGCGCGGCAGTTCCTCGGTCAGATGGACAAACCGGACGTCGACTTCATCGAGGGCCTGTCGCCGGCGGTGTCGATCGACCAGAAGTCCACCTCGAAGAACCCCCGGTCCACCGTGGGCACCATCACCGAGGTCTACGACTACCTGCGCCTGCTGTGGGCCCGCATCGGGCACCCGCACTGCCCCGCCTGCGGCCGCACGATCACCAAGCAGACGCCGCAGCAGATCGTCGACCGGCTGATGGAGTTCGAGGAGGGCACGCGCTTCCAGGTGCTCGCGCCGGTCGTGCGCGGGCGCAAGGGCGAGTACGCCGAGCTGTTCCGCGACATGCAGACCAAGGGCTTCTCCCGTGCCCGGGTCGACGGCGCGACCGTACGCCTGGACGAGGCGCCGAAGCTCAAGAAGTACGAGAAGCACGACATCGAGGTGATCGTCGACCGGCTGAGCGTCAAGGAGAGCTCGCGGCGGCGGCTGGCCGACTCGGTGGAGACCGCGCTCGGGCTGACCGGCGGCACGGTCATCCTCGACTTCGTCGACCTGCCGGAAGACGACGAGCGCCGCGAGCGGATGTACTCCGAGCACCTCTACTGCCCCTACGACGACCTGTCCTTCGACGAGCTCGAGCCCCGGTCCTTCTCCTTCAACTCCCCGTACGGCGCCTGCCCCGACTGCACCGGCCTGGGCACCCGCATGGAGGTCGACCCCGAGCTGATCGTGCCCGACGTGGAGAAGACCCTCGGCGAGGGCGCGATCTCCCCGTGGTCCGGCGGGCACGTGAGCGACTACTTCCTCCGGCTGCTCACCGCGCTGGGCGAGGCGATGGGCTTCGACCTGGACACTCCGTGGGAGCGCCTCCCGGCCTCCGCGCGCAAGGCCATCCTCAAGGGCCACGACACGCAGGTCCACGTGAGCTACCGCAACCGCTACGGCCGGCGGCGCTCCTACTACACGACCTACGAGGGGGTGATCCCCTACGTCCAGCGCCGTCACTCCGAGGCCGAGAGCGACTCCAGCCGCGAGCGGTTCGAGGGCTACATGCGGGAGATCCCGTGCCCGTCGTGCGAGGGCCGCCGCCTCAAGCCGGTCGTGCTGAGCGTCACGGTCAACGACCGGTCCATCGCCGACGTGGCCGCGATGCCGATCGGCGAGTGCGCCAAGTTCCTGCTGGCGATGGAGCTCAGCGACCGCGAGAAGCACATCGCCGAGCGGGTCCTCAAAGAGATCAACGCCCGGCTGGGCTTCCTGCTCGACGTCGGCCTCGACTACCTCACCCTCGACCGCGCGTCGGCCACGCTCGCCGGCGGCGAGGCGCAGCGCATCCGGCTCGCCACCCAGATCGGCTCGGGCCTCGTCGGCGTGCTGTACGTCCTCGACGAGCCCTCCATCGGGCTGCACCAGCGCGACAACCACCGCCTGCTGGAGACCTTGATCCGGCTGCGCGACATCGGCAACACGCTCATCGTCGTGGAGCACGACGAGGACACCATCAAGGCCGCCGACTGGGTCGTCGACATCGGACCGGGCGCGGGCGAGCACGGCGGCCAGGTCGTCGTGTCCGGCACGGTCGAGGAGCTGCTCTCCTCCGAGAGCTCGATGACCGGCGCCTACCTGTCCGGCCGCAACGAGATCCCGGTGCCGGCCACCCGGCGCAAGCGGCAGCGGGGTCGCGAGCTGGTCGTCAAGGGCGCGCGCGAGCACAACCTGCGCGGCGTCGACGTGGCGTTCCCGCTCGGCGTGTTCACCGCGGTCACCGGCGTGTCGGGGTCCGGCAAGTCGACGCTGGTCAACGACATCCTCTACCTCTCGCTCGCCAAGCAGCTGCACGGCGCCCGCACCGTCCCGGGCCGGCACAAGCGCATCAACGGGCTCGACCAGGTCGACAAGGTGGTCCACGTCGACCAGTCGCCGATCGGCCGCACCCCGCGCTCGAACCCGGCCACCTACACCGGCGTGTTCGACCACGTGCGCAAGCTGTTCGCCGCGACCGCCGAGGCGAAGGTCCGCGGCTACCAGCCGGGCCGGTTCTCCTTCAACGTCAAGGGCGGCCGGTGCGAGGCCTGCTCCGGCGACGGCACCATCAAGATCGAGATGCAGTTCCTGCCCGACGTCTACGTGCCGTGCGAGGTGTGCCACGGGGCGCGCTACAACCGCGAGACCCTCGACGTGCACTACAAGGGCAAGACCATCGCCGAGGTGCTCGACATGCCGATCGAGGAGGGCCTGGAGTTCTTCGAGGCGATCCCGGCGATCCGGCGCCACCTGCAGACGCTCAACGACGTCGGCCTCGGTTACGTCCGGCTCGGCCAGCCCGCCCCGACCCTGTCCGGCGGTGAGGCGCAGCGCGTGAAACTCGCATCCGAGCTCCAGCGACGCTCGACCGGGCGTACCATCTACGTGCTCGACGAGCCGACGACCGGCCTGCACTTCGAGGACATCCGCAAGCTCCTCGGCGTGCTCGGCCGTCTCGTCGACGGGGGCAACACGGTCATCGTGATCGAGCACAACCTCGACGTCATCAAGACCGCCGACTGGATCATCGACATGGGTCCGGAGGGCGGGTCTCGGGGTGGCACCGTGGTCGCCACGGGGACACCCGAGGACGTCGCGAAGGTGGAGGAGAGCCACACCGGCCAGTTCCTCGCCAAGATCCTCGGCTGACCGAGTCGTCGCCTGGTGCTCCTGGTGCTGTTGGTGTGAAAGGGAAACTTTCGCACTGCCGTTGAACCGAACCGGCGATTCCTCCGTGCAAAGGGGGAACGTTCCCGAAGCCAAGGAGGAGTCTCATGCCGTTCGATCCGTCCACGCCCGGACCGGAGTCCACCCGCCGGGGGATGCTGGTGGGAGTCGGTCTCGTCGGCCTCGCCGGCACACTGACCGCCTGCGGAGGCTCGAAGGACGACTCGTCGGCCGACGCCTCCCAGGGCAGCGGGAGCCAGAGCGGCGGGGGCCAGAGCGGTGGCAGCCTGGGCAAGACCTCCGACATCCCGGTCGGCGGCGGCAAGATCTTCAAGGACGAGAAGGTCGTGGTGACCCAGCCCAAGCAGGGCGAGTTCAAGGCCTTCAGCGCCATCTGCACCCACCGCGGCTGCCCCGTGGGCTCCGTCTCGGACGGGAAGATCCACTGCCCGTGCCACGGCAGCGCCTTCAACGTGACCGACGGCTCGGTCGCCAACGGCCCCGCCGACAAGCCGCTCCCGTCCAAGAACGTCACCGTCCAGAACGGCGAGCTGAAGCTCGGCTGATCCTTCCGGGGCGTCGCGGTCACGGGTCCGGCCCCGCGACCGCGACGCCCGACCCGACCTGACCTGTCTGTGGCCTGGCCGAGGCTTTTGTCGGTGGCGACCGGCATGCTCGGGACATGACCGATCTTCCTGAGGCCGCCTACGCGAGGGCGTGGAGCGCGGACACCCGGGTCGCGCCGCTGGCGAGCGCGTCGACGGTGCCACGGATGCCGAGATGACGACGATCGCGACGAGGACGCGGGCCGTCCGTACGGACCGGCACCGCGCCGACCGAGCCGTCCGTACGGACCGGCACGGGAGCGGCCGACGCGGCCTCCGCCGTCCCCGCGCGGCACTAGGCTGACGACGTGGCAGATCCGGCGACGTACCGGCCCGCGCCTGGGACCATCCCCGAATCGCCCGGGGTGTACCGGTTCCGTGACCCGGGCGGCAGGGTCATCTACGTGGGCAAGGCGAAGAACCTGCGTGCCCGGCTCAACTCCTACTTCGCGGACTTCGCCGGCCTGCACCCGCGCACCCAGACGATGCTGCAGACCGCGGCCGGGGTCGAGTGGACCGTGGTGGGCACCGAGGTCGAGGCCCTGCAGCTGGAGTACTCCTGGATCAAGGAGTTCGACCCCCGCTTCAACGTCAAGTACCGCGACGACAAGTCCTACCCCTACCTCGCGGTGACGATGAACGAGGACGTCCCGCGGGTGCAGGTGATGCGCGGCGCGAAGAAGAAGGGCGTCCGCTACTTCGGCCCGTACTCCCACGCGTGGGCGATCCGGGAGACCGTCGACCTGCTGCTGCGGGTCTTCCCGGTCCGCACGTGCTCGGCCGGGGTGTTCCGGCGGCAGCGGCAGATGGGCCGGCCCTGCCTGCTCGGCGACATCGGCAAGTGCTCGGCCCCCTGCGTCGGCCGCGTCACCGAGGAGGCGCACCGGGAGATCGCCGAGGACTTCTGCGACTTCATGGCCGGCGACACCGCGCGGTTCATCAAGGCGTTGGAAAAGGACATGCGCGCCGCGGCGGGGGAGCAGGAGTACGAGCGCGCGGCGCGCCTGCGCGACGACATCCGTGCCCTGCAGCGCGCCCTGGAAAAGCAGTCGGTGGTCCTCGGCGACAACACCGACTGCGACGTCATCGCGCTGGCCGACGACCAGCTCGAGGCCGCCGTCCAGGTGTTCTACGTCCGGGGCGGGCGCATCCGCGGTCAGCGCGGCTGGGTCGTCGACAAGGTCGAGGACATCTCCACCGGCGACCTGGTCGAGCAGTTCGTCCTCCAGATGTACGGCGACGTGGCCGGCGACGCGGTGCCGCGCGAGATCCTCGTGCCGGCGCTGCCGCCCGAGCCGGACGCCGTGGTCGAGCTCCTCGCCGAGCACCGCGGCGGCCGGGTCGACCTGCGGGTGCCGCGGCGGGGCGACAAGAAGACGCTCCTGGAGACCGTCGAGCGCAACGCCAAAGAGGCGTTCAAGCAGCACAAGACGCGCCGGGCCGCCGACCTGACCAGCCGCAGCAAGGGGCTCCAGGAGATCCAGGACGCCCTCGAGCTCGACCAGGCGCCGCTGCGCATCGAGTGTTTCGACGTGTCCAACCTCCAGGGCACCCACGTGGTCGCCTCGATGGTGGTGTTCGAGGACGGCCTGCCTCGCAAGAGCGAATACCGGCGGTTCTCCATCAAGACGGTCGAGGGCCAGGACGACGTCCGCTCCATCAACGAGGTGATCACCCGCCGGTTCCGGCGCTACCTGGAGGAGACCGAACGCACCGGCGAGCTCGACGTCCTCGGCGAACGCGAGGAGGGCGGGCCGATCGACCCGGAGACCGGAAAGCCCCGCAAGTTCGCCTACCCGCCCAACCTCGTCGTCGTCGACGGCGGGGCGCCGCAGGTGGCCGCCGCCCAGCGGGCGCTGGACGAGCTCGGCATCGACGACGTCAGCCTGTGCGGCATCGCCAAGCGCCTGGAGGAGATCTGGCTGCCCGGCGAGGAGGACCCGGTCATCCTGCCGCGCAACAGCGAGGGCATGTACCTCCTGCAGCGGGCCCGCGACGAGGCCCACGACTTCGCCATCCGGTTCCACCGCACCAAGCGTTCGAAGGGCATGATCGTAAGCGAGCTCGACGCCGTGCCGGGTCTGGGGCCGAGCCGGCGCACCGCCCTGATCAAGCACTTCGGGTCGGTGAAGATGCTCAAGGAGGCCGGACCCGAGCAGATCGCCGAGGTTCCGGGCATCGGACGCCGCACCGCTGAGAGCATTGTGGCGGCACTGCACGCGCAGGACGGGGGAACAGGCACATGAGACACAGCACGGCGCCGTCGGGCGGTGGGGCGTGAACACCGCGGCGGCCAACATCGGCGGCACCCCGCAGGTGCCCGACATCGTGATCGTCACCGGCATGTCCGGCGCCGGCCGCAGCACGGCGGCCAAGTCCCTGGAGGACCTCGACTGGTTCGTCGTCGACAACCTGCCGCCCGGCCTGCTCGCCACCATGGCCGACCTCGCCGAGCGCGGCCAGGGCGCGGTGCCCCGCATCGCGGTCGTCGTCGACGTGCGCAGCCGGGCCTTCACCACCGACCTGCAGTCGGCGTTCGACGAGCTGGAGGCGCGCGGCGCGCACCCCCGGGTGGTGTTCCTGGAGGCCTCCGACGAGGTGCTGGTCCGCCGGTTCGAGAGCGTGCGCCGCCCGCACCCGCTCCAGGCCGACGGGCGCATCGTCGACGGCATCGCCCGCGAGCGCGAGCTCCTGCGCGAGGTGCGCGCCGAGGCCGACCTGGTCATCGACACCAGCGCGCTCAACGTCCACGAGCTGCGCGGCAAGATCGTGAGCTTCTTCGGCGGCGAGGGCAACGAGTCGAGCCTGCGCGCCACCGTGGTGTCCTTCGGCTACAAGTACGGCCTGCCGGTCGACGCCGACCTCGTGGTCGACTGCCGGTTCCTGCCCAACCCGCACTGGGTCCCCGAGCTGCGCCCCCACACCGGGCGCGACGCCCCCGTCCGCGACTACGTCCTGTCCCAGCCGGGCGCCAAGGAGTTCCTCGACGCCTACACCGAGGTGCTGCGCCTCCTGGTGCGGGGATACGAACGCGAGGGCAAGCACTATGTGACGCTCGCGGTCGGCTGCACCGGCGGCAAGCACCGCAGCGTCGCGATGGCCGAACAGCTCGGCGGCCGGCTCCGCGACGAGGGCCTGGACCTCCAGGTCGTCCACCGGGATCTCGGACGGGAATGACACGACGTGGACTCCCCCAAGGTCGTCGCCCTCGGCGGCGGGCACGGGCTGTTCGCCTCCCTGTCCGCGCTGCGACGCGTGACCGACCACCTGACGGCCGTCGTCACGGTCGCCGACGACGGGGGGTCGAGCGGGCGCCTGCGCCGCGAGCTCGGCGTCCTGCCGCCGGGCGACCTGCGCATGGCGCTCGCCGCGCTGTGCGGCGACGACGACTGGGGGAGCACCTGGAGCGAGGTCGTCCAGCATCGCTTTCTCAGCCAGGGCGAGCTGCACGGGCACGCGGTCGGCAACCTGCTGATCGTCGCCCTGTGGGAGCTGCTCGACGACCCGGTCGCCGGCCTCGACTGGATGGGCCGGCTACTGCGCGCCGAAGGCCGGGTGCTGCCGATGGCCTCGGTGCCGCTCGACATCGTCGCCGAGGTCCGGGGGGCCGACCCGGCGGCGCCGGAGGAGATCTCACGCGTTCGCGGCCAGGTGGCCTGCGCCAAGACGCCCGGCAAGGTGCTGAGCGTCTCGCTCGTGCCCGAAGACCCGCCGGCCTGCCCGGAGGCCCTGCGCGCGGTCGAGGAGGCCGACTGGGTGATCTTCGGGCCGGGCTCGTGGTTCACCAGCGTGCTGCCGCACCTGAAGGTGCCCGAGCTGGCCGACGCGCTGCACCGCACCCGCGCGAAACGGCTGGTCGCGCTCAACCTAGCGCCGCAGCCGGGGGAGACCGACGACTTCTCGCCCCAGACGCACCTGGAGGTCCTGCGCGCTCACGCGCCCGAGCTGAAGATCGATGTGGTGCTCGCCGACCGGAATCTCGTCGATGAGCCCGATGTTCTGGAAAAGGCCGTCCGTACCCTCGGAGGCAGGCTGGCCCTCGCCGACGTCGCCGCGGAAGATGGATCTCCACGGCATGATCCGGCACGGTTGGCCCAAGCGTTCGCACAGATCTTCGTCAGCGGCCACGTGACGCGGCGAGATTCGGCGAGACTGCCCTGACGGAGTTCTACAGGGGGAGGATCACATCAATGGCGATGACCGGCGTGGTGAAGGACGAGCTGAGCAGGCTGTCCGTCATGAAGCCGTGCTGCCGCAAGTCCGAGGTGTCGACGCTGCTGCGCTTCGCCGGTGGACTGCACATTGTGAGCGGCCGGATCGTGATAGAGGCCGAGCTCGACACCGGAGCCGCGGCGCGACGTCTGCGCAAGGACCTCGCCGAGGTCTTCGGTCACACCTCCGACGTCGTGGTGCTCGCCCCGAGCGGGCTGCGCAAGGGCAACCGCTACGTCGTACGGGTCTTCCGCGACGGTGAGTCGCTGGCCCGCCAGACCGGGCTGATCGACAACAACGGCCGTCCGGTGCGCGGCCTGCCGCGGCACGTGGTGGCGGGCGCCGCCTGCGACGCCGAGTCCGCGTGGCGGGGGGCGTTCCTGGCCCACGGGTCGCTGACCGAGCCGGGCCGCTCGATGTCGCTGGAGGTGACCTGCCCCGGCCCGGAGGCCGCGCTGGCGCTCGTCGGTTCGGCCCGGAGGCTGCGGATCCACGCGAAGGCCCGCGAGGTCCGCGGCGTCGACCGCGTGGTCGTCCGCGACGGCGACGCGATCTCGGCGCTGCTGACCCGGCTGGGCGCCCACGACTCGGTGCTCGCGTGGGAGGAGCGCCGCATGCGCCGCGAGGTGCGCGCGACGGCCAACCGCCTGGCCAACTTCGACGACGCGAACCTCCGCCGCTCGGCCCGTGCCGCGGTCGCCGCCGGCGCCCGGGTCGCCCGCGCGCTGGAGATCCTCGCCGACGACGCGCCCGAGCACCTCGTGGCGGCGGGCCGGCTGCGCCTGGAGCACAAGCAGGCCTCGCTGGAGGAGCTCGGCCAGCTCGCCGACCCGCCGCTGACCAAGGACGCCATCGCGGGCCGGATCCGGCGGCTGCTGGCCATGGCCGACAAGCGCGCCATGGACCAGGGCATCGCCGGCACCGAGGCCAACGTCACCGCCGACATGCTCGCCCCCTGATCGCGGCGAAGGCGAGGAGGGCCCGGCACGCCAGGCGTGCCGGGCCCTCCTCACCTTCCGGAGCTCTCAGAGACCGTTCGGGGAAACCCTCGTCCCAGGCGGCAGGGCAGGGGGTCCACACGGGCTCTCGGAGGCTGCCCGGAGTCCTCGCCGGTCGCGAGCGGCGCCTTGGACGCCGCGCGGCGGGGCATGTGTTCCGGGCGGACTCTCAGCGCGGCGGGTACTGCTGTCCCTGGCCGGGCTGTCCTCCGTACTGCTGCCCGCCGTAGGGCTGCTGCCCCGGCCCGTACGGCTGCGGGTTCTGGCCGTAGGGCTGCTGCGGGCCCGGGTACGCCGGGCCGGCCGGCTGCTGCGGCGCGTACGGCTGCTGGGAAGCCGCCGCGTACGGCGCGGGCGCGGACGCCATCGCCCGGGCGGCCTGGATGCGCCGGAACGTCATGCTGAACGCCGCGACGGCGCCGATCGCCCAGAACAGGTACGTCTTGCCGTCAAGCGAGTCGAAGTACACCTTCGGGTGGTGCACCTCGACGCTGAGCACCTCGGAGAAGCCGTGGTGAGTCTCGTGAGCCACGTACGCGGGGATCGCGAGGAACTCCCCGAGCGCGCAGCCGATGATCGTGAACAGGGCCGCCACCAGGGCGATGCCCGTGCTCGACGGCCGGGCCGCGAACATGGTCAGGCCGACGAGGGCTCCCACCCCGATCGCCACCAGGCTGAACTCGTGCGCGGTGACCACGGTGATGACCGCCCAGAGGGCGGCACCGAGGATCATCGCGAGGAAACCCAGGACGATGGCTTTGCCGTTGCCCCCACTCGGGCGCGCGGACGATTCGTGCATGACACCTACCTTGCCGTTCTGTGGGCGCAGGCAGGCATTCACCTGGTGAATCAGCGCCCCACCCTTGATACGTGCTGGGTTTGATGGACGCATGATGCGGATGGTTCCCGGCAATTTGGTCTAGACCACGACTGGACCAACATGGTCTAGACCAATTAGGCTGCCTCTGGTTCGCCGCCCGCCATGGATGTTGGCTCCCGGCCGGGCGGCGGACCGATCGCCCCGGCGCCGCGGTGACGAGTTCCCCGCCCGGGTTCGATAAGGTCGGTTCTGAAAAACATCAAGTCACTGCCCCGGTAGACGACGCCGGGGGACGAAGGAGATTGGTGCCGTGACCATCCGGGTTGGCGTGAACGGCTTCGGTCGTATCGGCCGTAACTTCTGGCGCGCTCTCAACGCGGCCGGCGGCGATGTCGAGGTCGTGGCGGTCAACGACCTCACCGACAACGCCACGCTCGCTCACCTGCTCAAGTACGACAGCATCCTCGGCCGGCTGCCGGAGGACGTGAAGGCGGGCGCCGACGAGATCACCGTGGGCGGCCACACCATCAAGGCCTTCGCGGAGCGCGACCCGGCCAAGCTGCCGTGGGGCGACCTCGGCGTGGACATCGTCGTCGAGTCGACCGGCCTGTTCACCGACGCCACCAAGGCCAAGGTGCACGCCGACAACGGCGCGAAGAAGGTCATCATCTCCGCGCCGGCCAAGAACGAGGACGTCACGATCGTCCTGGGCGTGAACGACGACGCGTACGACCCCGCCCAGCACACGATCATCTCGAACGCCTCCTGCACCACCAACTGCCTGGGCCCGATGGCCAAGGTGATCAACGACACGTTCGGCATCGAGCGTGGCCTGATGACCACGATCCACGCCTACACCCAGGACCAGAACCTCCAGGACGGCCCGCACAAGGACCTGCGCCGCGCCCGCGCCGCCGCGCTCAACGTCGTGCCGACCAGCACCGGCGCCGCCAAGGCGATCGGCCTGGTGCTGCCCGAGCTCAAGGGCAAGCTCGACGGCTACGCCCTGCGCGTCCCGGTCCCGACCGGCTCGGCCACCGACCTGACCGCCACGCTGTCGCGCGAGACCACGGTCGAGGAGGTCAACAACGCGCTCCGCGCCGCCGCCGAGGGCCCGCTGCGCGGCATCCTCACCTACACCGAGGACCCGATCGTCTCCAGCGACATCGTCACCGACCCGGCGTCCTGCATCTTCGACGCGGGCCTGACCAAGGTCATCGGCGACCAGATCAAGGTCGTCGGCTGGTACGACAACGAGTGGGGCTACTCCAACCGCCTCGTCGACCTCGTCAAGCTCGTGGGTGCGAGGCTCTGACCCCGATGCGAACGATCGATGAGCTCGGTGACGTGCGTGGCAAGCGGGTCCTGGTCCGCTCGGACCTGAACGTCCCGCTCGCCGACGGCGTGATCGGCGACGACGGGCGCATCCGCGCCAGCGTGCCCACCATCAACGAGCTCGCGGAGAAGGGCGCACGCGTCATCGTGTGCGCCCACCTCGGCCGCCCCGCAGTGTCATTTGGGCGCGCCTCCGGCACGACGAAGCCTCAGCCGGAGTTCTCGCTGAAGCCGGTGGCGGCCCGCCTGGGCGAGCTGCTCGGCCGCGAGGTCCGCTTCGCCGACGACACGGTGGGTGAGTCCGCCAAGGCGACGGCCGAGGCGCTGGCCGACGGCGAGGTCGCCCTCCTGGAGAACCTCCGCTTCAACGCGGGGGAGACCAGCAAGGACGACGCCGAGCGCGGCGCGTTCGCCGACGCCCTGGCCGGTCTCGCCGAGCTGTACGTCGGCGACGGCTTCGGCGCGGTGCACCGCAAGCACGCCAGCGTCTACGACGTGCCGCAGCGGCTCCCGCACGCGGCCGGCGGGCTGGTCGCCGCCGAGGTCGAGGTGCTCAAGCAGCTCACCGAGGACCCCAAGCGCCCGTACGCGGTGGTCCTCGGCGGCGCGAAGGTCTCCGACAAGCTCGGCGTGATCGCCAACCTGCTCGGCAAGGTCGACCGCCTCCTCGTCGGCGGCGGCATGGCCTACACCTTCCTCAAGGCCCAGGGCCACGAGGTCGGCAACTCCCTCCTGCAGGAGGACCAGCTCGACCAGGTCAGCGGCTTCCTCAAGGAGGCCGAGCAGCGTGGTGTCGAGCTCGTGCTGCCGGTCGACGTGCTGGCCGCGACCGAGTTCGCCGCCGACGCGCCGCACGAGGCCGTCGACGCGACCGCGATCCCGGCCGACCGCGAGGGCCTCGACATCGGCCCCCGCACGCGCGAGCTGTTCGCGAGCAAGCTCGCCGACGCGGCGACGGTGTTCTGGAACGGCCCGATGGGCGTGTTCGAGTTCGACGCCTTCTCCGGCGGCACCCGGGCGGTGGCCGAGGCGCTGATCGCCGCGGGCGCGTTCACCGTCGTCGGCGGCGGCGACTCGGCGGCGGCCGTACGCAAGCTGGGTCTGCCCGAAGACGGGTTCTCGCACATCTCGACCGGCGGCGGCGCGAGCCTCGAGTACCTCGAAGGCAAGACGCTGCCCGGCCTGGCCGCTCTGGAGGACTGACGTGGCGCCGAAGAGTGCCGCCGGCGAGGGGGGCCGCAAGCCCCTCATCGCCGGCAACTGGAAGATGAACCTCAACCACCTCGAGGCGATCGCGCACGTCCAGAAGCTGGCGTTCGGCCTCAAGGAGGCCGACTACGAGGCGGCCGACGTCGCGGTGCTCCCGCCGTTCACCGACATCCGCAGCGTGCAGACGCTGGTGGACGCCGACCGGCTGGTGCTCAAGTACGGCGCCCAGGACATCTCGGCGCACGAGAAGGGCGCCTACACCGGCGAGGTGTCGGGCGCGATGCTCGCCAAGCTCGGCTGCACCTACGTGCTCGCCGGTCACTCCGAGCGCCGTGAGTACCACCGCGAGGACGACGCGCTCGTCAACGCGAAGGTGAAGGCGGCGTTCAAGCACGAGCTGACGCCGATCCTGTGCGTCGGGGAGGGCCTGGAGATCCGCCAGGCCAATGAGCACCTGTCGCACACGCTCGGCCAGCTCGACGGCGCGTTGGAGAAGGTGCCCGCGGACCAGGCCCGGCAGATCGTCGTCGCCTACGAGCCGGTCTGGGCCATCGGTACCGGCGAGGTCGCCACTCCCGACGACGCGCAGGAGGTGTGCGGCGCGATCCGTACACGCCTCGCCGAGTTGTACAGTGGAGATCTCGCCGATCAGGTGCGTATCCTCTACGGCGGTTCCGTCAAGGGTGACAACATCGCCGGCATCATGGCGCAGTCCGACATCGACGGAGCACTCGTCGGAGGCGCGAGCCTCGATGCCGGAGAGTTCATCAAGATCTGCCGGTTCCGTGAGCGGCTCGCCTGATCTTCGTCACCGGACTGGGCGTTTCTGCTGAGACGGGCGGGGGTAGTGACGTACCCTCGGAACGGATGACCTGAATACGCGACTATTCCCCGCGCCCGGCGGGGTTAATCACGAAAGCGCTGAACTGCTGTGATCATCGGAACTTCCATCGTCCTCATCATCACGAGCGCGCTGATGGTGTTGCTCGTCCTCCTCCACAAGGGCAAGGGCGGTGGCCTGTCGGATCTGTTCGGTGGCGGTATCAGCTCATCGCTGGGCGGGTCGTCCGTGGTCGAGCGCAACCTCGACCGGCTCACGATCGGCACGGGCATCATCTGGTTCCTGTCGATCATCGCCCTGGGCCTGCTGTTCGCACACGGCCACCACGGCTGATCCGCGGCACAGGCATACCGGCCAGGCAGTAGTTGACGGCCGTCGCGTCCTCGTCGCGACGGCAGGAATAACGAGGAGTACTCCGTGGGTAGTGGCAACGCCATTCGGGGCAGCCGCGTCGGTGCCGGCCCGATGGGAGAGGCCGAGCGCGGTGAAGCGGCACCCCGGGTGTGGGTGACGTTCTACTGCGCGAACCGGCACGAATCCCGGCCGAGCTTCGCGACCGACGTCGCCGTACCGGACCAGTGGGACTGCCCCCGCTGCGGTTTCCCCGCCGGCAAGGACCCCCAGAACCCCCCTGCGCCCCCGCGCAACGAGCCGTACAAGACGCACCTCGCCTACGTGAAGGAACGGCGCAGCGACGCCGACGGTGAGGCCATCCTCGAGGAGGCCCTCACCAAGCTCCGCAACGAGCGGGCCGCCATCCAGGCCGCCATGGAGCGCGCCCGCAACTAGGCATGGCCGCGACGGCCCGGTGCACGCCTCCTGCGTCCACCGGGCCGTCGCCGTTAACGGCTGTCCCCGCCAGGCGCCGCGCCGGCCTCTAGTGTGGGGGCGTGAGCCGGTGGACCTGTCCGGAGTGCGACCGCGAGTTCGGGCGTGCCGGGCAGCCGCACGTGTGCGTGCCCGGCTGCACGGTCGATGAGTGCTTCGCCCCGTGGCCCGAGAGCTACCGGGAGATCTACGACCGGCTGGTCGATCACCTTGCCACGCTGGGACCCGTCCACGCCGACGCGGTCGGGGTCGGGGTCTTCCTCAAGAGCGACCGCAAGCTCGCCGAGGTGCGCCCCAAGGCCCGGTCGCTCAACCTCTGGCTGTTCCTGCCGCGCCCGGTCGAGCACCCGCGGATCGCGCGCCGCCTGCCCGTCTCCGGCGACCGTACGATGCACGTCCTGAAGTTGCTGGACCCCGCCGACGTCGACGATCAGGTCTGTGCCTGGCTCGGCGAGTCCTTCGACGCCGCCACCGACTGATCCACGGGCGGCTACCATGGGTGGCCTCGCGACTGGCGCGTCGAGGTGGAGTTCACCACCGGGGAGCGAAGCAGTCCGGCACCGCGCGCCTGGGTGTCTGGAGCCGCAAGGAGGCTTCATGCACCAGCCACGTCTGTCCCATCTCACCGACGCCGATCCCGCCGTCGCCGAGCTCATCGAGGCCGAGGCCACGCGCCAGCACGACAAGATCCGGCTGATCGCGTCGGAGAACTACGTCTCGCCCGCCGTGCTGGAGGCCACCGGCTCGGTCCTGACCAACAAGTACTCCGAGGGCTACCCGGGCAAGCGCTACTACGAGGGCCAGCAGGTCATCGACCCGGTCGAGGAGCTGGCCCAGGAGCGCGCCCGTGCGCTGTTCGGCGTCCCGCACGCCAACGTCCAGCCGTACTCCGGCTCGCCCGCCAACCTCGCGGTGCACCTGGCGTTCATGGAGCCCGGCGACACCTTCCTGTCGCTGGAGCTCGCCCACGGCGGTCACCTGACCCACGGGTCGCCGGTGTCGATCTCCGGCAAGTGGCTGCGTCCCGTGCACTACGGGGTCGGCCGCACCACCGGGCGGGTCGACATGGACGAGGTACGCGACCTCGCGCGCAAGGAACGCCCGAAGGTCATCTTCTGCGGCGGCACGGCGATCCCGCGCACGATCGACTTCCCCGCGTTCGCCGAGATCGCCCGGGAGACCGGAGCCGTTCTCGTCGCCGACATCGCGCACATCGCGGGACTGGTCGCCGGGGGAGCGCACCCGTCGCCGGCCGGCCACGCCGACGTGATCACCACGACGACCCACAAGACCCTGCGCGGCCCGCGCGGCGCGATGATCATGACGACCGAGGAGCACGCCACCGCGATCGACAAGGCGATCTTCCCCGGGCTGCAGGGCGGCCCGCACAACCACACGACCGCGGCGATCGCCGTGGCGCTGGGCGAGGCCGCCCGGCCGGAGTTCCGCACCTACGCCCAGCAGGTCGTCGCGAACGCCAAGGCCCTCGCGGCCGCGCTGACGGCCCGCGGCTTCGACCTCGTCTCCGGCGGCACCGACAACCACCTGATCCTCATCGACCTGACCGCCAAGAACATCGCCGGCAAGCCGGCGGCCAAGGCGCTCGACCTCGCCGGCATCGAGCTCAACTTCAACACGGTGCCCTTCGACCCGCGCAAGCCGTGGAGCCCGTCGGGCATCCGCCTCGGCACGGCGGCGATCACCACCCGTGGCCTCACCGAGGAGCACATGGCCTCCGTCGCCGAGTGGATCGACCGCGCGGTCACGGCGGCGGAGGACGGACCCGCGCTCGAGAAGATCGCGGGCGAGGTCCAGGACCTGCTGAACGGATTCCCGATGCCGGGATGGGCGCCCGCCCGCTGACACGGCGACGCCGGCGCGGGCGGGAACGGCAGGTCCTCCCCGCCCGCGCCCATCGTTCTCACATGCCCCAAGACCAGGTAAAACCGCGCGCGGTCTCCGTGTCACCGTTTCTCAACCCGCCGTTTCAGGGCGTCATTCATGGCATGGAACTGCGGCAGTGTGTCGGAGTCGAGCTTGCCGCCGATGAAGGGGACGGCCACGCCGGTGAAGTTTTCGCTCTGGGTGAGGCGTACGAGGCGGGGGCCGAGCGGGCGCAGTGTGAACCGGTGCTCGCCATCGGCGATGCCGCGGAACCCGACCATGCCGAGCCGGCGCAGTTCGCGGTCGCGGTCCATGGTCAGCACGCGGGGGGCGAAGACCGAGTCACCGGTGCGGTCGTGCAGGATGCTGCGCAGTCGCGCCCCCTTCCGCAGGCGGCCGTCCCCGGAGGTCACCGTCGCGGACGTGATGAACGGGTTCCATTCGGGATAGGCGGGCAGGTCCGTCAGCACGCTCCAGACCTGATCGGGCGCCGCCTCGATGTCCACGGACGCCGTGAGCGTGACCGTGTGGACGTTGGCCCACACCGCGTACCCGGCAAGGAGCGCGGTCGGCGCGGCGAGCGTGACGAGTGCCCGGCGCCGGCGGGGCCGGCCCTCGCGGGTGGCGTGCTTCCGACCGCGTCCCGTCAGGTGGACGCGGCGAAGTGTCCCGGGCTCCTCGCTGCGCGTGGTGATGGTCATGCCTGGCCTTCTTTCGTGGGGGTCGTCATGGATGGTCGAGGTCACGGGGCCGCGCCGCCGAGGGCGGAGGCGACGAGACGATCGACGTATTCGGCATCCATGGGCTGGCCGGTGACCGGCAGCCGGTAGTAGAGGGCACCTGCGAGCTGGTCGAAGATCACGACGGGATCGGCCTCGGGCTTCAACTCGCCGCTGCCCCGTGCCCGTTCGAGCAGGCGCAGGACGAGAGCGTTGCGGCGGGCGAACATCGCCTGGACCGCTGCGCCGATGTCGGCGTGACGGGCCGCCGCGGCGGCGATCTCCGCGACGAGCCCGGCCGAGGCGGCGCCGGACCCGGCGGGCCGCCCGGCCGCACGTGCGCGGTGGAGACCGTTCACGATCTCGTTGAGGTAGCGGGTGAGATCCGCGCGTACGTCACCGGTGTACTCCACCGGTACCTCGTCCTGCAGCCGTGTCACCAGCGCGACGATCAGGTGGTCCTTGGTCGGCCACCTGCGGTACAGCGTGGTCTTCGCGACGCCGGCGAGCGGCCGGGTTCCCGTCAGGGGCGAAGGGAGAACCGCCGCGGCGGGTTAGGAGGCCGGGCCGGGGTCCCACGAGGGCGGCGCCTCGCCGTCGGGGACGCCGACGCGGAACACGCGCAGCTGCAAGGCGAGTGCGGAGTAGTAGCCGACGAGCGTGACGAGCTCCACCACGGCGGCCCGGCCCAGCGACGCCGTCGCCTCGGCGAACATCGGTGCGGACAGGTCGCCGTCGGCGGCGAGCGCGCGGGCCGTCTCGTGGACGATCCGCTCCCGCGCGTCGGCCAGGACCGGGTCCGCGCCGGTCCGCAGGGCGGTCAGCTCGTCCTCGGTCAGTCCCGCCCGGCGGCCGATGCGCTCGTGTGCGTACCACTCGTAGTCCGACCGGAGCCGTGCCGCGACGACGAGCGTCGCGATCTCCCGTTCGCGCTTGGTGAAGCTCGTACGGAACCGCAGCGCGGCGCCCAGCTCCTGGAGCGGGTCGCCGACGGCCGGGCTGTAGAGCATGGCGTTGAACGGGCCGAGCAGCCGCCCCTCCTCGTCGAGGAACGAGAATACGTTCGCCGGCCGGGGGCCGCCGACGATCGCCTGGTAGACGTCGCGCTGCTCGTCGCTCAGATCGTCCGGATGCAGGGAGGGAAGGCGCGGCTCGTCGATCACGGACAGCACCGTATCGTGGCGCGGCACGGCCGATCCGCGTACGGCGCGGCGACGGGGGAGGCGGAGGCCGGACTATCGTCGAGGACGGAACCTTCCGGCCGGATGAGAGGGATGGTCACCATGACAGTGCCGTCGTTTCCGCCCGAGTTCCCCTGGGAGCCGTCGCGACCGGAGCCCCGGCGCGATCCCCTCGACCTGCCCCAGCGGGGTCCGCAGAGCGGGCCGAGCGCCGCCGACCTGCTGTTCGACCGGCGCATCGTGCTGGCGAACGGCCGGATCGACGGCGACCTCGCGACCGACCTGTCCGCGCGGTTGATCATGCTCGACGGCAGTGGCGACGGGCCGATCGCCCTGCACCTGCGCGCCCCGGACGCCGACCTCGAGGCCGCGTTCGCGGTGGCCGACACGATGGGCGTCCTGTCCTGCCCGGTGAACGTCGTGGTGATCGGCCAGGCGGGCGGGCCCGCCCTGCTGATCCTGGCCGCCGGACGCAGCCGCGAGATGACGCCGCACGCGACCCTTCTGCTGACCGAGCCGGGCACCGAGACCGGCGGCGCGGCCTCCGACGTCGCGATCCACGAGAAGGAGTACCGGCGGAAGGTCGACGCGTACTACATCCGGCTCGCCGAGGTCACCGGCCGTGAGGTGGACGAGATCCGCGACGACGCGCGGGAGGGCCGCATGTTCACCGCCGAGCAGGCGCGGGAGTACGGACTCATCCAGGCGATCGCCGGCCATCGCCCGTGATCACGGCCGAAGTGGCACGACGAGGTCACGACTTCAGCAGGGCGCAGTCGCCGCACAGGCCACCGCCGGGGACGCGGTAGTACAGGCAGCAGCTCCGCCGCCGGAAGCCCCGCGGCCCGAGGTCGCCCGTGCCGCGCAGCGGCGGTGTCTCCAGCAGTTCCCGTACGAGCCCGGTGCCCGGTGCCGAACTCCCCGGACGCGCGCCGGTCAGCACGGTGAGCGCTCCCGCCAGCGCCGACGCGGCGTTGCCCCACAGCAGGCCCTCCGCGACCGGGGTCACGGCGCGGAGCGCGGCCACCAGCGGGCCCAGGTGGCGGTCGATCACGACCCGGTGCACGGCGGAGGCGTCCGCGGTGAGCCCGGCCACCTCGGGCGCCGCCAGCAGCACCGGGCCCGGCGAGGCCGCGCGCCAGTACGTGCCGGCCGGGTCCAGGTCGGGGACCACGCCGTGCTCCACCGCCGTCGCCAGCACCGGCGACCACAGCCGCCCCGCGATCCCCTGGAACAGCAGCGAGGCCGCCACGCGCTCCTCGCCGGTGCCCAGCCGCGCGCGTGCGGCGGCGATCTGGTCCGGCAGGGCGCGCCCCGCCAGCTCGGTGAACGGCCGCCAGAGCGGATGCCCGGCGACGCCGGGGTCGGTGTCGAGGGCGAAGAACGGACCGATCCGCGAGACGTCGGCGAGCGCCGCCGTGAGTCCTGGCCGGTGCTTCATCACCGCCCGAGCCTGCCGGTTACGGCCCGGCCGGTCAATTCTGGGACGATTGAGGCGTGATCTACGACCATCCCCAGGCGTACGAGCTGGCGTGTTCCTTCCGTGACGTCGGTGCCGAGGTGGACGCCCTGCTCGCGTGGGCGGGTCCGGTGCGTACGGTGCTGGAGCTGGCCGCGGGCCCGGCCGAGCACGCGCGGGAGTTCGCCCGCCGGGGCGTCACGGCCACCGCCCTGGACCTGAGCCCGGCGATGTGCGCGTACGCGCGCTCGCGGGGAGAGGGCCTGCCGCTGGAGGTGGTGGAGGCCGACATGACCGGGTTCCGGCTCGGCCGCCGGTTCGACCTGGTCGTCACCATGCTCGACTCGACCGCGCACCTCATGACGCTGGACGCCTTCGTGGCGTACCTGTCCCACGTCCGCGAGCACCTGGCCGACGACGGGCTGGCGGTCATCGAGATGAGCCACCCGGCCGACCGGCTCAGTGAGACCCCGCGCGTGTCCAACGCCTGGACGGTCGGCAAGGACGGCGTGAGCGCGCACATTCGCTGGGGCGAGCCCGGCGACGAGCTGGATCCGATCACCCAGGTCGTCAATGACCGGGTGACCATCGCGATCGACGGCGGTGAGGTGATCCAGGGCGTCGTGCCCTACCGCTTCTGGACCGCGACCGAGCTCCAGGCCGCCATCCGCCTCGCGGGCGGCCTCACCGTCGCGGCCCAGTACGGCGACTTCGACGCCGGGGTGTCGCTGGACTCCCCGGACGCCTGGCGCATGATCACGCTCCTGCGCCGCTAGGGTCGGTCGCGAAAGTGCCCTGTGGGAGCCGTGGACCGACCACGATCCGCCGGATGGACGGCTGCGTTACCGTGCGCACAACCGGTCCAATGCCGACCGGCTCTCGTCGTCCGCGGCGCGGAAGATCACCATGCGCTGATCCGGATCTTGAAGCGGCGCAAGCACTTCGAACCGTACCGCGATCTCACCGACGTCAGGATGCCGCATCACCTTGTGCCCGCGGCCGTTGACCTTGATGTCCCGCTCGGCCCACAGCCGCGCGAATTCCCCGTCACGAGTGATGAATTCGGCGATGAGGTCGGTCAACGCGCGATCCTCCGGATGTGCGGCCCACGCGGTGCGCAGGTGGGCGATCCCCTCCCGCACGACGCGTTCCCGGTCGACGTAGAAATCGCGTATCTCCGGATGCATCAGGCACAGCCACATCGCATTGCGCCGCGACGGAGGCAGGCTGTCGAAATCCAGTAGCAGCCTCGTCATCTCGTGGTTCCAGGCCAGGATGTCGTAGCGGTGGTTCATCAGCATGGCGGGCAGCGGCGACAGGTCGGCGACCAGCCGGGCCAGCGCCGGCGCTGCGGTGGTGGCGGGCTCGTCGGCGTTGCGGGGGCGCTGCTGGGCCAGGTTGAAGAGGTAGGCGCGTTCGACGGGGGCCAGGCGCAGCGCCCGGGCCAGCGCCTCGACGACGTCCGCTGAGGGCCGCAGCCCGCGCCCCTGTTCGAGCCGCACGATGTAGTCGGTGCTGACCCCGGCCAGTTCGGCGACCTCTTCGCGGCGCAGTCCCGGGGTCCGCCGGGCCTGCCGACGTGATGGCAGACCGAGCTCGCGCGGGTCGAGCCGTTCGCGCCGGGTCCGCAGAAACGCGGCCAGCTCCTGTGTTGTGTCCACGACGTGGGTCATCACGCGTCTCAACAGCCGGGGTAGGACTGGTGTTCCCAGGAATTTCCTTCCCTTACCCCCGGCTCGTGGCGGTCACAGTCTTGTTCTCGACAACGGATCACGGGCACAGGAGGACACGATGTCGCTCACCCTCGACACCTACCGGCTGCTGGGCCGCTCCGGGCTGCGAGTCTCGCCGCTGGCGCTGGGCGCGGCGACCTTCGGCACCGATTGGGGCTGGGGCGCCGGGCAGGACGAGGCACGCAAGCTGTTCGACGCCTACGTCGAGCGAGGCGGAAACTTCATCGACACCGCCAACACCTACACGAATGGCAGCTCCGAGCGCCTGCTGGGCGAATTCGCCCGCCGCGAGCGCGAGAGCCTGGTACTGGCCACGAAATACACGACGCTGCGCCGGCCCGGCGACCCGAACTCCGGGGGCGGCCACCGCAAGAGCCTGTTCGCCTCGGTGGAAGCGAGTCTGCGACAGCTCAATACGGACTACATCGATCTGCTCTATCTGCACGTCTGGGATTTCACGACACCGGTCGAGGAGATCCTGCGCGGCATGGACGATCTGGTCCGGCAGGGCAAGCTCCTGTACGTGGCGATCTGCAACGCCCCGGCCTGGCAGGTGTCGCGCATGCAGGCGATCGCCGACCTGCGCGGCTGGTCGCCGCTGGTCGCCCTGCAGATCGAGTACAACCTGATCGAGCGCACCGGGGAACGTGACCTGATCCCCATGGCACGCGAGATGGGGCTGGGCGTGGTCCCGTACTCACCGTTGGCCGGCGGGGTGCTCACCGGCAAGTACAGCCGCGATGACCTGGCCGCGACGAACGTCGTGTCCGGCGACAGCAACCGCAAGAGCTTCAACCTCGCGCTGGGCACGGTCACCGAACGCAATCTGGCCATCGCCGATGTCGTGAAGGAGGTCGCCACGGAGCTGGACCGCACACCCGCCCAGGTCGGGCTGGCCTGGACCCTGCGGAACCCGGGCGTGACGGCACCGATCATCGGCGCCCGCACCCCCGCGCAGCTGGAGGAGAATCTGGGTGCCCTGGAGGTCGACTTCACCGCCGCGCAACTGGCCCGCCTCGACGAGGCCAGCGCGATCGAACTCGGCTTCCCGCACGACATGCTCGCCAGTGACCACATCCGCAATGTGACCGCGGGTGAACTGAAGATCGAAACTCGCCACTGATCCCGATCGAGCGCCCGAGGCGGCAACCGCCCCAAGCGCCGACCGTGCCGGTCGCAGTCCCTCAACGAATGGCTGTGACCAGCACGTTCACAACGGACCCTAGCGCAGCTTCCCGGCGGCGGCCCGGTCGAACACGAACAGCGTCCGGGCGCGGCCTCGGGCGCCGGCGGCCGGCACGTGCGCCGGGTCGGCGTCGGAGAGGGCCAGCCGCGCGGCATCGGCCTTCGACTCGCCTGCGGCGAGGATCCACACCTCCTGGGCGGTGCGGAGTGCCGGGAGAGACAGGCTCAGGCGGGTGGGCGGTGGCTTCGGCGCCCCGTGAACGGCCACGACCGCGCGGCTCTCCCGCAGCGCGGGCAGGTCCGGGAACAGCGACGCCACATGCGCGTCGGGGCCCAGGCCGAGCATGAGGACGTCGAAGGACGGCACCTCGCCGTGCCCCGCCGCCTTGCGCAGCTCCTCGGCGTACCGCTCGGCGGCCTCCTCTGGGCTGAGCCCCGAGTCGGAGGCGGGCATCGGGTGCACGCGGCGCTCGTCCACGTCGACGTGATCGAGCAGGGCCGCGCGCGCCCCGGTCTCGTTCCGCTCCTCGTGCCCCGAGGGCAGGTATCGCTCGTCGCCCCACCAGATGTCCAGGTTGCGCCAGTCGACGGCGTCGCGGGCCGGAGCGGCGGCCACCGCGGCCAGGACGGCGGTGCCCACGCCGCCTCCGGTGAGGACGATGTGGGCACCGCCGCCCGCGGACTGCACGTCCACGAGCCGCGTCACCAGCCGCGCGGCGGCGGCCTTGGCGAGCAGGTCCTGGTCCCGATGGACGATGACGGACGGCACGGTCACGACTTCTTCGCCTTCGGCTTCGCGGCGCTCTTGGCGGCGGGGGCCGCCGGAGCGGGCTGCGCGGACGCCGCCTCCAGACCCTTGGCGAACCGCTGGACCGCCTCGTGGTAGACCTCGTCGGGGTCGAGACGCCGCAGTTCCTCGGCGAGCAGCTCGGAGGTCGAGCGCCGGTGCAGCGCGACCTGACGGTCGGGCTGGTCGGACCGCGAGAGCGTCGCGACCCGGCCGTCGGGGCGGGTGATCGCGATCTCGCCGTCCTTGGTGGAGAGGCGCACCGCCGTGATGCCCGGCCCACGCGACTCGGAGATCTCCGCCGAGATGCCGAGGCGCACCGACAGCCAGCCGCCGAGCAGCGCCGCGCTCGGGCTGCCGGAGTCGGCCTCGATGCGGGCCCCCGTGACGTCATCGTGCGGCTGGTCGAGGGCCGCGGCGAGCAGTGAACGCCACGGCGTGACGCGTGCCCACGCGAAGTCGGTGTCGCCGGGCAGGTAGCCGCCGGCCAGTCGCTTGAGCGTGCCGAGCGGGTCGGTGCCGCGCGTCGAGTCGGTCACGCGGCGCTGGGCGAGCGCGCCGAGTGCCTCGTCGCCCGGCTTGACCGGCGCCTCGCCCGGCCACCAGGTGACCACGGGCGTGTCGGGCACCAGCAGCGGCAGCACGACCGAGTCGGCGTGCTCGGCGAGCTGGCCGTACATCCGCAGCAGCACGGTCTCGCCCGGACCGCTCTCACCGACGCGGACCTCGGCGTCGACGCGGGACTCGGCCTCCCGGCCGCGGGCGATCACCCCGATGATGCGGCAGGGATGCTCACGCGCCACCTCCGTCGCGGCGCGGATCGCGTCGTACTGGGCCGCCTCGTCGGTCACGACGATCAACGTCAGCACCTTGCCGGTGGCCGGGCCGCCCATCCGGTGGCGGGTCGCGGTCAGCGCGTCCTGGATCTTGCGAGTGCTGGTGTTCGCCAGATCGATGATCATCCTTAGAGTCGCCTCCACGCTCGGCCGTCGCGGGCCATCATCTCGTCCGCCGCCTTGGGCCCCCAGCTACCCGAGGGGTAGGACTCCGGAGCGCCGTGCTTGTCCCAGTACTCCTCGACCGGGTCGAGGATCCGCCACGACAGCTCGACCTCCTCCTGGCGGGGGAACAGCGGCGGATCGCCGATCAGCACGTCCAGCAGCAGCCGTTCGTACGCCTCGGGGGAGGACTCGGTGAAGGACTCGCCGTAGTCGAAGTCCATGTTGACGTCGCGGACCTCCATCGAGGTGCCCGGCACCTTCGAGCCGAACCGCAGCGTCACGCCCTCGTCCGGCTGGACCCTGATGACCAGGGCGTTCTGTCCCAGCTCCTCGGTGTCGGTCTGCGCGAACGGCAGGTGCGGCGCGCGCTGGAACATCAGCGCCACCTCGGTGGCGCGCCGGGCCAGGCGCTTGCCGGTGCGCAGGTAAAACGGCACGCCCGCCCAGCGGCGCGTGTCGATGTCGAGACGCATCGCGGCGTACGTGTCGGTGCGCGAGCCCGGAGAGATGCCCTCCTCCTCGCGGAAGCCGGGCACCTTCACGCCGCCCTGCCAGCCCGCGGCGTACTGGCCGCGTACCGAGTAGGCGTCCAGGTCGGCCGGCAGGCGCACCGCGGACAGGATCTTGGCCTTCTCCGCGCGTACGGACTCGGCCTCGAAGGAGACCGGCTCCTCCATCGCGGTCAGCGCGAGGAGCTGGAGCAGGTGGTTCTGGATCACGTCGCGGGCGGCGCCGATGCCGTCGAAGTAGCCGGCCCGGCCGCCGATGCCGATGTCCTCGGCCATTGTGATCTGCACGTGGTCGACGTAGGAGCGGTTCCAGATCGGCTCGTAGAGCGTGTTGGCGAAGCGCAGCGCCAGGATGTTCTGGACCGTCTCCTTGCCGAGGTAGTGGTCGATGCGGAAGATCGACTCCTCGGGGAAGACCTCGTGCAGGATCTCGTTGAGCTCACGCGCGCTGGCCAGGTCGTGGCCGAACGGCTTCTCGATGACGACACGCCGCCAGGAGCCCTCCGACGGCTTGGACAGCCCGCTGCGCTGGAGCTGCTTGACGACGTCCTGGAAGAACTTCGGCGGGATCGACAGGTAGAAGGCGTAGTTGCCGCCCGTGCCCCGCTTGGCGTCCAGCTCCTTGACCGCCGTCGCCAGCTGTTCGAACGCCGCGTCGTCGTCGAAGGTGCCCGGCACGAAGTGGATGCCCTCGCTGAGCTGGTTCCAGACCTCCTCGCGGAAGGGCGTCCGCGCGTGTTCCTTGACCGCGTCGTGCGCGAGCTGGCGGAAGTCCTGGTGCTCCCAGTCGCGGCGGGCGAAACCGACCACGGCGAAACCCGGCGGCAGCAGGCCGCGGTTGGCCAGGTCGTAGATCGCCGGCAGCAGCTTCTTGCGCGCCAGGTCCCCGGTGACCCCGAACAGCACGAGCACACATGGCCCGGCCACGCGCGGCAGACGCTTGTCGCGGGGATCGCGGAGCGGGTTGAGGATGTTCTCGATCCGCGTCATCTGCCATCTCCGTCCTGCGTTGCTGTTCCGGTGGGCCGACTGATGCCCGACATCCCCGTCCTCCCTGGGCAGTGACGCGCCCGGCGGACCAGGCGCTCTGGCCGCGGGCCTCGCCGCGCGGCGATCGTGTGTCTCCGGTCATCGGCGAGCCGACGACCACTATCCCGAACCATCACGTCGTGCGCGATCTTCCCCCGTCGGCGGAATGTACGCCGCCGTGGGCGCCGGCCCTCCGCATTGTTCCATTCTCCGGCACACGCCATATCACCCGACATGGCATGTCCTCTCCGATCGTTGCAGTTGATGGGGGTCTGTGGGGCCGAACGTGGCGTAAACACCGGGAAAACTGGATCATGTCGCATGAGCCCGCAGCGCTCGCTTCAACCGTTGAGCGCGGCCTCCAGTCTCGCCAGCCCGGCCGCCCGGTCCCGCAGGTGCAGGCGCACGACCGTGTGTTCTCGTGACCGCAGCGCCCGCAGATCGGCGAAGGCCTGAGCGAGCTGCAGCGTGCCGAGGGAGTACGGCCGGCCCGGTACGTCGACGTCGGTGGTGACCGCCCCGGTGATCTGCAGGAACAGGCCCGTACGCGGCCCGTCCTTGTACGCCTGGCCGGTCGAGTGCAGCAGCCGCGGTGCCAGGCCGAACGCCACCTGGGCGTCGCGGTCGTGGGCGGCCCGGTGGGCGAACGGCGGTCGTAGCCCGGCCGTGTCGTCCGCCGTGTCGAGATAGGCCATCACCGCGATGTAACCGCCGGACGGGGCGGCGTGGGTGAACGCGTCGAGCACGTCGCGCAGGTCCTTGGCGCCCTCCAGCATGTCGCCGGTGGCGTGCACCTCCACCTCGCCGTCCACCAGGACCGGCTCACACCCGATCACGACCGGGGGCGTGCCGTCCTCCGCGCCGCGCAGCAGGCCCGCCAGGGCCTCCTCGGACTCGTGGACCGCCGGCCGGTCGAACGGGCTGACGCCGATCACCCGGCAGGCCACCGCGGCGGCGTACTCCCACAGCAGGAACAGCGCACCCAGCGGCCCGGACACGGCCAGGTCGGCGCCCTCGGCGGGCTCGCCGAGCACCAGCCGCCGCACGCCACGGGTGGCGGCGAAGCCCGGCGCGGCCGGGCCCTCCACGACGACCGGCACGACGCCCCTGCCGTTCTTGCCGGTCGACTCGGCGACCAGTTGCTCGACCCAGCGGTCCAGGCCCGCCGGGCCCGAGCCGTCATCGGCGATGAGCAGCCGGTCCCGCCCGTTCGCCGTCGCGGTCCCCAGCGTCGCGCCCAGCACCAGGCCGGGATTGTCGTAGGCGAGCAGCAGCGAGGGGATGAGGGCCTCGGCCTCCTCCAGCAGCCGGCGTACGTCGGCCCCGCACAGCGCCGCCGGCACCAGGCCGTAGGCGCTCAGCGCGCCGAAGCAGCCGTCCACCTCCGGGTCGGCGGCGACGAACGTGTGGCCGGAGGTCTCCAGGGGTGAGCCCGGCGGCCCCACGGCCACGATGCGTCCGGCCGGGTCGACGCCCGCGTCGCGGAACGCGCGTTCGAATACGCGCCGGACCCCGTCGGTCTCGACCGTCTCCGCGCCGGACAGGACCAGCAGCGTACGGTCGAGCGGACCCCGGGTCGCGCGCCGGATCTGGTGCGGGTCGACCGTGTCGAGCAGGGTCAGGCTGCGGCCCTGGGCGCGGGCGATCACCTCGGCGGCCAGGCAGGCGCCGCCCGTGCCGGCGAGGACGACGTGATCCAGGCCGGCGAAGCGCTCGGTGAGCTCGTCGAGGCGGGGGAGCAGCCGGCGCGAGCGATCGGGCGCGTGCACCCAGCCGAGCCGTCCGGCCGCCTTCTCCGTGGCCTCGGGCCCCCACAGGCTGGCGTTGCCGCCCATGAGGGCGGCCGGAACGCCGTCGGCGGCCAGCCGCCCGAGGACGCCGTCGGTCTCCCCGACCGCGTCGCCCCGGACGGTCACCGACACGCCGCCACCGGTCACGCGCAGCGTCACGAGGCCTCCTTCGCCGGCCCCGTGACGAAGACGCCGTGCCGGATGGTTCTCTCGCTCACAGTGCCTCCCGGTTCACCCCGTACCCGGGCTGGTACTGCCCGTTCCCGGCCAGACTTACCCTGCCTTGGCCTCCAGTTCACCCTTGACCGTGTCGAGGAGCTCCTTCCAGGAGGCCGCGAACTTCTCCACGCCCTCCTCCTCGAGGACGCGGACGACGTCGTCGTAGTCGACCCCGGCCTCCTTGAGCGCGGCCAGGTGCTGCCGGGCCTCGTCGTACCGGCCCTGGATCGTGTTGCCGGAGATCCGGCCGTGGTCGGCGGTCGCGTCCAGTGTCGCCTCCGGCATCGTGTTGACCTCCTGCGGCGCCACGAGCTCGTCGACGTACATGGTGTCGGGGTAGTCGGGGTTCTTCACGCCGGTCGAGGCCCACAGAGGACGCTGCGGGCGTGCGCCCGCGTCCTTGAGCGCCGTCCAGCGGTCGGTGCCGAACTTCTCCTCGAACAGCGCGTACGCCAGGCGGGCGTTGGCGATGCCGGCCTTGCCCTTCAGCTCGGTCTCGCCGAGCTTGTCCAGGCGCTTGTCGATCTCGGTGTCGACGCGGCTGACGAAGAACGACGCCACGGACTCGATCTTGGACAGGTCGTGGCCGTTCGCCCGAGCCTTCTCCAGCCCCGCGAAGAAGGCGTCGATGACCTGGCCGTACCGCTCCAGCGAGAAGATCAGCGTGACGTTCACGCTGATGCCCTGCGCCAGCGTGTCGGTGATCGCCGGCAGCCCGGCGAGCGTCGCGGGGATCTTGATGAAGGTGTTCGGCCGGTCGACCAGCCACCACAGCGCCTTGGCCTCGGCGACGGTCTTCTCGGTCTCGTTCGCGAGGCGCGGGTCGACCTCGATGGACACGCGCCCGTCGACGCCGTCGCTGCGGTCGTAGACCGGCCGCAGGACGTCGGCCGCCCACCGGATGTCGTACGTCGTGATGGCCCGGACGGCCTCCTCGACACCGACACCGCGGACCGCCAGCTCACGGACCTGCTCGTCATAGGCCGAGCCCTTGCTGAGCGCCTTGGCGAAGATCGTCGGGTTGGACGTCACGCCGACGACGTACTTCTCCTTGATCAGCTGGGCGAGATTGCCGCTCTGCAGACGCTCGCGGCTGATGTCGTCGAGCCAGATGGACACGCCCTCGTCGGAGAGCGCCTTCAGAATGTCACTCATCTCTCTCCTCAGTTCCCGGTCGTCGAACCCTGGCCGGCCGCGTTCACCTTCGTGAGGCTGGCGCGCGCCGCGGCCACGACCCGGTCGGCCGTGAAGCCGAACTGCTGGAACAACGTCTTGTAGTCGGCCGACGCGCCGAAGTGCTCCAAGCTCACGCTCTCGCCGGCGTCGCCGACGTAGGTGCGCCACCCGAGGGCCACGCCGGCCTCCACGGACACGCGCGCGCGCACCGCGGGAGGCAGCACCTGCTGCTTGTAGGCCTCGTCCTGCGCCTCGAACCACTCCACCGACGGCATGGAGACGACCCGCGTCGGCGTGCCCTCGCCCTCGAGGACCTCACGGGCCTCCACCGCGATCTGCACCTCGCTGCCGGTGGCGATCAAGATGACGTCCGGCTGCCCGTTCGAGGCGTCGGCCAGGACGTACGCGCCCTTGGCGGCGCCCTCGGCCGAGCCGAACCGCGAGCGGTCGAACGTCGGAACCTTCTGCCGCGTGAGCGCCAGGCCCGCGGGGCGGTGCGGGTTCTCGAGGATGGTCCGCCAGGCGACGGCCGTCTCGTTGGCGTCCGCCGGCCGGACGATGTCGAGGCCGGGGATCGCGCGCAGGGCCCACAGGTGCTCGACCGGCTGGTGGGTCGGGCCGTCCTCGCCGAGGCCGATCGAGTCGTGCGTCCACACGTAGGTGACGGGCAGCTTCATCAGCGCGGCCAGCCGCACGGACGGGCGCATGTAGTCGCTGAAGACCAGGAACGTGCCGCCGTACGGGCGGGTGCCGTTGTGCAGGGCGATGCCGTTCATGATCGCGCCCATGCCGTGCTCACGGATGCCGAAGTGCAGCGTGCGGCCGTAGCGGTTTCCGGGGTAGTCCTTGGTCTGGTACTCCTCCGGGATGAAGGACGGCTCGCCCTTCATCGTCGTGTTGTTGCTGCCCGCCAGGTCGGCCGAGCCGCCCCACAGCTCCGGCAGCACCGGGCCGATCGCGGCGAGGATCTCGCCGGAGGCGGCACGGGTCGCGACGGCCTTGTCCGCCTCGAACTCCGGCAGCTTGGCGGTCCAGCCGTCCGGCAGCCGGCGGACGCTGATGCGGTCGTACTCCGACGCGCGCTCGGGATTGCCCGCACGCCAGGCCTCATAGGCCTTGTTCCACTCGGCGTGCGCCTCGCGGCCGCGCTGGACCACCTCGCGGGCGTGCTCAAGGGCGTCCTCGGGCACGTCGAAGGTCTTGTCCGGGTTCTGGCCGAGCACCCGCTTGGTCGCGGCGACCTCCTCGGCGCCGAGGGCGGCGCCGTGGGCCTTGCCGGTGTTCTGCAGGTTGGGCGCGGGCCAGCCGATGATGGTGCGCAGCGAGATCAGCGACGGGCGGCCGAGCTCGGCCTTGGCGGCCTGCAGCGCGCGGTAGAGGGCCTCGGGGTCCTCCCGGTAGCCGTCCTCGGAGGTCCAGTCGACCTTCTGGACGTGCCAGCCGTACGCCTCGTAGCGCGCGGCGACGTCCTCGGACTTGGCGATCTGCGTGTCGTCCTCGATCGAGATCTGGTTGTCGTCGTAGATGACGATGAGGTTGCCGAGCTTCTGGTGACCGGCCAGGGAGCTGACCTCGTGGCTGATGCCCTCTTCGATGTCGCCGTCGGAGGCGATCGAGTAGATGTAGTGGTCGAACGGGCTGTCGCCGAACGACGGCTCCGGGTCGAACAGGCCGCGCTCGCGACGCGCCGCCATCGCCATGCCCACGGCGTTGCCCAGGCCCTGGCCCAGCGGGCCCGTCGTGGTCTCGACGCCGATGGTGTGGCCGTGCTCCGGGTGACCCGGGGTCAGGCTGCCCCACTTGCGCAGACCCTTGAGATCATCGAGGGTGAGCCCGTAGCCGGACAGGTACAGCTGGATGTAGAGCGTCAGGCTGCTGTGCCCCGCGGACAGCACGAACCGGTCGCGGCCGGCCCAGTCCGGGTCGGTCGGGTCGTGGCGCATCACCCGCTGGAACAGCAGGTAGGCGGCCGGCGCCAGGCTCATCGCGGTCCCGGGGTGGCCGGAGCCGGCCTCCTCGACGGCGTCCATGGCGAGCGCGCGGACCGTGTCCACGGCCCGACGGTCCAGCTCGGTCCAGGTGAAGGTGTTGTCGGAATCCGTACTCACGAGACGCTCCAGGCTCCTCTCGGCTACATGCAATGCCCCCGTGGCCCGCCCCCCGCGGGCGGAAAAGCGCGCCTCGATCCGGGGAGCACCTTGATCAGGCCACTCCTCGGGCCCTCGGCGAGCCTATCGCCCGCAGGACTTTTGCCGGGCGCGGGAGCCTATGTGTCGTTTAACGTCGTGTCGCGTACGGCACTTCCCTGGATCCCGGCCGCGAATCATCGGCGTACGCGTGTCCGCCCACCCCGATGACGGGGTGGGCCACCCCCGGGACTACAGTGATGTCGCGGCCGTGGCCGGTTGAGTGATAAGGCCCGGGTACCCAGCAAAGCGGCGGTAAAGATTCGAGGATTCGTCATAGTGCCCCTTCATGTCGAGAACACGCCCGTGGACGTCCCGTGACGGTGGTCATCAACCGTCCCGTGCGGACGCCCGCGCCCGTGGGTCCCGGCCGCCGCCCGCTCGGCGCGCTCGTCCGCGCCTACGTGGCGCTCACGAAACCGCGGATCATCGAACTCCTGCTGATCACGACGCTGCCGGTCATGTTCCTCGCGGCCGGCGGTCTGCCGCCGCTGTGGCCGGTGATCGCCACGCTGGCGGGCGGCATGCTGTCGGCGGGCAGCGCCAACGCGCTCAACTGCTACATCGACCGCGACATCGACGCCAAGATGCGCCGCACGCGCCGCAGGCCGCTGCCCATGGTGCAGGTCACACCGCGCGAGACGCTGGTGTTCGGCGTCGCGCTGGCCGTCGCCTCGACGCTGTTCCTCGGGCTGGCCCTCAACTGGCTGGCCGCCGGCATGTCGGTGTTCGCGATCTGCTTCTACGTCTTCGTCTACTCGCTGCTGCTCAAGCGCCGCACCACCCAGAACGTCGTGTGGGGCGGCATCGCCGGCTGCATGCCGGTCATGATCGGCTGGTCGGCGCTGACCGGGCGCCTCGCGTGGACGCCGCTCGTGCTGTTCCTCGTGGTGTTCTTCTGGACGCCGCCGCACACGTGGACGCTCGCGATGCGCTACCGCGACGACTACGCCGCCGCGAACGTCCCGATGCTGCCGGTGGTGGCCACCGAGCGCCGTGTGGCCATCGAGGTCATCGTCTACACCTGGGTCACCGTGGCATGCTCGCTGGCGCTGTGGCCGGTGGCGCACACGACGATCTTCTACCCGGTCGTGGCCGTCGTGCTCGGCGCGGTGTCGCTCCTGGAGGCCTACCGTCTCCTCGGGCGGGTCCGCCGGGGCATCACCGGCGCGGTGCTCAAGCCGATGCGTTACTTTCACCTGTCCAACGCCTACTTGGCGCTGCTGTTCCTGGCCGTCGCGATCGACCCGTTGCTCCACTGAGGATTAATGTCGCGGCATGGCGCGCGTTGATCCCAAGGCGGTCCTCGAAGGCCGCATGCCCGGACGGGCACCGGTCGGCCTGATCGTCGGACTCATCGTCTCGACGCTCTGCGCGCTCGTCGTGCTGGGCCTGGACGCCCTCAACGGCGCGCCGTTCGTCATCGGGCTCGTCCTGGCGATCCTGCCGGTGCCGCTCCTGGTGGCGCTCGTCCTCATGCTCGACCGGCTGGAGCCCGAGCCCTGGCGCGCGCTGCTGTTCGCGTTCATGTGGGGCGCGGGCGTGGCGGTGCTGGGCGCGCTGATCCTCAACACCGCGGGCTACGAGCTGCTGACCAAGCCGGTCTTCGGCGAGCGCGGTGAGCTGGTCACCGCCTCGATCGGCGCGCCGCTGGTGGAAGAGTCACTCAAGGGCGCGGTGCTGTTCGGGTTCCTGTGGTTCCGCCGGAACGAGCTCGACGGCCTGACCGACGGCATCATCTACGCGGCCATGGTCGCCCTCGGCTTCGCGATGATGGAGAACATCGGCTACTACATGCGGGCGATCAACCAGCACAACATCGAGGCCGTCTTCATCATGCGCGGCGTGATCTCGCCGTTCGGGCACCCGCTGTTCACCTCGATGACCGGGCTCGGCGTGGCGTACGCGGCGCTGCACCGCGGCGCCGCGCGGGTCGCCGCACCCGTCGCCGGGCTGTGCGGGGCGATGCTGCTGCACGGCGCCTGGAACTTCTCCACCGCCTTCGGCCTCAAGGGCCTCACCGTCGCGTACGGCATCGACTTCTGCATCATCCTGGGCCTGATCGTCATCGTGGTCCGCGAGCGGCGGCAGACCGTACGGCTGATCCGCCTGCACCTGCCGATGTACGCCGGCACGGGCCTCGTGACGCCGCAGGACGTCCAGATGCTCGGCAGCATCGCGCTCCGGCGCAGGGCCCGGCAGTGGGCCCGCATGGCCGGCGGCACCGCGGCGGCGCGCGCCATGGGCGACTACCAGCTCGCCGCGACCGAGCTCGCGCTGCTACACCAGCGCGCCGAGCGCGGGGTGGCCGAGCCCGCCTGGTTCTACCGGCGGCGGCTCGACCTGATGAACCTCATGCACGTGGCACGGCAGGCCTTCCAGGTGCGCCGGACGCGTCCGCTGATGCCGCCGTGGGCCGGGCCGGACCAGTCGGGCTTCCTGCGGCCGGGCCCGTCCTTCGGCCCGCCGCCGCCCGGCCCGTTCCGCCCCCAGGGACCGTACGGCCCGCAGGGCCCGTACGGCCCCGCCTGACGCGCGCCGTCACGTCAGCAGCAGTGTCTTGCCGATCGCCTCGCGCGACTCGATCAGCGCGTGCGCCTCGGCCGCCTGGCCGAGCGGGAGGGTCTGGCCGATGAGGGGCGTGATTCGGCCCGCGTCGGCCGCGGCCAGCGCGAGGCCGGCCAGGCGCTCCTCGTCTCCGGCGGCCATCCGCAGGTCGAACAGGGAGGTCGCGTGGATGCCGCGCCGGCCGGCGTCGTCGGGGTCGGCTCGGGTGAAGTCGCCGCTGGGACCGCCGTAACCGATGAATCGCCCGCCCCGGGCGGTCAGCTCCAGCGAGGCGCGGCCGATCCGCCCGCCGACGCCGTCGAGAACGACGTCCGGGCCGCGGCCTCCGTGAGCGTACGGACCTGCTCGTGCCAGTCGTCCCGCTCGTAGTCGATGACGGCGTCGGCGCCGGCGTCCCGGGCGCGCGTCAGCTTGCGCGAGCCGCGTGCCGCCCCGACGACCCGCGCTCCGGCGGCGTGCGCCAGCTGCACCAGGAGGTTGCCCAGACCCCCTCCGGCCGGAGTGACCAGCACCCACTGGCCCGGCCGTACCCCGGCCGCCTCGAACACGAGCATCGCCGTCATTCCGTCGTTGACGAGAGCCGCGGCATCGGGCAGTGGCACGCCCGCCGGCACGGGGACCAGAGCGCCGGCCGGTATGACCGCACGCTCGGCGTAGCCGCCCGAGTGAGTGTCGTGCTGGGCGCGCCGGGCCACGGTCCCGGTCTCGGCTCCCCGCTCTCCGGCTCCCGTCCGGGCGACGACGCGGCGGCCGAGCAGGCCCCGGTCCACCCCGGGCCCGGCCGCCACGACCGTACCGGCCACGCCGCCGCCGGGGACGTACGGAGGGGTGACGATCGGGAAGGGAAACGCGCCCCGCCGGATCACCGTGTCGAGATGAAGAGTGTCGGCGACGATGACCTCGACCAGCACCTGGCCCGGCCCCGGGGCCAGGTCGGGCGCTTCGACGGTGACCAGCACGTCCGGCCCGCCGAAGCGGGCCGCCTGCACGCACAACATGGAGGATCTCCAGGGGGTTCGAAGGGTCCATGACCCAGCAGCGGCTCGGGCTGCGGCTCGGCATCGACCGCACGACCATCGTCACCGTCGTCGACGGCCTGCAGGACGCCGGTCTGATCGAACGGAACCGTGACCCGGCCGACCGGCGCGCCTACCTCATCGTGGTCACCGAGTCCGGGACGGCCGCGCAGCGGCGCGGCCGGCGTCTGGTGCGCCAGGCCGAACGCGAGCTGCTCGGCGCGCTCACCGACGAGGAACACGGCACCGTCACCGGTCTGCTGGCGCGCGCGGTGCCGGAGCGGACGCCGCCGGACGCGCCACGCTGACGCGGCATTCCGCGGCCGGCCGCCGTGCTCACCGGGCCGTGCGGCCCAGATGTACGCCACGGCCTCGCGTGGCCGGTACCGGCTCTTGACCTGGAGGGTCAGGGACGTTGACAATCCGGGCCGACAACGTTGTCATCGCCCATGACTGCGGTGGTCCCCGCCGGCGCAGCTCTTCGTTCTCCACCCCCAGGGGAGCAGCAAGTGCTCAGACGTACCCGCATCCGCCTGGCAGGGGTTCTCTGCCTGGCGCTCTCCGCCCTGGCCCTGCCGGCGCTGCCGGCGTACGCGGCCCCACCCGACCCCGCCTCCTACGTCAATCCGTTCGTGGGCACCCAGGACGGCGGCCCCGACTTCGGCCACGGTGGCGGCGCGGGGATGGACTTCCCCGGTGCGGTCGTGCCGTTCGGCATGATGCAGTGGAGCCCCGACACCGTCCGCACCTCCGGCGGCGGCTACAAGTACGAGGACGACCGGCTCCGCGGCTTCAGCATGACCCACATCTCCGGGCCGGGCTGTACGGGAGCCCAGGACTTCCCGGTGATCCCGTTCTCCGGACCGATCAAGAACTCGCCCGCCACGCACGGCTCGGACTACGTCCAGACCTTTCAGCACGCGAACGAGCAGGCCTCGCCGGGGTCGTACGCGATGACGACCGACACCGGGATCAGGACCGAGCTGACCGCGACGCAGCGCGCGGGCGTGGCCCGGTTCACCTTTCCCACCGACAAGGTCGGCACGCTGCTGCTCAACGTGACCGGGTCGATCAACGGGGTGGATGACGCCGAGGCCACGATCAAGGGCAACACCGTGTCGGGCTGGGCCAAGACCGGCGGCTTCTGCAACGCGGACACCCGTTACTACGTCTACTTCACCGCCACCTTCGACCAGCCCTTCACCGCCTACGGCACGTGGAAGGACGACTCGGTCGAGCCGGGACGGGCGGACGTGCGCGGACGCTCTCCGGCGAAGGTGCCGCAGCAGACCCAGAAGATCGTCGGCCGCATCCACAACGGCCCCGAGGGCAGGCCGCTGCCGCAGGCCACGAAGAGGCTCGCCGCGCAGGACGTCAACGTCAAGGGCCCCGGGTCCGGCGTCTACCTGCAGTTCGACACGAGTAAGAACAGACCGGTGCAGATGCGGACCGGCCTGTCGTACGTCAGCGTCGACGGCGCCGCGAAGAACCTCAGGGCCGAGGTCGGGAACAAGGGCTTCGACACCATCAAGGCCGCCGCGCACCGGGCATGGGACAAGCGCCTCGGCCAGATCCAGGTCGAGGGCGGCGCGGCCGACCCGCTGAAGGTCTTCTACACCGCGCTCTACCACGCGATGCTCCAGCCGTACGTCTTCGACGACGTCGACGGCGGCTACACCGGGTTCGACCACCGGATCCACCGGGTCGGGAAGGGCCACCACCAGTACGCGACCTTCTCCGGCTGGGACATCTACCGCAGCGAGGCGCAGCTCATCGCCCTCCTCGCGCCGGACGTCGGCTCCGACATCGCCCAGTCCATGTACAACGACGCGCACTCGGTCGGCGACGTCTGGGACCGCTGGTCGCACCAGAACACCATCACCGGTGTCATGAACGGCGACCCGTACCACTCGATCGTCGCGACCATGTACGCCTTCGGGGCGCGCGACTTCGACGCGAACGGTGCGCTGGCCGCCATGGTGAAGGGCGCGAACCGGGTCGGGGAGGACAAGGCCACCGGCTACACCGAACGGCCCGGGAACGCCGACTACCTCAAGCTCGGCTACGTGCCGGGCGACCCGGCGACCACGCTGGAGTACGGCCTCGCCGACTTCGGCATCGCCCAGCTCGCCCAGCGGCTCGGCGACAAGGGCACCTACCAGGCGTTCATGAAGCGCTCGCACGCCTGGGAGACGATCTACAACCCGATGAACGACTGGATCCAGCCCCGCTTCGCCGACGGCTCGTTCCTGTCGCCGTTCGACCCGGCCGACCCCGGCTGGTACGTCGAGGGCAACGGCTCCCAGTACCACTGGATGACCTACTCCGACGTCGCCGGCCTGTTCGGCGCGATGGGCGGGCGCGACCAGGCGGCCAAGCGGCTCGACACCTTCTTCACCGAGCTGAACGCCGGGTCGCAGAAGCCGTACGCCTACCTCGGCAACGAGCCGTCGCTCCAGACGCCGTGGCTGTACGCCTGGGCCGGGCAGCCGTACAAGACCCAGGACGTCGTCGCGCGGGCCCGCACGTCGCTGTTCAAGTCCGGCCCGAACGGCCTGGTCGGCAACGACGACCTCGGCACGATGTCGGCCTGGCGGGTCTTCGCCGGCCTCGGCCTGTACCCGGCCATCCCGGGCCGCGCCGAGCTCGTGCTGAACAGCCCGGAGTTCCCCAGGATCACCGTCCACCGCTCCAGCGGCCAGAAGATCACCATCAACGCGCCGGGCGCCTCGGACGCGAACCACTACGTCCAGTCGCTCAAGGTCGGCGGAAAGACGACCTCACGGGCCTGGCTGCCGGAGTCGTTCGTCGCCTCCGGCGGACGCCTCGACTTCGCCATGGGCGCGCAGCCGAACACCACCTTCGGCAGCGATCCGAAGGACGCCCCGCCGTCCTTCGGCACCGGCGCGAAGCCGTTCCTGTCCGCGGTCTCGCCGGGAATGACCTCGCTGGAGCCCGGGGGCTCGGCCGAGGCGACGCTGCGCGTGCAGGCGGTCGGCAAGGGCGACACCGTGACCTGGGCGGCCAAGCCGCCCGCGGGGATCACCGTGACACCCGCCTCGGGCACCCTCACGGTCGGCGACGCCGGGCGCGCGGACCAGAAGGTGACCGTCTCGGTGGCGGCCGGCACGAAACTCGACTACTACTCGGTGCCGTTCGAGCTGACCGCCTCGGGCCGGTCGGTCGGGGCGAGCGGCATGACGATCAACGTCGCCCGGCGCGGCACGATCGAGTGGTACCAGAACAACGCCGGCATCTCCGACGACGGCGAGTCCGGGCAGGCCAACTTCGACGGAGGCGGCTGGAGCTACTCCGCGCAGGCGCTCGCGGCGCAGGGGCTGAAGGCCGGAGAGCCGGTCACGTGGAACGGCCTCACCTTCACCTGGCCGGGCCGTAAGCCCGGTCAGCTCGACAACGTCCAGGCGAGCGGCCAGGTCGTCGACCTGCCGAGCGCCCCGGCGGGGGCGTCGAAGCTGGCCTTCCTCGGCGCGGCCGGCAACGGTGACGCGTCATCCACCGTCACGATCACCTATACGGACGGGTCGACGGCCTCGGCCGCGCTGGAGTTCAGCGACTGGGCGCTCGGCGCCGACGCCTACCCACCGAGGTTCGGCAACGAGATCGTCGCCAAGACGCCGTACCGCAACAGCTCCGACGGAGGGAACCAGGACATCAACATCTACGTGTTCGGCGCGACGCCGATCGCGCTGGACCCGGGCAAACAGGTCAAGAGCGTCACGCTGAACACGCCGAAGTCGGGCTCGGGCTCGCTGCACGTGTTCGCCTGGGCGTTCGCGTGACCGTCCGGGCCTGACCGAACCCGACTGACATGGTGCGGGGTGCCCCGTCTGTGGTTCTTCACGAGACGGGACACCCCTGCTCTTGGGGACCCCCGGGCACCCGCGTCCCGGGCGGTCTCTCGGGGTGGGCGCTCAGGCGACGATGCGCAGCGGGTTCTCCAGCAGCTCGGCGAGCTGGCCGAGGAACGCCGCACCGGTGGCGCCGTCGCAGGCCCGGTGGTCGACCGACAGCGTGATGGTCATCCGGTCGCGCGGGACCACCTCGCCGTCGCGGAACACGACGTCCTTGCGGGTCGCGCCCACCGCGAGGATCGCCGCCTCCGGCGGGTTGATCACGGCGGTGAAGGCGTCCACGCCGAACATGCCCAGGTTGCTCACCGTGAACGTGCCGCCCGACATCTCCTGCGGCGTCAGCTTCAGCTCCCGGGCGCGCCCGGCCAGCTCGCGCGTCTCCGCGCCGATCGCCGACACGCTCTTGCGGTCGGCGTCGCGGATCACCGGCACGACCAGGCCCTCGTCCAGGGCCACCGCCACGCCCACGTGCACCCGCTTGTGCACGAGCAGGTGCTCCTCGGTGAAGGAGACGTTCAGCACCGGGTTGGCGCGCAGCGCCGTCGCACACGCCTTGACGATCAGGTCGTTGACGCTGACCTTGGCCGGGGCGAGCGCGGCGTTGAGCGTCTTGCGGAACGCCAGGAGCTCCTCCACGTCGACGACGCGCGTCAGGTAGAAGTGCGGCGCGGTCCGCATGCTCTCGGCGAGCCGGCGCGCGGTGACCTTGCGGATCCGGCTCAGCGGCACCCGCTCGACGTCCTCGTCATCGGCGGGCGCCTGGACCGGCTGCGGGGCCGCCGCCGGCGCGGCGGGCTGCGGCGTGGCCTGCGGGGCGGGGGCCGCGGCGGGCGGCGCGGACCGGACGGCGGAGTCGAGCGCGGCCGCCTCGACGTCGGCGCGGACGATGCGCCCGCCGGGGCCGGACCCGGTCACCGTGCTGAGGTCGATGCCGTTCTCCCGCGCGATCCGGCGGGCCAGCGGCGAGGACGGCGGACGGGACCGTCCGTTCGGTCCGGCCGGTGCCTCGGCGGCCGGGGCGGGTGTGGCGCTCGCCGCAGGCGCTTCGGCGGGTGCGGCCGCGGGGGCTTCGGCGGGTGCCGCGGCGGGGGCTCCGGCCGGGGCGGCAGCCGGGGCCGCGCCGTCGGTGACCAGCACCGCGATCGGCGTGCCGATGGTCGCGGTGGCGCCCTCGGGCACGAGGATCTCGCCGAGGACACCGTCCTCGTACGCCTCGTACTCCATCAGGGCCTTGTCGGTCTCGATGTCGACGAGCGAGTCACCGACAGAGACCTTGTCGCCGGGCTTCTTGTGCCACGAGCTGACGACGCCTTCCTCCATGGTGTCGGACAGGCGGGGCATGAGGATCTCGGACATGGTCTTCCTAACGGCGGCCGGTGGCGGCGAGCGTGTCGCGTACGGCGGTGACGAGGGACTCGGCCGATGGCAGCGCGGCGAGTTCCAGGGGCTTGGAGTAGGGGAGCGGGACCTCGGCCATCGCCACCCGGCGGACGGGCGCGTCGAGCCAGTCGAAGGCGCCCTCCTGGATCGTGGCGGCGATCTCGGCGCCGATCCCGTACGTGAGCCAGTCGTCCTCGGCGATCACGGCGCAGCCCGTACGGCGGACCGAGGCGACGACCGTCTCGCGGTCCAGGGGGCGCAGGCTGCGCAGGTCCACGACCTCGGCGGAGACCCCGTCGGCGGCGAGCTTCTCGGCGACCTCGGCGGCGACGTGCGCCATGCGCGAGTAGGCGATGATCGTGACGTCGGTGCCCTCGCGGGTGACGGCGGCCCGGCCGATCTCCGCGGGCGTGACGTCGTCGGGCACCTCGCCCTTGGTGTTGTAGAGCGCGAGGTTCTCCAGGAACAGCACCGGGTCGTCGTCGCGGATCGCGGCCTTGAGCATCGCCGAGGCCTCGGCCGGCGTGCTGGGAGCCAGAACTTTAAGGCCCGGGATGAAGGAGTAGAACAGCTCGACGTTCTGCGAGTGGGTGGCGCCGAGCTGCTGCCCGCCGCCCCCGGGCGTGCGGATCACCATCGGCACGCTGCACTGACCGCCGAACATGCCGTAGATCTTGGCCGCGTGGTTGACGATCTGGTCGAGGGCGAGCAGCGAGAAGTTGATCGTCATGATCTCGACGACCGGCCGCAGGCCGAGCATCGCCGCGCCGATCGCGGCGCCGACGAAGCCCTCCTCGGCGATCGGGGTGTCGCGTACTCGCCGGGGCCCGAACTCCTTCAGCAGCCCCTCGGTGATCTTGTACGAGCCCTCGAAGACGCCGATCTCCTCGCCCATGAGGAAGACGTCCTCATCGCGCAGCATCTCGGCACGGAGCGTGTCCCGCAGGGCCTGGCGGTAGGTGACGGTGGCCATCGGGGCTCCTTCAGAAGACCGGGTCGGCGGGCAGGCGGCGGGACTCGCCCGGCACCGGCGTCGCGTACGTGTAGTCGAACAGGGTGGACACGTCGGGGTGCGGGCTGTCGTCGGCGAACGCCGCCGCGTCGTCGACCTCGGCCTTGACCTCGGCGTCGAGCTTCTCGCGCGCCTCGGCGTCCAGGACGTCGCTCTCCTCCAGCTCCAGCGCGAAGCGCGCGAGCGGGTCGGCGGCCTTGAGCTGTTCCTTCTCCTCGGCGGTGCGGTACCGCGCGGGGTCGACGACCGAGTGGCCCCGCAGCCGCGGGCTCGTCGTCTCCAGCAGGAACGGCTTCTTCTCCGCGCGCGCCCGCTCGATGGCGGCGTGCGCCGCCTCGCGTACCGCGATCACGTCGGTGCCGTCCACGCGCGCGCCCTCGATGCGATACGCGGCGGCGCGCCGGTACAGCTCGGGCTCGGCGGAGGAGTGGTCGACCGTGGTGCCCATGCCGAGGCCGTTGTTGATGACGACGTAGACGATCGGCAGGTCCCACAGCGCGGCCATGTTCAGCGACTCGTGGAAGGCGCCGATGTTGGTGGTGCCGTCGCCCATCTGGCACATGACGACCTCGTCGCCGCCCCGATAGGAGATGGCCAGCGCGGCGCCGGTGGCGAGGGGAAGCTGGCCGCCGACGATGCCGTACCCGCCGAGCAGCCGCGCGCCGGTGTCGAACAGGTGCATCGACCCGCCCCAGCCCTTGGAGACGCCGGTGCTGCGCCCGTACAGCTCGGCCATGACGCGGCGGGCCTCGATGCCGCGGGCGAGGGCGTAACCGTGCTCACGGTAGTTCGTGAACAGGTAGTCGCTCGGCTCGAGCGCGGCCATGAGGCCGGTGATCGTGGGCTCCTCGCCGAGGTTGAGGTGGCAGTACCCGCCGATCTTGGCCTCGGTGTACGCCCGCGCCGCGCGTTCCTCGAAGCGGCGGATCAGCAGCATCTGCCGGTAGTAGGCGACGAGGGTCTCGGGCCGTGGTTTGGACCTTCGCGTCCGGCGGGAACGCGCCGGGCTCCTCGTGTCGGTGTCAGCCATCGAGGTCTTCCCTTCGTACGCAGGCGGCGCGCCCTGGGGTGACCACGACGTGCGCCAATAGATCAGCACCGATCAATGATCGATCATAGTTCAGTCGCCGGTGCCCTCCGAACGGCGGTCATCTACGATTGACGAGCGTGAACGCTCTCAACGCACCGGCCCTGGTCCGCACCGGCCTCGGAGACCAGATCCGGCAGGTCCTCATCGACCGCATCACGTCGGGGGAACTCCAGCCCGGCGAGCGTATCGTCGAGCGTCGCATCGCCGCCGAACTGGGGGTCAGTCAGGCGCCGGTCCGCGAGGCGCTGCGGCAGCTGGAGGCGCTGCGGCTGGTCGAGACGATGCCCAACCGCGGCGCGCGCGTCCGGGAGTTCACCGAGGTCGACTTCGCGGAGTTCTTCCCGGTGCGCGCGGGTCTGGAGGAGACCGCGGCCGAGCTCGCCGCCCCGCATCTGGCCGGCCGGGTGAAGGCCCTGGAGGAGCACATCGAACGCCTGGCCACGGCGGAGGGCCCGGACGTGATGCGGCACAGCATCGCCTTCCACCGCGAGATCGTCGACGCCGCCGGCAACCGCCTGCTGCGCGAGGTCTGGGAGTCGCTCGGCATCGAGATCTGGACCACGCTGTCGGTCCGCCGGCACGACACCGAGCTGTGCGGAAAGACCGCCGAGCACATCGAGATCGCCGACGCCTTCCGCCGCGCCGACCCCCGTGTCGGCCGCATGCTGCACGACCACGTCATGAAGTACGCGCCCTGAGCCGAACGATCCTAGGATCGTGGTCATGGGGCGCCCCAACGACGAGGTCGCCGAGCTCTTCCAGGAGTTCGCGGACCTGCTCTCGATCACCGGTGAGGCGGCGTACAAGGTGCGCGCCTACGAGAAGGCGGCCCGGTCCATCGCCGGCTACGCCGAGGACGTGTCGACGCTCGACCTCAAGGGGCTGCGGCAGATCCCCAACGTCGGCGAGGCCATCGCCAAGAAGATCCTCGACTACCGCGAGACCGGCACGATCCGCCAGCTCGAGGCCGTCCGGGCCAAGATCCCGGCCGGGGTGCGCGCCCTGACCGCCATCCCCACGCTCGGGCCCAAGAAGGCGCTCGTCCTGTACGAGGACCTCGGCATCTCCTCCGTCGACGAGCTCGCCGAGGCGATCCCGGCGGGGCGGCTGGAGGGGCTCAAGGGGTTCGGCGCCAAGACCGAGGAGAACATCCTCCACGGCATCGAGCTGATGAGACGCGCCGGCGACCGCGTACTGATCGACGTGGCGATGGAGGTCGCCGAGGAGATCGTCGCCGCGCTGTCGCCGCTCGCGGAGCGCTGTGAGTACGCCGGGTCGCTGCGCCGGTCGCGGGAGACGATCGGCGACGTCGACATCCTCGCCACGGCCGCCGACTCCGCACCGCTCATGGAGGCGTTCGCCCGCCTCCCGCTCGTCGCCGAGGTGATCGCGCACGGCGACACGAAGACCTCGATCCGTACGGTCAAGGGCCTCCAGGTCGACCTGCGGGTCGTCCCGCCGGAGTCCTGGGGCGCGGCCCTGCAGTACTTCACCGGCTCCAAGGCGCACAACGTCCGCACGCGTGAGATCGCCGTACGCGCCGGGCTGAAGCTCTCGGAGTACGGCCTGTTCGAGGTGGAGAGCGGCGACCTCGTCGTGTCCGCCACCGAGGAGGAGGTCTACGAGCGCCTCGGGCTGCCGTGGGTGCCGCCGACCCTCCGGGAGGACGGCGGCGAGATCGAGGCGGCCCTCAGGGGCGAGCTGCCGCGCCTGGTCCGGCTCACCGACCTGCGCGGCGACCTGCACAGCCACACCGACCTGACCGACGGCATCGCCCCGCTGGAGGACATGGTCGCCGCCGCGGCGGCCCAGGGGTGGGAGTACTTCGCCATCACCGACCACGCGCCGAACCTGTTCATGCAGCGCATGACCGACGAGAAGATGCTCGCCCAGCGGGAGGCCGTGCACGCGCTGGGCGAGCGCTACCCGGACCTGACGCTGCTGCACGGCACCGAGCTGAACATCGACGCCGACGGCGACGTCGACTGGCCGCAGGAGTTCCTGTCCGGCTTCGACGTCTGCGTGGCCTCGGTGCACTCGCTGTTCACCCAGGACCGCGAGACGATGACCCGCCGGATCGTCCGCGCCGTCGAGAACCCCTGCGTGCACGTGCTCGGGCACCCCACCGCCCGCCTGATCGGCCGCCGCGAGCCCGTCGACTGCGACTGGGACGCGGTGTTCGAGGCCTGCGCCCGCCACCGTACGGTCGTGGAGATCGACGCGTTCCCCGACCGGCTCGACCTGCCCGCCGACCTGATCCGCCGCGCCCTGCGGTACGGGGTGAAGTTCTCCATCGACAGCGACGCCCACGCGACCGGGCACTTCGCCAACCTGCGCTACGGCGTCGGCACGGCGCAGCGCGGCTGGCTGACTCCGGACGACGTCGTCAACACCTGGCCGCTGGACCGGCTCCGCGACTACCTCGGCACCGGCTGAGCCGGGCTCGTGAAGGCCCGCATGAAGTCCGGGCATTCCACGAGCCTTTCGTGGTCGCAGGTGGCGGCGTGCCGGAGGCCGTCACGCATCCGCGTCAGCCGGGCGATGTCGTCCTCCAGCTCCCGCGCCTTGACGGCCATCCGGGCGCGCAGCCCGGTGTCACCCGGGGTGGCCACGAGGAAGCGGGCGATCTCCGCGACGGCGAAACCGGCGCTGCGGGCGCAGGAGATCAGCGCGAGGCGGTCGAGCACGTCCGGCCGGTACGTGCGCCGCAGACCGTTGCGGCCCGCCGGCGCGATCAAGCCCTTCTTCTCATAGAACCGCAGCGCCGACGGCGCCAGGCCGGAACGCTCGGCCACCTCGGCGATGTCCAGCAGCCCCTCGGCCATCCCGCCTCCTTGACTTGAATCGCGCTTCAAGTCGCAGACTACCCGCCATGAAGATCCATCACCTCAACTGCGGCTCGGTCAGGACGATCGAGGCCACCTACGACGGCCCGCCGCCCGCGCACGCCGTCAACCACTGCCTGCTGGCCGAGACCGACGCCGACGGCCTCGTCCTGGTCGAGACCGGCCTCGGCCTCGCCGACGTACGCGACCCGGACGCGACCCTCGGCGCCGACTGGGTCACCATGGCCGAGCCCGTGCTGGACGAGGAGGAGACCGCCGTGCGTCAGATCGCCCGGCTGGGCCACTCACCCGGCGACGTGCGCCACGTCATCGTGACCCACCTCGACGTGGACCACTGCGGCGGCCTGCCGGACTTTCCCGACGCCCGCGTGCACGTGCTCGCCGCCGAGCTCGAGGCGGCGCTCGGCCAGGCGCCCGGCTTCCGCTATCGGCCGGCCCACTGGGCGCACGGCCCGGACTGGGTCACCTACACGCCCGAGCCGGGTGAGGAGTGGTTCGGGTTCACCTCGGTCCGGCCGGAGGGACTGCCGCCGGAGTTCCGGCTGGTGCCGCTCGGCGGCCACACCGCCGGCCACACCGGCGTCGCCGTCCACGACGGCGACCGCTGGCTGCTGCACTGTGGTGACGCGTACTACTACCACCGGGAGCTGGCCGCCGACCCGCACCCTCATCCCGTGCTGGACTTCGTGCAGACCACCTCGGAGGTCCACCACGACCTGCGGCTCGGCACCCAGGCGCGGCTACGCGAACTCGTCCGCGACCACGGCGATGAGGTATCGGTGTTCAGCGCCCACGACCCGTGGGAGCTGGATCGCCACCGGGGCTGACGGCGAGCCGGGGCTCCGGTCCGCTCCGGCGTACGGCGCGCGGCGCGGTCGCCGGCATCGGGCCGCGCTCGCGCAGCGCGAAGGCCGCCCGGAAGGTCGCGATCCACACCAGCGCCGACCCCAGCACGTGCGCGACGACGAGCGGGGCGGGGACGCCGGTGAAGTACTGGACATAGCCGATCACGCCCTGGGCCAGCTCGACGGCCAGCAGCTCCAGCGCGCACCGCTGGGCGCGGCGCGGGGCGTTCGTCAGGCGCAGCCCGAGCAGCAGCGCGAACGTCAGGCCGACCGTGGCCCAGACGATGTCGGCGTGCAGTTGCGCGACCTGCTCGATCCGGAACCCGAAGCGGGGCGCCTTCGCGTCGCCGGCGTGCGGCCCGGTGCCGGTCACGACGGTGCCCGCGACGAGCAGCACGAAGACCACGCCGATCAGCGCGCGGGCGAGCCAGACCAGCTCTCCGCGCACGAGCCGCCGGGCGGGCGCGTCGCCTTCGCTCGCGCGGATCCACAGCGCGGTCGCCGCGGCCAGGAGGGCGGGGGAGAGGAGGAAGTGCGCGGCGACCGCGGCCGGGTGCAGGTCGGTGAGCACGACGATGCCGCCGACCACGGCCTGGGCGACGACGCTCAACGGCTGGATCACGGCGAGCCGCACGAGGTCGCGCCGCCGGGGCGACAGGCGCACCGCGGCGATGAAGACCGCCACGCCGACGGCCAGCACCAGGAAGGTCAGCAGCCGGTTGCCGAACTCGATCGCCATGTTGACGGCGGCGTGCTCGGCCGAGTGAGTGGGCACGAGACTGTCGCCGGTGCACTTGGGCCAGGTGGGACACCCGAGCCCGGACCCGCTGACGCGCACGGCCGCGCCGGTGGACATGATGAGGGCGTTACCGGCCACCCCGGCGAGGGCGAGCCACCGCATCGAGGCGGACGTGGGGCGCCACACGGCATGGACGAGCCGCGTCACGGGATTGTCGGATCGCACGTCCCTCATCGTATGAGTGCCCCGCGGTGACCCGGATCCGGGTCACCCGCACGGCCGTCTCAGCCGGTCGGCAGCGCCGGATCGAACACGACACCGCGTGTCGAGGCGGTGGATGTCAGGCTTCGGGGGCTTCGGGCGGGGACTGCTGGAAGCGGGTGGCGCCGACGCAGGCGGTGATCACCAGGCCGATGGCCAGCCACTCGCGCCAGTACAGCATCTCGCCCAGGAACACGAGTCCCACGACGGCCGCGACGGCCGGTTCGATGCTCATCAGGATGCCGAACAGGCGTGCCGAGATGCGCCGCAGCGCCTCCAGCTCCAGGGTGTAGGGGATGACCGACGACAGCAGGCCGACGCCGGCGGCGACGAGGAGGAGCTCGGGGTCCAGCAGCTTGGCGCCGGCAGTGCCGACGCCGACCGGCAGCATGACGACCGCGCCGACGATGCTCGCCACGGCCAGGCCGGACGAGCCGGAGAACCGCCGCCCCGTCGCGCCGCTCAGCAGGATGTAGCAGGCCCAGCCGGCCGCCGCCAGCAGTGCGAACGCGACCCCGGTGAGCGTCACGTCGCCGTCGCCGCGGGCCAGCAGGGTCACGCCGCCCAGGGCCAGCAGCGCCCACAGCAGGTCGAGCCGCCGCCGCGAGGCGAGGATGGACACCGACAGGGGGCCGAGGAACTCCACGGTCACCGCGATGCCCAGCGGCAGCCGTGCCAGGGCCTGGTAGAAGCAGGCGTTCATGCCGGCCAGCGTCAGGCCGAACAGCACGGCCACGCCGATGTCGCGCCAGGAGTGCAGGCGCCGCAGGCCGCGCAGGGACGACCGGTACGCCACGCCGAGGACGACCGCCGAGGTCAGCAGGCGCATCATCACGACGGCGTCGGGGGAGGACCGGGCGAACAGGTTCTTGGCCAGGCCCGCGCCCACCTGGACCGAGACGATGCCGAGCAGGATCAGCGCGGGCGGCGGCACCGAGCCGAGCGAGGGCCGCAGGGCCCCCGTCCGCGTGCGGAACCAGCCCGCCCGGCCGTACGAGCCTTGGGCGTCAGCGAGCGCCATCGGTCACTCCCAGCGAAAGAAGCGCGCCGCCAGGGCGAGGCCGAGCACGGCCCATACGAGCAGGACGACGAGGTCTCGTACGGGCAGGCCGGCGCCGTGCTGCAGCACCTGCCGCAGGCCGTCGGCGAGCGCGGAGATCGGTAGCAGTTCGAGGATCGACCGTAGCCCGCCGGAGAACTTTGTCAACGGAAATACCACGCCGCCGAGGACGAGCAGCAGCAGGTAGACGAGGTTCGCGGCGGCCAGAGTGGCCTCGGCGCGGAGGGTGCCCGCCATCAGGAGGCCGAAGCCGCTGAACGCCGCGGTGCCGGCCAGCACGAGCAGGACCGCGACGAGCGGGTCTCCGTGCGGGCTCCAGCCGAGGGCGAGCGCGACCGCGCCGACGATCACGGTCTGCAGCAGCTCGACGAGCAGCACGGTCAGCGACTTGGCCGCGATCAGGCCGGACCGGGGGAGCGGCGTCGCCCCGAGGCGCTTCAGCACGCCGTAGCGGCGCTCGAACCCGGTGCCGATCGCCTGACCGGTGAACGCGGTCGACAGCACGGCCAGGGCCAGGATGCCGGGGGCGAGGAAGTCCACGCGCCGGCCCGGGCCGACGTCGAGGAGCGGCGCGGAGGCGAACAGCACCAGCAGCGCGACCGGAATGATCAAGGTGAGGAGGAGCTGCTCGCCGTTGCGCAGGAGGTTGCGCAGCTCGTAGGCGGTCTGGCCGCCGATCATGCGCGGCAGCGGCGCCGCCCCCGGCGACGGCGTGAAAGTGGATGTCACGAACGCAGTTCCCGTCCGGTGAGTTCGAGGAAGACGTCTTCGAGAGTGCGGCGTTCGATGCGGAGGTCCTCGGTCATGACGCCGTGCGAGGCGCACCAGGCGGTCACCGAGGCGAGAAGCTCGGGCACGAGGTCGCCCTCGATGACGTAGTGGCCGGCCGGCGACTCCTTGGCCATGGTCGCCGGCGGGAGCGCGGACAGCAGCTCGTCCAGGCCCAGCCCGGGCCGGGCGCGGAAGCGGAGCTGGCGTTCGGCCCCGGTCAGCTCCGGCGGGCTGCCGTCGGCGATCACCACGCCCCGATCGATGATCACGACCTGGTCGGCGAGGCGCTCGGCCTCGTCCATGTGGTGCGTGGTCAGGATCACCGCGACGCCCGCGGCCTTCAGCTCCTCGACCAGCTCCCAGGTGGCGAGCCGGGCCTGCGGGTCCAGGCCGGCGGTGGGCTCGTCGAGGAAGACCAGCTCCGGCCGGCCGACGACGGCCGCAGCCAGGGCGAGGCGCTGCTGCTGCCCGCCGGACATGCGCCGGTACGGCGTGCGGGCGGCGCCGGCCAGCCCGAGGCGTTCGAGCAGCAGGGCGGGGTCGACGGGGTCGGCGTAGAAGCCGGCGACCAGGCGGAGGTACTCTCCGGCACGGGCGCCGGTCGGCACGCCGCCGGACTGCAGCATGACGCCGACACGGGCGCGCAGTGCCTGGTCACGCGGGTCGAGGCCGAGGACTCGCACGGTGCCGCCGTCGGCGCGGCGGTAGCCCTCGCAGATCTCCACGGTGGTCGTCTTGCCCGCGCCGTTGGGGCCGAGCAAGGCGGTGACCTCGGCGCGCCGGGCGGTGAACGACAGCCCGTCGGCGGCGATGTTCGTGCCGTAGCGCTTGACCAGGCCGTTCACATCGACGGCGAGGGGTGTCATGGCACCGAGTGTAGGTGCGGCGCCTCGTCGCCGAGCGGTGACCCCCGAAGTGAGCTTTGAATATTGATTCAGAAGCCCGCATAGCGATACAGTTCCTCGTGTATTCCTCGGGAGGTCAGATGCTGCGTGGGCGAAGCTACGTCAAAGAACTGGACGTCACGCCGGAAGAGTTCCGCTTCCTGCTGACGTTGTCGGCGGAGCTGAAGGCGGCCAAGCGCGAGGGCGCCGAGCAACGGCGCCTGACGGGCCGCAACATCGCGCTGCTGTTCGAGAAGTCCTCCACCCGCACGCGCTCCGCGTTCGAGGTCGCCGCCCACGACCAGGGCGCCCACACCACGTACCTCGACCCGGCGGGCTCCCACCTGGGCCACAAGGAGTCGGTCCGCGACACGGCGCGCGTGCTGGGCCGGATGTTCGACGGCATCCAGTACCGCGGGAGCCGCCAGGCCGACGTCGAGACCCTCGCCGCGCACGCGGGCGTGCCCGTCTGGAACGGCCTGACCGACGAGTGGCACCCGACCCAGAGCCTGTGCGACGTCTTCACGATGACCGAGCACAGTGACAAGCCCCTGGGCGAGATCTCCTACGCCTACCTCGGCGACGCGCGCAACAACATGGGCAACTCCCTGCTCGTCGCGGGTGCGCTGCTCGGCATGGACGTGCGCATCGTCGCGCCGCCCGGACTGCTGCCGCCCGAGCCGGTGCAGGCCGCCGCCCGCGAACTCGCCGCCCGCAGCGGCGCCCGTCTCACCCTCACCGGCGACGTCGGCGAGGGTGTGCGCGGCGTGGACTTCGTGCACACCGACGTCTGGGTCTCGATGGGAGAGCCGCGCGACGCCTGGGGCGAGCGCATCGCGCTGCTGCGGCCGTACCGCGTCGACGAGGCCGTCCTGGAGGCGACGGGGAATCCCTCGGTGCGGTTCATGCACTGCCTGCCCGCCTTCCACGACCGCGAGACGGCCGTGGGCGAGGAGATCTACCAGGAGTTCGGCCTGGACGCCCTCGAGGTGACCGACGAAGTGTTCGAGTCCAAGGCCTCGATCGTCTTCGACCAGGCCGAGAACCGCCTGCACACGATCAAGGCGATCCTCGTGGCCACGCTGGGCGGCTGACCGCCGGCGCCGGGCCCGCCCGTCGCGGTGGGTGCGGCGACGTTTCGGGCCTCATCGAAAGGTTCCGGGACCAGGCTGGAGTCATGTCCAGTGACCTGACCGACGTCAACGTCCGCGCACCGGCGCCGTCCCGGCTGGCGCTGCCCGCCATCTGCCTCGGCTACTTCATGGTCATCCTCGACGCGACGGCGGTGAACCTCTCGCTGCCCGCGCTCGGACGGGACCTCGGGGGCGGCGTCGGGGCGCTGCAGTGGGTGGTCGACGGCTACACGCTCACCTTCGCGGCGCTCCTGCTGACGGCGGGTTCGCTCGGCGACCGGTACGGCGCCCGGCGTGTGTTCTGCGGTGGTCTGGCGCTGTTCCTCGTCGCCTCGGCCGCATGCGGGCTCGCTCCGGGAGCGGCGACCCTGGTCGTCGCCCGCCTGGTGCAGGGGGCCGCCGCAGCCGTTCTCGTGCCGTGCTCGCTGGCGCTGGTGCGCGCCGCTTATGAGGATCCCGGGGCGCGGGCGCGCGCCGTGGGCGTCTGGGGCGGTGTGGCCGGAGTCGCGGCCGCCTCCGGACCGGTGATCGGCGGCGTGCTCACCCAGGTCGTGAGCTGGCGGCTCGTCTTCTTCGTCAACGTGCCGATCGGCCTGGCCGCCCTGCTGCTGACCCGGCGGCACGTGCCCGCGGCGGACGGCCACGGCCGTCCCGGGTTCGACCTGCCCGCCCAGGCGACCGTGATCGCCGCCCTCGGGGTACTGACCTTCGCGCTCATCGAGGCCCGGACCGAGGGCTGGACCTCCCCGTTCATCCTCGGCGGCTTCGTGGCGGCAGCCCTGCTCATCGCGGTCTTCATCGTCGTCGAGCGCCGCGCGGCCGCCCCGATGCTGCCGCTGGGAATGTTCCGCGATCGCGCCTTCGCCGGAGGCTCGGCGATCGGGCTGCTGATCAACCTCGGCTTCTACGGACAGCTCTTCGTCATCAGCCTGTACTTCCAGAACAGCCGCCACATGAGCCCGGTCACCGCCGGTCTGGCCCTGCTGCCCGAGGGACTGCTGGTGTCGCTGGCGTCGCTGCTGTCCGGGCGTGTGACGAGCCGCACGGGCGCGCGGCCGACGATGCTGGCGGGGCTGTGCGCGGGCGCCGCCGGGCTCTTCGGGCTCATGATCGCCGACCCGCACGTCTCCTACCTCGTCCTCGTGGTCCCGCTCATGGCGGCGGGCTTCGGCATGGCCTTCACCATGCCCGCCGCCACGACGACCGTGGTCGAGGCGGCGCCGGCGGACCGGGCCGGAGTGGCGTCGGGGGCGATCAACACCGGGCGGCAGGTCGGCAGTACGATCGGCGTCGCCCTCATCGGCACCCTCGCCGGTTCGGCCGGGCTCGCAACCGCGATGGCCGTCGCGGGCGCGGCCTTCCTCGTCGGCGCCGCCGTCACCGTCGTCGTCATCCCCGGCCGGGGCGTCCACGCGGCGAAGCCGCAGGTGGAGTAAGGCTCACCTTAGTGAGGTAGGTAACCCCGTTCCGTTTGTGCGGCGGGAAGGAATTAGGCCACACTGATGTTGTGAAAAACGTGACCGACATGAGGAGCAGTGTCCCGGCGTCCGCCGGCGTGCCCGCGTTCGGTCCGAGCCACGCCGAGCGCACCACACGCGCGCGGGTGGCACGCCTGATTCTTGAACACGGTCCCATCAGCGCCTCGGCGCTCGGACAGCGGCTCGGGCTCACGCCCGCGGCCGTACGCCGCCACCTCGACCACCTTCTCGCCGAGGAGATGATCGAGGTGCGCCGGAGCCGCCCGCACGCCTCACGCGGGCGCGGGCGCCCGGCGAAGCTGTTCGTCATCACCGACGCCGGCCGCAGCGCGTTCGAGCACGCTTATGACGACCTCGCCACGAGCGCTCTGCGGTTCCTCGCCGAGCGGCTCGGTGACGAGGCCGTCGCCGAGTTCTCCCGTCGCCAGCTCGGCGATCTCGAGGCGCGTTACGGTGCGGCGATCCGCGCGGTGCCCCCGCAGCAGCGGGTGCGCGCGCTGGCCGAGGCGCTGTCCGCGGACGGCTATGCCGCCGCGGCGGGCAACGCGCCGGCCGGGGGGCAGCAGCTGTGCCAGCACCACTGCCCGGTCGCGCACGTCGCGGCCAGCTTTCCGCAGCTCTGCGAGGCCGAGACCGCCGCGTTCGCGCGGCTGCTCGGCGTTCCGGTGCAGCGGCTGGCGACCATCGCCCACGGCGACGGGGTTTGCACGACTCACGTGACCGCACGTGAGCTGACAGAGAAGAACGACGACAAGCAGGAGTCCGGAGGCGCCTCCGTATGACTACGGCAGCCCATCCCGAGCTCGAGGGGCTCGGAAGGTACAAGTTCGGCTGGGCCGACTCGGACGTGGCCGGTGCGTCGGCCCGTCGCGGGTTGAACGAGGAGGTCGTCCGCGACATCTCGGCGAAGAAGGACGAGCCGGAGTGGATGCTCGACCTTCGCCTGAAGGGCCTGCGCCTGTTCGGTAAGAAGCCGATGCCGACGTGGGGCGCCGACCTCTCCGCGATCGACTTCGACAACATCAAGTACTTCGTCCGGTCGACGGAGAAGCAGGCCGCGTCGTGGGACGAGCTCCCCGCCGACATCAAGAACACCTACGACAAGCTCGGTATCCCCGAGGCCGAGAAGCAGCGCCTGATCGCCGGCGTGGCGGCCCAGTACGAATCCGAGGTCGTCTACCACCAGATCCGCGAGGACCTGGAGAAGCAGGGTGTCATCTTCCTCGACACCGACACCGGCCTGCGCGAGCACCCGGAGATCTTCCAGGAGTACTTCGGCTCGGTGATCCCGGTCGGCGACAACAAGTTCGCCGCGCTCAACTCCGCGGTCTGGTCGGGCGGCTCGTTCATCTACGTGCCGCCGGGCGTGCACGTCGAGATCCCGCTGCAGGCCTACTTCCGGATCAACACCGAGAACATGGGCCAGTTCGAGCGCACGCTGATCATCGTCGACGAGGGGGCGTACGTCCACTACGTCGAGGGGTGCACCGCGCCGATCTACAAGTCCGACTCGCTGCACTCCGCGGTCGTGGAGATCGTCGTGAAGAAGGACGCCCGTTGCCGTTACACGACCATCCAGAACTGGTCGAACAACGTCTACAACCTCGTGACCAAGCGCGCCGTCTGCTACGAGGGCGGCACGATGGAATGGGTCGACGGCAACATCGGCTCCAAGGTCACGATGAAGTACCCGGCCGTCTACCTCATGGGCGAGCACGCCAAGGGCGAGACGCTGTCCATCGCCTTCGCCGGTGAGGGCCAGCACCAGGACGCCGGCGCCAAGATGGTGCACAACGCGCCGAACACCTCCTCGACCATCATCTCCAAGTCGGTGGCGCGCGGTGGCGGTCGTACGAGCTACCGCGGCCTGGTCCAGGTGCAGGAGGGCGCCGAGCACTCCAAGTCGACGGTCAAGTGCGACGCGCTGCTGGTCGACCAGATCAGCCGCTCCGACACCTACCCCTACGTCGACGTCCGCGAGGACGACGTCGAGATGGGTCACGAGGCGACCGTCTCCAAGGTCTCCGAAGACCAGCTGTTCTACCTCATGAGCCGCGGGCTCACCGAGGACGAGGCCATGGCGATGATCGTGCGCGGCTTCGTCGAACCGATCGCGCGTGAGCTGCCGATGGAGTACGCCCTGGAGCTCAACCGCCTCATCGAGCTGCAGATGGAAGGGGCCGTGGGTTAATGGGCGTGCAGACCAGGCCTCTGTCGACGCTGCACGAGCGCACGTCGTACGAGGTGGCCGACTTCCCGGTGCCGACCGGGCGCGAGGAGGAGTGGCGGTTCACCCCGCTGCGCCGCCTGCGCGACCTGCACAAGGGCGCCGAGGCCGACGGCAAGGTCGTCGTCGACGTGGACGCCGCGCCCGAGGTCAAGGTCGAGACCGTCGGCCGTACGGACGAGCGGGTCGGCAAGGCCTACGTCCCGGCCGACCGGGTGAGCGCCCAGGCGTACGCCTCCTTCGCCCAGGCGACCGTGATCACGGTGCCGAAGGAGGTCGTCGCCACCAGCCCGACGGTCGTGACGCTGCGCGGTGAGGGCGGCGTGGCCTACGGCCACACGACCGTCGTCCTCGAGCCGTTCGCGCAGGCCACGGTCGTGCTCGACCACATCGGCACGGCCACCTACGCCGACAACGTCGAGTTCGTGGTGGGCGACGGCGCCTCGCTGGCGGTCTTCAGCCTGCAGAACTGGGCCGACGACGCCGTGCACCTGTCCCACCAGCACGCGCGGCTCGGCCGCGACGCGAAGTTCACGAGCTTCACGGTCAGCCTCGGCGGCGACGTGGTCCGCATCGCCCCGTCCGTGGCCTACGACGCCCCGGGCGGCGACGCGGAGCTGTACGGCCTCTACTTCGTGGACAAGGACCAGCACATCGAGCACCGGCTGCTGGTCGACCACACCATGCCGAACTGCCGCAGCCGCGTCGACTACCGCGGCGCGCTGCAGGACGAGGGCGCCCACACCGTCTGGATCGGCGACGTCATCATCCGGGCCGAGGCCGAGGGCACCGACACGTACGAGCTCAACCGCAACCTCGTGCTGACCGACGGCACGCGGGTCGACTCGGTGCCGAACCTGGAGATCCTCACCGGCGAGGTCGCCGGCGCCGGGCACGCCTCGGCGTCCGGACGGCTCGACGACCAGCACCTGTTCTACCTCCAGGCGCGCGGCATCCCGCACGACGTGGCCCGGCGCATGGTCGTCCGCGGCTTCCTGGGTCAGCTCGTCGACAAGATCGACGTGCCGGACATCCAGGAGCAGGTGCGTACGGCCATCGACAAGGAGCTCGATCGACGAGCGAGCGGAGTGGCCGGTGCCGCGGAGCAAGCCGGCCGCGGAGCGAGTGAGGAGACGAGAGCGACCGGCGAACAGGAGCTCGATCGACGAGCGAGCGGAGTGGCCGGTGCCGCGGAGCAAGCCGGCCGCGGAGCGAGTGAGGAGACGAGAGCGACCGGCGAACAGGAGCTGGATCGATGAGCTTCGTGCGCGCGTGCGCGCTCGCCGACGTGCCCGAGGAGGGGGCGCTGGCGGTGGAGATCGACGACACGCCGGTGGCGGTCGTGCGCATCGGCGCGGAGGTCTTCGCGCTGCGCGACGTCTGCTCCCACGCCGAGGTCGCGCTCAGCGAGGGCGAGGTGTACGACCACACCATCGAGTGCTGGCTGCACGGGTCGTGCTTCGACCTGCGCAGTGGCAAGCCCACCAATCCGCCGGCCACTCAGCCGGTTCCCACGTACCGAGTGAAGATCGAGGGCGACGACGTGTACGTCTCGCTCAAGGAGTCCTGAGATATATGGCCACGCTTGAGATTCGCGACCTGCACGTCGCCGTCGAGGACAAGGAGATCCTGCGGGGCGTCGACCTGACCGTACGGGCCGGGGAGACCCACGCGATCATGGGGCCGAACGGCTCCGGCAAGTCCACCCTCGCCTACGCCATCGCGGGTCACCCCAAGTACGACGTCACCGGCGGCGAGGTCCTCCTCGACGGCGAGAGCGTGCTGGACATGACCGTCGACGAGCGCGCCCGCGCCGGGCTGTTCCTCGCCATGCAGTACCCCGTCGAGGTGCCCGGCGTGTCGGTGTCGAACTTCCTGCGCACCGCGGTCACCGCCGTGCGCGGCGAGGCGCCGAAGCTGCGCGACTTCTCCAAGGAGATGCGCGGCGCGATGGCGGAGCTGCAGATCGACCCGGCGTTCGCCCAGCGCAACCTCAACGAGGGCTTCTCCGGCGGTGAGAAGAAGCGTCACGAGATCCTCCAGCTGGAGATGCTGAAGCCCAAGGTCGCGGTCCTGGACGAGACCGACTCCGGCCTCGACATCGACGCGCTCAAGGTCGTCTCCGAGGGCGTCAACCGCTTCCGCGAGGGCGGCGAGACCGGCGTCCTGCTGATCACGCACTACACGCGGATCCTGCGTTACGTGAAGCCCGACTTCGTGCACGTCTTCGCGGCCGGGCGCGTGGTCGAGGAGGGCGGCCCGGAGCTGGCCGAGCTCCTGGAGAGCGAAGGCTACGAGAAGTTCACGAAGGCGGGCGCGTCAGCGTGACGGATATCGACGTGGGGCGGGTCCGCAAGGACTTCCCGATCCTGACGCGCAGTGTCCGGGACGGACGTCCGCTCGTCTACCTCGACAGCGCCAACACCTCGCAGAAGCCGCTGCAGGTCATCGACGCGATCGAGGAGTACTACTCCCGGCACAACGCCAACATCCACCGGGCGACGCACCAGCTCGGGGAGGAGGCGACCGAGGCGTACGAGGGCGCGCGGCTGAAGGTCGCCGGCTTCATCGGCGTGGCGGACGAGTCCGAGGTGGTGTTCACCAAGAACATCTCCGAGGGCATCAACCTCGTCGCGTACGCCCTGGGCAACGCGGCGACCTCCGGCCCCGAGGCCGAGCGGTTCCGCGTCGGCCCCGGCGACGAGATCGTCATCACCGAGATGGAGCACCACTCCAACATCGTGCCGTGGCAGCTGCTCGCGCAGCGCACCGGCGCGACGCTCCGCTGGTTCGGCGTGACCGACGACGGCCGTCTCGACCTGTCCGACGTCGACGAGCTGATCAACGAGCGCACCAAGATCGTCGCGGTCGCGCACCAGTCGAACGTCCTCGGCACCGTCAACCCGGTCCGCGAGATCGCCGCCAAGGCCCACGCCGTCGGCGCGCTCGTGCTGGTCGACGGGGCGCAGGCGGTGCCGCAGATGCCGGTGAACGTCGCGGAGCTCGGCGCCGACTTCTACGGCTTCACCGCGCACAAGCTGTGCGGCCCGACCGGCATCGGCGTGCTGTGGGGGCGCCGGGAGCTGCTGGAGACCCTCCCGCCGTTCCTCGGCGGCGGCGAGATGATCGAGACCGTCGCGATGGAACGTTCGACGTACGCGCCGCCGCCGCACAAGTTCGAGGCCGGCACGATGCCGATCGCCGAGGCCGCCGGGCTGTCCGCCGCGATCGACTATCTGCGCGGGATCGGGCTCGAGGAGATCCACGCGTACGAGCACGAGCTGCTGGCGTACGCCCTGGAGCGGCTCCGCGAGGTCGAGGGGCTGCGGCTGCTCGGCCCGGCCGAGGCCGTGGACCGCGGCGGCGCCCTGTCATTCACCCTCGACGGCCTCGACGGCCGGGAGATCCACCCGCACGACGTGAGCCAGGTGCTCGACGCCCACGGCGTGGCCGTGCGGGCCGGTCACCACTGCGCGCGTCCGCTGCACCGCAGGTTCGGCCTGACCGCCAGCACCCGGGCGTCGCTGTACTTCTACAACACGCGCGCCGAGGTCGATGCCTTGGTCGACGGACTCCGGCAGACGCAGAAATTCTTCAGCGCCGCCTGACGTTGATCTGTTCGGCCGTAGGAAGGAAGAGGAATGCAGCTCGAGTCGATGTACCAGGAGATCATCCTGGATCACTACCGGAACCCGCACCACAAGGGGCTGCGGGATCCCTATGACGCCGAGGTGCATCACGTCAATCCGACCTGCGGTGATGAGGTGACGCTGCGCGTCCGCCTCGACGGCGACGACGTCGCCGACGTCTCCTACGACGCGATGGGCTGTTCGATCAGCCAGGCCAGTGCGTCGGTGATGGCCGACCTGATCATCGGCAGGCCGGTCAAGGAGGCGATGAACACCGGTGACGAGTTCCTGAAGCTCATGCAGTCCAAGGGGCAGGTCGACCCCGATGAGGACGTCCTGGAGGACGCCGTCGCCTTCTCCGGGGTGTCGAAGTACCCCGCCCGTATCAAGTGCGCCCTGCTCGCCTGGATGGCGTGGAAGGACGCGACCGCGAAAGCCATGGAGGCCCAGGCGTGATCCGGTGCGCCCGGTCGATCATCCGACGAAGGAGGACCCATGTCCGAGACGAAGATCGCTGAGGACGAGGTCCTCGAGGCCATGCGAGACGTGGTCGACCCCGAGCTCGGCATCAATGTCGTCGACCTGGGGCTGGTGTACGGCGTCGACATCGGCGACGACAACGTCGTCACCCTCGACATGACCCTCACCAGCGCGGCCTGCCCGCTGACCGATGTGATCGAGGACCAGACGAACAGCGCCCTGGAGGGCATGGCCGAGAAGGTCAGCATCAACTGGGTGTGGCTGCCGCCGTGGGGCCCGGACAAGATCACCGAGGACGGCCGCGAGCAGCTGCGCGCCCTCGGCTTCAACGTCTGACGTGCCGGCCCAGGGGGGCGACCCCCTGGAACCCCCCTTCGGTTCTAGGAGTCGTCGCAACGCCCTGTCTGAGGGGATGCGATGGGCTTCGAGATTCGTGCAGATCGCACACAGCGTGGGCCTAAGGCCTTGGTGCGTGAGCGGGAGGAATACTTCCGGCTTATGGATCAGGGCCTGAGTAGCAAGGAGGCTTGCCGGATCGTGGGCATCAACCCGCGGACCGGTAAGCGTTGGCGTAACGGGGTGAAGGCCACCGCCCATAACAAGGCCCGCCCGCCGATCAGCAGACCGTCCGCGCAGGCCGGTTGCTCGCGTTACCTGCGTGAGGAAGAGCGTGTGCACATCGCTGACCGGCTGGGTGAGGGAGTCTCGCTTCGCCTGATCGCGGCCGAGCTGGGCCGAAGCCCGTCCACCATCAGCCGTGAGGTGCGCCGGAACCGGCACCTGGCCAGCGGGCAGTACCGGCCGCACGCAGCCCAGGCCCGCGCGGATGCGCGCCGGCCCCGTCCCCGCCCGGGCAGACTCGCCACCAACGATGAACTGCGTGGTGTCGTCCAGGAACCGCGACGAGGCCTCGGCCTCCAGCACCTTCCGCGCCGGAGGCCGAGGCCTCTTCACCCGGCCTTCCGGCCGCCCGTTCCGCCACTCACGCCCCGTCCGCGGGTTCACACCCACCACACGACACGCCTGGCTGTTACTCAACCCCTGCGCCACCAGAGCAAGGTAGTGCGCCCGCTCCCGCGACAACTTCCTGCGCCCCTGCGGGGACCGGTCACCCCGGACCTCGAAGCCCACCGCAACTCCTCACCTGAGGTGTTGCGACGACCTCTTGAACCCAAGCTTGCCCGGAGGGGGGTTCTTTCTTTCCCGGCTCTTCGGCGTTACATCGTCCCTGGTGGTTGCGGAGGGTAGGCAGAATGGCTCAGTTGGCGACGGCTGGGGGGACGTTCTGGTTGAGTCGAAAGAGATTATCGGGATCCCAGGCCCGCTTGATTTCGGCCAACCGGTGGTAATTGTCGCCGTAGGCTCTGCGGACCCCCTCGGGCCCCTCGTCGGCGAGGTGGTTGACCTCCACGCCGGTCGCCCATGACCGTGTCGCCGCCCATAGCTGGTCAGCCCAGTCGATGTGCGTCTGCGGGTTTTCGTCGTCCGCCGACCAAGCTGCCCCGATTTCCAGGCAGTAGGACGCTTTCCGGTGTCGGAAGGCGGTAGCGTCGGCGGCGACTCCGGCCACGGCCCCACCCATCGGCAGCAGAATCACGGCGTTCTCCGGCGAGCTCAGCCTGCCGCCGAAATCAATCACGGTTTCGATCAGTTCCTCGGTTATCGGACCGCCCAGATGAGAGCGCATGTGATAGGGCGTGGATTGCCCCTGTGCGTCGAATATGTGCTGGAGGATCTCGAAGGAAGTCGGTTCGACCAGGTCGGCGAACGGCTCGCCGAGACCACGCATAGGCGCGAGCTCTCGCTCCCCATCAGAGAGGGCCCCGACGTAACACATCGCCAGCGCGAGCACAGGCTTTCCGTGCAGTTCCTGGGGAACGAACGGCGCCGGCGGAGCGGTGAGGATCGCCGGCGCCACATTGACCTCATCGGGAGCGCTCTGGCCGTACTGGGCGAGGAGGCGGAGCACCTCGGCGGCGCCGTCCAACCGGTGCATGACCAGCCCGCCGAGCAGCCGGTCGACCGGGTGCAGGCGCAAGGTGAACTCGAGGACGACCCCGAGATTGCCGCCGCCCCCGCGCAGGCCCCAGTACAGGTCCTGATTCTCGTCGGCACTCGCCCGGACGATCTTCCCCGAAGCGGAGAGGACGTCGGCGGAGACGAGGTTGTCGCAGGCAAGCCCGAAGACCCGCGAGAACCACCCGTTGCCCCCTCCAAGCGTCAGCCCGGCGACGCCCACATCCGCCACGTGCCCACCGACTGGCGCGAGGCCGTACTGCGCGGTCGCCGCGGTGAGATCACCCCACCGAACACCAGGGCCGACCTTGGCCGTCCGCTGCTCCACGCCGACGACGATCTGCTTCATCGGGGTCAGGTCCAGGACCAGCCCGCCCTCGGTCGTCGAGAAGCCGGGGAAGCTGTGCCCGCCGCCGCGGACGGCGACTTCGAGGCCGGTGTCCCGTGCGACCGCCAATGCCGAGACGGCATCATCCCGGGTTCGGCAGCGTGCGATGGCAGCGGGTTTGCGGTCGATCAGTTGATTCCAAACGCGGCGGGCCGATTCGTAGCCGGCGGCCTCGGGCAGGATCACCTCGCCGTCGAAGCCTTCAGCCAACGCGCGGAGCGCGTTCTCAGTATTCACGTCCCCTCCAATACTCGAGCACACAGGGGTCGGGCCATCGTGCACGTAACGTGGACCCAGGGCATCCCGCAGCTGGCGTACTGAGCGGTACGCATACTGGAGGATGTCCTTGACCGGTGCTGACTCTCGACCCGAACGTGCGGGCGATGAAGGGGGATGCCGAGACATCAACCCGTGGAGGCGTGGGGCCGAGCCCTTCACATCGGGGGTTCCAGGGGGTCGCCCCCCTGCGCAAGCGGAGACCGGCGGGCGCAGGGGGCTGCCACCCGCCGGTCCCTTTCGTCTCCCGGTGGACCGCTTGGGTGGCCGCCCGGGTCCTCCAGGAAACGTTCAGTGGGCCGCCGCGACCGTGGCGCGGAGGCGTTCCGCCCCGGTGTAGACGTTCATGGTCGTGCCGCGTAGGAAGCCGATCAACGTCAGGCCGGTCTCCGCGGCCAGCTCGACCGCCAGCGACGACGGCGCGGACACCGCCGCCATCGCCGGGATCCCGGCCATCACCGCCTTCTGCGCGAGCTCGAACGACGCACGGCCGGACACGAGCAGCGTCGCCCCCCGCAGCGGCAGCAGGCCACGTCGCAGCGCCCACCCGACCAGCTTGTCCACCGCGTTGTGGCGGCCGACGTCCTCGCGTACGCACAGCAGCTCGCCGCTCGCGTCGAACAGGCCCGCGGCGTGCAGGCCGCCGGTGCGCTCGAAGACCCGCTGCGCCGCCCGCAGCCGGTCCGGCAGCGCGGCCACCGCCGCCGGGTCGAGCCGGAGCGGATCCTCCCGTACGCTCCAGCGCGCCACCGTCCGCACGGCGTCGAGGCTCGCCTTCCCGCACAGGCCGCAGGAGGAGGTGGTGTAGAAGTTGCGCTCCAGCGTGAGATCGGGGAGCACCACCCCGTCCGCCAGCCGTACGTCGACGATGTTGTAGGTGTTGCCGCCGTCGTCGGTCGCCCCGGCGCAGTAGGCGATCGTCCGGATCTCCTCCGCCCGCCCCACCACGCCCTCGCCGACGAGGAACCCCGCCGCCAGCTCGAAGTCGTCGCCCGGGGTGCGCATCGTGATCGTGAGCGGCCGCCCACCGAGCCGGATCTCCAATGGCTCCTCCGCCACGAGCGTGTCCGTACGGCCCGCCGGGACGCCGTCGGACACGCGCGTCATCCGACGGCGGACCGTGCGCCTACCCACGGTTCTGGACGTGCTGGAAGCCGAAGCGGCCCTTGACGCACAGGTTGCCGTGCGTGACCGGGTTGTCGTGCGGCGAGGTGACCTTCACGATCTCGTTGTCCTGGACGTGCAGGGTCAGGTTGCAGCCCACACCGCAGTAGCTGCAGATCGTCGTCGTCTCGGTCTGCCGCGACTCGTCCCACGTGCCCGCCGCGCGCATGTCGTACTCGCTCTTGAACGACAGCGCGCCGGTCGGGCAGACCTCGACGCAGTTCCCGCAGTACACACAGGCCGAGTCGGGCAGCGGCGCGGCGTGCTCGGTGGAGATCCGCGCGTCGAAGCCGCGGCCCGCGACGCCGATGGCGAAGGTGTTCTGCCACTGCTCGCCGCACGCGTCGACGCACTTGTAGCACAGGATGCACTTGCCGTAGTCGCGTACGTAGAGGTCGTTGTCGACCTTGGCCGGCTGGGCGACGGTGGCCGCGGCGGCCCCGCCGGGCGGTTCGTGCACGCCCGGCTGACGGGTGTCCCGGTCGGCGGACGGCTCACCGGGCGGCCCGAACCGCGCCGGCCGCGCGCCGTACTCCGCGCTCCACTCCGCCGCGCCGGGCGTCGTGGACAGGTCGGTCGAGGAGCCCAGGAGTTCGAGCACCAGCCGCCGGCTGTGCCGGACCCGCTCGCTGTCGGTCGTGATCTCCATGCCCGGCTCGACGCGGCGCGAGCAGGCCGGCACGAGCGTCCGGGAGCCCTTCACCTCCACCATGCAGACCCGGCAGGCGTTCTTCGGCGTCAGCGTGTCGCCATAGCACAGGGTCGGCGTGCCGGGGCAGGCGGCGAGGATGGTCGATCCCTCGGGCAGCCGCACCGGCTCACCGTCCACGGTGACGTCGATCAGCCGCCGCGGCGGTGCGAGCGGAACGATGGTCATGAGACCTCCTTCGTCGGAGAGCGTGACCACAGGGGCGTGTTATCGATTCCCTCGCTTCGCTCGGTCATGAGACCCAGCCCTTCTCGCCATCGGCGAAGACACCGAGGCGGTCGATCGCGGACTCGACGGCGTTCCAGGCGGTCTGGCCGAGGCCGCAGATGGAGGCGTCGCGCATGGCCCGGCCGACGTCGCGCAGCAGCGTCACGTCGGCCGGGCCGGAGCCCCGCGCCAGGCGGTGCAGTGCCTCCTCCTGCCGCACGGTTCCCACCCGGCAGGGGACGCACTGGCCGCAGGACTCGTCGCGGAAGAACGCCGCGATCCGCAACAGCACCCCGGTCAGGTCCACGCTGTCGTCGAGGGCCAGCACGACGCCGGAGCCGAGGCCGGCGCCGGCCGCCCGCGTGCCCTCGAACGTGAGGGGGACGTCCAGCTCGTCGGGGCGCACGAACGAGCCCGCGGCGCCGCCGAGCAGCACCGCCCGCAGCTTCCGGCCCTCGGGGACGCCGCCGGCCAGGGCCAGCAGCTCGCGCAGCGTGGCGCCGAAGGGCAGCTCGTAGATCCCGGGGCGGCGGACCGTGCCGGACAGGCAGAACAGTTTGGTCCCGGTCGATCCGCCCGTGCCCACGGCGGCGTACGCGGCGGCGCCGCCGGTGAGAATGGGCAGCACGTTGACGAGCGTCTCCACGTTGTTGACCACGGTCGGCTTGCCGAACAACCCCTTCTCGACCGGGAACGGCGGCTTGCTGCGGGGCTCGCCGCGGTAGCCCTCGATCGAGTTGAAGATCGCCGTCTCCTCGCCGCAGATGTACGCCCCGCCGCCGCGCCGGATCTCCACGTCGAAGTCGAACCCGGACCCGAGGATGTCCGTGCCCAGCAGGTTCCGCTCCCGGGCGCGTTCGACGGCGTTCGTGAGGAGCCGCAGCGCGCGCGGGTACTCGCCGCGCAGGTAGAGGTAGCCGCGGCGGCAGCCCGTGGCGTACGCCGCCACGGTCATGGCCTCGATCACCGAGAACGGGTCGCCCTCCATGATGACCCGGTCCTTGAACGTGCCGGGTTCGCTCTCGTCGGCGTTGCAGACCAGGTAGTGCGGATGGTCGGGCTGGCGCGCGGTCGCGTCCCACTTGCGCCCGGTCGGGAACGCCGCGCCGCCGCGGCCGACCAGACCGGCGTCGAGCACTTCGCGGATGACCGCGGCCGGGCCGAGCGCGAACGCCCTGCGCAGCGCGAGGTACCCGCCGGCCGCCCGGTAGTCGTCGAGGCCGGCCGGGTCCACGACGCCGACCCGGCGCAGCAGGACCAGGCCGTCCTGGCCCGCCTGGGGCACCGCCGCGCGGGCGGGCGGCTCGTCCTCGGCCCGGTCCGGGGAGGCGGCCGCCCGGACCACCGCCTCCGCCGTGGCGGGCCCGACCACGGCGGTCCGCGGCTGCTCACCCGCCTCCAGCACCAGCGCCGCCGGTGCTCGCTCGCACAGCCCCAGGCACGGGCTGTGGTGCCAGACGGCGTCGCCGTCGCCGGCGGGCCGTCCGTGCGGGCCGAGCGAGGCGTCCAGCGACCGGCACAGGGCGTCGGAGCCGGCGGCCCGGCAGGCCAGGTCGGTGCACACGTGGACGACGCGCCGCGGCCGCGGCTCGACGGACAGCAGCGCGTAGAACGTCGCCACCCCGTACGCCTCGGCGGGCGCGACGGTCAGCCGCCGGCAGATGTAGTCCAGCGCGCCCTCGCTGATCCAGCCCACCCGGTCGTTGACCGCGTGCAGCGCCGGCAGCAGCAGGTCTCGCCGCTCTCGTGCCTCGTGACCGCCCCGGGCGACCCGGATGTCGTCCCGGTCGCCGCCGTCCCAGGCGGAGGACGGCGGGCCGAGCAGCGCGTCGACCGCCTCGCGTTCCGCCTCGGTCGGTGCCACGTCCCTGAAGCGCAGGTCCATGTTCAGCTCCCCGCGACCTTCTCGACCCGTACGGCGGTCGCCTTGTACTCGGCGGTGCCGGCGATCGGATCGGTCGCCTCGATGGTCAGGCTGTTGGTGTTCACCTCGTCGGGGAAGTGCATGGTCATGAAGACCAGGCCCGGCCGCAGCGCCGGGTCCACGAGGACCGGGGCGGTGACCGTGCCGCGCCGCGAGGAGATCCGCACCTGCTCGCCCGGAGTGACCCCGAGCCGTTCGGCGTCCTCGGGGGACAGCTCGAGGTTCTCCCCGCGGCGCAGTGGCGAGGAGAACCCTCCGGACTGGACGCCCGTGTTGTAGGAGTCGAGCCGGCGGCCGGTGGTGAGCCGCAGCGGGAACTCCTCGTCGAGCCGGTCCACCGGCGGTGAGTGGCGCAGCACCGCGAACGGCGCGGGACGCCCGCGAGCCTCCGGGTCGGGCTCCCACAGCCGGGAGTGCAGGAACGAGGGTTCCAGCCGGTCCTCGGAGTAACAGGGCCACTGGATGCCGTGCCGTTCCTCCAGCCGCGCGTAGGTCATGCCCGCGTGGATGGGGGACAGCGACCGTACCTCGTCCCAGATGTCCTCGGCGCGTTCGTAGTGCCAGTCGTGCCCGAGCCGGCGCGCCAGCGCGCACATGATGTCGATGTCGTCGCGGGCCTCGCCGGGCGGGTCGAGTGCCTTGCGGACGCGCTGGACGCGGCGCTCGCTGTTGGTCATGGTGCCGTCGGACTCGCACCACGCGGCGCCGGCGGGGAGGACGACGTCGGCCATCCGGGCGGTCCTGGTGAGGAAGATGTCCTGGACCACCAGGTGGTCGAGCAGGCCGAGCCGCTTGACGGTGTGCTCGGCGTCCGCCTCGGACTGAGTGGGGTTCTCCCCGATGATGTAGGCGGTCGTCAGCGTGCCCGCGCCCATCGCGGCGAACATGTCGGTGAGGTTGAGCCCGTAACGGGGCTGGATCTCGCGCCCCCACGCCTGGGCGAACCGCGTGCGCACCGCGGGGTCGAGGATGTCCTGGAACCCGACCATGCGGTCGGGGATGGCGCCCATGTCGCCGCCGCCCTGGACGTTGTTCTGGCCGCGTAGCGGGTTGAGGCCGGAGCCGTAGCGGCCGACGTGGCCGGTGAGGAGCGCCAGGTTGATCAGGGCGCGGACGTTGTCGGTGGCGTTGTGGTGTTCGGTGATGCCGAGCGTCCAGCACAGCTGGGCCCGCTCGGCGCGTGCGTACGCGTGGGCCAGTTCGCGGATGGCCGCTGCGGGCACGCCGGTCTCGCGTTCGGCGGCCTCCAGGGTCCACGGCTCGACCGACGCGGCGAACTCCGCGAACCCGCTGGTGCCGCGCTCGATGAACGTGGGGTTGTGCAGCCCGGCGTGGATGATCTCGCGGGCGATCGCGTTCGCCAACGGGATGTCGGTGCCGACGTTCAGGCCGAGCCAGCGGTCCGCCCACCGGGCCGTGCTCGTGCGCCGCGGGTCGACCGCGAACACGCGCGCGCCCCGGCGGATCGCCTTGAGCACGCGCTGGAAGAAGATCGGGTGCGCCTCGCGTGCGCTGGACCCCCACAGCACGATGAGGTCGGTGTCCTCGATCTCCTGGTAGGAGGACGTCCCGCCGCCGCTTCCGAAGGCGGCGGCCAGGCCGGCCACGCTGGGGGCATGGCAGGTGCGGTTGCAGGAGTCGACGTTGTTCGTGCCGATCACCACGCGGGTGAACTTCTGCGCGACGTAGTTCATCTCGTTGGTCGCGCGCGAGCAGGAGAACATCCCGAACGCGTCGGGGCCGTGGGTCTCGACGTTGCGGCGGAAACCCTCGGCCGCGCGGTCCAGGGCCTCGTCCCAGGACGCGGGCCGGAGTTCGCCGGCGTCCCGGACGAGCGGCCGGGTCAGACGGACGTACGGCGTGCGGGGGGTCTTTTTCGCCATGCCGGGTCCCACTCTCGAAACCGAAGACTGTATACGATCTACCGTATGCCAGCGTGCTCGTCCGGGCAATGGTCAGTCGCGGATCACCCGTCCCCTCCGGCGGGCCCGTCACCGGGCAGCCGTTCGACGCGGATCGCCGTCGCCTTGTACTCGGCGGTGCCGGCGATCGGGTCGGTCGCCTCGATGGTCAGGCTGTTGGTGTCCACCTGGTCGGGGAAATGCGGGATCATGAACGCCAGCCCCGGCCGCAGGGCCGGGTCGACGGCCACCGGCGCGGTCACCGAGGCGCGCCGCGAGCTGACCCACACCCGTTCGCCGGGCACGAGGCCGAGCCGTTCGGCGTCCTCGGGGGACAGCTCGATCGCCGCCTCGCGGCGTGCCGGCAACGCGATCGCGCCGGACTGGACGCCGGTGTTGTAGGAGTCGAGCCGGCGGCCGGTGGTGAGCCGCAGCGGGAAGTCCTCGTCGAGGACGTCCACGGGCAGCCGGTGCCGGGGGACCGCGAACGGCGCGGGGGCGCCGCGCCGGTCCGGGTCGGTCTCCCAGAGCCGCCCGTGCAGGTACGGCGGCTCCAACCGGTCCTCGCCGAAGCACGGCCACTGGATGCCCTGCAGCTCCTCCAGCCGCCGGTAGCTCATCCCGGCGAAGATGGGGGACAGCGACCGCACCTCGTCCCAGATCTCCTCCGCGGACGGTGCGCCCCAGTCGCGGCCGAGGCGCCGGGCCAGGTCGGACATGATCGCGATGTCGTCGCGGGCGCCGCCGGGCGGGTCCAGGGCCTTGCGGACCCGCTGCACGCGCCGCTCGCTGTTGGTCACCGTGCCCTCGCTCTCGCACCAGGCCGCGCTCGCGGGGAGCACGACATCGGCCAGCCCGGCGGTCCTGGTCAGGAAGATGTCCTGGACCACGAGATGATCCAGGTCGCTGAGCCGCTTGACCGTGTGCGCCGAGTCCGCCTCGGACTGCGCCGGGTTCTCGCCCACGCAGTACGCGGTGGTCAGCTCACGCCGGTCCATCGCCTCCAGCATCTGGGTCAGGTGCATGCCGTAGCGCGGCGGGATCTCCCGGCCGTACGCGGCGCCGAACCGTGCCCGCACCGCGGGGTCGAGGATGTCCTGGAACCCCGGCAGGCGGTTGGGGATGGCGCCCATGTCGCCGCCGCCCTGGACGTTGTTCTGGCCGCGTAGCGGGTTGAGGCCGGAGCCGTAGCGGCCGACGTGGCCGGTGAGGAGCGCCAGGTTGATCAGGGCGCGGACGTTGTCGGTGGCGTTGTGGTGTTCGGTGATGCCGAGCGTCCAGCACAGCTGGGCCCGGTCCGCGCGTGCGTACGCGTGGGCCAGTTCGCGGATGGCCGCTGCGGGCACGCCGGTCTCGCGTTCGGCGGCCTCCAGGGTCCACGGCTCGACGGCGGCGGCCAGTTCGGCGAAGCCGGTCGTGGCCCGGCCGACGAACGCCTCGTTGACCAGCCCGGCGTGGATGATCTCGCGGGCGACCGCGTTCGCCAGCGGAATGTCGGTGCCGACGTTCAGGCCGAGCCAGCCGTCGGCCCACTCGGCCGAGCTTGTACGGCGCGGATCGACGACGAACAGGCGTGCTCCGTTGTGCACTCCCTTCAGCAGGTGGTGAAAGAAGATGGGGTGTGTCTCCCGGGCGTTGGAGCCCCACAGGATGATGAGGTCGGTCTCCTCGATCTCCCGGTACGACGAGGTGCCACCCCCGGCACCGAACACGGCCGCCAGACCGGCGACGCTGGGAGCGTGTCAAGTGCGGTTGCAGGAGTCGATGTTGTTGGTGCCGATGACCTGCCGCACGAACTTTTGCGCCATGTAGTTCATCTCGTTGGTCGCGCGCGAGCAGGAGAACATCCCGAACGCGTCCGGGCCGTGGGCCTCGACGTTCCGGCGGAAGCCCTCGGCCGCGCGGTCGAGCGCCTCCTCCCACGTGGCGGTGCGCAGCTCGCCGCGGTCGCGGACCAGGGGCTCGGTGAGACGGGTGTAACGCATGGCGTCCTCCTCGGGTGTCAGGCGGGAACCGCGCTTCGGGCAGCGGCGGTGATCTTCTCGTTGGTCAGGCCCGCGACGGCGTTGATCGCCCGCAGGGTGGGGACGCGCGTCCCGGTGAGGTCGGCGAGCTCGACCACGGCCGCCAGGATCACGTCCAGCTCCAGGGGCTTGCCCTTCTCCAGATCCTGGAGGGTGGAGGTCTTGTGGTGGCCGGTCCGCTCCGCGCCCGCCAGGCGACGGCCGATGGAGATCTCCGGACGGCAGCCGAGCCGCTCGGCGACGTCGAGCGTCTCGCGCATCATGGTGATCACCAGGTCGCGCGTGTCGCGGTGGCGGCACATCTCGAGCATCGTCGCCCGGCTCAGCGCGCTGATCGGGTTGAAGGCGATGTTGCCCATCAGCTTGATCCAGATGTCCTTGCGCAGGTCCGGCTCGACCGGGCACTTGAGGCCGCCGGCGATCAGCGCCTCGCTGAACGCCCGGCAGCGGCCCGAGACCGTACCGTCGGGCTCGCCGATGGAGAACCGGGTGCCCTCCAGGTGCCGGATCACGCCGGGCGCCGCGATCTCGGTCGCGGCGTAGACGACGCAGCCGATGGCGCGCTCGGGCGGGATGGTGGCGGTCACGGCCCCGCCGGGGTCGACCGTCTCGATGCGGTACCCCTCGTACGGGCCCGGCAGCCGGTGGAAGTACCACCACGGGATGCCGTTCTGCGCCGCGATGACGGCGGTGTGCTCCGTGGTGAGCGGGGCCAGGATCGGCCCGCAGCTCGCGTAGGCGTTGGCCTTGAGGCCGAGGAAGACGTGGTCGACCGGACCGATCTCGCGGGGGTCGTCGGTGGCCGGTGGCCGGGCGGTGAAGTCTCCGCGCGGGCTGAGCACACGTACGCCCTCTCGCCGGATCGCCTCCAGGTGGGCGCCGCGGGCGACCAGGTGGACCTCCACCCCGGCGCGGTGCAGGGCTGCTCCGACATAGGCGCCGATCGCACCGGCGCCGACGACAGCGACTCTCACGGGAACTCCGTTCTCGTGGGCTACTGCATTCTGTCTACAGTATGCCTCTATAGTGGTCAAGGATGAGTTTGTCTGTCCAGGGAGGCGAGAAGGTGCCTGGTGGCCCTCACGGTCTTCGCCGACAGGACTCGGGTGAGGGCGGGTTCGACTCCCGCTCCCCGTCCCATCGGCCTCCGGCACGTGCCGCGACGGCGGCCATGCCCTGGCGCCTCGCGCGGGCGATGGCCGCCGCCGCGACGCCTCTCGACGTGATGGACCTGCCGGTCGGCGAGGCCGGCGGGGCCGTCCTCGCCGGCCCGGTGCGCGCACGCGCCGACCTGCCGGCCTTCGACGCCGCGGCGATGGACGGGTACGCCGTGGCGGGCCCGGGCCCCTGGCGGCCGGCCGGCCGGGTGCTGGCCGGCCGGACCGCCCCGGGCGAGGTCGGCGCCGGCGAGGCGGTGGAGATCGGGACGGGCGCTCCGGTCCCGTACGGCACGGAGGCGGTCGTGCCGTACGAGGCGGTGACGTGTGCGGACGGCCGGCTCCGCGGCCCCTTCGAGCCCGGCCGCCACATCCGGCGCCAAGGTGAGGACTGCCGGGCGGACACCAAGGTGGTCCCCGCCGGATCGGTCGTCACCCCGATCGTCCAGGGGCTGGCGGCGAGCGTGGGGCAGGACCTGCTCCGCGTCCGCCGCCGGCCCCGCGTGGCCGTCCTGGTGACCGGGGACGAGCTCACCTCCTCCGGGCTTCCCGGCGCGGGCCGGGTGCGGGACGCGCTGGGCCCGATGCTGCCCGGCCTGATCGACTGGGTCGGGGGACGGGCCGCTCCGCCCGTCCGCGTCGCCGACCGGGAGGCGGCGCTCGCCGACGCCATCGCCGGCGCCGCCGAGGCGGACGTCGTCGTGGTGTGCGGCTCGTCCTCCAAGGGCGCCGCCGATCACCTGCGCGCCGTGCTGCGCGCGGCGGACGCGGAGTTCCTCGTCGAGAGCGTCGCGTGCCGGCCCGGCCATCCGCAGCTGCTCGCCCGGCTCGCCGACGGCCGGCCGGTCGTCGGCCTGCCCGGCAACCCCTACGCCGCACTCGTCGCGGGGCTGACGCTGCTCACGCCGTTGCTCGGGGCGCTGACCGGACGGCTCGCCGCGAACGGGGGCTGGGTCCGGCTCGACCCGCGTGTGACCGCGCACCCGGTGGACACGCGCGTCCTGGCGGTGCGCCGGGACGGGGCGCGGGTCGTGCCGGTCGGCCGGGACCGGCCCGGCCTGCTGTGGGGCGCCGCGCTGGCCGACGCGCTGGCCGTCGTTCCTCCCGGGTGGCGGGGAGAGGAAGTGGAACTGCTCGCCCTGCCGCCCCGATAGCGGTTCGCCGGAATTCATCCGTTGATTCCAGCGTCTTTCACCGCCACCAAGCGACTTATCTGTTATGTGTGCATTTCTGTGGCATTTCGCCGCGATAGACGGTGCCGGCCGGCGGCAGGGCAAGAAATGGTGTGAGTACCGCCACGTCACCGGCAGTCCCGGTATGCGGTATGTAGGCAGTAGACTGTACACAGAAGCCCTTAGATCTCGAGGAGTCGGCATGTCGTTCTTCACCGGTAACGCGGAGAGCGTCGACATGCCTCGGCTGACGCGTCCCGCCCCACTCCGCCAAGGGGTCTACGAGGCTCTGCTCGAGCTGATCGTGACGCGTGCGCTCAAGCCGGGGCAGCACCTGGTCGAGAGCGACCTGGCGACGCGTCTCGGCATCTCCCGGCAGCCGGTGCGCGAGGCGCTCCAGCGGCTCAGCACGGAGGGGTGGGTCGACCTGCGGCCGGCCCAGGGGGCCTTCGTACACACGCCGACCGAAGAGGAGGCCGACCAGCTTCTGGCCGTGCGCTCGCTGCTGGAGGCGGAGTCGGCGCGGCTGGCCGCGGCCAACGTCACCCCCGAGGCGATCGCGCGGCTGCGGGAGATCTGCGAGGGCGGCGTGGCGGCGCTCGAGGCCGACGAGGTGGACGCCGTCGTCGCCGCGAACGCCACGCTGCACGCCGCCATCGTCGAGCTCTCGGGGAACAAGGTCCTGGCCGAGCTGGCGGCCCAGGTGGACCGGCGCGTGCGCTGGTATTACACGCCCGTCGCCCGGCAGCGGGGGCCGGAGTCCTGGACGGAGCACGCGGCACTGATCGACGCGCTCGCCGCGCACGATGGCGAGCGGGCGGCGCAGATCATGCGCGAGCACACCGAGCACACGCGCCGGTCGTATCACCAGCGCCCCGACAAGGAGGTCACATGATCTCCCGGCTGATCGGATAGGGGTTGGGCACGATCTTGGCCGCCCTCGGCCGGCCGGGCTGGCGAAGCGTCAGCGCGATGAGGGCCGACACGAGGCCCATCACCCCGGCGAGGGTGTAGGCGCCGGTGTAGTCCCAGGCGTCGATGACGACGGCGCCGAGACCACCACCGAACAGGCCGCTGACCAGCTTCGCGCTGTAGACCATCCCGTAGTTGGTGGCGTTGTGGTTCTCCCCGAAGTAGTCGGGCACCAGAGCCGCGAACATCGGGTAGAACGCGCCGCCGCCGAAGCCGGAGATGAACGCGAAGACCAGGAACAACACCTCGTTGTGCGCGTCGCCGGCCCACAGGGTGCCGAACTGCGCCAGTGACTCGATGATGAGCACGACGATGAGCGCCTGCTTACGGCCGATGAGGTCGGAGAACCAGCCGACCACCGCGCGCCCGACGCCGTTCACCACGGCCAGGATCCCGGCCGACAGCGAGGCCATCAGCGGCCCGAAGCCGAGGTCCTTGGCGAAGGGCACCTCGAAGGAGATGCCGAAGATGGAGACGCCGGAGATGAACGCCAGGCAGATCCACATCAGCGGGATCATGCCCGTGCGCATCGCCTCCATCGGGGTGAACTGGCGCACCGCCGGAGGGTTCTTCTCGAGGCTGACACGCGCGCCGGAGTCCTTGGCCTTCGCGGGCTTCAGCGGGTCGACGTGCTCGGGCCACCAGTTCTTCGGGGGGTCCTTGAAGAAATACCCGCAGACCCCGATCGCGACGAGCACGAAGACCCCGATCAGGTCGAGAACCTCGTGGTAGTCGCCGGTGTCGAAGGCGTAGTTGAAGATGACGATGAACGGCAGGGAGCCGTAGGCGAACCCGCCGTTGACGAATCCGGTCCGCGCACCGCGCTTTTCCGGATACCACTTGCCGACCATGTTGATGCAGGTCGCGTACACGAATCCGGCGCCGAGGCCGCCCAGCACACCGAAGCCGATGATGGCCCCGAAGACGCTGTGCAGGTGGGAGATGGCGAGGAAGCCCACCAGCGCCAGCACGGCGCCCAGCGTCATCGCCCGGCGCGCCGGCAGGATGCCCTTCTCCCGCAGCCGGCCGGCGGGGAAGGCGACGCCCGCCTGGAAGAACACCCAGACGCTCAGGATCCAGAACGTGTTGCTGCTGGTCCAGCCGTGTGCGGTGGACAGGGTGTCCTCGGCCGAGCCGTAGGCGTACTCGAAGACGCTGATGGCCATCATCGCCGCCCACGGCAGTATCACCATGAGTACGCGCGAATGGCCCAGGATGTCGCGGTCCGTCTCGCCGATACGGTAAACACGTCCGCGTTGGTCGGTGATCTCGGTGAATTTCGGATTGGCAGTAGCGGTCATCTCGACCCCTCGTCGCGATGTGCTGGCGATTGCCCCCTGTCCCCGATCTGGCGTTCGTGCGCTCGGCCACCAAGCTCTTGTTAGGTACGCTGCATGGGCGTTCTCCTCCTGTGAGCGGGACGCTGAAGCCGGTGGCCGTACAGACGACGGCATGCGGCCGTACGGCCACCGGTGGACGGTCAGCGGGGCAGCAGGCCCGCGGCGCGTGCCCAGCGATACTTGGCGCCGAGCACCGCGACCGGCTTCTCCGTCGTGTAGGGGTAGGCGGGGACGCCGTGGTCGAACAGATACTCACTGGCCTGCTCGACCTCGGTGTCGCCGGCGAGCGAGGCGACCACGGGCTTGTCGATGCCCTGGGCGCGCGCGTCCGCGACGACGCGGGCGATGAGCTCGGCGAACACCATCGGCGGGGTCACGATCGTGTGCCAGTAGCCGAGGATCAGGGCGTGGATGCGCGGGTCCGTCAGGCCCAGCCGTACCGTCGCCTCGTACGTGGACGGCGGCTCGCCCCCGGTGATGTCGATGGGGTTGCCGGCGGCGCCGAACGGCGGGATGAACCTGCGGAACGCCTCGTCCAGGTCCGGGGGGATGTCCATCAGTGACAACCCGGCGTCGACGCACGCGTCGGACAGCAGCACCCCGGAACCGCCCGCGCCGGTGATGATGACGACGTTCTCGCCCTTCGGGGTCGGCAGCGTCGGCAGCGCGTGGGCGTACTCCAGCATGTCGTTCAGCCCCGGCGCGCGGATCACTCCGGCCTGGCGGAGGATGTCGTCATAGACCTTGTCGTCGCCGGCGAGCGCGCCGGTGTGGGAGCTCGCGGCGCGGGCGCCGAGGCTGGTCCGGCCGGCCTTGAGCACGATGATCGGTTTCTTGGGCGTCACCTCGCGGGCCGCGGCGACGAACGCCCGTCCGTCCTTCAGGTCCTCCAGGTGCATCGCGACGCATCGGGTGTTGTCGTCCTGGCCGAAGAACGTCAGCAGGTCGTCCTCGTCCAGGTCGGACTTGTTCCCCAGGCCCACGATGGCCGACACGCCCATCTTCGAGCTGCGGCTGAAGCCGAGGATGGCCATGCCGATGCCGCCGCTCTGCGACGACAGCGCCACACCGCCCTTGACGTCGTACGGCGTGCAGAACGTCGCGCAGAGGTCCTCCGGCGTGTAGTAGTAGCCGTAGATGTTGGGGCCGAGCAGCCGTACGCCGCGCCGGCGGGCGATCTCGACCACCTGCTCCTGCAGCTCGTGGTTGCCGGTCTCGGCGAACCCCGACGGGATCAGTACCGCCGCGGGTACCTTCTTCGCGCCCACCTCCTCCAGCGCGGTCGGCACGAACTTCGCCGGGATGGTGAACACCGCGACGTCGACCTCGCCCGGCACGTCCGCGATGCTGCGGTAGGCCTTGCGGCCGCAGATCTCGTCGGCCTTGGGGTTGATCGGATGGATCTCGCCCGCGTAGCCGCCGTCGATCAGGTTCCGCATCACCGAGTTGCCGATCTTGCCCGCCTCGTTGGAGGCGCCGATCACCGCCACCGAACGCGGCTTCATCAGGCGGTTCATCACCGCGAGGATCTCCTCGGCGGTGTACCGCGGCACCTCCTGCGGCGCGTCCTCGGCCAGCAGGACGCGTACGTCGGCCGCCACCGCGCCGTCGGCGGTGGCGAACACCGGGTTGAGGTCCAGCTCGGCGATCTCGGGGAAGTCGGCGACGAGGTCGGAGACCCGCTGGATCATGCCGGCCAGCGCCTCACGGTCGATCGGCTCGGCGCCACGCGCGCCGCGCAGCACGTCGGCGGCGGCGATGTCGTCGAGCATCGAGGCCGCCTCCTCGCCGGTGGCCGGGGCCAGCCGGAAGGTGACGTCCTTCAGCACCTCGACCAGGACGCCGCCGAGCCCGAACGCGATGACCTTGCCGAAGGTCGGGTCGGTCGTCGCGCCGATGATGACCTCCTGGCCGGCGGGCACCATCCGCTGCACCTGCACGCCGAGGATCCGCGCGTCCGGGTCGTGCGCGCGTGCCGCCGCGACGATCCGCTCGTAGCCGAGCCTGACCTCGTGCGGGGACTCCAGGCCGACGAGCACGCCTCCGGCCTCGGTCTTGTGCAGGATGTCCGGCGAAACGATCTTGAGGACGACGGGCAGCCCCATGTCCACGGCACGCGAGATCGCCTCGTCCGCCGAGGTGGCCAGGTCCTCCGCCGGAGTGGCGATGCCGTACGCGTCGCACAGCAGCTTGCCCTCCAGCGCGGTCAGCGCGGTGCGTCCCTCGGCACGCACCGCGTCGAGCACGGCGCGTACCTCCGCGCGGTCGTATCCCACCTCAGATCACTCCATTCGCCTTGAGGGAGACGAGCTCGTCCTCCGGCAGCCCGAGCACCTGCCCGTAGATCTCGTCGTTGTGCTCACCGAGGAGCGGCGACCGTTCGACCTCGACGGGGGAGTCCGACAGCTTCAGCGGGCAGCCGACCGTCTTGAAGGGACCGCGGACGGGGTGGTCGACCGTGACGATCATCTCGTTGCCGACCAGGCTCTCGTCCTCGATCAGCTCGGCGGTCGACAGGATCGGGCCGCAGGGGACGTTCTCGGCGTTGAGCTTGGCCAGCACCTCCCACTTGCCGTGCTGGCAGCTCCACTCCTCGATGAGCTGGAAGACCTTGGCCAGCTTGTTCAGCCGGGCCTCCGGGGTGCTCCACTCGGGATCGTCGGCCAGCTCAGGCCGGCCCATCAGCCGGGCGATCGGCGCCCAGCCCTGCGGCTGGATGATCACGTAGACGTAGTCGTTCGGGCCGCCCGGCGCGCACCTGACCGCCCATCCCGGCTGCCCGCCGCCCGACGCGTTGCCCGAGCGGGGCACCTCGTCGCCGAAGTCCTCGTTGGGGTACTCCGTGAGCGGGCCGGCGGCCAGCCGCTGCTGGTCGCGCAGCTTGACCCGGCACAGGTTCAGCACCGAGTGCTGCATCGCGACCGCGACCCGCTGGCCGCGGCCGGTCGTGTTGCGCTGGTAGAGCGCGGCGAGTATCGCGGCGACCAGGTGGATGCCGGTGCCGGAGTCGCCGATCTGGGCGCCGGTCGCGGTCGGCGGCCCGTCCTCGAAACCGGTCGTGCTCATCGACCCGCCCATCGCCTGGGCCACGACCTCATACGCCTTGAAGTTGGTGTACGGGCCCTCTCCGAAGCCCTTGATCGAGGCGAAGATGAGCCTCGGGTTCAGCTCGCGCAGTTTCTCCCAGCCGAATCCCAGGCGTTCGACCGTGCCGGGCCCGAAATTCTCCACGAGCACGTCGGAGCGTTTCACCAGATCGGCAAAAAGCTCTTTGGCCCGGTCGTTCTTGAGGTTGAGCGTGATGCTCTTCTTGTTGGCGTTGAGCATCGTGAAATAAAGGCTGTCGGCGTCTGGAACGTCCCGGAGCTGGCGCCGTGTGATGTCGCCGCTCGGCGCCTCGAGTTTGATGACGTCGGCGCCGAGCCACGCGAGAATCTGAGTGCAGGACGGTCCGGACTGAACGTGCGTCATGTCCAGGACCTTGACGCCGTCTAGTGCCTTTCCCATGGCGCTTTCCTTTTCACTTGTACATCGTCTGGTTCATGGTTCCGGGCGCGTAAACGTCGGTGTCGATCCACACGTTGATGAGCGAGGGCTTGCCGGACTCGCGGGCGCGTTCCAGCGCGGGCCGGATCTGGTCGGGCTCGCGGACCTCCTCGCCGTGGCCGCCGAGCATCCTGGCGAACTCGCTGTAGGGCACGTCGCCGAGCGTGTTGCCGACCCGTTCGCGGTCCTTGCCGTACTTGGCGCCCTGGCCGTAACGGATCTGGTTCATCGAGGAGTTGTTGCCGACGATCCCGACGAACGGCAGGTCGAAGCGGACGAGAGTCTCGAAGTCCCAGCCGGTGAGGCTGAACGCGCCGTCGCCGAACAGGGCGACGACCTCCTTGTCCGGCCGCGCCTGCTTGGCGGCCATCACGAACGGGATGCCGACGCCGAGGGTGCCGAGCGGACCGGGGTCCATCCAGTGCCCGGGCGACTTGGGCTGCACGACCTGGCCGGAGAAGGTGACGATGTCGCCGCCGTCGCCGATGTAGATCGAGTCCTCGGTGAGGAACTCGTTGATCTCGTGCACGAGCCGGTACGGGTGGATCGGTGACGCGTCGGAGTGCTGGAGCGGCAGCCGCTTCTCATAGGCCTTGGTCTCCTCGGCGCGTAGCTCCTCCAGCCACGCCTTCCGTCCCGCGGCGCCGTTGTCGGAGCGCCCGGAGGCCGCCTGCGTCACGGCGGACAGGATGAGGCCCGGGTCGCCGACGATGCCGAGGTCGACGTCGCGGTTCTTGCCGACGGTGCGGTAGTCCAGGTCGATCTGGACCACGGTGGCCTCGGGGGACAGGCGCCGCCCGTACCCCATGCGGAAGTCGAACGGCGTGCCGACGATGACGATGACGTCGGCGTTGTTGAACGCGTAGCGCCGGGAGAGCTGGTAGTGGTGCGGGTCGCCGGGCGGCAGGGTGCCGCGGCCGGCGCCGTTCATGTAGGCGGGCACGTTGAGCGTGCGCACCAGCTCGGTCGCCGCGTCCGTCGCTCGGGTGGTCCAGATCTGGTTGCCCAGCAGGATGCACGGCTTCTCGGCGTTCACCAGCAGGTCGGCGAGGCGCTCGATGGCCGCGGGGTCGCCCTGCCGGCGCGTCGAGGCGCGGTACCCGCCGGGCCGGGGTACCCGCGCTCGGTCGCGGGGGACCTTGGCGTCGAGCACGTCGCGGGGGATCTCGAGGAACGACGGGCCCGGCGCGCCGTTGTAGCACTCGCGGAAGGCCATCGAGACCAGGTCCGCGACGCGTTCGGTGTGCGGGACGGTGGCGGCGAACTTGGTGATCGGCGCCATCATGTCGACGTGCGGCAGGTCCTGCAGCGAGCCCATCTTGTGCTGGCTCAGCGCGCCCTGGCCGCCGATCAGCAGCATCGGGCTCTCGGCGCGCAGCGCGTTCGCCACGCCGGTGACGGCGTCGGTGGTCCCGGGGCCCGCCGTGACGACGGCGCAGCCGGTCGTGCCGGTGATGCGCGCGTGGCCGTCCGCGGCGTGCGCGGCGACCTGCTCGTGGCGGACGTCGATGACTTTGATGCCCTCGTCGACGCAGCCGTCGTAGATGTCGATGATGTGGCCGCCGCACAGGGTGTAGATCACGTCGACGCCCTCCGCCTTGAGGGCCTTGGCGACGAGATGCCCACCTGAGATGAGTTCCGTGGCTTGGGGTTCCGGCTCGGGGGACGTGGCCATGTCCTGTGTCAACTCCTCATGATCGGGGCTCGTGTCCGGGCGTAACGCCAGGTCAAAGCCGTTTCAGTACCGCGCTGACGAGGATTGCATACAGTCGACGAATACTGTATGAAGACTGTGACACCCAATGCGTGGAATGTCCAGAGCGAGATTCGGCAACGCGGCCGAGAGGCCGGACGGGGGTGCGGCCGACCGCGGACGGGCGGGAGGAACGCGAGTGGATCTGTTCGAACATCAGGCGAAGGAGCTCTTCGCGGAGTACGGCGTCCCGGTCCCTGCCGGCAAGATCGCTACGACGCCGGAGGAGGCTCGGGCGATCGCTGAGGAGTTCGCCGCCGCCGGCACTGCGCGCGTCGTTGTGAAGGCGCAGGTGAAGACCGGCGGCCGTGGTAAGGCCGGAGGTGTGAAGCTGGCCGATTCGCCCGCTGACGCCGAGGAGAAGGCGCGGCAGATTCTTGGCATGGACATCAAGGGCCACACGGTCCACAAGGTGTTGGTCGAAGAGGCGAGCGCCATCGCCCAGGAGTTCTACTTCTCGTTCCTGCTCGATCGTGCGAACCGGACGTTCTTGTCGATCTGTTCGGTCGAGGGTGGGATGGAGATCGAGGAGGTCGCCGCGACCAAGCCCGAGGCGGTCGCGCAGATCCCGATCAACGCGCTGGCCGGTGTCGACCGGGTCAAGGCCCGGGAGATCGCGGCCGCCGGGCGGCTGCCGGCCGAGGCGCTGGAGGGGGCCGCGGAGCTCATCGAGCGGTTGTGGGCGGCGTTCGTGGATGAGGACGCCACGCTGGTCGAGGTGAACCCGCTGATCCTCACCGCCGATGGTCGGGTCAAGGCGCTGGATGGCAAGGTCACCCTGGATGGGAACGCGGCGTTCCGTCAGCCCGAGCATGAGGCGCTGGAGGACAAGGCGTCGACCGATCCGCTGGAGGCCAAGGCCAAGGCCAAGGACCTGAACTACGTCAAGCTGGACGGCAGCGTCGGGATCATCGGTAACGGCGCGGGTCTGGTGATGTCGACCCTGGATGTGGTCGCCTACGCCGGTGAACGGTACGGCGGGCAGAAGCCGGCGAACTTCCTGGACATCGGTGGTGGTGCCTCGGCGGAGGTGATGGCCAACGGTATGGAGATCGTGCTGGGTGACCCGAGCGTGAAGAGCGTGTTCATCAACGTGTTCGGCGGCATCACTTCTGGGGATGCGGTCGCGAACGGGATCGTGCAGGCGGTCAAGCTGCTGGGTGATCGGGGCGAGACGGTGGATCGTCCGATCGTGGTGCGGCTGGACGGCAACAACGCCGAGGAGGGCCGCCGGATTCTCAATGAGGCCGCCATCTCGGTCATCGAGCAGGTCGAGACGATGGATGAGGCGGCGCGGCGCGCCGCTGAGCTGGCTTCGGCGGGGGTGTGAGATGGCGGTCTGGCTGACCGAGGACAGCAGGGTCATCGTGCAGGGGATGACCGGTTCGGAAGGGTCGAAGCACACCGCGCGGATGCTGCGGGCGGGTACGAACGTCGTGGGTGGGGTCAACGCCCGTAAGGCGGGGCAGACGGTCGCGTACGAGGGCCGGGAGTTGCCGGTGTTCGGGTCGGTCGCTGAGGCGATGGCCGCCACGGGGGCTGATGTGTCGGTGGCGTTCGTGCCGCCGAAGTTCTCCAAGGACGCGGTGATCGAGGCGATCGATGCGGAGATCGGGCTGTGCATCGTGATCACCGAGGGGATCCCGGTGCATGATTCGACGGCGGCGTGGGCGCATGCGGTGGCCAAGGGCAACAAGACCCGGATCATCGGCCCGAACTGCCCGGGGGTGGCCTCGCCGGGGAAGTCGAACGCGGGGATCATCCCGGCCGACATCACCACGCCGGGGCGGATCGGGCTGGTGAGCAAGTCGGGGACTTTGACGTATCAGATGATGTACGAGCTGCGGGACATCGGTTTTTCGACCTGTATCGGGATCGGTGGTGACCCGGTGATCGGCACCACCCACATCGATGCGCTGGAGGCGTTCCAGGCCGACCCGGAGACCGATGCGATCGTGATGATCGGGGAGATCGGCGGGGACGCCGAGGAGCGCGCGGCGGCTTACATCGAGGCGAACGTGACCAAGCCGGTGGTCGGGTATGTCGCCGGGTTCACCGCGCCGGAGGGCAAGACCATGGGTCATGCCGGTGCGATCGTGTCGGGTTCGTCCGGTACCGCCGAGGCCAAGAAGGAAGCGTTGGAGAAGGTCGGTGTCCGGGTCGGCAAGACCCCCAGCGAAACCGCCCGCCTCATGCGCGAGTGCCTCGCCTCGGCCGGCGCGACCGGCTGACCACCGCCGGACCCCACGAGCCGGTCACCGCGGAGTCCGCCGCGGCGGAGGAGATCCGCCGCTTTCGCCGGGCGTCCGTGGCGACCGCGAGCCTCGCGAGGAGCGACATGCGTTTCGACGTCAACCTGTCCATCCTGTTCACCGAACTACCGCTGCTCGAACGGCCGGCGGCGGCACGGGCCGCCGGGTTCGGCGCGGTCGAGCTGTGGTGGCCGTTCCCCGGCCCCGAACCCGCCGACCGCGAGGTCGACGCCCTGCTCCGCGCCCTCGGCGACGCGGGCGTCCACCTCGCCGGGCTGAACTTCGACGCCGGCGACATGGCCGCCGGTGAACGCGGCCTGCTGTCCCGCCCGGACGGCTCCGCCCGGTTCCGCGCGAACATCGACGTGGCCGTCGGAATCGCCGAGGCGACCGGCTGCCGGGTGCTCAATGCCCTGTACGGCAACCGGGTCCCCGGCCTGGACCCGCACGCGCAGGACGACCTGGCCGCCACCAACCTCGGCCTGGCGGCGGAGGCGGCCCGGCGATGCGACGCCACCGTCGTCGTCGAGGCGCTGAACTCATCTGAGAACCCCGGCTATCCGCTGACCTCCACGGACGCCGCGCTGTCGGTGATCGACCGCGTCCGCGAGCAGGCGGGCACCGGGAACGTCGCGTTCCTGGCCGACCTCTACCACCTCGCCCGGATGGGCGAGGACCCGATCGCCGTCATCGAACGCCACGCCGCCTACTTCGGGCACGTCCAGATCGCCGACGTGCCGGGACGCGGCCGGCCCGGCACGGGGGACCTGCCGTTCGGCGACGTGTTCGCCGCGCTCGGCGCGTCCGGCTACGCGGGCTTCGTCGGGCTGGAGTACCGGCCCGCCGGGCCGAGCGCGGACAGCTTCGGATGGCTCCCCACCAAGGAGAACGCGTGAAGAACATCGGTTTCATCGGCCTCGGCGTCATGGGCGGCCCGATGGCGGCCAACCTGGCGCGGGCCGGTCACTCCGTCGTCGGCCACGACCTGGGCGCCGAGCGCGTCGAGCGGCTGGTGGCGGCGGGCGGACGCGGCGCGGCCGACCTGGCCGACGCCGTGGCCGGCGCGGACGTCGTCATCACCATGCTCCCCGACTCGCCGGACGTCGAGGCCGTCGCGCTCGGCCCGGACGGCGTCCTGCGGCAGGCCCGGCGGGGCACGCTCTACATCGACATGAGCACGGTACGGCCGGAGACGGCCCGCCGCCTCGCGCGGGCGGGCGCCGCCGCCGGCGTACGGGTGCTGGACGCGCCGGTCAGCGGCGGCGAGCCGGGAGCCGTCGAGGGACGGCTGTCCATCATGGTGGGCGGAGAGAAGGCGGACTTCGCCGCCGCGGCGCCCCTGTTCGAGGTGCTCGGCACCACCGTCGCCCACGTCGGGCCCGCGGGCGCGGGCCAGACCGTCAAGGCAGCCAACCAGCTCGTGGTCGGCGGGGTGTACGCGCTGGTCGCCGAGGCGCTCGTGCTGCTGGAGGCCTCCGGCGTCGACGGCCGGACCGGCCTGGACGTACTCGCCGGCGGGCTGGCGGGCGGCCGCGTCCTCGACCTCAAACGCGCGTCGATGGTGAACCGGGAGTTCACCCCCGGTTTCCGCATCGACCTGCACCACAAGGACATGGGTATCGCCCTCGCGGCCGCCCGCGAGGCGGACGTGGCCCTGCCGATGACCGGGCTGGTCGCCCAGCTCATCGCCGCCGCCCGCTCCCAGGGCCACGGCTCACTCGACCACTCGGCCCTGCTCAAGGTGGTCGAGAACATCTCCGGGAAGGACCGGGCGTGAACAGAATCCCCTGCATGGAGGCGGCCGTCCGCGTCCTGGAGTCCGAGGGCGTCGACACGGTCTTCGGCATCCCGGGAGCGGCGATCCTGCCGTTCTACGCGGCCCTGCGCACCAGCCGGATCCGGCACGTCACCGTGCGGCACGAGGAGGGCGGCACACACGCCGCCGACGGGTGGGCCCGCGTCACCGGCAACGTGGGCGTCTGCGCGGGCACGTCCGGCCCGGCGGGCACCAACATGATCACCGGCCTGTACACCGCGCTCGCCGACTCGGTGCCGATCGTCTGCGTCACCGGCCAGGCGCCGCGGGCCAAGCTGCACCAGGAGGCGTTCCAGGCGGTGGACATCGTCGAGGTCGCGCGGCCGGTGTGCAAGTGGGCGGTACAGCTCAAGGAGCCGGCCCAGGCGCCGTGGGTGTTCCGGGAGGCGTTCCGCGTGGCGCGCTCGGGCCGCCCGGGGCCCGTCCTGATCGACCTGCCCCTCGACGTCCAGCGCGGTGAATGCCGGTACGACCCGGCCCTCGACGGTCCGCTGCCGGTCGAGGCCCCCGCGCCACGGCCCGAGCCGGTGCGCGCGGCGGTGGAGATGCTCCTGGGCGCCGAGCGGCCGCTCATCCTCGCCGGCGGCGGCGTCATCGTCGCCGGCGCGGACGCCGAGCTGCGGGCGCTGGCCGAGTACCTCCAGATCCCGGTGCAGGTCACGCTGATGGGCAAGGGCGCCTTTCCCGAGGACCATCCGCTGTTCGCCGGGATGGCCGGCATCCAGACCCAGACCCGGTGGGGCAACGCGGCGTTCCTGGAGTCGGACACGGTGCTGGCGGTCGGAGCGCGGTTCGGCGACCGGCACACCGGCGACCTGGAGACGTACCGGCGCGGCCGTCGGTTCATCCACGTCGACATCGAGCCGACGCAGATCGGCAAGGTGTTCGAGCCGGACCTCGGCGTCGTCGCGCACGCCCGGCCCGCGCTCGCGGCGCTGCTGGACCACGCGCGCGCGGCGGGTCCCGCCCGGCGGCCGGGGGAGTGGGCGGGCCGGGTCGCCGAGCTGCGCGCCGTCCTGCCCCGGCGCGACGACTTCGACGACGTCCCGATCAAGCCGCCGCGCGTCTTCCGGGAGATCAACGACTTCTTCGGCCCGGACACCACGTTCGTCACCGCGATCGGGCTGTACCAGATCTGGTCGGGTCAGTTCCAGCGCACGTACCTGCCGCGCCGCTACCTCGTGTGCGGGCAGGCCGGGCCGCTCGGCTGGGAGGTGCCGGCGGCGATGGGCGTCAAGTGCGCCCACCCGGACCGTACGGTCGTGGCCGTCGCGGGCGACTACTCCTTCCAGTTCCTGATGGAGGAGATCGCGGTCGCGGCGCAGTACCGGATCCCGTTCGTCGTCGTCATGATCAACAACGAGTATCTCGGGCTGATCCGCCAGGCGGAGCTCCCGTACGACATGAACTACGCCGTCGACCTCCACTACGGCGAGGGCGGCGTCGACCACGTCAAGCTCATGGACGCCTTCGGCTGCCCGGCACGGCGGGTCGAGCGCCCGGACGACATCCGCGGGGCGCTGGCGTGGGCGACCGAGGAGAGCGAACGCGCCCGCCTGCCGGTGCTCGTCGAGGTCATGGTCGAACGCGAGGCGAACGCGGCGATGGGCGCGTCGCTGGACGCGATCACGGAGTACGAGCCCGTCCCCGAACCGGCGTTTTTTGTCGGCCAGTGATCGCATACAGTATGCGGAGGACAGGATGACGCTGAGCATCAAGCCGGGTACGCGGTGGGCCGACGCGTACGGGCGCTGCCAGGCTGCCGCTCCCGAGGCGTTCGACGACGACCGGGTTCGTAACCACTGGGGCGGCCGGTGGCGCCGTGACGGCGAGCCGGGGCCCGCCACGTCGCCGGTGGACGGCACGCCCATCGCCGGGCCGCCGCTGCTGCCGGCAGCGGGCGCCACGGCCGCCGTACGGGCCGCGCTCGACCGGCACCGGGAGTGGCGGCACACGCCGCTCGCGGAGCGCCGGGCCCGTGTCGGCGCGACCCTCGACGCACTGGCCGCGCACCGCGACCTGCTCGCGCTGCTCCTGGTGTGGGAGATCGGCAAGCCGTGGCGGCTCGCCACCGCCGACGTCGACCGCGCCATCGACGGCGTCCGCTGGTACGTCGGGGAGATCGACCGGATGATCGCCGGCCGCCGCCCGATCGAGGGGCCGGTCAGCAACATCGCGAGCTGGAACTACCCGATGAGCGTGCTCATGCACGCCATGCTCGTCCAGGTGCTGTCGGGCAACGCGGCGATCGCCAAGACGCCCACCGACGGCGGCCTCGCCTGCCTCACCCTCGCGTGCGCCCTGGCGGCGGCGGAGGGACTGCCGCTCACCCTCGTCAGCGGAGCCGGCCGTGAGCTGTCGGCGGCCCTGGTCCGCGCGCCGGAGATCGGCTGCGTCTCCTTCGTCGGCGGTCGCGACACCGGCGCGCACGTGGCCGCGGCCGTCGCCGACCTCGGCAAGCGTCACGTCCTCGAACAGGAGGGGCTCAACTGCTGGGGCGTGTGGGAGTACTCCGACTGGCCGCGGCTGGCCGGGCAGATCCGTAAGACGTTCGACTACGCCAAGCAGCGCTGCACGGCGTACCCGCGGTTCGTGGTGCAGCGCTCCCTGTTCGACCGGTTCCTCGCGGCGTACCTGCCGGCCGTCGGCCAGGTGCGCTTCGGCCATCCGCTGGCCGTGGAGGATCCGGGCGACCCGCTGCCCGAGCTGGACTTCGGGCCGCTCATCAACGACGCCAAGGCCAAGGAGCTGGCCGGCCAGGTCGACGAGGCGATCGCGCGCGGCGGGGTGCCGCTCCACCGCGGTTCGGTGGCGGACGGCCGGTTCCTGCCGGGCCAGGACACCTCGGCCTACTTCGCGCCGGTGACGATCCTGGGACCGCCGTCCTCCTCGCCGCTGCACCACGCCGAGCCGTTCGGCCCGGTCGACACGATCGTGCTGGTCGACACCGAGGCGGAGCTGCTGGCCGCGATGAACGCCTCCAACGGCGCGCTCGTCGCGAGCCTCTCCTGCGACGACGAGGCGACGGCGCGGCGCATCGCCGCCGAGGTCCGCGCCTTCAAGGTCGGCATCGGCGAGCCGCGCTCGCGCGGCGACCGCGACGAGCTGTTCGGCGGGCTGGGCGCCTCGTGGCACGGGGCGTTCGTGGGCGGCGAGCTGCTCGTCCGCGCGGTCACCGAGGGCGCCGCGGACGAGCGCCTGCCCGGCAACTTCCTCACCTACACGCTCCAGCCCGGATAGGCGGGGACGACGGGTGGTCCGGCCACGGCCGGACCACCGTCTCCGGGACGCGTCCCGGCGTCGCGGGCGGCAGGACGGCGGGGCGCTGAGACGCGTGCTAGGCGAGACCGGAGCGGCGTCGCCACCAGTCGGGGCGGCGGGAGCCGGCGAGCCACTGGTCGGTGTCGCGCAGCACCGTGGTGAGCGCGTCCAGCGTGGCCGCCGGGGTGCCGGAGCGCCACCGGGTCTCCACGATCGTGTGCCGGTCGTGGGGGCTGTCGCAGCGGCAGGCGACCGTCAGCGATGCCTCGATACGGCAGTGGCCGGGGAAGTAGTCGGCGTTCTCCATCCGGACCGCGATCTCCAGCCAGTCGTCGCCGGTCTCCTCGTACGTGTGGGAGTCGTAGATGCTGTGTGCGGGCGGGTGCCACATCCACTGGCCCGGACGCGGTCCGCCGCCCGGACCCGGATCGGGCCGGGGCGCGGGGTGCCGCGTGTGCCACTGGCCGACGAGGGTGAGGAAGCGCGCGCGGATCTCCGGATCGTCCCACGCGGCGCCGAAGATCTCCCGGAGCGGCAGCGCCCGCGGCCATATCCACACCGCAAGGGAGTGTTCCTCGGGTGGGTTCCGCACCGTGTCATCATCCCGCGCGACGCGCTCGGTGCGCATCGCTGCGAATGCAACGAAATCACGACATTCCCGGCCGTTTGCGGCCGTCGGCGTCGGACGGCGTCCGGAGGCCTCGCGGTGCGGCAGGGTGCCGGACGGTCCGTCAGGCGGACGCCGGACCGGCCGGAGGCGAGTCGGCGGGGATGGTCACGCGTACGGACGTCCCACCGCCGACCGGGCTGTCGATCGTGAACTCGCCGCCCAGCGCCTCGGCGCGGTCGCGCAGGTGGGCGAGGGCCGAGCCCGGATACGGGTGGGCTCCGCCGACGCCGTCGTCGTCGATCCGCAGCCGTACCTCGTCCTCCAGTTCGAGCCGGACCCGCACGACGGAGGCGTGCGCGTGCAGCACCGCGTTGGTGAGCGCCTCCGCCACCACGTAGTACACGGTCATCGCGCTGTTCCACGACGGTGGCTGCCGGCCGTGCGCCTCCAGATCCACGGGGAGGGGCGTGCGCCGGGCGAGCGCGCGCAACGACGGCTCCAGGCCCCGCCTGAGCAGGAACGCCGGATGCAACTGCCGCGCGACGTCCTGCAGGCCCTCGATGACCTCCCTCAGCTCGCGCGCCGCGGTGGACACCTGCCCCCTCAGCTCCTCCATTCCCGCCGGCACGGTCCTCTCGACGGCGCTCAACTCCAGGCCGACGGCGACCAGCCGCTGCTGGGTGCTCTCGTGCAGGTGGCGTTCGATCCGGCGGCGGGCCGCGTCGGCGGCCTCGATCAGACGTACCCGGGAGGCGGCCAGCTCCGCGCGGTGCGCGGCGTTCTCCAGCCCGACGCCGACCAGCGCGGCGAACTGCCGCATGGTCTGCTCCGCCCGCGCCGTCCGGCGCAGGGGCGAGCGGAAGAGCACGGCGGCCATGCCCCAGAGCCGCTCGCCGGTCAGGATTGGGCAGCCGGCGAACCGGCGGATCTCGTTCGCCGCCAGCCAGTCGCCGAGGGCGCCGGCCGCCGCCCGGTCACCGTGCAGGCGCGCCGGGCGACCGGTCCGCCGGACCGCGGCGGTGACGTGGTCGTCCTCCACCGGCCAGTGCCCCTCCGCCGGCGGCATGACCGGGGGCGCGCCGGGCACGCTCCAGTGCCCGGTCACCCGCACCGTGCCGTCGGGTTCGTACCGGCAGATCATCGTGTGTTCGGCACGCAGGACCCGCCCCATCTGACGGGCGGTCTCGGCGGCGATCTCCTCCGGCGAGGCCTTTCCGGCCGCGAGCGCGGCGAGCCGCCGCAGCCCCTCGCGCTCGCCGGAGGTCCGGCGAAGCCGGCCCAGGTCCAGCCATTCGAGGCCCACGCGCGTGCCGGGTCCGCGGCGTCGCCTGACGAGGCCGGAGGCCAGGAAGGCGAGCAGGAGGCAGCCCGAGACGCCGGCGGCGGCCGCGGTCATGCGGCGTACGGCCGGTACGGCGTCCCGCTCCCGCGCCCGGACCAGCCGCTGCTGGACGTCGGCGAAGTGGTCGAACTTCCGCCGGATCGTCTCGATGCGCCGCCGTCCCTCCGCGTGCGTGACCAGGGCCCGGGCGCCGTGGCGGTCACGCCGCGCCATGGTCATGAGGGGTTCCGCGTGCTCGCGGAGGTAGGCCGTCGCGGCACGGACGATCTCCCGCGCCCGCCGGTCCTGCTCCGAGCCGTTCTCGGCGGCGAGCCGCTGCAGCGCCGCGGCCTGCCGGGGGAGGGCGGTGCGGGCGGCCTGCCACGGGCGCAGCGAGCGCGTGTTCCCGGTGGCGAGGTACCTCAGCTGGCTCTGCTCCAGATCGGCCATCAGCCGTTCGAGCCGGTTCGCCGCGAGGAGCACCGCCGCCGAGTCGCGGTTCGCCGGCCCGGCGCCCACGACGAAGCCGGCCAGGCCGCCGAGCGTGATCGCCAGGAGCAGCACGGTGAGGCACGCGCGGCCGGACGGCGCGCCTCGCGTGCGTCCCGCGATTCGCATCCGGCGCTCCCCCGCACTCACTTCCCCTCTGCCGGCGGAGCGGCGGACGGGTGCGCGAGCCGGCGTACGACGCCGGGTGAATACCCCCGTCCGGGTGCGATTACGGCAACGCGCGGGCCAGCGCCGGGTCAGAGACGTCCGGGGCCCCGCTCCACCACTCCGCGAGCAGGGGCCCCGGACGGTCCCTCAGGGACGGGTGCCCGCGGCGGCGAGGCCCGGCGGGGCGGCGGCGATCGCCTCGTGGATCGCGTCGGCGAGCGCGAGGGCCGCCTCCTCGGTCAGCTCCACCGCGACCCGAGCGGACGGTCCCCGCGCCGGGTCGGCGAAGTCGATGTTGACCGAGTGGTCCTGCTGCAGGTGGACGGGGTGGTCGACGTAGACGGCGGCCTCTTTGAGACTGATCCAGCCCATCTTGGCCTTACCACTGCCGCTGATCTTGATCTTGTGGGTCTGGTAGGTGCACATGGGTTCCGCCTCAGAGGTAGCGGCCGAAGAAGTCGAAGATCTTGCCCCAGCCGTCCACGGCGGCCTCGACCCGGTACGACGGGCGGTCGACGGCGAAGAACGCGTGCCCGGCGTTCTCGTAGGTGTGGAACTCGTGCTCCTTGCCGAGCCGGTCCAGCTCCTCGGACAGCTTCGCGGTCTCCGCGGGGGAGGGGAACTTGTCCTCGGCGCCGAACAGGCCGAGCAGCGGGCAGGACAGCCGCGGCGCCAGGCCCAGGATCGGCTTCATGGTCGGAGGCATGCCGGCCGGCGGGTCGCCCACGACGAACGCGCCGTAGCAGTCCACCGCGGCGTCGATCTGGAGCGAGCACGCGGACAGGAAGGTCTGCCGGCCGCCGGAGCAGTGGCCGATGACCCCGATCTTGCCGTTCGCGCCCTCCAGGGAGTTGAGGTACCGCGCGGCGCCGTCGACGTCGCCGACGAGCCGCTCGTCCGGCACGCCGCCGGCCGCGCGCACGGTCGCCGCGGCGTCGTCCGGGTCCGCCCCCGGCGCCTCACGTGAGTACAGGTTCGGGCACAGCGCGGCGTAGCCGTGCGCGGCGAACCTGCGCACCATCTCCTTGGTCGCCGCGTCGTAGCCGGGCATGTGGTGGATGACGACGACACCACCCCGTGGCTCGTCGCCCAGCGGCCGGGCGAGGTACGCCTCGATCTCGTCGTCGTCGTGCCCCTTGATGGTGACGGTCTCGGCCCTGAGCGCGTCGCTCATGCTTTCTCCTCAATGTGGACATATCGGGTGCCGCGCAGGGCGGAACCCAGCGCGGCGATGGCCGCCATGACGGCGGCGGCGGTGAACACGAGCACCAGGCCGTGGTGGAACGGCCCGGAGACCAGTTCGGGAAAGAACGTCTTACCGGTGAGCGTCGCCCGGTCGCCGGCCGGGAGCGTGTCCAGCAGGCCGTTCGACCCGAGCAGGTGCCCGATCGGGTTGTTGCCCAGGAACGCAGCGAACAGCGTACTGACCGGCGGCAGTGTGGCCACGCGTGTGGCGTCGGCCGCGGGCACCGACTGGGCCTGCAGCCCGGCCGACAGCGTGTGCGGCAGCGAGCTCGCCAGGCCCGCGATCATCAGGGAGAAGAACACCCCGATCGACAGCGCGGTCCCGGAGTTCTGGAACGTCGACCGCATTCCGGAGGCCACGCCGCGCTGGCCGGGCGGAACACTGCTCATGATGGCCGAGGTGTTCGGCGCCGAGAACATGCCCTGCCCCACGCCGCTGGCGAACAGCAGGGCCGCGAACGCCCAGTACGGGAAGTCGACCGGCAGGGACAGCAGCCCGACGAAGGCCGCGCAGACCACCGCGAGGCCGCCGGTGGAGAACAGCCGGGCGCCGAACCGGTCCGACAGGTAGCCCGAGACCGGGCCCGCCACGAGGAAGCCGGCGGTCAGCGGAAGCATGTAGATGCCCGCCCACAGCGGCGTGCGCTCGTAGTCGTAGCCGTGCAGCGGCAGCCAGATCCCCTGCAGCCAGATGATCAGCATGAACTGCATGCCGCCCCGCGCGACCGCGGTGAGCAGCGCCGCGAGGTTGCCGGCCGCGAACGCCCGGATCCGGAACAGCCCCAGGCGCAGCATCGGCTCGGCGACGCGCGTCTCCACGGCGCAGAACGCCGCCAGGAGGAGCACGCCGCCGCCCATCCCGCCGAGCACCCAGGGGTTGGTCCAGCCGGTGGCGTGACCGCGGTACGGCTGGATCCCGTACGTGATCGAGGCGAGCAGGACCAGCGCGCCGCTCACGAAGGTGAGGTTGCCGAGCCAGTCGATGCGTGCCGCGCTCGGCGAGCCGACCTCGCGCAGGCTGTGGTAGGACCAGATGGTGCCGAAGACGCCGATCGGCACGCTGACCCAGAACACCGCGCGCCAGTCGAGCTCGGCGAGCAACCCGCCGGCCAGCAGGCCGAGGAACTGCCCGGCCAGCGCGGTGATCTGGTTGATGCCGAGCGCCATGCCGCGCTGTTCGAGCGGGAACGCGTCGGTGAGGATGGCCGCGGAGTTGGCCGTCAGCATCGCCCCGCCGATGCCCTGGACGACGCGCCACCCGATCAGCCACAGCGCCCCCGACCCGCCGTGGAAGGGGTCGACCGACAGCGCCAGCGAGGCCACCGCGAAGACCATGAAGCCGAGGTTGTAGAGCCGGACGCGGCCGAACATGTCGCCGAGCCGCCCGAGCGCCACCACGAGCACGGCCGCGACGAGCAGGTACCCGAGGATCATCCACAGCAGGTAGCCGATGTTGGAGGGCGAGAGCGGGTCCAGCCCGATGCCCCGGAAGATCGCCGGCATCGAGATGATCACGATGGAGCCGTCCACCGAGGCCATGAGCACGCCGAGCGTGGTGTTGGACAGGGCCGTCCACTTGTACCGGTCGCCGTGCGTCACAGGCTGTCCGCCAGGCGTTCGAGCAGCGGGATGACCTCGATCAGGCGGTGTCGCTCCTCGGGGCTGAACCCGTCCGTGAGCGCCCGGCTCAGGCGGCGCACGCTCGCCGAACGCCGGTCGAGCAGGATCTGACGGCCCTCTTCGGTGATCGACATCGACACGCGGCGCCCGTCGTCCGGGTCGGGCATCCGCGCCACGAGGCCGCGCTGTTCGAGCGCCGCCAGCGTGGTCCCCATCGCCTGCGGCCGCACGCGCTCGCCGCCGGCCAGCGCGCCGGGCGTCGCGGGGCCGTCCCGGTCGAGCCGCGACAGCGCCGACACCTCCGACAGCGTCAGCTCACCGGGCTCGTGCGCCTGCCGCAGCCGCCGTACGATCCGGCCGAGCGCCACACGGAGATCGGAGGCCGTGCGCTCCTCGCCTGCCTCATCCACCACAATTCGTAAACTAAGACTTATAAAGCTAGATGTACAAATCCGCGAGGCTGCGGATGAGGTCGCCGACCCGGGCGATGCCCAGGCAGCGGCCGACCTCGTCCACGACCACCAGGTCGTCGTACACCCGCGAGGCGTCGTCGCCGGCGGCGCGCAGCGCGGCGATCGCCGGTACGGTGCGCGGCACCGGCCGGGGCGGATCGGCCAGGCGCGCGGCGGGCTTGTGCGCGTGCAGGGCATGGCCGTACGCCCCGGCGAGCTTGAGCAGGAACCGCGTCCGGTCGATCGTGTACCGCGGCCGCTGCGCCGGATCCACCAGGACCACGCTGGTCGTCGTGGGCTCGGCGTCGAAGGCGGAGAAGACCTCGTCCGCGGTCACGGCGTCGGACATGACGGCGGCGGGCAGCATGAACTCCGTCACCCGCGGGCCGAGCCGGTCGGTCTCGCGCGGTCCCGGCCGCACCGCGACGGGCATGCCCGGCCGCCAGTCCGGTGCGGCGAGCAGCGGCCCCTGGGCCAGCCGGACCCCGAGCCCGCGCAGCCTGACGAGCTGTTCGTCGTCGACGACGCCGGGGGCGAGCACGTGACCGCCCGTGCGCCGGCCCAGCGAGACCAGGGCGTCGACCAGGGCCGCGCGCCAGGGGTCCGCCGGCGCGCGCCGGGTCAGTTCCGGGTCGAGCGTGAGTACGGACGGCGCGACCTCGGCGACGAAACGCGCCGGCAGGTCGGCCGCGTGCTCGATGGCGATCAGATAACCCGTGGCCCGCAGCCGGCCGAGCCGCGCGACGGCCTCCTGCGGGGGCATGCCGCCGAACAGGCCGCTCACCGAGATGACCACGCCGCCCGGCCGGCGCCCGACGCTCATGAACGTCCGGTGCAGGCGGTCCATGCCGCGGTCGTCGGCGAGTGTGGCGGCGCGCAGGGCCACGTGGAGCGGCAGGAGGGTCTCGCGCCGAGCCGTGGCGCGGGCCGCGAGGATCGCCCGGTCGACGTCGGACTCGCCGTCGGTGATCCGGCCGGCCGGCGCGCTCACCGCGACGACGGCGCCGGTCTCCAGGTCGAGGACGGGATGGAGGGCGACGTGTGGCGGCGGCGCGGCCCCGCCGCCGTCGTCGCGTCGCGCGAAAGAGCCCTGCGGGCCGCCCGGATAGGAGGCGTACTCGGTCACGGGCCCTCCCACGCCGGCCCCGCGGTCACGATGCCGTGCCTTCTGTCTCCCTCGCTTCGCCCGGTCACGTGGTGATTCTGCGTGACTTTATGGGTGATTTGTCGGTGTTTGCGGACTGTTCACCGATAATTCGGGTGCCCGCCGCCGATGCCCCGATCACTTGCCGGAGGCCGGGAGCCGGTGACCGTGAGACCGGCAGGACGTCAGTACCAGCTGATGCTGAGGATGGCGATGAGATAGGTGATGCAGGCGATGGCCGCCAGGCCCGCCAGCACCCAGATCTCCGCGCCGCGCAGCGCCTGCACGATGAGCGCCGCCACGATCACCGCCACCAGCACGTCGCAGGTCGCCGCCGCGGCACGCGTGTGGCCGCCGCTCCGGCCGCCGGCCGCGCCGAACGTGTCGTGCGATCCGCTGGACGACTCGCCGCCCCTCGCCCCGAGGAGCAGGGCGTACGCCAGCAGGACGGCGGCGGCCACCAGCCCGGTCTCGGTCTGCCCGCGCAGCGCCACGGTTGCCCCGACCGCCACACCCGCGGCCACGGCGAGGAACGGCGCGATCCAGCGGTGCGCGCGCCGTCGTTCGGGAGCGATCCACATGCCCTGAGTCCTCCCACCGGGCCGGGAAAGCCAAACCGGCCGGACGGCCAACCGTGATCATCATTTGGGTTCCGTCAAGGGCAAAGGGGAAGACCCGGGACCTCAGCGCCGCGGGACGGCGGGAGGGCTCCCCGGCCGGTTCTCGCCCGTGGTCCCGTCCGTGCCAGGAGACGCCGCCGCGGCTCCGCGCCGTGCGCGCGCCGCGCGCCGGGCTGAGACCAGGGCCGCCGCGGCCCCGGCGACGATGACGAGAAGGACGCCGGCGATGAACCACAGGTACGCGGGGACGCCGAGGAACGTGACGAGACCGCCGTCGACGTTCTCCACCTCCCGGTACGGGGTGTCGGCCGTGTAGCCGAGCCGGAGGTCGTCGGTGAAGTCGGCCGGCGGGACGCCGTGCCGTACCACCTCGGTCAGGAACGCGCCGTCACCGACCATCGAGCGCAGTCCCGGTGAGGCGACCATCGAGGGCGTGACCCGGCCCGCGTACGTCGTGAGCATGCTGAGCCCCGAGATCGAGACGCGGTGCGGCGCGAGGACGTACAGGTGCACCGACTGCGGTGACGCGGCCAGCCGGGACAGCCGGATCGGATAGACCGGGGCGTCGGCGGCGAAGGTCACGCGCAGCGGGTCCAGCGCGCCGGTGAGGCGGCCCTGCCGCGGTGCGAGCTTGATCGCGGTATAGGTCCAGTGCCGCGCGACGTACGGCTTCAGCGCCTCGGCCAGGCGCCCGGGGAGCCGGTAGCCGTGCGCGGTCAGCCACGAGGCCAGCGCGCCCGAGTCGCCGGCGGACAGCGTGGTCACCTCGAACGGGCCGAGCCGCTGCCGGCCGAGCACCCCGACCCCGTCACCCGTTCTCGGCGCCTCGGCGCCGACCGTCCTGTCGCCGCCGAGGCGCGGCAGCCACCGCCGGTGCCGTACGACGGCCGGCTCGGTCAGCCGGTCGAGCTGGTCGAACCAGTCGCTCTCACCGAGCGTCACCCGGGCCCGCGCGGGCGTCGGCATCAGCCACGCGGCGTCCCGTGCCTGCGAACGCACCGACAGCCGCATGACGATCTCCTCCTGCCCGCCGTCGTAGCGGACGATGGACGTCTCGTCCGCCACGTCGACCCCGGATCGCGTGGAGGTGATGAGCGCGCCGCAGCCGCACGCCCACGACGGGCGCATGAGCGCGAGACCGGCGGTGGCGACGGCCAGCACGAGGGCGAGACGAGCGAGATGCCTGATGCGCATGGCCATGAGACGCCGGTGCGCGCCCCGCCGTTGCGTGGCACGGATCACGGTTCGGACTCGGCCCGCCCGCCTCCCGCCTGCGGGCACCGGTCACTCCGCGGGTCAGGGACGCCCCCGGGGCAGCACCGCGACCGGGCACGGCGCCGCGCGCACCATCTTGAACGCGATCTCGCCCAGGAACACCCGGTGCACCGGGGCGTCCTCGCTGCTGGCGCAGACCAGCAGGTCGCCGTCGCTCCAGTCGAGGTCCGCGACGGCCGCCGCCACGTCGTCGCCCGTGCCGACGGCGGCCTGGACCTCGCCGGGGTCCAGCCCGGGACTCTCGGCGGCCGTCCTGATCGCCAGCGCCAGGTCGTCGCGCAGCGGGTTCTCATCGACGCCGTCGAGGGCGAGCGTGACCAGGCGCAGCGGCACGCCCAGCCGCGCCGCGGCGGACGCCGCCGCCGCGACGGCCTCCTCGCACTGCGGCCGGCGGACATACGCCACGGTGATCCGTTCCGGCGCGCCGGACGGCGTGTGCCCCTCGGGTGTGAGCAGCACCGTCTGGGTCGCGGCGTGCAGCAGGTGGTCGGCGGTCCCGCCCAGGTTGATCCGCCCGTGCGCGCCGCCCGGCGGCGAGCCGATCACGATCAGGCCGGCGCCGGTCCGGCTCGCCAGCACCGACAGCCCCCGGCTGGCGCTGCGGCTCTCGTGCGTCACGAGGTCGGCCGGGAACTCCCCGAGCAGGGCGGCGGCGTGATCGAGCGCCGTCAGCGCCTCGACCGCCGAGGCGGCGCGCTCCGGCGAGTGCACCGCGGCCACCGTGAGCCGCGCACCGGTCACCTCCGCGATGCTCCGCGCGAGCGCCAGAGCCTCACGGCCACCCGCGTCATCGACGTACCCCGCCAGCACGTGCTCCCGGATCACGACTCGAACATTCCCCCGTAAGCCGGGATGACGCAGGCCGCGGTCGCCTCGTACGGCCGATGCGCGCCGCGCGGCCCGGCCGGTGTTCGTGACCGGTCGCCGTCTCCCGTAGACTGACGCCATGCTTGCGAGCTGATCAGGCGCTCCCAGGGCGCGGCCGGGCCGCACAGGGCCACGGGCGGCGCCCTTTTCGACGTCCGCAGTCGCCCAGCCCGCCCCCCAGGAGCGTTCTCACCGTGATCACTGCCCAAGGCATCGAACTGCGAGCCGGCGCCCGTCTGCTGCTCGAAGGCGCCTCGTTCCGCGTCAATCCCGGCGACCGGGTCGGCCTCGTGGGCCGCAACGGCGCCGGCAAGACCACCCTCACGCGCGTGCTCGCCGGTGAGGGGCTGCCCGCGTCGGGCCAGGTGACCCGTTCGGGCACGGTCGGCTACCTGCCGCAGGACCCGCGCACCGGCGACCTCGACGTCCTCGCCCGCGAGCGCATCCTGTCCGCCCGTGGCCTGGACGAGGTGATCAGGCAGATGCGGGAGGCCGAGGAGCGCATGGCGACCGCCGAGGGCGCCGAGCGCGACAAGGCCGTCCGCCGCTACGGCCGGCTGGAGGAGCGGCTGCACGTCCTCGGCGGCTACGCCGCCGACGCCGAGGCCGCCTCGATCGCCTCCAGCCTCAACCTGCCCGACCGGGTGCTCGGCCAGCCGCTGCGCACCCTGTCCGGCGGCCAGCGGCGCCGCGTCGAGCTGGCCCGCATCCTGTTCTCCGGCGCCGACACGCTGCTCCTCGACGAGCCGACGAACCACCTCGACGCCGACTCCATCAGCTGGCTGCGCGACTTCCTCAAGAGCCACCAGGGCGGCCTCATCGTGATCAGCCACGACGTCGGCCTGCTCGACGTGGTCGTCAACAAGGTCTTCCACCTCGACGCGAACCGCAACGTGATCGACATCTACAACGTGGGCTGGAAGAAGTACCTCGCCCAGCGGGAGACCGACGAGCGGCGCCGCAGGCGCGAGCGCGCCAACGCCGAGCGCCAGGCAAGCACCCTGCAGTCCCAGGCCGACAAGATGCGCGCCAAGGCCACGAAGGCCAAGGCCGCCCAGCAGATGGAGCGGCGGGCGCAGCGCCTGCTCGCGGGCGTCGAGGAGGAGCGCAGGGCCGACAAAGTCGCCAGGATTCGCTTCCCCGCACCCGCTCCGTGCGGCAAAACGCCGCTCATGGCGCGAGCTTTGTCGAAATCGTACGGTTCGTTGGAAGTCTTCACGGATGTCGACCTGGCCGTTGATCGAGGCAGCCGCGTGGTGGTCCTCGGCCTGAACGGAGCGGGCAAAACGACGCTTCTGCGCCTGCTCGCCGGCGTCGAGAAGGCCGACACCGGCGAGCGGATCGACGGGCACGGCCTGCGGCTCGGCTACTACGCCCAGGAGCACGAGACGCTCGACCTCGGCCGTACGGTCCTGGAGAACATGCGCTCGGCAGCACCCGACCTGCCGGAGGTCGAGGTCCGCAAGATCCTGGGCTCGTTCCTGTTCGCCGGGGACGACGTCGACAAGCCCGCGCGCGTGCTGTCCGGCGGGGAGAAGACGCGCCTCGCCCTCGCGACGCTCGTGGTCTCCAGCGCCAACGTCCTGCTCCTCGACGAGCCCACCAACAACCTCGATCCGGCGAGCCGGGAGGAGATCCTCGGGGCCCTCCGCTCGTACGCCGGCGCCATCGTTCTCGTGACTCATGATGAGGGTGCGGTGGAGGCGCTCCAACCGGAAAGAGTGATCTTGCTTCCGGATGGTGTGGAAGATATTTGGAGTGACGAATTTTCCGATCTCGTGGCACTTGCCTGACCTGCGACGCAACCTGTACGCAAGGAAGCAGATCTTTTCTGGCGTAGTGGGTAGCCGATCGCGCGTGAATGTCTGATCATGGCGGGGGATAACGCAGCGGTCACCACATCACTACGGGAGGTACTCGTGGCCGAGACCCTAAAGAAGGGCACCCGCGTGACCGGTGCCGAGAGAGACAAGTTGGCAGAGCAGCTGAAGAAACGCTACGACTCCGGTGAGAGCATCCGCGCCCTGGCCGCCGCGACCGGCCGGTCGTACGGCTTCATTCACCGGATCCTCACCGAGTCGGGCGTGAACCTGCGCGGTCGGGGTGGAGCGACCCGCGGAAAGAAGTCCTGAGAAGCCGTCGCACAGCCCTGACGGCTTCACAGCGGTCTCTGACGCCTGCTCCCCTCTGCTCCGTGCGCCGCACCGTCTGACGCTCGTCGTGTCCGACCCGTTAAGGTCGGGCACGACGGCGCGGACCGGTCCGCCCCCGAGGCGGACCACGAAAGGACGGTCATGGCGGACGGCCCTATCACTGATGCCGAATTCCAGCAGGCGGGGCTGCGTCTCGCCGTCGACGGAGCCGTGGCCACGATCACCCTGGCCCGGCCCGAGCGGCGTAACGCGCTGACGTTCAGCACGTGGCGGACGCTGGCCCGGATCGGAGACACGCTGCCGGACGGCGTGCGGGTCGTCGTCGTACGGGGGGAGGGCCCGGCGTTCTCGGCCGGCATCGACCTGCGACTGTTCACCGCGGAGGGCGTCCCGGGGGAGGACGCCCTCGCTCCGCGTGACGAGGAGTTCATCCGCGGGCTGCAGGCCGGTTACCTGTGGCTGCGCCGGCCCGACATCGTCTCCATCGCGGCGGTGCAGGGGCACGCCATCGGGGGCGGCTTCCAGCTCGCCCTGGCCTGCGACCTGCGGGTCGTCGCCGACGACGTCAAGTTCGCGATGAAGGAGCCGGCGCTCGGCATCGTGCCCGACCTGACCGGCACCAAGCCGCTCGTCGACATCGTCGGCGTGCCGCGGGCCCTGGAGCTCTGCCTGACCACGCGCACCGTGTTCGCCGACGAGGCCGCCCGGCTCGGGCTCGCCGAGCTGGTGGTGCCCGTCGCCGACCTCGGCAAGGCGGTGGACGATCTCGTCGCGGCGATCCTGGCCGTACGACCCTCGACGGCCGCGGCGACCAAGCGCCTGCTGCGCGCCGCTCCGGGCAACACGCTGGAGGAGCAGTCCGCGGCCGAGCGCCGTGAGCAGGTCGCCCTCCTGAACGAGCACACCCGCGAGCAGTCTCCCTGATCCTTCCGCCACCGGCGAGCAGTCTTCCTGATCCCTTCCCCTACCTGCGGCGATGTGAGCCGCCGGTGCCATAGTGGCGAGTAGCGGGTGCGGGTCGTCCGCGTGCGAACGGCGTCCGCGAAAGGGGGGGCTCGATGAAAGCGGTGGTTTATCACGGCCCGAAAGACGTCCGGGTGGAGCAGGTGCCCGATCCGGTGATCGAGGCGCCGACGGACGTGCTGCTCAAGGTCACGACGACGAACATCTGCGGCTCCGACCTCCACATGTACGAGGGCCGGACGAGCATCGAACCCGGCCGCGTGCTGGGGCACGAGAACCTCGGCGAGGTGATCGAGGTCGGCGCGGCCGTCGAGCGCGTACGCGTGGGAGACCGGGTGTGCGTGCCCTTCAACGTCAGCTGCGGTTACTGCAAGAACTGCGAGCGTGGGCTGACGGCCTTCTGCCTGACGGCGAATCCGCCCTACGCGGGCGCGGCCTTCGGGTTCGCCGGCATGGGTCCGTACAACGGCGGTCAGGCGGAGTATCTGCGCGTCCCGTACGGCGACTTCATGTGCCTCCGGCTCCCGCGGGAGAGGCCCGAGAAGGAGACCGACTACGTGATGTGCACGGACATCTTCCCGACGGGTTACCACGCGACCGAGCTCGCGGGCCTCCGGCCGGGGGAGTCCGTGGTCGTCTACGGTGCCGGGCCGGTCGGGCTCATGGCGGCCTACTCCGCGATCATCAAGGGCGCCGGCCGCGTGATGGTGGTCGACCTGCATCCGGACCGGCTACGGCTCGCCGAGGAGATCGGAGCGATCCCCATCGACTACAGCGAGGCGTCAGCGGTCGAACAGGTGCTCGACCTGACGGGTGGCGAGGGTGCCGACCGCGGCTGCGAGTGCGTCGGCTTCCAGGCCCACGACATCGCCTGCGTCGAGCGCCCGAACATCACCTTGAACAACCTGATCGCCTCGGTGCGGCCCACCGGCACGATCGCGGTCGTCGGCGTCTTCGTGCGCGAGGACCCGCACGCGCCGGACCGCCTCAGCCGGCGTGGGGAGATCGTCTTCAACTTCGGGGAGCTCTGGTTCAAGGGCCAGGCGGTGGCGACGGGCCAGTGCAACGTCAAGGCCTACAACCGCTACCTGCGCGACCTGATCGCCGAGGGCAAGGCCAGGCCGTCCTTCGTGGTGTCCCACGAACTCCCGCTCGACGAGGCGCCAACGGGCTACCAGCAGTTCGACGTCCGGAAGAGCGGCTGGACCAAGGTCGTCCTGCATCCGTGAATGCGAGTCAGGTATGGACGTCCGTTGTCTGATCGTCGACGACAACGAGCGCTTCCTCCAAGTCGCGATCTGCTCAAGCGTGACGGAATCGCCGTCGTCGGCGTCGCCACCTGCTCGGCCGATGCCTTCCGGCAGGCCGAGCGGCTCCGTCCCGACGTCGCGCTCGTCGACATCATGCTCGGCGACGAACACGGCTTCGACCTCGCGAACGCGCTCGCGCAGGCTCCCCGGCCGCCCCGCGTGATCCTCATCTCCACCTACGTGGAAACGGACTTCGCGGAACTGATCGCGGCCAGCCCGGCGATCGGCTTCCTGTCCAAGACCCGCCTGTCCGGCAGCGCCATCCGCAACCTGCTGACGAACGCCGACACCCCCTGAGCGTCCCCTCCGGACGGCCTAGGTCGCAGGGTCGGTTCCAGATCGGCTGGGGGGCGGATGACGGCGCCCGCTAACGTGACGCAGGCTGGTCGTGTCGACGGGAATCAGCCGTCGGCGCGACGTGTTGTCGACCATGCTTACATGATTACGTCTTAACCTCCGGGAGGAATCACCGTGGGAATGCCGGACAACGGCTGGATGGTGATGATGTCGTTCCGCCGCGACAACTCGGTGGTCAAAGAACGCCTGAAGGCGGGCACGGTGCGCCGCATCGCCGGCTACGCGCGCCCGTACATCCGCGAGCTCACCCTGTTCCTGGTACTGAACGCGGTCGCCGCCGTCATCGTCGTGGCGAACCCGCTGCTGCTCAAGGCGATCATCGACCGCGGCATCGTGCAGCACCGCACCGGTCTGGTCGCCGGGCTCGCGATCGCCGTCGCGGTGCTGGCGCTCGTCGACGCCGTGATCGGCCTGGCGCAGCGGTGGTACTCCGCGCGCATCGGTGAAGGGCTCATCTACGACCTGCGGACCCAGGTCTTCGACCACGTCCAGCGCATGCCGGTGGCGTTCTTCATGCGCGCCCAGACCGGCTCGCTGGTCAGCCGGCTCAACAGCGACGTCATCGGCGCCCAGCGCGCCCTCACCACCACGTTGTCCTCGGTGGTCTCCAACGTGATCAGCCTGATCCTCGTGCTGGTCACGATGTTCGTGCTGTCCTGGCAGGTCACGCTCATCGCCCTGGTCCTGTTGCCGATCTTCATCTTCCCGGCCAAGTGGGTCGGGCGGCGGCTGCAGAAGATCAGCAGGGAGCAGATGCAGCTCGACGCCGAGATGGGCTCGCTGATGACCGAGCGGTTCAACGTCGCGGGCGCGATGCTCGCCAAGCTGTACGGCCGTCCCGAGGAGGAGTCGGCGATGTTCGCCGGGCGGGCGGCGCGGGTGCGTGACATCGGCGTCGTCTCGGGCATGTACGGCCGCGTGTTCTTCACCGCGCTGACGCTCGTGGCCTCGCTGGCCACCGCCATGGTGTACGGCGTCGGCGGCTCGCTGGTGGTGAACGGCGGCTTCCAGCTCGGCACCCTCGTCGCCCTGGCCACGCTGCTGACCCGCATGTACGGCCCGCTCACCGCGCTGTCCAACGTGCACGTCGACGTGATGACCGCCCTGGTCAGCTTCGACCGGGTCTTCGAGGTGCTCGACCTGCCGCCCATGGTGGCCGAGAAGCCGGACGCGACGCCGCTGCCCGGGTCCGTCACCCGACCAACCCACCCCGACCTCCTTCCCGGCAAAGACGCCCCGGCCGTGGAGTTCGACGACGTGACCTTCCGCTACCCGGCGGCCTCGGAGGTCTCGCTGGCCTCGCTGGAGTCGATCGCGCGCACCGACACCGCGCCGAGCCGTGAGGTGCTGCACGGGGTGGACTTCCGTGTCGAGCCGGGCGGTCTGACCGCGCTCGTCGGCCCCTCGGGCGCCGGCAAGACGACCATCACCCAGCTCGTGTCCCGGCTCTACGACGTCACGGACGGCGCGGTCCGCATCGGCGGTCAGGACGTCCGCGACGTCACGCTCGATTCGCTGCGCGACGCCATCGGCGTCGTCACCCAGGACGCGCACCTGTTCCACGACTCGATCCGCGCCAACCTCGTGTACGCACGGCCGGACGCGACCGATGAGGAGCTGGTCGAGGCGCTGCGGGCGGCACAGATCTGGGACCTGGTCGCGGAGATGCCGGACGGCCTGGACACCGTGGTCGGCGACCGGGGCTACCGGCTGTCCGGCGGTGAGAAGCAGCGCCTGGCGATCGCCCGGCTGCTGCTCAAGGCGCCCTCGGTCGTGGTGCTGGACGAGGCGACCGCGCACCTGGACTCCGAGTCCGAGGCGGCGGTGCAGCGGGCGCTCAAGACCGCGCTCGCGGGCCGTACGTCGATCGTCATCGCCCACCGGCTGTCGACGATCCGCGAGGCCGACCAGATCCTGGTGATCGACGACGGCCGGGTGGTCGAGCGGGGCCGCCACGACGAGCTGCTCGACCGCGGCGGGCTGTACGCCGAGCTGTACCACACCCAGTTCGCCCGGCAGGAGCGGACCGGCGACGCCGTCACCGCCGCGGCGCCCCAGGCCTGAGTGACCGCGCCGGAGAAGCGGGAGGAGTGAGGCGTACGGGGCAGGGGTAGACCCAGCGGTGTGAGCACTGCGTACATCGCCCCGGCACGCTGGGTGATGGCCGCCGTCTCGCTGGCGTGCGGTCTGCTCCTCTTCGGAGCGCCGGCCGGCGCGGACCCGGTGTACGCGGGCCGCTCCAAGGTGTTCGGCCTCGTTCGGGCGGGGGCGAGCCCGGACCGCGTGCTGTTCGCGCCGGCCCGCATGGTCCGGCACGGGGGACCCGAGACGGTGCGTCCGGTATCGGTCGGGCACTACGCGCCGTTGACGATCGCACCGGGAGCGGTGATCCGCGCGTCGGCGCCGATCGTCGAGCACGGCGTCACCGACTACGTGCGCGGCGTCCGGCTGACCCCGGCGCAGCTGGGTGACGACCTGCGGCGGTTGAGCCGGCGGCTTCACCCGCTGCCGGACCGCGCCCACATGTTCGAGCTCTGGTTCGACGGCCAGGGCCGGATCGACCGCATGCAGCACTACTTCAGCCCCTGAGCCCCGAACCGGAGCGGGGGCGCGTCGACATCGGGGGACCAGATGAACCGTCCGCTCGTCCTGACGTGCGTCGCCCTGAGCGCGGTCATGCCGCTCACCGGGTGTGGAGGGAGCAAGAAGGCCGCCACGGTCGCGCACAGCGCGAGCCCCAAGGCGCGGCACCATGCGCCGGCCGCGACGCGCGCGCCGTCCGCCTCGGCGACCGTCGCCGGCACCGTACGGGTCGGCGGCTTCTGCAAGGCGACCAACACGGTGGGCCGGACCGCGAACGGCGGCTGGGCCCGCTGCCTCAAGAAGCCCGGCGACAAGCGGGCCCGCTGGTACTCCCAGGCCCCGGCCACCGGGGCGCGCGCCGGTGAGTTCTGCTCGCGGGCCGGGGCGACCGCCACGTCCTCCACGGGCAAGAAGCTGACGTGCACCAAGAAGTCCGGCGAGACCCGGCCGCGCTGGCGAACGAAGTGACCCGGGCGGCGCCGGGCGGACCGATCCGCCCGGCGCCGCCCGGCCGGGTGACGGCGCCCGCCCGGCGCACTTAACGCAGGCGCATCCTCAAGTCCACACTTCTGTCGCACGTCCGGTCCACTCTGGGAGGCGGCAGGCGATTCTCTTCACCGCGGAGTGAGTGCGATGAGCAGTACGAAACGCGGGGTACGGCGGTTCGCCGCGCTCCTCGTCGGTTGCGGCGCGGCCGGCCTGGTGATCGGCTGGAGCTACGAACGGGTGCCGGCCGTCGGCCATTCGCGTCCGCTCGGCCGGTAGCCGAGCCGGCGGAGCTCCGTCCCGGCGATCTTCTCCACCTGGGTGACCTGCTTGGGCGTGAGGTGGTCCTGCCACATGCCGATGTCATCGTCGCCGACGCCGTGCAGTGCGCTCTTGGCGATCCGCTGTCCGAGGTAGTCGGAGATGTCGCCCAGGACCTCGCGGGTGCGGGTGACCAGGTCCTCGTAGCGCACGGTGAACAGCTGCTCGTCGGGCGTCTGGGCGCGCAGCCGGGCGCTGAGCCGGATCGACCCGCGCCAGCGGAGCGCGCACTTGACCGCCACGCCCGCGCGTGGCCAGCGCGCCCGCTCGGTGGCGTCCTCGACGCCGAGGAAGGCGTTGGGGAACACCTCGTCCAGGTTGGCGAAACCGGGACGGAACCAGGCGAGGCAGCGCTCGTCGGAGATCATCCCGGCGACGACGTCACGGCCGTCGCGGATCACCTGGATCAGCTGCGCGTCGGGAAAGGCGTCCAGGATGACGTCGGTGCTGTAGATCAGGTCGGGCGTCGCGTCGGCGAACCGCTGGATGCCGCGGGGGTCGGCGCAGACGCCGTCCGGGCCGAGCCGCCCCAGGTCGCGGCACTGTGCCGGGCACTCACCGCACCCGTCCGTGGTGACCTGCCAGCTCTGCGCGTACGCGTCGCGCATCACCCGGGCGGCGCCCGCCCCCCGCTCGCTTGCGATCGAGGGGCGGCGGGCGAACGCGTAGACCGTGCGCACCACGTTGGGGCGGCCCATCGTCAGGTGGAAGGCCGCGGAGTGCCGGATCGCGCGGGCCACCAGGTCGGTGCCCGAGTGGGGCGCGCCGAGCAGGAAGACCGGACGCCGGACCTTGGTGCCGTTCACCACCAGGATGTGTGGAGACGTGGAGCGTGGGGGCGTCACCAGCGTGTCACCTCGGGCGGGGCCGCTTCGCCGGCGCTCGTCAGCCGACGACCGCGAGCGCGTCGATCTCGACGAGCAGACCCTCGGCCAGCCCGACGAACACCGTCGTACGCGCGGGATAGGGCTCGCGGACGTATTCCTCGTACACCGCGTTCATCGCCGCGAAGTCCTCCCGGCGCGTCAGATAGACCCGCAGCATCACGACGTCGTCGAAGCCGGAGCCGGCCTCCTCCAGCACCGCCCGGACGTTCTCCAGCGCCTGGCGGGTCTGCTCGCCCGCGGTCTCGCCGACGACGAGCCCGGTGGCGGGGTCGACCGGGACCTGGCCGGCGACCTGGAGGATGCCGCCCTTGCGGACGCCCTGGCTGTAGGCCGCGGCGGGCCGGGGGGCCTTCGCGGTGTGAAAAGCGATCTTGTCACTCATGCGAATTACTCATCTCTTGGCGCCGGCCATAGGGCCCGGCACCGTCGGCTCCTAGAGGATGGTACTGACTTCGCCACCTTTCTGGTCACGCCGGGCCGACGCGCGGGCGCGCCGTCCGCGAGCGCCCGCGGCGCACCGCCTCCGTCCTTCCCGCGCCGCCGGCGCGACGGCCGTGACCACGGCGCCGACTCTACCCGGACAGACCTTTGCCAGGCTCTGACCTGCGGATATCGGCGCGGGTACGCGATCACGCCCGCTCCGGCTGGTTGACTGCGGCGATCACAGACGCCGGCGCGGGCCGCCGGCGCCGGGGGCACGTGCGCGGCGGTGAACGCCGCCGTGCGGAGGGGGGCCACGATGCCGCTACGCCTGATCAAGGGTTCCTACCGGATCCTGCACAGCCAGCCCGATGGCGACTCGATCCACTTCTACCCCGACGACGCGGAGGCGTTCGTCAAACTGCGCATGAACGCGCACCTCAGCCCGGCCGGCGGCGTGCAGCTGCGGCTCGACGCCATCGACGCGCTGGAGACGCACTACACGCCGCACGGCCACGGGGGCTTCACCCGGCACCAGCCGCTGCCGCTCGCGCACGCGGCCGCCGACCGGCTGCTGGCCCTGCTGGGTTTCGGCGACGTCAAGCGCGACCGGGAGACCGTCACCAGCGCCACGCCGGACGAGACGCCGGGTCACATCCTGACCCGGTTCGCCGACAAGTACGGGCGGCCGGTGGCGTTCGCGTACGCGGGCCGGAGCGAGGAGACCGACCTCGCGCAGGTGCGGGTCACCACGGACACGCTGCGCGAGAGCGTGAACCACCGGCTGCTGTCCGAGGGGCTGGTGTACCCGACGTTCTACAGCAAGCTGTATCCCGACCTGCGCGCCGAGCTGACCACCGCCACCCAGGCCGCGCGCGCCGAGGGCCACGGCGTGTGGAGCGGCGACGCCACCACGAGCGGGGCGACCGTGACCGGCCTGGCCGACCTGGACGACCACATCGTGATCCTGCCGAAGCTGTTCCGCCGGCTCGCGGACTACCTGGCCCTGGGCGCCGGCGACGTGTCCCTCGACCGGTTCACCGCCTTCCTCGCCGCACGGAACGACCGGCTGTTCGTGATCTCCGAGGCGCACGCGACCGGCCTGGACACCGTCACCGCCGTGTCCGGCCAGAAGGTCCGGCTCACCCACCCGCCCGAGGACCTGGTGTTCATCGAGGCGTGACCTCGACCGCTCGCCGGGACCGCTGCCAGGATGGCGGGATGACCGTCGTTCTGCTGCATTCGCTGTACGGACTGCGGCCCGCGGTGCTCGACGCCGCGGCCCGCATCCGTGCCGCCACCGGGCACGAGGTGGTGGCCCCCGACCTGTACGACGGCCGCACGGCGGACGACGCCGAGAGCGGTATCAGGATCAAGGATGAGATCGGCGGCGACGAGCTGGCCCGGCGTGCCGCCGCCGCTGCAGCGCCGTACGCGCCGGAGAACACCGTGTACGCGGGCTTCTCCCTCGGCGCGAGCCTGGCCCAGCGCCTCGCGCCGGCCGGACCGGGCGCGCGGGGACTGCTGCTGATGCACGGCACCGCCGAGGTCCCCGACGGCACGGTCGCGACCGGCCTGCCGGTGCAGCTGCACGTCGCCGACCCGGACGAGTGGGAGCCGGCCGACTGGCTGGGGGAGTGGCACCAGGGGATGCGCCGCATCGGCGCACGGGCCGAACTGTTCCGCTATCCGGGCGCCGGACACCTGTTCACCGACCCGGACCTGGCCGACCACCACGAGCCGTCGGCGAAGGAGGCCTGGGAACGCGCCCTCGCCTTTCTCCGGGCACTGTGACCGCGGGGCCACGCCGGCTCCGCCAGGCCGAGCCCGGCTACGTGCGGTTCAGGCCCGGCGCAGGCGTCGCCGGGCGGTCCCGCGAGAGCAGGCCCATCCGTCCGGTGGCGAGCAGGGCGCCGAGAGAGGCGAAGGAGATGAGAAGGATCAGATCGGCCAGGTGCGCGAACGCGACCTCGCGCGGGATGCGGCTGATCGGGAACGCGATCGCGCCCGCGGAGACGAGCAGGCCGGTCGCGACGGGCACCGCCCTGATCCGGGCGAGGACGAGGCCCAGCACGAACAGGCTGATCGGGAAGAGCGGGCCTGCGATCCAAAAGCCGAAGAACGCGGCCGGCGGATGCTCGTTGAGCAGCCGTACGGCCTCGGCGTGGGAGACGTGGAAGAGCTCCTCGTTCATGCCCTGCACGCCGAACGCTACGCCGCCGACGCATCCGTAGATCGCCGCCGGCAGGCCGATCGCCGCGTAGTGCGGGACACGCGGTTCGATCAGGCGGAAGACGGCGACGATCCCGGTGATCCAGCACACGGTTGCGATGACGATCAGCACACCGGTGGTGAGGCCCTGCCGGTGGCCGTCCCAGAAGAAAGTGGACAGTGCCTGTACCGCGGGGGCGATGATGAGAGACGCGCCCGCGATCACTCTCGTTGACGTTCGCATGCTCAGAACGCTAGAAATCGCCGCGGCCGATGACATCGCCCGCGAGTCGGGACCCGCCCACTGCGTTCGCAGTAGCGGGCCTCATCCTGGCGGCAACCCGACCAGGCCCCACTGGTAGGCGAAGACGACGAGTTGTGCCCGGTCCCGCGCGCCGAGCTTGGCCATCGCCCGGTTGACGTGTGTCTTGGCGGTCAGCGGGCGCATCCCCAGCCAGTCGCCGATCTCCTCGTTCGTCAGACCCTGCGCCACCAGCGGCACGACCTCGCGCTCCCGGTCGGTCAGTGTCTCCAGCCGCTCCGGAGGAACCCGTACGCGCCCGGCCCGGCGCACGAACGTCGAGATCAACCTGCGGGTGACCCGCGGTGCGAGCAGCGCGTCCCCGGCGGTCACCGTACGCACCGCATGGCGCAGCGCGTCGGGCTCGAGGTCCTTCAACAGGAAGCCGCTCGCGCCCGCGTGCAGCGCCTCGAAGATGTACTGGTCGAGGTCGAACGTCGTCAGTACCAAGACCTTGGTGTCGGCAAGCCTCTCATCGGCGAGGATCGTCCATGTGGCGGCCAGGCCATCGGTTCCCGGCATCCGCACGTCCATCAGGACGACGTCGGGACGGTGGGCGCGGGCCAGCGCGATCGCCTCGTCGCCGTCGGCCGCCTCGCCGACGACCTCGATGTCGTCCGCGCGTTCGAGGAGCCTTCGGATTCCGGCCCGGACGAGCGTCTGGTCATCGGCCAGCAGGACGCGGATGCTCATGTTCTCCTCCCAGAGGCAGCCAGGCGCATACCCGGAAGCCTCGCTCACCCGTGCCGGGGTCTTCGTAGGGCCCGGCGGTCAGGTCGCCATCGAGCACGGCCACCCGTTCGGCCATTCCGCGAAGCCCGAACCCCGCCGGCCCGCGATCTGCGTTCGAGGGGACGGTGGGGGGAGTGGCGCCGTCGTCGCGCACCTCGACGGCGAGGCCCTCGGGACGGTATCGGAGAACGATCTCCACTGAGCGAGGATCGGCATGGTGGACGGCGTTCGCCAGCGCTTCCTGCACGATCCGGTAGGCCGTCACGTCGACGAGGCGGGGCAGCCCCCGGGGCTCGCCCTCGACGTGGATCTCGACACGCGGACCGTGCCCGCCGTACGCCCGCGCCAGCTCGCCGAGGTGACGGACGCCGAGGGTCGCCGGCGCATCCGGGTCCTGGACGGTGGTGCCGTCCCGCAGCACGCCGACGGCCGCCCGCAGTTCTCCCAGTGCCTCGCGGGTGGCCTGGCGCACCACCCCCAGCGCTTCGTCCGCCTGCGTCAGGTTCTCCGTGAGCAGCTCCGCGGCCAGGTTCGCGTGCAGGCTGATCACGGCGAGGGTGTGGGCGGACACGTCGTGCAGGTCCCGGGCGATCCGGGTCCGTTCCTCGGCGACGCGCTTCGCGGCGATGTGATCGCGCTGGGCCGCGAGCAACGCGAGCCGCGCCTCGTACTCGTCCCGTCGACCGCGACGGCTCCGCACGGCGTCGCCGAGGAGCAGCATGGAGACGAACACCACGGTCGTTCCGTCCAGCACCGCGTCGAACACTCCGGCGCGGCCGTGCTGGGTCCGGCCCAGCACGTCGGAGACGATCAGGAACCCGGCGATGGAAAGGGCGAACCACCGGCGCGGCGCGATCGCCGCCGAGTACAGCGCGATCCACAATGGAACGGCGGGCGCTCCGCCCGGGTAGTCCTCGATGTGGTAAATCGTCCACAGCAGGCCGGTGACCGCGAGCGTGACTGAGGGCCACCTTCGCCGCATCGCCAGCGCCAGCACCATCGCCAGCCCGATGCCGTACGCCCCCAGGTCGGGAGCACGGTCACCGGCGGCCGGCGTCCCCGCGCCGATCCGGTAGACGGTCGCCGCCGCGGCCACGAGGCAAAGAGCGGTTTCCCTCGCCCACACCGGGACTGCGGCATACCAGCGCGGCGGACGGGCGAGGAACGCCTCGGCCCGCGACGCGGCCCCGGCGTACCGGCCGCCCGGCCGGGCCGGTCGGCCGAGGAGACCGCTCGCCGATCGCCGTACCGCGGCGTGCCGCCACCGCGGGCCGTCACCCGCTTCCGGCGGACGGCCGGGGAAGGACGTTCCGCCTTTGCCCGCGCTCATCCTCTGATCTTCGACCGCTCGTCGCTCCGGGCCAAGCGGCTGAGAGCGACCCGGGACGGCGGTGAACGCCCCGGCAGGGCATAGCGTGGGGTGGCGCCGCCCGCGAGATCACCGGAGGCGGCATGTCGAGTGAGGGGCGGTGGACCGTGATGGATGCCGGCGCGCTGCGACGGCTGGGTGAGGAACGGATCGACTGGCGGTTCAAGGGAATGCCGGCGGACGCCGCCGGGATGACCGTGGCGGAGCTCGCCGCCGAGCGCCGGAACCTCTTCGACGGCGGTTTCCACCCGCCGCTCGTCGTGCTCGACGCCTCCGCGCTGGAGCACAACCTGACGACCATGCGCGACTGGTGCGAGCGGCGCGGCGTGCTGCTCGCGCCGCACGGCAAGACCACGATGGCCCCGCAGCTGTTCGCGCGGCAGCTCGAGCACGGGGCCTGGGGGATCACCGTCGCCAACTTCGCCCAGCTTCGCGTGGCACGGGCCTTCGGCGTCCGCCGGGTCATCGTCGCCAACCAGCTCGTCGACCCGGCCGGGCTGCGGTGGGTCGCCGGCGAGCTCGCGCGCGACCCGGAGTTCGCGCTGTTCTGCTTCGCCGACTCCGTGCGCGGCGTGGAGATCATGGCGGCGGCGCTGCGCGGCGCGCCGCGCCCGGTGGACGTGCTGGTCGAGCTCGGCGCGCCGGACGGGCGTGCCGGCGTGCGTGACGTCGCCACGGCCGAGGCCGTGGCCCGCGCGGTCCGGGGCGCGGACGGGCTCCGGCTCGCCGGCGTGGCCGGGTACGAGGGCGCGATCGCGCACGGTGCCACGCCGGAGAGCCTCGCGACCGTCGATCGGTACCTGCGGGACCTGCGCGACCTGGCGGGCCGGCTCGACCTGCCCGAGGACGCCATCCTCAGCGCGGGCGGCAGCGCCTTCTTCGACCAGGTCGCGGACGTGTTCGACGGCGCCCGCACCGTGCTGCGCAGCGGCGCCTACATCACCCACGACGACGGCTTCTACCGCGACATCTCACCGCTCGGCCGGGCCGGAGACACGCCGTTCCGGCCGGCCCTGCACGCGTGGGCGCAGGTGACCTCCCGCCCCGAGCCCGACCTCGCGCTGCTCACCCTCGGCCGCCGCGACGTCTCCTTCGACCAGGGCCTGCCCGAGCCGCACACCGTACGCCACGCCGACGGCTCCCGCTCGCCGGCGACCGGGAGCCGGGTGACGGCGCTCAACGACCAGCACGCGTTCCTCCGGCTCGGCTCCGGCACCACGGCCGAGGTGGGCGACTGGGTCGACTGCGGTCCGTCCCATCCGTGCACGGTGTTCGACAAGTGGCAGCTGCTCCCCGTCGTGGACGGCGACACGGTGATCGATCTGGTCCGCACCTGGTTCTAGGGGTGACCCGCGGAAGGTCCCGCGTGGCGTGGCCCCGGGCCGGGTGTCCGGTACCGGTCACGGCATAGGCTCTGGATCATGATCGGCGAATGGCTCCGGAACGCGAGCGCGGTGACCGTGCTCACCGGGGCGGGCATCAGCACCGATAGCGGCATCCCGGACTTTCGAGGTCCGCAGGGCGTGTGGACCAAGGACCCGCAGGCGGCCGCGATGTCCGCCATCGACGTGTACGTCGCCGACCCCGCCGTACGCCGGCGCGCCTGGCGGTCACGGCGCGACCACCCGGCCTGGGGCGCCGAGCCGAACGCCGGGCACCGCGCGCTCGTGGACCTGGAGCGGGCCGGGCGGCTCCGGGCGATCGTCACCCAGAACATCGACGGGCTGCACCAGAAGGCCGGGTCGGATCCGGACCTGGTCATCGAGGTGCACGGCACGATGCTGGAGGCCGAGTGCCTCATGTGCGGGAGACGCACGCCGATGCCGGAGGTCCTCGCTCGCATCGACCAGGGCGAGGAGGACCCGCCGTGCCCGGAGTGCGGCGGCATCCAGAAGTCCGCGACGATCTCGTTCGGGCAGGCGCTGAAGCCGGAGGTCTTCGCCGCCGCGGAGCGGGCGGCGCGCGAGTGCGACGTCTTTCTCGCGGTCGGCTCCTCGCTCGGCGTGCAGCCCGCGGCCGGGCTCTGCGTGGAGGCGGTCGAGAGCGGCGCGCGGCTCGTCATCGTCAATGCGCAGGAAACGCCGTACGACCGTCTCGCCGACGCCATCGTACGCGAGCCGATCGGCACCGTCCTCCCGACACTCCTGTCAGAGACCTGTTGACGACGAATTGCAAGCGTGTGGTTTATGACCTCTTCCGCTTCGGGGTCCACTGGTGTCATGCTCTGACCGACCACATAACAAGGAGACTTACATGGGCGACCTCGGGGGCGGACCACCCTCACTTCGAGCGGGGGACAGGGTCGCCGTGGTCGCTCCGAGCTATCCCGCGGAGCCGGAGCGGCTCGAGCGCGGCTGCGCGGTGCTGCGCTCCCTCGGTCTCGAGGTGATCGTCGGCAAGCACGCCTTCGACCGTGCCCCGTCGGGTTTGACCTACCTCGCCGGATCCGACGACGATCGTGCCGCCGACCTGCAGGAGGCCTGGTGCGACCCGGCGATCTCGGCGGTGTTCTGCGCGCGCGGCGGCTACGGCGCCGCGCGGGTGCTCGACCATCTCGACTGGGACACGATGGCCCGCGCGACGCCCAAGATCCTGCACGGGTCCAGCGACATCACCGCCCTGCACGTCGCGTTCGGCCGCCGCCTCGGCGTGCCGACCTCGTTCGGGCCGATGGTCGTCTCCACCCTGGCCGACGAAGAGCCGGACACGATCGCCCACCTGCGCGAGGCGCTGTTCGGCGCGGGCGTCACGGTGCGCGGTTCGCACGCCCCGCGCGGCGGCCGGGCGCGCGGCACGCTGACGGGCGGCAACCTGGCGCTGCTCACGTCGCTGCTCGGCACCCCGCACGCCCCGGAGCCGGCCACGGGCCGCATCGCGTTCCTGGAAGACGTCAACGAGGCGCCGTACCGCGTCGATCGCATGCTGACCCAGCTCCTTCAGGCGGGCTGGCTCGAGGGCGTCGCCGGCATCGCGCTCGGCACCTGGATCGGCTGCGGCGACCTCGACGCGGTCTTCGCCGACCGCCTCGTGCCGCTCGGCGTGCCGATCCTGGCGGGCATCCCGGTCGGCCACGGTCCCGGGCAGCACACGATCCGGCTCGGTGCCGAGGTGGAGCTCGACGCGGACGCGCGGGTGCTCGGTCCGGGCACGGGCGGCGGCGCGGCTGGGCTCTCCCACTCTGGCGAGGAGACACCGTGACCACCTTCGAGAGGCGCGACCGCCGGCCCACCGCGGCCGACGGTTCCGACCCCGCGCTCGACTCGCTCGTGGTGCTGGTCGCCGAGAGCCACGGCTACGGCTGCCGTGCGGTTCCCGGCGACGTGATGCTCCTCGACGGCCCGCAGCGTCTGCACATCGGCATGCGCAACCTGCGCCAGCTCGCCCGGCAGGTGCCGCGCGACGACTGGCCCGCGCTGGTCGCCGACCACGTCGGCACGATCATCACCGCCATCGAAGAACCCCTGGACCTCAGCGACTTCGCGCTCGTGCGCGGGCTGCTGCGTTCGCGGATCTACCCGGCCGAGGCCCGCACCGGCCGGCTGATCTCCCGTCCGTTCGCGCCCGGGCTGATCGAGGCGATCGTCGCCGACACACCGACGACCGTGCGCACGGTCGTCACCGACGACGTGGTCGGCTGGCCGGTGACCGCCGACCAGCTGTTCGCGGTCGGCCGCGACGGCGTCCGCGCCGACGGCCCGCTCGAATGCGACGTCATCGACGACACCGGCATCCGCGTGCTGGAGGGCTCGACGTTCTACGCCGCGACGCACCTGGTGTGGCTGGAGTCCTACCTCGACCCCGGCCCCTACGGCGCGCTCGCCGTCGCCCCCACCCGCAGCACGATCGCCGCGTGCACGATCCGCAAGGACACCGCGTTGGTCAGCGCCGAGCGCCTGCGCGCCTTCGCCGATGACGCCCACGAGGACGGGCCCGGCTCGCTGACGCCGGACCTGTTCTGGTGGCGCCGCGGCACCCTCACGCTGCTGGAGCGGGCGGACACCGGGCGCGCCCAGCTGCCACAGGACTTCCTGCGGTTCGTCGCCTCCCTTCCCTGATCCGCCGCCGCGCGGGCTTGACCTTGACGCCGGTGTCACGGCTTAGCGTCGGGGCAGCCGAACGGATCAGGGGAGAAACGATGATCGAACTGACGACCGACGACTTCGACGCGCAGGTGCTCCACGGCGACCGGCCCGTGCTGGTCGACTTCTGGGCCGAGTGGTGCCCGCCGTGCCGGATGATCGCGCCGATCCTCGAACAGGTGGAGGCGGAGTACGGCGACCGGCTCACCGTCGCCAAGATCAACGGCGACGACCACCCGGAGATCGCGCGCAGGTACGGGGTGCTCGGCTTCCCCACGCTGAACCTCTACCGCGACGGCGAGGTCGTCCACCAGATCGTGGGCGCCCGGTCCAAGCGGGCCCTGCTCGCCGACCTGGCTCCCCACCTCTGAGGCCGGCCACCGGCACGGGCCGTCGCGAGCGACGGCCCGTGCCGGGGCGCCGGAAGCCGTCCCCGGCCGGCGAGCGTCGCGCGGCCGGCAGGGCCTGGTCGAACGGCCGCTACGGCCGGGGGACTTGGTCGAACGGCCGCTACGGCCGAGCAGCGGCGTGGCGGGCGCCGCGCATGCCGTCGTGGCCTTCGAGGTCGTAGGCGGTCAGCACCAGGGGCACGTGGCTGAACGCCTGCGGGAAGTTGCCGACCTGGCGCTTCAGCCGCGGGTCGTACTCCTCGGCGAGCAGGCCGACGTCGTTGCGCAGGTCCAGCAGCCGCTCGAACAGGTCCCGCGCCTCCTTGCCGCGGCCGATCTGCTGCAGCGCCCCGGCCAGCCAGAAGCTGCACGCGAGGAACGCTCCCTCGCGGCCGGGCAGGCCGTCGACGCCGTGCTCCTTCTCGCCGGTGGCGTACCGCTCGACGAACCCGTCGGTGGTCAGCTCCCGCTGCACCGCCTCGACCGTGCCGATGACCCGGGGGTCGTTCGGGGGCAGGAACCCGACGCGGGGGATGAGCAGCAGCGCCGCGTCCAGTTCGCGTGAGCCGTACGACTGGGTGAAGGTGTTGCGTTCGGCGTCGAAGCCCTTCGCGCAGACCTCACGGTGGATCTCGTCGCGCAGCGCGCGCCACTTCTCGACCGGGCCGCGCCGGTCGAAGTTCTCCACCATGCGGACGGCGCGGTCCACCGCGACCCAGGTCATGACCTTGGAGTGCACGAAGTGCCGGCGCGGCCCGCGGACCTCCCACAGGCCCTCGTCAGGGTCGCTCCAGTGCCGTTCGACGAAGCCCATCATCGAGCTCTGCAGCGACCAGGCGTGCCGTTCCTGCTGGATGCCGCTGTTGATGGCGAGGTACAGCGAGTCGGCGACCTCGCCGTACACGTCGAGCTGGAGCTGTTTGGCCGCGGAGTTGCCGACGCGGACCGGCCGGGAGTTCTCATAGCCCGCCAGCCAGCCCAGCTCGTACTCCTCCAGCCGCCGCTCGCCGGCCACGCCGTACATGATCTGCAGGTCCTCGGGGCTGCCGGCGACCGCGCGCATCAGCCACGACCGCCAGGCCTTGGCCTCGTCGCGGTAACCGCTGCGCAGCAGCGCCTCCAGCGTCATCGTGGCGTCGCGCAGCCAGCAGAAGCGGTAGTCCCAGTTGCGCACGCCGCCGACCGCCTCGGGCAGGGAGGTGGTGGCCGCCGCGACGATGCCGCCGGTCGGGTCGTACGTCAGCGCCTTGAGCGTGGCGAGCGAGCGGACGACGGCGTCACGGTAGCGGCCGGAGTAGGTGCACTGCGCGGACCACTCGGTCCAGAACCGCTCGGTGCCGGCGAGCGCCTCGTACGGGTCGACGTCGCGCGGGGCCGGCAGGTGTGAGGGATGCCAGGTGAACACGAACGGCAGCGAGTCGCCCTCGCAGACGACGAACGTCGCGCGGTGGGCGAAGTCGCGCCCCTCCAGCTCGATCGGGCTGCGCAGCCACACCGAGTCGGGGCCGGCGATGCCGGCGAGGTGGTCGCCGGTCCGCCGCATCCACGGGATGGCCCGGCCGTAGTCGAACCGGATCCGCAGGTCCAGGCGCATCGGCACCCGCCCGGAGACGCCCTCGACGATGCGCACGACGTCCGCCGCGTCGCCGCGCTCGGGCATGAAGTCGACGACGCGGACGGTGCCCTCCGGGGTCTCCCACTCGGTCTCGAGGATGAGCGTGTCGCCCCGGTAGCGCCGCCGGGTCGCCTTGCCCCCGGCGACCGGCGCGATCTGCCAGCGGCCGTTCTCCGGGTCGCCGAGCAGGCCGGCGAAGCAGGCGGGGGAGTCGAGCCGCGGAAGACACAGCCAGTCGATGGACCCGTCGCGTCCGACGAGAGCGCAGCTGAACAGATCACCGATGAGCGCATAGTCCTCGATGGGCGCAGACAATGCGATTCCCCCTTGTGCTGGCTGATTTCGGCCCAGTGCGTACGGTAACGCGGCTCCGCGCCCCGTATCCGGCGAATCTGCCGACCTGACCGGCTGTTTACCTATGCCGATGACGGTAAGTAATCCCTCGGTCGCCGCTTTGGTGGATCGGCCTGGTCGCAAGCCGGAGTGACACCGGATCGGGGGCGGCGGAATGAGCAGTACCGACGAGACCGTACGAAGCCTGGTGCCCGCCCGGATCGACCGGCTGCCCTGGTCGCCGTTCCACACCCGGATGATCGCCGCGCTCGGCGTCGCCTGGGTCCTGGACGGGCTCGAGGTGCAGATCGCCAGCATCGTCGGGCCGGTGCTGCAACGCGCGGACACGCTTCACCTCGGCTCCGGCCAGGTCGGCTTCGCCGGGACGGTCTTCCTGCTCGGCGAGGTGCTGGGCGCGCTGGTCTTCGGCCGGATCTCCGACCGGCTGGGCCGGCGCCGGCTGTTCATCGTCACGCTCGGGCTCTACCTGGCCGCCAACGCCCTGACCGCGCTGTCGTTCGGCTACCCGATCTTCCTCGTCTTCCGGTTCGCGGCGGGGGCGGGGATCGGCGGGGAGTACGCCGCGATCCACTCGGCGATCGACGAGCTGATCCCCGCGCGGTACCGGGGCCGCGTCGACCTCGCCGTCAGCGGCACCTACTGGTTCGGCGCGATCCTCGCCTCGCTGGGCGAGTACGTGCTGCTCGACCCCCGCCTGCTGCCGCCGGACATCGGCTGGCGCGTCGGGTTCCTCATCGGACCGCTGATCGGCATCGCCATCTGGGGCCTGCGCCGTACGCTGCCGGAGAGCCCGCGCTGGCAGCTCGTCCACGGCCGCGCCCGCGAGGCGGAGCGGACGGTGGCGCGGATCGAACGCGAGGTCGAGGCGTCCGGGATCCGGCTGCCCGCGGTCGACGAGAGCCGGTACATCGAGGTACGGGCGCGCGAGCCGGTGTCGTTCACGCAGGTGGCGCGGACGCTGTTCCGTGAGTACCCCAAGCGCTCGGTGCTCGGCGCGGTCCTGATGATCAGCCAGTCCCTCCTGTACAACGCGATCTTCTTCACGTACGGGCTGGTGCTCAAGCACTTCTACGGCGTCGCCGACCACGACGTGCCCAAGTACTTCTTCCCCTTCGCCGTGGGCAACCTGCTCGGCCCGCTGCTCATCGGCCGGCTGTTCGACACGATCGGCCGCCGGCAGATGATCGCGGGCACGTACCTCTTCTCGGGCGCGCTCATGGCCGTCAGCGGTTACCTGTTCGAGCGCGGCCTGCTGACCGCCGTCACGCAGACCGTGCTGTGGTCGGTGATCTTCTTCGTCGCGTCGGCCGCGGCCAGCTCGGGCTATCTGACGGTCAGCGAGGTCTTCCCGATGGAGCTGCGCGCCCAGGCGATCGCCCTGTTCTTCGCGATCGCCCAGGTGTTCGGCTCGTTCGGCCCGACGATCGTCGGGTCACTGATCGGGGACCAGGCGCACCCCGACCGGAGCCGCCTGTTCGTCGCCTACCTGGTCGCCTCCGGCGTCATGGGCGCCGCCGGGCTGGTGGCGGCGTTCTGGGGCGTACGGGCCGAGCGCACCTCGCTGGAGGAGGTCGCCGCACCCCTGTCGTCGGTGCGCCGCCCGCGGGACCATCTCGACGGCAGGCTCGGTCCCGGCGCCTGAGAGGCCGTTGGGGGACCCTCGCGCGCAGCAGGGCACGGGGCTCCCCGACAGCCTCTGAGCCCGCAGCGGGTCAGGCCGCCGCCGGGGAACGCTCGACCGTCAGCAGCGGCAGGAAGACGTGGGCGAGCGGGCCGATCGTCACGGCGTACAGCAGCGTGCCGACGCCGACGGTGCCGCCGAGCGCCCAGCCGAACAGCAGCACGGTCACCTCGATGCCGGTGCGCACGACCCGTACGGAGTGGCCGCGCGCCGCGAGGCCGGTCATCAGCCCGTCGCGCGGGCCGGGACCGAAGCCCGCGCCGATGTAGCAGCCCGTCGCGAAGCCGCCGACGAGGATGGCCGCGACCAGGTATCCCGAGCGCAGCGGAAGGCCGTGCGGGTCGGGCAGCAGCCAGAGGAACAGGTCGGTGAACACGCCGACGAGGATGACGTTGCTGATCGTGCCGAGCCCGGGGCGCTGCCGGAGCGGGATCCACAGCAGCATGACCAGGGCGCCCGCGATGATGATCCAGGTGCCGATCGACAGCCCGGTCTGGCGCGCGAGGCCCTGGTGGAGCGTGTCCCAGGGGTCGTTGCCCAGCCGGGAGGCGACCTGCAGGGCGATGCCGAGGCCGTACAGGGCCAATCCGACGTACAGCTGGGCCAATCGGCGTAGGAGCACGGACCCTTTCCTTCCTTCACGGTGTTCCCGGCCATTACCGCAGAAGAGTGGCTTGAAAGATAAGGGCCAATCATGAAAAGTGGCCCTATGTCGACCAGGTCCATCAACGCCGCCAACCTCGCCCGTCTCCTCGGCGGACCGCCCGCGACACGGCCGTACTACGCCGCGATCGCCGCCACACTGCGCGGCCTCGTGCTCGACGGCCGCCTGCCCCTGCGCACGCGGCTGCCCGCCGAGCGCGACCTGGCCGCCGTCCTCGGCGTGAGCCGCACGACGGTCACCTCGGCCTACGACGCGCTGCGTGCGGACGGGTACGTCGAGAGCCGCCAGGGCGCCGGGAGCTGGACCACCCTGCCGGCGGGCACCCCGCTGTCGGCCCGCCACGCGCTCGCCGAGGACCGCACGCTCATCGACCTCGCCTGCGTGGCGCCCGCCGTGCCGCCCGGCTTCGACGAGTGCGTCGCCGCCGCCGTCGCGGAACTGCCGCGCCACACCGGCGGCCCCGGCTACGAACCGCTGGGCCTGGCCGTCCTGCGCCGGGCGATCGCCGCGCGGTACACCGCCCGCGGGGTGCCGACCCTGCCCGAGCAGATCCTCGTGACGACCGGCGGGCAGCACGCCCTGTGGCTGGTGCTGCAGACCCTCGTACGCCCCGGCGACCCCGTCCTCGTCGAGTCGCCGACGTACCCGCACGCGCTCGACGCGCTCCGCCTGGCCCGCGCCCGGCTCGTGCCCGTGGGCGTCAACGCGGGCTGGGACCTGGAGCTCATCGCCGGCGGCATGCGGCAGGGCGCGGCCCGGCTCGCCTACCTGATCCCCGACTTCCAGAACCCCACCGGCCGCCTCATGGGCGACGACGACCGTGCGGCGCTCGTGGCCACCGCCCGCGCCACCGGCACGTACGTGGTGAGCGACGAGATCTTCACCGAGCTCGCCATCGACGACGTGCCACGCCCCCGGCCGCTCGCCGCGCACGACACCGACGGCCGCGTCATCAGCGTCGGTTCGGTGTCCAAGCTGGTGTGGGGCGGCCTGCGGATCGGCTGGATCCGCGCCGGGCAGGCACTCGTGCGCCGGCTCGCCGAAGCGCGCGACGCGGTCGACCTGGCCAGCCCGGTGCTCGAACAGCTGATCGTCGCCGAACTGCTCGGCCGCGTCGAGCCGATCATCGCCGCCCGCCGCGAGAGCCTGCGGGAACGGCGCGAGGCCCTCATCGCCGCGCTGCGCGAGGAACTGCCCGGCTGGGAGTTCGCCGTCCCGCCGGGCGGCCTGTCGCTGTGGGTGCGGCTGCCCGGCGTCTCCAGCACGGCCCTGGCCGCCGCGGCCGCGCCCCACGGCCTGCACATCGTCCCGGGCACCGCCTTCGGCGTGGACGGAGTGCTGGATGACCACCTGCGCGTGCCGTACGTCCTGCCACCGGAGGAGCTGCGTGAGGCCGTCGCCCGCCTGGCCGCCGCCCAGAACGGCGCGGCCACCGCCCAGCCGCCCCGGCCCGCGTACGTCTAGACGCGCCGTCCGGTCACCGGGGCTCGGCGATGATGGCGGCGAGCAGGGCGGCGCGTTCGGCGAGCGCGGGTACCTCGATCGACTCGTCCTCCGCGTGGGCGCCCCGGCCGCGCGGGCCGAAGCCGTCGAGCGTGGGCAGGCCGAGCGAGCCCGGCAGGTTGGTGTCGCCCGCGCCCGCCGCCGGGCGGCCGGTGATCCGCTGGCCCAGTGCCGCGCCGATGCGTGCGACGCTCTCCAGCAGCGGGTTCTCCTCCCGCTCGGGCCAGGTCGGGCGGCTCGACAGCACCGTGGCCCGCACGACGGCGCCCGGACGGCGCGGCTCGGCCGCGGTCAGCGCGTCGAGCACCCGGCGCTCGGCCTCGGCGGAGGCGAACCGCAGCCCGATCTCGGCCGAGGCGCTCCCGGCGACGACGTTGGCCCGGCTGCCGCCCTCGATCCGCCCGACGTTGAACAGCGTCGTGCCGTCGTCGGGCACCGCCGCGCGCGCCGCCGCCACCTGGTCCAGCAGCTCGTCGATGGCGGAGATCCCCTTGCCGGGGTCGAGCGCCGCGTGCGCCTCGCGCCCGCGGACGCTCAGCAGGACGCGGGTGCTCCCGCGACGCGCGCTCTTCAGCGCGCCGTCCGGGTGTGGCGACTCCAGGCCGAGCACGGCCACCGCGCCGTCGAGGTGGCGTTCCACGACCGCACGGCCGCTCGGGCTGCCGACCTCCTCGTCGGCGACCGTGACCAGGCGCACCCGCCGCGCCGGCGCCGCGCCGGCCTCCGCCAGCGCGCGCATCGCCATCTCGACCGCGACCAGGCCGCTCTTCATGTCCAGGGTGCCCGGCCCGGCGATGGTGGTCCCGTCGTCGGTGTAGGGCATGGTCGCCAGGCGGCCGACCGGCCAGACCGTGTCGTAGTGGCCGACCAGCAGCAGATGCGGGCCGTCCGCGGGGCCGAAGTCGGTGACGAGATGGCCGTCGTCGCGGGAGACACGCCCGCCCGCCTCCCGCTGCCCGGCCTCGATCAGGTCGGCGCACCGGGCGAGCGCCTCGGCGTCACCGGACGGCGACTCGGCGAGCGCGTACGCGCGCAACCGTGCCCGGCCGAAGGGGAGCAGGTCATCCGCCGCGGCGATCAGGCGTCGTGCCAGGTCGTGGTCCATGGATTTGATACTAAACTTGCCGTGAAATCGCCGTATTGATCGTCATTTGCTGCCAGAAGAGAAGACTTTGCCACTCTCTCCGCCGATCACCGTACGACCTCTCACCACGGCCGCCGAGATGCGGGCCGGCGTGGAGGTCTACCGCACCGCGTTCGCGCTGTCCGCCACCGACCCGGCGGTCAGCCCGCGGCTGCTCGCCGCGCTCTCGCGCAACGCCGGCTCGGTGATCGGCGCCTTCGCCGGGGACGAGCTCGTCGGCTTCACCTACGGCTTCCTGGGCTCGGACTCCACGACCGTCTACCACTACTCGCAGGTCGCGGCGGTGCTGCCCGGCTGGCAGGGCCGGGGTGTCGGCCGCACGCTCAAGTTCAGCCAGCGCGAGTACGTCCTGTCCACCGGTGTGACCGTCATGCGCTGGGCCTTCGACCCGGTGCGCACGCACAACGCCCACTTCAACTTCGACGTGCTGGGCGCCACCGGCCGCTGGTTCACCCGCGACCTGTACGGCGTGGAGGACTCCGGCCGCGACCCCGGCATGCGCACCGACCGGCTGATCGTCGAGTGGGACCTGCTGACGGACACCGCACGCGACCTGCCACGCCCGCCGCACGTCGGCTGGGCCGAGGTCCGCCGGGAACCGGACGGCGACGTGCTGGTCGGCATGCCGCGCGACTGGGACGGCCTGGCCTCCAGCGACCGGCGCGCGGCGCACCACCTGCGGGACGACGTCGCCGACGCGCTGACCCGGCTGACGGGGGAGGGCCTGCGGGCGATCTCCTGCCGGGTCTGCGACGGTCACACGGCCGTCTACCGTTTCCGCCCGAGCCGCGAGGAGGGCTGAGTGCCGCGCGTGACCACGGTCGAGGCGTTCCGGCTGAGCCTGCCGCTCGTCCACGCCTTCCAGACCAGTTCCCACCGCAAGACCCATCTCGAGCACATCCTCGTCCGCGTCGCCGACGCGGACGGCGCCGTCGGCTGGGGCGAGATCGCCTCGCCCAGCGACCCGTACTACTGCTCCGAGACCGTCGACATCTGCCGCCTGACGCTCCAGCGCTACCTCGCGCCCGCGCTGCGCGGCGCGGACTGGGATCACCCGGTCCAGGTCGGCGCGTTGTGGAAGCGGATCCGGGGCCACCACTTCGCCAAGGCCGGCCTCGACATCGCCTGCTGGGACCTGTGGTCGCGGGCGGCCGGCACGCCGCTCGCCCGCGCGCTCGGCGGCGACCGCCGGGCCATCGAGGCCGGTGTGAGCCTGGGCATCGAACCGACCATCGACGACCTGCTCGTCCAGGTGGGCCGGTACGTCGCCGAGGGGTACCGCCGGATCAAACTCAAGATCGCTCCGGGCTGGGACGTCGAGCCGGTGCGCGCCGTGCGCGAGGCCCATCCCGGCCTGCCGCTGCACGTGGACGCCAACGGCGCCTACTGCGAGGACCAGAAGGACGTCTTCCGGGCGCTCGACGGCTTCGGCCTGACCATGATCGAGCAGCCGTACGCGCCGGGCGCCCTCGCCGCGCACGCGCGCCTTCAGGCGCGCCTGGAGACGCCGGTATGCCTGGATGAGTCCGTGGACGACCTGGACCAGCTCGACACCGCACTGGAGATCGGCGCGGGACGCGTCCTGAACATCAAGGTCTCACGCATGGGCGGCCTGACCGCCGCGAGCACGGCCCACGACCGCGCCGTGGAGGCCGGCTGGCGCGTCTGGTGCGGCGGCATGCACGAGTTCGGCGTGGGCCGTGCGGCGAACGTGGCGATCGCGTCGCTGCCCGGCTTCACGCTGCCCAGTGACGTGTCGGGGTCGGACAAGTACTACGCGCACGACGTGGTGGACCCCCCGATCCGCGCGGCGGAGGGCTTGGTGCCGGTGCCGGAGACGCCCGGCCTGGGCCACGAGGTCGACGAGTCGCTCGTCCGCCGCCTCGCCTCGGAGACCCTGAGCATCTGACCCGGCCGGCAGCCGGCGAGCGGTTGCTCAGCGGTGGCTCTCCGCCGCGGACCTGAGCGCGTCGAGCGTGGACTGGTGCGGCCGGTCGAGGGCCGCCTTCGACTCGTCGACGAGGCCGGTCAGGCGGGCCACCTCGGCGTCGGTCAGATTCTGCGCGACCTCGGCCGCGGCGGTGTTGGCGCGCAGGTGGTCGGGGTTCGCCGTGCCGGGGATGACGACCATGGCGGGGGAACGGCGCAGCAGCCAGGCCAGCGCGACCTGGGCCGGCGTCGCGCCGAGGCGCTCCGCGGGGGCGGTCAGCTCGTCGTGGCCGGTGAGCCGCCCGGAGGCCAGCGGGAAGTAGGGCACGAACATGATGCCCTGTGCCTCGCAGTCGGCGAGGACCTGGACGCCGCTGCGGTCGAGCAGGTTGAAGCGGTTCTGCACGGCCGCGATCGGCGTCATCTTCTGGGCACGGGCCAGCATCTCCGGCGACGCGCCGGACAGGCCGATGCGGCGGATGAGTCCCTGGTCTCGCAGCTCGACGAGCACGCCGAGCGAATCCTCCAGCGGTACGTCGCTCGGCGGCGCCGGACCGTCGCCGCCGAGCCGCAGGTACGTCAGCTCGCTCGCCTCCGTGCCCAGGTCGACCAGCGCCTCGTGGACCTGCCGGCGGACCGTGTCCGGATGGTCGGTGATGATCCACGACCCGTCGGGGCCGCGCCCGGCGCCGACCTTGTTGCCGACGATCACCCCTTCCGGGAACGGCCGCAGCGCCTCCCCGATCAGCCGGTTCACCGTACGCGGCCCGTAGGCGTTCGCGGTGTCGAAGAACGTGACCCCCAGCTCGACCGCCAGGCGCAGCACCCGCCGCGCCGCGTCGGGGTCGTCCGGCGGCCCCCATACGTTCGGCCCGGCGAGTTGCATGGCGCCGTATCCAAGACGATTCACTGGCTTCTCCTCGATGTATCACTGCCACGCCAGTTCGCGTAGCACTGTCCGTTTCAGTGATACGCCGAATGTCGTAGCATCGCAACCGTGGAGGACGCGAAGACCCGTACCCGGCGGCAGATCCTCGAGGTGGCGGCCGGCATCCTGGAACGAGAGGGCGCCCAGGCGGTCTCCACCCGTTCGGTCGCCGCGGCGGCCGGCATCCGCGCCGCCTCCCTCTACCAGTTCTTCGGCGACAAGGACGGCCTCCTCTCGGCACTGGCGATCCACGGCTTCGACATGTACCTGGCCGAGAAGCGCGGGCTGGCGCACACCGGTGATCCGGTCGACGCCATGCGCCGCGGCTGGGACATGCACGTCGGCTTCGGCCTGCGCCATCCCGCCTTCTACCTGCTGATGTTCGGCACCGACCGTCCCGGCCGCCGAGCCCCCGCCGCCGACGAGGCAGGCGACCTCCTGCTGAAGTACCTCGACCGCGTCGCCGCCGCCGGCCGTCTCCGGGTCCCGCCCGCCCTCGCCGCCCGCCTCTGCCTGGCCGCCGTCACCGGCGTCACCCTGACGCTGGTCGGCGCCCCGGCCGAGGACCGCGACCCGGAGATCTCCGCGCGAATACGCGACGCCCTCATCGACTCCCTCACCACCGACCCGCCCCCCGCCACGGACACCGGTCTCGCGCCCCGGGCCCTCGCCCTCGATGCCGCCCTCACCGCCGCGGACCAGGCCACCCTCCCGCTCCGCCCGACCGAAACCGCCCTCCTGCGCGACTGGCTCGACCGGCTCGCCCGCTGACCCGGACGGTCGCGGGACCTGTCCGGCGCGGCCGCGACACACGCCGCCCCCGATGCGGCGCTTGCGCCGGCATCGCGACCGCGGCGTCTAGCGCGACGCGCCCGTGCCGGCCTGGGCGATGTGCTCGGCGATGAGGCGGGCGATCTCGCCGGGCTGGGTCAGCGGCACCCAGTGCGGGGCGCGGACCGGGCGCACCTGGAGCCGGTCGGCGAACGGCCGGGCGGCCTCGGCGGCCAGCGCCGGCGTCACGAACGCGTCCCCCGTCGCGACCACGATCTGGGTCGGCACGGTCGTACGGCGCTCGCCGGCGGCGCGGCGGCGGGCGAGCATGTTGGCGCGGTAGAGGTTCACCCCGGCGGCGGCGTCCTCGGCGAGCGTCGGTGCCGGGTGCGTGCGGACCGCCACGCCCTCGGTGCGCTCGAGCAGGCCCGCCCAGCGGCGGGCGAGCACGTGTCGCCAGACCAGCTCGGGCACGACGGGGGTCTGGAACGCGGCGATGTACCACGAGTGCGCGAGCTGCCGCGCGACCGCCCGTACGCCGGAGGGCCGGCGCAGGCCCGCGCGCATCCACCGCGCGGCGTGGTCGAGGCACGGGCCGGAGATCGAGGTGAACGAGGCGAACCGCTCCGGCATCGCGCAGACCGCCTCCCACGACTGGATCGCCCCCCAGTCGTGACCGGCCAGATGCACGGGCGCGGTCGGGCTCACCGCGTCGAGCACCGCCCGCATGTCCGCGACGAGGTGCTCGAACCGGTACGCGTCACGCCGCCGGGGCCGCGACGAGGCGCCCGCACCGCGCACGTCGTAGGTGATGACGCGGAACCGTGCCGCCAGCCGCTCGGCGACCCCGTCCCAGACCGCATGGGTGTCCGGAAAGCCGTGCACGAGCAGAACCGCAGGGCCCTGGCCGCGTTCGTGGACGGCCAGATCGACGCCGTCTCCCTGAATCCGCCGCGAGCTCTCCGCAGCCTGCGCATCGGCGTGTGTCCTCTGGTCGCGTCCGCTCCTCGCTCGCTCCGCGGGCGGCTCGTCCCTCACCGCCCACTCCACTCGCTCGGTCGCTTCCGCTCGTTGGACACGGCGTGCAATATATGCCGGTTCGACCCCATCGGGTCAAGCGGTGGAGTCGACGCGGGCGGCGCCGGCGTAGACGTTCATCGACGTGCCGCGCAGGAAGCCGACGAGTGTCATTCCCGCCTCTTCGGCCAGGTCGGCCGCGAGCGAGGACGGCGCCGACACGGCGGCCAGCGCGGGGAGACCCGCGAGCAGCGCCTTCTGCGTCAGCTCGAACGAGGCACGCCCGCTGACGAGCAGGACGTGCCCGGTCAGGGGCACCCGCTTGTCCTTCAGCGCCCAGCCGACCACCTTGTCGACGGCGTTGTGCCGCCCGACGTCCTCGCGCATCGCCAGCAGCGTGCCCTCGGCGTCGAACAACCCGGCCGCGTGCAGCCCGCCCGTGCGGTCGAAGACCCGCTGGGCGTCGCGGAGCGTCCCGGGCAGCCGCGCCAGCGTCTCCGGGTCCAGCCGGACCGGGTCCGCGGGCACGTCGTACCGCGATCGCTGCCGGATCGAGTCGATGCTCGTCTTGCCGCACACCCCGCACGCGCTGGTCATGAGGAACGACCGGTCGACCGAGACCTCGGGCGGCTCGACGCCCTCGGCGAGCGTGACGTCGATGACGTTCATCGTGTCGGTGTCGGCGCAGTAGCGCATCGCCCGGATGTCGTCGGCGGACCGCACCACGCCCTCGCCGTGCAGGAACCCGGCGACCAGGTCGAAGTCGTCACCGGGGGTCCGCATGGTCACCGACAGCGGGCGCCCGGCCAGCCGGATCTCCAGTGGCTCCTCGACCACCAGCGTGTCGGGGCGCCCGCGGGCGCCCCGCTCGTCGATGTGCGCGACCCGCCGCCGTACCGTCACTCGGCCCATGCGCCCGACGCTACTCCCTTGAGCGGCGAAGACGCCGCCGCGTAAGGGGACGGTGGCAAGATCACCGCCAAAGGATGTTCAATAGGGCGCGTGGGCATCGAGTATTGGCCGGTACTCCGCCAGCTCACCGGTTCCGACCGGCTGGGGCGCGGGAAGGCCGCGCGGTCGAAGGGCACCGACGCGCTCCGGGCGCGGACGGACCAGGCCGATCGGGTCGTCGAGTCCGTGTGTCCCTACTGCGCGGTCGGATGCGGGCAGAAGGTCTACGTCAAGGACGAGAAGGTCATCCAGATCGAGGGTGACCCGAACTCCCCGATCTCGCGCGGGCGGCTCTGCCCCAAGGGGTCGGCCAGCAAACAGCTCGTCACCTCCCCGGGCCGGCAGACCACGGTCCTCTACCGGCGTCCCCACGGCACCGAGTGGGAGCCGCTCGACCTCGACACGGCGATGGACATGATCGCCGACCGGGTGATCGACGCGCGGCGGCGCGGCTGGGAGGACACCTGCGACGGCAAGCCCGTCCGCCGCACGATGGGCATCGCCAGCCTCGGCGGGGCCACGCTCGACAACGAGGAGAACTACCTCATCAAGAAGCTCTGGAGCGCGCTCGGCGCGATCCAGATCGAGAACCAGGCCCGTATTTGACACTCCGCCACCGTCCCCGGTCTGGGGACCAGTTTCGGGCGCGGCGGCGCCACGACGTTCCAGCAGGACCTGGTCAACGCCGACTGCATCGTCATCCAGGGCTCGAACATGGCCGAGTGCCACCCGGTCGGGTTCCAGTGGGTGATGGAGGCCAAGGCGCGCGGCGCGAAGGTCTTCCACGTCGACCCGCGGTTCACCCGCACCAGCGCGGTGGCCCACCGCCATGTGCCCATCCGGGCCGGCAGTGACATCGTGCTGCTCGGCGCGCTGGTCAACCATGTGCTGAGCGGCGGCCACGACTTCCGCGAGTACGTCCTGCACTACACCAACGCCGCGTCGATCGTGGGCGAGGACTTCCGCGACACCGAGGACCTCGACGGCCTGTTCTCCGGCTACGACGCCGACAGCCGGGAGTACGACCCGACGAGCTGGGCCTACCAGAACGGCGGTGCCCAGGCCGCGGCCGGCGAGCGGGACGAGGCGAAGACCGGCGACCGGTCCCACGAACACGGGCCGGGCGCGACGTTCGAGGCGTCGCCGTCGCAGACCGGGCACGCGCCGCGGCGCGACGAGACGCTCCAGCACCCGCGCTGCGTCTACCAGATCCTCAAGCGGCACTTCGCGCGGTACACGCCCGAGCTGGTCGAGGAGATGTGCGGCATCGGCCCGGAGCGGTTCGCCGAGCTCGCCGACGCGATCGTGGCGAACTCCGGCCGCGACCGGACCACCGCGTTCGTCTACAGCGTGGGCTGGACCCAGCACACGGTCGGCGCCCAGTACATCCGCACGGCCGCGATCCTGCAGCTGCTGCTGGGCAACATCGGACGGCCGGGCGGCGGCATCCTCGCGCTGCGCGGGCACGCGAGCATCCAGGGGTCCACCGACATCCCGACGCTGTTCAACCTGCTGCCGGGCTACCTGCCGATGCCGTACGCCCACGAGCACGAGAACCTCGACACCTACCTCGAACGCGCGGCCGGCGACACGGGCTTTTGGGGCAACAAGCGCGCCTACATGGTGAGCCTGCTCAAGGCCTGGTGGGGTGACGCGGCGACCGCGGACAACGACTTCTGCTTCGACTACCTGCCGCGCCTGACCGGCGACCACGGCTCCTACCACACGGTGCTGGACCAGATCGCCGGCAAGGTCAAGGGCTACTTCCTGATGGGGGAGAACCCCGCCGTCGGGTCGGCGGGCGGGCGGCTCCAGCGGCAGGGTCTCGCCGCGATCGAGTGGCTCGTGGTCCGCGACCTGAACCTCATCGAGAGCGCCGAGTTCTGGAAGAACTCCCCGGAGATCGCCGCCGGCGAGACCACCCCCGAGCGGATCGGCACCGAGGTGTTCTTCCTGCCCGCCGCCGCGCACACCGAGAAGGACGGCACGTTCACCAACACCCAGCGGCTGCTCCAGTGGCACCACAAGGCGCTGGACCCGCCGGGAGACGCGCGCAGCGACCTGTGGTTCATCTACCACCTCGGCCGGCGCGTACGCGAGCGGCTGGCCGGCTCAACGGACCCGAACGACCGGCCGATCCAGGACCTGACCTGGGACTATCCGGTCGAGGGCCCGTACGGCGACCCCTCCGCGGACGCCGTGCTGCGTGAGATCAACGGCTGCGACGGCGACGGAAAGCCGCTCTCCGGCTTCACCGCGCTGAAGGACGACGGCTCCACCTCCTCCGGCTGCTGGATCTACGCCGGCTGCTACGCCGAGGGCGTCAACCAGACCGCGCGCCGCAGGCCGGGACGCGACCAGTCCTGGGTGGCGCCCGAGTGGGGCTGGGCCTGGCCGGCGAACCGCCGCATCCTGTACAACCGCGCCTCCGCCGACCCGGAGGGCCGTCCGTGGAGCGAGCGCAAGGCCTACGTCTGGTGGGACGGCGAGCAGTGGACCGGGCACGACGTGCCGGACTTCGAGAAGACCAAGCCGCCGTCGTACGAGCCTCCGGAGGGCGCGACGGCGCAGGACGCCATCGCCGGCACCGACCCGTTCATCATGCAGACCGACGGCAAGGCCTGGCTGTTCGTGCCCAAGGGACTCGTCGACGGGCCGCTGCCGACGCACTACGAGCCGCAGGAGTCGCCGGCCGTCAACCCGCTCTACGCGCAGCAGGAGAACCCGACCCGGCAGCTCTACCCGCGGCGCGACAACCGCTACCATCCGGCCGGCAACACGGTGTACCCGTACGCCTTCACCACGTACCGGCTGACCGAGCACCACACGGCGGGCGGCATGAGCCGGTTCCTGCCGTACCTGTCCGAGCTGCAGCCGGAGATGTTCTGCGAGGTCTCCCCGGCGCTGGCGGCCGAGCGCGGGCTGACCAACGGCGGCTGGGCCACCATCGTGACCGCGCGGACGGCGATCGAGGCGCGGGTGCTGGTCACCGACCGGATGGCGCCGCTGCGGATCCAGGGCCGCACCGTCCACCAGGTCGGCCTGCCCTACCACTGGGGCTCCTCCGGCGTCGTGCGGGGCGACTCGGCCAACGACCTGCTGCCCATCGTGCTCGACGCGAACACCCAAATCCAGGAGAGCAAGGCCGCGACCTGCGACATCCGCCCCGGACGCCGTCCTCGGGGCGCCGCGCTCGGCGCCCTCGTACGCCGCTACCGCCGCCAGGCGGGAATCCCGGAGGACTGAGATGAGCAACAGCCTGTACGGGCCGCTGCACGACGTCGCGGAGGACGCCGGGTACGCCGACCCGCCGGCGCGGGCCGGGTTCTTCACCGACACGTCCGTGTGCATCGGGTGCAAGGCGTGCGAGGTCGCGTGCAAGGAGTGGAACGCCGTCCCCGACGATGGGTTCGCGCTCACCGGGATGTCCTACGACAACACCGGCGGGCTCGGCGCGAGCACCTGGCGGCACGTGGCGTTCATCGAGCAGTCCCGGCCCCGCGAGGTCGGCGACGGCGACGGCGGCACCCGCTGGCTCATGGCCTCGGACGTGTGCAAGCACTGCACGCACGCGGCCTGCCTCGACGTGTGCCCGACCGGCGCGCTGTTCCGCACCGAGTTCGCCACGGTCGTCGTGCAGCAGGACGTCTGCAACGGCTGCGCCTACTGCGTGTCGGCCTGCCCGTACGGCGTGATCGACCGGCGTGAGGGCGACGGCCGCGCCTGGAAGTGCACGATGTGCTACGACCGGATCGGCGACGGCATGGAGCCCGCGTGTGCCAAGGCCTGCCCGACCGACTCGATCCAGTACGGGCCGTTGGACGAGCTGCGCGAACGCGCCCGCGCGCGCCTCGACGAGCTGCACGAGCAGGGCGTCGCGGAGGCGCGCCTCTACGGCGAGGACGAGAACGACGGCGTCGGCGGTGACGGTGCGTTCTTCCTGCTGCTGGACGAGCCGGAGACCTACGGCCTGCCGCCGGACCCGGTGGTGACCACCCGCGACCTTCCGGCGATGTGGAAGTGGGCCGGGGGAGCCGCGGCGGCCCTGGCCGGCGCCGTCGCCGTGTCCTTTCTCGGGAGGCGCTGATGCCCAAACGCGGTGGCGAGCGGGCGATGGTCCCGCGCGCGGAATTCGGGTCCTACTACGGGCGGCCGGTGCTGAAACGGCCGCGCTGGCAGGCGCCCCACCTGCCCGGCTACCTCTACTTCGGCGGGCTGTCGGGAGCGGCGGCGGCGATGGCGGCCATGGCGGACGCGACCGGGCGCGGGCGGCTCTCGCTCACCGGCCGGGTCACCGCCGCGACGGCCGCGGCCGCGGGTTCGGCACTGCTCGTCGCCGAGCTGGGCCGGCCGGAGCGGTTCCTGAACATGCTGCGGGTCTTCAAGCCGACCTCGCCGATGAGCGTCGGATCGTGGGTGCTGGCCACACACGGGGCCCTCACCGGGCTGTCGGCCGCCTCCGGGGTGACCGGTGCCGCGCCGTGGCTCGGCCGGGTCGCCGGCGCGGGCGCCGCGCTGACCGGTCCCGTCCTGGCCACCTACACCGGTGTGCTGATGGCCGACACGGCCGTTCCGGCCTGGCACGAGGGCTACCGTCACCTGCCGCTGCTGTTCGCGGGCAGCGCGCTCGCCAGCGCGGGCGCGGTCGGGATGGCGGCCGTCCCGCGCGGGCAGGCCGGCCCGGCCCGGCGGATGGCCCTGCTGGGCGCGGGTCTGGAGCTCGCCGCGGCCGGCACGCTGGAGAAGGGCGCGGGCATGCGCGAGCAGGCCGAGCTCGTCTCCGAGCCGTACCGCACCGGCCGCGCGGGCGCGCTGCTGCGCCTCGGACGCGGGCTCACGGCGGCGGGCGCGGCCGGGGCCTTCGCCGCCGGCCGCAGCCGTACCGCCGCGGTGGTGTCCGGGCTCGCCCTCACCGGGGGCGCGCTGTGCACGAGGTTCGGCGTCTTCTACGCCGGGCTCGTCTCGGCGGAGGACCCCAAGTACACCGTCGTGCCCCAGCGGGCGCGCCGCGCTACTGGCGCTTGAGGCAGAGCACGTAGCTGAGGAAGGTGTACTTCTTGCTCTTGGCCCAGAACGCCGTGGTGTAGCCCGAGACGCTCTTGCACTTGTTCTTGTCCGACGTGCCGGAGAACCGCTTGAGCACCTTGTACGGCGCCGAGTCGCAGTCGGTCTTGAACATCTTCAGGTCCGGCGCCTTGCCGGTGATCCGCACGCAGTCGCCGGCCTGGACGAACATCGACTCGTCCACCGAGGGCGAACCCGACGGCGTGTCGGAGTCGGACGGCGACGGGAAGGTGCTCGGCACGTCGTTCGGCGGCGTGTAGCTCGGCTCCGCGGTCGGCTGCGTGCTCGCCGCTATCGGGTGGACGGGCTTCTTGCCGTCGTCGCCGCTGAGCGCCCAGACGATCGCGCCGCCGCCGCCCAGCACCACCAGCACCGCGACGATCGCGACCACGATGATCGGCCCGGAGTTGCTCTTGCCGGGCGGTCCGGGCAGCGGAGGCGGACCCCAGCCACCGGGACCCATCGGGTCCTGCGGTCCGAAACCGCCGGAGCCGGGCTGGCCCCAGGGCGGCGGACCGCCGGGAGGCTGCTGGGCGCCGTACGGAGGCTGCTGGCCGCCGGGAGGCTGCTGCCCGCCGTAGGGAGGCTGGCCGTACGGGGGCTGTTGCCCGTACGGGGGCTGCTGTCCCGGTTGCCCGCCCGGGTAGGGCGGAGGCTGCTGGGGAGGATAGCCGCCAGGCCCCTGTCCCCGCGGCTGCTGGCCGTAGCCATCGGGTTGCTCATGCACGAACGGCCGCCCCTTCTTTCCCCGCAAAACGTGTCCTCTTACCCAACTAGGACTCGCCCCGCTGCGCAAATCATTCCTTTACCTTCGACGCCGATGTTCGCCGTCAGGATCCCGGCGAATCGCCGCGATGTCCTATTTCGGTCACGTGGCGCCGGAGAAATCACGCGGGGGGTATCGGCGCGGGTCAGCCGCGTGCGGGATGCTCGGCCATCAGTGCCCGCAACGGCCGGATCGCGGCGGCGAGGGCGGCTCCGGTCACGAGCGCGAGAATCGCCAGGGCGAGAAAATAGGCCGGCTCGGACAGGACCGTGCCGGCGAGCCGGGTCAGCTGCCCGCCGATGGCGTCGCCCACGGCGATGGCGAGGTACCACAGCCCGATCATCTGGCCGGCGAACGCCCGGGGCGCGAGCTTGGTCGTCACCGACAGCCCGACCGGACTCAGGCACAGCTCGCCGGTGGTCTGGACGAGGTAGGTGGCGACGAGCCACAGCGCGGAGATCCGGGCACCGCGGGTGGCCTCGGCCGCGGCGAACATCATGATCAAGTACGAGACGCCGACGAGGATCATCGCGGCGGTGAACTTCAGCGGAGTGCTCAGCCGGTCGCCCGCCCGCAGCCACAGGGCGGCGAACACCGGGGCGAGCGCGATCACCATGATCGGGTTGACCGCCTGCAGCCAGCTCGACGGCATCTCCCAGCCGGCCACGGAGAGGTCGGTCTTCTTCTGCGCGAACGTCGACAGCTCCGTGGCCGCCTGGTCATAGACCAGCCAGAACACCGACGCCGCGGCGAACAGCCAGATGTAGGCGCGCAGCCGGACGCGCTCCTCCCGGGTGATCTCGTGGCTGCCGAAGAACATGAACGCGAAGTAGGCCGCGGCGACGCCGAGCGGGACCACGGCGACCGCCCAGGTCACGTTGTCGAGGGTGAGCGTGCCGGTGGCCGCGCCGAGGACGGCGACCGCGACGACGGCGGCGGAGCCGGCGAGAACCGCCGTACGCAGGTGGCGCCGCTCCCGGTCGTCGAGCCGGCGGGACGGCTGCCCCCCGGGCAGGTGCCGCCGGCCGAGGACGTACTGGACCAGGCCCAGAGCCATGCCGATCGCGGCGATGCCGAAACCGAGGTGCCAGGACACCTTCTGCCCGAGCGTGCCCACGACGAGCGGTGCGAGGAACGCGCCGACGTTGATGCCCATGTAGAAGATGGAGAATCCGGCGTCCCTGCGGGCGTCCTCGCCCTCCCCGTACAGGTGGCCGACGAGCGTGGCGATGTTCGCCTTGAGCAGCCCCGTACCGGCGATGATCAGGGTGAGGCCGAGGTAGACGAACCCCGCGCCGCCGGGCACCGCCATCGCGAGGTGCCCCAGCATGATGATCAGCCCGCCGTACAGGACGGACGAGCGCGGCCCGAGCACCCGGTCGGCGACCCAGCCGCCGGGCAGCGTGACCAGGTAGACCATGGCCGAGTACACGCCGACCAGCGCCTTGGCCGTGCCGCCCGCGAGCCCGAGGCCGTGCTGGGCGGCGGGGGCGGCGAGGAACAGCACGAGGATGCTGCGCATGCCGTAGAAGCTGAAGCGCTCCCACATCTCGGTCAGGAACAGGGTCGCGAGGCCCCGTGGATGTCCCAGGAAGCGGCGTTCGCGGCATGCGTCGGTCGCCGATGTGGCCATGCGGTCTCCCCCGAATCTCCGCAGCGGCCATGAGAGTGTGCCTGCTTCGTACCCTCGGCGATCTATCCGCGAACGATCAGGGTGTGCCTTTCCCGCCCGATGAGCTCGCCGACGACCGGGGCGCCCGGGATCTCACCGGCGACGAGGAGACCTCCGGAGGTCTGCGCGTCGGCCAGCAGCAGCCGATCCTCCTCCGCGACCGAGCCGAAGTCGGTGTGGGGGCTCACCCAGGACAGGTTGCGCCGCGTGCCGCCGGAGACGAAGCCGTCCCGTACGGCCTCGCGCGCGCCGTCGAGGTAGTCGACGGCGGAGGAGTCGACCACCGCGGTGACCCCGCTCGCCCGCGCCATCTTGTACAGGTGGCCGAGGAGGCCGAAGCCGGTGACGTCGGTGGCGCAGGGGTGGCCGCGATCGAGCGCGACCCGGGAGGCGCCCGCGTTGAGGGTCGTCATCGCCGCCACGGCCTGGGGGAAGACCTCGCCGGTCGCCTTGTGCCGCGTGTTGAGCACGCCGATGCCCAGCGGCTTGGTCAGGCAGAGCGGCATGCCGGGGCGCCCGGCGTCGAGGCGGAGCAGCCGCGCCGGGTCGGCGAGCCCGGTCACCGCCATGCCGTACTTCGGCTCCGGGTCGTCCACGCTGTGCCCGCCCGCGACGTGGCACCGCGCCTCGCGTGCGACGTCGAGCCCGCCGCGCAGCACCTCGCGGGCGAGCTCCATCGGCAGCGTGTCGCGCGGCCAGCCCAGGAGGTTCACGCCGACCAGCGGACGGCCGCCGACGGCGTACACGTCGGAGAGGGCGTTGGCCGCGGCGATCCGCCCCCAGTCGTACGGGTCGTCGACGACGGGCGTGAAGAAGTCGGCCGTGGCGACCACGGCGTTGCCCTCCTCGATCCGCACGACGGCCGCGTCGTCGCCGTCGTCGAGGCCGATGACCAGGTCGTCCGGGGGCGCGGTGTCGATGAGCCCGGCCACGACCGACTCGAGCTCACCCGGCGGGATCTTGCAGGCGCAGCCGCCGCCGTGGGCGTACTGCGTGAGTCGATAGTTCATGGGGCCCTCCGCGTCGGTTCTCCACGATGGAACTTATCGCGTCGAAGCCCTTGTCCGAATCGCGTTCTACATGGTGCGATGCTGCTTCGTAAGCGAGCACTGACACCGGAGGAGTGCGATGGGCGTGCTGGAGGAACGGGCCGAGGTCGAGAAGGCGATCGCGGGTGCCACGATCGCCGACGCCCTGCTGGAGACGGCGACGCGGCATCCGGACGCCCCCGCGTTCACCCAGGGTGAGCAGACTTTGACCTGGTCCGAGGCCCGGGAACGCGTGCTGCGGATCGCCGCCGCGTTCGCCGCGCTCGGCCTGGAGCCCGGCGACACCGTCGCGCTGATGATGCCCAACCGCACCGAGCACGTCCTGGCCGACCTCGGCGTCGTGCACGCCGGCGGCATCCCGACCACGTTCTACGCGACGCTGGCGCCCGAGCAGATCGCCTACGTCGCCGGCGACTGCGCCGCGCGGTACGCCGTCCTGGACGGGCCGTCCCAGGTCGAGCGCTGGGCGCCGATCCTGTCCCGGCTGCCCGGCCTGCGCGCGGTGATCGTGCTGAACGACTGCCCGCCCGGCGACCCGTACCTGTCGTGGGAGTCGTTCCTGGGCATGGGGGAGCCCGGCGCCGAACGGTGGCGCGACCTCACGCCGGACTCCACGCTGACCGTGCTCTACACCTCGGGCACGACCGGCCGCCCCAAGGGCGTCATCATCACGCACCGCATGGCGCTGTACGAGTGCCGCGTCTCGGACATGACCTCCGAGCTCCCGGCGGGCAGCGTCGGTGTCTCCTACCTGCCGTTCGCCCACATCGCCGACCGGGTGATCAGCCTCTACCTGCCGGTCGTCCGCGGCACGCACGTCTACTTCTGCCCCGACCCGTCCCAGCTCGCGGCCACCCTGGCCAGGGCGCGCCCGCACGGCTTCTTCGGCGTGCCCCGCGTGTGGGAGAAGATGATGGCCGCCATCCAGGCCGTCCTCGCCGCGGAACAGGACGACTCCCGGCGCGCCGCGGTCGCCGCCGCCATGGGCGCCGGGCGGGCCTACGTCGAGTCCTGCGAGTACGGGCGGGAGACGACCCCGGCCGTGCTGGAGGCGTTCCAGCGCGCCGACGAGACCGTGCTCGCCCCGATGCGCGCCCTGATCGGCCTGGACCGGGTACGGCAGACGCTGAGCGCCGCCGCGCCGCTGCCGCTCGACGTGGCGCGCTTCTTCGCCGGCCTGGGCCTGCGCATCCTGGATGTGTACGGGATGACCGAGACGACCGGCGCGGCCACCGCGAACCGGCCGGACTCCTTCAAGCTCGGCACGGTCGGGCGGGCGATGCCGGGCATGGAGATCCGGATCGCCGACGACGGCGAGATCCTCATCCGGGGGACCATCTGCACGCCCGGCTACCTCAACCTGCCGTCGGAGGCCCTGCTGGACGCCGACGGATGGGTGCACACCGGTGACCTCGGCGAACTCGACGACGACGGCTTCCTGAAGGTCGTCGACCGCAAGAAGGAGATCATCATCACCGCGGGCGGGGAGAACATCGCCCCGTCGCTCATCGAGAACCTGCTGAAGGAACACCCCCTGGTCGGCCAGGCCCTGGCCTACGGCGACGGGCGGCGCTACGTGGTGGCCGTGCTGACCCTGGACGGCGAGGTGGCACCGGCCTGGGCCGCGGCGCGCGGCATCGAGGGAGACCTGGCGGACCTGGCCGCCCATCCGCTGGTCCTGGAGGAGATCGCCCGCGCGGTGGAGGCGGCCAACGGACGGCTGGCCCGCGTGCAACAGGTCAAACGCTGGCGCCTGCTGCCGGACGAGTGGACCCCGGAGAGCGAGGAGCTGACACCGACGCTGAAGCTGAAGCGCCGGGTGATCCACTCGAAGTACGCCGACACGTTCGCGGCCCTGTACGAAGCCTGACCGGCCGGCCAAGCGCCCGGCCGTTCGCCACGGCACAGGCCCCCTCGGCGGTCGGCCCAGTCGGCTCACCATCGGGTTCCCGCCCGGCCGAGGGGCGCCGCCCGTCCGTTCGCTCGGCCGCCCGCCTTTCCGGGATCTTCCGGGAACCGGCGGGACGCGGTGAGCGTCGGTAGGGCATGACCCGGATCCTGGCCGTCACCGTGGCGGTGCTGATCGCGGGCTGGGACGCCGCCGACGCGCTCACGCCGTCCGGGGTCCTGCTCGCCGCGGCGGCTCTCGCCGTCGCCGGGCTGGTGCTGCTCGCCGCACGCCGTCCCGCCGTGCGGCTCGCCCCGGAGGGTCCGGCGCGGTCGCTGGCGCTGCGCTCGCGCGCCCGCCGTACCGCCATCGTCCGGCTGTGCGACCCGGACGCCGCGGGCCGCCCACGTCCCCGGGCACCGTCGGCCCGCACGCGGGCCGCCCAGCGTCTGTTTCACCCGACCGCTGCGCCGGGGGCGCGTCTCCGCGCCGCCTGACCGGTTCCCTCCTGCCCGGCGAGACACCGCCGGGCCGGTGAAACACCTGTGGCCGCGGGTCTCCCGTGGCCACCGCCGGACGCGGCCCTTTCGCCTGTCCTCTCCCGAGCACGAGCCGAAGGGTCTCCCCACCGCATGTTCGCACCGTTCGACGCCGCCGTCGGCGTCGCGTACCACCTCGTCACCGGGCTCACGTCCCTGCTGGAGCCGCTCACGGGCGGCCTCAGCGCCGCCGTCGCCATCGTCGTCTTCACCGCCTGCGTCCGCCTGGCGCTGCTGCCGCTGAGCTTCCGCCAGGCACGGGCGAGCCGGGCGCGTCTGCGCCTGGAACCCCAGGTCAGAAAGCTCCTCGACCGCCACCGCGCCGACCCCGTCCGCGCGCGTCAGGAGATCGGCGCTCTCTACCGTGCCGAAGGCACCTCGATGTGGGCCGAAATCGGCCCGTCGCTCCTGCAGATGCCCGTCTTCACCGTCGTCTACCGCCTGTTCCTGTCCCCGGCCGTGGGCGGCCACGCGAACCTGCTGCTGGCCCACACACTGTTCGGCACACCGCTGGGCATGCGCTGGCTCCTGTCCGCGGGCGCCTTCGGCCCGCACGGCCTGGTGTTCCTGGGCCTGTTCGCCCTGCTCGCCCTCACGGCCTGGTGGACCTCCCGCCAGGCGCGGCGCGGACCGGCCCCGCGAGGCGCCCTCGGCCGGGTGACCCGCGTCCTCCCGTACGGCACGTTGCTGATCGCCGCGTACGTCCCCCTGGCCGCCGGCCTGTACCTCCTGACCTCGACCCTGTGGACCGCGGCCGAACGCGCCACCCTCTGGCGCACCCCGGCCACCACCTGAGTAGGCTCACGACCGGAGGCGGGAGGGTGCCTGGTGGCCCCCATGGTCTTCAAAACCACTGCACGGCGCTCGGTGTCGTGGGCGGGTTCGATTCCCGTACGCCTCCGCCACCTTCTCTAGTGCGGCGCCGGCCAGCGGAAATCTGGTGTCTGTGCCTTCCGTGCGCGCGTCCGGACGGCCACCGGCTCGGGAAGTCGGGATCCTCGTCTACGCGAGGTCGAAGGGGGCCGGGTCGTGTCGCTCCCAGATCCGGCGGGAGGCCTCTTCCGGGTAAGGCAGGGTCTTCGACTCGATATCCAGGACGCGAGTCAGCTGTTCCTCGGGTCCGTGGGCGGGCCACCCGGGGTCGCCGGCCGTGGCGAAGCGGACCCATGCCCGTTGCAGCTCACGGGATACCGCCGAGACCTCCGGCGTCGGCCGGTCGCCGAAGAGGTGCCGACCGGCGAGGCTGTCCAGCGTGCCGAACGCCAGGGGAACGTCGAGGCTGTGGCAGGCGCCCAGGACTCCGCCGGACGCCGGGGCCGCCAGTCGCAGCTCGAAGAGAAAGGACGTGCCTCCAGCCGCGTGGTTCGCCTGGGCCAGCCGCAGTGAGGGCATCCGGAAGAGGGCATCGGAGTACACCAGTTCGAGCAGTTCTTCAGGGGTGGCCTGCGGGTAGGCGGCACGGTAGGCGTCGGCGCCGTCCGGTGCCGGGGCGAACAGATCCAGGGCCGTCCGTGCCTCGTCCTCCGTGAAGGTGCCCAGCCGCCCCATCATGACGCTGAAGAGCCGGAATTCGTCGCGGGTGTGGCCGACGAGGAGCTCGATTCCGTCCGTACGGCCGTCGGCCAGCGCCCTCCAGGGTGTTTCGGTGAGCACCACGCCGTCGAGGACCGGGCACACGGCGACACCGATCTTTGAGAGCCGGCCCCAACGCTTGGGAAGGTCGGCGCCCAGGGCGGTGAGTTCGCCGGCCAGGCGTGAGGGGTCGATGCCGGACAGGGCTCCGGCGTCAGGTGCCGCACCGACCCGGCCCGCGAGCGTGGCGGTGACGTCTTCCGCCAGCGCGCGGGTGCACAGCGATCCCGGCACCGAGTGCACGATGGCCCTGCGGAACAACCCCCGCGCCCGCTTCATCGTCAGCAGGGCCGCGATCGACCCCGCCCCGGCGGACTGTCCCGCCACCGTGACCTGGTCAGGGTCTCCGCCGAAAGCGGCGATGTTGCGCTGTACCCATTCCAAGGCCGCGATCTGGTCGAGGAGCCCGCGATTGGCCGGGGCGCCCTCGACAAGGGCGAAGCCCTCGGCCGCCACCCGGTAGTTGATGCTCACCACGACCAGGCCCGCGCCGGTCAGGGCCGCAGGGTCGTACATCGGGTCGCTGGAGGCCCCCGCGATGTAGGCGCCACCGTGGATCCACACCAGCACGGGCAGCCCGGCCGTCCCCAGGCCGGGGTGCTGACGTTGAGGGTGAGCCAGTCGTTCCCGGCTGAGCTCTCGGCCGTCGGTCCCGCCTGCGGCACCACGGGGCCGAACTCGGTCGCCTGCCGTGTTCCGTCCCACTCCTCGACCGGGACAGGCGCCTGGAAGCGCAGCGGCCCGATCGGCGACCGAGCGTAGGGGATGCCGCGGAACACCGCGTGCTCTCCCCGCCGGCGCCCTTCGACGAGGCCCTCCGCGGTCCGTGCTCCTGGACGCTCGAACATGCCACACCCTTCCTCCGCGAACCGGCTCCCAGCTTTTACCGGTCACCTGTAATATGTCAACTGTATTGGAACAAGGGGGTGGACGATGCCCAGGCAGGTGGATCACCGTGAACGCCGCGAGACGATCGCCCGAGCACTGTGGCGCCTAGTGGAACAGCGCGGCATCGCGCACGCGAGCGTCCGCGAGATCGCCAAGGAGGCGGGCATCTCCCACGGCGCGGTGCAGCACTACTTCGCCACCCGGGAAGAGATGTTGGTCTTCGCGATGGACTTCGCGTCCGAGCAGACATCACTGCGCGTCGCCGAAGGCGTCAGGGAGCTCGGCGACCCGCCGCACCCCCGTGACGTGCTCCGAGTGATGCTCACGGAGATGCTCCCTCTGCATCCCGACGCACGTGCGACGAGCCGGATGAGCGCCGCCTACGTCCTGGAGGCACTGCACAACGCCAACATCCATGCACGCGCACGCGACGGGTTGACCCACGGACGCGACCTCGTCGAGCAGATCGTCCGTCAAGCGATCGCCGATGGCCACATCGGCCCCGACCGCGACCCGGCGACAGAGACGAACCTGCTCCTGACGCTCACCGGCTTGACCCCGCTCATCGAACTGGACGTGATCGAGCCCCAAGAGGCCCTGACCGCCGTCGACCGGCACCTCGACCGGCTGTTCACCGACAAGGCCTGACCGCGCCCGATCGCCGGCCGGCCACGTTCCGGCACGGACGGGCCCTGAGACCGGCGAAGCCTCAGCTCTGCGTGACGTCCGACGCGCTCGTGTGGCGCCGCCCGGTCGCCAGGTGTCGCAGCTTGTCCGGGTTGCGGACGATGTGGATCTCGGTGATCCGACCGTCCGCGACCTCGGCGCAGGCGACGGTGTCCGGGCGGCCCGCGACCGTGAGCAGCAGGCCGGGACGGCCGTTGACGTCCACCGCGTGGAGCCGGGGGTCGGCCATCGGCTGGGAGAGGACGGCGGCGAGGAAGCGGGCGACGTTCTTCGCGCCGCGCTGCGGACGGACGGCGGCCTTCACCTTGCCGCCGCCGTCGCTCCAGGCCGTCACATCCGGGGCGAGCAGCTCCATCATCCGGTTGAGGTCGCCGCCGAGACAGGCGGCCAGGAACTCGTCGGTGACCTGCCGCCGTACCTCGGGCGGCGTGTCGTAGCGCGGCCGGCGGGACCGAACGTGTGACCTGGCCCGGTGGCCGACCTGCCGTACGGACGCCTCGCTGTGCTCCAGCATTCCGGCGATCTCCTTGAACGAGAAGCCGAAGACCTCCTTGAGCACGAAGACCGCTCGCTCCAACGGCGAGAGGGTGTCGAGCACGACGAGCATGGCGAGTGAGACGGACTCGGCCAACTCCACCTCCTCGGTCGCGTCGGGCCGGGTGACCAGCGGCTCGGGCAGCCACGGGCCGACATACCGCTCGCGGGTGGCGGTGGCCGAGGCGAGCCGGTTGAGCGCGAGGTTGGTGATCGTACGGGTCAGATAGCCGACCGGGTTGTCGATCGGGGTGGACACCTGACTGCAGCGCAGCCAGGTGTCCTGCACCAGGTCTTCGGCGTCGGCGACGCTGCCGAGCATCCGGTAGGCGATGCCGAACAGCATGCGCCGGTGCTCCTGGAAGGTGGTCGCGTCGATCACGCTTGCGACGGTACCGCGCAGGCGGCGTCGGCCTCCCAGTGACCGAAGTCCATGCACCATGAGCAGCCGATCCTGGCGGCCGATGCCATGACGGCGAGGTGCTTGAGACCCGGGTCGAGCTTGTTCCACCTGGCCGCACCGCGCTCCTGCCGGACGTAAGTGAGCAGCACCCGCGCGTTGTGTCCCACGGCCAGACCGGGGTCGAGCACCTTGCCGTAGGTACGCCGGGAGTACCAGGAACCGATGCGGTTGAGCAGGGTGTCGGGCGGAGTGAGTGAGATCCGGGCCATGGCGAGTTCCTCCATCGTGTCGCACCGGTGACTCGAGCGGGCCTTCCGAAGCCGGGGAAGGCTTCCGCAGGTGTGACAGGTGGGCCCGCCGGAGTGTGACACGCGGTCATTCGCCTTCGGCGCCGTCGTGCCCCGGCGGCGCCGTGACCTGGACGATCGTCGCGGTTCCGGCCACCGGTCTTCCCTCGTGCATGGTGATCGGCGCACCGGGTTCGAGGTGCCGCCAGTCGGCCGGTGTGAGAGGCGCGAGCCGGATCACGCCGTGCCCGCCGGGGGGAATCTCCGGTGCGGACTCCACCCAGACGCGCGCCACGTGCAGTCCGGCGTCGGGGGACGGCGCGCCGATGGCCCACATCGGCCGCAGCCGTCCCTCGCCGGGAATCGGCAGGCGGCGCCCGCCGGCCGCGTCGGGCGGAACGAGCCGCAGCTCGGCCCGGATGACGCCGTGACGCGCCTCCCAGCCGCGCCACCGGCACCAGGCCACTTCCCGGTCCAGCCACATCCGGCCGGCGGCCCGTTCGAGCAGCGACCAGAACTCGACGGTCTGCCACGGAGAGTCCGGGAAGTCGCCGAGGATCCCGAGAGCGGAGTCCCACTCGGTGAGACGCAGGTACTCCCGGACGTCGCCGGCGGAGAGCCCGGCGTCGCTCCGCGCGTCGCCCGGGACGAGCGCGCAGGCGCGCGCGAGAAGCTCAGGAACATCCATGCCCGGATTCTCCGCCTTCTCCGGAGGCGGCACGCCATCACGGGCGCGAGCGCGTACGTGCGTCGTTCACGGCCCGGACGAGCGCCTCGATGTCGGCGGCGGTGGTGTGGTGGCTGATGACGCAGGCGCGCAGCGCGGCGCGGCCGTCCAGGGTGACGGGGCTGATCCAGGCGTGCCCGCCGGCCACGACCGCGTCCGCGAGCCCGGCGTGGTGGGCCCGGGACGCGTCGCCGGGCAGCCCGGCGGCGCGGGGGTCGGTGAAGCAGACGACGGGCAGCGGGGTGTCGTTGACGATGGTCCAGCCGCTGTCGAGGAGCCGGCGACGGAGGACGCCGGCGAGGCCGGCGTCGTGTTCCAGCTGGGCGGCGTAGCCGGTCCGTCCGGCGACGGCGAGGCTGAGGAACAGCTTCAGCCCCATGAACCGGCGCGACCACTGCTGGCTGGAGGTGTAGGGGTCCACGGTGTCGGCGACGGCGCCCGGCATGTAGGAGGTGGTGACCCGGAACGTCTCGGCGAGCCCGGCGGCGTCGGTGCACAGCAGGGCGCCCGCGCCCATCGGGACGCTGAGCCACTTGTGCGCGTCCACCGTGATCGAGTCGGCGCGCTCGATGCCCGTCAGGGCCCCGGCCAGCCGGTCGGACAGCGCCGCGGCGCCGCCGTAGGCCGCGTCGACGTGCAGCCGCAGGCCCTCCGCCGCGCAGAGGGCGGCGAGTTCGGGCAACGGGTCGATGACGCCCGCCCCGGTGGTGCCGGCCGTGCCGACCACCAGGAAGGGCAGGTCGCCGGCCCGGCGGTCGTCCGCGATCATGGCGGCCAGCCGGTCGAGGTCCAGCCGCAGGCCGGCGTCGACCGGCACGAGGCGGACCGCGTCGCGCCCGATGCCGGTGGCGTGCGCGATCTTCAACCAGGCCAGGTGGCTCTCGGCGGACGCGTACAGCGTCGGCCGGCCGGGCAGCGCGCGCAGCCCGCCGGTGCCGTACCGGGGCCAGGTGCGGGTCAGCGCGAGCAGCACGGCCGTCAGGTTGGCCTCGGCGCCGCCGCTGGTGAACGACCCGGCCACCTCGTCGGCCGGGTATCCGAGCCGGCGGCCGAGGAAGCGCATCAGGTGCGCCTCGATCTCCACCGCCGCCGGGGCGTGCGACCACGCCGCGAGCTGCGGGTTGGCCGCCGCGGCGAGCGTCTCGCCGACGACGCCCATCACCGTGGGCGCCGGGTTGAACAACCCGAAATAGCGCGGGTGCGCCGTGTGCACGCTCGTCTCGCGCAGCAACGCCACGACCTCGTCGACCGCCGTCTCCGGCGGGACGGGGACGGCGAAGTCGTACGCGCTCACCGCCTTGCGCAACGCGCCCGCGTCCACCGGCCGGCTGACGGGCCGTGCCGGCAGCCGGGCGCGTTCTTCGCCGAGTACGTCCAGGACATGCCGCCACACGCGGGCGGCCGTCTGGGCGGAGGGATCGAGGAACGACTCGGACGACTCATCTGCCATGCGCCTCAGCCTCGCGGCCGAGCGCGCGACGGCCAAGTGGCGGGAACGACAACGACCGCTAAATTCGTGACATGAACGCGCGTGCCCGAACCCCCACGGTCGCCCTCGCCGTCACGGACGGAGTGCCGATCTTCGAACTCGCCATCCCGTGCGAGGTGTTCGGCTACCCACGGCCCGGCCTGACCGACACCTGGTACGACTTCCGGGTGTGCGCGCCCGCCGGCGCCGTCCGGACCGCGGCGGGCTTCGCGCCCGTCACCGCGCACGGCCTCGACCGCCTCGCCGACGCCGACACCGTCATCGTCCCGGCGTGCCACAGCGTGCACGACACCCAGCCCGCCGAGCTCGTCGACGCCGTCCGCGCCGCGTACGACAACGGCCGGCGGATCGTGTCGCTATGCTCCGGGGCGTTCGTGCTCGCCGCCGCGGGCATCCTCGACGGGCGGACCGCGACCACCCACTGGATGCACGCCGATCTGCTCGCCCGCCGCCACCCCGAGGTACGCGTCGACGCGTCCGTGCTGTACACCGACGACGGCGACGTGCTCACCAGCGCGGGCACCGCGGCCGGTCTCGACCTGTGCCTGCACATCGTGCGTACCGACCACGGCGCCGCGGTCGCGAACGCCCTGGCGAAGCGGCTCGTCATGCCGCCGCACCGTCCCGGCGGCCAGGCCCAGTACATCGACGCCGGTCCCGTGCCCGACGACGCCGACGAGCTCGGCCCGCTGCTGGACTGGGCCCGCGAACGCCTGGACCGGCCGCTGACCGTCGCGGCACTCGCCAGGCGGGCCGGCCTCACCGAGCGCACCCTCATCCGCCGCTTCCGCGCCGCGACCGGCACCGCCCCGATGACCTGGTTGCGCAACATCCGGCTCGACCACGCCCGCTCCCTGCTGGAGACGACCGCGCTGCCCGTCGACCAGATCGCCGAGCGCTCCGGCCTCGGCAGCCCGGCCAACCTCCGCCACCACTTCACCCGGACCGTCGGCGTGTCGCCCAGCACGTACCGGCGTGCCTTCTCGGCTCGCGCGTGACCCTCAGGCCGCGGCGAGAAGGGCGCGCGGGCCGCCGGAGACGGCACGTGAACCGACTCCGGCGGCCACGGGAGCGCTAACCCCACGTCATGTCGAGCTGGTGCTCGTACACGGGGTAACCGGCCCGTGCGAACGCCTTCGCCATCGGGGTGTTCCCCACATCCGTCGAGGCCCGGATCCGGTCCACGCCCTCCGCGGCGAGCACGCGGGTGCCCTCGCCGAGGATCTCGTCGACGTACCCCCGCCCGCGGTGGGCCGGGCGTACCCCGATGTAGGCGATGGCCGGGTTGTAGCCGTTGTGCGCGGGGATGACGAACCCGACGGGCTCGCCGTCCGGCAGCGTCGCGATCCGCCACCACTCCCGCGGGCTCGGGTAGCCGGTCAGCTCGTCCTCGTACTGCGCCTCGGCCGCCGCGCGGGCCGGCATGCGCGTCAGGTCGGCGCGGCCGTGGGCGTCGAGCGTGCCGTTCAGCACGTCGGCCATCAGCCCGATGAGCTCCTCGGCGTCGCCGACGGGGCGGAAGACGAGCCGGCCGTCCGGCTCGGGGACCGGACCGCCGCGTCGCCACTCCATCCGCAGACGTTCGACGAGGGGACGGGCGCCCAGGTCCTCCAGGACGGACCTGCGCTCCTCGACCATCCGGCGCGGACCGGGCGACTCGCGCCAGTCCGGTGGGACGAAACGGGTGTACTCCGGGATCGGGGCGCCCGGCGGGACGACCTCGGCCATCGCCGCCCTCAGCAGGCGGGTGCCCGCGTCGAGCCGGTCCGGCGCGGTGTCGTCGAGGTCGAAGACGTCGAGGAGGAACGGGGCGTCGTGGTGCGGCCGGCTCCACCAGGCGGCCCGCGCGACGAGACGGTCGCCGCGCAGGGCGACCCACATCCAGGAGGGCCTGCGTCGCCCTTCGGCGAGGTCGGCCGCGAACTGGTCGTTCGTCTGATAAGGGAGCCGGGTGAAGAGCGGGAGTTCTTCCGGCCCGGTGAGCGGGCGCAGGGTCAGGTCGTTTCGTTCTACGGTCAAGCCACTCTCCAATGGAGGCGTGCGCCCGTCCGTGCCGGGATCAGTGGTGGTCCACGTCCCGTGAGGGGCGGAGCGCGGTGATCAGCGGATGCATCGGCCTGCCCTCCTCTCGTACGTCGCGGGCCTCATACGAGGCCGGAACGTCAGTCCTACCCTCGCCGGAGCCTGTCCGCAAACCCTTTTCCTCCTGACCCCGGTCAGTCGAACCTGACGTTCGCCAGGGCGGTCCGCGCGACCCGTTCGACCGTGCGCGCGGCGTCGGGTACGGACGTGGGCGCGATGAGGCGGACGGTGACGATCACGTTGGCCCGGCGGGCGATCAGGTCGGCCGTCGTCAGGCCGATCCCGGCGGTGCCGTCGGTGATCTCCCGTGCCTCGTCGGCGAGGCCGCGCACCGGCGCGGCGGTCCGGTCCGGGATGCGGGCCCCGGCCACCGTACGGCGGAAGCCGTCGTGCGCGGTCGCGCTGGCGCTCTCGAACGGGCCCTTGCGGGTCAGGCCCAGGCCGACCGAGAAGGTCCCGACGACGCCGGTTCTCCAGGTACAGCCCTCCTGGCGTTCGATGGGGCCGAGCAGGAGCAGGTCGGCGTCGGGCGTACGGTCGCCGGGCGGGAGGAGCGCGTGGGCGGTCGAGGCGAACATGGCGCACAGGCCGGGCAGCCGCCCGGCCTCGTGGCGCCACGGCCACGAGGGATCGTTCCACGGCGCCTCCATCGCGGTCAGCAGCGCGAGACAGCCGACCCACACGGCGCCGGCGGCGGCGACGGCGCCCAGCCGGTGACGCGCGGCGCGTACGGGACGGCCGCTGCGCCGGGCCAGTTCGGCCACGGCCGCGTCGAAGACCGGGTCGGCGCGGTACCGGAACCGCGCGGGCGCGAACAGCACCCGCGGCCGGTCGGTGATGACCTGCACCTTCTCCAGCAGAAGCCCACGGCGGAGCTCGACGCCCGTCACCTCCGGCCAGGGGATCGGCGGGCCGGCGGCGCTGCTCGGCCACCGCGCCTGCAGGTCCGCGGCGGTGAGGGCCAGCCGGCTGCGCGCCAGGACGGCCGGGTAGACGGAGAGGGCGGCACCCGTCGTTACCGCCATCACCATCGCGGGGGAGTAGGCGAGGAACGCCGCCCAGACGCACACCGCCGTGGCGGTCACCGCCAGCGCGCTCCACACCGTGCACCAGCACCGGAACCGGCGCGAGGAAGCCAGAATCACCGAAGCCATGGACCTGTCTCAGGGGTTAACCGCCGGGTCGAACTTTGTCATAATCCCTGTCATTTCGCCCGTAAGGTAATGCGCTGGGCGAGTCGCGCTCCTTCGTCCGCGCCGCCGGGGCCGGTGCCGATCGGCGCCGGGAACCGGGCCGCGGACGTGCCTCACCGGCGGCCCCACCGGGTCATGTCCGCCGGCTCGGCGGCGGTCGGCCCGTACGCCCGGCCGGTTCGTCACCGGCCCTCGCTACCATCGCGGACGACATGAGCGAACAGAGCGAGCGAATCGATCAATACGCGCGCCCGGTCACTCCTCCGGCGCGGGAGGTCTCGTGATCGCTGCCGATGAGACGCCGGCCGTCCCGCGTCCGGCGCGGGTGGGTTACGCGACGCGGGCCGCGCCCGGCTCGGTCAACGAGGATTACGTGGTGGCCGGCCCCGGCTGGGCGGTCGTGCTCGACGGCGCCACCGCGCCCGCCGGCGTCGACAGCGGCTGCGTGCACGACGTCGCCTGGCTGGTGCACCGGCTCGCGGCGGCGCTGAGCGCCCGCCTGGCGGCCGAGTCCGCCGGCGGCCTCCCCGACGTCCTGGCCGAGGCGATCAAGGACGTCTGCGCGGCGCACGGTGACACCTGTGACCTGGCCAACCCCGACAGCCCCTCCTCGACGGTCGCGATCGCCCGCTGGGACCGCGGCGAGCTGGAGTGCCTCGTGCTCGCCGACTCGCCCGTCGTGGTGCGGCGCACGGACGGCTCGGTCGCCGTCGTGGAGGACGACCGCCTCACGCGGCTGCCGGGCGGCCCTCCGTACACACTCGAGACGGTCCGCTCCCACCGCAACCGGCCGGGCGGGTTCTGGGTCGCGAGCACCAGCCGCGCCGCCGCGTACGAGGCGGTCACCGCGACGTTCCCATGGGAGGACGTCGACACGGTCGCGCTGCTCAGCGACGGCGTGACGCGGCTGGTCGAGCGCTTCGGCCACACGTGGCCGGACCTGCTGCGGCAGCTGCGGAGCGCCGGGCCGGGCCGCGTGATCGACCTCGTACGGGAGGCCGAGCTCGCCGCGCCGGCCGCGCGCGGAAAGCCCCACGACGACGCCACCGCCCTGGTCGTGACGCGTGGCTGAGCCGGCGGTGCCGGGCCCGTCCCGGCACCTCGGCGCGCTCGGCCTGGCCCGCGACCCCATCGGGGATCCGCTGGTCTACCCGGGACGGCCGCCGCCGGAGTCCGGGCTGCTGACCGGCGACCGCTTCCTCGCGCTGCGGGAAGAGCCCGGCGCCCCGCCGGGAGGCCGGCGGCTGCCCGGCGGGGAGACCCTCGACGACGCGCTGATCGCCGCGGGCGGGCCACGGGTCGCGGACCGGCATCCCGTTCTGGCGGTCGGGTCCAACGGCTCGCCCGCCCAGGTGCACCGCAAGCTCACGGGACGTGCCCCGATCCTGGTGCCGATGACGTACGCCGACGTGACCGGTCTGGTCCCCGGCGTGTCCGCGCATGTGAGCCGGCCCGGGTACGTCCCGGCGGCCCCGGTGCTCGAGCCGGGCGCCACCGCGCGGCTGATCGTCCTGTGGCTCGACGACGACCAGCTCGCCGTCGTGGACGCCACCGAGCCGAACTACCGCCGCCTGCGCGCTCCGGACGCCGTGCTCGTCTCACTGGACGGCGTGCCGGTCGGCTGCGGACTGTACGCCGGGCGGCACGGCTGCCTCACCGACCGGAGGGGCCGGCCGTTCCCCCTGACCACGCAGGCCACGCTGCTGGCGGCACTGCTCGCCGACCTGCCCGCGCTGGGCCGCCTCGCCGGCACGGACGACTCCGCCGAGCTGGCCGCGCGCGTCCGCCGCGACCCGGCGCTGCGCGAGGACATCCGGCTGCTGTGGCGCCGGGAGAACCGGGTCCTCGAGCAGGCCGGACTCACGCCCGACGGCGCCTGAGCACCTAGACGAACGGCTCACCGCCGGATCCGCGGTCGTCCCGCCCGCCTGAGACCTTCGTCCAGGAGCCCGCCGGGCGGCACGTGCCCCGCCGTACGACGCTCGCCGCGCACGGGATTTCGGGGCGATCGCTGACGCGCGGAACCGGATTCACCAGCGAAGCCATACTTTTTCGCGGCTTTGGCCATACCATGGATCCATGGCCACGGAGAAGATCACGGTGACTGTACCCGCGGAGGTGCTGGAGAGCGCCCGCGCCGCCGTCGCGTCCGGAGCCGCGCCGAGCGTCTCGGCCTACGTCTCCGAAGCCGTACGCGACCGCGCGGCGCGCGACCGGCTCGTCGCCGCCGTGGAGAGCCGCTGGGGACCGTTCGACGACGAGGCGACCGACTGGGCGCGCCGGATATTCGAGAGTGGCGACGGGGACCCCCGGCGGACTCGGTGAACCTCTCCGGCCGCGTACTGGACGTTCCCGCACTGGTGGATCTCGCGACCGGCCGCAGCCAGCACATGCGCGCGCTGGTCGGCTTCGTCGCGGCCCGTGGCTACAGCCTGGTGGCGCCCGCGACCGCCCTGACGAAGGCCGCCGCCGTGGCCGACGAGCGCGGCCTGCAGGAGCTCGCCTGGGCGGTGGAGAGCGCCTCGGTGGTCGTGCTGGCCCTCGACGAGCGCAACGCGTTCGCCATCGGTGACGCCGCCCGCCAGGCCGGCATCCGCGACATCGTCGACGCGCACGTGGCACGGGCGGCCGCCGACCGGGGCTGGCCGATCGTCACCAGCGCGGAAGCGGCGGCCAAGTGGAAGACCCTCGGCCTGGCGGTGCAGAGCCTGCCCTGAGCAGCTTCGTCAGTGAGCGCTCTCGGGGGTGGACAGCACGGCCGACAGGAGCCGGCGCGCCTCATCCGCGAACGCCGCGTCGACCAGGAGGTCGTAGCGGTCCGCCACCACCGACCGCATCGACGTGTACGCCCTCTTCTGGAGGAAGTAGGCGACGGCCGAGAAGGCCGCGCCGAACAGGATGCCCACGATGATCCCCGAGATCACCGCGCCCTCCACCACCCGGGGTGTGACGATCCAGAAGACGATGCCGATCAGGAGACCGATCCACGCCCCGGTGCTCGCGCCGGTCAGCAGCGCGCGGCCCAGCGTCCAGCGGCCGAGGACGCGCTCCTCCAGTTTCAGCCCGGTGCCCACGATCGTGACGTGTTCGACCGGGAACTTGTGCTCGGCGAGCAGGTCCACCGCGTGCTGGGCGGCCTCGTGACTGCTGTAGGTGCCCAAGACGACCTTGTGCGGTCCGACGGTGCTCCGTTCGCTCATTCTCCGCCCCCCGTCTTCCGTTCATCGGTTACGGCGACTGACGCGCCGCCATGCGCGGCGCCGAAGTCAGGCGCGGTCATTCCTCTTCTGCGGCGACGGCATCGGCGACCTCCTCGGGCCGGTCGTACCGGCGGTCCGGAATGCGCCGTAGCGCCTCGACCACCGGCCATGGGGCGTCCTGACGCCCGGCGTGCGCGGCGAGATCATCACGGCGCGCCGGATAGGACATATCGCCGAGATAACCGCTCACCAGCTCCGCGAACGCCCGGCTCACCTCGGCGGGCCGCGAGTATCGCCGGTCCGGGAGCTCACGCAGGGCCGCGATCACGCGGTCGCATTCTTCGCGGGCGTGCGCGAGAAGTTCGTCGCGAGTGGCGGGAAAATCGGCCTTGTGAAGGTGCCGCTGCAACAGTGCCGGACTGATCAATTTGGTATCGCCCATGAATTCGGTCGCCCCCCGATTGTCGAACAACGCATCGAGAAACGCGCCCACGCCACGATGAAATCGGCCGGGCGTCATTCGACCTCATTTACGGAGTCTACCTTCGCCGCCGTACCCCGGGGAAGTCATCCCAGGTCAGGCGGTGTATCACGCGGATGCCAGCCGGCCGCCGAGAAAGGCGAGCTGCGCCGGCAGGCGCCGCAGCCAGAACGCGCCGTCATGGCATCCGCGCGTCATCGCCCCGGCGGGACGCAGCCGGTCGCGCAGCCGTCGCACCATCGGGGCGAACGGGTCGCTCGTCCCACAGTCGACCCACGCCGGGACGCCGCGGAGCCTGCCCAGCCCGTGGAACACATCGTGCCGGGCGAAGTCCTCCGGGCCGTCGAAGGCCTGATGGTTGGTCCTGCGGGCGTTCGCGTACGACGGGAAGAGCGCGGGCGACGCCGCGACCATCGCCGCCATGCGCGGGGCGCCCACCGTCTCGGCGAGCATCAGCGCCCCGTACCCGCCCATGGACCAGCCGATCACCCCGAACCGGTCGGTCCGCGCGCCCTTACGGCGCAGGAGCGGCAGCAGCTCGTCCGTGATCATCGCCATCGGGTCATCCCCGCTCGCTCGCGGGTGCCAGTAGGAGTTCGGCCCGCCGTCGACCGCCACCAGCGCGAACGGCGGCGTGCTCCGCGCCCGTACGGCCTCGGCGAGATAGCGGTGGAGCCGCAGTCCGCGGGCGGCGCTCGCCCCGGTGCCGCCGTTCCCGTGCAGCGCGACGGCGACCGGGAGGCCGCGCGGCGAGGTGACGCCCGCGGGCAGCACGACGGTCGCGGTGACGTCGGTGTTCCGGCGTCTCGAGTGGAAGGTCAGGGAGCGGACGACGCCCGCGGTGGCCGGCGCCTCCGGCAGTGTGCGGCACCGCCCGATCGCCCGGTCGAAGGCGACCTTGCCCGGCAGGACGTCCTCCTCGACGAGGATCGACCCGGTGCCGCCGGCGACCGCGACGCCGCCCAGCGCCGCGCCCCCGAACACGAACGCCCGCCTCGACACCATGCGAAGGCCTCCTCCGATCGATCATCAGAGGTACCGACGCGAGCCGTCCCGGGCCGGTTCCCCCTCCGCGCGTACCCGGGTGTGCGCGGACGGGGCCGTGCCGGCGGCGTACGGGCAACGCGGCCGATCCCGCCTCTCGGTGGGGGATCCGCGCTCGTCGCGGCCGTCACCGGCCTGAGGACTTCGCACAAGAGACCGCCGGGCGACCCAGGCCCCACCGCTCGCGGGAATGCGCCACCTGCGCGAACGTGCGATCCGTGGCGCGGCTGTCACCGTTCGCACGTCCGTACGGCCGGACATCCAGTACGATCCTGCACCGCCACACCTCGCCGGTGGGGCGCCCGCCCCTGCGGCATTCGTGCGCCCACGCCTCAGGTGTCACGATGGTTCTCACAGGGAAGGAAAGTCACACGAATCTCTGGTGTGAACCTCTATGGCTCCACAATCTTCGCAAGGTGTCCGATAGCGGATTGGGCGCTTGGCTGTTTGGTGTGTTGTCCGCTAAGGTCGTCTCGTTCGCAAGTTTCACTAAAAGGTGTAGCGGTGGTTTCTTGACTCCGTTACTTCCTGCCTCTATAACAGTTGCGGCAGATTTGTAGATTTCGGCTGACGGGAACACGCCATCGGCCCGGGTGGGAGAGGATTCAAGGTGCCCCGGCCCGGAAGCGCCACTGTCCGTAATCGTCGGCTCGCGGCTGAGCTGAGGCGTTTGCGGGAGACCGGCAATCTCACCGGTGACGACGTCGCCGAGCGGCTGGGATGGTCCGCCTCCAAGGTCAGCCGCCTGGAAAATGCGCGCCAGGCTCCGCGTTTCGCCGACGTCCGCCGGCTGCTGGACCTGTACGGCGTCGAGGGCTCCTACCGCGAGCAACTGCTCCAGCTCGCCCGTGATGCCGTACGCCGCGGTTGGTGGGAGGCGTTCTCCGACGCGCTGCCGGAGCAGTACGCCTCCTATATCGGCCTTGAGATCGAGGCCGAGAAGATCTGGCAGTGGGAGACACAGGTCGTGCCCGGTCTGTTGCAGACCGAAGCGTACGCACAGGCCGTCGAGCAACGCTCGCACTCGACCGAGGTGATCCCGCCGAGCCGGGTCGACGCACGCGTGGAGGCCCGCCTGGCCCGCCAGACGGTGCTCACCCGTGAGACGCCCCTCCAGCTGTCGGTCGTGCTGGACGAGGCCCTGCTGCTCAGGCGTTACGGCGACGCCGCCGTGATGGCCGAGCAGCTCCAGCACCTCGAAGAGCTCTCCGTTCTCCCTAATTTGAGTCTCCAAGTTCTTCCACTTGATGGACCTCATCCGATCGCGACGGGGTCCTTCACGCTTCTGCAATTCCCGTTGGTGGGCGGGATCAAGTTTCATGACGTCGTGTATATCGAACACCTCAACGGGTGCTCATATCTAGAAGAGGCAACCGAAACCTACCGGTATAGGCTTAGTTTCGAACGACTCAGTGCAGGGGCGCTCGGGCCAACGGAGTCCATGGAGCGAATATCCAGGATTGCCCGGGAAGTGTGGACACCTTGAAGAGGAGGGAGGTGAGCCGTGATGGATCAAGAAGTGGGGCGTCCTGGCCTCGACTGGAGAAAGAGCTCTCGTAGCATGGCGAACAATCAGTGCGTTGAAGTCGCTTCGACGACTTCGGCGGCTGAGTCGTCGCGGGTTTAATATATGGTGAAATAATAACTGTGCGACGGTGTGCCGTGATATCGGATCGTGGCAGCCATTTGCACTCTAAGGCCCACTTCCTTTCGATAGCTCTGTCTGGTGGAGGAGGTGGGCCGATATTTTTCTGGACAACCGATGTCCAGCGTGATGAGTCGTCCCTCCGGGGGTCTGTCAAGAATCCGCACTCGTCGTCCGCTGAGTTCGGCGTGAAAGTCCCTCGGCCACACTGCTGGAGGGTTTCGCGTGAACAGTAAAAGAGACCGGCGTTGGCATCTTCCGGAATGGTTTGCCCGTGCGGTCCGTCTCGTTGTTTGGATCATGGCCGGTGTTGTCGGTCTGGCTGCCGTGCTCATGTCCCCGTTCGCGCTGCGGGCGATCGATCAGGTGACAGGGTTGAACTGGCTCGAACTCGCCGACGTCGGCCAGACCTATGAAGCTGTCGCCGCCTTGCTCACCGTACCGACCTTCGGAGGTGTGGTGATCTCCCTGCTAGTCCAGCGCCGGGAGGTCCATACAGGTCAGGAGCAGACCGCCCTCCTGACGCAGATCGAACTGGCGCGCATCGCCATCGAGAATCCCGACCTCCTGGCGGTGGACGGGAGCACATCGGCATCAGAGTCGCTCGGCCGAGCGCGTCGCGACACGCTTATGAATCTCTGGATGAGTAAGTGGCGTTCTCTGTTCGCCTTGGGCAACCTGACTGAGCGAGAGCTGCGTGAGATTCTGAGCAGATTCTTCCGCGGGGGCGATGCGCGCGAGTGGTGGAGGACGGCGCGCGACAGCTATCGGATCGGTGTGGGGAGTAGACGGCAGCGGCGATTCGGCAAAATAGCGGATGAGCAGTATGTACATGCCTCCTCTATGCATATCGGTACGCCGAACACCGAGCATACGGTATCTACCAGCCTGAACCCCGTCAGGGCCGGGGCCGTCTGCCTGATCGCGGCCGTGTTAGGTGGGGCTTCGGGCTGGTTTCTCAGACGGCACCATGCTCGTTGAGGGACGCCAATGCGGACGGCCGGCCACGATCTTCTCCCATGATGGTGTCACTCCTCGATGTCATGGGTATGCGTTCGGTAATGGAGTGCTCGCCAGAGGTTCTGCGTCGAGTCGGGGGGTCGCCATGACGATTGGCGGGATCATCACCGCGATCATCTTCGGTGCGATTATCGGCGCGATCGCGCGGTTGCTGGTGCCCGGGCGGCAGAACATGCCGATATGGCTGACCATCGTGGTCGGCATCGTCGCCGCCTTCATCGGCACGTGGATCGCCCACCTGCTCCACCTGAGGACGCACGGCTTCAACTTCTGGGAGACGATCTTCCAGATCATCGTCGCCGTGATCGGGGTCCTGCTTGTGACCACGCTGTGGCCCAGGAGAACCTAGTGCCCGGCTCGTGACAGCGGCCGCCGCCCGCAAGGCAGCGGTGTCATCCGGCGTTCCGGGCCGGGGGCGACGGCGGATCAGCGTGTCTCGTGCGCGGTGGGCGGCCGGAGGATGGGGCGCAGGCGATCCAGCACGGTGGCGTCCTCGATGGTGGACGGCACCGGCACGTCGTCGCCGTCCGCGATGCCGCGCATCGTCCCGCGGAGGATCTTGCCCGACCGCGTCTTCGGCAGGGCCGGCACCACCGAGACCTCCTTGAAGGCCGCGACCGGGCCGATCTGCTCACGTACCGCGCGCACGAGTTCGTCGCGCAGCCGTGGCTCGTCCACGTCCGTGCCGCTCTTCACGACGACGAAGCCGCGCGGCACCTGCCCTTTCAACGCGTCCCGTACCCCGACCACCGCGGCCTCGGCCACCGACGGGTGGGCGCACAGCACCTCCTCCATCGCCCCGGTCGACAGCCGGTGCCCGGCCACGTTGATGACGTCGTCGGTGCGGCCCATCACCCAGACGTAGCCGTCCTCGTCGATCGAGCCGCCGTCGCCGGTCAGATAGTGGCCCGGGAACCGGGACAGGTAGGACTCGATGTACCGCTCGTCGTCGTTCCACAGCGTGAGCAGCGTCCCGGGCGGCAGCGGCAGCCGGATCGCGATGTCGCCCTCGGTGCCGGGCGGGGCGATCGACCCGTCGGGCAGCAGCACCCGCACGTCGAAGCCGGGTACGGCGACGGTCGGTGAGCCGGGTTTGACGGGCATCGGCTCCAGGCCCCGCAGGTTCGCCGCGACCGGCCACCCGGTCTCGGTCTGCCACCAGTGGTCGATCACCGGGCGGTCGAGGATCCGCCTGGCCCAGTCGTACGTGCCCGGGTCGAGGCGTTCCCCCGCGAGGAACAGGGTGCGCAGCGCCGACAGGTCGTGCCCGGCGAGGAGACGGCCCTCCGGGTCCTCCTTCTTGACGGCCCGGATCGCGGTGGGCGCGGCGAACAGGGCGTTCACCCGGTGCTCGGCGGCCACCCGCCAGAACGCCCCGGCGTCCGGCGTGCCGACCGGTTTGCCCTCGTACAGCACCGTCGTACAGCCCGCGAGTAGGGGCGCGTAGACGATGTAGGAGTGCCCGACCACCCAGCCGACGTCCGAGGCGGCCCAGAACACGTCGCCGGCCGAGACGCCGTAGACGTTCGGCATCGTCCACCGCAGCGCGACCGCGTGCCCGCCGTTGTCGCGGACGACGCCCTTGGGCCGGCCGGTCGTGCCCGAGGTGTAGAGGATGTAGAGCGGGTCGGTGGCGGCGACCGGCACGCAGTCGGCCGTGCTCGCCTCCGCCATCGCCTGGTCCCAGTCGACGTCGCGGCCGTCGACGAGCGGCGCCGGCGCCTGCGGGCGTCGTACGATCACGCAGTCGCCGACCTTGTGGTCGGCGAGTTCGAGCGCCTCGTCCAGCATCGGCTTGTACTCGATCACCCGGTTGCCCTCGATGCCGCAGGACGCGGACACCACGACCTTGGGCCGGGCGTCGTTGATGCGGACGGCCAGTTCGCGGGGCGCGAAGCCGCCGAACACCACCGAGTGCACCGCGCCGATGCGCGCGCAGCCCAGCATCGCGATCACCGCCTGCGGGATCATCGGCAGGTAGAGGACGACCCGGTCACCGCGTTCGACGCCGAGACCGCGGAGCACCCCGGCGAACCGCGCCGTCTCATCCCGCAGTTCCCGGTAGGTATAGGTCTGCCGCGTGCCGGTGACCGGGCTGTCGTAGATGAGCGCAGGCTGGTCGGCGCGGCCCTGCTCGACGTGCCGGTCGACGGCGTTGTCGCAGGTGTTGAGCTCCCCTCCGGCGAACCACCGGTAGAACGGTGCGGCACCGTCGTCCAGCACCCGCTCGGGAGGAGTGCGCCAGCGGATGTCACGGGCGGCCTCCGCCCAGAACCGTGCCGGATCGCCGAGACTGCGTTCGTACGCGGCCGTGTAGGGGCCCATGTCGCACCTCCGCCAAAGGGGGACTCCACTATGGCGATCGCATGCGCCACTTCGTCAAGACATCTCCACGGGCCGGGAGGCGCGGAACGCGTGTCCCGCGCCTCCCGGCCCGTGGCGGGTGGCCGGCGTTGACGATCATTCGCCGCTGAGGCCTGGCCGGGCGGCGATCGTCAGGACGGCGGGCCGTCGGTGAACTCGACGTCGCAGCAGGAGACGAAGAACTCGCCGGTCATCCTGCCGTTGTCGTCGATCGGCCCGCCGTGGCCGCCCCAGATGTTGACGATGACGTGCCGACCGACCTTGGGCGGCAGCGCTTCGGTGGTGTGGCGGGTGACGCCGGGATCGCCGTGAATCTCGGTCATGAACGGGGTCGGCTCGAAGTCCTCCCAGGTCAGTGGCGTGCTGGGGTCCCAGTCGTCCCTGGTGACGAACCACTGGTGAGTCCAGGTCTCGCCGATGTGGTGGGCGGTGTAGGCGTACGAGAAGGCGTACTCGCCGGACGAGGACGCCAGCGTTGCGGTGGGCCAGTCGCCGACCAGGTCGAGCCCGGCGAAGGCGGGGTTGGCCGCGGAGGCGAGGTCACCGCCGCGGAAGAACTTGCGGTATTCGAGGTAGGAGCCGTTCCAGGGGGGATCGGCCTTCATCGCCTCCGCCGGCGGGACGACCTCCTGCCAGGTGCGGCTGGTGTTCAGCTGCCGTGCGCGTTCGCAGATCTCGGCGGGATCGTTGTCGCGGATCGTCCGTACGGCACGGCTGGGAGGGGAGCCGGCGCTTCCGTGCCGGGTGTTCCGGCGCGGCGGCGCGGCGGCCCGGGGGCCGCGGATCGGGTCGACGTACCGGCGGCTGTCGCCGGGGCGGACGGCGACGGTGACCTCGTCGGTGAACGCGCTCCACGAACCATCGGAGAGCTTGGCGCGGACCTTGACCCGGTACTGCGGATAGGGATGGGCCCCCAGGCAGACCCAGTGGGTGCGCGCCAGCTGCCAGCCCGGTGCCCACGACGGCCAGTACAGAACGGCGGTCTGCCGGATCTGCCCGTCGTTGAGCCAGACCTCGTAGTAGTGCGGATAGGGGGCGTCGCCGTCGTTCCAGTCGGCCGGCGGCGGCCAGTCCGCCCCGTCGTTGTCGCCGACGGTCCAGGACAGCTGGAGGCCGTACAGGGTGACGTCGCCGTCGGTGCGATGGGCGGCCGTGGCGTGGAGGGTGTGCGGTGCCACGACCTCTGGGAGGGTTTCGGTCATCCGATCGCGTTCCTTGTCTGCCGGTTCGGTCGGGTTCGACGATCCGCCTGGCGTCTCACCGCGAGCGAGGGGCCCGGCCGCCGGCACGGCATCGCCGTCTCGGGCGGCATGCGAATGACGCCACGGCCACGCCCGTCGTCCGGTTCCCCCGTCTCGCCGCGAGGGACGAGCCGTCACCCTCAGTATCCGTACCCGTGCGGTCCGTGTCGACGGAAAGTCTTCCTTTCGCCGCCCGCGGCAGCTCGAACCGCCGCGGGGACGGGGACCGGCCGTCCGGAACCCCACGCACGCGTCCGGTCGTCGAAGCCTTCCGGCTCGATGCGGTCCGGCGGAACCGCCACGCGGCCGATTCGCGCTGCGGCGTCGCCGCGCGTGGCGCGCGCCCGTCCGCGGTCATAGATTTCAGGGATGGACACCCGACGCCGCGTGCCGCGTACCGACGCCGTGCTCGCCGATCCGCGCCTCGTCGAGGCGGCCGGCCGGCTGGGGCGGCGCATCGTCAAGGCGGTCGTCGCCGGGGCGCAGGAACGCGCCCGCGCCGGCGCGATCCCCGCCGAGGACGTCGCCGACGCCGCGGTGGCGTCGCTGCCGGCGACGGCCGCGAGCCTGCGGCCCGTGATCAACGCCACCGGCGTGCTGCTGCACACCAACCTGGGCCGCGCGCCCCTGTCGGAGGCCGCGTGCGCGGCGCTGACCGAGGCCGCCGGCTGCACCGACGTGGAGTTCGACCTGGAGACCGGTGGGCGCGGCCGGCGCGGGCGCGGCGCGCTCGCCGCCTTGGCCGCCGCGTGCCCGGCGGCGGAGGCGGTGCACGTGGTGAACAACAACGCCGCCGCGCTCGTGCTCGCCGCCACCGCTCTGGCCCAGGGCCGGGAGATCGTCATCAGCCGCGGCGAGATGGTGGAGATCGGCGACGGTTTCCGGCTGCCCGAGCTGCTGGCCTCGACCGGCGCCCGGCTGCGCGAGGTGGGCACCACCAACCGCACGACCGCCGCCGACTACGCCGAGGCGGTCGGCCCGGACACCGGCTTCGTGCTCAAGGTGCACCCCTCCAACTTCCGGATCGAGGGGTTCACCGCGGAGGCGCCGGTGCGGAGCCTGACCGGCCTCGGCGTGCCCGTCGTGGCCGACATCGGCTCCGGCCTGCTCGCGCCCGAGCCGCTGCTGCCCGCCGAGCCCGACGCCGCGACGGCGCTGGCCGACGGCGCCGACCTGGTCACCGCCAGCGGGGACAAGCTCCTCGGCGGCCCGCAGGCCGGGCTGCTGCTCGGCCGGTCGGAGCTGGTCGAACGCCTGCGGAGGCATCCCCTCGCGCGGGCGCTGCGCGTCGACAAGCTCACCCTCGCCGCGCTGGAGGCCTCGCTACGCGGGCCGGAGCCCCCGGCCGTACGAGCCTTGCACGCCGACCCGGTCGCCGTCCGCGAGCGTGCGGCGCTGCTCGCCGAGGAGCTGGGCGGCCACGACGCGCGGGTCGTCGACTCGGCCGCCCGGGTCGGGGGCGGCGGCGCGCCCGGCGTCGAGTTGCCGAGCGCGGCCGTCAGCCTGCCGGAGGCCTGCGCCGTGCCGCTGCGCCGCGCCGGAATCGTGGGCCGGGTCGAGGACGGCCGCGTGCTGCTGGACCTGCGCGCGGTCCCGGCCGAGCTGGATCCCGCCGACCTCGCCGCCCGCGTGCGCGCCGCCCTCGGGGAGCGCTAGTGCACGTCGTCGCGACCGCCGGCCACGTCGACCACGGCAAGTCGACCCTCGTCCGGCTGCTCACCGGGATGGAGCCCGACCGCTGGGCCGAGGAGCGCCGCCGCGGCATGACGATCGACCTGGGATTCGCCTGGACGGCCCTGGAACGGGGGGAGCGGCTGGCGTTCGTGGACGTCCCCGGGCACGAACGGTTCGTCACGAACATGCTGGCCGGGGTCGGGCCGGTCCCGGCCGTCATGATCGTCGTGGCGGCGGACGAGGGCTGGATGCCGCAGTCCGCCGAGCACCTGGCCGCCATCGACGCGCTGCGGGTCCGCCACGGGCTGCTCGTCGTCACCCGCTCCGACCGTGCCGACCCGGCCAAGGCCCTCGCCCAGGCGCGCGCCGAGATCGCCCGCACCTCCCTGGGCGACGTGGAGGCGGTCACGGTCAGCGGCGCCACCGGCCAGGGGCTGCCGGACCTGCGCGCCGCGCTCGGCCGCCTCATCACCCGCCTGCCCGCCCCCGACCCCGGCGCCCCCGTGCGCGTCTGGGTCGACCGCGCGTTCACCATCAGGGGCAGCGGCACGGTCGTCACCGGCACCCTGCCCGCCGGCACCGTACGTTCCGGAGGCGAACTGCTCCTCGACGGCCGCCCGGTCCGTGTACGCGGTCTGCAGACGCTCAAGGAGAACGCCGCCGAGGTCTCCGCCGTCGCCCGCATCGCGATCAACCTGCGGGGCGTCGAGCGCGACGAGGTCTTCCGCGGCATGGCGCTGCACGCCGGCGAGTGGACCGTCACGGACCTCCTCGACGTCCGGGTGGAGGACGCCGCCCGGCTGCCGCGCGAGCCGGTCCTGCACATCGGCTCGGCCGCCGTGCCCGTACGCCTGCGTCCGCTCGGCGACGACGCGGCGCGTCTCACCCTCGCCCGGCCCCTTCCGCTGCACATCGGCGACCGGCTGCTGCTGCGCGACCCCGGCGCCCGCCGGGTCACCGGAGCCGACGTCCTCGACGTGCGCCCGCCGGTCCTGCGGCGGCGCGGAGCGGCGGCCGCCCGCGCCCGCGAACTGGCCACCGGCGTGCCCGGCGCCGCGGAGCTGGTGCGCAGACACGGCCTGATCCGCCGGTCCGAGCTCGTCGCGATGGGCCTGACGCCCGAGAGCGAGCCGGTGGCCGGCGACTGGCTCGCCGATCCCGCGCACTGGGCGTCCCTGCGCCGCCGGCTCGCCGAAGAGGTCGCGCGGCACGCCGCGGCCGACCCGCTGGCGCCCGGCCTGCCGGTCGAGGCCGCTCGCGCCCTGCTGGACCTGCCCGACCGGCGGCTCGTGGACGCGCTCGCCGGGCCGCCGCTGCGCCTGGAGTCCGGCCGGGTGCACGCCGGCGGCGCCGCGGGCCTGCCCGCCCCGGTCGCCGAAGCCGTACGGCGGCTGCGCGCCGACCTGGAACGCGCCCCGTTCCGCGCGCCGGAGGCCGGCCGGCTCGCCGAGCTCGGGCTCACCGGGCGTGCCCTGGGTGCGGCCGTGCGGGCCGGCGCGCTGCTGCGCGTCGCGGAGGGCGTCGTCCTGCTGGCGGGCGCCGACGACCGGGCGGCGGACGTGCTCGCGTCGCTGCCGCAGCCGTTCACGGTCAGCGAGGCGCGCAAGGCCCTCGACACCAGCCGCCGCGTGGCCGTGCCGCTGCTGGAGCACCTGGACCGCCGCGGGCTCACCGTCCGCACCGGCGACCGCCGTACGCTCCGGGGCGGGCGAGGATCCTCCGGCGGCCTCTGACACGATGGCCGGGCGGCGAAGGGAGAAGCCACATGGCCGAAGAGCTCACGGCGCTCGACGTGCGGCACGACGAGGAGAAGAAGCGGTACGAGGCATGGTCCGGCGAGACGCTCGCCGGGGTCGCTTACTACCGCGAGCGGGCCGACCGGACGATCTTCACCCACACCGAGGTCGAGGCGGCCTTCGAGGGCAAGGGCGTCGGCAAGGCCCTGGCCGCCGCCGCACTCGACGACACCGTACGCCGCGGCCGTGTGATCGTTCCGCTGTGCCCGTTCATCGCCGCCTACCTGCGCAAGCATCCTGAGTACGACGAGCACGTCCGCTGGCCCGAGGGCAACGGATGAGCGATCTGGATGCCCGGCCGGCGATCATCCAGGCACGGCCGGCGGCCGGTGACGGCGCGGTGCTGGAGCTCTACGAGTCCCGGCAGGTGCCGCTCGGGGGCGTCCGCGGCATGCGGGTGGACCGGCTGCTGCCGCACCGGTCGCTGCCCACCGTCGGCGGCTGGTGCTTCCTCGACCGGTTCGGCCCGCAGCGCACCGACATGCGGGTGCTGCCCCACCCGCACACCGGCCTGCAGACGGTCACCTGGCCCCTGCGAGGCGAGATCCGGCACCGCGACAGCCTGGGCAACGACGTGCTTCTGCGGCCGGGGCAGCTGAACCTCATGACCGCGGGCCACGGCGTGTCGCACTCGGAGTTCTCCGTCGGGGACGCGCCGCTGCTGGACGCCCTCCAGCTCTGGCTGGCGCTGCCCGCCGGCCGTGCGGCCGGCGACGCGGGGTTCGAGCAGCACACCGAGCTGCCCGTCCATGAGGACGGCGGGCTGCGCGCGACCGTCTTCGCCGGCGGGCTCGGCGACACGGTGTCGCCCGCCACCGTGTACACCCCGCTGGCCGGCGCCGACCTGGAACTCGCCCCCGGGACCGCCGCGAGCGTGCCGCTGCGCCCCGACTTCGAACACGCCCTGCTGGTCCTGTCCGGCGAACTGGAGGTCGCCGGCACGCGGCTCGCCGCGGGGCCGCTGCTGTACCTCGGCACCGGACGCGACGAGGTGACCGTGTCGGCCGCCGCCGAGGCGCGTGCCGTCCTGCTCGGCGGCGAGCCGTTCCCCGACGAGCTGGTGATGTGGTGGAACTTCGTCGGGCGCAGCCACGAGGAGATCGCCGCGGCCCGCGCCGGCTGGGAGGAGGGCGACCGGTTCGGCACGGTCCCCGGGCACGGCGGCGAGCGCATCCCCGCGCCCGCGCTGCCCGGCGTACGCCTGCGGCCCCGGAGCCGTCGCTCCCGTTGACCTCGATCGCGGCCGGCGTCTCCGCCTCGCCGCGGAGGAAAATGGGTTGAAACGGATGATCACTTTGCGGCGTCATAGTCACGGCACACCGCGAGATTCGGAGAGGAGATGGTGATGCCGTACACGATGCGAGGCGGTCACGTCCCGATCCGGATCTGGACCGATCCCGCCGAGGTCGAGCCGGGCGCGCTCGACCAGCTCCGCAACGTCGCGAACCTGCCCTGGGTGCACGGCGTGGCGGTCATGCCGGACGTGCACTACGGCAAGGGCGCGACGGTCGGCTCGGTCATCGCGATGCGCGACGCGGTGGCCCCGGCGGCGGTCGGGGTGGACATCGGCTGCGGGATGACCGCGGTCAAGTCCAGCCTCACCGTCGAGGACCTGCCCGACGACCTGAGCCGCCTGCGGGCCAAGATCGAGAAGGCCGTGCCGGTCGGGCGCGGCGCGCACAGGACGGCCGTGGACCCCTCGGCCGTGCCGGGGCTGAAGGAACGCGGCTGGTACGAGTTCTGGCAGGCCTACGACGAGCTGGCGCCGGTCGCCCGGTCCCGCCGGGGCCGCGCGACGTCCCAGCTGGGCACGCTCGGGTCGGGCAACCACTTCCTGGAGGTGTGCGCGGACGACGAGGGCGCGGTGTGGGTCGTGCTCCACTCGGGGTCGCGCAACATCGGCAAGGAGCTGGCCGAACACCACATCGAGGCCGCGATGCGGCTGCCGCACAACCAGGACCTGCCGGACCGCGACCTGGCGGTGTTCCTTAGCGGGACGCGCAAGATGGAGGAGTACCGCCGGGACCTGTTCTGGGCGCAGGACTACGCGCGGCGCAACCGCGCCGTGATGATGGCGCTGACCCAGAACGTCATCACGCGTTACTTCGCCGGCAAGCGGGTCCGCTGGGACGACGTCATCTCCTGCCACCACAACTACGTGGCGGAGGAGACCTACGACGGTGTCGAGCTGCTCGTCACCCGCAAGGGCGCGATCCGCGCGGGAGACGGCGATCTGGGCATCATCCCGGGCTCGATGGCGACGGGCACCTACATCGTCCGCGGTCTGGGCAACGAGAAGGCCTTCAACTCCGCGTCGCACGGCGCGGGCCGCAGGATGAGCCGTAACCGGGCCAAGAAGTCCTTCACGGTCGACGACCTGATCGAGCAGACGCGGGGCGTCGAGTGCCGCAAGGATTCGGGTGTCATCGACGAGATCCCCGGCGCGTACAAGGACATCGAGTCGGTGATCGAGGCGCAGACCGACCTCGTGGAGGTCGTGGCCCACCTGCGCCAGCTCGTCTGCGTCAAGGGCTGACCTGGGAGGCAGAGCATATGACTCAGGTGATCGTTGTCAACGGCGGTTCCAGCTCGGGGAAGTCCGGGATCGTTCGGTGTCTGCAGGCGGTCCTGCCGGATCCATGGCTGGCCCTCGGCACGGACACCCTGGTCGCGGCGATGCCGGCGTCCATGCGGGCGTCGGACGGCGGGATCGAGTTCGCTCCGGACGGAGGAGTGGTCGTCGGTCCGGAGTTCCGAACGCTGGAAGCGGCATGGATCGCGGGAGTCGCCGCGATGGCCCGTGCGGGCGCCCGGGTCATCGTCGATGAGGTCTTCCTCGGCGGAGCGTACTCACAGCAGCGATGGCAGAAGGCCTTGGGCGACCTGCGGGTGCTGTGGGTCGGCGTCAGGTGCGACGCCGCGGTGGCCGCAGGCCGTGAGGTCGCACGAGGCGATCGGACCATCGGGATGGCCGCGGCCCAGGCGGAAGTGGTCCACCGGGGGGTGACCTATGACCTGGAGGTGGACACCACGCATGCGGAGGCGATGGAGTGCGCGCGGACCATCGCCGCACATGCCAAGTGATCGACGGCCCGGCCGAGCCTGACCGGAGCTCGTGATTCCCGCTGATCACGAAGATCGTGCACCGCGTCTGACTCATGAGCTGATCGGCGGCGCCCCGCCCCGGGGCGCCGCCGCCGTCGTTCAACCGCCGACGTGGCGTGTGGCGAACGCGGTGACGTCGGCCAGGACCTCGTCCTTGTTCGTCTCGTTGAAGACCTCGTGCCGGGCGCCGGGGTAAAGGATCTCGGTCAGGTCCTCGCCGCGGATCTGCTCGATGCCGATGCGTGTCTCGCGCAGCGGTACCAGCTCGTCGGCCTCTCCGTGCACCCACAGGGTCGGCAGGGCACCGAGCCGCCCGCCGTACGCGATCGCCGACAGGCAGCGGTCGAACGCCGTCACCGTCGTGGGTTTGAACGGGCCGTGCCACACGAGCGGGTCGGCGGCGTACGCCGCGCCGACCGCCGGGTCACGGGACAGCGTCGCCGTGTCGATCGGGTCGTCGGGGATCTCCTCCACGCCGCGCAGCGCCGTGATCGGCCCCCACGGTCCCAGGACCGGCCCGGACAGCACGAGGGCGGCCAGCCCGTCGCCGTGGTGCTGCGCGTAGCGGGCCGCGATCATGCCGCCCATGGAGTGCCCGATCAGCACGACGGGCAGCCCGGGGTGGCGCTCGCGCGCGTGTTCCTCGACGGTGTGCAGGTCGGCGACGACCTCCTCGAAGTCGTGGACCAGGACCCGCTCGCCGTCCGACTTGCCGTGGCCGAGATGGTCCGGCCCGTACACCACCGCGCCGTGCCGCAGCAGCGTGTCCGCGACATACTCGTACCGCCCGATGTGCTCCCCGTAGCCGTGCGCCAGGAGCGCCACCCACCGCGGGGAGTCGGCGGGCCACTCGCGGGCGGTGATGCGTTCGCGTGCACCGGTGAAGTCCCATTCCATGTCCGCCATGATCGTTGTCCCGGCCGGGGAACACCAGACCCGCGATCGTGGTTCCGGTACGGCATAGGCTGGGGGAATCGGCGGCTATTCAAGGGGGAACGTTCCTTGCTGGTGGACGGCTACGGCCGGGTCGCGACCGACCTGCGGGTCTCGCTCACCGACCGCTGTAATCTCCGTTGCACTTACTGCATGCCCCCCGAGGGCCTCGAATGGCTGCCCAGGCCCGAGCTCCTCACCGACGACGAGGTGGTCCGCCTCGTCCGCATCGGCGTGGAGCGGCTCGGCATCACCGAGGTCCGCTACACCGGTGGCGAACCACTCCTGCGGCGGGGCCTGGTCGACATCGTCGCGCGGACGTCCGCCCTGGGCGCGGAGATCTCGCTGACCACCAACGGCATCGGGCTGACCCGGCTGGCCGCCCCGCTCGCCGAGGCCGGCCTCCACCGCGTCAACGTCTCCCTCGACACCCTCGACCGCGACACCTTCAAACGGCTCGCCCACCGCGACCGGCTGCCGGACGTGCTCGACGGGATGGCCGCGGCCGCGCGCGCCGGCCTGTGCCCGGTCAAGGTCAACGCCGTGCTCATGCGCGACGTCAACGACGCGGACGCCGTGCCGCTGCTGCGGTTCTGCCTCGAACAGGGCTACGAGCTGCGCTTCATCGAGCAGATGCCCCTCGACGCCCAGCACGGCTGGCGGCGCGAGGGCATGATCACGGCCGATGAGATCCTCGAGCGCCTCTCGGCCGCCTTCGACCTGACGCCCGAGCCCGGCGAGGCACGCGGCAGCGCGCCCGCCGAGCGGTTCCTCATCGACGGCGGCCCGGCGACGGTCGGCGTCATCGGCTCGGTGACCCGCCCGTTCTGCGGGGCGTGCGACCGGGTGCGCCTCACCGCGGACGGCCAGATCCGCAACTGCCTGTTCGCCCGCGAGGAGTCCGACCTGCGCGACGCGATGCGCGCCGGCGCCTCCGACGAAGAGCTGGAGTCGCGCTGGCGCGCCGCGGTGGCGGCGAAGCGGCCCGGCCACGGCATCGATGATCCGAGTTTCCTGCAGCCGGCGCGTCCGATGTCCGCCATCGGCGGGTAGAAAGGATCCCGTGACCGAGCGAAGCGAGGGAACCGGCAAGCACAGCACCTTGGGTCGCGGCGCCGACGAAGGAGGTGCCGTGACCGAGCGCAGCGAGGGAACCGGTGAGCACAGGACCTTGGTCGCGGGGCCGATGAGGGAGGTGCCGTGACCGAGAGGCCGCACGAACATCGGGTCGAGATCACGGTCCCGCCGGATCATGAGGTCGGAGCGCACGCGAGTTTCGCCTCCGTCTGGCGTACCCAGGACTCCTTCGTGATCGACTTCTCCACCGAGGTGCGCCCGTCCGAGGTGGCCGAGGACCCCGACAGCGGCACCCGTTACCTCCACGTGCCGGCGCGCGTGGTCGCCCGCGTCCGCATCCCGCCCAGCCAGGTCTGGGAACTGATGAAGTCACTGGAGCAGAACCTCAGCGCGTACGAGCGGGAGAACGCCAAGAGCGCCCATGACGATCAGTGAGCCGGAGCCGTTCGACGCCGTGGTGCTCGCCGGTGGGGGAGCGCGGCGGCTCTCCGGAGCCGACAAACCCGGCGTGGTGGTCGGGGGACGCCCGCTGGTCGCGTGGGTCGGGGCGGCGGTGGCCTGCGCGGAGCGGATCGTCCTGGTCGGCCCGGCCCGGCCCGAGCTGCCGGAGGCGATCGTCGTCCGCGAGGATCCTCCGGGCGGCGGACCGGTCCCCGCGCTGCGCGCCGGGCTGACGCGGGTACGGGCGCCGTGGACGGCCGTCCTCGCCGCCGACCTGCCCTTCCTGCGGCCCGCGCACGTGGCCGGGCTGCGGCGGGAGGCGGCCGGCCGTACCGGGGCCGTGCTGGTCGACGCGGACGGCCGGCCGCAGTGGCTCGCCGGCGTCTGGCGGACCGCGGACCTGGCCGCGGCCCTCGCCGGCTACCGCGAGGCGTCGCTGCGCGGTCTGATGGATCCCCTGACGCCCCGTCTCGTACGGGCGCCCGAGGGTGAGTCGCCCTGGTATGACTGCGACACACCGTCGGACATCGCGACGGCGTCCCGGATGATCGGAGAGAACCGTGCTTGACGATTGGATCCGAGCGGCGTGCGCCGAGCTCGGGCTCGACCCGGCCGACATGCATCGCGACCTGATCCTCGACGTGGCCCGCGACGTCGCCCACGGCGTCGCGCGACCCGCCGCCCCGCTGACCGCCTACCTCATGGGCCTCGCCGTCGGCCGCGGCACTCCCGTACGCGACGCCGCCGCCCGGCTCACAGAGATGGCCGAGAGCTGGCCGGGCAATCCCGACTAGTTCCAATGCCGTTCGGTTAGCGGTTTGGGTTGTTGAGCAAGCCGGTGGTCGCGATCTGGATGGTTGTTTTGTGGGTGCGGTGGTCGAGGTCGCGGCCTACGGCGCGGTACTTGGAGTTGATGGCTCGTTTCTTCACGCGTGGTCGGGTGCGGTCGCGGCGGGCTGGTAGGAGCGTGTTGAGTATGGCGGTTCCGATGCGGCCGATGAGGTCGATGTGGGTGTTGTTGATGATGTTGGTTGCCTGGATGATCTGGTCGCGGGCGGCGTTGAGCGCGATGGTGAAGCAGGTCCGGTCGGGGTCGATGTCGGGCCGGTGCAAGACCGCGTCGGTCATCGCGGTCCGTAGTACCTGGTAGGTGGTCAAAAGTGCCCAGGTCTCCTGGGCGATGGCGGCGGGGTGCCGGCCGCGTAGGACCCGACCGCCCAGGAGGGTTGATTTCAGTTCGCAGTAGCTCGTTTCGATCTCCCAGCGCTCGTGGTAGAGCCTGACCAGCGTGATCGCTGGTGCCTCGTCGGGATCGAGCAGGCTGGTGATGAGCCGATGGTCGGCGTGTGTGACGGTGCCCTCGGCGGTGGTGACGGTGATGGTGGCCTCGATGACGCGGACGGTGACCTGGCCTATACGGGACAGGAACGTCTGGTCAGATAGCCGGCGCAGGGCGGGGAGCTTTAGCGCGGTGGAGTGGGTGCTGGCGCGGATCAAGAAGTCCGCGCCGACGCCCGCGACCGTGGTGATGAACCCGGTGGCGGAGAAGCCGCGATCACCGAGCAACAGCATCCCTGGCCGCAGCGCACCGGCCTTGGCCAGGTCTTGGGCGTAGGTCAGCTCGCCGGTCCGATCGCTGCCGAAGACCGCGTCCAGGAGTGTGCGGGTCCCGCAGGCGACCAGGGTGACCAGACGCAGCGTCGGGTATCCGGCCGGCCCGTTGGGCCCGGCCTTGGCCTTGGGGAAGACCGCAAGGTTCGCAGGGGTGTCGGGGAGTGGGATCTGGGTGCCGTCGATCGCGACGACCAGTCTGCCCGCGAACCGCGCAGCCTGGGTTGCGGTCACGGCTGGGGGTCCTTTGAGCAAGTCGAACAGCGCTTTGAGCGGTGCCGGCCCGACCCGTCTCATCGCCGCGGTGATCGAGGAAGGCGCCGGGACGGGCAGACATCCCGGCAGCGAGGTGGTCAGCCTGGCCCACACCTGCGCCCAGCCCATCGAGGTGAACAACGCCCCCGCAAGCAGCAGGTAGACCACCACCCGCGACGGTAGCCGCCGCACCCGGCGCTGCAGACCACCGGCCTCGGCAAGGGCCTCGTCAACGAGGTCGAACGGAACGACCTGGGTCAACTCGCCCAGGTGCCCCACAGCGAACACGCCAGGAGCATGACAGATGACAGAATCGGACACGGCAGCCCTTGTGGAGGAACACGAGTCTTGGCGGACCCGGGAACCTCTACAAGGGCTGCACCCATGACACCAGCCGAAACGCCGCCCCTTGCGCCGATGGCCAGACTCCTAACCGAACGGCATTGCGACTAGTTCGGGCGCCGGGTGTAATCCCGCGGTGACGTGGTAGAGGGGCTGAGACAGGAACCACGATCCGGAGGCGGGCATGGCCGACTTTCTGACCGATATCGATACGCTCCGTAAGCGGGCGAGGGATGAGATCGAGAAGGGCGCGGTCACCGACGCGTACGGTGCCGACCTCCAGCGGGTCATCGAGGTGTGCAACGAGGCGCTGGCCACCGAGATCGTCTGCGTGCTGCGCTACAAGCGGCACTACTACACGGCGAGCGGCATCCACTCCGAGCCGGTGGCGGCCGAGTTCCTCGAGCACGCGGCCGACGAGCAGCGGCACGCCGACCTGCTGGCCGAGCGGATCACCCAGCTGGGCGGGTCCCCGGACTTCGACCCCGCACGGCTGTCGGCGCGGTCCCACACCCAGTACGACGGGAGCGAGAACCTCGTCGACATGATCAAGGAGGATCTGATCGCCGAGCGCATCGCGATCGCCTCCTACACCGAGATCGCCCAGTGGATCGGCGACGGCGACCCCACGACACGCCGTCTCTTCGAGGAGCTGCTGGCCGACGAGGAGGAGCACGCGGACGATCTGAAGTCCCTCCTCGAACGCCTCCCGAAGGACCTGGAGAACCAGCGGTCGTAGGGGCCACCCGGCATGGGCCGCCGCTCCCTTGGGGACGGCGGCCCCGGCGTCTCGGGGCCCGGTCGATCAGCGGGCGAGGACGAGGACGACCGTGAGCGTGAGGGCGAGCGGCAGGGCCGGGGCGGCCGGCCGGGCCCAGACGAGCAGAACGGCGTCGAGCCCGGCACCCGCGAGGGCGGCGGCCAGCACGGCGAACCTCCGCCGCATGGTCGCGGGCACGCCGCTCGTGGCGAGTTCCGTGGTGAGCGTGGTGAGGGTGCCGGTGAGGTAGGTCGTCGCGGCGCCGGTCAGGGGCAGGGTGTTGACGCCCGCGCTCTGCGCGCCCATGGCGAACGCGGCGAGCGCGAGCATCCCGCTCTGCGCGACCGGCCCGGGCCGCCCTCCGGTCGCCAGCCAGCCGCCCAGCACGGCCGCCTGCGCGACGGGCACCACGGTGAGCACCGCGCGCACCCGCGCCGGCCACTCCGCCGTCACGGGCCGTCGCGGCGTGGACGGCCGCCCGGCACGGCGCCCGGACGGCCCGGCGGACGGCACGTGCCGCCGTCGCGCGGCACGGCCGAGGTAGGTGTCGCCGGACGGGCGTCCACGTCCGTACCGGCGAGCGCCCCCGGCGGCCCGGCGCGTACGGGCGCGGCGGACCCGGTTCCGGCCGTACGAGCCGGTCGGTGCGAGTTCCCGGCCCCGTCGGCAGGAGGCCCGGGGGCGGTCCCCGATGTGGCGCGCACGGAGCCAGAGGGAGGCGGCGAGGACTCCCGCGACGTACGCCGTGATGGCGGCCACGGCCGCGACGGCCGCGTCGAGGCGCGCGTGCACGACCGAGACGCCGAGCAGGACGAGGTTTCCGGTCATGACGCTCGCGAACACCGCGCCGAGACCGGCGAAGCTGAAGGCGTCCACCGCGCCGGAGCCGAGCGCCAGCAGGACGACGGCCGCCGTGAGCCGGCGCGTCCGCGGTGTCCGCCGCTCGGTCACGGCGCCCCCCGACACCTTCGACGGCCCTGTCCAGCGCGGGTTATCCCCGGCGCGTGGCCTCACGACACGCGGGCCGCGGTGCCGTCCGTCCACCGCCGCCGGTCGTCCGGTCCGGGGTCAGCCCAGCTCGTCGACGGGCACGGTCTCGCGGAGGAAGCCCCGGCGGGACAGGAAGTCGCTCAGGTGCTCGCGGTGCTCGTCGCAGGCGAGCCAGACCTTGCGCCGGTCCGGTTCGTGGATCTTCGGGTTGTTCCAGCGCAGGGCCCAGCGTGCGTCGGCACGGCAGCCCTTGGCCGAGCACACGAGCGGCTCATCGGTCGTCACCGCCCCAGTCTGACGGATCTTCGCATCCGCGGGACGCCGAGGTCCGGAGCGACCGCCATCCGACCGGCCGGGCGTCCACGTCACCGGACGGGCTCATCGGTGTCGGCCGCCGGCCAGGGCGCCGGGCGGGTGCTCCCGTCATGTCACCGGGCGGGCTCACCGGTGTCGAGCAACGGCCGCAGACCGTCGACGGTCAGGGCGAAGGTCGCCGCGCCGCTCTCCCGCCCGACCGTCAGCACGCCCACGACCTCGCCGAGCGCGTTCAGCAGCGGCCCGCCGCTGCCGGCGGGGCCGATCCGCAGCCCGGTCCGGAAGAGCCGCAACCCTTGCTCGGGGAAGGACTCGAACCCGTCGACGACGCCGTCGAGCAGGGCGGGCGGACCGTCGCCGGCCGGTCCGGGAGCCCAGACGCGGTCGCCGATGCGTACGAGCTCGCCGTGCCCGAGCCGGAGCGGGCTCGGGGCGACCGGCTCGTCCAGGTGCAGTACCGCCACGTCCAGGTGGGGCGAGCCGGGCAGCCCGATGCGCCGGACCGTGCTCGGGCCGGCCTCCGTGCCGACCCGGACCCGCGCCGGCTCGGCGAGACCGTGCTCGGCCGCCGGGTCGTCGAGCCAGTGCCGGTTCGTGACCACCAGCCGGTCACCGAGCAGGAATCCGCTGCCCGTGACGGTGCCGGCGCCGCCGGCTCGCGTCACCGTGACGCGCACGAACGCCCGTCCGGCACGGGCGAGGAACGCGTCGGTCCCGTCGCCGTCCAGCACGGCGCATCCCAGCCGCCCGGCCGCCGCGAGCAGCGCCGCGCGGTAGCCGCCGGCGTCGCCCACCTCCGCCAGGCAGCGCAGCCTCCGCTCGACGTCCTCGGGGTCCTCCGGCGGGTGGGGCAGCTCCTCCAGCGCCGCGAGGGCACGTGCGTAGGCGCCGGTGTCGTGCAGGTTCCGGAAGCGGTGCAGCGGATCGGTCTCGGTGCCGGCCACCTTCTTCAGGACGGCGTTCCAGCGCGTCACCCGCGCGACGTGCTCGGCCAGCCGGTCGAGTCCCTCGCGCAGCCGGCGCTCCAGGTGCCGTGCCTCGTCCAGGTCGCCGTCCGCGGCCGGCCGCCGCAGATGGTCGCGTGCCGCCGCGGCCAGGTCGCGCAGCGGGCCGCCGGCCAGCATCAGCTCGGTGCCGGCGTCGTTGGAGTCGTTGAAGATCTCCAGCATCACCCGCTGGGTCGCCTCGTCCAGGGGCGCGGACTGCGGCCGGTACGCGGCGAGCCGGCTCTGGAACTCCCGCCACAGCGCGTCGGGGTCGGCGAGCTCGGCCTCGTCGGCGAGCTCGGACAGCGCCCGGCGGACCTGTTCGGCCTCGATCTGCCGCTCGCGCCGCCGGGTCATCGCGTCGAGCTCCCTGGGCGACAGCAGCGTCGTGTCGGAGATCCGGATCGAGTTCGAGTTGCCCGTGTTCGTGTCCCGCGCCGTGACCTCCAGCACGCAGCTCTCGTCGATGGCGAACGTCACTTCGATCTCCGGGGTGCCCTTCGGCGTCGGCGGGATCCCGACGAGACGGAACTCGCCCACCTTCGCCTCGGCGGACAGGCTCCCGTTGAAGATCTCGACCTCGACCTCGGTCTGGTTGTCCCGCGTCGTCGTGTAGGTCTGTGCCGCCCGGGTGGGGATGGTCGTGTTGGCCGCGATCACTTCGGAGAACTCCGGGCGGTCGTCGTCGCCCCTGGCCTTGATGCCCATCGGCAGCGGGGTCACGTCGAGGAGCAGCAGGTCGCCGAGCTTCCCGTCGAGCACCGCGGCCTGGAGCGCCGCGCCGCAGGCCACGGCCGAACGCGGATCCTGGATCACCGTCCTCTGCCGGCCGAACACCTGCTCGACCAGCGCGCGTACCGGCGGCGACAGCATGGGCCCGCCGACCAGCACCAGGTGGTCCGGGGCTCCGTTGCTCTCCGCCGCGAACGTCGCGCACAGGTCGCGCAGGGTCTCCAGCGGCCGTTCCAGCAGCCGGGTCAGCTCCTCCCGGCTCAGCTCCACGGTCACGTCGCGGCCGTCCACGAAGTGCATGAGCGAGTAGTGCGCCTGCTCCTGACCCGACAGGGCGATCTTGAGGTACTCGGCGGCGACCTCCAGCCGCCGGCGCGCGAGGCCGGACGCCGGCACCGTGACGCCCTGCCCCTTCAGCTTCTCCGCCAGGTCGCGGCTGATGACGCCGTCGAAGTCGTTGCCGCCGTAGGCGTTGTCGCCCATGGTCCGGCGCACCCCGTGGACACCGTCGGCGACCTCCAGGAGGCTCACGTCCAGGGTGCCGGCGCCGAGATCGACCACGGCCACGGTGCCGTCGAGACGGCGTTCGCGGGCCGCCATCATGCAGGCGGCGGTCGGCTCGTGGATGAGCCGTACCGGCTCCACGCCCGCGATCTCGCACGCGTGCCGCGTGGCGTGCTTCTGGTTGTTACGGAAGTACGCGGGGATCGTCAGGATCGCGCGTGGGCGGGCCAGCCGAAGGTCGTGGTTTTCCCGCAGCCAGTCCAGCCAGGCGTCGCGCACCTCGCCCAGCTCGGCCCTTGCCAGGTCGGCGACGCGTTCGCGCACGCGTTCGGCGAGCAGGTCCTCCACCATGCCGCGGGCGTGGTGGATCAGGCGCGCCGCCACCTCCTCCGGCCGGTACGTGCGGTCGCGGATGCGGAAGACCGCCTTGCCGCCCATCTTGCGCTTGGCGGAGCCGATGTGGCCGAGCAGACGGCCCGCGAAGATCTCCTCGCCCGCCAGCCCGATCAGTTCGTTGCCGTCCTCGTCCAGGCTCAGGGTCGACGGGAACTGTTCGTGGCCCTTCCACGGGCACAGCACCGGGCGGCCGAGCTCGGTGTCGTAGATGGCGGCCGCGCTGGTCGTGGTGCCCAGGTCCAGTCCCCAGATCCGGGCGAAGCGGCGGTCGATGTCGGCACGGGCCCGGTCCACCCACCCCGCCGCCCGTTCCTCGAACGGGCGGCGTCCGCGCAGGTCGAGGGCGTCCAGTGCGGCGGAGACCTCGGCGTGCAGGCCCGGGGACAGCACGCCCGCGTCGCGGACCTCACGCAGTTCGGCGGCGATCCGCCCGCCGGGCCCGGCGCGGCCGACCGCCCGGAGGCAGCGACGGGCCAGTTCCTCCAGGTCCCCGGTACGGCGGAGGCACTCGGCCAGCCGGGGGTCCTCGATCGCGTCCTCGCCCAGCCACTCCGACAGGCAGGCGGCGGCCGCCGCGAAGTCACCGGCGCGCATGAACAGCGCCGTGGCGGCGTCCGGCCGCCCGTCCTCCCGGTGCAGCCGGGCCGCCCCGACCAGGTCGCCGCCCGCCTCACGCGCCTCCGCGCGGGCGGCGCGGCTCTCGGGGGTGTCCTCGTCGCGCAGCACCCGGTCCGCCTCACCGAAGCGCTGCGCCCGCCGGTAGAGCCGGTAGGCCCGGTAGAGGTCGCCGGTCTCCTCGGCAAGGCGCGCGGCCTCGCCGTCCTCACCGGCGTGCTCCTCGAAGCGGCTCCACTCCGTCAGCACGGCGGAGTCGTCGCCGTCCGCCCGCACCGCCGCGCGGAAGTGCCGGCGCCCGGCGGCCAGGATCGCGGTCCGCAGCCCGGCCAGCTCCTCGCGGCGGTCGGCCACCGCCTCCGTGACCTCCGCGGCCCGGTCCAGATGGCCGATGAGCTCCTGGACCTGGCGCGCCGCGGCGAGGAACTCGTGCTCGTCCACCCGCTCGTCGAGCTCACGGCGGCACGCCCCGGCCAGCCGCGCCAGGTCGTCCGGGCGATCCGCGGGACAGGTGGCCAGGGCCTCGGCGGTCCTGCCGAGCCGTTCGAGGCACGCGCTCGCCCGGTCCGCCCGGCCGGCGTCCTGGAACACCGGCAGCGCGTCGGCGTACCGGCCGGCCGCGAACAGCAGGTCCGCCAGGTGCACGGAAAGCGTCCGGGCCGCCGCCTCGTCGCCGAGCGACAGCGCCAGCTCACGCCCGGCCTCGATGTCGGCGGGACGTTTCGACGCCAAACAGCACTCCAGTGCCTTCGCCCGCCGGGCGCTCGTGTCGGCGAGGCGTACGGCCTCCGCGCCGTGCCCGAGGAAGCAGTGCACCTCGAACGACTCCGGCAGCAGGCCTTCCGGCACCTGAGCCAGATAGGCCGACCACAGCGGCGCGTCGCGGTCCAGCGGGACGCGGGTCAGGTGCCCGCGCAACGCCCGCCCGAGCGTCGCGGCCTCCAGCAGGCCCAGATCCTGCCAGCGCTGCAGGTGCGCGACCAGCCGGTCGGCGTCGCCCTCGCGACCGAGCACGCCGGCCAGCCGGTCGAGCGCCTCGGCCCGCAGGTCATCGATCCGCAGTCGCGTCGCCAGCTCGAACACGGTGCTCAGGGTGTCGCGGTCCTCGCGCCGCGCCAGTTCGCGGAGCGCCTGGCGGTCCTCCGGCTCGAACGCCGTGACGTACAGGTCGCCGGGAACGCGAGCGTCGTAGGACGTGAACAGGGCGACCGCGAGAGCCGGATCGGTGTCGAGCGCCAGTCCCACGGCGCGTGCGTACGCCCGCGCGCCCTTGGCGGTCACCGCTCCGCGGAACTCCTTTTCGACGCGTTCGACCGCGCGGCGGAGACGGCGCGGCGCCCCGGCGAGGGACTCGCCTGAAATCGGCATCCTCGGGTCCTTCCTCCTGCTGGACGCCATTATGGCGACAAGCGAATCCACCCGGCGGCCGATCATGCGCCGTGGTGCGGTCATCCGGCTCGTCCGCACCCGACTTTCGACGTCTCCCCACCGTCGGGTGGAGGACGAAACATAGCCGGGTGGCGGCTCATATCAACCGAAGGATGGATCCGTCCGGGGTGCCACGGCGATTACCGTGATCAGCCTTACGTACCGCCATCAACACGCACTGCCATCAACCAACGCGGGATCTGGGAAATGATCGAGGCAAAGAACCTCACCAAGCGTTACGGCGACAAGATCGCCGTCAATGACCTGTCCTTCAGAGTCGAACCCGGCCGGGTGACCGGCTTCCTCGGCCCGAACGGCGCCGGCAAGTCGACCACCATGCGTCTCATCCTCGGGTTGGACCGTCCTCACGGGGGCGACGCGACGATCAACGGTAAGCACTACCGTGACCTGCCCCGCCCGCTGCAGACGGTCGGGGCTCTGCTGGAGGCCCGCGCCGTCCACACGGGCCGCAGCGCGTACAACCACCTGCTCGCCCTGGCGCAGACGCAGGGCGTCGGCAAGAAGCGGATCGACGAGGTCATCCACCTGGTGGGCCTGACCGACGTGGCGCACCGGCGCGCGGGCGGGTTCTCGCTGGGCATGGGGCAGCGGCTGGGCATCGCCGCGGCGCTGCTGGCCGACCCGTCCGTGCTCATCCTGGACGAGCCGGTCAACGGCCTCGACCCGGAGGGCATCGTCTGGATCCGTACGCTGATGAAGCGGCTCGCCGCCGAGGGCCGCACCGTCTTCGTGTCGAGCCACCTGATGAACGAGATGGCGGTCACCGCCGACCACCTCATCGTCATCGGCCGGGGCCGGCTCATCGCCGACTGCTCCACCGAGGAGTTCATCGAGCGCAGCACCGAGGAGGTCGTCGTCGTCCGCGCTCCCGACATCGAGGGCATCGCGGCGGCGGTCGAGCGCGAGGGCGGCAAGACGACCCGTGGCGAGGACGGCCTGCTGTCCGTCACCCACATGCAGGCCGCTCGTGTCGGCGAGCTCGCCGCGGCCGGCGGTTTCGTGCTGCACGAGCTCACGCCCAGGCGCGGGTCGCTCGAGGAGGCGTTCATGGAGCTCACGCGGGAGAGCGTGGAGTACGGAGGCGCGACGGCCGCGCCGCCGGTCCCGCAGCCCGTACCCGAGCCGCAGGCCATGCCGGAGCCGCAGGGAGAGACGCGATGACGACCGCCGCCCACGCCGTGGGGACCAACCCCGAGATCCGTAAGCCGGGTTTCGGCCGTCTGCTGCTCTCGGAGTGGACCAAGATCCGTTCGGTGCGGTCGACCGTGTGGTCGCTCGTGCTGCTCGTGCTCCTCGATCTGGGCTTCACCGCCCTGCTCTGCGGCCTGACTGCGGCACAGTGGAGCAAGACCGACGCCTCCGCGCAGCTGGCGATCAAGGCCGATCCCACGAGCACGATCCTCGGCAGCGGATTCTTTCTCAGCCAGCTGACTGTCTGCGTCCTGGGAGTCATGGTGATCGGCTCGGAGTACTCCACCGGGATGATCCGGGCGAGCCTCCTCGCGGTGCCGCGCAGGGTGCCGATGCTCGCGGCCAAGGCCGTCGTGTTCACCGTGTTGATCTTCGTGCTGGGCACGGCGGTCTCGTTCGGGTCGTTCTTCATCGGCCAGCCGATCCTGCACAGCAAGGCACCGGTCTCGCTCGGCGACCCGGGCGTGCTGCGCGCCGTGATCGGCGGTGGGCTCTACCTGGCCATGCTCGGCCTGTTCGCGCTCGCGCTGGGCGCCATCATCCGCCACACGGCGGCCGGCATCACCGGCGTCATCGGGTTCGTCCTCGTGCTCGCCCCGCTGGCCGCGCTACTGCCGGGAAGCCTTGGCAAGCACGTCCACGCCTACCTGCCCTCCGAGGCGGGTCAGCTCATCGCGAAGGCGCACCAGGCCGACCACGACCTTCTCACGCCCTGGCAGGGCTACGGGGTCTTCGCGATCTGGACCGTGGCGCTGCTGGTGATCGCGGCGGTGCAGCTGCGGAGCCGCGACGCCTGACGGACCGCCCCGGAACCCCGCGCATGGGGTGCCGGGGCGGTCCTCGACCGGCACAAGACGCCATCGCGGGCCCGGCCGACCGGCCGGGCCCGCGATGTTCTCGCATGTCGTGAGAGGTTTTCTTGAGTGATTCAAGAAATGGCAACGCCGGGAGGATACGGGGGCAATCCTCCCGGCGTCGCAATCATCGGTGTTCCGACGGGGGCCCGGAACACCGGCACGGGCGCCCCGACGGGGGACCAGAGCGCCGGTACAAATCGTACACCGAACCCCCCCTGAGTTAGTCAAGACATTGTCACGAGCCGATTTGATCCCGAGGACCGGAAATCCGCTTTTGGTCCTTGGACTCCGGTTCATATGGGGCAAATCGGGCAGCGCTGTCCGGCTCGCGGCCGCCGTTGGCGAAGATCACCGCGACGTACGGGAGGACCACCGCGCCGACCAGCGCGACCACCGCCAGCCAGCGTCCCGCGCCGTGCAGGGTCACGGCGAACACGATGCTCAGGACGAAGCAGAGGGCACGGATGCCCATCGTGAGCAGGTAGCGGCGCTCGCGGTATCCGATGTCCTCCGACATCGGCCGCCGGGCGTCAGTGACCGTGTAGACGGCGTCGTGCCCACGCCGCCGGAAGATGCCCTTCACACCTCCCACGTTATTCGCCCCCTGCGCCGGAATGGCAGCGGCCCCGGCCCGCATCGCCCCCGGCCTGCCGGGGGCCATGTGACAGGCGGGGAGACGGGCGCCCGGGTCAGGTGCCCGCGGTGGGGGAGGCGCACAGGCCGCGGCCGATGGCGGCGGTGGTCGTCACGCCGGCCAGGCCCATCGCGTGTGCCAGTTCCTCCGAGAGACTCGTCAGGCCGTCCGCCACCGCGTCCTCACCGCCGGTCGCGAGGTGCCACAGCACCGGCCGTCCGACGAACACCGCCCGTGCGCCGAGCGCCAGCGCGCGCAGTACGTCGGTCCCCGTACGGATCCCTCCGTCGGCATAGACCTCGACGCGGTCGCCCACCGCGTCGGCCACCTCCGGCAGCGCCACGGCGGTCGCCACCGCCCCGTCCAGCTGCCGCCCGCCGTGGTTGGACACCCACACCCCGGCCGCTCCGGCGGCGGCGCAGTCACGCGCGTCGTCGCCGCGCAGCACACCCTTCACCACCACGGGCAGCCCGGAGATCTCGGCCAGCCACGCGATGTCGTCGTAGGTGACGTCGGCGGCCTGCTCGGCCAGGGCCCGGTCGAAGCCGTCACCGAGGTTCACCCCGAAGATCTCATCGGGGATCAGGGCCGGATCGCGGTCGCGCCGCCGGCGGCCCAGGTACGGCGTGTCGCCCGTCAGCGCCAGCGCGGACGCGCCCGCGGCGGCGCGCCGTACGAGATCGGCGGTGAGGCCGCGGTCGCGCAGGACGTACACCTGGAACCACCACGGGCCCGCCTCGGCCGCCACCTCCTCGATCCGCCGCGAACTGCGCGAGGACACCGTCAGCAGCGCGCCGGCCCGCCGGGCCCCACGCGCCGTGGCGACCTCCCCGCCGGGATGGGCGAGGACCTGGTACCCCATCGGCGCCACGCACACCGGAGCGGGCAGCTCGCGGCCGAGCACCCGCACGCGGGTGTCGACGGAGGAGACGTCGCGCAGCACGTGCGGGCGCAGCGCGACGCGCCGCCAGGCGGCCGTGTTGGCCGCGAGGGTGCTCTCATCGCCCGAGCCGCCCGCGAAGAAGTCGAACACGGCCGGATCCAGCGCCCGCCGCGCGCGGTCCTGGAGGTCGCGGTAGCCGGAGTGAGGGACGGACACCGGTCACCGGCGCCCACGGGACGCCGCATGGCCACGAGGACACGCGGGAAGAAGCACGATCACGCGATCATTATCACGGCACGGGAGGCGCCATGACCGAGGGGATCGAGGACACGCCCCTGTGGTCACTCCCCCCGGCGGAGGAGGAATCATGACCGAGCGCACCTATCGGGTGACCGAGATCGTCGGGACCTCGCCGGAGAGCGTGGACGCGGCCGTCCGCAACGCCATCCGGCGTGCCGGCCAGACGCTGCGTCACCTGGACTGGTTCGAGGTGACGGAGGTACGAGGCCAGATCGTCGACGGCGAGGTCGCGCACTACCAGGTGGGACTCAAGGTCGGCTTCCGGCTCGAGGACGCCTGACCCGTACGCGGGCGGAAGACAGGGCACACCCGGAGACGCCGCGCCCCGGCGATCCGCTATCGGGGCGCGGCGTGCGGGTGAGGCTCAGTTCGCCTTGCTCACCGTCGACATGTTGAAGTCGGCCACGCGCAGGGGCGGCATCGCCGTGCGGGTGAAGTAGTCCGACCACTCGCGGCTCAGGGCGCGTTCGGTACGGCCCGCCTCGGCGACCCGGGACAGCAGGCCGACCGGGCTCTCGTTGAAGCGGAAGTTGTTCACCTCGCCGACGACCTCGCCGTCCTCCACGAGGTAGACGCCGTCGCGCGTGAGGCCGGTCAGCAGCAGCGACTGCGGGTCGACCTCCCGGATGTACCACAGGCAGGTGAGCAGCAGCCCGCGGCGGGTGCTCGCGACCATGTCGTCCAGCGACGCCGTGGAGCCGGGGACCTCCATGAGGAGGTTGTCGACGCCGGGCGTGAGAGGCAGGCCGGTCAGCTCGGCGGACTGACGTGTCTGCAGCAGCGCGGCCAGCCTTCCCTCGGAGATCCAGTCGACCGGGTTCAGCGCCAGGCCGTTGTCGAAGACCGAGGACTCGCGGCCGGAGGCGTGCGCGACCACGAACGGCGTGCACTCCAGACCCGGCGCCGACGGGTCGCTGTAGAGGCGCACCGGCAGGTCCGACAGCGTGTCGCCGACCCGTGTCCCGCCGCCGGGGCGGCTGAAGACGGTACGGCCGTCCTGCGCGTCGCGGGCGCCCGCCGACCAGTACATGTACGTCATCAGGTCCGAGACCGGCCCCGGAGGCAGCAGCGTCTCGTAGCGCCCCGCCGGCAGCTCGACCCGGCGCTCGCCCCACTTCAGCCGCGCGCTCAGGCCGGCGGCCATGCCCGCCACGTCCACGTCGCGGAAGTCCGCGGTGCCCGTGCCCGCCCACGCCGACCGCGCCATGTCCGAGGTCTTGGCGTTCAGCTCGACCTTGCCCGTCGGCTCGTCGAAGCGCAGCCGCAGCCCCGCGGACGTGCCCAGGAAGGTGGAGCTCATCTCGTGCGTGGCGAAGCCGTACAGCAGCCGCTCGTCGTCCTGGGCCGCGGCGAACGCCTCGCCGAGCGCCGGCGCGAACCCCTCGAACACCCCGACCGAGGTCTCGGCCGGCGGGTCGTCCCACGCGCCGCCCGAGCCCGCCCGCGCGGCGTCGATCAACGGAGCGGCGTCCTCCGCCGGGCCGCTCTCCTCGGCCGAGCGCTCCGCCGCGCGTACGAGGTCCTCGACCTGGTCCGGCGTGACGCCGGCCCGCGAGACCATGCCGGTCGACTCGCCCGCGATCGCGATGACCGTGAGCCGGCGGGACCGGGTGACGCCGTTCGTGGTGAGCGTGTTGCCGGCCCAGCGCAGGTTGGCGCCGCTGGACTCGTCGGCGATCACGATGCAGCCGTCGGTGCGGGAGAACCCCAGCGCCCGCTCGACGGTCTCCTGAGGAGTGCTCACTGGCCGGCCTCCTTGACCGCGTTGAGGATGTTGACGCCGCGGAACAGGGCGGACGGCGCGCCGTGGCTCACCGGCGCGACCTGGCCCGGCTGGCCCTTGCCGCAGTTGAACGCCCCGCCGAGGACGTAGGTCTGCGGACCGCCCACGGCCTCCATGGAGTTCCAGAAGTCGGTGGTCACCGCCTGGTACGCCGCGTCGCGGAGCTGGCCCGCCAGCCGGCCGTTCTCGATCCGGTAGAACCGCTGGCCGGTGAACTGGAAGTTGTAGCGCTGCATGTCGATCGACCAGCTCTTGTCGCCGACGATATAGATGCCGCGGTCGACCCCGGAGATCAGCTCCTCGGTGGAGGGCCCGTCCGGCGCCGGCCGCAGCGAGACGTTCGCCATGCGCTGCAGCGGCATGCTGGAGGGGGAGTCGGCGAACGCGCAGCCGTTCGAGCGCTCCCGCCCGGTCAGGTGCGCGATGCGCCGGTCGGTCTGGTAGCCGACGAACCGCCCGTCGCGGACGATGTCCCAGCTCTGCGTCTCGACGCCCTCGTCGTCGTAGCCGATGGTCGACAGGCCGTGCTCGGCCGTACGGTCGCCCACGATGTTCATCACCTTGGAGCCGTACTGCAGGCTGCCGAGCTTGTCCGGCGTCGCGAACGAGGTGCCCGCGTACGCCGCCTCGTAGCCCAGCGCGCGGTCCAGCTCGGTGGCGTGCCCGATCGACTCGTGGATGGTCAGCCACAGGTTGGACGGGTCGATGACGAGGTCGTACACGCCCGCCTCGACCGACGGCGCGGCCAGCTTCTCGGCGAGGTACTCCGGGATGCGGGCCAGCTCGTCGTCCCAGTCCCAGGCCGTACCGGTGAGGTATTCGTAGCCGCGCCCGGCGGGCGGGGCCAGGCTGCGCATCGTGTCGAAGCCGCTCTCGTGGAGGCCGACGGCGGTCACCACGGGCGCGAGGCGCACGCGCTGCTGGGTGGTCACCGTGCCCGCGGCGTCGGCGTAGAACTTGTTCTCCTTCACCTGGAGCAGTGAGGCGTCGGAGTGGGCGACCCGGTCGTCGTCGAGCAGCCGGCGGCTCCAGTCGGTCAGCAGCGCCACCTTGTCGGCGATCGGCACGGTGAACGGGTCGACCTCGTAGGAGGAGACCCAGACCCGCTCGCCGTGCACCGGCTCGGGGGCGAGCTCGATGCGCTCGCGGTTGATGGCCGCGGCGACCTTGGCGACCTCCACCGCCTGCTCGGCCACGCGGACCGCCGCGTCCGGTGTCAGGTCGATGCCCGCGGCGAAGCCCCAGGTGCCGTCCTTGACGACGCGCACGGCGAAACCGAGGTCGTCGGCGTCGGCCGCGGTCTCCAGGCGGGCGTCGGACAGGCGCAACGTCTGGCGCCGGATGCGTTCGAGACGGAAGTCGGCGTGCTCGGCGCCGAGATCGCGGGCACGCGAGAGCGCGGCGTCGGCGAGCGCGCGCAACGGTAGGGCGGTGAACTCCTGATCGATCTGTCGCACTGCTGCAACCTATCGCGTCCTACAAAGAGGGGCAGGTCACCCTTGGCGGTGCCGTGCTCGTGCTACCCGTGGGTAGCGGAATAGGCTCGCCAGGATCCCGACTGGAGGTTTTCCGAATGACTCGCTCAGTCCTCGTCACCGGTGGCAACCGGGGAATCGGGCTGGCCATCGCTCACGAGCTCAAGGGCTCGGGAGACGCCGTCGCCGTGACCTACCGTTCCGGCGAGCCGCCCGAAGACCTGTTCGGCGTGCGCTGCGACATCACCAGCGCCGAGGACGTCGACGCGGCGTTCGGCAAGGTCGAGGCGGAGCAGGGACCCGTCGAGGTGCTGGTGGCCAACGCCGGCATCACCCGCGACAACCTGCTCGCGCTGATGAGCGAGGAGGAGTTCTCCTCCGTGCTCGACACCAACCTGACCGGGGCGTACCGCGTCGCCAAGCGCGCGGTGCGCGGAATGATGCGCAAGCGCAGGGGCCGCATCATCCTGGTCTCGTCGGTGGTCGGGCTGCTCGGCTCCGGAGGCCAGACGAACTACGCCGCCTCCAAGGCCGGGCTGATCGGCTTCGCCCGGTCCCTCGCCCGCGAACTGGGCTCGCGCGGCATCACCGTCAACGTCGTCGCACCCGGATTCGTCGCCACCGACATGACGGCGGCCCTGGGCGAGGACCGGCAGGCCGAGATCAAGAAGCAGATTCCGCTGGGCCGGATCGCCGAGCCGTCGGAGATCGCCAAGGCGGTACGGTTCCTGGCCGGCGACGACGCCGCCTACATCACCGGGGCGGTCATCCCGGTCGACGGCGGCCTTGGAATGGGGCACTGAATGGGCATTCTCGACGGTAAGCGCATCCTCGTCACGGGCGTCCTGACCGACGCCTCCATCGGCTTCCACATCGCGCGCCTGGCACAGCAGGAGGGCGCGACGGTCGTGCTGACCGGCTTCGGCCGCATGTCTCTCGTCGAGCGCATCGCCAAGCGCCTCCCCGAGCCCGCGCCGGTGATCGAGCTCGACGTCACCAACGACGAGCACCTCGCCGGCCTGGCCGGCCAGGTGAGCGCGCACGTCGACGGCCTCGACGGCGTCGCGCACTCGATCGCCTTCGCGCCGCAGACCGCGATGGGCGGCAACTTCATGAACACCGCGTGGGGCGACGTGGCCACCGCGGTGCAGATCTCGGCGTACTCCCTCAAGTCGCTCACCGCCGCCTGCCTGCCGCTGATGAAGACCGGCGGCTCGGTGGTCGGCCTCGACTTCGACGCCGGTCAGGCCTGGCCGGTCTACGACTGGATGGGCGTGGCGAAGGCCGGCCTGGAGTCGACCTCGCGCTACCTCGCCAAGTACCTGGGCCCGGACAACGTACGGGTCAACCTCGTGGCGGCGGGCCCGCTCAAGACGATGGCGGCCAAGAGCATCCCGGGCTTCGAGGAGTTCACCGACGTCTGGCCGGAGCGCGCGCCGCTCGGCTGGGACGTCGCCGACCCCGAGCCCACCGCCAAGGCGTGCGTGGCGCTGCTGTCGGACTGGTTCCCGGCGACGACCGGAGAGATCGTGCACGTCGACGGCGGAGTCCACGCCGTCGGCTGAGTGACCGCCCGGACCTCTGGCGCGCCGCCGTCGGAGTGGTCGTCCGGGATGGCCGGACAGATGCCGCACGCCGGCGGCTTCCACGCCGCCGGCCGGGCGAGCGCCCGGACTCCCGCCCGCCGCGCTGCGGGGCGGGGTCCGGGCGGTCGTCTGCTGGGCGCCGGCGTGCCGGGCCGGTTCCGCATCCGTTCGGGTCGCGTCAGCCGCGGCGTGTCGCCGGGCCGCCCGCCCGCCGGCGCCGGCAGCCTTCCTCCGCCACCGCGCGGCGGAACAGCAGGCTGAGGTTCAGTGCGGCCAGCGCACCGATGAGGCCGGACGCCGTCGCCACCAGCAAGGGCGGCAACGGCTCACCGTCCGGCGCCGACTCCGCGACCAGCAGGGCCGGTTCCGCGGCCAGGCGCTCGGCCTGCGGATTCGCCGTCGACCCTGGCGCCACGGCCGGATCCCGGTCGGGTACGTCGGGCAGCGCGGCCGCCGCCGAAGATTTTGGCGCGGACACGCCCGGACGCACATTGGCGGGCGGTGGGGGTACGTGCGGGATCGGGCCGGCGGTCGGTGCGGACACGCCCGGGTTCGTGTCGGCGGGCGGTGTGGGTTGGTCCGGGACCGGGTCGGCGGGCGGCGCGGGTATGTCCGGGCTTGTGTCGGTGGGCGGTCTGGACACGTCCGGGTTCGGCTCGGCGGGCGGCGTGGGCGCGGCCGGGCTCGCGTTGGCGGGCGGTGTGGGCAGGTTCATCAGGTGGCTCACCGTGCCGTGGTGATGCGAGCGCGGCGCGGGCCTGTTCGCGGACTTCGGCTTGTGCTTGTGCTTGTGCTTGTGCTCGGCGGCCGGTTCGGGGGAGTGCCTGCTCGACGGTCCCGCGGACGACTTGGGCGGCTTCGCCGCTATGCCCTTGCCCGCGCCGAGCAGGCCGCACAGCCGTTTGCCGAGCCTGCACGCGCCCACGCTCGCGGTGGCCGTCCCGGTCGCCGCGGACGCCGGCGAGGCCTCCGCGGCGAAGAAGACGAGCGCGCCGGCCGACAACGTCGCCGACGCCACCACGATGCGCCGCCGGTCTCGTCTCAGCGCCATATCGCTCCCCTTCGACGGGATCTGGTGAACGTCATGTCTCATCAGGATCCCAGGTGAGGCCTTACTTACTGCTCACTTACAGGTGAGTCAAGGCGCTGGTGTCGGCCTGGCGACCGACGACGACCCGGCAGGGCGCCGAACAGGACGACGGCGGGGCACGGGCCCTACAGGTCGGCGAGGTTCTCGCGGAGCAGGTCGGCGAGTCTCGTACGGCGCGCCGGCTCCTCGCGCTCGCGTACGGCGCGGGCCAGCTCGGGACCGGCCGCGTGCACGACCGACAGGTGGCGGCGTGCCCGGGTGAAGGCGCCGACGACCAGCGGCCGGGTCAGCGCGCCCGCGGCCTCGCCGGGCAGGACGGCGACGACGGCGGGCCACCGGGTGCCCTGCGCGCGGTGGACGGTCACCGCCCAGCCGTGCCGCAGCGACACGCCGGGCACCGACGCGGTACCGCCGGGGAAGGAGACCTCCACGGCGTCCTCGTCCGGCTTCGCCGCGACGACGGTGCCGAACTCGCCCGCGGCCGCCTGGGGCAGGTCCGTGACCGCCACCACACGGTCGCCGGCGTCGTACGGGCCCGGGCCGGGGTTGAGACGTGCCTTGAGCGCCTGGTTGAGGGCGTCCGCCCCCGCCTCGCCGCGGCGGGCGGGCGTGACCACCAGGACGTCCTCGGCCGGGATGCCGAGCGCGCGGGGGATCGAGTCGGTGACGAGCTGCACGGCGCGGTGGGCCGCCTCCCGCGCCTCCCCGGCCGGCACGATGACCACCTCGCGGTCGGCCGGGTCCACCGGCACGAGAGCCCCCTCACGGGCCGCGGCGGCCACCCGCCCGATCGCCCCGCCCGGCGAGGCGGGCAGCGCCACGACCGGCAGGGCGCCGCAGGCGATCGCGTCGCCGAGCACGCGGCCCGCGGCGAGCGGCGACGGCGCCGCCGGGTCGGCGGTGAGCACAAGGTGGGTGCCGTCCATGCACGCGTCGACCAGAGCCGCCGCGCGTTCGACGTCGAGGGTGTTCGCCTCGGCGACGACGACGATGTCGGCCTCGATCGGATGCTCGACGCCGCGCGCGTACCCGTCCGGGCCGGGTTCCAGCAGCCGGTGGACCCCCGAACGAGAACCGGCCGCGCCGCTCGCGTCGCCGGCGGCCCGGTCGGTCGCCGCGGTGACGACGACGCCGGGACGGCCCGCGAGCGCCCGTACGACCTCCTCGACGGCCTCGGGCGGCCCGGTGAGCACGCTGACGCCGTGCTCGAACACCTCCGCCGGCACGCCGTCGGCGGGCGGCAGCGGGTCGGCCATCGCGGTCAGCCGGGCGAGGCCCTCCGCGACCGCCTCCTCGGCCGCCGCGAGCGAGGCCAGGCCGAGCAGTTCGGTCTCCGACGCCTCGTCCATGACCGCGACGATCTCCCCGGCGCCGATGGCGGCGCGAACCGCCTCGACGGCGTCGCCGGGATCGTAGGTCTCCAGGGCGGACAGCAGCGACTTGGCCGGCGTCACGGTGTGACCGTCACCCGCCGCGCGCAGCAGCAGGTGGACGGCAAGCGCGCCGACGCGGCGCGGGTCGTGCGGCGCGGCCTCGGCGCCGAGGAGCCTGCGGGCGAAGAAGTCGGCCTGCTCGGGTCGTACGCCGGGCACGGCGAGCAGCCGCCAGGGGTTGTCCCGCAGCTCCCGTGCGGCGCCCGGTCCGAGGCACGCCGCCGCCTGGTGCGCGAGCCGCGCCGGAACCTCGGCCGACGCGAACAGCTCGAGCAGGTCCGCGGGTGGAGTGGAGGATGTCTCAGTCATCGACGGTCACCCTACGATGTCAGGCGCCCCGGCCGCTGCCGACCATGCCGCTCCGTACCGGAAGCCTGGGGTGACCACGCCGGATCAGTCGTCCTCGGAGGAGATGTCGTCCAGGGCGTCGCGGATCTCTCCGGGCAGCGTGATCTCCTCGGCCTCCAGCACGACGGAGAGCTGCCTCGCCGTACGCGCCCCGACGATCGGGGCCACCACGCCCGGCTGGTCGCGGACCCAGCTGAGCGCCACGGCGAGAGGCGACACGCCGAGCCCCTCGGCGGCCGTCGACACCGACTCGACGATCCGGGCGCAGCGGTCGTTCAGGTACGGCTGGACGAACTCGGCGTAGTGCGGGCTGGCCGCGCGGGAGTCGGCCGGGATGCCTGTGCGGTACTTGCCGGTCAGCACCCCGCGGCCCAGCGGCGAGTAGGGGAGCAGGCCCACCTCGAGCTGGAGCGACGCCGGCACGAGGTCATCCTCCACGTCACGCCGCAGCAGGGAGTACTCCGCCTGCGTGGAGACGATCGGCGTACGGCCCGGCCAGGCGCGCTGCCACGTCGCCGCGGCGGCGAGCTGCCAGGCGGCGTAGTTGGAGACCCCGGCGTACCGGGCGCGGCCGGAGGCGACGGCCTCGTCCAGCGCGGACAGTGTCTCCTCCATCGGCGTGCGCGGGTCGTACGCGTGGAGCTGCCACAGGTCGACGTGGTCCACGCGGAGGCGCTCGAGGGAGGCGTCCAGCGCGCGTAGCAGGTGACGGCGCGACGCGTCACGGGTCCCCTCGGCGGTCAGCACGGCCTTGGTCGCGATGACCAGGTCGTCACGGTCGACGACCTGGCCGACCAGCTCACCGATGACCCGCTCGCTGTCGCCGCCGCAGTAGACGTCGGCGGTGTCGAGGAGGCTGCCGCCCGCCTCGACGAAGGTCGTGAGCTGGTCGGCGGCGTCTTCGGCGCCGGTGTCGCCGCCCCACGTCATCGTGCCCAGGCCGAGGCGGGAAACGGACAGGCCGCTCCGGCCGAGGTGACGCTGCTCCATGCCTGGGGAGCGTATCGGGCGCGGAGTGGTTCGTCGGCACGTACCCGTACCGCTCGCTAGGCTGCCTGCGACATCGACTCATCGGTACGAGGAAGAGCCACCACCCGTGAACTTCGTCCAAGCCACCGTGCTCGGGATCGTCCAGGGACTCACCGAGTTTCTGCCGATCTCGAGTTCGGCCCACCTCCTGATCGTGCCCCGGCTGCTCGATTGGAAGGATCCGGGCGCGGCGTTCACCGCGGTGATCCAGCTCGGAACCATGCTCGCGGTGCTCATCTACTTCTGGCGCGACATCGTCCGGATCACCGTCACCTGGTTCCGCAGCCTGTTCAATCCGGACCTGCGTCACCACCTCGACGCCCGCATGGGCTGGTACGTCGGGCTCGGCACGATCCCCGTCTCGGTGGTCGGCCTGGCGTTCAACAGTGCCATCGAGGGTCCGGCCCGCAACCTGTGGATCAACGCGGGCAGCCTCATCGTCATGGGCCTGGTGCTCCTGATCGCCGAGTGGGCCGCCCGGCAGAAGCGCGAGATCGGCGACCTCAACATGCGCGACGGCCTCATCATCGGCGGCTTCCAGTGCCTCGCGCTGATCCCCGGATCGTCGCGGTCCGGCTCGACCATCACCGGCGGACTGTTCCTCGGCTACACGCGTGAGGCCGCGGCCCGCTACTCCTTCCTGCTGTCCATCCCGGCGGTGGTCCTGTCCGGCCTGTTCGAGCTGCGCAAGGTCGGCGACGGCTCGCTGCCCGTCGCGGGTACGGCCGTCGCCACCGTCGTGTCGTTCGTGGTCGGGTACGCCTCGATCGCGTGGCTGCTGAAGTTCCTCGTCCGCCACTCGACGCTGGTGTTCGTCTACTACCGGGTGGCGCTCGGCGGCATCCTCTTCGGCCTTCTCGCCGCCGGAGCCATCGCCGCCACGTGACCGGGTGGGCGGCGTACGGTCATGTCATGAGGGTCCTCTCGGTCAACGTCGGCACGCCGCACCCCAACCCCTGGAAGCGCCTGCCCGCCACCGGCATCGACAAGCGTCCCGTCGAGGGGCCGGTCGCCGTCACGGCGGCCGGGCCCAAGGGCACCGGCGAGGTCGGCCTCGCCGGTGACCGTGCCCACGACGTCAAGCACCACGGCGGCACCGACCAGGCCGTCTACGCCTACGCCCGCGAGGACCTCGACCGGTGGGCGGCCGAGCTGGACCGGCCGCTGCCGAACGGCGTCTTCGGGGAGAACCTCACCACCGAGGGACTGGACGTCAACGGCGCCCTGATCGGCGAACGCTGGCGGATCGGGCCCGACGTCGTCCTGGAGGTCTCCGCTCCGCGGACCCCGTGCGTGACCTTCGAGGGATGGCTGGGCGAGCCCGGCTGGATCGAACGGTTCATCGCCGCCGCGGTGCCCGGCCCGTACCTGCGGGTGATCGAACCCGGCGACGTCCGCGCCGGCGACCCGATCGCGATCGTGCACCGCCCGGACCACGACGTGTCCGTCGCGCTCGCCCTGCGGGCGCTGACGCGCGAACCCGAACTGCTCCCACGCCTGGCCCCCGCCGGCGACGCCCTCCACGCCGAGACGCGCGCCCTCCTCCGCCGCCGCACCCAGCCGAGCTAGGTGTGCCGACACGCCCTGGAACCGCCCTCTACAGCCAGCCGCTCTTGCGGAACCAGCGGTACAGGCCGACGCAGATGGCGACGATGACCAGCATCGCCGCCGGGTAGCCCCACCACTGGTGCAGCTCGGGCATGTGGTCGAAGTTCATGCCGTACACGCCGGTGACCATCGTCGGCACGGCGAGGATCGCCGCCCAGGCGGAGATCTTGCGCATGTCCTCGTTCTGCTGCATGCCGACCTGGGCGAGGTGCGCGTTCAGCACGTTCGTCAGCAGCTCGTTGTGCGAGTCGACCTGCTCGTCGACGCGCAGCAGGTGGTCGAGCACGTCGCGGAAGTACTCCAGCGTGCCCTCGGCGACGCTCACGCGGCCCTTCACGATCTCCTGGAGCACGGGGATCAGCGGGTCCTCGGCGCCGCGGAACTCCAGCACCTCGCGCTTGAGCTCGTAGATGTCCTCGGTGACCGTGGTGCGCTGCGGGGCGAAGACGCGGCGTTCGAGGTCGATGATGTCGGTCTCGACCTCGTGGGCGATCGAGCCGTACTGGTCCACGACCTCGTCGAGAACCGTGTAGAGCACCGCGCTGGGCCCGTGCCGGAGCAGGTCCGGGTCGCCCTCCAGCCGCCGGCGCACGGCCTTCAGCGGCGCGCCCTCGCCGTGCCGGACGGTGATCACGAAGTCCTTGCCGAGGAACAGCATGATCTCGCCGACCTCGATGTCGGAGGTCTCGTCGATGTAGCGCAGCGACTTGATGACCACGAACAGCACGTCGCCGTAGCGCTCGAGCTTGGGCCGCTGGTGCGCGTGGACCGCGTCCTCGATCGCGAGAGGGTGCAGCTGCAGTTCGCCGGCGACCTGGTCGAACTCCTCGGTGCTCGGCTCGTGCAGGCCGATCCACATGAAGCTGTCGCCGAGCTCCCGCGCGGCGTCGAGCGCGTCGCTGAGATCGCCGTCGACATCGTCGCGGACGCCCTTCCGATAGATGGCGCAATCCATGATCATGACGACATTGTCCCGGAGGTGGCACGGACGGGGGCGCCACATGACCTACCCGTGACCTTGGGTGTCAATCGCTGCGCCGGGTGCGGCTACAGTTCACGACGTGGCAACTCTCCTCTTGGTGCGTCACGGGCTGACCGAGCTGACGGGGCCGGTGCTCGCCGGCTGGACGCCCGAGGTGCACCTCAACGAGCGCGGCCGTGAGCAGGCCGCCGAGCTCGCGGCGCGTCTCGCCCCCCTGCCTCTCGACCTGGTCGTCGCCAGCCCCCTCGAGCGCTGCCAGGAGACCGCGCGAGCCCTCCTCGACGGACGCGACGGCCTCCAGATGCGCACCGACGACCGGTTCGGCGAGGTCAGGTACGGCGACTGGACCGGGCGGCGCCTCGAAGAACTGGCCAAGGAGGACCTGTGGAAGGTCGTCCAGGCCCATCCCAGCGCCGCGCGGTTCCCCGGCGGTGAGGCGCTGGCCGACGCCCAGCACCGCGCCGTGACCGCCGTGCGCGAGTGGAACGACACGCTCAAGCCGGACGCGATGTTCCTGGTCTGCAGCCACGGCGACATCATCAAGTCCATCGTGGCCGACGCCCTGGGCCTGCACCTGGACCAGTTCCAGCGTATCCAGGCCGATCCCGCGTCGCTGACCGTGATCCGTTACACGGAGACTCGCCCGTTCGTCCTCCGTCTGAACGACAACGGCGGGAAAGTCGACGATCTTCTTGCGAAGTCCGGCGAGGACAGTGACGCGCCCGTCGGTGGCGGAGCGTAGGGTCGTCCTCATGCCGGTCATCGCATACGACATGCCCGAAAGGTTTGTGGCGGGCACCGTTGGCCAGCCTGGCGACCGCACGTTCTTCCTGCAGGCTCGGGCGGGGCGCCGCGTCACGAGCGTCGGCCTGGAGAAGTTCCAGGTGACGCTGCTGGCAGAGCGCCTGGAGGAGCTGCTGGACGAGGTGCTGCGCCAGGGCGGCACGGCCGCGGTCCCCGCGGTCGCGCCGGTGGAGCTGCAGGACGACGAGCCGCTCGAACAGCCGATCGAGGAGGAGTTCCGCGTCGGCACGATGGCGCTGGCGTGGGATCCTGAAGATGAGCGCGTGGTCATCGAGGCGCAGGAGGTCACCGAGGGCGAGGAGGACGAGTCCGAGATCGGCAGCGAGGATCCCGCCGCCGTCGTGCTCCGGGTCCGCATCACCGCCGGCCAGGCCCGTGCCTTCGCCCAGCGCGCCCTGAAGATCGTCGCCGCCGGGCGGCCGCCCTGCCCGCTGTGCGGGCTGCCACTGGACGCTCAGGGCCACGTTTGTCCACGACAGAACGGCCATCTTGGCTGAAATGTCGATCGCACGGACACTAGAGCCATGAGTCAGCCCTCCCGGTACGGCGTCGGCGGTGACGGCTCGGTCGGTCCGGCCGACGTCGAGACCGCCATCCGCCTGCTGCAACACGGCGAGATCACCGTCGAGGGACGGCTCGTCGCGGCGACCAACGCGACCCTGTACTGCGCCATCGAGTTCGAGGACCTGCGGGCGAACTGCGTCTACAAGCCCGTCTCCGGCGAACGCCCGCTGTGGGACTTCCCGGACGGCACCCTCGCCGGCCGTGAGGTCGCGGCCTACGTCATCTCCGAGCAGATGGGCTGGCGCATCGTGCCCCCGACCGTCCACCGCGACGGCCCGTTCGGCCCTGGCATGGTCCAGCTGTGGATCGACCACGACCCCGACGTCGACGTGCTGGCCCTCTCGCGCGGCGACGACCCGGCCGTACGCCGCATGGCGGTCTTCGACGCCGTCGTCAACAACGCCGACCGCAAGGTCGGGCATCTGCTGCCGACCGCGTCCGGCCACGTGTACGGCTGCGACCACGGCGTCTGCTTCTCCGACGAGTACAAGCTGCGCACCGTCCTGTGGCAGTGGCGCGGCAAGGACCTCACCGGAGAGGCGGTCGAGGCGTTGCAGCGGCTGCGCCACGCCTTCGCCCGCGACGGCCTCACCACGCGGCTGCGCGCGCTCCTGAGCGAGGAGGAGGTCGAGGCCACCGTCGGCCGCGTCGACCTCATGCTCAAACACCGCATCCACCCCTACCCTCCAGAGGACTGGCCCGCCATCCCCTGGCCGCCCGTCTAGATGTGCACGGCGATCGTCGGGTACGACCCGCGCGCACGAGTCCCGGTGTTCCTCGCCGGCGTACGTGACGAGATGCTCGACCGGGCGTGGACCCCGCCCGCCCGGCACTGGCCCGGCCGTCCGGGCCTGATCGGCGGCCGCGACGAGCTCGCCGGCGGCACCTGGCTGGCCGCCGATCCGGTGGCGCCGCGCGTGGCGTGCGTGCTCAACGGCCGGGGGCCCCTGGTGCCCGAGGAGCGCCGCCGTTCCCGTGGAGAGCTGCCCCTGCTGATCGCCGGGGGCGGTGAGCCGGACGGCGACCTGAGCCGGTACGACCCGTTCCATCTCATCGGCGCCGAGCCGGCGGGCGTACGCCTCTGGAGCTGGAACGGCGAGCGGCTGACCACTCGCGCGCTCGACCCCGGGGTGCACATCGTCGTCAACAGCGGCCTGGCCGAGCCGGGCACGCGATGCGACGACGACGGCCTGTCCGCCCGGGTGGCCCACTTCCGCCCGCTGTTCGAGGCGGCCCCCCGCGACCGCGCGAGCTGGCGCCGGCTGCTCGACGGCGACGGACTCGACCCCGCCGACCCCCGGGCGCTCATCGTCCGCCGGGTGTTCGGCGACGGCCGGGTCTGGGGCACGACCTCGATCTCGCTGACCACGCTCGGCGTGGACGCGATGACCGGCTACGACTTCACCGCGGCACCGGCCGATCCCGCGGCCTGGCGGCCCGTCCCGCTGTCCTGACCGCGCGCGGTACGCCCTTCGCCGCTCACGAGCCGGCGTCCGCCCAGCCGCGGGCGAGGAACGCGAAGGCGTCCGGCAGCACGCTCCGCACGTAGTCCCAGTCGTGCCCGCCCGGCCGTACGACGAAGGTCGCGGGCACGCCGGCGTCGTCCAGCAGCTTCTTGAAGCGCTGCGGCTCGCCGTCGACCACCGGGTTCGTCTCGTCCTCGGCGGCGGAGAGGAAGACGCGGACCCGGCGGGCGGCGGCGACGTGCTCGTCCGGCCGGTTCGCCGCGATCAGGTCGGCCCGGTCGCCGAACATGTGCGAGGGGTCGTCGACGTGGAAGTAGCCGGAGATCGAGGCGACCGAGCCGAAGACGTCGGGATGGCGCAGGGCGAGGTTCATCGAGCCGTAGCCGCCCATCGAGAAGCCGGCGATCGCCCGGTGCGCCGCGTCGCGCCGGTGCCTGCCCTCGACCGCCGGAACGACCTCGTCGAGGAGACGGTCCTCGATCCGGTCCGACCCGTCGGCGGCGTCCGCCCACTCGGTGTCGTCGTGGTGGCTGCCGTTGCCGTCGGGGACCGCGAGAACGAACGGCGTGCCGCCGTGCGCGACGTAGGAGCGGACTTGGTCGGCCAGCCCCTCGTGCCGCACGATCGACTCCGGGTCGCTCGGCACGCCGTGCAGGAAGTACAGCACCGGGAGCGTCCGCGTCTCCGGCACGTCCGGGCGCCAGACGTACACGCCGTAGACCTTGTGGTCGGCCGGGTCGGTGATGTCGATCCGGCTGAGCCCGGGGCGGGCCGGCGACGGTGTGTCGGTCTCCCGCGCCCCTCGGGTGTCGGCCGAAGATCCGTGGTGCGCGCCGACGTTGACCGAGGCGTACGCCGTGCCGAGCGCGACGACCAGCGTCGCCGCCCACAGCGAAAGGCCGGCGAGGCGCCGGCCACGATGCTGGGGTTTGCGGTGTCTGGACACGATGCAGGCGGAGTCCCGGCGATCAGTCATGACGGGGGGTGAGCGCCACCAGGCTCGCACACCCGCGCCGGGCCGGTCGGCCGCCGCCGCCCACCAGGACAAATCTTTACCCGCCCGGATCCCCGTCCGCTGCCACCATCCGTCGCGGATAGGCTGCGGGGTATGCGATCGTGGCCTGCCCCCGAGGTCCCCAGCCTGGCCGGACACGGCCTGCCGCTCGCGGAGCCTCTCCTGAAACTGCACGACTCGGCCGCGGGTGCTCTGCGCCCGGTCAATCCGGGCCCGGTCGCCCGGATGTACGTCTGCGGCATCACCCCCTATGACGCCACCCATCTCGGACATGCCGCCACCTATCTCGCATTCGACCTGGTCAACCGGGTCTGGCGCGATGCGGGCCACGAGGTGCACTACGTGCAGAACACCACCGACGTCGATGATCCTCTGCTGGAACGCGCCAACGACACCGGCGACGACTGGCGGGCCCTGGCCGCGCGGGAGATCGACCTCTACCGCGACGACATGACCGCGCTGCGCGTCCTGCCGCCGCGCGAGTACGCCGGCGCCGTGGAGTCGATCCCGCTGATCATCGAGTTCATCGAACGGCTGCGCTCGCGCGGCGCCGCGTACGACCTGGACGGCGACCTGTACTTTCCCGTCTCGGCCGATCCGGAGTTCGGCTCGGTGAGCGGCCTGACCACGGCGGACATGGTGCCGCTGTTCGCCGAACGCGGCGGCGACCCCGACCGCAGGGGCAAGAAGGACGCCCTCGACGCGCTGCTGTGGCAGGCCGCGCGGCCGGGCGAGCCGTCCTGGGACTCACCGTTCGGCCCGGGCCGTCCGGGCTGGCACGTGGAGTGCGCCGCCATCTCGGTGCACAACCTCGGCATGTCCTTCGACGTCGAGGGCGGCGGCTCCGACCTCGTCTTCCCGCACCACGAGATGGGCGCCTCGCACGCCGAGATCGCCACCGGCGAGCGCCCGCACGCCAAGGCGTACGTCCACGCGGGCATGGTGGCCCTCGACGGCGAGAAGATGTCCAAGTCGCGGGGGAACCTGGTGTTCGTCTCGGGCCTGCGCCGCGACGGCGCCGACCCGATGGCGATCCGGCTGGCGCTGCTGGCGCACCACTATCGCTCCGACTGGGAGTGGACCGCCGACGACCTGCCCGCCGCCGAGGCCCGGCTCGCCCGCTGGCGGGAGGCGGCGCGGCTGGCCGGTGGCCCGTCCGCGGCGTCCCTCGTCGCGGACGTCCGCCGTCACCTGGCCGACGACCTCGACGCCCCCTCGGCCCTCGGCGCGGTGGACCGCTGGGTGGACCACGCCCTGAGCGTCGTCGCCGAGGACCGTGAGGACGAGGGCACGGCGCCGGACCTGTTCCGCCTCGCCGTCGACGCGCTGCTGGGCATCGCCCTGTAGGGCCTGTCAGGGCCTGCCTCGAGGCCCCGCCGTCCGGCCGCGCGGAGCTCGCGACCGGCGGGGACTCCGGGCCGGCCCTGCCGGTCCGCGCGGGCCGTATGCCGGATACGCGTTATTTGTCCGGCCTGGACAACAGACGCGAAACAAATGGTGATCTGTCCTTGACATGCGGGTGTGCCCGGTGCCAATTTGAACGATCAAACCGGTGATCGCCGGGCACCTGCGCCAAGGGAGACTCCCCATGGGCCGTGGCGGAGACGCGATCGGTGTGACGATCTCCGAGGTCGCCGCGGCGGCCGGGGTCTCGCGCCAGACCGTCTCCAACGTGCTCAAAGCGCCCGAGCGGGTCGCGCCCGAGACGGCGGCACGGGTGCGGCGGGCCATCGACGAGCTCGGCTACCGGCCCAACCGGGCCGCCCAGAACCTCCGGCAGCGCGCGAGCCGGTGCATCGGGCTGAAGATGGTCTCCCCGGCCGGCGTCAGCGACCTGTTCGACCGGTTCCTGCACGCGCTCACCGAGGCCGCGGGCGCCGCCGGGTACCACGTGCTGCTCTTCGGCGCGGCCGGTGACGAGCTCGCCACGTCCGAGGACCTGATCCGCACCGGCACGGTCGACGCGCTGGTCCTGGTCGACGTCGAGGTGGGCGACCCCCGGCTGCCCTGGTTCTCCCGGCGCGGCATCCCCTTCGTCTGCTTCGGCCGTCCGCGCGGGCAGGGGCGCGGGCGGTTCTGGTGGGCCGACGTGGACGGCGCGTACGGCGTCGCGTGTGCGGTGGACCACCTGGTCGCCCGGGGTCACCGTCGCGTCGCCTACCTCGGCTGGCCGCCGGGCAACGGTTTCGGCGACGACCGGCGCGCGGGCTGGCAGGAGGCGGTGCGGCGCCACGGCCTGGACGCCGGCGACCTCGTGGCGACCAGTGCCGAGGACGTCGCGGCGGCGACCGCGGCGGCACGGCGACTGCTGGGCCGGCCCGACCCGCCCACCGCCTTCGCCTGCGGCAGCGACACCTTCGCGGTCGGCGCGAGACTCGCCGGCGGTACCGGCCCGGACGGGTGGCCGAACCTGGAGGTCGTCGGCTTCGACGACTCCCCGGCCGTGATGTTGATGTCGCCGCCGATGTCGAGTGTCCGCCAGCCGCTCGACGAGGTCGCGCGGCGTGTCGTCGGACTCCTCATCGACCGGCTGGGTGGGGCCGAGACCCCACGGGAGGGGGTGATGCTGCGTCCAGATCTCGTCATACGGGAGTGGCGGGGGCCCGAGCCCGTGCACTGAGTGTGATTCCCAGAACGAGGAGTGAAAGTGGCATCGATCTCGACCATCGCGCGCGGGGTGGTGGCCGTCGTCGCGACGGTGACGCTCGCGGCGGCCTGCGGCAGCGGCTCGAAGACGAAGAGCGCGCCCACGAGCCAGGCGCTCACCGGGCGCGGTCCCATCACGCTGGCCCAGGGCAAGGACACCTCGGGCAACGTCCAGCACCTGATCGACGTGTGGAACAAGGCGCACCCCCAGGAGACGGTCCGGCTCATCGAGCTGCCGGAGAGCGCCGACCAGCAGCGCCAGCAGATGGTGCAGAACGCCCAGACCAAGTCCGACGCGTACACGGTGCTCAATCTCGACGTGGTGAACACGGCGGAGTTCGCGGCCAACCGGTGGGTCACGGCACTGCCGAAGGACCAGTTCGACCTGTCGAAGTTCCTGCCCGCGGCGGTGCGGACCGGTGAGTACCGCGGCGCCCTGTACGCCGCGCCGTGGAAGACCGACGCGGGCCTGCTCTACTACCGCAAGGATCTGCTGCAGAAGGCGGGGATCAGCGCACCGCCGAAGACCTGGGCCGAGATGCAGACCGACTGCGGCAAGATCAAGGGCGTCGGCTGTTACTCCGGGCAGTTCGACAAGTACGAGGGCCTGACCTGCAACTTCTCCGAGGCAGTGGACAGCGCCGGCGGCGAGGTCGTGGATGATTCGGGCAAGCCGAACGTCAACACGCCGCAGGCCAAGCAGGGCCTGGACTTCCTCGTCCAGGGCTTCAAGAGCGGGATGATCCCCAAGGAGGCCATCACCTACGAGGAGGAGGACGCCCGCCGCGCCTTCGAGGCCGGCAAGCTCGTCTTCCTGCGCCAGTGGCCGTACCAGTGGGCGCTGTCGAACAAGGCGGCGAAGGTCAAGGGCAAGTTCGACGTGGCCCCGCTGCCGGGCCTGAGCGGTCCCGGTTCGCCGACCCTGGGCGGGCACAACCTGGCGATCTCCTCCTTCGCCAAGAACAAGGCCACCGCGCTGGACTTCATCAAGTACCTCACCAGCCCGGACACCGAGCGGGCCAACCTGCTCGCCAGCTCCGAGGCCCCGACGCTCGCCGCGCTGTACGACGAGCCCGCGCTGAAGAAGAAGTTCCCCTACCTGCCGACGCTCAAGGCCTCCCTCCTCAACGCCAAGCCCCGGCCGCAGGCGGTGCGCTACAACGACGTGACGACCGCCATCCAGGAGTCGGTCTACGCGGCGCTGACCGGAAAGAGCACCACCGACCAGGCGCTCGCCGAACTGCAGTCCAAGCTCGGGCCGCTGACCCAGCAGTAGCGGCGCACCGTGGCGGGACGCGAGAGCGTCCCGCCACGGGCTTCCGGAGGAGGATTCATGACGACCACAACCACCGCCGGGCCGGCCGCGGCCCGCAGGAGACGGCGGGGCGACGTGCAGGGGTCCGGGCGCCTGGCCGCCACGCTGCTGTCGCCGACGTTCATCGTCCTCGCGCTCGTCGTCGGCTATCCGGTCATCGCGGCGTTCCGCGAGTCGCTGTACCAACGCGGCCAGGGCCTGGACGCGCAGGGCTTCGTCGTCCAGGGCGACAAGTTCGTCGGCCTGCGCAACTACACGGACATCTTCACCGGCCCGAACTCCGGCGCGTTCTGGAACGCGCTGGGGAACACCACCTTCTTCACCGTCGTGACCGTCGCGCTGGAGACCGTGCTGGGCGTGGCGATGGCGCTCGTCATGCACCGCGCCTTCCGCGGGCGCGGATTCGTCCGCGCCAGCATCCTCGTGCCGTGGGCGATCCCGACCGTGGTGTCGGCGCTGCTGTGGCGCTGGGTGTTCCAGGCGGACGGCGTCGCCAACGCGGTCATCGGCAAGCAGGTGCTGTGGACCACCGAGGGGTTCCACGCCAAGATCGCCGTCATCATCGCCGACACGTGGAAGACGGCGCCGTTCGTCGGCCTGCTGGTGCTCGCCGGGCTCCAGGTGATCCCGCGCGAGGTGCACGAGGCGGCGCGCGTGGACGGCGCCGGCGCCTGGGCCGGGTTCTGGCGGATCACGCTGCCGATGGTCAAGCCCGTGCTGCTCGTCGCCGTGCTGTTCCGGCTGCTGGACGTGCTGCGGTTGTTCGACCTGCCGGCCGTGCTGATCGGCCTGCACAAGGACTCCGTCGAGACGCTGACCATGATCGCCTACGACGAGGCGACCAACCTGCGGTACGGCCCCGCGGCCGCGTACGCCACGGTCCTGTTCGTCTACGTCGCGGTCGTCGCGTACGCCTTCGTCAAGCTGCTCGGCGCCGACATCATCGGCGACATGCGGCAGGCGCGGACCGCCGAGCCCACGAGCGGGAAGAAGAAGCCGCTGACCTCGGCGCGGAAGGTGACCACATGACCGAGCGGAGCGAGGCGATCAAGCACGGCAGCCCGGTCATCGCGCCGTTCTCGCGGGGTGGGGCGGAGGAGGTCCGGTGACCGCCGCCGTCTCGGCCGAGCCGCGGGACCGCCGGGGGACCGGCCGGGCGCGCGCCGGCCGGATCCTCACCTATGCCGGCATCGCCGCCGTCGTGGTCTACTGCCTGGCGCCGTTCTACTGGATGACGGTGTCGGCGTTCCGCCGGCCGGAGGACCAGTTCGACAACGCGCCCCTGCCCAGCCCGTGGTCGGTGACGAACTTCACCGCGGTGTTCAAACCGGGCGTCGGCTTCGGCCGGTCGCTGCTGAACAGCCTCGTCGTCGCGGGCGTCACCACGGTGGTCACCCTCCTCGTCGGCACGGTCACCGCCTACGCGCTGGCCCGGCTGACCTTCCGGTTCAAGAACGCGGTGCTCGCCATGATCATCGCCACGTCGATGTTCCCGAGCATCTCGCTGATCATCCCGCTGCTGAAGCTGTTCAGCGACATCGGGTGGATCAACACCTACCAGGCGATGATCGTGCCGTCGCTGTCGTTCGCGCTGCCCCTGTCGGTGTGGAACCTCACGGCGTTCTTCCGCCAGATGCCGTTCGAGCTGGAGCAGGCCGCGATGGTCGACGGCTGCACGCGAGGCGCGGCGTTCCGCAAGATCATTGTGCCGCTGGCCGCGCCGGGCGTGTTCACCACCGCGATCATCACGTTCATCGGTGCCTGGAACGAGTACATCATCGCGCTGAGCATGGTGAACAAGAAGGAGATGCAGACCGCCACCGTGTCGATCTCCAAGTTCACCGGGGCGTACGGTTTCGACCAGCCGTTCGGCACGCAGATGGCGGCCGGCGTGATCGTCACGGTCCCGCTCGTCATCGTCGTGCTGATCTTCCAGCGGCGCATCATCGCCGGTCTCACCGCGGGCGGTGTGAAGTGAACATCCCCCACCCCTGAAAGGACGACGTGCGAACGACGGACTCCGCGCCCTGGTGGCGCAGCGCTGTCATCTACCAGATCTACATCCGCAGCTTCGCCGACGGGAACGGCGACGGCGTCGGTGACATCGCCGGCATCCGGTCCCGGCTGCCGTACCTGCGCGACCTCGGCGTCGACGCCGTGTGGATCACGCCGTGGTACCCCTCGCCCATGGTCGACGCGGGGTACGACGTCGCCGACTACACCGGGATCGACCCGGCGTTCGGCACGATCGCCGACGCCGAGGCCTTCATCGCCGAGGCGCACGACCACGGGCTGCGCGTGATCCTCGACATCGTCCCCAACCACAGCTCCGACCGGCACGCCTGGTTCGAGGCCGCGCTGGCGGCCGGGCCGGGCAGCCCCGAACGCGACCGCTACGTCTTCCGCCCCGGCAAGGGGGAGAACGGCGAACTGCCGCCGAACGACTGGCGCGCCGCGTTCGGTGGCAGCGCCTGGACCCGCGTGCCCGACGGCGAGTGGTACCTCCACCTGTTCGCCGAGGCGCAGCCGGACCTCAACTGGGAGAACACCGAGGTCCGCCGCGACTTCGAGAAGATCCTCGCGTTCTGGTTCGACCGCGGCGTCGACGGGTTCCGCATCGACGTCGCCCACGGCCTGATCAAGCAGGAGGGCCTGCCCGACGCCGGCGAGTCCGTCGACGTGCTGGAGCCGACCAAGCGCGAGGACCATCCGCACTGGGACCGCGACGGCGTGCACGAGATCTTCCGCGACTGGCGAAAGGTGGCCGACCGCTACGACGGCGAGCGGGCCTTCGTCGCCGAGGCGTGGGTGAGCGGCCCGGCGCGGCTCGCCCGCTACGTGCGCCCCGGCGAGCTGCAGACCGCGTTCAACTTCGACTACCTGCGCGCGCCGTGGGACGCCGCGCGGCTCCGTGCGGTGATCGACAGCAGCCTGGACGCCCTCGGCGCCGTCGGCGCGCCCGCCACCTGGGTGCTGTCCAACCACGACGTCGTCCGGCACGTCACGCGGTACGGACGGCCGCACACCGAGGGGCGCGGCCCGCGCGCCGACGCGTCCGAGCCGCTCGACCTGGCCCTCGGCGTGCGCCGCGCCCGCGCGGCGGCGCTGCTCATGCTCGCGCTGCCCGGCGGCGCCTACGTCTACCAGGGAGAGGAACTCGGGCTCGCCGAGGTCGAGGACATCCCGGAGGAGTCCCTGCAGGACCCCGTGTGGAAACGTTCCGGGCACACCGCGCGCGGACGGGACGGCTGCCGTGTGCCGCTCCCGTGGTCCGGTGACACGCCGCCCTACGGCTTCAGCCCGGACGGCGTGACGACCTGGCTCCCGCAGCCGGCGTCCTGGCCGGGCCTCACCGTCGAGGCGGAGTCCGCCGACCCGGACTCGATGCTCGCGCTCTACCGCGCCGCGCTGCGGTTGCGGCGGGAGCACCCGGCGCTCGGCGAGGGCACGCTGCGCTGGCACGAGACCCCGGACGGCGTCCTGCTGTTCTCCCGCACGCCGGGCTTCGCCTGCGCGGTCAACCTGTCCGGCGAGCCGTACCCGCTGCCCGCCCATCACGGCGTCCTGCTCGCCAGCGGTCCGATCGAGGGAGGTGCGCTGCCCCACGACACCGCCGTCTGGCTCGCCGTCGACGACTGAGAGACGGCACGGCGGCCGACCGTCCTGTACCTCGGGGGAGATCTCTTTTCGGAGGCATTCCCATGCGAAGACGTGCCGTCGCGTTCACGGCCACGTTCGTCCTGGTGGCCGGCGCCGCGCACGCGGCGCCGGCGCGGGCACGGGCGGCCGGCCCGCCGAAGTCCGCCGAACTGTCCACGACGACCCGGTTGCCCGACCGGCGCGCGGTCGTCATCGGTGACCGCTTCTACTCGGTCTCCACCGAAGACGGCCTCTACCCGGCGACCGGCTGGCACACGATGGGGGAGATGGGCGGGTTCTGGACACCGCCGCTGAAGCTCCTCGACGGCGTGTGGTTCGGCCTGGGCGGACGGTGGCTGGGCGGCGCCCAGGCCAAGGCGGAGCGCTTCACCGCCGGCCAGGGCTACACCCGGATCGCCTACGAGACCGGCGACGTACGGGTCGAGCGGACCGACGTCGCGCCCGGCGGCGTGCGCGCCGGGCTCATCGGCCTGCGGCTCACCGCGCCGACGGCCCGTACCGTGCGCCTGGACGTGGACGCGCACTCGGAGCTGATGACGGCCTACCCGTGGGGCTCCACCACGCCGGACCAGAAGGCGGCCAACCTGCCCGACACCGGCGCGTACGAGGGTGGCGCGCTGGTGTTCCGCGAGCAGGGCACGCCGAAGGTCGCGAACGCCGCGCCGCACGACTTCGCGGCCATGGTCGCCGCGGACCGCACGCCGGTCGCCCATCAGCTCGGTGCCGGGCACCGCGGGCCGCAGGATCCGCCGGTGATCTGCCCCTCGACCGGCACCACGCCGGACAGATGCGACGACACCGACTTCGGCAAGGGCACCGGCGGGCGGTTGTCCTACGACGTGAAGCTGCCGAAGGGGCGTTCGACGACGGTGTGGCTGGCCATCGCCGGGTCCGACCACGGCACCGGAGAGGCGCGCGCGGCGCTCGGCACGGCGCTGCGCGACCCGGCCGGGCTGCTCGCCCGCAAGGTCGCCGCACGCCGGGCGGTCGCCGCGAACACCGTGGTCGACCTGCCCGGCGACCGGCTGCTGCAACAGAGCGTCGAGTGGAGCAAGCAGAACCTGGCCGACTCCGTACAGCAGGCCGACGACCTGCACCTGCGGGTGACCAAGGAGGGCAAGGAGTACCCGGCGCCGAAGGGCACGCTCGCCAAGGCGCGCTGGATCGGCGCGGGCTGGCCGGACTACCCGTGGATCTTCGGCACGGACGGGGAGTTCACCTCGTTCGCGGCCGTCGCCGCGGGTGACTTCGACGCCGTCGAGAACCACCTGCGGACGCTCCGCGACGTCAGCGACATCGTCAACGACAAGAGCGGCAAGGTCGTGCACGAGGTGGTCTCCGACGGGTCGGTGTACTTCGGCTCCAATGACTCGGCCGGCAACACCGACGAGACCGCGAAGTACCCCAGCGCGGCCGCGCTCGTGTGGCGCTGGACCGGCGACCGCCGGTTCCTGGACGACGTCTATGACTTCTCCAAGCGGAACATGCACTACATCGTGGACAGGCTCGACGCCGACAAGGACGGCTGGCCCGAGGGCCTCGGCAACGTCGAGCGGCCCGGCATGGGCGTGGAGAAGCTCGACAACGCGGTCTACACCGTGCGCGGCCTGTACGACCTGGCCGACATGGCGCGGGCGAAGGGCGACACCGCGACCGCGACCTGGGCCACCGCGCACGGGGACGACCTGGTGAAGCGGTTCGACCAGGCGTGGTGGTACGGCGGCGACACGCACCAGTTCGCCGACTCCCTCGACGACCCGGCGAACCCGGCGAACGACAACACGAAGATCTTCCAGCGGCACTGGATCGGCCTGACCCCGCTGGACGCTCTCCTCGTACGGCCCGGGCAGGCCACGCGCCCGCCGGCCACCGACGCCCACGCCCGCGAGGTGCTCGACCAGCGAGAACGCCCCTGCTACACCGGCGACAACGGGCTCTACCACACCGGAACGGGTCCGACCTCCGCCGAGGGCGGCAACAAGGGCCCGGCGTGCGACAGCGCGGTGTCGAGCGTGCAGAGCGACCGTGAGGCCTTCACCATCAACACCGGCATCATGGCGGTCGCCGAGGGCAACTACGGGCGGCTCGCGCAGCAGCAGCGTTACACCGACGACAACGCGCGGCAGCAGCTCGACCCGTCGCTGTACGAGATGCCCGGCGCGATGCCGGAGATCGTGCCGAGCCCGGACTTCGACCCGCCGAACATCGACCGGCCGGAGACGGGACGTTCCATGGTCCTGCAGGCGTGGGGCGCGTACGGCAACCTGTGGCCGGTCGTGAGCCAGCAGCTCGGCGTCGCCCCGGACCTGGGCCGAGGCCGGCTGGAGGTCGTCCCCCAGGTCCCGCCGGGCCGGCCGAGCGTGGCCGGGCGGAACATCCGTCTCGGCGCGGGCTCGGCCGACGTCTTCGCGTCGGCGTCCGCGGCGTCGTTGCGCACGGTCGTGACCGTACGGGCGCCGGGGACACGCCTGCTCATCGGCCAGGTGCTGCCCTCCGGAGCCGCGGTCGCCTCGGTGACGCTGAACGGCCGGTCGGTGCCGTATGAGGTGCGGCGGACGGCGCGCGGCGGTGAGGTCGTGGCCGACGCGGGCTCACGCGGAGGCCGGTCCACCCTGGTGGTCACCCTGCGCTGACGGGGTGCTCGCCCGGCCTCCCTCATCCGGGGAGCGCCGGGCGAGCACCCGCGCGAACCCGTCGATCAGGGCGTCCAGCGCGAAGGCGAACCGCGCCTCGTGGTCGGCCGGGGTGCCCAGGCCGTCGCGGACGGCCTCGGCGAGGTGGGGGAGGGCGGCCGGGTCCGGCCCGGCGAGCGCGGGCGGCGCGGCGCCCGGCGGGTCCACCTCGGCCAGGCAGTGGCCGGTGGTGAACGTCGCGACCGTGTTCACCACGTGGAAGGCCTCGCGCGTGCCGAAGCCGGCGGCGCGCAGGATCGCCACCGCCGTCTCCAGCTCCCGCAGCGCGGAGGGCGTGGTCACCGGCCGGGTCGCGACCAGCGGTACCACGCCGGGGTGCGCGAGCAGCTCGCGGCGGAACCCGGCGGCGAATCCGCGCAGCATCGCCTGCCAGCCGGCCGCCGCGTCGACGGTGAACGCACGGGTGGCGGTGCGCTCGACCAGGCCGGACAGGAGGGCGTCCTTGTTCGGCACGTAGTGGTAGAGGGTCATCGCCTCGACGCCGAGCGCGGCGCCCAGCTTCCGCATGGACAGCCCGTCCACACCGACCTGGTCCACCAGCTCCAGCGCGGCGTCCAGCACCTTCTCCCGGGACAGCCCGGCCCGCTCGTGCCTGGTCGCCATCGTCCGCTCCTTGACTCTCTTACACCGTAAGAGCATCATAGCTTCGTCTTACGATGTAAGAGAGGAATTGGCGTGGACAACAAGACCGTCGTACGGGACTTCTTCGCGGCCATCAGCGAGCGCCGGGCCGATGACCTCCCGGCCTTCATGGCGTCCGGCGTCATCGACCACAACAAGATGATCCATGGCGAGCCCGACGAGCCCGGTGCGGCCTTCGAGGGCATCCGGATGCAGCTCGCGGCGTTCGACCCGCTGCGGCTGCGCGTGGAGGAGCTGGTCGCCGAGGGGGACCGCGTGGTCGCCCGCCTCACCATGTCCGGCACGCACACCGGCACCCACGTCCGCATGCCGGAGCCGACCGGGCGCAGCTTCGAGAACGAGGCCATCTTCCTGTTCACCCTCGGCGACGGAAAGATCACCGAGATCCGTGGCGTCAGCGACCGTCTGGGCCTGTTCCTCCAGCTCGGCTGGGACTGGCCGGCCATCGACTAGCGGACCGGCGCCTCTCCCGGCGGTCCGTCAGGGGCCCGTGCGGTCGTGCGTGCGTTCGGCGACGAGTGCCGCGAAGCCGTCGAGCACGCACCGCAGGCCGAACGCGTACGCGTGGTCGGGATCGTACGCCGCCTGGTGCGCCTCGCCCGCCGCGCTGCCGACGCGTGTGGCGAGCGGGTAACGCTCCGGGTCGAAGACGCGGGCGAGGAGGGGGGCGTTGGCCGCCCACCACTCCGCGTCCGACATGGCGCTGTCGCGGGCGGCCGCCTCCTTGTCGAGGGCGGTGCGGGCCGTCGACTGGACGAACGCGAGGAGGTGGGTGAGCGCGGCGTCCATCTCCACGTCGTCGAGGCCGAGCCCGTCGAACGCGCCGAGCTCGTGCTCGTACTTGGCCATCGTCCCGGGCCCCAGCGGCGGGCGGGTGACGGACAGGGCGGTCATCCAGGGATGCCGGCGGAAGAGCGCGCGGTTCTCGTGGGCGACGGCCTCGACGCGCGCCCGCCACGGGGTGCCGGCCGGGTGCTCGGTGCGGGGCATCCGCCGGTAGGCGGCGTCGACCATGAGGTCGAGCAGCTCGGCCTTGCCCGGGATGTAGGTGTAGAGCGTCATCGGCACGACGCCGAGCCCCTGGGCGACCCGGCGCATCGTCACGGCGTCCAGGCCCTCGGCGTCGGCGATGTCGATCGCGGCCCGGACGACGGCGTCGATGCTGAGCCGCGGCTTCGGCCCGCGCCCGGCCGTCTCCCGGCCCGCGTCGCGCCACAGCAGCTCGAGAGTGCGCGCCGGGTCGCCCGCGCCGCCGCGGTCCTTCGCGTTCGCCATGGACCACATCCTGCCGTCGCCTCCCGCGCCGCGCGAACCGCGATCGCGTGCAGACGGCGTGTCACCTCGGCCCGGTCCGCACCGGCGTCGCCGACGTCTTCGAGCCCGTCACCGGCCTGTACGGACGCTGCGAGTGCCGGCGGCGCGGAACGCCGTCATCATGGAGCGGACCCCCGCGAAACGGAGCAGATCGTGTCCGTCCCCGCCTCCCGTCCCACCGGCGCGCCCGGCCCTGCGCTGCACGAGCACCTGACCTGCGTCGCCGCCCCCGCGACCTGGCTGTCCCCGCCCGACGGCCGGCTCGCCGGCGGCCCCGGCGGCCTGTACGTCGCCGACCGCCGCGTGCTGTCGCGGCTCGTGCTGACCCTCGACGGCACCGAGCCCGAGCCCCGCGGCGCCGAGACGCTCGGCGCCGATCGCGTGCGCTTCACCGGCGCCTGCGGCGCCCTGACGGTCGAACGCGTCCGCGCCGTACGGCACGACGGCGGCACCGAGCGGATCACCGTGCGCAACGGCGGCGATGCCGCCACGGTCACGCTCGCCGTGGCGGCGGCCACCGACCTCGCCCAGATCAGCGACGTCAAGGCCGGCGACCCGCCCCCGCCGGAGACGCCGCTGCACGACGGCGCCGTCGTGACCGGCCCCGACGGCTACGAGGTGCGGCTGGAGGGCCGTACGGAGGCGGCCCTCGTGCTGGAGCCCGGCGGCGCGTTCACCACGACCCTCACCGTACGGGCCGTGCCGCCACCGGTGCCGGGGTTCCGCCCCACGCCGCCGGACGGCCCGCCGCCGTGGGCGCGGACGCCCCTGACCGTGCGTTCGGCCGACCCGCGGCTGGACGCCCTGGTCGCCCAGGGGGTCGCCGACCTCGGCGCCCTGCTCCTCGCCGACGAGGGCGACCTGTACTGCGCGGCCGGCAGCCCCTGGTACCTCACGCTGTTCGGCCGCGACGCCCTGTGGGCCGCCCGGCTCGCGCTCCCGCTCGGCCATGAACTGGCCGCCGGCACCCTGCGGACGCTGGCCCGCCACCAGGGCGCCGGCCACGACCCGGTCACCGAGGAGGAGCCCGGCAAGATCCCGCACGAGCTGCGCCCCGCGTACGCGCCCGGGCGGCTGCCGCCGGTCTACTACGGCTCGGTCGACGCGACGGCCCTGTTCGTGGTGACGCTCGCCGAGGCGTCGCGCTGGGGGATGCCCGCGCAGGAGGTCGAGGCGCTGCTGCCGGCCGCCGAGCGCGCGCTGGCCTGGCTCGGCACCTTCGAGGAGTTCGTCTCCTACCGCGGCTCGGCCGAACGGCTGCCCAACCAGGGCTGGAAGGACTCCAGCGACGGCATCCAGCACCTGGACGGCACGTCCGCGACCCCGCCGATCGCCCTGTCGGAGGTGCAGGCGTACGCCTACCAGGCGGCCGTGCTCGGCGCGGACCTGCTCGAGGCGTACGGCCGCGACGGCGACCGGCACCGGCGCTGGGCGCGGGGACTGGCCGCCCGGTTCCGCGCCCGGTTCTGGCTGGAGGACGGCTACCCGGCGATCGCCCTCGACGGGACGGGCGCGCCGGTCGACGGCCTGGCCTCCAACGCCGGCCACCTGCTCGGCACCGGCCTGCTCGACCGCGGGGAGGAGGCCCGCGTCGCGCGGCGGCTCGGAGAACTGAACTCCGGCTGGGGCCTGCGGACGCTCACCGGCGACGCCGCCGGGTTCGACCCGCTGTCGTACCACCGCGGGTCGGTCTGGCCGCACGACACGGCGATCGCGATGCTCGGCCTGAGCCGTTCGGGCCATCGGGAGCAGGCCGCGGAGCTGGCGCGCGGGCTGATCGCCGCGGCGCCCGCGTTCGGCCACCGGCTCCCGGAGCTGTTCGGCGGCCAGGCCCGTCGCGACGGCGCGGCGCCGGTGCCGTACCCTACGGCCTGCCGCCCGCAGGCATGGAGCGCCGCGGTGTCCGCGGCGCTGGTCACGGTGCTGTTCGGCCTCCAGCCGGACGGGCCGGGCCAGGTGACGGCCGCGCCGCTGCCGGGCTTCGGCCCGATGACGGTCACCGGCGTACGGGCGGGGACGGAGACGCTGACCTTCACGACCGGGGGCTGAGACCCCGTCCGGGCGCTCTCGCCGGCCGGCGTGTTCGTCGTGTCACGATCGGAGGTAGTGCAGGACCGCCAGCACCCGGCGATTGTCGCCCTGCGAGGGCGGGAGGTCGAGCTTGGTGAAGATGCCGGCCACGTGCTTTTCCACCGACCCGGTGGAGATGCACAGGCTCGCGGCGATGCCGGCGTTGGAGCGGCCCTCGGCCATCAGGGCGAGCACTTCACGCTCGCGCAGGGTCAGCATGCCCAGGCCGGGCCGGCGGCCGGTGCGGAGGAGCAGGCCGACGACCTCGGGATCGAGCGCGGTGCCGCCTGCGGCGACGCGAACCAGTGCGTCGGTGAACTCGGCCACGTCGGCGACCCGGTCCTTCAGCAGGTAGCCCATCTTCGCGGCACCGCCCTCGAGCAGCCGGGCGGCGTACCTGGGCTCGATGTACTGGGAGAAGACCAGCACCCCGGTCGCCGGATGGTCGCGACGGATGTCGATGGCCGCGCGCAGCCCTTCGTCGGTGTGGGTGGGCGGCATCCGGATGTCCACCACCGCGACGTCGGGACCGTGCTCGGCCACCGCGGTGAGCAGCGCCTCGCCGTCGGCCACGGCGGCGCACACCCGATGGCCACGGTCGGCGAGCAGCCGGATGAGGCCCTCCCGCATCATCGCGGCGTCTTCGGCGATCACGACACGCATGCCCTGGATGCTTTCACGCGTGCGGCGGCAGCCGGATGCTGACGCGGGTCGGCCCGCCGGGCGGGCTGGCGATGTCCATCTGGCCGTCGACGGTGCCGACCCGGTGAGCGAGCCCGGACAGGCCGGTGCCGCGGGCCGGGTCGGCCCCGCCGACGCCGTCGTCGGTCACGACGAGCAGCAGGCACCCGTTCGGCTCGGCCACGTGGATCGTGATCGTGTTGGCGTGGCTGTGCTTGACGGCGTTCGCGAGCAGCTCGGCCGCGCAGAAGTAGGCGATCGTCTCGATCGCGGGCGTGGGCCGGCTGGGGATCTCGGTGGTCACCTCCACCGGGATGGCACTGCCGACGGCGAGGGTGGCCAGCGCATCGGACAGACCGGTGTCGAGTATCGGCGGGTGGATGCCCCTGGCCAGGTCGCGCAGCTCGCCGAGGGCGTCTTTGGCCCCCTGGTGGGCGGCCTCGACCAGCTCGCGGATCTGGGCGAGTTGGCCGAGGCCGTCGTCGCCGAGCTTCTCCTTGGCCAGGCCGAGGTTCATCGCGAGCGCGGCCAGCCGGGCCTGCGCGCCGTCGTGCAGGTCGCGTTCGAGCCGGCGTAGCAGCGCGGCGGAGTCGTCCACCGCCTGGGCCCGGGTCTGCTCCAGGTCGCGGACCCGCTGCATGAGCCTGCCGGGGCCGAGCAGATTGCGGATCAGCCACCGGTCCGCCAGCACGACCGCCCTGGTCACCCAGGGCGCGACCAACAGCGACGCCGCGCCCGCCGCGAAGACGAGGAGCGTCCCAGGGTAGGTGGTGATGTGGAACGGGTGGCTCCGAAGCGGAGTGAGGAACGGAACCGGACTCAGGTGGACGTCGGGCGGGTGGTTGCGGAACAACCCCCACCAGAATGGGTAGCTCAGGTTGACCAACCCGGTGCCCCAGTATTCGACGGCGTACAGGCCCAGCACCGCGACCGGCACTCTCAGCAGCAGGTACGCCACGGCGCGCCAGCCGGCGCCGTCGCGGAGCCTCGCGTCCAGCCGGCCGAGAACGCCCTGGCCGGGACGGAACGACGGCGGCTCCGCGACGCGCTCGCCGAGCAGCCGAGCGGTCAGACGGCGATGGAACGAGCCGAGCCGCCGCGCGAGGCGGGGTGCCAGAACGAGCAGCACCAGCGCACCGGCGGCCAGGCCGGCGAACGAGACGTTCTCCGGCTTGGCCGGGCCGGGCCCGAGGAATCCCATGACGATGAGGAACGCGAGGGCGCCGACCGGCACGGCGATGCCGGTCGGCGCCGCGACGACGAGGTACAACAGCTCGGCCCGAGCACGGCGGGTGAACGGCTCCGTCGCGATCGCGGTGAGCGTTCTCCGGACACTCGGCGGGTCCGTGGCCATCGCGCTCATCCGTTCATTGTCCGCTCAGGCGTCCCGGCGGACCAGCAGCCATGCCCCGGCCCCCAGCACGACGGCGGCGTACAGGCAGAGCATGGCGAGCCCGGACCACGGCGACAGGATGTGATGGTGCGCGTCGCCCTGCGGCTTGACCGCGCTGAGCGAGGCCCCCACGATCGAGATCGGAACATACCCGATCACCGGCCGGGCGATCGTGACGATGAACTGCGCCACCACGAACACCCCGCCGACGAGTACGGCGATGGCGGCGGCGGTGTGCCGGACGATGGCGCCGATACCGAGACCGAGCAGCCCGATCAGGCACAGTCCCACACCGGTCAGCACGACCGCTCGCAGCACCCCCGGCTGGCCGAGTGAAGGGGGCGGCACCCTGGCGGGCAGGGCGGCCCCGCCGGCCAGGAAGGCGAGGAACGCCCCGGCCTCTCCGAGCACCAGCACCGAGGCCCCGTACACCGCCGTCTTCGCGGCGAGCAGCAGCCGCCGGTCGGGTACCGCGGCCAGTGTCGACCTGATCGCGCCGGAGGAGTACTCACCGGTCATGACGACCACACCCAGGACGCCGATCGTGAGCATCCCGGGGATCACGCCGGCGAGCGCGTTGTTCGTCAGGTCGCCGGAGGCGTTCTTGGTGCCGGCTCCCACGACGACGGCCATGCCGACCGCGCCGGCGAAGGTGATCGCCAGGGTCCACCACGTCGAGCGCAGGCTCCACAACTTGACCCATTCCATCCGCGCCGCATGCCGGAAGCGGTAGTGCCCGGCCGGTGTCCGTGACTCCCACGTGGCGGTGGTCATGACATCCCTCCTCGTCTCGGTGCTTCGAGATCGCTGCCCCGGGCCGCCGGGTCACCTCGATACTCGGCGCTGTCACGTGTCAGCGCGAAGAACGCGTCCTCCAGCGAGACCGACCGGGCGGACAGCTCGGCGACCGACGTGTCCGCGAGCAGCCGCCCTCGGCCGATCACTACGAGATGCTCGGCGGTCAGCGCGATCTCGCTGATCAGATGGCTGGAGACGAAGACCGTACGGCCTTCGGCGGCCAGCGCCTTCATCAGGTCGCGTATCCAGCGGATCCCCTCGGGGTCCAGCCCGTTGACCGGTTCGTCGAACAGCAGTACGCCCGGGTCGCCGAGCAGCGCCGCGGCGACGCCGAGCCGCTGGGCCATGCCGAGGGAGAACGCCCCCGCTCTTCTCCGCCCGACGTCGGCGAGCCCGACGGCACCGAGGACCTCCTCCACCCGGCGGTCCGGGATACCGTTACCCGCCGCCAGCGCCCTCAGATGGGATCGGGCGGACCGGCCGGGATGAAACGCCCTGGCTTCGAGCAGGGCCCCGACCTCCCGCAGCGGCCAGCCCAGCTCGCGGTACCGGCGCCCGCCGATCAGCGCGTCTCCGGAGTCCGGCTCGTCCAGGCCGAGGATCATGCGCATCGTGGTGGACTTCCCCGAACCGTTCGGGCCGAGAAATCCGGTCACGACGCCGGGCCGCACCTCGAAGTCCAGCCGGTCGACGGCGACGGTGGATCCATAGTGTTTGGTCAGACCACGAGCTTCGATCACAAAACCTCCCCATGTCGGGACATGGGGGCAACGCTACGAACCCAGGACGCCGCGGAGAACGAGGCAATCGCCCGACTTCATCCGGGGGATTTCCCCCACCGCACACGATCACCAGGCTTCCCGAAGGAGGGCGTGGTGCGGAGGATCAGCCGGGGTCGCCACCGCCGCGGCGGCGCAGGTAGCGTTCGAACTCGCGGGCGATCGCGTCGCCGCTGGCCTCGGGCAGTTCGGTGGCGTCCTTCTGCTCCTCCAGCGCCCGGACGTACTCGGCCACCTCGGTGTCCTGCTCGGCCAGTTCGTTCACGCCGCGTTCCCAGGCGCGGGCCTGCTCGGGAAGGTCGCCCATGGGCACCGACACGTCGAGGAGGTCCTCCACCCAGCGCAGCAGGGCCAGCGTGGCCTTGGGGGAGGGCGGCTGGGCGACGTAGTGGGGCACGGCCGCCCACAGCGACACCGTCTCCAGCCCGGCCGTGGCGAAGGCGTCCTGCAGCACGCCGAGCACGCCGGTGGGGCCCTCGTAGCGGGCCGGCTCGAGCTGCAGGCGGCTGGTCAGGCCGGTGTCGCTGGAGGCCGCGGTCACCGGCACGGGCCGGGTGTGCGGCGCGTCGGCCAGCAGCGCGCCGAGCAGCACGGCCGTCTCGACGCCGAGCTCCAGCATGATCCCGACGATGTCCTGGCAGAACGACCGCCAGCGCATGTTCGGCTCGATGCCGTGGACGAGCACCACGTCGCGGTCGGAGCCGGGCAGCTTGGCCACGGACATCCGCGTCGTCGGCCAGCTGATGCGCCGGGTCTTGCCGTCGACCAGCTCGACGGTGGGCCGCGTCACCTGGAAGTCGTAATAGTCGTCCGGGTCCAGTGCGGCCAGCGGGGTGGCACCCCAGCTCTCCTCGAGATGCTGGATCACACCGCTCGCCGCTTCACCGGCGTCGTTCCACCCCTCGAAGGCGGCGATCACCACCGGCTCGACGAGCTCGGGCACATCGTCGAGCTCGACCACGCGCTGCCTCCTCATCGGTGCGTCCGTTACACGACATCTCAAGCCTATGTCCTGTAAGCCGCTCGATGCCCACCCGAGATCACCCGGGTGGGCCCGGAGGCGTCACTTGCCGTCGGTCGTACGGACGATCAGCACGTCACAGCGGGCCCGGTGGGACAGGTTGGCCGGGACGGAACCCAGGAGACGGCCGGCGAGGCTGTTGAGCCCCCGGTTGCCGACGACGAGCAGGTCGACGCCGCGCTCGTCGGCCAGCTCCAGCAGGGTGTCGACGGCGTCACCGGCCACGGCGACCTCCTCGACGTCCCGGGCGCCGGCGGCGATGGCCCGGTCGCGCGCCGCCCGCAGGGCGTCGTCGGCGGGGGTGGACCCCTCGACCTTGTAGGCCAGGTCGCCGAGCTGGTCGCCGGCGCGGGCGCGTTCGCGGTCCGGCATCGGGTGGTAGGCGCAGACCATGATCAGTTTCGCGCCGGCATCGGCCGCGACGCGCCCCGCGGCCTCGACGGCGAGAAACGATGAGGGGGAACCGTCGGTACCGACGAGAACCTTGCGGTACGAAGCCACGGATGCTCCTTAGGGCCGCCGTTGTCTGCCTTGTTGGAGATTGTGTCAGTAGGACAACGCCTCAGGGGTCCAACGGTGACGCGGCGACCGTGAGGTCGATCACCGCCGCGCGTCCCGGCGGCGCGCGGCGGAGCGTGCCATCACGCGAGCCTGCCCGCCGACGAGCGAGAACGCGGTCGTAGAGTCGGCCCCATGACGAAGATCTCTGATACGGAACTCGACGTCTTCCCGCTCTGCCTGGGCGGCAATGTCTTCGGCTGGACCGCGGACGAGGACGCGTCCTTCGCGGTGCTCGACGCGTACGTGGCGGCGGGCGGCAACTTCATCGACACGGCCGACCTGTACGCCGGCGGCGAGTCCGAGAAGATCATCGGCAGGTGGCTGGCCCGGCGGGGCCGCCGCGACGACATCGTGATCGCCACCAAGGTGGGGATGACGGGGGAGCGGGCGAACCTCAAGCCCGCGACGATCCGCGCCGCCGCCGAGGACTCGCTGCGGAGCCTGGGCGTCGACCACATCGACCTGTACTACGCGCACCGCGACGACCTCGGCACGCCGATCGAGGAGACCCTGACCGCGTTCGACGAGCTGGTGCGCGAGGGCAAGGTCCGCTACATCGCGGCCTCCAACTACGAGGCGCCGCGCCTCGCCGCCGCTCTGAAGATCTCCGACACCGAGGGCCTGGCCCGCTACGTGGCCCTGCAGCCGCACTACAACCTCATGGAGCGCGGCTTCGAGGAGGACCTGGCCGGCCTGTGCGCGCAGGAGAACCTCGGCGTGATTCCCTACTTCGGCCTCGCCCGCGGGTTCCTCACCGGCAAGTACCGGCCGGGCGGCCCGGAGGGCGACAGCCCGCGCGCCGAACGCGCCCGCGAGTACCTGAACGACCGCGGCGTCGCCGTGCTCGGCGCCCTCGACGAGATCGCCGCCGCCCACGACACGAGCCTGGGTGCGGTGGCCCTCGCGTGGCTGCTGGCCCAGCCGACCGTGGTGGCGCCGATCGCCAGCGCGCGCAACACCGAGCAGCTCGCCGCGCTGCTGCCCATCGCCGACCTGACGCTCTCCGCCGACGAGCTGGAGCGTCTGGCCGGCGTCTCCGCCCGACCTCGCCAAGAGCACATCTGAGAGGGCGCCCGGAACCCCGTGCCCCGCTCGCGCCGGGCGAGGGTCCCGGGCGGCCTCCTGCGGCCTCGCGTGCCCGCCGGACGGCTGGCGTGAGAGGCCAGGCGCCTCGCATAGGCTCGGTGCTCCCGATCCCCCGGCGCGCCGAGGAGGCGATGCAGGTGCTTGAGGCGGTCCTGTTCGACATGGACGGGCTGCTCGTGGACTCCGAACGACTCTGGTACGAGAGCGAGGCCGAGGTCATGGCCGACCTGGGCGCTCCGTGGGGTCCGGAGGACCAGGAGTCGCTGGTCGGTGGCTCGATCGCCCGCACCGTCGCCTACATGCTGGCGCGCACCGGCCCGGTCGCCGACCCCGAGGACCTCGGCCGCCGGCTGCTGGCCGGCATGGCCGAGCGGCTGCGCGCGAACGTCCCGATGATGCCGGGCGCCAAGGAACTGCTCGATGAGGTCCGCGAGGCGGGCGTCCCCTCCGCCCTGGTCTCCTCCACCCACCGCGCGCTGATGGAGTACGCCCTGGACGGCATCGGCCGCGACCGCCTGACCGTCACGGTCGCGGGCGACGAGGTCGCCCACACCAAGCCCCACCCCGAGCCGTACCTCACCGCGGCGCGGATCCTGGACGTCGACCCGCGCCGCTGCGTCGCGCTGGAGGACTCCCCGAGCGGCGTCGACAGCGCCACCGCGGCCGGCTGCCACGTCGTCGCCGTGCCCAGCGTGGTCGCGATCCCCGAGGCTCCCGGCCGTACGGTCGTGTCCTCACTGCGCGAGGTCGACCTGCCCCGCCTGCGTTCCCTCGTCGGCTAGAGGCTCCGGGCCGTCCCGAGGGTGACGGGGAGGGTGCGGAGCCCCCGGTTGCGGAAGGAGTTCCGCCAGCGCAGGTCGTCCTCGGCGACGGCGAGCGCGAGGTGCGGGAAGCGCCGCAGGAGTGCGCCCACGCCGACCTCGACCTCCATCCGCGCCAGCGACGCGCCGAGACAGTAGTGGGGACCGTGCCCGAATCCGAGGTGCGGGTTGTCGGCGCGGCCCAGGTCGAGGCGGTCCGCGTCGGGGTAGCGGTCCGGGTCGTGGTGGGCCGACACCAGGGAGAGCATGACCGTCTCTCCCGCCGGGATCGTCACCCCGCCGAGTTCGATGTCCGTCACGGGGAACCGCCGGATCGCCAGCTGCGGCGGCGGATCGAACCGCAACAGCTCGTCCACCGCCGCCGGGGTCGGCTCCGCGCGTGCCCGGGCCAGGGCCTCCGGCCGGGTCAGCAGCGCGACGAGGCCGTTGCCCAGCAGGTGCATCGTGTTCTCATAGCCGGCGAACAGGACCAGGAACGCGGCGGAGGTCAGTTCGTTCTCGCTGAGCCGGTCCTCCTCGTCGCGGAGCTGGACCAGCGTGCTGAGCATGTCCTCGCCCGGCGCGGCGCGCTTGGCCGCGATCAGGTCGACGATGAAGCGGTACAGCGAGCTCAGCGCGTCGCGTGCCTGCCGCGGGGTCTCCGGGGCGAGCAGGCCGTCGGTCCAGGAGCGGAATTCCCGCCGGTCCGCCGCGTCGACCCCGAGGAGCTCGCAGATCACGGTGATCGGCAGTGGTGCGCAGTAGGCGGGGAGCAGGTCGACCTCGTCGCGTCCGTCGAGAGCGTCGAGCAACTCGTCGGCGATGCGCTGTACCCGGGGCCGCAGGCGCTCGACCTGACGCGGCGTGAACCCCTTCGCCACGATCCGGCGCAGCCGCGTGTGGGCCGGAGGATCCATGTTCAGCAGGTTCGCGTCCAGGGCGGGCGGCAGCGAGAACCCCTTGTACCCGCCGCTGGAATGCGCCTTGTCCAGCGACAGTCGCGGGTCGGCGAGCGCCTTGCGCACGTGGTCGTACCGGGTGACCAGCCACACCTGGGTGCCGTCGGGCGCGAGGGCGCGATGCACGGGTCCCTGTTCGCGGAGCCGGGCGTACGTGGCGCGGGGCGCGGTGACGAACTCGCCGTCGATCTCTATGGGCTGCACCGGCCCCAATCTACCGACGTCCCCCGCACCGTACGATCCGGTCCGTCACGTACCGTCACCGGCCCCGGCGGCCGGTGCGTCCGGCGCGCGGTGGACGGGTGCCGGGGCGACGGGGACGGGACGTACCGCGGGACGGCGAGGCGGACGGCACAGCGCGACCACCACCAGGCCCGTGCCGCCCGCGAACGTGATCGCCAGGTCCGGCGGCACGAACTCGCCGAGCGCGCCCGCCGTGGCGAAGCCCACGCCCTGCGTCACCATCAGTCCCGCGGAGTTCAGCGCGTACGCGCGCCCGAGCAGCTCCGGCGGGGTCACGTCGAGCAGCAGCTGGTCCAGGCCGAGCACGTACGCGCCGCAGAGCCCGGCGGCGGTCAGCAGGACCAGCGCGGGAACCAGCGGTGGACGTACGGCGAAGAACGCGAGGGGCACGAAGCCGCAGGCGGCCAGCGGCGCGCTCAGCCGGGCGCGGCGGGCGGCCGGGATCAGCCAGATCCCGGCCAGCTCGCCGAGGACCGTGCCCACCGGGTCGGCGGCCAGCCACCATCCGGTCGCGGAGGCCGGCAGTCCCCGCCCGGCGACGGCGGGCGCCGCGAGCGCCTCCGGCCACGTCGTCAGGAACGGCACCAGCCAGCCCAGGAGCAGGACCCGCCGCAGCGGCCCGTTCGCCAGCACCCGCGTCACCCCGCGCAGCGAGTCCCCGGCGAGCGAGCCGCCGGCCCCTCCGCGCGCCGGCCGCCGCGCGAGCAGGACGCGCAGCACCAGCGCCGAGGCCGTGAACGTCACGGCCTCCACCCCCAGCACGGCGCGCGGCGGCAGGGCCGCCAGCAGTCCGCCGCCGGCCGCGTACCCGGCGACCTGGGCGCCCTGCCCCACCAGCCGCAGCAGCGAGCGCGCCGGCACCACCGCGTCCGGCGGAAGAACGTCGGCGACCAGCGCGCCCCGTGCCCCGGTCGCGACCGGGGTCAGCAGGCTCATCGCGAACAGCAGCGCGAACAGCGCCGGCACCGGCACACCCGGCACGGTCATCGCCGCGACGATCGCGGCGCAGCCGAGGTCGCACCCGACCAGCAGCCGCCGCGACGGCACCCGGTCCACCAGGCCGGACAGCAGCGTCCCGCCGAACAGGTACGGCAGGAACGTCGCCGTGAAGACCAGCGCCGACAGCAGCGGCGAACGCGTCTGCCGGTAGACCAGCACGGTCAGCGCCAGCCCGGCGACGACGTAGCCGAGCATCGACACGACGAAGGCGCCGAACAGCGCGCGGAACTCGGCGGAGGCGAACGCGTCGCGGTAGCGCCCCGCCCGGGGGATGGTGCTCACGCCCCGAAGCTGGCAGAACCTACGCTGAGGGGCGAAAGATTCGTTAGGGGGCGAATGTCGTGGCCGTGACCCGCCTCGTGGCGAGCGGCGGCGATCTGCTGCGCTGCCGGTTCGCCACCTCCCCGCTGTGGGAGACGGCGAACGCCGTGCGCGCGTTCGTCGACCCGCGCCCCCGCCCGTACCTGCGGCCCTGGTGGGAACAGGTGCGCGGCACCCCGCCGGCGCACCGGCTGCTCGCCGTGCAGTCCCCGCGCGGCTACACACCCGACTTCCTCAGCCCGCCGCCGCGTGAGGCCGCGCTCTCGGTGGAGGACCAGCTCGCCGCCGTGCGCGCGACCCCGCCCGAACAGGTCCGGGCCGAGCTGCGCCGCGTCCACCCGTGCCGGTCACCGGCCACCGTGCGCGCGATGATCGCCGACCCGGAGGCGGCACGCGACGCTCTCGTCGCCGAGCTGGAGGACGCCTGGCGCCGGCTGGTGCTGCCCTGGTGGCCGCGGGTGCGGGAGCTGATCGACGCCGACATCGAGTACCGCTCACGGCTCCTGGCCGCGTACGGCCTCGGTCACGTGGTCGCCGGCCTGGACGAGCGCATCCGATGGGCCGGGCAGTCCATCGTGATCGAGCCGGCCGGTGACGACGTCGAGCGGGATCTGGACGGCGACGGGCTGATCCTCATGCCGAGCGCCTTCGTGTGGCCCAGCGTCGCGGCGATCGTGGACCGGCCCTGGCAGCCGACGCTGGTCTACCCGGCCCGGGGCATCGGCGCGCTCCTGGGCGGGCGGGCGACGGCCCCGGCCCCGCTGGCCCGGCTCCTCGGCCGTACCCGGGCCCTGATCCTCGCCGACCTCGCCGAGCCGGCCACGACCGCGGCGCTCGCGGCCCGGCACGGGCTGGCGCCCTCCACGGTGTCGGCGCACCTGTCCGCGCTGGAGGGCGCGGGCCTGCTGACCCGGCGCCGTGCCGGTCACGAGGTGCGGTACCGGCGTACGCCGCTGGGCCGGGCGCTGGCCGAGGGGCTCATGCCGGGGGAGTAGCCCGAACCGTCCCCTGGAAGGAGTGGGATTCGCGTCATTACGTGTAACCATGGGAGGGCCAGCCGTACGAACGGATCCGTCCCAACGGGGTGCCGCCATGAGCGAACGCAGTGAGCGAATCGATGACACAGCGCGCTCGGTCACTCCTCCGACGGAGGAGGTCTCATGAGCGATTTCTTCCTCTTCTCGATCAGCCTGGCCGTCACGGTGCTGGGGCTGGCGGGCAGCTGGGCGGCCGCCCGCCGGCGTGGGGCGGCCTCCGGTCTGCGCGGTGCCGCGTGGTCGCTGGTGCCGCTGGGCGCCTACCTGACCGGCCTGACGAAGTTCCTGGCCGACCTGGTGTTCAGCCCGGTCAAGTGGGCGGGAGTGATCGTCCTGGGCCTCGGTGCGGTGCTGTACGTGACCTCCGGCGTGATGCTGCGGCGGGGCGGCGGCGCGAAGGAGGGATCCGGCCGCGTCGATGCCGGCCGTGGCGACTCCGGTGGCGCGCCCAAGGCGGCGTCCAAGGGCCGGGCCAAGCCGGCGGTCGAGGAGCGGAAGGCGGCGGCCGACCCCGATCTGGCCGAGATCGAGCAGATCTTGAAGAACCGCGGGATCAGCTGATGACCTGCGGAAACGTGGGGCCGATGTGACCCACGTGTGACGGCGTGCCTGCACATGTTCACGAGCGTGTAACACCGAATGTGGCCTTGATGACGACGAGATCACAATCGAGACACGGGTACTAGCGCCGACCTGCTCCCGGGCATGAAAGTCGTCCCGGGAGAGGTAGGTTCCCTCTCCAATGGGCGCGTATGGGCCTCATATGTCCTGTTTCGCATATGGGGTGGCCGATCGCTCCATTGACGGCAACGCCGCCGAACGTGGGAGGTACCCCTAGTGACCGAGCGCAGTGAGGGAACCGTTCGACACAGCACTTTGGTCACGGTGCCGATGAAGGAGGTGCCGTGACCGCACCGATCGAGGTGTCGGGTTCCGAGGCCGAGGCGCAGCCCGAGGCCGTGCTCGCGGGCATGGGCGGCAAGGTCGAGGGCCGTTCGCTCGGTCAGATCGCCTGGATGCGGCTCCGGCGCGACAAGGTGGCCATGGCCGGTGGTGTCGTGGTGATCCTCCTGGTCCTCATGGCGATCTTCGCTCCGTTGCTGACGTCGTGGTTCGGCCACCCGACGAGCGAGTTCCACCAGGACCTGATCGACCCGAACCTCCAGCGTCCGCTGCACGGGCCCTGGCACTCGGGCATCAGCGGGAAGTTCCCGCTCGGGATCGAGCCGACGAACGGCCGTGACATCTTCAGCCGGATCGTGTACGGCGCCCGGATCTCCTTGCTCATCGCATCCCTCGCGACGCTGCTGTCGGTCGTCATCGGATCGACCCTCGGCATCATCGCCGGCTACTTCGGCGGCTGGGTCGACACCCTGATCGCCCGCGCGATGGACGTCTTCCTGGCCTTCCCGCTCCTGCTGTTCGCCATCGCGCTCGCCGGCGTGGTTCAGGGCAAGGTGTTCGGGCTGTCCGGCAACGGGCTGCGCATCGGCCTGCTGATCTTCATCATCGGGTTCTTCAACTGGGCCTACATCGGCCGGATCATCCGCGGGCAGACCCTGTCGCTGCGCGAGCGGGAGTTCGTCGACGCCGCGCGCTCGATGGGCGCGCGGGCGCCCTACATCCTGTTCCGCGAGCTGCTGCCGAACCTCGTCGCGCCGATCCTGGTGTACTCCACGCTGCTGATCCCCACGAACATCCTGTTCGAGGCGGCGCTCTCCTATCTCGGGGTGGGCGTCAACGAGCCGACGCCCACGTGGGGCGGCATGCTCGCCCAGGCGGTTCCGATCTACTCGGTCGACCCATGGTTCATGATCGTTCCCGGCCTGGCGATCTTCATCACCGTTCTCGCCTTCAACCTGTTCGGCGACGGGCTGCGCGACGCCCTGGACCCCCGTGCCCGCTGATCACAGATGTGCCGATCGGACCGACTCTCAGCGTCGTTCCCCAAGGAGGAAGACAACCAAATGAGGAGAAGAACGCCTTTGGTGGCGGTGGGCGCCGCGCTCGCCCTCGCCCTGGCCGCGTGCGGCGGCACCGGCGGTTCCAACAGCGGTAGCGGAGGGAACGGCAAGTTCAACGAGGGCAACACCTCGGTGGTGAACGCGTCGACGAAGACCGGCGGCACGCTCCGCATCGGCACCGCCTCCGACTGGGACAGCACCGACCCGGCCGACACCTACTACGGGTGGTCCTGGGACTTCATCCGCCTGTACGGCCGGGCGCTGACGATGTTCAAGACCGTGCCCGGCAAGGACGGCCTGCAGCTGGTCCCCGACCTGGCCCAGAACCTCGGTCAGCACAGCGCCGACTTCAAGACCTGGACCTACAAGCTCAAGCCGGGCGTCAAGTACGAGGACGGCACGCCGGTGCGCGCCCAGGACGTCAAGTACGACGTCGAGCGCACGCTGGACAAGAACACCTTCCCGGACGGGCCGACGTACTTCGGTGACTTCCTCGACACCAAGGGCTACTCGTCGCCGTACAAGGACAAGACCCCGGGCAAGCTCGGTCTGAAGGCGATCGACACGCCGGATGACAACACGATCGTCTTCCACCTGAAGAAGGCGTTCGCCGGCTTCGACTACTTCGCGATGCTGCCGGCCACCATCCCGGTGCCGCAGGCGAAGGACACGGGCACGAACTACAAGCTGCACCCGGTGTCCACCGGGCCGTACAAGTTCGAGAACTACACGCCGGGCAAGCAGCTGAACCTGGTCCGCAACACCAACTGGGACCCCAGCACGGACCCGAACCGCAAGCAGCTGCCGGACCGCATCCAGGTGCAGATCGGCGTCAACGCCGACGACCTGGACAACCGGCTGATCGCCGGTTCGGCGGACATGGACATCCAGGGCCTGGGGCTGGGCGCCGCCGCCGCGGCCAAGGTCCAGTCGAACCCCAACCTGAAGAAGAACGCCGACTCGGCGGCGACCGCCCGGCTGGACTACGTGGCGATCTCCTCCTCGGTGCCGCCGTTCGACAACGTCCACTGCCGGAAGGCCGTGGAGTACGCCACCGACAAGCAGGCGATGCAGACCGCCTACGGAGGCCCGCTGTCCGGTGGTGACATCGCGACCCACCTGATGATGCCGCTGATCCCCGGCAACCAGGACATCAACCCCTATCCCTCCGGGGCGGACAACCACGGCGACGTGGCCAAGGCCAAGCAGGAGCTGCAGGCGTGCGGTAAGCCGAACGGTTTCAGCACGGTCATCTCCGCGCGCACCGAGCGGACGAAGGAGCTCAACGCCGCTCTCGCGCTCCAGCAGGGTCTGCAGAAGGTCGGCATCAAGACCGAGATCAAGAAGTTCCCCTCGGGCGACTACTTCAAGCTCTACGCCGGCAAGCCGGAGTACGTGAAGGACAACGGCATCGGCCTGATCATGATGTCCTGGGGCGCCGACTGGCCGGAGGGCTTCGGCTACCTCTCGCAGATCGTCGACAGCCGCGTCATCCGGAGCGCGGGCAACACCAACCTCGGCGTGAAGGACCCGGCCGTCGACCAGCTGCTGGACAAGGCGGCGGTGACCGCCGACATCACCGCCCGCGGTGCGCTGTGGGCCCAGATCGACGCGAAGGTCATGGACGACGCCTACATCGTGCCGTTCCTGGATGAGAAGCACCTGCTCTACCGGCCGGCCACGGTGAAGAACGCGTACGTCAACCAGGGCCTCAACGGCTTCTACGACTACGCCCAGCTGGGCGTGAAGTAGCCGTCGGGCAGAACCGTCCATAGAAGGCAGGTGAAGGCATCGGTGGACGGCGGGAGCTAACCGGCCCGCCGTCCACCGCAGCCAGGGACTGTGGTCAACTTCCTCATCCGGCGACTGCTCGCCGCCATCGCCCTGCTCATCATCGTGAGCATGGTGACCTTCGCCATCTTCTTCCTCGTCCCGAGGCTGACCGGTGCGAGCAGCGCGGACCTGGCCTCGCGTTACGTGGGTAAGAGCGCGGGCCCCCAGGCGGTCCACGAAGTGGAGATCCGGCTCGGCCTGAACCGGCCGGTGGTGGTCCAGTACTGGGACTTCGTGAAGGGCATCGTCGTCGGGGCGCACTACGACTTCGGCCCCTCGAAGGTGTACTGCGCGCCGCCGTGCTTCGGCTACTCCTTCATCAACCAGACGCCGGTCTGGCCGGACCTGCTCGACCGGCTGCCGGTGACGCTGTCCCTGGCGGGCGGCGCGGCGGTGATCTGGCTGCTGTTCGGCGTGACCACCGGCGTGATCTCCGCGCTCAAGCGGGGCAGCGCGGTCGACCGGGTGTCGATGGGCGTCGCCCTCGCCGGGGTGTCGCTGCCGATCTTCTTCACCGGGCTGCTGTCACTGGCGATCTTCCGGGACCACCTGCAATGGTTCCCCGGCGCCGGCACCTATGTCGGGCTCACCCAGAATCCGGCGACCTGGGCCGCCAACCTCGTGCTGCCCTGGGTCACGCTGGCGTTCCTGCAGGGCGCGTTGTACGCGCGGCTGACCCGCGCCGGAATGCTGGAGACGATGGGGGAGGACTACATCCGCACGGCACGCGCCAAGGGCCTGCCCGAACGCGTCGTGATCACAAGACACGCACTGCGGGCCACCCTGACGCCGGTACTGACCATCTTCGGCATCGACCTGGGCACGCTGCTCGGCGGCGCGGTGCTGACCGAGGGCACCTTCTCCCTGCCGGGGCTCGGCAAGTTCGCGATCGACTCGATCAACAACAACGACCTGCCGCGGGTCCTCGGCGTCGTGATGATCGGAGCGTTCTTCATCGTGATCGCCAACCTCGTCGTGGACATCCTGTACGCGGTGATCGACCCGAGGGTGAGGCTCTCATGACGGAACCGGAGGCGACGGTGGAGGCGCCGCGGGCGTTCCTGGAGGTCCGGGACCTGCGCATTCACTTCCCGACCGACGACGGGCTGGTCCGGTCGGTCGACGGGCTGTCCTTCTCCCTGGAGCGCGGCCGTACGCTCGGCATCGTGGGGGAGTCGGGCTCGGGCAAGAGCGTGACCAGCCTCGGCCTGCTGGGCCTGCACAACCGCAAGAACGCCCGGGTCTCCGGTGAGATCTGGCTGGACGGGCAGGAGATCGTCGGCTCGTCGGCCGACCAGGTGCGGCGCATGCGCGGCCGGAAGATGGCGATGATCTTCCAGGACCCGTTGTCGTCGATGCATCCCTTCTACACCATCGGCGCGCAGATCATCGAGGCGTACCGGCTGCACAACGACGTCTCCAAGCAGGTCGCCCGCAAGCACGCCATCGACATGCTCCACCGCGTCGGCATCCCGCAGCCGGACAAGCGGGTCGACGACTACCCGCACCAGTTCTCCGGCGGCATGCGCCAGCGCGCGATGATCGCGATGGCGCTGTCGTGCGACCCGGAGCTGCTCATCGCCGACGAGCCCACGACGGCCCTCGACGTGACCGTGCAGGCGCAGATCCTCGACCTGATCCGCGACCTGCAGCAGGAGTTCAACTCCGCGGTCATCATCATCACGCACGACCTCGGCGTGGTCGCCGAGCTGTCCGACGACATCCTGGTGATGTACGGCGGCCGATGCGTGGAGCACGGCGACGTGGAGGAGATCTTCCACGCGCCGGAGCACCCCTACACCTGGGGCCTGCTCGGCTCGATGCCCCGCCTGGACCGGGACCGCTCCGAGCGGCTCCTGCCGATCAAGGGCAGCCCGCCCAGCCTGATCAACGTGCCGCAGGGCTGCGCGTTCAGCCCCCGCTGCGCGTACGCGGAGCTGAACCAGGGGCGCAGCGAGACCGAGCGCCCGGAGCTGCGCGAGGTCTCGCCCGGGCACCGGGTCGCCTGCCACCTGGACCGGCAGGACCGGCGGCGTCTCTGGGACGAAGAGGTACGGCCGAAGCTTTGAACGAGGAGACCGCGGGAGACATGGTGACGACACCTGACACGACGGTGGTGGAGGAGCCGCGGCCGTCGGGCCCGGAGGGTGACGCCCTGCTGGAGGTCAGCGGGCTGCGCAAGCACTTCCCGGTGACGCGCGGCGCGGTCGTCAAACGTCAGGTGGGCGCCGTCAAGGCCGTCGACGGCGTCGACTTCACCGTCCGTACGGGCCAGACCCTGGGCCTGGTGGGGGAGTCCGGCTGCGGCAAGACGACCACCGGCCGCATGATCACCCGCCTGCTGGAGCCCACGGACGGCCGTATCGTCTTCCAGGGCCGCGACATCACCCACGTGTCGCAGGGCGCGATGCGCCCGCTGCGCCGCGACATCCAGATGATCTTCCAGGATCCGTACTCGTCGCTGAACCCGCGCAAGACGGTCGGCTCGATCGTCGGCGCGCCGTTCCACCTGCAGAAGGTGGCGACCGAGGCGGGCGTGAAGAAGGCGGTGCAGGACCTGCTCGACGTGGTGGGCCTCAACCCCGAGCACTACAACCGGTATCCGCACGAGTTCTCCGGCGGGCAGCGGCAGCGCATCGGCATCGCCCGCACGCTCGCGCTGCGGCCGAAGCTCATCGTGGCGGACGAGCCGGTGTCGGCCCTGGACGTCTCGATCCAGGCGCAGGTCGTCAACCTGCTGGAGGACCTGCAGGACGAGTTCGACCTGACGTACGTGGTGATCGCCCACGACCTGTCGGTGGTCCGGCACATCTCCGACCAGGTCGGAGTCATGTACCTGGGCAAGATGGTGGAGCTGGGCGACAACGAGAGCCTGTACGGCGGACCCATGCACCCGTACACGGTGGCGCTGCTGTCGGCGGTCCCGGTGCCGGACCCGAGCGTCCGCGGCGGACGCGAGCGGATCCGGCTGCAGGGCGACGTGCCCAGCCCGCTGAACCCGCCGCCGGCCTGCCGGTTCCACACCCGCTGCTGGAAGGCCCAGGAGGTGTGCGGCCAGGTGGAGCCGCCGATGGTGGAACTCCGGCCGGGTCACCAGGTCGCCTGCCACTTCCCGGAGAACGCCCCGGCGGACGCCGAGAGCCGCGTCGCCAAGGCCGCCGGTATCGCCTGACGGGTCACCGCCCGCATGCCGTGCGTGGTGAACGTCTCACTTCGTGCGCTTGGTGCAATGATGCACTGGTTGCAATGATTTACGGGTGACAGGCAGATTCGCGGCATGCGTGGCGGTGCTCGTGCTCGGCCTGGCCGGGTGCGGCGGCGGGCAGGGTGGCGGGGTCCGGGCGGACACCACGTTCGATCAGGCGTCGACGCGAACCGTGCACCCCTCGTCGAGCCGCGGCGGCACGCTACGGCTCCTCATGACCGACGCGCCGGTCTCACTCGACCCCGGCGACCTCGGGTTCGCCTACGGTGCGGACCTGGCACGCCTCTACGCGCGCTCGCTCGTCACCTACGCCCCGGCCCCCGGCGCCGCCGGCCTGCGGCTCGTGCCCGACCTGGCCGAAGGGCTCGGCATGCCCAGTGACGGGGGCCGCACCTGGACCTACCGGCTCCGCCCCGGCCTGACCTACGAGAACGGCCGCGCCGTACGCGCGCAGGACGTCAAGTACGCGGTCGCGCGCAGCAACTACACCGCCGAGCTGAACGACGGCCCGCACGACCTGCGCGACGTCCTGTCCGGAACCTACTGGGGCCCGTACCTCGACGCGGACCTCGACCACTTCACCGGCGTCACGACGCCCGACGACCGCACGGTCGTCTTCCACCTCGGGCACCCGTTCGCCGACTTCGACCACCTGGTGGCGAGCCCGCAGACCGCGCCCGTGCCGCGCGACGCCGACGCGAGACGAAAGTATGAGAAGCACCCCCTGTCCACCGGGCCGTACCGCTTCTCCCGCAATGACATCGGCGAGGGCTTCACCCTCGTCCGCAACCCCGAGTGGAAGAACGGCCCCGCCCGCCCGGCGCTGCCCGACCGGATCGAGGTCACCGAGAAGGTCGCCGCCGCCGACGTCGACGCCCGCCTGCTGGGCGGCGGCGCGGACGCCGACCCGACCGGCGCGGGCGTGCTGCCCCGGACCCGCGCGAGCATCCTGGCCTCTCCCGCCGAACACGCGCGTGCCGACGACCCGCTGACCGGCCTCGTGCGGTACGCCATGCTGCCCCGGGGCGTACGGCCCCTGGACGACGTGCACTGCCGCCGTGCCGTGCAGTACGCCGTCGACCGCGCCGCGGTACGGGCCGCGTACGGCGGCCCCGCCGCCGGCGATGTCGCCACGACCGCGCTGCCCCCCACCGTCATCGGGTACCGCGCCGCGAACCCCTACCCGCACGACCTCGCCCGCGCGCGGCAGGAGCTGCGGGCCTGCGGCCGGCCGGACGGCTTCCACACCGGCCTGGCGGTACGCAGCGACCGGGCCGGGGACGTCGCCGCCGCCGGAGCGCTGAGCCGCGCGCTGGACGCGGTCGGCATCACCGTCCAGGTCACCAGGCTGTCGCCGTTCCAGTGGGGGAGCACGGCCGGCTCACCCGCGTACGTGCACGCCCACCAGCTGGGCATCGTCCTGGACGCGCAGGCCGCGACGTACCCGACCGGGTACGGCTTCCTGGCACCGATCACCGGCGCGGTCACCAGGACCGCCAACCGCGACATCATGGAGCTGCGCGACCCGCGGCTGAAACGGATCCTCACCGACGGCCTGAAGACCACCGACCCGGCCCGCCGCGCGAGCGCCTGGGCGGAGGCGGACCGGCAGCTGATGGCGGACGCCGCACTGGTGCCGCTCCTCGACGAGCGGACCGTCACCTACCGCCCCGGCTCGCTGCGGAACGTCTACGTCCACCCCGCCTACGGCATGTACGACCTGGCCGCCCTCGGCCGCTGACCCGCGGGGCCCGCGGCGGAGCCACCACAGGCGGGTCCTCCGCCCCGAGGACGAGAACACCGGCCTCGCCGCGGACCGGGGAACCCGCGGCGCCGGACCGGGCCGCACGGGCCTCGCGGCGGGCGTCCGGGCCGGGGGCGCTACGCCTGGCCGGGCTGGATCAGGCCCGTCTCGTAGGCGAACACCACGGCCTGGACGCGGTCGCGCAGTCCCAGCTTGGCCAGCAGGTTCCCCACATGCGTCTTGATCGTCGTCTCGCTCACCACGAGCTGCGCGGCGATCTCGGCGTTGGACAACCCCCGCGCCACATGCCGCAGCACCTCCAGCTCCCGCTCGGTCAGCATCGCCAGGCCCCGCGGCGGCGCCTCCTCCCGTACCGACGGCAGCCGCGTCGCGAACCGGTCCAGCAGCCGCCGCGTCACGCTCGGCGCCACGATCGCGTCCCCGCCCGCCACGATGCGGATCGCCGTGACCAGGTCCTCCGGCGGCGCGTCCTTGAGCAGGAACCCGCTCGCCCCGGCCCGTACCGCCTCCACGACGTACTCATCGAGGTCGAACGTGGTCAGGATCAGCACCCGTGGATCGTGCTTGGCCGCCTCCTCGCGGACGATCCGCCGCGTCGCCTCGATGCCGTCCACACCCGGCATCCGGATGTCCATCAGGACCACCTCCGGCAGCAGCGTGCGGGTCAGCTCCACCGCCTGCGCGCCGTCGCCTGCCTCGCCGACGACGGCGATGTCCGCCTCACCCTCCAGGATGAGACGGAACCCGGTGCGCAGCAGCGGCTGGTCATCGACCAGCAGCACCCTGATCGTCACGGAACCTCCAACGGGAATCGGGCGCGGACCTCGAACCCACCGCCCGAACGCGGTCCGATCCGCAGATCGCCACCATAGAGGGCGACCCGCTCACGCATGCCCATCAGCCCATGCCCGTTGCCGCCCCCGCCCGGCCGGCCCAGGCCCGCCACCAGCCCCCGGCCGTCATCCTCCACCTCGATCTCCAGCTGACGGTCGGCGTACTGGATGCGCACCCACGCCCGCGCCTGCGGCCCGGCGTGCTTCAGGGTGTTCGTCAGCGCCTCCTGCACCAGCCGGAACGCCGCCAGATCCACGCCCGGCGACAGCGACCGGCTCTCACCCTCGATCCACAGCTGGACCTGCAGGCCGGTCTCGCGCAGCTGCTCCACCAGGCCGCTCACGTCGTTCACGCCCGGCTGCGGCGACAGCTCGCTGCGCGCCGGCTCCGCCTCGGTGCGCAGCACCCCCACCAGCCGCCGCATCTCCCCGAGCGCCGTACGGCCCATCTGCTCGATCGTGGACAGCGCGTCCTGCACCGCCTCCGGGTCGCGGTGCAGGATCCGCCGCGCCGCACCCGCCTGAACCGTCATCACACTCACATGATGGGCCACCACGTCATGCAGCTCACGGGCGATCCGCGAACGCTCCTCCGCCCGCGCCGCCCGCGAGTCGGCCTCGCGCGCCCGCTCCAGCCGCCGCGCCCGCGCCTCCAGCTCATCCAGGTACGCCCGGCGCAGCCGCAGGCTCCGCCCGATCCACCACCCCCCGGTGAACAGCACCGCGTTGCTCACCGCCTGCCAGAACGTGTGCCCCTGCGCGGCCATCGTGATGAGGTACGTCACCAGCGCCAGCACGCCGACCGGCAGGCTCGTGCCCAGCCCGCGGTGCGAGGCCACGGAGTACAGCGCCACCAGGCACGCCAGGCCGGCGCCCAGCGTCGGCACGTAGCCCAGCACCGTCAGCAGGACGTTCCCGGCCAGCGTGAACGCCATCACCGGCACCGGCATGCGCCGGCGCAGCGTCAGCGACATCACCACGACCGACATCAGCACCGCGCACAGCATGTCGGGGTGCTTGCCGGGAAGGTCGCCGTAGGAGTTCTGGAACGCCGCCTCGACCAGGCAGGAGACCGTCAGGAACGCCGAAACGAGCGCATCCGCGACGACTGGACGCGCACCAAGCCACGCACGACGGCCGCGAATCAGCTCGGACACGCCTCAACGTTAGGGGCTCCGGCCCGCCACGATCCCCTCCTGCACGCGGATCCGCCCTCCTCCGCAGGGAGGAGACCACGCCACCGTGGGAAGGAAGCGCGGAGCGACCACCGGGACACCCGGCCCCGCGCGCTCGCCACGGCCGGGCGCTCACAGGTCGTCGCGCTCCGGCCCCAGCGGCTCACCCTCCGCCGCGCTCCCCGCACCCGCGCTCGGCAGCGGCGGCAGCACGCCCCCGAACGACGGGCAGCGCTGCTTGTGGTCGCACCAGTCGCACAGCCGGCTCGTGCGCTCCCGCCACTCACCGGAGTCCATCGCCCGCCGGATCGCCTTCCACAGCGCCTCGACCTTGCGCTCCGTCGCCCGCAGGTCGGCCTCGTCCGGCGCGTACCGCAGGATCTCACCGTTGCCGAGATACATCAGCTGCAGCAGCCGCGGCACCGTGCCGCGCAACCGCCACAGCACCAGCGCGTAGAACTTCATCTGGAACAGCGCACGCGCCTCGAAGTCGGCCCGCGGCGCCCGCCCGGTCTTGTAGTCGACCACCCGCACCTCACCGGTCGGCGCCACGTCGAGCCGGTCGATGTAGCCCCGCAGCTGCAACCCCGACTCCAGGACCGTCTCGACGTACAGCTCGCGGCTCGCCGGCTCCAGCCGCCGCGGATCCTCCAGCGCGAAGTAACGCTCCACCATCGCGCGCGCCTCGGCCAGCCACTCCTCCCGCGCGCCCTCGACACCGGCGCCGTCCCCGGCCTCCTCGTCGTCGAACAGCGTCGCCAGCTCCGGCTCCTCGGCCAGCAGCCGCTCCCACTCCGGCCCCAGCAACTCCAGCGCCGCCGCCGGCGTCCGCGCCGCCGCCGGCATGTCGAACAGCCGCTCCAGCACCGCGTGCACGAGCGTGCCCCGCACCTGCGCCGCGCTCGGCCGCTCCGGGATACGGTCGATCACCCGGAAGCGGTACAGCAACGGGCACGTCATGAAGTCGCCCGCCCGCGACGGCGACAGCGACCCGACCACCGTCACTCCGCCGGCCGACCCCTCCTCCTCGCCCGATCCGCCGTCGGTCTCGGTGTTGATCTCGGTGGCCGTCATGCGCGTAACCCTAGGGCAGGCCGACGACAGAACACCGGCGAACCACCACCGCGGCACGACCGCGCCGGGCGCCGCGGCACCATCGCGTCGCGTGCCGCACCCGCGGGCGGTCCACGTAGCATCGGGGGCGTGGCAGACAGCGCGCCCCAGGGCGATCGGTCCGGCCCGGCTCAGCCGGGGATCCTCATGGGACGCCCGTTCGGCATCCCCATCTACGTCTCACCGACCTGGTTCATCGTGGCGATCGTCATCACCGTCATGTTCGAACCCCAGGTCGCCCAGCACGTCCACCGGCCCGTGAGCTACCTCGTGGCCCTCGCCTACGCCGTGCTGCTGTACGCCTCGGTCCTCGTCCACGAGATCGGCCACTCCGTCGTCGCCCGCTGCTTCGGCCTGCCCGTCCGCGCCATCACCCTCCACATCCTCGGCGGCGTCTCCGAGATCGAGGAGGAGCCCCGCACCCCCGGCCGCGAGTTCCTCGTCGCCGCCGCCGGCCCCCTCCTGTCCCTCGGCCTCGCCGTCGGCGGCTACGCCGTGCTCCTCCTCGTGCCCATGCCCGACGTCACCGTCCTGCTCATCGAGGCCCTCACCCTCGCCAACCTCCTCGTCGGCGTGTTCAACCTCCTGCCCGGCCTGCCCCTCGACGGCGGCCGGCTCGTCCGCGCCGCCGTCTGGAAGATCACCGGACGCCGGCGCACCGCCACCGTCGCGGCCGGCTGGGCCGGTCGCGCCGTCGCCGTCGCCGTGCTCATCCTCGGCGCCGCGCTCTCGGCCACCGGCGGCGGCGACCGCTGGCTCACCGTCATCTGGGCCGCGCTCGTCGCCTCCTTCATCTGGGTCGGCGCCGGCGAGGCCATCCGCGTCGCCCGCATCCGCGACCGCATCCCCCTCCTCAACGCCCGCGCCCTCGCCCGCCGCGCCGTCCGCGTACCCCAGAACACCCCCCTCGCCGAGGCCGTACGCCGCGCCCAGGAGGCCGGCGCCGGCGCCATCGTCGTCGTCGACCACGACGACGACCCCATCGGCATCGTCAGCGAGACCGCCGTCGCCGCCACGCCCGAGCAGCGGCGGCCCTGGGTCGACACCGCCGCCCTCACCCGCACGCTCGACCCCGGGATGGTCCTGCCCGCCGACATCGCCGGCGAGGACCTCGTCGCCGCCGTCAACCGCGCGCCCGCCTCCGAGTACCTCCTGGTCGAGCCGACCGGCGAGATGTACGGCGTGCTCGTCGCCCAGGACCTCGCCAAGACCTTCACCCGAGCCTGACGGAGGCCGCACCACGGGCCGGGGCGCCCAGGCCCCGTGCCGGGGTCCGGGCGCCTCCCGGACCTCGATAGCCTTGACCCATGACCGAACCGATCGCCGGCTCCGCCATGCCCGCAGCCCCGCACGGGCCGTTCCGCCCCGGCGACAGGGTTCAGCTCACCGACCCCAAGGGACGGGTCAACACCGTCACCCTCCAGCCCGGCAAGCTCTACCACAGCCACAAGGGCGCCATCCCGCACGACGACATCATCGGCAGCCCCGAGGGCAGCGTCTTCCGCTCCACCGGCGGCACCGAATACCTCGCCTTCCGGCCGCTCCTCGCCGACTACGCGCTCCGCATGCCCCGCGGCGCCGCCGTCGTCTACCCCAAGGACGCCGCCCAGATCGTCACCATGGCCGACATCTTCCCCGGCGCCCGCGTCGTCGAGGCCGGCGCCGGCTCCGGCGCGCTGACCTGCTGGCTCCTGCGCGCCGTCGGCGAACACGGCCTGGTCTCCTCCTACGAACGCCGCGAGGACTTCGCCGAGATCGCCCGCACCAACGTCGAGACCTACTTCGGCGGCCCGCACCCCGCCTGGCGCCTCACCCTCGGCTCCCTCGAAGACGCCCTCTCCGACACCGACGTCGACCGTGTCGTCCTCGACATGCTCGCCCCCTGGGAATGCGTCGACGCCGTCGCCAAGGCCCTCGTCCCCGGCGGCCTCGTCTGCGCCTACGTCGCCACCACCACCCAGCTGTCCCGCGTCGTGGAGAGCCTGCGCGAGCACGGAGCCTTCGCCGAGCCGTACGCCTTCGAGACCCTCCTGCGCTCCTGGCACGTCGAAGGCCTCGCCGTACGCCCCGACCACCGCATGGTGGGTCACACCGGCTTCCTCGCCACCGCGCGCCGCCTCGCCGACGGCGTGCGCCCCCCGGTGCGCCGTCGCCGGCCCGCCAAGGGCGCCCAGACCGCCGAGGCCCCCGAGCCGCCCGCACCGCTCGACTGACCGCGCCCCCGGCGCGTGCCCGCCGTGACCGCGCCGTTCCCGTCCGTGCCGCTCCGGCGTGCCCCGCCCCGCGCGGCGCGTACCCGCCTCACGGCGGCCACGGACCCGGTCCGGCCTCCGGAAGCGGCCCACTGTGGTTTTTCACACGTGCGGCCGCCACCCCGCCATATGGCCTCCGACCTGCGAAGGCATCCGATTTCCGCACCTCGTCGCCGCCCCGCCACGACACGAGTACCCGTTGGCCATGTTACGGAGGCGCTCCGGATAGGTAGGGTTTCAGTTAGGTCGTCGTCTCTGCCTGAGGAGGTGACGAGCGTGGCCGCTCGTGACGATGCCGGGGCGCGGAAGGCGCAGCACGAAAAGGAGGTCCGCGACCTCCAGACGCAGATCTCCTTCCTCGAGGAGGAGATCTCCGTGCTGCGCCGAAAGCTCGCGGAATCCCCCCGACAAGTACGTGTACTCGAAGAACGCCTACATGAGGCGCAGGCAAGCCTGGCCGCGGTTACGGGCCAGAACGAACGCCTCGTGGCGACTCTCAAGGAAGCCCGAGAGCAGATCATCGCGCTGAAGGAGGAGGTCGACCGCCTCGCGCAGCCGCCATCCGCCTTCGGAACGTTCCTCGCCGCGCGCGAGGACGGCACGGTGGACATCTTCACCGGCGGACGCAAACTACGGGTGAACGTCAGCCCGGGTATCGAGATCGAGGAGTTGAAGCGCGGCCAGGAGGTCATGCTCAACGAGGCGCTCAACGTCGTCGCCGCACTCGAGTTCGAGACCCAGGGCGAAGTCGTGATGCTGAAGGAGGTTTTCGCCGACGGCGAACGCGCCCTCGTCATCGCGCACGCCGACGAAGAACGCGTCGTCAAGCTCGCCGAGCCCCTGCGCGGAGTCTCCCTGCGCGCCGGCGACTCGCTCATGCTCGACACGCGCTCCGGATACGCCTACGAAAAGATCCACAAGGCCGAGGTCGAAGAACTCGTCCTTGAGGAAGTCCCCGACATCTCCTACCAGGAGATCGGCGGCCTGGGCCCGCAGATCGAGCAGATCCGCGACGCCGTCGAGCTGCCCTACCTCCACGCCGACCTCTTCCGCGAACACCAGCTCCGCCCGCCCAAGGGCGTGCTGCTCTACGGCCCGCCCGGCTGCGGCAAGACCCTCATCGCCAAGGCCGTCGCCAACTCCCTGGCCAAACAGGTCGCGGAGAAGACCGGCGCCGAGGGCAAGAGCTTCTTCCTCAACATCAAGGGACCCGAGCTCCTCAACAAGTACGTCGGCGAGACCGAGCGGCACATCCGCCTGGTCTTCCAGCGCGCACGCGAGAAGGCCTCCGCGGGCACACCGGTCATCGTCTTCTTCGACGAGATGGACTCCATCTTCCGCACCCGCGGATCCGGAGTCTCCTCCGACGTCGAGAACACGATCGTGCCGCAGCTGCTCTCGGAGATCGACGGCGTCGAAGGCCTGGAGAACGTCATCGTCATCGGCGCCTCCAACCGGGAGGACATGATCGACCCGGCGATCCTCCGGCCCGGGCGCCTCGACGTGAAGATAAAGATCGAGCGTCCCGACGCCGAGGCGGCCAAGGACATCTTCTCCAAGTACATTCTCCCCGGACTTCCCCTCCACCCCGACGACGTCAAGGAACACGACGGCTCGGCCGATGCCACGGTCGAGGGCATGATCCAGCGAGTCGTCGAGCGGATGTACACCGAGAGCGAGGAGAACCGCTTCCTCGAGGTGACCTACGCCAACGGAGACAAGGAAGTCCTCTACTTCAAGGACTTCAACTCCGGCGCGATGATCCAGAACATCGTCGACCGGGCCAAGAAGATGGCCATCAAGGACTTCCTCGACAGCGGGCAGAAGGGCCTGCGGGTCAACCACCTGCTCGCCGCCTGCGTCGACGAGTTCAGCGAGAACGAGGACCTGCCCAACACCACCAACCCCGACGACTGGGCCCGCATCTCCGGCAAGAAGGGCGAACGGATCGTCTACATCCGCACGCTCGTCTCCGGAAAGCAGGGCACCGAGGCCGGCCGTTCCATCGACACGGTCGCCAACACCGGCCAATACCTCTGACCCGCACGTCGCGGGCGGCCGGCACCACGCCGGCCGCCCGCGACGACTCGTCTCCGCGGCCGTACCGGTCCCCGGCGAGGCGCGCGCGGGCGTGCACCCGTACCCGGCCGTCAGGCCCGCTCGTCGGCGGACGCCCTCCGCGGTGCCGCGCCCGAGATCGAGATTTCCGCCACACCGGGGCATGACATCGCCGGCGGTCGCGATCGCGACCACCGGTTCCCGGCGGACCGGTACGCCCACGGGACCCATACCCGAGCACCGCCGGCGCTCCCCGCGCCGATTGCCGGGTCTTTACCCTGACCTGGAACGGCCATGGCGACACCGCCCGTCCCGGGGCTCTCCCCGGCATCTGGTTCGGACTCCTCCTGAGCCCGTCCCCACAAGGGGAATCGGGTCACGATCCCGCCGCGCCTCGCAAGACCACGGCGATCGCGCATTAGGCTCGGGTCTATGAGCGTGCGGCGGGTAATGGGAATCGAGACCGAATACGGCATTTCCGTGCCCGGTCAGCCGGGGGCCAACGCGATGGTGACCTCCTCGCAGGTCGTCAACGCCTACCTCGCGGCATCAGCGGCCAAGGCCAGGCGGGCACGGTGGGACTTCGAGGAGGAGAACCCCCTGCGGGACGCCCGCGGGTTCGACCTCGCGCGCGAGGTCGCCGACCCCACCCAGCTCACCGACGAGGACCTCGGGCTGGCCAACGTCATCCTCACCAACGGAGCGCGCCTCTACGTCGACCACGCGCATCCGGAGTACTCCACACCCGAGTGCACCAACCCGCGCGACGCCGTGATCTGGGACAAGGCCGGAGAGCGCGTCATGGCCGACGCCGCCCGCCGGGCCGCCCAGGTCCCCGGCACCCAGCCCATCCAGCTGTACAAGAACAACACCGACAACAAGGGCGCCTCGTACGGCTGCCACGAGAACTACCTGATGAAGCGGGAGACCGCCTTCTCGGAGATCGTCCGCCACCTCACCCCGTTCTTCGTGACCCGCCAGGTCGTCTGCGGCGCCGGCCGCGTCGGCATCGGCGTCGACGGCCGCACCGACGGCTTCCAGATCAGCCAGCGCGCCGACTTCTTCGAGGTCGAGGTGGGCCTCGAGACGACCCTCAAGCGCCCGATCATCAACACGCGTGACGAACCTCACGCCGACCCGGAGAAGTACCGCAGGCTCCACGTGATCATCGGCGACGCCAACATGAGCGAGGTCTCCACCTTCCTCAAGCTCGGCACCACCGGCCTGGTGCTCGCCATGATCGAGGACGGCTTCCTCACCGTCGACCTGTCCGTCGACATGCCGGTGGCGACGCTGCGCGCCGTCTCCCACGACCCGTCCTGCAAGCACCTGCTCACCCTGCGCGACGGGCGCAAGATGACCGCCGTGCAGCTGCAGATGGAGTACCTCGAGCAGTCCCGCAAGTACGTCGAGGACCGCTTCGGCGCCGACGTCGACGAGATGACCACCGAGGTCCTGGACCGCTGGGAGTCGGTCCTGCACCGCCTCGGCGAGGACCCCATGCAGCTGTCGGGCGAGCTCGACTGGGTCGCCAAGCTCGAACTGCTGGAGGGCTACCGCAGCCGCGACGGCCTCGACTGGTCCCACCCGCGGCTCCAGCTGGTCGACCTGCAGTACTCCGACGTTCGCCCGGAGCGCGGCCTGTACAACCGTCTCGTGGCGCGCGGGCGCATGAAGCGCATCGCCACCGACGCGGAGGTCGACGCCGCCATCGAGGACCCGCCGGAGGACACGCGGGCCTACTTCCGCGGCCGGTGCCTGCGGCAGTACGCCGACTCGGTGGCCGCGGCGTCGTGGGACTCGGTCATCTTCGACGTCCCGGGCCGGGAGTCGCTCCAGCGGGTGCCGACCCTGGAGCCGCTGAGGGGCACCAAGACGCACGTGGGCGCCCTCCTGGACCGCTGCCGTACGGCCGCGGACCTGGTGACCGCCCTGACGGGGGAGTAGCGCCCAGAGGGGCCCAGAACGCGCCGGTCCGTACGGGGAGCGGCCCCGGGGCCGGCGTGCCATCGACGGTGGAAGGCGGCCGGCGGAACATCCCGGTACGGCCGTCCGTTCACGATCAATGCACAGTCGTGACCGGTATGACCGTTTCGCGGGGATCGCCGGTGGTGATAACGCCGTCATGAGGCCGATCGCCGATCACGGTGGAACACGGTGAGTGATCCACTGGTTGTCGGCGGGCGACGATAGAGTCGAGGTCTCTCGGCAGGAGTGGAGGCTCAGCATGGCGACGAGGGACACCGGCGGGCAGCGGCAGACGACCCGGCGTGAGGAAGAGGTCGACGAGACCCAGACCGCCCCCAGCGAAGACGTCCAGGAGCGGAACGAGAAGCTCACCGACGATGTCGACGCCATTCTGGACGAAATAGACGAAGTTCTCGAAGAGAACGCAGAGGAATTTGTCAGGTCATACGTGCAAAAAGGCGGCCAGTGAGGCATATGTCCGATTTAAACTCGGGCAAAGATCGCTGCAGGGACTGCGGCGAGGTCAAGTCCGCGTCGGAGTTCTGGCGTCGTAAGCAGTCTCCGGATGGACTGTCGCTCTACTGCAGAGCGTGTTTCGGCTTGCGCAATGCCGCCGGTTACCGAAAGCGTCAGGCGGCGATAGGTAAGACGCCGCGCGCCTATCGCCGCCACTCGGCTGTACCGGATGGACTGAAATACTGCGCCCGTTGCGCGGAGACGAAGCCGCTCGCCGACCTTGGTCGCAACCGGGCGGATCCCAGGGGCCTGGCGACTTACTGCAAACCCTGTCACAACAGGGTGATGGCTGAGATCAAGGCGAAGAACCACGGCAGCGTGCGCTCATGGGAGATCGGGCAGATCGGCGGGCATGACCTCGCCGTCCCTCTTGCGTTCGCGCGCGACGACTCCGGGGACCCGTGGGAGTTCGACGTCGACGTGGCCGATCCAGGGCCGGTCGAGCCGCGCTTTCCCGTTCTCGACCTCTCCGATCTCCGAGACGACGCCCCCAGGCCCACCGGGCCGCCGCATCCCGCGGAGTACGCCCTCCTCTGATCAGTGGCGCGGCGGTGGTCGCCGACGCCGCTGATCGCGGACCGGCAGAGTGGCGGTCGGCTCGTCCCGATCATGTGCCCCCGCCGAGTGGCGCCGGTGGCCCGCCGTCTGTGAGTTTCTGAGAGTTTCGGCCGGGCGTGATTCCGGCAAGGAATGCAGGTGAATCCGCCGGCAGCAGGACCATGGCGTTGACTTCGGGCGGCATCGGTTCGCCATGGTCGCCGTTCCGGGCGGACGGGGCCCTCGGTTCACAGGGCGCACTCGCACTCGTGCAGATCTCTCCCAGAAGAGCGGATCACCGTGAGGTGGTGCGCGCGCCGACGGCGCGCGGTCCGTACCCGATCGGCTCTGGAGAGATCGTGATCGAAGTCTGTGGACTCACCAAGCGTTACGGCGATGTTCTGGCCGTCGACGACCTGACGTTCGCCGTCCGTCCGGGGGAGGTGACCGGGTTCCTCGGCCCGAACGGAGCCGGGAAGTCGACCACGCTGCGGATGATCCTGGGCCTGGACGCCGCCAGTTCCGGGACGGCCACCGTCGGCGGGCGCCCGTACGCCGCGCAGCCGGCGCCGCTGAAGGCCGTCGGCGCGCTGCTGGACGCGGGTGCGGTGCTGCCCAACCGTACGGCGTACCACCATCTGCTGGCCCTCGCGGCCGGCAACGGGATCTCGCGCGGCCGGGTGGCGGCGGTGCTGGCGGAGGTGGGGCTGGACGGCGTCGCCCGCCGCAGGACCGGGACGTTCTCGCTCGGTATGCGGCAGCGGCTCGGCATCGCCGCGGCGCTGCTGGGCGATCCTCCGGCACTCGTGTTCGACGAGCCGCTCAACGGGCTCGACCCGGAGGGGATCGTCTGGATCCGCGGGCTGATGCGGCGGATGGCCGCCGAGGGGCGCGCCGTGCTGGTGTCGAGCCATCTGATGAGCGAGATGGCGCTCACCGCCGACCACCTCATCGTCATCGGCCGCGGCCGGCTGATCGCGGACACCGCCATGAAGGTGTTCATCGACGCGCACTCCGGCCACGAGGTCCTGGTACGCGGCCCGCAGGTGGAATCGCTGCGCCGGATGCTGCCGCCGGTGGCGGAGGCGCGCCCGGACGGCGCGGACGGCCTGGTGGTGACCGGGATGGACGCGGCCGGGCTCGGGGCGCTGGCCGCGGCCGGCGGAGTGGAGCTGCACGAGTTGACGCCACGAGAGCCGTCGCTGGAGCAGGTGTTCATGGACCTGACCCGCGACGCCGTCGAGTATCAGGCGGAGACCGGTGAGAAGGAGACGAGCCGATGAGCCCGGGCGCCGCGCGAACCCGGACGGCGGTACGGAAGGAGCCGGCGCGGGATCGTCCGCGGGGGTTCCGGATGACCCTCCGCCCGGCGGGCCGGGCGACGTTCGCGCACTGCCTGCGCGCCGAGTGGATCAAGATCCGTACCATGCGGTCGACCGTCTTCCTCGTCGTCGGCACCCTGGCGTGCTGCGTGGGCCTCGCCTCGCTGAACGGCGCGTCGGCCGGGGGCGAGTACGCGACCATGACGGCCGCCGACCGGGCCGCCTTCGATCCGCTGGCCACCAGCCTGCGCGGCTATCTGCTGGCGCAGATCGCCCTCGGCCTGCTGGGCGGCCTGATGATCACCGCCGAGTACGGGGCCGGCACGATCGTCGGCACGCTGACCGCCGTGCCGCACCGGGCCCGGGTGCTGGCCGCCAAGGCGGTGGTGCTGATCGCGGTCGCGCTGCCGGTCGGGCTGCTGGTGTCCTTCAGCGGCTTTCTCGTCGGGCAGGCGGCGCTGGCGGGTGCGGGCGCCCCGCACCCCGGGCCGTCCGATTCTCTGGCGCTGCGGGGCATTCTGGGCGGTGCGCTCTATCTGGCGCTCGCGGGTCTGCTCGGGCTGGCGATCGGCACGGTGATCCGTAGTACGACGGCCACGGTGACTACCCTGTTCGGCGCGATGCTGATCGTGCAGGCGTTCGCGCCCGCTCTGCCCGGCGCGGTCGGCGACTGGGTGGCGAAGTACTGGCCGCCCATCGCGGGCGGCCAGATCATCACCGGCTACCGAGATCCGGCGTTGCTGGACCCCTGGTCCGGGCTGGCGGTCATGGCGGGGTGTGCCGCGGTCCTGCTGGGCGTGGCGTTCATCGTCTTCCGCAGGCGAGACGCGTAGCCGGGCCGGGCGCGGGCCGGGTGCGGCCGGGGAGACCGAGGGCGGACGATCAGGCGGGATGGGGCGGATGACGACATCGGAACGGCTGCTGGTCGTGGAGGACGAGCCGACGCTGCGCGAGCTGCTGTCCGCGAGCCTGCGGCTGGCCGGATTCGCCGTGGTCCCGGTCGCGACCGGCGCGCAGGCGCTGGCGGCGGTGCGGGAGCAGCGTCCCGATCTGATCGTGCTGGACGTGATGCTGCCCGACTTCGACGGCTTCGAGGTCGTCCGCCGGCTGCGGGGGATGCCTTCGTCTCCGGCGGCGGGGCATCCGCCGGTGCTGTTCCTCACGGCCCGCGACGCGCCGGAGGACCGGATCAGCGGGCTCACGGCGGGCGGTGACGACTATGTCACGAAGCCGTTCAACCTGGAGGAGCTGGTCCTGCGGATCCGGGCCATTCTGCGCCGTACGAGCGGCCGGCAACCGGACGGCCGGTTGGTCGTCGGCGATCTGGAGCTGGATCCCGGCAGCCACCAGGTGACCCGGGGCGGGCGGTCGGTGCAGCTTTCCCCGACCGAGTTCAGCCTGTTGCGGGTGCTGATGGAGAACGCCGGGCAGGTGCTGTCGAAGTCCCAGCTCCTGGAGCTGGTCTGGAGGTATGACTTCGGGGGCGATGACAGCATCGTGGCCTCCTACATCAGCTATCTGCGGCGCAAGGTGGACCGGGGCGAGCCGAAGCTGATCCATACGGTGCACGGCACCGGCTACGTCCTGCGCAGGCCCCGGTCGTGAGCGCGAGCGCCGCGCGCCGGCTGCGCGGTCGCCTCTCGCTGCGCGGCCGGCTGCTGGCGATCGCGCTGCTGCTGCTCGTCGTCGCCCTGCTCGGCAGTGACGGCCTGGTCGTCGCACTGCTCCAGCGCGACCTGGTGCATCAGCTGGACGACCGGCTCCGCGCCGCCGCGACGGTCGCCGCGCGCCTTCCGGCCCTGCCGGACGTCGCGGGCGATCAGGTTCCGGAGGTGCGCGAGACGGTGGAGCAGCAGTTGTCCGGTGAGGTCTATGTCGCCTACCTCGACCCGGAGGGCCGGGTGCGGCGGGCCGTCCGGCCGGTCTCACGGCATGCCCCCGAGCTGCCCCGGCTCGACGCCGCGGCGGTCGGCGCACGCCGCCACCGGCCGTTCGAGGTCCCCGCCGTCGGCGGCGGCGAGGGCTGGCGGGTGATCGTCATGCCGGGCCCAGGCCGGAAGCCGGGCGGAGCGGAGACCGTGGCCGCCGACGGCGGCAGCGTCGTCGTCGCCGGTTCGCTCTCCCAGGCCGGTGCGACGATCAGACAGCTCGGCGTACGGGTGCTGGTGATCGACTCTTTGGTGCTGGGGCTCCTCGGCGTGGCCGGCTGGTTCGCCGTACGGGCGGGGCTGCGCCCGCTGCGCCGGATCGAGACGACCGCGGCGGCCATCGCGGACGGCGACCTTTCGAGCCGGGTTCCCGAGCTGGCCGCCTCGCGTACCGAGCTGGGCCGCCTGGCCGCGGCGCTCAACGGCATGCTGGAGCGGATCGAGGGAGGCGACGCCGCGCGGGCGGCCACCGCGGAGCGCATGCGCCGCTTCGTCTCCGACGCCAGCCATGAGCTGCGCACACCCCTGTTCGGCATCAAGGGGTTCACCGAGCTGTACCGGATGGGCGGCATGCCGGAGCGCGCCGACGTCGACGGTGCGATGAACCGCATCGAGCGGGAGGCGGCACGTCTGGTCCGGCTGGTCGAGGACCTGTTGCTGCTCGCCCGCCTCGACGAGCACGCCGCCGCGGCGGATCTCCCGCTCCGTCTCACCCCCATGGATCTGCGGACGCTGGCCGCCGACGCCCTGCACGACCTGCGCGCTCTGGATCCCGGGCGTCCCGTCGCCCTCACCGGCCCGGGCGGCGGCCCGCCGGGTGGCGCGCCCGTGCTCGGTGACGAGGCGCGGCTGCGCCAGGTGACCTCGAACCTCATCGGGAACGCGGTCGCCCACACCCCGCCCGGCACCCCGGTCCGGATCGGTGTCGGCACCCGGGACGGCCTGGCGGTGCTGGAGCTGCGTGACGAGGGTCCGGGGCTGTCTCCCGAGCAGGCGGCGCGGGTCTTCGATCGCTTCTACCGCGCGGACGGCGCCCGGGGCCGTGCCGAGGGCGGGGGTGCGGGCCTGGGCCTGGCGATCGTCGCCTCTCTGACGGCGGCCCACCACGGCCGGGTGGAGGTCCACACGGCCCCGGGCGAGGGCGCGACCTTCCGCGTCCTGCTCCCCCTTCACGGTTGAGCAGGACGCGGATCACGAAGAGAGGGGACCGGCCTGGGCGCCGTGCGAGAGACGGTGGGGGATGCGATCCACATCCGGCGGGTTAGGCCGGGTTCGCCGTGAGCGGACGGGGGGAGGGATCATGACGCATGCACGCGATGGTGCCCTGACAGTAGGGTCTGGTTAGCGGGGGCGATCGCGTCCGCTGCAGTGGAAGGAGTCGTGTGACGTCGCAAGGTTCCGCGCCGGGGCGTCTGCCGGGCGCGTTCGCGAGCCAGAGCCCCTCGTCGTTCACCGAGTTCCTGGCGGTGCATTCGCCGAACATGTTGCCGGGGAATCGGGAGTTGCCGGCGGGGGCGTCGGCGGGTGAGCACTTCCCCCACGGTACGACGATCGTGTCGGTGACGTTTCCCGGTGGTGTGGTGATGGGCGGGGACCGGCGGGCGACCGCGGGTAATGTCATCGCTCAGCGTGATATCGAGAAGGTCTTCCGTGCCGATGAGTACTCCGCGATCGCGATCGCGGGGACGGCGGGTATCGGTTTGGAGGTCGTGCGGTTGTTCCAGGTGGAGCTGGAGCATTACGAGAAGATGGAGGGCCGTACGCTTTCGCTGGAGGGTAAGGCGAACCGGCTGGCGACGATGGTGCGGGGCAATCTCGGCATGGCGATGCAGGGGCTGGTGGTGGTGCCGCTGTTCGCGGGTTATGACGAGGAGCGTGACGGTGGCCGGATCTTCAGTTATGACGCGGCCGGTGGTCGTTATGAGGAGCATGAGTTCCACAGCATCGGGTCGGGTTCGGTGTTCGCGCGTGGTGCGTTGAAGAAGCTTTTCCGGCCTGATCTGTCGGAGGAGGAGGCGGTTTTGGCCTCGATCCATGCGTTGTACGACGCGGCCGATGATGACTCCGCGACGGGTGGTCCTGACCTGACGCGCCGGATCTTTCCGGTGGTCGCGGTGGTGACGGCCGACGGTTACCGGCGGTTGCCGGCGGAGCGGGTGGGTGAGCTGGCGGAGTCGGTCGTGCAGGGGCGGATGGGTGCCCCGGGCGGCCCGCCGGCGCCGTTGCGATGATCAGCCGACCAATGACGATCGAGTAGTGAGGAACGCCACCGGTGTCCATGCCGTTCTACGTGTCGCCCGAACAGGCGATGAAGGACAAGGCCGACTACGCCCGCAAGGGCATCTCACGGGGCCGCAGCGTGGTCGTGCTGCAGTACGCCGACGGCATCCTGTTCGTGGCGGACAACCCGTCGCGGGCCCTGCACAAGATCAGTGAGATCTACGACCGGATCGCGTTCGCGGCGGTCGGCAAGTACAACGAGTTCGAGAATCTCCGGCAGCAGGGCGTGCGGTACGCCGACGTGAACGGCTACATGTACGACCGTCGCGACGTCACCGCGCGGGGCCTGGCCAACGCGTACGCGACGGCGCTGGGCACGGTGTTCACCGAGTCGAACAAGCCGTTCGAGGTGGAGCTCGTGGTCGCCGAGGTGGGCGCGGACGTGGCGTCGGACCAGATCTACCGGCTGACGTTCGACGGTTCGGTCGCCGACGAGCAGGGTTACGTCGCGATGGGCGGTCAGGTCGATCAGGTGGCGTCGGCGCTGAAGGACCGCTTCGAGGAGGGCCTGCCGCTCGCGCGTGCGCTGGGCGTGGCCGTGCACGCGCTGGAGCAGCAGGACGCGGACCGCCATCTGGAGGCGGGTCAGCTGGAGGTGGCGGTGCTGGACCGCAACCGGGACCACCGGTTGTTCCGCAGGCTGACGGCGGCGCGGATCAAGCAGCTGCTGGAGGAGGCGGAGCAGGCCGGTGGGGCGGCGCCGGAGGACGGCGCCTCCGAGGATGGTGCCTCCGAGTAAGACCGAAGCGGCACCCGTCGTGATCGTCGCAGGTCACGGCGGGTGCCGCGTGTTTTTGATCTACAATGTAAAGGCGCCGGGCGAGGTCACGGCGGGTTCATGCGTACGGCAGGCGACCGGATGTGGCGCTCTCGTGACCGGTACACCTGGGCTTGATCTCTACCAACCGCGGTCCTCTGACACATAGCCTTGCGGTGTGGACAGGCGCATCTTCGGGTTGGAGAACGAGTACGGCGTTACGTGCACCTTCCGCGGGCAGCGGCGGTTGTCACCTGATGAGGTGGCCCGCTACCTGTTCCGCCGGGTGGTGTCGTGGGGCCGTAGCAGCAACGTGTTCCTGCGCAACGGGGCACGGCTGTACCTCGACGTCGGAAGTCATCCTGAGTACGCGACGCCCGAGTGTGACAGCGTCGATGAGCTCGTCGTGCACGACAAGGCGGGTGAGCGGATCCTCGAGGGTCTCCTGGTGGACGCCGAGCGGCGGCTGCGCGAGGAGGGGATCGCGGGGGACATCTATCTGTTCAAGAACAACACCGACTCGGCCGGCAACTCCTATGGCTGCCATGAGAACTACCTGGTCGGACGGCACGGTGAGTTCGGCCGGCTGGCCGACGTGCTGATCCCGTTCCTGGTGACGCGTCAGATCATCTGCGGGGCCGGCAAGGTGCTGCAGACGCCGCGCGGCGCGGTCTACTGCGTGAGCCAGCGCGCGGAGCACATCTGGGAGGGTGTGTCGTCGGCGACGACGCGGTCCCGGCCGATCATCAACACGCGGGACGAGCCGCACGCGGACGCGGAGCGGTTCCGGCGGCTGCACGTGATCGTCGGTGACTCGAACATGAGCGAGACGACGATGCTGCTCAAGGTCGGGGCGACCGACCTGGTGCTGCGCATGGTCGAGGCCGGTGTGGTGATGCGCGACCTGACGCTGGAGAACCCCATCCGGGCGATCCGCGAGGTCAGCCACGACATGACGGGGCGGCGCAAGGTACGCCTGGCGAACGGGCGGGAGGCCAGTTCGCTGGAGATCCAGTCGGAGTACCTGGACAAGGCGCGCGACTTCGTGGACCGGCGCGGCGCGGACCCGGTGGTGCTGCGGGTGCTGGACCTGTGGGAGCGCACCGTACGCGCGGTCGAGACCGGCGATCTGGACCTGGTGGCGCGCGAGATCGACTGGGTGACGAAGTATCAGCTGATCGAGCGGTACCGGCAGAAGTACGACCTGCCGCTGAGCTCGCCGCGGGTGGCGCAGCTGGACCTGGCCTACCACGACGTGCACCGCGGGCGGGGGCTGTACTACCTGCTGGAGCGGCGCGGGTCGGTGGACCGGGTGGCGCGTGACCTGGCGATCTTCGAGGCGAAGTCGGTGCCGCCGCAGACGACGCGTGCGCGGCTGCGCGGGGAGTTCATCCGGCGGGCGCAGGAGAAACGCCGGGACTTCACGGTGGACTGGGTGCACCTGAAGCTGAACGACCAGGCCCAGCGCACGGTGCTGTGCAAGGACCCGTTCCGTTCGGTGGACGACCGTGTCGACAAGTTGATCGCGGGAATGTGACCGCGTTCTCACGCTACCTTTAGGTGCCTGCTACAAGGTTGGGTGCGTTCGTGCTGTCGTCATGCCCGCGAAACGGTGGAGAAGATGTCTGAAGTCGAAGGCCGCGAGGAAACCGAGACCGAGGAGACCGAGGAGCCTCAGGACTCCCGGCCGGCCGAGGAGCCTCAGGACGACTCCCGGCCGAAGGTGACGATGCCGCAGGCCCGGGAGATCGGCCGCAGCGAGTTCACTCCGCACGCGCTCGGCACCAAGACCCGCACGGCGCCGCGCAAGGGGACGCGCAAGGCCGCCAAGCGGCGTCAGATCGTCTACTCGGTGGCGGGCGCGGTGGTCGTGCTGGCGCTCATCGGCGCGGGCATCTGGTGGGAGACGCGGCCGGCGCCGTCGGTGAAGTTCAAGGGCGCGTTCGGCAAGGCGCCGTCGGTGTCGGTGCCCAAGGCCAAGCCGGCGGCCAAGCAGAGCGTCAAGGAGCTGATCCACGGCTCCGGGCCCAAGATCGGCAGCAACGACTTCGTCGTCGCGCACCTGCTGGCCTACCAGTGGGCGGCGAAGCACCAGAAGTCCCCTCAGCCGCTGCTGGACACCTTCAAGCAGAACAAGCCGGCCGCGGGCACCGCGAACCAGCTGACCGGGCTTCCGGCGCTGGACAAGGAGATCGTGGGCCGCACGCCGGGCACGCGGCTGGAGCTGACCCTGCCGTACAAGGCGGTCGGCGACCAGGTCGCGCAGGCGCTGAAGCTGGGCGCCGGCGATGACCTGGTGCTGTCGGTCGACGTGCTGAAGGCCTACGGCAAGACCGCGTCGGTGCAGGGCACGCAGCAGAAGGTCGACGCGAAGCTCCCGCAGGTCACGCCGGGCGCGCCGGGCCAGGCTCCGACGATCAAGATCCCGTCGGGTTCGGCGCCGAAGAAGCTGCAGGTCCAGACGCTGATCGAGGGCAACGGCAAGGCGGTGGCCAAGGGCCAGACGCTGATCGGTCAGTACGACGGTGTGCTGTGGCGCACCGGCAAGGAGTTCGACTCCAGCTACAAGCACGGTGCCCCGGCCGGTTTCCCGATCGGCGTCGGGCAGGTGATCCCGGGCTGGGACAAGGCGCTGGTGGGCAAGAAGATCGGCAGCCGGGTGCTGGTGGTCGTCCCGCCGAAGGAGGGATACGGCCCGACCGGGTCGCCGCAGGCGGGCATCAAGGGCACCGACACCCTCGTGTTCGTTGTCGATATCCTCGACGCGATCTGATCGCCCGGTCGCTGGAGGTCGGCGTATGCGGCGTGCCGTCCCGTGGGTCCTGCTGGCCCTCCTCGTCTCGTGCGCTGCCGCGTGCAGCGGGGGCGGGCTGCCCGACGGCGTGAAGGTGACCGGGGCGCTCGGCCGGCAGCCGACGGTGCGGATCCCGGGGTCGTCGCCCGGCGGCGAGCTGGGCGTCAAGACCCTGCACTCGGGCAAGGGCACCAAGGTGGCGGCGGGCGATCTGGTCGCGGCGAACTACGTCGGCTACCGCTGGAACGGCGGTGACCACAAGCTGATCGCCAGCAGCTACGACTCGGGGCACCCGGCGATGTTCCCGTACGGGCACCTGGTGCCGGGGCTGAACAAGGCGCTGGCCGGGCAGCGGCCGGGCGGCCGGGTGGTGGCGGTGATCCCGCCGGGGCAGGGGTACGGCGCGAACGGCTACGCGGCGCTGCAGATCGGTGGCAGCGACTCGCTGGTGTTCGTGCTGGACGTGCTGGCGGTCTATCCCAACGGCGCGGCCGCGCACGGCGCGGCGGAGCCGCAGAGCGAGGCGGGCCTGCCCCGGGTGACGACGGGCGCCGTGCCGTCGCTGACGATCCCGTCGGGGCGCCCGCCGGCGAAGCTGACCGTGCGCACGATCGTGCGGGGCACCGGTAAGCCGGTGGAGGCCCGGCAGACCGTCGTCTACCACGACCTGGGGCAGATCTGGCGTAACCACAAGACGTTCGAGTCCTCGCGTGACCGCGGGCACCCGGACTCGGTGGTGGTCGGCGCCCGGCAGATGATCGACGGGTGGGACCGCGCGGTCGTCGGCAAACCGGTGGGCAGCCGGGTGCTGGTGGTGGTCCCGCCGAGCATGGGATACGGCAAGAAGGGGCATTCCGCGTCGGGCATCACGCGTAGCGACACCTTGGTGTTCGTGATCGACGTTCTCGCCGCGTACTGACCGGCCGCGCGCTCCCTACAATCGGGCGCGTGAGCGATGTGGAGGCCATCACGGCCCTGGGCGATCCGGTGCGGCGGCGGGTGTACGACTACGTGGTCGCCCAGGATCACGAGGTGGGGCGGGCCGAGGCCGCCGACGCGGCCGGGATCCAGCGGACACTGGCGGCCTTCCACCTCGACCGGCTGGCCGAGGCGGGCCTGCTCGACGTGGTGTTCCGCCGTCCGCCCGGCCGCTCCGGTCCGGGGGCCGGGCGGCCCGCCAAGCTCTACCGGCGCTCCGCGGTCGATCACGTCGTGAGCCTGCCGCCGCGTGACTACGGCACGCCGGCGGCGCTGCTCGCGGAGGTCGTCGACGCGCTGGGGGCCGAGGGCGACCTGGAGCGGGTCGCGCGGCGGCACGGCCGTACGGCGGGGGAGACGGCGGAGGGCGGTGTGGAGGACGTCCTGGCGCGCCAGGGCTACGCGCCGTACCGGGCCGACGGGGCGGTCCGCATGCGCAACTGCCCGTTCCACGCCGTGGCCCGTGAGTTCCCGCCGCTGGTCTGCGGCATGAATCTCGCTCTGGTGGAGGGGCTGCTCGACGGCATGGGCGAGACGGGGCTGTGCGCGCGGATGCGGGCGAGGCCGGGGGAGTGCTGCGTGGAGATCATTTCTAAAAATAATGATGATTGACTTTAGAGCGCCGGAAGTGATCTGCTGACCCGCATGACGGATCATCACCTCGCGCAGCTCAACGTCGGCCGCCTGCGGTGGCCCCTGGACGCCCCCGAGTCCGCCGGCTTCGTCGACGGGCTCAAGCCGATCAACGCCCTGGCCGACGCGGCCCCCGGGTTCGTGTGGCGCCTGACCGACGAGGGCGGGCAGGACGCCACCTCGATCCACCCGGACGGTGACGACATGATCGTCAACCTGTCCGTGTGGAAGTCGCGTCAGGCGCTGTGGGACTTCACCTACCGCTCGGACCACCTGGAGTACGTGCGGCGCCGCCGCGAGTGGTTCCAGCGCCCCACAGAGCCGATCATGGTGCTGTGGTGGGTGCCGGCCGGCCACCTTCCCTCGGTGGAGGAGGCGCTCGCCCGGCTCGCCCGCCTGCGCGAGGCGGGCCCGGTCCCGGAGGCGTTCACGCTCCGCCGGCCGTACGAGCCGGACGGCCGCCCCGCCCCCACCTGATCTACAACGTAAAGGCGCCGGGCCGGGCGAGCGGGAGTTCAGCCGAGAAGGGCGGCGGCGTGGCGACCGGCCGCGGCGGCGGTCAGGAAGCCCGCGAGGTCCTCGTCCAGGCCCCGGCCCATCGTCGACAGGCGCACCGGTGAGGCGCGCAGCGCCTCCTCCAGGCCGTCGACCGGCACGCGGACCAGGTCGTGGCGTTCGCCGAGCGGCGCGGCGTCGGCGGCGACCCGCGCGCCGAACGGGCCCGGCAGCTCCGGCACCACCACCTGCGCCCGGGCGAGCGCGACCCGCCCGTACGCGGTGAGGCTGTGGTGCGACACCCCCTGATGGCGTTCGCGGGCGTCGGCCTCGCTGACCCGCAGCGAGGCGACGGGCCGGCCGCCGAGCACGCCCGCGGCGTTCACCGCCTCACCGGCCGACACGCCCGAGAATCCCCAGCGCGTTCCGGTGCCGAGGTTGCCCGGCCCCTGCGCGACGACCGCGACCTCCGCCTCCAGCACGAGCCGGGCGGCCAGCAGCCCGGTGTGCAGGGTCACCGCCTCCAGGTCGCCGCCGAACGCCTGTCCGGTCGTGACGACCGCGGCGAGGGCTCCGGCCTCGCGCAGCGCCGCGGCCGAGCGGGAGAACCAGGAGGGCAGCGCGCCGCCGTCCGGCATGACGTAGACGACACGGGTCCCCGGGCGGTCGAGGTGCAGCCCCGCGACGATCGCCGGCAGCGCCGAGTGCAGGTCGGCGACGACCACCGGCATCCCGTCGATCGAGTCGGCGTCGCGGAGCAGCTCGTGGTGCGGGGAGTCCTGCTCGTCGGCGCCGAGTACGGTCGCCTGCAGAGGCGTGTAGCGGGCCTTGACGAGATGGCCCGGACCCGAGGGATCCGGCGGGAAACGGTCCGGTACGGCCGCCACGATGGCGTACCCTCCGGTGCCAAGCCCCATGGCGAGCGCCGTAGTGTTGAGCAGCACCACGTCGCCCACCTGGGGCGATCCCACCAGTGCCGGGTAGGCCAGCGCGCGGGCCGCGCCGTCGTGGTCGATCTCCACGTCGAGTTCCATCGCGCCGGGCCACTCCCGGCGTATCTTGACAACCGTGCCTTTGCGCCATCGGATCACCCGCCAACGGTAGCGTCGGAGGCCACGGGGACGGGTCCGAAGGAGTGCCGATGTCGCGCCGCAAGACAGAGCGGTTGCTCAATCTCGTGGTGTGCCTGCTGGCCACCCGCAGATATCTCACCGCGGAGCAGATCCGCCAGGCCGTGCCGGGCTATCCCGACGGCTCCGAGGCGTTCAAGCGCATGTTCGAACGCGACAAGGAGGAGCTGCGCGAGCTCGGCGTCCCGCTGGAGACCGGCAGTGAGGGCGAGGAGGACACCGGCTACCGCATCCAGCGCCAGGCGTACGAGCTGCCGGAGATCCAGCTGGAGCCCGACGAGGCCGCGGTGCTGGGCCTGGCCGCGCGGGTGTGGCAGCGCGCCAGCCTCGCCGAGGCGGCCTCCGGGGCGCTGCTGAAGCTCCGCGCCGCCGGCGTGGACACCGCCGAGGCCGCCTCTCTGGGCATCGAGCCGCGGGTCGACACCCACGAGCCGGCCTTCCCCGCCCTGTGGCGCGCCGTGCGCGACCGCCGGCCGGTCGCCTTCGACTACCAGGGGATCGGGCGCAGCGCGCCGCAGCGGCGTCACCTGGAGCCGTGGGGGGTGGTGAGCCGCCGTGGCCGTTGGTACGTCGCGGGCCACGACCGCGACCGCGGGCAGGTGCGGGTGTTCCGGCTCAGCCGCATCCTCGGCACCGTCTCCGGCGACGGGCCGGCCGGCAGCGTCGTGGTGCCCGACGGCGTCGACGTCCGCGAGATCGTCGCCGCCAGCGGCAGCCCGGCGCCGGACCGGCGCACCGCCACGGTGCGGCTGCGCCGTGGCGCCGCCCACGGCATCCGCCGGTGGGCCGCCGACGTACGCCCCGACGAGGGCGAGTGGGACCGCGCCGAACTCGGCTTCGCCGACGTCGACCGGCTCGTGGACTACCTCGCCGGGTTCGCCGACGACGTGGTCGTCATCGGCCCTCCCGACGTACGCGACGCCATGATCCAGCACTTGAAGGCGGTGCTCGCATGAGCGAACGCAGTGAGCGAATCGAAGACACAGCGTTCTGGGCCACTCCTCCGACGAAGGAGGGCGCATGAGTTCGGCGGATCGTCTCACGCGGCTGCTCGCTCTCGTCCCGTACGTCGTCTCGCGCAGCTCGGTCAGCGTCGCCGAGGCCGCCGCGGCGTTCGAGGTCAGCGAGAAGCAGCTCATCGACGACCTGAACCTCCTGTGGTGCGTCGAGTTGCGCGCCCCCGACCCGTACTGCCCGATCGACCTGTCCTATGAGGGCGGTGAGATCGTCGTCAGCGAGGCCGAGTCGATCAGCCGCCCGCTGCGGCTCGACGTGGACGAGGCCGCCGCGCTGCTCATCGCGCTGCGCACGCTCGCCGAGATCCCCGAGCACGGCGACGCGCTCAGCCGCGTGATCGCCAAGCTGGAGGCCGCCGCCGGCAACGCCGCGCGGCCGAGCAGCCAGGTGTCGGTGCAGGTGGAGGTGCGCCCGGACATCCTTCTCCAGGTGCGCGCCGGGCTCGACGAGGGCCGGCGGCTGCGGATGACCTACTACGTGCCGGGACGCGACGAGAACACCGAACGCGACGTCGACCCGATGCGCCTGCTCCTGGTGGACGGCTGGTCCTACCTGGAGGGCTGGTGCCGCCGGGCCGAGGCGGTGCGCCTGTTCCGCCTGGACCGCATCGTCGAGCTGGAGGTCCTCGACGTCCCCGCGCGGATCCCGGAGGAGGCCGAGCCGGTCGACGTCGACCGCGGCCTGTTCCGGCCGTCCCCGGACGACACCAGAGTGATCATCGACCTGACGCCGTCCGGGCGCTGGGTCGCCGACCACTACCCCTGCGAGAGCGTCACCGAGCTGGGGGAGGGCCGGCTGCGCGTCGAACTGCGCACCCGGGACACGCGGTGGGTCCGCCGCCTGGCGCTGCGGCTGGCCGGGGACGGCGCGGTCGTCGCCCCCGCCGATCTGGCCGAAGGCGTCCGTGACGACGCCGAACGCGCCCTCGGCCAGTACACCTGACCCGCGGCCGGGGCGCCCGCGCCGCGGACCGGCTCCGGCCACGGGCCGTGTAGTCTCGGGCGCGTGCCGTGGGTGATGTTGTTCATCGGACTGACCTTCGCCGGACTGGTGGTGATCGCCGTCTGCGCGGTCAAGGTGTTCGTCGCCGTCCGCGATCTCGGCCGGGAGATCCAGCACACCAGACAGCGTCTGGCGCCGAAACATTCGGCGCTGCGCACCGCGGCGCGCCGTCTGGAGGAAACGCGATAGTGAGCCATTCGCCCGGACGGCGTACGATCAGGGGAGAACCGGCCACTGCTGAAGAGGACTGTCATGGATCTTGGCCCGTGGGAGATCGCGATCATCGCGGTCGTCATTCTGGTGCTGTTCGGCTCGGCGAAGTTGCCCCAGGCGGCGCGTTCGCTCGGGCGTTCGATGCGCATCTTCAAATCCGAGACCAAGGGTCTGATCGGCGACGATGACGAAAAGCAGAGCACGTCGGCCGACGCTCGCACGGAGGCCGCACGGCTGCGCGCGGAGGCGGCACGGCTCGAGGCGCAGGCCGGTCCGCAGGAGCTGAAGGCCCCGGTGGACGACGCCGTGAAGGAAGGCGTGCCGGTACGGCAGTCGGAGCACGGCAAGTAATCCTGACGAGCCGGAGCACACAATCACATGTCGGCGATGAAGTCCCTGCGGCGTGCCTCCCGAACGCCGAACCCGGATGGGCGTATGCCGCTCATGGAGCACATCCGCGAGCTGCGCAACCGTCTGCTCAAGGCGATGCTCGGGATCGTCGCGGGGGGCATCGTCGGCTGGATCTTCTATGACCCGATCTGGAACGTCCTGCAGCACCCGTACTGCAAGATTCCGCAGGCCAACCGCCTCGGGCAGTGCGTACTGACCACGACCGGGATCCTCGACCCGTTCGTGCTGCGGATCAAGATTTGTCTGATCATCGGGCTGGTGCTCGGTGCGCCGATCTGGCTCTACCAGATCTGGGCGTTCGTCGCGCCCGGGCTCTACCAGCGCGAGCGGCGTTGGACGTACGTCTTCATGGCCGGGGCGGTCCCGCTGTTCGCGTTGGGCGCGTGCCTGGCCTACCTGACGCTCGACAAGGGCCTGGGCATCCTGCTCGGCTTCACGCCGGAGCACGTCCTGCCCCTTGTGACGATCACCAGTTATCTCGGCTATGCCGTCGCGATGCTGTTGATCTTCGGTGCGACGTTCGAGTTGCCCCTGTTCGTCGTCGTCCTCAACCTCGCCGGCGTTCTGACGCACGCGCGGATCAGGAAGTGGCGCCGCACCCTGGTCTTCGGCATCTTCGTGTTCGCCGCGGTCGCCACGCCGAGCCAGGACCCGTTCACGATGCTGGCGCTCGCCCTGCCGACCGTCGTGCTGTTCGAGGTCGCCGAGGTGATCGCCTACGTCCACGACAAGCGCAAGGCCGCCCGGCCCGACCCGTACGCCCACCTGTCCGACGACGAGGCGTCCCCGATCGACATGGGCGACCTGGAAGACCACGACCTGGAGGACACCCCACGCGGCTAGGGCCACCCCCGGCGGTTCGATGATCGTCGGGGTGTGCCGCGTCCCACGCCCGGCCTTCCGTAGGCTTGGACCATGACCACCCCCGCGGAGCGCTATGCCGCGAACCGCCGGCGCATGGCGGGCTACACGCCGGCGCTGACGGACTTCCAGAGCCTGTACGACTTCGACCTCGACTTCTTCCAGGTCGACGCCTGCCGCGCGCTGGAGAACGGCCATGGCGTCCTCGTCGCCGCCCCGACCGGCTCCGGCAAGACCGTCGTCGGCGAGTTCGCCGTCCACCTGGCGCTGGCCAACGGGCAGAAGTGCTTCTACACCACGCCGATCAAGGCGCTGTCGAACCAGAAGTACGCCGACCTGGTGCGCCGCTACGGCACCGGGAAGGTCGGCCTGCTCACCGGCGACAACACCATCAACGGTGAGGCACCGATCGTCGTCATGACGACCGAGGTGCTCCGCAACATGCTCTACGCCTCCTCCCCGACGCTGTCGGGGCTGGCCTACGTCGTCATGGACGAGGTGCACTACCTGGCCGACCGGTTCCGCGGCGCGGTCTGGGAGGAGGTCATCATCCACCTGCCCGAGTCCGTACGCCTCGCGGCGCTGTCGGCGACGGTCAGCAACGCCGAGGAGTTCGGCGAGTGGCTGCAGGAGGTGCGCGGCGACACCACCGTCATCGTCGACGAGCACCGGCCGGTGCCGCTGTGGCAGCACATGCTGGCCGGCAACCGGCTGTACGACCTGTTCGTCGACGACGAACACACCAAGGTCAACCCGGCGCTGCGCCGGTTCGCCCTCGACGACCTGCGGCGCACCAAGGTCAACCAGGGACGCCGCAGCGGCCGGCGGCGTGAGGCACGGCCGCAGCGGTTCCGCCCGCCGGCCCGTTCGGAGGTGATCGACCGCCTCGACCGGGCCGGGCTGCTGCCCGCGATCACCTTCATCTTCAGCCGGGCCGGCTGTGACGCGGCCGTCGAGCAGTGCATGTACGCCGGGCTGCGGCTGACCTCCATGGAGGAGGCCGAGGAGATCCGCGCCCACGTCGAGGAACGCGTCGCCGACATCCCGCGCGAGGACCTGGACGTCCTCGGCTATCGCGCCTGGCTGGGCGCTCTCGAACGCGGCCTGGCCGCCCACCACGCCGGGATGCTGCCGACGTTCAAGGAGATCGTCGAGGAGCTGTTCACCGAGGGGCTCATCAAGGCGGTCTTCGCCACCGAGACGCTCGCACTCGGCATCAACATGCCGGCCCGCACCGTCGTCATCGAACGCCTCGTCAAGTGGAACGGCGAGATGCACGCCGACCTGACGCCGGGGGAGTACACCCAGCTCACCGGCCGGGCGGGGCGGCGCGGCATCGACGTCGAAGGCCATGCCGTCGTGCTGTGGACCCCCGGCGTCGACCCCGGCTCGGTGGCCGGCCTGGCCGGCACCCGCACCTACCCGCTCAACTCCAGCTTCCGCCCGTCGTACAACATGGCCGTCAACCTCGTCGGCCAGTTCGGCCGTGAGCGGGCCCGTACGCTCCTGGAGGAGTCCTTCGCACAGTTCCAGGCCGACCGGGCCGTGGTGGGCCTGGCACGGCAGCTACGGCGCAACGAGGAGGCCCTGGAGGGTTACCTGGAGGCCGCCACCTGCCACCTCGGCGACTTCATGGACTATGCCCGGCTGCGGCGGCGGCTGTCGGACCGGGAGAAGGAGCTCGCGCGTGCGCGGTCCGGCGCCCAGCGGGCCGAGGCGGCGCGGTCCCTGGAGCGGCTGCGGCCCGGTGACGTCATCGTCGTGCCGAACGGCCGGTGGGCCGGGTTCGCGCTCGTGCTCGAACCCGGCGCCGCCAAACGCGTCGACGATCCGTCACCGCTCGTGCTGACCGTCAACCGGCAGGTCAAGCAGCTGGCGCTGATGGACTTCCGCGGTCCGGTCGAGCCGGTGGAGCGCATTCGCATCCCCGCGTCGTTCAGCCGCAAGTCGCCTCAGCACCGCCGTGACCTGGCCTCCACGCTGCGCAACAAGACCGCCCTGATCGATGCGCCGCGCCCGGCCAAGCGGCCCGAGCCCACCGGCGAGGACCCGCAGATCAAGGAGCTGCGCCGGCGGCTGCGCGAACACCCCTGCCACGGCTGCGCGGAACGCGAGGACCACGCCCGGTGGGCCGAACGCTACTTCCGGCTCGAACGCGAGACCGCCGATCTGCGCCGCCGTGTCGAGGGCCGTTCCCAGGTGATCGCCCGGACGTTCGACCGGGTGTGCGGCGTCCTCGAACAGCTCGGCTACCTGGAGGACGAGCGCGTCACCGACGCGGGGCGGCGGCTGGGGCGCCTCTACAGCGAGTCGGACCTGCTCACCGCCGAATGCCTGCGCGAGAACGTCTGGGAGGGCCTGGACGCCGCCGAGCTCGCCGCGAGCGTGTCCGCGCTCGTCTACGAGTCCCGGACCGACGACCCCAAGGCCCCGCGCGTGCCGGCCGGCCCGGTCACCGAGGCGCTGACGAAGATGGCGAGCCTGGCGGAGGACCTGCGCGAGGTCGAACGCGACCACCGCGTGGCGTTCCTGCGCGAGCCGGACCTGGGCTTCGTGTGGGCCGCCCACCGGTGGGCCCGCGGCCACCAGCTCGACGCGGTGCTCAGCGACACGGACCTGACCGCGGGCGACTTCGTCCGCTGGGTGAAGCAGCTGCTGGACCTGCTGGGCCAGATCGCCGAGGCCGCTCCGCGCGACAGCGGCATCCGCGCGACGGCCGGCAAGGCCATGGACGCCATGCGCCGCGGCGTCGTCGCCTACTCCTCCGTCGCCTGACCGGCCCGCGCGCCGGGTCCCCGCGGGTTTCCCGTCACGGGGCGTCGGTCAGAACTCGTCCTCGGCCTCGGCGACCTCGCGCAGGGCGCCGGGGTCCAGGATGAGGATGCGCATGCGCTGGGTGACGACCACGCCGTGCTTGCGCCACACCGTCAGGGCGCGGGCGACCGTCTCGCGGGCCCGGCCGATCATCGTGGCGAGTTCGTGCTGGGTCAGCGGCAACGGCAGCGCCACGGCGCCGTCCGCGCCCGGAACGCCGTAGCGTTCGGCCAGGTCGAGCAGCAGTAGCGCGAGCAGCTTGGGGCCGCTCGTGCCGACCTGGGAGGTCATGCGGCGGTCGGCGTCGTCCATCCGGCCGACCATCACCCGCGCGAGGACCTGCGCGGCGTGGGCGTGGGCGTTGAGGAAGTTCGCGAACTGCTCGGCCGGGACCGCGAGCGCGCGCACCCGGTTGAGGGCCTTGACGTTCGCCGATCGCGGCCGGCCGTTCAGCCAGCCGCTCTCGCCGATCGTGTCGGCCGGTCCGCGGATCGCCAGCATGACCTCATGCCCGTCGGCACGCCCGGCCGTCACCTTCACCCACCCGTCCAAGATGATCAGGACGTGGTCGGGGTCGGCGCCCTGACTGCACAAGAGCGTACCGGCGGCATACTCACGAGTCCGACCGGCCGCGCGCAACGCGGTCCGTTCGGACTCGTTCAGTGCCTGCCAAAAACCTTGTCTGTTCGCGAGGGTCTCCTGCACCAGGTTCCCGTCTGCCCGTCCCGGCAGAGGTTCGTTATTGAACCTCATTTCTTCCAGTGGACCTAATGAATGGCAAGGATGTCTAGAGGCCGGCACCCGATGCATGGGGAGTGGGGCGGTTTTCCATGACCCGGGTGCCGGCCGGTCCGTGACGGCCTAACGGCCGAAGGCCATCGCCCCGGCCGCGACGCTCCAGGCGAGCACGCCGACGCCGGTCACGTAGGCCCAGGTCAGCGCCTGCTGGGTCAGCGTCTCGCGATGGCGCACGGCCGCGGTCAGCTTCTGCAGCTGCAGCACGGCCGGCGCGCACAGCTCCGGCGCGTCGCCCGGGATCTCGGCGATGAAGCGATAGAACCGCTCCTGCGCGAACGAGGTGAGGCGGTTCGCGCGGACGAGCAGGGCGACGGTCACCGCGCCGGCGGCGAGCACCGGCGCCAGAGCCGCGAGAAGGACGCCGCCGTACGGGGCGCCGCTCGCCGTCCGGATCGTATCGGCCTGCACGACCAGACCCATCGCCCCCGTCGCGACGATCCATCCGGCGAGGGCGGTGGCGTGGTTGGAGCGCCGCACCATCCCGAACATCGCGCTCACGCCGCCGAACGCCGCCCCGTCATCCCCGGGGGACGGTGGTGTTCGCCTGCTGAGGATCGTCGTCATGGCCGCCTCTCAGTGATCCCCGTCGCGCAACTTTCACTGCGCCTCTCACTGAAATGAAAACCCCAAGCGGCCGGGAACACTGCGCCATATGACGCAATCAGCGCATTAGTCGCCCGACGTTTTCACGGCGGCCAGCAATCGGTTGACCGGACCCTCGAGGTTCCACCGGTCGGTGAGCTCCACCAGGCGTTCCGGCGAGCGCGGCGTGCGCGGCAGCCGCGCGTCGAGATCCGGAAGGGGGATATCGGTGACGACCCGCACGACCATTTCGGCGGCGCGCAGGTAGTCGCGCGCCTTCTCCAGCTTCAATCGGCTGCCGGCCGGGAAACCGGACATCTCGCCCGTATCGAGCGCCTTTTCGATGCCCTCCAGCGAACCGAATCTCGTGATCAAAGCGGCGGCCGTCTTGTCGCCGACGCCGGGCACGCCCGGCAGCCCGTCGCTCGGGTCGCCGCGCAGCGTCGCGAAGTCGGCATAGGCCCGCCCCGGCACGCCGTACTTGGCGGTGACCTCGGCCTCGCCGACGACCTGCAGCGCCTTGATGCCGCGCGCCGTGTAGAGGACGCGCACCGGCTTGTCGTCGCGGACGAGCTGGAACAGGTCACGGTCGCCGGTCACGACGTCGACCTCCCCCGGCTCGGCGGCGGCGAGCGTGCCGATGACGTCGTCGGCCTCGTACCCCGCGGCGCCGACCTTGGCGATGCCGAACGCCTCGAGCACCTCCTCGATGACCGGGACCTGCGCGCCGAGTGCCGGCGGCGTCTGGTCGCCGCCGTCGGGCCCGACCCGGTGCAGCTTGTAGGACGGCAGGGCCTCGACCCGGAACCGCGGGCGCCAGTCGGCGTCCATGCAGGCCACCACGGAGTGCGGCGACCGCTCCCGCACGAGCCGGGCGATCATGTCGAGCAGCCCGCGGATCGCGTTGACGGGCGTGCCGTCGGAGGCGGTCACCGATTCGGGCACCCCGTAGAAGGCGCGGAAGTACAGCGACGGCGTGTCAAGCAGCATGAGTCCACCCACGCCCCCATCTTGGCAGCCTCCGCCGACAGGAACCGCCGGGTCGTCCGACCCGGTCGGGCCCCGGCTCGGAAACGCCCACTGAACGCGCGCACGCCGCCGTCTCCGCGCGCCGCGCCCCGTCCCCGTGTGGATGACCGAGGACGCGTCCGGCGAAGACGGCGAGCGTCTCCGCGGCGGTGCGGAGGCCGGCGTACCGGCCGCCCACCGGTTCCCCGCGCCCGGCGAGGCCTGCGGGGAACCGTCAGCGGCCCGGCGCCCGCGCGTCGTCGAGGAACGGGGCCAGCAGCCCGGCGGTCACCGCGCGCAACCGGTCGCGCGACAGAGGGTCGTAGGTCCCCTCGTGGGCACGGGCCTCGTCGGTGCCGTCGAAGTAGCGCCCGCCGGTCGCGCCGGCCGGCCCGGTCGCCAGGTTGATCACCGCCCGCACGCCTTTGGCGACCGTGGACATCGGCGGCATCATCGACTCCCTGACCATGTGGGTGTTCATCATCGTCGCCGGGTGCAGGCAGGTGACCGCGACCGGACGCCCGGCGAGCTCCTCGGCGAGGGAGAAGGTGAACGCGGCGAGCGCGAACTTGCTGCGGAAGTACGCCTGCGCCCCGGAGTAGTGCCTCTCCAGCCCCAGGTCGGCCAGGTCGACCGGTGCCTGCCCGGCCGAGCCGACGTTGATGACCCGCGCGGGCGCGCCCGCCTCGAGCGCGGGCAGCAGCCGCCGGGTCAGCAGGACCGGCGCGAGGTAGTTCACCGCGAACCGCAGTTCGTGGCCGTCCTCGCTGAGCATTCTGCGGCGGTACGGCGGACGGCCGGCGCCCACGCCGGCATTGTTGACCAGCAGCCCGACGGCGCCGTGCTCGCCGGTCACCCGGTCGGCCAGCTCGCGGACCCGCGCGAGCGAGCCCAGGTCGGCGAGGCAGACCTCGGCGCTGCCCCCGGAACCGGTGATCTGATCCACCACGGCGGTCGCCCGCCCGGCGTCGCGGCCGTGCACCAGCACGTGCCGGCCCTCCCGGGCCAAAGCGGTGGCGACCGCCTTGCCCAGGCCGGAGGTCGCGCCCGTGACCAGGGCGATGTTCGTCATCTCTGCTCCCTTGACTTCCTCGGTTCGCGGCACCGGCCGGTCAGGCCGCCGTGGCCTTGCCGAGCCCGAGCATCCGGACCACCACCCGGTCACGGAGCCGCGACGGCAGGCGGGCCAGGATCAGCGCGGGCCGTACGTCGGAGCCGGCCGCGTAGCGGGCCCGCGGGCGGTTCGCCTCCAGCGCCCGGACGATCGTGCGGGCGACCCGGTCCGGCCCGGCGCCCCGCATCCGGGCGACGGCGGCGTCCACGGCCTCGATCTGCCGCCGGTACAGCGCGAGGCGCGCCGGGTCGGCGGAGGCGAGGGCGGTCTCCGCGGCGGCGTTCGCCTTGGCGAAGATCCCGGTCTCCACGGAGCCCGGGACGACGGTGACCACCGCGATGCCCTGCCCGGCGAGTTCGACGCGCGCGGCGTCGGACAGGGCGTCCAGTGCGGCCTTGCTCGCCGAGATCGGACCGGCGAACGGCATGGCGAGCCGCGCGGTCGGTGCGCTGATGTTGATCAGACGGCCGCCTCCCGTACGGAGCAGCGGCGCGAACGCGCGGGTGACCTCGACGGGCCCGAAGACGTTGACGGCGAACTGCCGGTGCAGTTCGCCGGCCGGGACCAGCTCCAGCGGGCCCTGGACGATGACGCCGGCGTTGTTGACGACGCCGGCCAGGCCCTCGCCGTCCCCCAGCCGGGCGACCTCCTCGGCCGCGGCCGCGACGCTGCCGGGATCGGTGACGTCGATCCGCACCTGCTCGACGCCGGCCAGGTCACGCAGGTGCGGCGCCTCGGCGCGGACGCCGGCGTAGACCCGGTACCCGCGTTCGGACAGCGCCCGGGCCGTGGCGGTGCCGATGCCTCCGGCCGCTCCCGTGACGAAGACGGCGCGCGTGTTCGTGCCCATGAACCCACCTCATGTGTACTGGGGTACATGTTCTGGAGGACATGTACTTAGGGACATGTGGAATCATCGAGGTGGTCCAGGGGACATGTCAAGATGGAGTCCACGACCACGTCCGGAAAGGTGCTGTCTTGTCCCTGCGCCATGGATTGCTCGGGCTGCTCGCCGAAGGCCCGGCCAGTGGGTACGACCTGGCCCGGCGCTTCGAGGAGGCCCTCGGCCCGGTATGGCCGGCCCAGCACCCGAAGATCTACGCGGAGCTGTCACGGCTCGCCGGCGCCGGGATGATCGAGGTGGACAGCCGTGGCCCGCGCGGCCGGAAGGCGTATCGGATCACCGACACCGGCCTCGCCGAGGTACGCCGCTGGCTGGCCGAGGGCGACGTCGACCACACCCTGCGCAGCGAGTCGGTGCTGCGGTCGTTCTTCTTCTGGCTCATGGAACCGGACGCACTGCGCGAACACCTGCGTCGCGAGCAGCGGTTCTTCGCCGAGACCGCCGCCATGGCACGGACGTACGCGGCGGCCAAGGACCGCGGTGACTTCGGCGACAGCATGCAGACCAAGTCGATGCGCGTGGCCGTGGAGGCGGCGATCCGGATGTACCAGGCGCTGGCCGACTGGGCCGAGTGGGCCCAGACCGTGCCCCCGGCGGTCGCGGACACCGGCCGGTCCGACGAGGCGGCCGATGCGGCTCGGACGCCGACCGGCCCCGACGAGCCGGCCGCGGCCGGTTAGGGTCTGTCTCAAGGCCCCGCCGTCCCATGGCGCGCGGCGCTCGGGCGGTGCCGCGTCCCGCGCCCTCGGCGGGCGGTAGGGGGATCGCGCGGGCACTCGTCCCGTCGCCGGTCGGCGAACCGCGTCGGCGCCCTCCTCCGCCGTGCGAGGCGCCGGCCGGACACCACGGGCCACGAACGAGGATGTCGCGACGGGCCCCGGCCGCGGCGCGCCGGAGTCACTCGATCTGGATGGCGACCACGCAGGTGTCGTCGTTGGGGTTGGGGGCGCCGAAGGCCTCCAGGACGTGGTCCAGCACGCCCTCCGGGTCGCGGGAGCCGGTGGTGGACGCCGCGTGGACCAGCAGATCCAGGCCCTCCTGTAGGCAGCGCTCCCGGCGTTCGATGAGGCCGTCGGTGTAGAGCAGCAGCAGGTCGCCCGGCTCCAGCGAGGTCGTCTCCACCGCGAACTCCGGCTCGTGCATCGCGCCGAGCAGGATGCCCTCCGGCGGGTCGAGCGTGACGGCCTTGCCCTCGCGGATCAGCACGGGTGGCAGGTGACCCGCCTGGGCCCAGGTGAGCGTGCGCTCGTCCGGGTCGTACCGGCCCGCCAGCACGGTGGCGGTCAGGGACGTCGGCCAGTGCAGCGTCAGCCGGTTGAGCCAGCCCAGCAGCCGGTCCGGCGGCGCGCCGGAGAACGCCAGCCCGCTCAGGCCGTTGCGCAGCCGGGCCATCGCCGCGGCGGCGTTCAGGCCGTGCCCGGACACGTCGCCGATGGCGAGGAAGACTCCCTCGCCGTCGATGGCGGTCGTCTCGTACCAGTCGCCGCCGACCCGCGCCGAGTGACCCGCCGGCAGATAACGCACGGCCGCGCGCAGCCCCGGCTTTTCGACGATGCCCTCGGGCAGGGGGAGGATCGACCGCTGCATCTCGATCGCCTGGTGACGCTCGGCGGCGATGAGACGGCGCTCCAGCTGTACGCGGGAGGCCTTGAGCGCCCGCTCGCCGAGGCGCCAGCGGGTGACGTCCTGGCAGACGCACCGCACGGCGGCGGGCGTGCCGTAGGCGTCCAGCACCGGCTCGCCCATGAACCGTACGTCGCGGGTCTCCTCTCCGCGCAGAACACGGATCTCGTTGTCGACCTTCTCGGTGCCGTCGAGCAGCGTGCGGACCAGGTGGACGACCAGCGGCACGTCGGCGGGAACGACCCGCTCGGCCAGGCGTTCGAGAGGCAGCGGGCCCTCGGCCGGATCGCGTCCGAAGATGCGGTAGAGCCGGTCGGACCAGTGGATCCGGCCGCCGGTCAGGTCCCACAGCCCCCAGCCGAGGTTGCCGATGCGCTGGGTCTGCTCATGCTGCGCCGCCGGGTCGTCGGCGGCCGGCGGCGCGGGGCCGGGCGACGGCGTCACCCGTGGCCGCGCGCGGGCGTGCAGGCGGGCGGCGACGTCGGTGTCCGGCACGCCGGGGGACAGGACGGACAGGACGCCGGGAGAGGGGGCGTCCTCACCGCCGGGCTCGGGGGTCAGCAGTAAGCGCGCGGCGACCTCGGGGGAGACCCCGCTGTCGCGCGCGATCTCCAGAAGATGGGTGTGGGCGGCGGCGACGCCGCAGCCGAACCGCTCGGCGAGCAGGCCCTTCGCCTGTTCGAGAATGGCCGTGCGGCGGGCGACGGCGTGCGTCTGCTCAAGCTCTGCCCGGAGCCGGTCGACGGTGTCCGCCAAGCTGGCGGCACGCTCGACCCCGGAGCCGTCGTGGTCGTGAGGGATGCCCATGTGACCGCTTTCGAGGTGATCGTCTGCACCCGGACGGACACTCACAGTAGTGGCTCCGGGGCGGCGGAAGGGGGACCGAACCTGGTTTCCGGGGGTCGTGGCGGATACGAAGCAGCATCTGGCGGACGCGCTCACCTCGGGTGAGCCGTAGACCATATCCTAGCGATTCACACCCTCCGCGATGAAGCGATCGCGAACAGCGATCATTCGTGACCGCCTCCTGCGTCCGAGGTCACCGGCATCGGCGATTCCCCCGCCTCGCGCCGGAGCGGTCGGCGTCCGCCGGGACGGGTAGATTTCCGGCAGGCCCGCAACAAGGAGAGGTGGCACGTTGACCAGTGCTGAATCAGCTTTCGAGCCCGAGCGTCTGACACGGGCGCGGCAGGCGGTCGCCGAGTCGGACCTGGGCGCGGTGTTCCTGACGCCAGGGCCCGACCTGCGTTACGTCACCGGCTACGACGCCATCCAGCTCGAACGCCTGACGTGTCTCGTCATGCCGGCCGCCGGCGACCCGTTCCTGGTCGTGCCCCGGCTGGAGCTGCCGGCGGCGCAGGCGTCGCCGGCCGGGGAGCTCGGCCTGGAGATGGTTCCCTGGGACGAGACCGACGACCCGTTCGCGCTCGTGGCCTCCCGGCTGCCCCGTGACGTGTCACGCGTCGGCGTCGCCGATCGCATGTGGGCGGTCATGGCGCTGCGGTTCCGCGCCGCGCTGCCGGGCGCCGAGCAGATCCCCGCGGGCACGGTCCTGCGCGAGCTGCGGATGCGCAAGAGCCAGGCCGAGGTCGAGGCGCTGCGCGAGGCGGGAGCGGCGATCGACCGCGTGCACCGGCTCGTGCCGGGCCTGCTCAAGGCGGGCCGCACCGAACGCGAGGTCGGCCGCGACATCGCCGAGGCGATCGTCGCCGAGGGGCACGCGGTCACCGACTTCGTCATCGTCGGCTCCGGACCCAACGGCGCCAGCCCGCACCACGAGCTGTCCGACCGCGTGATCCAGCCGGGCGACCCGGTGGTGGTCGACATCGGCGGCACCATGCCGAGCGGCTACTGCTCGGACTCCACGCGCACGTACGCGGTCGGTGAGGCGCCCGCGGACTTCCGCGCCTACTACGCCGTGCTCCAGGAGGCACAGGCCGCCGCCCGCGCCGCCGTGCGCCCCGGCGTCACTCCGCAGGCCGTCGACGCCGCCGCCCGCGACATCATCGCCGCGGCCGGCTACGGCGAGCTCTTCATCCACCGCACGGGCCACGGCATCGGCCTGGAGACCCACGAGGATCCCTACATCGTCGCGGGCAACACCGAGCCGCTCGACGTGGGCATGGCCTTCTCCATCGAGCCGGGCATCTACCCCGGCCCGCACGGCGCGCGCATCGAGGACATCGTCGTGTGCACCGCCGACGGCCACGAGAGCGTCAACGGCGTGACGCGCGACCTGGTCATCGTCGACGCCTGACGGGACGCCGTGCGGCGCCCCGGCGGCGCCGCACGGCCCCGCCGCCGGCCGGACCGGTCCGCCGTCTCCGCCGCGCGGCGCTCCGGCTCGGAGCACGCTCGCGGCGGCCGGCGCGGGCGGCGGCGAAACCGGTTAGTCGGACGTCCTAGTATTTTCCTGAGTTCCTCTTCAGCGTCGAGGAGGGACGGGGAGGCGGATGGACGATGAGCCCTGCGGAGACCAGCGTCGAACGCGACCTGCCGACGCCGGAGGCCCATGATCTTCTCGACCTGACCCGCGACCTGGTCGCGGCCGAGCTCGCGCCGCGCGCCGCCGCCGAAGAGGAGGCCGGGCGGTTCCCCCGCGAGGTCTTCCGCACGCTGGGCCGCGCCGGGCTGCTCGGCCTGCCCTACCCGGAGGAGTACGGCGGCGGCGGGCAGCCGTACGCGGTGTATCTGCAGGTCATCGAGGAGCTGGCGGCCGGCTGGCTCGCCGTCGGCCTGGGCGTGAGCGTGCACACGCTCGCCTGCTTCCCGGTCGCGCGGTACGGCACGGCCGCCCAGCGCGAGCGGTGGCTGCCGGACATGCTGGGCGGTGAGACGCTCGGCGCGTACTGCCTGTCCGAACCCCACTCCGGGTCGGACGCCGCGGCGCTGACCACCCGGGCCGAGCGTGACGGCGACGTCTACCGGCTGCAGGGCACCAAGGCGTGGATCACCCACGGCGGCCGTGCCGACTTCTACACCGTCTTCGCCCGCACCGGGCCCGACAAGAGCCGCGGGGTGTCCTGCCTGCAGGTCGGCGCGGCCGGCGAGGGCATCTCCGCGGCACCGCCGGAGAGGAAGATGGGCCTGCGCTCCTCTCCCACCGCGCAGGTGAGCTTCGACGACGTGCGGGTGCCCGCCGACGACCTGGTCGGCGGGGAGGGCCAGGGGTTCCCGATCGCGCTGTCCGCGCTCGACGGCGGCCGCCTGGGCATCGCGGCGTGCGCCGTGGGGGTCGCCCGCGCGGCCCTCGACGCGGCCGTCGCGTACGCGCGCGAACGCCGCCAGTTCGGCCGGCCCATCGGGGAGTTCCAGGGGCTGAGGTTCCTGCTCGCCGACATGGCGACGGGCGTGGAGGCGGCCCGGTCGCTGTACCTGAGCGCCGCCCGCCGCCGTGACGCCGGGCTGGAGTACGGCACGCAGGCGGCGATGGCCAAACTGTTCGCGACCGACACGGCGATGCGCGTGACCACCGACGCGGTCCAGGTGCTCGGCGGCTATGGATACGTCAGTGACTTTCCGGTCGAGCGCTATATGCGCGAGGCGAAGGTCCTGCAGATCGTCGAGGGAACCAATCAGGTTCAGCGCGTCGTCATCGGCCGCGCCTTGACCCACCCAAGATAACGATCTCTTTACGAAGCGCGTTCTCCGACCGGATATCTTGCGGCCTCCGTAAAAGGGGGAGTAGGACACTGGCACGCGTTCTTTTGCGTCCCGGGATATTGGTTGAGGAGGCGCGGTGGCACAGGTCGTCCTGGCCGGGGTCGGCAAGGTATATCCGGACGGCACTCGTGCCGTCGACGATCTGAATCTGAACATCGCGGACGGTGAGTTTCTCGTTCTCGTGGGACCGTCCGGCTGCGGCAAGACGACGGCGCTGCGAATGGTCGCCGGCCTGGAGGAGATCTCCGAGGGCACGGTGAGCGTCGGCGGCCGGGTGGTCAACCGGGTGCCCTCGCGCGACCGTGACGTCGCCATGGTCTTCCAGAGCTACGCCCTGTACCCGCACCTTTCGGTCCGGCAGAACATCGGGTTCGGGCTCACGCTGCGCAAGGTGCCCAAGGCGGAGATCCGCAAGCGGGTCGAGGAGGCCGCCCGCACGCTGGGGCTGGAGGACTACCTCGACCGCCGGCCGCGGAACCTGTCCGGCGGTCAGCGGCAGCGGGTCGCCATGGGCCGGGCGATCGTCCGCGAGCCGCAGGCGTTCCTGATGGACGAGCCGCTGTCCAACCTCGACGCCAAGCTGCGCGTGCAGATGCGCGCCGAGATCGCCCGCATCCAGCGCGACCTGGGCGTCACCACGATCTACGTCACCCACGACCAGACCGAGGCGATGACCCTCGGCGACCGGGTCGCGGTGATGAAGAAGGGCGAGCTGCAGCAGGTCGCGCCGCCCCAGGAGCTGTACGACCGGCCGGCGAACCTGTTCGTCGCCGGCTTCATCGGCTCGCCGGCGATGAACCTCCTGCAGGGAGAGCTGACCGGTACCGCGGCCGACCTGCGGCTGAAGATCGGCGGGCAGGAGCTCCGCGTCGGCCCCGAGGTCCTGGAGCGCAGGCCCGCGCTGCGCGACTACATCGGCCGTTCCCTCGTCGTCGGCATCCGGCCCGAGGACATGGAGGACGCCCGCCTCAGCGAGGCGACCGACGGCAACCGGCTCACCTCGACCGCCGAGCTGGTCGAGGCGATGGGCTCCGACGTGCTCGTGCACTTCGGGCTGGAGACCTCCACGGTCGTGACCGAGGACACCAAGGAGCTCGCCCGCGACGCCGGCACCGACGTGCTCGGCACGCTGGAGACGCCGCACACCGTCGTGGTGGCGCGCTTCAGCCCCCGCACGCAGGTCACGGTCGACGACGCCGTCGAGGTGCGCGTCGACACCGCCCGGCTGCACTTCTTCGACCTGGAGACGAGCGCGGCGATCTGGGGCGACGAGGCCGCCGGCGGCACCGGACCCGAAGCGCCGGCCGCGGAGGAGCCCACCGTGGAGGAGGCCGCCGCGGACGCGCCCGCACCGGCCGGTGACGCGACCGGCGATGACCCCGACGACGACGCCAGGAAGGAAGACCGATGAGGATCAGCACGCGATGGACGGCCGCGGTGGCCGCGGCCGGGCTGCTGGCGTCGGCCGCGGCCTGCGGTGGCGACGACAAGCCTTCCGACTCGTCCAGCTCCGGTGCCGGGGGTCAGGAGCTGAAGGGCGTGACGATCGAGGTCGCGGCGAAGTGGACGGGGGTGGAGCAGCAGAACTTCGAGAAGGTGTTGTCGGCCTTTGAGAAGAAGACCGGTGCGAAGGTGAATTACGCTTCGACCGGTGAGAATGAGGATGCGTATCTTGGGCCGCGTCTGCAGGCTCATCAGCCGCCGGATGTTGCGATTCTTCCGCAGCCTGGTCTGGTGGCGCAGTACGCGAAGAAGAATGATCTGAAGCCGTTGTCGCCGGATGTGACGGCGGTGATCGATGCGAATTACACGCCGTACTGGAAGCAGCTGGGGTCGGTGGATGGCAAGGCCTACGGTGTGCTGGTGAAGGCGGCGTACAAGTCGATCATCTGGTATCGGTCGAAGGCGTTCGAGGACGCGGGGGTGCAGCCGCCGGCGGACTGGGCGTCGTTCACCAAGGCGGCGCAGACGCTGTCGGACGCGGGTTCGACGCCGTTCGAGCTGGCGGCGGGTGCGGCCGATTCGTGGACGTTGACGGACTGGTTCGAGAACGTGTACCTGTCCCAGGCGGGTCCGGACATGTACGACAAGCTGACCAAGCACGAGATCAAGTGGACCGACCCGTCGGTGACCAAGGCGTTGCAGACGCTGGTGCAGGTCTGGGGCAAGTCCGACATGATCGCCGGTGGTACGGCGGGGGCGTTGCAGCAGAAGTTCGACGCTTCGGTGACGGACACGTTCGGCAAGAACAAGTCCGCGATGGTGTACGGCGGTGACTTCGCCGCGGCGAACGTGAGCACCACCTCGGCGAAGATCGGGACGGACGCGAAGGTGTTCGCGTTCCCCAAGGCCGGGGACACCACTCCGGCGGTGCTGGGTGGTGACACCGCGGTGGCGATGAAGGACTCCAAGGGCGCGATGGCGCTGATCAAGTTCCTCGCCTCGCCGGAGGCGGGCACGGTGTGGGCCAAGGGCGGCGGCTACATCTCCCCGAGCAAGAACGTCAAGCCGGACGCCTACCCGGACGCGCTGACCAAGCAGCTGGTGTCGCAGCTGCAGGCGGCCGGGGACTCGGCTCGCTATGACATGTCCGACCAGACCCCGGCGGCGTTCGGTGCGACTCCGGGTCAGGGTGAGTGGGAGGACCTGCGTGCGCTGGTGAAGAACCCGGGCGACATCAAGGGCGTGCAGGCCAAGCTGGAAGCCGACGCGGCCAAGGCCTACAAGTAAGGGCGCGAGGCATGACGGTCGCACGTGAGGAGACGGCCTCGCCGCGGGACGGCGGCGAGGCCGGGACCCCGGGGTCGGGCCGGCTCGGCCCGCCGTCCTGGCTGGCGCTCGGCTTCCTGCTCCCGGCGTTACTGCTGCTGGGTGCGCTGGTGGCGTATCCGATCATCTACACCGCGATCCGTAGCTTCTTCGACGCCACGGGTAAGAAGATGGTGGGGCTGGACAACTACACCGCCATCTTCACCGATCACGACAGCCTGCTCGCGGTGCGGAACACCGCGATCTGGGTCGTGATCGCCCCGACCGTGGTGATGATTCTGGGCCTGTTGTTCGCCGTTCTGACCGAGCGGATCCGCTGGTCGACGGCGTTCAAGATGGTGGTGTTCATGCCGATGGCCGTCTCGTTCCTGGCCTCGGGTGTGATCTTCCGCCTGGTGTACGAGCAGGACCCCTCGATGGGCGTCGCCAATGCGGTGATCACGTCGATCCACGACACGTTCGCGGGCGGTTCCCGGTATCCGGGCGCGACGGTCCGGCAGAACGACAGGAGCCCGGACGTCGCCCAGGCGGGTGCGGTCACGACCCGCACCCCGGTGCAGGCCGGGCAGACCACGCTGCTGCCGCTGGTGGGCGTCAAGCCGGAGAACCTGCCCAAGAAGATCACCCCGGCCAAGGCCCCCGCGCCGGTGCCGGGCAAGGTGTCGGGGCTGGTGTGGTTCGACTTCACCAAGGGCGGCGGTGGCACGCTCAACGCCCCCGATCCCACCGAGGCGGGCCTGGCGGGGATGAAGGTCCAGGCGGTCTCGGGCACCAAGGTCCTCGCCTCCACGACGACGGACGAGGACGGCTCCTTCGTCTTCACGAAGACTCTTCCGGCCGGGGCGACGCTGAAGCTGCCGAAGAGCAACTTCACGGCGGCGTATGCGGGGGTGGACTGGCTGGGGTCGGCGTTGATCACTCCGGCGATCATCGCGGCGTTCCTGTGGGTGTGGGCCGGGTTCGCGATGGTGTTGATCGCGGCGGGTCTGGCGGCGATCCCGCGGGACGCGCTGGAGGCGGCGCGGGTGGACGGTGCGACCGAGTGGCAGGTGTTCCGGCGGGTGACCGTCCCGTTGCTGGCGCCGGTGCTGACGGTCGTGTTCGTGACGATGTTGATCAATGCGCTGAAGGTGTTCGACCTGGTGTTCATCATCGGCGGCGGTGATCCGAACGCGTCGGTGCTCGCGGTGCGGATGTGGACCGAGTCCTTCGGCGGGGGCAACGACCAGGGGGCCGGGTCGGCGGTCGCGATCTTGTTGTTCTTGCTGGTCGTGCCCGCGATGTTGTTCAACCTGCGACGCTTTAGAGCGGAGAAGCGATGACCATCGACGCTGTCGACGCGCGGGCCCGCGCGAAGGGCGGAGCGCACGAGCGGTACTCCGGTGCGCCGCGCCGGGGCCTGGCATCGCGCATCGTCTCCAAGGTGGGGGGTGGTGTGGTCCAGGTCGTGCTGATCCTGCTCGCGGTGATCTGGCTGGTCCCCACGCTGGGGTTGTTCGTCGCCTCGCTGCGTTCGCAGCAGGATGACAACTCCTCGGGCTGGTGGCATGTGTTCACCGCGCCGTCGCAGCTGACCTTCAAGGCCTACTCCGATCTGCTGGCCAAGCCGGATTTCGTGGACTCGTTCTGGAACACGGTGCTGATCGCGGTGCCGGCCACGCTGCTGGTGGTGGCCATCGCGTCGCTGGCGGCGTACGCGTTCGCGTGGCTGGAGTTCCCCGGCCGGGACTGGTTGTTCCTGATCGTGGTGGCGTTGCTGGTCGTGCCGGTTCAGGTCGGGTTGATCCCGGTCGCGAAGCTGTACGGGTGGCTGGGGGTCTTCGGGTCGATCCCTTCTGTGGTGGCCTTCCACGTGGCGTTCGGGTTGCCGTTCGCGATCTTCTTGTTGCGGAACTTCTTCGCCGGGATCCCGCGTGACCTGCTGGAGGCGGCCCGGATGGACGGCGGTAAGGAATGGACGATCTTCATCAAGGTGATCTTCCCGCTCGGTGGGCCCGCGATCGCCTCGCTGGGGATCTTCCAGTTCCTGTGGGTGTGGAACGACATGCTGGTGTCGCTGGTGTTCGCCAACACCGGTTCTCAGCCGATGACCAAGTGGCTGCAGTCGCAGATGCGGCAGTTCACCGGCAACATCGACATCCTCGCCCCCGGCGCGTTCTTGTCGCTGATCGTTCCGCTGGTCGTGTTCTTCGCCTTCCAGCGCTACTTCGTCCAGGGCGTCCTCGCCGGCTCCGTCAAATAGCCCGGCCGTCCATAACCGGGCAACGCCGGAATGCCGGTGTTCCGGTTCCCCGCCGGGCGTCACGGTAGGTTCTAGGCGTGGAGGACATCGACCGGCAGATCGTCTCCCTGCTCGCGGGCGACGGTCGCATGAGTTTCACCGACCTGGCGCGCGAGACCGGCCTGTCCGTGTCCGCGGTCCATCAGCGGGTGCGCCGCCTGCAGAAACGCGGCGTGATCAAGGGCTACTCCGCCGTCCTCGACCACGAGGCCGTCGGCCTGCCGCTCACCGCGTTCATCTCGATCAAGCCGATCGACCCGGCGGCGCCCGACGACGCCCCGGAGAAGCTCGCCCACCTCGACGAGATCGAGGCCTGCCACTCGGTCGCCGGTGAGGAGAGCTACATCCTGAAGGTCCGGGTCACCTCGCCGGGAGCGCTGGAGGAGCTCCTGCAGCAGATCCGGGCCGCCGCGAACGTCTCCACCCGGACGACGGTCGTGCTGAGCACCCCGTACGAAGGCCGCCCGCCCCGCCTTTGAACGGGCCGGCCTGGCCGTGCGCCGGTCCGCCTATGTGAAGAATCCCACGTGATGACACGGACTCGCCGCATGCCTTCTGTGCCGGTGCGATGCGCAGGGCATACGGACTCCGGCCGCTCGTAGTCGTCGCCTTCGGGCCCCGTGGTCGCGAAGGTATACCGCATGTCTTCGCGGATGCGCCGGGGCGCGGCCTCGGGTTCAGGGGATTGGCTGCTGATGTTCCTGCGGGCGAGGGACTCCCCACCCGGCCGCCGGTTCGGGACGGCGACCGGTCCGGGGGAGTGGCTTCTGGTCTTCCTCGAGGCCGCCCGCCCGCCGGACCGGTTCGTCGCCGCGGGTCTGGAACCGGTACGGGCCAAGGGGGCGTGATGGTCGCCAGAATGCTGTTCGCCGCGCTGCTCGGCGCACTCATCGGGGGTGCCGAGCTGGTCGGCAGATATCAGGACAAACCGGCTGCGGCGGTGTTCTCGCCGTCCGGCCTGCTCTACATCGCGGTCAACGCCTCGGCCTCCACCGCGGCGCTGATCACCGCCGAGGCGATGGGCTGGGGCTTCGCGCTGCCGGCCGGCGCGCCGGCGATCGGCGCCGCGGTCGCCCAGGTCATGGCCGCCGCGGTGGGCTCCGCGGCGATCTTCCGCTCGTCGTTCATGATCGCTCAGGACAAGGGCGTCAGCATCGGCCCGATCCTCCTGCTGTCCGGGCTGCTCAAGATCGTCGACGCCGCGATGGACCGCAAGCGCGCGCTCAGCCGGCTGTCCACCAACGACCTGGCCGGGCTCTCGTTCGCCGGCGACCACGCCGCGCTGGCCGAGCTCTGCAGCCACGCCATCCGGCGCTACGAACTGGCGGAGGCGCAGCGTCTCGGTGAGCTGGCGGCCGACCTGCGGGCGCGCGACGACCTCACCGACGCCGACAAGCTCGACTGCTTCGGGCTGGAGCTGAGCCGGCTGGTGGGGGAGCGGGCGCTGCGCAAGGCCGCCGAACGCCTGCGCGATCGGCCGGAGCTGGCGGAGGCGCCCGCGCCCGCCGCGGTCGTCGAAGAGGTGGTGACGGCCGCCGCCACGAGCGGCGAGGAGGAGAGCGAGTTCGCCTCACGGCTGGGTGGGAGCAGACGGCTGGCGCGACGTTCGGAATACTGAGTGCCACGTCGCGACCGCCGCGGCGGCGTGGAGGGAGGCGGCTCATGGTACGACCGGGAAAGATGGGGGAGATCGCCCAGTCGGTCAAGCCCCGGCTGCGCGGCTGGCTGCACGCCGGCACGTTCCCGGCCGTCCTCGTCGCCGGCCTGGTCCTGGTCGCCCTCGGCCCGACGCTGTCCGCACGGCTCGCCGCCGCCGTGTACGCGCTGACCTCGGCCCTGCTGTTCGGCGTCTCCGCGCTCTACCATCGGGGACACTGGTCCGAGCGGGCCGAGGCGGTGCTCCGCCGGTTCGATCACGCCAACATCTATCTGATCATCGCGGGCACCTACACGCCGTTCGCGCTGCTGGCCCTGCACGGCACCGCCCGTACGGTCGTGCTCGCGGTGATCTGGACCGGCGCCGCGGCGGGCGTGCTGTTCCGCATCGTGTGGGTGGGCGCGCCGCGCTGGCTCTACACCGCGCTCTACGTCGGGCTCGGCTGGGTGGCGGCGGCGTTCATGCCGCAGCTGCTGGACGGGGCCGGGGTGACCGCGCTCGTGCTCGTGTGCGCGGGCGGCCTGCTCTACAGCGCCGGCGGGCTGGTGTACGGGCTGCGCCGCCCGGACCCCTCGCCGCGCTGGTTCGGCTTCCACGAGGTGTTCCACGCCTTCACCGTCGCGGCCTACGTCGCCCAGTACATCGCCGTGTCCTTCGTCGTCTACCGGGCCGTGTGAGCTCACTCGCCAGGCGAGGCGCCGGGTGCCCCGGACGTCGCGTTCACCGGGGGCGTCCTGGCCGCCATCGGGCAGGCCGTCCCGGCCGGCGCGACCGACGGTGACCGCCGTTCCGCCGCCCGGATGGCCCACCTGGACGGCGAGCACTGGGCCGGGCGCAATATCGTTTTCGGCATGAGCACACATTTTGACGTCGTCGTCCTCGGCGCGGGGCCGGGCGGGTACGTGGCCGCGATCCGGTCCGCCCAGCTCGGCCTGAAGACCGCGATCATCGAGGAGCGCTACTGGGGAGGGGTCTGCCTCAACGTCGGCTGCATTCCCTCCAAGGCCCTGCTGCGCAACGCCGAACTGGCGCACATCTTCACGCGTGAGGCGAAGACCTTCGGCATCCAGGTCGACGGGGAGGTGCGGTTCGACTACGGCGAGGCGTTCAAGCGCAGCCGTACGGTCGCCGACGGGCGCGTCAAGGGCGTGCACTACCTCATGAAGAAGAACGGCATCACCGAGTACGAGGGCCGCGGTTCCTTCACCGACGCGAACACCATCGTCGTCAACGGTGAGGAGATCACGTTCGGCAACTGCATCATCGCCGCCGGCGCGAGCGCGCGGCTGCTGCCCGGCACGACGCTGTCCGAGCGCGTCGTCACCTTCGAGGAGCAGATCCTCAGCGACAGCCTCCCCGAGAGCATCGTGATCGCCGGCGCGGGCGCCATCGGAGTGGAGTTCGCGTACGTCCTGGCCAACTACGGCGTCAAGGTGACGATCGTGGAGTTCCTGGACCGGCTCGTCCCGCTGGAGGATGAGGAGGTCTCCAAGGAGCTGGCCAAGCGGTACCGCAAGCTCGGCATCGACGTGCTCACCTCCACCCGTGTGGAGGGCATCGACGAGACCGGGCCGAAGCTGCGCGTCACCGTCTCCAAGAACGGCGAACAGCAGGTGCTGGAGGCCGACAAGGTCCTGCAGGCGATCGGCTTCGCCCCCAACGTCGAGGGCTACGGCCTGGAGAACACCGGCGTGAAGCTGACCGAGCGCGGCGCGATCGACGTCGACGCCCGTTGCCGTACGAGCGTGGAGCACATCTACGCCATCGGCGACGTGACCGCCAAGCTGATGCTCGCGCACGCCGCCGAGGCGATGGGCATCGTCGCGGCCGAGACCATCGCCGGCGCGGAGACGATGGAGCTGGACTACGTCATGATCCCGCGCGCGACGTACTGCCAGCCGCAGATCGCCAGCTTCGGCTGGACCGAGGCGCAGGCGCGTGAGAAGGGCTTCGACGTCAAGGTCGCCAAGTTCCCCTTCACCGCGAACGGCAAGTCCCACGGCCTGGGCGACCCCGGCGGCTTCGTGAAGATCCTCAGCGACGGCAAGTACGGCGAACTGCTCGGCGCCCACCTCATCGGACCGGACGTCACCGAGTTGCTGCCCGAGCTGACCCTTGCCCAGCAGTGGGATCTGACCGTCCACGAGGCGGCCCGCAACGTCCACGCCCACCCCACCCTGGGCGAGGCCGTCAAGGAGGCCCTGCACGGCCTGGCCGGCCACATGATCAACTTCTAGCCGCCACGCGCGAGGGCCTGTCTCGAGACGGTGAGGCTCTGGGACAGGCCTTGAGGACGTCGTGCGCGGACGCCCTGGCTCGGAGCCGTCACCCCGGCCCGGCGCGCGACCACCCGGCGGTGGGCCGCCGGCCGGGGCGGCGCCGCCGCCGGCCGATCAGCCCATGAACTGGCTGAGGATGAGGGCGAGCAGGAACAGCAGGATCAGGGCGCCACCGCCGCCGATGCAGAGCGCGACGATGGCGCGGACGATCTTGGCGAGAATGTCACGCTCGGGTGGCTCCGGCTCCTGGCGGCGAGGCCGGGACGGGGTTCGGGCCGGGGTTTGGTGCATGATCTGCCTCATCCATCGGTGCCGGGCGCCGGCGAGAGTCGGTGTCCGTGGTGCGGGGAAGGCGACACGGGACGTCGCGGGGGCCGACGGACCTGAACTTTTACTTCACTGTAGAGGACGCGGGACGGTGATGATCGTCGAGGGTCCGGGTTCGGGCGGCGGCCCCGCGGCGGGCCGGGCCCCGCGGCCGGCGCCGCGCGGGTCGTCCACGGCGGCCTGGTCATGTCGCCATGCGCCGGCCGGCCACGGCACGCCAGCCGAACATCGCCAGTCCGAGAAAGACCAGCGTGACGAGGACGAAGGTGACGGCGATGCCCTGACCCGAGACGGCGCGCAGCGCCATGCCGGCGGCGACCGTCGCCACCCAGACACCGGCGCCGGTCGCCACGAGCGCCGCGGGACGCCGCCAGCCCCGGGTCACCAACCAGCCGATCAGCAGGCCGGCGAGGAACGGCCAGGCCGTCGTCGCCGCCCCGGCGAGCGTCTCGCCCTCACTGTGACTCGCCCGCCCGATCAGCACGAACGCCACGACACAGCAAAGGTCGAGGGCCGCCGCGGTCACCGTACGCATGGGTCAAGGGTAATGCGCGCGGAGGGCTCTCGTCCGGTCCACGGGCGGTCGCGCCGCATGCTCTCGGGTTCGTCGCGCGGGCGCCGCCTCACCCGCCGAGGTCAGGGGCCGGCGGGAGTCCGGGCGTAGAAGGCGAGAAGACGTTCGTGGGCCTGCGGTGACGCGCCGGCGTCATCCAGGCCGAGCAGGGCGGCGCCGAGCACCGGAGGGGCGTCGACGACGATGAGCTTGGCCTGCGGCGCGATGCGGGAGAAGCGCTCCTGGATCGCGGCCATGAGCAGCCCGTCGCGGGCGGCCAGCACCCCGCCGCCCAGGACGACCTCCACGGGGGAGTTCAGCAGGTGCAGCCGCCGCAGCACGACCGTCGCCAGGGCGCTCACCTCGTCGGCCTGGCGTTCGACCAGGCGTGCCGCGACATCGTCGCCGGACGCCGCGACCGTGAGCAGCACGGGGGCCAGCTCGCCGAGGCGCTCTTCGGGGATCTCCCCGAAGTGGATGCCCAGGCCGACCTCCAGCGCGCTGGCGGCACCGAAGTGCGCGGCGACCGCCTCGGCGAGCGCGGTCTTCGGGCCGCGGCCGTCCTCGGCGCGCACGCCGTGCCACAGCGCCTCCTCGCCGAGGTGGTGGCCGCCGCCCCAGTCGCCGGTCACCCGGCCGATCGAGGGGAACCGCGCGATCTGCCCGTCGGGGCCGACACCCGCGCAGTTGATGCCCGCGCCGCACACCACGGCCACGCCCCACCGGTCCGTGACGCCCGCGCGCAGCAGCGCGAAGGTGTCGTTGCCGACCCGGACGCTGCGGCCCCAGTTGCAGGCCGTGATGATCCGGTGGAACTCCTCTTCCTCCTCCGGCAGGTCGACGTTGGCCAGGTACGCCGAGACGTGGTCGGCGACCGGCCACGCCGTGGTCAGGCCGGCCGCCTCCAGCGCGCGTGTCACCGCGTCGGTCAGGTTCGCCACGGCCGTCTCGACGCCGTCCGCGACGGGCCGGAAGCCGCCGCCGCGCACGGCCGAGCGGACCTCGCCGTCGGTGGTGAGGACCACGACGTCGGTCTTGCTGTTCCCGCCGTCGATCGCGAGGATCACGTGCCCACCGCCCAGGGCAGGTACGGCGCGTTCGCGGCGACGAGCCGCTCGGCCAGGTCGGTGGCCGTGCTCACCTGCCCGATGAGCGGATGAGCGAGCAGGGCGTCCGTCACCCGGTCGACACCTCCTTTGAGCGCCGCCTCCAGGGCCAGCTCCTCGTACGCGGACACGTGGGCGATCAGCCCGGCGAGCATCGGCTCGACGGGGTCCACCGGCAGCGGGTCGGCGCCGGCCGCGGTGACGCGGGCCGGGACCTCGATCACCGCCTCGGGCGGCAGGAACGGCAGCCGGCCGCCGCCCCGCACGTTGACGACCTGGACGTCGCCGCGGTCGGCCGACAGGGACGCGAGGAGGTCGACCGCGGCCTCGGAGTAGAACGCGCCGCCGCGCCGCTCCAGCAGCTCCGGCCTGGTGTCCAGCGCCGGGTCGGCGTACATCCGCAGGAGGCGCTCCTCGATGGCGGCCACCTCCTCGGCGCGCGACGGCGCGGCGAGCTGCTGCGCCACCACCGCGTCGTGTTCGTAGAAATACCTCAGGTAGTAGGACGGTACGACACCGAGGCGCCGCAGGAGGGCCGAAGGCAGGCCGATGTCGGCCGCGAGCGGTCCGGCGTGCTCGGCGAGCAGCCGCGGCAGGACGTCCTCCCCGCCGAGATGGACGCTGCGTTCCCAGGTCAGGTGGTTGAGACCGACGTGGCCGAGCCGGATGTCGCCGGGCGGCACCCCGAGCATGCGGGCGAAGCGCCGCTGGAACCCGATCGCAACGTTGCACAGCCCGACGGCGCGGTGCCCGGCGTCCAGCAGCGCGCGGGTGACGATGCCGACCGGGTTGGTGAAGTCGACGATCCAGGCGTCCGGCGCAAGCCGGGAGACCTGCTCGGCGATGCGGAGGACCACCGGGACGGTGCGCAGCGCCTTGGCGAGCCCGCCGGCCCCGGTCGTCTCCTGGCCGACGCAGCCGCACGCGAGCGGAAGCGTCTCGTCCACGTGCCGGGCGGCCTGCCCGCCGACCCGCAGCTGCAGCAGGACCGCGCCGGCGCCGTCCACGCCCTCCTCGAGCGCGGTGGTCGTACGGACGACGCCCGGGTGGCCGTACCGCGCCAGGATCCGGCGCGAGACCGCCCCGACCGGCTCCAGGCGGCGCTCGTCGGGGTCGACGAGCGCCAGCTCGGACACCGGCAGCGTGTCGCGGAGCCGGGCGAGGCCGTCCACGAGCTCCGGCGTGTACGTCGACCCGCCGCCGACCACGCACAGCTTCATCCCTTCACCCCCGTCAAGGTCACTCCCTGGATGAACACCCGCTGCGCGAGGAAGAACACGACCATCACCGGGAGCACCGTCAGCAGGGTCGCGGCCATCGTCAGGTTCCACTCCACGTGGTGCGCCGCACGGAACGTCGACAGGCCGACCGCCAGCGTCCACGAGTCCGGCTTGGTGTAGATGAGCGGGCCGAAGTAGTCGTTCCAGGCGTAGAAGAACTGGAACAGCGCGACCGCGGCGATCGCCGGCCGGGCCATCGGCAGCACCACCCGCAGCATCGCGGCGAACTCGCCGCAGCCGTCGACCCGCGCGGCGTCGGCGTACTCCGCCGGGATGGTCACCAGGAACTGCCGGAGCAGGAAGATGGAGAACGCGTCGCCGAACAGCATCGGGATGATCAGCGGCCACAGCGTGCCGGTCAGATGGAACCGCGCCCACAGGATGTACATCGGCACGATCGTCACCTGCGGCGGCAGCATCATCGTGGTGATGACCAGGACGAACGCCAGCTTGCGCCCGCGGAAGCGGAACCGCGCCAGGGCGTAGGCGACCGGGATGCTGGAGACGAGCATGAACGCGGTGGCCAGCACCGCGTACACGAGCGTGTTGAACAGCCAGCGCAGCATCACGCCGTGGTCGGTGGTCAGCGCGGTGCCGATGTTGGACCAGTGCCAGCCGTGGGGCCACAGGCTGCCGGTGAGCGTCTCGTCGCCGCTCATGACGGCGGTGAGGAACATGAAGACCAGGGGCGCCAGGAACATGAGCGCCAGGGCGATCGCGATCGCGTGCGTCGCGACCCAGTACAGGATCCGGCGGTTACGGCCCTTGGACCGGGGTCGTGCCGGAGGGCGGACGGCGGTGGCGCGCCGCGTCGCGAGGGTGGTGCCGGTCATCGCGTCGTCATCCCTTCACTCCTCGTCGCCGAACGCGTGGAACTGCCGGAGCAGGATCAGCGTGAAGAACATGGCGACGACGAACAGCACGAGCGCCAGGACGCACGCGTAGCCCATGTTGAACTGCTGGAAGCCCTCGTTGTAGAGCGTCTGGGGGAAGGTCAGCGACGCGCCGTCGGGGTAGCCGGGCGCGGTGGTGGTGCCGGCCTGGTCGGCGTTGCCCTGGGAGGCGTTCGCGGCGACCATCGCCTGGGTGAAGTACTGCAACGTCTGGATGACCCCGGTGACCGCCGAGAACAACAGCACCGGGGAGATCGTCGGCAGCGTGATCCGGCGGAACCGCTGCCAGGCGTTCGCGCCGTCGATGGCCGCGGCCTCGTACAGCGACCTGGGCACGTCCAGCAGCGCCGCCAGCAAGATGATCATGACATCGCCGATGCTCCACAGGGCGAGCAGGGTCAGGCCCGGCTTGGTCCAGGCGGGGTCGTTGAACCAGTCCGGCAGGTGGATGCCGATCTTGGCGGCGATGTCGTTGAGCGGGCCGGTGCCGGGGTTGACCACGAACACGAACGCGACGGTGGCCGCGACCGGCGGGATCAGGAACGGCAGGTAGAAGATCGACCGCAGGATGTTCCCGCCCCGCTTGATCCTGGTGAGGAGCTGGGCGAGGGCGAGGCCGAACAGCACCCGCAGCGGCACCATGACCACGACGAGCCAGAGCGTGTTCTTGATGGCCCGCCAGGCGTACGGGTCCTTGAACAGGAACCGGTAGTTGGTCAGCCCGACCGGCGTGAGCTGGAACAGGTTGTAGCGGAAGAAGGAGAAGTAGACCGTGGCGGCGAGCGGGTAGGCGAAGAACAGCGAGAAGCCGACCAGCCACGGTGACAGGAACGCGAGGACCCGGAGGCGGTGACGGCGCCGCGCCCGCGACGCCGTCACCGGCCGGACCGGCACTGCGGCGGCCATCAGCCGCCGGCCAGCCGCAGCGCGTCGTCGACCTTCTTGTCCAGGCCCTGCAATCCCTGCTGGAGGTTCGCCACCTTGCCGGGCTCCCACTGGTCCTGCACGAAGCTCTGGAACTTCACCACGAAGTCGCCGCCGTTGATCGTGGAGGGGATCGTCGCGCTGTTGGGATTCTTGAAGACGTTGAGGAACGTCGTGAACTGGGGCGGGAGCCTGAGGTTCGGTGAGGCCAGCGCCGGGATGGTGCTCGGCACGTTGCCCAGCCCGTTGGCGAACGTCACCAGGGCGTCGGTGTCGGTGGTCAGGTACTTCACGAACTCCCAGGAGGCCTGGGCGTGCCTGGCGCCGCGCGGGACGCCGATGACGGTGCCGGTGATGAACCCGCCGCCGTAGGTGTTCGCGCGCGCGTCGTCGACGGGCGTGGGCGTGGTCTCGTACCGGAGTTTCGGCGCCTCCTCCTGAAGGAACTTGGTGCGCCACTCGCCGTCGACGGCCATCGCCACCCTGCCCTTCTCGAAGGGGTTGGAGGCCTCGAACTCCTGGCCCATCGAGTGGACGAACTTCTTGACGTTGTCATAGCCGTACCAGTCGAGCAGGCTCTTCTCCCACCGCAGGTACTCGGCGAACGCCGGGTCGGTGGCGAAGTTCGCCCGGCCCTGGTCGTTGAGCCAGGTCGCGCCGAAGGCCGTCGTGGCGATGTGCTCGGGCACGTGCTCGTAGTAGGTCACCGACGGCAGGAAGCCGGCCACCTTGATGCTGCCGTCGGGGTTCCGCACCGTCAGCTTCTTGGCCAGGGCGGTCAGCTGGCTGATCGTCTTGGGCGGCCGGTTGCCCTTCATCAGCGCCTTGTTGCTGTAGAGGGCGTAGTCGTCGGCCAGCAGCGGCAGCGTGCACCGGACGCCCTTGTACTGGGTGTAGTCCTGCACCGCCTTGGGGAACAGGTTCAGGTCGACCTCGTCCTTCTTCAGGTACGGCGTCAGGTCCTGCAACGCTCCGCTGGAGCAGAACTGCCCGACGTTGTTGGTCGTGAAGGAGGAGACCACGTCGGGCGGGTTGCCGCTGCGGATCGCGTTGAGGATCTTGGTGTCGTCCTGGCCCTTGACGAGCTTGACGGTGATGTTGGGGTGCAGCCGGTGGAAGCCGGCGATGGCGTCCTCGAAGGCCTTCACCTCATGGGGGGCGCTCCAGCCGTGCCAGACCTCGATCGTCTGCGGCGCGTCGGCCTTGGGGCCGCCGCCCGAGGGTGACTGGCCGCCCGCGGTGCAGGAGGTGGCGGCGACGGCGGTGATGATCGATGCGGTGATGAGCCGCCATGGTCGTGGGGACACTCCGGTCTCCTTCGGACGCCGGCCGCGCGCGGCCGGGGGGTTAACGGACGGTGCTGGAGAAGAGCTCCTCGCGTGTTTCCCCGAGTGCGAGGTGCAGCGCGCCGGCCAGGACGGGGTTACCGTCGACCGAGCTGAGCCGCAGCGGCGGATGCGGGATGGTCATGGTGTGCAGTTCGCGCTCCGCGAGGGTGCGGAGCGGCTCGCCGCCGGCGAGGGGCACGTCGCCGGCGAGCACGATGAGCTCGGGGTCGAGCACGCTGACGATCGCGGCCAGGCCGGTCGCCAGGCGGGTGGCCAGCTCCCGCAGGCCGGCCCGCGCCCGCTCGTCGCCGTCCTCGTACGCCGCGCGCGCCCGCCGTACGATCTGGTCGGCGCGCCCGCCGCGGAACCCGTGCTCGCGCAGCAGCCTGATCACCGCGGGCGCGCCGGCGACGGCCTGCAGACCACCGGTGTTGGTCCGGCCGGGTTCGCGGATGAGCGGCGCCGAGGCGACCGGCATGTAGCCGACCTCTCCGGCGCCTCCGGTGGCGCCGCGCACGAGTGTGCCACCGAGGACGATCGCCAGGCCGATGCCGGCGCTGACCCACAGCAGGACGAAGTCGCGCGGGGTGGTGGCCGGGCCGTGCGCGAGCTCGGCCATCGCCACCAGGTTGACGTCGTTCTCCACCGCGACCGGCACGCCGATCCCCGCGCGCAGCCGGCTGAGCAGGTCCGGGATGTGCCAGCCGGGCAGATGGGAGGCGTAACCGAGCCGCTCGGTCCGCGGGTCGACGGCGCCGGGCACCCCGATGACCACGCGGTCGACCCGGTCGAGCCCGGCGTCCGCCATGGCCCCCTCCACCGCGGTGCGCGCCCGCGCGATCGCGTCCCCGCCGGAGGGCCCCGGCGTCGGCAGCTCGAAGCGGCCGGTCACCGTGCCGGTCAGGTCGGCCACGCAGGCGCGGATCTGCGCGCGGCGCACCTCCAGTGCCGCGACGTGCGCCGCGGCGGCGTTGATGCGGTACAGCTCGGCGGTACGGCCGGGGCCGCCCTCGCGGATGCCGTCGGCCACGACCAGCCCGGCGTCGCGGAGCCGGGTGAGCAGCTGGGAGGCGGTCGGCTTGGACAGGCCGGTCAGTGCGCCGATCTCCGGGCGGGTGAGCGGACCCCGCTCGAGCAGCACCTCCAGCGCGGCACGGTCGTTGATGGCGCGCAGCAGGCTCGGGGTGCCCGGCGTGGAGGTGGACAAGGCGACTCCGGCGAACGGCGGCGGGGTGTTAGGAAACTTTCCTAACTTGCCGGTGAAGGTAAGTCCGCCCGAGCACGCCGTCAAGACGGCCGGAACGCAGTGTTACCAAGCCGAGACCGCGATCGGCCGGCGACCCGGGGCGGGTCCGCGCGCGGTGATGCGAGCCGGTGGATATGGGCCCGTGGGTATGAGCCGTTCGACCCGGAGGTGCCGGTGGCGGGGCAGGACAGGGCCGGGCTCGTGACCGGCCGGAGGAGGCATCCTGACGGTCATGCCCGAACCACCGCTGCTGCTCACGCTCGACCTCGCCGGTACTTTCGCGTTCGCTCTCAACGGTGCCATCACCGGCCTGCGCGCCACCCGCCTCGACATCGTCGGGGTCCTGACCCTCGGCATGATGACCGCCCTCGGCGGCGGCGTCGTGCGCGATGTTCTCATCGGCGCGTCGCCTCCGGCGACGTTCAGATACTGGCCCTACCTGGTGGTGGCCGCGGGCGGGGCGCTGGTCGCGTTCTTCCTCAGCCGGCCGCTGCGGAGATTCGCCCTGCACATCGAGTTGTTCGACGCCGCCGGGCTGAGCCTGTTCTGCGTGACCGGTGCGACCAAGTCCCTGCAGTACGGTCTCGCCGTGGCGCCGGCGGTCATCCTCGGAGCGGTCACCGGCGTCGGCGGCGGGACGATCCGCGACGTCCTCGTCCGTCGCGTCCCCACGGTCCTCACCAGTGGCCTGTACGCCATCCCGGCCCTGGCCGGCGCGGTCATCGCCGTGGCCGCCGTGCGCACCGGCGTCTACGGTCTTCCCGCCGCGCTCGGCGCCGCCCTCGCCTGCTTCCTGATCCGCGTCGCGGGCGTCCGCTACAACCTCAACGCCCCGGTCGCGCCCGAAGCGCGAGACAGGGGATGACCCCGCGGGGGCGCCGGCGCGCCACCCGTGCCGCGACGTCGGTGAGGGCCGGACGACCTGGGCGACGTCGAACGACGCCGGCACGGTGTCCTGCGCGAGAACCTTTCGTGGTCGCCGTACGGCGTGCAGGCCGGGTGCCGCGGGGGACTCGGGGGGACGTCCGTCAGCCGGTGGGTGTGCCGATCTGGTCGCGTTCGAGTACGGAGCGCAGCTTCGCGATGGCCTGGACGGCGGCCGATCCCGAGGCGCCGTCGAGCGTGCCTCCGATCAACTCGGCCACCGCATCGGTGAAGGTCTTCTCCGCCGCGTCGATCAGCCGCGAGCCGTCGTCGGTCAGGGCCAGCAGTGAGGACCGGCGATCGGATGGGTTCGGCTGCCGGGCGGCCCATCCCTGCCTTTCCAGGCGGTCGACGCTCTTGCTGGTCGCCCCGATGCCGATGGCGAACTCGGTGGCGAGGTCCGCCACGCGAGATCCGGGGTGGTCGCGCAGGTAGCGCAGGGCCTCGAACTGTGAGGTGACGATCCCGTGCCGCTCACGGAGACGGTCGTTGAGGGCGTTGTACAGACGCGTCTCGCACCGGACCAGATCGGCGAAGAAGGCCGGGAGGTCGACCGCGTCACCGTTCGATTTAGATGCCACGGCATATAGTGTAGCGGAATCTACTTACGGCGGGAGCGGACTCATGAGCAAGGAACAGCGCGCCCGGGTCGACGCGATGATGCGACAGCCGCGGGCCGAGGGCCCCCGGTCGGCAGAGGCGCTCCGCGCCGGATTCGCGGCGCTGATGGCCCAGATGATCGTGCCCGGCGGCATCCACACCACGCGGACGACGCTCGGCGACCGGCCCGCCCTCCATGTCGAGCCGGACAACGGGCGCCGCGCCGGGACGATCCTGTACTTCCACGGCGGCGGCTGGGTGTTCGGCTCCCCCGAGACCGCCCTGTCGCTGACGGGACACCTCGTGGCCAAGACCGGCTTCGAGGCGCACTCGCTGGACTACCGGCTTGCCCCCGAGCACCCGTTCCCGGCCGCGATCGACGACACCCTGAGGGCCTACCGCGCCCTCCTCGACAGCGGCAAGGACCCCTCGGCCATCGCGTTCGCCGGTGACTCCGCCGGCGGCGGTCTCACCGTCACCACCTGCCTGGCCGCCCGTGACGCGGGCCTTCCCCCGCCCGCCGCCATCGTGGCCTTCTCCCCGGGCCTCGACGCCACCCGGACGGGCGAGAGCATGGACACCAAGGAGGGCATCGACCCGATCTTCACCCGCAAGGCCCTTGAACACACCGGGGCCATGTACGTCGCCGGCGCCGACCCGCACCAGCCTCTGCTCAGCCCGGCGGTCCTCGCCGACCTGACCGGCTTCCCCCCGATGCTGATCCAGGTGGGCATCAACGAGATCCTGCTGGACGACTCCACGCGCCTTGCCGCGCGTGCGAGGGCGGCCGGGGTGGACGTCATCCTGGACATCACCGCCGACGTGCCGCACGTGTTCCAGTCGTTCGCCGGCGTTCTGGAGGAGGCGGACGAGGCGCTGGACCGCGCGGCTCTCTTCCTCGGCCAGCGCATCCGCGCCGGCGGCACGGTGCACACGTCAGCGGAGTAGGCCCGGCCCCCGCTCTGGCCGGGACCTCCGCCTCGGGTCTCGGCTCGGCGCCCCCTGACGCCCTGGCCGTCGGGATCCGGCTAAGAGCGGGGGCGCGCGGGTTCGGTCCTGGTGCTGTGGCCCACCGTCCACGGCCGGAGCTTCTCGGGGTTGCGTACGGCCCAGATGCGCGTGATCCGCTCGTCTGTGATGTCGAACGCGTACACGGTCACCACGACGCCGTCCTGCTGGGCCACCAGGCCGGGCCGGCCGTTGACGGTACGCTCCAGGACCGTCAGACCGGCCAGCCGGCCGGCGAGGTCGACGAGGCCGCGCGCGAGCTGCTCGGCGCCTTCGAGCCGGCGGCGCACGGTGGTGGCGAGGCCGCCGCCGTCGCCGGTCGCCGTGACATCCGGGTCGAGCAGGCCGATGAGGGCGTTGATGTCCTTGGCTTCCCAGGCCTGCTTGAAGTTCCTGACGATGGCGGCCTGCCGGGCGGCCGGGGGCGGGGGCGTCCGCGTGGCGCGGATGCGCCGGCGGGCCGAGGAGGCCAGCTGGCGGCAGGCCGCCGGCGTACGGCCGACGATCTCGGCGATCTCGGCGAAGGGGTAGCGGAAGACGTCGTGGAGGATGAAGGCGACGCGTTCGGCCGGGGTCATCGATTCGAGTACGACGAGAAAGGCCATGGTGACCGACTCGTCGAGGGTGACCCGGTCGGCCGGGTCGACGGTGCCGGCCGCCCGGCCACCTGACCACTCCGCGGGTTCGGGCAGGGGCTCGGGGATCCAGTCGCCGACGTAGTTCTCCCGCCGGGCTCGTGCCGAGCCGAGCAGGTTGAGGCAGATGCGGCCGGCGACCTTGGTCAGCCAGGCGCCGGGGGATTCGATGGCCTGCCGTTGCTGTGGGGACAGGGCGTACCAGCGGGCGTAGGTCTCCTGAACGGCATCCTCGGCTTCGACGAGGGAGCCGAGAAGCCGGTAGGCAAGGTTGATCAGCTGACGCCGCTCGCTCATGATCGCGCTCAGGCTCGGGTCGGGCCGGCCGTCTCCCGGCTCGGATTGAGTGGTCATGGTGTCGTCGGCTCCCTCGGTCGCGTCCGTCCTCACCGGTTCGACAAGACAGCGTCCCGGAACGTGACGTCGGCGCCCCGCCTCACATTCCGAGCGCCTGTGCTGTCGGACCGATGAGACACCATCCGGCACGCAGGGAGGAACACCTCGCCATGTCCACGCCAACGACGACCGACACGACGACCGGCACGACGACGGAGCAGGACGGCATCCAGTCGCGCCTGCCCGACCTCACCCGGCTCTTCCCCGAGCTGGCGAAACTCTCCGGGGCCGTGCGCAACGCCGTCCGGAACGGGCCGGTTTCGCAGACCACCATCGGCCTGATGCTGCTGCGCGGCGCGCAGGTCGTCGGCAGCACCTACCACGCCATCTCGTTGACCGACAACCTCCGCAGGGCCGGCGAGACCGAGAAACGCATCACCGCCGTGGCGACCTGGCACGACGCCCCCTACTTCACCGACGCCGAACGGGTCGCCCTGGAGCTCGTGGAGGCCGTCCTCACCCCGAACCCCTTCGGGGAACGCGTCTCCGACGAACTGTTCGCCAGGGCGTCCGCACTCTACGACGACGAGGAGCTCTGGACGCTCACCATGGCGATCGGCCACTTCTGCTTGTTCGTCCCGGTCGCTCTCATCGGCAAGCCGATCCCCGGTCGGCCCATCGGAAAGAACTACAGCAGGTAACGCCGGCGCGGGCGTGACGGGGGCCCTCAGGCCAGGATGAAGCGGGTCTTGCCGAAGGCGACCTCATCGCCCGGGCGCACGCGCGTGGGGGCGACGATGCGGTAGCCGTTGACGAGGGTGCCGTTCATCGAGCCGAGGTCGGATAGCAGCCAGTTGTCCCCGGCGCGGCGAAGTTCGGCGTGCACCCGCGAGACGCTGAGGTCGGTGACGACGAACTGGCAGCCCGGTGCGCGGCCGATCAGCAGGCGCGTCCAGTCGTGCGGGGGCAGGGCGAAGCGCGGCAGGCGCGGCGCGCGCCAGGCGGCCTCCAGGCGCGCGGTCATCGACGACAGGGAGGTGACGGCTCCGGTGAGGCCGCGTACCAGGCGGCTGGCCGGGGGCAGGTCGCTGACGAGCGCGGTCAGTTCGGCGTTGCTGCGGGCGCGCAGCGCCGACTCGACGCGCCGCTCGAACGTCTCGTGCGACAGCCTGCCCTCGGCGACCCGCTCGCGTAGCTCGCGGAGTACACGATCGCGATCCGAATCCGATGCGCGCGCCGGGAGCCCTGCCATGAGACGAGTATCCGGACCAGAAAGTGTCGTGTCCAGTACGCGGTGGAGTGTCCAGGCCGGAGCTTCTCCACGCCTAATGATCTACAATGTAAAGGCGCCGGGTCGTGTCACGCCGGGCTCCAGCGGACGCGGACCTCGGCGGGCTTGCGGAAGACCAGGCCACGCGGCCCGTCGGTGTGTTCCAGGCGCAGGCCGGGGAGCCGGAGCAGGGCGCCCAGGGCGGTCGCGGTCTCCAGGCGGGCCAGGTGCGCGCCGAAGCAGAAGTGCGGGCCGCGTGCGAACGACAGGTGCCGGTCGGCGTCCTCGCGGCGGACGTCGAAACGGTCCGGGTCGGTGAAGACGGCCGGGTCGCGGTTCGCACCCGCGATCGAGACCCGTACGAGATCCCCGGCACGGATGTCGGCGTCGCCGAGCCGCACGTCCCGCACGGCGTACCGGTCGACGACCGAGGCCGCCGGCTCCAGGCGCACCGACTCCTCGATGGCGCCGGCGAGCAGCGCGGGGTCCTCGCGCACCAGCGCGAGCTGGTCCGGATGGCCGAGCAGGTGCACCGCCGCGTTGGTGATCATTCCCTCGGTGGTGTCGATGCCGCCGAACATCAGCACGGCGGCGTCGGCGACGACCTCGGCGGTGGTCAGCCCCTCGGGCCGCGCGGCGACCTCGGCGAGCAGCGAGGACGGCCGCCCCTGCTTGATCGCCCCCTCCACCCGCGCGCGCAGCAGCCCGTACGCCTCGGGAACGACGGCCTCCTCGCCGGCGGTGATGGCCGACACGCCCGCGACGAGCGCGTCGTACCACGACCGGACGGTGGCGGCGTCGGTGTCGCCGAGCCCGAGCGCCTCGGCGATGACCGCGACGGCGAGCGGCCCGGCCAGCTCGGCGCGCAGCTCGGCCCGCCCGGCCGGCCGCAGCGCGCCGACCAGCCGGTCCACCTCGGCGGCCACGAACGCGGTGAACCGCGCACGCGTCTCGGCGGGCCGGAAGGTACGGGCGAACGGCTCGCGGTGCCGGGTGTGCGCCGGCCCGTCGAGGGAGAGCATGCTGGGCCCGATGAGCTGCGCGGTGGAGAAACGCGGGTCGTCCACGGTGTAGGAGCGGGCGTCGCGCATGACCTCGCGGGCCAGGTCGTGGCGGGTGACGAGCCATCCGCCGAGCGCGGGCAGCCAGGAGACGGGTTCGGCGGCCCGCAGCCGGGCGAGCAGCGGGTGCGGGTCGATGGTCAGCTCGTCGACGGTGGCGCGGGCGCCGATGGGGTAGCTCACCCAGGCGACGTTACGGCCTACGACCGGACGAAACGGACGGCGGGTCCCTGCTGCCCGGCCCGCCGGCTGCCGCGGAGGCGGGACTCGTCAGGTCCGGGTCCTTGCGGCCGCCGGACGGACGTCGCCACAGTGGAGGCATGACCGGCCGCCGCGTCCCCGTGGGCCCGGCACCGTCGCGACCACGCGTCGCGGCTTCGAACGGACCGTCCAGGCCACTCCCGGCGGGACGTCGAACGGTCCTGCTCCGTACGCGCCGCGGCCCGCCGACCGGCCCCGGCTCCCAGGAAAGGCACGCCAGTGCGCATCGTCATCCCCATCTTCGAGGGCGTCACCGCGCTCGACGCCGTCGGCCCGTACGAGGTTCTGCGGATGCTTCCGGAGGCCGAGGTCGTCTTCGCCGCGGAATCCACCGGCCCGTGCGCCGACGGGCACGGCTCGCTGTCCCTCGTCGCGACCGCCGCCCTGACGGACGTCACCCGTGCCGACGTGCTGCTGGTGCCCGGCGGTCCCGGGGCGCGGCGCCGCGTCACCGACGAGCCGCTGCTCGCGTGGATCCGCGATGTCCACGCCACGACGCGGTGGACGACGTCGGTGTGCACCGGATCGCTGCTGCTGGGCGCGGCCGGTCTCCTGGACGGGCTGGAGGCCACCACGCACTGGAGCGCGGTACGGGAGCTGGAGTCCTACGGCGCGACGTACACGGCGCGGCGGGTCGTCGAGCAGCCCGGAGGTGTCATCACCGCGGCCGGCGTCTCCTCGGGCATCGACATGGCCTTGCGGCTGGCCGAGCTGATCGCGGGGCGGACCGCCGCCGAGGCGTGCCAGCTCGTGATCGAGTACGACCCGCAGCCGCCCTTCGACTCCGGCGCGTACGCCAAGGCGTCACCGCAGGTCATGGAGTATCTGGCGGCCCGGCGCTGAGTCAGGGGCGCAGCAGGACCTTGCCGACGTCGTCGCGGGCGCCGCGCAGCAGGTCCATCGCCGGGCCGAACTCCGCGAGGTCCAGTTCGTGCGTGATGAGCGGGCCGGGGTCGAGCAGCCCCGCGGCGAACAGGCGTACCGCGTGCGCCCAGGCCGCCGGGGGAGCGCCGAACACCCCGGTGACGGTGAGCATCCCGCCGACGATCGCGGCCGGGTCGGCGGTGGTGGCCTGTCCGGGGATGCCGGTGAGCACGACCCGGCCGCCGCGGCGTGCCAGGGCGATCGCCGTCGCGGCCGTGCCGGGCACGCCGGCCGTCTCGACCACCACGTCGTAGCCGCCGGCCGGCAGCGGTCCGCTCTCGAAGCGGGTCGCGCCGCACGCCAGGGCGGTGCCGGCGCGTCCGGCGCGCGGGTCGGTGGCGGCCAGCTCGGCGGGGGAGCGCAGCCGCAGCATCAGCAGGCACAGGGCGCCGAGCGTGCCGGCGCCGACCACGGCGACCCGCTCGCCCGCCTCCACCCGCGCGGAGAGGACGGCGGCCGCGGCGACGGCGGCGGGCTCGAGCAGCGCGGCGGCGCGCAGGTCGGCGCCGGCCGGCAGGACGTGCAGCAGCCGCGCCGGCAGCACCAGCGTCTCGGCGAACGCGCCGGGGCGGGTGAAGCCGGTCTCGTCGTACCCGGCCGAGCACAGGTTCGCCGCGCCCTCGCGGCAGCGGTCGCAGACCTGGCAGTTGCGGAAGCCCTCGCCCACCACCGGCCGTCCGGCCAGCTCCGCGTCCACGCCGGGACCGGTGGCGGCCACCACACCGGACCACTCGTGCCCCGGGACGACCGGGTAACGGACGAACGCCGCGGGCCGGGTGCCCTCGACCAGTTCGCGATCGCTGCCGCAGATGCCGGCCGCCGCCACCCGCACGGCGACCTCGCCCGGACCCGGTTCGGGCGGATCACCGGTGACCAGCCCGTACGCCCCCGGCGCCCGGACCACGAGCGAGCGGCTCATGGATCCTCCTTCGTCGGGGGAGCGATCCCGTGGCGCGTGTTGTCGGTTCTCTCGCTCCGCTCGTTCACGGGCCGGCCGTCGCGTCGCGTGTTCCGGTGCGCTCGGGGTCGCGGAGGTGCCAGTCCTCGGCGAACAGGTCGAACTTCGCGCGTTGCCGGGGGAACCGGGCGCACGCCTCCACGTCGAGCGTCACGCCGAGGCCCGGCTCCTGCGGCAGGGTGAAGTAGCCGTCGACGACCTCGGGCAGGCCCGGCGCGACCTGTTTGATCGCCGCGTCGGCGAAGTCGTTGAAGTGCTCCTGGATCTTGAAGTTGGTGGTGCAGGCGGCCAGGTGGAGGTTGGCGGCGGTGAGCACGGGGCCGCCGACGTTGTGCGGGGCGATGAGCACGTAGTGGGTCTCGGCGGTGGCGGCGAGCTTGCGGGTCTCGGCGATGCCGCCGATGTGGGAGATGTCGGGCTGGATGACGTCGACGGCCTGCAGGTCGAACAGTTCGCGGAACTCGATCCGGTCGTGGATGCGTTCGCCGGTGGCGATCGGCAGGTCGGTGTGGGCGGAGACCTTGGCGAGGGCCTTGAGGTTCTCCGGTGGGCAGGGCTCCTCCAGCCAGCTCGGCTTGAACGGCGCGAGTAGCCCGGCCAGCCGGATCGCGGTCGCCGGGGAGAACCGGCCGTGCATCTCGACGAGAAGCTCGGCCTCCTCGCCGATGGCGTCGCGGACCGCCTCGACGAGGCTGACCGAGCGCATCGTCTCGGCGTGGTCCAGCTCCATCGTGCCGGTGCCGAACGGGTCGAACTTCAGCGCCTGGTAGCCGCGTTCGACGACCTTCTTGGCGGCGGCGTGGAAGGCTTCGGGGGTGCGTTCGACGGTGTACCAGCCGTTGGCGTAGGCCTTGATCCGGTCCCGGACCTTTCCGCCGAGCAGCCGCCAGACGGGCTGGTCGAGGGCCTTGCCGACGATGTCCCAGCAGGCCATCTCGACGCAGGCGATGCCGGACATGACGATCTCGCCGGCGCGCCCGTAGTCGCCGTACTTCATCCGGTGGACCAGGTCCTCGGTGTCGAAGGGGTCCGAGCCGGCGATGTGGTTGCGTTCGGCCTCGGCCAGGTAGCCCAGCAGCGCGTCGGTGTGCCCGAGCATGCGGGCCTCTCCGACCCCGGTCAGGCCCTCGTCGGTGTGGACGAGGACGTGGGTGAGGTTGCGCCAGGGTGTGCCGACGACGTGGGTGGACAGGCGGGTGATGCGCACGCGGGCCTCCTCGCGGGCCGGGGGCGGGATCGGGGCGCGGGGTTCAGGGGAGGGGCGGCCGGTGCCCGAGCCGCTGGGACAGCTCCGCGGCACCGCGGCGGATCAGTTCGCTCCACTCCTCGCGGCGTTCGCCGTTCCAGCGCAGGCTCGGCGCCGAGACGCTCATCGCGGCGACCATGTCGCCGGTGTGGTCGTAGATGGGGGCGGCGACGCAGTAGACCGCCTCGTTGGACTCGCACTCGTCGTAGGACAGCCCGGCCTCGCGGATCCGCTGCAGGCGGGCGCGCAGCCGTGCGGGGGAGGTGATGCTGTGCGGGGTCATGCCGGGCAGCTCGCGGTCGCGCGGCACGCGTGCGTCCAGGGCGTCGGAGGACAGGCCGGACAGCAGCATCTTGCCCACGCCGGTGCAGTGCGCCGGCAGGCGCCGCCCCACCGCCGAGACCATCCGTACGGGGTGGGTGCTGTCGACCTTGGCGATGTAGACGACGTCCGCACCGTCGAGCACGGCGACGTGCACGGTCTCGTCGCATTCGGCCGCGACCCGCTGGGCGACCTCCCGCGCCTCGTGGGCGAGGTCGAGCTGCTCGGCGAAGACGCTGCCGAGCTGGAACAGCCGCATGCCCAGCCGGTAGCGGGTCGGCTGGCCGGGGGTCGGGATGAGGTAGGCGCGGTCGGTGAGGGTGGTGACCAGTTCGTGGACGGTCGTACGGGGCAGCCCGAGGCTCTCGGTGATCTCGGGCGCGGACAGGCTGGGGCGGTCGAGGAACAGCTCGAGGATGTCGAGCGCACGGGTGACCGCCGGCACCGTCCGTCCCATCTGCGACCACCCCGCCGAACGCTGTACGAAATCTCGGGCGCAGGCTAGGCGCCGCCGGACGGCGGTGTCAACGGCGCGTAACGCCGGGCGCATGTGGTTTTCCCGGCGGAACAGCCGTTGACGCTGGCAGAACACGCACTTACCGTCCAAATGCCGACACAAGTCCAGATCGCGTCCGAAATATCGAACAGGGAGGCGCCGTGACCGAGCGAAGCGAGGGAACCGGAAGCATCGTCCGCCCGGTCACCTCCCCGCCGCAGGAGGGTGCCGCGACCGGGCGAAGCGGAGAGGCCGGAAACACGGTCCGCACCGTCGCCTCCCCGGCGCGGGAAGGGGACCCGATGGGGGCCACCCGGCGCTATCTGGCCGCGATGGGGCTGCCCGACAGCGACCTCGGCGCGCCGCCGGAGTCGGACCGGCGCTTTCCCGACGGCGGGCAGTACCGGGTGGAGATCCCCTCGGTGGAGGGGCCGCCGGCCTTCCGCGCCGTCATCGCGGCCGCCCGTGAGCACGGGGTGCGGGTGCACCGGATCAGCCAGGGCAGCGGCATCATGCTGCAGACCGACGCGGAGATCCGCGAGATGGTCGCCCTCGGCGCCGAGCACGACATCGAGGTCTGCCTGTTCGTCGGACCGCGGGCGTCGTGGGACGTCGGCGTGCAGGTGACCGCCTCCTCCGGCGCGGTCGCGTCCGGTTCGCTGCGCGGGGCCGACCAGCTCGTGTACGGCATCGAGGACGTGGTGCGCGCGGTCGGGCTCGGGCTGCGCAGCGTCCTGGTCGCCGACGTGGGCCAGCTGTGGGTGCTGGGCCGGATGAAAAGGACCGGGGACCTGCCTCCCGACCTGATCCTGAAGTCGTCGGTGTCGCTGCCGGCCGCCAATCCCGCCACCGCGCGGCTGCTGGAGGACCTCGGCGTCACCACCGTCAACCTGCCGATCGACCTGACGCTCGCGCAGGTCGCCGCGATCCGCGCGGCCGTCGACGTGCCGCTGGACCTGTACGTCGAGGGCGCCGACGACTTCGGCGGGACGGTCCGCTACTACGAGGTGCCCGAGCTCGTACGGGTCGCCGCGCCGGTGCACCTGAAGTTCACCGTCCGCAACGCCCCGGGCATCTACCCCTCCGGCCGTCACCTGGAGCCGGTGGCCGTGGCGACCGCGCAGGAGCGGGTCCGCCGCGCGGCGATCGGGGTGGCGATGCTCCGCCGCTATCGGCCCGGTGCGGTGGAGAGCACGTCCTCGCGGCTTCTGCCGGCCGGTCCTTGACAGGTTTCGCACTGGCTTCTACGGTCGCGTCAAGATATTTCGAACGTAGTTCGAAATATCGAACAACCGCCCGGATCGGGGGCGGGCGGGCGACGCGCGTCTCGAGGTGGACGCGCGTCCCGAGGTCGGCGCCGCGCGTGCTCGGCCCACCGCCACTGATCCCGGAGGTTCGTGATGACCCAGGTCCATCCCAAGGTCGAAGAGGCCGTCGACACGCTCGGTCTGGAGGGCGCGACGCGGCGGCGGCTCCTCAGCGGAGCGGGCATGGTCAGTGCCGCCGCGGCGGCGTCGGCGCTGCTCGCCGCGTGCTCCTCCAGCAACAAGAAGGACTCCGGCTCGGTGGCCAAGGGCGGCGTGGGGCCGTTCCCCTCGACGCCGAAGTGGAAGTTCGTCTTCGTCAACCACGTGACGACCAACCCGTTCTTCACCCCGACCCAGTACGGCGCTCAGGACGCGTGCGCGCTGTTGAACTGCGAGTTCCAGTGGACCGGTTCGCAGGACTCGGTCGTGCCGCAGATGATCAACGCGCTGAACTCGGCGATCTCCGCCAAGGCCGACGGCATCGCGGTGGCGGTCGTGGACAAGACGGCGTTCCGCGCGCCGGTCGACAAGGCGCTGGACGCGGGCATCCCGGTGGTCTCCTACAACGCCGACGGCGCCAAGGGCGACCCCGGCTCGAACCGGCTCGCCTACATCGGCCAGGACCTGTACACCTCCGGCTACCAGCTCGGCCAGCGCATCGCCTCGCTGATGCAGGGCGGTGACGCGGTCGGGTTCATCGCGACGCCGGGGTCGTTGAACATCCAGCCGCGCATCGACGGCGCCAAGGACGCCATCAAGGCCTCCGGCAAGCCGATCAACTTCACCTCGGTCGCCAGCGGCGCCGAACTGCCCAAGGAGCTGTCCACCATCGACGCGTACGCCCAGGGGCACAAGAACCTCAAGGGCATGTTCGCCGTCGACGCCGGCTCCACCGAGAACGTCGGCAAGGTCGTGGCCAAGTACGGGCTGAAGAAGAAGGGCGTGGCCGCGGGCGGCTTCGACCTCAACCCCGCGACGCTGAGCGCGATCAACGCCGGGAACCTGGACTTCACCATCGACCAGCAGCCGTACCTGCAGGGGTTCCTGCCGGTGCTGTACCTGTGGCTGTACAAGCTGTCGGGCGGGCTGGCCGCGCCGTCGGAGACCAACACCGGGCTGCTGTTCGTCACCAAGGACAACGTCCAGCCGTACCTGGCGACCAAGACCCGGTTCGAGGGCTCCAGTACCAAGCAGCAGCTGCTGAACCACTCCGGCTCCATCGCCCACAAGTGATGGGCGGCCCGGTGAGTGAGGCCGAGGCGCCCGGGACCGAGGTGGCGGCGCCGCGTCCGCCACGGCGGCTGGGCCGTGCCGCCGACGCGTTCCTGCGCCGCCGCGAGGCCACGATCCTGGTCGTGGCGGTCGCGCTGCTGATCTACTTCCAGTCGGCCCGTTCGGAGTTCCTGAGCAACGACAACCTGGTGAACATCTCCCAGGGCACCGCGCCGTACGCGATCATCGCGGTCGGTGAGGTGCTGTTGCTGGTCAGCGGCGAGATCGACCTGTCGGCCGGGATGGTGTTCACGCTGGCGCCGTTCCTGATGCACTACCTGGTCGACTACTACGGCATGTACCCGATCATCGCGATCGTGGTGGCGCTGCTGGCGGGCGCCGTGATCGGCCTGCTCAACGGGGCGGTGACGGTGCTGTTGCGGGTGCCCTCGTTCGTGACGACGCTGGGCACGATGTTCCTGGTGCAGGGCATCACGCTCACCACCTCCCACGCCTACCCGGCGGAGATCCCGTCGGCCGCGCAGGGCCTGGCGGGCTGGTTCGGGCACGCGGACTGGTCCGAGCTGATCTGGTGCCTGCTGATCGTGGCGTTCTTCCACCTCGTGCTGATCCGCACCCGGTGGGGGCTGCACACGGTCGCGGTCGGCGGCAACCTGCTCGGCGCGAGCGAGGCGGGCATCAAGGTGGCCCGGATCAAGGTCGGCAACTTCATGGTGACGGGCGCGCTCGCGGCGTTCGCCGGCATCCTGGAGGCGTTCCGCACCTCCACGATCGACCCCAGCTCCGGCGGCACCGGCGCGATGTTCACCGCCGTGTCGGCCGCGGTCATCGGCGGCACCGCCCTGGCCGGCGGCTCCGGCACGGTGATCGGCGCCCTGCTCGGCGCGCTCGTGCTGGCCGAGCTGCAGAACGGCTTCAACCTCATCGGCATCAGCGCGAACCCGTTCAACATCATCCTGGGTGTGGCGATCCTCGTCTCGATGATCCTCAACGTCCATCTGGCGAGGCTGCGAAGGGCGGGGCGGTCATGAGCGAGCGGAACGAACGAGCCGAGCAGCCCGAGCCCGGCGTAGGAGCGCGCCGGGACGAAGTGCTGCGGGCCGAGCACCTGGCCAAGAGCTTCGGCGCGGTGACCGCGCTCACCGACATCGACCTGCGCCTGGAACGGGGCGAGGTGCTCGGGCTGATCGGCGACAACGGCGCGGGCAAGTCGACGCTGATGAAGATCCTGTGCGGGTTCCACCAGCCCGACTCCGGGCGGATCCTCATCGACGGGCAGGAGGTGACGCTCAAGTCGGTCGAGCACGCGCGTTCGCTCGGCGTCGACACCGTCTACCAGGACCTGGCGCTGATCAACGAGCTGAGCGTCTACCACAACATGTTCCTCGGCCGCGAACACGTGCGCTGGCCGCTGCTGAACAACCGGGCCATGCGCCGGCTCGCCCGCCGGCACCTGGAGGACATGGGGGTGAACATCCCCTCGGTCGACGTGGAGGTGGCCAAGCTGTCCGGCGGGCAGCGGCAGGCGATCGCGGTGGCGCGCTCGGTGTACTCCGAGGCGAAGATCCTGCTGCTGGACGAGCCCCTGGCGGCCATGGGCGCCAAGGAGGGCGCGTTGATCCTGGACCTGGTCCGCGGGTTGAAGGAGCGCGGCGAGGTCTCGGTGATCATCATCGCGCACAACTACGCGCAGGTCCTGGAGGTCTGCGATCGGGTCAACCTGCTCCAGCACGGCCGGATCACCTTCGACAAGGCCGCCGGGGAGACCTCGTTGCGGGAGCTGACGGACCTGGTGGTGGCCGAGTACCGGGCCGCGCGCACCCGCGGCACGCCGTAGTGGCACGCTCGTAGGCGAGTACGCCGTCCCGGAAGGAGAGTGATCGCGGGTGACCGCGGTAGCGAGCGTCGACGCACGGACCGGTGAGGTCGTGGCCACCGTCGCGCAGGAGAGCACGCCCGAGGAGACCGCCGCCGCCTGTGCGCGGGCGGCGGATGCCTTCCCCGGGCTGGAGGCGATGGGCCGGTACGGCCGCGCCGGGCTGCTGCGGGCGATGGCCGGGGCCCTGGAGGCCGCGCGTGCCCAGGTCGTGGAGGTCGCCGACCGCGAGACCGCGCTGGGGCGGCAGCGCCTGAACGGCGAGCTCACCCGCACCTGCTTCCAGCTGCGCCTGTTCGCCGACGTCCTGCACGAGGGCTCCTACGTCGAGGCGACCATCGACCACGCCGGGCCGACCCCGATGGGCCCGCGGCCGGACGTGCGCCGCATGCTGGTCCCGCTCGGGCCGGTCGGAGTGTTCGGCGCGAGCAACTTCCCGCTGGCCTTCTCGGTGCCGGGCGGCGACACCGCCTCGGCCATCGCCGCGGGCTGCCCGGTCGTGGCCAAGGCGCACCCCTCCCACCCGGCCACCTCCCAGCTGTGCTTCGAGCTGCTCGGCGAGGCCGTACGGGAGACGCGGGCGCCGGAGGGCACCATCGGCCTCGTACACGGCGCCCAGGCCGGCACGGACCTGACCCGGCATCCGGCGATCCGCGCGGTCGGCTTCACCGGCTCCTACCGCGGCGGGCGCGCCCTGTTCGACGTGGCGAACGCCCGGCCCGACCCGATCCCGTTCTACGCGGAGATGGGCAGCCTCAACCCGCTGGTGGTCACTCCGGCGGCCGCCGCCGCCCGCGCCGCCGAGATCGCCGAGGGGTACGTCGCCTCGTTCACGCTCGGCGCGGGGCAGTTCTGCACCAAGCCGGGGCTGGCGTTCGTCCCGGCCGGCGAGGCGGGGGAGCGGTTCCGCGCCGAGACGGCCCGCCGCGTACGGGACCTGGGCGGGACGGTGCTGCTGAACGCCGGGATCGCCGAGGGCTTCCGCGACGGTGTCGACCGGCTGACCGGGCAGCCCGGCGTGGAGGTCCTGGCCGCCGGGGACGGCCCGCTGGCGCCGGCGCTGTTCGCGGTGCGCGCGCAGGACTTCGCCGGTCCGCTGCTGGAGGAGTGCTTCGGGCCGGCCGGCGTGCTCGTGACCTACGACGGGCCCGAATCGCTGCTGGAGCTCCTGTCGGGCCTGCCGGGCAACCTGACCGCCACGGTCCACACCGGGGAAGAGGAGACGGACCTGCCCGCGCGCCTCGCCGCGGTGCTGCGGGAGCGGGCGGGCCGGCTCGTGTGGAACGGCTTCCCGACCGGCGTGGCGGTCAGTCACGCCATGCACCACGGCGGCCCGTTCCCGGCGACGTCCAACCCGCTGCACACCTCGGTGGGCACGACCGCGATCCGGCGGTTCCTGCGCCCGGTCGCCTGGCAGGACGCCCCGGAGGCGCTGCTGCCGGCCGAGCTGCGCGACGCCGACCCGGGCATCCCCCGCCGCGTCGACGGCGTCCTGATCCCCGGCGGTGATCCGGCGGGCACCTGAGAGCACGCCCGGTACCGGGGAGACGCCGAGTCCTTCCCGTTCGAGCCGGGCGGCCTGCTCCTGCTGTACGGCCCGTGCCCTGCCGCGCGGCGGGCGGGGGTTCCGGGCGGTGTCTGAGGCACCCCGTGGCGCGCGCCGCGGGGTGCCTGCTTCCCGTGTCCCCGCACACACCGTCGTCGGCCAGGTCTACACGACGGTCCAGCGGCTCGAACGGGACGGGCTGGTGGAATCCGACGACACCGAGGAGCCCGGCCCGCAGAAGAGCTTCCGGATCAGCGAGAAGGGCCGAACCGAGCTGGCCGCGTGGCTGAGCACGCCGCCCGCCGAGGAGGTCCCGCCGCGCGACGAGCTGGTGATCAAGGTCCTGGTCGCCCTGCGGGTGCCCGGTGTCGAGGTCGCCGGGATCCTGCAGGCGCACCGCAGGCACCTGGTCGAGACGATGCGCCGCTACACACGGCTGAAGGAGGAGGCCGCCGAGGACGACATCGGCCTGCTGCTGGTGGCCGACGCGGAGCTCTTCCGGCTGGAGGCGACCGTCCGCTGGCTGGACGCCGCCGAGGCGCGGCTCCGGCACCTGCCCGCCCCGGCCCCGGCCCCGGCCCCGGCGCCGGTTCCGGGCAGGCGGCGGGCGGGGGCGGCCCGATGACCCCGGTGCTCGAACTGCGCGAGGTGTCGAAGGTGTACGGGGCGGGCCCGGCGCAGGTGTGCGCCCTGACCGGCGTGAGCCTGTCGGTGCGGGCCGGTGAGATGGTCGCGGTCATGGGCCCCAGCGGCTCCGGCAAGTCCACCCTCCTCACCATCGCGGGCAGCCTCGAGCAGCCGACGTCCGGCACGGTGCTGGTCGAAGGCGACCCGCTCTCGGCGATGTCGCGCGGCGACCAGGCCCGGATGCGCCGCCGGCGCGTCGGTTACGTCTTCCAGGACTTCAACCTGCTTCCCGGGCTCACCGCCGAGGAGAACATCGCGCTGCCGCTGGAGCTGGACGGCACCCGGGCCAAGGCCGCGGCGGCCTCGGCGCGACGCGCACTGGAGCAGGTGGGCCTGGCCGACCAGGCGGGCCGCTACCCCGACGAGCTGTCCGGCGGGCAACGCCAGCGGGTCGCGATCGCCCGGTCGCTGGTCGGCGAACGCCGGCTGCTCCTGGCCGACGAGCCGACGGGCGCGCTGGACACGCACACGGGCGAGGCCGTCGTCCGGCTGCTGCGCGCGGCCTGCGGCGAAGGGGCCGCGACCGTGCTGGCCACCCACGACGCGCAGCTCGCGGCCTGGGCCGACCGGGTGGTGTTCGTCCGCGACGGCGTCGCCATCGACCATCCGGTCACCGTCCCGCTGGACGTGCCGATCGATCCGGCCCTGCCACCGCGGACCGACAACGGCAGGTCGGCGCGGATGACCGCGATCTTCTGCGTACCGCGCGGTGGCGCGTGCGCCGACATCCCGCTGTACGTGGCGTCGCCGGACCTGCTCCGCTTCCTCGGCGTCGATCCCGCGACGGTCGCACCGGCGGCGGACGTGCTCACCGCCCGGTCCGGCCGGCCCGTGTTCCCGGTCCGCGGCAAGGACGGCCGGTCCACGGACGTACCGGTGATCACCCGCATCCACGCGCCCGCCTACACGTCGCTGCCCACCTCGGTGATCACCGCGAGCGGCCTGGCCCGCCGGCACTGGACCCGCGCCCGGGCCGGGTGGCTCATCCAGTCCGGCAGCCGGCTCACCGCCGAGCAGATCGCCGGCGCGCGAAAGATCGCCGACGCCGCCGGGCTGACCGTCGAGGCCCGGAACGGCCACACCGCCGCCGTGAACGTCCGGGCCGGTGCCACCGCCATCGGCATGCTTCTCGCGCTCGCCGTCCTGGCCATGACGGTCGGGCTGATCCGCAGCGAGGCCGCCGCCGACCTGCGCACCCTGACCGCCGCCGGCGCCTCCCGCGGGATCCGGCGCACCCTCACCGCGACCACGGCGGGCGCGCTGGCGCTGCTCGGCGTCGCGCTGGGCGTGACGGGCGCGTGCCTGGGGCTGCTCGCCGTCTACCGGCACGACCTGGCGGTCTTCGGCCGGGTGCCGATCGGCTTCCCGCTGGGCATCGTGGCCGGCACTCCGCTGGCCGCCGCCGTGGCGGGCTGGCTCCTCGCCGGCCGGGAACCCCCGGCGATCGCCCGGCGCATGGGGGAGTGACCATGAGAGCGGCGAAGCCCGCGGCCGGTCACCGGCGGCCGCGGGCCTCGTCTCTCGCCGGTCAAGGGCAGGCCCGTGATCGCTAAGATCTTCCGGATGCACGAGGGGCGTGCACACGCGGATCACCACGGAGCGTCCGACCATGGAGGCACTGCGAGCCGGCGACCCGGCGGAGATCGGCGGCTACCGGCTGCTGGCCCGGCTGGGCGCCGGCGGGATGGGACAGGTCTACCTCGGGCTGTCCCCGGGCGGTCGCCACGTCGCACTCAAGGTGATCCGAACCGACTTCGACGGCCCCGAGGCGCTCGCGAGGTTCCGCCGCGAGGTGGCGACCGTCGGTGAGCTGCGCAGCCCCTTCACCGCCGCGCTCGTCGGCGCCGGGCTCGAGGCGCCCCCGTACTGGCTGGCCACCGAATATGTGCAGGGACCGACCCTGACCCAGGCCGTGGCGCGGCACGGGCCACTGCCCGCCGCGACCTGCCTGCGGCTGATGGCCGCGCTCGGCGAGGCCCTCGCCGACGTCCACGCGCGCGGGGTCCAGCACCGCGACCTCAAGCCGCACAACGTCATCCTGGCCCCCGACGGCCCGCGCCTGATCGACTTCGGCATCGCCCGCGGCGACGACCAGACCGCGATCACCCACACCGGCGCGGCGCCGGGCACGCCCGGCTATCTCGCGCCGGAGGTGATCCGCCGGCAGTGGATGAGCCCGGCCGCCGACGTGTTCGCGCTGGCCGGAACGGTCGCGTACGCGGCCACCGGGCGCCCGCCGTTCGGCGCGGGTGACGCGCACGCGGTGATCTACCGCAGCGTCCACGAACCCATCGACGTGGCCGGAACCGACCCGGCCCTGGCCGGGCTCATCGCACGGTGCGCGCAGAAGGATCCGGCCGCGCGGCCCGCTGCGGGGCAGGTACCGGCGCTGTGCGGCGTCCCGGGCGCGATCGCCGACGACCCGGCGTATCGGCGGCTGCTCGACCTGACCGAGGTCCCGCCGCCCGATCTTCCGACGGCGGTCGCGTACGGCCTGGTCCCGCCGGGCCATGACCGGGCGACCGGCGTGCTCACCCGGCCCGCCCCGGAGCCACGTTCCCGCCGGACCCTGCTCGGGGTGATCGGCGGCGGCGCGGCGGCGGCCGTCGTCGTCGCCGGGGTGCTGCTGTTCCAGTTCCTGCCGCGGAGCGGCGGCGCGGCCGGCTCCCCTTCGGCATCGGGCACGGCGCGGTCCGGCGGCGGCACGAACGCCGGCCGCTCGCCGGGCGCGACCGGCGGAGCCACCCGTCCCGCGGGCGCCGGGACGCCCACGGACGTCTTCTCCAAGGAGACCGACGCGGACTTCGCGGCGATGGCCTGGTCGCCCAAGGACGGGCGGTGCGCGCCCGCCGCGCGCACCGAGGCCTCCGCGCAGGCGCTGGGGGCGCAGTGGACGGCTCCTCGGGAGCCGGCCGCTCCACGCGGCAGCGCCGACGTCGGGTTCCGCGCGGCGGACGGGGCTCCGGACGCCTACTACGTCGCGGCCGAGATGCGTCCTCCGGTCGCGCTGCGCGGCAACCGGATCACCGGGATCGTCACGACGCGTCCGGTGGTGCTCAAGGGATCCGACTGGGCGACCCTGCACTACCCGCGTGATTTCACCCAGCCGAAGGACTGGGCCTACGACCTGCAGGCGGGCACGTGGACGGTGGTCTGGTACCACGTGCACCCGAACGGAGACGCCTACTACATCGGCTGCGACGGGTTCACGGTGTCCTGACCGTTCTCACCGTCCCGGTGGGCCGTCCGCCGGGACGGGCCCCAGACGGGTCCGGCCGCGCCGGGCGGTGGCCCGGCGCGGCCGGATGACGCCGTGGGGCGTCCTGGTCATCGGGGATCAGGCGTCGCGGATGGCCTCGGAGGCGGCGCGGCTGGCCGCGGCCAGGCCGACGTCGCGGCCCTGGGCCTCACGCGCGTGGTCCTCCCACCAGGCCTGCCCGCTCTCGGGGAGCAGGTGGATCGGGTCGTAGTACTCGTACCGGCGCTCCAGGGCCTCGGGGTCGTCGGCCTCCAGCGCGGTGCGGTAGTTCTTCGTCCAGTAGGAGATGCCGCGCTCGGTGTCGTAGTCGGCGACCTGGTGCACCCAGCGCTTGCCGACGTAGGGCACGTCGCACACGATGCGCGGGGTGGCGAAGCCGGGCAGGTATCCCATGATCCCGTGCTGCAGGCGCTGCGCCTCGGCGAGCGAGAGCCGCCAGTGCTCGCTGAAGGGGATCATGTCGCACAGGTAGAAGTAGTAGGGCAGCACGCCGTTGTCCTGCAGCGCGAAGCACAGATCCAGCAGCTGCTCGACGCTGGTGTTGACGCCGCGCAGCAGCACGCCCTGGTTGCGCACGTCGCGGACGCCGGCCTCGATCAGGGCCTGGGCCGCCTTGGCGACCAGCGGCGTCATCGACTGGGCCGCGTTGACGTGGGTGTGGATGGCGAGCTGGGCGCCGCGCTCGCGCGCCTTGGTGGCCAGGCGCTCGACACCGGCGCGTACGTCGTCCTGCAGCCAGTGCTGGGGCATGCCCATCAGGGCCTTGGTGGCCAGGCGGATGTCGCGGATGTTGTCGATGTCCAGCAGCCGGTCGACGAAGGTCTCCAGGCGCGCCCACGGCATGTTCGCGACGTCGCCGCCGGACACGACCACGTCACGGACCTGCGGGGTGCGGCTCAGGTAGGCCAGCATCTCCTCCAGCCGGTCGGGCTGCTTGAGGGCGAACTTGTGCTTGTCGATCTGCGGCGTGGAGTTGCCGACCAGGTCCATGCGGGTGCAGTGGCCGCAGTACTGGGGGCAGGTCGGCAGCAGCTCGGCCAGGACCTTGGTGGGGTAGCGGTGGGTCAGCCCCTCCACCGCCCACATCTCGGCCTCGTGCAGGGAGTCGCGGCTGGCGAACGGGTGCGAGGGCCAGTCGGTGCGCCGGTCGCTGAACACCGGGAGCATGTAGCGCCGCACCGGGTCGGCGTAGAACGCCTCGGTGCTGTCGACGTTCATGGTGTTGAGCATCTGCGGCGGCAGCAGCATCGACATGGTGGCCCGCTCGCGCTGGTCGCGTTCCAGGTCGGCGTAGAACTCCTCGCTCAGCAGGTCGCCCATGAGGCTCCGCAGCTGGCGGATGTTCTTGACGCAGTGCGACCGCTGCCACTGCGCGGACTCCCACTCCGCCGCGGTGACCTCGCGCCAGCCGGGGAAGCGGCGCCAGTCCGGCTCGATCAACTCATGACGCCGGTACGTGTACGGCTGGAGGCGGCCATCGAGGGTCACCACCGAGTCTTCGGCAAGAGCGGTCACGAGCTTCACCCCTAGTCTTTCGCGGAGATCGCGGATGATGTTCACTGTCTGCGGGACCATACGGGAAATTCTTTCTCTAAACTAGGTTCCCCCAGCAGATATTCCACTACACGCTACCTGAGGTGAGGGATGAACAGCTCTCCGGTCGGCCTGCACCGGGTCCTGGAGCCGCCCGGCGTACTGCCGCAGGCGGCCCGCCGTCTCGATCCCGATCCACGGATCGCCGAGGACGAGGTGCGCGTCCGCCTCGAACGCCTGAACCTGGACGCGGCCTCCTACCGGCAGCTGCACACCGCCCACGACGGCGATCCGGACGCCATCCGCGCCGAGGTCCTGCAGATCATCCGGACCCGCGGCAAGATGCACAACCCGGTCACCGGCTCGGGCGGCATGCTCATCGGCGTCGTCGACGAGGCCGGCCCGAAGTCCCCACTGGGCCTGGCCCCCGGCATGCGGATCGCCACCCTGGTCTCCCTCACCCTCACGCCGCTGCACATCACCGACGACCTGCGCCGCTGGGACGGCCGCGGCGAACAGGTCCCGGCCGAGGGCCACGCGATCCTGTTCGCCCGCTCGATCGCCGCCGAGCTCCCGGCCGACCTGCCGGCCGGCCTGAGCCTGGCCGTCATGGACGTCTGCGGCGCGCCCGCGCTGACCCACCGCGTCGTGGCCGCCCGTACCGCGCCGGTCGTCGCGGTGATCGGCGCCGCGGGCAAGAGCGGTTCCCTGGCCCTGGCCGCGGCACGCCGCGCCGGCGCCGCACGTACCATCGGAGTCGTCCCGTTCGAGGCGGAGGCGGCGCGGCTGCGCGCCGCGGGCCTGGCCGACGACGTCGTGATCGCCGACGCCCGCGACCCGATCGCGCTCGCGGACGCCGTCGGCGAACCGGGCGCCGACGTGACCGTGGTCTGCGTCGACGTGCCCGGCTGCGAGCACGGCGCGATCCTGGCCACCGCCGCGGGCGGCACGGTGGTCTTCTTCTCGATGGCCACCTCGTTCTCGGCCGCGGCGCTCGGCGCCGAAGGACTGGCCGCCGACGTGACCATGCTGATCGGAAACGGGTACGCCCCAGGGCACGCCCAGATGGCACTGGACCTGCTGCGCACCGAACCGGGCGTAGCGAAGATCTTCAAGGAGCGGGTGGAGGAGTGATGGGCAAACTGGACCTGGATCCGCAGGTGGTGGCCAAGGCGCGCCGGCTCGCCGAGCGCGCCGCCGAGCCGGTCATCGAGATGGCGCGGACGCACACGACCGTCTCGGTCGAACGCGCGCAGCTGCGCCTGGCCGGCCTGTCCGGCGCCGACTCCGACGGCCGCCCCTGGGTGAACCACCTCGTCGACGCCGTACGCGACCAGGTCGGCCTCGAGCACGGCGTCGCGCTGCCCGTCTGGGACGCCCTGCGCCGCGAGTCCTACGCCGACCTGTCCTCGCTGGCGCAGGCCGCCGCGCTGGGCGCGGTGACCTTCCGCCTGCCCTCCGGCGACGCCGCCGCCGCCGCGGCCTCGCACGCCCGCACCGCCGCGCGGGAGGGCCTCACGCGCATCGACCGCCGGCGCGCCGAACGCGACCAGATGCTCGCCGCGGTCGGCGACCCGCCCAAGCCGTGGGTGTACCTCATCGTCGCGACCGGCGACATCTATGAGGACATCCCGCAGGCGCAGGCCGCCGCACGCGAGGGCGCCGACGTCGTCGCGGTGATCCGCTCCACCGGCCAGTCGCTGCTGGACTTCGTGCCCGAGGGCGCCACCCGCGAGGGCTACGCCGGCACGTACGCCACCCAGGAGAACTTCCGGCTCATGCGCGCCGCCCTCGACGACGTGTCCAAGGAGCTGGGCCGGTACGTGCGGCTGACGAACTACGCCTCGGGCCTGTGCATGCCCGAGATCGCCACCCTCGCCGGCCTCGAACGCCTCGACATGATGCTCAACGACTGCATGTACGGCATCATCTTCCGCGACATCAACCCCCGGCGCACCTTCATCGACCAGCGGTTCTCCCGCCAGATCCACGCCCGCGCCGGCATCGTGATCAACACCGGCGAGGACAACTACCTCACCACCGCCGACGCGGTCGACGCCGCGCACACGGTCGTGGTCAGCCAGCTGCTGAACGAACGCTTCGGCCGCGAGGCGGGCCTGGCCGACTCCCAGCTCGGCCTCGGCCACGCCTTCGAGATCAACCCGGCCCTGCCGGACTCCTTCCGGCTGGAGCTGGCCCACGCCCAGCTCGTCCGCGAGCTGTTCCCGGACGCGCCGCTGAAGTACATGCCGCCGACCAAGCACATGACCGGGAACGTGTTCGCCGGCTACCTGCTGGACGCCTTCTTCAACCTGGCCGGGGTGATGACCGAACAGTCGATCATCTTGATCGGGATGATGACCGAGGGCATCCACACCCCCTGGCTGTCCGACCGCGACCTGGCCCTGGAGAACGTCCGGTACGTCCGCGACGCCTGCGGCGCCCTGGCCGAGGACTTCGTGCCCCGGCCCGACGGCTTCGTCGTCCAGCGCGCCAAGCAGGTGCTGTCGGAGTCGGTCGACCTGCTGGAGCGCATCTGCGACGACACGCTCCTGACGGCGATCGCCGAGGGCACCTTCGGAGTGACCCGCCGGCCCGCCGACGGCGGCAAGGGCCTGGACGGCGTGGTCGAGCGCGCCGACGGCTACGTGGGCCCGGCCCTGGACATCCTCGAGACCGAAGACCCCCACGCCGGCCGCACGGCCCCGACACCCGCAGGGAGTGTGAAGCGGTGATCCAGCGCGAGACCACGACCGACGTCCCGGAGGCGACCGACCTCCCGTCCATCATCCGCCCCTACGGCGACACCACCGGCGACGCGATGGTGCAGCTGTCCTTCACCCTGCCGGTGCCGGCCGGCAAGCGCGCCGAGCTCGCCGCCCTGGCCCTGGCCCGGCAGATGGGCCTGGACCCGGCCAGCGTCGTCCACGCCAAGGCGATGGGGCCCCACTTCACGTTCTTCATCGTCTACGGCAAGGTCAACCACCTGATCGACTACGCCGGCATCGAGGTGCCCGAGGGGCGGGAGTACCCGCTGCTGCCGGCCAAGGAGGTCGATCTGGCCATCCGCACCGTGCTCAAGCGCCGCCTCGTCGTGGTCGGCGCCTGCATCGGCACCGACGCCCACACCGTCGGCATCGACGCGATCCTCAACGTCAAGGGGTTCGCCGGTGAGAAGGGCCTGGAGTACCACCGCGAGATCCAGGTGGTGAACATGGGCGCCCAGGTGACCGTGGAGGAGCTCCTCGAGCGCGCCAAGGCCGAGGACGCCGACGCCGTGCTCGTCTCCCAGGTCGTGACCCAGAAGAACGCCCACATCCACAACACCAAGCAGATGGCCGCGGCCTTCCACGCCGCCTACCCGACCGCCGTCGGGCCGGGCATGGGACGCCCGCTGCTCATCGCCGGCGGGCCGCGCTTCGACACCGTCACCGAGGCCGAGCTCGGCGTCGACCGCATCTTCGGCAAGGGCACCACCCCCGCCGAGGTCGCCTCGTACCTGGTGCACGCCCTGCTGCCCACCTGGACCCCGCAGGAGGACTCGTGAGTGAGGACACGCGCACTGGCGTGAGCGACACGCGTACCGGCGTGAGCGTCACGCACCGGCGCTACGTTCCGTACGGCCACGCGCACTACGGCGGCAGCCTGGTGGACGGCGCGTACGTCCTGGGCCTGTTCGGCGACGTCGCGACCGAGGTGTGCATCCGCACCGACGGCGACGAGGGACTGTTCGCCGGCTATGAGGACGTGGCGTTCCGCGCCCCCGTACGGGCCGGTGACGTGCTGGAGGCGACCGCGACCGTCACCCGCGTGGGGCGCCGCAGCCGCACCCTGGCGCTGGAGGCGCGGGTGGTGTGCCGCGCACGCCCGGACAAGGGCGAGTCGGCCGCGGAGGTGCTGGCCGAACCGCTGGTGGTCGTCACGGCGACCGGAACGGTCGTGGTCCCCGGCACCTCCTGACGGTGCGTGGCGCCGGCGGCCAGGGTTGACATCGCTTCGGATACCGATAAGTTGCCTAGGCGTCCACCACAGGGCCTACCGGCCGGCCGGCCGGGGCGACGCGGCACCTGCGCCGTGACGGGGGAAGGGCAGCGCCGCGGTGCGGCGCCAACCGTCGAAAGCCAGACGCAGGCCATCCGCGCGCCCGGGCCGGGAGCACCCCGGACCGGCGCCGGTGAGACTCGGTAAGAGCCTGGGCACCCATCAGACAACGGACCGACGCGCTCGCCGCCGACGAGACGGGTCCGGTTCGAAGGGACCGCCCGGGCTCTCTTCCGTTCCGAAGCCCGTACGGAGTGCCGCAGCGGCGGTGCGGACGGCCGCGGCGCACCTCCCCATTCGTCCCAGCGGCCCGTGGACGATACCGTTCCGCAAGAACGAACGATGCGGACGAGGAGCGTTGGTGGCGCAGGACATGCTCGCCGAGGAGACCCCCGGCGTCGCCGATGAGTCCCGTCGGCGTCGATTCCCCACCCGACTGCGGCGCCCGGCGCTGGCGGTCCTGGCCGGGCTGCTGCTGGCCGCGGCGTTCCCCCCGGTCGGCTGGTGGCCGCTCGCGCCGGTCTCGGCCGCGATGCTGGCCCTCACCCTGCGCGGCCGCCGCCTTCGCGCCGCGACCGGCCTGGGCATGCTGTACGGGCTGGCGTTCTGCTTCCCGCTGTTCGAGGGGCTGCGCCCGGTCGGGATGGACGCCTGGCTGGCCCTGAGCGTCTTCGAGGCGCTCTACTTCGCGCTGCTGGGCACCGGCATCGCCCTGGCGACCCGGCTGCCCGGCTGGCCGCTGTGGACCGCCGCGCTGTGGATCACCGAGGAGTTCGTCCGCGGCCGGGTGCCGTTCGGCGGCTTTCCCTGGGGGCGCCTGGCCTTCAGCCAGACCGCCTCGCCCTACACCGGGTACGCCCCGATCGGCGGCGCGCCGCTGATCAGTTTCGTGATCGCGCTCACCGGCGGGCTCCTGGCCGCCTCGGCGCTGGCGCTGTGGCGGCGGCGCACCTCCTCCGCGGACTCGGCCCCGGGCGTGCGGGGTGTGGCGCTCATGCTCGCCGGGGTGCTGGTGCTCGGCGTGGCCGGGGTGTTCGTGCCGCGGCCCTCGGGCGGCCGGCCGGTGACGGTCGCGGTGGTCCAGGGCAACGTCCCGCGGGCCGGCCTGGACTTCCTCGGCCAGCGCGAGGCCGTCCTGGACAACCACGCCCGCGAGACCCACAAGCTGGCCCAGGAGGTACGCCAGGGCAGGCTGCCCCGGCCCGACATCGTGATCTGGCCGGAGAACTCCAGCGACCTGGACCCGTACCGGGACCCCCAGGCGCGCCAGGTGATCGACGCGGCCGTCCGCGACGTCGGCGTGCCGGTGCTGGTCGGCGCGGTGATCGACCACGGCGACGGCGAGCACGTGGAGAACCGCGGCATCGTGTGGGACCCCAAGACCGGCCCCGGCGCCTACTACGTCAAGCGGCACCCGCTGCCGTTCGGGGAGTACATCCCGATCTTCCGCGGCTTCCTGCGCAAGGTCATCACCCGCTTCGACATGGTCGGGGAGTTCGTCAAGGGCCGCTCGGCCGGCAACCTCCGCCTCGGGCCGGTGCGGATCGGCGACGTGATCTGCTTCGAGGTCGCCTACGACGGCCTCGTACGCGACGTGGCGAGCAACCCGCTGCTGGTCGTGCAGACCAACAACGCGACGTTCGGGCACACCAGCCTGCCGCCGCAGCAGTTCGCGATGTCACGCCTGCGGGCGGTCGAGCACGGCCGCACCATGCTCGTGGCCTCGACGAGCGGCATCAGCGGCATCATCACCCCCGACGGGCGCGTGCTGGATCATTCGCAGGAATTCACACCGGCTGTGCAGGTCGAGCGCGTACCCCTGCGCTCGTCGCGTACGCTTTCCGATCATCTCGGCGCTACCCCCGAATGGGCGCTGGCGCTGCTTGGGTTCGCGGCGGCGGCGGTCGCCGCCTGGAGGACACGGACGAGCAGGGGGACCTAGCGGGTGGAGACCACGGAGGGCGTCGGACGGGTTCTGGTGATCATCCCGACGTATCAGGAGCGCGAGAACGTCGAGAGCATCGTCGGACGGGTCCGCGCGTCCGTGCCGCAGGCCGAGGTGCTCGTGGCCGATGACGCGAGCCCCGACGGCACCGGGGAGATCGCCGATCGCCTCGCGGCCGAGGACGACCATGTGCACGTGCTGCACCGTAAGGGCAAGGAAGGCCTGGGTGCCGCGTACGTCGCGGGGTTCCGGTGGGGCCTCGAACGCGGCTTCGACGTGCTGGTCGAGATGGACGCGGACGGCTCGCACCAGCCCGAGGAGCTGCCCCGGCTGCTCAGCGCGCTGGAGGACAACGACCTGGTGATCGGGTCGCGGTGGGTTCGCGGCGGCCGGGTGGAGAACTGGCCGAAGAAGCGCGAGGCGCTCTCGCGCGGCGCCAACACCTACTCGCGGGTGCTGCTGGGCTTCCACGTCCACGACTCGACCGGCGGCTTCCGCGCCTACCGCGCCACGACGCTGAGCAAGATCGGCATCGACGACGTGACGTCGCAGGGCTACTGCTTCCAGGTGGACCTGACGCTGCGCACCGTACGCGCGGGGCTGAAGGTCGCCGAGGTGCCGATCACGTTCGTCGAGCGCACCCACGGCGCGAGCAAGATGAGCCGCGACATCATGGTCGAGGCGTTCGTCAAGCTCACCCGGTGGGGCGTTGAGGGCCGCCTGGGCCGCCTGGCGGGACGCCGCCCGTCCTGAGAGAGCGCGCGGTGGCCGGGACCGGCGCCGTATTTCCCGCGGCCAGGCACGACCTTACTACGTAAAGGCGGGCGCCGGTGATCGTCACACGCGACGAGTCTCAGGCGCCCTGCTCGTCGGCGAGCCGCCGCAGGTAGGCGGCGAAGCGCTCCCGGTCGGCCCGGTCCCAGCCGGAGGTGAGCTCGGCGAAGGTCCGGCGCTGCCATCGCCGCGAGCCCTCCAGCAGCGCCCGGCCGTCGGCGGTCAGGCGCAGCGACGCGCGCCGGCGGTCACGCTCGGAGGCCGCGCGTACGAGGTAGCCCGCGGCGACCGCGTCGCGGGCCATGCGGCTGGCGCCGGAGTGGTCCAGGCCCAGCCGGTGCGCGATCGTGCCCACGTCGGCCTCGGCCGCGCCCTCGACCGCCTCGACGGTGAGGATGTGCTGGACGTGGCGCGCCTGCCCGGTCAGCTCCTCGGCGGCCAGGCCGCTCCAGCGGCGTGACCAGAACCGCACCAGCCGGAACAGCGCCGGCCCGCCGTCATCGGCCTCATCGGGACGCATGGACGCCATCCTATACGTGCGAATCGCATGTATATTCGTATGCGATTCGCATACATTCGAGGGAGTGACGCCATGCCCGTCGTGCTGAACCACCTGATCGTGCCCGCGAGCGACCGGCGCGCCTCGGCCGCGTTCCTGGCGGACCTGCTGGGCCTGCCGGCCCCCGCGCCGGACGCGGACGCCGGGCCCTTCTCGCCGGTACGGATCAACGGCGACCTGACCTTCGACTTCGATGACCGGCGCGGGGCCACGCCGGGCCATTACGCGTTCCTCGTCGACGACGCCACCTTCGACGGCGTGCTGGCGCGCCTGCGGCGGGCGCCGGGGATCGCGTTCGGCTCCGGGCCGGCGAACGGCTGGGACCGGCAGGTGAACCATCTCGGCGGGGGACGGGGCGTCTATGTCCGCGACCCTGACGGTCACAGCTACGAACTGTTCACCGCGGTCCCGTGACAGTGGCGCCCGATGTGCGGCCGGGCGCGCGAACCATGCGCCGGGCGCGTCACAATGGAGGCATGCTGCGCGCGACGCTGGTCATCGCCTTCCTGGCGGTTCCGGTCCTGGAGATCTATGTGATCCTCCAGGTCGGTCACGCCATCGGCGGATGGCCCACGGTGGCTTTGCTGATCTTGGAGAGCCTGCTGGGCGCGTGGATCATACGCCGCGAAGGGCGGCGGGCCTGGCGCGCGCTGACCGAGTCGTTCCGGCAGGGCGGGCTGCCCGACCGTGAACTGGCCGACGCCGCGCTGGTGCTCGTCGGCGGCGTCCTGCTGCTGACGCCCGGCTTCCTCACCGACGTCGCGGGCCTGGTGTTCGTCCTGCCGTTCACCCGGCCGCTCGTCCGCCGGGCGCTGTCGGCGTACGTCGGGCGCCGCGTCCGCGTCGCGCAGAGCCACGCAGCGGCCTCCTTCGGGGGTTTCGGCGACATGCCCCGGCCCCGGAGCGAGCCGGGCCCGCAGAGCGGCTCTGCGGGCGGCACGGGCACCGGCCACCGCGTCGTACGGGGCGAAGTGATCGAGGACGACCCGCCTGAGCCGCGCTGAGCGCTCGCCCGTCCGGTGACGGCACCCGTCGTTGCGCGCCGCCACCACCGGCCGCCATCGAGAACGGTCCGTGTGATCAGAGCCTGACGGCCTACGGGGGGCTGATGGCGGTGAGCATGCGGAGGAGTTTCCAGGGCCGAGGGCCCCAGGCGGTGAGCTTTCCGCCAAGAAGCGGTTTCCCTAGCGCGCGTCGGCCGATGAACACCAGCATCAGCGCGGCGGGGTCGGCGGACAGATGGGCGTCAACGTTGCGTGCGTCCCCCGCCTCGATCGTCAACGACCCGCGGTCGAAGACCATCAGCGTGCGTCGGCCTCCACGCAGGCGCAGGTCGAAGCGGGCTCGGAAGGACCCCGCCTTGTCCTGGTTCACCATGGCGGTGGGCGGCAGAGCCGCGATGAGCGGAAGTACGGCGCCCTCGATGGCGAGCAGAGCGTGGTGGCGCCGGATCGGCCACGGGCGCCCGGCGGCCGTGGCGATGTCATGGCCGTGGATCAGGCATTCCTCGAGCAGGTGGCACGCCACCGCCGACGGCGGCAGGTGGGTGCCTTGCAGCCAATCGACGGTGGCCGCTCGCGAACGCGACGCGATGGCGTCGAACTCGTCCGCCAGCGTGCCGATGTGATCGGCGAGTACCGATGGGGCCCGTTCGCCGTCCAGGGCCAGCATCGCGGCGTTGGCCTCGGCCATTCCCGCCGTTGTCACCGTCGCCTCGGGGACCGGTGCTCCGGCGAGGGCGTCGGTGTCCATGCGGAGAACATGGGTCAGGTGAGCCGCGACATCGCCCACCGTCCAGGTGCCGACCGCGACGGAGCCGGTGTCGGGGACGCTCCGCACGAGTGTGACGAGGCGGGGAACCACCTCCCGCAACGCCGCACGTGCCTGGGCCATGGTGTCGGGTGCGCCGCCGTGCGTCGCGGCCACCGTGTCGGCACCCTCCCGGGCGCCGGCGTCTGGGCCTCGCCCGAGGTGGGGGGTGTCGGTCATCGATTCACTCCTGTGGCGTGAGCGCTTGTGCCGGTGGCCGTCCCACGGCCCGGGCCGGCCGGCGACGGGCCCCGGCCAGGGCGACGCGGCCGGACTCCTCCCGCAGGGCGCCGATCACCTCGCGATCCACCGGCGACCGGGTCGGGTCGCCGTGCTGCGGCGTCGGCCTTGATCGCCTACCGGGCGATGTGCTGGATGTTCTCAGTGAAGCTTGAGAATGTAAAGTGGTCGGCATGAGTCGGAGCTACGGCCAGTACTGCGGTCTCGCCCGGGCACTCGATGTCGTCGGCGACCGGTGGAATCTGCTCATCGTCCGCCAGCTCCTCATCGGTCCCGCCCGCTACCGCGAGCTGCTCGACGGGCTCGGCGGCGTGGCCACCAACCTGCTCGCCGACCGTCTTCGCGACCTTGAGACCGCCGGGGTGGTCGAGCGGCGGTTGGCAGAGGAGGGCAACGCCATCGTGTACGCGCTCACCCCATGGGGCGCGGAGCTGCGGGAGCCGGTCGAGGGCCTCATCCGCTGGTCCACGCCGCTCATGGCGCGCGGGTCGGGCGGCGACCGCTTCCAGGCCGAATGGCTCGTCGTCGGCCTCCGGGCCCTGCTCGCCGGCAGGGCCGCACTCCAGGCGCCGACGGTGGGGATCGCGGTCGACGGCCGGCTGCTCCAGGTGCGGTCGACGCGCTCGGGTGTGGAGGTGGCCCTGCATGATGGGCGCGATCTCGATGTCGTCGTGCGCGCTGACGCCCCGATCGTTCTCGGGCTGGCAGCGGGTGCGCTCACCCTCGACGACGTCCATGGGCTCGTCGACATCGACGGCGATGAAGCCGCCGTACGAGCCCTGTTCGGCCCCTGAGGCGCCCCCGTCGCAGGCTCCACGCTCCGCTGACCTCTCGCCGGGCCTCGCCGTCACGCTCGGCACCGAACGGCGACGGGCCGCGCCGCCGAGGGGTCTGGCGGCACGGCCCGTCAACGATTCTTCGGGTCAGGCGGTCTTCCTGCGTTGGGCCCGCAGCACGGCCAGGCGCTCGGCGAGGACCTCTTCCAGATCTTCGATCGAGCGGCGTTCCATGAGCATGTCCCAGTGGGTGCGCGGGGGTTTGCCCTTCTTGGACTGTGGCATCTCCCCGTCGACCATCAGGGCCGTGGCGCCGCAGCTCCGGCACTCCCAGGTCATCGGCACCTCGGCCTCGGCGGCCAGGATGACGGTGAACCGGTGGCCCTTCGGGCAGTCGTACATGACCTCCTGACGGGGCGCCAGGTCGGTGTTTCGGTCGTTCTCGTAGCTTGTGGCTCCGAGTCGGGTGCCGCGAAGTGCGCGCTCGGCCATCGTGACGTGCCTCCCAGACGGCTTGCGTTCTCGTTAGTGGAGCAACGCTGGATACCGTCACAAGATTCCCGCCTCAGCGCCGGTCCAACCCTGCGGTTTTCACGCGTCCGCGCCGGCGATCGAAGATCGTCCGGAGCCGGCGCGGCGGTGCCGGCCGGGGCGCCCGGCCGCCGGGGTCCTGCGGTGGCTCAGACGCGGCGGGGGAGGGGGTTGCCGGCCTCGCGGACGCCGCGGGGGACGTCCACGGTGATCAGCAGCGCGAACCCGACGACGAAGAAGATCACGAGGGAGACGATCGCGCTGCGGTAGCTGTCGGTCAGCTGCAGGGCGAACGCGAACACCAGCGGCCCGATCCAGCTCGTGCCCTTGTCGCTGATCTCATAGAACCCGAAGTACTCCGCGGTGCGCTCACGCGGCACCAGGTGGGAGAACAGCGACCGTGACAGGGCCTGCGTGCCGCCCATGACCACGCCGATCACGGCGGCCAGGACGATGAACTGCGCGATCGAGCCGCGTCGCAGCGTGTAGCTGGCCAGCACGACGACCGTCCAGGCGACGAGCGAGGTCAGCACGACGCGGCGGGTGCCGTACCGGTCGGCGAGCCGGCCGAGCAGCAGCGCCCCGCCGAACGCCACGAACTGCACCAGCAGCACCGCGCCGATCACGACCGACTGGCCCAGGTCGAGTTCTTCGGTCGCGTACGTCGCCGCGAGCGTGATCACGGTCTGCACGCCGTCGTTGTAGATCAGGAACGCCAGCAGGAACAGCAGCGTGACCGGCCGGTTGCGCAGGTCCTTGAGGGTGAGGCCGAGCTGGGCGAACCCGGCCCGTACGGCGCCGAACGCGGTCTCGCCCGTACGGGCCCGGTGCCGGTCGCGCAGGCGGCGCAGCGGGATGAGCGTGAAGGCGGCCCACCACACGCCGGCCGAGGCGAGGCTGATCCGTACCGCCATGGCCTGCGACAGCCCGAAGGAGTCGTGCAGCAGGTACAGCACGAGGTTGAGGGCGAGCAGCAGCCCGCCGCCGAGGTAGCCGATGCCCCAGCCGCGGGAGGAGACCGCGTCGCGTTCGTCGGGGTCGGCGATGTCGGGCAGGAAGGCGTTGTAGGCGACGTCGGCGCAGCCCAGGGAGATGTTGGCGAGGATGAACAGGGCCGCGGCGAGCAGGTAGCGGCCGCCGGAGGCGAAGAACAGCCCGATCGTGGCGAACGAGCCGAGGTAGGCGAACAGGGCGAGGGTGCGGCGTTTGCGGCCGGTGTGGTCGATGACGGCGCCGGTGACGGGCAGCAGCACGACCTGGGCGATCACCGAGACGGTGACGGCGAAGGGGAAGACGGCCTTGGCGCGGACGTCCAGGCCCAGCGGGTGGACCCAGCCGTGCGCGTCCGCGGCGGCGCGGGCGATCGTGCTCAGGTACGGGCCGAGGAAGACGGTCACGACCGTGGTGGAGAAGGCGGAGTTGGCCCAGTCGTAGAAGTACCAGCCGCGCTGCTCGCGGCGGCGGCTGCCCGGGGCCGCCGCGGCGGGCGCCGTCTCGCTGCGCCCGGTCGTGGGCCCGGTCGTGGGCCCGGCTTCGCCGGAGGGGGTGATCATGGGGGCCGTTTCGTCGGTTCGGTCGTTTCGCCCGGTCATGTGGTGGCGGTCGCCCACAGGCCGCGGGCCTTCATCAGGTCCCGGAGGGTCTCGATGTCGTCGGTGATGATGCCGTCGATGCCCAGATCGAGCAGCCGCGCCATCTCGGCGGCGTCGTTGACGGTCCAGGCGTGGACCTTCAGGCCCAGGGTGTGCGCGCCGGCGAGGAAGGAGGGGGTGACGAAGCGGCTGCGGCCGAGCCGGTAGGGCACCTGCGCGCACGGCGCGCCGGTCGCGGCGGTGCGCAGCAGCACCGACAGCGGCCCGGCGAGGGAGTGGGCGCGCAGCGCGGCGACGCCGCGGGGGCCGAGCGCGGTGCACACGTCGCGGCCGGCGAGCAGCCGCATGCGGGCGCGTACGAGTCTCAGCCGCCGGGAGGAGAAGGAGGTCACGCACACGCGGTCCCAGGCGTTGGTGCGGCGCAGCACCTCGGTGAGCGGGGCGATCGCGGTCTCGGCCTTGACGTCGATGTTGAGGCGGGCGGCCGGCCAGGCGCCCAGGACGTCCTCCAGCAGCGGGATCGGCTCGCGACCGCCGATGCGGGCGGTGGCGACCTCGGCGTAGGGCAGGCGGGCGATCTCGCCGGCGCGCCCGGTGACCCGCTCCAGGTCGGCGTCGTGGAAGGTGAGCAGCACGCCGTCGGCCGTGGCCCGTACGTCCGTCTCCAGGTAGCGGTAGCCCAGGTCGATGGCGTGGCCGAACGCCGCCATGGAGTTCTCCAGGCCGTTCAGGGAGCCGCCCCGGTGGGCGAACGGGATGGGCCCGGGATGATCGAGGAACGCAAACTCCGGTGACACCTGTTCGAGTATGGCGGCTCGGCGGCCGGTAACGCGATTCACCACCCACCTTACTTCGTAAAGGCGCGCGGCCGGGTCTTCACACCCCGACTCCATCGGGGGAACCGATCGCCGCGGCGTCGTGTCCATGTCTTCCGGGTTACCGCTTTTGGACTAGGTTGTCGTGCGCTGCGGCCCGCGGTGGCCGCGTCTCCGAGCAAGGAAGGCTTGATCATGGCGGACACCGGCGCCTACGCGGCGACGTTCGAGATCGTCGACGGGAACAAGGACGGGCACATCTCGGCCACCGAGCTGAAGCAGCTGATGAAGGCCCTCGGTGAGGACATCACCGAGGAGACCGCCACGGAGGTCGTCCAGCGGATGGACTCCGACGGGGACGGGGAGATCTCGCTGGAGGAGTTCGCCACCTACATGGCGAAGGGCTGACCCGCGAACCCGCCGCCCGCGCCGCGCGGCAGGGCAGGGCAGCGGTCTCAGGCGGGTCTTCCCGGCGCCGCGGGCGGGGTCAGCGGGCCCATTCGCGGCGCCGGGTCTCGGCCAGGGCGATCGCGGTGGCGACCGCGACGTTGAGGGAGCCGACGCGCCCGATCTGGGGGATGTAGGCGACCGCGTCCGCGGCGCCGAGCAGGGCGGGGGAGCAGCCGTGGTCCTCGCCGCCGACGGCCAGGCACACGTCGCCCTCCAGCGGCGCCTCGTGCAGGGGCAGCGCGTCGGCGGTCAGCTCGATCGCGACGATGCGGAACCCGGCCTCGCGCGCGGCGCGGACGGCGTCGGGGACGGGGACGGCCGGGTCCCAGGGGACGAGCCGTTCGGTGCCCAGCCCGGTCTTGCGGGCGCCGGGGTGGGTCGGGGGAGCGGCGTTGCCGGCGAGCCACAGGTGCTCCACGCCGAACGCCGCCGCGGACCGCATGATCGAGCCGACGTTGAACGGCTGGGTCACCGACTCCACGAGCAGGCCGAGACGGCTTTCGGTACGGCGCCGCCAGCCGCGGTTGAGGCGCTTGACGTCGGTGGCGCGCAGCTGCCTGCGGGCGTCGGCGGTGGTCACGGTGTGTCCTTCTCGGGGTTGGTGACGGCCAGGACCCGGTAGCCGGCGCGTGAGGTGAGGCGTTCGGTGGGCCGTCCCCGGCTCTCGAGCCAGCGTTGCAGGGAGTCCGAGCCGAGGTTCTTCTGCACGACCAGGTGGGCCCGGCCGCCGGGGACCAGGCGAGGCAGCCAGGTGTCCAGCAGGGCGTGCAGGGCGGGCTTGCCGATGCGGATCGGCGGGTTGGACCAGATCGCGGCGAAGCGCGTGCCGGCCGGGACGTCGCGTTCGAGTTCGAACCTTACGTTGTCAAGGCCGGCGGCTCGGGCGTTGTCCCGCCCGCATTCCAGTGCCCGTTCGTTGACGTCCACACCCCAGACGATCGCCTGCGGCGATCGCGCGGCCATGGTCAGCGCGATCGGCCCGTACCCGCATCCGAGGTCGAGCAGGTCGCCGTCGGGGGGAGGGGGCGGCACGCTGTCGAGCAGGACGCGTGTGCCGAGGTCGACGCGGTCGGGGGAGAACATGCCCCGGTCGGTCGCCAGCCGGAAGTGCAGATCGGGCAGGACGAGGTCCACGGTGCCCGGCCGGCTGCGCGCCTGCGGACGCTCGGCGAAGTAGTGCTCCCCCACGTCGGCCGACCGTACCAGCGCGGCGGCGCGTGCGTGACGCCGCGGCCCCCGGCCCGCGGGTGTGGGGGTGGCCTCAGGGGCGAGTCGGGGGAATCCCTGATGGCGTTCCGCGCCCGGCGGACGCATCATCGCGATATGACGTATCAACCGGATGTGCCGAGCCGTTCGGACTCGGCGTGGATCGCGATGTCGGCGGCCTCACAGGGACCCTGGGCGGCCGCGCTGGCCGGGGGAGCGGTGGCGGGCGGCGCCGACCTCGCGCTGCACCTGCTCGGCGGTCACCTGAGCGTCGCCGGGCCGCTGTCGTTCGGCCTCGCGGTGTTCTTCCTCATCGGCGCCGGCGGCGCGCTGCTGCGCCGCGGCCAGGACCGTACGCGGGCGTGGGCGCAGCAGCACCCGTGGTCCTACGCGCTGGTGCCGGCGGCCGGGACGGCGGCGACGGTGTTCGCCTCGTTCCTGTTCCTCAGCGGCGACGGCCTGTTCGGCAGCCTGTGGGAGGGGCTGAGCGACGGCCTCGGCGTGCTGGTGCTGCTCGGCATCATCGGGTACGTCGCGCGCGGCGTACGGCCCGCCTCACGCCGCTGAGGGCCCGCTCAGGGCAGCCGCTGGAACCACACCAGCGACAGGCCGCCGGCGGCGAGGGCGAACAGCAGCGCCACGAGGATGTACTGCGAGGCCGCCTCCTGGCGTTCGATGCGGTACCCGAGCGAGCTGCCGATGTGCCGGTAGACCTCCGACAGCTCCGACCCGGCCTGCGCCTCGTAGGCCTTGCCGGAGGTGTCGTGCGCGAGGTTGCGCAACGTGGCCTTGTTCACCTGGACGGGCACGGTCTCCCCGTCGATGTCGACGATGCCGTACGGGGTGCCGAAGGCGATCGTGGAGACGGGGACCTTCGCGGCGCGGGCGGCCTCGGCGGCCTCCATGACCGACCGGCCGCTCTGGTTGTCACCGTCGGACAGCAGCACGATGTGCGAGGGCGGAGGGTCCTCGTTGGCGCGCGCGTCGAACGAACGGATCGACTGCAGCGAGGTGAAGACGGCCTCCCCGATGGCGGTGCCCTTGCCCAGCTGCAGCGCGTCGATGGCATGGCCGACCGCCTCGCGGTCGAACGTCGGCGCGACCACCGCCGAGGCGCTGCCGGAGAAGCTGACCAGGCCGACGTTGAAGCGGATCGGCAGGTCCTGGACGAACTTCTTGGCCGCGGCCTTGGCCGCGTCGAGCCGGCTGGGCGCCACGTCGGTGGCCTTCATCGACAGCGACACGTCGATCGCGACGATGATCGTGGCGCGCTCGCGGGGCACCTTGACCGGCTTGGCCGGGCGGGCGAACCCGACGGTCATGAGGATGACCGACAGCAGGAACAGCAGCGCCGCGAGATGCCGCCGCCAGCCGGGCCGGCGCGGCGCGACGTGCGACAACAGCGCCAGGTTCGTGAAGCGGACCGCCGCCTGCCGGCGACGCGCCTGCATGAGCAGGTACAGGCCCGCCAGCACCGGGACGAGGGCCAGGAGCCAGAGCCGGCCCGGGGACAGGAAGGTCATGCGCGGCTCCCCTGCGGGTGGGCACGCCCGGCGACGCGACGCTGTTGCAGCGCGAAGCGGGCGACGTCGCTGATCCAGTCACGGTCGGTGCGCAGGACGAGGTGGGCGGCGCCGCAGCCGCGGATGGCCTCGCGGGTACGGGCCCGCTGCGCGGCGGCGGCCGCGGCGTACCGCTCACGGACCCGCCGGGACAAGATGATCTCCCGTACCTCGCCGGTCTCCGGATCGGTCATCATCACCGGGCCGACGTCGGGCAGGTCCAGCTCACGCGGATCGATGATCTCCACGGCGATGACCTGGTGGCGGACGGCCAGCCGCCGCATCGGACGCTGCCAGGCCAGTTCGCCGTCACCGGTGCGCTCCTGGTCCAGGAAGTCGGAGATGACCACCCGCAGGCCGCGTTTGAACTGGCCGCGGGCCAGGCTGGTGAGCGCCTCGGCGAGCGAGGGGCCCGGCCGGCCCGGGTCGGTGCGGGGCGCGTCCAGCAGCGCCTGCAACAGCGCGTACATCGCGGTGCGGCCCGTACGGGCGGGCCAGCGCCGCAGGCCTTCTCCGTGGGTGATGTAGGCGCCGACACGGTCGCCGAGCCGCGTGGTGAGGAATCCGACGGCGGCGAGCGCGGCGACGACCAGGTCGCGTTTCTCCATGGCCGCGGTGCCGAAGTCCATGCTGGGGGACAGGTCGGCCAGCGCCCAGACCTCCAGCTCGTGGTCGGCGATCAGGTCACGGACGTGCGGGGTGGTGGTGCGGGCGGTGACGGCCCAGTCCATGTGCCGTACGTCGTCCTCACCGGGCTGGTAGAGGCGGGCCTCGGCCAGGTCGCTGCCGGGCCCGGGAAGAATGCCCAGGTGCTCGCCGTGCAGCAGGCCGTCGAGCCGTCGGGTGACGGCGAGTTCGAGCCGCCGCAGGGACCGCTCGGGGGCCAGCTCACCGAGCCTGTCGGACCTCATCGCGCCGCTCATGAAGCGTATTCGCTGTTCCACACGACGCGTGGCGGCGGCACGGTGGTCAGGATCCGCTGGACGATGCCGACCGGGTCGATGCCGTCGGCGATGGCGTCGAAGGACAGCAGGATCCGGTGGGACATCACGTCGACGGCGACGTCGCGTACGTCGTCGGGCAGCACGTAGTCGCGGCCGCGCAGCAGGGCCAGGGCACGCGCGGAGGCGACCAGGCCCAGGGTCGCGCGGGGACTGGCGCCGATCTCGATGACGCCCTTCAGATCCGACAGGTGGTACTGCTCGGGTTCTCTGGTGGCCATGACGAGCCGGACGATGTAGTCGGCGACCAGCTCGTGCACGGCGATCTCGTCGGCGGCCTTCTGCAGGCGGATGAGGCTCGCCGGGTCGAGGATCTGCGCGGCGTCGGGCGGGTCGACGCTCATCCGCTGCAGGATCTGCATCTCCTCGGTCGCGCCGGGATAGGCGACGTTGACCTTCATCAGGAACCGGTCGCGCTGCGCCTCCGGCAGCGGGTAGACGCCTTCGGACTCGATGGGGTTCTGGGTGGCCAGGACCACGAACGGCCGCGGCAGCGGGTGGGTCTTGCCGCCGAGGGAGACCTGGCGTTCGGCCATGACCTCCAGCAGCGCCGACTGCACCTTGGCGGGCGCGCGGTTGATCTCGTCGGCGAGGACGAAGTTGACGAAGACCGGGCCGAGCTCGACGTCGAACTGCTCGGTGGAGGGATGGTAGATGCGGGTGCCGACGATGTCGGAGGGCACCAGGTCCGGGGTGAACTGCAGCCGCGCGAACGACCCGCCGACGACGGTGGCGAGCGTGCCCACGGCCAGGGTCTTGGCGACGCCGGGGACGCCCTCGAGGAGGCAGTGGCCGCGGGCGAGCAGCGCGATCACCATGCGCTCGACCATGTGTTCCTGGCCGACGATGACCTTCTTGACTTCGGCTACGCTCTGCTGCAGCAGCGCCGCGGCCTGGTCGATGTCCCCTACAGCGATGGTCATGTAGTCCCTCAAGGTCAGGGTCTCGTTGCAGCGCCAACGAGCACGACCTTATGCGATCTGGCTGAAGGCCCGCCGAGCGCCGAGGCTGTTAGTGTGTCGCGCCAGGCCGCAGGCGAGGGGAGGCAGGCCGCATGCCGAAGCCGCTGCAGGTCGGGGACCCGGCCGAGCTCGGGCCGTTCCGGCTGGAGTCGCGCCTGCACGAGTCCGCCGCCGGCATCGTGTACCTGGCCGCCGATCCTCAGGGCCGCCGGGTGGAGGTGGCGCTGCTGACCACCGCCGCGGCCGGTGACGCGGCGGCCCGTGACCGGTTCCGCGCCGCGGTGGAGGCCGAGTCGCCGCGGGTGGGCGTGGTCCCCTCGGTCCCGCGCCCGGCCGGGCCGGGCGGCCCGTCGCCGGTGGTGGCGGCGCTGCCCGACGGCGGCGCGCCGTGGGTGGCCACGGCGCACGAGGAGGGCCGTCCGGGGGCGGAACGCTTCTTGAAGCCGGTGCTGCTCGAACGCGGCTGGGGGCTGGGCCGGCGCCGCCGTGGCGGCCCCAGCTTCCAGCAGTACTGGCTGTCCGGTCCCAAGGCGCCGGCGTTGCAGCCCCCTCCGGCGCCGCCCGCCGGCCCGGAGGCCGCGCGTGACACCAAGGGCCTGGCGGCGGCGGTCGCGTCGCTGGCGGCGCTGCTGGTCCTGCTCGGCCTGCTCGTCCTCCTGCTGTACTCCTGTGAGCCGTCCCCGAAGCCGCCGACGCCGACCGAGGTGCCCACGACGGTGCCGGTGCAGCCGCCTCCGCCGCCGGAGCCGACGCCGTCCAGGCCGAGCCCGTCGCCGTCACGGTCGGGCGAGAAGTCGAAGACGCCGGGGCCGTCGCGGACCGGAGGGCCGGGCACGATGAACCCCGCCGGGCACGGCGGCCCGGTCACGGCCCGTACGAGCTGGTAGGCCGCCCGTCTCCCCGGGGGCGAAAGCCGGTTGCCCGCGTGCGCGGACCCGGGCCAGCATGAGGCGATGATCCAGATGCTGTTCGCCTTCGCCGGCGCCGCGATCGTCGTGGCCCTGATCCCGGGACCGAGCACGGCGGTGATCGTGCGCCAGTCGGTCACCGCGGGCCGCCGCGCGGGCGTGGCGGCGATGCTGGGCAACGAGACCGGGATCGTGCTGTGGGGGCTGGCGGCCGCGTTCGGGCTGACCGCGCTGCTGCTGGCCTCGCGGATCGCCTATGACACGATCCGGGTGGCGGGTGCGGTGTTCCTGGTGTGGATGGGCGTGCGGGCGCTGTGGTCCGCGCGCCGCCGGCGTCCCGTGGAGCGGGCGGGGGAGCCGGGGGTGCGGGCGGCGCCGGTGTCGCGGTGGCGGGCCTACCGGCTGGGCCTGCTGACGAACGCGGCCAACCCCAAGGCGGGGGTGTTCGCGGTGTCGTTCCTGCCGCAGTTCGTCCCGCACGGTGCGCCCGTCCTGCCGGTGCTGGTGGCGCTGTCGTTGGTCTGGGCGCTGATCGACATGGTCTGGTACCTGAGCCTGATCTGGCTGGCGGGCCGCGCCGGTCGGGCGCTCGGCCGGCCGGCGGTGCGGCGGCGGCTCGAACAGCTGTCCGGGGTCGTGCTGGTCGGCCTGGGTCTGCGGCTCGCGGCGGAGTCTCGTTAGCGCCGGTCAGGACCTGTCTCCGGTACGCGCGGCGCTCGCGTGGGCGGTGTTCCGCCGGCCGCGTTGTCCCCCGGTTATCCACAGGGCTTTCCACAGTTCGGCCGGGGAAATCGCCACCTATGTGGGTATTGGGCGGCGGTTACCCACCGAGTTTTCCACAGCCCCTGTGGAAACCGGTTCCGTCGCCGTTCTTGCCCAGCTCAGCGGTTCGGCGGTGACCCGGCATGGGGTCGCCGCGGCACTCGGGAATGCGAGAGCTTGTCGATCAGTCGAGTCGGACGACGCCGGCGAGCACGGGCAGGAGTATCCGGTCCAACTCGGTCAGGTCCGTCCGGAGGCGTGTGGCGATCTCGTCGCACGCCGGAAAGCTCGTCACGGTTCCGACGACGGCGGTGGCCTGCGGTACGTCGAAAGGGGCCCGGAGGCGGTCGGCGGAGGCCAGGCGCTGCACGAACACGCTGATCTGCTGGTATCGCCAGTGTTCCCGGCCGGCGACGACGCGCTGGGCTTCGGGATCCACGGCCGACAGGCTGATCAGCCGCCGGAAGACTTCCGGGTCGGTGCTCCAGAAGCGGCACAGCTCCCTGACCATCGCGGTGAAGGCGGGCACCGGTTCGGCGACCTTGGCCGCCTCATGCATGCCGGGGACGAGGCCGGCCTGCCGGGAGAGGTCCTCGGCGACGGCGTCGAGCAGGCCGAGCTTGGAGTCGAAGTGCCGGTAGATGGTGACCCGGGTGACGCCGGCGTCGGCGGCGACGTCCTCCAGGCTGAGCCGGTGGTAGCCGGTCTCGATGAGATGCCGGCGTGCGGCGGTGAGGATGCTGCGCCGGGTCCGCTGCACGCCCGCGGCCCGCAATCCCGGCCCGGCTTCCTTCGACTCTGACGTGGCCACCCACTCATGATACAGCTAGTATCTTGAGATACAGCTTGTAACATGAATTCGGCGGATGTCGCGGGGAAGAAGGAGTGAGTCATGGTCGACCGTCCTGTGGCGCTCGTGACCGGGGCGAACAAGGGGCTGGGCAAGGAGACGGCCCGGCAGCTCCTGGAGCGCGGGATGACCGTGGTGATGGGCAGCCGCGATCCGGAGCGCGGTATCGCAGCCGCCGGGGAGCTTCGCGCCGGCGGGGCGGCCGTGCCGGTACGGCTCGACGTGACCGACTCCGCCAGTGTCGAAGCGGTGGCAGATCGGCTGCGCCGGGACTATGGACGACTCGACGTGCTGGTCAACAACGCGGGCACCGTCGTGGACCGGCTCGCCGCCGACACCACGGCGCTCGAGATGCGCCACACCTACGAGGTCAACGTCTTCGGCGTCGTCACGGTCATTCACGCGATGCTGCCGCTGTTGCGCGCCTCGGCGGCGCCGCGCATCGTCAACGTGTCCAGCACCACCGCCTCGTTGGGGTTGACGAGCGGTGGTACCGATTTCGGCGGCGACGCCGGCCGCCGGATCGCGTACTCGTCGTCGAAGACCGCGCTCAACATGCTCACCGTTCAGTACGCCCACGCCTTCGCCAAGGACCCCGACCTGTCCCGCATCAAGATCAACGCGGCGACGCCCGGGTACACCGCCACCGACCTCACCGGGCACCGCGGCTCCCGCACCGTCGAGGAGGGCGCCCAGATCATCGTGGAGCTGGCCGCGCTGGCCGACGGTCCCACCGGCGGATTCTTCAACGACCAAGGGCGCGTCCCCTGGTAGCCGAACGCCTCACCCGCCATGGCATCTCCGCCGGCCTCGTCCGGCTGCCATAACCCGTTGACCGCTCGGCGCCTGCCCCCGAGGCTGATGCCTCACTACCGACTCAATGGGAGAACGAGTGTCGACGGTCACCCCCGCCATGTTCACCTGTCCGCTCGGCGACGACGCGGCGCTGATACCGCGTACGGTCGCGATCGCGGAGGCTCACCAGGCCCTGCTGACGGCCAACTACAAGCGTCTCGCGCGCTGGGACCCGGGCTTCGACGCCGACAGTCCGGCAACGCTCGATGAGACCCGCTCCCGCCTGGAACAGCAGGGCCGGGCGTGGCTCGAGGGAACACAGCTGCCCCTCGACATCGCGGTGCCGGCGGGCCGGGACTGGCGGCTGGTCGGCGCGGTCAGCCTGAGGATCGACACGGCCATGCGGACCGGAGAGATCGGCTACTGGATCGACCCCGCGTTCGAAGGGCGGGGGCTGGTCACCCGAGCCGTCACGGCGGTCCTGGACCAGGCGTTCGGCCCCATCGGCCTGGACCGGGTGGAGCTGCGGACCGGCACCGACAACGCGCGCAGTCGCGGCGTGGCCCGCCGCCTGGGATTCACCGAGGAGGGCCTGCTGCGCGAAGCCGTGGTCTTCCCCGGCGGACAACGCGACGACGACGTCGTCTACGGACTCCTCGCACGCGAATGGCTCAAGGCCCGTGGACAAGGCGGTCCCGCCGCGTCATAGGGGAGGCGACTCCGCTCGAGGCGTACGGCGGACTCGTCGTGCTAAATTTGGGCGATCGCCCAATGCGAATGTACAGGGCGATCGACCAGAAGGTGGGAACGATGAGTACGACGGCGGCGGATCGCGGACGTGAGGCGCGCCGGCGGCTGCTGGCGGCGGCGGCCGAACTGATCGCCGAGCGGGGCTGGGCGGCCGTCAGCACCCGGATGCTGGCCGAACGGGCCGGCGTGGCCCCCGGCGTGGTGCACTACCACTTCGCCTCGGTTCAGGCGCTGCTGACCGAGGCGGCACTGGCGGTGATGCACGACCTGATCGAGCAGGCCGGCGCGGGCCTGGCACACGCGCGCACGCCCGGTGAGGCACTGGGGCTGATGATGGAGTTCCTGGCCGCCTACGACGGCCGGGACCCGACGTCGCTGCTGTTCGCCGAGGCCTACCTGGCCGCCGGCCGCGATGAGGACCTGCGCCGCTCCCTGGGCGGGGTCGTCGCCGAGTTCCGCCGGGCGCTGGCCGGTCGGCTGGCCGAGCACCGGGTCCCTGCCCCCGACGCGACGGCCGCGGTGATCGCGGCCGCGATCGACGGCATCATGCTGCACCGCGCGCTCGGCCCCGGCCCGGACGCGGCGGACCTGACGGCCGTTCTGCGCCGCCTCGTCGCTCCCGCCGAACCGCGACCCTCGACCAAGGAGCAGTGAGATCCCTCATGAAGGTGATCATCTGTGGAGCCGGCATCGCCGGCCTGGCCCTCGCCCAGCGCCTCGACACCATCGGAGCCGAGGTCGTCGTCGTGGAGAAGGCGCCCGGCCCCCGTGCCCAGGGCTACATGATCGACTTCTTCGGTCCCGGCTACGACGCCGCGGAGGCCATGGGCGTACTGCCTCGCATCCGCGAACTCGGCTATGACGTCGAAGAGATGAGCTACCGCGACCACCACGGCCGCCGGCGCGCGAGCATGCGCTTCGCCCAGTTCGCCAAGATCGTGGACGGCCGGCTGACCAGCATCATGCGCCCCGACCTCGAACGCGCGCTGCGCGACCACGTCCCCGGCAGCGTCGAGATATGCCACGCCACCACCCTCACCGGCATCGACAACCGCGCCGACGGTGTCACCGTCACCCTCAGCGACGGCAGCACGATCGAGGCCGATCTGCTGGTCGGCGCCGACGGGATCCACTCGACCGTCCGCGGCCAGATCTTCGGGCCCGAACGCGAGTTCCTGCGCTACCTGGGCTTCCACACCGCCGCCTACTCATTCGACGACCCCGACATCCACGCCCTGGTGGCCGGGCGGTTCTGCCTGACCGACACCGTCGACCGCCAGATGGGCTTCTACGGGCTGCGCGGCGAACGCGTCGCCGTCTTCACCGTGCACCGCACCGCCGACCCTGCGCTCCCGGCCGACCCGCGCGAGGCGATCCGCCGCGAGTACGCCCCCCTCGGCTGGGTGGCGCCACGCGCCCTGGCCGCCTGCCCGCCACCCGAACACGTGTACTACGACCAGGTCGCCCAGATCGACCTGCCCGCCTGGAGCCGCGACCGCGTCGTACTGGTCGGTGACGCCGCCTACGCCGTGTCCCTGTTGGCCGGCCAGGGCGCCTCCCTCGGCATCACCGGCGCCTACGTCCTGGCCGAGCACCTGTCCCACGCCCCGACCGTCGAGGCCGCGCTGGACGGCTACGAACGCACACTCCGTCCCCTGGCCACCGAGAAACAGCAGGCGGCCCGCAAGGGGACCCGCTGGTTCATCCCCGCCACCACCACCCAGCTCCACGTCCGGCGCGCCGCCCTCAAGCTGGCCCACGTCCCCTTCATCGACCGCTACGTCGCCACCGCCCTCGTCGGCAAGTCCACCGCCATCATCGACCGCCCGCTCGGCCCCGTCCCGGGCTGATGGCGCTGATGGCGCAGACAAACGAAAAGTCCGCTAAGGAGCGGCGGGGCCCTCACCGCAGCGCGCTTCAATGCTGTCGACCACCTGCCGACTCCACGCGTGGATGGCCGAGGCCTGCTCGGGCGTGAGCGTTTCGAAGAAGTATCGGCGGATGTTGTCCCCATGCCCCAGGATGGCGTTCTCCACGGCCGTGCGGCCCTTGGCGGTCAGCCTGATCCCGATCCGGCGGCCGGACCGGTTCGCGGTCCGATCGACGAGCTCGCGGTTCTCCATCCGCGTCAGCTGGTGCGCCACGCGGCTTTTCTCCCAGCCGAGTGACTCGGCGAGCTCGCCCACGCGCATCCGGCCCTCGGCCGCCCGTTGAAGGGTCACGAGCACGCTGAACTCGGCCTTGGAGATGCCGTAGTCGCGTTGCAGATCGCGGTCCAGCTCACGGGCCAGGAGGCGCTGCGCCTGCATCCAGCTGTTCCAAAGCTCCCACTGCTCAGGTTCCAGTGTGCGGGGCTTCGTCATGGCACGATCATAACGGCCTGAAGTTGACGTGACAACTAAGCCGCACCTAAAGTTGTCGCGTCAACTTCAGGCATGTCCGGCGCCGCCTCTCGCCTTGATGCGCCGTGCGTGCCGCCCAACCACGGCGCGCTGAGGAGCGAGAATGAATCACGCAGTAATGGTCATCGGCGGAGGGTATGGAGGGTCACTGGTCGCCAAGGAGCTGGACTCCGAGGCGGACGTCACGCTCATCGACCCCCGGGAGGCATTCGTCAATGCCGCCGCGTCGCTGCGGGCACTGACCCGGCCGGACTGGGCGCACAACGCGTTCTTCTCGTTCGCGACGCTGCTCCAACAGGGACGGGTGATCCGCGACAGAGCCGTCTCAGTGGACCCGAAGGGCGTCACACTCGCTTCGGGGGAGCGAGTCGAGGCCGACTACCTGGTCCTGGCCACCGGCTCCGGCTACACGTATCCGGCCAAACCGCACCATGCGTCGACGAGCATCGACCAGCAACTGGACGATCTGCGCGAGACCCACAGGGAGCTGGCCGGAACCGACCGCGTGCTGATCCTCGGCGCCGGCCCGGTCGGTCTGGAGCTCGCCGGAGAGATCAAGGACGTCTGGCCGGACAAGTACGTGGTCGTCCTCGACAGGGCCGATCAGTTGCTCCCCGGCTTCCTTCCCGAGGTGCGGAACGAGCTACGCCGCCGGCTGGACGAACTCGGCATCGACGTGCGGCTGAGTACCGGCCTGACCGCGTTGCCGGCGGTCGAGGCCGGTCGGGCCGGCCGCTTCGCGGTCACTACCGACAAGGGTGAGCAGATCGTGGCGGACATCTGGTTCCAGGCCTTCGGCGTCAAGATCAACACCGGCTACCTGGCCGACGGACACCTCTCGCCGCTGACCGAGCAGAAAACGGTCCCGGTCACCGAGCGACTGAACGTCCAGGGCTACGAACACATCTACGCGATCGGAGACATCGCCGCTCTTCCCGACCCCAAGATGGCCTCCTACGCGATGACACATGCCGACATCGTGGTGAAGAACATCAAAGCCCAGCTCACCGGCGACCACCCGGACGCCGTTCACACACCGACACCCGAGCGAAGAATCCTGCTTCCGCTGGGAACGCGCGCGGGCATCGGCCAGCTCCCCACACCAGACGGCGTCGCCGCGGCCACCACCGAGACGGTCTACCAGCGCAAGGGCGCCGACCTGTTCACCGCACGGTTCGCCTCCCGGTTCGGCCGCGCCTGACAGATCCGCTGGTTCCAGCTCGTCCATTCGCCGCCGGCACCGGGCGACGACGCCACGGCGGGCGGCTCCGCCACAGGCCGCCGCATCTCACGGGCCGGACACGCACTGGCCTGACCAACGGCCGGAGTGATTTCATGCGCGGCATCCCCGACGTAGGAGGAGGCCGCCCATGCCCCAGGAACCGACCGGCCGATCGATCACCGCCCGCCTGGATCGCCTCCCGCTCACCCGCTGGCACTGGACACTGATCGTCGTCGTCGGCCTGGGCAGCTTCTTCGACCTGTACGAGGTCTTCCTCGGCGGCGTGCTCGGCGCGGTCCTGACCGACGAGTGGCACCTCAGCACGAACGAGAAGTCCCTCGTCATCGCCTCCGCGTTCGCCGGCATGTTCGTCGGCGCGATCGCACTCGGCATCGCCGCCGACCGGCTCGGCCGCCGCCGCATGTTCCTGATCAACCTCGGCCTGTACTCCCTGTTCTCCCTCCTCACCGCGTTCGCCCCGAACCTGGAGGTCTTCCTGCTGCTGAGGTTCCTGGGCGGCCTGGCGCTCGGCGCGGAACTCACCCTCGTCGACACCTACCTCAGCGAATTCATGCCACGCCACGTCCGCGGCCGCTGCATCGCCTGGGCCTACACCATCGGCTTTTGCGGCGTGCCGGTCGCGGCGTTCCTCGGCGGCCGGTTCGTCGCCGACGAACACCTGCTGATCGACGGCTGGCGCTGGCTGCTGGTGTTCGGCGCCATCGGCGCGCTCATCGTGTGGATCCTGCGCGCACGCCTGCCCGAGTCACCGCGCTGGCTGCTCGCCCAGGGCCACCCCGACCAGGCCGAAGCGGTCGTCACCGCCGTCGAACAGGCCGCCGCCGTACGAGGCCCGCTGCCGCCCGTACAGGACACCCCCGACGAACCCGTCACCCGGATCACCCTCGCCCAGATGTTCGGCGAACCGTACCGCCGCCGCACCGTCATGCTGTGGGTCTTCCAGATCCTGCAGACCGTCGGCTACTACGGCTTCGGCTCCCTCGCACCGGTCGTACTCGGCGCCAAAGGCTTCGACGTCGTCCAGTCCCTCGGCTACGCCGCCCTCAGCTTCCTCGGCTACCCGATCGGGTCCGCCCTCTCCGTCCCGATCATCGAACGCATCGAACGCAAATGGCTCATCGTCGGATCCGCGCTCGTCATGGCCGTCACCGGCCTGATGTTCGGCTACGCCCGCGACGCCGCGTTGATCGTCACCGCCGGATTCCTGCTCACCTGCGCCTCCAACGTCTTCTCCAACGCCTTCCACACCTACCAGGCGGAGATCTTCCCGACCGGCATCCGCAGCAGCGCCATCAGTGTCGCCTACTCCCTGTCCCGCGCGACCTCCGCCGTACTGCCGTTCGTCGCCCTCAACGCCCTGGACCACCTCGGCGCCGGCACCGTCTTCACCGGCTCGGCCGTCATCCTGGTCATCCTCTGCCTCGACGTCGCCGTCCTCGGCCCCCGCAGCACCGGCCACCGCCTGGAGACCACCGAACGCCCCGCCCCTCACCCCGGCGGGACGTCACCCGCCTCGGAGGACCCGGCGCCCAGCAGCGGATGAGCCCGCATCGCCGCCTCCAGCTCACCCGGCAGATCGTCACGGTAACGACCCAGCGTGGACAGGTCCGAGTGCCCCAGCACCCGGCGTACCGCGTCCATGTCGGTCGCCGCGGCGAGCAGATGCGTCGCCGTGGTGTGCCGCAGACCATGCGGAGTCACACCACGGCGATGCCGCGGATCCACCCGCGCCAACACCCGGTCGATCACCGCCTGCACGTCACCGCGCGCCAGCCGCCGCCCCCGCCACGACAGCAACAGCGCACCCCCACCCGTCTCGCGGGCCCTCCGCTCGGACAGATACGCGTCCAGGACCTCCGCGACCTCACGGGGGAGCGGTACGTCACGCGTCGCCCCGCCCTTGCCGAAGATCCGCCAGTAACGCACCCCGTCGTTGACGAAGAAATGGTCGATGTCGGCGCGGACCAGCTCCGACACCCGCGGCCCGACCGTCGCCAGCAGCATCACGATCAGCGCGTCCCGCAACTCCGTGCGCTGATCGGCCCGTTTACGCCCCTGCGGTGACCCCACGGCCAGCTCACGCGCCGTGCCCAGCAGCCCCTCGGCCTGCTCACGCGTCAACGCCCGCCGCTCCGGACGCAGCCCGCCACGATGGCGCGGCACCACCGTGGCCGCCCGCATCGGGTCCAGCTGCACCCAGCCCGCCACCGTCGCGTGCCGGAAGAACGCCGACACCGACCGGCGGAACCGGCTCTGCGACGCGCCACTCTGCACGGCCTCGCCCTGACCCGCCCCAGCGGCCGAGCCGCTGCGACGCCCATCCGGCTTGGACGCGAACCGCAGCAGCACCTCGTCGACGTCCTCACCGGTCAGATCGTCCAGCACCTGGTCACCGCCGGCCAGCACCGCGAACGTCCGCACGTCACGCGCGTACACCTCAGCCGTACTCGGCGCCAGCGCACCGGTGACGGTCTTGGCACGGACCATGTCGATGTAACGGTCGACCGCCTCATCGACGGTGAGACGGCGGACGTCGGCGGGGCGCATTGTCCAGAAGTTAGCGGACCCCTCCGACATTTCCCCGGCCGAGCGCCCCGAGGCGGACCCACCAGATGAAGGAACCCGTCGGGACACGCGGGAGAGCGGCCGGCGATACAGGCGAGCGCGTGGCGGGAAGTATGGTCTCTGGCGCCGATGGACGGCGCCGTCAACGCGGAGGTGATACGTGCGCGAGGTCGGCGTCGTACGGATCTATGACGAAGCCACGGCGGGGGAGTACCGGGTGCTGGTCGACCGGGTCTGGCCACGCGGCATCTCGAAGGAGGCCGCGCATCTGGACCTGTGGCTGAAGGACGTCGCGCCCTCCACGGACCTGCGGCGCTGGTACGGCCATGACCCGGACCGCTACGAGGAGTTCCGCCGCCGCTACGAGGCCGAACTGGACACCCCACCGGCCGCCGACGCGCTGCGGCGCCTGAAGGAGCTGGCCGCGGACCGCAAGGTCGTCCTCGTGACCGCCACCAAGGACGTACCACGCAGCAACGCCGCCGTCCTGGCCTCTCTCCTGAACCTTACTACGTAAAGCAGGGTGGCGGGTTGTAACAATTCATCTCCGAACAAACAGAAAACCCACACCAGGGGAGAGGGGAGTGCTTCCGCGGGCCCGCGGACGTCGTTGTCGTCACTGGGCAGGCCGCAGTTCGGGGACAGGTGCCGCGACGTGGGCCGGGGCGCGGCGCAGATGTGCCGAGCACAGGCCCACCAGACCGGTGAACGTCGCGGCGCCGGCGCAAAGGCCGAGAGTGAGCGCGGGGCCCGCCGCCGCGGCGACATTGCCCAGGGCGTTGTTCATCGCCAGCAGCGCGGTGCTCTGGACCAGGGTCAGCAGGGCCTGCAGACGTGACAGGTGGGAGTCCGGCGTGGTGGCGAGCACAAGAGGTGCGATGTGAGCGCTGAAAACCCCGGACCCGATACCGATGATCACGGAGCCTCCCGCCGCCACGGCGGGGGAGGGCGCGAGGGCCAGGAGCGCCGTGCCGCACCCACCGATGATCAGACCGAGGGCGGCGGTCCGGCCTGGCCGCGCGCTGCCGCCCCGGCCGGCGACGAGCGCCGCGATCCCGATGACGCCGAGGCTCTGCGCCGCCGCGACGACCCCCGCCGCGCCCGGCCCCCATCCGTGGTGGCGGGCGAGCAGAGGCACCAGCAGTGAAATGACCGGCAGCAGGGACCCGGCCGCCGCCGACACCAGAACGAGCGCGGCACGCAACACCGGATCTCGCCACGCGATCCGGAGACCGTCGGCCACCTCCCGCACGGTGCCCTTCCGCGCGGCGGCCTCCGAGGCCTTCTGAGCGGGGCGGACCGAGGCCATCGACCAAAGGACGATCCCGAACGTCGCCGCGTCGAAGAGCGCGGCCCCCGGAAGGCCGACGGCCGTGACGACGAGGCCGCCCAGTGAACCACCCGCCAGCGCGACCACCTGGCCGCCCGTCTGCCGCAGGGCCAGAGCCCGGGGCAGCTTGTCCGCTCCGACCAGCCGCCGGGGCATGGATCCGGACGCCGGCAGATAGAAGGCGTCCACCGCGCCGATCAGCAAACCCGCACCGATCAGCAGCCATGTCGGCGTCTCCCACCGGAAGGCGACCAGAGCCAGCAGCACCGTCACAGCGATCATCACGCCGTCGCCGATCAACATGATCTTCCGGGCACCGAACCGGTCCCCGGCGGCACCGCCGACCAGCAGGAGCAGCGCCCGGGGCAGGTTGATCGCGGTCAGTACGAGAGCGGCGACGGACCCACCGTGCGCGGACGCGGCCCAGCCCAGCGCGAAGTAGAGGACCGTGTCACCGAGCATCGAGGCGAGCACTCCGCCCAGCCAAACGATGTAGTGGCGGGGGAGCCGCCCGCCAGACACCGGCGCCTCGCAGGAGATCATGGCCAGACCGTACGGGGAGGCGCTGACAGCGCCCGGAGGAGTCAACCGCCGCCTTGGTCGGCCTGACGTTCAGGGGAGTGGACCGATCCGCATCCGCTCACCCGGCCAAAGAGCCGCCACGGTGCCGAACGGCGCGTCGCCCGCTCGAACCGCACACATGTTCGATACCAAACAGAATCCATCTTCTGTCCGGTGTAGCTTCCGGCTTGCCGTCGGGTGGCTGTCGGGGGCAAGGCGAGAGAAGGTCTCCGGCGTACGGCTTCTGACGAGGTACGGCGCGAGCCGTGGTCGCCGGACGGATCAGCCGGATGTATTCAGGGACGTGTATCCGCAGACACTCATCGCCGTGATGACGCGGGCCGTCCCGTGGCGTTCCGTAGATGATCTTGTGCGGCCGGCCTGGACGGCGCGACGGCCGCCGATGCTTGCCCAGGCGTACACGTCTTCGGTGTCGATGCTTCAGTCGGCTGATGGCGTGCGCAGTTCCGTACGGCAGGTCCTGAGTAGGTCTGGTCCCATGCGACTCTCAGGCGGCGCGCTGACCTCTCAGATCACCGCGTTTCATGCATAATTTATATTATGCATGAAACATGGCCGCGACTCGTTTCGACAACGCACGTGTCGTCGAGGTGCTCGAACGGCGCGGTGTCGACGTTGGGGTGTGCTGAGCGAACCGGCCTCTCCCCCGACGGCGTCTTTTATCGTGTGGCGGCCCGGTGGTCGTCCTTGATGAGGGTGAGGAAGAAGCCCCGGACGTCATCGGCGAGCAGTTCCGGTACCTCCATCGCGGCGAAGTGGCCGCCGCGTTCGAATTCCGACCAGTGCCTGATGTCGTACAGCCGTTCGGCCAGTGGCCGGACCGACTGTGTGATGTCGTGCGCGAACACCGCTACGCCGACCGGTACCGGGCACGGCTCGGTCCGCCGTGGGGTCTCGCGGTGCAGCCGTGCCGAGGAGGCCGCGGTGGCGGTCAGCCAGTACAGCGAGATGTCGGTGAGCATCCGATCGTCACTGATCTGCGTGCGGGGGTCAGTCCACTGGGCGAAGCGTTCGGCGATCCAGGCGAGCTGGCCGGCCGGTGAGTCGGTCAGCGCGTAGCCGATGGTCTGCGGGGTGGTGGCCTGCAGGGTCTGGTAGGGCGGGCGGTGCGCCATCAGCTGCCTGACCTTGTCCAGGCGGGCTTGATCCGTTTCGGACAGTTCGATGTCGGCGTCCGGGACCGGCCGGGTCGGCAGGTAGTTGACGTGCACGCCGATGACCTGCTCGGGTGCCACGGCGCCGAGTGCCATTGAGATGCCCGAGCCGAAGTCGCCGCCCTGCGCGCCGTAGCGCTCGTACCCGAGCCGGCGCATCAGCTCGGCCCAGGCCCCCGCGATCCGGACGATGTCCCAGCCGCGTTCGTGGGTCGGCCCGGAGAAGCCGTAGCCCGGGATGGAGGGGATCACCAGGTGGAAGTCGCGTGACAGTGGCTCGATCACCTCGAGGAACTCCAGGAACGAACCGGGCCAGCCGTGGGTGAGGATCAGCGGAAGCGCGTCCGGCCGGGCGGACCGGACGTGGACGAAGTGGATGTTCTGGCCGTCGATCTCGGTGGTGAAGTGCGGAAGCTCGTTGAGTTCGGCCTCGTGCGCGCGCCAGTCGTAGCCGGTGCGCCAGTACTCGGCCAGTTCCTTGAGCCGGGCCAGCGGGAAGCCGTAGTCCCACCCGGCGCCGGCGACCTCGTTGGGCCAGCGGGTGCGGGAGAGCCGGTCGGTCAGGTCGTCGAGGTCGGCCTGGGGGATGTCGATGCGGAACGGCTTGATCATGGTTTCAGCTCCAGGGCAGGTCGTTCAGAGGCGAAAAACGTTCGGTCGTCTAACGTTCGTTGCCCGAACGATAACACAATCATTAGTGCTCCCAACGATTCGTTAGACTTGCCCCATGGAGGACCCATCCGAGAGGACGCCCGCCGGCTGGCAGGGACTGCCCAGCTGGCTGCTCACCCAGACCGCCGGCCACGCGCACCGGCTCGTGGCCGAGGGGTTCTCGTCCGTCCACGCCCGCGGCTACCACTACCGCCTGCTGGCGACGCTGGAGGAGTTCGGCCCGGCCAGCCAGGCCGCGCTGGGCCGCCGTAGCGGCATTCACCTCAGCGACATGGTCGCGACGGTCAACGAGCTCGCCGATCGCGAACTGGTCGAGCGCGCCCCGGACCCCTCCGACAAGCGACGCAACATCGTCTCGCTGACCGCCGCGGGCAGGCGGCAGCTGCGGCGGCTGGAGAAGCGGGTGGCCGAGAGCCAGGAGGAGCTGCTGGCTCCCCTGTCGGCCGAGGAGCGGCAGCGGTTGACCGAGCTGTTGTCCCGGCTGCTGGACCATCACAACCGGCGCACCGGCGCCGCCGACTGACAAGGTGATGCTCCGGCCGGCCGGCACGGTCACGCTGGCTCGACGATGTGATCACTGGGAGAATGCGTGCCCTGATGACACGTGTCGGTGGCGGTAGCGCTCCCCTGGGCGGTCCGGGAGGTGGCCGGTGATGTTGTTCGTGGACGCGAAGGCGGAGTTCTTGTTGTCGTTGCGGCCGGCGAAGCCGGCCGCGGGCACGGTGGCCGGGTATGACAGCGATCTGCGGATCATCGGGGGGATCGCGGCGCGGTTGTGCGATGTTCCGCCGGCGGAGCTGGGTGTGGATCGGTTGTCGGGCCGGGTGTTGCGTGCGGCGTTCGCCGAGTTCGCCGACGACCACGCGCCGGCGAGCATTCTGCGGGCGTGGTCGGCGTGGAACCGGTTCATGAACTTCGCGGTGGCCGAGGAGCTGGTGGAGGGTAATCCGATGGCGGCGGTGCCGCATCCGAAGGCGCCGTCGAAGGCGCCGAAGCCGTTCCAGGGTGATGGGACGGCGCGGACGCTGCTGGAGCGGATCGCGGCGGGTGCGCGGGAGGCGCGGGATCCCTGGGTGGAGCGGGATCTGGTGGCGTTGGCGTTTCCGCTGGTGACGGGGGCTCGGTCGGCGGAGTTGCTGGGGGTGACGCTGGGGTCGTTCGGCGGCTCCCCCGGTGATCGCCGGGTGCAGTTGACCGGTAAGGGCGGTAAGACGCGGAGTGTGCCGGTCGAGGTGCCGTTGGAGCGGCTGGTGGACGCGTATCTGCTGTCGCGGATGGAACGGTTCGGGCTGTCGAGTCTTCCGTTGAGCGCTCCCCTGCTGGTCGACACGAAGAACGAGCCGTTGCGGCGCGGTGGTCTGCAGTATCTGGTGGCGCAGTGTTACCGGTACGCGGGTGTGCACGATCGGGTGTCGCGGGGCGCGCTGGTGCACACGTTGCGTCATGAGTTCGCGACGCGGCTGGCGGAGAACGGTGCGTCGGCGCATGAGCTGAAGGAGCTGCTGGGGCATTCGTCGATCGCGACGGGTCAGCACTATGTGGAGTCGACGGCGCGTGAGCTGCGGATGGCGGCGGGTTCCAGTCCGGCGTACGGGGTGCTGGAGTCGTTGTTGGACTCCTCTCCCCCGGTGTCGGAGCGCTGAGGGGTTCCCCGGGCGGGCCCGCGGCGGGGTTCAGCGGGTGCCTCGCCGGAGCAGTGTCATGGCCTCGGTGAGCCGGTCGCGCGCCCAGTCGTACTGCCTGGTGTCGGTGTGTCCGCGGTAGACGGTCTCGATCACCAGGATGAGTGTGAGGTGGAGGCAGTACAGGCGCCGGCGTGTGCGTTCGGTCGTGGTCAGCGCGCGGTGTCCGTATCCGCGCATGAACGCCGTTGAGTCGCCGAAGGCGGGGAGTTGGGTGGCGACGAATCCGGCTTCGATGAGGGGGTCGCCGTAGAAGGCCCGTTCGTGGTCGATGACGCTGACGATGGCGCCGTCGCGGACCATGACGTTGTTGTCCCACAGGTCCCATTCGACGTATCGGGGGTCGGTGACCTCGTCGAGGCTGTCGGCGTTGGCGTCGAGGACGTCGCGTACGGCATCGTAGTCCCAGCCGAGGTCGACGGCGCGTCGTTCGCCGTCGTTCAGGACGTCTTCGACCATGCGGGTGAACACGGTGCGCCAGCTGTGGTGGCCGGGGCCGGTGAGCGGGCCGAAGGCGGTGCCGCGGATCGTGTTGAGTTCGCGGGTGGCCGCGCCGAGGGCCTCCTGGTAGGCGTCGTGGGTGGCCTGGGGCAGCGTGCCGCGGAGGGTGCCGAGGTTGTCCGCGTCGATGTACGGCATGAAGAAGTAGTCGGCGTCGCAGAGTTCGTGGCTCTGGTCGGCGAAGTGGACGGCCGGTACGGGGACGTCGGTGTGTTCGGGGATGAGCCGCAGCGCGGAGAGTTCGGTCGCCATCGCGTGCCGTTCGTAGGTCAGTACTTCGACGGTGGCGGGGGGTGCGATCTTGAGGGCGACCTGGGTGCCGTCGCGCAGGCGGATCCGGTAGGCGACGTTGAACCAGCCGTGTCCCAGTTCGGTCGCCCAGCCCGGGTCTTCCGTGGGGACCTGGTCGGGGCCGTAGGCGCGCGCGATCATGGCTCGCAGGGTCTGGGGTGGCTGGCGGTTCTTGGTGATGCTCTCCAACGGTCTTCGCTCCTTGCCGCGGCGGATCTCCAGCATCCGGCGCCGGGCTTGGGATCGTCGCGTCCGCTTCCGGCCGTGGACTCCCCCGGGCCGTCGTCACCGGCGTGACGCGGGTGACGGCAGAGTCGTTACGGGTGTGCGCGGACGGTTCGTAATCGGCGGGGCGCAATCCGCCACATGTGTCGTGACCTGCGCAAATGCGGTTTTTCGCGGGTAGGCTGATGCGCACCTTGCTGCACCGTTCCTCCGCGGCGACGCTGCCGCGGCCGGTGGATACGCGTACCTGACGGTGACGACCCCGCCCGCAGGGCCGTGTCGATGGTCCAATGGCACCGGCCGGCTTCGGCCGCACATCCCGGATGAGACCCCTGATGAAACGACTCGTGATGTTGTCCGCGGCTACCGTTCTGGCGGCGATGATGACCACCACCCCCACCTCCGGCGCGACCGCCAAGGCGGTGAGCGCGGCGCCGCGTGCGGCGCATCACGGCACGTTGATCCTGGTCGGCGGGGCGCTGTCGGACGGCAACGCCGAGATCTACCGGCGGATCGTGCAGGCGTCCGGTGGCGCGCGTGCCCGTATCGGTGTGATCACCGCCGCGTCCGTCCCGCCCAGTCAGGATCCGCTGGCCGGCCGGGCCGGTGCGGCGAACAGCGTCGCCAACGGGCGTTTCTACGTCGACATTCTCAGAAGGTACGGGGCGGGGTCGGTGCGGTGGATCCCCGTCGACCTGGATCATCCGGGCGCGGCCGACAGCCGTGAGGTCGCCGCGGAGGCGGCGTCGATGACCGGGTTCGTCTTCGGTGGTGGTGATCAGTATCGGCTGGTCACGACGTTGCTGCACGGTGCCGCGCACACCGATACGCGGTTGATGGCCACGATCCGGGCCCGGTACGCGCAGGGTGCTCTGGTCGCGGGTACGAGCGCCGGCGCGCAGATCCAGTCCGGGCCGGACATGGTCACCGGCGGGGCGAGCTATGAGGCGTTGCGTGATGGGAGCCGCGCGGGTTACTTCCGTGATGACAGTGTGCTGGCCGATCTGCCCGCGGGTGGTTTTGGGTTCTTCACCGACGGGCTGATCGACACGCATTTCTCCGCGTACGGGCGTTTGGGGCGTGCGGTGCGGCTGGCCGCCGACACGGGGCATCGGCGGGTGTTCGGGCTGGATCCGGACACGGCGTTGGAGGTGACGCCGGCGGGTGGCGGTGGTCACACGCTGCGGGTGCTGGGCCGGCATGGCGTGTCGGTGCTGGATCTGCGTGGCGCGAAGGTCGGTTCGCGGGCGGGTCACTGGTCGATCAGCGGGGTGCGGTGGAGCTATCTGACGGACGGTACGGTCTATGACCCGGCGAGGTGGACCGTCCGGATGCCGTCCGGTGCGGTGCCGTTGGCGGCGGCGGATCATGCGGCGGTCTCACCGGTGGAGGACGTGTTCGACGCGGAGGCGTCCGACCAGGGGCGTTTCGGTCTCACGGGGGCCGCGGTGGATCTGGCGGAGGCGGCGCGGTCGGTGACGGTCGTGGGGCACAGTGCGCAGAGCGCGCCGGTGTACGCCGTTGTTCTGCGGAAGGCGGGTGGGTTCGCCGCCTACCGGATCGGCACCGCCGTCGCCTTCGTGGGGTTGACGGTGGAGATGTACGCGCTGCCGGGGTCGGCGCCCGCGGGTCGGTGATCGGTGCGGGGTGATCGGTGCGGCGTGGATGGCGCATAATCTCCGGTGTCATCCGCCTGTTGTGACCCCCGCAGACGCTAACCGAATAAAGGGAGCCCGTGAGCGACACCGTCCGTTACGAGACGAAGGACCGTAAGGCCTACCTGACCCTCAACCGTCCCGACCGGCTCAACGCGATCGACGATGAGCTCGCCCGCGCGCTGCCGCGTGCCGTCGAACGCGCCGATGAGGACCCTGATGTGCACGTCATCATCGTGCGGGGTGCCGGTCGTGCGTTCTGTTCCGGTTATGACCTGAAGGACTATGCCGAGGGTGGTGCCGGGACGCAGGAGGAGGTCTGGGATCCGGTCAGGGACTACCGGATGATGAAGCGTCACACTGATGAGTACTTCTCGTTGTGGCGTTCGCTGAAGCCGACCATCGCGCAGGTGCACGGGTACGCGGTCGCGGGCGGGAGTGACATCGCCTTGTCGTGCGACATGGTGGTGATGGCCGACGACGCCCGGATCGGTTACATGCCGTCGCGGGTGTGGGGGTGTCCGACGACGGCGATGTGGGTGTACCGGCTGGGGGCGGAGCGGGCGAAGCGGATGTTGCTGACCGGTGACACCATCGACGGCCGGCAGGCCGCGGAGTGGGGGCTGGTGCTGGAGTCGGTGCCGGCGGAGCGGCTCGGTGAGCGTGTGGAGGCGCTCGCCGACCGGATCGCCGGGGTGCCGGTGAATCAGCTGGTGATGCAGAAGCTCATGATCAATCAGGCGTACGACAACATGGGTCTGCACGGCACGCAGATTCTGGCGACGCTGTTCGACGGTATCGCCCGCCACTCCCCCGAGGGTCGCTGGTTCCAGCGGTTCGCCGCCGAGCACGGTTTTCACGAGGCCGTACGGTGGCGTGACTCGGGCCGGTGGATTCCCGAGGGTGGCGGTCCGGTTCCGTCCGCGCGTGATCTGGAGGACCCGCGGTGATCACCGAGTCGTACTGGCCGGCCGACACGTCGCGGCCGGTGCTGGAGTTGACCGCGGGTGAGCTGCTGCGTCGTGCGGCCGCGGCGGATGCCGGTCGTACGGCGCTGGTGGAGGTGGCTCCGGTGGGGTCGGCGCTCACCGGTGCGGCGCGTACGGATCGTCGTTGGACGTACGGGGAGTTGCTGGCGGACGCCGAGCAGGCGGCGGCGTGGCTGGGCAGCCGGTTCTCCCCGGGTGAGCATGTCGCGGTGTGGGCGCCGAATGTGCCCGAGTGGGTGATCCTGCAGTACGGTGCCGCGCTCGCGGGGGTGGTGCTGGTCACCGCGAATCCGGCGTTGCGTGCGGCGGAGCTGGAGTATGTGCTGCGGCAGTCCCGCAGTGTCGGTGTCGTCCATGTGGACGCGTTCCGTGGTACGGACATGGCGGGGATCGTCGCCCAGATCCGTGGGCGGTTGCCGGATCTGCGGGAGACGGTCAGTTTCACCGGCTGGGCGGAGCACATCCGGGGTACGGCGCCGCGGCAGTTGCCGCGGGTGGGGCCCGGGGATCCGATGCAGATCCAGTACACGTCGGGGACCACGGGGTTTCCCAAGGGGGCGGTGCTGGACCATCGCGGCATGGTGACGAACGCGTCGTATGTCATCGCGCGGGCGGGTTTTCCCGAGGGTGGGGTGTGGGCGACGGCTCTGCCGCTGTTCCACACGGCGGGTTGTGGGCTGTCGGTTCTGGGGACCGCGTCGGTGGGCGGCACGCTCGTGCTCGCCCAGTCGTTCCAGCCCGAGTTGGTGCTGTCCGCGTTGGAGGAGTGGCGGGCCGGGCTGTTCGCGGGGGTGCCGGCGATGTATTCGGCTCTGCTGGCTCACCCGCGTTTCGAGGACTTCGATCTGAGCGGGTGCCGGATTCTGGCGTCCGGTGGGGATGCCGTGCCGCCGGCGCTGGTCGAGGCCGCCGAGCGGCGGTTCGGTGCGCGGTTCACCACGGTGTACGGGCAGACCGAGCTCAGTCCGATCCTTGCGCAGACCGCCACCGATGATGCGGTCGCGGATCGGCGGGAGACCACGGGGCGGCCGTTGTGGCAGGCCGAGGTGAAGATCGTTGATGGGTCCGGGGCGGTGCTGCCGGTCGGTGCGGAGGGTGAGATCCTGGCCCGCGGCTACCAGGTGATGCGGGAGTACTTCGCGATGCCGGAGGCGACCGCGGCGGCGATCGACGCGGACGGCTGGCTGCGTACCGGTGATCTGGGTGTGATGGACGGGCGTGGTTTCCTGCGTGTCACCGGCCGTCTCAAGGACATGATCATTCGTGGTGGGGAGAACATCTATCCCCGGGAGATCGAGGTGGCGCTGACCCGTCATCCCGGTGTCGCCGGGGCGGCGGTTCTCGGTGTGCCCGATCCGGACTGGGGTGAGCAGGTCGCCGCGGTGATCGTTCCGGCCGGGCCGGTGCCGGCGGCGGCGGATCTGCACGCGCATCTGCGGGCGCTGCTCGCCCCGCACAAGACGCCCCGGCACTGGTATGTCGCGGAGGCGATCCCGGCCAATGCGATGGGCAAGGCGCAGAAGTTCCTGCTGCGGCGGCGGATCGACGCGGGTGAACTCCCGGTGCTGGCCTGACCGCTCAGGTCTGCCGGTCCTCGGGCCGGTCTTCGGCGGGCCGGTCCAGTGGCTCGCCGAAGATCCGGGCGTACAGGTCGGCGGCGTGCGCGGTGGGTGAGGGAGCTCCCGGGGTGAGACGGAACGGTCGTTGGCCGTTCTCGCCGCGCGCGGCGAGGAGGAACAGGCTGCGGGCGGGCCGTTCGGTGAGCATCCGGTGGGCGAAGTCGTGAAGGTGGGTCACGAACAGCACGCGGACGCCTGAGTCGGTGAGGGCCTGGACGATCTCGGCGGCGATGGTGGAGCCTTCGCGTTCGTTGGTCGACATGAACGACTCGTTGCACAGCAGGAGGTCACCGGGGTGCAGGGCGTCGGCGACGGCGCTCATGCGGATGAGTTCCTCCTCCAGTTTGCCGCTCGCCATCGCGTGGTCCTCTTCGCGCCGGAAGTGGGTGTGGAGGCCGCCGGTGACCGAGGCGGTGAGGGCGCGGGCGGTGACGAACATTCCGCTTTGCATCATCAGGTGGGCGACGCCGACGCTGCGCAGGAAGGTGGTCTTGCCGCCGCCGTTCGCGCCGGTGATCACGATGAGGTCGGTGGCGTCGGCGGTGATGTCGTTGCCGACGGTGGGGCCGCGGCGTCGCAGGGCCAGGCATGGTTCGTGCAGGTCCTGGGCGGTGAGGGCCCGTTCGGCGGGTGGGCGGGGGGTGGGCAGGCAGATCGGCAGTCCGCTTTCGGCCAGGGTCTCGGCGAGGTTGAGGCAGCCGATGTAGAAGCCCAGTTCGTCGCGCAGGGCGGTGAAGAAGCCGCGGACGTTGCCCGCGGACTCGGTCGCGGCGTCGGCGATCACCTGCAGGACGCGGCCGCGGAAGGAGGTCAGGGCGCGCCAGTCCGCCTCGTACTGGCCGCGGATGGTGCAGCTGAGGCCGGAGCGTTTGAGGCGCCGGTGGGCGGCGGAGCCGCGGCCCTTGCCGGAGGGTGGTTCCTGGAGCCGGAAGCCGACGCTCTTGTTGCCCTCGCCGAGGTGGGCGGTGGCGATGATGCCGTGGTCGAAGCCGATCCGGCGCAGGAGCGTCTCGAGTTCGCCGAGGTATTCGCCGGTGAGCTGTTCTCGGATCAGCCGGCACAGCCGGGTGAGGGCGGCCGAGCCGAACGCGTGTGCGTGTTCGGCGGTGAACGCGCTGAGCCGCCGCAGGTGGCCGCAGAACAGTTCCAGGGCGCGCAGTGATTGGTTCAGCAGGACCTCGGGGTTCCTGGCGCCCACGCGGGTGATCTGCTGGTCGGCGGTCACCGCCTGTTCGGCCAGGTCGTACAGGGCGCGGGCGGTGGTGGTGTCGCGGAGGCAGTCGGCGAGGACGTCCTGGCGGTGGGTGATGGCGGCGGGGTCGGTGAGGGGGGTCAGGGTCGCGGTCCGGGCGATCAGGTGCAGCCGGCCGTCGCCGCGTGCCATGCCGTCCCACAGCTCGTGGAGTTCGAGGTCTTCGACGAGGTCGTGGTGGGTGTCGGGGGCGGCCGGGGAGAAGTCGGCGTCGGGGAACATCAGCCGTGGTCTCATCGGCCCACCCGGGTGGTGAGCTGGGTGTAGGTCAGCCGGTGTTTCTCGGCGATCGCGAGGGCGTGGGCGTGTCCGTCGGCGGGGCGGCGTACCAGTTTGTAGGTGCGGGTGCCGTCGCCGGTGACGGTGCTGACCATGCTCACCGTCTTGGGGTCGAGGCGGGACAGTTCGTCCAGGAAGCTGACCCACAGGCACTGGGTGTCGAGGCGGGACAGGCGGGTGAGTACCGCGGTGCTCAGCGCGAGGGCGTCTTCGCAGGTGGTGGAGCTGAAGATCTCGTTCAAGACGATGACGCTGTCGGGGGTGGCCTGGTCGAGGATCCGGCGCAGCCGCAGGAGTTCGTCTTCGAGTTCGCCGGTGAGGGTGGCGAGGTTCTCGGTGCGGGGATAGTGGGTGAGGATCCGGTCGGGCAGGAAGATCCTGGCCTGGCGTCCGGGGACGGGGCAGCCGAGGGCGGCCAGGTGGTGGAGCTGGCCGAAGGTGCGGGACAGGGTCGTCTTGCCGCCCTGGTTGGGTCCGGACACCAGCAGGATGCGTTCGCCGTCGCGCAGGTCGATGTCGTTGCCGACGACGCGTCCGCCGGCGGGGGTGAGGGTGGCCGCGAGGGCGAGGTCGAAGACCTCGCGGGCGAGCAGGCCCTTGTCGGTGGTGGTGACCTCGGGGCGGCAGAACGGCAGTCCGGCTTCGCGCAGGGGGGCGAGGAACCGCAGGTAGCCGAGGTAGAAGCGGAGCTCGCGGTCGATCTGGAGGATCTGGTCGTCGATGAGGTCGTGGGCTGCGGCGCGGAAGGCGGCGAGGTCGTCGAAGACGTGGGGCGTGAGTTCGACGACGAGGTCGAGCACGGCGGCTTCGAGGGTGTCCAGGCCCATGTCGGTGGGAGGTTCGTCCGGCCGGTCGGGTGGCGGGTCCGGGCGGAACCGGTCGAACGCGGTGAGGATCCGTTCGGCGAAGTCGAAGCGGTCGGCGGGGTCGTGCCCGGCGATCGTGATCTTGTCGCCGCGCAGCATCAGGTCGTAGTGGATCTGGCCGAGGCGGTCGCGCAGCCGCCGGGCCCGCTCCCCCGGTTCGGTGAACCCGGGGGTCGCGGTGTGTTCGGACAGGTCGTCGTGGAGGGTTCGCAGGCCTGGTGCGGTGGCCGTGCGCAGGGCGTCGAGGAGTTGCAGGACCGTGGTCTCGTACTCCAGGACGATCTCCAGGAACCAGCGGCCGGCCTGGGGCGGGTGTTTCATCCGCTCGACGGCGCCCAGGCGCCGCAGGGTCCGGGCCATCGCGGTGGTGAAGCGTTCGGCGGCCTGGTGCAGCGCGGGTGCCTGCAGGTCCTGGAAGATCTCCTGCCGGAACCGGACCAGTGCGGGGTCGCGTAGCGGCAGGTGGAAGTAGGTTTCCAGGTCCGAGCCGGGGTGGCGGCGGGCGATCGGCGAGATGATCTGGTCCAGGGCCAGGTCGTGGAGGTGTTCCGGTTCGGGTACGGGCCCGGCCGGGGGGTCGTGGTGTGCGAAGAGCAGGCTGTGGATGGTCCTTGCCTTCCGCTCGGGCGGGTTCGTGGCCTGGGGCCGGGGATTCGGATTATCGCTCAGAAGCGGAGGCGTGACGCGTGCCGTACCTGTCCCCCGGCCCGGCCGCGCGTGCGGGGCCGGCGTCGTCGAACAGGGCCGCGGCCCGGGCCGCGGCGCGCAGGGCCCGGGGCCCGGTGCTGACCAGGCCCAAGGCGATGATGCCGGCGCCGAGGGCGAGCACCAGCCACCACACGCGGTGTTCGGCGCGGGTGTAGGCGGTGCCGCCGTGGGTCAGGGACGATCCGAGGGCCGTCCCGGCGATCGCGACGCCCAGAGTGGTGCCGATCTGCCGACCGGCGGAGGCCAGTGAGGTGGCCACCCCGGTCATCGAGCGGGGCATCCCGGAGACCGCCGTGTTGGTGATCGGCGGGTTGACGGTGCCCAGGAAGACACCGAACAGCGCGTAGGTGGCGAGTACCGCCGGCAGCGGGGTGGCCGGTCCGAGGCGCAGCGACGCGGCGCCGCCCAGGGCCAGGGCGGCACCGGAGATCACCAGCGGCAGGCGGGGGCCGCGCGTGCCGACCAGCCGGCCGGTGAACGGCGACAGCACCAGGACCAGGGCCCCGACCGGGAGCAGGCACAGCCCGGCGGTGAGCGCCGGCAGGCCGCGGACGTCCTGCAGGTACTGGGTGGTCACGAACAGGAACGCGCCGAACCCGCACAGTGCCAGCAGCGCCATCACGATCGCCGCGCTGAACGGGACGCTGCGGAACAGGCGCAGCTCCAGCAGCGGGTCGGTACGGCGTGGTTCGTAGCCGAGGATGCCCACGACGCCCAGGACGGCGGCGGCGAGCAGGCCGAGGATGAGCGGTGAGGTCCAGCCCAGCGACGGGGACTCGATGGTCGCGTAGACGACGCCGCCCAGCACCAGGACCATCAGGGCCTGGCCGGCCGGGTCGAACCGGCGTGCGCGGGCGCCGCGGGACTCCGGTACGAACCGTGCGGTGCCGGCGATCGCGACGGCCACGATCGGCACGTTGATCCAGAAGATGGAGTGCCAGCCGAGGCCGTCGACGAGGGCGCCGCCGAGGATGGGTCCCAGCGCCAGCGCCAGGCCGCTCATCGAGCCGAACACGCCGATGGCCCGGGCCCGTTCGGCCGGGCCGGGGAACGCGTTGGCGACGATCGCCAACGCGACCGGGTTGAGCATGGTGCCGCCGGCGGCCTGCAGCGTGCGGGCGGCGATGAGCCAGCCGATGCCCGGGGCCAGGCCGCACAGCAGCGAGCCGAGCCCGAAGGCGGTCAGGCCGAGTTGGAAGACGCGCCGGCGGCCGATCCGGTCGGCGGTGGATCCGGCCAGCACGAGGAAGCCGGCGAGTACGAGGGTGTAGGCGTCGATGGTCCACTGCAGGCCGGACGTCGAGGCGTGCAGGTCGGCGCGGATCGACGGCAGTGCGACGTTGACGATGGAGATGTCCATGACGACGACGATCATGCTGGTGCAGCAGATCGCGAGGATCAGGACGCGGCGGCGGCTGAGGTCGCCGGCGGTGGTGTCCGGCGGTGTCGGGGAACTCATGATCGACGACGCTAGGATTTAGAGCGTGCTCGAAGTCAACCCGGCGTTCCGGGCGCGCCCGCTGCCGCACGAACCGCCGGGGCGCTGGAAACCCCGTTTCCGGGCGTGCCCGGACGCCGATAACGTGCGGGCCATGAGTACGAGCAGCTGGTTCGACCGCCCGCCGCTGGCCGGGGACCACGTCCGCCTGGAACCGCTCGGCCCCGAGCACGCCGAGGGGCTGTACGAGGCGGGCAAGGACCCGGAGGTCTGGCGGTGGCTGAACGTGCCGCAGCCGGCCGACGTCGCGCAGACGCGCCGCATGATCGAGGCGGACCTGCGCGCGATGGACGCCGGCCGGCTCCTGCCGTGGGCGCAGATCGACGCCGTCACCGGGGAGGTCGCCGGCACGACGTCGTACTACGAGATCGAACCCGCGCACCGGGGCCTGTGCATCGGCCACACCTGGATCGGCGTCCGCTGGCAGCGTACGGCCCTGAACACCGAGGCCAAGCTCCTGCTGCTCGAACGGGCGTTCGAGGTGCTGGGGGCCATCCGGGTGGGCTGGCACACCCACCACCGCAACGAACGCTCCCAGCGCGCGATCGAACGCCTCGGCGCGCGCCGTGAGGGGGTGCTGCGCAGCCACCGCATCCGGCCCGACGGCTCGGTCCGTGACACCGTCTGCTACTCGATGCTCGCCGCGGAGTGGCCCGCCGCCCGCGACCGGCTGCGCGCCCGCCTCGCCTCCGCCTGAGCCCCGCGTACGGTCCCGGCGGAGGCGAGGCGGGTCTCTCAGGCGCCGACGTAGGTCGCGAGGTGCTCGCCGGTGAGGGTGGAGCGGGCGGCGACGAGGTCGGCGGGCGTGCCCTCGAAGACGACCCGGCCGCCGTCGTGGCCGGCGCCGGGGCCCAGATCGATGATCCAGTCGGCGTGCGCCATGACCGCCTGATGGTGCTCGATCACGATGACCGACTTGCCGGAGTCGACGAGCCGGTCGAGCAGGCCGAGCAGATGCTCGACGTCGGCCAGGTGCAGGCCGGTGGTCGGCTCGTCGAGGACGTACACGCCGCCCTTGCCGCCCATGTGGGTGGCGAGCTTGAGCCGCTGCCGCTCACCGCCGGACAGGGTCGTGAGCGGCTGGCCGAGGCTGAGGTAGCCCAGCCCGACGTCGGCCATCCGGGTGAGGATCTTGTGCGCGGCGGGTGTCCTCGCCTCCCCGGCGCCGAAGAACGCCGCGGCCTCCTCGACCGGCATCGCCAGTACCTCGGCGATGTCGCGGCCGCCGAAGGTGAAGTCGAGCACCGAGGCCTGGAACCGCTTGCCCTCGCACTCCTCGCACACCGTGGCGACCCCGGCCATCATCGCCAGGTCGGTGTAGATGACCCCGGCGCCGTTGCAGCCGGGGCAGGCGCCCTCGGAGTTGGGGCTGAACAACGCCGGCTTGACGCCGTTGGCCTTCGCGAACGCCTTGCGGATCGGGTCGAGCAGGCCGGTGTAGGTCGCCGGGTTGCTGCGCCGTGAGCCTTTGATCGCCGTCTGGTCGACCGCGACCACCCCGTCCCGGCCCGACACCGAGCCGTGGATCAGTGAGCTCTTTCCCGACCCGGCCACACCGGTCACCACCACCAGCACGCCGAGCGGGATGTCGACGTCGACGTCCCGCAGGTTGTGGGTGGCCGCGCCGCGTACCTCCAGCACGCCCGACGGCGCCCGCACCGAGGGTTTGAGGGCGGCGCGGTCGTCCAGGTGCCGCCCGGTCAGCGTCCCGCTGGCCCGCAGCCCCTCGACGCTGCCCTCGAACACCACCTCACCGCCCGCGGTGCCGGCGCCGGGGCCGAGGTCGACGACGTGGTCGGCGATCACGATCGCCTCCGGCTTGTGCTCGACGACCAGCACGGTGTTGCCCTTGTCCCGCAGCTGCGCCAGCAGGTCGTTCATCCGCTGGATGTCGTGGGGGTGCAGCCCGATCGTCGGCTCGTCGAAGACGTAGGTGACGTCGGTGAGCGAGGAGCCCAGGTGACGGATCATCTTGGTGCGCTGGGCCTCACCGCCCGACAGCGTGCCCGACGGGCGGTCGAGGCTGAGGTAGCCCAGCCCGATGTCGACGAACGAGTCGAGGGTGCGCTGCAGCGTCGCCAGCAGCGGCGCGACGGACGGTTCGTCCAGGCCGCGCACCCACTGGGCCAGGTCGCTGATCTGCATCGCGCAGGCGTCGGCGATGCTGATCCCCTCGACCTTGGAGGAGCGGGCCGTCTCACTGAGCCGGGTGCCGTCGCAGTCCGGGCAGGTCGTGAAGGTGACCGCGCGTTCCACGAACGCGCGCACGTGCGGCTGGAGCGACTCGACGTCCTTGGACAGCATCGACTTTTGGATCTTGGGGATCAGGCCCTCGTAGGTCAGGTTGATCCCCTCGACCTTGATCTTCGTGGGCTCCTTGTAGAGCAGGTCGTTCAGCTCTGTCTCGGTGAACTCGCGGATCGGTTTGCCGGGGTCGAAGAAGCCGCAGCCGCTGAAGATGCGCCCGTACCAGCCGTCGACGCTGTAGCCGGGGATCGTGAGCGCGCCCTCGCTGAGGGACTTGCGGTCGTCGTACAGCTGGGTCAGGTCGATGTCGTTGACCGAGCCCCGGCCCTCACAGCGCGGGCACATGCCGCCGGTGATGCTGAAGCTGCGGCGCTCCTTGACGGTCCGCCCGCCGCGTTCCATGGCGACCGCTCCGGACCCGCTGATCGAGGCGACGTTGAAGGAGAACGCCTTGGGTGAGCCGATGTGCGGCTTCCCGAGCCGGCTGAACAGGATGCGCAGCATCGCGTTGGCGTCGGTGGCGGTGCCGACCGTGGAGCGGGGGTCGGCGCCCATCCGCTGCTGGTCGACGATGATCGCGGTCGTCAGCCCGTCGAGCACGTCGACCTCGGGCCGCGCCAGCGTCGGCATGAAACCCTGCACGAACGCGCTGTAGGTCTCGTTGATCAGCCGCTGTGACTCCGCGGCGATCGTGTCGAACACCAGCGAGCTCTTGCCCGAGCCGGAGACCCCGGTGAACACCGTCAGGCGGCGCTTGGGGATCGCGACGCTGACGTCCTTGAGGTTGTTCTCCCGCGCGCCGTGCACGCGGATCAGGTCGTGGCTGTCGGCCACGTGCGGCGCAGGCGACTGCGTGTCGTCCATGCTCATCGTGTCCCCTCTGTCAGGCGGGGCCGCCCTCGCGGCCTCCGCCGGTGTCGCCTGGCTCGGTCTGACCAGCGTCGATGAGAAGTATGTCGGTTCTCCGGCGCTTCGGCCCATCGGCCCGTCGGCGGCCGAAGCACCCGCGGCGGCCGGTCGTCGACGGTGGCGGCCACGCTAGCCGTGGCGCGCCGGCCCGTGCTTCTCCGATCCTGACCGATGAGGTCACCGGCTTCCGCGGCTCCGACTCCTCGCGTCCTCGTCGCCGTACGAGCGCCGGAGCCGGCCGTGGCCCCGTGGTGAAGTCAGTCGTGCGGGGGAAGATGGCCGAGCTGATGGTCGGCCACGCTCAGCGCCTCGTGCACCAGACGCTGAATGTGGCCGTGGCGCAGCGCGTACACGACCCGGCGGCCGTCCTTGCGCGTGGTGACCAGCCCGGCCAGGCGCAGGCGGGCCAGATGCTGGCTGACCGAGGTACGGCTCGCCCCGCACGCCTCGGTCAGCGTGCTCACGTCCGCCTCCCCGTCGCACAGCCGGCGCAGCAGGACCAGCCGGGTGCGGTCGGCCAGCAGGCCGAGCACCGCGACCGCCGCCTCCACCCGCTCACCGGCCGGTACCTGCGAACCATGCGCACCTGATAGATGCATGCGTGCGCTCATATGCACATAATGGGGTCATGGCCGGTACGGTGTCCAACCGGCCGCCGCCGATCGTCCACAGCCGTCCCGCGCGTCTTCCGCCACCCGCCCCCGCCCCTGGACACTGGAAGTGGGCTGGAGCCCCCGGGCGGGAGGGGCGTGGGTGCGTCCGCTCGCGCAGAAGGGGCAGGTGCCAACGTGTGCGAGACCCTCGCCGGCGGCCCGCCGGAGCACCGGCCGCCACGCCACCACGCCGGGGCGGCCGCCCACGACCACGAGCACGCGGCCGCACCTCATGACGTCGATGCCCATGGCCCTCTGGCCGATCACCACGTCGGTGCGCATGACCACGACGGTGGTGGTGGCGGTGGGTCCGCCGGACGCGGGCATCCGCACGGTCACCATCTCCACGGTCACCGCCCGGACGCGCACGCGGCGGGGCGGGGGCATCGCCACGACGGGGCCGGGCGTGCGGCGCGGCTGGGGCACCGGCTGCGGCACCTTCTCCTCCCCCACGGTCACGAGGCCGCCGACAAGGTCGACGGCGCGATGGAGTCCTCCGCCGAGGGCATGCGGACCCTGTGGGTCTCCCTCGCCGTCCTCGGGCTCACCGCCGCGCTGCAGGCCGCCGTCGCGGCCTGGTCCGGCTCGGTCGCGCTGCTCGGCGACGCGTTGCACAACGCCGCCGACGCGCTGACCTCGCTGCCGCTGGCGCTGGCGTTCGTGCTCGGCCGCCGGGCGGCCACGCGCCGGTTCACCTACGGGTTCGGGCGCGCCGAAGACCTCGCCGGCGTCGTCATCGTCGCGGTCATCGCCGCCTCCTCGGTGCTGGCCGCCGTCACCGCGATCCACCGGCTGACCGGCCCCCACGCCCTGGCGCACCTGCCGGCCGTCGCGGCCGCCGCGCTGATCGGGTTCGCCGGCAACGAGTGGGTGGCGCGCTACCGGGTCCGCACCGGCCGCAGGATCGGCTCGGCCGCCCTGGTCGCCGACGGCCTGCACGCGCGCACCGACGGGTTCGCCTCCCTGGCCGTCCTGCTCGGCGCCGGCGGCGCGGCCCTGGGCGTGCCCGTGGCCGACCCGATCGTGGGCCTGCTCATCACCGTCGCCATCGCGTTCGTGCTCAAGGACGCCGCCCGGGAGGTCCTGCGGCGCCTGATGGACGCCGTCGACCCCGCCGTCGTCGACCGGGCCGAGGCGGCGCTGCGCGCCGTACGGGGCGTCCAGGACGTCGCCGAACTGCGCACCCGCTGGATCGGTCACCGGCTCCGCGCGGAGGCCACCGTCGTCCTGGACGGATCACTCACCCTCCACGCCGCCCACCACATCGCCGTCGAGGCCGAACACGCCCTCCTGCACGCCGTGCCCCGCCTGACCGCCGCCCTCATCCACGCCGACCCCGCCCGTACGGGCGCCGAGGACCCCCACGCCGCACTGGCCCACCACCGGCCCTGACCCCTTACCGGCCCCGCACGGGCCGGTGAGCGGACGTTCGGCAGGGACGGGCCCCCTCGCTCGGATGCGGGGTGGTGATCTCGTGGCGGAGGTTCGGGCCGTCTGGGTGGGGAAGCCGTGGTCGCGGAGTCGTTGCAGCATGGTGTCGAGGGGCTGGGCGGCCCGACGGCCAGGGAACAGCCATCGCGCGTGGAAGTTGGTGGCGGTTTCCATGGCTGTTGGGCGGGCGGCGTCAGCCGGGCATGCGGCGGTTGTTCATGGCCCAGAGCAAGAACGCCCGAAGGACGCGGCGGCGGTGCTCGCCGTGCGTGGCGTTCCAGGCGTCGAGGTCGGCCTGGGTGAAGGTGGCCAGGGTGAAGTCGCGTTCGTCGAGCCAGGTCGGGAACTTGCGGGCCGCGGTGAATCGCTCACCGGCAAAGCGGCCGACGTTGGGTGTGAGCGGTCGCCGGCGGGCCCGGTCCCGCAGCCGGGGCGGCACATGCCAGGTGGCGAACCGGTGCAGCGTCTGCTGGTGCGGGTGGCCGTCGAGTCCGGCGAGGCGGTGCATCAGCCAGGTCTCAAATGCAGCAACTGCTTGTCGACGGCAGGCAGGACGCCGCTGGCCATGAAGAGTCGGCGGCTACTCCTTCCAATTGCCTGACCTGCCTGGGGGGCTTGCGGCCGCTGCGCGACGAGGACGCCGCCGAGGAGTGACGAGCCGCGGCGGGCGGGGAGCTGAGCTCTCCCCGCCCGCCGCATGGGCCGGCTTGCCCGCGGACAGAGGACTGTGCGAGCCTCTTACGTCATCTCTTGAAAGGGCTGGTCGTGACACTCGGCATGGTTCTCGGCGACTTCTCCTCTCGCGCTTCGACGCGGGAGCGGTAGCCCTACCTGTCCTGACACACGCCCGTGCCGTAGCACGGGCCGTTTGCCCTGCTCCTCGTCGAAGTGCTCTTCGTGCCCCTGCACGTTCGATCACGAGGAGTACGTGGTGTCCACGATCCACTGGACCGAGACGAACACCCCCCGTTCCGCCCACTGGCATTCCGAGAGCGCGACCCCGCCTCCCCGCCGGGTCATCAGTGCGGACGACTATTTGAAAGCCGACACCGCCTACCGTCTGGCCTGCGAAGGCACTGCTCTACTGTGGCGAGGCGACTTCCACAACGCACGTCAACTACTGCAAGCGATGAGTCGCCGCATCGACCGGAAACCTCCCCGGCAGGCTGACAACCCGGCAGAGTCCTTCCACCTGCACCGCCGGTCCCGCAGCCACCGTGCCCGCGTGCTGGGCAGGCTCGTCGTTCTGCTGGAAGACGACTACTGCCTCAACCTGCGCAGAGCCCCCGACGTGCGCCAGGCATGCACCGAAGCGTACGGTCCCCCGTCCGAGCCAACGGCCGTCTCGCTCACCGAACTGCTGGGCGTGATCGGAGCCCACCAGTGGCGCACGAAGGGTGTGGACGTACCGGCCCTCGGCGCTCGAATTCACCCGCACTACGGCGTGTTCTCCCCAACCAGGGGCGAGTACGTCGACCTCGTCGCACATGCGCCGCTGCCCGCACCGGCGGAGCACCGCGCGGGTCCCCGCACCGCGTTCGACCTCGGTACGGGGACGGGAGTGCTCGCAGCCGTCCTGGCCCACCGGGGAGTCGACCACATCGTGGCCACCGACATCAGCGCGCGGGCTCTGGCCTGCGCACGCGCGAACGTCCGCCGACTGAACTTCAGCGGGCGCATCGACATCGTGGGCCCCGACCTCTTTCCCGACGGGCGCGCGAACCTCGTCGTCTGCAACCCGCCCTGGATTCCAGCCCGGCCGACCTCCGCCCTGGAGCAAGGCGTCTACGATCCGGGCGGCGCCATGCTCCGCGACTTCCTGGCCGGACTCGCCACGCATCTCGAACCGGGAGGTGAAGGATGGCTCATCCTGTCGGACCTGGCCGAGCGCCTCGGGCTCAGGACACGCGGTGAGCTGCTGGCCGGCATTGAGGCAGCGGGCCTGCGCGTGGTGGACAGGACTGACACCGAGCCGCGGCATCCACGAGCGAGGGACACTGCTGATCCCCTGCACACCGCCCGGGCTGCGGAAGTCACTTCGCTTTGGCGTCTCGCCGGCGATTGACGTTCGGCGGCGGCTGGCGTCGGCAGCGAGCAGGCTTGTGACCTCGGCGATCGCCTCGGGGAGGAACGGTAGTGAACACTGTGGGGCATGGAGTTCTTCTGCTACCACCGCGACCGGCCCGGCTCCATGGCGCTGCGCCACGGGCTGCTGGAAGAACACTGGTCCTACATGGACCGATACGAAAAGGAGCTGATCGCCCGCGGCCCGACCTTCGCCGGCGACACGCTCACCGGCAGCGTGCACATCGTCGACCTGCCCGATCCCGCCGCCGCCCGCGCGTTCGCTTTCGACGAGCCCTGCTACCAGGCCGGCGCGTACCGGGACGTGCTGCTGCGCCGGTGGCGCAACATGCTGGGGCGCACCATGGCGGATTTCCCCGGTGGCCGGACCGGTGGCGACCGGTTCCTGGTGCTCGGCCTCGGCCCGGAGAAGGGCGCCGACCTCGCCGTTCCGCCGGACCAGGACGAGCTGATCGCCTACGGGCCACTGCTGTCCGACGACGGTGCCACCTGGCTGGGTACGGCGGCGCTGGTCAGGGCACCGGATCCGGACACGGCACGCGCCGTCCTGGCCCCGGGCCGGTACGCCGACATCGAGGTCCACGCGTGGGAGTTCGGCGGACGCCGGTAACGCCGTCGTCCGCGCCCGCTTCATCACCAGCCATCGGTCGGCTTGTTCAGGACGATCCCGGCGCTTGATGCCGAGGGCCTTGGCCGGTTCGGCCGCTGCTCAAGCCCCGCCTCCGGCTCGAGCGCGGCGACCATCCCACTGCCCAAGGCTCCGTTACGGTGGCTGAGATGGCTGAGTCTTCCAGCAAAGATCGACTCGCTGCGGTGCGGGCTTACGCATCTGAGGCGATGGGCCGGGCCTTCTGAGGCCGTCACTGCCGTGACCCCGTTCGAGGACGGCAACCGCCACGCGGTACACCGGGTCTCCTTTCGCGACGCATCAGATGGCATCCGGGACGTTGTCGTCAGAGTCTCCTTCGACGGTGACGCCTCCGAGCTCGCCCATGCTGAGCGCGAGGCCGCGGTCCTTGAGAACGTGGGTGGCGTCGCAGCCCCCGAGCTGTACGACTTCCGCCGCACGAGCGATTGGTTCGACACGCCGGCGATGTGCATGCAGTTCCTTCCCGGCCGCCGGCAGGATTTGCCGACGGTGGGCTCGGCACAGATCGGGCAACTCGCCTCGCTCGTGGCCTGGGTCCATGAGCGCCCCGTCGACGGCCTGGGCGAGTCGATGGGGACGAGGACCACGATCGCCTCGTATGCCGGCGACCGGCTTCGTGTGATCCTGTCGACCCTCGCGTGGGCTCGTGACCCATTGCCTGAACCGCTCCAGGACCGGTTGCGCAGCGCCGCCGGCTCGCTGGCAGACAGCTTCGAAGCCTCCCGGGACTCCGGCGGTTTCGACTCCGGTGAGACCCTCGCGCTCCTGCACGGTGACATCGGTCCGGGAAACGTGCTCTGGAACCCCGGCCCCTGCCTGATCGACTGGGAGTACACGCGGCTCGGAGACCCCGCCGACGAGCTGGCGTACACGTTCGACCAGAACGCGCTCACACCATCCCGGCGCCGGGCGTTCTGGGACGGGTACCAGCAAGGCATGGGCAGCCGCTCGCGACTGGCCCACATCATTGAACGCGTCAACTGATGGGAACCGGTGACCCTGCTGGGTTCCGCCCTCTGGTGGGTCGAACGATGGGTGCGCCGCACAGAACTCGACACCGAAGGCAAGGCCGATCCGGGAGTGCCGCGCGAACCAGGCTACTACTTCGGCCACGTCATCAGCCGCATTGATCGGCTGGATACCCTCCTGAGCCCGCGCCGTGCCCCGGACCGGGACCCCGGCCGCCGCCCGAACGGCGTGTAGGCCCCGTGACCTGGGAGGTGCTGGGTACCAGCCTGCTCAATGCCAGCGAGGGCTTCTCGCGCGTGTGGCCCACCGTGGCGTGCCTCGTCGCCTACGCCGGGTCCTTCCTCGCCCGGTCGGTGGCGCTCGCCCGGGGCATGCAGGTCGGCGCCGGGTACGCCGTGTGGTCGGGGCTGGGCACCACGCTGATCGTCGTGATCGGCGCGCTGTTCCTGCACGAACCGGTCACCGTCGCCAAGGCCCTCGGCGTCGCGCTGGTGATCGCCGGGGTCGTCGTGCTCAACCTGGGCGGCGCGCATTGACCGGCCGCCGTGATCCCGAGGGGCGGCGCCGTGCCATCATCGAGGCCGCGTGCGCGCTGATCCCCGAGGTCGGCGTCGGCGGCCTGACCCATCGCGTGGTCGCCGCCCGCGCCGGCGTGCCGCTGGGGGCGACGACCTACTACTTCACGAGCCTGGACGACCTCAGCCAGACCGCCCGGTCGGCCGCCGAAAGCCTGCGCGCCTGGCGCCGGTCCCTGCGCGCCGGCGACGACGTCGCGGACACCATGGCGGCGCTGACCGAGGAGTACCTCGCCGACCGCGGCCGCGCGCTGACCGAGACCGAGTTGTACCTCGCCGCGGTCCGCCGGCCCGAACTGCGCCCGCTCGCCCGTACCTGGTTCGACGGTCTGGTCGGCCTGCTCGGCGAGTACGCCGATCCGGCCGCGGCCGCAGCCGCGGTCTTCCTCATCGACGGGGCCCTGCCGCGCGCGCTCGGCGACCAGCAGCCCCTGGACACCGCCGGGCTCGCCACCGCCCTGCGAGCCGTCCTGCGGCCCGCACCCTGACCGGCGGCCGCGATGGTTCGAAAAGTGCCGTGGCGGGACCTGACGACACCCTGCTCAACGGGCCGTACGACCAGTGCGGCGAACTCCCCGGCCCGTCGGAGCGGCCGGTGACGCCGCCCTCATCACGGTCATCAATCGGGAAGGACTCCGTCGACCGGTGCACCTCACAGCCTGGGGCGTTGCGGGTTTTGCATTTTCGTCAGCAGCGCGAGCAGGGTGTTCTGTTCCTGCGCGTCGAGACCGGTGAAGAGGCCGGAGGCGTGCAGCCGCGTTCTCAGCGCCTCCCACAGTTCGTGCCCGTGTTCGGTGAGGGCCAGGGTGCGCTTGCGGCCGTCGGCGGGATGAGGCTGACGGGCGACGAGTCCCATGCTCTGGAGTTTGTCGGCGGCGAGACTGACCGTGGAAGGGTCGCAGCGCAGGCGAGCCGCCACATCCCGCATCGTCGGCGGCTCGGTTCCCGGGGCCAGCGCCCACAGCGTGCCGGCGACGGAGGCCGGGACCCCGAACTCGCCGAGCACCTGGGCCACGACCGCGTCCGCAATGTTCGCCACCTCCACGAGAACACGGACGATCTCGGACTTCCGCTCGACGTCCGCACGGTCGGTCGCCGGTGCCTCCGCGCCACTGCCCATGGTCATGAGGCCATGATACGCTCCCAAATATCAATGAGAAACTCAATGATTTTGGGGGATAAATGGACTCCGGCCACGCCGGCCAGACGGTGCTTGTCACGGGCGGAACCGGCAACCTGGCCGGCTGGGTGATCGCGGGCCTGCTCCAGCGTGGCTACCAGGTGCGCACCACAGTGCGCAGCCTCGACAAGACGGGGCAGGTGCGGGCCGCCGTCAGCGAGCAGGCGGGCGAACGAGCCGCCGGGAAAATCGAGTTCGCGGCCGTTGACCTTCTTCGCGACGACGGCTGGGACGAGGCGGTCGCGGGCGCCGACTACGTGCTGCACACCGCCTCGCCGATGCCCTTCGACTCGGGCGCGGACCTCATCACCACCGCACGTGAGGGCACCCGCCGCGTCCTGGGCGCCGCCGCGCGCGCCGGGGTGCGGCGTGCCGTGTTCACGTCCTCCGGCAATGCGGCCGGCAGCGCCGACCCGGACACGCCGGTGACCGAGACGATCTGGAACGAGCCGTCCGGCACCCCGCCTCGGGCCTACCCCGACTCCAAGATCCTCGCCGAGCGCGACGCATGGGATCTGGCCGACGCGACCGGGCTCGAACTGACCGCCGTCCTCCCGACGTTCATGTTGGGCCCCCTGCTGGGCACACCGAACAGGCCGGGAACGGCCGTGGTCATCCGCCGCCTGCTCACCCGCGAGATCCCCGCCGTGCCGAACATCGGATGGAACGTCGTCGACCTCCGCGACATCGCCGAACTCCACATCCTCGCCATGACGAGCCCGGCCGCCGCAGGCCGGCGCTTCCTCGGCTCGGGCACCTTCCTGTGGTACCGGGACATCGCCCGCATCCTGCGCGAGAAGCTCCCGGACGACGCCGCCAAGGTGCCCACGCGCGCCATGCCCGACTTCATCGTCAAGCTGCTCGCGCGACGGAACCCGCGGATAGCGATGATTCGCCCCGAACTGGGCCGCACGAGGCTCGTCGACAGCGGCAAAGCACGCACCGAACTCGGCTGGCGTCCCCGCCCCACCGAACAGACGATCATCGACACCGCCATCGCGCTCATCGCCAACAACGCACTGGGCGGGTAGCCGCCGTCAGCGCGACCTGGTTCCACGGCAGGGAGTCGCTCGGATCGTCATCGTCGGCGCGCGTAACCCCGTTCTTCGGAGCCGGATCCGAACCCCCGCATCCCCACCGAGTCAGGGGTCATCCCCACCGCCCTCGGCGAGGCGATCGCCTCCTACGGCCGCATCGCCAGGACCCCGCACGTCTGCACCCTGGCCACCGAGGAGCCCTACCGCCGCGACATCAACGCCATCCGCAACCTCCAGGAGGGCCGTCACGCCCTGGCCGCAATCGCGCGGAGGGTCAGGTGGTCCATCGGCTGTCGTTCTCCTTTGGGCGGTGCGGCATGGTGATATCCCCTACCGCGGCCCGGATCTCCTCAAGGAGGAGGGCGAGGTCGGCTTCGGCGGTGTCGGGATGGAGAATGCAGGCGCGCAGGGCGGCCGTGCCGGATAGACGGGTACCGCTGATGAAAGCGCGTCCGCGCCGCTGCACGGCGGCCGGGATCGCCTGGTTCAGCGCCTCCGCTGTTCCTTCGTCCAGGCCCGCGGGCCGATACCGGAAGGCGACGATCGAGGTCATGGCCGGAGTGATGAGCTCGAAGTCGTCAGAGGCGTCGAGCATGGTGGCCAGCGAGCGGGCCAGCCCAGTGGTGTGCCGCACCCGGCGTACGATCCCGTCCCGTCCCAGGTGGGCGATCGTGGCCCATACCCGCAGGGCTCGGAAGGGGCGGGTCTGCTCGGGGCCGTACTCGGAGAACCAGCCCAGCTCGTCCGCGCCGTCCTCGCGCAGGTAGGGCGGCACGAGGCTGAAGGCGTCCCGTGGACCGGCCGGATCGCGGAACAAGACGCAGCCGGCGTCGACCGGGACACCGAGCCATTTGTGCGGGTCGAGGGCGAGGGAATCGGCCAGCTCCATCCCGGCATAGGCCCGGCGGGAGTCTGGGGAGTCGGCGAGGACGCCGAGCGCACCGTAGGCGCCGTCGACGTGGAACCACAGCCCGTGCTCACGCGCGACCTCGGCGATGTCGCCCAGGGGGTCGATCGCCCCGGTGTTCACCGTGCCCGCGCTTGCCCCGACGGCCAGGGGCCGCGCGCCCGCCTCCTGGTCCGCCCGGATGAGATGGCGTAGTGCATCGATGTCCATGCGGAACGCTCGGTCCACCGGGACCGTGCGGATGTACCGGCCGCCGAGACCGAGGAGCTCGGCCGCCTTGTGCACGCAACTGTGTACCTCGGCCGACACATAGATCGCCAGCGGACGGTGCCCGTACAGGCCGGCCTCGCGTACGTCACCGACCGCCCGCTGCCGGGCCGTGGCCAGCGCGATGATCGTGGCCATGGACGCCCCGCTGGTGAGCAGTCCGGCCCCTGGAGGGTGTGGGAAGCCCACGAGTTCCGCCAGCCACCGCACAGCGGTGCGCTCCAGAAGGGCACCGGCGTGCTCTCCTCCGGCGCAGCTCGGGTTCATCGCCGCGGCCAGCGGGGCGACCAGTACTCCGGCCGGTGAGGGCGGGGAGTTGACCCAGCCGAAGAACCGGGGATGCCCGTTTCCCATGGGGTAGGGCAGCACGCGGTCGCGCACGTCGTCCAGCAGGTCGGCCATGGGACGGCCGGCGGCGGGCAGTGGCTGCCCGGTCAGCCAGCGGCGGTCCGTTTCGGCGACCGGCTGCCACACCGGCCGGCTGGGCACGGCGGCCAGGTGGTCCATCGTCGTGTCCGCAGCAAGCCGGGCCGCCCGGCGCAGGTCATCCATCACGGCCTCCATGACCGATATGGCGGCGTCCGTCACCCGGTCGGTCCAGCGTCATGACCAGGTAGTACACGCACGGGTCGGCAGAGTCGTTGGCGAAGGCGTGCCGGCGGTTGCCGGGGAAATAGGCGGCGTCCCCGGCTTCCAACCGGTACGGCACGCCGTCCACCGTCAGGCGCAGGCGCCCGGTCTCCACCACGGTGTACTCGTGCGATCCTGGGGCATGGGGCGAGAACTCGCCCGCGTCCACACCCGGCCCCAGCATGGTCCGCATGAACTCGAACTCGACGCCCGGCAGGACGGGGGAAAGGATGCGGCGCTCCCAGCCGGACGGATCGCGAACGACCCGTTGCCCCTCTCCGGGCAGAATCACCACATCGGGGCGGACCGGCTCGTCCAGGAGCCGGGCGATCGAGGTGCCCAGCGCGGTCGCCAGCCGGTCCAAAACCAGCACGGTCGGTGTCTTGGTGCCGCGCTCCACCTCCGACACCATGCTCCGGCTGACCCTGCTCAGCTCAGCGAGCCGTTCCAGGGCCATGCCCCGAGCCCGCCGCTCGGCCCGGATCCGCGCCCCCAACTCGGCCATGGACAGGCCACTGGACAGAGCTTCACCTTCACCCACTCTTCCACTATAGCGACATACATCCACTTTGGTGGAGGTCGACTAATCGCTCCGCCCCGGCTTCCCCCGCCGTAGAGGGGAACGCCGGCGGCAGGTCGTCGGCGTGCTTGCCATCGTTCACGCGGTCTCCCGTCGCTGCGCGCTCGATGATGGCGCTGGCGTCACAGCACGGTGAACACGATCCCGGACGGGTCATGCGACCCCTGCGGAAAAGGGTCATCGACGGGCCCCGCCTCGAGGCGATTGCCGCCGTCCTCCGGAGCGGTGGGCGCAGTCGTCCAGGGCCAGTGCAAGGCGGTCTACGGCGGTGGCCAGCGCGTGCTCGGGGATGTCGAGCGGTAGGCGTAGAGCTGAGGAAAGCAGGTTGTGCGGGCTGAACCGGGCCACATCGGTGAGGCGCAGCCCGCGGTGGTGGGCAGCGGCGGTGATCGCGGTGCTGCTGATTCCGGTTGGGAGGCGGCACCACAGACTCGGCCCGGCCGGTGCCGACGGGACGGTCAGGGTGGGAATTCGTTCGGCCAATGCGGAGGTGAGCCGTGCGGCCGCCGCGTGCAACTGTTGGCGGCGGGAATGGAGAACGTCGTCGTACTGGGCCAGGACGGCGGTGGCGGCGAGCTGCTCGAGCACTGGGGTACCGAGGTCGACGCGGGTGCGGGCGCGGGCGAGGAGTTGGGCGGTTGCGCGGTCGCTGCGGACCCAACCCACCCGCAGGCCTCCCCAGGCCGTCTTACTAAGCGAACCCACTCGCACGAGGCGTGCCGCGCGGTGTGTTGCCAGTGGCCCCGAGCCGCCTTGCTCGGTCAGGTCGGCGAGGGTGTCGTCGAGGATGATGAGGGCACCGGAGCGGGCAGCGGCCTCACACACGGACTCCTGCTGCTCGTCGCTCATGGTCTGGCTGGTCGGGTTGTGTAGCCGTGGCATGAGATAGGCGAGCTGGACGGTGGGGTCGCGGAGCCCGTCGGTGAGCGCGGACATGGACCAGGTGTCCTCGACCGGCACGCAGGTCAGCTGGGCCGGCCGTGCTCGCAGTAGATCCAGGAACCCTGGGTAGGTCGGGGTCTCGAGGAGTACCCGGCCGCGACCTTGGACGGCTTGCTCGAGGAGCAGGCTCAATGCTTGTTGGGCACCTGCGGTCACGCAGATCTGGTCGGGGCTGGTGTCCAGCCCCGAGCTGGTGTACCGGTCGGCGATGGCGGTCCGCAGTTCGGGCAGGCCGGCGGCGCTGTAGCCGGTACCGGCGAACGGCAGGCGCGTCAGGGCCTGCTCATAGGCCCGCAAGATCGCCGGCGACGCCGCCGGAGGGGTAGCCGCTGACCAGTCGATCTCATCGTGCACATGTGCGGCGCCCGGCGTGCCGCCGGCGGCGGTCCACGCGGTGACCGAGGCCAGGGCGGTATGCGGCGGTAGCCTGACGAGACTGCCGGCGCCGTGCCTGGTGCTCAGCAGGTCACGGGAGCGCAACTGGTTGAGCGCGGCAACCACCGAGGCGCGGCTGATGTGCAGTACGTCGGCCATGATGCGTTCGGCGGGCAGCCGCGTGCCGACCGGCAGCCGGCCGTCGAGGATGAGACCGGACAGAGAGTTCGCGAGGGCGGTGGGCACCGCCGACCCGGCGTTGCGCCAAGGGCCGAGTAGCCGCACGAGCTCAGCAGGAGGGATGCGCACGCGTTCAGTCCAGCAACTGCGAAGTGGACTGTCCAGTGGCCTGAGGCTTCAGCAAGAGTTGTTGCTGGACTCGCGCCCGGTAGGCGGGTCGGGCCAGGGCAACCGGCAGGAGCGGTAGGTGGACAGCATGCGGGTAGTGGTCCTTCCCCAGGAGGTTCCCGACATGGGGCCGGCCGAGTTCGTCGAGCCGGTGGCGGCCTCACTGCGCGCCTACAGTGAAGGCAAAGTCCGGGCTGTGCCCATGATGCTGTTCGACCTGGTCGGCGGTGAGGTACATGTCAAGGCCGCAGTGTTGGACAGGGCACCGTACTGGTCGGTGAAGGTTTCGGCGAGCGTGCCGGGCAACGCTGAGCAGGGCCTGCCGGCGGCGCACTCGACCGTCACCCTGTTCCATGTCGATAGCGGCCGGCCCGAGGTACTCCTCGTCGATAGCGGGGGGCTACTGACCGGGATGCGGACGGCCGCGGCCGGGGCGGTCGCCGCGCGGCTGCTTGCACCGGCGACGGACACCTTGCTGGTGGTAGGTACCGGCCTGCAGGCGCGGCTGCAGGCGCAGGCGTTCTGGATGGAGCGGCCCTTCGAGCGTTTGCTCGTGTGGGGCCGTGACCCTGGCGCCGCTGAACGAGTGGTGGCTGACCTACGGTCCGTTCTGCCCGAGGTTCGGATGCAAGTCGCTCAGGACCTGCGAGCTGCGGTCGAGCAGGCGCAGAGCGTGGTCACGGCGACGGCCAGTGACCGTCCTCTGCTGCTGGGTGAGTGGCTGCGCCCAGGTCAGCACGTGACGGCGGTTGGCGCTGACGTTGCGGGCAAGCGCGAGCTCGACGACGACGTGCTGACGCGCGCCGGGCGTCTGTACGTTGACTCCCTTGAGCACAACATGCAGGTCGGCGACCTCGCAGGAGCGATCTCGGGCGGTCGGTTGAGCGCGAGCGACGTGACAGGCGAGTTGGGTGCCCTGGTCAGTCGACCGGTGGCACGCGGCGAGCAGGAGATCACCGTCGCCAAGCTGGTCGGGATCGGCGTGCAGGACCTCGCCGCGGCCTTGACGGTTCTTGACCGCATCGACCGCCCGCACCCGCGAAGCTCGCAGGTTACGGCGGCTGGGCTGGAGGTCCGGTCATGACGGGAGGCTCGTTCAGCTACCGCCTTGCTGACGTTTTCGCTCGTCGCCGGTATGAGGGTAATGGAGTCGCGGTCTTCCTCGACCCTCCACGGATGTCCTCAGCGGACCTGCAGGCCGTGACCGTAGAGATACGCCAGTTCGAGTCCGCCTACGTGTGGTCGACTCCAGCCCCGGCGGTGTTCGACACCCGGATCTTCGTGGTCGACCGTGAGTTGCCCTTCGCCGGCCATCCCGTCCTGGGCACCGCCGCGGTTCTGCACGAGCGACAGCTGGCAGCGGATGTCCCCCCGAACGGCGTCAGTCGGGCCGATGCGTCGGCGCGGTGGACCCTGCGGCTGGGGCAACGGGAGGTGACGGTCACCAGTGTGCCGGACGGCGCGGGTGGCTTCGATGTATCGATGGACCAGGGGCGACCGGAGTTCGGCAAGCCGATGCCGCCGGCCTATCGGGAACAGGTCGCCAGGGCGCTGAGCCTGCGGCCGGAGGATCTGCACGAGGATCTGCCGATGCAGTGGGCCAGCACCGGTCTGGCGTACCTGATGGTTCCGGTGCGTGGCCAGGCGCTGTCTCGCGCCCGGATCGGTACCGGCGACTTCGGCGCCCTACTCGCCGAGGCCGGAGCGCAGCTCGCCTACGTCCTGGACCCAGACGCCCGGGAAGGTCGTAACTGGGTAAACGACGGCAGCGTGGAAGACATCGCCACGGGCAGCGCGTCGGGACCGGCTGCGGCCTATCTCGTCCGGCACCGCCGCGCCGACCCGGCGCTGACCGTACAGCTCCATCAAGGCCGCTTCCTAGATCGCCCCAGCGTGATGAACGTCCAGGTGATCGGTGGCCCGGAGCAGATCACCCACGTCACCCTGAGCGGACACGTCTGCCTGACGGGCACCGGCACCCTGGACGAACCACCGGGCACATGAGCACACGCCGACCGCCCCGAACCGGCGCCGGCGAACACACTGCCTCGGGCCCACTCGAGGCGGTATTCGGGCCCGCGGTCTGTCTCAAGCTCGCAGCGGACCGGTCATGGGAGACTGCGCTGACCCAACCGTTGCACCGCACCCAGCGCCACGACCACGAGGTGCGGAGGTGGCTAGCGGCAGCCGGCGACGACATAGCCGCAGAGATCGGCTTCGCCACCGGCGCCTTCATCGGACTACGACTGCGCCCCGTCGAACGATCCAACGCCGGCGAACTGCTGCACGTCCTACTGACCGGCATCCTCGCCGACCATGCCGCTCCCGGCGTGTGGGAAGTCCTGGGGGCGCTCGACAATGCGGCGCAGCCCAGGTTCGCCGGCCGGCAACCGGCTCGCGCCGAGATCGGGGTACTCGACAGGTGGCTGACCTTGCCGACTGTGGACCTCGGTCCACCACCGTGGACGGATCTGAGGGGCGCGGCGGCTCGACGGCCGGACGGGCGGTACCTGCTCACCGCGACACTTCCAGCGCCACTCATGTTGGAAATGCTCTACGGCCACCAAGGTGACGGATGGCTTGCCGCGCCAACCTCCCGCCCTGCACCCGATGCGGCTGGGAACCGCAGCGCACACCGCGCCGACCCCGACAGCCTCACTCCCGTCGCACGCCTGCTTGGAACCGCCGGGGGGTGGCCGGGCAGGCGGCAGCCCCCGGCGGAGCGATAGCGGAGCCGGGTTGTGGGGCTGTTGGGTCAAGCCGCCTCGTGGAGGGTGACCTTCTTGCGGGACAGGCGTTCGAGTTCGCGGATCAGCCGGCGTTTGCGTCGTCGAGGCGCCAACCGATCGTGGTCGTCTTTCTTCTTCCCGGTGGTGATGACGAGCCGGGAGGCGATGTCGCGCTGCAACGTCGGCCGACATGATCCTTGAGCCCGGAATGTCCTTCGCCTTCGAACCAAGCTGCGGAATCGGCGACCACATGGTCACTCACCATCGGCGGGACGGTTCTCGTCGGCCCAGGGCTCCCGAAGCTCCGGCGAGGGGCAAGGTAGGGATCGTCGCGGTCAGCCGGTGGGCAACTCGACGCGAGCGGTCGGGGCGCCAGGCTCGAGTTGGGGGCGCGGGCGGCGGCCAGGCCCTCGTGGGTGTCCTCGACGATGAGCTCGCGGATGAACTCCGCCAGGGCGGCGAAGACGTGGAAGACCAACCGGCCGCCGGGAGTGGTGGTGTCCAGGGCCTCGTGCAGGGACCGGAACCCGATGCCGCGCTTGCGCAGCCCGGCGACGATCGCGATCAGGTCCTGCAGCGCGCGACCGAGCCGGTCCAGCGACGGCACGACGAGGGTGTCGCCGGCGCGCAGATAGTCCAACGCTTTCCACAGCTGTTCGCGTTCGACGTTCTTGCCGGACTTCTTATCCGCGAAGATCCGGATACAGCCCGCTTCGGTCAGGGCGTGCGTCTGAGGGTCCAGGCGCTGCCCGCCGGTGGAGACCCGGGCGTATCCGATCAGCGCGCCCATCGATGCGGCCGGTTCGGCGGCAAGGGGGTTCTCGCCGAGCGAGCCCTCCAGCAGCGGGCCCTCGGGAAGCGCAGCGCTGGTCACCACGATCTCCCGCCCGGGCGTAGCAGGGTGACGGTCGCGGCCGGCGGCGCACCGGGTGACAGGTCACCGGGCCGGGCCATCGCCATGGTGGCCATCCACCGGCCGATGCAGCCCTGGCAGAACCGGCGAGCCTCCCGGCCCGTCCAGTCCGGCGGATCCAGTGCCTCCTCCATGATCTCGACGTCGCGAGGCGCGGAAGGACGGTCCGGAGTTCGGTGGGGCGAGGTGTTGTAAATCGAACGATTCTCAACACTCGGCCGGGCGTGCGGCACCGGCGAGCGCCCCGTCGGGGGTTGCTTGTCCCATCCGGCGAGGACGGCCTGCAGCCGTTGAGGTCATGCCACTCCCCAAGCTCAACCGCTTCTCGGTTTCTTATTGGAAACTTGGTTGTGGGCTATTCCGCGGTCTTTCCGTCACTCTGCAAGGGTGGCGGGTTTCCCGGGGAGCTCAGGGCCGCCAGTATTCGCGGTCCCGGCAAGAAGGACGGCGAGCACCCTGTCCCGCTGCGCGGCGCCAGTGTGGAGGTCCAGACAGTTCTGCGTCATCCCCGCCGCGGCGGCGGCGAGGAATGGTACGTCCGTCCACGACAGGTCCGGGCGCACGGCGCCGACCCGCTGCGCCCGTTCGGTCGCCCGGCGGATGAGATCGCGCAACCGTTCGCGCGCCTTGTCGGCCTCGGGGCTTCCGCCCTGCGCGGCTAGTACGTCCGACAGCCCCTTGTTCTCCACCTGGGACAATGTGAACGCCCGCAGCAACTCGGCGAAACCCCGGCCCGGATCGGGATCCTCGAGCGCGGCCCGTGCCTTGTCCTCGAGTTCGCCGATGACTTCCAGCAAGATCGTCTCGAGCAACGCCTGCCGCGACGGGAAGCGCCGGTAGAACGTGCCTGGTCCAACACCGGCCCGCTTGACGATCTCGTTGGTCGACACCTCGAGCCCGACTTCCGCGACGGCCTTCCGCGCCGCCGCGACCAGTGCCGCCTCGCTTCGCCGGGCGTCCGCTCGCAGCTTTCCCATGCGCTCGATGCTAGACGGAGAGGGGCTCTCCGTCTAGCATCGAGCGCATGGGAAGACGAGTCTGGCTGATCACTGGCGCGTCCGGCGGCCTCGGTACGGCGCTGGCGCGAGCGGCCTCGGCAGCCGGGGACGAAGTGGTCACCATCAGCCGGAAATCCGTAGACATCACCGATCCTGCGCAGGTTCGGCGGGCCGTCGCCGAGGCCGTCGCCACCTTCGGCCGGATCGACGTCGTGGTGAACAACGCCGGCTATGCGGCACCCGGCGCCTTCGAGGAACTGTCCGACTCGGAGATACGCGAACAGTTCGAGGTCAACTTCTTCGCTGCAGCCGACATCCTGCGTGCGACGCTGCCGTATCTGCGGGCCGCGCGCTCGGGCCACATCGTGCAGATCAGCTCGCTCGCCGGCCAGATCGGTACCCCCGGCATGAGCGCGTACACGGCGAGCAAACACGCGCTCGAGGGGTTGTCGGTGTCACTCGCCGAGGAACTGGCCCCGTTCGGCGTCCGTGTCAGCATCGTCGAACCGGGCTCCATTAGCACAGGCTTTCGCCGGAGCTGGGCCGAACGCGAGCGCCCCGGGACGATCGCCGATTACGACGACCTCGCCGTCCGGCTGGACCGCATCGGGCGCGACGCTCGCCGGGCGACCGAGCCAGAGGAAGCGGCGGCCGCGATCATCGCGCTGACCGACCTGCCGGAACCACCATTGCGGCTCGTCATCGGCAGTGACGCCGCGGCCGGGATCCGCGCCGCTCGTACCCGCCAGCTAGCAGACTTGGAGACCCGATGGATCGCCTGACCGGAAAGACCGCGTTGATCACAGGCGGCAGCGAGGGAATCGGCCTTGCCATCGCCACGGCGTTCGCTCGGGAAGGGGCAAACCTCGTGCTCCTCGCCCGCGACAAACGGAAGCTCGACGCCCTGACTTTGACGAACACGCGCACCGTTGCCGTCGACCTCAACGACGAGGATGCACTCGTCGCCGCCGTCGAATCCTTGGATGTCGACGTGCTCGTGAACAACGTCGGTCTCTCACACATGCCGCCGCTGGCCGAACTCACCAAGCCCCAATTCGATGCGATGGTGCACCTCAACCTGCGCGTGCCGGTCCTGCTGACCCAGCTGCTGTGCGAGCGGCTGACCGCGATCGTGAACATCTCCAGCTACTGGGCGGACAAGATGGTCGCGGGCCGCCCGTCCTCGGTCTATTCGGCCACCCGCGGCGCGCTCAACTCGCTCACCAAGGCGCTGGCCAACGAGCTCGGCCCGCGTGTCCGGGTCAACGCCATCGCACCCGGCTCAATCCACACTCCGACGTTCGAACGCATGTACCTGGGACAGATGACCGCGGACCAGCGCGCGGATTACGAGCACTACGTCCACAACGCGTATCCGGCACAGCGGATCGGCGAACCCGGGGACGTGGCCGAAGCCGCCGTTTATCTCGCCTCGGACGACGCCCGCTGGGTGACCGGCACAGTGCTGCAGGTCGACGGTGGATTGACGGTGAGATAGTACGCCGTAGAAGATCTTGTCGCTGGCGCCGTTCCAGTTCTCCACGACCTGCAGGCCGCTGTTGATCTCCCGGCGGAGGGCTTCGCCGGCGAGGTGGTCGCAGGCGAAGATCGTGCGCACCACGCGGCCGAGTTCTTCCACGGCCAGGTAGACAGGCTGTTCGGGGCCGTCCTTGGTGAAGCGGCGCAGGACCTGCTCGGCCTCGGCGGTGCCCAGCCGCAGCGCGGTGGCGTACTTGATCATCTGGTCATGGTGGTTGGCGATCAGCTCCCAGTTGATCGGCGGTTTCTTGATGATGCGCTCCAGCTTCGACCAGGCGGCCGGTCCCGCCTCGGGTGAGTAAAGCCGGATCGAGCCGATGTTCTTCAGCCTGGGCAGCAGCTTGAAGCCCAGCAGCTCGGTGAAGGCGAACCCGACCACGGACGCGCCGTGGGTGTCGGTGCAGACCCTCGATCATCGCCGCGACCTCGGTGGAGGAACACGACTTGAGCTGGGAGTAGATGCAGGCCCGGCCCTTGTCGACGGGCCAGTAGATCATGACGCCGTAGTTGCCGTAGCGGGCGCGGAACTCCGTCATCAGGTTCGACTCCCACGAGCCGAACCTTTTGGAGTCCGACGCCGTGGTGGTCGCCTGGCCCCACCATTCGACCTGGCGGACGGCCAGGGGCTCGTTGACGACCCGGGCGATCGCGGCCCGCAGGTTCTCCCGGGTGATGCGGCTGGCCCGCACCCGGCGCAGCGCGCCCTCGTGCTCGCCGTGCTCGCCGTGCTCGCCGGTGGCGGCCATCTGCCGGATGCCCATGTTCGTACCGAGGGCGAAAAGGCACAGCAGCAGCCGCCGACGCAACGTTGCCTTGTCCAGGGCCTCACGGGTGGCGACCGAGGTGAACTCGTCGATGGAGCCGGTCAAGAATGCGGTGTCCTTGAGGATGTCGAGCAGGTCGATGGTGCCCCACCGTCGTTGGGACCTCGGCCTTGAGCGCGGCCAGGTTCTTCGGCTCGGGCGGCTTCTCCAGCTTCGGCACGCTCACCACGGCTGCCCCTTGCGGGTGATGACCCGCACTCCACCGGCCGTGTCCTTCGCCAAGGCGTCGTTCAGCCGGTCCAGCCCCGAGCTCATCCGGTTCTTCAGGTCGGCGATGAACGCCGCGGCGTCGACCGGCTTGGCCAGCGCCGCGTAGTGGACGTCGCGGTTGTCCTCGAAGTCTCCCGGAAGATCTTCATCCGGGTCCCGCCACCGGCCTGCGCCCTCGACGTAGATCTCCCGGCGGCGTAGCGCCTCCCGCAGTCGGACTTCAGCTCCGCCAGCAGCCCGGGTTTGCCCAGCAGGTCCTCAAGGCGGCCGCACGCCACCGGGCCGAGCCGGGCGGCCACGCCGGCGGCGAAGGCCTCCTCGAACCGGTGCGCCGCTGAGGCGACCACCCGCTCCAGCTGCCCGTCGGTCGGCGACTCGACGTGCTCGCTGCGGCACCGCTGCGGCACCGCTGCGGCACCGCTTCGGTCAGCCGGCCCCGGTCGGTCTCTACCGGGCACACCTCATCGGCCAGCCACTGCGCCCAGCGTTCCTCATCGGCCTCGGTCGGCGGCCGCGTCCCGTACGCCTTGCGGATCTGCACCCGGTGATACCGGAGCTTCGGGAGTCCTGGGCCTCGTCGGCGAGGACGAGCCGGCCGAGCTCAACCCGCTGACCGCAGAACTGCTGCGGGTCGCATAGTGCCTTGTCAGGAGTGTCGCTCCAGCTCGTCTTCATCCAGCGTGCGCGCCGCGGCATCGGCTCTCTCGCAAGCCGGCGGCCGCCCCGCTCGGATGCGGCACGGCGGCCGCGCGCCGCATGTCAGCGCGGCGGCGCCACCAGGCCCGCCTCGTAGGCGATGATCACCAGGTATACGCGGTCGCGGGCGTGCAGCTTGGTGAACAGGCGACCCACGTGTGCCTTGGCGGTGGCCACGCTCACCACCAGCTCGGCGGCGATCTCGGCGTTGGACATGCCGCGCCCGACCAGGGTGAGCACCTGCCGCTCGCGGTCGGTGACGCCCGTCAGCCGGCGCCGTGGCGGCGCGGGCTCGGGACGGCCGGCGAACTCCTCGATCAGCCGCCGCGTGACGCCCGGCGCGATCAGCGCGTCGCCGGCGGCGACCACCCGGATCGCCGCGAGGATGTCCTCCAGCGCCATGTCCTTGACCAAGAACCCGCTCGCGCCGGCGCGCAGCGCACCGTAGACGTACTCATCGTCGTCGAACGTCGTCAGGATGAGCACGCGCGGCGGATCCGCGCCCGCGGTGATGCGGCGGGTGGCTTCGATACCGTCCATGCCGGGCATGCGGATGTCCATCACCACCACGTCCGGAGCGGCCGTGTCCGCGACGTCCACCGCCTCGGCGCCCGTGCCCGCCTCGCCCACGATGACCAGGTCGGGATGGTCGGCGACGAGGACGCGCAGGCCGGCGCGAACGAGCGGCTGGTCGTCGGCGAGCAGCACCCGGACGCTCACCCGGCCACCGCCGGCACCGGCAGCTCCGCCGCCACCCGGAACCCGCCTTCAGGCAGTGGCCCCGCGCTGAAGCCGCCCCGCAGCAGACCGGCCCGCTCACGCATCCCCGCGATGCCGAATCCCGCGCCCGGCACCGCCGCGCCCGGCCCGTCGTCGGTGACCTCGATGGCCAGCTCGTCGTCGCGGTAGTCCAGGCACACGCGGCACTCGTCCGTGCCCGCGTGGCGGATCACGTTCGTGACCGCCTCCTGCACGATGCGGAACGCCGACAACTCGATGTCGGCGGGCAGCGGACGCTCCCGGCCCAGCCGCCGCACCCGGACCCGGACGCCCGCGTCGAGCGACCGCGCGACCAGGCCGTCCAGGTCCGCCAGGGACGGTGACGGGCCCAGCGGCGCGGCCTGCGGCTCGGCGCCACGCAGCGCGCCGAGCATCCGCCGCAGCCCGGCCAGCGTCTCCCGGCTCGTGTCCTCGATGGCGTTCAGCGCGTTGCGGGCCTCGACCGGCTGGGTCTCGATGACCCGCCCGCCCACGCCGGCCTGGATGGCGATCACCCCGATGCTGTGCGCGACCATGTCGTGCAGCTCACGGGCGATGCGCAGCCGTTCGGCCTGGACCGCCTGGACCGCGGCCTGCGCGCGCCGGGCCTCGGTGTGGTCCCGGCGCTGCCGGATCGAACGGCCGACCTGCCAGGCGAGCAGGAGCCCCAGGACCAGCACGGCGGCGGTGTTGAGCTGCGTCGGCCGCCCGGCCCCGGGCGGCCGCCACGGGGTGTAGTAGACCGCGCACACCAGTTGCAGGAGCAGGGCCAGACCGAGCGCGGGCCCGGCGGTGCGGCGGGGATGGTAGGCCGCGATGACCCCCACCGCGAGGTCGAGCATCACCAGCTGGAGGTCCCGGATGTCCCACAGGTACGGGCCCTCCCCCGGATGGAAGGCCACGGCCACGGCCAACGGCGGCAGGATCATCAGCGTCAGGCCCGTCAGCGGGCGGCGCCACAGCAGCCCGGCCGGCAGGACCATCACGAGCACGGGCAGCAGGTACGCCGCCGCGGGCAGGGGAATGCCGGGATCGCGCGGGCCGACCGCCACCATGGCGAGCAGGGCGAGGGGGAACAGACCGGCCCCGGACCACGCCAGGACGGTCCGCGCCCGCGGCGAGAGCCGCCGCAGCAGCGGAGGGCGAGGAGCGCTGGACATGCGGCGATCGTAACCAGCCGGTCCCGGCCCAGGCATCGGCCCGCGGGCGTACGCCCACGGGCTACCCGCGGCGCCGCCGATGCGGCCACCGGGCCGATGCCGCGGGCACCGCCGCACCGGCACCGTGGGCCCCGTGATCCGCAACGAACCGCCCACACCGCACCACCGATCCGGCCGGCCCGGGACCGCCCCCGCACGGCCGGACGCCGCCCAGACCCGCACCGAACCCGCACCGGCGGACGCCTCGCATCCCACCGAGCGTCCCCGCCCGGCCGCCGGGCGCGGCGGTGAGCGGTGAGCGCCCGTACGGCGCTCGCCGCCGTCGTGGTCGCGGTGGCGCCGGCGGCGTGCGCGCTGCTGGCCGTGCCCGCCCAGGTGCGCGCGGCGACGCCGGTCGGCGTGGCGGCCTGGCGGGCCGACCCCCGGCACCTGCCGGACCCGGTGTCCACCGCGCCCGCCGCCGTGCACCGGTTCCTGTCCGCCGCCGGTCCCGCCGAGCAGCGTGCGCTGGCCGCCCGGTACCCCGGCGTACTGGGGAACCTGGACGGCGCGCCCGCACCGCTGCGGTACGCCGCGAACCGGCAGGCGATGCGCGCGGCCGGTGCGCCCTACGAGGGACGCCAGGGCCGGTTCCTGCTGTTCGACCCGCGCGGTGACGGGCGGGTCGCGCAGGTGTTCGGCGACCTGAGGTCCGCGGACCGGATCGCGGTGCTGGTGCCCGGCTCCGGCGTCCGCGGCGCGAACTTCTGGCGTGGCGTGGGCGGGAACCCGCTCCACTCGCTCGCGGCGCAGGCGGCCGGCCTGTACCGGGCGGCCGGCGCCGGCCGCCGGCTCGCGGTCATCGCCTGGCTCGGCTACGACACCCCGCGGGGCGTCCAGGCCGCCGAGGCGCGCGAGGACCTCGCCCGGGCGGGCGCCGCCGCCCTGGACCGTCTCGTCGCCGGGCTCGTCGCCGACCGCCCGGACGCGACGATCGCGCTGCTGGGGCACAGCTACGGGTCGGTGGTGATCGGGCTGGCCGCGCCCCGCCTGCCCCGGCAGGTGACCGACATCGCGGTGTTCGGCAGCCCGGGGATGGGCGTGGCCGACGCGGCGCGGCTTCACACCCGCGCGCGGATCTGGGCCGGGCGCTCGCGCCGGGACTGGATCCGCTGGGCGCCGGGCGTGCGGATCCTCGGGCTGGGCCACGGGGCCCGGCCCACCGGCCCGTCCTTCGGGGCCCGGGTGTTCCCGACCGCGGACGTGACCGGGCACGACGACTACCTGACGCCCGGTACCGACTCACTCGCCGCGCTGGCGCGCATCGCGGCCGGCGGGCGGCGGCCGTGAAGGCGGCCGAGCGGGCGCCGCGGTGGCGTCGGTCTCGCGCGATGCCACCCGGGCCGGGCCGAATCCGCCGGCCGCGGCGCCCGGCCGGAGACGGGAGCGGCGTTCCCCGTCCGCGACGGCCGGCGACGGGATGGTCGGCGCGGATCGAGGCGGCGACACCGGCCGGCCGGGACCGTACGGTCGACGCGGCCCGGGCGGTGGCGATGGCCGGGGTCGTGCTCGGGCACTGGCTGGTCTCGGCGCTGGTGAGCGACCCGTACCGGCCGGCGGCGCTGCGCGGCGCGAGCCCGCTGGCGTACACGCCGGGCCTGTCGCCGCTCACCTGGCCGCTGCAGACACTCGGCCTGTTCTTCTTCGCCGGGGGGTTCGCGGCGGCGCGCGGCCTGCCCGCCGCGGGCGGGCTGCGCCGGCTGGGCATGCGGGTCGCCCGGCTGACCCGGCCGGTGGCGGTGCTCCTGGCGGTCTGGCTGCCGGCCCTGCCGCTGCTGTCCGCCGCGGGCGGCACCCGTCAGGCGGTCTGGTCGCTGGTGTCGCACCCCCTGTGGTTCCTGCTGGTGTATCTGATGCTGACGGCCGCGGCGCCGCTGCTGCGCGCGGCGGTCCTGCGCTGGGGTGCCTGGGCGGCGCTGCCGCCGGCCGGGATCGTCGCCCTCGCCGATGGGTTCCACCCGCCGTACCGGCTCGGCCTGGTGACCGTGCCGGTGGCGTGGGCCGCGCCGTACGTGCTGGGCATCGCGCTGGCCGAGGGCCGGCTGCGCCGCCGGGCCGGCGCCGTGCTGGTGCCGCTCGGCGTGGCCGGCGGTGCCGTGCTCCTACTCTGGGCCGGCTACCCGGCCAGCGCGGTCGGCGTCCCCGGCGCCGGCCGGTCCAACCTCGACCCGCCCTCGCTGTTCACGCTGGCCCTGGCCGCCGCGCAGATCGGGGTGTTCCTGCTGGTACGGCCGTGGCTGGCCCGGCTGTTGCGCCGCCCGGCCCGCTGGGCGCCGGTCGCCGTGCTCAACCTCGGCGCGATGACCGTCTACTGCTGGCACCAGACGGCGCTGCTGCTCGTGACGTTCGCCGCGCTGCCGTTCGGGCGCCCGCCCGGCCTGCTCGACGCACCGGCCGGTGACTGGCCGTTGCACCGGCTGGCCTGGCTGCCCGCGTTCGCGCTCGTCCTGGCCGGACTGTGCGCGGTGTTCCACCGCGCCGGCCATCCCCGCAGTCGCCCCGCCCGGCCGGGGACCGCCACGCGGGGCGTCATGGGGCGGTCACGGCCGGGTCGGTGCGCAGATCGCCGTGTTCGGCGCGGACCATCGCGCTGACCGCCTCATCCTTGGTCCACACCCCGCGCCGCCACGACAGGACCCAGCCCTCGCCGGGGATGGCCATGGCCACCTGCGGGCAGCGATCGCTGCTGATCCACTCTTCACTGATCCTCAGGGCCATCCTTCCAGCCTACGTCGGTGGCCGCCGCGGGCCGTTCGTCCGCGATTACGGGGCGGTGTTTCGGCCCGCCGGAACCCGGGGGCGCCCCTGGTGCGGCGTCGCCGGGACGCCCGGGGACCGGTCTCAGTCCGACGCGGTGGCCGCTGCGCGTTTCTGGTTGACGTAGACGCGGGCCACGATGGTCAAGAGGGCGGCCATGGGCGCCCAGACGCCTGCCAGCCACCACGGGTTCTCGGCGTGGTCGCCGAGCAGGAGCAGGCAGAACAGCGTGCCGATCAGCAGCCCGGCGGCCAGCCCCCCGGTGGCGACCATCCCCGGGGTCGGGGCCGCGCGCAGGCGGCACAGCCGCCACACGCACGCGGCCGTCAGCAGCAGACCGGCCGGGATGACGATCAGCGCGAGGACGAGGACCCGGGCGCGCATGTCGGCCGGGGCGTCCAGTGTCTTCTGGGACACGTCCCCGGAGGCGATCTCGGTCAGCAGACCGCGCCAGATGGTGCCGGTGACCCGGTCGCCCTCGCCGATGCCGTACAGCAGGGGGCCGCCGGAGGAGTAGGACGTCCTCCACCGGGCCCCGTCCGGCCCGGTCAGCAGCACCCGGAAGGAGTCGTTCCTGCCGCGGGACAGGTGGACGCCGGACACGGTGAACTCCTGCGTCCAGCGGCACTCGGCGGGCGCGGACGGAGCCGCCGGGCAGCGCCCGGCCGCCTGATAGGCGCGCAGGTCGCGGACGCCGTCCGGTGCCGTCGTCACGACGATGAGGGTGACGACCGACACCGAGGCGACGGAGCACAACAACAGCAGGACGGTCGTGACGGCGGCGCGCAGCTTCCCCCCACCGGACGTGCTAGGCATGTCCGCATTGTCCCATTCGGAGGATCATCGTGGTGACCTCGCACGGCCGCCGCCGCGCCGCCCCGCGCGCCCCCCGCAGGGGTCGCGACAACCAGAATCAAGATTCTGAGAAACCGTACGCCTCCGGATGTCGAGAACGCGGCACCGGCTCCGTCCCAGGGATGACAGCGGCCCCCACGGGCCGCCACCACCGAGGAGGACCACCGTGAAGTACCTGATCCTGAAGCACTACCGGGGCGGCCCGGCCCGCACCGTCGACTACGGGTCGATGGACCAGTGGACGCCGGAGGAGATCGACGCGCACGTGCAGTACATGCGCGACTTCGCGGCCCGCCTGGAGGAGACGGGCGAGTTCGTCGACACCCAGGCACTGGCGCCCGAGGGCACGTTCGTGCGCTACGACGGCGAGGGGCGCCCACCGGTCACCGACGGCCCGTTCGCCGAGACGAAAGACCTCATCGCGGGCTGGATGGTCATCGACGTGGAGTCCTGGGACCGCGCGGTCCAGCTGGCCGGAGAGCTGTCCGCCGCCCCCGGGCCCGGCGGCGAGCCGATCCACGAGTGGCTCGAGCTCCGGCCGTTCCTCACCGGGTCGCCTACATTGACCCAGTGAACGAAGCGCTGCTGCGGGAGCTGGTGCCCGCGGTGATCGGTGTCCTCGTCCGCCGCGGAGCCGACTTCGCGTCGGCCGAGGACGCCGTGCAGGAGGCCCTGATCCGGGCGCTGGCGACCTGGCCGGACGATCCGCCGCGCGATCCGAAGGCATGGCTCGTCGCGGTCGCCTGGCACCGGTTCCTCGACGCCGCCCGCGCCGAGGCGTCACGCCGGGGACGGGAGCTCGCCGTGGACGCCGAGCCTCCCGCCGGTCCCACGCCCGCCGCGGACGACACGCTGCGGCTGTACTTCCTGTGCGCGCACCCCACCCTGCCGCCGGGCTCGGCCGTCGCCCTGACACTGCGCGCGGTCGGCGGCCTGACCACCCGGCAGATCGCGGCGGCCTACCTGGTGCCCGAGGCGACCATGGCGCAGCGGATCAGCCGGGCCAAGCGGCGGATCGCGGGGCTGCCGTTCGACCGGCCCGGCGATCTGGGCACGGTGCTGCGCGTGCTCTACCTCGTCTTCAACGAGGGGTACGGCGGAGACGTCGACCTGGCGGCCGAGGCGATCCGCCTCACCCGCCAGCTCACCGCCCTGACCGGCGAGCCCGAGGTCGCCGGGCTGCTCGCGCTCATGCTGTTGCACCATGCGCGCCGCGCCACCCGCACCGGCCCGGGAGGCCGTCTCATACCGCTCGGCGAGCAGGACCGCTCCCGCTGGGACACCGCCCTGATCGCCGAAGGGGTGAGCATCCTGCAGGCCGCGCTGGCCCGCGACCGGCTGGGCGAATACCAGGCACAGGCCGCGATCGCCGCCCTGCACGCCGACGCCCCGAGCACTGGTGAGACGGACTGGGTGCAGATCGTGGAGTGGTACGACGAACTGCTGGCAATCACCGGCAGCCCGGTGGTGCGGCTCAACCGCGCCGTGGCGGTCGGGGAGGCCGACGGGCCGCAGGCGGGCCTGGCGGCGCTGGCCGAGGTGGACCCCGGCCTGCCCCGCTACGCCGCGGTAACGGCGTACCTGCACGAACGCGCCGGTGACCTCCCGCGCGCCGCCGAGCTGTACGCCGAGGCCGCCCGCGCCGCCACCAGCTTGCCCGAGCACAACCACCTCACCCGCGAGGCCGCACGGGTGCGGCAACGGCCGCGCCCCTGAGCCCCCGCCGTACCGGTGCCCGCGCACGAACCCGCGACGCGGCGGATCTGCACCAAGCCGGCCGCCCTGCGTCGGCGCCCGCCGATCGCCCGGCACTACCATTCCCTGACCGAACACAGGCAAGGGGCGGGGTGTGGAACGGGCCTTCCAGGTTGATCTTCGGGGCGTGGTTGATCTGCTCAGCCGCCACCTCTACACCAGTCCTCAGGTGTACCTGCGCGAACTCCTGCAGAACGCGGCCGACGCGATCACCGCTCGCCGCCAGGCCGAACCGGACGCACCGGCCGTGGTGACGATCGACCCGCCCGAGGCGACCGGGGACGGGACGCTGCGGGTACGCGACAGCGGCATCGGCCTGACCGAGCGCGAGGTGCACGAACTGCTCGCCACGATCGGCCGCAGCTCCAAACGGGACGAACTGGGGCTGGCGCGGCACGAGTTCCTCGGCCAGTTCGGCATCGGCCTGCTGTCGTGCTTCCTGGTGGCCGACGAGGTACACGTGCTGACCCGGTCCGCCCGCGGCGGCCCGACCGTGGAATGGACCGGCCTGTCCGACGGCCGGTACCGCGTGGCGCCCGCCGCCCGGGAGCGGCCAGAACCCGGCACCACGGTGACGCTGCGGCCACGGCATGGCACCGAGCAGTGGCTGAGCGGCGCGATGGCCGGCGACCTGGCGGTACGGTACGCCGACGCGCTGCCGGTGGAGATCTCCATCGCCGGCCGGCGGGTGAACTCCGGGACCCTGCCCTGGCAGCGCGGGCACCCCTCCCCCGCCGCACGCGCCGCGGCGCTGCGCGAGTACGCCGAACGCGTCTTCGGGTTCGCGCCGTTCGACGTGATCGACCTGGCCGTCCCCGAGGCCGGGCTGACCGGCCTGGCGTTCGTGCTGCCCATGGCCGCCAACCCGGCCGCCCGAGCGGGCCACCGGGTGTACCTGCGCCGCATGCTGCTGTCCGACAGCGTGGACACGCTGCTGCCCGAATGGGCGTTCTTCCTCCGATGCGTCGTCGACACCACCGAGCTGCGCCCGACCGCCGGCCGCGAGGCGCTGTATGAGGACGACCTGCTCGCCGACACCCGCGAGGCGCTGGGCGCCCAGGTACGCGACTGGCTGGTCCGGCTCGCCGCCACCGCGCCGGACCGGCTCCAGCGGTTCCTGTCCGTCCACCACCTGGGCGTCAAGGCGCTGGCGCTGCACGACGCGGAGATGCTGCGGGTGGTGGACCGCTGGTGGCCGATGGAGACCGCGGCGGGGCCCATGACACTCGCGGAGTTCCGCCGGCGGCACCCCGTGGTGCGCTACACCGCGACGGCCGATGAGTTCCGTGAGCTGGCCGCGGTCGCCGCCGCCCAGAACCTCGGCCTGGTCAACGGCGGATACGCCTACGACATCGAGATCATGCGGCGGCTGCCGGTGCTGGACCCGGCGATCAGCGTACGGCGCCTGGAACCCGCCGAGCTGACCACCTGCTTCGAGCCGCCGGACCCGGACCTGGAGACTCGCCTGCGGCCGTTCCTGCGGCTCGCCGCCGACACCCTCCACGCGCTCGGCTGCGCCGTGGTGCCCCGCTCCTTCGACCCGCCGACGCTGCCGGCGCTGTACATGCTGAGCCGGGAGGCGGCCCAGGCGCAGGAGATGCGGTCGGCGCGGTCGGCGGCGAACGACCTGTGGGCCGGTGTCCTCGGTGCGGTGGACTCCACCGCCGAGACCGACCGGCCCCAGCTGATCCTCAACCTGCGCAACCCCGTGGTACGGCGCGTCGCCGAGGCGCCCGACCCGTCGCTGGCCGCCCTCGGCGTCCAGGCCCTGTACGGTCAGGCGCTGCTGTCGGGCCACCATCCGCTGCGGCCGCAGGACAGCGCGCTGCTCAACCATTCGTTCCTCGGCCTGCTCGACTGGGCGATGGCCGCCGGAGGTACCCGATGAGCCGGACCGAGGCCGAACTGGCCGCCATGCTCGACCAGGCCCGGCAGATGCACTACGGCGAGGCGCAGACCGCGCTGATGGAAGACGTGGTGCGGCACGCCGACGCCGGCGGCCTGCACCGGCTGGCCTTCGCCGCGCGCCGCGACCTGGCCAACGCCTACAGCGTCGGCCGGCAGTGGGACAAGGCGTTCCCGCTGTTCTCCCGGTGCCTGAGCGAGTACGACGCCCGCCCGGGCGAGTTCGGGCCCGAGGCGGACTACGCGCTGCGCAACTGGTACGCCCACATCGCCCAGTCGATGGCGGAGTTCCCCGAGATCAGCCTGGCCCAGATCTACGGCGCCTTCGAGGACATGGAACGCCGCTTCCGCGCCGGCGGCCACAGCCTGCGCAAGGTCCACGACGCGCGCCGCTGGGTCGCCCAGCTCGCCCGCGACTGGCCCGAGGAGGAACGCTGCTACCGGGCGTGGAAGGCCGCCGGCGGCCCGCACCCGGACTCGGTCTGGGACTTCGAGGCCGAGATCGAACGCCTCGTCCTGCGCGGCGACGACGCCTCCCTCGAACGGGCGCTGGCCATGGCCGGGCCGGTGCTGGCCGGGCAGATCACCTTCACCGAACCGCCCGCGCCCATCCAGTGCCTGATGCTGGTGCCGCTGGCCCGCGCCGGCCGCTTCGAGGAGGCCGCCCAGGCCTTCCACCGGGCCCGCCGCGCGATGTACCAGGACGTCTACCGGTTCGAGTACGGCGGCATGAAAGTGGAGTTCTGCGCGCTGACCGGCAACGAGGAGACCGGGCTGTCGGCGCTGCGCGAACACCTCGGCGGCTACCCCACGCTCAACCGCCCCAACGGCAAGATGGAGTTCGCCACCGCCGGGGCCGTGCTCCTGCGGCGGCTCGTCGAGGCGGGCCGGGGCGATGAGACCGTCCGCGGTGCCGGCACCGACCTCACCTGGACCGTGGCGCAGCTGCACCAGGAGATGGACACCACCGCGCGCGAGCTGGCCGCCCGCTTCGACCGGCGCAACGGCACGACCAACCAGGGCGACCGGATCCGCGCCCGCCTGGCCGCCCCGCCGATCGCCGACTTCCTGCCGCTGACACCGACCGCCCGCAAGGCCCCCCGCCCGGTGCCGATCCCGCCCGGAACACCCCCCGAGTCGCTGCTGGACCAGGCCGAATGGCACGAACAGCGAGACGAGCACACCCAGGCCGCCCGATGCCTGGACGCCGCCGGCACACCGCCGCCGCACCTCGCCGCACGGCACGCCGAGCTCACCGCGCTGATCGCCGGAGGCGACGACGCCGAAGCCCGGTTCCGGTGGGCCGCCGAAGCCCACCGCCAGGCCGGGGACCACCTGCGCCACCTCGTCTGCCAGTGCCGGCTGGGCCACTGGCTGAGCCGTCACGGCCAGGTCAAGAAGGGACTGAAGACGGTCGCGCGGGCCGTCGGCGAACTCCACCGCACCGGCGACCACCAGATGATCGCCTACGGTGAGCTCCTGCACGCCCGCGCACTGGTGCAGGCCCGCGACGACAACGCGGCCTACAGCGCGCTGGCCCGCGGCGCCCAGCACGCCCGGATCGCCGCGAACCCGGTCCTCATCGGCGCGCTCGCCCTGACCGAGGCACACTGGCGCGAGATCGACGCGGCCCCGCCCGCGCAGGTGATGGCTTTGGCCGACGTCGCACGCGGCGCCTACACCGCCGCCGGCGCACCCGGCCGGCTCGTCGCGGCCCATGAGGTGACGCGCAAGGCCCACGAGCGGGCCGGCACACCGGGAGTCTTCACCGCCTGGGTCGAAACAGAACTCGCCGCGCTCCCGCCGACGGCGCCCGCGCAGCTCCGCGGCTACCTGCGTTACCGGCGCGGCCTCGCGCTCATGGCCGCCGGGCGGCCGGCCGACGCGCTGGAGGACCTCATCGACGCGGTCGGCGAGGCGCGCTCACGCGACGACGACACCGCCGAACAGGGATATCAGCTCGCGGTGGCCTACCGCGCCGCCGGCCGCGTCGAGGACGCGGTGCAGGCGGCCGACGACGTCGCCGCGTGGCTGGACCGGCTGCGCGAACTCGGCCGGCTGGAGCGCCCCCAGATCGCCGACGACAACCGCCTCCTGCTCGCCGAGGGCTACCGCATGCTCGGCGACCACTCCCTCGCCAAGGAGGAGTACGACAAACTCGCCCAGAACGCTCGCGCGCAGGACGACCCGCGCCTGCTCGTCAACGCGCTGATCCCGACGGCCCAGATCTACGACCTGCTGGACCAGGACGCCGAGGCGGCACAGGCCTACCGGGCGGCCGGCGACGCCGCGGCCCGGCTCGGCGACCGGCACCTGACCGCCCTGTGCCGCGCGGCCGAGGCGCTGTCCCTGCACTGGGCCGGCGAGGGACAGCGGGCACTGGCCGCCCTCGCCCAGGCGGAGGAGGCCACCCGCGCGCTGCCCGCCGAACCCGCCGCCCAGCTCACCCTCGGCTGGGCGCTCACCTTCCGCAGCGCCGCCCACATCCTGGCCGGCGCCGGCCGGACACCGCAGGCCCTGGACCGGGCGGCGCGCGCCGCGACGGCGTTCCGGCGGCTCGGCCGGACCGCCGACGCGGCGGAGATGGATCTCCTGCACGGCGGCATGCTGCTCGACGCCGACCGCCCCGACCTCGCCGAACCGATCCTGCGCGCGGCGCTGAACGCCGCCCCGGCCGGGACCGCCCTGCACCTCTCGGCGTCCCAGGCGCTCGCCCTCACCCTCGAACGGCTGGGCCGGACCGCCGAGGCCCGGCAGGTCGCCGCACCCCCGGACTGAAACATCGCGCGGCCGGTCAGTACACGTCGCGGACGTAGCGTTTCCCGGCGGACAGCCGCCTGAGGTACGCCGCGGCGGCCTCCGGGCTCAGACCGCCGTGGGTGACGGCGATGTCGCACAACGCCCGGTCGACGTCCTTGGCCATCCGGGAGGCGTCGCCGCAGACGTACAGGTGGGCGCCGTCCTGAAGCCAGGACCACAGGCGGTGGCCCTGCTCGCGCATCCGGTCCTGGACATAGATCCGGGCGCGCTGGTCGCGGGAGAAGGCCGTGTCGAGCCGGTCGAGGTGGCCCTCATCACGCAGCGCGGTCAGCTCCTCCTCGTAGTAGAAGTCACCCGCGCGGTGCTGCTCGCCGAAGAAGAGCCAGTTCGGGGCGCGGTGCCCGCGGGCGCGCCGCTCGTACAGGAAGCCGATGAACGGCGCGATCCCGGTGCCCGCGCCGACCATCACCATCGGGGTGCCCGGGTCGGCCGGCGGCCGGAAGTGCGGGGAACGCCGGACACGGACCGGCACCGGCGAGCCGGGATCGGCGCCGGCGAGGAAGGCCGAGCAGACGCCCGTACGGGCGCGGCCGTGCGGGCTGTCATAGCGGACGACCGAGACCGTCAGCGCGACCTCGTGCGGCTGGGTGAGGGGACTGGAGGAGATCGAGTAAAGGCGCGGGCGCAGGCCGCCCAGGACCTGCGCCCATTCCTGGGCGGTGGCGCGGACGGGATACTCGGCGATCACGTCGACGGCCTGGCGGCCCCACGACCACTGCGCGAGCTGCCCCTCGTTGTCCGGGCGCAGCAGCCGCCTGAGCGTCCGGTCGCCGGTGCGCTCGGCGATGAAACGCAGCAGGCCCGCGGTGATCCCGGTGATGTCCAGGTGCCGGTGCAGGGCCTCACCGAGCGGGACCGGGCCGATGCGGTCCAGCTCCACGGCGGCGCCGGCGTCCAGGCCGGTGACGGCCAGCCACTCGGCCACCAGGTCGGGACGGTTGACCGGGCGCACCTCGAGCGCGTCGCCGGCCTGGTAGGTGAGCGGGACGTCACCGCCGCGCAGGTCGAAGGTGAACCGCCGCACCTCCTTACCCGATCCCGGGCCGCTGAGCAGCCGGTTGCCGGTGAGCCGGGCCGTGGTCACCCCCGATCCGCCGTCGGCCGTCCGGGCGGCGGGCCGTAGGGCGGGTGCGGGCGGCGGAGCGGCGGCCTGCGGCGAGGCCGTCAGGGCGGACAGGACCCGGTCGAGCCAGGCCTGGGCGGAGGCTTCGTAGTCGGGTTCGCAGTCGGTGCGCGGGGCCAGCCGCGCGGCGCCCAGTTCCTCCAGGCGCCGGTCGAGCCGGCGGCCGTGACCGCAGAAGTCCTCATAGGAGGAGTCCCCGAAGGCCAGAACGGCGTAGCGGGCCCCCTCCAAGCGCGGGAGGTCCTCGGCGGCCAGCGCCCGCCAGAAACCCGAGCCGTTGTCGGGCGCGTCCCCGTCACCGAACGTGCTGCTGATCAGCAGCACGTCGGCGGCCGGCAGCGTACGCGGCTCGGCCTCGTCCATGCACAGCAGGGTGACCCGGTGCCCGGCCGCGGTGAGACGCTCGGCCGTCGTGGCGGCGAACCCCTCGGCGTTGCCCGTCTGGGACGCCCACAGCACGGCGATCTCCCGGCCGGTGTCCCCGGCGCCCGCCGGCCGCGGAACCCGCGAGCGCAGACCGGCCAGGACACCGTTCACCCACAGGGCGTGCTCCGGGCTGAACGGCGCCGTCGCCGGCAGGACGGGGACACCCGGCGCCCCCGAGTCCAGACCCTCCAGGAAACCGGCCAGGTAACGGCGCTCGGGCTCGGTCAGAACGGGCCGGGACACCTCCGGCAACCCGAAGACGGCCGCGGCCGAGGCAGCCTCCGCCGAGGCCGGCCCCGCCGCCACGAGCGTCCTGGCGTCACCGTGGGCCGGGCCCGCGGGCGGGGCGGCGACCTTGGCCAGCGACACCGCGCACACCTTGAACTCCGGCTGCAGGGACAGGGGGTCGACCGCGTCGCTGGTCACGGCGTTGATGCTCAGGTACTCCCCGAACAGGTCGTTCCAGTGGAACGGCGCGAAGCAGCACCCGGGCCGCACGCGTTCGGTCACCACCGCCGGCAGCACGGCCCGGCCACGCCGGGAGGCGACCTCCACCTGGTCGCCCTCGCCGATGCCCAGCTCCCGCGCGTCCCGCGGATGCACCTCCACGAACGGGGCCGGATCCAGCTTGTTGAGCCGGGCGACCCTGCCGGTCTTGGTGAGGGTGTGCCACTGGTGCTGCACCCGCCCGGTGCCCAGGACGAACGGGAAGGCCTCGTCGGGCATCTCGGCCGCGGGCATGTGCGGGCGGGCGAAGAACACCGCCCGGCCGCCGGCGGTCGGGAACACCGGCCCGTCACCGTCGCGGTCCAGGTACCGGATCGGGTTGCGGTCGGGGCCGGCGGGGTCCGGGGCGGGCCACTGGACCGGGCCGGCGCGCAGCCGCCGGTAGGTCACCCCGCGCAGGTCATAGCCGGTCGCGGGGTTCCAGGCCCGTTTGATCTCCTCGAAGATCTCCTCGGGGCCGGAGTAGGAGAAGGCGTCCTGGTACCCCATCGCGCAGGCGACCCGCGCGATGATCTGCCAGTCCGGCAGCGCCTCACCGGGCGGGTCGGCGGCCCGCTGCGCCAAGGTGAGGTTCCGCTCGCTGTTGACCAGCACACCCTCGGCCTCGGTCCACAGGGCGGCGGGCAGCACCACGTCGGCGTAGGCGTTGGTCTCGGTGTCGGCGAAGGCGTCCTGGGTCACCACGAACTCGGCCGCCTCCAGCCCGTCGATGACGGTCCTGCGGTTCGCGACCGAGGCGACCGGGTTGGTGCAGATGATCCAGCAGGCCTTGATGTCCCCGCCGGCCATGCGCCGGAACATCTCCACGGTGCCCTGCCCGGCGCCGTCCTCGCGGATGGTGCCCGGCGCCAGCCCCCACAGCCGTTCGGTGAACGCGCGGTCCTCCTCCACCAGCACCGAACGCTGCCCGGGCAGGCCGGGACCCATGTAGCCCATCTCCCGGCCGCCCATGGCGTTGGGCTGGCCGGTCAGGGAGAACGGCCCGCTGCCCGGCCGGCAGATCGCGCCGGTGGCCAGGTGCAGGTTGATCAGGGCGTTGGTGTTCCAGGTGCCGTGGGTGCTCTGGTTCAACCCCATCGTCCAGCAGCTCATCCACGCGCCGGCGGTGCCGATCCACTCGGCCGCGGTGCGGATGTCGCTCTCGGGAATGCCGGTGATCTCGGCGACGGTGGCCGGCGGATAGCCGGCCAGCAGCTCGGGCATCGCCTCCCAGCCCTCGGTACGGTCGGCGATGAAGGCGGTGTCGATGTGCCCGCCCTCGACCAGCAGGTGCAGCAGGCCGTTGAGCAACGCCAGGTCCGTTCCCGGTCTGATCTGCAGGAACAGGTCCGCCTTGTCGGCGGTCGCGGTACGCCGCGGGTCGACCACGATCAGCCTGGCGCCCGCCTTCACCCGCTCCATCAGCCGCAGGAACAACACCGGGTGACAGTCGGCCATGTTGGAGCCGATGACGAGGAAGACGTCGGCCTCATCGAAGTCCTGGTAGGACCCGGGCGGCCCGTCGGCGCCCAGCGATAGCTTGTAGCCGGTGCCCGCGCTGGCCATGCACAGCCGCGAGTTCGACTCGATCTGGTTCGTGCCGATGAAACCCTTGGCGAGCTTGTTGGCCAGGTACTGCGCCTCCAGGCTCAGCTGCCCCGACACGTACAGCGCGACCGCGTCCGGGCCGTGCCGGTCGATCACGGCCCGCAGCCGCCCGGCCGTCGCGGTGATCGCCGCGTCCACCGCGGCCGGAACGGGCTCGGCGCCGCGCTCGGGGCGCACCAGTGCGGTGGTGAGCCTGCCGGGCGCGGCCAGCATGTCCGCGGTCGTGGCGCCCTTGGTGCACAGGCGCCCGGAGTTGGCCGGATGGGACCTGTCACCGGACGCCTTGACCACCGTGCGGCGGCCGTCGGCGCCCGTCGCGACGTCCAGCACCAGGCCGCAGCCGACCCCGCAGTACGAGCAGACCGTCCGCACCTTCGTCGTGGCCTGCGGGTCCCTCCCGGTCAACGATCGGCCCCCTCGTCTCGTCCGACAGCGCGCCGAACGTACGAAACGCCGGTTAACCTCATGTGACGCCGGATGCCGCGAGCCGTTACATCCCGCACACACCCGACGCGCGGCCGATGTGAGAACCGCTGATGACCAGGCGTCCGATGCCCTGAAGGCGGGACCGGTCAGCGGGGATCGAAGGCCTGCCGGTAACGGGCCGAGTTCATTGAGCGTGCCTCGTCCGCCGTCACCGAGCCGCCTCTGCCGGGAGGCGCTCGCCCTGAGGTCCTGGCGGCGCTTCGGGTGCGTCGAGGTCCGCTCGGGTCTCGTGCCGGCGCTGCCTGAGCGCGGCGGTCACGAACGAGGCGACCAGCGGGCGGCGATCCCGTTCGTTCCAGGCGAGTACGAGGCGGCTGGGCGGCGCGTCGGTCACCGGGACGCAGACCACGCCGTCCGGGACCGGTTCGGCCAGCGAGCGGGGCAGTACCCCGATCATCCGGCCCACCCTGATCATGTGGAGCAACTGGACCGCGTCGGCGACCTCGGGTCCGGTGCCGTCGCCCCCGGGGACTCCCTTCCAGCGCGGCAGCGTCTCGCCCTCCAGATCCGACATGCGCGCCGACGCGTGCGCGGCCAGCCGGTGCCCGGACGGGACGATGACCACACGGTCCTCGACGTGCAGCGTCTCGTGGTCCAGGCCGTCGAGATCGTCGAACGGCGCGTAGAGCAGGCCGACGTCGGCACGGCCGTCGCGCAGGAAGTCCGAACGGTCGGCGGGGCCGCTGAACAGGATGTCGACCCGGCGGGCGTCGGGCTGGTGGGCGTACTCGGCCAAGATTCCCGACAGCAGGCCGGCGTCGCCGCCGGGCTTGAGCACGAGCCGCAAGTGGTCCTCGGCGTCGGCGGCGCGCCGGGCGTTCCGGACCGCGGCGCTGACCGCGTTGAGCGCGTGCCGCCCGTGTTCCTGCAACGCCTTTCCGGCCGGGGTGAGCTCGACGTGCCGGCTCGAACGGACGAACAGCGGGACGCCGAGCCGGGCCTCGATCCGCCGGATCGCCTTCGACAGCGCCGGCTGGGCGATCGAGAGCCGGACGGCGGCCCGGCCGAAGTGCAGCTCCTCGGCGACCGCGATGAAGTACTCCAGCTCACGAGTCTCCAGTTCAACCATGCCTGTAGGTTATCGCCGAAGATCGAACCGATCTTGGACACCGGCGGCGTACGCGGCCGAGAATCGCAGCATGATCAACCACACGATGATCGTTTCCTTCGACCAGCCGCTGCCCGACACCGAGCTCGACCAATATCTCGCGGACATCGAACGGGTGATGCTCGACACCGGTTCGGTGCAGTCGGTCCGGACCGGACGCCACATCCCCATCCCCGGGGAGGAGGCCATCCCGGCGCTGATCGCGACCGCGATCGTGCAGGTCACCGTCGCCGACATCGACGCGCTGGCGAAGGGGTTCAGCGCGCCCGGCGTGCACGAGGTCATCGACCGCTGGCAGTCGCGGTACCCGTACAAGGTCGCCTGGGCCAACCACGAGCCGCTGGCATGAACGAAATATCGCGAAAGGTGGGGCTGGTCACCGGCGCCGGCAGCGGGATCGGCCGCGCGACGGCACTGGAGTTCGCCCGACAAGGCGCCGCGGTCGCCGTGCTCGACATCGACGAGAGCACGGCGGCCGAGACCACCGAGCTGATCAGGAAAGACGGCGGGGAAGCGCTGACCGTCACGGTCGACATCGCCGACGAACGCTCCGTGCAGGCCGCCGTCGAGGGCACGGTCACCGCGTACGGCGGCCTGGACTTCGCCGTGAACAACGCCGGCCTGGCCTCGCACCACCGGCGACTCGACCAGATGACTCTGGAGGAGTTCGAGCGCGTCGTCCGCGTCAACCTGGCCGGGACCTTCCTGTGCATGAAATACGAGCTGACCGCCCTGCGACGGCGAGGCGGCGGCGCGATCGTCAACATCGCCTCCAACGGAGGCCTGTACGCGATCCCGACCGCCCCCGCCTACGTGGCCGCCAAGCATGGCGTCGTCGGGCTCACCAAGGTCGCCGCGGTCGACCACGCACCGGACGGCGTCCGGGTCAACGCCGTCTGCCCCGGCCCGACCCTCACTCCCGGGTTCGAGGAGGTGGCGGCCGGCACCGACATGATCGCGCGGCAGACGGCCATCACACCGCTCGGCCGGCTCGCCGCCCCGGAGGAGGCCGCCGCGGCGGCGGTCTGGCTCTGCTCGGACGCCGCCTCCTACATCACCGGAATCGCGATGTCGGTCGACGGCGGGCGGCGGGCATGAGGGTCATCGCGATCGAGGAGCACATGGCGACCGAGGAGTTCCTGCGCGTCGCGCACGGCCTGGACGTCGTGCCGGGCGACGAGACCGAGATGGACCTGATGCGCACCGTGGAAGGTTCTCCTGCGTTTCACGCCCGGCTCGTCGATCTCGATGCCCGGCTGCGGGAGATGGACGCACTCGGGCAGGACATGGCGGTGCTCAGCCTCAACCCGCCCGGCGTCCAGCCCTATCCGGCGGCCGACGCGGTGCCGCTGGCCCGGGAGTTCAACGACGCGCTGGCCGCGATCGTAGAGCGGCGCCCCGGCCGGTTCGGCGGGCTGGCCACGGTACCGCCGCAGGACCCGGCCGCCGCCGCGGCCGAGATCGAGCGGGCCATGGGCCCGCTCGGGCTCAACGGCATCATGATCTGCTCCCACACCGGCGGGCGGTACCTGGACGAGCCGCGGTTCGCGCCGCTGCTGGAGGCGGCCGAGACACACCGGGCACCGATCTACCTGCACCCGCGAGCGCCGAGCATGCTCGCCGCCTACCGCGACTACGGGCTGCCCGGAGCCATCTGGGGTTTCCAGGCCGAGGCCGGGCTGCACGCCATGCGGCTCATCCTCAGCGGCACGCTGGACCGCCACCCCGGGCTGACCATCGTGCTCGGGCACCTCGGCGAAGGCATCCCGTACTGGCTGCGGCGGATCGACAACCGGCACGCGTTCGCGACGCGCACGGCCGGGGCGGCCACGCCGATACCGCGGCTGTCGCTCACGCCGAGCGAGTACTTCCGGCGCAACTTCGTGATCACCACGAGCGGCATCGACGACCCGGACGTGCTCGGGCTGGCCCTGCGCGCGGTCGGCGAGGACAACATCATGTTCGCGATCGATTTCCCGTACGAGGACCCGGCGGCCGCCATGGCCTTCCTGCGGGACACGCCGCTGACCGATGATCAGCGGACGGCGATCGGCCACCGCACGGCCGAGCGCGTGTTCGGTATCGCCTAGACCGGGCCCGTATCGCGATCACCTCACCGGTGATCTCGGTACGGGCCTTCGCGCATTGCCAAGACGGGCCATCGGCCAAATAGGCAGGTGACATCGCCTGTCGGGCCAGAAGCCGGGATGCCGTGGGGTGTGCGGATCGCACCTCTCCCCCCAGTTTCACTTTATAGCAGATCAGCACGCCTCATGAGCTGCGAAAAAGTGCTTCATACTTGCCGCCGTTGCGAACCGAATCGACGAACGATGGGGCAACGGAATTGAGCTACGTGCTGGGTTTCGAGGAAATCGACTCGACGAATGTCGCCGACGCCGGCGGAAAGGGAGCGCACCTGGGCGAGCTCTCGCGGATCGACGGCATCCCCGTGCCGGACGGCTTCTGCGTCACGACGGAGGCCTTCCAGCGGGTCGTGGCCGAGGCGCCGTCGGTCGACACCGCGTTGGACCGGCTGTCGCGCGTGGAACCGGACGACCGCGATGCGATCCGCACACTGAGCGCCGACCTGCGCCGCCTCGTCGAAGGCATCGCCGTGCCCGACGATCTCGAGGCGGCGATCGGTGCGTCGCTCGCCCGGCTCGGGGCGCACGACTCCTACGCGGTGCGTTCCAGCGCGACGGCCGAGGACCTGCCGACCGCGTCCTTCGCCGGCCAGCAGGACTCCTACCTGAACATCACGGGCCTGCCGGCGATCCTGCGGCACGTCCGGCGGTGCTGGGCCTCGCTGTTCACCGAGCGGGCGGTGACCTACCGGCGCCGTCATGGCTTCGACCACCGGAAGGTACGGATGGCCGTGGTCGTGCAGCGGATGGTGTTCCCGGACGCGGCCGGGGTCCTGTTCACCGCGGACCCCGTGACCTCGAACCGGAAGATCGCCACCGTGGAAGCCGGGTGGGGGCTCGGCGAGGCGCTCGTCTCCGGCCTGGCCGCCGGGGACGTCTTCACGGTGCGCGACGACCAGGTCCTCACCACGGCGGTCGCCGCCAAGCCGAGGTCGGTCCAGGCGGCGCCGGGCGGCGGCACCCGGGAGGCACCGGTCGAACCGCGGCGGCGGGAACAGCCGGCGCTGACCGATGCGCAGGTCGTGCGCCTGGTGCGGCTGGGTCGGCGAATCGAGGCGCACTTCGGCCGGCCCCAGGACATCGAATGGTGCCTGACCGGCGAGGACTTCCACATCCTCCAGAGCCGCCCGATCACCACCCTGTTTCCCATCCCCGCGACCGATGACCAGGACGACCACATCTACCTCTCCGTCGGCCACCAGCAGATGATGACCGACGCGATGAGGCCGCTGGGGCTGTCCCTGTGGCAGCTGACGACCCCAAGCCCGATGCACGAGGCGGGCGGACGGCTGTTCGTCGACGTGGTCCCCATCCTGGCGACGCCCGCGGGCCGCGCCCGGCTCCTGCAGACCTTGGGCAGGGCCGACCCGCTGACCCGGGACGCGCTGCAGACCGTCCTGGACCGCCGCGGCTTCCTCCGCTCGCTTCCAGACGACGAGTCCGGCACCCCGCCCGCCGGTGACCCACCCGCGCCGATCGCGACCGATCCGGCCGTCGTCACCCGGCTGATCCGGCGCAATCAGGAGTCCGTCGCCACCCTCCGGCGCGAGATCCAGAAGCTGTCCGGGCCGGCGCTGCTCGACTTCATCCTGGCCGACATCGCCGAGCTCAAGCGCACCCTGTTCTCGCCACAGAGCCACCAGGTGATCATGGCGGCGATGGAGGCGGCCTGGTGGCTCAACGACCGCCTGGAGACGTGGCTGGGCGAGAAGAACGCGGCCGACGCGCTCACCCAGTCCGTCCCCCACAACGTCACATCGCAGATGGGGCTGGCGCTCCTCGACGTCGCGGACACGATCCGACCACACACGGACGTCGTGGCGTTCCTGCGCCGTGTCGTGGACGAAGGCCGGGACGGCGACGGCTTCCTGCCCGAACTGGCCGGGCTGGCCGGCGGACCGGAAGCACGCGATGCCATCCGGGGCTACCTGCAGGAGTACGGCATGCGCTGCGCGGGCGAGATCGACATCACCCGGACGCGCTGGAACGAGAATCCCGCCGCGCTCGTGCCCACCCTCCTCGGCAACATCGACAACTTCGAGCCGGGCGCCGGCAGACGACGCTTCGCACAGGGACTCCGAGAGTCACGACGGAAGGAACGGGAACTGCTGGGACGGCTGCGCGCCCTGCCCGACGGGGAGCACAAGGCCGCGGAGACCAAGCGGATGATCGACCGTGTCCGCACCTTCGCCGGATACCGGGAGTACCCCAAGTACGGCATGGTCAGCCGCTACCTGGCCTACAAGCAGGCGTTGCTGCGCGAAGCCGATCGCCTCGTCCACGCCGGCGTCCTGCGCGAGAGAGAAGACATCTTCTTCCTCCGGTTCCAGGAGTTGCAGCACGTCGTGCGGACGGGCGACGTGGACGCCGAACTCATCGCGGCCAGGCGCGAGGCGTTCCGGTCGCAGGAGGCGCTCACTCCGCCCCGGGTCCTCACCTCCGACGGCGAGGCCGTCAACGGCCGGTACCGGCGTGACGACGCCCCGCCCGGCGCGCTGGCCGGCCTCCCCGTCTCGGCCGGGACCATCGAGGGCCGCGCCCGTGTCATCACCGACATGGCGCGGGCCGACCTCCAGGCGGGCGACATCCTGGTCACCGCCTACACCGACCCCGGCTGGACCCCCTTGTTCGTCACCGCCGCCGGGCTGGTGACGGAGGTGGGCGGCCTCATGACCCACGGTGCGGTGATCGCGCGGGAGTACGGCCTGCCGGCCGTCGTGGGAGTGGAACGGGCCACCCGCCTCATCCGGGACGGGCAGCGGATCCGCGTCCACGGAACCGACGGGTACGTCCAGATCCTCGCCTGAACGCCGACGGCCGGCAATCGCCGCCGCCCCGGGCGTGCACGCCCGGGGCGGCGGCGATGTGGTCCTTGCCGGTCGGCGAGCTCACGAGCCGGCTCGCGCCCGGCGCCGGCGACCGCCGGGCCGTGTTCCTCGGTCCGTCTCGGTGGCAACGGCGGAGGCGGAGATGAGCGTCGCGGCGGTGAGGCCGCCCCAGAGGGCGGCCGGGCCGTGGGGTGCGAGAGCGGTGATGACCGCTGGGGAGACGGCGAGGCCGAATCCCGTGGACAGCTGGAAGCGGGCGAGGGCGCGTCCCAGGACATGGGCCGGGGCGAGGGCGGCGACGAGCGCGGTGGCGCTGCCCGCGTAGATGATCTCGCCGATGGTGCAGACCACGGAGACGGCGGCGACGGCCGGCGTGGCCCAGCCGTGTTCCAGCGAGCCGGCCGCGAGGAAGCCGAGGTAGGAAGCGGCGATCACCACGCCGGCGAGAGCCAGAGCGGTCCGTCGGGAGAGGCGGTGGGACAGCAGGGCGGTGACCGGAACTTGCAGAGTGACCACCAGCACCGTGTTGGCCACGAAGATGGCCGCCGGCCACACCGGGGACGCGTGGAACTGTGTCACCAGGACCAGAGGAAGCGCGATCTCGGGGACGTTGAGGCAGAAGACGTAGATCACGTTGGCGGCCAGCAGCGCACGCATCCGAGGTGCGGGCTCGTCGTCCCGGTCCTCGGCCGGAGCGGCCTCCGCCGGACGTGCGTGCACGTGGACCGACCACGCCAAGGCGGCCGCGGCAAGATAGGCGAGCGCGGTGACGGCTGCCAGCGCCCGCAGCGCGGTGGTGCCGCCGGCCAGGCAAACGGTGGCGAGCAGTGCTCCGGCACCCAGGCCGGCGTTGCGCAGGGCGCGGGCCCCCGCCAGGGCGGTGTCGCGTTCTCGGCCGTGCGCGACCGTGGCCACGAGAGCCGCGTGGGCGGCCGGCCATGCCTGGTTGCCGATGCCGAGGAAGAGCGCCGCCATCGCGAACGGCCAGACGTGCCCCGCCGGGGTGGCCAGCAGCAGCGCCACGCCCAGCGCCCGCACCAGCATCGACGCCGCCACGACCGTGCTGCGTGCGCCCCGGTCCAGCCATCGGCCCACCCCGGGCATGCACACCAGGCCCGTGACGATGCCGGCCGTCATGGCGGTGCCGGTGACCGGCGCGGACAGCCGCAGTACCGTCACGCCGTAAAGCAGCAGAAAGGGCCGCAGCAGGCCGGTGCCGAGCGCGTCCACGGCCAGGGCGACGGCATAGCGGGGGCCGCCGGAGGCACGGACGAGGGCACGGGGCTGAATTCTGGTGATGGTCGCCATGGCCTCAGACGGTGCGTTCGGCCGCCGGGGCGGGGCACGTCGGTTGACGCACATCGTCAATCGACGCCGTCGCCTGGTCGTCCGGGCGGTGATGATGAGGGAATGACGTTGAGGATCGACATCAGCGGTCTGCCGTCCGAGCGACTGCGGTTCGCCGCCTCCCCTCTCGCCGAGCTGACCGCGATGCTGCACGTGCTGGCCGAGCCCGGTCACCATCCGCAGTTCGCCGGCTGGGCCGGGGACGTCTGGGCCGGGCTGCGGCCGGAGCTGGCCGAGCGGCTCAGGGAGGCGGAGTTCCTCTGGCGTTCCTCACAGGCCGACTTCCTGATCCCCGCGCGGCCCCGGCCGACCCTCGCCGAGGAGCTGGACGACGTGGACCGGATCGACGACGAGGCGTATGTGACCGCCGCGCTCGTCACCACCTGCGGCAGCAACCGGGTCCACTTCCGCCGGGCGTCGCCGCTCACCGATACGACCGCGCGCGAGCGGGCGCTGGACGTGGCCCAGGCCCGCGGCGCGCTGCAGGAGGCCTTCGCGGAACGGCTGCTCGCGGACCCGGCCGCGGTGCGGGCGCGGGTACGCCACACCCTCGAAGAATGCGCCGAGGCATTCTTCGACGGCGCCTGGGCGGGCGTCGCGGTGCAACTCGCCACCGATCTGCGCCTGAAGAACGAACTGCTCAGGCGCCAGGGCATCGGAGCGGCACTTGCCTCGGTCTCCGGCGCGGTCGCCCTGGCACCGGACGGCGAATCCATCATCGTGGACAAGGTGCAGGACAAGGCGACCGCCGCACGTGGCGCCGGGGTCACCTTCATCCCCAGCGTCTTCGGCCGCCCGCACCTGGTGGCGGTCCACGCGCCCGGATGGCATCCGGTGGTGCAGTACCCCGTCGCCGAGCAGAGTCCGGCGGAACCGGTCTCTTTGGAGACGGTCACCCTCCGGCTGGAGGCGCTCGCGCATCCGGTACGGCTGCGGCTACTGCGCACCCTGGTCCGCGGCCCGCACACCACCGCTGAGCTGGCCCACTTCTGGGAACTCTCACCCCCGGAGGTGTCCCGCCACCTTGCCGTCCTGCGCCGTGCGGGCCTTCTCACGGCCCGGCGGGACGGCCGTTACGTCCGGTACACCCTCAATCTGGCTGATCTGTCGGCGTTGGGCGCCGACCTGCTGGCGGCCGTACTGCGCTGAGCGGCTGCGGTCCGTCAGAACGCGGGCGACCACCGTCTTCGCGGCATCATCCGGCTCGGCAGCCCGTCATTAACTCTGCGGCTGAGCTGAACCTGGCCGAGCTGGACCGCGCCTTCACGATCCAGTGCCACGACGCGCTCGCCACATCGCTGGGACCCGTGCCGGTCGGCCGGATCCAGGAGCAGGCGCCCGGCGTACGGTTGCGTGTGCTGGCCGAGCACTCCACCGACACCGACGATCTCCGCCAGGGCCGCGTCGACCTCGAACTCGGCGGAGACCGGCCGAGCCTGCCCGAGTTCCGATCCGAGACTCTCGGACACGACCCGCTCGTCGTGGCGATGCGTCCGGCCCATCCGTGCGCGGACGGCTTGGACCTGCACTCCTACGCGGCGCAGCCGCACGTGCTGGTCTCCCGGCGAGGCCGTCTCACCGCACCGATCGACGACGTGCTGGCGGCCGAAGGGCTGCGCCGGCGAGTGGTCGCGGCGGTCGCCATGGCCCTGCGAACAGCCGGCCGCCGCGACGTGCTGGTCACCAGCACCGAGAATCTCAGCCGCCCGCTCATCGAGGCGTTCGGGCTGATCACCCGGCCACTGCCGGTGGAGTCGCCGCCGGCGGTGATCAACTGCAACCGGCACCAGCGTTGCGACTCCGACCCCGCCCACGCCTGGCTCCGTGACCAGGTGCGGGCATCTCTCGCGGAGATCGTCACCGGCTAGCGGTCCAGCGGCAGGGCGACCGTGCCGGGGAAGCGGGGTGTCTCGGCCTCGTCGAGCATGGCCGCGGCGACGGTCTCCCGGCTCACCTTCGCGCTGAGGTCGAACGGGGGCGCGGCCTCCAGGCCGACCGTGCGCCGGGTGCGGCTCTGCGGCCCCATGTCGAGTACGCCGGCGTGGAAAACCGTGCCCCGGCGGCCAGGACGGTGTTGTCGGCCTTGACCTTGTCCGCGAGCCGGTCGCCCAGCAGTTTGCCGAGCACGTCCGCTCCCTCGCCGGCGGCGTCGGCCGACTCGCCCGTGCCGTAGGCGCCGAGCCAGGTGATGCGCCGCGGTCCGGCGGCGACGACCGCCTTGGCGCCGGCGAGGAGAGTTCCCGCCTGCTCCGCGCCGAGTCCGGACAGGACAACGGAGTCCGCGTCGACGACCGCGGCGATGCCGGCCGGATCGCTCACGTCGCCCGCGACCTTGCGCAGCTAATGATTTACCGATTGCAATCGGCAGGAGTATCGCGACCGGGCTCGCCCCACCGCAGCGCAAGACTGGACGGTGCCGGATGAATGCCGTAGCGGACGATCAACCATCGCCACCGGCCGCGGTCATGATGTGACGGATGCGCTTACGCAGCAACTGGTGCGTACGGTCGTGGTGGTTGCGGGGATGCCACGCCATGCCGATCGACGCGTGCGGCAGGGTCAGGGGGATCGGGAAGGTGCGCAGCCCGAGGGTGTCCAGCATCGACCGGCCCAGCCGCGCCGGCGCGACGCAGACGACGTCGGTTTCGCGGGCCAGGTACAGCGCGCTCGCGAAACCGGGGACCACGGCGATCACGCGCCGGCTCAGGCCCAGGTCGGCGAGCTGCTCGTCGATCGGGCCGTGCGCCCGGCCCCGCCGGGACACGACGACGTGATCGGCCGCGGCGAACCGCTTCGGCGTGACGGTCTTCACCCTCGCGAGTGGATGGTCCGCGCGCACCGCGCCGATCAGCGTCTCCGTGAGCAGTGTTTCCGAGTGGATCTCCGGGGCGCCCGGGCGGACGACCCCGATCTCCAGGTCCACGAGCCCGTCCCGCAGGGCCGGGGTGTCCTCGAGGTTCTCCGGCCGCAGCCGCAGCGAGATGCCGGGCGCCTGGACCCGCAGGTCGTCGATCAGGGACGGGATGAACGTCGTCGACAGCATGTCGGCCACCTGCAGGTCGAACATGCGCACCGCGGTGCGTGGATCGGCGGCGTGCGACGGCGTAAACAGCGCTCGCGCTCGGGCGGCGACATCGTGCACCTCACCGCGCAGCTCCAGCGCGCGGGGTGTGGGCACGAGATCGCGTCCGGCCCGCACGAGAAGCGGGTCGTCGAACGCGCGCCGCAGGCGGGCCAGGGCGCGGCTCATCGCCGGCGCCGAGGTGTGCAGCCGGGCCGCGGCCCTGGTCACGCTGCTTTCGGTGAGCAGCGCGTCCAATGCCTCGATGAGGTTCAGGTCGTAGTCCACCGACCGATTATCAGCAGCGAAATAAGTGTGTACCAAGCTTGCACTGGAGTGAATCGGCTCGCGTCCCTACCGTCGAACCCACGGGACGACACGAAGGAGGACGCAATGGACGTCCGTACGTGCCCAGCACGTCACCACAGCGTTTGTGGCCGTGGTGCGAGCGCGGCCGGGGGCGAGATCTGATGCGGTCCGTGGTGATCGGCGCCGGGATCGTGGGCCTGACCAGCGCGCTGGCCCTGCGGCGCGCCGGTGCCGACGTGGTGATCTACGAGCACGCGCCGGAGATCCGCGCCGCCGGGGCCGGGTTGGGACTGTGGGCCAACGCCTTGGCGGTCTTCGACGAACTCGGCATCGGCGCGCAGGTGCGGGCGATCGGCAAGCCCGGCGAGATGTACTTCCACGACCCGGCCGGGCGGCTGCTCGACACCCCGGAGTTCGGCCCCGAGGACCATCGGTTCCTGCTGGTGCACCGGGCCAGGCTGAACGACCTGCTGGCCGACGCCGTCGGCCGGGAGAACATTCGCCTGGCCGCCGGGTTCGCCCGCTACGAGGAGCACGCGGACCGTGTCACGGTCCGGCTGACCGATGGCGGCGAGGACAACGCCGACGTGCTCATAGGCGCGGACGGGGCGTACTCCACGGTGCGCGGGCAGTTGGTGCCCGCCGCCCCCGCGCAGGAGCACCCCGGCCATCACGCCTGGCGGGCGGTCATCGCCGACCCCCGCGTCCCCCTGGCCGAAGACCGGCTGATCCTGGGCCCTCACGGCTGCCGCGGCGGGTACGTGCGCACCTACGGCGGCGGCGTCTACTGGCTGGTCAACCAGTTCAACGCGCCCGAGCCGACCGGCACTCTCAAGCAGCAGGCCCTGGCCCGGGCCGCCCACCTCGAACAGGGACAGCGGAACCGGATCCTGACCGAGCTGATCGCCGCGACGCCCGAGGAGATGATCCTGCACAACCAGATCATGCTCGTGCCGCCGCTGCCGCACTGGGTCTCCAGGCGTGTCGTGCTGGCCGGGGACGCGGCCCACGCGATGTCGCCGCACATCACCGCGGGTGCGACGCTGGGCATCGAGGACGCCGCCCTGCTCGGCCGGCTGCTCACCCCCACCAGTGACGTGCCCGCGGCGCTGGCCGCCTACGAGGCCGACCGAATCCCCCGCTACGCCCACGTCGCGGAGCTGTCGGCCGCGGTGGAGCACGCGCCCACACCGCAGGAGTTCGCACGGCACTACGCCGCGTTCAGCCACTGGATGATCACCTCGGCGACGGCGACATCCGGCGAGCACCAGGTGCGGTCATGACCTTCACGATGGAGGTGGGCGCGTCGCTCGGGCCGTCGGTGGCTCAGCCGTCGAAGTCGGTCCAGGGGATGCCGAGCCGGCTCAGCGACCGGAGAACGCCGCGATGTACCGCGCCGACACACGCTGAGGTGTTCCCGTGCCACTGGTCCGTCGCCTCGGCGATCACGCGCAGGTGGACCGGCCGCGCGTCCGAGCGCTGGTTCCAGCTCCATTCAGGAGAGTCCGGGGGATGCCCGAACAGGCGGACTCATTCGGGTTCACGGGCACGCGACGGCCCCTAACGCCGTTGCGGATCGCGCCCTGTGCGCGGACAGGGTTCGGTCAGCGGGCGTACGCGCGCAGGAAGACGCGTGCGCCGGCGGTGGCCAGGCGGTCGATCTCCTCCTGGTCCAGGCGCACCGTGCCGTACCAGGAGCGGGCGTTGACCGGGCCGGTGACGAGCAGGCCCAGGAACTCGGCCGCCTCCAGCGGATCGGGGACCTCCAGCAGGCCCTGTTCGCCCAGTTCGGCCAGCCGGTCGGCCAGCGTGCGCTGGACCGGGCGGTCCTGCGGCGCGGTGTGGATCAGGTCCGGGAAGTGGGAGGCTTCGGCGATCATCAGGCGCACGACCGCGGCCCGTTCGGCCGAGCGGGCCACCTCCGTGGCGAACGCGCGGGCGAACTCCGTCAGCGCCTCCTCCACGTCCGTGACCTCGCCCAGCGTACGGTCCAGCAGGTCGCCGAAGGCCGTCGCCTGGGCCGCCGCGGTCTCGCGCACCGCCGACAGGAACAACGGTTCCTTGCCGCCGTAATAGTCATAGATCGTGCGCTTGGAGACCCCGGCGGCCTCGGCGATCGCGTCGACGCTGGCGCGCGCGTACCCCTCGCGGACGAACACCTCCAGCGCCGCCCGGATGATCGCGGCGCGCTTGGCGGGCGACCCCGGGCGCAGGGCGGTCGTGTCGGGCACGGGTCCCCTTTCCTCGGCTACACCGTGCAGTGTAGGCGAACTACACTGCACGGTGTAGTGTGCAGCGTTATGACCGACACCACATCCCATACGCGGCCCGCCCGCCTGGATCCCGCCCTCCGCCGGCTCGGGATCACCGTCATCGTCGGCACCGTCACCGCGATGCTCGACATGACGATGGTCGCGGTCGCCCTCGCCGGCCTCACCGGCGCGTTCCACACCTCGGTCACCACGATCCAGTGGGTCAGCACCGCCTACCTGCTGGCCATCGCGACGGTCATCCCCGTCACCGGCCGGCTCGCCGAACGCTTCGGCGCCCGCGCCATGTGGAGGTTCGCACTGGTGGTCTTCCTCGTCGGCTCGGCCTTGTGCGGCGCAGCCTGGTCCGCCGGCGCCCTCATCGCCTTCCGCGCCCTGCAGGGCATCGGCGGCGGCATGATCGTGCCGCTGAGCATGATGATCCTCGCCCAGGCCGCGGACCCCGGCCAGCGCGGGCGCGTCATGGCCCTGGTGGCCGTGCCCGGGCAGCTGGCGCCCATCCTGGGTCCGCTGATCGGCGGCCTGATCATCGACGCCGGGAACTGGCGCTGGATCTTCTACGTCAACATCCCCATCGGCCTGCTCGCCCTGCTGCTCGCCCGGCGTGGCCTCCCGGCCGCCCCGCCCCGCGAAGCCGGCACGCGCTGGCTGGACCTCACCGGCCTGGTACTGCTGGCGCCCGCGCTCACCCTGACCCTGTACGGGCTGTCCGCCCGGACCGCGCGGATCCCGCTGCTGGCCGCCGGCGTCGCGCTGCTGGCCGGGTTCACCGTCCACGTGCTGCGCAGGCGGCGGGTCGCCCCGCTGCTGGACCTGCGCCTGTTCGCCCACCGGCCCTTCGCGGCCGCCTCGACGCTGAACTTCCTGTCCCGGCTGTCGGTCTTCGGGGTGATGATCCTGATGCCGCTGTACTTCCAGCAGGTCCGCGGCCACGGCGCGCTGACCGCCGGGCTGCTGCTGGCGCCGCAGAGCCTGGGCACGATGCTCGCCCTGCCCGTCAGCGGCCGGCTCACCGACCGGATCGGCGCCCGGCCCGTCGTCCTGGCCGGCATCGCGGTCACCACCCTGGGCACGCTCGCCTTCACCCAGGTCGGCCCGCACACCGGCGGATTCCTGCTCGGCGCGGTGCTGCTGGTGTGGGGCATGGGCGTGGCGGCCGTCGCCGTCCCGGTCTCGGCCGCCGCCTACGAGGGGCTCGCACCCGCCCAGATCCCCGGCGCGACCAGCGCAATCACCACGGTCCAGACGGTCGGCGCGTCCGTCGGCGCGGCCGTGCTCACCGCGATCCTGCAACACCATCTGGCGCACCATCGCGACGCGCCGTCCGCGGCGTTCGCCGCCGCCTTCTGGTGGGTGCTGGCCTTCACCGCGCTGACCCTGCTGCCCGCCCTGCTGCTGCCGCTGCGCCGTGCCCGGCCCGAACCCGCGCCGGACACGGCGGACGCGTGACTACGAGGCGCGAACGCACAGGCAGAACGGGTGCCCGGCGACGTCCAGCAGTACACGCCAGCGGTCACCGTCCGGCTGCGCGTCCGGCCGGGTCGCGCCGAGCTCCCGGCAGGCCGCCTCGGCCTTGTCCAGGTCGTCGACGTACAGGTCGAGGTGGTAGCGCTTGGGCGTGGACTCCTCCGGCCAGCCCGTCGGGGCGAACCCCTCGACACGGCCGAAGCCGATGGCGGTCCGGCCGTCGCTGACCATGGCGTACTCATCCTCGCTGTGGGTGATCTCCCAGCCGAAGACGCCGTGGTAGAACTCCGCGAGCGCGCGCGGGTCGGCGCAGTCGAGGTTGACCATGGCGAGTGAGGCGATGGCGGTCATCGTTGATTTCCCTTCGTCGGTGGAACGCCTCCATGCTCCCGGCCATACCTGACAGCTTCTGGCAACAATCAGGAGATCGGTGCGTCCACATAGCCGACCGGGCCCCGCCGGGTCTCCGCCCGCCCGCCGGCGGCCGAGGCCACCCACGCCTCGAACTCCGTCAGCTCCTCCTCCGGCACCAGCACGTCCAGCTCGGCCCGCACGCCGTACCGGGACCCGGCCGGGGTGTAGGCGGAGGCGTGCAGGTCACGGCTCAGCCGCCCGGCGAGGGCGTGGTCGGCCACCACCGTCACCGTCACCACCGCACGCCGCTCGACCACTCCGACCCGGTCGATCGTCTCGGCCACGACCTGCCCGTACGCGCGCACCAGACCGCCGGCGCCCAGCTTGACGCCCCCGAAGTACCGGCTGACGACGGCGACCGTGCCGGTCAGCTCCCGGCGCGTCAGCACATCGAGCATCGGCAGCCCCGCCGTGCCGGACGGTTCCCCGTCGTCGTTGCTGCGGGTAAGGTCGCCGTGCTCGCCGAGGACGTAGGCGGTGCAGTTGTGGGTCGCGTCGTGGTACGTCCTGCGGCGCCCGGCGATGAAGTCCCGCGCCTCCGCCTCGGTGGTGACGCGCGCCAGCGCGCAGACGAACCGCGAACGCCGGACGTGCAGTTCGTGCTCGCCAGAGTGCGTGATCGTGCGCATGTCGCACCCACCGTACGGGACCGATGCGATATCGAAGGGATGAGGCATGCCCCGGCGCCGCCGCTTCGTGCTGGACATCACCCCGCTGCGTGAGTCGGCGGACTTCCGCCGCCTGTGGGCCGGCTCATCCTTGTCGATCGTCGGCGGGCAGATGACGACCTTCGCGGTGACCCTGCAGGTCTACCGCACGACGCACTCCTCGGCCGCGGTCGGCGCGGTGGGGCTGGCCTCGGGACTGCCGCTGATCCTGCTCGGCCTGTTCGGCGGATCCTTCGCCGACGCGGTCGACCGCCGCCGCCTCGTCCAGGCCACCAACACCGGCTCCGTCGTGGTCTCCGCGCTCCTGGCCGCCCAGGCGTTCGCCGGCCTGCGGGCGCTGTGGCCGCTGTACGCGCTGGTGGCCGCCCAGTCGCTGCTCGGGGCGGTCGGCGCGCCCGCGCGCCGCACGTTCGTGCCGCGGCTGCTGCCCGCCGGCCAGGTCGCGGCCGGCGTCGCGCTGAACCACCTGTGCTTCCAGGTCGGTCTCATGGCCGGTCCGGCGCTGGCCGGTGTTGTCACCGCCGCCGGCGGCCTGCGGCTGTGCTACCTGGCCGACGTGGTCAGCTTCAGCGGCACCCTGTACGCGCTGGCCCGCCTGCCCGCCATGCCGCCGCAGGGCGGTGCCTCCCGGCCCGGGGTCGCAGCCGTCGTCGAGGGACTGCGGTTCATCCGCCGGCGGCCGATCCTGACCGGCGTCTTCCTCGCCGACCTCGACGCGATGGTCCTGGGCATGCCGTTCGCGCTGTTCCCCGCCCTCAACGCCGCCCACTTCGGCGGTGCCGCCCCCACCCTGGGGCTCATCACCGCCGCGCCCGCCGTCGGCGGGCTGTTCGGCTCGGCGCTGTCCGGCCCGGTCGCGCACGCCGTCCGCCCCGGCCGGGCCCTGCTGGCGAGCGTGACGGTCTGGGGCGCGGCCATCGCCGGGTTCGGCCTCGCCCGCACGCTGTGGCTCGGCCTGCCGCTGCTCGTCCTCGCGGGTGCCGCCGACACGACCAGCGTCATCGTCCGCGCCACGATCGTGCAGCTCGCCACGCCCGACGGGTTCCGCGGGCGGGTCGGCGGCGTCGACTTCGTCATCGGCGCCGCAGGGCCCCAGGTCGGCAACTTCCGCGCCGGTGCCGTCGCCTCGCTCACCTCCCCCGCCGTCAGCGCGGTCGGCGGCGGCATCGCCGTCCTGCTGGGCGCCGGCCTGCTCCGTCTCGCCGTACCCGCCCTCACCCGCTACACCACGCCCGCCGACGAGCCGGACGAGCCGGACGAGGCGCTGGACGAGGCGCCGGAGGAGGCGCGCTGAACCTCGGCCGGTGTCCCGGCTCAGGTCAGGACGGTCACCGTTTCCGCCGGTGAGGCGTGCCGGCGCCAGAGGTGCTCGGCGACGTCGCCGGGTTCGTGGGCGAGTCCCGGCCCCACGGCGCCGACGATGGTGACGCGGCCCACGTTGATCCCCCGCTGCGGCAGTGCCCGGGAGAGCAGGTCGACGTAGCTGCTCAGCCCCGCGTAGGCGACGGCGCTGACGGCACGCTCGGGGCTGGGGCGTACGGCGGCGCCGCCGGTGGTGAACAGCAGCGTGCCCGAGCCGCGGTCCAGCATGCCCGGCAGGACCGCCTGGACGACGGCGGTGGCGCCCACGACCGTGAGCGCCAGGGCGCCTTCGACGTCTTCGGCCGTGGTGTCCACGACGGGCCGGATGAGGCGGATGTCGGGCAGCGGGCTGAAGCAGACGACGTCGGGCACCCCCAGGGTGGAGGTCAGCTCGCCGAGCGCCCGGGCGATGTCGCCGGGGTCGGTGATGTCGCCGGTGACGGCGGCGGCGGTGTGCCCGTTCTTGCGCAGGTCGTCGGCGATGGCATGGAGACGGTCCGGGTCGCGCGCGATGAGCCCGGCCGGGTGGCCCTCCCGGGCGAAGCGGCGGGCCACCGAGGCCCCGATCCCCGGGCCCGCGCCGACGACGAAGACGGGCCCGCCGCCGTGCCGGCCGGTTCGCGGGCTCACTGGGCCGTCCATCCGCCGTCGACGGCCACGAGTGCGCCGGTGACGAAGCTCGCGGCGTCGGACACGAGGAAGGCGACGGCCTCGGCGACCTCTTCGGGCCGTCCGATCCTGCCGATCGGGTGAGCGTCGCCGAACGAGGCGAGCATCTCCCGGCCGTTGTCGACGACGCCCTCCATGATGTCGGTGTCGATGACCCCGGGGAGCACGGCGTTGGAGCGGATGCCCTTGGGGCCGCCCTCGACGGCGAGCACACGGGTGATCTGAGCCAGGGCGCCCTTGGAGGCGGCGTAGGCCGTCTGCGTGGCGAAGGCGACGACCGAGGAGACGGAGGCGATCGAGACGATCGCGCCGCCGCCACCGGCCTCCATCACCCGGAAGGCCTCGCGCGCCTGGACGAAGTTGCCGCGGGCGTTGACCCGCAGGATGCCCTCGAAGTCCTCGACGCTGGTCTCGGTGATCGGTTTGTTCAGGGTACGGCCGGCGTTGTTGACGAGGATGTCGAGCCGGCCGAACCGGTCGGTGGCCGTCCGCATGGTCGATCGCGCGAAGTCCTCGTCGGCGACGTCGCCGACGAGCGCGGCCAGGTCCGGATCGCTCGCGGCGAACTCCTCGACGGCCGGGGAACGATCGGTGACGACCAGGCGGGCGCCGCGGTCACGCAGCAGGGTGGCCGTGGCGTGCCCGATGCCCCGCGCGGCCCCCGTGACGACGGCGACCCTTCCGGTGAGGTCCCAGGAGGCCGGGACGGCGGGGCGGTCAGGGGTGATGGTCATGGATTTCTCCGTTTGTTGTGGAACGAGAGGCGGTCAGCGTTGCCGGGCGGGCCGCAGGACGATCTCGTTGACGTCCACGTCGGCCGGCTGTGCGAGGGCGTAGGAGACGGCCCCGGCGATGGCGTCCGGTTCGATGGCATGGGCCCGGTAGACGCGCATGGCCTGCGCGGCTCCGTCCTCGGTGATGGAGTCGGCGAGTTCGGAGGTGACCACGCCGGGAGAGATGGTCGTGACGCGGATGGCGGGGTCGCTCTCCTGGCGCAGTCCCTCGGTGATCGCCCAGGCTGCGTACTTGGTACCGGAGTAGACGGCGCTGGTGGGCACGACCTGGTGCGCGCCGATGCTCGCGACCGTGACGAAGTGGCCCGAACCCTGAGCGGTGAAGTGGGGCAGGACCGCGGCGATCCCGTGCAGCAGCCCGCGGATGTTCACATCGATCATCCGGTCCCACTCATCGACCAGCAGGGAGTCGAGCCGCGACAGGGGCATGACCCCGGCGTTGTTGACGAAGACGTCGATCCGCCCGTGGCGATCCCGGGCGGCCTCGGCGAACGCGCCGACGTCGCGGCGGTCCGTCACGTCGAGCCGCACCGGATCCAAGGTGCCGCCGGAGCGGGCGCTCGCCCGCGCGGTGCGTTCGGCCAGCGCCCGCAGGCGGTCGGTACGCCGCGCGCCGGCGATCACATGGTGTCCCTCCTGCGCGAGCCGGGCGGCGACGGCCGCGCCGATGCCGCTGCTGGCTCCGGTGACGAGGACGACCTTGCGGCCGTCCGGCGTCATCGCTTTCTGATTCGTCGGCATGCCCTCGACACTGGCCCAGGCCGGGCGGCCGCGGCAGGGCGCGGTCTTCCTGGGAGTAACGCACCCACGAAGCGCCCGGCCCTTCTCCGTACGATGGCGTCATGACACGCTCCGACCTCGGCGCCTACCTGCGCGCCCGGCGGGCCCGGGTCACACCGGCCGAGGCCGGCCTGCCCAGCGTCGGCCACCGGCGGGTCCCCGGCCTGCGACGTGAGGAAGTGGCCCTGCTGGCCGGCGTCAGCGTCGACTACTACGTCCGGCTCGAGCAGGGCCGGGAACGCACGCCGTCGGCGCAGGTGATCGACGCCCTGACCGCCGCCCTGCGCCTCGACGACGACGGCCGCGAGCACCTGTTCCGCCTGGCCGGGCTCAGCCCGCGCGCCCGGGTCGCCGCCGTACCGGACCGCGTCGACCCGAGTCTGCTGCAGCTCATGGCCGCCTGGCCGGACAATCCGGCCATCGTCTACAACCGCGCCTACGACGTGCTCGCCTCCAACGCGATCGCCGACGCGCTCTTCCACGACTGGGCGCACTCACGCAACCTCATGCACGTCGTGTTCACCGACCCGGCCGCGCGCACCTTCTACCGCGACTGGCACGAGGTCGCGCGCAACTCGGTGGCCGGCTTCCGGCTCGGCTACGGCAAGGCGCCGCACGACCCGCGGATCCGGCGGGTGCTGGCCGAGCTGCTCGACCAGAGCCCCGAGTTCGCCGAACTGTGGGCCCATCACGACGCCCGCGGCAAGGCACTCGAACGCAAACGCTTCGACCACCACGACGTCGGAGCGCTGACGCTGACGATGCAGACCTTCGACGTCCGTTCCAGCCCCGGGCAGGAGCTCGTCGTCTACCACGCCGAACCGGCCTCCGAGAGCAGCCAGGCCCTCGCGCTCCTCGGCTCCCTGGCCGCCACCGCACGCCAGGCGACCTGAGCGCTCGGTCAGGCCGCGGCGCCGAGCGAGCCGATGACCCGGCCGAGAGCCTCCTGCTCCTGCTCGGGCAGCCACCGCGTCGCGTGCAGCGTGTGCAGTGCGGCGGCCAGCCGGGCCCGGTCCTCCTCGGTCCCCAGATCGCCCAGATAGGCGGGTAGGACCAGCCCGAGCGCCCGCAGGTCCTCCCGCGCGCACAGCCGGATCAGCAGGTCGTACAGCCCGCCGTCGGCCGCCCGCCCGGCCTCGCGCAGCCCGTCGGCGATCGTGAAGCGGAGCCCGTCGGCGTACGGGCCCGGCGGCGCGTCGTCCAGGTGCGCGGCCGCGAGCGTGAAGTGCCGCCGCGCCTCCTGCGGGTCGCCCAGGTCCCGGTGGGCCTTGGCCAGGTTCAGGTGCAGGGAGGGGTAAAAGCCCGTGACGCGCTCGTCGCCGACCCGGTTCGCCCGGTCCAGGCACTCCTGGTTCCAGCGGAGCGTCTCCCGTGGTGTCGGCTGGTGCCGGGCCAGGTAGTGCGCGGCGACGCACGCCTCGTAGTCGTCGGCGGCGGTGCGCCACGCCTGCTCGAACAGCTCGCGTGCGTCGGCGTCGCGGCCCTCGGTCTCGGCGCGCATGCCCTCGGCGCACAGCCGGACGACGGGGTTCTGCGGATCCATGTGTCTCTCCTCACGTCTCGCGGTGGTGACCGGCCCGGCGGAGAACCGGCATGACCAAGGTGGTGAAGCTGCCCTGGTCGGCGGAGCGGACGACCACGGGCGAGACCGGGTCGCGGACCTCCAGCAGGACGTCGGGTCCCACACCGGCGTCCAGGGCCGCGACCAGGACGACCGGGTCGAAGGTGATGGACAGCGGCGGCCCGGTGCGGATGGCGGGCACGGTGGCCGCGGGCGGATCCTCGCCCACCACGCGGATGCGGTCGTCCTCGGCGTGCAGGGTGACGGGCCCGCCGGTCTCGGCGAGCCGGTCCCGCAACGCCACCCGCCCGGCGATCAGCCGGTGCCGTACGGCGGGCCGGTCCTCCAGGAGCACCCGGTAGTCGGGGAACGTTCCCTCGACCGCCGGCAGCGTCCGTACCCCGCCGCCGTTCTCCCGGACCCGCGCCGCCTCCGAGCCGTCGAGCTCCACCTCGACCTCCGCGTGGCGTACGGCCCAGGCGGCGGCCTCCTTCATCGCCGCCGCGTCGACGACGACCCGGCCCGGCCCGCCTTCGATGAGATCCGGCCGCAGCGTGCGCACCGCCAGGCGGTAACGGTCGGTGGCGGCCAGGCGGATCTCCTGCCGGTCGAGCTCGACCAGCACCCCGCCGAGCACCGGGAACTCCCGGGCGACCGCCGGGTCGGCCACCGCGGGCGCGACCTGGCGCACGGCGCTCGCCAGTTCCGCGCCGCCCACCCGCGCCCGGGACACCGAGGCGCGCGGCGACAGGTCGGCCAGGATCGACTCGATCGCCGACCGTGTCGCCGCCGCCGTCTCCCGTGCCCGCTCCAGGTGCTCCCGCAGTACGGCGCGGGCCTGCGACCGGGTGCCGTCCAGCACCGTCGTGGCCTCGGTCAACGGCAGGCCCGCCTTCCGCAGCCGCCGTACGAGGACGGCGCGGGGCTCCTGTCCGGGGTGGTAGTACCGGTAGCCGGTCGCCTCGTCGACGAACGCCGGCCGCAACACGCCGCAGTCGTCGTAGAACCGCAGCGCACTCGGCGCCAGCCCCACCCGGTGCGCGAAGGCACCGATGCTCACGAGCCCCTCGGAGTCGTCCATGAGCGAGATTGTCGGGGTTCAACCTGCTTGAAGGTCAAAACGGGCCTGGTTCCCCACACATCGAGTGACAAAGCTCTTTGCCAAAAGCGCAAAGGGTGGGCAGAGTGAACGGATGAGCGAGGAGCTGGACGCCGTGCTGGCCGCGGTCGGACCACGGCTGCGGGAGCTGCGACGCCGCCGCGGAGTCACCCTGACCGCCCTGTCGCAGACCACCGGGATCCCCATCAGCACCCTGTCCCGGCTGGAGTCGGGGCAGCGCAGGCCCGGCCTGGAACTGCTGCTGCCGCTGGCCAGGGCCTACCGGATGCCGCTCGACGAGCTCGTCGGCGCGCCCGCCGCCCTCGACCCGCGGGTACACCCCCAGCCGTTCAATCACAACGGCATGACCGTCATCCCGCTGACCCGCAAACCCGGCGGGCTGCAGGCGTTCAAACAGATCCTCCCCGCCGGCCTGGCCGACGGCGAACCCGATCCCCGCTCGCACGAGGGATACCACTGGCTGTACGTCCTCAACGGGCGGCTGCGCCTCGTGCTCGGCGACCAGGACCTCGTCCTCGCCGCCGGTGAGGTCGCCGAGTTCGACACCCACCTGCCGCACTGGTTCGGCAACGCCGACGCGCGGCCGGTGGAGTTTCTGAGCATTCTCGGCCCCCAGGGTGAACGCTTCCACGTCAGGGCCCGCTACCGGCCCGCCTGATCTCCCGATGACTCCACCGCGATCACGGTCTCGTGTCCGCCGTGCCGAGGGTCCGCGGCGAACCGGTCGAGGGCCGCCAGGACGTGGCCGCGCGTCGCGTCACCGCCCAGATGGCCCGCGTCCTCGACGACGATCAGCTCGGCGCCGGGCCAGGCGCGGGCCAGTTCCCAGGCCGTCTGGAGAGGGCCGCCCAGGTCGAACCGCCCGTGGATCAGGACGCCCGGGATCCCGGCCAGCCGGTTCGCGTCGCGCAGCAGGGCGCCCTCCTCCAGCCACGCTCCGTGGGAGAAGTAGTGGGAGCAGATGCGCACCAGCGCGAGCCGCGCCGAGGAGGGCCGGTCACCGTACGGTCGGGAGGCGCCCTTCGTCTCGCCGGACAGGACCGTGTCCTCCCAGGCGCACCAGTCGGCCGTCGCCCGCTCGCGTACGGCGGCGTCGGGGTGCTCCATCAGCCGCGCGTAGGCCGCGACGACGTCCCCGTCGCGGGGTGTGCCCGGAGCGCCCGCGAGGAAGCGCTCCCACTGCTCGGGAAAGAACCGGCCGACACCTCGGTACAGCCAGTCGGTCTCCGAGCGCCGGGTGGTGGTGACACCGGAGATGACGATCTCCGACACGCGTCCGGGATGCCGCTCGGCGTAGGCGAGGATGAGCGTGGAACCCCACGAGCCGCCGTACAGCAGCCACCGGTCGATGCCCAGATGCCGCCGGAGCCGCTCCATGTCGGCGATGAGGTGCTCGGTGGTGTTGTGCCGCATGTCGGCCGCGGGATCACTGGCGTGCGGGGTGCTGCGGCCGCAGCCACGCTGGTCGAACAGGACGACGCGGTACCGGTCCGGATCGAAGTACCGGCGCATCCAGGTGCCACAGCCGGACCCGGGTCCGCCGTGCACGACGAGCGCGGGCTTGCCCGCCGGGTCGCCGCAGGCCTCCCAGTACACGAGGTTGCCGTCTCCCACGTCGAGCATTCCCTGGTCGTACGGTTCGATCGGCGGATACGGCTCACCCATGTCGGAAGGTCCTCCCGTCGTGCCGGAAGCGGTTTTCGGCGCCGGCCTGGTCGCGGCTCACGACTCTGCCATGTCCGGCACCGGTGAGACCGCCGCACCGGCCGACAGCAGTCGCTCCGCCAGCGCGCGACAGCGTCCCCTGAGCTCCGGAGGGTCGACCACCTCGAAGTCGTGTCCGAGCAGGAGCACGTGCATGAGCACGAAGTCGAGGCTGCCGGCGCCGCTGAGCACCTCGCACAGCTCGTCGCCGCGCCGTCGTACGACGGCGGCCGACGCCGGGATCTGCGCGCGTACCGTGTCGGCCGGGGCGTGCACGAGGAAACGCGCCCGGTGCGGGTAGACCCGGCTCGCCACGTTCTCCTGCACGTACGTCGCCGCGTCGGGCGCCGCGCGCGGGCGGAACCGCCACGTCCGCGCGGACACGTCGCTCATCCGGTCGACGCGGAAGCTGCGCCAGTCGTCGCGGTCGAGGTCGTAGGCGAGGAGATACCAGCGCCGGTCGGAGGCGACCAGGCGGTAGGGCTCGACCCGCCGCCGTCGCACCTGGCTCCCGGACGGGTAGCCGAAGCCGGCCTCGACCTCCTCGCGGCAGGCTCTGGCCAGTGTCGTGAGCACCTCGGGGTCGACCGGCGTGCGTCCTCCCCCGAAGGACTCCACCGAGCCGGAGAGCGCACGCACCTCGTGCCGCAACCGCGCCGGCAGCACCTGGTCGAGCTTGGTCAGCGCCCGAAGCGCCGCGTCGCCGGCTCCGGCGACGCCGCCACCCGCGCCGGCGAGCAGCGACACCACGGTGGCGATGGCCTCCTCGTCGTCGAGAAGCAGCGGCGGCAGGTCCTGCCCCGGGCCGAGCCGGTAACCGCCGCCGACGCCCTGGCCGGAATGGATCCGGTAGCCGAGCGTGCGCAGCCGCTCGACGTCACGCCGTACCGTGCGCGGCGTGACCCCGAGCCGGTCGGCGAGCTCGGGGCCGGTCCAGCCCTGGCGCTGCTGCAGCAGCCCGAGCAGGGTGAGCACCCGCTCCGTCGTCCCCCGCTCGTCACCGCCGGCCGTATCCATGGCACCCACCCTGCCAGAAAGCGGACCGATCCTGTCCGCCCTCGGTGCCAGGGTGCGTTCAGGGACGCGGACGCGCTCGGCCGGCTGTGCGAGGCCCGCCGCCGCGCGACCCGTGCCCGCACATGAGACCCGCCACGAATGGAGCAACCCGATGAGCCGCCATGTTCAGGTCACCTTCGACGCCCACGATCCGCGGGCGCTGTCGTCCTTCTGGTGCGAGGTGCTCGGCTACGTCCACCCCGGCCCGCCCGGTGTCGACCTGCCCGAGGGCGCCGACCCGCTCGCCGCGTGGGACGAGTTCCTCGCGCGGATCGGCGTGCCGGCGGAGCAGCGCGACTCGAGATCGGCCATCGAGGATCCGGAGGGGAACGGCCCCCGGCTGTTCTTCCAGCAGGTGCCGGAGGACAAGACCGCCAAGAACCGCGTCCACCTCGACATTCGCGTGGCCCCCGGACTGCGGGCAGAGCAGCGGATGGCGGCCCTGGAGGCCGAGTGCGACCGACTCGTCGCGCTGGGAGCGACGCGCGTACGGCGCTGTGAACCCGCTCCCCCGATGAGCGCCGGCTTCATCGTGATGACCGACCCCGAGGGCAACGAGTTCTGCCTGGATTAGATCCGTATGGCTGTGACCATAATCAACGCTCACCTTGCTCCCGATGCACGCTAGGACAAGATCGGACCATGCAACCTCTTCCGCAGAGCCGGGTCAACGAGTGGCACGTTCTGATCGAGGAGTCCATCGGTGGTGGTGGTAGTGGTGACGGCAGCTTCCGTGTGACGGCGGTCCTGCCGATCGGACCCGACGTCGAGCAGGCTCGCGCCGTGGCGGCAGACAGGGCATTGCGGCATCGGCCGGCCGCCCCATTGCGCCCCAAGGGCCGATGGGTGTTCCAGCTGAGTCCCGATAGCTGGCTCGTCGACGTGAAGGGCGCGAGACGCCGATTTCACTTCCGTGTCTCAGTAGCCCTGCTGACCGCTGTTGCCGACTCGTGACCGAAGAGCACATGAGAGGCGCCGGCGCCGGGCCGCGGGGAGCAGCTCAGGGAACCGGGAGGGCGAACGCGCCGCCGGAGCCGAACACGAGCCGCGCGAAGTTCTCGGCGATGCGGCGGTGTCCCGCGGCGTCGGGGTGGACCTCGTCGGGCAGCGGGAGTTCGGCGTGGTCCGTCTCGCCGTACAGGTCCCGGCCGTCGAGGTAGTGCAGGCCCGGGTCGTCGGCCGCCCGCCGTTCGACGATCCGGGAGAGCTCCTCGCGGATGATGTTGAGCGTCAGGCGCCCGGCGGCGCGTTCGGCCGGGTCGCCCGTGGCCTTGAACCGCACGGTTCCGCCGTCGAAGTCGGGCACGAGGGGGCCGGGGGTGTCCTCGTGGACCGGACACAGGATGGCGGAGGCCACCAGCAGCGGCGTGTCCGGATGCCCCTCGCGGATGGTGTCGAGGAAACCGTGGACCGCGGGGACGAAGGCGCGCAGGCGCATCACGTCGGCGTTGACGACGTTGATGCCGATCTTGACGCTGATCAGGTCCGCGGGGGTGTCCCGCATGGCGCGGGCGGTGAACGGGTCGAGCAGCGCGCTGCCGCTGAACCCGAGGTTGACCAGCTCCACGCCGCCTCGGGCGGCGGCCAGGGCCGGCCAGATGGTCGTCGGGCCGGCGGCGTTCGAGCCGTGGCTGATGGAGCTGCCGTGGTGCAGCCACACCCTGCGCCCGCTGTCCGGCACCGGTTCGACCGGGGCGTCGGTGCGCAGGGCGATCAGCTCGGTGACCTCCGTGTGCGGGAGCCAGATCTCGACGTGCTTGTCACGCGCGGGCAGATCGGTGAACCGGGCGGTGCCCGAAGGCCCCTCGCGCAGCTCGACGGACCCGGTGATCATGTCGGTCGTACGGAGCCGGCCGCCGGCAACCGTGGCCTGGGTGGTGAGCCGGCCGTCGACCAGCAGGTCGTACACCCCGTCCGCCGGTGTCGGCAGATTCCGGTAGGCCCGCTTGGTGGGCAGCGTGTCCAGCTCGACGGCGGTGGCCCGGGTACGGAACACCAGCCGTACGCCGGACGGCGTGGCCTCGGCCACGGCCAGCAGCTCGTCGGGGATCTGCCGGCGCGCCCGCGCGGGCAGCCGGTGCGGCAGCAGCCCGTACGCGGTGTGCTCCACGTCGAGGGCGCCGCGCAGGAGGTCTTCGGTGATGGGTGTGGTGACCCAGTGATGCTCGGTGTTCATCGCCTCAGCCTGTCGATCAGGTATTCCGGGTGGTCGAGATGCGCGACGCGGCGCGCCCCTGGTGGTCAGGACGTGGTGCCGGTCCGCAACAGGGCGTCGAGGGAGTTCACGATCCAGGACCAGGATTCCTGCGGGTCGACGGCGGTGTGGCTGAAGCCTCCGCCCATCTCCAGGCTGACGTAGCCGTGGAAGACGCTGCCGAGCATCCGGACCGCGTGGGTCTGGTCCGGCTCGGTCAGGTCATAGCCGCGCAGGATCGCCCGTGTCATCTGTGCGTGCCTGACGCCCGCGCTGGAGGCCGCCGTCTCGGGGTCGAGCCTGAGCTGCGCGGCGGCGTAGCGGCCGGGATGTTCCCGGGCGTAGTCGCGATAGGCGTCCGCGAAGGCGGCCAGCGCGTCCTTGCCGGCACGCCCGGCCAGCGCGGCGGAGACCCGGTCGGCGAGCTCCTCCAGGGCGAACAGGGCGATCCTGGTCTTGAGGTCCTGGGAGTTCTTCAGGTGCGAGTACAGACTCGCGACCTTGACGTCGAACCGCCGGGCGAGCGCCGAGACGGTCACCTGGTCGAAGCCGACCTCGTCCGCCAGCTCCGCCCCGGCCCGGATCAGGCGTTCCGTGCTCAGTCCCGCGCGAACCATAACGATTCTCCCATCTGCCGAAAGATAGTATGTACATACCTAATAGTCTTAGGCAAACTCCGAATACGCGGAGGCCGGACGGGAGGGGGCCTCGCCGGGGCGGCGCCGCCGATGGCGGGCCGTCAGGCGCCGAGGCCCGGGTGAACCGGCCGCCGCCGGGGCGGCGCACGGCAGGCCCGAAGTGGCCGCCGTAGCCGATGGTGTCCGGGCGGCTCAACTCCTCGACCAGGCGGCGGTGCCTCCGGATCATTCGGGGTGGGTGACCCGGACCGGTGAATGCAGAGCCTCATCACCCGCACCCTCATCCGCTGGCCGCCCGAGGGTATTTTCGTGCCGTCCGGGAAAGCGGCGGTGAGCGGCCTACTCGGCGAAAATTCGCGGGCCGCCCCTCAGCCGCTCTGCCACGCCTTGAAGCCGGGCCCGTTCAGGACGACGACCTCGGGGTCGCGTTCCTTTCCCACGTCGACACGGTTCGGCACTCCCGGTACGAGTGCCACGGTGAAACCCGCGGCGTACAGCACATTCGCCATCGCGCGTTCCATGACCCCGGTCGCCGCGCGTTCGAGGCGCACCATGGGGTGATCAGGATGATCGATTCCCAGGGAACCGGCCTCACCGTCGAAACGCGTTTCCGCGCACCAGCTCACTTTCACATGGCCGCCGTACGTGGAAATGTGATAGCCGCCGGCATGGCTGCCCTCGGGTATGCCGATGAGCCTGAACAACTGGCGGATATCGCGGGCGAGCGCCTCGGCCCTGTCTCCACGTGAGGGGGTAGCCATGGCCGGAACCGTACCGCCGCAACGAGAACAGAAGCGACGCAGGCGGCCTTTCCATCAACTCGTGTCTTCCGGGCCGCCGGTTTCCGGTGAATGGCCGACCCGATTGGTAGCCGAGTAGCGATTCTCGGTGACCCACCGAAACCTTTACCGACGCCGTGATTCCGCGTACGGCTCCTTCAGGGCCACGCCCAACGCCGCGACCGTACGGGACCGGGCCGCGCTTCGCACAGTTGACGGAGTGAGTACTCACTCCGTACGCTGACCGGCATGACAGAGAACTCTTCCCCTCAGCCGTCCCGGCGCCGTGCGCCGGCGATGGAGCCCGACCAGCGCCGCGCGATGATCGTCGCCGCGGCCCTCCCCCTCGTTATCGAGTTCGGCGCCTCGGTGACGACGGCGAAGATCGCCCGGGCCGCGGGCATCGGCGAAGGCACGATCTTCCGCGTCTTCCCCGATAAGGACACCCTGCTCGCGGCCTGCATGGCCGAAGCCGTGCGCCCCGACGACATCGTCGCCCACCTGGAGTCGATCGCGCTGGACCAGCCGCTGGCCGAGCGGCTCACCGAGGCGGCCGACGTGGTGCGCGGCCACATGGCCCGCATCGGCGCCGTCGCCGGAGCCCTTGCGGCGGCCGGACGACTGGAGCGCCCGACCGCCCCCAAGCCAGGCCAGGGCGGCCGTCTCCCCGACCGGGAAGCCGGCCTGGCCAGACCCCGCGCGGCCCTCGCCGCCCTGTTCGAACCCGACCGGAAGACGCTGCGGCTGGCTCCGGAGCGGCTCGCGGACGCCTTCCAGCTGCTGCTGATGTCCGCGGGCCGGCCGGGCGCTCCCGACCCGCTGACCAACGAGGAGCTCGTGGACCTCTTCCTGCACGGCGCGCTCGCCGCGTCCGGAGAGGCCGGATGACCGCGCCCGAGATGTACGACGACCTCGCGTCCCGCCGCCGAACCCTGATCACCTTCGCCCTGCTCGGATGCGCCTTCCTGGCCATGCTGGACGGAACGGTCGTCGGCACCGCCCTGCCCCGCATCGTCGAGCAGGTCGGTGGCGGGGCCTCCTGGTACGTCTGGCTCGTCACCGCGTACCTGCTGACCTCCTCGGTCAGCGTGCCGGTCTACGGCCGCTTCTCCGACCTTCACGGCCGCCGCCGGCTGCTGATCGGCGGGCTCGCCGTCTTCCTGATCGGCTCGACGGCCTGCGGTCTGTCCGCCTCCATGCCGGCGCTGATCCTCTCCCGCGCCGTGCAGGGGCTGGGCGCCGGAGCCCTGCTCACTCTCGGCATGGCCCTGATCCGCGACCTGCACCCACCGTCCCGCCCGCAGGGACTGATCCGCATGCAGACCGCCCTGGCCGCCATGATGGTCCTGGGCATGGTCGGCGGCCCGATCCTCGGAGGCCTGCTCGCCGACCACGCCGGCTGGCGCTGGGCGTTCTGGCTCAACCTGCCCCTCGGCCTGGCCGCCGCCGCGGTCCTCACCCTTGCCCTGCCCGACCGCCGTCCCGCCGCCCCGCCCTCCGGCCGCCTCGATGCGGCGGGCATCGTTCTTCTCACCGCCGGGCTCGCTCTGGTCCTGACCGGCCTCAGCCTCAAGGGCAACACGGCGACCGGCCGGTCCTGGGCCGACCCGGCCGTGATGGGCTGCCTGCTCGCCGGCCTGGCCCTGCTGGCGCTGCTCATCCCGGTCGAACGACGCGCGGCCGTCCCCGTCCTGCCCCTGCGCCTGTTCGGGCGCCGCACCTACGCGGCCTTGCTGACCGCCGGGTTCTTCTTCCAGGTCGCGGCGCTGCCCGTGGGGATCTTCCTACCGCTGTACTTCCAGCACGTCCGCGGCTACTCCGCCACGGTCTCCGGCCTCCTGCTGCTCCCGCTGCTCATCGGCATGACCCTGGGCAACCGCCTCACCGCCACCGCCGTCCTGCGCAGTGGACACGTCAAACCGGTCCTCCTGACCGGAGCGGCACTGCTCACCGCCGGTACCGCCGCCTTCTTCGCCCTGGGGCCCGCGACGCCCTTCGCGCTGACGTCCGTGTTCCTACTGGCCGTCGGGCTCGGCACCGGTCCGGCGATGGGCGGCCTGACCATCGCCACACAGAACTGCGTGCCCCACGCCGACATGGGCACCGCCACCGCGAGCTCGGCCCTCACCAAGCAGATCGGCGGCGCGTTCGGCCTGGCCTGCGCCCAGACCCTGATCGGTCACTCCCCCACAGCGCCCACCGCACCGGCCATCGGCTCCACCATCGCCTGGAGCGGAACCGTCGCCGGGCTCCTCGCCGTCGCCGCGCTGCTCCTCACGCGCGACATCTCCGTTCCCTCGCCCGGAATCAGTGCTGTGCGTCGACGAGTTTCGACAACAGGGTGATGAATTGACGCCGCTGGGCGGCCGTCAAAGGCGCGAGGAACTCCTCCTGGATGCCGTCGATGACCTTGTCGAACTCGAGAAGCCGTTCGACGCCTGCCGGGGTGATCGTGACGATGTTCCGGCGCTTGTGTGCGGGATCGGCCGAGCGCTCGACCAGGTTGCGTGACTCGAGCTTGGTCAAGGCGGCGGTCACATCGCTGCGGTCGATCCCGGTCCTGCGGCCGAGCTCGGCCTGACTCGCGGGCCCCCACTCTTCCAGCGCGGCGAGGAGCCGGTAGTGGTAGCTGCGCAGTCCGCCGCCATGGGCATCGAAACCGGCGCCGAGCAGCCCCGAGACGTGGGTGTGCGCCCGGCTGATCAGCCAGGTCGCGCGTCCTTCGAGCCGGGCCGGAGTGCGGCCGGTGTCGTGATGGGGCGTGGGCACGCGTCAACCGTAGCAGTTGTGGGCTGTACCAACACTCGCTATGTTGGTCGCACCAACATTGACATCGTGCTCAATCGCGCCGATGTCACCCACCCCACGGAGCGGAGACCCGGCCACCCCGCCGATCCGCGGCCGGTCTCGAAATCCGCCGCCGCAAGGAGATCTGACAGTGAACACCTCACCGAAGAACGAGCCCGAACGCGTTCTCGTCATCGGCCGCAGCCCCAGCGTGCTCCTCGCCACCGTCGACATCTTGCGTGCCAAGGGCTATTCCGCCGACACCACGAACCAGTTCGACCAGGTTCTCGATGACTACGACGTCACCGATCTCGACGTCCTGGTCTTCGGCGGCATGGTCCCCGCCGACACGAAACGACGACTGCGCGCGGACATCTCCGAACGCAACCCGCACGTGAGCTTCGTCCAGGGCCTGGCCGGCATCGCCGGCCTCATCGCCGCCCAGGTGCAAGCCGCCACCTCGGCCGAGGCCCCGGAAGGCGGCGGGGTCGTCTACGACGCCGCACAGCGCTCGGTGCGACTCACGCTCGACGATTCCGCCACCGTCACCGTCGAGGCCTGGTGGCACACATCGTTCGTACCCCCGCAGCCCAAGAGCGCGTCGATGCACGTTTTCGACGGCCGACTCGACGCGGGACCGCACACCATCCCACTTCCGGCTCAGGTGCCGTCCGAGGCGTCCTTCGCCGCCGTCACGGTCGGCTCGTCCGTCCGCGTGTTCACCGTCGGCCCCATGCCCGATGCCGTCACACGGCTGGCGCCCACCTCGGCCGACGACGATCGACTTCCCCAGGTCAGCCGGGTCGCGACAAGCGGCGACGACCGGTAAGGACCCCCGACATGCCACAGTACGAAGAAGGCGCGACGGGCGCGTCCACGGCGGTTGCGGATCCGGTTCCGAACCACCGGCTCGGCATCGCCACGTGGGTCATCGCCTTCGCACGGTTTCTGGTCGTGCTCGACGGCACGATCATGATCGTCGCGCTCCCGAGCATCCAGAGCGCGCTGAAGATCTCTCCGTCGGAGCTGAACTGGGTGATCAACGCGTACTCGCTGACGTTCGGCGGGCTGATGCTCATCGCGGGGCGGGTCGGCGACGTCTACGGTCGCAAGCGGGTCTTCAGCGTCGGCCTGGTGCTGTTCGGCGCGGCCTCGCTGCTCGGCGGGCTGGCGCCCACCGGCGGCGCACTGATCGTGTTCCGCGCCGTCCAGGGCATCGGAGCGGCGATCGCCACCCCCGGCGCGCTGTCCCTGCTGGTCGCCACCTTCCCCGAAGGCAAGCCCCGCACCAGGGCCCTGGGCCTGTACGGCGGGATGACCGGGCTGGCCTCGGTCATGGGCCTGATCCTGGGCGGCGTGCTGACCACCTACGCCGGCTGGCGCTGGGTGCTGCTGGTGAACGTCCCGGTCATCATCGGGGTCCTGCTCGGTGTCAACGCCCTGGATGAGGGCGAGCCTGCCGAGCAGGCGAAGATCGACATCCCCGGGGCGATCACCGCAACCCTTGGCGCCGGCTCGCTGGTCTATGCGGTGGACCGGGTCGGCGAGCACGGCTGGAGCGACGCCATGGTCGTCGGCTGTCTGATCGCCTCGGCCGTCCTGCTGGTCGCCTTCGTGGTCATCCAGCGCACCGGCCGCACGCCGATGATCCCGCGCGAGGTGGTCAGTGACCGCGGCCGGGTCGGAGCGAACATCGTCACACTGCTGATGGCGACGGGCAGCTTCGCGACGTACTTCTTCCTGACCCTGTACATGCAGCAGGTTCTGGGCTACTCCGCGCTGCGCACCGGCCTGATGTACCTGCCGCTCGCCGTGGGCTTCGGCATCGCGGCCGGCGGCGTGGGCCCGCGGCTGCTCGCCCGCACCTCGGAGAAGGCGGCCCTGTCGCTGGCCTTGGCGCTCGCCGCCGCGGGCACCGCCTGGTTCAGCTTCCTGACGGCACACTCCAGCGTCTACGGGATGATGATGCCGGCGTCGCTGGTCACCGGCCTGGGCCTGGGCGCCACCGTCGTCGTCTCCACCGGGATCGGCGTCCGCGGAATCGACAGCTCCGAGGCCGGCATCGGCTCCGCGCTGCTCACCGCCGGCTCACAGATCGGCGGCGCGCTGGGCCTGGCGGGGCTGGCGACCGTCGCGGTCACGACGACCCGGCACGCGGCGAAGGGCACGGCGCTGTCGGACGCGCTGGTCCACGGTTACACGGCAGGCTTCAAAATCGCCGTCGGGCTGTTTCTTCTCGGCATCGTGGTCTCCCTGCTCACCATCACGCCATTCGTCCGGCCGCGGGGCTCAGCAGCACAACAGCCGAGGTGACCGGGGGCGGTGCTGGTGGTCTCGCGTAATCGTTCAGCGCTTATCCGTGGGCAGCGTGGTCTTGGGGGGTCAGCGCGAGCACCTGAGCGACTCGGGCGGAGGAGCAGGGGCCCCACAGCGTACGGACCTGCGCCGTGAGACGCGGTGTACGCCCGTGGCCGAGGGCGTGTCTCAGCCCACGGCGATACCCACGATCCCGGACAACACGATCGCGGCCCCCACGAGCCGGCGCACCGGATTGGGCTCGCCGAGCACGCGCCACGCCACGAGACTGCCGATGACGATGCTCAGCTCACGGACCGGGGCGACCACGCTGACCGGCGTGGTCCGCATCGCGAACAGCACCAGCAGGTAGGCCAACGGCGACAGCACCGCGACGACCAGCGTCTCCCGCCAGTGAGCACGCCACAGGCGAGCGACCTCGCGCCTGCGGGCGAGCGCGTACGGCGTGAGCATCGCGCTCTGCCCCACGCAACCGGCGGTGAAGTACAGGATCGGCGGTATCGCCGAGGCGCTGACCGAGCGGTCGTCCCACAGGGTGTAGCCGGCGATCGCCGCGCCGGTCAGCACGCCGTAGACCACGCTGGCGAGTCGCCGCCCGCCGCCGCCCGCGGCCGGATTGAGGCTGATCACGCATACCCCGAGCACGACGGCGGCGACCCCGAGCAGCCCGACCACCCCCGGATGCTCCCCGAGCAACAGCACGGCGACGACCACCGACAGCAGCGGCCCGGTGCCTCTGGCCAGCGGGTACACCACCGACATGTCACCGACCGCGTAGCCGCGTTGCAAGATCACGCCGTAGCCGACGTGCAACACCGCCGTGCCGGCCGCGGCCACGACCCACCACCACTGCGGCCGCACATTCTGAACGAACAGGTTCCCGATCGCGACGGGCAGGCAGAGCGCCGCCGAGATCGTGTAGTAGCACCAGACGAACACCGCCCCGCCGGCGCCGACCCGCTTGGCGGCGAAGTTCCAGGCGGCGTGCAGGGCGGAGGCGCTGAACAGCAGCCCGAGCGAGACGACGTGCACGCGGCGGCCTTCCTGGAAATCCGATTTCCAGTTGAAGTTATCATGAGAAACATGGTTTCCAATACCGGTGCCGGCGGGCACGTGGACGTCGCCGGGGGCCTGCGCGCCACGATCGCGACCCTGTTGCCCGGGCTGCGGCCCAGCGACGCGAAGGTGATGCGGCTGGTGCTGGAGGACTCGGCCTTCGTGCAGTCGGCGACCACCGGGGAGGTCGCCGAGCGAGCCGGTGTCTCCCCGGCCACCGTCGTACGGGCGGCCCGCGCCGCGGGGTTCGAGGGGTTCGGCGACCTCAAGCGCGCGCTGGTGAAGGACCTCGCCCTGCTGCGGTCCGGCTCGAGGCCACCCGAGGAGCTGACCGGCACGTCCACCGTGGACGAGATCTGCGAGCTGGTGCTGGCCAGTCACGCCGACACCATCGGCGCGATGCGCGCGACGGTCGACCCGGAGGAACTCGGCCGTGCCGCCGCGCTGCTGGCCTCCGCCGAGACGATCCTCGTCTTCGGCGTGGGGACGTCGGCCGCACCCGCCGCCGACGCCGCCTACCGGTGGACCGCCATCGGATGCCGGGTCAGCGCCCCGCGCGACGCGCGCACCGCGCAACTCCAGGCACGACTGCTGAAGCCGGACTCGGCGCTGGTGGTGATCAGCCACTCCGGCCACAGCGCCGAGACGCTCACCGTCGCCGACGCCGCGTCGAGCGCCGGTGCGAGCGTCGTGGCGATCACCAGTTTCGCCTCCTCACCGCTCGCGGACCGAGCCACCGCGCTCCTCGTCGCGGGCGGCCCCGACCTCGGCCTGCACCTGGCCGCGTCGAGCAGCCGGCTGGCCCACCTGGCGGTCGTCGACATCCTCCACGTCGCGATCAGCCTCGCCGACCCGGCGCGGGCCCAGCACGCGCTCGGCGTCGCCGCCGACATCTCACAGGCCCTCAGTCGCTGAGCTCCGAACCGCCGTGAGGAGGTCGCCGATGGCGGTCGCGACGGCACCGGGGGCTTCCGCGGGCAGCAGGTGGCCGGCGTCGGGGACCGTGGTCAGGGTCGCGTGCGGGATGTGGGGCAGCAGGTGGTCGCGCAAGACGCGCGGCGGCTCCACCACGTCGTTCTCCGCGGCCAGCACCGTCACCGGGACATCTATGTCCCGTACGGCGTCTGTGATGTCCTGCGCGATTCCGCGCAGCGGCCACTCGTGCCGTGCCTCGGCGCCGGCGGCGAGGCTGTCGCGCACCGCGGTGGCCCGTACGGTCCCGGGCAGCGGCGTGGCGGTCAGGACGTGGTCGAGGGCGTGCTGCACCGTCTCGGGCGAATCGTAAGCGTGTGACAGGCCCTGCCGGTACTCCTCGGTCACCGTGGCGGGCGGCCGCGGCGGCGCGGGCGCGACGAGCACCAGGCCGACCAGCCCGGCCGGCCGGCGGGCCGCGAAGAGCTGGCTCACCTTGCCGCCCATCGAGTGGCCGACGAGGACGAACGGCCCCGGCACGCGCGTCTCGACCACACGGGCGAGGTCGTCGGCGAGCCGGCCGAGGTGGTAGGGCCCGGGCAACGCCCGCGAGGTGCCCCAGCCGCGCTGGTCGAAGCGGACCGTCGCCTGCCCCGGCGGCAGGTGGCCGAGCACGCCGTTCCAGGTGTCGGCCGAGCCGCCCCAGTAGTGGACGAACACCAGCGCCGGTCCGGTACGGCCCCCGACGCGCACGTCGAGAGCCCCGCCCGCCACGGGAACCGTCGTTGTCGTTTCCGTCATCATCGCGTCCTTCCCCGTCGGCTGCGGAAGGCGGCCTCCGCCGTCGCGCCGTAGCCGTGAATCGATAACCTGCCTGCCAGGCTCAGCCGTGACAGTAGGCGCGGGCGAGGCCCACTCCTTGGCGGAAAGGAACACGTTCGTTGTGAAAAACGGACACAGCGCCGTACGGCAGCTGCGCTATCTGCCCGCCGTCGGCTCGGCGTACGGGGTGGAGGTCCTCAGTTTCGCGGCGCTGCGCTCGATGGACGTCCACCGCCGCCGCGTACGGCCGCAACGCCCCGACTTCCACGTGTTCGCGCTGGTCGGCTCCGGCACCGGCACCCACGAGGCGGACTTCCACAGCTACCGGCTGGGGGAAGGCGGCGTCGTGTGGATCCGGCCGGGCATGGTGCACCGCTGGAGCGACGTCGACGCCTGCGACGGCCCGCTGGTCCTCTTCCGGCCCGGCTTCCTTCCCGGCCTCACCGCGTCAGAGGCCGCCGCGTCGGCGTGCTGGCACCTGGACCGGCAGCGCCTGTCCCTCGCCCTGCTCGCGGCCGAACATCTCGGGCGCGAGCACGACGCAGCGGTGCGGACACCACACCTGGCATCTCCCGCGCTGCTCTCCCACCTGCTGGCGGCACTGATCCTGCGCACACTCCCCGGCACTCCGCCCCCGGCCGGCGCGACGAGCGCCGGCAGCCGGCACACCGAGGTGTTCCGCGCCTTCCGTGCCGCCGTCGAGGAGCACTTCACCGACTGGCACCACGTGACCGACTACGCGCAGGCACTGGGCTATGACGTGCGCACCCTCACCCGGGCGACGCGTGCCGCCGCCGGCACCGGCGCCAAGGCGTTCCTCGACCAGCGCATCCTGCTGGAGGCCAAAAGACTGCTCGCCCACACCGACCTGCCGGTCGGCGGCTGCGCCCGGCGCCTCGGCTTCGGGGACGTCGGCAACTTCACGACGTTCTTCCGGCGCCAGGCCGGCACGCCACCCGCCGTCTGGCGCGCCGCGTACCGCCCGGACAGCGCCTGACGTCCTTCACGGGCGCCGCTGCCGTGAAACGACACGTCGTCGCGCGTGCTCTGAGGACGTGGTTCCGGCGTTCGCCGGTCCGAGCCGATGCTCAGCTCAGGCGGGCGCGCAGGAGACAGAAAACGTTGCCTTCGGGATCGGCCAGGACGTGCCAGGGCTCCTCACCGGTCTGGCCGATGTCGGCCGGACGCGCCCCGAGCTTCAGGAGGCGTTCGAGCTCGGCGTCCTGATCGCGGTCGGTGGCGTTGACGTCGAAGTGCAGCCGCAGGCCGACCGCCTCGGGCTCGGTGACGGGAATGAAGATCAGAGTCGGCTGCAGTCCGCCGAACCCTTCTTCCGGTCCGACCTCCACCACGCCGTCGTCGCCGGTCTCGAGCACGACGAAGCCCAGCGCCTCGCACCAGAACGCCGCCAGCCGTTGCGGATCCCGGCACTTGATCACCAATTCGGAAATGCGAGAAGCCATGATCGGCACCCTACGGGCATCGACCGCACGCGGCCAATGCTCAACCGACTCAGAGGTCGCGACGCGGTGGGCACCCGGCGTCGCCGGGGCCGGTTTCGGCCGATCTGAGTATTCCTACTCTCGTCGGGCCGCGGTCGGCGTTCCACCATTCCCCTGTGACGGATGAACGCGCGCAGAAACGCGGAACGGCGCACCCCGCGGTAGGCCTGATCGTCGGTCTGCTCACTCTTGCCTGGCTGGGCGGGACGATCGGGTTCATGGCGGCCGTCGTCCGCATCCGATTCTGCCTGGAGGACTGCGAGATCGATCCGCACGACGCGATCGGCTCCGACCGGCTCCTTCTCGCCTCGGTCGGCTGCGCGGTCGGGTTCCCGCTGCTGGCGACCGTGATCTGCGGGTCGTTCGGCCGGAAGGTCGCCGCCATCCTGTTCGTCGTCCTGGGCGTGCTGCCAGGGGTCGCCTATGCCGGTACGGCGGGCATCGCGGCTCTGCACGAGATGCGGCAGCTCCAGGTGCACCGGCCCGCACCACCGCCGCCGGCGCCCTACTGCCCCTGCTTCAGCGGCGGACGCTGCGACTGTCCTGGCGGCTGACGGTGGTGAGTTGCGCCTGATGTCCACCGGCGGGTTCACACGTCTCGCCGACCGCCTGGAGCGCCGTGGGCTCATCGAGCGGCGGCGGTCAGCCGTCGACGGCCGCGGTTTCGAGGTGACCCTGACCCGGGAGGGGCGCGCCCTGTTGCGCAAGGCCTGGAGCCGGCAGTACCGCGACCTCCACAGGCTCTTCCTCGACCGGCTCGACGATGACGATCTCCGCCGTCTTGCCGACATCTGGGACCGGCTGGCGGTCGAACCGCAGTAGTTCACCCGGCCCGTCGTTCAACCCCGGAACGACGAGCTCGAACGGGCCGCTCCCCCGGGCGTTCACGGCACGGTTCGTCCGAAGCGTCGGCGCGATCCTCCTCACGCGGACAGGTACGGCGGGGAATACCTGCCTGTGCAGATAACTTTATGCCGATGTGCCGCGGGTGAGGGACCCGGCCCGGCAGAGAGGAACGACAGATGACGTTCGAGATCGGGATCATGACCTTTGGCGAAGTGACGGAGGATCCCATCACAGGGCGGCGGCCATCGCCGCGCCGGCGCGTGCGGGAGACGATCGAGCAGGCGCGGGTCGCCGACGAGGTGGGCCTCGACGTGTTCGGCGTCGGCGAGCATCACCGCACCGACTTCGTCGGGTCGGCGCCGACGATCCTGCTGGCCGCCGCGGCCGAGGCGACCGAGCGCATCCGGCTGACGAGTTCGGTCACCGTGCTCGGCTCGGAGGACCCCGTACGCGTCTAGGAGCAGTTCGCGACGATCGACCTGCTGTCGGCCGGCCGTGCCGAGATCATCGCCGGCCGTGGCTCGTACACCGAGTCCTTCCCGCTTTTCGGATACGACCTGAAGGACTATGCGGATCTCTTCCGCGAGAAGCTCGACCTGCTGCTGAGGATCCGCGAGCAGAACCCGCTCACCTGGTCCGGGCGCTTCCGCGCTCCCCTGGTCGCCGCCGACATCGCACCCCGCGCCGACGGCGACACCATCCCGATCTGGGTGGGGGTCGGCGGCTCGCCCGCCTCAGCGGTCAGCACCGGCACGCTCGGACTGCCGATGGCGCTGGCGCTCCTGCTGGGACCGGTGACCTTCCACCAGCCGACCGTAGAGCTGTACCGCGCGTCCGCCGAGAAGGCCGGGCACGACCCGGCCGCGCTGCCGATCAGCATCAACGCGCACGGGTACGTGGGGCGTACGAGCCAGGAGGCGCGGGAGACCATGTATCCCTATTTCGCGAAGGGGATGATGGAGAACAACCACCAGCGAGGCGCGGGCTTCCAGCTCTCCCGGGCCGCGTTCGACGCGCAGGCGTCGCCGGGATCCGGCCTGCTGGTGGGCAGCACGCAGGAGGTCATCAACAAGCTGCTCACCTACCACGAGCTGTACGGCATCAACCGCGCCATCATCCAGATGGGTTTCGGGGGGATGCCGCAGAAGGAGCACCTCGAGGCGATCGAGCGGCTCGGCACCGAGGTCGCGCCCGTCGTACGCCGTGAGACCGCTGCGACCGCGGGGGTGCCGGCATGACCACGGCCCCATCCGTCATCGGCGCAGGTCCGGCCGCATCCGCGGCCGGACCGGCACTGCGAGTCGTGGTGGTCAACGGCAGCCCGAGCCGCCCGTCCAAGACGATGGGCCTCGTGGACGTCGTCCTCGAGACGCTGGCGGGGATGCTCCCCGTCGAGACGTCCCGGATCGACGTCTACGCGCTCGGCGAGGAGTTCACCGGGGCGGTCGAGCGCGACGACGTCACGCCCGGCGTCGAGGCCACTCTCCGGCTGGCCGAGAACGCCGATCTGCTGATCGCCGCGATACCGGTGTACCGGGGCTCCTACCCCGGGCTGTTCAAGCACTTCTTCGATCTCGTCGATCAGTACGCGCTCGCCAACAAGCTCGTCATGCTCGTCGCGACGGGCGGGGGCGAGCACCACGCGCTCGTCCTGGAGCATGCCCTGCGTCCGCTCTTCGCCTTCTTCCAGGCGTTGACCGTCCCCGTGGCGATCTTCGCCTCCGCCGGCGACTTCGACGGAACCGTCCTGCTCAACCCACGGGTCCACGGCCGGATCCAGCTGGCCCTGACCGACGTGAAGGACCTGCTGCACGCCCGAGCCACGGGCGCACCCTGACCAGGAACCACACGCCCCCGGACGGGGTGCCGCCACGCGGACGTCACCACGGCGTCCCCGCTCTCGCACCTGCGCCCGGGGCGGTGGCGACCGGCTATGCCCTCGCGCCCTCCGCGACCGCCTGGGCATCGGCCCTCACATGTGCGGCGGCCTCCTCCGGCACCAGCGGAAACGCGCGGCGCAGTTCCCGCCGGCCGAGCAGAGCCAGCGCCCCGCTCGCCGACAGCAACCCGCCGCCGACGAGCAGGGCCGCGGCCCACGGCGGGAGTTCGCGTGCGACCGCGGCGATCACCCCGGCCACGACGGCTCCCGTACCGTACGCCGCGAGCGCGCCCGAGCCTCCCAGCAGCATCGTCCCCATACCGGCCCGGGTCGCCTTGGTCATGAGCTCGTCCCGGACGAGCCGGACCTCCTGACGCACGAGCTGGGACGTCTGCTCGGTCAGCCGCTCGAGCAACTCCGCGATCGTCATGTCGGCCGGCCGCTCGGATCCCGACTCACTCATCGCCGGCTCCTCTCCAACTCTTTCGCGCCATGGCCCGGGTGGGGCCTCACGAAGGTGTGTCCGTGAGGCCCGGTGGTCCCGGCTACCGCATCGCGGTGGCCGCACGGGCTCGGCCGCGACGGTGCCTGGCCATCATCGCGACGGCCGCAAGCCCCAGAGCGAGGGTGACGAAACCGACCGCGACATTGTTGGCGACGATGCCCGCCCGGGCGCCGTGCCCGGCGGAGACCACCCAGGACGAAATGATCATCCAGACCCCGAGCGGAACGATCAACCACGCCAGCCCGCGCGTCCGCTCCGGAACCAACGCCAGGCCCAGACCGATCACGGCGAGCGCGATGCCGATGATGAGGTTGTTCACCGTGTTCATGTTGCCGGTGTGAAAATGGATGACCCACGGTGAGATGGCCAGGTACAGACCGGTCATCAGGACCAGACCCTCGAGCATCTCCATCCGGCGGCCCTCGACCAGCCGTGCGTAGCGTTCGCGCATCTCGGCTGCGTCGGGATGCCCTGCCATCCCCGAAGAATGGCGAGAGTAACCAGCCATTCCGATCGCCTTCTTCCAAAAGGAGATGAGCCCCCTGACTCATCCTCGCCATCATCTCTCCTCACCCCATACCCCGGATCGGTGGAGTGACCAGGGCGTACGTGGTAAGTACGGGCAGGGCCGCCGGGCGACCGCCGCCGCGAGACGATCGCCGTGGTCTTTGCCTGCCACCTTGTTTGCGCTGCTCGGCGAGAGGCAAAGCGTACGATTATGGACCCGGGAGAGCCGATGGCGGATGCGTTCGGGCCGGGTCTGCTCCATCGCGTCCTGACCCAGCTGCCCGTGGGCATGGGGCCGGAAGCGATCGCGATCGACACGCGGCGACGCCGCGCCTTCGTGGCGTGCGCCCGCAGCGACGCGGTCACCGCTCTCGACCTGGAGCGGCATACGACGATCTGGCAGGCGCCGGTGGGACGGGAGCCGATCCCGATCATCTTCGACGCCCCGACCGAGCGGTTGTTCACCGCCGACGCCCGGTCCGACACCGTCACCGTGCTCGACGCCCGTACCGGCGAGCGGCTTACCCAGATCCCTGTCGGCGCCTACCCCGCGGGACTGGGGTACCACCCCGGCCTGCGGCGGATCTTCTGCGGCGACACCGCCGCGTCCACGATCAGCGTGGTCGACGTCGACCGGCTGATGCCGGTCGGGACGATCCCCGCCGAGCTCGGTGCGGGCAGTATCGCGATCGACCTGCGGCGTGGCCGGGGGTACTGCGCGAACTTCATGGCCGCGTCGCTGACGGTCTTCGACGCGGCCACGCTGCGGCCGCTGGGGCGCATCGGTGTGGGGCGCGGGCCCTGCAAGGTCGTCGCCGACGCGGTCACCGACCAGCTGTATGTGGCGAACTCCCTGGAGAACATGGTGATGCGGATCTCGCTCGCGGACGGGCGAATCCGTGACCGGATCCCGGTGGAACGCGCCCCGGTGGGCCTGACCACCTCCGGCGACGGCCGCCACGTGTACGTGTGCAATCGAGGAGCCGGCACGGTCAGTGTGCTGGACGCCCGCGACGGCTCCGAGACGCACCGGATCGCGGTCGGGCGGGGCCCCGGTGACTGTGCCGTGGACCCGGTGACGGGCCGGCTGCTGGTCTCGAACGCCGGCAGCGGAACGCTCACCGTCGTGGACCGGCCCTGGCTGGCCGGCCCGGACCGGCCCGCCACGCATCCGGCGGTCGGGCGGCGCCTTCCCGACTTCGCGCTGCCGGACCTGCACACCGGCCGGATTCGCACGACACGGGAGTGGGCGGAGAAGAAGTACGTGATCAACTTCTTCGCCAGCTGGTGAGGCCCCTGTAACGCGGAGGCGCCGGTCATCGAGGAGCTGCGCCGCCGTACGGCCCGGTCGGGGCTGGAGATCATCTGCATCAACGTCTGGGAGAGCGTCGACGCCCGCGGTGAGGCACTGCACTTCACGCAGGTGTGGCAGATCGACGGCACGGTGCTGCTGGACGAGACCGGCCAGTACGCGAGCCGGCTCGGCATCCGCGGCATCCCCACGAACGTCCTCGTCGACGAGCACGGCATCGTGCGTACGGTGGGCGTGACCGAACCGGCCGAGCTCAACGCCGCCGTGGAGGAGCTCCTCGCTCCGGCCCGGCTGCGGGAAGCCGGGCCCTGACCTCGGCGAACGGGAAAGGCTCGGTACCCGAGGAGGAAAAATCCCCTGACGCGCCGGCGACCTCGCCGGGCGCTCGCACCGCCCGCGAAAGCCCCGCGGGAGCGGCGGGCCGGGAAGCCGCGCCGTCTCGCCGTACGCGCGGCTCTGCCGCACGCGGGCTTCGATTCAATGTCGGGGGATTCGGGTAGCAGGCTGCTGTGCGATGCGGGCGGCATCGCCGATCGGGGTTCGGCCCAAGCGAAGGATCTGATGCGCACCCTACTGGTCCAACCGAGCGGCCTGATGTACTCGGAGATCTTCCTTCGGCTGGAGCCGTTGGGCCTCGAACGGGTGGCGGCCGCGGTCCGCGCCGCGGGCCACGAGGTACGGCTGCTGGACCTGCAGATCTTCTCCCACCGCGCCCTGTACCGGCAGCTGCGCGAGTTCGAGCCGGAGGCCGTGGGGTTCGGCCTGAACTATCTGGCGAACGTCCCCGAAGTGCTGGATCTGGCCAGGCAGATCAAACGCCTGACGCCGCGCTGTTTCGTGTTCGCCGGCGGGCACAGCGTGTCCTTCATCGCCGGGCACGTGATCGAGCAGGCCGACGGTGCGCTGGACGCGGTGCTGCGCGGTGAGGGCGAGGTCGCGACGCCACTGCTGCTGGCCGCCGCCCGCGACGGCGGGCTCACCGACGTACCGGGCGTGGTGACCCCCGAGGGCACCTGCCACAAGCCGCCCCTGCTGCTGGACAGCCTGGACGAACCGCGGCCGGCACGCGATCTGACCCGCCGCCGCGACAAGTACTTCATCGGCGTACTCGACCCTGCCGCGTCGATCGAGTTCACCCGCGGCTGCCCGTGGGACTGCTCGTTCTGCAGCGCGTGGACGTTCTACGGGCGCAGCTACCGGAAGGTGTCACCGCAGGCGGCCGCGGAAGAGGTCGCCTCGATCCGCGAGCCCGGGCTGTTCATCGTCGACGACGTCGCCTTCATCCGGCCTGAGCACGGCGACGCGATCGCCGCCGAGCTGGAGAAGCGGAAGGTCAGGAAGGAGTACTACCTGGAGACGCGTGCCGACGTCCTGCTACGCCACCCCGAGGTGTTCCGGCGCTGGCGGCGGCTCGGCCTGAACTACATGTTCCTGGGGATGGAGGCCCTCGACGAGGACGGCCTCGACCTGTACCGCAAGCGCACCAACCCGGACCAGAACCTCAAGGCCCTGGAGCTGGCGCGGGGAATGGGCCTGACCGTCGCGGTCAACCTGATCGTGGATCCGCGCTGGGACGCCAAGCAGTTCCGCCTGGTGCGCGAGTGGGCGCTGTCCGTGCCGGAGATCGTCAACCTCACCGTGATGACGCCCTACCCCGGCACCGAGATCTGGCACACCGAATCCCGCAAGCTCACCTCGCGCGACTACCGGCTCTTCGACATCCAGCACGCCGTGGTGCCCACCGCGCTCCCCCTCCAAGAGTTCTACCGTGAACTGGTCAAGACCCAGTCGGTGATGAACCGGAAGCACCTCGGACTGGCCGCCGCGGCCAAGACGCTCGGCCTCATCGGCCGCCGGCTCCTGCGCGGGCAGACCAACTTCGCCACCTCGATCTGGAAATTCCACTCCGTCTACAACGCCGACCGCCAGTACGGGGACCACCTGCGGGCGGTCCGATACGAACTCCCGCTGCCCGACCGCCGTCTACTCGGCTCTTCCGACCGGCGGGACCTCTACATCCACCAGCGGCCGCCCCGCCCCGCCACGTCCGCCGACGAACGGCACAACGGGCCGGAGAGACTGTGAACAAACGCGCCCTGATGGTCGATTCCGAGCGTGCTCTGGACGAACGGCTGGGCAGCGCGGCCTTCCTGCGACGCAACATCCGCAAGGTCTTTCCCGAGCAGTGGTCCTTCCTGCTGGGCGAGATCGCCCTGTACTCCTTCATACTGCTGGTCCTCACCGGGGTCTTCCTGTCGCTGTTCTTCAAACCGTCGGAAGAGGACACCGTCTACGACGGGTCGTACGCGCTGCTCCGCGGAGCAAAGGTGAGCGAGGCGTACGCCTCGACCATCCATATCTCCTTCGACGTCCGTGGCGGACTGCTGGTGCGGCAGATCCATCACTGGGCGGCGGTCCTGTTCGTCGCCGCGATCTGCGTGCACCTCATGCGGATCTTCTTCACCGGCGCCTTTCGCAAACCCCGCGAAATCAACTGGCTGATCGGCACCACGCTGTTCGCGCTGGCCGTGGCGGAAGGATTCGGCGGCTACTCTCTGCCGGACGACCTGCTGTCGGGCACCGGCCTCCGCATCTTCCAGGGCATCCTGCTGTCCATACCGATCGTGGGGACATATCTGAGCTTTTTCGTCTTCGGCGGTGAGTTCCCCGGGCACCAGTTCATCCCCCGCCTGTTCACCGTCCACATCCTGCTGATCCCCGGAATCCTCATCGCCCTGATCACCGCCCACTTGATGATCATCTGGCACCAGAAGCACACCCAGTGGCCGGGGCCGAAGAGGACCGGCCACAACGTCGTCGGCTCCCCGACCTTCCCGCAGTTCCTCACGCACACGATCGCGTTCCAGCTGTACGTCGCCGGGCTGATCACCCTGCTCGCCGCGTGGCTGCAGATCAACCCGATCTGGCTGTACGGGCCCTACCGGCCCAGCGTGGTCTCCTTCGGCTCACAGCCGGACTGGTACGTCGGGTTCCTGGAGGGCTCCCTGCGGCTCATGCCACGGATCTCCTGGAGCTTCGCCGGGCACACGATCGCCTGGAACGCCCTCGTGCCCGCCGTCCTTCTCCCCATGGCCTTCTTCACCCTCATCGCGCTCTACCCGTTCTTCGAACGGTGGGTGACCGGAGACCACCGGCCGCACCACCTGTGCGACCGCCCCCGCAACGCCCCCACCCGCACCGCCCTGGGCATGGCCGTCATCACCTGGTACGGCAACCTGTGGGCCGCCGGCGGCAACGACGTCATCGCCAAGGTCTTCAAAATCCCACTCGAATACACCACCTGGTTCTTCCGCATCGGCTTCTTCGTGTTTCCTGTGATCGCCTTCGTCGTCACCCGGCGCATATGCCTGTCGCTGCAACGCTCCGACGCCCAGGCGGTCGAGGAGGGCGTCGAAAGCGGCATCATCAAACGCCTGCCCACCGGGGAGTACATCGAAGTTCACGATCGCCCGAGACCCGAGCAGGCCATGATCGCCCAAGCCGTACATCCCGACGAGCTCGTCAGGCCGCTCCCCCGGCACATCATCCCGCTGCCCACGCCGAACCGGATCATCGCGCAGATCCAGGCCCGCCTGAACCAGGCCTACACCAAGTACGCCGCCGAGACACCCACGCCCGAAGAGCGGCGGGAACTGGAGAAACGTCCCGACTGACCGGACGGTCCGGCGGTTCCGTCCGGCGACCTCGCCGGCGGGGCGAACACGCCGATGCCTATTCTCCGGTTCCGCTCTGGAGGTACGGATAGCGCTGGTCGATGGCCGGCCGCTCAGAGCGGATCCGGGCGAGGGAATGGAAGTTGTGCCTGGGCGGCGGGCACGACGTGGTCCACTCCAGGGACGCCCCGAACTCCCAGGGGTCGTCCACGTCCACGGTGGGCGCCCTGCGGTGGGTACGCCAGACGTTCCACAAGAACGCGAACGTGGAGGCGCCGAGGATGAAGGCTCCGATCGATGAGATCATGTGGTAAATGGCGAAGCTCTTCGGGTAGTCGAAGTAACGCCGGGGCATCCCCATCGCTCCGAGCCAGTGCTGGATCAGGAAGGTCATCTGGAAACCGATGAACAACGTCCAGAAGTGAACCTTCCCCCACTTTTCACCGAGCATCTTTCCGGTCATCTTCGGCCACCAGTAGTAGAAGCCGGCGAACGTCGCGAACACGACGGTGCCGAACAGCACGTAGTGCATGTGCGCGACGACGAAGTAGGAGTCGGTGAGGTGGAAGTCCAGTGACGGAGACGCCAGGATCACCCCCGTCAGGCCGCCGAGCAGGAACGTGACCAGGAACCCGACGGCGAACAGCATCGGAGTGTCCATCCGCAGGTGCCCCCGCCACATCGTCCCCGTCCAGTTGAAGAACTTGATCCCCGTCGGGATGGCGATGAGGAACGACATGGACGAGAAGAACGGCAGCAGCACCTGGCCGGTCGCGAACATGTGATGAGCCCACACCACCATGGACAGCCCGGTGATCGCGATGGTCGCACCGACCATGCCGATGTATCCGAACACCGGTTTGCGGGAGAACACCGGGATCACCTCGGTGACGATGCCGAAGAACGGCAACGCGACGATGTAGACCTCCGGATGGCCGAACCACCAGAACAGGTGCTGCCACAGCATCGGGCCACCGCTGGAGGGATCGTACACGTGCGCGCCGAGCTTGCGGTCGGCCTCGACGACGAAGAGCGCCGCGGTGAGCACCGGGAACGCCATCAGCACCAGGATGGCGGTGAACAGGCTGTTCCAGGTGAAGATCGGCATCCGGAACATCGTCATGCCCGGTGCTCGCATGCCGATGATCGTGGTGATGAGGTTGACGCTCGTCATGATCGTGCCTGCACCGGACAGGATGAGACCCATCGCCCACAGATCACCGCCGACGCCCGGCGAGCGGACCGAACCGGCCAGCGGCTGGTAGGCGAACCAGCCGAAGGCCGCCGCCCCGTCCGGAGCGATGAAGCCGGCCAGCACGATGAGGCCGCCGAACGCGAACAGGTAGTAGCTCAGGGTGTTCATCCGGGGGAAGGCCACGTCGGGCGCGCCGATCTGCAGGGGCACGAGCACGTTGGCGAACCCGGCGAACGTCGGGGTGGCGAACAGCAGCAGCATCACCGTGCCGTGGATGGTGAACAGCTGGTTGTAGGTGTACGCGCTGACGAGATGCAGGCCCGGCCGTACCAGTTGTGCCCGGATGAGCATCGCCATCAGGCCACCGGCGAGGAAGAAGGCGAAGGACGTGGTCAGGTAGAGGTATCCGACCATCTTGTGGTCGGTCGTCGCCAGGACGTCCCCGATCCGCCGGCCCAGCGAGTGCCGGGCGAGAACCTCCCCTGTGGGCGTCCGGCTCCCCTGCTCCTCGACTGAATCCATACCGTCCTCCCCCGCGGACGCCGAACGGGGGACCGGCCACTGGAGGTCTTTCCATCCACGCATGCGCGAAAACAAACTCCTGGCCGTGCCGCCGTCGCGAACGTCACGTCGCCGTGGAGGTTGACCCTGACGCAGGGTCAACGTTCCAGCATGGTCGGCATGACCAGGAAGACCGGTGCGACGGGCTTCGCCGGAGCGCACACGCCGTACGGCGGCGACGGGCAGCAGAACGGGAGAGGCGACAGGACGATGCGGCACTTCACGGTCCGCCATGACGGCGTGGACATCCCGGTGACCCGCGGCGGCCGGGGACGACCGCTGGTCCTGTGCCCGGGGCTGAACTCGACCCAGGCCGACCTGCGCGAGCTGACCGAGCTGTTGCGGCGCGACCACGACGTGGTCACCTTCGACCTGCGCGGCCACGGCTTCGCCTCGGACGCCGACCGGTACTCCTTCGAGGCGTTCGCCGGCGATCTGGCCGCCGTGCTGGCGGAGCCGGGACTGGGTCTGGACGCGGCGCCCGTGCTGGTCGGCTACTCGCTGGGCGCGGATCTGGCCGTGCGCTACGCCTCCGAACATCCGGGCGGCGTCGCCGGACTCATCCTCATCGACGGGGCGAACCCGGTGCCCGAACCGTTCATCACCGAGGACGTGCTGCCGGAGTTCCGCGCCATGTGGGAGGACATGGCGACGCGGCAGGAGGCGGAGCGGGGCACCGCGCGTCAGGTGCTGCTCACCGCCCGGGAGATTCTCGACCTGAACGTCGAGATCGATGCGGTGCGGTCCGGGATCCTCGAGTGGTACCGGAAGATCGACCGGCCCATCAGCATGGTCATGTCGACCTCGATGGCCGGCGACGGCGACGAAGGACACGCGCCGCGGCTCAATCGGAACTGGCGTGCCGGCGTCGAACGGCTTGTCCGCGAGCAGCCGCACATCGCCACGTTCTGGCTCGATGCCGACCACCGACTGGTCTTCACCCACGCCCCGGAGATCGCCCGGATCATCCGGAGCGCGGCCGGCGCGGCCGGCCGGGCGACTCCTTGAACGCCCGTAGGAGACTGGTGCGATGCTGACCATCGGTGAGCTGGCGTCGTACGCCGGAGTGACGGTGCGCGCGGTGCGGCACTATCACGCCAAGGGGTTGCTGCCGGAGCCGCAGCGGGACCGCTCCGGCTATCGCAGGTACGACGCCGGCGCCGTGATCGAGCTGATCAAGATCCGGACCCTCGCCGAGGCCGGGGTCCCGCTGGCGCGGGTGCGGGAGCTGCTGCAGGCCGGCGAGGAGGAGTTCGCCGCGGCGGTCGCGGACATCGACCGGCGGCTGCGGGCCGAGATCCGGCAGCGGCAACGTCACCGGTCGCAGATCGCCCGGCTCGCCGCCGGGGACAACCTGGCGCTGCCGGCGGAGGTGGTCGAGTATCTCGACCGGCTGCGGGCGCTCGGGCTCGACGAGCGAATCGTCCAGGTCGAGCGCGACGGCTGGATCCTGCTGGCCGCGCACTCCCCCGAGCGTGTCCCGGAGTGGATCTCGCGCAAGCGGGAGCAGATCGCCGACCCGCGGCTCATCGCCTTCTACCGCACCCTGGACCAGGCTCTCGACCAGGCCACCGACGATCCACGGCTGGTCGAGCTGGCCGACGTGCTGGCCGCCTACATGACGCAGATGGCCGAAGAGAAGGGCGAGGACTATGTCGACGACGTCGACGTCGAGCCGACGATGGTCAGGCTGATGGACGCACTGGCGTTCGACACCGTGCCGCCGGCCCGCCGGCTGATCGAGCTGCTGAAGAGGCGAGGCTGGAGCGGCTGGACCAAGCTCGAACGCGTGGGCCCTCCACGGGCCGCCGAAGGGACGGACCAAGCGTGAAGCCGGGCGACATCCTCGTAGTCCTAGGGGCGCAGGGCCTTCAGGGCGGCGTCGACGGCTACTTCCCGGCGCCCTCGGTGATCGCCTTGGCGTCGGCTTTCACCCGCTCGGAGGTGTCCTTGGACACCAGCGGGAACGCCCGGCGCAGCTTTCGCCGGCCCATCAGGGCCAGTACGCCGCTCGCCGACAGCATCGCACCGCCGACGATGAGCGCCGCCGCCCACGTCGGCAGTTCGGTCGCCACGGCGGCGATCACCCCGGCGACGACCGCGCCGGCGCCGTAGACCGCCAGCGCCCCGGCACCGCCGAACAGCATCGCGCCCATGCCCGCGCGGCCGGCCTTGGTCAACAGCTCCTCGCGTACGAGGGTGACCTCCTGGCGCACGAGCCGCGACGTCTGACTCGTCACCCGCTCCAGCAGCTCGGCGATCGTCATATCACCCGGCGGTCTGCGTTCTGGCTCGGTCATCGATGTTCCCCGCATCCTGCCCCTGAGCCTGACCAGTCCGTGTCGCCGGGCCGGGGCCGACGTGACGACGCCGTCCCAACGGACCTACCCGCGACTGGTTAGCCCGTGGTTCATGGGCACGGCAGCGGACGATCAAGTGAAGCTCGTTCCTCCACTGCCGTACACGCCGGGGCCACGGTGCCGGCGCTTGGGTGTTGGCGCAGGCGGGAAGCGTGAAGGCAGGACGGCGGGGGCGGTGGCTTCGCCCTTCGGGGAAGAAGAACGGCCAGTGGGCCGAGGCGCTTGTCGGCGGCGCGGTGACCGACCGAGGCGGGTCCCCCGGAGGGCTGGATGATCTTCGCTATCGCGCTTGCAGCAGCGGGCTATGGAGCCGGCCTCCGCCCGGTGGCTCGCGGCCGGGGCGGTCGTGCTGGTCGCGGTCGTGCTCGTATGGGCCGGTCGGGGGTCGTCGCTCCAGGTCAAGGCGATGCTGCTGGCTTCGGCCGCCGGAATGCTGTTCGGTGTGCAGGACGCGCTCACCCGGGGTCTGCTGCTGAGACTCGAGCACGGGCTGAGCGCGATCGCCGCGAGCTGGCAGCCGTACGCTTCGGTGATCGTCGCGATCTGCGGTCTGCTGCTGGCCCAGTCGGCCTTCGACGCCGCGCCGCTGCGGGTCTCCCTGCCCGCGGCGACCGCGGCCGAGCCGCTGACGGGCATCGCGCTGGGCGTGGTGGTCTTCGGCGAACGTCTGCGGCTCAGCGCCGGCGCACTGGCCGGGGAGATCACCGGTCTGGCCATGATGGTGGGCGGCATCGTGATCCTGGGCCGGTCGCCGTATCTGGTCAAGCGCGCGAACGACGCGCCGGACCCGGGGATCTGATCACGCTCGTTTGACCTGCGTGCCGGTGTGGGAGAAGACCTCGCGGAAAGGTCTGGTCCATGGCGGCGTCGGCGGAGCATCGGTACATCGGCCTGCTGCGCGGCGCGGTCGGCTGGGCGAAGTCGCGGCTGCTGGCCATCATGGGAGGCCCGGCGCGCTTCCAGGTGATCGCGATCCTCGCCTCCGTGCTCGCACTCGACGCCGCCGACAAGGGCACCATCGGCGCCGTCGCGCCGGAGCTCAGCACCGGCCTGGGCATCTCCGACACCCAGCTGGGGTCGCTGACCGCGGTCTCCTCGGGGATCGGCGCGGTCGCCGCTCTACCCGTCGGCGTGCTGACCGACCGGATCAACCGGGTCAGGCTCCTGGCGGCGAGCATCGTCGTCTGGTGCGCCGCCATGGTGGCCGGTGGTCTCGCCGGTTCGTTCCTGTGGCTGCTGCTGTCCCGGCTGGCGCTGGGTGCGGTCAGCGCGACCGCCGGACCGACGCTCGCCTCCCTGGTCGGCGACTACTTCCCGCCCGCGGAACGAGGCCGCATCTACGGCTTCATCCTCAGCGGTGAACTCCTCGGCGCGGGATTCGGGCTGCTCATCGGCGGCAATCTGGCGCACCTGCTGAGCTGGCGGGCGGCGTTCGGGTTCCTCGCGCTGCTGGGGCTCGCCCTGGCCTACGTGATCACGCGGAGCCTTCCCGAACCCGCGCGCGGCGGGCAGAGCCGGCTGCGACCCGGCGAGACCGAGCTGGAGCCGGACGCACAGGCCCACGGAGAACCTCCCGGTGGCGAGCAGGGCACGGCCTCGCGGCGGGACGATCCGGCACGGTCGAGGTTGGAGACGCGCGGCGTCCAACCCGACCCCGACCTGGTCCTGCGGCGTGATCCTGCGCGGTTGTCGATGTGGGCGGCGGCGCGCTACGTGCTGCGGATTCCCACGAACGTCGTGCTGATCGTGGCTTCCGCGCTCGGCTACTTCTTCTTCTCGGGCCTGCGGACGTTCGGTGTCGTCTTCGTCATGCGGCACTACGGCCTCACGCATGCGGTCGTCAGCGGCTTGGCGCTGGTCATCGGTGCCGGGGCGCTGGCGGGCGTGCTGACCGGCGGGAGGGTGGCCGACTGGCTCATCCGCCGCGGGCACATCAGCGCCCGCGTGCTCGTGCCCGCCGTGGCCTACCTGCTGACCGCCGGCCTGTTCATCCCCGGGCTGCTCACCACCGGGGTGGCCGTCGCGGCACCGGTGTTCGTGGCCGCCGCCGCTTCGCTGTCCGCGGCGAACTCACCGCTGGACGCGGCGCGGCTCGATGTCGTGCACTTCCGGCTGTGGGGACGTGCCGAGAGCGTTCGTACGTTCCTGCGCATGGGAGCAGAGGCGATCGCCCCGGTGGCGTTCGGTTTCACGGCCGACCGGCTGGGCCATGGCGGCAAGGGAGGCGCACGCGGCCTGGAGTACGCGTTCCTGGTCATGCTGGCGCCGCTGATCGCGAGCGCCGCGATCCTTTTTCGCGGGCGTCGTATCTATCCCCGCGATGTCGCCACGGCCGCCGAGTCCGAGCGTGTGACGGCCGGAGCGAACGGCCCGCGATCTCCCTGACCGCCCGCCGGCTCAAGAGGCGCCTCGGCCGAGCGGCTTCAAGCCTTGGGCGGTCAGGAGTGCGGGGCGTCGCTATCGTGCGGCCGTGGCCCGCTCGGACGGCTGCCGCACAGTGGTGTCTCCGGGGCGGGTCAGCGGGCCGGGTCGCAGCAGCGCGCCGCAGATGACGGCGCCGGCGGCGAAGATGCCGGCGCACCACCAGAACACCGTGGTGTAACTGTGGATCGCCGCGAGCTGGACCAGCCGCGGCGTCGGCCGTCCGTATGAATGGCCGGCCAGGTAACCGGCGGCGGCGCTGGCCGCGACGGTGTTGAGCAGCGCGGTGCCGATCGAGCCGCCGAGCTGCTGCCCGGTGTTGATGCTGGCCGAGGCCACCCCCGCGTCGGACGGTGCGACGCCGAAGGTGCCGGTGGCGGCAATCATGCCGAAGATGAGGCCCATGCCGGCGCCGGTCACCATGAGCGGCCCGAGCAGCGCCGACGCATAGCCCGAGTGCACGCCGATCCTCGTCAGCCAGACCATGCCGGCCGCGTTGAGCAGCATGCCGGCGATGACCATCGGTTTGGGGCCGATCCGCGGCATCAGCCGGGTGTTGCCCAGATTGGCCACGGTGCCGCTGAACGCCACCATCGGCAGCATGGCCAGGCCCGAGACGACCGCCGAGTACCCCAGGGTCACCTGCATGTAGTAGATCAGGAACAGGAAGACGCCGAACGTACCGGCCCCGCTGATCAAGACGGTGAGGTAGGCCCCGGCACGGTTGCGGTCGAGCACGACGCGGGGCGGCAGCAGCGGGTGCGCGGTGCGCGACTGCCAGGCGGCGAAGGCGATCAGCAGAGCGACGCCGACGATGAGAAAGCTCCAGGTCGAAGGCGTGTGCCAGGTGTGGGTCGCGGCGTTGGAGAAGCCGTAGACCAGGCAGAGCATCCCGCCGGACACCGCCACCACGCCCGGGACGTCCAGCCGGCCGCCCGGCGTCCTGTGCTGCCGGCCCAGCAGCAGCACCCCTCCGGTGATCGCGGTCACCGCGAAGACCAGGTTGACGTACATGCACCATCGCCAGGACAGGTAGGAGGTCAGCGCACCGCCGAGCAGCAGCCCCAGGCCACCGCCGGCGGCCGCGACCGCGCCGTAGACGCCGAACGCCTTGGCCCGCTCCTTGGGGTCTTTGAAGGTCGTGGCCAGCAGCGACAGGGCGGACGGCGCGAGCAGTGCGCCGAAGACACCCTGGCAGACGCGCGCCGTCACCAGCATCGAGAAGTCGACCGAGGCACCGCCGACGGCCGAGGCCGCCGCGAAGCCGACGAGCCCGGTGAGGAAGGTGACCTTGCGGCCGATCAGGTCGGCCAGCCGCCCGCAGAACAGCAGGAGGCTCCCGAACGACAACGCGTACGCGGTCACGACCCACTGTCTGTCGGCGGCCGTGAACTTCAGCGCCCGCTGCGCCGACGGCAGCGCGAGGTTCATCACGGTCAGGTCGAGGACGACCATGAGCTGGGCGGCGGCGATGACGGCGAGGATCAGCCACCGTCTCGGATCCCCGGCCGCCGTCCCGGCCGCCTCGGGGCCCGGCCCGGTCGCCGGGAGTGCGCTGCGTGCTGCCACCGTCATCTCCTTGTCACATTGAACGGATCGAGGCACAGGGCGTCACTTCGCGGTCCCCTGCCTTTTCTCAGCCGCCGGGTGCCGCGATCGTTCGCCGCGGCGTCCTGACGAACACGAGACGCCGCCGGCCCGATCCCTGTGACAGCGCGCTTTTGTGACGTGGACCACCGGCCGTGGATGTCACAGAACGGCGGGGCCCGGCGTCTTGTGCGTGTGGCAGGGCTGAGAGCGAACAGGCGGGAGCCGGGCATGAGCGAGCGAACCACGGACACGGCCGAACCGATCGATGGTGCCGGCCGCGTGGATTCGGTGGACTCCGCCACCGAGGCGTTCGTCGCCCACCGCAACCTGCTGTTCACCGTCGCCTACGAGATGCTCGGTTCGGCCGCGGACGCCGAGGACGTCCTGCAGGAGACGTGGCTGCGCTGGGTGCGTGTCGATCTCGGCACCGTGCGGGAGGAGCGGGCCTTCCTGGTGCGGATCGTCACCCGGCAGGCGCTGGACCGGCTGCGTGCGCTCGGCCGGCGTAAGGAGGCCTACGTCGGGCCGTGGTTGCCCGAACCGTTGCTGACCGCGCCCGACGTGGCCGAGGACATCGAGCTCGCCGACAGCGTCTCGATGGCGATGCTGCTGGTTCTGGAGACTCTCGGACCGGTCGAGCGGGCGGTGTTCGTGTTGCGGGAGGTGTTCGACCTGGACTACGACGAGATCGCCGAAGCCGTCGACAGGAGCCCGGCCGCCGTCCGCCAGATCGCCCATCGGGCGCGGGCGCACGTCGCCGCACGCCGGCCACGCGGCACCGCCTCCCCGGCCGAGACCCGAGCCGTGCTCCAGGCCTTCCAACGAGCCGTCGAAACCGGTGACCTGCAGGGCCTGCTCGACGTCCTCGCACCGGACGTCGTCGCCCTGGCCGACGGCGGCGGAGTCAAGCATGCCCTGCTGCGGCCCATCGTGGGCGCGGACAAAGTGGCCCGCCTGCTGGCGATCCGCTGGTGGAAACGCGACGCCGAAAGGTCGGTCGAGCCGGTGCAGGTCAACGGCGGCCCGGGGCTGCTCGTCCGCGTCAACGGGGAGATCGACGGCGTGCTGGCGGTGCGGGTCGAGAACGGCACCGTGACCGGCCTCTACCACGTACGCAATCCGGAGAAGCTGTCGCGTGTGGAGCGGGAGACCGCCGTGAGCCGCTGAGGCCGGAACGACCGGGAGCCGGGTGCACGCCGGAAAGCTCATAGGCCCTGTTCGTCCGGGTAGGTCTAGTACATGACCTGCCTTGGCCTGGCAGATTCCGATGATCGATCGTTGATCTGTGTGCTTAGCCGTGATCACGAACGCATCATGGGTCTGCTCATGCGGCTGCCCGCGGCACGTGAGGCAGGGCGCCGGCGGGTGGTCGACCAGGTGACCGGTGAGCTGATCAGGCACGCGGTGGCCGAGGACATGTACCTGTACCCGGCGATCCACGCGAGCGTGCCGGACTGGGCCATCGACATGACCAAGGAGACCCGGGCCCACACCCGGATCGAGCGGCTGCTGGCCGCCCTCGCCGCCACCGACACGGACGACGTCGCCTTCGACGCGCTGGTCACCGATCTGCTGTGGGAGGTGGACGGGGAGATCATGCACGAAGAGATGGACGTGTTCCCGCTGCTGACCATGTGCGTCGACCCGCAGATGCTCATCGACCTCGGCGAACAGGTCCAGGCGTTCAAGACGACCGCGGTCGTGGAGAAGACCCCCGACACCGGCCTGAGCATCCGCTACGGCGAGCGGGTGCTGCAACGCTGGGGACTCTCCGGGCACGCAGACGGCGAAGCCACAGCGGGCGCGCCCCGTGAGGCCGGTGCGGTGCAGACGCCGATGGCATCAGTGGTCTCCGCGAACGCGGACCGTGCCGAGTTCGACAGAGTTCTGCGGGAGCAGGCGGCGTTCCGCCGGATAGCGGTGCTGGTCGCGCGCGGCGGGCCGCTGCCGCAGGTGTTCGCCGCCGTCGCCGGGCAGATCGGCCGGCTGCTCGACACCGACTACGTCATCATCAACCGCTTCGCATCCGATCACGCCACCACGGTGGTCGGTCACTGGACTCGACCCGGCAGGCCCGGCTTCGTACCGCCCGCGGTACCGAGCCGGCGGATCTCCGACGGCTCCGTGGCCGCGGCGGTGGCACGGAGCGGACGCCCGGGACGGATCAACGGGCACGTCGACACCGAGAGCGAGATCGGCGTACGGCTCCGCGACGGCCCGGTCACGTCCCTGGTCGCCTGCCCCATCATGGTCAAAGGACGCGTGTGGGGCACGACGGTCTCGCTCGGCTGTGGTCCGCAACCGGCGAACACCGAGGCACGCATGCTCCAGTTCATGGTGCTGACCAGCGCCGCGATCACCAACGCCGAGACCGACGCGGAACTGCGCGCCTCCCGCGCCCGCGTCCTCAACGCCGCCGACGCGGCCCGCAGCCGCATCGAGCGCGACCTGCACAACAGGCTGCAACAGCGCCTCATCTGCCTCAGCCTGGAACTACGCGCCGCGCAGGACGCCCTCACCCCCGAACAGGACGCCCTCAAGGGACAACTGGCCCGTACGGCTCAGGCGCTGACGAACGTACTGCAGGATCTGTGGTCCATCTCGCGAGGGCTGCACCCGGCGATCCTGTCCCGTGGGGGGCTGAAGGCCGCCCTCAAATCACTGGTGCGCCGCTGCCCGATACCGGTCGAGCTCCATGTGCACGTCGGCAGACCCTTGGACGAGCCCCTCAAGGTGGCGGTCTACTACATCACCTGTGAGGCGCTGAGCGCCGCCCTCGCCCACACCGATGTGAGCGCCATCCGCCTCGACCTGCTCGTCGGCAAGCACACCGTTCGCGTCCTCATCCACGACGACGGCGCCATGGCGACCAGCGTCACCGACGCCGCCGACGTCGACTGCGAAGCGGGCCCGATCAACCTCGGCGACCGCGTCGAGGCGCTCGGCGGGAAGATCTGGACCAACCGCGAGTCAGAGGGCAACCGCCTGCTGATCACCATCCCCCTGTACCCCGGGACCGCCTGACCTGGATTCGATCCGCCCCCGTGGCGTGGCGCTCTGGGACAGAGCCTTGCGCGCCGCCGACCAGGCGGCGTCCTCGATGCCGAGCGCATGGCGAAGGTAGGCCCACGTGACCCGCTGGATCAGGGCGACGCGCTCGGGATCTTCGTCCGTCGTCTCCTGGACCTCATAGCCGCCGATCCCGCCGAGCGAGTGTTCCGCCCCGAACAGAGTGAACAGGCTCTTCTCCCCCGGACTCAGCAGGTACGGGTCGGCCATCCAGTCCGGTCCGCGGACGGTCAGCCGGTGCTTGCGCGGAGTGTCGTCCCGGTCCCCCACGACCACCAGCGCCGGCGTGGTCATGTACGCGAAGTTCGGGTTCATGAACGGGAAGTGCTCGGCCGCGAACGGTGTCAGGTTGGCCCCGCCCTCACCGGCCGTGGCGAACAGCACGCCGGCCTTGACGCGCGGGTCGGACAGGTCCTCTTCCCTCTTGGTCTCCGGGTCCAGGACGCGCAGGCCCAGCAGATTGCCCGCCGTCTGGCCGCCGAAGGAGTGTCCGGCCGCGGCGATGCGGCTCCGGTCGAGGCGGCCGCTGAGACCGGGTACGGCGGCTTCCAGCAGATCGAGCCGGTCGAGGATGCGTTTCAGGTCCTCGACGCGGAACCGCCACAGTCGCGGTCCGCGGGCATCGTCCTGGGCAAGGCCCACTGTCCTGGAGTCGAGGTGGGTTGGCTGGATCACCACGAAGCCGTGAGCGGTCCAGAAGTCGGCCAAGGGGCCGTAGCCGTGCAGCGACGAGCCGAAGCCGTGGGAGAAGACGATGATCGGCAGTTCGCTCCCGGTCGTCGGCGCGGAGACCCTCACCTGCAGGTCCTCGCCACGGCCCGGCGCTTCCAGCGTTACCGGCTGCACCGAGACGACGGGGCTGGGCGCGGTGAGGGCCACCTCCGTCGTCGCCATGTCTGATGCGGTCATGGAGCGCTTCCTCCAGCTGTTTCACGGTTGATGTGGGGTGTCGCGCGGCGGGGATGTTGTCGAGCCGCGGTGTACCGAGGGCGTGAGGCCCACGTGAGATACGCTAAAACCTGACGTTGACGTCAGAGGCAAGGAATGTGGTCCGAGTCACGTCGGAGGGCATGATGCGTATCGGCGAACTCGCCACCAGGGCGGGCGTCAGCGTTCGGGCGCTGCGCTACTACGAGGAGCAGAACCTGCTCGCCGCAGAACGCAGCCCCAGCGGCCAGCGGCACTATCCGGACAGCGCGGTCGACCGCGTCCGGCTGATCCAGCAGTTGTACGCCGCCGGGGTGACGAGCAGGTCGATCGCGGATCTGCTGCCGTGCGTCGTGGACGGTCAGGCCACGCCGGAGCTGCTCGACCGGCTCTCCGCCGAACGAGACCGCATCGACCAGCAGATCGGCGACATGGTGAGCGCCCGAGACCGGCTGGACACCGTCATCGCCGCCGCCACCGCCAACTGGCGCACGGGCCAACGCTGCCGACCCGAGTGACCGGTGTCCGTGGCCGTGACCGGTGCCCTGCCGACGCGCGGCCCGGCCGAGTACGAGCCCGGCCGCGGCCGGCAACTGACCGACGGCAGGTGCTGGCCGCGTGGGACCCCCGCCTGCCCAGAGGCAATTGATGTTCAGGCGTCGCCGGTGCGCAGCAGCAGGCCGCCGGCGAGCAGCGCCGCGGCAGCCCATCCGGCGGTCACGCCGAGACCGGCCCAAGGACCGATGGGCAGGTCGTGCAGATCGGTGGTGGCCTGGACGGTGAGCCCGGCGTTCATCGGCCCGATCTGCCGGAGCAGGCGCTGCCAGTGCGGACCGCCGATCGTCTGGGAGAGGATGGGGAACAGGTAGAGCAGGCCCAGGACGATTCCGATGCCGGCCGCGGAGTCGCGTACGGCGGTGGCGACGCCGAGGCTGAGCAGGGCGATCAGGATCAGGTAGAGGACCGACCCGACGGCCGCGCGCAGGGTGGGCCCGTCGGCCAGGGACAGGGCCGAGTGGCCGCGGGCGGCCGTGAAACCGTGGCCGGGCAGGATGAGCCATCCGGTCAGCAGCGACCCGAGGACCGCGACGGTTCCGGCCGCGGACACGATGCCGGTGAGGGTGACGGTTTTGGCCGCGAGGACCGTGATCCGGCGCGGCACCGCCGTCAGCGTGGTGCGGATCATGCCTGAGCCGTACTCACCGCTGATGATCAGTACGGCCAGGACGGCGACCGGCGCCTGGCCGAGCATGACGCCGATGAGGCTGAGCCTGGTCGTGTCGCCGCCGCAGCCGGCGGACGTGCAGGTCACCACCGAGGTCACCACCGAGGTCGCCCCGGCGCTCAGGGCCACGGTCGCCGCGATCGCGCCGAGCAGCAGCCACAGCGGGCCGGCGACGGTCCGGATCTTCGTCCATTCCGCGTGCAGGGCCGATCTCATGCGTCCCTCCTGCGGAGGAGGACGGCGGCTACCGCGAGGCTGACCACCGCGTACCCGGCCAGGACGGCGAGCCCCGCCCACGGCCCCAGCGGGTAGTAGCCCTCGTACGGCGTGTAGACGCTGCTGACCTGGTGATACCGCACGAGCGTCTGCTGGACGGCGAAGGCCGCGGCCGGTGTCACGCGCGTCAGCCAGTTCGCCACGCTCGCGGGCATGAACGGGATGGCGACCAGGATGTAGGGCAGCACGATGCCCACGATGACGGTGGTGACCGCGCCGGCACTGTGCCTGAAGATGGCCCCGACGGACAGGGCCATGATCGAGGCGGTCGCGAGCAGCGCCGCGATCCCGAGCTCCACCCGTAGCTCGGTCGAGGACGTCACCGGGAAGATGTACACGCCGTTGGCCCGGGCGAGCCGCTCGCCGAGCCGAACCGCGACGGCCGCACCGGCCAGCCCGGCGACGAAGGTGACGGCTCCCAGCACGGTCGCCTTGGCCACCAGCACCCGGATCCGCTTCGGGCTGGCGGCCAGCGTGACGTGGATCAGGTTCTTCCGGTACTCCGTGGTGATGAACAGCGCCCCCACGACGACCACGGCGATCAGCGCGGCGAACGTGCCGATGAGGATCTCTCCGAGGGCGCCGCCGGTCGGCAGGGTCACGCGAACGGCGGGCGCGATGTCGCCGGCGCCGGTCACCGTGAAGCGGCCCGCAGATCCCGTGACCGAACCCGACGTGTTCGGCGGGTAGCCGGAGAAGCTCGGGGATTCGGGCCCCACCTGGTCACCGGCCCAGTCGCCACCGGCCCAGCGCCCCTGGACGCGCAGGTCGTCGAAGACGGCCGTGGACACACTGCCGCTCGTGCCCATGCCGTGCACGGAAGGCGGGGATGCGACGAACAGCCCGCCCTGCGCGGTCGGTCCGAGCCCGCTCACGTGCACGGTGCCCACCGTGGTCCAGTGCGTGCCGTCGCCCGAGGCACGACCGGTGATCGCGTCGCCCGAGCGGTCCAGCCGCAGCCAGCGGGGCGAGGCGGCGGAGACGGGCCCGGGGAGGCCGGCCGTGTCGCCGGCGTAGTCGTCCTGCATCCGTACGCCGTGGCCGCCGGTCACCATGATCGCCGCGTACGGTGATCCCTGGCGCGTGCTCTGCTTGATGATGAGCCCGGCCTTCGACCACGGCACGACGCCAGGCCGCAGGTCCGTGAGACCCCTGGGAATGCTGCTCCGGAGCGCGGAGACGGAGACCGTGATGCTGCCGTCTCCGGCCAGCGGCCGGTGCACGAAGTAGAAGCTGTCGGTCACCGGTTCACCGCCCGGCCCGACCGGGACACGCGATGCGTCATCCTGAACGCTGCCGGCCCCGGCGAGCGCGGCGAACAGCACCAGCATCAGCGCCGCGACCACCGTGCCGATGACCCACCCGCGGACGGTTCGGAACTTGGTCCACTCCGCGCGCACGACCTGGGCAAGGCCGTTCCGGCCGGAGCGCGACCGTGTGACGGCGGCGGTCACCGCGCGACCTCCCCGGACGTCGCCGCGGGGAACTCGACCGCCTCGCGGGTGAGCTCCAGGTAGACCTCCTCAAGGGAGGCGCGGTGTGCCGCCACCTCCGAGAACGGCACCGCGCTCTCGCTGAGCAGCGTCACGATCCGGTCCGCGGGCAGTCCGGAGACGGCGATGGTGTCGCGGCCGGCGGGCGCCACGGTCGCGCCGGCGTTCGTGAGCACCCTCGTCGCGTGCGTCCCGGCCGTGGTCCGCAGGGCCACCCGGTCCCTGGAGACCGCCGCGATCAGGTCGGCGACGCCGGCGTCGGCGATGGCCCTGCCGCATCCGACCACGACGAGATGGTCGGCGGTGTCCTGCACCTCGCTCATCAGGTGGCTGGAGACCAGCACGGCGCGGCCATCAGCGGCCAGCGACCGCAGGAAGCCGCGCATCCAGATGATGCCGTCGGGGTCCATGCCGTTGAACGGCTCATCGAGCATGATGACCGGCGGGTCGCCCAGCAGGGCCGCGGCGATGCCGAGCCGCTGCCGCATGCCGAGCGAGTAGCCGCCGGCCTTGCGCCGGGCCGCCGAGGTCAGGCCGACCTGCTCGATCACCTGGTCGACCCGGCGCGCGGGCAGGCCCTGTGAATGCGCCAGCCAGAGCAGGTGGTGACGAGCGCTGCGGCCGGGGTGCAGCGCCGAGGCGTCCAGCAGTGAACCGACGTGGTTCAGCGGGTGCCGAAGGTCGTGGTACGGCCGGCCCTCGATCAGCGCGGTGCCCTCCTCGACCGCGTCCAGGCCGAGGATCACGCGCATCGTGGTGGACTTCCCGGCCCCGTTGGGCCCCACGAAGCCGGTCACCCGTCCCGGACGGACGGTGAAGGACATCCCGTCGAGGGCCAGAGTCGCCCCGTACCGCTTGCGCAGTCCGGCGACGACGATTCCCGGGGCGCTCACCGCGGCGAGTTCGGGGTTCGAAACGGATTCATGCCGACGGTTGTACGCGGTGCCCGGTTCCAGCCCGGTCGCGGCGGCTGCGACCTGGTTGCGACCGGGGATCTGGCATCGTCGGGGCATGGCACCTCGACCCGATGGCCGGTTCGGCCGCCCGGCCCGTACGACGACCGGCGGTGAGCGGCGGTGAGGGTCCTCGTCGTCGAGGACTTCGAGATCCTCGCCCGCTCGATCGGTACCGGGCTGCGCCGCGAGGGCATGGCCGTCGACGTCGTCCTCGACGGAACCGCCGCGCTCGACCGCCTGTCCGTCACCCGCTACGAGGTGGTCATCCTCGACCGCGACCTGCCCGGCGTCCACGGGGACGAGATCTGCCGGCGGCTCGCCCACGGCCGGTGCGAGACCCGCGTCCTGATGCTCACCGCCTCCGACACGATCGAGGACCGCGTCGACGGGCTCAGCCTCGGCGCCGACGACTACCTGCCCAAGCCGTTCGCGTTCGCCGAACTGGTCGCCCGCGTCCGTGCCCTGGCCCGCCGCGCCACCCCACCACTACCGCCCACCCTGGCCTGGGAGGACATCACCCTCGATCCGGCCCGCCGCATCGCGTTCCGGGCCGGCCGGCGCCTTCAGCTGAGCCCCAAGGAGTTCGCCCTGCTCGAATGCCTGCTCGCCGCGCCCGGTCTGGTCAACTCCGCCGAGGAACTGCTCGAACGCGTCTGGGACGAGGCCGCCGACCCGTTCAGCAGCGCCGTCAAGCACACCATGCACCGGTTGCGGGCCAAGCTCGGCGACCCACCCGTGATCGAGACCGTCCGCGAAGGCGGCTACCGCATCGGATCGTCATGACCGCCCCGCCCACCCGAAGGTCCCTGCAGACGCGGCTCGCGCTGGCGTACGCGGCGGGCATTTACGCCGCCGGGGTCTTCGTGCTCGTATTCGTCGACGTCCCGCTCGCCGGCGTCCAGTCGGCCACGCCCAAAGGCCATCCCTCATCGGGCACGATCACCGGTACGGGGGACGGGGTCGGCCTGCCGCAGCTCCTCATGGGATCCGCCGTCGCCCTGATCGCCTTGGTTCCCGTCGCCCTGGCCCTCGGATGGTTCGTCGCCGGCCGGTTCCTGCACCCGCTGCGCGCCATCACCGCCACCGCCAAAGTCATCTCCGCCGGCGACCTCCACCGGCGCCTCGACCTCGGCGAACCCGCGGACGAACTCACCGAACTCGGCCGCACCCTCGATGACCTGTTCGCCCGCCTCCAAGCCTCCTTCGACGCCCAGCGCCACTTCGTCGCCAACGCCTCCCACGAGCTGCGCACTCCCCTCGCCGGGCTGCGCACCCTCCTCGAAGTCGCCCTCGCCGACCCCGACGCCGACGCCGGCACTCTGCGCGCGGCCTGCCAGGAGGCCCTCATTCTCGGCGGGCACCAGGAACGGCTCGTCGACGCACTGCTCGCCCTCGCCACCAGCGAACGCGGGATCTCCCGCCGGGACACCCTCGACCTCGCCCGGCTCACCGCAGAGGTGCTCGCCTCCCGCCGCGACCGAGCAGCAGAGACAGGCATCGACCTCGTCGAACACCTGACGCCCGCGGTGACGGCCGGGGATCCACGGCTGGTCGAAAGCCTCATCGCCAACCTCATCGACAACGCCATCCGCCACAACCACCCGGGCGGGCACGTAGAGGTCACCACCCGGACCTCCGGCACGCAGGTGACCTTGACGGTCGGCAACAGCGGGCCGGTCATCCCCGACGACCAGGTCCAGCGGCTCTTCCAACCCTTCCAGAGACTGGCGCCCGACCGTAACGGCCACCACGACGGCCACGGTCTCGGCCTCGCCATCGTCGACGCCGTCACCCGAGCTCACCACGCCACCCTCACCGCCGGCGCACGCCCCGAAGGCGGCCTGTCCATCACCGTACGGTTCGCGCACGCGTCTCATCCGCGCAGCGCGACGACGCAGGGACCGCGGTGCGATGGCCCGGACGCGAGGGCGGAAACGCGCCGGCGTCCTTCGCCGCGTACGAAGCGGCGCCGCTGACTCGGCACCGAATCCGGTGTTCCTGCCGGCGTTCGTGGCCTCATGGCAGGTTCGTCACCGTCATACCGCTTCTCCCCCGGGCGCAGGAACGTCGGAGTGCCGGGCGCTGATGGCCAGCAGTGCGCGGCCGAGCGTGCGCGCCTGCTCTCGGGTGTGACGGTCCTCGACGCCGCGGAGCAGGATGTGTTCTCCGTCGGTCACGACCGTGCCGTCTTCGACGCGAACGCCGGGCCGCCCGTCGATGTCCTCCAGCGGCGGCAACTCACGGGCCTGGCGAGCGGCGGTCTCGGCGGTGCGGGCGCGTTGTTCGGCCACGGCGGCGCGTTCACGCTGCGCGGCGGCATCGGCCCGGGCGGCGGTGAGCTCTTCTTGGAGGAACCGAAGTTGAGTCCGGTGACCGCCTTGGGCGGCGGCCAGATCGGTGCGGGCCTGGTCGCGTTCGGCGGTCAGGCGCTCGGCGGCCTGCTGCGCGGCTTGGACGTCGCGTCCGGTCCTCTCGAGCTCCTGTTCGGCACCCGCGAGGCGGCTGGAGAGATTCTCGATGGCGGCGGTGTCGTGAGCGTGCTGCCGGTGAGCGGCCGTCAGGTCGGCGGTGGCCGCCTGCAGCCGCCGATCGCGTTCGTCGAGTTCGGCGCGTAGCGCCTCGATCCTCTGGTCCGCGTCGCGGAGCCTGACGGCGAGTTCGTCGCGGTCGCGCCGGGCGGCGTCACGCTCCTCGCGGGCCTCCTTCTGGCCGGCCAGGGCGTGGTCGCGTTCGGTTTCGGCGGCGCCGCGGGCGGCCTCGTGCTCGGCGATCGACTCGGTGGCGCGCTCGGCGATCGCGGCCACGCGGCGTTCGGCGTCCTCGGTCGCGCGGCGGGCGGCGAGCTCGGCGGCCTGCCGGGCCTGGACGGCCTCCCGCGCGGCCGCGCGGGCCTGGTTCTCGCGGCGTCCGGCCTCGGCGGCGGCGGCCTGCGCGGCGACGGTCTCGGTGTGGGCCTCGGCCTGCTCGCGTTCGGCCGCCTCGACCCGGCCGGTGAGGTCGCCACGGATCTCCTCGGCCAGCCGCAGCAGTTCGGCGATCCCGGGCGCGATGCGCTCGTAGGTCTCCTCGAAGCGGCGCAGCGCCCCGTCCGTACGGGTGACGGCGGCACGACGGCGCAGCTGGGAGGCCCGGTCGGCATGGGCCTTGCTGCAGAACTTGGGCGGCTGACCGCCCTTACGCCGCCCCAGCGCGTCCACCGCCGGCGCCGGTGCCGGGTTGTCGCAGGTCTCCCATTCGTTCAGCGCGCACCGCCACGCGTCGGCGGCCTCGTCCTGCTCCGCGCCGGTCACCAGCTCGTCGTCCATGATCGAAAGTATTTCACATTCGCTTTCGCGTGTCGCGTTATTAATATCGCGACCCGCGAAAGCGATACTGATCATCCCAGGAAGCTTGGCTTAATGAGGAATTAAGCCAAGCCCGTGTCGTCCGCGACGCTACGATGCGGATGGCATCACACCGGTGCGAGCGCGCGTGGGAGGCCGGGCGAGGGGCGGTTCGACGTGGCGAGGGCGGGAGCGAAGGTGGGTATGAGCGACCGCGACGGTCGATGCGGACCGGTCCCGGGTGAACCCTGCCGATGCTCTGGCACGCCGACCCACCTCCCCCGCTCCCTCAGGGTCCTGGAGGTGGCGGCGTGAATCCGCAGGACGCGACCTCGGCCGTGCCGGTCGTCCTGCCTGCGCCGGCCGGTGAGCGGGCGCCGATCCGCTCCCCGGCGCCGGCACTGGTGCCCGCCGACCCGGACCACCAGCTGTCGGAGGACGCGGCGGCGCTGGTGGCACGAGGCCTGGCGGCCAACACCCGGGCCGCCTACGAACGGCACTGGGCACCGTTCGAGCGCTGGTGTCACCTGCGCGGGCGTACGCCACTGCCCGCGACCGCCGCGACCCTCGCCGAGTACGTGCACCACCTGACCCGCACCACCACCCAGTACGGCGGGCCGCCCAGCGCCTCCACCATCAACCACGTGCTCGGCTGCCTGCAGGCCGCCCACAAGCACGCCGGGCAGGTCTGCGACGTACGGCTCGCCCGGCTCGCGCTACGCGCCTACCGCCGCGACGCCAACGCCCCCGACGGTGACATCGCACCTCGGCGGCGTGGCCGCCGCCGGTCGGCACCGATCGCCGTGGCGCAGCTTCGCTCACTGGTGCACGCGATCCTCACCGCGGTCGCCGAGGGCACGGTCCACCCGGTCAAAGGCCAGCGCGACCAGCTCGCTCTCGTGCTGGGGTTCGCGATGGCCGCCCGCTCCGCCGAGGTCGCCGCTCTGAACATCGCCGACCTGGCGTTCTCCGACCGCGGCCTGACCATCACCGTCCGCTCCTCCAAGACCGATCAGGACGCGGCCGGCGCCACCGTGCGCATCAAGTACGGCCGCCGCCTGGAGACCTGCCCGGTCCGGCTCACCCAGGCGTGGATCGACACCCTCGCCGCGCACGGCATCAGCAGCGGACCGCTGCTACGCGGCGTCGACGCCCGCGGCCGTCTGGCCGGGACCCCCCACTACGCCGGCCGGACGCCTCCCGACGGCCGCCCGGCACCGATGACCAACACCGCCCTGAACGACCTGCTGCGCACCGCCGTACGCCGGGCCCGTACCGCCGACCCCGACCTGGCCGACCCCGAGGACTACTCCTGGCACGGCCTGCGCGCCGGATTCGCCACCGCCGCGGCCGAAGGCGGCGCCGCCCCGAGCGCCATCGCCGACCACGGCCGGTGGAAGGGCCTGCTCATGGTCATGCACTACTGGCGCGGCGGAACCGCATGGAACAACCACGCCCTCGACAAGATCGACCTGTAAAGGCCCGAGGCGGTCAACGGTGCGTTCGTGGACGAGGTCGCGGGCGTGCAACTCCTCTTCGAGAAGCACGAGGAGTTCAGCGTTGCGTTTCGTCTCTGGCTCCGCTCGGCTGGACGGCGAAGTCGAAGCGCGGCGCGTGGCGGCTCAACGTCGCGGTCCGCACCGTGGCCGGCCAGACGCTGCTCAGCGCGTCCGACAGCGTGGCGATGAGACGTGGGACGTCAGTGGCCGCCGAGGCATGCACTCCCTCCGCGACGATCAGGACTGTGTCGGTCGTGTCGCGGACGGCAGAGTGGCCGCTCTGCCGGTTCGTCCATCGCCGGGCGTGCGTGTGCCCGGCGGCGTCGACGAAGGTGACCTCTCCCGGTTCTGGGTTCTCCGGCTCTCCCGACAGTGTCAGGTAGTTCTCGTCGCCGGCCGCGTGCCGGACTTCGAGGTGCCTGGAGATCCTGTCGACGTCCAGCGCGGCCACCGGGATCGCGAAGGCGAGCGAGATGGCGTTGCAGAGGTCGACCAACGGGTGGATCCGTGGCAGGGCGCCTTCTTTGCGGAAGCGTCGCAGCAGCGACTCCGAAGCGCATCGGTATCGCGTGGGCTTGAGCCCCATCTTTGAGAAGGTGCGCCGCCAGGCCTGGATCTCGGGCAGGTCGGCCTCCGTGCCCGCTGCGAGCCGCGCCTTGGCGAGCATGGTGAACGCCTCGATCCGGGGTTCGACGACCGCGTCGGCGGTGATCCCCGTGGCGACGAGCGCGCCGACGACGAGTTCGGGGTGGTCGGACCAGATCTCGTCCGAGTGCTGGAAGTACATGTTCGGGTCCGTCGTGGAGTGCGCGGTCATCGGGCGGCGAGCGCCAGCTTGGCGCCGAGGGCGACGAAGGACCCGGCGAAGCCCCTGCGCAGCCAGGCCATCAGCCGCGGCCGCGCGGTCACGTGGTCCCGCACCGAGGCGGCGAAGACGCCATAAGCGGCGAAGACCGCCAGTGTGACCAGCATGAAGACGGCGCTGAGTTCCAGCATCCGTAGCACGTGGCCCGGTTCGCCGGTGTCGACGAACTGCGGCAGGAAGGCGAAGAAGAAGATCGTCAGCTTCGGGTTGAGAAGGTTGATCAGGACGCCGGAGGCGATCACGCGTCCGGCCGGGCGCGGCGCGGATTCCTTCTCGGCGACGATCGGATCCGTGTCCTTCAGCGTGGCCCACGCCATGTACAGCAGGTAGGCCACTCCCAGGTATCTGACGAGCTGGAACGCCGTTGCGCTGGTGTGCAGCAGCGCCGCCATGCCGGTGATCGCCGCCACCATGTGGGGAACTGTGCCCAGCGTGCATCCGATCGCGGCGACGACGCTCGCACGGCGGCCGTGCGACAAACCCGCCGACAGTGTGTAGATCGCCCCGGTGCCGGGCGTGGCGACCACGACGAGCGTGGTGAGGAGGAACGCGATGCTCAAGGCGGCTCTCCTGATTGGTTGCGGTGATGGCCGTTCTCGTGACCGGAACTCTGCCGCCACAATGGCCCGATGGACAGGTCCAATGAAGACCTCTTCGAGGGGTCCATAACAGCGGGCTCGGATTTCCTCCAGCTGAACGTCGAGGACGCACCCGCCGGTGGGCTGTCCGAATGGCTCGCCGACCGATTCCGGTCGGCGATCTACGACGGCCGCCTGACCGTGGGAAGCAGGTTGCCTGCGAGCAGGGTGCTCGCACGGGACCTGCGCGTGTCCCGCGGCGTCGTCACCGAGGCGTACCAGCGTCTGAACGAGGAAGGCTACGTCGCGGGGCGCGGCCGGAGCGGAACGATCGTTGTCGGCGCTCCGGGACGGAGGCCCCCGGCCCGGCCGCGGCCCGCTCCAGCGGATGCGACGGCGGCGGACGCGGTGTTCACGGCGTCGCCCGGCGTCGAGGCCTTCGACTCGCTGCGGGCGGCCGCGGCAAGGATCGACCTGTCACCGGGCGTGCCCGACCTGGCCGCCTTCCCGCGGACCGCATGGCTGCGCGCCGAACGCTCACTGCTCGCCGGCCTGGCGTCTTCCGCCCTCGGATACGGGGATCCGCGAGGATCCCTGGCGTTGCGCGCCGCCGTGGCGAACTGGCTGGCCCGCAACCGCGGGATCCTCGTCGACCCGGTAGATGTGATCATCACCGCCGGCACCGCTCAGGCGCTGGGACTGTTCGCGGAGGTGCTCGTCGAGAGCGGGATCCGCGAGGTGGCGGTAGAGGATCCCGGATCACTGGGTGCCCGCCAGCATCTGCACAACCGGCGGCTGGCCACCCCGCCGGTGCCGGTCGACGCCGACGGGATAGATGTCGGCGCGCTGCGCGCGACAGGCGCACCGGCTGTCATGCTCACCCCCGCACATCAGTTCCCGACCGGCGTGGTGCTCGGCGGCGACCGGCGCCGCGAGCTGATGCGGTGGGTCGATGAGGGCGGCTTGATCATCGAGGATGACTACGACGCCGAGCACCGTTACGACCGGCCTCCGGTCCCGGCGCTACGGTCGACACTCGGCGAGCGCGTCTGCTACGCCGGGAGCGTGTCCAAGCTACTGGCTCCGGCGCTGAGGATCGGATGGTTTCTCCCGCCACCGCGGTACCGCGACGCCGTCGTGGCCGCCAAGCGGTTCGCCGACCTCGGGAACGCAGTGCTGCCGCAACTGGTACTGGCCCGCCTGATGGAATCGGGAGAGATGGAACGCCATCTGCGGCAGCTGCGCAGACGCCACCGCCGTCGCCGAGACGCCATGATCGACGCGATCGGAGCCCAGCTACCGGACGCGACGGTGCACGGCGCCGCAGCGGGCCTGCACTTGACGATCACCTTCAACGCCGGCTTCTGCGACGTCGACCTCGCCGCCGCGTCGCTCGCGCGCGGGGTGAAGGTACAGCCGCTCTCGTGGCACCGGCAGTGCCCCGGCCGCCCCGGGCTCGTGCTGGGCTACGCCGCGAGCGCCCCGACCGCCATCGGCGAAGCCGTGGCGGTCATAGGCGAGGCACTACGCCGTGTGTGCTGACGGCTCCTCGGGTTGCAACGCAAAAACACTGGAGGTGGCCGGACGCCCACGTTCACCTGCTGGTCTCCCAGGGCTTGAGGCGGAGTGTCAGCTTTGAGTACCGGCGGCCGCGGGGCGTTTGCGTGTCCGTCGACGACGCCGACGGCACCGAACGCGCCTTCGCCGACCTTGCACTGGGGGCCGACGACGTCGATCTGGTGGTGGCCTCCGACGCCGAAGAGATCCTGGGGATCGGGGACTGGAGTGTGGGCGGCGGTGCCGGGATCGCGGCCGGCAAGCTCGCGGTGTACACCGCTGCGGCAGGGATCGACCCGACCCACCGCGGGTCTCGGCATCGCAGACCAGTTGCGCGTAGCGATGGTCCGGGACGGCCTGGACCACGAGGCGGCCACCCGGCGGATCTGGCCCATCGACAAGCAGGGTCTGCTCGTCGAGACCATGTCCGACCCGCGGGACCTCTAGGTGCCGTACGCCCATCCTGCCGCCGAGGTCGCCGGCTGGAAGAGGGACGAGGGCCGTTTCGGGCTGGTTGAGGTCGTCGAACGGGTCAAGCCGACGATGCTGCTGGGCACCTCGACGGCGCAGGATCCGGTGCACCCGAACGACCAGGTGAACATGGGCCGATCCTCCAACGGCACCTCCGTGTCCGCCATGCACATCGCCGCCGTCGTGATGATCGAGACCAGGCCGCCGCCCGCCCTGGACCGGCCGGCCGCCCGGATCGCGCACCGCGCCCTGGACGAAGACCTGCCCCTGAAGGACGCCGCGCTGAAGTCCGGAGTCAGACCGGAACTTTACGAACGCGTCGTCATATCGGAGGCCCTCACCCGGCCCGGAGTCGCCGGCACCTCGGCCGGCGAGAACAGCGATCACACGAGGCGAGATCGCTCCTGAGGCACGCCACGGGTCGGCCTTGGCCTTTTAGGCAGAGTGGCTCCGTGGCGTCCGGCCACGGAGCCTCGGCAAAGCCGTTGGCTGACCACGGTGACCACTGCTACCTTTCCGGAGGCCGTGCCAGAGAACGAGGAGGTGGTACCCGTGAACGCACTATCGACATGGGTGCTCCCCTCTGGGGTCACGGTCGGGCGTTAGGTCGTCCGGGAGCGCCGTTCAGAGCACTCCCGAAAGGCACGACCATGCGATTCACCTCCGAGCAACGCCTCGACGACGGCGTCCTCGAACGCGAATTCACCCTCGGCGAGATCCCCGGCATCCTGTGGACACCCGCATCCGCACCGGCGCCGCTGATCTTGCTCGGCCACCCCGGCGGACTGCACAAGATGCGCCCCCGGCTGGTGGCCCGGGCCCGGCACTCGGCGGAGCACGGCTTCGCCTCGGCCACCATCGAACTCCCCGGGAGCGGTGACCGGCCTCGCTCGGCCGTCGCCGAGCAGGCCCGCGCCGACGTGCGCCGGGCGGTAGAGGCCGGTGAGCCGGTCGACGAGGAGATCGTCGACCGGCTCATCCTCCCCCTGGTCGAAAAGGCGGTGCCGGAATGGCAGGCCGCCCTGGACGCCCTCCTTTCGCTGCCCGAGATCGGCGGCCCGGTCGGGTACTCGGGCGGAGTGATCGCCATCGGCGTCCGGCTGGCGGTGGTCGAGCCGCGCATCTCGGCCGCCGTTCTGTTCGCCGGGAGTTTCGTGCCCCGCGCCACGTTCGAGGAGGCCCGGCAGGTCACCATTCCGCTGCATGTCCTGCTGCAGTGGGACGACGAAGGGAACGACCGGCAGGCGGCCCTGGACCTGTTCGACGCCTTCGGCACCAAGGAGAAGACGCTGCACGCCAATCTGGGCGGGCACACCGGCGTCCCGCAGTTCGAGGGAGACCCCGCGGCCCAGTTCTTCACCCGGCATCTGAGCTAGTCGCCGAGCACGCAGTGCGGCAGGTTCGCCCTGCCGTACTGCGTCGAGCTCAGACGCCTGCTGTTGGTGAAGCGCCGTGGCGCCGGTTCACAAGCCACACGGCGACAGGGGTCGCCGTCCTCAGAGTGATGGCTGGTCGAGGATGGCCGCCACCTCCGCCGCTCGGAGCAGGAACCCGACGTGTGAGGTGTCCAGGGAGTGGACGTCGCAGGGGTTTGTCCGGGGTCAGGGCATCGGCTTCGGCGATCAGCCGGTCCTGCATGGTCACCGGAAGCGTGCGGTCTTCGGTGAGACGGGCGTAGGTGCGAGCCGGCCCACCAGCGCGGGGATCTCGTTGCCCACCCCCGTGGTGGTCGTTCCGCCGAGCTGGCGCCGACCAGCACCACCGGCCCGTACTCGGCCCCGTGGCCCGGCAGGTCGACGGCGTAGCCGCGGTGGCCGCGCAACGCCAGTTCGCGTTGGACCGGCGCCCACATGGGTGAGCTGGTGCCGGAACCGTGGACCAGCACGAAGGTGGGAGCGTCGGCGGTCTGACGTCCAGGACGGGAGGGGCTGTCGGAGACAGGTGACATACAGGTCAACCCGATCGGATTGGAGCGCGGCGGCCACACCCGGTATCGGGCATGGGGAGGGAGATGCCGCTGACGGAAGTGGCGAGCGCGCACAGCGGTGGGCTCGGTGGCGGCGCCCCGTCGAGCCGTGCGTCGGCCCGTCAGGGGAGAACGCGGCTGAGAGCATCAACCGATGGCTGTGCGGAGTTGACGGTTCGGGTCGGATGAAGCCCGTGTGGCGGCGTCACACTGCCGGGGCCTCCTCAACCGCCGCGGGTCACCCCTTGACCGGCGGGAGCAGACCGTCTCAGGCGGTCCGAAGACGGACGAACATGTAGACCATGGCGTGGCCCTAGCAGCACCAACAGCACGAGTTGATCACCCGGCCTTTTGACGCACCGAGGACGGGCGCCCTTCCGCGGGCTCGTCCTCGACCTGTCCATCGCGCTCCACCGTCGCCGAATCCCATCGCCATCACGCCCCCGCGAACCCGCGACCGATGCTCGGAGCGACGCACGAACGCTGCTGCTTCTCGCGTACGCGATCAGGGAGGGGACGATCTGTGGCGGGCGCCGGTTGATGCGGTCTCCGGTTCGGGTGTCGATGTTGAAGACCCCGTTAGGCCCGGGCGAGGAGGCGGCGGGCTGCGTCACGCGCGTCCTGCCCCGCGGCCGGGGTCCCGTCGATTGCGGTGACGACGCTGGCGCCCTCGATCAGCAGCAGCAGTTGCCGCGCCACCGCCGCCGGGTCGGCGAGGCCCAGGCCGTCCAGCCGGTCCTCCAGCAGCGCGCGGTACCGGACGAGGTGGCGGCGCGCGATGGCGGCGACCTCGCCGCTCGCGCGGGTGTCGGTGACGGTGTTGACGACGGCGCACCCGTGGTAGCCGGGCCGCGCGAACCAGTCGATGAGGAGGTCGAAGACCGACAGCACCCGTTCGGGCCCGGGGGGCGCGGACGCCGTCTCGCGGTCGAGCCAGGCGTGGATGCGGTCGCTGTACTCGGTGAGCATGGCCTGTACGAGCAGTTCCTTGGACGGGAAGTACCGGTACAGGCTGAGTTTGGACGCGCTCGCCCGCGCGGCGATCTCGTTGACGCCGACGGCGTGGACGCCGCGCTCGTAGAACAGATCTGCGGCCGCTCCCAGGATCCGGGCGCGGGTGGCGGCCTGGCCCGCCGTCATCGTCTCGGCCATGGCCCCACGATACCGGGTTGTACTGTCACAGTACAGAACTGTACTGTCTTGCCACATGGACGATCAGGTGCCGATACGGCGACTCTGGACGGCGGTTCTCTGCGGCTACCTCGCGCTCGGCGCGACGCTGCAGGAACTCCCCGGATACGTGACCGACGACATGGGCCGGGGCACCGCGGCGGCGGCGCTGGCCGTCGGCACCGCTTTCGCCGCCACCGCGCTCGTCCGCCCGTTCGCCGGACGCGCCGGGGACGCCGGACTGGCCCGCCCGGTGGTGATGGCGGGCGGCGCGCTGACCGCCGCCGGCGCCGTCGGCCATCTGCTCGCGCCGAACCTCACCGTGCTGCTCACCGCCCGGCTGGTCATGGGCGCGGGCGAGGCGGCCCTGTTCTCCGGTGCCCTGCCCTGGGTCCTCGCCGGAGCCACCGGCGGCCGGAGGGGCCGGCTGACGGGATGGTTCGGGCTGTCGATGTGGGGCGGCCTGTCCGCCGGCCCCGTGCTCGCAGTCCTCCTCCACCGGCTCGGCGGCGTGGACGCCGTCTGGTGGACGGTCGTGGCCCTGCCACTCGTGTCGAGCGCCCTCGTCGCCACCACCCGTTCGCGTCAGGAGCGGCGGCCGGCCTCCTGGCACGGCCTCCTGCCCGGCGGCGCCGGGCTGCCGGGGCTGTGCCTCGGCCTCGCCGCCTATGGCTACGGCACCCTGACCGCTCTGCTCGTCCTCTACCTCGGCGACCGGCACATCGGCGGCCGGCAGGCGGGGCTGGCGCTGTTCGCGGTGCCGTTCTTGCTCGCGCGCTCGGCGGGCAGCCCCCTGGTGGACCGGTACGGCGGCGTCGCCGTCGCCCGGATCGTCCTGCTGGTCGAGGCGGCAGGCCTGACCCTCCTCACGGCCGCGGCGTCCGAACCCGTCGCGCTCACCGGTGTCGCCGTCACCGGAGCGGGGCTCGGCCTGGTCTACCCCTGCACGACCACGATCACCCTCGGCCGTACGGGGGCGCTGCGGCCCGGCGCGGCGGTCGGCACGATGACGTCCTTCTGGGACCTCGGCATCCTCGCCGCCGGACCGCTCGGCGGCCAGATCGCCGCGCACCTCGGATACCGGACGGCCTTCGCCGCCGCCATCGCCGCGGCCCTCGGAGCCTTCGCGACGGCCGCAGCCCTCCGCCCCCGCCGCACGTTGGCCCGCGAGAAGGCCGAGTGCGTGATCAGCGGTAGCCCCGGCAGGTCGTCCTCGTGACGTACGAGGTCCACCTCAACCGCAACGGCTGGGCACAACCAGGAGTGAACCTTGTCGATCTCGCCCGAACCACAAGCGACAACGTCCGCGGCTCAGGTTGCCCGTGGGGCGCCGTAGCGCAGGCCGTCGAAGAGGAGGGCCGTGATCTGCTGGGCTTCGCCCAGCCAGCCTTCCGTGGCGCGCATCCCGCAGATACCACCCAGGGCGCGCAACAGCGTGGGACCGGTGACGCCGTCGCGGACCGTGCCGGCCGCGGCGCCCGCGTCGAGCAGTTGGGTGAGGGCGTTCGCCATCCGGGTGCGGGCGGTCTCGAAGACCGGTGAGTCCGTCGCCATGATGCTCTCCAGGGCGACCGACATCCCCTTCCCCACGGCGGCGTGGTCCACGAGCAGCAGCAGGAAGCGCCGTAGGGCCTCGTCCGGGGGGTGCCGCTCCAGGAGCTTGGAAGGTGCGGCGCACAGGTCGTCGACCTCCTTGCGATAGACCTCCTCGATGAGGACTTCCCGCGTCTCGAAGTGGCGGTAGAGCGTCCCGACGGCCACGCCGGCGCTGCGGGCGATTTCCTCGACGTGTGCGTCGGCGTCGCCGCCGAGGAACGCCTCCCGCGCGGCGGCCAGGAGCGCCTCGCGGTTGCGTCGCGCGTCCGCGCGCAGCGGGCGTGATGACGACAACAGAGCCTCCATAAGGTGAGTCCGGTTCCGGTTGTGTATGGTTTCCGGAGTCCGGTTCATCTTACGGAGGAGATGCCCATGACGATCGCGGACGAAGGTCGCGAGCACGGGGGGCGCGTGGTGTGCGTCCTGCCCGGCTTCGTCGGCACCGACGGCGCCACCGCCCACCTCCGGCACATGGCCGACCAGCAGGGCGTCACCACCGGCGAGGTCACACGGCCAATGTGGATCACCTGAAGGTCCCCATGGGCCGCCCCGGAGACCCCGAGGACGTCGCCGAGATGATCGTTTTTCTCGCCTCCGGCCGCGCGAAGTGGCTCACCGGACCGCAGTTCCGCGTCGACGGCGGCATCATCCCGACCATCTGAGCACCGACCGGCAACAAGAACAGGACCCCCATGCCCATCACCCTGGCCTCTGTGATCATCGACGCCGCCGATGTCGAGGCGGAGAGCGCCTTCTGGCACCGGCTGCTCGACGGCTCGATCACCCGCACACCGACCCACCACTTCATCCAGGCCCCCGGCCTGCCGGTGATCGTCGTCCAGTCGGCCCCCGGACATGTCGCCCCGAACTGGCCGGACGGCACCTCCCAGCAGATGCACCTCGACTTCGGCGTCGACGACCTTGCGACCGCCGACCGTACGGCCACCGAAGCCGGCGCCACCCGACTGCGGCCCACCGACGACGTCACCCCGGAAACCCGCACCGGCAGCCGGGTCTACGCCAGCCCGGCCGGACACCCCTTCTGCCTGCGATCGGCCTGAGACTGCCGTCGTTCGCCGCGCCGTACCTCGCGGCCGCCGAGGGCGGTGAGGGTCTCGTTGGGTTCAGCCATATTGCGGGCGAATCGGTAGTGGTTGGATGCCCCGCATGAACGTGGACATGGAGGTGCTGGCCGAAATCCAAGAGCACTGCGTTGAGACGTTGGGCGATCCTGACGGGCCGCGGATAGCGGCGCTGGCGCGACGCGGCTACCGGATCGCTCCGGCCGGTGAGGACACCACGCCCGCGGGCCGCAGCCGTCTGGGTGGCAGCGCGCTGCTGGAGCCGACCACCGAATGGCCGCACGTCGAGGGGATACCGCTTAACCTCATGGCGGTCCTGGATGTCGACGTCCTGGCCCCCTGGCTCGGCGAGGAGCTACCCGCCGTTTCCGGACTGCTCAACTTCTTCTACTTTGAGCCTGACCTGCCCTACGACGAATACCGGCATATCGACGAGTTCACCGACTCGCGCTGCTGGCGGGTCATCCCCGCCGACCCGCAGCGCGCGATGGGGAGGTCCGCTCCCTACCCCGCGCACGCCTTCGACCCTCGTCCGGCAGCCGCCGCACCGATCATCAGCCTGCCCGAATGCCAGGAATCGGTCGTGCGAGATGTCCTTGATTCCGACGACGAAGACGGCATGCCGAAATGGCTCAAGGCGTTCAACCTCAATGACGAGTGGAGATCAGGTAGCGGCCACCCGGCCTACGACTGGAACCGCCACCACCGTGCCTTCGGCTGGCCGTGGCCTCTCCAGGGCGGCTTCATGCGGGACGACGAGGTTCATCTCCTTCAGCTGGACAGCGACAGCCAATGGCAATTCGGCGACTTCGGCCTGCTGTACTTCGTCATTCCGGCCGATGCTCTTCGCGCGGGCGACTTCAGCCAGGTCCGCGTCGAGATGCAGTGCCACTGACCCGATCCCGCACGCCGGCCCTTCTTGCCCTGAGTGATGACCGGCAAGCTCAGCCGGTGCCAGGCCGCGGCCCGCTCGAGTTCGCGGCAGGACCATGGATGATCTGTTCCAGGCAATCGCGAAACAGATCGTCGACGGTGCGGCCGGGTTGGAAGTACTCGGCCACGCCGGCCGTCACGATGGGGTACGCCGCGGCGTACGCGTCCATGTCGAAGCCGTCCAGGGCGTCCTCGTCGGGGCGGCCGACCTGTTCCTCCAGGACGAAGCCGACGGTGAAGCGCAACACCGTCAACACGATCAGGCGAGCCTGCCGCAAGGGAATGTCCCGCCCCACCAGTGTGCTCATTGCCAGTTCGGAGATGGCGGCCATCTTGAGGGACAGTTGGGAGGCCGCGATGATCCGGGCTCCGTCCGGGTGGGCCGGCAACGCGTGCCGCAGCCGTCCGGCCAGGCCGATCAGCCAGTCCTGCCGGCACTCCTCCGGCGCGGGCGACGCCAGTTCGGGGAACTGCTGCTCAAGGATCGCCTCGGCGATCGCGGTGACCAGCGCCGCCTTGTTCGGGATGTGCCAGTAAAGGGTCGGCGACTGTACGCCGGGCCGGGCGGCCCGTTTGCGCGTGGTCACGCCGTCGAGAGCCTCGGCGTCCAGTAGCGCGACGGCCTCGGTGACGATCCGCTGCTTGTCCAGAGCCAATTCCGGCATGAGGACTTCCCTGATCCGGTGGCCGGCGACGGCGAGGTGATCATCGACGTCAGGGCGGTCGCCGTCGAGAATGTCGACAAGGCGATCGCGGCCGGTACGCACTACGCCGGCGAGACGTACATCGGCCGGTTTCCGGTGATCCCTGCCTTCGACGGCATCGGCACCCTCCCAGACGGCACGCTCGTCGGGTTAGGTGACATCCGCCCGCCCCACGGCGCGCTTGCCGAGAAGGTCGCGGTGCCGCAGGGCTCCTACGTACCGATCCCCGACGGCATCGCCCCGGCCGTGGCGACCGTGATGGCCTCGGCCATCACCGCGATGTCGATGAAAGCGGCCGCGGGGTCGGTTCCCGGGGAGACGGTGCTGGTGCAGGGCGCCACCGGGGTCGCCGGGCGGCTCGCGGTCAAGGTGGCCCGGCTGCTGGGCGCCGGCCGGATCGTCGCCACCGGCCGAGACGACAACCAGTTGCGTGAGGTACGGGCCATCGGAGCCGACACGGTGATCAACACCGCGGTCTCCGACGAGGCGCTGGCGCAGGCGTACCTCGACGCCAGGGGGGACGGCTACGACGTCGTCGTGGACTACCTGTGGGGCAGGCCCCCAGCGAGATCCTGCTGCGCGCGCTGGTGCCCCGGTCGTTCGCGTTCGGCAAGCCGACCCGGGTGATCCAGATCGGCGAGTCGGCCGGCGCCGAGCTCGCCCTCGCCGCGTCGAGCCTGCGCACTTCAGGTGTGGAGATCTACGGCGCGGCCAAGGGGCTCGCCCCGCAGACCATGGACGAGGTGTACCAGCAGATCGTGACATGGACGCGGTCCGGCGAGCTCACCTTCGACGTGGAGAAGGTCCCGCTGAGCGACATCGAGACCGCCTGGCAGCGAACCGACCTCAAAGGCAGGCGACTCATCGTGATGCCATGACCGCCCCGCGCCCACGATCGACAGTTCCACGGTGCGCACTGAGGATGACGGTGAGGTCGAAGGAGCCGACCGAGGGCTCGGGCAGGGTGCGCGGCACCGCTGCCCCGTCTCAATTGTTTGACGTCCATCGAATCGTACTCTAGCGTCCATCGTGTGATGATTCGACAGACATCAAACGATTTGCCGACCCGCCGCCTGGTCATCCTCGCCGTCGGCACGTTCGTTCTCGGCGTCGACGGTTTCGTGCTGGCCGGGCTGCTCCCCGCGGTCGCCCGCAGCCTGCACGTCGGCGTCGCGCAGGCCGGCCAGCTGACCACCGCGTTTGCGATCGCGTACGCGCTCGGCTCGCCGCTGATCGCGACCGTCCTGGGCCGATTCGACCGGCGGGTGGTGGTCGGCGGCGGGATGGCGGTCTTCCTTCTCGGCATGGTCGGCCAGGCGCTCGGCCCGACCTATGGGGTGGTGATGGCCGGCCGGATCCTGTCGGCGCTGGGCGCGGCCGCGTTCCAGGCCAACGCGTACGCGGTCGTCGGGGTGCTCTCATCGCCGGAACGGCGGGCGCGCTCGCTGGCGATGGTCGGGGCCGGGTCCAGCCTGGCCACCGTCGTCGGGGTGCCGGTCGGGGCGCTGGTCGGACAGCAGATCGGCTGGCGCGCGACGTTGTGGGGAATCGCCGGCATGGCCGCGGTGGCCGCCGGCCTCTGCCTGGCGCTGCCCGCCGTCAGGCTGCCCGCCGCCTCGCTGCGGGAGCGGTTCCGCATTCTCCGCACGCCGAGCATGCTCCTGTTGCTCTGCGGCACCGCGCTCCAACTCGTGCCGCAGTACGCCGTCATCGGCTACATCGCCCCCATCCTCGGCGCCCAGGGACGGACCGCCACCCGGACGCTCCTGGCGCTGATGGTGTTCGGCGCCGCCTTCTTCACCGGGAACCGGCTGGTCGGACAGCTCGCCGACCGATGGGGTGGGCTCCGAGTGATCACGCTCGGTCTGAGCATCAGCGCGCTGGCGCTGGTGACGCTCTGGGCGGTACGGCCGAGTATCGTGCCCGCGCTCGCCGCCCTCGCCGCCCTCGGCCTGGTCGGCTCCTTCCAAGTGACCCCGCAGCAAACCCGCGTCTTCGCGGCCAGCGGCACGGCCGCGACCGTGGCGCTCGGGCTGAACGGCTCGATGATCTACGTGGGCAGCGGAGGCGGGGCCGCGCTCGGCGGTGGGGTGCTCGCGTTGGCCGGCGCCGGGTTCGTGCCCCTTGTCGCAGCGGGAGCAGCCCTGGTCGCGCTGACCTTCCTGCTGGCCACGGCGCCGGAACGCAAGGCAGCTCAAGGAGACGCCAGCTGCCGAAACGGCTCGTCTCTACCTACTGCGATCGCGGCTCGTCAGCCGACCGGTCGTTGAGTTACAAGATGACAAAAGGGAGACAGAGAATGTTGTCAAGTGTCACGGACCGTTTCACTCACCGCGTGACGTCGGCCGGGCCGGCCCAAGGGATGACGTTCGCGGGCCGGCGGCGATTTTCCGAGGGGGCGGACAACGAGGATCTTCCTCTTGTCGTCGCGGTGCACGGGGGCGGTTACACGTCTGCGTACTTCGACGTTCCCGGCTACTCGCTTCTGGACCGGGCGGCGGGGCTGGGAGTGCCGATCATCGCGATCAACCGGCCCGGGTACGGCGGTAGCAGTCCGGTCTCGCCTGATGGGTCGATGTTCCTCGCGAACGCCGCGGCGCTCGACCACCTCATCTCCGAACTGTGGGAAGCGACCGGGGCCGGCACGGCGGGTGTCTTCCTCATCGGCCACTCCATCGGCGCTCCGATCTCGATGGCGATCGCAGCGCGCAAGCCGAAGTGGCCACTTCTTGGCATGGCATTGTCGGGTTGCCTGCTGCGAGAGCCCAAGGACTTCGCTGACATCTGGGCGGCGCTCCCGGGTCTCACCCTGGATTCGCCACCCGACCAGAAGGCTGCGCGGATGTTCGGTCCGGACTGGACTCGGCGCGACGACATGCCGGAGGCCGGCTACTTCGCGAATGTTCCAGTTCTCAAGGCCGAACTGGTGGAGAGCGCGTCGACCTGGCAGAACATGTTCCGCGAGATCGCACCGCGGATCTCCGTGCCGGTCCACCTCCGCATCGGCGAATTCGACAGGCTCTGGATCACCGACGACGAGCAGGTCACCGAATTCGCCGCAGGCCTGACGTCTTCTCCGCGGGTCGACGCCGAGGTCTTCCCCGCGGCGGGACATGCCATCGACTACCACCGAGGTGGTGCCGCATTCCAGGTTCAGCAGCTTTCCTTCGCGCTGGACTGCGCAGCCCGCCGAATCACCAAGAGGAACTGAACCGGAACACCCTGGGCCGACCCAGGCCAACGCGCTCCAGGCTCCGGTAGTCGATTCACCAAGTGCCAACTTCCTCCGACACACGGCTACCTCGCGGCCGGTGACACCGACCCGAGCGGGGCCCGTCCAGTGGCGCCGCTGCGGCGCCGGGTACCGCCTGGTGGCGTCGCCCCGCCATCGCCTCGCGCGCATCCGAACGGAGGGCTGGTCAGCGCAGGGTCGCGATGCCGGCCAGGAAGATGTCGACACCGGCGAGGAACTGTTCGCGGTCGTCGTGTTCGCGCAGTCGCGTCGCCGCCTCGTGCACGAACGGGTACCGGCCGGCGTCCAGTCGGGTCCATTGTGCGGCGACGGCGGTGAGGAAGGCGTCTCGGTCGGTGTCGCCGCCGGCGAGATATCGGGTGTTGGCGGCGTTCTGCGCGGCGACGCCGAGGATGTAGTTCACCAGCGTCCCGGCCGCGTCGAAACGCGCTCTGGCGGGGACGCCGAGTGCGTTCAGCAGCCGGCCGATGTTCTCGTAGAACTCCAGCAGCACGGGCCGCCACGGTTGCCGGGAGAGTTCGGTGCCGACCCAGGGGTGCGCGTCGATCGCGTCGAACAGGCCCAGCGCGAGGCGACGCAGGGCCTCCGGCGGGTCCGCATCGACGACCACGCCGGCCAGGACATGGGCGATGACGTCGTCGGTGGCCGCCGCGAGCAGGTCGTTCCTGTCCGCGACATGATGGTAGATCGCTCCGTAGCCGGTGTGCAGGCGAGCGGTGAGCGCGCGCATCGTCAGAGCGGTCTCGCCGCCCTCGTCCAGAAGGTCGGTCGCGGCCTGGACGATCGCCTCCCTGGACAGCGCCTCCGCGCGCCGCGGGCTCCGCGGAGCCCGCGGCGCGGTCCCCTGCGTAGATCTCTTCGCCACAAGCACCAAGTATGACACCGATGGATTGCCGCTCCAAAGGTGCGCTAGCCTGAGTTGGATCGTCAATCCAACGATTGATCCAACGCGTGATCCAGTGCGGATCCACCGGGCTTGGGAGAGAACCATGACGACACCGGTCACGATCATCGGAGCCGGTCTGGGCGGCCTTGTGCTGGCCCGGGTGCTGCAGGTGCACGGCATCGCGGCCACGGTCCATGAGGCCGATCCCTCACCGGACGCGCGCCGCCAGGGCGGCCTGCTCGACATCCACCCCTGGAACGGCCGGCCGGCGCTGGAGGCGGCCGGCCTGATCGAGGGATTCCGCGAGCTCATCCTGCCCGGCCGCGAGTCCTACCGTGTCATGGACCAGACCGGGACCGTGCTGCTCGACATCCCCGACGACGGCACCGGCCGGCGCCCCGAGGTGCCGCGCGGCGCGCTGCGGCGGCTGCTGCTGGACGCGCTTGCGCCCGGCACTGTCCGGTGGGGGCACAAGGTCACTCGCGTGCGGGGCCTGGGCGAGGGCCGTCATGAGGTCGGCTTCGCCGACGGCACCAGCACTGTCGCGAGCCTGCTCATCGGCGCTGACGGCGCGTGGTCGCGGGTACGCCCGGTGCTGTCGGCCGCCACTCCCGAGTATTTCGGCGTCTGCAGCGTGGAGACGTTCCTGTTCGACGGCGACACCCGCCATTCCGCCGCCGCGGACGCGGTCGGTGCCGGATCACTGTTCGCGCTCGCGCCGGGCAGAGGCTTGCTGGCGCATCGGGAAGGCGACGGGACACTGCACGCCTACGCGCAGCTGAGGAAGCCCCAGGACTGGCTCGCCGACCTCGACACTGCCGATGCCGCGACCCTGACCGCGCAGGTCGTGAAGGAGTTCGACGGCTGGGCCCCCGAACTCACCGCTCTGATCACCGACAGCGACACTCCGCCGGTACTGCGCCGTATCTTCACCTTGCCGGCCGGGCACCGCTGGGACCGGGTACCCGGGGTGACCTTGCTCGGAGACGCCGCCCACCTCAGGCCGCCGAACGGTGAGGGCGCCAACCTGGCCATGCAGGACGGCGCCGAGCTGGGCCGGGCCCTCGCCGCGCACCCTGACAACGCGGAGGCTGCGCTCTCCGAGCACGAACGCGGCATGTTCGCCCGCGCCGCCGCCGTAGAAGCAGACGACGACATGTACGCGACCATGATCGATGGCGATGCTCCCCACAGCACGATCGCCCTGATGACCGGTTCCCAGCAAGATTCGTGACCCATGGGGCGGCTGCACGGCCGCGATCCCCACCCGGCCGGCGCGCTTCGAAGAAGCCGTTGGTGCCGGCGCTCCCGCGCTCGGCCGTCAGGCCGGCTGGACTTCGTCGAAGAGGGCGATGGCTTCGGCGGGGTCCGGGCTCACGAGGCGTTCCAGACCGGCCGTCGTGATTTTCGCCCACTTGCCGGCCCGTGCCCACATCTGTTCCTCGAAGGCGAGGACGGCCTCATCGAGATCTCCAGGACCGGAGGCGGCGGCGACGGACTCGGCGAGTTCGGCGCCTTCCAGCATCGCGAGGTTCGCGCCCGCCCCCAGCGGGGGCATCAGGTGGGCGGCGTCGCCCAGGAGCGTCACCCCGGGAACGTGGGTCCAGGTGTGGGACACGGGCAGGACGTAGAGGGGGCGGTGGACGAAAGCGGTGCCGTGGCGGAGGAGGTCGAGGACGGGAGCGGCCCAGCCGTCGAACAGAGCCAGCAGGCCTGATCGCACGGCCTCGACGTCGGCCAGGTCCAGGCCCGCGTGCCCGATCAGGCCCATGTGCCGCTCCAGGTTCGTGTGCCAGTCCAGCGGCGCGCGGAACTGGGCGTACGCCTTGACGTGGCCGCCACTGTTGCGCTGGGCGACGAGGGCGCGGTTCACGCCGTACACGGCCAGGGAACCGTCACCGATCAGCCGGGAGAGGTCGGGATGGCGAGTGTCGACGTCGTCCAGGGAGGTCTCGACCGCGGTGATGCCGGTGTAGCGCGGCGTCGCGGGCGAGACCGCCGGGCGTACTCGGGACCAGGCGCCGTCCGCGCCGATCACGAGGTCGAACGTCTCCTGCCGCCCGTCCGCGAACCGGACCAGCACGCCGTCCCGGGTCTCCGGCACCACCTCCGTCACGCTCCGCCCCCACTGAACGTCCAGAGGGCCGAGCAGCAGGTCACGGAGCTGCCCGCGGTCGATCTCGGGATGGGCCTGGTCATCTGGACGGGCCGGCCAGTCGCGGAGGACGGTCCCGTCCGTGTCCAGGATGCGCATGGCCTGCCCCTCGGGACGGGACAGCGCCTGGAACTCCGCCAGCAGCCCCGCCTTCTCCAGCGCGAGCCGGCCCAGCTTTTCGTGCAGGTCCAGCGTGCCGCCCGGGGGACGGGCGTCGGGGGCGGGATCACGTTCGAGAACGGTGACGGGGTGATCATGGCGGTGCAGGACGCGGGCGAAGGTAAGGCCGCCGGGGCCGCCCCCGATCACCGCAATACGGTGTCTCATGTCGATACACCGTATTGGGCCATTACGGTGTATCGCAAGAGTACGGTGTAACCATGTCTGTGTGGGACCGTCCGGAGCCGCCGACTCGCCCCGCGCCGCTCGACCGGGAGCGAATCGTCGCCGCCGCCGTCGCGCTGGCCGACGAGGGCGGGCTGGAGGCCGTGTCGTTGCGTAAGGTCGCGGCCCGGCTGGACGTCGGCCCGATGCGGCTGTACGGATACATCTCCACCAAGGAGGAGCTGTTCGACCTCATGGTGGACGAGGTCTACGCCGAGATCCTCCCCGAGGAGCAGCCCGGTGACTGGCGGGAGGTGCTGCGCGTCCGCGCTCACCGCACCAGGCGGGCCGCCCTCCGTCACGAATGGCTGGCCGACCTGCTCGGCGGCCGTCCGACCCTGGGCCCGAACGCCCTCGCCGTGACCGAGGCCACGCTGGCCGCCCTCGACGGCCTCAGCGACCTCGACACCGTCATGCGCGCGGTGGAGACCGTCGGCGCCTATCTCACCGGCGCGATCAGGCGCGAGATCGCGAACCTGCGGGCCGAGCGCGACACGGGCATGTCCAAGCGCGAATGGCAGCGCGCCTCCGGCCCGCATGTGCGGAAGATGCTGGCCACGGGCCGCTTCCCGGCGCTGGCCAAGGCCGTGTACGACGGCACGGAGGTGGACGCCGAGGTGTCCTTCGCGACCGGCCTGGACTGGGTCCTCGACGCCGTGGCCGCCAAACTCACCCAGCCGCCGACGTGAGCAGCCGCGCAGTGCGGGCGTATCACACCGCCGAGGAGCTCATCGAAGGTGAGCGGTCCGCGACCATCCGACGCCGGCTCACCGACGGGACCGCCTACCGGATCGTCAAAGTCCCGCACCGGCCCGCCGACCTTGAACGGCAGCTCGAACGGATCGGCTGGTGCATCAAGGTCCACCCGACCTCTGGGCCGTTTTTCTGGGGAGAGTGAAGCCGGGCACCTCGAGACGTCGTCCCCTGCCTCCTTCGCGGCTCTGGCAGAAGGATGGAGGGTCGCCCCGGCGTCAAGGTCAAGACGAACGGCCCGCAGGCGACGGGCGGGTTCTGCCTCCCGTGGTGGCCACGGCGGCTCGACCGAGTCTGAGGCGGCTATCCTGCGCGAATGCTCAAGGCGGGGACGGACGTCGAATTGGCCGTATCGGCAGCGCAGGCGGGAGCCGCCGTGGTGCGCCAGATGTACGGGGAACCGCTGGCGCGGTTCGAGAAGTCGGCCGGCGACTTCGCCACGGCCGCCGACCTGGCGGCGGAGAAGGCCATCCTCGACCTCCTCCGGACCGCCCGGCCGGACGATGCCGTGCTGGGTGAGGAGAGCGGCCGTACGGGCACCGACGGCGCGGAGCGCATGTGGCTGGTCGATCCCCTGTGCGGCACGTTGAACTACGCGGTCCGGAACATGCTGGTCGCGGTGAACGTCGCCCTGCGCGTGGAGTCGCAGATCACGGCGGCGGCATCGGCCGATCCGTTCAACGACGAGGTGTTCTGGACCGACGGCGAGCGCGCCTGTGTCCGCCACGACGGCGCGGACGCGGAACTCGCACCGTCACCGGACTCGCACCTGGTGGACGTCAACCTCGATCCGCCGTTCCCGAACGCACCGCGCTTCCGTGCGGTCCGCCTCCTCGCCGACACCGAGTTCGCCGAGCGGTTCCGGCCGCGTGTCGTCTCCACCACTCTGGCGGTGGCCTGGGTGGCGGCCGGCCGGCGAGCCGCCTACGTCACCGACGGCCACCTGCGTGACAGCGTGCACTTCGCCGCCGGGATCGCCCTGTGCCAGGCCGCCCGTTGCGTCGTGACGGGAATCGACGGCCAACCCCTGCACACCGGTGCGGGCGGGCTGGTCGTGGCCGCCGACCCGGAGACGCACGCCGCGCTGCTGAAGATGATCCAAAATCAGGTCTCGTCCGACCGGTGACGAGCAGGCCGAGAGGCGGGGCGAGCGATGAGCGGGCCGCACATCGCCTGGACGGAGCGCACCGTCGTACGGGACGGGGTCCGGCTGGTCGCACGCGACCATGGAGGCGCCGGGCGTCCCGTCCTGTTCCTGCACGGGCTCGCCGGGTACGGCGGCGAGTGGGACGCCACCGTCGCCGGGATGCGCGGGCGGTACCGCGTGGTGACGCTGGACCAGCGCGGGCACGGCGCGAGCGAACGCCGTCCGCCCGGCGGTGACATGTCCCGGTCGGCGTACGTGGCGGACGTCATCGAGGTCGTCACGGCGCTGGGCCTGGACGACGTCGCCCTGGTCGGGCAGTCCCTCGGCGGGAACACCGCCATGCTGGTCGCCGCCGCCCGCCCCGATCTCGTACGGGCGCTGGTGATGGTCGAGGCGGGCGCCCGCGGCATGGTCACGCGTGAGGTGGACCGGATCGGTGCCTGGCTCGATTCCTGGCCCGTGCCGTTCGGCTCCCTCGACGCGGCGGCGGAGTTCTTCGGCGGCGGCCCGGCCGGAGCGGGCTGGGCCGCCGGGCTGGAGCGACGGGCCGACGGATGGTGGCCGCGGTTCGACGCCGGGCTGATGGTACGGTCCCTGGCCGGCCTGGTGCGCCCGTCCTTCTGGAGTGAATGGCGGCAGGTGGCCTGTCCGGCGCTCGTCGTCCTCGGCGAGTCCGGCATCATCCCCCTCGACGAGCAACGGGAGATGACGTCGGCGCGGCCGGGCACGGCGATGGTGACCGTGCCCGGCGCCGGGCACGACGTTCACCTCGACGCCCCGGAGGCGCTGCGGGCCGTGCTCACCGGCTTCCTGGAGCGACACCTCTGATCGCCGTGGTGTCCGGCGGATGGAGGCACGGTCAGCGGCGGGCGCGGGCGAGGACGAGCAGCAGCATCAGGCACAGCCCGGCGGTGACGGCGGCGAAGTACCGTACGGCGACGAGGAGCCCGACCGCGGTGGCGAGGAAGCCGACCCCGACGACCGGTACGCCGACGCCGAGATAGAGCACCACGTAGAAGCTGGACAGCACGTCGGCGTGGCGGCCGGGAGGAGCCGCCTGGTTCACCGCGGTGAGACCTCCGAGGAACACCAGGCCCTGGCCGGACCCGGCGATCACGGTGGCGACGAGCAGCAGCGGTAGCGAGGAGACCGTGCCCGCGACGGCGAGCAGCACCAGCCCCGTGGCCAGCAGCGGAAGCCCGGCGGATTCCAGGCGCCGTGCCGGCCGGCCGTAGCCGGCGAGTTGGGCGAGCGTGGAGCAGGCCAGCATCAGCGCGACGGCCGCACCGCCCAGCAGAAGGTTGCCGCTGCCGGACAGCTCGGCGACGTACGGCGGAACGAGAGTGAGGAACAGCCCGATCACGGCGAAGGCCAGGAAGCTCGCCGTCCCGCTGGTCGCGAACACCGTCCGCATGGCGGCGGGGATCTGCGGGCGGCGCGGAACCCATCGGGCGCCGGAACGCTTCGCCGGCAGTGTCGCGATCGCCGCCCAGGCAGGTACGAGGAGCACGAGCTCCACCGCGAACGGCAGCACGTGCGGCGCCGGCGCGTACTGGGCGAGCAGCCCGGCCACCACCGGTCCGAGGCCCAGCCCGCCGGCGGAGGCGACGGTGGCCACCAGGGCCGCCCTGCGGCGGTCTCCCCCGGGCTCCAGCTCGGCCAGCGCCGCGGTCAGCGGCCCCGAGGCCGCGCCGAGCGCGGCCCCCTGCAAGATCCGGGCCGCGAACAGCCATGCCGTGCCCTCCGCCAGGGCGAACACCAGCGAGCCGAGGGCGGCCAGGGCCACCGCCGGCACCAGTACGGCGCGACGCCCCACCGCGTCCGACAGCGGGCCGGCCACCAGCAGCGAGGGGATCAGGACGGCCGCGTAGACGGCGAAGATCAGTGTGACGACCAGCGGCGAGAAGCCGAACCGCACCGCGTACCCGCGGTACAGCGGCGTCGGCAGGTTCGTGCCGGTCAGCAGGATCAGCAGCGCGTAGGCGACGGCCCAGAAACGCCATCGCCGGGGCCGCGGGTCCGGGTCCGGCGAGCGGCGGTCGTGGCCGGGCGTCCGGCCACGGCGCGCGGCGGTGAGGAGGAACGGCATTCGCGAGCTCCCATCATGTTCGGGAAACGCGAACATAGCAGATGTTCGGACTTATCGAACATGACGGTTATGCTGGACGCCATGGCCAGCCGGACCGCGACCGAACTCCTGCATCCCGCCCGCGACGAGCTGCGGTTCACCACCGTGCTGGCCGCTCTCAGCGACCCGGTCCGGCTGGCGATCGTCGCCCGGCTCGCCGACGTCGAGCCGGACGGCGAGCTCGCGTGCACGACGTTCGCGCTGCCGGTCAGCAAGTCCACGCAGAGCGGCCACTTCAAGGCCCTGCGCGAGGCCGGGGTGATCCGCCAGCGGGACGAGGGCACACGGCGGCTCAACCGTCTGCGCCGCGACGACCTCGACGCCCGGTTTCCCGGGCTGCTCGACCTCGCCATCCCCCAGGGGCGCCAGGTCGTCGCCGGCTGGTGACGAGCGCCGAGGGAGGTCAGGCGCTGCCGGTCTGCTCGCTCATCACAGGCGTTAGGCTGCGAAGAATCGGCGGAATTATCACGGGGGATCCGGCTTGCCCGAGCAACGAGAGCTGCGCGCCGGCTGCGCGAACTGTTTCGCGCTGTGCTGCGTCGCACCGGCCTTCGCGGCCTCGGTGGACTTCGCGATCGACAAGGGCGCCGGGCGGCCCTGCCCCAACCTGCACGCCGACTTCCGCTGCGGCATCCACGCGGACCTGCGTGACAAGGGCTTTCGCGGCTGCACCGTCTACGACTGCTTCGGCGCGGGCCAGAAGGTCTCCCAGAGCACCTTCGGCGGCCGCGACTGGCGCGACGGGCCGGACACCGCGCGGCGGATGTTCGCGGTCTTCCCGGTCATGCGGGACCTGCACGAGCTTCTGTGGTACCTGACCGAGGCGCTGGCCCTGCCCGCGGCGCGCCCGCTGGCCGACCGGCTCGACCACAAGCGCCGGGAGATCGAGCGTCTCACCGAGGGCGGCCCCGACGACCTGCTGAAGGTCGACGTCGCCGCGTGCCGGCGCGAGGCCAACACGCTGCTGTCGCGCGCCGGCGAGCTCGCACGCGCGGGAACGCCCGGACGCGACCACCGCGGCGCCGATCTCATGGGCCGGGACCTCAGCGGCAGGGACCTGCGCGGCGCGAACCTGCGCGGCGCCCTGCTCATCGGCGCGAACCTGAGGAACGCCGACCTGGCCGGCGCCGACCTCACCGGGGCCGACCTGCGTGACGCCGACGTGCGCGGCACCGACCTGAGCCGGAGCCTGTTCCTCACCCAGGCCCAGCTGGACGCCGCGAAGGGCGACGCCCGAACCCTCCTGCCGGCCGCACGGGTACGCCCCGCGCACTGGCTCGGCGCGGTGCCCTAGTCGGCGACGGCCTTGGCCAGGAACTCCCCCTGGGCGGCCAGTTCACGCTCGGCGACCGTCAGCGGGTGCGAGAGGAACCCGTGGGCGGCCTCGGCGATGACCTCCAGCGTCGTCTCGTTGCCCGCCGCGCGCCAGCGCGCCTCCATGAACAACGTGTCGTCCAGCAGCAGGTCCCGCGTGCCGACGACGAACCGGGCCGGCGGAAGGCCGCTCAGGTCCGCGTACAGCGGGGAGACGTCCGGGGCGCGACGCGCCTCGACGTCGGTGCCCGGCACGAACTGGTCGTAGTACCAGGCCATGATCGGCGTGGACAGGGCGAGGTTCAACTCGCCCCACAGCCGCTGGCTGGGCGTCATCGACAGGTCGAAGACCCCGAACGTCAGCTGGGCCGCGCGGAACCCCCGCCCGCCGAGGCGCAGGAGGGTGACCGCGGACAGGTGCGCGCCGGCCGATTCGCCGCCGATCGTCAGCCGGTCCGTGCCGAACTCGCTCCGCGCGTTCGCGACCAGCCAGCGCGCCGCGTCCTCGCAGTCGTCCGGGGCGGCCGGGTAGGGGTGCTCGGGCGAGAGCCGGTAGTCGACGCTGACCACGGCCATCTCGGCGGCCTGCGCGAGCCGCCACAGCAGCCCGTCCTGGTCCGCCGCCGAGCCGAACGTCCAGCCGCCGCCGTGGATGTGCAGGTGAACGCCGCGGACGACCGGAGGCGTGAACACGCGCAGCGGGATCCGCCCGGCACGGCCGGGGATCGCGCGGTCCTGGCCCACGTCCAGGCGCACCGGGGCCGGGAAGGCTCCCTCGCCGCGGGCCCGTGCCGCCCGCGACACCACGGGGTCGTTCACCTCGTGATGCGCCGGGAGAGCGGCGAGAGTCTCGGCCAGGGTCTGGTTGAACGCGCGCGTCTCCTCGACGACGTCCGCGCCGGTCGTGATCAGCATCGTCCCAGCGTGCCGCAGGCCAACCTGGCCACGAAACCCCCCAGACGGGCGAAAATCACTTCGCGCTCCCGCCGGGCCGGTCACTACCATCGACCGGTGCTGTCTCCCGAGCTCCCGATCAAGACCGAACGGCTGCTGCTGCGCCTCTACACCGAGAACGACCTCGACGACCTCGCGGACATCCAGTCCCGCCCCGACGTGACCCGCTACCTGTACTGGGGCCCGCGGGACCTCACCCAGACACGCGGATCGCTCGCCATGAAGATCGCCGCCTCCGGGTTGAGCAAGGAGGGCGACAACCTGACGCTGGCCGTGGAGCTACCCGAGACCGGCAAGATGATCGGCGATGTCCAGCTCTTCTGGACCAGCGAGGAACACCGGCAGGGCGAGATCGGCTACATCTTCCACCCCGACCACGGCGGGCACGGTTACGCCACCGAGGCCGCCGAGGTGATCCTGCGCCTGGCCTTCGAGGGGCTCGGCCTGCATCGTGTCGTCGGCCGCCTCGACGGCCGCAACACCGCCTCCGCCCGGGTCCTCGAACGCCTCGGCATGCGCCGCGAGGCGCATCTGGTGCAGAACGAGATGGTCAAGGGCGAGTGGACCGACGAACTCGTGTACGCGATGCTCGAGGACGAGTGGCGCGCCCGCCGCACCGTCACGACCGCTCGCTGACGGTCCGCTCGAAGTCCAGCAGCCGCCGCTTGCGGTCCAGCCCGCCGCCGTAGCCGGTCAGATCGCCGTTCGCGCCCACGACCCGGTGGCAGGGCACGATGATGCCGATGGGGTTGTGGCCGTTGGCCAGGCCGACGGCGCGCGCCGCGGTGGGCCGGCCGAGCCGGTCGGCGAGCTGCCCGTACGACACGGTCCGCCCGTACGGGATCGCCCGAAGCGCCTCCCAGACCTGCCGCTGGAACGGCGTGCCGGCCATGGCGAGCGGCAGGTCGAAGCTCGTGCGTCTCCCGGCGAAGTACTCCTCCAGCTGCCGCGCCGCCTCGGCGAAGGGCACGTCGTCCCGGTCGCCGAAGGTCTCGGGTTCGGGCCGGTACCGCTGCCGGTCCATGTACAGGCCGGTGAGCGCGCCGTCGGCGCCGACGAGCGTGAGCGGGCCGAGCGGACTGTCCACGACGGTGTGGGGCATGGGGTGTTCCTGATCGGGTCGGGGGCGGAGGGGCTTCAGGCGGGGATCCGGTTGATGGCGTGGTCGCCGGTGGCCCACAGGTGCTGCACCGCGTACGCGCGCCAGGGCCGCCACGCCGCGGAGTGGCGGATCAGCGCCGCCGGGGTGCCGGGCAGGCCCAGGTGCCGCGCGGCGATGCGTACGCCCAGGTCGGTGGCGGTGAAGGCATCCGGGTCGCCGAGGGCCCGCATGGCGATCGTCTCGATCGTCCAGGGACCCAGGCCGGGCAACTCGCCCAGCCGCACCCGTGCCTGGGCCCAGTCGCTGCCGGGCCCCAGGTCGATCTCGCCCGCGGCGAGCGCCGCCGCCAGGGTCGTCAGCGTCACGCGGCGGGCCCGGGGGAACGCCAGCGTCGCCGGGTCGACCTCCGCCAGCGCCTCGGAGGCGGGGAACAGGTGGGTCAGCCCGCCCTCGGCGTCGGTCACCGGGTCGCCGATGGCGCTGACGAGCCGGCCCGCGTGCGTACGGGCCGCGGCGGTGGACACCTGCTGGCCGAGCACGGCGCGGACGGCGAACTCCGCGCCGTCCGCGGTGCGCGGCACCCGCCGTCCGGGACTCTTGTCCACGTACGGCGCCAGCACCGGATCGCGGCGCAGCAGATCGTCCACGGCGACGGGGTCGGCGTCCAGATCGAGCATCCAGCGGCATCTGCTGATCGCGTTGGCCAGGTCGCGCAGGTCGGTGAGGGCCAGCCGGCAGGTGACGTGCTCCGCGCCCGGCCGCAGCGAGACGATCCCGTGGCCGTGCGGGAGCCGCAGGGTGCGCCGGTACGCTCCGTCGCGCCACTCCTCGACGCCGGGCACGGCGGTCGCCGCCAGGTGACCGAACAGGTTGTCCGGGCACAGCGGCGCGCGGAACGGCAGCCGTAGCGTGAGCGTGCCGGATGTCTCGACGGGCCGGCCGCGGCCGACGCGGTGGCGCAGCTCGGTCGGCGAGAGCGCGAAGACCTCCCGCACCGTGTCGTTGAACGTGCGGATGCTGGCGAACCCGGCCGCGAACGCGATGTCGCTCATCGGCAGCGTGCTGGTCTCGACCAGGAGCCGGGCGGTCTGTGCGCGCTGCGCGCGGGCCAGCGCGAGAGGGCCGGCACCCAGTTCGGCGCGCAGCTGACGTTCGATCTGCCGGGTGCTGTAGCCCAGCCGTGCGGCCAGGCCCGGCACGCCCTCACGGTCGATGACACCGTCGGCGATCAGCCGCATCGCGCGGGCCACCAGGTCGGCGCGCTCGTTCCACTGCGGTGAGCCGGGGCTGGCGTCGGGACGGCACCGCTTGCACGCGCGGAACCCGGCCTGCTGGGCCGCCGCGGCGCTGGGGTAGAACCGCATGTTCTCCGCCTTGGGCGGGACCACCGGGCAGCTCGGCCGGCAGTAGATCCCGGTGGTCAGCACCCCGGTGAAGAACCAGCCGTCGAACCTGGCGTCCTTGGATCGTACGGCGCGTACGCAGCGTTCCACGTCCTCATGCATGCGCTCCAGCATCGCCTCTGGCCACCGGCCTCCGCTAGCGAGAATCCGACATCAACGTGCGGCGCCCCGAGGATGGCCCGCAGCGGTCGTCTCAGCCGATTTCACGGTCGTCTCGGCCGGCGGGAGGAGGATCCGCCGGCTCACGTGCGGGCAGGCCGCGCAGCAGGACGTCCAGGAACAGGTCGAATCGCGGCCGGCCGTCGCCCAGGTCCAGGGACTGCTCCTGGGCGGCCAGCCAGCTCACCAGCGAGGTGCCGAAGATGTACCAGCTCTGCTCGGCCAGTTCCGGGGGGACGCCCGCGCCGGTGAAGGCGCGGATGACCCCGGCCCGGAGCCGCCCGAACGACTCGGCGTTGTGGCGGTGCGGACGGGCGGTGCGCGTCGCGTAGCCGGGGACGGCGAGGAACTCATCGTGCATCGACCAGGCCAGGCGGCGCAGCCAGGGCCGCCACTGGCCTTCCTCGGGCTCGTCGGCGGGCAGGATCCGCTCCACCAGTACGTCGCTGACCAGGTCCATCAGCTCGTCGCGGTCGGAGATCCACCGGTACAGCGCGCCGTGCGTGACGCCGAGGCGGGCCGCGAGTTCCCGCAGCGTCAGGGTCTGCAGATTCGACGCCAGCGCGGCGGAGACGATCTGCTCGCGGCTGAGCTGCGGCGGGCGTCCTCGCCGCGGCCGGTGCGGCGCTCCCTTGGCGTCCTGTCCGGCGCGGCTGGCCATGGGCCTGAGTCTACGGCCCGCCGGAGGCGACACTCCCGCCACCGGAGTCGCGGCCGTCCGCGACCGAAGCCGCCCGTCACCAGAGCCCTCCGGGACCGGCCCGCCCACGGCGCGGCCGGCTCGCGCCGCACTGCCCCACCCACGCGGAGGCCGATATAGTGACCAATGGTCACTAATTAGGTTAGGCTTACCTTTCATGAGCGCGAAGCCAGGTTCTCCCCTCGCGGCCGGTACCGCCTCCGGGCCGGTCGCCCGTGCCGGCTCGGGCGGCGCACCGGTCCTGGCGCCGGCGTGCGCCGGGGTGTTCGTCATCATCCTGGACGCGACCATCGTCTCCGTCGCCCTGCCGGACATCACCGCCGACCTGCGGTTCGCCCCCGCCGACGTGGCCTGGGTGGTCAACGCCTACACGCTGGCCTTCGCCGGGCTGCTGCTGCTCGCCGGACGGCTGGTCGCCAACCACGGGACCCGCGCGATGTTCCTGACCGGCGTCTGTTGCTTCGGCGCGGCGAGCCTGGCGTGCGGGCTGGCTCCCCAGGCATGGGTCCTGATCACGGCCCGCGCGGTCCAGGGCGCCGGCGGGGCGATCGTCATGCCGGCCACGCTGACCATGGTCACCGGCGCCTATCTCGACCCCGCGGCGCGCAGCCGCGCGCTGGGGCTGTGGAGCGCCGTCGGAGCCGCCGGTGCCGCCGCCGGCTCGGTGATCGGAGGCGTGCTCACCGACCTGGCCGGCTGGCGCTGGGTGTTCCTGGTCAACGTCCCCCTCACCCTGGCCATCGCGGTGGCGACCGTGGTCGTCACTCCCCATGCGGACCGCCGGCCCGCGCGGGCCCGGCTCGACGTGGTCGGCGCGGTCCTGGCCACGTGCGGGCTCACCGCCCTGGTCTACGGCGTGCTCGACAGCGCCGACGACGGCTGGTCATCGCTCCCGGTCGTCGTCTCGCTCGCCGCCGCGGCCGTACTCCTGGTCGTGTTCGTGGCCCACCAGCACCGGTGGGCGGGTGCGCCGCTGGTGCCGCTCGGCCTGTTCGGCTCCCGCCCGGTCGCCGCCGCGAACGCGGTGATCTTCTGCCTCGGGCTCGGCTTCTTCGCCAGTCCCGTCCTGCTGTCGATCTACCTGCAACAGGCGCTCGGCTACCCGCCGATGCGGGCCGGGCTGGCGTTCCTGCCCGCCGCCGGCGCGCTGTTCACCGGCGCCCAGCTCGCCGGACGGCTCACCCACCGCCACGGCGTCCGGGTGGTCGCCGCCGTCGGCGCCCTCCTCGCCGCCGCCGGATTCACCTGGCTGGCCCGCCTGGGAGCACACACGCGTTACTGGCCCGCGATCGCCCTGCCGCAGGTCCTGTTCGGCCTCGGCATCGGTGTGGCCTTCACCCCGATCACCGTCGCCGCCACCGCCGTCCCCGCCGACCTGGCCGGGGTGGCCGCCGGCGTACTCAACACCGTCCGTCAGGTCGCCGCGGCGGTCGGCCTGGCCGTACTGTCCACACTGGTCACCGCCCACTCCGGCCACACCGACGGCTACAGCCTCGCCTTCGGCGTCGCCGCCCTCATCGCCGCGATCGCCGCCGCCGGCGCCGCACTCCTGCTCCCCCGGCGCCCCGCGGACACTCCGCCGGCGGCATGAGGCCCCCTCGCCGAGCCGGCGGAGCCGTCGGACGGAGCCGAGATCACAGCGGCAGCTTGAATCCGTCGTGGCTGCGCACGAAGCCGAGCGAGGCGTAGAAGCGATGGGCCTCGGTGCGCCGTTTGTTGCTGGTGAGCTGCACCAGTGTGCAGCCGCGGGCACGAGCCCGGTCGATGGCCCAGGTGAGCATCGTACGGCCGAGGCCGGCCCCGCGCCGGTCGGCGCGTATCCGCACCGCTTCGATCAGCGCGCGCTCCTGCCCGTGACGTCCCAGACCGGGGATATAGGTGAGCTGCAGACAGCCGAGGACCGTACCGTCGCCCTCGTCGAGGACCACCATCTCGTTGCGCGGGTCGGCGTCCACCGCCTCGAACGCGTGCGCGTACGCCTCGTCGACCACCACGGTCGCCGGATCCACGACCGCCCGCTCATCGGACAACAGCGCGATGATCGCGGGCAGGTCCCGCCGTGTCGCAATACGGAAGAGCATCTCGGCAGAATGACAGACGACCGGCCCGATCGCGGCCGGCCTGGGCTTCCGGGGGCAACCAGCCTCGGCGCGGTGCTCGCACATGCCGAGGCCGCCACCGACCAACGCGGATACCGGTCGGCCTTCGCCCGCGAGCAGATCCCTCGCACCCGGTGCCGGGCGCTGGAAGGAACGGACAGCGATGGGGCCGGGCTCGCGATCAATGGCACCCGAGCTGCGGCCCGGTCGAGTGCTTCGCCTTCGCTGAGGTCCGTGGCACCGCTAACCGGCTCTTCGGTGAGTTCCTCACCGGCCTGAACTGAGACCGCCGTCCTCGGAGGAGGGCAGGAACCTGAGCAGGGAGGCGCCCTGCTCCCCGAAGTGGGTGAGGGCGGAATGCCGGCACTCGTGCAGGCCCAGCCCGTCCCCGGTCCGCACCCGGCGGTGTGTTCATCGAGCAGAGCGCGGGGCGGGTCCGATCGGGCTGCGGGGATTGGCTCGGTTTGCGGTGTGATCGGCTCTGGCCTGGACTCAGGAATGACGATCCGCATGTCCCACTGTTACGGACGGTGACCAAGGATGGCTGTCGGCGGCTCCCCAGGTGACCGCGCGACATGAGCGGCGAGTCGTGAGCCGCCGTGGGTGATTCTCGGAGGCAGCTGTGGTTCATCGGTATGCCCGTGCGGTGGCGGGCGTGATGATGGCCGGCGCCGCGGTGCTGGCCGGCGGGCCGGGCGGTGATGCCGCCGCGAAGCGGCAGGGAACCAGCCTGGTGAATGAGACGTTCCGGCTCGCGACCGCGGATCCGCGGTTCCGCGCCTTCGGGGCCGCCTGCCTGACCGGTGCTCCGCGTGGGGCGGCTCCGCCGGCGGGCGAGCACCCACTGGGCGGCTGCACGTCCACGCCGGTGGGGCCGGTGCCGCCCGGGTCGGCCTCGCCGTTCGGGTACCTGCAGTTGACCGATGCGAGTAACGACCAGGTCGCGGCCGCGCTGTTCGACTCGCCGATCCCCTCGAGCAACGGCCTGGAGGTCACGTTCGAGCAGTGGCAGTACGGTACGACCACCCCCGAGTTCTCGCCGGCCGATGGGATCTCCTTCTTCCTCACCGACGGCGAACAGGAGCTCACCACGCCCGGAGCGTTCGGGGGCAGCCTCGGGTACGCGCAAAAACTCCCCGACGACGATCCGGCCAACCCGTTCCTGCCCGGCGTCGACCACGGCTATCTCGGGGTCGGCCTGGACGTCCTGGGCAACTACTTCGGCGACTGGGAACACCGCGGGAACGGGTGCGAACAGCGCTCACCCGCGGGCACGGTCTTCCGGATCCCGGCTCCGGGCCCGAACATGGTGACCGTGCGCGGCCCCGGCAACGGCACCGTCGGTTACTGCTTCGTGACCGCGACGACCTCGAACTTCACCACCACGGGTCCGTGGCCCTCCACACTGCCCGGACAGCTCCAGGGCACCCTGACATCGATTCCGCCCGACGCCACGCCCGAACAAGCCCAGGCCCTGCTCGAGCCCAGCAGGCGCACCGTGCGGATCCGCATCACCCCCGCACCGGACCCCCAGGTCAGCATCGACATCGACTTCCAAGACGGCCAGGGCTTCCAACGCGTCCTGGACTTCGCCGCACCCCAGCCGGTTCCGGCCGGCTACCGGTTCGGCTTCGCCGCCTCCACCGGCCTGTTCACCGACGTGCACCTGATCCGCAACCTCACCGTCTCCAGCCTCACCCCGATCACCCCACCCACGCCACCGGCTCCTCCCGAACCTCCGGCTTCTCCCGAACCTCCGGCGCCGCCGCGGCCGAAGGAGAAGCCATCCGCGACGGTCCCGCGGGCCCACCGGCACCCGCAGGCCGTGGCCGTACAGGGCAACAAGAACAACCTCGACCTGCATCTTCGCAGCCACCACCATCACGGTGGCCTCGACACCAACCGGCAAGACGACACCCGAGTGCACCACGTCCGACACACCCGTTAGCCTCCACGGCCACGACCCGCAGACGGGACCGCCTGCGAGAAAGCGCCTGGTCACGGCTTTGCGGGATCGTCGGTGATCACCTCGCCGACGCTCGATGATGACGCCAGACGAGCGTGTAACGCCAGAACAGCCGGCGGCGCAGTCGTGCGCCGGGCAGGGCCGCTCGGGCGTCGCGGACGATGTCGGGGAAGCTCATCTCGGCCGGTCGGGTCAGGGCCGTCATCGAAACCGGACGAGGTGCTGCGCGACCCTTGTTCTTGAGCCAGCCCGTGGCGACGTTGAGCGGGACGGCCGCGGCCGCGAGCAGGTGGTCGGCGGGAGTCGTCGGGCGCGACAGCCCGAGAACCACCAGGGTGCCCCCGGGCGCCAGGTGCCGGCGGAAGACGGCGAGAGCGTCGGTGAACGGCAGGTGGTGGATCGCGGCGACGCAGGTGATGACGTCGTAGGGGCCGTCGGGGACGCCGGTCAGCGCGTCCGCGGTCGTGAAGGTGACGGGAGCCGCCGGAGGGGTCAGCTCCCGGGCCCGGGCGGTGATCTTCGGGTCGGAGTCGATGCCGAGCACCCGGTCGGCGCGTGCGGCCAAGAGCCTGGCCAGGTCGCCGCTGCCGGAGCCGACGTCCAGGGCACTGCCGAAGCGCCGGGGCAACTGCCGCAGGATCCACGGGTGGTAGTGGGCGTTGTGGTCCCAGGGGTGGGCGGCGTTGAACCGGTGAAGTGCCCCGAGGACACAGGGCGGCAGTGTCGGCATGGCGTCAGTCCACCAGGTCTCTGGTTCGCCGACCAGGCGATCTCCTACCCGTACGTGCGGTGTGCGGCGTTTGTGGCATGCTCCCGTTCATGTTCAACCGGCTGATCGCGGGCATCCTGGCACCCGCCATCGTCCTCGCCGGCTTCTACCTGTGGGGCCGCTCCCACCCCTACACCGTGACACGGTCCACCGAGATCGCCGCCTCCCCCGCCCGGGTCTGGCAGGTCCTCACCGACCTGCGCTCCTACGACCGCTGGAACCCCGAGATCACCGACGTGGACGGCCGCCTCGCCGTCGGGGAGACCCTGACCCTCCGCCTGCACTCCAGCGGCGGCACCTCGACCGTCCGCCCGACCGTACGGGCGGCCGAGGCGGGCCGTGAGCTGCGCTGGTTCAGCCACTATCACGAGGTCGGCGGGCTGGCCGACGGCGAGCAGCGGTTCACGATCGAGGCGGCCGGCCCGGGGCGGGTGCGGTTCACCCAGGCCGAGACGTTCCGCGGGATCGCCGTGCCGTTGTTCCACGGGAGCCTGGCCGCGAGCTGCGACCGCTTCGACGCGATGAACGCCGCGCTGAAGAAGCGTGCCGAGTCAGGCGAGTGAGGCCAGCGCCCGCGCGGTGTCGTCCGGGCGCGACAGCATCGGGTAGTGCCCGGTCGGCAACGGCACCACCTGGGGCACCCCGTCGAAGCCGGCCATCATCGGATCCTCGTCCGCGAACATCTGCTTAACCTGCTCCTCGGCGAAGACGCAGGCGATCAGCGTCTCCGGCACGGGCGTGCGACGGGTCCGCCGCAGCGGCTCGGTCGCGGTCGCGAACGGCTGGGGCACGCTCCGTTCGCGTAGCAGCGCCAGGTCGGCCGGGCCCAGGCCGGCCAGGTTGCGCGGGTCCTCCGCGACCTCGGCGAACGGCGGCGGGGGCAGCCGCCAGCCCTCCCCCTCCGCCGCGACCCGCTTCTCGATCTCCGCACGGGCCTCGGGCGGGTTGACGTCGAACTGCCGCACCCCGTCCGGCAGCGGCACCGAGTCCAGGTAGACCACCCGGCTCAGCCGCTCGGGGACCCGGTCGGCGGCCTGCGCCACCGGCATCCCGCCGCCGCTGTGCCCCACGAGGATCACCTCCCGCAGGTCCGCGTACCGCAGGGTGTTGACCACGTCGAGGGTGTGGGTCTCCACGCCGACCTCGGGCGTCGCCAGGTGTGCCCGGTCACCGAGTCCGGTGAGCGTCACCGGATGCACCTCGTGCCCGGCCGCCCGCAGGCGGGCGCCGACCGCCTCCCACACCCAGCCGCCGAGCCAGAACCCCGGGACCAGTACGAATGTCGCCATCATGCGTCCTTTCTCTTCGTCTGACCCGAACCTAGAGCCGAATCCGGACAGTGTCGGTCCGGTATAAAGAGCAGAATTCGCCCGGGGAGGAACCGATGTCCCATCCGACCACCCGCGTGCTGGCGATGCTCGAACTGCTGCAGGCACGCCGGGAGCTCACCGGCCGGGAACTGGCCGACGCGCTCGGCGTGGACGAGCGCACCGTACGGCGTTACGCGCTGCGCCTGGCCGACCTGGGCATCCCGGTGGAGGCGCGGCGCGGCCGGTACGGCGGTTACCGGCTGCTGCCCGGTTACAAGCTGCCGCCGCTGATGTTCAGCGAAGACGAGGCGGTGGCGGTCGTGCTCGGCCTCCTCGTCGGGCGCCGCCTCGGGATCGCCACCGACGGGGCGCTGGAGAAGATCCATCGCGTCCTGCCGGCGTCGTTGCGGGACCGCGTCGCCGCTCTGCGCGAGACCCTCGGGTTCACCCTGGCCCCGCGCGAGGCGTCGTCGCCGGACGCCTCCGCGCTGCTGGTCCTGGCCGCCGCGGCGCGCGACCGGCGGCGGGTGCGGCTGCGGTACCGCTCCTGGCGAGGCGAGGACAGCGAACGCGAGCTGGACGCCTACGGCCTGGTGTTCCACTCCGGCCGCTGGTACGCCTCCGGGCTGGATCACCGGCACGGCGAGGTCCGCACCTTCCGCGTCGACCGGATCGCGGCGGTTGAGCCGCTTCAGGTCACCTTCCCCGACCCGGGCGAGTTCGACGTCGTGGCGCACCTGACCGCCTCGCTCGCGTCCGTGCCGTACGCCCATGAGGTCGAGGTCGTGCTGCGGACGACGTTGACGGAGGCCAGGCGGCGGCTGCCGCCGACGGTGGCGACGCTCACCGAGGTGCCCGAGGGCGTGCTGCTGCGCGCCCGCGCCGAACGCTTGGACGGCATGGCGAGAATGCTGGCCGGCCTCGGATGGGCCTTCACGGTCCGCCGGCCGCAGGAGCTGCGCGGAGCCGTACGGGAGCTGGGCGAGCACCTGCTCCGGTCGGTCGAGGGCGCGCAGGACCCGCTGTCCGGCTGACCGGCTCGCCGTGGTCGGTGAACGCCTCGGCCGGCCGTGGCAGAGTCGTCGCGCGGACCGCCGGCCCTGAACCGGGAGAGGAGTTCCCGCCGGTCACCGGGTCGGTGCGACCAGTCCTGATTGGTAGGCGAGGATGACGAGTTGGACGCGGTCGCGGGCGTCGAGCTTGGCGAGCAGGTTCGCGACGTGGGTCTTGGCGGTTCCCGCGCTGATGTGAAGGTGGGCGGCCAGTTCGGCGTTGGACATGCCGCGTCCGACGAGCGTGAGGACTTCGCGTTCGCGTGCGGTGATGCGGTCGAGTTCCGGTACCGGAGCCGGCTCGGGGCGGCCGGCGAACTGTGCGATGAGGCGGCGGGTGACGCCCGGGGCGATCAGCGCGTCGCCGGCGGCCACCACGTGGACGGCGGTGAGGATGTCGTCGAGGGCCATGTCCTTGACGAGGAAGCCGCCGGCGCCGGCGCGGAGCGCGGCGTAGACGTTGGCGTCGGTGTCGTAGGTGGTGAGGATGACGACACCGGTCGCCGGAGAGTCCGCGGTGATCATCTGGGTGGCCTCGATGCCGTCCATGCCGGGCATCCGGATATCCATGACGACCACCTCAGGGCGCAGTTCCCGGGCCAGCCGGACGGCTTGGGCTCCGGTCGCGGCCTCGCCGACGACCTCGACGTCCGGGGTGGTGTCGATGACCATGCGCAGGCCGGCGCGGACCAGTTCCTGGTCGTCGGCGAGGACGACGTGGATCGTCATCGCGCCTGTCCGGCGTCCGTGGGCAGGGGCAGCCGCGCGCTGACCAGAAAGCCGCCTTCGGAGCGTGGGCCCGCGCTGAACCGGCCGTTCAGGAGAGCGACTCGCTCGCGCATGCCGGAGATCCCGTACCCCGATCCGGCGTCACCCGTGCCGTTGTGTCCGTCGTCGGTGATCTCGATGCGCAGTTCGTCGGGACGGTGATCGATCGACACCCGGCACCGGCGGGTGCCCGCGTGGCGGATCACGTTGGTCACCGACTCCTGGATGATACGGAAGGCCGCGTGGTCGACGGTGGGCGGCAGCGGACGCCGTTCCCCGTGGCGTCGTACGTCCATCGTGACGCCGGCCGTCGCCGTGGTCGCGGTCAGCCGGTCCAGGTCGGCCAGTCCCGCGAGCGGTGTGACGTCCTGGGGCGTCGTCTCGGGTTCGGCTTGGCGGAGGACGTCGAGCATGCGTCGCAGTCCGTGCAGGGTCTGCCGGCTGGTGGCCTCGATCGCCCGCAGCGAGGTCCGTGCCTGCTGTGGCGCGGTGTCGATGACCCGGCTGCCCGCGCCGGCCTGAATGGCGATCACCCCGATGCTGTGGGCGACCATGTCGTGCAGCTCACGGGCGATCCGCAGCCTCTCGGCGGTGACCGCTTGGACCGTCGCGTGGGCGCGGAGCGTCTCGCCGTACTCGCGCCGCTGACGCAGCGAGGTCCCCGTCAGCCAGGCCGTCACGACGCTCACGGCGAGCAGCACCGTCAGAGCGACGAACCCCGGTACGAGCAGGCGATGCGGTCCTCCGTCCTCGACCAGGCCCACCTGCCAGGTCGCCTCTTGGACGACGAGCGCGGCGGCGGTCGCCGTCAGGCCCTGGCGGCGTGTCCGCGTGGCGGTGACGAACGCGACCAGCAGGTCCGTCGTGACGAACAGCGGCCAGACCTGCTCGGCCCGCAGTCCGAGCGGCGCAGTCGCCGCGGTCGCGGCCAGCAGCACCCCCAGGGCCGGCCATGGGCGGTGCCGTGCCCAGCCGAGCGGCGCGGCCAGCGCCACCGTCACCGCCACCAGGCCGGCGGACAGGTCGTTCCCGGGGCTGCCGGGCTCGGCGCCGCCAGTGATCGTGGCGCACAGCACGAGGGCCGGTCCAGCCACCGCGCACGCGGACAGCACGGTTCGCGCGATGGGCGACGTGTGTCGCGAGGGCGGAAGGTCCGGTGTCATCTGGTGCACGGGCGGATCGTACGGGTCCGGCCACCGCCCTGGCGTCAGCCTCGAGACCTATGCCCGCGGGCGTATGCCCGCCGGCCGATCCCACGCGCGGAATCCCCGCCGCCGGACCGATGCGGGATCACCACCACCCCCGGCAGCGTGGACCGGGTGATCGAAGTCAACGGATTGACCAAACGCTACGGGCACGTTCTGGCGGTGAACGACCTGAGCTTCACGGTGCCGTCCGGCCAGGTCACCGGGTTCCTCGGGCCGAACGGCGCGGGGAAGAGCACGACCATGCGGATGATCCTCGGACTGAACCGGCCCAGCGCCGGCACCGCGACGATCGACGGGCGGCCGTTCAGCGAGCGGCGCGCCGGACTGCGTCACGTCGGCGCGCTGCTGGACGCCGACGACGTCCACCCCGGGCGCAACGCGGTCGCGCACCTGTCCGCGCTCGCCCGCGGCAACGGCCTGCCCCGCCGCAGGGTGCGGCAGGTCCTGGAGGAGGTGGGGCTGGCGGGCGCGGCGCGGCGCCGCGTCGGCGGGTTCTCCCTGGGCATGCGGCAGCGGCTGGGCATCGCGTCCGCGCTGTTGGGGGATCCACCGGTGCTGATGTTCGACGAGCCGGTCAACGGTCTCGATCCCGAGGGCGTGCGATGGATGCGGGACCTGTTCCGGCGGCTCGCCGCCGAGGGCCGTACGGTGCTGGTCTCCAGCCATCTGATGAGCGAGATGCAGAACACCGCCGATCGGCTGGTGGTCGTCGGCCGGGGCTCGCTCATCGCGGAGGAGACGGTCGCCGAGTTCGCGGCGCGCGGCACCCGCGCCCGGGTCACGGTGCGCACACCGGAGCCCGCCCGGCTGGCGGCCGCGCTGACCGCCGCCGGTGCGGTCGCGGCGGCGGACGGCCACGAGGCGCTGACGGTGACGGGGCTGCCGGCCGCCCGTGTCGGTGACCTGGCCCTCGAGCACCGGATCCCGCTGCACGAACTCACGACGCGCTCCGCGTCACTGGAGGAGGCCTTCATGGAACTCACCGCCGACCAGGCCGAGTACCGCGCGGGAGACCGCCGGTGACCGCCCCGGCCTCGCCCCGGGCGGTCGCACCGGCTTCGGGCGCCCGGCGTCATCCGGTCGCGGATCCCGGCGTCCGGTTCCGTGACCTGCTGGCCGCCGAGTGGATCAAATTCTGGTCGCTGCGCTCGACCCGCTGGGTGCTCGGGCTCGGCCTGCTGCTCGTCCTCGGAGGCACCCTGCAGAAGAGCCTGGACGCCTACAACTCCTGGCCGACCTTCCGCCCGATGGAGAAGGCCCACTTCGACCCGTTGACCACGGCGTTCAGTGGCGTGACGGCGACTCTGATCATGATCGGCGCCGGCGTCATGGGGGCGCTGACGATCGTCGGCGAGTACTCCACCGGCCTGATCCGCACCACCCTGACCGCCGTTCCGGCCCGCGGGCGCGTGGTGGCGGCCAAGGCGACCGTCATGGCGGCCGTCATGCTCGTGCTCGGCGCCGCGCTGTCGCTCAGCACGTTCGCGGTGAGCCAGGCCATCCTGTCCGGGCGCGGTGTCGCCCTGTCTCCGGGCGCCTCCGGCGTGCCGCACGTGCTGGTCGCCAACGGGCTGCTCGCGCCCCTGTCCGCGCTGGTCGGCATGGGCGTCGGCGCGCTGCTCCGGCACACCGCCGGCACCGTCGCCACCTGCTGCGCCGTCCTTGTGATCGCGCCCGGTTTCTTCAAGCCCACCGTCCACCAGTGGGCCAACGACGTCTACGCCTGGTTCCCCTTCTACGACTGGGTCAACTGCCTGTCGCAGCGGCATCCCAGATCGGCTCCCGCACTGCCGACGACGACCGGCTCATGGATCGTCTTCGCCGTGTGGCCGCTGGTCTCCGCCGCTCTCGCCGCGATCGTCGTTCGACGGCGCGACGTATGACCAGGCGTCCCGAAAGGAATCCGATGAAACCGAACCTGACCGATGCGTCGCGGCCCGTCGGCCGTACTCCGACCGGCCTGCGCGGCCGGAGGCCCGCGTCGCGGCTGATGGCGGCACTGCCCGCGGCCTGCGTCAGCCTGGCGATCGCGGCCTGCGCGCCCTCGTCATCGGAGGCCCGGGCCGCGGGCGCCTCCACGCCGTCCGCCGTCGCGTCCTCGCGCGTGCCCGGCGCCCGAGCGGAACTGCCCCGCCCGACGGGTCCCCACGCGGTCGGCCGCACGACCCTGCACCTCGTCGACGAGAACCGCCCGGATCCCTGGGTACCGACGGCCGGCCCACGGCAGTTGATGGTGTCGATGTACTACCCGGCCCTGCCCAAGACCGGCGGACCCGCACCGTACATGACCACCGAGGAGGCCCGGCTCCTGCTCCAGAGGAAGGCCCCGACCACCACCGTCACCCCCGAGACGATCAGCGCTACCCGCACTTACGCGCACACCGACGCGCGCCCGGCGCACGGCCGCTTCCCGCTGGTGGTGTTGTCACCCGGCCTCACACTGCCGCGCGCCCTGCTCTCCGGGCTCGCCGAGGACCTGGCCGGCCGCGGCTACGTCGTCGCGGTGGTCGACCACACCTACGAGGCCGCCGGCATCACCTTCCCCGACGGGCGGACCCTCGCCTGCGTCATCTGCGACCGGCCTCCCGCGGGCGGCCAGCCGGCCATCGCCGAGAGCAGGGCCAGGGACCTCACCTTCGTCCTCGACCGGCTGACCGGCCGGCACCCGGCATGGCCTGCCGCCCACATGATCGACGCGAGGCACATCGGCCTGGCCGGGCACTCCATCAGCGGCGACGCAGCACCCGTCACCATGGCCGCCGACGACCGGGTGCGGGCCGGAGTGAACCTGGACGGCACCTTCTACGCGCCGGTCCCCACCACCGGACTGCACGGCAGGCCCTTCCTGCTCCTCGGTACGAGCTCCATCCACAGTTCGGGCGGTGACAAGGACAAGACCTGGGACCGCGACTGGCCGAACCTCGACGGCTGGAAGCGCTGGCTGACCGTCACCGGTGCCGACCATTCCAGCTTCACCGACGGGCCGATCCTGTCGACGCTGCTCGGCATGCCCTCCGAGCTCCCCGGCTCGCGCGCACTGACGATCACGCGGGCCTACGTCGGTGCCTTCTTCGACCAGCACCTCAAGGGCGAACACCGGACACTGCTCGACCGTCCGACATCCGCCTATCCGGAGGTCACCTTCCAGCACGGGTGACGAAGCGGCCACGACCCCGGCGGGTTTGATGACCCTCGGTCCCGCCTCGGTGAGGTCCTTCACCAGCCGCGACGCCTTCGAGCTGCTGATGGCGCGGTCGCGGCACAAGGAGGCGGCGAACCAAGCCGTGTCGGGCGTTCAGTGCGCGGAGAACCCGCCGTCCACGAAGATCGACTGGCCGGTGACGTACGCCGACGCCGCGCTCGCCAGGAACACGGCCGCGCCGGCGAAGTCGTCGGGCCGGCCGTTGCGGCCGATCAGCGTGCGGTCGGCCATCGCGGCGTGCCTCTGCGGCGGGATGTGGGTGACCAGCGGCGTCACGACGAACCCCGGGACGAGCGCGTTGCAGCACACGCCGCGCGCCGACCACGCCTCGGCCTGCGAACGGGTCAGCGCGACCAGGCCGCCCTTGGTGGCGCCGTAGGCGCCGCTGTTGCCGAACGCGCGGAAGGACTGCTGGGAGGCGACGTTGATGATCCGGCCGTGGCCGCGCTCGGCCATGCCCGGCCCGAACCGCTGGCCGAGCAGGAACGGGGCGTCGAGGTTGACCGCCATCGACCGGTCCCACACCGACGCGTCCAGCTCGTCCATCGGCGGCCGCAGGTTGATGCCGGCGCAGTTGACCAGGATGTCGGGCTCGCCGAAGATCTGCGCGGCGTCCTCGGCCGCCCGCCCCACCTCGGCGCGCTCCCCCAGGTCGGCGGTGACATGGGCGGCCCGGCCGCCGGCCGCCTCCAGCGCGGCGACGGTCTCGCGCAGCGCCGGCGCGCCGCGGGCGATGAGCACGACACTCGCGCCGGCTCCCGCCAGCGCGGTCGCGATGCCCCGGCCGATGCCCGAGCTGCCACCGGTCACGACCGCCACCCGGCCCGCGAGCCCGAAGGTCTCCTCCAAGAACCCCGTCACAGCGGCAAACGCTATCGGATCGGATCGGCGCGGCGGCGAAGCGCGCTTGGCGGCGGCGATCGCGGAGATAATCCGACCGCGAGGCGTCGGGATCGTCTCCGGGAGGCCGTACTGAACACCGTCGTCGCCGGGATCGTCTCGGCCGTGTCGCTGCTGGCGGTGCTGGCGTTCGCCGTCGCGCGGCCGCGGCGGTTGCCGGAGGCGGCGGCCGCGGTGCCGGCGGCGGCACTGGTCGTGGCGATCGGCGCGGTGCCGCCCGAGCGGGCGTGGACGCAGGTCCGGCAGCTCCTGCCGGTCGTTCTCTTCCTGGCCGCGGTGCTCGTGCTGGCGCAGCTGTGCGACGACGAGGGCCTGTTCACCGCCGCCGGCGACCTGATGGCGGGCACCTGCCGGGGGCGTCCCGAACGCCTGCTCGGCGGTGTCTTCGCCGTCGCCGCACTGGTCACGGCGGTGCTCAGCCTGGACGCGACGGTCGTGCTGCTGACGCCGGTGGTGTTCGCGACGGCGGCGCGGGCCGGCACCCGGCCGCGACCGCACGTGTACGCGTGCACCCACCTGGCCAACTCGGCGTCGCTGCTGCTGCCGGTGTCGAACCTGACGAACCTGCTGGCCTTCCCCGCCACCGGGCTGACCTTCGCGCGGTTCGCGGCGCTGATGGCCTTGCCGTGGCTGGCCGCGATCGCGGTGGAGTACGCGGTGTTCCGGTGGTTCTTCCGCTCCGACCTGGCGGCCTGGGCCACGCCCGCCGCGCCGGCGCGGCGCACGCGCCTGCCGGTGTTCCCCCTGGTCGTGCTGGCGTTGACGCTGGCGGGGTTCGCGCTGGTCTCTCTCGCCGGGCACAACCCGGCCTGGGCTGCGCTGGCCGGAGTGCTGGTGCTGGCGGCGCGGGCGCTGGCGCGGCGGCGTACGAGCGTGCGGGAGCTGGTGGGGGCGGCGAACCCGCTGTTCTGCCTGTTCGTGCTGGCGCTCGGTGTCGTGGTCAAGGCCGTGACCGACAACGGGCTGGGTGCCGTGGCACGGCACGTGCTCCCGCACGGGTCGAGCCTGCCCGCGCTGCTGGCGGTCACGGCCGTGGCGGCGCTGCTCGCCAATCTGATCAACAATCTGCCCGCCGTGCTGGCGCTGGTGCCGCTGCTCGCCTCAGGCGGGCCCGGTCCGGTGCTCGCGGCGCTGATCGGGGTGAACGTCGGCCCCAACCTCACCTACGTCGGGTCGCTGGCCACGCTGCTGTGGCGGCGGGTCCTGCACGAGCGCGACGCGGAACCGGCGCTGGGCGACTTCACCCGGCTGGGGCTGATCGCGGTGCCCGCCACGCTGGCGGCGGCGACGGTGGCACTGTGGGTGATGCAAAGTGTGCTCGGAGGATGACACATGCCGGTGATGACGATCATTTGGATCACCGAGGGCACGTGGCAGGCGGCGGTCGACGCGGCCCGCACGCTCGCCCCGCCCGACGCGGAGTTCACGCTGCTGCACGTCAGCGGTGGTGAGGCGGCCGGTGCGGCGCACGCGGCGTTCGCCGGGCTGCTGGGCCGCGGCGGACGCGGGGGACGCGACCCCGGCGACCGGCTGGAGGAGCTTTCGGAGGCGGCGGCGGAGGATCTGCTGCGGGCGGCCGGGGAGCGGCTCGGCCGGCCGGCGGCGGTCCTGCGGCGCCGGGGACGGGTCGAGCGCGAGGTCGTACGGGCCGCCGAGGACGCCGACCTGCTGATCTGCGCGCGCGACGGTGACCGTGAGCGGCTCGGGCCGCGCAGCCTCGGCCCGGCGGCGCGTTTCGTCGTCGACCACGCGCCCTGCCCGGTGCTGGTGGTGTGGCCACGGGAGGCGCCCGGCCTGGACTCCCTGCCGCCGCCACCCCCGCCCCGGCACTGATCAGTCCGCGTCGGCGGTGGCCGGGGTACGGCGGCTGCGCAGGCGCTGCACGACGACCACCCCGGCGACCAGCGCGATGGAGATCCACAGCCCGTAGTGGGAGATGGTCCTGGCGACGTCGACGGCGTCCTGGCCCAGGTAGTAGCCCAGTGCGGCGAGCATCCCGATCCACAGCAGCGCGGCGACCACGTCGAGCAGCACGAAGGTGATCAGCCGCATCCCGGTCCAGCCGGCGACCACGAACAGCAGCGCCGCCGGTATGGGCAGGTAGTAGGCGAAGACCACGCCCAGCCAGCCCAGCCGGCGCCCGTACCTTTCGGCGCGGGCGACCAGCCGGCCGCCGCGGCGGCTGCGGCCCGCGAAGATCAGCAACAGGCCGCGTCCCCAGCGCCGGCCCGCCCACCAGAAGAACGGATCGAACATGATCATCCCCGGGACGGCGGAGACGACGACCAGGAACAGCGGCACCTGCCCGACGCGGGCGAACGCGCCGGCGGTCACGATGGAGGTCATGCTGCCGGTCAGCAGCTCCAGCAGCACCGGATGGCTGCCGATGAGCAGGGGCCGTACCGGGATGATCGCCAGGGCGTACAGGCCGCTCGCCGCGATGCCGAACCAGCAGATGAGATCGGCCCGCCGGGGCCGGCCCGCCCAGGGTACGCCGGGCTGCGGTGCCTGAGATGCCCTGTCCTGGGCGGTGGTCATACCTCGATCGTAGGGGCGGCAGGTCAGGGATCCGGCGGGCGGGCGGGGTCGCTGGGGGAACCTTGACGAAGCCGGTGTGGGCTCTGGCCGCCTCAGTGCGCCGCCGGACGGCCGGCTCCCAGCGCCCGTCGCACGGCGGCGCTGAGCGCGGCGAGAGCGTCGGGGACGGCGCGGGGAGCGCGCCAGGCGATCACTTGGTCGGGGCGGACCAACAGGGCGCCCTGGCGGCCGATGCCGCAGACGTCGGTGGTCCGGGCCGTCGCCGAGGCGATGTCACCGGGCAGGAACGTCGCGTCGAGGAAGGCACCGCGCGGGTCCAGCCGGCGTGCGGCTCGTACCCAGGGGCCTCCTTCGGGTCCGGCGAGAAGCAGGTACCGGCCGTCGCGGACCAGATCGAGCGTGGAGCCCGGGCCGTCCTGGCCGATGAGGGGCAGGTGCGGCAGCCGGGTGCCGGGCTCGCCGCGCCAGCGGTCCGGCTCGTCGGCCGTCGGCAGGCCGTCCGCCTCGTCCGGTAGGGGGTAGCGGTAGCCGACGGCCACCGCCGCCTCACTGAGCAGCGGGCGGTCCTCGATCGGAACCCGGGCGCGGTCGCGGGCGCGCAGCAGCGCCTGTTCCACCGTGATGTGGCCCACCGTGCGGCGCTCGGGCTCATAGTCCTCCAGCAGCCGCGGGTCGGCGTGGCCGCGCAGGACCGAGACCAGTTTGGCGGTGAGGTTCCAGGCGTCCTGGATGCCGGTGTTGGCGCCGAATCCGCCGGTCGGCGGCGTGACGTGCGCCGCGTCGCCGAGCAGGAGAACGCGGCCGGCTCGGTAGGAATCGGCCACCCAGCCGCCCATCTGCCAGGGGCGGCGTTCGGTGAGCGTGAAACGCGTCGGCGGCAGGCCGAGCGCCCGGGAGACGATCTCCCGGCACCGCCGGGCATCGAACGCCGCCGGGTCGGTGAGGACGGGATCGTAGGTCACCGACACCGTCCCGCGGTCCTGCGCGGTGGTCCAGGACAGGAACGCCTGCTCGGGCGGGCCGGTGAAGGCCAGGGCGAGCCGGCGGCCCTCGAGCACCGGGCGCAGGTCGGCCTCGAAGCCGATCTCCATGACGTGCGCGACCACCTCGGTGCCGCCGCGGCCGATGCCCAGGCCCTCGCGGACGGCGCTGCCGTTTCCGTCCGCGGCCAGCAGATACTCGGCCGCCACGGTGTACGCGCCGCCGTCGGCGCCGCGTATCCGTGCCAGGACATGGTCCTCGTGCCGGCGCAGTTCGAGAAGGCGGTGGCCGAATCGCAGGTCGGCACCTGCGGCGCGGGCGTGCGCGCGGACGACCTCTTCCAGGTCGGCCTGTTTGACGAAGGCGCTGGGGCAGGGCGAGACGCCGCTGAAGTCCTCCGCGGCCGGCAGCGGCCAGCGCCGCAGTTCCGGGCCGGCGAGCGAGGTGACCACCGCGGCGTGGTCGGCCGGCGGGAGACGGTCCTGGACGGCGTAGACGTCCTGGTCGGCGCCGACCGAGCGGTACGCCTCCATCGTGCGCGGATAGAACAGCTTGGCGCGTGGCCTGGCCGAGACCGCGGTGTGCTTCTCGACCAGGACGGGGGTGATGCCGCGGGCCGCGAGGAACAGCGCGGCCGAAGCCCCCACGATGCTGCCGCCCACGATCAGGACGGGAACGCGCGCCGAGGGCGGCGGATCGGCGGCGACCGAGGCGATCTCGCCGTCCGGCGTGGTGGTACCGGCGTCGGGCATGGGAGGTCCCTTCAAACGAATCGGAACAGATCTGTTCCATTATTACCTCGCGCCAGGAGTCAAACGAAACAGCCCTGTATCGTTACGGAGGTGAACGCGGAACTTCCGACCCGTCGCGGCGGACGGCGGCGCGACCCCGCCGCCGACTCGGCCATCATCGACGCGGTCCTCGACCTGGTCACCGCCGGCGCGACCCTCACCGGCCTGTCACTGGTGGCCATCGCCAAGCAGGCCGGAGTCTCCCGCAACAGCGTCTACCGGCGCTGGAAGACCAAGGACGAGCTCTACCTCGACGTACTGGAGACGATCAACAGGCCACGGCCCGCACCGACCGGCGCCGACACCCGCGACGATCTGGCCGTCCTCCTGCGGGCCCTGGCCGAGCGCGTCGTCGACGAACGGGCCAGCAGCATGCTGCGCGCCCTCAACGCCGAGGCCACGACCTTCCCCCGGCTGCACCGCCGCTACTTCGAGGAGATCGTCGCCCCCCGCCGGGAGGCGATGAACCGTGTCCTGCGGCGCGGCGTGGAACGAGGAGAGATCCGCCCGGACGTCGACCCCGACCTGGTCTCGGAGCTTCTCGTCGCGCCCCTGCTCGCCCGGATGGCAGCGGGCGGCACCGACCGGCTCGACCCCGAACGGACCAGCCGCCAGATCATCGACCTCGTCCTCAGCGGCGCGGCGCCGAGCTGACGGGCAGGAACACCCTGACCCGGCGGGTCACAGGAGGCCGGCGTCGCGGACCTTCATGGCGACGTGGACACGGTTGTCGGTGCCGAGTTTGGTGAAGATCCGGGTGATGTTGGCCTTCACGGTGGCGACGCTCATGTACAGCTGCTCGGCGATCTCGGCGTTGGATCTGCCGCGGGCCACCTCGACGGCGACCTCGCGCTCGCGTTCGGTGAGCCTGTCCAGCTCGCGTTGAGCCTGGGTGCGCGGGAGGTCCTGCCGGGTGGCGGCGGCGATCAGCTGGCGGGTCACGCTCGGTGAGAGCACCGGCTCGCCGTTGACCACGGTGCGGACCGCCTCGATCATCTTGGCCGGCGGTGTGTCCTTCAGCAGGAACCCCGCGGCGCCGAGCCGCAGGGCCCGCAGCACCATGTCGTCGGCGTCGAAGGTGGTGAGCACGAGGATCCGGGGCGGATCCGGGCGCGCCAGCAGGCGCTCGGTGGTGACCAGGCCGTCCTGGACGGGCATCCGGATGTCCATCAGGACGACGTCGGGCCCCAGCTCGTCGACCACCCGCAGGGCTTCGCGGCCGTCGCCGGCCTCACCGACGATGGCCAGGTCGGGCTCGCCGCCCAGGATGAGGCGCAGCCCGGTGCGGACCATCGGGTCGTCATCCACGATCACCAGTCGGTTCACGAGCTCGGGATCTCCCAGGGCAGGCGGGCGTCGAGGACGAAGCGTCCGTCCCGGAGGACGTGGCTGAGGGTACCTCCGGCCATGCGGGTCCGCTCGGCCAGGCCGACCAGCCCCAGCCGCCCGCCGGGTCCGGGCGAGGCACCGGACGCCGGGTTGCTGACCCGGATGCGCAGGCCCTCGCCCGGCCGCCCGCCGAGTTCGGCGGTCACCCGGCTGTCCGGCGCGTGTTTGCGCGCGTTGGTGAGGGCCTCCTGGAGGATCCGGTAGGCGTGCCGGCCGGTCTGTTCGGGGAGCAGGTCCCGGTCGGCGATGGTGTCGGCCACCTCGACCCGCTGGCCGGCGGCGCGCACCTCCTCGAACAGGGCGCCCACATGGGCCAGGGTCGGCTGCGGAGCCGCGACGGCACCGTCGGAGCGGAGCGTTCCCAGCACGGTGCGCAGCTCGTTCAGCGACCGGTGCGCGTTCTCCTGGATCGCCTGCGCGGCCGAGCGGATCTCCTCGGCGTCGAGGTCGGTACGGTACGCCAGGCCGCCGGCGAGCATCGACAGCAGCGAGAGCCGGTGCGCGAGGATGTCGTGCATCTCCTGGGCGATCTTGGCGCGCTCCGCCAGTTTCGCCTGCTCGATCCGGGACAGCTGCTCGCGCTCGGCGGTCAGCTCCGCCTCGCGGCGCGAGGCCGCCAGGTCGCGGCGTCCACGCAGGTAGAGGCCGAAGACGGTGAGCCCGCCGAGGATGAGGGTGCCGGTCGCCAGGGAGACGACGGTCGCCTGGCCGATGCCGAAGCGCACCGAACGCGCCACCAGGCACAGCCAGGACACGGCCGCGATCGGGATGATCTCGCGCCAGCGCCGGCGTGTGCTCAAGGACACGTACGCCACCTGCGCCGGGCCGGTCGCGAGGTCGGAATAGCCGGTGAGAAGGGCGGTCGCCAGCGCGATGGGCCAGGGCCGGCGTCGTCGCCAGCGCATCAGGACCAGCCCGGTCAGGCCCAGCGCCAGGTCGGCCAGCGCCGGGACGAGCCGGTGGTGGCCGCGGGACAGGGCCGCGGCCCAGGTGGAGGCGTAGAACACCATGGGAACGGCGGCGCACAGGTAGCGCAGCGCGACGCCCGCACGGTCGAGGGGCGGCTGGTTCCGCGGGTGGTCCTCCACAGGCCGCAGCCTAGAGACGCCCGCGCCGGGGCCGTTAGCGACCCGGGTCGATCCCGGGTCGACGAAGGTCTACGCGGGTGAGCGGTGAGGCCCGACCCACGCCCGGCCGCGCTCGACCCGGGTCCGATGATCGGCCGGGGCGGCTCCGGTGGACTGAACGCGTGATCGAATTCAACCACGTCAGCAAGACCTACCGGGGTGTGCGGGCGCTCGACGACGTGTCCTTCACCGTCGGCCCCGGATGCGTCACGGGGTTCCTCGGGCCCAACGGCGCCGGGAAGTCGACGGCCCTGCGCATCCTGGTCGGCCTCGCCCGCCCCACCTCCGGCTCGGCCACCGTGCTCGGCCGGGCGTACGCGGACCTGGACGCCCCCGGAGCGCGCGTCGGCACGCTGCTGGACGCCGGTGCCCTGCATCCGGGGCGCACCGGGCGCGAGGTCCTCACGCTCGGCGCGATGACGATCGGCCTGCCGAGGGCACGGGTCGGCGAGGTCCTCGACCTGGTCGGGCTGAGCGGCCGGGAGGCCGGCCGGCCCGTCGGCGGCTACTCGCTGGGGATGCGGCAACGCCTCGGCATCGGCCATGCGCTCCTCGGCCGGCCCGAGGTCCTCATCCTCGACGAGCCCGCCAACGGCCTCGATCCCCAGGGCATCCACTGGATGCGCGTGCTGCTGCGCGGGCTCGCGGACTCCGGATGCTCGGTGCTGCTCAGCTCACACCTTCTGCATGAGATCGAGCAGGTCGCCGACCGGGTCGTGCTGATCGGAGGCGGCCGGATCCTGGCGCAGGGCACCGTCACCGAGCTGGGCCGGGGCCGCGGCCTCGAGGAGACCTTCCTCGAACTCACCGCGAACGCCGATCGGAGTGCCTCATGACCGCGCGCGGCGAGGGAATCGATGACACGCCCCTGGGGTCACGCCCACCGACGAATATGACCGGCATCACCGACCCGCGCGCCGCCCCGGCGCGCCCTCCCTTCCACCGGCTGCTGCGGGTCGAGACGCGCAAGCTCTTCGACACGCGCAGCGCCAAGATCATGACTCTGGTCCTGGCGGGCCTCACCGTCGCGCTCATCGCCGCCCGCGGCGTCGTGGCCGGTCCGCACCCGCGGACGCTGACCGGCACCGCCGGGGTCGGGTTCGGGACGCTGCTGCCGGTACTCGGCATCCTCACGGTGACCGGCGAGTGGAGCCACCGCACCGCCATGACGACCTTCGCGCTCGAACCCCGGCGCCACCGGGTGCTGGCGGCCAAGTGCCTGCCGCCGTTGGTCACCGCCGTGGCCGCCTCGCTGTTCGCGCTGCTGGTGACGGTGCCGGTGACGGTGATCAGCGCCCGGGTCGAGCGGGTCCCGGCCGACTGGAACTTCGGGCCGCTCGCCGTGCTGGGCTGGACCGCGACGAACGTTCTGCTGGTCGCGATGGGCCTGGCCGTCGGCATGCTCCTGCTGAACGCCCCGGCCTCCATCGTCGTGTACCTGTCGGCGCCCGCCCTGGGAACCTTCGTCGGTCACCTCGGCGCCACCGGCGAGGTGCTGGTCCGCTGGTTCGACCTGAACACCACCGTCGGTCCCCTGGCTCAGGGCGACATGTCCGGAACCGAGGCCGGCCGGCTGGCCGTGTCGATCACCTTCTGGATCGTCGCGCCGATGACGGCCGGGTTCGTACGCGCGATCCGCAAGGAGGTGAACTGACCGGCCGGCCCGTGGTCCCGTACGCCGGAGTCCGCGCTCAGGGATCGACGCCGTCGTAGTCCACCAGCAGCCGCCGGGGGCCGCGCAGCGCCGAACTCGGCCGGTACGGCGGCGGGTCGGCGACCAGCCGCGGGTCGCGCAGCCGCCTGGTCAGCTCCCCCAGCGCGGTCTGGGCCTCCAGCCGGGCCAGCGGCGCGCCGAAGCAGTAGTGGACGCCGCCGCCGAACCCCAGGTGCTCGTTGGTCTCGCGGCACGGATCGAAGCGCTCCGGGGCACGTACGTGGTCCGGGTCACGGTTGCCCGCGGCGAGGGCGAGCACGATCGGCGCGCCGCGCGGGATCGTGGTGTCGCCGATCGTGATGTCGTCGAGCGCCACGCGTGTCGCGGGGAAGTGCACGGGCGGCTCGTAGCGGAGCAGTTCCTCCACGACGCCGACGACCAGGTCCGGCTCGCGCCGCATCCGCTCGAGCACCTCCGGGTGGCGCAGCAGGGTGAGCATCCCGTTCGCGATGAGGTTGACGGTCGTCTCGTGCCCGGCGACCAGCAGCAGCGTCACCGTGCTGACCACCTCCTCCATCGACATGCCGCCGTCCGGGCCGTCGTCGGTGAGCAGTCCCGACAGCAGGTCCCGGCCGGGGGCGCGGCGGCGCGCGTCCGCCAGCCCGCGCACGTAGTCCGCCAGGGCCTCGGCGGCGCGCTCACGGCGGCGCACGCGTTCGGGCTTGGCGTGTCGGTCACCACTCCCGACTTCCTCCGAGGCGGCCTCCGCAGGCTTTCCCGGTCGCTCACCGCCCCTCACTCGCCGCGTCGGGTTCGCTTCCGGCGGGATGTGGCGCTCACCAGGGCCGACGGTCTCGACGATCTCGGTCGACCACGCGTGGAACCGTGGCTCGTCCTCGCGCGGCACGCCGAGCAGCCGGCAGATCACCGTCACCGGGAACGGGTAGGCGACCGCCTCGACGATGTCGGCGCGCCGGTCGCCGGCGATCGCGTCGATCAGTTCGGTGACGATCGCGGTCAGCTCCGGCCGCAGCCCCTTGACCAGGTCCGGTGAGCCGGGCGGGCCGAAGTGCCGCATCGCCAGGCCGCGCAGCCGGTCGTGCTCGGGCGGGTCGACGACGATGAAGGGGGGTTCGCGGCCGGGCGGTACGGGTTCGCGGTCGGCGAAGTGCTCGGCGAGGTTGCGGCGGTCGGAGCTGACCCGCGGGTCGTGCAGGAGCGCGACGATCTCGCGGTAGGTGCTGACGACGTAGCTGCCGTCCTCCAGCGCCGCCACCGGGGTCTTGCGCAACTCGGCGTACAGCGGGTACGGGTCGGCGCGCCCGGCACGGTCGAGGATCCGGCCGAACACCTGGCTCTCTGTCATGTCTCCCCCTTCCTCCGGCGACGCGCGGCGGCGGTCACCGGGATCGGTGGACCAGCCAGGCCCGGCGTTCGGCCGGGTCGTGGCCGGTCACCACGACGGTCGCGCCGTGGCTGGCCGTCACCCGGTCGGGCACCTGCGCCGGGACCGGGCTCGCCGCACCGGCCGGGTCGACGGTGCGGAACCGGGGCGGGAACGGCGCGGCCTGCTCGATCAGCCCCTGGTAGAACTCCAGCCACATCCCCTGGTCGAAGGTGACCGCGGCGGTGATCCGCCCCCGGTAGCCGTACACGGCGACGAAACGGAACTCCTTGGCCGACCCCTGCGTGATGATCACCTCGTCCGCGAAGGTCGGCACTCCCACGGACTTGATCTCGACGCCGAACTGGGTGGACCAGAACACCGGCAGCGCCAGGTGCGGCCAGCGGCGCGTCTGGCCACTGAGCATGTTGTGCGCGGCCACCTCGGCCTGGGCGACCGCGCTCCCCCAGTGCTCGAGCGCCAGGAACTGGTACTCGTACACCGGATGTGGCAGGCGGGCGACGTCGCCGGCGGCGAAGACGTCGTCGGTGACCAGGCCGTTGATGTCGAACACGCGGCAGCCCGCGTCGCAGGCCACGCCCCAGGGCCCGGCGGCCAGCCCGGAGCCCTCCAGCCACTCGACGTTGCGGACCGCGCCGAGCGCGGCGACCGCCAGGTCCACCTCCAGCACGTCACCGTCGGACAGGCGGGCGCGGCGCAGCCGGCCGTTCTCGCCCTCCAGCGCCGTGACGCCGACCTCGCAGCGCAGGTCGACGCCGTGCGCGCGCTGCAGGTCGGCGGCGATCCCGCCGACCACACCGCCGACGGCGCCGACGAGCGGCGCCGGTCCGCGTTCGGCGACGGTCACCGGCCGGCCCAGCTCGCGGCAGACCGAGGCGATCTCCGACCCGGTGAACCCGCCGCCGATGACCAGCACGCGGCCGTCGCCGGAGGCCAGGCGCTGCCGCAGCCCGGTGGCGTCCTCGGCCGTCCGCAGCGTGCGGACCCCCTCCAGGGCCGCCTCCGCCGGGTCCGGCCACGGCCGCGCCCGGGTGCCGGTGGCGATCAGCAGGCGGTCGAACGGCAGGTCGCGGCCGTCGGCGAGGATCACGCGGCGGCGGTCGAGGTCCAGCCCGGTGGCGGGCACGCCGCGCAGCCACTCGGCGTCCAGGTCGGGGAGCCGGGGCAACGCCGTGGCGCGGGCGGGCACCCGGCCGCTGAGGACCTGCTTGGACAGCGGCGGCCGGTCGTACGGCTCGCCGGTTTCGTCCCCGACCAGCGTCAGCGAACCGGCGAAGCCCTCGGCGCGCAGCACGGCCGCGGCGCGGGTGCCGGCCAGTGAGGACCCGACGATGACGACGCGCCCGTCGCGGCGGAACCGGTCGCCGTCCGCGGTGTACGGCCCGGGCTCGGGCCCGGGGCCCGGCGGGGCGGCCCGCTCGACGTGCAGCGCCTGCACGGGACAGGCCGCCGCGGCCCGCAGCACGTTCTCGCGCTGGTCCTCGGAGGGGGCGGGGTCGTAGGCGAGCGCCTCGCGGCCGTTCATCGAAAAGACCCGCGGGGCCATGAAGACGCACTGCCCGTACCCCTGGCACCGTGTCAGGTCGACGACGACTCTCACCCGGGTCCCCCCTTTCCGGGCGTGCCCGCACCGCCCGTCCCCCGTATCGGGGATCTACCCGGGTTCGGCGGCCGGTAGTTTCCCCGCGGGGCGGCTCATCCGGCGGGGGTCTCCTTGACGGCGCGGGCGCCTCGGCCGATCTTCCGCTCCGGCCGGCGGCGTCATGGTGTCACCGGTGTCCGCCGCCGGCGCCCGCGCGTTCATCCGTGAGAGCGCGTGACGCCGACGGTCTCCATGACGGGCAGTTCCCCGATCACCTGCTCGCGGGCGGCCACCGACCGCTGGGCGACGAACGCGCCGGCCAGCACGATCAGACCGCCTGCGAGCTGGACCGGAGACAGGCGCTCGCCCAGCATCACCCAGGCGAACACCGCCGCCGCGACCGCCTCGACGTACCCCACGGCGCCCGCGACCGGCGCCGACAGCCGGTGCACGGCGGCGACGCTGGTGACGTACGCGGTGACGGTGCTGATCAGCACCAGCAGCGTGAGCAGGAGCCAGCCGGGCGCGGTGCGGCCGCCGAGCGCGACGTCCACGCCGAGTTCGTGCCAGGGCACGGTCCACGGCGGGGCGCAGGCGGCCAGGGCGACCGTGCCGACGGCGAAGCCGGTGGCGGTCATGACGAGCGGGTCGATCCGCCCGCCGGCCCGTTCGGCGGCCAGGAAGAAGGCGGCCTGGCACGCCGCCGCACCCAGCCCGGCGAGCACGCCGACCAGGTCCAGCCGCAGCCCCGACCACACCTCCACCACACAGGCCAGCCCGACCAGCGCGATGCCGACCCCGACCGCCGCCGAACGCGGCAGCGGCGCCCGCAGCACGAACCGGGTCCAGCCGACCACCAGCACCGGACCGGTGAACTCCAGCAGGATCGCCACCCCGACCGGCAGCCGCGACGCCGCGACGAAGTAGAAGGACTGGCACCCCGCCACGCCCATGACGCCGTACAGCAGCAGGAGCCGCCAGTGACCGCGCACCGCGGCGCCGGCCGCCCGGCGGCGCGCCGCCAGCATCACCGGCACCAGCAGCAGCGTCGCGCCGGCCACCCGGATCCACGACGCCTGCAACGGCGACATGCCGGCTTCGATCAGCGCCTTGCCGAACGCACCGGAGGTGCCGAAGCAGACCGAGGAGAACACCCCGAATCCCAGTCCCCATGCCTTCACCCGAGCGGCGTCCACGGAGCCCCCCTCACCTGTCGAATCAGGAGCATCAATACATCATGCTCCTTACGTACGACAACGGGATTCTCACGACGCACTACCATGCCCAGGGTGACTTGGCCCGGCGCAGCCCCCACGGATCCGTTCGCAGCGATCGAAACGGACATCCGTGCCATGACGGCCTCGCCCTGGTGGATGAACGCCGTCCCGCCGCAACGCGCCCAGGCCGTCACCGCGCGGATGCTCGCCGGTGCCGGCGAGTGGTGGCTGTTCGGCCTGTGGGGCCGCTGGTACCGCTGCGGCCTGGAGGGCAACTGGCACCTGTGCCCGCCGCCGTTCGACCCGGTGGCGCGCCAGGCGATGATGCCCGCGCCGCCCGGCGCCGGCAGCCCGCCCGTGCCCCCGTCGATGGTGCCCAGCGGCCCCGACCTGACGCCCGGCCCGCTGGCCGCCGACGGGCTGTTCGGCGCGCCGCCGCCTCCCCCGCTGATGTCCCGGCTCCAGCAGACCCTGGCCACGGCCGCCGCCGTCAACCCGGCGCAGTTCCCGATGCACGACCCGCAGTTCGTCCCCGGCACGCCGAGCCCGGCGGCGGTCTGCCTGTTCTCGGTGCTGTGGTGCGCGGGCGCGCCGGTCGCCGACCCCGACCACCCGATCCTCGGGCTCTTCAGCCGCTTCCTCAGCGGCACCGACGGCGGGCCGCGCTGGTTCCTGCAGCCGGACCTGTCACTGATCGTCGGCGCCTACACCGAACGCCTGCGCGCGAACGACCCCATGGGCGCCACCCACATCGTCCGCACGATCTGGGAGACCGCCGAGACGCTGCGCGGCGGCGCGGCGTTCCGCCCGCGCGCCGACGCGCTGGCCGCGATGAGCGGCGCGACCCTGCGGATGATCCAGAGCGACCACGCCGGCGTCCGCTTCGGCGACGCGGCCGTCTACCAGGAGTGGCTGCGACGCTGCCCGCCGCAGCTGCGGATCGCGGTGCTGCGCGAGACGACGCCGGGCGACCACTTCCGCCTCGCCTGCTACGACCTGGCCGCCGCCGCGGCGATGCTCCCGGCCGCGGCGAGCGGACCGGCCGAGGCCAGGCGCGTCGCCCTGGCGCTGCTCGCGGCGGACCTGCAGGACTCTCCGGCCGCGGCGGGGACCGTCATGGCCTGGCTCGACGCCGAAGGCGTCCGCACGCTGCAGTCCCTCGCCCAGCCCGACCACCCGCTGCGGCGGCTGTGGCCGACCGGCGGCACCCTGCCCGACGCGGTTGCCGGCGCCGACCCGCAGATCCTGCGGACCCTGCTGGCGGCCTCCTACGCCACCGACCTGGCCTGGTGCCGGCTCGCCGGCACCGCGCCGCCCCGCCCGGGCTTCACCGTGCCGGCCGCGCTGATGAACACGCTGGTCGCCGCGCCCGACCCGGTCGCGGGCGAGTCCATGACGCCGTGGGAGATCATCGAGGCGGCGCGCGCGCACCTGGCCGAGCAGCGCAAGGCCGACGCGGCGGCGGCCGAACCACCCGCGCCCGCAGCGCCCGCCGCTGACGCGACCACGGCGTGGCCCGGCGCCGAGCCCGCGGCGGAGCAGCAGGGCACGACCGCCTGGCCCGGCACCGAGGAGGCGGCCGAGCAGCCGGGCCAGGCGGCCTGGCCCGGCACGGAGGAGGCGGCGGCGGGGCAGTCGGCCACGACGGCCTGGCCGGGGGCGTCCGACTCCCCGCCCGCCGCGCCGCCGACAGCGGCGGAACCGCCCGCGTACTCCACCTCACCGCCCACGGTCGCGGCCGGAGCCCCGGCCACGTCGGTCTCGGGCGAGGCGCCCGCCACCGTGGAGGCGTACGGCATCGCGTTCCTGCCCGGCGCCGACGACATCGAACGGCTGCTGACCGAGCTGCGGCGCCGCGGCAAGTGGGCGCAGAGCCTGCGCGGTCAGGAGGTCTCCAGCGCCTCCGCCCCGGCGGTCCTGCTGGTCGGCGACATCTCCTGCGGGCAGCGCCGCCTCACCCGCATGATCGCCCGCGCGCTCGCCGAGGGCGGGATGAACAGCGGCGACGTCCGCACCGTCGACGTGGACGACCTCGCCGAGATCGACCCGCGGCAGCTGCGCGAACGCCTCGCCGAACACGCCGGCCACACGCTGCTGATCGAGGGCCTGGACGCTCTGATCCTCGACGACGAGCGCGGCGCCGCGTACGCCACGTCCCTGTACCGGCTGCGGGCCGAGGGCGTCAGCGACATCGCGCTGGTCGGCACCTGCGCGCCGGACCGGCTCAGCGCCCTGACCGAGGCCAGCCCCGAGCTGGTCACCGACTTCCGGTCCGTGCGCCTGCCCGACTTCGCCGACCCGCGGGCACGCGTGGCCCTGGCCGGGCTGCTGGCCTCCGAACGGCACCTGCGGCTGACGCCCGGCGCCTGGGAGGAGGCCCGCCGCGACCTGGGGACGCTGCGCGGGCGCGGGCGGCTCACCAACGCCCGGCTCGTCGAGGCCTATCTCGACCGTGCGTGCAGCCGGCATCTCAGCCAGGCCGGGGAGACCCAGGTGTTCCGCGGCGAGATCTCCCTCACCCTGGACATCGGCGACATCACCGGCGTCGCGGCGGAACTCGAACCCTGACCCCGGCCGGACCGGCTCCTCAGAGGCTTCGTTGCGCTGTGGCCTGCCGCCGGCCGGTGCCGATGCGGGCCAGCGCGGTATCGAGTCGCCGGCGCAGTGTGGCCGTGTCCGGGGCGAGCGTGCTGATCATCGTGGCCGGCCCGGCCAGGGCCATGACCGCGGTATGGGGTCCGCGGGCAGTGGCGCGGACGGGATCGGATCCGTCGGGGTCGACGACCAGCAGCGTCCCGGCGCTGCGGTGCCCGGCGGTGACCGCCGGGCCGTCCCATCCCGGCGTTCCCGGCCCTACGGCGAGTTCCTGGTCATAGAGCGGACGGTGGTCGCGCACGATCCGCAGCCGCTGGCGAAACGTCCCGGGCTGCTCCTGGTGCCGGCCGAACAGGACCTCCTCGCGCAGCAGCAGCCGGGCCTCGGCGTGCAGCGTGACCCGGATGTCGGTGCGGTGACGGCAGTCATGTGCGGCGATGACCAGCTCCGGCAGCCAGGCCAGGGTGGCGCCCGCGGCGACGTGGATGTCGATTTCGGTCCGTGACCGTTCGCCGTGCGGGCCTGGCAGCAGCAGGGTCGGGGAGACCTCGCCCAGGATCAGCGCGCTGCCCCGTCCCACGCGGACGTCCAGACGGAGCCGGTCGCCGCCGATCGGGCCCGCGCCCGCGGCGGTCAGGTGCACCTGGGCGACGTCGTCGCGGGCGACCCAGCCGCTGATCACGTCCGGTTCACGGGGCCGGGTGGTTCGGAGCATCAGCGGCCAGCCGGAGCGCAGGATCTGGACGCGGGTGCGCCCCCGAGGGTCGGCTTCGGTGGCCAGACGGGCCACCGCGTGGTTCCTCACGCCGGCGTCGCGGGCGGCCGCACCCCGCCGGGCTGATGACCGTGCTCAGGACGCAAACAGGCGCACCTCCCAGGCGGCATGGTGCTCGGCGGAGATGTCGAGCATCGGGGCGCCCGGTGCGGGCAGCCGCTCCGCCGGTGTGGCGGCGTGATCGGCGGCTTCGCGCGCCAGCTCGTCCAGGTGCGGCGCGAGCCGGATGAGGACGGCGTGCACGGCGAAGGGGTCGAGCCCGAGCAGCCGGATCGCCGCGGTCGCGGGTCCGGCCGCCGCCTCGTGCAGGGCCGCCACCGCCGCCGCGTGCGGAGTCAGCTGGAAGACGGCGGAGGTCACGCCCAGCGCGATCGGCTGGTGGGGACCGTCCGGCATGGTGACGGTGAGCGGGTCGAGACCGGGGTGCGCCCGGATGGCACGGGCGGCGCGCAACAGCTGGCGGCCGAGCACGCGCGAGGTGCCGCGCAGCGCCGGGGAGGGGGTGCGTGCGTCCAGTTCGGCGTCGAGGTCTTCGAGCTCGCCATTGGTCATCGTGGGGTCGGCCTCGAACGCCGCGCAGGCCGCGGCGGCGAACGCGGCGCAGACCGCGCCGCTGGTCACGGTCCGGCCGCGCAGGAACGACATCAGCGTTGTCACGTCGGTGACGCGCCCGGCGGCGACGGCGGCCTCCAGCCCACCGGAATGGGCGTGGCCGCCCGCGGGAAACCTGCCGTCGGCCAGCAGCAGCAACGCCGACAGGCCGGCGGCGTGACCGGCCGGCGAGGCGTCGGGCGCCACGCCGCGGTGGCCGGGGGCGCTCATCAGAACAGCAGGTAGCGCTGGGTCATCGGCAACACGGCCGCCGGCTCGTGGTCGACCTCCTCGCCGTCGATGCGTACGGCGAAGGTGTCCGCATCGACCTCGATGGCGGGGAGCGCGTCGTTCTCGGGCAGATCGGCCTTGGTCCGGCCGCGCATGTTCTTCACCGCGACCAGTTGACGTTCGACGGCCAGGCGGTCGGCCAGACCGTCCTCGATCGCGGCCGGGGCGACGAACGCCACGCTGGTCGCCGCCGCCGCCCGGGTCCGGGTGTTGTAGCCCAGCCGGGGCAGCACCGGCTGGGGGGTGGGCACGGCGGCGTTCGGGTCGCCGAGCAGCGCCATCGCCGCCATCCCGGACTTGAAGACATAGCTGGGCCGCACGCCGAACAGCGCGGGTGTCCACAGCACGAGGTCGGCCAGCTTGCCCGGCTCGACCGATCCGACCTCGTCCTCGATCCCGTGGATGATCGCGGGGACGATGGTGTACTTGGCCACGTACCGGCGAGCGCGGTGATTGTCCGCGCGGCCGTCCCCGGGCAGCGGGCCGCGCAGCCTCTTCATCACATGCGCGGTCTGCCAGGTACGCCGCACCACCTCGCTGAGCCGGCCCATCGCCTGCGCGTCCGACTGCATGCCCGAGATCGCGCCGAGGTCCTGCAGGATGTCCTCGGCCGCCATCGTCGTCGCGCGCACCCGGCTCTCGGCGAACGCCAGCTCCGCCGGGATCTTGGGATTCAGATGGTGGGCGATCAGGCAGATGTCGAGTTGCTCGTCCGCGGTGTTGACCGTGAACGGGCGGGTCGGGGTGGTCGAGGAGGGCAGGACGTTGGGCTCGCCGGCGATCCTGATGATGTCCGGGGCGTGACCACCGCCGGCGCCCTCGGTGTGGAAGGCGTGGAAGTTACGGCCGCCGGCGGTGCGCAGCAGGTCCTCGACGAATCCGGCCTCATTCAGGGTGTCGCTGTGGATCGCGACCTGCACCCCGGCGGCCTCCGCCACGGTCAGCGCCGTGTTGATCACGGCCGGTGTGGCGCCCCAGTCCTCGTGGCACTTGAACCCGCCCATCCCCGACCGCAGCTGTTCCCACAGCGCCTCCTGCGACACCGTGGTGCCCCGGCCGAGGAACAGGACGTTGACCGGCCACGGGTCGAACGCCTCGAGCATGCGTTCCATCCACCAGCCGGCCTGGCTGGTCAGCGCGGCCTTCGACCCGTCGGTCGGGCCGCTGCCGCCGCCGACGAGCGTGGTGGTGCCGGCCTCCAGCGCCACCACGGACATGTCCGGGGAGACGAAGTGCACATGGGTGTCGACCGTCCCGGCCGTCATGATCAACCCGCTGCCGTTGACCATCTCGGTGTTGGGCCCGACCACCAGGTCCGGATGCACGCCGTCCATGATGTCGGGGTTGCCGCATTTGCCCAACGCGACGATGCGGCCGTCCCGGATTCCGACGTCGGTCTTGATCACTCCCCAGTGGTCCAGCACCACCACACCCCCGATCACCAGATCGGGGGTGCCCTCGGCGCGGGTGGCGTGCGACTGGCCTTGGGACTCCCGGCCCGACTTGCCGCCGCCGAAGACCGTCTCGTCCCCGCCGACGCAACGATCCTCCTCCACCTCGATGAGCAGATCGGTGTCGGCCAGCCGAATCCGGTCACCCGTGGTCGGCCCCAGCGAGGCCACGTACTGGTGCCGGGGAATCTCAGCCATCGAGCCGGCCCCCGCACTCGCCGCGCAGTCCCCGGACGATGCGCCGGCCACCCAGCCGGACCAGCCGCACCTCCACGGTCGCGCCCGGGTCGAAACGGACCATCCCGCCCGCGATGATGTCCAGCCGGTGGCCCCACGCCGCCTTTCGATCGAAGCTCAACGCGGGGTTGGCCTCGGCGAAGTGGTAGTGCGAGCCGACGCTGACCGGACGGTCCGCGGTGTTGATGACGGCCAGTGTGATCACCGCCCGCCCGGCGTTGATCACCACCGGCTCGTCGCCGTAGATGATCTGTCCTGGGCTTCCCTCCCGCTCACCGGAGTCCGCGCCCGGCTGAGTGAGGCCGACGACGGCTCCCTTGCCCGACGCCGACCGGCTCTTCCTGCCCGAACCGGATGGACCGCGGCCGTCGGTCACCGGATCGGCTCCTGTACCGCGATGAGCTTGGTGCCGTCCGGGAACGTCGCCTCCACCTGGACCTGGGTGAGCATCTCCGGAACCCCGTCCATCACCTCGTCACGACTCAAAACGTTACGGCCGGCGTCCTGCAGGTCGACCAGCGTCCGCCCGTCCCGTGCTCCTTCCAGCAGGAACGAGGTGATCAGCGCGGTGGCCTCGGGCAGGTTCAGCTTCAGGCCCCGCTGCCTGCGTTCGGCCGCGAGCCGGGCCGCCGTATAGATCATCAGACGTTCTCGTTCCTGCAGGCTCACGAGCATCGTCAACCTCCGCATCCTGGTCACAAGGTCAGGGCAGGTACGCCGTCGCCAGGCCGTCGCCCCTGAGGTCTTACGGCCGTCGTCCTCAAGGGCATTTCTTCCCGCGCCGCGGCCCGAGGCCGAACAACCGGCCGTCAAAGTTGTCGGTCCGGAATGACCAGGCGAGCAGGCGGTGCACCGCCGCGCGGCGTGTTCCCGGTGGTGACCGCCGCACAGCCCCGCAACGGCTCGCTGCGCCCGCTGCTCCACCGACGGACAAGAGGTGATGTCCGCACCGGGCAAGGTGACAGCGGTCACGGTGACTGAGTGGTAACTCAGGTCTAGTCTCGGCGCGTGGACATCGTTTTCGAGCGGCGGGGTGACGGCCCGCCGCTGCTCCTCATGCACGGAATCGGCCACCGCTGGCAGGCGTGGGAGCCGGTCATGGACCGCCTCGCCAAAGAACGCGACGTCATCGCCGTGGACCTGCCCGGCTTCGGCACCTCCCCTCCCCTGCCGCCCGACAGACCGTACGGCCTGGACACGATGGTCACGGTGCTCGGTGAGTTCATCGACAAGCTCGGCCTGGACCGCCCGCACGTGGCCGGCAACTCCCTCGGCGGCCTGTTCGCACTCGAGGCCGCCGACCGCGGCCTGGCCCGTTCGGTCACCGCGCTGTCCCCGGCGGGCTTCTTCACCCCGATGGAACTGCGGTACGTCGGGGCGGTGCTGCGGGCCTGCCGCCTCGGCGCCGGCGTGCCCGAGCCCGTCATGCGCTGGCTGGCCCGCTCGCCGCGGCGCCGCAACCTGATGTTCGGCATGATCTACGGCCGGCCGGACCTGATCGACATCGAGACGCTGATCGCCGACGCGTCCGCGCTGCACGACGCCGTCGGGTTCGAGCCGACCTTGCGGGCCGGGCGTGGGATCAGGTTCCACGGCGCGTTGCGCGACGTCCCGGCGACGATCGCCTGGGGCACCCGCGACCGGCTGCTGCGCAGCGGCCAGGCCGTACGGGCACAGCAGAACCTGCCGCACGTGCGGTTCGTGTGGCTGCGCGGCTGCGGGCACGTGCCGATGGCCGACGATCCGGAGCAGGTGACCAAGGTCCTGCTGGAGGGAAGCTCGGCCGGATGACTTTGCGTTCCGGCGGCCGGCGGGTAACGATGGAGGTGTATCCGCGGCCGCCCACCGGCGGTCGCGCACCGAGCTTCCGCTGCGGGCGCACCTGCTCGCCCGATTGGCTGGCGGCTTTGGAGCACCCGCGGGTGCGGGCCGTTCAGCGCGACAACGTAGGCCTGGGCCCGCAGCGGCTGCTCATCTCCCCCGGTCCGCGGCGCCTGCGACGCCGGCCAGCGCCTCCGGCAGCCCGGTCGCCGCGCCCGCACGCCCGACCGCGACGTAGGTGATGCGTCCCTCGGCGACCGGCCCGGCCGGGCCGCGCACGGTGAAGGCCATGGTCAGCGACGTACGGCCGGCCCGCTCGGGCCTGGTCTCGACGGTCAGCGGGTCGCCCAGGCGGGCGGGACGGCGATGGTCGCAGGCGCTGGAGACGATCACCATGTCCACGCCCTCGTCCCGCAGGGCCGCGTAGCCGCCGGCGTGCTCGTCGAGCCAGTCGAGGAAGGCGTCCTCGAAGAACTCGTGGTACCGGCCGGCGTAGACCACGCCCTGCGCGTCGCAGTGCCGCGGCCGTACGCGGAACGCCGAGACGGCGGACGCGGCGGCCGTCGGGAGGTGGCCGGGCCCGGTGGTGGAGGCCGGCGAGGTCGTCCCCGAGCCGGTGGGCGTGGCGGCGCGGCCGTCTTCGGGAGCGCCGCGGACGTCCGCCCGGTCCGCGGCCGGGCCCGCCCACACCGCGTCGAACGCCGCCGGGTCGAGCGGCAACAGCCGGCACTCGGCGACCCTGCCGCCGCTCAGCCGGTACAGCCCGACCGTCGACCAGCTGACCCGTCGCCCGCCGAGCACCGCCTCGCCGTCGGTGAGCGAGGCCACCCACTCCCCGCGGCCGGCGAGCAGGTCGCGGGGGCGCATCCGGAACGTACGCCCGGCAAGGTCGCGGCGTCCGGCGAAGTAGGCCAGCACGGACTCGATGCCCTCGTAGTGCCCGGCGATCGCGTTGTCGCCGGGCACGTGCCAGGAGACGTCCGGGCTGAGCACCTCACGTAGCGCGACGTCCCCGCCACCGCCGTAAAAGTCGTTCTGCGCGGCGTGCAACCGCGCCAGCAGCGCTGCGGCCTCATCATCACCCACGGGCGTACGGTACTCCCGCCCTCCGACGCGCCGCCCGCCCGGCGCCGGTCGCCCGCCCGTGGCGGCTTGCGCTGCAACTTTTATCAACAGTGGCATTACACATTCTGTAATATTGCCCTGCTGCGCCAATAGCCTTACCCGCTCGTGCACCTCACCGCGAGGTTAAGTAACAATAGGTGCGTATCGCGGAAAGGGGCGGCAAAAATGTTCGGCAGGTCGATCTATGTTCCGGACAACCCCGCGTGGGTCGGTGGGTCACCGCAGTCCATCCACGAGCAGTTGTGGGCGCAGGGCCGGCGCCGACGTCTGCAGATCCGCGCCGGCATGGCCGCGGCGGCGCTCATCATCGGCACCTGGCTGTTCTCGCTGCCCTGGGGCCTGCTGGCCGCGATCGTGGTCGCGGGCGCGGACACCCTGTGGCGCTGGCGGGAACGTGCCGCCTCCAGCGTCTGGCGCAAGGGCCTGCGCGGCGAGCGCCGTACGGCGCGGGTGCTGCGGGCGCTCGTCGAGTGGCGCGGATACCACGTGCTGCACGGCCGCAAGATCCCCGGTCGCGGGCAGGTCGATCATCTGGTCATCGGCGGCGCCGGGGTCATGCTCATCCAGAACGAGGCGGTGCCGCCGGAGATGCAAATGGCCGAATACCGCGGGAAGCTGTATATCGACGAGCGGCCCGGCGCCAAGGTCGCCACGGAATTGCGCGAAACCGCCGAGCAGGCGGCCGAAATGCTTCGGGAACGGCTCGGCCGTGAGGTTCCCGTCGAGCCGGTGAAGGTCGTCTACGGCGGCGACCTCCAACGCGGACTGGTCAGCGCCGAGGGCGTCACGATGCTGCGGGCGCACCGCCTGCCCCTGTGGCTGCGGAACCGGCGGGTCCGCTACACCCCGGAGCAGGTCACCGAGATCTATGAGGCCGCGTGCACCCTGCCCATCAGCCGGCAGGCCCTCTTCGTCCGCTGACCGGCCGCGGGTCCTCCGGTGGCCGATCCGGGGCCGGTCACCGAGGTGGGGCGCCGTGCCGCCGACGCGGCGGGGGCTGCACCGTGTCGCGAGGCCGCACGGCGCCGGCGCGGCCCGGCCCGGCCGGGGGCCCGTGTTCGCCCGCGCCGGCCGGACGCGGCACCGCGCCGGCCGGTGGGGGCACGCGCGGGTGAAAGAGCCAGTCCAGCCGGGGTTCGACCGCCCACCGGAACGCCCCGCGAAGGGGACCGCTGGCCAGCACCACGGCCAACGCCGCGCAGCCGACGGTCACCAGCGCGAGCTCGGCTCCGGAGATCCGGTAGTACCAGCCCTGGTAGGACAGGAACAGGGTGACGAAGCCGTGCAGCAGGTAGACGTACATGCTCGCGGACCCGAAGCGGGTGAACCACGTGCGGCGTCCCGGCACGACGGCCAGGAAACCCACGGTCAGCGCGACGGCCGAGGCCAGCGCGAGAAGCCGGAACCCCACGCCCGCGGGCGCGCCGACGCCGAGCTGCCCGAAGCTGCGCCGCCAGTGCACCCATTCGGGATCCACGGTCAGCGCGACGGCGTAGGCGGCCACCCCGCCGAGCACCAGCAGCGCCGCGCCGCCGGCGCGCATCGCGCGGCGCCGCAGGAACGCGAAGTGGTGGGGCCGCAGCGTGAGCCCGACGACGAAGAACGGCAGGAACGACAGCACCTGCGCGGCGTTGAGCATGCTCGGCAGCGTGATGAAGCCGGCGAGCATCGAGATCACCAGCGCGGCCGTGACGGGATAGCGGATCTGCTGCCACAGCGGCGTCGACAGCCGCCACAACAGCAGCGCGGGCATGAACCAGGTCAGGTAGTACGGTTCGAGCGGGTCCCAGCCGACGTGGTCGCCCGCGAGCAGGCCGGCCCACAGCGGATACGCCACGCTGAAGATCACGTACGGGACGACGATCGCGGCGACGAGCTTGCGGGTGCGGTCGCGCCCGGCGGTGAACCCGCGGGAGAAGTACCCGCACATGACGATGAAGACCGGCAGGTGGAACGCGTAGACGAACGTCTGGGCCGCCTCGAGCACGCGCCCGCCGACGTTCGCGGCCCGCAGCGGCTCCCAGGCGTGGCCGATCACCACGAGCACGACCGCGAGGAACTTGGCGTTGTCGAAATAGGGGTCACGGCCGGCCGCACGCGAGCGTGCGGGCGGTGCGGTGCCGACCGAGGCGAGGGTGGTCAAAACGGGGAACCCTGGGCTCGACAATGGATGACCGGGTCAGTCAACACGACGATCCTGAACACCACCTCAACGCGACGGGGCGCGCCGGCGAACCGCGGTGCGCTCACGCCGCGCCGCCGTCCGGCCCCAGACCCGACTCGCGCAGGGTCAGGTTGAGGCGTCCGCGCAGGCCCAGGTGGTGCGGGGCCGTGCCGGGCAGGGTCTTGGGCACGCCGTGGTAGGCCAGCCGGGACTCCCCGCCGAACACGAACAGGTCGCCCGACTCCAGCTCGACGTCGCTCCAGGGCCGCCCCCGGTCACGGGTGTTGCCGAAGCGGAAGACGCACGTGTCGCCGAGACTGAGCGAGACGACGGGCGCGAGACTGCGCTCGTCCTTGTCCTGGTGCTGGCCCATGCGGGCCCCGGCGTCGTAGAAGTTGACCAGCGCGATGTCGGGCCGGTAGCCGCCGTCGTCACCGTACGCGGCGGCGACGGCGCGCCGGCCGAGGTCGGCGAGCCAGGCGGGGAACGGCTTGACCGGGGCGCCGTCGTCGGCCGTGCGCTGGTAACGGTAGGGCACCCAGTGCCAGCCGAGGCACACGGTGCGCACCGACATCACGCCGCCGCCCGGCAGGCGGGTGTGCCGCATCCCGGCCGGCGGGCGGGCCCATTCGCGGCAGGCGTCGAGCAGCCGCCGCTGCTCGTCCGCGGCCAGCCAGCCCGGAACGTGCACCGCCCCGGGCGCCACCTGCGCCCGGGGCCGCGGAATCAGCGCCGTCACACCCCTGACCTCCCTTTATGTCGGCTTCCGCACGCCACGGTACGTGATGGCCGACCGGGGCGCCGACGACGTGGTCCCCGCGTGTTCGGGTCTCAGGAGCGAGCGGACCCGGCCGCCCGTGGAAGGGCGCCCGGGTCGCGTGACGGGCCGGAGGATCGCGGTCAGTCTCCGGTGTTGGTCGCCCAGACCGGCTGCCTGCTGCTGTTGTAGATGACGACGTTGCCGTCATCCTGCACCGCGAGGTACGCGCCCCGGTGCCAGGTGTTCGACGCCCAGACCGGCGTACCGCCGCCGGCGTAGACGACGAAGTTGCCGTCCTCCTGGAAGACCGCCGAGACTCCGCGGCCCCACGCGTTCGGCGCCTGCCATACCGGCCGGCCGTCCTTGTAGAGCACGAAGTTGCCGTCCCCCTGCAACCGGAGGATGGCCCGGCCGTTCCCCGAGGTCAAAGCCTGGTTACGGAACAGCGTGACCGGCGGCCGAAAGATCGCGTCAGCCCGCTGGTGCGCGCCGTGCCGGCCGGCGGGCTTGGCAGTGACCGCTTGTGCGGTACCGGCAGCCGCGCCGCCCGCGAGCGCCAACCCGGCGGCCATGGCCGTGACGCAGAGTGAGCTGCGGAGTTTGGACATTGGTATCGCTCCTTTGGTCCGTTCTGCTCGAGACTTGACCTCGGTTGTGACTCTGTGGATCAAATCAGTTACTCAGAGTGATGTCCACGACCATGGAGCCTGCTTCCCACCGACGGCGCCGTGACCCGCTTCCGCACGGCCGGCGACACGGCGGAGGTGGAATACGCATCGCGGGAAAGGGGTTACGCTGGTGATGCCGGTGTGGCATGTGTCCCCGGGCCGCACCTATCGCCTTCGCGGAATACCGTCCGGCCTCTGGCCGGAGCAGGAGCCGCGTTGTGCCTTCGCCGCGAGGCGACCACCACACCGGCTTGAACGTGGCGGGCCCGCATGCTCACCGCCTGCGGCGGCTTCGCCGGGGCCCGCGGTGTCTTTCCGGGGGGCGGCCCCCGGACCCCCGAGATGGCGGGCCCGCATGCTCACCGCCTGCGGCGGCTTCGCCGGGGCCCGCGGTGTCTTTCCGGGGGGCGACCCCCGGACCCCCGAGATGGCGGGCCCGCATGCTCACCGCCTGCGGCGGCTTCGCCGGGGCCCGCGGTGTCTTTCCGGGGGGCGACCCCCGGACCCCCGAGATGGCGGGCCCGCATGCTCACCGCCTGCGGCGGCATCGCCGGGGCCCGCGATGTCTTTGCGGGGGGGGCGTGCAGGGCTGCTCCGCCCTGGCGCCACAGTCCGTGGGGCGGGGCACTTTGGATCATCGACAGGCGGTGTGGGGACCACCCGTACCGAGCGTCTGCGCGGGCGAAAGACGCGATGCAGCGCGTTCTGACGGAGGTGCTGTGCGCGGGGCAGCCCACCACCTGGGTGAGCCCGGCATCGCCGGTACCTCCGGATCGCAGATATGGGCATTTTCCGATCATTGTCGGGGTCCACGCCTAGAATCCGTCTGTGTCTGGACTCCAAGCCGTTCTGACCAGCAGAGCGCCCTCCGGTCTCCAAATCGTCGATTTCGACCTCGTCGACCGTGACGGTCACGTGCTCGTCATCGGTACCGACCGATATCAGGCCTTCTCCTGGGATCCGATGACCGACCAGTGGACCGAGCACCGACTCGACGTTCCGTCACGTGAGTTCGCCCAAGTCGAGCTCCTTCGGATATGCGCGGCGGCCGTCGACGGCCGGATCGTGATCGGCGGCGGCGGGGACCACCAGGACTTCGCGCAATGGGACCTGGAAACCGGCGCGGTGCTGCAGGGTGCCGACGGCGGAAGCCCGAGCTCGGCTCGCACGGCCACTCTCGGCGGACGGACCCTCTTCGTTATCGGCTATACCGGCCCGGCCGTAGAAGTGCAGAGCCCGGCGAAGCATCACGACCCCGATGACGACCTCCTCGACAGCGAAGAGCCCGAGGAGGATGAGGACGACGATATCTATTTCTTGACGACGGAGCTGGAAAGCGGCGAGAGCGTTGCGGCGGGAACATTGTGGGGTCGGCCGGTAATCGCGGCCTCCGGCGAGGATGGCGGTGTCATCGTGTGGGACATCGATGAGGACTGCCCGGTCGCCGAACTCGATGAGCCCGACGGCATCGATGACGAAACCCTTGGCCATTTCGCACTGGCCGCCCTGGAGGACCGGGGGTTCTTGGCGGCGGCCTGGGGGCGGGTCCTGGCGGTATGCGATGTGAGCGACGCCGACGCTTCGGTGTGGGCTGAGCCGATCATCGTGCCGGGAGGCGAGATTGAGTGCCTGGACGCCGGCGTCGTGGGCGGGCGCGTAGTCGCGGCGACCGGCGGCGAGGACGGCACGCTGTGCCTGTGGGACCTTGCGGACCGGCGCCTGCTGGCAGAGCCGAACACCGCGCATGTTCGGGGGAAGCGCGATGCCCCTAGCGAGGTGTTCGCCGTCCGGTTCGCTGAACTGAACGACCGCCCCGCCGCCATCACCGCCGGCCGAGACGGCACCGTGCGCGTCTGGGACCTTCCCGAGATTGGAAGCAACAAGCGGAACCAGGTTGTTCCGCTCTGAGCCTGAATCCACCGCCAGACTGAGGTTCTCACTGAGAAGGAGCCACGCTCTACCGGACATCGCGGATTCAAGGGTGGCCGGGTCGCCAGAAGTCGCCGGCCAGCACTGCGTGGATGCTGCGCGGCGGCCAGTGCCTGATGATCAAGCGGTCCGACGGCCGCGCGGACTTTCATCGTCAGCGTCGACGACGCCGAGCGCGGTGCCGGCCTCCTCAACGCGATTCCCTCGCCGACACCGCCTAGTCGAACAGCGCCACGACCTCGTCCAATTGCGACGGCGGCCTGGCGACGAACGCCGAAAAGATCGGATCGCCTTGGCGGCCGGCCGATACTCCCGCGCCAGGTTGAACAACGACGTCGGCGAGTCGTGCTCCATCGCTCGGTCCAGCAGGAACTGCTCCAGCTCCTTCAACACCGTGCTGCCGGCCGCCGCGATCTTCCACCCCAGATACTGCGCCGCCAACGCCAGATGATCCGTACGGGTATGCGCCCGCTCGTCAGTGCTACCAAGACCCCCTTTCCGGGGGCCACCCCCGGACCCCCTGAGGTGGCAGATCCGCGTGCTCACCGCCTTCGGCGGCTTCGCCGGCAGGGGCGACGCCGGGTCCACGAGATCGCCCCCGCCGGGCCTGGGGTCCGGCGGGGGCGGTTCGCGTCTGTCAGGTGGGCAGCGTCACGAACGCCGCTCCGACCAGCGAGGCGACCACGAGCACCGCGATCACGACCGCCGCGATGGCGCGGATGCGCCGGCGCCTGCGCAGGCGCCCGAAGTTCGCCAGGCGACTCGCCAGCGCGGGGTCTTCCTGGCCGAGTTGAGATGCGATCTCTGTGAGGATCCGCTCCTCCTCCATCGAGAGCGCCATGCCGCACCTCCAGGGGGTCTTACATTTCCTCGAATCATCCCCCCTTTACCTCCGGGGGGAAACCTTGAGGAAGGAGTCCGATTACCCGTCGTTCTCCTTTCACATGAAGCGCTTCACCCCTTGACACCGCCGGACAGGGCGAAGGCGTTCCCCAGCACCCGCTGGACCAGCGTGTACAGCACGACGACGGGCAGGGAGTACAGGATCGAGAACGCGGCGAGCAACCCGTAGGAGGCCGTGCCGTGCAGGCCGAAGTACTGGTAGATGGCCACCGAGGCGGGCTGTTTGGCCGGGTCGACGAGCAGGATGAACGGCACGAAGAAGTTCCCCCACGTCAGCGCGAACGTGAAGGTGAACACCACGGTGGTGCCCGGCAGCATGAGCGGCAGCACGATCCGCAGCAGGGCGCGGAGCCCCGACGCGCCGTCGACCCAGGCCGCCTCCTCCAGCGCGATCGGCACCTCGTCCATGAAGTTCTTCATCATCCAGATCGCCATCGGCAGCCCGGTCGCGGTGAGGAACAAGGTGGTGGCCGGGATGGAGTCGAGCAGTTCGAGCTGGACGAACAGCCCGTACACCGGCACGAGGATCGCGGTGATGGGCAGGCCGGTGGCGAACAGCAGGCCGAGCAGGATCGGCCGGCCGAACCGCCGGCTGTAGCGCGAGAGCGGGTAGGCGGCCGGCGCGGCGAGCACGAGGGTGAGCACGGCCGCGCCGAGCGAGAGCACCAGGCTGTTGGCGAGCGCGTGCAGGTTGTCGCCGGTCAGGACGTCGGCGAAGTTCCGCAGCGTCAGCTGGTGCGGCACGTCGGCCTTCAGCGAGGCCTGGTCCGAGACCGAGGCCAGCAACAGCCACCCGAACGGCAGCAGGAACGCGATCGCCACCACCGCGAGCACCAGGTACGCCACCGCGGCGGCCGCGCCGCGGCGCGGCCCGGTCGTGGACAGGCGCGGGGACCGGGAGGTGCGCGGGGTCGCGCTCACGGCCGTTGTCATACTTCCTCCCGCATCATCCGCAGGTAGACGACCGAGAACACGCCGCCGACGGCGAGCAGCACGATGGCCAGCGCGGCGCCGTAGCCGAGCTGGTAGAACTTGAACGCGCTCTGGTACATGTAGATCGGCAGGGTCTGGGTCTTGGTGCCGGGCCCGCCGCCGGTCATCACGAAGATCAGGGTGAACACCGCCAGCGTCTGCAGCGTGATCGTCATCAGGTTGGTCATGACCGCGCGGCGCATCAGCGGCAGGGTGATGTGCCGCAGCCGCCGGTAGGACGAGGCGCCGTCCACCGCGGCGGCCTCCAGCAGGTCCTCGGGCACGTTCGACAGTGCGGCGGAGTAGACGAGCATGGAGAAGGCGGTGCCGCGCCAGACGTTGGCGATGATCACCGACAGCAGCGGCATGGCGTACAGCCAGCTCTTTCCGTGCAGGCCCACGGCGTGCAGGATGGCGTTGAAGGTGCCGTCGTCGGCCAGGAACGCGTACCAGACGAACCCGGCGACCAGTTCGGGCATCACCCACGCGCCGACCACGATCGCGCCGACGACGGCGCGGGCGATCCGGTGCCGCGACTTCATCAGCAGCGCCAGCGCCATGCCGCCGACGTTCTGCCCGATGACGGCCGAGCCGAGCACGAACACCACGGTCAGCCACAGCGACTGGCCGAACGCCGGGTCGGAGAACATCCGCCGGTAGTTGCGCAGGCCGACCAGATGCGGGGTGCTGGCGGTGGCGCCGGTGAGGGCGACGTCGGTGAAGGAGGCGTAGACGCACCACAGGATCGGGCCGAGGAAGAACAGGGCGATGAGCGCGAACGCGGGAACCAACGGCAGGACCCGGCCGGCGGCCCGCCGCCCGCGCGCGGGCGAGCGGCGGGCGGCGGGCCGGGTGGACTCGGGCAGGTCCACCGCGACCATCAGGAGGTCCCTTCGACCTTGTCCGGCCCGGCGAGCTGTTTGATCTGTCCGGCCAGGTCGGCCACGGCCTTCTCGGGTGCGGCCTGGCCGGTGACGACGGCCTCGGTGGCGGCCTGGAGCTGGTTGGAGATCTGGGGGTAGACGCTGTACGCGGGGCGGTACTGGGTGTACTGCACCAGGCTGGTCCAGAACTTCTGGGTCGGGTTGCCCTTGAGGTACTCCGGGTCGGCGGTCACGTCGTTCCGGACCGAGACCTGCGTCCCCTTGATGTAGAAGAACAGGGAGTTCTCCTTGTTCATGGCGAGCTGGACCAGCTTCCACGCCGCGTCGGGGTTCTTGGTGTTGGCGCCGACCGACAGCAGCCAGCCGCCGGAGAGGCTGACCTTGCCGGGTGCCTGGCCGTTCTGGGTGGGCATGGGGGCGGTGCCGAGCGTCTTGGACCAGTCGGGCCAGGCGGACGCGCCGCCGGGGATCCAGGCCTGGGGCAGCCAGGAGCCGTCCAGGTCGATGGCCAGCTTGCCCTGGGACAGCTCCTGGCCGTTGACGTTGTCGCTCCAGTGCGGGTCCAGTGCCTGTTGCGGGGTCGGGCCGAGCTTTTCGGAGTAGACCGTCTTGAGGAAGTTCATCGCGTCGTTCATGCCGCGGCTGGGGGCGACCCACTTCTTGGTCTGGTCGTCGTACAGCTTGTCGGCGGTGCCGTACAGCAGCATCTCGAAGCCCTGCATGGAGGCGGCCTCGCCGACGCCCTTGCCGGCGTAGACGTTGAGCGGGATGACGCCGGGGACCTTCGCCTTGATCTGGCGTGCGGCGGTGAGGAGGTCGTTCCAGGACTTGGGCTGCCAGTCGGTGGGCAGGCCGGCCTTGGCGAAGATCTTCTTGTTGAACCAGAGGCCGCGGGTGTCGGTGCCCATCGGGACGCCGTAGGTGTGGCCGTCGCCGGCCTTGCCGGCGGCCTTGGCCGCGCCGACGAACTGGTTCCAGTCCGGCCAGGAGGCGAGCTTGTCGTCGAGCGGCATGAGGAACCGGGCCTGGGCGTCGGAGTTGACGAAGAAGGTGTCCTCGTAGGCGACGTCGGGCGCGGTGGCCTTGGAGCGCCGCATGAGGCCGAGCTTGGTGTAGTAGGAGTTCTCGTCGGCCTCGATCGGGATGAGCTTGAGCTTGACGCCGGGGTTCTGCTGCTCGAAGACCGGCTTGATCTTCTTGAAGAGTTCGTCGGCGCCGATGAAGTTGCCGAACTTCTGGTACGCGACCTTGATCGTCTTGCCGTCGGAGGATCCGCTGTCGCCGCAGGCGCTCAATCCCGCCGCGACCGTCACCACCGTCATCACGAGAGCCCATCGCCGCCGCATGCGCAGCACCTCCGCGAATTGCCATTGTGTTGTGGCAAATGTGGAAGGACGAGGCGAACGGCGTCAAGAGCTGACGGAAGAGGTGACAGATACCTTACTCGCGAGTGATATCAGCGTCGCGGGAACGGACGAGCGGGCGTGCAGGCGCCCCGGCGCCCGACGCGGACGGGCACGGCTGCCGATGCGGTCCGCGCGGCCGCCCGGGGCCGAGGTCGGGCGCCCGGGGCCGAGGTCGGGCGCCCGGGGTTTCGTGCGGACGGCTACCGCTCGCGGTGGAGGACGGCGATGTAGTGAGCCGTCGAGCCCGGAAAATAGGTGACGTCGGTGAGCTCCCAGCCGGTGCCGGGAACCAGTTCGGCCAGTTCGCGGGGCGCCGGGTTCAAGTAGTCGAACCAGGGCGTCGCCACGTCGCGGTAGCGGATGCGCAGGGTGCGCTGGCCGGCGATGCGGCCCGCACGCAGGTTCCGCCGGTTGTAGGGCAGGTGCAGGGGGTCCTCCGCGTCGGTCAGATTACGGCCCTGGGCGACGACGACGGCGCCGGGCCCGGCCATCGCGGCCAGCGCCCGCAGGAACTCCGGCGCCCGTTCACGGCTCTCCAGGAGGCCCAGGTTGGCGCCCAGCAGAAGGAAGCTGTCATACCTCGCCCCGGTCGCGGCGTGCTCGCCGACCGTGCCGCGAACGACGGACCGTATCCCCTGACGGCGGCATACCTCCAACGCGCCGGGCGAGACATCGATCGCCGTAACGTCGTGACCGCGGTCGAGGAGCGCGCGTGCGGCCCGTCCCCCACCGGCGCCGACATCCAGAACCTTGCCCTTGAGCAGGTCCAGCGCACGGCGTTCCCCCTCCGGCCACTGCCCGACCGGCGCGATCCAGGCCGCGGCGGGAAGGGCCAGCACGAGGCCGTCGTCACGTTCGGCGATCTGTTGGACCGGGGCGGCGGACGGGTCGCGGGACGCCTCGTACGCGGCACAGAGCATGTCCCCGATGGCGTCACCGATACGCGGACCGACCCGGGCGTCGCCTTCCGGTGGTCCTCCGATTCCCGGGCCGGGCTCAGGTACGGCCCCTTGCCCGGGTGTGCGGCCGGTCGTTGCGTTCATATCGTCTCCTTGGCGGGAACGGAGGAAACAGCCGGTGCGCCGGGCCCGGTGATCGGCCGGAGCGCGAGCAGGAGCATGAGAAGGGTGCCGGCGGCGCACCATGCCCCGATGACGGTCGCGGTGGGCAGGCGTTCGGCGAGCGCGCCGGTGGCCAGGACCGCGGCACCTTGAGCGATCTGGATACCGCCGTTCATGACGCCGAACGCCCGGGCCCGGTATTCATGCGCGAGGGTTCGTTGGAACAACGTCTGCGCGGCGGGCAACAGCAGCGACATGACAACCCCGGAGGCGGTGATCAGGAGGAGCGCACCGGCGAGTGGCGGGTTGAACAGCGCGGGGGCCAGGGTGAGAGGGGCCAGGACCGCGAGCGGCCGGATCAGCCGCGTGCGGGTTCGTGGCCGCGGCAGCCGTGTCAGTATCAGGCCGCCGATGGCGACGCCGAGCGGGTACCGGGCGCCGGTGAGGATCCGCGGGAGCTGGGCGGACCGGGCCGCTTCGAACGGCGGGGCGAGCAGCCCGCCGACGAACAGCAGCGTGAACATGACGGGTACCGGCGCGCCGGGGAGCGCGATCAGCCCGACGAGCACCGCCCTGGCCAGGTCACGAAGACCGCACGATATTCCGCGAGTATGAACAGTTCCCGATATGTCGCCGACGGTTCCTCGTCGGCAGTCAGACCGTTCATACGCTCCCGCAGCGCACGCCATGAAAAGGCCGACCCCGGACGAACCGAGGCCGGCCATCGTTGAGGAGTCAGAGATCAGGGCCAGCTGGTGTCCCGACGGTTCATGACATACCTCCCTCGCGATCGTGATCATCTGAACACATCCGCCGTGCGCCTGACAATCCCCGCTTCACCGCCGTGCGGATCCAGAGCCTGAGCCACGAGGCGGTACCGGGTCCGGAATCCGGGCCGCCGGCGCGGGTCAGGCGTGGACGATCGGACGGCCGGTGATGGCGCTGATCCGGTCGGCGGTGAGCGTGACCGCGGCGGCCGGGCTCCAGCGGCGGGTGAGGACGCCTTCGAGCATGGTCTGCAGCTGCGCCGACACCAGGGCGTAGGTCGGCGCGGAGGGCCGTACGACGGCGTGCTCGAGCAGCGCCGCGGTCTCGGCGTGGAACGGTGAGACCGGGGCCAGGGCGTCCAGGACGCTGCGGCGGGGCGGGAGCTGCCCGGTCTCGGCGCACACCTGCGCCAGCCACTTGGGCGCGGTCGCGGCGCGCAGCAGCCGCATCGCCAGCTCCGGGTGGCGGGCCTGGCGGGGGATGCAGTAGACCATGCCGCCGCACAGGATCCCCGGCGGGCCGTGCGGCCCGGCCGGCAGGGGCGCGAACCCGAACCGCCCGGCGACCTCGGCCAGCGGCGTCCCGGTCTCGGCGGCCAGCATCTCGGCCTGGTAGCTCGCCCCGACGATCATGCGGGCGCGGCCGGCGGCGAGCAGCTGCACGGCCCGGTCCATGCCGTAGGTGACGACCTCGGTGGGCAGCGCGCCGTCGTCGGCGAGCCGGCGCAGGAACCGCAGCGTCGCGACCGTCGCGGGGCCGTCCAGCGTCACCGCCTCGGGCGTGAACACGGTCGCGCCGTTGGCCACCAGCAGCGCCACCAGCGCGTACGTGGTGGTCTCCCCCGCCGCGGCACCGCCCGGCATGACCAGGGCGTGCTCGCCGCGGGGCGCGTCGGCGGCCAGGGCGCGGGCCAGGGCGCGCAGGTCACGCCAGGTCTGCGGCGGCGCCGCGTCGCCGAGGGCCGCGCGGTCGTACCACAGGCCGGCCACGTCGGCCGGTGCGTGCACCGCGACCAGGCCCTGTCCCTCGAACCGGTAGGCGTCGACGAAGGGCGGCAGGAAGTCGGCGTCGTGGTCGGCCGCCCAGTCCGGGTCCAGTTCGGCGATGGGGGTGAGCATGTGCGACTCGGCGAACTCGGCGACCCAGACCGAGTCGACGATGGCGAAGTCGGGGCCGCGGCCCTCGGCGATCGCGCGGCGGAACATCGCCCGTGTCTCCCACAGCGGCGCCGTGGTGAACTCCAGCCGCAGGTCGTTGCCTGCCGCCTCTCTTAACTGCCCCTCCCAGCCGCCGTGGGAGGCCATCACCGAGATCTTCGGCGCGGCGTGCAGGCGGGCCATCCAGCCGGGGTGGACGAAGGTGCCGCGGCGGCGGTGCCGGACCACGACGCCCTCGGCGGCCAGCTCCGACAGCGCCCGCGCCACGGGTGTGCGGGACAGGCCGTAGGCGGCGCACAGCTCGTGTTCGGTGGGCAGCCGCCCGTCCGTGCCGTAGTGACCGGCCTCGATGTCGGCGAGCAGCCGACGCTTGAGCCGGTAGTACGCCGGAAGGGGTGACGCGAACTCCATGGCTGTCCTTCATCGGCGCGGGTGGCGGTTTTGCCATCAGTGTGCAGCAAATCAGCCGCCGAGATCCACAGTGTTACGGCGCGCCGCCCTCACCGCGGGGCGAGCGCCCCCGCCGGGCGGGGGCGCGGATCGCCGGGGTTCAGTCGCGTGCCGCGGTCGCCTGGACGCCGCGCGTCGTCGCCGACTCGTGGCGGCGGCCGTCCAGGGCGGTGACGTAGTAGGTGTAGGTGCGGCCCGGTTCGGCGGTCTTGTCGGAGGTCGCGTGCACGTCGCCGTCGACGACCTTCAGCAGGAACTTCCGGTCCGGTGCGATGCACGCCGGGCTCTTGGCCGGGGCGCGGTAGACCGCGTACGCGGCGGCGCCGGCGCCCTTCCAGGTCAGCCGGCCGTTCTTGGCCGTCAGGCCGGCCGGGGCCGCGGGGGGCTTGCCGGGGCCGGCGACCGGGGCCAGCGCCGGATGGGAGTAGTGGTCGCGCAGCAGCCGGGTGGCGAAGCCGCGGCGGTCCTGGGCCAGGTCGTGCGCGCTGAAGAACGCCTCGCCGCCGACCTGCGGGTAGCCGGCGTCGATCGCGACGTGGCGGGACAGCTCGCCGGGGTCCTTCCACGCGCCGGGCTGGCCGACCTGGTAGGCGGCCTGGCCGATGATGAGCTGAACGTGGGTGCCGGCGACCTGCTTGGCCCACCACGCGACGAGTGTGCGGTAGTCGGCGGCCTTGAACCCGACCGGCCAGTACAGCTGCGGGGCGATGTAGTCGACCCAGCCCTTGCGCACCCACGTGCGGCTGTCGGCGTAGATGTCGTCGTAGCTCTGCAGCGCCGCGGTGGCCGACCCGGCCTTGTCTCGGGACTTGTTGCGCCACACCCCGAACGGGCTGATGCCGAACTGCACCCACCCTTTCGCCTGGTGGATGCGCGTGTGCAGCTCCTGGACGAGGGTGTCGACGTTGTGCCGCCGCCAGTCGCCGAGGTTCTTGTAGCCGGCGCCGTACTTTTTGAACGTCGCGGCGTCGGGGAAGGCCTTGCCCGCGATCGGGTAGGGGTAGAAGTAGTCGTCCAGGTGCACGCCGTCGACGTCGTAGTGCTGGACCACGTCGAGGACGACCCGGACGGCCAGGTCGCGGACCTGCGGCAGCCCCGGGTCGAACCACAGTGCGCCGCCGTAGCGGTGCACCCAGTCCGGGTGCAGCCGCGCCTGGCTGTTGGCCGCGAGTTTCTTGGGGTCGGCCTGCGTGGCGGCGCGGTAGGGGTTGAACCAGGCGTGCAGTTGCAGGCCGCGTTGGTGCGCCTCGGTGATGAGGAACCGCAGCGGGTCATAGCCGGGGTTCGCGCCCGGGTGGCCGGTGAGGAACCGCGACCACGGCTCGTAGTGGGAGGCGTAGAACGCGTCGGCGGCCGGGCGCACCTGGACGTAGACGGTGTTGAAGTGGAGTTTTTTGGCCACGTCCAGCAGGTGGCGGTATTCGGCCTGCTGTTTGGCGACCGGCAGCCCCGGCCGGCTGGGCCAGTCGCCGTTGTTGACGGTCGCGATCCACATCGCGCGGGTCTGGCGCGCGCCGGCGCGCTGGGCGGTGGTCTGGCCGCATTCGGCCGCCGGCGCGCCCGCCGCCGAGGCGTGCGGCTCGTCGTCGCCGCCGCCGCATCCCGCACCGCCCGCCGTGATGAGCAGCGCGGCGCCCGCCGCCGCGCTCACCCGCCGGAGTCTCCGCCTGCCGTGCCGCCCCCGTGACCCGCCCATGGGATGGCATTCTGCCGGAGAGTACGAGCCCGCATCCGGGTATCGGTTCACCAAGGGCACTCTCATGAGGCGGCGGCGGATGAACGACACCTTCCGGCTGGGCCGGATCGTCGGCGTGCGCGTCGGCGTCAACTGGACCGTCCTCGTCGTCTTCGCTGTCCTGGCGTACGGTTTGGCCGCCGACCGCCTGCCCCAGTCCTACAAGGGCCTGCACCCGGTCGTGTACGTCCTCGGCGGCCTGCTCACCGCCGCCGCGTTCATGGCCTCACTGCTGGCCCACGAACTGGCGCACGCCGTCGTGGCGCGCCGCAACGGGCTGACCGTCGACGGCATCACCCTGTGGCTGCTGGGCGGGGTGGCCCGGTTCGAGGGCGAACCGGACAGCCCGGGGGCGGAGCTGCGGATCGCGGGGGCCGGGCCGCTGGTGAGTCTACTGCTGGGCGTGGTGCTGGCCGGCGCGTCCGCGGTCCTGCTGCTGGCGGGCGCGAACGGCATGGTCACCGGGTGCCTGGCCTGGCTGGCGGCGATCAACGTCGTGCTGGCCCTGTTCAACGTCCTCCCGGCGGCGCCGCTGGACGGCGGACGGCTCGTGCACGCCTTGTTGTGGCGGCTGTCCGGCGACCGGACGAAGGCGACGCTGCGTGCGGCCCAGACCGGCCGCGGGTTCGGCTGGGCCGCGATGGTCGCCGGGTTCTACGTGTCGCTGTGGACCTTCAGCGGGCTGTGGCTCATCGTGATCGGCTGGTTCCTGATCGCCGCGGCCGGGATGGAGGCGGGCCAGGCCCGCGTGATCGCCCGCCTGGAGGGCATCACGATCGGCCGGATCATGACGCCGGACCCCTTCACGGTGCCCGGTTCGATGACGGCGGCGGAGTTCTTGCGGGAGATGCTGCCCCGTCACCGCCACACCGCCTACCCGCTGGTGGACGAGGGCGTCGTCCGCGGCATCGTGACCGCCGAGCGGATCGGGGAGCAGGACCCGGGCGCGCCGGTCGGCGCGGTCGTGGAGGAGGCCGGGCGCACGGGCGCGCACACCTCGCTGGCCGAGCTGCTGCCCCGCCTGGCCCGCGAGCGCCTGCTGGTCTTCGACGGCGACCGGCTCGTCGGCATCGTCACCCCGCGCGACCTGACCCGCGCCCTGGAGCGTCTTCCCTCCTGACCCAGGACACGATCTTCGAACTGGTGTTCTAGCATGTGGGGATGCGCTGGGACGCTCTGTCACTCGACGGCCAGGAGCCGGGCCTGTTCGGGCCGCCGGTCACGGTCGACACGCCCGAGTTCCGCGGGATCACCTTCCACGAGATCCGCGCCAAGTCGATCATCAACAAGGTGCCCGGCACCTCACGGGTGCCATTCACCTGGACGATAAATCCCTACCGAGGATGCAGTCATGCGTGCACCTATTGCATATACGGCGAAACGCCAATTCTCATGGCAAATGGGCGCACCAAGCCGATTCGGGACATACGCATCGGCGATGCCATTTACGGCACGGAAGTCAAGGGCTCCTATCGTCGGTACGTCGCGACGGAAGTGCTGGCGCACTGGAAAACGACCAAGCCAGCTTATCGCATCCGCCTGGAGGACGGCACTGAGCTGATCGCAAGCGGCGATCACCGATTCTTGAGCGACCGCGGATGGAAGTACGTCACCGGCACGGAGCACGGCACCGACCGACGCCCGCACCTGACGCGTAATAACAAGTTGATGGGGACAGGAGGGTTCGCCGCTCCTCCTAAGAAGGACGCGGACTACCGGTTCGGCTATTTGTGCGGAATGATCCGCGGCAACGCGAATCTCGGGTCGTACACGGCTTCCACCGGCCAGAAGATCTACCGATTTCGGCTGGCCCTGGCCGATCAGGAGGCCCTGCATCGCACGCGTTGTTTCCTTGAGGACTTCGGTGTTCCCACCAAGGAGTTCCTCTTCCAAGACGCCACCGATACGCGGCGGGCGATGCGTGCCATCCACAATCAGAGTAAGGCAGGAAACGACGTCGTCAGGGACCTCATCGCCTGGCCCCGCATCACGACGGACGAATGGCGCAAGGGGTTCCTCGCCGGCATCTTCGACGCCGAGGGAGACTGCTCACACGGGATCCTGCGTATCACGAACGGCGACGCCGACATCATCCAAGCGATCACCAGCGGCCTCGAGCATTTCGAATTCGACTATGTCATCGAGGCCGTGGAGAGGCCGAACCTGCGGCCGGTGCGCGTCGTCCGGCTGCGGGGCGGTCTCGCCGAACGATTGAGGTTCCTCCACCTGACCGATCCCGTGATCACCCGTAAGCGGGACATCGCAGGCGTGGCGCTCAAGAGCAGCGCCGAGCTGGGCGTCGCGTCCGTCGAGGCGATCGGCATGGACGTACCGATGTACGACATCACCACGGGGACGGGCGACTTCATCGCGAACGGCGTCGTCTCCCACAACTGCTTCGCCCGCGGCACCCACAAGTACCTGGACTTCGACACCGGTCACGACTTCGACTCCCAGATCGTGGTGAAGGTCAACGCGCCCGAGCTCGTGCGCCGGGAGCTGGCCGCGCCCCGGTGGGCCGGCGAGCACATCGCGATGGGCACCAACGTCGACTGCTACCAGCGGGCCGAGGGCCGCTACCGGCTGATGCCCGGCATCATCGAGGCGCTGCGCGACCACGCCAACCCCTTCTCCATCCTCACGAAGGGTTCGCTGATCCTGCGCGACCTCCCACTGCTGGAGGAGGCCGCCGAGCGCACCGAGGTGGGCGCGGCCGTGTCGGTCGGCTTCGTCGACAAGGAGCTGTGGCGGCTGATCGAGCCGGGCACGCCGAGCCCGCTCAAGCGCCTGGAGGTGTGCGCCACGCTGGTGGAGCACGGCATCGGCTGTAGCGTGCTGATGGGCCCGATCGTGCCGTACCTGACCGACACGCCCCGGCAGCTGGAGGCGGCGGTCCGGCGCATCGCCGAGGCCGGCGCGTCGTCGGTGTCGCCGATCGTGCTGCACCTGCGCCCGGGCGCCCGCGAGTGGTTCATGCGCTGGCTGCGCGAGTGCCGTCCCGAGCTGATCGCCCCCTACGAGCGGCTGTACGGGCGCGGCGCGTACGCGCCCAAGGACTACCAGCGGCGCATCTCCGCCAAGGTCGCCGAGCTGGCCGAAAAGCACGGCATCACCGGCCGCCGCGACCCCCGCCGCCTGCCGGCCCCGCCGGCCGCGCCCCGGCCGGTCGCCGAGCAGCTGCCGCTGCTGTGAGTCGGTAGGGTGAGGCGGCGTGGAGGTCTATGAGCGCCGCGCCGGGGAGAACGGCGAGCTGGTGCTGCGCGGCGACGGCCGGCACTTCGAGATCATCAGCAACGGCGTGTTCCTCATGGACACCCGCGCCGGTGAGTCCGAGCGCCTGCTGGTCCGCGCCCCGCTGGAGTGTCTCGCGCGGCCCGCGGACGTCCTCATCGGCGGGCTGGGCGTCGGTTTCACCCTCGCCGAGGCGCTGCGCTGCCCGTACGCGCGCTCGGTGACCGTGATCGAACGCGAGCCGGCGGTCATCGGCTGGCACGAGAGTCATCTGCGGCCCTTCTCCGGCGGCGCCCTGTCCGATCCGCGCGTGCGCGTCGAACACGCCGACCTGGCGGCGTGGCTGCGCGCGGGCACGGCCGCGTTCGACGTGGTGTGCCTGGACATCGACAACGGCCCCGACTGGACCGTCACCGACGGCAACGCCGCCCTGTACGGGCCGGAGGGCCTGGCGCTGGTGGCCGGGCGCCTGCGGCCCGGCGGCGTGCTGGCGGTCTGGAGTGCCGGTGTCGCGCCGGCGTTCGAGGCGCTGCTGCGGGAGCGGTTCACCGGCGTCACCGCCCGCCCGGTGGCGGTGCCGCGCGGCGAGCCCGACGTGGTCTACCTGGCCTCGGTGCGCTCGGCGTAGCGCGCGGCCAGTTCCTCGGTACGGTCCTTCGGCCAGGGGCAGTGGGTGACGCCGCGCAGGTGGTCGGCGAACACCTCCAGCTGGGTGTGCCAGGCGGCCAGCGCGGTGGCGGGTTCACCGGCCAGGCCGGTCTGGGTGAGCACGACCCGGGTGCCGGCCGGGTGACCGCCGGTCAGCTCCCAGCGCACCCGCCCGGCCGGTGCGCCGTCGCGGAGCCAGGTGTATTCCAGCAGCTCTTCCGCGCGGACGGCGGTGAGGGCGCCCGCCGGGACGTAGGCGTTGGTGGCGGGCAGCGGCGGCGGGTCGCCGATGGCCGGAGCCGCCGCCTCCCCGGTCCGCGTCAGCGCCGGCCAGACCTGCCCGGCCGGATGGGGCAGCATCCGCTCGAACCGGATCGTGCCGCTGCCGGCGTGGAAGGTGCCCTCGCCCAGGCCGAACGCCGCCACGTAGGCGTCGTGGCGTTCGGCGTAGTGCTCCGGCTGGATGAGCGACCCCTCGACCGGCCCGGCGAGGGTCTTCTCCAGCGCGCCGAGGCAGGTGTCCCAGCCGGTGGCGAAGCTGCCGGCCATGGGCCGGTCGGCGAAGGTGTGGGTGAAGACCAGCCGGGTGCCCGAGCCGTCGGGTGTCAGCTCCATGCGCAGGGCGTCGCCGTTCCAGGTGAGGGCGAAAACCCGCGGTGGGTCCAGCTCGATGACCTCCCCTTCGTCCGGCGCCGCCTCCCCGGCGGGGTAGGTGTAGCGGATCCGGCCGCCGGGGCGCGGGTCCATCTCGACGATGGCGGGGAACCAGTGCGCCATCTGCTCCGGGTCGGTGACCGCCCGCCAGACCTTCTCCACCGGGTGCGCGAGGCGGCGCTCGAACCGCAGGACGCTGCGCCCGTCGATGGTGTGCAGGGTCGCGTTCATGAGTCGTCTCCCGTCCGCCGGGACGGGCCGGCCGGCGTGTCGCCCGGCCCGTCGTCCGGCATCGCGTCCAGGTGTCGTTCGAGGGCGTCCAGCGAGCGTTCCCACAGCCGCCGGTACGGCCGCAGCCACGCGTCGATCTCGGCGAGCGGCTCGGGCCGCAGTTCGTACCAGCGGCGCTGCGCCTCGGCACGGACGCGCACCAGACCGGCCTCGCGCAGCACCCGCAGGTGCTTGGAGGTGCCGGGCTGGGTGAGGCCGAGGACCTCGGTCAGCTCCGCGACGGGCCGGGGCCGCTCCAGCAGCAGATCGAGGATCCGCCGCCGCGTCGGCTCGGCGAGCACATCGAATGGTGCGGTCATGCAGGGAGCATACCCACACAGATATATACGCTTCAAGGCATATAGCGGCCGCCGACGGTCACCGGCGGTCGGCGAGGAAATCCACGATCGCCGCGACGAATTCCGGTGTGGCGGGCGCCGTCTGGTGATCTCCGGGCACCACGGCGCGAGTGCCGTGCGGCAACGCCGCGACCAGCTGGTCGACCGAATCGGCGCGCGTGTCATCGCCGCCCATCGCGACGAGCGTCGGCACCTGGATGCGGCCGAGCGCCTCCTCGGGTGTGGCGACCATCGAGTCCAGCACGTGGAGCAGCGCGACCGGGTCGTCGCCGCTCGACCGGAACCACTGCACGGCCCGCTCCTCCGGCGAGCCCGGCTCGAACGTCTCCGTCCCGGCGAAGATCCGCCGCAGGAACTCTCCGGCCCCGCCTCCGAAGCCGAGCACCTGACGCAGGCCCTGACCCGCGACCACCGCCCGGCCGGGTGTCGCACCGCGCGCCAGCATCCCCACCACGATGCGCGCCCCGAGCGAGTAACCGCCGAGGTCGTAGTCGTCCAGCCCCAGGTGCTCGACGAGGGCCAGGCCGTCGTCGGTCAGGACGTCGGCGGGGTAGGCGGAACGGTCCCGGGGTTTCTCGCTCCTGCCGTGCCCGCGGAAATCCGGCATGATCACGCGATGGCCGTGTGCCGCGATCGTCTCGGCCTGCCCGTGACGCAGCCACATCGTCGCGTCTCCGCTGATGCCGTGCAGCAGGATCAGCGGTCTCCCCTCACCCACCTCCCGGTAGGCGAGGCGCACGCCGTCACGGCCGGAGAAGAAGGACACGGCGGGACTCGGCATGTGCCGGAGCGTATACCCGCCGGAACCGGCCCGGTGGCGGGTCCGGTGGCGGGTCCGGTGGCGGGTCCGGTGGCGCCGGAACACCCGGCCGGGCCCGTCGGCCCTCCGGGTCGCTCCCCGTCAGTGGTGGCGCCTCGCCGGCGAGCCGACCCGACGGGCGCCGACCGCCCGGAATCCGGTGACGGCGGCTGCCGCACGCCCCCGGCCGCGGCGCTCAGTAGTAGCCCTCGACCGGGACGCGGGCCTCCTCGTACAGCGCCGGGCCCTCCTGGGGCACCTCCGGCCATCCGCCGCCCGGTTTGAGACCGGCGAGCTGTTCGTCCGACAGCGCGTACACCACGCGGCCCAGGCCGGAGCGGGCGATCGCTCCGGTGCACATCTGGCACGGCTGGCAGCTGGTGTACATCGTGGTGGCCGCCGCGGTCGCGGGGTCGAGCTCGCGCGCCGCCCAGCGGGCCAGCTTCAGCTCCGGGTGGGCGCTGATGTCGGCGCCGGTGACGGTCGTGTTGCGCTCCTCGGCGAGGATCTGCCCGTCCGGGCCGGCCAGCAGCGACCCGAACGGCGGGTCGCCCGCCGCGCGCGCCTCGGCGGCCAGGGCGATGGCCCGGCGCAACAGGTCATCGGGGTCCAGGGGCATGGTTCACTCCGATCGGTCGGGGGTGAAGGAGGCGGCGACGGCCGCGAGCGCGCGCCAGGCCTCACGTGGGCGGCGGGTCTCCTCGGGGTCGCCGTTGAAGGGGTCGAGCACGACGGTTTCGGCGCCGAGCCGGCGCAGCTCGTCCAGGTCCGCGACGATCTGCTCGAGGGTGCCCTCGCCGGCGAGCCGGTCGGGGCCGGTGACCGGAGCGCAGGTGAGCCGCAGGGCGATGCGGGGCGCCAGCGCGGGAACGGGCCGCCCCTGGTCCCGCGCGGTGGCGGTGAGGCGTTCGCGCGCCTCCCGCAGCCACGGCAGGGTGACCCGCAGCGGATGCCAGGCGTCGCCGAGCGTCACGGCCCGGCGGATGCCCGCGTCGCTGTTGCCGCCGACCCACAGCGGGATCGCCCCGGCGCGGTAGTCGGCCGTGTCGGCCCAGGCGGCCCGTACGGCGCGCAGGTGCTCGTCGGTGAGCCGGCCGCGTTCGCCGTACGGCACGCCGAGCGCCGCGAACTCCTGCCGGGCCCAGCCGACGCCCACGCCGAGGACGAGACGGCCCCCGCTGAGGTCGTCCAGGTTGGCGGCCATGCGGGCCAGCAGCAGCGGATGCCGGTACGGCACGATGACCACGGTGGTGCCGAGCCGCAGCCGTTCGGTCACGCCGGCCAGCCACGACAGCGTGGTGAACGGCTCGTAGAACGGCGCCGGGTACTGCTCGGCCACGTCGGGTGTCACCGCCACGTGGTCGGAGACCATCAGCAGGTCGAAGCCGAGTCCCTCGACCGTACGCGCCCAGTCGCGCAGCACGCCGGGATCGGTGCCGGGCCCGAAGTTGGGGACGTTCACGCCGAGTTTCATCGCTTCACGGTATCCAGACGATCACCCCTGACGTAAGGGACCATTCCCGGTACTAAGGCCGGTTCGCCGTTGATCTGCCGGTATATTCGCGTCATGGCCGAGGACCTCGACGCGACGGACTGGGCGATCCTGGCGGAGATGCAGCGTGAGGGCCGGATTCCGCTCACGGAGCTGGGCCGGCGGGTGAGCCTCAGCGCCTCGGCGGTGACCGAGCGTGTCAGGAGGCTCGAGGCCGCCGGCGTCATCACCGGGTATCGGGCCGAGGTGGACCTGGAGAAGGTCGGGTATCCCGTGCTCGCCGTCGTCCGCCTCAAGTATCCGGGCAACCGTCACGAGCCGCTGCACCGGCTGCTCGACGAGCGCGACGAGATCCTCGAGTGTCTGCGGACCACGGGCGATGACTGTTACACGCTGAAGGTCGCGGCGGCCTCGATGACCCATCTGGAGAGGATCGTCGGCGAGCTGACCGACTTCGGCAGCACCGCCACGAACATCGTCTACCGCCAGACCCTGCCCTTCCGCGGTCCCCGGGCGGCCCCGCCGACCTGAGATCCGCTCCGCGCCCGGCCCGGGGTACGGTGACGCGGACGGCGGGGAGGAGACGGTCGGGTGCGAGCGGTGGTGTTCGAGGAGTTCGGGCGGATGCCGGAGCTGCGGGAGGTGCCCGATCCGGTGCCGTCGCCGGGCGGGGTGGTGATCAGGGTCGCGGCGACCGGGCTGTGCCGCAGCGACTGGCACGGGTGGATGGGCCACGACTCCGGCATCGCGCTCCCCCACGTTCCCGGGCACGAGCTGGCCGGGGTGGTCGAGGCGGCCGGGCCGCGGGTCGCCGGGTGGCGGGCCGGGGACCGGGTGACGGTCCCGTTCGTGTGCGCGTGCGGGCGCTGCCCGGCGTGCGCGGCCGGGGAGCAGCAGGTGTGCGAACGCCAGACCCAGCCCGGGTTCACCCACTGGGGTTCCTTCGCCGGGTACGTCGCCGTGGAGAACGCCGACGTGAACCTGGTCGCGCTGCCCGAGGGGCTCGGTTTCGCGGCGGCGGCCGGCCTCGGCTGCCGTTTCGCGACCGCCTACCGTGCGCTGACCGCGCACGGGCGGGCCGCGCCGGGGCAGTGGGTGGCGGTGCACGGCTGCGGCGGCGTCGGCCTGTCCGCGGTGATGATCGCGGCGGCGGCCGGCGCGCGGGTGGTGGCCGTCGACGTCTCCCCCGCCGCGCTGGAGCTGGCCCGCGCGTTCGGCGCCGAGGCGTGCGTCCGGGGCCCGGACGGCGTGCCGGAGGCGATCGAGGAGGTCACCGCAGGCGGCGCGCACGTGTCCCTGGACGCGCTCGGCGACCCGCGGACCTTTGCGAACTCGATCGCGTGCCTGCGCCGCCGCGGACGGCACGTCCAGGTGGGCCTGCTGCCGCCGGAGGCGGGCCCGGCGGCGCCTCCGATGGACCGGGTGATCGCCTATGAGCTGAGCGTGCTGGGCAGCCACGGCATGCCCGCCCACGCGTACGGGCCGATGCTGGACCTGGTCGCCGCGGGCACGCTGCGCCCGGACCGCCTGATCACCGCCACGATCGGGCTGGCCGAGGCGCCGGCGGCGCTGGCGGCCATGGGGACCGTGGGAGCCGCCCCGGCCGCCGGCGTCACGATGATCGAACCGTGGTCCGGTAGTCCTTGAGCGCGATCGCGTTGGCGGCCCGGTGGATGGGCGCGACCGCCTTCGCCATGATCCATTCCTTGCCCGGCAGCCTGTCCAGGAGCCCGAGCATCGCCATCGAGACGCGGACCTGCCCGCGCGTGCGCATCACCATCCGCTTGATGTTGGCCGGGCCGAGCTTCTGGTTCGCCTCGGCGAACGGCCGCATCTCCCGCTCATAAGCCGCGAACCCGGCGTGGTGGTCCCCGCCGGCCGCGGCCAGTTCGCCCGCCAGGACGTACGCGCCGACCAGGGCCAGGCTGGTGCCCTGGCCGGACGCCGGTGAGGCGCAGTACGCGGCGTCGCCGAGCAGGACGATCCGGCCCGCCGACCACCGGTCCATGCGGACCTGGCTGATCGAGTCGTAGTACAGATCCGGCGCGGCGGCCGCCGAGGCGACGAAGCGCGGCACCTCCCAGCCCTCCCCGCCGTAGACGGAGGCCAGGGCGCTCCGCCGGCCCGCGCGGTCGCTCGGTTCACCGCTCAACTCGGCGGAGCCGAACAGGAACATCGCCTTGGCGCCCTCCTGCCCCGCGGTGCTGTAGGCGAGCATCGTCTTGCCGGGGCCGACGTAGGTGACCTCCTCGCGATCCAGCCCGAGATGGTTGGGCACGTCGCAGATCGAGATGCGGTAGCCCAGGTCGTGGACGAACCGCTCCTGCGGTCCGAACGCCAGCGCGCGGGTCACCGAGTGCAGGCCGTCCGCGCCGACCACCAGGTCGAAGGTGCGGCTCCGCCCGCTCTCCAGGTCGACCTCGACCCCGTCGGGCGTCTCGCGCAGGGCGGTGATGGAGTCGCCGAAAAGGTAGGTGACCGACTCCGCGGTCCGCTGGTACAGCAGGCGGTGCAGGTCACCGCGCAGGATCTCGGCGTCGCCGTGGGTGCGGCCGCCGAAGGTGTCACCGTCCATGCTCGCCACGCTCTTGCCGACCGCGTCGACCACGGTGCCGCGCCGCACGTCGGTGCGCAGCGCGCGGATCTCCTCCAGCAGGCCCATGCGCTCGGCGACCGTGAGCGCCGCGCCCCTGATGTCGACCTTGTAGCCTCCCGCCCGGATGGCGGGGGCGCGTTCCACGACGGTCGGCGTGAAGCCGTGCTGCCGCAGCCAGTGGGCGAGGGTGACGCCCGCGATGCCGGCACCCGAGATCAACACATTGACGTTCTTCATCCTCACGGCTCCTTGCCACTGCCTCGTCCGAGGCCGAGCGCCTCGCATGACTCCGACGATACGACGCATTTAGACATTTGTGCAAGACGGATGTCTTAGACATTCGTTCGATCGGCGCGGTAGAGTCGGCGGCATGGGCAATCGCGAGGATCTGCTGGACGGCGCCCGGCGCTGCCTGCTGGAGAAGGGCTACACGCGGACGACCGCACGCGACATCGCGCAGGCGTCCGGGGTCAGTCTCGCCGCCATCGGCTACCACTTCGGGTCCAAGGACGTGCTGCTGAACGAGGCGCTGCGCGGCGCGATCGAGGAGTGGGGCGACCAGATCGCCGCGGCGATGGCCGCCGCGACCCCCGCCGACGCGGACCCGGCCGAACGATTCGCGGCGACCTGGGCGAACATCCTCGACACGTTCGCCACGACCCGGCCGCTGTGGGCGGTCCAGTTCGAGGTCCTCGCCCACATCGAGCGCACCCCGGAACTGCGCGGCGTCTTCGCCGCCGCCAACCGGCAGGCCCGCCTGGGCCTGGCCGAACTGTTCGGCGTCGACGCGGCCTCGCTCGGCCCGCACCGGACCGAGATGATCGGCGCGTACCTGCAGGCCCTGCTGTCGGGCACGGCCGCCCAGTGGCTCATGGACCCCGGCGGCGTGCCGTCGGCGGCCGACCTGCTCGACGCCGTACGTGTCTTCTCCGCCGAGCTGGGCCCCTACGCCACCGGTGCCCGGCCGGCCGCGGAGTAGGACCGGCCGGGGCCTCTAGTCGGTCCGGCGGAACTGGGCGATCGCGCCGGCGAGAAGGCCGGCGCCCAGCGCGATGACCAGGCCGACCTCCAGCAGCGGAGGCACGTGCCAGCCGAACCAGGTGACGCCGGGGTTGAACCGGGCCTTCAGCGCGGGGCTCGCGGTGATGTGGGCGAACACCGCGTGCCGCAGCGGGTCGACCGCGTAGGTCAGCGGGTTGATCCGGGTCAGGACGCTCAGCCAGGCCGGCAGGCCCGACAGCGGGAACAGCGCGCCGGACAGGAACATCATCGGCATCATCGCCATCTGCATGATGCCGAAGAAGGACTGCATCCGCCGGATCCGCGCGGCCAGCACCACACCGAACGCGGTGATGGTGAACGCCCCGGTGAACATCACCGCGATCAGCGTCAGGATCATCACCGGGTCGTAGGGCACTCCGGCCAGGCCGGCCAGCGCGAGGATCACCACGCCCTGGAACTGGCGACGACCGCGCCGCCGAGGACCTTGCCGACCACGATCGCGGTCCGGCCGACCGGCGCGACGAGCATCTCCCGCAAGAACCCGAACTCCCGGTCCCACACGATCGAGGCGGCCGAGAACATCCCGGTGAACATCACCGACATCGCGATGACGCCGGGGAAGATGAAGGTCTTCAGGTTCACCGTGCCACCGCCGGAGACCAGGGACCCCAGGCCGGTGCCCAGCACGAGCAGGTACAGCACCGGCTGGATCACCTGGGAGATCATGCGGCTGCGGTCGTAGAGGAAACGCAGCAGCTCACGGTGCAGGACGATCTTCACGGCGCGCAGGTCGTGAGCCAGGCCGCGGCGTGCCACGTGCACCCGCGCGACGTTCACCGGGGCCCGTACGTCGGTGGTCATCGGCTCACCTCCTCATCATCCGGCGGGCCAGGTCCGCCGAGCCGGCCTCGGCGTCGCGGATCGTCGTGCCGGTGTAGTTCATGAACACGTCATCGAGGGAGGGCCGGGCGACGTGCACCGACCGGATCGGCACGCCCAGCTCGGCGAACAGCCGCGGCACGAACGCCTCGCCGGAGGCCACCGCGAAGGTAACTCCAGATCGCGGCGCGGGTCCGGGGGTCCAGGCCGACCGTCGGCTCGTCCAGGAACAGCACCCGCGGCGAGTGCAGCAGGCCACGGGCGATCTCCAGGCGCCGCCTCATGCCGCCGGAGAACGTCTCGACCTTGTCGTCCTTGCGGTCGGCCAGATCGACCATCGCCAGGACCTGGCCGATCCGCCCGGTCATCGCCTCGCGCGGCAGCCCGTACAGCTCGCCGTGGAAGCGCAGGTTCTGCTCGGCGGTCAGGTACGCGTCCAGGGTGGGGTCCTGGAAGACCAGCCCGATGTCGCGGCGCACCTCGTCGCGCTCGGCGACGATGTCGTGGCCGGCCACGTACGCGGTGCCGCCGCTGGGACGGACCAGCGTGCACAGCATCCCGATCGTGGTGGTCTTGCCCGCGCCGTTGGGGCCCAGGAACCCGAACACCTCCCCCCGGCGTACCTCGAACCCGACGCCCTTGACGGCCGCCAGGTCGCCGTACCGCTTCGCCAGGCCCTCCACCGCGATGGCCGGGCCCGCGCCGGTCACGGTCACTCCCCCTCTCCGGGGTCTTCGGCGAGCAGCCGGTACAGCGACCGGCGCGCGTCGGCCAGGATCCGCCCGGCCCGCTGGTGCTGGTCGGGCGTGCCGGCCTGCGCGACCTGCCGCAGGGCCATGGCCAGCCGCACGAACAGCGCCCGCAGGTCGACCACCTCCTCGCTGACCGACTCGGCCACCGCCGCCCAGGGCTCGGCGAGCGCCTCCTCGTGCGCGGCCACGTGCGCGCGGCCCTCGTCGGTGAGCTGGTACGTGCGCCGCCCCGCCTCCTCCTTGGCCCGGACCAGCCCCTCGTCCTCCAGCTGCTGCAACGCCGGGTAGACCGAGCCGGGGCTGGGCCGCCAGAGGCCGTGGCTGCGCTCGGCGATCTCCTGGATGATCTGGTAGCCGTTGCGCGGGCCCTCGGCGAGCAGCGCCAGGGCGGCGGCGCGCACGTCGCCCTTCCTGACCTTCGGCGCGACACCGGGCGGCAGCACGCCCGGACCGAACAGATCCGGCATCGGCGGCATGCCGGGAGGGGGAGGCGGCGGCGGAACCGGCGGCGGGAAGGGCACGCCGTGCGGCCCATGCGGACCGCCGACCGGTCCCTGTGGCCCATGTGGACCGGGGGGACCCGGTGGGCCACCGCCCGGGGCGTTCGCGGACAGGAATACGGCCGGGTCCATCCCACCCGGCAGCCAGTCGTCCATGCCCTCACCTCCACGTGATCATCTAGACATATTAACGATATATCTAGAGGGTTCGCCGAACAAGGTCCGGCGTCACCGGCGACGGGCGTTGACCACACCCGGCCGCAGGCGGGCCCGGCGACGGCGCGCCGGCCCAGGCCGGGAGGGGCCTCCACGGCCCCACGAAATGCAAAGGTCACGCGTGTTTGAACAGGTTCAAAAATCCCGTACAGTGGTTCGGGTGAACGTCGCTGTGGGAATCCCCGACCGGCTCACCGTCCGGACCACCGTCGTGTCCGGCGGCGTCTCAGCACACGAAGACCTGGTGGCGCGCCTCCCCCACTCCGAGGCGCTCGCCTGGGTCCGGCACGGCGAGGGCCTCGTCGGCTGGGGCGAGGCGGCGCGGCTCGTCCTGCCGGGCGGCGAGGACCGCTTCACCCGCGCCCGCGAGTGGCTCGCCTCCGTGTTCGCCGCCGCGTCGGTCGAGGACCCGCTCGGCATCCCCGGATCGGGCCCGGTCGCCTTCGGCAGCTTCTCCTTCGACCCCAAGTCCGGCGACTCGGTGCTCATCGTCCCGCGCGTCGTCCTCGGCCGCCGCGACGGCCACGCCTGGTACACCACGATCGGCGACACCCCCGAGCCACTGGCGCTGGTACGCCCGCCCGTACCCCCCACCGGCGTCCGCTGGGCCGACGGCGCCGTCGACGCCTCCCGCCACATGCGCGCCGTGGCCGCCGCCGTCGAACGCATCCGCGCCGGGCACCTGTCGAAGGTGGTGCTGGCCCGCGACCTTCTGGCGACCGCCGACTCCCCCATCGACACCCGCGTCCTGCTGCGCCGCCTCGCCGACCGCTTCCCCTCCTGCTACACCTTCGCCTGCGCCGGCCTCGTCGGCGCCACCCCCGAACTCCTCGTCCGCCGCATGGGCGGGCAGGTCGAGTCCCTCGTACTGGCCGGCACGATCGCCCGCGACACCGCCGACGAGGTCTCCGCCGCGACCCTGTTCGCCTCCGCCAAGGACCGCGAAGAGCACGCCTACGCCGCCGACATGGTCCGCGCCGCCCTCGCCCCACTGTGCCGCGAGCTCACCGTGCCCGACGAGCCGGAACTGCTCCGCCTGTCCAACCTCATCCACCTGGCCACGCCCGTACGGGGACGGCTGAGCGAAGAACGCTCCGTCCTCGACGTCGTCGCGGCCCTGCACCCCACACCCGCCGTCGGCGGCACGCCCACCACCGACGCGCTGGAGACCATCCGCGAGCTGGAGCTGATGGAACGCGGCCGCTACGCCGGGCCCGTCGGCTGGATCGACGCCCACGGCGACGGCGAATGGGGCATCGCGCTGCGCTGCGCCCACGTCGAGGGCACCCGCGCCCGCCTGTACGCCGGCGGCGGCATCGTCGCCGGCTCCGACCCGGCCGCCGAACTCGCCGAGACGCAGACCAAGCTGCGCGCCATGCGCCACGCCATCGACGGCTGAGACCCCGCGAGGGCCCGCGGCTCCCCCGCCGCGAGGCTCGGCGCACCGGTGGTCAGCGGCGGTGGCCCTTCGCGTGTTCTTGCAGCCGGTCACCGGACAGCAGGGTGCCGGCCTGCTTGATCTGGCGGTGGATGGGGCTCACCTCTGCCGCCTCGACGCCGGGGAGGGCGCCGACACGGTCGGAGGTGAACGCGAAGAGCTCCTCCAGGTCCCGGCAGCGGACGAGCGCGTGCAGATTGTCCTTGCCGGACATGGCGGCGGCGAAGCCCACTTCGGGCATCTGCGCCAGCGCGCGCCCCACGGACTTGGTCTTCGACGGGTGCACCCGCAGCCAGAGGTTCGCCCGGGCGTGGTATCCCAACGCCGCCGGCGAAAGCTCCACGTGGATGTGAACGACGCGCTCGGCGACGAGCGTCTGCAGCCGCCGGGACGCCCGGCCCGGGGTGAGGCCGGCCGCCGCCGCGAGGTCGACGAGGCTGGCACGCCCGTCGGCGGCGAGGGCCGCCAGCAGCCTCTCGTCGTGATCTCGCAGATGCGGCGATCGGCTCACGACCACGGCGGACTCGGTGAAGGGGCTGCCGGCCGACCCGAGTCGCGCTTCCTGCTCAGGCGTCAGCACTCCGGTGAGCGCGGCCCAGTAGTGGCCTCTGCCGCCGAGGAACTTACGGAGCATGACGGAGGATTCGAGGTCGAGCACGGCGGTCGCGCGCGGGAGCTTGTGCCCGAGCAGGTCCTCGCGTTCCTCCTGCGACCGTGACCGCACCCAGCAGGTGACCTCGGCGCCGGCCGCGCTCAGCGCGACCCAGCCGACGTCGTCCCGGTCCGCGAGAGCCTCGGCGATGGCCGCGCCGCTGCCGGGCCGGCACCGAAGCCGCACCATCCACTGGCTCTGGCCGAGAGCGCCCGGGTCGACGACTCCGGTCACCCGCAGCACGCCCGTGCGTCGCATCCGCCCGTACCGGCGGGACACGGTCGGCTCGGACAGCCCGAGCACCGCCGCCATCGTCGCGAACGGGACCCGGGGATCGATCTGCAGGGCCCGGATGATCTGAAGGTCGGTCGCCTCCAGTGTGAAAGGATCCGCCATTTGAACCGCTGGCATATCAATGATCGTACAAGCACGGGCGGATCCGAGGCACTCCTCCACAGCCGTGCGCCGACACTGAAGCGCACACAAGTGAAGGAGTGTTCGATGCGTAAGTGGTCACCGCTCGTCGCGGTGTGTCTGGGCACGTTCATGTTGCTGGTGGACGTGACGATCGTGAACGTGGCCCTGCCCGACATGGCCGTCGATCTGCGGACGTCGTTCAGCGCGCTGCAGTGGGTCGTCGACGGCTACGCCCTGGCGCTGGCCGCGCTGCTGATGGGCGCCGGCGGGCTGGCGGACCGGATCGGCCACCGCCTGGTCTATCTGGCCGGGCTGGTGGTGTTCGCGCTGGCCTCGCTGGCCTGCGGCCTCGCACCGGATCCCACGGTGCTCATCGTCTCCCGGGTGGTGCAGGGCGTGGGCGGCGCGGCGATGATCGCCACGACGTTCGCGCTGCTGAACGGCTCCTACACCGGACGCGAACGCGGCATGGCGTACGGAATGTGGGCAGCCGTGTCGGGTGCCTCCTCGGCGGTCGGGCCGTTGATCGGCGGTCCGCTGACCGAGGGGCTGTCGTGGCGCTGGATCTTCTTCGTCAACCTTCCGGTGAGTGCGGTGGCCATCGCCCTGGGCCTGCGCGTGCTGCGCGACGGACAGGCCCGGCACGCCCGTCGCATCGACCTCGTCGGTGTCGTGGTCTTCTCGGCGGCGATCGGCTCCGTGACGTTCGGGATGGTCTCGGCCGGTGAGCACGGCTGGGGCGCCCCGAGCTGCTGGCCGGCGCTCTGTGCCGGTGCGGCGTTGCTGCTCACGTTCCTGGTCGTCGAGACCCGGACCGCCGAGCCGCTGCTCGAGCCGTCACTGCTGCGCAACCGGGTCTTCAGCGGCGTCCTCATCGCGGCTCTCCTGCTGAACTTCGCCGCGTACGTGTCGTTGACCTACTCCTCGATCTGGATGCAGTCGGTCCTGCGCCTCACGCCGGTGACGGCCGGTCTGGTCGCTCTGCCGATGTCGGGAGCCGCGTTCGCCGCCTCGGCCTTGCTCGGACGCGTCATGCACCGGCTGCGGCCGGGCAACGTGATCGCCGGCGGGATCCTGCTCGTCGGCGTCGGTGACCTTCTCGGCTTCGCGCTCGTGCACGCGTGGGCGTCGTGGCCGGCGCTGCTGCCCGGCTTCTTCGTCGTCGGGCTCGGCGTCGGCCTGGCCACGCCGCCGCTGAGCTCGACCGGCACGGCCGCGGTACCGGCCCAGCGCGGCGGGATGGCGGGCGGCGCGATATACACCGCCCGGCAGGCGGGCGTCGCGTTCGGCATCGCGCTGCTCGGCAGCGTCTTCACCGCCGGCGCGCACCACACCCTCGCCGGCCGGCACATCGAGTCCGCGGGCTCGGCCGCTCACGACGTCGCCGGTGCGCGGAGCGCCGACCTGCTGCGCTCGGCGCCCGCGGGCTCACGCCACCTCCTCGACGAGGCGATCCACGCCGCGGCGGCCAACGGCATCGCGACCCTCCTCGCCGTCGCCGGACTCGTGGGCGTCGCCGGCGCCCTGATCTCCTTCCTCATGCTGCGAGAACGACCCGTGCCCGAGACCGTGGCCGAAGCGCGACCGGAACGGGTCCTGGCCGAGTAGCGTCCGCGCACGCGACACGTGGCCACGGCGGCCACGCCGAGCCCACGGCCGAGGACACGCCCGTCGGCGGCACCGTGACAAAAGACCGGCGGTCTGTAATCTGGCGGCATGGCGACCTTCCAGCGGGCCCGCAGCGCGGAGCAGCGCGCCGAGCGGCGGCGCGCGATCCTGGACACCGCGGTCGCCATGCTCGCCGAGATGCCCGCCGGCCGCCTCACCCTCAACGAGCTGAGCCGCCGCGCCGGCCTGGCCAAGTCCAACGTCCTGCGCTACTTCGAATCCCGCGAGGAGATCCTCCTCGAACTCCTCGACGCCGCCGTCGCCGCCTGGCTCAACGAGGTCACCACCGGCCTGGACGGCGACGGCGGCGCCCGCGCCGCGACCGCCGAACGCGCGACCCGGCTGAGCTCGGCCCTGGCCGCCTCACTCGCGGCACGCCCGATGCTGTGCGACCTGATCAGCGCCCAGGCCGCCGTGCTGGAGCACAACGTCTCCCTCCCGGTCGTCCTGCGCCACAGGCACCGCCTCACCCACCACGTCGCGGCCCTCGCCCGGCTCATCCGCCGGCACCTGCCCGAACTCGCCGCACCGGACGCCGACTGGCTCGCCGGCACCATCGTCATGGTCACCGGCTCCCTGTGGGCCCACGCGAACCCCTCCGGCGCCGTCCGCGCCGCCTACGAGGCCGACGCGTCCATCGCCGCCCTGCGCATCGACTTCGCCGACCGCCTGCAGACCACCCTCACCGTCCTCATCGCCGGCCTGCTGACGCGCCGTAGGTGACCGCTTCAGGCGAACACCGTTCCCGTCTCGGTGAACAGGCCGTCCAGCACGCGCAGGGCACGCCAGGCCTTCGTCATCCCGAACAGGGCGGAGAACCGCACCACCGCACGGACCTGGTCGGCGGTGGCACCGGAGGCGAACGCGCGCGTCACATGGGCACGGAAGCTCTCCTCCAGCGTCTGGTAGAGCACGTCGACGGTCATCGTTGCGTACGCGCGCTCGCGCGGACTCAGGCGCCGCATGCCACCGCGCATCCGGGACTGCAGGTCCATGTAGTCGCCGAACGCGTCGTCGAGGCCGCGCACCGCCCGCCGCATCGGCGCCGGAATCGGACTGCCCGAGCCGTCGGCGTTCGTCTCGTGCCCCTCACCCGTGGGCTCCACGCCCAGCTTCCGCTCGATCTCCACCAGGCGGTCCAGGGCCGCTGCGGCCGCGGGATAGCCGCTGTCGTAGGCGATGAAGCGCAGCAGCTCCCGCAGGTCATCGCCTGACACGCCGTACCGCGACGCCATCGTCACGTGCTCTTCGAACGGCAGGCCGAGCGTCTGCTGGCAAACGTCGGCGACCAGGCAGAGCAGGACCTTCTCGCGCGGGGACAGCTCACCGGTCCCGTCCCAGAGCGCGCGATCGGTGGCGGCGCTCATCTCGGCGAACACCGGATCCGGCGCCTGGGTCCCGGAGGGGAGGTTCATGGTCGTCCCTTCGTAACTGAACGGCTGTAGTGCTACGACTGTAGCGCGACACGTGCGGCTCTACAATGGCGAATCATGGAAAAGACCTCCCCGGCCCGAGGACGGAACCCGCGGGGACAGGGCGCGCGACTGAGAGAGGAAATCGTCTCGGTCACGCTCCGGCTCCTGGACGAGCTGGGCGATGACCAGGCGCTGTCACTGCGCGCGGTGGCCCGCGAACTCGGCATCGCGGCGACCTCGGTCTACATCCACTTCGACGACCGCGACCAACTCGTCCTGGCGACGCTGGAGCGCTTCCACCGCGATCTCATGCGGGCCATCGACCAGGCCGAGGCCGGCGCCGCCGGCCCCGTGGGAAAACTGCGCGCCCGGGTGCTGCTCCTCGGCGAAGTGGTCAACCGGCATCCGGGACTCTACAAAGTACTGCACGAGAGCACGCTCAACCAGCGCACCGCCATGGCCTTCAAACAGGACCTCGCCGAGCGCACCACGACCGCCGTCCAGCGCTGCATGGACGCCGGGCTGGCTCCCGCCGACGACGCGGCGACGGTGTCACTGGACCTGCGCGCCGCCGTCCACGGCGCCGTGTCGCTGCGCATCAACCAGCCCGACCTGCCCTGGACACCCCTGGAAGAACAGGTCGACCGATTTCTGGTCAAGCTCGTCGGCATCTCGCCTCAAGCCCTGCCACACCGGCACGCCGTACGGCCCCGGTTCGCCGACGGCACGGACACGTGATCGCGCGCCCAGCCCCGGTGCCGGACCAGGTCTGAGGAGCGCGTCCGGCACACCTCATCCTGCGAGCTCGCTCCCCGCGAGTGCCATCGGTGTCGCCGCACGGCGGTCCGTGGAATCTCGCGAGGTCGGCGTCGTTGACGGACATTGCCCACGGCGGACAATCGAGGCGAGAGCGATGCCTGTGCCCCGGGGAGGTCAACATGATCGCGACCCGACGAGGCGCGTCCGTCTTAGGCGCGCTCCTGATGGTGGCGGGGGGATGCTCGTCCGGCGGCTCCAAGCCTTCGGCCGGCGGTGCCGGGCAGCGGTCGGCCAACGCGTGCGTGTCCGCCGTGACCAAGGACGCACTGCCCGCTTGGGCGAGGACGGGTTTTCGCGGCGACGGCTCAGGAGTCCCTCACGTCTTCAGCGAACACGGCGACCTCGTCGCCATCCTGTTCGACTATCCGCTGATGGCCTCCGCCGACCCCAACGTGGCCAACAAGATCCTCTGGGCCTCACGCTTGCCGCAGCAGCCGATGCAGCCGTTGACGATCAAGGCCGTACCGGGTGGGGGGAAGTTGCCCGTGGAGCGGGAGGTCCCCGGCGGCCCTGGACCCTCAATGGTCAACCTGCCCAAGGCGGGATGCTGGCACCTGAGGATGAACTGGTCTGGGCACACCGACGCCATGGCGCTGGAATTCGGCTGATCCGGCCTCATCGGTGGCATCAACTCGCCCAGAAGGTGACATCTCCCCCGGATAAGGTCGTCAGCATGACTCGATGGATCGAACTCGACGGCGCGGTCAACGTCCGTGACATGGGCGGGCTCGTCACCTCCGACGGCGGCACCCTCCGCCCCGGCCGGCTGCTCCGCTCGGACAACCTCCAGGGGCTCACCCCCGCCGACGTCGACCGTCTCGTGACCGACATCGGCGTCCGCCACGTCATCGACCTGCGCAGCGACACCGAAGTCACCATCGAAGGCCCCGGCCCGCTCACCCGCGACCCCCGCGTGACGATCCACCACCTGTCCCTGTTCGCCGAAGGCGGCGGCCTCACCGACGTCGACGCCGACACGCCTCCCGCCGGCGGCGGTGTCGACACCGACAAGATCCTCCCCTGGCAGAACCGCCCCGAAGAGGACGGCCAGGAGAGCGAACGCAGCGTCGGCCACTACCTGGCCTACCTCGCCGACCGCCCCGGCTCCGTCGTCGACGCGCTCCGCGTCATCGCCCAGGGACCCTCGATCGTCCACTGCGCCGCCGGCAAGGACCGCACCGGCGTCGTCACCGCCCTCGCCCTGGACGTCCTCGGCGTCCCCCGCGACCGCATCGTCGCCGACTACGCCGCCACCGGCGACCGCCTCGAGGCCATCCTCGCCCGCCTGCGCAGCAGCCCCACCTACGCCCAGGACCTCGACTCCCGGCCCGCCGACACCCACATGCCGCACGCCTCCACGATGGAGAAGTTCCTCGCCGTCCTCGACGAACGCCACGGCGGGCCGCTCGGCTGGCTCCGCCACCACGGCTGGACCGACGACGACACCGCCGCCCTCCGCACCGCCCTACGGACCTGACCGGAAGCAGCGGAACGACAACGCGCGCCGAGCCGTCACCCGCCGGCCTCCTCAGGCGGAAAGCCGTTCAGCATCGCGGCGAGACCGAGCTCGAAGTGGTCGTCGGCCTCGGTGGCGTCGGCGGCCTCGGCCAGCACGTTGTAACCGGGATCACCGGGGCGGGGCCTCCGGCTACGATCGGCGGCCCCGAGCCGCAGCACGGCGACGCTCAGGGCATGCCCGAGCGTGTACTCCCGCAGGCAACGGACGATCTGAAGGCCCCGGCCGGGCGGAAAACCCGCCTCCCGCAGCTTGTCGATCATCTTGACGCCCGTGTCGATCGACGTACGCGAGCGGATCGGCCGCGTCGCGAAGACGGTGACGGCGTTCGGATGACACAGAAGCGCGTCGCGGAGCCGGCGGCAGTACTCCTGCGACACCTCCCGCCAGGTGCCCTCCCAGGGCAGCGTGGCGACCTGAAGCTCGTCGAAGATCGCCTCGGCGACGGCGTCGAACAGCGCCTCCTGATCCTCGACGTGGCGGTACACGGCCATCGGATCGACCCCCAGCGCGGCGCCGAGCCGGCGCATGGAGAACCTCGCCAGGCCGTCGGAGTCGATCAGGGCCAAGGCCGCGGCGACGATGGAGTCCCTGGTCAGCGGCGCCCGGACCCGTCGCGACGGCGCCGTACCGCCCGTACGGCCCTTGCGGGTCATGAACCCTCCTTCATGAGGACCACCGGTCCAGGAGCGTGAGGAGCCGCGCCGTGAACTCCCGCGGCCCCTCCTGATAGGCCGTGTGCCCTCCGGGGAACCGCTCACACGACACACCCAGCCGATCGGCGAGGACGAGCGCGGGCCGATGATAGGGGCGGCCGACGCTGTCATCGCCGACGGCCGTGCACCAGCGGACCGCGGTCCCACCGAGTGCGGAAAGGTCGGGCCGGTACGCGAAGCAGAACTCCGGCAGTTCACGCCGGATGAGCAGATCGGTGTTGCCCAGGATGCGCGTCATGGATGACGGCTCGCGCCGGGTGACACTCCGCGCGACCGCGCCGAGCAGAAGCCCGACGCGGGAGGCCGCGGCGATCGCCACCCGCCCCCACGCGGAACGGAAGATCCACGGCGGGTCGGGCAACGTCATCGCACCGAACGCGGCGAACGCGCGCATGACGCCCTTCTCCCGGCCCAGCCGGGCGATGTCCTGCAGTTCCCGCCGTTCGCGACTGTCATCGGGCAGGACCTGGACGAGCGGAGGCTCATGGGCCACCGCTCCCAGCAGCCGGTGGGCGTGCCGGGCCACCAGCTCCACGACGATGATCGCGCCGCCGCTGTTGCCGAACACGAAGGCCCGGTCGATCCCGCAGTGGTCCAGGATCGACACGACGTCCTCGGCCTGTTCGGCAACGCCGATCGGACCGCCGGGCTCCTCCAGCGGGCTGCGCGAGTTCCCCCGCCGGTCGAACGTGATCACGGTGAACCGCCCGGCCAGCAGCGGAACGATCTCCTCGTACATCGCCGCGTCGCCCCCACCGCCCGAAATGAGCACCAGCGCCGGCCCCCGCCCGGCCCGCTCGACGTGGAGCCGCGCCCCCTTCACCTGAATCAGCTCCGTCGTGACATCCACCGTCTCCGCGCTTCCTCACTCACCGTCGACGTCTACACCGTAGACAAGCGTTGTCTACACTGTAGACCACACGGCGGCCGCAGACGGAACCCAGGAGATATCGGCGACGAAAGAGCAGGCCCGCGCGCCGAAACGGAGAGGGAAACCGCCGGTCAGGCGCCGAGGAACGCCCGGACCGCCTCGTGCGCGGCATCGCGCATCCGCGCGTGCAGCGCGGCGTTCGCCGCCCGGTCCGTACGCGCCTCCACGATCCGCAACCCCTCACCCGCCATGACCTTCGTCAGGCCGTCCATCGCCTCCAGCCGCGTGTACGGCAGCCCGTGCGCCGCCGCGACCGAGGCCAGATCGACCTGATGCGGGGTACCGAAGACCCGCTCGAACGACTCGGAGAACGCCGCCTGCGGCAACAGCGAGAAGATCCCGCCACCGGCGTTGTTCACCACCACCAGCGCCAGATCCGGGCGATGGTCCTGCGGCCCGATCACCAGACCGTTCTGATCATGCAGGAACGCCAGATCCCCCAGCAGCGCGAACGCCCGGTTGCCGTGCGCCATCGCCGCACCGACCGCCGTCGACACCAGCCCGTCGATACCGCTCGCACCGCGGTTCGCCAGAATCCGGATCCCCCGCCGCGGATGCATCGTCTGATCCAGGTCCCGGATCGGCATACTCGCCGCCGCCAGCAGTAGCGACCCGCCCGGCATCGCCGACGCCAGGTCACGCGCCAGCCGCGGCTCCGACAGCTCACCGGTCTCATCCAGCACCGCGTCCACCGCGTTCCGCGCCACCAGGTCGGCCGACCGCCACGCCTTCAACCACGCGTCGTCACCCGACACGACCGGGATCTCCGCCTCCTGCGCCACCTGCGTCGCCGACCGCACCGGATCCGGCCACCGCGCCAGCGACGGCGTCACCACAACGTGCTCCTCCGCGCGCCGCAGGTACGACAGCAGCGGACGCGACAGCCCCGGCTTGCCGAGCGTCACCACCACCTCCGGATGATGCCGCTCGACGAACTCCGGCACCCCCAGCAGGAAATGGTGCGAGGACAGCGCGTGATCGCCGTACCGCGCGTTGCCGTTCGGCTCCGCCAGCACCGGCCAGCCCGCCATCGACGCCGCCGCGACGTACCGCTTGACGTTCACCGCGCCGTCGCCGACCACCAGCACGCCACGGCGCGTCGGCGGCACGTGCAGCACCGAACCCGGCGTCGCCGCCCGCACCTTCGTCCACGGCCCCGGCGCGTCACCGTCCAGCGGCTCACACCACGACTCATCGCCGTCGGGGACCAACGGCTCACGGAACGCCAGGTTGAGATGCACCGGACCCGGATCCGGATCCAGCGCCACATGCCAGGCGCGGCTCGCCAGCGAACGCCAGTAGGCGACCATGCCCGGCCGCTCCTCCGGCACGCCGACCTCACAGCTCCACCGCGTCGCCGAGCCGTACAGCTTCATCTGGTCGATCGTCTGGTTCGCGCCCGTCTCCCGCAGCTCCGGCGGCCGGTCCGCGGTCAGCACCAGCAGCGGCACCCCCGACTCGTGCGCCTCCACCACCGCCGGATGGAAGTTGGCCGCGGCCGTACCCGACGTGCACACCACCGCCACCGGCCGGCCGCTCCGCTTGGCCAGCCCCAGCGCCAAAAACGACGCCGAACGCTCGTCGATCCGCACATGCAGCCGCACCTTCGACTGCTCGAACAGCGCCATGGCCAGCGCGGCCGACCGCGACCCCGGCGCCATCACCACATCGGTCAGCCCGCAACGCGTCAGCTCGTCCACCAGGACCGTCGCCAGAGCGGTCGCCGGGTTCACAGCGCCGCTCCACGCCGCTCGTCCAGCACCGCACGCGCCTCATCCGCGCGCCGGCGCCAGCCCTCACCGTCGATCTCGTACCGCGCCAGGGCCTCCTCATCGACCCTCGGCCGCCGCACCTCGATCACACCGTCCACCGCTCTCAGCGGATCGGCGACGACGTCGCCCTCCAGTAGCGACAGCGTGCCCAGCCCGCAGGCGTACGGCAGCTCCGGCAGCGCCGCCGCCAGCGCCAGACCCGCCGCCAACCCCACCGACGTCTCCACCGCGCTGGAGACCACCACCGGCAGCCCGCACGCCTCGGCCACCGCGAGCGCGGCGCGCACCCCGCCCAGCGGCTGCACCTTCAGCACCACGATGTCGGCGGCGTCCGCCGCGCGCACCCGCAACGGGTCCTCGGCCCGGCGGATCGACTCGTCCGCCGCCACCGGCGTGTCCACCCGCGCCCGTACGGCCGCCAGGTCCTCCAGAGTGGGGCACGGCTGCTCGGCGTACTCGAGTTCCCCCAGCGCCCGCAGCATGCGGACCGCGGTGTCGGGGTCCCACCCGCCGTTGGCGTCCACCCGCACCCGGCCGCCCGGCCCGAGCGCGTCACGCACCGCCTCGACCCGCGCGATGTCCTCGCGCTCGTCCTGACCGGGCTCGGCCACCTTCACCTTCGCCGTACGGCACCCGGAGGAGCGGACGATCGCGTGCGCGGCCTCCGGCCCGACCGCCGGCACCGTCACGTTGACCGGGATCCGCGTACGGCGAGGCTCGGGCCAGCCCTCATCGGCCGCCTCGTACGCCGCCGCCAGCCAGCGGGCGCACTCCGCCGGACCGTACTCCGGAAACGGGGAGAACTCCCCCCACCCCGCCCGGCCACGCACGAGCGCCCCTTCTCTTCGCGTCACGCCGCGGAACCGCGTGCGCATCGGGATGGCGAACACCCGCAATGGCCCGACCCCTCATCCTGTCGATCTCGCGTTCGCCCAACCCTACGACCGCTCGTCCCCGGCCCGTACACCGGAGGTCAGTAGTACCAGGGGAAACGGGACCACTCAGGAGCGCGCTTCTCCAGGAAGGCGTCGCGGCCCTCGGCGGCCTCGTCCGTCATGTACGCCAGCCGGGTCGCCTCACCGGCGAAGACCTGCTGCCCCACCAGCCCGTCGTCGACCATGTTGAAGGCGAACTTCAGCATCCGCTGCGCCGTCGGGCTCTTGCCGTTGACCTTGCGGGCCCACTCCAGCGCGGTCGACTCCAGCTCCGCGTGCGGCACCACGGCGTTGACCATGCCCATGCGGTGTGCCGCCTCGGCGTCGTAGGTGTCGCCGAGGAAGAAGATCTCCCGGGCGAACTTCTGGCCGACCTGCCGCGCCAGGTACGCCGACCCGAAGCCGCCGTCGAAGCTCGCGACGTCCGCGTCGGTCTGCTTGAACCGGGCGTGCTCCCGGCTCGCCAGGGTCAGGTCGGCCACCACGTGCAGGCTGTGCCCGCCGCCCGCGGCCCAGCCCGGCACCACGCAGATGACGACCTTGGGCATGAACCGGATCAGCCGCTGCACCTCCAGGATGTGCAGCCGCCCCGAACGCGCCGGATCGATCGTCTCGGCCGTCTCCCCCTCGGCGTACCGGTAGCCGTCCCGGCCACGGATCCGCTGGTCACCGCCCGAGCAGAACGCCCACCCGCCGTCCTTGGGCGACGGGCCGTTCCCCGTGAGCAGTACGCACCCGACGTCGCTGGACATCCGCGCGTGATCCAGGACGCGGTACAGCTCGTCCACGGTGTGGGGGCGGAACGCGTTACGCACCTCGGGCCGGTTGAACGCGATCCGTACGGTGCCGTGATCGATGGCCCGGTGGTAGGTGATGTCGGTGAGGTCGAAGCCCTCCACCGCCTTCCACGCGTCCGGGTCGAACAGCTCGGAGACCATGCCGTGTCCTTTCGTGGCGATCGGCGCCCTGCCATTCAAGCGGTCCGCCGCCCGCGTCGTGGATGGGGGTTGCGATGTTCGCTCGGAGATGAAGATCACTAGGCGCCCGCCTTTACATAGTAAGTTTCCCGCCTCCCCGCCACGCCCCGGGCGGCGACGCTCGATAGCCTGACGGCGCCATGAGCCGACCCCTCCACGCCGTGATCCTCCCGCCGGGACCTCTGATCGCCCGGCGGCTGGAAGCCGCCCTCGACGGCAGCGGCCCCGCGATCTGCCCCCTCTCCCCCGCGCTGCCCGAGCCCGCGCTGCGCGCGATCCTCGACGCCCTCGCCCCCGCCGCGGTCGAGACCCCCGACGGCCTCACGCGACGCGACGGCGGGCGGCCCACCGACGCGGCCGTCCTCATCGCGACCTCCGGATCCACCGGACAGCCCAAGATCGTCGAGCTGTCCGCCGAGGCGATGACGCGCTCGGCCGCCGCGACGCTCGACCGGATCGGCGCCGCCCCCGGCGACCGCTGGCTGTGCTGCCTGCCCACCGACCACATCGCCGGCGTCCAGGTGCTGACCCGCTCCATCGTCACGGGCACCACACCGATCGTGCACGAGCGGTTCTCCCCCGCCGACGCGGTGGCCGCCGGCGCGCAGCACATCTCGGTGGTGCCGACCCAGCTGCGCCGCATGCTCGACCACGACCTGTCGGTGTTCTCCTCGATCCTGCTCGGCGGGGCCGCCACTCCCCCGGATCTGCTGGCGGCCGCCCGCGCGGCCGGCGGCCGGGTGCTGACCACCTACGGCATGAGCGAGACCTGCGGCGGCTGCGTCTATGACGGCGTACCGCTCGACGGCGTCTCGGCGGCCGTCGGCGACGACGGGCGGATCCGCCTCGCCGGCCCGGTGCTGTTCGACGGCTACCGGCTGCGTCCCGACCTGACCTCCGCCGTCCTGGACGGGGACTGGTTCGTCACCAGCGACCTCGGGGGCATCGAGAACGGGCGGCTGCGCGTGCGCGGCCGCGCCGACGATGTGATCATCACCGGCGGCGAGAAGGTCGTCGCCGGGGAGGTCGAGCACCTGCTGCGCACCCACCCCGGCGTCGAGGACGTCGTCGTGGTCGGCCGGCCCGACCCCGAGTGGGGCGAGCGGGTCACCGCCGTGATCGTCGGCTCGGCCACGCTCGAGGAACTGCGCGACCATGTCCGTACGACCCTGCCCGCGCACGCCGCGCCCCGCGCCGTCGAACCGGTCCCCGAGATCCCGCTGCTGGCGTCGGGAAAGCCGGATCGGGTACGGCTGCGCCGCCCGCTCTGAGAGAATCCCTGTCCGTGGTCGTACCTCGCGTGCTCGCCCTGGTGACGCTGGTCGCGCTCGCCGGGTGCTCGGCCGGCGGACACTCCGCGAAGCGACAGCAGCCCTCCGGCCCTCCCCTGGTGATCCCCAAACCGTCGCGCACGCCGACCGGCCCGCCGCGCCCGGCCCGCGCCGGCACCGTCTGCGGAAGGGTCTCCGCGCTCGGCGGGTACCCCGCCCGGGTCGTCGTCGTGAAGGGGCGCACGACGTGCGTGACGGCGCTGCGGGTGTTCACCGAGTACTACGACCCCACCACCCCGGCGGAGGGCAGCGCCGGCCTGGCCGTCATCGACCACTGGACCTGCTCGACCCGCCTGAAGGTCGCCACCTGCACGCTGCGGACCACGACGATCCAGGCGCGCGGCTGAGGGGGCGACAGGAGGCGATCGAGACCAAAGTGACATCCGGGGCCGCCGGGCCGGGCGGCCGAAAGTGTTACTTGTCACACGGAGCGACCGCCGGAGCGGCGTGACCAGTGCGGCTGGAGTCCGCCGCCGCGTCGGCGTACGGTGGTCCCACCGGCCCGAACGGCCGCGGAGACGACGCCTGCGAGCGTCAGGCTTTACGGTGGAGCCCACTCCGGCCAGGTGAAAGTTTCCGCCGTGCGGGAACAACCCAGACACAACTGCGCGTTTCGGATAGTGCGCGCATATGCCAGAGACGCACGTCCCATGCCGCCAAGATACGTACGAAGGGAGGGAGGTGTCCTCATGCCGCGAAACGCTGCTACCGCCGCGCCCGCAGCGCCGACCACGACGCCTCTCGAGGAACTTCTCGACCGTGGCCGTTCCCAGGGGCACCTCTCGCTTGACGAGGTGCGGAACGCCTTTCAGGAAGCCGGTATCACCCCCGCGCAGGGTCGTTCCATCATCCGTGAACTGACCGACGCCGGTGTACGGCTGGCCAGCCAGGACAAGCCCGCCGGTGAGCCGAAGCCTTCGTCCACCAAGAAAAAGGGTACGGGCACTGTCAAGAAGGCCCCGCCGGCCAAGCCCGCCCGCTCCACGGCGAAGCCGAAGGCGAAGTCCACCCGGACCAAGACGACCCGTACCCGCCCGGCCAAGACCAAGAACGCCGAGGTCACCGAGTCCGTCGAGGAGCACGGCCCGGCCGAGGAGATCGTCGCCGCCGACGCCCCCGTCGAGACGACGGCCGCCACCGAGGCGCCCGTCGCCACCGCCGAGTCGGACGACTTCGAGGTGGACGCTCCCACGGACCTGGACGACCAGTCCTCGGTCATGGGCGACTCGGTGCACACCTACCTCAAGGCGATCGGCCGCCGTCAGCTGCTGACCGCCGCCCAGGAGGTCGACCTCGCCAAGCGCATCGAGGCCGGGCTCTACGCCGAGCACAAGCTGGAGAACGCCGCCAAGCTGTCCGCGCGCTCCCGCGAGGAGCTGCGGCTCATCGCCGAGGACGGCCAGCGGGCCAAGGCCCACATGCTGGAGGCCAACCTCCGGCTCGTGGTGTCGGTCGCCAAGAAGTACGCCGACCGCGGGCTGTCGCTGCTCGACGTCGTCCAGGAGGGCAACCTCGGCCTGATCCGCGCCGTCGAGAAGTTCGACTACACCAAGGGCTACAAGTTCTCCACGTACGCCATGTGGTGGATCCGGCAGGCCATCCAGCGTGGCTTCGCCGACTCGGCCCGGACGATCCGGCTGCCCGTGCACGTCCTGGAGATGCTGAGCAAGCTGAGCCGGGTGGAGCGCGAGATGCACCAGCGCCTCGGCCGCGAGCCCACTCCGGAGGAGCTGGCGGTGGAGCTCGACAAGAGCCCCGCCCAGGTCCAGGAGCTGCTCCGGACCAGCCGCCAGCCGATCAGCCTGGACTCCACGATCGGCGAGGACGGCGAGACCCGGATCGGCGACCTCATCGAGGACACCGACACCCCGGAGGCCTCCGAACTGGTCGACCGGCAGCTCATGGCCGACCAGCTGCGGCGCGCCCTGGGCGTGCTGTCGGCCCGCGAAGAGAAGATCATGGCGATGCGCTTCGGCCTGTACGACGGGACGCCGCGCACGCTGGACGAGATCGGCAAGCACCTGGGCCTGACCCGCGAGCGGATCCGTCAGCTCGAGAAGGAGTCGCTGTCGAAGCTGCGGCACCCGAGCAACGCCCGGCCGCTGCTGGACTTCGCCAGCTGACCACCGCGCCGTCAAGGACCCCGCCCGACCGGCGGGGTCCTTTTCTTGTCGTGGCGCCGCGACGAAGAATCGACGAACGCGGCCTGGAGGGAATCCTCCACCACCTGATCGGCGCCGCTCAGCCTCCGAGAGCCTTCCCGGCGCCGTCGGCGTCGGTGTCGGTGAAGACGGGGTCGCAGGCGAGCCGGTAGCCGCGCTTGACCACCGTCTCCACCAGTCCGCCTCCGCCGAGGCCCCGCCGCAACCGCGCCACCGCCATCTCCACCGCGTGCTCGTCGGCCTGCGGCCGGCCGTACGCCCCGCCGGGCACGGCGCGGCTGGGCAGCACCCCGCACAGCTCCGCACGCGAGACCACGTGCCCGGGGCGGCGGGCCAGCGCGCGCAGGATCGCCATCGGCGCCGGGGCGATCGGCCTGAGCTGACCGTCGAGCACGACCGCGTGCCCGCGAAGCTCCAGCGCGTGCCCGTGGACGGCCAGGCGGCTCGCGCGCCGGGCCGGCAGCTCCGCGGACAGCACCTGGACGAGCGCGCTCAGCCGGGCGCGCTCGGGGCTGATCGGGACCACTCCCCTCTCCTCCAGCGGCGCGGCCGTGACCGGGCCCACGCAGGCGGCCAGGACGTGGGTGCGCAGCGCGCCGAGGAACAGGCCCTCGAGGTTGTCGTCGGCCGCGACGGCCAGGGTGGCGGCGACCGCGGGCGCGCTGGTGAACGTGATCGCGTCGACCGTACCGGCCACCGCCTGCCCGACCAGGCGGCGCAGGGGCGTCGGGTCGTCGCTGCGCGCCCACCGGTACACCGGGATCTCCACGACCCGCGCGCCCGCTCGGCGGAGCGTGCCGGTCAGCTGCGGTGTGGGATCGCCGTACAGCTGCACCGCGATCCGGCGTCCGGTGAGGTCCTCCTCCAGCAGGTGACGCAGGACCTCGTCCCAGTGCTCCGGCTCCCCGTGCTCCGGGGACCACGTCTCGGTCACCCCGGCGGCGCGGACGGCACTCCTCGCCCGCGTTCCGCGGGCGAATACGCGTGCGTCGCTCAGCAGCTTGACCAGGTCGTCGCGCAGTCCCCAGCCCTCCGCCGCCTCCAGCCACGCGCGAAAGCCCACGCCCGTCGTGACGACGATGTCGTCGACCGGCCCGGCCAGCAGCGCGCGGGTGGCGTCGAGCAGCTCGGTGTCGTCCGCGAGCGGCACCAGGTGGATCGCCGGGGCGTACACCACCCGCGCGCCCTTGCGCTCCAGCAGGGCGGACAGCTCCTCACGGCGACGGGAGGCCGTGACGCCGACGGTGAAACCGGCCAGCGGCTCGGCGCTCACGACCCGGCCACCTCCACGCGATCGGTCGGACGGGTCCTCGATCGGTGCCGAGGTGGTCGAAGCAGTGCGAGGGAACCAGGTGGGGCGTCACAGGCCGGGGCCTTTACATAGTAAGTTTCGCGCGATACCACGCGAAGAGGCCACGCTCCGGCGGGACGATGAGCCGCCCTCCCGCACCCGACCGTGACGCAGTGGCCGGCCATCCGCTCACCCTCTCCCCGGAGACGACTTGACCACGATCTTTACGATCGGGCGTTTCCAGGCTGGGTCCCGCTTGTTACCGCTGTGCTACAAGCCGCTCACCACCCCCCTGACCTGGTCATGCGGAGCATGTGGCGACACGGCCCGGGGTCCGGAGGCCCCGGCCCGCAGATCGCCGAGCGGGTGGGCCTGGCGAAGGGGAGTTCCAGCTATCACGTGCGGCTGCTGGAGCGGGCCGGCCTGGTGAAGGTGGTGCGGACGCGGAAGGTGCGTGGGGTCACCGAGCGGTACTACGCGATGGCCGCGCGGGCGATCGTGCTGCCGGATCCGGGGGCGGGACAGCCGGATGTGCTGATGCGGCACGTGGTGGCGGATCTGGAGGCGGCACCGGTGGATGAGCGGTATGTGCGGTTGGCGCATCTGCGGCTCACCGAGGAGCGGTTCGCGGAGCTGGGGGCGCGGCTGCAGGCGCTGGCGGACGAGTACCGGGCGCTGTCGGATCCGTCGCTGCCGGACGTGTCGCTCGCCTTCGCGCTGTTCCGGCCGGCGTCGCGCGAGCAGGCCGCGCGGACCTCGGGCGAGGGCGATGCCGAATGACCTGGGACGCAAAGAGGTTGCCGGCCGGGTTCGGACGGCTGTGGACCGCGCAGACGGTGTCCTCTCTCGGTGACGGGGTGACTCATGGCGCGCTGCCGCTGCTGGCGTTGACCTTGACGCGGGATCCGATGGCGCTCGCCGTCGTCACGGCCGCCGGAACGCTGCCGTGGCTGCTGTTCGGGGTGCTCGGCGGTGCGTTGGTGGACCGCTGGGACCGTCGGCGCACGATGTGGGTCATGGACGCGGCGCGTGCGGTGCTGCTGGCGATTCCGGCGGTGGCGGCCGCGTTCGGCGCACTGAGCATTGCGCTGCTCGCGGCCGTCACCTTCCTGCTCGGCCTCGGCGGGCACTTCTTCGACACGGCCGCCACGGCCTATCTGCCGGATCTGCTCGGCCGCGACCCCGCGCTCCTGGAGCGCGCCAACTCCCGCCTGCGCGGCACCCAGACCGCCTCGTCCGGCTTCGCGGGGCCGCCTGCAGGCAGTGCGCTGCTCGCGCTCGGGCGGGCGGTTCCGCTGCTCGCCGACGCGGTGTCGTTCGCGCTCTCCGCACTGCTCGTACGGTCGCTGCCCGCCCCACCCCGGCCCGTGCCGCAGGCCCGTGAGTCGCTGCTGCGGCAGGCGCGCGCCGGGGCCGGGTACGTCTTCGGGGACCGGCTGCCGCTCGGGCTCGCGTTGCGCCCGGCGGTCGGGAACATCGCCTTCCTCGCCGTGGAGACGGTACTGGCCCTCTTCACGCATGACCGTCTGGGCATCGACACCTTCGGGTTCGGCCTGCTCCTCACCGCGGAGGCCACCGGCGGGCTGATCGGTGCGGGCATCGCTTCCTTCCTCGGCCGACAGCTCGGCACCGGCACCGCGTTGACCTGCACGGCCGCGGTCGAGGGACTGGCCATCCTGGGGCTTGCCACCGCTGCGAATCCCTACGTGGCCGGCCTCGCCCTCGCGGTCTGCGGGGCGGGCATGGGCGCCACGATGGTGCTCGCGCCCTCTCTCCGGCAGGCGATCGTCCCGGCCCACCTGATGGGCCGGGTCGCCTCCACCTCCCGCATGCTCGCCATGTGCGCCGCTCCGTTCGGCGCCCTGCTCGGCGGCCGGCTGGCCACCACCTACGGCGTACGCACCCCGCTCTACGCAGCCGCCGGCCTCCTGCTCGCCATGACCGCCGTCACGGCGACCATGACCAGTAACCGCCGGGTCGAGGCGGCGCTGCGCGGCGTTGTTTCGATTGCCGTTCCGGGGCCCCGGGAATCCGCCGATGCTGTCCTGGAGGGGGCACCCGAACTGCTGTGACGACTGGACCGGGCCGCGGCCTTTACATAGTAAGTTTCAGCCTCGCTCAGGCGCCGGCCCGTACGGGCACCGGCTCGGGCACGAGGTGCTCGGCGAGGACGGCGCGCTGGGTCCGGCGGGCCTGTGCGTGGCGTTCGCGACCGGCCTCGGTGAGCGTTACGGAGATGGCCCGGCGGTCGTCGGCGCACATGGTGCGCTCGACGAGTCCGGCCCGCTCCAGCCGGGCGACCGTACGGGACAGCGCGCTCTGGCTGAGATACATGTCGCCCGCCAGGTCGTGCATGCGTCGCTGCTCGCACGTCGCGTCGACGAGCCGGTCGAGCGCCTCGAACTCGCTCATGCCGATGCCGTGCGCGTCCTGCAGTGCGCGGTCCAGCGCGCACGACACCGTGCTGTAGCAGGCGAGCAGGTCGCGCCAGCGCCGGACGATCGCCTCTTCACCGGCATCGCTCATGGGCGGAACATACCACCTTCGCGACTTCGATGCAAGCACATTAAATGCGTGGACATTGAATGCATGTGCATGTAACTTCGGTCCGGTGACCACGACCGTGACACCTGAATCCCTTCTGTCCGATAACGACCTGCCCCGGCGGCAGCGCTGGCCCGCGCGCCTGTGGGGCGTGCTCGCCGTGCTCTCCCTCGTGCTGTTCCTCGACGGCCTCGACGTGTCGATGGTCGGCGTCGCACTGCCCTCGATCGGCACCGAACTGCACCTGACCACGTCGAGCCTGCAGTGGATCGTCAGCGGATACGTCCTGGGCTACGGCGGGCTGCTCCTGCTGGGCGGACGCACCGCCGACCTCCTCGGCCGGCGGCGGGTCTTCCTGATCGCCCTGGCGGTGTTCGCCGTCGCGTCCCTGCTCGGCGGGCTCGTCGACTCGGGCCCGCTGCTGATCGCCACGCGCTTCGTCAAGGGCGTCAGCGCGGCGTTCACCGCCCCGACCGGCCTGTCGATCATCACGACGACGTTCGCCGAGGGGCGTATGCGCAACAAGGCGCTGTCGATCTACACGGTCTTCGGCGCCAGCGGCTACTCCTCCGGCCTGATCTTCGGCGGCCTGATGACCGGCATCGGCTGGCGGTGGACGTTCCTCATGCCGGTGCCGATCGCGATCGTCGCGCTCACCGCCGGGCTCGCGCTGATCCCCCGCGACACGCCCGCCTCCTCCGGCGGTCACGACGTCCTCGGCGCGCTGACCTCCACGGGCGCGATGCTCGTGCTCGTCTACGACCTGGTGTCGGCCCCGGCCCGGGGCTGGACCGCACCGGTGACGCTCGCCCTGTTCGCCGCGGTGATCGTGCTGCTCATCGCGTTCGTGTACGTCGAGCGCCGGGTGCGGCACCCGCTGGTCCGGCTCGGCATCCTGCGCAAGGGCACGCTCGTGCGGGCCAACCTCGCCATCGTCGCGCTGTTCGGCTCCTACACGTCGTTCCAGTTCATCATCACCCTCTACCTGCAGGACGTGCTCGGCTGGGCGCCTCTGAAGATGGCGCTCGCGCTGCTGCCGGCCGGACTGCTCGTCGCGCTCAGCGCACCGTTCGCCGGCACGATGATCGACCGGTTCGGCACGGCACGCTTCATCGTCGGCGGGCTGGCGGCGATGTCCGCCGGGTACGTGCTGTTCCTGCCCATCGGCACGCATCCGGTGTACGTCACGGCGATCCTGCCGACCGCGGTCCTGCTCGGCGTCGGCTTCGCACTCGGGTTCCCCTCGATCAACGTCCAGGCGACCGCGGGGATCCACGACGACGAACAGGGCCTGGCGGCCGGGCTCGTGCAGACGGCCGCCCAGGTCGGCGCGGCCCTGGTGCTGGCCGTCACCACGGCCCTCATCTCCGGCGACGGTCCCCCGGCCCGTACGGCCGCCGGCGTCCTCGCCGAGTACCGCCCCGGGCTGGTCTTCGTGACCTTCGTGGCCGTCGCCGGCCTGGCCATGGCCCTCGTCCCGTTCGCCGTACGCCGCCGCGCCCGGCACGTCGGCGCGCACCGCGCCGAGATCGTGCCGGCCGAGGTGGAAGAGGCCGAGGCCGCCTGATCCGGCGGCCCACCCGGTTCAGGCGGGGCGGGGAGACCGAGCCCCCGCCTCGCCGCCACCGCGCAGGGCGCCCGCTCGCGGCCGGAGGCGTACAGCCGGTGCCGGCGGGCTCCCTGGACGCCGGACCGCGGATACACACGAGACCGCGAGGTCCTCGTGATGGCTTGTGAGATCGCCGCCTCGGGGCCGAGCCTGGACGGGGCGGTCTTCCTATCCCTGCCGCGTGAGGTGCCGCTGCCAGGCTCGTACGGCCGGGGTCAGGGCGCGGTCCCGGAGGCGGATCAGACCGATCGGCGGGTGCCGCGGCGGGGCCTTGAGGCGGCGCACCGCGACGGGCGGCCCGTCGGCGGTCGCCGCGGATTCGGCCAGCAGGGCGACCCCCATGCCGGCGGCGACGAGTGCGCGGATGCCGGCCGGGTCCGGGGCCTCGAACGGGACGCGGGGCGTGAAGCCCTCGTCGGCGGCGGCGCGCGTGAGGATGGAGCGGAGCCCGCTGCCGGCGGGCAGGCAGACGAACGGCCGGTCACGGTGCGCGGCCAGCGTCGTCGTGCCGGCGCCCGCGCCGTCGGGCGGCGTGATGAGCACGAGACTCTCGCCGACCAGCCGCTGCGCCCGGTACCGCTCGGGCAGGTCGTCGTGGACGGGGCCGAGGACCACGTCGATGTCACCGTCGGCGAGCCCGCTCAGGAGGTCGGCGACCAGCCCGGTCCGCGTGGTGATGGTGAGTTCGGGGTAGCGGCGGTGGAAACCGGCCAGTTCCGCGGGCAGGTCGAGCGAGCCGAGCACCGGGGTGGCACCGATGCTGAGCCGTCCGCGCAGCACACCGGCGAGCTGGTCGAGGTCGGCGCGCGCGCCCTGCACCTCGGCGAGAACCGCGCGGGCGCGGACGAGCAGAAGCTCACCGGCGTGCGTCAGGGTGACGCGGCGGGTGGTGCGCTCGAACAGCGTGGTGCCGAGCTCGCGCTCGAGGTTGCGGATCTGCGCGGAAACGGCGGGCTGGGCGATGCGCAGCTGTTCGGCCGCCCGGCTGAACCCGCCGAGGCGGGCGACGGCCTCGAAGTACGTCAGTTGCCGCAGCTCCATGGATTCATAGTAATCCGCGATAAATGCAAGATCATACCTGTCTTGGACTTATCGGGTCGCGGGCCGCAGGGTGGGACCCATGGAGCAACGACACCTCGGAACACTGACGACCTCGGCGCTCGGCCTGGGCTGCATGGGCCTGTCCCAGGGCTACGGCCCGGCCGACGACGAGCGATCCGTCCGGGTCATCCGGACGGCGCTGGACCTCGGCGTGCGGATGCTGGACACGGCGATGAGCTATGGCCAGGGCCACAACGAGCGCCTCATCGCCCGCGCGATCGCCGGCCGGCGTGACGAGGCCCTGCTGGCCACCAAGTTCGGCATCGTCCGCGGCCCGGACGGCGTACGCGTCGACGCCCGGCCCGAGCGTGTGCGCGCCGACTGCGAGGCGTCGCTGGCCCGGCTGGGCACGGACGTCATCGACCTGTACTACCTGCACCGCGCCGACCCCCGGGTGCCGATCGGCGAGACCGTCGCCGCGATGGCCGAGCTCGTTCAGGCGGGCAAGGTCCGTCACCTCGGCCTGTCCGAGGTGACGGCCGACCAGCTCGAGCAGGCCGCCGCGGTGCATCCGATCGCCGCGGTGCAGCTCGAATGGTCACTGCTGTGGCGCCGGCCCGAGGCCGACGTCGTACCGGCCGCCCGCCGGCACGGCATCGGCGTGGTGCCCTACAGCCCGCTCGGCCGCGGGCTGCTCACGGGCTCCCTCACCGAGGCCGACATCCGGCTCAGCGACTTCCGCAGGGCCGATCCCCGCTTCCAGGGCGGCAACCTGGCGGCGAACCGGCGGCAGGTCGCCGCCCTGCGGCGGTTCGCCGAGCAGCGCGAGATCTCCCCGGGGCGGCTCGCGCTGGCGTGGCTGCTCGCCCAGGGGTCCGACGTCGTCCCGATCCCCGGCACCCGGTCGCCGGACCGGCTCGCCGACAACGCCCACTCCGCCGATATCCACCTCGGCCCGGCGGACCTGCGAGAACTCGACGAACTGCTGCGGGCGGACGGCTGGGCCGGGGATCGAAGGTCGTTCGCCGTCCCGGTCACCGCCCGCCACGCACCGGCCCCGGCCCGCGCGACGGGATCCGGGGAGTGAGTCCCGAGCGGCGCGTCAGTGGGGCGAGGTGGGGGCGTTCCGAGTGGTCTCCACCTTCACGAGCATGCGCCGGAGCAGCCCGTCCAGTGTCTCCTGCGCGGCAGGTTCCAGCGCGGCGATCATGTCGCTTTCCACCATCGCGCGCACCTTCATCGCGGCCAGCCACTTCGCGTGGCCGGCCTCGGTGAGCTCCACCTCCACCCGGCGCCGGTCGCCGGTGCCGCGGATCCGCCGTACCAGCCCGGCCTGCTCCAGCGTGTCCAGCCGCCCGGTCGTCCCGGCCGGGGACAGCAGCAGCTCCTGCGCGAGCCCCGAGGGCGTCATCGAACCCCCGTGAGAGACCAGCCGGTGCAGGGTCTCGAACGCGAACTCCTGCAGCCCGATTTCGGCCAGCGCCCGGTCCTTGGCCTGGTGGACGTGCTTCACCAGGAACTGCATCCGGGTGACGATCGCCTCGGTGCGCTCGTCGTAGGGCGCCTTGCCGCGCCAGCGGGCCAGGTGCTGATCGACAGAGTCCTCCATACGCTCAGTATGCTACGCCAGCGTATGTTTCGTTGACGAAACATACGCCAGCGAACTAATGTCCGGGCCATGCGTCGACTGATCTTCGGCCGGACCAACGCCGCCCTGGCCACCGCGCTCATCCCCACGACCCTCACGCTCGCCGTGGTACGGGCGACCGGCTCGGCCGCCGCGCTCGGCGTCGTGCTGGCGTGTGAGCTGGTCCCGATGCTGGTGCTGTTGCCGGTCGCCGGGGTGGTCGCCGACCGGTTCCCGGCCCAGCGGGTGGTGTTCGGCGCCGACCTGCTCCGCGGTGCCGCGCAGGCGGCGATCGGCGTGGAACTACTGCGCGGCCCGGCCCGGATCCCTGAACTGGCCGCCCTCTCGGCCGTCACCGGCGCCGGGGTGGCGTTCGGCACCCCGGCGGTGCGGCGGCTGGTCGCGGGCGTCATCGACGGCGCGGACCGGCTCCGGGCGAACGCCCGGCTCGGCGTCGCCGAGGGACTGGCCCAGATGGCCGCCCCGGCCGCCGCCGGCGGGCTGGTGCTGGCCGCCGGGCCCGGCTGGTCGTCGCTGCTCACCGCCGGGCTCTTCGCGGTCTCGGCGGCGACGCTCGGCGGGCTCGCTCCGCGCCACGCCGCGCCGTACGCCGGGCGGGAACGGTTCACCGCGGAACTGCGCGAGGGCTGGCGGGAGACCCGCCGGCACGGGTGGTTCCTGACCACCCTGGCCGGGCACGGCGTCTGGCACCTGGCGGCGGGCTTCCTGCTGACGCTCGCCCCGGTCATCGCGGTCCGGCACCTGGGCGGGGACACCGCCTGGGTGGTCATCGCCCAGGCCGGCACCGCGGGCATGCTGATCGGGGTGTTCGGCGCGGGACGGCTGCGGATCCGCCGTCCGCTGGTGGCCGTGGCGTTCGGCGGCGCGGCGTACGGGCTGCCGCTGGCCGCGCTCGGGATCGCCGCGCTCGCCCCGTCCCATGCGCTGCTGGCCGTCGTCGCGCCGGCCTATTTCGCGGCCATGTTCGGCCTCGGCGTGCTCAGCCCGCTGTGGGAGACGACCCTGCAGCACCGGATCCCGCAGGACGCGCTGGGCCGGGTCGGCTCCTTCGACGCGCTGATCTCCTTTGCCAGCCGGCCGCTCGGGATGGCGGTGGCGGCCCCGGTCGCCGCGGTGACCGGGACGGCCGCGCCGCTGCTGAGCCTGGCGGTCCTGGTCGCCGGGGCGAACCTGGCGATGCTGCTGCTCGCCGACGTCCGCGCCTACCGGGGCGCCGCGCCCGGCGCGCAAGAGGAAGCGGTGGTCGCCGGCGCTGCGGCCGCCGATGGCACTTAATTGACCGATCGGTCTCGATGAACGGTACGTCCAGACCCGCGAGCCGAACGTGGTCGAGCCGCTGTCGCAGCCGGGCCCGGCGCTGCCGGCCGTACGAGCGCTGGTGAACGCCTACGCCGAGGAGTCCCTCACCGACGAGCGCCGGCGCGGCCGCCTGGTGGTCAACAGCGCGGTCGAGCCGGCGGGCGGCCCGGTCACCCGGGATCACCGAGGACGACTGGGCGGCCGTGGTCGGCACCAACCTGACCGGCGTGTGGCTGGCGCTGCGGCACGAGATCGCGCACATGCGCACGCACGGCGGCGGCGCGATCGTGAACACCGCGTCGATCGGCGTCACCGCCGTGCCGGGGCTCGGCGCGTACGGTGCGGCCAAGGCCGGGGTCGTCGTGCCGTCCAGGGCCGCGGCCCGCGAGGCCGTCGCCGACGGCGTACGGATCAACGTGGTCAGCCCCGGCCCGGTCGCCACCGCGATGTCGATGCGGCCCGGTGAGAGCGAGGCGGACCGCACGGCGCGCGTCGCGGCCCGCGTCCCGGCGGGGGCGGATCGGCGCGGCCGAGGAGATGGCCGAGGAGATGGCCGCCGTCGTCCTGTGGCCGGCCTCGCCCGAGGCCGCGTTCGTCGTCGGACACGAGCTCACCGTCGACGGCGACGCGACCGCCTGACTCCGCCCGCGAGGACCTAAGACCTGTTTCCTGCCCGATATCGGGCAGGATTCTTGGCGTTTCTCCACCGCATCGGGTTAGATCCTGGCACATGCCCGGCCGCGCCTACGACGACCTTCTCGTCCACCTCACCCGTACGACCTCGCTGAGCACGGGCGAGGCCGCACGGGTGGTGGCCGACGTACTGGCCTACTTCGCCGAGCCGGCCGAGGACTTCGTCCGCCGGCGGCACGCCGAGCTGAAGGCGGGCGGGCTGACCAACGACCAGATCTTCGAACGCGTCGCGGCCGAACTGCCGCAGCGCCGGGTGGCTCCGCCGGAGCTGTCGCTGCGCCAGCTTCGGCGGATCGTCTACGGCTGAGAGGAAGGCCTCATGTGCGGAATCGTCGCCTACACCGGGCCCGGGGACGCCGTCCCCATCCTGACCGAGGGGCTGGCGCGCCTGGAGTACCGCGGGTACGACTCGGCCGGGCTGGCGGTCGTCGGCCGCTCGGGCGACCTGCGGGTGCGCAAGGCCGAGGGCCGGGTCGCCGCCCTGGCGGCGAACCTGCCCGCCCGGTTCAAGGGCGGTACGGGCATCGGCCACACCCGGTGGGCGACGCACGGTGAGCCGAGCGACGACAACGCCCACCCGCACGTCGCCGGCAGCGTGGCCGTCGTGCACAACGGCATCATCGAGAACGCCGACGAGCTGCGCGCCAAGCTGGAGGCCGACGGCGTCGTCCTGACCTCCGACACCGACACCGAGGTCCTGCCGCACCTGATCGCACGCTCGGACGCCGCCGAGCTGGAGGACGCCGTACGCGAGGCGCTGTCGCAGATCGTCGGCACGTACGGCATCGCCGTCGTGGACACACGCCACCCCGGCGTGCTCGTCGTCGCCCGCAACGGCAGCCCGGTCGTCCTCGGCATCGGCGAGAAGGAGATGTACGCGGCCTCCGACGTCGCCGCGCTGGTCCGCTACACGCGCCAGGTGGTGCACCTGGACGACGGCGAGCTCGCCACGATCCGGCCCGACGGGTTCCGTACGTCCACGCTCGACGCCCGCGCCACCCGCAAGGAGCCGTCGGTCATCGAGACCGAGGACGCCGCGTACGACGCCGAGGGCTACACGCACTTCATGCGCAAGGAGATCCACGAGCAGCCCGCCGCGGTCGAGCGCGCGCTGCGCGGGCGGCTCGACGGGCGCTTCCACACCGCGCACCTGGGCGGGCTCGACCTGGACCCGCGCGAGGCGCGGGCGATCCGCCGGGTGAAGATCCTCGGCTGCGGCTCGGCGTACTACGCCGGTCAGGTGGGCGCGCAGCTCATCGAGGAGCTGGCCCGCATCCCGGCCGACGCCGAGCCCGCCTCGGAGTTCCGCTACCGCAACCCGGTCGTCGAGGCGGACACGCTCTACATCGCGGTGAGCCAGTCCGGCGAGACCTACGACACCCTCGCGGCCGTCCAGGAGCTGCGGCGCAAGGGCGGCCGGGTGCTCGGGGTGGTCAACGCGGTCGGCAGCGCGATCGCCCGCGAGTGCGACGGCGGGGTCTACCTGCACGCCGGGCCGGAGATCGCGGTGGCCTCCACCAAGGCCTACACCTCGACCGCCGTGGTGTTCGCGCTGCTCGCCCTGCATCTGGGCCGCATCCACGACCTGTCCCCCGCCGACGGGCGGCGGATCGCCGAGGGCCTGCGGGCGCTGCCGGGCCAGATCGAGGAGATCCTGCGCCAGGAGGACCGGATCGCCGCGCTCGCCGCGGATCTGGCGAAGTACCGCAGCATGCTGTTCGTCGGCCGGGTGCGCGGCTGGCCGGTCGCGCGGGAGGGGGCGCAGAAGCTCAAGGAGGTCTCCTACATCCACGCGGAGGCGTATCCGGCGAGCGAGCTCAAGCACGGCCCCCTGGCCCTCATCAGTCCCGACCTGCCGGCCGTCGCGATCGTGCCGGACGACGAGTTGCTGGACAAGAACCGCTCGACGCTCGGGGAGATCCGCGCCCGGCACGGCCGGGTCATCACGATCGGCCACACCGAGGCGGGCGAGGACGCCGTCGTCGTGCCCAAGAACGAACCGGAGCTCGACGCGATCCTGCTGCCGATCCCCCTGCAGCTGCTCGCCTACCACGCCGCGGTGGCACTCGGCCACGACGTCGACAAGCCCCGGAACCTCGCCAAGAGCGTCACCGTCGATTAGGGCCCGTCTCAGAGCCGCCGCGCAGGAGGACGGCGGGGCCCTGGACGGCTCGCGCAGGCCGGCGTCAGCCGGCCTGCGCGTCGAGGCGCGCCATCGCATCCGGTCCGAGTTCGACGTCGGCGGCCGCCAGGTTCTCCGTGAGGTGGTCGCCGCTGGCGGTGCCCGGGATCAGCAGTGTCCGCGCGTAGTGCGCCAGGAGCCAGGCCAGGCCGACCTGCGAGGGGGTGGTGCCGAGTTCGCGGGCGACGGCGAGGACCGTGGCGTCCTCGGTCACCTTGCGCTGCCCGGAGAACGCCGAGCCCAGCGGGAAGTAGGGGATCCACGCGACACCGTGCTCACGGCAGACTTCGAGCACCGGCTCTGTTCCACGGTTCAGCAGGTTGTACACGTTCTGTACGGCTTCGATCCCGACCGGCAGCGCCTGCCGCAGCTGGCCGGCGTCGACGTTGCTGAGCGCGATCGAGCGGATCTTGCCCGCCTCGCGCAGCGCGGAGAGTTCGGCGAGCTGGTCGTCGAGGTCGACCTTCTGTTCGCCCTCGGCGATGATCCCCGGCGCGAAGTCGAGCCGGCGCAGGTAGACCATGTCGAGGCGTTCGACGCCGAGTGAAGTGAGGTTCGCCTCGACCTGCCGGCGCAGCTCCTCGGGGCGCTGCGCCGGGACCAGCCCGCCGTCGGCGGTGTTGTCGGCGCCGAGCTTCGTCGCCACGAGCAGGTTCTCCGGATAGGGCGCGAGCGCCTCGCGGATGAGCGCGTTGCAGGCTCCGGCGCCGTAGAACCAGGCGGTGTCGATGTGGTTCACGCCGGCGCCGGCGGCCTGCCGCAGCAGTGCCACGGCGGTCTCCGGCGCCACGTGGCCACCGTGGGTGAGCTGCATCGCGCCGTAGCCGACCCGGGCGACGTCGCGTCCGGCGAGAGGGACGGTGGGGGTGCTGGTCGGTGTCACAGGTGCTCCCGTCATGAAAGGGCGGACCGAAGAAGTGGAGGGGGCTCCGATTCGGTCCAGGCTAGCAGATTCGGAGGCTCCTCCGGATAGCCCCGGGAGCGCGCGCCGCTCATAAATACACCTATGTCTGTATGATGCTGATCATGGGTCGGCCTCCGCCGTTGGGCCGGGGCCGCTCCCCCGCGACGCCCGACGGGTGCCGCGACGTTGTGCGGTCGGCGCGATGGAACGCCCAGGACCCGGGCCGATCGCTCGCACGCCCCCGCTGGAGATTCGCATGGTTGCCAGCTCGCCGGGCAGAAGCCTCGCGAACACCGTCTTCCGCGCATCCGGGAGGTTCTTCCGCACGACCACGGAGGGGATCTCCCACACATACGCGGATATCACCCGGCCGCTCACCACGCTCCGGCCTCGGGGCACCGAGCCGTACGCGTATCTCTTCGAGCAGCCCGGCCGCGAGGAGGGAGACCTGATGCGCGCGGGCGCCAAGAAGATCGGGGAGATCTCACGGTCGATGAAATGGACGGACTGGCGATACTTCACGGCCGGCACGATGCGCGAGGTCGCCGAGCACGCGAATCCTCTGCGTGCCAGGGGATTTCCGCCGAACTCCTCCGCGTCCGCGCTGGCGGTCGATGACTTCCTCGCCGGCAAGGTCTCGGTCGCCGCGCCCATGAAGCGCGAGGCGACCTTCGATGAATTCCTCGGGATGGCGAGCTTGCGGCTGAGGGCTCCGTTCGATGACAAGATGCCCGGCGGGGCATTCGAGATCGCGGCCTACCTGCGCTCCATACCCGGCGCCCGGGGATTCCTCTATCTCGCGCAGCACAATCCGAGCGTTCCCCCGTTCGCCAATGTCGTGAGCATCGCCGATGATGACGTCTATTACGTGAACGGTCATCTGGGGCATGTGGCGCCGCTCGGGGAAATGGCCTGGCAGCTTCCGTACTGCTCGTTCATGCCGACCGGACCGGGTGACGCGTGGCTGTGATCGCGCGCCGCGCAGGGGTCAGCGGGCGGACTCGCGCAGGATCTGGGTGAGGAACTCGGCGTTGGAAGAGGTGTCGCGGAGTTTGCCGAGGAGGAGTTCGAGGGCCTCCTGAGGCCCGAGGGCGGCCAGGATCTGCCGCAGGCGGTTCACCGTCTCCAGCTCCGCCGGCGACATCAGCAGGTCGTCGCGGCGCGTGCTGGAGGCGGCGAGGTCCACGGCCGGGAAGATCCGCCGGTCGGCGAGGTCACGGCGGAGCCGCAGCTCCATGTTGCCGGTGCCCTTGAACTCCTCGAAGAAGACCTCGTCCATGCGCGAGCCGGTCTCCACGAGCACCGACGCCAGGATGGTCAGCGAGCCGCCGTCCTCGATGTTGCGGGCCGCGCCGAGGAACCGGCGCGGCGGGTGGATCGCGGTGGTGGCGACGCCGCCGGCGAGAATGCGGCTGTTCGAGGGCGCCCCGAGGTTGTACGCCCGGCCGAGACGGGTGATCGAGTCGAGGATGACGACCACGTCACGGCCGAGTTCGACGAGCCGCTTGGCCCGCTCGATCGCCAGTTCGGCCACGACGACGTGGTCGCTCGCCGGCCGGTCGAAGGTGGAGTGCACCACCTCGGCGTCCACCGACCGCCGCATGTCGGTGACCTCCTCGGGCCGTTCGTCGACCAGGACGACCATCAGGTGGCAGGCGGGGTCGGCGGCGCGCACCGCCTTCGCGAGGGCCTTGAGCACCATGGTCTTGCCCGCTTTCGGCGGTGCGACGATGAGCCCGCGCTGACCTTTCCCGATCGGGGCGATCAGGTCGGTGACGCGCCCGATCAGGCCGTCCCGGCCTGTTTCCAGGCGCAGGCGTTCCTGCGGGTACAGCGGCGTCAGGTCGGCGAATTCAGGCCTTTTGCCGGTGTTTTCGGGATTGTTCGCGGGGAGGCCGTTGACGGTGTCCAGGCGGACGAGGCCGCGGAACTTCTCCCGCCGGTTACCGGGCCGGGGAGAGCGCGCCGCGCCTTCGACGTGGTCGCCGGGACGCAATCCGTACCGCGCGACCTGGGCGGCGGACAGGTAGGTGTCGCCGGGGCCCGGCAGGTAGCCGGCGGCCCGGACGAAGGCGTTCTTGTCCCTCACGTCGAGGATGCCCGACACCGGGACGGGCGGGTTCTCCTCGGGAGGCTTGGCGTCCGCCGCGCCGGACGCGGCGGCGGGCTCGGCGACGGGTTCGGTCAGGGTGGTCATCAGGGGATCCTTTCCACGGGATGATCGGAGAAAGGGCACACGGAAAAAACACGCGGCCCGGGAGCACGGTGCACGCCACGTGCACCGGGAAATCCACGAGAGAGAACATCGATCTCGCGGAGGAGGTTCGGTCGCCCGGAACAGGAAGAGGGCGAGAAGGACGCAGCCGAATCGGCTGGGAAAGCGCCTATCCGAAACGAGCCGGAATCCTCGGCGACATCGTCAGCGTATACCACCCCGTCGTTATTCCGCCACACCGGCGCGCGAAGGGTCCGGCCTCGCTCGTACGGGGGAGGTGGCGGACGGCGCGTTCTGCCAGGATCGACGGCATGAGATCCGTGGTCCGCCCCCTCGTGAGCGTCACCACCTACCGGCGCTGGACCTTCCTCCTCGGCGGTACGGCGCTCCTCGTGCCGTACCTGCTGATCTACGCCGGGCTCGTCCAGATCATGCGGCACGTGAGCGACCAGCCGGCGCGCGGCTTCATCGACACGGTGGTCATGCTCGCCGCCTTCATCGTCATCTCCGGCTCCGTCGCCTTCATCCCCGCCGTACGGGTCCTGTGCCGGACCGCCGCCGAGACGCTGCTGGGCGTGTCACTGCCCGAGGAGACGCCGGAGGGCCTGCGGTCCTGGCGCTCGCGCCGCCGCACCGCCGTCTGGTGGCTGCTGCACATCGGCGTCGGCGGCACCACGGGGTTCGCCGTGGTGGCCGGTCTGCCGATGATGCTGTTCCTGCTGGAGACGCCGTTCCTCGACCACGAGGCCACGCGCCGGTTCCTCGGCCACACGTGGGTGTTCGCCCCGGCCTGGTCGGTGCCGGCCGCGCTGCTGACGCTGCCCGCGATCGGCTACCTCGGCGCCGGGGTCGGCGCCCTGTTCGCACGGCTCGCTCCGCTGCTGCTCGGCCCGTCCGCCGCCGACCGGCTGGCCCACCTGGAGCGGCGCGCCGAGTCGCTGATGGAACGCAACCGGCTGGCGCGGGAGCTGCACGACTCGGTCGGCCACGCGCTCACCGTCACGACGCTGCAGGCGGCCGCGGCGGCACGCGTGCTCGACAGCGATCCGGAGTTCGCCCGGCGCGCCCTCAGCGCGATCGAGGAGACCGGGCGCACCGCCCTGGAGGACCTCGACCACGTCCTCGGGCTGCTGCGCGAGGACGCGAGCGCCAAGACGCCCCAGCGGACCCTCGCGGACCTCCCCGCGCTGTTCGCGCAGACCCGGTCGGCGGGCGTCGAGGTGGACGCGGATCTCGCCCGCATCGAGGAGCTCCCGCCGGTGGTGTCCCGTGAGGCCTACCGGATCGTGCAGGAGGGCCTCACCAACGCCCTGCGGCACGCCGGCAAGGTGCCGGTGACGGTGCGCCTGGCGGTCCGCGACTCACGGCTCGCGCTGGAGATGACCAACCCGATCCACGCGACCGCCCCGCCGCGTACGGGCGGCGGGCACGGCCTGCGGGGCATCCGGGAACGGGTCACGATCCTCGGCGGCCGGATGAACGCCGGCGCGGACGACGGGCGCTGGCGGGTCACCGTCACGCTCCCGGTCGTGCCGTGGTCCGGTGAGACGGTGGAAGATCGGCAGGCGGCCGGCGACGGCGCCGAGACGGAGAGTGCGAGGGGCCGGTGACGGACGTTCTGATCGTGGACGATGAGGTGCTGATCCGCACCGGCCTGCGGGCCGTCATCGACGCGGAGCCCGGGTTCACCGTCGTGGGCGAGGCCGCCGACGGCGCGGAGGTCCTGCCGCTGGTCCGCTCCCTGCGGCCCGACGTGGTGATGATGGACGTCCGGATGCCCAGGGTCGACGGCATCCAGGCGACGCGGACCATCCTGTCCACCGTGCCGGAGCCGCCCCGCATCCTGGTCATCACGACGTTCGAGAACGACGACTACGTCTACGAGGCGCTGCGGGCGGGCGCGAGCGGCTTCCTGCTCAAGCGCGCCCGGACCGAGGAGATCATCCAGGCGCTGCGCACCGTGGCGCTGAGCGACTCGCTGCTGTTCCCCGCCGCGATCCGCGGGCTGGCCGCCCGGCACGCGAGCGGGCGCGACGCCGACCGGGTGCGCGCGGCGCGCCTCACCGACCGCGAGGGCGAGGTCCTCACGCTCATGGCCCGCGGGCTGTCCAACGCCGAGATCGCGGGCGAGCTGGTGGTGAGCGTGGAGACGGTCAAGACGCACGTCGGCAACGTGCTGGCCAAGCTCCAGGCCCGCGACCGTACGCAGGCGGTGATCGCGGCCTACGAGTCCGGCTTCGTCAGCCCTTCCCAGAGCCCGCCGTAGGGGACGACGACGGCGCACAGGTCATGGCGCGGCGCCTATTCGCTCCGGCTCTTGACCTGCGCGGCGTACACGTCGACGTACTCCTGGCCGGACAGCGCCTGGATCGCCGCGATGATCTCGTCGGTCGCCTTGCGCAGGTCGGCGTCCTTGCCGTACCGCAGCGGCTCGCCGAGCTTGATCACCGGCTGCATGATCTTGCGGGGCATGCGGTAGCCGGTGGGCTGGATCTCGTCGGTGCCGATGAGCGCGCACGGGTACACCGGTGCGCCGGACTCCACCGCCAGGCGTGCGACGCCGGTCTTGCCGCGGTACAGCCGGCCGTCCGGCGAACGCGTGCCCTCGGGGTAGATGCCGAACAGCCGGCCCTCCTGCAGGACGCGCAGCGCGGTGCTGAGCGCGTCGGCGGACGCGCTGCCCCCGCTGCGGTCCACCGGGATCGTGCCGACGCCGCGGAAGAAGGCGGCCATGAGCCGGCCCTTGATCCCCCTGCGGACGAAGTAGTCGTCCTTGCCGATGAAGACCAGCTGCCCGGGCGCCATGAGCGGCAGGAACAGCGAGTCGCAGAACGACAGGTGGTTCGAGGCGATGATGGCCGGCCCCCGCTTGGGCATCGTGCCGACGACCTTGGGCCGGAACAACAGACGCAGCCAGGGGCCGAGCAGAATGTGCTTGAGGAACCAGAAGAACACGGTCAGCCTTCCACCGAGGGGTGCCCGACAGTCTGACGCCTCACCTCCCGGTGCGTCGGTGCGGGGGCGTTACAAGAAACAACCGACGGTTCTTGTACCACACCCTCACTTGACGCGCATACTCCTACCGATGAGCGTAGTGACGATCGCGCCGGCGAGTGCGAGACTCACGGAAACCGCGAGCGTGGCGTGCCCCCTGGGCCGGTCCGGACGCGAAGGTGTCGAGCATGCGGACCAGGATGTAGCCCGGCAGGACGCGACCACAGCGCCCCCATGGCGCGCGGTGTCGTTGGCGCCGGTCAGTAGTCCTTCAGCGGGTACGCGTCGACGACCTCGCGCGGGCTCTGCGGAAGCGCGGCCTCGCCTGTCTCGTCCTGCCCGCGGCGGCGCGCCTGGTTCACCAGCGCGAGGGCCTGGTTGCCGGTCACGTAGCCGCGCAGTTCACGCTCGTACGCCGCGAACGCCGCCGCGTGGTCGCCGCCGGCCCGCGCGAGTTCGCCCGCGAGGACGTACGCGCCGACGAGCGCCGTGCTCGTGCCCTGGCCCGAGGCGGGCGACCCGCAGTACCCCGCGTCGCCGACCAGGGCGACCCGGCCGCGCGACCACGCGTCCAGGTGGATCTGCGCCAGGGCGTCGAAGTGGAAGTCCGGGGCGTCCTCCAGGTGCTTCAGCAGCCGGGGCAGCTCCCAGCCGGCGTGGGCGAACCGCGTCGCCACCAGGCGTTTCTGCTCGCTCACCTCCGGGGGCAGGAACGCGGCGGGCGGCGCGTCCGCGTCGAAGCCGACGTAGACCCTCGCCTCCCGGTTGCCGCGCACGCTCATCACCATCGCGCCCCAGAGATCGCCGCTCATCGGGTACACCACCTCCCAGCGGTCCAGGCCGAGGAAGTTCGGCACCGTCCAGACGGCGAGGTAGCTGCCGAGGTGCCGCAGGTGGTCCTCCTCCGGCCCGAACACCATCCGCCTCGTCGAGGAGTGCACCCCGTCCGCGCCGACGACCAGGTCGAAGGTGCGCCGCGCGCCGCTGTCGAAGACGACCCGTACCTCGCCGGCGTCCTGTTCGAGTGAGGCGATCGCGTCGCCGAAGACGTACTCGGCCTCGCCCGCGCCGGCGAGGATCGCCGCCAGGTCGTCGCGCAGGATCTCCACGTCGGGGCCGCCGACGTCACCGCCGCTCGCGGTGCGGTCGGTCGTCGTGGACAGCTCCTCGCCGTTCTCCCCGACCACCGACATGCCGCGCAGATCCGTGCTCCGGCGGCGCACCTCCTCCAGCACGCCCATGCGCCGAACAACCTCGATCGCCGGCCCCCGCACGTCGATCGCCTGGCCACCGGGCCGCAGGCCGCGCGCCCGCTCCACGACCGTGACCTCGAACCCGTACCGCCGCAACCAGTAGGCCAGCGCCGGCCCGGCGATGCTCGCGCCGGATATGAGAACCCTCCGCATGACACTCTCCCTGTCGTCTCGATCACCGGGAGCCTCGCCGGGCGCGCTGACAGGGAGCTGATCGATCGAGGAGGCGCGCCTACGCCGCGCTGACAGGAGGTGTCAGGCGGGCTGCCAGTCGGGAGCCCGGCCGGAGGCGCGCAGGACGGCCTCCCAGCGGTCTCCCCCGGCCGGTGCGGGCAGGTGGGGCACGCCCGTACGCCAGGCGGCCTCGATGACGTCGGGCCGGCTGGGGCGGTGATCCTTGTCGAGGGCGCGGGCGAGGTCCCAGGCGTGCAGGTGCCACTCGACGCACACCGCCCCGGCGTAGTCGCCCGCCGTCAGCTTGGTGCCGCGGTAGGCGAGGTACGGCTCGTCCCACACGTCCGGCAGCCGGTCGGCGTACGCCTCGGCCGAGATGGCGAACGCGACGATGTGCTCGCGGCCCGTGGCGGGGGGCAGCACGGCCAGCTCCGCGGCGTTCTGCCGGGACAGCTGGCGTACGAGAAGGGCCGCGGGAGCGTCCTGGGCGAACAGCCGGGACAGCCGGCTGGACGGAGCGTCGTTGAGGTACTCGTGGAAGTTCTCCGCCACACAGCGAAGATGGCCGGCCAGGTCGATGGCCTCCCACTCGCGGCACGGCGTGGGCACGGACCAGTCGGAGAAGTGCGCGGCCAGCTCACAGATCGCGACGACGCCCTCTCTGCACGCGCGCAGAAGGTCGCGCCGATCTGGCGGCGTGCGCTCCACGTGATCCCCCCGGACAGAGCACTTCCCACTGACTCGCTTCGCCGCGAGCGGACCGGGCGCTGTGGCCCACGACGATTCTCTGAGTCGGTAGATTCTCAGAGTTGGACGGCCCGTGCCACTTCGGTGCGCCGTGTTCACGCTGGTCGCGCCACCCCCCACGCGAAAGCGTTCGATGGCCGCGGCCGGTCGCGGCTCCACGGGCACGAGCGCACGAGACGATCAACGTCTGCGCCAAGTGTGCCCAGCGGAACCGCGGCCCGCCGTCAGGTCACCGTGCTGATGACCGGATGCAAGCGAACGATCTACGAGACGGCCGGGCTCAGCTCGCGATCGACGGGCTGGTGCGGAAGCTCAGCTTGTGCGCCTCGCGCAGCGACCGCAACCGGTCGGCCTCGTCGGTGTACGGCCGCACCGACGGCTTGGCCCGCGCACGGCGCGCGGCGATCTGCGCGCCGCGACGCTGCGCGGCGTCGCCGAACTCATAGGTCTTGGGCCCCATCGCGACGCGCTCGGCGGCGTTCGCGGCGGCCAGCGCGTCGAACAGTGCGCGGTCGTAGGCGATGGCGAGCCGGCGCACCTCGTCGTACGGCCGGTGCTCGGCCTGGGCGGAGCGGAGACGGCTCTCGGCCTCCTGCGCGTCGGCGAGCCTGTCGCGCAGGCCGGCGGCGAGCTCCTTGTCTGCGGCGTAGCGCTCGGCGACCTCCGCGCCCATCTTGCGCCCGAGGCTCATGAGCCCTCCTTCGTCGGAGGAGTGTTCCTCAGGCGCGTGTTCCTGGTTCGCTCGCTCCGCTCTCTCACGAGCCCTCCTTCGTCGGAGGAGTGTTCCTCAGGCTCGTTTTCTCGATTCGCTCGTCGCGTTGGCTCATGAGGGCGCTCCTTCCTTGGTTGCTGTCCGAGCCAAGGGTAGAGGGTGGCGAGGGGTGACACGCGGTGGAGACACTTCCCGGCCGCCGCCTTTACATAGTAAGGTATGATCATGTCGCAGCGACCGCCGCTCACCCGTGAGCGCATCATCGAGTCCGCGCTCCATCTCATCGACGGCCAGGGGCTCGGCCGCCTCACGATGCGCCGCCTCGGCGACGCCCTGGAGGTCGAGGCGATGGCGATCTACCACCATCTCCCCCACGGCAAGGAACAGCTGCTCGAGCAGCTGATCGCGTACGTGGCCGCACATCCGGTGCCGCCCGGCGCCGGCGACGTGCGCGACCGGCTGCGCGCGTGGGCCGGCGGCTACCGCGACCGGCTCCTCCAGCACATCGGCGTGATGCCGCTCATCGTGACCCGCCGCAACCCCGGAGCGCTCATGGCCACCACCCAGTCCGTCCAGGACCTGCTGCGCACCGCCGGGCGCACCGAGGCCGAGGCGGCGGTCGGCGCCCACACCCTCCTCGGCTACCTCCTCGGCACGGTCGCCCTCGACGCGCGCGAGCAGGCCGCCGAGACGGCGCCGGACGTCGACCGGGACGGCCGGTTCCAGGCGGGCCTGGACGGGATTCTCGCCGCGATCGCCTGACCGCCATCCCTCACTGCCGGGGTCGCCCGGTCACTGTGAGCCCTGCCACAGCACGGGACCCGCCCGTCCCGTACGATGCTCGCGCCGATCCCTTGTAAGCGACCTCTTACCCCCCGGAGGGCTGCATGGCCCGCTACTCCCGGCTCCGGCAGATACAGCGGCTCGACCCCGAGAGCGACTACCAGGAGATCTACCGGATCAGCACCGAGTACGAATTCCCCTGGGACGTGACCCGCGCGCTCGAACTCGCGCTCTTCCGCACGTACGCCGTGCCGTCCATCGGCGGACTGCTCGACCGGACGCGCGAGTTCGCCGACCATGGCCAGAAGCGCTACGACGACACCGTCGTCCTGCTGTACGAGATGACACGCGACGGCGGCATGGACTCCCCGCGAGGACGGGCGGCGATCCGGCACATGAACCGGATCCACGGCCGGTACCCGATCAGCAACGACGACTTCCTCTACGTCCTGTCGACCTTCGTCGTCGTGCCGGTGCGGTGGATCTCCCGGTACGGCTGGCGGCCGTACAGCCGGCACGAGGTGCGGGCGACGGTCAACACCTTCCGGCACATGGGCCGCCTCATGGGCCTGAAGAACATCCCGGAGACCTACGAGGAGTTCGCCGCGCTGCTCGACGGCTACGAGCGCGAACACTACGCCTTCAACGAGCCGAGCCGCCGCGTGGCCGAGGCGACGATCGCCATCTTCCAGGGCTGGTTCCCCGCCTTCGCGCGGCCCTTCGCGCGCCGCGGCGTGATCGCGATGACCGACGCGCCGCTGCGGGAGGCGCTGGGCCTGCACCGCTCGCCACACGCGCTGGAGACCGCCGCCGACCGGGCGCTGCGGGCCCGCGCGCTGCTGGTCCGGCTGATGCCGGCGCGCCCGGAGTCGCTGCCGAAGAGACCCCGCCCGCGCACGTACCGGAACGGCTACACGCTGGAGGAGATCGGCCCGGCCTGGATCCGCGAACGCGCCGCACGCACCGGCTGATCACCGCTCGCGCGAGCGACGAGCGCCGCGCGGTCGCCTTTCGCGCGGTGACGCGGTTCCTCTCCGCGGGCTCTCAGTCCTCCACCACGAGGATCTCCAGCGTGCGTCCGGCGGGCGGTCCGCTGATCCAGCTCAGCGGATGGTACGGGTCGAGGCGGCGGACGGCCTCGGGCACGGTGTGCACGATCTGGTCGGCGTGCACCACGCACAGGTGGTGACGCGGGATGAGCGTCAGCGCGCGGCGTCCCTGTGCGCGCCCGCCGTCGAGGACCACGGTGCCGGTCTCGGCGATGGCGAGCGCGCAGCCGGTGACCACGCCGTCCGCCTCGGCGAGCGCCGCCGGGTCGAGCGGCGGGTCGTCGGCGAGCGGGCGCACGCCCTCCAGGCCCGGCAGCCAACCGCGTGGCAGATCGGCGGGGACCGCGACGCGCTTGGCCTCACGCGCCCAGAGCATCGCCGCCATCGCCACCGCCAGCTCGTCGAAGGCCACGTGACGCACGGCGGCCCGCCGGTCCGCGACGCGCTCGCCGAACAGCGCGATCACGTCTCCGCGCGGCACCGGAACGCGCCGCCGGTAGCCACGCGGCACGCGCACGTCCCCGTCGTCCCCTCCGGGGAACGCGGCCCGCACGCGCCGCAGGATCTCCTCACGCGCGCCCACGGCGTCCTCCTCCGCCGCAGGCGGCGACCACGGGCCCACGCCACATGCCAATCCGCCCACAGCGCGCACCCGCCACGCCACCTCGGCCGGAGGAATCGACCGCAGGCACACTCCGCATGCCGACCCGCCCACAGCGCGCACCCGCCACGCCACCTCCGCTGGAGGAATCGACCGCAGGCACACTCCGCATGCCGACCCGCCCACAGCGCGCACCCGCCACGCCACCTCGGCCGGAGGAATCGACCGCAGGCACACTCCGCATGCCGACCCGCCCACAGCGCGCACCCGCCACGCCACCTCCGCTGGAGGAAATGACCGCAGGCACACTGCGCATGCCAATCCACCCGCAGCACGCACTCACTGCGCCTCCCCCACCGGAGGAAGCGGCCGCAGGCGCGCCTCGCGCGTGCGAGGCGGGCGCGGGAATCGGCCGGGTCCGTCGCCGCGCCGGCCGGCGGCCGGGGCCACCGCGCTCGTTGGTTCGCTCGCTGCGCTCACTCATCTCCGGCGCCGCCACCAGGCGCGGAAGCTCTGCCTTGGCGGCGAGGGCAGGTCCCGGGCGTCGGTCCACTTGCCGAACAGGCCGGGCAGCCGGCGGATCCGCCCGTCGCGGGCGAGCAGGCGCGCCCACCGTGCCCGGCGTACGAGCGTGTGCTCGTAGCGGCGCTGGTCGCCCATGCTCCAGGCGAGGCCGCGCATCAGGAGCATCTCCGGCGGCGGCACCGGTCGGCCGCGCCGCGCGTCGACGACCCGGCCCCGCAGGTGCACGAGCATCGCCGGGATGTCGATCTTCACCGGGCAGACGTCGGCGCAGGCACCGCAGAGCGTCGAGGCGAACGGCAGTGACGCGCCCAGCGGCGCCTCGACGCCCCGTATCTGCGGGGTGAGCACGGCGCCGATCGGACCCGCGCGGTCCGGGCCGTACGGTCGCGGGCCGGTGCGCTGGAAGACGGGGCAGACGTCGCTGCAGGCCGAACAGTGGACGCACCGCAGGGCCGCCCGCCCGTCGGGGTCGGCGAGGACCGTGGTGCGGCCGTTGTCGAGCAGCACCAGCGCGAAGTCGCCCGTGAGCGTGGCGATCGCGGGCCGCATCGGCACGCCCGCGCCCGCCCGCGACACGAGCTGGAGCAGCACCTCCAGGTCGGTCCAGTCGGGGACGACGTCCTCGATACCGGCCACGACCACGAGCGTGCCGGGGAAGGTCAGGCCGTCGCCCCGGTCGGCGACGACCAGCGTGCCGGTCTCGGCCACCAGGAAGCCGGCGCCGACGACCGCGGCCTTGCTGTGCGGGCCGGGTTCCGCGCCGTCGAGCCCGATCTCGTCGGTGACGTCGGAGCGGACCAGGGCGGCCGGAGCGTCGTCCGGAAGCAGGCCGCCGATGATCCGGCGGGCCTCGGCGGCGTCACGCGCCCAGTGGACGTGCCCGCCCTCCTCCTCGACGGCGGCCTCCAGTGTCTCCAGGTGGGCGCCGAGCTCGCGGAGCGTACGCTCGCGGATCGCGGCGCCGGCCTCGCGCAGCGCCTCCCAGGCGGCAAATCCGCCGACGGCGTCCGCGCGGCGCGCCCGCGCCTCGGCGGCGGCCCGCCTTCGCCGGCGTCGCGCGCCGGGATCGCCGAGCTCGGGGCGCGCCGCGTCGGAGAACCTCACGGTGCGTCCGATCGCGGCACGTCCGGCCCCGGCACGTCCGATCGCGGCTTGTCCGGCCCCGACACGTCCGGCCCCGACACGTCCGGCCCCGACACCTCCGACCGCAGCACGTCCGACCCCGACACCTCCGACCGCAGCACGTCCGACCCCGACACCTCCGACCGCAGCACGTCCGACCCCGACACCTCCGACCGCAGCACGTCCGACCCCGGCGCATCCGAACGCCGCGCATCCGAACGCCGCGTCTCCCTCCGTGGCGTGTCCGATCGCGGCGCGGTGCCGGTCATGCGTCCGGCGTCGCCGGGAGTCCGCGCGGGCTCGGCCGCGCCCAGTCCGGAGGCGAGGATCTCGGCGAGGTGCACCGCGCGCACCCCGCTGCGCAGCCGCGACAGCGCGCCGCCGAGATGGGTGAGGCAGGAGTCGTCGGCGGCGCACACGACCTCGGCGCCGGTCTCGTGGATCCGCGCGATCTTGTCGGCGACCATCGCGACCGAGGTGTCGGCGTTCTTCACGGCGAAGGCCCCGCCGAAACCGCAGCACTCCCCCGCCTCGGGCAGGTCGGCCAGCTCCAGGTCGCGGACCGCGCGCAGCAGCCGGAGCGGCCGGTCGCCGAGGCCGAGGGCCCGCAGCGAGTGGCAGGTCGGCTGGTAGGTCACCCGGTGCGGGTAGCGCGCGCCGACGTCGGTGACGCCCAGGACGTCGACGAGCAGCTCGGACAGCTCGTAGACCGGTAAGCCGGCGAGCGCCGGATCCATCCGCGGGTAGGCGGTGCGCACGGTCGCGGCGCACGAGGCGGACGGAGTCACGATCACGTCGTGACCGGTGAACACCTCGGTGAGGCGGCGGGCCAGCGCGGTGGCTTCCGGATGGTATCCGGCCGTCCAGTGCATGTGCCCGCAGCAGGTCTGGGCAGGGTCGAAGACGACCTCGTGCCCGAGATGCTCGAGCAGCCGTACGACGGCCCGTCCAGTGGCGGGAAAAAGCGCATCCCCCCAGCACGTGACGAACACGGCGATGCGCACGTGGGCTCCCCTTCCCTCCGACGCAGTACAGCATCCTAGGACGGAGGTTCAAGCCTGATCATGGAAACCCGAACACAGTCGCGCTCTGCACCAAGAGTTGTTCTTTGGCCGTTATTGATGCGAGTGTGGGCCGATAACCCGTAAAGTGATCTGTGTCACCGGTGAGTACCGGGAGGCGATCAGGCCAACTGGAAAACCGCCCGGCCGTGCTATGTCGCCATGAAGGTGAACCACAGCACACTTGACAACGTCTCACTGCGTAGAGACACCCAGACAGACCACCCCAGTAGTTGAAGACCGGAGGCACGAACCATGTGCCAACACCAGCCGCCTTGTCCCGAAGCGACGGCACGCGACCGCGAGGCCGCCCGCACCGTCACGTGCCACCCCGAGCAGGGGTGGAGCCTGCTGTGCAACGGCATCGTGCTGTTCGAGGACACCGGTGAGCTGCTTCCCGACGGGGAGATCATCGCTCCACACCGCCCGACGGATCTTCCTGCTCCGTCGGCGGCCTGACGCGTTCCTCACACGGGGGACTAGTTCTTTCGAGTGATCATCCTCGGGGGATTCAGCTTCGACCGCTCCACCGGCCGAGCCATTCGGCCGCGACCTCGCCGACCGCCGACGGGGTCCGGGAAAGATCGTGCCGTTCACCCGGCATGACACGCACCTCCGTGGCGTCGGCCGGATCCGGCACACCGAACGGATCACGGTCACCGTTGACGACCACGACCTCCACCCCCGCGTCGCGCAGCTCCCCTGCGCGCGACCTGGCCGGGTTCGACGGCGGGTGCAGCGGGAACGCCAGCGCGATCACCCCGCGCGCCCCGGCCTTCAGCGCCGTACGGCACGCCACGCGGGCGCCGTTGCTCCGCCCGCACTGAATCAGCGGCACGTCGCCGTACCGCTCCCGCAGCGTCTCGACGACCGTCAGCCAGGCCTCGTCCTGGCGGGCCGCCGACCCGGGCGCACGCCTCCCCGCCACGCGGAACGGCTGCAGGATCCCGGCCACGGCACCGCCCAGGCGCAGCGCCTCGGCGCGGACCGCCCGCAGGTCCGGCGCGTCCAGCCCGCCGTTCGACCCGTGGGTCAGCACCAGCAGGAACGCCGGGTCCACCACCTCGTCCAGCGTGACCTCGGCCGGCCCCGCCGGCGTCGCCACCTCCCACGTCGGCTTCATGGCACGCACCGTACTCCACCGGCGCCGACGCCCCCTCGCCGGTGTGTCCCGGGCGGCGACGGGCGATGATCTGATCATGGCGAAGACGATGAGCACGGCCGAGTGGCGGGAGTTCGTCTCGAGCGGCACCCGTACCGGGAAGGCCTCGGTGACAGGCGCCGACGGAACACCCCACGTGACGCCCATCTGGTTCCTGCTCGACGGGGACGACCTGGTGTTCAACACCGCGGAGTCGAGCGTCAAGGGGCGCGCGCTGCTGCGCGACCCGCGGATCTGCGTGTGCGTGGACGACGACACGCCGCCGTTCTCGTTCGTGTCGCTGTGGGGACGCGCGACGCTCTCCACGGACGTGGACGAGGTCCGCCGGTGGGCGACCCGCCTCGGCGGCCGCTACATGGGCGCCGAGCACGCCGAGGAGTACGGCGCGCGCAACGGCGTACCGGGCGAATACCTCGTCCGCGTACGCATCGAGAAGGTCGTGGCGGTGAGCGACATCGCCGACTGACAGCGATGAGGCGGCCGGTGAGGACGAGCGGTCAGTGAGGAGGCGAGCGCGATCATTCGACACGCACGGTGAGCCGACGAGCGACCTTCGCGCTCATCGGCTCACTCGTCGCCGGGCCACCTCGGGGGTGGTATCGGCGTGTCCGGGCCCATGACCTGTCGCAGGCGTTCGGCGAAGCTCTCCTTCAGCGCCTCGCCCCAGGCGTAGTCCTCCGGCACCCGGACGAGCTGGCCGAGCAGGTCGTAGATCTCGGCGGGCAGCCCCTCGGGGCCTTCGCCGTGGCGCATGGCGGCGATGGCGTACATGTGGTCGAGCGCGCCGAACGCCTCGCCGGTCAGCAGCGGGAGGGCGCCGGCCCGCAGCGCGGCCTCGATGTCGTCCTCCCACCACAGGTGCTCGCCGCCGTCGGTGGCGAACGTGCGCCGCAGCCGGGCGCGTACGTGCTCGCCCAGCGCCGGGTCGTCCAGCCCGCGGCGCCACACCTCCTGGGCCGCCTCGTCGCGGCCTCGCAGCGGAAGCGTGCGGGCCAGCAGCTCGATCGCCAGCGGCACGACCTCCGGGTCGGAGTCCTCGGTCGGGGTGACGCTGCCGAACGCGGCGATCGCCTGCTCCAGGTGGGCGATGCCGAGGCTCACCGCGAGGCGCGCGTGCGCCTGCCGGTCGCGCTTGCGGTCGAGGACCTCCATCGCCCCGTCGAGGGCGCGCTGGGCGCGGGCGGGCTCGCCCCAGTCGAGCAGCCGCAGTGCGAGGTCGTGCGCGGCGGCCGGGGCGTAGCGCGGGTCGCGGGTGGCGATGGCGCGCTCCCACCACTCGCAGGCCTGCGCGGCGTCGCCCTCCTCGTCGGCGATCTGCGCGAGCGCCAGGCAGGCGGGCGGCAGGTAGGCGGGGTTGGCGAAGTCGACCACCGTGTGCCAGGCCTCGCGCGCCCGGTCGCGGTCGCCGGAGCGCTCCCACGACAGCGCCAGGTGGTACGCGGCGCGCGCGCCGTACTCCGGGTCCTTGGTGCCGATCGCGACCCGGTCGGCCTCGCGGGCGCCGTCGAGGTCACCGCCGCTCTCGAGCACCACGGCGAGCCCGAGGGCCGCCTGCGCGCGCTCGGTGGTGCCGCCGGTCTCCAGCACCTGGCGGAACAGCGTGGCGGCGTCGTCGAGCCGGCCGCCCTCAGCGTGCGCGCGCGCCTCGTCGAGCCGGGTCGACGGCTGCGCGGCCGTCTCCTCCGGCGGGGTCGTCATGACGTGCTCCCGCGGCCACGGGGGAACCCGTCACCGGACGTCCTCATCGGCGCCTCGCAGGCGTCGCTCGCACTCATCTCCGTGCCCTTGGGGGTAGGCGGCGTGTGGGATGAGCCTAACGGGATTCGGGCCGCCCCGTCCCGCAGCGTGACCGTGATGTCCGGCTCGGGCCAATGGAAAGCGTCCTTGACATTTCGACCATGTAAAGCATACTTTCCATAGCGAACGTCAAAGGAGCTTTACAGCATGCGGAACGACGTGCGGGAGCTGCGGGCCGCGAAGGGCCTGTCGCAGCAGGCGCTCGGGCAGGCCCTCGGCGTGTCCCGTCAGACGATCAACGCGATCGAGCAGGGCCGGTACGACCCTTCCCTCCCGCTCGCGATCCGCATGGCCCGTTATTTCGGCAGGACCGTCGAGGAGGTCTTCCATGTCGACGATGAGAGGTCATGAGGCCGCCCGCACACGGCGCTGGCTGGTGCCGGGACTGTGTGTCGTGGCCGGCGCCGGTTACGCCGCCGTCTTCCTGGCCCACCACCGTCCGATCGCGGCCGTGATCGGCGCGGGCGTGATGCTCGCGTACGCGCTCGTGCTGGTGATCTTCTCGCGGCGCAGCGAGGCGGTCGCCCTGCTCCGCGAGGACGCCCCGGACGAACGTCGCGCCCTGATCACGACGAGGGCGGCCGCGACCACCCTGTACGCCCTGATGGTCCTCTCGGTGATCATGCTCTTCGTCCAGCTCGCGCGCGGCGCCGACCCCGGCGCGTGGGGCGTGGTCTCCGGCGTCGGCGGCTTCGTGTTCATCGTCTCGATCGCGTACGAGTCGCGGCGCCGCTGACGCCGCACAGGGGGTCCGGGCCGCGACCGGCCCGGACGCCCGTACGGGGTCAGGACTCGAAGGCCTCCGGCGGCGGGCAGGCGCAGACGAGGTTGCGGTCGCCGTAGGCCTGGTCGATGCGGCGCACCGGCGGCCAGTACTTGTTCTCCCGCAGCGACGGGAGCGGGTAGGCCGCCTCCTCGCGGGTGTAGGAGTGCTTCCAGTCGGTGGTCAGCAGCGCCGCCGCGGTGTGCGGGGCGTTCTTGAGCGGGTTGTCGTCGGCGTCGTAGTCGCCGGCGGCGACCCGCTCGATCTCCCGCCGGATCTCGATCATCGCGTCGCAGAAGCGGTCGAGCTCGGCGCGGTCCTCGCTCTCGGTCGGCTCGATCATCAGCGTGCCGGCCACCGGGAAGGCGAGGGTGGGGGCGTGGATGCCGTAGTCGATGAGCCGCTTGGCGACGTCCTCGGCGGTGACCTTGGTCTCCTTGGTGATCTTCCGGATGTCGATGATGCACTCGTGGGCGACGAGGCCGCCCCGGCCGGTGAAGAGCACCGGGTAGTGGCCGTCGAGCCGCTTGGCGACGTAGTTGGCGGCCAGCACCGCCGCCTCGGTCGCCTCGCGCAGCCCGTCGGCGCCCATCATCGCGATGTAGGCCCACGAGATCGGCAGGATGCCCGCCGAGCCCCACGGGGCCGCGGAGATCGGGCCGCTGCCGGTCTCCGGACCGGCCTCGGGCCGCAGCGGGTGGTTCGGCAGGAAGGGCACGAGGTGCTCGCGCACGCCCACCGGGCCGACGCCCGGCCCGCCGCCGCCGTGCGGGATGCAGAAGGTCTTGTGGAGGTTCAGGTGCGACACGTCGGCGCCGAACTCCCCCAGGCGTGCCAGCCCGACGAGGGCGTTGAGGTTGGCGCCGTCGACGTAGACCTGGCCGCCCGCCTCGTGCACGCTCTCGCAGACCTCGGTGATCGTCTCCTCGTAGATGCCGTGCGTCGAGGGGTATGTCACCATGATCGCGGCGAGGGCGTCGCGGTGCTTGTCGATCTTGGCGTGCAGATCGTCGAGGTCGATGTCACCGCTCTCGGTGCTCTTCACCACGACCACCCGCATCCCGGCCATCACCGCGCTGGCGGCGTTCGTGCCGTGCGCCGAGGACGGGATCAGGCAGACGTTCCGGTGGCTCTCACCGCGTGAGGCGTGGTAGCCGTGGACGGCGAGCAGGCCGGCCAGCTCCCCCTGCGAGCCCGCGTTGGGCTGCACCGACACCTTGGCGTACCCGGTGATCTCGGCCAGCCACGACTCGAGCTCGCCGATCATCTCGACGTACCCCTGCGCCTGCTCCAGCGGGGCGAACGGGTGGATCTGCGCGAACTCCGGCCAGGTGATCGGCTCCATCTCGGTCGTGGCGTTCAGCTTCATCGTGCAGGAGCCGAGCGGGATCATCGAGCGGTCCAGCGCGATGTCCTTGTCCTGCAGGCGGCGCAGGTAGCGCAGCATCGCCGTCTCCGACCGGTGCGCGTGGAACACCGGGTGGGTCAGGAACTCGCTCTCCCGCCGCAGGGCCGGCGGGAACCCGTCCCCGGCCGCGTCGGCGGCCTCGTCCTCCGCGCCGCCGAACGCCCGCAGGACCCGCGTGACGTGATCGCCCGTGGTCGTCTCGTCACAGGCGACACCGACCTGGTCGGCGTCCACCCGGCGCAGGTTGATCCCGAGGTCGAGCGCCCGGCGTACGACCTCATCGGCCCGGCCGGGGACCCGGGCCAGCACCGTGTCGAAGAAGCGGTCGTGCACGACCTCGACGCCCTGCCGGCGCAGGCCGGCGGCGAGGCGCGCCGCGTGGCCGTGCACCCGCTCGGCGATGCCCTTCAGGCCCTCGGGACCGTGGTAGACCGCGTACATGCTCGCCATCACGGCGAGCAGCACCTGGGCGGTGCAGATGTTGCTGGTGGCCTTCTCGCGGCGGATGTGCTGCTCTCGCGTCTGCAGCGCGAGCCGGTACGCCTGCCCGCCGTCGGCGTCGAGCGAGACCCCGACGAGCCGCCCGGGGAGCTGGCGCTGGATGCCGTCGCGCACCGACATGTAGCCGGCGTGCGGGCCGCCGAAGCCGTACGGCACGCCGAAGCGCTGCGTGGTGCCCACCGCGATGTCGGCGCCGAACTCCCCCGGCGGCCGGAGCAGCGTCAGGGCGAGCAGGTCGGCGGCGACCACGACCTGGGCGCCGCGCCCGTGCGCCGCCTCGGTGAGGCCGGACAGGTCGCGTACGGCGCCGCTCGCCCCCGGGTACTGCAGCAGCACGCCGAAGAAGTCGCCCTCCGGCAGCCCCTCGGACGTGTCGGCGGCGACGACCTCGATGCCCAGCGGCACCGCGCGGGTGCGGATCACCTCGACGGTCTGCGGCAGCACGTCGGCGTCGACGAGGAAGACGTCGCCGCTCCCCCGCGGCGCGACGCGGTGCGCCAGCGTCATCGCCTCCGCCGCGGCGGTGCCCTCGTCCAGCAGCGAGGCGTTCGCCACCGGCAGCCCGGTCAGGTCGCTCACCATGGTCTGGAAGTTCAGCAGCGCCTCGAGCCGGCCCTGGGAGATCTCCGGCTGGTACGGCGTGTAGGCGGTGTACCAGCCGGGGTTCTCCAGCACGTTGCGCAGGATCACGCCCGGGGTGATCGTGCCGTGGTAGCCGAGGCCGATCATCGAGGTGAGGACCTGGTTACGCGCCGCCAGCTCGCGCAGCCGCGCCAGCGCCTCCACCTCGCTGAGCGCGGGCGGCAGGTCGAGCGGGCGGCCGGTGCGGATCCGGGCGGGCACGGCCGCGTCGACGAGCGCGCCGACGCCGGCGTACCCGGCGGCCTCGGCCATCGCGGCGCGTTCGGCCGGTGAGGGTCCGATGTGGCGGGCGGCGAACGGAACCTCGATCATGGGAGCCTCCAGGCGGGTCGGGGCGCGAACACCACCGGGCGCGCCCGGTGGCCGGTCTCCCCCTCTGTCACCTGAACCTGAGAGCTTCGCCGCGACGGGCGCGGCTTGCACCTTCGGTGAGGATCGGCGACCGGCGGTGCGGCCTCCGGGTCCCGCTTTCCAGAGGTGCCTCGCCCGCGCGGTCCTTTTGCCTGAGAGGTTCCGGGGAGGTTTGCTCCTTCGGCGCCCCCGCGCTGGCTGCGCCGGGGTCTCTCCCGCACGGGTTCGACGGCGATCTCCACCCTACCGGAGGCTTATTGCCACGACGTTAAGAGCGGGGAGTACCGACCGTAAAGGTCAGCGGTTCAGCGTGCGGAAGCGGCGGACGGTCAGCGGGACGAAGATCGCCAGCAGCACGCCGCACCAGATCAGCGTCGCCGCGACCGGATGCCGCAGCGGCAGGGCGGCGTGCGCCGTGACGACGCCCGGGTTGCCGAAGAGGCCGCGGCAGGCGGCGACCATCGCGCTCACCGGGTTCCAGTCGGCGATCACCCGCAGCCAGGCCGGCATGCCCGCGGTCGGCACGAAGGAGTTCGACAGCATCGAGACCGGGAAGATCAGGGGGACCATCTGGTCGGCGGTCTCCTCGTTCTTCACCAGCAGGCCGCAGAGCACCCCGGCCCACGAGAGCGCGTACCGCAGGAGGATGAGCAGGCCGAACGCCGCGAGCGCCCGCGGCAGCCCCTCGTGGATCCGCCAGCCGACGGCCAGCCCGCAGCCGACCATGATGACCATGCCGGCGAGGCCGACGATGATGTCGCCGCCGACCTGGCCGAACGGCACCGCCGACCGGGCCATCGGCATCGAGCGGAACCGGTCCATGACCCCCTTGGAGGAGTCGGTGGCCACCCCGACCATCGTGGCCATGAAGCTGGTCATCGTGGTCATCGCGAACAGGCCGGGCATGAGGTACTCCCGGTAGTCACCGCCGCCGGGGACCTTGATCGCGCTGCCGAAGACGTAGCCGAACAGCACGACCATCACGGCCGGGAAGACCAGAGCGCCGACGAGCTCCCCGGGCTGGGACCTCAGCTGGAGCAGATTGCGCCACACCAGGGTGAGGCCGTCGGTGAGGGTCCAGCGGAGCCGGCCGAGGCGGCCGGTGGGCGCGGCGGGGGCGTGGAGGGCCATCAGGCGCTCACCCTCTCTTCGGTCTCTCGGGCGTCTTCGGGGTCCTCGGTCCGGCCGGTGAGGCGCAGGAACACCTCATCGAGAGTGGGGCGCCTCAGCGTGACGTCCTCGACCCCGACGCCGGCGCGGTCCAGTTCGAGCACGACGGCGGGCAGGGTGAGGGAGCCGGCGGGGACGGGGACGCTCACCCGGCGGGACTCCGGATCGGTGTCCGGCTCGCCGATGCGGGACAGCACCGCGATGGCGTCCGCGAACGCGGCCATGTCGGACACGACCACGTCGATACGGCTGCCGATCTCACCCTTCAGCTCGTCGGGCGTGCCCGAGGCGATCACCTGGCCCCTGTCGACCACCGCGATCCGGTCGGCGAGCCGGTCGGCCTCGTCGAGGTACTGCGTGGTCAGCAGCACGGTCACGCCGTCGGCGACCAGCTCGCGGATCGTGTCCCAGATCTCCCCCCGGCTGCGCGGGTCCAGGCCGGTCGTCGGCTCGTCCAGGAAGAGCACGGGCGGCGCGGTGATCAGGCTGGAGATCAGGTCGATCCGGCGGCGCATGCCGCCGGAGTAGGTCTTGACCAGGCGGTCGCCGGCCTCGGCGAGGCCGAACCGCTCGAGCAGCTCGTCCGCGCGCCGCCGGGCGGCCTTGGCCGGCAGGCGGTAAAGGCGCCCGAAGAGCCGCAGGTTGTCGCGCCCGCTCAGCTTCTCGTCCATCGAGGCGTGCTGGCCCGCCAGGCCGATGCGGTAGCGCACCTGGTCGGCCTCGCGGACCACGTCGTACCCCGCGACCCGCGCCCGCCCGGCGTCGGGCAGCGTGAGCGTCGACAGGATCCGCACGGTCGTGGTCTTGCCGGCGCCGTTCGGGCCGAGCAGGCCGAGGACGCTGCCCTCGGGCACCTCCAGGTCGACCCCGCGCACGGCCTCCGTCCGGCCGAACCGCTTGCGCAGCCCCTCGGCCCAGATGGCCGGCTCCGAGCTCGTCATCTCATCGCTTCCCCTCTTACTGTGTACCCCGTACGCTTGATGTGTACAACGTACGCGCTCTGCGTACGTTGTACAAGCCCTGATAGGTTTGGTCGGGTGAGGGCGGGATGACTGACGCGGTGAACCCCGCGGACGACGGGCGGGACGAGCGGCTCCGCAAGGTGGCCGAGGAGTTCGAGAGGCAGCGGGCGCAAGGCCGGCAGAAGCCGACGCTCTGGGAGCGCCTCGAGGGTCCCGGCCGCGGCCCGCGGCCCGCGCTGACGCATCAGCAGATCGCCGCCGCCGCGGTCGAGATCGCCGACGCCGAGGGGCTGGGCGCCGTGTCCATGCGGCACCTCGCCGAACGCCTGGGCGTCGCCACCATGAGCCTGTACCGCTACGTCACCGGCAAGGACGAGATCTACGAGCTGATGCTCGACGCGGTGATGGCCGAGATCGCCCTGCCCGAGGGAGGCTGGCGCGAGGTCGCCGACGCGTACGCCCGCCAGTTCCGCGCGGTCAGCCTGCGCCACCCATGGACGATCCAGGCGTTCACCCGTGTCCCCATGGCCCTGTCCCCCAACAGCGTCGCGCTCACCGAGCAGGCCCTGACCTCGGTCGACGGCCTCGATATCGACGTCGACACGATGATGGCGGTGTTCGGCGCGGTGAGCGCCTTCGCGCGCGGCGCGGTCTTCTCCGAGGTGGCGCAGCGGGAGGTCCTGCGGCGCAAGGGCTGGGAGTCCGAGGACGACGTACGGCTGGCGTACCTGCCGTGGGTCCGGTGGATGCTGGAGTCGGGCCGCTACCCGGTGCTGAGCCGTTACATCGTCGAGGGATCCAATGAGGACGACGCCGACTGGCAGTTCGAGTTCGGCCTCACCTGCGTACTCGACGGCATCTCCGCACGGCTCGGCATCTGAGGCTCCCCTGGTGCCTCTCGCGAGGGCACCCTTCCGTACCCCGGAAGGCGGCACTGGGGACATCCCGCAGATAACCGAGCTGCCGGCCTGGGAAGATTCACCTCGTGCCCGCTAATGAATCCCCCGACCGGCCGCACGACGGTGACATGCTGACGCGGCCACGCGGCGAAGTCCCGGGCGGCACCACGGCCGATCCCCTGGTCGAGGAGCCCTCGCTGCCGGCGCGCATCCGCCGGCCCGCCGACGCCTTCCGGTTCCTGGTGTCCGTCGGCGTCATCGCGCTGATCCTCGGGCTCGCCCACGTGGCCCGCCAGACGACCACCGGCCTGTCCTCCGACATCACGCACGGCACCGAGCAGGCGCCGCACCTGCTCCTCACCCTCGCCGGGCTCGCCTCCGGCATCGTCGTGCTCGCCGTCCCGGTCGCCTTCGGCGTCGAACGCGTCATCCACCGCGACGGCCTGCGCATCGCGATCGGCGTGCTCGCCGCGGTCCTGGCCCTCGGTGTGTCGCTGGCGGTGGACTCCTGGGTGACCGCCGCCGGCATGCGCGACCTCGCGTGGTACCTCACGTGGAAGCGGCACGGCGGCTGGTTCCCCGGCCCGGCGCACATCGACATCACCCCGGTCATCGCCTACGTCACCGCCGTACGACTGTCCGGCCGTACGCGCTGGCAGGTCGTGACCTGGGCGGTCGTCGTCCTGGACGCGATCGCCTCTCTCACCGCCGGGGCCATCACGCCGCTCGCACTCGTCACGACGTACGTCATCGGGCGCGCCGTCGGGTACGGCACGCTGTACGCGGCCGGTTCGCCCAACACGCGGCCGCCGGGCCGCGCGGTGATGACGGCGCTGCGGCGGGTCGGCCTGGAGCCGGTCCGCGCCGCGCGGACCTCCGGCGATCATGACGACTTCCGCAGCTACGGCGCCACGCTCGCCGACGGCCGCAGCGTCGACGTGACCGTGCTCGACCGCGACCAGCAGACCGCCGGGCTGCTCTACCGGGTGTGGCGGCGCGCGCGGCTGCGCGGCGGCACCCCGCGCCGTACGATCCGTTCGCTGCGCCGGTCGCTGGAGCAGGAGTCACTGATGGCGTACGCCACGGCGGCGGCGGGCGCGGCCACACCGCGGCTGCTGGCCACCTCGGAGGTGGGCAGCGAGGCGGCGCTGCTGGCGTACGAGCACGTGCCCGGGCGCACGCTCGACGAGCTGCCCGAGGAGGAGCTGACCGACGCGCTGCTCGCCGACGTCTGGCGGCTGCTCGCCCTGCTCCAGCGGCACCGGCTCGCCCACCGCCGGCTGGTCGCCGCGAGCGTCCTCATCGCCGCGGACGGCCGCCCTCACCTCACCGACCTGCGCACCGGCGAGACGGCCGCCGGTGACCTCGCGCTGCGGATCGACCTGGCCCAGCTGCTCACCGACGTGGCCCTGCGCGTCGGCCCGGAGCGCGCGGTCCGTACGGCGGCGGCGGTGCTCGGCCCCGAGGCCCTCGCCGCCGCGGTTCCGCTGCTGCAGAAGGTCGTGCTGGCCCGGAGCACCCGGACCGCCCTGCGCCGTGACAAGCGGTCGCTCAGCGCGCTGCGGGAACAGATCCGCGTCCTGCGCCCGGAGATCGCCGCCGAGCCCGCGCAGCTCGACCGGTTCAGCCCCCGCACCCTGATCAGCGTGATCGCCGGGATGGTCGGCGCGTACATCCTGCTGTCCCAGCTCGGCAACGTCGACGTCTCCGGCCTGGTCTCGAACGCGGACTGGCGCTGGTTCGGCGTCGGGCTCGCGGCGTCGGCGCTCAGCTATCTCGCGGCGGCGTTCATGCTGCTCGGCTTCGTGCCGGAGCGGCTGCGGCTGTGGCGTACGGTGCTGGTCCAGCTCGCCGCCTCGTTCGTGAAGCTGGTGGCGCCCGCGGCGGTCGGCGGCATCGCGGTGAACACGCGCTACCTGCAGAAATCCGGCGTCCCGGCGGGGCAGGCGGCGGCCAGCGTCGGCGCCTCGCAGCTCACCGGGATGGGCTGCCACGTGCTGCTGATCCTGCTGTTCGGGTACGTCACGGGCAGCGGCGGCACCGGGCCCTCGCTCCCGCCCTCACGGACGATCATCATTGCGCTGCTCGCGGCGGCCGTACTGGCCGTCGTCGTCTTCTCGATCGGGCCGCTGCGCCGCCTCGTCACGTCCCGGACGCGCTCGCTGTTCTCCGGGGTCGTGCCACGGCTCCTGGACGTCCTGCAGTCCCCGAAGAAGATCGCCACGGGCATCGGGGGCACGCTGCTGCTCACCGTGGCGTTCGTGGTCTGCCTGGACGCCTCGATTCGCGCGTTCGGCGGGTCGATGGGCTTCACGACGGTCGCCGTGGTGTTCCTGACGGGCAACGCGCTGGGCTCTGCGGCGCCGACACCGGGCGGCCTGGGGGCCGTGGAGGGCGCCCTGTCGCTGGGCCTGACGCTGGCCGGCCTGCCGGCGGGTACGGCGACGTCGGCGGTGCTGATGTTCCGGCTGCTGACCTTCTGGCTGCCGGTCCTGCCCGGCTGGGCCGCCTTCACCCATCTCCAGCGTTCCGAGGCGATCTGAGGCGCCCGGAAACGGAGACCGCCGCGCGTACGGCGCCGTGCGGTTCGTGGCTCCGGCGGGTCAGCCCGTGGGGCGAGCCGGTTCGTATGGCGTCGTGGCGCTCAGGAGACAGGCCGAGTGTGGCGGGCACGGCGACCGTGAGCCGGTTTCAGGAGATGAGCCGGAAGTGGGTCGCGGCCCGTGCGGATCGCGAGCCGGTTCGTACGACGTCAGGAGATGAGCCGGGGATGGGTCAGCCCGTGCGGCGGGCGCGACGGCGGTGAGCCAGTTCGTCGCCCGGCGCGTCGTGGTCGCTGTGGGCGCGTTCGGCGGGGAGCTCGGCCAGACCGGCCTCCACCTCCTGCCAGACCCGTCCGAGCGCGATGCCGAAGACGCCCTGGCCGCCCTGGAGGAGATCGACGACCTCGTCCGGTGACGTGCACTCGTAGACGCTCACACCGTCACTCATCAACGTGATCTGCGCGAGGTCCTCCACGCCGCGGTTCCGCAGGTGCTCGACGGCCGTACGTATCTGCTGCAGTGACACTCCCGTGTCGAGCAGCCGTTTGACGACCTTGAGCACCAGGATGTCGCGAAAGCTGTAGAGACGCTGCGAGCCGGACCCGTGCGCGGACCGTACGCTCGGCTGCACGAGCTCCGTGCGCGCCCAGTAGTCGAGCTGGCGATAGGTGATGCCTGCGGCGGCACACGCGGTCGGCCCGCGGTATCCGACGTCGTCGGGAAGGGGCGACACCGCACCACCGAACAGGAGTCCCTGCTCTCCGGCGCGTTGAGAGGCATCACGCCTGTCGCGGGCCGCCTTGCCCTCGCCGCTGCTTGCCGCCACGCGGACCTCCGGCTCTATCATCCCGCAGTGATCCACCAAGGGGGTTTGACGGAATTACACCGCAGGTGTTCAAGCAGCACGGTAGGTCGCGGCCAGACGAGGGTCAACGTCCGCCCTCGGCGCGTCGCAGGCGACTGCAAACCGTTACGACGTCTCCAAATCACCGCAGTCGCTGTCTTTGGGGCATCTGCCCACGTACCACCGGCCTTGGTGACGAGGCTATGCCCCGGCTCGCATAGAGGAAACCTTCCGGCCTCGGCGTTTTCCCCACCCATGACCCGAATGCACCCCAGGTCAGAGCCCCAGGTCAGACGGGTGGTCGCCGCCGCGAGGCGCCCAGCGCGCGCGGCGGACCACGTACGCCGCGCCCCGAGTCATCCACAGCCTCCGGAACGCCTTTCCCCGGCGGGCCCGGCCCTGGACAATGAGAGTGGGATGGAACCCCCAGGGAGGGCGGGCGTTCCACGGAACCCGGCCACCTCCACGGGACCCGGCCACCTCCACGGAACCCGGCCACCTCCACGAAACCCGGCCACCTCCACGAAACCCGGCCACCTCCAGGGGGCCGGGCTGGGGCCATGCGTCAGCGGGCTGAGAACTCCTAACGGGAATGCTCATTTAGCGGACGGTGATGCTGGTCGGCTGACGTCCCGGTGGTCGCCCGGTGGGGGGAGGATGTTCACCCGTGTGGGTGATCAGTGGCCGAGGCGACTCGGGAACGCTGAGAGCATGGTGAGTGAGCGAACTGAAGTGCCTGCCCCACGTTGGGCCGTCTGGGCGGCCTACGCGTCCGCGCTTTCGGCGACCGTCGGGTTCATCCCTCTGCACGCGGTTTGGGCTCTGGGAGTTCCTCTGTTGGCTGACGAGGACGAGTTCAGGGACTGGTACGCGCAAGGCGGCGGGCCCTACCTCCTGGTACTCAGCGGGATGGCAGTGCTGGCCGGAATCTTGGCGGTGAGCCTCGTTCAACCGTGGGGCCGGGTCTTCCCACGCTGGGTGCCGTTGGTGTCGGGGCGGAAGGTGCCTCGTCGGACGCTGTTCCATACAGCGTTCACGGTCTCGGCATTCTTGGTGCTGTATACGGCATGGGCGGCATGGCAGTTGGCCCACGAATTCAACGACGACGGCATCTTCAGCCCGTGGATCGTCGTCTACGGGATCCCGCAGTTCCTGGTCTGGGCCATCGGCCTGTTTTTGGCTGCCTGGTCATACCGCGCCCGTACTGTCTGACGGCGGCGTGCCCGGCCCTCCCCATCGGGCTCGCTCGCTCTGAGATCAGCGGACGAGGCGTCGCCGGCGGATGATGGCGGCGGCCAGGGTCATGAAGGCCTCGTGGATGTCGTCGCGGATCTCCCAGCGGATGCGCAGGCGGCGGAACCAGTGCAGCAGGCCGATCATGCGTTCCACGACGTAGCGGTGGACGCCCAGCCCTGAGCCGTGGGCGGCACCTCCCCGGGCGATCATGGGTTTGATGCCCTTCTTCCAGACCAGGCGCCGGTATTCGTCAAGGTCATAGCCCCGGTCGGCATACAGCCGGTCGGGCCGGCGGCGGGGTCGTCCGACCCGGCCGCGCACCGGTGGAATCGCCTCGATCAGCGGGATGAGCCGGGTGACGTCGTTGCGGTTGCCGCCGGTCAGGCTGAGGGCGAGGGGGATACCGCCATGCGTGAGCGGCCGGGGCGGCGTGAGGTCTGTGCCCGTGGCGGTATCGCGTCCACGGCGCCGAGGGTCGGCCCGTATGGAGCGCCCCCGCCGGTCATCGGCGCGGACGGAGGGCCGACGACGGATCAGGGGCGTGCGGCCGGGTCAGGTGGCGCGGCCGAAGTCCTCGGGCGAGATCGTGTCGAGGAACTCCCGGAACTTCTCGACCTCGTCCTCCTGCTCGTCCGGGATCGCGACGCCGGCCTCCTCCAGCACGTCCTCGCTGGCGAAGATCGACGCGCCGGTGCGCAGCGCGAGGGCGATCGAGTCCGAGGGGCGGGCGCTGACCTCGACTCCGTTGGAGAAGATCAGGTCGGCGAAGAAGATGCCCTCCCGCAGGGCGGTGATGTTCACGGTGCGGAGCTGGACCTCGAAGGCGTCCAGGACGTCACGGAACAGATCATGAGTGAGCGGACGCGCGGGCAGCACACCCTGCTGGGCGAAGGCGATCGCGGTGGCCTCCACCGCCCCGATCCAGATGGGCAGGTAACGGTCCCCATCCGTCTCCTTCAGCAGCACGATGGGCTGGTTGGAGGGCATCTCGACCCGTACGCCGACGACCTCCATCTGCTTCACTGCGGCTCCCTGCTGAGACGGCTTACCCGAAACCCTTTAGCCCAACGTACACCCGGGCCGGGCCGTGCCGGGGCGCCGCGGAGGGCCGGATCCGCCCGGTTCACCGGGCGTACGGGCCTGGTCGGGGCACCGCACGGCCCCCGAAAGCGGTCGGCGAGCAGCATCATGATCTTCCTCTCGCCGCAGGGACTCCGGGCGTGCCGCTACCAAGAGTCGCGACCGAACTCCGTACAGTCACGGGTCACCCGTCCCACCGTTCCTCGGTCCGCGGCGGTCGACGAGAGGCGGCGGACCCGTGCGAGGGCTCCGCGACGGTGAACTCGCCGAGGGACGCCCGGCCGCCGGGCCGGGAGGGGTCAGGGTTCGAGGGTGGCCCGCAGTCCCGCGGAGACGAGGGCCGCGTGCAGCTTCAGCGACAGCGACGCGATCTCCTTCGCGGTCTCGGCGGCGCGTGCGTGGGCGCCCGGGCTGCGCTGGCGCATGGTCGGCGCGACGGCCGCCTCGATCAGGCCGACCTCGCGGTCCGCCGCGGCCTTGACGGCCCGCAGGTGACGCGACTCGAAGCCGAAGGGGCGCAGCGCCGCGGCGGCGCGCGCGATCGTCAGCGCGTCGCCGTCGTACTGGCCGCCGACCCGGCTGACGAGCCCGAACTCCTCCAGCTCGCCGAGCACCTCCGGATCGATCCCGGCGGCGTCGAGCAGCTGCCGGCGCGTCAGCCGTACGTCGCCGGTGTCCTCGTGGACACTGTCGGTGGCGACGAGTCCGCGAGGCGTGCGGCGGCGTCCGCCCAGCGGCGGTGGGTTCTGTCCGCGGTCGACCGCGTCGAGGTGTTCCTTGATGACCCGCAGCGGCAGGTAGTGGTCACGCTGCGCGGCCAGGATGAACCGCAGCCGTTCGGCGTCCGCCGGGGCGAACTTGCGGTAGCCGGACGGGCTGCGCTCGGGTTCGATCAGCCCCTCCGACTCGAGGAAACGGATCTTCGAGACGGTGATGTCGGGGAACTCCGCCGACAGGAGTCCCAGCACCTCGCCGATCGTCATGGACGCGCGTGCGGCCGACCCGCTCATACGCGCCCCCACGGCGGGCGAAGGTCGACGGACCCGGCGGCGCGGACCTCATGCGCCCCGGGCGACCAGGCCTCCAGCGCCCTCACAGCCCTCCTGGAGGCCGCACGTCGGCGGCGTGGTGCGGGTTGGTGAGGAACACCAGCCGGAACTTGCCGATCTGGACCTCGTCACCGCCGGACAGGCCCGCCTCGTCGATCCGCTCGCGGTTGACGTAGGTGCCGTTGAGGCTGCCCACGTCGCGTACGGAGAACTGGGCGCCGCGGCGGTAGAACTCGGCGTGCCGGCGGGACACCGTCACGTCGTCGAGGAAGATGTCGCTGTCGGGGTGGCGGCCCGCGCTGGTGCTGTCGCTGTCGAGGAGGAAGCGGCTTCCGGCGTTCGGCCCCCGCTTGACGACCAGCAGCGCGGTGTTCGGCGGCAGGGCCTCGACGCCGGACTGGTCGGCGGGGACCTCGTCGCCGACGTCGCCCACCTCGGCGTCGACGGCGCCCAGCGATATCGTCGACGTCGGGTCGTTCGGCTCGCCCATCACCGGCGGCGGCCCGCTCCGCGTCAGCGGGGTGCCGCACTGCGAGCAGAAGCGTGCATCATCCGGATTGGCGTGACCACACTGCGTGCAGTAGACGCTCGGCATTTATCGGCTCGGCCTCCTACCTATGGCCTCGGGTGTGCCAGTGGCACCGTACGGCGCGGAGGACGAGCGCTCGGCACCGCGGGTCTGCTCGGTCCCCAGCACGTCATCCCCCTCCGAGCGCCGTCGGCGATGACGCCCGTTTCGTCCTCACCCCGCAACGACGACGGTTGCCGCAACTTACGCGGCAACGCCCGAGGGGTCAACCACGACAGGCGTCGTCTGCCCTCAAGCTACCGTCGGCACTGATCGCCGGTCCACGCCGCCGCGCCGGGGGAAGAACCAGGCGTACCTCTCGCTACCGAAAGTAGTGGATAACCACACCGCCTACGGCGATCTTACCGCCTGAACGGTGATTTTCTCACGCTGTGCGACCACGCCGTCGGCTCCGCTGTTGTGCAGGGTCCGAAGGACGCCTCCGGGGATGTTCATCGCCGTGGCGAGAGTGTGCGGATCGCCGATGACGAGGAACCGGTACGGCGGCGTGAGCAGGTGCCCGTCGGCCATCACGCCGCCGCCTCCGGACGGATCGGTGAAGTAGGTGCTCACGCCCACGCGTACGTCTCCGACCTGGACGACCTCGGCACCCGCGTCGCGCAGCTCCTCCAGCGTGTCGAGAAGGGAGGCGGCGCGTACCCGGCCCTGCGGGTCGTTGATGGTCAGCTCGATCCCGGGACCGGTGGCGGGCAGCGTGCCGGCGAGGATGCCGTACGTCGTGGCGCGGCGCCGGGCGTCCTCGAGCGCGGCCTGCCCCTGGGCGTCGTGTTCGAGCCCGGACTTGGTGGCGTCCAGGTCGCGGATGTCGGAACGCAGCCGGTCCGAACGCTGCGACAGGTCGCCGAGGATGCCGACCAGCTCGTCCTGACGCGCGGTGGCGAACTTGGTGTCCTTGTCGTTGGAGCGCACCTGGGCGGCGACGGCGAAGCCGAGCACCGCGCACAGCACGGCGACGATGAGCTGTCCACGGTTGAGGCGCGGGCGCAGCAGCCCCTTCCTCCCGGCCGCACCCGGGTTCTCCCCTCCGCCGGAAGGGGACTCCGGCTCACCGCTCCCCTCACCCACCGGTCCTCCCCCGCCGGAAGAGACCTCAGGCACACCACGCTCGCCGCTCCCCTCACCCACCGGTCCTCCCCCGCCGGAAGAGACCTCAGGCACACCACGCTCGCCGCTCCCCTCACCCACCGGTCCTCCCCCGCCGGAAGAGACCTCAGGCACACCACGCTCGCCGCTCCCCTCACCCACCGGTCCTCCCCCGCCGGAAGAGACCTCAGGCACACCACGCTCGCCGCTCCCCTCACCCACCGGCTCTCCTTCGGCGGAGGAGGCCTCAGGCGCGCCGGTCCGCTCGCTCTGCTCGCTCATGCCTGGAAGAGCTTGCGCCGGATCGCGGCGACGTTGGAGAAGATGCGGATGCCGAGGACGACCACGACGCCCGTGGACAGCTGCGAGCCCACGCCGAGCTGGTCGCCGAAGAACACGATGAGCGCCGCGATGATCGTGTTGCTGAGGAACGACACGACGAACACCTTGTCGTCGAAGACGCCGTCGAGCCGGGCCCGCAGGCCGCCGAACATGGCGTCGAGCGCGGCCACGATGGCGATCGGCAGGTACGGCTGAAGCCACAGCGGCACCCCGGGGTGGAAGACGAAGCCGAGCACGACTCCGGCGGCGAGGCCGATGAGGGCGATCACTTGGGGGTCTCCTCCGGCTGGGCGTAGCGGAGTTGCGGGGCGGGCGCCGCGGGGAGCCGCACGTCGTCCTCCTGGCGGATGTCGAAGCGAATGCCGAACGTGGCCTCGAGGGTACGGAAGGCGCGGCCCGCCGGGGAACCGGCGAAGTCCTTGCCGATGCCGTCGTCGCCGAGGGCGGTCACGACGTACGGGGGCGAGAGCGGCCGGTAGTCGACCAGGATGGCGTCGCCCGCGGAGCGGATCGCGGTCGTGGCGGTCATCCGCTGGCCGTTGACGGCGACCGCCGTCGCGCCGACCGCCCAGAGCCCGTTGACGAGCCGTTGCAGGTCCTGGTCGTAGATGCGACCGTCCTGCTGGGCGGTCGCGCCGTGCGCGGCGTGGGAGTCGTCCACCGTGACGACCACCCCCGCGCCGGAGGCGGGCGCCGCCGCCGCCTCGCCGGCGGCGCGGTCGAGCGACTGGTGGGCGTTCTGACCGGCGTCGCTGCGGGCCAGCGCCGAGCGGCGGAGGCTCTCGGTCTGCCGCTGCAGGGAGTCGGCCTGCCGCTGGAGGGAGTCGGTCTCGTCGGTACGCTGGCGGATCTGCGCGATCAGGGCGTTCCGCTGGCGTTCGGCGACCGGCGCGCCCCGGCGCACCTGGATGACCGCGACGGCGCCGAGCAGGCCGAGGAGCAGGGTCGCCGCGAGCAGCCGCGACACCCGCCCGGCACGGCCCGTCCGGCGGTCGGACCCGCCCGAGGCGGCCCGGCGCGCGGCGGCCTCCTCGTACCCCGGGTCGAGGCCGGAGCCGGACAGCAGGTCGGCGAGCAACGACATGGAGGCGTCCGGCCGGTCCCACCGCCTCCTCGCTCCCTCTTCGCTCATCAGATGTGCGGCGTGAAGTCCTCGGCTTTCAGGCCGGTGAGAGAACGCCGCTCCCTCCTTGGAATGTCGGTGACGGTGGTTAGCGTGTTCACATGCGGTTTCGGCTTCAGCCCACACCCACCCAGGAGCAGGTGTTGCTGGAGCACTGCACACACGCCCGATATGTGTGGAATCTCGCCTGTGAGCAGCAGAAACATTGGCGGCCGGGACGGGCGAGCACACCAGGCCATGCCGAGCAGTCCCGCCAGCTGACGGAAGCGAGGAAGGCGTTCGGGTGGCTGGCGGCAGGTTCGCAGACGGTGCAACAGCAGGCGTTGCGAGATTTCGCGCAGGCCATGGCGAACTTCTTCGCCGGGACGCATCGGCGGCCGACGTGGCGTAAGGCGGGCGTGCACGAGGGGTTCCGGATCGTCGGCCGACGTGGCAGCCATTGGGACGTACGCCGGTTGTCCCGCAAGGTGGGTGAGGTGCGGATACCGAAGGTGGGCTGGGTGCGGTTCCGCTGGTCTCGTCAGTTGCCCGGCGAGGCCAGGTCGTTTCGCGTGAACCGGGATCGGGCGGGGCGCTGGCATGTCGCATTCGCACTGATCCCTCCACCGGTGAGCGGGCCGGGTACGGATGCGGTCATCGGTGTGGACCGTGGCGTGGCCGTCTCGGCCGCCCTTTCCACCGGTGAGTTGTTGAGGGTGCCTGGCCTGCGCGAAACCGAGGCTGGACGCCTGGTGCGCTTGCAGCGCAGGCTGGCCCGTGCGCGGCGTGGGTCGAACCGCCGAAGGCGGGTCAAAGCCGCGATCGGCCGGTTGAAGGCCCGTGAGGTCGATCGGCGCCGGGACTGGGTGGAGCGGACCTCCACCGATCTGGCGCGCCGTTTCGACCTCATCCGCGTCGAAGACCTGAAGATCCGCAACATGGTCCGTTCCGCACGCGGCACCATCCACGCGCCGGGCAGCAACGTGCAGGCCAAGGCCGGACTCAACCGCTCGATCCACGCGGCGGGCTGGGGACGGCTGGTGCAGCGTTTGGAGGACAAGGCCACGGGCCGGGTGGAGAAAGTCGCTTCCGTCTACACGTCCCAGACCTGTAACGCCTGTGGGCACTGCGCAGCGGACAACCGTGAGAGCCAAGCGGTCTTTCGCTGTCGCGCCTGCGGGCACACCGACAACGCGGATGTGAACGCGGCCAAGAACATCGCGGCAGGACGTGCCGTGACAGCGCGGGGAGCCCTCCAGCCATTGGGCGGGGCTGCGAACCGCGAACCTCAACCTGCTCTCTCCTCCGCGTAGGAATGAGTGGCTTGGAATCCCCTGCCGTCAGGCGGGGGAGGACGTCAACCGCCCCATTGTGGCAAGCCCGCACCACTCACCGAACCGTGCGGGCGCTACAGACGGCTTCAGGGGAAATACTGTGGAGTTTCCGCACGGTCGGCCGGACACTTCCGGCATGACGCCGACGCAGAGTGCGCTGATCGTGCCCGTGCCCGAGGCCGAGGAGGCGGTCGCCCCGCACCGCGCGTCCCTCGACACCGCCGCCTCCTGGGGTGTGCCCGCGCACGTCACCGTGCTCTATCCGTTCCTGCCGCCCGGCCGGATCGACGACGAGGCGCTCGCCCGTGTCGCCGGCGCGGTCGCCGCCGTACCCCGGTTCGCGATGACCCTGCGGAGCGTCCGCTGGTTCGGCGACGCGGTCGTCTGGCTGGCGCCCGAGCCCGGCGAGCCCTTCCGGGAGCTCACCGCGGCCGTCTGGAGGCGGTTCCCCGAGACGCCGCCGTACGGTGGCGCGCACCCTGACTCGACACCGCACCTGACGATCGGGCACGACGCGCCCCGCCCGCTGCTGGAGCGGGCGGCCGACGCGGTCACGGCGCACCTGCCGATCCGCGCCGCCGTCGGCTCCGTCTCCCTCATCGTGGGGTCACCGGAGCCGGACTCCTGGCGCGCCGTCGCCGAGTTCCCGCTGGGCGACGGCGGGCGAACTCCCAGGGAACTCTGAGCGGGCTCGCACGTGTTCCCCAGGGCCCACCGGTGGACTGGACCCCGGCACACTCCGACGGTGGGGGGTCATCGATGGGACACACGGGGGAGGTTCCGCTCCTGCGGCTGCCGATCAGCGGCTGGACGGTGCGGGTGGGCCGGGGCGCCGCCGACCGCGCGGCGCTGGAGGTGTACGAGGGATCCCGGATGGCGGACGTCTGCGTCGCCACGCCCGTGTCGGTCTCGGTCCTGCGCGGGGCCTGGCGCAGCCCGCGCGGCGGCGTGCCCTGGGCTCTCGCCTGGGGCCAGCTTCCCACCGGGACGACCTCGGTCACCGCGGGGTTCACCACCGGCGGGCTCAGGCCGGGGGTGCGGCGGATCCCGGCGGTCGTCATCGAGGGCATCTACTGGGTGGCCGAGGCCGCGGGCGGCTTCGCCGGCGTGACCGTGCACGCGGGCCCGGTCCTGGTCAGCGGCCGGCTCCGCCGCGCACGCGCCCGCTGAGAGAGCCTTGTCAGGGACGGCGCCGGGCCGCGAGGCCCTCGACGGCGCGGGCGACCTCGCCCGGCGAGGAGATCATGGTCAGGTGACGGGCGCCCGGGATGAGGGTGGGCGGCGGGGCCCCGATCCGCCGGGCCGTGTCGGCCGCCGACGTCTTGGCGAAGACGTGGTCGTCCGCGCCGTACACGACCGCCTTGGGCAGGCTCACCCCGCGCAGCAGCTCCAGCCGGTGAGCCGGCAGGCCCGCGACGCCGTTCCGCAGCATGCCCCAGACCCCGGCCTCCGCCCCCGCGACCTCGTACGGGCGGCGCCACACGTCCACCCCGGCGGCGTCCAGGCGCGGGCAGGCCGGCCCGCACTGGGACGAGTAGATCTCGCGGATCAGCCAGTCGGAATGCACGACCATGCGCAGGAGCGTGATCCGGTACGGCGGGATCAGCAGGTGGCGGAGGACGGCCGGTGGGCCTGCGCCGCCGGCCAGCGCGTCGCCGTCGAGGAGCAGCAGCCCGCCGGCACGCGCGGGGGCGCGCAGCACCGCCTCGGCCACGATCGCGGCGCCGGCCGAGTGGCCGACGAGCACCGGCCGGTCGAGCCGCATCGCGTCCAGGAACGCCAGCAGCTGCCGTGTCTGGTGGTCCACCGTGTACGGTCCGCGGCGGGTCGTGTAGCCGGCGCCGTCCAGGTCGATGGCGTACACGCGGTGGTCGCGGGCGAGGAGCGGCGCGAGACGCGCCCAGGTGTCGGCGGACTCCGCGGCGCCGTGCACGAGCACGATCGGCGAGCCGCCGCTCCCCCACACGCGGTACCGCGTCCTCAGGTCGCCGGTCCGCACGTACGTCAGGCCGGCCGGAGGGCGCGCGCGGCCGGCCGTCGCCGCGTTGTAGATGAACGAGAAGACCGTCGCCGTCACGATGAGCGCCGCGACGACCGCCGCCAGGCGCCGCAGCCACCGCCGGACCCGGGACCGCCTCCGCGGGACGGGCGTGCCCTCGGCCGGCGCCTCCGCGGCCTCTTCCGCGCCGATCAACTACCGGCGCTCTCGACCACGCGCGCCCAGTCCTGCAGGAGGTCCTGGGCGGTGTCGCGGTCGGCTCCCTCGGCCCACAGGTGGGTGACGGCCTCCGCGGGGTCCGGCAGCACCAGGATCCAGCTCGTGTCGTCCTCGATGACGCGTACGCCGTCGGTGGTGTCGACCCGGCGGTCGCCGGCGGCCTCCACGACGTGGCGCATCACGCTGCCCTTGGCCGCCCACGGCGTGGGCACGGACCGTTTGAGCAGGTGCGCCTCGGGGATCCGATGGTCGATCTGGGACAGGGTCAGGCGCGTGCGGGCGACCAGCCCGAGCATCCGGATGAACGCCGCGATGCCGTCCACCGTCGGGCTGAACTCCGGGATGATGAACCCTCCGCGCCCGTCGCCGGCGAAGATGTTGTCCTCCGCGGCGGCGGCCTTGGTCAGCACGTCCTGCGAGGTCGAGGTCCACTCGACCTGCACGCCGTGGAAGCGGCACACCTGCTCGGCCACGCGCGTGGTGGTGACCGGCAGGGCCACGCGGCCGCCGCGCCGCTCGGAGGCGACCAGGTCGAGCACGACGAGGAGGCCGCGGTCGTCGCTGATCAGCTCGCCGTTCTCGTTGACGAGGGTGATGCGCTCGCCGACCGGGTCGAACCGCACGCCGAACGCCGCGCGCGAGGACGACACGAGCTCGCCGAGGCGCTGCAGGTCGCGCATGCGCTCGGCGAGGGTCTCGGTGGGCGACACCTCGTCGAGCCGGTTGTTGACGGTGAGGACCTCCACGCCGAGCCGGCCGAGGAGCTGCGGCAGGACGAGCGACGCGGTGCCGCCCGCGCAGTCGATGACGATCTTGAGCTCGGCCTCGCGGACGCCGCGCATGTCGATGCAGCGCTGCAGGTCGCGGACGTAGGTCTCCACGACGCGGGAGGGGTAGGTCAGCTCGGCGATCTCACCGGGGAACGCCCGGCGGTACTCCTGCCGCCCGAACACCCGCTCCAGCTTCCGCTGGGCCGCCTGGGACAGGTCGGCGCCGTGCTCGTCGAGGAAGACGATGTCGACGCCCTGCGAGTCGCCGGGCGTCGTGCGGATCACGATGCCGCCCGCGCAGTCCTCGCGCGCCGTCTCGTACCGCGCGACGGGGATCGGGCACGCCTCCAGGTCCCGTACGTTGATCGCGCTGGCGGTGAGCGCGCTCTGCACGGCCCGGTTGAGCGTGCGGGCGGCGCGCGAGGCGTCGCGGGAGGCGGTGACGCCGGCGCCCTTCTTCAGGGTCGTGGCGTACGCGCTGGCGAGCCGTACCGCGAGCTCGGGGGTGATCTCGACGTTGATCAGGCCGGAGACGCCGCGCGGGCCGAACAGGGTGCGCTGGCCGCGCGACTCCCAGATGACGCTCGTGTTGACGACCGCCCCGGCCTCGATCGTCTTGAACGGGTACACCTTGACGTCGCTGGAGACGTACGCCTCGGACTCGATCACGCACTCGTCGCCGATGACCGCGCCCTCCTCGATGCGGGCGCCGGCCATGACGTCGGTGTTCTTGCCGACGACGCAACCGCGGAGGTTCGTCGACGGCCCGATGAAGACGTTGTCGTGCACGACGGCGCGGTGCAGGAACGCGCCCTCCTTGACCACGACGTTGCTGCCGAGCACGGTGAACTCCCGCAGTTCGGCGCCGGCCTCGACCTTGGCGTAGTCGCCGATGTAGAGCGGGCCCTTCAGCACCGCCTCGGAGTCGACCTCCGCGCCCTCGGCGACCCACACTCCCGGGGAGACCTCGAAGCCGTCGGGCTCGATGTCGATCTTGCCCGACAGCATGTCGGCCTGGGCCTTGAGGTAGCTCTCGTGGGTGCCGACGTCCTCCCAGTAGCCGTCGGCGACGTAGCCGTACAGCGGGGCGCCCTCGGCGAGGAGCTTGGGGAACACGTCGCCGGACCAGTCGACCGGCTCGCCCGCCGCGACGTGGTCGAGGACCTCCGGCTCCATGACGTAGATGCCGGTGTTGGCGGTGTCGGAGAAGACCTGGCCCCACGTGGGCTTCTCCAGGAACCGCTGCACGCGGCCGTCGTCATCGATGATGATGATGCCGAACTCCAGCGGGTTGGGCACCCGCTTGAGCGCGATGGTGACGAGCGCGCCGTTCTCCTTGTGGAAGCGCACCAGGTCGGTCAGGTCGATGTCGGTGAGCGCGTCGCCGGAGATCACCAGGAAGCGCTCGTCGCGCAGGGCGTCCTGGGCGTTCTTGACGCTGCCGGCGGTGCCGAGCGGCATCTCCTCGGTCGCGTAGCTGAGGCTCATGCCGATCTCCTCGCCGTCACCGAAGTAGTTGCGCACGAGCGCGGCGAGGAACTGCACCGTCACGACGGTCTCGGTGAAGCCGTGCCGCTTCAGCAGGCGCAGCACGTGTTCCATGATCGGTTTGTTGACCACCGGCAGCAGTGGCTTCGGCTGGTTGGCCGTCATGGGCCGCAGCCGCGTCCCTTCCCCACCCGCCATCACAACCGCTTTCACGGGAGCCACTCCTTTGCGATGGGTGCGCCGATCATGGTCTGGGTTCCGCTCCCTTCAGTTCGCCGGGGCTGTGCACGGTCCGGACGAGCTGCCGGGTCTGGGCGGTGTAGAGCGCCGCCGCCCACCAGTACAGGCCGGTCCCCCAGAGCGTGAACGCCCAGCCGACGACCTTCGGGACCGTGGCCCACGCGCCCGAGTGGGCGCCCAGCAGCAGGAGCGGGAAGGCGTAGAGCAGGCAGAGGGTCGCGGCCTTGCCCACGAAGTGGACCGGGAGCGCCCCGTAGCCGTGCCGCCTGAGCACGTAGAGGGGGACGCCCATGTAGACCTCGCGGGCGACGAGCAGGACCGCGAGCCACAGCGGGACGATGTCGCGGACGACCAGGCCGATGAGCGTGGCGAAGATGTAGAGGCGGTCCGCCGCGGGGTCCAGGAGCGTGCCGATCCGGCTGGTCTGGTCGAGCATCCGGGCGAGCTTGCCGTCCAGCCAGTCCGAGAGCCCGGCGAAGACCAGAATGCCCAGTGCCCACCAGTCCTGCTCGATCAGTATGAGCCACAGAAAGACGGGGACACCGAGCAGACGGGCCAAGCTCAATGCGTTCGGCCACGTCCACAGACGGTCGTTCAACGGCCACCTCCCGCTCCCCAGCGCTGGTCATGACCTTACCTGTCGGTACTGGCGTGCCGAATAAGTGGTGCTGGACACAACCGGAACAGGCCATTGACGGCGCACGCTGCCCGGACATCTGACCTGCGCTCCGCCGGTCGCGGGCCGGGTCCGATCTTCGCGGGCCGGGCCCGTCCGGCATCGGCCAGCCACGGAGACGGCGCTGGCCCGGACCGCGCGCCGCATGTTATTGATCCGGCCCGCGGGCCGGCCGGAGCACCGCCGGATCGGGCCGTGGCGCCGCGTCCCGGCCCGCCGCCCCGGCGGCGTGAACGCCTCCGCCGGCCGCCCGCCGAGCGCCTCCATCGGCCGCTTCCGCGGGGGCCCGTGCCACCTCGACGCAGTTTCCACTCGGATTGCTCCGGCTGCTCTTTCGCCAAGCCGCAGCGGGGAGACCTGACCGCGGGTCGCTGCCGACAGGACGCATCCCCGCCCCCTTTTGAACGACACCCTCACGGGTCGTGAGCCACCACGGACCAGCGGACGCGATGGCGGTGAATGATCGGCGAGGAGACCCACGGCCCGGCACGCACACATCCGATTTGCGGACATCATAGATCCTGCACATACCCGGTGCACGTGCATATCGGCGGACCAGGTTCCGGACGCATTCGAATTCATCGATGGAGTCGGCCAAATCGCACAATAACGTCGACCGTCCACCGATGCGGCGACCGCATGAAGGGGCGCCGGGCGCACACGGCCTTGGCTGCCTGAGCCGGCGCGGCGTCCAGCGCCCGTATCGCCGGCCCCCGGATGCGCGTCAGGGCCGGCCAGTGACGGAGCCGGACCTTCTGGGGCGGATCGGGACCCCGTCATCTTCTTCTCGTTCCGCCGGCCACACGGGTTGGGCGGTGCGATTCGTTGGAGATCCACAGAGGATCGGCACACCCGCTGACCTGGTGGAACACTTCGAACGTAACTCCATGTGTCACGGCGGCGGAAGAGGATCGGGCGGACGGAAATTCGCAACGGGCGCGGCCCCGGATCCGTAACTCGCCGACGCCCCGGGCGCCGCTCGCCCCGCCGGCCGGGGCAGCTCACGACGCGGTCGTCGGCCAGGGCACCTGCGGTGAGCGGTAGTAGTTCACCGACAGCGCCGACCAGCGGGGGCCCTGCGCGGCGAGACGCAGCCGGAAGTCGCTCCACGTGCGCGCCGCCCGCGGCGACCAGCCGATCTCGGCGATGGCCGGCAGCCGCGGGAAGGCCATGTAGTCGATGTCGTCGTCGGTGACGATGGTCTCCGACCACAGCGGGGCCTCCACGCCGAGGACGTCCTTTTCGGTCACGCCGTCGACCAGCGAGGCGGGGTCCCAGTCATAGGCGTCCCGGACCTCGACGAGACCGGCCCAGTCCTGCCCCAGCCGGGTGTTCTCGTCGTACTTCATGTCGAGGTAGGCGCGGTTCGCCGGGGACATCACGACCTTGGCGCCCTGGGCGACGGCCTCGCGCACGGTCCTGGTGCCGCTCTCCGAGCCCGTGGCGGTGTTCCAGTACTGCGCGACCGACCCGGCCGGGAGTCTCCCCGCGCCGATCTCGTTCCAGCCCGCCATCTTCTTGCCGTGCCCGGTGACGATCGGGCCGATCCTGCCGATGTACGTCGCGTAGTCGGCGGCCGTCGTGCTGTGCGCCTCGTCGCCGCCGATGTGGAGATACGGCCCGGGGGTCAGCCGGGCGAGCCGGCCGAGCACGTCGTCGAGCAACTCGTACGTCACGGGCTTGGCGATGCACCAGGAGCTGAACCCGACGTCGGTGCCGGTGTAGAGCGGCGGCGCCTTGTCGTCGCAGTTGAGCCTGGCGTACGAGGCGAGGGCGGCGTTGGTGTGGCCGGGCCCGTCGATCTCCGGGACGACCGTGATGTAGCGCTCGGCGGCGTAGCGGACGATCCGGGTGTAGTCGGCCTGCGTGTAGTGGCCGCCCTTCCCCCCGCCGACCTCGGTGCTCCCGCCGTAGGAGGCCAGGCGCGGCCAGCGGTCGATCGCGATGCGCCAGCCCTGGTCGTCGCTCAGGTGCAGGTGCAAGGTGTTGATCTTGTACAGCGCGGCCAGGTCGATGTAGCGCTCGACCTGGCCCACGGTGAAGAAGTGCCGGGCGACGTCGAGCATCGTGCCGCGCCACGCGAAGCGCGGGGAGTCCTCCACCCGCACGCCGGGCACGGTCCACGGGCCGCGCTGGACGGTCGACGCCTCCACGGACGGCGGGAGGAGCTGGCGGAGCGTCTGGACGCCGCGGAACAGACCCTCCGCCGTGCCGGCCTCCAGCCGCACGGACGTCCTGCTCACGGCGAGGCGGTAGGCCTCGCCCTTCTCCCGGCCGGACAGGGCGAGCGAGATGACGTCGTGCGGGGCGCCGCCGGTGATCACCGGCAGGCGGTAGCCCGTGGAGCGGCGCAGGATGCCGGCGAGGTAGGTCCCGGCCGTGCCCGATCCGGGCCGCGCGACGATCCGGGTGGCACGGGTGAGGGTGAACGTCACCCCGGGGACGGCCCGCACCGACGAGGGCTCCGGCACCAGACGCGGCGAGGCGACGTGCGGGGTGGCCGTGGCCCGCCGGGCGGTCGCGGGAGCGCCGGGGACGCAGACGAGGGCCGTGGCCGCCGCCCCGGCGGCCAGGACACGGCGTCCGCGGTCGGTGCGCCCGGCGAGAGTGCCGCCGGGACGGTCGGACCGGGCCGGTGGTGCACCTGCCACGCGAACCTCCGCTGGGAACGGGCGGCCCGCGCGGGCCGCGTGCGCCCGGGCCCCGCCCCGCCCGGCGGTGCTCGGCCGACGTTTGTTAGGAAGGTTTCCTATATGACCCGCGACGATAAGGAAACTCTCCGACCACGTCAAGACGGTTCCTCGCCGACCATCCTAACCGTCGGTCATGGCGCGCGTCAGGACGCGCGCCCGCCTTCCGTACGAGCCGTACGGGGGTGAGCCCGGCGCGTACGCCATCGGACGTCGCGGACGACCCGGCGCCGGCGATCGCGTACCGCGAGGCGGCCCCCGGGCGGTGAGCCGGGGGCCGGGTGCGGCGCGACGAGGCGTAGCGTCGAAGGTACGGCGAGTTCGGAGGTCGGACATGAACGCGGACATGAACACCGTCGAGGAGAACCGCCACATCCCGGTCGCGGACGTCATCCTGGAGGCCGACGTCGCCGTCCCGGCCCAGGCCCGCGGGGTGGTGCTGTTCGCGCACGGCAGCGGGAGCAGCCGGCACAGCCCCCGCAACCGCCACGTCGCGAGCGTGCTGCGCGAGGCGGGCCTGGCCACCGTCCTGGTCGACCTGCTCACCCCGGCGGAGGAGCAGCGCGACGCCTGGACCGCGGAGCTCCGGTTCGCGATCGGCATGCTCGCCACACGCGTCGCGGCGCTGGCCGACTGGGTCTCGGCGTTCTCCCGCACCGAGGGGCTGGGCATCGGGCTGTTCGGCGCCAGCACGGGTGCGGCGGCCGCGCTCGTCGCGGCGGCGGAGCGGCCCGAGATCGTCCAGGCGGTCGTCTCCCGGGGCGGACGGCCGGATCTCGCCGGGGAGTACCTGCACCTGGTCCGCCAGCCCACGCTGCTGATCGTCGGAGAGAACGATCCGGCCGTCATCGACCTGAACCGCCGGGCGCTGCGCGAGCTGCCCGGCGAGGGGCGCCTGGAGATCGTCCCGGGCGCGTCGCACCTCTTCGAGGAGCCCGGGGCGCTGGAGCAGGTGTCGTCGCTGGCCCGTGACTGGTTCCTGCTGCACCTGCGGCCGGTGGCGCACGTCGTCGGGGGCTGACGCCCCCGGGTGCCGGCCGCCGTCACAGCTCCGACAGCGCGATGGCGACCCAGTGCTCGAAGCGCCCGTAGCGGTCGGCGACCTCCTGCGTGCGCGGGACCGGCATGTCCAGGATCGCGTCGGCCGCGTCGGTGAGGTCCCAGTACGGGTGCCGCAGGTCCCGGCCGGACGCCTCGCGGTAGGCCTCCTGGAACCGCGCGGCGACCTCCACCCCGTACTCGGCGGCCAGGTTGAGCCGCATCCGCGCCAGGTCGATCCCGTACGGTCCGTGGCTGCCGGTGGTCCAGTCGACGATGCCGGTCAGGCGGTCGCCGGACCACACCGTCTGGCCCGGATGGAAGTCACGGTGGATGAAGCCCGAGGGCGTCTCCGGCGCGTCCCCCGCCAGGGCGGCGAACACGCGCTCCCACAGCTCGGGGCCGGCCGACCACTCCGGCGGGCGCCGCTCACCGCGTACGGCCGGGTCGTGGTACGGGGCGTACGGCGGCAGCGCGGTGTCGAGCGGCACCTCGTGGACGCGCGCCATCGCCTGGGCCATCGAGGCGAGGAAGCCCGCCATGTCCCAGGGCCGTACGGCGGGGCGGCCGGGCACCCGCGTGGTCAGCAGCGCCGGAACGTCGCAGATCCGCCCGTACGGGTCGGCGGCGAGCAGGCGCGGCGCGGGCACCTCGGTGTCGTCGAGCAGCTCGAGCACGGCCGCCTCGTTGGCCGGGATGTACCAGGGGTCGGAGCGCAGCCGCTCGGTGTCGTGGAAGCGGCGGACGACGAGCCGCCGCGGTGGTTCGCCCGCGTCGATGGCGTGCAGGGTGGTCGAGCGGATGCCCATCGAGCGGATCGAGGAGATGCGCCCGCCGACCACGTCGCGTACCCAGCCGAGCACCGTCTCCGGCGGATGCGGAGATGCCATCTACCCGTCGGCGGTGAGAAGGCCGAGTGCGAATACCACCGGTACGCCCGCCCTGGTGACGTCCACGTGCCCACCTTCTTCCCCGTCGATACTCCGGCGTCTCCTGCTGGACACCGTCCGTTCGCCGAACACGGCTAGCGTCGCTGGGCCACATCCGACGACAAGAGGCTCAATGGCTAATTCCGATCGCATCTCCGAGGTCTACAAGGGCGAGATCTGGGCCGAAAGCACCCAGCAGGTCGCTCGTGATCGTATCGACTGGCTCGTCGCGCAGGCCACCGGAGACGTCCTGGACATCGGTTGTTCGCAGGGCATCGCCTCGATTCTGTGCGCACGGCGCGGGCTGACCGTCATCGGGGTGGACATCCAGGCCGACCGCGTCGAGTACGCGAAGGCGGAACGCGAGAACGAGCCCGAGGACGTACGGGCCCGGCTGGACTTCCGGCTCGCCGACGGCACCGCGCTCGACTTTCCCGACGGGTCGTTCGACACCGTTCTCATGGGCGAGATCGTCGAGCACTCCCCGGACGCCTCCCCGCTGCTCGCCGAGGCGGCCCGGGTGCTGCGGCCGACGGGCCGGCTCGTGCTCACCACGCCGTTCGGGCTGAGCCGCCACCACGACCACTACGCCACCTTCTACGTGGACTCCCTGGTGCGCCTGCTCGCGCCCCACTTCACCGTCGAGGACCTCGACATCGTCGACCGGTACCTGCGTGCCGTCGGGCGGCCGGGGGCGATGGCCGACCCGGACGGTCTGGTCATCGCGTCGCAGCCGCTCATGGAGCGGGCGCTGATCGCGATTCAGGAGGCGGTGCAGGACGAGAAGGAGCGGATGCGCCGCTACGACATCGCCATCGCGCGGTACGAGCAGGTCAACGCGCGGATGAAGAACCTCGAGGCACGGCTGGCGCACCAGTCCTACCGCACCGAGTACGTCACCTGGCAGCTGAAGTCGGCCAAGTCGCGCAAGTGGTGGCGGCTCGGCGAGGCGCTGTGGAGCGCCAAGCACCCGTCGCAGGCGCTGCGGCTGCCCAGGAACGTCGCCACCGCGCTGCGGGCCGCACCGCGCCTGGAGGAGCCCAGGCCGGCGGCGACGGCGGGCTCCCCCGACCGGTCGGGTCACTACTCGGCGATCAACATCCCCGAGGTGCCCGTCCCGGACGGGCCGTCGGCGCGCGACATCAAGGTCGCGGTCATCCTCGACGTGTTCTCCACGGGCGCCTTCCGGTACGAGTGGCAGCAGGTCGCCTTCGGCCCGGACGACTGGCGCGAGGTGCTCGAACGCGAACGGCCGTCGCTGCTGTTCGTCGAGTCGGCCTGGCACGGCAACGACGGCCGCTGGGCCACGATGATGAGCGCGGCGGGCGCACCCAAGCAGCCGGTGCGCGACCTGGTCGCCTGGTGCAAGGAGCAGGACATCCCGACGGTCTTCTGGAACAAGGAGGACCCGCCGAACTTCGACCGGTTCATCGAGACGGCCAAGCTGTTCGACCACGTCTTCACCGTGGACGCCGACTGTGTCCCGCGCTACGTCGAGGCGGTCGGCCACGACCGCGTCGCGCTGCTGCCCTTCGGCGCCCAGCCGCGCATCCACAACCCGGTCGCGGTGCCGGGCGGGCGCAGGCACGAGGTCGCGTTCGCCGGGACGTACCACGCGAAGAAGTACCCCGAGCGCGCCGCGCAGATGGAGACGATCCTCGGGCCCGCCCGCGAGTTCGACCTGCACATCTACAGCCGGATCTCCGACGACCCGGACTTCGCCTTCCCGCCCGAGTACACCGACCACATCGTCGGCTCGCTTCCGTACGAGCGGATGCTCGCGGCCTACAAGGCGTACAAGGTCTTCCTGAACGTCAACTCGGTCACCGAGTCGCCGACGATGTGCGCCCGGCGGGTGTTCGAGCTGTCCGCGTGCGCGACGCCGGTCGTGTCGGGCCACTCCCGCGCGCTGGAGAATGTCTTCGGCGACCTCGTCCGCCTGTCGTCCACGCCCGAGCAGACCACCGAGGCGCTCGTCGACCTGATGAAGGACGCCGACCTGCGCGACCGCGTCGGTCACCTGGCCATGCGGGAGGTCTTCGCCGAGCACCTGTACGGCCACCGGGCCGAGACCGTGCTGACGGCCGCCGGGATATCCGCGCCCCGCCGCGAGCGCTCCGTCTCGGTGATCCTGCCGACCAACCGGCCCGACCAGATCGACCACGCCATCGCCCAGGTCGCCGCGCAGGACCACCGGCCGCTCCAGCTCGTCCTCGTGCTGCACGGCATCCCCGCGGACGGCGTGGAGGCGCGGGCACGGGCCGCCGGGCTGGAGGACGTCGTCGTGCTGTCCGCCGACGCCTCCCTCACGCTCGGCGCGATCCTCAACCTCGGCATCGACGCCGCCGACGGCGCGTACCTGGCCAAGATGGACGATGACAACCTCTACGGGCGCCACTACCTGAGCGACCTGGCGTACGCCTTCGACTACACGACGGCGGGCCTGGTCGGCAAGGGCGCGCACTACTGCGAGATGCGCACGCACGGCGTCACGCTGCTGCGCTTCCCGCACCTGGAGCACACCGAGGCCGAGCTGATCCAGGGCGGCACGATCCTGGCCGACGGCGACGCGCTGCGGAAGCTGCGCTTCTCCGACCTGCCGCGCGCGGTCGACAGCGACCTGCTGCGGCGCGCGCGGGCCGAGGGCGTCGGGATCTACTCCGGTGACCGCTTCAACTTCGTGTCCGTACGCGGCGACCGTGAGGCGCACACCTGGAAGGTGAGCGACGCGGAGCTGATGCGGCACGGACGCGTCGCATTCCACGGGCCGGCCGGGGAGCACGTGCTGTTCTGATGCTCGACACCGCTTCCGAGCCGGTCGCCGAGCGGCGCGCGGCGCCCGCCTGGCGTCCGGCGGTCGTTCTCGGCGCCGTCCTGACACTGCTGTACGCCGTGGTGCTGCTGTGCGACCTGTCCGTGCCGCAGCCGGTCGACCACAGCCGCTACATGGACGCGGCCCGGTCGTTCCCGTCACGGCCGAAGGACCCGATCTTCGACCACCAGTACCTGCGCATCGGCCTGACCGGGCCGACCGCGCTGGTCATGAAGGTGTTCGGGTACTCCGAGGTGACCTACCACGCGTTCCCCGTAGCGGCGGCGCTGCTGCTGTTCGCCTCGGTGTACGCGATCGGCTGCCTGCTGTTCGGGCGTCTCGTCGGCGCGCTGTCGGCGGCCGTGCTCGGCTGCGTGGGGATCGTCGTGGTGGCGGGTACCGAGTTGCTGCCGGACCTGCCCGCGACGGCGCTGTTCACCGCGGCGGTCGCGCTGACGGTCGCGGTGCGCGAGGGGCTGCTGCCCTGGCGTCGCCTCTGGCTTGTCGTCATCGGCGTGCTGCTGGGGTGGAGCTACCTCACGCGCGAGTTCATCGTGTTCGTCTGGCCGCTGGTGCCCGCGCTGCTGTGGCGGCGGATCGGGCGGTGGGAGTGGCTGTGGGGGCTCGTGCCGGTCGCCCTCACCGGGATCGGCGAGACGGTGCTCAACGCCCACCTGTACGGCGACCCGCTCGCACGGCTGCACGCCGGGTCGGGGCTCGGTGACCTGCCCTCCCGCCCGGAGGTCGCCAGGACGTTCCACGACCTGCCGCTGTGGGTGTACCTGTGGCGGCTCCCCCAGCAGCTCGGCCACCTGGCCGAGGCGCCGGGAATGCTGCTGCTGCTCGCGCTGACGGTGGTGGCCGGGGTGTACGTCGCCGTCCGGCTGGTGCGCCGCACGTCCACGCTCCCCGAACGCCGGGTGGGCGTGTTCGCGCTGTGGCTGATGCTGCTGTGGGTGCCGCTCACGCTGGAGGGCGGCGTGCTGAACCCCGCCCACCCGAAGCTGCGGCTGCAGCTGCTGCGCTACTGGTACCCGATCTTCCCGGCGTTCGTGCTGGGCGGCATCGCCGCGCTGTGGGTCGCCGTCCGCGCGCTGCGGCCGGCCGGCCGCCGGCGGGCGGGCGCGGTGATCTCGTGCGTCGCGGTGGCCACGGCCGCGCTCGCCGTCGTCGGCCGGCCCGGCATACCGGGCTGGATCGGGTCGGACCGGGTCCGTTCGGACGCGCTGCCGGAGTTCCGCTCCTGGCTGGCCCGCTCCCCGGCGCGGACCGTGTGGGTGGACGTCAAGCTCTTCCGGATCCTGCCGATCTACTTCGTGACCTCGACGGGCCACCGGATCTGGCACGGGCGCATGCGCCCGATGACCTCATCGGCCCGGCCGCCGTCGGGCGACTACGTGGTGGTCTACAGCGTCGGCGGTGATGCCTGCCCGCGCTGCGGCGACGCCGCGCGTGCCGTCCTGCCCTCGGTGCCGCCGACGTGGCGGCCGGTCATGACCAGCCACGACCACCTCCTGCACGTGTGGCGGGTGGGCTGACCGGATGCCGGTCAGCCTCCGCTTGTGCTCTTCCTTCGAAAGGTCACTGACGCGTTACACCGGCGGGCGGCAGCGGATCGCGGTGACCTCGCCGCGCAGCACGCACTCGCCCGAGGCGTACGGGACCAGCAGCGTGTGACCGGCGCGCACCTCGACCGGCTCGGCGTGCGCGGACTCCAGCGTGCCCGCCCCCTCGACGACCACGACGAGCGAGAAGGCCGGGTCCAGCACGCTGACCGGGCCGGGCCGCAGGCGCTCGGCGGCGAAGAAGGCGTCCGCGGCCTCGGGGAACAGCCGGTCGACGCCCGGGCGTACACCGCGGCCCGCGCGGCGGGCCCGGCGCAGGTCCTCGATCCGCCCGGCGTCCCAGGAGGCGCGGTCGACGCAGCGCAGCGCCTGGTCGAACCCGAGCCCGAGGTGACCCGCGTCGGCCTCGATGTCGTAGCCCTCCCACTCCAGCAGGACCGAGAAGTCGGTGGGCTCCTGGACCTCGACGAGCAGGATGCCCTCGCCGATCGCGTGCGGAACACCCGCCGGGCAGAGGACGGCGTCCCCCGGCCGCACCGGGACGCGGTTCGTCGCGGCCAGCATCGCGGCCACCCGCTGGCCGCCGACCCAGCCCGCGAGCTCCTCCGGGTCGACGTCCCGCGCGAACCCGAGGTGCACGGCGGCGTCCGGCGCGGCGTCGACGATGACCCACGCCTCCGTCTTGCCGTACGGCGAGGCCAGGTGGGCACGGGCGAACGCGCGGTCCGGGTGGACGTGCAGCGGCAGCCGCTCCCCCGCGTCGAGGAGCTTGACGAGGATCGCCGGGTCCGCGCCGTGCGCGGCGACGTGCCCCGGGCCGAGCCACCGCTCGGGGTCCGCGGCGATCGCCTCGGCGAGGGTCCGCCCGTCCGGCAGCGTGCTCAGCCCGGCGGGCGCCGCGCCGGCGCGCGCGGTCACCGACCCGATCCAGTCCTCCGGGTGGTACGGGTCGGCCGGCAGCGGGTCACCGCGGAGACGTTCGATGCGCCCCGCACCCCGGTAGAACGAACGCGGCATGTTGGCGGAAAGCAGGAGAGGTCGCACAGTCCCCATCCTCCTATGGCGGCGATGGACCGGATCGGACGGCCCGGCGACATCGGCCGATGTCGCCGCCTTCCTCGTCTCCGGCGACGCCCGCCGGGCGACCGGCCACCTCCTGGACGCCACGGCGGCACGTTCCCCGGACCCCGCGTCCCGGCGGCCGGACGGGATACTGGCGGCGTGGGGAACGACGATGGCGAGCCGCTCGCCGGCGGGCGGATGACGCCGAGCGTCCTGCGCCGTGGCGAGCGGGTGCTGCGTCCCCTGGGGCCGTGGTCGGAGGCGGTCCACGAGTACCTCCGCCATCTGGAGAGCGTGGGCTTTCCCGGTGCTCCCCGCGTCCTCGGCGTCGAGGGAGACCGCGAGGTCGTGACCTACCTGGACGGGGAGGTGGCCGCCGATCCGAGCCGGCAGCCGGGCCACGGGCACCGCCTTCCCGCGCCCGCTCGCGGCGATGAGGCGCTCGTCGCCGCCGGACGGCTCGTCCGCGACCTCCATGAGGCGTCGCGAGGGTTCCGCCCCCACCGCACCGGCTACCGCTTCCACCCCTGCCCGCCTCGCCCCGGCCAGATCGTCTCCCACGGCGACCTCGGCCCCTGGAACACCGTCTACCGCGACGGCCGGCCCGCGGCGTTCATCGACTTCGACAGCGCGGGACCGGTCGATCCCGTGGACGAGCTGGCCGCGGCCGCGTGGGCCTTCGTGCCCCTGGCGCCCGATCGGCGCCTGCGCGAGGCCGGATTCGACCCGGTCCCCGACCTGCCGCGCCGACTGGGCCTGTTCGTGGACGCCTACGGCCTGCCCGACCGCCGCGCCGTCCTGCCCGCCCTGCGGCGCAGCGTCCTGGCCGGCGCGGAGCGCATCGCCACGTGGCCGCTGTCCCCGGCCGAGACGGCCGCCTCCCTGGAGTACCTGGCCGGCGAGCTCCGCTGGCTCCACACCGTGACCCCCGCCCTCGAACGCGCTCTCGGCGGGCGGGCCGGCGCCGGCCCGTGAGCGCGTCGCGGGACATGACGATCAAGGTTGGCCCAGCATTCCCTGCCCGTTTCCCCGCCTGCCGCGCATCGTTGCCGGGCGCTTGAGAGCACTGTCTCGCCCCACCGAGCCGATTTCTGAGGCAGGCTGTCATGACCGGCATCAACCGGCGAAGATTCATGCAACTGGCGGGCGGCACCGCTGCGGCGTCCGCGCTCTCCACCAGCATCGCCCGCGCCGCCGAGATCCCCGCGAACCGCCGCACCGGCACGCTGCACGACGTCGAGCACATCGTCGTCCTGATGCAGGAGAACCGCTCCTTCGACCACTACTTCGGCACGCTCCGCGGCGTACGCGGCTTCGGCGACCCGCACCCGGTGACCCTGCCGAGCGGCAAGCCGGTCTGGTACCAGTCCGACGGGACGCGGGACGTACTGCCCTTCCGCCCCGAGGTCGACGACCTTGGCATGGTGTTCCTGCAGGACCTGGACCACAGCTGGAACGGCGGGCACGCCGCGCTGAACCAGGGCCGCTACGACCGGTGGATCCCGGCCAAGACCGCCACGACGATGGCGTACTTCACACGCGAGGACATCCCGTTCCACTACGCGCTGGCGGACGCGTTCACGATCTGCGACGCCTACCACTGCTCGCTGCTCGGGCCGACCGACCCGAACCGCTACTACATGTGGAGCGGATACACCGGCAACGACGGCGAGGGCGGCGGCCCGGTCCTCGGCAACGACGAGCTGGGCTACTCCTGGACGACCTATCCCGAGCGGCTCGAGCAGGCCGGGATCTCCTGGAAGATCTACCAGGACGCGGGCGAGGGCCTGGACGCCACGGGCTCGTGGGGCTGGACCCAGGACGCCTACATCGGCAACTACGGCGACAACTCGCTGCTCTACTTCGACCCGTACCGCGGCGCGAAGCCGGGCGACCCGCTGTACGACAAGGCCCGCACCGGTACGAACGCCAAGGGCGGCCAGGACTTCTTCGAGATCCTCAAGGCCGACGTGTCGAGTGGGCGGCTCCCGCAGATCTCCTGGATCGTCGCGCCCGAGGCGTTCACCGAGCACCCGAACTGGCCCGCCAACTACGGCGCCTGGTACGTCTCACGGATCCTCGACACGCTGACCGCCGACCCTGACGTGTGGAGCCGCACCGCCCTGTTCATCTGCTACGACGAGAACGATGGCTTCTTCGACCACGTCGTGCCCCCGTACGCTCCCGGGGACCAGGCCCGCTCGACCGTGGATCTCACCGGGGAGCTGTACCGGCCGCCGGCCGGGGACGGGAACGCCGCCGGGCCGTACGGCCTGGGCCAGCGGGTGCCGATGTTCGTCGTGTCGCCGTGGAGCACGGGCGGCTGGGTCGACTCCGAGGTGTTCGACCACACCTCGATCATCCGGTTCATGGAGCGGCGCTTCGGCGTGCGCGAGCCGAACATCTCGCCGTGGCGGCGCGCGGTGTGCGGCGACCTGACCTCGGCGTTCGACTTCGGGCGTACCGCCACGCGGGTGCCCCGGCTACCCGACACCAGCCGCTACACGCCGCCCGACCGCGACCGGCACGACGACTACGTGCCCAAGCTCCCGGCGAAGCCGGCGCTGCCGCGGCAGGAGCCCGGCTCGCGTCCCGCCCGGCCGCTGCCGTACGACCTGGCCGCCGACGGCCGGGTCGCCGCCGGCGGCCTGCGGATCGACTTCGCCAGCCGCGGCACGGCCGGGGCGAGCTTCCACGTGACGTCGGCGACGCACACGGACGGGCCGTGGACCTTCACCGTCGGTGCCGGCCGGCGTCTGTCCGGCGAGTGGACGCCGGGCGCGTACGACGTCACGGTGCACGGCCCGAACGGCTTCCTGCGACGGCTGCGGGGCCCCGGGACGGCGGGCCCGGAGGTGTCCGCGCGCCACGACGGCGCGGGCGAGCGGGTGCGGCTGGTGCTGACCAACGCCGGGAGCACGATCGTCCGTCTCACGGTCGAGGACGCCGGCGGACACAGGTCCGAGTACCGGATCCGCCCCGGCGGCAGCGCGACGCACGAGGCGCGGACACGCGTCAGCCACGGCTGGTACGACCTGACGGTCACCTCCGACCAGGACACGGCGTTCCTGCGTCGCCTCGCCGGCCACGTGGAGACCGGCCGGCCCAGCGCGAGCGACCCCGCGCTCGGCGCGCGCTGAGCCTTTCCCGAGCGGCACCGCCCCGGGTGCGGGGCGGTGCCGTGGCCTTCCGGTCAGGGTTTGCGGCCGACCGCGGCGACGGCGAGGCGGAGTACGGGGTGTTCCTCGGCCGAGTCCTCGGTGCCGTTGGGCCGCCAGTCGGGCACGCGCACCAGGCCCGGCTCGACCAGTTCCAGGCCGTCGAGGAACGCGCGGACCTGGTCGGGGGTGCGGAAGAAGCCGCGGCCCATGCCCTGGCGCATCGCGGCCTCGGCGGCCTTTTCACCGGGCGTGCCGGCCTGGACCAGGTGGTGGAGGAACACGTGACTGCCGGACGGGAGCGCCGCGACCAGGCGGGCGATGAGGCCGGCCGGGTCCTCCTCGTCGCTGATGTAGTGGACGATGCCGCAGAGCAGCAGCCCGATGGGCCGGTCGAAGTCGATCTCGGCGCGCAGTTCGGGGGCCTCGAGCAGCCGCTCGGGCTCGCGCAGGTCGCGATCCACCACCGCCACGCCGGAGCTGCCGGCCAGCAGCGCGCGTGCGTGCGCCAGCACGATCGGATCGTTGTCGGTGTAGACCACGTGCGTCTCCGGGGCGATGCTCCGGGCGACCTCGTGCACGTTCCCGGCGGTGGGCAACCCGGACCCGATGTCGACCAACTGGCGGATCCCGGCCTCGCCGACCAGGTAGCGGATCGCCCGGCCCAGCACCATCCGCTGGGCGCGCACGCCGAGGTGGACCTCGGGCAGGGCCTTCTTGATCTGGTCGCCGAGCTCGCGGTCCGGGGGGAAGTTGTCCTTTCCGCCGAGAAGGTAGTCATAGACCCGGGCGATGCTCGGCCGGGTGACGTCGACTCCCTGCGGCAGTCGCCCTCCGGCATCGGTCGTCCATCCGCCGCCCCCCACACCCGTCACGGCGCATCCCCCTCCGAAATGTCCAAAAGATCATGAATCGCGCCAGCTTAGTCCTCGGGGCCGGGTCGCGCCGCTCCGCGGCCGGGTCCGGTAATCTTGCGGTCTCCGGCGACCGAGGAGGTGAGCCCCATTACCGCCAGAGCAGGCCGGGCGCTCTCATCTGCCTCGACTCGCCTCGGATAGGTGACGCGAGGGCGCCCTCACTCACACCGGAAAGGCGCTCTCTTGACTTCTTCCGCCCTCGTGAACGAGGGGGATTCCCGCGGCTCGCGCCGTAGGCCTTCCTGCTTCAGCACCGACAGCCCCGACCGGGAGGAATCCCACCCGAGGTCTTACACCGGCTCCACAGGCCGACACCGCCGGCCCGGCGGCCAGAAGGTTCTTCGCCGCGTTCACGTCCCGGTCATGGGTCGTGCCGCAGCCGCACGTCCACATGCGGACGTTGAGGGGCATCGTGCCGGCCACGGTTCCGCAGGCCGAGCACAGTTTGCAGGAGGGGAACCAGCGGTCGGCCACGATCACCTCGCGGCCGTACCATCGCGCTTTGTACTCGAGCATGCGCCGGAATTCGCTCCATGCGGCATCGGAGATGGCGCGGGCCAGTGTGTGGTTCTTCAGCTTCTTCGCCTTGAAACGCGGATACCTCACCGGATTGGCGAAGAAGTTCGTGAACGCGGTCTGCAAATGCCGCAACGCCTGCTGAAGCGGAACGCTGGACACCTCGTTCAAGAACGCCAGTTCCTCGGTCTTCTTCCACGCCGTCAACATCGCCGAGGTGGCGTTGTAGCCGACGCGTTCCCGCCGCGACCGCCACGCCTCGCTGCGGGCCTCCAGCGCCAGATTGTAGACCTTCCGCACACACCCGAACGTGCGCGACAGCTCCGCCGCCTGCGCGTCGGTAGGATAGAAGCGGTACTTGAAAGCACGCTTCACACGGGGGATGGTCACAGTCCGCAAACTAGCGCGTCAGAGTGTGACCGTACACGGGTTTCCGGTGGTGGACGCCGAATCGCCGTGACGGCGATCCGGCTTCACTTGCTCTGCTCCGCAGGGGTCCGACTCCTCCCCGGAGGATTCAGATGACCGAGCGAAGCGAGGGAATCGAAAACACAGCTCCCGTGGTCACTCCTCCCGGCGAGGGAAGGCCTCGGGTCTCACCGCTCTCCCTCTCCGCCGTCGTCACCAGGCTGCGCGCCGCCGGCTGCGTCTTCGCCGAGGACGAGGCGCGGCTGCTCGTCTCCGCCGCGCGGACGCCGGACGACCTCACCGCCATGGTCGAACGCCGGGCCTCCGGGCTGCCGCTCGAGCACGTCCTCGGCTGGGCGGAGTTCTGCGGCCTGCGCGTCGCCGTCGACACCGGGGTCTTCGTGCCCCGCCGCCGTACCGAGTTCCTCGTCCGCCGGGCCGTCGCGCTGGCCCGCGAGGCGCCCCGGCCGCTCGTCGTGGTGGACCTGTGCTGCGGATCGGGCGCGGTGGGGCTCGCGCTGGCGGCGGCGCTGGCACCGGTCGAGCTGCACGCCGCCGACGTCGACCCGGCCGCCGTGCGGTGCGCCCGGCGCAACCTCGCGGGCACGGGCCGGGTCCACGAGGGTGACCTGTACGAGCCGCTCCCCGATGCGCTGCGGGGGCGCGTCGGCGTCCTGGCCGCGAACGTGCCGTACGTGCCCACCGACGAGGTCGCGCTGCTGCCGGCGGAGGCGCGCGAGCACGAGGCGCGGGTCGCCCTCGACGGCGGCGCCGACGGTCTCGACGTCGTACGGCGCGCGGCGGCGGAGGCGCCCGCCTGGCTCGCGCCCGGCGGCCACCTGCTCGTGGAGACGAGCGAGCGTCAGGCGCCGTCGGCGGCCGCGGCCTTCGCCCTCGCCGGGCTGCTGCCCCGGGTCACCACCTCGGAGGAGGCGCACGCCACGGTGGTCACCGGCACCCGCCCGTCGTGAACGCCGCGCGCCCGCGCCGGCCCCAGACCACGAGTGACCGGCCTGACCTGCGTCACCGGGCCGGCTCTCCGGCCAGCCTGCCGATGAAGTGGCGGCGGCAGCCCGGGCTGCAGAATCCGTAGGTCGTGCCCTCGTGTTCCAGGATCGCCACCATGTCGCTGGCGACCATGCCGCACACCGGGTCGACCAGCGCGTTGGGATCGTCCGGGACCGGGATGTCGGTCTTGGCGTCGCTGATCATCTCCATGAGCTCCGTCTGGCCGACGATCCGGCCGAACACTCCGTATCCACCCTCCGGCACGCCGATGACATGGACTTCGACGCTCGGCTCACGGCGGCAACGCTCGGGCTCGGGGTCGGCCTGGGCGAGCGCCCGGGTGATGGCGGCGATGAGGAACGGGCTCATGGGCTTGCGCCAGGGTCCGGGTACGTACACGCGTGCCACATGGCGGGGAGGCTCGGCCGGGGTCAGCGCACGCCCGCCGGCGATCCACGTGCCGATCTCGTGCACGACGACATGGTTGATCGATTCGAGGAGGTCGAGCACCCCGGGGTTGGCGCTGGAGCCCTCGGCGGCGCCGATCACATCGCGGATGGCGTCCACATGGGTCAGCAACCGCTTCATGGTGAGGCTCTCGGCGAGCCGGCGTAGCTGTTCGTCGCTGTACGTCCCACGTGGGACGAACAGCTCGAGGAACATCATTTCAGATCCTCCGCGCTCGGCTGAGTCGGCGCTGGTCACGCGCCTCGAACGTGCTCCGCCTCACACTAGCGCGACGACGTGTCAGATCACCGTCAACCGAGTGTCAGCCGCCGGCCGGCCGACACGCTCCGATCGGTGTTCCGGACGTGCCGGCGGCCGGTCACGGGTTCACCGTCTCGGCCTCCCGGTGCGGAGCGGCCTCCTGCCGGGTGCGCAGGACGCCGGCCGTGACGGCGGCGGTGACGCAGAACGCCACGGGCAGGAAGAACGCGACGTTGAGCGGCATGAGCCGGGTCAGCGGGCCGATGACCGCGGGACCGGCGAGCATGCCGAGGTAGCCGATTCCGGCGACGCGGGAGACGTTGGTGGCGGCGGCGTCCCGATCGGCGTGCCCGGCGGCGCTGAACAGCTGGGGCACGCAGCCGGACAGTCCGGCCCCGAACACCGCCCAGCCCGCCAGGGCCAGCGGGACCCAGGGCGAGAGCGCGGCGGCGGTCAGGCCGAGCGCGGCGGCGGACGCCCCGCGGCGGAGCACGGCCGCCGGGCCGACGCGTGCGGCCACCCGGTCGGCGACCAGGCGGCCCGCGGTCATAGCGGCGGAGAAGGCGCCGTACGCGAACGCGGCGGTGGAGGCGGGCGCGTCCAGCACGTTGCGCAGGTGCAGCACGCTCCAGTCGTTCGCGACGCCCTCGCACAGCATGATCATCAGGGCGAGCGCGGCCAGCGTCCAGATGTGCCGCGGCGTCCGGCGCCGCGTCCGTACGGGCATGGCCGCCTCCGGGGCCCGGGGCTCGGCCCGCAGCAGCGCCGGCGCCGCGAGCGCGGTGGCGGCCAGGCCCAGGACGGCGACCGCGCCGAGCGACGTCGCGGGGCTCCAGCCCCAGCTCAGCGTGCGGGCGCCGACGAGTGAGGCCAAGACGCCGCCGATCGAGTAGGTGGCGTGGAACGCGGACATGACGGGCCGCGGGTAGCCGCGCTCGACCTGGACGGCGTGCGCGTTCATGGAGACGTCCATGGCGCCGGTGCCGAAGCCGTACACGACCAGCGCCGCGGCGAGCGTCCCGGCGTTCGCGGCCAGGCCGGGCAGGACCACGGACGCGGCGCAGAAGAAGGCGCTGAGCGGCACGATGACACGGGCCCCGAAGCGGTCGGTGAGCGGGCCGGAGACCTGCATCCCGGCGAAGGCTCCCGCGCCGAGCACCAGCAGAAGCCAGCCGAGCACGGCGTGGTCGATGCCCACCCGGTGCTCGACGCTGGGGATGTGGACGACCCACATGCCCATCAGGAAGCCGTTCAGGGCGAAGTAGGCGAACGTGGCCAGCCGACCGGCGCGCAGCGATCTCTCCATGCTGCGAACATAACGAACATCTTTTTTGTTCGTAAGGCTGTTTTTCGCGCGGAGATTGTGTTCAATGGGCGCCATGACCGGGACGGACCGTCTGAGACAGATCACCGAGGCCGTATGCGAGGCGGGCAGCCTCGGCGTCGCGGAGCTGGCGCGGCTCACCGGCGCCTCGGAGATGACCATCCGCCGCGACCTGGAGGTCCTCGCCGCGCAGGGCGTGCTCCAACGGTACCGGGGAGGGGCGAGAAGCCTGGTCCTGCGCGGCGAGGGGCCGCCCTTCGCGCTGCGGTCCCAGGACGGGCTGGAGGCCAAGCGGCGCATCGCGGCCGAGACCGCCGCGCTCATCGCCGACGGCGAGTCCGTCGTCCTGGACAGCGGCACCACCTGCCTGGAGGTGGCACGGGCCCTCGAACGGCGGCGCGTGACCGTGATGCCGCTGTCGCTGCACGCGGTCAACGCGCTGACCGGTGCCCCGGAGGTGACGTTGCTGGTGCCCGGCGGGCACCCCCGGCCGGGCGAACTGGCGCTGGCCGGCCCGCTGACCCAGGCCTCACTGGCCGCGCTGCGCTTCGACACGGCGGTCATCGGCTGCTGCGGCCTGAACGCGGCCAACGGACTGACCGCCTACGACCTCGACGACGCCGCCGTCAAGCGCGCCGCGATCGCCTCGTCCCGCCGCGTCGTCGCCGTCACCGAGGCCGCCAAGCTGACCCGTACGGCCCTCGCCCACGTCGCCCCGGTCTCCGCCCTGCACGCGGTCGTCACCGACGCTTCGGCCCCGGAGGAGGAGACCGCCCGCCTGACCGCGGCGGGCACGGTCGTCCACCGGGCCTGACCGCCCCGCCCCGGCTCAGCGTGCCTCCTCGCGCCGCACCTGCTCCGGCCGTTTGTCGACGCGGAGGCCGCGCCAGCTCGGATGCCTGAGGTGACCGTCGCCGGTCCACTCGGTGAAGGCGACCTCGCCGACGAGTTCCGGTTCGGTCCAGTGGGCCGCGCGGGCGACGACGCCCGGCACGGTCGTGTCGAACGGGTTCGTCTCGCGCCGGAGCGGGTCCAGCCGCCCGGCGAGGTCGCGCAGTGAGACCTCGGTGAAGCCGGTGCCGACGTTGCCGACGTAGCGCAGGCCGTGCTCGTCGTACACGCCGAGGACGAGAGAGCCGATCATGTCCGCCCGACGGCCCTCGCCCGGGGTCCAGCCGGCCACGATGACCTCCTGGTGGCGCACGTTCTTCACCTTGATCCACGGGCCGCGCCGGCCGGGCAGGTAGCGGGAGGTGAGCGGTTTTCCCACGACGCCCTCGAGCCCCTGCTCGACGCTCGCCGTGAGCACCGCGTCGCCGCCGCCGCGCCACCAGGGCGGCGTGTGGACCGGGTCATCGTCCAGGCCGAGCGCCTCCAGGGCCTCGCGGCGGGCCGTGTACGGCTCGCCCAGCAGCGAGCGGTCGTCTCGGTGGAGCAGGTCGAACACGTAGTACAGCACCGGCGCCGCGGCGACCAGCCGGGCCGGCGGGCGCCGGACGTGCATCCGCGACTGCAGCAGCCCGAAGTCCGGCCGCCCGTCCCGCAACGTGATGATCTCTCCGTCGAGGACGACCGGCTCGGTGACCATGCCGCCGAGCGCGGCGAGCTCCGGGTAGGAGCCGGACATGTCCTTGTCGTTCCTCGACATGAGGGTGACCCGGTCGCCGGCCACGTACGCGACGGCGCGCACGCCGTCCCACTTCAGCTCCCATCCGTAGGCGTCGTCATCGTCGGGCATGCCGTGCCGCAGCACGGCCATCATCGGCCTGATCAGGTGTGGTAGCTCACTCATCGGATGTCCCCCGACGGGGGACCTACCCACCACGAGCACCTCGCGGATCCGCCGGGTTCACGACCCCGTACGAGCCCCTGACGGGGCCGGTGGACGGCCGCCCAGCGGCCCTGGAACGATGCATGGCCATGAGCGAGACCCCGCGTCTGCGACCCGCGAAGCGCGACGACTACGACCGCATCGTCGGTGTGGTGGATGACTGGTGGGGCCGGCCGATCAGCTCGAGCCTGCCCCGGCTGTTCCTGGACCACTTCCACCGCACCAGCCTGGTGGCCGAAGACGGCGACGGGCTGGCGGGATTCCTCATCGGGCTGCTCTCACCCTCGATGCCCGACTCGGCCTACATCCATTTCGTCGGCGTCGCGCCACGCGCCCGTCGTGGCGGGCTGGCCCGCGGCCTCTACCAGCGGTTCTTCGATCTCGCCGCGGCCGAGGGCCGTACGAAGGTCAAGGCGATCACCTCGCCGCGGAACCAGCGGTCCATCGCCTTCCACACCGCGATGGGCTTCACCGTCACCGGCCCGGTCGCCGACTACGACGGCCCCGCCGTCGACCGCATCGTCTTCCAGCGGGAGCTACCGCTCCCCTGACGCGGCGCACCGTGCCGAAGCCCGCCCGGGCGCGACGCGCCGTGTGCCCTGGTCGTCGGCCGGGTCACGCTCGGTCCCTGTCCTCTTCGTACCGGTCGCGCGCCGAGGCGAGGATCCGGTCGAAGTCGTGCTGGGTGGCGTCGCACCAGTGCATCAGGTCCGACAGCAGCATCCGCAGATTCGCGGTCGGGCCCTGCCTCCAGCCGTCGGCCGAGAGGGTGTAGGCCCGCATCGCCTCACCGGCGCGCTCCACGTTCCGGTCGATCGTCGCCACGGTGTCCGCCCTTCCCCCTCCTCGCACCGGCCGCCCCGGGTGCGATCACCGCCGCCGGCCCTTCCGGCGAATCTTGATGTCGCGCATGTCCGTCACCGCCACCCGGAGTATCCGGCAGGGATGTCCGTGCGCCTCCAGCGCCGCGACGGCCCGCTCGGTGGCCTCCTTCTCACCGTCCTCCGGACTCGCCGGCACCTGGCAGCGGAAGGTGAACGCCGAGAAACCGCGGTCGCTGGTGAAGGTGCCCGCCTCGGTGAAGGCGGCCCCGAAGGCGTCGTCCCCGGTGAGAACGGCGGCGCGGTCGGCGGCGCCGAGCTCGCCGAACGTGCCGCGAATCGTCACTCTGAACACGGTCGGTCCTCTCGTACGGCGTAGGCGAGCAGGCGTTCGCCGAGCAGTGCCTCGACGGTGTCGAGGAGGTCGAGCACCGCCGTGGCGATCTCGTCGGGGCCCTGACCGGCCGTCACGCGCTCGCCGATCTCGGCGAAGACCAGCCCGTGGAACCAGCCGATCTGGGCGGCCACGACGCGCGGGAGCGGGTCGTCCGGCGCCGCGCCGGCCTCCTCGGCGAGCACGGCGGCGAGGGCCCCGGTCATCTGCCGGCCCAACTCGTCCAGCCGGGCGAGCAGCGTGGGGGCGGCCCGCATCATCTCGAAGACACGGCCGAACCCCTCGGTCAGCCCCAGCCTGCGGTCACGACGGCGCACCTCTTCGCGAAGCCGCGTCAGCACCGCCCGCGCGGCGGACTCGCCGGGCGGGCGCTGCCGCACGATGTCGGCGAGCCGCTGCGGGGACGCCTCGTCCGGAGGCAGGACGAGATCCTCTTTCGCGTGGAAGTAGTTGTAGACGGTGTTGACGGACACGTCCGCCGCCGCGGCGACCTCGGCGATCGTGACGCTCTCGAAACCGCGCTCCACGAACAGACCGGTGGCCACCGCGGAGATGCGCCGCCGTGTCTCACGCTTCTTGCGCTCCCGCAGCCCCTCGGACATGAGCCGGAATATAGCCGACTCCAAACTTTAAACGCATTCCAATTTTTCAGTCCGCTTCAGCATTGTGCGCGGTGGAGAGCCACACCGGGACGGCCGGCAGGGGAGCGTCGGTGACCGCGAAGTGGCCGGCCGTGACGGTGGTGAACGGGGCGATCGCATAGCAGCCGGGCAGCTCGGCGGGAGACTCGAGCACCCCCCAGGAGAAGCCCAGACGCTGGTGGCGCCCATGGCCCGCCACGCTGAACCCGACCGCGCCCGCCATGATGCCGGGCGGAACGGTCCGGGTGATCGTGCCGGTCATGGTCGCGGTGTCGCCCCCGGTGGCGAGGCAGTCCACCTTTCCCCAGGCCTCCCCGGTCACGGGCCTGCCGTCGGCACCGATGCCGCTGTGACGGAAGTGGAACGTGCCGCGCGCGAGGGTGTAGAAGCCATGGGCGTCGAAGTCGAACCGGATGTCGTCATCGGGTGCGTAGGCGTAGTGGATCTTCGCGCTGCCGACCAGGGCGGGCTCTTTCGGCGCTCCGGCCGTCGGTGTGCCGGCCGAGGCGGTCGCGCCGGTCACGGTGAGCGCGACCAGAGCGCCGATGGAGACCAGGGCCGTACGGGAGCTGAGCGAACGGTTCACGGTGTTTCCTCATCAGTTGGGCGTCGGCGCCGTCATCCGGCGCTGTCCGCAATCCTTCGGCCCGTGCCATGCCGGCGGCCTCCCCCGTGAGCGCCGGTCCCCTCCCCCGCAGGTACCGGCCCGGCACGGACTCCGGGTGTGCCGACGGCCGCGCGACCTGATTGGCTGGACGGTCATGGACTACACGCAACTCGGACGGACCGGGCTCAAGGTGAGCCGGTTGGTACTCGGCACGATGAACTTCGGACCGCTGACCGACGAGCCCGACGCCCACGCGATCATGGACGCGGCGCTCGACGCGGGCATCAACCTCTTCGACACCGCGAACGTCTACGGCTGGGGCGAGAACAAGGGGCGCACCGAAGAGATCGTCGGCACCTGGTTCGCCCAGGGCGGAGGCCGGCGTGACAAGACGGTCCTGGCCACGAAGGTCTACGGGAACATGGCCGGGGACGGCGAGGCCTGGCCGAACCACGACCGGCTGTCCGCGGTCAACATCCGCCGGGCCGTCGACGCCTCCCTCAGGCGGCTCGGCACCGACCGCATCGACCTCTACCAGTTCCACCACATCGACCGGAACACGCCCTGGGACGAGATCTGGCAGGCGATGGACGTCCTGGTCCAGCAGGGCAAGGTCCTCTACGTCGGCTCCTCCAACTTCCCCGGCTGGAGCATCGCCCGGGCGAACGAGACGGCGGCGCGGCGCGGCTCGCTCGGGCTCGTCAGCGAGCAGTGCCTGTACAACCCGGCCGAACGGCGGGCCGAGATGGAGGTCATCCCGGCCGCGGAGGCGTACGGCCTCGGAGTGATCCCCTGGTCCCCGCTGCACGGCGGCCTGCTCGGCGGTGTCCTGCGCAAGGAGCAGGAGGGCCGGCGCTCGACGTCCGGGCGCGCGGCGGCGGCGCTGGCCGACCCCGACGAGCGGGCGCGGATCCAGGCGTACGAGGACCTGTGCGACAAGCACGAGGTGCAGCCCGGCGAGGCCACTCTCGCATGGCTGCTCACCCGGCCCGGCGTGACCGGGCCGATCGTCGGCCCCCGCACGCGCGAACAGCTCGACTCGGCGCTGCGGGCGGTGGCACTGGAGCTGCCGCAGGAGTTCCTCGACGGTGTGGACGAGATCTTCCCCGGCCCCGGCCCCTCTCCGGAGGCGTTCGCCTGGTGAGACGGTGCCCTGGGGCGCGTCTCCGGGTTCCGCCGTCCTCCTGCGCGCCGCTCGCTACGGTCGGGGACTTCGGGACGCGTCCTGGGGCAGCGTGCTCCGCTCGGGCAGCACCTTCTCCAGGGCGCGGATGACCTGGGCTACGTGCCGGCGGGCCGCCTGTTCGGCGGCGGCGGTGTCGCCGGACAGGAGCGCGTCCACGATCTCCACGTGCTCGTCCAGGCTCGCCGATGGACGGCCGGGGACGGCGGTGGTGAGGTTGTGCCCGAGCCGCAGCTGGGCGGTCAGCAGGTCGGCGATGGCGGTCAGGCGCCGGTTGGCCGAGCCGCGCCAGATGAGCGCGTGGAACTCCCGGTCCAGTTCGGCGTACGCCTCCACGTCGCCCGCCTTCAGCGCGGTCCGCTGGCCCTCGATCAGCTCGCCGAGCCGGTCGAGCAGGCCGGCGGGCCGGGTGCGCGCGATGTGGCGCGCCGCGAGGGCGTCGATCGCCGACCGCAGCTCGTAGATGTCGCGCATGTCCGCGGCGGTCATCTCGGCGACGAAGTAGCCCGAGTGCTTGCGCGCGACGAGGAACCCCTCGCGTTCGAGGACGGCGAGCGCCGCCTTGACCGGGGTCGGCGAGATGCCGAGCCGCTCGGCGAACGGGCGTACGGTGACGCGCTCGCCGGGCAGCAGCCGGCGTTCGAGCACGGCCTGGCGCACGGCCTCGTACGCCGAACGGACCAGGCTGTTCAGCTCCGGGGGCGCTTCAGTCACCGGTCCCCCAGGCCGGGCGCATCGGCACGAGACGGTGCCGCGTCCAGGGCTCCAGCTGGTCGGCGTAGTGCCGGTCGCCGGGCCGGCCGGAGGCTCCGCCCGGGATCACCCACCCGGACCCGTCCAGGTCGGCGAGGTCCAGCACCTGCCGGTACACCGACAGGTTCGTGATGTCGAACGGCGTGCCCTCCTTCCAGCCGTACGCGCCGTTCTGGATGGTCTCGTTGTCACCGCCGATGCCGGCCGGAGGCGGGTCGAGGCCGGGGCCGGCGACCGCGCGCAGGGTGTGCCGCGCGGCCGTACGGTGAACCTCGCCCCAGGGCGGCGGGGACTCCGCGTCCCCGCACGCCTGCCGCCAGGCCGCGTCGAGCGCCTCGGTGAGCAGATCGTCGCCGAGCGAGGCCGCCGGCCACGCGCCGTCGTCCGGACGCGGCCACGTGAGCGCGGCGAACCAGCGCCGCAGCAGCACCGGGACCCCGGGCAGACCTGACCCCATCAACCACGAGCGCGTGTCCGCGCCGAGCTCACGATCCAGCAGGCGCCGCGCCAGCGCGCGACGGAAACAGGCATGCACCAGGCCGACGGTACTCGTGGCGGCGAGGTCGCCACCACCGGCGGCGAGAAGCGCGCGGGCCCGTTCGGCCGCCCCGGCGTACGGCCCGCGCCCGGCGAGCAACCGTCCCCACCGCCGCGCCGCGACCGAGACCGTGTCCCCCTGCCAGGCCACCATGTCGCCCGCCTCGCAGATCTCCGACGCGGCGGCGAGCTCGTGGATCCGCTCCGAGCGGTAGCAGTCGTTCATCGAATGTGACACGAACGGCCGTTCGGCGGCGGTCACGGTGTTGTTCGCGGTGACGATGATGCCCTCGGGCGGGTCCTCCATCCGGGGCATCTCGGTGAACGGCACGCGTCCGCGCCAGCCGTGGCCCGGCTCCCAGCCGGGCACCGGGACCTGGGTGGGCGCCAGGGTGTCCCGTGCGGGCAGCTCGCCGCGCAGCAGGTAGCCGATGTGCCCGCCGGTGTCGGCGGCGACCAGGTTGTTCAGCGGGTCGACCCAGCCCTCCTGCCCGTCCAGCAGGGAGCGTACGTCGCCGGCCAGCAGCATCCGCCGGAGCACGCCGAACTGCGCGCACGGCCGGTCCGTCGCGGTCCAGCGCAGCGAGAGCGCGGCACCGCTCGCGGGGTCGCCGTGCACGACCGGGCCGTTCGGCGTCGCGTGGCACCGCTCGACGTGCTCCTCGCCGCCCCGTACGGCGATCCGCTCCTCGCGCACCGGCACCGGCTCCCAGCCGGTCGCCGTGCGCACTTCCGTGCCGCCGCGGCGGAACTGCTCGACGTAGAGGTCCTGCGCGTCGCCCGCGGCGTTCGTGATCGCCCAGCCGACCCGGCCGTTGTGCCCGAAGTGCGGGAAGCCCGGGAGGCCGGGGAAGGTGGCGCCCGACACGGTGAACTCCGGGCAGCGCAGGTGCGCCTGCCAGTAGGCGTTCGGCGTGTCGAGGGCGCGGTGGGAGTCGTTGACCAGCAGCGGCCGGCCCGTCCTCGTACGCCCGGCGCCGATCGCCCACGCGTTGGATCCGCCCTCGGCCTCCGCCAGGAAGCCGAGGTACGCGGCGGCGCTCTCGACATCTTCGCGCGCCTGCTCGGCCAGGGCCGCCCGCGGGTCCTCGCGCGGGACGCGGCCCAGCGGCGGCACCGTCACCCGCATGCCGGGCAGCGGCCGGGGGTCGAAGGCGTCGGCCGCCCGGCGTCCCGCACGCGCGCGCAGCACGGCGCGGGCGACCTTGTACTGCCAGACGCCCATCAGCACGTGCCGGATCTTGAACGCCAGCACCGAGTCGCGGGGCGTCCACTCCTCCCACCCGATCCCGGCGACCGCGTACTCCGGCGGCAGCCCGGACGCGCGGACGTACGCGTTGACCCCGTCGGCGTACCGCTCGAACGTCGCGGCGGTGACCGGGTCCATCGCGGCCAGGTCCCGTTCGGCCGCGTCGGCCAGCCGGAGCCGCCGGGCCAGCCGGTCGGCCGGCAGCGCCGCCGCCCCCACCACCTCGGCCCACCGTCCGCGCGCCCGCCGGCGGTCGTACTCGAGCTGCCACAGGCGGTCCTCCGCGGCCGCCCAGCCCAGCCCGAACCAGGCGAGCGGCTCGGACTCCGCGTCGATCGAGGGGATCCCGTACGCGTCCCGGGTGATCGTGAGACCGTCCGGCAGGCTCATGCCGCACCGGCCCGCGACGACTCGGCGTAGTGGCAGGCCGCCTTACGTTCCGTGCCGGGCAGCGCGCGCAGCGGCGGGTCCTCGGCGCGGCACAGGGCGGTCGCGAGCGGACAGCGCGGGGCGAACGCGCAGCCGCGGCCGCGGCCCAGGGCGCTCGGCGTGTCCCCCGCGACCGTGACCGGCGTCGTGTCCCGGTCGCGTACGCGCGGGCGCGGGGCGGCGGCGAGCAGCAGCCGCGTGTACGGGTGCCGCGGATCGGTGAACAGCTCGCCGGCCGACCCCTCCTCGACGATCCGGCCGAGGTACATCACCGCGACCCGCTGCGCGAGGTGACGCACGAGCGCCAGGTCGTGGCTGATGAACAGGTACGTGATGCCGCGCTCGTCCTGCAACCGCCGCAGCAGGTTGACCACCTGGGCCTGCACCGACACGTCGAGCGCGGACACCGGCTCGTCGCAGACGACGAAGGCCGGGTCGAGCGCGATGGCGCGGGCGATCGCCACCCGCTGGCGCTGGCCGCCGGACAGCTCGTGCGGGTACCGGCTCGCGAGCGCGGGATCGAGGCTCACCGTCGTCAGCAGCTCGCGCACCCGGGCCGGGAGGTCGCCGTCGACGCGGTGGACCCGCAGCGGTTCGGCGACGATCCGCTCGACGGTCATCCGGGCGTTGAGCGCGTCGTAGGGGTCCTGGAAGACCGGCTGCATGGTGCGGCGCAGCGCGCGCAGGTCGCGCCGGCCCAGACCGTGCACCTCCTGGCCGGCCACGGTGACGCGGCCGGCGTCGGGGCGTTCGAGCGCGAGCAGCAGCCGGCCCGTCGTGGACTTGCCGCAACCGGACTCGCCGACGAGCGCGAGCGTGGTGCCGCGCTCGACGCGCAGATCGACGCCGTCGACCGCGGCGAGCATGCCGCGCCCGCGTACGGGATAGCGCTTGACCAGCCCCTCGGCCACCACCAGGTCGTCAGTCATGAGCACTCCCTCGTGCCTCCGTGAGCTCGTGCGGGTGCCAGCAGGCGACGGCGCCACCGGGGCCGGCCGGGGTCAGGTCCGGTGGGGTCAGGCACCGGTCGCTCGCCCGCGCGCAGCGGGGGCGGAACGGGCAGCCCTCGATCCGCTCGCCGACGGCCGGGACCTGGCCGGGGATGGTCGGCAGCTCGCCCGCGACCGGGCGGTCGGGGTCGGGCACGGACCGCAGGAGCGCCGCGGTGTACGGATGGCGCGGAGCGTCGAGCACGTCGCGGACCGGGCCGGTCTCGACGATCTTCCCCGCGTACATCACCGCGACCCGGTCCGCGATCTCGGCGACGACGCCCATGTCGTGGGTGATGAACAGCAGGACCGTGTCGCGGGCGCGTTCGCGCAACAGCGCGAGCACCTGGGCCTGCACGGTCACGTCCAGCGCGGTGGTGGGCTCGTCGGCGACCAGCAGGTCCGGCCGGCCCGCGAGCGCGATGGAGATCATCACTCGCTGGCGCATCCCGCCGGACAGCTGGTGCGGCATCTGCCGTGCCCGCGCGGCGGCGTCGGGGATGCCCACCGACTCCATCAGCTCCACCGCCCGGCGGCGCCGCGCGGACCGGCTCATCCGCGTGTGGATGGCCAGCACCTCGGCGATCTGCGCGCCGACCGGCGTGGTGGGGTTGAGGGAGCTCATCGGGTCCTGGAACACCATGCCGGCGCGGGCGCCGCGGATTCGCCGCAGCGCGCGCTCTTCCCGGCCGACCAGCTCGGTGCCGTCCAGCACCGCCGAGCCGGTCGCGCTCGCGCCGGGAGGCAGCAGGCCCAGGAGCGCGAGCGCGGTGAGGCTCTTGCCGCAGCCGGACTCCCCCACGAGCGCGACGGTCTCGCCGCGTTCGGCGCTCAGGTCGACGCCGCGCACGGCCTCGCGCCCCGGGCCGAAGCCGACCCTGAGGTCGCGGATCCGCAGGAACTCCGTCGCCGGCTCAGTCATGGGCGGGCCGATCGAGCCGGTCCAGGGTGACCGTGCGTCCGCCCTCCTGGGCCCGGTGGTGCGCGGCCAGGTCACGTACGGTCGGGGTGCACAGCTCGGCGTCGGCGACGACCGGCGCGAGCAGTTCCTCCAGGGCCGCGACGCGTGCGGGACGGCCGGACAGCCACGGATGCACGGTGATCATGCAGAGCGTGCCGTGCCTCTTGGCGGCGGCGATCTCGGCGGCCCAGGCGTCGCGCACCGGGCCGGTCGGCGCGGGCGGACGCGGGTCGCCGCCGACGTAGCGGTAGTACGGCGCGTCGTCGGTGGCCCAGTCGACCGGGACCTCCACGACGCCGTCCACCTCGTACGGGCGGTCGTCGCCCATCAGCGAGCTGTCGTAGCCGATGCCCAGCGCCCGCAGCACCGGGAAGACGCCGCCGGTCATGTCCCAGCTCGGCGACCGGTAGCCGACCGGGCGTTCGCCGGAGATCCCCTCCAGCGCACGGATCGCCCGGTCGAGGGTCGCGTGCAGGTCGTCGCCGGTCAGGCCCGTCGGCGGCTCATGGCACCAGCCGTGCAGGGCCAGCTCGTGCCCTCGCCGGTGGACCTCGGCGACCTGCTCGGGGTAGGTCGCGGCGATCCAGCCGGGCACGAACACCGTCGCCCGCAGGCCCAGGCCGTCCATCATCGACAGCAGGTTCGCCATGCCGCGGCGCGGGCCGTACCGGCGCTGTTCGAGCTCGCCGACGGCGTCGTCACGCCGGTCCCGGTTACGCCACAGGTACGGCGACTCGCCGTCGAAGTCGAGCGTGAAGCACACGGCGGCCCGCGCGCCGCCCGGCCATGGATAGCTCAATTCGCACTCCCGTTCTGCCTCGCTGCCGGGACGAAGTCGCCGGCGGTACGGCCGCCGTCGACGTCGAGGGTGGTGCCGGTGACGAATGAGGCCGCGCCGGAGCACAGCCACAGGACCGCCGCGGGCGCGTCGTTCGGTCCGGAGGTACGGCCGAGCGGGATGCCCGCCCGCATCTTGGCGACGTGATCGGCGGGCAGCTCGCTCACCTCGCTGCCCGGCGCGAAGCCCGGGCCGACGGCGACGACCCGGATCCCCGCCTCGCCCGACTCCAGGGCGAGCGAGCGGGTCAGCATCTCCAGCGCGGCCTTGCTCGCGGCGTAGACGCCGCCGGTACGGGTCGGGCGCCTGGCCGCGCCGGAGGTGAGGTTCACGACGCAGCCGCGCACGCCCTCGCGGGTCATGGTGCCGATCACGTGCTGGGCGAGCTGGTACGGCGCGACCACGTTGATGTCGAGGATCCGCTCGACCGCGGCGCGGTCGGTGGTCGCCAGCGGCGTGCGGGGATAGACGCCGGCGTTGTTGATGAGGATGTCGGCCGAGCGCCAGCGCTCGTCCAGGGCCGCGATCAGCGCGGCGACGCCGTCGGCGGTGCTCAGGTCCGCGACCGCGGTGTGCGCGCCGAGGGCCTCGCCGAGCTCGGTGAGGGCCTCGGCGCGCGCGTCGGACAACAGCAGCTCCGCGCCCTGGGCGCGGAACGCCTCGGCGGTCCACCGGCCGATCACTCCGGCCGCCCCGGTGATGAGCACCCGCTTGCCGGCGAACTCACGGCCGTAGTCGGGGATCATGAAGCCTCCTGACACTGTGATCTCGCTTCGCCGCCGTGCTCGCTGATCCGCTCGCTCACGCCGGTGCCTCCGCCGTACGGGGGCGCCGGAGGAACCGGCGGCGTGTCACCGTCGCGCGCTTGGCCGGGTCGAGCCGGTCGCGCGCGGCGTCGCCGAGGAGGTTCACCGCGAGCACGAGGACGAACAGGGCGAGGCCGGGGAACGTGGCGAGCCACCAGGCCGTCGCGATGTACTGCTGCCCGTCGGACAGGATCGACCCCCACGAGGCCGTCGGCGGCTGCACGCCCAGGCCGAGGAAGGACAGCGACGCCTCGTACACCACCATCAGCCCGAACTCCAGCGTGCCCACGACGATCGCCACCGGCAGCACCTCGGGCAGCACGTGCCGGGCCAGGATCCAGCCGCCGGACGCCCCGGTCGCCGTCGCCGCCCGTACGAAACCGCGGCCCCGGGTCTGCAGGGTGGTGGAGTAGGCCACCCGGGCGTACCTCGGCCAGCGCACGATCGCCAGGCACACCACGACGTTGACCAGGCTGGGGCCGAGAACGACGACGACCAGCACGGCGAGCAGGAAGAACGGCACCGACAGGACGACGTCGACGATCCGCATGACGACCGCGCCGAGCCAGCCGCCCCGCCAGCCCGCGACCATGCCGAGCGCGACGCCGGCGACGCCCGCCACCACCACCGCCGCCGCGGCGACGAGCAGCGAGACCCGCGTGCCGTACATCACGCGCGACAGTACGTCGCGGCCGAGGGCGTCGGTGCCCATGAGGTGGTGTGCCTGGGGCGGCAGCAGCCGCCGGGCCAGCGCGACGGCGTTGGGGTCGTCCGGGGCGAGCAGCGGCGCGAACACCGCCAGCAGCACGTACAGGCCGACGATGACCAGCGGGATCGTGAGACGGGACCGGCCGTTCATGCGGTACCTCCTCCGGCGGCCACGCGCCGGTCGATGACGCCGTACAGCAGGTCGGTGGCGAGGTTGACCACGACGTACACGGCCGAGGCGAGCAGGACGATCGCCTGCACGACCGGGAAGTCGCGCGCCTCGACGGACTGGACGGTGAGCTGGCCGAGCCCCGGCCAGGCGAAGATGACCTCGGTGACGACCGCGCCGCCGAGCAGGTTGGCCAGCTCCAGCGCGGCCACGGTGAGCACCGGGATCGCGGTGTTGCGCGCGAGGTGGCGGGTGACCAGGCGCCAGGTGCCGGCGCCCTTGGCGCGCGCCGTGCGCACGTAGTCCTGGGCGAGCTGCTCCAGCATCGCGGCCCGGGTCACGCGGGCGATGGCCGCGGCGGACAGCGCGGCGAGCGTGACGCTGGGCAGCAGCAGCGACAGCGGGCCGTCGTACCCGGTCGAGGGCAGCCAGCGCAGGCCGACCGAGAACACCAGCACGAGGAGCAGCCCGGTCCAGAACGCCGGCATCGCCTGGCCCGCGAGGACGATCGGCATCAGCACCCGCTCCTGCCACCGTCCGCGCCGCAGCGCGGTGACGGTGCCGACCGTGACGCCGAAGAGCAGCGACAGCACCAGCGCCGCGACCGCGAGGTTGGCGGTGTAGGGCAGCCGCTCGGCGAGCAGGTCCGTGGCCGGGCGGTTCTGCACATACGAGTAGCCGAGGTTCCCGTGGACGGCGTTGCCGAGGAAGGTCGTGTACTGGTGCCAGAGCGAGTCGTTCAGGCCGAGCCGGTCGCGCACCCGGGCGATGTCGGCGGCCGTGGCGCCCTCGGGCACCAGCAGCCGGGCCGGGTCGCCCGAGAGGCGCAGCGCGAAGAACACGATCGTCACCACGCCGAACAGGGCCAGCAGCGCCTGCCCGGCCCGGCCGGCGATGTAGCGGGGTGTGGCGGGGAGGGCGGCGAGACGCCGCCGGGGGATCACGGCCGTCATCGTCAGCGCACCTTCATCGTGTCGAGGAAGAAGCTCTCCTGGGCGTCCGGCGTCCAGGAGACCCGGGAGTTCGCGCCGTAGATCGCGTAGTCCTGGAACAGCCCGAGGCCGGGCAGGTCGCGGGCCAGCACCTGGAACGCCTGGTCATAGAGGGCACCGCGCCGCTTCGGGTCGATCACCCGGCGGGCCTGCTCGACGAGCCGGTCGAAGGACGGGTTGGTGTAGGAGCTCCAGATGCCGCCGGTGTGGAAGAGCGGGTAGATCACGCCGTCGGCGTCCAGGCACGAGCACGACCAGCGGCCGAACCGGATCGATCCCCAGTCGTGCCCGGGGTCCTGCACCTTCTTGAGGTACGTCGGCTGGTCGGTGCCGCGGATCTGGACCTTCAGTCCCACGGCCGCGAGGTTCGCCTGGATCGCCTGGACGATCTGCGGGTTGAACGACGGAGACGTCGCCATCACGACGGTCGCACCCTTCGCGCCGGCCTCGGCGACCAGCCGCCGGGCGGCGGCCGGGTCGTACCGGGCGTCCGGCAGTTTCGTGTCGTAGCCGAACGCGAGCGGGGTGAGCAGGGAGTTGATCGGTTTGGCGTACCCGCGCTGGAGGTTCTCGATGAGGGCGCGGTAGTCGATCGCGGCGGCGACGGCCCGCCGCACGCGCGGGTCGTTGGTCGGACCGCCCTTGATGGTGTTGAAGGCCAGGTAGGCGATCCGCTCGGTCGGCGTGGACAGGACGGCGAGCCGGGGGTCGCGCTTGATCTGGTCGGCGGCGTCGGGGGTGAGGCCGGTGGCCAGGTCCGCCTTGCGCGACTGCAGGTCGACGACGCGGCTCGCCACGTTGGGCACCGCGCGGAACACCGCGGCGCGCACGCCCGGCCGGCCGTGCCACCACAGCGGGTTGGCCTTCAGCTCGACCTGGGATCCGGCCGTCGCCGAGACGAGCATGTACGCGCCGGAGCCGATCGGCTTGGCGGCGAACTTCTCGTCGCCGACCCGCCGGACGTAACGCTCGGGCACGATGGACAGGGTGGTCAGGTAGGTCAGCAGCGTCGGCGCGGGCTGCGCCGTGTGGATGACCAGGTCACCGCCGTCGGTGGTGGCCTTGCTGATCATCGAGAAGTTGGCGAACTGCTGGCTGGCGAACTTCTTGTCCAGGATCCGGTTGACGCTGAACGCCGCGTCCGCCGCGGTGAGCGGGCTGCCGTCGCTGAACCGCACGCCGCGCCGGATGGCGAACCGCCAGGTCGTCGCGTCGGTCTGCCGCCAGGAGGTGGCGATCCACGGCACGAGCGCCTGCGTTCTGGGGTTCCGGCGCAGGAGCTGGTCGAAGATGTTGCGGTAGACCGCGTAGGTGTCGGAGTCGTACTGCTTGCCGGGATCCAGGGTGGACGGGTAGTTCGCGGTGTCGATGACGAGGGTGCCGGGGTCGCGCTCGGCGGTCGCGGGACGGATGCCGCAGGCCGCGAGGCTCAGCCCGGCCACGGCGAGGGCGGCGTGGGCGCGGAGACGCTTCGCTCGCATGGCGATCGGATCCAATTTCCTCAGCCGCGGGCGGGAATGCGGTCGTCCTTGGCCAGCAGCGGCACGTCGACACGTACGGTCTCGGGGTACTTCACGCCCGCGCCGGTGTTGAGCACGACCACCTCGTCGTCGGCGCCGAGGTACCCGGCGTCGCGGAGCCTCCCCAGCGCGGCGAAGCAGGCCGCGCCCTCGGGGCAGATGAAGGCGCCCTCCAGCTCGGCGAGCTCGGCCTGGGCGGCGAGGAGCTCCTCGTCGGTGACCGCGACCGCGGTGCCGCCGGTCTCGCGGACCGCCCGCAGGACGAGGAAGTCACCGAGCGCCTTGGGCACCGTGATGCCGAAGGCGACCGTGCGGGCGCCGGGGAACGGCGTGCTCTCCTCCGCGCCGCTCTCGTACGCCTCGACGATCGGCGCGCAGCCGGCGGCCTGCACCGCCACCAGGCGCGGCAGGTCGCCGGTGATCCAGCCGAGCTCCTTGAGCTCCAGCAGCGCCTTGTGGATGCCGATGATGCCGACGCCGCCGCCGGTCGGGTACAGGATGACGTCGGGCATCCGCCAGCCGAGCTGCTCGGCGATCTCATAGCCCATGGTCTTCTTGCCCTCGAGCCGGTAGGGCTCCTTGAGCGTGGAGACCTCCTGGTAGCCGTCCCGCTCCCCCACCGCGGCGCCGACGAGCCGTCCGGCGTCGCCGATGAGGCCGTCGACGCGGTACAGCTCGGCCCCGGCGACCTGGCACTCGGCCATGGTGATCGGCGGCGCGTCGTCCGGCATCGCGATGAGACTGCCCAGGCCGGCCCGCGCGGCGTACAGCGCCCAGGCCGCGCCGGCGTTGCCGTTCGTCGGCATCGCGACGCCCTTGGCGCCCAGCTCGGCGGCGCGGGAGACCCCGACCGCCGCGCCGCGCGCCTTGAAGGTGCCGGTGGGGATCAGGCCCTCGTCCTTCATCAGGAGGCGGTTCAGCCCGGCGCGGCGGCCGTACGCGGGCAGCGGCAGCAGGGGCGTCATCCCCTCACCGAGGCTGATCGCGCGCTCGGGGTCCCGCACGGGCAGGACCTCGTGGTACCGCCAGAGGGTCGGGTCGCGGCGGGCGATGTCGTCCGGGGTCACCGCCTCCCGTACGCGGTCGAGGTCGTACCGGGCGAGCAACGGCGCTCCGGCGGCGGAGGTGCCCTGAAGGACGTCGGCGTCGTAGCGCTCGCCCGTCCGCGAGCACTCCAGGTGGCTGAGGAACGAATAGGTCACGGCCTCTCCTCGTGAGGGGGATGCACGAGGCCGCAATTTTGGATCCAAAATCAGGTGGGCGTCAATAGGCCATCCATGTTCTGGACAATACCGACATGGATTGTTCCCGGGCCCGGCTGGGGTCGATCCGCGTCGTGGATTCGGCGGCTGAAATCCCGTATTTGGCCTGGTAGATACCATGTGTTATGCGCTGGAGCCCGCTCGCGCTTCCGCCACCTTGGATGCGCCCTTCGGTACCGCTCGGCGTTCTCGTGCTGGTGGTGGGCGTCCCGGCGGAGACCGTGCTCGTCGCCCTGCTCAGCATGGTCACATCGGTCCTGTCGCTGGACGTGGTCTACCTGTTCGGCGTGGTGCTGATCTCCGCGGTCTGGGGACTGGGGCTGGGGCTGGTGGCCGCGGCGGCCAGCGCCGTCGCCTTCGGCCTGTACTTCGCCACGTCCACGCCGAACCCGCACGGCATGTGGATCATGCTCCTCGCGAACCTCGTGGCCTACTCGATCGTGGCGGTGCTGTCCTGCTCGGTCTGTGCCTCGACGCGGCTGCTGGCGCGCGAGGTGGACGCACGCGTCGACGCCGACCTGTCCGCCACTCTGGCCCGTCTGCTGCTGCGCGCCCCCGACCTGCGGTCCGCGATGCCCGCGGCGGCCCGGGGACTGGCTCGCACGCTGGGTCTGCCGTCGGCCTCGATCCACCCCGGATCCGTACGCCCCCGGGAGGGGCACACGGCGTTCCCGCTCCGCGGCGACGGGATGCTCGCCACCCTCATCGTCCCCGCCGACGTGACCGGGTCCACGCTCCGGCGGCTGCGCGACCGCGCGGTGCCCTCGCTGGAGTTGCTGCTGGGGGCCGCGCACGAGCGTGAGCGCACGGCGGACGCGCTGCGCGTCAGCCGGGACCAGCTCCAGCGGATCGTCGACGAGCAGACCTCGCTGCGGCACCTGGCCACCCTGGTGGCGTGCGGCGCCCCGCCGACGGAGGTCTTCGACGCCGTCGCCCGTGAGATGGGCATGAACCTCGGCGTGGAGCACACCGTGGTCGTCCGCTACCGCCCGGACGACACGGCGGTGGTCACCGCCGGGAGCTGGAACTACCAGGGGATCGTCGAGCACGGCTCGCACTGGGTGCTGGAACCGGGAACCGTCACCGAACTGGTCCACCGCACGCGTTCACCCGCGCGGGTGAGCGCCTACACCGGCGACGGGGCGCTGTCCAAGCGGCTGCGCGACCGCGGGATCGTCTCGTCCGTCGGCTGTCCGATCATGGTCGGCAGCTTCCTGTGGGGCATCGCGATCGCGTCCTCGAAGAAGGAGGAGCCGCTGCCGCCCGACACCGAACGGCGGATGCACGAGTTCACCGAGCTGGCCTCCGCCGCCATCGCCAACGCCCAGAGCCACACCGACCTGATCGCCTCGCGGGCCCGGGTCGTCGCCGCCGCGGATGAGACCCGCCGCCGCATCGAACGCGATCTGCACGACGGCACCCAGCAGCACCTGGTCACGATCGCCCTCGACATGCGGGGCATCGAGGTCGGCCTGCCGCCGGAGCTGGACGAGACGCGGCACCGGCTCTCGGGGGCGGCGCGGGCGCTGGAGGAGGCGCTCGCGGAGCTGCGGGAGATCTCCCGCGGCCTGCACCCGGCGATCCTGGCGAAGGGCGGCCTGAAGGTCGCGCTGACCGCGCTCGCCGGCCGCTCATCCGTCCCGGTCGAACTCGCCGTGAACGGCACGGCCCGGCTGCCCGAACGCGTCGAGGTGAGCATCTACTACGTCGTCTCCGAGGCGCTGACCAACGCGGCCAAGCACGCGAACGCGACGGCGATCAGGGTCGACCTGTCCGTGGAGGAGACCGTGGTACGGCTGTCCGTCCGCGACGACGGCGCCGGAGGCGCCGATCCGAACCACGGGTCCGGACTGACCGGCCTCTCCGACCGCGTCCAGGCTCTCGGCGGTCGGCTGCAGATCATCAGCCGTCCCGGCGAAGGGACCACGTTGTTCGCCGAGATCCCATATCAGCCATGACGACGGCGAAACGGCGAACAGGCCGCCCCTGTGCCGATTGTGGCCAATCCACTACGTAAAGTGTTCGTCGCCCCCTCGCGGGTTAGAAACATGACGAAGGTGATCCGGCAGGCACGGAAGACGGCGTGGGGCGAGAACCGCGGGGGTGCGGCTCCCGCCTCGCGTCGAACGGCCCCCGCGGGCGGGACGGCGTCAGGGCAGCAGGACGAGTTTCCGGCCGCCGGCCCGGCCGGCGGCCACTCGGCTCAGCGCCGACGGGCCCTCGGCGAGCGGCATCGCCTCGGGCGTGAGCCGGAGGCGGCCGGCGACGACGTCGTCGGCGAGCGCGGCGAGCTGTGCCGGGTCCGGCCGGACGTAGAGGTTGGTGCTCGCCACGTCCCGGCGTGGCGGCGGCGCGTCCGACGTCAGCGAGCAGAGCAGGCCGCCGTCGCGTACGAGGCCCATCGCCTCGACGGCGGTGCCCTCGGCGGCGACGAGCGCGGCGTCGAAGCCGCCCTCCAGCCGTGTGGTCCAGCCGCGGTCGTGGTAGTCGGCCACCTCGGCCGCGCCGAGCTCGTGCAGCCGCCGGGCGCTCGACTCCGACGCGGTCGTGGACACCGTGAGGCCGGCGGCCACGGCGAGCTGGAGCGCGAGTGATCCGGTGACGCCTCCCCCGCCGGTGATCAGGAGCCGCTGCCCCGGCTCGAGCGAGAGCAGGTCGATCGCCTGCCGCGCGGTGAGGCCGGCGACGGGCAGCGCGGCGGCGGTCTCCGGATCGAGATCGTCCGGGCGCCGGGTGAGCGCCTCCGCGGTGAGCAGGACACGCTCGGCCCAGAAGCCGCTGCCGCCGGGCAGCGGTGCCTCGTGCACCAGCACGGCGTCGCCGTCGGCCGGCTCCTCGACGCCCTCACCGGTGGCGATCACCCGCCCGGTCCCCTCGACGCCCAGCGCGGCGGGCGGGACCAGGCCCACATCCCACCCGCCGGTGTGCAGTAGCCGGTCCCAGGCGCCGACTCCGGCGGCCTCGACGGCCACCACGACCTGGCCGGCGCCGGGCGGGCCCGGGTCCGGCAGTTCCAGCGCCCGGACCCTCCCGCCGGCCTCGGTCACTCCACAGGCTCGCATCCGGCGTTCCTCCTCCCCGCCACGCGACCGCGGGTGAGCACACCCCCTGGATCCAGGATCGATCCACCGGACCGAAGATCGCCACCCGGGGTCAGTGCAGCAGGCCGGCCCGCCGGGCGCCGTGGCGCAGCCGGTCGCGGTGGTCCGGGTGCGCGATGGCGATGAGGGCCTCGGCGCGGCGGGACAGGCTCCGCCCTCGCAGCTCGGCGACGCCGTACTCGGTCACCACGTGGTCGACCGTGTTCTTCAGCGTCGTGACCGGGCTGCCCGGTGACAGGTCGACGGTGATCCTGCTGGTGCCGTCGTGGGTGGTCGCGTGGGTCACCAGGAAGGCCCGTCCGCCCGCCGAGTACATCGCGCCGCGGGCGAAGTCGGCCTGGCCGCCCGAGCCGGACCAGTACCGCCCGGCGATGGTCTCGCTGGCGGCCTGACCGCGCAGGTCGACCTCGCTCGTGGCGTTGATCGAGACCATCCGCGGCTCGCGGGCGATGACGCGGGGGTTGTTCACCCACTCCACCGGCAGCAGCGCCACCGAGCGGTTGTCGTCGAGCCAGTCGAAGAACCGGCGGCTGCCGACGCAGAACGTCGCGACGTGCTTGTTGCGCTGCTGGTGCTTGCGCGCGCCGGTCAGCGCCCCGCACTCCACCAGGTCCATGAGGCCGTCGGACATCGCCTCGGTGTGCACGCCGAGATGGCGGTGGCCGCGCAGCGAGGCCAGGAGGGCGTTCGGGATCCGGCCGACCCCGATCTGGAGGCAGGCTCCGTCCGGCACGCGCTCCGCGACGTACTCGGCGATCCTGGCGTCGCGTTCGTCGGGCTCGGGCGGCACCGTCTCGGCGAGCGGGTAGTCCGCCTCGCACCAGCCGGCGATCTGGCTGATGTGCAGCTGGTTCTGCCCGGACGTCCGCGGCATCCGCGCGTTGACCTCCAGGAAGAACGGCGTCTCTCCGATGAAGGAGGCCGCGTAGTCGGCGTTCGTACCGAGGCTGAAGTAGCCGTGCCGGTCGGGCGGGCTCGCCGCCGCCAGCACCAGGTCACGGCGCGTGGTCTGGCGCAGCAGGAGCGGCACCTCGCTGAAGTGCGCGGGCACGAGTTCGCAGGTGCCGTTCCAGTAGGCCCGGCGGTCGCCGGGGCCGAGGAAGTAGCTGACGTGCTCCAGCCGCCCGGGGAACTCTCCTCGGATGTACGGACGCTCGCGCACCGGGTCCATCTGGTGCACCCGTACGCCGGTGAGCTCCGCGGCGCCCGCCTCCAGGGCGTCCATGACCGTGTGCGGCTCTCCGTTGAACAGCGGGACGATCAGGTCCGCGCCGGCGGTGACGTGCTCGAGCACGTCACCGGGAGCGTTCGGCCGGTCGAGCCGGGCGGTCCCCGTCACGAGGACTCGCCGTCGTCGGCCGGGAGGCCGGCGGCGGCGCGCGAACGGCGGTCCCACTCGGGCTGGACGTCGGCGAAGCGCGGCCCGTGGCCGCGCTTGTAGACCAGCAGCGTGCGCTCGAAGGTGATGACGATCCTTCCCTCGGCGGTGAACCCGACCGTACGGACGGTGACGACGCCGACGTCCGGGCGGGACTTGGAGGGCCGGGCGGACAGGACCTCGGACTGGGAGTAGACGGTGTCGCCCTCGAACAGCGGGTTCGGCATCCGCACCCGGTCCCACCCGAGGTTGGCCATCACGTGCTGGGAGATGTCGGTCACGCTCTGCCCGGTGACCAGCGCGAGCGTGAACGTCGAGTCGACCAGCGGCCTGCCGAACTCGGTCTGGGACGCGTAGTGGGTGTCGAAGTGCAGCGGCGCGGTGTTCTGGGTCAGCAGCGTCAGCCAGGCGTTGTCGGTCGCGGTCACGGTGCGCCCGAGCGGATGCCGGTACACGTCACCGACCGTGAAGTCCTCGAAGTAGCGGCCGGTCCAGGACACCGTGCCGCCGGACCGCTCCGGCCCGCCCGTGTTCGGTTCGTTCATCTTCGCCACTCCTTCACGTGTTCGCCGCCTCGGTCCCATCGTTCCCGACCCGCTCGGGCCGCCCGCGCCCGCCCCGGTGTCACGCGCGGGCCCGGGCGGCGCGGGCGAACTGGTCGTCGAAGCGGCGCGGGAACGGCATCATCCGGTGCCGGTCCGCCCACGGGGCGGCCTGCCGTACGGCGTTGCAGCCGGCGGCGGTGACGATCCGCTCCGCGCCGGCGAACAGCGGCCACGCCGGGTAGACGTCGAGGTGGGCGACGTCGTCCGGCAGTGTCGCGGGGCGGCTCGGCGACACGAGCGTGAACCGTGGCCGTACGCCCTCCAGCGCGGCGGTCTCCCGCGCGTACGCGACCAGCTCCGCGGTCTCGCCGGGCGGGCCGGAGTGCACGACCAGCCAGCCACCGGGCGGAGCCGCCGGAGGCGCGGCGGGGGGTTCGGCGAGTTCCAGCGGGGCGAGGGCGGCGGACACCGACCGCAGATACGCCTCGTGTCCGGCGGTCACCGGCTCCACGAGCCAGGTCTCGTCGAAGGCGAGCGGCTCGGCCGGCAGCAGCGGCCGGTACTCGTCCCAGCGCAGCAGCCGCGCCAGGTGCACGACGCGGACGCCGGGCGGAACGGCTCGCGCGGACAGCTCTCCGGCCAGCCCGGCGGGGAACGCGTCCACCACGAGTTCGGCGGGCGCGAGCTCCGCCAGCGTGGCGGCGGCCCATCGGGTGAGCCCGTCGCGGTCGAGGCCGGCCGGCGCGGACCGTACGGGACGGCCGCCGGTGACGCGCGGGTCGGCGGCGAACGGCGAGCCGGTCAGGATCGTGACCGGCCCGCGCGCCTCCCGCGTGTGCAGGTACGCCCGGATGCGCGTGAGGTGCCCGAGTCCGCCGCCGTGCGCGTAACAGACGATCAGCGGTCGCTCCCGGTCTCCCGGAGGACGGCCAGGTAACCCGCCGTCTCCGCCGCCGGGGTGAAGTCGCGGCGCACCCGCTCTTCGGCGGCGGCGCCCAGCTTGGCCAGTTCGTCGCCGGTCGCGCGCGCCGCGCGGCGGACGGCCGCCCGGCAGCCGTGCGGGTCGCCGGCGGTGAACGTGAAGCCGATCTCGTCGTCGGCCAGGTCGGCGAGGCCGCCCGCGTCCGAGGCGAGCAGCGGTACGCCCAGGGCGGCCGCCTCCAGCGCGACGTTCGGCAGGCCGTCGTAGAACGAGGGCAGGGCGACGAGGTCACAGGCCGCGTACACGGCGGGCAGCGCGAACCGGTCGAGGAAGGGCATCCGCGTCCAGGCGACGGCGTCGAGCCGCTCGGCGACACCGTCCTCCAGCTCCCCGACGAACAGCAGGTGGAACCGCTCCGCGTGGCCGGAGCCGAGCAGCGCGTCCAGCAGGAACCCGACGCCCTTCTTGTTCTTCAGCTGCCCGACGAGACCGAGGACCCGGCGGCCGGGCGCGACGGCGGAGGCCCGCCACGCCTGCGCGCGGGACCGCTCGGAGGGCAGGATCTCCCAGTTCGCCGTGTCGATCCCGTTGGCCACCCAGGTCACGGCCACCTCGGGCACGAGCGCGGAGACCAGTGGCGCGTGCGAGCGGGCGACCACGCAGACGCGCGCCGAGGCGCGCAGCGCGCTCATCAGCGTCTCGCGGCGCCGCAGCGAGAAGACCCCGGTGTCGAAGTCGTTGCCGCGCAGGCAGGTGACCAGCGGCACGCCGAGCCAGGCGGCGATGACCGGGGCGCCCAGCAGCGCGTGGGTGCCGCCGAACGCGACGACGTGCGTGTAGGCATGACCGGCGAGCACGGTCCAGAGGCGGCGCAGCGCGTGCTCGGGGCCGTCGCCGAGCGGCACGGTCAGCAGTCCGCCGCCGTACTCCCGCTCGTTCCCCCACGGCCGGTCGCGCCGGGTCAGGTGCGCGACGTCGACCTCCACGCCCGCACCGCGCAGGCCGCGGACGATCCGGTCGCACGACTCGGCCATGCCGCCGCGGCTCGGCGGGTAGTGCTCGGTGAGCCACAGCACGCGCATCAGCTGTCGTCCCAGCCGCCGTCACCGGAGCCGTCGCCGAGGTCCCCGCCGATGTCGAAGTCATCGCCGGAGTCGCCGGAGTCGCCGCCCTGGTCGAAGCCCTCCCGGTCGTAGCCGTCGTAGGTGTCGTACAGGACCGGGTCGCCGTAGTCGTAGGAGGTCCGCTGGTAGTGCGCGCGACGGTAGCCGCGCGCCCAGCCCGGGCGGTAAGGGTCGGCGTAGCCCTGGACGCCGGAGCACTCCGGGCACAGACCCTGGGCGTCCACGTGCTCCGCGCACACCGGGCGGCCACAGCGGCACGCGGTGACCGCGGGGCGGTCACAGCGGCCGAGGACGAAGAACCCGGTGGTCGCTCCGCAGGGGTTCACGCGGTCCTCCCCGAGGCCTGCGGCGGGGTCCAGCGGAACAACTCGGCGACGACCGTGAGGATCGCCTGGAGCTGGTCGTTCTCCTCGGGCACGCGGGGAAGCTTGGCGGTCGCGTTCAGCGCGACCCGCTTGCCGTCCTTGACCCGCACCCGGATCCACGCGGGCGGCGCGGTGCCCGGACGCCGCACCGCGGCGTCCCGCGCCAGCGTGCGCTTGGCGTCGATGCGCTGCACCGCCTTCTTCTTGGTCTTCCACTTGTGCTTGCCGCGGGCGTTGACCCGGTGGATCTTCCGGTGGCGAATCCGGTCGGTGACCCGGATCTCCAGGACGCTGCCGTCCCGCAGCTCCGCGCGCACCTGGAGCCAGGGGTCCAGGACGAACCACTCGGTAAGCCGGCGGACGCGCCCGCCGACGGGCAGGTCACGTTCGGGGCCCTTCTTACCGGGCGCGCCGGGCCCGCGGAGGTCGGCGGCGACACCGATCGCGCCGTCGGGCGCCGTGTCCTCCGACAGCACGTGGATGATCGGGACGAGGACCGCCGTCGTCCGCGACGGCAGCCGCCATTTTCGTCGTCTCACCGTCGCCTCGTGCTGGGAAAGGCTCGCCAGAACGGCCGCCCACTCGCCGGGAACGGACGACGCCGAGACCGTGCGCTCCAGCGTCAGCCGCTGGTGCGCGGGGTGGAAGCGGCCGATCGCTTCGCGGGTCTTCCGCCAGAACATGAGGCGGACACTATCAATTGTCCATATTCGAAGTCATAGACCGATAAATCATGGCCATTTTCGCCCGCGTCGCCGCCCAGCCGAACTCCTCCCGTACGCGCCGGCGCCCGCGCTCCCCCATGGCTCGCGCGGCCTCCGGGTACTCCAGCAGGACGCGGATGACACGCGCCAGCTCCGCGGGACGGTCCGGGGCGACCAGGCGCCCGTGCGCGCCGTCGGCCATGATCTCCCGTACGGCGGGAAGCCCGGACGCGACCACCGGCGTACCGGCGGCCATCGACTCGAGGATCTTCAGCGGCGCGCAGCCCTGGTCGACGTTGCGCGCGCAGCCGGTCAGCGGCGCCACGGACACCTCCGCCCCGGCGAGCCAGGCGGCCACCTCGGCGTGCGGCAGCGTGAACCGCCAGACGATCCGGTCGGCGACGCCGAGCCGCCCGGCGAGCCGGCGCAGCGCCCGCGCCCGGCGTTCCGGCACGGACGAGCAGATGACCAGTCGGAGCCCGGTCAGGTCGGCGAGCCGGGCGAACGCGCGGAGCAGCACGTCGAGCCCCTGCCACGGCTGCAGCGCGCCCACGTAGACGATGTACCGCTCCGGCGCGTCGGGCGGGCGCGGCGTCTCGGAGGGCACGTCGGCGCCGTTCGGCACCAGGTGGATCCTGCCCTCGGGCACGCCCCGCCGCACGAGCGCGGAAGCGATCACGTTCGAGGGCACCACGACCGCGTCCGCCCGCTCCAGGCAGCGGTCCTCCAGCCCGGCGATCGCGGCGAGCGTGGCCGGCGGCGCGAGCGGCCAGGTGTGGGCCAGCTCGATGGAGGGCAGCCCGTTCACCTCGTACACCACGCGGTAGCCCCGGCCGGGCGCGGTCACGACGGGCAGGGCGCTCCACGGGTCGCGGACGTGACAGACGCGCAGCGTGGAAACGTGCGGCGCCAGGTGCGCGGCGACCCAGGCGGAGTAGGCCTCCGCTCGGTCGATGAGGTTGGGAATCCGCTCGCCGAATCGGGCGATCTCGACGCCGCGGTCCGGCTCCCACTGGTAACGCGGCAGGCCGCCCCCGCCGAGCACGCCGAGCAGGCCGCCGCCGAACTCCTCGAACAGCGCGGCCGCCATCTGCCCGATGTGCACCGCGGAGCCCTTGCTGGAGGGAAACCGGTCGAAGGCGAAGTACGCCGCGCGGACCTCCCGCCACCGCGCCGGCCCCGGCGCGGTCACACCGACCGCCCGGCGGGGCGCGCGAGCCCCGCACCGGAAGCACCCGGCGGCTCGGCACCGGCGGCGTAGGAGGGCTCGGCTCCGGCGGCGCACGGCCGCCCGGCGCTCGCGGCGCGTGGCGGTTCGGCACCGGCGGCGTACGGGGGCTCGGCTCCGGCGGCATACGGCGGCTCGGGATCCGCGGCGTGCGGGGGTTCGGGGTACGCGGCGCGGCGGCGGTGCCAGGCGATCTGGTCGGTGAGGCCCTCGGCCAGGCCGATGCGGGGAAACCAGCCGAGGAGGCGGGCGGCCTCGCCGCTGTCGGCCCAGGTGCGGGCCGCGTCGCCGGGCACGGCGGCCCGGTGGTCGATCCGTGGTCGTACGCCGAGCAGGCCGGCCAGCAGGTCGATCGCGTCCCGTACCGGGACGTGCGCCGGGTGGCCGACGTTGAGCACGGTGCCGGGCGGCAGGCCGGTCGTGGCGGCGGCGACGGTGGCCGCGACGACGTCTGCGACGTGGGTGAAGGCGCGCGACTGGCCGCCGTCGCCGAAGACCGGCAACGGCCGGCCGGCGAGTCCCGCCTCGATGAACCGGTGGAAGGCCATGTCCGGCCGCTGCCGGGGACCGTAGACGGAGAAGTACCGCAGCACGACGGTCGGCAGCCCGCGCGCGGCGGCCCGTGCGGCGAGGCGTTCCATCGCGGCCTTGCTGGAGGCGTACGGGCTGGCGGGCCGCAGTGGGTCCCGTTCGGTGTTCGGGCGGCCGCCGGCCGAGCCGTACACCGAGGAGCTGGAGGCGACCACGACGCGCGGCGGCGCGGCGGCGGCCTCACAGGCGGCGAGCAGCCGGCGGGTGGCGGTCACGTTGTCGCGGACGGCGGCGGCGCGGCCCTCACCCCACGAGCTGCGGACACCGGGCCGGCCGGCCAGGTGCACGACGACGTCCGCGCGTACGAGGGAGGTGAGGTCGTCGATGGCGAGGTCGGTCTCGACCCGGTGGACGCCGGACCGGTCCGCGAGACCCGCCCAGTTCACCCGCGCGGCGGCGGGCGAGGCGGAACGCGCGGGCGCGTCGACGGCGACCACCTCGTGCCCGGCACGGGCCATCGCCTCCGCCACATGGCTCCCGATGAACCCGGCCGCCCCCGTCACCACCGCCCGCACGGTGCGCACCATAGCGGATCCCCCCCGTACCGGTACGTTCCGGTGGCCTGCGCTCGATGACCTCCTGGAGCCCTCGTCCGTCGGGAGCGGTGTCCAGGGGTCGCGTCGCCCTCGTCGGGCGGAGGGGTGAGTCAGCCTCTTTTCGGCCGGCGGCACCCTGCGGCGCGTGGGGGGCCGGGTGGTCGCTCAGAGCCGGATGACGACGAGGGCGGTGTCGTCCGCGGCGCCGCCGGCCACGCCGAGATCGGACAGGAGCACCTCGGCCAGCGGCTCGGGGTCGAGCGGGGCGTGCCGGCGAAGGCCCTCGGTGAGGCGGCGCAACCCGTCGCCGATGTCCTCGCCGCGGCGCTCCACGAGGCCGTCGGTGTACAGGACGAGGGTGGCGCCGGGGGCGTACGCCAGCTCCACCTGGGGCCTGGGGAGGTCGGTCACGCGGACGCCCAGGGGCGGGTCGGTGGACTGGTCGAGGAAGTGGACGGTGCCGTCGGGCTGGAGGAGCTCGCCGCACACGTTGAGCGAGTCGACGGCGGGCAGGTAGCGCACGGCCACGTCGGCGCGGGAGCCGCCGTCGGCCGCGGGCAGCATGGCCCGCTGGAGGGTCAGCGCGACCTTCCGCTCCCGCGCGTAGGCCATCCCGAGCTTCTCGTTGACCTCGTACAGCTCGGTGGCGCGAGAGTAGAGCTCGGCCTCCAGGACCGGGAACGCGTCCGGGCCATCGCCGTCACCGCTCCGCCGTGACCGGAGGCGACGCCGGTGCGCGACGAACTCGGTCACGTCCTCGGAGCGGGTGATGAAGAACACGGCATCGCCGTCGGGGCCGAGGACCGGGCTGGTGACCGTGCTCCAGTACCGCCTGGTCGAACTCCCCCGGACGGTCCTTCACCGGGATGTCGTGCTGGATCGGCCCTTGAACGTCGCGTCTCCCCGTGACCGACGCCCGGCGCACCGACGCCTGCATGCTGCGGGTGCTGCGCTCCCAGCCGTCGGGATCGGGGCCGCCGCGCGGGAACGAGAACGCCGGATCCAGGGCTCCTGACGCGAAAAGAATGATCTGCCCCGAATGCCCCGGGACAGCGGATATCGCGTGACGCTACGGTCGGCTTGGCCGATCATCGGATCGGCGACGAAATCGGCACCGGCGGAGCGTCCATGACCAAGCGCGGCGAGAAAACCGAAGGGCCCGGCCGCCCGGCCCACCTCTCCGGCGAAGGAGGGCCCATGACCGAGCGCGAGCGAGCGGATCGAAAACGCGGTCGCATGGCGCATCTCCCCGACGAAGGAGGGCCCATGACCGAGCGCAGCGAGGGAATCGAAGACACGGCCGCATGGCGCATCTCCCCGACGAAGGAGGGCCCATGACGCCCTACCCTCCGGCGCCTGCGGTCGCCCCGCCCGGCGGTGCGGCGCCGCGCCGCGGTCCGGGGCTGCTCCTCCTCATTCCGGCGGCGCTGACCTGGCTGGTCACGCTGGTCGTGCCGAGCGTGCAGACCATCGCGCGGAGCTTCCAGGCGGGCGGTGGTATCCGGGGTACCGCGCACTCCGCCGGCCTGCGCAACTACACGTACTTCCTGGGACACGGCGCGTTCTGGAAGGCCCTGGCCTTCTCGCTGTCGTTCGCCCTGGTGCCGCTGCTGATCCTGCTGGTGGTCGGGCCCGCGCTCGCCGCGGCGCTCGACCGGGCCGGCACCTGGCCGCGTCGCGTCGGCCGGGTGCTGCTGTCGTTGCCGCTCGTGACGTTCTCTCTGGTCGCGATCGCCGCCGCGTGGCTCATCGGGCAGCGCGACGGCGGGATCGCGACGATGTTCGGCCGGGTGCCCTCCAGGAGCGCGTGGTCGCCCTCCTCGCAGCTCATCACGTCCGCGGCGATGTTCGGTCTGCTGTGCGGGCTGGCGCTGCTCGTCTTCCTGCCCATCTTCCGCGGCCGGGCGCGGGGGCGCCGACTCACGCCGGCGTTCCTCGCGGTCGGCTCGATCGTCGTGCTGGCGGGCATCGCCGTGGCGCTCCAGGCGCTCTCGGTCAGCCTGACGATGAGTCCCCGGCCGACGCTCGCGGCGCTGGAGTACACGAGCGCGTTCCTCTACATGGACTTCGGCAGCGCCGCGGCCGTCGCGACCGTGAGCGGGCTGGCGCTCGGCGTGCTCGGCATCGTCGCGACGGTCATCGCCGTACGGACCGGGCTGCGGATCGAACTCGGACCGGGCGACGAAGCGGCGCCGAGGCGGCCGGACGCCGGAGGCCGCCTCGTGATCGGCGCTCTGGCCCTCGTCGTCGTCGTGATCGTCGGCGTCGTCTGCGCATGGCCGTGGCTGTCGGCCCTCTTCTCGGCCGAGCACACCGCTCCGCTGCGGCCGTCCGCGGCGCGGATCCTGCTCAACACCTGGGCACCGCCGGTGCTGGGTGCGATCGTCTCGGTCGGCACGGCGTTCCTGGCCGCGCTCGGGATCGGTGGCCTGCGTCCGCTCGGCCGGCACAGCGAGTGGCTGCTGCTGGTCTTCTCACCGTGGCTGTTCGTCGGCGTGGCGCCGCTGAGCATCGCCGGCTTCGACAACGCCCGGCATCTCGGCCTGCTCAACCACTTCATCGGACTGGTGCCGCCGGTCCTGCTGAGCGTGCCGTCGCTGCTCGTGCTCACGCTGTTCTGCCGGACCCGCGCGGCGCGGTGGCGCGCCGGTGGACCCGGCTTCTTCTCGCAGGTCGTGGTGCCCGCGCTGCCGCTCGCCGCGCTCATGGGCGGCGTGACCGTCCTGTTCGGCGCGCACGGGGTGCTGTGGCCGTTCATCGTGGGTACCACCCCCGAGTCCCGGACCGCGCCCATCGCCGTGCTGGCGGACCTGCGCGGTTACACGTCCAACCCGTCCGTCGGCGCGGCGACGCCGCTCCTCGTGGTGATCGTGCTGTTCCTCGCCCTGGGAGCGCTGCAGATCTTCTACCTCGACCGGCTGGTCATCACCACCGGCCCGGCGGGCGACGCCGAGGCGGACGCGCGTTCGCTTCCGCCGGCACACGCGCCGTGGCCCGGCCCCGGCTACGGCTCCGCGCCGCCTGCCCCGTACGGCCCTCCGCCCGGAGCGTACGCTCCGCCACCCGGCGCGTACGGCCCTCCGCCCGGAGCGTACGGCCCACCACCCGGCGCGTACGAGCCTCAGCCCGGCGGGTATGCGCCGCCACCCGGCGCGGGCGATCCACCACCCGGCCCGTACGGCCCGCCCCCTGGTCCGTACGGCACTCCGCCCGGCCCCGGCGGCTACCGGCCTCCGCCCGGCTACGGCCCACCGCCGCCTCCCGCACCACCGGCGGAAGGCGCGACGCGCCCGGCGAGCGGAACGGACGAGCCGCAGGACACACGGGCGGAACCCGCCGAACCCGACGGCCAGGAGCCGGATCCCCCTCGCTGAAGGTGTCCTCGGCCGGACGGCGGGCCCCGGGGCCCGCCGTCCGGTATGCACGTTTGCGGATGGAGAGGAGGGTATTCACCTCGTCAGTTCCGATCGACGACGAGGGAACGAGGAGGCCGTATGGGCGCCGATGGTCTGAAAACGATCGAGACGGATGTGCCCGCACGGCTGGACCGGCTCCCCTGGGCGCGCTGGCACTGGCTGATCCTCGTCGGCCTGGGCACCGTGTGGATCCTCGACGGCCTCGAGGTGAACGTCGTCGGGGTGATCGGCCCGCGGCTGACCTCCAAGGCCGGCGGACTGGGGCTGAGCGACGCGCAGGTCGGCCTGGGCGCGGCGCTGTACGTGGCCGGGGCGTGCGCCGGCGCGCTCGTCTTCGGGTATCTCACCGACCGGTTCGGACGTAAGAAGCTCTTCCTCGTCACGCTCGCGGTCTACCTGCTCGCGACCGTGGCGACCGCGTTCTCCTTCACCCCTCTGTGGTTCTATCTCTGCCGGATCGTCACCGGCATGGGGATCGGCGGCGAGTACGCGGCGGTCAACTCCGCCATCGACGAGCTGATCCCGGCCCGGCTGCGCGGCACCGTCGACATCGTGGTGAACGGGTCGTTCTGGCTGGGCACGACCTTCGCGGCGCTGCTGTCGGTGCCGGTGCTCAACGCCTCACTGCTGCCGGAGAACGTCGGCTGGCGGCTGCTGTTCGCGCTCGGCGCCGTTCTCGGCGTCGGCATCCTCTTCGTCCGGCGGATCGTCCCGGAGAGCCCGCGGTGGCTGTTCATCCACGGGCGGGAACACGAGGCCAAGGAGGTCGTCCGCGGCATCGAGCGGGAGGTCGCCGACGAGAGCGGGCGACCGCTCGGCGCGGTGGACGACACGATCACCATCCGCCAGCGTCACACGATCGGCTTCGGCGAGATCGTCCGCACCGCCGTGAACCGCTACCCGCGGCGCACCGTCCTGGGACTCTCGCTCTTCGTCGGCCAGGCCTTCCTGTACAACGCGGTGTTCTTCACGTACGCGCTGGTCCTGTCGAAGTTCTTCAAGACGCCCGACGACCACGCCGGCTGGTACCTGATCCCGATCGGCCTCGGCAACTTCTGCGGCGCGTTCGTGCTCGGCCGCCTGTTCGACCGGCTGGGCCGCAAGGTGATGATCTCCGGCACGTACATCCTGTCGGGGGTGCTGCTGATCGGCACCGCGATGCTGTTCCGCGGCGGCCACCTGTCCGCCGTGACACTCACGGTCTGCTGGGTCGTGGTGTTCTTCTTCGCCTCGGCCGGCGCCAGCTCCGCCTACCTGACCGTCTCGGAGATCTTCCCGATGGAGACCCGCGCGATGGCCATCGCCGCGTTCTACGCCGTCGGGACCGCGCTCGGCGGCATCATCGGCCCGCTGCTGTTCGGCAAGCTCGTCGACACCGGCCACGCGGGCACGGTCGCCGACGGTTACCTGCTGGGCGCGGGTCTGATGATCATCGCCGGCATCGTGGAACTGGTCATCGGCGTGGAGGCCGCGGGGCGTTCGCTGGAGGACATCGCCGCTCCGCTCTCCGCCGAGCGGCCCGCCGTGAGCGCCGCCCGGTAGAGCGGCCACGCCGAGCCGTCCGTCCGTCCGTACGCCCGGCTCCCCCGACCGTGCCACGTGACACAGCGGGCCGTCCCGGGCGCGCTCATCATGGGGGCGGAGCCTGGGGGTGGGATGGAAGAGACGCCATCGGCCGACACCGTACGAGACGACGACGGAGAGCAAGAGCAGGACGACATCCCCGGCGGACGCACCGCCGCCGGGCAGGACGACGCCTCAGACGACGCCGCGCCGGGCACGGGCGACACCCCCGGGAAGGAAGACGTCCTGCCGACGGTGGCGACGCTTCACTGGTACGACCACGCCGAGGCGGCGGCGACCGCGCGGTTCACGGCCGTCGCCCGCCGGCTGCCCGCGCTGGTCGGCCAGGCGCTGCGCCTGGCCTGGCGCGCGGGGCCCGCCGACACGGTCACCACGGTCGCGCTGAACCTGATGTCGGGCGTCTTCACCGCGCTGGGCCTGCTCGCCACCACCGGTGTGCTCGACGCCCTGCTCGCCGCGGGCCCGACGCCGGAACGGGTACGCGCGGCGCTGCCGTCCCTGCTCCTCGTCGGCGGGGCGGCGATCCTGCGGTCGCTGCTGTCGGCCGCCGCCGGATGGGCTCAGGCCAGGCTGACACCGCGGGTGCAGCAGCGGGCCGAGGTGGAGCTGTACGAGGTGACGAGCCGCATCGACCTGGCCAGCTACGACGACTCGGAGTTCTACGAGGCCCTCATGCGCGCCGAGGGGCCGGGCGCCTCGGCGGCGCAGCAGGTGGTCTCGGCCACGATCGACATCGTCACCGGTGTGACCTCCTTCGCGGCCGCCGCGATCGCCATCACCACGCTGCATCCGGTGCTGCTCCCGCTCCTGCTCGTCACCGCGCTGCCCGAGGCCTGGGCGGCGATCCGCGTCGCGCGCTCGCGGTACGTGATGATGGTGCAGACCGTCGGTCCCCGCTACCACTCGGTGATCCTGGGCGACCTGCTCAGCAACCGCCGGTACGCCGCCGACCTGCGCTCGTACACCCTCCAGGGCCTTCTGCTCGCCCAGTACCGGCGGGTGGCGGACGTCTACCGCGACGCCCAGCTCCGACTCGCGCGCAAGAACGTCGCCACCCGGCTCGCCGGGGACGCCGGGTCCGGGCTGGCCGGTGGACTGGTCTACCTCGTGCTCGCGCTGCTGCTCGCCGCGGCGTGGCTGCCCCTCGCCGTCGCCGGCACCGCCGTCCTGGCCATCCGTACGAGCCGGGCCGCGCTGTCCCAGCTGGTCCACGCGGTGAACGAGTGCTACGAGCAGGGCCTGTACCTCACCGACTACACGACGTTCCTCGCGACCGCGCGCACCCACCTGCCGCCGCCGGCCACCACCGACGTCTCCGGCGGCTTCGCCGCGATCACCGTGGAGAACGTGTCGTTCACCTATCCCGGGGCCGACGAACCGGCCCTGCGGGACGTGTCGCTCACCCTGCCCGCCGGGCAGATCATGGCACTGGTCGGGGAGAACGGATCGGGCAAGAGCACGCTGGCCAAGCTGCTCGCCCACCTGTACACGCCGGGGTCCGGCCGCATCCGCTGGGACGGGGTGGACCTCGCGAACGCCGACGCCCAGGCCGTACGCTCACGGGTCGCGGTCATCGCGCAGGACCACGCCCACTGGCCGATGACCGCGCGCGCCAACGTGGTGCTGGGCGATGAGGACGACCCCGCGCGCCTCGACCGGGCCGCCGTCTCCGCCGGCACCGACGAGGTGGTCGCCTCGCTGCCCCATGGCTGGGAGACCATGCTGGACCGCCGGTTCAAGGACTCCCACGAGCTGTCCGGCGGGCAGTGGCAGCGCGTCGCCGTCTCCCGCGGCTTCTACCGCGACGCACCGTTGATCATCTGCGACGAGCCGTCCTCGAACCTGGACGCGCGCGCCGAGCACACGCTCTTCGAGGCGATCCGACGGCACATGCGCGGCCGTACCGTGGTCCTGATCACCCATCGCCTGGCCAACATCCGCGACGCCGACGTGATCCACGTGCTCGAGCACGGCCGGATCACCGCCAGCGGCACCCACGATGAGCTCATGGCGCGCGAGGGCGCCTACCGCGAGCTGTACCTCCTGCAGGCCGCCGCGTACGAGACCACCCCGGAAGCCGCCGAGGAAGACGTCCGATCGTCTCTGGCGTGAACGCGCCGTGCCACCGCCGGGCGTCACCGGGGAGGTCGAACCGGCGTCTGCCAACCGTTCAGCCGAGGAGCGGCCGGACCTGCCCGGCCGCGAACCGTACGAAACCCTCCGGGTCGGGCTCGTCGCCGGTCGGCTCCAGGACGACGGTGGTGGCGCCGGCGTCCGCCCACCGCCGGACGGCGTCGGCGACCGTACGCGCGTCACCGGCGACGCCGGCCGTCCGGTCGTGGCCGGCGCGGCGCAGCTGGGCCGCCAGCCGCTCCTCCGCGCCCTGCCCGGTCGCGGTGAGAAGGTAGACGATCATCTGATGCGGGCCGGTGCGTCCGGCCGCCGCGCGGCCCTCGTCCACGAGCCGGCGAGCCTCTCGTACGTCGTCCGGCGCCGTGCCCGCGGTGAGAATCGTGCCGTCGGCGGCCTCACCGCACAGCCGGAGCGTGCACGGCCCGGTCGCGCCCGCGACGATCGGCGGAGGCGTCCGGGGCGGCCAGTCCAGCTTGACCTTGTCGAGGTGAACGTACCGTCCGTCGGCGGTGACCTCCTCCCCGCCGAGCAGCGCACGCAGGGCGGCGAGATGCTCGCGCAGGAGCGTCACGGGCGACTCGGCCTTCGCGCCGACCTGCGCCATCCAGTCCTGGACACCGTGGCCGACGCCGATCGTCGCGCGGCCGGGGAAGAGCCGGTGCAGCGCCGCGATCTCCATCGCCGCGAGGGCGACGTTGCGCAGCGGCACGGGCAGCAGCCCGACTCCCACGCGCAGCCGCCCGGTCCAGCCGAGCACGGCGGCCGCGGTGGCGACGCCGCTCCCCCAGAAACAGTCCTCCCAGAGCCACAGCTCCTCCAGCCCCGCGTCGTCGGCCACACGGGCGAGGTCGCGCAGGCGTTCGGGTGGCAGCTGGGGCAGGCTGACGGCGCCGAGTACGGTCATGAGCCCATCCTCACGGACCCGCTGCGCGCGCGGAAGATCTCCCGATACTTCCCCGAACCGGCTCCGACGGTGCGGCGGAGGAGCGGGCGCCGACGGCGGACGCGGGAGTGTTGACGGCGAGGTGCGCCTGCCGCGCGGGCCTGGGTACGGAGGCACGCGTACGAAGGACGTGTACGGGGACACACGAGAAGGCACGGGTGTACACGAAGGCGCACGGGCGAGCCAAGGCGGTACGGGGATGGTCCGATGGCCCGGGACGATGCCGGGGCGGGACGACGTCGGTGACGAGACGTACGCGCGGCCCGCGCCGCCGGAGCGGTCCCCCGGTCAGGAGAACGCCGGAGACGGGACAATGCCCGCGACGGGACGTACGCGGGCCGCGCCACCGGAGCGGACCGCGGTCAAGAGAATGCCCGGGATGGCGCGATATCGGTGACGGGCGTACGCGAAGCAGCGCCACCGGATCGGCCCATGCCACCGGATCGGCTGTGGCCGCCGGGTCGGTCCGCGGGGAGAAGGGTGCCGGAGGGCCGGTCCGCCGACGGGTGCCGTACCGCACGATGAGAGTCTGACGTCACCGGACGTGCCCCGGACGCGGCGATCCGTGCCGCGCCGGTCCGCCCGCCGACCGCGATGAGGAGAGACATGGGTTCACCATTGCCCGACCTCGGCCTGACCGTTCCGGTGCTCGCGGCGCCGATGGCCGGAGGAGCCGGCACCCCGGCGCTGGTCACGGCCGCCGCGCGGGCGGGCGGTTTGGGCTTCCTCGCCGCCGGCTACAAGACGCCGGAGGCGCTGGCCGGACAGATCGCCGCCGTACGGGCCGAGGGCGTGCCGTTCGGGGTCAACGTGTTCGCGCCCAACCCGGTGCCCGTGGACCTCGACGCGTACCGCCGGTACGCACGGGCGATCCAGCCCGAGGCCGAGCCGTACGGGCTCGATCTGACCGCCGGCGAACCGGTCGAGGACGACGACCGATGGAAGGACAAGATCGACCTGCTGCTCGCCGATCCCGTTCCGGTCGTGAGCTTCACGTTCGGGGTGCCGGAGCCGGCCGTGGTCGGGGCCCTGCGCGCCGCGGGCAGCCTGGTCGCCCAGACCGTCACGTCGGCCGAGGAGGCACGCCGCGCGGAGGAGGCGGGAGCCGGGCTGCTCGTCGTCCAGTGCTCGGCGGCGGGCGCGCACTCGGGCACGCTCACGCCGGAGCGGATGCCGGAGGAGATCCCGCTCACCGAACTGCTCGCCCGGGTACGGCGGGCGACCGAACTTCCGCTGATCGCGGCGGGCGGCCTCGCCACGCCGGACGACGTCGCCGGGGCACTGCGGGCGGGCGCGGCCGCGGCCATGGTCGGCACGGTCCTGCTGCGATCGGAGGAGAGCGGCGCCTCCGCCGCACACCGCGCGGCACTGGCCGACCCGGCGCGCGACCGCACCGTCGTGACCCGCGCGTTCACCGGCCGCCCCGCACGCGGGCTGCGCAACCGCTTCACGGACCGGTACGGCGACAGCGCTCCGTCGGGCTACCCCGCCGTACACCACCTGACCAGCCCACTGCGCAAGGCAGCGGCGACAGCGAACGACCAGGAGATACTCCACCTGTGGGCGGGCACCGGCCACCGACACGCCACCGCGGAACCGGCGGCCGACATCCTCACCCGGCTGGCCGGGAAGCTCTGATCCACTTGTGGACAAGCAGGGGGAAGTGTCGGTGGTGGTGTTTAGGCTGACGGGCGTGAGCGGAGAGGACGGGCGGGCGGCGGGGCCGCAAGAGCGCCATGCCGACCCGGCCGAGGAGCCGCAAGACCGCTACGCCGACCCGGCCGAGGGACCGCAAGACCGCTACGCCGACCCGGCCGAGGAGCCGCAAGACCGCTACGCCGACCCGGCCGAGGGACCGCAAGACCGCTACGCCGACCCGGCCGAGGAGCCGCAAGACCGCTACGCCGACCCGGCCGAGGAGCCGCAAGACCGCTACGCCGACCCGGCCGAGGGACCGCAAGACCGCTACGCCGACCCGGCCGAGGAGCCGCAAGACCGCTACGCCGACCTGGTCGAGGAGATGACCGCGATCGACGGCGTCGACCCGCCGAGCGGCGGCCGCGGCTTCGGCCGGACGGCGTTGCGCTTCCACGGCAAGATCTTCGCGATGTTCGTCCGGGACCGGCTGGTGCTCAAACTACCCGCCGACCGTGTCGGGGAGCTGGTCTCCACCGGCGAGGGCGTGCGATTCGATGCGAACAAGGGCACGCCGATGCGCGAATGGCTGAGCCTCGACCCACACTCCGGCCGTGACTGGCCGGCCCTGGCTCACGAGGCCCTGGCCTTCGCCCGCGCCAACCGCCGCCCCGATTAGGGACACATCCCGTCCGTCCCCCGGCCGGCTCCCCCGCTGGTCCCGCAGGCCCCTTCGCCGGTGTCCCCGCCCGGAACGGTCGGCTGGTCGGCGACGCTCGCCGTCCCACGCCGCCTCGCCGCCCTGCGCAGCACGTTCGACCGATCACAGTGCTGCCAAAGGTCAGCGATCACCCACAGGTCGGCGATCACAGTGCTGCCGCAGGTCGGCGTGGGGCTGCCAGGTCAGCGCCTCCGGCTCGGCAGCCGCACGGCCCCGGGGCGAGGGGCCAGGACCATCCCTGCGGATTCCTCGCGGTCACCGCCAGGTCGGCGGGTGGTTGTCAGGTCAGCGGGTAGTGGCCGGTCGGCGGGTGGTTGCCAGGTCAGCGTCTCCGGCTCGGCAGCCGCACGGCCATGGGTCAGGGGTCAGGGGTCAGGGCCATCACTGCGGCGCCCTCGTGGTCGGCGTCGTGCCGCTTCCGCCGTCGCCGCGTAGCGCGTCGGCCGGCCGGTATGAGTGTGCTGCCCAGTGGGAACGTCTCCGCAGGTCACGGGTTCGGCAGCTGCTGGGAGGAGCCATGATGCGGCTGAGTGCGCGTAACCAGGTCCGGGCCAGAGTCGTCGGTGTCACGGAAGGCGAGGCGACGGCCAACGTCGAGCTGGATGCGAGCGGCGTGCGCATGGTCGCGTCCATCACGGTTGAGGCGGCGCGCGAGCTGAAGCTGTCCGAGGGTCGGGAGGTCGTCGCCGTGATCAAGGCCTCGGACGTCATGCTGGCCATTCCCGACTGAGAACCAGGCCGGAGTGTGGAATGACCTCATGCTGATCCTCCTCGGCTGCCCTGGAGAGCGAGTACGTCACGCTGATCGCCCCGGCTGGTTTCCGAGGCCAGCGCGTCACGCTCGTCACCCCGGCTGGTTCCCGGCCCAGCGCGTCACGCTGATCCTCCGGCCGGCCCCCAAAGCGAGCGCGTCACGCTGATCCCTCCGGCTGGTTTCCGAGGCCAGCGCGTCACGCTGATCCTCCGGCCGGCCCCCAAAGCGAGCGCGTCACGCTGATCCCTCCGGCTGGTTTCCGAGGCCAGCGCGTCACGCTCGTCACCCCGGCTGGTTCCCGGCCCAGCGCGTCACGCTGATCCTCCGGCCGGCCCCCAAAGCGAGCGCGTCACGCTGATCCCTCCGGCTGGTTTCCGAGGCCAGCGCGTCACGCTGATCCCCCGGCCGACCCCCAGGCGAGCACGCCACGCTAAGCCCCCTCGGACGGGCTGAGTACCGGGCGGACGACACCGCGCGGCTTTCCTCGGCTGTCCCGGGCGAGGACATCCCACTGATCCGCCTCAGGTGCGAGCCGGTGGAGGACGTCAGGCCGGCGGATCCTCGGCTGAGAACGCGGTGGAAGTCGTCGCACGGGCATTCCCCGGGTTGAGGCACCGTAGGCAGAAACTGGCGCAAGGAGCTCAACCACGTGGCATATGCGCCGCTACGACGGCTTCATGGGTGGAATATGCGATAGTACGGTGGCGTGACAGGACGGCCGCGGTGGCGCGTGGTCCGAGTGCCGTCGCAGGGTCCCAAACCCCGCCCCTCCCCCAGGGGCACCTGCACGAGGAGACCAAGATGATCGAACGTCTGCCCCGGGGCGTCCGGGTACTGCTCGCGGCCGTGCTCGGGACGAGTCTCACGCTGGCGGCCGGATGCGGGAGCACGGATGACGACTCGTCCGGGTCCTCCGGCTCGGGCGGCAAGACGCTCTTCGTCTTCGCCGCCGCGTCGCTGACCGAGACGTTCAACTCGTTGGGCAAGACCTTCGAGTCCTCCCACCCGGGGGTGAAGGTGAAGTTCAACTTCGGCGGCAGTTCCGCGCTGGCCCAGCAGATCACGCAGGGCGCCCCGGCCGACGTGTTCGCCGCCGCCAGCCCGGCCACCATGAAGACGGTGACCGACGCCAAGGACACCGACGGTGCGCCGACGACCTTCGTCCGTAACCGGCTGGAGATCGCCGTGCCGCCCAGCAATCCCGGCAAGGTCAAGACGCTCAAGGACCTGACCAACCCCAAGCTCAAGGTGGTCGAATGCGCGCCGCAGGTGCCATGCGGCGCCGCCGCCCTCAAGGCTCTCGCGGCGGCCGGGCTGAAGGTCGAGCCGGTCTCGCAGGAGCAGGACGTCAAGGCGGCCCTCACCAAGGTGCAGCTCAACGAGGCCGACGCCGCGCTCGTCTACCGCACCGACGTCAAGTCCGCCGGCGGCAAGGTGACCGGCATCGACTTCCCCGAGGCGGCCCAGGCGATCAACGACTACCCGATCGCCACGCTGGCCCACGCGCCGCAGCCCGCCCTCGCCAAGGAGTTCCTCCAGCTCGTTATGTCCAGCCAGGGCAAGTCCGTCCTCGAACAGGCCGGGTTCGAGAGCCCCTGACCGGTGGCGGGGACCCTCCGGAGCGGGTCCCCGCCGCCACCTCGGCGACCGTACGGCGGACGGCGCCTCTGACCGTACGGCACCCCTCCAGGCCTCTCCGGACCTGCCCCGGCACCGTACGGCGCCCCCAGGCTCCATGCGGACCTCTCAGCGCCGGACGACGCTGTGCCTGTCGCGGGGCAACGCCTCGATCATCACGCTCGGAAGGTCGACGGTGTCCGCGCTGACCAGCGGCAGAGCCACGCGGGTCAAGTCGCGGATCCCTGACCGCGGCTGGAGCATTAGAACGACGAGGCGCGGGTAGGGCGCCGCCCATGGCGGAGATAACACTGCGGGTCAACGGATCGACGCGCGAACTGGACACCGATCCCCGCACCTCACTGCTCGACCTGCTCCGGGAGCGCCTGGGGCTGACCGGCACGAAGAAGGGGTGTGACCACGGGCAGTGCGGCGCCTGCACGGTTCTGCTCGACGGGCGGCGGGCCAACGCGTGTCTCGCCCTCGCGGTCGCCTGTGACGGGGCCGAGGTCACCACCGTCGAGGGCCTCGGCGACGAGCCGTATCCCCTGCGGGCCGCCTTCGTGGAACGGGACGCCTTCCAGTGCGGCTACTGCACGCCCGGCCAGCTCTGCTCGGCGGCCGGCATGCTCAGCGAGCGCGGGCCGAGCGCGGTCACCCCCGACCTCACCGGCGACGATCCTCCGCTGACGCCGGAGGAGATCCGCGAACGCATGAGCGGCAACCTGTGCCGCTGCGGCGCGTACGTCAACATCGTCGCGGCGATCCAGGAGGCGGCGCGGTGAGGCTTTTCGAGTATTCACGCGCCGCCGACGCGCGGGAGGCGCTGGAGCGGTTCCGGCCCGGCACGATGTACCTCGGGGGCGGCACCAACCTCGTCGACCTGATGCGCCTCGGCGTCGCCCGGCCGGACTCCCTCGTCGACGTCACGCGCCTGCCGTACGACACGATCGACACCGACGGCGGCGACGGCCTGCGCATCGGCGCCGCCGTGCGCAACAGCGACCTGGCCGCGCATCCGGCGGTCCGTGACCGGTACCCGATGCTGGCCCGCGCCGTGCTCAGCGGCGCCTCCGGCCAGGTGCGCAACATGGCGACGACCGCCGGCAACCTGCTGCAGCGCACCCGCTGCCCGTACTTCCAGGACGTCTCGCGGCCCTGCAACAAGCGCCGGCCCGCCTCGGGGTGCCCGGCGATCCCGGGCGACCACGAGAATCTGGCGATCTTCGGGCACTCCGAGCACTGCGTGGCGACCCATCCCTCCGACATGGCGGTGGCGCTCGCCGCGCTCGGCGCACAGGTGCACGTCACCGGCCCCGCCGGCGACCGGGTCGTGCCGATCCCGGGCCTGCACCGGCTTCCCGGGGCCGCGCCGGAACGCGACACGGTGCTGGTGCCCGGCGAGCTGATCACGGCGGTCGTGCTGCCTCCGCCGCCCCCGGGCCGCTCCCACTACCGGAAGGTACGCGAGCGGGCGTCGTTCGCCTTCGCGCTCGTCTCGGTCGCCGCGGTGCTCGACGTCGACGAGGCGAGCGGCACCGTACGCGACTGCCGGCTCGCCCTCGGCGGCGTCGCGCACGCGCCATGGCGGGCCGAGCGGGCGGAGGCGGCGCTCCGGGGCGCCCCGGCGACCGAGGAGGAGTTCATCCGGGCGGCCGAGGCCGAGCTCGCCGAGGCCCGGCCGCTGCCGCGCAACGCCTACAAGGTGCCACTCGCCCGCAACCTGATCGTCCGGACCCTGCAGGAGCTGGTCAGATGAACCGCGTCGAGGGACGTGAGAAGGTCACCGGCCGCGCACGGTACGCGGTCGAGTACCCGGTCGAGGACGTCGCGTACGTCCATCCCGTCCAGGCGCCGGTCACCCGCGGGCGGGTCCGCTCGATCGACGCCGCCGACGCCCTCGCGACGCCGGGCGTGCTGGCCGTGCTGTCCTGTGCGGATCCGCCGGCGCTCGGGTCCCGGGAGGACGCCGAGCTCGCGCTGTTCCAGAGCGACCGGGTCGCCTACCGCGGGCAGCTCGTGGCGGCGGTGGTGGCGACGACGCTGGAGACGGCGCGGGAGGCCGCCGAACACGGCGTGCGGATCGCCTACGACGCCGAACCACACGATGTGCTGCTGCGCGCGGACCACCCCGGCCTCTACACCCCGGAGAAGGTCAACCCGGCGTTCCCGGCCGAGACCCGGCGGGGCGACGTCGAGGCCGGGTTCGCCGAGGCGGCGGTCAGGGTCGACGCGACCTACACGACGCCCACGCTGCACAACAACCCGATGGAACCGCACGCCACGATGGCCGTCTGGGAGGAGAACGGCGACCTGACGCTGTACGACTCGACCCAGGGCGCCTCCGGCGACCGCGACACGATCGCCGACGTGCTCGGCCTGCCGCCGGAGCGCGTACGCGTGGTCGCGCCGCACGTCGGAGGCGGCTTCGGGTCCAAGGGCACCACGCGGCCGAACGCGATCCTCGCGGCGCTCGCGGCGCGGGCCGCCGGGCGTCCGGTGAAGCTGGCGCTGACCCGGCAGCAGATGTACGACCTCACCGGCTACCGCACGCCCACCATCCAGCGTGTCCGGCTCGGCGCGGACGCCGAGGGGCGGCTGACCGCGATCAGCCACGAGGCCGTCGAGCAGTCCTCGACGCTCATGGAGTTCGCCGAGCAGACCGCCACGCCCACGCGGGTCATGTACGCGGCGCCGAACCGCCGGACGACCCACCGGCTCGTCCGGCTCGACGTGCCCACGCCGTCGTGGATGCGCGCGCCCGGCGAGTGCCCCGGGATGTTCGCGCTGGAGTCGGCCATGGACGAACTCGCGGTCGCCGCGGGCATCGACCCGATCGAGCTGCGCATACGCAACGAACCCGAGGTCGACCCGGAGAACGACCTGCCGTTCAGCTCCCGCAACCTGGTCGCCTGCCTGCGGGAGGGCGCCCGCCGGTTCGGCTGGGAGCGGCGCGACCCCCGGCCCGGTATCCGGCTCGACGGGCGCTGGCTCGTCGGTACGGGCGTGGCCGCCTCCACGTATCCGGCCCGACGGATGGCGTCCGCGGCCGGCGCCACGGTCGAGGACGGCGACTTCGTCATCCGGATCGCCGCCGCCGACATCGGCACCGGCGCCCGTACGGTCCTCACGCGGATCGCGGCCGAGACGCTGGGCACCGCCCCCGAGCGCGTGCGCGTCGAGGTCGGCGACAGCGCGCTGCCGCGCGCCTCGGTCGCGGGCGGCTCGATGGGGACGGCGTCGTGGGGGTCGGCGGTCGTACGGGCCTGCGAGGCGCTGCTGAAGAACGGTGAGCGCGGCACCGCCGACACCACCGAGGACGTCGAGGCCGACTCCGGCTTCTCCCGGCACGCGTTCGGCGCGCAGTTCGCCGAGGTACGGGTCGACCTCGACACCGGCGAGGTCCGGGTGCCGCGGCTGCTCGGCGTGTTCGCCGCCGGGCGGATCCTGGAGCCGAAGCTGGCGCGGTCGCAGTTCATCGGCGGCATGACGATGGGCATGGGCATGGCCCTGATGGAGCGGACGGTCGTGGACGAGCGCGACGGCGGTTTCCTGAACCGCGACCTCGCGCAGTACCACGTGGCCGCGTGCGCCGACGTCCAGGACATCGACGCGGTGTGGGTCGAGGAGGAGGACCCCCACCTCAACCCGATGGGCTCCAAGGGCATCGGGGAGATCGGCATCGTCGGCACCGCCGCCGCCGTCGCCAACGCCGTCCACCACGCCACCGGGCGGCGCGTGCGCGACCTTCCGATCACCCCGCCGAAACTGGTCGGCTGACGCGGGGACGAAGCGGATCTCGCTACCCTGAGATCCTGCCTTTGGACGGTGCCGCGCGGCGTTCGCGCGGGCCGGAGACGAGTTGACGCAGGGAGCAGGGGTACCCGATGAGCGCGCCGACGCAACAGGAGAGGTTCAGCTTTCAGGCCGAGGTCGTCCAGCTTCTCGACCTGATGATCCACTCGCTGTACAGCAACAAGGAGATCTTCCTGCGGGAGCTGATCTCCAACGCCTCCGACGCGATCGACCGGCTGCGGTTCGCGCAGCTGACCGAGCCCGGCCTCGAGGAGGAGGGTGCGGACAAGGAGGAGCTGCGGATCCACGTCTCGTTCGACAAGGACGCGCGCACGATCACCATCACCGACAACGGCATCGGTATGAGCCGGCAGGAGGTGATGGACAACATCGGCACCATCGCCAAGTCCGGCACCCGTGAGTTCTTCCAGGCGCTGACCGGCGACCAGCGCAAGGACGCCACGCTCATCGGCCAGTTCGGCGTCGGCTTCTACTCCTCGTTCATCGTGGCCGACCGGGTGACCCTGACCACCCGCCGCGCCGGGCTGCCCGCCGAGGAGGCCGTGCGCTGGGAGTCGGACGGCCGCGGGGAGTACGCCCTGGAGGCCGTCGAGCGCGCGCAGCGCGGCACCGAACTCGTCCTGCACCTGCGCGAGGGCGAGGACGACCTGCTCAACCAGCACCGGCTGCGCACGATCATCCAGAAGTACTCCGACCACATCAGCCTGCCGATCGTGATGCCGCAGGAGGGCGACGAGGCCGGCGAGGAGACCGTCAACCGCGCCTCCGCGCTGTGGGCCCGCCCGAAGAACGAGATCAGCGACGCCGACTACAACGAGTTCTACAAGCACGTCGCGCACGACTTCGCCGACCCGCTCGCCCATCTGCACAGCAAGATGGAGGGCACCTACGAGTACACCCTGCTGCTGTTCATCCCGGCGACCGCGCCGTTCGACCTGTGGATGCCCGAGGCGCGCCACGGCGTGAAGCTGCACGTCCAGCGGGTGTTCATCATGGACGACACCGGCCAGTTGATGCCGAACTACCTGCGGTTCGTCCGCGGGGTCATCGACTCGGCCGACCTGCCGCTCAACGTCTCCCGCGAGATCCTGCAGAGCAGCCGGGTGGTCGACAACATCCGCTCCAGCGCGGTCAAGAAGGTGCTGCGGCTGCTGAAGGACCTCGCCGAGAAGGATCCGGAGAAGTACGCCACGTTCTGGCGGGAGTTCGGCGACGTCCTGAAGGAGGGCGTGGCCGAGGACTACTCCAACCGCGACGAGATCGCCAAGCTGCTGCGGTTCACCACCACGAAGTCCGCGACCGACGAGCCGGACACCTCCCTCGGCGACTACGTCGAGCGGATGAAGGAGGGCCAGGACAAGATCTACTACCTCCTCGCCCCGACGCCCGCCGCGGCCAAGAGCAGCCCGCACCTGGAGATCTTCCGCAAGAAGGGCATCGAGGTGCTGCTGCTGGGCCAGGCCATCGACAACTGGCTGGTGACGAGCCTGCCGGACTTCGAGGGCAAGCGGCTCCAGTCGGTCGCCCAGGGCGTCTCCGACCTCGGCGCGATGGAGGACGAGGCCGAGAAGGAGGCGGGTGAGAAGGCCGGCACCGAGCTCAGCGGCCTGGTCGAGCGGCTGAAGGAGGCCCTCGGCGACAAGGTGTCCGACGTGCGGACCACGAACCGGCTCACCACCTCCCCGGCCTGCATCGTGGCCGACGAGCCGGACATCGAGATGAACCTCATGCGCCGCATGCGGGGTTCGGGGATGCCGAGCCGGCCGATCCTGGAGATCAACCCCGAGCACACCCTCGTACGCCGCCTGGACGGGGAGACCGACGAGCAGCGCCTCGCCGACTGGGCGCACGTGCTCTACAACCAGTCCGTGCTGACGCTCGGCGCCCGCATCGACGACCCGGCCGAGTTCGTCGAGCGGCTCAACGGCCTGCTCATGACGCTCGCGGACGGCACCGGAGAGGGCGCGCAGGAGACCGAGAAGGCGGACACCGAGGCGGGCTCGGGCGAGGAGTGACGGCGTGGTCCGGGGCGCCGGCCGGTGCCCCGGACCACCCGCTCCCCCTGTCAGGTGCCGTAGACCTGGAACTCCCACAGCGAGTAGCCGTACGGCGTGCCGCGCTGTGTGCCGTACATCCGCACGTACCGGCCCGACCCGGAGACGCTCACGTCCTGCACTCCCCCGGTGCCGCTGGTCGTCGAGTAGACCGTCGTCCAGTTCGTGCCGTCGGTGGACCTTTGGATCTGGAACGCTTTGCCGTAGGCGGCCTCCCAGTTCAGGATGACGTGGCTGAGCTGGCGCACCGAGCCGAGGTCGACCTGGAGCCACTGCGGGTCACTGAACGCACTGGACCAGCGTGAGCCCGTGTTGCCGTCGGTGGCGTTGGCCGCGGCGGTGCCGGGCGCCTCGGTGGACGAGGCGGTCGTCGGGCGTCCCTGGGACAGGTTCGTCCCCGTGTCACCGCCTCCGCCCGGCGCCTTGTTGTAGACCGCGACGTAGTCGATGTTGAGCGAGCCGCCGGAGACGGTCGAGGCGCCCGGCCCACCGCCGAACGCGTCGGGGAACCCTCCGCCCATCGCCAGGTCGAAGATGATGAAGAACGGGTGGTCGACGGCGTTCGCCCAGGTGGTGGCGTCCACACGGTCGGCGGCCAGCGTGAAGTAGTTGTTGCCGTCGAGGTACCAGCGGATCTGCTCCGGCGACACCGACCGGTCGATCTGCACGGCGTAGGTGTGGTAACCGGTCTGGCAGCCGCCGCAGGCGCGCTCACCGCTGCCGATCCCGGTGGACTCGTTGCAGGGACCGCCGGGGTTCGTACCGCAGTGGAGGGTGCCGAACACCGAGCTGCGGCCGTTGATGTCCTCGAGGATGTCGACCTCGCCGGAGGTCGGCCACGGCGTACCGGTGCGCAGCGTTGATCCGAGCATCCAGAACGCCGGCCAGTAACCGGCCCCGTTGGCGGTGGTCACGTTGGGCTGCTGGATCGACGCCTGCATCATGACGACGCCGCCGGCGGGCGCGCCGAACGTCGCGGCCTGCGTCTCGACCCGCCCGGAGGTCCAGCCGGCGCGCGGGTCCGAGCCGGAGTGGAGCGCCTTGAGGACGAGATGTCCCGCGCCGTCCTGGTAGACGTTCGCGGTGCTGTTGGTCATGGTCTCGATCTCACCGGTGCCGAAGCCGCTGCCCGGCCCGGTGTCGTACTTCCACGTGCCGGTGTTCAGGCCGGTGCCGGCCGCGCCGGTGAAGTCGTCGCTCCACGTGGTGGTGAACCCGGCGGGCGGGGCCGGCACCGCGGCGGGCCGGGCGGGAGCCGCCCCGGCGGGCGCGCTCGCGGCGACGGTGGCGGGCGTGATCACGCCGACGGCGAGGAGGAGGGCGCCGGCTCCGACCTTGAGCCGGTGCGCCCACGAGGCGCGGAGGTGCCTGTCTTGCCGATCGAACAACACGGTGTGCTCCTTTGCGGGGGCCGTACAGACCCACCCGTACGACCCCCTTGGCGAGGTGACGGTCGACTTCCGATGGAGCGCTTTCAGGCGCGGCCGGGGCGGCTCACCAGCCGACGGCGACGAGGAGGTACTGCGGGTCGCCGTGGGAGATGAACGAGGACTGGCCCGCGACGTCGTCGTAGGGGAAGCCGTAGGCCAGGTGGTTGATCGCGTGGTCGTGCCAGAACTTGGCGTAGTAGTTGGCCGGCGCGGCCTTGTAGTACTGGCTCGGGTCCGACTGCTGCGACTGCCCGGCGACGTGCCGGTTGAGCGCGGCGCACATGTTCGGGTTGCCGGCCAGCGAGCCCGCGCATCCGAACACGTTGGACGTGGGTTCGTTCACGCCGTTCGCCTGGGCGTAGCTCGTGAAGTAGTTCGCGTACTGCCCGCCGGAGCGGAACGCGCTGTCGCTGCCCGGCGCGGGGATGTAGTACGGGGCCTGGACCGTCGCCAGGTGCTTGAACTCGGCCGGGACCTCGTTCTGGAACCGCTGGAAGGTCGCGGACCGGTCCTCGGCGAACGTCGCCTGGTCCTCGCCGACCTGCGTGTCGTAGCCGTCGTGGGCGTGCAGCCGCAGGGCCAGTTTCAGCCCGAAGCCGTCGACGCGCGTCGTGTTGCCGTTGAAGACGTCCGGCCCGACGGTGAACTCGATGAAGTCCCGGTACTGGCTGTTCGGCGAGCCCAGGTAGAAGTACATCCGGCCGGCGGAGTTGGCGGGCATGTCGAAGTAGGGCTGTTCGGCGATCGAGTGCGTCTGCCCGTTGAAGCTCCAGTAGACCTGGCTGTCGGGGTAGTGGCCGTTCGTCCGGTTGAGGATCTTCAGCTCGAGGACGTTGTGCGCGGCCGGGATGTCACTGGTGTCGCCCCAGAAGGAGTCCGGCGGCGGCGTCGTGGTGGTCGCGGAGTAGACCGCGAACTCCCACAGCGAGTAGCCGTACTGGGTGCTGCGCGTGGTGCCGTACATCCGGATGTAGCGGCCGGTGCCGCCGACGTTCAGCGTCTGGGTGCCGCCCGTGCCGGTCGTGGTGCTGTAGACGGTGGTCCAGGTGGAGGCGTTGTCGGACACCTGGATCTGGAAGGCCTTGGCGTAGGCCGTCTCCCAGGTGAGTGTGACCTGGCAGATCTGCTGCGAGGAGCCGAGGTCCACCTGGAGCCACTGCGGGTCGCTGAAGGCGCTGGACCAGCGGGTGCCGGTGTTGCCGTCCACGGCCGCCGACGCGGGGGTGCCGGAGTTCTCCGTGGACGACGCGGTCGCCGGCCGGTTCAGCGCGACGTCGCTCCCGCCGCACGCGGCGGCCTTGGGAGTCCCGGCCGCGCCGGCGGTGAGCGGGGTGCCGGCCACGAGGAAGCCGACGAGAAGCATGATCGCGGCGGACGCGATCGCCATGAGGTGGGCGGGCGCGCGACGGCGCGCCGGAGGACGGAGGGTGGGTCGCACGTGGCGTCTCCCTTTCTGGGGGTAGGGAGGCGCGGCTACGGCGGTGGCGGCCGCCGAAGCCGCGATCCGGCGACGGACGTCGCTCGGTCGTGGGGCGGTCTTGCTTTCTGAGAGCGCTCTCAGGCCTGACGGTGGACGCCATTCCAACTCCCGTCAAGGGAGTCAAGACATAACGTTTCGGTAACGGCCGTCGCCCGCCTTGCCCCACCAAGTCCGGACATATGCCCTGGCCAGGGTATTTGTTGCTCCGCACCCCATTACTCGGTCGCGGCGTGCGTGTCGAAGTCGAGCCGGACCGGGATCGTCGATGTCGCCGTCATGCCATCGAACCGAGAAGACGGACGGCCCAGGAGTATGGTCCATTTTCATGGCGAAAACCTGGGCCATCTCGGGCGTGGAGCTGCATCTGGAGGTGACCGGCGCCCGCGTGGGCGCGGCGCTGGAGTCCGCGCTGCGCGAGGCGGTGCAAACGGGCCGGCTGGCCGAGGGGACGCGCCTGCCCTCCTCCCGGGCGCTGGCCGGTGACCTGGGGGTCGCGCGCAACACGGTCGCCGCCGCGTACAGCCGGCTCGTCGCCGAGGGCTGGCTCACGGCACGTTCCGGCGCGGGCACCCGCGTCGCCGCCCGGCCGTCCGTCCCCACCGGACCGGCCGGGCCGGGACGCCCGGCGTCCGATGCGATCCGGTCCGGCGCGACCGGACCGGGGCGTGCCGCGCCGTCGCGCACGCGCCCCGCGGTCCGGCACGACCTGCGGCCCGGCTCGCCGGACGTGTCGCTGTTCCCCCGCACGGCCTGGGCGGCCGCGTCGCGCCGTGCTCTGCAGGCCGCGCCGCCCGACGTCCTGACCTACGGGCACACGCGCGGGCTTCCCGCGCTGCGGACCGCCCTGGCCGGCTACCTCGCCCGCGCCCGCGGCGTGCACACCGACCCCGAGCGGATCGTCGTGTGCGCGGGCTTCACCCAGGCCCTGGGCCTGCTGACGCGGGTGCTGCGGGCGCGGGGTTCGGCGACCGTGGGCATCGAGGCGTACGGTGACCGGCAGCACGCCGAGGTCATCTCCGCCGCCGGGCTGCGGACCCACCCGGTGCCGGTCGACGAGCACGGCGCCGTCATCGGTCCGGCGGCCGACGCGCTGCTGCTGACGCCGGCGCACCAGTTCCCGCTGGGCGTGCCGCTGGCCCCGGACCGGCGGGCCGAGGCCGTACGCTGGGCGCACGAGACGGGCGGTCTGATCATCGAGGACGACTACGACGGCGAGTTCCGCTACGACCGCCGGCCGGTGGGCGCCCTGCAGGCGCTGGCGCCCGAGCACGTCGTGTACGCCGGCACCGCGAGCAAGAGCCTGGCGCCGGGCCTCCGCCTGGCGTGGCTGGTGCTCCCGGCCGGGCTCGTGGAGGAGGTCGCCGAGGCCAAGCGGCTCGCGGACGGCCACACGAGCACGCTCGAACAGCTGACGCTGGCCGAGTTCGTGGCCTGCGGCGGTTACGACCGGCAGATGCGCCGCTGCCGGCTGGCCTATCGCCGTCGTCGCGACCGCCTGGTGAGCGCGCTGCGCCGCGAGGCGCCGCGGGTGCGCGTCACCGGCCTGGCCGCCGGTCTGCACGCGTTGCTCGAACTCCCGCCCGGCGCGGACGAGAAGGAGATCGTGGCGCGCGCCCACCGGCGCGGCCTCGCGCTGGAGGGCCTCGACGACTACCGCCGGGCGGAGGACGCCGGCCGGCCCGCCCTGGTCGTGGGCTACGCGACCCCGCCGGAACACGCCTACACCGCCGCGCTCGCCCGCCTGTGCGCCACGCTCGCGCGGCGCTGAACGTGTGGTTGGGGTCTCGGGCCCGGCCACGAGACCCCAACGGGTCACCGCCTGATCGCGGGCTGCGTGTTCAGACGGTCAGCAGCAGCCACAGCCGCAGCCCCACCAGTAGTAGTCGTAGGTCCAGCCGCGGTGCCTCCAGGCGCGGTGCCTCCAGCGCCGGTGTCTGTCGACGATGGAGTAGCTCGTGACGGCATGCCGCGGCGTGACGGTCGGGGCCTGCGCCTGTGCGCTCGCCGGCCCCGCAGTACCGAGAGTCACCACCGTCGCTCCCGCGAAGGCCAGGCCCGAGATCGCCACTCCCATTCGCCGTGAGATTCCCATGGAAGCCACCTCCTTTGATCGGCTTACGCGTGACGACACGTCGGTCACGCCAATGCCTTGTAAAAGCGCGCATTTTCTGCGACTTATCCGACTATGACACCGTTAATCCGCAGGTAACAACGGCCCCGACGGCCCCAGACGTCAATCTTGACGATTGCTTCGCGTCTGTTTTGCGGATGAATTCCCGAGTTTTTGAGTCCCGGTGCGGTGATCTACGGCCGCTTGACTCCAGGGGTCATCGGCGGTTTACCCGCCGGAGGCGATCATTCCTCCGCGCGCAGGAGGACGACGTCGAACTCGACCTCGCGGAACCGGTCCGGCAGGCCCAGCTCGGCCGCGCGCACCGGGTCCTCCACGACGGCGAAGTCGCGTACGAGGCCGGGCTTGACCCCGAAGACCGCGTCGGAGTCCAGGTACGGGCTGTCGGCGGCGAACACGTGCGTGGTCACCGGCGCGTACCCCGCGGCGCGTACGAGGAAGTGGATGTGGGCCGGCCGGTACGGATGGCGGCCGGTGGCCTCGAGCAGCGCGCCGACGGGCCCGTCGGCGGGGATCGGGTAGTAGCGGGGCATCACCGTGCGGAACCAGAACCGGCCGTCGGTCTCCGTCGTGAACAGGCCGCGCAGGTTCGACAGGGGGACCTCCCCGGGCCGTTGCACGTCGTAGTACCCCTCCGCGTCGGCCTGCCAGACGTCCACCGTGGCCCCGCCGACCGGCTCGCCGTCCGGCCCGGTGACACGTCCGGTGACCAGGCAGGGTTCGCCCCGGTCGTCGAGGGAGATGTTCGCGCCGAGGGGCCGCGGCGGGGACTCCACGACGTGGAAGGGGCCGAGGACGGTCGACTCGGTCGCGACGCCCTTCGCCCGGTGGTTGATGGTCTCGACCAGCATCGAGACGCCCAGGACGTCGGAGAGCAGCACGAACTCCTGGCGCACGTCGTCGCACTTGTGCCCGGTCGCGGTGAGGAAGGCGATCGCGGCGTTCCACTCGTCCTCGGTCGGCTCGACGTCCTTGACGAAGTCGTGCAGGTGCCGGACGAGCGAGCCCAGCACCTGCCGCAGCCGGGGATCGCGGGTGCCCTCCAGGCTCGCCTCCACGACCTCGGCCGAACGCTCCTCGCTGAACAGCTCCCGCCGGTCCGCTCCCGCCGCCATGCCCGACCTCCCGTCGTCGCGGTGATCCGGCCACCGCCCGATGAGCCGATCCTGACACGGCCGCGCACCCGGAGCACCCGTACGCCGGATCCACGCGCCGAACGTCGTGGCGCTGGCATACGCTCCCCGCATGACGGACTTCGACGCGTACGAACGCGACCTGTGGGCCGGGCGTGCCGGCGTGTACGCCCGCGGGTTCGCCCGGCTGACCGTGCACACCATCGCACCGCTCCTCGACGCCGCACGGGTCGGACCGGGGAGCCGGGTGCTCGACCTGGGCACCGGGCCGGGGTTCGTGGCCGCCGAGGCCGTGCGCCGGGGCGCGAAGGTCTCGGCCGTGGACGCCGATCCGCTGATGGCCGAGACCGCCGCGCGCAACGCCCCCGACGCCGACGTACGCGTGGCGGTCCTGCCCGCGCTGCCCTACGAGGACGAGACGTTCGACGCCGTGGTGGGCAACTTCGTCATCAACCATGTCGGCGACCCCGAGGCGACGCTCGCGGAGCTGCGCCGGGTGTTGCGCCCGGGCGGGCGCCTCGCCCTGACGTGCTGGACGATGCCGGGCAGCGGGGTCCTGGCCGTCGTGCACGACGCCATGGAGGAGGTCGGCGTCCCCTGGCCGGACGACGTACCGCCGAGCCCGTTCATGACCTACGGCCGGCCGGACGCGTTCGCCGCCCTGGTCGACGGCGTGTTCCGCGAGGCCCGGGTGGAGCACCTCGACTGGGACTTCACGTTCGAGCCGGACGAATGGTGGGAGAACGGCGCGATGGCCAGGGTCGGCTCGAACGCCGTCGTCCTGCTCCGCCAGGACCCGCCGACCATCGCCCGCGTCAAGGAGGTCTACGACCGGCGGCTGACGACGTACGCCACGGGCGACGGGCGGGTGTCCGTCCCGGCGCACGCACTGCTCGCCCACGGAACCCGCTGACCGGTCCCCGGATCGGCCCCGGCAGCCCTGGCGGCCAGGGGCTTTCCCGCCGGGTCGTCCGGATATTCGAGAGTCGTTTGACGGAGGGCCCCGGGGACGAGAGACTCCCCCGGAAACACAGAAGATGGACGGTCGCCTTGGGTTGGAGGAGCGCGTTCCGCAGGCTGGTGGCGGTGGCGTGCGGCGTCGCCCTGCTCGTCGTCGGCCCCGCGTCCGTACGGGCGCGCACCCTGGCCCGTGAGCCCAGCGCCCCCGTCTGGGTGGGCACCTGGGAGAGCGCGGTCGCCACCGCGGCCGCCAGCCGCTGCGTCGACTGCACGATCCGCGACGTGGTGCACACGAGCGTCGGCGGCACGGCGCTGCGCGTACGGCTGTCCAACGCCTTCGGCACCGCTCCCCTGCTCGTCGCGCACACCACGGTGGCGCTTCCGGCGGTCGCCGGCGCCCAGGTGGCGCCGGGCACCCTGCGCCAGGTCAGGTTCCACCGCAGCGCCTCCGTCTCCATCGCCCCCGGCGCCGAGGCCGTCAGCGATCCGGTCCGCCTCAGGGTTCCCGCGGCGCACGACCTGTTCGTCACGACCTACACCCCCGGGTACGCCACCCCGCTGAGCGTCCACCCGATCGGGCTGCGCCGCTCCCTGCTGGCGAGCGGCACCGACGCGGCGGACGCGCTGGACGCCGGCGTGTTCTCGGCGGTCACGCACGCGGGGCACCTCGTCTCGGGCGTCGACGTCACCGGCGGTGGCGCGCGGGGCGCGATCGTCGCCCTCGGCGACTCCATCACCGACGGCTACCGGTCGACCGACGGCGCCGACCACCGCTGGACCGACGTCCTCGCCGCCCGGCTGGCCCGGGGCCGCCGCCCGCTCGCCGTGCTGAACGCCGGGATCGGCGGCAACCGGATCCTGCTCGGCGGAGGCTCACGCGGTGAGCCGGCGCTCCAACGGCTCGACCGGGACGTCCTCAGCCGCCCCGGCGTGCGCACGGTGATCGTGCTGGAGGGCATCAACGACATCCACCTGCCGCCGCGCCAGCGCGACCCCGCCCGGATCACCGCGGGGCTCGCGACGATCGTCGCCCGCGCCCACGCCCGCCGCCTGCGTGTGATCGGCGGCACGCTCACACCGTTCAGGGGCAGCGTGTACTACTCCCCGCGCGAGGAACTCGTCCGGCGGGCGGTCAACGCCTGGATCCGCAGGAGCGGGACGTTCGACGCGGTGATCGACTTCGACGCGCTCGTACGCGACCCGGCCGACCCCCGCCGCCTGTTCCCGCCGTACGACTCCGGCGACCACCTGCACCCGAACGACGCCGGCTACGCCGCGATCGGCAACGGCGTGGACCTGGGCGCGCTGTGAGCGATGTACGAGGTTGGGCGTGCAGTGCCGCTATCGGACTGGTTTCGACGCCTATATCCGGCTATCTCGGTGCGGCGTGGTGGTTCGGACACAGGGCAAAGCGGTACCGTTGATGAGCCTTCATTGGTGCGACGTCAACCGCACGATGTAAGTCGTGGATACAAGGCGGAGTGATGACCGAGAACACAGATCTCAATCGGTACGTCAATTACGGCAAGCTGTTGACAGCCGCCGAGGGTGCCGCGAATACCGCTCGCGGCCTGCGGAAACACACCGACGACCTGGCCGAGGGCTGTGTATCGGCGGCCGCCGGTCACGAGGCGTTCGACTGGCACGGGAAGCTCTTGGAGCTGCACGTGGCCTGGCACCAGCACGTTCACGGCCACGCTACCGACATCCATGGCTACTACGACCGGCTGGTCGAGACGCACTACAACAGCGAGCGTGCCAAACATGGCGCTGAGGCCGACGTCAACCGGCTGCGGGGGTTGACGCCTCCCCAGGAGATCTGAACATGTCCGTCACTTATGGCGATGTCATGAAGGCCGATCCGCCGAAGCTCAGAGCGACCGCCGGGGTGTGGAAGGAATGGGCGGACGCCGTTCTGGTCCACGCCGGATATCTGAAGGAACAGGTCGGTCACCACATCGACAACCCGAGCTGGGACGGCCCGCCGGCCGTGCTCGCACGCGAAAAGGTCGACGGCACGCACTCCGGCCTGAAGTACTCGGCCGAAAAGCTGGGGAACGTCGAGACGGTGCTGATCGACGCGGGCGAGGCATTCGACAAGGCCAAGAACACACTCATCGGCCTGACTCACCAGGCGCAGGGCTATGGTCTCACGGTCGACGCCAAGACCGGACAGCTGTCCTACACCCCGCCCGCGGTCGGCACGGTCACGATGGACACGCACGGAAAGAAGTCGTTGACCCAGGCCGACGTCAACAAACTCGTCCACGACGCCCAGACGCACATCAACGATCTCCAGCCGAAGATCGACGCCGCGGTGGCGAAGGCGGGGCGTGCGGACACCGACCTGGCGCAGGCGCTGGCCGGACTGAGTCCTACGAATCCCGGCAACGGCCATCCCACCGGCCCTCCCGCCGCGCCGTACGGAACGAGCGGCTCTCATGGACACGGTCCGTCGCCGAGTGGCGACACCAGCACGCACAGCGCCTCCGCGAAGGAGGCGCAGGCGTACGCCAGGTCGCTGATGGCCCAGTACGGCTGGAGCGACGACGGCAACTGGGAATCGCTGGTCAAGCTCTGGAACCAGGAAAGCGGTTGGAACGCCAACGCCGTCAACCCGTCGAGCGGAGCGGCCGGCATCCCCCAGGCGCTCGGCCACGGCCACGTGTTCGATCTCGGTGACTACAAGGCACAGATCCAGTGGGGTCTCAACTACATCCGCGACCGATACGGAAGCCCCAGCGCCGCATGGGCACACGAGGTCTCCCACAACTGGTACTGACCGCGACATGACCCCCGGCACGGCCGCGACTACATCAGGTACCAGCACTCCAGCCGCACTTGGAACTCGAGACGGCCACCGCTGCGATCACGTAAGCGTGTCGCACGCAGATGACCGGCGGTGGCCGCCGTCCGATGTGGTCCGTCAGAGGTATCGCGCGGCCCCGGCGTACTCGTCCGCGTACCGGTGTTCGTCCACTTTGACGATCTCCAGCGGGCTCTCCTCGGTCGCGCTGTTGGCGGGGGCGTCGATCTCGTACCCGTCGCCGATGTACATGCCGACATGGTGGATCGATCCGGTGCCGTGGTCGTGGGCGTAGAAGATCAGATCGCCGGGTCGCAGGTCGGCCCGGTCCACCGGCCGCCCTCCGTCCTTCTGGGCGTCGGAGTCGCGCGGGATCGTGATGCCGTTCAGGTCATAGACGGTGTGGGTGAACCCGGAGCAGTCGAAGCCGAACGACGACGTGCCCGCCCACAGGTAGTGCAGCCCGGCGAACATCTTGGCGGTGCGGACCAGGTCGGCGCCCGTGGGCCGGGGCAGACTCGCCGCCGCGTCCAGCACCCGCACGTCGCGGGCGGGCAGCCAGCGCCCGCCGCGGTCGGGCGTGGCGACGAGCACCGCCGGGCCGGACCGCCTCAGCACCGGCAGACGGGTGTCGGCCGACAGCTCCATCTCGTGGTGGCGGCCGGCCGGGTCGGTGGACAACCACGCGCTCGCGGAGGTCACCGTCGCGACGGGTCGCGACCGCCGCAGCGTGGCGAAGCCCGCGTTCCGGGTCAGCTGGCGCGCGGGCACCCAGCCCGGGTAGCCGAGCGGGTCGCGCGGCGTCGGCTGGCCGGTGACGGCGACGTGCACCCAGTCTCCCTGCCGTTCGAGGATCCGCACGGGCGTGCCGTAGAGCGCCTGGGTCTCCAGCCGGCCGACAAGGGCGGCGCGCTGCGCCAGCGTCATGTCCGCGGTCCACTTCCGTATGTCGGCCGGGTTCGCCACGGCCGGCGCGTCGACGGGCCGGTCGAGCCCGGGCCGCACCCACGCGGTGGCCACCGCGACGTCGACGTACGCCGTGGCCGGCTCCGCCGCGGAAGACGGCGTGGCCGCCAGGACGCCGGACGGCGCTAGCAGGGCGAGCAGGGCGACGAGCAACCGGGAAAGAGTCTTCACATCGACATTCGACCGGGCGCGCGGGCCGATGTCCAGAGCCACCGCGGGAAGGCGTCTCACCGTCGGACGGGTCCCGGCGAGCGTGCGGTGGTCCGGCGGGGGCCACCGCACGCTCTGCGGCGGTCAGGAGACGGCGAAGTCGTCGGCGTAGACCGGGCCCTGGGCGTACCAGCCGTGGGCGTACACCGTGACCTTGCCCGTCGCGCCGGTCGTGAACGGCACGGTCAGCTTGGTCCAGCCGCTGGACGACGCCCAGGTGCTCGCCGTCGCGTCGCCGGAGACCCCGGCGAACGCGTAGGCGCCCTGGACCCAGCCGGTCAGCGTGTAGGCGTGGTTCGGCTGGAGCGTGAGCGACTGGTCGCACTCACCCGTCTGGCTCGAGGTGGCGGCGACCTGCAGCGCGTGACCGCCCGAGTGCGCCGGCGAGGACACGACGGTCCCGCCCGGCTGGCAGGTCCACGGGCTCAGGCCCGACTCGAAGCCGCCGTTGACCAGCGAACCGCCGCCACCGCCCGGGCCGTTGACGGTGAGCGTGAAGGTGGTGCTGTGGCTGCCCGAGGCCGCCTTTCCGGTGACCGTGATCGAATGGCCGCCGGGTGCGGCGGCCGACGTCGTGGTCAGCTTCAGCGTGGCGGATCCGCCCGCGGTCACCGACGCCGGGCTGACCGAGACGGTGACCCCGGAGGGCGCGCCGCTCACCGTCAGCGCGACCGACTGGGCGGACCCGGACGTCACCGCCGTGTTGATCGTCGCGGATGTGGAGCCGCCGGGGTCGACGGCCGCCGCGGAGGGCGCGACCGCGATCGAGAAGTCGTTCGCGGGCGTGCCGCCCCCACCGGTGAACGGCTCGAACGCGTGGCTGAAGAACCAGGTGTCCTGCGCGACGCCCGAGCAGTCATTCGCGCCGCCGGTGCCCGGGCAGCCGCCGTTGTCCCGCTGGAGCGCCCAGAACGACAACGTGTTGATCCCGGTGCTCGCGGCCCACTGCTCGACCGGTGCGGCGTCGGCCGTGGTGAACGTCTCGGCCGGTCCGAAGTCGTCGATCCCGGGCATCTCCGTGACGCCGATCATGTTCCACAGCTCCGCCGAGCTCTTGCCCGGGTAGAGGCCGGCGAGCTGGCCGTGCAGGCCGGTGGCGGCGGTCTTGGTGTCGTTCGCCATCTCGTGCGAGGCGTTGTCGTAGTAGTCGAAGGTCATGATGTTGACGACGTCGATCCGGGCGTTGTTGGACACCGCGTTCCGCAGCACGTTGAGCCCGCTCGCCGCCAGGCCGCCGGTCGTCGTGGGCAGCGTGTAGGAGAACTGCACCGTACGGCCGTTCGCGGCGGCCCAGTCCTCCACCTGTTTGACCGCCTTGTTGCGGCGGTCGATGCCGGCGGAGTTCGTCAGCGAGTTGTCCTCGGTGTCGAGGTCGATCCGCGTGATGCCGTACGTCGTGATGACCTTCTCGTACGCCGCGGCGATCTGGCCGACATCGGTGCAGCTGTCGGCGATCTCGGTGCCGGTGTTGTCGGCCGTGTAGCCGCCGAAGGACGGGATGACGTCGCCGCCGGCGGACTGGATCGAGGAGATCGAGGCGCCGAAGGAGGACGAGGCGATCGGCGATCCGGTGTCGCCGTTCCAGTACGGCGTGCACGATCCCTGGGCGGCGGCCTGGATGAACGCCATGGTCAGATACTTGGCGCCGGACTGCTGGGACAGGGCCGCGGGGTCGTCCCCCGTCCAGGCCTCGAAGTAGGGGGCGAACACGTGGGTGGGCAGGCCGGCGGCGCCGGCGGTCGTCGTGGTGACCGTGACGAGGCCGAAGGCGGACAGGATCAGCGCGGTTGTGGCGAGGAGGGCACGCAGGGGCGTATGTGGTCGCATGGGGGCTCCTGGGGGGTGACGGCCGCGCCCCGCCCTGGGGCAGGCGGAGCACGGCGGACTCCCGGCCTCGGCCGGGTGAGGACGTCACGAAGTCGGGCGAGCAGGGATGCGGATCCGCGTGCGCACCATCGTCAGACCGCACGCCATATCTGTCAAGGTTCTTAACAGTTACGCGTCCAGGCCCCGTGCGCGGGCGCCGACGGAGCCGGGAAGCGCGGCGCGGCCGGGACGGGAAGCCCCCGCGCGGGGCCGGGACGGGAAGCCCCCCGCGCGGGGCCGGGACGGGAAGCCCCCCGCGCGGGGCCGGGACGGGAAGCCCCCCGCGCAGGGCCGGGATGAGAAGGTCGGCGCGGCCGGGACGGGAAGCCCGGCAGGGTGGGGAGCGGTGAGCGCGCGACGGAGGCCCGGGCGCACCGGAGCCGACGCCGCTTCCGGCGGCCACATCGGCCTTTACCAGCGTCGATAACATAGCGTAGCGATATGCAGCTTCGGCATGTCGAGTCTTTTCTCGCGGTGGTCGAGGAAGGGCAGTTCGCGCGCGCGGCGAGCAGGTTGTTCCTGTCTCCGCCCGCGGTGACGGGACATGTCCGCCAGCTCGAGCGGGACCTGGGAACCCCGCTCCTGCACCGCTCGCCGGTGTCGCTGACGCCGGCTGGTACGCGGTTCCTGCCCCACGCCCAGGCCATGGTCGCCGCCGCGAACGCCGCGTCCGCCGCCGTGAAGGACCTGCACGGTACCCGTGAGACGGTGATCCGCGTGGGCGTCATGGCCCCCGGCGCCGCGGAGCTGACGCCCGCCATCCTGCGCGCCTTCTGCCGTGCGCAGCCGCGCACCCGCCTCGTGGTCGAGAGCCTCGGCTTCACCGACTTCCTGTCGGCCGTCCTCGAACACCGGGTGGACGTCGCCTTCATCCGGCCGGCTCCCCACGACGAACGCGTGGTCACCGACACCCTCACCGTCGAGCCCCGGATCCTCCTCACGGTGGCGGCCGGCGATCTCGCCGACGCGGAGGGCGTACGGCTCGCGGACGTTCTCGACCTGGACTTCGTCCGTTTTCCCGAGACCACACCCCGGCTGCTGTCGGACTACGGGAGCTTCGCGGCGGCCCGCAACGGCATGGAGACCCGCTGGGGCGTGGGCCGGGCGACCTCCGCGCAGGACCTGATGACCAGCATCGCCGCCGGATGGGGCGTCGCGGGCACGCTGCACTCGCTCGGGCGCTACTACCGCGCTCCCGGCACGTGCGCCATACCGGTCGTCGACGCGCCGTGGGAGGCGAGCGCGCTGATCAGCCGGAGAGACGATCTCCGGCCCGAGATCAAGGCGTTCCGCGACCTGGCGGTGGCCCTGGCCCGCGATCCCGAGCTGGGCCGCCTTCGCCCTCCGGTCCCTCCCTGGCACTGACGGCCGTCCCCGCACCTGACCGCCGCGCGCTTCGGTTGGGTCTGGTCCCGACCCCGGTTCCGCGCGATGCTGCGCGAAACGAAGGAGGACCCATGGCGGACACCGAGACGGCCGACGACGCACGGGACACCCGGGCGGTGGGCTACGACAGACTGGCGATCGCGTCGATCACCTTGAGCGTGGTCGGGCTCGTGCTGGCGGTGGCCACGTGGGCCGCCTGGCTTCTGCTGATCCGCCCCACCCCGTTACGGATCTACCGGACGGGTCTGGCCGGCCCGGTGTCGCCGTACATGGACATCGTCGGGCGCACCGTCACCTATGTGATCGGCTCCCTGTGGTTCGCGGTGCTGCCCGTCTCGGTGCTGTCGGTCGTGCTCGCCTGGCTCGAACTGCGACTCGGCCCCCGGCCCGAGTCCGAGGCCGTCGCCCGCGCGGCCGTCGTGGCCGGGGCCGTGGCACTGCTGCTCGCGCTCGCGGGCGCGATCGTGTTCAGCATCAGGATGGGCCAGGCGCCGGTGATCCCTCTGCAGAACGAGGGAGCGTGATCCGCGGCGGTCCGTGCACCGCTCCCCGGCGCGGGAGACGGGACCGCGCGTGGTACGGCGACGGCCGGCGGGGCGCCCGTCCGGTCAGCGAGCGCCGGGGCATTCGTCGATGCCGTGGTTGTGCCGCCAGCAGCCTCCCGTCGGCGCCGTGTCGAAGCGGACGGGAGCGTCGGCGTTGCCCGTCAGGTCGTTGTCGTGGATCCAGCCCCCGCCGCAGACGCCGTCCTCGGTGATGGCCAGGCCGTGGGTCTGGGTCTTGCGCGCCTGGCCGTCCCAGACGCGGTTGTCGCGGATCGTGGGGTCGTGCACGCCGGCGGCCAGGGTGATGCCGGCCCGGACGCGGGGCGTGCCGGGCAGCCGGTACGGCACACCGGGCTCGGGCGTGCCCTCGGCCCATGCCGTCGTCGCGCCGGGGCGCACCGGGGCGAGGACGAGCTCGTTCTCGGTGTTGGCCATGACGACGGCCTGCTGCGCGTCGGCCGTGACCCACTTGCCGATGTGCCCGTTCGGCCGCCAGCAGGCGGCGGTGTCGATCAGCGACTGCGCGGTGTAGGCGACCGTCTCGCCGCCGCCGCTCGCCGCCGGCTCGACCCGCCGGCCGTTGTTGCGGATCCGGTTCCCGCCGATGGCCGGGTCGCGGAGCGCCGAGGCGACGTAGATCCCCTCCAGGCCGTTGCCCCAGAACTCGTTGGCCTCGATGATCATGTCCGCCGCCGCCTCCTGCGCGCCGCCGGACAGGTTGTGCTGCCAGTACCCGTAGCGGCCGTTGCAGCTGATCCGGTTGCCCGAGACGGTGTAGGGGCCGGGGGTGTTCCCGATGGCGACGCCGTCCCAGACGTTGTCCTCGATCACGCAGCCGGTCACGATCCCGCCGCGCCCGGCGACCGCCGAGGTGCCCAGCGCCGAGACGTCGTAGCCGGCCTGGTGGTTGGCGATGAGCGTGCAGCCGGAGACGATGAGCCCCTCGGCACCCCAGTCGGAGATCCCGAACCGGTTGCCCTCCGAATGGCAGCCGATCACCCGGAGACCGCGGGTCGGCGCCCAGCGGCGGTTCTGCAGCTCGAAGAAGATCCCGTTGGTGCCGTTGCGCACGGTGGTGCAGGAGGAGACGGTGCACCGCTCGGTGGGCCCCCAGCCGCCGGTCCCGATGCCGATGCCGGCTCCGCCCAGCCACTCGCCGTGCTCCAGCCGCCCGCAGTGCACGACGAGAAGCCCCTCCACGAAGGAGTCCTGCAGGAAGTCACAGCCGAACCCGGTCGCGGGCGTGTCGTGGATGTACAGGTCGCGGAACCGGCCGCGGAGCACGAACTGCAGGCCCAGTCCCTTGGCGTACACGTCGTACTCGGGCAGGATCATGTCCGAGCCGTCGATCTCGAAGTGCGCGAAGGTGCAGTCGGCGATCGGGTTGCCGGGGCTCGCCCCGTGCTGCAGGGCGGTGAAGAACGCCAGCGGCGTGGCGGCCTCCGCGTTGCCGGGGTTGGACAGGGTGAACCGCGTGGCCGCCGGGCCGGCCCCGATCAGGGAGACTCCGCTGCGCCAGACGGTGGCCTCGTCCTGGATGGAGTACACCCCCGACGGGCAGTAGATCGTCCGGGGCCGGCCGTCCGCGGCGTAGGCGTCCCCCAGCTTGTGCACGATGGCCTGCAGCGCGGGCTGGTCGTTGGTCTTACCGTCGCCGGCCAGGCCGTGCTCACGAGCGTTGTGGACGAACAGGTCCGGCATCCGCTCCTCCCAGGTCCGCGCCCATGCCGACCGTCGGGGAGGCCCGGACCTCCAGGCCGTCGATCAGGGCGCGGCAGCGTTCCAGGTTCTGCAGCGCACGCTCGCGCAGCACCGCGAAGCGCTGCCGCAGGCGTTCGGTGCAGGCGTCGCGTTCGTCCCACAGCCGGTCGAGCTCGGCCAGGAGGGGCCCGGTCTCCCTCCTGGCCACGCCGGTCAGGGCGGGCGCGCCGACCACCTGCGCGAAGTCGAAGACCTTGCCGGCGTAGGGCAGCGGCAGGACCGGGACGCCGGCCCGCGCGGCGAACATCACGAAGTGCAGGCGCATGCCCACGGCGAAGTCCAGGTGACGCATCAGCCCGGCGATCTGCGCTGGACGGTACGCGCGGTTGAGGATCCGCGCGGTCTCGGGGGCGTTCATCGCCGACAGCACCGCGTGGGCGTGCGCGATGTCGCCCCGCTCCATCGGCACGAACACCGTCTGGGCCTGGAGCCGGTAGGTCATGAAGTCCGCGGCGTTCGCGAGCAGCTCGTGGTAGCTGGCCTCGTCGAGGTGGTCGGCCGCCCGGCCCGGCTCGCGTACCGACATGCCGACCAGGCGGTCGTGGTCGTCGATGCCCTCACGCAGCAGCATCTCCTCGGTGAAGTCCTCCGGCTCCAGCAGGACCGCGGCGTCGGCGGTCACCGAGATCGGCCGGCCGACCCCGGCGTTCTCCAGCACCAGGATCGACTCGTGGTCCCGTACCGTCAGGTCGGTCATGTTCTCCACGACCTCGCGGACGAGGCGGATCTCCGCCCGGTCGGTCAGCGGCCCGGCGCCGATCGCGTAGCCGAAGGTGGGGATGCCGAGTTCCTGCGCCAGCCGTACCGGCCGCGTGATCGCGCCCGCCTGGCCGTCGTGGAGCACGCCGCCTCCCCCGAGGACCAGCAGGTCCAGCCCGGTCTCCGCCTCGATCAACTGGCTCTGCGGCACCCCCGTGTAGGGCACCGCGGTCATGCCGAAACGGCGCCGGCTGTCCTCCGGGTGACGACTGAAGATGATCAGTTCCGCGGTCGGGCGGATCTGCCGGAGGCCGTCCAGCACGCAGGTGAGGATCGCCTCGTCGCCGAGGTTCAGTCCCCCGTAGGAGCCGAGCACCCCGATCCGGAGCGCGCGGTCCCCGAAATCCGCCATCCCCCGATCACCACCTCGACACATGCCTGTGACGATGTGTGTTCACTCCACCATCGCACCCCGCGACGGACCTGCGTCAACAGGGCACCGGGGACATCTTCGCCCCGGGTCCGGCGCGTGCCTCGGGGCCGAGGTCGTTCACTTGGGGACGGGCGGCGCGTGCTCGGCGACGAGGCGGGCCAGCTCGACGCGCGAGCCGATGCCGAGTTTGCGGAAGACCTGGCCGAGGTGGAACTTCACGGTGTGCGGTGAGATGAACATGCGGGTGGCGACCTGGGGGTTGGTCAGCCCCTCCGCGACGAGCGCCGCGATGGCGCGCTCGGTGTCGGTGAGCGCGGCCCACCCGGAGGCCGGGCGCTCCGCCTGGTGGTCGCGGCGCCGCACCCCGAACTCCCGCAGCCGGGCGCGGACCCGTGCCGCGTCCCGCACCGCGCCGACGTGCCGGTAGCCGGCCAGCGCCTCGTCCAGGTCACGGATCGCCGCCTCGCGGGTGGCCGGCGTACGGGCGCGCAGGACGCCCAGGTCCTCGGCCGCCGAGGCGCGGCTCCAGGGTTCGAGGTAGGTCGCGACGGCCCGGGCCAGCGCCGTCGGGTCCGCGTCCGCGATCCCCCGCGCGTGAGCGGCGGAGGCGGCGTAGGTCGGGAAGCCGGGGTTGTCGCGGGCGAGGGTCTCGGCCATCGCGGTGAGGGCCTCCCCGACCGGCCGTTCGCCGGCGGCGAGGGCGGTACGGGTCAGCCAGGCGGCGGCGTTGGGCTCGGTCATGAGCAGCCGGCGGTGTTCGAGGGTGCCCAGAAACCGCGAGTGGAACTCCTCGATCGCCCGCTCCGCGCCCGCCCGGGCGTCGACGACCCGGGTGACGGCCCAGTCGCCCCAGCGCATCCCGTACGTCGCGCCCCTGCCCCGGCGGTGCGAGGACTCGTACCGCTCCACACTCCGCACGGCGGCGTCGATGTCGCCGCGGAGCACGCCGACGAGAGCGAGCACCGCGAAGGCCAGCAGGTCGAACGCGTGCGTGCCCACTTCGTCGGCTCTGCCGAGCCCCGCCCGTGCCTCGGCGGCGGCGTCGTCGAGCCGGCCCTGCGCGAGTCGCAGCCGGGCGCGGAAAATCGCCGGGCACGGGCTGTACGCGGTGTGGCCGAGCGCCGTGATCTCCTCGTCGGCGATCCGCAGGACGCTCTCGGCCTCCTCGAGCTGCCGGGTGTCGGTGAGCAGGCTGATCAGGTGCAGGCGCGGGTGCGCGTACTGGGCCTTGAGCGGCCCGCCCGCCGCGATGCGGGTGGCCTCGCGGATGTGCCCGATCGCCTCGGCGCACCGCCCTTCGGCCCAGGTGTCGGTGCTGAGCAGCATGTGCGCGCCGGTCAGGGCGATCGGGCCGTGGCGTTCGCCGCCGGCCACGACCGCCTCCGCCCGCTCGTGCCCGCGCCGGTCGTGGTTGGCGAACATGCCGCGGAACAGTACCTGCTCGGCGACGCCGCGCAGCTCGTCCGGCAGGTCCCGCTGTTCGAGCACCCGCTCCGCCTCCGCCACCGCCTCGGCGGCCCGCCCGGCGAGCATGAGCGTGCACGCGAGTTCGTGCCGCAGCCGGGCGGCCTGCCGGGGCCCCGTGGCCCGCTTCAGCGCGGTGCGTGCGAGCTCGGCCGCGTCGGCCGGCCGTCCGGCGTTGCTGAGCGTGGAGATGGCCGTCACCGTACGGTCGAACCGGCCGGCGTCGGAGGGCGGGGTGAGTTCGAGGGCGCGCAGGGCGAGTTCGGCCGCGGTCTGCGGGGAGGACGGCAGCACCTCGCGTACCGCCCGGTCGAGCCCTGCCACGGCCTCCGGGTCGCCCGGCCCGGCCGAGCGCAGCAGGTGCGCGGCGGCGCGGATGCACGAGCCGCTACGGTCGAGCAGCATGCCCGCGGCCTGGCGGTGCAGGGCCCGGCGCATGGGCTCCGGCATGCTCTCGGTCATCGCCCGCCACAGCAGGTCGTGCCGGAACGCCAGCAGGTCCCCGTCCGGCACGACGACTCCCGCCGCCTCCGCCTCCTCGACCGCGGGCAGCAGCCGGCTGGGCAGCTCGCCGAGCATGTCGGCGAGGTCGTTCGCGTCGAACGAGCGGCCGAGGACGGCCGCCACCTGCAGGACACGACGGCAGTGCGCGGACAACCGCCCCAGCCGGCGTCGCGCCGTCTCCTGCACCCGGTGCGGGAGCCGCTGGGAGACCAGGCGCGCGTGACCGTCACCGAGTTTCACCGCGCTCTCGTCGAGGAGGCCGCCGAGCAGCTCGACGAGCATGAACGGATTGCCGCCCGCGCCGGCGGCCAGCGCCAGCACCTCGGCGTCGGGCGTCGCGCCGAGCACGTCGGCGACGACCTCGGCCACCGCCCGGTCGTCGAGCGCGCCGAGGCTCATCCGCGTGGCGCCCTCGCGTTCGAGCACCTCGTACAGCCGGTCCACGCCGGCGCCGTTTCCGGTCGTACGGGACAGGATCCACACGAGCGGGTACGAGGCCAGCTCCGGGATCAGGGTGCGCAGCGCGAGCAGCGTCGTCGGGTCGGCCCAGTGCAGGTCGTCGAGCGTCACCAGGAGCGGGCCCCGGGTGACGCGCCGCTCCAGCCGGGCCTGGAGCTCCTGAACCAGCCACAGCCGCAGGTCGGACGCGTCGCCGCGGATGTTCGCCACGGAGGCCAGCAGCGTCTGGGTGGACTCCCCCAGGGCCGCCGTCAGCGGCGCCAGCGGCTCCAGCCGCCCCGGCTCCTCCACCCCGCCCCGGGCGACCGTGAAGCCCCGGGTCGCCGCCGTCTCGGCAGCCGCGGCGAGCAGCCGGGTCTTGCCCATGCCCGACTGGCCGTCGATCAGCACCACTCCGCCGCGGCCGGCCTCGGCCGCGCTCAGCGTACGGGTCAGTACGTGCCACTCCCGGTCCCGGCCACGCAGACCGGCCCGCGGCGGCCGGAGGCGCGCGGCCGGAGCACCCGGAGCGGACGTCCACTCACCCGCCGGGAGACGAGAGCCCACGCGACCAACGTACCTGGTCAGCGCCTTGCGGCCGGACCGCTCGCGGGAGTCCGCCGCGCGCCCGTCACCGGGCGGAGCGAGGGAGTCGGCGGCACGCTCCGGCGGTCGCCGCCTCCGGCGTCGGCGCACCCCCGCCCGCGCCGCCGGTCACGGCAGCCGGGAGCGTCCGCGGGCGAGGCCCGGCAGGTGGCGCCAGCCGAGCGTCTGGATCAGGCCGGCCACGTCGGGCGGAAGGTTGTCCAGGACCAGCCGCCGGCCGGGCGAGGTGCGCAGGGCGTAGGTGACCAGGAGGCTGAGGATGCCCAGGTCGAGAAAGCGCACCTCCGCGAAGTCCAGGTGCGCGTCGGCGGCGGCGCCGATCGAGGTGAGCGCGGTCAGCAACGGCTCCTGGCGTGCGGTGTCGAGCTCGCCGGCGAGCCGCAGGCCGTCGGGCGCGTGGCTGCGGGTGATGCGGAGGACGCCGTCGTCGAACACGGGGTTGGCGGTCACCCGCAGACGGTGGGTGCCGGTCAGCGCCCTGACCTGCTCGGCGGGGCAGCGGCTGCGGTCGAGCTGGCAGATCGCCATCACGGCGGTCTCGGCCGCGATGGCCTCGGCGAACCGGGCCTCGCAGGCCAGCATCAGCGGGTACGCACCGGGCCGGCGGAGCGCCCAGCTCATGTCGGCGGTGAGCCGGACCGCCGGATATCCCTGCTCGGCGGCCTCGGTGACCTCCCGGCCGATCACCGCGAACATCCGGTCGGGGTCGAAACGGCCCTGGGACAGCCAGACCACGCCGCTCGGGATGACCCGTAGCTGCCCCGTACGGACGAGACGGTCGGCGTCGGCGGGGTCGCCGAGCCCGGGAAGCCCGCGATGGCCCCTCTCACCGACGTAGATGACCTTCTGGCGGGCGGCCAGGCCGTCCCGGAGGAACGGCCCGATGACCTGCGCCTGTTCCGCGGCCGTCGCGAACGGGAACGCGGCATGGTCACCCGGCCGGATCTCGCCCACCGGTAGTGCCGTAATGCGGGTTCCCATTTGCAGTCCACAAAGTAGTCGTCCGGCTACCACCCGTGAGTGTACGCCGAACGCCTGTCGGCTCTGGGCGACTCCGCTCGACGCGGACGTTCCGCCAGGACATCAGGCGCCCGGCCCGCCGGCCGTCGAACGCGGCTCCCCCGGGCCGCCGCCGCCCGCCTGCGGGAAGTCCCCCGGTCAGCGGGGCACGGGCCGGACCAGCGGAAGGAACACCAGGTCGACGATCTCCGCGATCGTCTCGTCGGAGATGCCCCCCGGCCCCCTCATGGTGAGCTCGTCGCGGAGCAGGGCCACAGGAACGGTGGCGACGCGCGGCACCAGGGCCTCCGGGCGCGCCTCACCGCGGGCGACCGCGCGCGCCAGCAGGATCAGCATGGTGCCCGGTTCGCTGCGGACGAAGTCGTCGCGCAGGGCGGCCATCAGCTCCGGATCGCGGCGCGCGTCCATCATCAGGCCGCGCAGCACCCCGGCGCCGGACGGGGAGGCCAGCCGGTCGGCGACCGAACGCAGCAGCTCGATGACGTCCGATCGAAGGTCGCCGGTGTCCGGCGGGTCGTCCGGCCGGGCGACCATCTCGCGGTAGGCCGCGAGCGCCAGCGAGCTGCGGCTGGACCAGCGCCGGTAGATCGCCGTCTTGTTGGTGCCCGCCCGGGCGGCGACCCGGTCCATGGTGAACCCGTCGTACCCGCGTTCGGTCAGCTCGTCCACCGCGGCCCGCAGGACGGCCCGCTCGACCTCCTCGCCCCGGCGTCGTGTGCGCCGCACCGCGCCGCCGGTGTCCGCGTCCGAGCCGCGCGGCGTCGTGTCCGGTCGCATGCACGCCCTCCCATGGGTCGGAAAGTACCTTGCCGTTGCTCGAAGCGCATGTTAGCGTGCCTCGACTAGGTACCACCAGTCCTCTAATCTCCGGACGCGGTTCGGCGCCGGACAGCCGTTCCCGCGCCGGTCGCCGGCGGCGGTTCAGCGCCCCGGCGAAGAGTCCGCCGCGCCGGAGCGCGCCGACCCCGCGAATGACGGCTCCGCCCGGAGACGCTTCTCGAACCGGATCATCGCGCCCTGCAGAGGACGGCTCTCGATCCGCAGGTTCTCCGACAGGGCGTCGATGATCTGCAGGCCGCGTCCGTGCTCGGCGGTGGCCACCTGGTCGGCGTGGACCTTGTTCAGCAGCGCGGAGTCGAATCCACGGCCCGTGTCGACGACCTCCACCACGCATCGCGCGTTCGTCACCTGGACCCTGACCTCGTACTCATCGCTCGGGTCGGCGTGCTGGATGACGTTGGCGCACGCCTCCCCCAGAGCCAGCGTGATGTCGTCACGGATGTCGCTCGCCACCTCCAGCGTGGCCAGGGAGGCATCGAGGATCTCCCGGGTGACGCGGACGGTTTCGGCGTCCCTGGGCAGGCACAGCACGAGCGATACCTTCACGAGCACTCCCCACGGTCGACACTTTCCATCGGCCGGAGACGTACCCTCCCCGCCAGGGTGAAACGGCGGATGCCGGAGGTGCCCCCGCGGACGGCGCCCCGGACGCCCATCTGGCCATATATCCGCGAATGCCCTGGTGCGGGCGCCTTCGGCTGGGTAGGTCCTGCGGTGAGCCCCCCCATGACGTCAGGGAGGAGACATGCCCAAGACGACCAGGAAGGGCACCGCCAAGCCGAGCGAACTGCCCGACACGATCAAACGGTCCGACGCGAAGGCCCAGCGCACGTTCGCCAAGGCCCACGACTCCGCGGTCGCGCAGTACGGCGAGGGACAGCGGGCGCACCGCGTCGCGTACGGCGCGCTCAAGCACACGCACGAGAAGGTGGGCGATCACTGGGAGCCCAAGAACAAGGGCGCCAAAGGCCCCTCGGACGAGCAGTCCGCGGGCGGACGCTACACGTCGCTGCCGTCGGCCGGCGGCGTCGACGCGAACGCCTCCAAGGAGCACCTGTACGACCTCGCCAGGCGGATGGACGTGCCCGGCCGGTCACGGATGAGCAAGGGCGAGCTGGTCCAGGCTCTGCAGAAGGCCAATGACCGCGCCACCGCCAGCGCGCGCTCCTGACCGCGGCCGTACGCGACCCGGCACGCCGGTCCGCGCCGACGACGGCGCCCCGGCACGAGTCCATCCGCTTCGCGATTCGCCAGATCCGTCACATTCGCCTCGCCGACCCCGAACCCCTCGGCATGTTTTCTGGTCGATCCCGGCTCATGGAGGCCTCTCTTCACCAGCCACATCACTGGGCGTGACTCGGCTTGTGAGGAGCATGTAACATGAAATTTATATAGTTCGCTAATACAAGTTGGCGGAAGGTGATCATCGAGCTACGCGCCGTATGGGATCGACTGCCTGTTGGAGGTTGTATGTGTGGAATCACCGGGTGGGTGTCGTTCGAGCGTGATCTGCGCGCCGAACGCGCCACTGTCGACGCGATGACCGAGACCATGGCCTGCCGCGGTCCGGACGACCGGGGTACCTGGATCACCGATCACGCCGCTCTCGGGCACCGGCGGCTGGCCATCATCGACCTGCCGGGCGGCCGGCAGCCGATGAGCGTCGACACCCCGAACGGGCCGGTCGTGATGGTGTACTCCGGCGAGGCCTACAACTTCACCGAGCTCCGCGACGAGCTCACCGGCCGTGGACACCGGTTCCGCACCGACTCCGACACCGAGGTCGTGCTGCGCGCCTACCTCGAATGGGGGGACGCGTTCGCCGAGCGGCTCAACGGCATGTACGCCTTCGCGATCTGGGACTCCCGGGAGAACCGGCTCGTCATGGTCCGCGACCGGATGGGCATCAAGCCGTTCTACTACTACGAGACCGCCGACGGCGTGCTGTTCGGCTCCGAGCCCAAGGCGATCCTGGCCAACCCGCTCGCCGAGCGCACCCTGACCCTCGACGGCCTGCACGAGCTGTTCGCGTTCGTCAAGACGCCCGGCCACGCGATCTGGGAGGGCATGCGCGAGGTCGAGCCGGGCACCATCGTCACCGTCGGCGCGAACGGCCTGCGCACCACCCGCTACTGGACGCTGCGCACCACCGAGCACACCGACGACCAGGCCGCCTCGGTCGCCCACGTGCGCGAGCTGCTCGAGGACATCGTCCGCCGCCAGCTCGTCTCCGACGTGCCGCGGTGCACCCTGCTGTCCGGCGGGCTCGACTCGTCCGCGATGACGGCGATCGCCGCGAAGCAACTCGCCGAGGTCGGTCAGACCGTCCGCAGCTTCGCCGTGGACTTCGTCGGCCAGACCGAGAACTTCATCCCCGACGACCTGCGCGCCACGCCGGACACGCCGTACGTGCACGACGTCGCGGCGCTGTCCCGCACCGATCACCAGGACATCGTCCTGAACTCCGACCAGCTCGCCGACCCGGAGGTACGCTCCAAGGTCATCCGGGCTCGTGACATCCCGGCCGGGATGGGCGACATGGACGCCTCGCTGTACCTGCTGTTCAAGGCCATCCGTGAGCACTCGACGGTGGCGCTGTCCGGCGAGTCGGCCGATGAGGTGTTCGGCGGTTACCAGCAGTTCTTCGACCCCGAGGCCCAGCGCGCCAGCACGTTCCCCTGGCTCGTGCGGTTCGCCAACCGTTTCGTCAACGACGGCGACATCCTCGCGCCCGACCTGGCCAAGGCCATGGACCTGCGGCGCTATGTCCAGAACGCCTATGACACGTCCATCGCCGACATCGAGCGCCTCGACGGCGAGAGCGAGTTCGAGTGGCGGATGCGCAAGGTCTGCTACCTGCACCTGACCCACTTCGTGCGGATCCTGCTCGACCGCAAGGACCGCGCCTCGATGGCGGTCGGCCTCGAGGTGCGCGTGCCGTTCTGCGACCACCGCCTGGTGGAGTACGTCTACAACACGCCGTGGTCCCTCAAGACCTACGACGGCCGGGAGAAGTCGCTGTTGCGCGGCGCCGCCCGCGACGTACTGCCGCAGTCGGTGGCGGAGCGGGTCAAGTCGCCGTACCCGTCCACCCAGGACCCCAAGTACGCGGTGAAGCTGCAGGACAACGCGCGGGAGTACCTGTCGGCGCCGGGCCACCCGGTGTTCGACATCGTCAGCCGCGACTGGCTCGCCCGTGCGGTCGAGGTCGACACGCCGCAGATCACGCAGGAGTCTCGACACGGTCTCGAACGCGCGCTTGACCTGGCCTTGTGGCTGGACATGTACAAACCGACGCTGAAACTATCCTGAGCATGACTGCGAGGACGGTGAGCGCCGACGAGACGCTGCACGTCGTGATCGCGATGCACCGCCTCATGCGCCGCCTGCGGCGTACTGGTCACAACGGCACAGTGCACCCGACGCAGCTCATCGTCCTCGCCCTGCTCAACCAGTACGGCCCGCTGCGGATCGGCGAGATCGCCCGCCGCGTGCCGTGCTCCCAGCCGACCGCCACGACCGTGGTGGCGGGCCTGCGGTCGGCCGGGTTCGTCGACCGCGAGGCCGACCCCACCGACGGCCGCGCGACCCGCGTGGCCGCCACCCCGGCGGGCCTGACCGTGCTGCGGTCGTTGGCGCACGGCGAGGCCGAGGTGCTCGCCACGCTGATGGCGGAGCTCCCGGAGGACGACGCCCGCCTGGTGATCGCGGCCGGGCCCGTCCTCGACACCCTCGCCGACCTGCCGGCCCACGACGAGGCACCGCTCCCCCGCACCTGACGGGTCGGGGCGGGCGACCACAGGGGCGCGTCCTTGATTTCCTCGCCGCGCTCGGTCATGAGCCCTCCTACGTCGGGAGAGGGTGACCACCCGGGGACGCGCCCAGGATTCCCTCGCTCCGCTCGGTCATGGCTCCTGCCGTCGGCGCCCCGCGCCTCCGCGGATGCCGAAGGCCACCACGGCCAGCGCGACCACGATGAGGATCGCCAGGCCGGTGCGCCCGGTCGCGAAGGAGGCGAGCGTGCCGGTCGTACGGGACCACAGCCCGCCGCCGGACGACCCGGCGCTCTCCCCCAGCCAGATCGACCCGTCCGAGGCCGTCGCCGGACGGGTCCCCGACGCCTTGACGGTCTGCGGCAGCCCCGGCTGCCGCTGCCGCATCTGCGCGGCGCTGAGCCGGGTGGGGTCGAGCCGGCTGAAGTCCACGCCGCCGAGCGTCATCTTGTACGTGACGACGCCCCGGCCCTCGTGGACGGTGTGCCGGTAGGTGAACTCCCCGCGCTGGATCGAGTGGACGTAATCGTCGAACACCTGGCGGGGCCGCCAGCCGTTCGTGAGCTTGGCCGGGCCGATGTCACCCGAGTCGATCAGCTTGTCGAACGACGTGTGGTGACCCTCCTGGTGGCGCTGCCGGATCCACTCGGCCACCACACGGGCCAGGAAGGCGCGGCGGATCGGAGCGTACTCCGGCGCCGTGTTGACCGCCTCGACGATCTTGGGGACCACCAGCGTCTGCTCGAGCCGCTCGTTCCGCGCGTCGGCCGCCGGGTCCGACGGGCAGGCGTAGTTGCCGCTGAGATGGTCCGTTTTGGCCTTGACGTTGAGAGACGCCTTGATGACGTACAGCGACGATCCGTCCTCGCGGACCTCGACGTCGCCGGGCACGATCCACATCCGGGAGGTGTAGCAGGTCTTCTTCGCCGAGCCGAGGAGCGCGTTCCAGTAGCGTTCGCCGAGCGCGGTCTTGGGGTTGAGCAGCCTGCCCTCGGTGCGCTTCATCGCCAGGTCGGCGTCGAGCAGCGCGCGCCCGGCGTTCGTCTCGCCCAGAGCGGGGTCGATGATCCGGTCGGGCTCGGTGGGGTTGAGGTTGACCCAGAACTTGTTCGGGTTCAGCACCAGCCAGGTGCGCAGGTCCGCCGTGCTCGTCGTGGCCGCGTCGAGGGCGGCGAGCGGGTTCTGTTCGGCGCCGGGAGCGGCCGGGCTCGCGGAGAAGGAGTACTTCACCGATCCCGGGCTGTCGGACAGGTAGCGCAGCTCCAGGGTGGAGAAGTCCACGCCGCCCAGGTCCTTGGAGTCGAGCGCGTGCGAGAGCCCGTCGTCGCCCGAGCAGTCAGCGGCGGAGGCCGCCGGCACGCCCCGCGCCATCATGCCGCCGATGCTCTCCTTTTTCTCGCCGCCGGGGCAGTTGAGGCCCAGGTTGGCCCGCAGTTGCTCCTTCTTCTGCCGTTTGGCGGCCTGTCGCTTCCTGTCCAGAGCGGCCAGCGCGTCGCGCAGTTCGGTCTGGTTGTTGACGATCTTGACGCCGGCGAGCCGGAGCCGGTCGGCCAGCTGGGACTTGAGCCCCTTGGGAGCCACGAGGATGACGGGCTTGCCGGCCGGATTCGCGAGTGGGTTGTTCCGCAGGCCCAAGCGGCTGGGGGTGCCCAGGATCTGGGTGGCCTTGCCGGATCCCTCACCGACGGTCACCTCGACGATGGCCGTCGCCGTCTCGACGTCGATCTCGGCGTCGCGGTTCGCCGTGTCGCCCTGCTGCGCTCTGCGCTGCCTGTCCAGAGGCGACTCGCGGAACTTCTGGTTGAAGCCGATGACCTGGGGGCGGATCGCACCGGCGATGACGGCCTCCCAGTAGCGTTCGCCCTGCTGTTTGGTGGCGGTCGACTGGCGCAGCGCATAGTCGATCTTCGCGTCCACGACCCGCCGGGCCTGCTGGTCGATCACGCCCTGCAGCCTGTTCGCGGCCTGCTGGCCCCTTGACGTGGTGTCCTGCCGCGCCTTGGCCCAGAGGCTCCTGAGCTTGGCGATCTCCTCGTCGGCCGCGTCGAAGTCGTTGGCCTTCAGGTCGGCGTCGATGCGCTGGACGATCGCGTTCGGATCCTCGTCCGCCACGGCCGCCGTGGCGGCCGAGCCCGCGGCGCGCGGCGGCGCGAACGCGCCGGGGGCCGCGGAGGCGAGCGTGATGACGGCCGCGGCGAGGACCGCCGTACGGCGAGGGCTACGGGTGCGCACCGTGACCTCCTCCTGCCGGGTACGGACCGGGGTACGGCGGAGCGGCCGCGAGCAGGCCGGTGGCCCGCAGGTAGCCGGCGAGGGCCGGGGGCGGGCCCGCCGCCGGTTGCCCGAACCGCCCCGGTCCGGGGGCCGGTGGCGGCGCGGGGCGCCGCGTCGTTTTCTCCCCTTTGCGCAGGGCCAGGACGCCGGCGGCGGCCAGGGCGCCGGCCGTCAGCATGACGACCATCGCGACTCCGGCCATCGACGTCCGGGTGGAGCACGGCTTGCGGAGGCCCATGTGCGGCTTGTTCAGGCTCATCGTCGGCTTGTAGACGTAGCCGACGTTGCACGCCGACGCGGGCGGCGCGGACAGCGGGAGCACGAGGCAGGCCAGCAGGAACGCGCCCGCGGCGACGCCCGTCGCACGGCGCGCCGCGGTCACGGTGTCACCGCCGGGGCGGTGGGCGTCCTCAGTCTCGCGACCTTCGTACGCAATCGGTCACCCTCCTCACGGCTCGCGGCGTCGTCGGCGCGTTGCGGCTCCAGGCGCCGGGCGGCCAGGTCGAGCTGCGCGGACTGCAGGCGGTACAGCGCCAGCGCCGTGGCGCGGCCGTACCAGCGCCAGGTGTTCACCAGCGCCCAGAAGCGCAGTGCCGGATCGGCCAGGTATGACGCCTCGGCCTTGGTGATGGCCACGCCCTCCGCCGCCTCGGCGGCCACGCAGTCGCGTGCCGCCGCCGCACGCTCGCGCCACCCGGTCACCAGCAGCATGAAGACCACGACGATGAACGGCGCCTGCGGCAGCAGCCACAGGAACGGCGAGATCACCAGGGTGTCCGCGGCTCCCCCGACGTCGACGTGATCGGAGGTCAGATGGGAGATCCAGGCCGAGAGCGTCTCGGCGGCCACCGCGCCGCCGATCGCCGCCACCAGCGCGCCGCCCGCGACGAGCCGCCGGGCCCGGACCGTGGGCGCCCGGGCGGCGATGCCGAGCCCGGCCCCCGCCAGCGCGCCGAACGTCACCTGCCCGCCGAGCAGGCCGATGGACTGCCGGATCCAGTACTCGAAGCCGCTGGTCGCGCCGGTGAACATGCTCAGCGAGCCGTACAGCTTGACCAGCAGGACGCTCTCCACGAAGTTGTAGCCGAGCCCGGCGGCGGCGCCCAGGATCAGGCCGGTGAGCGCGTCGGTGACGCGATGCCGGAACAGGAGCAGCAGGAGCAGGACGCCGGCCGCCGTGATCAGCGTGTCCACGGCGGCGAGGTGCACCACCCCGATGTCGAGCAGGCGGTACTGGGTCGAGAGCTGCCGGCTGAGGTCGGTGCCCGTACCCTTGGCGAGGTAGCCGTTGAGGGTGCCGAACGCCAGGCCGGTGTAGGCGCGGCCCAGGCCGAACACGATCAGGGCGCCCCAGCCGAACGCCGCCAGCAGCATCGGCAGCGGCACCCGCGCGAACCGCTGGCCGTGGTGCAGCAGCCACAGCACGAACGCGGTGCTGGGCAGGCACAAGAGGGCGACCAGCGGAAACGCCCCGGCGGCGGCCAGGGAGATCAGCGAGAACGGTCCCAGCAGCGCCACCAGGATCGCCCAGGTCGCGGTGACCGCGCGGCGGCCCTGGGGGCGGGTGATGAGGACCACGCCCTGGATGACCGCGCCCACCACGATGCCGGCCAGCACGGCCCAGAAGACGGCGCGGGGCATGGAGAGCAGCCGGCCGAGCGAGCCGGACCCGCCGGGCAGCCTCTGGAAGATCGACAGCGTGGGCTCGCCGCGCAGCACGTGCGGGCGGGTCAGGTTGAGCAGGAGCTCGACGAGGTAGAGGGCGATGGCGAGCCGGGCGATGAGGAGCGCGCGCGCCCGCACCAGAGAGTCGTCACGGATCCGCCCACCCGCGGCGGGACGGCCCGCGCCCTCGGGACTCCCAGGGCCACCGGGACCCGCGGGACCCCAGCCGGGGCCGCCGGGACCCACGGGACCGCCGCCTGGGCCCCCGGGGCCGCGTGGGCCGCCTGGGCCGGGCCCGCCGGGACCCGGTCGGGCGGCCGGCGGGCCGGGGATCATGGAGCGCTCCCGGGAACGGTGGGCAGGTCCGTCGGCAGAGACGGCATGGACGGCATGGACGGCAGGGTGGGGAGATTCGACGGAAGGTTCGACGGAAGGCCGGACGGGAAGTTGGAGGGCATCGACGGCAGCGGCGTCGGGTACCCGGTGGGCATCCGCGGCGTCTCCGGCTGGTTGAGCCCGGCGAGGTCGACCACGAGTGACACGCCCAGCAGCGCCACTCCGATCACCGCGCCGATCGTCATCAGCAGAAACTGCAGCGTCAGCACTTCTCCGGTCCTGACTGAACGGATCAGCTGCATTGTCCTTCTTACGGCGGGCCCGCGAGTCGCAGGCGTCGGGCGTTCGGCCGAGTCGGGAAGGGGTTGTCAATATAACCGGGAGAACACGCCCCAGGAATTGATTATCGGAAATCGGCCCGGTCGTGGTCAATAAAGGAAACATCCGATATGCAAAATGCATATCCGAGCACTCGCCGAACTTCGCAAATGCCCCATAAAGGCTTCGTGGGCTCCAGGGGCCGAGCGGGCGGTCAGGCGTACGGCAGGTCCAGCTCCGGCGCGTACGGCCGGGGGTCGACGTCCTCGAACCGCGCGCGTTCGAAGGCGGCGGCGAGCCGGAACGGCACGCTCGCGTCGAAGATCGTCTTGGCGGTGGTGCCGAGGGCGGGCAGTGCGGGGTTGTAGTCGGGCCCCTGGATGGGATCGAGCACATGGCCGGCGACACCGGGAATGGTGATGATGTCCACGTCGCCCTGCATGCAGGTCTGCATCGCCCACAGCCCGTCGTCGGTGTCGAAGACGGCGACGTCCCGATCGATGAGAATGACGTTCTTCAACTCCGCGTACACCCCGAACGCCACCAGCGCGGCCTGCCACGCCCGGCCGTCGTCGAAGGCACTGCTCTTGGCGCACTTGAGGACGGCCAGGATGGCATGTCCAGCAGGATGCCCACCCGCTCGCGGCTCGCCATCAGGCCCACCAGCACGCGTGCGCCGGGGTGTCCCACGATGCCGTTGAAGATCATCGCTGGTCCGACGCGTGTGGGGCGCGCCACGGTCCCGCCGGCGCCCACCCGCTTGTAGACCCGGCGAGTCGCGCGTTCGGGTCCACCGGACGATCGGTTCCGACCGGTTGACCGGGGAACCCTCTCAGGCGCTCCAGCGCCGGCCGCGGATCCGTGATCGGCGGCGGTCCGGCGCCGTCCGGCCGCTCCTCCGCGGTCATGAGCCCTCCTTCGTCGGGGAGAGTGACCGCAGGGGCGGGTCATGGACCGTGGCTCCCCTCCCCCGTACGCGTGGGGGCGAGGTGGGTCCTACCCTCGATCACCGCCACCGACCCCGGGGTGCGGGGCGGACGCCGCGATCATCGGCGGCCGCACGCTCGCCCGTCTCTTGATCCCGGCCAAGTGACGCCGCCCGCCGTACCGTGCGTCGTCACCGGTCCGCCACGGGCCGGAGGGTCGCGGACGGCCGAGAGCCCACGGGGCGCGGTTCCCGTCCACGCGGGCGGTCGGCCCCGGCCGGGCCGCCGTCGCCGGTCCCCAGGCCGGACGTCGCCCACGTACACCCGTCCGCGCCGACGGCGAACGCCTCGTAGCCGGGCAGGTCCTCGACCCACGCGCGGGCTCCCTCTCCCATGACGAACGCCGCGGTCGCGTAGGCGTCGGCCAGTGTGAGGCTCGGCCCGACCACGGTCATCGAGGCGAGTCCGCCGTCCGGCGGCCGGCCGGTGCGCGGGTCGAGGATGTGCGCGCCGCGCTCGGCCGTCCCCGAGGTCGCGACGGCCATGTCCCGTCCGGTGAGGACGGCGGCGAGTGCCCCGGGACGCCGTGGATCGGCGATGCCCACGCGCCAGGGACGGCCGGGCTCCGGCGCGTGCCCGAGCCGGATGTCGCCTCCGCCGCCCACGCTGTACCGGGGGCAGCCGGCCTCGTCCAGCATGGCGCCGGCCCGCTCGATCGCCCAGCCCTTCACCACGCCCGAGGGGTCGAGCTCTCCCCTGGCGTACGCGCTGAAGCAGCCGCCGGTGACCTCGGCCAGCTCCTCGCACAGGCCGAGGATCTCCGCGACCTCCGGCCCGCAGTCGCCGATGCGCATCTCTCCGCGGCCGAGACGGCTGATGTCGCTGTCCGGCCGGTAGGTGGAGAAGGTCGCGTCGATCCGGTGCAGCCAGGCGATGACCCGCTCCAGCGTCCCGTCCGGAGGGTACGGCGGCCTCAGGTCGAAGGAGAAGACCGTGCCCATGCACGGCTCGGCGCGCCGTCGGGGGATCACGAGTCCTCCTTCGTCGGAGGGAGTGCCCACGGGGAGCGTGCCCCCGGCTCCCTCGCTCCGCCCGGTCACGGAACCTGCTCCGTCGGCCTCGCGACCACGATGCTGTGCCTCCGGACTCCCTCGCAGCACGAGGTCACGGAACCTCCTTCGTCGGCCCGTGACCACGGTGCCGTGTTCACCGGTTCCCTCACTCCGCTCGGTCACGTGCCCGCCTTGTCGAGGGCGCTCTGCAGCGACTGGATGTAGCCCTGGCTGGTGTAGGTGGCGCCGGAGACCATGTCGATCCGGGCGTTCTGGGCGGACAGCGCCTCCTGTTCGAGCTGCGGCACCGCGAAGTCGTTGATCTCCAGGTCGCGCGGGTTGTCGCTCGGCAGCTGGACCGCCCGCACCTTGGTGATCCTGCCGTCGTCCAGTGTGACCTCGACCTGAACCGGGCCCCAGCGGGTGTCGACGGTGTCTCCGGTGACCGTACGGCTCTTGCCGCTGTCACCGCCGCCGGAGCCGGCGCTCGGTGTGGACGTGGCACTCTCGCTCGGCGCGGGCGTGGCGGCGGTGCCCGGGTCGGCGCCCGCCCCGGCGCCGGCGATGGCGCCCGTTCCGGCCGCCGGGTGGGTCTTGAAGCTGAGCAGCAGCACCAGCCCGCAGACGGTGCCGATGACGGCGAGGACGGCTCGTTTCATGGTCGGCCCCTCAGAACTCGAATGACTCGTGGTGGATGTGGCGGCGCGGCACGCCCGCCCGGCGCAGCGCCGCCCTGGCCGCCGTCGTCATGCCGTCCGGCCCGCAGACGTACACGTCGTGGGCCGCGAGGTCGGGCAGGATCCGGGTCAGGACCGCCGGCGACAGCGGATCGCGGCCCAGGTCCCTTCGCGACCCGACCAGGTAGTGCAGGGCCGCGCCGCGGGACTCGGCGATGCGCAGCAGCTCGTCGGAGAAGACGACGTCGGCCCACTCGGTCGCCCGGTAGATCAGGGTGAGCTCGCCGGGCACGGCCGGGAGCGTTTCGAACAGCGCGCGTATCGGGGTGATGCCGACACCGCCGGCCAGCAGCAGAACCTTCCGCCGTCGGCGCCGGCCGGCGGTGAAGGCCCCGTACGGCCCCTCCGCGAAGACGGGGGTGCCCGGCCGCAGCCGGCTCAGGGCTCCGCTGTGCTCCCCGAACGTCTTCACGGTGATGCGGAGCATGTCCGTGGCCGGGGGCGCGGACAGCGAGTACGGGTTGGCGGCCCACCACAGCTCGCGGGTGAGGAAGCGCCACCGGAAGAACTGGCCCGCCTCGGCGCGCAGCTCGTCCAGGTGCCGCCCCCGGATCCACACCGAGACCGCCCCGGGGCCCTCGGCGTACACCCCGTGCACGCGCAGCCGGTGCCGGAGGGCCCGGCGCAGCGGCGTCACGAACCGGTACCAGAGCAGCAGGGCGCCCACGGCCACGTACAGCGCGGACCACAGGACGCGGGCCGGCCGGCTCGTCATGAAGTCGGCGCCGGTCGCGAACTGGTGGCTGAACGCCAGCGCGATCGCCAGGTAGGTGTACAGGTGCAGGTAGTACCAGGTCTCGTAGTTCATCCGGCGCCGCGCGGCGCGGGCGGACACGATGCCGACGCCGACCAGGAGCAGGCCCGCGACGGTGGCCATCAGCACGTCCGGATAGCTCACCAGGAGCGTCTTCGTCTGGTGGACGACGCCGGTGTGCGCGGTGACGGCGTACCCCCAGATGATGAGCAGGGCGTGCGCGACGACCAGGCCGACCATGTAGCGTCCGCCCATCGCGTGCCAGCGCGCGAGCCGGTCGGTGCCCACGCCCCGTTCGAGCGCCGGGATCCGCGCCATCAGCGCCACCAGGACGACGGCCGCGAACCCGGCGAGCAGACCGGTGACGCGGCCCGCGTTGGTGAGCCAGTCGCCGAACCCGGTGATGGCGGGCGTGTCGTGCCACCACAGGGCGATCACGGCGGCCCCTCCCAGCGCGATGGGCCCGAGGACGTGCTCCGGCCGGGCGCGCACCGGCGGCCGATGGGCATGCGGGCCGCGTACGGCTCTGCGCTCGTCCAGAGTGGCCACGAAGTCTTCCCCCCCGTCGGTCGGTCGTTCGGGGTTCAACTCTCGGGTCCGTACCTGAAGGATTTTTCTGAAAGGTGTATGTGTCTCCACTGAAAAGGCCGTGACCTGCGGATATGTATCCGCTTCACACGATCTTCTGAGACAATTCACATCTTCGGCAGATCCGCAGCGTGCAGCGTAGGTGGCGATGAGAACCCCCGACTCCCCCGGTACGCCGGCCGCCCGCCACCCGCTCATGACCCGTCCCGACGGGTCGCCCGTACGGGTGCTGGTCGTCGACGACGAGCTCAGCCTCGCCGAGGTCCTGGCCGGCGTCCTGCGCTACGAGGGCTGGGAGGTGACGACCGCCGGCGACGGGGCCGAGGCGGTACGGGTGGGACGGGAGTTCCGGCCGGACGCCGTCCTGCTCGACGTGATGCTCCCCGACTCCGACGGCCTGGAGGTGCTGCGCCGGCTGCGCGAGGCCGACCCGGACGTCGGCGTGCTCTTCCTGACCGCGCGCGACTCCGTCGAGGACCGCGTCGCGGGCATCACCGCGGGCGGAGACGACTACGTCACCAAGCCGTTCAGCCTGGAAGAGGTGCTGGTCCGCCTGCGCGGCCTGCTCCGGCGGTCCGGGCGGGCCCGGACGCGAGGCGGTGAGATCCTCACCGTCGCCGACCTCACGCTGGACGAGGAGGCGCGGGAGGTCAGCCGGGGCGGCGAGCCGGTCGAACTGACGGCCACCGAGTTCGCCCTGCTGCGCCACTTCATGCGCAACCCGCGCCGGGTGCTGCCCAAGGCGCAGATCCTCGACGCGGTGTGGAACTACGACTTCGGCGGGCAGGCCCACGTCGTCGAGCTGTACGTCAGCTACCTGCGCAAGAAGATCGACGCCGGCCGCGAGCCCCTGATCCACACGGTCCGCGGCGTGGGCTACGTCCTCCGGCCGCCCACCCCATGACCTCCCGCCTCCGCGCCCTGGTGGCCCGTCTCCGCGTCCGTACGCTGCGGGGCCGGCTCATCGTGGGCTCGCTGCTGCTGTTCACCCTCGCCTGCGGCGTCGTCGGGGTCGTGACGACGCTGTCCCTGCGCGGATTCCTGGTCAACCGGCTGGACCAGCAGCTCGCCGCCGCCGGCGACCGGTACGCCGTCAGCCTGGAGCACCACCGGCAGCGGGGTCTCGGCGACGTCGAGGGCCAGTCCGTCGGCACGCTCGGGGCGCGCATCGCCGGCGGCCGGGTCACCGAGTGCGGCGTGGTGAGCGACCAGAGCGGCCGGGTCGCGCTGCCCGCCACGGACTCCGCCCGTATCGCCGGGCTGCCCGCCGACGCCCGTCCGCGTACCCTGCGGCTCGAGTCGCTCGGCGAGTACCGGGTGATCGCCACGCCGGGCCGGGACGGCGACGTCCTGGTCACCGGCCTGCCGCTGCGCCGTGTCGACGACGTGCTCGGCCGGCTGGAGCTCATCGAGGTCCTGGTGTTCGGCGCCGTGCTCGTGGCGTCGGCCTTCGCCGTGTCCACGCTGGTACGGCTCGCGCTGCGGCCGCTGCGCCGCGTCGCCGCCACCGCCGCGCATGTCGCCGAGCTGCCGCTGGCCAGCGGGGAGGTGGCGCTGCCCGCGCGGGTGCCCGGCACCGACCCCGAGACCGAGGTCGGGCAGGTCAGCACGGCCTTCAACCACATGCTGGAGCACGTCGAGTCGGCGCTGGCGCAGCGGCACGCGAGCGAGGACCGGCTGCGCCGGTTCATCGCCGACGCCAGCCACGAGCTGCGCACCCCGCTCGCCACGATCCGGGGCCACGCCGAGCTGGCCCGCCGGGACGCCTCACGCGTCGAACGCGCGCTGTACCGCATCGAGTCCGAGTCCGCGCGCATGGGACATCTCGTGGACGACCTGCTGCTGCTGGCCCGGCTCGACGCCGGGCGACCGCTCGCGCACGAGCCGGTCGACCTGACCCGGATGGCCATCGACACGACCAGCGACGCCCACGCCGCCGCGCCCGGCCACCGCTGGTCGCTGGACCTGCCGGAGGAGCCGGTCACGGTGTACGGGGACGAGTTCCGGCTCCAGCAGGTCGTCGCGAACCTCCTCGGGAACGCCCACGCTCACACGCCGGCCGGGACGGAGGTCACCGTACGCCTCCGCCCCGCCGATCCGGCCGGCGTGGTGACCCTCGACGTGCTCGACGACGGCCCCGGGATCCCGGCCGGGCTGCGCGAGGACGTCTTCGAGCGGTTCGCCCGCGGGGACGGCTCGCGGTCGCGCAAGGCGGGCGGCACCGGACTCGGGCTGGCGATCGTGTCGGCCGTCGTCCAGGCGCACGGCGGGACGGTCGGCCTCACCAGCGAACCCGGGGACACCCGCTTCCGCATCCGGCTGCCCCGGGGCGCGCCCTCTTCGCCGTGAACCACGGCTTGGAACGCGCGGCCTCCCAGGATGCCCCATGCGGCGCTCGACCTTCAGGTGCGGGCGGGGGTCGGCCCCGGATCACCGCGACTTCGCGCTCGCGCCCGTCGTCAGTAGCCGGTCACCGGCGGCCAGCGGAGTTCGACGCCGCACCGGACGAGCAGGCTCTGGTAGTCCGACAGCATCTCTTCCTTCTCGCGGACGGCGTGCGGGGGCATGTCGCCCGCGAGGCAGAACGCCGCGAGCGTGCCCGCCGCCTCGCCGATGTTCCACTCGACGGGGTGCAGCCGGTAGGCGCCGTTCGTGATGTGGGTCGTGCCGATGTTCTTGGCCGCCGCCAGCAGGTTGTCCACGCGCTGCGGGATCAGGGCGCCCAACGGGATCTCGAACGGCGAGCAGCCCACGTCGATGTAGTTGTCGCCGCCGGTGGAGGGGTGCAGGTCGATCCGGTAGAGCCCGATGCCCACCGAGTCGTCGTAGGAGACCGCTCCCCTGTCGCCGCGTACGGCGAGGGCGATGTCCTGCTCGGGGACGGTGTAGAGGGCACGGATCCGGCGGGACTCGCGGATGTAGGGCGCCTGGGCGAGGCCGTCGGCGCCGCCGCCGACGACGTCGCCGCGCAGCCGCAGCCCGGGGTAGCCGGTGCCGCCGTCCGGGCGCGGCGCCTCGGTCTGCATCCAGTACAGCATCGACCGGGAGAGCTCGCGCGCGGCCTGGACGTGCCGGTCGGCGTCCGGCACATCGATGATCGAACCGTCGAAATAGTCGATCATCGGCCAGTTCACCAGCGTGATGTCGCTGGCGTAGGCGCCGTCCTCGAAGTTGCGCCGGGCGGCGATCCGGCGGAACGTCCACAGGTCCATGTCGCCGCCGGGACGCTGCAGGTCGCCCAGCACCTGGGTCGGGTCCTCATCCGGGTTCGGGGTGAACGAGCGTTCGACCGGCTCCAGCGTGCGGGGCGTCGGGGCGCGCCATGACAGCAGGCGGTCGCCCCAGAACGACGGCCGGTACTCCCGCCAGTGGTCGTAGGTCGCCGGACGCTCGATCGTGTGGTCGCCGTCCACGTGGTCGACGGCGAAGCACACCGAGATGGCCTGCATGTTCTGCGGCTGGGCCTCGTCGGGGGCGCTCGGCTCGCCGGTCTCGGCCCGCGACTCGAAGCCGGTGACGTACTCGGTGCCGGTCAGCGGTAGCAGCTCGCCGGTCTCGGTGGCGTCCAGGACGATCCGGGCCCGTACGGTCGTCCGCGCGCCGGTGTCGCGGTGCGCCAGGGTGACGGCCTTCACGCGGTCGCCGTCGACGTCCGCGCCCACCGGCCGGTACGGCTGCAGCACGCGCAGCCGGCCGGAGCCGCGGTACGGCGCGAGCATGGACTCGATCACCGCGACGGCGACGCGGGGCTCATGGCAGAGACGGCTCACGCAGCCGGCGCCGGGGTTGAGCTCCCGCCAGGCGCGGGACCGCTCGGTCAGCGGGTAGTGGCTCCGGTAGTAGTCGCGGATGCCGTCGCGCAGGGCGCGATAGGAGGCCGTGACGCCGAAGCGCTCGACCCAGGGGTGCTCGTCCGGGGGAACGGCCTGGCTGGTCAGCTGCCCGCCGAGCCAGTCGTACTCCTCGGTGAGGACCACCGAGGAACCTGCCCTGAGCAGTGCCAGTGCGGCGGCGACGCCGCCCAGACCTCCGCCCACGACGAGGGCATCGGTATGAATCTCCATTGGGGGGATCAGACTTCCTTGGACCGCGGTCACGGCGGCGCTCGCGGCTCCCGGGGAAAGGGGGAGGCGTCGCGCGGCCGAAAGGAGGGCGTGCCGCAGCCATGGGGGTGGGGTCAGTTACCTCATCCAGCCTACCCCCACATCTCCGCAGGTCAAAGGCCATTCCCGAGTCGATCAACGCCGCCGCTGCGGTCGCCCCCGCCACCGGTGATCACGGGCTCCCGGGGCGCGGCACGGTCACGGGCCACGGACGCCGGGCACGGGTTCCGGCCCGCCCTCGACGGTGGTACCGGATTCGGCCCTCACGTGCGCACGGCACAATGTTCCGTCTGACAGGCAATGGTCGGCGAGAAAGGGACCCCTGCATGAAGTGTCCGGCATGTGAGAACGACGTCCCCTCGGGTCGGTCCGCCTGCACCTGGTGCGGCGCGCCGCTTCCGGCGGCGGGCGAGCGTCCCGGGCCGGAGCCGGGCTCGCTGTTCCGACCCCTGAACGACCCGGAGCCGCAGGCCGGGCCGTCGAACCCCAAGACCGAGCCGCTGCCGGTGACCGACTGGGAGGCGGCCGGCGAACCGCCGGCGACCCCGCCGCCCGCGTCGCCCGCGTCGCCCGCGTCGCCCAGGACCTCCTATCCGGTGGCGCCGCCGGAGCCGCCCAGGAACGCCGGCCGCGTGTCGGTACCGGAGCCGTACGGAGACCTCGGCCCGTACGGGGATCCGAACCCGTTCGGAGACCCGAGCCCGTTCGGGTCTCCGGGACCGGTGCCGGGGCCGGGGGCGGGCGCCGGTTCGACGCCGGCTGCCGGGCCGGGGGCGGGCCCGACGCCGCCCGCGACCGAGGCGGCCACGCAGTACCTGGCCAACCCCGGCCCGGCCGGTCCCGTCCCGGGCGGCCCGATGGCGGAGCCGGCGCCGTACGGATATCCGCCGCTCGCCGGCGAGCCGGGTGCGCCGGGAGTCCCGGTCGCGCCGGGGGACGATCACCCCGGGAAGAACCGGAAGACGCTGCTGCTGGCCTGCGGCGTCGCGGCGGTGGTCGTGCTCGGCGGCGGTCTGATCTACGCCCTCACGCAGGGGCTCTCCGGCTCGAAGGACGACGGCGCGCAGGCGTCCGGCGCGACGGCGGGCACGGGGACCGCCGCGCAGCAGGCCGCCGCCGTCGAGAAGATCCTCGAGACGGGCAAGACCGCGCGCGGGCATCTGCCCGCTCCCCTGCGGACCTGCGACGACGTCGCCGCGGGCGTCTCCGGCTTCCAGCAGGTCGTACGCGACCGCCAGCAGGAGCTGTCGCAGTCCAAGGGCCTGAAGGTCGATCGGCTGCGCGACGGCGCACGGCTCCGCCGTTGGATGATCAACGCGTACCAGAACTCCCTCGACGCCGACCAGGCCTACCTCGCCTGGGCGCGTGAGGTCCAGGCGCGCGGCTGCGGCGGCCGGATCGCCCCGCTGACGGCGCACTACCGGGCCGCCATCGCCGCCAACGACAAGGCGGGCCCGGCCAAGCGGCAGGTGGTCAAGCTCTGGAGGCCCATCGCGAAAAGCCAGGGCCTGCCCACGTACGCGTGGAACCGTCTCTGACCCCGGCCGCATCAAGGCGTCGCCGGGGACGGCCGCTCAGCCTCCGGCGGGGGCGCCGGTCACCGTCAGGGTCGGCGCGGGGGCCGGCGGCCTCGGGTCCGGCTTGAGCGGCGGCATCGGCGGCACGCTGCAGTGGTGGTTGTGCGCGCACGGATCCGCCTGGCCGGCGCCGGAGTCGCGTGTCGTCGCGTGCGCCGCTCGCTGACGCGACGCCGCCGATGCCCGCGCCGTCACCGCGTGGTGCCGTCTCGCTCTACGGTGCGGTGTCGGCGTGGGGGCGGGCGTGAGGCTCGGTGTCACGACCGGATCCGGGGACACGGGGGTCCGCCCGGCCACGGTGTGCGTACGGTGCCCGCCGAAGGTGATCAGCCCGGCCGCCACGGCCACCACCGCCACCAGGAGCACGCCCGACAGGATCATCCAGCGCTTCGTCATGAGAGAACCCGGACCTCGATCGCCTGAGAACGGACGCTTACGGCACGTCCCGCGGACGAGGCGCGGCGATGGCGCCTCTTCGCCCAAGGTCGGACGGAAGCGGATAGAAGTTACCAATCCCCCATCCGCTCCGCCACCACCCGGCGGCCACGCCGCCACGCCCCGTACGAAACCGGGTTTCGAGACGTCTCCGGACGCCGACCGACGCCGCGGCGAGGGCCGTTCGCAGCGAACGGTTCTCGCGGGGAACGTCGCGGCGTCGATGCCGTCGCCCGCGGGCGGGAACTCCCGTCGATTCGCGCCGCGGGACCGATTAGGCGGCCTCACTCAAGATCATTAAGATCCACCGGCGTGATCATCAGACGTGGCCCCGCCGCGGGCCTGCTCCTCGCCGTGCTGGCGGGCGTGACGGCGCTGGGCGCGGTGCCCGCGACGGCCGGCGAGCCGACGGACGGCGAGGCGCCGAAGGTCGAGCTGGTCCTGGACTCCAGCGGTTCGATGCGCGCCAACGACATCGACGGCCGCAGCCGTATGTCGGTCGCCCAGCAGTCCTTCGACGAGGTGGTGGACGCCCTTCCCCCCGAGACCCAGCTCGGCATCCGCGCGCTCGGCTCCCGCGTGCCGAACTCGGCCAGCCAGGCGCTCGGCTGCCGGGACACCCAGCAGATCAGCCCCGTCGGCCCGGTCGACAAGCCTCAGGCCAAGGCCGCGATCGCGACCCTGCGCCCCACCGGATGGACACCGATCGGGCTCGCCCTGCGCGCCGCCTCCCACGACCTGGGTACCGGCGAGACGACCCGGCGGATCGTCCTCATCACCGACGGCGAGGACACCTGCGGCGCGCCCGACCCCTGTGACGTGGCCCGGCAGCTCGCCGCGGCAGGCACCCACCTGGTCGTCGACACGCTCGGGCTCACGCTGGACGCACGGGTGCGGCAGCAGCTGACCTGCATCGCGGACGCGACCGGCGGGACGTACACCGCCGTCCAGCACCAGACCCAGCTCACCAGCCGCCTGAACCAGCTCGTCCGCCGGGCGCACGACACGTACCGCCGGACGCCGCGTCAGGTGGGCGGCGCCGACCGGTGTTCGGCGGCGCCGGTGCTGGGGCCCGGTGTCTACACCGACCGTGAGCGCTTCGCCGAGCACCGCTGGTACCGGGTGGCGGTCTCGCCCGGCCAGGAGCTGCGGGCCTCGGTGAGCATCGCCCTCGACCGGCGGCTCAACCCCGACTACGGCGTCCTGCTGCGTGCCGTCTCCACGAGCGGCCAGGAGATCGTGCGCGGCACCGGCGCGGACGGGGGGCGTACCGACGTGCTGTCCACCGGGCTGCGCTGGTCGGACCAGCGGCCGGCGGCCTCGCCCGAACCCTCGGCGTCCTCGTCCACGGACGGTTCCGGTGACGGCCTGGTCTGCCTGGTGGTGAGCAACTCCTTCTCCGCTCCCGCCGGCGTGCAGACCAACCCCGGCATGCCGGTGGAGCTCACCGTCGACGTGGTCTCCGCCTCCCCTGCGCCGGGCGGCCCGTCCCTGGGCCGTGGCTGGCTGCTGCTGCTCGTACTGACCGGAACGGGACTGATCGGCGGCCTGGTCACCGGATGGCTGGCCCGCTGGCGCGTCGCCGTGTGGAAGGAGAACTGACATGCGGTACGTACTCGCGGGGCTCGCCGCCCTGGCCTGTCTGTCCGTCGCCGGGCCGGCCGCGGCGGACGACACGCCCTCGCCCAGCCCGAGCGCCACGGTCGGCACCGCCGGGACGTCCTTCCTCACCGCCACCGCCGTGGAGCCCGGCCAGCAGGTACGGGTCTCCTCCTCCACCGGCGACTACCTGTACTGGTCGTTCGACGCGGCGGCCGGAGAGACCGACCGGCTCGCGATCACGATCACGCTGCCGACCCGCTCGAGCCGGCACGGGCCGGCGACCTGGACCGTCGATGTCTTCGACGGTCTTCGACGCCGCCAGCCGTGCACGGCGGGTTCACAGACGGCCACCGCCGCGACCGGCGCCGCGACGCTCGCGCTCCACTGCCTCCTGCGCCAGGTCCGTTCGTGGGCCGACCCCTGGTCCGACGAACCCCTCCCGGGCACCTACTACGTACGGCTGTCGGCGACCGGGCTGCCGGAACAGGATCTCGGCCTGCCGATACAGACCGACCTGTCCATCACGGCGAAGAAGGGCGACGCCCAGCCGGACAACGCCCGCCTGAAGGCCCCGCTCTCACCGGCGACCGACCCGGGGAGCACGTCCGCGCCGCAGGCGGGGTCCTCGGCGGCCCCGGCCGCCGCCGAGGAGGGCGAGCACTTCTGGAACCGGTTCTCCTGGCCGTCCACGCGGTGGTGGTGGACGATCGGCGGCGGCCTGCTCGCGGCCGTCGCGGGCGTCGGCGGTTACCGCCTCACCCGCCACCCGCGCCGCTGGTTCTCCTGACGCCGCGTCCCTGCCCGCCGCCTCGTCGCGCGGCGGGCAGGATATACGTGCGGCCTTAATATAAGGCGTGAGAAATATCCTCCGAGACGGTTGACACCACGCCTGGCCGCGATCAGTCTCTCGGGAGAGCGCTCCTACGCCGGCCTCCGGCGGCCCTGACCCGCCAGTCGGCCGCCGGATCCGGTGTCCCATCCCGTCGCACGACGGTGGCACCCCCTCCGCCGCTCCGTCGTGCTCGCGAAGAGGAGACGCCCCATGAGACCCCGTGCCCGTACGGCGGTGCACCCCACCGTGACGACGGCGGTGATCGCCGCCCTGACCCTGGTCATGGCCTGCGTGAGCGCCGCCCTGCCGCGAACGGCGAGCGCGGCGCCCGCCCTGCTGTCGCAGGGCAGGCCGGCCGTCGCCTCGTCGGTGGAGAACGCGACCACGACCGCCGCGGCGGCCGTGGACGGGGACACCTCCACCCGGTGGTCCAGCGTCGCGAGCGACCCCCAGTGGCTCCAGGTCGACCTCGGCGCCTCGGCCACCATCAGCCAGGTCGTCCTCAACTGGGAGACGGCGTACGCGACCGCCTTCCAGGTCCAGGTATCCGGCGACGCGAACACCTGGACGACCGTCTACAGCACCACCACCGGCACCGGGGGCACCCAGACGCTGAACGTCTCCGGCAGCGGGCGCTACGTCCGGATGTACGGCACGGCACGCGCGACACAGTGGGGCTACTCGCTGTGGGAGTTCCAGGTGTACGGCACGAGCGGCTCCGCGCCGCCCCCGAGCACCACGCCGATCTCCGCCTTCAAGCAGGTCACCGCCTCCTCGACGGAGGGCGGCAACGCACCCGCGGCGGCGCTGGACGGCCGTACGAACACCCGCTGGTCCAGCCTCTACACCGACGACGAGTGGCTCCAGGTCGACCTCGGCGGCGCCGCCACCGTCTCCGGCGCCACGCTCATCTGGGAGAACGCCTACGCCACCGGCTACCACATCGACGTGTCCGACAACGGCACGTCCTGGTCGACCATCTACTCGACCACGACGGGCAAGGGCGGCACCGAGAACCTCGACCTGTCCGGCAAGGGCCGCTACATCCGCTTCCACGGCACCAAACGGGCCACCGGCTACGGCTACTCGCTCTGGGAGTTCCAGGTCTTCGGCACGGTCGACACCACGAACGACGAACCGCCGCTGCTCTCGGCGCCCACGAAGGCACCGGCGACCACCGGCCAGTTCGCGCTGACGACGCCGGCCGACAAGGCGATGGTCACCGACACCCGCCGTCCGATGCTCGCCTGGAACTCCGTGCCCGGCGCCGCGCACTACGAGGTGTGGATCAACGTCAGCCGCACCGACTACGACTTCACCGCGTCCGGGAGGCTGCTCGACCTCTACACCAAGGTCGCCGAGCCCACCGGCACCAGCTACACCCCGACCTGGGACATCGGCGACCGCTGGACGTACAAGTGGTACGTCGTCTCGGTGACCGGTTCGGGCACCAGGACCACGTCGAACATCAGGACGTTCAGCCTCTACCATCCGACCGTCACGGCGGCGAGCGACGGCGTCAAGATCGTGAACGGCGCCCGCGACCTCAACAAGGACGGCACGATCGAGCCGTACGAGGACTGGCGGCAGCCGGTCGAGACGCGGGTGGCCGACCTTCTCTCCCGGATGACCCCGGAGGAGAAGGCGTACCAGATGTTCTACAACGCCCAGACGTACCCGCAGTCGGGCTGGCACTTCGGCCCGGCACAGCCGAACGACCTCAACAACGTGCTCGTCGCCGCCGCGGGGACCCGCCTCGGCATCCCGCCGGTGTCCGCGGGCGACACCATCTCCGGGTACCAGACCACGTACCCCCTGCAGAGCGCGCTGGCCGCGGGCAGGGACTACCCGCTCGACTACAAGCTCGGCGACATGCAACGCCGCGAGGAGCTCGAGGTCGGCGCGCGCGGCGTGCTGGGACCGCTCGCCGAGGTCGGCACCAAGGTGCTCTACCCGCGCATCCAGGAGGGCAACGGCGAGAACGCCGACGTCGCCGCCGCGCAGGTGCGAGCCCTCGTGGCCGGACTCCAGGGCGGGCCGGAGCTCAACCCGGGATCGGTGCTGGCGACCGTCAAACACTGGCCCGGAGAAGGGGCCGGCGGTGAGGCGGGCATCGTCTACGACGGGGTGACGATCAAGTACCACATGATCCCGTGGCGGGCCGCGCTGGACGCCGGAGCCGTCAACATCATGCCCGGCTACGCGGGCAGCTCCTACCTCGACCCGGGCGGGCCCGGCGCGGGCAACAGCAAGCCCATCCTCGACTACCTGCGGAACAACCTGGGCTACACCGGGCTCATCACGACCGACTGGCTGCCCTCCGGCGCGTGGATCAGCGCGGCGAACGCCGGCTCGGACGTCATGGGCGGCGCCGACCCCGGCGCGTCCGGATTCTCGATCTCGAGTTTCCTGTCCAGCGTGCCGATCTCCCGGATCAACGACGCCGTCACCCGGATCCTGCGGCTGAAGTTCGAACTCGGCATCTTCGACCGGCCCTACGGCGACCCGGTGAACGGCCCGTACCGCTTCCACCAGCCGTCCTATGCCAAGCTCGCGAACCAGGCCGCGCGCGAGTCCATCACCCTGCTCAAGAACAACGGAGTGCTCCCGCTGAAGCTCAAGGCGGGCGACAACATCGTCGTCGCCGGGCCGCGCGCCACGGACGGCGCGTCGTGCTGCGTGTGGACCAGCTACTTCCATCCCGACTACGGCTCGCTGGACATCCTGGACGCGATCAAGGCGCGGGCGGCGACGGCGGGCGTCAACGTCTACGCCGACAGCGCGCCCTCACCCAAGCTGGCGGTCGTCGCGGTCGGCGAACCCAGCTACACCCACGCCACCGCATGGGTGAAGGAACAGCCCTACCTGCCGGCGGACCAGCTCGCCATCATCCAGAACTTCCACAACCAGGGCATCCCGGTCGTCGTCGTCATGGACCTGCCCCGGCCGACCGTCATCTCGGACTGGAACGGCATCGCCGACGCCATCGTGATGACGTACCGCGGCGGCGAGGAGGTCGGCCCGGCCACCGCGTCCCTGCTCTTCGGCGACTACACACCCCACGGGACGCTGCCCTGGCAGCTCCCGCGCAGCGTCGACCAGATCCTCGAACCGGGCGGCACCGACACACCCGCCGACGCCGTCGAGGACTGGAGCCTGCCGTACGACCTGGGCGCGACCGCCGCCGAACGCTCCGACATCCGAGCGAAGATCGACGCGGGTCAGTCACCGCCCACCACGTACGGAGACCCTCTGTACCCCTACGGCGCCGGCATCAAGAGCTGGTAGCCATCCACCCCTAACGCAACGGCGTGTGCGCGGCGAGGGCGGAGACGGTGATCCGTCCCGCCCGCACATATCCGGGCGTGAAAGGCACGGTCAGATGGTGGTCCGTGTCGCTGGGCAGCCAGAGCCACAGGGTCTTCGGCTGCACGCCGTCGGAAGAGTCCCCGTTTCCCCAGGCCATGACGCAACTGGCCCGTTCTCCGGGAGAAAGCTCCACCGGGTGCACGCCGGGGTCTTCGTTGAAATAGGTGGATCCGGTCTTGGCGTAGGTCGGCAGATCGGGATCGTCCGGGTTCTGCATCTCCGGCGTGACGTACCCCGAGATCTCGCAGGTCGTCGTGGAGGTGTTGGTGAGCGTGACCATGGTGCCCGCGTTGCCCGCTCCGACCAGTCCGGCGTCGTACAGCTGGGCCTGGAGCTGGTCTTTCAGACACGCCGGTGCGTCGGCCGCGGACTCCCGCCGCGGCGTCGCGCCGTCGGCCGTACCGGCCACCCCCGTCGCGGCGATCGCGGCGCCCGCCACCACGGCGACCAGCGTCCACGCCGACATCCTCTTCATCTCTTCGGCTCCTTTCAGGTGCATGCGCAGCACCTCTTATCGGTTGGAGCTTCGGAATTGCAGAAATGTTCGGAGTAATCCGGGATTATTTTCTTAACTCGCACGGTAAACCATGTGCTGCGGCTGGGCGTCGACCGTCCGGAGAACAAGAAAAAGCCGCGCGACCGGGATCGGGGGGAATGACCCGGCCGCGCGGCGTCCAGGGAGGGCTCAGTGTTCTCTTGTGACCTTCATGATCTGCCAGAGCTCTTCACGGAGGCGGTCACGGCAGACGCGGTACTGCGCCCAGTTACCGTCAAATGCTGTCTTGACGACATACTCCTCATCCGCGGTGGACTCCCGCGAGCGCCCGGGGTGATGCATGGCGTCGTGCATCTCGGCCCACAGCCGGTCGCGCCAGGCGCCGTACCGTTCGCGGTCTCCCCCGAACCTCGTCTCCACCAGCAGCTTCTCGTCGTGCAGCACCCAGTCCGCCAGAGGCGTAGGGGCGTGCGGGTGGCGCGCCGGGACGCGGGCGCCCGTGCGACGGGGCCTGCTCGGTGGCCATACCTTCATGGCGCCCCCCTTCTCTCTTTCCCTTGAGAGGACGCACGTCCCGGCCTTCCGGATGACAGGAATGTTCGACGATGCCGATATCTGGAATTCTGGAACCATGCAGCAGCGCCGAACTCTTCGCGACGACCTGCTCGACGCCGCCGCCTCGCTGATCATCGAGCGGGGGTTCCGGCGCGTGCGGATGCAGGACGTCGCCGACGCGGTCGGGGTCAGCCGGCAGACCGTCTACAACGAGTTCGGGGACAAGTGGCGGCTGGCCGAGGCGCTGAACCTCCGGGAGAACGGCCGCTACCTCGACGCGGTGGACGAGGCCATGACGCGTCACGAGGACCTGTACTCCGCGGTCGCCGACGCCGTGTCGTACACGCTCACCACCGCGGCCGACGACCCGCTCAAGAAGGCGATCCTGACCGGCGCCGGCAGCGAGGACCTGCTGCCGCTGATGACCACCCGTGCCGAGCCCGTGCTGTTCGCGGCCAAGAAGCGCATCATCGCCCACACGCTGCGACAGTGGCCGCAGGCCGACGAGACCGCGGTCGTCGAGCTCGTGGACATGGTCGTCCGGCTGACGATGAGCCACGTCGTCCTGCCCACGGACCCGCCCGAGACCGTCGCCGCGCGGCTGGCGCGGCTCGTCGCCCGCTACCTCGGCGACGCGGCGAGCTGACCTTCGATCTCGGAACAGGGGCTCTACACGCCGCCACGAAAACGGCCGCCGCTAAGACGGGCAGGGGATCGTCACGGCCAGCGACGTGCCGCTCCCGGTCGGGCTCGTGACCTGGATCGTGCCGCCCAGCGCCTGGACGCGGTCCTCGAGACCGGCCAGACCGGAGCCCCGGGCGGGGTCGGCTCCTCCGATCCCGTCGTCGCGCACCCTCAGGCGGATCTGCGAGTCATCACTTTTGAGATCAATGCGCACCGCGGACGCATGCGCATATTTGAGCACATTCGTCAGCGCCTCCGAAATGAGGTAATAAATGGTCACCTCGAACTTTTCCGGGAGGCGCTCACACGCGTCGATGTGGAGTTCGACGGGCACCGGAGAGCGGGACACGAGTGCCTTGATGGCGGCCGGCAGGCCGCGCCGCGCCAGCATCGGGGGCTGCAGTCCCCGCGAGATCTCCTGGAGTTCGGTCAGTACGTCCGACAGGCCCTCCGCCGTGTCGGTCAGCTGCCGCCGGAGTTCGTCGTGGCCGGACGGCACGTTCGCCTCGGCCGCGCGGAGCTGGAGCGTTAGCGCGATCAGGTGCTGTTGTACCCCGTCGTGCAGGTCGCGCTCGATGCGCCGTCGCGTGGCGTCGGCGTCGGCGACGAGGCGGGCGCGGGAGGCGATGAGTTCGGCGCGCGTCTCGGCCTGCATGATCGTGGAGTTCAGGAGTTCGACGAAGCGGCCCATGCGCTCTTCGGTGTCGCCCGGCGGCGGCCTGGAACCGATGTACAGGCAGGCCATCGTCCCCCAGAGCCGATCCTCGACGATGACGGGGCAGGCCACGACGTACCCGACGTTGGTCGCCCGGTGCCAGTCGCCGATCTCGCTGTGGATGGCCTCGGCGGCTCGCCGGGCCGGCTCGTGGGTTCGCAGGGCCTTCGCCGAGGCGGTGTCCGGCTTGAGCGGCCAGCGCCCTCCGAAGGGAATCTTGATCTCGGGAACGCCGGGAGCGCAGTAGAGCGTGACGATCGACATCGTCTGGTCGGTCTCGCACCGGTTGATCGTGGTGTAGTCCGCTTTGATCAAGCGGCCGAGCGCGCTCGCGGCCGCGTTGAAGATCACTGGCGGCGAGGCGCCACGAGCCACCAAGGTCGCGACCTGCTGCAGGGCGGCCCGCTCGTCCGCGTCGCCATCAGTGTGCTGGGAGCGCCCCCCTGAGGCTTGCATGACCCACCGGCGACGAGGCGGTTGCCTTCGCGTATCGGTCGCCGCCGATGATCGCGAGGCCCGTGCATCCACGGCTTGTCCTATTGATCAGTTGACCAATAGGACAAGTATACCGTGCAGCCCCTCGCCGCCCCAGAGACGGCGTTCCGCCATTTGCGGGCCTGAGCTGGGCCGTTGTCGCCCGGCGTCACCCCCGCCGCGATGCCGGAAGGTATCGCGAGGGGCCGCCGCCTTTACGCTGTAGATCGCGAAAAGCGCTCCCGGTAGAGCGACCGGGCGTACACGAGGAACATGACGAGCGCGATGCCGCCGTCGCTCCAGCTCTGGCCGCTCCCCGCGCGCGTCCCGCCGTACGTCACCACGCTCACTCCGTCGATCAGCAGGACGGCCGCCGCCACTCCGTACAGCGTCGCCCCGGCCAGCGGCACCACGCCCGGCCGCGGCGCCAGTCTCGCGGCGCCCAGACGGCGGCGCGCCAGCAGGTATCCGGCGAGCACCAGCAGGCCGAGCGCCCCGTAGACGACGCGCGTCCTCACGATCGCGTGAAGATGCTCATGGATCAGGGCGTTGAGGCAGTCGTGTCCCGCGTTTCCGACCGCCGCGCATCGCCGCGACGTGTAGCGCGCGGGCATGCCGCCCGCGACGAACGCCGTGCCGAAGAGCCGGCCGAGCGCCTCCGCGAGGAGCCCGCTCAGACCGATGGCGACCAGCCCGATCGCGCCGGAGGGCACGACCACCCGCGCGAACTCCGGAACGACCTCGCGCCAGGCGAGCCCTCCGCCGAACCGGCGCGCCACGACCCGCGGCGAGCCGAAGCGCGCGACGGCCCGGCGCCCGGCCTCCTCCTCCGTCAGCCCCTCCGCGACACCGTCGCGTATCGCGTCACGCAGGTGCTCCTCCGTCTCGGCGAGCACCCGGGGTACGTCGGCACCGGAGCCGCGCAACGCGACCGCGAGCCGGTGGAGGTAGCGCTCGATGTCGTTCACGCCAGCACCGCCCGTACACCCCCCGAGAACGTCCGCCACTCCTCGCGCATCTCGGTGAGGGCGGTGGCGCCCGCCGCGGTCAGCTCGTACAGCCGGCGCCGGCGGCCGGACTCGTCGGCCCAGTAGCTGCGCAGCAGCCCGCTCTTCTCCAGCCGGTGCAGCGCGGGGTAGACGGTGCCCTCCGGCAGGTCGAAGGCGCCCTCACTCCGGTCGCGGAGCTCACCGATGATCGCGTATCCGTGCGCCGCCCCGCGGGTGAGCACGGACAGCAGGAGCAGATCGAGATGCCCCTTGAGTTGCTCTCGTCTCATACCTCGCAATGCTAGGCATAGCCTTACGAGGTGTCCAGTGCCCGGTTGCCCGTGAAGGCTCGACCAGGAGCGGCGCGCGATCGCCACACCCCGGTCAGGCGAGGGGGACGGTGGCGAGCTCCTTGCGGGAAAGGACGCCCAGCTTGGGATATGCCTTGTTCAGGTGGTAGCCGACGGTGCGCCGGCTCAGGAACAGTCGCGCCGCGATCTCCTTGTTGGACAGGCCCTGCGCGGCAAGCCGGCTGACCTGCAGCTCCTGCGGGGTAAGGCCCCGCGTCGCCGATCCGGGTGAGCGCCGGGCCCCGGTCGCGCCCAGCTCGGCCGAGGCGCGTTTCGCCCACGGGTGGGCGCCGAGGGACTCGAAGGTTCCCCGTGCGCTGGACAGGTACGGACGGGCGTCCCCCTTGCGGCGCCGGCGGCGGAGCCACTCGCCGTACAGCAGGGCCGTGCGGGCCTGTTCGAAGGGACGGGGGTCCTTCTCATGCAGGTCCAGAGCCGTCCGGTAGTGGTCCTCGGCGTCCGGAGTCAGCAGCGCGCGGCAGCGGGCGACGAGCGCGTCGACGGACGGCTGGTCGATCCGGAAGGCCCAATCGGTGAGGTGGGTGAGCGCGTCGGCGGCCTCGGCCTGCATGGCCTGCCGCACCAGGGCCTCGACGACGTCGGGGATGCCGCGGGTCAGCGGGGTGCCGAACCGTACGGGCCCACGGGCGGCCAGGTCCAGGCGCGTCACGGCTCGCTCCGCGTGGCCCGCGCCGAGGTCGAGCAGGGCGAGTGCCCAGTGCGCCCAGGTGCCGCCGGGGGCGGCGGCCGGGCCGCCGAGCGCGTCGGCCGCGTGGGCCTGGCAGGAGTCCTCGTCGCCCTCGACGGCGGCCAGGTAGGCCAGGATGCCGTTGGCGTACCGGATCCACCAGACCAGGCCGGTGTCGAGCGCGAGCCTGAGCGCCTCCTGCGCGGTCGTCCGGGCGTTCGTGTGCTCGCCGAGCAGCACCTCGGCGGTGCTCTGCAGGCTGAGCATGGCGGCGAGCCAGCCCAGGCGTCCGCGCACCCGGCTTTCGGCCGCCATGGCTGCGAGCACGTCCCGTGTGTGGCGCTCCTGACCGGCGACGAGACCGCCGATGCCGATGAACGACAGGTCGTGCGGGCAGCGGACGGCGGCCTCCCGCGCCTCGGTGACCACCCGGCCGGGAGGCGGCAGCGTACCTGCCGGGGACCCGAGCGCGAGCCGGGTCATCCAGACCAGGAAGGCGTGCACGGAGGCCATCGGGTCGCCGTCGGGCGGCTCGAACGCCGTCAGCCGCGCTGCGGTGACCGCGAGCAGGTCCGTGTCGCCGGCGATCCACGCGGCGTTCGCGGCGGTGAGGTGCATCCGCAGTTCCTGGTGCGGATCGGTGCCCGCGATGTGGACCGCGCCCTCGGTCAACAGGGCGTGCGCCGAGCGCGGGCGGCCCTGCTTGAAGTCGGCGGTCGCCCGCACACGCGCGATCCGCGCGAGCAGCGGCGGGTCGGCGGCCAGCGCCGCGGCGCGTTCGGCGGCCGCTCGCGCGTCGTTGAGCCGGGCGGTCTCGGCGGCCGCCTCGCCCGCGAGCGTGAGCCGCCGGGCCTGGTCGGCGGGGGTCGAGCTGAGCCGTGCCGCCTGGTCGTAGGCCCTCGCGGCCGCCTCGTACCCGCCGCGTTCGCGCGCCCGCCGGGCGGTGTGTTCGAGTTCGGCGGCGACCCGGTCGTCGGTGCCGACGGTGGCCTTGGCCAGACGCCAGGCACGATGGTCGGCCTCCGCGGAACCGGTCAGCGCGGCGGCGAGGGCGGCGTGCGCGGCCAGTCGTTCCGCCAGCGCCGCGCGCGGGGTGGCGTGGCTGGTGGCGGGCCGGATGCTGCAGGGGCCGGCCGCCGGCGCAGCGTCCGGCGCGATCAGCGCCATGATGATCGATCTGCAGCGGCCCGGCTCCCGGCTGGGCGCGCTGATGACCAACGTGTCCTCCGCGGGCGGCAGCGCGCTCGGCGCCCTCGGATCAGGGCTGCTGGTCGAGTACGGCCCGGCACCCACGCGCCTGGTCTACTGGCTGCTGCTGGCGGTGTTCGGCGACTGCTGACGCTGGTGGCCGCCATGCCCGAGACGGTCACCGCCGACGGCGCCTGGCGCGGCTCGCTACGTCCGCAGGTGACGCTGCCGCCTCAGGTCCGCGGCGCCTACCTCGCGCTGCTCCCCTCCGTGGTGGCCACCTGGGCGCTGGCCGGGTTCTATCTCTCGCTCGGCCCGACCGTCATCGCCGCGCTGTCGCACTCGACCGACCATCTGCTGGGCGGCCTGGTGATCGTGGCGCTGAACGGTACCGGGGCGGTGATGGCGCTGCTGACCCGGGCCTGGTCGCCCGAACGGGCCCTCTACGGCGGATCCACCCTGCTGGTCACGGGGGGCGCGCTGGCAATGACCGCCCTGGCCGCGCAGCTCACGCCGCTGTTCGTCATCGGGACAGTGCTCGCCGGCGCGGGCTTCGGCCCGTCGTTCTCCGGCGCGCTGCGCACCCTCACCGGCCTGGGCCCACAGCACGCCGCGCCGAGGTCGTCACCGCGATCTACGTGGCGTCCTACCTCGGGCTGAGCCTGCCGGCGGTGGCCGCCGGGATCGCCGTCGTCCACCTCGGCCTGTTCGCCACCGCCTACGGCTATGGCGTGGGCGTCATCGGACTGGTCGCCCTGGCGGCCGCCGTCTCCCTGCGCGGCCGGCACCGCTCCGCCGCGGCCCGCGCCGCCGCCCCGCTGAGCCCCCACCACGACCTGCCGCCCTGCCCCGGCGGATCCCCCGCTCTCGCCCGGCACGCCTGACCGCTCCGCCCCCGAACCCCTTCCGATCACCGTTCTCAAAGGACATCACGATGTCGCTGTACACACCGTACGAACTCGGCTCACTCACCTTGGCCAACTGCGTCGCCATGTCGTCGATGACCCGCAACCGGGCCGCCTGGCCGCAGGGCACGCCGACCGAGCCGACCACGGTGGCTCGATCGAGAACCGCGTGCGCTTCACGGTGGAGGTCGTCGAGGCCGCCCGCGCGGCCGGGCTGCCGGTCGGGGTGAAGGTGTCACCGAACGGCGTCGTCAACGGCAGCGCGCCGTTCGACGACTGGCGCGAGCTCTACCTCCGGCTGGCCGCCGAGCTGGATCGGGCCGGCGCGGCGTATCTGAACGTGACCGCACAGGCGAGCCACCGCGAGCGCAACGGCCTCGGCCCGGCGTTCGATGAGGCGTTCCTCACCGAGGTCCGCGCCGCCTACCGCGGAACGCTGATCGTCGGCGGCGGCTACGACGCCGCGTCGGCGGAGCGGGCCGTCGCCGGCGGAACCGCGGACATGGTCGCCTTCGACCGGTCCTACGTCGCCAACCCCGACCTGGTGGAGCGGCTACGGACACGGCACCCGCTCGCCGAGGCGGACCTCGGCAAGCTCTACGGTGGCGGCGCCGAGGGATACACCGACTACCCGCCCATGACCGAGGCCGCGGCCTGACCACCCGCCACCCGGGTCGAGAGACGATCGTCGACCTCGGCGTCGTCCTTTACGTTGTAGATCACTCATTCCGCCGGCCCTCGCGCTCGCTACTGTGGTCCGCAGCAAAACCGAAGGAGGTTCGGGTGGATTTCGACCTGCCGGAGAGTGCCGTCGCCGTACGGGACGGGGTCGCCGCGATCGGCGCGCGCCACGGGCTGGACTACTGGGATCGCTGCGACGCGGACAAGCGCTGGCCCGAGGAGGTCTGGCGCGCGCTCGCCGACGGCGGTTGGCTCGGCCTCGCCGTGCCCGAGGAGTACGGCGGCGGCGGGCAGGGCCTGCTCGAGCTCGCGGTCGCCGCCGAGGCCCTCGCCGCCTCCGGGGCGGGCGCGGCGGCCTCCTTCCTCTACCTGCTCACCCCCGCCTTCGGCGCCTTGACCATCGCCCGCCACGGCACCGAGGAGCAGAAGCGCGCGCTGCTGCCCGCCCTGGCCGCCGGCCGGTCGGAGACCTGCTTCGCCATCACCGAGCCCGACGCCGGGAGCAACGCGATCAACATCGCCACCCAGGCCCGCCGTGACGGTGAGGACTTCCTGGTCACCGGCCAGAAGATCTGGATCTCCGGAGTCGAGCGCGCCCGCCACATGGTCCTGGTCGCCCGGACGATCCCGGCCGCCGAGGCGAAGCCGCGGGTCAGCGGGTTCACGATCCTGCTGGTGGACATCGAGGAGGCGGTCGCGGCCGGCACCCTGACCTACCGGCCGATCCCCAAGCTCGGCACCAACACGGTCGCCTCGAACATGGTCTTCCTCGACGACGTCCGCGTCCCCGCCGCGAACGTCATCGGCCGGGTGGACGAGGGCTTCGCCGTGCTGTGGGACATCCTCAACCCCGAACGGATCATCGCCGCCGCCGGCGCGGTCGGCAGCGGTGAACTGTGCCTCAAGGTGGCCTGCGACTACGCGAAGGACCGCGCTCCGTTCGGGCGGCCCATCGGCGCCAACCAGGCGGTCGCGTTCCCGCTCGCGCGGGTCAAGGCCCAGGTGGAGCTGGCCCGCCTGATGACGTACAAGGCGGCGTGGCTGTGGGACCGGCAGCGGCCCTGCGGCTCGGAGGCCAACATCGCCAAGCTCACCGCCGCGGAGGCGGGCTGGCAGGCGGCCGACCGGATGTTCCAGGCGCACGGCGGCATGGCCTACTCCCTGGAATATCCGGTGGCCCGGCTGTTCCGCGACGCCCGGATCGGCAAGAGCATCCCGGTCGCGGAGGAACTCGTCCTGGCGCACATCGCCCAGCACGAGCTGGGACTGCCGAAGTCCTACTGAGCCCGCGGCGCCCGGGGGTGACCGGCGCCGGCCCGCCGATGGTGACCGTCCGGCGCCGGGCCCGCGTCAGGTCCAGGGCGGCGTGTCAGGCGGACGCGGCGTGGAAGTAGTGGCCCTTGTCGAGATCGTCGATGAGCCCGGGCTGAGCCGGCCGCCAGTCCATCCACTGGCGGGTCAGCGCGCTCGAGGCCGGGCTGTCGGCCGCGAACATGGGGGCCAGCCAGCCGAAACGCTCGCCCGCGTCTTCGGGGGATACGGCGGCCACCGGAAGGCCGAGGTGCCGGCCGATCACTTCGGCGATGGCGCGGGTCGGCACGCCCTCGTCGGCGACGGGATGCAGCACCGATCCCGCCGGGGCCTTCTCCAGCGCCAGGCGGAACAGGTTCGCGGCGTCGAGCCGGTGCACGGCGGGCCAGCGGTTGGTCCCGTCCCCGACGTGGCCGGAGAAGCCGTTGGCGCGGGCGAAGCCGACCAGGGCCGCCACGAAGCCGGGGTCACCCTCCCCGTGCACCGTCGGGGGCAGGCGCAGCACGGATGAGCGGACGCCGCGGGACGCGAGGGACAGCGTCAGCTGCGCGGTGGCCATCCGGGCGCTCGGCCCCGCCTGGGCCGGCGCGGGCTCCCGGCCGTCCCGTTCGGTCGCGACCTGCCCGGGAGCGAGCCCGAGCAGCCCGGAGGCGAGGACGAACGGGCGATCGGATCCGGCGAGCGCCTCGGCGAACGTCTCGACCGCACGGCGGTCCGCGTCGGCGGCGCCCTGGAAGTCGCCCGAGAAGGCGATGTCGTGCTTGAACGCGAGGTGGATCACGCCGTCGGACGCGGCGGCCGCGCTCCTCAGGGTGTCGAGATCGTCGAGAGTGCCGCGCCGCACCTGGGCCCCGGCCGCGGTGAGGGCGGCGGCCGAGGCGTCCGAGCGCGCCAGCCCGGTGACCTGGTGACCTGCGCCGATGAGCTCGGGAACGACGGCGGAGCCGATCCAGCCGGACGCGCCGGTGACGAAAACGCGCATGACGAAACCTCCGATGAGTGGACGTCCTCGGCGAGGAGGACGCGCGAGGGGCGACCGATGTCAGCCGCTGTCATCACAATACAGCAAGCATGTCAGTCGCTGTCATCAGGCTACGATCGGGGGCATGGGTCGATGGCAGCCGAACGCGCGCGGCAGGCTCGCGCAGGCGGCACTGGAGCTCTACGCCGAACGCGGGTTCGAACAGACCACGGTGGCGGAGATCGCCAAGCGGGCCGGGCTGACGGAGCGTACGTTCTTCCGGCACTACGCCGACAAGCGTGAGGTCCTGTTCGCCGGTGGGGCCGTGCTGGAGGACCTGTTCGTACGCGCCGTCACCGACGCGCCGGACTCCGCCGCCCCGATCGACGCGGTGGCCGCGGCCCTGGAGACCACGGGCACCGTGCTCCTGGACCGTGAGTTCTCCCGGCAGCGGCAGGCCATCATCGACGCGAACGCCGAGCTGCGCGAGCGCGAGCTGATCAAGCTGTCCTCCCTCGCCTCGGCACTCACCGGCGCGCTGCGCGGGCGCGGCGTCCCGGACCTGGCCGCGAGCCTGGCCGCCGAGGCGGGAATCGCCGTCTTCAAGGTCGCGTTCGTCCGCTGGATCGGCGAGGCCGAGAACAAGGACCTACCACAGCTCATCCGCGAGTCACTCGACGAGCTCAAGGCCGTGACCACGGGCTCGTAGGCCTGCCTCGAAGTCCCGCTGACGGGCGTTCAGGAGCGCTCGGGCAGGCGTACGGCCACCGCCGGGTCGTGCGCCGCGCGCAGGTCGCGTTTGAGGATCTTGCCGGAGTGGTTGCGCGGGATCGCCTCGGCGAACTCGTACCAGCGCGGACGCTTGAAGGCCCCGAGGCGCTCGCGGCAGTGCGTGTCCAGCTCCTCGGCGCCGACCGGCTCGCGGACCACCACCAGGGCCTTGACCGCCTCGCCCCAGCGGCGGTCGGGCACGCCGATGACCGCGGCGTCGCCGACCGCCGGGTGGGCGAGCAGCACGCGTTCGACCTCGGCGGAGTAGACGTTCTCCCCGCCCGTTTTGATCATGTCCTTGGCGCGGTCGACGAAGAAGAGGTACCCGTCGTCGTCGCGGCGCATCACGTCGCCCGTGTGCAGGAATCCGCCGCGCAACGTCTCGGCGGTCGCCTCGGGCAGGTTCGCGTACCCGGCCATCGTCGACGGGCCGCGGACCAGCAGCTCCCCCACGTCGCCCGGCGGCGCGTCGACCATCACGTCGAAGGCGGGCAGCGGGCGGCCGGCGGTGCCCGGCCGCGCCAGCTCGTCGGCGAGGGTGGAGACGGACACGAAGTTGCCCGCCTCGGTCGAGCCGTACACGCCCCGGTAGTCGATGCCGGTTTCGGCGAGCATCCGCAGCGTCGCGGCCCGCTCGGTGCCCGCCATGCCGTACACCAGGCGGATCGGCCGGGCCGCGGGGTGCCGGAGCGCCCGGCGCGTGCCGGCCGGGAAGATCGCCACCGTGACGCCGTGCTCGGTCACCAGCGACCATGTCTCATCCAGGCCCGCGCCGGACGGGAAGACCACGGTGCCGCCCGTCGCCAGGTGGGCGAGCGCCGCGCCGTACCCGGCGACGTGGAAGAGCGGCAGCGTCGCGAGCAGCCGGTCGTCGGCGGTGACGCCCAGCCCCTGCACGGCGTTGGCCGTCGCGGCCACCCAGCCGCGGTTCGTCAGCAGGCAGCCCTTCGGCCGCCCGGTCGTCCCGGAGGTGTACAGGCTGATCACCGGGCTGTCGGCGCCGGGCCGCGGCGGAAGCGGCCCGGTGGCCGCGCCGAGCCGGGCCTCCAGCTCCTCGCCGATCACCCAGTGGGCCAGGCCGAGCAGCCCGGACGCACGCGCGAGCGGTTCGAGCGCGGGATGCACCACCGCGTGCGCGGCGGCGGCGTCCTCGACCTGAAAGCGGATCTCGGCCGGCGCCAGGCGGACGTTGAGCGGCACCACGCACGCGCCGAGCAGCGACGCGGCGAACGCGGTCTCCAGCGCCTCCGGCATGTTGACGGTCAGCAGCGCGATCCGGCCGCCCGGCCGCACGCCACCGGCGGCGAACACCCCGGCCAGCCGTTCGACGCGCTCCGCGAGCTCCCCGTACGTGCGGCGGCCGCCCGTCCAGGCGAAGGCGGTGCGTGACGGCCACAGCGCACCGCCGCGATGAGCGAGATCTCCGAGCAGCATCCGCCCTCCCGGTCCGCGCGTGCTCCCCCGGATCGGAGGGAACCTCATCCAGGAGAACACAACACCAGGAGCGATTTCGATGCCCAAGCCGTACGCCAGCACCGTCCTGCCGGTCTCCGCCGACCGGGTGTGGGCCTACCTCCGCGACTTCGGCAACATCGCCGAGTGGCATCCGGGCATCGTGACGGGCGAGCTGGAACACGGCGCCGGCGACCAGGTCGGCTCGGTGCGCCGGCTGACGGGGCCGGGCGGTGAGGTGTTCCGCGAACGCCTGGTCGCGCTGGACGACGGCGAGCGCACCTCGACGTACGACCTGTTCGAGGGGCCGTTCCCGGTCCGGTTCTACCGCGCGACGCTGAGGGTGGCGCCGGTGACGGACACCGGGCTCGCCTTCGCCGAGTGGTTCGCGCGCTACGACGCCGACGCTCAGGACGAGGCGTGGCTGACCAAGACGTTCGCGCGTGGCATCTTCGCCACCGGCCTGGCCGCGCTCCAGGAGCGGTTCACCTGACCGGTGCTCAGAACCTCGGTGAGCGCTTCTCGCGGAGGGCACGGACGCCCTCGCGCAGGTCCGGGCCGGCGAAGCCGAAGAACTCCATCGCGAGCGACGCGTCGAAGGCGGGGCCGGCCGTGCGGAGCCAGTTGTTGAGCGCCAGCTTGGTGAACCCGATGGCCTGGGTGGCTCCCCCGGCCAGACGGCCGGCGATCTCCAGGGCCCTCTCGTGCACCTCGTCGTCGTCGACGCAGACGCTGACCAGCCCGATGCGCTCGGCCTCCTCGCCCGTCAGCGGCTCGCACAGCAGCAGGTGGTACTTGGCCTTGGCCAGCCCGCACAGCAGCGGCCAGACGATCGCGGCGTGGTCGCCGGCCGCGACGCCGAGCCGGGTGTGACCGTCGATGATCTTCGCGGTGCGGCCGGCGACCGAGATGTCGGCGAGCAGGGCGACGGCGAGTCCCGCGCCGACCGCCGGGCCCTGGATCGCGCTCACGACCGGCTTGGCGCAGTTGATGACGTTGTAGACGATGTCGCGGGCCTCGCGCAGGACGCGGGAGCGCACCTCGTAGTCGGCCATCATCTCCTCGATCATGTCGAGGTCGCCGCCGGCCGAGAACGCCGTGCCCTCGCCGCGGACGACGATGGCGCGCACGTCGTCGTCGGCGTCGGCGTCGCGCCAGATCTCGGCGAGCTCGCGGTGGCCGGTCGCGTCGACGGCGTTGAGCCGTCCGGGCGCGCTCAGCGTCACTCGCAGGACTCCGTCGGCGGCCCAGTCGATCTTCAGTCGCTCGTACGACGCGTAGCTCATCGCTCCTCCTGACCGAACGAGCGCCGGAGACGGTCCGCCACCCACGCGCGGGCCGTGGCGGCGTCGTCGAACACCTCCGGCATCGTGATGAAATTGTGGATCATGCCGTCGAAACGGCGAAGCTCGACCGGCACACCGGCGGCGGCGAGGGCGCGGGCGTACTCCTCTCCCTCGTCGCGGAGGATGTCGTACTCGGCCGTGAGGATCGTCGCCGGCGGCAGCCCGGACAGGTCGGGGGCGCGCAGCGGCGCGACGCGCGGGTCGGAGCGGTCGGCGGCGCCGAGGTAGTGCCCGAAGAACCAGGCCATCGCGGCCGCGCTCAGGCCGTAGCCCTCGCCGAACTCGGTGAAGCTGGGCGAGTCGAGCCCGGAGTCGGTGTTGGGGCACATCAGTAGCTGGTGGGCGAGCGCCATGCCCTCGTCGCGGGCGAGGCGCGCGACGACGGCCGCGAGGTTGCCGCCGGCGCTGTCACCGCCCACGGCCACCGCGTCCGGTGCGACCCCGTAGTGCCCGGCGCGCCGTACGACGTCGGCCGTCACCGCGTAGGCGTCCTCGACCGCGGCCGGGAACGGGTGCTCGGGCGCCAGCCGGTAGTCGGCGCTGACGACGACGCAGCCCGCCTCGGCGGCGAGTCGGCGGCACATCGGGTCGGCGGAGTTCAGGTCGCCGATCGACCAGCCGCCGCCGTGGAAGTAGACGAGTGCGGGCAGCACGCCGTCCGCCGGGCGGTAGGTGCGGATCGGGATCGCGCCGACGGCGGCGTCCTCGACCGCCGCCAGCTCCGGTCCGGCGCCCCGGTGGGGGTTCATCCGGGTGGCGGCGCGCATCTCGGCGATATCGGGCTCCGCCGGGGCCGCGCCGGTCCGCATGATCTCCAGGAACGCGACTGACTGCGGATGCAGCGGCATGCGTTCGACCTCCAGACTCGGCTTGCGCCGACCCTATCCCAGGCGCGTCGCGGCCCCGGGCCGGTGAGTTCGCGCGGAGACCAGGGCTCGCCCGAAGGGGTTCCGGCGGTCGCTCAGCCGCGGGCCTCGGCGACGAGCGCCTCGATGAGGCGCGGGTCGTCGGCCTCTTCCGGGTGCCACTGCACACCGACGCCGAAGCGGTGTCCCTGGAGCTCGATCGCCTCGATGATCTGGTCGTCGGCCCAGGCGACCGTGGACAGGCCCTTGCCCAGCCGCCGGACCGCCTGGTGGTGGCCGCTCATCACCTCGGCGTGGTCACCGAGGGTCTTGCCGAGCATGCTGGTCGCGGAGATCTGGACGCGGTGCCGGCCGAACCGGCCCGGCGAGGGCTGGTGCGCGTGACCGCCGATGACGTCGGGCAGGTGTTGGATGAGGCTGCCCTCGCGTATGACGTTGAGCGCCTGCATGCCGCGGCCGATGGCGAGGAAGGGCAGGTCCGCGTCGATCGCCGCGCGCAGGAGCGCGAACTCGAAGCGGTCGCGGTGCGGCTGCGGCGGGCCGGTCTGCTCGTGCGGCTCCTCGCCGTACCGGGACGGCTCGATGTCGCCGCCGCCGGAGAAGATGAGGCCGTCGAGCCGCTCGATGAGGACCGGGATCGTGGCGCGCACCGAGGGCGGCACGAGGACGGGCACGGCACGCGCTCGTTCGAGCGCTCGCTGGTACGCCACCGGGAGCAGCACCGCCTCGCGCACCCAGTCGGCCCAGCGCGCGGCTTCGAGGCCGGACGTGATTCCGATGAGCGGGGGAACCGCGCCGTACGTCGCCCCTGCCATGCCAGAGCCCCCTCCTGGACGCCGCGCCTACGGACGCCTGATCGCTTCTGATCATCATTGCGCATAGCCGCGCCTTTCGGGCCCATCCCCACCAAGCGCCCGATCCACCACCTTCCGGACGGATTCGCCGGGTGCACGCCGGCCGCCCTCGGCGGGCGCCTCGCCCGGCGGCGCCTCGCCACGGGATGACGGAACCCGCTCCCGAGTGAACAATCCTTCGAACTCGTTGGTATTTCTTCTAACACTCTCGGAGGTGAGGATATCAGCGACGCCAGTAAAACGATCTTATACCGGTCGGTATTTGTCGCCGCTCGGCAATCACTCTCCGATCACAAGCAATCGATTACTGATTACAGTACGTATATGCCCGGACTCTACCGCCGTAGGTGGTTGATGTTCTCCCTGGTGAGATGCGAAACTTCCTCCGGGGGAAATGTGATCGAGGTCATCGAACCGACAGTGGGGGGATTGATGAAATCGGTGAATCCCCGGATCATCAAAGAGAGCTTTGCCCTCTTCGAGGGGAAAGAGGAGGACATTTCAGCCTATTTCTACGGCCGCCTATTCGCCGAGAACCCGCGCCTGCGCGCACTCTTCCCGCCGGCCATGAACCACCAGCGCGATCGTTTCTTCCACGCCCTCCGGAAGATCGTCTGGAGCATCGACAGCCCCGGCACTCTGTCGACGTTCCTGTCACGGCTGGGCCGTGACCACCACAGGTTCGGGGTGACGCGCGAGCACTACGACGCGATGGGGCGGGCGCTGCTGGCCACGCTGCGCAGGTTCGGCGGTGACGCCTGGACCGCCGAGATGGAGTGCGCGTGGCGGCACGCCTACGCCACCGCGGCCACGATGATGGCCGAGGCCGCCGAGTCCTCGCCGCTGCCGCCGTGGTGGACCGCGGAGGTCGTCGAGCACGAGCTGCGCCGGCCCGACGTCGCGGCGCTGACCGTACGCCCCGGCTCGACGCTCCCGTACCGGGCGGGCCAGTACGTCACCGTCCAGACCGCGCGCTGGCCGTGGACGTGGCGGCCGTACTCCGTCGCCAACGCCCCGCGCCCGGACGGGTTGCTGCGCTTCCACGTACGCGCGCTGCCCGGAGGGTGGGTCGGCGGGACGCTCGTCCGGCACACCAAGATCGGCGACACGCTGCTGCTCGGCCACGCGGCCGGCACGATGACCCTCGACCCCGACTCCGACCGGCCCATCCTCTGCGTCGCCGGCGGCACCGGCCTGGCCCCGCTCAAGGCCCTGGTCGAGGAGGCGGTCGAGAAGGACCTGCGCCGCGACATCCACCTGCTCGTCGGCGCACGCACGTCCGCCGACCTGTACGACCTGCCGGACCTGCGGGCCCTGGAAGAACGGACGCCGTGGCTGCGGGTCGTCCCGGTCGTGTCCGAGGACCCGTCCCACGACGGCCTGCACGGCCTCGTACCGGACGTCCTCGACCGCTTCCCCGACTGGTCGCGCCACGACGCCTACGTGGCGGGACCGCCGGAGATGATCCAGCGCACGGTCACGGCCCTGGACGAGCTCGGCGTCCCCGCCGGCCACATCCACTACGACCGGATCGACCAGTAGGACCTCTCCTGGCGCGGCCGGGGCGCGTCGCGACGGCCGAGGGGCCGTACTCAGCGGTGCCGTGTCTCGCCGCGCCGCCGCAGGAAGGCGGCGGTCTCGTCGTCGGCGGGGAAGAACGCCTCGATGGCCAGTTCGGCGAGGGTGACGTCCTCGGCGGTGCCGAAGGTCGTGACCGTGCTGAAGAAGGCGAGCACCTGGTCGTCGTACCGCAGCCGGGTGGGCAGCGCGATGTCGTGTGACGGCTCGTGCGGACCGTCATCGGCGCCGCCGCCGTACGCCCGGGTCTCCTCGTGCAGCGCCGTGAGCTCCGGGTCCCCGGTCAGCGCGACCTGCCGCGCCATCCGCGCGACGAGGTGCGCCCGCACCTCCGGCAGGTTGACCGCACGCGCGGCGAGCCCACGCGGATGCAGCGCGAGGCGGTGGATGTTGATCGGCGGACGCACCAGGTCCTCGGGCACGCCCTCCAGGAAGAGCATGGCCGCCTCGTTGGCCATGACGAGGTTCCAGACCCGGTCGACGACGATGGCGGGGTACGGCTCGTGCCCGTCGAGCACCCGGTTGAGCGCCTCCCGCGCCGGCCGCATCTCCGGCGAGTCGATCGACCGCTCCCGGTAGACGGGCGCGAACCCGGCCGCCATGAGCAGGCCGTTCCGCTCGCGCAGGGGCACGTCGAGGCGTTCGGTGAGCCGCAGCACCATGTCGCGGCTCGGCCTGGCACGGCCGGTCTCCAGAAAACTGAGGTGACGGGTGGAGATCCCGGCCTCGTTGGACAGCTCGAGCTGGCTGAGCCGGCGACGGCGACGCCAGTCACGCAGCAGATCCCCGACGGGCCGGGTGGCGGTAGCGGTAACCATAGTGCCCGCACGCTACCCATCCCTCCGCCCACCGGCGATTACCCGGGAGGTAACGCGGGCCGTTCCGCGCGGACTCCGCAGGGAGGCTGCGGCCCTCCGTCGCGGACCCGGCGAGCGCTGAGCCTCTCACAGAGACGACCGTCTCAGAGCGCTCGCAGGGGCAGCGACACTCCGATGAGGCTCTTCCTCGACCCGGGCAGCGCTCCGGCGATGTCTCGTAGCGCGGACGCGGACGGCGCGTCCGGACGGCCGGCCACGACCGGGACGCCGATGTCGCCCGACTCCCGCAGCTCCACGTCGAGAGGAACCCTGCCGAGCAGCGACACGCCCAGCCCGTCGGCCAGCGCGGTACCCCCTCCGGCACCGAACAGCGGCGTATGCCGTCCGCACGCGCAGGCGAACTGCGACATGTTCTCCACCACTCCCGCGATCGCGATTCCGAGGTCGGCCGCCATCCGCCCGGCGCTCCGGGCCACCTGCTGGGCCGCCGGCTGAGGGGTCGTGACGACCACGACCTGCGCGTCGGGTACGAGTTCGAGTAGCGAGATGGCGATGTCGCCGGTGCCCGGCGGCAGGTCGACGAGCAGCACGTCGAGCTCGCCCCAGTGCACATCGTCCAGGAACTGCTGGAGCGCCTTGTGGAGCATGGGCCCGCGCCATATCAGCGGCTCGTCGTCGCCGACGAAGAATCCGGTCGACATGAGTCGGACGCCGTGGGCCTCGACGGGCAGCATGGCGCCGCCCAGAGCGACCGGAGCACGGTCGGCTCCGAACAGCAGTGGGATCGAGTGACCCCACACGTCCGCGTCCAGCACGCCGACCCTCTTGCCGGTACGGGCCAGCGCCACCGCCAGGTTCGCCGTCACGGTCGACTTGCCGACCCCGCCCTTGCCGCTCGCGACGGCGTATACCGCGGGGCGGTCGTTCAGGACGCCGCGCACGCCTCCGACCTGCGCGCGTACTCGCTCGCCCAGTTCGGCCCGCTGCCGCGCCGTCATCGTCGCGAACTCGACGTCGACGTGCCGGATGCCCGGCAGACCGCGAACGGCGGCCTCGACGTCGGCTCGCAGCCGTTCCCGAAGCGGGCAGCCGGAGGTCGTGAGAAGAAGCCGCACGCTCACCCGGCCGCGCCTGCCGACGCGGACTCCGCCGACCATGCCGAGTTCGGTGATCGGACGGTGGATCTCGGGATCATCGACCGAGGCGAGCGCGGTGTGGATCGATCGCTCGCACTCAGACATGGAAGGCCCGCCTCTTGGGCTTCACCGGCCGCATCATGAACTCGGGGCGGCGCAGCCCGTCCGCGTTCGGACCCGGCCGTGTCTTCTCCAGCCACTCCCGGTACACGGCGCGAGACTTGCGTGTGTCCACGACGACGTCGCCGTACTCGTCACCCGGCTCCACCGGGGCCAGCCGCACTTTCTGGTGCCAGCAGTGCATTCCCGACAAGGGGTCCGGATGCACTGCGAAGGCGAGGTTCTGGTGTACGCCGGGATCGTCCCAGCTGATCCGGGAGCTGTCGGGGTCGGTGGACGCGAATGGCCGCACCCGTTCGCGATAGCGCAGCCGCCAGACCCCCTCATCGCTACGCCGCAGGTCGACCAGGCCGCTCACCCACCGGCTGCCGTCCTGTTCGCGCAGCCTCCAGCGACCCATGTGGTGCGACAGGGCGACCACCCCCGGCCGGATGCCCGCGGTGACCCAGACCCGGACCACGAGATGGCCGATCTCGGTATGGACACGGACGAGATCGCCCGTGGCGATTCCACCGGCGTCTTGCGGGTTCACCCACAGTGGGTGGGTGTTGCTTATCTCGTTGAGGTACTTGGCGTTGCCGGACCGGGTGTGGACGAGGGTGGGAAGCCGGAACGTCGGCATGAGGACGAGCTCTCCCGTCTCCACGTCGACCTGGCGACGCGACACGTGCGACTCGATGTAGCCCGGGGTCGCGTGCTCCGGCCAGCCGAAATCGGCGAGCGCGGTGGAGTAGATCTCCAGCTTCCGCGAGGGCGTGAGCCAGCCGACCGTCACCGTGCCGTCCTCGTGCCGGACCCCGACCGACCCGGCCTCGCCGATGAGTGGTGGAACCGAGTCCGGGCTGGTCGGACGACGCAGCACACCGTTCTCATCGGCCTCGGCGCCCTCCAGCTCATCGGGCGCCGGCGGCCGCTCGTCGACCCGGTAGACCTCCGAGTCGATCTCCACGACCCCGAACTTGCGCATGTACTCCAGGGGGGCCAGGCCGGCCGCGGCCGCCTTCTCGGGAAGTCCCGGCACGGCGTTCTCGAAAACGTGCCGGTAGTACTCATCGACGGTGATCTTCTCGCCGGGCCGGTACGGCGATTCGAAGTACTTGCGGATCCCCAGCTCGCCGTCCGGGTCGATCCGCCAGGACAGCTCGAACCAGAATTCGTTCTCCTCCCAGACCTCGCCCGGATTCGCGTCACGCGTGTCGTGGTAGCTCTGACCAAGTTTGTCCATGGCCACTCGGCGAACCGGCTGCCGGAATCCCAGCCAGCGCCCAGCGTGGGTCTCGTACGAGTGGACGTCGTGCCGCTCCGTCGAGTGGCCCATCGGCAGTACGTAGTCGGCATAGGCCGCCGTCTCCGACCAGGTCGGCGTGAGCGCCACGTGGCAGCCCACCTGCTCCGTACCGCTCAGCGCCTCCACCCACATGAAGCCGTCCGGATTGGTCCAGACGGGGTTGTAGACCCTGCTGAAATAGACCTCGAGCCTGGCCCGGCCGTCGGCGAGGAAGTGCGGGAGCAGGATCGACATCTCGTTCGTGGACATCGGATACTCCCGCGGCCACAGAGTCTCGTTCCAACGTTCGTGCGCGGCGGGCATGTTCGGGCCGTGCGCGACGAACTTGTTCCAGCCGTTCGGGCTGGTGCCGCCCTTGGTACCGACACTGCCGGTGAGCACGTTGAGAAAGAACAGGGACCGGGCCACCTGCCAGCCGCCGAGATTGCCCGCGGCGGCGGCACGCCAGATATGGGCCGCGAGCCGCGTGCCCGCACCGGCCACGATCTCGGCCAGCTCCTCGATCCGCTCCACCGGTACGCGGGCCTCCTGCGCGGCGAACTCGAAGGTGTAGGAGGAGTAATCGGCCTCCAGGCGGTCCAGGAAGGTGTCGAAATCGCGCGGCGCCTCCGGATGCAACCGCTCCAGATACGTCTCCCAGTTGAGCCAGCGACGGAGATAGTCCGTCGCCAGTTGCCGGGTACGGATCAGGTAGGAGGCCACCGCCAGCAGGATCGCGGCCTCACTGCCCGGCCATGGGGCCAACCACACGTCGGCGCGTGCGGCCGTGTTGGACATACGGGGGTCCAGTACGACCAGTTTCGCGCCGTCCAGCTTTCCCTCCATGATCCGCTGGGCGTGCGGGTTGAAGTAGTGGCCGGTCTCCAGATGGCTTGACAGCAGCAGAATGACCTTGGCATTGGCGTAATCGGGCGACGGACGGTCGTATCCGCCCCACATGCTGTAGCCGAAGCGGGCGCCGCTGGAGCAGATGTTGGTGTGGCTGTTGTGCCCGTCGACCCCCCACGCCTGGAGGAACCGTTCGGCGAAGCCGTCCTCGCCGGGACGGCCGACGTGGTAGAGGATCTCATCGTTGCGGTCCTCCACGATCGCCCGACGGATGCGCGCGGCGATGTCATCCAGTGCCTCGTCCCAGGTGACCCGCTCCCAGGAACCGCTCCCCCGTTCGCCGGTACGGCGCAGCGGATACAGGATGCGTTCGGGATCGTTCAGCTGGTTGATGGTGGCGGGCCCCTTGGCGCAGTTACGTCCTCGCGAACCGGGATGCGCCGGATTACCGGTGACCTTCTTGACCGACAGGTCCGGCTTCTCGACGTAGGCGAGAAGCCCGCAGGCCGACTCGCAGTTGAAGCAGGTGGTCGGGATCAGCATGTACTCGCGCGGCACCTTGCGCGGGTGCGCCTTCGCGTCGTTCTCGACGTGATGGTCCCACGTCTCGGGTGGCGGGTAGTTCCGCAGCCGTTCGTGGTTGCGGGCACCCGGAAGGTCGATGCTCATGCGAGGGACTCCCTAGGAGAGCGGCACATCTTGGCCGGCGCGGACGTAGACGCTCTCGTACGCCAGCAAGCCGGCCTGGACGATGAGACCGGAGAGGACGCCTGCGGCCGGGCCGAGGAATGCCAGCGGGATCGCCACCACCACGGGCAGCACACCGCCCAGCCAGAATGTCTTCGCGTAACGACCGCGGGACACCAGGTGCGCGGCGATCGTGGTGCCACGGGCGGAATGCCCGCCTCCGTACTCGAACGCGAGGAGCAGCAGGTGGCACACTGCCGAGACCGCGAATCCCACGGTCAGGAAACGCGTCGCGGCGTCGTCCAGGCCGGCGAACGGCACGGCCACGAGGAGGGCGCCCGAGCCGGCCATCGCCGCCTGGACGATCAAATGCCAGAAGAGCGCCGGCGACTGCCACAGCTGCCTCCCCCTGGCCTGCCCGAACAGGAAGGCGGTGTAGCCGGCGGTCATCGCGGCGACCGGGATCGCCGGCCAGCGCAGCACAGAGAAGTCTCCGAACAGCAGCCACAGCCCACCGACCCCGGCACAGGCGGACAGCACCACGCCGCCCCAGACCAGCCACGAGGTCGGATTCGGCCGCAGGAACAGATACAGGAACCTCTCCGGCCGCTTGAGGTCCCACACCAGCAACGCGCCGGTGCTCGCGGCGCCCACGACCCCGAGCGCGGGCGCGACGAACCGCCCGATCGGGCCGAGATCCGTGCCGAGGACCAGCGCCAGCGCGGCGAAGAACAAAGCGCCCGCGCCGACGGCCTTGGTCCACAGGTAGGTGATGACCCGCCGGCCCCAGGGCCGTGGATGCGCGGTGTTGAGGGTGGTGCGGGCCTTCGTCTCAGCGTCGCCGTACCCGTCGCGTGCCATGTCGAGGCGCTGCCGGTCCGGCTGGGCCCAGATGTAGGTGTCGTCGACCGGCGCGGCCAGCGGGTCCAGCACCGCGCGGTCGGCGCCGAGATAGAACACGTTGGGGCCGGTGTCCCGCTCGGGCGCACGTACGGCCGTGGGGTTGGTGTTCACCAGCCGGCTGATCCCGCTGTCCGGATCGTCGAGGTCGCCGACCCAGATGGAATGGGTGGGGCATACGACGACGCAGGCCGGCTCGAGGTCCTGGTCGACTCGGTGGGCACAGAAGTTGCACTTCGCCGCCGTGTTGGTTTCAGCGTCGATGTAGATCGCGTCGTACGGGCACGCCTGCATGCAGCTCTTGCAGCCGATGCAGCGGTCACCGTCGAAGTCGACGATGCCGTCCTCACGCTTGAACAACGCCTGGGTCGGGCAGATCTTGACGCACGGCGCATCGGTGCAGTGGTTGCAGCGCATCACGCCGAACTCGCGGGACGTGGCCGGGAACTCCCCCTTCTCCACGTACTTCACCCACGTGCGGAACTGTCCCACGGGGATTTCGTGTTCTGTCTTGCACGCCACCGTGCACGCGTGACAGCCGATACACGTGCGCTGATCGATCGCGAAGCCATATCGCACCTGACAACCATGCGCACGATGCGGGGGCCGCCGGTAGCGGTCAGTATGTGATGGGGCCATAGGCCTGGGTTATGACCCTCCTCGGAACGACGGAACGATCGGGGCCGGTGGTTAGTGTTCGGCCGACGTGCCGTCATGCGTAACGGAGGTGGCCGTGCCCAGCACCTGGCGCACCCGAAAGCAGGCTTTGGACGAGGTCGGCGAGGACCCCGACTACCGGTTCTCGCTCGCGAACGAACGAACCTTCCTGGCCTGGATCCGGACGTCCCTCGGGCTGCTCGCCGGTGGGGTCGGCGTCGTCCAGCTCGTGCCCCGCTTCAGCATCCCCGGCGGCCGGACGGTGCTGGGCCTCATACTGCTGACCTTGGCCTTGCTGATCTCCGCGTCGAGTTACGCTCGCTGGGAGCGGAACGAACGGGCGATGCGAATGAACCAGCCGCTGCCGCGCTCGTCGGTACCACGAGTCCTGGCGCTGGGCCTGAGCCTGGTGGCCGTGGGCGCGGTCGTCCTCATCGTGCGCGGCGCCGGAGGCCCCTCATGACCGTGCGCGTCGGCCCATGGGCGCCCGAGGTGATCGGCCGATACCGCGGCACAGGCCGTTCGTGAGTGCGGAGAGACGCGAGGCGGCCAGGCCCGGACTGCAGTGGGAGCGTACGCGCCTGGCGTGGGACCGGACCGCGCTCTCGTTCGCGGCGTTCGGTGCGCTGCTGATGCATCTCGGGCACGGCGGTTCGCACCTCACGAGTCTGGGACTCGGCGTCGGGACGCTGTGCTCGGGCTGGGCGGTGCACGTCCTGGGCCGGCGGCGCCACCGGCGCGGCGTCTCACTCCGCGACCGAGGCGTGGCGTCTCGCCGGGGCACGCTCGCCGTGGTCAGCGTCCTTTCCGCCCTGACGGCCGTCCTGTCGGGCGTGCAGGCCATCCTTTTCCACTGAACACGCTGTATCTCTCCACCGCGCGCGTCTGTCCAGCTTCCTTGCCCCGCGCGCCTGTCCGGCTTCCGCGCTCAGAGCCGCTCATGCGGTCCAGGTCGCCGGCTCGGCTCGCCCGCTCGGCGCCGGCCGTCGCCGGCCGTCTCTCTCAGTCCCCGCGCGGCGGACCTCGTGCGGGTGGCGATCCTGAGCAGGGCCCTGCCTTGGGTGGACAGGGTGGTCTGGCGGCGCCAGACCGCACGCAACGTGCGGGTCAGTTCCATTCCGGTCACCGGAATCCGTATCAACTGGCCGGTGCACAGCTCACGCTCGACGGCCAGGGCGCTGAGCACGGCGGCGCCGGCTCCGGCACCGACCGCCTCCTTGATCGCCGTGGTCGAGGAGAGCTCGAGGTGCGGATCGTCGTCGCGCAGGTCGCCCAGCACGCGGTGCAGCGTCTCGCGGGTACCCGAGCCACGCTCGCGCAGCACCAGACGTCCGGTGGCCAGCTCACGGCTGGTGATCGGCGTGTCCGTGCCGGCCCACGGGTGCGCCGGTCCGGTCACCACGACCAGTTCGTCGTCGGCGATCACCAGCTCGGACAGGTCGGCATGCGCGGCCGGGTCTTCGACGAACCCCAGGTCGACCTTCCCGGCCCGCAGGAGTTCCACGACGTCGTGCGAGTTCTCCGCCCGGAGCGCGACCGTCAGTTCGGGCAGCTCACGGCGCAGTGCGACCAGCCACCGAGGCATGAGGTACTCCGCCACGGTCATGCTGGCGGCCACCCGAAGCCAGCCGTTCTCCACGTTGCGCAGCGCGGCCGCCCCGGCGAGCAACCGGGTCGTGGTCGCCATGACCTCGCGCGCCCATTCGGCGACGCTGGTCCCGGCCTGGGTCAGGCGTGAACCTGTGGGCGAGCGGTCGAGCAGCACGAGTCCGAGCCGGCGTTCGAGCAGCCGGATCCGCGCGCTCGCCGCCGGCTGGGAGATGCCGAGCTCCCGGGCTGCCCGCCCCAGGCTTCCGAGTCGCTCGATCGAGAGCAGCAGGTCAAGATCTGCCAGCTCGGGAGTGTCGGGGGGCAATGGCACACCTAAACCTTGTCATGCCGCCAGACGACGCGCACCCGCGGTTCGGCCGTGCTGTCGGCCCGGCGCCAGGCGCCTCTGGACCGACGCCTCGTAACGCGATGGTCCCAGACCAGCGCCTTCGTCCCGTGCGGCAGGAGACCAGCCGGGCCGCGCGGCACGTGGCCGGCGCACCGGAATTGATGCCGCGTCCCCTCTTTACGTGATCCGCCCTCAGCAGCTAGCGTCTGAGTTCAGAGGTCAGACCACAGACGTCGAAACTCGGAGGTAAGTGCATGGAGGGCGAAGTCCCGGCGGGTGCCCCGCCGCAGTTTCTGATCCATGACGAGGGTGATTCGGTCGCGGTGGCGGTCACGGCTCTCGAGCCCGGGCGCGTCGAAGGCGCGGTGCTGAAATCCGGCCGGCGGTGCGAGTTCGAGATCCTCCGCCCGGTGCCTCTCGGGCACAAGTTCGCGGTGACGGAACTGACGAAGGGCGCCGATGTCATCAAGTACGGCGTCCGAGTGGCGGTCGCGACGAAGGACATAGCGATCGGCGAGTACGTGCACGTTGAGAATGTGAGGAGCGCACGGTGGCAGAACAGCGTCGCCTGACCGGGTACCGCAGGCCGGATGGGACGGTCGGCATCCGCAACCATGTGGCGATCCTGCCGGTGGACGACCTTTCCAACGCGGCGGTGGAAGCCGTCGCCCACATCGTGCCGGGAACGCTGGCGCTCCCCCACGCGTACGGGCGCCTGCAGTTCGGCGAGGACCTGGAACTGACGTTCCGAACGCTGATCGGAACCGGGCGTAACCCGAACGTCGCCGCCGTCGTCGTGATCGGCATCGAGCCGAACTGGACGCAGCGCGTGGTCGACGGGATAGCCACCACCGGCAAGCCGGTCACCGGCCTCGCCATCGAGGGTCGTGGTGACCTGCGCACGATCGAGGCTGCCGCGCGCATCGCCCAGCGCTACGTGCAGGACGCCGGCGAACTGGCCCGTGAGCCGGTCGAACGCGGCGAGATCATGATGTCGATCAAATGCGGCGAGTCCGACACGACCAGCGGCCTCGGGTCCTGCCCGACGACGTCGGAGGCGGTCGACCGGTGGGTCGAGGCCGGCGGCACCGTTCTGTTCGGCGAGACCAGCGAGCTCACCGGCGGCGAACACCTGATCGCCGAGCGCTGTGTCGACGATGAGGTACGGACCGAGTTCCAGAAGACCTATGACGACTACCTCGCCACGATCGAGGCGACCGGCGCCAACCTGCTCGGTTCTCAGCCCACCCAGGGCAACATCGCCGGCGGGCTGTCCACCATTGAGGAGAAGGCGATGGGCAACATCGCCAAGACCGGCAGCGTGCCGGTGGTCGGCGTACTGCGCGAGGCGGAGGCGCCGACCCGGCAGGGGCTCAACTTCATGAACACGTCCTCGGCCGCGGCGGAGTGCATCACCCTGATGGCCGCCGCCGGCGCCGCCGTACACCTGTTCCCGACCGGGCAGGGCAACGTCATCGGCAACCCGATCGAGCCGGTCATCAAGATCACGGCGAATCCGCACACGGCTGAGACCATGGGCGAGCACATCGACGTCGACGTCAGCGGCCTGCTGCGCATGGAGTACTCCCTCTCCCAGGCTGGTGACCGGCTGATGGAGTCGATCGACCGGACCATCAACGGCCGGATGACCTGCGCCGAAGCGCTCGGCCACCGGGAGTACACGTTCACGAAGCTCTACCCCAGCGCCTGAGGAGGGCGATCGACGCCCGGGGAGATCGACATGCCTGACAAGCCGACCGCGGAGCCGGTACTCGTGACCGAAGGCGTGTGGGGGGAGGCGTTCGAGGAACTCGCCGCTCGCCATGACGTCCGGCGCCTGGCCGATCCGCGGTCGGACCTCGACGCTCTCTCCCGGGCCGCCGCCCTGGTCGTACGCAACCGCACGCGGGTGGACGCGGAGTTGCTCGCGGCCGCGCCGCGGCTGCGGATCGTCGGTCGCGCCGGAGTGGGGCTGGACAACATCGATCTGCGGGCCGCCGACGAGGCCGGTGTCGTGGTGAGCGCGGCGTTTGGCGCGAACGCGGTCAGCGTCGCCGAACACACGGTGCTGCTCGCGCTCGCTCTGCTGCGCGACCTGCGGACGCACGATCGGGCGGTGCGCCGCGGCCAGTGGCGGCGCACCCCCGGTCGTGAGTTGTCCGGCCGGACCTGGGGACTGCTCGGCGCCGGCGCGACGGGACGGGCGGTCGCCCGGCTGCTGGCCGGTTTCGGGGTGACGATGATCGCGCATGATCCCTTCGTCGCACGCGATGACGAACTGATCCGCACGTTGCGGATCGAGATGGTCTCCCTGGACGACCTCATCGCGCGTTCCGACGTGCTCAGCGTTCACCTGCCTGCGACCGGCGAGACCCGTGGCCTGATCGACGCCGACCTGCTCGCCCGCGTCCCACCCGGAGCAATCCTGATCAACGTGGGTCGTGGAGAGGTCGTCGACGAATCCGCGCTCGCCGAAGCGCTGCGCGACGGCAGGCCGGCCGGCGCCGGGCTCGACGTGCGCGCCGAAGAACCGCCGGGTCCCGGCCCGCTGGACGGACTGGACCAAGTGCTCTTCACGCCGCACGTCGCCGGGATCACCGGGGAGAGCCAACAGCGGATCGCCGCGGTACTCGCCGCCGACGTCGCCGCGGTGCTCAGGGGGGACCGCGCCTCGGCGGCTGTCGGCCGGCATGCCACCGCACCGCATCGTACGGAGGTGTCCCATGAGGATCGGTGAGTTGACCGGGCTCGCCGCGGACCTGCTGACCGCCGCCGGAGTGCCGGCCGACCGGGCGAATCGCACCGCACGGATCCTGTTGCTGTCAGAGGCATGGGGTAATCCGTCGCACGGCCTGCTGCGCCTCCCCTACTATCTCGCCCGGCTGTCGGCCGGGGGCTGCCGGGCCGACGCCGAGCTGACCCTCCGCGCGGACGCCCCGGCCGCCATCGTGTACGACGGGGAGTCCGGGCTGGGGCACTGGCAGGTGTGGCAGGCCGCCGAGACCGCACGGGACCGATGCCGGACGACCGGGGTCGCGGTTGCCACGATCGCCGACTCCTCACACTGCGGCGCGCTGGGTGCGTACGTGTACCCCATGGTGGAGGCCGGCCAGCTGGGAATCGTGTTCAGCAATGGACCGGCGGTCATGCCGCCCTGGGGCGGAGCGATTCCGTTGCTGTCCACCAGCCCGATCGCGGCGGGGATACCCACCGGACGGGCACCGATGATCGTGGACATGGCCACCACCACCGTGGCGCGCGGGAAGGTCGCCGCTTACGCCGCGCGGGGTCGGGAACTGCCCGAAGGCTGGGCGCTGGACACCGACGGCACCCCGACGACCGACGCGGCCGCCGGCTTGCGGGGCATGCTGGCTCCGCTCGGCGGAGCCAAGGGATACGTGCTCGCACTCCTCGTCGAGGCGCTCACGGGAGGACTGACGGGACCTAATCTCGCGGTTGACGTGCCCGACATGTTCGATCCTGATGACGACGCACGGCCGCAGGGAATCTCGCACACGGTGCTGGCGATAGACCCGAGCGTGCTCGGAGCCGACACGGCGTCCCGGCGATTCGACGGACTGCGAGACCTTGTCGGCCGGCACGGGGGGCGCGTTCCGGGGGCCGCCCGGGTGGCCCCCGGAGACCTCGATGACGACCTCGATCTGACGATCGCGGACGAGACCATGAGCCGGCTCATGGAGTGGGCGGGAGAACTCGGCGTGGCCGCCTCCCGGGCCTGACCCGGGCGAACCGGTACCCGGACGATCGAGACGGTCACACCATGGCGTGAGGCCCCGCGGCCGATCCGTCCGCAGCCTCGGCGCGCAGGCGCTGGACCGCGGTCCGGTACGCCGCTCGCGCATGGCGCCGGGCGGCGGACCGGGCCGCGGCCGCATCGCCCGCGAGCAAGGCCGCCAGGATCCGCTCGTGGTCCTGCCGCGATTTCTCCAGGCGCCCTGGAACCGTCAGCGTGGTCTGCATTCCCCGGGAGAGGATCTCCTGCAGCACACCCAGGCTCTGACGCAGAAACCGGTTGCCCGCCGCGTCCACGATCGCCATGTGGAAGGCCGAGTCGAGCCGCTGCAACTCCGCGTAGTCCAGAGGCTCCCGCGCCGCCGCGGCGTTGAGTTCGTCGAGCGCCGCACGTACCCGGTCGAGCCGGGCGGTGTCCTGCTCGGCCGCCGCCCAGCCCGCGGCGGGAACCTCCAGCACCTCACGCATGGCGAACAACTCGTCCATGGTGATCGCCTCGTTGTCCAGCGCGAGCCGCAGCTCCCGGGTCGTCTCCGGGTCGGCGATGTAGACGCCTCGCCCATGGACCACCCGCACCCGCCCACGCGCCTTCAGGGAACCGACGGCCTCACGGATGGTCGGGCGGCTCACCCCGAGCATCTCCGCGAATTCCCGCTCCGGTGGCAACCGGTCGCCAGGAGAGAGCTCGCCGTTGTCGATCGCCTCGACGATCTGCGCCTCCACCTGGCGCGCTACGCTGCCACGCCCGAGCTTGCGCCACATCAGGGCATCTCCTTATCAGTGGCTAGTGGTCGGATCTCTGACCAGTCGCCCCAAGGATACGCGGACGCGCCACGCACGGTGTGGCCGTCGTCGGATCGGACTCAGCCGAGCACCACGTCGGCGACCACGACGCTACCGACGATCATCAGGACGCAGGTCACGGTGACCAGCAGCGCGTGCGCGCGGCGCCGTGCGGTCGGACCGGTGACATAGTCCTCCACCACCACCCACAGGCCGCACCCGGCATGCGCCAGCACCGCGGCCAGCATCAGCCAGTCCCACGTGACCCAGAGCGCCGAGTGCCAGCGGCGCCCGACGAAGGCCGGTCCGGTCCGCGCCACGTCGGTCGTTATGTGCGTCACCGTGAAATGGCCGAGTACGAGCACCGCCAGCAGCACGCCGGTGACCCGGATGAGCAGGTACGCCACGAGCCGGCCGGAAACGGCGCGGTGGGCGGTGTCCGGCCCGCGACCAGAGCGAGGAAGCACGTTCATGAGATCACCGGACCCAGGATGACGGCGCTGCCGGCGATTCCCAGCGCGGCGGTGAGCAACGCGACCGCCTCCAGCAGCCGCCGTGCGCCGAGGACTCCGAGATCGGCCAGGTCGACGAGGATCAGCCGCAGACCGTTCAACGTGTGGAAGAGGATCGCGAAGAGCAGCCCGCATTCGAAGACGCGCAGCACCGCCGTCCCGTACAGGCGGTGGACGTTCGCGTAGGCGGACGGGCCGAACCCGTACAGGGCGATGTCGGAGAGGTGCAGCGCGAGGAAGCCGAACACCAGGACGCCGGTGAGCCGGTGCAGGTAGAAGGCCCAGCGGTGGTACTCGGTGCGCTCGGCCGGCGAGCGCACCAGCCGCCAGAAGAGCGAGCGGGTCGGGTAGGCGCCACCATCGCTGCGTGCGGCCGCCCGCAGCATCACCGCGCCGAACGCTCCGACGGCGAGCAGGATGAGCGCGAGGCCGGCCAGGAACACTCCCTGTGCACAGGTCACGGTGCGGTCTCCTCTGGCTCGGGGACCAGCCGGGTCGCCTCGACCGGCCGGGTGGACAGGTCCGGGCGGCCGTCCGAGACGCGACGGACGATCACATAGCGGAGCCAGGCGTCGTCGCGACGTTCGGGGAAGTCGGAGCGGTAGTGAGCGCCGCGCGACTCCTCGCGGGCGAGCGCCGACTCGACGACCAACTGAGCCACGGTGACCTGGTTCACCAGGTCCAGCGCCTCCTGCCACGTGTAGTTCGCGGCCGCGGGCCCCGGCGCGCGCACGGCCGCCACCTGCTCGGACAGCCGGTCCAGCGCGGTGCGCGCGGCGAGGAGACCGTCACGGTCGCGGACCACGCCGCAGCGCGCCCACATCAGCTCCTTCAACTCGGTGGTCAGCGGAAACGGCAACGGCCCCGATTCACGGCGCAGCGGCGCGTACGCCTGGTGGATCGACGCGGCCACCTCCTCGGGATCGGGGTCTCGCAGCGGGCGACCGGCCGCCTCGCGGGCCACCTGATCGCCGGCACGTGCCCCGTAGACGGTCGATTCGGCCACGCCGTTCCCGCCGAGCCGATTGGCGCCGTGCGTGCCGCCGGCGTCCTCGCCCGCGACCAGCAGGCCCGCCATCTCCGTACGGCAGTCGCGATCGATGATCACACCGCCCATGTGGAAATGAGCGGTGGGCGACACCTCGACCGGCCCGGTGGCGAGGTCCTGCCCCACTTGGCGGGTACGCGCGACCATGCCGGGGAACCTGCGCTCGACCTCTTCCGCCCCAAGGTGGGAGATGTCGATGTGGACGCCCCCCAAACGAGTGCCGCGCCCGCTCATGATCTCGGTGTAGCTCGCCCGCGCGACGACGTCTCGGGTGCTGCGCTCCATGCGCCTGGCGTCGTACCGGGACATGTAGCGCTCGCCGTCGGCGTTGAGCAGCCGGGCGCCCGCGCCACGTAGTCCCTCTTCCAGTACGGCGCCGGTCAGCCGTGAGGCCCCGGCGAGCAGGCCGGTGGGGTGGAACTGCAGCATCTCCATGTCGCGCAGCGGCAGGCCGGCGCGGTAGCACATGGCCACCCCGTCGCCCGTCTTCTCCCGCGCCGGTGCGGCGATCTTCCACATCGTCGCAGCGCCACCGGTGGCCACCACGATGACGCGCGCCCGTATCAGCATGGCGCGGCCGGTGCGCCAGTCCAGCGCGGTGAGCCCGGCGAGCTCTCCGTCCTTGTCCCGGACGAGGTCGAGAGCGCGGACGTCCTCCAACTCGCGTGGGCCGACACGGAACATCTGATCCCGCAATCGGCCCATGATCTCGATGCCGGTCAGATCACCGCGGTGAACCGTGCGGTCGAAGCTCTGACCCGCGAACGCCTTCTGGTTGATCCGCCCGTCCGGCCCGCGGTCGAAGAAGCAGCCGACCCGCGTCTCGAGCTCGTTGATCACACGGGGGGCGTCGTTGACGAGAGTCCAGGCGAGTTCCTGATCGTTGAGGTACTTACCACCGTCGAGGGTGTCTCGGAAATGCGCGTCGATCGAATCCGACGGATCGAGGACCGCGTTGTAACCGCCCTGCACCATGCGCGTGCAGCCGGACCGGCCGACCGCCCCCTTGCTCACGAGCGCCACGGACAGCCGCGGGTCGGCCGCGTGCACGTGCAGTACGCACATCAGGCCGGCTCCTCCGCTGCCGATGACGGCGACGTCGGTGTCGATGACGTCCGGCTCAGTCGGGAAGCCCATGGGTCCTCCATCGCCGCAGTGCCCGGATCGCCCCGGCGGGGTCCAATCCCTTGGGGCAGGCATGAGTGCAGCCGTAGACGTAGTGGCATCGATCGACCCCTTGGGCCCGCGTGACGACGTCGAGCCGCTCCTCTCCCCCCGCGTCCCGGCTGTCGGCGATCAAGACCATCGCCCGGTTGAGCGCGGCGGGGCCGATGAAGTCGCGCCGGTCGTCGGCGATCGCGCAGCTCGAGAAGCAGGCCCCGCAGGTGATGCAGTCGAGGGAGGGGTCGATGCGCCGCCGCTCCGGCGTGTCCGGCGGGATCACGGCCGGCTCGTCCAGACCGTCCCGCGGTACGAGGTAGGGAGTGACCGCCGCCCACTCCCGCCAGAACGCGCCGACGTCCACGATCAGGTCGCGGACGATGGGGAAGCCGGCCATGGGATCGATCCGCAGCCGGCCGGGCTCCACCTTCGTCTGGCAGGCGAGGACGCTGGAGCCGTTCACGCGCAACGTGCAGGTGCCGCACATCGCGACCCGGCAGGAGAAGCGGAATCCCAGGGACGGATCGTGGTCCCGCTGAATGGCGAGCAGCACGTCCAGGACGGTCATCGGGGGCGTCCAGGCGACCTCGAAGTCCGTACGCGCCGCCGGGTCGCTGCGGGCGACCCGCACCCGCAGCGGCTCACTCATCACTCACCTCGATCCCGAGCGCCCGGTAGGCGGCGGCGAGCCGGGCCTCGGCCTGCTCGCCGACCGTTCGGTAGGAGGACGCGCCCGTCGAGTCCATCGTCACGAACAGCGGCCCGAAGTCGCGCACGCGGAACCTCCACAGACACTCGGGCATCAGGTCGGGCCAGAACACGTCCTCGATCTGCTCGATCTGCTCCGTCTGAACGCTCGCCGCACCACCGACGATCGAGAGGTAGACGCCGTTGTGCTCGCGAAACGCGGCCGAGGACTCATCGCTCAGGCCGCCCTTGCCGACGATCGCGGCGATGCCGAGCTCGGCAAGGCAGGAGCGGGTGAAGCGATCCATCCGCATGGACGTCGTGGTGCCGACGGAGACCGGATCGTAGCCGGAGTCCGGCCGGCGCCGTACGCTCGGCGCGGTGTGCAGGAAGATGCCGCCGCGCAGGTCCGCGGGGACTCGCCGGCCCTCGTCGAAGAACCGGATCAGCGTGGCGTCGCGGACACCCCAGATGACCCCGTCGATGAACAGCTCGTCGCCGACACGCAAGGACGCGACCGTCTCGGAGTCGAGCGGGGTGCCAAGCCGCTTCGGGCCGGTGTCAGTAGCCATATTCGACCCTCCCGTCCGCGTGGATCGTGGCCCGGGCTCGTTCGCCGCGCCAGCACTGGATGTTGACCGCGACCGGGTTCATCGAGATGTGCGTGTAGGCGTACTCCGCGTGGACGGCGAACGATGTCGTCGCGCCGCCGAGCCCCTGCGGACCGACGCCGAGTTGGTTGATCGCTTCCAGTAGCCCGGCTTCCAGCTCGGCGATCTCCGGCTCGGGATGCGGCTCGCCGATCGGACGCAGCGTGGCGCGCTTGGCGAGTGCCGCACACTCGTCGGCGGTTCCGCCGAGGCCGACCCCGACAACGGTCGGCGGGCAGGGCTTCGGGCCGGCGGCGACGACACTGTCGAGCACGAACTTCTTGATGCCCGCCTGCCCATCGGCCGGCGTGAGCATCTTGAGAAAGGACATGTTCTCCGATCCCGACCCCTTGGGGAGGAGCAGGATGTCAAGGTCGTCCGCGCCGTCGACGAAGTCGACGTGCACCACCGGCACGCCCCGGCCGGTGTTGCTCTGGTCGTTCTCCCGGGTGAGCGGGTGCACGATGCTCGACCGTAGCGAGTAGCGGACGGTGGCCCGCGCGATCCCGTCGCGTAGCGCGGCGATCAGGCGTGCGCCGTTCACCGCGAACTCGGTTCCGATGCGGACGAAGAACACGCAGATCCCGGTGTCCTGACAGACGATGATGCCCGTCCGGTCGGAGGTGCCGATCGCGTTGACCATGACGTCGAGTCGCCGCCGCGCCAGTCCGCTCTCCCGGTTCTGGGCGGCCGAGACCGCGCCGCGGACGTCCGGCGGCAGATCGGTGAGGGCTTTTTTGTAGAGCGCGCTGGAGATCTCCGCAAGGTCCTCATACAGCGTCGCGGCTGAGGTGGTGGTGGTGAGTTCGGTGGTGGAGGAAGTCACTGAACCTCCCGTTGTGGCGGCGTGGGGGCATCAGTTGAGGGCGGTGCGCGCCCGGCCGCGGTCGCCGGCGCGCCGTGCTCTTTCCGGGCGTGGCCCCGTACCTGCGTGAAGTGCTGTGGGCAAGTTGGTCTCGCCGGGCGAACCAGCTGCCATATCGACATGAGAGTGGATTGAGGTCTGACCACTCATTGCTCATGCTAGGCAGCGGTCCGTCGGTCGGTCAACGGGCAGATCCAACCCTTGACGTGTCCTGGATCACTTCCTACAGTGCAGGGCCAGTGGTCAGACCTCGGTCCACGAAACAAGGTGGTTACATGGCAAGGCTGATCGTCTGGGCATGGGCGTTCCTCGTGTCCCTCATCCTCATCCTCTATGTCGGCGCGCCCGTGTGGTTCTTCAACGACGCCAGTTCCACCATCGCAGGCATGCCGCCAATGCTGTTCTGGTTCGTCCTGCTGCCCTTTGTGGTGCCGGGGTTGATCGCCGCTCTCTACTTCTACGACCAACGCGCCATGCGGAAACTCGCCCGGCGGCGAGAGAAGGGTCCCAACAGATGAGCAGCTCGGTCATCCTCGCCCTCAGCCTGCTGCTGACCTTCGCCATCCTCATCGTCGGCGCGATGCTCGGGCGCACCCACAACAACGACCTCGAAGGGTGGCTTGTCCACCACCGCGGGATGGGGTCGGTACTCCTGTGGTTCCTGCTGGGCAGCGAGATCTACACCGCGTTCACCTTCCAGGGGCTGGCCGGATACTCCTACACGAAAGGTGCCGCCGGTTTCTACAACGTCGCGCAGAACGACGTCTCGTACGCGGTCGCCTTCCTCGTCCTGCCGTGCATCTGGGCGCTCGGCAAACGGTACGGCCACGTCACCCAGGCCGACTTCATCGCACACCGCTATCGCAGCAGAGGACTGGGGATCTTCACCGCGTTCGCCAGCGCGTTGATAATGATCGCCTACATCGACCTCAACATCGAGGGCCTTGCCGCGATCTTTCACGTGCTCGGCGGCAACGTCTCCCCGGTGGTCGGCAATCTCATCGGCTTCGCCGTGCTGGCGATCGCGGTGTTCATCGGCGGCATCCGGGGTAACGCGATGCAGTCGGTCGCCAAGGACCTCCTGATGTTCGTGGCCATCGCGGCCATTTTCATCGCGGTGCCCGTGCACTACTTCGGCGGCTTCGGAAAGATGTTCAACGCCTTCAACACGCGGACTCCTCAGTATTTCGAGCTCGGCAAGGTGGCGAAGGACCTCGGTCCGACGTGGCTGTGGTCCACCGTTCTGCTCACCGGACTCGGCCAGTGGATGTGGCCACAGTGGTTCGGCGCCGCCTTCACCGCCAAGAGCCCGCGGTCGCTGAAGCGACAAGCCGTGTTCATGCCGTTCTACCAGCTCGTGAAGGTCGCCGTCCTGATCGTCGGGTTCGCCGCCGTCATGGCGCTCGGCAGCGGGCACCCCGGCAACAACGTCGTGATGACGATGGCGAAAGAGATCTTCCCCGGCTGGGCGCTCGTGCTGATCGTGGTGGCCGCGATGTTGGCCGCGATCGTCCCCGGCGGGCCGATCGTGATGACCTCGGCCAGCCTGCTCGCCAAGAACGTCGTGCAACAACTGCGGCCGCAGACGGCCGACCGGACCGTATTCTGGCTCACCCGGGCGCTCGTCTTCCCGCTCACCTTCACCGCGCTGATCATCACGCTGTGGGCGCCCGCGCTCATCGTCAACGTGCTGCTGCTCGCGTACGCCTTCATCGCGCAGCTGTTCCCCGCCGTCGTCGTCGGCGGCATCTTCTGGCGGCGGGCGACCAAACAGGGCGTGCTGACCGGCCTGCTCACAGGCTGGGCGGTGACCGGATATCTCCAGCTCACCGGCCACGACACTCTGTGGGGGATCAACACCGGACTCATCGGCCTGGCCGCGAACCTCCTCGCGTTCGCGGCGGTAAGCCTCGTGACACCCGCGGTCGACGGCATCGAATCGGTACGCGAGACGCTCGACCTGGTCGCGGCGGACGAAGAGGCCACCGCCGGCGAACGCCGGAAGAAGGTGACCACGACTCCACGCACCGCCGCCGAAGGGGCCTGAGCGTGCCGATCACCGATCGCCGCTCCGGCCTGCCGCAGCCGTCGTGCCCCGCCCGGGCGGGGCACGACGGCTGCGAGGCGACATGGCGTTCCTGAAGCTCGCCGCCGGCAGTCTCGTCATCGCGCTCGCCGCCCTCGTCGGCGGCGCGACCGGCTTCGGAACATCGCTCGTCGGCACGCCCGCTCTGTTGCTGCTCGGGCTGACTCCCGGTGAGGTCGTCACGACCAACCTCTCGACGGCCCTCCTCACACGAATCGTCGTCGTCTTCCAGTTGCGGGCGCACATGGCGTCTCGCCGAATTCTGCTGCTGGTGATCGGCAGCGTGCCTGGAGCGCTGCTCGGCGTTCAAGCGCTGTCGGTCATCTCGGTACGCCTGATCACACTGGTCGCCGGAGCGTGTTCTCTGGCCGCCGGCGTCGCGCTTGCGCTGAACCTACGGCCACGACAGCCGCCGCCGGCCACCGCGGCCCCGCTCACCGCCGGCTTTCTCGGGGGCCTGCTCGGCACCACGACCTCGCTGAACGGACTCCCGCCCGCACTACTACTCGCCGGCGACGGCGCGATGCCGCTGACATTCATCGCCGACCTCGCCGGCTACTTCGCCGCCTCGAACAGCCTCGCGCTGGTCATCCTCGCTCTCCGGCATACGTTGGCCGTCTCGATCCTGACCACCGCCCTCCCCGTATGGGCGGTGGCGGCGCTCGCCGGCAACCGGGTGGGGCTGTGGATCGCTCCGCGCCTATCGACGGCGCGGTTCCGTACGCTCGCCCTGGTCATCATCATCGTGTCCGCGCTGGTGGCGATGGCGAACGCCCTCTGGTGACGACCTGGACCGCCACCCGTTTCTTCGGCCCGCGCCCGGACAGCGCGAAGATCCCTCGCACGGCTTTGGCCAGGCCGCCTGCGTCTCCCCGCCGATGATCTCGAACCAGAGCACCTCACCTGCGGTTTCACCCTGAGGGGGACGCGGTGGGCAGGTCGCGGCCGGGAGGCGTCGGCTCCCCTTTGGCGTCGTTCGTGGTGGTGAGCGGGAGTTCCGCGCGTAGGTTCGTCCCGGTGCCGCGGGGGCTGTCGAGTCGGATGCGGCCGCCGAGGGCTTCGACGCGGTCTTTGAGGCCGAGCAGGCCGGTGCCGCGGGAGAAGTCGGCGCCGCCGACGCCGTCGTCGCGGACGGTGACGTGCAGGACGGTGCCGGTGGTGTCGGTTTCGATGGTGACGGTGATGAGGGAGGCGTGGGCGTGTTTGGCGGCGTTGGTCAGTGCTTCGGCGACGAGGTAGTAGACGCTGACGTCGACGTGTTCGGGGAGGCGTCCTTTGGTGCGGACGGTGAGCTGGACGGGGATGGGTGAGCGGCGGGCGAGGGTGCGCAGGGCCGCGGCGAGGTCGCCTTTGGCCAGGATGGCGGGGTGGATGCCGCGGGAGATCTCGCGGAGCTGGTCCAGCGCGTCGGTGGCCTCGGCGGCGAGGTCGTCGAGTTCGGTGAGGAGTTCGGTGAGGTGTGGGGGTGCCGCCGCCTGTGCGGCGCGTATGCGCAGGGTCAGGGAGACCAGGCGTTGCTGGGCGCCGTCGTGCAGGTCGCGTTCGATCCGGCGGCGTGCCTGGTCGGCGGCGGCGACGATCCGCATGCGGGAGTTGGTGAGCTCGTTGCGGCTGGCGGCGTTGGCGATGGCGGTCGCGACGAGTTCGGTGAAGTCGGCCAGTCGTTGCTCGGTGTCCGGGGGCAGCGGTTCGCGGCCCGACCCGACGCCGATCGCGCCCCAGACCCGGCCCTCCACCACGATCGGACCGGCGACCTCGGAGCCGGATCCCGGCAACGCGGTGTCGGGGAGGTTCGCCCGCCGCGAGTCGTCCAGGTCGCGGCGGGCCACACGACCCGTCGCCTGGACGGCGGCCAGGGCCGAGTCCGGGGGAAGCCTGCCGCGCGAACCCGGTCGGGAGAGCGGGAGCACGGTGCCTCCCATCACCGTCGTCTCCCCGTCCGGTTCGAACCGCACGACCGCCGTGTCGTCGGCGCCGAGGAGCGTGGTGACCTCTTCGGCCACCGCCGTGAACATCGACTCCGGCGCCACACCACGGGCGACCAGCGTCGCCACCCGCCGCAGCGCCGCCTGCTCATCGGCGATCCGGCGGAACTCGGCGTACAGATGGGCGTTGTCCAGCGACACCGCGAGCTGACCCGCGATGAGCCTGACGGCGTCGAGCCGTTCGGCCGTGAACGCTCCACGGATGAGGCGGTTCTCCAGCAACAGCACCGCCCGCAACGTGCCGCGGCTGAGGATCGGCACGGCCAGCAGCGAGCAGAAGGTCACGTCGGAGAAGTAGGGATCGCGGGCGAAGCGGTCGTCGCGGGTGGCGTCACCCACCACCAGCGGCTCACCGGTGCGCCGCGCGTACCGCAGCACCGACATCGGGACCGCTCGTTCGTTGCCCTTTCCGCTGAGCATGGTGGTGCCGCCGCCCGGGGCCGGCAGGGACCAGCCGTGCCGGTCCTCGCTCCACAGCGGCAGGTGCACGCCGGTGGCGCCGGTCATCGCGCTGAGCACCCGGACCACGCGGGCGTGCAGCCGTTCGACGCCGGTCTCCGAGCTCAGGGCCTGCGACGCGGACAGGATGCCGAGCAGGTCGAGGGTCCCGGTCGGAACGGCGGCCCGCTGACGGACGTCATCCCCGGGCACCTCGCCGTACCGCTCGGCGGTCGTCTCGCCTTGTGGCCGCAGACGCGGGTACGCCCAGTCGAGCTGGGCGACCTTCGCGGTGGCGCCCCACGCGAGGTACTCGCGGCGCGCTTCGAGGAGAAGGTCATAGCCGACGTGTTCGACGCCGTGGGCGAGGTGGAAGCGGGCCGCGCGTTCGGCGATCAGCGCCTGGTGCCAGGGGCGCCGGCGCTTGGCGACCTCGCGCCGGGCGGCGTCGAAGGCGATGGCCGCGACGCGGAAGTCGCCGATCGCCCAGGCGCGCTCGGCCTCGACGAACCGCATCAGGTGCCGGAGGTTCGCCGGTGCGTCCGCGGTGCGGGCGGCCAGCCACCGCGTCACCTCCTCCAGTTCGGACAGCAGCCGGTCACGTTCGCCGCCGTGGGTGCCGCGGGCCTGCCAGGCAAGGGCCAGTCCACGCAACAGGCGCGTCAGGTCGGCCGGGTAGATGCCCGGCGCGATCGGCAGCAGCGGCATCGCCGCGGCGGTGTGCCGGGCCAGGCCGGCCAGGTCACCGAAGACGGCGGCCGCGATCGCGTGGTTGACGTGAGCGTAGAGAAGCGCCATCCGGTTGCCGGCGTATCCGTCGGGCGCCGGCTCACCGGCCGCACCGGCGCCTTCGTTGCGCAGCACCCCGAGCAGCCACCGGTAGCTGTCGAGCAACTGGCCGGTCTGTTCGTTGCCGGTACGCCACGCGAAGGCCAGCCCCTCGTTCGTCTCGGTGACGCAGTCCTCCAGCGAGGGCGCGCTGTCCAGCAGGCCTCCCACGGCCGGGTAGTAGGTGTAGCCGGCGTGGGTCAGGTCGCCTCCCGCGATCAGCCCCTCGCGGGCCTGCCGGGCCGCTCGGACGGTGTTCTCGATCGGCTCGAACCAACTGCCGATGACGGCGAACACGAACCGCGCCCGCGAAGTGTCGGGCTCGTGGCCGCGCGCCTCGCCCAGCGTCAGGATCCGCCGAATCGCCTGGTACCCGGCGGCGTAGTCGTCACGCAGCAACACGGGGTACAGGGCGGCGTGACTCGCCGGGGCGAGCAGGGCGCGGGCCGGGCCGTGTTCGATCCAGATCCGCAACGCCTCCATGCTCAGCCACGACAAGGTGGCGGAGTCGGCGGCGAAGTAGGTCGCCGGCATGATCGCGGTCAGCAGATCGGCCGCGGCGAGCAGAGTGGGATCGGTGATGTCCGGCCGAGCCACGTCGTCGGCCGTTTCGGTGTGATCCAGCCACCGGTACAGATAGTGGAACTGGTGGTCGAGTTCGGCGGGGAGGCGGTCCGCCGCCGGGACGGGGATGCCGCACTCGCGCAGCGACTCGATGCCCAGAGTGATCGCCTCCGCGATGCGGTTCCGGTTGGTCAGGCTTCTCACCTGCACACACGTCGCCTCCGCCCGCTCTGTGGCGCTGTCGCACAGTCGGACGATCACGCGGTACTCCTCGTCCGCCTCGTCCAGGCGCCCGAGGCCGTACAGGGCGGCGTGGCGGCCGGTGTGCACCTGGGCCAGCGTGGCGGTCTCGCTCGGATCGACCAGCCGCAGCGCCGCCGTCAGCAGCGCGTTGACCAGCGCGTAGTCACCGATCAGGACCGCCTGGTCGGCGGCCCGCCGCAGCAACTCCACCACCCGGCGCCGCTCCGCGGGATCATCGACCGCCTCCACCACCGGCAGGTACTGCTCCGCCGCCACCGCGAACCACTCCGGCACCGCGGCGAGCCGCCGCGCCAACGCCAGCCGCAAAGAGCGCCGCCGTGCGGGATCCAGCCCGCCCAGGATCACCTCCCGGATCCGGTCATGACGAAACCGCACCGCCGGACGCACCCCAGGCTCGATCACCAGCAGACCACCCTCCAAAGCCGGCGCCAGCGCCTCTTCCACCACCTCCGCCGGCTCATCGACGGCCACCCGCAGCAAATGCGTCTCGACGCGTCCACCCAGGCATGCCATCGCCTCCACCACCTGCCGCGACGGCGCCGACATGGTTTCGAACCGCGCCGCCGACAGGCCGGCGACATCGCATCGGCCCAGGTGAGTGTCCACGGCCGGCGCGTCCCACCGCCATCCGGTGGCCGTCGCCGCCAACAGGCCGCCACTGCGCAGCGTGTTGAGCAGCTCAACGGTCTCGTACGGATTGCCGGACGTGTACGGACCGATCGCCTCCGCCAGGCCCGCCGCTCTGGGCGGCTCGACATGTAGCATCTCCGCGACCATGTCGATCGTGGCGGACACCGGCAGGTTGGCCAGCCGCAGATGCCGCACCTGCGGCCGTTCCCGCCACCGCGACAACGGCGCCGCCAGCGGATGGGTCGCCTCCACACCCCCCTCCCGATACGCCCCCACCAGCAGCAGACCGTCGGTGGAGTCCTCGCTCAGCATCATCTCCACGAACCCCACCGGCGTCCGCCCCGCCCACTGCAGGTCATCGATGAACACCACCACCGGCCGCTTCCGCGACGCCACCACCCGCAACACATCCACCGCCATCCGCTGCGCCCGCACCTGCGTCGTCAACGGATCCCCCGGATCCGGCCGCACCCCCAGCAACGCCGCGAACTCCGGCACCACCGTGATCAACAAACCCGCATTCGACCCGACCTCCCGCAGGATCCTCCGCCGAACCTCGGCCAGCTCATCCTCCGGCTCGGCCAGCAACAACCGCCCCAGCGCCCGGAACGCCTGCCGCACCGCGTCGAACTCCAGATCCCGCCGATACTGATCGAACTTGCCCGCCACGAACCAGCCGTCCCGCCCCGTCACCACCGGCCGCAACTCATCCACCAACGCCGTCTTCCCCACCCCCGGCACCCCCGCGACCAACACCCCACGACACCGGCCCGCCAACGACTCCTCAAACGCCGCCTCCAACGCCGCGACCTCACCATCCCGCCCCACCAACCGCGACGGCGGCAACAACCGCAACGGAAAATCCCGCTCCCCCACCCGCAGCCCCGCCACCGCACCCGCCGCCCGCAACCGCTCCAGGTCATAAACCACACCCTCGGCCGTCTGATACCGGTTGTCCGGCTCCTTCTCCAACAGATGCATGATGATCGCCGACAACACCCCCGGCACCGCCCGATTCACCCGATCCGGCGGCACCGGCACCCGAGCCAAATGATCATGAGTCAACCGCAACGGATCACCCGAACCGAACGGCGGCCCACCCGTCACCAGCTCATACAACGTCGCACCCAACGCATACAGATCAGCACGCTGATCCACCGGCCGCCCCGTACGCCCCGTCTGCTCCGGCGCCAGATACTCCAACGTCCCCACGATCTCGCTGTGATGCGTGAACTCCGGACGAACCTCCACAAACGACGACGCCAACCCGAAATCCACCAACCACGGCCCACCACCACCGACAAGAACGTTCGCCGGCGAAATATCCCGATGCACCACACCCCGCCGATGCACCCCCGCCACCACCCGCGCCAACCCCAACCCCAAACCCACCACATCACCGACCACCCAGGGCTTGGGCGAATCCGCCAGACACACCCCACCCACATCCGCCATCACCATCGCCCCAGCACACCGCGGCTCCTCCACCAGCCGCGGAACCCCCACCACACCCCGCAACCGCTCAAGAACCGCCAGCTCATGCGACAACCGCCGCTGAGCATCCGGCCCCAACGGCTCCTTCACCACAACAGAACGCCCATCGGAGAAGACCAGGCGCGTGACACGCGTCTGTTGACTCTCGTGGACTGTTTCGGCCCGAACGGGCGGATCCCGGCCCGGCAGCACCCGCGCTCCCCCATACGACACCGTCTTACGCGGTCAGATAAACGATACGCACCCCCTTCACCGCTGATGTGATGTGCCGCCGGGCATGAGCGTGCGTGGACACATGAGTCCGATGAGTCATTGTCGGCCGGTCAGGTGGCGCGCGAGGTGGTCGACCACCTCGCGCGCGTCATCCTCGATGCCGTAGATGAAGGTGGACTTGCGCCGTCGCAGCACGGGCAGGCCCACCGCGTACAGTCCCGGGATGTCGACGACCCCGCCCTCGTGGCGCAGGCCGCCCTTCTCATCGACCACCGGCACGTCGAGCCATTCATAGTCGGGCCGGAAACCCGTCGCCCACACGATCGTGGCCATCTCGCCGCTGCGCAGGTCGACCTGCAGCCGCGGCGACTCGGGCACGCGCGTCGGCTCGAAGCGTTCGGGCGGAGCGACCTCGGCCTCACGCCCGTTCGTCCACGCCCACTCGTCGAACGTGTCCAGCAGGCGGTTCATCTTGAGGTCCGCGAGCGAGAACACGTTACGCAGCCCGCCGGAGAACAGCGCGCGCCCGTCGCGTACCGCCGCCCAGCGGCCGACCGGTTCGACACCCATCGAGGTGAGCGCGTTGAGGTCGAGCGTCGTCCGCTCGGGGGTCCCGACGAGTTGCGGCGAGGGCAGCCGCCTGGCCCGCGTGAGGTCGTCGACCTCGTCGTACCGCTGGTTCCACCGGCCCGAGGCGTCCATCCACCACAGCACATCACGTCCGCGGTACGTGCGCGGCAACCGCACCTGTTCCCCCACGGAGAGGGTCACCGGCCGGCCCGACCGCCTCAGCTCGGCCGCCAGCTGTACGCCGGTCGCCGACGCTCCCACGACGAGAACGCCGCCGTCGGGGAGATCCGCGGGGCCGCGGTAGTCGAACGGCGTGAGCTGCACGACGGATGCCGGAACCGCGTCGCTGAACGGCGGCACCGACGGCCGGTTGCAGGCGCCGCTCGCGATGACCACCGTCCGGCAGCGGATCTCGCCGCGGCTGGTCGTCACGTGGTATCCGTCGCCGGCGCACCGGACCGACGTGACGTTCGCGCCGGTCCGGACGGGAGCGTTCGAAATCTTGGCGAAGCGCTCGATGAACTCGATGACCTCCCCCATGGTCATGTAGCCGTCGGGGTCTGGGCCCTCGTAGCGGTGGCCCGGCAGGCGGCTCTGCCAGTTGGGAGTGAGCAGGCGCAGCGAGTCCCAGCGCTCCCGCCGCCAGGAGTTCGCGACCTCGCCGCGTTCCAGCACGACATGGTCGATCGACCGGTCGCTGAGGAAGTGGCTCACGGCGAGGCCCGCGTGCCCCGCGCCGATGACGACGGTCGTGACGCGCTCGATGACGTGACCCCTCAGGCGACTTCGACGGTGACGTTCGTCGGGTTCGTCAGAGCGTCGAAGACGGCGGAGCGCTTCTGGGACTGGGCCACCAGCGCCTCGATGTCCTGCTGTGACGCGTCCGCGTCGATGGTGAACGTCACCTTGACGTCGTTGAAGCCGTTACGGACGTCGCTGTCGACGCCGAGGATGCCGCGGATGTCGTGTGCGCCTTCGACCGTCGCCTCGACCGAGCGCAGCTGGATGCCGCGATTCTGCGCGACGGACGCCACGCCCGCCGTCAGGCAGCTCGCCAGGCCGACGAGGAGGTATTCGATCGGCGTGATGCCGTTGTCCTCCGCCGCGAAGACCTCCGGGTGGTCCGCGTCGAAGACCGCCTCGGTCTTGTGGTTCTGTTCCTGCCCGAGACCGAAGAAGCCCTGGATCGTCGTCGTACTGTGGACGCCCTTCTGCCACTTGGAGTTCGCCCTCCAGGTGAACTGCGCGGCCTCGGGCGCGCTCTTCAGCGCCTCGCGCGCTTCGAGCAGTGCCTGCACGTTGACTCCGTTGACGACCGTGGTCATGTCCTGTGACGCCCCTCTTGCTCTCAGTATTCCTACCGGAATGCTTGACAATACACCGGCAACGGCGGGCACCATAGGCCCCATGACAGAGCCGGTCACCACGTTCGCGGCAGGCTCGGTCGGTACGGTCGAAACGCGGCATCTCGACCTGCCGGAGCCGGTACGGCTCGACTGCGGTCGAGAGCTGTACCCGGTTCGCGTGGCGTACGAGACGTACGGCGTCCTCTCACCCCGGCGCGACAACGTCATCCTGGTGTGCCACGCGCTGAGCGGCGACGCCCACGCGGCGGGCCTCGCCAAGGCACAGCTCACGGAGAGCACGCGCGACGGGTTCGGGGCCGAGGACCGCGACGGGACGGCCGGCCAGGGTCTCGGCTGGTGGGACGGGATGATCGGTCCGGGCAAGGCGTTCGACACCGACCGATTCTTCGTCGTCTCCACGAACCTGCTCGGCGGCTGCCGCGGCACGACGGGACCGTCGTCGATCGACCCGGCGACCGGCAGGCCGTACGGCTCGGACTTTCCCGTGATCACGGTCGCGGACATGGTGCGGACCGAGCGCGCGTTCCTGGACGCGCTCGGCATCGAGCGGCTCGCGGCGGTGGCCGGGGGTTCGCTCGGCGGGATGCAGGCGCTCGAGTGGGCGATCCGGTACCCCGGCCAGGTCGACGCCGTCATCCCGATCGCCAGCACGCATGCCCTCCACCCGCAGGGTGTGGCCTGGAACGCCATCGCCCGCGACGCGATCATGCGCGACCCGGCCTGGCAGGGCGGCCACTACCACGGCACGGGTCGCGCGCCCGACGCCGGCATGGGCGTGGCCCGGATGGTGGGCCACATCACGTATCTGTCCGCGCCGGGGCTGAGCGAGAAGTTCGGCCGGCGGCTGCAGTTCGCCGACGACGTCCGCTACACGATCACCGAGCCGGAGTTCGAGGTCGAGAGCTACCTGCGCCACCAGGCCGAGTCGTTCGTCAAGCGCTTCGACGCCAACACCTACCTGTACACCTCCCGCGCGCTGACGTACTTCGACCTCGCTCGGCAGTACGGGGGCGGGTCGCTCGTGCGGGCGCTCGACGGCGTCTCGGCACGGACGCTGCTGATCGCGTTCAGCTCCGACTGGCTGTATCCGCCCGCCGCGTCGGAGCAGATCGCGGAGGCGCTGCGCGCCATCGGCCGGCCGGTGGAGCTCCACGTGATCGACGCGCCGTACGGCCATGACTGTTTCCTGCTCGAGGAGGCGCGGCAGACGCCCATCATCCGCCGGTTCCTGAACGAGATGACGTCGAGGAAGATGACCGAGTGACCGACACCCCCTCCCGTACCGAAGAGGCCCGCGCGTTCGGCTTCGAGACCCGGCAGCTGCACGCCGGGCAACGGCCCGACCCGAACACCGGCGCACGCGCGGTGCCGATCTTCCAGACCACCAGCTACGTGTTCGAGGACCCCGAGTCCGCGGCGGCGTACTTCAACCTGCAGGAGTACGGCAACACCTACTCGCGCATCATGAACCCGACCGTCGCGGTGTTCGAGGAGCGCGTGGCGAACCTCGAGGGCGGCTGTGGCGCGGTGGCGTTCGCCAGCGGGATCGCGGCGCAGGCGGCCGCGCTGTTCACGTTGCTGCAGCCGGGCGACCACGTCGTTTCGTCCTCGGCGCTCTACGGCGGGACGGTGAACCAGCTCAAGCACCTGCTGCGCAAGATGAGCGTGGAGCTGACCTGGGTCGATCCCGATGATCCGGACGCCTGGCGAGCCGCGGTGCGCGCGAACACGAAGGCGTTCTTCGCCGAGACGATCGGCAACCCGGCCGGGAACGTACTGGACCTCGAGGCCGTCGCGGCCATCGCGCACGAGCACGAACTGCCGCTGATCGTCGACAACACGTTCGCGACGCCGTACCTGTGCCGCCCGATCGAGTGGGGCGCCGACATCGTGATCCACTCCGCGACCAAGTTCATCGGCGGCCACGGCACGAGCATCGGCGGCGTCGTCGTGGAGGCCGGGACGTTCGACTGGTCCAACGGGCGGTTTCCCGTGGTCGCGGATCCGTCGCCCGCCTACCACGGCCTGCGGTTCCACGAGACTTTCGGGACGTACGGCTATCTGATGAAACTGCGGGCCGAGACCCTGCGTGACCTCGGCGGGGCGCTCGCGCCGCTCAACGCCTTCCTGTTCCTGCAGGGACTGGAGACACTGTCGCTGCGGATGGAGCGCCACGTCGAGAACGCCCGGGCGGTCGCGGAGTTCCTCGAGGCGCACGAGCTGGCCTCGAACGTGACCTACCCGGGCCTGCCGGCGAGCAGGTACCGGCCGCTCGTGGAGAAGTACCTGCCGCGCGGCGCCGGCGCGGTGTTCTCGTTCGACTGTTCCGGTGGCCGGACGGGCGGGCAGCGCCTCATCGGCGGCCTGACGCTCTGGTCCCACCTGGCGAACGTCGGCGACGCGAAGAGCCTGGTCATTCACCCCGCCAGCACCACGCACCGCCAGCTGGGTGACGAGGAGCTGCGGGCGGCCGGCGTGGGGCCGGGCACGGTACGCCTGTCGGTCGGCACCGAGTCCGTCGAGGACCTGATCTGGGATCTGGAGCGGGGCTTCGCACAGGTCGCCGCCGCATCGGGAGAGAAGGTGGCGAACTCATGAGCGATCTCGGGCGGTACCAGGACCCGTTGACGATCCAGCGGACGCTCCACAACGCCAGGTCGATCGCGATCGTGGGCCTGTCGGCCAACGAGCTGCGGGCGAGCTACTTCGTCGGCTACTACCTCAAGCGGCACGGCTATCGGGTGATCCCCGTCAATCCTCGTGAGACGGAGATCCTCGGGGAGAAGTCCTACGCGAGCCTGCTGGACGTCCCCGGGCCGGTGGACGTCGTGAACGTCTTCCGCGCACCGGACGCACTGCCGGGCATCGCGCGAGACGCCGTGACGATCGGCGCGAACGCCCTCTGGTGCCAGTTCGGCGTGATCAACGAGGAGGGCGCGCGCATCGCCGAGGACGGCGGCGTGACGGTGATCATGGACCGCTGTCTCAAGATCGAGCACGCCCGTTACGTGGGCCGGATGCACTGGCTGGGCTTCAACACGCAGCGCATCACGTCCGTCCGCGCCGGTCTGCAGTAGCGGCCGGAGGCCGATCGGCTACCAACTTGCGCCGGTATTACCTATTTAAATAGCATGAAAACCATGGTTTTTGGTCCGCTGCCGCCGGTGACATTCCGCCGGGCCGGGGTGCCGCCCCGGCGTGAGTTGCTGCTGACCATTCGGCGCGTGGTCGACTACGCGCAGGTCGCGAGCAGCCTCTGTTGTCGATGAGAACGGCACGGCGTCGCCCTTGACGGCGACGCATCTCCCCTTTTCACCCGGCCGGTCGAGCCCCGGCCGGTGCCCTCATCGATGAACCCCCGGAGGTTGTTGTGTCCGATTCGTCCGCATCCAGCGAACCGGCGGCCGAACCCCGGCTGCCGGAACGCCGGTCCGGCGGCAGACGTCGCATCGCGTGGATCGTCTCGGCGGTGGTCGCCGCCGTCATCGTCGTCGTCGCGATCGTGGTCGCCGTCACCGGCGGATCCGGCGACGGCAAGACGGTGCGCATCGGCGTCGCCGACGCGTCCGAGCCGTACTGGAAGACGTTCGCGGCGCTGGCGAAGAAACGGCTGAACGTCACAGTGACCTTGGTGAACTTCAACGACTACAGCCAGCCGAACCCCGCGTTGAAGGAGAAGCAGCTCGACCTCAATGAGTTCCAGCACATTCAGTACCTGGCGAACTACAACGTCACCGCGCACGACGACCTGCAACCCATCGGTGCGACGGCGGTCTACCCGCTGCCGCTCTACTCGCTGAAGTACCGCACGCCGGACGCGCTGCCGAACGGAGCCAAGGTCGCGATCCCTAACGACGCGATCAACGAGGCGCGCGGGCTGCTGGTGTTGCAGGCCGCCAAGCTCGTGACGCTGAAGAACGGCGGCACGGCGTTCTCCGACACCTCCGACATCACCTCGCACCGGGTCGACGTGGTAACCCTCGACGCGTCGCAGACCGCCCGCGCCGTGCTGAACGGGTCGGCGGCCGCGGCCATCGTCAACAACAACTACGCCACGAACGCGAAGCTGGCGAAGACGAACGCCATCTTCCAGGACGACCCGGCGAGTCCGATCGCCGCCCCGTACGTGAACATCTTCGTCTCCCGCGCCGAGGACAAGGACGACCCGACGTACCTGAAGCTGGCCGCGTTGTACCACGACCCGTCGGTGGAGAAGGGGGTCCAGGCCTCCAACGCGGGAACGGCGGTGTTCCGCAACCTGCCGGCGGCGACGTTGCAGCAGGAGCTGAAGACCGTCGAGGCGCAGGCCCAGGCGGCCAAGAAGTAGAAAGGGGACGGGCGGCCCGGGACCGTACGGTGCCGGGCCGCCCGGTGCGACGATGTCCGTCACCACCAGCGAGACTGAGCCGGCCTCGCCCACCGAGGCCTACGTGCGCCTGGAGCACGTGACCAAGCACTTCCCGGCGAACGGCCGGGGCGGCGCGCCGCTGACCGCGCTGCACGACGTGAGCCTGGAGATCTCCCGCGGCGAGGTCTTCGGCGTCATCGGGCACTCCGGTGCCGGCAAGAGCACGCTGGTCCGGCTGATCAACGGGCTGGAGACGCCCTCGGAGGGGCGGGTCCACGTCGGACCGCACGAGCTCACGGCCCTGTCCGAACGCGAACGACGTGGCGTGCGGCGCGACATCGGCATGATCTTCCAGCAGTTCAACCTCTTCCAGTCGCGCACCGTCGCGGGCAACGTCGCGTATCCGCTCAAGGTCGCGAATGTCGAACGGTCCGAACGCGACCGCAGGGTGGCACGGCTGCTGGACTTCGTGGGGCTGCTCGACCGCGCCCACGACCATCCGGAGCAACTGTCCGGTGGGCAGAAGCAGCGGGTGGGCATCGCCCGCGCCCTGGCGACGGAGCCCTCCCTCCTGCTCGCCGACGAGGCCACGAGCGCGCTCGACCCGGAGACGACCGGCGAGGTGCTGGCGCTGCTCAGGCGGGTCAACCGTGAGCTGGGCGTCACCATCGTCATCATCACCCACGAGCTGGACGTCATCCGCAGCATCGCGGACGGGGTGGCGGTGCTGGACGGCGGCGAGCTCGTGGAGTCCGGCAGCGTGTACGAGGTCTTCGCCCATCCGCGCACCGAGGCCGCCGTCCGCTTCGTCGGCACCACCTTGCGCGACCGGCCGTCGGCCGAGACGCTGGCGCGGCTGCGGCGCACGCACCCCGGCCGCCTCGTCACCGTACGGGTGCGCGACCGTACCGGATTCCAGACCGCGCTGGCCGCCACGTTCCTGCGCCACGAGGTCGCGGCGGAGATCGTCTTCGGCGGCATCAGCGAGCTGCAGAATCGGCCGGTCGGGAGCCTCACCTTCGAGCTGACCGGCCCGCCGGACGCCGTGGACGCCGCGCTGGCGGCGCTGCGGGCCGACGGCGTCGAGTTGGTGGAAGAGGACTGAGATGCACGAGTTCGTCGACAACCTGTCGGTCTTCCGCGAGGCGATCGGGCAGACCTTCTACATCGTGCTCATCTCCGTGGTGGCCGGCGGGGTACTCGGCCTGGCCATCGGACTCATCCTGTACGCGACCCGGCCGGGCAACCTGATGGCCAACCGGCCCGTGTACGTCGTCGCCAACATCCTCGTCAACGTCGTCCGGCCGATCCCGTTCGTTATCTTCCTCACCGCGATCCAGCCGCTGATGCTGCACACCATCGGCACCACGATCGGCACCAACGCGGTCACCTTCGCGCTGTCGCTGTCCGCGGCGTTCGCGGTCAGCCGCATCGTCGAGCAGAACCTGCTGACGGTGAGCCCCGGAGTGATCGAGGCGGCGCGCGCCACCGGGGCCCGGCCGGTGAGCATCATCGTCACGGTGCTCATCCCGGAGGCACTCGGCCCGATCATCCTCGGTTACACGTTCATCTTCGTCGCGGTCGTCGACATGTCCGCACAGGCCGGCCTGTTCGGCGGCGGCGGTCTCGGCGACTTCGCGATCACGTACGGGTCGCAGCGGTACAACTGGCCGATCGTCTACATCACCGTCGGCGTGATCATCGTCATCGTCCAGGCGGGGCAGTTCCTCGGCAACCGGCTCGCCCGCCGCGCACTACGCCGCTGACCGTCACCGAACGCGGGCGCGGAGCCGCCGTAGCATCCGGGCGTCCTCGAAACCCACTTCGCGGGCCGCGGCCTCCACCGTCGATCCGTTGTCGATCAGGTGCTGGGCGCGTTCCAGCCGTAGCGCCTGCTGGTAGCGCAGGGGCGTCAGCCCGCACGTGGCGCGGCTGAACAGCCGGGTGAGGGTGCGTTCGCTGACGCCGGCGCGAGCGGCCAGGTACGCCAGGGGCAGCGGCTGGGCGAGCCGGTCGTCGATGAGGTCCTGGATGCGGTGCACGGTGTCGTCCACGTGCGAACGGTGCCGCAGCATGGCGCTCGCCTGCGGCTCGTGACCGTTGCGGCGCGCGTAGATGACCATGTCCCGCGCCACCCGGGCGGCGAGAGCCGGGCCGTGCCGGACCGCCAGCAGGTGCAGCGCCAGGTCGATGCCGCTGGCGATTCCCGCCGAGGTCATCACCCGGCCGTCGGTGGTGAACAGCACGTCCCGTACCACCGTCGCCCGGGGGTACCGGGCCGCCAGCTCGTCCTGGAGCTCATGGTGGGTCGTGCACCGGCGCCCGTCCAGCAGGCCCGCCCGGCCCAGTGCATCCGCCCCCGCACAGACACTGACGACGGTGCCCCCGGCGGCGTGGTGAGCGCGCAGGTATTCCACCCCGGACGGGCCCGGCGCCGGTCCCTCGCGCAATGTGGACGCTCGCCAGCCCGGCACCACGATCAGGTCGTCGGCGCCCAGGTCGGGCCACCGGACGCTCGCGGTCAGCGGCAGTCCCTGGGCGCTGGGGACGTGTTCGCGCTCGGCCACATAGACGAGCCGGTAAGGCCGCCCGAAGCAGGCCGCCGTATCGAACACCTGGGCCGGGCCCGCCACGTCGAGCACGTGGACCCCCGGCAGCAGGACGAACACGACTTGGCTCACACCTTCGATGCCTCCAGCTCTGCCACCGTCGCGATCCGGGCGAACCGGTCCCGCAGCACCGCCTCCGTGCGCTCGGTGACCTCGCCGGCGGTGAGCCCGCCGACCGGTTCGGTCGTGGTGGCGTCGGTGACGAAGACGACCCGATAGCCCAGGTCACTGCCGACCCGGGCGGTGGTCTCCACACACTGCTCGGTGCGAATGCCGCAGACCGTCAGCTCGCGGACGCCGGCCTCGGTCAGCAACCGCTGCAGGTTCGTGGTGGTGAAGGCGTTGTGAGAGGTCTTGTGCAGTACCGGCTCGCCGGGCCTTGGCGGCTCCAGCTCCTCCAGCAGCCGCACGTGACCCAGCGCCGGGTCGAACACGTCCTGGCTGCCGGGCTCGGCGTGGAGCACCCAGACCACCAGGTCACCGCCCGCGCGGGCGAGGCGGACCAGCCGGTTGACCGGCTCCGCGATGTCCGGATCGGCGATCCGGTCCCACTCCGGGCGGGCGCGAAAGGACTCTTGGACATCCAGCACGATGAGCGCTCGGTTCATGCTCCCACTCTGACCAGGGTGGGTACGAGACCGGAAGGCTTGATCCAGCCGCGTACCGGAACGATCCGGTCATGGGGCGCTCCGTGCGGACGTCGAACCACCCGGGCCGTACCGGCCGCGAATACTACTGGTGTAGTACGGCTGCGGTAGTGTCGAGCGATGCGTACCCGAGCCGCCGACCTGCCGTCGGTCCGCGCCTCGGTTCTCGCGCAGGCGGGGAAGATCACCGTGGCGGTCGCGGCCGTTCTGCTGGTGGCGCTGTTCACGGCCGTCGTGATTCGGCACGGACGGCCGTTCTCATCCGATCTGGCACTGCATCGCTGGAGTCTCGCCCATCGTCCCGGCGCGGCGAGGGCGGTGGCCGCCGATCTCACCGCCACCGGCGTCGGCGTGGTGCCGTACGTGCTCGCGCTGGCCGCCGGGGCGCTCACCGGGCGCGGCGCCCGCGGCCGGGCGCTGGCCGCCGTCGCGGCGATGCTGGTGCTGCTGGTGGTGCAGCTCCTGCGGTTCGGGCTGGCCACCGCCATCGGCCGCTCGCGTCCTCCGTCGGCCGACTGGGCGGTCCACGTCTCCGGGTTCGCCTTTCCCTCCGGACATACGGTGACCTCGGCGACGGCGGCCGGGCTGCTGATCTGGGCGCTGTGCCGGCGCGACGGCGGGTGGCCGCGTACGGTCGCGGTGTCCCTTCTCGCGCTGTGGGCGGCCGCCGTCGGGCTCACCCGGATCTATCTCGGCGTGCACTGGCCGACCGACGTGGCCGGCGGATGGCTGATGACGGTCCTGCTGCTCGGCCTGGCGGCCATGGTCCTCCCCCGCCTCCCGGCCGTACGGCCGCGCGACGGGGATCCCGCCGCCGACGCCTGATCGCGGCGCCGCCGTCCGCCCCGTACGCCGAGCGCCCGCGGCTCCTGTCCCTGCCGTCGCGAATCTGTCAGTCTGGAGACGCGTGAGGTGGTCCGCCCGCCGGCACCACCGCACGACGGTGCGGGAGAGGAGACCTGACCGTGGCACGCGCCTACCGGCCGACGTTATCCGGACGCCTTCGCGACCGAGTCATGACGTTCCTGCTGACCAAGGGCGTTGGGCCGCCCGGGATCCACCTGCTGACGGTGCCGGGGCGCAAGACCGGCGTCCCCCGGACGACACCGGTCGCTCCGCTGGAGGACGCCGAGGGCCGCTGGCTCGTCGCTCCGTACGGGCCGGGCGGCTGGGTGCGGAACGCCCGTGCGGCCGGCCGCGTGACGCTCAGCCGGGGCCGTACGAGTGAGTCTTTCGCCGTCACGGAGCTGCCGGCGGCGGAGGCCGCGCCGGTCCTCAAGCGGTATCTGGCCGAGCACCCGCGTTCCGTCGGCGCCTACTTCGACGTGGGCAAGGACGCCGCGGTCGAGGAGTTCGCCGCCGAGGCCGCCCGGCATCCGGTGTTCCGGCTCGAGGCTCGGTAGGCCTGCCGGTCACCGGCGTCAGGCGGACCGCTGGATCGCGATCATGGCGGCGTCGTCGCCCAGCCGTCCGTCGACGTGAGCGGTGAGGTCCTCGCACAGGCGCGTGATCAGGCCCGCGGGGTCGGTGCGCGGCCAGCCCGCGACGCGTTCGGCCAGGGGGTAGAACCGTCCGCCGGCGTCCCGGGCCTCGATCAGACCGTCGGTGTACAGCAGGAGCAGGTCGCCGCGTTCGAACGGGAAGGACTCGACGTTCCCCCCGACGTGGGCCAGCCCGCCCAGGCCGAGCGGAAGGGCGGGCTCGCGTGCCGCCAGCTCGATGACATGGCCGCCGCTGAGCAGCAGCGGCGCCGGGTGCCCCCGGTTGATGATGTGCACGACCGGCCGGTCGTCGGGGATGTCCACGGCCACGGCGGTGACGAAGCATTCGTCGGGGTCCGGGACGTCCGTGTCCGGCGCGGTGGGCTCGAAGCAGGCGGCGTTGTCCAGGAAGTCGAGGAGTTCGGGCAGCGCGGCCCGCTGGTGGGCGGCCGCGCGGAAGGCCCCGGCCACCAGGGCGCAGGTGTCGATGGCCGCCAGGCCGTTGCCCCGGACGTCACCGACGATCAGGCGCGTACCGGATCGGATCCGGGCCGCGGCGTACAGGTCTCCGCCGATCCGCGCCTCCTGCTCGGCGGTCAGGTAGACGGACGCGAGGCGCAGCGGGCCGACACGCTCGGGCAGCGGGCGCATCAGCGCGTGCTGGGCGATCTCGGCCACCTCCCGGGCCTTGGTCAGCTGGCGCCGGTGCCGTTCCCGGACGATGGAGAAGAACACGATCAGGGCCGAGACCACCGCGAGCGCGACGACGTGCGTCTCGTTCTCGGTGCCGCCGGCCGCTCCCTCGATCAGGACGGTGGACACCTCACCGGCGACGGCGAGGGCTCCGATCAGGGCGACCAGCCCGGGACCGGCGAAGGCGGCCGTGATCGCGGGCGCCACGATGAGCAGCGGCCCCAGGTGGACACCGGGACCGTTCAGGAGGTCCACCGCGACGATCGCGACGATCAGCGCGATCGGGATCACCAGCAGGGCACGCCCCGGACGCCACGCCTGCCGTAGAGCCGCGTACCAGATAAGACGCATCTTCCCTGCCTACCGCATGAAACGCGGTGCCGGGCCGCCGGGGAGCGCCCGGCGCCGCGGCGAGCGCCACACCGGCCACACCAGCGCCCTGCCGTCCCTCACCGCCGGCGACCGGACCGGCACTTTACGTTCACCGGGGCATGCGGTTACATTTCGCAGTGGCTCGGCCACTTCTCGTAGTGATCGCTCGACACTACCGATGCCGCCCGGCATCCCGCAGCGACCCGGAGGTCCCCATGGAGCGCGTGGTTCTCATCGCCGTCGACGAACGACCGGACGGGGACTCGGCCGTCGCCGAGCAGTTGCGCCGCCTCCGTACGGCGATAAACGAGCACGGGGTGCAGGTCCGCTGGACCCACCGGAGGGCGGACGCGCTGGCGGTGATCCGGTCGGACGCGACGCTGTCGGCGATGCTGGTCGCGTGGGACGCCGCCGGCGCCGAAGAGATCATGACCGCGGTGACCAAGCGGTTCCACCGCCTGCCGGTCTTCCTGCTGACGACCGAGCACGAGCCGCGCGACGTGCCCCTGTGGGTGCACGAGGTGATCCAGGGCTACGTCTTCCCGCTCGAGGACACTCCCGGCTTCATCGCCGGGCGCATCGCGCACGCGGCCGAGCAGTACGCCGAAGGCATGCTGCCGCCGTTCTTCGAGGCGCTGCGGCACCTGGAGGACAGCCACCGCTACTCCTGGCACACGCCCGCCCACGCCGGCGGTGTCGCGTTCCTGAAGTCGCCGGTGGGCCGCGCGTTCTTCGACTACTACGGCGAACGCCTGCTGCGCACGGACCTGTCCATCTCCGTGCCCGAGCTGGGCTCGCCCCTGGAGCACACCGGCCCGATCGGTGACGCCGAGCGCAACGCCGCCCGGATCTTCGGCGCCGAGCGGACGTTCTTCGTGGTGAACGGCAACTCCACCGCCAACCGCGTCGTCGGCCACCACGCCATCGCCCGCGACGACCTGGTGCTGGTCGACCGCAACTGCCACAAGTCCATCCAGCACTCCCTCACCATCACCGGCGCCCGGCCGGTCTACCTGGTGCCCGAGCGCAACGGTCTCGGCCTGGCCGGGCCGATCCCCGCCCATGCCCTCTCCGCGGCCGCCGTACGCCACCGGCTGGCGGGCCATCCGTTCGCCGGCGGGGCGGCCGGGCCCGACCCCACCTACGCGGTGATCACCAATTCGACCTACGACGGGCTGTGCTACGACGCGGTCGGCGTCGCCGGCCTGCTGGGCGCGTCGGTGCCGCGCGTCCACTTCGACGAGGCGTGGTTCGCCTACGCCCGGTTCAACCCGTTGTACGAGCGCCGGTACGGCATGGCGGTGGACGGGCGGACCCTGCCCGGCCCGGAGCGCCCGACGGTGTTCACCACGCAGTCGACGCACAAGCTGCTGGCCGCGCTGTCCCAGTCGTCGATGCTGCACGTACGCTCCTCGCCGCGCGCGCCGGTGGACCACGACCGGCTCAACGAGACGTTCCTGATGCACGCCAGCACCTCGCCGCTCTACCCCATGATCGCGTCGCTGGACGTCGCGGCGGCGATGATGGACGGGCCGTCGGGTGCGTTCCTGACCGGTGAGGCGATCGTCGAGGCGGTCCGCTTCCGGCAGGCGATGGCACGGCTGGCCGCCCGCATCCGGGACGACGGCACCCGCCCGGACTGGTTCTTCGGCGTCTGGCAGCCGCCCCGGGTGCCCGATCCCCGTACGGGCGACACGGTCGCGTTCGAGGACGCCGATCCGGAGCTGCTGGCCACCCGGCCCGAATGCTGGGCGCTCGAACCCGGTGCCGCCTGGCACGGGTTCGACGGGCTGGACGACGGCCACTGCATGCTCGACCCGATCAAGGTGACGATCACCTGTCCCGGCGCCGAGGCGGCGGGCGGCACCACGGAGTGGGGCGTGCCCGCCCGGATCGTGGCCGCCTACCTGGAGCGCCGCGGCATCGTGGTGGAGAAGACCGGCGACCACACCCTGCTCGTGCTGTTCTCGCTCGGCATCACCAAGGGCAAGTGGGGCACGCTCATCGACGCGCTGATCGACTTCAAGAACGCCCACGACGACGACGTGCCGCTGGCGGAGGTGCTGCCGGGGTTCGGCCCGTCGGGCGTGACGCTGCGGGAACTGTGCGGGCAGGTCCACGGCAGCATCCACGACTCCCGGCGTGGCGCGCTGCTCGACCAGGTCTTCACCGACCTGCCCGAGCCGCGCATGACGCCGGCCGACTGCTACCAGGCGCTGATCCGGTACCGGACCGAGCGGGTGCCGCTCCGCGAACTGGCCGGCCGGGTCTCCGCCGCGACCGTCGTCGTCACCCCGCCCGGCATCCCGATGCTGGCACCCGGCGAGTCGACCGGGCCCGACGACGGGCCGCTGATGCGCTACCTACGCGCTCTGGAGGACTTCGACCGTTCCTTCCCCTACCTCGCCACCGACATCCACGGCGCACACCGCGACGACGACGGGCGCTACTGGATCGAGTGCGTCACCGCGTGACGCGCACCCGCCGGTTCACAGGACCTTGCTGAGGAAGGCCTTCGTCCGCGGGTTGGCGGGGTTCTCCAGCACCTCCGACGGGGGCCCGGACTCCACGATCAGGCCGCCGTCCATGAACACCACCCGGTCCGCGACCTCGCGGGCGAAGCCGATCTCGTGGGTCACCACGATCATGGTGAGGCCGTCGTCGGCCAGGCTCTTCATCGTGGTCAGGACCTCGCCGACCAGCTCGGGGTCGAGCGCGCTGGTCGGCTCGTCGAACAACATCAGCTTCGGGCGCATGGCCAGGGCACGGGCGATCGCGACCCGCTGCTGCTGGCCGCCGGACAGCTGCCGGGGATAGGCGCCCGCCTTCTCCTCCAGCCCGACCCGGCGCAGCAGCTCCAGCGCGTGCTCGCGGGCCCGCGCCGACGGCTCGCGGCGTACGCCGGTGGGCGCTTCCACGATGTTCTGCAACACGGTGAGGTGCGGAAACAGGTTGAACTGCTGGAACACCATCCCGATCTCCCGGCGCTGCCGGGTGATCTCGCGCTTGCGCAGGTGGCGTACGCGCCCGCCGTCGGCGCGAAAGCCGATCAGCTCGCCGTCGACGTGGATGGAGCCGCCGTCGATGGTCTCCAGGTGGTTGATGCAGCGCAGGAAGGTGGACTTGCCCGACCCGGAGGGGCCGAGGACGACGACGACCTCGCCGGGCGCGACGTCCAGGTCGATGCCGTTCAGCACCTCCAGGTGCCCGAACCTCTTGCGCACCCCCGCGGCGCGCACCATCGCGGTCGTCATGACGGCACCTCCGGGGTCCTGGCGCGACGGCGGAGCAGGGCGAAATCCCAGAAGCCCTGGGGCGCCTGGCGGGTCGCGCCGCGAGCGTAGTGGCGTTCGATGAAGGACTGCCCGACGTACAGGATCGAGGTGATCAGCAGGTACCACAGGCAGGCGACGATGAGCAGCGGGATCGTCTGGAACGTCCGGTTGTAGATGGACTGGACGGTGTACAGCAGATCGGCCAGGGCGATCACGCTGACCAGCGACGTCGCCTTCAGCATGTTGATCACCTGGCTGCCGGTGGGCGGGACGATGAACCGCATCGCCTGCGGCAGCACGACGCGCCGGAACGTGCGCGCGTCGCTCATGCCCAGCGCCTGGGCGGCCTCGGTCTGGCCGGGGTCGACGGCGAGCAGGCCGCCGCGGATGATCTCGGCCATGTACGCGGCCTCGTTCAGGCCCAGGCCGAGGATCGCGGCCAGCAGCGGCGTGATCAGGTGGTTGGTCTCGCCGCTGACGAACTCCGGCCCGAACGGCACGCCGAAGGAGATCCTCGGCAGCAGCGCGGACAGGTTGTACCAGAACACGAGCTGGACCAGCACCGGGATACCGCGGAAGAACCAGACGTACAGGCCGCAGGCGCCGCGCAGCAGGCGGTTCTCCGACAGGCGGCCGACGGCGAGCAGGACACCGCCGACGATGCCGACCGCCATGGCGACCACGGTGAGCTCGAGGGTGATCGCGATGCCGTGGCCGATGATCGAGGCGTTGACGTACTCGCCGACCACATGCCACTCGAAGTTGTCGTTGGTGACGAGCAGGTGCACGAGCTGTGCCGCGAGGACGAGCAGCACGAGCGAGGCCACCCAGCGCAGCGGGTGCCGCGGGCGCGCGGCTCCGGCCACGTCGACCTCCGCTCGCTCCTCCTCGGGCCGCCGGTCGGTGACGGTCATGCTCATCACCCCTCTCTCGGAGCCAGGTTGACGCCGGGCTTGGCCAGGATGTTCGCGCTCAGCCCCCACTTGTTCATGACCTTGGTGTAGGTGCCGTTCTTGACCAGGGTGCGCAGGGCGTCGAGGAGCACGTCGCGCAGTGGCGAGCCCTTGGCGACGACCGCGCCCTGGTACAGGTCGGCGAAGCCGTTGGCCTTACCGGTGCCGGCCAGCTGCAGGTCCTTGCCGGACTGCTGGACGAAGTACGTCAGCGGGGCCTGGGAGGAGAAGAACCCGTCGGCCCGGCCGGAGCGCACGGCGAGGATGGAGGTCGGCTGGTCCTTGTAGGACTGCACCTGGACACCGGGGCGGCCCTGGGAGGTGCACGTCTTGGACTGCTTCTTGATCACGTCCTCGGCCGAGCCGCCGGCCATCACCGAGATCCGCAGCCCGCAGGTGTCGGCGATGGAGCCGATGTGCTTGGGGTTGCCCTTGGGCACCGCGAAGACCACGAACTCCCGTACCCAGTCGACGAAGTCCGCGGCGCCCTCGCGGTCGGGGAAGTCGCCGATCGGGCCGATCGCGAAGTCGTACCGGCCGGCCTTGATGCCGGTCAGCTCGCTGGGCAGGCCGTCCACGGTGACGTGCTCGATCTTGACGCCGAGGAGCTGGGACAGCGCGGTGGCGATGTCGGCGGAGGCGCCGCTCAGCGAGCGTCCGTCGGAGCCGGCGATCTCGTACGGCGGGAAGGACCCGTTGTTCACCGAGATCAGCCTGCCGGCGGCGCGTACCTTGGCCGGCAGCCGGTCGTGCAGCTTGTGGTCGGTCGTCTGGCGCAGGTCCGCCGGGTCGACGCCCTGGGACTTGTGGCCGCCCAGGATGCCCTCGGCCTCGGGCGGGTTCTTCCCGCACGCGCCCAGTAGCAGGGCCGCGGCGAGTACGGCGATGATGCCTCTCAACACCATTCCTCCAGGGGACGGATCGCGGGGTCGACGGCGAATCTGCGGTTGGCGAGCACGGGGAGCCGGCGGCGGGCCTCGTCGAGTTCGGGGCGGTCGGCGGTGGCCCAGGCCAGGCCGGGTGCGTCGGTGAGCCGGGCGCGGACGGTGCCGAGCGGGTCCACGACCATGCTCGCGCCGATGTTGCGCCGGCCGCACTCGCCGGAGGCCGCGACGTAGCAGGTGTTCTCCAGCGCGCGGGCGACGGTCATGACCTCCCAGTGCCGTTCCTTGGCCGGCCCGCGGACCCAGGCGGCGGGGAGGGCGATCACCTCGGCGCCGCGGTCGGCCAGCAACCGGGCGATTTCCGGGAATCTTACGTCGTAGCAGGTCATGAGGCCGACGGTCCATCCCGCGCAGTCGAAGACCACCGGCTCGCCATCGCCGGGCCGGACGCGGTCGGACTCGCGGGACCCGAACGCGTCGTACAGATGGATCTTGCGGTACGACGCGACGACCGCGCCGTCGCGGACCGCGGCGAGCGTGTTGAACACCTTCCCGTCGCCGGCCGGCTCGTGCAGGCCGGCGACGACGGTGACGGACGTCCCCGCGGTGCGCTCGGCCAGTGCCGTCACGAACGGGCCGTCGAGCGGCTGGGCGACCCCGGCGATGCGGGCGGGCTGGTCGATGAACAGCGCGAGTGAGTCCTCGGGCAGCACCAGCAGGTCCGCGCCGCCGGCGACGGCCTGGTCCACCAGCGCCAGGCAGGACTTGAGGTTGGCCGTCCAGTCCTCGGTGGAGGCGAACTGGCCCACGGCGATCCTCATGCGAACAGCTCCTCGGGGTCGATCGGGTGCGGGGCGATGCCCTGCTCATGCAGCTCGGTGCAGAAGGCCGCCGTCATCGCGGCGTTGGCGGCGGCGCCGTAGGGCATCCAGTCCGCACCGAAGATCCGCGTGCCGGCCTCCAGCTCGGCCAGCAGCCAGGGCGTCGTGTCGGCCAGGTGCCGCCGGCGCGCCAGCCAGTGCCGCTTGGACTCCTCGAACGCCTCCTCCAGCGCCGACGGCAGCCACGGGTGCTCGTCGACCACCTCGCTGCGCAGCGCCAGCAGGTGGATGCCCGGCACGAAGCCGGTCCGGCCGAAGTAGTCGAGCTCGGCGCCGCGGTGGTCGTCGTACAGGTGGCGGAAGCGGCTGGTGCCGGTGAACATCTCCTCCGGCATGAACGGCGTGAAGATCGCGTCGTGGCGGCCACTCGCGAGCCCGTCCACCAGTGACTCGTCGGTCACCGTGACGTTGGCCGGCAGCGGGCGGGGGCCGACGCGGTCCTTGCCGGTCTCCCCCGCCGTCAGCGGGCCGACCGTCCAGGCGATGCCGCTCAGGTCGACGCCGGCCGAGCGCAGGATCGCCCGCGTCCAGGTGTTGCCCGAGTCGGGCCAGCCGGTCAGCCCGATCCGCGCCCCGGCCAGGTCCTTGGCGGTGGTCAGGCCGCTGTCCCGGCGTACGAGGACACAGCGGTGGCGGAACCCGCGCATCACGAAGATCGGCAGACCGGTCAGCCGGCCGTCGCCGTCGCCGCGCCCCAGGGCGTACCGGCTGAAGGAGGTCTCGCCGCCGTCGAGCCCGGGTTCGCGCAGAACGTCCGGGGTGACGGCGCGGGACTCGATCTCCAGCTCGAAGCCGCGGGGGCGGACCTGGCCGGTGACGAGCGGGACGAGATGGTCCCAGTCCCGCAGGGCGAGGCGAATGCGTGGAACCGACACAACACTCCGTTTCGGATAGGCCGTAATGACGACCGACCTTATGTTCAGCCAACCGTGAGTACAATGGGTGTTTTGTTACTGCACAAAGAAATCCGTGAGGTCGGGGGAACATGGGCGAGACCACGGTCGAGGCGAGCTGGCTCGCCGGGCACATCGGCGAGCACAGCGCACGGGGCATCGCCTCGGCCCTGACCGGCCTGATCCGGCGCGGCGACATCGCCGCGGGCTCCCGCCTGCCAACGGTGCGCGGGCTCGCCGCCGAGCTCGGGGTGAGCCCGGCGACGGTGGCCGAGGCGTGGTCGACTCTGCGCCGCCACCGGGTGGTCAGCGCGCAGCGACGGCGCGGCACCGTCGTCATCGGGCCGCCCAGCGTCCCGCGGCCCGCGCGCTACGAGCGGATCGGGGAGTTCGGCAGCCGGCTCGCCGTCGACCTGGCCATCGCCGCGCCCGACCCCGCGCTCCTGCCGCGCCTGGACGACGCGCTCGCCGCCGCCGCCCGCACCGAGCGGCTGAACGACTACGCACGCGAGACGATCACCGGGCGGCTGCGGGAGGCGGTCGAGCCGACCTGGCCGTTCCCCGCGGAGCGCTGGCTCGTGGTCGGCGGCGGGTACGAGGGCGTGCAGCTCGTCTGCCAGACTCTGGCGCTGCCCGGCGACCGCATCGCCGTCGAGGATCCGACCGGCGCCCGGCTGCTGGACATCTTCGAGGCACTGGGCGCGGAGGTCGTGCCGGTCGCCTGCGACCGGGACGGGCCGATCCCCTCCTCGCTGGCCCGCGCACTGCAGACCAACCCGGCGGCCTTCGTCTACCAGCCGCGCGGTCAGACCCCGTGCGGGCACACGCTCAGCCCGGCCCGCGCGGCGGAGCTGGCCGCGCTGCTGGCCCCCACCGGCACCCTCGCGGTCGAGGACGACGGCATCGGCGAGGTGTCGACCGCACCGGCGGTCACTCTCGGCGAACACCTGCCCGGCCGTACGGTGCTGGTGCGGTCCTACTCCAAGTCACACGGCCCCGACCTGCGCGTCGCCGTGATCGGCGGCGCCGGCGAGACCATCGAGAAGGTGCGGGTGCTGCGCAGCTACGGCACCGGGTGGACCAGCCGCGTCCTGCAGGACGCCCTGGCCTGGCTGCTCACCGACCCCGAGGCGCGGCAGTCGGTCGCCCGCGCCCGCGAGGCGTACGCCCGGCGCCGCGAGGCCCTGGCCGGCGCGCTGGCCGAACGCGGCGTGCCCACGGGCAACCACGACGGCCTGATGCTGTGGGTGCCGGTCACCGAGGAGTCCGCGGCCCTGGTCACGCTCGCCGCCCACGGGGTCGCCGCGGTACCCGGCAGCCGTTACCAGGTGGCCGCGGCCGCCCCGCACCTGCGCATCGCCACCAGCCGGCTGCCGGATGACCCGGACCGCATCGCCGAGCTCGCCGAACTGATCGCGCTGGCCGCGGCGCCGCCGAGCCTGCACTGACCGCCGGGCCGGGGCCTCAGCGGGTGGCCAGGTAGTCGCTGATCCGCCTGAGCCAGCGGGTGTGGTGGCGACTCACCAGGCCGTCCGCGGTGAGCCGGGACAGCATCGGGCCGTAGCGGTCGGTGACCTCCGCGACCGCGAGCCTGGCCACGCGACCGGCCCGGCGTGACCGGGTCCGCTCGTACTCCCGCAGCGCGGACGGCAGGCCGGAGGGCGCGCGCAGGGTGTAGGTGATCAGCGCCGACAGGCGTGCTCGTAGGCCCGCGCGTTCCTTCGCGTGAGTCGGTTGCCGACGCGATGGGAGATGGGGTGCGGCTCCGGCCGGGTGACGCTCGTGATGTTTGATCACCGGTTCTCCCCGCGGGTGCAGGTGTGTGAGGCGGTGGTGACATGGACTCGTTGCGGACGGAGCCGGCGCGGCGGACCATGCCGTTGCCTCCCAGAAGCCAAGGCCAGGGAGGACACCGCAGCACTACGATCTTGATCACCCGCCCCCGGTGAAAGAGGTTGCCCGTGGTCACGCACTCCGAACTTGTCCGGGTCTTCGGCGCGGATGGTGTCGTGACGCTCGACCGCGATCAGCTCGAGGAGCGCGGCTTCCGGCCAGAGGACGTCGAGGTGCTGTGTGAGGTCGGCCTGCCGGTCACCGCCGACATTCTCTTCACGATGCACGTGGACGGTCCGTACGACGCCTTGACGGTCTTCGAGGCCGAGACGCCGGAGAGACCGGCGCGTTTCATGATCCTCGGTAAGGGCCGCACCGACGACCGGATCCGCTACGCCGTGGAGCTGGAGAGCAGCAACGTCTTTCTGCTCGCGCTGGAGGACGGCGTGCCCACCCCCGAGCCCGAGACCATCAACACCTCGCTCGGCGCGTTCGTGGAGTTCCTGCACCGGATTGAGCTGTGCGCGCAGGAGATGGGCGGGTTGTCCCTCGAAGAGACGCGCCCGTACGTCGAGAAGCTCATCGCCGACCTGAGGACATATGACGAGCGCGCTCTCGCGCCGGACACGTTCTGGGGTGGGCTGATGGACGCCTACCTTCACGGGGGCGTCGCACGACGGCGTGAGGGCAGCCGAATGGCGATCGCTGCCGCGCTGGAGGCTCACCTCCCCGATGACAAGCCGCTGCGCTGGGCGACCAACATCCCGATGGGTGAGGGCGTCCAGGAGCTGAGCGCGCACCGCGGGGACGGCTACTGGCTGCTTGTCACGTGGGGTTTCAGCGACCTGGACGGACTACTCGACGTCGAATCCCAACCGGGTGCCAGCGGCCTCGGTTTCGAGCTGACGATGCGCGTCCCGCGCGACGAAGGCGACGAACTGCCGCCTGGCTGGGCGCTGGGGACGCTGCAGAACCTCGGCGATTACGTGTTCGGCGAGGGCTGCCCGTTCGCCGATGGGCACCGGATGGGTGTCGCCGGGCGACTCGGCCCCGAGACCAGCAGGCTCAACGCGCTGGCCTTTGTCACCGACCCGCACCTGGGTGTGATCAATGCCCCGGACGGCGAAGTCGAGTTCATCACCGCCGTGGGCGTCACCCGAGAAGAACTCGCCGAGGCGAAGGCCACCAGCAACGACGCGGTGCTCGCCCGCCTCACCGGAGTGAACGGCGTCCCGCTCACTGACGTCACCCGGTGAGCGTCGACCTTGGACCACCGAAGGGCGCGCTCTTCCGAACAGGCCCCTCCACTCAGCTCGGCAGGTGGCCAAGCGCGCGAGACCGCCGGAGTTGACCCGGCGCGGCCCCTCCGATACACACCAGGCGGCGACCGGCCGGCGTCAGCGATCGCGCTCGCTCGCGCCGGGTCGGGATCCGTGCTTCGCCTGGTCGCCGGACGGCATCGACCGCGAGGTGACCATCTCGATGTCGAGCGGCTTGCGGGCCACGGCGCGTTCGCCGGCCGGCTCATACAGGTCGTCGGCCTGGACGGCCTTGAGTTCGCGCATCGCCCAGTCATCCAGGATGAGCACCGCGGAGCGGGCGAGTTCGGCCGGCCGTTTGGACCAGGATCCGTCGGCGTGCCCGCCGGACAGGTGCGCCAGGGCGCGGGAGGCCTTGACGAACCGGACGTCGTATCCGGCGCGGATGACAGGCTGCCCCAATGACCGGGCGACGTGGGTCTTGCTCACCCCGACCGGGCCATAGGGGGAAGAACTCCACGTCGGCGTCGTCGGCGGCCGCGAGCGTCACGGACCGGCGCGGTCCAGTGGCCGGAACGTCGCCGCAGCGGCCTGGAGACCGCCCGTGAGCTCGCCCCCCGGGCCGCTAGCCACGCCAGGTGCGGGTCAGGGCTTGCGGGCGACGGCGGCGTAGCAGACCGACCGGCCGGGGTCGTTCACGAGGCCCGTGTCGGCGTCCGGGCGCCACTGGGGCAGCCAGACGAGTCCCGGCTCGACGAGCGGCAGGCCCTCCAGGAGGGCGGCGACCTCCTCGCGCGTGCGGTTGTACGCGGTCTCGGTGGCCTTGCGGTAGACCTGGATCGCCTCGTCCAGCTCGGGGAAGCTGTCGGCGGTCGCGTGGGAGACGACGAGGTGGCTGCCGGGCGGAAGGGGCGCGAGCAGCGTGTCGATGACCCGGCGCGGGTCCTCGTCGTCGGAGAGGAAGTGGAGGATCGCCACGAGGAGCACGGCGACCGGCCGGTCGAAGGCCAGCGTCCGCCGCAGCCACTCGTCATCGAGGATCTTCTCGGGTTCCCGGAGGTCGTGCTGGACGATGGCGGTCTGGTCGACTCCCTGCAGCATCTCCCGGCCGTGGGCGATGACGATCGGGTCGTTGTCGACGTAGACGATGCGGCTTTCCGGCGCGATGCCTTTCGCGATCTCGTGCACCGATCCCATGGTCGGCAGGCCGGCACCGATGTCGAGAAACTGGCGAATTCCGGCTTCTGCGGCGAGATACCGCACGGCACGGCCGAGAAACCGGCGGTTTTCTCGCGCGGCGGTGCGGACGAGCCCCTTCGGCATGGCCGCGATCACTTTTTCGGCGGCCTCGCGGTCGGCCGGGTAATGATCACGCCCGCCGAGATAATAGTCGTACATGCGTGCGGGGCTGGGGATGTCGGGCCGGAACACGTCCGACGGCCGGGTACTCGACATCGAGCCTCCCTTGTTGCCAAGGCGGGGAAGAAAAGGCTGATTCTGTCATCGTGACGCATCGGCCGGGGGTGGTAACAGGGCCCAGACCCATTTGCCCGGCCGATCGCGCCTCGGCGCCCAGTCCCATCGACGGCTGTGGGCGGCCACCAGGTACAGACCGCGGCCCGTCTCGGCGGCGAAGTCGGCCTCGGCGAGCACGGGCGGCCGGTCGCTCGGGTCGGCGACCAGGCACACGACCGACCGGCGACGTCGGACGAGCCGCAGGAGGACGGGGGGATGCGGCCGGACCTCGACGGACGGCAGGGCGTGACGGAGCGCGTTGGTCACCAGCTCGGACACGACCAGGGTCGCGGCGGGGATGTGCCCGCCGAGCCCCCAGGCGCTCATGACGGCGGCCGTACGGTCGCGGGCGAACTTCACCCAGGTGAGATCGTCGCCCAGCGCGATCGTCAGATCGTCACCCGGACGAGTCTTTATGTGCAGGGATATACCTGGATCATCCTCGCCATCGGGATGATCCATGATCAACCCGAATTCCGGGCAGACGATCTCCGCCCGGGTCACCGGTGTTCCGACCATCGAAAGTCCTCGGTGTGTGACTCCAGGGTCAGGACGGCGACCCCGTTACCGAGATATCATTCCGCCGTGCAATTGCACCCGCAACCACATCGGCCGATCCGGACGCATAATGTTCGGACCCAATCGCGCGGCCACCGCGGCACGGAAACGGCCCTGGCCGTACGCCTCTTTTTAGGGTGGCCGTAATGAACATTTCCGGCTCGGGACCCGTGGTCCTCCGCATTCTCCTCGGCGCCGAACTCCGCCGCCTTCGTGAACTCGCCGACGTCACGCCCCAGCAGGCCGCACGCGAGATCGGCGCGTCGGAGTCGAAGATCAGCCGGATGGAGCGAGGCCGTAACGCGTTCAAGCAGGAGGACGTCGCCGAACTCCTCTTCCTGTACGGCGTCGGCGACGAGACCATCCGCGAGGACCTGCTGTCGCTGGCCCGGCGCGCCAACCAGCCCGGCTGGTGGCACAGTTACAACGACGTCCTGCCCGGCTGGTTCCAGGCCTACGTCGGCCTGGAGAACGCCGCGCAGCGCATCCGGACGTATGAGTCGCACTACATCCCCGGTCTGCTGCAGAGCTCCGACTACGCCGCCGCGGTGATCGCCCTGGACGGTTTCCGCGCCGAGGAGGTCGACCGGCGGGTCACGCTCCGGCGCGACCGCCAGCGACGGTTCCGCGACGGTGCGCTCCGGCTGTGGGCGATCATCGACGAGGCCGCGCTGCGCCGGCCGCTCGGCGGCGCCGACGTCATGCGCCGCCAGCTCGAAGAGCTCGTGGCCGCCACCAAGCTGCCGAACCTGACCCTGCAGGTCACCCCGTTCGCCGCCGGCGGTCACACCGCGCTGAACGGATTCTCCATCCTCCGCTTCCCCGATCCGCAGCTGACCGACGTCATCTACGTCGAACAGCTCACGAACGCGTTGTACCTGGACAAACGCGAGGAGGTCGATGCCTACCTACTCGTGATGGAGCGCCTGTCGATCATCAGCGCCTCCCCCGACGAGTCGGTCGACATCATCAACCGCATCATGGACGACTATTGAGCCCGCTCCACAACGGCATGCCCGCCGGCGACCTGCCCGACGCCCACTGGCACAAGAGCCCGGCCAGCAGCCCGCAGGGCAACTGCGTCGAGCTCGCCGCGCTGCCCGGCGAGCAGATCGCCATGCGCAACTCCCGGCACCCCGACGGCCCGGTGCTGATCTTCACCAAGGCCCAGGTGAAGGGCCTCATCGAGGCGATGAAGCACGGGTCGTTCGACCATCTCCTCTTCCGCCCCCACGCCGACGGCGCTCCCCGCCCTGACCCGCCCGACGGCTGAGAGACCGCCCGGACCCCATGCCTGGCGCCGCACGAGGCGGGTCAGGTGAGTTCGGCCGTGATCCGCGAGAGGCTGCGGATGAGTCGCACCGCGTGCTCGCGCTGGTCCTCCGCCAGCGACTCCCACAGCTCGCCGAAGCGTGCGACGACGTTCCGCATCGTCTCCTCCAGCACCGCCTTGCCCCCGGGGGTCAGCGCCAGGGACGTGGTCCGGCCGTCACTGGCGTGCGGGGCGCGGAGCACCAGGCTCCGGCGCTCCAGCGCCGCCAGCGCACGGGTCACCGTGGGCTGCGCGAGCCCCGCGCGCTCCGCGACGGCGGTGACCCCCTGCCCGCCCGCGACGTCGACCGCGGCGAGGACGACGAGCTGCGGCACCGAGACACCGTCCCCCCGGACGGTGTGGGCGGCGCCACCCGTACGCCGCGCCGTGCGCATCAGGTCCAGGACGGCATCGACGAATTCATCGAAAAGCTCCACGCTTCATCCCCCGCTCACCGATTTATATAGCGTACTATGGAACGGCGGTAAGGAGTCAGGACGGTGATGGATCACTCATTCGGACCCGACGGCTCGGACAGCGCTGTCCGGGGCTCGCGGAACAGACCGCTCTTCATCGTGGGCGTGGACGGCACCGACTCCGGGCTCGCCGCGCTCCGCGAGGCCGCCGACCGGGCAGCGCAGGTCGACGCGCGCATCCTGTGCGTCCACGTCCGCTCTCTGCCCGGCATGTGCGAGATGACGGCGTTCCTCGCTCCGGGCGCCGTGGCGATCAGCCGCGAGTGCCGCGACAGCCGGGAGATCGACGCCTGGCTCCAGTGCGTGCAGACCCTCGACCCGACGGGCCGGTCCTGGCGGTTCAAGGTCGTCTCAGGCCGTCCGGACCGATGCCTCGCGCAGATCGCACGCGCCGAGCACGGCGACGCCCTGTTCGTCGGGCAGTTGCCGCGCGCGCCGTGGTCGCGCTGGTTCCACCGCTGCCCGGCCCGCAGGCTGGCGCGGTCGGGCGTGTGTCCCGTTCACCGCACCGGCGTGACCTGAGCCGTCCTTTGAGACCGTACCGCTGCGGCGGTTCTCTCCGGGCACCGCCTGGACGCCGTTCGCTACGGACGGGGACTCTAGGTCAGTCCCTCGTCGCTTTCCGCCGGACGGGAGCGTGCGGGAGTGCCGTTCTCCTGGGCCAGCCGGTTGAAGCGCGCCAGCATCGTGGCCAGGGTGCGCACGTCCTCCTCCGGCCAGGTGTCGAGCAGCGCGAAGAAGCGCTCCCGGCGCGCGACGCGTACGGCGTCCATCCGGCGCCGCCCCTCGCTCGTGAGCGCGAGCAGGTGGGCACGCCCGTCGCAGGGATCGGCGCGGCGTTCGACGAGACCCAGATCCTCCAGCGCCCTCAGCTGGCGACTGATCGTCGCCTTGCCGACGCCGAAGTAGGCCGCGAGGTCGCTCGGCCGCACCGGCGCGCGGTCGTACAGGCCCAGGAGCAGGCCGTACGCCGCCGGGTCGAGCCCCTGGTGGACCTCACGCATCATGCCGACCGACAGCGCACGCGCGCGGCGCAGGAGGACGCCGAGCTCGTGCTCGACGGCGTCGTAGGTCTCGTGGTCGGCCGCGATCGTCATCACCGTCTTCTCACCTCGTCCGGATCTTGCCGCCGGCGAGGATTGTCCACGGGTCACCTTAGCGCCGGCGCGAACGGCCCTGTTCACCGGACCGCCGCGTGTCATCGCCCGAGGCGGCCGAGCCACACGTCGTGCGTGTCCTCGCCCCGGCCGTCGACGACGACCGGGCTGGTCACCGGCGGATAGGCGGAGGTCGTGAGGGTGTACCGGCCGCCGGTCAGATCGCCGAAGGCGTACGCCCCGTCCGGGCCGGTCGTGGCGACGCCGACCACGTTGCCGGCGGCGTCGTGCAGCGTGACGCGGGCGTCGGCGAGCGGCCCGCGCCCGTCGGCACGGACGACCCCGCGCAGCCGGGCGGCGGGCGGCATCGTGACGTCCTGCCGGGTCCGCCCGTCGCCGACCTCGACCGGTACCGCGGCCGGCCGGCGCGCGCCGGCGCCGACCGTGAGGGTGTACGGCCCGGGCGCCGGCCGGGCGAAGGCGTAGGCGCCGTCGCCGCCGGTCGTGCCGGTCGCGACGACCTCGCCACGCGCGTCGGTGAGGATGACCAGCGCCTCGCGCGCCGGCTCGCCGGCGCGCCCTCCGCGTCGTGGACCGTGCCGGCGAGCCCGCCGGAACCGGCGGGCGCCACGTCGAGCCGCGCGGGCCGGTCGCCGATGTCGACGGGGACCGCGCACGGGTCGTGCTCGCCCGCCGACGCGATCAGGACGTAGCCGCCGCGCCCCGGTGCCGTGAGCGTGTACCGGCCGTCGGCCCCGGCGGTGGCACGGCCGATCTGGCGGCCGTCGGCGTCGATGAGCGTGAGCGCGGCGCGTGCGACCGGGACGCCGGCGGCGTCGCGCACGGTCCCGCGGATGACGTTCCCGGTCTCCGGCGCGCGGCTCGGCACGGCGTACGCGGCCTCGGGCGTACGGTGCGGCGCGGCGTGCGCGGGCCGGTACGCCGCTCTCGCGACCGGAGCCGCGGCGGTCTCGGCGGCACCGGTGTTCGCGGTGCGCAGCGGCGCCTCCTTGATGAACAGGACGGTGATCAGCGCGAGGACCGCGAACGGTGACGCGTAGGCGAACACGTTGCCGATGCCGTGGCCGAACACGTCCTCCACGATCGGCCTGATCTGCGGAGGAAGTGCGGAAAGCCGGGGAATGGAGCCGCCGCCGGCGCCCGTGCCGTGCACGCCGATGCCGGCCAGGCCCTGCGCGGTGTAGTGCGCGACCCGGCCGGACAGCACCGCGCCCAACGCCGACACGCCGACCGCGCCGACCGCGCCGCCGAGCGTACGGAAGAAGGCCACGACCGAGCTGGCGGCGCCGAGCTCCTGCGGGCGGACCTGGTTCCGCACCGACAGCACGAGGTTCTGCATCACCATGCCGAGGCCGATGCCGACGAAGGCCATGAAGACCGCGGCCCGCCAGTACGGCGTGTCGTGCCGCAGTGCTCATCAGGTCATAGCCGCCGGACAGGAAGAGGCCGCCCAGCACGAGGATGCCCTTCCAGCGCCCGGTCCTGGTGATGACGCGCCCGGCCACGGTCGCGTCATCACCAGACCGAAGATCATCGGAAGGGTCATGAGACCGGCGCGGGTCGGGCTCGCGCCCCGGGCGAGCTGGAAGTACTGGCTGAGGAACGTCGTCGCGCCGAACATCGCGACGCCGACGAGGAGGCCGGCCACCACCGCCAGGCTCACGGTGCGGACGCGGAACAGCCGCAGCGGCAGGATCGGCTCGCTCGCGCGCCGCTCCACGAGCAGGAACAGGAGCGCCAGGACCACCGCGCCGCAGAGCATGAGGGCGGTCTGCCAGGACAGCCAGTCGTAGTCGTGGCCGGCGAACGACACCCACACCAGCACGAGGGAGGTCGAGGCGGCGATCAGCGTGGCACCCGCCCAGTCGACCTTCACCTGACGCTTCCGCGCCGGGAGGTCGAGCGTCTTCTGCGGGACGATCAGCGCGAGGACGGCGAACGGCACGCCGACGTAGAAGCACCAGCGCCAGCCCAGCCAGGAGGTGTCGACGATCACGCCGCCGACCAGCGGGCCGCCGATGGTGGCGAGCGCGAACACGGCGCCGATGTAACCGGAGTAGCGACCGCGCTCCCGCGGCGCGATCATCACGGCCATGATCACCTGCGCCAGGGCGGTCAGGCCGCCGGAGGTGCTGGTCCAGCTCGGGCTGCCCGTGATGACCCAGGTGTAGGTGGTCGGGCCCGCGTCACTGGTTGCCTCAAGCGACTTTCTGGACGGGAGAGCGCGCCGGGCGGTCCGGTGCCGTAGGTCGAGCGGCGGGTCAGCCGGGCAGGTTCGCGCGGGCGGCGGAGGTGCGTGCGGTCTCGCGTACGAGCGTGGCGAAGTTGGACGCGAGGCGCCGCGCGTGCCGGGACGACTCCGGCTCGGCCCGCTCGGCCCTGGCGCGGAGGACGCGCAGGTCCAGGCCGGCATCGGCGAGGGCGGCCTCGTCCCAGCGGTCGAGCCGGTCGGCTCCCGCCTCCGGATGGAACTGCACGCCCCAGGCCCGCTCCCCCACGCGGAACGCCTGGATCGGGCAGGCGTCGCTCTCGGCCAGCAGGACGGCGTCCGGCGGGAGCTCGGTGACCTGGTCGCGGTGGTTCTGGATGAAACGGAGCCGATCCGGCAGCCCGGCGAACAGCGGGTCCCCCTCGGCCTCGCGGCGCAGCGAGACGTGGCACGAACCGCGCTCCGGACGGCCGTGGTCGCCGCGGACCACGCCGCCCGCGACCATGGCCAGCACCTGGGCGCCCAGGCAGATGCCCAGCAGCGGGACGCCGCGCGCCACCGCTTTCCGCGTCAGCTCGCGCTCGGCCGCCAGCCACGGGGCGCGTTCGTCGTCATCGGGCAGGAGGCCGCCGCCGAGCAGGACCACCGCGTCGTAGCCGTCCGGCGTGGCGGGGACCGCGTCGCCCGTCACCTCGACCATGTGCAGGCCGTCAGCCTCCCACCAGGGAAGGAGCCGGCCGAGCGGGCTCCGCTCCGCGTTGCGGACGACGAGGACCCGGTGGGGAGGAAGAGAGGTCACTGCTGCGCTCCATCGAACGTCTGCTGCGGTCGGGCCGGCGCACCTCGTCCGATGTCCCGCGTCACTTGGGGCCGGCGGGTGACCACTATTCCAGCCCCGCGGACCGCCCGCTCCACGAGCGTCCGCCCCGTGCGTACCCGTTCGTCGGTGGACGGCTTTGGACGTACGTCTCATATGCCGCATCATGTCCCGGGTGAGTCACGCAGAGGAGCTCGATCACCCGCCTTGGCCGGTGGCGGGTCCGGAGGATCTCGGCACGGCTCTCCGGGCCGCCCGCGAGGGGGACGAGGACGCCTTCCGCACGCTCTACCGGCAGTTCCACCCTCGGCTGCTGCGCTACGTACGCACACTGGTCGGCGACGACGCCGAAGACGTCACCTCCGAGGCGTGGCTGCACATCGCCCGGGACATCACCGTCTTCGACGGCGACGCCGAGGGCTTCCGCGCCTGGACGGCGACCATCGCCCGTCACCGTGCGCTCGACCATCTTCGCCGTCGCCGGCGCCGTCCGGTCGAGCAGGCGCCGGTCGCCGAGTTCCCCGACCCGCCCGCGCCCGACGACACCGAGACGGCGGTGCTGGACTCGCTGTCCACCCGGGCGGCCCTGGCGCTGATCGCCCGCCTGCCCCGCGACCAGGCTGAGATCATCGTGCTGCGCGTCGTCATCGGCCTGGACGCCAAGGCCGTCGCGCGGCTCGTCGGCAAACGCCCCGGAGCCGTACGGACGGCGGCGCACCGCGGGCTGCGCCGTCTCGAGCGTCTCATCAACGACCTGGAGCTCCCGCGATGAACGATCCCGGTCTCGACCCCGACACCGCCGAGCGGATGCTCCGCGGAGAACCCGCCGGACCGCCGGGGCTCGCCGCGCTGCTCGCCGCGGTGTCCGCGCGCCCGGTACGGGAGCCGGACGGTGAGGAGGCGGCCGTCGCGGCGTTCCGCGAGGCGCGTTCGCTCCCGTCCGCAAGCCCGCGCCGGATCCGTACGCCGGCCGGGCTGAAGGCGGCCGTGGCCGCCCTCGTGTTGCTGCTCGCCGGGGGCGTCGCCGTGGCGGCCACCGGGCACTCGCGTGGACCCGCGAGGACCGGCTACCCCGAGCGTACCGACGCACCGGCCGGGTCGGGCCGTACGACGGGCCGCTACGGCCCGAGCCCGCCTCCGGGCCTGAGCCCGCGTCCGAGCACGAGCCCGACTCCACGCACGGCGGCCTCGCACCCCACGCCGGAGGCCGGGCGCAGCGAGCGGCCGTCGCAGGAGACGGAGACGCCGTCCGGGAAACCGCAGAGGCACACCCCGCGGGACAAAGCAACCGTCAAGGTGGGCGTTCCGTCCGTCCGACCGCGGAAGCTCATCGGGACGAGCCCCACGAAGAAGATCGCGCAGGACGAGGCCGATTCCGTGGCGGGCACCCTCGGGAACCTGTGACACCGAAGGCGGCCGTGACGGTGGAAATCAGTAGTCCTCGCCTCTCTCCCGTGAGTTCCGTAACGGGCGAACTGCATTCAAACGCGGGGGAGGGGCGAGGGCCGTCGCGGGCTCACCCGGCTCAGCGCGGCGCTCCGGCCGCCGCTCGCCGCAGCGCGCCGCGAGGCCACATGACCTCGACGCGGATCGCCCGGCGGCGGGCCTCCTCCACGGCCTCGGCGGTGCCGCCGCGACCGCGGGCGGGACGGCCGTCCCACACGGCGATCAGCCGGTCCGCGCCCCGCAGCATCAACTCGTTGGCCGCCGCGTACGAGGCCGGGACCGGCAGGTCGAACGGCAGTGTGTCGACCCTCTCGGCCCGGCTCAGGAGCGCGTCGTAGGCCCGGCGCGCGTCCGGCGGGAGCGAGGCGCGGTAGCCGCTCGCCGCGACGACCACGTGCAGCCGGCCGCCGAGCCCCAGTACGGCGCGGGCGAAGATCTGGTCCGCGCCGGGGGCCAGACAGGAGACGCCGACCAGGTCCGGGCCGTACGGCGCGAGGGTCTCGTGGATGGCGGACGACACCAGGCGCGCGGTCCGCTCGGTGAGGTCGCGGTGGCCGGTGACCGCCACGCGCGGGCACCCGGCCGGCAGGCCGGTCGTCAACTCAGGTCTCCAGCGGGAGTTCGGTCATCACGGCGGCGTCGGCGTAGGTCGCGGCCAGCCGCTCGACGGCGGCGTAGCGCGTCGCGTCGGCCTGCAGCCCCTCGAGGTACTCGACCGCGCCCGGCACGCCGAGGTGGACGTACAGCGGCAGGATACCGGTGAAGAACTCCCGGTACTCCAGGCCGGACAGGCCGAGGACCGGCCGCTCCCCCACGCCCGTGCGGTTGGTGCGGCGGGTCCGCTCGGCGAGGGCGGTCAGCTCCGCCTGGAGCGCCGCCGTCTCGGCCGTTCCGTCGCCGCGCACGGCGTCCAGGAGCGCGGCGGCCGGCTCCTCGTGGCCGTGCACGATCAGGTTGTCCGCGGACAGCCGCGCCATGCGTTCGACGTCCCGCCGCGACGCGTGGTGGTCGCGGCACAGCCGCAGGGCGTACTCCACGGCCTGGTTCTCCCGGATCGCCAGGAGCTCCTCCAGGGTGTACGGGCGCATCTCGGCGTCGGCCGGAAACTGGAACCGCGCCGGCAGCCGGCAGTCGAACACCCAGTAGAACAGGTGCTCCTTGGCGTGGTGGTAGTAGCGCATGTTCCGCGCGAACGTGACCCCCTGCGACAGGTCCGCGCCGAGCTCCAGCGCGATCCGGCGGCGGGCGGCGACCATCGGCGCGTGCGATGGCAGGGGGAAGGTCCCGACCCCGGCGTGCTCCTCCAGCCGCCGGTAGTCCTCCTGCGTGATGTAGCCGGCGGGGTGGGACAGGTGGTCGAGTTCGCGTTCGGCATTGCGCGAGGTGCGGAACTGCAGCAGCGGCACGGCCGCGCCCCGCGACTCCCACCAGGTGACGACGAGGACGAGCGGCAGCCAGCCCGTCGCGCCGGAGCCGCGCCGCAGGACGCGGTTGCCGAACCGGGCCTCGGTGATCTGGAAGATGTCGTCGTCATCCGGCTCGCCGATGGGCAGGACCTCGTCGTACTTGGTGCTGAGGTCGACGATGTCGTTGAACGCGGCGCCGAAGTACTGGTCGGTGCGGTCGGCGAACTCCAGCATGAGGTGGTCGGAGGCGCTGCGCCGCGGCGGACGGATCACCATCTGCACGACGCGGCGCCCGTCGGGCATGTCGAACAGCGTCCCGGTGAAGGGCGGGATGTGCCCGTACTCGTGCAGCGTCAGCCGGTGCGGCTGGTTCTCCTTCTGCAGGAACGCCGACAGGGACCGCCGCCCGTAGCCGGCGTTCTGCCGGCGGCGCCGCAGCGCCGTCTCCTTGTCGGGGAACTGCGCGTCGTGCTCGTCGCGGACCAGCTCCAGCAGGCCGTCCTCCAGGAAGACGATGCGCAGCGAACGCCAGAAGGCGTGGCTTCCGTGCCGGGACCGCTTCCGTTTGAGCGCGGCCTCCAGCGACTCGGCGAGGCTGGTGTTGGTCCAGCCCACGACGGTGACGTTCACGGCCTCGGCGAGCAGCGAGACGAACCGGTCGCCCTCGCCCACGTAGCCGGAGGTGACCTGCGGGTGCTCGGTCTCCTCGTCGCCGGCCGGCGCGAGCACGGCCGGCGAGGCGCCGTTCAGGCGGACGAGCGCGTCGTGGATGTCGCGTGCCAGCCGGGTCACCTCCCGGGTGAACTCCGCGTCCGCCAGCCCCGCGAGGTCGATCCCCTGGCGCTCGTTCACGTCCAGCCGCCGTCGCCGCTGCTCCGCGGTCAGGCCCTCCTCGGCCGGGGAACCGGCGGGCATGACCGGGAAGATCCGCGGGACCGAGCGCGCCGAGCCCTCCTCGAGCGAGTGGTCCCGCTCGGCCCGGACGAAGAACTCATACTCCCGCGCGCACCAGTCCGAGATCAGGTACCGCTCGGTGAGGACGGCGATCATCACCGAGCTCGTGCGCAGGGCGCCGGTGATGGTGCGCTGCCAGCGCTGCGCGGTCGGGATCCCGTCCTGGTCGAGGAAGACGGTGAGCCGGCGACCGGCGATCGCGGCGAACGCCTCCTGGAGCTCCTCGACCAGCCGCTGGATGAGCTGCGGGTCGTCATCATGGGCATAGCTGACGAATACGTCGAAGCCGGCCGCTCCCTGACTCAACCATTCCTCCGTGTCCAGCCCTGCCCTCCTTCCCTTCGACGCGCGGGCCGCCCCGCCGGTGCCACTGAGGTCAGCTCAGGTGTGTGAGGCCCACCAGAGAGTGTGCTCGCGGGAGATGGCCTCCTCCGCCTCGTCCACGAAGTGGGCCCACTCGACCTCGGTCTGTGGCCACTCGGCGCGTTCGGCGATGGTGGCGAGCTCGAGCGCGGCGACGGAGTAGGCGCTGGCCAGCTGCTGGTGCTGCCGGGTCTGCAGCCAGGCGACGCCGCCGGCGGCGAGCGCGCCGAAGATCCCCGGCAGGTCGAAGTCGACCAGCTGGACGGCCGCCAGCACGGCCGCCACGAGCCCGGCCGTCTCCAGGGCGGCCAGCGCGACCGACCACTGGGCGCTGCGGCGCTCATTGCGCCGCGCCCGGCCGGCGTACCAGGCCCGCTGGTCGTTGATCCGCCCGATGAGGTACTGCCGCTGCCGTTCCTCCAGCGGCAGCGTGCGCACATGGCGCATCGCCGAGGTCACCTGGCGATCCTCGCCGCGCACGGGCACCGGGGCGAAGTCGCGCAGGCTGGAGGTGATGCCGGTGAAGCGCCGCAGGAGGAGCCGCTCGGCGCCGCGCTCGTCCGCACCCCCGTCCAGGTCGAACGGCTGGCCGCCCACGGCGTAGCGCCACGCGAGGGTCTTGGCGGACTCGGCCGCGGCGCGCGCTTCGTACCAGTGGCGGTCGGGCCGGACGGTCAGCAGGAAGACCTCGGTGACCAGCGCCGTCGCCAGGGACGCGGCCGCGCAGATCGCGGCGGCGTCGACGCGCCCGGCGTTGAGGCTGAACGAGCCGAAGACGGCGGCGAGGAGGAGCGAGGCGAGCTGGAACCGGACGGCGAGGAGAAAACGCCGCTGCCCCACCGTCGCGCTGTGGTCGGCGGCACGGTAAAGCGCCGGAAACTCCGACTCCGCTATCACCTCCACACACTAAGAAATGCATCACCATACGTACGAATGTCAATGAGGTACCCTATCCGGGCAACGGGATATCTCTTTTCGGCAAGCCGGGAATCGGCGCAATGACCTCGGAGGTAACGGACCCGGCGCGCCGGGACTGGCAGAATGCCGCGCATGCCCTCCCCCGACGAGTTGCGCTCGGCGATGCCGTTCGCGCAGGCCACCGGCGTGATGATCGAGACCGCGTCCCCCGAAGAGGTCACCGGAACGCTCGGCTGGGCGCCGGAGCGCTGCACCGCCGGCGGCGCGCTGCACGGCGGCGCGCTGATGACCCTCGCCGACAGCATCGGCGCCGTCTGCGCCTTCCTCAACCTGCCCCCGGACGCCGCCACCACGACCGTCGAGTCGAGCAGCCGCTTCTTCCGCGCCGTGCGCGAGGGACAGGTGCGGGCGGTCGCGCGCCCGCTGCACGCCGGGCGCAGGACCATCGTCGTCCAGACCGACCTGTACGACGACGGCGGGCGCCACGTCGCGCAGACCACCCAGACGCAGGCCGTGCTAGGGACACCGGGCCGGGCGTAATGCGCGTTTAATACGGACATTCCTGGCGGGTATAAAGGGAGCAACACCAGTCCGCAGGAGGGCCCGTGACGGAGAGCACGATCACCAGGACCGGCGCGTACCGACCGCGGGCCATCAGCTTCCTCAAAATCCACGAGGCGGCCGGCTGGCGGCTGAAGTTCTACGGCATCACGGTGAACGGGGGGCCGCCCCGGGCCGAGCTCGTCACGGTCGGCGAAGCGCTCGTGCCCTCGGTGCTGCCGAACCCGGCCGTGCACAGCGGAGGCGGCGACCCGCACGACATCGACCGGTACGGCGTCGGCTTCGTCATTCTCCACGACGCGAGGGACTACGCCTTCGCCCTGTTCGACTGGTGGGCCGGCGAGAACGAGCTCCACCAGCGGATCTACTCCGCACTGCCGACGCGGCTCGGCGCGATGCGGCCGCATCCGACGCCCGCGATCGGCTGCGTGTGGGAGCTGGCCGTCACCGAGTTCGAGCGGCGCGCCTGGCTCGAACACGTGCTCGCCCGGCCCGGCGGACCCGACATCGAGGCCTACCTCGCCCAGCGTTTCCAGGGTGACGTGTGAAGACGGTCCTTGGCGCCTGCCCGCTCGACTGCCCGGACGGCTGCTCCTGGCTGGTGACCGTGGACGACGACGGCACGGCCGTGAAGCTGCGCGGCAACCCCGCCCACCCCGTGACCCGCGGCGCGCTGTGCGTGAAGGTCAACCGCTACCTGGAGCAGACCTCGGCGCCCGACCGCATCCTGCACCCGATGCGGCGCGTCGGCCGCAAGGGCGAGGGCCGCTTCGAGCGGATCAGCTGGGACGAGGCCCTCGACGAGATCGCCGGCCGGCTCGGCGACATCACGCGCGAGTACGGCGGCCAGGCGATCTGGCCGTTCCACGGCACCGGCTCGCTCGGGTACGTCCAGGGGCTGGAGGGCTTCGCGGGCCGCCGTTTCTTCAACGTCCTCGGCGCCTCGGTGCACGAGCCGACCATCTGCTCGATCGCCGGCAGCGCGGGCCTGAAGTACACCCTCGGCACCTCCGGCGGCATGGATCCGGAGGACTTCGCCCGGTCCAAGCTGGTCCTGCTCTGGGGCACGAACCCGCTGACCAGCGGTCATCACTCCTGGAAGTTCATCCAGGACGCCCGGCGCGACGGCGCGTACGTCGTGGCCATCGACCCGGTGCGCACCCGCACCGCGGCGCAGGCCGACGAGCACCTGGCCCCGATGCCGGGCACCGACGCCGCGCTGGCCCTCGGCCTGCTGCACGTCATCGTCCGCATGGGCGCGCACGACCAGGACTACATCGACGCGCGCACGCTCGGCTGGGAGGCCTTCCGCGCCCGCATCGAGGAGTTCCCGCCCGACCGGGTCGCGAAGATCACCGGGCTGCCCGAGGAGCGGATCGTCGCGCTCGGTGAGCGCGTCGCCCGCACCCGGCCGACCGCGATCCGCGCCACGCAGGGCATCCAGCGGCACGCGGGCGGCGGGATGGCGCTGCGCACGCTCGCCTGCCTGCCCGGCGTGACCGGCGACTGGGCGCTCCCCGGCGGGGGCCTGTACTACTCCACGAGCGGCCACTTCAAGCTCAACCTGCCCAAGCTCGTGCGGATCGACCTGCTGCCGCACCCGGTGCGGAGCCTGACCATGACCCGCCTCGGCGAGGGGCTGCTCGAGGTGGACGACCCGCCGGTCAAGGCGCTCTTCGTCATCGCGGCCAACCCGGTCGGCAGCAACCCGGCGCAGGGGAAGGTGCGCCGGGGGCTGTCCCGCGAGGACCTGTTCACCGTGGTGCTGGAGCACTTTCCCACGGACACCACGGACTACGCCGACATCGTGCTGCCGGCCACGATGCAGACCGAGCACCTCGACGTCATCGCCGGGTACGGGCACCTCTACCTGGTCTGGAACGAACCGGCCGTGGCCCCGCCGGGCGAGTGCCTGTCCACCTCCGAGACGTTCCGCCGGCTGGCCCGCCGCATGGGCATGACCGAGCCGAGCCTGTACGACTCCGACGAGGACCTCGTACGGCAGCTCCTCGACTCGGCCCACCCGTGGCTGGACGGCATCACCGTGGAGGAACTCCGCAGGCGCGGGTTCGCCCGCCTGCGGGTCGACCGGCCCTTCCTGCCGTTCGCCGACGGCTTCCCGACCTCCTCGGGGCGGCTGGAGTTCTACTCCGAGCGCGCCACGCGTCTGGGGCTCGACCCGCTGCCCGGGTTCACCCCGCACGCCGACCCCGGCGAGGGGCTCGTGCTCATCTCCGCCGCGCCCCACCACTTCCTCAACACGACCTTCGGCAACAACCCCGAGCTGCGGCGCCGGGCCGGCGGGCCGGTGATCGTCCTGCATCCGGACGACGCCGCCGCGCGGGGCATCGCCGACGGCGACGCGGTCCGCGTGCACAACGCACGGGGCGCGTTCGAGGCCACGGCGGAGGTCTCGGACCGCGTACGTCCCGGGGTGGCCGCCACCACCAAGGGGCGCTGGGCGAAGTTCACCGGTGGCGCCACCGTCAACGCGACGATCGACGAACGGGACGCGGACATGAGGCACGGCGCGGTCTTTCATGACAACCGTGTCGAGGTTGATCTTTCCTGAGATTTACTGATATTCCCGGTGGATCCTGCCCGCCGCGGCCTGCCACCGGCGCACCTCACCGCTGAACCGATCAAGACAGGCGACGTACGGGTATTGGCCTGTACTGATCATCGGTCGATCGGAGCGTGATGACGCACGAAGCGGTATGTACGGACCTGGGAGACGCCCTGCCGCTGTCTCCCGGTTACATCGAGACCTTCTACCGGCCCTTCGTCGAGGGCGGCGGGGCGCGGTCGCTCATCCGGTCGATCCTCGCGGACGAGAGCCGTCTCGCCTGGTGCGCCGCGAACGGCTACCGGCACCACAACGACTTCACCAAGGTGGTGCTCGCGGTCTCGCCCGCCGGACGCAAGCTCGTCTGGCACGAGTGGCGGCAGCGGCAGCCCTGGGTGGACGGCGACTACCACAACCATCGCTGGGACTTCGTGTCCTACCTCGCCGCGGGTGAGCTGGAGCTGACGGAGTACGAGGAGGACCCGCAAGGTGAGCTGGCGGTGAGCCACTACCGCTACGAGTCGCCCGGATCCCGCGCGGAGTACGTCCTGCGGCTGACCGGCCCCGCCCGGCTGCTCGAGGTGCGGCGGCGGAAGGTCGCGTCCGGCGAGTACTACCACCAGCCGTACGCGATCGTGCACAACGCCGCCTCGATGGCGCAGGGCACCAGCACGCTCATCGTGCAGGGCGAGGTGGCCTCCGCCGCGACCGACGTCTATCTGGCCGGGGCGGACGAGGAGCGGCTCAGCCGCGCCGCGCCGCGGCTGTCGCCCGCCGACCTGCGACCGCTGCTGGAGGAGTTCCACGCCCGCCTGAGCGGCCGGTGACAGGCCGTACCGGGATCCCGGCCGCCGCCGGAACGGTGTCACGTGGGACCGGGGTGCTCCCCGGAGGCTCGCGGTCGCGCCGAGGCCGCTCCCACGGCCGCCCGGGCGGCCGATGACCGTACGGGAACCACGGCCGGGACTCCCGTACGGTCTCCGGGCGGCTCACGGGCGGGCGGCGCGGCACATCTCCAGTACGTTCGTGATGATGCGGTGGCCGGTCTCGCCGGTCGCGGTGAGGATCGACTCGGGGTGGAACTGCACCGCCCAGCGCCGGCGGAGCGGATCCTCGATCGCCATGACGACGTCGCCCAGCGTCGCGGTCACCTCGAACCTCTCACCGACCCGGTCCCGCGTCGTGTGCAGCGAGTGGTAGCGCGCCGCGGTGAACTCCGCCGGCAGCCCCTCGAACAGCCGCCCGCCGGCGACCACGACGCGGCCCGGCTTGCCGTGCGCGGGTTCGGGCAGCAGCGCCAGCTCGCCTCCGGCGTGCTCGACCATGCCCTGCAGGCCGAGGCACACGCCGAAGACCGGCAGGTCGCGGGCGTAGACGGCGTCGAGCAGGCCGGCCGTGTCGAAGTCGGCGGGCCGGCCCGGGCCCGGTGAGAGCACGACGAGGTCGGGACGGATCTCGTCCAGCATCTTGTCGGGGAAGCCGAACCGCAGCGTCGTCACGTCGGCGCCCTGCTGGCGGAAGTAGTCGGCCAGGGTGTTGACGAAGGAGTCCTGGTGGTCCACGAGCAGCACCCGCAGGCCCTCGCCGGCCCGTGCCCGCCCGGCCTCCGCCTCCTCACCGGTCTCGTCGGCCGGGGAGAGCGCGGCGATCAGGGCGCGCGCCTTGAGGTAGGTCTCGCGCTCCTCCGCGTCGGGGTCGGAGTCGTACAGCAGGGTGGCCCCGGCGCGTACGGCGGCGACACCGTCGCGGATCTGCGCGGTGCGCAGCGTCAGGCCGGTGTTCATCGAGCCGTCGAACCCGATGCAGCCGACCGCGCCGCCGTACCAGCGTCGCGGCGTCTCCTCGTGGTCCTCGATGAACTGCATCGCCCAGGTCTTGGGCGCGCCGGTCACCGTGACCGCCCACATGTGCGTCAGGAACGCGTCGAGCGCGTCGTACCCGGGCCGCAGCCGCCCCTCGATGTGATCGACGGTGTGGATCAGCCGGGAGTACATCTCGATCTGCCGGCGGCCGATCACCTTGACGCTGCCGGGCACGCAGACCCGCGACTTGTCGTTGCGGTCGACGTCGGTGCACATCGTCAGCTCGGACTCGTCCTTGGCGGAGTTGAGCAGCTCACGGATGTTGTCGGCGTCTTCCAGCGGGTCGTCGCCGCGCCGGATGGTGCCCGAGATCGGGCACGTCTCGACCCGGTCGCCGGTGACGCGCACGAACATCTCCGGCGAGGCGCCGACGAGGAACTCCCCCTCGCCCAGGTTGAAGAAGAACTCGTACGGCGCCGGGTTGGTGACCCGCAGCCGCTCGAAGAACGCCGCCGGCGACGGGCAGGGGCCGTACATGACGTGGCCGGGCACGACCTCGAACAGGTCGCCGCGGACGAACTTCTCCTTGGCCGCGCGCACCACCTCGGCGTACGCACCGGGCGTGGGCTGCGGCGGCAGCTCGCGCGGCCGTGGCGCCGGCGTCGGCTCGGTCCGCCGCGGCAGGCCCCGGGTGCTCACGCCGCCGACCTCGAAGTCGTACGACATCCGCGCCGACGTCTCGCGCTTGCGGTCCACCACGATCATCTCGTCGGCGAGGTGAAGGACGAGGTCGCGCTGGTCGGCCGGGCGCTCGATGGCGAGCCGGATCGGCTCGAACTGGAACGCCAGGTCGTAGCCGAACGCGCCGTACAGGCCCAGGTGCGGGTCCGGCCCGGCGAAAAGATCGCAGACGGCGCGCAGCGCGGTGAAGACGGTGGGCCGGCGGCTGCGCTCCTCCTCGGCGACGACCTCGTCGGAGGAGGGGACGAAGACCTCGACGCCACCGGGGAACTCGGCGGGCTCGCCGGTGGCGGCCACGGCCGACGAGACGGCCGGGAGCAGCACCTGCCCGCGCTCGTTGAGGGCGCGTACGGTCAGGCGGCGCCCGCGCGCGACGATCTCCAGGCAGGGGTCGACGTAGGCCATGTGCCAGCGGCTGTACCGGCCGGGGTACTCCATGCCGGAGCTGAGCACGCCGCCCCGGCGCGTGCCCACGGCCTCGACCAGCGCGTCCAGCGCCTCGCTCTTGCGCGCCGGGTCAACGGGCGTGTCGGTACGGACGACCCGCAGGCCGCCCGCCGTCGTATAGTCCGTCGTCGTCTCCACGATCGGCCCTTCGATCATCCAGGCCCTCGTCGGCGGAAACGAGAAACGACCGCCGGACGAGGGCGGTCGCTGCGGTGTCCGAGAACGCGAAACCCGCGCCGCCTAGCGGCGCCACCACCACTGCTGCCTGGCCGGGGTTCGCATGGCATGAGATTACCCCGTGAGCGGGGCGGCGCGCCAGCCCGGTCCCGTCCGTGAGCATGGACAACGGCCCAGATGAGGGGACGAAACGTCCAAAGAGACGCGTAGCCGAGACCGAACCGAGACCCGTCCTTCCTTAAATCTTCTGCGAACAAGATTCGGCCGCCCGGAAGGTGCCCCGGCGCGGCTCCCCATTGACGTACGCGAGGAGGACCGTTGGCCGATACAGAGCCCGGACCACGCCGGAGTGACCGCAGCCCCTGGAACTGGCTGCTCATCATCCCGGTCGTCGTTCCCCTGCTGACGTTCCTCTTCAACAAGGACGAACCCCGGCTGGCCGGCTTTCCGTTCTTCTACTGGATGCAGTTCGCGTTCATCGTCCTCGGCGTCGGCTGCACGACGATCGTCTACCTGGTGACGCGGCGCCCATCGGGCGGCGAGAGCGCCTCCGCGTCGTCCCCGGCCGAACCGAAGGAGGACTGACCGATGTCCGGAAGGCACACCACCGAACTGGTCGTCTTCGCCGTCCTCTTCGTGATCGTCAGCGCGATGGGCTTCGTCGCCGCCCGCTGGCGGCGGCCGACCACCATGCAGAGCCTGGACGAGTGGGGCCTGGGCGGTCGCAGCTTCGGCTCGTGGATCACCTGGTTCCTCGTCGGCGGCGACCTGTACACCGCCTACACCTTCGTCGCGGTCCCCGCGCTGGTGTTCGGCGCGGGCGCGGCCGGCTTCTACGCCGTGCCGTACACGATCGTCGTGTATCCGCTGGTATTCCTCGTGCTGATCCGGCTCTGGTCGGTCTCGCACGTCCACGGCTTCGTCACGCCGGCCGACTTCGTACGGGCCCGGTTCGGGTCCTCGACGCTCGCGCTGCTCGTCGCGATCACCGGCATCGTCGCGACCATGCCGTACATCGCCCTGCAACTCGTCGGCATCCAGGCGACGCTGGAGGCGATGGGCGTGACGGGCCACTGGCCGCTGATCATCGCGTTCGCCATCCTCGCGGCCTACACGTACCAGTCGGGCCTGCGCGCGCCGGCGCTGATCGCGTTCGTCAAGGACCTGCTGATCTACATCGTGATCCTGGTCGCGGTCTTCTACATCCCGCACAAGCTGGGCGGCTGGGGCCACATCTTCGGCGCGGCGCACGCCAAGTTCGACAAGACCCCCGCCCCGGCGGACGGGACGCTGCTGAACCACAACAACCAGCTGAACTACGCCATGCTGGCGCTCGGCTCCGCCCTCGCGCTGTTCCTGTACCCGCACAGCGTCACCGGCGTGCTGGCCAGCAAGAACCGCAACGTCATCAAGCGGAACATGGCGGCGCTGCCGGCGTACAGCTTCCTGCTCGGCCTGATCGCGCTGCTCGGCTTCATGGCGATCGCCGGCGGCATCAAGCCGGTCGCCGGGGGCAACGGCAAGCCGGACGGCAACACGGTGGTGCCGCTGCTGTTCGACCACGTCTTCCCGAGCTGGTTCACCGGCGTGGCGTACGCCGCGATCGGCATCGGCGCGCTGGTGCCCGCCGCGATCATGTCGATCGCCGCGGCGAACCTGTTCACCCGCAACATCTACAAGGAGTACTTCCGGCGGGACGCGACTCCGTCGGAGGAGGCCACGGTCAGCAAGCTCGCCTCCCTCGTCGTCAAGATCGGCGCGGTGCTGGCCATCCTGCTGCTGGACCCGCAGTTCTCCATCGACCTGCAGCTGATCGGCGGCGTCATCATCCTGCAGACGCTGCCGTCGGTCGGGCTCGGCCTGATCACCCGCTGGTTCCACCGCGGCGGCCTGATCGCGGGCTGGGTGGCCGGCATGGCGGCGGGCATGTGGATGCTCTACCGCATCCCCAACCCGGCCACCAAGAAGCTGCACTTCGGCGGCTCGGCCTACCCGCTGAGCGACATCGGACTCGACACCAAGATGACGGTGTACGTCGGCGCGATCGCGCTGGCGATCAACCTGATCGTCGCGGTGCTGGCGACGGTGCTGCTGCGGGCGCTCAAAACCACCGACGGCGTCGACGTCACCCGGACCGACGACTACCTCGCCGACGAGGGCGACCCGAAGGTCGTCCAGGGCACCCGCGAGGTCGAGGAGGGCCTCGCCACTTGAGCGAGGATCGGCACGGCCCGGCGGTCTCCGCCGGGCCGTCGCCACGACCGCCCCACCCGCCCGGAGTCAGCGGTCCCCGCCCGCCCGGGGTCAGCGGTCCCCGCCCGCCCGGAGTCAGCGGTCCCCGCCCGCCCGGGGTCAGCGGTCCCCGCCCGCCCGGGGTCAGCGGTCCCCGCCCGCCCGGGGTCAGCGGTCCCCGCCCGCCCGGGGTCAGCGGTCCCCGCCCGCCCGGGGTCAGCGGTCCCCGCCCGCCCGGGGTCAGCGGTCCCCGCCCGCCCGGGGTCAGCGGTCCCCGCCCGCCCGGGGTCAGCGGTCCCCGCCCGCCCGGGGTCAGCGGTCCCCGCCCGCCCGGGGTCAGCGGTCCCCGCCCGCCCGGGGTCAGCGGTCCCCGCCCGCCCGGGGTCAGCGGTCCCCGCCCGCCCGGGGTCAGCGGTCCCCGCCCGCCCGGGGTCAGCGGTCCCCGCCCGCCCGGGGTCAGCGGTCCCCGCCCGCCCGGGGTCAGCGGTCCCCGCCCGCCCGGGGTCAGCGGTCCCCGCCCGCCCGGGGTCAGCGGTCCCCGCCCGCCCGGGGTCAGCGGTCCCCGCCCGCCCGGGGTCAGCGGTCCCCGCCCGCCCGGGGTCAGCGGTCCCCGCCCGCCCGGGGGCTCCAGCCCACTTCCAGTGTCCAGCGCCCACACGTGCCCTGAGAAGGGCGCGGCAGCGGCTGTGGACAACCCCGGGCCGGTCTCGGGCGGCCCCGCCTACCGGCGGCGGATTCGCGTGAGCCTGGCCGCAGCGGCCTTGCTCAGGGGTGGCCGGCGGCGGTGAAGCCGTCGAGGAGCAGGTCGACGATGCCGTCCACGACGGTGGCGCGGGGCACGGTCGCGTGCTCCAGCCACCACTCTCCGGCGGCCTGGACCATGCCGACCACGGCGTGCCCCCAGATGTGGCCGCGGACGGGGTCGCGCAGGCGTCCCTCGGCGAGGAGCGTCTCGGCGAGCTCGCCGCCGAGACCACGGATGAGCGTGCCCATCACGCTGTGCGTCGCGGTGTCCTCGGCGCCGGCGCGGTGGACGAGGAAGCCGTACAGGTGCCGGTTGGCGGCGATCGTCGCGAGGTAGGTGTCGATCGCCGCCCGCGCCCGCTCACGGAGCTCGCCGGGGCCGCGGAACGCGGTGCGCACGCCGTCGATCAGCACGCGGACGTGGCGCTCGGCGAGGGCCTGGTAGAGCCCGCTCTTGTCGCCGAAGTGGCGGTAGAGGATCGGCTTGCTGATGCCCGCCTCGGCCGCGATCGAGGCCATGGACACGTCGGGCCCCTCGCGGAGGATGATGCGGTCGGCGGCGTCGAGCAGCGCGCGGCGGCGACGTGGGTCACGCCCGGTCACCGCCGGCGGCCGCGACCCGGTCTCCGTCTCCATCTCGCCTCCCCGGCCGCCGTCCACCCGACGAGCGTAACCACCCCGACGCGGCCGGCCGCCGCGGGGCCGCTGTGACGTCGGCCGCATCCACGAATGTAGGCCGCCCGGGCCCGGACGTCGCCGGGTGCCCGGCCGACCGGCGCGTTCTGCCGGGGCGGGCGTCCCCGGCGGGTGTTTCGCCGGCCCGCCGCCGTGAGAACAGCCCTTAGGATCGGCGGCGGCCGGGCGGAACAAAATCCTCCGGCCGCCCGTCTCACTTCGTACGGCGGCCAGATCCCGGACATGTCGGCGTTTCCTCTGACACCATCGGCGACTCGGGGCGGTCGCGCCGGCCGTGGCCGATCCGCTCCGGGGATCGGCTCCCGTTCCCCGCACCCGACGCCTGGAGGATGTCCCGTATGGCCACGCCGCGCCTTCCCCGCTCCCGCGTCCTGGGGAGGTGCCTGGCGGCCACGGCCGTCATCATCGCGGTCTGGGTGACCACGCTGGGCGCGTCCAGGGTGGACCTGTACTCCCGGCCGGGCGCGCTGCCCGCCATCTCGGTGTCCACGCTCGCCGCGCGCTACAAGGCGAACCGGCGCGCCGTCGGGCAGGCGCTGCGGACGGCGCGCCGCATCCAGGACCGTGACCGCGCCCGGTCGCTGAGCCGTCTCCTGGCGCCCGGTCGGCAGTTCCTGTTCTTCGACCCCCGCGGCACCGGGCGGGCCGTGGAGGTCATCGGCGACCTGGCGCACGCCCGGCGGGTGGCGATCCTCGTGCCCGGCGCCGACACCACGCTGTCCACCTTCGACGCCCGCGGAGAGCGGCCGTACGCCACGCCCGGGGGCGGCGCGCGCGCCCTGCTCGCGGAGGCGAGGGCGCTCGATCCGCATCCGGGCCTGGCCGTCGTCGCCTGGCTCGGCTATCGCCCGCCGAAGGTGACGAGCGCCGGCGTCATGACGGACGTGCGCGCCGACGCCGCCGCCCCGCGGCTGCGCCGGCTGGTCCGCGCCCTGCACCGCCTCAACCCCAGGGCCGGCACGACGCTGCTGTGCCACAGCTACGGCTCGGTGGTGTGCGGCGAGGCGCTGCGGGGGCTGCCCGTGAACGACGTCGCGGCGTTCGGCAGCCCGGGGATGCGCGCGGCGACCGTGGGCGCGCTCGGCACGCGTGCGAACGTCTGGGCCGCGCGCGGGTCGGGCGACTGGATCCAGCTCGTGCCGCACGTCCACGTGCTCGGGCTCGGCTTCGGCGCCGACCCGGTCTCCCCGGGTTTCGGCGCCCGGGTGTTCGCGGCCGGCTCGGCGGGGCACAGCGACTATCTGCGGCCGGGTTCGCCGTCATTGCGGAACCTGGCGCTCATCACGCTCGGGCGCGACCGCCAGGTCACGCTCGTATAGGTAACCGTCGGTTATCTGACACATACCCTCCACATTTGTCAACGGCGAAATCGCCCATAAATCGGCCGATTTCGGCTCCTCCCCAAATGGCGAAAACGGTGCTTGAGTAAGGCGAGCGTCAGTCCCGCCTTGGAGAGCCGATGAAATTCCCCCGCCTCGTCGCCTCGACCGCCTGCGCCGTGTCCCTCGCGGCGGCCGCCGTCACCGCCGCCACCTCGCCGGCGTTCGCGTCGTCCACCAGCTATGTCGCCCTCGGCGACTCCTACTCCTCCGGCACCGGCACCGGGTCCTACGACCTGGACAGCGGCTGTCAGCGCAGCAGCAAGGCCTATGCCGCGCTGTGGGCGTCCTCGCACTCCCCCGCATCGTTCAAGTTCGTCGCCTGTTCCGGCGCCAAGACCGGTGATGTGCTGAACAACCAGGTCAGCGCCCTGAGCTCCAGCACGACGCTGGCGAGCATCACGATCGGCGGCAACGACGCGGGCTTCTCCAGCACCATGCAGACGTGCGTTCTGGGCAGCGACCAGGACTGCCTGAACGCCGTCGCCACCGCCGAGAGCTACGCGAAGAACACACTGCCGGGCAACCTCAACAACCTGTTCTCCACGATGCGGGGCCGCGCCCCCTCCGCGCGCTTCGTCGTACTCGACTACCCGCACCTGTACATCACCGATGACACGTTCTGCATCGGCATGAGCCACACCAAGCACGTGGCGCTCAACCAGGCGGCCGACGTGCTCGACGGTGTGATCAAGACCGCGGCCTCGAACGCGCAGTTCACCTTCGCCGACGTACGCAGCCAGTTCTCCGGGCACGAGCTGTGCTCCGGCGACGGCTGGCTGCACGCGGTCGACTTCACCAACATCGGCAACTCGTACCACCCGACGGCCACCGGCCACGCGTCGGGCTACCTGCCGGTATTCACCTCGGCGGCCGGCGCCGCCCTGGCCGCGTCGCACGCGAAGGACAGCTGACACCGCGACGGCTCCCGTACCGAAATCACACTTTGACCGGGCCGCCCGCACATGGGCGGCCCGGTCGCATTACGATCTCCCGCAGCGCCGGGAGGCCCGGTGCCGGAGCGATGCGATGGACGATCTCGAACCGCTGACGGCAGGCGTAGACGAGCTGTTCTCCGGGCATGCCCTGGACCCGTCACTCTCCGTGACGCTCCCGCCCGGATACGCGGTGTGGCCCGACCCGAGCTTCCCCCAGCACCAGGGGGTGACGGGGCCGGCGCTCTGGATGACCGAGGGGCCGGCGCCGCCCGGCCTGTGGGCCCGGTTCCACGCGGCGCACGCCGAGACCGGCCTGTGGCCGTTGCTGCTGGACGACTCCGCCCAGCCCTGGTCGGCCGGGCAGATCGCGCCCGAGCCGGTGGCCGAGATCGACGCCTACGATCCCGCGGCGTTCGTGGCCGAGGTGTGGGCCGAGTGGTTCGAGCCGCCGATCGACCTGACGCCGTTCGGCCGCTACTCCCCCGGCCTCGCCCCGGCGGGGCGCCTCCGCGAGGATCCCGGCGCGGCCGCCGAGCGCCTCTCCGCGGGGCTCGCCGGGCGTCCTCTCGGCCTCGTCCCGGCCGCGCGCGGCGCCGACGTGCTGGCCGCCGTCGGCTGGCAGGGCGCGAGCCACCACAACGCGCTCACCGCGCCGCTGTCGGCGGTCGTGCGGGGCTGGGAGGACCGGTTCGGCGTGCGGGTCGTCGGCCTCGGCTTCGACACCCTCGAACTGAGCGTCGCCGCGCCTCCCGTCACCTTCCGGCACGCCCTGCGGGTGGCCGCCGAGCACGCGACGTTCTGCCCCGAGGTCATCGTCCAGGGACCGGGCTCGCTGGCCGGGCACGCCGAGCAGATCCGCGACGCGCGGGTCTGGTCGTTCCGATGGGAATGATCAGCGGCCACACTCGGTTCGGTCACGCGAAGAGGCGGCGGCGTCACACGCCGTCGCGACAGACGGGGGCTCCATTCATGACCACGCTGAGCGACGGCGCCAAGGCGCTGCTGACCGAGGCCTTTCCCGGGTGGGCGACGGTGCTGCGTCCCGACGGCTCCCTGCACAACACGGTCGTGTGGGTCGACGTCGACGGCGACGACGTGATCTTCAACACCGCCGTCGGGCGGGCCAAGGAGCGTTACCTGCGCGCCGACCCCCGGGTGTCGGTGAGCATGGTCGACCCGAACGACGCCTTCCGCACCGTCAGCGTCTCCGGGCAAGCGCGGCTCGAAGAGGAGGGCGCCGACGACGTGATCGACCGGCTGGCGCACAAGTACCTCGGCGTCGACCGGTACCCCTACCGGTCCGCCGACGAGCGGCGGATCACGGTCCGCGTGCGTCCCGAGCACGTGCTGTTCACACCCGGCGGCTGACGGCTCCCGTACGGTCTCCGGCGGGCAAACCTCCGGATCGGCGCCCTGCCGGTTCCGGACAGATCTGTTGACGTCCGGTGACGGACGTGAAAATCGGTGGTGCGTTGCGTTTCGTGAGGAGACGACATGCGCCCCCGCCCCCGCTGGATCCTGCTCGTCCTCGGCCTGCTACCCCTGCTGGCCCTGGCCTCCCCCGCACGTGCCGCCGCCCCGCCGCAGGTGACGATCGACGGCGCCGCGAGCGGACGGGTCTTCGACGGCGTGGGCGCGCTCAGCGCCGGCGCCTCGTCCCGGCTGCTCGTCGACTATCCGGAGCCGCAGCGAAGCCGGATACTCGACTACCTGTTCAAGCCCGGCTACGGGGCCGCGCTGCAGATCCTGAAGGTCGAGATCGGCGGCGACACCAACTCCACCGACGGCGCCGAGCCGAGCCACATGCGCACCCCCTCGGACCTGAACTGCGACCGCGGCTACGAGTGGTGGCTCATGGAGCAGGCCAAGGCCCGCAACCCGGGGATCACGCTGTCCGCGCTGCAGTGGGGCGCGCCCGGCTGGACCGGCAGCGGCGACGCGCGCCCGACCGTCTGGACGGACCGCAACATCGACTATCTGATCTCCTGGCTCGGCTGCGCCGCACGGCACCACCTGCGCATCGACTACCTCGGCGGCTGGAACGAGGGCTACTCCGACGGCGACTGGTTCGTACGGCTCCACCAGGCCCTGCGCGAGCACGGGTACGGCGACGTCAAGGTGGTCGCCGACGACAGCTTCAACTGGGACGTGCTCCAGCCGATGGCCGCGAACCCGGCCTTCGCCGCGGCCGTCGACGTCGTCGGGCAGCACTACGTCTGCGGGTACCTCAGCGACTACCTGCACTGCCCGAGCCCGGCCGCGGCGCAGGCCCTCGGCAAGCCGCTGCACGCCAGCGAACAGGGGTCGCTGCCGTACGACTCGGGCGCCGCGCCCCTGGCCCGCGCGCTCTCGCGGCCCTACATCGACGGCGCGATGACCTCGACGATCAACTGGTCCCTGATCGCCTCCTGGTACGACACGATGCCCTTCCAGGCGTCCGGGCTGATGGGCGCGAACGAGCCGTGGTCCGGCGCGTACGTCGCGGGCCCGAGCCTGTGGGCCGTCGCCCACACGACCCAGTTCACCCGGCCGGGCTGGCGCTACGTCGACTCCGCCAAGGGCTACCTCGACGGCGGCGGCAGCTACGTGGCGCTGCGCTCCCCGGACTCCCGCGACTACAGCCTGATCGCCGAGACCATCGACGCCACCGCGCCGCAGCGGCTGCGGTTCACGGTCACCGGCGGCCTGGCGGACGGCCCGGCCGCCCTGTGGTCCACGGACCTGTCCTCCGGTGACTCACGGCGGTGGTTCGTCCGCCAGGGGACCGTACGGCCCGGAGACACCCTCACGCTCGCGCCCGGGCACGTCTACACGCTGACGACGACACGAGGGCAGGGAAAGGGCCGGGCCGTCTCACCGCCGGCGGCGCCGCTCCGGCTGCCCTACCGCGACGGCCTCGACTCCTCCGCCGTCGGGTCGTCGCCGCGCTACGTCTCCGACCTGGACGGCGCGTTCGAGGTGACGCGCTGCGACGGACGGCCCGGACGCTGCCTGCGCCAGGTCATCGGCGAGCAGCCCGTGTGGTGGAACGGCTGGCTCCGGCGGCCGGTGACCATCGTCGGGGACCTGCGGTCCTGGCGCGACTACGAGGCCGGGGTGGACGCCCGCCTCGACGGCGACGGCGACGGCTGGGTGGAGCTGCTGGGCCGGGTCGACGGTCAGTGGGCGGACGCGGTCTCCGGCATCCACCTGCGCGTGTCGGGCGACGGCGACTGGCAGCTGTACGACGAGAACCTCCAGGGACAGGACTCCACGCTCTGCGTGCCCAGCGACCCGGCCTGCGCGGGCGTCCAGGCCCAGAGCCGGCGCCCGGTCCAGCGCCGGACGCTCGCGGCGGGCCGTACGACGGTCGGCGCGGGCACGTGGCACCGGCTGCGGCTGCGCTTCTCCGGCGATGAGGTGACCGCGTCTCTCGACGGCAGGCGGCTGGCGCGGGTCGTCTCGTCGACGCACGTGTCGGGGCAGGCCGGGCTGGCGGTCGCGCCGTGGCGGCACGCGGAGTTCGACGACCTGGCGGTGACGCCCGTGGCCCCGGCCGGAGACGTCCGGTATCTGCCCGGGCAGTGGCTGAGCGCGACGGGGACCGGATTCCACCACGGCTACGAGCCGCGCAAGGCGGTCGACGGCAGCGTCGAGTCGATGTGGCACAGCGAGTGGAGCCCGCGCGCCGCCCTCCCCCAGGCGGTGACCGTGGACACGGGACGTACGCGGCGGATCTCCCAGGTGACCTACCAGCCGCGTGAGGACGGCAACCACAACGGCGTGATCACCCGCTACGAGCTGGCCACCAGCGTCGACGGGGTGACCTACACGCGGGTGGCGAGCGGCACCTGGCCGCTCGACGCGACCCGCAAGTCGATCTCCCTGCCGGACGTCGAGGCCCGCTATGTCCGGCTCACCGCGATCGAGGGGGGCGGCGGATACGCCTCGGCCGCCGAGATCCAGATCGGGGTTCCGGCGGGGTAGGGCTCGCAGTCCCCGTCCGGCGCCGCCGGACGTCTCGTACCGCGCCCAGGGCCTGTCTCGAAGTCCCGGCCGTGTTGCCGTGCAGCTAGGACAGCGGGCCGTTGAGACGGGCCCCGCGCGCACCAGCCATCGGCCCTCAGCCGGGAGAGGAGACGCCACGCCAGGCGGGTTGTCACGCGTCGAGGCGGCCCTGCCCTTCCCTGATGGCCGGTCCCGGCCTACGGCCACTCTCCGGAACATTTCGGTCACGATCCAGCTAGGATCTCCGCCATGCCGGACAGAGTGACGCCGTTCGCCGGCGGCCGAGGCCCGCGGCTGGGCACCGGCAACGGGTTCGGGTGGGCCATGATGGGGCTCACCAGAGTCGACGAGAGCGGCCGGTGCTTCGCCACGCGATGGGTCACCGCTCTCGGGCTGCCGCTGGTTCCGCTGGACCGCTACTACCTGAAGGAATCCGGGATGACCGTGGTCTCCCACGGGTTCGGCTCGACGACCACCACCAGGTACGAGATCTCCGGCGTGGCCCCGCTCCGCGGCAGCGAGATCATCCGCACCTATCTGTACTGCTGGCTGTTCGCACCGCTCCTCGGCGCCGGCCCGACGATCCTCCTGCTGTCCAACGCCGACGACGTCAGCGCCGCGCTCCCGGGCGGTGTCATCGCCCTGATCGTACTGTTCATCCTGCTGTTGATCACCTCGATCATGCTGCTCGTGGCGATTCACGGCTACTACCGCAAACACTGGGCACCGCTGCGCGAACCGGAGTGGCGCTAGGTGTACCGCCCAGGGACGTTGGTCAATCTGGTGATGGGTGGTTTGCCGCCGGTTGCGGTGTGGGGGCGGTGGTGATTGTAGAAGTGGAGCCAGGCGGGGAGGGCAGTCGCGAACCGTGTTCGCGCCCGGCGGGGGCGGCGCGCCGCCTGCGGGCGCACATGGCCTGAGGTGCGGTCATGCCCGATTACGATGTTTTCTGTGGGAATCTTGACCGGTCTCCAGGGGAGACGGCACCAGTTGGGCTCTCCGGAATGAGCGAGACCGGGGAGGCCGCCGAGCGGTTCTCCGGGCGCACCGCCTGGGCGACGCAGCTGAAGACGCCGCTGCGCGAGTTCCTTCGTACGGAGACGGGCGGCGCCGCCCTGTTGCTGACCGCGACGGTGGCCGCGCTGCTGTGGGCGAACGTCGACACGTCCTCCTACGAGTCGGTCTGGGGCATGCGCCTGTCGATCCGGCTCGGCGGCTCAGGGCTGTCCCAGGACCTGCGTGAGTGGGTCAACACCGGGCTGATGACGTTCTTCTTCTTCGTCGTCGGGCTGGAGGCGCGCCGCGAGTTCGACATGGGCGAGCTACGCGACCGCCGGCGACTCGTGCTGCCGCTGACGGCGGGCGTCGGCGGGATGATCGTGCCGATCGTGATCTTTCTGGTGTTCAACGCCGGCGGGCCGTCCGCGCACGGCTGGGGCGCCGCGATGTCGACGGACACGGCGTTCGCGCTCGGCATGCTCACCCTGGCCGCCAAGAACGTTCCGTCGCGGATGCGCGCGTACCTGCTCACCGTCACGGTCGTCGACGACCTGGTCGCCCTGGCCGTGATCGCGGTGTTCTACAGCAGCCACGTCCGGGTGGTGCCGCTGCTCGTCACCCTGGCCATCCTCGTCGTCGTGCTGGTCCTGCGGGTCCGCGGGGAGCGGCACGGGATCGTGTACGCCGTGCTCGGCATCGCCGCGTGGGTGGCGATGTTCGAGTCGGGCATCGAGCCGGTCGTCGTCGGGCTCATCCTGGGCCTGCTCACCTACGCCTCTCCCGCCGCACGCGACGACCTGCAGCGCGCGAGCGAGATGTTCCGGCTGTTCCGCGAGCAGCCGACCGCCGAACTGGCGCGCACCGCCAGCGACGGGCTGGCCTCGGCGATCTCACCGAACGAACGGCTGCAACTGCTCTACCACCCGTGGACCAGCTACGTCATCGTGCCGATCTTCGCCCTCGCCAACGCCGGGGTCGCCATCAGCGGCGGGCTCCTCTCCCACGCGCTGACCTCGCCGATCACGCTGGGCATCCTGATCGCCTACATCGCCGGCAAGCCGGTCGGCATCACCGGCTGCTCGTGGCTGATCACCCGGCTGACGCGCGGGCGGGTGGAGGTGCCGGTCGGGTGGGCGGCGGTCGTCGGCGGCGGCGCGATCGCCGGCATCGGGTTCACCGTCTCGCTGCTGATCGCCACACTCGCCTTCGACGGCACGCGGCTGGAGGAGGCCAAGCTCGGCATCCTCGGCTCCGCGCTCGTCGCCTCGATCCTCACCTGGGCGATCTTCCGGGTCACCCGCATGCTGCCCAAGAAGATGAAGCTGCGGGCGCTGCTCGGCACCGCCGAACCCATCGTCGACCTGGCCGCCCCGGTCGACCCCGAACGCGACCACATCCGCGGACCGTCGGACGCCCCCGTCACCGTGGTCGAGTACGGCGACTACGAGTGCCCGTACTGCGGGCAGGCCGAGCCCGTCGTACGCGAGCTGCTCGCCGACTTCGGCGACGTCCGCTACGTCTGGCGGCACCTGCCGCTGCACGACGTGCACCCGGCGGCCCAGCTCGCCGCCGAGGCCTCCGAGGCGGCCGCCGCCCAGGACATGTTCTGGGAGATGCACGACCGGCTGTTCTCCCACCAGGAGCGGCTGCGCGCCCGTGACCTGGTCGCGCACGCCGGCGCGCTCGGCCTCGACGTCGAACGGTTCGCCACCGACCTGCGCCGCCACCTCGGCGCCGCGCGGGTCGCCGAGGACCTCGACTCCGCCGACCTGAGCGGCGTGTCCGGCACCCCGACGTTCTTCATCAACGGCAAGCGCCACTACGGCGCGTACGACATCGAAACCCTGTCCGCGGCCGTCCGCGCCGCCCGCGCCCGCGCCTACCTGGGAACGGTCTCCTAGGCGGCCTACGCGGTTGTGGCGATGCCGCCGTCGACGGGGATCACGGCGCCCGTCAGGTATGCGCCCGCCCGGCCGGCGAGGAACACGGCGACACCCGCCATGTCGTCGTCGCGGCCGATCCGGCGTAGTGGGGCCGACGCCGCGATCATTTCGCCGAACTCATCGAGCGTCGCAGCCATCATCGTCGACGGGAACGGTCCCGGCGCCACGGCGTTCACGGTGACGTGCTGCGGTCCTAGTTCCTTGGCGAGCACTCTGGTGAGTTGATGCAGTGCGGCCTTGCTGCTGGAGTACGAGTAGTTGGGCCGCTGGGGGATGTGGATGGCGGCGATGCTGCCGATGTTGATGATCCGCGCGGGATCGTCGGCGGTGCCCGCCCTGCGAAGTGCGGGCAGCAACGCCTGAACCAGCCAGAACGGCGACTTCAGGTTGAGGTCGACGACCGTGTCCCAGGCCGCGTCGGGGAACGTCGCCAGCGGCTCGTCCCACATGGCGCCCGCGTTGTTGACGAGGATGTCGAGACGCTCCGAGTCGGCGGTGATGAGGTCGGACAGTCGCCGACACTCGTCGTGGCGGGACAGGTCTGCGGGGATGGCCCGCACCTCACCGAATGCGGACAGCTGCTCCTGCGCCTGAGCGCACGCTTCTGCGTTGCGTGAGCTGATGACCACGCGGCCGCCCGCCTGGAGAAGGCCACGCGCGATCATCATTCCGATGCCTCTGGTGCCACCGGTGACGAGCGCGCGCTTTCCACTCAGATCGAAAAGTTCTGCATGCGTTGTGAATTGGTTGTCCACCACTTGCGGTCCTTCTAGGCGTACGGGAGGGCTTGGCGGAGGATCAGCAGGTCGATGTGTTCGACGCCGAGCTTGTCGGCTGACTTCTCGAAGCCGTGCAGGGTCTCTCCGCCTTGCCGGGTCCCTCCCATGAAGCCCGTATTCGTGCGCGGGTGGGAGTCACTGCTCTTCCGGGTAACGGCAGTACCTCCCAGCACACCGCCGTACGACCTACGGTGGTGATGTGACCGACAGCGAGAGGCATGAGCAGGCCGACGAGGTGCGGGAGTTCCTCAGTACTCGTCGCGCCCGCATTACGCCGCAGCAGGCAGGGCTGCCCGTCTTCGGTGTCAATCGACGTGTGACCGGGTTGCGCCGGGAGGAGGTGGCACTGTTGGCCGGGATGAGCATCGACTACTACATCCGCCTCGAGCGCGGGAACTTGAGCGGCGCCTCGGACTCGGTGCTGGACTCCTTGTCCCACGCACTCCAGCTCGACGATGCCGAGCGGGCCCACCTCTACGACCTGGCCCGCGCGGCCACGGCGTCCGAGCGCCGACCACCCGCTGCGCCTGGGCGGATCCGACCGGTGATTCTGCGGATGCTCGACGCGATGACCGACCTGCCGGCCTATATCCGCAACGGACGGTTCGACATCCTCGCCGCCAACTCTCTCGGCCGGGCTCTGTACGCCCCGGTCTACGATTCCCCGTTGTTCGCGCAGCGTGGTCCGGTCAACACCGCGCGGTTCCTGTTCCTCGATCCTGGTTCCGCCGATTTCTGGTCCGAGTGGGAGAAAGCCGCCAACGACTCGGTCGCCTTCCTGCGCACCGAGACCGGCCGCTCGCCGCGGGACAAGGGCCTGACGGACCTGATCGGCGAGCTCTCCACAAAGAGCGACGAGTTCGCCCAGCGTTGGGCCAGGCACGATGTGAAGTTCCCCCGCTCCGGCGTGAAGCAACTCCACCACCCGCTCGTCGGGGACCTGGCCCTGCCCTACGAAGCCCTCGATCTGCCCGCTGACCCCGGGCTCTGTATCACCGTCTACTCACCCGCGCCCGGCTCACCCGAACGCCAGGCACTCGATCTTCTGGCCAGCTGGACCGGCTCGACCGCACTTCAGCGCTGACAATCGTCAGGCGACAGGGTGGCCGCCGCGCAGCAGGGCGGCGCCGAGCGGGGTGATGCGGTGGATCACGGCGTTGCCGGCGCGGCGGCTCACCACGAGGCCCGAACGGCGCAGCACCGAGGCGTGCTGGCTGGCGGAGGCGGTGGAGATGTCCAGCACGCGGGCCAGCTCGCTGGTGGTGGCCGCGGCCTCGCCGAGGCGCCGTAGTACCTCGCCCCGCGTGCTGCCGACCAGGGCGGCGAGGCCGTCGTCGGCCGGCGTCTCGGCCGGGCCGCTGTCGTCGATCGGGTAGACGAGCGTCGGCGGCAGGTTCGGGTCCAGGAGGCTGACGGGCGTGCGCTCGCAGAACACCGAGGGCACCAGCAGCAGGCCGCGGCCGTTCAGCGCCAGCTCCTGGTCGACGGGGTAGTCGGTCTCCAGCACCGGCCGCCGCCAGCGTACGGCGGGCCGCAGGGTCTTGAGCAGCCCCTCGACGCCGCCGTCGAGCAGGGCCCTCGCGCGTACCGCGCGGTCGGCGTCGATCAGCGCGCGCATCCGCCGCATGTACGGGGCGACGGCGGCCTCGTGGTAGTGCGCGAGGGCGTCGCCGACGGGTGCGAGGCGCCGGCCGGCCGGGGGCAGAACGCCGTCCTCGTCCTCCGTACGTCCCCGGCCGAGCAGCTCGAGTTCGGCGGCCACCCGCCGGCGCGGGGTGCCCAGCACCGCCGCGATGCCGCCTTCAAGGTCGTCGGCGGCGGGGGTGAGGAAGTCGGGGAAGTACCCGCGGACCGGGACCAGTGGGCGCAGCGTCCTCAGTGCGGCCGTGGCGCGTGGCGTGGCGAGCCGGGCGAGCGCGGCGTTCCGCCAGCCGGTCAGCGGCGTGCGCTGCCGTGTCCGCAGCGTCTGCAGGCTGAGCACGGTCTCCCAGAGCGCGTGCGGGCGCCGCGCCACGCGTACCCGCTCCAGATCCTCGCTGCCGAACCAGATCCGCAGCATGGTCGGTCCGCCACCTCCGCGCGGAGTGTTTTGGCTGTGCCTGAAAGATGCGGAAAAGAACGTCTGTCACGGGCATTGTGGGTGAAAGGTCCCTCCGCGCACAGCGGATTGAGGAGACACAGATGAAGCGATCGGTCCCTCGGGCGGTCATCGCACTGGCCGGTGCGTCCGCCGGAATCCTGCTCGTCGTGCCACCCGCGTCGGCCTCCGCCACCCGAGCCCGCACCACGACGGGAACGGTACGGGCGGCGGCCGCCAAGACCCTGCCGTTCACCTGGTTCGGGCAGGAGCGGTACTACTACTGCGGGCCCGCGTCCACGAAGATCGCGTTGAGCGCCCGCATGACGCCGCCGTCGCAGGACACGCTCGCCGCGAGCCTGGGCACCACCACGAACGGCACCGACGACATCTCCAACGTCGTCGCCACCCTCAACCACTTCCTGGGCACCGGCTGGTACGAGCGCAAGCCGGTGAACGACCCGCCGACCCAGGCGCAGCGGGACCTGCTCAAGCAGGACCTGGTCTTCGACGTCGACCGCGGCTGGGCGATCGTCGCGAACGTCGTCAGCGGCTGGCGTCCGCCGGGCTACCCCAGCGGCACGATCTACCACTACGTCGCGGTGGTCGGCTACGCCGACGACGGCGACAGCGCGGTCATCGCCGACCCGGCGGGCGCGGGCGCCGGCGGCTCCGGCTGGACGGCCGTGCCGAAGACCTACACGATCAGCACCTACGACCTCGGCACCTGGATCGGCCTGAAGGCGTACGCCGCCTGAGAGACCGCCCGGACGGGTCCGGGCGGCCACCGGGCCGTCGCCGGCGCGGACGCGCGGTCCCCCGGCCGGCGATGATGGGGGCGGTTCTCACCACGGGCGGGGTGCGGTGAGGACCGCCCCCACCTGCCGGGGGCGGTCGCGATTCCCACGTTCCGTGCGGGGGACGATACCGAGCGTGCGCGTCCGCACCGCAGTGAGAGTCGAGGGCACCGTCCAGGGCGTCGGGTTCCGGCCGTTCGTGCACGGCCTGGCGACCGGGCTCGGGCTCACCGGTCTGGTGGGCAACGACGCGCGCGGCGTCTTCATCGAGGTGGAGGGCGACCGTGAGGCCGTCGAGCGGTTTCTCGGCGGGCTGCGCGAGCCGCCTCCGCTGGCCGTGATCGAGCGGATCACCACCCGGGCGCTCCCGCCCGGCGGGCCGCGCGGCTTCGCCATCGTCGGCAGCGACGCGACCGGGCGGCGTGCCGCTCTGGTCGCCGCCGACTCCGCGACCTGCGACGACTGCCTGCGCGAGCTGCGCGATCCGGCGGACCGCCGCCACGGCTACCCGTTCGTCAACTGCACCAACTGCGGGCCGCGCTTCACGATCGTCACCGACGTGCCCTACGACCGGCCCAGCACCACGATGGCCCGCTTCGCGATGTGCGACGCGTGCGCGGCCGAGTACCACGACCCGGCCGACCGGCGGTTCCACGCCCAGCCGGTCTGCTGTCCCGCCTGCGGGCCACGGCTCGTGCTGCGCGACGCGGACGGCCGTGACCTGCCCGGCGACCCGGTGAAGGCCGCGCGTGCGCTCCTGGCGGACGGCGGCGTCCTGGCGGTCAAGGGGCTGGGCGGGTACCACCTGGCCGCGACGGCGCGCGACGAGGCCGCGGTCGCCGCGCTGCGGTCCCGCAAGCACCGGGAGGACAAGCCGTTCGCGGTGATGGTCGCGGACGTGCCCGCGGCGCGGTGGCTGGCCGACGTGGGCCCCGCCGAGGAGGCCCTGCTGGCGAGCGCGCGTCGCCCGATCGTGCTCCTGCGCCGGCGGGCGGATGCCCCGCTGGCCGGATCGGTCGCGCCGGGCGACCGGTCCATCGGCGTCATGCTGCCCTACACGCCCCTGCATCACCTGCTCACCGCCGAGCCGCTCGTGCTGACCAGCGGGAACGTCTCCGACGAGCCGATCGCCCACCGCGACGACGACGCCTTCGCGCGCCTCGGCGCGATCGCGGACGCCTTCCTGACCCACGACCGGCCGATCCACGTGCGCACCGACGACTCGGTGACCCGGGTCTTTCGCGGACGGGAGCTGCCGGTGCGGCGCTCCCGCGGGTACGTGCCCGCGCCGGTGCCCCTGCCGCCCGGCGGTCCCGCGGTGCTCGCCTGCGGCGCGCAGCTGAAGAACACCTTCTGCCTGGCCCACGAGGGCCGCGCGTTCGTCTCGCACCACATCGGCGACCTGGAGAACCACGAGACGCTGCGCGCGTACGAGGAGGGCGTGGCGCACTTCCGCCGGCTCTTCGCGATCACGCCCTCGGTCGTGGCGCACGACCTGCACCCGGAGTACCTGTCCACCAAGTACGCGCTCGATCGCGGCCTGCCGCCGGTCGGCGTGCAGCACCACCACGCGCACATCGCCGCGTGCCTGGCGGACAACGAGCGGGCCGGACCGGTGATCGGCGTCGCGTTCGACGGCACCGGGTACGGCACGGACGGCACGCTGTGGGGCGGGGAGTTCCTCGTCGCCGACCTCGTCGGGTTCGAGCGGGCCGGGCACCTGCTGCCGGTGCCGCTGCCGGGCGGCGCGGCCGCGATCCGCGAGCCGTGGCGGATGGCCGCCGCGTACGGCGTGCCCGCCGGGCTGGACGTGGCCCGGCGCAACGCGGCGAGCTGGGACCGGGTCGTCGCGCTGGCCCGCCGCGGGGTCGGTTCGCCGCCGACGTCGAGCGTGGGCCGGCTGTTCGACGCCGTCGCCGCCGTGCTCGGCGTCCGCGACCGCGTCACCTACGAGGGGCAGGCCGCCGTAGAGCTCGAGCAGCGCGCCGACCCGGACGAGCAGGGCGCCTACCCGGTCCGCCTCGACGGCGGTTCGCCGTTCACCGTACGCGGCGCCGACCTCGTCGCGGCCGTCGCGGCGGACCTGGCCTCGGGGGTGCCGACGGTCGCCGCGCGGTTCCACAACACGGTCGCCCGCCTGGTGGTGGCCGGCGCCGTACGCCTGCGCGAGACCACCGGCCTGACGACGGTCGCCCTGTCCGGCGGCGTCTTCCAGAACGTCCTGCTCCTGGAGCGCGCGGTCGCCGGCCTGGAGGCCGAGGGCTTCGACGTGCTGGTCCACCACCGCGTACCGCCGAACGACGGCGGCATCAGCCTGGGCCAGGCCGCGATCGCCACCGCCCGCGCGCTCACCGCCCGCTGAAGGGCCGCCGCGTCAGCAGATGCGCGGCAGGGGGTCGCCGACCAGCAGGTCGACGATGCGCGTGCCGCCGAAGGCGGTCTTGAGCAGGACGAGTCCCGGCGGGTCGTCCCTGATCCGGCCCACGATCGCGGCTCCCTCGCCCAACGGGTGGGAGCGCAGGGCGGCCAAGGCGTCGCCGGCCGCGTCGCCGGACACGATCGCGACCATGCGGCCCTCACAGGCGACGTACAGCGGGTCGATGCCGAGCAGCTCGCAGGCGCCGCGCACGTCCGGGCGTACCGGGATCGCGTCCTCCTCCACGACGACGGCCACGTCCGCGTCGCTCGCCACCTCGTTGAGGATCGTCGCCACTCCCCCGCGGGTCGCGTCGCGCATGCGGCGCACGCCGTCTCCGCAGACCTCCAGCAGCGTCGTGACCAGGCCGTTCAGGGGTGCGGTGTCGGAGGCCAGGTCGGACTCGATGTCCAGCTCGCCGCGGGCCAGCATGATCGTCACGCCGTGCTCGCCGATCGGGCCGGAGACCAGGACGGCGTCGCCCGGCCGTACCTCGCCGCCGGGCGGGCGCCGGGCCACGCCGACCCCGGCGGTGCTGATGTAGCAGCCGTCCGCCTTGCCGCGCTGGACCACCTTGGTGTCACCGGTGACGATCCGCACACCCGCCGCCTCGGCGGCGGCGCGCATCGACTCGACGATCCGGCGCAGGCCGGCGACCGGGAAACCCTCCTCCAGGATGAAGCCGGCCGACAGGTGCAGCGGCTCGGCGCCGGAGACGGCCAGGTCGTTGACCGTGCCGTTGACGGCCAGGTCGCCGATGTCGCCGCCGGGGAAGAACAGCGGCGACACGACGTAGGAGTCGGTGGTGAACACCATCGAGGCGCCGTCGACGGCGAACCGGGCACCGTCGTCGAGGGGTTCGAGCAGCGGGTTGCGGAAGGCGTCGAGGAAGACCGCCTCGATGAGCGTGTGGGTGGCCTTGCCGCCGGAGCCGTGGGCGAGGGTGATGGCGTCCTCGCGCAGCCGCGGCCTGCGGCGGCGGGCCCGCTCGATGCGTTCGAGCACCTGCTCCTCGCGGTCGGCGACCTCGGTGTGCGCGTGCTCGCGCACGGCCGCCTCGGCCCACTCCGCGGAACGCCCGGTCACGGGCCGCCTCACGTCCTCAGTCACGGGCCGCCTCCCGTACCCGGTCGCGGGAGAACCGGCCGAAGTTGTAGTACGCGGCGCAGGCGCCCTCGGAGGAGACCATGCAGGTGCCGATCGGCGTCTCCGGTGTGCACGCGGTGCCGAAGACCTTGCACTCCCAGGGCTTGAGCACCCCCTTGAGCACCTCGCCGCACTGGCAGGCCTTCGGGTCGGTCACCCGCCCGCCGGGGATCTGGAAGATCCGCTCGGCGTCGAACTCGGCGTACGCGTCGCGGACGCGCAGCGCGGAGTGGGAGATGAAACCGAGGCCCCGCCACTCGAAGTACGGCCGCGGCTCCATCGTCTCGGCGATGGCCCCGAGCGCCCTGGGGTTGCCGTCCCACGGCACGACGCGGGCGTACTGGTTCTCCACCTCCGAACGGCCCTCGGCGAGCTGCGTGAGCAGCATGTGGATCGAGGTCAGGATGTCGAGCGGCTCGAACCCGGCGACGACCAGCGGCTTGTCGTACTCCCGGGCGATGAAGTCGTACGGCCGGCAGCCGATCACCGTCGAGACGTGACCGGGGCCGATGAACCCGTCGAGGCGCAGGTCCGGAGAGTCGAGGATCGCCTTGATCGCCGGGATGATCGTCACGTGGTTGCAGAAGACGGAGAAGTTCCCCAGCCCCTCGGCCCTGGCCCGCAGCACGGTCATCGCGGTGGACGGCGCGGTCGTCTCGAAGCCGATCGCCAGGAAGACGACCTTCTTGTCCGGGTTCTGCCGGGCGATCTTGAGCGCGTCCAGCGGGGAGTACACCATCCGGATGTCGGCGCCGCGCGCCTTGGAGTCGAAGAAGGACCCGCGCCCGCCGGGCACCCGCATCATGTCGCCGAACGAGGTCATGATCACGTCGTCCTGCTCGGCGATGTGGATCGCATCGTCCACCCGGCCCATCGGGATCACGCAGACCGGACAGCCGGGACCGTGCACGAGCGTGACGTTGTCCGGCAGGTGGTCCGCCAGCCCGTGCTTGTAGATGGTATGCGTGTGCCCGCCGCAGACCTCCATGAACTTGTACTCCCGGCCCGGGTCGCACAGGCGCGCGATCGAGGCGGCCAGCGCGCGGGCCTGGTCCGCGTCGCGGTACTCGTCGACGAAACGCATCACTCGATCCTCGATTCCCGTAGCGCCTCCATCTCGTCGGCGTAGGCCTGGCCGACGCCTTCGAGGAAGTCCATCGCCGCCTTGGCCTCGGCCTCGTCGATCTTGGACAGGGCGAACCCGACATGGATGAGGATCCAGTCGCCCGGCCGTGGCTCCTCGTCGGTGATCAGCCCGATGTTGATCGCCCGCCGGACGCCGCTGACGTCGACCTTGGCGAGGTCAGGCTGGTCGGGGAGGATCTCCACGATCTCCCCCGGGATTCCCAGGCACATCGGGAGCCTCCCCTATCTCGATGGATTCCAGCACCAGCTCGTCGCCTCCGGTCACGTCCACGTCGCCGTCGCCGCACGTGGGGCAGACCGCCAGCGGGTCGAGCGTGCTGCCGTCGTGACCGCAGGCGCGGCAGGTGAGCCGGGCCGGGGTCACGACCATGTCGATGGCCGCCCCCTGCGCGACGGTGCCCTCGGTGACCAGCTGGAACGCCTGGTCCATCGAGGGCTCGACGATCCGCAGCAGGGCGCCGGCCCGGATCGTCGCCCGGCAGACCGGGCGGCCCGCGGCGCGTTTCTCCACCGCCTCGAGGATCGCCGCGGCGAGTCCGATCTCATGCACTCACGTCACCGCCCCACCGTGGGTTGCCTGATGGTCACGGAGCTCCTCCTCGATGAGTTCGCGAACCAGCCGGACGGCGGGTTCGATGGCCGCGGCGACCGGGGCGCTGAGCTCCATGCCCGGCGCGACGTCCGCGGGCTCGCAGCCGACGAGCAGGACCCTGCGCATCTCGCCGCCGACGGCGCCGACCAGGCCGAGCACGACCTCGGGCGTCATCCCGTGCGCGTCGACGGCGGCCTGGGGCTCGCCCTGCCCGAGCTCCAGGGCGTACAGCGTGCCGGGCTCCTCGCCGCGCGGCGCCGCGTCGATGAGGATCGTCGTGTCGTACGCGGACAGCTCGTAGGCGAGGTGGATGCCGCGGATGCCGAAGTCGCCGACGACGACGCCGTCGGGCAGCGGGGTACGGTCGAGCCGCTCGCTCAGTCTCCGGGCGACCTCGACGCCGAACCCGTCGTCGCCCAGGAAGACGTTGCCCACGCCCGCGACCAGGATCTTCACAGCGGCTCCACGTCCTGCGGGCCGAAGTACCAGTAGCGACCCTGGGCCCGGCGCAGGTCCGTGCCGGGGTCGTCGTCGACGGTGACGGCCAGGTGCCGCGAACCGTCGACGTCGAACAGCACGGCCTCGACGGTCGCGATCCGCCCGGCCACGAACATGTCCTGCGCGTCGGCGCGCCCGCCCGGCGTGAGGCGCACCTTGCTGCCCCTGCCGACCTCGTGCCCGGCGATGGTGATCCGGTCGGCCTCCGGGGCGGCCGGAGCGTCGGCGCCAGAACCCCACCAGGGCCGGTCGGTGGGCGTCGTCGCGGGCTCGCCGGGGTCCTCCCCGGTGAGGCGCGGCCGGTCGCGCAGGATGACCGGCGAGGACAGCACCAGGTCGTCCGCGACCAGCACCGGCCAGGCGCGGAGGTTCTCGCACCCTTCGGCGTACGGCCGCGCCCACTCCGGCGGGTCGGCCAGTGAGAGGAACACCCCGCCGGTGAGGCCGAGCAGCGCGTGCGCCGCGACGAGCGAGCGCCGCAGCGCCTCGGGCCGCTCTTCGCCGGTCCATCCGCTGGTGTTCTCCAGCCGCAGCCGGAGCCGCACCACGCCGTACGGGCCGGGCAGGCGCTCGGCGGAGGCGCGGACCCGCACGTCGAGCGGTTCCGCGGTGCGGGTGACGCCGTCGGCGGTCTCACGGCCGCCGGGGATCCGTTCGTCGTGCCGGCGTTCGCCGGCGAGCAGGTCGGCGAGGGGCCAGGCGAGGTCGATCTCACGCTCGGCCGCCTCGTCACGCGGTGCGGCGCCCTCGGCGGTTCGCGCCCGTACGTGCAGGAAACGGCAGCGTACGTGCAGCACCCCGCCGTCGCCGCCGTCCAGCAGGCACTCGGTCTGGGCGGCCGACGGTTCCTCGGTGGCGGTGAAGCCGGACGGTACGAGCACGCCGAGCTGCCGGCGGGCCCGATCCCGCACCGCGCCGTACGGAGCGGGCCGGTGACCGTCGTAGAGGACGGCGTCGGCGACCGCGCGAGCGACCTCCAGGTCGGTCACGGGGCCTCCTTCGCCGGAGGGGCGACCACGCGCGCGTGTCTTCTGGCTCGTGCGCTCACGAGGCCTTCTCTCGATGGCCATCGTGGCGGTGACCTGCGATGACGGGCACCTTTGACAGTTACCCACCAGGTGGAGGCGCCCAACCCACCGAACCGGCAGGCGGCGCGGGGAGGGCGTCAGAGCTCGTACTGGGTGAGCTCCCACAGGGCGTGGTAGACGGTCGTCTGCGCCTCCTGGATGCGGTGCACCGATGAGGAGGGCACCGTGAAGAGGTGGTCGAGGCCGTCGAGATCGGCCATCTGCCCGCCCGTGTGCCCGGCCAGTCCGATCGTCAGCATTCCCCGGCGCGTGGCCTCCTCGAAGGCGCGGATCAGGTTCGTGGAGTCGCCGCTCGTCGACAGGCCCAGCGCGAGGTCCCCCGCCCGGCCGAACGCGCCGAGCTGGCGGGCGAACACCACGTCGAAGCCGATGTCGTTGGACAGCGCGGTCATCACCGCCACGTCGGTGGTCAACGCCAGCGCCGGCAGCGGACGCGCGTCGCCACCGGGGTTGAGGAAAAGCGCGGCGACGTCCTGCGCGTCGGTGGAGCTGCCGCCGTTGCCGAAGGTGAACAGCCGGCCGCCGGCACGGAAGGCCGCCGCCATCCGCGCGGCGCAGGCCTCCAGCCGCGGGCCGTCCAGGGCGAGCACGCTCTGGCGCAGCGCCACGATCTCCTCCGCCTTCTCGACGGTGGACCGGCGCACGTCGGCCAGGACCGACTCCAGGTCGGCCGTCCCGGAGTAGAGGAACGGGTACAGCTCCCGTATCCCTCCCGGGAGCGCCCCGTCGCCGGACGGCACGCGCTCGTCGCTCCGCTCTCTCATGAGCCCTCCTCCGCCGGGCGGTCCGGTTCGCTCACGGCACCAGGCCGATCGCCTCTTTGGCGTGGACCAGGATGACGTCGCCGACCTCGGCGTCCACGAGGGCGACGCTGACCTCCTCGATGCGTCCGCCGCCGACGTCGACGTCGGCCAGGTCGCCGTCGCGCAGGCGGACCACGCGCACCGCGACGGCCTCGTCGGAGCAGGTCACGCAGTGGTCATCGGAGCAGTGGTTCACGTGATCACCTCCGGGCCGAGCACGCCGGGCTGTTCGAGGAGGACGTGGACCAGCTCCCACAGCACGTGATAGGCGGTGACGTGCACCTCCTTGACCACGCGCGGGTCATCGGAGGGCACCACGATCCGGTGGCCGGCGACCCCGGCCGCGGCGATGTCGCCGCCGTCGCCGCCGAGCAGCGCCACCGTCAGCAGGCCCATGTCCCGGGCGGTGCGCAGCCCGGCGAGCACGTCGGCGCACCGGCCGTCGGGCGAGACACCGAGCGCGATGTCGTCGGGCGCGGCGAAGTGCCGCAGCTGGTGCGCGAAGATGTCGGCGAACCCGGCCGCCGCGCCGACCCCGGTCAGCGTGGCGACGTCGCCGGTCAGCGACAGGGCGGGCAGGGCGCGCTTGCCGACGATCACCGGGTGGACGAACTCGACCGCGATGTGCTGGGCGTCGGTGGCCGCGCCGCCGTTGCCGAAGGTGAACAGCCGGCCGCCCCGGTGAAAGCGCCCGGCCATCGCGTGGCAGGCCTCCGCGATCGCTTCCGCGTGGGCCGCCAGCGCCCGCCCGGGCGCCTCTCGCCGGGCGAAGACGGCACCGAGGTGTTCTGTTGTCCGCGGCATGGCGGACCTTCTTCCTGCGCGAGGTCGGAGGCGTCGATGACGGCCTGTGACAGAGGACTCACGGAACATATGTCAGCCGCCGGGGAGCGACAACGCGGTCCGCACCAAGGGATCTCCTGTGCTTCTCCAATCACGACAATGCCCCGGCCAAGGACTCCGGGGCCGCTCGGACGGCGTTCAGCCCATGACGGCACCTCGCTGACCAGCGATAACATGAGGCATAACCCCCTTTGTCCAATTCCACCCTCCGTGATCGGCGTGCCTGTTCCGGGCGTCCGGTCACCCCCACCCCCGGGAAGCCGAATGCATCAGGACCCCCAGAGGTACGTCGTCTTCGAGGTCGATCTCGAGCGCGAGGAGGCCCGCCGCCGCGCCGAGGCGGTCGCGGCGCTCGGCCCGCACTGGGATCCGGCCGCCGCGCTGCGGGACGAGGAGGCCGCGCACGACCTGCTCTACTCCGGTCTCGACGCGAAGCAGCAGGAGATCTACGACCGGCTGGTCTCGGCCGGTGTGCTGCCGCGACGGGAGCCCGGCCGTGCTGCCGATTGACCCCGGCGCCGACATCGCACGCCGCGCCTGGATCCCCTGCCCCCGGTGCCGTGACCACGAGGGCTGCGACGACTGCGGTGCCGGCCGTACGTGCACCGTCCACTGGCGCTACCTGCTCGCCAACCGAGGCCGCGTCCTGTACCTGCAGTGCCCGTCCTGCACCCACCTGTGGGAGCACGAGACGCCTCTCGGCGGCGACGCCGCGTAGCGCGGAAACCGGGCCCACGGGGCGATGCGCCCGCCCGTGGCCGGGAGATGACGGTCACCGTGCCGCTCGACGGCGACCGCGTCGCGGGCGTTCACCGCATCCCGATAACGCGAAAATTACTCATGTCCTCATGCGGTCAAAGGGGTATTCCTGACTCCCCGATTGCCTCAATGTGATCAGCGCGATCAGACGCGATTGAGGTGGGTCGGATGAGGCGTGTCCTGGCCGTCGTGTTCGCCGTCGTCCTCGTGGTGACGCTCTCCGCCGGTCGGGGCGGCGCCGCCACCTTCCCGGCCGGGCCGCCGGACGACCCCGACTACGCGCCCGCCGAGCAGGGCGGCGCCCTCACCTGCCTGACGACGGGGGCGCCCGGGGCCGAGCAGCACAACCTGTACTCCTTCATGCCCCGCTGTACGCCGGGCGCGAAGGACCCCGAGGGCGCGTCCGGCATGTCGGTCGACGCGGCCTGGCGGGACTACACCACCGGGTCGCCCGACACGGTGATCGCCTACGTCGAGGCGGGCATCAACTGGCACGGCTCGGACGTCGCCGACCTGGCGAACAAGGTCTACCTCAACACCGGCGAGCTGCCGAAGCCGCAGGGCTCCGCGTCCTACGACCGCGACGGCGACGGCGCGGTCACCGCCGCCGACTACAAGGACGACGACCGCGTCCACGACGCCAACGGGAACGGCCTCATCGACCCCGAGGACCTGATCGCCGCCTTCTCCGACGGCAAGGACGACGACGGCAACGGCTTCACCGACGACATCTCCGGCTGGGACTTCTACGACGACCAGAACGACCCGGCCACCTCCGACGGCACGTACGGGCACGCCAACGACCAGCTCAGGAAGGCCGGCGCGCAGACCGACAACGGAAAGCTCGGCGCGGGGATCTGCCCGAAGTGCCGGCTGATGCCGATCCGGGCCGGCCAGGAGGCGCTCGACCGCACCGACGACCTCACCGCGGCGTGGCTGTACGCGGGGCGCGCGGGCGCCAAGGTCATCGTGAGCACCACCGCCGACCTCGGCTACTCCTCCGCCATGCGCCGCGCCGTGGACAAGCTCTGGAACGACGGCGTGATCATGGTCGAGTCCAGCAACGACTTCGACTCGACCGACCACCAGGGCGGCATGTTCTGGCCCCACGTCATCCCCGGCAACGGGCTGGTGCCCAACACCGACGGCGTCACGGGCCCGCTCGCCAACGCGCTGACCACGACGTACCGCGAACGCTCCAACCTGACCTCCTTCGGCGCGCACGCGATGTTCTCGGTGGCCACCATGGGCGGCTCGACGTCGGAGTCGACGCCGACGACGGGCGGGCTGTTCGGCCTGCTGCTGTCGTACGGGGCGCAGGCCGCGGGAGAGAAGAAGATCGCCTGGCCGCTGAGCAACGGCGAGGCCGTGCAGGTGATGCGGGCGACCGCGAGCGACATCGCCGACACGAGCCTCGGCTGGCCGGGCCGGCCCGGCTGGGACAGCCAGTACGGATACGGCCGGCCGAACATCCACGCCGCCATGGCCGCGGTGGCGAAGGGCGACATCCCCCCGGTCGCCTCGATCGAGAGCCCGGACTGGTACTCCCTCTACGACCCCGAGACGACGGCGTCGGTGCCGGTCACCGGGCACGTGGAGGCGCGGCGGGCGTCGGGCTTCCGGTACGAACTGCAGTTCGCGCCCGGCCTCGACCCGGCGGAGGGCGACTTCGCCAAGGCCGGGTCGGGGGACGGCAGCGGCGTCTACGACGGCAGGGTCGGCACGCTCGACCTCTCCGGGCTGCCACGGTCCTTCTGGACGAAGGCCTACACGATGTCGGACGACAAGGCGCTGTCGTCCACCGAGCAGTACACGGTCACCCTCCGCCTGCGCGTCTGGGACGACCAGGGCCGGATGGGCGAGGAGCGGCGTACGATCGCGGTCCACCACGACGCGAGCCTGCGGGCCGGCTTCCCGCAGAAGTTCGGCATCGGCGGGGAGAGCCAGCCGGCGCTGGCGGACCTCCAGGGCACGGGCCGCCAGGCGATCGTGTTCGGCGACGCCGACGGCCGGGTGCACGCGATCGACGGCGTGAGCGGCAAGGAGCTGCCCGGCTGGCCCGCGTCCACGAACGCGAGCCCCGTGCGGATCCCCGGCTTCGACCCCGGCCACGAGCCGATCGTCGCGCCGGTCGCGGTCGGCGACCTGTTCCACGACGGACGGCAGGAGGTCGTGGCGACCAGCACCACCGGCCGTGCGTACGCCTTCGACTCCTCGGGAAAGACGCTGCCGGGCTGGCCGAAGACGCTCGACACGGGCGTGAGCAAGCCGGCCATCCCGCGGCCCTCGCTGCCCTACACCCGTCTGCCGCACCAGGGCGCGACGGCCTCCCCCGTCCTCGTCGACCTGGACGGCAAGCCCGGCCTGGAGGTCGTGCAGGCGGGCTGGGACGGGCACGTTCACGCCTGGCACGCGGACGGCGGTGCGGTGGCCGGCTGGCCGGTGAAGGTCGCCGACCCGCCGAAGCCCTCCTCGGGCGTCGCCATCGACGACGCGAAGCTGGACGCGACGCCGGCCGTGGCCGACCTCGACGGCGACCACAAGCCGGAGATCGTGGTGCGATCGCAGCACTCCGAGAGCCCCGGCGCGGGCATCCAGCTGCTCGGCGCGAACTACGTGTACGCCTACCACGCCGACGGTTCGCCGGTCGGCGGCTGGCCCGTACGGCTGCCGTCGATCATCACCTACTACGGCAGCGCGCAGGAGTTCATCACCGAGGCGGCGGGCAGCCCCGCCGTGGCCGACGTCGACGGCGACGGCAAGGACGAGGTGGCGGCCGGGCCGTCGTTCGCGGCCACCTTCCTGGTCGGCGGGGACGGCAAGGTGCGGAACGCCTACGGCCCGCTGAACAACCCGGCGCTCGGCCTGCTGAACGGCGACGAGAGCGTCATCCGGGCGCTGCTGGGCGGCAAGCTGCCCGCCGACGTGCCCGCCTCGTTCACCACCACCGGCGCGTTCGGGCGCTTCGGGGCGGCCGGGCGGCTGGGGTACGCCGAGTCGGGATCGGGCGCGGTGTCGCTGATCGCGGCGCTGCTGTACCCGGGCAGCGGCAGCCCGATCGGCAACTTCGAACGCGGCTACGACGCGGTCACCGGGCTACCGGTCCCCGGCTTCCCGCACGAGCGGGCGGGCCTGGACTTCCTGGGCGCGCCGCTGATCACCGACGTCACCGGCGACGGTAAGGCCGAGATCGTCGACGGCGGGGACACCTCGACCGTGCACGCCTTCACCTCCTCCGGTCAGGCCGCGGGCTTCCCCAAGTTCACCGGCGGCTGGACCCTGTTCTCCCCGGCGGCGGGCGACCTGGACGGGGACGGGAAGACCGACCTGGTCACCACGACCCGCGAGGGCTACCTGTTCGCCTGGAAGACCGACGGCAAGCCGGACGCCGAGTCGTGGGCCTACCACCACGACGAGTGGCGCACCGGCCGGTACGGCACCGACACCCGGCCGCCGGGTCTGCTGAAGGATCTCCAGCGCAGCGGCGCGACGGTCACCTTCACCGCGCCGGGCGACGACGGGTACACCGGCCGCGTGACGTCGTACCGCGTCACGGCCGACGGGACCACGACGACGGTCCCGGCGACCGTGGACGCGGGCGGCAGGCAGAGCGTGACCGTCCCGGCCGGCGCGCAGAAGATCACCGTCCAGGCCGTGGACGACGCGGGCGGTCTGAGCCTCCCGGCGAGCCCGTGAGCGTACGGCATGCCGATCTCGCCGCCGCGTCATGGACCCACGGCGGGCTCTCGGCGTCGACGCTCTCTAGTCGTCCGCCTGCGCGACGATGCTGGAGGCGATGTCGTCGACCACAGAGCCGGTCGCGTAGACCTCGATGGCGAGTTCGGTCTGACAGTCCTTCAACCACGCGAGCAGATTCGTCGCGTCGTTGACGTCGTACGACGGACGGTCGAAGACGATCCGTGCGCCACCGGCCGCACCGGGAACCCTGAGCGGCGCGTAGCCGGTGACGTTCGTGTCTCCCTCGCTGCGCCGTAGGTCGGCTTCCTTCGGGCAGTGGCTCATGGTGGAGTAGCCGGCCGTCATGACCGTCTCCCCGGAGGCGTCCCGCCAGTGATGGCCGCCGTTTCCATCCGTCTCCTCCCGCCACTCTCCCGGCACCGCGAAGGCGAAGTTCTTCCAGGAGACCGCCTTCATCCCTCCGGGGGGAGAGATCGTGGGAAACGGCGCGTCCTCGCCTCCCACGCGAAGCCCTGAGCAACCCGACGAGACCAGCGTGAGGACGGCGGTGGCGATCAGGAACCAGCGTCGCAAGATGAGATCCGATCTGAAGGCCGCGAAACGGATGTCAAAGGCGGGGATCCCCGGTGGCCGCTGCCGGCAGCCGGGATGCCCGCTCTGCCGGGGCGAACCACCGTACCGTCCGGGTTCGAGGGTGTCAGCCCGGTTCGCCGGGCCTCCCCTCTCGTCCCCGTTCCTGCCAGCGGAGATATCCTAAGTTAGTTAGGTTCGGTAACTAACGTTGGTCAGTGCAGGAGGCTCGGTGCCGGAACTCGCCCACCGCCGGCGAACACTCGTCCTGGCGATCTGCTGTATGAGCCTGTTCATCGTCGGGCTCGACAACACGATCGTCAACGTCGCTCTGCCCTCGCTCCAGCACGATCTCCACGCACCGGTCAACGGCCTGCAGTGGACGATCGACGCCTACACGCTGGTGCTGGCGAGTCTCCTGATGCTGGCCGGTTCCACCGGTGACCGGATCGGCCGCAAACGCACCTTCCAGACCGGCCTCGTCGTGTTCGTCGTCGGCTCGGCGCTCTGCGGCACGGCGCCGAGCCTGGGCTGGCTCGTGGCCTTCCGGGCGCTGCAGGCCGTCGGCGGGTCGATGCTCAACCCGATCGCCATGTCGATCATCACCAACACCTTCACCGAGCCGCGCGAACGCGCCCGCGCGATCGGCGTCTGGGGCGGCGTGAGCGGCGTGAGCATGGCGCTGGGCCCGATCGTCGGTGGTGTTCTCATCGACTCGGTCGGCTGGCGATCGATCTTCTGGATCAACGTGCCGGTCGGAGTGGCGGCTCTCGTGCTGACCGCCCTCTTCGTTCCGGAGTCCAAGGCGCCCCGGGCGCGCCGGCCCGACCCGATCGGACAGCTCCTCGTCATCGTCACGCTCGCGGCGCTGACCTACGCGATCATCGAGGGGCCGCACGCCGGCTGGACCTCAGGGAAGATCCTCGGTTTCTTCGGGCTCGCCGCGGCGGCGCTGGCCGGGCTCCTCGTGTACGAGCCCCGCCGCACCGATCCGCTGATCGAGTTGCGGTTCTTCCGCAGCGCGCCGTTCTCCGGCGCGACGGTGATCGCGGTCAGCGCGTTCGCGGGGCTGGGCGGTTTCCTCTTCCTCAACACCCTGTACCTGCAGGACGTGCGCGGTCTGTCCCCGCTCCTCGCCGGCCTGTACGTCCTGCCCATCGCGGCGATGACGATGGTGTTCGCCCCCGTGTCCGGCCGGCTCGTCGGCAGCCGGGGTCCGCGTCCCTCACTGGTCATCGCGGGCGTCTGCCTGACCGCCGGTGGTGTTCTGCTCACCGGCCTGACCACCGACACGTCCACCGGTCTGCTGATCACCGCGTACTTCGTCTTCGGCGCCGGGATGGCGATGGTCAACGCGCCGATCACCAACACGGCGATGTCCGGCATGCCCCGGGACCAGGCGGGCGTCGCCGCCGCGACGGCCTCCACGAGCCGCCAGGTCGGCCAGTCCCTCGGCGTCGCCCTCGCCGGTTCGCTGGTGAGTTCGGGGATCCATGGAGCGTTCCGATCGGGCTTCGCCTCGGCGAGTCACACCGGCTGGTGGCTCGTCACGGCGTACGGCCTCGTCGTGCTCGTGCTGGGCATGGTCACGACCGGACGGTGGGCCCGCGCCACCGCGGCACGTGCCGCCGGGCGGTTCTCCACCGACGACACGGCGCGGGTCGCCGCGGAACCGCTCGCGCGACGGTGACGGGGAACGGGCGGTGTGAAACCGCCGATGTCACGCCGTCCCGGCCGGGCCGGTGAGGGCGTCCTCCTCGGCCGGTGCCGCCGGTCTCCCGCCGGGAGCGGGACGGCGGCCGATGGCGAGCGCGAGCAGGGCGGTGGCCAGGCACAGGGCGGAGGTGGCCCAGAAGATGTCGGCGTACTCCGTGTGCAGGGCCGCCTTGACCGCGGCCAGATAGGCGGCGAGACGGCGGGCGAACTCCGTACGGCTCATCCCGATCGGCAGCGGCGTCGTCAGGTGCGCGGTCAGCGTCTGGAACCGGTGGAATCCCCACGCGCCCAGCGCCGCGACGCCGATCAGCATGCCCATCATGCGGGCCACCACGACCGCGGCCGACGCGATGCCGTGCTGCGCCGCGGCGACCGACCGCAGCGCCACCGACGACAGCGGCGCGATCACCAGCCCGAGCCCGAGCCCGGCGATCACCAGGTCGGCGTCCACCCGCGGGACGGTGAACAAGGGCAGGTCGTACCCCAGGCCCTGGGCGTGCAGCGGCCAGGCCGCGATCCGCGCGTAGCCGGCCGCCGCGACGAGCATTCCCGCGAAGATCAGCCAGCGCTCGCCGAGGCGGCGTGCCAGCAGGCCGCCGGCGACCGCGGCGACCGCCAGCGGCACGAGGAAGCGGGCCAGCAGGTACGCGCCGCCGGTGGCGTTCCGGCCGAAGAGCGTCTGGGCGACGAGTTGCACGTCGACCAGCGTGGTCATCAGCGCCGCGCCGGACAGCAGGCTGACGCCGAACGCGGCGAACAGGCCGCCGCGCCGGGCGCCGCGCAGGTCGAGCAGGCGCGTACGGGCCCGTGCCTCCCAGACGGCGAACGCCACGAGCACCACGATGCCGGCCGCCACGCACGGAAGACCCCAGGACGGCAGCGCACTGTGGTTCGGATCGGGGTTGTACAGGCCGGCGACGAGGAGGCCGAGCCCGGCCGCGAGCAGCGCGCCGCCGACGACGTCGATGCGGGTGCGGGCGGCGGGACGCCCGCCGGGCACCGTCCACTGCACGGCGACCATCGCGAGCAGCGCCACCGGGATGTTGATCCAGAAGATGCCGCGCCAGCCGGCCACCGCGGCCACCGCGGCACCGTACAGCGGGCCGAGCACGCTGCCCATCTCCTGCGCGGCGCCGACCCCGCCGAGCACGGCCGGACGGCGCTGCTCGTCCCACAGGTCGCCCGCGAGGGCCATCGTGATCGGCAGCAGCGCTCCCCCGGCGAGCCCCTGCAGCGCCCGGCCGGTGATCAGCGTCGGCATCGAACCGGCCAGCGCCGTGACCGCCGACCCGGCCGCGAACCCGGCCAGGCAGGCCTGGATCATGATCCGGCGGCCGAACCGGTCCGAGAGCAGGCCGAGCAGCGGCATCCCGGCCACGTAGCCGAGCAGGAACGCCGTGACGACCAGGCTGGCGCGCTCGATGTGGTTCACCGGCACGCCGAGGTCGCCGACCATGGTCACCAGGACGGTGACCACGACGTACGCGTCGATGGCGGCGAGGAGCACCACCACGCCGCCCACGCCGATCGCGACGCGCCGCGCTCCGTGCCCCTCGGCGTTCACTTGGCCGGCGCGCTGATCGGGAACGGCTTGCCGAAGTCGGCGAACGTGATCGTCACCTTGCCCGGCTTACCGCCGCTCTTCGCGGGAACCTCCACCTCGGCCTTGAGCACGTGCTTGTCGGCGGTGGAGACCCAGATGTCGGCGGGCGCGTCGGCGTTCATGCCGGGCACGAGCCGGCTGAGCGCGGCGCGGGCCAGCGTCGCGTGGACGCGATAGCACTCCTGGCCCGCCACCTTGTCCTTGCCCTTGGTCTCGGCGTTCTTGGCGGTGAGCAGCAGCTGCACCAGCCCGCGGTCGGGGTCGAGGATGGCGGACGGATCATAGATCCCGGCCACCTTGGACAGCGGCTCCTTCTGCCATCCGCCGGTCAGCCCCTTGAAGTGAACGGTCTCGCCGATCAGGACGAAGTCGAGCTGGATCGGCATCCCCAGCTCGCTCACCTGCACCGACCCCTGGGAGTTGCCGTTCTTCAGCAGCTTGGCGTCGACGCTCTTGACGTTGACGTTCGGGTCGCCGCTCGTACGCAGGGTGAAGCTGAGACTGGTGACTCCGCGCAGGACGTTCGCCGCCTGCTGGAGCAACGGCCCGCCGGGCGGGTTCTTGTCCGAACCGCCCCCGCCCGAGCAGCCGGCGGTGAGGACGATCGCGAGCACGGCGGCGAGCAGGCCGGTGAGTCTCGCCCGGGAAGACGACATACCGAGAACATAGCGCGGCGCCCCGGCGCGGGTAGCGAAGATCGCCTCAGGCCGGCCGCGCCGCACCGGCCGCCGGTACGGCGACGGCGGTCCCGCGCCTCGCCGTCCGGCGACCGGTCAAACGGCGAGTGCCCGTGGCCCGCGGCTCGGTCGCCGCAGCCGCAGATGAGTCTCAGCCGATCCGACGAGCGCGGTGGGGACGCCCGGCCGACCCGGGTCGACACCACGGCAACCCGCGCGTGACATCGAGGCCGTCGACCAGGCGCCCCACCAAGGCGGCGCAGGTCACCCGGCGTCCGCCGGGTCCGGGCGGTTCGCGGCGGCGCGCAGGCGGTCGGCCGCGCCCTCCGTGAGGGGCTCGCCGTGGCCGAAGCAGGCGATCTCCGCGTCGACCGCGGCCAGCCGCGCGAACGAGGCCGCGGCCCCGGCCCGGTCGGCGTTGAAGACGCCGAGGATGACCTCACCGTCCGGCGTGCGCGCCACGGCGTCGCCGGTGAACAGCACACCGGAGCCGGACAGGAAGAGCCCCAGGCTGCCGGGCGTGTGCCCGGCCGCGCCGACGACGTGCGCCCCTCCTCCGAAGTCGAGCACGTCACCGTCCCCGACCGGGCGGTCGACCCGTACGGGCGCGGGCGGGTCCGCGGGCAGCCCGGTGGTGACCCGCTCGTACAGCGGCCGTTCCCAGTCGAGCAGATCCGGCGGGGGCCCGGCCTGCTCGCGCTGGATGTAGGGGACGTCGTCCCGGTGGGCGACGACCTCGACCTCGCCCCAGCCGGCGATCTCGGCGGCGGAACCGACGTGGTCCTCGTGAAAGTGGGTCAGCACCAGCCGGCGCACGTCCTCGGGCCGGTGCCCGAGCTCGCGGATCGCGTCGGCGATCGCCGGCGCCGAGCCGGGAAGGCCGGAGTCGACGAGCGTGAGCCCCTCGGGCTCCGCCCAGAGGTAGACGTGCCCGACGGGGAAGCGGAGGAAGGTCAGTCTGGAAGTGAGCGTGACAAGGTCCATGTGCCGGACGTTAGATCGCCGGCCCCCGCTGGAGCCCGATCTACGCCCAGCGCGAATCCGCTCTGAGCTGAGAGACCGGTTCCGTCCCGCGCAGGATGGGGATGCGGCCGGCGGATGGTCGACCGCCCAGCGCGGTGTGTGCGGTCGTGATTGCAGGTAGCAGCCGGCGAGAGAGCGCTTGTCGTCGGCCCGTGGTCGTCGGCCCGTGGTCGTCGGCCGTCGGCTGCGGTCGTCGGCCGCGGTTGTCGGCCGCGGTTGTCGGCCGCGGTTGTCGGCCGCGGTTGTCGGTTGTCGGCCGTGCGGCCAAGACCGGGCTCGCTCCCTCCCTCGCCTGGGCGCCGTTCGCCGACGGGCGAGGGGTTTTGTTCCGGGCGGTCTCGGACGCATATGCGGTTCCGGTAGTGCCGGGACCACGGTGTGGCCTCATCGGGCCGGTCGTTCCGGCACCGTTCACCGGGCGGCGCCTGGTTAGATCTCGAAGATGACCGAGGACTCGGTGCGGCCCCGCGTGGAGCAGCCGACGCTCGACGATGTGGCACGGCTCGCCGGCGTGTCGCCCGCGACGGCCTCCCGCGTGCTCGGCAAGAGCACCCGAGCCGTACGCCCGGAGCTGCGGGAGAAGGTCCTCGACGCCGCGGCCCGCCTGTCGTACACCGCGAACCCGCACGCCCGCGCGCTGGCGCGCAGCGCCTCCGACATCGTCGGGCTCCTGGTGCACGATATCGCCGACCCGTACTTCTCCTCGATCGCCGCGGGCGTGACGCGGGTCGCCGAGGAACAGGGCGCGCTCATCGTCCTCGGCACCACGCTCCGCGACCCCGAACGCGAGATCGAGTACGCCGCGACGCTGCGGGCGCAGCGGGCCCGCGCCATCGTGCTCGTCGGCAGCCGTACCACCGACCGGCGGACGACGTCGCGGCTCGCCGCCGAGCTGGCGGCGTTCCGGTCCGCGGGCGGCCGGGTGGCGTGCGTCGGCCAGGACGGGCTGGAGGTCCCGACCGTACGCCCGGACAACCGGGCGGGCGCCGACCGTCTCGCCCGCGCGCTGACGGGACTCGGGCACCGCCGTTTCGCGGTGCTGTGCGGGCCGCCCGACCTGGTGACCGCGCGGGAGCGCCTCGACGGCTTCCGCGCCGGGCTCGCCGCGTCGGGCGGTACGACCTGCGCCGTGGTCGAGGGGGCGTTCACGCGGGACGGCGGGTACGCGTCCGCGCTGGAGCTGGTCCGGCACGGCATCGAGGCGACCTGCGTGTTCGCGGTGAACGACGTCATGGCGGTCGGCGCGATGGCAGCGCTGCGGGAACGGGCCGTCGGCGTGCCGGACGACCTGTCGGTGGCGGGGTTCGACGACATCGCCACGCTGCGCGACACGATCCCGGCGCTGACGACCGTACGGCTGCCGCTGGAGGAGATGGGCGAACGGGCGGCACGCCTCGCCCTCGCAGCGGACCCGCCGGAGGACGGCGAGCCGATGCGCGTTCCGGTGTCGGGCGAGGTCATCCTGCGCGAAAGCACGCGCCGACTGGACTGAGCCGGCGCATCGCCGGGTGCACCGGGCGATGCGTACTCACGCCCTCTCCGCGCCGGCGAGGGCTCCAGCACCCGCCCGCCTGGCCACCAGGCCTGCCCAGTCCACGGGGCTACCAGGTCTACCCGGCTGACTGGCCTGTCTGATCCGCCCACCGGCGCCTCGGTACGTGCGGTGTGCGGGGTGTGCCGGTGCCGGAGACGGCGCGGGCCCGGCGGACGGGGGCTTACTCCGGCTGCACCGAGCGTAGGTGCTCGCTTGCCTGGCGCACTTCGGAGACGTCGGACCAGCGCGTCGACATGCCGAGGATGTCGGCGATGTGGGCGTTCACCCGGGCCGAGGACACCATCGGGGCGATGCGGGCCAGGACCGCCATGTGCTCCGCGGCCATCAGCGGCTCCGACGCCGCCAGCGCCGCCTCGGCCTGCCACGCCTTGTAGGCCACCAGCAGGAGGGGGGAGCATTGCCCGCTGAGCGCGACGGCCTCGGCGATCGCCGCGTGCGCGTCGGGGTACGCCCGCATGCGGGCCAGTGCGACGCCGACGTTCCCCTTCATGTCGGCCTTCTCGTACGGGGACAGTCCCTCGGTGTCGCCGAGTTCGGCCAGGCGGTGGCGGGCCGCGCGCTCCCGGCCGCCGACCAGCGCGAGTGAACGCGCCATCCGGAGCTTCAGCCACGCGCGTTGTGACGGGGACAGGTCGGGCAGCGCCAGACCCTGTCGCGCGTACATGATCCCTCGGTCGCCGTGACCGCGGTCGATGCTGATGCGGCTCAGCGCGCTGCAGGCGGCGGCCTGGCCGTTGACGTCGCCTGCGCGCCGCGCGAGCTCGAAGGCGAACGACCCGGCGCGCTCGGCCACGTCGTACCGCCGGGCGTCATAAAAGATCCGCGCGGCCTCGCAGGCCAGATCGGACGCCGCGGACTGAAGTTTGCGATCTTTGCCGGAGATCACAAATCCGACTTTCTTCAGATGTCGCAGCGCAGTAGAGGAAACCGGGATACCGCCCTGTGCATATCGATCTTGGGCGAGCCGCTCGGCGAGCGTCCGCACATATTCCGGGTCCTGATATGGCGCGGTTTTTGGGGATGGCACGAAGGCGATCGAACCGACCGCCGAGACGAAATGTCTACGTTTCACGGTATCGTTCTCCGTTTTGGGGGTTATGCGAACTTCCCAGCCGATGCGGTCGAGAAGTCGCTGCACCTTGGCGATACCGCTGTCTTTCACACCGCGCGATGTCTGCGAGACCCACGACTGCGACACGCCCAGTTCGGCGGCGAGCTCCACCTGCGACCATCCGTGCCGAGTCATGATCGCTTTTAGGGCGTTGGGAAGAACGTCGGCGTCCATGCGGTCACCGTATGACCGCCGGAACTTGCGGCGCTACCGAAATCGCATTACCTCGTGCATGCTCTCCATTACAGGACATCGGCATCCCGGCCACAAAGGTCGCCGGGAGATGGAGTTATGCCCCAATGACCAATTGCGACGTTCATCTACTTGCCGAGAAACTCGCCGACGACTGCACGAAGGCAGGCCTGGAGGCCGAAGTGCTGGCGCCGACCCGGGTCCGCGTCGGCGCCCCCGGTGGCCACGCCCGCCTGATCGACACGGTCCGCTGCATGCCCGTCCCGCACGGCGACGAGGGCCTGATGTGGTGGTGGTCCTGGGGCGAGCCGATCGGCCCCGCGGCGCACATCCCGGACGCGGTCCGCGTCATCTCCCGAGTCCTGTCCCCTCGTGCCGGCATTCCGGAGGAGGTGCTCGACGCGCGGGGCCGGGTGGTCTCGGAGGTGCCGCACACGGCGCGGGGGCCGCACGCGGCGCGGACGGTGGCGGCGGAGGCCGGTGACGTCCCGCCCTCCCACGCCGGCGGCACGTCGGACCCGGCCACCCCGTACCGGGCCCACCCCGACGTCCTCTGACGATCCACGGGCGCGCCGTGCCGGGCGGGCGCCTCCGCCACAATGGCGCCGGCCGACCCCACGTTTCGGCCGTACGCGCGGTGTGACCCGGCCGGCCGGGTCACCCGCTCAGCGAACGCCCTTGCCAGGGAGGACGACGATCGCGCCGCCCACCGGGCGCCGCGCCGTCGCGTCGGACGGAATGTCGACGAGCCGCACCGCCCCGACCCGGCCATCGCTCGCCCGCGCCCACACGCTCGACCAGATCCCGGAGGCGGCCGAGTCCAGCCGGTCCCGCCGGCCCGGCGGCAAGCTCATGCTCGTCCTGTGACCGTTTTACCGGCCTGATCAGGCGAGACGACCTGCGGGAACGGCTTGCCAGGCCGCCGGAGCGGACGGCGCCCTCCGGGCCGACGCGGTCCTCGCGACGGCGGCCGGCGCCCGAATCCGTCCCCTACAGGGCGTTCAGCGCCGGGACGAGGCGCCGTTCCTCGCGGTCGAAGTGCGCCTCGATCTCCTTCGCCAGCCCGCGCAACTCGCCCAGCACCTCCCCCGGCGACGCGGCGCGCGCCAGCGTCTCCTCGAACCGCGACCGGATGCCCGCCAGCACCGCGTGTTCCTCGGCGAACTCCGCGAGCACGGGTTCCAGGCCCGGATACCGCTGCGCGAGACGGGGAAAGCCCCGGCCCGCCTCGTTGCCGTGGTGGGCGTGCACGTCGGCGCAGAAGGACAGGCAGCGCGAGCGCAGCCCCGCGGCGAGGTCGCCGGGCGGCGACGCCGCGGGACGGCCCGCCGCGAGGTCCTCCACGGCGGCGAGGATCCCGGCCAGTTCCTCGCGCATGCCGCGGTGGATGGCGACGAGTTCGTCCCCCAGCGCGCGGGCACGCTGGTCGCGGTACAGCGCGACGACCGGGATCACCCGGCTCGTGCCGGCCTGGTACTCGGCGAAGACGGGAGCGATCGCGGCCTGGCGCGCGTAGAGCGCGTCGCGTTCGGCGCCCTCGAGCGGCTGGGCCGTCGCGGCGTACGTCTCCTCGCCGGACTCGACGGTGACTCCGGGGTTCGCCAGCAGGTTGTGGTACCAGGCGGGATGGGCCGGGGCACCCGCGTTGGAGGCGAAGACCACGACGCGCCCGCCGTCGTGCAGGCAGGTGACCGGAGTGGTGTGACGCCGGCCGGTACGGGCGCCGACCGTGGTCAGCAGGACGAGGGGCGTGCCCTCGAACGGGCCGCCGACCGCGCCGCGGTTCGCCCGGAACTCTTCGATGATCTTCTGATTCCAGTCCGACATGGGCCGATAGCCTCCGAGGCGATGACGACAACGCATATTTGCTTTACAAGCAAAGCTATTTTGGAGATCAAGGTATGTCAACGGGGCTGAGTGTCGACGAGGGCATCCGTACGCTGCTCCTGCTGATGCCGCGCCTGGTCGGCCGCGCCAAGCGCACGCCGGTGCCCGAGCGCCTGAGGTCGCTGGACCTGGCGCCGCGGCACCTGTCGCTGCTGTCCTACCTGCTCTTCGACGGGCCGCAGAGCGTCAACGAACTCGCCGCGCGGCTGGAGGTGGCGCCGACCACGGTGAGCCTCATGGTCGGTGAGCTGAGCCGCAAGGGCGTGGTCGAACGCCGCGAGGACGAGGCCGACCGCCGCCGGACGATCGTGAGCATCGCCGACGACAGCCGTACGTCCGTCGACGCGTGGCTCGCCAACGGCGCGCGCGCCTGGCGCACGGCGCTCGAACCCCTCACCGACGAGCAGCGGGCGATGTTCGTCGCGACCCTGCGCGCGTACGAGGAGGCGGCGGCCGGCCGCTGATCCCGCGGGCCGGTGAGACGCCCTCAGACCAGATCGGGGCGCTTCCACTCCTCTCCCAGGACGTGCTGGGCGAGGAAGGCGAACACGGTCTCGTACCAGACCGTGGCGTTGCCGGGCGTGAGGATCCAGTGGTTCTCGTCCGGGTAGTAGAGGAACTTCGCCTCCACGTCGTGCCGGACCAGGTCCCCCCACAGCCGCAGGGCATTGTGGATCGGCACCCGGTAGTCGCGGTCGCCGTGGATGAGGAGCATCGGCGTGCGGATGTTCGCGACGTGCCGCGCCGGATCGTTGGCGGCCCACCGCTCGGGCCGTTCGGCCGGGTCGCCGAACTCCCGGATGAAGTAGTGCGCCTCGTCGGAGGTCAGGAAGGTGTCCACCGGCCAGGCGCTCGCGTGCGTGACGAGCGCCTTGAAGCGGTCGGTGTGGCCGGCGATCCAGTTGGCCATGTATCCGCCGTACGAACCGCCCATGACGCCGGTGCGGTCGGCGTCGACGTCGTCTCGGGCGACCGTGGCGTCGGTGATCCTCATCAGGTCGTCGTACGCGGGCTCCGCCCAGCAGCCCTGCGCGCGGCGGATGAAGTCCTGTCCGTAGCCGAGCGACAGCGCGGGATCGGGCAGCAGGACGGCGTACCCGCGCGCGGCCATCAGCCACCAGTTCCACCGCCACGCCCAGGGGCTCCAGCTGGCGTACGGCCCACCGTGCGGCCACAGCAGCAGCGGCGCCGGCGACGCGGCGGACGCGCCGTCCGGCAGCACGAGCCAGCCGCGGAGCGGTGTGCCGTCGGCGGCCGTCGTCGTGACCTCGGTGAGGGTGCCGGGCAGCTCCGGCGCGTCGCAGAGCGGCAGCCGCTCCGGCTCCCACGCCGGGCCGGTCGTGTCCAGCCGGACCGGGGCCTGCGGCGCGTCGATCGCCGACCGCACCGCGTAGACGTGCCGGCCGTCCGGGGAGACGTCCACGAGGTCGTACGCGCCGTCGTCGCCGCTCAGCCGCGTGACCTCACCCGTGGCGACCTCCACGCGGAAGACCGGCGCACGCCCCTGGTCGTACGCGGCGCAGTAGACGAAGCGCCCGTCCGGCGACCAGATCGCGTCGTACGGCCACCGGTCGAAGTCCGGCGTCAGGTCGCGGCCCTCGCCGCCGTCGATCGGCACGATCCACAGCGTCTCGTCGGGCGGTTCGCTCAGGTTGTTGTGGCGTTCGCGCACGCAGACCACGTGGCGGCCGTCCGGTGAGACGACCGGGCGGACGAAGTCGAAGCCGTCGGCGCCGGCGAGCCGGCGCCGCTCCCCCGTCGCCGTGTCGATCGCGACGAGCTCGGAGCGGCGCCGGCCGCGTGGAAGCGTCAGCCACCATCCGGTGACGACCGTCGCGCCGTCCGGGGCGACCGCGAAGTCCTGCCCGGCCAGCGCGTGTCCCGGCTCCGGCGTGAGGTCGCGCGGCGCCTCGAGCCCGGACCCGTCCGGCGCGGGCGGCGCCGCCGCGAACAGCCGTCGCTCACCGGGGCCCAGGTGATGGTCCCAGTCGCGGATCGGGAAGCCCTCATGCAGGATGGCGGTGACGCCGGCCGCCTTACGGCGCTCGGCACGCTCGTCGTCGCCACCGGGCAGCACCGGCGCCGCGAACACCACGGTGCCGCTGTCGCGTGCGACGGCGAAGTCCTCGATGCCGCCGGGGTGGTCCGCGACCTTCCACGGCTCGCCGCCCTCGGCGGGCAGCAGCCACAGCCGCTGGAGCTCCTCATCGCCGGCACCGCCGGCATCCGTACGGGCGGAGGTGAACAGCAGGGACCCGTCGGGCAGGAACACCGGGTGCCCCTCCCCCGCCTCCGAGCGCGTCAGCCGCCGCGGTCCGGCCACGCCCTCCGGGTCGACCTCCCACAGCGCCGTCCGGTACTTCTTGCCGTCGGACGCCAGGGCCCGCACGACGGCGACGAGACGCCGCCCATCTGCCGACAGCCGCAGGGTGAGCACCCTCGGCAGCGCCATGTACTCATCGAGATCGTGAAACGGCGTCACATCGTCTCCCTCGTCCGTGGCTGTGGCCGAGCGTACCGAGGACGCCTATCAGACGGCTCTGACGCCGCTACGCACGGGCGTCCGGCCGCCGCCGAGCACACCGGCGCCGGCCGGAGCGGTGCTAGGCGGTGGTCTCCCACGAGGCGGGGGCGATCACCCAGAGGACCTCGGCGGGCTCGTCCGGGTCCGGGTTGCGCCATGTGTGGGGTTCGCGGCCGGAGAAGGTCATCGTGTCGCCCGTCTCCAGCACTTCCGCCGACCGGGAGAACACCAGCTCCAGCCGGCCGCGCACCACGTGGACGACCTCCACCTCGCAGTCGAGGGTGTAGAGCTCTTCACCGCCCGTGCCGCCGGGGTCGATGACCGAACGCACGAGCTGGAGCCGCCCCTGGCCGCGCGGCGTCAGCAGGCGCTCGTCCGCGCCCGGGCCGGCGAGCTGGATGTACGGGGCCTCCGCCGCGCGTACGACGTCGGTCTTGGGGGTGACGAACAGCTCCCCGACCGGCAGGGACAGGGCGGCGCACACGGTGACCAGGGTCGACACGCTCGGCGAGGTCATGTCGCGCTCGATCCGGCTGATGAACCCCTTGGTCAGGCCCGTGCTCCGCGCCACCTGGTCGATCGTCAGGCCCTGCCGCCGCCGGGCGTCGCGCAGGCGGGCCCCGATGCGCAGCTCCTGCTGGCCGGCGGCGATCGGCACTGATCTCATGAGCTCTCTTCGTCGGGGCGGCCCGGTGCGGACGGCGGGTGGTCGCGGCGGGTGGTCGCGGACGGCGAGCCGCGGCCCACGGCGCGCCGGAGGACGATCGTCTCACGGTCGCCGATGGTCGGGGTGATGTTTCTTGGTAGGAAACCAAAGTTGCCCTACAGTTATCTCATCAGCCCTCCCCCGGTCCGTGGAAGGAGCCGCCGTGCGCGTTCGCCGCATCGTCGACCTGTCGGTGCCGCTGTCGGCGTCCACCCAGGTCTACCCGGGGGATCCGGTGCCGCGGATCGAGCCCGCGGCCACCATCGAGGCGGACGGCTTCAACCTGCTGAGCCTGCGGCTCGGCTCCCAGACCGGCACGCACGTCGACGCCCCGTACCACTTCCGCGCGGACGGCGCCCGCATCGACGAGATGGACCTGTCGCTCTTCGCCGGCGAAGGTGCCGTCATCGACGTCACCGGCCTGGCGCCGCGGGCCCGCATCACCTGGGAGTCGATCGCCCCGGCGGCCGGGCGGCTGGGGCCCGGCGTGATCGCGCTGCTGCACACCGGATGGCCGGACCGGTACGGAACGCCGGCCTACTTCGACCATCCGTTCCTCGACGCGGACGCCTGCCGCCGGATGCTCGGCCTCGGCGTACGGACCTTCCTGCTCGACTTCCCCAACATCGACGAGACCCCGGACGCCGCGCATCCCGGTGAGGGCTTCCCCGCCCACCGCCTGATCGCGGCGGCGGGCGGCGTGATCGGGGAGAACCTGCGCGGCTTCGAGCAGATCGACTTCACGCCGTTCGTCTCGTGTCTCCCGCTGCGCCTCGCGGGCGCCGACGGCGCGCCCGTACGCGCCGTCGCCATGGACCTTGCCCCTCCCGCCCGATGAGCGCGCCACGTCCGGCGTAGCCTCGGCACTATCGACCGATCGGAGTGTCATGACCGGTATTGAGCAGCGTCGCATTCTCAACACGGCGATTCCCGGCCCGCGTTCGGCCGCGCTGCAGGCACGCAAGAACGCCGCGGTCTCCGCCGGCGTCTCGACCGGGCTGCCGGTCTACGTCGAGCGGGCCGGCGGCGGCATCCTGGTCGACGTCGACGGCAACCAGCTGATCGACTTCGGTTCCGGCATCGCCGTGACCACGGTGGGCAACGCCGCGCCCCGCGTGGTCGAACGGGTCCAGGCCCAGGCCGCCGACTTCACCCACACCTGTTTCATGGTCACGCCGTACGCGGAGTACGTCGAGGTGGCCGAGGCCCTGGCCGAGCTGACGCCGGGCGACCACGAGAAGCGCTCGGCGCTGTTCAACTCCGGCGCCGAGGCGGTGGAGAACGCCGTGAAGATCGCGCGCTCGGCCACCGGGCGGCAGGCCGTCGTCGCCTTCGACCACGCCTACCACGGCCGGACCAACCTGACGATGAGCCTCACCGCGAAGAACATGCCCTACAAGCACCGCTTCGGGCCGTTCGCCGGTGAGATCTACCGCGTGCCGATGGCCTACCCGTACCGCTGGCCGACCGGTCCGGACAACTGCGCCGAAGAGGCGTTCGCGCAGTTCGCCGCCCAGGTGCACGCCCAGGTCGGCGAGGAGAACACCGCCGCGGTCATCATCGAGCCGATCCAGGGCGAGGGCGGTTTCGTCGTGCCGCCGGACGGCTTCCTCACGCGTGTGGCGGACTGGTGCCGCGACAACGGCGTGCTGCTGATCGCCGACGAGATCCAGACCGGCTTCTGCCGTACCGGCGACTGGTTCGCCTGCGACCACGAGGGCGTGGTGCCCGACCTGATCACCACGGCGAAGGGCATCGCCGGCGGCCTGCCGCTCGCCGCCGTGACCGGGCGGGCCGAGATCATGGACGCCGTCCACCCCGGCGGCCTGGGCGGCACCTACGGCGGCAACCCGGTGGCCTGCGCGGCGGCGCTCGGCGCGATCGAGACGATGAAGGCCGAGGACCTTCCCGGGCGCGCCCGTGCCGTGGAGGCGCTCTTCGTGCCCCGGCTGCACGAGATGGCCGCCAAGTACGCCCCGATCGGCGACGTACGCGGCCGCGGCGCGATGCTCGCGGTCGAGCTGGTGTCGGACCCGGTCGCCAAGACCCCGGACCCGGCGCTCACGGCCGCGGTGAACAAGGCCTGTCACGCCGGGGGCCTCGTCACGCTGACCGCCGGCACGTACGGCAACGTCCTGCGGTTCCTCCCGCCGCTGTCCTCGCCCGACCACCTGCTCACCGAAGGCCTGGACATCCTCGAGGGCGCCTTCGCGGCGTCCGTCTGAGCCATCCGCCCCCGACTCAAGCGAGGTTCTCCGTCATGTCCGACGTCACGCCCTTCCTCCTGTCCGGAACGCCCACCACCGGCGACGACACCCTCACGGTGACCTCGCCGTGGGACGGCTCGGTCGTGGGCGAGGTCGCGGTCCCGACCGACGCCCAGGTGGAGCAGGCCGTCGCCGACCTGCACGCCGTACGGCACGAGGCCCAGGCCACGCCCGCGCACGTGCGCGCCGCGGCGCTCGACCACATCTCGGCCCGCCTGTCCGAACGCGCCGAGGAGCTCGCCGCGCTGATCACGGCGGAGAACGGCAAGCCGCTGGTCTGGTCGCGCGGTGAGGTCACCCGCGCCGTGTCGACGTTCCGGTGGGCCGCCGAGGAGACCCGCCGGTTCGCCGGCGACCTGCAGCGGCTCGACACCGACGCCGCCGCGACCGGGCGGATGGCGGTCGTCCGCCGGTTCCCGCGCGGTCCCGTGCTGGGCATCGCGCCGTTCAACTTCCCGCTGAACCTCGTCGCGCACAAGGTCGCGCCGGCCATCGCCGTCGGCGCCCCCATCCTCGTCAAGCCGGCGCCGGCCACCCCGCTGAGCGCGCTGCTGCTCGGCGAGATCATCGCCGAGACGGATCTGCCGCCGCGGATGGTCTCGGTGCTTCCGGTGCCGAACGAGAAGATGTCCTCGCTCGTCACCGACCCCCGGCTGCCGGTGATCAGCTTCACCGGTTCCGGCCCGGTCGGCCTGTCGTTGCAGGAACAGGCGCCCGGCAAGCACATCACGCTGGAGCTCGGCGGCGACGCCGCGGTGATCGTCACGGCCGACTGGCCGGACCTGCCCGCGGCCGCCTCGCGCATCGCGCTGTTCGCCAACTACCAGGCCGGCCAGTCGTGCATCGCCGTGCAGCGGGTGCTGGTCCACACCGACGTCTACGACGCCTTCGTCCCCGAGCTGGTCTCGGCGGTCGAGGCGCTGACCACCGGCGACCCGACGGCCGACGGCGTCCAGGTCGGCCCGGTGATCAACGACGCGGCGGCCGAGCGGATCACGAGCTGGGTCGCGGAGGCAGCCGAGGCGGGCGCCTCCGTGCTCACCGGCGGCACCCGCGAAGGCCGTACCGTCGCGCCGACCGTCCTGGCGGACGTGCCCGCCGGCACGAAGATCGCCGAAGAGGAGGTGTTCGGTCCGGTCCTGTACGTCGCGCGGTACGGCGACCTCGACGAGGCCTTCGCGACGGTCAACTCCTCCAAGTACGGGCTCCAGGCCGGGATCTTCACCACCGACGTACGGACGGCGTTCCGCGCCCACCGCGACCTGGAGGTCGGCGGCGTGATCGTCGGGGACGTCCCGAGCTACCGCGCCGACCAGATGCCCTACGGCGGCTGGAAGCAGTCCGGCGTCGGGCGCGAGGGCCTGCGGTCGGCGATGAACGACCTGACCGAGGAGCGCGTGATGGTCCTGACCGGTCTCGACCTCTGAACGACCTCGCCGGGGCGGGGGCCGTCGATCGGATGCGGCCCCCGCATCTCATCTCACCGAGATAGGGCAACATAGCCGACATGCCAGCACCACTGACTCGCACGGAGGCGCAGGACCGCGCTCGGCTGCTGAACGTTCACTCCTACACCGTGCACCTCGACCTCACGCGGGGTGAAGAGGTGTTCGGCTCCACCACGGTGATCCGCTTCGGCTGCGCGGAGCCCGGCGCCACGACGTTCGTCGAGCTGCGGCCCGCGCGCCTGCACCGGCTCACCCTCAACGGCGCCGACCTGGACCCCGCGTCGTTCGACGACGGCCGCCTGCCGCTGCCCGACCTCGCCGCCGACAACGAGCTGCGCATCGAGACGGACATGTACTACTCCCGTACGGGCGAGGGCATGCACCGGTTCACCGACCCGGCCGACGGTGAGGTGTACGTCTACACGCAGTGCGCCCCGGACGAGGCGGACCGGGTCTTCGCGTGCTTCGACCAGCCCGACCTCAAGGCGGTCCTGGAGATCTCGGTGACCGCGCCCGGCCACTGGACGGTGCTGAGCAACGGGACCGGCGAGCGCACCGCGGACGGGCGCTGGGAGTTCGCCCGGACGCCACCGATCAGCACGTACCTCGCCGTCATCGTCGGCGGGCCGATGCACTCGGTGCACGCCGAGCACGACGGCGTCCCGCTGGGCCTCCACTGCCGCCGTTCGCTCGCTCCCTTCCTGGAAGCCGAGGAGATCTTCGACCTCACGCGGCGCAGCCTCGACCGCTACCACGAGCTGTTCGACGAGCGGTACCCGTTCGGCAAGTACGACCAGGCCTTCGTGCCCGAGCTGAACTTCGGCGCGATGGAGAACCCGGGCTGCGTGACGTTCCGCGACGAGTTCCTGTTCCGATCGGCCGTCACCGACACCGAGCGCGAGCAGCGCGCCATCGTGATCGCGCACGAGATGGCGCACATGTGGTTCGGCGACCTGGTCACCATGCGGTGGTGGGACGACCTGTGGCTCAACGAGTCCTTCGCCGAGTACATGGGCCACCAGGTGATCTCCGAGGTCAGCCGCTTCACCACGACCTGGACCGGGTTCGCGGTCAAGCGCAAGGCCTGGGGCTACGACGCCGACCAGCGCCCCTCCACCCACCCGGTCGCCGCCCAGGGGCTGGCGGACACCGCGGCGGCGCGGGTGGCCTTCGACGGGATCTCCTACGCCAAGGGCGCCTCCGTCCTGCGGCAGCTCGTCGCCTGGCTCGGCGAGGAGGCCTTCCTCGCGGGCGTCAACGCCCACTTCGCCCGGCACCGGTTCGGCAACGCCGACCTGGCCGACCTGCTCGACGCCCTCGCGGGAGCCGCGCCCGGCCGCGACGTCCACTCCTGGGCCGAGCGCTGGCTGCGGAGCAGCGGCGTGGACACCCTCCGCGCCGAGGTCGAGGAGCGGGACGGCGCCATCGTCTCCGCCGCGATCACGCACACCGGCAGGCCGACGCGCCCCCACCGGATCCTCCTCGGCCTGTACGACAAGGCGGACGGCGACGGCGCGTACCGGCTGACGCCGCGCGACCGGATCGGCGTCGACCTGCCCGCCGATGGCGCGGACCGTACGACGCTGTCCGAGCTCACGGGCGCCGCGCGCCCCGACCTGCTGGTGATCAATGACGGCGACCTCGGCTACGCGAAGGTACGGCCGGACCACCGCTCCTGGGAGACCGTTGCCGCGGGGCTGTCCGCGATCGAGGACCAGCTGACCCGCGCGGTGCTGTGGAACACCGCCCGCGACATGGTCCGCGACGGCGACCTGCCGGCCGCCGACTTCCTCGCGCTCGTCGAGACGCACCTGCCGGCCGAACCCGCCGTGTCCGTGGTCGAGGCGATGCTCGCGTTCGCCCGCGACCAGATCGCCGACCGTTACCTGGCCCCCGAACGGCGCCCGGCGGCCATCGCCACCCTCGCCGAGGTCTGCCGCCGCATCATCCGGACCACCGACGACGACCCCGGCATACGGCTGGCCGCCGTACGCGGCCTGATCCGCAGCTCGTCGACGCCGGACGAGGTGGCCGCGCTGCGCGCATGGCTGCGGGAGGAGCGGGTGCCCGGCGGGCCCGACCTCGATCCGGAGCTGCGCTGGAAGGCACTGCTCCAGCTGTCCGCGCTCGGCGAGGTGGGCGAGGCGGAGATCGCCGAGGAGCTGGCCCGCGACCCGAGCGCCACCGGCTGCCAGGGCGCGGCACGCTGCGGCGCGGCCCTGCCGGGACGGGACACCAAGGAGCGCGCCTGGCAGCAGATTTTCACCGACGGCGCGCTGTCGAACCGCCTGCTGATCGCGACCGCCGAGGGCTTCTGGCAACCGGCGATGCCGGAGGCGACCGAGGGCTACGTGCGGCGCTACTTCGAGGAGGTCCCGGCGGCGGGGAAACGCGGCCCGATGGTCGCGATCGCCCTGGGACAGGTGCTCTTCCCCGACCACGCGGCCACACCGGAGACCGTACAGGCGGCGGAACGCTGCCTGGAGGAGGACCTCATCCCCGCACTGCGCCGGGCACTCGCCGACCAGCTCGACGATCTACGACGCGCGGTCCGCATCCGGGAGTCGTGACGGGCCCCGCAGATGTGTGGTCGGTGCCCGGGTAGGACCGGGTACCGACCGGACGGGCACGGTCGCGGACGGATCAGGGCGGCCGCTCGCGATCCGTGCCCGCGGCGGAAGGATGCGGTGCCCGCGGGACGCGGCCTCCTCCCCATGAAGGCGCGGCCCCGCGGGCGCCCGCCGTTCCCTGCGAATCCGGGTCGCCTACGAACTCCGGTCCGCGGGACGCGGCCCTCGCATCGGCTGCCTGCGATGAATCCCCCTGCATCCATCCGGCGCGCGGGGCCGCTCCTGGTGGTCCTCACGAATGGTGGGACGACGGTGCCGCGCGAGACACGCGGCCCGTTCCCCCCAGCACGCCTCTATAGTGGCTCTGACCTGGCGTATCAGGCAAAGACCGGGTTCTTCTGCGCCTCATATAATTTGTTCATGACACTGCGGCAGTTCGAATATCTGATCGCGGTGGCCGAAGAACACTCCTTCACCCGGGCGGCCGAGCGGTTGCTCGTCTCCCAGCCGGCGCTGTCCCACCAGATCAAGGTCCTCGAGGACGAGGTCGGCGGCCCGCTGCTGGACCGGCTCGCCCGTACGGTCGAGGTGACCGAACTCGGCAACGCCTTCCTGCCCCATGCCATCGCCGCGGTGCGCAGCACCGACGAGGCGACGTCCGCCGCCCGCGCGGTCGGCCGGCTCTCCGGAGGCGAGCTGCGGGTCGCGACGCTGCGATCGATCGCCCTCGGCATCATCCCGCGGGCCATCCGCGTGTGGCGGCACGAGCACCCCCAGGTCCGGGTACGGATCCGGGAGTTCTCCCACGTCGACCTGCTGACGGCGGAGATGCTCCACGGCGGCGCCGACGTGGCGATCGGGCCGGCGCCGGCGAACTGGACCGGCCCGTGCCGGGCCCTGGGCCCCGAGGAGTTCCTCGTGGTGCTCCCGTACGACGACCCGGAGCTGCGGAACGGCGGCGGGTCGATCGATCTTCGGCGGCTGTCGGACCGCCTCTGGGTGCTGTACGCGCCCGACTTCGGCCTGGCACCGTTCGTCGGCGCCGCCTGCGCCCGCGCCGGCTTCACGCCGAGGGCGGCCGTGCGCACCCACCACACCGCGACAGCCGTCGAACTCGCGGCGGCCGGGCTCGGCCCCGCCCTCGTGCCCGCCAACGTGGTCGGCCCCGACTTCGAACGCTGCACGATCCGTCCCGATCCGCCGATCCGCCGTGAGCTGGTCGCCTTCACCCGCCAGTACGTCTCCCCGCCCGCGTCGGCGTTCATCGAGACGCTCGCCGAGCACGCCACCTTGTGACGGAGCAGAACGAGCGAGCCCGGCGTCCGGCGGAGCACCGCACCATGGCCACGGCGGCCGGCGAAGAGGCGACCGCCTCTCCCCGGCGGATGGCCGGATGAGGATGCGTTGACGCGTCCCACGAGGGGGTGCCGGGGGATAGTCTCGCATTCCGCGATCTTGAGGAAGGCGGTGCGGCCATGGTCGGCGAACATGTCGATCCGGAGACGCCCAACGTCGCCCGGATGTATGACTACTATCTCGGCGGCAAGGACAATTCGCCGCCGATCGCGAGGCCGCCGAGCGGATCATGAAGATCATGCCGCACGCCGCGGAATGGGTCCGGGCCAATCGCGGTTTCCTGGCCCGCGCGGTGCGGTTACTCTCCGAGTCGGGGATCCGGCAGTTCATCGACATCGGCACCGGCCTGCCCACCCGGGAAAGCGTCCACCAGGTGGCCGGGCGGATGGACGCCGAGTCGCGTGTGGTGTACGTGGACATCGACCCCGTGGTGGTCTCCCACGGCCGCGCCCTGCTGGCGACCGACGAGCGGAGCACGGTGATCCAGGCCGACCTTCGCCGCCCGGACGACATCCTGAGCCATCCCGAGACCCGCGCCCTGATCGACTTCGACCGCCCCGTCGGCCTCCTGCTCGTGGCGGTGCTGCAGTTCATTCCCGACGACCGCGAGGTCTCCGACATCCTCACCCGGCTGCGCGCCGCGCTGGCCCCCGGCAGCCACCTGGTGATCTCCCACATCACCGCCGACGAGGTCGCCCCAGCGGTCGTCGGCGAAGGCCGCGAGATCTACGCGACCACCTCTCTCGGCTCGATCACTCCACGCTCCCCATCCCAGGTGGCGGCCTTCTTCGACGGCCTGGAGCTGCTCGAACCCGGTTTGGTCGGCGTCGAACACTGGCGCGCCGCCGAGCCACCGCCCGGCGACCGCGTACCGCTCGGCTTCCTCGGCGCGGTCGCCCGCCGCTGACGGAGAAGGAGACCGCGAGGTCGCGTTCTCGCGGCCTCTGGGGCCCGTGCGGTCCAGGTGCGATTCTGTGACGGCTGATATTCGCGCCACTCGACCTGACCAGCGGTCCGCTCCGGGCCCGCGTTCGTGGAGACGGTCACCGCCGGCGAGCAGCCCTTCTCGGCTCGGCAGGCCTCTCACCTGCGGACATACAATTTCCGCATGAGCTTCCGGCAGATGGAGTACCTGCTGGCCGTCGTCGAGGAAGCCTCGTTCACCCGGGCGGCGCAGCGGCTCTCCGTCTCCCAGCCCGCGCTCTCCCACCAGATCCGGGCGCTGGAGCGCCACGTCGGGCATGCGCTGCTCGAACGCCTTCCCGACGCCGTACGCCTGACGCCGATGGGTCGTGCGTACCTGCCGCACGCGATCGCCGCGCTGCACAGCGCCGAGGAGGCCCTGCACGTCGCCCGTCCCCACGGGGAGATGGCCCGGATCGGCCTGCGGATCGCCGCGCTGTACTCGATCGCGCTCGGCATCATCCCGCCGGCGGTCCAGATGTGGCGGCGGCGGTACCCGGACTCCCACGTCGAGCTGCTGGAGTTCGGCAACAGCGCCGACCTGGCGAACCTCGTGTCGGCGGGCGGTGTCGACGTCGCCGTCAGCGCGGCACCGCTGCACTGGGACGGGCCGGTGCGCACGCTCGGCAGGGAGGAGCTGGTCGTGGTGCTGGCGAAGGACGACCCGGTGGCCGCCGACGGTCGCCGCCGGGTGCGCCTGGCCGAGCTCGCGAGCCGGCCCTGGGTGCTCTACACGCCGGACAACGGGCTGGCGGGCGTGGTCGCCCAGGCGTGCTCGACCGCCGGATTCATCGCACGCCCCGCCGTACACACGCACCACACCTCCACCGCGGTCCAGCTCGCCGCGGCGGGGCTGGGTCCGGCGCTGGTGCCGCGGAACATGATCGAGGCCGACTTCGGCGGCGTCCAGCTCGAACCGGACCCGCCGGTCCACCGTGAGCTGGTCGCCTTCACCACGACCGCCGAGGTGCCGCACATCTCCGCGTTCATCGACATCCTGGCCGAGCACGGCGCCATCCGCTCACGAGCCGTCGCCTCTCCGCACCCCGCGAAAACGCTCCGCAGGCACCGGGTCTCCCCGGGAACCCCGGACGGGGAGGGGTGACCCGCCGCGCGACCTCCCGGTTCGCTGGCTCAGGACGGCCGCGCCGGCCGTCTTCCGGTGTCAGCGGAGGCGGTAGAGGATCTCTCCCGCGTCGGGGACGACGAGGGTCTCGGGGTCGCGGGACCATTCCTCCACGTCGATCGTGGCCGGGTCGAGGTAGGACAGGGCCAGGTCACCCGTGGTGCCTGCGTCGATCCCCGTGGCGAGAGTGACCTCGATGCGGCAGCGTTCCTCGCCCGTCGCCGGGTCGTACGTGCCGCCGCCGCGCAGGTGCGTGGAGTGGGCCAGTACGCCCCACGGCCGGTCCTTGTACCGGTCCCACTGTTTCACGAAGTAGTCGCGGCAGTGGTAACCGACGGCGCGGATCGCCTCGCCGTGGGTGCGGCTCACCTCGGTGACGTGCGGCGCGTACAGGACCACCTGGCCGCCGTCGGCGACGACCGGCTCGACCTTGTACATGCCCTTGGCGGCGGTCCAGATCTCGTCGTAGCGACGCGACACGAGGGAGAGCACCCGTTTGACCGGCGCGTCGAGGTACTTCACGTCGACCTGGGCGGTGATGTCCGCGGCGGCGGCCCAGGCGTCCCGGGTGCCCCCGTAGGTGATCGCGTGCAGGTTCGACGTGCCGGACTCCACCACGAGCGAGAAGCACCGCAGCTCGCTGGGCACCTTCGCCGCCGCGCGGTCGATCAGCGCGCGTACCGGCGTCGTGCCGCGTGTCCCGATGATCTCCGCGCTGGTGATCAGCGCGCCCAGCCAGTGCGACACGTCGATCACCTCCTGGCCCGACACCCCGGGGAACAGGTACTTGTTGCCGCCCGAGAACCCCACGACCTCATGCGGGAAGACGGGGCCGACGACGAGCGTGATGTCGCTTTCCACCACGGCCCGGTTGAGGCGCACCTCCACCGGGTCGGACAGCCGGCCGCCGGACAGCTCGGCGAGCTCCGCTCCGCTGATCTCTCCGACCGAGGCGAGCATGCCGGGGTCCCACCACTCGTGGTTACGGATCGCGACCCCCGGGTAACGCTCGGCGGCGCGGCCGGGTGGGTAGCCGAACAGGGCGGCGAGTTCCTCCTCGCTCATCGCCGGGTGGGTGCCGAGCGCGACCATGAAGGTCAGCTCGGCGACGCGCCCGTGCAGGGCCGCGTGCACACCGTCCAGGAGCATCGGCAGCGGGCAGCTGCGGGTGGCGTCCGGCACCAGCACGCAGACCTTCTTGCCGGTGTACTCATCGTCGTCCAGCGACGAGCGGATGAACCGCTCGACGTCGGCGGCGGCCAGCACCTCCTGCGGCGAACCGAGGACACGGGCCATGGGCAAGCTCACCTCTCTTCGGCATCGGCATGTCCAGTATGTCGGTGACCGCCCAGGACCGTGACGCGGGTGATGTTCTGGTACTCAAGAGACCGCTGCGGCGTCGGCGCGGACCCATATCACCGACGCACGGCCGTCGCGCATCCCGGCCAGCCGGTAGATGTGGGTTACCGCTGGCGGGACCCGAAGATGGTGGCTGGCCGCGCTGACTTTCGGCCCTGGACCGGCGAAAGTGGATGGCGTAGTCGGAGGACGAAGCGAGAGCCCGTCCGGGCGCTCTCCACCGGTGGCCCCCCGGTCGACATCCGACTGACCGCCCCCACGGTCACTGCGGTTGCGGGCCGCGGCGGACTCCCCCACCGCCGCGGCCCGCAGGCCGAAGGCACGGCGAAGCCGCCGCCCCCTGGCGAGCCATTCCCAGACGCCGGGCGAGGGCGGCCGGCGGACGGCGCGGCGAGCCGCCGTCACATGAGCCCGAGGTCCCTCGGCGCATCCGCTGGAGGCCCGCCGCCCTTCATCGTTCATCGTCAGCGGACAAGGGCCGCCCGAGCGCACCCACCACACCACCGAGCGCCGCGCCGCGGTCCGCCGAGCGCCGAAATCCCAGGACCGGCCGCTGAGCGCTCTCGCGGCCCCTGGGACGAGCGATCCTCCGCAAGGTAGCCCGTTTCGCGGGCGGTTCACCGCCCGGTCGCAGACCTCGGTGACAGCGGCCCGGTGCCCCCGACCCGCCTCCCCGCAGAGCGCTCACCAAGGACTCTCCGGCCCGCGGGCGGAACCTCCTTGAACGGTCCGCCCCGGGGACACGCGTCCGCGCAGGCCACCCGGGCCGGTAGAGCAGCCCGAACCACCCCTTTTCGGCGCCGCTGATATGCGACTAAAGGCAGCCCTTTAAGCATCTCTAATGCCAGCTCTAACGAATTAGGGGGATGACGCGGGGCAATTGCCGAAATAGATTGCGATAGTCAAGCTCGAACGAGCGGCGAATGACCCGTGTGGCGGACGACGGCGACTGGCGGAGGGGGGTGCCGGCGTGGCACAAATCGTCTCTTCACGGGACGGGCCCGACCTCCAGCGCTGAACGTCACGCACCGACGCCGCCGAGTGATCGGCGCGATCGGCCGGGCACCGCCGACATCTCCAGCGTCCGCCCGGCCCGTCCGTGACCGGATCATCTTGCCCCGGTAGCCCAATTAGGACGGAGGCAGCGGACTTAAAATCCGCGAAGTGTGGGTTCGAATCCCACCCGGGGTACTCGCAGAATCGACGGCCGGCGCCGCCGGACCGGATCACCGTACGCCGGCCCGGAACAAGGCGGCGATCAGGAAGGACGGCAGCGTCCACGACTGTGCGTGGTACGCGAGGCTCGCCCCGCAAACGATCTTGTACGATCACCGGCTAGGCCAGATATATCGGCTTTTGCCCGGCGTCGAGCACGGCGGCCCTGAATGGGAGGGAACCGCCTTTCATCGCTGTGCTGCCACTTCGGCGGTCTTCACCTCTGCGGAGGAGAGCGATGGCCGCTGGACGGGCTGGTGTCCCGCACCGACGCGTTGGGCCGGACCACCCGCTACACCTACGACGCCCACGGCTCCCTGAAAGAGTTCACGACGGCCACCGCGTCCGCTTCGAATACAACGATCTCCGCGGCGACGGATCCGCTGGGCTCGACCACGACCTGCGCCCACGACGGTCGCGGGGAACCTCAGCGCCGTCCGTGACGCCATGGGCGGCGCCTACCGTGTTCAGGAGGACCTCGGCAGCACCGAACCGGCGCACGTCGTCGCGCGGCACTGACGACGGCGGCGAGTGCGTCGAGGTACCCGTCGTCGACGCTCGACGACCCGTAGGTCTCCTCTGTGCCGGTCAGTCGGGCAGAGGGGGTGACGGGAGCTGGTAGGCGACCTCGGTGGGCTCGGTGCGGCGGTGGACGAAGTCGAGCAGGTCGCGTTTGCGTGCGGCCAGGCGGCGGTGGGCGGCGACGCGGCGGTAGTGGGCGTGGTCGCCGCGGTCCGGCCGGGCGGCGCCGTCGACCTCGTAGCCGTGCTCGCGCAGCAGGTCGCCGGCCACGGTCTCGCACAGGGCGATCTCCGCTGCCGTCAGGCGCGTGCGCCAGGTGCCGGCGCGGGTCGTGGTGACCTCTTCGTGGGTGCGGGCGTGCCAGACCTTGCGGCCCGGTACGGCGACGGCGGCGACCTGGTCCGGCTCGCACATCGCCGGGTCGAAGTCCTCGCCGAGGAAGTCGCACAGCGCCTTGAGCTCGGTGGCCGGGTCGCTGATCAGGCGTTCGTAGTAGAGGCGGTGGTAGGACTCCGGGCCGAGCGACCGCGCCGCCCGCTGCCCCGCCTCGATCGACTCCACCCAGGTCGCGAGCGCGTGGTAGGAGTCGTGTTTGTACCAGTCCATCTCCTTCAGCGACGCGACGCAGTCGCGGCCGTCACGGATGAGCTGGACGATCTGCGCGTCGGGGAACAGGCGTCTCAGCGCGGAGATGCGCTGGAAGTACCCGGGTCGCTTGTCACCCCACCGGGGCTTGCCGAACCTCGCCGCGTACGCGCGCAGCACGATGCCGAGCGCGGAGCCGAGCGTCGGCGGCCCGGCGACGATCTGCTCGATGATCCGTTCCCCGTCCAGACCCAGGTCGGCGAAGCGAGTCTTCTTGCGCTCGACGATCCAGCGCGCGAGCGCCAGGCGGTTGTTCGGCATGCGGAGGTCGCCGAAGTCGGAGCGCGCGTCGTACGCGGCCATCAGGAACCGCGTCTCGGGCGGAATGGCGATGCGCGGGTGGGCGTGCAGCATCAGTTGCAGCATGGTCGTTCCGGACCGTGGACAACCGACGACGAAGATGGGTCGCTCCGGCTGGGTCATCGCTCCACGGTAGGGAAAATTACTGAGAGTTGGTTGAGAATTTACCGAGAACCTGTTTTCTTTTATTCCCTATCGGATTGGTAAGGCTTATCGGAACAGCCACTCCAGACGCGGCTCGACGGCCCAGCGGAACGTCTTTCGTACGGGATCGGTCATCAACACGACGGCCAGGAGGACACAGCCGAACGTCAGCACCGGCACCTGCCAACCGGAGATGCGGTAGTACCAGCCCTGGTAGGACAGGAAGAGCGTGACGAACCCGTGGAGCAGGTAGGCGTACATGGAGGCGGCGCCGAGCCGGCTGAACCACGTACGGCGGGCCGGGACCACGGCCAGGAAGGCCGCGGTGAGCAGGGCCGCCGCGCCCAGCGCGAGGACACGGAAGCCGACGCCCGAGGGGGCGCCGACACCGAGCTCGGCGAAGCTGCGCCGCCAGTGCACCCATTCGGGGTCGACGCTGCTCTCCAGCACGTACGCGGCCGCCGCCCCGGCGACGAGCGTCAGTGCCCCCGCGACGCGGATCGCCGGCCTTCTGAGCAGGGCGAAGTGGCGCGGCCCGAGGATCAGCCCGAGCACGAAGAACGGCAGGAACGACAGCACCTGAACCGCGTCGAGCATGCTGGGCAGGGTGACGAGCCCGGCGAACAGCCAGATCGCGACCGCCAGCCCGATCGCGATCGGGAACCGCAACTGCTGCCACAGCGGCACGGAGAGCCGCCAGGCGAGCAGGGCGGGCAGGAACCAGGTCAGGTAGTAGGGCTCGAGCGGATCCCAGCGCATGTGCCGGCCCGCGAGGAACTCCGTGTAGACGACGTAGACGGCGCTGAACAGCACGTACGGGACGACGATGGCGGCGACGAGCTTGCGGGTGCGGTTCCGGGAACGGCTGAATCCGCGGGAGAAGTATCCGCACATGACAATGAATACGGGGAGATGGAAGGCATAGATGAATGACTGCCCCGCCCCGAGAACTCGCCCGCCGACGGCCGCACCGCGCAACGGCTCCCAGGCGTGCCCGACGACGACCAGAGCGACCGCGAGGAACTTCGCGTTGTCGAAGTAGGGGTCCCGGCTGGTCGGTATTTCCCGGGTGATTCTATCGGCATTACTTGATTTATCCGGCTCCATCAGATTCGCGTCACCGGGCGGCGCCGGTTCCGCCGCCACGGGCCCGTACCTGCGGCCGGAGCCGGCACCGAGGCCTTCCGCCGTGCCGACGTCCGCGCCCGCGCCGCCGGGACCGCGAAGCCCGCCGTCCCCCACCGCACCGCGGTCGTCTCGGCCGGGCGCCGGTCCGGAGCCGCCACGGCCACCAGAGCCAGGATCCGTGTCCGCGCCGGGAGCCGCCCCGGTGCGACGGCCCGGTTCGAGCAGGGCGCTCCGCCCGCTTCCGAGCGCGGCATCCCGCCCACCGAGCCGCTCGGCACGGTCCGCGGCGGAATCCTCACCCCCGCCGAGCACGCCACCCTCGCCGACGCCACGACCAGCGGCATTCACACCGCCGCCGCGACCGTCACCGGGACACGCCTCACCTGCGCCGCCACGGTCGCGATAAGCCACCGGCCCGCCCTCCGCCGCCGACCCACCGCGGAACACCGCTCCACCCCTGCCCGTACCGCCACCCGCCGCCGAACCGCCCCCGCCCGCGGAGCGACCGCCGGCAGCCGAGCCGCCACCGGTCCCCGGTACACCACCGTCCGCCGCCGAAAACGCCTCCGACCCTTCCGCCACTCCGCCGGACCAGGCCGTACGTTCGGGCGCACCACCGGTCACAACGCCGCCACCGGTCGCAGACCCACCGCCTCCCGCCGGGAACGCCTCCGACTCGCCCGACCGCGCCGTACGCTCCGGAACAGTGCCGGGCGCACAACCACCCCCGGTCGCAGACCCACCGCCTCCCGCCGGGAACGTCTCCGGCGTCTCCCCGCGCGAGCGCGCCGGGTTTCGCGGGCCACCATCGGTTTCACGTCCGCGGGCGACCGTGGTGCCGGGGCTCGCCGCCGGGGCGTCGTCCTCCGACGGGTCGTCGTCTCGGCGGTCCGCCGTGGGCGGCTCGGCGCCGCGGCCCTCCTCCGGCTCGCCGTCGTCGGTCGCCCTCTCCTGCGTCGTCACAGGACCACTTCCGCCCTCACCAGGGTCACCTTTCCGCCGTGCTTTCGGCCGCATCGTGAGTACCACCGTCCTCCACCCCATCACCGGGGGATGAGACCGGGCTGGGATCAGGCTGAGAATCGCCACCACATCCGATCGTCTCCGGGCCGGCGGCGAATGGTCGGTTCGCCGTCGCTCGCCGGGCGGCCCGTTCCCTCCCCTGCCGAGTCACCGGTCGCGCGGAGTCCGTACGGGGAGCGCGCACGCGGCGCCGACCAGGGCGTTCCGGGCAGCGGGCGGCCGTGGCCCGGAGCGGGGCCACGGCCGTCGTCGTCCGCCGGGGTCGCGGTCAGGTCCGGGTTCGGGAGCCGCGCCCTGACCGGCCGGCTCATCTTCGGGCATAGAGCCTCGTGGCCGCGGCGACGCCCACGGCCGCCAGTACGACCTGGATCGCCAGCTCGATCCAGTCGATTCCCGCGGTGTCGGCCACACCGGCCGCTCCTGCGATGGCGGTGCCGATCAACGCGGCGATGATACCGATGACGATGGTCAGCCAGATCGGGATCGGCTGACGGCCCGGAATGACCAGCCGGCCCAGCGCGCCGATGATCAAACCGATGATGATCGCGGTGATGATTCCGTTGACCTGCATATCGGGGGCTTCCTTTCGTTCGTGAGGACGCGCAACGGTTCTCCCCGCGATCGCCCGCCCTAAGCCCGAACTCGCCATCGAATCCGACTTACAGGGCGTAACCGGGCCACTCCCCCGGGCCGTGATCTACCGGCTCCACGTCCATGCGCTCTCGCCACCGCGCTCGGCCATCACCGGTTTCGCCGGAGTCCTCGATCGATGGGGCACGGTGGTGTAGGACGGGGCATATGACCTTCCCGCCCGAGCCGCCGCGGCCGGAGGACCCGCGGAGTACGCCGGGCACACCGCCACCCGCCGCGCCAGGCACTCCGCCGCCGGGCACACCGGGCACGCCGAGCACACCGCCACCCGCCACGCCGAGCACACCGCCACCCGCCACGCCGAGCGCACCGCCGCCGGGTACACCGCCGCCGGCCGTGCCGGTGGGACCGCCGCCCGCCGTGCCGGTGGGACCGGCGCCGTACGGCTGGGACACCGCCCCGGGTCCCCCACGGCGCGGCCGGGGTCTACTGGTCTCGCTCATCGTGGCCGCGGCGGCGTTGGTGCTGGTCGGAACGGTCGCGGCGGTGCTCCTCCTTCACGGAGGCGGTTCCGCCGACAGCGCCTCCGGCCCGCTCAAGACGCCGATCCGGTTCCTACCGGTGCTGTCGGAGACGCCGGGCTCGTGCCGCGGGGCCGGGACGCCGAGCAGCGACCACCGGACCTGCTACCGGACCGCCCTCAGCGGGATGACGGTGACGCGGGTCAAGTCCATCTCGGTGATGTCGCCGGATCCCGAGCACGGCATGACCTCCTGGGGGATCGACCTGAGCCTGGAGCCCTCCGATGGCCGCGCGTTCGAGCAGCTCAGCGCCACGGCCGCCGCGGCAGGACCGCAGCGGCCGGGCAACAAGATCGCGATGGTGGTCGGCGGCGCCGTCGTCTCCGCACCGATGGTCACGGAGACCATCACCGGGGGCCGCGTCCAGATCACGGGCCCCTTCGACGAGCAGGCCGCCAAACGACTTTTCCACCAGCTCATCGGCGAAGGCTGACGCACCGCCGGACCCGAGGAGCCCGCGGCCGGGTCCGGCGGCCACTGCGGACAAGCCGTCGGCGCCTCACTCTGACGGACCCCGCGTTCACTTCCCCGCACGCGTCGCCGGGGGATCGGCTCAAGCGCCGCCGGGAGGCCACGCGCCCCCGGCGTGAGGATGGCGCCGGCAACTCCCCGCCGCCACGGAACAGCGCGCCCTGGTTCACCTCGTCGGCCCCTTCCGCGGCGGCGACGGCTCCACGACGCCGCGGTGCCGGCGGCAGGCAACCGCCGGCCGCCTCGTGGGCGTGCCACACCAGGCCGCCGCCACCTGCCGGTCGCCACGGCCCCGGCCGGCACGCCGGCGCGGTCAGCGCGCCGCCGGCCCCCGGCGGCTGACTCGGCCGGTCGGTAGGACGACACCGCCGGTGGTCCTGGAGTCAGCCGAGCTCGATGAGCAGGTCTCCGCCTTCGACCTGCTGCACCGCGCCGACCGCGAGCCGGCGGACCGTGCCGTCGCGCTGGGCGGTGATGGAGGCCTCCATCTTCATCGCCTCGATGGTGGCCACCGTCTGCCCGGCCGACACCGTGGCGCCCTCTTCCACCTGCAACGTCACGACTCCGGCGAACGGCGCCGCGACGTGCCGGTCGTTGCCGCGCTCGGCCTTCTCGGCCGCCTTGACGTCGGTGGCGATGGACTCGTCGCGGACGCGGACCGGGCGCAGCTGGCCGTTCAGCGTCGTCAGCACCGTACGGTAGCCGCGCTCGTCGGCCTCGGAGATCGCCTCCAGCTCGATCAGCAGCGACACGCCGTGCTCCAGCGTGACGGTGTGCTCGGTGTCGGGTTCGAGGCCGTAGAAGAAGTCCTTCGACGACAGCACCGACGTGTCGCCGTACGTCTCGCGCCGGCGGGCGAACTCCTTCGCCGGTCCGGGGAACAGCAGCCGGTTCAGCGTGGTGCGGCGCGACTCGCGCAGCCCGCGGAGGTCGTCCTCGCTCAGGGCGGTCACCTCGGCGGCGGGCGGCCGGCCTTCGAGCGCCCGCGTGCGGAACGGCTCCGGCCAGCCGCCCGGCGGGACGCCGAGCTCGCCGCGCAGGAAGCCGATCACCGAGTCCGGCACGTCGAACTTGGCCGGGTCGGACTCGAAGTCGGCCGCGGTGACGCCCGCTCCGACCAGGTGCAGGGCCAGGTCGCCGACGACCTTGGAGGACGGCGTCACCTTGACCAGCCGGCCCAGCATCCGGTCGGCCGCGGCGTAGCAGTCCTCGATCAGCTCGAACCGGTCGCCGAGGCCGAGCGCGATGGCCTGCTGCCGCAGGTTCGACAGCTGCCCACCGGGGATCTCGTGGTGGTAGACACGCCCGGTCGGCGAGGCCAGCCCCGACTCGAACGGCGCGTACACCTTGCGTACGGCCTCCCAGTACGGCTCCAGGTCGCCGACCGCCTGGAGCGACAGGCCGGTCGCCCGCGGCGTGTGGTCGGTGGCCGCGACCAGCGCGGACAGGGAGGGCTGCGAGGTGGTGCCGGCCATCGAGGCGACCGCCGCGTCCACGGCGTCCACCCCGGCGTCGATCGCCGTGATCAGGGTGGCGAGCTGCCCGCCGGCGGTGTCGTGGGTGTGCAGGTGGACCGGCAGGTCGAAGCGCGACCGCAGCGCGGTCACGAGCGCGCGGGCGGCGGGCGGGCGCAGCAGGCCCGCCATGTCCTTGATCGCCAGAATGTGCGCGCCCGCCTCGACGATCTCCTCGGCCAGCCGGAGGTAGTAGTCGAGCGTGTAGAGCGTCTCCGACGGGTCGGACAGGTCGCCGGTGTAGCAGAGCGCCACCTCGGCGACGGCGGTGCCCGCGGCGCGTACGGCGTCGATCGCCGGGCGCATCTGCCCCACGTCGTTGAGCGCGTCGAAGATCCGGAAGATGTCCATTCCGGTCGCCGTGGCCTCGGCCACGAAGGCGTCGGTGACCTCCGTCGGGTACGGCGTGTAACCGACGGTGTTGCGGCCGCGCAGCAGCATCTGCGTGCAGATGTTCGGGACCGCCTCGCGCAGCGCGGCGAGCCGCTCCCAGGGGTCCTCGGCCAGGAACCGCAGCGCCACGTCGTACGTCGCGCCGCCCCAGCACTCCAGGCTGAGCAGCTGCGGCGCCGTACGGGCGAGGTGCGGCGCGACCGCGAGCAGGTCACGGGTGCGTACCCGCGTCGCCAGCAGCGACTGGTGCGCGTCGCGGAACGTCGTGTCGGTGACCGCGACCGCGGACCGGGCCCGCAGGTCGGCCGCGAACCCCTCCGGCCCGAGGGCGGCGAGCCGCTGCCGCGACCCCTCCGCCGGCGCGTCGGTCAGGGACACGGCGGGCAGCTTGTCCACCGGCTCCACCACGACCGGGCGCGGTCCGTGCGGCCGGTTGACGGTCGTCTCGGCCAGGTGGCGCAGGACGCGGCTGCCCCGGTCGGCCGGGGGCCGGGCGTGCACCAGGTCCGGCCGGTCGTCGATGAAGGCGGTGGTGATCCGCCCGGCGCGGAAGTCGGGGTCGTCGAGCACCGCGCCGAGGAAGGACAGGTTCGTGGCCACACCGCGGATGCGGAACTCGGCGATCGCGCGGCGCGCCCGCCGGACGGCGTTGCCGAAGTCGTGCCCGTGGCAGGTGAGCTTGACCAGCATCGAGTCGAAGTGCGCGGAGACCTCGGCGCCGGTGTGCACGGTGCCACCGTCGAGGCGGACGCCGGGGCCGCCCGGTGAGCGGTACGCCGAGATGGTGCCCTTGTCGGGACGGAAGCCGTTGGCCGGGTCCTCGGTGGTGATGCGGCACTGCAGCGCCGCGCCCGACAGCGTGATCACGTCCTGGGTCAGGCGCAGCTCGGGCAGGGTCATGCCCGCGGCGATGCGCATCTGGGCGATGACCAGGTCACGGTCGGTGACCTGCTCGGTCACCGTGTGCTCGACCTGGATGCGCGGGTTCATCTCGATGAACACGTGCCGGCCGCGCTCGTCGAGGAGGAACTCCACGGTGCCCGCGTTGACGTAGCCGATGTGGCGGGCGAAGGCCACGGCGTCGGCGCAGATGCGGTCCCGCAGGTCCGGATCGAGGTTCGGCGCGGGCGCGATCTCGATGACCTTCTGGTGCCGTCGCTGCATCGAGCAGTCGCGCTCGTACAGGTGCACGACGTTGCCCTCGGCGTCGGCGAGGATCTGCACCTCGATGTGGCGCGGGTTGACCACGGCCTGCTCCAGGAAGACCGTCGCGTCGCCGAACGCGGAAGCGGCCTCGCGCATCGCCGCGTCGATCGACTCCCGCAGCTCGGCCGGCTCGCTCACCCGCCGCATGCCGCGCCCGCCGCCGCCGGCGACGGCCTTGACGAAGACCGGGAAGCCGATGTCCTCGGCGGCGGCCAGCAGCGCGTCCACGTCGGTGGAGGGCGCGGAGGAGCGCAGCACCGGGATGCCGGCCTCACGCGCCGCCGCGACCGCCCGTGCCTTGTTGCCGGTCAGGTGCAGCACCGGGGCCGGCGGGCCGATGAACGTGATGCCCGCCTCGTCGCAGGCGGCGGCCAGCCCGGGGTTCTCGGACAGGAAGCCGTAGCCGGGGTAGATCGCGTCGGCGCCGGCCGTACGGGCGGCCTTGACCACCTCGTCGACGGAGAGGTAGGCGCGGACCGGGTGGCCGGGCTCGCCGATCTGGTACGACTCGTCCGCCTTGGCGCGGTGCAGCGAGTTGCGATCTTCGTACGGATAGACGGCGACGGTGGAGATTCCCAGTTCGAACGCGGCGCGGAACGCCCGTATCGCGATCTCGCCACGGTTGGCGACCAGGACCTTGCCGAACATCGAGCTCCCTCAGGTGGTCGTAGTCCCGCATCACATCGTCGTGGCGCCGGCCACGTCGATTATCCATGGACGCGGACCTTGATCACAGGCCCGGGGAGCCGGTGTGGATTACGACCGGGAGCGGCGAGCGGCCGGGCGCGCCGGCCGGCGGCGGTTCAGCCGCAGCTGGGTGAGCAGCAGGGAGATGCCGACGAGCAGCGCCGTGAGCCAGGCCACCTGGGTCCACAGGAGGCGGTAGGAGGTCGCGTCGAGGCCGAGCGGCGAGGTCTTCGTGCGCAGGGAGACCGGCTGCATGTCGGGCGCCTGGTTCGGGGCGACCGCGGGTGCCTGCCCAGCGATCAGCGGGAGCTGCGCGCCGGCCGGGCCGCCGGCCGTGGGCGTGGTCTGGCCGGGCAGGCCGAGGCCGGTGGCCAGCGCCGCCGACGGCAGCTCCGCCGCCGCGGCGGACGCGCCCGCGGACGACCCGGCACCGGTGACCGTGATCTTGCCGGCGGCGCTGCGCGTGCTCGCGCGGTCGGCGCTGAGCGAGGCGGTCACGGTGACGGACCCGGCGGCGTGGCCCGCGGGGATCTTCACGACGGCGGACGCGGAGCGCGCCGCGCTCACGTCGCCCAGCGAGAAGACGCCGCTGATGACCGAGGCACCAGGGGCGGAGAACCGAAGCGTCGTGTGGTGGGCGACCGCGTTCGACGCGCTCACCCGCGCGGTCGCGGTGACCGCGGCGCCCGGGGCGGCCTTGCCCGCGGAGAACGACAGGTGGACGCTCAGGGACGGTGTCCGCTGGTACGGCGGCGCGGAGTTCGGCGGTGCGGGTTTGACCGGGGGCGAGGAGGCGGGCGGCGGATCGCTCGGCGGGTCACTCGGGTCGCTCGGGGTGGTGGTGCTGCCGGACGGATCGGGCGCGGGGTCCTCGCCGGCCGTGGGCGACGAGTCGGCGAGCGCCGTCGCGGGAGTCGCCACCGCGCCGAGCGTGATGACCGTCGCCGCGCCGATCGCGACGAAGACTGGTCGTGCGTTCGATCCGGACAGCACTCCGGCACCTCCGCGTCCATCGCCGTACGCCTTCGGGAACCCTGCCTACCCAAGGCGATCAGGCCCATGCGAACACGGGACCGACAGATGGATCAACCATGGCGCGCAGCCCTATCAACAGGTGCGTAATTCGCCCCGCGCCTTATCCCCCGGGTTAGCGGAATAAGTGAAACTCATGCTCCGTCCACGGGCGCGTCGTGGGCCTCGCGTACGGGCTCCTGCCCGCGCAGCCAGAGCGCGCGCAGGGCGACCTCGGTGGCGAAACGCGTGTCCGGATCGGCGAGGTCGTCGCCGAGGGCGTGCTCGATCTGCCGCATCCGGTAGCGCACGGTCTGCGGATGCACGCCCAGCTCGTCGCCGACCTGCGCGGCGGTGCCGCGGGTGCGCAGCCACACCCCGAGCGTCTCGACGAGGCGTTCGCGTTGCCGCGCGGTCAGGTGGTCCAGGGCGGCGAGCTGCCGGCGGGCGATCTGGTCGATCAGTGGCGCGTCCGCGAACAGCCAGAGGGTCTCCAGGTGGTTCGCGCAGAGGGTGAGCGGGCCGTCGTCGATGATCTCCGAATGGATCAGGCCGAGCGCCTGCCGGGCCCAGCGCAGCGAGTCGGGGGCCCGGTCGAGTGACACGGTCAGCCCGGCCGCCGCCTTGGACTCGGCCACCGCGAGTTCGAGCATCGCCCGGCGGTCGGCCGTCAGCGGGCCGGGGACGAGCAGGTACGGCTCGGTGCCGTCGAGGTCGGTCAGCAGGTCGTCGTCCAGCAGCGTCCGTACGATCGGGGCGTTCGGGCGCAGCACGACCACGGTCACCTCGTCCGGGAGCACCCAGCGAGCCGATCCGGCGTGCTCCTCCAGCAGGTCGCGCGGTGCCCCGTCGGCGATGAGCCGCAGGAGCCGCCGGCGGCCGGCCTGCAACTCGTCGTTCAGCTGCGCCTTGGCCTCGCGGTAGCCCCGCACCGACGACGACGCCAGCTCTTCCATGTAGGTGAACAGGGCGTCCGCCAGCACCGAGACGGTCGCCGGGGCGAGGTTCTGCCGCTGGTGCAGCGCCATCACCCGTCGCCAGCCGGTCTGGGCGCCGATCCGGTACGCGGACTGCAGGACGTCCAGCTGGCGGCCCTCGTACGCCTCGAACCAGCCGAGCTTGTAGCAGATGTCGTCCGGAAGGGCGTCGGGCGAGCTGATCCATTCGACGAATCCGGCAAGGGCGCGTTCGACCCCGGAACGGAGCGTCCGGCCGTACGGGCCGTCGATGGGGCGGGCGTATTCGGGAATGCCGTCCCGGATCGCGGCCACGATCTCTTTCGTGAGGCTGGGCAGTTCGATCCGCATGATCGCCGTCAGCCGCTCGGCCAGTTCGGAACGTGACCCGTTCAGACCGTTCGGTTCGAGCGTTCGAGGCATGCGTGTACCTCCCACCACCACCGTCGGAGTCGGTGCGTCGCGGGGCGGGGTCGCCCTTATTCAGATCGGCCGTCAGGTGGCGCTTGCCGGTGACCGCGGGCCGCACGGGAAATACCGAGCGGGGAACCCCTGTATCTTCCGCACGAACCGCGATCTAGGACACCGTGACCGTAGAGCAGAGAACCGGCTCCGGCAAGGATTTACCGGTATCGCGTTCCCGGACCGTACGGTCTGTCATTGACCGTGTGCGATTCATTGTTTTCGGACAGCGCGGTACCTTTTTTTGTGACGGGATGATGAGAAAGCGGGGTCGCCGGGCGGGCGTTCCTGCCGTCCCGGCCGCCCGGGGGCGGCGGGCGGTCGCGCAGCCGCTGGGCCCGCAGCACGAGTTCCAGGCCGAACCGCGCCTCCGGGTCGGTGAACCGCTCGCCCAGGCTCTCCTTGAGCTGGTTCAGCCGGTACCGCACGGTCTGCGGGTGTACGTGCAGCCGGTTGCCCACGTCGGCCGCGGTGCTCCAGCTCTCCAGCCACACCCGGAGCGTCTCGGTCAGCGCCTTCTGCTTGCCGGCCGGCATGCCGTCGAGCCGGGCGAGCCGCTGCCGCGCGAGCTCGTCGATGAGCTGCGGGTCCGACATCAGCCATAAGGTCAGTAGATGGTCCTCGCAGAAGGTCAGCCGCGTGTCGTCGACGACGCCCTCGGCGATGAGACCGAGGGTCCGCACGGCCCAGCGGAAGGAGTCCGCCACCTCCTCCAGCGGCACGGTGACCCCCACGACGATCCGGTCGCGCGGCACCGCGGCCTCGATCGTCGCGCGCCGGTCCGGGGTGAACCGGCCGGGGACCAGGAGCCGCGGCTCGGCGCCCTCGAGGTCGGCGAGGATGTCATCGGCCAGCGCGGTACCGACCAGGCGGGCGCCGGGCCGTACGACGATCGGGGTCGCCTCCGCGGGCACCGCCCAGTCGGCGCGCTCGGCGAGATCGGCGATCTCCTGCCGTGGAGCGGCCGGCCGCTCCACGATGAGTCGTAAGAGCCGGAGGCGCAGTTCGGCGAGTTCCTCCGGCGTGTGCGCGCTCGCCTCCAGGTAACCCTCGACGGCGATCGAGGCGAGCTCGTCCATGTACTCCAGTTGTGCCTCGGCCAGGCCCGCGACGGTCTCGGACGGGAGCTCATGACGCGCGCAGATGCTCGTGGTCCAGTGCCAGGCCACCCGGAAGGCGATCCGGAAGGCGGCCTGCAGGGCGTTGAGGTTCCGTCCGTGGTGGGCCTCGATCCGGCCGAGCAGCCGGCACATGTCGACGAGCCGGCCCGACGGCGCGGCGGGTTCGGCGATGCGGTCGATGAAGGAGGCGATGGCCTGCTCCGTCGCGGGCCGCATGGCCGGCCCGAACGGCCCCTCACCCGGCGTCGCGTACTCCGGGATGCTCTTGCGGATCTCGCCGCAGATCTCGTCGGCGAGGCCGTCCAGCTCGAGCCGCAGCAGCCCGGCCAGCTTCCGCCTTTCCGCCTCGTGTTCGAGCCACACCGTCCGTCACTCCTCCCATCGCCGCCGCACCGGCCGCGAATGACAGCCGGCGACCACGCGTGCGACGACCAAGCCGCCCAGACGTGATCCGGGACACATCGTGACGCTAACGAAAACCTCGGCGCATTGCAGCCATCCGATCAACCGCTCACTTGACGCGTACAGCCGATGACGGTTTGTGGTTCCGGCTGATCGCCGGCGCACGGCTTCACCGCTGACGGATCCGGATTAGTTACCGAACGATAAAAACGCGAAGCGCTTCTCGCAGTTGATGACAATTTATCGCTTGCGCCGAAATTTCCTCTTGTTCGACACGTAACACGTGCTTAACCTACTGACAGGTAGCAAGCCTACCGAAAATACTAGCACGCAAGATCATCTTTGGCGAAACGCCAACGCCACCAAAGGCGCTGACTGCGATATTCCACGGACCATTGAATGTGGCTACGGCATGGGAAGGGGCCGCCCCTGGACGGTTCGGTTCACGCGCCAGGTTGAACAGTTCGAGAAGATGAAAGGGAACTACGGAACATGCGTAAGATCGCGACAACAGCCCTCCTCACGGCCGCCGCCGCGGCCACCGCCATCAGCCTCTCGTCCTCCCCCGCTCTGGCCGACAGCACCTGGACCATCGGCCCGGAGGCCTCCGGCCCGGTGGACTTCGCCGCGGACTCGACGACGAACCTGGTCCTGACCGACAACAACACCGGCACCAAGCTCACCTGTACGTCATCGTCCGGCAGCGGTGACGCGCAGTACGGCTCGGGGCAGAGCGGCACCGACCTCGCGAACGTCGAGTCCCTCGACTTCGCCAGTTGCTCCGGCCCCGCCGGAATCACGTTCACGGTCCAGACGACCGGATTCCCGTGGGCCCTCAACGCGGACTCCTACGACGGCGCCGGCACGACGACCGGAAGCATCAGCGGCGTTGTCGCGCACCTGAGCGGCCCGCTCTGCTCCGCGGACGTCGCCGGCTCGGTGCCGATGACCTACTCCAACGACGGCACCCTGAGCGCCACCGGCGGTGCCGGTCTGACGATCACCAACGTCAGCGGCTGCCTCGGGCTCATCAACAACAACGACACGTCCGGCTTCGTCGGCAGCTACGCCGTCGACCCGGCCGTCACCATCACCAGCCCCTGATCGAGGTCGGCGAATCCGACTGTACCCGTGCGGCCGGGAGGCATCCCGGCCGCACGGATTCATGTTGATGACCAGCCGGACGAGCACCGTCGTCTCAACCGGAAGGTATACGTCTCATGCGGAACTGCACGGCCAAGATCCTCATCGCCCTCACCGCACTGGTCACAATCATGGCCGGCGCGCCGCCCGCCTCCGCCGACCAGACCTGGACCGTCGGCCCGGCCACCGATGGCGCTGAGATCGACTTCGAAGGCACGGCATCAGGTGTCACGTTAACCGACAATCACACCGGAGCCTTCTACACCTGCCAAAGGCCCTGGGTGGCGGGCGAGACATTCGCCGGCTCCGGTCAACCGGGCACGGGCATCGCCGAAATCGAGGCCATGGGAGCCGGCGTTTGCAACGGACCTGCTGGCATGACCTTTTCGATAACGACGACCGACTTCCCATGGCAGTTCAATGCGGAGACCTTCAGTGATGGGGTCACGACCGGAACGATCAGCGGCATGAGCCTGCACTTCTCCGGCCCGTTCTGCCAGGCCGATTTCGACGGCCCTGGCGGCGCAGGCAGTGGTACCGGCGAAGTCGTCGGCACCTACGATAATTCCGCCCACCAGTTGGTCATCAGCGGTGGAAATCTGACGATAAGCAATGTCTACAGTTGCCTCGGTTTGCTGCAGAACGGCGACTCGATCACGCTCAACGGCGCATACACGCTGTCGCCGGAAATCACCATTACCAGCCCCTAACCGGGCTAACGGATCCGTGCTCGCGCAGCCGACTCGTACCGTCGTCTCACCGGAGGGATGCGTTCCATGCGAAATTTCGCGGCGAAGATCCTCTTAGCCCTCACCGCGCTGGTCACGGTCGTGGCCGGCGCGTCGCCCGCGTTCGCCGACCAGACGTGGACCGTCAGCGGGACGGACTCCGCGGGGGACGGCACGATCACCATCGGCCAGTGGACGTGTTCGTCAACGATCACGACCGACTTCCTTCCCGGGCCGGGGGCGCCGGGTGATGGGCTCGGCCGCATCGAGACCATCTCATTTTCATCGTGCACGAATCCATCGGGGTTCACCTTCGTGATCAGCGTCACGCTCCCATGGCTGATAAACGCCAAGGCATACTCGTCCGGCCGGACCACCGGAACCATCACCGACGTCGGTCTCCATTTCAGCGGGCCGCTCTGCAGCCTGAATCTTGGCGGCTCGCTCGACTTCTCCTACGACAACCCATCACACACCATGGCGTGGTCGGGAGACCTGACCGCCCAGAATGTGTCCGGCTGCCTCGGGTTGATCCAGAACGGCGAGACGGAGCCGGTCAGCGCGACGTACGTATTCACCGATCTCACCATCACCAGCCCATGAGGTGGTCGGTTGTCGCCGCGGTGACAACGGCATCCACGAGGACTGTCATCCGATGACAATGATCGCACCGGCGATCATTCTTCGATCAGTGGCTCTTGTGGGCCGGCAGCGACATAAGTAGCGTACTCGCGAGTAGCCATGTCTGCCGACGTGCGCGTCATTCCGATGAATGGTCCTCGTCGTAGCGGGCGTCAGGACAGGTAGCCGAATATGAGATTCAGTTTCTGGACGCGACGTGGCCTGGCGCGCGCTGCCGTGGCCTGCGTCATCGCGATCACCGCGAGCCTGCTTTCCACCATCGCCGCGGTCGCCGGCGAGCGGGCCGTCGACCGCACCTTCACCTATGCGTGTCAGCTGCCGTCGGGCACGCAGCAGGTCGCGGTACGCGTCATCGCGAACGTCCCGGACTCCGCCACGGCCGGCAGGCCGATCCGACTGGGGAACGTGACCGTCCTAGTCGCCCTTCCCGCGGCCGCGGTCGCGGGCCTGACCAAGCAGGGCGTCACCACGGTCGGCGGCACACTCAGGATGACCCCTCTGGTGACGGCCAACGGCTCCCCGGCTCGGATCACCGGGTCCGACTTCGCTGTTCCAGAGACGTCTGTCGGAGCGGATCAGCTGGTTCTGGCCGGGTCCGGGCAGGAGCCGGCACCGACCGTCGCCGCACCCGGTCGGGTCGTCTTCTCCGTCGCCGATCTGAGCGCCAGCCTCACTCTCCGACAGGCCGACGGCACGGCGGCGCAGCCCGCCACGATGTCGCTCTCCTGTTCACCGAACCTGGGCCAGGACACGGCGCTGACCACCATCGCAGTATCGGCAGCGGACGCGACAGGCGCCTCCGGTCCCGGCAGCGTCTCACACGCCACTGCGGCCAAGGCCCAGGAGGACTACTGCCCGCCGGACGTCACGGGAGGTTTCAGCGAAGACTTTCCCCTTCCCACGCCGCCTCCTGACACTCCGATCATCGAGACCACTCCTCTGTACGCCTGCGCGAAGATCAGCGGGTTCTCGAATGTGGCGAAGCTCAACGGCGCGGCGCCCTTGTTCGGGAAGATGGCGTTGGAGGTGGGAAACCGTTCACTGTACAACCTAAACGCCAACTATTTTGAGACGGATTCTCTCGGCGCCTCTCATGTGGAGACCTCGCAGGCGACGTTTCTGGCCTTCGGTTTCATGCCGACCACGGCCGAACTGGATGTCACGCAAGTGGGCAAGACCACAGCCTATCAGAATGCGAATATCACGGCCGTGGACTACGTGAATCGGTCGCCTGAACTGCCGCCAAGATACACGACCGCGTCAGCCTACGTCTCCCTTCGAATTCATGATGTCCGTATCAACGGCGTTCCACTGGACGTGGGGGCTGACTGCACCACCGCCCAGCCGATGAAGCTCCAGCTGAGTGCCAGCACCAATGATGATCCGACATATGTGGTCAACAGCGGAGGGTTCCTGACCGGGACGGCGACCATTCCCCCATTCCAAGGATGCGGGGTCGGCGAGAGCCTGGATCCGCTGTTCACAGCCTCGCTATCCGGACCCGGGAACTACATCAGGATAACCCAGGGGCAGATCTGCGATGCGGATCATCCCTTCCGACCGCCGACACCGTGCCCGGTTCAGGACTTCGGATGGGACGTCGAACCCGGCGGGCCCCTCACAGCAAGCTCGGGCGCATATAGGCTGACGCTTCCGAATGCGGGTTTCTCATGCGAATCCACTTCGTTCAGCCTCAGCCTCAACGGCGGCAAGGCTCGAGATGGCGACGATGTCCACATCGGCGTTAGCAAGAAACCCACGTTCACGAACTGTCACGGCGAAGGAGCGCTGAGCCAGGCCGCGACCATAAGCTTCCTCACCGCCAGCCCCCCTTTCTCGCTGACGACCTACGATCCGACGACCGATGTCGCGTTCGGTGAACTGCCGAACCTCAACATCACCCTCAGAGACGGGACGTCCTGCACCGTCCGGATCAGCGGGGCTAGCATAGGCTTCAGGTACTCTAATCTGACGCACGTGATGTCCCTGACCCAACAATCATCCGCGCCCCCGACCGTGAAGGGCGTGACCGGATGTGGCGGCAGCATCAATACGGGCGAACCGGTCGATTTTTCCGCGAATTACGTCTTCAGCGTTCCACAGAGGATGGTAAGACCGGGATACAAATAATACGCTGGCGCGACCAGGCGAGCGACATGAGTGGTTACCGACATCCGAGCTCTCGCGTTGCAGACCCCCGGCAACCGTCCCTGAATTAGCACCCAGAGATAAACAACAGCCAGGCGACGGTGCACTTCATGACAACTCCCCGCAGCAACAAGGAACGGCGACGGCTTTTCTCGGTTCCGGGTCTTGTATTGCCTATCGCGAGCACTTAATCTTCGGGACAATAGGGTAGATTCCGAAGATTCCACGTCAGGTCAATGGGTCTTCGGGGTCGACGCTGGAATCAAACCTCGTATCGGTCGTGACCGCACCGGCCCGACGAAATCGAGCGGGGTTTGCCGGTAGGGGCACCGTATGACCGACTCGGTGTCCGCGCACCAAGGAGGTTCCACATGCCGGCTGAATCGCTTGCGCCCGTCAGGCGCTGGGGCAGGACCACCGCCGCCGCGACCGCGTCGCTGGCCGCGCTCGGGGTCCTGTCCACCACCGGGACGGCGCACGCGGACGTCGTGCTCAAGCTGAACTATCCGCTGACCGGGACCACGACCATCAAGTCGACCAACTCCTCGATGTCCCTCGGCCCGGGGACCCTGGCGACGGCCGTCGACGACACCGGTGGGCTGACCGCCACGGTCGACCTGCCCCCGGCGACCGGCTCGTTCAAGGAGTTCGGCGTCATCCCGGTCTCCGTCACGACCGAGTTCGTCGAGGCGTCGCCGACCACCGGAACCGTCGACATCAACACCGGCGCGGTGCAGACCACGTCACACCTCACCATCAAGATCACAGAGCTCAAGGTCGCCGGCATCCCGACCCCCGTCGGCGGCAGCTGCCGGACCGAGACCCCGGCGGAGGTCTCCGTCGCCTCCGACGCCGATTTCAGCGTCATCAACGGCGGCAACCTCAACGGCACCTACACGATCCCGAAGTTCAAGGACTGCCTGCTCGCCACTCCGCTCATCAACCTCGTGGTCCCCGGCTCGGGGAACACCATCACGCTGACCCTCGGCCCCGCGTCCGTCGCGAACTCGTCTCCCACCGCCGACCCGAGCAAGGTCTTCAAGGCCGGCGCCCTGCACTGATCACCGCCACCCGATCACCCGGCCCGCGGCGCGGGCCGGGTGATCTCGTATGCGCCGACGACCGCTCTTCGCGGAACCGGCGGGTCGCCCCTCTTCGACCGGGCCCATGCGCACTGAGCGACAAGAATCGGCAGCCGGTTTGTTATCCGATGATAAGCAATGCGCCGTGACCCGATTGTCTCATTCGAACGCTTGCGCCCCGAACACCCACGAAAGTAGCGTACCCGCCAGTAGTAATCACTGAGCCGACTCAAAAAGTCCCGCCAATACGAACTTTCAAGCCGAGCCGGTGATGAAGCTTCTTCTTTGTATCAGTGCGAAGTCAGGTGCTGGGAGAACTGTGATGGTCGGCTCGCGGTAATGGGCATCGAAGTGGTGGTCGAAGGACTGACGAAATCCTTCGGCCGGCAGAACATCTGGCGCGACATCACTCTCACCCTTCCGGCCGGTGAGGTCAGCGTGATGCTCGGCCCCTCGGGCACCGGCAAGACGGTCTTCCTCAAGTCGCTGATCGGCCTGCTCAAACCCGAGCAGGGACGCATCCTCATCAACGGCGTCGACATGGTCAGCAGCCCCGAGCGCAAGCTGTACGAGGTGCGGAAGCTGTTCGGCATCATGTTCCAGGACGGCGCGCTGTTCGGCTCGCTCGACCTGTTCGAGAACATCGCCTTCCCGCTGCGCGAGCACACCAACAAGAAAGAGTCCGAGATCCGGCGCATCGTGCTGGAGAAGATGGAGATGGTCGGCCTGGGCGGGGCCGAGCGCAAGCTTCCCGGCGAGATCTCCGGCGGAATGCGCAAACGCGCCGGGCTGGCGCGCGCCCTCGTCCTCGACCCGCAGATCATCCTCTGCGACGAGCCGGACTCGGGCCTGGACCCGGTCCGCACGGCGTACCTCTCCCAGCTCCTCATCGACCTCAACGCGCAGATCGACGCGACCATTCTGATCGTCACGCACAACATCCAGGTCGCCTCGACGGTGCCGGACAACATCGGCATGCTGTTCCGCCGCGACCTGGTCACGTTCGGCCCGCGCGAGGTGCTGCTGACGAGTGAGGAGCCGGTGGTCGCGCAGTTCCTCCGCGGCCGGCGGCACGGCCCGATCGGCATGTCGGAGGAGAAGGACCAGTCGCTGCTGGAGGCCGAACGCGAGGCCGGCTACCACGATGACGACGAGGGGCTGCCGCCGATCGTGCCGCAGCTGGAGCCCAGCCCCGGCCTGCCGCCCCGTCAGGCCGTCGAGCGCCGCCGCGCGCGGGTGATGGGCATGCTGCACGAGCTCCCGTACCCGGCGCAGCAGGAGATCCTCGCCAGCATCCGGGAGCGGCGATGACCACTCCGGCCGGCTCCGTCCCCGGCACCGCCGCGCTCCGCGAGACCGGGAAGCTGTTCGCGCTGGCCGCCGCCGCGCTCGGTGCGATGTTCCGGCGGCCGTTCCAGGGCCGGGAGCTCGTGGAGCAGTTCTGGTTCATCGCCAGCGTGACGATCCTGCCGACCGCGCTCGTGTCCATCCCGTTCGGCGCCGTGATCGCGCTGCAGGTCGGATCGCTCACCCAGCAGCTCGGCGCCCAGTCCTTCACCGGCGCGGCCAGCGTGCTCGCGGTCATCCAGCAGGCCAGCCCGCTGATCGTGGCACTGCTGATCGCCGGCGCCGGAGGCTCGGCGATCTGCGCGGACATCGGCTCGCGGACGATCCGCGAGGAGATCGACGCGATGGTGGTCATGGGCGTCTCGCCGATCCAGCGGCTGATCGCGCCCCGTGTGCTGGCGGCGATGCTCGTCTCGGTCTTCCTCAACGGCCTGGTGTCGGTGGTCGGCGTGCTCGGCGGCTACTTCTTCAACGTGATCATGCAGGGCGGCACGCCCGGCGCGTACCTGGCCAGCTTCTCCGCCCTCGCCCACCTGCCGGACCTGTACATCAGCGAGATCAAGGCGCTCATCTTCGGCTTCATCGCGGGCGCGGTCGCGGCGCACCGCGGCCTGAACCCGCGCGGCGGCCCCAAGGGCGTCGGCGACGCGGTGAACCAGTCGGTCGTCATCGCCTTCCTGCTGCTGTTCTTCGTGAACCTCGTGCTCACGGCCATCTACCTGCAGGTCGTCCCCCCGAAGGGAAGCTGAGCCGATGGCGATCCGTTTCGATCTCGACCGCCGGCTGTCCTGGCTGGACACCCTCGGCGACCAGCTGACCTTCTACCTGCGGGCACTGCTGTGGACGCCGCGGGCGCTGCGGCGCTACCTGCGGGAGATCCGCCGCCTGCTCGCCGAGGTCACGTTCGGCAGCGGCGCGCTCGGCGTCATCGGCGGCACCATCGGCGTGATGATCGCGATGACGCTGTTCACCGGCACCGTCGTGGGCCTGCAGGGGTACGCCGCGCTCAACCAGATCGGCACGTCCGCCTTCACCGGGTTCGTCTCCGCCTACTTCAACACTCGCGAGATCGCGCCGCTCGTCGCCGGGCTCGCGCTGTCGGCGACGGTCGGGGCCGGCTTCACCGCCCAGCTCGGCGCGATGCGCATCAACGAGGAGGTCGACGCGCTGGAGGGCATGGGCGTGCCGAGCCTGCCGTACCTGGTCACCACCCGGATCGCGGCGGGCGCCGTGGCGATCATTCCGCTGTACGGCATCGGCCTGCTCAGCTCGTACCTGTCCTCGCGCGAGATCACGGTGCTGTTCAACGGTCAGTCGTCCGGCACCTACGACCACTACTTCGGGCAGTTCCTGTCCTCGGTGGACGTGCTCTGGTCGTTCGGGAAGGTGCTGATCTTCTCGGTCATGGTGATCCTGGCGCACTGTTACTACGGCTACCGCGCGTCGGGCGGCCCGGCCGGGGTGGGCATCGCGGTCGGCCGCGCCGTACGCACCTCGATCGTGCTGATCAGCCTGACCGACTTCTTCCTCAGCCTGGCGATCTGGGGCGCCACCACGACGGTGAAGGTGGCCGGATGATCAGTGTGGAGGACTCGGCCGCGGTCAAGGCCCGGCGGCGGCTCACCGGACTGGCGTTCCTGCTCGTGCTGTGCCTGCTGGTGTGGCTGTCGATCGCGGTCTACCAGAAGCGCTTCACCGACGTCGCCATGGTGACGCTGCGCACGGACAGCGTGGGCAACGAGATGCACCCGCACGCCGACGTGAAGATGCGCGGCCAGGTCATCGGCGAGGTTCGCGACATCTCCGCGGACGGGTCGGGGGCCCGTCTGCGGCTCGCCCTCCAGCCGGGCGCGCTGAAGAACGTTCCGGCGAACGTCACCGCGCAGATGCTGCCCACCACGCTGTTCGGCGAGCGATACGTCGCGCTCGTCCCGCCGCCCGACCCCGCGCCGGTGGCCCTCGCCGCCGGGAGCGTGATCGGGCAGGACCGCAGCTCCAACGCCATCGAGCTGGAGCGGGTGCTGGACAACGTCCTGCCCCTGCTGACCGCCGTCCAGCCCGCCAAGCTGTCCGCGACGCTCACCGCGATGGCCCAGGCGCTGCAGGGCCGCGGCGACAAGCTCGGCCAGACCCTGGTGGACTTCGACTCCTATCTCAAGACGCTCAAGCCGCAGCTGCCCGCGCTCGACCGCGACATCAGCGAGCTGGTACGGGTCGCGCGCCTGTACTCCCAGGCGAGCCCGGACATCCTGCAGGCGCTCACCGACTTCACCACGACGAGCCGCACCATCGTCGACCAGCGCGCCAACCTCGCCGAGCTCTACGACTCGATGACCGACTCGTCGCGGGACATCACCGCCTTCCTGCGCGGCAACTCCGCGAACATCATCCGGCTGTCCGCGGACAGCCGCCCGGTGCTGGAGACGCTGGCCCGCTACTCGCCCTCCTTCCCCTGCACGCTGAAGACGCTCAGCGACTTCGTCCCCGCGATGGACCGCGCGCTGGGCAAGGGCACCGACCAGCACGGCATGCACGTCACCGTGCACGTGGTCCCCTCAAAGGGCAAGTACGTGCCCGGCCGTGACACGCCCGTCTACAACGCCGGCGGCGGGCCGCACTGCTATCCCGTGCCGTACGAGGGGGCCGCCGGCGCGCTCGGCGTGCCCAACTCGCCCGGGGAGAACGACCTCGTCAACGACCTGCTGAACACGAGCGGGACCGCGCCGCGCAAGGGCCTGCCCGACTGGAGCAGCGTGCTGGTCGGCCCGATCTACCGGGGAACGGAGGTGACGGTGAAGTGAACCGCAGAAGCCTCGCCGGGCCGCTGGCCAAGTCGGCGATCTTCATCGTCGTCACCACGCTGGCCACGGCGATCCTGGCGCTCAGCATCGCCGGCACCGGAGTGGGCCGGACCGCCGGTTACCACGCGACGTTCACCGACGTCACCGGCCTGAACACCGGGGACAGCATCCGCATCGCCGGGGTACGCGTCGGCGAGGTGGAGAGCATCCACGTGACCGGCCGGCGGCTGGCGCGCGTGACGTTCTCCGTCGAGTCCGGCCGTACGCTGCCCGCCTCGGTCACCGCGTCCATCAAGTACCTGAACCTCGTCGGGCAGCGGTTCATCGAACTCGACCAGGGCGTCGGGCCGGTCGGCGGCACCCTGCGGCCGGGCGGGACGATCCCGGTGGAGCGGACCACGCCCGCGCTGAACCTCACCCAGCTCTTCAACGGCTTCCAGCCGCTGTTCCAGGCCCTGTCCCCCAAGGACGTCAACCAGCTGTCCGGCGAGATCATCCAGGTGTTCCAGGGCGAGGGCACCACGATGGAGCAGCTCATCGCCTCGCTCGGCCAGCTGACCACGACGCTCGCCAGCCGGGACCAGGTCATCGGACGCGTGATCGACAACCTCACCACCGTCGTGCAGACCGTGAACTCCCGCGAGAGCCGGTTCGAGGGGCTCATCGAGACGCTGAAACAACTCGTGCACGGCTTCGCCTCCGACCGCAAGCCGATCGGGGAGGCGATCAGCGCGATCTCCGGCCTGACCACGAGCACGGCCGGGCTGCTGGGCCCGAGCCGCGACCCGCTGCGCCGCGACATCCACGACCTGGGCCGGCTGTCGTCCAACCTGAACCGCGACCAGCCGCTGGTGGAGGGCTTCGTACGGACGCTGCCGACGAAGATGACCACGATCGCCCGGCTCGCCTCGTACGGCTCGTGGCTCAACCTCTACATGTGTCAGGCCACGGTCTCCGGTGTGTCGTGGGCCTCGGAAGGCGGGCCGAAACCCGGACCTCCGCCGACCGGCATCCCGGTCACCGAATCGAGGTGCGAATCGTGAAGCCGATCCGGGAGCGGAACCCGGTCAAGGTCGCCGTGGTCGGCCTGGTGATCCTGGCCGGGCTGGGCACCGCCGCGTACGCCGCCGACGACCTGCCCGTCATCGGCGGCGGCACGACCTACAGCGCGGACTTCACCGAGTCCGCCGGCCTGCGGTCCGGCAACGAGGTCCGGGTCGCCGGCGTGAAGGTCGGCAAGGTCACCGGGGTCTCCCTCGACCACGGACGGGTGAAGGTCAGCTTCCGCGTCAAGGACACCTGGATCGGCAACGCCTCGACCGCCTCGATCATGATCAAGACGCTGCTGGGCGAGAAGTACCTCGCGGTCGATCCGCTCGGCACCGGTCGGCAGAAGCCCTCCCGTCGCATCCCGGTCAGCCGCACGACCTCCCCGTACGACGTGACGGAGGCGTTCCAGCAGCTCGGCGGCACGCTGGGGCAGATCGACACCGACCAGCTCGGGAAGAGCCTGCAGACGATCTCCGATACGTTCCGGAACACCTCGCCGAACGTCCGCCAGGCCATCGAGGGCCTGTCGAAGCTGTCCAAGACGATCTCCTCACGGGACGCGCAGCTCGCGCGGCTGCTGGCCGGGACCAAGCAGATCACCGCGACTCTGGCCGCGCAGAACGGCAACTTCACCGCGCTCATGCACGACGGCAACCGGCTGCTGGCCGAGATCTCGCGGCGCCGGCTGGCGATCCACGCGTTGCTGACCGGCACTCAGCAGCTGTCCGCGCAGCTCAGCGGCCTGGTCAAGGACAACCAGGCGCAGCTCGACCCGACGCTGCGCGCGCTCGACCAGGTGACCGCGATGCTGCGGCGCAACCAGGGCAGCCTCGACCACGCGCTCGCCGTCGCCGGGCCGTACTACCGTCTGATCGGCAACACGCTCGGCAACGGCCGCTGGTTCGACGCCTACCTGTGCGGCATCGTGCCCAAGAACTACCTCCCGCCGAACACGCCTCCGGATGTCGGATGCATGCCACCGAAGCAGGACGGTCGATGATGCCCAGACTCTCGGTCGCTCCGGCCCGCCGACCCGCCGTGATGAGCGCCGGCCTCGCGCTCATCGTGGTCCTCGTCGGCGCGCTGTACCTGCTGTCACGCCCCGCCGGGACGAGGATCACCGCGTACTTCGGCCAGGCCGTGGGCGTCTACGCCGGCTCGGACCTGCGCGTCCTCGGCGTGCGGGTCGGCAAGGTCGACACGGTACGGCCCGAGGGCCGCCAGGTGCGGGTGACGATGACGGTGGACCACGGAGTCGCCGTGCCGGCCGGGGCGATCGCCGTCGTGGTGGCGCCGAGCGTCGTCGCCGACCGCTACATCCAGCTCTCCCCCGCCTACACCTCCGGCCCCCGGCTGACCGACCACGCGGTCATCCCGGCGAACCGTACGGCGACGCCCGTGGAGATCGACCAGCTCTACGACAGCCTCAGCCGGCTCGCCAACGCCCTCGGCCCGAACGGCGCCAACCGCAAGGGCGCGCTGTCCGACCTGCTGAACACCGGCGCGGCCAACCTCGGCGGCAACGGCCAGGACCTCGGTGACATGGTCGGCGACCTCGGCCAGGCGTCCAAGACGTTGTCCGGTGCTTCGAGCGACCTGTTCTCGACCCTGACGAACCTGCAGAAGTTCACCGCCATGCTCAAGGCCAACGACGGGCAGGTCCGGCTCGCCGAGCAGCAACTCTCGCAGGTGACCGGCTTCCTCTCCGACGACCGGCAGAACCTCGGCGCGGCGCTCCAGCAGCTCGCCACCGCGCTCGGCCAGGTCCAGCGCTTCATCCACGACAACCGTGCGCGGCTGAAGTCCAACGTGACCAAGCTGGCCACGATCACCCAGACGCTGGTGGACCAGCGCGCGTCGCTCGCCGAGGCGCTGGACACCGTGCCGCTCGCCGCCGACAACGTCCTGAACACCTACGACCCGGACAACCGGACGCTCGACGGCCGCGGTGACCTCAACGAGCTGAGCATGGGCGGGCCGCTCACGCCGGAATCGGCCGCGCAGACCGCCGGCGACCAGGTCTGCTCGATGACCGGTTTGGCCCAGTCCATGAAGAACCTGTGTGTCAAGTACAAGCTCGGCTCCGGCTCCGACGCCCTGAAACCCCTGCCGCGCTCGAGCCGGGCGCCGCTCCCGCTACCGCCGGTCGGCGGCGTGTACGGAGGCCGATGATGCGCGCGATGCGGCCGGCCGCCGTCGTGGTCGTGTGCCTCTCCCTGGCGGGCTGCGGCTCGGGCGGCTTCGGCGGCGTGTACGGACTGCCGCTGCCGGGCGGCGCGGACCTCGGCTCCCACCCGTACAAGGTCACCGCGCAGTTCGCCAACGTGCACGACCTCGTGCCGCAGGCGGCGGTGAAGGTCAACGACGTGGCGGTCGGCCGGGTCTCCAAGATCACGCTGCCGCGGAACGGCTGGACCGCGAACGTCGTCATGCTCGTCAACGGCAAGGTCCACCTGCCCGCGAACGCGTACGCGCGGCTCGCCCAGTCGAGCCTGCTCGGCGAGAAGTACATCGAGCTCAGCGCGCCCACCGGCGGTGGTTCGGGCACGCTGGCCGACGGAGCGGTCATCCCGATGACGCGCACCGACCGCGACCCGGAGATCGAGGAGGTCTTCGGCGCGCTGTCGCTGCTCCTCAACGGCGGCGGCCTGAGCCAGCTGCGCACCATCACCCAGGAGCTGAATAAGGCGTTCGACGGCAACGAACCCCAGATCAGGCAGTTGCTCAGCGACCTGAACACCGTCGTCGCCAACTTCAACGACCATCGCCAGGACATCGTCGACGCCATCGACGCGGTCGACCGGCTCTCCGCCACCCTCGCCTCCCGCAAAAAGCAGATCGGCACCGCCCTGGACGACCTCGGACCCGGCCTGGACGTGCTCGAACAGCAGCGCGGCGCGCTGGTCACGATGCTGCGGTCGCTGCAGGAGCTGTCCGGCGTCGCGGTCACGACCATCAACAAGAGCAAGGCCGACATGGTCGCGGACCTGCAGGCGCTCGCACCGGTGCTGGCCAACCTCTCCGCCGCCGGGCGGAACCTGCCGAAGTCGCTGCAGGTGCTGCTGACCTACCCGTTCACCGACGAGGTGCTGAACGGGGTCAAGGGCGACTACCTCAACGTCTACCTGTCGGTGACCGCGCTGCCCGGCACCCAGGTCATCCCACCGCTGGTGCCGGGGCAGGAAGGGCAGGCGAAGTCGTCCCGGCGCAAGGCTGGGAGCGTGCCGCTTCCGCTGCCTCCCGTCGGCGGAACGCAGACCACGCCGACGGGCTCGTCGCCGGTCACGTCTCCGTCCACGCCCGGGTCGCCGCCGGGCTCCGTACCACCGGGGACGCCGACGGCGACGCCGTCCTCCTCTCCGAACGGGGGTGGCTGATGCTCACGCTCGGAACCCGGCTGAAGAACCTGGCGTTCCTCGTCATCGGTGTGCTCGTCATCGGCTACATCGGCTACCGGTACGCCGACCTCGGGCGCTTCGTCGGCCTGCGCGGCTACTACGTCGTGCGGATGGACCTGCCCGAGACCGGCGGGCTGTTCCCCGGCTCCGACGTCACGTACCGAGGCGTGTCGGTCGGCCGGGTCGGCGACCTGCACCTGACCGGCGACGGCGTACGGGCGGACCTGCACATCGACGACTCCGCGCCCCGGATCCCCGCCGCGTCGCAGGCCGTGGTCGCCAACCTGTCGGCGGTCGGCGAGGAGTACGTCGACCTGCGGCCGGCGAGCGGCGACGGCCCGTACCTGAAGGACGGCGCGACCATCGCGCGTAGCGCCACGCAGACGCCGCCGCCCGTGACCAACGTGCTGACGAACGTCGACAACCTGGCCGCCTCGGTGCCGCTCGACTCACTGCGCACCGTGGTGGACGAACTCGGCAAGGCGTTCCAGGGGCAGGGCGAGAACCTCCAGACGCTGCTCGACAACTCTGATGAGTTCCTCCGGGACGCCAACAGCGCCGCGCCCGAGACCAACCAGCTGATCTTCGACGGGCAGACCGTGCTGCGCACCCAGCGCGAGGAGGGCGCCGCCCTGGTGTCGTTCGCCCGCAGCGCGCGGCTGCTCGCCGGACAGCTCGACGCGTCCGACACCGACCTGCGGCGGCTGATCACCACCGCGCCGGTCGCCGCCACCGAGATCAGCGGGCTCCTGCGCGACCTCGATCCGAGCCTCAGCGTGCTGCTCGCCAACCTGACGACCACCTCCGAGCTCACGGTCACCCGGCAGCGCGGCATCCAGGAGCTGCTCGTACGCCTGCCGCAGGTGGTGGCGGCGGGCGCGTCGGTGGTCGACTCGAAGGGACTCAACTTCGGGATGGCCCTGACGTTCTTCTCCCCGCTCCCCTGCACGACGGGGTACGGCGGCACGACGTACCGCAACGGGCTCGACACCTCGGCCGGGCCGCCGCTGAACACGGCCGCGTCCTGCCGGATGCCGGCCTCCAGCGGGGTGGACGTACGCGGCTCGGGTAACGCCCCGTACGGCGGCGGAGTGCCCGCGCCCGTACGTCCGGGCACGTCGGCGTCGGCGGCCTCGGCGTCGCTGCCCGGGGCGCTCGGACTGCCGTCGGTGCCGGCCGGACCGGCTTCCATGAGCGACCTTCTCGGGCTGGAGCGGTGATGCGCGTCCTTGGAGTGGCCCTGCTGGCGGCCGCGGCGGTCTTCTGCGGGTGGTCGGGCTGGAGCTATCACCAGAGCGCGCACTCGTCGTCCGTGCCGTTCGCGCGGGCACGCGACCAGGTGCGGCGGGACGCCCGGCAGGAGATCGCCGTCCTCAACACCCTGGACCCGCGCAAGAGCGACGCCGGGCTGAGCCGCTGGCTGGACGTCTCGACCGGGACGCTGCGCGAGTCGCTGCGGCGTACGTCGGCGCAGGACCGGCAGAAGGCCCTCAAGTCCGGCACCCCCGCGGTGGGCACCGTCACCGACCTCGCGGTGACCGAGCTCGACACGCACGCCGGCACCGCCCAGGTCATCGCGACCGTCCAGGTCAAGCTCGGCAGCTCCCTGGAACGCAAGCGCTTCACCGCCGTGCTGGCGCGTACGGGCTCCCAGTGGAAGCTCAGCTCGCTCACCGCCGTGCCGGTCGGCGCCTAGGAGGAGGGTCGTTGAGCGTCACCGAAGAGCCCAAGGTCACCGAAGAGCCCGAGGCCACCGCGGAGCCGGAGGTCGCGGAGGATTCCGAGGCCGCCGCGGAGCCCAAGGCCGTCGCGAAGCCCGAGGCAGGTGAGAAGCCCAAGACCGTTGAAGAGCCCAAGGCCGCCGAGGAGGCCGAGGCCACCGCTCCCGAGCCGGACGCCGAGGCTCCGCGGCGCCGGTGGATCCGCCGGCCGCGGGTGTTCGTCGTGGTGCTCACGCTGTTGTTCGCGCTGGCCGGAGCCGGATTGCAGGTGCTGAGCGTGCGGGCGCGGCACGATCCGGCGCTCGCCGACCGGGCGCTCGTCGACACCGAGGCGACCTCGGTCGTCATCGGCGACGTCAGCAACGGGCTCACCAAGATCTTCTCGTACACCCCGGACAGCACGGCGACGACCGAGCAGGCCGCGGCCGAGGTGCTGAGCGGCACCGCCGCGAGCGAGTACCGGACGCTGTTCACCCAGGTGAAGCAGCACGCGGCGGCGGAGCGGCTGACGGTCAGGACCCGGGTCGTACGGGCGGGCGTCGTGCGGCTCACCCACGACACGGCGCAGCTCCTGGTCTTCCTCGACCAGGTCATCGTGCGCAAGGACCGGCCCAAGGGCATGTCGGCGGCGGCCCAGCTCTCGGTCACCGCCCGGCGCCAGGGCGGCCACTGGCGCATCGTCGACATGCACGCCCGGTAACCCGTACGGCTCCACGAAAGGTGACAGTAGGTGGCACGGACCACAGCCGAGAAACGGCCCACGGAGCCCGACGAGCACACGGAGCCTCCGGCCGAGGAGCCGGAGCCTGCGGAGACGACGTCCGAGGAGGCCGAGCCTGAGCAGGCGGCGTCCGAGGAGACCGAGGCCGAGTCCGGGTCCGAGGAAACCGCATCCGAAGAGGATGAAGACGCGGAGACCGAAGGCGAGGAGGCCGACGCCGGAGAGACCGAGGTCGAGGACGGCGAGGGCGACTCCGGGGGCGGTTCGGCTGAGGAGGGTTCGGACGGGGAGGCCGCGGAGAAGGCGTCGCGACGGCGCCTGCCCCGGCTCTCCGATCCGGTGCTGCTGGTGGCGACCGTGCTCGTCGTGGCCGCCGCCGCGTGCGCGGGGTACTTCGGGTGGTCCTGGTACGGCGCGGCGCACGACGACTCTCTCGCCTACTCCCGCGACCGCGACGCCGTGCTCCGCGCCGCCGAGCAGGGCGTGCAGAACATGAACACCCTCGACTACCGCAAGGTGGACCAGGGCCTGGCGACCTGGGAGGCGTCCTCGACCGGCGACCTGCACCAGGAACTCGTCCAGGGCCGCGCCCAGTTCGCCCAGCAGGTACGGGCCGCCAAGACGGTCACCAGCGCGAAGATCCTCGACGCCGCCGTGACCGAACTGGACGACCGGGCGGGCAAGGCCGGCGCGATCGTCGCCGTGCAGATCACCGTCACGCCGCCGACCGGATCGCCGGCCACCAAGCAGAGCCGCATGCGGGCGCAGCTGACCCGTACGTCGTCCGGCTGGAAGCTCAGCGCGCTCGGCCAGGCTCCCCTCGGCACGACCGCCGGCTGAGCCCGCCGCCCCTTCGTGAGAGGAACCTCCGCATGCCCTCCCTCCCGTTCGTCATCCGCCGCCGTACCCCCGAGGACGACAAGGCGCCGAAACCGGCCCGTGAGCGCCGGGTCCGGCACCGGGTCCGGCGGCTGCCGGTCGCCCTGGGGGTTCTGACGGTGCTGCTGGGCGGCCTCGCGGTGTGGTTCGCCGAGGAGGCGAACGCGGTGCGCGACCGCGCCGGAGCCCACAACGTCGCCCTCACCGATCCCGGCCGTACGAGCGAGGTCACGGGCCAGGTGACCGACGCGGTGAACACGCTGTTCTCCTACGACTACACCGACGCGGGCCGGACGCAACAGGCCGAGAACGGCCTGCTCACCGGCAAGGCGGTCGGCCAGTACGACACCATGATCGCCCAGGTGCGTGCCCAGGCTCCGGCCCAGAAGCTCGTCCTGACCACGACGGTGACCGACAGCGCGGTGGAGATGCTCGAGGGCGACCGCGCCCGCCTGCTGGTCTTCGCCGACCAGCGCAACACCCGCACGAGCGGCAAGCAGACCACGTACGCGGCGGCCATGCTCGCCGTCGACGCGGTCCGCCAGGGCGGGCGCTGGAAGATCAGCAATCTGGACACGCTGAACGTGCCGCGCTGAGCATTCGCCGCGTCCGCTCGGCCCCGGCCCGACCTCTGTCAGAGCCCGCCCGGAGCCCGTGCCCTGCGGTGCGGCGTGCGGGTTCCCGGGCGGCCTCTCACCCGCGGTTCGCCTCGGCGATGACCGCGGCGGCGAGCCGCGCGGACCGTCCCGCGATCTCGCGCGGAGGCATGGCCTGGCCGTGCTCCAGCCACCAGGTGATCGTCTGCACGAACATGGCCGACAGCACGCTGGGCACCAGCGCCCGCGGATCGTCGTCCGCGAAGTGCTCGGTGGTCATCGCGGCGAGCGCGGCGCGCATCCGGTCGGCGAACCAGGGGCTGCCCCGGCGGCCCAGCAGCGCGCCGTACAGCCGGCGGTAGGCGGCCACGTGCTCGAAGAAGCCCACCCACCGCTCGCCGCTCGGCCGTTCGTCGCCGCCCATCGTGCCGCGCAGCTCGGCCATCGCCTCGTCGAAGATCTGCTCGACCAGGTGGTACTTGTCGCGGTGGTTCCGGTAGAAGGCCGCCCGGCTGACCATCGCCCGTGAGGTGATCTCCCCGACCGTGATCCGGTCGAAGCCGCGCTCCTCGACCAGCTCCACGAGCGCCTCGCGCAGCAGCTTGCGCGTCCGCCGGACCCGCACGTTGTCCTGGGACGGCACGTTGGGCTGAGACACTTCCGGCTCCTTGTCTCGAATGGGACGGAATCCCCGGATCGACGCTTGTCGTGGTCGCGCCGCGCGCCAAGACTGATCGGTCGAGACAAGTTGTCTCGATTCGACCAGAGTGTCACAAAGAGGAGTCGAGCATGCGGGTGATCGGGATACGTGCGTTCGGGCCGCCGGAGGTACTCGACGTGGATGAGAGGCCGGAGCCGGAGCCCGGTGCGGGGCAGGCGGTGGTGGCCGTCGAGACGGCCGGCGTCGGCTACGGCGACGTGATCGTCAGGTCGGGACGGTATCCGGTCCCGCTACCGTACGTGCCCGGCATCGAGGTGGGAGGAGAGGTCGTCGCGGTCGGCCCCGGGACGGACCGGTCACTGCTCGGCCGCCGTGTCGTGGCCACCACCGTGGGCAACGCCGGCGGTTACGCGGAGCGCGCCCTGGTGCCGGTCGCGTGGACGTTCCCCGTGCCGGACGGGATCCCGCTCGCGACCGCGCTGGCGGTCTTCCAGGCCGGCGCGGTCGCGGGCGGCATGCTGTCCGCCATGCGGGTCCGCGAGGGCGAGACGGTGCTGGTCACCGCCGCGGCGGGCCGGATCGGATCGCTGCTGGTGCAGCTCGCCAGGGCGGGCGGAGCGACGGTGATCGGCGCGGCCGGGGCCGGCAAGCGGGCCGCGGTCGAGGACTTCGGCGCCGACCACGTCGTGGACTACGGCACCGAGGACTGGCCGGACCGGGTGCGCGGGCTCACCGGCGGCGGCGTGGACGTCGTGCTCGACGCGGTCGGCGGCGAGGTCGCCGCCCAGGCGCTGCGGGCCGCCGCGGACGGCCGCGGCAGGTTCGGCGTGTACGGTTTCGCCTCCGGTGACTGGCTGCCGCTCGACGCGCAGGAGATCGCCCGGCGGGGGCTGACCGTGGCGGGCCCGCTCGGCATGGTGTTCGCCAAGCCGGAGGCCGAGCAACGCGCCGACGCCGAGCGCGCCCTGGCCGCGGCGGCGGACGGCCGCCTCAGACCGCGCATCCACGCCACCTTTCCGCTGGACCGCGCCGCGGACGCGCACGCCGAGATCGAGAAGCGCCGCTCGGTGGGCGCCGTGCTGCTCACCGCCTGAGAAGCACCGCCCGTACGGATCCGGAGCCCCGAGGTCGGCGGACGGTGGCGGGGTCAGCCGATGGGGGTCACGGCCTCGCCGTGGGCGACCGGGCCGGGCGGCGTCCCGTCGCCGAACGGCCGTCCGCCGAGGTGCTCCCGGTTGTGCGGGGTGAGCCAGCCGGAGGTGTCCGGGCCGAGAGGCACGACGCCGGTGGGGTTCACGTCGCGGTGGACGACGTAGTAGTGCTCCTTGATCTGCGGGAAGTCGATGGTGTCCCCGAATCCGGGGGTCTGGAACAGATCCCGGGCGTACGCCCACAGCACCGGCATCTCGGCTAGCTTGCTGCGGTTGCACTTGAAGTGCCCGTGGTAGACGGCGTCGAAGCGGACGAGCGTGGTGAACAGCCGGATGTCGGCCTCGGTGATGGTGTCCCCGACGAGGTAGCGGCGGGTCGCGAGGCGTTCCTCCAGGAGGTCGAGGCGCCGGAACAGCTTGCGGTAGGCGCGTTCGTAGGCGTCCTGCCCCTTGGCGAACCCGGCCTCGTACACGGCGTTGTTGACGTCGCGGTAGACGTCGGCGTTGATCGCGTCGATCTCGTCCCGGTGTCGCTCGGGGTAGAGATCGGGCGCGCCGGGCCGGTGGTGCCGCCTCCACTCGGTGGACAGGTCGAGCGTGATCTGGGCGAAGTCGTTCGTCACGACCTTGCCCGTGGGGATGTCGACGATGGCCGGCACGGTGATCCCGAGCGGATAGTCCGGGTCGCGCGCGAAGAAGGCCTCCTGGAGCCGTTCGATCTTCAACACGGGGTCCCGGCCGCCGGGATCGAGGTCGAAGGTCCAGCTCCGCTCGTCGTGCGTGGGCCCGCAGACGCCCATGGACAGCACCGGCTCCAGCCCTAGGAGCCGCCGCACGATGACGCTGCGGTTGGCCCACGGACACGCCCGGCTGACGACGAGCCGGTAGCGTCCGGGCTCGACGGGATACCCGTCCCGCCCGTCGGCGGTGATACGCGTGGTGAGATAACGCTGATCTCGGACGTATTCGGACCCATCGGCATTCATGCGACCCTCCGCCTTTCCACCGACAACACGGTAGCCCCTACCCACGGCCGGACCTCGTTCACCACGCCCCGGTCGCCCCGGCCCGGCGGGGATCGGGCCTCATTCGCCGCGCGGGCGGGCGAGCGCCTGGAACCCGCTCCAGCGGACCCGGGGCCGGGCCAGGTCACGGCGGCTCACGTAGCGCCTGGTCCGACCCACAACGCCCCACAACGTAAGTGATTCCTGACACCGTCCAGATGTCGGCACGGCACGAGATCCGGCCGAGTTCAGGGTCGCGCCGCCCGATGGCTGCGAGGGTAAGGGTGTCGCTGTTCCGGCATTCTCGGGTGAACATATTCTCGGCCCCCACAAGGAGACCCGAAACCGAAGATGGCGAGGGCCGCAAGGACGTCGGCGAGAGGACCCCCGGACACCGGGCGGCGTCCGCCATATTCGTCCGTAGTGCCCCACCCGCGTGGTGCGGGCCGCAATGGGAGCGTATGCGCAAGATCCCGACGCGAGAGAGCGCGGGATGAACCAGATCTGTACCGCGGTCCGCGCACAGACGGAGGAGAACGCCTTTTCGATCAGCATGATCTCCGCCGCCCGGCCAAAGGGCGCGCTGCGATTCACGGACGATGAAGGCGGGCCCGCCCCCCGCGAGCTTCATCGACTTCCGTGAACGGCCGCTGCGCCGACCGTGAGAACCCAAGGCCGCACCTCCATTGCAGGGCCCGGGACGGCCGATGGCGGGCAGGCGTACGCCACGACCCGCGTGACCGCGGATCGCACTCGAAGGGATCTTCCCGATCCGCGGCGCCGGCGGTGAGCGGCGCGAGGTCCCGCATCGGCGGTCCGCGGCGCTGTGGTGGCGCCGCGGTCACGCGCGACAGTCGGTGCCCGGCCCGCCCGGCGGCGGCCGGTCCGGCGGCGGCTCGGTGGCGATCATCGTGCCGGGCGGGCCGGACGGCGGCGAGGCCGGTCAGCGCCCCGCGGCCTGGAACTTCGTCTGGGGGACCTTTCCGCCGGGGTTCTTGGCCCGGCTGGGGTCCTTCGCCTCGTACGCCTGGACGATCTCCGCGGGGATCCGGCCCCGGTCGTTGATGGAGATCCCGTGTTCCTTCGCCCAGCCCCGGATGTCGGCAGCCCGCTCACGGTTGTGCGCCGTGCGGCCGCGTCCGCCGCGTCCGGTGCGGCGAGGGCCCGCCTTGCGCCCCTTCTCAACGTACGGCGCGAACACCTTGCGAAGCTTGTCCGCGTTTTTCGTCCTGAGATCGATTTCGTAGGGGACGCCGTCGAGTGAAAAGCTCACCGTCTCGTCCGCCGGCTTGCCGTCGATGTCATCGAGGAGCCGAACGATCGTTTCTTGTGCCATCTCAATATCTCCTGCAGTCTCTCACGGCCAGTCAGTCATCCGGGTTGGCGTCGGGGTGAGCCGCTATGAACTTCTCATAGACCTCATCACCGATCTTTCCCCGCGCGCTGACCTCGACGCCTTCCTGCCTGGCCCATTCACGCACGTCACTATTAGAGTATCCGCGCAGGCGAGGGGCCGTGTCGGCGGTGGGCCGACGAGACCGGCCCGCCTGCTTCACCCGGGTCGCCTTCTCCAGATACGGCCTGAGGACCTCGATCGCCTCTTGCAGTTTCTTGAAGTTCTCATCACCGAGATCGATGGTGTAAGTGGTCTCGCCGATCTCGAAATCCCGCTTCGCGACGTCCTCGCCGTCATGACCGTCGAAATCATCCACCATGATGACCCTGGTTGCCACTAATCGTTCCTTTCTCGGGGACGTTGCCTGAGCAAGGATAGTATTTCGGCACCCGCAGAAGGGGCATCCGGGCGGCCTCGACGCGTCGGTTATGGCGTCCGGCCGCCGTCGCCGCCGTCCGGCGTCCGGATCTTGTGCGACACGCGCGGTTCTCTATGCTGTCGCCGTGGGCGAACCAGCGGGCGAACGTGTGGAAGCGGTCCTGTTCGACTTCTCCGGGACGCTGTTCGACGACACCGGGGTCCTCGACGCGACGGCGCTGGTCACGGCGGCCGCGAGGCAGGGAGTCACCCTCGGTCCGGCCGAGGCCGGGGACGTCATCCGGCGCACCCTGCGCCACGTCGACTCACCCGAGGGGTTCGCCGCCCGCGAGGGCTGCGACCTGTCCCAGCAGGCGCACCGGACGATCTGGACCAAACTGATCGCCGAGGCCGGGCCGTTCGGTCCGGAGCTGACCGAGGCCGTCTACTCCTGTCTCACCGACCCCGGCGCCTGGAGCCCGTACCCGGACACCGTCCCGGTGCTCGGCGCGCTGCGCGACGCCGGTGTGCCCGTCGGGGTGCTGAGCAACATCGGCTGGGACATCCGGCCGGCCTTCGAGCGGGTCGGCGCGCTGGCCTCGCTGCGCGCGGTCGTCCTCTCCTGCGAGCAGGGGGTCGCCAAGCCCGACCCCGCGCTGTTCGCCCTCGCGTGCGAGCGCCTGGGCGCCCCTCCGTCGCGCGTGCTGTACGTCGGCGACGACCCGGTGAAGGACGGCGCGGCGGTACGCGCGGGCCTGCCGGTCTACCTGCTTCCGAGCGAACGCGACGTGACCACCCCCCGCGGGCTCTCGGCCGTGCTCCGCCTCGCGCTGTAGACCGTTCTCAGGTGGAGAGGCCGGACAGGAGAAGGTTCACCGGCATCCCCGTCGCCGGCGAGGGGACGACCCGTCTGATCGACGCCCGGCCGCCGCCCGGGGACCACGACAGGACAAGATCGTCCTTGACCTCCCCGGGATGCCCGTGCCGGCTCATGGCCGAGCCGCCCGCACCGGTCACAGCTGCTACCGGCCTGCCGGTTCGGCGCCGTGGAGAACCTCTCGTCGCCACTGGTCCCGCGGCTGGGTGTGCAACCGCCAGTAGTGCTCGGCGATATCGTCCGGGTCGAAGGCGGTGCCCGGGGCGACGGGACCGGCCACGGTGACACCGGCCACGTGGACGCCGGAGGGCCCGTACTCCTCGTCGAGCAGGTCCACGAGCGTTCGTACGCCCGCCTTGCCGAGCGACAGGCTGACATAGGCCGCCTTCGGTTCGGGCATCCCGCCGGTGATGAGGAACGAACCGCTCCCGCGCCGCGCCATCTCCGGTGCGACGTGGGCGGCGGCGGTGAGCGCTCCGACCACGTTGACCGCCCAGGCGTCCAGCTGGGCCCGCACGGGCAGTTCCCCGGGCCGGTCCGGGCGGATGAGCGCCGCGTTGTAGACGACGGCGTCCGGGAGGCCGAGTTCGCCGGACGCCGCGTCGAGTGCGGCGCGCAGCGCCGTCTCGTCGGCGCTGTCGGCGGTCAGCGTGACGACGGGCACACCGAACGGTGAGACGGCCTCCGCCACGCCCGCGAGCGTTCCGGGGCTCCGCGCGATGAGGGCGACGGGCAGGCCCTCGCGCGCGAATCTCCGGGCGACCGACCGGCCGATCCCCGGTCCGGCTCCGATGACCACTGCTCCCGGCATGACCGGCTCCTTCGCTGGATGATGACCGACAAGCGGGACGTTAAGGTGTCACATCGGTGAGAAGGTCAACCTCGGAGCGGGAAGTCACATGCGGATCGGTGCCCTGGCTCAGCGGACAGGGGTCAGCAGGCGACTGCTGCGCTACTACGAGGAACAGGGCCTGCTCCGACCGCGACGGCTGGCCAACGGCTACCGGGAGTACGCCGAATCGGACGTCACCGCGGTGCGTCACATCCGCGTTCTGCTGGCGGCCGGCCTGCCCACCACCGTCATCGCCCGGCTGCTGCACTGCGTTCACGACGACGGTGAGCGGCTCGTCCCGTCGTCCTGCCCGGGAATGGTCACCGACCTGCGGCGAGAGCGCCGGCGCATCGCCGATACGATCACCCGGCTCCAGTCGTCCCAGCACGCGATCGACACCATGCTCGACGCCGCACTGCGGCGCCCCGGCGGCGACGCCCGGCTCGGGCTTCGATGACCGGCTGCGACGCGTTCGCGGGCCGTCCGGTGTGCGTGCCAGTCGGCGGGAACCGCGCCGAGCTCAAGGACGCATCAGCACCTTGCCGAACGACCGTTCCTCGCTGAGGCGGCGCAGCGTCGCGGGAAGCTCGGCCAGCGACACCTCGGCGGTGACGAGCCGCTCGACGCCGAGGCCGTCCGGCGCGCCGGACAGCACGCCCAGCGCGTGCTCGAAGTCCTCACGCGTGGTCCCGTAGCTGCCGCCCACCAGCGCCGGGCGCCCCTGCCACACGACCGGCTCGGCCAGTTCGGAACGCCGTACGCGGTCCAGGTCGCAGGGCAGGCCCGGTAGGTGGTCGCCGGGCGCGGTGCCGCCGTACAGCATGACGAGGCCGCCGCGGCGTACGCACGTCAGGGCGCGCTCCAGCAGCCCGGGCAGGACGAAGCTCGTCGCGACCACCGCGACGTCGTACGCGCCGCCGGGCGTCTCGGACAGTGGCGCGCCGCCGCCGGACGGGAGGGCGTCGCGCCCGGCGAGGAAGTCCAGCCGGTCCCGGTCGCGGTTGGCCAGCAGCACGCGGGCGCCGTCCGCCTCGGCCAGCCGGGCGATCAGCACGCCCGCCATGCCCGCGCCCAGCACGCAGATCCGCGCGCCGCGCAGATCGCCCGTGCCGAGGTGGCGGCGGGTCATGGTGAGGCAGTGGGCGGCACAGGCCAGCGGCTCGGCGAAGACCAGCCGCCGCTCGCCGACTCCCGGTGGGGCCGCCGGCAGCGCCCGCGCGAGCGCGGAGGCCTCCCCGCCCGCCCACATCCGGCGGGCGAAGCCGGTCCCGCGCCGCAGCGGGACGTTCGGGTCGAGGCAGACCCGCGAGCCGACCGGCAGCAGCGGCGTCGAGCTGCGCGTCACGAGCCCGACGAGCTCGTGGCCGAACTGGCTCGGGCCCGGCCGCCGGCCGCCGATCTCCTTCAGGTCGGAGCGGCAGACGCCGACGAGCGCCGGCTCGACCAGCACGGCGTGAGGCGTGTCCGGGCGCCGTGGCCGCTCGCAGGACAGGCGCGGCCCGGCGGGCGTCAGCTCGACGCTCACGGGCGTCCGCGTGGCCGGTTCGGCGCCGGGCGTCAAAGCGTCTCCAGCGCCTCACCGAACCGGTCCGCGACCAGGTTCGCGTCCTCGACCGACAGCACCAGCGGCGGCCGCAGCTCGATGACGTTGCCCAGGCCGTGCTCGGACACCCGGGTGATGACCCGCAGGTCCGTGAGCGCCTTGTTCAGCGCGGTGGCCAGCCGGTTCGAGCGTGAGCCGTCGGGCTCGACCAGTTCGACGCCCAGCATGAGGCCGACGCCGCGGACGTCGCCGACGCACGGGAAGTCGTCCTGGAGCCCGCGCAGCCGGTCCACGAGGGCGGCCCCGCTGGTCCGCACCCCGGCGAGGAACTCCGGGCGCCGCACCTCGTTCAGCGTCGCGACGGCCGCCGCGGCGGACAGGGTGTGGCTGCCGTAGGTGAAGCCGTGCATCGAGCGCGGCATGCCGACCAGGCGTTCCTCGGTGAGGATGGCGGCCAGCGGGAAACCGCTGCCGGTCAGGCCCTTCGACAGCGTCATGATGTGCGGGGCGACGCCGAAGTGGTCGGCGGCGAAGAGGCTGCCGGTCCGCCCGAGGCCGGTCTGGTTCTCGTCGAAGATCAGGATGATCCCGCGCTCGTCGCAGAACTCCCTGAGGCGCGCGAGGTAGCCCGGCGGCGGCACGACGTTGCCGCCCACGCCGCTGATCGGCTCGATGATCATCGCCGCCACGCTGCCGGAGCTGGCGTAGGTGATGAAGTCCTCGATCCGGTCGACGCACCACATCCCACAGGTGTCCGGCGTCTGCCGGTAGAAGCAGCGGAAGCAGTACGGCTCGGGCACGTGCACGGCGCCCGGCAGGTGGTACGGGAACGGCTCCCGCATGCGGGAGGTGCCGTTGTAGCTGGTGGCGGCGATGCTCTGGCCGACGTGCCCGCGGAAGGGCACGATGACGTCGCGCTTCCCGGTGAGCCACTGAGCGATCTTGATGGCGCCCTCGTTGGCCGTCGAACCGCCGGTGCTGCGCAGGTTGACCCGGGTGAGCGACGGCGGGCTCAACTCCACGAGCAGTTCCATCACGCGGTCGGTCGGCGTGGTCCGGAAGGAGGAACTGGCGAACACCAGGTCGTCGAGCTGGCCGCGCACCGCCGCGAGCACGGCCGGGTGGTTGTGCCCGAGCACGAGGTTGAAGGTGCCGGACACGCAGTCGAGGTACTCCCGGCCCTCGGAGTCCCACACGCGGACCCCCTCGCCGTGCACCAGTTCCGCGTCGCCGAGCTCGTAGTAGGCGAAGACCCGCGCGTCGGCCGCCTCCATCAGCGCACGTCCAGGCTGGCGAGCTGGGCGGTGACCCACGACTCGAGCGTCCACGGCCGCGCGGTCTCGCGGCGGCGCCGCGCCGCCTCCGCGCGTTCGGCCGGCGGGGCGAGCAGGCCGGCGGCGATCGCGTCGGCCTGCTCGACCAGGTCGTAGGGGTTGACCGTGCGGCACACCGGGCCGAGGATCTCGGCCGCGCCGGCCAGCTCCGACAGCACCACGTCGGCGTCGCGCTCGTTGACCAGCGGCGCCTCGAAGACGCTGAGGTTCTGGCCGTCGACGGTGGAGTTGAACACCAGCAGGTCGGCGCGCTCGAAGCAGCCGAAGGTGTGGCCGACGTCGTTGTCGCAGTCCGTGCGCACGGTGTCGGGTCCCAGCTCGGCGTTGGCCTCGGCGACGGCCTTCTCCACGCGGCGCTGGTACTCGGCGTTGGCCTCGACGTACAGCCGGTTCGGGTTCATCCGCACCAGCATCCGGGCGTCGCGCAGCCGCTCGTCCCGCCGGACGGCGAGGAGGAAGGCGCGTACCGCGCGCTCCCCGTTCTTGATCGGGTCGGTACGCCCGGAGTGCACGACGAGCGGGCGGTCGCCGGCCCACTCGGCGATGCCGTCGGGCAGCCGCGCGTCGCGGCGGTGGAGCGTCTCGGGGCTGTAGCCGAGCGGCTGGGTGCGGACCCGGGTCAGGTGCCCGCCGCGCCGTACGGTGCCGGCCTCGGTGTCGACCTCGGCGTCCGGGAGCAGGTCCGCGACGCAGGCGAGGAAGTTCGCGCTCCAGCGGCGCGCGAAGAAGCCGATCGTGTCGGCGGCGAGCATGCCCTCCAGCACGCCGGTGCGCACGGCGCGCGGCAGGATCCGCCAGTAGTCGGCCGCGGGCCAGGGGATGTGCACGAACAGCAGGATCGGCGCGCCCGGCCGCCGCTCCCGCAGCCGCGCGGGGACGCAGACGAGCTGGTAGTCGTGGACGAGGAACACCGGGTCCGGCTCGCCCTCGGAGCGCCGCAGCATCTCGCCGGCGAAGTCCTGGGTGAACTCCGCGAACCGCTCCCAGGCCGCCCGGGTCTCGGCGCCGAACGAGGGCTGCGTCCACCGGTCCCAGCCGTAGTTGTTGCCCGCCCACATCAGCTCGGCGGTGAGGAAGTTCTGCACGACGCGGAAGGTCTCGCGGTCGTGCCGCAGCAGGTGGAGGCGCACTCCGCGCCCCGAGGGCAGCTCGATGCGCATGCCGTCGGGGTTCTCCAGGGCGGCCCGGTGGTCGTCGTCGCTGTCCGCGCTGACGATCCACGCGACGTCCAGGTAACCGGCCTGCTCGGCGACGACGTTCCCCGTGCCGCCCGGGGCCAGCCACGCGCGCAGCTGCCCCGTCTCCGGATCGGGCGCGTAGCTCACCACCGCGCGCTTGCTGGCGAGGAAGACGCGTTTCGTCACAGGCGATCCTCCGCAGTTCGTGGTTCGGGTTTCGCTCCGGCGAGGGCCACGGACGCCAGCCGGCGGGTGCCCTCGTCGACGTCGACCGGCCGCAGCCCGGCGAGCTCCGGCAGGTCCGCCGCCCGCTCGCTGTGCAGGCAGGCGTTGTCCGGCCGGCAGGCGTACGGCGTACCGGCCTTGCCGGCCGGGCGGATCGAGCGGCCGTCCAGGCCGAGTCCCTTGGCGATCCGGCCGGCCCACTCGTACCGGGACAGGCGTTCGGGCCCGCCCAGGTGGAGCACGCCGGTGCGCCCGGCGTGCAGCAGTGCGCCGGTCCAGGCGGCGACGTCGTCGACCAGGACCGGGGTGTTCCAGTGGTCGGCGGGCGCGACGACGGGACGGCCGTCCCGCAGGCCGCGCACGCAGGTGGTGAAGTAGTTGGGCCGGTGCCCGTCGGGGTCCCAGCCGTAGACCAGGCTGACCCGCAGCACCAGGGCGTTGCCGGTGTCGAGCAGGGTCCGTTCGCCGGCCAGCTTGGCCCGCCCGTACGCGTTGGCGGGCGCCACCGGGTCGGACTCACCGTAGCTGTGGCGGGTGCCGGGAAAGACGTTGTCGGTCGAGATCAGCAGGATGGGCCGCCCGTCGGCCGCCGCCGCGAGGTTGGCGGCGCCGGCGCCGTGCGCGGCCATGGCCTGGTCGGCGTGGCGCTCACACCAGGTGATGTCGGAGGGGCCGTGCACGACGACCAGGGCGTCCGGCGCGAGGCGCCGCACCACCTCGGCGCACGCGCGGCCGTCCCGTACGTCGAGCTCGCTCCAGGGCGTGCCGTCCGCGGACCGGGCGGCCGGCGGGCGCCGGGAGCACAGCACCGCCCGGCCGCCGAGCGCGCGCGTGCGGGCACCGATGCGGCCACCGAGGTAGCCGCTGCCGACGACCATCGTCAGCACGGTCCGGCCTCGCGGTACGCGCCTTCGGGGATGAACGGCCGGTTTCCGGATTGATTCGTCGGTCGAGGTGATCGGTGTCCGTCGGTCGGCGCGCCTCGTACCGGCGGCGTCACTGGTTCGGCGCCGGGAACGGCGCTCTCGCTCAAGTGCATCATCACGATCTTTGGCCAAAAGTCGTGTTTGATAAACATTGAGTCGAGAAGGTTACTCTCGCACCGGTGCGGCACCTCCTGACCCGATTGGTGGATCTTGGTAAAAAAGGAGTCCGATGGCGGAGAACAGCTATATCGTTCGTGACCGGATCCCCCTGTCCGCGATCTCGTCGGCCATCGAGGTCAGCCTCGAACGACGGGACACCTACCGCATCCATGTGGTGCCCGAAGCGTCGGCCGCGACCGACGTCCTGATCGACGAACTCGACGGCCGCCGCGCCGCGGTGATCACCGAGCGCACCGTCGCCTCACTACCCGCCTATCGGATCACCGAGACCCTCGACCAGCGTGGACTCCTGCTGGGCAGCATGGTCGTCGACGCCGGCGAGCGCAGCAAGAGCCTGGACACCGCCTACCGTCTCATCGACTGGCTGGCTCAGCTCGGCCTCGCGCGCCGGGACGTGGTGGTGGCCCTCGGCGGCGGAATGATCATGGACACCGTCGGCTGGGTCGCGAGCGCCTTCATGCGCGGCGTGCCGTACGTCAACGTCCCCACGACCCTTCTCGCCCAGGTCGACGCCGGCATCGGCGGAAAGGTGGCCGTCGACCACAATGCCGCCAAGAACCTCGTCGGCGCCTTCTACCAGCCACGTGCCGTCATTTCCTGCCTGGAGTTCCTGGAGACGCTCGATCCGCGGCAGGCCCGCGCGGGGCTTGCCGAAGCGCTGAAAAAGGCGATAATCGCCTCACCGGAACTCTTCGAATACATCGAGCGGCACGCCGACGAACTGGTGCGCTGCCATTCTTCGGCGGTCGGGCCGCTCGTCCGGGCCGCCAGTGCGATCAAGACCGAACTCGTCGGCCGCGACCCGTACGAGGTGGACCTGCGCCGCCCGCTGAACTTCGGGCACACCGTCGGCCACGCGGTCGAGACGATCACCGGTTACGGGCCCGTCCTGCACGGCGAGGCGGTCGCGTACGGGATGGTCGTGGCGCTGGACATCTCCCGCGCCCGCGGCCTGCTCGACGCCGCGCTCGCCGAGCGGATCGTCGACCTGATCCGGCGCCTCGGCCTTCCGGTGCGCCTCGAACAGCTCCGCTCCGTGCCGCCCATCGAGGACGTGCTCGGCGCGCTGGACAAGATCCGCGAAATCCGGGACGGGAGCCTGCGCTTCGTCCTCCCGGTCGAGCTGGGCACCACGCTCATCGCCGAAGACGTCACCGACGACGAGGTGCGGCAGGCCCTGCTGCGCACCGCCGCCGACCACGTCCCGGCGGGCCGCCCATGACCGAACGAAGCGAAGAAGTTCTGTGGGCGGTCGACGCGGGCGGCAGTACGACCACGGCGATCCTGCCCGGGAGCGGGGAGGCCAGGACGTACGGGCCGGTCAACCCGGCCTCGGTCGGGGCCGGGCCGGCGGCGCGGACCCTGCGCGACCTGTTCGGCGACGTCGCCGCGGCGCTGGACGGGAGGCACGGGACGGGGTGGATCGCCACCGCCGCGGTCGACCTGACCGGTGCCGAGGACGAGCCGCTCCGCCTGCGCGACCTCGCCCGCGCGGCCGGGGTGCGCGGGCGGCTGCTGGTCTCCAACGACTGCGTGCCCTGGCTGGTCGCGCCGCCGCTCTCCGGCCGCGGCGTCGTGCTGGTGTGCGGCACCGGTTCGGGATTCGCCGCCGCCGACGGCGCGGACGCACTGTACCGGGTCGGCGGGTGCGAGTACCTGGGCAGCGACGAGGGCAGCGCCTTCGCCCTCGGCCTGGACGGGCTGCGCGCCGCCGTCCGCGCCGCCGACGGGCGCGGACCCGCGACCGCGATCGCCGCCCGGCTGGCCGGCCTCTCCCGGGGCCGGTCACCGGGGGAGCTCGCCCGCGCGCTGGCCGCCGAGGCGTTCCCCAAGGCCGCGGTCGCCGCCCTGGCGCCCGCGGTCTGCGAGGCCTGGCTCGACGGTGACGCCATGGCCGCCACGCTGGTGTCCGCGGCGGTCGGCGAACTCGTCGTGGGCGTCCGCGCCGCCCGCGACCGCGCCGGGCTCACCGGCGCCTGGTCGGTGGCCGCCGGGGGCGGCGTCCTGCGCGGCTGCCCTCCCCTGCTGGCCGAGCTCGACCGGCGGCTGCGCGCCGAGCTGGGCGCCGCCGAGGTCGTGCCGGTGGACCGGCCGGTGGAGACCGTGCGCGCGGCGTTGCGGAGCCTCGCCCACGACGGGGAGGCGGTGACGCCCGCGGGCGCGGTGGGACGCGCCGTGCGACTGCTCGACCTCGATCCGCCGGAGCGCCGCACGCGCCCCGTGCGCCGGCGGAGCACCGGTGACCGGCCGGTGAAGGTCGGGCTGTGCCTCGCGGCCTGGGGCGGCTCGCGGCTGGACGCCGCGCTGGAGCACGCCGCGCGCTGCGGCGTGGACGCGGTCGACCTGCCCACCGACAGCACGTCGGGCCTGGTCGACCTGGCGCGCTGGGCACGGGAGAAGGGATACCGGGCGGAACTGCGCACGCTGGTCGCGGACGCCGCGGTGGAGTGCGTGAGCAACAGCCGCGACAGCCAGCTGCTGCTGGGGCCGCACGGGCCGCACACCGACCCGGTCGTCGCGGGCCCGGCCTCCGGCAAACGGGAGCACGCGCTGCGGTCGGCGCTGGACACCGTACGGCTCGCCGCCGACCTCGGCGCCCCTCACGTCCGGCTGATGTACGGGGTGCCGGACGTGGCGCGCTGGCTGTCGTGGTGGCACAGCACGGTGAGCTGGGCCGACAACATCGCCGCCTGGTGTGAGGAGGCGCGGCCGATCCTGCGGCTGGCCGCCGAGCACGGCGTGACGCTGCTCGTCGAGCCGCACCCCAAGCAGGTGGTCTACGACCGGGCCAGCGCCCGGCAGCTCCTCGACGCGGCGGCCGGGACCGAGCCGTCGGCCTCGGTACGGCTGTGCGTGGACCCGGCCAACCTGGCCGCCACCGGGCACGACCCGGTCGACGCGGTCCGCGGCTGGGGCGACGGCCTCGGCGCCGCGCACGCGAAGGACCTGCAGCGCTGGGACCGCCCCGAGCCGCCGCCCGGCGCCGGATGGTCGCGGTACGGGCCCGGGCCGCCGATCCGGTTCCGCGCCCTGGGCGCCGGAGAGATGCCGTGGCCCGCGATCGTGTCGGCGCTGCTCGACGAGGACTTCCGCGGCGTCCTCTACGTCGAGCACGAGGACGCCCTGCTGCCGCGCGAACAGAGCGCGGCGGGCTCCGTACGGCTGCTGCGCGACCTGCTGCCCCAGGGGGCCCCGCAGGGCCGCACCTGGTGACCACGGCGGAAGGGATCGATGATGCGTGACGTCCGTGCCGCACTGCTCGCCGGCGGCCTCGGCGAGCGGATGGGCCGGCTGACCGACGACATGTGCAAACCCCTCGTGCCCTACGCGGCGTCCTGCCGCCTGGTCGACTTCAGCGTGGCGAACGCCGCGCGGTCCGGGATCCCGGAGGTGGTGCTCCTGTCGATGCACCGCGAGCGGGACCTCGTCCAGCACCTCGCCACGCACTGGGACGGGGCGGGCGTCCGGGTCCACTTCGGCCCGCACGACGCGCTGGTGCGTTCGGGCGGCCCGCCGCCCGGCGTGCCGCTGCCGCCCCGTCCGCCCGAGTCCGGCACCGCCGACGCGTTCCTCACCAACGCCGAGTACGTGTTCGCGCCGGGCGTCCGCGACGTGCTGGTGCAGCACGCCGACCACGTCTACACCTTCGACTACGGGCCGATGGTGACCGCGCACCGCGACGCGGGCGCGGACGTGACGATCGGCGTGCAACGGATCGAACGCCGGTTCGTGCGGCTGTTCGGCATGGTCGAGGTGGACGCGGACCTGCGGGTGCGGCGGCTGGTGGAAAAACCCGCCGAGCCGACGTCGGACCTGGTCTTCACCGCCTTCTGCCTGTTCCGCGCCGACGTGCTGGAGAAGGTGCTCGGCGCCTTGGCGGCGCTCGGCGAGGACGGCTGGCGGCACGACATCAGCCGTGACGTGCTGCCCGCGATGATCTCCGACGGCCGCCACGTGCTCGCGTACCCGGTCTCCGGCTACTGGGCCGACATCGGCACCGTGGAGCGCTACCACCTGGAGCAGATGAGGCTGCTGGACCGGGCGGGCCCGCTGCCGCCGGCCGATCTGCCCCGGACACTGGCCGGCGCTCCCCCGCGATTCGACGCGGACACGCGCTGCCTCCTCGGCGACGGCGTCGTCGTGCCGGGCGAGGCCGACGTACGGTCCAGCGTGCTGTTCCCCGGCTGCGTGGTCGAGCCCGGCGCGCGGATCGAGCGTTCCGTCGTGCTGCCCGGCGCCCGCGTCCGGGCCGGCGCGCGGCTCGCCGAGACGATCGCCGCGGCCGGTGAGGAGGTGACCGGACCGCGTAGCGGCCTGACCGGGCTGGAACCCGCCTGACGCCGACCCCCTGGGAGGACTTCCTGTGCGGCGGACGCACTTCAACGTACTCATCGTCGGCGGCGGGGCCGCCGGCTGCGTGCTCGCGAACCGGCTCAGCGAGGACGAGCGGACCGGCGTCGGGCTGGTCGAGGCCGGGCCCGACTACGGGATGTTCGACGTCGAGCGCTGGCCGGCCGAACTCCTGGACGCGCGCTCGGCGGCCCGCGGGCACGACTGGAGCCCGGGGCCTCCCTGCTGCGCGCGCGCCCGGGTGATCGGCGGCTCCTCGGCGCACAACGGATGCTGGGCCATGCTGGGCGCGCCCGCCGACTACGACGCCTGGGCGGCGTACTCCGGCGGCTCGTGGGACCACACGACGCTGCGGCCGTACCTGCGGAGGGCGATGAGCCGGCTGCGCGTGCGGCCCGTGGCACCGGCCGACCGCACCGCCTGGCACGAGGCGGTGATCGAGGCGGGGCGCGCCCTCGGCCTGCCGTACCTGGAGGACGTCAACGCCGAGCACGAGCGCGAGGGCGTGGGCTGGGTGCCGCTGAACGCCGTGGGCGGCACCCGCTGGCACACCGCGTTCGCCTACCTGGACCCGGCGCGCGACCGCCCGAACCTCCAGGTCGTCGCCCGGTCCCTCGCCCTACGGCTGGAGTTCGCGGGCGACCGGGCGACCGGGCTGGTCGTGGCGGGCGAGGACGGCGAGCGGCTGCTGACCGCCGACGCGGTGATCCTGTGCTGCGGGACCTACGGCAACCCGCCACTGCTGATGCGCAGCGGGGTCGGCCCCGAGGCGGTGCTGCGCCGGCTCGGCGCGCCGGTCCTGCACCCGCGCGAGGGCGTCGGAGAGAACCTCGTCGACCACAGCTCCCTCGGCCTGATGCTGGACCCCCTGGAGAGCCTGCACGCCGCGATCCCCGACGCGGCCGAGTCCTACTTCGCCCAGACGGTGATCAAGGCGCGCTCCGGTGTGGCCCGCGACGCGTTCTGGGACATCCACATCGTGCCGTCGGCCGCGCCGGCCGAGGACGCGCAGGGCTACTACAACGGGCCGCTGACGGCCGGGTTCTATGTGAACGTGATGGCCCCGGACGCGCGCGGCTCCGTACGGGCCGGGTCGCTGGACCCGGAGGAGCCGCCGGTGATCGAGCACGGCTTCTTCACGGACGCCGAGGGCCACGACCGGCAGGTGGTGCTCGACGGCATCGACCTGGCGCACGAGCTGGCGCGCACCGCATCCCTGGCCGGTCTCGCCGGGCTGACGCCGTGGCCGGCCGAGCGCCGGGAGAAGGCGTCGGTGCTCGCGGGCGCGAACGGCTACTGGCATCCGGTCGGGACCTGCGCGATGGGCCCGGAGGACGACTCGCTGGCCGTCGCGGACGAGCGCGGGCGGGTGCACGGCCTGGAGAACGTCCACGTCGCCGACGCGTCGCTGATGCCCGTCATCCCCCGGGCGAACACCCACCTGACGACCGTGGCGGTCGCCGACCGGCTCGGTGACCTGCTGGCCGCCTCCCTGAGCGGCGCGCGTGGAAGGAGTGAGGTTCGATGAAGGTCGGCCTGCTGTCCCCCAGCATGCCGCCGTTCGACTCGCCGGAGGCGGCACGCCTGATCGCGACGCTGGCCGAGCGGTACGGCGCGCACTCGCTGTGGGTGCCGGAGCACGTCGTGCTGCCCGAGTCCTACGACACGCCCTACCCCTACTCCGGCGACGGGCGCATGCCCGTACCCGCCGAGTGGCCCTACCCCGACCCGCTCGCCTGGCTCGGCTACGTCGCCGGGCTGACCTCCACGGTCCGGCTGGTCACCGGGATGCTGATCCTGCCGCAGCGCAACCCGGTGGTGCTCGCCAAGGAGACCGCGACCATCGACTTCCTGTCGGGCGGGCGGCTGTCGCTCGGGGTGGGCCTCGGCTGGTTCCGCGAGGAGTTCGAGGCCGTGGGCGTCGACTTCGACGACCGGGCCGCCCGGTTCGAGGAGTACGTCGGGGTGCTCCGCGCGCTGTGGAACGACGAGGACTTCGACGGTCGTCACCACCGGCTGAAGGGCGTGCGCTGCCGCCCACGGCCGGCGCGGCCCGGCGGCATCCCGCTGATCATGGGCGGCCACAGTGCCGCGGCGGCACGCCGCGCGGGACGGCTGGCCGACGGGTTCTTCCCGGCCGTCGCCGACCCGGCACCGCTGTTCGCCGAGTGCCGGCGGGCCGCGGAGGCGGCGGGCCGCGACCCGGACGGCGTCGAGCTGATCGCCGAGGCCTCCCCGGCGACCGCCGAGCGCGCGTCGGAGCTGCGCGCGATGGGCGTCTCGGTCGTCCTGGTCTACCCGCCGCAGGTGCCGGCGGACGAGCTGACCGACGCCTTCGCCGACTTCGCCGACCAGACCCTGGCCCCCCTCGCCGCGCTCTGACGTGACGTCGGCCGGAGGTCCGCAGGCGTCATATCCCGGTCGCCCGGCGGCCATCGGCGCGTCTTCGGGCCGTCGACCGCGGCGCGGAGAATCACCGCTGACTGCGGCGGATACTCTCGATCGCGCTGGCGGTGGTTCTGCTCGCCGGCGTGGTGATCGCGCTTCTTCGGGGCCACGGCTCCTCCCACCGGACCACCACGGTCCGCGGCGTCATCGGCTCGGAGAAGGAGGCGTTCTTCGCCGACCCCGCGGTGCGGAGGGCGTTCGCCCGCGCCGGGCTCGCGGTCGAGGTCGACTCGGCCGGGTCCCGCCAGATCGCCACCTCCGTCGACCTGAGCCGGTACGACTTCGCCTTCCCCTCCAGCGCGCCGGCGGCCGACCGGATCCAGCAGCAGCGGCACGTCACGCCAACTCGGCCGCGATGTACCTGGCCATCGCCTCGTACGCGGCCAACGGCGACGCGGTCGTGCGGAACGCGGCGGAGGAGCGCCGGGTGCTGCCCACGCTGACGAGACTGTTCGTCGACCAGGACTACACCGACAACACCGCCGAGGGCCCGTTCGCGGACTACCTGTCCCTCGGCATGGGCAAGTCGCCGCTGGTCTGCGTCTATGAGGCGCAGTTCGTCGACGCCGCCGTACGGGAGCTGCTCAAGGCCGGGATGGTCCTCATGTACCCGACGCCGACCGTGCAGTCCCGGCACACCCTGATCCCGTTCGACGACCGGGGCGACCGCGTGGGGCGCGCGGCGACGCCGCGGAGGAGCTGACCACTCAGCTGTCCCTGATCGCCGCCTCGGTGTCGCGGACGGCCGGAGAGGTCGACGCGTCCGAGGAACGACGAATGCGCGACCACACGCGTTACCTGCGGGACCGGGACCCCGAGCCGCCGCCCGTCTGACAGGGTTCGTGCAACTGTCAGCACGCCTGTCAGTGCGCTTTCCTCGTCCGCCCCCGACGATCCGTGCCGTGCGGGCGCGACGACTTGACGGAGCGTGTCAGGCGTTAGAGCCTTGGAACAGCACCGCCCGCGCGACCGGCACCCGGGCGGGCGGCTTGAGCAGTGCGGCTCTTCGTCCCCGACCCTGAGGCGGCTCGTCGATGCCCTCCATGACCCTTTCTCCGCTCTCGGTCACGACGGTGGCCGGGGTGACGGTGGGAACGTTCCCGGCCGAAGCCGACGCCTCCAACGCGTCCGCGATCCGCGACCAGTTGCTGCACCTGATCGGCGCCGGCACCGGCCCCCTGGTGCTCGACCTGACGGCCACCGAGTTCTGCGACTGTGCCTGCGTCGGCGCCATCCTGCGCGCCGGGCGGGAGGCGGCCGTCCGGCGTACCCGGATCTGCCTGGCCCTGCCGCCCGCCGGCCCGGTTCGCCGGATCGCCGCCATGACCGGCCTCGACCGGCATCTGCCGGTCACGACCAGTGTCGCCGGTGCCGGGCGGACGCTCGGGGCCGTTCCCGGGTGAACTCCCGCCGTACCGGCGACCGTGTTCCTGGCGGAGACCGGCGACGCAAGGGCGATCCCGACTTCGCGGCAGGCCCGTGGGCCTGTCTCGAAGTCCCCGTCCGTAGGACAGCGGGGCTTTGAGACAGGCCCTAACGGCGCGTGGTGAACTCGGTGCTGCAGGGATCGCCCCGGTGGCGCGGGCGTACGCAGATCCACTCCTCGCCGATGCGGCGGACGAGGTGGTCCTCGCGCTCGACCAGCAGGAGGAGGACGTCGGCCAGGACGGCCTGATCGGTGGCGACCATGCGTCGATTCTCCCAGCCGGTACTGACAGTTTTCGGGGTGAAACCGCCGGTCAGCCGCCCATCGCGGCCTCTCTCCCCCGGCACGCCGGAGGTGCCGTGGATACGATGCGGCTCATGAGATTCGCCATCGCGATCCCGCAGTTCTACTCCGACGGCGCGTTCGATCCGGGCGCGTTCCGCGCCTATCTCACGCGCGCCGAGGAGCTCGGCTTCGAGAGTGCGTGGGCGCAGGAACATCTGGTGGGGCGCTATCCGGTGCTCCGGCCGATCGAGACGATGACCTACGCGGCCGCCTGCACCGAGCGGCTGCGGCTCGGCTGCGCCGTGTTCGTGTCCACGCTGCACAACCCGGTGCACCTGGCGCAGAGCCTGAGCACGCTCGACCAGCTGAGCCGGGGACGGGTCGAGGTCGGCGTCGGCACCGGCGGCAAGCGACGGCCCTTCGCCGCCTTCGAGGTCGATCCCGACCGCTACGTCGCGCGCTTCCACGAAGGGCTCGACGTGATGCGGGCGCTGTGGAGCGAGCCGAGGGTCACCTTCGCCGGAGAGTTCTGGCGGCTCGAGGACATGGCGCTGCAGCCGCGGCCGTTCCAAAAGCCCTTTCCGCCCGTCTGGTACGGCGGCTCCGGCCGGAACCTCCTTCGCCGCGCCGTCCGGCACGGCCACGGGTTCTTCGGCGCCGGCTCCTCCCCCACGGCGGCATTCGCCGACCAGGTCCGGGCCGTACGCGAGGCGCTCGCCGAGGAGGGACGGCCGCAGGAGGACTTCGCCATCGCCAAGCGGGTCTACGTCGCCGTCGACGACGACGCCGGCCGGGCGCGCGCCCGGATCAACACCGAACTGGAGCGACTGTACGGCCGCCGTTCGGCGGACATCGAGAGCGCCGCCGTCGCGGGCACGCCGGACGACTGCGTCCGCGAGCTGCGCCGGGTCGCCGACGCCGGCGCGGAGCTCATCCTGTTCACCCCGATGTTCGACCAGGCCGAGCAGATGGAACGCGTGGCCGAGACGGTCATCCCCCGGCTCGGCTAGTACTCCGGTCGTTCGCGGCCGAACGGCGAGGTGTCAACGGAGTCCTGGGCGAGCAGCTTTTCGAGCCCGCCCAGCAGGCAACGCAGCCCGAACTCCAAGGGTTCGTCCGCCGCCTTGGCATATCCGCCCCCCTGGATGGCCGCGACCACCGCCGGAAAGTGATCGGCGTGCCGGGTCAGCCGTTCTCCGACGGCGACCGACCACTCGTCGACCCGTAGCCTGTCGGCGCCCGAGGTGTACTGCGCGACGCTGCGAACGTGCCCCACGACGAGCAGGAACGCGTCGTGCTGCTCCACCGGGGTGAAACCGGCCGCCGCCAGGATCGCGAGCGCGGCGTCCATCCATCCGAGCTCGTTCGGACCCATGACGCGGTGCCCGCTCGTCGCCTCCAGGAGCCAGGGGCGCCGGGTGAAGATCCGCAGGCACTGCCGAGCCCATTCGGCCAGCCGGTCACGCCATCCGTCCGGCACCGCGTCGAGGTCGGGCCGCTCGCCGATGGCCATGTCCACCATGAGGGCGACCAGGTCGGCTTTGCCCGGTACGTACCGGTACAGCGACATGGTGGTGAAGCCGAACGTCGCCGCGATGCGCTGCATGGACACGGCCCCGAGGCCCTCGGCGTCGGCGATCTCGACGGCCGTCCGGGTGATCTGCTCGACCGACAGCCTGGGTCTCGGACCACGGCTGGGCCTGTCCGCCATGCCCCACAAGAGATCCATGCTGCGGACGAGGTCGCCGCCCTCGTCACCTTTCGCCGCCATCAGTCCCCCGGCTCGTCTTGCACCTCATCCACGAACTGTATATAACATAAGCAAAACTGTATGCAGCATAAACAGTTACGCTGCCCGAGCCGAGGAGACCTACGAAATGAGCAAGCTCGCGGACAAGACGGCGCTGGTCACCGGGGCTTCGCGGGGCATCGGACGGGCGATCGCCCGACGCCTGGCCGCGGAGGGCGCGTACGTCGCCGTGCACTACGGCCGCGACGAGGCCGCGGCCAAGGGGACGGTCGCGGCGATCGAGCAGGCCGGTGGACGCGCCTTCGCCGTCCGGGCCGAACTCGGCGCGCCCGGCGACGTGGACACCCTCTTCGCCGGGCTGGAAGCCGGCCTGGCCGGGCGCCCGCTGAACATCTTGGTGAACAACGCCGGCGGCTCCATGGGAACCGGCTCCATAGAGCACACGACCCCCGAGGAGTTCGACCGGCTGATCGCGCTCAACATGCGCGCGCCGTTCTTCATCATCCAGCGGGCCCTGCCCCTGCTCCCCGACGGCGGCCGCATCGTCAACATCTCCTCCGCCGACACCCGCATCGCCATCGCCCGAGAACTCGCCTACTCGATGGCCAAGGGCGCCATCAACGTGCTCGGCAGGACACTGGCCCACACGATCGGCACCCGGGGCATCACCGTCAACACCGTGGCACCCGGCGTCACCGACACCGATGCCAACGCCTGGATCCACTCCAGCCCGGAGACAGAGGCCCTCACGGCCACCGCCTCCGCCCTGAACCGCATCGGCCGGCCGTCCGACATCGCCGACGTCGTGGCCTTCCTCGCCTCCGACGACGCCCGCTGGATCACCGGCGACGTGATCGACGCCACCGGTGGCACCTTCCTCGGCCCACGCATCTGATCTTCCAGTGACGTTCTTTCCGGCGGTGCCGATGGGAGGCGCCGCACACCGGCCCCGTCCGATCCGCGATCCGGCTCATCGGCTCGTTGAAAGGCCTCGACCGGTCCCGAGTCCATCCCCTTTGGCCCGGGACCGGTCGATTACGCCGCCGCGGCCGGTGCGGTCAACACCGGGCGGCGCTGAGCGAGCGGGCCCTACCCCATTGTCGGGCCCGCCCTGATTGGTCTTGGTCGCCGATATCCGTCTCAAGGACGGTGAGCGGCGGATTCTTCGGAACGCTTGACCGCGCAACGATCGGAAGCGGCCCTCAGGGGCGTCGCGGCGCCTCGGGCACCGCGGTCACCCACCGCAGCCGCTCGATCGGCATCCCCTCGTCGCCGCAGCCGTCCCGGATGTGCTCGACGGCCCGCGGAAGCACGACGTCGCGTACGGCACGGCCCCGCTCGGTGAGCACGAGGTGCGTGACGCGCCGGTCCCAGGAGTCCTCGACGCGCGACACCAGGCCGCGCGTCACCAGGCGGTCGACCAGGCGGGTCAGCCCGCTGGGCGAGATCTCGACGGCCCGGGCCAGCCGCGCCGCCGCGTCTCCGCGCGTCCGCCGCGCCGGAGGGACCGTCGGGATCACCGACAGAACGTGCATCTCGGTGAGGTTGAGGCGGTGCTCGGCGCGGAGCCAGCCGTCGAGCCGGCGCAGCCGCGAGTGGATGAGTTGCAGAGCGCCGATGAGGTCACCGGGGTCACCGTCGGGCTCGGCCTCCGCCTCGGGGGCGGAGAGCCGCCGAGAATCCGCGCGCCGGCTCTGTCCCGCCTGCCGGGCCTGGAACATCTCCCGTGCGCGCTGCACCGCGTACTCGGTCACGGAACCTCCTTCGTCGGCCCCGCGACCAGGGTGTGCTTTCCGGTTTCCTCGTTCTGTTCGCTCATGGCCTCCCCCGAGTGTCCTGAGTCAGGCAACTTCCCGCTGATCGCCACATATTCCCAGGTCAGCCGATATATCTCACTCTGTGGACACGGATCGATCACCGACCGTCACCGGCGTCACAGGCGTGCCCGGCGGTTGACAGCGTGCGCACGAGACGGGGCAGATGACCCGGCGCGCCCGGACGCCGCACCCCTGACACTTCCAGGGCCGATGGCGCACTAGGGTGAAACCCGTGTCGGAGTCGTTGCCGCGTCGGCTGCCCCGGGGGCGGCACGCGCTCTCACGTGACGAACTGGAGCGCGTCCAGCGCGCACGGCTGTGCGCGGCCATGGCCGAGGTGATGGCGGAGAAGGGCTACGTGGCCACCTCGGTCGCCGACGTGCTCGCCCGGTCAGGGGTGTCGCGGCAGACCTTCTACCAGGTGTTCGACTCCAAGCTCGACTGCTTCATGACCGCCTTCGACTTCGCGTCCGACATACTGACGCGGCGGCTGATGGAGACGGTCGGCGCCGACGAGCACGGCGTGCTCGCGCCCGAGGCGGCGAGCGATCCGCTGGAGCGGTTCGAGCGGGTGTTCACCGCCTACCTCGAAGCGCTCGCCACCGAGCTGCCCTACACCCGGCTGTTCCTGATCGAGGTGTACGCGGCCGGGCCCGCCGCCATCCGGCGCCGGAGCCGGCAGCAGGCCGCGATCGCCACGCTCCTCGCCAACCTGATGGGCGTCACCGCCGAGTCGGGCCGGTTCACGTGTCAGATGATCGTCACGGCGACCAGCACGATGGTGACCAACGCGGTCGCCGAGAACGACCTCACGGCCTTGCGCGCCGTCGGCCCTCCCGTGATCGACCATGTCCGCGCCCTCTGGAAGGCCGGCGCGTTCGGGCACCAGGACGGGTGAGCCGATCGCGTCGCCGGCCGATCCGCCCGGCGACGCGGGCGTTCAGGTCCCGTACTCGCGGAGCAGGCCGCGGCTGATGATGGTCTTCTGGATCTCGCTGGTGCCCTCGCCGATCAGCAGGAACGGTGCCTCGCGCATCAGGCGCTCGATCTCATACTCCTTCGAGTAGCCGTAGCCGCCGTGGATCCGGAAGGCGTCCTGCGTGACCTCCATGCAGTACTCGGAGGCGAGCAGCTTCGCCATTCCGGCCTCGACGTCGTTGCGCTTCCCGGAATCCTTCAGCCGTGCCGCGTTCACCATCATCAGGTGAGCGGCCTCCACCTTGGTGGCCATCTCCGCGAGCTTGAAGGCGATCGCCTGATGGCCGGCGATGGCGCGCCCGAACGCACGGCGCTCCTGGGCGTACGCCACGGCAAGTTCGAACGCCCGGACGGCGATGCCGCAGGCGCGCGCCGCGACGTTCACCCGGCCGACCTCGATGCCGTCCATCATCTGGCGGAAGCCGGCGCCGGGCTCGGCGCCGAGGACCGCGTCCGCCCCGACACGGAGACCGGAGAAGACGGCCTCCGTGGTGTCGACGCCCTTGTAGCCCATCTTCTCGATCTTGCCCGGGATGGTGAGGCCGGGCCGGACCTCGCCGAAGCCCTCCGGCTTCTCGATCAGGAAGGCGGTCAGATTGTCGTGCGACCGCGGCGCGCCCTCGTCCGTACGGGCCAGCAGGGCGATGAGGTTCGCACTTCCCCCGTTGGTCAGCCACATCTTCGTGCCGTCGATGACGTACTCGTCACCGTCCCGCCGGGCATGCGTCCTGATCGCCGCGACGTCGGAGCCGAGGTCCGGTTCGGACATCGAGAACGCCCCGCGAACGGCCCCTTCCGCCATCTTCGGCAGGTAGTGCCGCTTCTGCTCGTCCGTGCCGTACCGCCCGAGCATGTAGGCGACGATGAAGTGGGTGTTGATCACGCCGGAGACGCTCATCCAGCCCCGCGCGATCTCCTCGACGACGAGCGCGTACGTCAGCAGCGACTCGCCCAGCCCGCCGTACTCCTCCGGGATCATCAGGCCGAACAACCCGAGGCGCCGCATCCCGTCGACGATGTCCTGGGGATAGGTGTCGGAACGCTCGAGTTCCCGGACGTTGGGGATGATCTCCTTGGCGACGAAGTCGCGTACGGTGTGCAGGATCTCCTGCTGGAGATCGGTGAGCCCGGCGGTCTGGGCGAGTCGTGCCATCGCGTTCTCCTACCTCGCTCCGCGGCGATCAACGGTCGGGGGACGCTCCGCGGATCACGCCCGCCCGCGACAGGCGGGAGAGGTCCGCCTGCGTGAGACCGAGCACATCGGAGAGCACCTCGTGGGTGTGCGCGCCCAGGCGTGGCGCGGCGACCGGGGGAACCGGGCCGGCGCCGGACCAGCGCAGCGGGCTGCCGGCCGAGGCGACCGCTCCGGCTCCCGGCTGCTCCACGTCCGCGATCAGAGGGTTCTCCCGCTCCCGTTCGACGACTTCGGTGAAGGTCCGGTACGGGCCCCACAGTACGCGTGCGGCACCGAGCTCGCGGCCCGCCTCTTCGGCCGTCCGGTCCTCGAACCAGGGGCGCAGGATGGGCTCGATCACCTTGCGCCAGCGGTATCGGTCGGCGTCCTGGGAGAAGTCGGCCCGCAGCGCCTCCTCCATCGCCGCGAACACCTTCTCGGTGCCGGTGACCCGGCACAGGGAGCGCCACTGCGACGCGGTCAGCGCCACGACCATGACACGTCTCCCGTCGCGGGTCGGGAAGTCGACCCCGAAGGAACCGTAGAGGTGGTTGCCCTGCTTGGCACGGTCACGGCCGGTCGTCTGGGCCTCGGCCAGCCAGCCCAGGTTGGCGACGCTCGCCAGCGCCACGTCGGCGAGCGCGAGCTCGATGAGGCCGCCGCGTCCGGTCCGCTGCCGCCGGTGCAGGGCCGCCAGCAGCCCGGTGGTCGCCGTCATGCCGGTCAGCAGGTCCCAGGCCGGCAGGACGTGGTTGACCGGTACCGCGGTCGTCTCCGGACCGGTCACGCCGGGAACCCCGGTCGCGGCGTTGACCGTGTAGTCGACCGCCGGCCGCCCGTCGGCGTGGCCCTGGACGCGCAGGTGGATCAGGTCGGGACGCCTCTTCGCGAGCGTCTCGTGGGACAGCCACGCGCGCCCGGTGTTCTCCAGGAGGATCCCGGCCTGCGGGCCGGGCGCGGTGATCAACGCGGTGACCAGCTCCCGGCCCTCGGGCGCGGACAGGTCGACGGTCACCGAGCGCTTGCCCTTGTTGAGGCCGTTCCAGTACAGGCTCCCGCCCGCCGGGGCGACCGGCCAGCGCCGGTGGTCGGGCCCGCCGCCGATCGGATCGACGCGGATGACGTCCGCGCCCAGCTGGGCCAGCGCCATGCCGCCGGACGGGCCCGCGACGAAGGTCGCGCACTCGACCACGCGCAGCCCCGCGAGCGGCCGGTCCTGGTCCCTGTGGGTACTCACCCGAACGCCCTCCTCCGAGCGGCCGTCGTGCCGACCACGGCGGTCAGGCCCTCGCGCTCTCCCGGGGTTCTTCCAGCGCCTGGATCGCCGCCGCCGTCAGGCTCAGACGGATGTGGTCCCGCATCAGCGCCGCGACACCGTCCGCGTCGCCGTCACCGATCATCTCCACCATCGTGTGGTGTTCCCGATGATCGCGCATCCGGGGCTCCTCGCCCGGCGGGAGCTGCAGGCCCATCCGCCGGTAGCGGTCGGACTTGTCCCAGATCCCGTCTAGGAGCTCGATCAGCCGCTCGTTGTGCGACGCGACGTACACGGCGCGGTGGAACTCCCGGTGTGCGACCAGGGCCTCTTCTCCCCATTCGCGCGTGACCGGGAGGAGGCGGCCGACGGCGCCGCGCATCGCCTCGAGGTCCGCCCGCGTACGGCGCCTCGCCGCGAGCTCCGCGCCCGTGGGATCGAGCGAGAGCCGGATCTCCAGCAGCTCACGGGCCTCCTTGGCGTGCAGCGGCGCCACCCGTGCGTCGCGGTGCACGTCCAGCTCGACCAGGCCCTCGCCCTTGAGCCGGCGGAGCGCCTCGCGCAGCGGGGTGATGCTCATGTGCAGCGACTCGGCCAGGTCGTACTGCGCGAGCACCGAGCCCGGCGGTAGCTCACCGGAGAGGATCCGCTCGCGGATCTCGGCGTACGCGGCGTCGCTCTTGCTCAGGAAGACGTTGGCCCCGCCCATCCCCACCAGCCTTCGAATCGCACCCCGGTCTTGCCATCGCGCCACACAGCAGCCTAGCATCCCGCCATATCTTATAAGTTGTGAGGAGTTAGGGCTTGAAGATCGTTTCCATCCACGAGGGCGTCGTCCCGATCAGCTCGTCGATCCGCAACGCGTGGATCGACTTCAGCGCCATGGACTGTTCCATCGTGGCCGTGGTCAGCGACGTGATCCGCGACGGAAGGCCGGTGGTGGGTTACGGCTTCAACTCCAACGGGCGGTACAGCGCGGGTGAGATCCTCCGGCGCCGCGTCATTCCCCGGCTGCTCGCGGCCCCGCCCTCGTCCCTGCTCACCGATGACGGCACCAACATCGACCCGGCCAAGGCCTGGGACGTGATGATGCGCAACGAGAAGCCGGGCGGGCACGGGGAGCGCTCGGTCGCGGTGGGTGTCGTCGACATGGCGCTCTTCGACCTGGCCGCCAAGATCGCGGAGCAGCCGCTGTACCGGTTCCTGTCCGACCGCCACGGCGACGGCGACCCCGACACGTCGGTCTTCGTCTACGGCGCCGGCGGCTACTACGCCCCCGGCAAGACCCTGCGGGACCTGCAGGACGAGATGAAACGCTTCATCGACCTGGGCTATGACGTGGTGAAGATGAAGATCGGGGGCGCGCCGCTCAAGGAGGACCTCGAACGCATCGAGGCCGCCCTCTCCGTGCTGGGCGGCGACGGCTCGCGTCTGGCCGTCGACGTCAACGGCCGCTTCGACCTGCGGACCGCCCTGGAGTACGGCGAGGCGATCGAACCGTACGGCCTGTTCTGGTACGAGGAGCCCGGCGACCCGCTGGACTTCGGCCTGCACGCCACGCTGTCCGAGCACTACGCGGGCCCGATGGCCACCGGCGAGAACCTGTTCTCACTGCCGGACGCCCGCAACCTCATCCGGTACGCCGGTATGCGCCCCGACCGCGACACCGTCCAGATCGACCCCGCGCTCAGCTACGGGCTGGTCGAGTACCTGCGCATCCAGGACATGCTGAAGCGGCACGGATGGTCCTCGCGCCGCTGCATCCCGCACGGCGGACACCAGTTCTCGCTGCACATCGCCGCCGCGCTCAAGCTCGGGGGCAACGAGTCCTATCCGGGCGAGTTCCACCCGACGGGCGGCTTCGCCGACGGCGCCGTCGTCGAGAACAGCCGGGTCGGCCTCACCGAGATCCCGGGAATCGGCTTCGAGGCCAAGGCCGCGTTCTACCGCGTCCTTCGCGACCTGCACGACTGACCGGGCACACGGCGCGGAGTGCAGCCGCGTGACCGGTCATCCCGGCCCGACGGACGGCGCACGCGGCGATGGACATCTTCACCCACCCGAGGACGGCGTCCAAGGAGACCGCATGTCACGATCAACCACCGACCAGCAGCGGACACGGCCCGGACTCCGCCTTCTCCGGGAACTGTGGGTGCAGGTGATCATCGCCGCGATCCTCGGCATCGCGGTGGGCCTGCTGTTCCCGGGCTTCGGCAGCGCGATGCAGCCGCTCAGCGACTGGTTCATCGCACTCGTCAAAATGATCGTCGCACCGGTCATCTTCTGCGTCGTCACCACGGGCATCGCCGCCATGGACAACGTGCGGCGCGTCGGGCGGATCGGCGTCAAGGCGATCGGCTACTTCGTCGCCTTCTCGCTCGTCTCCATGCTGATCGGGCTCGTGGTGGCCAATGTGTTCCGGCTGGGCGCCGGAATGCACATCGACCCGCACAGCCTGGACGCCGGCGCCGTGCCGAAGACCTCCTCCGACGCCACCAGTTTCACCGCCTTCGTGTCCTCCATCATCCCGGACACGATGTTCAGCGCATTCACCAGCGACAACATCGTCGCGACGCTGTTCATCTCGATCGTCTTCGGCTTCGCCCTGAACCTCGGCGGCGCGCGCGTCGAGCCGCTCGCCCGGGGCATCCAGAGCCTGTCCGACGTCGTCTTCCGCATCGTGTCGTGGATCATGAGGACCGCGCCGTTCGGCACGTTCGGCGCCCTCGCCGCCGTCGTCAGCACGTACGGGGTGTCCAGCCTGAAGCAGCTCGGCTACCTGATCCTCGTGTTCGCCGGGACGTGCGTCCTGTACATCGTCGTGGTCCTCGGCGGGATCATGCGGGCCTGCAGGCTGCGCCTCCTCCCGCTGATGCGCTACCTGAAGGACGAGCTGCTGATCGTGCTGAGCACCTGTTCGAGCGAGTCCGTGCTGCCGCAGGTGGTCGCCAAGCTCGAGCGCCTCGGCGTCGGCCGTACGGTCGTCGGCATCACGATCCCGGCGGGATTCTCCTTCAACCTGGACGGCTCGGCCGTGTACCTCACGATGGGCTCGCTGTTCGTGGCGGAGGCCGTCGACGTGCACCTGTCCTGGCAGCAGCAACTCGTCATGGTCGGCATCATGATGCTGACCAGCAAGGGAACCGCGGGCGTCGCCGGCGGCGCGTTCGTCGTGCTGGCGAGCAGCATCACCGCCTTCGGGCACGTGCCGCTCGCCGCGCTCGCGCTCATCGTCGGCATCGACCGCATCCTCAACGAGGGCCGCGTGTTCATCAACGTGCTGGGCAACGCGGTGGCGGCCATCGTCGTCGGCAAGTGGGAGAACGACTTCCACGCCGAGCAGGCCACCGCCACGCTCGGCCACCGCGCGGCGCCGGTCGCGGGCGTCCCGTCTCCCGCCGGAGTGTCCGGTCCGCAGCCGGGCGGCCATGCCTGAGACGACCGCACCGGCCTTCAGCCGGGACGATCGAGTGCCGGGCGTTGCGCCGGGCTCAGCCGGTCCGGCCTCGCGGTCAGGGTGTACGTCCGGTCCGCGACGGCTCGCAGGACCAGCGGATCGGCGATGGCCGGCCGCCGCCGGATCTCCAGGGCGGCGGCCACCCGGTCGGGGGGCCGGCCGGGCGCGGTGGCAGCGGACGGGACCGCTCGGTACCTGCACACGAACTGCCGGGTGCACCCGCGAACCGGACCACTGCGGTAGGCCGTCGGCGTCCGGCTCACCGGCCGGTCCGGTGAGCCGGAACGGACACGGGCGACGCGCCGACGCGACCTTTCGGTGCTTTCCCGGTGATCAAGACAAGCCATAACATTCCGCGCGTCCAAGGGCGCGAAACCCCACAAGGCGGGATGGTCATGGCTGCAGAGCTGACAGACGAGGGGCTGATCCGAATGGACCGGCTGCCGATGGCCGACGACCGAGGCGAGGGCTATGCGATCCTGCGCGCGGCCGGACCCGTGGTGCGGTCCGACACCGGTTATCTCGTCACAACGCGTGAGCTGGCTGAACACGTGTTCAAGAATCCCGAGACCTTCTCGTCCCAGAAGGCGTTCGACACGCTCGGAAGTCCCGTCCCGCTGGTGCCCATCGCCTTCGACCCGCCCCACCACACCCGCTACCGGCGCCTGCTCCAGCCGTTCTTCACCCCGCGGGCGGCCGCGGCCATGGAACAGGCGGTGCGGGACAAGGTGGTCGCCATCATCGACACCGTGACCGGGCGCGGTTCCTGCGACGTGGTCGCCGAGCTCGCGCGGCCGATCCCGGCCGCGGTGTTCCTCGCCCTCTTCGGCATGCCCGAGCACGACCTCGACCGCCTCATCGCCTGGCGTGAGGTCATCATCCAGATGGCCGACCTGTCCGGATCCGGAGAGGCGCCGCCCGAGGTGATGCGGTCGGCGGGCGGGCTGTACGCCTACGTCGCCGCGCACGTCGCGGAGTGCCGGGCCGGCCGGGCCGGCGGCCTCTTGCGCGACCTGTTCGAGAGCGACTCGGCGGACGAACCGTTCACCGATGAGGAGGCCATCGGCCTCTGCTTCCTCTTCGTCCTGGCCGGCACCGAGTCGGTGACGAACGCGCTGAGCCTGATGTTCGCCAAGCTGGCCGCGCGTCCGGAGCTGCGCCGCCGGCTCGCCGAGGACCCCTCCGCGATCCCGGTGGCGGTCGAGGAGATGCTGCGGATCGACCCGGCCAACGCCGTCGTCCCCCGGGTGGCGACCAAGGACGTCGTCCTGGAGGGCGTGCACATCCCCGCGGGCGCCACCGTGGGGGTGGCCGTCGGCGCCGCCAACCGGGACCCCGAGGAACTGGACGACCCGGACGCCTTCGACCCGAGCCGCGAGTACAACAACCTCACCTGGGGAAGCGGCCCGCACCGGTGCGTCGGCGTCCACCTGGCCCGCACCCAGCTGCGGGTCGTCCTGGAGGAGTGGCACCGGCGGATCCCCGAGTACCGGCTGGCCCCCGGCGCCCGGCCCCAGGTCGTCTGGCCGACGGGCGTCATCGGCATCAACAGCGTCCCGGTCGTGTTCCCGGCGGCGTCCTGAGCGTACGGGAAGGCCGCCGAACACCCTCCGGGCGCTACCGATGCACGGAGACCTCCGCCAGGCCGACGCGTCCGGTGCCGGGCAGCGTGATCCGTACGTAGCGGCCCTCGGCGTCCGTGTCGACAAGAGTCGGGCGCCGTGCCCTGCCGGTGACGTGAACGGTGGTGGCGTCGGCGAAGTCGGCGCTGCCGGAGATCTGGACGTCGAAGTCGGCCGTGCTCATGGAGGCGTCGTTCCAGATCTCCACCTGCCCGATGCGCCGGGAGGAGCCCAGGTCGACCTGCCACCAGGCCCCCGGCTCGGCGAGGGTGCGCGCGTCGGTGGTCGTGTCGCCGTCGTTCCCGAGTGCGGCGGCGGCCGTGCCGCTCGTGGAGGACTGGGTGGCGGTGCCGGGCCGGGCGAAGTCGGGGCGCAGCCGTTCGACCGGCTCGTGGCCGGGATGGGCGCCGGCCGCCGCGGCGACCCCGAGGGCCTCGGCGGGGAGGAGGTCGAGCCCGGTGTGGTTGTCCACCATGGTGGAGCCCCGGCCGGACAGGGGCGGAGCGCCGGTGTCGGTCCAGTTGCCGCGGACGGTGTTCTCAATGCCGTACCCGGCCCAGTTGGACACCCACTTGTAGCCGACCCGGGTGATGACGTTGTGCTCGACGAGGATGTAGGAGGACTGCTCGTCGAGGTACACGCCGTTGCCGTCGCGTTCGGTGTTGCCGTACGCGGAGCGGTCGACGTAGTTGCCGCTGATCACGGTGGCGGGCTGGGCGCCCTGGGTGTAGATCGCGCTGCCGTCGTGCTGGCCGTACTCCACGAGCATCGCGTCGGTGATCCGGTTATTGGTGACCTTGTTGTCACGCAGCACGGACTTCTGCGCCTCGGGCTGGTTCCAGCCCCAGCCGACCGAGATGCCGGAGTACGGCAGGTGGTCGAGGGAGTTGTGGTCGACCGTCAGCCCCGCCTCGTAGCCGGCCCAGATGCCCACCGCGTCGGTGTACTCGACGCCGACGCGGCTGATCGTGTTGTACGCGACGGTGTTGTGCTCGCCCGCCAGCGCGGCCGGCGGGCTCGGGTCGGTGTCGCCCGCGTAGACGGCGCCGGAGGACAGGTCGGTGAAGGTGGAGTGGGTGACGGCCGAGTCCTTGGTGCCGGACTCGAAGATCAGCCCGGCGCCACCGAGCCGGGTGAACACCGCGTGGTCCACCGCGACGTCACGGCCTCCGCGCACGGTGACGGCGGCGGCCGGCTTGGTGTAGTAGCGGCCCGCGTGGTCCACCGGGCCGGTGGCTCCGGTGAGCGTGAGGCCCGCCTGCGTACCCGCGTAGCCCTCGTCGGTGTCCGGCTGGTGGTAGGCGGCGTAGGAGAAGGTCAGCCCGGACAGCCGGACGTCATGCGCGGCGTCGAGCACGACCAGGTGCTCGGCGCTCGGCGTGACGGCGGCGGCGCGGCGCATGTCCTGGCCGGGACGCGGCAGGTAGGTGACGGTGCGCGCGTCCGGATCCCAGGCGAACTCCCCCGGCCGGTCGAGGAGTTCGACGGCGTTCTCGAAGTAGGAGACGCCCGTGTAACGGCTGGAGTCCACGGCCGTGGTGTCCCAGGCCGGTCCGGTGCGGCCGGTGCCGCTCGAGGAGTTGGCCCAGCAGGGCTGGGCGAACGTCAGCAGATCGCCCGCCACCCCGGCGATCCGGCAGTGGTAGTTGCGCCACCGGACCCGGATGACGGCCTCCGCGGCGGCCGGTCTCGCCCAGGCGGCGATGCCGGTGGCGGTGGCGCCGGTCATCCCGTTCTTGGTGGTGTGGCACACCGCGGCGGCGCAGGCCTCGCCGCGGGCACGCACCGCGCGTACGCCGCCGACGAAGAGCTGACGCGGGGTGACGCCGTCGGGGACCTCGGCGGTCCAGCGGCCGTGGGCGGAGGCACGCCAGCCGGTGATGGCTTCGGCGCCGGAGAGCACGGGCCGGGCGCCGGGCTCGGCCGTCCACGTCACCGTGTGACCGCCCTCGCCGGAGTCGGCCGCGCCGAGGGTGAGCGGCGTGTCCAGGGTGTAGGTGCCGCCCGCCAGGCGTACCTCGATGTCCCGGCCCATGCCCTCGGCGAGCACCTGGCGGACCTTCCGCTGGGCGGTGGCCAGGGAGCAGGGGCGCGCCGGGGCGCAGGCCTCACCGCTGCCCCGGGGCGCGGCATGGTAGAGCTTCGGGCCGGGCTCGGCGGTCGCGGGCCGCGCGACGGCTCCGGCCGCGAGCAGCATGCCCGCCACCGCGAGGATTCTCCTGCCTGTCTTCATGATGAGGTCCCATCGGGCCGTACGGTCGTCGGCGGTAGGGCCGTTCCTTCCGGAACGGGCGGCGGGAGCCGGCTCGGGGTCCGGAGCCGGGGTGCCTGTCAGCCACTCCGCGTGCTGAGGGCGAAGACGTGGATGGCGGGCGTCTTCCCCGCCGCCCACGCGGGGCCGGCGGGCAGGGTGATGGAGACCGGTCGCTTACCGGCGGCGACCGGGACGGCGAAGGAGAAGACATTCGCCGTACGGCCGGCCTGCGCGCGTGCGAACCCGTTCACCTTCGTGCCGTGTACGGCGAGGACGACTCCGGCCGGGGCGTCCGCGCTCCAGTCGGGCACGGTGATCGTGTAGGGCGTGGTCGTGCCGTCGGTGTAGGTGACCGTACCGGTGCCGGTCAGCCCGCCGGGCGGCGCGTACGTGGCGGTGGCCAGCACGCCGATCCGCGCGGGCCGTCCGCTCACCGGGATGACCTGGCCGTGGGCCACGGCGTTGTCGGGCTCTCCCGCAGCGGTGTCCGGCCAGGTGTAGCGGAAGCCGCCCGCGGTGAGGGTCCGGCCGGCCACGGCACCGGCGGACGCGAGATCCTGCCGGGAGAAACTGCTCATCGCACCGTCCACGCTGCCGCGCTGCGGGTTCGCGTCGTCGGTCGTGCCGATGTTGTCGAACGCCTGAGCCAGGGTGGTGAACGGCACCGTCCCCACGGCGGTGGCGCGTGCGGTGAACCGCCCGGCGGTTCCCGCCCCCCGCCGGTAGGCGACGTCCGCGCTGACGCGGTAGTCGCCCGCCGCCGCGTGCCCGGTGGGCAGCGTCACGGGAACCGCGACGGTCCGTCCCGGGCCGATGCGGCCGGGCACCGCGCGCGGTCGCCCGTCCAGCCGCCCCTGGTCGGCCTGCCCGTCGGCGGTGACCCGCAGCGACACGCGGTCGACCGTACGGTCCGAGTCGTTCGTGAGCGTCACCGTGGCGGTCGTGGGACGGTCCGGGGACAGCCGTGCCGGCGCCCGCACCCGTACCCGGAGCGCGCCCGCCCGCGGGGCGAGGAACTGGATCTCGGCGACGGCGCCCGTGGAGCCGGGCGGACCGGCGTAACGCAGCCACCGGTACCCGGAACCGTCGTCCACCGGCAGGGTCAGCCAGTCCATCGTGGGCGTCCACCGCACCCGCGCCAGATCGCGGCAGCCGGTGTCCGGGCCGGTGACACAGCCCTGGATCCGGCCGCCGACCAGGCCGGACAGATCCGCGGTCCGGTTGCTCCTGGGCAGCAGGCGTACCTCGCTGACCGAGGTGTCGCGTCCGGCCCCGAGGTCGATGCCGGCGGTCTGGCCGGTGAAGGCCGTGGCCGGGTCCCCGTCGAACGCGGCCGCCGCGCCGTCGGCACCGTACGGCGTGCCGTGCACCACGGTCGCGTCAGGGTCGCCGGTCTCGGGAACCCCGGGAGCGCTGCCGACCCGGTCGGCGGTCAGCTCGTAGTCGAGGTGGCCGCCGTCCCGCGGCCCGTTCCAGGCGCTCGAGGCCAGGATCTGCATCGGGCGCCTCAGGTAGTGGGCGAAGTAGGCCGCGGGCATGGCGTACGCGTTGTCGCCCCACTCCGCCATCTGCATCCCCTCGACCTGCGGCGAGGATGGGGGCGCGTACGAGCCGTACAGCGCCGCGTCATCCGGTATGTAGTTGCCGTTGCCGGTTCCCGGCGGGTCCTTGGGGACCACGTACAACCGGGAGTGCTCGTTGCTGACCAGCACCTGGTAGCCCTGCGCGAGGAACGTGGCCTCGTCGCCGAGCCAGGCCTGGATCCGTACGTCCTTGTCGACCGTCACCGAGGCGCCGCCGCCGGTCTGCGGCCACCAGCCCCAGATCTCCATGGTCCGGCCGTGGCGACGCACCAGGTCGTCGAGGTGGTTCTCATAAGCCAGGAAGACGTCCTCGGTCTTCGCATAGCCCCGGCTCTTGGCGTAGGCGGCGAGTTCGGGGCACTGGCTCTGCAGGTCGGCGTCCGGCGTCTCGTCGCCGCCCAGGTGCACGACCGGCGCGTCGAACACGGACAGGAACGCCTCGGTCAGACCGTCCAGCCAGGCCACGTTGGCCTGCTTGGTGATGTCCACGGTGAAGCCGGGGTCGATCCGGCCGGCGTGGATGATCTGGTTCATCGACGCGCAGTCCCACCGCAGGGACGGGCGGTAGGCGGTGAGCGAGGTGGCGTGTCCCGGAATGTCCATCTCGGGGACGACGGCGACGTGGTATCGGCGGGCGTACGCCTCGATCTTCCGCACGTCCTCCGGGGTGTAGGACCGGGCGGCGGCCAGACCCGCGTAGCCGGGGAGCCGGAGCCGGAACGCCTCGCTGTCGGTGACGTGCCAGTGGAAGGTGTTCAGCTTCATCCAGGCCATCTGCCGGATGGTGTTCAACAGCGTGGCGACGGGCCAGTACTCACGCGCGGTGTCGATCATGAGGCCGCGCTCGGGCTGGGCCGGCCGCTCGCGGGCGGACCCGGCGGGGAGCGTGGCGTGGTCCTCGGCGGACTTGAGGATCTGTTCGACGCTCTGCTCGCCGTAGAAGACGCCCGCCGCACCGCCACCGCTGATCGTCACATCGCCGGTGCCGACCGTCAGTTCGTACGCCTCCGCGGAGTCTCCGGCGTGCTCGGTGAGGAAGACGTCGCCGTGGCCCGGGCGGTGGCCGGTGACCACGGGAAGCCGTTCGGCACCGGCCGCGGCCAGGTCGGCCGCGAAGGTCCGGGCGTCGTCCCGCAGGTCGGCGGCGTGCGCGGCGTCGACCACGACGCGTGAACCCGGGCGGAGAGAGAACGTGCCCGCGCCGCCGTTCCAGGATCGCAGCGCCGGGACGACCGCCGGGGCCGGGGACGCCGCATCGGCGCCCGCCGCGGCCGGGACGCCCATCAGCCCGGCCGATGTCACCAGCGCGACCAACAGATCGGACCTCTTACGCCACCATCGGCGTCGGCGGCTCGAAGACGTTGTCACAAGTGCTCCCGCCTGCTGCGCGTTTATGCGCGAATGGTGGCTGTTTCGAGGGAATTTGAGCACGCACCATCGTGACCGTCAACCGTCAGGGCCCAAGATTCTGCGGCCGTTCGGAGGATTCCTACGGTGAGCGGGGGCGCGGTGGCCGGTTCTGCGCATTTGTGTTGACTCTGCCGGTGTTCCGATCTAATTTGCGCATGATCGTCGAAATACATCCGATGTCTGGGCGGCTGGAGGCTGGTAATGACACGGACGTGCCGACGGATGATCACGCTGTTCACCGCCCTCCTCCTGGTCCTCGGTCTCTCCGCTCCGGAGGTGCGCACGGCCTCCGCGGCCGGCGGCGCGCTCGGCCGGATGACCGGCTTCACCGTGGACGGGAACACGGTGACCTTCACCTCGGGCGAGGCGAAGGTGCGAGTGATCTTCTATGCCGATGACGTGTTCCGGATCTGGGCCGCACCGGACGGGCACTTCACCGACCCGAACGACGATCCGGCGAACCCGAACGCCGCCGACATGGTGGTCAAGCACGACTACCCGGGGGTGAACCCGCGCGTGAGCCGGACGGGCTCGGGCGTCCGGTTGGCCACCGGCGCGGTGGTCCTCACGGTGGGCAGGGACCCCATGCTGTTCGCGGCCCGGCGTCCCGACGGGACACCGGTGTTCGCCGAGACGGCGCCGCTGTCGTGGTCGGACACCGCGACGACGCAGACGCTGTCCACCCGGCCCGGTGAGCAGTTCTTCGGCGGCGGGGAGCAGAACGGCGGCTTCGTGCACACCGGCCGGACGATCCAGGTGGCGAACGACTTCGACTGGGACGAGGGCGGGCACCCGAACTCCCAGCCGTTCTACCTGTCCACCGCCGGGTACGGGGTGTTCCGGAACACCTTCGCCCCCGGGCAGTACGCCTTCACCGACCCGGTGCGCACCACCGAGTCCGAGCGCCGCTTCGACGGCTACTACTTCATCGGCACGCCGAAACAGGTGATCGGCGACTACACGGCGCTGGTCGGACGGCCGTTCATGCCGCCGATGTACGGGCTGGAGATGGGCGACTCGGACTGCTACCTGCACAACGCCAACCGTGGGGAGCGGCACACCCTGGATGCGATCGACGTCGCCGACGGGTACGTCTCGCGGGACATCCCGCTGGGCTGGATGCTCGTCAACGACGGCTACGGCTGTGGGTATGAGGACCTGGCCGAGACCGGCGACCGGCTACGGGCTCGGAACCTGGAGCTGGGGCTGTGGACCTCCACCGGCCTGCCCAACCAGGCCGAGGAGGTGAAGGCCGGCGTACGGGTGCGCAAGCTGGACGTCGGCTGGGCCGGGCCCGGTTACCGGTTCGCACTCGACGGCGGCCAGACCGCGCTGGAGGGCATCGAGTCGAACAGCGACGCCCGGGGGTTCGTCTGGCAGCCGGTGAGCTGGGCGGGCTCCCAGCGCACGTCGGTGCTGTGGTCGGGCGACCAGTCCGGCGGCTGGGACTACATCCGCTGGCAGATCCCCACGTACGCCGGGTCGACGATGTCCGGCATCGCCTACAACACCGGAGACGTCGACGGCATCTTCGGCGGCAGCCCCAAGACGTACGTGCGGGACCTGGAGTGGAAGAGTTTCCTGCCCGCGGTGATGACCATGGACGGGTGGGCGTCCTCGGACAAGCAGCCGTGGCGCTACGGCGAGCCGTACACCTCCATCGACAAGCGGTACATCCAGCTGCGAGAGCGGCTGCTGCCGTACTTCTACACCTATGCCCACGAGGCGCACCAGACGGGCGTCGGCATGGTCCGGCCGCTCGCGCTGGAGTACCCGGACGATCCGAACGCCTTCACGGATCTGGCGGCGCACGAGTTCCTGTCCGGCACCGACTTTCTCGTCGCGCCGGTGTACTCCGACACCGGCGTCCGGGACGCGATCTACCTTCCCAAGGGCACGTGGGTCGACTACTGGACCGGCCGCCTCTACGAGGGACCGGTGACCGTCAACGGCTACTCGGCGCCGCTCGACCGGCTGCCGCTGTTCGTCCGCGCCGGAGCGGCGATACCGATGTGGCCCGAGGGCACCACCGACTGGGCCGACCGGGACACCGGCCGGCTCGACCTTGACATCTACCCACAGGGACACGGCGGCTTCACGCTGTACGAGGACGACGGGAGGACCCGCGCGTACCAGAACGGCGCGGCGGCCACCCAGACCGTCGGCGTCTCCGCGCCCCGGCGGGGACGCGGCGGGGTCACCGTGAACGTCGGGCCCAGCGTCGGCGAGTACACCGGCAGGCCCGCGGCGCGGGCGTACCAGCTCACCGTGCACACCGGCAGCCGGCCCGCCCAGGTCCTGCTGCGCGGTGCCGCCGGCCGGCCCCGGTTGCGCGAGTACACCAGCGAGGCCGCCTACCGGGCCGCCGGGTCCGGCTGGTACTACGACTCCGGCGACCGCGGCGGCGTGGTCCGCGTGAAGACGCCGCCCATCGGCACCGGCGGCGCGTTCGCCCTCGACCTGACCGGCACCACCGCGGTGGGAGGTGCCGACCCGGACACCTCCTCGGTGCAGCTCGGCGCACCGGACCGGCTGGGCCCGGGCAGCGCCACGACCCTCACCGCGACGTTCCGCAACGGGACGGCGAAACCGGTCCATGACGTGCGGATGCGGCTGGACACCCCGGCCGGGGTGACGGCGACCCCGGTGGACGGATCACCGATGTCCACGGTCGCCGCGGGCGGCACGGCCACCGCGAGGTTCCGCCTGTCGGTCGGCGCCGAGCCGCCCGCGTCGTACGCGCTGCGGGCGTCCGTCGCGTACCGGAGCGGAGGGAACGCCCGCGAGGCCGGCGATCCGCGCCCGGTGACGACCGTGAAGCCGAGCCTCTCGCTCCAGGTCGACCGGCCGGCGTTCGAGCCGGGACAGACCCAGGAGGTGACGGCGACCTTCACCAACCGCGCCACCCTGCCCGACGTCGATGCCCGGATGGACCTGACCGCGCCCGACGGCTGGACCGTACGGCCCGTCTCGCCGACCACGGCCGGGCGGCTGGGCGCGGGGGCCGCCGCCTCCGCACGCTGGGAGGTCACGGCGCCGGACGACGTGTCGGCCGGCCGGCTCACCGGCGAGGCCCACTGGTCGGCCCGGGGCGGAAAGGTCACCGGCGACGAGCAGGCGTCCGCGGACGTGCTCACCCTGCCCGATCCCGGAAAGGCCGTGCTGGCCCTGGACGCGGGCACCGCGGCCGGCCCCGTGGCGCCCGGGTACCGGCGCCTGTCGCCGGACACGGCCTGGGACGCGACGGCGGGCTACGGCTGGGTCGGCGCGGCTCCGCAGGCGCGGGACCGCGGCGCACCCGACGACCTGCGACGGGACCTGCTCGAGCTGCCCAGTACGGACACCGCGACCTTGCGCCTTCAGGTCCCCGCGGGCCGGCATACGCTCTACCTGCTGGTCGGCGACCAGTCCTACGCCGCGCAGAGCACCGAGGTGAGCGTGGACGGCAAGCGGATCCTCGCCCAGGAGGACGACCTGCCGCCGGGCCGGTTCCAGTGGTCCACCGCGGAGCTCGACGGCGGCACCGGGGGACGCACGGTCGACCTCGTCTTCTCCGCCGGCCAGGACTGGTGGAAGTTCAACGCCCTGCTGCTCGGACCCGCCCGGTAACGGCCGGCGACGCATTCCCCGGAGGGAACCATGAAGCCGACCCGCCGTCCACGCCGCTGGGCGCTCGTGTCGATCGCCGCGCTGCTCACCGTGCCGGCCGCCGTACCTCGGGCGTCGGCGCGGCCGGCCGGGCAGCTCCGGTTCGTCCAGCCCACGCCGCACGACCTGAGCGGCCTCACCGACGTCGAGGTGACCGCGCCGGCCGGCACCACGGCCGTGCGCCTCTCGATGGACGACATCGCGTTCGCCGAGCTCACGGACCAGTACGCGAAGGGTACGGGCCTGCCGCCGATCTGGCGGACCGCCACGGACGCCGGCTGGTTCCCGCCCGGGCGCCACGTCCTGCGGGCCGAGGCGGACACGCCGAAGGGCGTCGCGACCACGACGATCACCGTGGTGACCCACCGGCCGGCGGCCGCGCCGGAGTCGGTGTCGCTCGACGGAGGCTGGGCGTTCGCCTCCGCCGCGGAGCTTCCCGACGGCGCGCTGGAGGGAGACCGCCCGCCCGCGGTACGGCCCGGATTCGACGACCCGGCGCTGACCACCGTGCTGGTGCCCGACTCGTTCGGCGCGGTCCGCGCCCGGTGGAACGACGACAACGGCCTGGTCGGCGTCTACCGGCGCACCGTCGACGTGCCGCGGAAGGCGAACGGCGAGCGGACCACGCTGGTGTTCGACTCCTGTTACTGGTCCTGCCGGGTGTTCGTCAACGGAGAACCGGTGGGCACGACCACCGGCGGGTACCTGCCCGCCCGGTTCGACGTCACCGACCACCTGCGCGCCGGGGCGAACACGGTGGCGGCCATCGTCGACAACCGGGCGGCCGAGGAGTTCGCCGTCAACGCACAGCTGTACTGGAACTGGGGCGGCATCCTCGCCGACGTCCACCTCGAACGGACCGCGCCGGCGGCGTTGCGCGGCTTCACCGCGCAGGGGGCCGCGGACGGCACGCTGACCCTGCGGCCCAGCGGGACCAACGCGACCGGCCGCGCTCAACGCGTCGACGCCACGGTCACCGTACGGGGCCCGGACGGCCGTGTCGCACTGCCTTCGCGGCAGGTCACCACGACGCTGCCGCCCGGCGTCCCCCAGGCCGACGGAACGCCGATCACACTCCACCTCGACCGGCCACGGCTGTGGGACCTCGACCATCCGACGCTGTACACCGTCGACCTGCGACCGCTCCACGGCGCCGGGCACCGGCTCACCGAACACACCGGCTTCCGCGACGTCACCACCCGGGGCCAGGACGTGCTGCTCAACGGCAGGCCCGTGGCGGACCTGCACGGCTTCAACCGGCACACCGACTATCCGGGGCTGGGCCGCGCCCAACCCGACGGGCTCGCCTACCGCGAACTGCGGCAGCTGCGCGACAAGGGGTTCCGCATCTTCCGGCCGGCGCACTATCCCACCACCCCCGGCGAGCTCGCCGCGGCCGACCGTCTCGGCCTCCTGGTCATCGAGGAGGTCAACGTCACCCAGCGGTACGACGCCACCGCGCTGTCCAGCCCGGAGATGGTGGCGTTCGGCACCTCGCAGCTGACCGGGATGATCCGGCGTGACCGCGGCCATCCGAGCATCATCGCCTGGTCCGTCGGCAACGAGAACGGCACCGACTCCACGCAGGGCGCGCAGTACGTCCGGCAGACCATCGCCCAGGGCAGGGCGCTCGACGACAGCAGGCTGTTCACTCACGTCACCGCCTGGCACACGGCCGACAAGGCCTACGCCTACGACGATCTGATCAGCGTCAACGACTACGACGGCTGGTACTACGGAGCCATCGACGACGTCGACGACACGCTGGACGCGATCGCGGCGATGGACGGCGGCAAACCCATGGTGCTGAGCGAGTACGGCGCCGAGGCGGTCAAGGGACACCTCGGCTACGGCAAGGGCACCGAGTACTACCAGGGCCTGCTCATCGACGGCTACAACCGGCTGCTCGACCGGCGACCGCATCTCCTCGGCCAGATGTACTGGACCTCCACCGAGTTCATGCTCGACCCCGACGGCAGCACGCCCGTCGCCGTGCCCGGCTTCCACAACAAGGGCCTGCAGACCTACTGGCGGGAGCCGAAGCTGGGGTGGCGGGTCATGTTCGCACCGATCCGGATCCGTCCGCTGCCGGTCCTGCAGCCGGGTGACGACGCCGAGCTGGCCGTGACCATCGACGACACCGGCCACCGGCGCACCCACGGGCGCCTGGTCGTCACGCCACCGGACGGATTCACCGTGACCGGCGGCGACACGCCGTTCACCGTGCCCGCGGGCGGCTCCACGACCGTGCACGTCACGCTGCGCGGGCACCTGGACGGCCTGGCCGCCCTACAGCCCGGACTGGTACGCGCGGTCGTGGACGGCGACACCGAGGCGCAGCCGCGTACCTTCCAGCTGCTCGCCGCGCCGCCGGCCGCGCCGTGGCATACCTTCGCCTCCACCGACGCCCACTTCATGCAGGCCGGCGACCGGCTCGGCGTCCTCGCCGCCGGCGCCGACACCTGGCAGGACGGCCACGCCGACGAGTACGGCACCGTGTACCGGCCCGGCGCGTTCACCGACCACGGCCAGGCGACGGTCCGCGTCGACTACCAGGAACCGGTGGACGACTTCGCCAAGGCCGGGCTCATGGTGCGCGACGACCTGACCGCGGCCGGCTCCTCCCCCGGCTATGTCGAGCTCAACCGCACACCCGGGCACGGCGTCTCGTTCGGCTGGGACGCCGACGGCAACGGCTACATCGACCACACGATCAAGAGCGGGGCGACCGCCCCGTCGCCGGTATGGCTGCGGCTGACCCGCGACGGCACCACCTACACCGCCGCCTACTCCGCCGACGGGAACACCTGGACGCGGCTGGGCCAGGCCACGGTCCCGCGAGCCGCCGCGAACCAGGACGTCGGCGTGTTCGGCTGCAGCCGCGCCGCGGGCAGTCCCGGACTGGCGGAGTTCAGCGCCTTCTCGCTCGCCGGCGGCCCGCTCTCCCCGACGGGCCGGTAGGACCTCGCCTCCGCCTCGGGCCATCGGCGGGAGGCGGGGCGTCCGGGTCACCGGCCCGGACGTCCACGGCCGCACGCGCGGGGACGGTCCGTCATCGGGTCAGGCGCACCTCGCCGAGTTCGCCCGCGACGGCCTCGGCGGTCACGTCCCCCGCCTCCAACACTCGGGTGTTGGCGCGGGCGGTGGCCGTGGCCAGGCGCAGCCGGTCGGTGATGTTCCCGTGCCGTGCCGGCTCCCGGCCGAACGCGCCGAGCCGGGCGGCCGCCCATCCCGCCGTGAAGGCGTCTCCGCTGCCCACCGGCAGCGGGTCGGGTACCGGGTCGTGGACCACCGTCAGCCGTTCGCCGTCCGGGCCCAGGCAGACCGCTCCCCGCCCGCCGAGCGTGACGACGACCGAGCGCGCGCCCGCGCGCCGGAGTGCGCCGGCCGCCGCCCACGGGTCCGGTTCGCGGTGGCCGGCGGCGCGCGCGGCCTCGGCGTGGTTGACCTTGAGCAGATCGGGCCCGGCCTCGATCGCGCCGCGTACGTGGGGGCCGTCGGAGTCGACGAGCACCTCCGCTCCGGCCGAGCGCGCCCGGCCGACGACGAACCCCAGAGCGTCGGCCGGCATGCCCGCGGGCACCCGGCCGGAGACGACCACGACGTCATCGTGGCCCAGCGCCGCGAACGCGTCCTCGGCGGCGCGGACGAAACGCGGCCAGATGGGCTCGAACACCGGCCGGACCGGCTCGTAGACCTCGGTCAGCTCTCCGGTCGTCTCGTCGAGCAGGCACGAGCACTGCCGCGTCTCGGCCCCGCCGTCCACCCAGGTCACCGCGAGGCCCTCCGCCTCGGCCAGCCGGCGGAGCCTCTCGCCGGTGCCGCCGCCGGCCAGCACGAGCGAGCGCACCGGTACGCCCAGGGCGCGGGCCGTGCGGGCGACGTTCAGGCCCTTGCCGCCGGCGCGTTCGACCACCGAGGACGGACGGTTGACCGCTCCGACGGCGAGCCTCGGAAGCCGCAGGTACCGGTCCAGCGACGGCGCGAGGCTCACGCACACCAGCGAGCCGGTCACCGGCGCACCGGCGCGGGTCCGTCCAGCAGCCCCGGGTCCAGGTCGGCGGTCATCGGTCCCTCGACGCCGATCACGTGCGCCGCGACCCGTACGCCCGCACCGGCCGCGGCCACCGGGGACGCACCGGCGATACTGGCCGCGATGAAGGCGGCGGCGAACGTGTCGCCCGCGCCGTCGGCGTCCACGACCTCCACCGGAACGGCGTCCAGACGCGTCGTGCTCCCCCGCTCGCGCACTTCGGCGCCGCCGGGCCCGTAGGTCGTGCACACCGTCGTGCCGGATTCGGCGATGCGGCCGGGGTCCAGCCCGAGCGCCTCCATCTCCCCCTCGCTCGGCAGCAGGACGTCGGCGTGGCCGATGGCCTCGACGAGCGCCGTCCGCGCGCCCTCGTCGAGCGCCTCCGGGCGTACGTTCGGGTCGACGGAGGTACGCGCCCCGGCGCGCCGCGCCCGGTCGAAGGCGGCCAGCGCGGTCGAGGCCAGCGGATCGCCGAAGACCAGGGCCGAGCCGGACAGGTGCACCCAGTCCGCGTGCTCCGGCAGCGTGCCGAGGTCGGCCTCGCGTACGGCGCCGGCGGCCGTGCCGCGTACGTCGAAGTCGAACTCGCGGTGCGCGTCGCCGCGATAGGTGATGCGCGCGCTGGCGGTTCTCAGGCCGGAGACCACCCGGAGGCCCTCCAGCCCGACGCCGGTGCGCTCGAAGGCGCGCCTCATCACCTGTCCGCGCTCGTCCGCGCCGACGCCTCCGACGAACCGCGTGTCCACGCCGAGCCCGGCGGCGACGTACGCCGCGATCGCCGGAGAACCGCTGGCCCACGGGCCGGTGAACGCCTGCCCGGTGTCTGTGCCACCGGCTCCCAGGTCGCGCTGGTAGGCCACGATGGCCTCACCGACGATGAGCAGCACAGACCTCTCCTTTCCTGGTCCGGTTCCGCGCGTGCGCTCAGAGGCGGGCCGCGGCCTGCTCGACGCTCCGGCCTTCGTGGACGATGTCGCGCAGTGCCTCCAGGATCGCCGCGGGACGCTCCGCGCGGAACACCCGGCGGCCGAACATCACGCCGGCCGCGCCGGCCGCGATCGAGTCGTGCGCGAGACGCAGCGTGGACAGGGCGTCGTCACCGCCGGGACCACCGGCGACGAGCACCGGTGCGGGGCAGCCCTCCACCACCGGGGTGAAGTCGTCCACCGATCCGTTCCAGACCACCTTGACCAGGTCGGCGCCGATGTCGGCCGAGATCCGGCAGTACAGCGAGAGCACATCGGTGGAGAGGTGCTCCGCGCCCTCGCTCTCCAGGGCGGAGCGCGGCTCGATGATGACGCCGATCCCCGCCTTCGCCGCGTCTCGTACGATGCGGGCGTTGCGCTCGATCTCGTCGCGTTCGAGGCGGCTGTCCCGCTGGCCGATGTAGAGGTAGGTCATCACGGCGTCGATCCCCGCGGCGGCCACCTCCTCCAGCGTGGCGAGCTGGGCCAGGACGCCCTCGCTCCGGCCGTCCGCTCCCGGCGTGTAGATCCGCCTGCCGTGGTTCTTCCAGTCCAGGTGCAGGACCGGCGCGGGCCGGCCCCGGCCGACGTAGAAGTCCTCAAGGAGCGGCAGCATGCCGGGCGTCACCATCACGCCGTCGGCGGCGTCGAGTTCGCCGAAGACCGACCGCATCTCGGCGGTGGTGCGCAGCCCGGCCGGCGGACCGCTCATCACGCCGTGCGAGGCGGCCACCACCACGCTCCGGCCGGTCGCGGGGGACAGCAGCCGGCCCAGCCGGATCTTCTTACCGGTTCGGGAGTCCATCGATGCCTTTCTCCAGTGTCACGGGCGGCCGTCCGGCCGCGGGGCCGATCGGCGGTGTCAGCCCGCCGGGCAGGTGAAGCTGTAGAGGTACTTCTTCACCTCGGGGGTCTGCAGGTTGTCCTTGGTGGCGACCAGGGCGCCGGTCTCGGTCTTCTTCCGCACGGGGGCGCCGGTGAGCGCGTTGACCGCCTCGGTGGCGGCGGCGACGCCCTCGTCGTAGGGCTTGAGCACGACCTGCGCGGCGACCTGGCCGTCCTGGATCTGCTTGATCCCCGGCGGGTTCGCGTCGAACCCGACGACGGTGACCGCGCTGCTCTTGTTCGCCGACTTCAGCGCCGAGACGGTCCCCTCGGTGTTGAACGCGGCGGTGGAGAACACGCCGGCCAGGTCGGGGTGTTTCGCCAGGGTCCCGGACACGATGGAGGCGGCGGTCTGCACGCTGTTGTTGGAGTACTGCTGGCCGAGGTACCTCAGCTTCGACGCCGCCGCGAGCCCCTGGGCGAAGCCCTTGGCGCGGTCGTCGGTCGTGGTGACGCCGGCCGAGAGGTTGACGGTGAGCACCGAGCCCTGCCGGCCGCCGAGCAGCTTCACCAGCGTCTGCGCGGCGACCTTGCCCGCCTCGACGTTGTCGGAGGTGACCTGGGCCTCGGCCAGTGAGGGGTCCTGGAGGGTCGTGTCGACGAGCACGACCTTGATGCCCTGGCTGGTGGCCCGCTTGAGCGGGGCGTACAGGGCCTTGCTGTCGGTGGGGGCGATGATGATGACGTCGGGTTTCGTGGCGATGACCGCCTGGACGATGGGCACCTGGTCGGCGGGCGTGAACGACTTGGGCGCCTGGACCTTCACGCTCGACCCGGTCTTCTTGGCGGCGGCCTGGATTCCGCAGGCCACCGAGCCATAGTAGGCGTCGTTGGCGACACCGGGAACGAATGCGATCTTGAACGGGGCCTTGGCCCGGGAGGCGCCGCCGGAGCCGCAGGCGGCCAGCCCGGCGGTGGCGGCTGCCAGGGCGAGCGCCGCGGCCATTCCGCTGCGTACGCGCATGGGGGTTCCTTTCTCGAGACCGGTGTGGTGGTGCGGTCAGCCCGCGGCGCGGTGGCGTCGTCGTAGCTGGTCGAGGTAGACGGCGACGACGAGGACGACGCCGACGGCGAAGTCGCGCCAGAAGGAGTTGAGGCCGACGATCACCAGGCCGTTGGACAGGACCGCGGGGATGAGCGCGCCGATGACGCTGCCGAAGACGGTGCCGACGCCGCCGAACAGGCTGGTGCCCCCGATGACGACCGCGGCGATGACGTTGAGGTTGTCGGTCGCGTGCCCCGACAGGGTGGTCGAGCCGAACTCGGCGTAGCTGAGGATCCCGGCGAGGCCGGCGAGGGTGCCCGCCAGCGCGTACACGCTCAGCAGGTGCCGGTCCACGTTGATGCCGGCCCGGCGCGCCGCCTCGGCGTTGGAGCCGATCGCGTACGTCCGCCGGCCGTACCGGGTGATCGCGAGTACCACACCGCCGAGCAGCGCGATGACCAGCGCGACGAGGACGAGGTACGGCACGCCGGCGAGACGGCCGACGCCGAGGGTGTCGACGAGCTCGTTCGGGATGTCCTTGAGGTCGTTGCCGTCGCTGAGCACCTGCGCGAGCCCCTGCGCCGCGCCGAACGAGCCCAGCGTGGCGATCAGCGGGGGCACCCGGAGTCGGGTGACCACCAAGCCGTTGACGATCCCCCACGCGGTGCCCGCCGCGACCGCGACGAGCACGCCGACCAGGCTGACGCCGACGCCCTGCCCGCCCATCGCCCGCATGACCATCCCGGAGACCACTCCGGAGAAGACGAGCACCGAGCCGACGGACAGGTCGACCCCACCGGTGATCAGGACGAAGGTCGCGCCCACGCCCATCACGATCAGCAGGGAGGCGCTGATGAGGATGTTGCTGAGGTTCTCCAGCGTCAGGAACGAGCCCACGTCGCTGACCGAGAACACCACCACGATGATCAGCAGGATGGCGGTGATGTCGGTCGCCGACCCGAGCAGGAGCCGGCGCCGCCGGGGACGACTCTGACCGGGCGCGGTGGGAGCCGAGGTACGGGTGGTCATGACTCCTCCTTCATCGGAGGAGTGACCAGGCTCGCGTGTTCGTTGATTCGCTCGCTCATGCGGCCTCCTCCTGGGTGAACGCGCCGGTCATCGCGCCGACGACCTGCTCCTCATCGGTCTCGGCGGTGACGAACCGGGCGACGCGGCGGCCGAGCCGGAGCACCTCGATCCGGTCGGAGACCGCCATGACGTCGGGCAGGCTGTGGCTGATGAGGACCACGGACCGGCCCGAGTCGCGGACGGTGCGGATCAGGTCGAGCACCGCGCGGGTCTGGGGCACGCCGAGGGCGGCCGTGGGCTCGTCCATCACGACGAGGCGGTCGGCCCAGGTCACCGCGCGGGCGACCGCGACGCTCTGCCGCTGACCTCCGGACAGCGTCGCGACCGGCGCGGACGAATCCTTGATCGACACCTTCAGGTCCTTGAGGACCCGTTCGGCGTGCTCCGCCATGGCCTTCTTCGCCAGCACCCCGAGCCTCCCGAGCAGCCCGGGGGCGGGCAGCTCGCGGCCGAGGTAGAGGTTGGCGGCCGTGTCGAGATCCGGTGCCAGCGCCAGGTCCTGGTAGACGGTCTGGACGCCGAGCGCCTGGATCTCCCGTGGCGGGAGGCCGTCGATCCGCCGGCCGCCGAGCATCACCTGGCCGGCGTCCGGGGCGTGGACGCCGCAGATGGTCTTGATGAGCGTGCTCTTGCCCGCCCCGTTGTCACCCATGAGGGCGACGACCTCGCCCGGACGTACGGAGAAGGCGGCGCCCCGTAGGGCCTCGACCGCCCCGAACCGTTTGACGATGCCCCGTGCCTCGAGCAGGAGAGCGCTCATCGGCCTGACTCCTCGTTGGCTGTGTTCGATCAGAAAACTGATTACCGGACTGTAGGAACCCCCTTCTGCCAGTGTCAAGTACTGGGCTGATGTCGGTTTTTTCCACCGATCGGCATCTGCTTGACAACTCAGAAAGTTGAGTATTAGCTGCCTGGCGTGCCTCGTCCGCAGGCACGTCGACATCGAAGGCCCGCCTCATCGAACCGGGAGCCGCCATGCCTGAGTCCGCCTTGGTCGAGCACCTCCGCCGTGCCGTCGGCACCGAGGCGGTGCGGACCGACGCCGCCGAACTCGACGCGCGCAGCCACGACACGTGGCCGGTCGCGACGGTGTGGGCCAGGCTCGGCCGGCATCCCCACCGGCCCGACGTCGTCGTACGCGCCGACAGCGTGGAGGCGGTCGTGGCGACGGTACGGACCGCGACCGAGCACCGGACGCCCGTCACGCCCTGGGGCCTCGGATCGTCGGTGACGGGGCAGCCGCTCCCGGTGCGCGGCGGCATCGTGCTCGACCTGTCCGGGCTCGTCGGTGAGCCGTCGCTCAATGAGATCGACCACACGGTCACCGTGCCCGCCGGAGTGCGGGGCTCCGACCTGGAGGCCTGGCTGGACCGGCGCGGCTACACGCTGAACCACTCGCCGCAGTCGCTGGCCCGCTCCACCGTGGGCGGCTGGCTGGCCACCCGCGCCACCGGCCAGTTCTCCAGCCGCTACGGCGGCATCGAGGACCTCGTCGTCGGCTACCAGGTGGTCCTGGCCGACGGCACGGTCGCCCAGGTCGAACAGCGGCCGAGGGCCGCGATGGGGCCGGACCTGCGCGCCGTGTTCCTCGGCTCGGAGGGCACGCTCGGCATCATCACCGCGGTGACGCTCAAGATCTTCTCCCGGTCGCCGTACCGGTCGCTGGAGGCGTTCACGCTGCCCTCGGTCACGGCCGGTCTCACGGTGATGCGCACCATCGGCCAGGCCGGTCTGCGCCCCGCGCTCGTACGGTTCTACGACGCCGCCGAGGCGCGTCACGCGGTGCCGCACGGCCCGGACGGCTCACCGGTGCTGTTCCTCGGCCACGAGGGGATCGGCGACGTCGCCCGCGCCGAGCACGCGGCGTCGGCCGACGTCGTCCTGGCCGCCGGCGGCGTGAGCCTCGGCACGGAACCGGTCGACGCCTGGATGGCCCGCCGGTACGACTTCTCCACCATCGAGGCACGTCTCGCCGAGCCCGGCGGGTACGCCGAGACGATCGAGGTCGCGAACCTCTGGTCCCGCCTGGAGCCGATGTACGACGACCTCCGGCGCGAGCTGACCCCCCTGGCGGAGGAGACCCTCGGCCACTTCTCCCACATCTACGACCAGGGCTCGTCGCTCTATCTGATCCTCCTCGGCCGCGCCGAGGAGGATCAGGCCGCGCTCTCGCGGCTGGAGGAGATCTGGGCCCGCGCGATGAAGGTCGTCGTGGCGCACCACGGTGAGGTCTCCCACCACCACGGCGGAGGGCTCGCCCGGCAGCCCTGGGTCGTGCGGTCACTGGGCGGCGGACATGAGATCCTGCGACGTATCAAGGACGCGCTCGATCCCGGTCATCTCCTCAACCCCGGCAAGCTCGGCCTTGACTCGGAATAGGAAACGACGCCAGCCACGATGAGGTCCATGACCACCCGGAAGACCGCGAACTCCTTCACCAAACCCGATGTCGTCGTCGCCGTCGCGCGGATGCTGCTGACCCGCGAGGTCGGCCAGCGCATCCCGACGCTCGCCGAGCTGCAGACGCGTGCCGGAGCCGGCACCGGCACCGTCGTGAAGGCTCTGCGGGCCATGGAGGACGACGGCGCCGTCCGGCTGGAGCCGCGCGGCCGCCACGGCACCATCGTCGTCGGCCGGGACGTCGGCCGGCTGTGGAACGCCGCCGACCTCGGCAACTTCCGGCTGGTGATGCCGCCGCCCGGCCCCGTCGAGCAGCAGGGCACGCTCGAGGTCGTCCAGGACACACTGCGTCGCCTCGGCGTGGCGCTCGTCGTCGACTTCCTGCGCGGCGCGGAGAACCGGTTGACCGAGGTCCACCAGGAGCGGGCGCACGCGACGCTCACCTCGGCCGGCGCGCTGGAGCACCACCGCGAGACGCTGCCCGGGCTGCTCGGCGCCGACCTCGGGCCGAACACCTTCTACTCCCCCGGCTCACTGGTCGTCGTCGAGCACCGTGACCGGCCGCCGCGCGACCCGCTCGTGGTGGGCATCGACCGCTCCTCCTACGACCACGAACACCTCAGCCGCCAGGCCTTCGCCGGACGCAGCGTGCGGTTCGCCGACTGCTCGTTCGTGCGCGCCCCGGCGGCGGTCCTCGCCAGCGACATCGACACGGCGATCTGGCACGCCATGCCCACCGTGATCCCGCCCGAGCTGGCCGGCCTGACGCTGCGTCCGCTCGACCTCGGCGGCGGCCAGGAGGGTTCGGACCGCATCTGCCGCGCCGTGCTCGTCACCCGCGCGAACGACGCTTGCACGAACGCCCTGCTCCGGGCGGTTCGCCCGGCGTCGATCACCCGGCGCCAGAACGAGCTGCTCCAGGCCGCCGACGACGAGCCCGGCCGCCTCTGGCCCCGCTGACCCCAGGACCCGGCCTCGTAGCGGCCACCACCGACGCCAGGATCGCGAGCAGGATTGTTGACAATTTTGCAGCCAGATTGGCATCATGAGCCGGGACGCTCGGCCTGTCCCGGACCTGTGGCGAGGAAGGGGTCGCGATGTGTGCCGACGGCATCCGTTGCATGGTGATGCGCGGCGGGACGTCCAAGGGCGCCTACTTCCTGGCCGAGGACCTGCCCGCGGACCCCGCCGAACGTGATCGGCTGCTGCTGCGGGTGATGGGCACGCCCGATCCCCGGCAGATCGACGGCATCGGCGGCGCGCACCCGCTGACCAGCAAGGTCGCGGTCGTGTCCCGGGCCGGTGAGCCCGGCGTCGACGTCGACTACCTGTTCCTGCAGCTCGGGGTCGACGAGCCGACGGTGTCCGACCGGCAGAACTGCGGCAACATCCTGGCCGGCATCGGGCCGTTCGCGGTCGAACGCGGGCTGGTCGCGGCCGGGCCGGAGCGTACGAGTGTGCGGATCCGGATGGTCAACTCCGGCGGCGTCGTCACCGCGACGTTCCCCACGCCCGGCGGCTCGCCCCGCTACGACGGGGACACCGCGATCTCCGGCGTACCCGGGACGGCGGCCCCGATCATCCTGAACTTCGAGAACACCGAGGGCTCCGCCTGCGGCGCGCTGCTGCCGACCGGGAACGTCCGCGACGAGGTCGACGGCGTCCAGGTCACCTGCGTCGACAACGGCATGCCCGTCGTCGTCGCCGCGGCGTCCGATCTGGGCATCACCGGCCATGAGGCCGCCGACGAACTGGCGGCCGACGCGGCACTGCGCGAGCGGATCCAGTCGCTGCGGCTGCGAGCCGGGAGGCTGATGGGGCTGGGTGACGTGTCCGCCGGTTCCGTCCCCAAGACGACGCTGGTGGCGCCGCCCCGCGAGGGCGGGATGATCTGCACGCGCACCTTCATCCCGCTGCGCGTGCACACCTCGATCGGCGTGCTGGGCGCGGTCACGGTGGCGACCGCGCTGCTGATGGACGGCGCCGTCGGGCACGACCTCGCCCGGCCGCCGGCACCGGGAGCGCCGATGAGCATCGAGCATCCCACCGGCCGGCTGGACGTCGAGGTCGAGCTCGACGGGACGTCGGTACGGCGGTCCAGCATCGTCCGCACGGCCCGCAAGCTCCTGGACGGCACCGTCTTTCCCCGGAGGTAGACGCCGGCGGACACGCGCCGATCGGCGGATCCGGTCAGGCCGGGACGGAGCGCAGCGCCTTGATGACGCTGGTCAGGTGGGCACGTGCCGCCCGCTCGGCCGCCTCCGGCGCGCGGGCGCAGATCGCTTCGATGATGGCGTGGTGCTCGGCCAGCGAGACGTTCGGGCGGCCGGGCACCAGAGCCAGCTGGAACTGGTGCCGGACGTTCTGTGCGCGCAGCCGCCGCAGCACCTCGGCGGCGGTGTGCTGACCGCTGATCTCGATGATCCGCCTGTGCAGGGCCTTGTTCAGCTCGGAGTACTGCAGCACGTGACCGTCCGCGACGGCGACGCGCATGGCCTCGTCGATGCCGCGCAGGTCGGCGATCTGCTCGTCGGTGGCGTGCTCGGCGGCCTTGGCGGCGCACAGGCCCTCCACGACCCTGCGGACTTCGGAGATCTCGATCGCCTCGTCGAGGGTGACGGCGCGGACGCGGGCCCCGCGGTGCTGGATCCGCTCGACCAGGCCCTCGTTGGTCAGCTCGAACAGCGCCGCGCGTACGCCGCCCCGGCTGACGCCGAACTGCTCGGACAGGTCCGCCTCGACCAGGCGCTGGTTGGGCGCGAAGTCCCCGCGGACGATCGCCGTCCGGATCGCCGCGGTGATGTCGATGCGTTCGGCGTTCCGGTCGGCGGCCGTGGTCTGCTCGTGCGTTGGCATGCTTCCTCGCTCGCGGGCACGTCAGCGACCCGCCCTGTGTCCACCACGTGGGCCGTCGGAGGTCTCGAAGATCGAAGGCGATTATAGGAACCGGCCGCTCCGGCGGAGCCCGCCGTCGTTTCCGGGCCTTCGGTCCGCCGGCCGATGGCCTTCCTTCGCCTGCTGGATGAGTTGGTAGATGTGGGCCCGCAGTTCGGCGAAGCGGGGGTCGGAGCGCGTGGTGAGCTGGTCACGCTCGTCCGGCAGATCGATACCGACCTCCTCCAGTACGACCGTCGGCGAGCTCGACAGCACGATGACGCGCCGCGCCAGGTAGACCGACTCGTCGATGTCGTGGGTGACGAACAGGACCGTGACTCCGAGGCGCTTCCAGAGGGCGCGTACGAGGTCTTCGAGCTCGGCGCGGGTCTGGGCGTCCACGGCGGCGAAGGGCTCGTCCATCAGCAGGATGCGGGGTTCGTAGGCGACCGCCCGCGCGATGGCCACGCGCTGCTGCATGCCTCCCGACAGCTGCCAGGGGTGGGCGTCGTGCACCTCGGCCAGGCCGACGGCCTCCAGCGCCTCCCGTACGAGCCGCTGCCGCTCGGCCCTGGGGACCTTCTTCTCCTTCAGCGGACGCTCGACGTTCTGGCGCACGGTCATCCAGGGAAAGAGGCTCCGGCCGTACTCCTGGAAGACCACGGCCATTCCCACCGGCGGGGCGGTCACCTTCCGCCCTTCGAGCACCACCTCTCCGGACGTGCAGTCCAGGAGGCCGGCGACGCATCGCAGCAGGGTGGTCTTGCCCGCGCCGGACGGCCCGACGATGCAGACCAGCTCGCCCGCGCCGACGGTGAACGTCAGGTCGCTGACCGCTTCGACGCCGCGGCCCCTGCCCGGGTAGACCTTTCTCAGCGCGCGGACGTCCAGCAGCGTGGAGGTGCCCTCCGCGGTCCCGGTCGGTGTGGTCGTCATCTCGGACCCTTTCGCTGTGCGCGGCGCAGACCGGTGTACCAGCTCAGCACCCGGGCCTCGATCACCTGGAAGACGGCCGACAGGGCGATGCCGATCAGCCCGAGCAGGATGATCCCGCTCCACATCTGCGGGATCGAGAAGCTGCGCTGGAACTGGATGATGGTGAAGCCCACGCCGTTGCTCGCGGCGAACATCTCGCTGATCACCATCAGGATGATCCCGATGGACAGCGCCTGCCGCGCGCCGGCGGCGATCTGCGGGCTCGCTCCCCGCAGGACCAGGTGGACGAGCCGCGCGTGCGGGCGCATCCGGTAGCAGCGGGCGGTGTCGCTCAGGACCTCGTCGAGCGCGCGCACGCCCTCGACGGTGTTCAGCAGGATCGGCCACACGCATCCCGAGACGATCACCAGGACCTTCATCTCGTTCCCGATGCCGGCGAACAGCATCAGGATCGGCACCAGGACGGGCGAGGGGATCGCCCGGAAGAACTCCAGCACCGGCTCCAGCAGGGCGCGGAGCACGCGCACCGAGCCGATCGCGACGCCGAGGCCCACCCCCAGCACCAGCGCCAGGGCGTAGCCGGCGAGCAGCCGGAGCACGCTGGGCAGCACGTCGGTGGTGAGCCGGCCGTGGAACCAGGTGTCGTCGAACGTGCCCAGGATCTGGCGCAGCGGCGGCCAGAAGAAGTCGGTGCTGTGCGCCGTCGCCAGCCACCACGCCGCCACGAGGAGCACCGGGACGGCGAGCAGGAGGACGCCCCTCCGCGCCAGGCTCACGACACTCACGAGACCACCTCCCGCCGGACCGACGGATGCCACCGCAGCACCCGGCGCTCGACGGCGCGCACGCCCACGTTGACGACGACGCCGATCAGCCCGACGACGATCACCAGCGCGTACATCGTGGGGACCGCGTCCGAGCTCTGCGCCACGGCGATCCGCTTGCCGAGTCCCGGCGACCCGATGACCAGCTCGCCGGTGATCTCCAGGATCAGCGCGACGGCCGCCCCGAGCCGGAACCCGGTCATCGCGTACGGCAGGGCGGTCGGCCAGATGACCGTGCGCACCTGCGTCAGCGGGCGGAAACGGTAGGAGCGCGCGGTCTCGCGGGCCACCGGGTCCACGTCCCGCACGCCGTACAGGACCTGCACGAGCACCTGCCAGAAGGAGGCGTAGACGACCAGCAGGAGCGTCGAGCGCATGGCGGTGCCGTAGAGCAGCACGGCCAGCGGAATCAGCGCCACCGACGGGATCGGGCGCAGGAACTCGATCGTCGAGGTCATCGCCGCCCGCACTCCCGGAAGGCCGCCGATCAGAATGCCCAGCACCACGCCCGCGACGGTGGCGATCACCAGTCCGATCGCCCAGCCGCGCAGCGTCTCCAGCAGGGCGCGCCAGAACCCTCCGGTCCCGGCCTCGTCGGCCAGCGCGGAGACCATCGTGCTGAACGGCGGCAGGAACCGCTCGCGCACCAGGCCCGTCCGGGGCACCAGCTCCACGACCGCCATCAGCCCGGCGAGGCCGACCGGGCCGAGCGCCCAGGCGGGCACGGAGCGGTGACGGCGTCCGCCCCGGCCGTCGCCCGTCGCGTCCGCCGTCACGGCAGCAGGTCCTTGACGTCCGGCGTCTTGGTGATCAGCCCGTCCTGGGCGGCGAGCCTCTCCAGGGTCTGCAGCCCGGCGCCGTTGACCTGCGCCGGATACTTCGGCAGCGTGAGCGCGCTCGCCACCGACGGGTCGATCTTCGTGTAGCCGCCCAGGACCTTGCGCACCGCGTCCGGATTCGCGTCCGCGTACCGCAGGGACTTCTGCATCGCCGCGGTGAACCGCTTGACCAGGTCGGGCTTTGACCCGGCGGTCTTCTGCGAGGTGAAGTACGCGGCGATGGTGAGGTTCGGGGCGGTGTCGACGTAGTTGGAGGCGACCAGCCGCCCGCCGTTCTTCAGCGCGGTGGTGAGGAAGGGCTCGACGACCTGGATCGCGTCGACGTCGCCCTTGTCCAGGGCGGCCTGCATGTCCGGGAACGCCAGCTCGGTGAACTTCACGTTGTTCGCGTCACCGCCCGCGGCCCGGATCGACGCCCGGACGGTGGTGTCGTTGATGTTGTTCAGGGTGTTGACCGCGACGCGCTTGCCGACGAGGTCCTTGGCCGTCTTGACCGGGCTGCCGGACTTCACGACCACCCCGCCGAAGTCCTTGCCCTTGACGCCGGTCGAGGCGTTGCCCGACGCGACGACCTTGAGCGGCAGCCCCTTGGACCGGGCGATGATCAGCGACGTGTAGTTGCTGAACCCGAAGTCGACCTGCCCGCTGACCACGGCCGGCACCATCGCCGCGCCCCCCCTGGGCCGTCTCGATCCGGAGTTTCAGCCCCTGCTCGGCGAAGAACCCCTGCTGGTTCCCCAGGTAGACCGGCGCCACGTCGACGATGGGAATGACGCTGACCTTCACCGTGGTCGGGCCCTTGCCGGAAGAGTCGGAGCCCTCCCCCGATCCGCACGCGGCGAGGAGGAGTACGGAGGCTGCGGCCAGAGCCGCGCGGATTCTTGTCACGGTGCTCTCCGGGACGTCGGTCGAGAGGAGTGTTGACGTCGGCAGTCGGCACGACCGGACCTCCGGGTCGGCGTGTCGTCGGCCGCCCCACCGGCACGGAGCGGCCTCAGCCGGACGGCCGGCCCGCGAGAGCCGATCGACCGGCGGCCGCCCTCCCCGATGGCACCGTTGGCGTGACGATGATGCTAGAAATCTCCAACAGGATTGTCAACGATCTATTCGCCAAAGTGGTACGCCAGCTTGGCGTAACGAGGTCGCCGGACGAATTCGCAGCTCACCGGCTCTGTCGCCGAACTCGACGCCGCCGGGAACGGCGGCGTCTTCCTCACCGAGGTTCGACCGTCCGCACGCCGAGTTGGGTGAGCAGCTCCACCTGGTCGTAGTACAGCCGGATGGAGGAGACCACGTCGTCGCGGACCACCCAGCGCTCGGCGTAGTGCAGAACGACCCGGTTGCCGGTGGGCGCGACGACCCGGCCGTCGGCAAGCTTCAGCTCGCCCCGGTGGGTGCCGCTGAACGTCCCCTCGACGAAGCCCTGGTCGCCGTCGGTGACCATGTTCTCCGGCCGCAGTTCGCAGTCCGGGAACGCCGAGTGGGTAGGTGTCGTAGAAGAGCGCGGCGCCCGCCACGCCGCTCAGCGTGGACCCGCCCGGGCCGGTGAACCCGGAGCCGGGGCCGTACCGGGTCAGGAACGACTCCTTGTTCCCGGCGTTCCAGTCCTTCACCCCGGCCAGTACGAACTCGCGGAACTCCATCCGCTCCTCCCTCTCGGTCAGGCCCGATCGTGCTCATGGACGATCACGTTGCGGACGCCGTGCCCGCGCGGTCCTCGATAGCCCTCGCTGATCTCGGCGAGCCGGTACCGGCCGCCGACCAGGTCGTCCAGCCCGCCACGGCCACGTTCCGCCCCCGTCCGTCGTCCCGACCCCGCGGCATCGCCCGGGATCGCGACAAAGCCGATTTTCGACCTGCCGCCGGACCATCGTGTTCGTGCGCCCCGGCCTGTGCATCGGGGACCGTCCCGTAGTTCTAGACGGCGTTCGCGGCCCGGCCCGGCCCCGGGCCGAGCGGCACGAACCGGCCGTACGACCACCGGGCCGACGTCCACGTCCTCCGGGCCACGGGCTTCGATGCCCATGGAGTGCGCCGGCGCGTCGGGGTCAACCCCTGATCCTTAGCCGAGCCCGGACCGGCGATCGGCGTGCTCCGGCCGAGCGAGACGGGCCCGCAGCTCTCGCTTGGAGCGGACGCTGAGCTTGCGGTAGATCCGGGTCAGATGCGTTTCGATCGTCTTCACCGACACGGACAGCCGGTGGGCCACCTCGGCGTTGGTCAGACCCTGTGCGGCCAGCGACGCCACTCGCGCCTCCTGGGCCGTAAGGTGCCCGCGCGGCTCCCGCCGCGTCCGGCGACGCCCGCCGGCCACCCGCAGCTCGGCCGCGGCACGCGTGGCGAGTCCGAGCGCACCGGCCCGTTCCGCGATCTCCAGCGACTCGGCGAGGGACTCGCGGGCCGCCAGCGGCCGGTTGACGCGCCGCAACCAGGACCCGTGGTCCAGCAGCACGCGGGCACGTTCCAGCGGCAGCGGAACAGGAAGGGCCGCCGCCTCGGTGTACAGCGCCATCGCGCTCTGCCGATCGCCCCTGGCCGCGGCCAGCCCCGCCCGCCCGGCCAACGCGGTCAGGCGGGGCCACGTGCCGGGCAGATCGCGCGTCACCGCCTCGATCCGGCCGCAGACCCGCTCGGCGGCCTCGTGGCGGCCCGAACGCAGGTGGGCACGGATGGCGAACGGCGCCCACGGAACGACGCACGGGTCCCGTACCCCCAGCTCGTCGACCACGCGCTCGAGCTCGAGATAGGCCGCGGAGGCCGCGTCGGTGTCCTCGTCGGACAGCCTGATCACGGCCTCCAGGTGCGCCGCCCACAGCCGGCTCATCCACATCAGATGCGACGGACCGGTCAGGAGTGCGCGGGCCGGTTCGATGTCCCCGACCTCACAGGCGAGGGCGGCACGGCTGAGGTTGATCGTCTCGTGCATCAGGGGCACCACGTCCGCGACCCGCTCGACGTCGTCGAGCACGTCTCGCGCCTCGGTCAGCCGGCCCTGGCGTACCAGGCTGTCGACCTTGGAGATGTCCAGGGCGACCTGCGCGTGGATGAGCCCTCCGGCCACGGCCCGCTCCCGGGCCCGTCTCCACACCCGCTCCTCGTCGTCGAACCGCTCGCTGAGGCGGTGCCGAGGTAGAGCAGCGCGGGGTCGAAGGGTGAGTTCGGGTCATCGCCCGCGCTCGGCTCCGTATCGTCGCCCACGAGCGCGCTGAGCTCGTCGAGCGCGCCGGCGTCCGCACGCGCGTAGTAGTTGACGTAGCTCCGCACCGCGCGCAGCCCGGCGTCGCGAAGCTCGCTCTCTCCGCAGAGCGTGTCGATCAGCACGGACGCCGGCGCCGGCCCGGTGGTCTGCCACACCGCGTGCACCTGCTCGACGATGACCGGGCCCACCGCCTCGGGAGCCGACCGGCGGGCGTACACCAGCGCCTCCCTGGCGGCCCGCCCGGAGCTCGGGATGTCGCCGGCATAGGCCATCGCCCTCGCGAGAAGCCGCAACGCGCGCACCCTGGGCGCGCCGGTCAGGTCCGGGGCCGAGGCGGCCGCGCGGAAGCGTCCGGCGGCTCGCGCCGGCCGCCCGGCCGCCAGCCACGCCTCCCCGAGCCGCAGCCAGAGCATCCCGGGAACCTCGCCCGCGCACAGTTCGACGGCGGCCTCCAGGTGCTCCACCGCACGGAGCACCGCGCCGGCGGCCATCGAGGCCTCACCGGCCGCGGTCACCGCCGCGATCGCGGCCGGGTCGCCCACCAGGTCGGCCGCGACCGCGTGGTGCGCGGCGAGAGAGACCTCACCCAGGCCGGCCAGACGTTCGAAGGCGCGCGTATGGAGCCGGACCCGACGCACCGGGGAGAGGTCCTCGTAGACGGCTCGCGCGATCAGTGGGTGCACGAAAGCCGCCCAACCGCGTCGGGTCTCGGTCAGCAGGCCGCTCCCGAAGAGCGCCTCGAGACCGTCGGCCGTCCGCTCGGGGTCCAGGTTCGCCACGGGTGGTACGAGGGCCATCCGGAACTCGGTGCCGAGCACCGAGGCGGCACGCGCGTACTCGATGGCCTGCGCGGGCAGCGCCGCGAACGTCGACAGCAGTAACACTCTGCGGAACTCGCCGAGATCGAGGCCGTCGGGCTCGGGCAGGCCGCCCTCCGCGACGACGATCTCGGCCAGCCGCTCGATGAGGAACGGATTCCCCCGGCCAGGGTCCACGCCCGGTCCGCGAGGTCCCCGCCCTCCGGCCCGTCGACCCCGACGCGAGGTGACCCGCCGTCGCGCCGGACGTCCGGATCATCCGGCCGCCGTGAGAGCAGCTCCGCGAGCATCCAGCGCGCGCCGGGCCGCGACAGCGGTGCCAGCTCGACGGCGTCCGCGGCGCCATCGGCCACCAGCCGATCCACCAGCTCCCGCGCGGCGGGCGGCCACGGCCGCAACCCGGCGATGATCCCGACCGGGGCCGCCCGGATCCGCCGGCTGAGGAACGCGACCAGCTCCAGTGAGTCCGGGTCGGACCACTGCAGGTCGTCCAGGAGCAGCAGAACCGGGGTGGCCGACGCGGTCGCCTCCAGCCATTCCCGCACGCGAACCCATACCGCCACGCGGGACTCGGCCGGCTCCGCCGCGCTCCCGGCCCGGCAGAGGCGCGGCCCGCCCAGCGGTTCGAGGGCCTGGGCGGCCAGCCCGAGCGGGAGCTCGACCTCCATCGCCTGTCCGCGTGCCCGGCCGACCCGCACCCGCGGCCCGGCGTGGTGCGCCGCGAGACTGAGCAGCGTGGTCTTGCCGAGCCCGGCGTCGCCGGTGAAGAACAGGGCGCCGCTGCCGCCCTTCCCGAGCTCCTGGAGCAACCGGTCAATCGCACGAAGGCCGGTCGACCGCTCATACAAGCGGGCCGGTGAATCCGATTGATCCATCAGCTATAGATTCTGCACCCGATGCCCGGTGCGGTTAAGATCACATCTCGGGTTTGTTGTGCCCGGCGCAAGCGAATTGCCCTTTATACACGAGAATGTCATCGTCTCGGGAATTCACCCGGCAAATATCGACGTTCCGGCTTGGTGCACACCGACAGGCCGGACGGTAGAGGTGAATTCACGCTCTGCCGGGATGCTCATCACGCACTGACGCAATAGCGTATTCCCACCCAGGAGGGCGCGTATCCGGCCGGTTCCCGGCGCTCGTACGAGCAGGTGCGCGCGGCGGTCACACCAGTGGACGGCCCGTGCGGATGCGCCGGCGTACGTCCCACAGCAGCAGGTCGAAGGGGAATCGCCGGACCGGCGGAGGCTGCACGCGCACCATCGCCCGGACGGCGGCGATGAACCGGTCGAACCACCGCTGGTCCCGCTCGCTCCAGGAAAGACGCATCTCCTCGCGGAAGTCCGGGGGCAGGAACCCGGTCGTGACGAACCGGTTGAACCCCCCGAACGCCATGCTGATCGGCCGGGGCAGGAACCGCAGGTCGGCGATTTCCAGCAGATATTCGCGGACCGGCTCGTCGATCGAGACCTGTTTCATCTCCTCGCGCCAGTAGTCCTCGAAGGCCTCCCGGTCGGCGGGCCAGGCCTCCGGCGGCACCTGCAGCGTCGTGCCCAGGGTCGCCGCCGCCTTGTACAGCCGTTCCTGGTCGGCGGGCGCCAGCGGGCCGACGAAGGCCCGGTACGTGTCCTCGAACCCGCGGTAGAGACACGCGGCGACCCAGAGTTGCAGGCCGGAGTCGAACGCGTTGTACCGCACCGGACTGGACGGGCCCGAGCGCACCCGGGCATGCGACCGGTTCACCGCCTTGCGGTAGGCCGCCTTCTCCTCCGGGCTGCCGAGCAGGGCCACGGCCAGGTAGCCGAAGGTCGTCCGGGATCGCTTGATCGGGTGACGGTGCAGCTGCCCGCTCTCCACCTTGCTCTCGATCACGCCGTGGCCGACCCCTGGGCGGGCCAGCTGCATGATCACATTTGCGGCGCCCGCCATGAGGGCGGCGCCGACGATCACCTTCTTGTCCAGCGGATCCGGCTCGGTGGTCGCCATGGCATCTCCGGGGGGAGTATCTGACAACGCTTGTTATCAGATTCCTCGCCACGGGACGAGCTGTCAAGATGGCCGCATGGCTGCTGCGGAGATGCGCACCTACGGAGGGGTCAGCGGCGCCGACCGCAAGGCGGAGCGGCGGGCGCAGCTGATCGAGGCCGGCCTGGACCTGCTCGGCGGAGCCGAGGGCGACCAGCTCACCGTGCGCCGCGTCTGCCAGCGGGCCGGGCTGACCGCGCGCTACTTCTACGAGAGCTTCGCCGGCCGTGACGAGCTCGTGGCGGCCGTCCACGAGCACGTCGTGCAGACCGTCGCCGCCGCCGCGCTGTCGGCGGTGGAGGCCGCCGGGCCGGAGAGCGACGCGAAGATCCGCGCCGGGCTCGAGCACCTGCTCCGCGCCGTGGCCGGCGATCCGCGGCACGGGCGGGTGCTGTTCTCGGTCACGCTGACCGACCCCCTGCTCGCCCGGCGACGGCTGGAGTCCTCCACGTTCTTCGCGCGGCTGCTCAGCGGGCAGGCGCGGGAGGTCTACGGCATCGGGGACAGCCCGGGACTCGACCTCGCCGCCCAGTTCGTCGTCGGCGGCCTCGCGCAGACGCTGACCGCCTGGCTGTCCGGCACTCTCACGATGACCGAGGAGGAGCTCGTGGCCGAGTGCGCGAAGATCTTCATCGCCATCGCCGACCGCGAGGGCCCCGGCTGATCGGGCGGCCGTCCCTCATCGGGCGTGCGTGTCACCCTCGCCGGCGATGACCTGGGGCAGCACGGTGGAGATGATGTGCAGGAGCGTCTCCTCCAGCAGCAGGTGGGCCTGGCGGCGCGTCACGCGCCCGCGCCTGAGCCCTTCCTGGGAGATCGACTCCGCCATTCCGGTATAGCCGCGCAGGACGGCGTCGACCTCCGAATGCTCCGCCGCCAGTGCGGTCACGCCCACGAGTGGCGGTCGAGGAGCTCCAGCCAGCCGTCGACGCTCGCCGACACGCGTTCCCGTACGCCGGCGCCCTCCACGTACGGCGTTGGAGACCTCTTCGTAGGGCCGGTCGCGGAACGGCGCCCTGGCGCAGGCCAGGATCTGCCCGCGCCGCTCGTCGTAGTCCTTGTGGACACAAGTGCGTGGCCGCTCCGTCCCCTCGTCGCCCACGGCGTTCCCCGTCGCGCGAAATGGGACCGAGCGGTCATGCGCTCGGTCGCGAAAAGCACGTCCTAGTCATGCCGTCCGCTTCGTCGCACCCGAGGCGCCATGCTCATCACGGATGTCCCCGTGGCGATCGTCGGAGGCCGGCCGCGGCGGCCGGGCGATCACGACGCGGTGCTCACCGGCGCGTGCGCCGCACGGCGGTGGCGTCGAAGCCGAGCACCCGCTCGCACCAGACGCCGGCTCCGAGCAGCCTCGCCTCGGCGTCTCTGGCCGCGACGAGCTGGACGCCGAGCGGAAGGTGCCCGGCCATGCCGGCCGGCAGCGCGAGCGTCGGCAGGCCGCACAGGGTCCACGGGATCTGGAGCCGGGAGTCACCCGTGGTCTCGCGCGCGGGCGCGGGCTCGGACGTCGCCAGGACGAGCAGGACGTCGAGGCCCTCCAGCAGCGCGCCGAGCCGTTCGGTGGCGTCCCGCCGCACCCGGTCGGCCTCCAGGTAAACGTGCGCGGGCGTGCTCAGTCCCCGTTCGATCAGCTCCCGGGCGCGCGGGCCGTAGCGCTCGGCGTGGTCGCGATGGCGGCTCAGATGCCGGGTCGCGCATTCGGCGAACGTGAGGACGCGGTGCGCGGCGTGCACGGCGGCGAGGTCGACGCCGGTCGAGACGTCGTTCACCTCGGCGCCCTCGGCGGCGAGCGCGCGGACCACCTCGGCGAGGCTCGTCCTCACGGCGTCCCCGACCTGGTCGGTGAACGGGTCGCGCAGCAGACCGACGCGAGGCGCCGCGACCGGCCGCGCCACCCCGAACCGGGCCGGAGCGTCGGCCATGGCGGACGCCACCGCGGCGGCGTCCGAGACGCATCGGGCGAGGACGCCGAGCGTGTCGATGCTCGGCGCCACCGCCCGGCTACCCTCGGCCGGCGCCCACCCGGCCGTCGGTTTCAGCCCGACGATCCCGTTGTAGGCGGCGGGCCGTACCACGTCACCGGCGGTCTGGGTGTCCACGGTGGCGGTGCAGTCGCCGGTGGCGACGGCGACCGCGGATCCCGCGCTCGACCCGCCCGGCGTACGGGCGGGATCCCAGGGGTTGATGGTGGGGGCCGGGTCGTTCAGCGCCCACTCGGTGCACCGCGTCTTGCCCACGATCACGGCTCCGGCGGCGCGCAGGCGGGCCACCGCCGGAGCGTCCGCGGCGGCCGGAGCGCCGTCGGTGAGCGGTGACCCGCACCGGGTGGGCATTCCGGCCACGTCGATGACGTCCTTGACCCCCAGCACGAACCCGGCCGGCGGGCCGTCCGTTCCGGCGGCCGGCGGCGGTTCCGGTCGCCACGCCCAGGCGTGCAGGTCGTCCACTGCCCTCTCCTCCCTCAGTGGCGGACGGATTCTTCTCTGGGGCGCCGCGCCCCGGCTTCCTTCCCGGGCGGTTCCGCGGCGCGCGCCTCCTCCGTACGGTTCGCTCCGGCGCGCAGCACCAGCACCACGCCGGCTCCCGACACCGCCATCCCGGCGAAGACACTCCAACCGGCGCCCTGGCCGAGCAGCGGCATGCCGAGCAGGGCCGTCACCGGCGGAACCAGGTAGAGCAGGCTGGTGGCGGCGCCTCCGCCCCGCGTTCGCAGCAGGACGAACAGGAGCGTGAAGCTCCCGATCGAGTTCACCGTCGCGAGCCAGGCCAGCGAGCCGATGGCGGGCGCGGTCGGCGGAAGGCGCATCCCGCCGTGCAGCAGGGCGAGCGGAACGCCGGTCACCATCGCGCCGAAGAGCTGAACGGTGGTGCCCGTGCGCAGATCCGTCGTGAGGCCGACGGCCTTCTGGTAGAGCGTCCCCGCGGCGAAGGCCGCCAGCGCCAGTCCGACCAGCGCGTACCCGGCCGGCTCGCCACCGCCCGCGAGCTTCTCCGTCAGCGAGATGCCCACGCCGGCAAGGCCGAGCGCCAGCCCGAGCCACTGCGGTCCGGTGAGCCGCTCGCCGAAGAGCGGGACGGCTACGGCGCCGACCACCAGCGGGCACGCACTGATGACCAGCGAGGACAAGCCCGCCGGGACTCCCCTGCCGAGGGCCAGGTAAAGCGTGCCGAACTGAACCGTCTGCAGCAGGATCCCGATCGCCAGCAGGTGCAGCCAGGTGCGGGGCTCGGACGGCCAGGGCGCCCGGGTCGCCAGCGAGATCGCGGCGAGGACGGCGAAGCCGATCGTGAACCGCCATGCCAGCAGGCCCAGCGGCGGCCCGGCGTGGGCACCGACCGTGCCGACAAGGTAGCCGCTGCTCCAGATCAGCACGAAGGCGACCGGGAGCGCCAGGCCGGCCATGGATCGGATCTTGGCAGTGATCACCGCGCGCCCTCCTTGTAACAGGTTGAGCTGTTACATGAGGAACCTACCCGGGCGGAGAGGCTTATGCGCGGCCGTCGCCGGCACGACCCGTAACGGTTCGAGGCGTATCATCGGACGATGGCGTCCGGAGACGGGGGCACGCGCATCAGACGGCTGCGCTTCGACACCGGGGCGACGTGGCTCGACCTCGTCGCCACGGTCGGCGACGCCTACGGTGAGACGCCGGTGGAACGCCTGTACGACCTCGCGCGACTCCGCGAGTGGCTCGGCGCCGAGGGCCTGCTCCCGCGGCACGACCCCGGCGAGGACGACCTCGTCCGTGCGCACGCGCTGCGTGAGTCGCTGCGGAGCCTGGCGCTCGCCACCGTACGGGGAAACGCGTGGCCGGCCGGCGACGTCGCCCGCGTCAACGAGTTCCTTCGCGCCGACGAGCCCGTCGAACTCCAGGCCGAGCCGGCCGGGCCGCGCGTGCGGCCACCGGCGACCGTGCGGGAGTCGCTGGGCCGCGTCGCGCGGCAGGCGGCCGAGCACCTCACGGGCCCGGAGGCCGCGATGCTGGGCACCTGTCCCGACCACGACTGCGGAATGCTGTTCCTGGACCCCACCGGCCGCCGCGTCTGGTGCGCGGCCGAGATCTGCGGCGTCCGTCACCGCGTACGCGAACACCGCCGCCGCCGCGCCGAGGGACGCGACGACAGCTGAGCCCCTCGGTCTCGATCGGCCGTCGGCGAATGAGATGACACGGCCCGGCACCGGCGAGGCCGGTGCCGGGCGGTGGGTCAGCGGACCGCTTCCTCCAGCGGTTCGCCGTTGACGGTGACGTCCTTGAGGACGAGCCCTTCGACGTCCTCCACGATGTCCGTGCCGGTCCGCTTGTCGAACGTGCAGTGGGTGAGAGTGATGTCCCGGATCGGGTCGTCGGGGTATCCCCGCATCTCGAACACCTTGTTGGTGGTGCCGACGTGCAGGTTCTCGACGTTGATGCCGCTCACCGACGGGTTGAACGGGTGGCCGGGGCCCTCGTCGTAGTAGAAGTCGATCTGTATCGCGGCGTCCGCGATCTGGGTCACCTCGACGTCGCGCATGTGGACGTCGTGGATGTAGCCGCCGCGTACGGAGTTGGTCTTGAGCCGTAGGCCGTACCCGAGGTTCGGGCTGGTCATCCGCAGGTTCTGGGCGAAGACCCCGCTGATGCCACCGGTCTCCTCACTGCCCATCGTGACGCCGCCGTGGCCGTCGCGCATCTCGCAGTCCTCGACCAGGATGTTCCGGCTGGGCACGTTGACCCGGCGGCCGTCGGCGTTGCGCCCGGACTTGATGGCGATGCAGTCGTCGCCGGTGTCGAACGTGCTGCCGGTGATGACCACGTCGGTGCACGACTCGGGGTCGCAGCCGTCGTTGTTGGGCCCGTGGCTGGAGACCGTGACGTTCCGTACGAGCACCCGCTGCGAGAGCACCGGGTGGATCTCCCACATCGGCGAGTTGACGATGGTGACGCCCTCGATGAGCACGTCGCGGCAGCGGTACGGCTGGACCATGTTCGGGCGGAGGTAGTGCCCGGGGCCGAAGACGCGTTCGCGCACCGGGACGCCGCGGTCGGCCATGTCCTGCAGCGCGTCCCAGTCGTCGCCCTGCGTCGGAATGCCGTCCGTCCATCCGTAGCGCGTGTTGCCCGTCCAGGGCCACCAGGCGTTGTTGCCGGCCTGCCCGTCGAGCGTGCCCTGCCCGGTGATCGCGATGTTGCGGGCGCCGTACGCGTAGATGAAGGGCGAGTAGTTGTAGCACTCGATACCCTGCCAGCGGGTGAAGACCGGGGGGTACTTCGCGGGGTCCGTGCTGAACAGGATCGTGGCACCCGCGCTCACGTGGAGGTCGATAAAGCTTTTCAGGTGGATCGGCCCGGTCAGGTACCGGCCGGGAGGCACGATCACGTGCCCGCCGCCGCGGCGGGCGCAGGCGGCGATCGCCGCCTGGAACGCCCGCGTGCAGTCGGTGACTCCGTCGCCCTTCGCGCCGAAGTCGGTGATCTTGTACTCATGGTGCGGGAACCGCGGCGCGCGGACCCTCCGCCGGATGGCGTCGGCGGCCTTCCAGGGGTCCTGCTGGGCGAAGGCCGGCCCGCCGACCGTCGCGGCCAGCAGCCCACCGCCCAGTATCGCCCCGCTCATCCCAATGAACCGGCGTCGTGGCCAGTTTTCGGTCATCGTGTCCTCCTGAGACGCAGGTTGCCGGTCTTCGGGAGATCATGGGCCTCCGCCGGAAAACCTTTTCCCAAAAAAATCACACGGAGGGCCGCAGTCGTCAACCGTCCACCTTCAGATGACCGGCCGCATGCGCCAGGTGGGCCCGCCGTGTGGTCCAATGCCGCCATGGACAGGGTGCGAACCGACGCGGGGGCGCGGCCGCCCCGAGCGACCATCATCGATGTCGCGCGGGAGGCCGCCGTATCGCCGGCAACCGTCTCACGAGTCCTGACCGGCACCAAGCCGGTCTCGGCCGACCTCGAACAACGGGTGCGCGCCGCGGTGAACCGGCTCGGGTACCGGCCGAATCCGGCGGCGCAAGGACTGCTGCGTGGCGCCACCCACGCGGTCGGCGTCGTCGTTCCGGACGTCGGCAACCCGTACTTCGCCGAGGTGCTCAAGGGGGTGACGAACGCCGCGGAGGAGTCGGATTTCCGCACCCTGGTCGCGGACACCGGCGAGAAGGGGGGCGCCGAGCACGACGCGGCACTCGAGCTGTCCCGATGGGCGGACGGCGTGGTCCTGTGCTCACCGCGGATGCCCCAGCGGGAGCTGGCGAAACTCGCGCAGGCCGTGCCGCACCTCGTCTGCGTGAACCGCGTGGGCCGCGGCGGCCAGGTGCCCGCGGTCGTGGTGGACTTCGAGGCGGGCATGGCCGCGATCTGCCGGCATCTGCGGGAGCTCGGCCACCGCCGGATCGCCTACCTTCGCGGCCCGGCGCGGGCGTGGTCGGAGCGGGCCAGGCAGCGGGCACTGCGCACGGCGTCCGGCCCGGACTTCGAGGTGCTCCAGGTGCCGTGCGGCTCCAGCAGCGCCGACGGGCGCCGCGCCGCCGACGCCGCCCTCGCCACCAGGGCGACCGCCGTGATGGCGTTCAGCGACTACGTCGCTCTCGGCGTGCTCGCCCGGTTCGACGAGCTCGGGGTCTCGGTGCCCGGTGACGTCTCGCTCACCGGCTTCGACGACATCGCGCTGAGCGAGCTGTTGCGCCCCCGCCTCACCACGGTGAAGGTGAGCAAGCAGGACCTGGGCCGCCGGGCCTGGGAGCTGTTCGCCGCGGGCGGCGACGTGGGCGGCGGCGAGTCCGGCCGGGTCGTCACGGCGATCCCGGAGCTGATCACCCGCGACTCGACGGCCCCGCCGGCGACCGCCACCACCCCGCTTCCGAAGACCGCGAAGGCCTGACGGACCGACACGCCTCCGCCGCACGACGGCCCCGGCCGCGAGCGGACGCGCCGCCGCGCCAAGACGGTGCCGGATGACTGTTGACCGTGCGTTCGTCTCGGGCCTAATTTGAGGAAAACCTTTTCCCGCGCACGGCCGGGATGCCGACGGGCCACCCGGAGAGGACGGCGGATGTTCAGCCGGAGGACGGTACTCAAGCTCGGGGCGCTCGGCGTCGCGGCGACGCCGCTGGCCGCGCAGGGACGGGCGTCGGCCGCCGCCGACGGCGACGCGTCGGCGACGAGGTCCGAGGTCGCCTACCTGTCGGGCACGGACAAGGATCACGTGGTCGACTGGCGTTTCATGCTGACCAGCGGGCGGAACTCCGGCAAGTGGACCACCGTTCCCGTGCCGTCGAACTGGGAACCCCAGGGCTACGGGACCTACGACTACGGGGACTTCGTCGACGACCACCCGGACCAGCCGAACGAGCAGGGCGTGTACGAGCACACGTTCACGGCCCCCGCGGCCTGGCGCGGTAGGAAGGTGTTCATCGTCTTCGAGGGCAGCATGACGGACACCCGCGTGTGGATCAACGGGTCGTCCGTCGGTTCGGTGCACCAGGGCGGCTTCGTCCGCTTCACCTACGACGTCACCGACGTGCTCACCTTCGGTGGCCGGAACCGGCTGAAGGTGACCGTCGACAAGGAGTCCGCCAACGCCTCGATCAACGGCGCGGAGCGCAGGGGCGACTACTGGATCTTCGGCGGCATCTACCGGCCGGTCTACCTGCTGGCGCACCCCGCCGAGTTCGTCGACCGCGTGGCCGTCGACGCGCAGGCCGACGGGTCGCTGTCCGTCGACGTCTTCCTGGGCGCCATAGCCGAGGCCGACGGTCTCCGGGCGCAGGTCAAGTCCATGGACGGGAAGAAGGTCGGTCGCGCCTTCTCGGCGGACCTGCGCGCCGGCGCGGACAAGGCGACGCTCTCCACCCGGGTGGACGGCCCGCGACTGTGGACCGCGGAGACCCCGAACCTCTACCAGCTGGAAGTGACGCTGACCAAGGGCGAGGAGGTGCTGCACCTGGTCACCGAGCGGTTCGGCTTCCGCACCGTCGAAGTGCGCCCGGGCAAGGGCATCTTCCTCAACGGCAAGCGGATCATGCTCAAGGGCATCACCCGGCACGCCGAATGGCCGGACTCCGGCCGAACGACCAGCCCGACGATCAACCGCGACGACATTCTCCTGATGAAGGAGATGAACATCAACGCCGTCCGGCTGTCGCACTACCCGCAGGACCAGAACTTCTACGACTACGCCGACGAGCTCGGCCTGTACGTGCTCAACGAACTGCCCGGCTGGCACAATCCGTACGACACGCCGAGCGCGAAACGGATCGTCGAAGAGATGGTCGTCCGGGACGTCAACCATCCATGCGTGATCTTCTGGGACAACGGCAACGAGGGCGGCTGGAACACCGCCGTGGACGGCGACTTCGCGACCTACGATCCGCAGCGGCGGACGGTGCTGCACCCGTCGAGCGAACCGTTCAACGGCATCAGGACCACCCACTACCCGTCGTACGCGGACACGCAGGGCTACCTGGAGAACGAGCCGGGTTCGATCTACCTCCCGACGGAGTTCCTCCACTCGATGTACGACGGAGGCGGCGGCGCCGGGCTGGCGGACTACTGGAACCTCATGACGAGCCGGCCGAACTCCGGCGGAGGATTCATCTGGGCGCTCTTCGACAGCGGCGTCGTCCGTACCGACCAGGGCGGCCGGATCAACGTCGCGGCCGACCGCGCCCCGGACGGCGTCGTCGGGCCCTATCGCGAGAAGGAGGGCAGCTTCTCCGCGATCAGGGAGATCTGGTCACCGATCCTCGCCACCCTGCGCGGCTCCGACACCGGTCACACCCCGGCGGTCTTCGACATCGAGCTCACCAACAGGTACGAGTTCACGAACCTCGGCGAGTGCCGGTTCGGCTGGAAACTGATCAGGTTCCGCGGGCCGTACGAGGACTCCACCGGGCACACCGTGGTGGCGAGCGGCACGGCGAAGGGCGTACGTGACGCCGGGCCGGGCGAGAGCGCGACGCTGACGCTCCGGCTCCCCTCTCCGACGGTGAAGCGGTCCGACGCCCTGGCCCTGACCGCCGTCGACCCCGCGGGCCGCGAGGTGTGCTCGTGGGTGTGGCCGATCACCCGGGCCGCGGACCTCAAGGACCGCATCGTGTCGGCGGGCACCGGCGCCGTGACGGCGACGGAGACGCCGGACGCGATCACCATGACCGCCTCGGGAACCGAGGTCACGATCAGCAAGCGCACCGGCCTGCTGACCGGGGTCCGGAAGGACGGCTCCGCCCTGTCGCTCACCAACGGGCCCGTGGCGACCGCCGGGAACCCGGCGCTCTCGGGCATCACCCATCGTCAGGACGGCACCGCCCACGTCGTCCAGGCCGACTTCGCCGGCGATCTGTCGTACGTCACCTGGCGCATGCTGGCGAGCGGGTGGCTGCGGATGGAGTACCGGTACCGCGTGACCGATGACCGCGACTTCTCGGGCGTCTCATTCGACTATCCCGAGAACCAGGTGGGTGCCGTCAAATGGCTCGGAAAGGGGCCGTACCGCGTCTGGAAGAACCGGATGCAGGGCCCGGTCACCGACACCTGGTACAAGAAGTACAACGACACCTCGACCGGCGCCGACCTCTGGAGAGCCGATCACTGGAAGTACCCGGAGTTCAAGGGCTACCACGCCGCGACGTGCTGGGCGGTGCTGAACGCCCGCGAGGGCGACATCACGATGGTGGCGGAGGAGGACATGTTCCTCCGCCTGTACACGCCCCTGTTCGGGCCCAATCCCGGCCACGCGACGGCGGCCTTCCCGGGCGGGAACATCTCGTTCCTCGACGGCATCGCCCCTATCGGCGACAAGAACCATGAGCCGCCCCAGACCGGGCCTTCGGGGCAGCCGAACTCGGGGGCGGGAGACTACCGGCGAGCGGTCTGGTTCTCCTTCGAGCGCAAGACGGCGCAGCTGGCGGTCGACGACGTCGGCGAGGTCGGCCTCAACAAGTCCGCGCAGATCACCGCCAGGTTCTCGAACGACGCCAAGGGATCTCCCGCCCGCGACGTCCGCCTCACGCTCGACGTGCCGCGCGGGTGGACGGTCAAGCCGCGCACGCCGGATCGCTTCGGCCGGGTCGCCCCCGGCACGACCGTCAAGACCACCTGGACCGTCACGCCGCCGGCCGGCGGCTTCGGCAGGTTCTCCCTGAAGGCCGAGGCCGACTACGCCGACCAGGCGGCTCACCGGCGACTCCAGGTCTGGAGCGAGCCGGCGGACGTGGTCGTGGCCAGCGGCCCCGAGCCGCCGGAGACGGTCGCCTGGTACAAGTTCGACGAGACCGCCGGGCGGACCGCGGGCGATTCGAGCGGCCGGCGTGACCGGGACATGACGGCGACGCTCGCCGGCGACGCCACCTGGGGCGCCGGCCGGATCGGCAACGCCGTACAGCTCGGTGGCACGGACTCCGGCGGTGGCCACATCCGGCTACCGCAGGGGGTCCTGGCCGGGGCGCGCGAGGCCACCGTCGCCTGCTGGGTCAAGCTGACGTCCTCGCCACGGTGGCTGCGGGTCTTCGACTTCGGCTTCGACCGGGTCACCTACATGTTCCTGACCCAGGGCACCAAGCTGCGTCCTCCGGAGCTCACCGACAACATGCTGATGTTCGCCATCACGATAAACGGCTCGGGCGCCGAGCAGCGCCTGCACGCACCCCCGTTGCCGACCGGCGAATGGAAGCACCTGGCGGTCACCCTGTCCGGCACCGACGGCGGCGGCCGGCTGTACGTGGACGGCGTCCAGGTCGACGCCAACCCCGCCATGGACCTCGTCCCGATGTACCTGGGCGACACCACGCGCAACTACATCGGCCGGTCGCAGGTCGAGGGCGACCCCTACCTGCCCGGCGCCGTGGACGACTTCCGCGTCTACGGACGTGCGCTGCCCGAAAGCCGGATCCGCACGCTCTACGAGGGGTCGTAGCGACTTCTCGGATCGCATCGAGTCTTCGCCCCGGCGGTCGCCGGGGCGAAGACTCGATTTCCGTTGGCCCGACTCGCCCGCCGGCCGGACGACATAAGAGCCTGCGGTGGCTCTTGACGCCCACGGGGACTGTTGAAGCCCGCGCGGACAGGACCGCGCCGCTGGCGCGCCGTCCGCGCGGGCTCGGCCCGGGTTCGGGTCACTTCGTGGTGGTCAACCTCACCGGTCCGATCAGACCGTTGTCCGTACGCTTCCGGCCGGCCGCGCCGGTCCCCGGGGCGACGCGTACCGCGTTGATCAGTGGGGTGGCGACCCGCACCGTGATCGTGTTGTCGCCCGGCCGCAGGTAGCGGCCGATGTCGATCCGGCTGAGGTCGAGATCGTCCTGGGGCGGTAGCGCGTGGCCGTTGACGGAGACCCGGGAGGTGTCCACGACGGCACCGAGATCGAGGTGCACGTCCTGTCCCTTGTTCTCGAGCCGTACGTGGGTGGTGTAGGTACCCACTCCCGCCACGTCGGCCAGGTCCACCGGGTACCCCGCCGACCTGGTGATGTGCGTCCAGGCGGGCAGGTCTCCGGCGGAGTCGGCGGTGACCGCGACCGGACCGATCCGGGTGTGCGCCGTGTCGTCGGGACGGCCGGACGCACCCGGCGTCCAGCTGTCGACGGTCAGCTCCCAGTCCGTCAGCCCCTGGACGGCGGCCGTTGCGCCGGGCGCACGGGCCGCTGCCGCCGCGCCGCCGAACCGGCTCCCGCGGGCCACCGCGATGACGGTCGCGTCATGCGCGGCGAGCCGCACCGGCAGCGTCACCGCGTGCGAGCGGGTGGCGCGCTCGGCGAGCCGGGTGACCTGCCCGCTCCAGGTGTCGAGCCGGTACGCGGTGCCGTCGCCGGTCAGCCGTACGGTCTGGTCGGCGGCGGTGTCGGAGTCGTTGTAGAGGAAGTAGTAGTCGGCGTCGGCGGTGTGGCGGCGCACGTCCACGATCCGGCCGGACGGGGTGCCGACATGCGCGGCCGCCGCGGTCACGCCGAGGGAGGTCAGCGCCGCGGGGACGTCGTCCTGCGTCGCGGCCCGCGCGACGTGGTGCCGTCCGTCGCCGATGTAGGAGTACAGGGTCGCGATGTCCTTGCGCACCGCGGCCTCGTCGCCGGGGCCGTAGCCCGGGGTGGTGACGGCGGGCGGCCGGTCCGAGCCGACGATGACGATCGGCAGGCCCTTCCGCGCGAGGTCGAGGATCTTGTCCGCGGCGTCGCGCCGGTAGGCCTGCTGGTTGTTGAGCAGCAGCGCCCGGTAACCGGACTTGCCCGGGAACAGCTGCCCGCCGGTGTACTCGGCCGCGGGCGCCTTGAGGAACTCCGGGCTGATGTAGCCGTAGGTGTATCCGGCGGTCGCCATCGCGGACGTGTTCGGGATGACCGTTTCAGGCCGGTCGTTCGCCTGCCCGGACAGGCCGAGGTTCTGGTAGTAGACGCCGACGTCGAACTGCGGCGTGCCCTGCCGCAGCACGAGCGACAGCCGGGCGAGGTGGTCGTTGACCGCCTTCATGTCCGACCACTGCGGCATCCGCGGGCCCCATGCCTCCGCGAAGCTGGTGTTCCCGCCGTAGCTGAACCCCGGCCACCGCGTCTGCTCGCCGGAGCCGGCCGGCGACTCCAGGTACGGGAACCCGTGCCAGACGATCTGGTTGTCGCCCCCGGCCAGACCGTCGTAGAGCTCGGTGGAGAGGTTCTCCGCGACGGTCGTCCCCCACACCTTGCCGGAGATCGCGCAGCACTCGCTGGAGACCACCGGCGCCCCGCTCATGTAGGCCCCGGAGGCGATCACCTTGAACTGCTGGTCCGCGTTGTGCCCGGAGAACTCCAGCCCCTCCCCCTCGGGGATGCCGATGTGCTCCGCGGCGTGCGCCGCGTCGATCGGGTCGCCGTACGGCTGCGCTCGCAGCGTCATGCCGTGGCTCTCCGTCCACTGTTGCAGGGCGGGCAGGTACCGGTCGGAGTACAGGTCGCTCCAGGTCTGCGCGTAGTCCCAGCGCACCTTGTCACCGCTGCCGTCGGAGAAGTCGAAGGCGGCCGGGTAGACACCCTTGCGGTGGATCGCGTAGCCGGCCAGCGCCGGCAGGAACGTCGTCAGGGAGTAGCCGCGCAGCTTCTGGAACCGCTGGGCGAAGTCGGAGGTCCAGGTCTCGTTGTAGCCGAGTTCGAGGGAGTCCTCGAACATGGCGCCTCCCGAGGTCCTCGGACCGTCCGACCCGCCGAAACCGGGAGGTCGGCCGGGATGGGTCGGTCGGGGAAAAATCGACCGGTCCCAGAAGTCGCCGGTGGCCTCGGCGCCGGACGCGCTCAGGTGGTCGAGGGCGTAGTCGGGTGACTTGGCGGCCGTCGTCGACTGCAGCCGCCCGTCGGCGGTCTGGTAGAAGTCCATCAGGACCCAGGGGTGACCGTTGCCGGCCGGGAACGTGTAGTGGAGCCTGCCGCCGGTGTCGACCAGTTTCGTCACGTCGCGCGCTGACGCGCGGTCGAGCTTCTGCGGGCCGGTACCCCCGGGGGCGCAGTCGGCGCTGCACTGGACGGCCACCACCGCCACGAGGGAGGACTTCGCCGTGTCCATGGCCTCCGCGCCCGCGGAATGCGCATGGGCGGCCGGGGTCACCACGGTCGGAGTCGCGCTGACCCCGTCCCGCCGGACCAGTTCCCCGGCCGGATGCGGGTGGGCCGGCGCGGGCTTGACCGTGATGCCGCTGCCGGGAGTCGCCGTCGCGGCACCGCGGGCGTGAGCGCGTTCGAGCGGGGTGTCGAACGTCAGCGTGCCCGGCTTCCCGCTGCCACTGGACGCGACCTTGGTGAGCTTTCGCGTCTCCTGGCCGGATCCGAAGCCGATCACGACCGTGCCGCCCGGATCGAGGTTCATGTCGTTGGCGACCATCACACTGGTGGCGCCCGCGGCGGCCGCCGCGTACAGGGTCGACTTCATGCTCTGCGTGCCGAGGCCGGTGACGGTGGCGACGTCCTGGTCCGCGCCGGAGCCGAGGACGATCCGGTCGCCGGTCCGCAGGCCGTCCGGCACGTCCGCGACCGATACGGCGGTCGCGCCGGCCGCCGTGTCCGTCGCCACGGTCGTGCAGCCCGCCGAGGTCCCTACCCGTTTGATCGTGGCGGTGTCGGCGTCCGCGCCCGAACCGAGCGTGATCCGGTCTCCGGCGGCCAGGCCGGCGATGTTCGAGAGCTGAACGTCCGTCGCACCGGACGGCGTCGCCGCACAGGCGAGGGTGTCCACGGTGGGCGGGTTCGTGGTCGTCGGCGGGAGCGCCCCGTCGCGGCTACCGCCGGCCGCGGTGAACTCGGCGCCGTAGATCAGCTGCTGCTGCGCGGACGGCTGGTTGAAGTTGTGCACCGACGGCACGACCACCGGCCAGGTCGGACCGAGGGCCATGTCCAGGGCCACGCCGTCCTTGCGAGCGGCGTCGGCGATCACCTTGAGCTTGTGCTGCCACTTCGGCGAGCCGAAGCCGTTCTCATCGAGGTAGCTGTCGCTGCCGAAGACCGGATCGGTGGTGGCACCCGGCACCGGGAACGCGGTGACCTCGACGCCACCGCCGCCGGCCTGGGCGATCTGGCCGATCTCCCGGCGCAGCTCGTCGTCACTGGTGTTGGCCCCGGGAAGCCACCACCGGTACTTCGGGCGTACCGCGGTCGGCGGATCGGCGAAGGTACCGGCGGTCAGCGCGGGCGCGGGATCGCCCGCCCGCGCCGACCCGCCCCGGTCCGGCGCGCCCGGAGAGGCCCCGGCGAGCGCCGATGGCGCCGCCAGGCCTCCAAGCAGGGCCGCCGTGACGAACGCGCGGAGGCTCAGGTTCGCTCTCCGTCTCGCTGTCCGTCCACGCATGGGTCGTCTCCTATCGCCGCTGCCGTTGGTCTAGGGAAGGTGGGCGCAGTTGGTGTCGAGGTCCCAGAGGATGACCGACAGCGCGAACGGGCTGATCTGGTGTTCGCCGTGGGTGGCGTCCTCCAGCAGCTCCCAGTGGCCACCGGCGCCGTCGCCGCCGCCGATCACGGCGATCCGCTGCCGTACGGCGGCCTCGTAGCTGCGGTGCCCGACGCCGTTGAAGCAGCACTCGTCGAAGCGGTTGAGGAGCTGCATCTGCCGGCGGTGCGGTCCGACCGAGCCGAGAGCGTAGATGTCGGGGAAGTCGGCGACGCCGTAGAAGCCGGGCTGCATGTCCTGGCGCTGCTCCCAGTCGCCGCGGGTCGGGCTCGGCTTCGGCGATCCGGGGCGGACGAAGAACGGCAGGGAACCGGCCGTCGGGTAGGAGCGGGTGATCCGGGGGTCCAGCGCCGGATAGACTGTGGTCGCCCATCCCCCGCCGGACAGCCCGACCATCTGCACCGACGACGGCCGGTACACCGCCTGCACGTGGTTCATCGCCACCGCGAGCGGCTCCAGGAAGAACGCCAGCGGCGAGAACTTCGCCGACTCCCACAGGCCCAGGTCGTTGTGGGACGGCTTCTGGATCACCGTCGGGTCGTTCGGGTCCTGCAGCGTCGTCGGGTTCCAGTGGTAGAACGGCATCGCGAACAGCAGCACGACGTAGCCGTGGTCGAGCAGCCCCTGAGCGGTGCGCCGCATGACGTCCAGCGGCTCTCCGTGGCCGTTGTGGTAGAACGCGACCCGCCTGTGCGGCCGGCGGCGCGGCTCGAGCACGAACACCGTCGAGTACAGCCCGAACGGCATCCGGACGGTGAGCCGGTCGTACCGTCGTACGCCCTCGAACGCCGGCAGCTCCGCCGGAGTGCCGACGCCGCGCTGGACCTCAGGCCGGCCGGCCGGCAGCCCGCCGGTGGACTTCCAGACCTGGGCGACGAGCCGGGGCCGCATCGCCTCGACGTCGGCCGCGGTGTGGATCGTCATCAGTTCCTCGACGTCGACGCCGACCACCACCTGCGGCAGCGTTTTGTACGCGGCGCTGTGCGCGGCCGCCACCTCGGCGTTGACCGGTGCCACCGGGCGTGCCGCCGGGTTCGGCCGGTCGCCTCCCCCGGTGCCGGCGGCGGCCGGGAGCGTCCAGCCGACGGAGGCGGACGCGGCGGCGGCGCCGAGCGTGCCCAGCATCGCTCTGCGATTCACGGAGGTCATCGGTTCACCTTTCTCGGAGGGCCTGGAGCGCGTGCTTCGGGTTCCAGCCCAGGACGTAGGCCGGGTCGCGCAGCCGGGTCGCCTCGTCGCCGGTGAGCTGCCGCGAGCACGCGAGCCGGGAGCTCGTGTCGAGCGGCTTCCCGGCCAGGTCGGTGCTGTGGTACTCCCAGAACCGCAGTTGCCCGGCGGCCGCGCAGTCGTTCGGGCTGGTGATCTGCCAGCCGGTCCGCTTCACGTGCGCGCCCATCGCGGAGTCGATGAACACCACCTGGCTGGTCGGGAACCGGCTCAGCTCGATCCGGCCGAGGTAGACGCTGTCGTCCGGCACGTCCGGCCCGCGGGTCAGCCGCACGTTCACGAACACGTTGCCGGGTCCGGTGTCGGTGTTGCGGACCTGGTTGTAGTAGCCGGCGTGCAGCGCCTTCAGCTCCGAGTCCCGCATGAACACTCCGCCGGTGCCCCAGACGAAGTCGACGTCGCCCTCGACGTAGCCGCCGGTCACGAACGCCTTCCCCTGCAGCCGCAGGCTGTCCTGGTAGCCGAGGATCCGCACCCGGGCGAGCACGATCCGGTCGCCGTTCCCGCGGAACGCCTCCGCCTGCGAGCCGTGGTACGGGGTCAGGTTCCGCACGGTGAGGTCGGACATCGCGAAGTCGTCGGCGTCGACCCCCATCGCGGCCCGCCAGCAGTTGAACCGGTCCGGGTCGGCCAGCACCCGCCGCGGGCAGTACGCCTGCTCGACCGGCACGTTGGCCATCGCGTAGTCGCCGTTCAGCAGGTTGTTGTTCGGATAGCCGACCGTCGTGCGTCCGGCGCCGGCGCCGCGGATGGTGATGTGCGGCTTCGTCTGCGGGACGTACACCATCTCGCGGTAGAAGCCCGGCGCGACGTCGATCCGTACCGGCCGGTCATTGCCCTCCGCCACGAAGTCGACCGCGCCCTGCACGGTGCAGAAGTCGGCGCCGCCGCGACCGTCGACGGTCAGCCGGGCGGTGCCGGGCTTCGGGTCGTGCCGGGTGCGGAACGTCCAGGCCGTACGGGAGGCGATGCCGCCGTTGCCGACGAAGAAACCGGGGTCGACGGTGACGTAGTAGACCTGGCCGGGCCGCAGCTTCGCGTGCGGGTGGACCGTGGCCGTACGCCCCTCGACGACCACCGGCTGGTAGGCCCACCGATGCGTCTCGCCGAAGTCGGAGCGGGCGCCGCCGACGGTGCGCTGGTAGGTCGCCGGGTCCGCGAGGTCGACGGTGTCGACCACCGTGCCGTCGGCCCGGTGCACCTGGAGCCGGCCGCGCACGCCGAGCTCGGCCGGCCCCGCGAAGGTCAGCCGCAGCGGACCGTCGGTGCAGGTCGCGCGCTGCACGCCGTCCGGAGCGGGCCGGGGGTCCGCGTCGTCGCCGGGCCGGGCCGCGCGCCAGCCGGTCAGCCGTTCCATCACCGCGATCAGTCGGTCGGCGGCCTTGCGGTGCCCCTGGACGTTCGGGTGCGAACCGCCGCCCAAGTCGCCCTCGCCGAGCCAGCCGGTGGTGTCGACGTACACGGTGTGCCGGTCGTGCAGCGCCCCGACGACGCCGGCGATGTCGGAGGCGTGGGTGCCGTCGAAGGGCCGCATCGCGAGGATCAGCGCGTCCGGGTTCGCCGCCCGGACCTGCCGCAGGTACGCCCGGTAACGCGGCACGAACTGCTCGGCCGGGTAGGGCGCGTCGTTGGCGCCGAAGTTGACGACCACGGCGTCGGGGTCGGACGGCGCCGCCGGGTAGCCGGACAGGTACCAGCCGAAGGACTCCGAAGCGGTACCGACGTTGCCGTGGCCGGGCTGGATGACGCCCTGCTTGCCGAAGCCGACCTGGTCGGTGTCGGCGTCGAAGGCCCTGCCGACCAGGTAGGCGTAGTCCTTCGTGCCGTCGGCGCAGTCGACTCCGAGCGTCGGGCACAGCGCCATCACGCCCTCGGTCACCGAGTCGCCGTAGAACTCCAGCCGGTGCTGCGCGGTGCGCGGCAGCGACACCAGCGTCGCCCCGGGCGCGAGCTCGATCTTCGACAGCACGATGCCGGACTGCAGCGGCATTATCCAGCGGTTCTCGTACTCGTCGACGTCCTTGACGACGATCTCCGCGGTGTGCGTCGTCGCCGGATCGAGGCCCTCGGCCAGCACGATCCGGTCGCTGTCGACCTTCACAAGCGACGGCTCGCCGCGGTCGACGGAGACGTAGACCTGCGACGGCACGGTGATGCCCGTGGTCTTGAACTGGGCGGCCAGCGTGCCGCCGGTGAACCGGAACCGCAGCGACGAGCCGGAGTTCACGGTGATCGCCAGGTCGTCGTCCTTCGCCCAGCGGCCCTCGAACTCGATCCGCGGGTCATTCGGCCCGAACGTCGCCGGGCTCGATGCCGCGAAGGCCCTTGGTCCGCCGGGCACGACCGCCAGCGCCGTCGCGCACAGACCCACGACCATCAGGAACCGCAAGATGAGTCGCACGACGGCCTCCCTCGCACACGCCGACCCGGCCCTACCAGCACGGGTCGCAGGAAATCCTTTTCCCGACGAAGAGTCGCCGGGCGAGGCGGAGGCGTCAAGACCTTGACGCTAGATGGTTGCGGCGTCTAAGGACGGTTTTCGGTCATGACCGACCCCGCCAGAGGTGGTCGTCGGGACACTGCGGCCGCGGGGTCATGACGTCACCGGCGGTGGGCGAGGCGTGCGTGGACGTCGTCCGGACGCGGCGGCGAGGACGGCTCGCGATCCCCACGCACGCGCCGGTCGCCGGCCGCGCCGGCATCCTCCGCGGCCCGTGGCCGGGATCGGCCATCCGTTCAAACGATTGACGAGAGTCTGATTGTCGGGTTACACACTGTGGGAAAAGCTTTTCCTAACGTCATGTCCATGGAGGTGCGACGAACGTGAAAGGCAAGTTCGCGAGACGGCTGATCGCCTCGGCCGTCGCGGCGCTGCTGCTCGGCTGGGCGCCGCAAGCGGCGGTCGCCGGCCAGAAGGTGGGCACAGCGGCGGATGACTGCACCGACGGTGTCAACGTCCCCAACCGCTACAACAAGCCCTTCTGCGTCAAGAAGGACGAGATCTTCATCTTCGCGGCCAACTACAAGCCGTTCGAGGCGTCGGTCGACGATCAGCGCCAGGCCGGAGCGGTGTTCGACACGGTCATCGGCAACAAGCTGCGGCAGGCCTTTCCGAACCTCAAGATTAAGTACGCCACCTGGGACTATCCGGTGCGCTACGAGGATCTTCAGGCGGCCGGGGTCGTGCCCGACATCATCCTCGACAACCCGTACCAGCGCATCGCCCGGGACCTCGAACCGCGCGGCTGGGTTCAGGACATGACGCCCATGATCCAGCAGGGCGGACTGGACCTCAGCAAGCTCAACCAGGGCGCGGTCGAGCAGGTGAAGTCGCGGTCCGCCGGCAAGATGTACGGCGTTCCCGTGTTCGAGAACGACTACGTCCTCTACTACAACAAGAAGATCTTCGACAAGTTCGGGGTGAAGTACCCGAAGTCCGGGATGACCTACGACCAGGTCTACAAGCTGGCCAAGAAGCTGACCCGGCAGGTGGGGACCGACGCGTACAAGGGGTACATGCAGCACCCGGACACCTACCTGCAGTACAACCAGTCGGGGCTGTACCCGTTCGTGCCGACCGACAGCTGGACGCCGAAGCCCGAGGACGCGAAGGTGGACCTCACCACACCGGGGTGGGAAGAGCTCGGCGACAACCTCGACCGGTTCCTCACGATCCCGCACAACGGATTCACCACGGTCGACGACTTCCTCAAGGGAGACATGAGCCGTCCGGGCCATCTGGCGATGGCCGTGGACAGTCTGAGCAGACTGCCCACCTACGCCGGCAGCAACGTGTTCATCAAGCCGGACGACGCGCCGGAGTACGACGAGTTGCGGAAGTCCATCGACGTCGGCGTGACCTCGGTTCCGGTGCTCAAGAAGGGCTCGAAGGCGACGTACCAGCCCAACCAGACCGCGGCCTTCATCCCGCCGCAGTCGAGCCACCAGCAGGACGCGTTCAACATCGTGAAGTGGCTGGTGTCCGAGCAGGGGCAGACCGAGTTGTCGAGCCACGCCATCAAGGGAGTTCTGCAGACCCCGGCGGTCGAGGACAGCTTCGGTAAGGCCATTCCGGAGCTTTCCAAGGTCGACACGTCCGGCGTGTACTGGGGCTCGAACGCGGTGCTGAAGAATTACCAGAACACCAAGTACTGGGACATCCCGATGTACAAGGTGTTCCGTCAGCACGTGCTGACGGACGGCATGAACGTGAGCTCGGCCCTGTCCGTCGCGGAGAAGGAGGACATCCCCGCCTACATCAAGGCCCAGACCGACGCCGGTCTGGACTGGTAACACCGTCCAGATCCGCATCACTCCGGTGGCCGCGGCCCGCCCACGAGAGACAGGGCACCGCGGTCACCGGCGTGTCGCGCGACGATCCGGCGCCTACGACAATGGCAAAAAACGGTCGTATCGCCGGGCGATGGTCCGGCAGGATCTTGGGTCATGCATGCGGACGAGCTGCTGGCCGAGATCGAGCCGATGACCTATGGGGCACGGTGCGCACGTCTCGCCACGCTCCCGATGGGCCCCGCCGAGCGGGCTCGCCTGCTCGGCGAGCTGGGCGAGCGCGGCGCCTATGAGCGCTCGGTGGGCCTGCTCATCGCGGCGGCCGCGCGTGACACGGCTTCGCTGGAGTACATCGCCGCCGCGGCCGGAGACGCCGACGCCGACGTCGCGGCCACGGCGATCGGCCTGGTCGTCCGGCTCGGTGCCGCCGGCGCGGCGGCGTTGACCGCGTTCGTCGGGGACGCTCCGGCGGAGTCGCGCGCGCTGCTGTACCGGGCCGTGCGCCGTTACCGTCGTACGGACCTCGCCGATGACCTGATCGGGCCGGTCCGCGAGCGGTGGGGAGACCGGGAGGCCGCGGCGTTGCTGCCCGCCTGCGGTGCCGCGTCGGTGGACCGCCTGCTGCCGGAGCTCGCCTACGCCGCTGCCAACTGGAGCATGCTGGGCCATGTTCATCCTCGGTCCGTGCTCGACCAGGCCGAACGGGAACTCGCCGAGCTCCCCGGGCAGCTCCGCCGGGCCTGGTGGATCTCGCGTGGCGCGGGCCTGGCCGAGACCGTGGATCACTTTCCGCTGCGGGTGATCGACCTGCTGGAGCGGCACTGGGAGCCGATCGGGCCGGGGAGCGCGCTCGTGCCCAGGCTTGCCCTGCTGATCGCCGCCGCTCCCGAGCGGATGTGCGACCTGTTGCTGCGCCCGGAGGTCCGCCCCTCGCTGGGCCGGCTGCTCCGGGCCAGAAGCGTGCGCGAACGGCTGGTCCGGCTGTTGCCCGAACCTCGGCTCGCCGAGCTGCTGAAGGCCGTACGGGAGGACGACACCGCGCTGGTCCTGCTGCTCAGGACGTTCCCGCCCGCCCGCAGGGAGCCGGTCTTCGACGCGGCCATGGACGGGGTCGACCTCTCCGCCCGGGAGCTCGCTCCCGCGGTGCTCGACGTGCTGCCGCTGGCCCGGCGTGGCCGCGAGGCCCGCCGGATGCTGGGGTTGCGCAAGGTCGCCGACGACCCGTGGCGGACGCTCGAGGTCACCGCCTTCCTGCCCTACGAGCAGGCCGCCGAGACGCTGCGCGAGGTCACGCGGCGGGCCGACGCCGATGAGCGGGGACGCGGCTACGAGCTGCTCATCGGCTGTGCGGGACGCAGCCGCGACCCGGAGATCTTCGGCGACGCGCTCGCGTCGCTGGCGAGGCTGCGCAACGAGCAGGACCCGGTGCGGCAGAGGGCGCTGCGGGCGCTCACCGAGGTGCCGCCGGGCCTGTTGCGGGCCGGGCACGCCCCCGTGCTCGGCCGGTTCATCGAGGACGCCCTCAGCGCACGTGACCTGTCCCACTCGACCGTGCACGCGCTCTCCCGGCTCGTCACGCTGGCCTTCCGGCAGGGAGCCTCCCGCGGCGACCGTGACCTGACGGCCTTCGCGGTCGATGCGATCGGCACGCTCGCCGACCGCGGCAGCGGTGTCCTCGTCGGCCGTCTCGACGACTGCCTGCGCCGCGGCGACGAGTACGAACTGGTGCGCAGCCTCGCGCCCTGGCTGGAGCGGGACACCGCGAGGGACGAGTTCCGGCTCACCTTCGTCCTGGCGGAGGCGCTCGGCCGCCGAGGCCACGACGTGCCCGAGTTGCAGGCGGCCCTGGAGCGGGCCCTGCACGCCAAGCGCGACAGCGTGATCAACCGGGCGATCGGGTACTGGCTCCGCCCGCCGCGTACCCGCGCCGAACGCGTCGAGCACGTCATCGGGGTGGACCGTTCATCGGTGGTGCTGCCGGCGGTGTTCCACGTCCTCGCGACGGAGCGGACGGACCTCCTCCAGAGCGCGCTGTCCGGCGCCGTCCCGGGCGGCCGGTTCTGGCGCCACTCGATCGTCTTCGTCCCGTACGTCCGGCGTCCGTGGCCGCGGCGGTGGACCGCCGCGCAGCGAGCGGCCTACCTGCGACTGCTGCACCGGGCCGCCACCGACCGCTCCGTGCCCGAGAGCGAACGCGCCCGGGCGGTGCGGCTGATCGGTGACGTACCGTCCGCCTCGGCCGAGGAGCTGCGCGGCTACCTGCGCGCGAAGGAACCCCTCGTCCGGCGGGCGGCGCTGACCGCCGCCGCGTGGACCGCGGACCCGCGATCCGTGCTCGGCGAGCTGCTCGGTCAGGCCACCGGCGATGACGCGCACGTCGCCGTCTACGCCGCCACGCGGGCGGCCAGGTTCACCCCGCCGAGCGTGCTGCCGGCGGCGCTCGCCCCCGTCCTCGCGGACGGAAAGATCACCGCCCGTAAGGAGGCGGTTCGGCTGATCGCCCACCATCGGGCGCCCGACGCCGGGGTCATCCTCGCGCGGGCCTGGGACCAGGAGGGACAGCACCGCGACGTCCGTACGACCATCGTCTCGGCCGCCCGGCGGCTCCTCGACCTGCCGGGCAGTGAGCGCATCCTGGCCGAGGCGGTCAGGGGTCCCCGCGACCTGGCCCGGCAGGTCCTCGGAGCCGCGCCGCTCACCGTCGAGCCGCGCCACCGCGCGCGGTACGCCGATCTGGTGGTGGACGCCGCACGCTCCGCCGACCCGACCGTACGGGGCGAGGCGCTCGGCCGGCTGCCCTCCTGGGCGTCCTGGTCGCCGGAGGCCACCGGCACTCTCGCCGCGCAGTTCCGGGACCTCACCGAGACCGTCACCTGGCGGATCGCCCTCGACGGGCTCATCACCTGCGCGATGAGCGGTGACGGAAGGACTGAGCCGCGGGACGCCGACGCGCGGACGGAGCTGCGAAACGCGGTCGCGGCACTCGCCGCCGCCGACGAGCCCGCCGACGCCGAACCGGAACGCGACCTGCCCGCCGCGCAGCGCCTCGACGCCGCCGTCCACGCGCTCGCCCGGGCGGCGCGCGCCGACCGCGACCGCGCCGATCCCGTCCTGGCGGCGATGGACGAGGTGCTGCCCGAACCACTGGGCGCACTGCTCGCCGCCTCCACTCTGCGCTGGGACCGGCCGGGAACCCTGGCCGCGCTGCTCGACCGGCCGATCGGCTCCGCCTTCGCGATCGCCGAGGTCGCCGGGGCGCTGGCGCGGCGGCTCGGCGACGGCGGCCCCTTCGCGGGGACGTCCACCCGGTACGGGGTCGGGAGATTCCCGCACGCCGACGTGCCGGACCCCGCCGACGTGCTCCCCCACGCGACCGCCGCGGCCGAACGCGACGACCTCGCCGCCGGTGCCGCCGCCGTGGCGCTCACCCGTGCCTGCGGACCCCGCGCCGGATGGTCGGCGCCCTGGCGCGGGCTGCTGCGCCGCCTCCGCGCCCACCCCCACCCGGACGTCGCCTACCTCGCCCGCCGGGTCCACACGAGCAGCGAATAGCGCGACAAACAGGGTTCTCGGCGATAAACCCGTGACGTACGAACCCCTCCGGGCTCGGCCGCATCTACACAGCTATGCACATGAGGCGGAGAGAGTTCATACGGGCCGCAGGGCTCACGGCGCTCACGACGGCCGTCGGGGGCGCGTGCAAGCCCACCGGCACGAGTGCGACGTCACCCGGTCCACGCCGCGCGTCCTCCACGCCGAAGAACGCGGACTGGTCGGCGCTCAAGGAATCTCTGCAGGGCCGGCTCATCCGGCCGGATGACATCGCCTACGCGACGGCACGCAAGAACTTCAATCCACGCTTCGACATGATCCGGCCGTCGGGAATCGCCTATTGCGAGAATCCGCACGACGTCGCGGAGTGCGTGAATTTCGTCCGGCGTTATGGCCTGCCGGTGGCGCCGCGGTGCGGAGGGCACAGTTACACCGGTGCCTCGCTCGTCGAGGGCCTGGTCATCGACGTGAGCCCGATGTCGTCGATCCGGGCCGACACCTCGTCGGGCACCGCGCGGATCGGTGCCGGGGCGCGGCTGGTCGACGTCTACGACCGGCTCGCCGCCCAGGGCGTCGCGATACCGGCGGGCTCCTGCCCGACCGTCGGCATCTCCGGCCTGACCCTCGGCGGCGGCGTCGGCGTGGTCGCCCGCAGATACGGGATCCTCTCCGACCGGCTCCGCGCGATCGAAGTGGTGACGGCGGACGGGCGGCGGCTCACCTGTGACGACCGGAACAACTCCGACCTGTTCTGGGCCTGCCGCGGAGGTGGCGGGGCCACTTTCGGCATCGCGACCGATTTCACCTTTGCCACGCATTCCACCTCCGACATCGTCGTTTTCTTCATCAACTGGCCGTGGTCGGTGGCCAAGTCGGTGATCGACGCATGGCAGCGTTGGGCGCCGTTCGCGCCGGACGAGCTCTGGTCGAATCTGCACGTTCTGGACGGCCAACGTCAGTCCAGCCCCACGGTCCAGGTCGGGGGCACCTACCTCGGCGCCCTGGAGGACGCCGAACGGCTGATCGAGACCCTGAAGTCCCGCATCGGCGCGGAGCCCTCCTCCCAGGTGATCGAGCCGACCACGTACGGGCACGCGATGATGATCGAGGCCGGTTGCACGACGCTCACCGCCGATCAGTGCCATCTGCCGGGCGGCCTTCCCGGGCAGACGTCCGCAGGCAGGGAGACCCGCGAACCCGAGTACGCGGCGTCGCACATTTTCACCCGCCCGATAACGGCGGCGGGCATCGACGCGATCCTGTCCGCGGTCCGGGTACGCGGCGGCCTCGCAGGCGGTGGCCAGGGCGGGATCGCCTTCGACGCACTGGGCGGCGCCGTGAACCGAGTACGCGCCGACGCCACGGCGTTCGTCCACCGTGACGGCCTCTTCAACGGGCAGTTCACCACGACGTGGGATACGACGGCGCCGAGCACCGCGACCCGGGCGCAGCAGACCTGGCTGCGCGCGTTCCACACGGCGATGAAACCGTACGCGAGCGGACAGGCGTATCAGAACTACGCCGACGCCGGGCTCACGAACTGGAAACAGGCCTACTTCGGCGACAACTACCCACGACTGCTCACGGTGAAGAACCGATACGACCCCGACCGTCTCTTCCGCTCTCCCCAGACGGTCGGCGCGTCCGCCTGACGAAGTACGTGCCGGCGCCGCGAGGTCACAGCTCGACGTGGTGGTGTCCGGACGGCACCCTGGCGGAGCGGGTCCGGCCGCTTCCGGTGGCCACCTCGACCTTCGTGGGGGCGTCGGCGGTGATGTCGAAGGAGGCGCCCTTCTCCGAAAGCACGAAGGCGCGTACGGCGACCCGGCCGCCCTCGCTGCGGAAGAACGGCCGTCCGTCCCTGGTCACGGTCGTCGTCCGGGGACCGGCGGTGACCGCGTAGCGGTGGCCGCGCAGGACCAGGTTCGACACCGAGTTGGTGCCCGGGAGCGTCAGGCTGCCGAACATCAGCGCCTCCGGCTCGCCCCACGGCTCGTCCGACAGCAACTCGTGGATGGTCTGGACGGCCATCGCGTTGCTCCACGAGTAGGTGCGCCACGCGGTGTCGACGGCCGAGTCCATGATCGACTGACCGGGTTCCGGGTCGAACGACTCCGGGAACCACCCGTCGCGGTCGTAGGCGTTCAGGTACATGGCGGTGCTGCGCGCCGCGAGCTCACCGGCCTCCCGGTCGAAGCCGTACCGCTTGAGCCCCTCGTAGACGGTGAAGTTCATCGGCGGCCACGCCGCGCCCTTCCACTCTTCCGGGGCCCCCTTGTCGTCGTAGTTCTTGAAGAACTTGAAGTGCTCCGACCGCGGATGCACCGGGCCGCCCGAGCAGTACTTCGGGTCGTTGCGCGCGACGCTGGGGATGACGTACTCGCCCCAGAACTCCTTCGGGTCGAGCAGGTGGTCCTCGACGAGCACGCGGGCACGCTCCGGCGTCGCGAGCCCGGCGAGCAGCGGGTAGAAGACCGTCGGTGTCACGACCTCGTTCCAGCCGCCGTCCAGGTAACGGCTCAGGTAGAGCCCGCGCTCCTCGTTCCAGAGCTTGGCGTTGACACCGGTCTTGATCCGCTCGTGGATCGCCTCGAACCGGGTCGCGTCGGCGGTCTTGCCCTGCAGGCGCGCCATCTTGGCCAGGAGCTCCGCCATCAGCGCGTAGTAGGCGTTCAGGGCGACGTCGGTCAGGTTGGTGTTCGGGCGCGGATCGCCGCTTCCCCCCTTCTTCGGGACCTTCCGGTAGTCGGCGTAGACGGGGCTGTCGTCCAGCCCCAGATGGTTGCCGCGCCCGCTGATCCGGTCACCGAAGTAGGGGGACTCGAGCAGGCCGTCGCCGTCGGCGTCCCACTCCGGCAGCAGGTCGAAGAACGCGACCAGCTGGGGATACGCGGTGGCGACCAGGTCCCGGTCCCCGAGCCTGGTGTACAGCCGCCACACCGCGTACGCGTGCATGGGACCGGAGTTCTGCTGGTCGTAGCGCGGCCCGTTGATCTTCACCTGGTCGGGCGGTGGCGGAGCGGCGAAGATGTCGCGTTCGTGCTGCATGGCGAGATCGGCGCTCACCGACGTGGCCTCGATCGCGTCGAAGGCGGAGTCCCAGCCGGTGAACAGGCCGCCGGCGCCGCTCCAGCCCCACATCACGAAGTTGCGCAGGGTCGTCCGGTCGTAGTTGGTGTTGAGCGACAGCGCGTCCCGTACGGCGTCGGCGACGCGCCCGACCGGCCCGGATCCGGTGAGGTAGCCGCGGGTGACCCGCGCCTGGGCGGAGTCGAGCAGGGCCGTGGCCCGGTGCCGCGGCACGGGTTTGAGCGTGACCGGCTCGTCGCCGCAGGTCGCCGTGAAACTGATCGTCTGGCCCTTGGCCAGGTCGTAGCGCAGCGCCGCGACGGCGGTGCCGGCCGCACCGGACCCACCGGTCTCACCGGCGACCATGTCGCCGACCGAGGCGTAGAGCGTCGTACGCTCGGCCGGCTCGTCCGGCGCGAGTGCGAAGTGGCCGGTACGCGACGGGTTCGCCACGCCGGGTTCGGTGCCGAGCACGCATCCGTTCGCCACCTGGAACTTCGGGGTCTCGGTCCACGGCGCCGCGACCTCGAGCACGATCGACAGGTCCGCGTCGAGCGCCGTCACCGCCGCGACGACGCCGCGACCGCCGTCGCTCCGGGCGTAGCGGACGCGGATGCTCCGCTTCTGGTCCTGGGCCGTCGCGTACTTCTGCTCCAGCTGCGGGAGCGTCGCCTGCGCGTCGGTGACCTCCTCCGCGGTGTACCAGTCGGGATGGGCGATCACCTCGCGCAGCGCGTCGAGGTGCGCCGGCATGACCTTGCGGTCGTCCGAGCTGACCACGACCTGCTTGTAGACGCCGTCGGGCGCCGAGGGGCCGAACCGCCACAGGTTGTTGGTCATCTTCTCCCGGATGAGGGTGCCCGCGGCCGTCAGCAGGCCCACCCGGACCGCGAACCGGGCCTCGTCGCGCGTGACGAACAGCGCGCCGCTCCAGTCCTGGTCCTTCACCCCCGGCATGGCGAACGGGCGGGCGAGCGTCGGGTACGGAATCGCACCGGCCCCGCCCGTACGGCCCGCGGCGGCCGGTGCGTCATCGGCCGGAGTCGCGGCGCGGGCCGTCGGTCCGAACGACCCCGCGGCCAGTCCACCGAGCCCGGCCAGTCCGGTGCCGGCCAGGAACCGCCGGCGTGCCATACCTGTCATCGCGGAGCCTTTCGCATCGCTTCGTCAACGCTCGTCAATCGGCCGCCGGCCCGGGGGCCGGACCGGTCAGGTGGTACGGGGGAGGCCGCCGGGTGGGGCCGGGCGGCAGGGGACGTCGTGGCCGGCGGCCTGGGCCGGGTCGCGGTGCAGGTGACCGGGGCGTCCGCCGGGGCGCAGCGGGCCCTCGAAGAAGAAGCCGGTCAGCTCCCCGCGGACCTCGACGATGTCGTGCTCCTCGCCGGCCGGGGTGCACAGCAGATCCCCCGGCCCGACGAGGTAGGTGCGCGGGCCGCTGGTCACGGTGGCCCGGCCGGTGATGATCAGCCAGTACTCGTCGCAGTCGTGGTGGTGGCGGTCGAACCGCCCGCCGGCGGCCGGCACCCGGAAGGGGCCGGCCGCGGTCAGGTCGGACCACGCGGGGCGGTCCCGGCTCCAGGTGTCGCCGTGGGCCGTCCTGATCAGGGTCACCGGCCCGCCTGCGACCATTCCGGGACGGTGCCGGCCTCGTGCAGGCAGAAGTCCGGGGCGCTCTCCAGCGCCTTCTCCTCACCTCCCGGCGTGTAGGTGACGATCAGGCGCAGCGGGCGCCACGTGGTGTTGTGGGTGGAGTGGTAGGCGCCCTTGGGGATGTGGACGGTGTCGCCCTCGCGGATGGTGAACGGCTCACCGTCGTCCACCATCTGCGTGGCCTCGCCGGAGACGACATAGATGATCTCTTCGGCGCCGGGATGGTTGTGCCGCTCGTGGCCGCGGCCGGGGTTGATGATCACCTCGCCGAAGGTGCTGCCCGCGCCGGGCACGCGGGACGGGGTGACGAACCACTTGATCGATCCCCAGTCGAAGGACATGGTGGTGACGTCGCCGGGAGTGACGTGCATGAACGGTCCTCTCAGATCTGCAGGGACTTGAAGGCGGACACCTGGGCGGTGATGGCCTGTTCGGTCGGCAGCCGTTCGACCGAGGAGGCGCCGAAGAAGCCGGCCACGCCCGTGGTGTGCTCCAGGACGTACGCGGCGTCGGCGGGCTCGGCGATGGGGCCGCCGTGGCACAGCACGATGACGTCCGGGCGGACGGCCACCGCCGCGTCGCGCATCGCCTGGACGCGTTCGGCCGCCTCGTCCAGGCCGATCGCGGTGCTCGCACCGATGGTGCCCTTGGTGGTCAGGCCCATGTGCGGGACCAGCACGTCGGCGCCGGCCGCGGCCATCGCCTCGGCCTGGGCGGTGTCGAAGACGTAGGGCGCGGTCAGCAGTTCCCGCTCGGCGGCGAGCCGGATCATGTCGACCTCCAGCTCGAAACCCATCCCCGTCTCCTCCAGGTTCTGCCGGAACACCCCGTCGATCAGGCCGACCGTGGGGAAGTTCTGCACCCCGGTGAAGCCCGTCTCGGCGAGCCGGTCCAGGAACCGCGGCATCAGCCGGAAGGGGTCGGTGCCGCACACGCCGGCCAGGACGGGGGTGTCGCGCACCACCGGCAGCACCTCGCCCGCCATGTCCAGGACGATCTGGTTGGCGTCGCCGTACGGCATCAGCCCGGCCAGCGAGCCCCGGCCGGCCATCCGGTAGCGGCCTGAGTTGTAGATGATGATCAGATCGGCGCCGCCGGCCTCGGCGCACTTGGCCGACAGGCCGGTGCCGGCCCCGGCTCCGATGATCGGGGCGCCTGCCGCGACCGTGGCGCGGAGGCGGTCCAGTGCGGTGGTGCGGTTCACGCGGTCCCTTCCTGATCTTTGATCATTCGGTCCAGCCGTTCGGCCATGGCCCGGCCGAACTCCGGGTCGTTGATGTGCAGGTCGAGGTCGGCCAGTTCCACCGGCGAACCGGCCACGCCCTTGGCCAGCTCGGCGAAGCACTCCGCGTCCGCCTCGGGCCGGCGGAACGCGGCGCCCTCGGCGTCCAGCGCGGACACTCCCCGGCGCGGCAGGTACAGCGCGACCGGGCCGCGCGCCGCCGTCAGCTTGCCGGCGATCCGCCGGCCCAGCTCGGCCATCTCCTCGGTCGTGGTGCGCATGAGCGTCACCGTCGGGTTGTGGACGTACAGGTCGCGGCCCTCGAAGCGGTCCGGCACGGTGTCGCGGGGGCCGAAGTTGACCATGTCCAGGGCCCCCGGCGCGACCACCTGCGGAATGCCGTGCGCGCCCGCGGCGGTCAGCCGGTCCGGGCCCGCCGACAGCACCCCGCCGACCAGATCGTCGGCGAGTTCGGTGGTGGTCAGGTCGAGCACCCCGGCCAGCATCCCGCTCTCGGCCAGCCCCTCCAGCGCCCGGCCGCCCGCTCCGGTGGCGTGGAAGACCAGCACCTCGTAGCCGAGCTCCTCCAGCCGGGCCCGCGCCGCCTCGACGGCGGGTGTGGTGACGCCGAACATGGACGCGGCGACCAGCGGACGCTCGTCGGCGCCGCCGGGGACGGACGTCGTGCCGGACGACGCGGCGGCCATGCCGGCGACGGCCGCCGCCGCGTTGCCGAGGATCCGCCGCGACACCCGGTTGACCCCGGCGATGTCCACGACGCTGTACATCAGCGTGACGTCCTTGGCCCCGACGTACGGGGAGACGTCGCCCGACGCCATGGTCGACACCAGCAGCTTCGGCACGCCGACGGGCAGTTCCCGCATCGCGCGGGCGGCGATGGCCGAGCCGCCGCTGCCGCCGACGGCCAGGACGCCGTCGACACGGCCCCCGGCGTACAGCTCGGTGAGCACCGCGGCGGCGCCTTCGGACATGGTCGCGACGGCGGCCCCGCGGTCACCGGCCGCGCGCAGCGCCTCCAGGTCGGCCCCGGCGGCCTGGGCCACCGCGAGGTTGGTCACGTCCGGGACGATGCCGTCCGGCTCCCCGGTGCCGGCGTCGACGACGAACGGCCGGCAACCGTGATCCCGCAGCCGGTCGCGCAGCCAGGCGTACTCCCGGCCCTTGGTGTCCAGGGTGCCGATGAGAACGATCGTGGTCACCTCAGCCGTCCTTCCCACCGGTGGCGGCGGCGCGCTCCGCGAAGACTCCCCTGGCCACGTTCGCCGCGTTGATGGCGCGCGGGAAGCCGACGTACTGGACGCAGTGGATGATCACCTCGACGATCTCGTCCTCGGTGAGGCCGACGTTGAGTCCGGCCTTGATGTGCCCTTTGAGCTGGGGCGCGCAGTCGCCCATGCCGACCAGCGCGGCGATCGAGGCGATCTGCCGCTGCCGCAGGTCCAGGCCGGGACGAGAGTAGATCTCGCCGAAGTTGAAGTCGATGCCGTAGCGCCCGAGAGCGGCCCCGGGGCCGCTCAGCGCGGCCAGGAGCCGGTCGGCCGCGCCCTCTCCGTACACCTCGTCGTAGCGGTGCCGACCCCGCTGCGAACCAGAACCGTCCATTCGTTCCCTCCCGCTGGGCTTTCAGATGGAGTGTCCGCCGTCCTGCGGCAGAATGACACCGGTCAGGTACGCGGCCGAGGGCAGGCACAGGAAGACGATGGTCTCGGCGAGGTCCTCGGGACGGCCGAGGGTACGCGTGGGGATCTGGGCGAGCAGCGCCTCCCGGACCTCGGGGGTGTCCCGGTCCCGGCCCGGAGTGTGCTGCGCGCCCGGGGCGACGCAGTTCACCGTGATCCCCTCCTCGGCCAGTTCGATGGCCAGCGCCTTGGTCAGCCCGACCACCCCGGCCTTGGCCGCCGCGTAGCCGGTGGCGTTGCGGACGAGCCGCCCGCCGCGCAGTGCGGCGATCGAGGCGATGCTGACGATCCGGGCGCCGTCCCGGCCCCGCATGGCCGGCAGCGCCGCACGCGTCATGTTGAACACGGTGGTCAGGTTGTTGTCGACCATCCGCTGCCATTCCTGCGGCGTCATCTCGGCGAACGGCCGCACCATGCCGCCGCCGGCGCCGTTGACCAGGATGTCGATGCCGCCCCAGGCGTCCCGGACCTGGCCGGCCGCCCGCTGGACGTCGTCGAAGTCGGTGAGGTCGGTGTCCAGTTCGAGGGCCTCGCGCCCCAGCTCCCGCACCGTCTTGCCGAACCGGGTCAGCCCCTCCTGCGCCAGGTCGACCCCGGCCACGTCGCAGCCCTCCTGGGCCAGAGCGCGGCTGATGACCTGGCCGAGCGCACCGCCCGCGCCGGTGACGACCGCCTTCTTCCCGGCGAGCCGCATGGCCGATCCCCTTTCGTCGATGTGTGTCATGGCACGTGCCTCACTTGAGGGCACCCGACGTCATGCCCTGGATGAAGTGCCGTTGCAGCACCAGGTAGACGACGATGATCGGGACGCTGGCCAGGGTGACCCCGGCCGCGATCATCGACCGGTCCACGCTGTACTCGCCGATGAAGAACATGATCCCGGTGGACACCGGGCGCAGGTTCTCGTCCTGCCCGTACAGCAGCGGGATCAGGAACATGTTCCAGGTGAACATGAACTGCAGCACCACCATGGTGATCAGCCCCGGCCGGGCGAGGGGCAGCATGATCCGGCTGAACACCCGCCACTCCCCCGCGCCGTCCAGCCGGGCCGCGTTGCCGATCTCCTCGGGCAGCTCGCGGAAGAACGAGCGCATCAGGAAGGTCCCGAAGGCCAGGCCGAGCGCGATGCTCGGCACGATGACGCCCCAGTAGCTGCCGAGCAGGTCGAGGTCGCGCACCAGGTAGTACTGCGGCACCATGATCGACTGGAACGGGATCATGATGCCCAGCAGGAACACGCCGAGCAGGTACTTCTCGCCGGGCAGCCGCCGGGTGCCGAGCGCGTAGCCCGCCAGGCAGGACAGCACGGTCACGCCGGGCACCACGAACGCGCAGTACAGCACGGTGTTGCCGAGGTACTTGCCGAACCGGCCGGTGGTCCAGGCGTCGGCCAGGTTCCCCCACTGCGGGCTGGTGGGCAGCCCGAACGGGTCGGCGTTGATCTCGCTGTTGCTCTTCAGCGCCGACGACCAGATCCACACGAACGGCAGCAGGAAGAGCACCAGGAACATCGAGAGGATGACGTACCGGGCGGTGCGAGTGATCATCGCTCGCCCCTCTCCCGGAGGCGGACGACGGCCAGCGACACCACCAGCGACAGGACGGTGAGCACCAGCGAGATCGCCGCTCCGTAGCCGACCTCGTTCTCCATGAAGGCCTTCTGGTAGGTGTAGGTGGCGAGCAGCTGGGTGCTGTTGTCCGGACCGCCCTTGGTCATGATCCAGACGTGGTCGAACGCCTGGAACCCGTGCACCAGCAACAGCACCGTCACCAGCGTGACCGCGCTGGACAGCTGCGGCACCACCACGTGCCGGAACCTCTGCCAGGCGCCGGCGCCGTCCACCCGGGCGGCGTCCAGCAGGTCCTGGTCGACGTTGTGCAGCGCGGCCGTGAAGATCACGAAGGCCAGCCCGACCGTGGCCCAGACCGAGGCCACCAGCACCGCGTAGAGCGCGAAGTCCGGGTCGCCCAGCCAGCCGTGGCTCCACGACCCCAGCCCGACCGCGGACAGGCCGCGGTCGAGGATGCCGAAGGCGGGGCTGTAGATCCAGCTCCACACGATGCCGACGATGATGGCCGGGAGGATCTGCGGCATGAAGTAGACGGTGCGGAACAGCGTGAACCCGCGCGGCCGGCTCCACACGAGCATGGCCAGCAGCAGGCTCACCGCCATCGCCGCCGCCGTGCCGAGCACCACCCAGATCAGGTTGTGCCCCAGCGCCCGCCAGAACAGGGAGTCGTGCACGAGCCGGTCGAAGTTGCCCAGGCCGATGAACCGCTTGTGGGGCCGCGCGCCGTCCCAGTCGGTGAGGCTCAGGTAGACCGACTGGACCAGCGGATACAGGATGAACACCGCGTACACGGCGAGGGCGGGGAGCACGAACAGGTATCCGGACACGCGCCGGTCGCCGGGCCGGCGGCGGGCGGCGGGCGCCGCGGAGCGCCCGGCGAGCGGCGGCCTGGCCCGGGTCATCGTGGTCGCCATGCCGCCTCCCTCCGCGGGGCGGGGAGGATTCGCATCACTACAGTCCCTTCTCCCACGCCTTCTGCAGGTCGTCGGCCTGCCGCGCCGGAGTCTTGCGGCCCTGGACGACCGCCTGGAAGCCGCTGGTCATCGCATTGAGGAAGCCGGGTGCCGCCTTGCCGTGGTTGACCGAGTAGCCGAGGTTGCGGGTGGCGTCGCCGCCGCCGTTCTGCGCGGCGGTGAGCGCCTGCTTCTGCAGGGACGACAGCGTCCAGCCGGACGGGTCGAACGGCACGGGCGGGAAGATCTTGCCCTGCTCCACCCAAACGCGCAGCGCCTCCGGCTGGTAGAGGGAGTCCAGGAACCTCCCGGCCTCGTCGGCGTGCTCGGACTTGGCCGAGATGTAGTAGGCCGAGCCGGTGCCCGCCGGGTAGACACGGTCGCCGCCGTCGATGGAGGGCATCGGCATGATGCCGACCTCCTGGCCCTTCAGCCCCTTCTCGACCGCGCCGACGGCCCAGGTGCCGTTGATGTTCATCAGGGCCTTGCCGGCCAGGAACATCGACTGCGCGTCGGGGCCGTGCAGGGAGTTGAGGTCGTCGATGAACCCGCCCGCCTTGACCAGGTCGACGAAGAACAGCTGGATGGCCTGCCTCATCTGGGGTGTGTTCCAGCCGCCCCTGCCGTCGAAGATCAGGTCGCCCATGGCCCGGCCGCCCACGATGTTGTTGGTCATCAGGGAGAAGGCCCACCAGCACGGGTAGACGTCGGCCTGTCCGTAGGCGATCGGGACGTACTTCTTGGCCTTGGCCTTGGCGCAGAAGTCCAGCAGCTCGTCGAACGTCTTCGGGACGGTCAGTCCGGCCTTGTCGATCAGCGTCTTGTTGTAGAAGAGAACGGTGGTCTCGGTCTCGTTCGGCAGCCCGTAGAGCTTGCCGTCCAGCCGCGCCTCCCGGGCGGCGAACGGCGTGATCTTCTTCAGCCAGCCGTACTTGGCGGCCAGGTCGTCCAGCGGGCGGAGCAGTCCGGCCTCGGCCAGCACCCCGGCGTTGCCCTTGCCCACCTCGTAGTAGATGACGTCGGGGCCGGTGCCGGAGGCCAGCGCGGTCTTGCCCACGGTGGCCATCTGGTCGCCGGGCTGGGTGGTGCGGTCGATGGTGACGCCCCCCGACCGCCGGTAGAGGTCGTAGACCTTCCTCACGGCCTCGTTCTGCGGGGACGTGGTGAACTGGTCCCAGACCTTGAGCGCGGTGCCGCCGCCGCCCGTACGGCCGAAGCCACAGGCGCTCAGCCCCAGCGCCGCGACGGCCGCGCCGCTCAGCCGCAGGAAGTCGCGGCGGCTCGGACCCGGGGCGGTTCGTCTGCCGTTGTTCAAGGGATCCTCCGTGTGGTGGGGTGCCAGGCGGCCGTGAAACGGTGGCGGCCGGGCGGAACGGCGCAGACCAGCTCGCCGTCGTGCCGGGCGAGGACGTCCACTCGTTCGGTGGCGGGGCCGCCGTCCACCAGCACGCTGCCGGGGTCGGTGGTCGGCACGTGGACGGTGGCGGGTTCGCCCGGCGGGATCAGCACGTCGAGGGCGATGCCGTCACCGGTCAGCGACCAGGCCGACTCGATCCGCCCGCGTACGGTCTCCTGAGCGGCCGAGGCCCAGGTCAGCGCGCCGCCCGGATGCGGGCGCAGGACGATGCGGCGGTAGCCGGCGGAGTCGGGGGCCTGCGCGATGCCGGCCACTCCCCCGTACAGCCAGTCGCCGACGGCGCCGAGGCTGTAATGGTTGAAGGAGTTCATGGTGGCGGACTGGAAGCCGCCGTCCGGGGTCCAGCCGTCCCAGCGCTCCCAGACCGTGGTGGCGCCGTGCCGTACGGAGAACAGCCAGCTCGGGAACGTGTCCTGGTGGAGCAGGGCGTACGCGAGGTCGGCGCGGCCGGCACGGGTCAGCACCGGGCACAGCAGGGAGACGCCGATGAACCCGGTGGTCAGGTGGTGGTCGTGCTTGCCCACGTCGTCCGCCAGGTGCCCGGCGGCGGCCCGTTCCAGCTCCGGCGGGAGGAGACCGAACTCCAGGGCCAGCAGGTAGCCGGTCTGGGTGTCGCCGTGGACGCGGCCGTCCGGCTCCACGAAGCGGTCGATGAAGGCCCGCCGTACGTCCGCCGCCAGCGCCTCGTGCCGCTCCGCGTCGCCGGTGCGGCCGAGCACCCGCGCGGCCTTGCCCACCAGCTCGGCCGACCGGGCGAAGTAGGCGGTGGCCAGCACCTCCCGAGGAGTCTCGGCGCCGATCTGCAGCCAGTCGCCGTAGTGCCGTCCCGTACGGCGGCGCCAGACCAGGTCGGGATTGTGCCGGCGGATGTGCTCGACCCAGAGCACCATCGCCGGGTAGGAACGCTCCAGGATCCGCTCGTCGCCGTACAGCCGGTACAGCGTCCACGGGACGATCACCCCGGCGTCGCCCCAGCCGGGCGCGCCCTCGCGCAGGATCGACACCTTGGGCGCGACGTCGCCGAACGCGCCGTCCTCGTCCTGCCCGGCCAGGACGTCCTCCATCCAGCCGGCGAAGAACGCGGAGACGTCGGCGCCGCGGGCCGCGGTGGGCAGGAAGACCTGGGCGTCGGCGAGCCAGCCGAGCCGCTCGTCGCGCTGCGGGCAGTCGGTGGGCACCGAGACGAAGTTGCCGCGCTGCCCCCAGCGGATGTTGGCGTGCAGCCGCTCCACGTCGGGGTCGCTGCAGGAGAACGCGCCCGTCCACGGGGTGTCGCTGTGCAGCACCGCGCCCACCACGTCGCCCGGTTCCGGGACTCCCGGGTAACCGGACAGCTCGACGTACCGGAAGCCGTGAAAGGTGAAGGCGGGTTCGTAGACCTCGACCGGCGCGCCCGAGCAGACGTAGACGTCGCGCGCCTCCGCGCGGCGCAGGTTGTCGGTGTAGAGGCGGCCGTCGGGGTCGAGCATCTCGGCGTGGCGGAGCACGATGTGAAGGCCGGCCTCGGCGCCGCGTACGGTCAGCCGGACGCGGCCGACGATGTTCTGGCCGAGGTCGGCGATGACCGTGCCGTCGGGCCGGGCCGACACCTCGACGGCCTGCATGCGGGTCGTGACGCGCACGGGCTGGGCGCGGGCGGCCCGCAGCTTCGTGGTGTCGCGGCCGGCGACGATCGCCCGCGGCCAGCCGGCGTCGTCGAACCCCGGCCCGTCCCAGCCGTCGTTCGGTATCCGGGCGTCGTGGTACTCGCCCATCAGCAGGTCGGAGTGGCGGATCGGGCCGGGTGACTCGCGCCAGCGCTCGTCGGTGCCGAGCCACATGCGCTCCCCGTCGGGGAACTCCACGAGCAGCCGCGCGATGAACGCGGGCCGGTCTCCGTAGATCTTGCCGGCCCGGCGCGGGTCGAAGCCGACGAAGCCGCTCCACCAGCCGTCCCCGACGAGCGCCGCGAGCACGTTCGGGCCCTCGCCGAGCAGGGCCGTGACGTCGTAGGCCCGGTACTGAACGCGTTCGCGGTAGTCGCTCCAGCCGGGTTCCAGCTCCGCGTCCGAGACGGGCCGGCCGTTGACGCTCGCCCGGTAGACGCCGTGCGCGGAGGCGTACAGCCGGGCACGCGCCGGCCGCCGGGGCAGCGCGAAGGCCCGGCGCAGCCGCAGGCAGGGCGCCAGATGCCGGGTGTTGAGGGTGCGGTGGTCGTCGCGAGGCGGCTCGAACAGCGGCAGGGTGTTCTCGTCCCGGGTGATCCAGGCGGCGCCGGCCCAGCCGTCCGGGCTCATCAGCCCGGTCTCGAACCAGGACGACGCGTGCCCGTCGAGCCGGCCGTCGCGGTCCCGGACCTCGACGTCCCACCGGTAGCGCGTGCACGGCCGCAGCTCCGCTCCGCGGTAGGCCACCGAGGTGGCGTCCGACTCGGTCCGGCCCGTGTCCCAGATTTCGGTCGCACCGGAGGGTGCGGCGGGTTCGGCGGTGACGCGGAGCCGGTAGGCGCTCTGCCGGTCGGCGACGCGCGAGGAGCGCAGCCGCCAGGACAGCCGGGGGGACTGCTCGTCGACGGTGGTCGGTTCGGTGAGGAATTCGCAGGCCAGGCCGTAAGGAACGAGGCTCGGCACGGATCGGCCACCTCCTTTCGGACGCACCCGGCCGTCGGTGAAGGGACAACGACGGGTGATCCAGGTCACGTACCGGCCGTGATCGTAAGACGCGTTTTTCGGATTGGTCAACCGGTTGACCAATTTCAGGGAGCGGTTTACGGTCCGGTCGAACCCAGGCATTCAGAAGGGCGGCGGTGCGGTGGAGTACTCCCTCCTCGGTCCTTCGGGCATCCGGGTGTCGCGGATCTGCCTCGGCACGGCGACGTTCGGCGTGGCCCCTGCCGCGGCGGACGCCACCCGGCTCGTACACGCGGCCCTGGACCGCGGGATCAACTTCGTCGACACCGCGAACTCCTACGGCCATCTCGCGCACTTCGACCGTCCCGGCGCGCCGCCGTCGGCGGCGCGCGAGCCCGCCGAGGAACTGGTCGGCCGGGCGCTGCGCGGGCGGCGTGACGAGGTGGTGCTGGCCACCAAGGCGGGCGAGCCGGTCGGGCCGGGGGCGGGCGACCGGGGGCTGTCCCGGCGGCACCTGTTCCGCCAGCTCGAGGCCAGCCTGCGCCGGTTGCGCACCGACCACGTCGACCTCTACTACGCCCACCACCCCGACCCGGACACCCCGCTGGACCAGACGCTGCGGGCGTTCGACGACATGGTGCGGCAGGGCAAGGTCCGCCACGCGGCGCTGTCGACGTACCCGGCCTGGCAGCTGACCCACGCCCTGTGGATCGGCAGCGACCTGCGGCTCGACCCGCCGGTGTGCGCCCAGGTCCGCTACAACCTCGTGGACCGCGCGGTGGAGCGGGAGATCGTGCCCGCCGCCCAGCGGTTCGGGCTGTCGCTGGTGGCCTTCAGCCCGCTGAGCGGCGGGTTGCTGGCGGGCGAGGACGCGGCCTCCCGCGAGTACGCCGGCGAGCGGCGGTGGGGCGGGAAGGGCTACTCGGCCCGGCAGCGGGAGGCGGCCGGACGGCTGTCCGCGCTGGCCCGGGAGTGGGGGCGACCGCCCGAACGGCTGGCGCTGGCCTGGCTGCTGGCCCGCCCCGGCGTGGCCAGCGCGATCGTCGGCCCCGAGACCCCCGCCGAGCTGGACGCGAGCGTCGCGGCGGCCGGGCTCGCCCTCACCCCCGAGCAGGTCGCGGCGCTCGACGCGATCGGCGAGAGCGGCCGGGACCTCGTCGAACCGGTCCGCCGGTCGGCCAGATGAGCGCCGATCGGAAGGGTGACCGCCCGTGACAGGAGCCGCCTCCACGGAGCCCGCTCCCCGGCCGCTCGGCCATGGGCCGCTGCGCGCCGACCTGCTCGGCGCGGCGCTCGACCACGTCCGGTTCGCCGGCACGCCGGTGCTGCGGCGGGTCTACGTCGGGGTCCGCGACCGCCGCTGGCGGACCGTACCCGCGCGGGTGCTCGGCGTCGAGGAGACCGGCGACCGCACCACCGTCGAGGTCCGGCACGACAACGGCGACGTCGGCTTCCGCTGGACCGGCACGATCATCCTCACCGATCGCGAGCTCACCTTCGCGATGGACGGGCGGGCCGAACGCGGCTTCCTGCGCTGCCGCGTGGGGCTGTGCCTGCTGCACCCGCTGCGCCTGGCCGGCACGTCCGTCCGCGTCCGGGGACCCGGCGGCGAGCACACCGGCCGGTTCCCCGAACGGATCAGCCCCCACCAGCCGCTGCGCGACATCGTCGCGATGCGGTACCACGACGGCGGGCTGGAGGTCTCGATCGAGCTGGACGGCGACGTCTTCGAGACCGAGGACCAGCGCAACTGGACCGACGCCTCCTACAAGACCTACGGCACGCCGCTGGCGCTGCCCTTCCCCGTCCGGTTGCGCCGTGGCGAGCGCGTCCGCCAGCGGATGCGCCTGCGCGTCACGGGCCGGCCCGGCCCCGCCCGGGTGCCCGCCCGGGGCCCGGCCGGCGTACGGCTCGGCGCGGACGGACCGCCGCTTCCGGCGATCGGGTTGCAGCACCGCGGCCCCGTCCCCGGCGAGGCGTCGCTCCAGGCCCTGGCGGAGGCCGGACCCGCCTTCGTCCACGCGGACGTCCGGCTGGATCTGGACGACTGGCGGGAGCGCGTCGCCGAGGCCGGCGAGGTCGCGCGGAGGCTTCGGGTCCCTCTGCGGGTCGGCGCGGCGCGCGCGACGCCCGGGCGGATCGCCGAGCTGGCCGGAACGCCCATGGACACGCTCCTGGCGTTCGGGCCCCGCATGACCACGACACGGGAGCTCGCCGAGGCGGCACGGCGGGCGTTCGCGGGCACCGGCGTACGGATCGGCGGCGGCAGCCGGGCGCACTTCGCCGAGCTGAACCGGGCGGACGGGCTGCCGGTGGAGCTGCTGGACCTCCTGTGCTTCCCGATCACGGCGACCGCGCACGCCGACGACACCGCCAGCGTGCGGGAGACCCTGCGGGTCCATCCCCAGGTGGTGGCGCAGGCCCGCGAGCTGGCGCGCGGGCGGCCGGTGCTGGTCGGCCCGGTGAGCCTGCGGCCGGCCTGGGACCCCTGGGCGCCGGACGCACCGCCCCCGCCGCCCGACCCCCGGCACCGCGGCCTGTTCGGCGCGGCCTGGACGGTCGGCGCGCTGGCGGCGCTGGGCCTCGCGGGCGCGGCGGAGATCTCCCTGTACGAGACGGTCGGCCCGCGCGGTGTGGTGGGGGCGCCGGTGTGGCACGTGCTCGACGCGCTCCGGCCGTACGCGGGCGGGCGGCTCGTCCGGCTGGACCTGCCGGAGGGGCTGACCGGGCTGGCCGTCCGCAAGGACGCCCGCCACCTGATCATCGTCGCCAACCCGTCGGACGAGCCCCGGGCCCTCGACCCCGGCGGGCGCGACTGGGCACTGCCGGAGCCCGTCGCGGCGTCCGGCGCCGCCCGGCCGGGCGGCGGGACTCCGCGGCGGGCCCGGGGCGAACGGCCGGTGCGCGACGGCCCGCTCGTCCTGCCCGGCCCGTCCGTCGCCATCAGCCCCCCGGCCGCCGCGTTCAGCCCCCCGGCCGCCGCGTTCAGCGCCCCGGCCACCCGCACCTGCCAGGAGAGGACTCCGGATGCCTGAGCCGTTCCGCGTCGGCCTGACGCGCGACTTCCTGACCGACGACGGCCGCATCGGCTGGGGCGACATCGGCCTGCGCAGGCTCGACCAGGCCGACAACGTCGTCTGGGACTTCCTGCCCGCCGCCGAGGGCGGAGAGCTCACCGCCGCCGACGTCGCCGGGTACGACGCGCTCGTCGTGCTGGGTCCCCGCGTCACCGAGGCCACGGTCGCGGGCGCCGACCGGCTCGCGCTGGTGGCGCGCTTCGGCGTCGGCTACGACAACGTGGACGTCCCGGCCTGCACCGAGGCGGGGGTGCTGGTGACGATCACTCCCGACGGTGTCCGCCGGCCCGTCGCGGTGTCCGCGCTGACCATGCTGCTCGCGCTGTCCCACCGGGTGCTTATCAAGGACCGGCTGGTACGCACCGGCCGCTGGGACGACAAACTCGACCACATGGGCGTCTCCACGTCCGGGCGCACCCTCGGGCTGGTCGGGTGGGGCAACATCGGGTCCGAGGTGTCGCGGCTGTGCGAGCCGCTCGGCATGACGCAGCTGGCCGCCGACCCGTACGCCGATCGGCGGGCCGCCGCCGCGCGGGGCGTCGAGATCGTCGGGCTGGAGGAGCTGCTGGCCCACGCCGACTTCGTCGTCGTCACCTGCGCGCTCACCCCGCAGACGCATCACCTGCTCGACGCCGGCCGGCTCGCCCTGATGAAGCCCACCGCGTTCTTGGTCAATGTGGCGCGCGGGCCGATCGTCGAGCAGGGCGCGCTGACCCGGGCCTTGGCCGAAAGGCGCATCGCGGGCGCCGCCCTCGATGTCTTCGAATCCGAACCGCCGCGCCCCGACGACCCGCTCCTGTCGCTGCCGAACGTGCTGCTCGCCCCGCACGCCATCGCGTGGACCGACGAGCTGGCCCGCGGCAACGGCGAGGGCGCCATCGCCGCGGTGCTCGACCTGGCCGCCGGCCGGGAGCCGGCGCACCCGGTGAACCCGCGGGCACTGGACCATCCCCGGCTGCGGGCACGCATACACCACTCACGGAAGGCCGTTCGCTGACCATGACCATCAAGCAGGAACTCCGCGACGGAGACCTCATCCTGGGCACCTTCGTCTTCGAGTTCGCCACCCTGGGCATCGGACGGCTGGCCGCCGGGGCCGGGGCGCGGTTCGTCATCTACGACGCCGAGCACACCGGCTGGGGCTGGGAGAAACTCGGCGGGCTGGTCGCCACCACGCGCGGCGCCGACGCTCTCATCCGCGTACCGCACGCCGCCCGCACCACGATCTCCCGCGCGCTGGACACCGGGGCGCGCGGCGTCATGGTGCCGATGGTCGAGTCGGCCGAGCAGGCCCGCGACATCGTGCGCTGGGCCAAGTACCCGCCGGACGGGGTACGCGGCGCCGCGTTCGGGGTCGCCCACGACGACTACTCCGCCACGGACAACGTCGCCTACATGCGGCGGGTCAACGACGAGCACCTGGTCATCACGCAGATCGAGACGGCGGCGGGCCTGGCCGCCGTCGAGGAGATCGCCGCCGTCGACGGGGTGGACGTGCTGTGGGTCGGCCACTTCGACCTGACCAACAGCATGGGCATCCCCGGGCGGTTCGACCACCCCGACTACCTGGCGGCGCTGGACCGGGTCGCGGCGGCGGCGCGGGCGGCGGGCAAGCACGCCGGGTTCATGGCCGGCGGCCCGCAGGAGGCCGAGATGCTGATCAAGCGGGGCTTCCGGATCCTGGCCTACGGCGGCGACCTGTGGATCTACCAGGCCGCGCTGCGGTCCGGGCTGAGCGAGGTCCGGGCACTTGTCTGAGCTGCCCGGCCGCCCGCCGCGGGTGGACTTCGTCGACCACGTGGCGGTCGCGGTGCACGACGCGGACGCGGCGCTGCCCTTCTACGTGTCCCGGCTCGGGTTGATGGTCGTCGGCGACGAGGAGGCCGACGACCCCGGCGTCCGGCTCACCTACCTGGACGGCGGCAACGTGCTGATCCAGCTCGTCCAGCCGCTGCGGCCCGGCCCGGTCGCCGATTTCCTGCGCACCCGCGGCGAGGGACTGCACCACCTGTGCTTCAACGTCGAGCGGATCGAGCCGGTGCTGGGCGCGCTGTCCGGCGAGGAGGGCGCGAAGATCTTCGCCGGAGGCCGGGGCCGGCGGGCCTGCTTCCTGCTGCACGAGCCGAACGGGGTCCGCGTGGAGCTCACCGAGCGGGAGCCGCTCGCATGACCGAGCGAAGCGAGGGAATCAAAGACGCGCCCCTGTGGTCACTCCCTCCGACGAAGGAGGGCTCATGACCCGCCGGATGACCGTCGTGCTGGACGACGACCCGACCGGCACCCAGTCGGCCCGGGACGTTCCGGTGCTTCTGGATCCGGAGGCCGACCCGACCGCCGGCGCCGACGACGTGGTGTACGTGCTCACCAACACCCGGGCGATGGAGGAGGACGAGGCCGTGGCTCTGCTGCGGCGCCTTCGCGCCCAGATCGACGCCACCGGGGTGCGGGCGGAGTACGTGCTGCGCGGCGATTCGACGCTGCGCGGCCACGTCTTCGCCGAGTCGGACGTGTTCGCCGGCGACGTGCTGCTGTTCGTGCCGGCGTTCCCCGCGGGCGGGCGGACCACGGTCGACGGCGTGCACTACGTCAGCGTGGACGGGAGGCGGCGGGTGGCCGCCGACACCGAGTTCGCCGCCGATCCGGTCTTCGGCTACCGGGCCCGGACCCTGCCCGGCTGGGTCCGCGAGGTCGGCGGCCGTGACGCGTACCCGGTCGGCCTGGCGGCGCTGCGCGCCGGCGGGCCGGACACGGTGGCGCGGGCCCTGCGCGCGGTGCCGGCCGGCACGGTCGTCGTCCCCGACGCCGAGACCGACGACGATCTGGCCGTCATCTCCGCGGGGCTGGACCGGGCGCGAGCGGCGGGCCGTACGGTGACGCTGCGGTGCGCCGCCCCGCTGGCCGCCATGCGGGCCGGACGGCATACCGCCCGGCCGGTTTCACCCCCCGTACGGTGTCGCGACGGCGGTACCCTTGTCGTCTGCGGCTCGCACACCGACGCGAGCGGCCGGCAACTCGCCGCGCTCTCCCGCGACCTGAAGACACCAGTGCACACCGTATCGACGACAGCCGCTCTCTCCGACCCGGACCGGGAGGGAGCACGCCTGGCCGCGGCGCTGGGCGCGGACCTCGCCCGGGGCGGCACCGCCATCGTGGCCAGCGAGCGGACGCGGCGGGCGGAGCACGGCACCCTCCGGCACGGGGCCCGGGTCATGCGGGCGTTGTGCGGGGCCGTCGCCCCGAACGCCGGGCGGCTGGCGGCGGTCATCGCCAAGGGCGGCATCACCTCGGCGGAGGTGGCGCGCCGCGGGCTGGGCGCACGCACGGCCCGGGTGGTGGGTCCCCTGCTGCCCGGGATCGCCGTGTGGGAGGTCCCCGCCCCGGCGGGCGCCCCCATCCTGTACGCCGTCGTGCCCGGCAACGTCGGCGGCGACCGGACGCTGGTCGACATCGCACACGTCTTCGGGCTGATCTGAGAAGGGACCTGGTGTGGCGGAACCCTCCAACGCCTCGACGAGCGAGGCACGGCCCAAGACCCCCCGGGCGGAGGCGCCGCAGATCCTGCTGTCCGCTCCGCAGCGGGAGAGCGCGGTCGTCGACATCGCGCGGCAGCTGCTGTCGCAGCTGCTGTCGGGACAGCTCTCCCCCGGCACCCGGCTGCCCTCCGAACGCCAGCTCGCCGAGAGCCTCGACGTCGGGCGGTCCACGATCCGCGAGGCGCTCAAGGCGCTGGACGTCCTGGGCATCATCGAGGTGCGCCAGGGCGACGGCACCTACCTCAAGCAGAGCACGTCGAGCCTGCTGCCCAGCGCCATCGAGTGGGGCCTCATGCTCGGCCAGCCGCAGCTGCTCGACCTGATCGAGGCCCGGCGGCACATCGAGACGATCACCGCCGGGCTGGCCGCCGAGCGCGCCGACGACGCGGACGTCGCCGAGCTGGCCGAGCACCTGGAGGAGATGCGCGCCGCCCCGGACAGCGCCGCCTTCGTCGAGGCCGACGTCGCCTTCCACCTGACGCTGGCCAACGCGGCGGGCAACTCCGTGCTCAACGACATCCTGGGCAGCATCCGGTCGCTGCTGCGGGTGTGGATCCGCCGGGCCATCCAGGAGGTGGGCAGCGCCGACACCACGATCGCCGAGCACGCCGCCATCCTGACCGCCGTCCGCGAACGGACGCCCGAGGCCGCGGCCGAGGCCATGCGGGCCCACATGCGGGCCGCGGGCGCCCGTCTCGAACGCTCCCTCCGAGATCGTTAGGGCAGGAAACCTCACGCCGGGCCGACGCGGAACCAGTCGACCTCGGCGGTGTCGCCCTGGTCCGGGCCGGAGGGCGCGGTGCCGAACAGGCCGAGCGTGGCTCCGACCCAGGTGCTCGGGGTCGCGGTGAACGCTCCTCCGACCGGTCGCAGGCCGCGCCCGTCCGGGTCGGCGGCGAACCGGCACACGCCGCCCGGCCCGACCTCGACCCGCAGCCGTACCGAGGTGCGGCCCCGGGCCGGCGTGATGGGGGCGGCGGCGTCCACCTCGCCCTCGTCCTCGGCCGCGGTCCGGTGCGTGAGGACGAGCTGCGATCCGCTGCGCCGCAGTCCGATCCACGCGTAGGCGTCCCCGAGCACCACCAGCCCGGCCCGTACGTCCTCTCGCGTCGCGCGGAGGGAGAGCGACGTGGTCACGACGAACGACTCGGCCGGGAAACGCTGACCCAGCACGTTCGGCAGCAGCCGCAGGTCCGCGGTGTCGGCGCTGGGCGGGCAGGCCAGGCGGAGCCGGCCGCCGCGCACCGACGCCCAGGACGGATCGGCGTTCGCCTGCCAGAACCACTGCTCGCCGAGCCGGTGGCCGGTGAAGTCGTCGCTGCTCGCGGGGGCACAGATCTTCGACGGCCGTCCGACCGCCGGCTTGCGGTGGACCAGCACCGGCGTGCCACGGCCGCTGCCGTCGTCATCGCCCATCACCGGCCAGCCGTCGTCCCGCCACCGCATCGGCTGCAGGTGGACCACCCGGCCGTAGACCCCGCGGTCCTGGAAGTGCAGGAACCAGTCCTCGCCCTGTTGGGTGGTGACCCAGGCGCCCTGGTGCGGCCCGTTGATCGTGGTGTCGCCCTGGGCCAGCACGATGCGGTTCTCGTACGGGCCGAAGATGTCGCGCGACCGGAACGCCGACTGCCATCCGGGCTTCACCCCGCCCGCCGGCGCGAAGATCCAGTACCAGCCGTCGCGCTTGTACAGCTTGGGGCCCTCCAGCGTGGTGTAGCCCGGGATCTCGTCGCCGTCGACCACGACCTGGCCGTCGTCCAGCAGCTCTCTGCCGTCCGGGCTCATCCGGTGCAGCGTCAGCCGGTTGTTGATCCCCGAACGGCTCTTGGCCCAGGCGTGGATCAGGTACGCGCTGCCGTCCGTGTCCCACAGCGGGCACGGGTCGATCAGGCCCTTGCCCTCCTTCAGCGCGTACGGCGTGGTCCACGGGCCCGCCGGGTCGACGGCGGTGGTGACGAAGATGCCGTAGTCCGGATCCGGGTAGACGATCCAGAACTTCCCGGCGTGATACCGGATCGCCGGCGCCCACACGCCGTTCCCGTGCTGCGGCACGCTGAAGTGGTCGCGGGGCTCCAGCTCGGTCAGCGCGTGCCCGATGATCGTCCAGTTCACCAGGTCCCGCGACCGCAGGATCGGCAGCCCCGGGATCCGGTTGAACGTCGAGGCGGTGAGGTAGAAGTACGGCCCCACGCGTACGGCGTCGGGGTCGGACCAGTCGGCGTTGAGCACCGGGTTCTGGTACCGGCCGTCACCGAGGTCGGCGACCCACGGCAGGTCGGGCCGCCCATGATCCGCGGGAGTGGCCGGGCTCCGTACGGTCGCGTCGGCCGTGCCGCCGAGACGGCCGAGGACCACCGAACCGGCCACCGCCCCCAGGCCGGTCTGAATGACCCGCCTGCGACTCTGCTCACCCATGCGTGTCCCTTCCTCTGGTCATCCGGGTCTGCTCCGTCATGCTCCGGATCGCTTTCCGGGCGGCCGGGCCGGTGCGGCGCAGCGGAGCATCCGGTCGGCGAAGTCGCGCAGGTAGTCCACACGCCACTGGTTCACGCTCTTGGCGCCGGGATAGATCCCCTCGGCGGCCGCGGGGTCCTGGTCGTCGCACCACCAGTTCGGGTGGGTGGCGGACGGCCGGTTCGCGCGCTCGATCGGCGGCGGCACGGCGGTGAACTGGCCGGACAGGCCGTCCAGCCCGGCGAAGTCGCTCTGGATCGCGTACGACCAGACCTGCGGCGTCTTGGGGGCGAAACGGAAACGCAGGACCTTGCCGTCGTTCACGGCGAGGGACGGAACCCGGCCGTCGGTCAGCATCTGCGCGGTGTTGGCGGAGGTGAAGCCGTCGGGGACCGGCAGCGCGATCTCGGCGACGCCGTAGACCTCGACCGTGTCCGCCGCGGTGGTGATGCGGTCGTAGACGGTCTTACGGCCGTCCCAGAGGCGCACGTACCGTCCGCCCCAGCTGGGTTTCGCCGGGTTCTGGGCGCCGTGCAGGAACCAGCCGACGGCCGGGGAGTCGCCCATCTTCAGCTCGCCGCCGCGCTCGCCCGCGAAGAAGTCGCCGAGCGCCCCCTCGCCGGCGACGTGTGTCGTCACGAACGCGGTGTTCCCCCACTCGCCGGTCTGGTCGCCGCCGGTGAACCAGCCGCGGTACGTCGAGTTCGACTCGATCATCCAGAGCTCCGGATGGTGGGTCTCGATGTAGTCGTAGGCCTCGACGCTCCACATCTTGTTCGGCCCGCCGATCCAGTAGACGCGGATCTTCGGCAGGATGTCGGGAGCGTCGTGCAGCGCCTGCGCGAGGTCGTCGATCCCCCCTGCCATCAGGAGGTACAGCGGGCGCGGGTCACGGCGACGAGCGCACTCGACGATCCATTCGGAGCCTTCGGTCGGGCGGTCGAACCCCGCGGGCCGCTGCCAGCCGTACCCGTCCGCGCCCTGCTTGGTGATCGCGCGCAGCCGGTCGGGTTTCGGGTAGTGGGGGGAGTACGTCCGCAGGTACGGATGGTCGCGCTCGTAGACGTCGATGACGTCGAGGATCGGCTGGGCGCTGTTCGTTCCGGGCGGCGAGTGCACGAGCCCTTCGATGTCGAAGCGGTCCGCGTACACCAGGAGGTGGACCAGGGACTGCCAGTCGTCCGGATCGCTGCCGCCGATGTCGGTGTTCCAGATGACGCGCGGACGCGAGTGCGGGGACCTGCCGGCGCCGGAGGAGCCCAGGGCCGCCGCCGGGGAGTTCGCCATCGCGGCCGTGCCCAGCGCCGTTCCCGCCGCCAGCGCCGTGTAGCGCAGGAAGTCTCGTCTCTCGATCATGCGGGGGCCTTCCTCACGTGTTGCCGATGACCGGCGGCGTGGTCACCGGCTCACCGGCGACGGTCACCCGGTCGAAGGTCAGGCCGTCGATGTCGGAAATGGTGCTGTCGCGCGAGACGTTCGTGAACGTGCAGTTCACGAGACGGATGTCGTGCAGCGGGTCGTCCGGGTAGCCCCGGATGAACAAGGGGGCGCGGCTCGTGTCGCAGATGAGGTCGCGGATCTCGACGTTCCGTACGAGCGGCGGGTAGGAGCCGGTGTCCCCGTCGCCGTGGTACAGGTCGATCGAGATGGTCTCCTTCAGCAGCGAGCTGATGTGGATGTCGCGCAGGTAGACGTTCTCCACGAAGCCGCCGCGCACCGAGTTGGTCTTGATGTACAGCCCGAAGTACAGGTTGGGACTGCCCATGGTGCAGCGGCGCACGAACACGTTGCGGATGCCGCCGGTCGTGTCGCTGCCGATCGCCACCGCGCCGTACCGGATCCGCATGTCGCAGTCCTCGATGAGGACGTCCTCACAGGGCACGTTCACCCGCCGCCCGTCGGCGCCGCGGCCGGCCTTGATCGCGATGGAGTCGTCGCCCGCGTCGAACACGCAACGCCGGATCACCACCCCCGAGCAGGACTCCGGGTCGCAGCCGTCGTTGTTGGGCCCCCTGCTGTCGACGTGGACGTCGCGCACGGTGACGTTCGTCGAGAGCACCGGGTGGATCTGCCACATCGGCGACCGGTGCAGCGTGACGCCCTCGACCAGCACGGAGCTGCAGCGGTAGAACTGCACGAAGTTCGGCCGCAGGTAGTGCCCGGCGCCGAACACCCGCTGTTTCACCGGGACGCCCCGGTCGGCCATGTCCTGCAGCGCCGCCCAGTCGGCGCTCTCCTCGGGGTCGCCCGGCTTCCAGCCGAAGTCGCTGTTGCCCACCCACGGCCACCAGTGCTCCGTGCCGCCCTGCCCGTCGAGCGTCCCCGAGCCCGTGACCGCGATGTTCTCCTGGCCGTACGCGTAGATGAAGGGCGAGTAGTTGTAGCACTCGATGGAGGAGAAGCGGGTGTAGACGGCCGGCAGGTAGGCCGCCGGGTCGGTGCTGAACAGGACCGTCGCGCCCTCGCCGACGTGCAGGTCGACGCCGCTGCGCAGGTGGATCGCGCCGGTCAGGAACGTTCCCGCCGGGACGTCGACGTGGCCGCCGCCGGCGTCATGGCAGGCGGCGATCGCCCGGCGGAACGCCTCCGTGCAGTCGGTCGTGCCGTCGCCGACCGCGCCGAAGTCGGTGAGGGCGAACCGGCGGGCGGGGAACCGGGGTGGGCGGACGCGCCGGGAGATCTCGGCGGCGCGCCGCCACCCGGTCGCCCCGCCGGATCCCGGCCGCGCGCCGGCGTCCGTCGCCGCCCGGGCCGACACGGCGCCGGGGGCGATCCCGCCGAGCACCGCGCCGCCGGCGGTCGCCGCGGCGCCCGTGGTGAGGAAGTTACGTCGTGACCATGTCAATGTCGGCCTCCGTGAATGCGCCTACAGTGCGGGGCTGAGGTTCTCCCAGCGGACGGTCCAGGTGCCGTCGTCGGGGAACCCGGGGGCGTGCCGGTCGGGCGCACCGTCCCAGCCTGCGCACATGAACGCGATCGCGTAGAGCAGGCCGCCGTTGTCCGGGAGGTAGGGGTAGCCGTGCGTGTCGCCGTACCCCGCGTCGTCGATGTTGTTGGCGCCGCCCGGATAGAGCAGCCAGTGCAGCGCCTGCTCCGGCTCGCCGATGCGGGCGGCGGTCATCGCGATCATCGGGAAGTCCCAGCTCCACCGGTCGACCTGCCATTCGGCGAAGACCTTGTGGGCGGTGCGGAGGAAGGTGTCCTTGTCGACCCCGTCGCCGGGCAGCCAGCCGTACACGACCGCCGGCCCGGGATGGTCGAAGTTGTACTTCGTCCACATGTCGGGCACGCCCTCGTAGAGGACGTACACGCCGTCCTGCACGGGCAGTTCGGCGAGGCCGTGCAGCACCTTGTCCCAGCCGGGGTCGCGCGACAGGCCGAGGCGCTCGCGCCAGGTCTGGGCGATGCGCAGGCCCATCCGCCAGTACGACAGCTCGAACGTCGGGTTCATGGCGGTCTTGGCGTCGGCGTTCTCCGACATCACCTGCAGTGGGGGGCCGAGGACGTAGCGCTTCGTGGGTTCGTCCCAGAAGGCGTACGACGCGAGGAAGTCGGCGGTGGCGAAGAGCACCTCGCGCCACTTCTCCAGCGTCTCCCGGGTGGGGTGGGCGCGGTAGTCGAGCTCGGCGAAGAACATCGGGTGCGGCTGCTGCCAGATGAGCAGCACGTTGGTCTCGCCGGGCGACTGGCGGAGGTCGGGACCGATCATCTTCGGCCACTTGGCGCCCTTGTAGCCCTGCGCCGCGGCCCGGCGCCGCGACGAGGGGAGCAGCCGCCGATAGATGCCGACGGACCGGTCGAGGAGGTCCCAGCGGTTCCACAGCGCCCAGTGCGCCGCGTGCCACCAGTACATCTCCATCTGGGCCTTGCCCCACCAGGTGCGCAGCACGAGGCCGCTCTCCTGCGTCGGGAACGATCCGGCGTCGTTCACGGCTTCGAGGTACTGCGAGAGCACGATGCGGCGTTCGAGTTCGAACCAGCGGGGGTCGGTGCTGCCGGACAGGTCGACCGCGCCGCCGGACTTCCAGTGCCGCGGCCAGTGACGGGCGCCGGCCGCGAAGACCGCGTCCGGCTGCGGGACCGACCGCGCGCCGTCGGGCGAGAACAGCAGGACGAACTCGAGGCGGCCGTGATCGCCGCCGGTGAGCGTGTAGCGGTGCTTGTCCGCGAGCCGGCCGATGCGCAGCTCGGCGCCGGTGGCGACGCGCTCGCGGCGCACGTCGCCGCCGAGGCGGTAGACGACCTCGAGGATCTCACCGGCGCTCGTTCCGGTGCCGACGAGATCGGCGTCGACGGTGGCGAACAGGGAATCGTCGGCCACCTTGGCGCGCAGCCGGTCGGCCACGTCCACCCAGTCGCCGCCCGCGCCGTAGCGCGCGGAGGTGATGGTGAGCGACCCTCCGGCCGGGGCGTTCAGCTCGGCACCGGCCGACCAGCGCAACCCCGTGTGGTAGGTCATGTCGTGAAGGCCGCTGAGGGTGTGGGTGATGTCGGCCCGCCGCCCCGCGCGGCGGACCAGGCCGGTCTCGTGCGCGTCGGGGTGGTCCCAGTCGCCCACGTAGACCGCTCTCTTGTCGATCGTGTCGACGAAGGGGAAGTCCACGAAGACCGACAGCCGGCCCGCGTCGACGAGCGGCGACTCGACGGTCACCGCGACGGCGTCGACGTCGGGGTGGCAGCAGGTGCGCACCCGTACCGGTTCGCCGTCGACCTGGAAGCGGCTGTCGAGCGTGCCGGTCCACAGGTCCAGCTCCTGGTGGCAGTCGGTGAGATCCCCGATCACGGCGTCCCAGCCGTCGCGGGTGACCAGCCGCAGCCCGGGGCGCGCGAGGCTGATGAGCTGCGGATACATCCGCATCCAGTCCGACAGCGCGGTCTGGGTGTCATTGGGGATCCAGTACCGTACCGGCCGGCCGTGGGTGTCCCAGACCTCGCCCTGGAAGTCCGACGGTTTCTGTCCCGGGGGCAGCGGAGCGCTGTACCACGCCCAGTTCGCCAGCGTGTTGAACGGCGTGAACGTCTGCAGCCCGGTGATGTCGGCGTTGAAGGCGAACGACCCGTTGCCCACCTGGAGCGGCCACTCCTGGCTCGCCGACGTGCGCACCACGTTGTGCCGCGACACCAGGGCATGACGGTCGATGGGCGCGCCGGTGCCGCCGGGCCCCCGGGGGGCGGCCTGAGCCTGGCGGGGAAGCAGCGGTGCGCCCGCGGCCATCGTCGCGCCACCCGCGGCTGACAGGAACTGTCGGCGATCGAACACGAGAGTCTCCTCAGAATCGCTGGGCTCACGTGGCTGGCAGAAATCGGAGTTGACCTGGGCAAGGTGGTGATCGGGAAGCGCGGCACGGCCCGCGTGCCCTGACGGTCGGCGCGTGGGAAAAGGTTTTCCTCCGGTGCAGAGGCTCGCACTGTGGCCGACGCCGGTCAAGGTCTCGGCCGAGATCGGACATAGCACCGACAACTCGCCGCACAGATGTTGTCGACGGCCACGGGGTGGGAAAAGGTTTTCCCAACCGGGCCGCACACGGACGTGACCCGTGGGCGGGCGGGCGCGCCCGCCGTCGCGTCAGCGGAAGGGAACTCGCATGAAACTGGTACGCAAGACCGCGTGGATCACGGCGGCCATCATCGCCGTGCCGCTACCGGTGCTCGCGGCGACGGCCGCGCCCGGCGGCGCGCCACCGCAGGTCGTGGCGGCGGTCCCGACGGCCGCCCGCCCGCTCGTCGACTGGACCGCCCCGTACCCCCAGACCGACAGCCCCACCCGCGGATACCCCGTGCTCGGCGGCCTGTCGACGACCGAGCTGTATCACGCCGCCCCCTCCACGGGGACCTACAGCCACCACCCGATGGTGACCTATCAGGGCGGCACTCTCTTCGCCTCGTGGTCCAACGGCGTGGTCAACGAGGACAACCCCGGCCAGCGGGTGCTCGGCACCGTCTCGACCGACGGCGGCGGCGGCTGGGCCGGATGGGAGGTCTACTTCCCGCCCCAGGACCAGACCCCGCCCGACGAGCCGGGCTCCGACGGCCGCGTCCCCGGCCGCGTCCTGACCGCCGACGGATACGCGACGATCGGCGGTGACGTCTACGCGGTCGCCGAGGTCTGGGACTGGGTCCAGAAGGGTGACGACCGAACGCAGAAGGGGTGGGGCCGCATCGCGCGGCGGGTCGCGCCGGACGGCACCCTCGGGCCGATCTTCTGGCTGGAGCCGACCTCCCCCGAGCCCAAGCCCGGCTTCCCGAGCTACCCGAACGCCTCCGATCCGAGGTACGGCGCGATCGCGCGGCAGATCACCGCGTACCTCGCCGACCCGCGCAACACCCCGCCGTGGGACTACAAGAGCGGCTGGACCGAGGACCATCCCGCCGCCGACGGCCAGACCCTCGGCCATGTGACACACGCCTACGTGCAGGCCGACGGCACGTACGTACGGCTCTGGCGCGGCAACAACACCGGCAAGCTGTACGCGCAGGCGAGCCACGACCGCGGCAGGACCTGGGACCCGGCCATCCGCACCAGCATGCCCGACGCGCGCAGCAAGTCCTTCGCCGGCCAGCTGCCGGACGGCCAGGCGTACGTCGTCGGCAACGAACAGCCCCCCACGCAGCGCGATCCGATGTCGATCTCCCTCGCGAGCGACGGTGTGCACTTCGACCGGGTGGGCGTGATCCGCTACGCCGCCCCGCCGCTCCGCTACACCGGCGGCCACAAGAACCCCGGGTTCGAGTACCCGTCCGCGATCGCGACCGACACCGACCTGTGGGTCGTCTACTCGGTCAACAAGGAGGACGTCGCCATCACCAAGGTGCCGCTGTCGTCGCTTCCCGTGACCACGGACGACCTCCCCGGCATCATCCTCGAGGGCGCGCGGAGCCGCGCGATCTCGGACGGCGGGCTCGCGGTCCAGCTGGCCGGCCAGGCCAACAAGATCATGAAGGAGGTCGGAGGCGGCGCGAGCGTCCAGGCGGTCGCGGACGAGCTCGCCGCCCTGCGCCGACGGGTCGGCGAGCAGTCCGGCAAGGGCATCACGCCGGCGTACGCGAAGCTGCTCCAGCAGGACATCACGATCGCGAGCGGCGGCTGATCCCTCGACGGCCTCCGCGAGGGCGGGGCGGGCTCGGCCTCAGGCCGCCCATCCGGCCCGCCCGCGCCTCGGGCGCCCGGCTCGGCTCAGTCCTCCAGGAACGCCTTCAGCGCGTTCGCCAGCAGGTACGGGTCGTCCGCGCCGCACAGCTCCCGGGCCGAGTGCATGGACAGGATCGGCACGCCCACGTCCACCGTGGTGATGCCGTACCGGGCCGCGGTGATCGGGCCGATCGTCGTGCCGCACGGCATCGCGTTGTTGGAGACGAACTCCTGCAGCGGCACGCCCGCGCGGTCGCACGCCGCGGCGAAGAGCCCGCGCCCGACGCCGTCCGTGGCGTACCGCTGGTTGACGTTGACCTTGAGGATCGGGCCGCCGCTCGGCATCGGCCGGTGTGTCGGGTCGTGCCGCTCCGCGTAGTTCGGGTGCACGGCGTGGCCGGTGTCGGCGGACACGCAGACGCTTCCCGCGAAGGCCCGGGCCCGGTCCTCGTGCGAGCCGCCGCGTACGAAGACCGACCGCTCCAGCACCCGGCCGAGGAGCGGCCCGCCGGCGCCGGTGTCGGACTCGCTGCCGTTCTCCTCGTGGTCGAAGGCGGCCAGCACCGGCACGTGGGTGAGACCGGAGGAACCGGCGACCGCGGCGAGCGCGGCGGTCGCGGCGTGCACGGACAGCTGGTCGTCCAGCCGCGCCGCGGCGAGGAACTCCCGGTCGCGTCCCAGGTACGCGGGAGGCTGGACGTCGTGGGTCATGAGGTCCCAGCCGACGACGTCGGACGCCTCGACGCCCGCCTCCTCGGCGGCGAACCGGATCAGCCCGCCCTCGTCGATCGCACCGAGACCCCACACCGGCTGCATGTGCCGCTGCCGGTCGAGCACGAGCCCCTTGTCGCCCACGTTCCGGTCGAGGTGGATCGCGAGCTGTGGCACTCGCAGCAGCGGCCGGTCGACGGCGAGCAGGCGCGTACCGCCGTCCCGCAGCACGAGCCGGCCGGACAGGCCGAGGTCGCGGTCGAGCCAGCTGTTGAGCAGCGGCCCGCCGTAGATCTCGACGGCGACCTGCCGCCAGCCGTACGCACCCGAGTCCGGCCGCGGCTTGACGCGCAGGTTCGGCGAGTCGGTGTGCGCCCCGACGATCCGGAACGGCGTCTCCGGGGGCGCGCCCTCCGGGACGTACCAGGCGATGATCGCCCCGCCGCGTACGACGTAGCGTCCGCCGGGCTCACCGTCCCAGGCGTCGGTCTCCTCGAGTCGCGTGAATCCGGCCCGCTCCAGGCGTTCGGCGACGTTCGCGACCACGTGGTACGGCGACGGGCCGGCCGCGACGAAGGCCGCCAGGTCGTCGGTGTGTTCCCGGTCGAAGTGAAGCTGCGCACTCATAGGGCAAGGCTAGGGAGCCGCAGGCACTCTCCGCCCACGGCCTCCCGGTGAGACCCGGGCCGGCGCGGGTCCCATCGGGAGGCCGCACTCAGTTCCCCACGCCGAGACCGGACATGAACGCGGACGGGTATCGGTCGCCGCGCGCCGCGCCCGGCGGCACCGCCTTCTCGATCTCGGCGAGGTCGTCCGCCGTGAGGTCCAGCTCCGTGGCGGGCAGCGCTTCGGCCAGCCGCTCGCGCGTGCGAGCGCCGACCAGCGGCACGATGTCCTCGCCCTGCGCGGCCACCCAGGCGATGGCCAGCTGCGCGACGGTGCACCCCTTCGCCTCGGCGACCCGGCGCAGCGCCTCCACGAGCGCGAGGTTGTGTTCCACGTTCCCGCTCGAGAACCGCGGGCCGGCGCCACGGCTGTCGCCGGGGCCGGCTGCGTGGCCCGCGGTCCAGTGCCCGGAGATGAGGCCGCGGCCGAGGACTCCGTAGGCGGTCAGGCCGATGCCGAGCTCCCGCAGCGTGGGCAGGACGTCCGCCTCCACCGCACGGGAGATCAGCGAGTACTCGATCTGCAGGTCGGATACCGGGTGCACGGCGTGCGCCCGGCGGATCGTCGCCGCGTCGACCTCCGAGAGCCCGAGGTGCCGCACGTACCCGGCATCGATCATCTCCTTGATCGCGCCCACCGTCTCCTCGATCGGCACCGCCGGGTCCAGCCGCGCAGGACGGTAGATGTCGATGTGGTCGGTGCCCAGCCGGGTCAGCGAGTACGCCAGGAAGTTCCGCACCGCCTCGGGACGGCCGTCGTGCCCGCCGAACGCGGAGCCCGGCCCCCGCAGCATGCCGAACTTCACGCTCAGCACGTAGTCGTCCCGATCGCGGCCGCGCAGCGCCTCGGCGAGCAGCAACTCGTTGTGGCCCATGGCGTAGAAGTCGGCGGTGTCGATGAGCGTGACGTCGTGCTCCAGCGCGGCGTGCACGGTGGCGATGCTCTCCCCGCGGTCGGCCGCGCCGTAGGCGCCCGACATGCCCATCGCTCCCAGGCCCAGCGCGGAGACGGCCGGTCCGGTGCGGCCCAGGTTTCGTGTCTGCATCACGTTCTCCCTCTTGTCGATGCCGCCCCCGACTCTGCGCCAGGATCGCCACGGGCGGGAGCGGAGCGTTCATCGTGGGAGAGCCGCTCCCTGGATGGGTCGCCCGAAGCGAGGGACCATGGGGTCATGCGACGTGACCAGCTCGCCGACTTCCTGCGCCGCCGCCGCGAGGCGATCCGCCCGGCCGAGGTGGGTTTCCCCGACGGCCCGCGCCGTCGTACCACCGGCCTGCGCCGGGAAGAGGTGGCGATGCTCGCGGGCATGTCCGTGGACTATGTCGTACGCCTGGAGCAGGGCCGCAGCAGTCAGCCCTCGCCCCAGCTGCTCGGCGCGCTGGCACGGGCGCTGCGGCTCTCCGACGACGAGCGCGACCACCTGTTCCACCTGGCCGGCCACCGGCCCCCGCCCGCCGACGGCGTGGCCCGCGTGGCCCGTGCCGGTCTGATCCGCATGCTGGACCTGCTGGGCGACACGCCGGCCCTGGTGTCGTCCGATCTGGGCGAGGTCCTCGCCCAGAACCGGGCGGCCGTCCTGCTGACCGGTGACCACACCGGTTTCACCGGCGACCGCCGCTATGTCGTGTACCGCTGGTTCACCGAGCCCGCCGCCCGGGCGGTCAGCCCGCCCGAGGACCGGGAGCATCACTCCCGTCAGCTCGTCGCCGACCTGCGTGCGGCCGCCGGCCGCCGGTCCGGTGACCCGGCGGTCGACGGACTCGTCGACCGTTTGCAGGCCGCGAGCGCGGACTTCCGCCGGCTCTGGGCCGAGCACGAGGTGGCGGTCCGGCGCGCCGCCCGCAAGACACTGCTGCACCCGCGGGTGGGCCCCCTGCTGATGGATTGCGAGACGCTGGTCACTCCCGACCAGCGTCAGCAGTTGCTGGTGCTCACCCCGGCGGACGCCGAGACCCGCGAGCGGCTGGAGCTGCTGCGGGTGCTCGGCATCGAGGAGTTCCCCACGGGGGCCACGGACACGCCCGCACGGTGAAGCCCTCGGACCGGCGGCCGCTCCCGTTTTCTGGGATCATGAGGTAAATGATCAGTTTGACCCGATCGATGACGTGGAATGCGGCTACGGGCGGTCTGCCGGACTGGGGACGGGTCGCCGTGGCGGCGGCGATCGCGGTGGCCGCGGTCGCCCTGGGATTCGGGCTTCGGGCCGCGCCCGGCTGGCTGACCCGCCACGCCGGACGCACCCGCTGGGCATGGGACGACCTGCTGTTCACCCTGATGCGCGACCTGGCGCTCGTCTCCAGCTCGGCCCTCGGCCTGTGGGTGGCGGTGCTGGTTCTGAAGCTGCGGCCGGACTCACGGAACGTCGCGGACCACCTGTTGCTGGCGGTTCTCATCGTGACCGTCTCGGTGGCGGTCGCCCGGTTCGCCGCCGGTGCCGTCTCCTCCGTCGTCCGGTCCCGGGCCGGTGTCGCGCAGTCGGCGACGATCTTCGTGAACATCGTCCGGGTGATGGTGGTCGGGATCGGCGTCCTGGTTCTCCTGCAGAGCCTGGGCGTGTCCGTGACCCCGCTGCTGACGGCGTTGGGCGTCGGCGGGCTCGCCGTGGCGCTGGCCCTCCAGGACACGCTGGCCAACCTCTTCGCCGGCGTGCACATCCTGGCCTCCCGGAAGGTGCAGCCGGGTGACTACGTACGGCTCGACAGCGGCCAGGACGGCTACATCGTCGACATCAACTGGCGGAACACCACCATCCGCCAGCTCGCCGGGAACCTCGTGATCGTGCCGAACTCCAAGTTCGCCGACGCGATCCTGACGAACTACCACCGGCCGGAGCAGGATCTGTCCGTCTTGGTCCAGGCGAGTGTCGCGTACGAGAGCGACCTCGACCAGGTGGAGAAGGTCACGATCGATGTCGCCCAGGAGGTCATGGCCGAGGTGGACGGCGGCGTCGGCGACCACGAGCCGTCGGTCCGCTTCCACACGTTCGGCGAGAGCAGCATCGACTTCTCGGTGACGCTGCGGACCCGTGAGTTCACCGACCAGTACGTGATCGTGCACGAGTTCATCAAGCGGCTGCACCGGCGCTACCGGATCGAGGGCATCGAGATCCCGTACCCGAAACGCACGATCGTCATGGCCGACGGCTCCACCGGGATCTGACCGCGACCGGCGGCTTCTCGGCTTCTCCGACTCCCGCCCGCGCGGGCGGGAGTCGGCATCGACGGCGTCGTGTCGCAGGGCACGGGCGATCGGCGCACCCGGGTCTGGTCCCGTCGGCCACGGTGATCTACCTTATTGCCAATGGGTCGCAACTGCGATCACGGCGCGATACAACTGGCAGGGAGCAACGCCATGCACATCCCCGACGGATACCTCAGCCCCCAAACGTGTGCGGTGGGCTTCGTCGCGGCCGTCCCGGTGTGGACGATCGCGGTCCGCAGGGTGCAGCGCGTGGTGAAGAACCGGCATGTGCCCACGCTGGCGGTGCTGTCGGCGGTCAGCTTCCTGGCGATGATGTTCAACGTGCCGATCCCGGACGGCACGACCGCCCACGCGGTCGGCGCGACGATCATCGCGATACTCCTGGGGCCGTGGGCGGCGGTGCTGGCGGTCAGTGTGGCACTGGCCTTCCAGGCCCTGTTGTTCGGTGACGGCGGAGTTCTGGCGTACGGGTTCAACTGCGTGAACATGGCGATCATCGCGCCGTTCGCGGGCCTTCTCATCTACCGGCTGCTGTCCGGCGGCTCGGAGCTGACCAGCCCCCGCCGGCCGATCGCCGCGGCCATCGGCGGCTACGTCGGCATCAACCTCGCCGCACTCGCCGCGGCGATCGAGTTCGGACTCCAGCCCACGTTGTTCCACAACTCCGCCGGCGCCCCGCTGTACGCGCCGTACCACCTGTCCCAGACCATCCCCGCGATGGCGCTCGCCCACCTGACCGTGGCCGGAGCCGCCGAGGCCATCCTGACCGCCGGAGTCGTGGCGTATCTCCAGCGCGCCAACATCGGCCTGCTGCGCGTCAACCACCCGAACGTGGCGGTGCCCGGCGAGGCCACGGAAAGGAAGCCGCGCCGCGTCCGCCCCATCACGATCGCGCTCGGCGCCGTGGCGGTCATGGCGCTGCTCACCCCGCTCGGCCTCCTCGCCCCCGGCGGAGCCTTCGGCGAGGACGCGCCCGAAGACCTCGACCTGCACAAGTACCACCTGAACGCGGTGCCCAGCGGGCTGAACAAGTACAACGGGTTCTGGCACCACGCGATCTTCAACGGGTACGACTTCAGCTCCGACTCCCACCCCACCGTCGGCTACATCATCTCGGCCGTCGTCGGCATCGCGGTGATCGGCGCGGTGATCTTCCTCATCGGCGCCGCCGTCCGCCGGTTCACCGGCCGGCGCGCCTCCCACCAAGAGCCGGCGCAGCAGTCATGACGCAGGCTGCCGAGGAGTCCCTGCGCGTCCCCGAATGGCTGCTCCAGGGCGAGCCGGCGATGTGCCCCTGCGGGTGCGTCGGCAAGCGCAAGAAGGGCGGCTACGTCGAAAAGACCCTGAACGGCGGGGCCGGGCTGCTGCGCCAGGTCATGTTCAGCGACGACGTCGCGGCCCAGGGCGGCCTGCTGCAACGCCTGGACCCGCGGGTGAAGTTCGTCTCGGTCATCGTGCTGCTGGTCGCCGCCGGGCTGGCGCGCAACATCCCGACACTGCTGGCCGTGTACGCCGTCACGCTCGTCCTCGCGGCGGCGTCCCGGCTGCCGATCGGGTTCTTCGTCAAGCGCGTGTGGCTCTTCGTGCCTATCTTCACCGGCATCGTCGTCCTGCCCGCCACCCTGTCGTTCGTCACCCACGGGCACGTCGTACTGACCCTGTGGCACTGGCACGGCCACCCCGAGGGCTTCACCAGCCAGGGCCTGACCTCGGCCGGGCTGGTCGTCAGCCGCGTCGCGGTCTCCATCTCCCTGGTGGTGCTGCTCACCCTCACCACGCCCTGGGTACGGCTGCTGGCCGCGCTGCGCGCCGTCGGCGTCCCGCGGATCTTCATCCTGATCATCGGGATGGCCTACCGGTACATCTTCCTGCTGCTGGGCGCGGTCACCGACATGTACGAGGCGCGCAAGTCCCGTACGATCGGGGCCACTCGCCATGACCGGGGCGCCCGTGCGTTCGTGGGCGCGACCGGCGGAGCGCTGTTCGGCAAGGCCCACCAGCTGTCCGAAGAGGTGCATCAGGCGATGACCGCCCGCGGCTACCGCGGCGACGCCAAGACCCTCGAACGCTTCGCCCTCACCCGCTTCGACGTCCTGGCCGCGGTGTGCTGCCTCGCACTCGCCGCGGCCATCCTGACCGGAGACCACTTCCTTGGCCACTGAAACCACCACCGGCACCGCGCCGGACCCGTCCACCGAACGCGAGGTCCAGCTCGCCTGCCACGAGGTGTCCTACTCCTACCTCGACCGGTTCCCGGCCCTGGACCGCGTCTCGCTGACCGTACGGGCCGGGGAGCGGGTCGCGCTGCTCGGCGCGAACGGCTGCGGCAAGTCCACGCTGCTCAAGCTCCTCGACGGCCTGATCTTCCCCACCTCCGGGGAGTTCACCGCCTTCGGTCACACCGTCACCGAGGACACCCTCGAGGACGAGCAGTTCTCCCAGGCGTTCCGCTCCCGCGTCGGGTTCGTCTTCCAGAACTCCGACGCCCAGGTGTTCTCCCCCACCGTCCGCGAGGAGGTCGCCTTCGGCCCCCTCCAGCTCGGCCACACCCCCGAACAGGCCGAGACGCGGGTCACCGAGACCCTGACGATGCTGGGCATCGCCGACCTCGCCGACCGCGCGCCCTTCCAGCTGTCCGGCGGGCAGAAGAAACGCGTCGCCATCGCCGGCGTGCTGGCCACCAACCCCGAGGTGCTGCTGTTCGACGAGCCCACCGCCGCCCTCGACCCGCGCTCGCAGTACTGGCTCACCGACCTCATCGAACAGCTCGGCGCCGCCGGCAAGACCATCGTCCACGCCACCCACGACCTCGACGTGCTCCCCCGCATCGCCGACCGCTGCGTCGTCTTCTCCGAAGAGCACCGCGTCATCGCCGAGGGCACCCCGGCCGAGGTCCTCGCCGACCGCGACCTCCTGCTGTCCGTCAACCTCATCCACGCCCGCTCGCCCCTGCCCGGCTGACCGGGAAGGTGTGAGCCCTGCACCGTGGACGCCGCGGTCGACCGCTGCTCGGCGAACGCGTCGAAGGACCCGAAGTGCTCATCGATTGCCGCGGCCGGTTCGTCCTCGTTCGTCCCTGCGGGCGGGTTCGAGCCGGATGGACCGCCCCGCCGCGAGATCGGTGACGGGCCCGTCGTCCAGCGCGACCCGGATCGGCGGCCGCGGGGAGAGCGGCAGGCGGAGGCTGACACCCGTGTCGTCGGCGGACAGGCGCAGACCCGCGTGGCCCCGGTACTCCAGCTCCATCGCCAGCCCGGGCAGGCCCGGCGGCAGCGTCGGGGCGACGCGGAGGACGCCGTCGCGCGGTTCGAGGCCCGTGTAGCAGCGTTGGGCGAGGTCGAGCGTTCCCGCCATGGCGCCCAGGTGGATGCCCTCAGCGGTCGTACCGCCCTGGACGTCGTGCAGGTCGCTGTCCAGGGCCTCCAGAAAGAACCGCCAGGAGGCGAGACGGTCGGAGCGGGCGAGCACCCAGGCGTGCACGACGGCGCTCAGCGTGGAGCCGTGCGAGGTGCGGGCGAGGTAGTACCGCACCGTCCTGGGGATCGTCTCGGGGTCGAGGCGGTAGCCGAGCCGACCGAACAGCGCCCGCAGCTCGTCGGCGGTCAGGAGGTAGAACAGCATCAGCACGTCGGCCTGTTTGGAGGCCTTGTAGCGGTTCGCGGTGTCGCCCTCGGCCTCGAGGATGCGGTCGAGACGCCGGATGTCGCCGTACCTGCTCCGGTAGCCCTCCCAGTCGAGCTCGGCCAGCCGCTCGTAGCCCTCGAACTGGCTGATGACCCCGTCCCGGTGAAAGACCACCCGCAGCCGCCGGCCGACGTCCTCGAACCGGGCCAGCTCGTCGTCCGTCAGGGCCAGCCGCTCCCGGAGCCCGTCCCGCCGCCCCGGCGGGAGCAGGTCCAGCACGTCCAGCGCCCGCCCCAGGGTCCATGCCGCCATCACGTTGGTGTAGGCGTTGTTGTCCAGGCCGGGACGGTCGGCGTCCGGGTAGGCGTCGTGGTACTCATCCGGTCCCATGACGCCGCGGATGTCGTACCGGCCGCTCGACCGGTCATGGGTCGCGACGCTCGCCCAGAACCGGGCGATCTCCAGCAGCGTCTCCGCGCCCTGCTCGCAGAGGAACTCCAGGTCGCCGGACGTCTGGTGGTACTGCCAGATGTTGTAGGCGATCGCCAGGCCGACGTGCCGCTGCAGCCGCGAGTTGTCCGGCAGCCAGCGGCCGGAGCGAGGGTTGAGATGAAGGACCTGCGTCTCCTCACGCCCGTCGCTGCCGCTCTGCCAGGGATACATCGCGCCGGTGTGACCGGCCTCCCGGGCCGCGCGCCGGGCCGCGGGCAGCCGCCGCACGCGGTACCGCAGCAGGGCCCGGACCACCTCGGGAAACCGCAGGCAGAGAAACGGAAGCACGAACAGCTCGTCCCAGAAGACGTGCCCGCGGTAGGCCTCCCCGTGCAGGCCGCGTGCGGGTACGCCGGCGTCCACGCCGGCCGTGTGCGGTGACACCGTCTGCAGCACGTGGAACAGGTGCAGGTTGATCGTCCGCTGCGCCGGACCTCCGCCGACGTCGAGACGCCCACGACGCCACAGGCGCTCCCACGCCCGGCCGTGGCGGGTACGCAGCTCGGCGAAGCAGGGCGCGCGCTCCGCGGAGCGCCGGGCCGCGGCGGCGGGCGGCACCGCCGGGAGGTCGAGCGACGTGTGCAGGCCGACGACCTTCTCGACCGTCACGGTCTCGCCCGGGCTCATCGCCACGGTCAGATGCCGCGCGATCCAGCCGGGCTCATCGCGTGTCTCGCGGCGTGTGACCTCGCGCGCGTCGACGGCGTTGCGGCACGCCAGCGCGATGCGAACCGCCGAGGTGACCGTGTCGGCGGTCAACCAGAGGAGCTCGCCGTCCGCGCCGGTCGCCTCGGTGACCAGATGCCGGTTCGCCAGCCCGCGATAGCGCGCGACGCCGCGGTTGCGCACCCGGGCGTCCAGGCCGGAACGGACCTCCAGCGATCCCGACCAGTTCTCGGCGCGGATCGTGGTCCGCAGGGCCGCGACGTGCGGGTCGTCCATCGACACGAGCCGCTGCTGGTCGACGGCGGTCACCCGCCCCGCGTCATCGCGGTAGCGCAGCCACCGGCACAGCAGGCCACGGCGCAGGTCCAGCTCCTGGCGGTAGTCCAGCAGGGGGAAACGTCCGGGCGCGAACCAGGGGCCGTCCTGCACGCGGAACGTCAGCGGCAGCCAGTTCGGGGCGTTGACCAGGTCCTCGTTGACCACCGTGCGCCCGGAGACCCGCGAGGGCAGGCGGTCATAACAGCCCGCGATGTAGGTGCCGGGATAGTGCACCCTTCCGGCGCGGGCCTCGGGCGCCGCTCCCCGGGTGGCGAAGTAGCCGTTCCCCAGCGTGCACAGCGCCTCGCGCAGTCGCTCTTCGGCCGGCGCGAACTCCCCGTAGACGAGACGCCAGGCGGCTTCGGTCCCGGCACGGTCGCCCGAAGGACCCGGGTCGGCCCGGCCGGTCGGCACGAAGGGTCACACCACGCCGGCCGGCGCGGCCGCCTCGGCGAGTTCGTCGAACCCGCGGCGGATGCCGCGGCTCAGCAGCTCGATGTCGGGCATGGCGTCGAAGTCACCGGTGACGCCGAAGAAGAGCGTGTCGAGGTAGGAGACGACCCCGGTCGACACGCGTATGCCGGCGGCCAACGGCACGTACGGGTAGATCGCCACCAGCCGCCGTCCCATCGCGTACAGGGGGACGGGCGGGCCGGGCACGTTGGTGGTGATGGTCTGGACGAACGGCTGCCGCATGCGCAGCGCGGTGCGGGCCGCGACCGCCAGGACGTTGGGCGCCAGGCCGAGCACGCGCGTGAAGACGGTGGGGCCGACCGCCTGGTGACTGGCCTTGAGCGCCGTGGTCTGCTCGCGGATCAGCTCGAGGCGGCGCACCGGGTCCGGCTGCCCGCACGGCAGGCTCACGAGCACGGCCGACACGCGGTTCGTCAGGGTTCCCTCCTCGTCGGGCAGGCGGACCGAGACCGGCACCATGGTCCGTACGACGGTGTCCGGGCCCAGCTCGTCCCGTTCGGCGAGCAGGTCACGGAAACCGCGGGCGGCCGCCGCCAGCACCACGTCGTTGACGGTGCCGTCGAGGGCCTCGCTGACGCGACGCGCCTCGCCGAGGTCCGCCTCGGTCCAGGACCAGCGGCGGTGGGGGCTGGTCGGGCCGTTGAGGGAGGAGGCGCCGCGCCCCGCCCGCAGCCGCCGGGCGTACGCCGGCAGGCCGCGGACGAACCGCGCCGTCGCGGCGCTGTGGCGCGTCACCTCCGGCAGGCGGGCCACCTGCCGGATCTGCTCCATCGTCGTGCCGGTCACGCCCGCGAGCACGAGTGACGGGCGCGAGGGCTCCGGCTCGGCCTCGGGCAGCGGGATCACGGTGTGCTCGTCCCGTACGGGCGCGGTCCCGGGGCTCAGGTCGAACAGGCTGGTCATCAGGTCACTGCCGCCGACGCCGTCGACCATGCAGTGGTGGACCTTGCTGATGATCGCCCACCGGCGCTCCTCCAGCCCCTCGACCAGCCACATCTCCCACAGCGGGCGGCTCAGGTCCAGCCGCTGCCCGAGGACCCGCCCGGCGAGGTTGCGCAGCTCCTCGGCTCCCCCGGGCGCCGGGACGGCGGTGTGGCGCACGTGGTAGAGAAGCTGGAAGTGCGGGTCGTCGACCCAGACCGGACGGCCGAGGTCCAGCGGCACCCGGCGCACCCGCTGGCGGAATCGTGGCAGCTCCATCAGCCTGGCGACCACCGCCCGGACGAACTCGCCGTACGTGGGCGCCGGAGGGTCGAAGATGCTCACCGAGGCGATCTGCAACGGCCTCGTGTCGTTCTCGGCGAAGAACATCCCGGCGTCGATGCCGCTCATCCGCTGCATCTATCCGGCCTCGCGCGCGCACCGCGGCGCGACGCGCGACGGATCCGCACCGTCGGCGCCGTCGACCACCGGCGAGAGTTCCACCCTGAAGGCGTGCCACCCGCGCCTTCATGACATGCCCCGGATTCGGACATCGTTGTCCAAGCCCCACTGCCGCCGAAGTCCGGCGCCGCCTTCCCACGCCGGAACACGGTGAATCGAGCCTCCGGCGGCCGAAGCCGATCACCGGCGAACCTGCTCTTACGGGAGAGTAGTGTTACCTCCCGGTGAAGCGGGCCTGCTACTTCGCTGCGTGCGGCCCGCTTCGCCCGGGCCGTGCCGTACACCTCATCGAACGGCGCGGGCTCGCTCTCGGGTCAGCCGGCGGACCGGCGGGCCCGGGTCGCCTGGCGGAGGACCGCCCAGGCGTCCGCCACGGGGCCCAGGTGGCCGAGCTTGTCGGGGTTGATCACCGTACGGATCGTCTGGACCTGCCCGTCGAGGATGTCCAGCGCCAAGGTGCTGATGACCCTGCCGTCCCGGTCGCGGAAGATCGCGCCCGGCTGGCCGTTCACCTCGTGCGGCACCACGACACCGCCGATCCGGGCGAACGGCGGGCAGAGGGCGGCGAGCACCCGGGACACGGTCTCGGCGCCGAAGATGACGGGCTTCCACTGCGGGGCCTTGCCGCCGCCGTCACCGATCAGGTGGACGTCGGCGGCCAGCAGTTCCCGCAGCCCGTCGACGTCGCCTTCCCGGAAGGCGTCGAAGAATCGCCTGGCGAGTTCGTCGCGCTCTCCGCGGTCGGCGTCGAACCGGGGCCGGCCCTCGTTCATGTGGCGGCGGGCCTGCATCGCGAGCTGGCGGCACGCCGCCTCCGAGCGTTCGACCGCCGACGCGATCTCCCGGAAGGCGAAACCGAACACCTCCCGCAGCACGAAGACCGCCCGCTCGAGCGGGCTGAGCCGCTCCAGCAGGAGCAGGGCCGCCATGGAGACCGAGTCGGCCAGCTCCGCCGACCGCTCAGGGTCCTGGTAGGGATCGGTCAGCAGCGGCTCGGGGAACCACGGCCCCACGTACTCCTCCCGACGGACGCGGGCCGACCGCAGCACGTCGATCGAGATCCGGGTCACCACGGCCGACAGGAACGCCTTGGCCGACCTGGGCTCGGCCGGGCAGGCCGCGTAGCGCAGCCAGGTCTCCTGCACGGCGTCCTCGGCCTCACTCACGCTGCCGAGCAGCCGGTAGGCGATCGAGAACAGCAGCGGCCGCAGCTCTTCGAAATTCTCAGCCCGGGTCACGCCGGCTCCTCCTCCACTCCCTGGTCCCCCGATTCCAGGACCCCTCTCCACCCTTGAGACGAGACAGCCCGGCCGGCTGTGAGATCGGCCTGAGACGCGGGTCACACCCGACACGGCTCACATCTCCGCGGAGCCGTCTCGTCCCAGGGGAGACGGAATTCCCGCGGACAGGAGCCGGCTCATGAGCGAGCAGACCACACATCAGAAGATCGCGCTGATCACCGGGGCGAACAAGGGGATCGGCCGGGGGGCCGCCGAGCGACTCGCCACACTGGGCATGACGGTCCTGGTCGGGGCCAGAGACCCGCGGCGTGGCGAGGACGCCGCCGCGGCGCTGCGTGCGGCGGGCGGCGACGTGCACGCGGTCACCCTGGACGTCACCGACCCGGTCACCGTCCGCGAGGCCGCGAACGGGATCGAGGAACGCTTCGGCCGCCTCGACGTGCTGATCAACAACGCCGGCATCACCGGCTCAGGGCAGGTCTCACCCGAAGACGCCCGCGACCAGATCCCCAGCTCCGTCGACCTGGACATGGTCCGGGCGGTGTTCGAGACCAACGTCTTCGGAGTGATCACGGTGACCAACGCCATGCTGCCGCTGCTGCGGCGGTCGGCGGCGCCGCGCGTCGTCAACGTCAGCAGCGCCGCCGGATCACTGACCATCGCCAGCGACCCGAACGGCCCCTTCACGGCCCTGCTGCCGTCGGCCGCGTACACGCCCTCCAAGGCCGCGCTGAACGCGCTGACCGTGCAGTACGCCAATGAGCTGCGCAAGGACGGCATCCTCGTCAACGCCGCCGACCCCGGCTACGTCGACACGGAGATCAACAACCACAGCGGGTTCCTGACTCCCGCCCAGGGCGCCGCGATCGTGGTGCGCCTGGCCACGCTGGGCGCGGACGGACCGACCGCCGGGTTCTTCGGCGAGAACGGCCCCGTGCCCTGGTAGAAGGGTGCGATCGGTCGAACACGAACGCACAGGAACGGTCGTTGCGCCGCCCGTCAGGCCCGTCCCGGCCGGATGCGGTCGTGCCGCCTCGGCGGTACGACGCGGGTTCGCCGAGGCCAGCAGCCATTTCGGCACGATCGGCCCGCCATAGGGCCGGGTCGGCGGGCGGTTGTACGCGGATGCGATATGCGGTAATTGTGGCGAAACAATCGAACCGATCCAATCGACAATCAACACGTTTTATGTGTGGATCTGTTTGGTTTGCTGGGTCAAAGGCTCTTGAGAGGAGCGCCCGGTGTCGCACTCCCCCGTGTCGCACTCCCGCGCATCGCACCGGCGCTCCGGCCGGCGCGGACGGTCGGCCCTTCGGCGCCTCGGCGTGCTCGGCGCCGCGATCATGCTGGTGGCCGGGCTCGGCACGACGGCGAACGCGGCGCCACGCGCCGCCTCGTCCGGATCGGCCGGGTCAGCCGGGTCAGCCGGATCGGCCGGCGCACACTCCGTGACGTACGACGGCTACTCGTTCATGATCGACGGGAAGCGCACGTACCTCTGGTCCGGCGAGTTCCACTACTTCCGCCTGCCCAGCCAGAGCCTGTGGCGGGACGTGTTCCAGAAGATGAAGGCGGCCGGTTTCAACGCCGTCTCGCTCTATTTCGACTGGGGTTACCACTCGCCGGCGCCGGGCGTCTACGACTTCACCGGGGTACGGAACGTCGACACGCTGCTGGACATGGCCGCGCAGACCGGCCTCTACGTCATCGCCCGGCCCGGCCCGTACATCAACGCCGAGGTCGACGGCGGCGGCTTCCCCGGCTGGCTGTCCGCCAAGGCCGGGAGGACGCGGAGCGACGACCCCGACTACCTCAGGTACTCCGACGAGTGGCAGACCCGGATCGACGAGATCCTGGCCAGGCACCAGCTCACCGAGGGCACCGGCCCGGTGATCGAGTACCAGGTCGAGAACGAGTACTACCACGGCGACGCCGCCGGGCGTTCGTACATGAAGCACCTGGAGGACAAGGCCCGCGCCGACGGCATCACGGTGCCGCTGGTCGGCAACAACAACGGCACGTTCAGCACGGGCGCCGCCGCACTCGACGTGGACGGCATGGACTCCTACCCGCAGGGCTTCGACTGCGGCAACCCGTCCCACTGGAACGGCGTGCCGGACATCAGCGGCGGCAAGGCCGCCGGCAAGCCGCTGGAGACGGCGGAGTTCCAGGGCGGCGCGTTCGACCCGTGGGGCGGTCCCGGTTACGACAAGTGCGCGCAACTCATCAACGACCGGTTCGCCGACGTGTTCTACAAGCAGAACATCGCGGTCGGCGCGACGTCGCAGAGCTTCTACATGACCTACGGCGGCACCAACTGGGGCCGGCTCGGCATGCCGGAGAACTACACGTCCTATGACTACGGCGCGGCGATCCGCGAGACCCGCGAGCTCGACCCCAAGTACGACGAGGACAAGCTCATCGGGTACTTCACCCAGGCGGCGGCGCCGCTGACCAAGACCGACGCGATCCCGGTGGCCAGGCCGGACAACGCGCGGATCGTCGACACCGCGCGCAAGAACCCCGACACAGGCACGCAGTTCCACGTACTGCGGCACTCCGACTCCACGTCGACGTCGACGGACACCACGCACATCGCGATCGACCTGGACGCCGGGCCGCCCGCCTACGCCTACGACGACAACGACGCGGCCCTGAAGTACTCCGGGTCCTGGTCGCACGTTGCCGACCAGAGCTACACCGGCGGCGACTACAAGCACACGGAGTCGTTCTCCAAGGCGGCCGGCGACTCGCTGACCGTGCCGTTCACCGGCACGGCCGTCCGCTGGATCGGGTCGCGGACCGACAATCACGGGTACGCCGACGTCTACCTGGACGGCGTCCTGCAGACCACGGTCGACGACTCCGGCAGCGCGAACCAGGCGGTGCTGTTCCAAAAGAGCGGCCTGACCGACGGCCCGCACACTCTCAAGATCGTGGTGGACGGCCGACACGGCTCCGGCTCGACCGACGACTACGTCTCGATCGACGCCATCGACCTGTCCGTGCCCGCGCCCGCGACGTACCCGGTCGTGCCGCAACAGCCCGGCACCGGCATCGCGCTGGACGGCCGCGACTCGAAGATCATCACGGCGAACTACGACCTCGGCGGCAACCGCCTGCGGTACTCCACGTCCGAGCTGATGACCAACGCGACGATCGGCGGCGACGACGTCGCCGTGCTCTACGGCGACGCGGGCACCGCGGGCGAGACGGTGCTGCGGTACTCCTCCAAGCCGACCGTCACGTCCACCGGCGGGGCCGTCACCCAGACGTGGGATCCCGCCACCGGTGACCTGCGGCTGAACTACACGCACCAGGGCCTGATCCGGGTTCGGATCACCGGCGGCGGCCACCCGCTGCGCCTGCTGCTGGCGGACACGGCCACGGCCAAGACGTTCTGGCGGCAGGACACCGCCTCCGGCCCGGTCCTCGTGCGCGGCACGCACCTGGTCCGCACCGCCACGGCCGGCCGCTCGACGGTCGACCTGACCGGTGACGCCGGCACCGACGGCTCGATCGAGGTGTGGAGCGGCGCGTCGAGGATCACCTGGAACGGCTCCGCCGTGGCGACCAGGGCGTCCGGCGACGGCAGCCTGGCCGGCAGGGTACCGGCCGCCGCCCCGGTCCGGCTGCCGGCGCTCACCCACTGGGTGCACACCGAGGAGTCGCCCGAGGCGCGGCCCGGGTTCGACGACTCGACCTGGACGGTGGCCGACAAGATGACGACGAACAGCATCACCACGCCCGGCACGCTGCCGGTGCTGTTCGCCGACGACTACGGCTTCCACACCGGGAACACCTGGTACCGCGGTCGCTTCACGGGCACGGGCGCCGAGACCGGGATCACGCTGTCCACGCAGAGCGGCGGCGGCGCGGCCGCCTCGTCGGTCTGGCTGAACGGCGTCTTCCTCGGCAGCTCCACCGCGGACGGCACCAGGACGTACACCTTCCCCGCCGGATCGGTGCACGACGGCCCCGACAACGTGCTCTCCGTGCTCACCGTGAACATGGGCCACGAGGAGGACTACAACGAGGCGAGCGGCAACAAGGCGGCCCGCGGGCTGATCGGCGCCCGGCTGGCCGGGTCACCGCTGAACGCGATCACCTGGAGGCTGCAGGGCGACCGGGGCGGCGAGGCGCCGCCGGACACCGTCCGCGGGCCGTTGAACGTCGGCGGCCTCTACGGCGAGCGCGCCGGCTGGTACCTGCCCGGCTACCCGACCGCCGGCTGGAAGCCGGTGAGCCTGCCGGCCGCCGACGAGACGCCGGGCGTCTCCTGGTACGCCACCAGCGTGACGCTGAAGCTGCCGCGGGGCCAGGACACCTCGCTGGGCCTGACCGTCGGCGACGACCCGTCCCGCCGGTACCGGGCGGAGATCTTCGTCAACGGCTGGGAAATGGGCGAGTACGTGAACTACCTCGGGCCACAGCACGGCTTCCCGGTCCCGAACGGCGTGCTGAACCCGCACGGCCGGAACGACATCAAGATCGCCGTGTGGAACCTGGACGGCTCCACCGGCGGCCTGGGGACGGTGACACTGACGAACTACGGCAGCTACGCGTCCCCGCTGACGGTCGCCCAGAACAACGGCCCGTCGTACGACGGTGCCGAGTACGCGATGCCGAGGCCGCCCGTCTCCTCCGTCGACCTGCGGGTTCCCGGGTCGGTGCGCGCCGGGGTTTCGTTCACCGCGACGGAGACGGTGCGCGTCAACCGCGGCACGGCCAAGAACGTGACTCCGGCGTTGAGGCTCCCCGACGGCTGGACGGCCGGCCCTCCGACGCCTCCGTCCGCCGCGAGGCTGACCGGTGGGCGGTCGGCCACCTTCACCTTCACCGTCACCCCGCCCGCGACCGTCGACGGGCCGGTCCCGATCACGGCCACCGCGACCATGACCCAGAACGGCAGGCGGCGGACCTTCGCCGACGAGCGGATCGTCGGCCGGACACCTCCGGTCCCGCCGGCCGGCAAGGACCAGGTCAGCGACCTGTCCTGGCTCGGGTCGACCAACGGCTGGGGCCCGGTCGAGCGGGACACCAGCGTCGGTGAGCAGCCCGCCGGCGACGGTCACCGGATCACCATCGACGGCACGGAGTACGCCAAGGGACTCGGCACCAACGCGGTCAGCGACGTCGCGGTCTACCTCGGCGGCACGTGCAGCAGGTTCACCGCGACCGTCGGCATGGACGACGAGAAGGGCGACGGCGGAAGCGTCACGTTCAGCGTCGTACTCGACGGCAAGACGCTGATCACCACGCCCACCGTCACCGGCTCCACACCGGCCGTCTCGATCGATGTTCCGGTCACCGGCGGCCAGGTGGTCGACCTGATCGTCGGCGACGCCGGGGACGGCAACGGCAACGACCACGGCGACTGGGCCGACCCCGTGCTCACCTGCTCGGGCTGACCCGTCCGACGTGGGCCGGACCGCCGCCGGGCGGGTGGCGGCTCCGGGCCGGAGCCTGCCGCGCGAGCGGATTGGCGCATCGATCGCGGGGGTAGCACGCAGGTTGTGGCGGCATTTGCCGAGTACCAAGAGGAGCTGTACGCCCAGGGGCAGGCCGGGCATCAGCCGCAGCACCCCATCGGGTTCGCGGATCTGGAGGAGCGTGCGGCGGCGGCGATGCCGCCCAAGGTCTGGGAGTACGTGGCCGGCGGCGCCGGTGACGAGCACACCCAGCGGGCCAACTGCGAGGCGTTCAAGCGCTGGGGCCTGTACCCGCGCATGCTGGTCGCACCCACCGACCGCGACCTGTCGATCGAGTTGTTCGGGACGACGTTCCCCTCGCCCGTGTTCATGGCGCCGATCGGGGTGATCGGGGTGTGCGCCCAGGACGGCCACGGCGACCTCGCCTGCGCGCGGGCATCCGTCCGCACCGGTGTGCCGTTCTTCGCCGGGACGCTGTCGGCGGATCCGATGGAGGACGTGGCCGCGGTCCTCGGCGACACACCCGGCTTCTTCCAGCTCTACACACCGCCGGACCGGGACATGGCCGCGAGCCTGGTTCGCCGCGCCGAGGCGGCGGGCTTCAAGGGCATCGCCGTCACCCTGGACACCTGGGTCACCGGCTGGCGGCCCCGTGACCTACGCGGCTCGAACTACCCGCAGGTGCCCAGCGGGTGCCTGAGCAACTACACCAGCGACCCGGTGTTCCGGCAGAGGCTGCGGCCCGGCGAGGACGCCACCGAGGCGGCGGTGCGCACGTTGCCGATCTTCGGTGGACCGTTCAGGTGGGACGACCTGGACTGGCTCCGGGCGCGGACCGACCTGCCGCTGATGGTCAAGGGCATCTGCCACCCCGACGACGTCCGCCGCGCCAAGGACCACGGCGTGGACGCCGTCTACTGCTCCAACCACGGCGGGCGGCAGGCCAACGGAGGGCTGACCTCCTTGGAGTGCCTGCCCGACGTGCTCGACGCCGCCGATGGGCTACCGGTCCTGTTCGACTCCGGCGTGCGCGGCGGCGCCGACATCATCAAGGCGCTGGCGTTGGGCGCCACCGCGGTGGGGATCGGCCGCCCGTACGCCTACGCGCTGGCCGTCGGGGGCGTCGACGGCGTCGTCCACGTGCTGCGCTCGCTGCTGGCCGAGGCGGACCTGATCATGGCGGTCGACGGCTATCCCACCCGCAAGGACCTCACGCCCGGGGCGCTGCGCCTCGTGGGATGACCGGCCGCCGCGCGTGACCTCGAAGGGCTATGCGGGAGGCAGCAGTAGCCCCGCGGGCGGGTCGATGGCGATGTCCTTGCCGAGGCCGCCCCGGCGGCCGGAGAACGTCGCGTCGCTGAAGTCGACCGTGCCGCCGGAGAACGTCGCACCGGTGAAGACGACGCCGGTGCCGGAGAACTCCGCGTCGGTGAAGTGAAGGGTGCCGCCGGACAGTGTCGCGTCGGTGAAGTCGAGAGTGCCGCCGGAGAACTCCGCGTCGTTGAAGTGGGCGGTGGCGCCGGAGAACTCCGCGCCGACGAAGCCGATGATGCCGCCGGAAAGCGCCGCGCCGGTGAAGTGAACGGTGCCGCCGGAGAACTCCGCGCCGGCGAAGTCGAGGACGCCGCCGGAACACGTCGCGCCGGCGAAGTCGAGGGAGGCGCCGGAGAACACCGCCGTAACGAAGTAGTGGGTGGCTCCGGAGAACGTCGCGCCGCCGAAGTGGACGGCGCCGCCGGAGAACTCCGCGGCGACGAAGTGGAGGGTGCCGCCGGAGAACGTCGCGCCCGTGAAGTCGAGGGAGGCCCCGGAGAACGTCGCGCCGGTGAAGTCGACGGTGGCGCCCGAGAACACGGCGCCCGTGAAGTCGAGGGTGCCGCCGGAGAACACGGCGTCACGGAAGTCGACGGTGCCGCCGGAGAACTCCGCGCGGCTGAAGTCGCCTCCGTCGAAGCGGACACCGGTGAAGTCGAAGTCATGGCCCCGCCAGGAGACCCGGGCGTTCTCGCGAAGGTGCGCGGTGATGATCGAGATGACGGCGTGGTGGACCTCCTGTCTGCCGCCGAACGCCAGTTGTTCGGCGGCCGGAGGGTCGGCCTCCGGGGGAGGCTCGTAGGGAGTCCGCAGGTAGGCGCACAGCTCGTCGATGCAGCTCTGCCGGCCGTCCTGCCAGTCGTCGGCCAGAGCGGCCAGCGCGTACACCCCGGCCAGCCGCACCGCGGTCTCGGCGTGTCCGAGCCGCCTTGTCGCCGTGGCGAACCGTCTGTTGAACACCCGCACCGGTCACCCTCTCCGCGCCGCCGCTCCGACATCTTCCCGTCTTCGGCGAGCCACCGCGACCCGGGTGGACCGGGCACTTAGTTTTAACCTTGACAAAAGGCTTGAATGAGTCGAATGTACGGCCGATAGAGCGCTCTCTGACATGCCTCCGCCTCGCCACTCGGGAGACCCCAGATGTCATCGGCCTCAACATCACCACCTCGACGGCCCCGGATCGGCAGAGCAGGGGAGATGACGCGGATCATCATCCGCTCCCTGTTCACCGCCCGGGAACATCCTCTGCCCCGCATCGCCCAGGGCGCTCCGCGGCGCCGTCCCGGCTCCGGGCCGCTCCGCCGCCGGGCGGTCCTGGCGGTGACGGCGCTGCTCGGCGCCTGCCTCAGCGCCATCCTGGCCACGGCCGTCGCCGGCGCCCCCGCCGCGTACGCCGACACCGTGCCGCCGCCCCCGGCCGGGTGGACGACCGTGTTCGGCGACGACTTCGCCGGGCCCGCCGGGTCGCCGCCTTCGTCGGCGAACTGGTTCTACGACATCGGCACCGGCTATGGCACGGGCGAGATCGAGCAGACCACCGCCTCGACCGCCAACTCCTTCCTCGACGGGAACGGCCATCTGGTGCTCAAGGCCCTCAAGAACGGCAGCACCTGGACCTCGGCACGGCTGGAGAGCACCCGCGAGGACTTCCAGGCCCCGCCCGGCGGCAAGCTGGAGATGACGGCGTCGATCCAGCAGCCGAACCCGGCAGGCGGGCTGGGGTACTGGCCCGCGTTCTGGGCGCTGGGCTCGCCGATGCGCGCCGGCGGCGGCTGGCCCACCTCGGGTGAGATCGACATGATGGAGGACGTCAACGGCCTCAACCAGGCCTCGCAGACGCTCCACACCTCGGCCACCAGCCCCGGCCACCCGCTGATCGCCTGCCCGAACGCCGGCTCGACCTGCCAGACGGGCTACCACACCTACACGGTGATCATCGACCGCACCAACACGAGCGCCGAGTCCCTGCAGTTCCTGATGGACGGCACGGTGGAGAGCACCGTCACCGAGGCGTCGGTGGGCACGACGGCCTGGCAGCAGGCCATCGACCACGGGTTCTTCATCATCTGGGACCTCGCGATGGGCGGCAACTACCCCGACGGGATCTGCGGCTGCACGACGCCGACCTCCGCCACCACGTCCGGCGCCTCGATGAGCGTCGCGTACGTGGCCGTGTACGAGCAGGGCGGCAACTCCACGCCCACCGCGACCGCCACCGGGACGGGCACGGTGAAGGGCCTGGGCGGCCTGTGCCTGACGAACCAGAACTCGCTGAACACCGAGGGCAACCCCATCGGCGTCAGCCCCTGCAACGGCGCCGCGGGCCAGACCTGGTCGCCGTACAGCGACGACACGGTACGCGTGCAGGGCGGCTGTCTCGACGTCGTCAGCGCCGGGACGGCCAGCGGAACCAACGTCGACTGGTATCCGTGCAACGGCACGAACGCCCAGGTCTGGAGGCATCAGAACGGCGGCGAGCTGGTCAACCCCAACTCCGGCCTGTGCCTGACCGATCCCGGCGGCAACACCGGCGCGCGGCTCGACATCGAGACCTGCACCGGATCGGCGCAGCAGCAGTGGACACTGCCGACCGGCGGCGGCACCGGCAACACCGTGACGGTGACCGACCCCGGCGACCAGACGTCCACGGTCGGCACGGCGGCCGGCCTGCAGATCCACGCGAGCGACTCGGCGTCCGGCCAGACCCTCACCTACAGCGCCGGCGGCCTGCCCGCCGGCCTGTCGATCAACTCCTCCACGGGACTGATCTCCGGCACGCCGACCACGGCCGGCACCTCGAACGTCACGGTGACCGCCAGGGACACCACCGGCGCCACCGGTTCGGCCTCCTTCACCTGGACCGTGAACTCCGCCGGGGGCTGCTCGACGACGAACCTCGCGCAGGGGAAGACCGCCACGGCGTCGTCCACCGAGTCGGTGGCCTTCCCCGCGCAGGACGCCGTCGACGGGAACCCGGGCACCCGATGGTCGTCGGCCTTCAGCGACCCGCAGTGGCTCCAGGTCGACCTCGGGAGCACCCGCTCCCTCTGCAAGGTGACGCTGAACTGGGAGACCGCGTACGCGAAGGCGTACCAGCTCCAGGTCTCCAGCGACGCGAAGAGCTGGACCCCCGTCTACTCCACCACCACCGGAACCGGAGGAACCCAGAGCGTGGACATCACCGCCTCCGCCCGCTACATCCGCGTGTACGGAACCGTGCGGTCGACCCAGTACGGCTACTCGCTCTGGGAGTTCCAGGTCTTCGGCTCCTGACCCGCCGACCGCCGTGCCCGGAGTCCCCGGCGACCGCCGGGGACTCCCGGCGCGGGACCGTCCACCGGCGTCGCGCCGCGTCAGAGCGCCGCGCCCCGTCAGATGCCCTGACCGGCGATGACGGAAAGAAGCTCGAGTTTCTCGTGGCTCTCGCTGCCGGGCGTGGCGGTGAAGACCTGGAGCGACTGGGACTGGTCGGGGTCCACCAGGATCTGGCAGTGCAGTTCGAGCAGCCCGAGTCGCGGATGCTGGATGCGTTTGGCGGCGCAGTACGGTGCGCTCACCGGATGTTCGCGCCAGAGGGCGGCGAATTCGGGACTGCCGGCGAGGAGCGCGTCGACGATGGCGCCGGCGCGGGAGTCCCTGCCGTCGCGGGTGTACGCGCGCTGCAGGTCGGACGCGAGGAGGCGGCTGTGCGTGGGATGGTCGTCCTCGGGATGGATCCGCCGGGACTCCGGGTCGGTGAACCACCGGTAGTGCAGGCTGCGCGCGAGCCCGGTGTAGGCGGTCTCGTCCCCCAGCAGGGCGCCGGCGAGCCGCGTCTGCCTCAGCGTCTCGCCGAGGCTGCTCACCACCTGGGCGGCCGTCTCCTCAAGACCGTCGAAGATACGCATCATGCCCGGGTTGATGTGGTCGGCCCGCGCCACCCGCCGGGGCGTGGGATACCCACCGAGACGGAACAGATGGTCCCGCTCCTCAAGGGACAGCCGCAGGCCGCGGGCGATCGCGGCGAGCATCTGCTCGGACGGGCGCGGGCCGCGCTGCTGTTCGATCCGGCTGTAGTAGTCGGTCGACATGTCGCTGATCGCGGCGACCTCCTCGCGGCGCAGTCCCCTGGTACGCCGCCGCCGTCCCCGGGGCAGCCCGACGTCCTCGGGTTGCAGGGCCTCCCGGCGGGTACGCAGGAAGTCCGCGAGTCGAGCCCGGTCCATGGCAGCAGTCTCCTTCTCGTTCCTGCCGACGGCCGATCCGGCCAGGCGCCGGACGGCTCTGTGGGCGGCCGAGGATCGCCCGTACGGTGTGAACAACGCGCTGGTCAGCGCTGCTTCCCCATCCCCGGCGATTCCGCCCGGTGTCATCGCACCACGGTGCGGCACGGGTGCGCCGGTCGTCCAGGGATCGATCGTCCCTGGACGAGCGGGCACCGCCGATCGCCGGGCGTATCCGCGGATCGTGTGTACCTGGTTCCGCCGACCCGGAGTTCGAAGACTCGAAGCATGACCGAACGAACAGACACACCGACCGGCCACTGGATCGACGGCGCGGTCACGCCCGCCGCATCCGCCGAGACCCTCGAAGTCGTGAACCCGGCGAACGGGGAGGTCATCGCCGAGACACCGGCGGGCACGCCGGCGGACGTGGACCGTGCCGTCGCCGCCGCGCGGACGGCCTTTCCCGGCTGGGCCGCGACGGCCCCGGCCGACCGCGCCGCCGTCGTGCGGCGCATCGCCGACGGCCTGCAGGCCCGGGTTGAGGAGATCGCCCGTGTGATCACCGCCGAGATGGGCGCCCCGCTCAGCCTGTCCCGGGCCGCCCAGGCAGGCTTCCCGATCCTCGTCGCGCGGTCCTTCGCCGACCTCGCCGCGGACTTCGACTGGACCGAGGAGGCGGGCAACTCACTGGTCGTCCGTGAGCCGATCGGAGTGGTCGGCGCGATCACCCCGTGGAACTTCCCGCTCCAGCAGACCATGTCCAAGGTGGCGCCCGCCCTGATCGCGGGTGACACCGTGGTACTCAAGCCGTCGGAGGCGGCGCCGCTGACGGCGCGGATCCTCGCCGAGATCACCGCCGAGGCGGGCCTGCCGCCGGGAGTCTTCAACGTCGTGTACGGCACCGGTCCGATCGTCGGCGAGGCGATGTCCGCACACCCGGACATCGACATGATCTCCTTCACCGGTTCCACCCGCGCCGGCCGGCGGATCTCCGCGGTCGCCGCCGAGACGGTGAAGCGGGTGGCGCTCGAACTCGGCGGCAAGGGCGCCCTCGTGATCCTGGACGACGCCGACCTGCCCGAGGCGGTCGAGGCGGGACTGAAGCATGTGTTCGTCAACGGCGGCCAGGTCTGCGGCGCGTGGCCGCGGATGCTCGTTCCGCGGGCGCGCCACGACGAGATCGTGGCGCTGACGGTCGCGGCCGCCGCGCAGTACACCGTGGGCGATCCGAACGACGAGACCACCTGGGTCGGCCCGATGGCCTCCGAGGCACACCGGCAGAAGGTCGAGGGCCACATCGAACGCGGCATCGCCGACGGCGCGAAACCCGTGTTCGGCGGCCTGGGACGGCCGGAGGGCCTGGAGAAGGGCGCCTACGTACGACCGACGATCTTCACCGACGTCGACCCGGACTCCGCGATCGCGCAGGAGGAGATCTTCGGCCCGGTGCTGACGATCATCCCGTACCGGGACGAGGACGAGGCCGTCGAGATCGCCAACAACACGATGTACGGACTCACCGGTGGCGTCTTCGGCGAGCCCGGGCACGCGCTGGCGGTCGCCCGGCGGCTACGGGCGGGCCAGGTCGACGTCAACGGTGGCGAGTGGAACCCGCTGGCCCCGTTCGGCGGCTACAGGCAGTCCGGCAACGGCCGGGAGTTCGGCCGGCTCGGCCTCGAGGAGTTCCTGGAGACCAAGGCGATCCAGCGCTGACCGGGCCGCGCCCCGGAACCCCGCCCGGGCGGGCGATGGTTCCGGGGCGCGGCCCGCCGGTGCGGGTGGAGGCCCGGCCGCGTCAGTCACCCGTGTTCCCCTGCCGCCGCGCGTCGTTCTCCAGGTCCTCGACCGCGCCGAGCAGGCCCCGAAGGATGGTCCTCTCGCGCTCGGCGTCCGCCGGGTCGTACAGCCATGCGGTGACCGGCAGGTCGGCCTCCTGTTCCGGACCGTTGGACTCGGTCAGGACCAGCTCCTCCCGGACCTCGATCTCCAGCTCGTGCAGCGAGCCGTCGTCGCCGCCGGGGGTGCTCATGAACGTCCTTCCGGTCGGGGGGCGCGGCGGTCCGCGCGCTGCGCGAGCTCCTCGTCGTCCACCACGGTGAGCATCGGCTTGCCTGGCTCGCAGAGCATCGTGACGGTGAACCGGACCGGGCCGTCGTCGCGATTGTTGCCGTCCTGGTAGTGGATGACGTCGCCGCCCGGCTCCCAGAACACCTCACCCGCGCGCACGACCCGCTCCGGCTCGCCCTCGAGCTCGAACCGCATCTCCCCCTCCAGGACGTACCCGAACGCCGGGCCGGAGTGGCGGTGGGGCGGCGCGCCGGGGTCGCCGGGCGGGTACTCGACGACCACGGTCATCGCGTGCGCTCCGGCGGGGATGAAGGGCGGTGAGACCTCCTGCAGCGTGGTGAGCGCCGTCTGCCACGCGGTCGATCCGTGCTGCCGTGTACTGTCCGACATCAGCGTGCCTCCAATACGTCATTCGGCGGCGGGAACACGGCCGGGCCAGTCGCGGTACCGGATCTCGCCCAGGGGCGCGTCATCGCCGGGCACCAGGGAACGCTCCTTCAGCTCGGTGCCGAAGTAGCGGGCGTGCGGGTCGGTGACCACCTGCCGCGGGTCGTTCCAGGCCGCAAGGGCGTCCCGGAAGAACTCATCCATCCGGAACCGCTCCGGCCCGCCGACCTCCACCCGGCCCTTCACCGGCTCGCCCAGCGCGGCCTTACCGACCGCCCGGGCCACGTCCTCACCCGCGATGGGCTGGAAGGACACCGGCGCCATCCGCACCGTGTCACCCTCGGTGGCCGAGTCCGCGATGCCTCGTACGAACTCGAAGAACTGCGTCGCCTGCACGATCGTGTACGGGATCGACGAGTCCTCGATCAGCCGGTGCTGGGCGACCTTGGCCCGCAGGTATCCGCTGTCGGGAAGGTCCTCGGCCCCCACCACCGACAGCGCCACATGGTGCCCCACGCCCGCCGCCGTCTCGGCCGCCAGCAGGTTCCGGGTCGAGGTCTGGAAGAACTCCAGCACCGGGCCGTCCTCGAACGACGGGGAGTTGGACAGATCGACCACGACCGACGCACCGGTCATGACCTCGGCGAGCCCCTCGCCGGTGAGCGTGTTGACGCCGGTACTCGGCGCCGCCGCCACCGCCTCATGCCCACGCTCACGCAGGCCCGCCACGACCTTGGACCCGATGAGACCGGTGCCGCCGATGACCACGAACTTCATGAAACGCCTCCCTGTACACCGGGAAGCACCACTTGCCCCCGGTCACCAGCTAAGACCACACAGCACCCGGATCTGTGACAGCCCCCGGCGACATTCACGTCCCCATCGACGGCTCGTCGAGGAGCAGCAGCCTCGGCTCGGTCATGAGCGCGCGGCCCACCGCCAGCATCTGCTGCTGGCCGCCCGACAGCGCGCCCGCGAGCCGGCCGCGCATCTCCCGCAGCACCGGGAACAGCTCGTACACCTCGCCGAGGGCTCGCCGGGTCCGTTCGGATCGCCACGGGCGGGTGTACGCCCCCAGCAGTAGGTTCCTCTCGACCGTCAGGCCGGCAAAGACGTGCCGGCCCTCGGGGACGTACCCGATGCCGTGGCGGACCACGTCCCGCGACCGCACCGCGGGCAGGTCGGTGTCGCCGAACCGGATCCGCCCGCTGCGCGGCACCAGGCCCATCAGCGCCTTCAGCGTCGAGATCTTCCCCGCTCCGTTGGCGCCGATGATGCCGACCGCCTGGCCGGGGGCCACGGTGAAGTCGATCGACCGGACCGCGCGGACGCCGCCGTAGTGCACCGACAGCCCCTCCACGGCGAGCGTGCCGCCCGCCGTCGTGGCCTGGGCCGGTGCGGTCCCGGGCTCGTTCACTGCGTCACCTCCGGCAGGGGCAGGTCGGCCATTGCCGAGTCTCCGAGATAGGCCTCGATCACCTTGGGGTCGCCGACCACCTCGGCCGGGGTGCCCTCGGCGATGACCGAGCCGCCGGCCAGCACCGTCACGCGTTCGCACAGCGACATGACCAGGCCCATGTTGTGCTCGATGAGCACGACGGTGACACCGCTGTCGCGGATGGAGCGGACGATCTCGACGAGCTGCCGCACCTCCTCACCGTTGAGTCCAGCAGCAGGAGCCGCGGCGACCCCGCCATGGCGCGGGCGATCTCGATCCGGCGCTGGATCCCGTACGGCAGGGAGCTCGGCCGCATCGCGGCGAACTCGGTCAGCCCGAAGCGGGCCAGCAGCCCGTCGGCCGCGTGATCGAGCCGGCGTTCCCGCCGCCAGATGGCGACCGGCCACAGCACGTACCGCCAGATCGCCCGCGTCCGTGTCCGGTCCAGCGCGACCAGCACGTTGTCCTTGACCGTCAGGTCGGTGAACAGCCGCAGGTTCTGGAAGGTGCGGGCCGGGCCGAGCAGGGACAGCCGGTACGGGCGGGCGCCGGACACGGGCCGCCCGGCCAGGGCGACCTGCCCGGCCGAGGCACGGTAGAACCCGCTGACCACGTTGAACAGCGTCGTCTTGCCCGAACCGTTGGGCCCGACGATGCCCCGGATCTCGCCGCGGCGCGCGGTCAGCGACACCCCGTCCAGGGCCCGCAACCCCGGAACCGCTTCCCGACCTCGCGGATGAGCGACAGGCCGACGGCGCCGATGACGCAGCCGACCAGGCTCTGCCGGCCGCCGATGACGACCATCGCCAGCAGCAGGAACGTGTTGGCGATGCTGAAGGTGTCGGGCGCGACGAAGCGGACCAGACCCGCGTACAGCACGCCCGCCACTCCCCCGTACACGCTGGCGAGCAGGAACGCGGTCATCCGCAGCAGCGGGATCTGCGCGCCGACCGCTCCGGCGGCCAGCGGGTCGTCGCGCATCGCCCGCATCCGGCGGCCGAGCGAGGTGCGGACGCCGATGCCGCCGGCCCTGTTCCACTCGTCGACGGCGAGCTTGGCTCCCTTGTACTCCCACTTGCCGAGCGAGCTCAGCTGCCCGCTCTGGGCGTCGATGACTGCGATCTTGTGGGACCGGATCCGCTGGAGCCCGAGTCCTTGGACTCGCCGGGGGCCGCGCAGCCTCCGGCGAGGACGGCGCCATGGCCACGGCGGCGAACGCGCGAGGACCGATCCTGGTCGGGCCGACACGATGGGACATGGGGGTCACCTCTGTGGTGGGGTTGGAGGGTCAGGACGCATCGTCGTCGGGAAAGACGCCTTGGTAGATGAACACCCGTAGGTGCCGCCGAAGCCCGCCGCCGGCACGCGCGCGGCGTCATCGGAGGGGCGGCCCATGGCCGACCGGGTCTCCACGGTCATGAATCCTCCGTGCGGGGCAGGCTGATCCAGGATTTGCCGGGCACATCAGACGCCTGTGCGAAGGCGGCCAGGGCGTCGGCGAACTCGAACCGGGCACGCAGCACGCGTCCCGGGCGCAGGTCGTGGTCGCGCAGCAGTGCGAGCGTGCGGGCGAAGTCGCCGGGGTGGTCGTAGATGAGGCGGCCCCGCAGGGTGAGCCGCCGCTGCACCAGCGTGAACGTGGACAGCCGGGCGGGCCGGCTGCTCTGCTCGACCACGATGAGACCGCCGCCGTCGGCGACGCGGTCCACCGTGGCCTCGAACGCGTCGGGGACGCCGGAGGTCTCGATCGCGACCGGGAACCTCGCGCCATCGGCCGCGATCTCGGCACCGACCTCGATCGCGAGCGCACGGTCGTTTCCCGGGTCGGCGGACGGTGAGGACGACGCGCCCGTAGTGCGTCAGCGGTGTTCGCGCGCTGCCGGTCGCGGTGAGGATGAGGTGGATGGTCCGGCCGCTTCGCGCTCCGGCCGGGACGGCCACCTGCGCGCACCGGCGGTCGGCGCCCGTGATCGTGACCGCTCCGGGGAACGTGCCCGCGTCCTGGTACTGCGACCACCGTACGGCGACGGGCCCGCCGTCCGGGTCGTACACGAGCCCGCACACGGTGACGGTCGTCCCCGCGCGGACCTGACCGTCCCGGGTGAGCGGCCGGACCACCGGCTGGTGATCGACCGGCCGTCCCGGCGGTGTGACGCTCCACTTCAGACGGGCGGCGAAGTCGTTCTGCGCGGCGGGGATCCACCGGGTCCAGCCGTACGAGCCGATCGCCTTTCCGCCGGGGCCGAGGTCGGAGGGCGCGGAGGTCCACAGGTTCGGCGCGGTGGTCTGCCGGACCAGGCGTCCGCCCCAGCCGCCCCAGGTCGGGTCGGGTTCGCTGCGCAGACCGGTGTCGATCAGGTTCATGAAGGCGACGGTGTCGCCCTCCGACAGGAAGTCGTGCTTCTTGCGGGCCGGCAGCCACTTCGGCGGGTTGCTCAGGTCGCCGAACGTGTCGAGCGGATCGCCGGGCGTCGACCGGCCGTCGCCCCACACGAAGTACTGCGCGCCCAGCGGCCCGACGTCCAGGATGTTCTTCCTGGTCCAGTCGGCGCCGAAGTAGTACTGCCACTGCTGCGGCACGGGACTCTGGCCCTCGAAGTAGTAGCCCCAGGCGCCATAACCACCGCTCACGTCGCGCACCTGAAGCTTCGGCCAGTTGGGCGCGATGTAGCCGGTGTAGGTCAGGTCCTGGAAGCCGCCGGCCACGATGACCGCCTTGGCCGAGACCTTGTCGTAGACCCGTTGCCACTGCGGGGTCCCGGCGTACCGGTCCTGGATCGAGCGCAGCGCACGCGCGATCGTGTTGGTACCGCCCCAGGCCTGCAGGTAGAGCGGGCGCGGGTCGTCGTCGAGCAGCAGCCTCTCGATCAGATCCGAGCCGGCCGTGTCGTGCGACATCTCGCCCTCGAAGTCGACGTTGCCGAGCTTGGTCCTGCTCAGCAGCTCCCGGGGAGAGGGATATCCCGGGGCGTGTGCGCGGAGGTTGGGGTAGACCCGTGCGTACTGTTCGAGCAACCCCTGAATGATCGTGTCGCCGGTCCACCGCCACGAGGTCTGCGGCGTGTCGTACTCACGGCGAGGGTTGGGCGAGAGGAACAGCGTCCCCTCGCCGTCGCCCGCCCAGTGGTAAACCGACGATGAGTAGACGATGCCCTCGGTGTCGGTCGCCACCGCGGACTTCAAGCTCTTGAAAGCACGCGGGAGCCGTGCCAGCCCGGCGGGACGCCGTCCGCTTCCGATCGAGCGGTCAGCCTCTGCCCGTGGAAGAGGCTTCGGGGACCGCCGCTCCGGCGTGCCCGGCGGCCTTGGCTCCGGAGACGAACACCAGAGTCAGGACGAGTCCGCCGAGCGCGATACCGGCCGTGACCACCAGCGAGACGTCCAGGCCGTAGGCGAAAGCGTCGCGGATCTCGCGTACGAGCGAGAGCGAACCGAGCCGGTCGGCGATGGCCAGTCCGCTGAAAACGCTGTGGCGGATCTCCGCGGCGGCGTCGGCCGGAAGCCCGGTATGGCCGAGATGCGCCTTGTAGAACGCGGCGAGCACACTTCCCATGACCGCGCTGCCCAAGGGAGCGCAGGTCTTCTGGAACGTCTGGACCACCGCGGAGCCGATCCCACTGCGCTCGACGGACAGCTCGGACAGCGCGACCGACGTCGTCGCGGTCAGGGCCAGCCCGACGCCCGCGCACAGGATCGCCATCCAGACCGCGACGAACGCGGTGTCCGAGACGGAGCCGGTGAAGGAACCGATCCCGGCGCCCGCGCCGGCCAGTACGAAGCCCAGTGCGATGGTGAGCCTGGCACCGACCGCCTTCGCGAGCGCGCCGGCGGGCAGCGCGCCGGCGATCAGGCCGATGACGAACGGAAGCATCTTCAGGCCCGACTCCATGGCGTCGGCTCCCTGCACCGCCTGGAAGTACTGCGGCATGCTGAACAGCAGTCCCGCGATGCACAGTCCCGCCGTGCCGCTCAGGATGGCCCCCCAGGAGAAGGCCCTGGCCTTGAACAGAGCGGCGTCGACCATCGGCCGGCCACCGCGGTTGCCGAGGCGACGCTCCCAGGAGAAGAAGCCGGCCAGTATCGCGAGGCCGCCCACGGTCGCCGTCAGCGTGATGGGCGCGCTCCAGCCACGGTCGCCCGCTTCGATCAGGCCGTAGGTCAGTACCACGAGCCCGACGACCGACGAGATCGTCCCGACCAGGTCGAGGTCGGGACGCCTGGAGGCGCGCGATTCCGGCACCAGGACGATGCCGACGGCCAGTCCGACGACGACGACCGGAACGTTGATCAGGAATACCCAGCCCCACCACAGATGCGACAGCATCCAGCCGCCGAGAATCGGCCCGACCGGCAGTGCCAGGAAGTTCGCGATCTCATAGACGCCCACCGCCGCGGCCCGCTCACGATCGTTGAACAGAACGGTGAGAGCCGACATCGCCATGACCGTGATACCGGAGCCCGCGAAGCCCAGGAGCAACCGCGCGGCCAGGAAGGTGCCCGGTGAGGGCGCGTAGGCGCACAGCACGGATCCGGCCCCGAAGGCCGCCAGCGACACCAGCATGACCTTCTTCCGGCCCCACCTGTCTCCGGCCAGGCCGGCCGGCAGCACGCCGGCCGCGAGGGTCAGCAGGTAGCCGGACAGGAACCACTGCAGGTCCGACTCCGTCGCCGAAAGCGCCTTCGCCAGCTCCGGCAGGGCCACCGACAGGATCGTGCCGTCCAGGGTCACGGCGAGGACGCACAGGTTGACGGCGCCCAGAGCCCACCATTTTCGCGAATCCACAAAGGGAGGTTACCACCTAGTGTGGGTAACCCCCACTTTTTGCGGCCGACGGTACAACGCTCGGTAAGGAGCGGAACCGATCAGGGACGGCCAGGCGCCGGGATGCTCATCCGGCGCCGGTACGCAGGGCCGGCGACCGGCTGTACGACGCCGTGCCGCACGGCGCGTACTCGTCGGCGAGGGCGTCTTCCATGGTCGGATGGACCGACAGCAGCCGGGTCAGTGTGGTGATGCGCAGGATGCGCAGCAGCCGGCCTTCGGGGCAGATCACGCGGAGCCGTCCCCCGCGCCGCTGGATCCATCGCTGGGCGCGCACCAGGACACGCAGGCCGCTGGCGTCACAGAACTCCACCTTCGTCATGTCCACGATGAGATCGGCCGACTGGTGGGCGTTGATGGCCTCGATCAGGTGGTCCTGCAGCCGGGGCGCGGTGGCCAGGTCGATCTCGCCGGTCACCTCCAGCACCGGCCATGGGCCGGTGTGACGCGATGACGCCGAGAACAGCAGTGGAGTGTAGTCCGCGACCATGAGGTTCCCCCTTCCTCGTCGATGCCGGTGGCTGCCTGCCCGGGACCGGGACATCGCGGTGGGGGAAAGGGTTACCGTCGATGCGATCACGCACGGCGTTCCACGTGGGAGGCGCCGGCCGATCATTGGCCCAGAGTGACTGTTGGTGATGTACGGACCGCGGAGCCTCCGTGATCAGACCCGCGGCGGGTTTCGCTCGATGACGTGGTGTCGATACCACCGGCTCACCACTGTCTATCGCTCCCGAGGGTCTGTTGACAAGTCACGGAAGACGGCCCGTGCGAGCAGTGAAATGCCCTGTGACCTGTGCTAACGCAAGAGGCATCGTATCTACGAGGCGGCGGCGAAGTGGCGGCGCAGGTGGCCGGCGACGGCGCCGAGGTCCTCCAGCGCGACGGAGTGCCCGGCACCGGCGACGGTGACGTGGCGTCCGGTCGGCGCGGCCGCGGCGAGGCGTACGGACGACAGCGGGGGCGGGTAGGCGTGGTCCTGGGCGCCGGCGATCGCCAGGACCGGCACGGTGGTCTCGGTGAGTTCCTTGGCGATGCTCTGACGGTGGATGACCTGGTAGGCGGCGTCGCCGATGCTCGTGGGCAGGGTGAGCATGTAGCCGCGCCATTCGTCGCGGATCGCGGCACGAGAGGGAGCGCTCAGCGTGAGGTCGCCGAACATGATGTGCATGAGGATGGCGGTGACCTGCTCGGGCCCGTGGTCGCCCAGGTGCTTCACCAGCGGGGAGAACTCCGCCAGCTTGTGCTCTTCCTCGGCCGAAGAGCCCATGGCGGCCACGGTGCGGACCAGCTCGGGACGGCGGGCGGCCAGGCGAAGCGCGACGAAACCGCCCATCGAGTTCCCCGCGAAGTGACACCGCCCCAGTTCCAGGTGCTCGATGAGCGCGGCGGCGTCCTCGGCGAGGGTGTCCATGTCGAGCGAGTCCCGGTCCGCGGGCGCGCTCTCACCCTGACCGCGGTGGTCGTAGGTCGTCGTCTTGCGCGTGGTGTCGGGTTTCGTGCGGGCGGGCGGCGGTGCCGGGAGGGCCGGGCGTCCTAGCCTACGAAACCGTCACTGTGGCCCCGATCCTAGTGCACCGTCACAATCACCCCACTTCCTTTGCTGGAGGCGCCTCATCACCCCGCAGATGCCGCTCGACCTCCGGCAGAGCACCGGCGCGCGGGCGCTGATCCTGTCCATCCCCGCGCATACCGGCGACCGGGCACTGTGGCGGTACTCCCGGCCCGCCGCACGCCTGAACCTCGCCTCCGGCTTGGGCCGCGTCGTGGCCGGCATGGTCACCGAACTCGCGCACGAACGCGCCACCCTCACCGACACCGAGTTCGACGCGGTGTGCGACCGGGTGGTGGACCTGCTGACCCTGCTCTCCACCGACGACGACGGCCCGGTCCGCGCACCGGGCCGCCTGGAGGAGGTGGAGGCGCTGGCCCGCCGGCACATCCGCGAACACGCCGCGGATCCCGGCCTCGACACGGCACAGATCTCCCGCGCACTGGGCTGGTCCACCCGCCAGATCCAGCTCGCCCTGCAACACTCGGGCACGACGCCCCGCGAGCTGATCCGGCAGGAGCGCCTGCGGATGGCGCGGGAACTCCTGCTCGACCCGGTTCAGCGCCACCTGACGATCGACGAGCTGGCCCACCGCACCGGATTTCCCTCGGCCGGCGCCCTGAGCGCCGCGTTCCGCAGATACTGCGGGCTCAGCCCCCGCGAACTCAGGCAGAGCGGCGCCGCCCCGGCGTCCTGACCTCGAGGGCCACTCACCCGGATCCGTACGCGCCGAGGGCGCCGTCCGACGGATGACCGGGCGGGCCACCGCGCGGGAGCCCATCGGGCCGTCACCGGCCCCAGCGCATGTAGGTACGGACCGACAGCGGCACGAACACCATCAGCAGCGCGGCCGACCAGAGCAGGACGGCGGCCACCGGATGCGCGAGCGGCCAGGCCCCATGCCCGGACGTCACCTCCGGGTTGCCGAACAGCTTCCGGGAGGCGGCGGTGATCGCGCTCACCGGGTTCCAGTCGGCCAGGAACCGCAGCCAGCCCGGCATGCCGCCAGTCGGGACGAACGCGTTGGACACCATCGTGAAGGGCAGGAGCAGCGGCACCAGCTGGTCCACGAGCCGCTCGTCCTTCGCCACCAGGCCGATGTAGACGCCCGCCCAGCTCAGCGCGTACCGCAGCAGCACCATCAGCAGGAACGCCTCGACCGTGTGGGCCACGCCGCGGTGCGGCTCCCAGCCCACCAGCAGGCCCGCCGCCGCCATGATGGCCACGACCAGCAGGCCGCCCAGCAGGTCGGCACCGGTCTGCCCGAACGGCACCGCCAGCCGCGCCGCCGGCATGGACCGGAACCGGTCCATCACACCGCGGGAGGCGTCGGCGGCCATCCTCCCCATGACTCCCTGCACCGCCGTGAAGGTCACCATCGCGAACAGGCCCGGCATGAGGTACTCGCGGTAGTCGCCGCCGCCCGGCACCTTGATGGCGCTGCCGAACACGTATCCGAACAGCACCACCATGAAGACGGGGAAGAACAGAATGGCGACGATCTGCCCGGGCTCTTGCCGCAGGCGTCCCAGCTCGCGGCCGACCAGGGTCAGTCCATCGGTGAACGTCCAGCGCAGGCGTCCCAACGGCGAGGTGATGGCGGTCATCGGATGGGCTCCTTGCGGTCGGTGAGGCGCAGGAACACCTCGTCGAGGGTGGGGCGGCGCAGCCGTACGTCGGCCGCGGCCACCCCGGCGCGGTCGAGCTCGCGCACGACGTCGGCGAGCCGCAGGTCACCCCGCAGGGCGACGCTCAGCCGGCCGGCGTCCATCGTCGTGGGGCCGGTCCCGGTCAGGGCGCTCAGCACGGCCGCCGCGGGATCCAGCGCGGCGGGGTCCTCGACGGTGACGTCGAGGCGGTCCCCGATGGTGGCCTTCAGCTCGTCGGAGGTGCCCGTGGCGATGACCCGTCCATGGTCGATGACGGCGATGTGGTCGGCCAGCCGGTCGGCCTCGTCCAGGTACTGCGTGGTGAGCAGCACCGTGGTGCCGTCGGCGACCAGCTCGCGGACGCTGTCCCAGATCTCGCCGCGGCTGCGCGGGTCCAGGCCGGCGGTCGGCTCGTCCAGGAAGAGCACTTCGGGGCGTTGGATGAGGCAGGTGATCAGGTCGAGGCGGCGTCGCATACCGCCGGAGTACCCGGCCACCGGACGATCGGCGGCTTCGGCCAGGCCGAAGCGTTCGAGCAGCTCGTCGGCCCGCCGGCGCGCCTCGCTCCGCGACAGGTGATAGAGACGTCCGAACATGCGCAGGTTGCCGCGGCCGGTGAGCTTCTCGTCCACCGCGGCGTACTGGCCCGCCAGGCCGATCTTGGTCCGCACCTTGCCGGCCTCGCGGACGACGTCGTACCCGGCGACGCGGGCGTGCCCGGCATCGAGGTCGGAGAGGGTGGCCAGGATGCGCACCGTGGTCGTCTTTCCCGCGCCGTTCGGCCCCAGCACGCCACAGACCGTGCCTCTCGGAACCCTCAGGTCCAGGCCCTGGAGCGCGTGCGTCTCACCGAAGGACTTGTGCAGCCCCTCGGCGACTATGACCGGATCCGCCATGATCTCCCCACTGGGTATGGTGTACGCATATCGCCAGACTAGATTCCGGGTACGCTGTACGCAAGTAGTTGCGGCAGATTACTGGGTATGGCGTACGCAAGTGGGGGAAACGGTGACCGACGCCGAGCAGGTGAACATCTGGATGCGGCCCGAGCGCCCGGCCCGCGGCCCCAAGCCGGCCTACAGTCGCGCGCAGATCACCGAGGCCGCCGTCCGGATCGCCGACGCCGAGGGCCTGGAGGCCGCCACCATGCGGCGGATCGCCGCCGAGATCGGCGCCGGCGCGATGTCCCTCTACCGGTACGTCCCGAGCCGCGACGACCTCATCATGCTCATGGCCGACCGGCTGATGGGCGAGATCGATGTCGAGGGCATGCCCTCCGGCGACTGGCGCGCGGACCTGACGCGCTACGCCGGCGAGTTGCGGGCCATGTGGTTGCGGCACCCGTGGATCGCCACCGCGCAGCGGGCGCTCGTCGTCTTCGGCCCCAACCAACTGCGCCTGATCGAACGCGTGATGGGCTCCCTCGACGCACACGTCTCGATCGACGAGAACCTCGCCCTCATGGCCATCCTGAACGGCTACGTCGAGAGCGCCGCCCGCGACGAGGTCAGTTGGACGCAGGAGATCCGCCGCAGCGGGCTCACCGAGGCCGAATGGATGGCCCGGAGTTACCCGTACATCCAACGGCTGATCGAGAGCGGGGAATACCCGATCTTCACCAAGATCGTGACGGGGTCACGCCAGCCGCACCTGAGCCGCGACGACCAGTTCCGGTACGGCCTGGAACGCATCCTCGACTGCATCGCCGCGGCGCTCCCCGCCGACGGCGGAATCTCCGATGGTGACGCAGCCGCAGAGGCGCCCCGACCGCGATGAACCAGTGCCAAACCGCCGGACGTTGTTGACACCGGGCACTATGGCATAGGCATCTTTGTGCCCTGACATTACAGTCACTAAACTGTCACCCATCGGGTGGCCGACGACCAGGGGGCAATGGTGAGCCTCGACCGTTTACCGCACGCCAGGCGATTGACTCCCTCATCGAGCCAGGTGTACAAGCACGCTGCGGGCATTGGCGTTTGCCCGCGTCCCGCGGAGGCCGCCGCACAACTCGGCATTGCGACGGACGAAGCCGAACGCGCCATTGAGCACCTCATCGATCTGAAACTTCTTCGGCCTGATCCGTGCGACGCGGACCGTCTCGTTCCCATCAGTCCGGACACCGCCGCGACGGTGCTGGTCGCCGAGGAACAGGCGGCCCTGATCCGCCAGCACCAGGCCCTGGAGGCGGTTCGCGCGGACTTTCAGGCACTTATGCCGACATATATAGAAAACGCGCGCAACAACCAGCAAGAACAGAATCTGGAGATTCTGCCGACGGCCGAAGAGGCGCGAAGCGCCCTTACGGGTCTCATCGCCGGGGACGCCCGCGAGGTGCTGTCCATTCAACGCGGCGGGGCCCGCGACGCCCGGCTTCTCGAGACGAAACTCCCCCACGACCTCGCCGCACTGAGATCCGGCACCGGAATCCGGCTTCTCTACCAGCACACCGTCCGGGCACATCTGCCGACCTATTCCTACATCGGGAAGATAACCAAGGCCGGCGCCCTCGTCCGCACCACCGATCAGCTCCAGATCTGCACGGTCATCCTCGACCGCCGCACCGCGTTCCTCCCCATCGGGGGGCACGAGGACTGGTCGTCCGGAGCCGTGCTCATCCGCGAACCCACGATCGTCCACTTCCTGATCCAGACGTTCGAGCAGGCGTGGAGCGCGGCGACGCCGGTCCGCGCGGAGATCCTCGGCTATCGCGACATCGACGACGACATCAAGCTCTCGATCGCGAAGCTTCTCGCCGAGGGCCACACCGACGAAGTGGTCGCCCGCCGGATGGGGATGGGCGTCCGCACGTGCCGCCGGCACATCGCCGAACTCATGGACGAGCTCGGCGTGAAAAGCCGCTTTCAGGCAGGCGTCGCCGCCGCACACCGCGGACTGATCTCCAACCACTCCTGAGCGCCGTCCCGGCCGCCGCGCGGGCCTCGGGTCACGCGCGTCCGGGCGGGGGTGACCAGATCCTGCGCGCAACATCCTGCCACCGGCGAGGACATCGACGGCCGTAGCGGCCCGTTGCACACTGGCCACGTTTCGACCCTCCGCCGGGCCGCGCACCCGGCGTGTCCGATCACGACCCACACGTGTTCGACAGAACGGAGTGAAGAACGTGACCGTCTCCGCCTCCACCGGAAACGCCACGAAGAACGGCGCACTACCGTTCGACGCGGCGACGTCCGCCGCCGCCTCCGCCGCGCTGCTCGAGATCGGCGACCGTCTGGGCGTCCTGCCCCATATCGACGCCGGCCAGAGCGTGAGCGTCGAGCAGCTCGCCGATGCCGCCGGGCTTCCCGAAGAAGGCATCGCCAATTACCCCGCGCCGGGCACCATTCTCGGGCAGCGCCCGCAGCACGTCGTCGACCTCGGCGCCGGCACCGCCCGTTCGTCTTCCACGACATGATGCCGGACGAGGAGGACGTCGCGGACGGCGTGCTGAGGCAGTGCCGCGACGCGCTGAACCCGGGCGGCCGGCTGGCCATCACGGACGCCGCGCCGTACGTGACCAACGAGCGGGAGCGTCGCTTCAGCGCGGCCGTCACGTACTTCCACAAGGAGTTCATGGGCCGGCGGCTCCTCACGGACGAGGAGTGGAAGGCGAAGCTGACCGCCGCGGGGTTCGACAGCGTGGAGACCGTTCCTCTGAGGTTTCCCACCGGCCGGCTGCACATCGCGCGGAAGATCTGACCCGCGTCTCCCCCTGCGCGGCGCTCGGCTCGAGGCGGCGCTCGGCTCAAGAACGCGGAGGTGCGCGTGGAACACGGCGATCTGCACGGTGCGCTCGCCGACCCGATCCTCGACGTTGGCGAGCGTCCGGGCCACGAGCTCCCGGATCCGCCCGCCCGCGTCGCCGTACGACGACGAGGGGATCCGGGTCGCCCCGGAGGCCGTGGTCGTCAGGACTTCGCCAACCCTACGGGGACGAGCTTCACCCGGCAGGTCAGGGACGGCCTGCTCGAGGTCGCCGCCGCCGAAGACCTGCTGATCCTGGAGGACAACCCCTACGGGTTCTTCGGCGCGGAGCCTCGGCCGACGCTCAAGTCGCTCGACCGCGATCACCGGGTGATCTACTTCGGCTCGTTCTCGAGGTCGTGCCTTCCCGGGGTGCGCACCCGGTACGTGGTGGCGACCGAGATCGCCAAGATCAAGAGCATCCTGACCGTGAACACGTCCCCGATCGACCAGGCGATCGTGGGCGGCATGCTCATCGAGTGCGGCCTCCGCCTGCGCGAATTCGTCGGGAACCACATCGCCTGAGCAGAAAGAGCAAGAAGAAACCCCGTGAGCACCGCAGCAGAGAGAACAGCCGAAGACCGGCAGCGCGACGAACAGCCGGACCCGCGTCAAAGGATCGCGTTGTGGAGCCTGCTCCTCGCGACCTTCATGGGCATGCTCGACCTGTTCATCGTGAACGTCGCGGCGCCGGCCGTGCAAGGCGACCTGCACGCGTCCTTCGGCGACATCCAGTTCGTCATCGCCGGCTACACCCTGGCGTACGCGATGGGCCTGGTCACCAGCGGCCGCCTCGGCGACGCGTGCGGCCGCAGGCGCGTCTTCGTGATCGGGGTCGTCGTCTTCGGCGCCGCGTCGGTCGCCTGCGCGGCCGCACCCGGGGCCGGCGCTCTCGTCGCAGCCCGGGTGGTGCAGGGCCTGGGCGCCGCGCTCATGCTGCCGCAGGTGCTCGCGCTCATCCAGGTGATGTTCACCGGAACCGAGCGGGCCCGCGCGATCGGCCTGTACGGCGCCGTCCTGCCCGTCGGCGCGATCGCCGGCCAGATCGCCGGTGGGAGCCTCGTCCGCCTGGACCTGTTCGGCCTCGGATGGCGAATGATCTTCGTGGTCAACGTGCCGCTCTGCGTCCTCGCCGCCATCGGCGCGCTGCTGACGGTGACGAAGGTCGACGGCTCGGGCCGCTCCACGTTCGACGTTCCGGCGGTGGGCATGCTGAGCCTCGCGCTCCTGCTGCTGCTCTATCCGCTGATCGTCGGGCCGGAACGCGGCTGGTCGTCGACGGCCACGGTCGAACTCGTGGCGTCCGCGGTGCTCTTCGCGGCCTTCGGACTGTGGGAGCGCCGGATGGACGCGCGGGGCGCCGCCGCCCTGCTACCGCTCCGCCTGTTCGGCGAGCGGGGTTTCGCCCGCGGGCTGCCCACCGCGCTGTTCTTCTACAGCGGCAACTCCGGGCTGGTCCTCATCCTGTCCTACTTCCTGCAGAAGGGCGTGCACCTGGCTCCGCTGAGCTCGGGCCTGGTGTTCGTCCCGATGGGGATCGCCTCCGCGGTCGCGGCGCTGGCCGCCCGCCGGCTCGTGGAGCGTTACGGGCACCGGGTCACCGTCTCCGGCACCGGCTTCCTGCTGGTCGGCCTGCTGCTGACCTGGGCGGCGATCGGCGCGGGGCACGGCGGCGCACAGGCGCTGGCGCTCCTGCCCGGCCTGGTGGTCGCCTCGTTCGGCCAGGGGCTCATCGCGCCCGCGCTCATCGGACTGGTGCTCGCCGAGGTCGTGCGCGAGGACAGCGGCGCGGCCTCCGGCGGGCTGCTCACCGCGACCCAGGTCGCCAACGCCCTCGGCGTCGCCGTGATCGGCGCCGCGTTCACCGTGCTCGTCGGCGATCACGGCTACCGCACGGCGTTCGCCACCTGCCTGTTCGTGCTCGGCGCGCTCGCCCTGGCGACGTTCGTCTTTCTGATGCTGCTGCGTCCACGGCCGGCCGGCGCCGTGACCGGTCAGGCGCCGACCCGTACGTAGTCGTGGTCGTCACCGAAGTAGCGGGGACCGACCAGCTCCAGGCCGCCCGGCGCGTGCCACCGCGGGTCGCACGGCGCGCCGACGACATCGACGCGGAAGCCGTACCGCAGGGCCTCGGTGGTGACCGGCTCGCCCGTCTCGCTCTCCAGCACGCAGATCAGGTCCGGCACGCTGGCGACCACCGCGCCCTCCCGGTACGCGACGAGGTTCTCGGTGACGACCGTACGGGCCAGGCGCTCGGCCCGGTGGTCGTCGGTCGCCCGCAGCACGACCTGGTCGCCCTGCTCGCCGGCGATGCACATCGGGCAGGCCGGCACGCCGGCCAGGTGCGGCATCGTCATCTGGAGCTCGGGAAAGGCACGGCCCATGCCGTCGGCGTCCACGACCGGCAGGCCGGTCTCGGCGGCGGCCACGAACGGGATCGTGGAGTTGATCTCCCCGGCCTCGATGCAGGCGAGATGCGTGACCCGCTCGCCGATCATCTCCTCGATCGCGCGGAGGGCACCGCCGAACACCCCGCCCGCGGGCGGTTTCTCCACCATGACGGTTTGCGACAGATGCTCGGCCGCGGTCCACCGGTCGCTGGCCGCAGTATGCTGCGAGCCGGAATCGGCCGGCAGACCGACCTCGGGCCTTCGGCGGCCGAACTGCTCAGCGGGCGGAAACGAGATCGCCGGGCGAGGAATCGGACCCGTTCAGTACCGGGCGGCATTTCCTGGACGGGGCGCCGGGCGGCCCCGTCCGGTGGCCGGGGTCAGTGGGCCCAGAGCGCCCCGGCGATGGCGGTGCCGACGAAGGCGGCTCCCAGGCCGGCGACCACACTGGCGACGACGTTGACGGCGGCGAAGAACCTCGCTCCGGTCTCGGCCAGCCGCAGGGTCTCGTAGGAGAAGGTGGAGTAGGTGGTCAGGGCCCCGCACAGGCCGGTGCCGAGGAGCAGCTGCACACCGGCCGAAGCCGCGTGGTACGTCACCGCGCCGGTCAGCAGCCCCAGGATCAGGCAGCCGGTGATGTTGATGGTGAAGGTCCCCCAGGGGAAGACGGAGTCGTGCCGGGCCTGGACCGCCCGGTCGGTGAGGTAGCGCAGAGGCGCCCCGACCATGGCGCCGGCGATGACGAGCAGCCAGTTCACGGCGCCTCCTGGCGCCCCGTATAGCGCAGGACCTCGACCTCGTCCAGGACCACCAGGCCCTCCGTCACCAGTTCGTCCAGCTCGGGGAGGAACGCCCGGATGCGCGGCTCGGCGTCGATGATGATGACGACGATGGGCAGGTCCTCACTCAGCGACAGCAGCCGGCTGGTGTGGATCAGGGACGAGGCCCCGAAACCCTCGTACCCCCGGATGACGGTCGCGCCGGCCAGACCGGCCTTGTGCGCACGGTGCACGATCTCGGTGAACAGGGGCTTGTGATGCCACTGGTCGCTCTCCCCGATGAAGATCGTCAACCGGAGTGCCGTGCCGTGAAGGCGTGTCATGACCGTCTCCCTGCGATCAGACGACGTGTGGTGGCCGCCGCCGCCCACACCGCGCCGAGCGCCACGAGCAGCGTCAACGCGAGGTAGCCCAGCGCGGTGCGGGCGCGGCCGGCGTCGATGAGGCGGACGATGTCGACGGCGTAGGTGGAGAAGGTGGTGAAGCCGCCGAGTATCCCGGTGCCGACGAACGGGCGCACCAGCCGGTGCACCGCCCACCCGTCGGTGATGACCACCATGAACACACCGATGATCGCGCAACCGATCGCGTTGATCGCCAGTGTCGTCCACGGAAAGGTCCCCGGCGCGGTCGGCCAGATGAGGCCGGCGCCGTAGCGGGCCGCCGCCCCGAGCGCGCCGCCGGCGGCGACGACCGCCACCACCGGTGCCTGCCCGCGGGTCGCCTCACGTCGTCGCGTGCGCATCGTCGAATCGAGGTCGGGGTCGATGGGTTCGTGAACCCGGTTGCCGGGCGCCGTCATGTGTCTCGGTCTCCCTACTCGTGAGACGCCCACCTGGGTGCGCGGGCGTACGCCGTCACAAGCAGGGACCGTTGGCGACACCAGTGCCGCGGTTCGGGTACGGCAGGCCCCACCGCCGCGCGAGGGCCGTCCGGCCCCGCAGTGACTCCAGGATACCGGCACCCGCCTCTGACGGCATGAGAGGACCCCCGCGATCGCCCCGGCGGCCCCAGGGGCCTCTGGACACGCCCCACGCCGCGGCGGCATCCTGGAGCGCGCGCCGAGGGAGAACCGCGATGAGCACACCCGAGCAGGACATGGTCACCGCACCGGCCTTCCCGATGGAGCGGACCTGCCCGTTCGCTCCGCCGGCCGAATATCGCCGGATGCGCGCCGAGGGGCCGCTCGTCCGGGCCACGCTTCCCAACGGCGCGCCGGTCTGGGCGGTCACGCGTCACGCCGAGGCGCGGCAGATCCTCAGCGACCCGCGGATCAGCTCGAACACCGGGCGGCCCGAACGCCCGCGGGGGCCCGACGACGATCGGCCCGACGAGGGCTTCTTCATCGACCTGGACCCGCCCGAGCACAGCCGGTACCGGCGATTGCTGATCTCGGAGCTGGGGGCCCGCCGCGTGGCCGCCATGCGGCCGTGCATCCAGCGCATCGTCGACACGGCGATCGAGACGATGCTGGAGACCGGGCCGCCCGCCGACCTCGTCGCGTCGTTCGCGCGCCCGGTCGCGGCGCGCGTCGTCTGCGAGCTGCTCGGCGTCCCGGCCGGCGACCGCGAGTTCTTCGAGTCCCGGCTCCGCATGCTGACCGTGATGAGCCTCGACACTCGGGCGCCCCAGGGGTCCCGGGAGCTGCGCGGCCGTCTCCGCGACCTGATCCGCCGCGCCGAGCGAGAGCCGTGCGACGGCCTCATCGGACGGCTGGCCGCCCGGCACCTGCCCACCGGCGAGCTGACCGCCGACGCCCTGATCAACATGGGGTTCCTGCTGCTGCTCGCGGGCTACGAGTCGCCGGCGAACATGATCTCGCTGGGGGTGGTGACGCTCCTGGAGCATCCGGCGCAGCTCGCCGCGCTGCGCGCCGATCCGGGCCTGCTGCCGGGGGCGGCCGATGAACTGCTGCGGTTCCACTCGGTGCAGGACTGGGTCAGCTTCGACCGGGCGGCAGCGGACGACCTCGACATCGGCGGTGTGCGGGTCCGCGCCGGTGACCGCCTGACGGTGCTGGCCGCGTCCGCCAACCGCGACGAGCGGGCGTTCGAGAACCCCGACGAGTTCGACATCCGCCGGCCCGCGCACCACCACCTGGCCTTCGGCCACGGGGTCCACCAGTGCATCGGCCACAACCTCGCCCGCGCCGAGCTGGAGATCGCCTACGGCACGCTGCTGTCCCGGATACCGACGCTGCGCCTGGCGACCGGGCTCGACACGCTGCCCTTCGCCTACGACGCCGGGCTGTTCGGGCTGCACGCGCTGCCCCTCACCTGGTGAACGTCACGCGAGCGGCACCAGCGCGGTGATCTCGGCCAGCTCCTCGGCCGTCGGTTCCCAGTCGCCGGCGGCCACGTTGGCCCGGACCTGCTCCGGGCGGGTCGCGCCGGCGATCACCGAACCGCAGCCGGGCAGCGCGGCCAGCGCGCCGATGGCCACGTCCAGCACCGACCGGCCGTGCTCCCCGGCCCAGGACGTCAGCGCCTCGACGCGGTCCAGCCTCTCCGGCGTGATGAGGTGGGAGCGCTCCGCCAGCCGGCTTCCGGCCGGGGGTTCCTGCCCGCGCCGCACCTTTCCCGTCAGCAGCCCGTGGGCCAGCGGGAAGTACGGCAGCACGCCGACCCCGTAGTGCAGGGCCGCCGGCACCACCTCCCGCTCGGCGCTCCGGTCCAGCAGCGACCAGTGGTTCTGCGCCGACACGAACGACGCGCACCCTCGCTCGCGGGCCACGTGCGCGGCCTCGGCGATCTGCCAGCCGGCAAAGTTCGAACTGCCGATATAACCCACCTTGCCCTCGCGCACCAGCTCGGTCAGCGCGTCGAGGGTCTCCTCGATCGGGGTGACGCCGTCGGGAAAGTGGTACTGGTACAGGTCGATGTGGTCGGTACGCAGCCGGCGCAGCGACCCCTCCACCGCCCGCCGGATGTACGACCGGCCGCCGAGCGCTCCGCGCGCCTCGCCCCTCCCGTCGTCGGGGCGGTTGCCGCGGCTGCCGAACTTCGTGGCCAGCACCACCTTGTCGCGCCGCCCGGCCAGCGCCTCGCCGAGCAGTTCCTCGGAGGTTCCCGGCGGTGCGCCGTACGACTCGGCGGTGTCGAAGAGCGTGACCCCCTCGTCGATCGCCGCGTCCACCACCTCCCTCGTACGGGCCGCGTCGATACGCCCGCCGATGTTGTTGCAGCCCAGCCCGACCACCGACACCCGAAGGCCCGAGTCGCCCAAGGTCCTGTAACGCATGATCCTCCCTATCCCTCGGCCGGAACGGCGCCCCAGGCGACCGGCAGCCGGTCCACTCCGTACACCGCCATGCGCTCGCGGGTCGGCACCTCGGCCGCCGGAACGGCCAGGCGCAGGTCCGGAAAGCGCTCCAGGAGCGCGGTCAGCGCGATGCGGAGCTCGGCACGTGCGAGGTGCTGCCCGAGACACTGATGGACACCATGCCCGAACGCCAGGTGCCCGACCGCGGAACGCTCCAGGTTCAGCGTGTCCGGGTCGGGGAAGCGTGCGGGATCCCGGTTCGCCACCGGCAGCGCCAGCACCACCGTCTCGCCCTCCGCGATGACCTGGCCGTCGATCTCGACGTCGGCCAGCGCGGTGCGGCGTACGTCGAACTGGAGGATCGACAGGTACCGCAGCAGCTCCTCGACCGCCCGCTCGGCGAGTTCGGGGCCCGCGGCCAGGCGGGCGCGCTCGCCCGGGTCGGTCAGCAGCACGAACGTCCCGAGCGCGAGCATGCTCGACGTGGGCAGGTGCCCGGTGGCGAGCAGCACCATCCCGAGGTTGGTGAGCTCCTCGTCGCTCAGGTCGCCGGCCGCCACGGCGTGCGCCAGCAGCCCGTCCTGCGGCGCAGGGGAACCCGCGCGCAGGCGCGCGAGAAGGCCGCGCACCGTCCCTGTGATCGACATCACGGCCTCGACCGCCCGCTCCGGCGTCGATTCCAGGTCGTTCATCACCGCGGTCGCGGCCTGGATCGCGTGCCGGTCCTCCGCGGGTACGCCCAGCAGCTCGCAGATCACCAGCGCCGGCACCGGCACGGCGAAGGAGGTCACGAGGTCGGCGGGCGACCCGCCGGCCGCCATCCGGTCGAGCGCCTCCGCGGTGTACCGCCGGATCGCGGGCGTCAGCCCGGCGACGCGGCGGGGCCCGAAGTGGCTGCTCAGCAGGCGGCGGTACCGGGTGTGCTCCGGCGGGTCCATGTGCGGGAAGATGCCCGGCTCCGCGGGTGTCGGCCGCTCGTGCGCGCGCTCGTGGCCGACCGGCTGGTGCAGCAGCTCACGGCGGGTGCTGAAGCGCGGATCGGCCAGGATGGCCCGGGTGACGGCGTAGCCGGTGGCCACCCAGCCGACGTGCCCGTCGGGGTAGGCGAGCCGGCTGAGCGGAGCTCGCCTCCGCAGCTCGACGGGTGGGTCGAAGGGGGTGGGCCGATCGGTCTCCAACGGCTGGGCCATCCGACCGTCGCTCATCCGCAACCTCCCCGCCCGGGCGCCGGGCAGCACCCGGCACGGCGATGATCATCAGCGCCGAAGATTATGCATGACGCATGAGAAAAATGACACCACTAGTCATTTCTGCACCATCCGATTAGCATCGGCGCTGACCGAACGGACACCCGGGTCAACGCGCAGGGTGCGCAAATGCTGCCGGTCTGTGATTGGCAAGCCGACGACTCTTCCAGCAGTCTCCGACGACTCTTCCAGCAGTCTCATTGTTCATTCCCAGCAGAGGTGTTAATGGCTTTTCGGGATGCGCAGGTCGCCGTTGTCGGTGGTGGGCCGGTGGGCCTCATGCTCGCGTGCGAGGTGGCGCTCCACGACGTTCCGGTGGTGGTGCTCGAACGGCTGCCCGAGATCGAATGGCGTCCGAAGGCCGAGGGCATCACCGGGCGGGCCGTCGACATCATGGATCGCCGCGGTCTCATGATGGGGGTCGCCGAGACTCCCATCGTGCCGCCGACGGCCGAGCAGCGGGCCCGCATCGCCGCAGGTGAGCGGAGGCCCGACAGCCTGCACCCCAAGGCGTTCCCCGGCGCGCGGCACTTCGCGAGCATGTTCCTGCTCCGTCCGGAGTCCCCCGACCTGCTGGTCCCCCAGCAACTGCTGGAGGAGGACCTGGCGCGGCGCGCGGCGGAGCTCGGCGTCCAGGTCCGGCGCGGCCACACCGTCACCGGGTACACGCAGGACGACGACCGGGTGTGTCTCGATGTCGACGGCCCGGACGGGCCGTACCGGCTGGAGGCGGAATGGCTCGCCGGCTGCGACGGCGGCCGGAGCATGGTCCGTAAGCTGTCCGGCATCGCCTTTCCGGGAACGGACGGCATCACCACCGGCTACCGCGCCTTCGCCGAGATCGACGACCCCGACTTTCACCTGCCCGGATGGTTCCGCAAGGAACGCGGGCTCCTGGTGTACGAGGAGGGGCCGCCCCGGTTCATCACCCTGGAATTCGACGGACCACCGGAGAATCGGGACGCGCCCATCACGGCCGAGGAGTTCCAGGAGTCGCTGCGCCGCCTCAGCGGCACCAAGGTGACGGTCACCGAGGTCAAGAAGATCACCCGGTTCACCGACAACGCGCGGCAGGCCGAGACGTACCGCAGCGGGCGGGTGCTGCTCGTCGGCGACGCGGCGCACGTGCACTCGCATTGGAGCGGTCCGGGGCTGCGGCTCGGCCTGGGCGACGCCGTCAACGTCGGCTGGAAGCTCGCCGCGGTCGCGCGCGGCTGGTGCGGCGAGGATCTGCTCGACACGTACACCTCCGAACGGCATCCGATCGGCGTGCAGACGCTGGAGATCCAGCGCGCCTCCATCGCGTTGATGCGGCCCGGACCGCACGTCGACGCGCTGCGCCGGCTGCTCAAGGAGCTGCTGCTCCGCGACGAGGCGAACCGGCAGCTCACCGCCCTGGTCGACGACCTGCACATCAGCTACGACATGGGCGACCCGTCGCCCGCCGGCCCGCTGGTCGGGCGCTACAGCCCGGACCTGCGGCTGCGGCGCCCCGGCGGCACCGTACGGGTCGCGGAACTGCAACGCGCCGGGCGGGCCCTGCTGCTCGACCTCGCCGCCGACCCCGCGCTGCGGGCGCTCGCCGAGCCCTGGTCCGACCGGGTCGACGTGATCACCGCCGAATGCGACGACGCCCCCGCGGACGCCCTGCTGATCCGGCCGGACGGCTTCGTCGCCTGGAGCACGCCCGCCGATCCGGCGTCGCTCACCGGCGCCCTCACCCGCTGGTTCGGCCCGCCGGCCGGCACCGCCTGAGAGACCACGAAACCCACACGCTCCTGGAGGCCGGAGTGAGTGACTCCACGCTGACGACCCTGCCCGCGACAAGCTCGGTGGACGAGGCGATCGAGGTGGTCGACCGCGACGGAGCGGTGATCATCGAGGACTTCGCCGACGCCGGCACGCTCCGCGGCCTGTGGGAGGACCTGGGTCCGGACCTCGAACGCCAGGCGGACGGCGACGGACGCCTGGTCGGCGAGAAGACCCGCATCCTGCCGGGGCTGGTACGCCGGAGTGCGCGGTCGGTCACGATCATGCGGCAGCCGCACTTCCTCGGCACGGCGCGGCACTTCCTGCAGCGGCCGGTGAAGGCCTGGCTGGGCGAGCAGCGTGTCGAGCTCGTCCCGACGATCCAGCTGGGCATATCGCGGGTGATCCAGACCTGGCCCGGGGTGGCCCTCCAGGGGTTGCACCGGGACGACACGGCCCACCTCCGTACCCACCCGGGCCCGGAGAGCCGGGTGCAGGTCATGGTCGCCGCGAGCGAGTTCACCGCGCGCAACGGCGCCACCCGCGTGATCCCCGGCAGCCACCGGTGGGACGACGAGCGGGCGCCCCGCGACGACGAGGCGGTCCCCGCCGAGATGCGGACCGGCTCCGCCCTGCTGTGGCTCGGCAGCACGTACCACGGCGCCGGCGTCAACGCCTCCGACGGCCCTCGCACCGGCCTTTCGTACGCCTACGACCTCGGCAACCTCCGGCAGGAGGAGAACCAGTACCTGTCCATACCGCTGGAGGTGGTCCGCGGCCTCCCCGAGGACATCCAGCGGCTCCTCGGCTACGAGGCCTGCCCGCCGATGTGCGGGCTGTATGAGCTGAACGATCCGATGCTGCTGCTCCGCGACGGGTCCGCGGACCCGGCCGCGGTGTCCGGCACCCGATGAGAACCCGGTGAGACCCGGGCCTTCGGCCCCATCGTGCCCCGCGCCGCGGCGTTCCGCGCCGGAGGAGGGACAGACAGATGCGCACACCCGACATGTACCTGCGCAGTATCGGCGTCCATCTGCCGCCGGTGGTCGGCATCGAGACGGCCGTCGCCGAGGGCCGCTACCCGGCCGACGAGGTGGAGTACTTCCGGCTGGGCGGCGCGGCCGTGGCCGGTGACGTGCCGGCTCCGGAGCTGGCGCTGCGCGCCGCCCGGCAGGCGTTCGAGCGTTCCGGCGGCCTGTCCCCGCGCGAGCTGGACCTCATGCTGTACTCCGACGTCTGGCACCAGGGGCCGGAGGGCTGGGAGCCGCAGTACTACCTGCAGCAGCACCTGGTCGGCGGCGACGTCCTGGCCGTCGAGCTGCGGCAGGGATGCTGCGGGCTGTTCAGCGCGCTGCAGCTCACCGCCGGGTACCTGCGGCCGGGCGGCACCGCGCTGCTGGTCGGCGCGGACAACCACGGCACCCCGCTGGTCGACCGGTGGCGGATGATCGAGGGCGCCGTGATGGGCGACGCCGGGTGCGCGCTGCTGGTCACCACCGACACCGGGTTCGCCGAGCTGCGGTCGATCAACGTCACCGTGCTGCCGGAGGCCGAGGCGGTCAACGACGGCGGCGTGCCGATGTTCCCGCCGGACGCGACCGTGGGGCGCCCGCTGGACTTCGCCGCGCGCAACCGGGAGTTCCGCAAGCGGTTGATCGCCGGGGACGGCGCCCAGGTCATGCTGGCGATCCAGAAGACGCTGCTGGAGCTGGTCGACCGCACACTCCTGGAGGCGGAGATCACGCTCGACGAGGTCGCGCGGGTGGCCTTCCCCCACGGCCGCTGGGACGACCTGGAGCACCGCGGGGTCAACTGGCTCGGCCTGACCATGGCCGACACCACCTGGGACTACGGCGCCCGGATCGGCCACCTCGGGGTCAGCGACCAGTTCGTCGCCCTCGACCACCTGCTGGCCTCCGGGGCGCTGGCCGCCGGCGACCACGTGCTGCTCGTCGGGCTCGGCGCCGGCACCACCATGGCCTGCGCCGTACTGCGGATCCGCGACGTCCCGCGGGAGTACGCCACCGGCGGGTCCGGCTGAGCGCGCGGAGCGGGTGCACCGGCGAACACGCGCCTCCGGTCAGAACCGGGCGCGCGCACATCGACTTCGAACGGTCCGGGAGGCGGCATGGAGACGGCGGACATGTACATCAGCGGCGTCGGGTCGTACGTGCCCGCGACGGTGGGCGTGGACCACGCCGTGGCGGCGGGCTGGTACCCGGCCGAGGAGGTCGAGCTGCACGGGCTCGCCTCGGTCGCGGTGGCCGGTGACGTCCCGGCGCCGGAGATGGCGTTGCGCGCGGCACGGAGCGCGGTGGCCCGCAGCGGGCGCTCCCCCACCGAGCTGGACCTGCTGCTGTACACCTCGACCTGGCACCAGGGCCCGGAGGGCTGGCCGCCACAGGCGTACGTGCAACGCCATCTGGTCGGCGACGGGGTCCTGTCCACGCAGCTCAAGCAGGGCTGCAACGGCATGTTCACCGCGCTGGAGCTGGCCGCGAGCTACCTGCGGGCCGGGCTCGGGCGCCGGGCCGCGCTGCTGGTCGCCGCCGACAACTACGGCACTCCGCTGGTGGACCGGTGGCGGATGCTGCCCGGGGCGGTCGCCGGTGACGCCGCCAGCGCCGTCGTGCTCGACACCGAGCCGGGGTTCGCCCGGCTGGCGTCGGTGTGCTCGGTGTCGGTCTCGCAGGCCGAGGAGATGCACCGCTGCGCCGAGCCGCTGTTCCCGCCCGGCGTCACCGAGGGCCGCACGGTCGACTTCGCCGCGCACAACGACGAGTTCCGGCGGCGCGCGGTCGTCGAGGGCGACGGGACCGGGGTGCTGGTGACGCTGGACGAACGGATGGCCGAGGTGATCGACCAGGCGCTGTCCGAAGCCGGGATCAAGGCGGGCGACGTGACCCGGGTGGCGTGCATGAACACCTCACAGGAGATCGCCGACCAGATCTGCGAGCACCGGCTGGGCATCCCGGGATCCCGGTCGACCTGGGAGTTCGGCCGGACCCTCGGCCACTGCGGGGCCAGCGACCAGATCATCGCGCTGGAACACCTGGTCCGCGGTGGCGGACTGGGACCCGGCGACCACCTGCTGATGTTCGCCTACGGACCCGGCGTGACCATCTCGGCCGCCGTCGTGGAGATTCTCGAGGCGCCCGTGTGGGCGCGGACCCGGGGAGGTGACCTGTGATGGACCGGCCGGCGATCGCGGTGATCGGGATCGGCTGCCGCCTGCCCGGCGGCGCCGACTCGGCGGACACGTACTGGAAACTGCTGCGCGAGGGGCGGGACGCCAGCGGACCGGCGCCCGCCGACCGCTGGCGGGACTACGCCGACCGCGGCCCGTCGTACGCGGCGGCGGTCCGCCGTACCGTGCCGCGCGGAAGCTTCCTGGACGGGGTGGCCGACTTCGACGCGGAGTTCTTCGGGCTCTCGCCGCGCGAGGCCGAGCTGATGGACCCGCAGCAGCGCCTCGTGATGGAGACCGCCTGGGAGGCGCTGGAGCACGCCGGGGTGTCGCCGGACGCGCTGGCCGGCACGGACGCGGGCGTGTACGTGGGCGTGTGCACCGGCGACTACGGGCACCGGCTGCTGGAGGACCTGCCCGACATCGAGGCCTGGACCGGCATCGGCTCCGCCACCTGCGCCGTGGCCAACCGCGTGTCGTACGCCCTGGACCTGCGCGGCCCGAGCATGGCGGTGGACACCGCGTGCTCGGCGTCGCTGGTCGCGGTCCACCTGGCCGTGCAGGCGCTGCGGTCCGGGGAGACCGACGTGGCGCTGGCCGGCGGGGTCAACCTCATCCTGTCCCCCGGCGAGACGCTGACCCTGGACGCCGCGGGGACGCTGGCGCCGGACGGGCGGAGCAAGTCCTTCGACGCCGCCGCCGACGGGTACGGGCGGGGCGAGGGCGCCGCGGTCGTGGTGCTCAAGCGGCTCACCGACGCCGTGCGCGACGGGGACCGGGTCCTCGCGACCGTCCTCGGCGGCGCGGTCAACCAGGACGGCCGCACCGTGGGCATCATGGCGCCGTGCGGCCAGGCGCAGGAGCACGTGATGCGCCGCGCGCTGCGGCAGGCGGGCGTCGAGCCGGGCACGGTCGGCTACGTCGAGGCGCACGGCACCGGCACCGCGGTCGGCGACCCTCTCGAGGCCGCCGCGCTGGGCGCCGTGTACGGGGCGGGCCGGCCGGCGGAGCGGCCGTGCCTGATCGGCTCGGCCAAGTCGAACATCGGCCATCTCGAGGGTGCCGCCGGCATCGCCGGCCTGGTCAAGGCCGTCCTGGCGCTCGACCGCGGCGAGCTGCCGCCGAGCCGGATCGACACGCCCGCTCCGGCCGTCGACTGGGCGGGCGCGGGGCTGCGGGTGGTCGACGCGCCGACGCCGTGGCCCGGCTCGGAGCACCCGCGCCGTGCCGCGGTCTCCGCCTTCGGCTACGGCGGCACCGTCGCCCACATCGTCCTCGAACAGGCGCCGGAGCAGGCGCCGCCGGCCGAAGGGACCGCCGGCCGCCTGTACCCGGTGTCCGCCGCGTCGCGGGCGGCGCTGCGGCAGGCCGCCGGCCACCTTGCCGGCGTCGTCGGCGACCTGCCGGCGGCGAGTGTCGGGCACACGCTCGCGCTGCGCCGGGCGCACCTGTCGCACCGGGCGGTGGTGGCGGCCGAGGATCCCGCCGCGCTGGCCGGTGGGCTGCGCGCGCTGGCGGCCGGCACGCCGAACGACGCGGTGACCACCGGGCGGGTGCTCGGCGACCGTGGTCCCGGCCCGGTGTTCGTGTTCTCCGGGCACGGCTCGCAGTGGGCCGGGATGGGCCGGGAGCTGCTGGCCGCCGAGCCGGCGTTCGCCGCCGTGATCGACGAGCTGGAGCCGGTGTTCGCCGCCGAGATCGGCTTCTCGCCGCGGGAGGCGCTCACCGAGGGCGCGCTGACCGACGTGGACCGGATCCAGACCATGATCTTCGCGATGCAGCTCGGGCTGGTCGAGCTGTGGCGCGAGTACGGGGTGCGTCCGCACGCGGTGATCGGCCATTCGGTCGGCGAGATCGCCGCCGCCGTGACGGCCGGGGCGCTGAGCCGCCTGGACGGCGCCCGGCTGATCTGCCGGCGGTCCCGGCTGCTGCGACGGGTCGCCGGGCGCGGCGCGATGGCCATGGTGCAGCTGCCGTTCACCGAGGCGGCGCGGCTGCTGGCGGACCGTACCGACGTGGTCGCCGCGATCGCGTCCTCGCCCGGCTCGACGGTCGTCTCCGGCGACCCGGACGCGGTGGCCGAGGTGCTGCTCGGCTGGCTCGACGAGGGCATCCCGGCCCGCCGGGTCGCCTCCGACGTGGCGTTCCACGGGCCGCAGATGGACCCGCTGCTGGCCGAGCTGACCGCCGCCGCGGCCGACCTGGCCCCGGCCGCCCCCGGCGTCCGCGTCTACTCGACGGCGCTGGAGGATCCGCGGGCGGCGCCCGGCTTCGACGGCAGCTACTGGGCGGCCAACCTGCGCCGGCCGGTGCGCCTGGCCGGCGCGGTCGCGGCGGCGGCGGCCGACGGGTACCGCGCGTTCGTCGAGATCTCCCCGCACCCGGTCGTCACGCACTCGGTGCTGGAGACGCTGAGCGCGCACGGGCACGAGGACGTGTTCGTCGGCTCCTCGCTGCGCCGGAACCGGCCCACGCGGGCCGCCCTGCTCACCGGTGTGGCGGCGGCGCACTGCGCCGGCCTCGGCGTCGACTGGCGGCGGTTGCAGCCGGCCGGCGGGCCGGTCGTGCTCCCCGCCTACCCCTGGCAGCGCCGCCGGCACTGGCGCGCGCCGTCGGCGCCGGACGCCGGCGGCCGCGGCCACGACCCGGACGCGCACACGCTGCTCGGTGACGGCGTCGACCTCGCGGGCACCGACGTCCGGCTCTGGCGGACCGCCCTGGACGACCAGACCCGGCCCTATCCCGGCAGCCACGCGATCGAGGGGGTGGAGATCGTGCCGGCCGCGGTGCTGGCGGCGACGTTCTTCGCCGCCTCCGGCGGGCAGGTGCTCGGCGAGGTGACGATGTCGGCGCCGCTGCTGACCGCCGACCGCCGCGAGGTCCAGGTCGTCCGGCAGGGGGCGGCGCTGCGGCTGGCCGCCCGTCTCGCCGGCGAGCCCGGCGCCGCCTGGCAGATGATCGCCACGGCCACGGTCCCCGCCGCCCCGGGAGAGGCACCGGCGCCGCCGGCGCGGCCGCTCACGCCCGCCGAGCCCGGCACGGTCACGCGGCGGCTGGCCGCCGTCGGGGTGCCCGGCACCGGGTTCGACTGGACGGTCGAGGAGTTGCTGCTCGGTCACGGCGCGCTGCGGGCCCGCGTCCGGTGCGGGCCGGGCGGCGGCGCCTGGGCGTCCGTGCTGGACGCGGCGATGTCGGTGGCGCCGAGCGCGTTCCCCGGCGACCCGCTGCTGCGCATGGTGACGCACGTCGATCGGCTCGTCACCGTCGGGGAGCCGCCGGGCGCGGCGGACATCGAGGTGTGGCTCGACCCCGAACGCGCCGACACGGTGCAGGTCCGGGTCACCGACCACGGCGGCGCCGTCGTCGCGTGGCTGTCCGGGCTGCGGTACCCGGTGATCGACGCGCCGGCCGCCGGGGAGAACGGCGCCGAGGGCGAGCGGCCCGCCGAGTCGTTCGCCGACCTGCCGCCGGAGGAGCTGCGCGCGTTCCTGATCGAGGAGGTCGGCGCGCAGGTCGCCCGGGAGATGCGGCTGGCACCCGCCGACCTGTCGCCGAACCGCCCGCTGGTCGAGCAGGGGCTGGACTCGGTGCTCACCGTCGTGGTCCGGCGCAGGCTGGAGAAACGGTTCCGGTGCTCGCTGCCGACGACGCTGCTGTGGCGGCAGCCGACCATCGTCGCCGTCTCCGACTACATCGCGGGGCTGGTGGCCGGCCCGGTGCCCGCCGTGAACGGCAACGGGAGCACCGATGCGGGGTGAGGGGGTGGTCGCCGGCCGGGCCGAGCGCGCCGCCCCGGACCGGATCGCGGGGCTCGCGACGCGATGCCGGCTCGTGCTGCTGGAGATGATCCACCGCGCGGGTTCCGGGCACGCCGGCTCGTCGCTGTCGTGCACCGACATCATCAGCGTGCTGCGGTTCGGCGAGATGGACTGGAGCGCGGACCGGTCGACCGGCGACGTGTTCGTGCTGTCGAAGGGCCACGCCGCTCCGGCCTGGTACGCCGCCCTCATCGTCGGCGGCGACCTGCCCGCCGAGGAGATCGGCACGCTGCGGGCGCTGGACAGCCGGTTGCAGGGGCACCCGGACCGCACGCGGCTCGGGCTGGTGGACGTCAGCACCGGCGCGCTCGGCCAGGGCCTGTCGGTGGCCGTCGGCCGGGCCGTGGCCCGCCGGCTCCACGGCCGCGACTCCACGGTGTACTGCCTGCTCGGCGACGGCGAATGCCAGGAGGGACAGGTGTGGGAGGCGTTCCTGTACGCCGGTGCGAACCGGGTCTCCGGCCTGGTGGCGATCATCGACCACAACGACAGCCAGAGCGACGGGGCGGTCGGCGACATCCTGCCGCTGTGCCCGCTGCCGGACAAACTGCGCGCGTTCGGCTGGCACGTCGCCCAGGTGGACGGCCACGACCACGGGGAGCTGCGCGACGCCCTGCGGCGGCGCGAACCCGGCCGGCCGGCGGCGATCATCGCCCGCACGCGCAAGGGCCGGCTCGGCCCCGGACGGGTCCTGCTGGACGGCAGCCACAGCGACCTCCCGTCGGCGGCGGAGTACGCGGCCGCGGTCGACTACCTGGAGACCCTTCTGGATACGCCCCATGACTGAACGCCAGGGCCTCGCCGCGAAGGCGACCTCGACGCGGGACTGGTTCGGCGCGGCGCTGGTCGAGATCGCCCGGGAGTACGACCACGTGGTCGTGGTGAACTGCGACCTGGCCAAGGCGACGCGGACGCTGCCGTTCAAGGAGGAGTTCCCGGACCGGTTCTTCGAGTGCGGCATCGCGGAGGCCAACGCCATCGGCGTCGCCGCCGGGCTGGCGCAGGAGGGGTTCCGGCCGTTCGTCGCGAGCTTCGGCCACTTCCTCACCGGGAAGTTCCTGGAGATCTTCCAGACGGTGGGGCTCAACGACGCGGGCGTGGTCCTGGTCGGCACGCACGCCGGGCTGGCGATCGGACGGGACGGGCCGACCCAGATGGGGCTGCGGGACGTGGCGCTGATGCGCACGCTGCCGAACGTCGGCGTGTTCCAGCCCGCCGACGGGGCCGAGGTCTGGCAGATGATGGCGCACCTGGCCACCGACCGGCGCCCGGCCTACCTGCGGCTGTGCCGGCAGCCACAGCCGGAGGTGCACGCGGAGGGATACCGGTTCCGGTTCGGGATGCCGCAGGTGGTCCGCGAGGGCGCCGGCGTGGTCGTCTTCGCGATGGGCGGCACGGTGCCGGTCGCGGTGGAGGCGGCCGGCCGGCTCGCCGCGGACGGGATCACCCCCACCGTGGTCAACGTGTCGTCGCTGCCGGTGGACCGGACGGCGGTCGCGCGGCTGGCCGGGACGCATCGCCGGGCGGTCGTCGTCGAGGACCACTACGTCGTCGGCGGCCTCGCCGACGAGCTGGGCCGCATCGTGCTGAGCCTGCCGGACCGGCCCCGCTTCGACGTGCTGGCCGTGCCGGACTACGGACAGGCGGGCCCGCCCGAGGACCTCTACCGCCGGTACGGGCTGGACGCGGCGGGGATCGCCGCCTTCATACGGGAAACCGCGAAGTGAGCATGCCGACCCGAGGATGGCGACCGGTTTGAAACTGATCGTTTGCAGCAACAGCGCACCGCGGTGGGAGGAGGGCGCCGGTCTGCTCCCCCGCTCGCCGGGCGGGCTGGTGCCACTGCTGGCCACGCTGCTCGGCCGGCACGGGGGCGACTGGGTGTGCACGATGCCGCCGGACGACTCCGCCGCGTCCGGCGACGGCTCCGCCGAGGTGACCGCGCTGCCCGGCGGCGTGACCCTGCACCGGCTGCGCCTGCCCCGGGAGACGGCCGACCGGCACTACGAGACGGTCGGCGTACGGCTGCTGCTGTGGCTGTTCCACTATCTGCTCGACACCGCACGGCAGCCCGAGGGGCGGCTCGCGGAGGCGTGGTCGGCCTACGAGGCGGTCAACCGGGCGTACGCCGACCGGCTCGCGACCCTCATGACGGGGTCGCCGGAGGAGTTCGTGCTGGTCAACGACCATCACCTGTTCCTGGTGCCGGAGATGCTCGGGCCGCGGGCGGAAGGCCGCGGCCGGGTCGCGTTCTTCCAGGGGCTGCCCTGGTGCGAACCCGACTACTTCGGCGTCCTCCCCGCGCACATCCGCGATCGGATCCTCACCGGCCTGCTGTGCGCCGACGTGATCGGCTTCCACTGCACCCGGTGGGCGCGCGCGTTCCTGGGCTGCTGCGCGCGGTTCCTGCCCGGCTGCGCGGTCGACGACCGGGGCGTGACGTACGACGGACGCCGGACCCGGGTCATCGTCGCACCGTTCCCGCTGGACGTCGCGATGGTGGAGCGGCTGCGCGACGAGCCGGCCACCGCGCGGTGGCGGGAGCGGCTGGACCGCGACGCCCGCGGACGGCGGGTGATCGCCCGCGCCGACCGCATCGACCTGTGGAAGAACCTGCCGCGGGGCTTCGCCGCGTACCGGAGCCTGCTGGAGCGCGAACCCGGGCTGGGCGGCGAGTGGTGGTTCTGCGCGGTGGCCACGCCGCCGGGCCGCCCGACCGAGCGCACCCGGGCGCTCCAGCGCGAGTGCGAGGACCTGGTGGCCGGCATCAACGAACGGTTCGGCGCCCCCGGCCGGCCGGCCGTCTCACTGATCTATCCGGACCTGCCCACCACGCGGAACTGCGTGGTGGCCGCCCTGTCCGGAGCCGACCTGGCGCTGGTGAATCCGACGTTCGACGGGATGAACCTGGTCGCCAAGGAGGCCCTCTACCTCGGCGAGCACGCCCGGCTGCTGCTCTCGGTCAACGCGGGCGCGTACGAGCAGCTGGCCGGCCACGTGACGCCGGTGGACCCGTTCGACGTCGAGGGCACCGCCTCGGTCATGCGCGAGGCGATGGCCTCCGGCGTGGCCCCGGAGGAGAGGGCGGCGGCACGACGGCTGCTGCGCGAGCAGGACGCGAACCACTGGCTGGACCGGATGATGGGAGCGCAACGATGAGAACGACCGAGGTCACCACCGATTACGGGTGCACGAGCCGGCTCGCCGATCCGGCCGCCGCCGGCGCCTATCTGTTCGCCGAGCACACGATCGAGGCCGGACGGGCGACCCCGTTCGTCACCCATCCCCGCGACCACCGCAGCTTCGTGGTCATCGCGGGCCGGGTGCGGCTGGAGACCCCGCACGGCGACGGACCGCCGAGGACGTTCGGTCACCTGGACGGCTGGCACGCCCTGCCGGGATGCGCCCACCGGATCGTCAACGACGGCGCCGAACCGGCGATCGTCATCGAGGCCGGCTCCGTCCTGGGAGAGACGGTGACCGGCGCCGGCCTCCGGGCGGCGACCTGCCGCTGCCCGGACGTGTCGGACTACACGGTGGACAAGCCCTGGGGCGGCGAGGTCTGGTACACCCGCAACCTGCCCGACGTGCCGTACGCCCTGAAGCGCATCCGGATGACCGAAGGGCACCAGTCGTCGCTGCAGTCCCACCGGCAGAAGCTGGAGACGAACTACGTCATCGAGGGTGAGGCCACGGTGCTGAGCGGAGCGACCGCGCCGGACGACCTCGACGCGGTGATCGACATGGAGCGGCTGACGACCACCGTCCACCGCCCTCGCTCGGGCTGGACCAACCCGCCGAACGACCTCCACCGGGTGATCGCGCGGACCGACTACACCTCCATCGAGGTCTCCACCCCCGAGCTGGACGACGTCATCCGGTGGCAGGACGACGCGGGGCGCGGGCACGGCCGGATCGAGTCCGAGCACGCGGGAGGCCGGTCGTGACCCTCGCCGAGACCATCGGGCTCTACCTCGCCGAGAAGCGCCGCATCGTGGAGGACTTCCCGGTGGAGGTCCTGGAGCGGGCCGCCGAAATGCTGTTCGCGACCTACGACGAGGGCGGCACCGTCTACGCCATGGCCAACGGCGGCAACGCCGGCACCCTCGACCACTTCTACTGCGACTTCAAGCACCATCCGTTCGTGACCGAGGACAAGACCCGGCCGCTTCCGCCGGACGTGAAACGCCTGTCGTTCGTCAACCTGTGCTCGTCGGCCGCCGAGCTGACCGGACTCGTCAACGACATCGGCGCCGAGGACATGTTCGCGGCGTCCCTGGCGCCCGTCGTCGGCCCCGGGGACCTGGTGATGGCCTACTCCGGCAGCGGCAACTCGCCGAACGTCGTGAAGGCGCTGCGGGTCGCGGTCGACGCGGGCGCGAGGACGTTCGCGATGACCAAGGGAGACGGCGGCCGGTGCAGGGAGCTGGCCGAGGTCTGCCTGGTGGTGCCCGGAACCTCCCAATTCCCCGGCCAGGTCGGCAAGAACGACAACAACTTCCACTTCGAGGACCTCATGCTGTCGGTCAACCACATGCTCGTCGGCCTCCTGAAACAGCGCGTCGCCGAGCGTCACCTGGCCTGACCGCCCTTTCCGCCCGACCCGAACCCGCCAGTCCTCGCCGAGATACAAAAAGGAATTCGGTCCTAGGGGCATTGAACAAAAGAGCCCTGACCGAGGAACGCGAACGGCTTCTCGCCGCCTCGGCCGAGGAGGTCTCGGTCAAGGCGCGACCCGCGACAGGACCACCGCGCGCGGAGCCGGCGGCGCGCCCGAAGGGAAAGCAGCCGGAGACCCACACCTCCGCGTCCGTCAACGACAAACTGGCGAAGTTCGCGCGATCACTCGACCAGCTCGCCCAGCACCGCATCTTCCAGTGGTCGACCGATTATCGCCAGCAGCTCTCCAGCTATTTCGACTGGTTCTTCGGCGTGACGGACCGAGCCACGCCTCGGCGGGGACCTCCAACAGCGGATCGGCCACCATTCCCGGGAGATCTTCCAGAAGGGGTTCGACTACCTTCAGGAGCAGAGCGAGACCGTTGAGTACGCCGTCACGAAGTCAATCAAAGGACTCCAGGCGTTCCTGGACCTGCCCATCGAATTCTATTCCGCGAAACTCCCACTCGCGGCGGACGTCCGGACCGCACGCCGGCTTCGTGCCCTGACCTCCGCCATGCTCACCGGCATCTTGGACGGCTACACCGATGTGGAATTCGGAGAGGCCGCCGGAGGGCAGATTCTGCCTCGGTACGGCCGCAGCTCGGGACACTCGCTGGCTTTCCTGACGGCGGCCGACCTTGAGTATCTGGTGTCGAAGCCGGAGACCGGCGACTTCCGCGACGGCGTCAGCAACAACGTGGTTCCCCTGGTCGAGGCGCTCGACAAGATCGGAACGGGACGAAGTCACGCGCCTCTCCCGGCACTGTCACAGTTCCTGTGGAGCCACGCGGAACGACGACTGGAGATATCGCTACGGCCGTCCTCACTCGCGTCGAACCAGCAGCTGATCCAGATCCAGTGCCACTTCCAGTTCATCGACCGCGCCGCTCTCGACGAGGCCAGCACCCGCAACGTCACACTGCTCATCGGTCCGGCCCGCGGAGACCTGCGCACCTTCATCAACACGAGCCGGCACCTGCGGGACATCACCGTCACCACCGACGGCGACCCCGCCACCACGGAGACCGCGCGTGAGGCGATCCTCAGCATCCTGAATTTCAGGTCCTACCGTCAGGGGACGCGTTCCGCGCTGAGCCAGCCGCTGTCCCACAACCACGCGCGCGACTTCCCAATGGATCGCCCTCGGCTCCTGCGCTTCGCGCATGTCTATCGCCAGAGTGTTCAGGATCTGCTGCGGACGTTCGATCGAAGAAACGGCGTGCGGCTCTGGTGCAGTATCCAGAGGAGCGGGAAGACCACCGCCGGTCTCGACCTGGGCTCCACAACCGCCCGCTCTACGGTCAATTCCTGTCCGATCTGATCGCCAGGTGCGGAGTACTCCGCCAAGGCGACGGCGATCGCATCGTTCTCGTGCTCGACGAGTACGAGACCCTCTTCGGCGAGTTCCGCAAGGCGCTGCGCATCGAGCCGGACATCAGATACCCGGTCATCCAGCCTCTGCTGGACCAGATGGTCGGGTTCAGCCATGACAACCTCCTGGTCTTCCTCGGACAGCAGCCCGACGCGCACCACATCCTGATGGATCAGAACCAGCTCAGCCCCTACGTCAGGCAGGATCCCTTCCCGCTGTTCTTCCACGAGCACGGGGATGCCGGCGAGGAGTTCACCCAGTTCGTGGCCAAGGTCCTGGCCAACCGGATGGACTTCGAGCCGTCGTTCACCGACGGTCTGTTCCAGGAGACCTCAGGCCACCCGTTCCTCACCGTCAAGCTGCTGATCGACCTCGTGGACCGGTTGATCGATATCGGCCGTCCCGCGGCCGGCCTGCGACTCACCGGCGAGGACATGGCGGAGTTCGCCAAGGTCCGACTGCGCAAAGAGCGGTTCAACATGATCCGGGAGTACGTCTTCTTCCGGAAGGCGGCCGCAGAGGCGATGAGCGCGCTCGGGCGGGAGCAGACCCCTTGGCTCCACGCGGTATACGTGTGCCTCAGTGAGATCGGACGGTCCTCACCGCAGACCCTGACCTGCACGCGGGACGACTTCAGAAGGATCGCCGAGGACGTGACGCAACGGATGAGCGAGGATCCCGATCTCCTGCTTTCCAGCGGGGCGCAGAGCAATTTCTTCGTCTTCGACGAGGACACGGTCCGCCCCAGGATTCCGCTGTTGTGCAGGATCGCGGCCATCTCTCGCGGGAAGACCGGCGCATGAGCCCGCGCCACAACGCGGTCGAGCCCGCCCGGCTGGCAGACGAGATCCGGGCGGAGGGACGGCCGCTCCACCGATGAGCTGAACGTCTACTGGTACCAGGTGATGGGAGGGCGGGAAGACTACGCCGGCAAGCTGCGGGAGGAGTTCGCCGGCCAGAGGGTCATCGTGCTGATCGTCCGCAATGCCGCATTCACCATCGCCAACAGCCTGCTCCAGGATTTGATCGCCTTGCTGAACGACAACAGGGCTGTCTGCGAGCGGAAGCTCGGCGAACTCGGGCCCGAACGCCGGGCCACCGTCGTGCTGATCGCCCGCAGCGAACTGGCGGTGCCACAGATCTTCTCGCCCGTGATGATGCCCGACTGGTGGCCGGGGGACGGCCGCGAGCTGATGGTCGGCATCGAGGATCTCACGTGGCTTGTCGAGGCCCCGCTGGACAGCAACGAGAACGCGATCCAAGGGATATGCGAACTCCTGTTCCACGTGGAGACGAACCTTGTCGCGCGGCTGGACAAGGTGCATTCCGGTGGCCGGCCGGAGCTGGAGCGGCTGGTCTCCCGCCTTGGCGGAAAGCAACGCGCCGCGGACTTCCTGGCGGGGGCCCATGACGCACACCGCGAGGTGAGCAGTGCTTGGTCGTTCCGGCCCAGCATGACAGAGGCCCGCTACCTCGTCGCACAGCTGTGGCGAACCGTCAGGCGGACGCCGCCGGACGAACTGCACCTCGCCGCGAAGGATCTGTGCGCGGCTCTGGCGCTCCCCAAGGAGATGCCCGGCGAATGGCGGGAGAGCATCGTGACCCTGCTGATGCGGCCGTCCAGCAGGCGACAGTCCGAGGAGCAGCGATTCGCAACGAACGTCTTCTACACCGTCAGTGCGGCTTGCCAGTTCGTCACCGTCTCCAAGCACGCCGACGCCAACCCGGCCTATCCGATCCCCCCTGACCCGGTCCCTCTCCTACGACCTGCGGCGTTCGCTCGACTCGATCGCCGACGTCCTGTTGGCCCTGCGATAGCGCCCGCCCGTTGCCGAGTAAGCCACTGCCTCCGGCTCGCGTCGGTGAGAGCGGACCTATGCTGCGTACGTGACGACAACCGGGCCCGCCGCACCGACGCCGCGTCGCCGCCGGGGCCGTCCGGGGTATGACCAGCCGGCGATCCTGCGCGCCGCGGTCGAGCTGTTCAACCGCAAGGGGTACGACGCGACGAGCGTGGGAGACCTGGCCAGGGAGCTGGGCCTGACGAAACCGGCGATCTACCACCACGTCACGAGCAAGGAGCAGCTGCTCGGCCAGGCGCTCGACGACGCTCTCGACGAGCTGACCGCCGCCGTGACCGAGGCCTCCCACGAGCGGGCCGGGACGACCGCCTACGAGCGCCTGCGCGCGATGGTGCGGCGCAGCGTCGAGGTCCTCGTGGCGCACCAGTCCTCCGTCACGCTCCTGCTGCGTGTGCGGGGCAACAGCGAGGTCGAGCTGGCCGCCCTCGAACGGCGCCGCTGGCTCGACGACCGCCTCGCCGCGCTCGTCGCGGACGCGGTCGCCGAGGGCGCCCTGCGCGACGACGTGCCGCCGATGCTGGTCAGCCGGCTGCTGTTCGGCATGGTGAACTCGCTGGTCGAGTGGTACCGCCCGGACGGGGCCTACGATCCCGCGACGGTCGCCGACGCGATCATCGCCATCGCCTTCGACGGCCTGGCCCGCTACGAGCGCCGGCCGCCCCGTCGGAGCGGCGGCGGCGGCGGGCCTCAGGCGTCGTAGTCGACGGTCACGTTCTCCCCGACCGGGAACGTCTGGCAGGTGAGAACGAAGCCGGCGTTCACCTCGGATGGTTCGAGGGCGTAGTTGCGGCGCATGTCGACCTCTCCCTCGCGGACGACGGCACGGCACGTACCGCAGACGCCGCCCTTGCAGGCGAACGGCAGGTCGGCGCGCGTGGCCTGGGCGCCGTCGAGGATCGTCGTCTCGCGCGAGACGGTGGAGGTGGTGCGCAGGCCGTCCAGCACCGTGGTGAGCTCGGTCGTCGCGCCAGGAGGGATGCCGTGCTCCTCCCGCCGCGGGCGCGGTGGGGGCGCGTCCACGTAGAAGAGCTCGACGTGCACGCGGTCCGCGGGGACGCCGAGGCCGGTGAGCACCGGCCGCGCGTCCTGGATCATCTCCAGCGGGCCGCACAGCCAGACGTGGTCGAACACCTCGACCGGGATGAGGCCGGTGAGAATGCGGCGGAGCCGGTCGGCGTCGAGCCGGCCGGAGAAGAGCTCGACGTCGCGCGGCTCGCGGGAGAGCACGTGGGCGATCTGGAGGCGCGGGCCGTAGCGGTTCTTCAGGTCGCCGAGCTCCTCGGCGAACATGACGGTGCGGCTCGTCCGGTTGCCGTAGAGGAGCGAGACCTGGGCCGCGGGGTGGGTAAGCACCGTCGAGGCGACCGACAGCATCGGGGTGATGCCCGATCCGGCGGCGACGCACAGGTGCCGTTCGCCCAGAGCCGGGTCGGCGTGCCACGAACCGGTCGGGGGCAGCACCTCGATGCGGGTTCCGGGCACCACCTCGCGCACGAGCCAGGAGGAGAAGAGCCCGCCGGGGATCTCGCGGACGCCGATCCGCGGCGCGGCGCCGGCGGGCGCGCAGATGGAGTACGACCGGCGGTGCTCCCGCCCGTCGATGACGCGGCGCAGGGTGAGCGACTGCCCCGCCCGGAACGCGTACGCCTCGCGCAGCTCGGCGGGCACGGCGAAGGTGATCGCCACGGCGTCCTCGCACAGGTGGTCCACGGCCGCCACGGTCAGCGGATGGAAGACCGCGTGCCGGGCCGGCGCCGAAACGGGCGCGAGCGTGGTCATGAGTCCTCCTTCGTCGGGGAGGGTGACCACGAGGACGCGCCTTCGATTCCCTCGCTTCGCTCGGTCATGTCAGATCTCCTTGACGTGCTCGAACGGCTCGAGGCAGTCGGTGCAGCGGTAGAGGGCCTTGCAGGCGGTGGCGCCGAACTCCGACGTCAGCCGGGTGGCCGCCGAGCCGCAGCGCGGGCAGGGCGGGGCGAGCCGGGGCGGCCCGAGCGTGAGCATCACCGGCCCGGCCGGCCGGGCGGCGGGTCCCGGCGGCGACAGCCCGGCCTCCCGCAGCGCGGCGCGCCCGCGCTCGGAGATCCAGTCGCTCGTCCAGGGCGGGTCGAGGACCACCCGCACCTCGACGTGGGGGAACCCGGCGTCCTTCAGCCGGTGAACGAGGTCGTCGCGCATGGTCGCCATGGCCGGGCAGCCGGTGTACGTCGGCGTGATCGAGACGACGACGGCGTTCGGTTCCACCTCCACGCCGCGGAGCACGCCGAGGTCGGCGAGGGTGAGCATCGGCATCTCGGGGTCGCGCACCTGCCCGGCGACCTCGGCGGCGCGTTCGCGGACGCTCACCAGCGCCCGCTCGGGTGTGCGCGGGCGACCACCTGCATCTCGGCGAGCAGCCGGCTGAGGGCCTCGGTGTGCGTGCCGTGACGGCCGGTCCGGCCGCCGACACCGGCGAGCGGCGCGCGGTCCGGGCGGTCGACGCCGCTCACGGCGAGCACCTGGTCGAGGACGGCGTCCACCTCGTCGCGGGTGGACGCCGGATCCACGCCGACGCCCGCATCGGCGAGGGAGCGTTCGAGGGGGTGCGTGGAGACCAGCTCGTCTCGGAGGGGCCACAGGGCGTCGAGGGCCGCGACGAGCCTGCGGTGCGACTCGTCGGTGCCCTGCGCGAGCGTGAGGAACCATCGCCCCGCCCAGTCACGGTGGTAGGTGACCTCTTTGACGCCCTTGGCCGCGACCGCGGCCAGCACCTTGTCATCGCTCGCGCGCAGCCGTTCCAGCAGCGCGAGCCGGGCCACCGAGAACAGCAGCAGTCGGACGACGACGTGCGCGAAGTCACCGTTCGCCACTTCGGCGAGCCGCACGTTGCGGAACTGTCCGGCCTCGCGGAAGAAGGCGAGCGCGTCCTCCGCGGGCACCGGCGAGCCCTCGGGGAGGAGCGGTACGACGCCCGGGTCCGCGGCGCCCGCCCGCGCCAGCAGCAGGCGCGCCTGGCCGAGGAGGTCGAGGGCCATGTTCGCCAGCGCGATGTCCTCTTCGAGGTCGGGCGCGCGGCTGCACCACTCCGACAGGCGCTGCGACATGATCAGGGCGTCGTCGCCGAGCATGAGGCAGTAAAGGGCGAGGTCGGCGCGGTCGACGCCGTCCGGCACCGTCGTGTCCACCCCGGCCAGCGGATCCTCGAAGTCGGTGCCGAAGGCCCACTGGGAGGAGTCACCCCCGAGCAGGCCGTCGAAGATGCTGCCCTGTTCGTCGGTCATGAGTTCGCTCTCACATGTGCGGGACGTCGCCGGGGATCTCGTAGAAGGTCGGGTGGCGGTAGACCTTGTCGCCGTTCGGCGCGAACAGGGGGTCCTTCTCGTCCGGGCTGGAGGCGGTGATGGCGTCGGCCCGTACGACCCAGATGCTCACGCCCTCGTTGCGCCGGGTGTAGACGTCGCGCGCGTGCCGCAGGGCCATCACGTCGTCCGGGGCGTGCAGCGATCCGACGTGCACGTGGTTCAGCCCGCGCTTGCCGCGGACGAACACCTCATAGAGCGGCCACTCCCGCCGGTCGCCGCTCACCGGGCACCCGTCTCGGACCGCTCCGCGAACGCCGACGCGGCCTCGCGCACCCAGGCGCCGTCCTCGTGCGCCGCCCGCCGGTGGGCCAGCCGCTGGGCGTTGCACGGTCCGTTCCCGGCGATGACCGCGGCCAGCTCCTCCCAGTCCGGCTCGCCGAAGTCGTAGTGACCCCGCTCCTCGTTCCAGCGCAGGGCCGGGTCGGGCAGGGTCACCCCGAGCGCCTCCGCCTGCGGAACCGTCATGTCGACGAACTTCTGCCGCAGCTCGTCGTTGGAGTTGCGCTTGACGCCCCAGGCCATCGACCGCGCGCTGTTGGGCGACTGCGCGTCCGGCGGGCCGAACATCATCAGACTCGGCCACCAGAACCGGTCGACCGACTCCTGGACCATGGCGCGCTGCGCGTCGGTGCCGCGCATCATCGTCATGAGCAGCTCATACCCCTGCCGCTGGTGGAAGGACTCCTCCTTGCAGATGCGGATCATGGCGCGGCCGTACGGTCCGTAGGAGGTGCGGCAGAGCGGCACCTGGTTGCAGATCGCCGCTCCGTCGACGAGCCAGCCGATCGTGCCGACGTCGGCGTAGGACAGCGTCGGATAGTTGAAGATCGAGGAGTACTTCTGCCGGCCGGTGAGCAGCAGCTCGGTCAGCTCCGCGCGGGAGACGCCGAGGGTCTCGCACGCCGAGTAGAGGTAGAGGCCGTGGCCGGCCTCGTCCTGCACCTTGGCCAGGAGGATCGCCTTGCGGCGCAGCGACGGGGCGCGGCCGATCCAGTTGCCCTCGGGCTGCATGCCGATGATCTCCGAGTGGGCGTGCTGGGCGATCTGGCGCACGAGCGTCCTGCGGTAGGCCTCCGGCATCCAGTCGCGGGGCTCGATGCGGTCGTGGCGCGCGATGGTCGCGTCGAACGCGGCCTGCAGCCGCTCGTCTGGATCGCGCTCCGTGGAGGTCGTCGTCATCTGCCCTCCCGAGGCAATTACTTATCGCTCGGTCAGTAATAAGGTCGCACGGACCGGGCCGTCCGCGCAACCGTCACGGCGCAGGCGTTCGCGCGGCCGTCACGGCGCACGCGTTCCGCGGGACGGCTCAGGCGAGACGGTCGGCCATGAGCTCGCCGACCATGATCGAGGCCAGGTTGGTGTTGGCCCGCGGGACGGACGGGAAGATCGACGCGTCGACCACGCGCAGACCGTCGACTCCGAGGACGCGGCACGACGGGTCGACCACCGTGGCGGCGTCGCCGGGCGCGCCCATCCGGCACGTGCTCGTGCCGTGCTGGGCGTCCACCACGGTGGCGAGCAGATGGTCGTCGAGCCCGGCGTCGTCGTCCAGCACCGCGAACAGTTCGCCGTTCCGCGCCTCGATCGAGCCCTCGACGATCGGGGCGACCTCGGCTCCGCGGGCCAGCTCGACCAGCGCGCGGACTCCTTCTCGCAGCCGCTCGCGGTCACGGGCGTCCGACAGCATCCGCTCCCGCACCTCCGGCTGTGCCTCGGGGTCGGCGGACGTCAGCGTCAGCACGCCGCGCGAGTGGTTGTGGTTCAGCCACACGCCCAGGCCGCCCGCGGGCCACCGCGTGTCGGCGGCCTGCATGGACAGCACGTTCTGGTTCATCGAGACGAACATCAGGTCATACGGCACGGCACCGCCGGCGTGGCGGACGCAGACGTTGGTGTGCCGGTCGTCCGCCGTCCGGATGGCCGCCTCCTCGGTCAGCGGCAGGTCGACGACGACCATCGGGTGGTCCTGCATGCCGAGGCCGACCGGGAGGTCCTGCCGCACCGTGATGCCGAGCCGCCGCAGGGCGTCCGCCGGGCCCACGCCCGATCGCATCAGGATCGCCGGAGAGTGGATCACTCCCGCGCTGAGCACCACCTCGTCCGCGTACTCGGTCACCGCCGTGCCGGCCACGACGGCCCGGACGCCGACCGCGCGGTCACCGGCGAACACGACCCGGTCGACCAGGGCGTCGCCGCGGATGGTGAGGCCGGGCAGGGACCGGGCCGGTTCGAGATAGGCGTCGTTGACCGAGACCCTGCGCCCGGAGCGCGAGTTGATCGGGTACGGCGAGACCCCGCTCGCGCCGGGCGCGTTCACGTCCGGCGCCCAGGGATGGCCCGCCGCCAGCGCGGCGGCGCACAGGGCGGCGTCCACCGTCCCCCATCGCTCCCGCGGCGTACGGAAGATCGGGGTCGGCCCGCCACGCCCGTGGTACGCCTCGTCGCCGAACTCCTCGTCGTCCTCCAGCTTCGCGAAGTAGGGCAGCACGTCCTCGGCCGACCAGCCGGCGCATCCCGCCGCGGCCCAGTCGTCGAAGTCCTCCATCGGCGGGCGGATCGCGATCTGCCCGTTGATCGACGAGCTGCCGCCCACCCCCCGGCCGCGCCAGTACGGGGCCGGCGCCTGCCCGTCGGTGCGCGAGGAGTCGACGCCCACCCACACGAGGTGCTCCCCGGCGCCGGGGTCGAGCAGCGCGCGGGCCGGGTTCGGCGACCGCCACACCTCCGGCATCTCCGCCGACCGGTAGTCGGGCCCGGCCTCCAGGAGCAGGACGCGCCTTCCCCGCTCGGCGGAGCGGACGGCGAGCGCCGCTCCGGCGGAGCCCGCACCGACGACGATGAGGTCCCAGCCCGGGTCCGTCATGGCGAGCCTCCTGTGTCCGGCCGGGGAACGCGGCTGCGGAGACGCCCGAACCGCCCGTTGGCGGTAGACTCTGCCCTCGCGGGAAAGTTCAGTCAAGAGTGAAAGTTCATTTTTCTCTGAGCGATTGGAGCCCGACCGTGGCCAGCCCGGCCGGCGACGTGAACGGACTGATCGACGACTTCGGCCTGCACATCGGCCGCGCGATGGGGTGGCCCCCGATGGCCGGACGGGCCGCGGGCGTCCTGATGCTCAGCGAGACGCCGATGACGATGGCGGAGCTGCAGGCGGCTCTCGACGCGAGCAAGGGCTCGATGTCGGAGACGACACGCCTGCTGATGGTGAGCGGGACCGTACGGCGGTTCAAGGAGCCGGGTTCGCGGCAGTACGTGTACGAGTGGCGCGACGACGCGTGGACCGGCTGCCTCCAGCACCAGCTGGAGCAGACGACCGAGCTGCTGGTCTTGGCCGAGCACGCACGGGCGCGCGGGGCGGACCTGCCCGAACGCCAGCGCGGCCGTCTCCGGGAGATGCACGAGTACTACACCTTCATGACGCGAAGCCTCGAAGCGCTCCTCGGCGAGTACGCGGCCTCGCGGGACGGATGACCCGCCCTCATCTCGTCTCCTTCCCCCAGTCCGCGCCCCGGCCCCGGGCCTCGTCGAACACCAGCCACGTACGGGTCGCGCGGACGCCGGGGACGTCCTGGATGCGTTCGAGCACGACGTGCCGGAGCGCCGCGTTGTCCGGCGCCCGGACCAGGACCAGCACGTCGTAGTCACCGCCGACCATCGCGAAGTGCTCGACGTAGGGGATGTCCTGGAGCCCGGCCGACACCGCGCGCCAGGCGTTCTGCTCGATGGTGACGGAGACGTACGCGCTGGTGCCCAGGCCCGCCTTGTGCGGCGCGAGCTCGATCGTGAAACCGGTGATCACGCCCTCGTCCGTCAGCCGGGAGAGCCGCGCGTAGGCGTTGGCTCGGGAGATGTGGACGTGCTCGGCGAGCGCCCGCACCGAGATCCGGCCGTCGCGCAGCAGCGCGGCGATGATCGCGCGATCCACCTCGTCCAGCGGCCCGGCAGAACGTCCCGCCAAGCCCCCGCCGATGCCCTCTTCGGACGACATTCGGTCCACTCCAAGCCTGCTTGAGACCTATTTGTCGCTAATTGTGCCTGATGTCTTGAACGGATGATGCGTGAAGCGGACGCTGCTCCTGTCAAACGTCCAGCGAAAGGGAGCGTCGCCATGTCCGTGACACATCGCCAAGTGGTCGACGGCCTTCTTCCTTCACCCGTTCCGGTGCGGTTCGTCGCCGAGAACGGCACGGCCGTCGAGCCGCCCACCGGCTACTCGGCGCCCGGGGACGAGCAGTTGCTGGAGGCGTACCGCCGCATGGTGCTGGGCCGCCGCTTCGACCGCCAGGCGACCGCACTGACCAAGCAGGGCCGGCTCGCGGTCTATCCGTCGAGCCGCGGCCAGGAGGCGTGCCAGATCGCCGGCGTGCTCGCGCTCCGCGCGGACGACTGGCTGTTCCCGACCTACCGCGACTCGGTCGCTCTGATCGCCCGGGGCATCGATCCGGTCGAGGCGCTCACCCTGCTGCGGGGCGACTGGCACTGCGGATACGACCCGGTGGCCACGCGCGTCGCGCCCCAGTGCACGCCGCTGGCCACCCAGACCCTCCATGCGGTCGGCATGGCCGAGGCCCTCCGCCGCAGGGGCGAGGACGGCGTCGCGATGGTCTTCGTCGGTGACGGCGGCACCAGCGAGGGCGACTTCCACGAGGCGCTCAACTACGCCTCGGTCCTGCGCTCCCCCGTCGTGTTCTTCGTGCAGAACAACCAGTACGCGATCTCCGTACCGCTGGCCCGGCAGACCGCCGCCCCCGCGCTCGCGTACAAGGGGATCGGGTACGGCATGCGGTCCGAGCAGGTGGACGGCAACGACCTCGTCGCGACGCTGTCCGTCCTGACCACGGCGGTGCGCCACGCGCGGGCGGGAGACGGCCCGTTCCTGGTGGAGGCGCACACGTACCGGATGGACCCGCACACCAACGCCGACGACGCCGGGCGCTACCGCGATCCGGAGGAGGTCGACCGCTGGGAGTCGGCCGATCCGATCGCCCGTCTGGAGACCTACCTGCGCGACCGGGGGCTGCTCGACGCCGACGGCGTCGCCTCGGCGCAGGAGGCCGCCGAGGAGTTCGCCGCCCGTGTCCGGGACCGGATGAACGCCGACACGGAGCCGGGAGGTAGGTCGGGGTCGGCTGGTCGGGGAAAGCCCGACCCGTACGAACTGTTCGACCAGGTCTTCGCCGATCCCACGCCCCAGTTGCGCGAGCAGCGGGCGTCGCTCGCGGCCGAACTGGAGGGCTGACATGGCCACGATGACGATGGCGCAGGCGCTGAACACCGCGCTGCGGGACGCGCTGGGTGAGGACGAGCGCGTCCTGGTCTTCGGCGAGGACGTGGGCCCGCTGGGCGGGGTCTTCCGGATCACCGACGGGCTGACCAAGGAGTTCGGCGAGGACCGGTGCTTCGACACCCCGCTGGCCGAGGCGGGCATCGTCGGCCTCGCCGTGGGCATGGCCATGGGCGGTCTCCGGCCCGTGGTGGAGATGCAGTTCGACGCCTTCGCCTACCCGGCCTTCGAGCAGATCGCCTCGCACGTGGCCAAGATGCGCAACCGCACCCGCGGCAAACTGTCGCTCCCGATGGTGATCCGCATCCCGTACGCGGGCGGCATCGGCGGCGTCGAGCACCACTGCGACTCCAGCGAGGCCTACTACGCCCACACGCCGGGCCTGAAGGTGGTCACGCCCGCGACCACGGACGACGCGTACTGGCTGCTGCGCGACGCCATCGCCGACCCCGACCCGGTCGTCTTCATGGAGCCCAAGCGGCTGTACTGGGCCAAGGGCGAGACCGAGCCCGGCGATCGCCGCGCCGCGGGGTTCGGCCGGGCGGCCGTACGGCGCGCGGGGCGCGACGCGACGCTCGTCGCCTACGGCCCCGCCGTCCCGGTGGCGCTCCAGGCGGCCGAGGCCGCGGCCCGGGACGGCGTCGACCTGGAGGTGGTGGACCTGCGCACGATCGTCCCGTTCGACGACGAGACCGTCGTGTCCTCGGTGCGCAGGACGGGCCGCTGCGTGGTGGTCCAGGAGGCCCAGGGGTTCGCCGGGGTCGGCGCGGAGATCGCGGCACGCGTGCAGGAACGCTGCTTCCACTCGCTGGCGGCCCCCGTACTGCGGGTCACGGGCTTCGACATCCCCTACCCGCCGCCGAAACTCGAGCACGCGCATCTGCCGGACGCCGACCGGATCCTCGACGCGGTGGACCGGCTGCAGTTCGACGACGAGCCCGACGTCCTCCACCTGGACCGGGAGGCGTCATGACGACCGTTCTCACGCGGCAGGTGTTCCGCCTGCCCGACCTCGGCGAGGGCCTGACCGAGGCCGAGATCGTCGAGTGGAAGGTCGCCGTCGGCGACACGGTCGAGGTCGACCAGATCGTGGTGGAGGTCGAGACCGCCAAGGCGGCCGTGGAGGTGCCGGTCCCCTACGCCGGAGTCGTACGGCGGCTGTGCGCGGAGACGGGCGCCGTCCTGGCGGTGGGCGAACCTCTCATCGAGGTCGGCCCGGCGGACGCCACGGACGAGACGCCACCTCCCTCCGACGCCACGGGCCAGACGGCGTCTCCCTCCGGCGCCACGGGCGAGGGCGCATCCTCCACGGACGCGGGTCCGGGCGCGCACCCCGACGCCGTCCGCTACCGGGAGGAGGAACAGGCCGGCTCCGGCAACGTGCTGATCGGCTACGGCACCGGCCATGCCTCCGGGACACGCGGGCGGCGCCGCGGCTCCCGGCTCGCCGGCCGGAAGGCCGCCGGAACCCCGCCGCCCGCCCCCGAACGGCGGCGCGCGCTCCGGGTGATCTCCCCGCTCGTCCGCAGGATGGCCCGCGAACACGGACTGGACCTCGCGGCCGTCGCCCCCACCGGCCCGCACGGAGTGATCCTCCGCCGCGACGTCGAGCAGGCCATCGCGGGCGCCCGAGCGGAAGCCGGCGCCCGGCCGGCGTCCGCACCGGCGAGGGGGCTCACGGCCGAGCGCATCCCGCTACGCGGGCTGCGCCGGGCCGTGGCCGACAAGCTGAGCCGCAGCCGCCGCGAGATCCCCGACGCCACGACCTGGGTGGACGTGGACGCCACCGGCCTGCTCGAGGCGAAGAACGCGCTCGCGCGGGTCCGCCCCGAGCTCGGCATCGGGCTGCTCGCGCTGCTGGCCCGCATCTGCGTGGACGGCCTGACGCGGTTCCCCGAGCTGAACTCCTCGGTCGACACCGACCGCGCCGAGATCGTCCGGCACGGGCACGTCAACCTCGGCTTCGCCGCGCAGACCGACCGCGGTCTCGTCGTGCCGGTGGTCCGGGACGCGCACCTGATGACGACCGCGCGGCTCGCCGCGGAACTGACCCGGCTCACCGGCCTGGCCCGCTCAGGAGAGCTGCCGCCCCGGGCGCTGACCGGAGGGACGTTCACGCTCAACAACTACGGGGTCTTCGGCGTCGACGGGTCCACCCCGATCATCAACCATCCGGAGGCCGCGATCCTCGGCGTCGGCCGCATCATCGACCGGTCCTGGGTGGTCGACGGCGCGGTCACGGCGCGCAAGGTCGCCCAGCTGTCCCTCACCTTCGACCACCGGGTCTGCGACGGGGGCGCCGCCGGCGGTTTCCTGCGCTACGTGGCCGACTGCGTGGAGAACCCGGCGATCCTGCTCGCTCACGCCTAGCGTCGTTCATTCCGGACCGGGCAGGACCACGGTGACGTCGAGGCCGCCCTTCTCCCGTGGTTCGGCCCGTACGTCACCGCCGTGCGCGCGGGCGACCGACCGGACGATCGACAGGCCGAGCCCCGCGCCGGGCGCGGTCGCGGAGAGCCGCTCGGCGCGAAGGCGGCGGAACGGCTCGAACAGGGCCGGCACCTCGTACGGCCGGACGACCGGCCCGGTGTTGCTCACCACGACCTGGGCCGAGCCGTCCGCCAGGGTGCCGCTGGTGACGCGCACCCAGCCGCCGTCGGGGACGTTGTGGCGTACGCCGTTCTCCACGAGGTTCTGCACGAGGCGTTCGAGCAGGACCGGGTCGCCGGCGGTCGGCGCCTCGCCGGGGTCGGCGTACACGGCGACCGCTCCGGATTCGAGCCGGGAGATCGCGTGCTCGACGACGTCCGCCAGGTCGACGTAGGAGCGCTCGGTCACCTCGGGCTCCGCACGCGCCAGCATGAGCAGGCCGTCGATGAGGCGCTCGTGACGGGCATTGATCTCCAGCAGCGTCTCGCCGAGCTGGCGTACCTCCGGGGGCGCGGCCCGGCGGTGGACCGCGACCTCCACCAGCGCCCGGTTGAGCGTGAGCGGGGTGCGCAGCTCGTGCGAGGCGTTCGCGATGAACCGGCGCTGCCCGTCGAAGGACCGGTCGAGTCGTTCCAGCATGAGGTCGAACGTGTCGGCGAGCCGTTTGAGCTCGTCGTGCGGCCCGGACAGCCCGATGCGTTCGTGCAGTCCGCGGTCGGCCGCCGGGGCGTCGGCGATCCGGCGGGCCGTCTCGGTCATCCGGTCCAGGGGCTGGAGCAGCCGGCCGGCGATCAGCCAGCCGAGGGCGATGGCTGCGGCGCCGACCACGGCCAGCGCGATCGCGCCCTGGGCGAGCAGCGAGCCGAGGACGTCCTGCCGGGCCACGCGCGTGACATGGTCGACCAGTTGCCGGCCTACGAGGGGCGGCGGCGTCACGGACGGCGTCTGCCCGTTCACCGCGCCTGCGGAACCGAAGATGGCATCGGTCCCGCCGGGCAGCCGGCCGGCGGTGAGAGCGTATGTCACGCCGAGCAGCACCGTGCCGGCGAGCAGGAACAGCCCGCCGTACACGAACGTGAGCCGGGCCCGGATGGTCATCCTCGACGACCGGACGCCGCCGGTCACGGGATCCGGTACCCCACTCCCGGCTCGGTCACGACGACGGGCGGGTCGCCGAGCTTGCGGCGCAGCTTGAGAATCGCGATCCGTACCGCGCCCGTGAACGGATCGGCGTATTCGTCCCATGCCTTCTCCAGGAGATGCTCCGCGGACACCGCCGCGCCGTCCGCGCGCAGCAACTCGGCCAGCACCGCGAACTCCTTGCGTGACAGCGGAACGTACCGGCCGTCGCGGTGGACCTCGCGGCGGTGCGGGTCCAGGCGGATGCCGGCGCGTTCCAGAACGGGCGGCAGGGCGGGCCGCGAGCGGCGCCCCAGCGCCACCACCCTGGCGGCGAGCTCGGGGAACGCGAACGGCTTGGGCAGGTAGTCGTCCGCGCCGAGGCTGAGCCCCGCGACCCGGTCGTCGATCTCCGCCGCGGCCGTCAGCATCAGCACCCGGGCGGCGGAGCCGCACTCGGTGACGGCCCGGCAGACGTCGTCGCCGTGCACGACCGGCAGGTCGCGGTCCAGTACCACCACGTCGTACCCGTGCACGCCGATCCGCTCGAGCGCGGCACCACCGTCGTTCACCACGTCCACCGCGTGCGCGTCACCGCGCAGCCACTCCGCCACCGCGTCGGCGAGCAGCGGCTCGTCCTCCACCACCAGGATGCGCATCCGCCCAGGGTGACGGTGAGGGCGTTTCCCCGGCGTTAAGAGCCCGCGGAAACGGCCGGGAAACACGCTTGCGGCTGAGCTTCTCCCGTGCCCGGGGACCGCCCGGCACGGGAGGAGAAGAACATGCGCGTCAGGATGGGCATCGTCCTCGGCCTGCTGATGACGGTGACGGTCGCCGGATGCGGCGGGTCGGGGAAGGACCACGGGGTGGCCACGGCCGGCGGTACCAGGACGGCCACCGCCAAGGCGGGGTCCGGCAGCGGTACCGAGCAGGACCAGATGCTGAAGTTCGCCCAGTGCATGCGGCAGCACGGCATCGACGTGCCGGACCCGAAGAGCGGCGGCGGGGTCGACGTCACGCTGCCGAAGGGGACGGATCCGCATAAGGCCAACGCGGTGACGCAGCAGTGCAAGCAGTACTTGCCCAACGGGGGCCGGCCGCAGAAGGCGAGTCCCGAGATGGTGGAACGGCAGCGGAGGCTCGCGGCGTGCATGCGGGCGAACGGCGTGCCGAAGTTCCCGGACCCGGACGCGAACGGCAACATCTCGATCAAGGGCGGACCCGGGCTCGACCCGATGAGCGCGGGGTTCAAGGCGGCCGAGAAGAAGTGCTCGAAGTACCGGCTGGGGGGCGGCGCGACGACGACCGACTCCGGAGGAACCGAGTGATCCGGACCGGCCGGCGGCCGGCGGCCACCCGGCCGGTCGGCACGCCGGCCGCGCCCGTGGCGCGGCGCCGCAGGGTCGGTCGGGTCGTGGCCGCGGCCGCCGCGCTGCTCGTCGCCGGGACGGCGGCCGTCACCGCCACCGGCCTCGGCCTCGGAGGCGATGACCGGCCCGCCGCCCGCGGCGGCGGCCTGCCGCCCGCGACCGCGAAGGTGACGCGGCAGAACCTCATCGACACCCAGACCGAGTCCGGCCGGCTGGCCTACGGCGGCGAGCGTACGGTGACCGCCCGGCTCGCCGGCACGCTGACCGCGCTGCCGGTGACCGGGGCCACGGTAGGACGCGGAAAGACGCTCTACCGGGTGGACGACAGGCCGGTCGTGCTCCTGTACGGCTCACTTCCCGCCTACCGCACGCTGGCACCGGGGACGAAGGGCAAGGACGTCCGGCAGTTCGAGAAGAACCTGTGGGCGCTGGGGTACCGGGGCTTCACCGTGGACCGCGAGTTCACCGCGGACACGGCCGCGGCGGTGAAGGACTGGCAGGGCGACCTCGGCCTGACGAAGACCGGCACGGTCGAGCCCGGCCGCGTCGTCTACGCCCCGAACGCCGTGCGGGTGTCCGCCCGCAAGGCCGCCGCGGGCGACGCCCTCCGGCCGGGCGCCGCGGTGCTCACCTGCACGGGCCGGACGCGGGTGATCACGGTGGAACTCGGCCTGGACGACGAGCGGCTGGCGCGTCAGGGCACCCCGGTGACCGTCCGGCTGCCGAGCGGAACGACCGTGTCCGGGAAGGTCTCCGGCGCCCGGACGGTGATCGACACCGGAGGCGACGAGAACAGCGATCCCACCACGAAGATCAAGGTCACCATCGCGGTCGGGCGTGTGACGGCCCTGGCCGGTCTCGACCAGGCGTCCGTGGACGTCGACTTCGCGGCCTCCGAGCGCTCGAACGTGCTGACGGTGCCGGTGGGTGCGCTGCTCGCCCTGTCCGAGGGCGGCTACGGCGTGCAGGTCGTGACCGGCGCGACCACCCGGATCGTGGCCGTGGAGACCGGCCTGTTCGCCGCGGGCCGGGTCGAGGTCTCCGGCGGCGGCCTCACCGAGGGGATGACCGTGGGGGTGCCGTCATGACGGCCGTGGTCGAGCTCGACGCGGTCACCAAGGAGTACCCCGGCGGGGTCGCCGCCCTGCGCGGCGTCACGCTCTCCATCGACGCGGGCGAGATGCTCGCCATCGTCGGGCCGTCCGGCTCGGGAAAGTCCACCATGTTGCATCTCATCGGCACGCTCGACCGGCCGTCGGCGGGCATGGTCCGCGTCGACGGGCACGACGTGGCGGCGCTGTCCGACCGCCGGCTCTCGGCGCTGCGGGCGTACCGCATCGGGTTCGTGTTCCAGCGGTTCCACCTCGCTCCGGGCCGGCCCGCGGTGGACAACGTCGCGGACGGGCTGCTCTACGCCGGCGTGCCGATGCGAGAACGCCGGGCCAGGGCGGCGGACGCCCTCGTCCGCGTCGGCCTCGGCGACCGGCTCGGCCATCCGCCCCATGAGCTGTCCGGCGGCGAACGGCAACGGGTGGCCATCGCCCGCGCCGTCGTCGGCGAGCCGGCCCTGCTGCTGGCCGACGAACCGACCGGCAGCCTCGACACGGCGTCGGGCGCCGGAGTGCTGGAGATCCTGCGTGACCTGCACGCCGCGGGGACGACCGTCGTCGTGATCACCCATGACCGGGACATCGCGGCGAGTCTGCCCCGGCAGGTGGCCATGCGCGACGGCGAGGTGGTGGGACCATGACCGAGGCGACCACCGGGCCACCGGCCGCGCGGCTGCGGGCCGGCGACGTGCTGCGCGTCGGCGGAGCCGGCCTGCGAACCCGGCGTGTGCGGGTGGTCCTGTCGGCGCTGGGCATCGCGATCGGCATCGCCGCGATGGTCTCCGTGGTCGGCATCTCCTCGTCGAGCCGCGCCGACCTGAACCACCGGCTCGCGGCGCTCGGCACGAACCTGCTGACCGTCGCCCCCGGCGACACCCTGACCGGCGGAACGGCCACGCTGCCCACCGAGTCCGTCGCGATGATCCGCCGGATCGGGCCGGTTCGGCAGGCCTGCGCCACCGGCACGGTCCCGGACGCCAAGGTGTACCGCAGCGACCGGATCCCCGCCGAGGAGAGCGGCGGACTGTCGGTCCAGGCGACCTCGCTGGACCTCCCGCAGGCCCTCCGCGCGAACCTGGCGTACGGCGCCTGGCTCAACGCCGCCACGGCGCGGTACCCGGCCGTGGTCCTCGGCGCCACGGCGGCCAAGCGGCTGGGCATCGGCGCGGTGGGTCCGGACGTGCAGGTGTACGTCGGCGGCCGGTGGTTCACCGTCGTCGGCATCCTCGCCCCGGTACCGCTCGCCCCCGAGCTGGACACCGCGGCGCTCGTCGGCTGGTCCGCCGCCACGACGTACCTGGGGTTCGACGGGCATCCGACGACCGTCTACACCCGTACGGACGACTCCGCCGTGGAGGCGGTTCAGGCGGTCCTCGCGGCGACGGCGAACCCCGCGGCGCCGAACGAGGTGAAGGTGTCCCGGCCGTCGGACGCGCTGACCGCACGGCAGGCGACCGACCGCGCCTTCACCGGCCTGCTGCTGGGTCTAGGGGCGGTGGCCCTGCTGGTCGGCGGGGTCGGCGTGGCCAACACGATGGTCATCTCGGTGCTGGAGCGCCGGGCGGAGATCGGGCTGCGCCGCTCCCTGGGCGCCACCCGCCGCCACATCCTGCTGCAGTTCCTCGCCGAGTCCCTGCTGCTGTCGGCGCTCGGCGGCGTGGGCGGCGTCCTCATCGGCATCGCCGTGACGACCGGGTACGCCACCGCGCAGTCCTGGGAGACCGTGGTGCCCGCCTGGTCGACCGGCGGCGGGATGGCCTCGACGCTGCTCATCGGCGCGGCGGCGGGCCTGTACCCGGCGATCCGCGCCGCCCGCCTGTCCCCCACCACCGCCCTCGCCACCGCCTGAGACGACCGGCTCTGCCCGCGCGGACACTCATTCATCTGGCCGGACGACCGTGGCGCGGGCAGAGAGGGCGGTGAGTGGCGACAGATCCCCATCGAGGATCTCGGTGTCCCTCAGCCGTACGTCGCGAAGTGCCGGTAGATCCAGTAGCGGCCGCAGCGAACGAATCGCGCCGGCTCGAACCAGGTGCAGCTCTTCAAGCCCCTGCAACCCGGTGAGATGAGACAGATCGAGGCAGGCTTCTCCCTTTGTCGGGCCCGGAAGAACACGCACGCTTCGGAGGGCGGTCAGGCCGCTCAACGGCTCAAGGCTCTCGATCCGTGCTTCCCGCACTTGGACCTCCACCAGCTTGCGGCAACCGGCGATCCCGTCGAGTGCCGCGACCTGCTTCCTTCCCTCAAGTCGAAGAGTCGTCAGCGGCAGTTCTGCATCGTCGAGGAAAGCCAGGTTCTGCCCCTTCCAGAGCCAGATCGCCAGCTCCTGAATGCCTTCCAGCGCCGCGATGTGGTCCTTGCCGTCCCGATCGTCTATTCCCAAGAACGTCAGCGACGAGCTTGCGAACCCAGGGACAGGACGAGGTGATCGGGTGGCCAAAGACAATTCCCTGAGTTCAGGAAGTTGGAATGCCGCGACATCGTTCCTGATGCGACCGGTCACCTCCAGGTACTGGAGCCCTTCCAGGCCCAGGAGGAAATCGAGGCTTTTGAACGCCGCAGGGTGGATGAACCTGATGTTCAGGCCGTTGAATCCACCTTCGGCGAATCTCTGCTGTAGTCGAGGCAGGTCCCACGGCCCGTCCCCCGGGCCGCGGGAAAGGACCCTGAAGTCATCGCGCACCAAATCTCCCACCAACAGCGAGCTCGCGGGCCGCGCCGGACCGCGGACCACGATCACACTGTGACCCATCCGCGTGGGCTCTGCGCGGCCGACGGCCCGGCTCCCTGTACCACTCGGCGGCAGGGGCCGGGCCGTCGGTCGTGCGGTTCAGGCTCCGGCCGGGCGGTTCTCCCCGGCGAAGTGGCACGCCGCGGCGTGGTCGCCGCCGTCGTGGACCCGCAGCTCGGGTACCTCGGTGGCGCAGGCGTCGGCCGCTATCGGGCAGCGGGTCCGGAACCGGCATCCCGACGGCGGTGCCGCCGGGGACGGGACCTCGCCGGTCAGTGCGGACTCGGTCGTGCCGCCCGGACGGTCGTGGATCGACGGGGCCGCCGACAGCAGCGCCCGGGTGTAGGGGTGCCGCGGGTTTCCGAAGACCTGTTCGGCGGTGCCGTGCTCGACGATCGTGCCGAGGTACATCACGGCCACCTCGTCCGCGATGTGGCGCACGACGTCGAGGTCGTGGGAGATGAACAGGTAGGCGACCCCCAGCTCCTTCCGTAGGTCCATCAGGAGGTTGAGAACCTGCGCGCGGACCGACACGTCGAGGGCGGAGACGGCCTCGTCGCACACGATCAGCTTCGGCCTCAAGGCCAGCGCCCGCGCGATGCTCACCCGCTGGCACTGTCCTCCCGACAGCTCGTGCAACCGGCGTCCGGCGTAGGAGGAGTCCAGTTCGACCAGGGAGAGCAGGCGGTCGACCTCGGCCGCGTGCTCGCGTGCGGGGAGCACGCCCCGGTGCACGTGCCAGCCCTCGGCGATGACGTCGGCGACGCGCATCCGCGGATTCAGGGAGGTGTACGGGTCCTGGAAGACCATCTGCAGGTCGCGGGAGACCCGGTGCCGCTCGCGCCGTCCCGCTGAGGACAGGTCGACGTCCCCGAAGGAGATCGACCCGGCGAACGGATCCAGCAGCCCCACGACCGATCGGGCCAGAGTCGACTTGCCGCAGCCGGACTCACCCACGACGCAGAGGGTCTGGCCGGCGTGGACCGTCAGGTCGACACCGGCGACCGCGTCGACGCGGCGCCGGCCGAACCCGGAGCGGCCACGGGTGGCATATCCGGCACGCAGACCCTGGATCCGCAGGAGAGCGGTACCGGGAGCGGCGGCCTGTGCGGTGTTCACGAACGCGCCTCCAGAACGCGGGCACTGTGATGACATGCGGCGACGTGGCCGGTGGAGACGCCGTGGCCGGGCACGGGAAGCGCCTCGGGATCGTCGGTCCGGCACACCTCGGTGGCGAAGCGGCAGCGTGGCGCGAAGGCGCACCCCGCCGGCAGCCGGCCGGGGGCCGGGGGCTGACCGTCGATGGGCACGAGCCGGCCGGGGCGGCCGGGGTCGGGCATCGCGTCGAGCAGCCCGCGCGTGTAGGGGTGCGCCGGGCTGGTGTAGACCTCGTCCAGGGTCCCGGCCTCGACGATCCGCCCGGCGTACATCACCGCCACGTGCTGCGCGACGCGGGCAACGACCCCCAGGTCGTGCGAGACGAGCAGCATCGCCATGCGCGCCTCGGCCTGCCGGGCCGTGAGGAGGCGCAGGATCTGGGCCTGCACCGTCACGTCGAGGGCCGTGGTGGGCTCGTCCGCCAGCAGCACCTCCGGTTCGAGGGCCAGCGCCATGGCGATCACCGCGCGCTGGCGCATCCCTCCGGAGAACTCGTGCGGGTAGGCGTGGTACTTGCGTTCGGCGTCGGGGATGCCGACGGTGCGCATGAGCTCGATCGCCCGCGTCCGCGCGGTGCGGTGCGAGGCGCCCTGGTGGCGGCGGAACGTCTCGGCCACCTGCCACCCGACCGTGAAGGACGGGTTCAGGGCGGCCATCGGGTCCTGGAAGACCATCGCGATCTTCGGGCCCCGGAGCCGCCTCCACTGCGCGTCGGTGAACCCGGCCGTGTCCTGCCCGTCGATCTCGATCGACCCGGCGCTGACGCGCGCGCCGCTGGGCAGCAGGCCCATGAGGGCGAGTGTCGTCAGCGACTTGCCGCTGCCGGACTCCCCGACCAGGGCGGTGACCCGGCCCGGCACGAGGTCGAGTTCGACGCCCCGGACGACGGGGCGTTCGCTGCCCGGGGCGCCGAAGCCGATGTGGACTCCGCGCAGCCGCGCGACCGGGGTGGCCTCGGTGGCCCCGGCGACCTCCTCGATGGTGGAAGGCATCGGTCGCTCCTCTCGTTCAGATCTGGGACCGGGGATCGGACAGGTCACGGAATCCGTCGCCGACCACGCCGACCGCGGTGACGACGAGCGCGAGCGCGGCGGCCGGCACCGTGGAGATCCACCACGCCGACCCCAGGTAGTCGCGCCCGATCGAGACCGTGGCGCCCCAGGAGGCCGTGTCGACCGGTACGCCGAGGCCGAGGAAGCTCAGCGACGCCTCGGCCACCATCACCAGGCCGACCTGGACCGTCGCCGCGACGAGCAGCGGCTGCCAGCAGGACGGCAGCACGTGCCGGAGCAGGATGCGCAGATGCCCGCAGCCCAGGACGCGGGCGGAGTCGACGAACTCCAGCCGTCGCGTGGACATGGCCGACGCGCGGACGACGCGGGCGAAGATGACCCAGCGGGTGATCGCCAGCGTGATGACGATGTTGGTGATGCTCGGGCCGAGGACCCCGGCCAGCAGGATCGCCAGCAGGATCGAGGGGAACGCGAGCTGTACGTCGCCGACGCGTGACAGGACGGTGTCCAGCGGGCCGCCGAAGTAGCCGGAGACCAGACCGACGACGAGACCGACGACGCCCCCGACGACGACCGTCGCGCCGGCGACGAGGAGCGTGATCCGGGCCCCGGCGAGCAGGTTGGCGAGCAGGTCACGGCCCACCTGGTCGGTGCCGAGCCAGGCGATCGACCCGGTGCCGGTACGGCTGCCGGGCGCGAGGAGCCGGTCGGGCAGATGCGTCGCCACCGGATCGTACGGCCGCAGCAGCGGACCCAGGAGCGCGGCGAGGACGAACAACGCCAGCACCCCGGCGCCGACCCACACGCGTACGGGGACACGCCGCCGGCCGGTCTCGGTGCGTGCCGCGACTCCTTCGGGCACGGTAATGGCAGTCATGAGCCCTCCTTCGTCGGGAGAGAGACCGGGCAGGCCGTGTTCTCGATTCGCTCGCTTCGCTCACTCATGCGTTCTCCGGGGTGAGGCGCGGGTCGAGGGCGAAGTAGACGACGTCCACGAGCAGGTTCAGGGCGATGTAGGAGACGGTCATCGTGAGGACCGCGGCCTCGACGACGGCGTAGTCGCGGTTCGTGATCGCGTCCACCATCAGCGACCCGATGCCGGGCCAGGAGAAGACGACCTCGATGATGACCGCGTTGGCGATGAAGTTGCCCATCAGGAGGCCGAGCACGGTGACGACCGGCACCGCGATGTTCCGGCCCACGTGGACGTACTGGACCAGGCCCTCCGGCACGCCCTTGGCGCGGGCCGTGCGCACGTAGTCCTTCGCCCCCTCCTCCAGCGCGCCGCCCCGCACCAGGCGGGCGAGCCAGCCGATGAACGGCAGCGCGAGGGTGAAGGCCGGCAGCAGGACCCCGGCGAACGACCCGTCCGCGGTGGCGGGCAGCCAGCCGAGCTCGCGGGCGAACAGCAGGATCAAGACGATGCCGAGCCAGAACGACGGAACGGCCTGCCCGACCAGCGACCCGGTGGACACCAGCAGGTCGAGCACCTTCCCGGGCCGGCGCGCGCACAGCATGCCGAGCGGGAAGCCGAGCAGGATGGTCAGCACGAGCGCGACCACCGACAGGGTGAGGGTGGCGGGGAAGCGTTCGAGCGTGTCGCCGAGCGCGGAGCCGCCGAGCCGCCACGAGTCACCGAGGTCGCCGTGCAGGACGCCGCCGAGGTGCTCCAGGTACTGCCGCCACAGCGGATGATCGAGGCCGAAGTCCGACCGTACGTGCTTGAGCTGGTCGGCCGAGGCGTCCGGGCCGAGGATGAGCTTCGCGGGGTCCCCGGGCACGACGCGGACGATGATGAACACCAGGGTCAGCGCTCCCCAGGCGACCACCACGGCCTGCCCGAGCCGCTTCGCGACGAACGCTCCCATCAGCCCTCACCTCCGGCGGTCTCGGGCACGGACGCGCGCACGATGAGTTCGGGCGGCAAGAGCGTGTGCGCCGGGCCGGCCGCCTCGCCGCCGGATCCTCCGGCGGTCTCCACGTGTTCGAGCAGCCGGTCGATGCCGGCCCGCCCCACCTCGGGGGCGGGCAGCCGCACCGTGGTCAGCGGAGGGTCGAGGTAGGCCGAGAAGGGGTGGTCGCCGTGGCCGATGACGCCGATGTCCACGCCGACCCGCAGGCCCTGCTCGGCGAAGGCACGGCACAGGCCCAGCGCGTGGTAGTCGTTGCCGGCGAGCACGACCGCGCCGGGTCCGGCTCGGCGGGCGAGACCGGCGCCGAGCTCGTACGCGGGGCCGGGGTCGAACGGGACCGACACGGAGACGCCCTCCGGCGAGGCCACGCGGACGACCGCGTCGTCGGGGGCGGCGAGCCCATGGGTCGCGAGCGTGTCGCGGAACCCGCGAATGCGCTCGGCGACCGGTGAGATGTCCAGGTCCTCCTCGACCAGGTACAGCTCGGTGGCGCCGGTGCTCAGCGCGTGCTCGGTCGCCGCCCGGGAACCGGCGTAGTAGTCGACGCCGACGAGGTCGACGTCGAGGCCGGGCAGGTCGCGGTTGAGCAGGACCAGGGGGACGCCGGACTTGCGCAGGCGCTCCCAGTGCTCGGCGCCGTGCTGGACCGGGATCGCCAGCACGCCGTCGACGCCCCAGCGCATCAGCTCCTCGGCGGCGCGGCGTTCGTTGTCGACCGAGTCCTCGGTGACCATCAGCATGAGCGAGTAGCCGCGGGTGCGTCCGCGTTCCTCGATCGCGGAGATGAGGCGGGCGTAGAACGGGTTGGACGGGTTCGTGATGACCAGCCCCAGGGTCATCGCGTTCTGCAGGACGAGAGAGCGGGCCATCGTGTTGGGCACGTAGCCCAGGCGCTCGGCCTCGGCCTTGACGCGCCTCCGCGTCTCCACGCCGACCGCGTCCTTGTCGGCGAGCGCCCGTGAGACGGTGTTGACCGACAGGTCGAGCGACTCGGCGATGTCACGCAGCGTCGTACGGCGTCGTGGGCTCATCGGATCCTCCGGCACGGTGTCATCGGCGCCTCACCGCCGCGAGGTCGGGCTGGTTGTTCGGAGCGGGCGTGAAGCCGGTGAGCCGGCGCGAACGTCCGTACCCGGTGACGAGGGTGAGCGGGAACAGTCCGACGGCGTCGGACCAGATGATCTTGCACGCCTCACCGTAGAGGGCGTCGCGGTCCGATCCGTAGGGTGCCGCCGCGGCGCTCGCGAGGATCTTGTCGAGGGCCGGGTTCTTGTAGCCCATCCGGTGGGCCTTGGAGGTGTACAGGCGGCCGACGGTGAACGCCGCGTCGCCCGTGGTCACGGTGTTCGTCTGGAGGTTCATGTCCCAGTCGAGGCTGTTCAGGCGTTCGAGCCACTGGGCCTTCTCGATGCTCTGCGGGCGGACCGTGACCCCGATGTCGGCCCATGAGGAGATCATCGCCTCGGCGAGCTCACGCGCGAGCGGGCCGGTGGCGTCGAACCACATCATCGAGGTGGTGAAGCCCCGGCCGAGCCCGGCGGCGGCGAGCAGGCGCTTCGCCGCGGCCGGGTCGTAGCTCCAGGGCTCCTGCGCGGCGTACCCGGCGACCGTCGAGGGGATCGGCGCGCGCATCTGCTGTCCCCCACGGCCGAAGAGCCGGTCCACGATCTGCGGCAGGTTGACGGCCTGGCACATGGCGCGGCGGACGTTCGGATCCGTGAACGGCCTCCGCGAGCAGTTGAACCAGTTGAGGTAGTACGTCCATGAGGGGATGCGCTCGACGCCGACGCCTTTCACTCCGGTGACCTCCGGCAGCTGGTCCGGTGGGATCGGCCACAGCAGGTCGATGTCCCCGTTGCGGAGCGCGGTGATCGCCGATGAGGTCTCGGCGATGTACGGCATCGAGATCCCGGGCAGGTCGGCCCGGCCGCCCCAGTAGTCGTCGAAGCGCGCCAGCTCGACCGAGGTCGACGGCGTGAACCCGGTGACCCGGAACGGCCCGGACCCGATCGGACGGCGCTTCTGCTCCGGATCGGCGACCCGGGCGGCCGGGACGACGAAGAGCAGCGTGAGGTTGACCGGGAGCGAACCGAGCGGGCCGTCGGTGGTGAAGACCACCGTGTGGTCGTCCCGGGCCTCCGCCTTGGTGACCGAGGCCCACAGCGGCGTCTGTGCGGAGGCGACCGCCCGCGTGCGCTTCAGGCAGGCCGCGACGTCGGCCGCGGTGACGGGAGTGCCGTCGTGGAACCGGGCGCCGCGGCGCAGCGTGAACACCCAGGTGGTGTCGTTCGTACGTTCCCAGCCGGTCGCCAGCCCCGGGACCAGCCGGTCGCCCTGGCGCCGTACGAGGGTGTCGAACACCAGGCGCTTGACGATCAGGGACGCCTCGTCGACCGCCGTCGCGGCGTTGTACGGGTCCAGGTCGGTGACCGGCTGGCCGAACGCGGCGCGCAGCGCGCCCTTGGGAGCGCCGCCCCCGCCGCCGAAGCCGCAGCCGGCCAGGAGCACGCTCGCGGATCCGAGCCCGGCCATGGCGAGGAAGTCCCGCCGCCCGACGTGCGCGCCGCCGGTGTCCGGCCTGCCTGTCGTCCTCATGCCGCCGCCCCGGTCATGCCTTCAGCGCCAGGTAGATGAGGACCTTGATCCCCGCGGCGTCGTCCGGCGCCTCGTCGACGACGGTGCCGCGCAGCCTGAGCCAGCCACCGAAACCGGTCGCCGGCCAGCTGTGCACGGGGCCGTCGCCGGGCGTGACGGTCTGGTCGACCCCGTCCAGGTCGCACCAGTGCAGGCCGTCCGGCGAGATCTGCGTGCGCGCGACGAGGCGGGGTGCGCGCCCGGTGGCGTCGAGGACGCGGACGAACCAGCGGGCCTCGCCGGCCCAGGCGGCCTCGTACGGCTCGGTGGTGAACTCGCCGGTCAGCGTCGTGTTGCGCTCGATGACGGCGGTGAGCGACTGTCGCATGTTCATCGGGGCCTTTCTCACCAGTCCACCGAGATCAGCACCGAGTCGAGGTACAGGAAGTTCCGTACATCGGTGTGCGTGCGGACGGAGACGTAGAAGTTGAGCAGGTTCTGCAGCGACCCGTAGTGCTCGTCGTACGGCGGGACCGGGACGTCGGACATGTCGTGGACGACGTCGTTGAGCTGGAGCTCGACGTTCTTCCGGGTGCTGGTGTCGATCACCCAGCGCAGGTAGTGCCAGTTGACCTTGGTGGGGACCTCGTTGAAGCACATCTCCTGCGGTTCGCCGAACGGCTTCCAGTCCTCGGGGTTCGGCGCGGTGAAGTCCGCCGTCCGCGGCAGCTTGACCTTGCCCTCGAAGTGCTCGCGCGGCGTCGGCTCCGGGACGGTGGGATACACCCACTGGTGCCGTACCTGGTGGTCCAGGTCGGTGTTCAGGTACCGCGCCACGGTGTGGTAGCGGACGCCGTCGCAGATGTCGGTCGCGACGGTGAACGCGCCGAACTGCTGTTCCGACGGGTGGTTGTTCGCGTCCCACCGCCCGCCGCCGGCCGCCGTCGCGGCGCCGTTCTCGGCCGAGGCCGCCTCCGCCTTGTACGCCAGGTACGTCTCGAACTGCACCCGGCCGCGGCCCGACATGGTGAGCCGGCGGATCGCGACGCCGGTGTGCCCGGCGACCGGCCGCGTGGCGACCTTCAGCGCGTACGTGCCCGACATGGCGCCGTGGGTGCCGACGTCGAAGAAGCTGCAGGAGCTGAGCTGCGGGGGCCGGAAGTCGGACATGTGCTCATCGACGGTGTCGAGGTCGCCGTGCTCATCGTGGTTGCCGATCAGTTCGACCCACCCGTGGGTGCCGTCGTTGAAGTCGTCGTGCACGAGGATCCGGCGCAGCGGGTTGAACTTGGCCAGCTTCGGATCGAGCAGGCGCGGATCGACGTACGGCGTGGTCGTCAACGGGACGTTCCTTTCAGGCGGACGTTCGCGTAGGAGAGGTTGTGGTCGGAACGGAGCAGCTCCGCCGGCGCTCCGGACGTCTCGGTCGTCTGCGGAACCAGCACCCAGTCGCGGACCGGCGTGCCCTTCCGGACGAAGATGTGGTCGATCTTCTCCCCGGACGGGAGAGGGATCTTCCCGCCGTTGAAGGAGGCGTACTCGTCGCCGACTCGACGGGCGGCGACGGCGTGCGCGTCGACGAAGCCCACGTCGGAGAAGGCGTCGACCGCGCTCGCGCCGTCCGCGGTCGAACCGGAGTTCATGTCCCCGGCGAACACGATCGGCAGGTCCCTGGTCCGCGGGTCGTGCAGGGTGAGCTCCTCGGCGGTCCGCCGCGCGTCGCCGTACCGGACCTGGTCCCAGTTCTTGGTCCAGCCGTTGGGGTCGGTCGCGCCGTTCTTGCGGTACTCCAGGTGCATGTCGACGACGACGAAGCGGACACCGGTCGCCCGCTGGCGCAGGACGTTCCAGGTCATGGTCTTGCCGTAGATCTCGGTGGAGTCGGGCAGCCAGAACAGGTCGTGGGGCAGCTCGCGCCCGCGCTCGTCGAGGTGGGAGTAGCGGGAGGCGTCGTAGTAGGTGAACCGGCCGGCGCCGGACTTGAGCGGGTAGCCGTACCAGGGGTGACGGGCGCCCGCGTAGTCCGCGGGTGCCTCCGCGTACCCGTGCTCGGCGAGCGCCGCGGTCAGCGGGGCGCGGAAGGACTCGACGTCGACGCCGGTCTGCGTCGGGGTCGGGTTGTTGCCGATCTCCTGGGTCGCGACGACCCCCAGCCCGGCGGCGTCGATGTCCTCGGCCACCGCCGCGGCCCGCCCGTCGGCCCAGGGCTTGAGCTTGGTCGCGCAGTCACGGCCGATGACCCGCTCGCACTCCTCCTTGGTCGGCAGACAGCCCTGGCCGCAGACGTTGTAGCTGCCGATGCGGACGTCGATGGATCGCGCCCGGCCGCCCGGCCCGTTCCCGTTCCCGTTCCCGGCGGCCACGGCGGCGGATGCGTTCGTGAGCGTCAGGAGGGCCGCGGCGGCGGACACCGCGACCTTCGTCCACCTGCGGGAGAGCCGTCTCTGGGGCATCGCGCATCCTCACATTAACGTTCACGTGATCGTTGAGGCGGTACGCTACACCCGACCTCAGGGATGTCAATGGCGTGTTACGCGAAGATTGCCGGCGAACGTTCACGAGCCGGATGTCCGCCGTCCGAACGCGCGATCTCCGGGACGCGACGCCCGATCAGGGGACATGCGGAGCAGTGACCGCATAACGTCACGATTACCGACTCTGTGTAATGGGTCGGCCGTCCGTCAGCCCAGCCACACGAGGTCTCCCTATGACCAGCCCTTATCTCCGGCGCCGCCGCCTCGGGGACGAGCTCCGCAAACTGCGCGAGGAGCACGGCCTGACCACCGACGAACTGGCGCGGCTCATCTACCAGTCACGCTCGAAGATCTCCAAAATGGAGAACGCGCAGATCCGCCCCGATCTCGCCGAGATCGTCTCCATTCTCAACGTCTTGGAGGTAACCGGTCGGCGGTATGACAAGATCCACGAACTGGCCCACGCGGCCGCGCGTAAGGGCTGGTGGGACAGGTACGGCAATGCCATGGGCCCTCGCCAGCGTTTGTACGCCGACCTGGAATCAGGGGCCGCGTCCATTCACAGCTACAACCAGACGGCCTTCCCGGCCGTACTACAGATCCCTGAGTTCATCGACGCGATGGTCACGCTGGACCGTTGCCAGGGGTCGCTCGACTATCGACCGGAACGCATGGCCGACGCCCGGACCCGCCGCCAGCAGCACCTTCTCGGCCCGGACGGACCGACGTACGAGGCCGTGCTCGACGAGTGCATGATTCACCGGTTGGCCGTGCCACCTGCGGTGAAGGCCGCCCAGCTCCGACACCTGATAAAGATTGTCTCCACCGATGAACGCATCACCATGCGGGTGTTGCCATCGGACGTCCCGATCCCGGGCGGTTTCCTGCCGAAGGCATCGTTCTTCCTCTACACGTTCCCCGACCCGAGCGATCCCCCCATGGGTGTCGTCGACACCGTCACCGCCGATGTCGTACTCGCACAAGAAGACGAACTGTCCCGCTATACGGGGTTGTACGACCGCCTGCGGCAGGCCGCACTTTCCGTCGACGACACCTTGGCCTTCCTCGAAGGGCTGGCTAACCGGCCGGCTTACCAGACAGAATCGGACGCATGACCGACCATTACATCGACTGGCGCAAGTCAGGACACAGCGAGCCGAACGGCGAGTGCGTCGAGGTAGCCCGCACCACCGACCTCGCCATCGGCATTCTCGGTTCCGAGGCCGAGACGCCCGACGCGGTTTAAGACCTTATCGGCGGAGCGATCCCGCGCGGTCCCGCCTGTGGCCGGACCGGCGGGAGACGCTCCGCTGGGTGGATGGCTCGGCCTCAGAGCTTGAGCGTGGCCAGGTAGTCGTGCATGTTCGCTGCCCGGGAGTCGGTCAGCGGGTTGCTCTGGTCGTCGTTCTCGATGATGAACTCCCGCATGCCGAGCCGGGTCGCCCCGCTCAGGATCGTCTTGTAATCGACGATGCCGGTGCCGAGGTCGGCGAGGCTGCCGTCCGGGTGCAGGTCCTTGACGTGGGCCAGGAGCATCCGTCCCTTGTTCGCGGCCATGAGGTTGAGGTTGTCCTGGGCGCTGAGCCCGGCGGCGCTCGACCAGCCCATGTCGAGCTCCATGTGCAGCAGATGGGGGTCGGAGCTGTCGAGCAGGATCTGGTAGAACGTCCGGCCGTCCGGGCCGTGGCCCTGGAACTCGCCGGTGTGGTTGTGGTAGCCGAGCTTCATCCCGGCTGCGCGGATCTTCTCCCCCGCCCGGTTGAAGGCCGGGCCGGCCTGGGCGAAGCCGTCGGCGGTGTTGGGCACGCCGCCCGGGCACACGATGTACTTCTGGCCCAGGATCTTCGCCATCTCGATGAGCTGCTTCAGCCGGTTCTCGTCGGTGAACTCGCTGTAGTTGTGGTGGCTGGAGATCGCCACCAGGTGGTACTTGTCGAGCATCGCGCGGATCGCCGGGGCGTGGGCCGGGTCGGTGCCGCCCGGCAGCCCCGCGAACTCCACCTTGCGGTAGCCGGCTCTGGACAGGGCGCGCAGGACGGCCTCCGGCTGGGCCATGAACGCGTCGCGTACGGAGTAGAGCTGAAGACCGATCTTGCCGTTCGGGATGTGCCTGCCGTGGCCACGGGAACCGGTCGTGTCGGCGAAGGCGCTCGACGCCAGCCCGCCCGTCGCGCCGACCGCGGTGACACCCGCCGCGGTGGCGGCCAGCCCCCTGAGGAATTTCCGCCGGTCGAACGTCACGCGCTCGTTACCACACATGGGTGATCGCTCCTTCTGTTCGGTACTACGACCCGCTCTTGACGACCCGGAACTTCGCCGTGCCGACGTCGGAGGTGTTTCCGGCCTTGTCCGTGGCGCGGAACCGCACCGTGTGCCCGCCGGGCTGGGCGACCGCGAACGGCTTGGTGTACGCCGTGAACGGCCCGCCGTCGAGCGCGTACTCCACCGTGGCCACCCCGGAGTCGTCGTCGCTCGCCGAGATCGTCACGGTGGCCGAGCCCACGTAGTTCCAGGCCCAGTCCTGGTCACCGGTGGCCTGCACCGAGACCTGGGGCGGGGTGGTGTCGCCGCTCGGCGGCGCGGCCACCGTGAACGACACCGAACCCTCCGGCGAGGTGTTGCCCGCCTTGTCCGTCGCCCGGTACTTCACCGTATGATCACCGGCGTCATTGACCGAGACCGGAGCCGAGTACGCCGTGTACGGCCCGCCGTCCAGCGCGTACTCCACCGTGGCCACCCCGGACTCGGTGTCACTCGCCGACACCGTCACCGTGGCCGAACCCACGTAGTTCCCGTCCGCGTCCTTGTCCCCCGACACCGACGCCGACACCTCCGGGGGCGTCGTGTCCTTCCCCGGCGGCGCGGCCACCGTGAACGACACCGAGCCCGCGGGCGAGGTGTTCCCCGCCTTGTCCGTCGCTCGGAACTGGACCATGTGGGCACCCGGCTGGTCGACCACGACGGGGTTCGCGTACGCCGTGAACGGCTGGTCGTCCAGCGCGTACTCCACCGTGGCCACCCCGGACTCGGTGTCACTCGCCACGACGGTGACGGTGGCCGGGCCCGCGTAGGTGCCGTCCGGGTTCTTGTCTCCCGACACGGTCGCCGACACCTGCGGCGGGGTGGTGTCGCCGCTCGGCGGCGGAGCCACCGTGAACGACACCGAACCCTCCGGCGAGGTGTTGCCCGCCTTGTCCGTCGCCCGGTACTTCACCGTATGATCACCGGCGTCATTGACCGAGACCGGAGCCGAGTACGCCGTGTACGGCGCACCGTCCAGCGCGTACTCCACCGTGGCCACCCCGGACTCGGTGTCACTCGCCGACACCGTCACCGTGGCCGAACCCACGTAGTTCCCGTCCGCGTCCTTGTCCCCCGACACCGACGCCGACACCTGCGGCGGCGTCGTGTCCGTGCCACCGCCGGCGGTGACCACGAGCTCGCCGCTCATCTGGTGGCCCGGCATGGCGCAGTAGTAGCGGTACTTGCCGGGAGTGAGGTTGGCCTGGACCTCGTGATGGCCGCCGTTGGCGTCGAACGGGCTGGAGATGATGTTGACGTTGACGTCGTGGTTGTAGCCGGCAGTGGACGTGTCGAAGGTCAGGGTGTGCGTCATCCCGGTGGTGTTGCCGCTGGCCGTGCTGTTGTCGAAGACGATCGTCACGGGGCCGGCGGTCGCCGTGGACGGCGCGGACTTGTAGGCGGTCATGCTGTCGTCGGCGGTCCAGGTGAGCACCTGGTCCGCCGCCGCATGGAGCTTGTGGTCGTACGCGCCCGCCGCCGCACTCGGCGTCAGCCACAGCGCCGAGATCACCGCGCTCAGTATCGCCACGGCCACCGCGGCCCGGGCACGGGGCGTTCTGCGCCGGGCCGGCAGGGTGGGAAGGGGTCTGGGTCTCATCTGTCGCTCTGCCTCTCACGCTCAGCGAGGTGGGCCGCCGGAGGGGTGCCGGGACGCGGGGCGATGCCCGCCTCCCGGCACCGGCCGGCCACTAGAGCTGCCGCACCCGGATGTTGCGGAACTCGGCCAGGTCGTTGTCGCTGTGGTTCTGCAGCCCGACGAACCCGCTGATGAACTGGCGCAGGTCCGTGGGCGGGTCACCGTCGCGCGTCGACTGCTTGCCCGGGGTGTTGTCGAACTCGTTGATCACCACACCGTTGCGAATGATCGTGTAGTGCTGGCCGACCACGCGGACCTCGTAGTCGTTCCACTTGCCCTTCGGAGTCACCCGCGCCTGGCTCAGGTCGTTGGCCTTGAAGTTGTAGACCGAGCCGGTCTTCTGCGGCTCTCCGGTGTCCCCGTCGTAGATCTGGATCTCCTGGCCGCAGTAGACCGCGACCCACGTGGTGGACGTACGGGCCGAGCCGACGGTCCCGCAGCTTCCGGGCGGCCGCTGTTCGAGCGGGGTCCGGAGGTCGGGGAACCGTACGAACACCCCGGTGTTGGCGCGGTACCCGTCGGGTGCGACGTCACGGAACTGCAGTCGCACGGAGAAGTCGGCGTAGGCCTTCTTGGAGTACCACAGCAGACCCATGCCGCCGGAGCTGCGGATCGTACCGTCGCTTTGCAGGTTGAACCGGCCGGACGGAGATTGGGACCAGCCGCCGAGGGACTGCGCCGTCCCGTCGAAGATGGGCTCGTACCCGTTCGTCTTGCCGATCGGCGACTGCGCACCCGCCTTCTTCAGCGTCTGCGCCTCGGCGAGGGTGAGGACTCCGTCCCGCTGGAACTGGTTCACCAGGTTGTTCAGGTAGCTGACGAACTGGGCGTGGTTCGGCCAGGTCCGCTCGTCGTCGATCATGTCGTTGATCGTGCAGCCGCCCCCGACGGCGCGGTTGGCCACGCCCGTGTCGGTGTCCAGCAGCCGGACCGTCTTCCGCGCGTCGGGCGCGGAGCAGCCGACCTTCACGTTGATCTTTCCGGTGGTCACCTCGCCGTCCGCGTACTTGACCTTCAGCGTGGCGTGATAGGTGCCGAAGCTGAGGTACGTGTGCGTGGGGTCGGCCGCGTGTGACGGCTTGCTGCCGTCACCGAAGTCCCAGGTCCACGACACACCGCCGGCCTTCCGGCTGGAGAACGCGACCGTGTTCGGCGTGCTCTGCTGGACCGCACGCGTCGTGGCCTCGCTCGGGTTCGGCGTCGCCGCCCCACCGTGGTAGGTGATGCGGATCAGCTTCTGGTTCGGGTCGAGGCTGAAGAAGCCGTTCGCGTAGTCGAGCATGTAGAGCGCGCCGTCCGGGCCGAACTTGGCGTCCATCCAGGACTGGAGCTGGTTGTCACCGCCACCGGGCTGGATGATGCTGCGCAGGTCCTCGGCGAAGGCCGGCGCGCCGTGCTTGGCGACGGTCTTCGGGTCGACGGTGACCGCGACGCGGTTCTGGGCGTTGGACTCATCCCCGATGAACCACTTGTTCTCCCAGTACGCCGGCCAGGCCACACCGCTGTTGGTGTTCACCTCGGAGCGGTGGTAGGTCGGGCCGTCCATGATGGCCTGGCCGCCGCCCTTGAGGTACGGCTCGGTGAAGGTCTCGTCGCCCAGCTTGTACGTCGGCAGGCCGCTGCCGTCGGTGCGCTGGGGATAGACCGGGCCACCCCCCTGCGGGGAGTACCAGATCATGTTGTCGCGCGCCGCCGGGATGTCGGTCCGGCCGGTGTTGCGGGGCGACTGGTTCTTCAGGTGGGCGCAGTCGTACCAGCCCGCGGGCTGACTGGCGTCGGTGTTGCTGCGGTCGCGGTAGGGCTGCCGGTTGCCCATGCAGTACGGCCAGCCCTGGTTGCCCGCGTCCTGGATGATGGTCGCGGTCTCGTACTTGGCCGGGCCCCAGGTCGGGTCCGGGACTCCGGCGTCCGGTCCGACCCATCCGGCGGTGAGCCAGTTGTTCTGCTTGTCCCAGGCGATCCGCGCGATGTTGCGGACGCCCATGACGTAGATCTCCGGGCGGGTCTTCGGGGTGCCCGGCTTGAACAGGTTGCCCTTGGGGATCGTGTACGTGCCGTCCGCCTCCGGGTGGATCCGGATGATCTTGCCGTTCAGGTCGTTGGTGTTGCCGGCGGTGCGGCGGGCGTCCTGGAACGAGACCCCCTTGTAGTCCTGGGTCCAGTTGTTGCCGGAGTACCCCGGCCCGGCGCCGCCGGAGGAGTTGTTGTCACCGGAGCCGACGTACAGGTTGCCCTGCTTGTCGAAGGCCATGCCGCCACCGGCGTGGCAGCAGCTGTGGATCTGCGCGGTCCAGTGCAGCAGGTCCTTGCGCGTCGCCTGGTCGATCGTCTGGGTGGTGCCGTCGTAGGTGAAACGGGAGACGGTCCGCTGGCCGAGCTGCTTGTCGCGGTCGATCGACTCGTGCGGCATCCAGTAGACGTAGATCCAGCCGTTCTTCTCGAACTTCGGGTCGAGCGTGATGCCGACGAGGCCCTCTTCGTTCTTGACCAGTTCGTCGCCGCTGCCGCGGTTGCCCATCACGTCGAGAGTGGTGAGCAGCTTGACCTGCTTCGTCTTCGGATCCCACTGGTGGATCGTGCCGCAGCCGAGGCCGACCTTGGGGTCGTTCCAGTCGACGATCGGACCGCTCGGGCAGGCGGCCTTGCCGATGTAGAAGACCTTCCCGTCCGGGGCGATCGTCAGGCCGTGCGGCTCGCCGATCTGGTCGAGCTGGCCCGTCTTGTTCTTCCCGGTCAGCCGCTCGGTCGTGTAGTTCGACGCGATGGTCGCCTTGCAGTCGCCGCGGACCATTCCGGTCGTCCACTCGATCGCGCCGAGCAGGTGCTTCTGGAACTTCTTGTCCGTCGTGTAGCTGTCCGCCGTACGGCCCATGCCCGTGTAGAAGGACCGGCCGCCGTCGTAGTCCCGGCACCAGGAGATCGGATGGAACGCTCCGTTGCCGTTCGGACCGGCGTCGTAGGTCCGCTCCTCGACCTGTGCGATCGTCTGCACCTTGCCCTGCGGGCTCGGGCTCCAGTTCATCCACTGGTCCGACCGCTTCCAGGTGAGCGGCAGCCCCTTGTTCGCCGGGTGCTGGCGGTCGGTGACGTCCACGGTCGCCTGCTGGACCTTGTCCTCGGGAGGAGGCCCGGTGGTGGGGCCGAACAGCCGCAGCTCCGCCAGCTGGGTCAGCGGCTCGCCGCTGTTCGCGGTGACGTCCAGCCGGTAGTAGGCGTACTCCGTGGTGTTCTTGAAGGTGTACTCCTTGGTCTGGAACCGCTGGTCGAAGCTCTCTCCGCTCCGCTTGTCCAGGTCGGTCCAGCTCTTGCCGTCCTGCGAGCCCTGCAGCGTCCAGTCCTTCGGGTCACGTCCGGGGTAGTCGTTCGCCGAGGTCAACGCGTAGTGCGCCACCGCGACCGGCTTCTCGGTCTTCCCCTGCACCCAGCCGGTCTTCGCGTGGGCCAGCCACTTGGTGTCGTTCTTGCCGTCGAAGAGCTTGTCCTTGGTCTCGTTCGGCGGGTTCTCGTCGCTGGCCGAGACGTCGGTGAGCTTCTCGGCGTTCGGCAGGCCGTCCGCGGGGCGGGTGCCGATCAGCCCGGTGAACCAGGAGGAATCGGCCTGCGCGCGGGCGGCGTCGTGGACGCCGACGAAGCCGTTGCCCTGCTCGATGTAGGTCTGGAACGCCGCCTGCTGGTCGGCGGTCAGCGTCACGCCGTTGGCCGACAGGAACACCACGGCGCGGTAGTGCGCCAGCGTCGCGGCGTTGAAGACCCGTGGGTCATCGAACTCGTCGACGGAGAAGTGGTTCTTCTTCCCGAGCTTCTCCATCGCTCCGGCCGCATTCGCGACCGGGTCGTCCTGCTTGTCGGCCGGCCCGTGGAAGACCAGTACGCGGACCGCGCCGGCCGACGCCGCGTCGTCGGCCTTGGCCTGCGCCTGCGCGGCGGGCAGAGCGGCCAGTCCCAGCATCAGCGCGACGCTCGACACGACGGTCAGCACGCGGCGCCAGGCGGGTGGGCGGGGCGGGGGGAAAAGGTCTCTTCGACCCATCGTTGCTCCTTAGTCGGAGAGCTTCAACGGCACCTTGCGGAAGAGCCATGGGGTCATTCGCGGCGGTCACCGCGCTTGCCGATGTCGGCACCTGCGTGCGGAGTCATGGATGGTCGGCCGCCGCCGCCCGGGGGCTCGGCCGGGCGGGCAGTGGACGTGGATGCCGACCGGGTACTGGTGAGGGCATGCGGCACTCCAGAACGGTCGGCGATGTTCACCACGCACGGTTGGCGCGGAGGAGCTTTGTCCGGATGCATCCGAACTCTGGGCGGAGCTTCCGGCTCTTTCGCCCTCGCGTCAAGAAGTAGCGCCGCAAATGGCCGGACTTTGTCATCTGACTAGAAAAAGTCCGGCCGCGCAGTTACGGTGAGGCCGGTTTTGAGTGGTATGAGCCGTTTTTCGCAGGTCCGATGCCCCGACTCACCCGGACTCCACGTCCTTCTGGCCGACTCGTCGGCAGCACGGACAGCCGCAGGTCGCCTCACGCCGGTGGGGCGCCGCCACCGATTGGGGAACCATGACCGAGCGCAGCGAGGGAATCGAGAACGCGCCCTTGTGGTCACGCCGTCCGACGAAGGAGGGCTCATGACCGAGGCCGGCAGAGGTGTTTCGCGAGGCGCGCTTTCCCGCCGTGCCTTCGCCACGGCCGCCGCGCTGACTCCGCTGGCCGTCCCGGGCCAGGCGTCCGCCGCGACGGCGGCCAAGGCCGGCGACAAGCCGCGTCCCATCCGCCGGATGACGCTGTACGCGGAGAAGCTGCCGAACGGCCAGATGGGCTATGGCCTCAAACCCGGCAAGGCCACGATCCCGGGCCCGCTCATCGAGATGATCGAGGGCGAGACCCTCGAGATCACGATGGTCAACAACCTAGACGTGACCGCGAGCCTGCATGTGCACGGCGTGGACTACGACACGGCCAGCGACGGCACGAAGATGAACGACAGCGTGGTCGAGCCGGGCGGCAGCCGCACCTACGTCTGGCGCACTCACGCCCCCGGCCGCCGTACCAGCGGCGTCTACGAGCACGGGAGCGCCGGCTACTGGCACTACCACGACCACACCGTGGGCACCGCCCACGGCACGGGCGGCATCCGGGCGGGGCTGTACGGGCCACTGGTCGTCCGGCGGAAGGGCGACGTACGGCCGCACCAGCAGTTCACCGTCGTCTTCAACGACATGACGATCAACAACCGCTCGGGTGACGACACGCCGCAGTTCGTCGCGAAGCTCGGCGAGCGGGTGGAGTTCATCGTGATCACCCACGGGGACTTCTTCCACACGTTCCACGTCCACGGGCACCGGTGGGCCGACAACCGCACCGGCCTGCTGGAGAGCCCCACCGACCCGACCCGGATCATCGACACCCGGACCGTCGGGCCCGGCGACTCGTTCGGCTTCCAGGTCGTCGCCGGCGACCGCGTCGGGACGGGGATGTGGATGTACCACTGCCACGTGCAGAGCCATGCCGACATGGGGATGGCCGGGATGTTCGTGGTGACCGACAAGGACGGGACCATGCCGGGCGCCCCTCCGGGAGGCATGCGGCACTGACGCGTGCGCCTCCTTCCGGTTGCCCGTTATTCGCTGTTGTGAGCCTTTGTCTTCTCCGAGGGGAAAGTTTGGCCGTATCAGGACATAGCACTCGCCGGTCCCAACAAAGTCGGATACTTTCGCGCCGTACCCCCTGGGAGGACGGCGTGATGCGGATGACGGCGCGGCCGGAGAACGTGCACCAGGCACGGCTGTTGCGGCTGCTGCGCGACGAGGGGGCGCGGTCGCGGGCCGAGCTCGGTGACGTCGTCCACCTCTCCCGCTCCAAGCTCGCCGTGGAGCTCGACCGGCTGGTCGAGCTCGGCCTCGTCGAGCCGGCCGGCCTCGCGGCGTCCCGCGGCGGGCGGCGGTCGAACATCGTGCGGCTCTCGCGCCGCCTCAGGCTGATCGGCGTGGACATCGGCGCCACCTCGATCGACGTCGCGGTCACCGACGGCGCGCTGGAGATCCTCGGCCACGTCTCCATGCCGTGCAACGTGCGCGAGGGACCCGACGTCGTCCTGGACCACGTCCTCGACCTGCTGGGCAAGCTGCGCGGCCAGGGACTGGTCGAGGAGATCCACGGCGCCGGGATCGGCGTCCCCGGCCCGGTGAGCTTCCGCGAGGGCGTGCCGGTGGTGCCCCCGATCATGCCCGGGTGGGACCGCTTCCCGGTGCGTGAGGTGATCAGCCAGAAGCTCGGCTGCCCCGTGCTCGTCGACAACGACGTGAACCTCATGGCGCTGGGCGAGGTGCACGCCGGCCTGGCCCGGTCGGCGGAGGACTTCCTGCTGGTCAAGATCGGCACGGGTGTCGGCTGCGGGATCGTGGTCGACGGCCGGATCTACCGCGGGATGTCCGGCAGCGCCGGCGACATCGGGCACATCCGCGTCGACGACAACGGGCCGACGTGCGTGTGCGGCAACACCGGCTGCCTGGAGGCGTACTTCAGCGGTGCCGCGCTCGCGCGCGACGCCCTCGCGGCGGCGCGGTCGGGGCGCTCGGCGTTCTTCGCGCAGCGCCTGGAACAGGCGGGCACGCTGACCGCGCTCGACGTCGCGGACGCCGTGGCGGCCGGCGACCCGGTCGGCGTGCGCATGGTCCGCGAGGGCGGCCGGCGCGTCGGGCAGGTGCTCGCCGGGCTCATCAGCTTCTTCAACCCCGGCCTGGTCGTCATCGGCGGTGGCGTCGCGGGCCTCGGCCACGTCCTGCTCGCGGAGATCCGCGGCGTCGTCTACCGCCGCTCGCCGCCCCTGGCGACGGGCAACCTTCCGATCGTGCTTTCCGAACTCGGGGACACCGCCGGGGTTCTCGGGGCGACCCGGCTCATCAGCGACCACATCTTCTCGGCCACATAGGCGGTTCCCCCGCCGGTACAGGAGAGCCGATGCCCGAACCGCGGCTGCTCGTCATGCGCGGCATCGTGAAGGAGTTCCCCGGCGTCCGGGCGCTCGACGGAGTCGACCTGGAGGTCCGCGAGGGCGAGGTCCACTGCCTGCTGGGCCAGAACGGCGCCGGCAAGTCGACGCTCGTGAAGGTGCTGTCGGGCGCCCACCGGCCCGACGCCGGCGAGATCCTCTGGCGCGGCGCCGAAGCGGCCGAGCTCACCGGGCCCACCGCGGCCCTGCGGCTCGGCATCGCGACGATCTACCAGGAGCTCGACCTCGTCGACGGCCTCTCGGTCGCGATGAACATCTTCCTCGGCCACGAGCAGGCGACGCTCGGCTTCACCCGCCGCGGTGAGATGAACCGCGCCGCGCGCGCCCTGCTCGCCCGGCTCGGGCACGGCGAGATCTCCCCGTCCGCCGAGGTCGGCCGGCTGTCCGCGGCGGCCCGCCAGATCGTCAGCATGGCGCGCGCCCTGTCCTACGACGCCCGGCTCATCGTCATGGACGAGCCGTCGGCGGCACTCGCGCACGACGAGGTCAAGAACCTCTTCCGCGTCATCCGCCAGCTCACCGCGGCCGGCGTCGCGGTCATCTACATCTCGCACCGGCTGGATGAGATCCGCGAGATCGGCGACCGCGTCACCGTCCTGAAGGACGGCCGGACGGTGGCGGTCGGCCTGCCCGCCCGTACGACGCCGACGGACACGCTGGTGGCGCACATGACCGGGCGCCGGTACGAGTACGTGTTCCCGCCGCGGCCGGAGCCCGGCGCGCGCGAGAACGCGCCGGAGGTGCTGCGCGTCGAGGACCTTGCCCTGCCCGGGGTGTTCTCCGGCCTGTCGTTCTCGGTGCGCGCCGGGGAGATCCTCGGCCTCGCCGGGCTGGTGGGCGCGGGCCGGTCGGAGATCCTGGAGACGGTGTACGGCGCGCGCCGTCCCTCGGCGGGCCGGGTGATCCTCGACGGCCGGCCCGTGCGCACGGGCAGCGTCGTCTCCGCGGTCCGCGCCGGCATGGGACTCGCCCCCGAGGAGCGCAAGTCGCAGGGGCTGCTGATGCTCGACACCGTCGCGGGCAACGTCAGCATCGCGTCCCTGCGCCGCTACTCGCGCCTGGGCTGGCTGGACCGGCGGCGCGAGATCGCGGACGCCGAACGCGAGGTGGGCGGGCTCGACATCCGCCCCCGCGACCCGCGCCGCCCGGTCCGGACGCTGTCCGGCGGCAACCAGCAGAAGGCCCTCCTCGCCCGGTGGCTGCTCAAGGACTGCCGGCTGCTGCTGCTCGACGAGCCGACGCGCGGCGTCGACGTGGGAGCCCGCGCCGAGCTGTACGCCCTGATCCGGCGGCTCGCCGACTCGGGCGTGGGGATCCTCCTGGTCTCCAGCGAGATCCCCGAGGTGCTCGGCCTGGCCGACCGCGTACTGGTGATCCGGAAGGGACAGGCTTTGCGCGACTGCGACGCGACGGAACTCGACGAACACCAGGTCCTCGACCTCGTCATGGAAGGAAGCGACCTTTGACGTCCTCTCCCGCCTTAAGGCGGGAGATTCCAACCCCACTCTTCTCTAGGCGGAGGTGAGCACAGGTTGAGGTTCGCGGTTCACAGCCCCGCCCAACGGCTGGAGGGCTCCCCGCTCGGGAGGTCGGCCGGGGCCGGTTGGTCGGGGCAGGAACGTCACGGCACGCCCTGCCGCGATGTTCTTGGCTGCGTTTACATCCGCGTGGTCGCCTTGCCCACAGGCGCGACAGCGAAAAACCGCTTGGCTCTCGCGGTTTCTCGAGTCGCGATGCCCACAGGCATGACAAGTCTGCGAGGTGAAGGCGGGATCGATTCGCTCCACCCGGCCCGCAGCCTTCTCCTCCAGGCGCCTCACGAGCCGGCCCCAACCGGCCGCGTGGATGGACCGGTTCAGCCCAGCCTTGGCCCGCACGTTCGCACCCGGCGTGGCGACGGTGCCCCGCGCGGAACGGACCATGTTCTTAATTTTCAGATCTTCCACCCGGATCAAATCGAAGCGGCGGGCCAGACCAGTGGAGGTCTTCTCGACCCAGTCTTTGCGCCGGTCCGTCTTACGCGCCTTGATACGGCCGATCGCGGCCTTGACCTGCTTACGCCGGTTCGACCCACGCTGCGCCCGAGCCAGTCTGCGCTGCAAGCGTGTCAGTCGATTAGCTTCGGTCTCGCGCAGGCCGGGCACCGACAACAGTTCGCCAACGGACAGCGCAGCCGACACGACCACACCACGATCCACACCGACGATCTCACCCGTACCCGGCCCGTCGATCGGCGGTGGGATGGCCGCGAACGCGACATGCCAACGGCCAGCCCGATCCAGGGCGACCCGAAACGACTTGATCTCACCGGGCAATTGGCGGGACCAGCGGAACCGCACCCAGCCCACCTTTGGAATCCGTACTTCACCGGCCTTGCGGGACAAGCGCCGCACATCCCACTGTCTGCCGCGACGCCCGACAATCCGGAATCCCTCGTGACGGCTCGCTTTACGCCACGCCGGACGACGATGCGTCCCAGCAAAGAAATTCGCCATCGCCTGTGCGAAGTCCCGCAGCGCCTGCTGCTGCACTGTCTGCGAACCCGCCGCCAACCATGCGAACTCTTCTCTGGCCTCGGTCAGCTGGCGGGACTGCTCCCCATAGCTCGGCGCGCTCTCGCGGCCTGGCCGCCAATGCTGGTGTTGCTCGCACGCGAGATTCCACACAAAGCGGGCATGTGCGCAGTGCCCGAGCAGCACCGCCTCTTGGGCGGGCGTGGGCGCAAGCCGGAACCGCATCCGAACACGCTAACCGCCACCACCGACATTCCAAGGAGGAAGCGGCGTTTCCTCCCCGCAGTCGAAGACCGGGATCTCCACGCCGCGCAACCGATGAGCAAGCGAATCAATGGCACAGCGCGCGGTCACGGGGCTCCCAAAGAGACACAGAACCCGCAGAGTGCTTTCGCAGGCACGGCGGAGGAGGGCTCATGACCGGTCCGGAAGGTGTGCGCGCGGAGGAGACCGGCGCGACCGCGAGCCCGCCGGCGGACTCCGCCGCCGCGCCGCCGCCCGCCGACGAGCAGGGGCGGGTGGAGGCGGCCGCCGCCGCGACGGGGGCCCGCGGGCGCTCCCGGCTCCGCCTCGGTGAGCTGCGCAACGTCGGCCTGATCGGCGTGCTGGTGGTGCTGGTCCTGGTGGGCGCGCTGACCCGGCCGGCGGAGTTCCTGACCTACGACAACATCGTCGTCATCCTCACTCTCGCGTCGGTCATCGGGGTGATCACCGTCGGGATGACCTTCGTCATCATCGGCGGCGGGATCGACCTGTCGGTGGGGGCCCTCGTGGCGCTCGCGACCGTGTGGGCGACGACCAAGGCCACCCAGGCCTACGGCACCGGGGGCGTGATCTTCTGTGCGCTCGCGGTGGGCGTCGGATGCGGCCTGGTCAACGGCCTGATCATCGCGTACGGCCGGATCGTCGCGTTCATCGTGACGATCGCGATGCTCGCCTCCGCCCGCGGCCTGGCGATCAACATCTCCGGTGGCCACACGCAGACGCTGAACTCCGACAACCAGGCGCTCGTGAACCTGGGCTACAAGGACCACTTCCTGTTCGGCAGGATCCCGCCCCTCGTGATCATCTTCGCGGTGGTCGTCGTGCTGGGCTGGATCGTGCTGAACCGCACGACGTTCGGCCGCCGCACGTTCGCGATCGGCGGCAACCCGGAGGCCTCCCGGCTCGCCGGCCTCAACGTGCGGCTGCACACGCTGCTGCTGTACGTCGTGTCCGGCCTGTGCTGCGGGATCGCCAGCATCATGTTGATCATCATGACCAGCAGCGGGACCTCCGCCAACGGCAACCTGTACGAGCTCGATGCCATCGCCGCGGTGATCATCGGGGGGACGCTCCTCAGCGGCGGGCGCGGCACGCTGATCGGCTCGGTGCTCGGCGTGCTCGTCTTCACCACGATCAACGACATCTTCACCCTGAACAACCTCACGACCGCGACCCAGCAGATCGCCAAGGGCGTGATCATCGTGATCGCGGTGCTGTTCCAGCGGCTGCTCGCCGAACGACGAGCCGGATCGAGTGCCTCCTGACCGTCTCCTCCCCCCATGCCCCGGTGCCGAAAGGACTGACATGACTTCGAGCAAAGCGCGAGACGTTCGCCGCCGCGGTTTCCTGCTGAGCGGCGGCCTGGTCGGGGCGGGCGCGCTCGCGGCCGCCTGCACCAGCAACGCCGAGCCGGAGGCCAAGGCGCCGGCCGCAGCGGCGGCAGGCGGCGCCAACGACAAGCCCGGAAAGAAGGTCACCGTCGGGTTCGCCGGCCCGCAGGCCGACCACGGCTGGCTGAACGCCATCAACGAACAGGCCAAGAAGGAGGCCGGGAGATACTCCGACGTCGATCTGAAGATCACCGAAGGCTCGAATGACGCCGCCCAGCAGGCGAGTCAGATCCAGACGCTGATCAACCAGAAGGTCGACGTCCTGATCATCCTGCCCGCGGACGGCAAGCAGATGACGCCGACCGCCCGGAAGGCGATGGACGCCGGCATTCCGGTCATCAACCTCGACCGCGTCTTCGACACCGCCCAGGCGTACCGGACGTGGATCGGCGGCGACAACTACCGCATGGGGCTGAACGCCGGGAACTACATCGGCAAGCGACTCGGCGGCAAGGGCACCGTGGTGGAGCTGGCGGGGATCGACACGCTCCCGCTGACGCAGGAGCGCTCCAAGGGCTTCGACGACGCGCTGAAGAACTATCCGCAGATCAAGAAGGTCGGCCGGGCGGCGGCGGAGTTCAACGTGCAGACCGGCCAGGCACGGATGGCGGAGTTGCTCCAGGCGCATCCGAAGTTCGACGCGCTCTGGAACCACGACGACGACCAGGGCGTCGGCGCGCTCCAGGCGATCCGGCAGGCCGGCCGCACGGACTTCTTCATGGTCGGCGGTGCGGGGGCCAAGAGCGCGATGGATGCGATCAAGAAGGACGACAGCGTGCTCAAGGCCACGGTGCTCTACCCGCCGACGATGGCCGCGTCCGCGGTCCGGGTGGCCCGCCTGCTCGGACAGAGCAAGATCATGAGCGACCTCGCCGAGCAGGAGCTGCCCTCCTCGATCACCCTGTTCTCCGCGGTCGTCACCAAACAGAACGTCGACACGTACCTCCCGTTCGCATTCGAGTGAGACGAACGTCCCGCCCGTACGACGCGGGCGGCACCACAGGGGGGATCGGCTCGGCAATGACCAACGGAAGAGGACGGCGATGTCCATGACGCACGCAAGCAGGCCGACGCTCGGGGTCGGCATGGTCGGCTACGCCTTCATGGGGCGTGCGCACTCCCAGGCCTGGCGGAACACCGCGGCGTTCTTCGACCTGCCGTGCACGCCCGCGATGGTGGCGCTCGCCGGCCGGTCGCACGAGCAGGTCACCGCGGCCGCGGAGCGGCTCGGATGGGCGTCGGCCGAGACCGACTGGCGTGAGCTGATCCGCCGTGACGACGTGCACGTCGTGGACATCTGCACTCCCGGTGACACGCACGCCGAGATCGCGATCGCGGCGCTCGACGCCGGCAAGCACGTGCTGTGCGAGAAGCCGCTCGCCAACACGCTATCCGAGGCGACCGCGATGGCGGAGGCCGCCGAGCGGGCCGCGGCGAACGGCGTGCGGGCCATGGTGGGCTTCAACTACCGCAGGGTCCCGGCCCTGGCGCTGGCCCGCAGCCTCGTCCTCGACGGGCGCCTCGGCACGATCCGTCACGTCCGCGCCCAGTACCTGCAGGACTGGATCGTCGATCCGGACTTCCCCCTGGTCTGGCGGCTGGAGGCCGACAAGGCCGGATCGGGCGCGCTCGGCGACATCGGCGCCCACATCATCGACGCCGCCCAGTACGTCACCGGCGACCGGCTCGTCGGTGTCAGCGCGCTGCTGGAGACCTTCATCAAGGAGCGGCCCATCGCGGAGACGTCGGCGGGGCTCGACGCGACCGTGGACGGCGACGACCGGCGCGGGAGGGTGACCGTCGACGACGCCGCGCTGTTCTCCGGCCGGATGTCCGGCGGGGCCCTCGCGTCCTTCGAGGCCACCCGCTTCGCGACGGGACGCAAGAACGTACTGCGCCTGGAGATCAACGGGTCGGCCGGCAGCCTGGCCTTCGACCTGGAGTCGATGAACGAACTGTCGTTCTACGACCACACCGAGGACCCCGGCACCGCCGGCTTCCGCCGGATCCTCGTGACCGAGCCGAGCCACCCGTACGCCGGTGCCTGGTGGCCGCCGGGCCACGTGCTCGGGTACGAGCACACCTTCACCCACGAGGTGAAGGACTTCGTGGAGGCGATCGCCTCCGGCACCGATCCCGAACCCTCGTTCGCGGACGGCCTCCAGGTGCAGCGGGTCCTTTCCGCCGTCACGCACAGCGCCGCCCACCACGGCGCCTGGACCGCCGTCGAGGGCGCGGGCGACGCCGCGCACGCTCCCTCGTCCACCGCGACGACCGGCTGACCCACGAGAGGAGGCGCGCTCACCGCGGCGGTGGCCCGGCCACCGCCCCAGACCCCTGCCATTGACCAAGACGCTCCGCATGGAGGACTGTCATGTCAGGCAAACGGCTATCCCTTCTCAGCGCACTGATCGCGATGCTCGTCCTCGCCGGGAACGCCGCGCACGCGGAGACCCCGTCGTTCCGCGTGCTGGTCTTCTCCAAGACCACCGGATTCCGGCACGACTCGATTCCGGACGGCGTCGCGGCGATCCAGAAGCTCGGCCGTGAGCACGGCTTCGCCGTGGACGCGACCGAGGACGCCACCCGGTTCACCGACCAGAACCTCGCCCGGTACCGGACCGTCGTCTTCGTCTCCACCACCGGTGATCCACTCGACCAGCCGGAGGAGAAGGCGGCGTTCCAGCGCTACATCGAGCACGGCGGCGGCTTCGCCGGCGTGCACGCCGCGGCCGACTCCGGCTACACCTGGCCCTGGTACCGCGACCTCGTCGGGGCCTACTTCCGCAGCCACCCCGCGCAGCAGAACGCGACGGTCGACCTCGTCGGCCAGGGCGCGCCCTCCAACCGGGGACTGCCGAGGCACTGGACCCGTTTCGACGAGTGGTACAACTACCAGACCAACCCGCGGGACGCCGGCGTACGCGTGCTGATGACGCTGGACGAGCACTCCTACGATCCCGGCCCCGACGCCATGGGCGACCACCCGATCAGCTGGTGCCACCGCTACGACGGCGGGCGTGCCTGGTACACGGGCATGGGCCACACCAAGGAGAGCTACACGGACCCGCTCTTCGTCCGGCACCTGCTCGGCGGCATCGAGATGTCCGCCGGCGTGACCAGGTTCCCGTGCGACCCGGGAGGCGCATGACGCACCGAGCCGCACGAAGAACGGTCGGGCACGCGTCGCACCGCGCGCCCGACCGGAAACGGTCAGCCCACTCCCCGATTTCGCAGAACGGAGACCAATCGTGGACCGACCACGGTCAAGACTACTGCGAGCGACATGTGCGTTGGCGGTCGGCGCCGGGCTCGCGCTGAGCGCCGGCACCGCCGGCGCCACACCGGCGCCACACGCGACCAACCCGCTGCCGAAGGCCGCCACGGCCGACTTCCAGCAGGTCACCCTCGCCAAGGGACCGGACGCGATGGGTGAGCCGATGGCCATGGCCATCCTGCCGGACGGCAGCGTCCTGCACGACTCGCGCGACGGCACCGTCTACCACAGCCAGGACGGCGTGACGAGCGTCGTCGCGCACCTCGACGTCTACACCCACGACGAGGACGGCCTGCAGGGCATCGCCGTCGACCCGCAGTTCGCCCAGAACCACTGGGTGTACATGTACTACGCCCCGAAGCTGGACACGCCGACGACCGACGCACCGGAGGACGGCACGGCGGCCGACTTCCAGCCGTACTACGGCTACAACCAGCTCTCCCGGTTCAAGTTCACGGGCGGCAAGATCGACCTGAGCAGCGAGCAGAAGATCCTCAAGGTCGGTCCGACCAACCGCGGGATGTGCTGCCACGTCGCGGGCAACATCGATTTCGACGGCAAGGGCAACCTCTACCTGACCGCCGGAGACGACTCGAACCCGTTCGAGTCCGACGGGTACGCCCCGATCGACCGGCGGTCCACCCGTAACCCCGCCTTCGACGCCGAACGGTCCGCGGCCAACACCAACGACCTGCGCGGCAAGCTGCTGCGAATCCACGTGAAGAAGGACGGGTCGTACTCGATCCCGCGCGGCAACCTGTTCCCCAAGGGCACCGCCAAGACCCGCCCCGAGATCTACGCGATGGGCTTCCGCAACCCGTTCCGGTTCACCGTGGACCGCAGGACCGGCGTGGTGTACCTGGCCGACTACGGCCCGGACGCGCAGAACGCGGACCCGAACCGCGGGCCGGAGAACACGGTCGAGTTCAACCGGATCGCCAAGCCCGGCAACTTCGGGTGGCCGCTGTGCATCGGCGAGAACACGCCGTACCGGCAGTACGACTTCGCGACCGGCACCGCCGGGGCGCCGTTCGACTGCGCGCACCCGAAGAACGACTCGCCCAACAACACCGGGCTGCAGGACCTGCCGCCCGCGCAGCCCGCCTGGATCGCCAACCACTACGCGGGCAACCCGCAGTTCCCGCAGCTGGGCGGCGAGGGTGCGCCGATGGGCGGCCCCGTCTACCACTTCGACGAGAAGCTGAACTCCCCGGCGAAGTTCCCAGCCTCCTACGACGGGAAGTTCTTCCCCTACGAGTTCGGCGCGCACTGGATCAAGCCGATCACGATGGACGGCAAGGGCGCGATCCAGTCCATCGAGACGCTCACCGACGGCCAGGACTGGGCGCAGCTGAAGGAGCCGATCGACGCCGACTTCGGCCCGGACGGTTCCCTGTACGTCCTGGACTACGGCAGCAACTGGTTCGGCGGGTCACTCGACGCGGCTCTGTACAAGCTGGAGTACGCCCCGGGTGACAAGTCCCCCACGGCGAACATCACCGTGGACAAGACCTCCGGGCACAGCCCGCTGGCGGTCCAGTTCGACGGCACCGGCTCGATCGACCCGGAGAACGACGCGCTGACCTACGCGTGGGACTTCGACGGCAACGGGACCACCGACTCGACCGAGGCCAAGCCGTCTCACACCTACTCCGACAACGGGCAGTACCACGCGAAACTCACGGTCACCGACCCGAGCGGCCGATCGGGGACCGCGGCGATCCTGGTGACCGCCGGGAACACCGCGCCGACGGTCACGTTCACCGAACCCCCGAACGGGCTGACCTTCGGCGACGGCCAGCAGCAGACGTGGAAGGTCCAGGTCGACGACCCGGACGGCACCGTCGACTGCTCGAAGGTCCAGGTCGAGTACTCCCTCGGCCACGACCAGCACGCGCACAACCTGTCCCAGGCGACCGGATGCAGCGGAACGTTCACTCTGACGACCGCCGGGCACACCGACGCCGACAACTTCTACGGCATCTTCAGCGCGAGCTACACCGACACCTCACCGGCCTCCGGGGTGCCGGACCTCACGTCGAAGACGCAGATCGTCCTGCAGCCCAAGGACAAGCAGGGAGAGTTCTTCCAGTCCAACTCCGGCGTCCAGGTCACCGCGGTGAGCGGCGCCCAGGGCAACGCCGTCACCTCGATCAACGACGGTGACTGGACCGAGTACGACCCCTATGACCTGCAGGGCGTGAGCTCCATCGACTTCCGGGTGGCCTCCAACGGGCCCGGCGGCACGATCGAGGTTCACGCCGACTCGCCGACCGGAACCCTCGTCGGCTCGGCGGACGTCGCGGACACCTCCGGCGCCTTCACCACCGTGACCGCGCCGGTGACCGATCCGGGCGGCACGCACAAGTTGTTCCTGGTGTTCAAGGGCGGCGACGGTGACCTGTTCACTCTCGACGCCTTCGCCATGAAGAGCTAGCCGTCATCGGCGGCCGGCCGGGCGCCCCCGGCCGGCCGCCTCCATCCCTGCGGAAAGGGGAGACATGAGCGAGCGGAGCGACATGACCACGGGAGTATGGCTCGTCGGGGCGCGTGGCTCCGTCGCGACCACCGCGGTGGTGGGGGCGGCGGCGGTCGCCGCCGGGCTCACCCCGCCGACGGGGTGTGTCACCGAGTCGGCGGACTTCGCCGGGGCACGGCTGCCCGGCCTCGGCGACCTCGTCTTCGGCGGCCACGACGTCGCCGGCACCGGCCTGGCCAAGCGCGCCGAGCAGCTCGTACGGTCCGGGGTGGTTCCCGCGGGGCTGCCCGAACTGGTCGCGGACGACCTCGCGGCGGCCGACGCGGAGATCCGCCCGGGGGCCGGCGTCCCGGTGGACGCGCGCGACCAGGCCACGGCGGCGGCCTCTCTGGCCTCGGACATCACCGCGTTCCGCGAACGCCGCGGCCTGGACCGCGTCGTCGTCATCAACGTGGCGTCCACCGAGCCGCCGGCCGGGGAGCACCCGGCGCACGGGTCGCTCGACGCCCTGTCCGCCGCCCTCGCGTCCGGCACCGACGTGCTTCCGGCGAGCTCCCTGTACGCCTACGCGGCGCTGACCGCCGGCTGCCCGTACGTGGACTTCACCCCCTCGACCGGCGCCCGCCTGCCCGCGCTCGACGAGCTCGCCCGCCGGCGCGGCGTGCCGTACGCCGGCCGGGACGGCAAGACCGGCGAGACGCTGCTGAAGTCGGTGCTGGCGCCGATGTTCGCCCAGCGGGCCCTGCGCGTACGGGCGTGGTCGGGCACGAACCTGCTCGGCGGCGGCGACGGCGCCACCCTGGCCGACCCGGCCGCGGCGGCGGCCAAGAACGCCTCCAAGAGCCTCGTCGTCGGACGGACCCTCGGCTATCCGGTCGACGGCGAGGTGCACATCGACTACGTCGCCGATCTCGGCGACTGGAAGACCGCGTGGGACCACGTCGTCTTCGACGGCTTCCTCGGCGCGCGCATGAGCCTGCAGTTCACCTGGCAGGGCTGCGACTCGGCCCTCGCCGCCCCGCTGGTGCTCGACCTCGCCCGGCTGATGGCGCTGGCCCACGCCTCGGGGGTGGCGGGACCGGTGAGCGAGCTCGCCTTCTTCTTCAAGGACCCCGTCGGCGCCGACGGCACGACCGGCGGGCCCGGCGTGGACCACGCGCTCGCCACGCAGTACGAGACGCTCCGCTCCTGGGCGGCGTCCCGATGAGCGGCGCCGGCGGGCTGCCCTCGCCGCGCGCGGTGGCGGAGCTCGTCCGCGCACCGGCGGCCCTGACCGTTCCCGGGGACGCGCTGGCCGGCGCGGCGGCGGCCGGCTGGCCGTTCGGCGCGGCGACTCCCGCGCTGGCACTCTCCTCGACCCTTCTGTACTGGGCCGGGATGGCCCTCAACGACTACGCCGACCGCGACCTCGACGCGGTCGAACGGCCGGAGCGCCCGATCCCGTCCGGACGGGTCCGGCCGGGTTTCGCACTGGGGCTGTCGGCGGGGCTCACCGCCGCCGCGCTCGGCGCCGCCGGCCTCGCGGGCGGCCGGCGGGCACTCGGCGTCGCCGTACCCCTCGCGGCGACCGTGTGGGCGTACGACCTGGCGCTCAAGGCGACCCCGGCCGGTCCGGCCGCGATGGCCGCGGCCCGCGCCCTCGACGTGCTGCTCGGCGCGGGCACCGGGCGGCTGCGGGAGGCGCTGCCGCCCGCCGCGCTGGTCGGGACGCACACGCTGGCGGTGACCGCGCTCAGCCGGCGCGAGGTCAGCGGTGGCGGCCCCGCGCTGCCCGCCACGACGCTCGCCGCGACCGGCGCCGTCGCGCTGTCGGCCGCGGCGTGGCCGGTGCCCCGGCGGGAGCCGGGCCGTACGCCGCGTCTGCTGCGGCGGGTCGCGGGCGCCGGCCTGCTGGGGTCGTACCTGTCCACGGCGGGCGGTGCGCAGCTGGCCGCCGTCAAGGACCCCGGCGCCGACCGTATCCGCCGGGCGGTCGGCGCCGGGATCCTCGGGCTGATCCCCCTGCAGGCGTCGCTGGCGGCCCGGAGGGGCGCGCTGCCGGCGGCCCTGGCGGTGGCGGCGGGCTTCCCGCTCGCTCGCCGGCTCTCGAGAAAGGTGTCCCCGACGTGACGCTCCGGTACGGCTACGGCACCAACGGATTCGCCAACCACCGGCTCGACGACGCGCTGACGGTCATCGCCGGCCTCGGCTACCAGGGCGTCGCCCTCACGCTCGACCACAGCCATCTCGACCCGTACGCGGACGACGTGTCACAGCAGGTGGCGGCGGTGGCGCGCCGGCTGGACCGGCTCGGGCTCGGCGTCGTCATCGAGACCGGCGCGCGGTACCTGCTCGATCCCTGGCACAAACACGCGCCGACACTGATGAGCGACGAAGGCCAGGAGCGGCGGATCGGCCTGCTCGTACGGGCGGTGCGGATCGCGGCCGACCTCGGCGCCGAGGCCGTGTCGTTCTGGAGCGGCGTCAAGCCGGCCGGGGTGCCGGACGCCATCGCCGCCGACCGCCTCCTCTCCGGCTGCGCGAAGGTCGTCGCCGCGGCCGACGAGGCGGGCGTGCCGCTCGGCTTCGAACCGGAGCCCGGCATGTTCGTCGAGGACCTCGACGGCTACGACCGGCTGTTCGAGCGGCTCGGCCGGCCACCGTGCTTCGGCCTCACCCTCGACATCGGCCACTGCCGCTGCCTGGAGCGCGCGTCCGTGCCCGACTGCGTGCGCCGGGCCGGGTCCCGCCTGGTCAACGTGCAGATCGACGACATGCGCCGGGGCGTGCACGAGCATCTGGAGTTCGGTGAGGGCGAGATCGACTTCCCGCCGGTGCTCGCCGCGCTCGGCGAGATCGGCTACGCGGGCCTGGTCGCGGTGGAGCTCCCCCGCCACAGCCACGCCGCCCCGGACGTCTGCCGGAGGTCCCTGGACTTCCTTCGCCGGGCCGAGTCCAGCGAGGGGGCGGCGTGAACGACCTGCGGGAGACCCTGGACGCGCGGCTGACCGAGAGCGGCGCGCAGTGGCTGGACGCCGCCGCCGAACGGATCGCCGCCGACGCCGCCGCGATCCGGCCGCTGTTCCCCGCCGTCGGGCGGCACTGCGGGCGCGCCCCGCTCGACCCGGCGGCGGACGGGCACGGCTGGACGGTCGACGACGCCGCGCGTGCGCTGCTGCTGACGCGCCTGCCGCTCACCGGCCCGGCCCTGGCCCAGGAGGTCGCCGACCTGTACCGGTACGGGGACGCGGCGGAGAAGCGCGGCGTCCTGCGCGGACTGCACCTTCTCGACCTGGGCGACGAGGCGCTGCCGCTCGTCCACGACGCGCTGCGGACCAACGACACCCGGCTGGTCGCCGCCGCTCTCGGCCCGTACGGCGCGGCGCACCTCGACGCGCACGCGTACCGGCACGGGGTGCTCAAGTGCGTCTTCACCGGTGTGCCGCTGGCCGCGGTGGCCGGGTTGCGCGAGCGCCGGGACGCCGAGCTCGCCCGCATGTTCACCGCCTTCGCACGGGAGCGGGTCGCGGCCGGGCGGCCCGTACCGGCCGACGTGTGGCTCGTCACCGACCCAGAGGAGGACTGAGGTGCGCATCTTCGACCCGCACATCCACATGACCTCACGGACCACCGACGACTACGAGGCGATGTACGCGGCGGGCGTCCGCGCCCTGGTCGAGCCCGCGTTCTGGCTGGGTCAGCCGCGGACGTCGGTCGGCAGCTTCACCGACTACTTCGACGGGCTCGTCGGCTGGGAGCCGTTCCGCGCCGGGCAGTTCGGCATCCGCCACCACTGCACGATCGCGCTCAACCCCAAGGAGGCCGGCGACCCGCGGTGCCGCGGCGTGCTGGACGTGCTGCCGCGCTACCTGGCCAAGGACGGCGTGGTCGCGGTCGGCGAGATCGGCTACGACGCGATGACGCCCGATGAGGACTCGGCGTTCGCCGCGCAGCTGCGGCTCGCCATCGAGCACGACCTGCCGGTCCTGGTGCACACGCCGCACCGCGACAAGGCCATGGGCACGCGGCGCTCGCTCGAGATGGTGGCCGAGTCCGGCATCCCGCCCGGACGGGTGGTCATCGACCACCTGAACGAGGTGACGGTCGGGCTGGTGCGCGACACCGGATGCTGGATGGGCTTCTCGATCTACCCGGACACGAAGATGGACGAGGAGCGCATGGTGCGTCTCCTCGCCGAGTACGGCACCGACCGGATGCTGGTCAACTCCGCGGCCGACTGGGGGCGCAGCGATCCGCTGAAGACGGCCAGGACCGGCGCGGCGATGCTGGCCGCGGGCTTCACCGAGGACGACGTCGACAAGGTGCTGTGGCGCAACCCGGTCGCGTTCTACGGGCAGAGCGGCCGGCTCGACCTCGGCGGCCCGGAGCCCGCCGAACCCGCCGCGACCTATGCCGGCAACTCGGTGCTGCGCGGGGAGCGCTGAGATGCGCTTCCGCCATCCCGACGGCACGCTCGTGCACCTGGCGTACTGCACGAACGTCCATCCCGCCGAGGACCTCGACGGCGTGCTCGCCCAGCTCGCCCGCTACGCCGAGCCCGTACGCGAGCGGCTCGGCGCCGGCACGCTCGGCGTGGGACTGTGGCTGGCGGCCGACGTCGCGCGGGCGCTGGCCGACGAGACGGCCCTCGCCCGCCTGCGCCGCGAGCTGGACGCCCGCGGGCTCGAGGTCGTCACGCTGAACGGTTTCCCGTACCGCGCCTTCCACGCCCCGGTGGTGAAGCGGGCCGTGTACGTACCGGACTGGACCGAGCGGGCGCGGCTCGACTACACGCTGGACCTCGCCCGCGTCCTCCAGCGGCTCCTGCCGGACGACGTGGCGCGCGGCAGCATCTCGACGCTGCCGCTCGGCTGGCGCACCCCGTGGCCCGCCGAGCGCGACGACGCCGCCCGGCGGCGGCTCGACCTGCTGGCGCGGGAGCTGGCGCGGCTGGACCGGCCGGTGCGCGCCGCGATCGAACCCGAGCCCGGCTGTGTCATCGAGACGACCGGCCGGCTGCGACGTACGCTCGACCAGGTCGATCCCGAGTGGATCGGGAGCTGCCTGGACCTGTGCCACCTCGCGGTCGGGTTCGAGGACCCGGCCGCCGCCGTGGCCGCGGCGGCGCCCGTGGTCAAGGCGCAGGTGTCCGCCGCGCTCCAGGCCGACGATCCGGCGGATCCGGAGACCCGCCGGGCGCTCGGAGCCTTCGCCGAGCCGCGTTTCCTGCACCAGACGCGGGCGTCCGACGGCCGGAGCTGGGACGACCTGGACGAGGCGCTGGCCGCCGGCGGGCCGGGCCCGTGGCGGGTGCACTTCCACATCCCGCTGCACGCCAAGCCCGAGCCGCCCCTCGCGACCGCGCACGACACCCTCGTCGACACGCTCGGCGTCCTGCTCGGCGGCCCGGCCGCCCTCGTCGACCACCTGGAGGTGGAGACGTACACGTGGGACGTCCTGCCCGCCGAGCTGCGGCCGGGCGAGGCGCGCACGCTCGTGGACGGCATCGCCGACGAGCTCGCCTGGACTCGTGACCGGCTCCTCGCCCTCGGACTCCATGAGGTGATCTCGTGAACGACACGGACCGCCGGCCGACCCTCGTCCTCGACGTCGTCGGCCTGACCCCCCGGCTGCTCGCCCACATGCCGAACGTCGCGGCGGTGGGGACGGCCGGCTTCTCCGCCGGGCTCGACCCGGTCTTCCCCGCCGTCACCTGCTCGGTGCAGGCCAGCCTGCTCACCGGGACACCACCGCGCGACCACGGGATCGTGGGCAACGGCTGGTACTTCCGCGACCTCGGCGAGGTGTTCCTGTGGCGCCAGCACAACGCGCTGGTCCAGGGTGAGAAGGTCTGGGACGCGGCACGACGGCGACACCCCGGGTACCAGGTGGCCAACGTGTGCTGGTGGTATGCCATGGGCGCCGAGACCGAGCACCTGGTCACGCCCCGCCCGATCTACCACGCCGACGGCCGCAAATCGCCGGACTGCTACACCCGCCCGCCGGAGCTGCACGACGAGCTGACCGCCGAGCTGGGCCCGTTCCCGCTGTTCTCCTACTGGGGGCCGACCGCGTCGATCACCTCCTCACGCTGGATCGTCGCCGCCGCGCGGCGGATCCTCACCACGAAGAACCCCGACCTCACGCTCGTCTACGTGCCGCACCTCGACTACGACCTGCAGCGGTACGGGCCGGACGGGCCCGAGGCGGTCGCCGCCGCGCGGGAGGTGGACACCGCGCTCGGCCCGCTGCTCGACGCCGCGCGGGACCGCGGCGCCGCCGTCGTCGTGCTGAGCGAGTACGGCATCACCGCCGCGCACCGGCCCGTGGACGTCAACCGCGCGCTGCGACGCGAGGGGCTGCTGGAGGTGCACACCCAGGCCGGGATGGAGTACCTGGACCCGTGGGCGTCGCGGGCCTTCGCCGTCGCCGACCACCAGGCCGCGCACCTCTATGTCAGCGACCCCGCCGACGTGCCGCGCGTCCGCGACATCGTCGCCGCGCTGCCGGGAGTCGCCGAGGTCCTCGACGAGGCGGGCAAGGCGGCGTACGCCGTCGACCATCCGCGCGCCGGCGAGCTGGTCGCGGTGGCCGAACCGGACGCCTGGTTCACCTACTACTACTGGCTCGACGACGCGCGTGCGCCGGACTTCGCGCGGACCGTGGAGATCCACCGCAAGCCCGGCTACGACCCGGCCGAGCTGTTCTTCGACCCCGGTGACCGCGCGGTGAAGCTGCGCGCGGCCGCGGCGCTGGGCAGGAAGAAGCTCGGCCTGCGCTCGACGCTGTCGGTCGTCTCCCTGGACCCGTCGTGCGTCCGCGGCAGCCACGGCCGGCTCCCCGACACCCGCGCCGACGGCCCCGTGCTGCTCTGCTCCGACCCCGATCACGGACGCGAGACGTACGCGGCGGCCGAGGTGAAGGACCTGCTTCTGCGGCTGAGCGGACTGCCCAGCCTGACCCCGTGACGACGACTCCCGGAGGGAAACATGGCGCGACCGATCACCCTGTTCACCGGCCAGTGGGCCGACCTGCCGTTCGAGGAGGTGTGCCGGCTCGCCTCCGGCTGGGGCTATGACGGCCTGGAGATCGCCTGCTGGGGCGACCACTTCGAGGTCGCCAAGGCACTGGAGGACGACACGTACGTCCAGGGCCGGCTCGAGATCCTGGACAAGTACGGTCTGAAGGTCTGGGCGATCTCCAACCACCTCGTCGGGCAGGCCGTCTGCGACCACCCGATCGACCAGCGCCACCAGGCGATCCTGCCGTCGCGCGTCTGGGGTGACGGTGAGCCCGAGGGCGTACGGCGCCGCGCCGCCGAGGAGATGAAGAACACCGCGCGGGCCGCCGCCGCGCTGGGCGTCCGTACGGTCGTGGGCTTCACGGGCTCGTCGATCTGGCACACCGTCGCGATGTTCCCGCCGGTGCCCGAGTCGATGATCGAGGCCGGGTACCGCGACTTCGCCGACCGCTGGAACCCGATCCTCGACGTGTTCGACGAGGTCGGCGTCGGCTTCGCGCACGAGGTGCATCCCAGCGAGATCGCCTACGACTACTGGACCACCGTGCGGACGCTGGAGGCGATCGGGCACCGGGAGGCGTTCGGGCTGAACTGGGACCCGTCGCACTTCGTCTGGCAGGAGCTGGACCCGGTGAACTTCCTGCTCGACTTCGCCGACCGCATCCGGCACGTCGACTGCAAGGACGCCAAGGTCCGCACCGGCGACGGCCGCCGTGGCCGCCTGTCGTCCCACCTGCCCTGGGCCGACCTGCGCCGCGGCTGGGACTTCATCTCCACCGGCCGCGGCGACGTGCCCTGGGAGGACTGCTTCCGCGCGCTGAACGCCATCGGCTACGACGGGCCGATCTCCATCGAGTGGGAGGACGCCGGCATGGACCGGCTGGCCGGCGCTCCCGACGCCCTCGCCTACGTCCGGCGGCTCGCCGAGATCGAACCCCCGGCCGCCGCGTTCGACGCCGCCTTCGGCTCCGGCGACTGAGCCCGGTTCCCCGGCCGCAGAGGTACGGCCGGTGGAGGTCAGCGGGCGACCTCCGCCGGCCGCGCCGTCTCATTCGGCGTCGCAGCGGGTCCCCGGTGCGGGAGCCTGGCCGGTGAGCAGATAGTCCACTTCGTCGTGACGGGCGCAGGAGGAGTGGTACAGGGCGGTGTGCCCGTCACCGTCGTAGGTGAGGAGACGGCTGCCGCTGATCTGGCGCGCGAGGCTCCGCGCCCATGCGTACGGGGTCGACGGGTCGTAGGTGTTGCCGACCACCAGGACCGTGGGGACGCCGGTGATCCGCTGGGGGGCCGGCGGGTCGGCGGCCTTGACCGGCCAGCCGGAACAGCCGGTGGTCCAGTCCCAGAATTCGGAGTACCGCCACATGTGCGGGGCCGCCTTGCGGACGGCCGCCATGCGGGCCCGCAGGTCGGCGTAGCCGTGGATGTCCGGCGGGAAGTCCTGGCAGCCGATCGCGCGGTAGGCCGGGTAGGTGGGGTCGGCGCCGACGAGCGCCTGCCCCAGCGCGGAGGCGTCGGACGGCGTCTTCTCGGCGGCGGCCAGCGCGGTGCCGAGCTGCGGCCACATCGAGCGCATCGTCAGGTAGGCGTACGTCGCGGAGGTGACCTCGGCGGCGGACAGGGACCGTTTCAGGGCGGGATCGTCGACCTCGCCGCGTCCGGCGCGCGCGACGAGCGCGTCGAAGTCCTTGACGACGTCGCGGCCGTGCAGGGCGCAGTCGCCGGTCGCGGTGCACCAGGCGGCGAAGCGGCGGAACTCCCGTTCGATCGCCGTGGACTCGTCGATCGCGTCGCGGGCCACCGAGCGGGTGTGGTCCACGGCGCCGTCCAGCACCATCGCCCGCACACGGCCGGGGAACAGGCGCGCGTACGCGGCGCCGAGCTCCGTGCCGTACGAGACGCCGAGCCAGGTGATCCGCGACTCACCGAGCGCGGCGCGGACCGCGTCGACGTCGCGCGCCGCGCTGACGGTGTCCACCCGGCCGATCAGCGGGCCGGTCGCCTTCGCGCAGTCGAGCCCGTGCCGGCGGCTACTGGCGACCAGCCGCCGGTACTGTGCCTCGTTCGCCGGGAACGTCGGCGCGGCCGGGTCGTACACCGGCGTGGAGCAGCGGACCGGCGTGCTGTCCCCGACACCGCGCGGGTCGAGGCCGACCAGGTCGAAGCGTTCGCGCAACGGTTTCAGGTCGGCGCTGCCCAGGAACATCCCGCCCTGACCGACCGTCGCGGTCCCCGAGCCACCCGGGCCGCCGGGATTGACCAGGAGCGAGCCGATCCGGTGCGACGTATCGGTCGCGCGCAGCCGGTCCACCGCAAGGCTGATCTTCTTCCCGTCCGGGTGGGACCAGTCCAGGGGGACGGTGACGGTGGCGCACTCCAGCTGCGGCGCGGTGTTCGCCGTGTGGCAGTCGCGCCAGTCGAGTGACGACGTGACGTGACCGGACGTGACCTGGCCGTCCGAGGCACGGGTGCCCGCGTTCACGGTCGGGGACGAGCACGCCCCGGTGGCCAGGACGGTGGCGAGGGCCACGGCCGTCGCGGGCACGGATCGGTATCTCAACGGCTCTCCAGTGGTCGAGGGGAACGGCAGCGCACCGCGCATGCCGGGCTCGGGGATGATCGCATTCGGCGACGCCGCCCCACATCACACCGCGGGTGGACTTCGTCGCCGTCCGTGTGCGACTCCGGGCCGACCTGCCGCCCTACCCCGGGCGGACCGCCAGCGCCCTCCCGGTCGCCGACTCGCGGCATCGGGCGAGCCGTTCGGGGATCCCCTCGTAGAGGATCCGGCCACCGCGCCGGCCGGGTCCCGGGCCGAGGTCGATCACCCAGTCGGCCCGGCGGACGACCTCCAGGTGGTGTTCGATGACGACCACCGTGTTGCCCTTGTCGACCAGCCCGCCGAGCACGTCCAGCAGGGTGTCGATGTCGGACAGGTGCAGCCCGGTCGTCGGTTCGTCCAGAACGTAGAGGGCGTGCTCGTCCGGGCGTGCGAGCTCTCTGGCGATCTTCAGACGCTGGCATTCGCCACCCGACATCGTCGTCAGCGGCTGGCCGAGCCGGACGTACCCGAGGCCGACGTCGGCGACGTGACGCAGCGCGCCGGCGATCCCCGGATCGCGGAGCCGCCGGGTCGCCTCGCCGACGGTGAGATCGTCCACGTCCGCGATCGTCAGGCCGTCGACCGTGTGGGTGAGGACCTCGTCGGTGAACCGTCTGCCCCCGCACGCCTCGCAGACGACCTCCTGACCGTCCATGAAGGCCAGGTCGGTGTGGACGACGCCCGCACCGTCGCACGCCGGGCAGGCGCCGGCGGAGTTGGCGCTGAACAGGGCGGCGCTCACCCCGTTGCGCCGCGCGAACAGCTTCCGGATCGCGGGCGCGACACCGGAGTAGGTGAGCAGGGTCGAACGACGGTTGGTGGTCACCGGGCGCTGGTCGACGGCCGTGGCCGGGTGACGGTCCACGAGCTCGGCGACCAGGCTGGACTTGCCCGACCCGGCGACACCGGTGATCACCGTCAGCACGCCCTTCGGGATGTCCACGCTGACGTCCCGAAGGTTGTTGCGTCCGGCCTTCTCGACCCGCAGCCTCCCGGTCGCCTCGCGCGGTCGCCGCGGAGCCGGAGACCCGCGCAGCCCGCGCCCGGTCGGGGTGCCCGCGGCCGGCAGATCGCCGAACCCACCCTCGAACACGACGCGCCCGCCATCGGCGCCGGCACCCGGACCGATCTCCACGATCCGGTCGGCGACACGCATGACGTCGGGGTCGTGCTCGACGACGAGCACGGTGTTCCCCCTGTCCCGCAGCAGCTTCAGCAGGCCGGTCATGGACCGGACGTCGTGCGGGTGCAGGCCCACGGTCGGCTCGTCGAAGACGTACAGCATCTCGGTGAGGCTGCTGCCGAGGTGCCGCACCGTCTTGATGCGCTGGGACTCTCCGCCGGACAGCGTGGTCGTCGGCCGGGCGAGCGACAGGTATCCCAGCCCGATCGCGGTCAACGCCGCGAGCTTCTCGCCGAGCGCCTCGACGACCGGGGCGACGTTCGGTTCCCGTATCCCGGCGATGACGTCGGCCAGCTCGCCGATCTCCAGCCGGCTCATCTCGGTGATGGTCCGGCCGAGCACACGCGCCGTACGAGCCGCGGCGTTCAGCCGTTCGCCGTGGCAGTCCGGGCAGGTCTCCGACCGGGTGAACCGGTCGAGCACGGCCTGTTTGCGCTCCGAAAGGCTGTCCGCCGTGCGCAGATAGATCCGTTCGAAGACCTCGACCAGGCCCTCGTAGTCCTTCGGCGGCCGGGGCGTGAGCCGGGCCGCCGCGTCGCCGCCGTACAGCAGGGCCTGGCGCTCGCCGGCGGTCCACTCCCGCAGCGGCTTCGACGGGTCGAAGGAGCCGATCTCGGCGTACCGCCGGTACCGGTACTGGCCGATGTCGAACCCCGGCAGCAGGATCGCGCCGTGGTCGAGCGACCTGTCCGGATCGAGCATGCGCTCCGCGTCGGGGGTGAGCGTCTCGCCGAGGCCCGCGCAGACGGGGCACATACCGGCGGGGTCGTTGAACGAGAAGTGGTTCGACTCCCCCACGTGCGGCTCACTCACCCGGGAGAAGATCAACCGCAGGTAGGTGTAGGCGTCGGTGATCGTTCCGACCGTCGAACGCGCGTTGCCGCCCAAGCGTCTCTGGTCGATGACCACCACCGGCGAGAGCCCGTCGATCAGGTCCACCTCCGGGCGGCTCCACCGGGGCAGGCGGTTGCGGACGAACGGCGGATAGGTCTCGTTCAGCTGGTGGCCGGCCTCGGCCGCGATGGTGTCGAACACGAGCGACGACTTGCCCGACCCCGAGACACCGGCGAACACCACCAGTGCGCCGCGCGGCACATCGAGGCTCACGGACCTCAGATTGTTGGTTCGCGCACCACGGATACGGATCACGCGCTGCGTCTGCTGGAAAACGGCCACGTCGCCACCGTAGGAGCAGACGCGGTCAGACTATGACCGCAATAGAGTGGGGTCGTGCTCGACATGACGCACCGCACCCTCCAGCTCCTGGCCCACCTGCAGACGGGCCGGCGGTTCAGTGGTGAAGAACTCGCCGCGCGCCTGGACATCAGCCCGCGAACGTTGCGCCGCGACGTCGAGCGGCTCCGCGAGTACGGCTATCCGGTCACCACCCGACCCGGTCCCAGCGGCTTCTACCAGTTGTCGGCGGGCCGGACGCTTCCGCCGCTCATGCTCGACGACGACGAAGTGGTCGCGACGCTCGCCGGACTCGCGCTGCTCGGCTCCACCACGGCTGCCGATCCCGTCGCCGACTCGCGAGGCGGCATCGGAACCGCCGCCGACCGCGCGTACGGAAAGATCGACCAGTTCCTGCCGAAACGCCTCCGGCCGCGTGTCACCGCCTTCCGGGCGACCGTCGAAGCCGCTCCCCAGCCGGCGCCCGAGGTCGAGGCCGACGTGCTGGCGATCCTCGGGTCCGCCTCGGCCCGGCACGAACTCGTCACCTTCGCGTACACGAGCCGGACCGGCGGCACGACCACACGCCGGGTCGAGCCGTACCGCCAGGTCCATTTCCACCTGCGCTGGTACCTGCTCGCCTGGGACCTCGGCCGCGCCGATTGGCGTACGTTCCGGCTCGACCGCATCAGCGGGATCTCGGCCACCGGAACGCCGTTCACGCCCCGGCCGCTGCCGGCGCGGTCCGCTGCCGCGTATCTCCGCGAGGAGGTGTCCGCGGGCCGTCACCAGGCCGTGGTCGTCATCGACGCCCCGCCCGCCGTGGTCGGCGACGCGCTGAGATTCCAGGACTTCGACGTCGTGCCGCTGCCCGGGGACCGGAGCCGGGTCACCGTCTGGGTCGACTCCTTCGAGTGGTTGGCCCTCAACCTCCTCCCCATCGGAGCGGACTTCCGCATCGAGGAACCGGCCGAATTCCGTGACCGCTGCGAAGAACTCGCCTCCCGGCTGGAGCGGGCCGCGCGTTGAGCGGGTTACGCTCGTCACTCGTCATCGTCGACCGGACAGAGCGCGGTGAGGCCGTTATGGGTGATCACAGCGAGGACGCGGCGGCCCGGCGCCCGCCGAATGAGCAGTTTCAGGCCTACCTCGAGGGTCACCGGCGCAACCCGCTGACGACGACGCTCGCCGGAGCCCGCGTCCTCAACGCCTTTCAGGTGCCCTGGTTCAGGATCGCTCCCCCGCGCGGTTTCGGCGTGCTCACCACCGTCGGCCGCAAGACCGGAAAGAAACGGCGCACGTGCGTGCGGGCGATCCGGAACGGTGACAAGGCCTATCTGGTCTCGCTGACCGGGTCGGGCGCGGCGTGGTTTCTCAACGCGAAGGCGAATCCGCGGGTGAGGCTCCGCATCAGGGGAGGGAGCCTCGACGGCCTGGCCCATGAGATCACCGATCCGGCCGTGATCGAGGAGGGCCGGCGGATCTATTCGGGCACGGTGAATCCCTTCGACCGTCTCGAGTACCGCATGCACCGCACCGGCGCTCCGTCCGACGAGAAGATCCGTGCGATGCACGAGAAGTGGTACGCGGACGGGACACCGGTCGTGATCGAGCTGTCCACCGGGCGGTAGCGAGGGCTCCGCGGGCGAGGACTCCGGACTGTCGCGCCCCTGCCGGTACGGTTTCGGCGAGGGCCTGCGCGCTGGGGAGAGCGGATGACGCACATGACCAAGGAGGTGGCACGCCCGCGGGAGGCGGTCGGGCCGCTGATCCGGGGGCTGTCCGTGCTGCGCGAACTGGCCGCGGCGGGCGGGCGCGGGAGCGCCAGCGGGCTCGTGCGTGCGACGGGGCTGGCGCGCTCCACGGTCGACCGGAGCCTCAGCACCCTCGCGCGTCTCGGCTACGTACGGCCGGAGGGCCGGGACACGGTGCTCGCGCCCCGGCTGATGGAACTCGGCAACTCCTACCTGGCGGCCTGCGGACTCCCCGATCTCCTCGGAGCGGTCGCCGAGCGGCTCGCCGGCGACCTGGACGAGCCGGTCTGGATCACCGTTCCGGACCGGGACGGCGTGCGTTTCGTCCATCAGGCCTCGCGGCGGCGCGCGCTGTCGGTGGCGTTCCGCGTCGGCGATCTCCTGCCCGCGGAGTGCGGCGTGGGAGGAACGCTGTTCGCCGCCGAGTGGTCCGACGACGAGTGGCGGCGGCGCGAGGAGGGCGGCTTCGCGGACGTGCCCGGCGGGGTGGGAAAGGCCGCCGAGTCCTTCGAGGAGCGGATCGCCCGCGCGCGCCGGGACGGCTGGGCGCTGGACGATCGGCTGCTCGAACCGGAACTGGTCGCCCTCGCGATGCCGGTGCGCGACCGTACGGCCGGGCAGGCGTGCGCCGTGAGCGTGGTCAGCCACACCAGCCGGCACAGCGCCGGATCGCTGCGGGAGGCGGTGCTGCCCCGGCTTCGCGAGGCCGTCGTGGCGATGGAGGGGGCGCTGGCGGCCCCCGTCCCGCCGGCCGCGAACGCTCCGGCCCAACGCGCGCCGGCCGCGCCGCGGGTGCGCTCGTCAAAGCAGGAGCTGGGCGCGGAGTTCGTGGAGTCCTTCGCCCGCGGCCTCAGCGTCATCACCGCGCTCGGCGAGCCGCGGGCCGCGCTGCCGCTCACCGCCGTCGCCGAGGCCACCGGCCTGGCCCGCGCCACCGTACGGCGCTCGCTGATCACGCTGACACACCTCGGCTACGTGGCCTGCGAAGACGGGCTGTTCCGGCTGACACCGCGCGTGCTGGACCTGGGCTTCGCCCGCCTGGCGGCCCTGACGTTGCCGGAGATCGCCCAGCCGCACCTGGCCTCCCTGGTCGCGAGGGTGAACGACTCGGCGTCCATGGCGGTTCTCGTGGGCGAGGACATCCAGTACGTGGCCCGCGTCCCCACCGTCCGCATCATGAGCGTCGACATCACGCTGGGGACCAGGTTCCCCGCGCACGCGACGTCGATGGGACGTGTGCTGCTCGCCGGACTGCCGGCGCACGAGCGCGGGGAGTTCCTGCGGCGGGCGGACCTCAGGCCGCTCACCCCCCGTACCGTCACCTCGGCCGGGCGGCTCGACGCGATCCTCGGCCGGACCGAGCGTGACGGTTACGCCCTGGTGGAAGAGGAGCTGGAGGAGGGGCTGCGGTCCATCGCCGTCCCGGTCCGCGACCGCGCCGGCCGGGTCGTCGCCGCCATCAACGTCTCGATGCACGCGGGCCGGCTCACGGCCGGGCAGGCCCGCGAGTCCGTCCTCCCGCCCCTGCGCGACACGGCGGCGCGCATCGAGCAGGACCTGCACGTGGCCGGGCGCTACGTCAAGATCCGTACCTCCTGAGAAAGACCCTTCCGGCGCCGCCGTACCCGCTGGACGAGCGAATCGCGGGACGGTGAGTACATTGAGTTATGCGCTCGGGCACGGCCGCGATCGTGGGCCGCTGGAGCCGCCGCCCTCCCCTGCTGCTGGGGATCGTGGTCGCGCTCGCGTGCGTCGCCGCCGAGACGTTCCTCGCCCGGCTGCTCAGCCAGATCACGCCCGCACGGTCGCTGGAAGTCGTGTATCTGCTGGGCATCGTCGCGGTGGCGGCCATCTGGGGCCTGTGGCTCGGGCTGGTGACCGCCGCCATCAGCACCCTGGCTCTGGACTACTTCCTCACGCCGCCGCTGGGGAGCCTGACCCTGAACAAGGCCGAGGACTGGACGGTGCTCGCGATCTTCTTCGCGGTCACGGTGCTGGCCGGTTCGATCTCCAGGCTGGCCCGGTCGCTGGCGCTCGAGATCGACGCTCGCGGGGAGGCCGACCTGGCCGCCGAGCTGGCGCGCGTCCTCCTGCAGACGCCGGATCTCAAGACCGCGGAACCGGCGGCGGCGCGCCTCCTCTCGGACGCTCTCGGCCTCCCGTACGCGGCGATCGAGCGCGGCGCCGTCTCCGGTGACGGCCGGCGCGTGGCGTTCCCGCTGCACGACCGTGGCGTCCCGGCGGCCTCGCTCATCGTCCCCGCCGGTCTGCCGAGGTCGACGCTGCGGCGCCTCCGGGAGCGGGTGGTGCCGTCCCTTGAGATCACGCTACGGGCGGCGCGGGAACGGGAGCGGGCCGCGAACCAGCAGGTCGCGCTGCGGCGCCTGGCCACGCTCGTCGCCCAGGAGGCCCCGCCGGAGCAGGTGTTCGGCGCGGTCGCCCGCGAGGTGGGACGGCTCCTGGAGGCGCCCCACGCCGCGGTGATCCGGTACGAACCGGACGGGACCGCCGCCTCCAATGTCGGCATCTGGGACCGGAGTGCGCCCATCGCGACACCGCCGAAAGGCCGCTGGCCGCTGGAGCCGGACAGTGCCGCGGAACTCGTGGCACGGACGGGCGAGACGGGACGGGTGGAGCCCGTCCGCGTCCCGGCGCTCGCCGGCGAGTTCCGCGCCTCGCTGCGGACGCAGACCGCCTCCGCCGTCGGCTGTCCCGTCACCGTCGGTGGGCGGCTGTGGGGCGCGGTGATCGTCGTCTCGCCGTCGGAGCCGCTGCCCGATGACATCGAGAAGCGTTTGGGCGACTTCATCGACCTGCTGGTCACCGCCATCATGAACGCCGAGAGCCGCGCGGAGCTGGAGGCCTCACGGGCCCGGGTGATCGCGGCGGCCGACGCCACCCGGCGGCTGATCGAACGGGATCTTCACGAGGGGGTCCAGCAACACCTGGTCGCGCTCCTGCTCGAGCTGCGCGCCGCGACGGCCACACCGCCGGACCGCCCGGGCGACGTGCGAAGAATGCTGCGCCACACGGCGCGTGCCCTGGACGAGGTGCTGGAGGACCTGCGGGGACTCGCCCGGGGCCTTCATCCGGCACTGCTGTCCAGGCAGGGTCTCGAACCGGCGATCAGGGCGCTCGCCCGCTGCTCCCCGGTGCCGGTGGAGTTGAACATCCACGCCGGCCGGGTCGCCGAACGGAGCGAGGTGACCGCCTACCACGTCGTGTCGGAGGCGTTGACGAACGTGGCCAAGCACGCCGACGCGTCCGTCGCCCACGTCGAGCTGACGGTCCGGGACGGCGCCATCCGGCTGTCGATCCGCGACGACGGCACGGGAGGGGCCGACGCCGCCCGCGGGTCGGGACTCCTCAGCATCAGAGACCGTGTCGAGGCCATCGGCGGCAGGTTCGAGATCAGCAGCCCGGCGGACGGCGGGACGGCGCTGTTCGCCGAGATACCGATCACAGGCGACTGATCGCGAGCCGGCCGGCACGCGCTGCGGCCCCTGCGCACCAGCGCGTTCAGGCGACCCGGTAGGGCTCGGCGTCCGGGCGTTTGAACTCCAGGCCCAGGCCGGGGGCGTCGTCTCGCGGGCGTACGGTGCCGCCCGCCGGGTCGAGGGCTCCGTCGAAGAGCATCGACTCGATGCGCACGTGGTCGTGGAACCACTCGATGTGGCGGGCGTTGGGGATGGCGGCCATCGCGGCGGCGTGCAGGTGCGGGGCGCAGTGGGCGGACAGGTCCCTGCCGTGGGCTCGGGCGAGCCCGGCGGCGCGGAGGAACTCGGTGATCCCGCCGATCCGCGTCACGTCGGCCTGCGGGCAGTCGATGACGGGCAGGAGCCGGACGAAGTAGGGCAGGTCATAGCCGTACTCCCCGGCCGCCACCTCGCACGGCACAGCGTCGCGTACGGTCGCGAGCCCGGCCAGGTCGTCGGAGGAGACCGGCTCCTCGAACCACCGGATGTCGGCGGCCCGGGCGACCCGGACCGCCTGTTTGGCGCTGTAGGCCCCGTTGGCGTCGGCGAACAGCTCCGTGTCCGGACCGATGATCTTCTGCGCGCGGCGCAGGCGTTCGACGTCGCGGGCCTCGCGGCTCCCCCACGCCTCCCCTATCTTGATCTTGACGCGGGGGATGCGCTGCTCGCCGGCCCAGTGCTCGAGCTGTTCGCGCATCCGTGCGTCGTCGTAGGTGGTGAAGCCGCCGGAGCCGTACACGGGCACCTCCTCGCGGACGGCGCCGAGCAGGTGGTGCAGCGGCAGGCCGAGGCGGCGGGCCTTCAGGTCCCACAGGGCGCAGTCGACGGCCGAGATCGCCATGGAGCACAGGCCGGGGCGGCCCGCGTTGCGGACCGTGCGGCACATGGCCTCGTGCGCGGCGGGCGGGTTCAGCACGCCGCTCCCGGCGACCTCGGGGGCGAGCAGCTTGGTGACCACCTGCGCGACGGTCGCGGGCCCGTACGTCCAGCCGATCCCGGTGACGCCCTCGGCGCTCGCCTCGACCAGGACGAGAGTGGTCGAGTCCCACTGCAGCGTGCCGTCCGCCTCGGGGGCGTCCGTCGGGATCGTGTAGGCGGCGGTGGAGAGCTCGATCATGGCACCTCCCCCGCCGGCGTCGCGATCATGACGCCTCGTCGCCCGCTTCCCGCGCATCGCTCGGTCACGAGACCTCCGTCGGTGTCGTGACCGCCGTGTCGCGTTCGCCGGTCTGCTCCGGGCACAGCAGTTCCGCGAGCAACTCGGCGAGGTGTTTCGGCTTCGCCTCCGTACCGGCCTCGATCTGGGTGCGGCAGGAGAAGCCGTCGGCGAGCACGGTGGTGCCCGGGTCGGCGTCACGTACCGCCGGCCACAGCCCCAGCTCGGCGGCGCCGACGGAGACGTCGTAGTGGCCGCGTTCGAAGCCGAAGTTGCCGGCCAGGCCGCAGCAGCCCTCGTCCAGCACGTCCGCCTGGACGCCGACGCGCTGGAGCACCTCGGTGTCGGCCTCGAACCCCCAGATGGCGTGCTGGTGGCAGTGCGTCTGGGCGATGGCGGTACGGCCCGTGCCCGGCGGGGGCGCGGTGATCGCCTGCGGCGCCCGGTCCAGGAGGAACTCGGCCAGGGAGTGGGTCTGCTTCGAGAGGCGCTCGACGTCCGGATCGCCGGACATCAGCTCCGGGGCGTCCGAGCGGAACACCGCGCCGCAGCTGGGTTCGAGGGCGATCACCGGGGTGCCGGCGCGCAGCCGGGGCGCCAGGGCGTCGACGGTTCGGCGCAGCACCCGTTCGGCCGTGGCGAGCTGCCCGGTGGAGATCCAGGTGAGCCCGCAGCACAGCGGGACGGGCGGCATCTCGACCCGGAACCCGGCCGCCTCCAGCACCCGGACGGCCGCCTGGCCGATCGCGGGGTGGAAGTTGTTGGTGAAGGAGTCCGGCCACAGGACGACCGACGGCCCGTCCGCCTGCGGACCTCCGCGCCGCTTGAACCAGTCGGTCAGGCGTTCGCGGGCGAACCGGGGAAGCTCCCGGCGCCGGTCGACGCCGCCGGCGCGTTTGACCACCCGGTCGAGCCCCGGCGCGTGCGTCAGGGCGTTGACCGCGCCCGGCGCGGCGGAGGCCAGCCGTGCCCACAGCGGGAGCCAGCCCATCGAGTAGTGCGACAGCGGGCGGGGCCGCCGGCGGTAGTGGTGGGCCAGGAACTCGGCCTTGTAGGTCGCCATGTCGACGTTGACCGGGCAGTCGCCGCGGCATCCCTTGCAGGCGAGGCACAGGTCGAGGGCCTCGTGGACGTCCTTGGACCGCCAGCCGTCGGTGATGACGGCGTCCTCGCCGCCGCCGCGCATGCCGCGCATCATCTCCATGAGCAGCCGGGCGCGCCCCCGCGTGGCGTGCTTCTCCTCGCGGGTGACCCGGTAGCTCGGGCACATGACGCCGCCGGAGGAGGCGCGGCACTTGCCGATGCCCACGCATCGCGCCGCCGCGTGCGTGAACCGGCCGTGGTCTTCGGGATAGTGGAAGTAGGTCCGCGGCTCGGCGGGGTGGTAGCCGAGGTGGTCGAGGTTCTCATCCAGCCGGAAGACCCCCGGCGTGCCCGCCGGGTGCTCGGTCTCCTCGGGCGAGGCGACCTTTCCGGGGTTCATCCGGTTGCCCGGATCGAAGATCCTCTTGTACCGGCCGAACAGCCGGATGATCTCGTCGCCGAACATGATCGGCAGCAGCTCGCCGCGGGACTGGCCGTCCCCGTGCTCGCCGGACAGCGACCCGCCGTAGGAGGCGACGAGGCGCGCGGCGCGCTCGACGAACCGGCGGTACGTCTCGGCCCCGTCGGGGTCCTCCAGGTCGAAGGCGATCCGCGTGTGCACGCACCCCTGCCCGAAGTGCCCGTACAGCGACGCCGACCCGTAGCCGAACTCCTCCAGCAGGGCGCGGAAGTCGCGCAGGTAGTCCCCCAGCCGGTCGGGCGGCACCGCCGCGTCCTCCCAGCCCTCGTGCGTGTCCGGCCCGCTGGGAGGGTACGCGGTCGCGCCCAGGCCGGCCTCGCGGACCTTCCACAGCCGTTCTTCCTCGTCCGGGTCGTCCAGGTAGGACACGCCCGGGCCGTGCTCGGAACGGTGGATGTCGGACAGCAACCGGTCGGCGCGCTCGTCGGCCTCCTCCCGCGTGTCGCCGCCGAACCGGACCATCAGCCACCCCGACCCCTCGGGCAGCTCGTCCAGCACGCCCTGCTTCGCCACGTGCTCGACGCGGGCCAGGTCGATGAGCGTCTCGTCGATCCCCTCCAGGGCCAGCGGCTCGTGCCGGGCGACGGTCGGTACGGCGTCGCCGGCGGCGGCGATGTCGTCGTACCCCAGGACGACGAGGGACTGGTACGGCGGCACCGGCACCAGCGAGATCTCCGCCTGCAGGACGGTCACCAGCGTGGACTCGCTGCCGACGAGGGCCCGGGCGAGGTTGAAGCCGTTCTCGGGCAGCAGCGCGTCGAGGTTGTAGCCCGAGACCCGGCGCGGGATGTCCGGATAGCGGGTACGGATCAGCGCGAGGTTCTCCTCCGCCAGCTCGTGCAGCGCCCGGTAGATCTCCGCTCGCCGCCCTCCTTCGGCGAGGATCCGCTCGTACTCCTCCTTGCTGGTCCGCCCGACCCACATCCGCGTGCCGTCGTAGGTCAGCACCTCCATGCGGATCACCGAGTCGGCCATCTTCCCGTACGCCTGGGCCGAGGCTCCGCAGGAGTTGTTGCCGATCATCCCGCCGATCGTGCACGTGTCGTGCGTCGACGGTTTGGGGCCCACCATCAGGTGATACTTCGACAGCTCGGCGTTGAGATCGTCCAGGCAGGCACCCGGTTCGACGACCGCCCGCCGCCGGTCGGGGTCCGCCGACACCAGGCGACGGCAGTACTTGGACCAGTCGATCACCACGCCGCTGTTGCAGCACTGTCCCGCCAGGCTCGTGCCCCCGCCCCGCGAGAAGACCGGCACATCATGCTCCCGGCACACCGCGACGGCCTCCACGGCCGCCTCGACGTTCCGGGGGACCACCACGCCGATCGGCACCTGCCGGTAGTTGGATGCGTCATGGGCGTAGTCGGCGCGCGACCCGGCGTCGAACCGCACCTCGCCGTCGACGCGTGCCGCAAGATCGCGGAGAAGTGTCTCGGACATATGACTTCGGTTACCCGCGTATCAGGTTTCAATCGCGCTCTCCGGGAAGCGGATCGTCAGGAGCATTCGCCACCTCGGAAGGATTGATCATGGCGCCCACTGTCGGCGATTACCTGCTCGAACGCCTGCGCGAGTGGGACGTGAAGCACATTTTCGGCTACCCGGGCGACGGCATCAACGGAATCATCGCGGCACTCGGCCGGGCCGACGATCATCCACGGCTCGTCCAGGCCCGGCACGAGGAGATGGCCGCCTTCCAGGCGGTCGGTTACGCGAAGTTCACCGGGAAACCGGGCGTCTGCATGGCCACCAGCGGGCCCGGCGCGATCCACCTGCTGAACGGCCTCTACGACGCCAAGCTCGACCACGTCCCGGTGGTGGCGATCGTGGGGCAGACCGCCCGCAGCGCGATGGGCGGCAACTACCAGCAGGAGGTCGACCTGCTGAGCCTGTTCAAGGACGTCGCGAGCTCGTACGTGCAGATGGCGACCGTCCCGGCGCAGCTGCCCAACCTGATCGACCGGGCCATGCGGATCGCTCTCGCCGACCACTCGCCCACCGCCGTGATCATTCCGGCCGACCTGCAGGAAGAGCCCTACGAGGGGCCGTCGCACGCGTTCAAGAACGTGCCGTCGTCCACGCCCGGCTACACGCCCTCGGTGACCCGTGCCCCCGATGCCGAGGTCGCGCGCGCCGCCGAGATCCTGAACGAGGGTTCGAAGGTGGCGATCCTCGCCGGCCAGGGCGCCCGGTCCGCCGCGGCGGAGGTCATGGAGATCGCCGAGCTGACCGGCGCCGGGATCGCCAAGGCGCTCCTCGGCAAGGACGTGCTGCCCGACGACCTGCCCTACGTCACCGGAGCCATCGGCCTGCTCGGCACCCGGCCCTCCTATGAGCTCATGCGCGACTGCGACACGCTGCTCATCGTCGGGTCCAACTTCCCGTACAGCCAGTTCCTGCCGGAGTTCGGCGACGCCCGGGCGATCCAGATCGACATCGACGGCCGGATGATCGGGATGCGCTACCCGACCGAGGTCAACCTCGTCGGCGACGCGGCCGAGACCCTGCGCGCGCTCATCCCGCGGCTCGAACGCAAGAAGAAGCGCTCCTGGCGCGAGACCGTCGAGGACAACGTCGCGCGCTGGTGGGGCACGGTCGAGCGGCAGGCCCACGTCGAGGCCGACCCCATCAACCCGATGCTGCTGTTCTGGGAGCTGAACTCCCGGATCCCCGACAACGCCATCGTCACCGCCGACTCCGGCTCGGCCGCGAACTGGTACGCCCGCGACCTGAAGATCCGCGCCGGCATCCGCGGCTCGCTGTCGGGGACCCTGGCGACGATGGGGCCGGGCGTGCCGTACGCGATCGGGGCGAAGTTCGCCCATCCCGACCGGCCCGCCATCGCGTTCGTCGGCGACGGCGCCATGCAGATGAACGGCCTGGCCGAGCTTCTCACCATCAAGCGCTACTGCTCCGACTGGTCCGACCCGCGGCTCGTCATCGCCGTGCTGCACAACAACGACCTGAACCAGGTCACCTGGGAGCTGCGCGCGATGAACGGCGCGCCGAAGTTCGAGGAGTCCCAGAACCTGCCCGACATGTCCTACGCCGCGTTCGCACGCTCGATCGGCCTGGAGGGCATCGAGGTGGACAAGCCCGAGGCCATCGGGTCCGCCTGGGACCGGGCCCTGGCCGCCGACCGGCCGGTCCTCCTCGACGTCCACTGCGACCCCGACATCCCGCCGATCCCGCCGCACGCGGAGTTCGAGCAGATGAAGGACGCCGCCGAGGCCATCATCAAGGGCGACCCCGACTCCACCGGCGTGGTCAGGAAGGGGCTGAAGACCAAGGCCCAGGAGCTGTTCGGCAAGTCCTGAGCGCCCGCGTCGAGCCGGAGCCCGTCGCGGATCTTCCTCGACGGGCTCCGGCTCGCTCGGCGCCGGGGTCGTCCCGGCGTCCCGCTCCGGGACGGACCCCGCGTCCGGCGTCAGGCGGGAACGGCGCTCAGGTCGCGTTCGGGGTGGCGGTGGGCCGCCACGGCCGTGACGAACGCCTCGGTGAAGTCGCCGTTCGCCGTACCGCCGGTCACCACGCCCTGGTCGGTGACGGTCTCCCGGTCGCCGCGCCGTACGGAGGTGACCCGGGCGACCTCCAGCAGCGAGACGCCGTCGCCGAGCGCGCCGATCGCCTTGCCGTGCTTGAAGGCCTCGCTGACGAAGTGCACCGCGTCGCCGTCGCCCGCCAGCGTCTGGACCGAACGGGCACCGCCGGGCACCAGCACCGCTTCGTACAGGACGGAGGCGACGGTGGTCAGGGCCCGGGTGACCGTGACGTCGTTCCCGGAGCCCGCGCTGAGCGATCCGTCGGCGGCGGCGAGGACCTCGCAGTTCGCTCCCGCCTCGGTCAGGGCCGCCGTGGCCGCCCGTACGTGGTCGCCGTCCACACCGTCGGCGGCCAGGATCGCGATCTTGCGGGTGGCGACCGTGTCGGTGGGGCTGTTCGCCTGGCTGAGCGCCGGAGAGCGGCGGTGGCCGGGCGGGGTGGCGGGCGGCGCCGGCGGTTCGGCGCCGATGCCCTCGGCGACCCTGGTGGCCAGGTCGGGGTGGACGTTGGCCAGGTTCCGTACCACGCCCTCGCGGACGTGCATGGGCTCGACCTTGCCGAGTTCGAACCGGAACGCCGCGACGATGTGCTCCTTCTCCCAGTCCGCCATGCTGTTCCAGAACAGCGTGGCCTGGGAGTAGTGGTCGGCGAAGCTCTCGCTGCGCTTGCGGATCTTGTTGCCGTCGACGCGTTCTTGGTAGTGCGTGTAACCGTCGCCCGCGATGGCCGGGCACCCGCCGCCGAGGGAGTTGGGGTGGTACGCGGCCTGCCCCCGGTGCACCGTCGTCTGGTGGTAGCCGTCGCGGTGGTGGTTGCTCACCTCGCTCAGCGGGCGGTTGACCGGCAGCTGGGTGAAGTTGGGCCCGCCGAGGCGGATCAGCTGGGTGTCGAGGTAGGAGAACAGCCGGGCCTGCAGCAACGGGTCGTTGCTGAGGTCGATCCCGGGCACGACGTTCGCGGTGTGGAAGGCGACCTGCTCGGTCTCGGCGAAGAAGTCGTCGGGGTTGCGGTCCAGGACCATGCGGCCGACCGGCCGTACCGGGACCTCCTCCTCCGGGATGATCTTGGTCGGGTCGAGCAGGTCGAAGTCGAAGGCGTGCTCGTCGGCCTCGGCGACGAGTTGCACGCCGAGCTCCCACTCGGGGAAGTCACCGTCGTTGATCGCCTCCCACAGGTCACGGCGGTTGAAGTCCGGGTCCTTGCCCGCGACCTTCTGGGTCTCGTCCCACACCAGCGAGTGCGTGCCGGCCGCGTGTAGAACTTGGTCGCGAAGCCGCGGACGTCCCGCACGGTGTCGGCCGACCCGCGCGACCCGGCGACGGTGGAGAACCGCACGAACACCGGGGTCCGCAGGCCCGGGTCGGTGAGGAACTCCGCGGCCGTCACCCCGGCCGGCGCGTCGCCGTAGGCCTCGAAGTAGCCGTAGGCGCCGGCGCCGCGGGCGTGCACGACGCGTTCGGGGATCCGCTCGTGGTCGAAGTGCGTGAGCTTTTCGCGGAAGTGGACGTCCTCCATCAGCGTCGGGCCGCGCTCGCCGGGCCGCAGCGAGTTGTCGGTGTCGCCGACGGCGACGCCCTGGTCGGTGGTCAGAACCGTCTCCTCCGGGGCGGCCCGGTCGGCGTCCAGCTGCCGATCCTTGTCCGTACGGCCGTCGGCCGGCATGTGCGTCTCCTCAGCGTCTCGGGGTCGTGGTCGTGCCGCCCTACCCGGCCGCCGCACCGTAAACAGCCACCGCGACACCCCGGCTCGGCGACCATGTGTGGCGGCCGCGTGCGGGGTAGGTCTTGCGGTGACAGGGATCCGCCTTCATCGGGAGGGGAGAGGAGAAATGCCGAAGACCACCAAGAAGGGCAAGGCCAAACAGAGCGAGCTGCCCGACACGATCAAGCGTTCCGACGCCAAGGCCCAGCGCACGTTCGCCAAGGCCCACGACGCGGCGGTCCAGGAGTACGGCGAAGGGCAGCGGGCGCACCGCGTGGCCTACGGCGCGCTCAAGCACACCCACGAGAAGGTCGGCGATCACTGGGAGCCCAAGGACAAGGGCGCGAAGGGCCCGTCGGACGAGCAGTCCAAGGGAGGCCGCGACACCTCACGCCCGTCGGCGGGCGGCGTCGACGCCAACGCCTCCAAGCAGCACCTGTACGACCTGGCCAAGGAGATGGACATCCCCGGCCGCTCGCAGATGAGCAAGAACGAGCTCGTCAAGGCCCTGCGGAAGGCCAACGACCGCGCCACCGCCAAGGCACGCTCCTGACGCCCCCGCCCGGCGGCATGCGTACCGGCGGCTGTCGCTTCCGGCGGTGATCCGCTCGCCGCCGGAAGTGACGCGCCGGCTCAGTCCTGTCCGCGTCCGGTGGCCGCGTCGCGGGCCCGGTCGGCCGCCGCGACCGCCGGTCCGGCGGCCTTGAGGATGCCGGGCTTCGGCGGCGTGTGCGGGTGCGGCCGGGTCGGAGCGATCTTCTTGCCCTCCTCGACCTTGTGGCCGAGCTCCTCCGCCTCCTCGGCGCTGAGCGTCTTCTCCATCTGCGGCCAGACGTTGTCCTCCTCGTAGGCGATGTGCTCGCGCCCGTCGGCGATGAACCGCCCCACCAGCTCCTCGAACTTGGGGTCGTCGGTCTTCATGCCGATCAGGTCGTTGAGGATGAACTTGGCCGCCTGTTCCTGCTCGATCGCGTGGTCGGCCAGAGCGTCGCCGTCGTCGAGGTGTTCCCGTACGGCCGGCCAGAAGTACTCCTCCTCGACCGCCTCGTGCTTGGACTCCTCGATGGTCAGCTCCTCGACCAGCTTCTCCCGCAGCGTCAGCTGGTCGGCGTCGGCACCGGACGCGGCGGTCGGACCGCGCTCGAGCTCGGCCAGGGCCCGCTTGACCTCTTCATGATCCTTGCGCAGTACCTCGAACACGTTCCCCATGACATCCCCCGCTCGATGAGGCTCCCCCTACCTTGGGCGCGCGCCCTCGATTTCACGCTACGCGTGCCGCCGTTTCCGAACCGGCTCGGGGGTGGCCGCCTTTCGCCCGGGGCGGGCCGGAAGGTAATTTAGGTGAACCTAATAAAGGCAAGGCTTACCTAAATAATTTGCCGACATGCTGCGGAGGAAGGCGCCCATGCGGGTCGTGATCGACGGCCGTGAAATCGGCGGACGCGGATGAGGCGTCCGCGGATCCGGAGGGAGGTCACGACCCCCACCGGGCACTCCGTACTGGCGCGGGCCATCGGCGGACAGCGCCGGCAGGTTCTGCTCGGCTCGGCGCTGATCACGGGCCACCAGGCGGGCGAGGCACTCGTGCCGTTCCTGATCGGCGTGGTGATCGACCAGGCGGTCGACGGCGGGCCCGGCGGTCTGGCGCTGTGGCTCGGCGTTCTCGGCGCGGTGTACCTGACGCTCAGCTTCAGCTACCGGTTCGGCGACCGGGCCGCCCAGCGCTCGTCGCAGCAGGCCGCGCACGAACTGCGGCTCGCGCTGACCCGGCGGGTGCTCGACCACCGGGGCGGCGCCGAGGCCGGACGCCTGCCGGGCGCCCTGGTGAGCATCGCCGCCGGGGACGCGGCGCGCGTCGGCGCGGTCGCCGCGATGGTGCCCGCCGCGGTCGCCGCCGGCGGCGGGCTCGCGCTGACCGCGGTGCTGCTGCTGATGATCTCGCTGCCGCTCGGCCTGCTGGTCCTGGTCGGCGCGCCTCCGCTGCTCTGGCTGTCGCACGTGCTCGGCAGGCCGCTCGAACACCGCAGCGAGACCGAGCAGGAGCACGCCGCGCGGGCGTCGGGGGTGGCCGCCGATCTCGTCTCGGGGCTCCGGGTGCTCAAGGGCCTCGGCGCCGAGCGGCACGCGCTCGACCGTTACCGGCGCACCAGCCGGGAGTCGTTGCGGGCCACCGTACGGTCGGCGCGGGCCGAGGCCTCCTACCACGGCCTGACGATCGCGCTCAACGGCGTGTTCCTCGCCGTCATCGCCCTCGCCGGCGGACGGCTGGCGGCCGGCGGGCACATCACCATCGGCGCGCTGGTCTCGACGGCCGGGCTCGCCCAGTACCTGCTGACCCCGCTGACCACCTTGGCGTGGGTGAACGGCGTGTTCGCGCAGGGCCGCGCGTCGGCGCGGCGCGTCGCGGCGGTGCTGTCGAGCCCGCCGGCCGTGACGCCGGGGCCGCTCGCGGTGCCCGAACCCGCCACCGGGAAGATCGCCCTGCGCGGCCTGTCCGGCACGGGCCTGCGCGGTGTCGACCTGGACGTCACGCCCGGCGAGTTCGTCGGCGTCGTGGCCACCGACCCGGCCGCCGCGACGGCGCTGCTCGCCCACCTCGGGCGCGCGGCCGACCCCGAGGAGGGTTCGGTCGAGCTGGACGGCGTGGCACTCACCGACCTGCACCCGGGCGAGCTGCGGGCCGCGATCCTCGTCGCCGGGCACGACGCGCGGCTGTTCGACGGCACCGTCCGCGACAACCTGGCCGCCGACACGGGCCTGGACGCGGCCCTGGTGGCGGCCGGCGCCGACGAGGTGGTGGCGGCCCTGCCGGCCGGGCTGGACACGGTCCTCGACGAGCGCGGCCGCTCGCTGTCCGGCGGGCAGCGCCAGCGGCTGGCCCTCGCCCGCGCGCTCGCCGCCGATCCCCCGGTTCTCGTCCTGCACGACCCGACCACCGCCGTCGACACGGTCACCGAGTCCCGCATCGCCGAGGGCCTCCGCGCGTTCCGCCGCGACCGGACCACGATCCTGGTCACCACGAGCCCGGCCCTCCTGGCCGTCACCGACCGGGTGATCCTCCTCGACGGCGGCGTGGTCGCCGCCCAGGGAGCGCACACCGCACTCGTGACGGAACACTCCCGCTACCGCACGGCGGTCCTGTCATGAGCGAACACGGCGAGGGCGGGCCCGTCAGTGAGCGAGAGTTGCTGCCGGTCGCGAGCGGGCGGCGGACCCTCCGCTCGGCGGGCGCGCTCCTCCGGCCACGCGTCCGGGCGGTCGTCCTGGCGCCGGCGATTCTCCTCGCCGGAACGGTCGCCGGGCTGTTCGTGCCCCCGCTGGTGGGCCGCATCGTCGACCTCGTCGCCGGGCGCCGGGGCGCGGGCTCGCTCACCTGGCCCGCGGTCCTCCTGGTCGCGGCGGCCCTCGCCCAGGGCGCGCTGTCGGCCGCCGGGCTCGCCGAGCTCGCGCGGGCCGGCGAGAACGCGCTCGCCGAGCTGCGGGAACGCTTCCTGACCCACGCGCTGCGGCTACCCCTGGAACAGGTCGAGCGCGCTGGGTCGGGCGACCTCACCTCGCGAGTCACCGGCGATGTCACCGTCATCGCCGAGGCCGTACGACGGGCGATACCGGCGCTGATCGGCTCGCTGCTCACCATCGTCTCGACGCTGGCCGGGATGGCCGTGCTCGACTGGCGGTTCCTGCCGGCCGCGCTGGTCGCCGTGCCGGTGCAGCTGCACACGGCGCGCTGGTACTCGCGACGGGCCGGGCCGCTGTACGCCGAGCAGCGGGCGACGGCCGGGGCGCAGCAGCACGCGCTGCTCGCCGCGATCGACGGGGCGGCGACGATACGGGCCCTGCGGCTGACCGACCGCCACCTCGACCGGGTCGAACGGCGCTCGCGGGCGGCGGTCGACCTGTCGTTGCGCGGCGTCGCGCTGCGGACCCGGTTCTACAGCAGGCTCCACGTCGGGGAGTACGCCGGCCTGTGCGCGGTGCTGGCCGTGGGGTTCGTGCTGGTACGCCAGGGATCGGCGACGGTGGGCGGTGCGACGGCCGCCGCGCTGTACTTCCACGGGCTGTTCGGGCCGATCAACATGGCGCTGGCGCTGGTCGACGACGCCCAGGCGGCGGCGGCCGGGCTGCGGCGGCTGGTGGGCGTCGCCGACCTCCCGGTGCCCGCCGAGGAGGACGCGACCGCCGCGCCGGCGGACGCGTCGGTCACGGCACGGGCGCTGGGCCACGCGTACGTTCCGGGCCGTCCCGTGCTGCACGACGTCACGCTCGACGTGGCGGCCGGCGAGCGGGTCGCGCTGGTCGGCGCGAGCGGCGCCGGCAAGACGACGCTGGCCAAGCTGATCGCGGGCGTGCACCGGCCCGGCGCGGGCACGGTACGGGTCGGCGGCGACCCCCCGCTTCCCGGGGCGCACGTCGCGCTGGTGACCCAGGAGGTCCACGTGTTCGCGGGCACGCTGGCCGACGACCTGCGGCTGGCCGCGCCGGACGCGACCGACGCGGAGCTGCGCGCGGCGCTCGACCGCGTCGGCGCGCTCGGCTGGGCCGAAGGGCTCCCGGAGAAGCTGGCGACCCGGGTCGGCGACGGCGGGCACGCCCTGACCGTCGCGGAGGCGCAGCAACTGGCGTTCGCCCGGCTCGTGCTCGCCGATCCCCGGGTGGTCATCCTCGACGAGGCGACCGCGGAGGCGGGCAGCGCGGGCGCGCGGGTCCTCGAGGCCTCGGCCGAGGCGGCGCTGGAGGGACGCACCGCACTGGTCGTCGCGCACCGCCTCACCCAGGCCGCCGCGGCGGACCGCGTCGTCGTGCTGGACGCCGGCCGGATCGCCGAGACCGGCACGCACGCGGAGCTGCTCGCCACGGCGGGCCGCTACGCGGCCCTCTGGTCCGCCTGGTCGCGGCAACGCCGACAGCGCGGGCGAACCCTGACAGCGGGTGATCCACCAGGATCTGCGCGAACACCACCTGCGTCATCACGAAGATCTACGACCGGACGTCACGGCACAACGACCTGACGATCGAGGGCCCCGGCGGCGCCGGCGGCCAGGACGCCGGAGTGCCGGCGGACGACGTGAGCTGGGCCGTCGGCTCCCCCTGGACGCCGTGAGCCCGTGCCGTCCGGGCGGTCGCTCCGGAACCGCCCGGACGGCACGCCCCCTCCAGCGGCCGCGTTACCGCCGGGCGCCGTCGACCCGGCGCGGCAGGCCATAGACGTTTTCGTCGGACACCTCGGGAGGAAGCAGTCCGGCGGGCACGTTCTGGTAGCACACGGGACGCAGGAACCGCCGGATCGCGAGCGTGCCGACGGAGGTGGTGCGCCCGTCGGAGGTCGCGGGGTACGGTCCGCCGTGCACCATGGCGTGCGTGACCTCCACGCCGGTGGGCCAGCCGTCGAACAGGATGCGCCCGGCCCGGTCCTCCAGCAACGGCAGCAGCGTCGCCGCGACCTCCTGGTCTCCCTCACCGTGGTGGACCGTCGCGGTCAGCTGGCCGCGCAGCGCCGCGGCCACCTCGCGCAACTGCTCGGCGTCACGGCAGACGACCACGGTGGACGCCGCGCCGAAGGCCTCGTCCTGGAGTTCCGGCCGGTCCAGGAAGACGCCGGCCGCCACCGAGAACAGCCGGGCGACTCCCGTGTTCGCCCCCACTCCCGGCAGGCCCGAGCCGAGTTCCCGTACACCGTCGGTCGCGAGGAGGCCGGCGGTGGACCGTTCGTAGGCGGTGTGGATGTCCGCGGTGAGCATGGTCTGCCCGGCCGTCGCGCCGAGGGCGCGCGTCGCCGCGGCGAGGAACTCCGTCAGCTCCGGGCCGTCGACGGCGACGATCAGGCCGGGGTTGGTGCAGAACTGGCCGGCTCCCAGGGTCAGGGAGCCGACGAACCCCTCGGCCAGCTCGGCGGCGCGCTCCCGCAGCGCGCCCGGCAGGAGGAAGACCGGGTTCACGCTGCTCATCTCGGCGTACACCGGGATCGGCACCGGACGGGCGGCGGCCGTCCGCAGCAGGGCCAGACCTCCCACCTGCGAGCCGGTGAAGGCCACGGCCCGGATGCGCGGGTCGGTGACCAGTGCCTGGCCGACCTCGTCGCCCGCCGCGAAGAGCAGGGAGAAGACGCCCTCGGGCAGCCCGCAGTCGCGGACCGCGGCCGCGACGGCGGAGCCGGCGAGCTCGGAGGTGCCGAGGTGGGCGCCGTGCCCCTTCACCACCACGGGACAGCCCGCGGCCAGTGCCGAGGCGGTGTCGCCGCCCGCCACCGAGAAGGCCAGCGGGAAGTTGCTCGCCCCGAAGACCGCCACCGGGCCGAGCGCCAGATGCCGCTGCCGCAGATCGGGCCGCGGGGCGGGCCGGCGGTCGGGCAGTGCCGGGTCGACGCGCGTGTCCGCCCACTCCCCCGCCCGTACCTCGGCGGCGAAGAGGCGCAGCTGACCGGTGGTGCGGTCGCGCTCGCCGCTGATCCGGCCGCGCGGCAGGCCGCTCTCGGCGACCGCCCGGTCGATCAGTTCCTCGCCCAGCTCCTCGATGCGCTCGGCGACCCGCTCCAGGAACGCCGCGCGTTCGCCGGGCGACGTGGAGCGGTACGCGACGGCGGCCGACGCCGCGCGCCCGCAGGCGTCCGCGACGTCCTCGCCGGTGCCCGTGCCGTACGCGGGCTCCAGGGCCGTGCCGGTCCGGGGATCGTACGACGTGATCGCCGGACCGGATCCCGGACGCCGCTCGGCGCCGATGAACATGGTTCCCTTCAGGGGCATGATCGTGTTCCTCCCAGGGGGGTAGCCGTAGGCCGCGGCGTGCGGGTCGTACTCGCCGGCTCAGGCGCGAGCGGCCGGCCGGGCGCGGACGATGACCCCGTCCTGCTCCAGCCGGTCGATGCGGCCTTCGCTGAGACCCAGTTCGCGGAGTACCTCGTGGCTGTGCTCGCCGTTGACCGGGGCGGGCCGGTCCACGGTCTGAGGACTCCCGGAGAGCCTGAAGGGGAAGCCGGGGGTGGTCACGGTGCCCTCGGTCGGATGGTCGTAGGTGACGAACGACCCGTTGTGGAGCACCTGCGGATCGGTCAGCAGGTCGTCGTAGTCGTAGACCGGCCCGCACCACACGCCCGCGGCGCCGAGTTCCTCGATCCACTCGGCGGTGGTCCGCCTGCGCAGGTTCTCCTCCACCAGCGCGGAGATCTTCTCCCGCTCGCTGAAGCCGTCGCGCTCCGCCTCGTACGCGGCCAGGCGTGGGTCCTCCATCAACTCGGCCAGCACGGCGGGTTCGGCGAACGAGATCGCCAGGTAGCCGTCCCGGGTGGGGAAGACGCCGTAGGGGGCGCGGATGTAGCTGTGCGCGTGGATCGCCTCAGCGCGGGTCTGCGGCACCCGGCCCACCGTGCGGACGCTGATCTCCTGCATCTGCGCGGCGATGATCGCGTCCAGCATGTTGACCTGCACCAGCTGCCCCTCCCCCGTCCGCTGGCGGTGGAAGAGCGCGGCGAGGGCGCCCTCGAAGGCGGAGTAGGCGGCGAAGGCGTCCACCAGGAAGTACGGGGCCGGCGCCGGCGGCTCGCCCGGCCTCCCTGCGCTGAACAGAGCCCCGCTCATCGCCTGGAGAAGGACGTCCTGACCGGGGCGCCGGGCGTACGGGCCGGTCTCCCCGTACCCGGACACGGAGACGTAGACCAGGTCCGGCTTGACCGCGCGAAGGATCTCGTAGTCCACGCCGAGCCGCTGGGCGACGCCGGGGCGGTAGTTCTGCAGGAACACGTCCGCCGTCGACACGAGGTCGCGCAGCAGCCGGCCGCCCGCCTCGGACTTCAGGTCGATCGACAGGCTGCGCTTGTTGCGGTTGAGCGACAGGAAGGAGGCGTTGACCTCGTTGCCGCGCGCACCTCCGGCCGGAGCGTGCCGCTGCCACTCGCCGCCCGGCGGCTCGACCTTGATCACGTCCGCCCCCAGGTCCGCCAGCTTCATCGCGGCGAACGGCCCCGACATAGCGATGGACAGGTCGAGGACGCGAATTCCTTCGAGAACCTTCATGAGCCGCCTCTTCACCTAGGGACAGACCGGACGAAAGGGCCAAGCCTTCCAATAATGAATGTTAGCGCTATCGGTAGCGCTAACAGAAGACGGGCCAGGAAACAACAGGGACATCGGTCGGCACGCTCCGGCGGAGTCGGCCACCGGCGGGCCGCGGGCCGGACGCATGCGTAAAGTTGGGCTGACGCCGTAGGACCCTGCCGGCAGCGCCGTCGAACGCGTGGGCGGCACACGAGGAGAGCGACATCATGAGCAGCCAGGACGGAGCGGTGACGTCGGTCTCGCGCCGCCGCTCCGCCACCCGCTCCGTGACACTCCAGGACGTCGCGGAGATCGCCGGGGTGTCCGCGCAGACGGTCTCCCGGGTGCTGCGCGTTCCGGACGAGGTGAGCCCGCACACCCGGGAGAAGGTCGAGACCGCCATCCGCGAGGCCGGGTACGTGCCGAACCTGTCCGCTCGCAACCTCGCCTCGAACCGCAGCAAGATCGTGGCGACCGTGATCCCCTCGCTGTCCGCCTCCATCTTCTCCGAGACGCTGACCGGCCTGTCCTCCGTCCTGGCGCCCGAGGGGTACCAGCTGCTGCTCGGGTACACCGACTACGACGACAAGCGGGAGGAGGAGCTCATCCGCTCGCTGCTCGGCCGGCGGCCGGACGGGTTCTTCATGACCGGCACCCTCCACAGCCCGGCGGTGGTGCGGATGCTGACGACGTCCGGCGTCCCCGTGGTCGAGACGTGGGACTGGACCGACACCCCGCTGGACACTCTTGTGGGCTTCTCCAACGAGGAGGCCATGTACGCGATGGTGTCCTCCCTGCACGAGGCCGGATACCGACGGCTCTGCTTCGTCGGCCGCCTGCACAAGGGAGACCACCGCTCGCGGCGCCGGCTCGACGGCTACCTGCGGGCCGTGGCGGACCACTGGCCCGGTGCCGAGCCGCGCGTGTTCGACGCCTCGGAGTTTCCGCTGACGCTGGAGGCGGGCGGACGCCTCCTGGACGCCGCCCGGCAGGCCCATCCCGACAGCGACGTCCTGGTCTTCTCGACCGACGTCTTCGCCAACGGGGCCCTGCTGGCCGCGGCCGAGCGCGGGATCGCCGTGCCCGGTGAGGTCGCGATCTCCGGCTTCGGCGACTTCGAGCTGTCGCGGCTGATCCGGCCCGGCCTGACCACCGTGGCACTGCCCAACACCACGATCGGCCAGGAGGCCGCCCGGATGCTGCTCCGCCGGATGCGCGGGGAGAAACCGGCGAGACCCCACGTCGACATGGGGTTCCAGATCCGCCGCCGGGCCAGCGCCTGACCGGGGTCTCTCCGGCCGCACGACGGCGGCCGGAGAGTTCGCCGGTCAGCGCAGCAGGCCGCGCCGGGCGAGGTTGGTCATCAGGGCGCGCACCCCGAAGTCCCAGGGAGCGCAGTCCTGCGCGTGCTGGACCTCGTGGGTGAGCGTGCCGAGCTTCGGCGTGGAGATCCGTACGACGTCGCCCTGGTGGTGGGTGAAGCCCCAGCCGGGCCGCCCCCGGTCGTTGACCGGCGCGAACATCGTGCCCAGCAGCAGGACGGCGCCGTCCGGGTACTGGTGGTGGTCGCCCATGAGCTGGCCCACCAGGTCGGCCGGGTCCCGGCTGATCTGGCCGTGCGGCGACTCGCCGCCCATCGTGAAGCCGTCGGCGCCGGCGACCTCCAGCCGGACGGTCGCCGACCGGATGTCGTCCAGCCCGAAGGCGCCGTCGAAGAGGCGGACGAAGGGGCCGAGCACGCAGGAGGCGTTGTTGTCCTTCGCCTTGGGCAACAGCAGCGCGGACCGGCCCTCGTAGTCGCGGAGGTTGATGTCGTTCGCGAGCGTGGCGCCGACGATGGCGCCGCGCGACGAGACGACCAGGCCGACCTCCGGTTCGGGGTTGTTCCACTCCGACTCGCGCAGCACGCCCGCCCGGCTGCCGTGACCCACGGCGGACAGCGGCAGCGCCTTCGTGAAGATCTCGGCGTCGGGCCCGATGCCGACCTCCAGGTACTGGCTCCACTCTCCGCGCGCCACCAGCCGCCGCTTGACCTCGGCGGCCTCGGGCGAACCGGGGCGCAGCGAGCGCAGGTCGCCGCCCAGTGCCTCCTCCAGGTCCGCGCGGATCGCCGCGGCGGCGCCGGGGTCGCCCTGGGCCCGCTCCTCGATCAGCCGCTCCATCATGGAGGCGGCGAAGGTGACGCCGGCGGCCTTGACGGGCTGGAGGTCGACCGGCGCGAGGAAGCGCGCGGCGCCGGGGTCCGCGGGCCGGTCGACGGTCGCCGCCAGCAGGTCGTCGACACTGCCGACACGGACGCCGGGCGCGGCCCGCAGCGCGGCGGCGGGATCGCCCTCCTCGCACAGGCCGGCCACGGTGGGAAAGGCGTCCGAGACGTCGTACACGCCGTCGGCGCGGACGGCCGCCGGCGAGGGGCCGCCCGCCGCCGGGTTCCAGATCCGCGCGAGGAGGGCACCGGCCGTACCGTCCTGCGGCAGGGTGTTCGCGGCACGCAGTCCCGACAGACCGGCGCCCGGGTCGATGTGGGTTTCCATGGGATCTACTTTCGCTGGAAGACGGCCGGACGCCGCTCGCGGAAGGCCGCCCGGCCCTCCGCGGCGTCCTCGGTGGCGAAGCACACGGTCTGCAGGTCGCGTTCGTAGGTCATCGCCTGGTCCAGGGGCATGGTCGCCGCCGCCCGCAGGTTGGCCTTGGCCGTCTCGGCGGCGATGGGGGCCCGGGAGGCGACGACCTCGGCGATGGCGTGCGCGCGGTCCATGAGGTCCTCGAGCCGGGTGACCTCGCTCACCAGGTGCCACCGCTCCGCCTGCGGGGCCGTGATCGGATCGCCGGTCATCAGCATCAGGGCCGCGTTGCTCTCACCGATGCTGGCCCGCAGCAGGGCGGACATCCCGCCTCCGCCGACCCAGCCGAGCTTGATCTCCGGCGCGCCGAACCGCGCGGACTCGGCGGCGATCCTGATGTCGCAGGTGAGGGCGGTCTCCAGGCCTCCGCCCAGGGCCCAGCCGTTCACGGCGGCGATCAGCGGCTTGCGCAGGCGGCGCAACGAGTCGCAGTAGTCGGCGCGGTTGCGGAAGTCCCAGGGGGTGGCGTAGGTGTCGAGCTCGGCGATGTCCGAGCCGACGCAGAAGGCCCGGTCCCCGCTCCCGGTGATGATGACGGCGCGGACGTCGTCGGACCCGTTGCACCAGTCCGCCAGGCGCATCAGCTCGGCGGACATCTCCGCCGTGACGGCGTTCAGCTTGGCGGGGCGATCGAGTGTGATCACGGCGACGTGGTCGCTCAGCGACCAGCCGATCTCCGGGACGGTGCTCTCCATAGGGCTCCTTCTGATCCGGTGTTCATGTCCTCAAGCAAGGCGTACCGAGCGCCGCCGTCAAGCCGCCGCCCGCGACGGCCGCTCAGAGCACGTCCGCCGTCGAGCGGACGGCGGCCCGGTGCGCCTTCTCCAGTTCGTCGTACGCCGCGGCGGCGGCGCGCCCCGCCTCCAGGCTCTCGCGGATCAGCGCGGAGGCCGATGTCTGGAACTCGGTGTAGCCGGGATGACGCGGGCGCACCCACGCGGCCTCGGTCGTGGCGAGGGTGCCGGAGTAGAAGCCGCCGCCGGACCCGTCCGCCTCCGGGTCCGTCCAGGCCTCCCGGCGAGCGGGCTGCCCTTCGTGCCGGGGCAGGAACCGCCGCTGGGTGTCGGCGGACATCAGCCACCCGATGTGCCGTTTCAGCGCCTCCGACACCTCGGCCCGGCGCGAGACGGCGAGGCCGGTGCCACCGAGCGTCGAACCGAGCGGCCCGCCGGGCGTCAGGCGGGGAACGTCGGCGAACCGTACGGGGTTGCCCGGCGCCGCCGCGTAGTTCACATACCCATAGACGAACGGGCAGTAGGCCAGCGAGCCGCGGGCGAGCAGTTCCAGCAGCGCGATCGGGTTGAGCCGGGCCGTCGCGGGATCGCAGCGCGCGAAGGCGTCCCGCATCATCTCCAGCGCCGCCACTCCCGTCGGCCGGGACACGAGCGGCCCATCCCCCGTGGTCCTCGCCGCCTCCCCCAGCCCCTGGCACAGCGAGAAGAAGGTCAGCAGCGCGTGCGGACCCGCGAGGGACAGCGCGAACGGCACGCGGCGGGCGGTCCGCAGGGCCTCGTCCCAGGTACGCGGCGGTCCGGGCACGCTCTCCCGGTGACACGCGGACACCTGGGTGGCGGCGTCCAGCGGGGCCGCCCACAGCCGACCGCGCGCCGTGTACGAGGCGGCGCTCGCGCCGACCGCGGACGCCCGCCACTCGTCGAGCACGTCCCCGGGGAACAGGTCGTCGAGCGGTCGCAGCGCGTCGGCGGCCAGCGCGTCGCCGAGGTGCGGATGGTCCAGGACCACCAGGTCGTAGCGCGCGCAGAGGTCACCGATGGGGTGCGACTCGAAGCCTTCGAGCGGCTGGCTGTCCCAGACGAGCGTGTCGCCGTGCGCCTCCCGCGAGAAGCGCTCGGCCGCGGCGTTCAGGGCCACCGTTCCGCGCGGATGGTCCCAGGTGAGTCCTCGGTAGTCCGTCATAGAACACCCTCGCAGTCCGGCCGGACCGTTCGCATGAGTTAGCGCTGCCGTTAGCGCTAACTTAACAGACGCCCCGCCGGCGGCACCAGGCTCGGAAAACGGGGTGGATCCAGGCACGGGCTCCCGCGGACGACGTCCCGGAACGGCGGTACCGGCCGTGGGACGGAGCCCACGACCGGTACGCGGTGATTCTTCTCGTCAGTTCTTCGCCAGGTCGAAGTCGACCCGGACCAGCTGCTGGCTGGTGTCCTGCGGACGGTAGTAGGTGAAGTACTGGGTCAGGCCGCCCCGGCGGGAGTACTCCGGGTGCGCGAACATCGCGTAGTCCCACAGCTGGTCGGTCGGCAGGCCGGTGAACATCGCCTTGGGCGTGGTCCACGGCCCCCAGGGCTCCGGCGCGGTCTGGTAGCGGCCCACGTTGTCGTAGAAGCCCATGAAGGTGTTCAGGTAACCGTGCAGTGCCGGGACGTACTGGATGGTGGAGCCGGCCGCTCCGTTGCCGGCGCCGACGGGCACCGCCCTGTCCGGGTCGGTCGACCACACCGGGGCGCCGTCGCCGGCCGTGCCGGTGTAGTAGCGCCAGGCGAGCCGGTCCTGGATCCGCGCGGCGGGCACCCGGGCCAGCGCGCAGGAGTTCGCGGTGGTGTCGCATCGGCCGTACGTGTAGATCATGCCGTCCTTGAGCACCATCGAGCCGGACGCGAACTCCTTGCCCGGCGCGAACATCAGCGTCGGGTCGCTCCCCTCCGGCTGCGCCCCGATGACCGCCGGGTCGGGATGCTCGACGGTGATCCGGCTGACCTTGTGGGTGCGCATGTCCAGCTCGGCGAAGCCGGTGCCGAGCGCGGTGCCGACGAACCCGGACGCGCACGGCGTGCCGTCCGGCGCTCCGCGGCACAGCTTGCCGTAGGAGAAGATGATCCGGTGCCGGGCGGGGTCCGCGACGACCGGGCCGGGCCAGTCCGCGAACAGGGTGCCGCAGTACTGGTCCCCGGTCGCACAGGGCGCGGCGTGGGCGTCCTGGAACCTGCGCTCGGCGTCGGTGAGCGGCAGCAGCTGCTTCGGCGCGGTCGACGAATCCTCCGTGAACGGGTTGTTCGACTCCAGGTCGATGCCGTCGGCGGCGTCGAGGTCGCTGGTGACCGCGCCGGTGTTCGCCAGGAAGTCGTCGGGATTGCGCAACATGGTGTCGTCGAAGATCCACACGGACCGCCCGGCGTAACCGGCGCTCTGTCCGTTGTCGCGGCCGATGACGTGCGCGTTCTGCCGCAGCGGTGGCAGCTGCGCGGTGGTGGTCACGCCGAGCGTGCGCACCGGCGGGGCGGCGGTGCCGGCCGTCGCCGGTGTCGCCGCCGCGGTGGTCAGCGCGACGGCGGTGCCGACCACCGCGAGCGTGGGGCGGATTCTCATCTGTGGGTCTCCCTTGCCGAGGAAGCCTCGTCCGACCGGAGTGGCCGGCACGGATGGAGGGGGCGACGGGTCACGAGCCGCTCGCCAGGGTGTTGATCTCTTTCATCGTCTTGGCCACGCCGGCCGCCGGATCGGTCTTGCCGGCGATCGCGGGGTTCCAGTCGGCCTTCAGGATGTTGAGGGCCTTGGTGGCCCAGCCGTCGAGGAACGCGGACTGCACCTTGACGGGGGCGGCGAACTCGTACCGGATCGTCGCGGCCATGCTCTTCGGCCCGGCGCCCTGCCCCTCGAGCGCCGCGAAGTAGCCGGTCGAGCCGGGCTGGTACGCGATCGGCGCCACCGGGATCTTGCGCATCGTCTCGTTGAAGACGTTCGTCTCCAGGTACGAGATGGCCTTCCACACCTGGTCCGGGTCGCCGAGGGTGGCCGGGGAGCACACACCGTTGCTCTCGGTGAACTGCACGTTCTTGTCGACCCGCGGCATCGGGACGTAGCCCCACTCGAACGAGGGCTTGTCGTCGACCATCGTCTGGGCCACCCACTGGCCCCCGAACAGCATCGGCACCGAGCCGTTGGCGAACGCCGGGATCGCCGGGTCGGCGTTGTAGGCGTAGTCCGGGGTGGTGATCTGCCCGGCCTTGATGGCCGTGGCGTAGCGCTTGGCGGCCTCCACCATCTTCGGATCGGCGGTGACCTGCTTGACGTTGGTGGCGGTCGTCGCCAGCGGCTGTCCGCCGGCCGAGACCGAGTACTGCGCCAGGCCGAACGGGTTGGTCAGCAGCGGCCACTGGGTGACCAGACCCTGCTTGGCACCGTTACGGCCGGTCAGCTTCGCCGCGTCGGCGAACATCTCGTCGTACGTCCAGCCGGCCGCCGGCACCTTGACGTGCGCCTTGTCGAACAGCTTCTTGTTGTAGAAGACGCCGTAGGTGTTGGCCAGCGTCGGGATGCCGTACAGCTTGCCCTTCGCGTACCAGGAGTCCAGCGAGCCCGGCGAGAATTTGCTCAGGTCGATGCCCTGGTTCTTCTTGGCGTACGCCGTCCAGTCATAGAGCAGGCCCTGCGCGGCGAGCGTCTGTTCCTCGGTGTTGCTGCACCAGAAGAAGTCAGGGATCTTCTTCGACATGATCAGCGAGGCGAGCTTCTGCGCGTAGTCGGCGTTCGGCGCCTCCTGACGCTTGAGGGTGATGCCGGTCGACTTGGTGAACGCGCCGAACGCGGCGTCCATCGCGTTGTTCGTCTGGATCGTCTCCCAGGACATCCACGTCACGGTCTTGGCGGCGTGCGAACCGCCGCCGGAGCCGCATCCGGCCACGGCGAGGAGGGCCGTGGCGATCGCGGCGACGCCGAACCTGTGCATTCTCATGAGAACCTCCCGGGCCCGCCCGACGCGGGTCCGTGCGAAAGGTGAAAGGGGGTGGTGAGGGTGCTTACTTGGAATTCATGCCGAGGGCGCCGATGCCCTGCATGAAGTGCCGCTGCGCGAAGAAGAAGAGCAGCAGGGGAGGCAGCATGTACAGCAGATTGGTGGCCATGAAGAGGTTGTACTGAGACGTCGCCTGACCGGCGCTGTCACTGACGAAGCCCGCCATTCCCAGGGACAGGGTGAAACGGCTGGGGCTCTGGATGTACACCAGCGGATTGAGGTAGTCGTTCCAGGACAGCTGGAAGGACAGGATCGCTATCGTGATCCACACGGGCCGGGTCAGCGGAACCATGATCGACCAGAAGATCCGAAAATGGCCGGCGCCGTCGATCTTGGCCGCCTCGTCCAGCGAGAAGGGAATGGACAGGAAGTACTGGCGAGCGAGAAAGACGAAGATCGGAGCGGCGAGGAACGACGGCAGGATCAGGGGGACCCAGGTGTCGATCAGGCCGAGGTCGATCCACAGGCGCTGCAGCGGGATCAGCCCGACGATCTGCGGCATGAAGATGCTCGCCGTGAAGGCGTAGAACCAGAACTTGCGGCCGCGGAACTTGATGCGGGCGAGCCCGTAGGCCACGACCATCGAGCTGAGCACCGAACCGACCGTCGACAGCACCGTGATCACGACCGTGTTGAGCAGCAGCCGGTAGAAGTGGACGACCTTGGGGCCCTCGACGAAATTGGACCACTGGAACTCATGCGGAAGGAACTGCGGCGGTATCCGGTTGACGTCCGGCCCGCTCTTCAGGGCGATCGCGAGCATCCACACCAACGGCAGCAGCATCGAGACGCTGAGCACCGCGCACAGCAGGTACCAGGAGATCCGCGAGGCGCGCAGCGGCACCCGCATCGCCAGGCTCCCCGGTCCGGTTCGCGTCGTCATCGGTCGTCCTCCCCGGCGTAGACCCAGATCGAGGAGAACCGCAGGGTGACCACGGTGACCGCCATGACGATCAGGAACAGCACCCAGACCTCGGCGGTCGCGTACCCCAGCTGAGGCGTGTTCAGGTAGTTGTAGAACCCGTCGAAGTAGACCTTGTACATCAGCACGTCCGTGGTCGTTCCGGGCCCGCCCTTGGTGAGGATGGCGATCTGGTTGAAGGTCTGGAACGCCATGTTCATCTGCAGGACGACCTGGAGGAGCAGGATCGGTGTGATCATCGGCAGGGTGATGCGGAAGAAGCTGCGGATCGGCCCCGCGCCGTCGACCTGCGCCGCCTCGTACAGCTCCTTCGGCACGGCCTGAAGCCCGGCCAGGAAGATCATCATGGTGCTGCCGATGCCCCACAGCCCGACGATCACCACGGCCGGCATCGCCATGCGGGTGCTGCCCACCCACATGCTCGTCGGCAGATGCAGCGTCTTGAGCAGCTGGTTGGCCAGGCCGTACTGCGGGTCGTAGACGTACTTCCACAGCGCCACCACCGCGACCGAGGGCAGCACCACCGGCAGGTAGAAGATGGTCCGGAAGATCCGCACGCCGCGCAGGGCCCGGTTGACCAGCACCGCCAGCGCCAGCCCCGCCACCAGGGAGGCCGGCACGCTCATGACGACGAACAGCGCCGTCGCGCGTACCGACGGCCAGAACGTCGGGTCGTGGCCCAGCAGGTATCGGAAGTTCTTCCAGCCGGTCCACGTGGCCGGGGTCAGGCCGTTCCAGTCGGTGAACGCGTGGTAGGCCGAGGTGACCAGCGGATAGACCACCAGCAGGCCCAGCCCGACGATGGCGGGCAGGATGAACAGGTGGCCGGTGAGGAACTCGCGTAGCGACCCGCGCCGTCGACGGGCCCGCGCGCGGGCGCTCCGCTCGACGCCCGCGGCCGGAGCGATCTCGGTCGCCGTCACGGCCGCTCCCCCAGGGCCGGGCCGACGTGACCGGCCGACCGGACCAGGCGCGCGGCGCCGATCCGGGCGTCGGCCATGCCGTAGAAGCACAGCAGCCCGGTCTCGTGCGGCAGCAGCGCCGTCGGGAAGACCACGTCGGCCACGGTGCCGACGCGCTCGTGCTCCGACTCCGGCGACAGCAACGGCTCCTTGCTGCGCGCGATGACGAACCCCGGGTCCTCGGCGTCCAGCAGTGCCGCACCGGCCTGGTAGGTCTGGCCGCCGTCGCCGGCCGGGCCGACGCCGTGGTAGACGAGCAGCCAGCCGTCCTGGACGCGGATCGGCGGCGGTCCCGCTCCGATCTTCGTCCGCTCCCACGGCTGCTCGGGCTTCATGATCTCCCGGTGGCCGGACAGCACCGTCAGCATGCGCGGGTCGGCGCGCGCCGCCGCCAGGTCGATGTAGGACAGCCAGATCGACAGGCCCTCGCCGTCGTGACCCGCCGGGGTGTAGCGTCCGAGCCGGTCGCCGTCGAGCGCCTCGCCCCACATCGGCCGGTGCAGCACGGCGAGCGCGGGCCGTCCGTCCGGCCCGGGGACCGGCTCCGGGAGGATGACGACGTCCTTGTTGTAGACCAGGTTCAGCTCGACGTCCGCCTCGTCGTCGTACACGTAGACGAGCGGGCCGAGCCGGCGCCAGGCGATCAGGTCGGCCGAGACCGCGACGGCGGTACGCGGTCCGAGCGGCCCGTACGCCACGTACGTCATGAGCCAGCGGTCCAGCGCGTCGATCCGGGTCACTCTCGGGTCCTCCACCCCGGCGTGGTCGCTCGCCCGCTCCCAGCTCCGGTCCGGCTTGAGGATCAGCCCCTCCCGGCGTACGCCGGACGGGACGCCGTCGGCGAAGGTCACCGTGGCCCGGGAGATCCGCGACACGTTGCCCTCGGCCACGATCCGGGGGAACAGCACGACGTCGCCGTCCGGTGTGACGGCGCCGCCGGGGTTGAGAGTGCCCTCGACCTCGTCCGGGTCGTCGGGGTCGGGGCTCATCACCACGCCCAGCCGCTCGAAGCGGTACGGGAAAAAACTCATCCCACTGCCACCGCCTCGGGCTTGGCCAGGGAGTTCGCGAACTCCAGGTGCAGTTCACGCAGGTAGCCCATGCCGTTCTCGTGTCCGTTGTACGGCCAGACCTGGATGCGCTTGGACCCGCCGTAGGCGTTGTGCGCCGCGAACACGCTCGACGGCGGGCAGACGGTGTCCATCAGGCCCACGGAGAAGAAGCCCGGCGCCGTGGCACGGCTCGCGAAGTGCACCCCGTCGTGGTAGGCGATGGTCCGCTCGGCCCGCTCCAGCTTGCCGCGCTGCACCCGCAGGTACTCGCGCAACTCCGAGTAGGGCGCGTCGTCGGTGATGGTGGAGCACCGCATGATGTCGCACAGGAACGGCGCGTCGCTGATCATGCCGATGACGTCCGAGCGCAGCCCGGCCACCGCGAGCGCGATCCCGCCGCCCTGGCTGCCGCCGGCCACGATGACGCGGTCCGGGTCGACGCCGTCGAACCGCCGCACCGCGTCGACGGCGCGCACCGAGTCGGTGAAGACCCGCCGGTAGTAGTAGTCGCGTGGGTCCTCGATGCCCCGGGTCACCAGGCCGCTGGACTGGGGCGCGCCGGTGCAGCCCAGGTCGGGAGTGTCGGCGCCGACCTGGCCCCGGCAGTCGACCAGCAGGTGGGCGTAGCCGGCCGCGCTCCACATCAGCGACTCGCTCGGGCGCCCGCGCCCGCCGGTGTAGCCCAGGTACTCCACGACGGCGGGCAGCGGCCGGACGCCGTTTCGCGGCACCATCAGCCAGGCGGCGATGCGCTGTCCCGCGTACCCGCCGAACGAGACGTCGTAGACGTCGATGGTGGACAACCGGGTGGACATCGGCTCGAACCGCGCGTCGAGCGGATGCGCCGCGGCCTCGGCGAGCGTCTCGGACCAGAACGCGTCGAAGTCGTCGGGCGCCACGGCGGCGGAACGGAATTCGTACAACTCCTGAAGTGGCAGGTCGAACTGCACGGAGACTCCCCTCTCTGGGACTGATCCAGATGACAGGGGCGGTGTCGCATGCGTCCCGTGAATCCCATGTGTCACTGATGTGTCCCGCGCGTTACACGCTCGCATACGACGACTGCCAATGTCAACGTTGACATTTTGGTTCGAGACCGAGGTACCGCGACCGGGGTCAGGGACCGCTTTCCAAGCGCAGGCGCACCGTGACGATCTCGAACGGGCGCAGGGTGATCCGCACCCCGTCGCCGTCGGACTCCGCCGGGCCGGCGTCCCGTTCGAGCAGGTCCACCAGGCGTGCGTCACGCACCCTCTCGGTGGTCGACAGCAGCACCCGGGCGCGGTCGCCCAGCGGTTCGTACAGCCGGACGACGAGGTCGCCCGAGCGGTCGTCGGCCAGCTTCACCGCCTCCACCACCGCCGGGCCGTCCGCCGTCACCAGCGGCGCGACGTCATCGCCGCCGACGACCGTCCGGGGCGGCAGGTTGATGCGGTATCCCTCGCGTACCGCGGCGGAGACGTCGGCACCGCACACCAGGGCGTACCGGAAGACGTGCGTCCCCTGGTCGGCGTGGGGATCGGGGAACTGCTGCGTGCGCGCCAGCGACAGGGCCAGCACCGTCGTCGTGCCGCCGTCCGAGCGGACGTGCCGGGTCGCGTCGTAGCCGTACGTCGCGTCGTTGACCAGCGCCACGCCGTAGCTCGGCTCTCCGACGTGCACGAACCGGTGCGCGTACACCTCGAACTTCGCCGTCTCCCAGGACGTGTTGCGGTGCAGGGGTCTGCGCACGTGACCGAACTGGATCTCCGCGGCGACGTCGTCCGCGCGGACGTCCAGCGGGAACACGGCCTTGCACAGCCGTTGCGGCACGTGCCAGTCGACCGTGGTCTCGAACTCGACCCGGGGCGCGCCGGCCGGCAGCCGTACGCGCTGCGTGAAGCGGCAACCGTCGTGGGAGCGGACCACGGTGACCGCCGGGACGCCGTCGGCGTCCGGCGCGAGACCGACGCTGTCGGCGTCGCGAAGGTCGAGCGCGGCGGCGCGGTAGTGCTCGTCGACGTCCCACGCGTCCGCGCCCACCGGGTGGTCGGCGTGCAGGCGCAGCAGGCCGGCCGCCGCACCGGCCGGCACCAGCTCCCGGCCCGCGACCAGGTCGTACACGGAGACGACGTTGCCGCGCGGGTCGATCTCCACGCGGACCAGGTCGTTGTTCAGCACGATCCCGCCGTCGTCGGCGCGCCGCGCGTGGGGGACCGCCGCCTCCACGGCCGCCGCCGCGCCCAGCGCCGGCACGCCGTCGCGGGCGTGCGGCGCGGCGTTGAACACCAGCGTGCGCCGCCCCTGACCGGCCAGTGCGGCCATGGCCGCGTGCGCCAGCTCCTCGATCCGCCTCTCCAGCACCGCGTAGCGCTGCGTCGCCTCGCGGTAGACCCAGGCGATCGACGAGCCGGGAAGGATGTCGTGGAACTGGTACAGCAGCACCTCTTTCCACAGGGCGTCCAACTCGTCGTACGGGTAGCCGGCCAGGCCCCGGACCGCCGCGGTGGCGCACCAGAGCTCCGCCTCTCGCAGCAGGTGCTCGCAGCGCCGGTTGCCCCGCTTGACGTCCGCCTGAGTCGTGTAGGTGCCGCGATGCACCTCCAGGTACAGCTCGCCGGCCCAGACCGGCGCGTCGTCCGCCTCGGCCTCCGCCGCGGCGAAGAAGCCGGCCGGCGTGCCGATCCGCACGCGCGGCAGCCCTTCCAGGTCCTCCAGCCGCTCGGCGTGCTCCAGCATCTCCCGGGTCGGGCCGCCTCCGCCGTCGCCCCAGCCGAACGGGACCAGCGACCGGCTGGTGCGCCCGTCGTCGGCGCAGCGCTCCCGCGCTCCGGCGAGGTCCGTCGCGGACAGGTCGCTGTTGTAGGTGTCCACGGGCGGGAAGTGGGCCAGGACCCGGCTGCCGTCGAGGCCCTCCCACCAGAACGTGGTGTGCGGGAACCGGTTGGTCTGGTTCCACGACAGCTTCTGGGACAGGAACCGGGTCGCCCCGGCGAGCCGGAAGATCTGCGGCAGCGCCGCCGAGTACCCGAACGAGTCGGGCAGCCAGATCTCGTCGGACTCGACGCCGTACTCGGCGAGGAAGAAGCGCTTGCCGTGCACCAGCTGGCGCACCATCGCCTCACCGCCGGGCAGGTTGGCGTCCGACTCGACCCACATGCCTCCCACCGGCAGGACCGCGCCGTCGGCCACCGCCGCCCGCAGCCGCTCGAACAGCGCCGGATGGTGTTCCTTCAGCCAGGCGTGCTGCTGCGCCTGGGAGAAGGCGAAGACGAGCTCCGGGTGCGAGGCGCGCAGCGCGGTGACGTTCGCGACGGTACGGGCGACCTTGCGCACCGTCTCCCGGATCGGCCACAGCCAGGCCGAGTCGATGTGCGCGTGCCCGACCGCGGTCACCCGGTGCTCGGTCGGCGCCGCCGGGCTGCGCAGGATCTCGGCGAGCATTCCCCGGGCGGTGCGCGCCGACCAGGTGCCGGTCAGCTCGGACCGGTCCAGGTGGTCCATCATCGCGGTCAGCGCCCGCACCACCGCGTACCGGCGCGGCTCGGTCGGGCCCAGCACGTCCAGCAGGCCGTCGAGCACCTCGACGTCGGCGACCAGCGCGCGGACCTCCTCGTCGACCACGGCGACCTCCGCGCCGCCGAAGCGGTACAGCGGCTCACGCCCGGCCGTGCGCACGTCGCCCAGGTCGGTCGGCGCCCACGGGTACGGCTGGTGGATCGTCGGGTTCGCCGCCGCCTCGACTAGGAAGTCCACCCGTGTGCCGGCCGCCAGCGGCGCGGCCGCCACGCCGACGCCACCGGGCCCGCCCGGGTCGATCGGGACGTACCGGTTGAGCGGGTGGACGCCCTTGAGCGGCGTGCCGTCCGGGGAGTACACCAGGCCCTCGGCGGTGAACCCGGGGCCGACGCCGGTGAACCCCAGGTCCACCACCGCCTCGGCGCGCCGGCCGGCCCACGCGGCGGGCAGCGTCGCCGTGCAGCGCAGCCAGGTCGTCCCCCACGGCGGGCCCCATCGCTCGCCCGCGCCGAACGGCTCGTAGCCGGCGCCCAGCGCGGTCGCGACGTCGACCGGCTCGCCGGGCGCGTGCCAGGCGGTCACCGTCAGCGGCACGCCCTCGCCGTACCGGGCCGGCCGGAGCCGCCGCTCCAGTACCCGGTGCAGCCGTCCCCGGACGAGGTCCTCACTCATCGTCGCCTCCCGCGGCGAACCGCAGCGTCACGATCTCGAACGGCCGGAGCTCCAGCACGACCGGGTCGCCCGCCGCGAACGACCGGCCGCCCGGGCGTGGATCCTCCAGCAGGTCGGTCTCGACCGCCGCTCCGGGCGTTCGCACGGACACGGTGGCCCGCGCCCGCGCGCCGAGCGACTCGTACAACCGGACGATCAGGTCGCCGGACCGGTCGTCGGCCAGCTTCACCGCCTCGACCACGACCGCCGGATCGTCCACCACGACCTCGGGCTCGACCGGCCCCGCGCCGCGCAGGGTCCGCCGCGGCAGGTTCCTCCGGTAGCCGGCCCGGACCGCCGCGCCGAGATCGGCACCGCACACCAGCCCGTACCCGAAGCGGTGAACGCCCTGGTCGGTGTCCGGGTCCGGATAGCGGGGGGCGCGCAGCAGGGACAGGCGGACCGTCGAGTACGTCGCGCCGCCGGGGTGGGCGGTACGCGTGATGTCGTGGCCGTAGACGGAGTCGTTGACCACCGCGGCGCCGTACCCCGGCTCTCCCACGTGCACGAACCGGTGGGCGCACACCTCGAAGCGGGCCGCGTCCCAGGTGGTGTTGGCGTGGGTGGGCCGGGTCAGGTGGCCGTACTGGATCTCCGCCGTGGCGCGGTCGGTGTGCACGTCGATCGGGACGGCGACCTTGAGGAACCGCTCACGCTCGTGCCAGTCCACCTCCACGCCGAACTCGACCGTACGGCTGCCGGGCGCGAGCGCGATCGTCTGCACCGCCGACGACGAACCGAACGACCGGCGTACCCGCACCACCGCGCCCTCGACGTCCAGCGACTCCACGCCGGTCAGGTCCTCGACGCGGTTGCGGTAGAACTCGTCGACGTTCCAGGCGTCGAAGCCGTTGGGCCGGTCGGGGTGGAGCTGGAGCAGGTTCACCGCCGTACCCGCGGGCACGATCTCCCGCCCGGCGGTCAGGTCGAGCACGGACGTGACCAGCCCGCGCCCGTCGACGCTCACCCGCACCAGGCCGTTGTCGAGCACGATCCGGTCCGGCTCCCGACTCACCGCGACCGGCGCGCCGTCATCGCCGGCCTCGGCGGCGCCGAGCGCCGGGACTCCGGCCCAGGCGTGCGGCGTCGCGTTGAAGGTGAGCTCCCGGTCGCCGGTCCCGGCGAGCGCGCGCTGTGCCGCGTCGCGCAGGGACTCCAGCTCCCCGATCACACGCCGGTACGTCTCGCGGGCCTCGCGGTGCACCCAGGCGATCGACGAGCCGGGCAGGATGTCGTGGAACTGATGGAGCAGCACCGTGCGCCAGAGCCGCTCCAGCTCCTCGTACGGGTACGCGGCCAGCCCCCGGCGTGCCGCCGTCGCCGCCCACAGCTCGACCTCGCGCAGCAGGTGCTCCGAGCGCCGGTTGCCCTGCTTCATCAGCGCCTGTGACGTGTAGGTGCCCCGGTGCGACTCCAGGTACAGCTCCCCCACCCAGACGGGCGCGTCGGGGTACTCGGCGTGCGCGGCGGTGAAGAACTCGGCCGGGGTCCGCACCTCCACCCTGGGCGAGCCGGCCAGGTCGGCCTGGCGCAGCGCGCGCTCCATCATCTCGGCGGTGGGGCCGCCCCCGCCGTCGCCGTGCCCGAACGCCACCAGGGAACGCTCGGTGGCGCCGGACTCGGTGAACCGGTCGGCCGCGAAGGCCAGGTCGGCCGGGGTCAGCTCGGCGTTGTAGTTCTCCACCGGCGGGTAGTGCGCGAAGATCCGGGTGCCGTCGATCCCCTCCCACCAGAAGGTGTTGTGCGGGAAGCGGTTGACCTCGTTGTAGGCCAGCTTCTGGGTCAGGAACCACTGCGTTCCGGCGAGCGTGGCGATCTGCGGCAGCGCGGCGGTGAAGCCGAACGAGTCCGGCAGCCACACCTCGCGGCACGTGACCCCGAACTCCTCCCGGAAGAACCGCTGTCCCTGCGTGAACTGGCGGGCGAGCGCCTCACCGCCGGGCATGTTGGTGTCCGACTCCACCCACATGCCACCGACGGGCACGAACGTGCCGGCCGCCACCGCCGCGCGGATCCGGGCGAACAGCTCGGGGTGGGCGTCCCGGATCCACGCGTACTGCTGGGCCTGTGAGCAGGCGAAACGCAGCTCGGGGTACCGCTCGGCGAGGGCCGTCACGTTGGCGAACGTCCGGGCGCACTTGCGGACGGTCTCCCGGATCGGCCACAGCCACGCGGAGTCGATGTGCGCGTGGCCGACCGCCGAGATCCGGTGCGCGCCGTGGTCGGCCGGGGCCGCGAGCAGCGGCTTGAGCGTCTCACGGGCCCGCGCCGCGCCGTCGGCGACCTCGCCGGTGTCGAGCTCGTCGAGCATGTGGGCCAGCACTCGCAGGATCTCCCGGCCGCGCGCGGAGTTCTCCGGGAGCGCCCGCGCCAGCCCGAGCAGCACCTCGACGTCGTGGCCGAGCGCCCGTACGGTCTCGTCGGTGCGGGCCAGCTCCAGCGCGGTCAGGACGTAGAGCGGCTCGCGCGGCGCCGTGCGCACGTCACCGAGGTCGGTGGGCCGGAACGCCCGCTCGATCACGGGCGGGTTCGCCGCCGCCTCCAGGTAGTAGTCGACGATCTCGCCCCCGGCGGCCCGCGCGGCGATGAGCAGTTCGGTGTTGTCCGGCTCGATGCCCTTCACCGGGACGCCGTCCGGGCGGTAGATGAGCCCTTCGGCCTGGAAGCCCGGACCGCCGGAGAACCCGAGGTCGGCGCGCAGCACCACGTGGCCTCCGGCCCACTCGGCGGGCACCCGCCCGGTCACGTGGAACCAGCTGGTGCCCCAGGGTGGGCCCCACCGCTCGCCGGCACGGGCCGGGCGGAACTCTCCGGCGATCGCCTCCCGGGCCGGGACCGGCTCACCGGGCAGATGGTTGACGGTGACCTCCAGCGGCACGCCGGCGCACAGGACGGCCGGCCGGATCCGCTCGCGCAGCGCCCGCTCGACCCGCTCCTGAGTACGCATGCTGCTGTCGTGCACGCTCGCACTTCCCTTCGCTACACCACGGTCGACGAGCCGGACGGCACGGTGCGGCGGGCCTCTCGGCGAAGCACGACGACGTGGGATCGAGCGGCGTTACGGCAGAGCCCGCAGCCGGTCCGGCATGTCGAACGTGGCACAGCCCCGCGAGTAATGTCAACGTTGACATTTTCACAGGGCCGCGACGCCCGGCGGCGACACAGGAGATCGACGGCCGCATCACCGGCCGGCACGACCGGGCGGTACGGGCGGCGCGTACGTGCGAGCCTGCGGCGTACGTGCGAGCGGCGTACGTGCGAGCGGCGTGCGTGCGAGCGAGCGGCGTGCGCGGGCCGCGCGTACGGGCTATGGCCGCTCAGGCCCGGTGCGTACGGGCTGTGGGCGCTCAGGCCCGGCGCGGACGGAGGGGGGCGAAGGCCGGCTGGTCGTGCACGACCAGTTTCGCCCGGACGGTGGTCTGCGTCGGCGGGCGGTCCCGGTCGGCCAGCCGGCGGAACAGCAGCTCCGCGCCGGCGCTGCCGACCCGGAACGGGTCGCTGTCGACCACGGAGATCCCGAGTTGCGGCGCGAGGTCGAAGTGGTCGAAACCGACCACCTCCGGGTGGCACGCGGCGTAGCTCGGCGACTGGAGAATGCCCACGGTCATCCGGTTGTTGTCCGCGAACAACGCGGTGGGCGGGTCGGGGAGATCGAGGAGCTCGGTCACCGCGCGCGCCGCGTCGGCCTCGGTGGTCAGGCCCCGGCGGACCAGGGCGGCGTCGGCCTCGATGCCCGCGTTGCGCAGCGCCTGGCAGTAGCCGAGCCACCGTTTGGGCGCGCCGTAGCCCTGCGGCGGGTGGCCGATGTACCCGATGCGCCGGTGCCCCCGCCCGATCAGGTGCGCGACGGCGTGCCGGGTGCTCGCCGTGTTGGTGGTGATGACGGCGTCGGCGGTGAGGCCGAGCGGCGCGGAGTCGATGAACACGATGGCCGACCCGAACTCCGCCTCCTGGGCGAGGAAGCTGAAATCGGTGCCCGTCGGAGCAATGATCAGACCGGCGACCCGCTGGGCCAGGATGGTCTGGATCGACTCGCGCTCCACCGTGCCGTCGCCCTCGGCGTCCGCGCTGATCACGAGGTGACCGTGCTGAGCGGCGACCGCATGGATGCCGCGCAACATGGGCGGGAAGAACGGGTTGCCGAGATCGCCGAGCACCACGCCGATGGTCTTCATCGTCTGCCCGGTGCTGCGCAGCCCGGCGGCGATGTCGTTGCGGCGGAAGCCGAGCCGCGCGGCCTCGGCCAGCACGCGTTCACGGGTCGACTGGCGCACGTTCGGCGCACCGGACAGAGCACGCGAGACCGTCTTGATCGTGACGCCGGTCGCGGCCGCGATGTCCTGCATCCGCGGCCTCGGCGCGGGTCCCGACCTGGCCCCGCCCTCCGCGCCGTCCCCGCTGCTCACCCCTGCGATCCTCCCCCGCGGCGGGCCGGTGCTCGCGCACCCGGCGCCACGACTCGCCGGTACCGCTGTCGAGTCGCATCCTATGCCGGACCCCCGAGCCCCCACGCACGGTCGAAAGTCGTCCCGGACGCCCCCGCGATCCGGGATCGCCGACGCTAGCGGTCTCGTTCGGGACGGGTCCCGGAACCCGCGTGCCATCCTTTCCGCATTCTGTTCGCGGAGGTCGATGTGAGCGATGGACAGCCGATCCCGGGCGGCCGGAGGCTCTCGGCGGGGCACGCCAGCCTGGCCCTCGGCGTGCCGCCGTCGGCACCGGGTCTGATCTACGCCCTCGCCGTCGGCGGAGGCATCGTGGTCCGGCCGCAGGAGGGCCGCACCATCACCTTCGGGCGCAACCGTCCGAAGGTGCACCTTTGCATCGGTGAGAACGACCGGCGGATCAGCCGCCATCACGGCCTGCTGACCTGCCGCGACCACACCTGGTGGGTGCGGACCACGGGGCGGCTGCCCGTCCGGTTCCCCGACTCACGGCTGCTGTTCGCCGGGGACGACTCCGTGCCGCTGGCCGAGGGGTACACGCCGTTGTTCGTGCGCGGTTCGAGCGGCCGGGAGCATCTGCTCGAGCTGTACGTGACGGGGCCGGACGAGCAGCGATCGACGTCCCGGCACTCCGACTCCACCCAGCCGCCGCGGACCTGGCGGCTCTCGGCCACCGAGCGGCTCGTGCTCGTCACCCTCGCCCAGCGGTATCTGCTGCATGAGTCGCACCCCCAGCCGCTGACGTGGCAGCAGGCCGGCGAACACCTCGACGACCTCCAGCCCGACGCCGGCTGGACGGCCAAGAAGGTCGAACACAGGGTCGCGGCGGTCCGTGCCCGGCTGGCCAAGGGCGGAGTGCGCGGGCTCACCCGGGAGGAGGTCGGCGAGCCCGTCGGCAACGCGCTGAACCAGAACCTGATCCGTGAGCTGCTGGAGAGCACCACCCTCGTCCCTCCGGACCTCGCCCTGCTGGACGTGCCCGGCGACGGCTGACACGGACACACGGCCGTACGGCACGGAAGGATTCCCGGCACCGCCGGCGTCCGCCGACTCCTCGCGGCCTACGCCGGGCCGGGGTCGTCGAGCAGGGCCAGGTGCGCCTTGACGAGCGTCGCCGTGACCAGCAGCTCGATGATGAGGTGGTGATTGACGGAGTTCCCCGCGCCCGGGCGGAGGTCGTCCTCGCGGATGCCGCACACTCCCCTGGCGCTCAGCCGCAGGCGTACCTTGCGGACCTCGTGGGCCGCCTGCCGCCAGGTCCAGCCCTTCTCCGGCTGCACGCGCCTCAGCTCGTCCTCGACCTCGGCCCAGGTCAGCGGCTGGGGCGCGCGATCCTGCCGCAGGTAGCGCTGGGCCAGACAGACGAGGACCAGGCGCTCCCGATCGTTCAGGTTCCAGGCGGTCGGGAGCGTCTTGGCCTGGTAACTCGTCGCCGGGACCGGCGCGGTGCGGGCCGCGACGCGGACCTCCAGCAGATGCTCGTAGTCGGGCGCGACGATGAACAGCGGCGAGTATCCGGACGGCAGCTCCTCCCGCTGCCCGCTGACCACCAGCCGTGCCCCGGGGAACCGGATGGGCAGCTTGCCGACGTTGTGCAGGACCCAGCGCGAGTCCTCGCGCGTGATGCGTCCGTGCAGCCGGCTGACGCGCGTGTCGTCGGCGCCGACGCAGACGTGGACGTCCGGCTCGCAGCGCCCGAAGTGAAGCTCGAACCGGGCGTCCGGCTCGACGCTCATCCCGCCGTACAGCCCGCGGACGAACAGCGTGCCCGGCGGGGCCGGCGGAAGCCCGTGGGCGAGGCTGCCGAACTCCTCCGGCAGAATGTTGACCTTGTGCGACAGTCGCGGCATCGCCATCGGCATGGGTGCTCTCCTTCTCCCGCCCCAGGCTAACCTCCGGCCTTCGGGAGGGGTCCCGAACGCCCGGCGACGCAGGTCAGAGCGCTGGCTCCCGGCCTGGAGCCGAACCGGGGCCGGCCGGTGGCCGATGAGGGACACCGGTTTGACGGCGGTTCGACATCTTGGTAAAAGTCCGTTCAGTACCCGTCTGCCCTAAACGAGCTTTTCGGGCAGGCCAAGACGGCGAGGTCACCCCTCCTGCCTGACCAGACCGGAGGTTGGTACCGCACGATGCCCGAACTCGACCTTGTCATCGCCGGCGGAAGCGTGCTGGACGGCACCGGCACGGCGGCCGCGGCGGCCGACATCGGCGTCGAAGGCGACCGGATCACCGCCGTCGCGCCTCCCGGAGCCCTGTCCGGCGCCGACACGCTGGACGCGACCGGCCACGTGGTGACGCCCGGCTTCATCGATCTCCACTCCCACGCCGACTTCTCCCTGCCGGCACACCCCGGTGCGGACACCTGCCTCTACCAGGGCGTCACGACGCTCGTCGGCGGCAACTGCGGCTTCTCCCCGTTCCCGGTCGTGGACCCGGAGAAGCTGCGCCGGGCGGCGGCGTTCATGGGCCGCGAGGAGCTGGCCTGGGACTGGACCGGCTTCCGCGGCTACGCCGACTCCGTCGAGGGCACCGCCCCGGCCGTCAACCTCGTGGCCCAGGTCGGGCTGAACGCCCTGCGCATCGCCGCCATCGGCAACGACGAGCGGGCGGCGTCGCCGGACGAGCTCGCGACGATGCGCCGCCTGATCGAGCAGGCCGCCGATGAGGGCGTGGCGGGCTTTTCCACCGGCCTCATCTACGCCCCCGGGAGCTACGCGCCGCCGCGGGAGGTGACCGAGCTGGCGCGCACCGCGGCGCGGCTCGGCCTGCTGTACTCCACCCACATGCGCAACGAGGCCGACCGGCTGGTCGAGGCCGTCACCGAGGCGCTGACCACGGCGCGCGAGTCCGGCGTGCGCCTGGAGATCTCCCACCTCAAGGCGATGGGGCGCGAGAACCACGGGAAGGTGCACGAGGCGCTGCGGCTGATCGACGAGGCCCGCGCGGACGGTGTCGACGTCACCGCCGACGTCTACCCCTACACCGCCTCCTCCACGACCCTGACCTCACGCCTGCCGGGCTGGGCCCTGGACGGCGGCGTGGACCGGCTGCTGGACCGGCTCGCCGACAAGGAGGTCCGGCGCCGGATCGCCGCCGAGGCGCGGATCGACCCGGACGCCATCGTCCTCGCGCAACTGCCGCCCGGCCCGTACGCGGCCTGGGTCGGACGGAGCCTGGCCGAGCTCGGCGCCGAACTCGGCCTGAGCGGCGCCGAGACCGCCCTGGAGGTGCTGGCCGCGCACAACGGCTCGGCCGGCATCGTCAACCACGCGATGGCCGAGGACGACGTGCGCGCGGTGCTGTCCCACCCGCACGTCAGCGTCGCCAGCGACGGATGGACCCTCCGCCCCTCCGGTACGGGCCGGCCGCACCCGCGCAGCTTCGGCACGTTCGCCCGCGTGCTCGGGCGGTACGCCGGCGACGGGCGGCCGCTCACGCTCGCCGACGCCGTACGGAAGATGACCTCGCTGCCCGCGTCGCGGGCCGGCCTGGCCGACCGCGGCCGGATCCGCGAGGGGATGGCGGCCGACCTGGTCGTCCTCGATCCCGGCACCGTACGGGACACCTCCACCTTCGACGACCCCTGGAACCTGGCGACGGGCGTGCGCCACGTCGTCGTGAACGGCGCCCCGGCGCTGCGTGACGCGGCCCTGACCGGAAACCGTCCCGGACGCGTGCTCCGGCGACCCAGCCCCTGAGGAGCACCCCCGATGAGTACGACCACCTCCGCGGAGAACAAGGCCGCCCCCGAGAGCCGCTTCCGGCGCCTGCCGATGATCGCCACCGGCGGCTTCGCGGTCGCGCTGGTGATCGGCATCGTGATCGCCGTGTCCGGCGGCAAGGCCGGGCTGTGGGGGCTGATTCCGATCTTCCTCTACGCGATCCTCGCGCTCCTCGGCGTGGACGTGGTCATCGCGACCGCCGGCGCGCTCATCGTCGCCGCGGTGATGACCCGGACCGGCCCGATCCCGCTCGGCGCCCAGATGGCGACCTCGCTCGGGTCGCTGGTCGCGGTCATCGGCGTGATCATCCTGCTCGGCTCGGCGCTCGGGCAGGTGACGCAGGAGACGGGCGCGGCACAGGCGCTGATCAAATTCGTGATGGGCCGGATCGGGCTGAACACGCGCACGCGCGTCCAGATCGGCATCATGGTCTCCTCGCTCATCATCGTGGGCGCGCTGGGCACGCTGGCCGGCGGCAACGCGATCCTGGCGCCGATCATCATCCCGATCGCGGCGCGAACCGGCTGGCGTCCGCCGGCGGTGGCGGCGATGCTGCACGCGGCCGGCGCGGCGGGCCTGATGACCGGCCCGTTCACCCCGCCCGTGGTGACGATCATGGCGGCGACGCGGCTCAGTTACAGCGGCTACCTGCTCCACGCGGGCCTGCCGGTCGCGGCCGTGACGATCGTGACGGGCTTCTTCATGGCGCACTGGATCCAGCGCCACACCGACCAGGAGTACACCGCCGCCGACGCGGCCGACACCACCGCCGAGACCGAACGCCCGGGCGCCCGCCGCGCCGCGCTGGCCCTGGCGATCGTGCTGCTCGCGCTGGCGATCTACGGCATCGCCGAGAAGGCCACGTACTCCTACGCCCTGGTCGTCATGGTCGTCACGGCCATCGCGACCGGGCTGGCCGGCGGGCTGGCGCCCAAGAGGATCCTGGACGCGATGTACACCGGCGCGGCACGGCTGATCTGGCTGTTCCTGCTGTTCTGGCTGCTCGACCCGATGCTCACACTGATCGGGAAGACCGGCGCCTTCGACGCGGTCTTCGCCGACCTGAAGCCGGTGCTGTCCCATGCCGGGCCGTGGGTGTTCCTGATGCTGATCGTCTTCCTCGGCTACCTCCACGCGGTACCGGGCGCCGCCGTGGCCCAGGTGGTGCTGGTCAACAAGCTGTTCGGTCCGATAGCCGCCGCGCTCGGCATCGCGCCCGGCGTGTGGGCGGTGGCGATGCTCGGCGTCTCACAGATCGACCAGCTGGGACCGCTGCCCGGCGCCGACATGATCGGGCAGATGGGTCTGGCGCGCTCGTCCAGCCTTCGCATGATGCTGTTCAACGGCTGGGCCATCATCGTCACCAACACGGCGCTCTTCGCCGTACTCTTCCTGGTTCTGACATGAGTCTGCGCGAGGCGCTGGGCGCACTGGTCGAGCGGGCCGAGGCGGCGGGCGGCCGGGCCGCCGTCGTCGTACGCCCGCTCCACGGCGACGACGACGAGGCGATCGCGGTCGCGGCGGACCATCGGTTCACCGCGGCGTCGTTGATCAAGCTGCCGATCCTGGCCGCCGCGCTCGACTCGGGCCTGCCGTTCGACGAGCGGCTCCCCGTACGGCCCGCGGTGCCGGGTTCGGGCGTGCTGGCCCACCTGGCCGACGTCGGCGACATGAGCGTCCGCGACCTGCTCACCCTGATGGTCGCCGTCAGCGACAACACGGCGACGAACGTGCTCATCGACCGGATCGGCCGAGAGCGGGTCAACGACTGGTGCGCGGGCCACGGCCTGACCGCCACCGTGCTGGCCCGGCGCCTGATGGACCTGGAGGCGCGCGCCCGTGGCCTGGACAACCTGACGAGCGCCGCCGACGTCGCGTCGGTGCTGTCCCGGCTGGCGGACTCGCCGTTCGCGGTACGGGCGCTGGAGGCGCAGCAGTTCAACGACCGGCTGCCGCGCCACCTGCCGCCCGGGTTCCGCCTCGCGCACAAGACGGGCGAGCTGACCGGCGTCCGCCACGACGCCGGTATCGTCTACCCGCCCGCCGGCCCGCCGGTGGTCGTCGCGATGCTGACCGAGGGGACCACCGACGGCGCCGGCCACATCGCCGAGTGCGGCCGCCTGGTCTTCTCCGCCCTCGCCGGGTCGTGAGGTGCGAGGCGGCCCCGAAGGTAAAGGCGGCCTAACCCCGCGCTGAGGAGGCTCTGACCCACGCTCTCCTACTGTGGCGGCACTGACTCGCCAGGGGGGAGCCGAGCATGTCCACCCGTGCCTTCTCGTCCGGCAGGCCCGACCGCGCGGAGCATGATCCGCGGGTGCGCCGATGGGGCTGACCGGCGCCGGTTTCGTCGCGTCGCTGATGATCGTCGCGCTGGCCGCGGTGGCCGCCTGCGTACGGCTTCTGCCGAGGTACTCCGGCCCGGGCCGCCGGCAGGTGGCGGCGCGAACGGGGCTCGTGGCAGGCGGCCAGGCCGCGCTGCTGCTGGCGTTGCTCGTGCTGATCAACTCCGGCATGCAGTTCTACTCGTCCTGGCGTGACCTGTTCGGGATGTCGGCGGGCACGGTGCGGATCGCCGACCGGAACCCCGAGCCCGCGCCCGTCGCGGTGCCCTCGGCGAGGCCGTCGCACAACGCCCTCACCCGCCGGCTGCCGGCCGGTGACGGGCGGCTGGACGTTCTCGACGTGCACGGCCCGCGGTCCGGGATCTCCGCCCACGTGTACGTGTACGTACCGCCGCAGTATGCGCGTGACGGTCGCCGGGCGTTCCCCGCCGCGCTGCTCCTCGCCCCCGCGCGCGACGCGATCGTGGGGCAACGCGTGCCGGAACTGGCCGCGCGGGAGATCGCCGCCGGGCGGCTGCGGCCGATGCTGCTCGTCATCGCGCCGGTCGGTCCCGGGTGCGTGGACGCGCCCGGCCACGCGCAGGGCGAGACGTTCTTCAGCCAGGATCTGCTCGACGCGGTCGGGGCGGCGTACCACGTGAGCGGTGAGCCGAGCGGCTGGTCGGTGGCCGGGGCGCGGGGATCGGCGGCCTACTGCGCGGCGCTTCTCGCGATGCGGCACTCCGACCGGTTCGGTTCGGCCGTCTTCACCGCCTCCGCGCTCGCCCCTCCGGCGGGCGACCTGTACGGCGGCAGCCGGGCCATCCGCGACGAGTACGACCCGCGCTGGCGGCTCCGGCACCGGCCGCCCCCGCCGATCAGCGTCGGCGTCGTCGCCGACGACGGGTTCGTCTCCGCGGCCCGGCCGCCGATGCACGCCGAACCGCTGCCCTCGGCCGCCTGGCAGAACCCGCCCACCGTGCTGCGCTGGCTGGGCGCCCACCTCGCCTCCGGGAGCCAGGCATGAGGCTCACGGGTGTCCCCCTGCAGATCACGGTCGTCGCCGTCGCGCTGATCGCGATCGTCGCGACGGTGCGGCTCGCGCCGCGGGTGGCGGGTGGACGGCTCGCCGACGTGCTCGCCCGGCTCGGCCTCGTCCTCGGCTGCCAGCTCTGCGTGATCCTGGCCGTACTGGACCTGGTGAACGCCTCCTTCGACTTCTACGGCTCGTGGGGCGACCTCGTGGGCGTGCGCGCCAGGACCCAGAACCCCGGCGTGCCCTCGGCGCACGCCCCGGCCGGGAAACGGAGCGCGCTGGTCACCCCCGACCCGGCCGCTCCGCGGTACCGGCTGCCCGCCGGGCAGGGACGCATCGACTCCGTCGTCATCCACGGGACGCGCACGCTGATCAGCGAGCCGGCGTTCGTCTACCTGCCACCGCAGTACCTCACGCCGGCGGACCGGACGCGCTTCCCGGTGATCGTGGCCTTCACCGGCTACCCGGGCGACGCCCAGAACCTGATCACCCACCTGCGCCTGCCGACGACGGTCGCGCAGGAGATCGCCGCGGGCCGGATGCCGCCGACGATCGTCGTCATGCTCCGCCCGACGGTCGCACCGCCCCGCGACACCGAGTGCACCGACGTGCCGCACGGCCCCCAGGCCGAGACGTTCTTCGCCCAGGACGTGCCGGCCGCGCTCGCCTCGGCGTACCGGACCGCCGACCACGCGACCGGCTGGGGCGCGATGGGCGACTCCACCGGGGGCTACTGCGCGGCCAAGCTCGCGATGCGGCACTCCGACCGGTACGCGGTCGGCGTCTCCCTCGCGGGCTACTACCACGCGCTCCAGGACTTCACCACCGGGGATCTCTACGGCCGCAGCCGGGCGTACCGCGACGAGAACGACCTGCTCTGGCGGCTCCGGCACCTGCCCTCTCCCCCGGTCAGCCTGCTGCTGACCACCAGCCGCGTGGGCGAGAAGGACTACGCGCAGACCCGGCGGTTCCTCGCGCTGGCTCGCCCGCCGATGCGCGTCGCCTCCATCACTCTTCCGTTCGGCGGCCATCACTTCAGCACGTGGCGGCGCGAGCTGCCGCCGGCGCTGCGGTGGCTCGGCGCCCGGCTGGCGGGCGGAACGAAGACCGGTTCCTTCACCGGAAGGCCGCCGGGCCCGGGGAGAAGTACCGCCCCCGGGCCCGGCGGCCGATCTCTCAGCGCCGGGAGACGGTGACCGTGATTCCGGTCCAGATGCCGCCTGCGGACACGTCGCGCTCAGATCCAGCCGCGCCGGACGGCCTGGGCGCCGGCTTGGAAACGGTTGTCGGCCCCGAGCAGCTCCATCAGGTGCTTCATCCGCCGGCGCATCGTGCGGGTGCTCAGGCCGAGCTGGCGGGCGATCGCGTCGTCCTTGAGACCGGCCAGCAGCAGGGTGAGCAGCCGGCGGTCCTCCTCGGCGAGCGGTGACCGCGAGTCCGTGCCGAGGGGAGCGGCGTGTTCCCACGTGAACTCGAAGAGCTGGATGAGGGCGTCCAGCAGCGCCGATGAGTGCACGAGCGCGGCCTCCGCGGTGGCCTGCTCCATATGCAGGGACACCAGGGCGGCGTCGCTGTCCGCGATGGCCAGCTTCACCGGGATGCCGCCCGCCACCCGCGCCTGCTCCCCCAGCGACGCGAGCTTGTGGAGGTCCTCCAACGCACCGGGCTGTTCGAGTGCCTCCGGCGTGTACACCGCCCGCCAGCGTACGCCGCGCCGAAGCGCGCCGGGCTCGACCGGGTTCGTCGCGGCCAGGACATAGGGCGGCCGGTCCAGCATCCGCATCTCCTCGCGGACCCCGTGTTGCAGCCGCAGGAACCGGCGCGCCACCTCGTCGCGCCCGGTGACGATCTCCACCGCGCCCGCCTGACCCGCGCGTTCCCTGCGGAACAGCACCATCATCTCGGCCGCCGCCGTACGCAGCCGGGCCAGCGCCTGCTCCCGGTCCCGGATCAGGGTCTCCAGCGCGACGTCCGGCTCCGCGGCGGCATAGCGCCGCGGCCGGCCGGAGAGCCGGCTCACCAGACCGCGGGCGCGCAGCCGGTCCAGCGCCCGCACCAGCCGATCCGGGCCGTACCCCAGGCGCGAGGCCAGCTCCCGGGCGGTGGCCTCGCGCCCGGAGAGCAGCTCCCGGTACACCATCTCGTCGAAGGCCGTCACGTCGAGCGGTGCCAGAATCCGGCCGTCCTGCAGCATGCCCGCATCGTGTCCGGAATGTGCCAACGTCCGCAATGAGCCACGAATAACGATTGTTGGCCTTTGTCGCAGAAGGTCATTCTGAGCCGGTGATCAAGAACCGAAGGCTGTGGCCCGTCCTGGCCGTGGTGGCCCTGGCCGCCGCGGTCGTCCCAGCCGCCGGCGGAACCGCCGGCGCCGAGACCCGCGCGGGCCGGCGGGTCATCATCGAACTCGACACCGCGGCCGGAGCGCGCGCGGCTGCCCAGCAACAGACTCTGCGGGCCCAGGCCGACAAGGCCGGTGTGGCCCTGCGTCCCTCGCGGCAGTTCTCCCGGCTCGTCAACGCGGTCGCCGCCACGGTGCCCGCCGACCGGCTCGCCGCCGTACGGACCCTGCCCGGCGTCAAGGCGGTCTACCCGGACCTGCCGATGAAGGCCACCGCCGAGGCGAACATCGACCTCATCGGCGCACCCGGCCTCTGGAAGCGCAAGGACCGGGCGGGCCGTCCCGTCACCGGTTCCGGCGTCACCGTGGCGGTCATCGACACCGGCATCGACGCCACCCATCCCGACCTGGCCGGGAAGGTCGTCGGAGGGCACGACTTCGTCAACGATGACGACGATCCCGCCGACGACAACGCGCACGGCACGCACGTGGCCGGCATCGTCGCGCAGACCGCGCCGGGTGCCTCGCTCACCGCCTACAAGGTGCTCGACGCCGACGGAGCCGGCTACGAGTCCGACATCATCGCCGGTCTGGAGGCCGCGGTCGATCCGGCCAACCCGCACCGTGCTCAGGTCGTCAACATGAGCCTCGGTGGGGCGGGCGACGGCACCGACCCTCTCGGGCAGGCCGCCGCCCACGCCGCGCAGTCCGGCGTGGTCGTCGTCACGGCGGCCGGCAACGCGGGTCCGGGCGCCTCGACGGTCGGCACGCCGGCCGCGGCGGACGGAGTCGTGGCCGTCGGGGCGTCGTTCAGCGGAGTACGCGTCCCGGCCGCCCGGCTGACCCGCACCGGCGAGGAACTGCAGACCACTCGGGCCGACTATTCGGCCAACCCACCGGTGAAACCGGTCACCGGCACACTCGTCGACCTCGGCCAGGGCCGGCCCGCCGACTTCGACGCGGCCGGTGACCTGCACGGCAAGGTCGTCGCGTACTCCGCGCTCGCCGGCAGTCCGGCGCTGGCCCGCGAGGCCGAGGACCGGGGCGCGATCGCCGCTCTCATGTACGCGAGCGCGTCGGCCGGCCCGCAGTTCGCCGGCGGGGTGCAGCCGGCCACGCCCAAGACGCTCGACTCGGGCGACGACATGCGCATGGACAAGATCGTCGTGATGAGCGTGGACGAGACCCAGTGGGCCGAACTCGGCCGGCTGAGCGCCCAGGGCAAGGTCCAGATCACGATCAGCGGCAAGGACGTCACCGACCAGGTCGCCGGCTTCAGCTCCCGCGGCCCGACCACCCGGTACACGCTCAAACCGGACCTGGTCGCACCGGGCGTCGAGATCCGGTCGAGCGTGCCGAAGAGCCTGTGGCCCTCCGGTGAGTACCGGATGTCCGGCACGAGCATGGCCTCGCCGCACGTGGCGGGCGCCGCCGCGCTGCTGTCCCAGCTCGGCACACCGCACGTCGCGGCAACGCTCATCGGTGCCGCGAAGCCCCTGGCGGGCACCGACCCGATGACCCAGGGCAACGGCCGGCTCGACGTGGCCGCCGCGGCGGACGCGACCGTCACCGCCCAGCCGCCGACTATCTCGTTCGGCCTGGCCGACCTGCGCGACCGCACCACGAAGGCGAAGACCACGGTGACGCTCACCAATGACGGACACGCCCCGGTACGGGCGCGCCTCGGCACCTCCGCGGCCCCGGGCAGCCCCGGCCGGGTCCGGGTCACCCCGGCGAGTGTGACGATTCCGGCCGGCGGCAGTGTGAAGGTCACCGTGACCGCCACCGCCGACCGCGCCGCCACCGACACCGACGTGAGCGGCTGGGTGACGGCCGGGAACCGGCTCCGCGTGCCGTACCTGCTGGCCCTGCGGCCACTGCTGCTGACCACCAGTCCCGATCCGAGCGACGGTCACTCGGAGGTGTTCGCCTACGCCCCGGCGGACCTGGCCGCGCCCCCGGTCGTCACGGTGACGGCTCCGGGCGGGAAGCGTACCCGGGTGACCGCGACCCTCGACCACGACCGCTGGTACCGCGCTCCGGTGACCGGTGCGAAGGCCGGCGCCTACACGGTGGAGGCACGGGCGACGACGACCGGCGGACGGGCGCTGTGGGGCACGGGCACGTTCGAGGTGACCGCGACATCGAGCGGCGCCTGGGAGCCGATCGGACCGAACGGCCAGGCCGGGCTGCTCGCGAGTTCTCCGGCAGCTCCCGACCAGCTCGTCCTCGCCCAGCCGGGCAAGGCGGGGCTCTGGCTCACCACCGATCAGGGCAGGAAGTGGCGGCAGCTCGACCGGCTGCCGGTGGCCGGCGGCACCGGCACCGTCGTCGTGGACCCGAAGAACCCCGAGCGGATGTGGTACGCGGTGAACGGCCGGCCCTACGCCGACTCGCCCTCGGCCTTCGACCCGACGTACGAGGGCAAGGTGCTGGCCACCGGCGACGCGGGGCGGACCTGGCGGACCCTCCCGTTCCCCAACACTCACATCGACGCGTTGCTGTCCGACGGTCACGCGCTCGTCGCGGTGACGGCCGGCGGCGTCGTGAGCAGCGATGACGGAGGAGCGCACTGGACCACACACGCCGTGACGCTCCCCACGGGGGTGACGGGCGCGGCGCTGACCGGCGGCGACCTGTACGTGAGCGCGTACGGCGGCGTCTGGGTCGTACGGGAGGCGACCGGTGACGACCTCGCCCCCGCACAGCAGGTGCTCGAGACCACCGGCTGGGCCTCTCCGGTCGGCGTCGCGGCGGACCCACGGCTCGTCGTCACGGCGACCACCGACGGCACGGTCCGCGGCTCGCGTGACGGCGGCCGTACGTGGAGCGTCCTGCACGAGAACGGATCGGACGGCGGCTACGCCGTCTCGGTGCGGATGGTCGGCGGAACCGTGTACGTGGGCGGCACCGGGCAGGATCTGGCCGGCCGGGACCACGGCACCGCCTGGAGCCCGCTGCCCAAGCCGGCACGGGGCCCGGTCGATGACGACTTCGGCGCGCTCGGGGACAGCACGCTGGTGTCGGCCGAGAACGGCGGCCTCTACGCGACGGGCGACAACGGCGGCCACTACACCCGGATCGGCGTCCAGGGCACGTCGGTGCACGCGCTGGCACTCGGCGAGCGGAAGGACGGCACGACGGCGCTCGTGGCCGGCACCGACACCGGGACCACCGCGACCCCGCTGCCGACCGGCCAGAGCGTGAACCCCGAGTGGGGTGGCAACGGCCAGGAGGGGACCGTCGGCACGGCGATCGGCCAGCTGACGGCCTCACCGTCCGACCCGCGCGTGCTGTGGAGGGTGCGCACCGACGCGTTCCGCGGACTCTGGTTGTCGCGATCCGCCGATGGCGGCGCGACCTGGTCCGACGTCGCCCGCCAGGCCGAGACGCCGACCGCCCTGCTGGTCCACCCGGCCGATCCGCAGGAGATCTCGATCGGCTTCACGAGCCTGGCCGGCGACGGTCTGTACGTCACCCGGGACGGCGGCACGACCTGGCGCAAGTATGTCCTGGGCCACAGGGTCGAGGCGATCGCGGGCGCCCCGGACGACGCGCGCCGCGTGTGGATCGGCACGCCCGACGGCCTGTACCGATCCGATGACGGCGGCGCGCACATCACCAAGGTGAGCGACGGCGCGGTGTCGGCGATCGCCATCGACCGCCGCGACCCCCGGCGGGTCGTCACCGGTGGCGCCGCGCTGCGGGTGAGCGACGACGGCGGCCGCACGTTCCGCACCGGCGACGCCGGCCCGCTGACGATGCGGGTCTCGTCCCTGCTCGTGTCACCGCACGACCCGAACGTGCTGTACGCGGGAACCACCTCGTTCCGGGCGAACGGCCTGCTCGTGGGCGGCCGGGGCGTACTGCGCTCGGCGGACGGCGGGCGTACGTGGCAGAACGTGTCCTCGGGCCTGCAGAACACGGCCGTGCTGAGCCTGGCCATCAGCCCGGACGGCGGGTGGCTGTACGCCGGTACCGATCAGGGCGGGATCCACCGGCTGCGGCTTCGGGACAAGTAGCCGGCCCGTTGCCGTCACCGGCGATGACGCCGGTGACGGCAACGGCCGCCGAGGCCGTGCCGGACGGACCGTCGGCTCAGGCGGCCGTGCGTACGGGCAGCGCGGTCAGGGCGCGGAAGGTGGTCGAGTCGCGCCACCGCGGGGTTCCGGTCGCCGGGGTCATCGCCGGGAAGCGGGCGAACAGGCGGGTGAGGGTCTCCTGGGCCTCCAGGCGCGCGAGGGCGGCGCCGAGGCAGAAGTGGGCTCCCCCGCCGAACGCCAGGTGGGACGGGCCGGAGCGGGTCAGGTCGAGGCGGTCCGGGTCGGGGAAGCGGCGCGGGTCGCGGTCGGCGGCGTCGATGCGGACGAGGACCTGCTCGCCCGCGCGGATGGGGTGGCCGCCGAGGAGATGGCCGGTGAGCGCCACGCGGCCGACGAGCCGTACCGGTCCCATGTGGCGCAGCAGCTCCTCCACCGCACGCGCGGGGTCGGTGAACAGGTGCGGCAGCTGCCGCGGGTGACGCATGAGGGCGAGGGCGCCGTTGCCGATCAGGTTGGCGGTCGTCTCGTGCCCGGCCGCGAGCAGGAGCACCGTGGTGGCCAGCACCTCGTCGACGGTGAGGTCGCCGACGGCGAGCAGCGCGCTGATGAAGTCGTCTCCCGGATGACGACGCCGCTCGTCGATGAGCGGCACGAGGAACAGGGTCACGGCGGCGAAGGCGTCGACGGCCTCGGCGAAGTCGTCGGCACCGGCGCCGACCTCCAGCATGCGGGCGAGGCGGGGCGTCTCCGCGCGGAACAGCTCGGCGCCGTCCGTGCCCGCGTCGAGGAGTTCGGCGATGATCGCGAGCGGGACGAGGTGACCGAGGTCGGCGACCAGGTCCGCGGTCTCCTCCAGGGTGTCCAGTGCGGCGTCGACGATGGACGCCACGCGCGGGCGGATCCGCTCGACGGCGCGCGGGGTGAAGGCCGGGGCGATGAGGCGGCGCAGCCGGGTGTGGTCGGGCGGGTCCATGAACAGCAGCGCCGCGAGGGGAAGGTCGCGTGCCGCGGGCGGGGCCGGCGGGCTGCGCCGCGGGTCGCTGCTCCACCCCGGCTCGCGCAGCACCGCGGACGCCTCGTCGAAACCGGTGACGATGTGGGCGCCGAGGCCGGCGTTCCAGGTGACGGTCACGTCCTCGCCGCCCAGAACGCGGCGTCCAGCTCGCCGAGCGGAGTGCCGGGAGGAGCGTCGCAGTCCCATTCGTCCCGGATGGCCGCCCAGGCGCCGGTCGCGCGCAGGCCGGCGAGGACGGCGGTGACGCCGAGGTCGATCCGCGTGATCATCAGGTACTCGGGCTGCAGGGACAGCTTCCGGGTCACCTGGCTGTAGCGGCCCAGGGGCGAGTACTCCGACCGGATGAGGGCCTCGGCGTACTCCGGCGTGTAGGTGAACGGCTGTGGCGCGAGCAGCGGTTCGAACTGCTCGCGGAACCAGGCGAGCAGGTCGGCGGGGTCGGGCGCGTCGGCGGGGTCGACAAGACCCGCCCCGCTCGCCGCGCGGAACAGCGCTTCGGCGTCGCCGTCGACGGCGGCCCGCACGATCGCCAGCATGGTCGCCACATGCCGGGGTTCGAACCGCTTGACGCAGCCGAAGTCGAGGAACGTCACGCCGCCGTCCTCGTGGAACAGGTAGTTGCCCGGATGCGGGTCGGCGTTGAACATCCGTTGCCTGCGCAGGCCGCCGAGCGCGAAGCGGAAGATCGCCTCACCCCAGCGGTCGCGCAGCCCGGCGTCCGCGGTGAGCGCCCGCGGCCAGCGCAGCCCGTCCGCGCGTTCCATGGTGAACACCCGCCGGGTCGACAGCTCGGGGACCACCTCGGGCACGTGGATGAACGGATGGCCACGGTACGCGTCGGCGAAATGTGCCTGGTTGCGCGCCTCGGCCCGATAGTCGATCTCCTCCCCGATGCGGTCGGCCACCTCGCGCGCCAGCGCGCGCACGTCCGCTCGGGTCAGGTCGGGGGCGAGCGTACGGACCAGGGAGAAGAACGTCGCCAGCAACTCGGTGTTGCGCAGGTCGTCCCGGATCGCCTCTTCGACGCCCGGATACTGGATCTTGACGGCCACCCGGCGGCCGTCGTGCAGCCGCGCGCCGTGCACCTGCCCGATCGAGGCGGCGGCCAGCGGCTCGGAGTCGAACTCGGCGAACACCCGCGCCGGCGCGGCGCCCAGCTCCTCTTCCACGACCGATGCGGCCAGGTCGGCGGGCATCGGCGGTGCGCCGTCCTGCAACCGCGCCAGCGTCGTCTGGTAGATCGTGCGGTATTCCGCGGGCACCGCCGGGCCCACGGCGGCGAACGACAGGATCTGCCCCGCCTTCATCAGCACGCCCTTGGACCGGCCGAGCGTCCGGGCGTAGCGCTCGGCCGCCCGGACGTGGAAGTCCTCGTCCTGCCCTGCCCCCATGCGCCGGCGCAGTGACGCCACGACGGCCTCGCCCGCCGTCCGGCCCGCCAGCCCGACGAGCGGGGCCGCCCGGCGCACCCGCCCGTGAGGAACGACGTGCGATCGCCCGCGCCCCTGCCGCTCCGGCCGTTCCGGCATCGCGACACTCCCCGTGAAATGGACACTTGGTTTTCCTCAGTGTTTACTTAGGAGCGTGGCGACGTCAACCTCAACCCGTGAACGGATCGTCGACGCGGCGATGACGCTGTTCGCCGAGAAGGGCTACCGCGGCACGAGCGTGGCGCACATCGAGGCGGCGGCCGGGCTCACACCGGGCGCCGGCGGCCTCTACCACCACTTCCGCACGAAGGAGGAGGTGCTGGCCGCCGGCATCGAGCGGCACCTGGCCCGGCTGAGCGCCCTGCGCGACATCCGGGGCGTGTTCGGCGGCCTGGGCGACCTGCGCGCCGAGCTGATCGTCACCGCCCGCTACACGCTCGCCGAGCTCGACAACGAGACCGAGCTGCTCCGCATCCTCGCCTCGGAGGCACGGTCCCATCCGGACCTGGTCGAGGGCGCCGTGCACCGGCTGATCGACGCGACCTACGCGGAGTTCGCCGGCTGGCTGGCCGAGCGCACCGGCCTGCCCGCCGAGCGGGCCGAGGCCGTGGCCGCGATCGGGCTCGGCGCCCTGGTGTCGGCCCGCCTGCTGACCGGCGTCCTCGGCGCCGCACCCACCGGCGTGGACGACGAGACCTTCGTCACCACCTGGGTCGACATGATGACCAACGCCATCGGCCCGTGAGCGGCGAGCGCGCCGGCCTCATCGCGACGGCGGGGCCGGGTAGTCCGCGAGGTCGATGCCGGATGCGAACCTGTCGGCCGTCCACAGCATCGACTTGAGCAGGAGCCTGCGTTTGAACATCTGGTTCCGCATGGTGATCCGCGCCTGGGTCGGCGGGGCGAGGAACGGCCCGGCGTTGCCCTTCCTGGCCACCTTGGCATAACCGCGGAGCTGCTCCTCGTACCGCCGGAACGCCGTCCGGTGGTCGCCGCCGGCCGCCGCGAGCTCCCCGGCCAGCACGTACGCGCCGACGACGGCCAGGCCGGTGCCGAAGCCGCCCAGCGTGTTGCCGTACGCGGCGTCGCCGACCAGCACGACCCGTCCCCTGGCGTAGTGGTCGATCTCTACCCTGCTGATCGAGTCGAGATAGAACTCCGACGCTCCGGAGAGCGCGGCGACGATCTCGGGGACCTGCCACCTCGCGCCCTCGTAGGCGCGGGCGAGAAGCCGTTTCTGCTGGTCGGGGTCCCAGCGGTCGTACTCGAGCGGCTCGGAGGCGAAGACGAAGAACGCCGACGCCTTGTTTCCCCAGAGCGACACCATGCGGCCCGGCTCGTTGTACATCACGCTTCGCACGGCGGGGCCCGCGGCGGCGATGTCGGCGAGCGCGTAGTAGTGGCCGAGGAAACGGACGTAGTCCGCTTCGGGGCCGAAGGCGAGGCGGCGAACGTTGGAGTGGATGCCGTCCGCGCCGACCACGAGGTCGAACGTCCGGGGCGCGCCGCGCTCGAAGGTGACGTGGACGCCGCCCGCCGTCTCGGTCAGCGAGGTGATCGAGTCGCCGAAGACGTACTCGCAGCGCCCCGCCGTCCGCTCGTACAGGAGGGCGGCCAGGTCACCGCGGCTGATCTCGATCTCGCCGCCGGTGAACGCGCCGGGTATGACCGCCCGCGTCCGGCCGTCCGCGTCGATGAGGTCGGTGTCGTGCCCCCCGGTCTGCCGGCGGCGCACCTCGTCGAGGATGCCCATCCGCGCCAGCACCGTCATGTGGGCCGGGCCCTTGAAGTCGACGGCCTGGCCGCCAGGGCGCAGCGCGGGCGCCTTCTCGACGACCGTGACCGTGCAGCCGTGGCGCTCCAGCCAGTAGGCGAGGGCCGGGCCGGCGATGCTCGCGCCGGAGATGAGGACTGTCGTGTTCTTCATGTCCCGAGCGTCGCCGGGGGCGCTGACGGTCCGTGCGCTATCCGCTGACAGTCTCGTCGATGACTGTCAGCGCCTGCGCGCGGGACATCCGGGCACCGTGTGCGAACGCCGTCGCGAACGCGTCGGCGCCGATGAGGTCGCGGGCGCGTGCCGCGGCGAGGTCGGCGTCGCGATCGCGGGCCACGGCCGTCCCGCGCAGCGCGACCGCCGCGCCGAGCAGGACCGCGGCGCGCTCGCCCGCCCCGTCCCGTACGGTGAGCCCGGCCAGGCCCGACACGGCCTCGGCCAGGTCGACGGCCATCGGCGACTCGCGTGCGGCGGCGACGGCGCGCCGGTGCCAGGTCCGCGCCGCGTCGTCGTCGTTCTCCGCCTCGGCGAGCCGGCCCAGCGCGGTGTACGTCCACGGCTGCGTCGTCTCCAGTCCGAAGCCGGCGCTCCCGGCGACGCGCAGCGCCTCGTCGAGCCGGCGGCGGGCCTCGGCGAGGTCGCCCCGGAACCGGGCGATCTCCGCCAGACCGTGGTGCACCGACGCGGGGGCGTCCGCCCGGCCCGCCCGCCGGGACAGCTCCTCCGCACGGTGGAGGTCGGCGAGGGCGGCGTCGAGGTCGCCCTCCCGGATCAGCGTCTCGGCACGGCGCACGAGAACGTCGACCGCCTCCTCGTCCGCGCCCAGTTCGCCGAACAGCGCGAACGCCTCCCGCCAGAGGTCCCGGGCGCGGGCCCACTCACCGCGGCGGCCCGCGGCCACGGCGAGCCAGTCGAGCGCCTGCGCGGTCCCCCACCGCTCGCCGAGCGCGCGGAAGCGGGTGAGCGTGTCCTCCAGCCGGCGTTCCCCTTCCGCGGGATCGCCGCCGAGCAGGGTTGTCAGCGCGAGGCCGAGCAGGCCCACCGCCCGGCTCCAGGGATCACCGCCGAGCACGCGTTCGTTCGGCGCCCCGGACGCCCCCGGCGGTCCGGACGGCCCGACCGTCATCCCCCGCAGCACCACGGTGAACGGATACCGCAGCGGCCCGTCCAGCGACCGCAGGATCGACTCGGCACGTCGCCAGTGGTCCGGATCGGGGTGCGGCAGAGCCTGCACGACGCACGCGACGTACTCCTCCCCGTCCAGGCCCTCGGTGGGCGCACGGAGGATTTCGGCCGCGGCCGCGCGGATCTCGGCGCGCCGTCCGCTCAGCCAGCCGTACGCGCCGAGCGCGGCGACCAGCCGGGCCGCGGTCCCCGGATCGTGGCGTACGGACCAGCGCAGGGCCGCCATCAGGTTCTCGTGGTCGGCGGAGATCCGGGCCAGCCATTCGAGCTGTTCCGAGCGCCGCAGGTGGGGGTCGGCGCGCTGGGCGAAGTCGAGGAAGTAGCGGGCGTGGGCGGCGCGCACGTGCCCCTGCTCATCGGCCTCGGCCAGGCGTTCGGCGCAGAACAGGCCGATCGTCTCGGACATCCGGTAGCGGACGCCGTCCGTCTCGGCGAACGACTTGTCCACCAGGTCGGCCACCAGGTCCGCGGCGTCGTCGCCGCAGACCGCCTCGACGGCGTCCGGCGACGCGCCGCCCGCGAAGACGGAGAAACGCCGGGCCGCCGCCCGCTCGTCCGGCGTGAGCAGGTCCCAGCTCCACTCGACGACGGCGCGCAGGGTCTGGTGCCGGGCCGCGGCGGTGCGGTCGCCGCGCGACAGCAGCCGGAACCGGCCGTGTTCGGTGAGCCGGCGGGCGACCTCCGCCACGGGAAAGGAGCGCGACCGCGCCGCGGCCAGCTCGATCGCGAGCGGCAGCCCGTCGAGCGCGGCGCAGATCCGGGCGACCGCCTCCGCGTTGTCCGCTCCGATCGCGAAGCCGGGCCGTACGGCCGCCGCCCGGTCGGCGAACAGCCGCGCGGCCGGGTAGTCCGGAACGTCGGCGGGCGCGGAGACCGCCGGCGGGACGTCCAGGGGGCCGAGCGGCACGAGGGTCTCACCGGTGATGCCCAGGGGCTCCCGGCTCGTGGCCAGGATCCGCAGCCCCGGGCAGTCGCCCAGCAGCCGGCGGGCCAGGGCCGCCGCTCCGGCGACGACGTGCTCACAATTGTCGAACACGAGCAGCAGGTCGCGGTCGGCGATCGCCGTGGTCAGGCGCCCGGCCGGGTCCGGCGGCTCCAGTGCCCGCAGCCCCGTCTCGCGCAGGCCCAGCGCGCCGAAGACCGCCCGGGGAACCTGGTCGTCGTCCTCCAGCGGGGACAGATCGGCGAAGACGACCTCGGACCCGTCGCAGGCCGTCGCCTCGATCGCCAGCCGGGTCTTGCCCGCGCCGCCGGGGCCGGTGATCGTGACCAGCCGCGCGTCGCCCAGCGCCTCGAGGCGCGCGAGCTCGCGTTCACGGCCGACGAAGCTGGTCAGCCGTGCCGTCGGCCGCCGGCGGGGCACCGGGTCCGGCCGGTGGTCGCGAAGGACGGCCAGCTGGATCGCGGCCAGCTCCTGCGAGGGTCCGGTGCCGAGCTCCTCGGCCAGCAGGTGGCGTGTCTCCTCGAAGACCGTCAGTGCCTCGGCCGGCCGCCCCGCCGCGTGCAGGGCGCGCATGAGCTGCCCGCGGAGCCGCTCGCGCAGCGGGTGCTCGGCGACGAGGCGGCGCAGCTCCGCGATCGGCGGGCCTTCGGGCAGGGCCAGCTGGGCCTCGATGAGGTCCTCGGCCGCGGCGAGCCGCATCTCCTCCAGGCGGGCCCGGTCGGCGTCCGCGTGGGGCAGGTCGGCCAGTGCCGGTCCGCGCCACAGGTCGAGCGCCCGCCGAAGGACCGTGGCGGCGTCCGCGTGGGCCCCCGCGTCCAGGAGCCCGCGTCCGTCCCGGGCCAGCCGCGCGAAACGATGCGCGTCGACGTCGTCGGGGTCGACCGCCAGCCGGTATCCGGCTCCGTCGAACTCGAGCGTCCCCGCCGGCAGGTGACGCCGCAGCCGGGACACCTGTGCCTGCACGGCGTTGACGGCGCCGGCCGGCGGCTCGTCGCCGTACTGACCGTCGATCAGCCGGTCGAGCGTGACCACGCGACCGGCGTTCAGGAGCAGCATGACCAGCAGCGCACGCGGCCGAGGCCCGCCGACGGAGATCACCTCGTCGCCGGCCGACCGTACGCGCAAGGGCCCCAGGATGCCGAACCGCATGCCGCGATTATCCCGGTGGTTCCCGAAGCCCGTGCGCGCGCGGACTTCGCGCCGAACCGGCCGAGGTCAGTGACCGAGGCGGGCGGACAGCTCGCGGGCGGAGGAGGTGACGGCCTCGATGATCTCCAGCAGGCGGCTGCCGCGGAAGCCGTCGTTCACGCCGCCGAGGCTGAGCGTCGCGGCGATCTCGTCCTGCGCGTCGAACACCGGTGCGGCCACGGCACCGACGCCGTACAGGTAGTCCTCCTCGCTGATCGCGTAGCCGTCGCGGACCACCTTGTCGAGGTGGTCCGTGAGGGTCTGCGCGTCGACCAGGGTGTTCGAGGTGTACTGGTCCAGCGTCCGGGCGAGCCAGCGTTCGCGCAGCTCGGCCGAGAAGGCCAGCATCACGACCGGCCCGGCGGCCGTGTGGTAGGGCAGCACGGTGCCGACGCCGACCGTGTTGACCCGCACCGGGTTGTTGCCCTGGACCATGTCGACGCAGACGGCGCCCTCCTGGCCGGGGATCATGAGGTACGCCGTGTCGCCGAAGCGGTCGGCGAGGCCGCGCAGGAAGGGCACCGCCTCCCCGCGCAGGCTCAGCTCGGCGAGCGCCACCGCGCCGACGCGGAAGGGCCGCATGGTGAGCCGGTACGTCGCGCCGTCGCCTCGCGTCAGCCAGCCGGCCCGGATGAGCGTCGAGGCCAGCCGGTGGACCGTGGTCTTGTTCATGCCGGTGGCCGCGGTGAGGTCGGTCAGCGTGAGGTTCGGCTTCTCCCGGGTGAAGCACTCCATGAGCTGACAGGCCTTCAGCACCGAGACCACCAGGTTCTTGGGGTCGACGGCCGCCGCCCCCTGGTCGCCGGCGGTCATCGACCCTCCCCCGAGTGTTCCGTAATCCGGTCCATATTCCGAATACTATCGGCGGCCCTCGACCGCCACGGCCAGCGCGTGCGATGCCGCCGCATAGGCATAGGTGTAGTTGCGCGCGTTGGCGAGACCGGTGACATAGCCTCTGAGTTCCTTGGTGGCGGCGGCGTTGCCCGTGGCGTACAGGCCGGTCACCGCGCTGCCGTCGCGGCGACGTACCCGTGCGTGACCGTCGATCCACAGCCCGAGGGTGCCCATCCCGAAACCGACGATCGACAGCGGCAGAGCATAGTACGGCGGGGTGGCCAGCGGGCCGAGGTTCGGATTGGGGCCGTGCCGCGGATCGCCGTAGGCGCGGCGGATGAACGGCAGGGTGCCACGGCCGAACTCCGGGTCCTCGCCGCGCGCCGCGCCGTCGTTGTAGGCGGCGACGGTGGCGGCCAGGCCGTCGGGGTCGATCCCGGCGACCTCGGCGAGCTCGCGCACCGAACCCGCCCGCGCGATCGCGTCCGGCCAGGGGTCTCCGGGCCCGTACGGACCCAGCCGGTAGCGGCGGCGGAACTCGTCGTCGGCCAGGAACCAGCAGGGGAAGTTGGCCCACCGCTTGTTCCGCCCGTCGTAGCGGCGCAGGGCGCCGATCAGCGCGCCGTAGTAGCTCTCGTCGCCGAACCGCCGTCCGTCGCGGTTGACGATCATCGAGTGCGGCAGCCCGAGGTGTTCCAGCAGCGGCCGGCACAGGGGCACGTCGCCGCCCGGGTGGGTCTCGCCGGGGAAGTGGAAGCCGACGCTGAAGAACGGGTCCGCGCCACGGACGGTGGCCGCGCCCGCCCGCTGCGCCAGCAGCAGGTTGTCGCCCTCCACCACGGGCGGCGCCGACTCGACGAGCGCGGGCACGTCCTCCAGCTCGCAGGCGTCCGGCGCGCAGCCGTACCCGCCGGTGGCGAGCAGCACGCCGCGCCGCGCGCGGACCGTCGTACGGCCGTCCGGGCCGTCCAGGACCGCGCCCGCGACCGTGTCGCCGTCCATCACCAGCGCGGTCACGCGGTGGTGCAGCAGGCAGTCGACGCCGCGCTCGGTGAGCGCGGCCCGTACGAAGGCGGCCGACAGCCCGGAGCCGTGGGTCAGCAGGTCCGTGTCCGCGCCGTGCCGCCGCAGCCGCTCCAGCTCGGCGGCGTCGAGCGCGCGCTCGGCGTACAGGTCGTCGCGGCTGACTCCGGTCTGGTAGTACGGGCTCGGCCGCAGCCGGTCCCGCCAGGCGCCGAGCGTCGCGCCGGGCACGGCGCACTCCAGCAGCCGTCCCTCGGCGGTCGAGCCGGGCGCCGGGTGGTAGAGGTCGGGGCAGTTCCGGATCACCTGGAAGGGCACGCCGGCCTCGCGGTACCAGCGCGTCGCCTCGATCGCCAGCTCCAGGTAGGCACGGCGCGCGGGGCGGTCGACCGGGCGACCCTCGCCCTGGACGTGGTCCAGGTAGGCCTCCGTCGCGGGCAGCGAGTCCTCGAGCCCGGCCTCGGCGGCGAGGCCGGTCGCCCCGGCCCAGACGAAGCCGCCGCTGTAGGCGGCCACCCCGCCGACCATGCCGGATCGCTCCACCACCAGCACCTCGGCACCGAGGGCGTGCGCGCGCACGGCGCCGGCCAGGCCGCCGAGGCCCGCTCCGACGCAGAGGAAATCGACGACGCGGTCCATGGCTCAGCTCTCGATCCGCACGTCCACCGGGATGTTCCCGCGCACCGCCGCGGCGTACGGGCAGACCTTCTCGGCCTCGGCCACGGCGTCGCGCAACGACGCGAGGTCGGCGCCCGGCGCGGCGACCGTCAGCCGTACGGCCAGGCGGAACCCTCCCCCGTCAGCCCGGTGAAGGTCGACCTCGCCGCGCGCGGACAGCGCGCCGAGCTCCAGCCGGCGCCGCCGGCCCACCGCCGCGACGCTGCTGAGGAAGCAGGCGGCGAAACCCGCCGCGAACAGCTGCTCGGGGTTGGTGCCCGCCCCGTCGCCGCCCAGTTCCTTCGGCGCGGCCAGAGTGAGGTCCAGGACTCCGTCCGTGCTGCGGGCCGAGCCGGCCCGGCCGTGGGCGACGTCGACGAGGGCGGTGTAGACGGGTGCGTCGGACATGGTCCTCCTTGCGGGCCGTTGGTGACTCTTCGAGAGGGCAGAAAACGGGATCTGAACGGCACCCCGCCGCGCTCCGGATGCCGGTCAGATGACGGCGACGGGGGTGATGGGTGAACCGGTCCCGCCGGGCACGGCCAGCGGGGCGAGGATGAGCATGAAGTCGTCGCGCCCCTCGGCGGCCAGCGCCTCGGCGAGCTCGTCGAGGGCCATGCTGTGGACGAGGTGCACACCGAGGTAGACCAGGGCCAGGACGTGCACCGGGAGCCGGCAGTCGTCGACCGGCACCGGGAAGGCGTCGCCGGGCCCGTCGGTCCCGACCACCGCGGCGTCCCGTTCACGAACGAACCGCAGCGCGTCCGGATGCAGGCCCGACAGCCGCCCATAGCGATCCCCGGAGCCCGACCCGGACCCGGACGCCGAGCCGCCCTCGGCCGGCGCGCCGGACCCGGACGCCACGTCGCTTCCGGATGCCGGACCGTCCCCGGACGCCGAGTCGGGACTGGGCGCCGAGTCGGGACTGGGCGCCGACCAGCGGCCGGTGCGTACGACCAGCGCGTCGCCCGGGGCGAGGCCGGGGGCCGCCTCGGCGAGTTCGTCGTAGCCGACCGCCGTGCCGGCCGGCAGGTGGTCGACCCCGCGCAGCCGCGGGAGGTCGGCGAGGACGCCCCGGGTCACGACCGGGACGGCGGTCGTGATGTCGCAGGCGCTGACGCCGCCGGGCCCGGCCATCTCGGTGAAGTCGCGGTCGCCGTAGCCGCGGCCACGGTGCGCGATGTGGCTCAGCGCGTCCATGTGGGTGATCTCCAGGCCGTGGCACTCCGAACGTACCTGGTCGCTCGCCGCCTGGACGTCGCCGCCCGCGTTGGAGCCCCACCAGGTGATCATCCGGTGGTCGAAGGCGGTCTCCCCGGCCCGCGGATAGTACGGCGGAAGGCCGTCCCGCAGGGGGCGCGCGAGGGAGAACGCCCGGCCGCCGCGTACGAGCGCCGCCGCGGCGCGGATCCGTTCGGCGTCGATGAGGTTGAGCGCGCCCCGCTCGTCGGCCTCGCCCCACCGGCCCCAGTTGCCGTCGACTCCGGGCCAGAACGTGTCCATCGGGTCCTCCAGCCGGGCTCGACAGGGCAAGCCGGTGAAAGTGATTCCGGATGACGGACTATCACATGAGATCGCCGCACCGGTCAAGACCGTCGTTCCAGACCCGTTTGACCAGCAATCCGGGCCAAATGTTTCGGCACCGTGAACCTATTGACAGCCCCTAGGGCGAAACCTAGTGTCTGCTCCGAAATCTATTCCGTATTCCGGAAAGGTGAAGCATGACAGCGACGCGCCTCCGTGAACTGATGGCCGACGACGTGGTCTTCGCCCCGGGCGTGTGGGACGGCCTGACCGCACGCCTCGCCGCACAGGCCGGCTTCCCCGCCCTGTGCGCCTCGGGATTCGCGATCTCCGCCGCGCTCGGCCTCCCCGACGCGGAGCTGTACACGATGTCGGAGAACCTCGACGCGGTCCGCCGGATCATCGAGGCCGGCGACCTCCCGGTGATCGCCGACATCGACACCGGCTACGGGAACGCCGTCAACGCCGCGCGTACCGCACGCCGGTTCGCCGACGCGGGCGTCGCCGCGGTCTTCATGGAGGACCAGGAGTCGCCCAAACGCTGCCCGATCTGCGTCGGCGACCCGGTGCCGGTGATCAGTCTGGAGGAGGCCACCGGGAAGATCCGCGCGGTGCGCGACGCCGTCGGCGACCGCCTCGTCGTGATCGCCAGGACCGACGCCGCCGGCGAGGAGGCGCTGGCCCGAGCGGAGGCGTACGTCGCCGCGGGCGCCGAGATGATCATGCCGGTCACCAAGACCTTCTCCACCGTCGAGGAGTGGGCCGGATGCCACAAGCGCGTCGGCGTCCGGTTGATGGCCACGCTCACGGCCTCGACGTGGGTCGAACGCGACTTCACGCCCGAGGTGCTGCGCGAGGTCGGCGTACGGCTCGCGCTGCTGCCCACCCAGATCCTGCTCTCCGCCACCGGCGCCATGCGCGAGACCCTGCGCCGGCTGCGGTCGGGCGAGCCGCCCGCCCAGGTCAGCGCCGACGCGTTGCCGCACCACGACTTCGTCGACCTGATCGGCTTCGCCGATATCGAGAAGGCGCAGGAGAAGTACCTGCCGGCGGCCGGGGCGTGAGCGACGTGACCCAGGCGACGGCCACGACCGGCACGGCACTGACCGTCACCGAGAAGATCCTCGCCCGAGCGGCGAGTCTCGGCGAGGTGCGCCCCGGGCAGAACCATCCGTTCCGGCCGGACTACATGGTGGCCTACGACTTCCCCGGCTACACCGACCTGATGTTCAAGCAGATGCACGACGACTTCGGGATCACCGAGGTCGACGACCCGGAGCGGTACCTGGTCTTCATCGACCACATGCTGTCCAACCGGAACGAGCGCGAGGAGGAGGTGCACGACGTCACCCGGCGCTGGGGCGAGTTCTACGGCATCACGGTGCACGAGGGGCGCGGGATCGGGCACCAGGTGGCGGCGGAGCTGGGCTACGCGCTCCCCGGCAAGTTCCTCATCCACTTCGACGGCCACATCAGCGGTCTCGGAGCGTTCGGCGCACTGGGCTGGGGCGTGCGCCGCGACCTGCTCGAGGCGTGGGTGAGCGGGCGGATCTTCCTCGACGTGCCCGCCTCGATGCGCTTCCACCTGACCGGGTCGTTCGCGCCGGGCGTGGACAACCGCGACCTCATCCACGAGATCATCTCCCGGGTCGGCGCGGACGGCTGCGCGCACCAGGTCATGGAGTTCACCGGACCGGGCGCGGAGAACATGAGCATCGGCCGCCGCCAGGGACTGTGCGGGATGGCCATGTTCACCGGCGCCGTCTCCGCGATCTTCAACCCCGACGAGGCGGCGCTGGAGTACGCCCGTCGCGTCGCCCGTACCGAGTTCGAGCCGCTGACCAGCGACCCCGGCGCGGCCTACACGGCGACGCACGAGATCGACCTGGACGCGCTGCGCCCGCGCGTCGTGCTGCCCGGCTCGGCCCGCTCCGCGAACACCCTCGGCGTGGACGAGGCGGCCGGCACCCCCATCACCCGGGCGTTCATCGGTTCCTGCGCCAGCGGCCGGATCGAGGACATCCGCGCCGCCGCCGAGGTGCTGCGGGGCCGCAGGGTCGCGCCCGGCGTGCAGCTCAACGTCGTGCCGACCTCGCAGCTCATCCACCGGCAGGCCGAGGAGGAGGGCCTGCTGGACGTGCTCCGCGAGGCCGGGGCGAACGTGGCCATCTCCAGCTGCGACTTCTGCTTCGGCTACGCCCGTCCCCTCCAGCCGGGCGAGAAGTGCATCTCCACCGGCGTGCTGAACATCTCCGGCCGGATGGGCAGCACCGACGCCGACATCTACATGGGCTCGGCCTACACCGTCGCGGCCAGCGCCGTGTCGGGACGGATCACCGACCCGCGGGAGGTGGTGAAGTGATGAAGCCGGCCACGTCGGTCCTGCCCGACGTCCTGCGCGGGCGCGTCGCCTGGATCTTCGGCGACGACTTCGACGTCGACCTGATCATCGGCGTGGAGAACATCAAGTACTACGACGCGGACAAGCTGCGCGCCGTGTGCATGAAGGCCTTCGACCCGGAGTTCGTGGAGAAGGTCGAGCCGGGCGACGTCGTCGTCGGCGGGCGCAACTTCGGCTACGGGCACCCGCACTACCCGCCCCTCGTCGCCCTGCGCAACCTGGGGATCAGCGCGGTCCTCGCCGAGTCGTTCTCGCCCGGGTTCTGGCGCGGCGAGACCTACAACGGCATGCCGCTGGTGACCGTCCCGGGCATCGCGACGGCGGTACGGCGGTTCGACCCCGTCGAGGTCGACTGGCGGCGAGCCGTCGTACGGCTGCCGGACGGCACGGAGCTGACCGGCAACCCGCCCAGCGAGCGCGTGATCAAGGTGCTGGAGTCCGGCGGCAGCCTGAACCTGCTGCTGCGGGAGCACGGCCGCCACCGGACCCCGGCGGAGAGCTGACATGCGCGGCCGCTACGTCGACACCGGCCACGGGCAGATCCGCGTCTGGCTCACCGCGGACCGTCCGGGCGTCCTGGTGCTGCCCGGGATCCGCTGGTCCGGCCGGCCGCTCGCGGAGGAGCTCACGCTCTGCGCACCGGACCGGCCGGTCGCCGTCGCCGACCTGCCGGGCGTCGGCGGATCGGCGCCGGGCGCGGCGGCCCGCGTGGGCGCGGCGGCCGACGCGCTCGCCCAGGTCGCGACCGCGCTGGGCGCGCACACCGTCGTCGGGCTGGACATGAGCTGCGACCTGGCCGCCGCCGTGGCGGGCCGGGTGCCGGGCTGCCGCGAGGTGCTCCTGGTGGACCCCGGCTACCTCGCCGCCGCGCGGGAGATCCCGCCGCCCGACCTCACGCCGCGTGCCGACGGCACCCACCTGCCGCGGCTGTGGCAGCTCGTACGGGACGCGCACCTCTTCCCGCCCGGAGCACCACGCGCCGCCGTGCCCGGGAGGGCCGAACTGCCCGGACCGGGTTCACTCGACCGTACGGTCGTCGCGTTCGCCGAGCACCCCGAGGACTTCGCGGCGCTCTGGCAGACCTGGTGCCGCGCGGCCGAGGACCCGTTCATCGGCGCCGGTCCCGCGCCCTCGGCCGTGAATCCCGGCGGCACCGGGCCGACACCGGTCGACCGCTGGCCGGTCCGGCTCTCCCGCGCGCACGGCGACCCGCCGCCGCAGGCCGCCCCCGCAGCGCGGCCCGCCCGGCGGGCGCTGCCGCTCGCCGACGCGCCCGGCGATGTACGCGACACCGGCGTACGGCGGGCGTTCGCCGACACCTCGGCCGGGCAGGTGCACCTGCGGCTCGCGGGCGACGCCACGGCGCCACCGCTGCTGGCGCTGCACTCGGCGCCCGGGTCCGCGCAGCTCCTCGAACCCCTCATGCGGGGACTGGGCGCGGACTTCCACGTGATCGCCCCCGACTACCCGGGCAACGGCGAGTCGGACAAGCCCTGGCGCGACGGCGTGGACGCCGGGCGGCTGGCCGACGCGATGGCCGAGGTCGTCGAGCGGCAGGCCGGCGGGCCGGTGCACCTGTGGGGCACCCACACCGGTGCCGTGATCGCGCTGGAGCTGTGCGTACGCCGCCCGGACCTCGTACGCCGGGCCGTGCTGGAGGCGCCGCCGCTGCTGCCGCCCGAGCTCACCGACGACATCCTGGAGCACTACCTGCCGCCGCTGCGGCCGGACCGGTTCGGCGCCCACCTCGTGCGGGCCTGGGGGATGCGCCGCGACATGTTCCTGTTCTGGCCGTGGTACCGCGACCGGACCGCGGCGGGGCGCCCGCTGCGCGTGCCGCGCGCGCGGGAACTGCACGACTGGACCGTGGGCCTGCTGCAGAGTGGGCCGACCTACCACCTCAGCTACGCGGCGGCCTTCCGGTACCCGACGCGGGACCGGCTGCCCAAGCTCACGACGCCGGCGCTCATCTGCGCCGGGCCCGACGACATGCTGGCCGACAACCTCCCGGCCCTGCGCTCCGCGGCCCCGGACGGCGTCACCCTCGCCCCGACGCCCGCGACCTGCTGGTACCCCGACCAAGATCCCGCCGCGGTCGCCGAGACCGTGCGGCGGTACCGGGACTTCCTCACCGCCGCCGGCTGACGACGCCGGCCGAAGACGCGGGCCGAACGCACAGTCCCGGGATCCCTTCTTTCGAGGAGACGCAATGGCACCATCACTTCGCCGCCGCGGTCCGCTCGGCGTGCTGATCGCCGTCACCGCCCTGCTGGCCGCGGCGTGCAACGGCAACACGCAGAGCGGCGACGTCAAGCTCGGCTTCATCACCGCGCTGACCGGGCCCGTCGCCTTCGCCGGGCAGACGTTCGCGCACGGCACCGAACTCGCCGTCGACCAGCTCAACCAGGAGGGCTACCTGGGCGGCGGCCGGAAGATCGAGCTGGTGAAGAAGGAGGGCGCCGAGACGCCGGCCCGCGCCGTGGAGCAGGCCAAGCAGCTCGCCGGCGACCAGAGCGTCGTGGGCACCATCTGCTGCATCCTGTCGCCGACGGCCGGGGCGGTGAAGCCCATCACCACGGCGGCCAAGATGCCGCTGGACATCTACGGCGCCACCGACCTCGGCCTGGAGAAGCCGCCGTACGTCGTGCGGACCACGACGATGCCGCAGGACGCCAACAAGAGCCTCGCGCAGAAGGTCGCCCAGCAGTCCCACCCGGCCTCGGTGGCGTACGCGGTGACGCAGGACAACTCCGGCTGGGTCTCCCAGCTCAAGAGCTTCCAGGAGGGCTTCGCCGGCACCGGCGTACGCGACCTCGGCACGGTCAACACGCTCGCCGCGCAGACCGACTTCAGCGGGGCGGCCGGCCAGCTCATGGCCAAGAACCCGGCGGCCGTCGTCGTCGCCTGCCTCCAGCAGTCGTCCATCTCGCTGATCAAGGCGCTGCGCAGCCGCGGGTACAACGGTCTCATCGTGGCCAGCGAGGCGATCGGCAGCCCCGGCGCCTACAAGGCCGCGGGCGGCGCGCTGGCCGACATCCCCTTCCCGGTGTACTTCTTCGCCGGCAAGGCCGACGCCCAGGGGCAGAAGTTCGCGCAGGCGTACAAGGCCAAGTACGGCACCGACCCGGACGACTACGCGGCCCAGGGCTACATCGCCGCGTACACGATGGCCACCGCGATCAAGAACGCCGGCAAGGACGTCACCCGCGCGAGCGTCACCAAGGCACTGTCGTCGCTGAAGCGGATGGACGGCACCATCTACGGCACGGTCGGCTTCCAGAACGGGCAGCTGCACGCCCCCGAGAGCATCGTGCACATCACGTGGACCAAGGACGGGCGGCAGACCGAGTGGACGCCGTCGGGCGCGGGCAAGTCGTGAACGGGCCGGTGACCTGACCATGTTGCTCGTCCAGCAGCTCATCAACGGCCTCGCCCTCGGCGCGGTGTACGCCCTGTTCGCGGTCGGGTTCGGCGTGGTCTTCTCCACGATGCGGATCCTGAACCTGGCCCAGGGCATGTACGCCACCTGGGGAGCGATCTTCGCCTACTGGGCGGTCGCGCACGCCGGCCTGCCGTTCCCGGTCGCCTGCCTCGTCGGCACCGCGATCGGCGCGGTGGCGGCGGTGGCGGTCGACCAGGTGGCCTTCCAGCCGCTGCGGTCCCGCGGCGGCGAGCAGCTCCTCGGCACGATCATCACGAGCGTGGCGCTGTGGATCTCACTGCGCGAGGCGGCCAGCCTCGCCACCGGCGCCGCCCCGCTCGGCTTCCCGCCGGGCACGGTGCCGGGCGGGCTGATCCGGTTCGCCGGTCTGCGGGTGCTGGCCACCCAGATCATCGCGATCGTCTGCGCGATCGTCGTGACCGCCGTCATCCACGTGATCCTCCGGCACACCCGGCTGGGCGCGGCGATCCGCGCCGTGGGCCACGACCGCGGCGCGGCCATGCTCGGCGGGGTGAACCCGCGCGTGGCGATCCTGACCGCGGCGGCCCTGGCCGGCGCCGCGACGGGACTGGCCGGAGTGTTCTACGCCGACGGGCAGACCTTCACCTTCAGCCTCGGCGACGGCCTGCTGCTCCAGGGCTTCGCGGCGGTCGTCATCGGCGGCATGGGCGACGTGCGCGGCGCGGCGTTCGGCGGATTCGCGATCGGCGTCGTCCAGGTGCTGTCGGCCCAGTACATCTCCAACTCCTTCCAGGACGCGATCACCTTCGGCCTCCTGCTGGTCGTCCTGGTCGTACGGCCGCGCGGCCTGCTCAAGACGGTCGAGCTGGGGAGGGCCTAGGTGGGACAGCAACTGACGCTCCTGATCAGCGCCGCCGAGTTCGCGCTCGCGGGCGCGGTCCTCGCGCTGAGCACGTACATGACGCTGTGGGCCGGGCTGCTCAGCTTCGCCACGGTGAGCTTCGCCGCGGTCGGCGCGTTCACCGCGACCCACCTGATGACCTCCGCGGGCCTGGGGCTGTGGGCCGCGCTGCTCGTCGGCGGGCTCGGCGGCGGAGTGGTCGCCGCGGTCGCCGGGCTGCTGCTGATCCGGCTGGCCGGCCACTGGCTGGCGCTGGCCACGGTCGCGCTCATCCTGGTCACCCGGGTCGTCGTGGTGAACCTCGGCGGCCTGACCGGGGGTTCGCAGGGCGAGGTGGTGCCGGTCGAGGTCCACCTGTGGCAGCTCATCGTGGTGCTGGCGGTGGCCTGCCTGATCCTGGCCCGGCTCGCCCGGTCGAGGTTCGGCACGGCGGCGGTGGCGACCCGGGAGGACCCCACGGTCGCCGCGACGATGGGCATCCCGGTACGCCGCGTGCAGGCGGCCGCCTTCGTGATCAGCGGCGTGCTCGGCGGGGTCGGGGGCGTGCTGCAGGCGGGGCTGCTGCGCTACATCGACCCGGACAGCTTCTACATCGACCTGGCCGTGACGGTCATCGCCTGCGTCGTGCTCGGCGGCGCGTACCACTGGTTCGGGTCGGTCATCGGCGCGGTCGTCTTCACCGGGCTGCCGGTGTACGTGAACCAGTTCATCGGCCAGGGGCAGGCCATCATCGACGGGGCACTCCTGCTGATCATCATGATCTGGATGCCCGGCGGCCTCGTCGACCCGCTGCGCTGGCGGCGGCTGCGGGACGGACGCCGTACCGCGCCGGCGGCCGAGGCGGCGCGCGAACCCGCGGAGGTGCGGTCATGAGCGATGCGGACGCGCTGGTCGTCGACGGTCTGGCCAAGCGGTTCGGCGGGCTGAGCGTGCTGCGCTCGGTCGACCTCACCGTCCCCCGCGACACCGTGTTCGGGATCGCCGGGCCCAACGGGGCCGGCAAGACCACGCTGCTCAACATCATCAGCGGTCTGCTGCCCTCCGACGGCGGCTCGATCCGGCTGTACGGCGACGCGTGCCACCGGCTGCCGGCGCAGGCCCTGGCCCGGCTGGGCGTCGCCCGTACGTTCCAAAACATCCGGCTGCTGCGCGGCCTCACCGTCGTCGAGCAGGTGCTCGCCGGGGCGTACCGGCGCCGCCGGGTCGGTGGCTTCCGCGGCTCGGCCGGCACGCCACGGGCCCGCGCGGAAGTGCGCGAGCTGCGAGAACAGGCGCTGGAGACCCTGGAGGCGGTCGGCCTGCGCGACGCCGCCGACCGGCTGGCCGAGACCCTGTCGTACGGCGACCAGCGGCGGCTGGAGATCGCCCGGGCACTGGTGTCGCGGCCCCGGCTGCTGCTCCTGGACGAACCGACCGCCGGCATGAACGCGGCCGACTGGACCGGGATCGGCGAGCTGGTCACCGGCCTGCGCGAGAGCGGCACGACGATCGTCGTGGTCGAGCACAACATGCGCCTCATCCAGGCGATCTGCGACCGGGTCGCCGTGCTGGCCTCCGGCGAGGTCATCGCCTGCGACGAGCCGGATGTCTGCCTGCGCCGCCCCGAGGTGCGCAAGGCGTACTTCGGCAAGTGATAGAGAAGGGGACGAGACCATGTTGACCGTCGAGTCGCTCGAGGTGACCTATGGTTCCATCCGCGCCGTGTCACGTCTCGACATCTCCCTCGGCAAGGGGCGGGTCGCCGCCCTCCTGGGCGCCAACGGCGCGGGCAAGTCGAGCACGATGCGCGCGATCGGCGGGCTGCTGCGCCCGAGCGGCGGGCACGTCGTCTTCGACGGCACCGACATCACCGGGATGCCCGCCCACCGGGTCGCCCGGCTCGGGCTGGCCCTGGTGCCGGAGGGCCGGATGGTCGTCGGCTGCCTGACCGTCGAGGAGAACCTCGGCCTCTCCGCGTACGCCCGTGGCCGGCGCCGTACGGCCCTGGTCGACGAGGTGTACGACCTGTTCCCCCGGCTGGCCGAACGCCGTCACCAGACCGCCGGGCTGATGTCGGGCGGCGAGCAGCAGATGCTGGCGATCGGCCGCGCGCTGATGACGGCGCCGTCCCTGCTGCTGCTCGACGAGCCGTCGATGGGCCTGTCCCCCGCGCTGGTCGACACCGTCTTCGCGGCGATCTCCGCGATCCGCGCCACCGGCATGACCATGCTGCTGGTCGAGCAGAACGCCGCCCTCGCGTTCCCGCTGGCCGACCACGCGTGCCTCATCCAGCGGGGCGAGATCGTCGCCGAGGGCACCCCGGAGGAGCTGGAGAAGGATCCCGCGACCATCGCCCGCCACCTGGGCATCGAGGACGAGCCGCGGCCGGCGGCCCCGCAGGCGTGAAGGAGGAGGGCCGGTGACCGAGCGAAGCGAGGAAGTCAAAAGACGCGCCTCGGTGGTCACTCCCTCCGACGGAGGAGGACTCATGACTCCCTACTGGCAGGCGCTGTACGCGCCGGGTGTGCCCGGTGAGATCGAGCTCGAGGCGGACAGCGTCGTGGAGCTGTTCCGCCGCCGCGTCGCCGAGCGGCCGGACGCGCCGCAGCTCCACTACTTCGGCACCACCCTCGACCGCGCCGAGGTCGACCGGCTGAGCGACGCCTTCGCGGCAGGGCTCGAACGGCGCGGCGTCGGCGCGGGCGACCGGGTCGCGATCGCGCTGCAGAACACCCCGGTCTGCGTGCTGGCCGTGCTCGCGGTCTGGAAGCTCGGCGGCACGGTCGTCCCGGTCAACCCGATGTACAAGGAACGGGAGCTCGCCCACCTGCTCACCGACTCCGGCGCCCGGGTCCTGGTCGCGCACCCCACCGCCCGCGGAGTGGTCGCCGCGCTGCCCGCCGGGAGCACGCCCGAGCACGTCCTCTACTCCCGCGACGGCGCCCTCGCCGCCGATCCCACCGGCCCCTGGCCGGACGACGCGGACGACGACGTTCTGGCGATCTTCAAGGAGGGCGGCGCGCCGCGGGCCCCGGCGACCCCGGGACCGGACGACGCGGCGCTGCTCAGCTACACCTCCGGCACCACCGGCCCGGCCAAGGGCGCGATCAACCTGCACCGCAACCTCGCCTACCAGGTCGGCGCCTGCCGGACCTGGATCGGCCTGGGCGACGGCGACTCGATCCTCACCGTCGCACCGCTGTTCCACATCACCGGGCTGGCCATGCACCTGGCCCTCGGTCTCGGCGGCGGCCTGCCGCTGGTGCTGACCTACCGGTTCGACGCCCGTACGGCGGCGGCGCTGGTCGAGCGCTACCGGCCGACGTTCACCATCGGGTCGATCACCGCGTTCATCGCTCTGCTGGCCGAGCCCGCGACCCGCGACCATGACCTGAGCTCGCTGACGAAGGTGCTCAGCGGCGGCGCACCGGTGCCGGCCGCCACCGTCCGCCGGTTCGCCGACGAGTTCGGCGTCTACATCCACAACGCCTACGGCCTGACCGAGACGACCTCGGCCGCGGTCGCCGTGCCGCTCGGCACCCGCGCGCCGGTCGACGAGTCGTCCGGAGCCCTGGCGATCGGCGTGCCCCTGCCCAGCGTCCACGTGGAGATCCGCGGCGACGACGGCCGGCCGCTGCCCCCTGGAGAGGTCGGCGAACTGGCCATCCGCGGCCCGCAGGTCGCCGCGGGCTACTGGAACAAACCGGAGCAGACCCGCGCCGCGTTCCCGGAGGGCACGCTGCTCAGCGGGGACGTCGGCTTCATGGACACCGCGGGCTGGGTCTACCTCGTCGACCGGAAGAAGGACATGATCGTCGCGGCCGGCTACAAGATCTGGCCGCGCGAGGTGGAGGACGTCCTGTACGAACACCCGGCCGTACGCGAGGCGGCCGTCGTCGGCGTGCCCGACCCGTACCGGGGCGAGACGGTGCGTGCCTTCGTCAGCCTCCGCCCCGGCACCACCGCGACCGAGACCGAACTCCGGGACTTCTGCCGCGCCCGGCTGGCCGTGTACAAGGCCCCAGCCCAAGTGCTGATCGAGGACGACCTGCCGAAGAGCGTCACCGGCAAGATCCTCCGCCGCGAACTCCGCGACGCCCCGGTGGAACCGTGACTGCCTGATCGACCGACCAAAGACAGCCCCCTGACACCAGCGCGTACGCCAGGTGATCGCGTGGGAACAACTCAAAGGAGACGTCACCCGGGGCGGTCAGGAACTCACACTCCGAGCTTGCGGATTAAGAGTCCGCTGCACGCTTGTTAGATCGGTGCTCTTGCTTTCAGGCTATGCCGGTTCGTCCGTGACTCCAACGGTTCGGGTGCCGGGTTGTGCCGTCGCGTGACGGCCTGTTTCGTGGCATCCGAGCAACCACCGAGCAACCGTGGGGCGATTGGCCTGCCGGGATGGTGGCGTCTGAGTGATCATCGGCGTGCGATCTGTATGTTGAGCACGACCAGTGCGGTGGCCATGGCGCCGCCACCGCAGAGGATGGCGTGGGCAAGATTGTGGTGGCCTGCATAGGCGAGCAGGCCAGCGGCGATGCCGATGACGAGGGCCAACGTCAGGATGACGGCGGCGCGCAGGCGCGTCCGTGCGCCGATGCCGGAGGCGCGGTGTTCACTCAACCACCTGTGGTATCAGGTCGGGCACTGGCGATCCGCGTCCCGGTCGGCAATGCCGGCTATCGCCGGCTCCGCCGGTTCGCCACACGCTGGACCCAGGCGGCCTGGGCGATCGAGGGCGCTCTCGGTCTGGGCTGGCCGCTCACCACCCACCTGGCCGCCGACGGCATCACTGTGGTCGACGTGCCGGCCAAACTCGCCTGCCCTGTCCGGCTGCTGCCGGCCGGGCACGGCCGACAGCAGCCGACCGACGAGGCCGATGCGTTGTCCGCCGTCATCGCCCCCTACACCGCGACCTGCCTGCACACCGTGGCCGACTGGCGGCCTCAAGTGTCAGAAACGCTTGAGCAGCTCAGCCTTCTTCTCCGCGAATTCCTCGTCCGTGAGGATTCCAGCGTCGTGGAGCGACGCGAGCTTCGCGATCTGCTCGACAACATCCGGCTGAGCTGCGACCTCGGCCGGTGCCCCATGCTTGCCTCGCTGGATCACCGAAGAAGCGAGGTCCAAGATCTTCTCGGTCACGCCAGGCTGCGCCGGGAGGGGCTCCGAAGACTCGGCCTGCGCGGAGGCATCAGTTGCGACCTGCTGGCCCTCGAGCAATACGGAGAAGATCATGAACAGCTTCTCCGGCAACTCAATGATGGACTGATTGCCGTCGGCCCAGTTCACGCGGACGGTGTGCCCGGATTTCACGGCAGCCCCGAGGCCGGCACCGACAGCCTTACCGATCATCCCAGGCAGAGCAGCCTTCGAGGCAGCCTGGCCCATGACGCCGACGACGCCTTCCCTGGTCGAGAGTTCCTCCCACTCGAGCACGGTCTCGGCGTTGAGCTTGTGCCGCTTGAATGGGTTGCGTGGGTGCTGGATGGTGAGTCCGCCGTGGCCTGAGAGAACGCTGCCGCTCGCCAAGTGGCCGCCCACTACGCGTCCCTGGTTCGTCAGCGCCTGCAGAATCGCCATTCGCGAACCGTAGAGCAAGACTTCGGCCGCACGCAAATGTTGTGCGTATAAACTGCGGGCAGCTGAGGCACGCGGTCGGCGGAGAGGCTTTGGGCTGGCGCTGGCATGGGGCGAGAGGTCGGGGGCCAGTAAGCTTTCCGCGACTCGGGCAGACTGTGAACCTGGTGTGTCCCGGCTGTAGTGGAGGCTGTTTGCTGGATTCTTGTGCTACTCGATCTTGAAGGAGTGGCATGGGAAGACGCGGCTACCCGCCGGAGTTCCGGCGTAAGGTGCTGGACCTGATCGACGCAGGCCGGAAAGTCGCTGATGTGGCCCGGGATCTGGGGATCAGTGATCAGTCGATCTATACCTGGCGGCGGCAGGACCGCATCGACCGTAGCCTGGAACCGGGGCTGACCAGCGGCGAGAAGAGCGAGCTCGCAGCGGCCAAACGCCGGATCGCCGAGTTGGAGACCGAACTGGCGACAAGCCGGCGCGCGGTCGAGCTGGTGCGAGAGGTGGTGCCCCCAAAAGGAGGTTCCAGGCGGTCAAAGTAATGGCCGGCGAGGGCATCCCGGTGGAGGTGGCCTGCCGTGTGCTGGATGTGTCGGTGTCGGGCTACTACGCCTGGCTGTCACGACCGCCGTCGGCGCGCGCGATCCGTCACGCCTGGCTGACCGACCTCATCACCGACGTCCACCAGGCCTCCCGAGGGATCTACGGTGCGCGGCGGGTGCACGCGGAGCTCAGGCTCGCCCGCGGCATCCTCGTCGGGCACGGCGCGGTGGAGCTGTTGATGCGCCGTGCCGGGCTGCGCGGTGCCATGGGCCGGCCGAAATGGCGCCGCGCCAAACCGGACCAGATCGCCAAAGACCTGGTCGACCGCCAGTTCAGCCGCACCGGCCCGAACCAGTTGTGGGTCACCGACATCACTGAACATCCCACCCGGGAAGGCAAGGTGTACTGCGCCGTTGCCCTGGACGCCTACTCCCGTCGAGTGGTCGGCTGGTCCATCGACTCCTCACCCACCGCAGCGCTGGTGACCAACGCGCTCGGCATGACCATCGATACCCGGACACCACCCATCGGCGCGATCATCCACTCCGACCAGGGCACGCAATTCGCCTCTTGGGCCTTCACCCAGCGCGCCAAAGACTCGGGCCTGGTGCCCTCTATGGGCAGCGTCGGAGACTGCTACGACAACGCGATGATGGAGTCCTTCTGGTCACGGATGCAGGTCGAACTGCTCGACCGGCACCGCTGGCGCACCCGCGTCGAACTCGCCAACGCCATCTTCGAGTACCTGGAGATCTGGCATAACCGCCAACGACGACACAGCAGCATCGGCATGCTCACACCGATACAGTTCGAAAACACCCACACCGTGGCATGAGATCCAACAACGCGGCTCCACCGAACCCGGGGAAGACCACAGGTGTCCACAAGACCGGGGCAACATCAGGAACTGGCTGCACGCGATCGCCGAACGCTGGACGAAAGAGCTGCGGATCGACTCGTCATGGCCTCTCCCGGTGCTGACCCCGGACGCTCTTACCCTGCGGACCGGGTAAGCGCCATCCGAGCCGGCCCTTCTTCGCCGGGTTCGGGCCACTGGTGGTGCTCACGCCGTGCATCAAGAGAAGGCGGCTACCGTCCGGCCGGCCTGGATGCGGGTGTCACCTCTCATCGACTTCACCTGTACCTCTTTGTTGAGGCTGGCCGATGTCAGCGCGGCAGAATGACTTCTGTGGGGAATTCCGAGATGGACGACTCAAAGACGCCCTCGGGGACGAATTACGATCGCCTGGCACGGTTGGCGTACGTGATCTTGTGGGACCTGGAACCGGCGCACCGGATCGAGCAGGCGGTGAAGATCGTACGGCGGTGCGTTCCCTGGCGGGAGAGTAGCGGTGTGCGGCGGCGCGTGCTGAAGCGCTGTATCCGCACGCCGTGGGGCACCTCGTACCGTTCACGTGCCCGGCTAGGGATGCGGCCGGCCGGCGCCGCGCTCGATCCCGGATTGGCCGGCGCGATCCGGCGGCTGGGCCGTGAGGAACGTGTCGCGTACGTCCTGCAGCGAGTGGAGGGCCTGAGCGCTGAGGAGTCGGCGGCGGAACTGCGGCGCCTGCACGTATCGGATGTCGACAGTGCGGTCCACCGGGCGCTCAAGTCCGTCGATACCGATGCGGAACTCAACCCTGAAGAGCAGCGCGCGGCGATCCTCGGCCTGGACCTGGAGACGGTCGCCGTTTCCCCGCAATGGTCCCCGCGCCCTGCCCGGATCCGGCTGGCCGCGCTGGTCGCGGGCGCGTTGGCCGTGGTCCTGGTCGGCGTGGTGCTGGGATGGCCAGGAACGAAGGCTCCGTTGCAGGTGAACGCCCGAGCCGGCACGTATATCGCCTCCCTCTCCGAATGGCCGGCCCAGGGCGACCGTGTGCATGACCGCGCGTTGCTCGGCCGGGCGCGTGATGCGTGGGAGGGCGTCCCCGCCATGCCGGCCGAGGACGGAGAACGGTACGGATCGGTGAAGCTGCGCGGCCTCCGCGAAGTGCCGTATCCCCGGCCTGTACCGGGCACTCTCGTCGTGTTGTTCGCCGGGACCGTTGGGCCGGGCCGGAGCGTGCTGCTCTTCGATGGCGCACTCTTGGCCTTGTATTCCGAGGGCACGAGCGACGGCAAATCCCTGACCGTCGAAACCACCCTTCCGCGAGCACACCCCGGCCCGCTGGCCGTCAGCCCGCCGGTCGCCGGGGGAACAAGACAGGCCTACCTGCTACCCCCCGACACGGTCCGCGCGGAGGTCGCAACGCTCGCGGACACGCGACCGACATGGCAGGCCGCGACGCCGCGATACGGTGTGATCACCATGCCGGACCGCCGGAACTCCTCCGGCTGCCGGCGGACGCTGTTCCGCATCTCCTGGAAGCCGCCCTCCGGCCCCGTCGACAGCGATGTCTTCACCGGGCTGGAGAACCCACTGAAGACGACGCGAATCTCGTGGACCTCGCCGGGCGCCAAAGAATTCAACGCGGCGCCCATCGACACCCGCCTGGTCCGTGATGTGATCTGCGACGACGATTCCTTCTCCGAGCGCAACCAACGATCCGTCACCGGTGTGGACCTCGAGGCCATCTGGCATGGCGCACTGCCCGAGGGCCACCATCAGGCCGCGTTCGTCAGCCTCGCCGTCTTCTACGGCGGGGGGCAGCCCGACCCGCCGAAGGACCTGCCGATCGTGACCGAGGAAACCCAAACACTGTTCGTCGACCAACCGCCCAACGCTCCTGGCATAACGAAGATCGTCGAAAGCGAGGCCGACAGCGGATTCACCGCCGGCGTCGCCGGAGACACCGCGTATGCGACGGCCTCCTGGCACGCTCCGTCCGGCCGCTGGTACCTGATCGCGGGCGGCACGCCGAAAATCGCCCGGATACGGGCCTGGGGCAAGCACGAGCAGAAGGCGAAGGGACGCACACTGATCCTCCGCGGCCCGAAATCCCACGGCAGCAAAAACCCAGACTGGGGCACGAGCGTCGACGCCGAAACCAAAACCGGCGAACCAGGGACACTGCCGTGAAGCTTACGAGACGTCGTATCGCCGAAGCGGTCTGCGGTACCGGCCTGTCCGATCCGCGCACCCCGCACGGAGGCCGTCATGCCTGCGGTTCCCGGGCCCGGCCGTTCCGGTTCAAGCGCTGCCGGGTTCGGATGCTGCGAGATAGTCATCGATCGCCTGACGCGGTATCCGAAACGAGCGGCCGACTCGGATAGCAGACAGTTCGTCTGAGTGCACGAGTCGGTAGACGGTTCTTCGACACTCGCATGACGGCCGCGGCCTCGGCCACGCTAAGGAATCGGACCTCCTTCAGTGACCGTTCGACGCGGCGCGTCTCGGGTGTCTGAGCGTCCTCGGTGGCCTTCTTCAGCGCGATCGGAACCCTTAGCTGTTGCTCCTCCGCCGCGGGAAGTACATGTCGAGCGCCTGCAGCATGCTGGTGTTCGCTCGAGAGAGGACGGCCGAGATCGCCGGGGTAGTCATCGACCGCTTGTTCGGGGATCTGCAGGGAACGGCCGACGCGGATCGCGAGCACATGTGGTGGCGGCGGGGTGTTCGTTTCCGACGGACTCGAGCGCCTGTATGGCGAGTATCTGTGGCTGCTGGCAGACCTGGCCGACAGGCACGGGCTGGCGCTTGAGGATGACCAGCCCGCATTCGTGAACACCGGTGGCCAGCCATTGATGGGGGCTTTCCCGCCGCGGCCTGCTCAGCTCGTTCCACCAGCTCACGGCCTTCGGCCGGCAACTGCTCCGACAACCGTGGTTCGGGCACCACCTTGTGCAAAAGCAGCTCGAGCGCATGCCGCGGGATCACGTCGGTGCCGTTGCGGAACTCAGCCCACTTGGCGCTGCTGCCGCGAGTGGACAACGAGATCAACAAGGACGGTGTGCTCACCACGACATGACCAACTCAAGGCCGCCGTGTCGGCCTGTTAGATAATGAGCGAACGGCGATGAACCTCGGAGCGTCGACACAGATCTTGGTCGCCGTGCTCGAGGTGGTGAGCACGACGTTGTCCTTCCTGGAGACCTTCCGCCGCCATCACGATCGCCCGGGCCAAAGCGGCGGGCCGGGGAGCGAACGCGCAGGGGACGAGCCGTTCGACGAAACCAGTGTGACCGGAACTCCCGAAGCTCTGGTGAGCCGCAAGGTAGCGGTGAGGTAGGTCGATCAGGCCTGCCAGTCCCCGATCCCGTCCCAGACCCGCTGCAGTTCACGTGCAGTGATGGGATGCCAGTTGAACACCTCGTAATAGACGGCCTGCATGTACCCCATACCGCCGCGGTCGTTCAGCAGTTCGCCGATTTTTCGAGCACGGTCGTTGCCGTAACCGGGGCCGTCGCCCATCTCGACCAGTTCACGAATCAGGGGATCGAGCCGCTCCAGCGGCGTGCGCGCGGCTTTTCGCTCGGTGTCGACCTTGGCGTTGCATTCGTTCAGTAGGTTCTGCAGGCGTCGTTCTCGACGTTGACGCCATTTCAGAGAGTCGAACATCAACGCAACTTAGCGAACGCGGATCGGGACCGGTCCCCGTCGCTGCGATTGTTCGGTAGGCCGACCCCTGCCGTGGCGGCCGCCAGGGGCTGACCGGACACCGGGCGAACCGGCCGTCCAGCGCAGTCGGGGTCCCCGTAGTACTCGGGAAAAATCGGGCGGATATGGCTGACCTGCGGTTTCGTTAGTCGGCCTAGCGGTTCTCCCGGATGTCGGCCGTGCGGAACATCGGTACAGTTGACGCTGAGAACGATCATGGTCCTGCCATAGCCGGAAGGACGTTGATACGGTTCTCGTATTCGCGGCGGGCCTTGCGTTGTGCCGGGGTGCCCTGGGTGCCGTCGAGGGGCTGGCAGCGTTTGAGGAGCTGGCGGTGAACTGCGGTCGCGGCGCTGACGCGCAAGGTGTAGCCCTTGCCGCGCCGTACGGTCACGCCGTGGTCGAGCGCGGACCGCTCGTTGGGCTCCAGCTCGGCGGAACAGAGGAAGTCGGCAATTTTGCCCGGCATGTCGAGGGTGACCGGCAGCTGCGGGGCCGGGGCGTCCTCATCGTCGGCGGGGGTGTGTTCGGGCATGAGGTCGGCGATCGCCGTGCGGACGGCGCCGCGGCTGACGCCGTGCTCGCGGGCCGGGGCGGTGATGGATCGGCCGCTCAGGTAGGCGGTACGGACGGCATCGGTCTTGTCGGTCTTGATGACCGGGCGGCGGCCTCCCTTGCTGCCCTTGGCCTCGGCGGCCCGTAGCCCGTCGTAGGTCAGTTCGCGCTGGAGTTCGCCGGCGGCCGCGAGTGTCTGCACCATGAACTTCACCGTGGACAGCAGTTCTCCGGTGCGCGGGTGGCGGGCGGTGAGGTCCATCGCGGAGAACGCGCCGTCGTGGATGCGCAGGGCGAGACGGCCAGTGTGCAGGACGTCGAGCACGTCGAGGATGTGTTGGGTGCCGCGCACGAGGCGGAACATTTCGGAGATATGCACGATGTCGCCGGGCTGCGCGTACGCCAGCAGTTCGCCGAACTTCGGTCTCTGGAGCGGGTGGAGGTGCCGGCCTCCTCCTCGAAGGTGACGGGGTCCTGGATCCAGGCTTCGTCCAGGACGAGGTTCTGCCGGGCGGTCGACTGCTGGTCGGTCGAGACCCGCTTGTAGATCAGGTTCCCCATCGGAGCCCCATCCGGGTGGAGGAACGGGACGCTATCTGTCGCCAAACCCTGTCATCGATCGCCATCGGGTCTGATTGGATCGGCGCCGCTCTAGGGTCCTGGATTATCCGGATTTGTTGGGTGTGTGCGACACCTGTCGTCAAACGATCCTTTGCCGACATGTGACGCGTGCCCTGGTGGTGCAGCCGGACAGAGCACCGTCTGCCAGCGGTGAACACCGGCCCGACCGGGCTCGACGGGTCACTACAGTCCGTCTCATGACGACGGTTACAACACGTACGGTCGAGTACCCGGCCGACGGCCTAACGATGATCGGGCACCTCGCGCTCCCCGCCGGTGTCGAGCGCCGACCCGCCGTCCTGATCGGGCCCGAGGGGCTGGGGCTCAGCGACGTCGAGCGCCGCCGGGCCGATGCCCTGGCTGAGCTGGGATACGTGGCGCTGGCCTTCGATATCCACGGCGGGCGCTATTTGGGCGACCCCGAGGAGATGCTGGCCCGTTGCATGCCGCTGCTCGCCGACTCCGACCGGATGCGGGGCATCGGTCATGCGGCGCTCGACGTGTTGCGTGCCGAGCCGCGGGCCGACCCCGACCGGATCGCTGCCATCGGTTACGGCACCGGGGGCGCAATCGCGCTGGAACTCGGGCGCGACGGCGTCGACCTACGTGCGATCGGGACAGTCAACGCAGTGACCACGGGCCGACCGGGCGAGGCGGCGCGCATTCGCTGCCCGGTGTGGGCCGGGGTCGGGTCCGAAGACCCGATCATGCCGCCCGCGCAACGAGACGCGTTCACCGCCGAGATGCAGGCCGCAGGCGTCGACTGGCGCCTCGTGGTCTACGGCGGCGCCCTGCACGCCTTCCACCACCCGCCGGTCGACCATGCCGTGGTCCCCGGCGTCGGCCACCACCCACGGCACGCGCAGCGGGCCTGGCGCGACATCGTCGACCTGCTCGCCGAGTGCCTGCCCGTAACGGAGTGAGTTGATCAGTGTGCTGGCCGGCCATGATCGTTTTCACCGATGACGGCTGTACTGGTGTACCAAGGTCGAGAATGTCGGTGAACTCGCCGATCCCCAGCAGCCTGTGCTCGCCGCGGCGGCGGTCGATCAGCGCGCGGTCCTCGTCATCGAACTCCAGGTCTGCCTGCGAGTGGGCGGGGGCTGCCGGCGTTGATCAAAACGGTGTCCGGATGCGGTACTCGGCGGACTCGTTCGCTGTGGGAACGTTGCGACGCGGCCCGGGAGTCCTGAAGCTACGGCGAGCCGCAAAGTAGCGGTCAGCGTCGGCGGTGGGATCGCGGCGGGCTTGCCAGCGGGCGAGTGCGCCGGGTGAGACGCGGGTGCCGGGCTTGAAGGCCCCGAACCTGGCCCGCACCCCGGAGCCGAAGCGCACGGCGATGGTCACCGCGGTGGTCCGGCCGCTGGAGGCGGCGGCGTTGGCGGGCCCGCGATTCAGGACCGGGACCCGGAGGCGGCGGTGGTGCCGGCGCGGGAACGGTTGGCGCGGATCTCGTCGTGGTGGTCGGCCGCCCAACCGATCAGCTGCTTGACGATGTCGTTCAGGCCGCCGCCGAGCGGGGCGAGCGCGTACTCGACGCGCGGTGGCACCTCGGCGTAGGCGGTACGGCTGATCAACCCGTCCTCGGTGAGCTGGCGAAGGGTGTGGGTCAGCATGCGCTGGGAGATGCCCGGAATCTGGCGCTGCAAGTCGGTGTAGCGCATCGGGCCGCCCTCCAGGACGGCGATGATCAACATGCTCCACTTGTCGCCCACCCGGTCGAGCACCTGGCGGATGAAGTCCATGTGATCGGCGGGGATGCTCGCGCACGGCCCGACCGAAGCCGCCATCCCGATACCCGCGCTGTCCTGCATAGCGCCCCTTCCTCTCCGTCGCGCACACCGATGTGCCTTTTGTACCGCCTTCCATACTGGCCCATAATGACGTTACGAACAAACAGTAGGAATTGGAGGTCAGGCCATGAAGGTAGAGATCTGGTCCGAGATCGCCTGCCCCTGGTGCGGTCTGGGCGGCCATCGGCTGGATCGGGCCGTGGAGCGATTCGAGCACAGCGGCCACCTCGAGGTGGTCCACCGCTCGTTCCCTCTGGGCAGTGGCCTCCCCGAGGACCGCACGCTCAGCGTCCGCGAATTCGTGCTGGCCAAGTACGGCGCCATCCCCGGGCAGGCCGGCGTACCGGATATCGAAGGCATGGCCGCCGCCGAGGGCCTGGCCCCCTACCGGGTCCTGGACAACCGAGTCGGGAACACCGACCTGGCTCATGAGTTCCTGGCTCACGCCTCCGCCGAAGGCAAGAACGGCGAAGCCTGGAACATGCTCTTCCGCGCCTACTTCGGCAAAGCCGAGTCGATCTTCACGCTCGACGACCTGCTCGAGTTCTCCGACAAGCTCCGTCTGGACCGCGAACAGACTCGCCAGGTACTCGCCGACCGGCGCTACCACCGTCAGGTACAGCAAGACGCACACCAGGCGCAGCGGCTCGGGGCAACCGGTGCCCCCTTCACCGTCATCGACGGCCGGTACGCCCTCGCGGGAGCGCAGGACACCGACACCCTGCTCGGCATCCTGCGCCAGGTCTGGGACGAGACCCACCCGACCGTTGTCGTTGCCGGCAACGACGCCGCGATCTGCGGCCCGGACGGCTGCGCGGTTCCCGCCGCCCACACCGCCCACGCCTGACCTACACCCCTGATCCACACACCGGCCGGGCATCGGGTCTCCGCATGTCCTGGCGGTCACGACACGGAAGAGATCTCACTGTGCCCACTCTCGCCATCATCGGCGCCGGCCCCGGCATGGGCCTGGCCATCGCCCGCACCTTCGGCAGCCGCGGCTTCGACGTCGCCCTGATCGCCCGTACCAAGGAGAAGCTGGAAACGCTGGTCGACCAACTCGGCCAGGAAGGCATCACGGCCGCCGCGTTCCCCGCCGACATCCTCGACCGCGCCTCACTGACCGACGCCCTGGATGAGGTCAAGGCTCGCTTCGGCGGCATCGACGTGCTGGAGTATTCGCCGGCCCCGCACTCCCCGGTGCCCGGCCTCACCATGGCCACTCCCTCGCAGGTCACGGTCGACAATCTGCAACCGATGATCGAGTACGGCTTCTACGGCGCCGTCACCGCGGCCCAGGCGGTACTGCCCGCGATGCGCGAGGCGGGCGCCGGGACCCTGCTGTTCACCACCGGCGGCGGTTCCGTGGACCCGGTGCCGATGCTCGGGAACGCCAACGCGGCCCAAGCGGCCCTGCGCAACTGGGCGATCAACCTGAACAAGGAACTGACCGGCACCGGCGTGTACGCCGCCCACGTGGCGATCAACGTCTGGATCGGCGAGGGCGTCGTGGACGCCCCGGAAGGCAGCCCGACGGCCACACCCGAGCAGATCGCCCCCCTGTACTGGAACCTGCACGAAAACCGCGACCGCTCCGAGGCCGTCTTCAACGCCTGACCGGCCGACTCAGCCCGAACCTGTGCTCCAGCGCCCGCCCCGACATCCCAGCCTTGGAGTCACGCCGAATCGCCGCGGTCCGTACAGGGATTAGGGGTATTGATGGATTTGGGCACCAGCAGATCGACGGCATACTCAACGAATTCGACAGGTTCCAAGACGACATCGAGCGCATCCCATCCGGATCGGATAGGGCGGGATGCCGGACGACGTCGCGCGGTATCGCACCGCCGGGGGGATCAGGGAGTCGGCAGCGCGCCATCCCCAGCGCACGGCCGGCCGTAGCTCGGCTCCGCTCGTACCGACGGGATCCGGTCGGCGGCGAGGACGCTACCGTCGCTCGTCGCCGTCTGGCCGCGTACTCGGCCGGCGGCCCGCCCGCGCGAGCTACAGGCTCGCGCGCCTTTCACGCACATGTCAGAGCCGAATTCCGGTATCCGAGTGCCGAAGATCCGACCCGCTGACGCACGGAGGGCTCATGGATGATCGAGAGCGAAGATTCGGGCGTGAAGGCTTTGTAGGAAAGCAGCCCTTCGGCGAGCGTCCGCATTTGCTACCGCTGATGATGACGACGTTGTCGGCCTCCAGAACTTGCTACGGCCGGAGGGACATACCCAATTCCCGGAACGCCGCGCCGGCATACGAATCGCTCGACGCCTGGGTGTGCACCTGACGAAACTCTTCAATGAGCCGTGTCACATGCCGGCCTCGCCGCCACGGGGCGAGGACGTGATAGCCGACATGGCCGCCTACCTCGGCCAGTTCCGGCGTCAGGCGATGTCGGGACGATGAGCGTGCGCATGCCAAGAAAGCCGCCCCAGCCCGCCCACGCACGAGCTGAGGCGGCTTCGAACTCCGGTTCGGCTGAACCTATGCGAAGGGGAGGTGGCCGGTGAAGGCCGTTGTGAAGGACGTTCCCTTGGCGAGGTGCTCGAGGTAGCGCGGGTCGCTCACTTCAGTGGTGAAGCGTGCGGACGGCCCCTTGTCTTCGTCATCCTCAGCCGGATCGTCTTCGCTGATCTCGAATGAGACGATGATCTCTGTGGTGCGCTGTGCGAACTCGGCGGGCTGGGGAGCGAGCTGAACGAAGTGAATTCCATTCGAGATGCCCATCCCGCCGTAGGGGTGAAGCCGGCCCTTGTAGAACTCCTCCGCCTTGACGCGCGGTACGCGTAGATTTGTGGAGCCGTCCTCCAGCAGATAGCCCTCCTCATCGACGTTCACCTCCCGGCCGAGATAGAGCTCGAAGAGCTCCTTGAACTCGGCTTCCGTCGCGGCGGAGACAGAACCGGCGCCGGACTGGCTGCGCCGATCCCAAGCATCCATAATGAGCTGCAACCCGAATTCGGGGGCCTCGGAGAATCCGTAGCCGTCGGGACTGCGGTACTGCAGAAGGCCAGTGAGAGTGGTGCCGTCACACGCTTCGATAAACACGTTGAAGATGTCGGTCATGCGCGTGTACTATAGCGATCACGACTGACGGTCTCCCCTGGTCTGGTGCACAAGACCTCAGCGCCGGATGACCCCGCGTAGCACCGCGCCCTCCGTCGACAGGTGGTTGTCCTCGTAATCGAAGCGTGGGCAGTCGGCGAAAATCGGGTACCAGTACTTCACCTGCTCGGACCGGCGTCCAAAGGACACCTGAACTTGGTCGGCTGGAGCCTGACAGCGGTCAGGTGAGATTCCCCGTGGGCGGCCAGTTGGGGATGTGACCGTGGGTGAGTGCTCGTCGCGTGGTCGAGTATCGGCCCTGGGCTTCTGGCCTGGGGGTGCGTCGATGGAGACGAGCGGTAGAGCGGGCGTTGGGGGTTCGATCCTCCGGCGCTGACATCGGCGTGGAGGCGGTGTGGCGGGCCGGTTCCTCGATCGTATGCCCGCGGGGCACGGCGGGGCGATCGTGCAGGTCGCCGATCTTGGGGAAGCCCGTGCGGCGGGCACCGGGGTCCGATAGAGCGGGCCGTGCCACGACGCCCGAGCCCGGCGATCCCCCGCCGGAGCGAGTGGCCTCCCTCTGGCGGGGGGTGATCCGTGACCGCCCGGCTGCGACCTTGGAACACGTCGCACAGCGAAACAGATCGATCGGAAGGTCTCTCGTGGTTTCCGCCACTCCATCAGCGTCCTGGTATGGGCGGGTCCGGGCCGTGTGGGAAGCCGTGCACGCCCCCGTCCCCGGTGTCCCCCGCTGGGCCCGTACGGCCGCCACTGCTGTCCCCTGCACCGTGTTGCCCGCCAGTATCTGGCGGATCGGCATGGAGATCCACGCCACGGTGATCGGTACAGCCGAAGACGGCCGCGGGTCCGTGCCCGTGTGGATGCCGATGCTCGTCTATGTGATCCTCCTTTCGATCGCGTCCGAGTTGCTGGCCATCACGGCGTTCGGGCTGGTCGCCCGTTGGGGTGAGGTGTTCCCGCGCTGGATCCCCGGTCTGCGCGGCCGGAGAGTACCGACACTGTTCGCCGTCATCCCGGCGACCGCGGGCGCCGCGATCCTGACGGTGCTGTGGACAACGTTGGCCGTCGAGGCCGTGATCCAGCGCGACCTCCGAGGCCGCCCGATGCACCCGGGAAACCCGCTCTACGAGCCGGGTGACTGGCAGAGCTGGCTGGTGATCGTCTGCTACGCGCCGCTGGTGCTGTGGGGACCCCTGCTGGGCGCGCTCACCGTTGCGTACCGGCGCCGCAGGAAGCGCTCAACGGCGTTCGCCTGATGTTCACCATGGCGGGGAATGCAAACCGACCACTAACAGGAGCCCTCACCGTCTGAGGGAAGCGGAAAGGCACCATGTGGCGAACATCAGGTACCAGTACTTCATCTGCTCCGCCCACCAGTACCCGGGTGTCAGGTCGCCGAGCTTGACCGGTGAGGCGGTGACGTCCGTGGCGATCGTCCAGCCGTTCGCCACCCGCGAGGCTCGCTTCTGCCGCAGGTAGTAGTCATGCGCCCGCTCGCGGTAGAGCTCCTTGCCGGTCAGCAGCCACAGGTTGAACGCCGCGTCGACGTACTCCGGCCGGAGCTGGTTGCCCGGATCGGTCGCCTTGCCCGTGCCGTAGTCGTACCCCTCCGGCAGCAGCGTGTACGACGACAGCACCGACGCCCACGCCGAGTGGTACGCCTCGCCCTCGCGCAGGTGGCCGCTCTGGCCCAGCAGGCCGGCGTAGAAGCTCGTCAGCTCCGACGTCTCGCGCCCGAGGGCCGCGCCGGTCGTCATGTCGGCCCGGTGGCGATCGGTCCGATACGTCAACGACTCAGGGATCCGTTCGGTGGAGGGATGCCGGTGGGCCATCGATAGGGGTTAGGTCGCCCGATTCGGTAAGGGCGGCGGGCCGGAGGGCCTCGGCGACTTCTCGTTCCTGTTCTTTCCGGACCATCGGAACATCCTGAAGATCGACCGCAACCCGCAAGGCGTACTCGGCCATGCCGCGCACGTTCTTGTCGCGAGACGCGGCGGCCCGCCGGAGCAGGTCGTGGCTTTCCTGCGAGATCGGCGCTCCACCGACCGCCATCGCGAGCCCGACCAGAATCTGTGCGTCGCTGCCGGACCGAGTGTGATTTGGGCGCGAATACTGTGCTCGTCCCACCCACCTAGCCGGTCACCGACCACCTGCCGGATCGCCACGCCGGCCTCAGCGCTCGCCGGACTCGGACGAGTACAGCGTGGCCAGCACCTCGATGCCGACCCCCCGCTGCCGTACCGAAAGAATTCTTGCCGGTGGCTTCAGCAACCGCTTCGAGGAGTTCCTCGTTTACCTGCGCGTCGTACGGCACGGCAAGCGCGCACCTGACCAAATTCATTCCACGGCTTCACATCGAGGGCCAAGCATGACCACAAATACTGATGACCAACAGAACCCTCTACGGAGGGCTGCGAACCGATGCGAGCGTTATGGCGTTCGAGGCCGGGCTGGTAGAAGCGCCGCTCTCCCTTGGGTGCCGACTCAGGGGCGCTCGTTATCCCATAGCATGCTGGAAATCCACCACCGGCCGTTGGTATCGCGGTGGACCTGGATCGTGTTGACCCCGCGGAATGCCGGTTCCGGCTCGTCCAGTGAGTGCTTTCCCTCGTAGGCGCTCCACACGTGGCCGATATTGCCGAACAACCGGATCTCACTTTCGACCTCGATCTCATAGAGGTCGGTCGCGGCGAGCAGCGGCGTGACGTCCTCAATGAACTCATCGAGCGTCAGGACGTTCAGGGTCGGCCGCCCCTGGTCGTCACGTACGGTCCGCATGAGTCGACAGCCGGGATGGAGCACCTCACGGTCTCGCGACCAGTCCCGGGGCCCTGCTGGACCTGAAATCGTGGCGTACATCTCGGCGACCAGCCGGCGGACCTGGTCTTCATCGGTGGCGACGCTCATGATCATAGAATGCCAGCGCGCGACCGGCATTTCAAGATCTTGGGTGATGGCTTGGCGTGAATCGGAACTGTGATTTTTGATTCGCGGCCCGGAAGGGCTAACGATCGTGTGCGGTGAAGTAACGCACAAGGCCCGCACCGGCGATCCCGGGCTAATGGACCGCATGATTCACTGGACCGCACAGGACGTCGTCTCCATCGACGGCGGATAATCGAGGGCAGCGAAAGCAACCCTGACCTGCATCCACCATGCCCTGGCTGCCTTAGTATGCTTCTCCGTGGATTTCGAGCCCCTCCAGGAGGATCCGCGCATTGTTCCGGACGTGATCAACCGGGTCCGTTTCGGCGAGGTGCCTGACGATGTCGACCAATTGCGGCCACGGAGCATATCCGGTGGCCACCACGATCGCTTGACGAATTGCCGGGTCGGAATCACATAGGAGGGAGTTGAATGCGTTGACGACGTCGGCAACCGGATCCGGCGGAGCGGTGTAGGCCGTGGCATAGATCGCCGTCAGCGTGGCATCCCGATCGCCGGGAGTTTCAAGGGCCTGCAGAGCCTCTTCGAATTCCCACAGGTCGCACGACTCCCTGAGTAGACGTTCGGCGGTTTCGACTCCCTCCCCCCTGATGGTGACGAAAGGAAGCCCGGTCAGCGGGTCCTCTATGTAGCGGATATCTGTTTTCTCGTCAGGGGTGATCCACTGGTCGAGATAGATTTCTGCTTTTCGGTTCCCCATACGGTTGAGGAACCAATCGTTGCGTTCGGCGACACGGATCACACTGGGTTCTGCCATGCGTCCCGCCTTGAGCGTCAGACGAACATCGTAGAATCGTTCTTTGTTTGGCATAGTTCAGTATTCCATAGTCCGTATAACGACCACCTGTATTCTTTCACGAGGTCGCGATCCTTCTTGAGCGCTCCTTGCTCTGACTCGGCGACGATCTCGTTCAGTCCGGCCGCTGCCGAAATTGATCCGGACAAACAGGCATTCCATACCCCACATGGTGACGCCGGGCTAGACACGCCGACAGAGCCTCGCCCCCGAAACCGGGCGTGGGGCCCCGTAGAAGAGGTCTCGCAACAAGATCTTCTTCGACCAGAAGGGCTCCACGCGATCGTCCATCGCGCCACGCTGACCGGGAACTCGCACAGTTCGTCGCACGACTGCTGTGGGCCGAACACCGCCGGCGCGGCACCCTCATGGGAGCAGGGCGCTGACCTGTTTCTGCCAGGCCGTGCTGGTGCTGCGCTGGTTCCGCTCGCCGACGGCCAAGCCCTCGACATCGACGCCCGCTCCTACAACATGCTGCTGCGTGCCTTGCGCTGCCTCGGCGAACGTGGCTTCGCCTTCACCTCCGCGAGTTCAGACGGTGAGCATTGTGTACCCCCGGACATCCTGGTGGCCGTGCCGGCCTGCAGTCCATCTCCCATCGAACTCCGCGCGATGCGAACCGATCAGCAGCAGGCGACACTTTCATCGGTGAAAACGTGACGCCGGAGAACCGCCCGGCATCCTCGCCACCGCCGGAAGTCGGCTCATCATCGAACGCGGCGGCTGTGGCGATGAGGACCTCAGCCCTTGTCCGCCGTTGCGGGAAGATGCGTCTCTCCTTGGGGAGCGAGAATGCTTCTCGCCGCGCCCCTCCCCTGGACGGAAATCAGGCGGATTCGATGGGGAGTCCGGCTTCGATCCAGTCCCGGATGCCCTCGCGGTACTTGCGGACGTTGGTGTAGCCGAGAGTGGTGAGCCGGTCAGCGACCTGCCCGCTGTTAGGGCACGCGGGGTTGGAGCAGTAGGTCACGATCGCGGCGTCGAGGTCGGGGAGCAGGGTGGCCGCCTGGGCATCGACATCGTCGCGGGTCAGTGCGAGGGCGCCGGGCAGATGCTGCTGTGCGTAGTACTCACCGCCGAGCGCGTCGATGACGGTCACGGCACCGGCGTCGATGGCCGCCCTGAGTTCGTCACGGGTGATGAGTGCGGTCATGCCACTACCTCCAGAAGATTCGGACTATAGTCCGGTTACAGCTCATGACAGTATCGGACCACAGTCCGCTTCTGCAATGCCGTGGGAACTGCTGCGCACACCGCCCCCGAAGGAACGAGCAGACGCGGCACGTACCCGGGCCGCGGTGCTGAAGGCCGCCGCCCGGCTGTTCCGAACGAGGCGTGGAGGCGGTACCCATGGATCAGGTGGCCGCAGCCGCCGGTGTCGGGCAAGGGCACCCTGTTCCGCCGGTTCGGTGACAAGTCCGGCCTGGCCGCTGTCCTGCTGGACGCCCTGGAGCGGGTACCGCAGGAGGCGATCACGCACGGACCGCCGCCCCTCGACCCCGGGGCCTCGGCCGGCGAGCGGCTCGCCGCATTCGTCAACGCCTACTTCGACTATCTGCTTGAGCACCTGGACCTGATCCGGATGTCAGAGATAGCCGCACCGGGTGCCTAGTACCGGATTGGGGAAAGCGGCAGCATGCGGAGGGCGCCTCTCCGCTGTAATCGGATCATGAATTACGAGGGCACTTTGGCCGAGACCCAGGCGCACTGTTGGCACCAGGAACCCCGTGGCCGGAGACCAGAGAAGGTTTCCCGCTCAGTCTGGTCGCAGTGCTGGACACCGACGAGCTTGCGCCATGGCTGGGCGACCAACTGCCCACCCGGCTCGGCCTGGTCAATGTGTTCTAATCCCAGCCTGACTTCCAGTACCGGGAGGACGATCGATTAGCCGAGCTGATGAGGCCCTACGAACGCTGGTGGGGCCAACGCGACCATCCCCGGGATTGCCAGATCGTACTCGCGCCTCCATCGCGCGCGATCGAGGTCGCGGCTCCGCAGCCGGCGCAGATCCTCGACCGGCGACCACTGAACGCCGCTCCTATCATCACCCTGCCGACGCTGGTGGAGGAGTCCAACGATCCGATTTTGAAAACGTTCGACTTTCGTGCTCTGCCGGACTTCGATGACGACGAACGGATGCTTGGTCCGGACGTGAGGTTCGGCGGGGTTTGGAATGAATTCTGCTCGGAGAAACTGGGGTACCGACCCGGAAACGCTCACGCGTTCGGCTGGCCGCTCATCGACCAGTGGGTAGGGAGACCAGAAGAGGACTACGCGCATCTGCTCACGCTTCCAGGCCGTCTCTTGGACGACGACGACCACGACTGCGGATTCGAGCGCGTCATGGTCTCCCCGGATGATCTTCAAACCGGCAGCTTCACGAGTGCGACGTACGAACAGGATGGTCTTCACTGACCGGGCCTTTCGGCCCCGGCGTCGCGCTGCCATCGTTGACCACGCTCAACCGAACAGCGCACACGATGTCTTGATGCACGATGCCCATCGGCATCACGGCCACTCGTTGATCGCTGCGATATGGATGGTGGCCTGGTAGCGGACAACGAGCTTGTCATAGCCCGTAACGGCAGACACAGCGGCCACCGAAAACCGTCTGCGCAGCCGCTTCTCGATCAGAGCCCACCCGTGAGGCCGGCCTGCTCGACCAGCCGCCCCCAGCGCTCACCGCGCCCGAACTCACTCGCGATCGCCTTCCCCGGCGGAAGGTTCCCCTCAGGCGTGCGGTTAGCCACCGCCCACTGTCACGCCTGCTTCTGGATTCCTGGTCACCTTGAGCGCCACCGCACGGTCCGGCTTGAGTGACCGGCGTAGACCGTGGCCATGCCGTCACGGGCGACCCGGGACCCCACGACGTGGCGCCCGTCGAGCACCCGCCCGTCGAGCACCCGCCCGACGAGTGGATCCACCCGCCCACCGGCGCCTTCCCGATCACCGGCTCAAACGCCCGTTCGATGCTCCGCCGGGCCCTGGCGGATGGTGGCCCGGCACCGGCACCCGCACACCTCAGGGCTTATGTCACTGAATGTGACCATATGGGAAAATCAGGGAAAATCCTTGATTGACCGAATGAATCGGTCTTACTCTCGCGATGCGGGTAAGCGCTTGCCGAACTTTCGCGCAGGCGCCACGGTGATGCGTCGAAGATGCCCCGTGAAGTGCGCGTTTTAGATCAGAAGGGAAGCGCGGCCGCGATGCTGGCGACGCTCAGGCAAAGGTTTGCCGACGATACGAGGGAAAGCGCTTGCCACAGTGTCGTCGCAGCCGTCGCGTCGTCGTTCCTTCCGAGTCGGTGCGCCGCCCCATCACGGTTTCGATCCGCCGATGCCACCAACCGTAGGTGGCAGAAATCCCGAAGTGTTCGAGGAAGGCGAGGCGAGGATGAGACGACCAGGCACATGGCCGGCGATGAGACGGCCGGCGACGGCGGCGAGACGGTCGGCGACACGGTTGCTGCGGGCGGCGCTGGCCGTGACGACGGTGCTCGCCATGGCGGCGGTGGGGATCGCGATCGGCGTGGCCCAGCAGTTACCGCGGGCGGTGGCGGCTTCCAGCGGCGCCACCGGCTACGCGACCCAGAACGGCGGGACCACTGGCGGTGCCGGCGGGCAGACGGTCCGGGCCACGACGGGGACCGAGATCAATCAGGCCCTGTGCGCCAGGACGAGTAGCAGTACCCCGATCATCATCGAGGTCGAGGGGACCATCGACCACGGCAACACCGCCAAGGTGTCGGGCGGCAGCTGTGACACCGCCGATGACCAGATCGAACTCAAGAAGATCAGTAACGTCACGCTCATCGGGGTCGGCGACGGCGCCGTCTTCGACCAGTTGGGCATCCACGTCCGTGAAGCGGACAACATCATCATCCAGAACGTCACCGTCAAGAACGTCAAGAAGTCGGGCTCACCCACGTCCAACGGCGGGGACGCCATCGGCATGGAGAGCAACGTCCACAACGTCTGGGTCGACCACGTCACCCTGGAGGCCTCGGGATGCCCTCGGTGTACGGAGGACCAGGGGTATGACAGCCTGTTCGACCTGAAGGACAACACCCGGTTCGTGACGCTGTCCTACAGCATCCTGCGCGACATCGACCATGCCGGCCTCGTCGGGCACACCGACAGCGACACGTCGAGCACCTACGTCACCTACCACCACGACCTGTACGAGAACATCGGCTCGCGCGCGCCCCTGGACCGTGGCGCCACCGTCCACACCTACGACAACCACTTCGTGAACCTCGGCAAGCCCGGCGTCAACTCCCGGGTCGGCGCGCACATCAAGGTGGAGAACAACTACTTCGAGGACTCCAAGGACGTGCTGGGGACCTTCTACACCAACGAGCTCGGCTACTGGCAGGTCGCCGGCAACATCTACGACAACGTGACCTGGTCCAGCGACGGCGACGAGAACCACCCCGCCGGTCCCGACCCACAGTCCAACACCACCGTCGACATCCCGTACTCCTACAAGCTCGACCCGGCCGCCTGCGTGCCGGACATCGTCGGCCAGACGGCGGGCGCCGGCAAGGGCCTGCGGGTATCGGACGGCGACTGCACGCCGCAGAGCCCGCCACCGACCAGCCCCACACCGCCGTCGAGCGGAGGCGACTGCCCGTCGACGCCCTCCCAACCCGGCGGAACCAACCTCAGCATCGGGGCCGGCTCCGACGGCTCCAGCAAGGCCGACGGGACCGGCTACGGCAACGTGAGAGACGGCGACATGAGCACCTACTGGTCGCCGGACGGCTCGACCGGTCGCATCTCGATCAAGTGGGGCTCGGCCACCACGGTCTCCACGATCAACATTCGTGAGGCGGCAGGGTCCGAGGGCCACATCGGTTCCTGGGAGGTCGTCGATCACGATACCGGTACCGTCCTGACCACCGGCAGCGGGGCAGGGGTCATCACCTTCACCCCGACCACGCTGAGCAAGATCGACTTTGTGGTCAGCGGCTCGACCGGCACGCCGCGGGTCGCGGAGTTCGAGACCTACGCCGATTCGACGACGCAGCCCCCGCCGACCTGCGGACCGACCGGCCCGCCGCCCACCGATCCGCCCGCGTCCGGTGCGTTGTACGTGGCGCCGGGAGGTAGCGATGGCGCGTCGGGCACGGAGTCGGACCCGACCACGCTCTCGTCCGCGATCGGTCGCGTCGGCTCGGGCGGGACGATCTACATGCGCGGCGGGACCTACCACTACTCGCAGCCGATCACCATCGCGGCCGGCAACGACGGCACCTCCGGTGGCCGTACGGTGCTGTCGGCCTACCCGGGCGAGACGCCGATGCTGGACTTCTCCGGCGAAAGCGAGAGCTCGTCCAACCGTGGGCTGCAGCTGTTCGGGTCGTACTGGCATCTCTACGGTCTCGTCGTGGAGAACGCCGGGGACAACGGCATCGCCATCGGCGGCAGCGACAACACCATCGAGCGCGTGGAGACCCGCTTCAACGCCGACACCGGCATACAGCTCTCACGGACCGCCTCGGACACCCCCCAGAGCGAGTGGCCGTCGAACAACCTGGTGATCAGCTGCGAGTCGCACGACAACCACGACTCCAGCGGAGAGAACGCCGACGGGTTCGCCGCGAAGCTGACCTCCGGTCCGGGCAATGTGTTCCAGTACGACGTGGCGCACAACAACAGTGACGACGGCTGGGACCTCTATACCAAGACGGCCACGGGTGCCATCGGCCCGGTGACCGTCGAGGACTCGCTGTCCTACGACGAGGGCACCCTCTCCGACGGCACCACGACCAATGACGGTGACCGCAACGGCTTCAAGCTCGGCGGCGACGACATCGCGGTCGACCATGTCATCAAGCGGAACATCGCGGTGCACAACGGTCACCACGGGTTCACCTACAACGACAACCCCGGCTCGATGACGGTCTCGGACAACGTCAGCATCGACAACGCCGACACCAACTTCCACTTCCCCGAGGGCGACTCGACGTTCCGGAACGACACCTCATGCCGGTTCGACGGGGACGGGCCGAACGACAAGTTCGTGGGTGATGTCGACGGCTCCGACCAGTTCTGGACCGGAGCGAACGGCTCGCGGTGCTCCTCCTACGAGGGTTCCCTGGGCTGGAGCTTCGACTCCGGCGGTCACCTCGTGGTGACCTTCGGCGGTCACCAGGTGACCCCGTAACCGACCCTTCGGCGCACGGGGGCGGCGGTGGCATCCCGTGTCACCGCCGTCCTGCCGCCTCGGCCGGCGAGAGCTTTCCCGGCCGCCCTACCGGCCTCAGCGGAACAGGAGACGACTCGTGATTCGGACCAGATCGCTCGGAACGAGGGGCAGGGCGGTGGTGAGATCGCTGCCCGCGGTCGCGGTCGCCGGCGCCATGGTGCTCACGGCCGGCCCGGCGGCGGCCCACGCGCGCGATCACCGCGGTCCCCGCCCGGCGGCACCGACGCACGTCACGGTGCCGCGCCTCGCGTACGACGACTCGAGCGTCACGCTCACCTGGCGCGGGCCGTCGTCCGGGCCGGCGCCCGTCGATTACCACATCTACGCCGACGGCCGGTTCGTCGGCGACGCCCAGCGTGACAACGACACCGACGCCAAGCGGTTCATCGACCGGTTCTACGCGGACCCGGGCAACGCCGACCAGGTGAAGGTCGTGGAGCAGAACTTCACCGTCACCGGCCTGGAGCCGCACCACCGGTACCGCTTCACCGTACGATCGGTCGCCGCCGACGGCACCGAGTCCAGCGCCGGCAGCGCCGTCACACAGACGACCGCGGCGCCCTCGCACGTGTTCGACGTGACGGAGTACGGCGCCGAGGGCGACGGCACCACCGACGACACCGTCGCCATCCAGAAGGCCATCGACGCCTGCGACAAGGGTGGCACGGTGCTCCTGCCCGCAGGGACGTTCGTGTCGGGCGCGTTGTGGCTGAAGAGCGACATGACCTTCAAGGTCGACGCGGGCGCCAAGCTGCTCGGCAGCACGAACCCGGACGAGTATCCCTACCACTTCCGCCTGTACGACTACTCCACCGACGAGCGCTACTACTCCCTGCTGAACGCGCACACCTACGACTACGGCAGCCTGCACGACATCCGGATCGTCGGCCCCGGCACCATCGACGGCAACGGCTGGAAGCAGAACGGGCTGGACGAGGGCTACTTCCCGGTCTCGGCGAAGAGCAGTTCGAGCACGTGGCAGCAGAACGGGATACTCGCCAAGGCGCAGGTCGAGCAGGCGGGCCAGAAGTACGGCAACCCCACGCCGTACCCGGCTCGGTCCAGCCTGATCACGATGCGCGGCGTGGACGGCGTGTACTACGGCGGCTTCAAGGCGGAGAACCCCTCGGCCCACACCCTGGTCAACCTGCACAGCGATGACGTCACCGTGAACGACGTCAAGCTGCTGACCTACGACGTCAACAACGCGGACGGCATCGAGTTCAGCCACGGCGACGGGCTCACCGTCATCAACGACGTCTTCGACACCGGTGACGACGCGATGAACTTCGCCGCCGGACTCGGCGCCGCCAGCGAGGACCAGCGGCCGACCCGCAACGCGTGGATCGCCGACAACTACTTCCGGCACGGGCACGGCGCGGTCGTCGTGGGCAGCCACACCGGCTCCTGGATCGAGAACGTGCTCGCCGAGCAGAACGTCGTCGACGGCACCGACGTCGGGCTGCGGATGAAGACCGTGCCCACGAACGGCGGCGGCGGCCGCGACGTCGTCTTCCGCGACACGGCCATGAAGGACATCGCCACGCAGGGGTTCATCTTCACCTCCGCCTACAGCGACCCGAACGCGGCCATCGTCGTCGAGCCCGCCCGTCAGCGGGCACGATTCCAGGACGTCACCGTCTCGAACGTGACGGTCGACGGCACCGGAAGCGCCGCGATCGACGTCGTGGGCGTCGCCGACCGGCCACACACCCGGCTGAGCTTCGACGACGTCACCTTCACCGGTGCCGGGCAGGCACAGCTGTCCTACCTGACCGACAGCACGTTCAAGGACGTTCGCCTGAACGGCCTGGACGCCCCATGGGAGATCAAGCACTCCTCGGGCCTGGCGTTCACCGGTGACACCACCACGAGCGGTGTCACCGCCGACGCCGGGCGCCCACCGTCCTGGCCGCCCGAAGCGGCGCTGACCGCCGAGGCGACGGACACGGCACTCACCGTTTCCTGGCCGGCCGCGACGGACGACACGGGCGTCGCCGCCTACGACGTCCTCCTCGACGGCCACATCGTGACGAGCGTCGGCGGCGACGCGACCGGGACGACGCTCGACGGGCTCGGTCCCGCTCTGAAGTACCACGTCTCGGTGGCGGCCCGCGACGCCACGGGCAACTCCACGCCCGGTCCGGACACCGACGCCCGGACCACCGGATCACCCGACCGCACACCGCCGCGGGTCCCGACCGCGTCGGACGCCCTGAAGGTCGACGCCGCGAGCGTGGGTACCACCTGGGGACGGGTCGATTGGACACCTGCGGACGACGACCACGGAGTCGACCACTACGTGGTGCTCCTCAACGGCGACGCGGCCGGCACGGCCGCCGGCGCCGACACCTCTTACACCCTCACCGCCCTGAAGCCCGGCACGACCTACCGGGTCGGCCTGCGGGCCGTGGACGCCGGCGGGAACACCGCCACCTACCCGGCGACGGCGGAGCTGACGACCGGCCCGGCCTACGACCGGGCCGTACCCACCTGGCCGGCCCACAGCCGGGTCCGGGTCGCGAGGATCAGCGCCACCGGCGCCGTCCTCTCGTGGCCGCGGGCGACCGACGACCAGCAGGTCGCCGGATACCGGGTGCTCGTGAACGGGCACCCGGTCGGTGCCGGGCCGTTCACGCCGATCGACACGGCGGTCACCACCCGGGACACCGCGTACACGCTGACGGGGCTCACGCCGGGACGGCGCTACGTCATCACCGTCGAGGCGGGTGACACCGCCGGCAAGTGGACCGGCGGCGGGCCCGGCCGCGTGATCAGGACCTGAGATCCGGGGCAGGTGACCGTGATGGATGACGTCTTCTCCCCGGACGACCACGTGTCTCCGCCCCTGGTCGGCTGAGCCGCGCCGGGGATCGGACCGGCGGGCGCCGGCGCGTCACGCGAGGTGACCGCTACGTGCCGGCGCCCGTCACCGTCAGTTCAGCAGCAGGGCGGTGTCCCAGCCGGTCCTCGCGGGTTCGTCGTTCGCGTAGGCGTGCAGCGCCAGCGCGATTCCGGCCGCGCCCTCCAGGAAGCCCGCCCGGTCCGGTGCGACCATCGCGCCGGCTCCCGCGGCGTACCGGAAGCCGAACGGGGCCGCCGGATCGAAACAGCCGACGACCCGGCGGGCGAGCCCGTCGGCCGCCTCGCGCAGGTCGGCGGCGCCCTCGTCGGCCGCCATCAGGCGCGTCATGTGCAGCATGCCCGCCCAGCCGTGGCACAGGCCGGCGTCGATCATGTCCCACTCGTCCCAGGGACGGGCGAGCGCGCGGCGCAGCACCGAGACGGCCGTCTCCCGCCAGGACGGCCGGTCGAGCGCGAGGCCGGCGAGCTGGAGCGCGCGGGCGATGCCCGGCGCGCCGTAGCACCAGCCGGGCCGGTCGGGCCGCGCCGATCGGTCCGGGCCGCGAAGCTGCCGGTGGAGGGTGACGACCGGCGGCCACGAGCCCTCGTGAAGCCACGCCAGCAGCCACGCGACGATCCGCTCGATCGCCGCCTCCTGCCCCGGCAGGCGCAGGCCGTCCCGGTGGGCGATGGCCAGCAGGGACAGCGGGCCCGCGATTCCGTGCGCCAGGCCGAAGTTGAAGTGGCCGTCGCGGTCGGGTGTGTTCTTCAGCGGAGCGTGAGCCACCCACCACCCGGGCACGCGTGCGCCGTCGACCTCGACCGGCTCGGTGAGGGCGATGAGGGAGCGCACCGCCGGTTCGGCGTGTCCGGTGCCGAGCAGCAGCCGGCCCAGACCGGTGAGACCCTGCACGACGTCGTACGCGGCGAAGGCGGTCCCGGGCCGTCCGGCGGCGATGCGGTCCAGCTCCTCGCGGGCCCGTTCGCTCGCGGCCGCGCGGACCGCCGGCTCGGCGCGGGCGAGCAGGCTCGCGTAGTCGCCGGGCCGTGTCACCGCCGCCCGTGTGGCGAACACGACGGCGGGCAGGCCCGCGAACAGGCCGCCCCGGCCGGGCAGCGCGGCCCCCGCTCCCCGGGCCAGGTACGCGTGCGCGCTCGGCCGGTCGCCCAGTTCGGCGTGGAGCAGCGCGATCCCCGGGCATCCCTCGTTCAGCGCGGCCGGATGCCAGGTGGCGGGCGTACTGCCGTCCGGGAATTGGTCGACCGCCGCCCCGGTGATCCGCGTGACCGCGACCGGGTCGGCCAGCCGCCGCGCCACCTCCGCGACGACGGCCGCCGCCTCCGTCCGTACGGCGCCGGTGGCCGTCGCTCCGCCCGGCGTCACTTCGCGTGCCTGTCGCGGTCCGCCAGGGCCTGGAGCGCGCCACGCGCGATCGCGTACGAGGCGCCCTCCGCATCCGGAGCCGCCCCGACGAGCCGGTTGTGGTGCATGTGCAGCAGCGCCGGAAGCGGTGGCCGGCGGTTCAGCGAACGGATCACCTGGCCGTACGCCGCCACGGCGGTCCGGCGGCGCTCCCAGGTCGCGGTCAGGCGCGGGTCGAGGTCCCGCCCGTCGATGACCTCGATCGCGGTGCGGCGTATCGCCTGGAAGGCGGCGTGGTGCTCGCCCTTCGGATAGGCGTGCAGGAACCAGTCGCGCCAGTCGGGGGCGCCGAAGGCGCGCACCAGATCCACGTAGTTCGCCGCCGCGAGCAGTTCGGGCCGCAGGGGCAGGCGCAGGCCGAGCTGCTCGATCACCGCCTCGCTGTCCGCCTGGAAGACCCGCTCGGCCGCCTCCAGCGCCTCGGGCCCGCCGTAGCGTTCGACCTCCGGCTCGTACGTGTCGAGCACCAGCGTCCGGGCGAGCCCGGCCTGGCACAGCCCGTCCGCCCAGTCGTGCACCAGCGGCAGGACCTCGGCGTTCAGGCGGTCCGGGCTGCCGTGGAACCGGAGCCGAAGGTGCGGCTCGGGGTCGAAGTAACGGATGAAGAACCACCGGTCCACCGATGACGGCAACGCCGCCCGCAGCGCCGGCAGCCGCCGGCCGATCAGCTCGGCGTGCCGGTCGGCGGAGGCGTACAGCTTGGCGAACAGCCACGCCCCGCCCGGCCGGTGCGCCGACGGGCGGCTCCGCACCGTCGCCGGCGTACGGACGGGGGGCTCCGAGGAGCCCGTGCTCAGCGTGACGACGAGCTCGTTGGCGCGCCCGTTCGACCAGCCGGTGCCGAAGCCCTCCCCGCCGGGCGACTCGACCAGCAGCGTGCTCGGGCGGCGGCCGAGCTCGTGGCGCAGGATCCGGCGGTGCAGCGGCGCGTCGAGGTCGAGCCCGATGCGGTTGTCGCCGTTCGTCATGAACACCTCGGACGGCACGCGCCAGCGCTCGCGCCAGGCGTCGAGGCGGCGCAGCCACTCGCTCTCGGTCAGCCCGGCGTCGATGAGGCCGACGTCGGGCCGCCAGGTCGCGGAGGCCAGGATCGTACGGCCGTGGCGGACCCGGGGCAGGAACGGCAGCATCGCGTCGAGCTCACCCCAGGTCCACGCGTTGCACGCCCGGTGGCGGGCCTCGGTGACGTCGTAGAGGAAGCGGGCGATCTCCGGGCCGACCCGGCTCACCACCAGCATGTGCAGGGTCGTCGGGGCGATCTCGGTGTCGCGGCTCAGCGAGTGCACGAACAGCCGTCCGTTCGCCGCGCCGACGACCAGGTCGTCCAGGTCGATCACCGCGGGGTCGCCCGGGTCCGCGAACGTCCCGACCGGCAGGCTGTGGTCGGTCAGCTGCGGCACGCGGGCCACGTTGGAGACTCGCGTCCAGTTCGCCTGGAAGGTGAGCTGCGGCCGGACGGTGCGGTCCTCGTGCAGGATCCGGGCCGTCTGGTCGCGGAGACCGTCGAGCAGGTAGGCGAAGCGGCCGCTCAGCGCGCCCGCCCGGCGCGACAGCGGCATCGTCGCCAGAGCGAGGCGAAAGTCGCCGTTCTCCAGCGCGGTCACCGACTCGGCCAGGAGGTGGGCGCCGATCTCCAGCGTCGGCGGCAGGCGTCCGTCGTCCGCGCCGGAGAGGCGGTCGATCATCGCCGCGTCGAGCTCGACCTCGTGCGCTCCGTCGAGCAGCGCGCGCTGGGCGAGCTCGCCGAAGACGCGCTCGCGGTACCGGTTCGGCTCCGGCCGGCCGACGTCGCGGGTCGACGTACGGTAGCCGGCCGGGGTGCCGAGTCCCTTCTCCGGATCCAGGAGCTCCTTCACCGGAACCAGCCGGCCGGTTCCGTACCGGTCCACGAAGTCGTCGTGGTAGGCGCGCATGTGGGGTGCGGCGCGGTCGGGCGGGGTGACGCGGGTCAGCACCGCGGCGACGGACTCCAGCTCTTCGGCCACCGCCCAGGGAAGCGTCACGTCGGCGTCGAGTCTCACGTCCACGTGGGGCGCGTGCTGCTTCTCGCCCAGCCGCCGGGTGGTGCGGATGACCTCGTTCCACGCCGTCAGTCCCGCGGCCATCGGCGTGGCCGCGTAGGCGTCCAGCGCGGCGGCCGCCTCGTCCAGCCCGGTCCCCTCCCCCGGAGGGAGCCGGTCCAGGACGTGCCGGACGGGGTCGGCGTCGTCGGGGGGCATCAGCTCGGTCAGCAGCAGGTACCGCTCGATGAGCTGCAGCAGCACCCGCTCCACGGCCTCCGGCGAGCCGTGCGGGAAGGCGTCGCGCAGGTGCTCGGTCAGCTCGGTGAACGGCACCGGGCGGCGGGCCCGCTCGATCACCGCCGAGACCACGGGCGTACGGCGCACGGACACCTCGAGCGCGGGCCCGTCGTCGCCCACGGGCAGGTGCGGCAGGACGAGCCGGTCACCGCGGATGAAGCTGAGGTTGTTGCGGACCACGCGCAGCCGCCGGACGACCTCGGGCCGGCGTTCCCAGTCGCGCACCAGCGCGTGCAGCCAGCCGACGTCCGGGCGGGCGCTCTTGCGGTGCTCGTCGCCGAACTCCACCTTGGCGGCGTGGTCGAAGCGCGCCTCGGACACCCCCGCCATGACGCCGAAGGGCGTGGCCCGGGTCGCCATGCGAAGGGCGTAACGGGAGACCGAGATCACGGCGCGCCGCAGTTTCTTGGGATCGACCGGGCGCCCGGCCTCCAGCGCGTCGAGCGTGTGCGTCAGCGACGGGCTCGACACGGCGATCGCCTCCCGCACCAGCGGGTCGGCGATCATCGAGCGGAGGTAACCGACCGGGTCGTCGCCGTCGCTCCGGGTCCGCGCCGCCGAGCCGGCCGGCAGCACGCTCATGCGCACCAGCACGCGTTCGGCGGCCCTGAGTCTCGGCATATCTGTCATGCAGCATCTCTCCGTGCACGCTGATTGAACTCGAAAATCTGACCAGATCAGTTAAGCGAGTAGTCGCGATACCCGATCCAGAACGTACCAGCGAATTAACCCGAAATGGCAACCATTCGCGACGTCAGCGATCGGTAAGCGCGGCATGGCAGACTTTCGGCGCGCCGCAGGCCCTGCGGCGTTCTTCAATGAACAGGAAGGAAAAATATGCCGCCGGTCGCATCTCCCGATGTGGATGAGAGCATCTTCGACCTGGACATCGAATTGCTGATGGAATCGGATTCCGTCACCCCGATTCAGTCCTGCAGCGGTAGCGACAGCACCTGCGGGACGCAGGTGTCCTGGAGCGGTACCTGCGGCGCGACGCAGGACTGCGGGACCTGTAGCCCGACGTACGGCGCCATGGCTCCCGGTATGTGCATTTGATCGATGCCGCACGGCGAGCCGCCGCCCGCCGAATCGCAGGCGACGTGGCGGCTCGCCTTGCTTCCGGCGGGACACCTGGCACGGCGGCGAGGCCGGACCACGTCGGCCGCGCGCATCTCTACGCGGCGCTGCACCGGCTCGAACCCGAGGCGGGGTGGGACAGGATCGGCCACCGGTTCCTGGAAGGCGGGCTCACGACGGCCGGGCCGGCCGGGCTGTTCACCGGCGGCCTCGCCGGCCTCGGCGTCGCGGCCGCGCTGTTGAAGGGACCGACCGGCCGCTACGGGAACCTCTTGGCGAAGGTGGACGGAGCGATCGATCGCGTGGAGAACCACGTGGAGAACCACGACCTCATCGAGGGGACCACGGGCGTCGGGGTCTACCTGCTGATGCGGCCGCTGCCGGCGCGCCGGCAGGCCGTGGTCGGCGCGCTGGCGAAGGCCGCCGCCGGCGACCCGCCGTTCCACGTGCCGCCGCACCGGGTCCCCCCGGCCTGGGCGCTGCCCCAGGGCTACGCCGACTGCGGCCTGGCCCACGGCGCCGCGGGCCCGCTGGCGCTCCTCGCCCTGCTCAGTGAGGAGCACGCCGAGGTTCCCGCCGGTACGCTCGCGCGGATCGCGGACTGGCTGCTGGACGTGGCGCACACCGACGAGTGGGGCATCGCGTGGCCCGCCGGAGTCGCGGGCCGGGACCGGCTGCCATCGCCGCGCCGGGCGTCGTGGTGCTACGGCGTCCCCGGGATCGCCCGTGCCCTCTGGCTGGCCGGACGGGCCCTGAACGAACCGGGCTACCAGAGCGTCGCCCGCGAGGCCATGACCGCGTTGCTCGACCACCCGGAGGCATGGGGCATCGGCGCCTCGCCGGACCTCTGCCACGGGCTCGGCGGGCTGCTGCTGGTCACGGGGGCCTTCGCGGCCGACGACGCGCGGTTCGGGGCGGCCGTAGGCGATCTGCTCGACCGGGTCCTCGGCGCCTTCGACCCGGACCTGCCGCTCGGCTTCGCCACCGGCGGCGAGGGCCTGCTGACCGGCGCGGCGGGTGTCGCGCTGGCCCTGCTGACGGTGACCGGGGACGCGCCGGGTCCGGCCGCTCGCCCGTTCCTGGTGGCCTGATGGGACGGCATCGCGCAGGCGCGGCGGCCGAAGCGGCCCGCGACGAGCTCTTCGGCTCCGGCATCCGGCTGTCCCTCGGCCAGCTCCGTCACGAGGGGGCCGGTTCACGGGTCGGCTTCTTCACGATGGCCCGCGAGCTTCCGCGGCTGATGGCCGTCACGGTCCGGCTGGGGCGGGCGGCGGCTCCCGGGGCGCTCGCCGCGATCGTGATCGCCGAACTCATCGGGGGCGTCGCGACCGTGGTGACGCTGATGTCGACGTACCGCGTCCTCGTGCCGTTGATGGCCGGCGGGCCGTCCCGGGACCGGCTGCTCGCCGCCGGGCCCGCGCTGGCCGCGATCGCCCTGGCCGCCGGGACGGCCAGCGTGATGCGGGCGGCCAGCAAGGCGGCCGCGAGCCGGCTCGGCCCGCGGGCCGAGCGCCTGGCGTACACGCGGCTGCTGGAGAGGGCCGCGAAGGTGGAACTCGCCGCCCTGGAGGACGCCGGCTTCCACAACCTGCTGGGAGCGGCCCGCCAGGGCACCCGGGCCACCCGCGTCGTGATCACGAACGCGGTCGCGCTCCTCACGGGCCTGACGAACCTGGTGGCCTCCGCCGGGGTTCTCACGGTGCTGCACCCGCTCCTCCTGCCGTTGCTCCTGGCGACGATCGCGCCGAAGGGCTGGAGCGCCGTACGGGCCGCGCGGGCGCGCTTCGCCTCGGCCAAGCGCTACATGGACCTGACGCGTCAGCTAGAAGTCCTCGGCGACCTGCTCAGCAGCCCGAACACCGGCCCGGAGATCCGGGCGCACGGCGCCGCGCCGTACCTGCTCGCGCACTACGACCGGCTGTCGTCGGTGGCCGAGGAGGAGCAGGAACGGCTGGGCCGCGCCGAGGCGCGCGGCGTGCTGGCCGGTGACGCGTTGTCGGGCCTGGCGAGCGTGGCGACCTACGCCGCCCTCGGCGCGCTGCTCCTCGTGGGCACCGTCCCGCTCGCGGTGGCCGGGGCGGCGGTGATGGCCATCCGGACCGGCCGGACCAGCCTGATCGGCCTGGTCATGTCGACCAACCAGATCTACGAGCAGGGACTGTTCGTCCTCGAGTGGGAGCGGGCCTGTGCCGAGGCGGAGCAGCGCGCCCTGCACACCGGCGACCTGGCGCTGCCGCCCCACCCGGTCGAGATCCGCACCAGGGATCTCCGCTTCGTCTACCCGCACAAGACGCGGCCCGCGCTGGACGGGGTCGACGTCGTGATCCGGCCGGGCGAGATCGTGGCGCTCGTCGGGGAGAACGGCTCGGGCAAGAGCACCCTGGCCAAGCTGCTGTGCGGCCTCTATCTGCCCGGTGGCGGGCAGGTGACCTGGGGCGGAGTGCCCATCGAGCTACTGGACCGGCGAGGCGTCTTCGAGCGGGTCGCCCTGGCCGCCCAGGACTTCCCCCGCTGGCCGTTCACCGCGCGGGTCAACCTGGCCATCGGCCGCACCGACCACGCCGGCGACCGCGAACGCCTGTGGTGGGCCGGGCTGGCCAGCGGCGCCGACACGGTGGCCGCGTCGCTGCCCGACGGCTGGGACACCCTGCTGGCCCGGGAGTTCATGGGCGGCACGGAGCTGTCCGGCGGCCAGTGGCAGCGCATCGGCCTCGGCCGCTCGTGGTTCCGCGACGCGCCCGTTCTCGTCTTCGACGAGCCGACCTCCGCCCTGGATCCCCGGGCGGAGACGGAGATCTTCGACAAGGTCGGGACCCTGGCCGCGGACGGCCGGACGGTCATCCTCATCACTCACCGGCTGGCCTCCGTGCGCCGCGTGGACCGGATCTACGTGCTGCGGCGGGGAAAGGTCATCGAGCACGGCACGCACGAAGGCCTGATGGCCGCCGACGGCGCGTACGCCGAGATGTACCGGCTGCAGGCCGAACAGTACGCCGACCCTCCGGTCCCCACGGCCGACGACAAGAACAAAAAGGAGTTCTCGCAGTGACGGCACTCTCCACACTCATCGGAGACGTCGACGAATTCTTTTCCCGGCATCTCGGAAAGGCGGCGCTCCACCGACCCGGTGCCGCGTCGAATCTGGAGAATCTCATCTCGGTCGAGGACATCGACCGGGTTCTCACCGGAAGCGCGCTCCGAACGCCCGGCGTGCGGATCGCCAAGGACGGGACGGTCATCCCGGCTGACCGTTATGTGGCGAAATCGACGCTCGGCTACGCGGACCTCGGCGATGTCGTCGACCCGGTCAAGGCCGTGCGGTTCTTTCGCGGCGGCGCGACCATCGTGCTGGGCACGGTCAACCTGCTGCTGCCTCACCTGCACGCGCTCTGCAAGGACATCGAGACGGACCTCGGGCACCCGGTGGACGCCAACGTCTACGTCGCGCCGCCGCACGCGCGGGCCTTCGAGGTCCACTGCGACGCCCAGGACATCATCATCGTCCAGATCCACGGAAGTAAGCGGTGGGAGCTGTTCGACGCGATCGTGCCGAACCCCGGCGGCGGGAAGATCGTCTCCGACCTGGACGCCTCGTCGTCGACGTACGAACTCCGGGAGGGCGACGTGCTCTACGTGCCCCGGGGCATGCCTCACCTGGTGCGCACGGCCGACGCGTCCTCGATCCACCTCACCCTCAGCATCAACACCCTGACCTGGGCCGATCTCCTGCGCGGCATGGTGCTGGAGATCCTGCGCTCCGACGACTTCGCCGGCGCGCTGCCGCTGGGCCACGACGTCGCCGGACAGGCCGCGCCGCTGGTGAGGAAGTACGCGGACCTGCTCTCGGCGGCGCTCGCCGACCGCGCCGACGCGGACGCCGTCGACCGGATCGTCTACGGCAGGACCGCGTTCGGTGACGGGCTCAAAACCGGCCTCTTCCGGCAGGCGCTGCTCGACACGCCGATCGACCTCGCGGACCGGATCGCCCTGCGCGCCGGCACCTGGCCCGTGACCACGGACGACGGGCGGGTGACGGTGGGAGACACCGGATTCCGCCTCCCCCGGGACGCCGTCGAGACGTGCCGCCGCCTGCGGAACGGGCCGATGAAGGTCGCCGAGATCTCCTCCGCGCCGGACGAGGCGCGGGGGATCGCGAGCGCGCTCGTCACCCTGGGCCTCTGCACGACGGGATCGTGATCCTCGGCGGGCGCTCAGCCGGTGGCCGCGAGTCGCGCGGTGGAGGCGATCTCCGCGGAGAAGTGGTCGACCAGGCGGCCGAGCGCCTCATCGGTGCCGGTCTCGACGGCCGTCGATCCGTCCTCGAGCGCCGTGATGTGGCGGTCGAGGACGAACCATCCCTGAACGATGTGCCGGGCGCCCATCGACGACAGCACGGGCCGCAACGCGTAGTCGATGGCCAGGACATGTGCCGTGCTCCCGCCCGTGGCCAGCGGCAGGATCGTCTTGCCCGTCAGCGCGTACTGCGGGAGCAGGTCGAGCAGCGACTTCAGCAGTCCCGAGTACGCCGCCTTGTAGACGGGAGTGCCGATGACGACGCCGTCGGCCCGGTCGAACGACTCGGTGGCCGCGACGATGGCGGGATGCCCGAAGTCCGCGCCGAGCAGCGCCTCGCTCGGCAGCGTACGGACCTCCAGCGACGTCACCTCGTGGCCCTGGGCCGCGAGCCGTACCGCCACGTGGTCGAGGAGCCGGGCGGTACGGGAGGTGGCGGACGGGCTTCCGGAAACGGTCAGGATGCTGGCCATGGTGACCTCACCTCACGGTGGAGAGGGTGAACGGGACGCGTACTCAGCTGAGGGTCTCGACGACCACGACGGGGCCGCGATCCGGTCCGGAACGCAGGCGTTCGAGCCACTGCACGACGTGGGCGGCGACGCTGCGGTGGTCGATGTCGTTGAGGACGTCGTGCCGTCCTCCCCGGACGATCCCCAGCTCGGCCGCCGGCAGCCGGGCGGCGATCGAGCGTGCGGTCGCCGGTGGGGTGACCGGGTCGGCGTCGCCGTGCAGGAGGAGCACGGGCAGGCCGATCCGGTCCAGCGGGAGTTCCGCGGACAGCAGCGCCGCCGGGGGCGGTGCGGCCAGCGAGCCGCGGACGAACCGGATGTCGTCGGTGAGCCGCCGCCGGTGCGCGGGGCAGGCGGTGCGCGCCTCGAGCTCTTCCGCCCACGACGACCGGGGCGTCGTCCCGAAGGCGGCCAGGCCGGCGATGATGACACCGTCCGGCGGACGGTCCTGCGCGGCGGCCAGGGCGAGGGCCTGGAGGGCGCCGGTGTCCGACCCGGCCAACACGATCGGCCCGGTCGCGGTCGCGCCGATCTCGTCCACCAGCCGGGCGAGGGTTTCCAGGTCGTCGCCGGGCGTGCTGTCGGCGGCGTGGACGGCGTAGGCGTCGGCCGAGAGACGGCGGCCCAGCCGCTCGTAGACGCCCCCGTGCTCACCGCGCCCGGGGAACAATACGACGGTGCCGCGCTGGTGGAGATCGCCGGCGGGGAGCCAGGAGCGGATGGTCGGCAGGGTGGCGGGTTCGGTCATGTCGGTGCCTCAGCTGTTCCGGGTGACACGGGCGAGCGCGCCGCGGCCGGCCGCGGCGATGATGACGTCGTCCTGCGGGGTGTGGACCCGGGAGCACAACACGTCCCGGTAGTGCCGCTGTAGCGGGTTGTTCCTGGTCAGTCCGTTGTTGCCGACGAGAGCCACGGCCTGCTCGACCGCGGTGATCGCCGCGCGGGTGCCGAGCAGCTTGACGGTCTCGGCGCGCCCCTCGGGCAGGTCGCCTTCGTCGTACCGCCGGGCCAGGGCGTCGATGAGATCGTTCGCGCCGGTGAGCGCGGTCTCGATCTCCCCGACCGCGGTCTGGAACCGTGGCAGGGTCGCCAGCGGCGCGCCGAGCGAGGTGGGGACCCGCTCGTGCAGGAAGCGTACGAGCCAGTCCCGCGCGGCCCCGGCGACGCCGAGGTAGAGGGCGGTGAGCCCGAGGGAGTTCCAGACGGCCTGGTCACCGCGCGCGGGCCGCCCGGGTAGGGGTTCGGTGAGGTTCGCGACGGAGCCGAGCGGAACCGGCACGTCGGTGAAGATGACGTCGTCGCTGCGGCTGGCGCGCAACCCCAGGTGGTCCCAGGTGGGTTCGATGACGATCCCCGGGCCGCCGGCACGGACGAGGAACGAGCCGACGCGCGCGGGTTCCTCGTCGGTGCGGGCCCAGACCGCCATCCAGCTCAGGCCGACGGCACCGGTGGAGAAGATCTTTCGTCCGGTGAGGGACCAGCGGTCGCCGTCGCGCCGGGCCGTCGTGGCGGGCAGGCCGCCGCGTGCCGGCGTACCGAGGTCCGGCTCCACCCGCAGCGTGTTGACGAGCGCCGGACCGGGCGTGGCCAGCAGCTCCCGGTAGATCGCCGCGGGCCAGGCGCCGCCGCGGGCCTGCAGGGCGTGGGTGAACAGCGTCATCGCGGTGACCAGGGCGACCGACGGGTCGCCCGCGCCGAGTCCGCGCAGGATCCGTACGGTGTCGGCGAGACCGGCGCCGGCGCCGCCGGAGTCCGTGCCGACGGTCGCCGTGAGAAGCCCGGCCTCGTGCACGGCGGCGACTCCCTCGAAGGGGAAGGAGCCGTCGCGGTCGTGCTCGTCGGCGCGGGCGGCCAGTGCGGCGGCGACGTCGGCCAGGCGCTCCGGCGCGTACGGCGGCGGTGCCGTGCCCGGCGGCGCCTCGGTGTGCGTTGTCGGGGCCATCGGATCAGACCAGCGCCGCGGCGTTCGCGCGCAGCAGCGGGACCAGGCGCCGTCCCCAGTCGACGACGTCCTCGAGCGGGTCGAAACCGCGGATCAGGATGGTGTCGACGCCCACCCGCCGGTAGCCGTCGAGTGCGTTCGCGACCTGCTCCGCCGTGCCGACCAGCGCGGTGGAGTTGCCGCCCGGCCCGGTGAGCGCGGTGATGCCGTACCAGAGCCGCTCGTCGTGGCGTTCGTTCTCGGCCGCCTGTCGCTGCAGCCGTGCGGAGCCCACCGAGGTGGACATGCGGTACGGGTGCGAGGCGCCGGCCCGCTCGGCGGTGAGAGCGCGGATGCGTTCGGCCCGTTCCCACGCCGCGTCCTCGGTGTCGGCGATGATCGGCCGGATCGACAGGCTGAACCGCAGGGTGCGGCCGTGCGCGGCGGCGGCCTCGCGCAGCGCGGCGATCCGCTCGGCGATCTGCCGCCTCGGCTCGCCCCACAGCATGTACACGTCGGCGTGCCGGGTGCCGACCTCGATCGCCGCGGGGGACGCGCCGCCGAAGTACAGCGGGATGCCCTCGGGCGTGGCGGGCTTGACCGTGCTGAAGGCGCCCTCCACCCGGTAGAACTCGCCGCTGTGGTCGAACGGCCGGTCCGCCTCCCACACCCGCCGCAGCAGGGACATGAACTCGGCGGTCCGCGCGTAGCGCCGGTCGTGGTCGGCGAAGTCGCCGTCGCGCCTCTGGTCCGCCTCGTCCCCGCCGGAGATGTGGTGGATGGCGACCCGGCCGCCGCCGGTCAACTGGTCCAGGGTGGCCAGCTTGCGGGCGACCAGGGTCGGGGCGACGAAGCCGGGCCGGTGCGCGATCAGCACCTTGAGCCGGGTCGTGGCGTTCAGCACGTGCGCGGCGACGGCGAACCCGTCCGCGCCGGTCGCGCCGTACCCGATGAGGACCCGATCGAAGCCGGCGGCCTCGTGCGCCCGGGCGAACCTCGCCAGGTAGTCGGCGTCGATGGTGCCGTAGTGGTCGCCGTGGGTCTCGGACGCGTCCCGCGTCCCGACCATGCCGAGGAGTTCGAAGGTCATGTCCGCTCTCTTTCTAGGCGGGGATGCCGGTCAGGGCCTGGGCGCGGACCAGGCGGATGAGGTTTCCGTAGTCGGTGGCGTCGGCGAGCGGGGTGAACCCGCGGATGAGCAGGGTGCCGACGCCGAGGTTGACGTAGTCGAGCAGCGACTCGGCGACCTGTTCGTAGCTGCCCACCAGCGCGGTGGAGTTCCCGGCGGCGCCGGTCTCCTTGGCGATCGCGGTCCACAGCCGCTTGTCGTGCACCTCCGCCTGGTCGGCGAAGTCGAGAAGCCGCCGGCTGCCCTGCTGCGCCGAACCGTCGATGCCGAAGGTCTTCCTCAGCTCGCCGGCCCGCTCCTTGGTGAGCCGGAGGATCTCCCGGGCGCGCTGCCACGCCTCGGTCTCGGTCGCGGCCGGGATGGGCCGCAGGCTGACGCTGAACCGGGGGTCGCGGCCGTACGGGGCGGCGGCGGCGCGTACCTCGGCGATCCGTTCGGCGATGCCGGCCAGCGGCTCGCCCCAGAACGCGTACACGTCGGCGTGCTTGCCCCCGACCCGTACCGCGTCCGCGGAGGCGCCGCCGAAGTAGACCGGGATCCGGCCGTCCGGGCGTACCGGCGTGAACCCGCCGCGTACCTGGTAGAACTCCCCGTCGTAGTCGAACGGCGCGGTGGACTCCCACTCCAGGCGCAGCACGTCGAGGAACTCATCCGTACGCCGGTAGCGCGTCGGTTTGTCGGTGATGTCGCCGTCCCTGGCCTGGTCCGCGTCGTCGCCGCCGGTGATGACGTGCAGCACGACCCGGCCGGGGTGGAAGGCGTCCAGGGTGGCGAACTTGCGCGCCGCCAGCGTCGGCGCCACGAAGCCGGGCCGGTGCGCGAGCAGGACGCCGAGCCGGTCGGTGCCGGTGAGCACCTGGTCGGCGACGATGAACCCGTCCGGGCTGGCCGAGGAGTGGGCGACCAGCACCCGGTCGAACCCCGCGTCCTCGTGCGCCCTGGCGAGCGCCCGCAGGTAGTCCGCGTTCACCGGCGGACCGCCGGACGCCCTCTCGATCTCGGTCTCGGTGTGCGCCCGGGTCGCGGCGATGCCGATGAACTCGATGCTCACCTCAGTGCTCCTCTCGTCTGCCCGACCAGGTCGGACCAGGTTTCGGCGTGATGGCAGGCCACCGTCCGGCCGTCCGCCCGTTCCTCGCGCGGCGGTTCGACGGCGCAGTCGGCGGTGGCGAACGGGCACAGCGGGGCGTAGCGGCACCCGCCGCCGTGCGGCCACGGCTCCCGGTCACGGGCCGGGCGCAGGCTCGCGGCGGGCCGGCCGAGCGGACGGGCGCCGATGCTCGGGGCGGAGGCGACCAGCAGCGCGGTGTACGGGTGGGCGGGGTCGCCGAACACCTCCCCGACCGGGCCCTGCTCGACCAGCCGGCCGCCGAACAGCACCGCGACCCGGTCCACCACCCCGGCCAGCGAGGTCAGGTCGTGGGAGATCATCACGATCGCGACGCCGAGCTCACGGCGCAGCCGGTCCAGCAACAACAGGACCCGGTTGCGGCTGGAGGCGTCCAGGGCGCTGACCGGTTCGTCGCACAGCAGCACCTTCGGGCGTACCGCGATGGCCCGGGCCAGGGCGACCCGCTGCCGCTGCCCGCCGGAGATCTGGCCGGGCCGCCGCGTGCCGAGCGCCGGGTCGAGGCCGACGCGGATCAGCGCCTCGTCCACGCGTTCGGCCTGCTCGGAGCGGGTGAGGCCGCCCGCGATGGTCAGCCCCTCGGCGACGATCGCCGCCACGGTCAGGTCCGGGTCGAGGGAGCGCAGCGGGTCCTGGAAGACCAGCTGGATCCCGCCGGTCCGGCGGAACGCGCGCAGCCGCCGGCCGCGCAGCGCCGTCACCTCCGTACCGTCGAAGGTCACCCGTCCCTCGTCCGCCGGGACGAGCCCGACCACGGCGCGGACCAGCGTCGTCTTGCCCGAGCCGGTCTCCCCCACCACGCCGACGATCTCGCCGGGCCGGGCGCTCAGGCTCACGCCGGACAGCACCCGGCCGGACCGGCGGCCGTACGACACCCCGAGTCCGTCCACCTCCAGCAGAGGGACGCCGTGCTCGTCGATTCGCTCAGCGCGTTCGCTCATGAGGCCTCCTCGACGCGTACGCAGCGGGCCGCGCGGTTCTCGCCCGGGGACCGCAGCGCCACCGGGCCGGCCGTGCACCGGTCCTCGGCGTACGGGCAGCGGTCGGCGAAGCGGCAGCCGGGCAGTGCGGCGCCGGTCGGCGGCGGCTGCCCCGGCAGCACCTCCACCGAGCCGGGCTCGGCGATGCGCAGCAGCGCCTCGGTGTACGGGTGGGCCGGCGAGCGCAGCACCTGCTCGGTCGGGCCGGACTCCACGAGCTCCCCGGCATAGAACACCAGCACCCGGTCGCAGGTCTCGGCGACCACGGCGAGGTCGTGGGTGACCAGCAGCAGCGACAGGCCGCGCTCGGCCCGCAGCTGGGCGAGCAGGTCCAGCACCTCGGCCTGGATCACCACGTCCAGCGCGGTGGTGGCCTCGTCGGCGATCAACAGGTCCGGCTCGCCGCCGATCGCGATGGCGATCAGGACCCGCTGGAGCATGCCGCCGGACAGCTCGTCGGGGTACCGGTGATAGACCGTGCCCGGGTCGCGCAGGCCCACCGCGTCGAGCAGCTCGACCGCCCGGGTCCGGGCCCGTTCCCTGGGCAGCCCGGCCGCCACCTGGAGCGACTCGGCGAGCTGGCGGCCCACGGTGATCGAGGGGTTGAGGTAGGACGCGGGGTCCTGGAAGACCGCGCCGAGGGTACGGCCGCGCACTCCGTCCCACTCCCGGCGCGTCAGCCCGGTCAGCTCCACGCCGGCCAGGTCGATCGTCCCGGCGCCGACCGCGCAGCCTTTCGGCAGGACGCCCAGGATCGACCGGCAGGTCAGCGTCTTGCCGCTCCCGGACTCGCCGACCAGGCCCACGGCCTCGCCGCGCCGGACGGTGAAGGAGACGTCGCGTACGGCCTCGGCGGTGCCGTCGCCGACCGTGACGTGCAGGCCGTCGACGCGCAACAGGGTTCCGGCCGGAACGGCGGCGGGCCGGAGCTCGGTCCGGGTCTCAGCGGACGGCGAGGGCATCGGGCACCTCCTGAGGGGAGCCGGACTCGGCCGGCGAGGCGTCCACGGGCAGGTCGGCGCTGTCGCCGATCGCGTCGGCGATGGCGTTCAGCGCGCCCACCGTGATCATGATCGTGAGGGCGGGGATGAGCGGCGCCCACGGCTGCTGGGAGAGAAAGCCCAGGTCGTCGGCCAGCATGCCGCCCCAGGTGGGCGCGGGCGGCTGGACTCCGATGCCGAGGAAGCTCAGCGACTGCACGGCGAGCAGGCACTCGGCCCCGGCCTGCGCGGCGGTGACCGCGATGGTCGGCAGGATCTTGCTCCACAGGTGGGTGCGCAGGATCCACAGCCGGCCGGCGCCGAACAGCTCGGCCGCCTCGACGTACTGGGCCCGCAGCAGGGTGAGCGAAGCGGCCCGGCTGACCCGGAAGAAGATCGGGGAGTACAGCAGCCCGATCGCGAGCATGGCCTGGGTGAGCCCGTTGCCGAGCACACCGACCACGGCGACCACGAACACGACGTACGGCAGGGTCTGCAGGGCGTCGACGAAACGCAGCGAGGTCCACTCGTACCCCCGGCCCAGCCACAGCGAGCCGATGCCCAGGGCGACACCGACCGCCAGCGCCGTACCGACGGCCTCCAGGGTCGCGACGATGGAGGAGGAGGTTCCCGCGATGAGCCGGCTCAGCACGTCGCGGCCGAGGCTGTCGGTGCCGAGCAGGTGATGGAGGCCGGGTCCGGACAGCGTGCGGGCCGGGTCCTGGGCCAGCGGGTCGAGCGGCGCGAGCCAGTGGCCGGACACCGCGGCCACCGCCACGACGGTCAGGACGACGGCCGACAACCGGGCCGACGGCAACCGCAGGGCGCGACGGAGAGTACCCACGGCTACCTCCTCGCCTGCGGCGTGAACCGGGCGAGCAGGGCGCCGAGGACCAGGTTGCACACCAGTACGGTGGCCACGGTCACCAGCAGCGTCCCCTGGATCACCGGGACGTCGTGCCGCTCGGACGACTGGAGCGTCAGCAGCGCGACGCCCGGGAGGTTGAAGATCCGCTCGGTGGGCACCGAGCCGCTGAGCAGCGCGGGCACGCCGACCGCCAGGATGCCCAGCGTGGGTCCGAGGGCGTTGCGCAGCGCGTGCCGCAGCAGCACCCGCCGCCGCGACAGGCCGCGTACGGCCGCCCCGACGACGTAGTTCTCCCGCAGCGTGGCCACCAGAGAGGTCCGCAGCTGCCGCGCGATGTGGGCGGCCAGGGTCAGGCTCAGCGCGAAGGACGGCATGAGCATGCAGCGGAACCACTGAACCGGGTCCGTGGTGAGGCTCACGTACCCGCCGGCCGGCAGGATCCGCAGGGTCGCGGAGAACATCACGATCAAGACGATGCCGACGACGAACCCCGGGATCGTGCTGAGGGCGGAGCAGACGGCGGTGACCGAGCGGTCCAGCCGCCCGCCGCCGTTCAGCGCCGCGGCGATCCCGGCCGTACCGCCGATCAGCACGGCGAACAGGGCGGCCAGCCCGGTGATGGCCAGGTCCACCGGCAGCGCCTGGCGGATGCTGGCGGAGACCGGGATGGAGGTGAAGTAGGAGGTGCCGAGGTCGCCGGTGAAGGCGTGGCCCAGCCAGCTCGCGTACTGCGTCAGCAGCGGCCGGTCCAACCCGAACTGGTGGTTCATCCGGGCGATGTCGGCCGGGGTGGCGGTCTCGCCGAGCACGGCCGCGGCCGGGTTGGTCGTGGACAGCGCGCCGAGCGCGTACGTGCCGAACGAGGTGATGAGGAAGACCGTGGCCGTGGTGACCAGCGTCCGCAGCACCTTGCCGATCCAGCCGGGCGGCCGCCGGTTCCCGGCGAGGGCGACGCCGGGCCGCGGCGCCGTGGCGACGGCGCTCATCGGCTGTTCCGATCCGGGGCGTTCACGCGACCGTGACCCCCTCGAACCGCTGGACGACCGTGGCCTTCGGCAGCGCCGACACCGACTTGGTGTGGGCCAGGACGCGGGGCACGGTGAACAGGAAGACGTTCGGCATCGTGCGTACGGCGACGCCGGTCGCGGCCCGTACCACCTGCGGGTACTCCGGGTCCTCCAGCGGCGTCCCGACGATCTTCCGGACCGCCGCGTCGAGCTCCGGAGGCGTGGTGCGGCCCGGGTTCATCAGGCCCTCGGCGCCGAACAGCACCTGGAACGCCTGGGCGGTCGAGTCGCGGCCGGCGAACTGGTCCACGGCCAGTGCCTTGGAGTGCTGGATGTAGAGGATCTGGGTGGCCGAGGCCTGCGGGATCGTCTCGATGGCCGGCGTGAACCCGGCCGCCTTGAGCTGGGCCTGGAGCGCCTGCGGCAGGTTTCCGGGCGCGGAGGCGGTGATGGAGACCGGCGCTCCGAGGCCGTACTTGGACTTGGCGAGCAGCCGGCGCGCCTTGGCCGGGTCGTAGGCGTAGATGCCCTCCAGGGCCGGGTCGTAGCCCACGTAGCCCTTGGGGAACGGCTGGTAGGAGACCTCACCGACGCCGAACTGCTGGATCTTCAGCAGTGTCGCGCGGTCCACCGCGAACTTCAGCGCCAGCACCGCGTTGGGGTCGTCGAACGGCGGCTTGGTGATGTTCACGTCCAGCACCGCGACCACCAGTGAGGGGATCACCTGCACCTCAAGCCCGGCGGCCTTGGCGGCGGCGACCTGGCTGCCCGGGATCTGGGCGACGTTGTAGCGGCCGGACTGCAGACCGGCGATCACCGTGGCGGCGTCCGGCAGCGGGAAGAGCTGGAAGTTCGCCACCTTGACGTTCGCGGCGTCCCAGTAGCCGGGGTTGCGTTCGAGGGTCGCCTGCGAGTTCTCCACGTACGAGGTCAGCGTGTACGGCCCGGCGCCGGCCGGCTTGGTGGCCAGTCCCGCGGCGTCACCCTCGAACGCCGCGGGGTTGACCACCATTCCGGTCTTCCCGGCGAACAGGCTGGGGATCTGGTAGTTCGGCCCCTTGAGGTCGAGGACGACGGTCGTGGCGTCCGGCGCGCTGACGGTCTTGATGTCGACGAGTTGCGCGGCGATGAGCGACTTGGGCGCGTCGCGCCCGCGTTCGATGCTCTTCTTCACCGCGGTCGCGTCCAGCGGCGTACCGTCGCTGAACTTCAGGCCGGACCGGAGCTTGAACGTCACACGGTCGCCTCCGTCGCCGTACTTCCACGACTCGGCGAGGTCCGGGACCGGGTTGCCCTGCTCGTCGTGCTTGGTGAGGCCGGCGTAGACGAGCGAGAGAGCGTGCACGTCCCAGCCGGCCGAAGACGTCACCGGGTCCCACGACGTGGGCAGGTCCCAGCCCCACTTGAGCGTGTCGGGCGTCGTTCCGCCGGATCCGGCCACGCCGCCGGAGCCGCAGGCGGCGGCGAGCAGCAGGGACGAACCGGTGGCGAGGCCGAGCCCCAGGAAGGAACGTCTGCTGGGTTCGGAGAGAGCGGTGCTCATGGCAGGTTCGAGTCCACCTTTCGTGAACGGTCGTGATCACCCGAGAGGTGGCAGGCTCGAGGGCGTCGGGCGTGGCGATTCACCGGAGCGGCGCATGGCGCGTCTCCGTGAGTTCGGTGAGATCGGAAGACGGTGACCGGCTCGGCGCTGGGACGGTCACGCGGAAGAAGGTCGCGGCGGCGGTCCTGGGAAGACGGTCGTACGGCGACGGTCGCGCGGGCGGGGGCTCAGGCGACGGTGGCGGCCCCGATGCCGGCGCCTACCGACACAGGGCGCTGCACGTCCGCCGGTAGTCGACGAAGCGGCAGACCACACCCGGATGCGTCGAAGTCATGTCCCTATCGTCGCCGCGAGCGCTATTCCTGTCAATAGATACCTAAATATGTCTTATATGTCGGCAGGGGGGCGGCCCGCCGGCGGCGACGCCGGTCAGCCGCGGAGCACGGGGTGGGTGGCCGCCTCGGACGGGTGCAGCCAGACCGGCCCGCCCGCCCCGTCGATCCGTACGGCCCCGGGCGGAGGGCCGGCCGACCCGGCGAGCAGGGCCAGGTCCGGCTCCGTGACACTGCGGTGGCGTTCGAGGAGGTCCGCGGCGGTGAGGCGCGGCGCCGCGAGACGCACACCGGGCGCCACGCGCTCCGCCGCCTCCACGTACTCGCCGAGCTCCCGCCAGCCGGGGACGACCGCGCGTCCGGCGGGGCCGGTGAACACCAGGGTCGGCAGCGCGAACCGGTGTCGCTCGCCGACCTCCTTGGCCCGCCCCGGGTGGGGTCCCGGCCCCGTCACGGCGAGGACCTCGGGGAACGGCTCCCGCGCCTCCGCCCAGTCCCGGCGGACCGCGGCCCGCACCTCGCCGGAGACGAGATCGCGGGAGAGCCGGGCGTGGTCCAGCCCCGGAACGCCGGTGACGGCGTCGAGCACGGTCCCGGCGCGGTCCGCGGGGGCGCCCAGCAGGAAGGTGGTCTCCCGCAGCCGGCGCAGGACACGGACGGCCACCTCGCCGCCCTGCGCCTCGGCGGCCTTGGCGGCGAGCGAGGACGGCCAGCTGCTCCGTGCGACCCACCGCAACCGCGGCGCGTACGGGGCCGCCGTGTGCCGCGCGATGTCCGCGATGTACCGGTGATACCAGGCGGCCTCCGCGTCAGGGTCCGGCGCCGGGTCGTCGTCCTCGTCGAACAGGATGCCGAAGACCCGGCGCCACCCGGCCCGACCGCCGTCCAGGCCGGCCAGCGCGGCGCGGAGCCAGCGGAACTTCGGCTCCGAACCCCAGGCCCACGGGCACGCCGGGTCGGTGAACTCCACGACGGTCAGCGGACCGTCGGCCGTCATGGCCGGTCGACCGGCGCCCACAGACTGGGCAGGTTCACCACCACGCCCTCCTGGCTGGTGCGCGAGATCACCACGACCGCCTCCGTGTCGCCGGGGTTCTCCTCGCGATGCGGGGCGTACGGCGGAACGAAGATGAAGTCGCCGGGCTCGGTCTCCAGCCGTACCTCGTCCTCACCGTCCGCGAAGACGAACACCGGATTGCCCGACACGACGTAGATCGAGGTCTCCGTCTCACCGTGGTGGTGGTCGCCGGAGTTCGTGGCCGGCGCCACCAGGGTCTTTCCGGTCCAGAGCTTCGACGAGCCCACCGTCTTGCCGGAGATCGCCTCCAGCCGGGTCATGCCGGAGGTCTGACTCGTCTCGCCGGTCAGCTCCGCGCCGCGAACGTGCCGCAGCTCGCCGTGCCAGTCGTCTGCCATCAGGGGCCTCCCATTCTGTTCCGCCGTCACACGCTGAGAGCCGCGTCGCGCAGCAACGACGCGGCGGGCTCGGGTGGGTCGTCCGCCAGCAGGTCGGCCAGGGTCACGCCGTCCAGGATGTCCTCGAACCGTTTCTGCAGTCCGGCCCACAGCTCCGACAGCCGGGCGGCCGGGCCCGGATAGCGCTGGTCGCCGAGGCTCTCCCCGTGCACGGTCATCAGCTGGCCGTCGACCGCGGCGACGACGGCCGCCAGCGAGATCGAGGCCGCGTCGCGGCTCAGCCAGTAGCCGCCCTCGCAGCCCCGCTGGCTGCGCACCAGCTCGGCCCGCCGCAGGTCGCGAAAGACCGCCTTGAGGAACCGGTGCGGAATCTCCTGGGACAGGGCGATGCCCTCGCAGGTGAGCGGGCGGCCGGTGTCGGCGGCGAGTTCCAGGAGCGCCCGGATCGCGTAGTCCGCCCGCGCCGAGATTCGCATGGCGACCCCCCCTTGAGCGCTTCCCTGAGACGACCTGCCGCGGAGCACGGCGATGCGGGCTCACGCTATCAAAATAGCCCCTTTCAGGTATCTATTGCATGAGCCACCCACCGGGACGGCGACGGTCGCGCGCCGGACGGCGCAGCTCAGATCCGGCCGGACTCCAGCACGCGCTGGAGGAACTCGCGGGTCCGTGGCTCCCGCGGCTCGGTGAAGATCTGTTCGGCCGGGCCCGTTTCGAGCAGCACCCCGTTGTCGAGGAAACAGACCGTGTCGGCGATGTCGCGGGCGAAGCCCATCTCATGGGTGGCCAGCACCATCGTCATGCCCGACTCCTTGAGCTCGCGGATGATGCCCAGCACCTCGGTCACCAGCTCGGGGTCGAGTGCGGAGGTGACCTCATCCAGCAGCATCAGGCTCGGGCGGGTGGCCAGGGCCCGGACGATGGCGACGCGCTGCTGCTGGCCGCCGGAGAGCCGGTCCGGGTACTCCTTCGCCTTGTCGGCCAGGCCGAACCGCTCCAGCAGCTCCCGCGCCTGTGCCACCGCCGCGGCCCGAGGCGTCTTGTGCACGCGCACGGGCGCCAGGGTGATGTTGTCGAGCACCGACATGTGCGGGAACAGGTTGTAGGACTGGAAGACCATGCCGATGTGTTCGCGCGCCCGGTCGGCGTCCGCGCGCACGTCGGTGATCTCGGTGCCGTCCAGGTAGATGGCGCCGTCGTCGACGGTCTCGAGCAGGTTGACGCAGCGCAGCAGGGTGGACTTGCCCGACCCGGAGGCGCCGATGAGGCAGACCACCTCATGGGCCGCGACGTCCAGGTCGACGCCGCGCAGCACGGGCTGGGAGTGATAGGTCTTCCAGACGTTCTCCACGCGCAGCAGGGCCGCGTCCGGAGACCGCAACGGCGCGTCCTCGATCCCCTCGCTCCGCTCGGTCATGAATCCTCCTTCGTCGGAGGGAGTGACCACTGGGACGCGCCTTTGATTCCCTCGCTTCGCTCGGTCATGTGCCGCCTCCCGGTGCGCGTCGCCGCTCGGCTCGGGCGGCCAGGTGATCGGTGAACCGGGCCAGCGGCACGGTCAACGCGATGAACAGCAACGCCGCGGCCAGAAAAGGGGTGTAGTTGAACGTGTCGGCCGAGTGGATCTGGGCCTGCCGGAGCGCCTCCAGCGGGCCTAGCACGGCCACCAGGGCGGTGTCCTTCTGCAGCGAGGAGAAGTCGTTGAGGAGCGGCGGCACGACCCGTCGCACCGCCTGGGGAAGGACCACGAAGCGCAGGCTCTGCACGTGACTCAGCCCGAGTGAGCGCGCCGCCGCCCGCTGGCTGGGATGGATCGAGTCGATGCCGGCCCGGAACACCTCCGCCACGTACGCGCCGTAGGACAGGACGAGCGCCGCACCGCCCAGCACGGCCGGATCGCTGGGAGCACCCCGCAGGTTGAGCGCGGGAACACCGAAGCCGATGAGGTAGACGAGCAGGATCGTCGGGACGCCGCGGAAGACGTCGGTGTAGCCGACGGCCAGGGCTCGGATCGGGAAGAAGACCGGGCCGGTCAGGCTACGGGCGAGCGCGACCAGCAGGCCGAGGCCCAGGATGAGCGGCTCGGCGATCAGGAAGATCTCGACGTTGAGCCAGAATCCGCGGAGCACGTCGGGGAACGCGTCGCCGAGCTGGCCGACGGAGAAGAAGGTCTGCCGGACCCGGGGCCAGCCCGGCGAGGAGACGAGCAGCCCGATCACGAGGGCCAGGAAGACGACCGTCGAGACGGCCGCCACGGAGGCGGACCGCCGGCCGGTCCGCCTCCGCTGCCGCTCGCGTTCGAGCTGGCGTGCGCTCTTCACCCAGGCGGGCGGGGTCGCATCGGACGTGGTCACGTCAGGATCCGCGTCACTTGAGTACCGCGGCGCCCGCGGACGAGGTCAGCCACTGGTTCTGGATCCGCGCGAGCTCTCCGGAGGACTTCAGCTGCCCGATGGCCACGTTGAGGCAGCCGGCCAACGGGTTGCCCCGTTGCAGCAGCAGGCCGAACTGCTCCGTGCCGTCGGCGCTGCGCGGGAGCTGGCCGACGATCTTGGAGTTCTTCACCTGGGCGGCGGTGACGTAGAAGGCGGTCGGCAGGTCCAGCACCACCACGTCGACCTGCTTGTTCTTCAGGGCGTTGATGGTGTCGATCTGGTTGTTGAAGACCTGCGGCTGGGTGGAGGGCTGGATCTGCTTCCGGACCGCCTGCAGCGCGGTCGTGCCCACCTGTACCGCGATGCGTGCGTTCTTGAGCTCGTTCACGCTGGTGACGCCCGCGTACTTGCCACCGTCGGCGGCGACCACGGCCTGTGCGACGTCGTAGTAGCCGTCGCTGAAGGTCACGGCCTTCCGGCGCTCGGGGGTGATCGAGATCTGGTTGATGTCGAAGTCGAACTTCTTCGGGCCCGGCGCGTAGGAGGAGTCGAACGACTCGGTCGTCCAGGTCACCTCGTTCTTGGCGAAGCCGAGCCTGTTCGCCACGGCATAGGCGACCGCGCTCTCGAAGCCCTGACCGTTGCTCGGATCGTCGTTCTTGAACCACGGTTCGAACGCCGGCTTGTCGGTGGCGACCGTCAGCCGCCCGGGCTTGGTCAGCTTGAGCTTGTCCTTGGCGCAGGCCGCGGTGCCCGTCGCCGACGTGCTCGCCTTGGCGTCACCCGTGCTGTCGGCCGGGGCGCAGGCAGCGGTGACGAAGGTGAGCGCGGCGAGCCCTGCGACGGCCGACGTCAGCGAAGATCGGGACAAGGACGCCTCCCGGAATATCCCGAATAATGCAGATCGATTTAGCGCGGATCCTACGGGAGGCTACCCCCCTTACGCTGCGCCGTCGCCCGTCCGTGCCGGACGACGGCGTCATGCGCCGGGAGCCGGGAGCCGAGGCGTCAGGCGAACGACTCGATGACGGCGGCGGCCAGGGCGGCGCGCTCGATCATCCCCGACACCGTGGCGTGCTCGGTGCGCGCGTGCGCTCCGGCGCCCACCGCGCCGAACCCGTCGAGGACCGGGACGCCGAGGGCCGCCGCGAAGTTGCCGTCGCTGGCCCCGCCGACCGCCGTCTCCCGCAGGTCGAACCCGAGGTCCTTCGCGAGGGTCCGGGCCCGCTCGTACAGGTCCGCCACGGCCGGCGTGCGGGCCATGACCGGGCGGTTCCAGCCCCCGTCGACCCGCACGCCCACCCGCGGATCCGCCGGCCGCCACTCCGTCAGCGCCCGTTCCACCCGCTGCGCCTCGGCCTCGTCGGCGACGCGGACGTCGATGCCGGCGTGGGCCGATCCGGCGGTCACGTTGCGGCGGGTGCCACCGCCGGCCACGCCGACGTTGACCGTCGTGCCCGCCGCCAGGTCGGTCAGGGCGGTCGCCGCGAGGACGAACTCCGCGAGCGCGGTGATCGCGCTGGCGCCCGCGGTGGGGTCGAGACCCGCGTGCGCCTCGACGCCGGTCAGCGTCACGTCGAACAGGCCGACGCCCTTGCGTGCGGTCTTCACCGCGCCGTCGGCGCCGGCCTCGAAGACCAGCACGGCGGCGGCGTCGCGGCAGGCCTCCTCGATGACCGGGCGGGACGCCGGGCTGCCGATCTCCTCGTCGCCGTTCAGCACCAGGCGTACGGGCGGGCGGCCCAGCCCGGCCGTATCGAGGCCGCGCAGGGCCCAGACCGCCTGCACGAGACCGGCCTTCATGTCGAACACGCCCGGTCCGCGGATCACGTCGCCGTCGACGGAGAACGGCAACTCGGCGAGCGTACCGACCGGCCAGACGGTGTCGTAGTGCGCCAGGATCACCACGGTGCCGGCACCGCTTCCCGGGTACTCGACGACGACCGTGTCGCCGTGCGGTTCCCCGGAGTGCGTGCGCACGGACGCCGGCGCGCCCAGGCGGCGGGTGACCCACGAGACGACCCACTCACGGCCGGCCGCGAGCCGGTCCCGGTCGTCGCTGGGCGTCTCCAGGCGGACGTACTCGCCCAGGTCGTCGAGCATCTCCGCCGCGCCGGCGCGCATCCACTCCAGCAGGTCGCTCATCGCACCGGCCCCTTCGCCGCGGCCGCGTCGAGCAGCGCGATACGCGACTCGCCCATCGAGGACGCGTCCGCCTCGACCTCGGCGAGCTGACCGAGCAGAAGGCGCAGGACGGGGACCTCGATGCCGTGCCGTTCGGCGGTGGCGACCACGGGCCCGTACTGCGTCGGCACCTCGGTGGGGCGGCGACGCACCGCGATGTCGCGCCAGATGCCGCTGCGGGTCTTGGTCTGGGTCCGCAGCCACGCGACCAGCCGGTCGGTCGCGGAGGCGGACTTGCCGGGGTCGGCGCCGTCGATGTACGCCGAGGGCTCGAACGCGTCGAACGGCTCCAGGGTGACGCCCTCCGCGGCGGAAACGGCGAACACCTCACGGGCGAGCGCGTGCGCGGCCGGGCGGTGCCGGTCGAGAAGGTCTCCCATCGCGTCGTCGGCCAGCGCCGTCGCGGTCAGCATCGCCCCGAAGCCCAGCTTGGCCCACAGGTACCCGGGGACGTTGCCGGTGACCTCGACGGGCCCCCACGCGCCCAGGTCGGCGGCCAGCTCGCGCACCCGTGCGGAGACCGAGCCGTCCATCTCCCCGATCGCGATGGCGCCCGCGCCCCCGTCGCCGATCACACCCGGGGCCAGGACGTCGGCGAACAGGTCGACGAACGCGCCCACCGTACGCTCGGCGCCCACGTGGGAGGCGATGAGCTCCTCGTTCAGCCCGTTCTGGAGGCTGACGACGTAGCCGTCCGCGGCGAGGTGACCGGCGATCCAGCCGGCGGCGGTCCCGGTGGCCTGCGCCTTCACCGCGAGCAGCACCCGGCCGAGCGGTGCGCTCACCTGGTCGGGCGTGAGGGCCGCGGCGACCGGCTGCGGGGTCCGTACACCGCCGCGTTCGAGGATGACGCCGTCGCGGGCGATCGCCGCGACGTGGGCGGAGTCGGCGTCCACGACGGTCACCGGGTGGCCCGCGCGGGCGAGGTGCCAGGCGAGGGTGCCGCCGATCGCGCCCGCGCCGACGACGGTGTACTCACGAGAGCTCACAGGTGTGCTCCTTCGGGGTCGAGACCGGGGGTCTGTACGTCGGTGAGCCCGGGCCAGTGGACGGGAAGGGCGGTCGTCCCGGCGGAGGCGCCGCCGTCGACCCGCAGGATCGCACCGGTCACCCACTCGGCGGCCGGGGAGACGAGCCAGCGGACCGCCGCGGCGATGTCGTCCGGCCGCCCGCGCCGCCCCAGCGGGTTGACCGACACGGCGGCGGCGTACTCCTCGGTCACCGGGTTCGCGGCGCTGTCGACCGTGACGAACCCGGGGCTGACCGCGTTGACGCGGATGCCGGCTCCGCCGAGCTCCACGGCCGCGGCCCGGGTGAGCATCTCCAGTGCCGCCTTCGACGTGCTGTAGTGCGCCGCGCCGGGCCGGGCGCGCAGCGCCGCCCCGGAGCTGATGTTGACGACGCTGCCGTGCCGGCCCGCCGCGACGGCCAGCGCGGCGTACGCCCGGACGGCCAGCATCGGCGCCCGTACGTTGACCGCCTGGACGCGGTCCCACAGGGCCGCGTCGAGGTCGAGGAAGGGACGGGCGGGGTAGATGCCGGCGGCGTTGACGAGCGCGTCGAGGGGACCGCCGGCCTCCCACGCCCGGCGCACGACGCGCTCGGGCGCGTCGGGTTCGGCCAGGTCGGCGACGACCGGCGTCGCCGTAAGCCCCTCCAGGGACGCGCGGAGCGGAGCCTCCCGGAGGTCCACCCCGGTCACCGTCCAGCCGTCCGCGGCGAACGCCGCCGCGACGGCGGCGCCGATGCCGCTCGCCGCCCCGGTCACGAGGACATGCCGGTCGCTCACTCGATCTCCTTTCCCTTGGTCTCGGGCATCGTCAGGTAGACGACGACGCCGATGGCGGCCGCGATCGCCGTGTAGACCCAGACCTTCTCGCGGTGCCCGTGGGTGGCCATCCAGGTCGTGACGTACGGCGCCGTGCCGCCGAACAGCGCGACGGCCAGGGCGTACGGCAGGCCGATGCCGGTCGTCCGCACCTCGGCCGGGAACTGCTCGGCCATCACGACCGCGCAGTTGGCGGAGTAGCCGACGAGGAAGAACATCCCGACGAGCTCGACCACCAGCAGCGGCCAGAAGCCGTTCCCGACGAGCTGGAACAGCGGCCAGGACAGCACGAGGAACCCGGCGGCGAACGCGGTCATCGTCGGCTTGCGGCCGAACCGGTCCGACAGCATCCCGCCGAACGGCAGCATCACCAGGAAGACGACGATCGCGATGGTGTTGGCGAGGAAGGCGCGGCTGAGCGGCACGCCCTCGGCGGCGTGCGCGTACCCGGGCATGTAGCTGACCCAGACGTAGTAGAGCAGCGTCCCCGCGATCGTGATCCCGATGACGCGCAGCGCGGCGCGCGGGTGGCGCGACACCATGTCGCGGAGCGGGGTCGGGCGCGCGTCGTCACCGCGGTTCTCGGCCAGCTCGGTGAAGGCGTCGGTCTCCTCGACGGCGGTCCGCAGCCACAGGCCGACGAGCCCGAGCAGCCCGCCGACGGCGAACGCCGCGCGCCAGCCCCACGCCGCCAGCGCCCCGTCGCTCAGCGTGCTCGTGAGCAGGGTGCCCATCAGGGAGGCGATGAGCGTGCCGGCGCCGACCGAGACCTGCTGCCACGACCCGATGAACGCCCGGCGGCCCGGTGACGCCGACTCGATGAGGAACGCCGAGGAGGTGCCGAACTCCCCTCCGGCGGAGAATCCCTGCACCAGGCGGGCGATGAGGAGTACCGCCGGGGCGACGATGCCGACCGCGCTGTACGGCGGGCACACCGCGACGATCAGGGCGGCTGCCGCCATCATCGAGATGGTCAGGGTCATGCCCGCCTTGCGCCCGCGCCGGTCGGCGAAGGCGCCCAGCACCGCGGCGCCGATCGGCCGCATCACGAACCCGACGGCGAACACCGCGAGGGTCGCGAGAAGGTCGGCGGTCTTGTCGCCCTTGGGGAAGAACTGGGTGGAGAAGATCGGCGCGAACGCCGAGTAGACCGCCCAGTCGACCCACTCGACGGTGTTGCCGACCGCACCGGCGACGACCGCGCGCCGCTGCTTGTCGGTCATCCGTGCGCCCCGCCCGCCCGTGCGCACGGCGTCGCGGGAGTGGGTGACGCTCATGAACCCTCCTCCGGCGGTGCGGTCTGCCGCGGAAGCTCCGCGCGGACGTGCTCGGCGATCTGGGCGTGCGTGGCGAACCAGACGCCGTCGAAGCCGGCGATGTAGGTCAGCAGCTCGGTCAGCACGACCATGCGCGAGCGGTGCCCGATGATGTGCGGATGCATGGTGAGCTGGAACAGGCCGCCCTCCGCGCGTGCGGCGTCGAACTCGTCGCACCACAGCCGGAGCACCTCGCGCGGCGGCGTGTACGGGCGCAGTGAGCCGTAGCGCTCCATCATGAAGTAGGGCGCGTCGTCGCGGATCCACTCGACGGGGATCTCGACGATGCCGGTGGGCTCACCGTCGGCGAGGAGTTCGTAGCACTCATCGTCGGCCATCAGGGACGAGTCGTAGACGAGCCCCAGCTCACCGATGATGTCCAGGGTGGCGTCGGAGAAGTCCCAGGAGGGGGTGCGCACGCCGGCCGGGCGTACGCCGGTGATCTCCTCCAGGGTGTCCAGGGCGCGGGCCGCGAGCATCCGTTCGTCGTCCGGGGCGAGCAGCATGTTGCGCTCGTGGATCCAGCCGTGCGCGGCGATCTCGTGGCCGGCCGCGACGTAGCCGCGCGCCTCCTCCGGATGCAGCAGCGCCGACACCGCCGGCATGAAGAACGTGGCGGGCACGCCGTGCCTCTCCAGCGCGGCGAGGATGCGCGGCGCGGCGACCCGTGAGCCGTACTCGCCCTGGGCGAGCTTGCCGGGCCGGGTCTCCCCCTCACGCAGGGGGATGGTCTCGTGGTCGGAGTCGAACGACAGCGCGACGGCCACCTTCGCGCCACCGGGCCACGGCGGCGTCAGCCGGCGGCCGGCCCGGACCCGCTCCACGTGCCTTCGCCAGGTCGTCTCGTCCCACTGCCAGGGTTCGCTCGTCGCGTTCAACGTCCTCTCCTTTCCTTGCGGGGCTCGGGCGCGGTGGGGACCCAGGCGCGCTTGAGCGTGTCGAGCTGCAGAGTCGTGTCGGCGCGGCGTACGCCCGGCAGTGCGCCGACCACGTCGGTCGTGAAGCGGTACAGGTCGGCGAAGTGCCGCAGGGACACCTGCCCGCAGAGGTTGAACCGGCCGGCGGTGGCCGACAGGTACTTCACGCCGGGCTGGGAGGCGAGCCGCCGCCCCGCCGAGTCCAGGTGCGCGGGCTCGACGTCGAGCCACAGCATGAACTCGACGGCGAAGCCGAGGAGCGTCGGCTCGACCAGCGTGCGAAAGCGCAGGCAGCCGCGTTCGACCATCGAGTCGATACGCCGCGCCACCGTCGACTCGCTGACGCCCACCCGCCCGGCCAGCTCCTTCACCGGCATCCGGCCGTCCTCGCCGAGCGCGGCGGCGATGGCCAGCTCGAGGTCGTCGAGCCGGTCCGGGGGACGCTCCCACACCTGGTCCTCGAACGGGCGTACCGGCTCCGGGCGCAGCAGCGCGGCGGCGTCGGGTTTCACCAGCCCGGGATCCCAGTCGTGCGCGGAGGTGAAGGTCCGCATCACGGTGAACGTCTCGGTCTCGGTGAGCTGGTCGTGCGCCGGCATGTCCCGGGTGAGCAGCTGCGCGAGGTGACGGTGGGTCGGCACGACGAACTCGGCCACGGCGTCGGCGGCCCCGGTGACGACCGCCACGAAGCGCGCCTCCGGCCGCGCCGCCAGGGACGCGGCGACGTCCTCGGCGGTCCCCGGGCGGCAGGAGATCCGCGTCAGGACGGGGACCCCGAGCCCGCAGCGCAGTACGTCGACGACGCCGATCACGCGGGCCGCGCCGCGCTCGCGCAGCGCGGCGAAGCGCCGCTGCGCCGTGGACTCGCTGACGCCGACGGCGCGCGCGACCAGATGCCAGGGGGCGCGGCCGTCGAGCTGAAGCGCCGCCATCACCTGGCGGTCGACCTCGCCGATCCGGGTGTCATCGACCATTCGGCCATAGTGGACGACCGAAACCAGCGATTCAAGCCTTCATGTGATGAAATCTCGCATACTGAGCTTGGTTCTGCGTTTTTCCTGCAGCGCTCCCGCTTCTGTGCCAGGAAAACCCATGCTCCGGCCACACGCGGCTCCAGGCGGAAGAGCGCGACGTGCGCCACCGGGTGTCACGACACGACACGCACGCATTCGGCCGGTCACGTGGCTCCGCCGGCCCCGGGCAGGCCGAAGTGGCGACGAACCCGGGGCGGCTTCAGAGCGGGCCTATTCCGGCACGATGGACAGGGCCCGAGACGGGCAGAGGTCGACCGCGCGCCGCGCCCGTACCGCGGCCTGGTCGTCGGGGTGATCGGTCCGCAGGACTACGATGCCGTCGTCATCCTGGTCGAACACGGCCGGCTCGGTCAGGACGCACTGTCCCGAGCCGACGCAGACCTCAGTGTCCGCCTTGATCCGCATCATCTCCTCCTTACCAGGTGACCGGAACCTCGTAGGCGCCGTAGATGTTGGCGTCGGCCTTGAACGGGAGAGCATCGACCGGCGCGGCGAGGCGCAGGGTGGGTATGCGGCGGAACAGCGTGTCGAACACGATCTGCAGTTCGATTCGGGCCAGGTTCTGGCCGAGGCACTGGTGCGGGCCGTAGCCGAAGGCGATGTGGTGCCGGGCCCCGCGCTCGACATCCAGATCTGCCGGATCATCGAAGATGGCCGGGTCCCAGTTGGCGGACAGACCGGAGATCACGACTCCCTCGTCCGCCTTGACGGTCACTCCGCCGATCTCCACGTCCTCGGTGGCCACCCGGGAGGTGACCATCTCGACGATGGAAAAGTAACGCAGCAGTTCCTCCACGGCCATCGGCGTCTTGTCCGGATCGGCCTTGATCACGGCCAGTTGGTCGGGACGGTTCAGCAGTCCGAGCACGCCGAGCGAGATCATGTTCGCCGTGGTCTCGTGGCCGGCGAGCAGCAGCAGGAAGGCCATGCTCACCAGGGCGGCGTGGTCGAGAGTGCCCTCCTCGCGCTGCTTGTCGATCTGCCGGCTGTACAGGTCGTCGCCAGGATGGGACTCCTTGTGTGTGATCAGCTCGGCGAGGTAGGCGCGTAGTTCGTCGACGGCTCGCTGCCGCTCCTCCGACGCCGTGGTCCGGCGGATCAGCGCGGCGGTGCGGGCCTGGAAGAAGTCGTGGTCGGTATAGGGCACACCGAGCAGCTCGCAGATCACCAGTGATGGCACCGGCAGGGACAGCGCCGTGACCAGGTCGACCGGGCGCTCGTCGGTGGCCAGCATGTCATCGATGAACCGGTCGACGATCTGCTGGATCCGCGGCCGCAACGCGGCCAGCCGCCTCACGGTGAACTCGCCGACCACCGCGCGCCGGGCCGCCGCGTGTTCCGCACCATCCATGCCGATCATCGACGGCGGCTGGCTACGGAACCGTTCCCGGATCGCCCGATCGCTGTCGACGATCGGGAAGTTGTCCTTGCGCCGGTCGGAGGAGAACCTGCGGTCGGCGAGGATGGCACGGCCTTCCTCATACCCGGACACCCACCACACCTCGGCGCCGCCCGCCAGGCGGACCTTGCTGATCGGCCCCTGCTCGCGCAGCCGCGCGTACTCGGCGGGCTGGGTGAACGGGCAACGACGCGGGACCGGGAGCTCCAGGTCGGCGAGTTCGCCGACGACGGTTTCTGTCATGATGACCACCCCAGCATCCGGAAGGATTTCCTCCACTTACGCCCAGGCTAGCTAACCGGAGGAATATCGTCCAGATCTATGCTGGACGGGGGAGTGATCGAGGACCCGGATTCGATCGCGACATGCGATACTCCCTCCCCAGGACAGGTCCGGCAGGCGAAGACCCGGGACGGTGAGGGTGCACGGCACGCAGAAGACCCCAGCGCCGCTCCGCGCCGACGCTAGACGCAACCGGGAACAGATCATCGAGGCGGCGCGGAGGCTGTTCGTCCGGATCGGCGCGGATGTGCCCATGGAGGACATCGCCCGGGCGGCCGGAGTCGGGATCGGCACTCTTTACCGGCGGTTTCCGGACCGCGACGAACTGATCAAGGCGGTCAGCCTCGACAACTTCACCCGGCTGGCCGAACTGGCACACCGGGTGGAGCGGGAGGAGCCCGATCCGGCGGTGGCGCTGACCACGCTGCTGCACTCCGCTCTCGACCTACGGCTGGGCATCACCATGACCGCCGTGTCGGCCCGCGCCTACCGGGCCATCCAGGACTCGCCATCGATCGCCGAACACCGCGACGAGGTGATCGCCGTGGGCCGCCGGCTCCTGCACCGCGCCCAGGAACGCGGCGCCATCCGCTCCGACATCGATATCGGGGACACGGTGCTGGCGCTGGCCGTGGTGTCCCGGCTGGCACCGCTGGCCGACGACGACCTCGGCGAGATGGTGTTCCGGCGGCTGTTCGCACTGATGATGGACGGCCTGCGGACCGTACCCGGCTCGCCCCTGCCCGGCCGCTCGATCGACTACCAGGACGTCGACGAACTACGCCGGCGCGGCGGATTCGCCGGCTTCGGCAAACTCGACCCACCGGACTCGCCCGGCTTCGACGACTCCTGACCGGCCGGCCGCCTACCGGGCGGCCGAACTCAGCGACGCATCGAGCGAAAGACGCCCGGCACTAAAACATGCTCATCAGCCGGCCCGGCGATCGTCTAGAGTCGGAATCGCCCGACTGATCATCAATGGAGGTCTTGCCGTGTCGTACGGCGGCGAACGCGCGCCGGCGGGCCTGGACACCAGCAGGCCGAGCGTCGCCCGGATGTACGACTACTACCTGGGCGGCAAGGACAACTTCCAGGTGGATCGGGACGCCGTCGACCGGATCGAGAAGGCGATGCCCGGCACCCGCCAGGTCGCGCACCAGAACCGCGCGTTCCTGCGGCGGGCCGTGCGCTACATGGCGCGGCAGGGCGTCCGGCAGTTCATCGACATCGGGTCCGGGCTGCCCACGGCCGGCAACACGCACGAGATCGCGCAGGAGGTCGACCCGTCCGCGCGGGTCGTCTACGTCGACAACGACCCCGTCGTGCTCAACCACGGCCGGGCGCTGCTCGCCGCCGACAGCCGTACGACGGTGGTCACCGCCGACATGCACCGGCCGGACGAGGTCCTCGAACACCCGGAGGTCACCAGGCTCATCGACTTCGGCCGGCCGGTCGGCGTGCTGATGATCGCCATGGTTCACTTCCTCACCCTGGACGAGCAGCCGTACGTCATGGCGCGGCTGCGGGACGCACTCGCGCCGGGCAGCCACTTCACGGCCACGCACGCCACGACGGACGGCCTGCCGGCGGACATGGTCGCGCACACCGAGGCCGTCTACGCGACCACGCCCACGCCGATCCACTTCCGGCCGCGCGCCGAGATCGCCCGCTTCTTCGACGGGTTCGAGCTCGCGCCTCCCGGCCTGGTCATGCTGAACGAGTGGCGCCCGGACGCCGACGCCCCGGTGACGCAGCCGTGCTGGCTGTACGGCGCGGTCGGCCGCAAGCCCTGACGCTCCACGGCACCGGCGGGTATTGACAACATTCTTAACAGAGGAAGACCATGCGATAGAGCGCTCTCACAACCCCGCCCGCCGCCTCTGTCACGCATCGGTGTCACGGACTCCTCCGTCCACCGCGGCACCGTCGCGTCCGGCAGCGGCCCGCTGAGAAGAGGTACGTCGTGATCGCGGATTCCCCTGCCGCATCCGCGCGGAGACCTCGGCCATCGCGCCTTCGCCGACTTGTCCTGGCCGCCGTCACGGCCGCGGCCACCGCCACCGCCACCGTCGCCGTCGCGCCGGACTCCGGCGCGTCGATCCCCCCGCCACCCTCCGGCTGGAGCACCGTCTTCAGCGACGACTTCACCGGCGCCGCCGGCACCGGGCTGAGCACCGCCGACTGGCTCTACGACACCGGCACCGGATACCCGGGCGGTGCCGGGAACTGGGGCACCGGTGAGGTCGAGACCATGACCAACAGCACCCAGAACGTCTACCAGAACGGCAGCGGCGACCTGGTGATCAAGCCGCTCCGCGACGGCAGCGGCCACTGGACCTCCGGCCGGGTGGAGACCCAGCGCACCGACTTCGCCGCCCCCTCCGGCGGAAAGCTGCGCATGGAGGCCTCGATCCAGCAGCCGAACGTCTCCGGCGCGGCGGCGGCCGGCTACTGGCCGGCGTTCTGGGCGCTCGGCGCGGCCGCGCGTCCGGTCGGCGCGACGAACTGGCCGGGCATCGGCGAGATCGACGTGATGGAGGACATCAACGGGCGCAGCTCGGAGTTCGCCACGCTGCACTGCGGGACGAACCCGGGCGGCCCGTGCAACGAGACCACGGGCATCGGCAGCGGCGAACGCGCCTGCGGCGGCTGCCAGACGGGCTTCCACCAGTACGCGGTGGAGTACGACCGCAGCGTCTCACCCGAGCAGTTGCGCTACTACCTGGACGGCAACAACTTCTTCACGATCAACTCGAACCAGGTCGACGCGACGACCTGGAACAACGCCCTCCACCACGGCTTCTTCATGATCCTCAACGTGGCGATGGGCGGCGGTTTCCCGGCGGCGTTCGGCGGCGGCCCCACCGGGTCGACGCAGTCGGGGGTGCCCATGCTGGTCGACTACGTACGGGTGCTGACGAGCGGCGGAGGCGGCACGACGCCCCCGCCGTCGAACGGCAAGGCCATCACCGGCTACGGCGGCCTGTGCCTGGACGACCGCTCCTCCAGCACGGCGAACTTCAACCCGGTGCAGGTCTACACCTGCAACGGCACCCCGGCCCAGCAGTGGACCGTCGTCGAGGCCGGCAGCACGCTGCACGTCCTGGGCAAGTGCCTGGACATCAACGGCGGCGGCACCGCGAACGGCACGAAGGTCGACCTGTACGACTGCAACAACACCGCGGCGCAGGTCTGGATCCCCCAGTCCAACGGCTCGCTGTACAACCCGCAGTCGAACAAGTGCCTCGACGACACCGGCTGGTCCACGACGCCGGGCACCCAGGTGGAGATCTGGGACTGCACCGGCGGCGCCAACCAGGTGTGGCACCTGCCCTCCTGACCCGTCCGTCCGGTCCGGGCGGCCACGCCGTCCGTGCCCTCACCCTGCCGGGGCCGCTCACTCAGGTGGACGGCCTCCGGCGGGTTCACGCCCGGGTCACTCCTCCGGAGCCAGGGTCTCCCCCGTCTCCTTGTCGCGGATGGTGATGGCCTCGACCGGGCACGATTCGGCGGCGTCGATGGCCGGGTCGGCCGGATCGACCTCCGCGCGCACGGGGTGGGAGACACCGTCGACGACCATGAAGTGGCCGGGGGCGGTGCCCGCACAGATCCCTGAACCGATGCACGTCGACGCGTCCACCTCGATCAGCCAGGTCATGAGCCCTCCTTCGTCGGGGGGTGTGACCACCGGGGCGTGTCTTCGATTCCCTCGCTTCGCTCGGTCATGAGCCCTCCTTCGTCGGGGGGTGTGACCACCGGGACGCGTCTTCGATTCCCTCGCTTCGCTCGGTCATGAGCCCTCCTTCGTCGGGGGGTGTGACCACCGGGACGCGTCTTCGATTCCCTCGCTTCGCTCGGTCATGTTCGCTCTCCTCCCCGTACGGGGCCGGTGCTCAGGGCCGGTCCCAGGTGATCGGCAGCCGCGCGGGCCCTCGCGTGGCCGTTCCGGTCTTCCAGACGATGTCCTGTTCGGTGCCCGCGAAGCGCAAACCCGGCAGCCGCTGGAGCAGCGCGCCAAGGGCGACCTGGAGCTCCATCCGGGCCAGCTGGGCGCCGAGGCAGTGGTGCGGGCCGTGCCCGAACCCGACGTGGGACGCCTCCTGACGGTGCAGGTCGAGGGTGTCGGGGTGGGTGTAGATCGACTCGTCGCGGTTCGCCGACTGCAGAGCGACCACGACGGGCTCTCCGGCCCGTACCGTCACACCGCCCAGTTCGACGTCTTCCAGCGCGTAGCGCGCGCTTCCGGCGCCGCCGCCCAGGGGCACGTAGCGCATGAGCTCCTCCACCGCCTGCGGGATCAGGCCGGGATCGGCGCGGAGGGCCGCGAGCTGTTCGGGGTGGGTCAGCAGCGTGTAGACGAAGTTGGGGATCTGGGAGGCCGTCGTCTCGTGCCCGGCGACCAGGATCCCCTCGGCCATCGCGAGGAGCTCCTCCTCCGACAGCCGGTCCTGTTCGTCGCGCGCCGTGACGAGGGCGCCGATCAGGTCGTCTCGCGGCGTCTCCCGGTGTTCGGCGATCAGACCCGCCATGTACTCCCTCATCCGGCCCACGTACTCGGTCACCTGGTCCGGCGTGAACCTGGTGGTGGACAGGAACGCGTCGGACCACAGGCGGAAGTCGACCCGGTCCTCGACGGGAACCCCGAGCAGCTCGCAGATGACGGTGATCGGCAGTGGCAGCGCGAAGTCCTCGACCAGCTCGGCGGGCGGGCCCTGGGCCATCATGCGGTCGATGAGCTGGTCGGCGATCTGCTGGGCACGGGGCCGCAGCCCCTCGACGCGCCGGGCGGTGAACGCCTTGGCCACCAGCCGGCGCAGCCGGCTGTGCTCGGGCGGGTCATGGTGCAACAGGCTGCCCGGCGAGCCCACGTGGAACCGCGTCCGGGGTTCGTCACGGCCGCGTGCGGCGGCCCGGCTGAACCGCGGGTCGCCGAGGACGACCTTGGCGTCCTCGTAGCGGGTGACCAGCCAGGCGGGCTCGCCGTACGGCAGGCGTACGCGGCGCAGCGACTGCTCCCTGCGCAGCTCGGCGAACGCCGGATCGATGCTGAGGCGCTCGGACGCGCCGAACATCTCGGACCAGGACCTTGCCGTCGTCGTCATCACCGACTCCTCCGTGTCGTGTTCACCTTCGGCGGGCGGGCTCCCCTCGGGCCGTCAGCCGGGCCGGTCGCGCAGCGCGGGCCCGAGCAGGTGGCAGACGGCGTCGGTGAGCAGGTCGAACGGGTCGTCGGTCTCCAGCGGCCAGTCACCCGCGATCCAGATCGACAGGAACGACTCCACCTGGAGCACGGCCATCAGGGCCCGCTGCCGGGCCTCCGCGGGCGGCGTGCCGGGCCAGTGGCGCGGGTCGCCCAGCAACGCCACATAGCGCTCGTGCGCGGCGAGGGAACGATCACGGGCGCCGCCGGGGTCGCCGAGCGCCGTGGACCCGGCCGCCGCCAGCACTCTGATCACCGGCGCCATCTCGCGCCAGGCCGCCGCGGCGTCGCGCAGCCACGCGCGGACTCCCGCGCGGGTCCACTCATCCTGGGCGGCAAGCGCGGCGCAGACGCCGTCGGCGACCTCGTACACACGCGCCACGAGCGCCCGGAGGATCTCCACCTTTCCCGGGAAATACGCGTACACCGTCGCCCGGGTGACCCGGGCCGCCCTGGCGATGTCCTCCATCGTCGCCTCGACGAAGGACTTGCCGGCGAAGACCGCCACCGCCCCGTCGAGGATCCGGCGGCGCGTCAGCCTCTTGTGCTCGTCGCGCGGGCTCGTGCGACGAGCGGACACCTCCGAGCCGCCGGACCGCGCCACCTCGGACTGGGCCGGTGAACCACCGTAAAGCGTGGTGTCATGTCCCATGCCCTGACCATACAAGGCAGGCGAGCGCTATACAAGATGTATAAGTTCCGAGGTCAGAGGGCATGAGACATCGCCTCGGGACATGCCGGCGGGCTGCCTCACCCGCCGTACAGCCAGTCGGTGTAGCGGTAGTCGCGCGGGTCGCGGCGCCGGAAGAGCTCGTTGCGCAGCAACCGGCCCACGCCGTCCACGTGCCAGATGTCGCCCCAGGTTCGGGCGGTGTTCTGCACGCGGGCGGTGCGTTCGGTGCGTTCGGCCTCGTACCGCTTGAGCGCGTCCGTCCACTCCGGCCGCGGGACGCCCCGCAGCTCGCCGGCCAGGCAGTGGGCGTCCTCGATCGCCTGGCAGGCGCCCTGCGCCAGGTACTGCAGCATGGGATGCGCGGCGTCGCCGGTCAGGACGAGCCGGCCGTCGGTCCACTTCGGAATCGGCGGGCGGTCGTACATCGGCCAGCGACGGTCGCGCCACAGCGACTCCAGCCCGGTCCGTACGTCCGCGCACGCGCCGGCGAACGCCGCGTCCAGCTCCTCCGGGCCGCCCCACTCCTGTTCTCCCCGCCGGTAGGCCGGGGACGCGAAGACCGCGACCGTGTTGAAGACCTCGCCGCGTCGCAGCGCGTACTGCACCAGGTGGCAGCCGGGGCCGACGTGGACCACGACGTCGCGGAAGGTGTCGCGGTCGATCCTCGAGCCGAGGTCCGCCACGGGGAACGCGCCCCGGTAGGCGACGTATCCCGAGCAGACCGGGCCGTCGTCGCTGAGCCGGGCCCGCAGCGTGGAGTGCAGGCCGTCCGCGGCGACCGCGAGGGGCACCCGGCGCTCGCCGAGGCGGCTGCGCACCGTCGCGCCGTCGGCGTCCGGCACGACGTCCCGCACGTCGCAGTCCGCGACCATCTCCACACCCGCCCGCTCGCACGCGCGGGTCAGGATCGCCAGCAGGTCACTGCGGTGGATGACCACGTACGGAGCGCCGTAGCGTCGTACGAAGTCATCGTCGAGATCCTGATGGGTCAGCTCACCGCCGTCCAGGGCGTCCCTGAACAGCAGGCGGCGGGGAACGACTCCGGCCTCGAGGATCTCCTCGAGCAGGCCCCAGTCCCTGAGGATCCGCGTGGCGTTGGGCGCCATCTGCAGGCCGGCTCCGACCTCGGCGAACCTCGGGGCGCGTTCGAGGACGGAGACCGGGTGCCCGGTGGTGGCCAGGGCGTAAGCGGTCGCGAGCCCCCCGATACCTCCACCGACCACCACGATGCCGGCGGGATGAGGTGCGGAGTTCATCGTCGTGTTCCTTCTCGTCGTGTTCGTTCAGAGCCAGGGGCCGAGCGCGGGCGCCTGGGCGGTGCGCCCGCTGAGCCATGCGGCCAGCCCGGCGGCGTGCCCTCGCACCGCGTGCCGGGCCGCGGCCTCGGCGACCAGCGCGGCGTTGAAGCCGTCGGGCAGGTCGGCGAAGCCCACCCCGTGGTCCAGGTCGACGGCGTGCACCGCCACCTCGCGGGCCCGCATCCACGGGATCTCCTCGGCCGGGACGGTCCGGCCCTGCGCGGTCACCACGGGGTTGCGCCGCGCGCTCTCCGGCAGCGCGTCCAGGTCCTCCGCCAGGGACACCGCGGAGCCGTGGACGAGCGCGCGGAGCTCGCCCGCCGGCAGCAGCGTGAGGGTCTCGATCTCCTCCGCCCGCTGTCGCGGCCCGGAGTACATCCGGTTCTCCACACCGGTGGCGGCCCAGCTCAGCAGCCGGCGCAGGGCCTCGGCGTTGCCGTGGACGTGGGCGATGACGTGCCGGCGCGTCCAGCCGTCCAGCTCCGTCGGCGCCGTCAGCTCGTCGTCGGTGAGCCGGTCGACGGTGCCGAGGAAGAGCTCGGTGCCCCGGTCCATCCAGGACCGCGTGCTCACGCCGTCCTCGCCGTGTTCTCCAGCCGCCCGATGCCCGCGATCTCGGTGACCACGGTCGCCCCGTCCGACAGGTAGCGCGGTGGCCTGCGGGCGTGGCCCACACCGCCCGGCGTGCCGGTCGCGATCACGTCGCCCGGCCGCAACGTGAGGATGGTCGACGCGTAGCGGACCAGATCGACCGGGTCGAACACCAGGTCGGAGGTGTCGCCCTTCTGCATCACCTCGCCGTCGACCCGGCAGGTGAGCGCCAGGGCGGGGCGCACGCCGCCGGGCAGCTCGTCCGGCGTGACCACGACCGGGCCCAGCGGCGTCGTCCCCTCGAACGTCTTGCCCTGCAGCCACTCCTTGGTACGGAACTGCCAGTCCCGCATGGTGACGTCGTTCATGACGGTGAACCCGGCGATGGCCCGGACCGCCTCGTCCTCCGACGCCCGCCGGACCGTACGGCCGATCACCACCGTGAGCTCGGCCTCCCAGTCGACGGCCGACGACTCCGGCGCCAGCAGGATGTCGTCCCGCGCGCCGATGAGGGCGTCGGCGAACTTGGCGAACAGGGTCGGGTGCTCCGGCAGGTCCCGGCCCATCTCCAGGATGTGGTTGCGGTAGTTGAGCCCGACGCACAGCACCTTGCCCGGCCGCGGCACCACGGGAGCGAGAGTGGTCTCGTCCAGGGGACGGGCCTCTCCGTCGGCGGACGCCGCCGCCTCGGCCCCGTCCTCGCGTGCCAGGAGCGCGCCGACGTCGGGAGCGTCCAGCAACACGCACCCACCGGGGACGACACGGGCGGCGCGGGTTCCCTCGCCGGTACGGACGGTCGCGAGCTTCACTGCGGGTTCTCCTGAGTGTCGTTCTGGACGCGGTGCTGGTACAGCCGCTCGAAGATCGGGGTGTCGCTGAAGCGGAACAGGTCCAGGCCGTGCTCGGTGGTGAGCGTCAGCGGCTGCCACGACGGCACCACGAACAGGTCGCCGCGCTCGACGGACCACGAGCGCTCCCCCACGGTGACCCGGCCCGTGCCCTCGAAGACCTGGAACACCGAGGAGCCGACCTCCCGCTTCGCTGCGGTCGCGGTGCCGGGCGCGAGCCGGTGGAACTCGGTACGCAGCGTCGGCATGACATCGTCCCCGGTGGTGGGGTTGGTGTAGCGGACGGCGGCGTGACCGGGCTCGACCGTCGCCCGGTGTCCCTCGGCCTCCAGCGCCAGCTGCTCGGTCAGCGCGCGGTCGGTGTGCTCCCACCGGTACGCCAGCAGCGGCGTGGCGTGCGTCGGTCGCAGGTGCGTGAGCGGGCGCAGGCCGGGATGGCCCCACAGCCGCTCCGACCGCGACCGTTCCGGAGCCTCGCGCGTCTCGACCTCATCGGGCCCGAACTCGAAGAACGTGGACTCCCCGAAGTGCTGGAAGGGGATGTCGAGCCCGTCGATCCAGGCCATCGGCCGGTCGGTGACGTTGTGGTGCCCGTGCCAGTGCCAGCCGGCCTGGGGCAGGAAGTCGCCGCGCCGCATCGCCACCGGGTCGCCGTCCACCACGGTCCACACGCCCTCGCCCTCGACCACGAACCGGAAGGCGTTCTGGGTGTGCCGGTGCACCGGGGCGTCCTCACCCGGGTTGAGGTACTGGATCGCCGCCCACAGCGTCGGCGTGGCGAACGGCCGGCCGCCGAGCCCGGGGTTGGCCAGGGCGATCGCCCGCCGCTCACCGCCGCGCCCGACCGGGACCAACCGCCCGGCCCGCTCGGCCATCGGCAGCAGGGCGCTCCACCGCCACAGGTGCGGCAGCGCCCTCGACCGGGGGGACGGCGGCATGAGGTCGCCGATCTCGGTCCACAGCGGGACCAGCAACTCGGACTCGAAGCCCCGGTACAGCGCCTCGAGCTCCGGCGTCCGTGTGGGCTGGTCCTCGGCGTCGGTCGCGACGATGGTCACCGGCGATCCATCGGTCACCGTCATGGGCCCCTCCTTCGGTTCGGACGGTCGCCTCCAGAATGCCGATGGTTCTTCAGGGCAGATAAGCTTTTTCTGCTATGAGGAATAAGCCACCGTACGCGCTCACCTCGGTGGACCACGCGCTCCAGCTCGCCGCGCTGTTGCAGCAGGAGGGGCCGCTGCGGGTGACCGACGCGGCCGAGCGGCTGGGCGTGGCGGTGTCCACCGCTCACCGGCTGCTGGCGATGCTGGTGTACCGGGACTTCGCCGAACAGGGCGCCGACCGGCGATACGGGCCGGGGAAGGTGCTGCGTCCCGCGGAGATCTCCGGCGCCCCCATCGCCCTGCTGCGCGCGGTGTGCGACGCCCCGCTGAAGTGGCTCGTCGACCAGACACAGGAGTCGGCCAACGTCGTGGTGCCGGCCCACACCGAGGTGCGCTTCATCGCCACCGTCGAGTCGCCGCGCGTCCTGCGCGTGGGCGACCGGGTCGGGCGGTCGCTGCCGGCGCACCTGACCTCCGGCGGCAAGGCGATCCTCGCCGCGCTCCCGCCCGAGGAGGTGAACGCGATGTACGCGGAGGACGCCGAGGTCGGTCTCCGGCGGCTGCGGCGCGAGCTGGCGCTGGTGCGCAAGCGGGGCTTCTCGATCAACGATCAGCTCACCGAGACCGGCCTGACCGCGATCGGCACGCTGATCGCGGACACGGACGGGGCCCCGCTGGCCGGGCTGTCCATCGCGCTGCCGACCGCCCGGTTCGACCGCGACGCCCTGCCCGGGTGGGTGAACGCGCTGTCCACCGCGGCGCGGCGCATCGAGGCCGCCCTGGCGGACTACCGCTGACCTCGCGGCGCCGCTCGCGCCCGGGCGACCGGTTGACATCGCACGTGACGGCGGCGGAGACTGCCTCGAACACGATTGTGAAGAAAAGTTCACTAGACGAACAGCGCGGTAAGGCATGGACAAGGTGGTGGCGAGCGCCGCGGCGGCGGTCGCCGACGTACGGGACGGGGCCTCACTGGCCGTCGGCGGTTTCGGGCTGAGCGGCGTGCCGAACGTCCTCATCGAGGCGCTGCGGGTGGCCGGGCCCCGCGAGCTGAGCGTGGTGTCGAACAACTGCGGGGTCGACGGCGGCGGCCTCGGCCTCCTGCTCGAGGCGGGCCAGATCGTCCGGGTGACCGGCTCCTACATCGGCGAGAACAAGACGTTCGCCCGCAAGTACCTCGGCGGTGAGGTCGAGGTCGAACTCGTCCCGCAGGGGACCCTGGCCGAGCGGCTGCGCGCCGGCGGCTGCGGGATACCGGCCTTCTACACCCCCGCCGGGGTCGGGACGGCCGTCGCCGAGGGCGGCATGCCGTGGCGCTACGCGGCGGACGGCACCGTCGCCGTCGCCTCCCCCGCCAAGGAGGTCCGTGCCTTCGACGGCGTCGACCACGTGCTCGAACGCGGCATCACCACCGACTTCGCGCTGGTACGGGCGCTGCGCGGCGACCGGTACGGCAACCTGGTGTTCGCCAAGGCCTCCCGGAACTTCAACCCGCCGGCCGCGATGGCCGGCCGTACCACGATCGCCGAGGTCGAGGAGCTCGTGGACGCCCTCGACCCCGAGGAGGTCCAGCTGCCGGGCGTGTTCGTCCAGCGGGTGGTGGCCCTGACGGCCGAGCAGGCCGCCGCCAAGGGAGTGGAGAAGAGGACGGTGCGCGCCTGATGGCCTGGACCCGTGACGAGATGGCGGCCCGCGCGGCCGCCGAACTGACCGACGGCGCCTACGTGAACCTCGGCATCGGCCTGCCCACGCTCGTGCCGGGGCACGTACCGCCCGGTGTACAGGTCGTCCTGCACTCGGAGAACGGGGTCCTCGGCGTCGGCCCCTACCCGTGCGAGGACGAGGTCGACCCCGACCTGATCAACGCGGGCAAGGAGACGGTCACCGTCCTTCCGGGCGCCTCCTTCTTCGACTCGTCCCTGTCGTTCGGGATGATCCGCGGCGGCCACATCGACGCCGCGGTCCTGGGCGCCATGCAGGTCTCGGCCCGCGGCGACCTGGCGAACTGGATGATCCCCGGCACGATGGTCAAGGGCATGGGCGGCGCGATGGACCTGGTCCACGGCGCCCGCCGCGTGATCGTCCTGACCACGCACAACGCCAAGGACGGCAGCCCGAAGATCGTCAAGGAGTGCACCCTGCCGCTGACCGGACGGGCGTGCGTCCACCGGATCATCACCGACATCGCCGTCCTGGACGTCACACCGGCGGGCCTCGCCCTGGTCGAGACCGCCCCCGGGGTCGGCGCCGACGAGGTCGCGGACCGCACCGGCGCGCCGATCACCGCCTCCGCATAGGTGCCGGCCGCGCGACGGCGGGTACCGCGACCGCGGCCCCTCTTCCACGCCGGGCGGATAGGCTCACACGGTGATCGCCAAGATGCCGCCGATGCCGGCACGGGTCCAGTCCCTGCGGACATGGTGGCGGGCACGGAACCTGGTCGTACGCGACGGCGCGCTGGCCGTGCTGTTCGCGCTGCTCGCGTTCGCGCCCGGTGTGGCGCGCCAGGGTCTCGTCCTGGCCGAGAACGTCCGGCGGCACGACGACCCGCTCAGCCTGGTGCTGCTGGCGGCCCAGTGTCTGCCCCTGGTGGTTCGCCGGAGCCGGCCGGTGTGGTGCCTCGGCATCGTCGCCGCCGCGTTCTCGGTGCACGAGCTCCTCGGATATCCGGCCACCTTCGCCAGCGAGGGTCTGGTCGTCGCGCTGTACAGCGCCGGGGCGCACCAGGGGCGCTTCCGCCGGGTGACGGCCCTCGCCGGAACCGGCGCGTACGTCGTGCTCGCGGTCGCGGTGCACGTTCAGGGCTCGCCCGAACTGCCGGTCGAACTCTTCACCTTCTACCTGTTCCTGTCCGCGTGCTGGGCGGCGGGCACCTGGATGCGGGCACGCGCCCGGCAGGAGTCCGAACGGCGCCGGCACGCCGCCGACGCGGCGATCGCACAGGAGCGGGCCCGCATCGCCCGGGAGCTGCACGACGTGGTGACCCACCACGTGACGGCCATGGTGGTCCGGGCGGACGCCGCCCAGTTCACCGTCGCCGACGCTCCTGAGCAGGCGGCGGCCGACCTCGCGTCGATCGGCGACACCGGCCGCCGCACCCTGACCGAGCTGCGGTACTTCCTCGGTGTGCTGGATCCGGTCCCCGAGGCCGAACAGGCACCCAGGGTCGGGCGGTTGCTGGACCTGGTGGAACAGACCCGCTCGGCGGGGCAGCCCCTCGAGCTGAGCGAAGAGGGAGAGCGGCAGCCCATGACCGACAGTGCCGAGCTGGCGGCGTACCGGGTCGTGCAGGAGGCGCTGACCAACGCGCTCAAACACGCCCGCGGGCACCGCACGGTGGTCCGGATCCGCCATGACGCCGCCGAGGTCGGCATCGAGGTGAGCACCGACGGACCCGGCGTCCCCGCGCCCCGCACCACCGAGGGACGGGGGCTGACCGGCCTGCGGCAGCGGGTCGGGGTGGTCGGCGGCGAACTGCGGGCCGGTGGCCGCCCGGGCGGCGGCTTCACCGTGCACGCGCGCATCCCGACGGGAAGCGGGCGGTGACCGCGAGCGCGCCCGGCGCGGACCGGGTCCCGATCGGCGTGCTGGTCTGCGACGACCAGGGCGTCATCCGGGCCGGTTACGCCACCATCTTCGCGGCCCAGCCCGACATGACGGTGGTCGGCGAGGCCGGCGACGGCCGGACCGCGGTGGACCTGGCCCGCCGGCTGCGCCCGGACGTCGTCGTGATGGACGTCCGCATGCCGGGGCTGGACGGTATCGCGGCGACGCGGCTGCTGGCCGGGCCGGACGTCGCCGATCCGGTGAAGGTGCTGGTGGTCACCACGTTCAACCTCGACGAGTACGTGTACGAGGCGCTGCGCGCCGGCGCCAGCGGCTTCCTGCTCAAGGACTCGTCGCCGGCCGATCTGGTGGCCGGGGTGCGCACCGTCGCCGCCGGTGAGGCGCTGCTCGCGCCCTCGGTGACCCGCCGGCTGATCGGCCGGTTCGGCTCGCGGGTACGGCCGGATCCGGACCCGGACGGCCCGCTGGCCGCGCTGACCGGCCGCGAGCGCGAGGTGCTCAAGCTGATCGCCGCCGGGCTGTCCAACGCCGAGATCGCGGCCACCCTGGTGATCAGCCGGGAGACCGTCAAGACGTACGTCTCTCACATCCTGACCAAGCTCGGCCTGCGTGACCGGGTGCAGGCGGTGGTCTTCGCCCATCGCATCGGCCTCGTCACCGCCGAGGCCTGAGCCCACCCCCCGAGCGAGCTGTCCGAGGTCTCGACTCCAGCGCGATGACCTTCTTTTTCGCCGTCCCCAGCGTTTGTGAGGTCGTGGCCGACGTCCGGACCGCGGCCGGGAAAGGGAGGCGGACAAGTGAGAGAACGCGACGGCGCCGGCACGGCGGAGCAGGCACCGCCGGAGCAGGCACCGTCGGAGTACGCGGCGGGGCCCGGAGGGCTCGCGCCGGCCGGGGGAGGTGGCGGAACTGGCCCGGGACGGCGCGGCCCGCAGCGTGTGGCGCGGAACGCTGGCCGGGCTGGGGCTGTTCGCGGCCGGCCGGGCTGCTCAAGGGCACGCTGTCCGGCCCGGTGGCGCTGACCGGCGGAGGCTTCGGGCCGGAGGCCAGTGTCGTGGCGAGCCTGGTCTGCGGCGTCCCGACGGTCCTGCTCCTGCGCCGGGCCCGGCGCGACGGCCGCATCCGTCGTCGTGCCACCGCCGGGCACTGAGCCGCCGGACACCGCCCGCGACGAGCGTTCGGCTCGGTGCCGCCCCCACACGGCACCGAGCCGAACGGATCAGCCGCTCGCCATCGGGGTCAGGACGGCCGGATCCGGTAGGTGTGGCCGGGACGGGTGTCGAACACCACCACGTTGGCCTCGGGACGTTCGACGCTCGCGCCGGTCACCGACACCGGCGCCTGAGTGCGGAGGCGCACCTGCTCGCCGAGGTCGGAGCGGATGTCGGCCTGGGTCAGGCGTCCCTGCGCCCATTCGACGCCGACCTCGAAGCCGCCCCGTGCCCGCAGGCCGCGCACATGGCCGGCCGGCCACGCGTCGGCGGGCAGCGTCGGGAGCAGGAACAACTCCCCCGCGTGGCTGTGCAGCAGCATCTCGGTGATGCCCGAGACACCGCCGAAGTTGCCGTCGATCTGGAACGGCGGGTGCAGGTCGAACATGTTGGGCGCGGTCCGTGCGGGGGTGAGCAGCCTGGACAGGTGCTCGTAGGCCTTCGCGGAGTCCTCCAGCCGGGCCCAGATGTTGATCTTCCAGGCCAGCGACCATCCCTGGCCGGCGTTTCCGCGCAGTTCGAGGCTCCGCTTCGCGGCGTTGACCAGATCGGGGGTCTGCCGGGGCACGATCTGCGCGCTGGGGAACACGCCCCACAGGTGGGAGACGTGCCGGCTCTGCACCAGCGCCGCCTCCCGCCAGTCCTCCAGCCACTCCTGCAGCTGGCCCAGGTAGCCGATCTGCATGGGCGCGAGCCGGGCGCGGGCCGCCTTCACCTTCGCGCGGAAGTCGCGGTCCTGGCCGAGGATCTCCGACGCCTCGGCGCAGGCGTCGAACAGGTCGCGCAGGATCTGCATGTCCATCGTCGGACCGGCGCAGATGCTCACGCTCTCGCCCTCGTCCTGGTGGTGCGTGACCTCGGGTGACTGCGACGGGTTGGTGATCAGCCAGCCGTGCTCGGGGTCCTCGACCAGTGTGTCGAGGAAGAACTGCGCGGCGCCCTTCATCACCGGGTAGTCCTTCCGCAGCAGGTTCTTGTCGCCGGTGAACCGGTAGCGGTCCCACAGCACGACCGACAGCCACGCGCCGCCGCTCGGCCACATGCCGTACTGCGCGTAGTCGACCGGTGCGGTGCCGCGCCAGCCGTCGGTGTTGTGGTGGAGCACCCAGCCGTCGGCGCCGTACTGCGTCTTCGCGGTACGGCGGCCGGACTCCGCCAGCTCGTGGACCATGGCCGCCGCGGGCGCCCAGCAGTCGGCGAGGTTCGTCGGCCCGGCGGGCCAGTAGTTCATCTCGAAGTTGATGTTGACGGTGTACTTGGACTCCCAGGCCGGAGTCATGCTGTCGTTCCACAGGCCCTGCAGGTTCGCCGGCTGGCCGGGCGAGCGCGAACACGAGATCAGCAGGTAGCGGCCGTACTGGAAGTACAGCGCGGCGAGCTGCGGGTCGGCGCCCGAGGCGAACAGCGGGATCCGCTCGTTGGTGGGCAGGCTCACGTTGTCGGAGGTGCCGAGGTTGATGTCGACGCGCGAGAACAACCGGTGGTAGTCCGCGACGTGGGTGCGCCGGAGCAGGTCGTACGGCTTGGCCGCCGCGGGCGTGAGCGGCCGGCGCGCCCGCGCGGCCGGGTCCGCGCCGACGTCCTGGTAGTTGCGGTAGCTCGTGCCGACCGAGATGACCAGGGTGACGGAGTCCGCCTCGTCGACGATCAGCTTGCCCTGGTCGGTGTGGACCTTCCCGCCGTCCGCGGTGGCCCGTGCCAGCGCCTGGAAGCGTACGGCGCCGGCCCGGCCCTGCCACTCGCCGCTGACGCCGTCGAGCGCGATGGTGCGGCCGTCGGCGGCGGACGTCGTCGTCTGCTGCGGGCTGTCGAAGTTCGCCTGGAAGGAGATCGAGCCCGGCTTGTCGGCGGTCAGGCGCATCACGATCACCTGGTCAGGGGTGCTGGCGAAGACCTCACGGGTGTGGTGCACCCCGCCGCGCAGGTACGTGACCTTCGTGATCGCCGTGGTGAGGTCGAGGTCGCGCTGGTACTCGGTCACCTCGCCCGTGTCGGGGAAGGTGAGGTTCAGATTTCCGACGGGCTGGTACGCCGCCTGCTCCGAGGGTCGTCCGAGGAACTTGGCGTCGACCAGCTTCTGCGCCTGGTTCCACTTCTCGTCGAACACCAGCTGGCGGATCTGCGGCAGGGCGGCCAGCGCGTCGGGGCTGTCGTAGTCGTGCGGGCTGCCCGCCCAGATGGTGTCCTCGTTGAGCTGGAGGCGTTCGGTGTCGGTGCCGCCGAAGACCATCGCGCCCAGCCGGCCGTTCCCGACCGGGAGGGCTTCGAGCCACTCCTGCGCCGGGCCCTTGTACCAGAGGCGGAGCGGATTGGTCTCCTGGCCGGAGGCGGTGCCGGCGAGGGCGGGGTCGGCCAGGGCCGAGCCGGCGACCACGGTCGCCGACGCGACCGCCGCGCCGACGCCGGCGGCCTTGAGGACATCGCGCCGGGATGGTTGGGACATGTCGGTGCCTTTCAGTTGTTCCTGCGAGCGACGGACCCCCCGAGAGACAAAGGTTCAGGGCGGCGCGAGGTGGTACGCGCGCGCGGCGGTGCCGCCGAAGACCGCCTCCCGGTCCTCGTCCGGCAGGCCGCCGGTGAGGCCTTCCGCGGCGGCGACGACCTCCGCGTACGAGGCGGCGAGCAGGCAGACGGGCCAGTCGGAGCCGAACATGACCCGGCGCGGACCGAACGCCTCCAGCACGACCTCCGCGTACGGGGTCCACGCCTCCGGCGGAGCGGCGGTCAGCATCCCGGACAGCTTGCAGAACGTGCCGGGCTCGGCGGCGAGGGCGCGGATGTCCACCGCCCACGTGCCGAACCCGCCGTCGGCGGGGCGTGGCGCGGCCAGGTGGTCCAGCACGAGCCTCAGCCCCGGAACGGCCCGCGCGGCGCGGACCGCGGCGGAAAGATGGTTCGGCCGGATGAGCAGGTCGAAGGCGAGGCCCGCGTCGCGTACGGCGGTGAGCCCGCGCCGTACGCCGGGCCGGACCAGCCAGAGCGGATCGGCCTCGGTGTGCACGGGATGGCGGAGCCCGGCCAGGTGCTCGCCGCCCCGCGCGGCGCGCAGCTCCGCGAGGGTGCCGGCGACGCCCGGTGCGGTCAGGTCGGCCCAGCCCACGACGCCCGCGACGAGGTCCTCGCGGTGCGCGAGCTCCAGGAGTTCGAGCGTCTCCTTCTCCACGCTCGCCGTCTGCACCACGACCGTGCCGGAGACGCCCGCCGCCCGTGCGGCGGGGCGGAGGTCCTCGACGGTGAAGTCGCGGCGGATCGCGGCCATCGACGGCCCGGCGATCCACGGCTGGTCACGGACGCCCAGGTCCCACACGTGATGGTGGGCGTCGATCCGGGGCATCCTAGAGCTCCTCGAGTTCGGCCCACAGCGCCTCGGGGATGGGCGGGGCCGCCGTCGCCGCGGACACCTCCGCGGGGGTGCGGGCGCCGACGACCACCCCCGTCACGGCGGGATGCCGCAGCGGGTAGCGCACGGCCGCGGAGCCCAGCGGCACCCCGTACGCGGCGCATCGCCGGGCCATGGCCCGCGCCCGCTCCAGCACGGCGTCTCCGGCCGGGGCGTAGTCGAAGTGCGCGCCCGGCCGTGGATCGGCCAGGACCCCGCTGTTGAACACCCCGGCGACGATCACCGCGACGCCCCGCTCCCGGCAGCGCGGCAGCAGGTCGCGGGCCGCCTCGCGGTCCAGCAGCGAGTAGCGGCCCGCCACCATGACGCAGTCGATGTCGGTCTCGGCGACGAAGCGCGCGAGCAGGCGGGTCTGGTTCATGCCCACGCCGATCGCCCTGACCGCGCCCTCGTCCCGGAGCCGCTCCAGCGCCGGGTACGCCTCCCCCGCCGCCTCGGCCCAGTGATCGTCCGGGTCGTGGATGTAGAGGATGTCGAAGGCGTCCAGGCCGGTCCGTTCGAGGCTGCCGGCCAGGGAGCGGTAGACGCCGTCGCGGCTGTAGTCGCGGACCTGTGTCCCGTCCGGCCGCAGCAGCCGCCCGACCTTGCTGGAGACGACGGCCTCGGCGCGACGGGCCGGGGTGAGGAAGGCGCCGAGCCGGCGTTCGGCCAGCCCCGCCCCGTAGTGGGGGGCGGTGTCGAAGTAGCGGACTCCCGCGTCCCAGGCGGCTTCGAGGGTCGCCGCCGCCTGGTCCTCCCCCACCGCCGTGAACAGCCCGCCGATCGGCGCGGTGCCCAGCCCCAGCCGTCCGACGGTCAGGCCGCCGCGGCCGATCGGGCGGCGGTCCGGTGTTCCCTCCATCGCCGTCATCTCAGGAGAGACGGGCCTGGAGGGCGGCGATCTCCTCGGCGCCCTGGTGGACCCGGAAGCTCGTCCGGTACGTTCGGGTCTCCCCCGGCTCGAGCCAGATCATGCTTCCGTCGTCGCGGGCCGCCGCGTCACCGGCCACGTGGTGCGTCGAGGGCTCCACGCCGACCGCGTAGTCACCCGCGCGCAGGTTGAGCCACTGGAAGAAGCAGGGGAACTCCGCGGCCCGCCACTCGACGCTCACCGCGAGGCCGAGGCGGTCGTTGACGAGGGCCGCGCCGGTCAGCCCCTTCGCGTCCGACGCGAGTTCGTGCTCGTACACCTGCTCGACGAAGCCCGGCAGCGGGGCCGGGAGCACGCGGTTGTCCACGCCCTGCTCGACGACGCTGTCCGACCGCCACACCGTGTCGCGCACCGGCGCGAGGAACCGGCTGCCCTGGTCGAGGAGCGGCCAGCCGAGGTTGATGTGGTAGAGGAACATGTGCGGGACCGGGTCGAACCCCGGGTTGGTCACGGCGTCGATCAGGCGGATCTCGTCGCCGCCCAGGTCGGCCTCGATGCGGCGCGTGAGCCGGAGGTTCTCGGCGAACACCGCGGCCTGCCGCACCTCGCCCTCGGCCCACAGCACGCAGCGGTCGCCGTCCCACCGCTCGCCGTAGCCGGTCAGCCGCGCGGGGATGTTGCCGACCCGGCCGTGCAGCCCGTGCCGTACCGTCCGCCGCGGCGGATACCGGTACGACGACGCGTCCACCTCACCGCCGAACAGCGTGTGGTCCAGCCCGGCGGTCACGGTCAGCCCGGAGAACGAGCGGAGCCACGACAGCCCGTCCTCGTCCGCGTTCTCGTGCAGCCCGGGGTGCCGGAACCCGGTCCGCGACCGCCAGCCGAACGCCCGCCCGGCGTGCTCGGCCGCGCCGATGTCCATGCACCGGTCCACCAGCACGTCGAACGCCAGCCCGCTGCCGGTGCGGAACTCCAGCGTCCGGATCCCGCGCTCCAGGCCGTCCCCGAGCGCCACGAGCCGCACACCGCCGGCCGCCGCCACGTCACCGGCCCGCGCCGCGAGCTCGCGCCGCCCGGTCTCTTTCCCGTACAGCTTCATCGATCTGCCCTTTCCACGTGCTCGACCGGCCGGTTCACGTCATCACCCAGCCGCCGTTGACCTCGATCGTCTGGCCGGTCACGAACGACGCGTCCGGGCCGGCCAGGAAGGCCACGACGGAGGCGAGCTCCTCGTTCCGGCCGCGCCGCTGCAGCGCCTGCCGCTCCAGCACGAACCGGGTGTAGGCCTCCGGGTCCGGGTGGATCTCCTCCGCGGCGGTCGGGAAGGCGCCCGGCGAGACCGCGTTGACGCGGATCTCGTACGGCCCGAGCTCGCGGGCGAGCGCACGGGTCAGCGCGGTCACCGCGCCCTTGGTCGCGACGTAGGCGGCGAGGTTCGCCCACCCGCCGTGCATGGTGATGGACGCGATGTTGACGATCGCGCCGCCGCCGCTCTCGGTCATCCGCCGGGCCGTGGCCTGGGCGGCGACCCAGTACGCACGCTGGTTGACCGCCTGCACGTCGTCGTACTCGGCGAGCGGCACCTCCAGGAACGGCCGGCTGGGATAGACGGCCGCGTTGTTGACGAGGACGCCCAGCGGGCCGAGCCCGGCGGCGGCAGCGGTCACCGCCGTCTCGATCGCCGCCGCGTCGCGCAGGTCGACGGTGAGCGGCAGGACGGTGCCGCCCGCCCTCTCGATGAGACGGACGGTCTCGGCGAGCGACGGCTCGTCGACGTCGAGGGCGGCCACCGGGTGTCCGTCGGCGGCCAGGCGCAGCGCCGTGGCACGGCCGAGGGCTCCGCCCGCGCCGGTCACCAGTGCACTCGTCATGGGCATCTCCAGGAGCGATAGAGGGTGTCGAGGTCGTGCAGAAGCCTGCGGGGCGGTACGCGGTCGGCGGCCCCGTCGCGGAGCAGGCGTGACGCGGCGTCCTGGAACGGGACGTAGCCGGCGGTCGCCGGCCGCATCCAGGCCGCCTCGACCGTGGCGAGCGTGGCGCGGTAGAACCCGCCGCTCAGCGCGCTCGCCTCCGCGTCGGTCCAGGTGGAGCGGGCCGCGGGCTGGCCGCCGGCGGCCGGGTAAAGGTCGCGCTGCACCGCCGGGGAGCAGAGGCGGCGCAGGTGGTCGCGGATCGCGTCGCGCACCGCGGGTTCGGCCGCGCGCGGACGCGAGACGGCCAGCCCGGCACCGCCGAGCACACTGCCCGGCCGCCCGCCCGGCTCCCACGCGGGCGCGTCGGCGTACCGCAGGTCCCCGGCGTACGTGACGTATCCGTGGACGAGCGGGCAGTACGCCGGGCCGTCGCCGGCCGCGAGCGCCTCCAGCAGGCCGGCCGGGCCGCGCCGCCAGACCTCGGAGTCGCAGCGCGCGACCAGCTCGGCCATGGTGTCCAGCGCGGCCTCGCCCGCGTCCGGCGGGACGACGGCGCCCTCGTAGCGGAAGGGCTCGGCGCCCTGGGCGACACAGAGCGCGCAGAAGGTCAGGAAGGCGTGGGGCCCGCCGAGGCACAGCGCGACCGGCAGCGAACGGGCCAGCTCCCGCACCTCCGCCCAGGTGCCGGGCAGCGCGGACGCGAGATCCCGCCGGGCGGCGGCGACCTGGGCCGTGACGTCGACCGGCAGCGCCCACGCGCGGCCGTCGACGACGTAGCTGTCGTAGGAGGCACCGACCGTGCCGTCCCGCCACGCGGCCAGGTCGGACTCGGCGAACAGCTCGTCCATGGGCAGCAGGCAGCCGTCGGCGACGGCCGTACCGAGGCCTACGTGATCGACGACGAGGACGTCGTAGTCGGCCGTGAGCGTCGCCAGAGGGCGCGACTCGAAGTCCTCGACCGGCCGGCGTTCCCAGCGCAGCGGGCGGCGTACGGCCTCGTACGGATAGGGCCCGCGCGGTCCCGACCGGGCGTCCAGGCGCGCCAGCGTGTCCAGCGGCGCGTACCCTCGCGGATGGTCCCAGGTCGTGCCGCGCAGTTCGGCGGTCATGGGCCCTCCTGCGTCGGGGAGGGTGACCACAGGGGCGTGCCTTCTGATCGCTCGCTTCGCTCGGTCATGTGACCAGCCACCGGCGTAGATGGTTGATGGCGGACTCCTGCAGGACGCGGTCGAACCGGTGCGGGCCCGGGTGGAACTCACCCACGTACGCGCCGGGGGCGCCCGCCCGCCGGTAGTGCTCGGTGAGCCGCCGGTGGGCGGCCTCCATCCCCGCGAGGGGGAACAGCCGGTCGTCGCGCAGGTACTGCACCAGCAGCGGTGACGGCGCGCGGGCGGCGGCCAGGTCGGGCCAGTCGCCGGCCCGCCGCAGGTCCGGCGGGAAGAACATCCAGGTGTGCCCGGTGACGTGCCGGTCGAGCAGCGCCTCGTGCGTGCTCATCATCCCGGCGACGACCGCCGCCCCGACGTACGGGCTGGTCGCCTGCAGCAGCGCCGCCCGGCACCCTCCGCCGGAGAAGCCGACGCAGCCGATCGCCCCGTCGTTCACGTCCGGCCGGGCCCGCAGACAGGCGGCGGCGATCCGGTCCTCGTACGCGGCGACGCCGGCCAGGCTCAGCCCGAGCACCGCGCAGTGCTTGGTGACCACGTGCTCGTGCCGCGCGGCGAGGCGGTTGTACCAGCGGAGATCGGCCGGGTCGCCGCCGGCGGGCTCGGCCGCGATCCACTCGCCGTCCGGTGAGGGCTCCACCATGTGCTCGGCGGGGAAGCGGCGGCTCCCCCACAGGAAGACGTCGGGGACCAGCACGGTGAAGCCGGCGCGGGCGACCGCGTCGGCGAACGGGCGGCCGCCGTAGAACTCCCGCCGCAGGTCCGCGACGCCGGGGACCTCGCCGTCCGGCCCGTCGGCGATCTTCTCCTTGCCGTGGTACTTGAAGGCGTCGTGGCCGTGCAGCGCGAGGACGCCCGGGAGCGGTCCGCGCGCCCCGGCGGGGCGGAGCAGCCACGCGTGGGTCCGCGGGCCGTACCCGACCGACCAGGAGACCTCCTCGCCGTCGATCCCGTCCGCGGACCAGCGGCGTTCCACTCTCGGCGCGATCGGGGCCCCGTCGCGGTCGGCGCCGACGATCCGGCGCGCCGCGGCCATGTCGAGGCGGCCGTCGCCCGGCGGGGCGAGGACGGCCGCGGCCTCGGCGAGATCGCCGAACGCGCCGAGGCCCGCGTCGCTGTGTGTCACCTACTCTCCGTCCGTCCCGTGCCGGTCGCAGCGGAGCAGGTTCAGGTCCACCGAGTCGGCGATGGCCTGGTAGCCGGCGTCGCTGAGGTGGAGGTGGTCGCCGGAGTCGTCCGCGGGAAGCAGCCGCGTCGGGTCGTCCGGGTCGCGGGTCGCCCGGTCGAAGTCGACCACTCCGTCGAACACGCCGCTCGTGCGGATGAACGCGTTGACCTCCTGGCGGACGGCCTCGTTCTCGTCGCCTAGGTAGACCGAGCCGCCGAACGGCGTGATGGTCGCGCCGATGAGGCAGCGGCCCGCGGCGTGGGCCTTGGCGACCATGTCCCGGTAGCCGGCGATCAGCGCGTCCGCCGAGGCCCCGCCCGTGCCGATGTCGTTGACCCCTTCGAACAGGATCACGGTCCGTACGCCGGGCTTGGTGAAGACGTCCTGGACCAGCCTCGTCCGCCCGCTGCGGCCGACACCGTCCTTGAGGACCTGGTTGGCGGAGATCCCCTCGTTGGTGACCGCGAGCCGCCGCGACGGCGGCAGGGCGCGCAGCCGGTCGGCGAGGAGGTCGGGCCACCGGTGGTTGGCGTTCTCGGTGGAGCCGACGCCCGAGGTGATCGAGTCACCGAGGGCGGCGACCGTCGAGACGGTCCTCGGCGCGGTCACGACGACGGCGTCCAGCCAGAACCACACGGCCGACTGCGTCGGGAACGACGTTCCCGACTCCTCGGCGGCGTGGTCACCCGTCGTCGACTTGTAGGTGAACTGCATGGTCCGGTTGTGCGCGGTCAGCTTGCCGCTTTCGCCCTGGAGGTACAGGCTCACCTCCAGGTCGCTGCCGTCCGGCACGCGGCCCGGAAGCGGATCGCTGAACACCACGCCGCCCGCCGGGACCGTCACCGACGGCCGCCCGCCGAACGTCATGCGGCGGTTGGACCCGGGCACCAGCTCCGGCCCCGACCGCTGACGCCCGACGTACGCGGTGCCGAACGTCACCGGCCGGTCGCCCATGACGTTCGACAGCCGGATCCGCAGGCCCGTGCCGCCGCGGCTGATGTGCACGGGGTTCCGTACGGTCATCTCGTGGAGGGTTCCGCCGGTGGTGTCGTCGGCGGCGGCCCAGGTCGACACCTCGTTCGGGCCCCTGCCGTGCGCCTCGGCGGCGTGGGCCGGAGTGCCGGCCAGACCGGTGGCGAGCGCGGTGAACACCACGCCGGCGGCCATGCCGAACCGGCGCGTTCTTTCCTTCGAAATCAACGTCGCTCCTCGACGTCCTGGCGCGGGGCGGGCCCGTGCGGGGCCCGCCCCGGCGCGTCGGCGGCTCAGTGGGCCGGGGTGTTCTCCGGGAGCGGATACGGGAAGTTCGGGGTGACCCCGATCTTGTCGAGCTCCAGCTTGGACTCGTCGAATCCGTCGTTCCAGCTGTCGTTCTCGAACGTGTTGCAGTGCGTGTCACCGTGGAACGGCGACTTGTACTGCGCGTTGGTGATCTTGATGTTGCTGAAGTTCCAGCCGCAGCCGCCGGCGTCCATGTGAATGCCGCTCGGCACGACGTCCGGCATCGACGGGTCGGCGTTGACGTCGTCGATGGTGATCTGCGACATCTGGCTCTCGATGGTGTGCGGCTCGAAGTTCTGCACGCCGTAGGAGTCGATCGCACCCATGTCGCCGCTGTCCTGGCCGGCGTGCGCGATGCGCAGGTACTTCAGCACGTTGCCGCCCGCGTAGTTGTCCGCGTTGGCCACCGTGGTGATCGCCTTGACGCTCACCGCGTACCGGGCGCTGTGCTGGATGACGCTGTTGCTCAGCTCGTTGTGGCCGCTGTCGACGACCTCGTAGCCGGAGGCGTCGCCGGGCACCAGCTGGCCGATCCAGTTGATGTAGTTGTCGGTGAGGACGTTGTCGTGGGAGATGTTGCCCTCACCGGGGTAGCCGCCCTCGAGCTTGACGCCGTCGCCGCCGAGCCGCTCGAAGAGGGTGTCGGAGACGGTGTCGTGGTCGTTGGCGAACAGCATGAACACGCCGGTCCAGCCGGTGTCGGCGATGTGCATGCGCCGCAGCGCCACATGCGTCGTGTTGGTCAGCGTGATGGCCCCGTACCGGTTACGCGGCATCTCGATCTGGCGGTCGTAGTCGTCGTACTTGTGCGGCACGCCGGAGTCGCCGTTGCCGTTCCAGCCGTAGCGGTACCAGTCGGTGAAGTCGGTGTACTGCACGGTCAGCCCGTCGAGGGACAGGTCGTGCACCTTCGCGTTCGGCGAGCTGCCCGCGACCGAGAAGACCGTCTTCACGGTCGGCGCCCAGACCTGCGAGTTCTCGATCGAACCGCTGCGCGGCCAGTAGTACAGCTCACCGGTGGCGTGGTCGAGGTAGTACTCCCCGGCCTCGTCGAGGAAGTCGAGGGAGTTCTGGAGGAAGTACCTCGACCCCACGTGGGAGAACAGCGCGTACCTCGTCGGGTAGCGGAGGCTGATGAACTTCTTGGTCCAGTTGACGTTGAGGATCGGGTCGGTGTCGGTGAACCAGGTCCAGTGGCCGCCGGACCAGACCACGACCTGCGCGTCGTGCAGGTCCCAGTCCTGGTTCAGGTCGCCGTCCTTGTAGGCCATCCACTGCTGGGAGTTGGTCAGCGCGTCGTCGGAGCTCTCCACGCCCTGGAAGTACGGGCCGAGCGTCTCGGTGGACGTACGGTTCGGCGTACGCGCCGTCGTCGCCCGCTGGCCGTTGTCGTACAGCGTGTAGAAGGGCTGGTTCTTGTCGACCTGGGTCTTGTAGATGTTGCCCTTGTACTTCTGCCAGCCGGTGATCTGCCGGGCGCCGAGGAAGCGCGCCTTCCCCGGGCCGTCATAGCTCTGGTAGACGACCGAGTGCCCGTTGCTGCCGGAGTCGGTCTCGTTGAACTGGACGGTCTTCGCCACCGGGTAGTCCCCGGCGCGCAGCTCGACCTGAATGTCGCAGGACATGTGCTTGTTCAGCCCGCGCTGACGGATGACGTCCCGTGCGTGCTCGACCGTCTTCCACGGCTTGCCGATCGTGCCGTTCGCCCCGTCGTCGCCCTGCGGGGAGACGAAGAAGCGCTTCGGCGTGCAGGTGCTCTGCCCGGCGTCGGCGGCGCCGGCCGTGGCGGCCGGTGCGGTCAGGCACGCGAGCGCGGCGGCCGCGCACACGGCGCCGCGCAGAAATCTGTGACGGGATTTACGGAACAATGAGCCCTCCTGGGATCAAAGGTGAATCGGGCCCCCCGATGTCCTTTGGTCAGTGCCGGTCGGCGCGCCAGCGCTCGTACTCGGCCCGGGTCTCCTGCGTGAGCGGGTAGTAGTCGACGAGGGCGCCGCCCTCCTCGATGCGGGACCGGCTGAACGTCTCCCACTCCTCGTGCTCGCCGGCCGACTCGATGACCTCGCGGGCACGCCGGCGCGGCACGATGACGGCGCCGTCGTCGTCGGCCACCACCAGGTCGCCGGGCAGCGTCAGCACGCCACCGCAGGCGATCGGCACGTCGTACGCCCACGGGAACAGCTCGGCCTGGGACGCGTAGTGGGGGGTGACGCCGGTCGACCAGATCGGGACCCCGAGCTTGCGCACGCGCGGCGCGTCCCGGATGCAGCCGTCCACGACGATGCCCGCGCCGCCCTTCTGCTTGAAGTAGCGGACGAGCATGTCACCGAAGCAGCCGGTGTAGGCGCTGCCGTAGGCCTGCACGACGAGCACGTCGCCGGGCTGGACGGTCTCCAGCACCGCCCACAGCGCGGTGTGCCGCTCGATGTACTCCTGGCCGAGGCCGGAGGCGATGTCCTCGCGCTGCGGCATGAACTGCAGGGTCAGCGCCCGCCCGGCGACCTTCTGGCCCGGCTCCAGGGGCCGCGGCCCGGCGACGAACGTCCGGCGTATGCCCTGCGCGTGCAGCTTGGCGCAGGCCGTCGCGGCGCTGACCGCGGAGAGCCGCCGCACCAGGTCGGGGTCGGCCGGCTCCGGGGCATCGCCCCGTACGGGCAGGTCCCACACCGAATCCTCGTCGGCACTTCGGCCGCTGTCTTCCACTGACGACTCCTTCATGGTCATGCGTCCGCCGGGATGGTCCCGGCGTGCTGATGGGCGGGCCGCGCGGCCCGCGGGTCCAGGTGCAGGTCGAGCCGGATCCGCCGGCCGGGCGGCAGGACGACCTCGATCCGTGGCCCGCCGACCTCGACCTCCCGGCTGACGACGGCCGCGTCCGGCGCGACGTACGAGGTCAGCTCGCCGGGGTAGGCCGTCTCCGCGGCGGTGACCACCGCGCGCGTGATCCGGTGCTCGCCGAACGCCCCGGCCTGCACGACCACGCGGCGGGTGCCGGTCAGCCCGGTGTGGACGAGCTCGACGCCGGTACGGTCGGGGCCGACCTCGTCGACGAGCGCGGCCACGTCCGGTGGCAGGCCCGGGCGGCGGCGCGCGGCGTCGAAGTAGGCCAGCCGCGCCGGCAGCAGGCCGCCGTTGTAGAGCACCTGCGGCGTGCCGGTGGTGAGCTGGAGCAGCGCCTCGGTCAGCACCGGGTTGAGCCGCTGCCAGTGGTGGACGTGGATCTCGCCGGGGTCGGCCTCGTCCGCGTCGATCAGCGCCATCCGCCGCTGCACCTGGCCGAGCGCCGCGGCGAGCATGGCCTCGGGGAAGCCGGGGTTGTCGCCGCGCAGGAACTCGAGCCACGGCGCCTCGTGGCCGGCCTCCTCCTTGTTACGGAAGCCGCGCACCACCCGCCAGTCGTAGCCGGACTCCCGCCGCAGCCGGTCGAGGCGGTCGCGGTCCGGCTCGGCCATGCCCACGTGCCACAGCCAGACCGGCAGGCCGAGCTGCGGCGGCTGGAAGTCGAACCAGCCGCCGTCGTCGTGCCGGTTCGGCACGAGCAGGGTCTCGCGGGCGGCCTCGTCGCCGAGCTCGGCGTACCACCGGTCGCTGATGCTCATCGGCGTCTCGCTGACGGCGCCGCGCTTGCTCTGGCCCAGGACCAGGTCGATCGGGCCGCGGCCGAGGTCCAGGTGGTCCGTGCCGCCGGTGAGCAGGACGGAGTTGACCGCGGCGACGGCCGCCGCCGCGCCGACGCTGTAGATGCCGTGCGGCCACTGCCAGCCGTAGTTGCCGCCGTACCAGCGGCCGTCGTGCAGCTCGCCCACCCGGCCGGAGAGGCCGACGTTGTCGGGGAGTATCCCGCCCAGCTCGGCGGCGCGGCGCTCCCACGCCTCGATGTAGCGCAGCGCCCAGTCGCGGAACCGGTCCTCGTGGCCGTACAGCCAGGCGTTGGTGGCCAGGCTCGTGGCGGCCAGGTTCACGGCCACGTCGCCGCGGCCGATCCGCTCGTTCATCGCGGCGCCCATGCGGGCGGCCTTCGCCGGGTCGGCCAGGTCGTCCCACTCGGTGATGCCGGGCAGGTCGCGCAGCGGCAGCCCGAAGGGCCGCATCGACGGCTGGTCCGGGCGGTACGACGACGCCCACTCCTCGTTGACGCCGTAGCGCGGGCCGCCGGCGCCGTTGTGCGGCGCGCGGATGATGTCGTGCTCGGGGTCGTAGTTGCCGGTCGGCGAGCCCGGCAGGTAGAGCTCGGCGAAGCGGTGCGCGCGCTCGGCGTACTTCTGGTCGCGGGGGTCGGCGGCGCAGATCCCGTAGAACAGCAGCATTGACTCGCCCTGGTGGAACCAGTCGTAGCCGCGCTCGAACTCGTCCACCAGGTAGCCGAACCCGGTGAGCTGGGCCGTCACCCCCTCCCAGTGGTGCTTGCAGGCGTCGAGCAGGTCGTCGGCGCCGCCGAGCTGGTACAGGACCGGCCAGTTGAAGAACGCCTCGTAGAAGTCGTCGGCACCGTCGCGGCTCGCGATCTCGCCGTTGTAGCGCAACGCGCCGTCGGGCAGGCAGTAGCGCGCGGCGAACGCGCGCCAGGCCTCGTCGAGCACGTCGAACAGCCGGCGCTCCAGCACCGCCCAGGCCGGCGGCGCCCCGGAGGGCACGCTCGCCACCACGCGTGGAACATCCTGAGTCACGGGTCAGCCCTTCGTCGCGCCGGCCGTCAGGCCGCTGATGATGTGCCGTTGCATGACCACGAAGAAGACGAGGAGCGGCGCGATCGCCAGCAACAGCGTCGGGAAGACCACCGAGTAGTCGGTGGAGTACTGGCTGACCGCCGCGTAGACGCCCGTCGTGACCGTGTACAGGCCGCTCCCGGGCCCGAGGATGATCTGCGGGTTCACGAAGTCGTTCCACACCGAGAAGGTGTTGAGGATGACCATCGTGGCGACCACGGGCCGCATGAGCGGAAAAATGATCTTCCAGAAGGTCCGGAGCCGCCCGGCGCCGTCGACCGCCGCGGCCTGGTCCAGCGTCGCCGGGATCGTGCCGATGTAGCCGGCGTACAGGAAGACCGAGAAGGGCAGCGTGAGCGCGGTCTCGAAGAGCACGAAACCGCGGATCGTGCCCATCAGCCCCAGTGTCTTGAGCACGTACACGACCGGGATGACCAGCACCTGGCCCGGGATGAACGTGCCGGCCAGGAAGGTCAGCAACAGCAGCCGGTAGCGGCGGCGGGGGCTGCGGGCGACGACGTAGGCGACGGGCCCGGCCAGCACCACGGACAGCACGTTGACCGCCACCACGAACAGGACGGTCACGGCGTACCCGCGCACGATGTTGAACTGCGGGTTGTGCAACGCGTGGGACAGGTAGCGGGTGGTGAGGGCGCCCACCGGCAGGCCGAAGGGGTTGGCGAGGATCTCCTCCTGCGGCTTGAACGCGTTCACCACCAGGACGTACAGCGGGGTGAGCATGAAGATCGCGACCAGGCCGAGGAACACCGCCCGTGGCAGCCCCGCTCGCCGCCGGGCCCGCCGCCGCCCGGGAGCGGCCGCCTCCGTGACGGCCGTTTCCTCCTCCGTACGAGGTTGAGTCATAAGCCCGCCACTCATGAATAGACCGCCATCTCGCCGCGACGGCGCATGCGGGTGACGGCGAGGGCCAGGATCCCGGTGACGATCATGAGCACCACGGACTGCGCCGAGCCGAACCCGAGCTTGTTGTCATGGAAGGAGTTCCACAGGATGAGATAGGCGATCGTCTGGGTCTGCCCGGCCGGCCCACCGGCCGTCAGCGAGACCACCAGGTCGTAGGTCTTCAGCAGCGTCACCAGCGACAGGACGATGTTGATGGTCACGACCGGCCCGAGCGCCGGGAGCGTCACGTGGCGGAACACCTGCCACCGCGTGGCTCCGTCGATGCGCGCCGCCTCCACGAGCGAGCGCGGAACCGCCTGCAGCCCGGCGAGGTAGAGCACGACGTTCACCCCGAAGCCCGCCCAGACCAGGACCGCGATCATCGTGATCAGGGCCCAGGTGGGATCGGACAGGAACGGCAGGACACTCCCGCCGTGCGCGGTGAGCAGGCTGTTCACCGCGCCGGTGGTGCCGAGGATGGCGCTCCACAGGAAGCCCACGACCAGCGCGCTGAGCACGTGCGGGTAGAACAGCACGACGCGCAGGAAGCGGTTCACCCGTGACGTGCCGTTCACCAGGACGGCGAAGCCGAGCCCGAGGAGGTTCATCCCGATGGTGCCGGCGACCGCGACGAGCAGCGTGACGAAGGTGGCGCGCCGTATCTCCGGGTCGGAGAACAGGTGCGTGTAGTTGGCCGCGCCGATGATCTTCGGCTGGGCGCTGTAGCCGTCCCAGTCGGTCAGGCTCAGGTAGATCGCCAGGCCGACCGGGACGACGAGCATGACCACGAAGACCAGGGTCGCCGGGGCGACCATGAGCAGGGTGGCGGCGCCCTCACCCGCCCGCTTGGTCTTTTTTGCGGAATTCATGAGTGCGAGCTGACCCACTGGTCGATGGCGGAGGCGACCTTCTCGGGTGAGCGGCCGACGTAGAGGCCCTGCACCTGGGTGTTCCACGCGTCGTTGAAGCCGCTCGGGAGGGTGTAGTCGCCATAGCCCTCACCCTGCGGCACCCCGGAGGGCGCGGCGTCGAGGATCTGCTGCACCTGCTGTTCGAGCGGGGTGAACTTCCGGTCGTAGCCCTTGCGGAAGTTCCCGTCCTGCTGGAGCTGGCTGGTCACCGCGGCCTTGTCGGTGACGAGCCACTGGACGAGCTTGAGCGCCAGCGCGCGGTGCTTGGTCGACTTGAGGATCATGTACGGCGCGGCCATGGTGGCGCCCTGCGGGCCGGGGCTCTTCTGCCCCGTCTGGACCGGCGCGGGGAAGACGCCGACGTCGAACTTCTTCTTGGCCGTCGCCTCCGACGCGGTGAACCAGCTGCCCATGATGTACATCGCGGACTTGCCGGAGAAGAACCGGGTCTGGGAGTCGGGGTACTTCAGGCCCATGGCGTTCTTGTCGAGGTAGCCCTTGTCCAGCCAGCTCTTGTAGAGCTTGAGGTAGGGCAGCAGCGACTCGCCGACCTTGAGGCGCTTGGCCCGGATGTCCTGGTACCACTGCGGGTGGCTCTGGGCCAGCGAGGGGTCCGCGAGCTGGAGCATCTGCAGGCCGGTGACGAAGTCGCCGGCGGTCTGGAGCGGGAGGTAGCCGGCGCTCTTGAGCTTGCCCATGTCCTGGGTCAGCTCGTCCAGCGTCGTGGGCGGCTGCGCGATCCCGGCCTTGGCGAAGGCGTCCTTGTTGTAGAAGATCAGCGACTGCGCCTGCTCGCCGACGCCGACCGTGTAGATCTTGCCGCCGAGAGCGGCCTCCTGGGCCAGCGGCGTGCCCTTCACCCACGGCTGGTCGGTCAGGTCGAGCATCTGCGGCGCGAGAGTGCGGTCCGCCATCAGGGTTTCGACCACGTCAGGGGCATTGCCCGCGGCGAGTTGCTGTGGCAGCGTGTCCGAGACCGTCTTGCCGGTCGGCGCCTCGATCTTCACGTCCACACCCGGATTCGCCTGCTCGAACGGCTTGACGAGCCCCTCCCAGTAACTCTGGGTGAGGTTCGGGGTGATGTTGACGAGCATGCGAACCGTGCCCTTGTCACCGCCGTCCGACGAGCTCTCGCCAGAGAAACCTCCCCCGCCGCCGCAGGCGGCCAATGCGAGGGCCAGCACGGTTCCGACGGCAGCCCGGCTCAGGTGTTGTACGCGCATCACGCCTCCTCCCCGTTGAGCCCCCCGGCCTTCAACGTTCTAATGGGTCAATCATCGAGTAACGATGCATTAATAAATGGGGCTGGGGTACGGTGTCAAGGGTTACCTTGGTGTAACAAGCCGATGGACAGCGTATTTCTTACTCACGATGAGTCGGAAATTCATGAATCAACGGGGTACCATGATCCGATGACGACCACGTCCAAGCCCTCCTTCGCCCTGAGCGACGCGGACCGCTCGACGCTGCTCGCCTGGGCCGCGCAGGATGACGGGGCCCTGAGCCTGCGGAGCCGGATCGTGCTCGCACTGGCCGATGGCCAGTCCAACAAGGACGTCGCCGCGCGGCTGGGCGTCAGCCCCGCGACCGTCGGCAAGTGGCGGAGCCGGTTCGCCGAGCACGGCCTCGACGGGCTGGCCGACGCACCGCGCTCGGGCCGCCCGCGCAGCGTCGAGCGCGAGGAGGCCGAACGCCTCATCGCCGTCGCGCTCAGCGAGGCCGAGCGCGGCGGCACCGTGCCCTCCACCCACGCGCTCGCCCGCAGCCTCGGCCTGTCCCAGTCGACGGTCTCCCGCATCTACCGCGACCTGCAGGAGGCCGGGCCGCTGGAGACGCCGGCCGGCTCACTCCAGCCGCAGGCCGTTCCCGGCGCCGACGCCGACCTGCTTCCGCGCGAGCTGCTGTCCGACCGCGTGTACGAGATGCTCCGCCGCTGGATCGTCGAGGGGCGGCTCACGGCGGGCCAGCGCCTCAGCGAGTCGGAGATCGCGCGCCGGCTGGGCACCAGCCAGGCGCCCGCGCGCGAGGCCATCAAACGGCTGGTGCACGAGGGCCTGGTCCGCTACCTGCCCCACCGGGGCAACTACGTCGCGCAGATCTCCCAGGAGCAGGCCCGCGAGGTCCGCGACGTCCGCCTCCTGCTGGAGGAGCACGCCGCCCGCAGCGCGACGGCGCGTATCGAGCCGCAGACGCTGCAACGGCTCACCGAGGACGTCGAGCGGATGCGCCGGGCCGCGGGCCGCGGCGACATCGGCGGCTTCCGCGACGCCGACATGGCGTTCCATCGCGACGTCTGCGCGGCCAGCGGCAACTCCTTCCTGCTCCGCGTCTGGCGCATGATCGAACCCAGTCTCTGGGGCCTGCACGTGCTCGGGAACCCGCTGTACGCGGGCGACTGGGTGGCGATGGCCGAACATCACGCGACCCTCCTGACCGCCCTGGCCGGCGGCGACCCGGACGAGGCCGGGCGCCTGTTCGCCGCCCACGTGCGAGGCGAGTCCACGCGTACCTGACCCCCATCTTCGATTCACCGCAGGAACCCCCTCCTGCCCTCTCCCGCGAGGAGCCCCCATGACCAGACCCGTAAGACGTGACGTACTCCGGATGGGCGCGCTGATGGCAGGTGGGCTGCCGCTGCTGGGCGTCCTGCCGAGCGCCGCCGCCGACGACCACGCCGCGGGCATCGCGGGGCGGGTGCGGCCGCCGCGTTTCCCCGACCGCTGGTTCCGGATCGACGCGTACGGCGCGGTCGGCGACGGCACCACCGACTGCACGCGCGCGATCGACGCGGCCATCCGCGCCTGCCACGCCGCCGGCGGCGGGCACGTGCTCGTCCCCCGCGGACGCTGGGCCACCGGCGCGATCCACCTGCTGAGCCGGGTCGACCTCCACCTGGAGGAGGGGGCGACGCTGCTGTTCAGCACCGACCCGGCCGCCTATCTCCCGGTCGTGCGCACGCGCTGGCAGGGCGTCGAGGTCTACAACTACTCCCCCCTGATCTACGCCTACCGGCAGCGGGACATCGCGGTGACCGGCCGGGGCGTCCTCGACGCGCAGGGCGACAACGCGCACTGGTGGTTCTGGATCGGCTCGGGGCAGTACGGCTGGAAGTCCGGGATGCCGAACCAGCGGGCGGACTGGGCCGCCCTGGAGCAGATGGGCGAGGAGGGCACCCCGCTCGACCAGCGGGTGTTCGGCGACGGCCACTACCTGCGCCCGAGCTTCATCCAGCCCCATTCCTGCGCGAACGTCCTCATCGAGGGCGTCACCCTGCGCCGGTCCCCGATGTGGAACATCCATCCGGTGCTGTGCCGCAACGTCATGATCCGGGACGTCTCGATCGACAGCCTCGGCCCGAACGGCGACGGCTGCGACCCCGACTCCTGCCAGGACGTGGTCATCCGCGGGACGACGTTCGCCACCCATGACGACTGCATCGCGATCAAGTCCGGCCGCGACCAGGACGGCCGGCGGGTCGGCGTGCCGTCGAAGAACATCCTCATCGAGGACTGTGAGTTCCGCAGCGGCGGCGGCGCGGTGGCGATCGGCAGCGAGATGAGCGCGGGCGTGTCCGACGTGGTGGCCCGCAGGCTCCGGATGCCCTTCGACGCGGCCCTGGACGAGGCGAGCGTCCAGTGGATCCTGTCGGTCAAGTCGACCTCGACGCGCGGCGGCTACATCCGGGACGTCAGCGTCACCGACGTCTCGTGCCCGGCCTGGACGTACGTGCCGTTCGAGGTGACCTTCACCTACCAGGGCGGTGCGGGCGGCGACCTGTACCCGGACGTGTCGCGTCTCTCGGCGAAGAACTGGTCGGTCTCCGGCCGGTGTGACTACCCCGTCCGGATCCGCGGCGTCGACACCGCGCCGGTGCACGACGTGCGCCTGACGAACCTGAGATTCGACCAGGCCGCGAACCAGCCGCTCATCGAGAACACGAACGACGTCACGACCCGCCGCGTCCTGGTCAACGGGGCACCGCCCTCCTGAGAGACCGCCGGCGTGACCAGGAGCGGCGACCGGGCGGGCTGTCCGCGCACCGGCACGGGATCTACGATGGCGAATCACCCTGTTCGGGCCGGAAAGGAGCGCCGCGATGGACGCGGACGTGATCGTCGTCGGAGGCGGGCTGGCCGGACTGGTCGCCGCCCACGAGCTCACCAGCCGAGGTCGCAAGGTGGCCCTGGTGGACCAGGAGAACGCCGCCAACCTCGGCGGCCAGGCCTACTGGTCCTTCGGCGGGCTGTTCCTCGTCGACTCGCCCGAGCAGCGGCGTCTGAGGATCAAGGACTCCTTCGACCTGGCGTGGAACGACTGGCAGGGCAGCGCGCAGTTCGACCGGCTGGACGACGAGGACTCCTGGGCGGTGCGCTGGGCCCGCGCGTACGTCGAGTTCGCCGCCGGGGAGAAGCGCTCCTGGCTCGCCGGCCACGGCATCGAGCTCACGCCCGTGGTCGGCTGGGCCGAGCGCGGTGACCTGCGCGCGGACGGCCACGGCAACTCCGTGCCGCGCTTCCACATCGCGTGGGGCACCGGAACCGGGGTGGTCGGGCCGTTCGTCCGCCGGGCCCGTGAGGCGGCCGACGCCGGCCTGCTGACGTTCCACCACCGTCACCGGGTCGACGAGCTCATCGTCCACGACGGCGCCGTCACCGGGGTCCGTGGCACCGTGCTCGCGGACGACGACTCGGCGCGCGGGGTCGCGAGCAACCGCGAGGAGACGGGGACGTTCGAGCTGAGCGCGCAGGCCGTCGTCGTCGCCAGCGGGGGGATCGGCGCCGACCACGACATCGTGCGGCGCTACTGGCCCGAACGCCTGGGCACCGCGCCGAAGAGCATGGTCACGGGGGTGCCGGCCTACGTGGACGGGCGGATGCTGGAGATCTCCGCCGACGCGGGGGTACGCCTGGTCAACCGCGACCGGATGTGGCACTACACCGAGGGAGTGCGCAACTGGGACCCCGTCTGGCCCGGCCACGGCATCCGCATCCTGCCGGGGCCCTCCTCGATGTGGTTCGACGCGCTGGGCCGCCGGCTGCCGGACCCCTGCCTGCCCGGCTACGACACGCTCGGCACGCTGAAGCACCTGCGCACCACCCCCGACATCGCCGAATACGACCACTCGTGGTTCGTCCTCACCCAGAAGATCATCCAGAAGGAGTTCGCGCTGTCGGGGTCGGAGCAGAACCCCGATCTCACCAGCGGCGACCGCAAGGCGGTCCTCCGCGAGCGGCTGTCCCGCGGAGTGCCCGGCCCGGTTGAGGCCTTCAAGCGTCGCGGCGCCGACTTCGTGGTCGCCTCGACGCTGGATGACCTGGTCGCGAAGATGAACAAGCTGACCGACGAGCCGCTGCTCGACCCGGCCGTCCTGCGCCGCCAGGTCGAGGCGCGCGACCTGCAGGTCGCGAACCCGTACAGCAAGGACTCACAGATCCAGGGGATCCGCAACGCGCGCCGCTACATCGGTGACCGGCTCGGCCGCGCCGCGGCGCCGCACCGGATCCTCGACCCGCAGGCCGGGCCGCTGATCGGCGTCAAACTCCACATCCTCACCCGTAAGACGCTCGGCGGCATCCAGACCGACCTCGACTCTCGCGCCCTCGGCCCGGACGGGCGGCCCGTGGACGGCCTGTACGCGGCCGGTGAGGTGGCCGGGTTCGGCGGCGGAGGCGTGCACGGCTACAACGCGCTGGAGGGCACCTTCCTCGGCGGCTGCCTGTTCTCCGGCCGCCGGGCGGGCCGTGCGGCGGCGGAGGCCACCGCCTGACCCCGGGCCTCCCGTCCCACCACGATGATCCGGTCCGCCTCCGGCGCGAGGTGGAGGTCGTGGGTGATGAGGATGGTCGTGCGTCCCGCCATGAGACGGCGCAGCGGACCGAGCACGCGACGGGCGGTCGGGGCGTCCAGGCCGGTGGTCGGCTCGTCGAGGATGAGCACGGGCGCGTCGCGCACCATCGCGCGGGCGATGGCGATCCGCTGGCGCTGTCCGCCGGACAGCAGGCGTCCCTGCCGGCCGACCGGTGTGTCGTAGCCCTCGGGCAGGGCGGTGATGAAGTCGTGGGCGTCGGCGGCCCGCGCGGCGGCGACGATCTGCTCCTCGGTGGCGTCCGGCCGTCCGTACGCGATGTTGTCGCGCACCGACCCGGGGAAGAGCATGGTCTCCTGCTGCAACACGGTGACGGTCTCCCGCAGAGTCGTCAGCGAGAGTTCGCGGATGTCGACGCCGTCCAGGCGGATCCGCCCGCGGTCGGGGTCGTAGAACCGCAGCAGCAGCTTGCCGATCGTGGACTTGCCCGCGCCGCTGGGGCCGGTGACCAGGACGAGTTCCTCCGGCCCGGCGCGGAAGGAGAACCCCTCGAGCGCCGGCCGGTCGGCGCCGGGATAGCGGAAGGTGACGTCGTCGAAGGCCACCCGTCCGCGGCGCGCGGCTCGGGTGCGGGGCACCGGCGGCTCGGCGACCGCGGGCCGCGTCTCCATGATCTCGATGACGCGGTCGGCGCCGGCCGCCGCCTCGGAGGCGGTCAGGCCGACGTCGCCCAGGGTCTGGATCGGCGGGTAGAGGTAGCCGAGGTAGGCGGCGAAGGCGAGCAGGCCGCCGAGCGTGACGCGACCGCGTGAGAGCTCCCAGGCGCCGAAGCCGAGGACGAGCAGGACGCACACCGTCTCGATCACCTGGACCAGCGGCTCGTACAGCGCGGACAGCCGGTTCTCCGCCATCTTCGCCTCCAGATGTCACCCCCTCGCGGTGCAGACGCCGCCGCTCGGCCGGCTGCCGGTTGTACGCCTGGACGAGGGCGTGGTTGGACAGGCTCTCCTCGACGACGCTCGTCAGGGCGCCGTTGCCGTCCCGCTCCCGTACGGCCGTCTCCCGGAACCGCGCGGTGAAGCGGCGCACGGCGACCCAGAACAACGGTGCGAGGGCGAACGAGACGAGGGCCAGGTCCCAGCGGACGTACAGCGCCGCGCCGGCGAAGAACACCGCGCTGACGACGGAGGTGACCGCCTTGATTAGCCCGGACGCGACGAACTGCTCGATCGCCTCGACGTCGTCGGTCAGCCGCACCATCAGGTCACCGGTCCGGCCGCGGTCGAGGAAGTCCGGCGAGAGGCGCTGGACGTGGGCGAAGACGGAGTCCCGCAGCCGCAGGAGGAAACGCTCCCCCACGAGGGCGGTGAGATAGTCGCCGCCGAAGGAGGCGACGGCGGTCAGCACCGAGAGTTGCAGCCACACGAGGGCGGGCGTCCAGAACGCCGCCACGTTCTTGGCGGCCAGGACGTGGTCGGTGATGAGACCGAAGCTCCAGATCGCGGCGGCCTCACCGGCGGCGGCCAGGATCAGCAGCAGCGCTCCGGCGACGAGCCATCGGCGGATCCCGCGCGTGTACGGCCAGAACCGGCGAAACGCCTCCCGGGCGGAGACGCCCTCTCGCGGAGCCTTCGATTGCGCGTTCATTTTCCCTCCCGCGACGAGAAGGGAGCCGGCGGCCGCCGGCTCCCTCTGCCCCCGTTAATTCGTCAGCGGGACGTCCGCTTGATCTGCTTCTTGTGGCGCTTCGGCGCCGGCTTGCGCGGCGGCTCGGCCTTGTGGTTCTTGCGCGGCACGGGCAGTTTACGGAAACTCATCATCGGGTCCTTTCAGTACCCCTTAATCGCCTTTCGGCGCTTACAGGAAAGACATTAGGAACCGACCCTGAAAATCCGGCGAGACCAAGATGAGATCAGCTTTAATTGAGCGTGATATCGAGCTGAGCGGCGCCGGTGCACCACTCTCTTCACAGAGAGTGAAGATGGCGTTCTTTTGCGTCATGGGGACGAGAGTCCCTGGTAACGATGGTGTCTTGCGAGGCGTTGGTGACCGCTGTGATCCGCACCGCGGTCGATCGGGTACGAGGCGCGCGCAGACGGGTACGGAGGGCTTAGCGGGGGTGGTCGCCCGGTCCGGCTCCCGACATGGCCCTCTGGTGTGAGGAGGGGTGACTCACATGCCCCAGAAGGTACGCGACGTGATGACGCCGGCGCCCGTGAGCGTGTCAGGGCAGACGTCTCTGTCGCACGCGGCCGGTCTCATGCGCGCGCACGACATCGGCGTCGTGCTCATCCTCGACGACGGCCGGCTGCTGGGGATGGTGACCGACCGCGACATCGTCGTCCGGGCCGTGGCCGACGGCCGCGACGTGACGCAGACGACCGTAACCGAGATCTGCAGCTGCGACCTGATCACCGTCTCACCCGACGACGACGCGGGCACCGCTCTCCGATCCATGCGCGAACACTCCATCCGCCGGCTGCCCGTCGTCGAGGACGACCATCCGGTCGGCGTGCTGTCCATCACCGATCTGGCGAGCGACGCCGGCGCGCTCTCACCGGCCTCGGCGTCGCGCGGCGGCCGATTCTGGTAGCGAGGCGTTCTCCGGTACAAGTCGCCGGGCGCGGGTATGCGTGTCTGCTGTGACCGTGCCGTCTGCCCGACCGCCCCCGGCCGGCCCGTACGAGGCCGGCGGCTCACCGGCCTGCCGATCCCCCAGGACGCGTCCGCCGGCGAAGCGCCGGCCCACGGGAGAGAGGACCATTGGCCGTACACGACGACGTACTGAGATACCCGCCGCAGGTGCTGCGGCAGTACGCGCTGCTCGCGGACGGTGAGCGCGGAGTCATCGTCGGCCCCCGCGGTGACTTCTGCTGGATGTGCGTCCCCCGCTGGGACAGCGACGCCGTCTTCTCCTCCCTCATCGGAGGCGGCGGTATGTACGCGGTGACGCCGGAGGAGCCCTTCGTCTGGGGCGGCTACTACGAGCGGTCGTCGCTGATCTGGCGCAGCCGCTGGGTCACCACGAGCGGCGTCGTGGAGTGCCGCGAGGCCCTGGCCTTCCCCGGCGATCCCGGGTGCGCCGTGCTGCTGCGGCGGATCATGGCCGTACGCGGTGACGCCCGCGTTCACGTGGTCTGCGACCCCCGCCCGGGGTTCGGCGCGCACGGCCTCCGCTCTCCACGGCGCGGGGACGACGGCGTCTGGCGGACCGATCTCGGCGGCGTGCACCTGCGCTGGTCGGGCGCTGACGACGCGTCGGTGCGCACGACCGCGCACGGCGACCGGCGCCTGGAGACGATCATCGAGATCCCCGCCGGCGACCACCACGACCTCGTCCTCGAACTCGGGGACCGGCCGATCACCGGCCGCCGTCCCGACGCCGATCGCCTCTGGCGGGCGACCGAGACCGCCTGGCGGGAGACCACCCTCCAGACCGGGACGGTCGCCGATCGCGACGCGCGGCACGCCGTCGCCGTCATGCGCGGCCTGACGAGCAGCGGTGGCGGCATGGTGGCCGCCGCCACCACCAGCCTGCCCGAGCGCAGCGGCGCCGGACGCAACTACGACTACCGCTACGTCTGGATCCGCGACCAGTGCTTCGCCGGGCAGGCCGCGGCCACCGCCGGCGTCGACTCCCTCCTGGACGACGCGGTCCGCTTCGTCTCCGCACGTCTGCTCGACGACGGGCCCGCCCTCCGACCCGCCTACACCGTCAGCGGTGGGCCGCCCCCCGAGCAGAGCAGCCTGGACCTGCCCGGATACCCCGGGGGCCATGACGAGATCGGGAACCGCGTCACCCACCAGTTCCAGCTCGACACGTTCGGAGAGGCGCTCCTGCTGATCGCGGCCGCCGCCCGGCGCGGACGGCTCGACGACGACGCCCGCCGTGCCGCGCACGCCGCGGCCGACGCCATCGAGCAGCGCCGGCACGACCCGGACGCCGGCGTCTGGGAGCTGGAAGACCGCGTCTGGACGCACAGCCGGCTGATCTGCGCCGCCGGCCTGCGCGACCTGGCCGACGCCGTCCCGGAGGATCCGGCGGCGAAACGCTGGGCCGGCCTGGCCGAGACCATGGTCGCCGAGACCGCCGCCTTCGGCGTTCACCCCTCCGGACGCTGGCAGCGCGCCGCCGACGATCCGCGCAACGACGGCGCGCTCCTGCTGCCGGCCATCCGCGGCGCGGTCCCTCCCGACGACCCGCGCAGCCGTCGCACCCTCGACGCCTACGTCGAAGAGCTCACCGACGACGGCTACGCCTACCGGTTCCGGCACGACGACCGCCCGCTCGGGGAGGCCGAAGGGGCCTTCCTGCTGTGCGGCTTCCTCCTCGCGATCGCCACCCACCAGCAAGGGGACGACGAGCAGGCGTTCCGGTGGTTCGAGCGCAACCGCGCCGCCTGCGGCCCGGCCGGCATCCTGTCGGAGGAGTACGACGTCACCGAGCGGCAGATGCGCGGCAACATCCCCCAGGCCTTCGTGCACGCGGTTCTCCTGGAGGCCGCGGCCCGGCTCGCCGGGCCGCCGTGCGGGCCGAGGAAGACGGCTCCGCTGCGCTGAACGGCCCTCGCGTCCCGCGCACGTGCCACGCGGTGAGCGGCGCGGCGGCTACAGCGGCTGGCCGTCGGCGGCGAGGCGCTGCTGGAGCCGGCCCACGTCGACCCGCTGCACCGGCGTGCCCCCGATCGCGGCGAGCGCGGCGGCCACCCCGGTGGCCTGCCCCAGGGCCATCAGGGTGGGCTCGGTCCGCACGGACGCGAACGCGACGTGGCTCGCCGACAGGCAGATCGGCACCAGGAGGTTGGCGCAGTCGTCCGCCGAGGGGACGACCGCGCGGTACGGGATGGCGTACGGCTCGATGCCCACCGAGACGTACCCCTCGTTGAAGACCGCGGGAACTCCCGGCCGGCTCACCGGTCCGGTGGCGTTCGGCGGCGCGGGGTCGAGGTACTCGGGCAGGTACCGCCACGTCCGCTCGATCTCGCGGATGTCGATGTTGTACGAGCCCACGGCGATCGTGTCGGGCTGGCCGACGCGGTTGAGCAGCTCGTGCTCGGTCAGCACGGCCGCGCCCACCATGCGCCGGCCGTCCCGGACGTACAGCTGGTGCGGCCAGCCGTCCGTGTCGTCGAACTCGTCGGCGCACAGGAACCACCCGCTCAGCTGTTCGCGGATCCAGGCGGGGACGCCGTCGTCGTTCTGCAGGTGGTAGAGCAGCTCATGGCTGTAGGCGAGGTGACGGTCGCGGATCTCCTGACGGGTCTCCTCGTCGCCGTCGGGGTAACCGCGGTTCGACCCGTCCAGGAGGTTGAGGGAGAACGGCCCGACCGAGTTGACGTCGCACTTGCCGCCGGGCAGGAGGTCCCTGCGCAGCCCCAGCAGCCAGCCCTCGGCGCTGTCGTGCGCGCCGTCCGCGGCCAGGTATCGCCGCAGCAGCTCGAAGCGGCCCGGGTCGTACCCCTTCGGCTCCTCCAGCGGCCGGCCGTTCGCCGGCCGGTCGGTCATGCACAGCCGGAAGCCGTACGCCTGCAGGCCTCCGTCGCCCTCGCCGAGCAGTTCGGCGGGCCAGCCCTGCCGGTCCAGCTCGGGCGGGCGGATGAACGGCAGCAGTCCGCCGTCCTCCTCGAACGGCGACAGGATGACGGAGAAGTTGTGCCGGCTCGGCCGGTAGGCGGGCTGGCGGCCCGCCCACGTCTCGCCGTACAGCGCCCGGCTCTCCCGCCCGACCCGGTACGGCACGCCCGCCGCCGCCAGCAGGTCGCCCTCGTAACCCGCGTCCACGAAGACCCCGGCCGGGTGCCGGCCCGCGGTGGTCCGGGCGGCCCGGATGCGGTCGCCGTCCATCTCGGCGCCGGTCAGCCGTTCGCCCAGGACGACGTCGACGCCGGCATCGGCGAGCATGCTCGTCAGCAGGTCCTCGGCGACGTGCGGCTCCGGGCCGGGCACGTCGAACAGCCCGATGTCGTAGTGCTTGGCGACGAGCTCGTAGAACCGCCGGGTCAGCCCGCCGATGGCGTCGAGCGTGCCGACGTCGGTCCAGCTCAGCCCGCCGGACACCATCCCGCCCACGTGCCGGCCCGGCTCGACGAGCCGGACCGTGGCGCCGGTCTCGGCCGCGGCGACGGCGGCGATCACCCCCGCGCCCGTGGCACCGTACACGAGCACGTCTGGCTCACTCATGCCTGTCCTCTCCCGCGATTCTTCCGTCTCACCTGCCGGAACGGCCCGTCCGGAACTGTCCGGCTCCGAAGGTTACGCCACGCCAGAGCCGGTCCGGCCGGTGAAATCCGCGCGGCGATAGGGTGCCGGTGTGAGCGATCCCGGAGAGTCCGCCGCGCCGGAGCCGGACCGCTCGGACGCGCCGGCCGCGATCGACACGTCCGTTGCCAGCCCGGCGCGCATGTACGACTACTACCTCGGGGGCACGCAGAACTTCGCGTCCGACCGGCGCGCGGCCCAGGAGATCTACACGATGATCCCCGAGCTGCCGGAGATCGCCCGGGACAACCGCGCCTTCCTGCGGCGCGCCGTGCGCACGCTGGCCGACGCGGGGATCCGCCAGTTCGTCGACATCGGCAGCGGCCTGCCGACGCAGGGCAGCGTGCACGAGATCGCGCGGGAGGCCGATCCGGCGTCACGGGTCGTCTACGTCGACAACGACCCGCTGGTGCTGGCCCACGCACGCACGCTGCCGGCCGGCGGCACCGAGGGCACGACCGCCTACGTCGCCGCCGACCTGCGCGAGCCCGACGCGATCTTCACGCATCCGGACGTGCGCGCGCTGATCGACATCGACCGGCCGATCGGCCTGCTCCTCGTCGCCGTCCTGCACTTCATCACCGACGAGGAGGATCCCCGGGGACTGGTGGGCCGTTACCGGTCCCGCCTGGCACCCGGCAGCCACATCGCGATCGCCCACGCGACCCGGGACGACCGGCCGCCGGAGGCCGTGCGGAAGATGACCGACGTCTACGAGCGAGCGTCCGCGCCGTTCACCTTCCGCACGAGAGAGCAGATCCTGTCCTTCTTCCACGGAACGCACCTGCTCGATCCCGGCCTGGTCTACTCCCCGGACTGGCGCCGCGAACCGGACACCCCGCCCTCGCCGTCCGCCGCCTGGAACTACGCCGGCGTCGGCCTGGTCCCGCCCGAGCGGTAGACGTCCACCAGCCTCCGGCACGGTCGTCCGGGTGCGGCGACCGAACGGATCGAGGGCCGCGTCCGTATCCGGCCGGAGGGCCGGAGGCCGAGGCCCCCGCACTCGGAACCGGCACCCGCCCGGCGGAGACGATCGTCGGACCCCCGGCCGTGATCGACTCATGTGGAGTTCGCGGCGGACGATTACTTCACATCAGTGGACGCACTCTCATTAGACTTGACCTCCAGGATCACTGTCAACAAGTATGAATTAACAAGCTGTTCCATTCACGACAGTCGTAGGAGGTGGGGTTGGGCGACGACGAGTCGCGGCGGCGGACGCTCGCCGAGAAGCTGGAGTATCTGTTCCGCACGGTCCGCGAGACGGACCGGCGCGAGTACAGCAACGAGGACGTGGCGGCGGCCATCGTCCGCGACCAGCAGGTGACGATCTCCGCGTCCTACATCTGGTACCTGCGCACCGGGCAGCGGGACAACCCGACGTTCAAGCATCTCAACGCCCTCGCACGGTTCTTCGGCGTGCCTCCCGCGTACTTCTTCGACGACGAGACGAGCGCGCAGGTCGAAGCCGAACTCGGGCTGCTGGCGGCGATGCGGGACGCGGGAGTGCGCGACGTCGCTCTCCGCGCGTCCGGCCTTTCGGCCAAGAGCCTCGACACCATCAACGACGTCATCAGCCGCGTACGGGAACTGGAGGGTCTCCCCCCGTACGAGGAGAAATGAGAACGCAAAGGTACAACGGTCACGTCAAGGACCGAATTCGAGGTGTCATACCCGGCATAATTGGAATGTGGACTTCGCGGCGCTGACCGAACGCTGCCGGACGACGTTAAGGGCACTCGACCTACCGCGTCCGTTCGACGTGCACGCGTTCTGCGCGCAGGTCGGCCGCGACCGCGGCCGGCCCCTCTCGCTGCTGGTGATGGACCTGCCGCCCGACGCGCCCTGCGGCCTGTGGGTCAGCACCGAACAGCGCGACTACATCGTCTACGAGCGCGCGACCACTCCCCTGCACCAGGAGCACATCATCCTGCACGAGCTGGCCCACGTGCTGTGCGGTCACGTCGAGGGCGCCGGGCTCGGTGACGAGCACGCGCGCCGGCTGTTCCCGAGCCTGTCGCCGGGGACGGTCCGGCGCGTGCTGGGCCGGGGCGCGTACTCCAGCGAGGAGGAGCAGGAGGCCGAGCTTCTCGCCTCCATGATCCTGCAGCGGGCCGGCCGGGCCCGCCGTTCGCCACGCGTGACGGATCCGGACGCGGCCGACCACCTCCGGCGTCTGGAATCGGGAATTTGAACGAGGTGATCCGGTGAGCACTCCTGTGCTGCCGTACCTGGTCATCACGGGGCTGCTCCTGTTCGGCCTGGCGCAGAAGCTCTACGGGCTGCGCCGGAGGCGGGACGACCCGGTCCGCTGGGCGGTGTGCTTCTGCCTGGCGAGCCTGGCCATGGCGACGGCGTTCCAGTGGTTCACCGACGCCATCGACGAGGGCAGCGGCGTCCCGCATCTCGCCGACGCGCTGAGCGACGTGGGCGCGATGTGCGCGGCGGGCGCCGGACGGGTGTTCCTCATCCACGTCTACTACCCGGTGTCCTCGGCGCGCGTGCGGGCCCGGCGGAGCTACGCGGGGCTGGCGGCGGCCGTGGTGATGGTCGCGGTCCTGTTCGTGGCGGTGCCCCCGGAACCCGACACCGGGCACGCCGGGGCGCACGTCGACGCGGTCTACCTCTACGTCTACGTCTGGTACATCGCGATCGCCCTGCTGTCGGTCTCCCGGCTGGGACTGCGCTACTCCCGGCTCGCCGACCGGTCCTCCCTCCGCCTGGGGCTGCGGGTCATCGTGGCCGGAAGCGCGTGCGGACTCGCCTTCCTCGCCGTGAAGGCCGTGATGCTGGTCGGTGAGGAGACCGGCAGGCCGCTCGGGTGGCTGGACCAGTCCGTGGACCTGCCGCTGGAGCTGAGCACGGAGGCGCTCCTGCTGGCGGGGGTGACGATCCCGGCGTGGGGCGACCGGCTCGGCACGCTGGTCCGCTGGGCCGGCGACTGCCGCTCCTACCGCCTGCTCCATCCGCTCTGGCTGGCCCTGCACGAGACCAACCCCGGCCTCAGCCTGATGCCCCACCACCGGACCGGCGGCCGGTACTGGCGCCGCGACGTCGGCTTCCTGCTGTACCGCCAGGTCATCGAGATCCGGGACGGTCAGCTCGCGCTGCGCCCGTACGTCCACCCCGGCGCCACGGAGGTCGCCAGGGACCTGGGCCGGCGCGCCGGGCTCCCCGACGACGAGATCCGCGCCGCCGTCGAGGCGGCCACGATCGCCGCCGGCATCGCGGCGAAGGCACAGGGCCGGGACCCCACCGACATGCCGTCGCCGCCACCGGCGCCACCCCTCGGCCCCGACCTCGACGCGGAGGTCACCTGGCTCACGAAGGTCTCCCGCGCCTTCGCCGGCTCGCCGGTCGTCCCGGCGACCGTGGCCTCGCTCACCGAGCCGAGCGGGGACGGCACGACGCTGTGACGCCTCCGGCCGGCGCCCGCGGCGCTCACATGCCGATGGGCAGGCCGGCGTAGTTCTCCGCGAGGCCGGTCGCGCCGGCCATGCTGCCAGCCACCCACCGCAGCTGGGACAGCTGGAGCTGGGCGTCGAAGGGGTCGCCGCTGGCGTGCAGCATCGTCGTCATCCACCAGGAGAAGTGCGTGCACCGCCAGACCCGCCGCAGCGCCGTGTCGGAGTAGGCGTCGGCCAGGGCCGTGCTGTTCTTGCGGAGCAGCGCCGTCAGCGCCGGCGCCAGCAGGGCAACGTCCGCCACGGCGAGGTTCAGGCCCTTGGCTCCCGTCGGCGGCACGATGTGCGCGGCGTCGCCGGCCAGGAACAGCCGCCCGTACCGCATCGGCTCCATGACGTAGCTGCGCATCGGCAGCACGCTCTTGTCGGTGATCGGCCCAGGGGTGAGCTCCCATCCGTCCTGCCCGTGCCCGAGCCGTACGGCGAGCTCGTCCCAGATCCGGTCGTCGGACCACTCGGCGATGTCCTCGCCCGGCGCCACCTGCAGGTACAGCCGGCTGACGGTCTCCGAGCGCATCGAGTGCAGCGCGAAGCCGTTCGGGTGCCAGGCGTAGATGAGCTCGTCCGTCGAGGGCGCCACGTCGGCGAGGATGCCGAGCCAGGAGTACGGGTAGGTGCGCTCCCACGTCCTCTTCACACCGTCGGGCACCGCCGTGCGGCTCGGGCCGAAGGAGCCGTCGCACCCGGCGATGACGTCCGCGTCGAGGCGCACGTCGCGGCCGTCCGCGGACCGGAACGTGACGTAGGGACGGTCGGTCGTCAGGTCGTGCACGGCGGTGTCGCTCACGCCGTAGCAGAACTCCTGGCCCGCGGCCTCGCGCGCGCGGCCCAGGTCCTTGGTGACCTCGGTCTGCCCGTACACCCAGACGCTGCGTCCGGCGAGGTCGACGAAGTCGAGGTGGTGGCGTTCCCCGGGCCACCGCAGGTAGATGCCGCGGTGCTCGTCGCCCTGCTCGTGCAGACGGGCCCCGAGCCCGACGGCGTCGAGCAGTTCGACGGTCGAGCTCTCGAGAATGCCGGCCCGGATCCGGGCCTCCACGTACTCGCGCGTACGGGTCTCGATGACCACCGAGTCGATGCCTTCGTGGGCCAGCAGATGGGAGAGCAGCAGGCCGGCCGGACCGGCCCCGATGATGGCGACCTCTGTACGCATGCTGATCAGTCAAACCCAGCGCCATTTCGAGACGGTCACGCTCTTTCACTGAATGGAAGGCGTGATGTCGCGCCGGGTCGCGGACTCACGGCGCGACGGTGAACCAGTCGGTGAAGCCGCTCGGGTCGTGCCGGCCGAGCGCGCCGTGCTCGAACAGGCCGTAGCCCGTCGCGCCGTCGCAGGTGGCGCGCGCGACGTGGTCGACCATGCCGAACATCATCTTGCCGGCGACGTCCGGGGAGCTCAGGTCGTAGGTGCGCCGCTCGGTGAACCCCGGGCCCTTCCACACCCCGTGGGACCAGTCGGAGTCGCCGCCGTAGCCACCGCCGAGGTGCAGCGCGACCGGCAGCAGCGACTCGACCTCCAGCGTGACGGGATCGCCGTACGCTCCGGAGCAGCGGATCACCGCGCCGGTGGGGATCCGGGTGCCGGAGGCGTAGGAGATGGCCACCTGCGGCCAGCCGAGCTGTTCGACCCGCCCGTCGCCCCACACGCGGTTGCAGTCGTTGAGGGTGCGGAAGCCGTCCGGGCCCTCCTGGACGATGAGCACGATCGCGAAGTCGTCGAAGCGCAGCGGCAGGTAGAGCCACCACATGCCCTCGAACGGCGGGTCCGCCGGCCGGCCCGCCGGCTCGGGCTCGCCGACCGGGCGGATCCCCCATGAGCGGTCACGCGTGCCGACCCAGCGGTCCGGCGTCACCGCGATCTCCTCGCCGTCGATGACGATCGTGCCGGACCAGGTGCCCACCTGGGCGAACCGCTGGGCGTCGAGGGTCACGCGGCTTCCGGAGCGCAGGAGGTGCGGCTGCTCCCGGACGACGTCGAACGATCCCTCCCAGGTCAGGTCGAAGGCGATGCCCTCGGTCTCGTCCAGGACCGCGCGCAGCCGCCGGAGCGGTTCGAGGACCTCGATCCGGTAGCCGCCGACCCGCTGGTTCAGCCGGTCGTCGTCGATCGCGTCGCCGAGGTGCACGGCCGTCTGCGTGTCGCCGCGCCGGAGCAGCACGAAGGCGTCCTTGGTGCCGAGGTGGGGATACCAGCCCATTCCGGTGACGACGAAGATGTCGCCCGTACGGTCGTGGGCGTTGAGATAGCAGCGGTCGTAGAAGTTGCGGTCGCTGGTGGCCGGCCAGGTGACCGGCAGCGGAGCCTGGTGGATGGGGTACTCGTCGAGCGGGCCGACCATGGCTACGCACCCACCTTTTCCAGCAGTTCGACGAGCAGCGGCCGATGGTGGAGCAGGGTCTCGATGTCGGCCGGGCGTTCGACCTCGCCGAAGTGGATCTGCCGGGCGCCGGTCCGCATGAACACGATCGCCCACCGCACGCCGTTGTACACGTGGTACCAGGTCAGGTCGTCCAGGGTGACACCGGCGGCCTTCTCGTACGCGGCCGTCACGTCCTCCTCGCGGAGGAAGTCCGGCATGCCCGGCAGCGCGAGCACCGTGGTGATCGACTCAAAGACCCGGTGGGCGAGGATCAGCCAGGAGACGTCGAGTTCGCGCGGGCCGAGCGCGGCCATCTCCCAGTCGAGTACGGCGGCGGGCGTGAAGTCGCGGTAGAGGATGTTGCCGATCCGCGCGTCGCCCCAGCACAGGACCGTCTCACGGGTCCGCGGCACGGTGGCCGCGAGCCAGGCCAGGCCGCGCTCGACCAGCGGAGACCGGCCCAGGCCGGTCACGGCGAAGTCGTACCAGGCCCTGGTGTCCGCCAGGCCGCGCGCGAGCGGGGTGCTGCCGCCCGCCGCGCTCCGGGCGAGGAAGGCGAACGCCGAGCCGGCGCCCGGGATGGCGTGCAGGCGGGCGATCGTCTCGATCGTACGGTCCTGCAGCCGGCGCCGGTCCTCGGGCGCGGCGTCGTAGAGCCAGTTGTCGCCGAAGTTGTAGGGCAGCACGTCGCGGGGGACGACACCGTCGACGTGGTCCATCAGGAAGAACGGGCTGCCGATCACCTCGCCCGTGGGTTCGAGCCGGTGAACGCGCGGAACGGGTACGTCGGTCAGCTCACCGACCAGCCGCATGGTGTCGTACTGGTCGCGTAAGGAGTAGCGGGGGAAGACCGGGACGTCTTCGGGGTCCGGGACGACGCGTGCGACGTAACGGCCGGACCGGGGCCGGCCGCCCTCGGTCCAGGTGGCCTCCAGGGACAGCGTCTCCGAGGACATGCCGTTGGCGTCGATACCGTCGAGCAGCGTCACGCCGAGGTCGCCGGCCCCCGCGGGAAGCACGGTCGCCAGCCACGGGGCGAGACGGGCGGCTAACGCGGCCGTGTCACGGCCCGAACGTCGCAGCTTCGTGTCGGCCGGTGGGCGTGGGCGATCCATCGGAGTTCCTCCCAGCCCGCTGAAACGGAATTTCACCGAGATTACCCGGCGGACCGCGGCACGAACAGATCCGCCGCGAGGGGCCCGTACCGGCTCCGGTCCGCATCTCCTTTTCTGGATTAACTGGAAAGAGTCTTGACAGTATGTGGCAAGATCGGGCACCTTGACAGTCGCCACCGTGTCGTCATGACACGACTGTCAAGGCAACGGCAACCGGACCGACCCCGCCAGGAGGTTCCGTTGGTCACCCGCAGATCGTTCCTCGCCGCCGCCGGCGCCGCCGCACTCGCCGCCCCGCTCGGACGCGGGCTGCTCGGCGGCCCCGCGTCAGCGGCCGCCGCGACGTGCGCCCTCACCCTCGCCAACCACGGCTCCAGTCCCGTCAACGCCTACATCACCGGCCGCGAACAGGGCACCGACAAGCCGATGCTGCTGCGCGCCGACGGCACGCCGTACCATCTCGAATCGCCGTCGGGCCCGCAGACCCCGCTGCCCGTGGACTGCTCGATCCCGGTCGGCGCCGGCGGCGAGGCGAACCTTACGCTCAGTCAGATGTACGCCGCGCGCATCTACTTCGTGAAGAACGACAAGCTCGACTTCTACGTCAACCCCGGGCCGGCGCTCGTCGAGCCGGCGTTCGCCAATCCCTCCGACGCGAACTACGGCAGGACCTGGTCGTTCTGCGAGTTCACCTTCAACCCGTCCCAGCTGTTCGCCAACATCTCCTACGTCGACCTGCTGACCGCGCTGCCGATCGGGCTCGAGCTCGTCGGCGACGCGACGCACACGGTCGCCCCCGCGCCCGCCGGAGCGGTCGACGCGGTGGCCGACGCCCTCGTCGCGCAGAAGAACGCCGACGGCGCGCCCTGGGACCGGCTCGTCATCCGCAACGGCGGCGGTGTCCTGCGGGTCATCGCGCCGCAGGACCTCATGGCGAGCGACTCCGCCGCCTTCTCCTCGTACTGGGACGGCTACGTCGGCCAGGTATGGGACAAGTACGCCACGGCCGACCTCAGGGTGGACCTCCAGGGCGGGCGCGGCGTCTTCACCGGACGCGTCAACGGCGGCGTGCTGACGTTCAACGACGGCAGCACGTTCGCGCGACCGGCGTCGAAGGACATCTTCACCTGCAACGACGGGCCGTTCGCCAACAACCCGGCCGACTCCGACATCAAGAAGGGCCTGCTCGCGCGCATCGCGGCGGCGTTCAACCGCAGCACCATCCTGAGCAGCGCCGACCAGCCGAACGGCACGCCGGAGTCGGGGTTCTACCAGGCCCCGACCACCAACCACTGGGCGCGGATCGTGCACGCCCACACCCCGATCGGCTACGCCTTCCCGTACGACGACGTCTGCCCGGACGGGCAGCCGGACGTCTCCGGTGCCGCGAGCGACGGCAACCCGCGGCACCTGACCGTGAGCGTCGGTTAGTGCGGTGTCCACCAACGCCGCCCGGGTCACGGGATGACGTCGGTGGAGGATCTCGCCGTGAGACGAGCGACTCCTCGCCGCCCACACGTGGGCGGCGGGGGCCCACCGCCGGCCAAGGGATCTGTCTCGTGCCGCCACCATGCAGAACCGCCGGGTTGCAGCGGGAGGGACGGGGCGATGGCGGGCGACCCGCGTGAGGCGGTCTAACCTTCTCGATCAGAGCCGCGCCGCACGCGGCCGTCGCAGCGAACCCACGGGAGAATCACGGAATGAGCGACCGAGCGGACGAGATGATCCACGCCCTGCGCACCGGCCACGACGACCTCGCGGCGATGGTGCGCGGTTTCACCCCCGACGACCTCGCCCGGCCGTCCGGGGCCGCCGAGTGGGACGTCTCGCAGGTGCTGAGCCACCTGGGCAGCGGCGCGGAGATCGCCCTCGCCTCGCTGGAGGGCGCGCTGAACGGCACCGGCAATCCCGGCGGCGACTTCAACCAGCGCGTGTGGGCACGGTGGGACGCCATGTCGCGCGAGGAGCGCGCCGAGACCTTCCTGACCGCCGACGAGACGCTGGTGCGCCGCTACGAGTCGATCGACGCGCCGGCCAGAGAGAGTCTCCGCATCGACCTGGGCTTCCTGCCCGCGCCCGTGGACCTCGCCTTCGCCGCCGGGCTGCGGCTCAACGAGGTCGCCCACCACGTGTGGGACGTCAAGGTGGCCTTCGACCCGGCGGCGACGCTCGCGCCGGAGGCCGCTCCCCTGCTCTTCGACCAGGCGGCACAGCTCATGGGATTTCTCGGCAAGGCGGAGGAGATCGACGGCCGGCCGGTGACGATCGCGGTGACCACGACCTCCCCGGAGCGCTCGTTCGGGGTCCGGCTGGATGAGAAGGTGACGGTGACCGACGTCCCCGCCGACCCGGACGCGTCGCTGACCGCGCCGGCGGAGTGGTGGCTGCGCCTGGTCACCGGCCGGCACGCTCCCGAGCACACCCCGGACGAGGTGAAGCTCACCGGCGGCAGGCTCACGCTGGACGACCTGCGCCGCGTCTTCCCCGGCTTCTGACCCCCACGCGGCGCGGTCACGCGGTCACGCTCCGGCTGTGGAACGGCGTGCGCGGAGGGTACGTAACCGCGCATGCGGGTCCTTTTGGCGGGTTGGTTCAGTTTCGTGGACGGTGAGGCGACCGCCGGTGATGTGCTCAGCCTCCAGGCGGTACGGTCGGCGCTGGCCGACGTGCCGTGCGACGTGGCGTGGAGCCCGGTCTTCCGGCCCGGCGAGCTGACCCTCGACGACGCCGCTCCCGAGGCGTACAGCCACGTGGTGTTCGTCTGCGGCCCGCTGCACGGGCCGCAGCTCCGGCGGCTGCACGAGCGGTACGCCGCGTGCCGGCGGATCGCGGTCGGGGTCTCGGTCATCGATCCCCGCGACCCCGCGGTGACCGGCTTCGACGTGGTGCTCGCCCGCGACGCTCCGGACGCGGCACCCCACCGGGACCTGGCCGCGCTGCCCGCCTGCGCCGCGGTGCCGGTGGCCGGCGTCGTACTGGCGCCCGGCCAGGAGGAGTACGGGGCGGAACGCCGGCACGACGAGGTGCACGCGCGGCTGACGTCGTGGCTGGCCCGGCTCGGCTGCGCCCGTCTCGTCCTGGACACGCGGCTGGACCACGACGACTGGCGTTGCTTCGGCACGCCCGATGAGCTGTTGTCGGTGGTCGGCCGCCTGGACGTCGTCGTCACCACCCGGCTGCACGGCCTCGTGACCGCCCTGCGGTGCGGGGTGCCGGCGCTCGCGGTCGACCCGGTGTGGCGGGGCGCGAAGGTCTCGGCGCAGGCACGGGCCTGGCACTGGCCTGCGGCGCTGACCGCCGAGGAGATGTCGGAGGAGGCGCTGGACCGGTGGTGGCGCTGGTGCCTCGGCGCGGAGGGGCACCGCGCCGCCGAACGGGTGGCGCGCGACCCGGACGGCGCGCTGCTCGCCGAGCTTCGCGAGGCCCTGGGCGCGCCGCCTCGTTGACCGGCACTCGGGAAGTCCGTCGCGCGGATCTCAGGGGGACGGCTTGCCGACCGGCGCCGGGGACAGGTCCGGTGCGGCGCCGTCCGGGTCCGGGTCGCCCGGCAGCTCCTCGACGGCGGGCGGGCCCGCGGTCACGAGGGTCAGCGTCCGTACGTCGCGGCTCAGCAGCGGCGCCAGGCTGGCGGCGGCGACGATGATCCCGCACATCAGCAGGGTGGCGCGGATGCCGATCGCGTCGGTGACCGGCGCGACCAGGAGATAGCCGACCGGGGTCAGGCCGATCTCGGCGATGTCGGCGAACGCCGAGACGCGGCCCTGCTGGTCGGCGGGAACGTCCTGCTGGATCGCGGTCCGCCACGCCACCACCGACATGCTCAGCCCGCACGCGGCGACGACGACCGCGGCCATCACCGCCGCCAGGGGCGCCCCAACCGCCATCAGCGGGTCCGGCAGGGCCAGTGCGGCCGTCCCGAGGCAGTTCGTCCATCCCGCCCGGCGCGGGCGCCAGATGAGCGAGACGGCCGCGCCCAGCGCCATGCCGCAGCCCAGGCTGGAGGCGATCAGCCCCCACGCCCACGCGCCGCCCAGGCAGGACTCGGCGTACGGCGGTCCGAGGATGCCGTAGCCGACGTGCCAGGCCGGGATCATGATCCCGGCGCCGATGAGGCAGGTCCAGATCCAGCGCCGGGTACGGATCGTGGTCCAGCCCTCGATCAGGTCGGCGCGCATGGTGGACGGCTGCCGGTCGGCGCGCGGGGCGTGGATCCTCGCCATCAGCGCGCCGGAGGCGAAGAAGGAGACGGCGTTGCATCCCACCCCGTAGCCGGCGCCCGCCGTCGCGACGAGCGTCCCGCCGATCGCCGGGCCGACGGTCAGGACGATGTGCCGGGCGAGCTGGCTGAGGGCGTTCGCCTCGCTCAGCTGTTCTTCGGCGACGACCGCGCGGATGAGGCCGACGCGCGCGGGTCCGGAGAACGACGCCGCGGCGGAGTTCGCGCCGGCCAGTGCCGCGAGGTTCCACACCGCGGCCCGGCCGGTGAAGATCAGCGTGGCCTCGACCACCGTGATCAGGCCGATGATGACCTGGACGACGGAGATGACCAGCGCGCGGGGAAACCGGTCGGCGACCACCCCGCCCATCGGGCCCGCGAGGATGCCCGCCGTCATGGTGGCCAGCAGCACCAAGGCGATTCCGCGCGCCCCGCCGCCGATGCCGAGCACGGTGAAGGCCAGCGCCCCCGTCGCCGCGGTCGTACCGGCGGTGTTGACCTGGTCGGCCACGAAACACCGGCGGAACCGCGAGTCGGTCCGCAGCGGACCGGTGATCCGCGTCAGATGCGCGGCCGCCCGGCCGGTGAGGGGCAGGCCCCGCATGGAGCCGGTCACGGCCCGAGCTGTGGCCTGCCTCAAAGTCCCCGTCCGGAGCGAGCGGCAATGCGGGCCAAAGGGCAAGACCCGGACGAATGACGGTTGCTCATCGGTAGCGCCTTTCCCGCGCTGGTGCGTGCACTCGCGGGGACTTTACGCGGACGCAATCGAGATCACGCCCACAATGCGCAGCCCTCAACGCCGCTTGACGAAACCGCCGCGCGCCCCGCGTGACCAATGCGGGTATTGGTCCCGTTCCGCCCCACATGTGCGTTGCATGTGGTGGGATTAACACCGCACATCGTGGGATGAGGAATGTCCCAGGACGGCAGCCCATGGCGCAACGCTCGGGCGCGCGAACCGGATGGGATTCGTTGGGATGAAACGGCCTGCGGAAGAACCCGATCCGAAGCGGTCGACATCGGCGGACTGTGACGCCGGACCGCGGCTCGCCGCCGAACTGCAGGCGCTGCGGGCACGCACCGGAAAGAGCCTCAAGGAGCTCGAACAACTCGTCCACGCCAGCGACTCGTCGATATCGCGCTACCTGTCCGGGCGAATCGTCCCACCATGGTCGGTCATCGAGCGGTTGTCACGGCTGGCCGGGGACGAGCCCGCGCGCCTGCGCCCGCTCTGGGACCACCTCACCGGCGACGGTCACCGGCAGGGCGACTGCCCGCCGCTGTCCGAGCCGCTCCAGGACCCGGCCCCGCCCCCTCCGGAATCGTCCGCGACGGCCGGGGACCGGGTGCCGCTTCGCCGGGTCGATCGCCGCGGCCGGCTGGTCATCGCCGTCCTGATCGCGGTGACGGCGCTGGTCTTCGGCGGGGCCGGCGTGATCGTCGGGTGGTCGCTGGCGCCCCGCTCCCGGCCCGTCCCGGTCGTACAGCAGTTCGCCGCCTGCAAGGACTGGCCCTGGCCGGGCCGGCAGGACGGCCAGGCGGCGCTCGCGCCCGTCCAGGTGCACGGCCGCGACCACACGGCCACGGTGCAGCTGCTCACCCGGAGCATCGGCGGCCGGGAGATGGTCTGGGCGCAGATCACCCATGCCCGGTACGGCGACCGTGTCTGGATGGACTGGACGCGCAACGACGGCAAGACGTGGACCCAGTGCGGCCCGTTCACCACGACCGGCGCCACCTTCAGCAGCCGCGCGCACGAGATGGCGCCGGGGTGGAGGTTCCGCGCCTGCGGCGACACCCCGCGCTGGCCGACCAGCCTTCCCCGCGACGCCTGCACCGCCTTCTGGTGACCGGGCCGCCGGGCGGCGGATCCGTCCCGGAAACGGCCTGACCGGGCGCGGTCATCCGGTGGGCGCGCCGCTGCGGCGGCCGCAGCGCAGGCGGCCGGCCTCGTCGCCGATGCGGCCCCACAGCTCGCCCGCCGCCCGCCATTCGCGAAGGGCGGCGCGGGTCTTCTGCTGCCCGGCCAGGACGACGCCGATCATCTCGCGAGCGTGCGCCTGCCCGTCGAGCTCTCCGACGTCCTCGGCCAGGTCGAGCGCCTGCACGAAGTGGTAGTAGGCGCGTTCGAGCTGTTCCGCACGGCGGTCGGAGGCGTCCGGTGGTTCGCCGCCGGGCGTGTCGTCGGCCTGCCGGGTGGCGATGACCCCCAGGTTGATCTCATCCCCGATCCGGCCTCGCGTGTCACCGGGCGGTCGGGCGGCGATGCACGCCTCGATGTTGGTGCGCGCGGCGGCGAGGTCGCCGCGGTCGAGGCTCTGCAGCGCCGCCTCGGTGTGCCACTGCGGCAGCCCCCGCGTGCGCCGGAGGCCGGTCGCGAGGTCCAGGTGACGCTGGGCGGCGTCCGCGTCGCCCCGCGTACGGGCCATGGCGGCCAGCCGCAGGTGGCCGACGGAGGCGGCCGGTTCGGATTCGGACTCGATGAGCGCCCACGCGACGGCCTCGCGTTCGGAGGTGCGTCCCTCCCGGGCGTACCAGACCTCGAGCGCATCGGCGATCTCCACGATCTCGGCCCTCGGCTCGGCGCGGTCGGCGAGCTTGCGCAGCACGGCGTCCGCGGAGGCGAACCAGGCGCGTGCCTCGGCGTAGCGCTCGGTGCCGAGGCGGTCGGCGTGGTCGGCCGCCAGTTCCGCGTAGTAGGCGTACAGCCGGCGGACCGCGCGGGCGCGGCGCCGCCGCCCGAGGTCCAGCCCCAGCGTCCCCGCCTGCTCCGTCAGCCGTACGCCGCCGGGGCCGCGGTGCACCAGGGCACGTGCGGCGAGGTCGGCCACGGACGCGTCGACGCGCGCGACGGGACGGCCGGTGAGGGCCGCGAGGGCGCCCCGTTCGTACGGGGCGTGCGGCAGCGCGCTCATCAGCGTGAGCAGCCGCCGTCCCTCCTTGGGCACCCCGGCCAGCAGCGATCGGAAGAGGTCGCGGAACCGCTGCGACAGCGGGGACCGGTCGCTCGACCGCAGGAGGTCCAGGAGCTCGGAGACCGAGAGTTCCGGGTTCGCGTCGAAGATCCGGCCGGCCTCCTTCACGATGCGCGGGCGCAGCAGGTAACTGCGGGCCAGCTCGGCGGCCGGGCCGGGTTCGGCGCCCACCCGCTCCTCGATGGCGTTCGGTGGGCGGCGCACCGCCCGGTGCCACAGCCGCCGCCACGGCCGCCCCCGCCCGGACGCCGGCGTCAGGCCGTAGGGGTTGCAGAACAGCCGCAGCCCGTCTTCGGGGGTGAGGCCGCCGACGGTCGTCTCGGCGATGCCGTGCAGGTCGTCCGGCCCGACGTCGCCCGCGATGATGACGTACGCCCCCGAAATCGGGCGGGCGATCCACCGCACCTGGGCCGGATCGGTGACATTGTCGATCAGGAGCGCCTGGCCACTGTCCTGTAGCCGGCCGGCGATGAGCTCGATCGCGCCGACGCCGGCATTGCTCACCGGCAGGTTGAGCTCGCGCAGCACGGCGAGCCGCACCTCACGCTCACTCTGGCCGTACGCGTCGACCCAGCGCCGCCGCCCGGGCTCGGCCACCAGGCGCAGCAGCACCTCGATGGCCACGGCCGAGGTGCCGATGCCACGCGGGCCGCGTACCAGCACGCACCGGTGCGCCCGTGCCTTGCGCACGGTCTCGTCGATGACCTCGTCGCGGCCGACGAGAGGGCTGCGGTCGGTCAGGCTGCGCCGCTCGATCGGCTCCGGCGGGGGCGGCATCCGGTTGTCCAGCACCCACAGCGTCACCGCCGTGGGAGCGCCGGCCACCATGAGCGTCCACGGCACCCACTGACCCAGCGCGCCGAGCTGGTTCGCGGTCAGGTCCAGCACGAACGCCACCACGCCGCCCGCGAACGCGGCACTGCCGGTCAGGCGGGAACCGGTCCTCAACGGGCGCCGCATCCGGCCGGGCGTCCCGATCACGGCGCCCGCCCGTGCCGGCGAGGCGGCTGCCGAAGCTCCGGTCGCGACGCCGCCGGCCGTACGCCGGAGGTGAAGCCCCGCACCAGCCAGTTGCCCGTGGCGAGGACGAGGCCCAGCGGGATGACCGTCGCGACGACCGCGCCGGCCGCCATCACGCTCTCCGACGTGACGAACTGCCGCGCCTGGTCCGACAGCACGAACGTGACCTGGCCCGCCTCCGGGCCACCCAGCAGCAGCCCGACCACGTAGTCGTTCCACACCAGGACGAACTCCAGCACCGCGACGGTGACCAGTGCGGGAAGGGTCTCGCGCACCACCGCGAACAGCGGCGAGCCCGGCTCCGCGTCGTACCGGCGGGCATGCACGATCTCGCGTGGCACCGAGGCGAACGCGCCGCGCAGCAGCAGCATCGCCAGCGGCACGCCGAAGGCGGTGTGCACGATCGTCAGCGCGGTCGGCGCCCCCAGCAGGTGGAGCCGGTCGAACACCCGGCCCAGCTCGACGATGACGGTCTGCGGCGGGACCACGGCCACCATCGTGGTGACCGCGATCAGCGCGTGGTTCACCCGCCGCGGCAGGCCGCCCCAGGCCAGCGCGTACGCGGCGGGCACCGCCACGACCGGCAGCAGCACCGCCGCGAAGACCGAGCGCGCACCCGTGTTGACCAGCGCGCCGGTCAGCCCGCCGCTCTGGAACGCCTGCCGGTAGGACTCGAACCCGAACCCTCCGGACCACCAGCCGCCGCCCGCCGCCGCCCGCGGTGTGTGCAGCGACGTCAGCAGCAGGACGACCAGCGGCACCACCCACACGGCGACGGCCAGCACGACGACGGCCCTCCCGCGCCGGCGCCTCCGGGGCCCGGCCGCGGGCTCGGCGTCCGCCGTGTTCGTCGGCCACTCGCGGCTCAGCCCCCACAGGCCGATCAGCGCGGCGACCGCGGCGATCGCGAACTGGATCACGGTCAGCGCCGCGGACTCACCCGGTCCCAGGTCGTCGCGGAACCGCCACCAGTGCAGGCCCACCACGTCGACCTCGGCCTGGTCCGAGCCCGGCGCGGCGATCAGGATCAGGTCGAACACCCGCGCCGCCGCCACCAGGACGATGATCAGCACCAGCGCGCCGGCCGGGAACAGCGCCGGCCCGATGACCGTGCGCAACCGCCGGGCCCGGCTCACCCCGAAGGCCCGTGCCATCCGTACGAGGCCGGGCGGGATGGCGTTCAGACCGGACCGGAAGACGACGACCGCCAGGCCCGACCACTGCCAGGCGAATGCCAGGCCGAGCAGCAGCCAGATCCCGTTCGTCCCGAGCAGGAAGTCGCCGGGCTGCGCGATGAGCCGGAAGGCCAGCCCGGTCACCAGCGCCGACACGGCGATCGGCGCGGCGAGGATCCCGATCCGGCGGTGCGCGCTGATCGCCCAGGCCAGCAGGAGCCCGAACAGGCAGATCACCGGCGCCAGGATCAGCCAGAAGAGGCTGTTGCGCACCGCGTGCCGTACCTGCCCGTCGCGGAGGACGCCGGCGTAGTTGCCCAGCCCGCCGTGCAGGCTGTCCACCACCGCCCACACGAGGGGCAGGACCAGGACCACCCCGACGAGCAGCGCGGCCGGGAGCAGGTAGAGCACCGGCCGCCACGGCCGCGGCCGGTGTCCGCGCACCGGCGCCCGGGTGTCCTCGCGAGGGATGAGTCCCGTGCCGCTCACGCCGTCCCCCGTGAGGTGCCGTCGAGCCGGGCGACCGCGCGGCTCACGGCGGCGTCCAGCGCGGACGGGCGTTCGGCGACGGCGGCGAAGAACTCCTGGAAGATCCGCCAGGTGCCGCGGCCGTCGTTTCCGGCGAGTCGCCCGCCGAGCTGGTCGGACAGGTCGAACGTCACGCCGTCGGCGGTTTCGTTCCTCAGCTCGGCGGCGAGCAGGCCCTGGTCGGCCGGGTAGTCCTTCACCCGCGGATCGAGCGAGAGCAGCCCGCCCGTGGCCGCCCACGGGCGAGCGGCCTCCGGTGTGGCGAGCCAGTCGACGAGGGCGCGCCCGGCCTCACTGGCGGGCCGCAGCAGCACGGCGGCGTCACCCCCGGCCAGCAGCGGCCGGTGTTCGCCCCGGCGGTTGGGGAAGCGGAACCAGCGCGCGGGCGCAGAGCCGTTCTGCCGGATGATCGGGTAGTAGAAGTCCGCCCCGCAGACCATGGGGGCCGAGCCGTGCTCGAACACGTCGATGAGCGCCCCGTCGTACTGCGTGAGCAGCGCCCGCCGGGGCCCGCCCGCGAACACCCCCGGGATGCTCCACATCCCCCCGATCCTCCTCAGCGCCGCCTCGACGCTCGGGTGCCGCCACAGCGCGGCTCCGGTCGCCAGCCGCCGGTACGTGCCGGGGTCGATGCTGAGCAGGGCGTTCTCGAACCAGTCGGTGAGCACCCAGCCGTCGGCGGCGCCGATGGCCAGCGGCGGGCGGCCGGCGGCGGCCAGCTCGCCGCACAGGGCGAGCCATTCGTCCCAGTCCGACGGCACCTCGCGGAGCATGTCGGGCCGATACCACACGAGTGACTTGTGCGCGACCTTGAACCAGGAGCCGTAGATCCGGCCGTCGAAGGTGAGCAGCCGGGTCCAGCCGGCCGGCGCGGGCGGCGCGCCGGGCGCGGGCCGTGGCGGCACCAGCTGCCGCCGCGCGGCGGCCACGAGCTGCGGTTTCGGCACGAGCGCGACGTCGGGCGCGGCGGTGCGGGCGACCTGGTTGCCGAGCAGGGCGTCGAGGTCGTTGCCCGCCGAGAGCAGGCTGACCTTCCACCGGCCCCGGCGGGAGAACGCCGTCAGCACGTCGCGGAACCGGGCCAGCTCCCAGCCGTTCCAGACCCCGACGACCCGCAACCCGTCACGTCCGGCGCCGCAGCCGGTCAGCGTGCACAGCGCGAGTGTCAGCAGGGCGTCCCTACGGCGCATCGGCCGTCACCTCGGGCCGTACGACCTCGTCGAACGCGGCACCGCGCGTCTCCGAATCGGCGATGACCAGCACGGCGGCGTGGCGTCGCGCCTCGGTGACCGCCGTGCGGCAGGGCACGTGCCTCGCGCGGTCCTCGAACACGACCGCGGCGGGTTCGGTGGACAGCGCGCGGGCGAGCGCGACCTGAAGGCGCTGCACCGGGGAGATCTCGTGCGGGCGCAACCGCCCGATGCCCTCCAGCCGTAACCGGCGCATCCAGCGGGACGCGTCACCGCCGGCGTACTGGACGTTGCGCTCGACGGTGAGGTGCGGCAGCAGCCCGCCGCCCGCCGGGACCAGTGCGACGCCGCGCCGTCCGGGCGGCAGGCCGGTGACGTCGCGATCGCCGGCCCAGACGGTGCCCTTGTCGGGGATGGCCAGCCCGAGCAGGACGTCGGCCAGGGAGGCGGCGGCGGACGTCTCGGTCAGCACGACCGCGATCTGTCCGGACTCGACCGTCATATCCACCGAGCACGTGAATCCGCCAGGCGACCGCCAGCCAAGACCATCGAGTCTCAGGCTCGCCACATCTCTCCCTCGGCTGCGGGGGCGGCTCCGGGGCGATCGCTCCGTGGTGCGGGCGGGGGCCTGTCTCACCGCGTGACAGGAGGCCCGTGTCGGTCGACGCGTCCTCACTCTATCTCCCGCCACCCCGACCGGACCGGCGTCGGCCGCCGTGGCCGCGACCGGCCACCGGCCGCGGATCACCCCACCTGGCCCGTACCTCTAGGGCACGCCGGCGGGGACGCGGAGCGTGACGTTCTCCGCCCAGCCCACGAGTGCCTCGCGGTAGATCTCGTCGGGCTGGAGCCGGCGGAGCTCCTCGGCGATCAGCTCGGCCTTCGGCCGCCGGTGCAGACCCACCTGCCGCTCGGGCTGGCCGGGCCGGCTGAGGGTCGCCACCCGCCCGTCCGGGCGCGTCACGGACATGCGTCCGGTCGTCGTCTCCAGCGCGACCGACGTCACGCCGGGGCCGCAGGACCAGGCCACCTCGGCCGGCGCCTCCAGCCGCTCGGACAGCCAGGAGGCGAGGAGCACGGCGCTGGGGTTGCCGAACGCGGCCTCGATCGCGATCCCGGTGATGGCCCCGTGCGGCTTGTCCAGCCCGCTGGCCAGCAAAGAGCGCCACGGCGTGAGCCTCGTCCAGGACAGGTCGGTGTCGCCGGGCCGGTAGGCCAGCGCCAGCCGGGTCAGCGCGTCGAGGGGGTCGGCGTTGCCGGTGACGTCGGTGACGCGACGCTGGGCGAGGTGGCCGAGAGGCTCGTCGCCGGGACGGCTCGGCGCCTCACCGGGCCACCAGGTGATGACCGGCGTGTCGGGCAGCAGCAGCGGCAGCACGGCCGATTCGGCGTGCTGGGCCAGCGACCCGTACATCCGCATCAGGACGGTCTCGCCGGGGCCGGTGTCGCCGACGTGGACCTCCGCGTCCAGCCGCGGCTCCTCACCGCCGCGCCGGATGACGGCGAGGATCCGGCTGGGGCTGTCCTGCGACGCTTCGGCCGAGAAGCGCAGCGCGTCGTACTGGCCCACCTCGTCGGTGACGATCACGAGGGTCAGCACCTTGCCGCTCGCCGGGCCGCCCACGCGGTGGCGTACCGCGATGAGCGCCTCCTCGATCTTGCCGGTCGTCGTGTTCACCAGATCGATGATCATGATCGGTACCTCCCGTGCGCCGGTACGGGCGCTACGGCGTGAGGACCACCTTGAGGCAGTCGTCCTCCTTCTGCCGGAAGATCTCGTAGCCGTGCGGGGCGTCCTCCAGCCGCATGCGGTGGCTGATGACGAAGCCGGGATCGATGTCCCCGGCGCGGATCCGCTCCAGCAGCGGGCGCAGGTAGCGCTGGACGTGACACTGGGCGCCCCGCAGGGTGATCGACCGGTTCATCAGCGAGCCCATCGGGAACTTGTCCACGAAGCCGCCGTAGACGCCGACGACCGAGACGACGCCCCCGTTGCGGCAGGCCATGATCGCCTCCCGCAGCGCGAACGGCCGGTCGGTCTCGGTCCTGGTCGCCTGCTTGGCCCGGTCGTACCCGTACATCAGCGGGGCGGGGTGGTGCGCCTCGATGCCGACCGCGTCGATGCACGCGTCCGGCCCCCGGCCGGCCGTCATGTCGCGCAGAGCGTCGAGGACGTCGGTCCGCTCGTAGTCGAGGACCTCGGCACCCGCGCGCTCGGCCTTGTCGAGCCGGTACGGGATGCGGTCGATCGCGATCACCCGCTCGGCGCCCATGAGGAAGGCCGACGCGATGGCGAACTGCCCGACCGGCCCGGCGCCCCAGACCGCGATGACGTCGCCCGGCGTGATGTCGCACATCTCGGCGCCCATCCAGCCGGTCGGGAAGATGTCGGACAGGAAGAGCACCTGCTCGTCCGGCAGGTCGTCCTCGATCTTGATCGGGCCGACGTCGGCGAACGGCACACGCGCGTACTCCGCCTGCCCGCCCGCGAAGCCGCCCAGCATGTGCGAGTAGCCGAAGATGCCCGCCGGGCTGTAGCCCATCACCTTCTCCGCCATGCCGGCGTTCGGGTTGGAGTTCTCACAGACCGAGTACAGGCCGTGCTCACACGCGTCGCAGGCACCGCAGGCGATCGGGAACGGCACGACGACACGGTCGCCGGCCCGCAGGCCGGTGACGTCCGGCCCCGTCTCGACCACCTCCCCCATGAACTCGTGGCCGAGCACGTCGCCCTTCTTCATCGTCGGGATGTAGCCGTCGTAGAGGTGGAGATCGGATCCGCAGATCGCCGTGGAGGTGATGCGGACGACCGCGTCGCGGGAGTTGAGGATCCGCGGATCCGGCACGTCCCGGACCTCGACGTGGCCCCGGCCCATCCAGCAGTTGGCTCTCACGGCGTCCCCCCTGTCGTCACCGGCTGCGCCGGGCGCCGCCGGAGCCGGGGAATCGCCCCCACGCCCTCCGGGCCGCCCTCCGCGCGCAGCACCTCGCCGGTCTCCATGATCTGCTTGAATCGCCGCAGGTCGTCGCGTACATGCCGCTCGGGGTGCTCACCCAAGGGCCGCGCGAGAGCCGCCCCGGCCGCGCCGTACGGCAGCTCGTAGCGGAGCCGGATCCGCACCTCGGTCCCCTGGAGGCCCGGCGCGTCGGCGAAGCGCACCTCACCGCTGTTCGTCACCGCGGTGCCCCGGGAGGAGCACCAGGCGATGACCTCGCCCGGCCGGTCCTCGACGATCTCCGCGTCCCACTCGACCGTGCGCCCGGACGGACCGCGGACGGCCCAGTGGGAGTGGCGGTCGTCGATCACCGTCACCGACTCCAGACGGCTCGTGAAGCGGGGCAGGTTCGCGAGGTCGCGCCAGAAGCGGTACACCTCCTCGCGCGGGCGCCGGACCGTGATCGCCGCGTGCAGTAGCAGCTCCCGGTCCCACGGGCGGCGGCCCCGGCGCAGTGCGGTGGCCAGGTCGACGGCCGCGATGCCCGCGACCGCCGCCGTGGCGACCGCCGCCCGGCGGCGCCGCACTCCCCGGCGGCGGGCCGCCGCGAGGCCGAGCACGGCCAGGTCGGCCGCGTCGCCCGCCACCCGCGTCCACACCCACGGTCCCGGGACGCGGCTGCCCAGCAGGACGGCCGCCTGGCACAGCTCGCGTACGCCCGCGAGCGGCACCAGCAGGTGGGCCGGCGCGGAGTCGTCCACCCCGGTGATGCGGCGTACGGCGTTCGGCGCGGCGAGCTGGGCCGCTCCCAATCCCAGGCCGGCCCAGCCGAGTGCGCGGGCCGGCCGGTCGGTCTTGCGCTGACGTCCATCGTTCATGGCGTCCTCCCCCCGGCCCGCGAGTGCCGGGCCGAGTCACGGAGCGTGATGTACGTCCTCTTACCAGCGGACCTCTTCGGCTCCGCCGGTTCAAGGGCGCGGGGTAAAACTTGGGCAAGCCGCCCCGGACGCGGATCACGACGACGCTCCCGGCCTGGGAGGACGTGACGCGGTTGGCCGCCGCACGCAGCGGGAACGGCTGGGGATGGCGATGCCGGACGGCACTGGAGACCGTCATGGTACTTACGGGGCGTACACCACCGACCGCTCCGGAGCGACCCCCGCGTGCCCGCGGCGGAGCCGTCGTCTCCGTGCTCACCACGACCGATCACAAGGTGATCGGTTACCTGTACCTGACGACGGCGTTCGGCTTCTTCCTCATCGCCGGCCTGCTCGCCATGATCATCCGGGCCGAGCTCGCCGAGCCGGGAATGCAGTTCGTCGGCGCGAACCGGTACAACACCCTGTTCACCATGCACGGCACGCTCATGCTGCTGCTGTTCGCGACGCCGCTGTTCGGCGGGTTCGCCAACTTCCTGGTGCCGCTGCAGATCGGGGCGCCCGACGTCGCCTTCCCCCGGATGAACGCCCTCGGCTACTGGCTGTTCCTGTTCGGCGGGATCATGGTGGTGGCGTCGATGCTCGTTCCGGACGGCCCGGCGAGCTTCGGCTGGACCGCCTACACACCGCTCAGCGACTCGGTCCACTCGCCCGGCGGCGGCGGAGACCTGTGGATCATGGGCTTGGTGCTGTCCGGCCTGGGCACGATCCTGACCTCGGTCAACTTCATGACGACCATCGTCGCCATGCGCGCGCCGGGGATGACGATGTTCCGGATGCCGATCTTCACGTGGAACATCCTCTTCACCGGCATCCTGGTGCTCCTTGCCTTCCCCGTGCTGGCCGCGGCGCTGCTGGTGCTGGAGGCCGACCGCAAGCTCGGCGCGCACGTGTACGACGCCAGCTCGTACGGGGCGATGATCTGGCAGCACCTGTTCTGGTTCTTCGGCCACCCCGAGGTCTACATCGTCGCGCTGCCGTTCTTCGGCATCGTCACCGAGATCATCCCGGTGTTCTCCCGCAAACCGCTGTTCGGCTACGTCGGCATGGTCGGCGCGACCGTCGCGATCACGGGCCTGTCGGCCACGGTGTGGGCGCACCACATGTTCGCCACCGGCCAGGTGCTGCTGCCCTTCTTCTCCTTCATGTCGTTCCTGATCGCGATCCCGACGGGGGTGAAGTTCTTCAACTGGACGGGCACGATGTGGCGCGGGCACCTGACGTTCGAGTCGCCGATGCTGTGGGCGATCGGGTTCCTCGTGACCTTCCTGTTCGGCGGGCTGACCGGCGTGATCCTCGCCTCGCCCGCACTCGACTTCCACGCCACCGACAGCTACTTCGTCGTCGCGCACTTCCACTACGTGCTGTTCGGCACCGTGGTGTTCGCCATGTTCGCCGGGTTCTACTTCTGGTGGCCGAAGATGACGGGCCGGATGCTGAACGACCGGCTCGGCAAGATCCACTTCTGGATGCTGTTCATCGGCTTCCACATGACGTTCCTCGTCCAGCACTGGCTCGGCGCGGAAGGCATGCAACGGCGCGTCCCCGACTACTGGAGCCCGTTCGCGACGCTGAACGCCGTGTCCAGCGCGGGGGCGTTCCTGCTCGGCCTGTCCACGCTGGTGTTCATCTACAACGTCTACTGGACCGCCCGGAACTCGCCGAAGATCATGGCCGACGACCCCTGGGGGTACGGCAACTCGCTGGAGTGGGCCACCTCGTCCCCGCCGCCGCGCCACAACTTCCAGGAGATCCCCCGTATCCGGTCCGACCGGCCGGCGTTCGACCTGCACTACCCGCACACGCCGCTGCCGGCCGGCGGCGAAACGCCGCACGGAGCGCCCGGCGAGGGCTGAAGCCCGCCGAGTCCCGCCCGACTATGCCCAGGTCAAGGCGGGTAGTGGAGCAGTACGCCGATGATGGCGGAACGCGAACAGCTGACAGGGGGCGCTCATGACTGTGCGCAACGAGGAGACCGGGCAGATCACCGGAACCCAGGACAAGGACTACAACCTGCTCTGGTTCACCGAGACGTGCCTGAAGAACGCGCTACGGCTGGAGACCTACATCGCCGACGCCGACCGGTCGGGCGACTCCGAACTGGCCGACCTGTTCCGCCGCGCCCAGGCCGAGAGCCGCAAGGGCGCGGAGCAGGGCAAGGAGTTCCTCCGCCGGCGCCTGTGACGGTTCTGCCGAGCGTCACCGACCGCCCGGGACCCGCACATGGGTTCCGGGCGGTCGCTCAGGGCGGGGGCAGCAGCATCGTGTAGTCCGGCGGGAGCCGGGTCGCCAGGCCGGCGTAGTCCTCGTTCCCGACCGCCTCACGGAGGGCGACGGCGACGGCGCGGACGTCACGTTCGGCCGACTCGGTGTCCACACCCTCGCGTTCGGCGACGCGGCGGAGGAACTCGGCGACGGCGAAGCGCTCGGCGGAACGCTCGGTGCGCAGCCAGGGCCTGATCTCGTCGGGGAGGTGCGGGATCAGGGCATCGGCGTTCTCGCGCGAGAGGCGTTCGGCCAGTGTCGTCAGGACCGCCCGCGCGGCGCGTTCGGCCTCCCCGGCGTCGCCCCCGGCCTCGCTCTGCGTGATCTGCAGGAACTCGGAGTATTCCATGCCCACCCAGCGCCCACTCAGCGGAACCGCCGGTGACGCGGCGAGCGGACGCTCGCGCCTCTCCGGCCTGCACGGTACGAAGTGCGTCCTCCCCGCCCGGCGGCGGGGACGGCGCGTTCGGCTCCCTGCGGCGGTTCGTCAGTGACCCTCGCTCTGCCGGATCGCCACGCCTGGGACGCTATGCGCCGCGGTCCGGCGCGACATCCCTAATCCGGGTAGTGCGCCACCGCGCCGCGCAGGCCGTGGCGGAATCCTAAGCCGCCCGGCGCTCTCAGGGCAGCATCTCCGCCAGGTCCTTGGGCAGTTCGGCCTTGATGCCCTGCCACTCTCCGTCGGTGACGTAGAGGCGCAGCGCCTGTGTCACCGAGCTCACGAGCTTCTCGGTGCCGCCTTCCACCTCGCACGGCGGCATCTCACGGCGAATGTGGTCGAGGAAGTCCTCGCGGTGCATCTTCACGGGCACCTCGCTCGGATGCCACCCGTCGTAGTAGAGGCCCCGGACCAGCAGTGGCAGCTGAGCGGCGAAGTGCGCCGTCTCGTCGACCGTCAGGCGATCGCGAACCGCGTGCAGCACCGCGCGCAGGGCGCCGTAGGACTGGTTCCGGCGCTCCTTCGGCCAGCCGCACGACTCTTCGATCTGCCGCAGCATGCGGTTCGTCTTGTGCAGCGTGGTGTCGAACGATGAATATCCCGTCTGAGTCATCCCGGTGCCCCGTTCCTTGGGATTACGACCGCGTCCCCAGACCGCTATAACGGCCCCTCCCCCGGGCCTCCGCGGCGCAAACGAAGAGGGCCACCGGGATCACGGCTTCGCCGGGGCCTCGTCGCCGCTTCCTCGTCCGAGCCCTACCAAGGTTGAGGATGCGCCGGGCCGCGCGGACGGCGAGTGTCGATGGAGGAGACACGGGCCGACGTCAGGACCGGCCGCGGGACGGGCGTCCCGGCCCCGGGAGCCGAGCGGCTCGGCAGCGGGCGAGCCCCCGGTCCGGTGCGCGAACCGCGGCAGGTCGGACAGTACGGAGGTGGGTCATGCCGAAGGCGGCGGGGATCGATCTGGGGACGACGAACTCGGTGATCGCGGCGATGGTGGAAGGCCATGCGTCGGTGGTGCCGAACAGTGAGGGGTCGCGGACCACGCCGTCGGTGGTGGCGTTCACGCCCGAGGGCGAACGGCTGGTGGGACAGCTGGCGCGCCGTCAGGCGATCCTGAACCCGAAGGGGACGATCTATTCGGCCAAGCGGTTCATCGGGCGGCGGTTCGACGAGGTGGCCAGTGAGCTGACCGCGGTGACGTTCGACGTCGTCGCGGGGCCGGACGGCGCGGTGCGGTTCCAGGTGGGGGGCAAGCAGTACGCGCCGGAGGAGATCTCCGCCCTGATCCTGCGGAAGCTGGCCGATGACGCGGGCAAGTTCCTGGGTGAACGGGTGACCGAGGCGGTCATCACGGTCCCGGCGTACTTCAACGACGCCCAGCGGCACGCCACCCGGGACGCGGGGCGGATCGCGGGGCTGGAGGTGCTGCGGATCATCAACGAGCCGACCGCCGCCGCGCTCGCCTACGGGCTGGACAAGAAGGGCAACGAGACGGTCCTGGTGTTCGACCTGGGCGGCGGGACCTTCGACGTGAGCATCCTCGACGTCGGGGACGGCGTCGTGGAGGTCCGGGCCACCTCCGGCGACGGGCACCTCGGCGGGGACGACTTCGACCGCCGGATCGTGGATCACCTGGCGGATGAGTTCAAGCGCGACACCGGGATCGACCTGCGGGATGATCCGCAGGCGCTGCAGCGGCTGTTCGAGGCGGCCGAGAAGGCGAAGGTCGAGCTGTCCTCGGTGACGCAGACGACGATCAACCTGCCGTTCGTCACCGCGGACGCCTCCGGTCCCAAGCACCTGAACACCACGTTGATGCGCTCGACGTTCGAGCAGCTGATCGCGGATCAGCTGGCGCGGTGCGAGGGCCCGATGCGGCAGGCGATGGGCGACGCGAAGATCACCGCCGACGACATCGACGAGGTGATCCTGGTCGGCGGGTCGACGCGGATCCCGGCGGTCCAGGCCCTGGTACGGCGGCTGACCGGCGGCAAGGAGCCGAACATGACGGTCAACCCCGACGAGGTGGTCGCGATCGGCGCGGCCATCCAGGCCGGGGTGCTCAAGGGCGAGGTCGAGGACGTCGTGCTGCTCGACGTCACACCGCTGTCGCTGGGCCTGGAGACCCTGGGCGGGGTGATGACCAAGACCATCGACCGCAACACCACGATCCCGGCGCGGCGCAGCGAGACGTTCTCCACCGCCGAGGACAACCAGACGGCGGTGGACGTGGTGGTCCTGCAGGGCGAGCGCGAGCGTGCGGCGGACAACCGGACGCTGGGCCGGTTCCGGCTGGAGAACATCCGTCCGGCTCCGCGGGGAGAGCCGCAGATCGAGGTGACCTTCGATGTGGACGCCAACGGGATCTTGAACGTCTCGGCGCGGGACAAGGACACCGGCGCCCAGCAGGCGATCACGATCAGCGAGAGCACCAATCTGGATCCCTCGGAGATCGACCGGATGATCCGGGACGCCGAGGCGCACCGCAACGAGGACGCCCGGATCAAGGAGACCATCGACGCCCGCAACACCCTCGACTCGGTCGCCTACCAGGTGGAGCGGCGGCTGGGCGAGTTCGGCGATCGGGTGCCCGAGCACGAACGGGCACGGGCGCAGATGCTCATCAACGACGCCCGCCAGGCGATCAAGGAAGAGGCGCCGATCGACCGGCTCCGTTCCCTGACCACCGAGCTCCAGCAGGTCTACCACGGTCTGTCCGCCATCGGCGCCGCCGGCGGCCCGGGCGGACCTGGCGGGCCCGGAGGGCCCGGGGAACCTGGCGGACCGGGCGGTCCCGGAGGCCCCGGTGGGCCGGGACGGCCGCCGCCCGGCGGCGGCGAGGACGTGATCGACGCGGAGTTCACCACCGATGAGTGAGACGGCAGGCGGCGGCGAGACCGGGCGTCCGCGCGAGCCGCGCACCTGGCCCCCGGACCCCGCCGGTCCGCCCACCCAGGCGCCGGCCGAAGAGGCCGGACCGGCCGATCGAGCCGGTCGCGGCCCGGCCGAGCCGGTCGCGGCCGCCGATGAGGCCGGGGAGGACATCGCGGCGAAGGTCGCGGAGCTGGAGGACCGGTGGCGGAGGGCGCTCGCGGACCTGGACAACTACCGCAAGCGCACCGTTCGCGCCCTGGACGAGGAGCGCGACGCCGAGCGCGCCCGTACGGCCGCGCAGTGGCTGCCGGTCCTGGACAACCTCGAACGCGCCCTCGAACACGCCGACGCCGAGCCCGGCGCCGTCATCCAGGGCGTCCGTGCCGTCCTCGACCAGGCCCGCGACGTGATCGCGCGCCTCGGCTACCCGCGCCAGGACGACGTCGGCGTGCCGTTCGATCCGTTCCGGCACGAGGCGGTGAGCACCCTGGCCGGCACCGACGCGCCCGAAGGGACCGTGGTCGGGGTGGCGCTGCCGGGGTACGGCGAGGGACCGCGGCAGCTGCGACCGGCGCAGGTGGTGGTCGCCAAGGGACGGTCCGATGGCCCCGCCTCGTGACTTCTATGCCGATCTGGGGGTGTCGCGGACCGCGAGCCAGGACGAGATCCAGCGCGCCTATCGCAAGCTCGCCCGGCAGTACCACCCCGACGTCAACAAGTCCCCCGAGGCCGAGGAGCGGTTCAAGGACGCCTCCGAGGCGTACTCGGTGTTGTCCGACCCCGAGCAGCGCAAACGCTACGACGCGTTCGGCGCCGACTTCCGCCGGGTTCCCGAGGACGTCGATCCCGAGACCTGGGCGCGCGCCCGTGCCGGAGCCGGCCGGGCCCGTACCGGCACCGGAGCCGGCGGCGGGTTCGAGGGGTTCGGCGGGGTCGACTTCGAGGACCTGTTCGGGGACGTCTTCGCCCGGCGCGGCGCGGGCGCCCGGCGGACGCCGTACGGCGGCGGCTGGGGGCCGATGCCGGGCGCGGACCAGGAGGCCCAGGTCGAGTTGTCGGTCGTGGAGGCCTACCACGGCACGCGCCGAAAACTGACGATCTCCGGGCCGGAGGGCACCCGGACGGTGGAGGTGAACATCCCCGCCGGGGTCACCGACGGGCAGCGAATCCGCCTGGCCGGTCAGGGCGGCCGCGGGATGGACGGCGGGCCGGCCGGCGACCTGTACCTGGTGGTCTCCATCCGGCCCGACGAGCGCTACCGCGTCGAGGGCCGCGACATCTTCCTCCGGCTGCCGGTCGCCCCCTGGGAGGCCGCGCTGGGCACGACCGTACCGCTGGAGACTCCCGGCGGCGACGCCAAGGTCAAGGTCCCGCCCGGAAGCTCGTCGGGCCGGCGGCTGCGGCTGCGGGGGCGCGGGCTGCCGAACCCGCGCGGCGCGGCCGGTGACCTGTTCGCCGAGATCCAGATCGTGGTGCCTCCGCGGCCGACCGACGAGGAGCGGCGGCTGTTCGAACGGCTCGCCGCCGCGTCCACCTTCGATCCCCGGGAGCGGCGATGACCTACGCGCTGATGCGACCACTACGCCTGGACCTGGACTCCTTCGCCCGGCTGTGCGGCACCCATCCCGACCTGATCCGCCGGCTCGTCGCCCTGGACCTGATCGAGGCCGAGCAGGACGCCTGCGGGGAGCTGTGGTTCATGCCCGCGCAGATCGCCGCGGTCGGCCGTATCCGCCGGCTGCGCTCCGCGTTCCCCCTCAACTACGCCTCCATCGGCCTGGTGTGTGAGCTGCTCGACCGCATCGCCGCGCTGGAGTCGGCCATGCAGCATCGTTCGAGACGTCTGGGAGACCGAACATGGACATCAACAAGCTGACCGAGAAGTCACAGCAGGCCCTGAAGGCCGCCCAGACCCACGCGGTCGAGAAAGGACACAGCGACGTCGACGCCGAGCACCTGGCCGTGGCGTTGATCGACCAGCCCGACGGTCTCGCGTCACGCCTGCTGGAACAGGCCAACGTCGACCCCGGCCTGCTGAGGAGCGAGATGGAGAGCCTGCTCGGCAGGCGTCCCCGGGTCGCCGGTCCCGGAGCGACCCCCGAGCAGGTGCACGTCACCCGCCGGCTCGGGCGGGTGCTGGAGAAGTCGTTCGAGGAGGCGCGGAGGCTCAGGGACGACTACGTGTCGGTCGAGCACCTGCTGATGGCGCTGATCGACGAGGCCGTGATCACGGGGGTGCCACCGGAGAAGTTCGCCGAGGCGGTGAACGCGGTGCGGGGCAACCAGCGGGTCACCTCCGCCACCCCCGAGGCGGCGTACGAGGCGCTGGAGAAGTACGGGCGGGACCTGGTCGCCGAGGCGCGGGAGGGCAAGCTGGACCCGGTCATCGGACGTGACACCGAGATCCGCCGCGTCATCCAGATCCTGTCCCGCAAGACCAAGAACAACCCCGTGCTGGTCGGCGATCCCGGCGTCGGCAAGACCGCGATCGTCGAGGGCCTGGCGCAGCGCATCGAACGCGGCGACGTGCCGGAGGGGCTGCGCGGCAGGACCGTGGTCAACCTGGACCTGGGCGCCCTGGTCGCGGGCGCGAAGTACCGGGGCGAGTTCGAAGAACGCATGCAGGCCGTGCTGAACGAGGTCAAGGCCGCCGCGGGGCGGATCCTGCTGTTCGTGGACGAGCTGCACAACGTGGTCGGCGCCGGCGCCACCGAGGGGTCCATGGACGCGGGCAACATGCTCAAGCCCATGCTCGCCCGCGGTGAGCTGCACATGATCGGCGCCACGACGCTGCAGGAGTACCGCCGCTACATCGAGAAGGACGCCGCGCTGGAGCGCCGGTTCCAGCCGGTCATGGTGGACGAACCCTCCGTGGAGGACGCCATCTCCATCCTGCGCGGGCTGCGCGAGCGGCTGGAGGTCTTCCACGGCGTGAAGATCCAGGATGCCGCGCTGGTCGCCGCGGTCGTGCTCGGTCACCGCTACATCTCCGACCGCTTCCTGCCCGACAAGGCCATCGACCTGGTGGACGAGGCGTGCGCCAAGCTCCGTACCGAGATCGACTCCATGCCGGCCGAGCTGGACGAGCTGACCCGGCGCGTCACCCGGATGGAGATCGAGGCGGCGGCCCTGGAGAAGGAGGAGGATCCGGCGAGCCGCGCCCGGCTGGAGGACCTGCGCCTCGACCTGGACGGGCTGCGGTCGGAGGCGGAGGCGATGCGGGCGCAGTGGGAGGCCGAGCGCCACACGCTGCGGCGCCTGCAGGACCTGCGGCAGGAGATCGAGCAGGTGCGCCGCGACGCCGACCAGGCCGAACGCGAGTACGACCTGAACCGGGCCGCGGAGCTGCGCCACGGCGTGCTGCCGGACCTCGAACGCCGCCTGCGGTCGGAAGAGGAGCGGCTGCTCGCCAAGCAGGGCGAGCACCGGCTGTTGCGCGAGGTCGTGACCGAGGACGAGATCGCCGCGATCGTCGCCCGCTGGACCGGCATCCCGGTCAGCCGCCTCAAGGAGGGCGAACGCGAGAAGCTGCTGCGGCTCGAGGACATCCTCCACGAGCGCGTCATCGGCCAGGACGAGGCCGTGCGGCTCGTCTCCGACGCCATCATCCGCGCCCGCTCCGGCATCAAGGACCCGCGGCGCCCGATCGGGTCGTTCGTGTTCCTCGGCCCGACCGGCGTCGGCAAGACGGAGCTGGCCAAGGCGCTCGCCGAGGCGCTGTTCGACACCGAGGACAACATGGTGCGTCTCGACATGAGCGAGTACCAGGAGCGGCACACCGTCAGCCGCCTGGTCGGCGCGCCTCCCGGATACATCGGGTACGAGGAGGGCGGCCAGCTGACGGAGGCGGTCCGCCGCAAGCCGTACTCGGTCGTGCTGCTCGACGAGATCGAGAAGGCGCACCCCGACGTCTTCAACACGCTGCTGCAGGTCCTGGACGACGGCCGCCTGACGGACGCGCAGGGCCGTACGGTCGACTTCCGCAACACCATCCTGATCATGACGTCCAACATCGGGTCGGAGCTGCTGCTGGAGGGTGTCACCGACCACGGCGAGCTCAAACCGGACACGCGGGAGGCGGTGCTGGCGGCGATGCGGGGACACTTCCGCCCGGAGTTCCTCAACCGGGTCGACGACATCGTGCTGTTCAAACCGCTGACGCAGCCCGAGATCGAACAGATCGTGGACCTGATGCTGGGCGACCTGCGCGAGCGCCTCGCCGAACGCCTCACGATGCTGGAGGTGAGCGCGGAGGCGCGCGCCTTCATCGCCCGCGAGGGGTTCGACCCGGTGTACGGCGCCCGCCCGCTGCGCCGCTTCATCGCCCGCGAGGTCGAGACGCCCATCGGCCGCGCCCTGCTCACCGGCGACATCCACGACGGAGCCGTCATCCACGTGAACCTGGAGAACGGCCACCTCGTCGTCCGCCACGAGAACCCGGTGGAGGCCGAGGCCGTCGTGCCGGGCTGACCCGGCCCGGCCACGGAACGCCGGCGAGCCCGACGCCGGGCCGGGTTCCGCGGGGTCGCCGCCCTCAGCGTGGCCCAGGGACGCCCGAGTCGTCACGCCCGGGCGCGCCACGCCGGGCGACCTCGAGTACCGCCTCGACGATCCCCTGGTAACCCGTGCACCGGCACACGTTGCCCGACAGACGCTCGCGTACCTCGTCCTCGTCGAGGTCACGGCCCTCGGCGAGCAGTTCCGTCGCGACCATGAGGAACCCCGGGGTGCAGAAGCCGCACTGCAGGCCGTGGTGGTCGGCCAGGGCGGTCTGGAGTGGGTTCAGCGGATCGCCGTCGGACAGGCCTTCGACGGTCCGCACCGAACGGCCGGACGCCTGGGCCGCCAGGACCAGGCACGACCGTACGCTCCGGCCGTCCAGCAGGACGGTGCACGCGCCGCACACGCCGTGCTCGCAGCCGAGGTGCGTGCCGGTCAGGCCCAGATGGTCGCGCAGGAAGTCCGCGAGGGACGTACGGGGTGGCACGGCACCACGGCGGGTCACGCCGTTGACCACCAGGTCGATCGGCACACCGCCGTCCGGGTCGTCGCTCATGACCCCTCCTTTCGCCGGTGGAGAGGACCGGACGCGCGCGTTGTCGATCCGCTCACTCCGTTCGCTCATGTCTCTCTCCGGGCGGCGTCGCGCAGGGCGCGGGTGACGCACACCCGTGCGTGCGCCCGCCGCAGTTCCGGCTCGTCGGGCGGGTCCAGGTCACGGGTCGCGTCCGCCGCGTAGGCCTCGACGGCCTCGTCGGTCACCGAACGTCCCGTCAGCCCGGCCGTGTCGAGAAGGATCGGACGGTCCGCCACGCCGAACAGCACGCACCGCGCCTGTCGTACGACGTCCGCCTCGCGGCTCAGCACGACGGCCGCGCCGGCGGACGCGAAGTCGCCCCGCCGCCGCGCGATCTCCGCGAATCCCCACGTGGTGCCGCGCTCCGGCGCCGGCACGCGGATCCACGTCAGCATCTCGGCGGGCTCCAGAACCGTGGTGTAGAAGGACAGGAAGAACGCCTCCGCCGGGACCTCACGGCGCGGGTGGTCGTGGCGGTCGACGTAGAGCGTGGCGTCCAGCGCGACGAGCGCCGCCGGGAGTTCGGCGGCCGGGTCCGCGTGGGCGACGCTCCCGCCGACCGTGCCCTGGTTGCGGATCGAGATGTGCCCGACGTGGCCGACCGCCTCGGCCAGCAGCGGCGCACGGCTCCGCACGAGAGGGTCGGTCTCCAGCCTGCGGTGGGTGCACAACGCGCCCACGATCAGCGAGTCCTCGTCGTCGAAGATCCGGTCCAGCTCGCCGAGCCGGCCGATGTCGATCAGGTGCGACGGACGCGACAACCGGAGGTTCATCACGGCGAGGAGGCTCTGGCCGCCCGCGAGCAGCTTGCCGTCCGGGGCGGCACGCAGGTCGGCGAGGGCCTCGGCGACGTCCCGCGGACGCCGGTACTGGAACGGCGCCGGCTTCACCGCGCGTCCTCCCCGCACATCGCATGGACGTCGGCCGGCCGCAGCGGCGTCGCCGTCAGGCCGGTCCGCCGGGACGGTACGGCGTCCTCGACCGCGCTCGCCAGCGTCGCGTACACCGCGATCGTGCCGCTCTCCCCGACGCCCTTGACGCCCAGCGGGTTGAGCGTCGCGTCGGTGTGCAGGGCGGCGATGTCGACCGGCGGGACGTCGAGGGTGCCCGGCAGCAGGTACTCGGCGAAGGTCGCGGTCAGCGGCTGACCGTCCGGCCCGTACGGGAAGGACTCCAGCAGGGCGCCCCCGATGCCCTGGGCGACCCCGCCCCGGATCTGGCCCTCCACGACCGCGGGATTGATCTCCACGCCGCCCTCGTGCGCGACGGCGTAGCGCAGCACCCGGACCAGTCCGGTGGCGCGCTCGACGCCGACGATGGCGGCATGGGCCCCCATCGTCCATGTCACGGTCGAGGGCTCGTAGACGCCGCTGATGTCCAGATCGCCCTCATCGGCCAGCCGCCCGTCCAGGGCGAGCGCGCCCGCGAGCTGCTCCCAGGTGAGCGTCTCCCCCGAGACGGCCGTGAACCCCTCCGGGCCGGACGACAGGTCGGCGGTGTCACGGCCGAGCATCTTGGCCGCGAGCACCACCGCGCGTTCGCGCATCCGCACGCAGACCTCGCGCACGGCGTTGCCCGCGACGACGGCGGTGCGGCTCGCGAACGTACCGACGCCGACGGCCAGCCGGTCCGTGTCCGACGGATGCCACACGATGCGGTCCAGGCTCACCCCGAGCGCGTCGGCCGCCGCCTGCGGGAGCGTCGTCTCGTGCGACTGCCCGGCGGAGGCGGCGCCGGTGGACAGCTCCACCCGGCCGTCGCTGAGCAGCCGTACCCGCGCCGACTCGCGCGGACCGCGGCCCGTCGCCTCCATGTAGCAGCCGACGCCGTGGCCGACCGCGAGTTCCGGGTGCCGCGCGGCGGCCTCGGCGACCGCCTCGCGCGGCAGCAGTTCGAGGCACGCGTCCAGGCACTTCCGGTAGTCGCCGCCGTCATAGGTGATCGGCACACCGTCGCGGTACGGCAGCGGCCGGGCGTACGGCAGGTCGACGGCGCCGAGCAGGTTTCGCCGCCGGATCTCCTCGCGGCCGATGCCGAGCCGGTCGGCGGCGGCGTCCAGGCTGCGTTCGAGCGCGAAGCACGCCTCCGGCCGGCCCGCGCCGCGGTACTGCGCGACGGTCGTCTTGTTGGTGTAGACGGCCTTTCCGGTGACCCGGTAGGCGGGCAGCCGGTAGGGCCCCAGCAGATGGATCGCGGTGTTGGCGACGATGCCGGCCACCCAGAGGCTGCCCGCACCGAGGTCGGCGGCGAAGTCGACGCTCAGCGCCAGCAGCGAGCCGTCGGCGTCCACCGCCAGCTCGGCGGTGAGCACCTGGTCGCGCGCCTGCGCGGTGGCGACGAAGTGCTCCGAGCGGTCCTCGATCCAGGCGACCGAGCGACCGAGCCGCCGCGCCAGGTACGGGACGAGGATCTCCTCCGGGTAGACGTTCGCCTTCGGGCCGAACCCGCCGCCGACGTCCGGCACGGTCACCCGTACCGACCAGCGCGGCCAGCCCGTCGCGGCGCAGATCGCGTCGCGTACGACGTGCGGAACCTGCGTGGACGTCCGCACGTGCACCCGGCCTTCGAGCGGGTCCCACTGGGCCAGGACGCCGCGGCACTCGATCGGCACGCCGCCGTGCCGGCCCATCCGGTAGGTCTCGCGGACCACGACCGCGGCCCGCTCACGCGCCGCCTCCACGTCGCCGAACGAGGTGGCGAGCGTCGCGGCGACGTTCCCCGACACGTCCGGATGGACCCGTGGGGCACCCGGGGCGAGCGCCTGCTCGATGCTCGTGACCGGACGGCCCGGCTCGTACTCCACGGTCACGAGCTCGATCGCGTCCTCGGCGAGCGCGCGGCTGTCGGCGACGACGACCGCGACCGGCTCGCCGACGTAGCGAACCCGGTCCACCGCGAGAGTGTCGATCGGCCGCGGCGTCCAGCGGAACCCGAACGCCTCGGCGAAGACCGGGTGCGGCCGGTGCAGCGGCTCGATCGGTCCGAGCACCCCGTCCAGGTCGGCGCCGGTGAGCACCAGGTGCACGCCGGGCAGGTCGCGCGCCGCCGTCGCGTCGACCCGGATCGACGCGCTCGCCTGGGTGGAGCGCACGAGCGCCGCGTGCAGCGTCGTGACGTCGACCAGGTCCGCGACGTACCGCCCGCGCCCGGTCAGGAGACGCCGGTCCTCCCGGCGCGGGACGGAGGTGCCGACATGGCCGCTCACCTGACCCGCCGTTCGACTTCCCACAGGGCGAAGGACACCACGAAGGAGACGATGAGGAGCAGGAGGATCGTGCCCATCATGGTGGCGTACTCCCCGGCGCTGTACGCGCTGAGCACCACGCGCCCCAGCCCCTTGTCGGTGGCGAAGAACTCCGAGAGCACCACGCCCACCATCGCCAGCGAGACCGCCAGCCGGACGCCGGTGAGCAGCGGCCTGCGGATGGCGGGCAGGAGGATCATGGTCGCGTACTGCCGGCGGGAGGCCTGGAGCGACCGGGCCAGCTTGCCGTAGATCGGCGGGATCTCCCGTACGCCGGCCTCCACGTTGATCAGCACGGGGAAGAGCGCGAACAGCACGCCCATGACCATCTTGGAGCCGTAGCCGAGGTGGAATACCGGCAGCAGCATCGGGTACAGCACGATCTTCGGCAGGCCGTTGAGCCCGATGACCATCGGTTCGAAGAACGTGCGGGCGCGGCGCGACAGCCCCAGGCCGATCCCGATGAGGCCGCCGACGATCGTGCCGATGGCGAAGGCCGACAGCGCCGCGATGCCGGTGACCCGCAGGTCGTCCAGGTAGTCGGGGTCGCCGAAGGAGTGCACGAGCGCCCGTACGCTGGCCGCCGGCGTGGGGATCGCGAAGGTCAGCCTCGACAGCAGCCACCAGAGGACGGCGGCGGCCAGGAGCACGAGCACCGAGCCGATCGCCACGGCCGGCGGCGCGGACGCCCTCCGTGCCGGGGACAGGGTCGTCATGAGCCGGACCTCCCTTTGAGCAGGGCGCGTTCGAGGAGCGCGAGCGCCGATGTCAGCGCCAGTGAGATCACGAAGACGACGAGGATGTAGGCCACCATCGTCGCGTTGTCGAACGACTCGTACAGGTAGCGGATGCGGTGGCCGAGCCCCGAGGACGCCGTGGTGAACTCCATCGCGATCGCGCCGATCAGCGCGTACACGCCGGCGAGGCGGAGCCCGGCGAGCAGGAACGGCGCGGCGGCGGGCAGCGCGATGTGCAGCAGCGTCTGGCGCCGGCCGCAGCCGAGGGAACGGGCCAGCTTGAGGTGGACCGGCCGGATGCCGCGCAGCCCCACCCACGTGTTGAGCGCCATGGGGATGAACGCCATGGCCGTCGAGAGGATCACCACCGGCCACTGGTTGATGCCGACGAGGACGATCATGACCGGGTAGAACAGCACCATCGGGACCGCGTAGAACGACACCAGGTACGGCTCGAAGATCTTCCCGGCGATCGGCGCCTTCCAGAACACGATGCCGACGACCAGTCCCAGGACGGCGCCGCCGGCGAAGGCCATGCCGACCTCCCAGACGGTGCTTCCGCAGTCCGCCCAGAACTGGCCGGTGCGCACGGCCGCGGTGAACGCGGTCCATACCGAACCCGGTTTGGGCAGCGTCGCCTCGGACCACAGAGACGCCGCCGAGCCGGCGATCCACACGACCACGGCGAGCACCACGAGGCCGGCCGTCGACCAGGCGCCGGCGGGCCCCGGCAAACGCACGGTGCGCCTCCGCGCGGCCGGCGGCACCGTCTCGGCCGCCGCCGGCCGCACGGCCTCGCGTACGCGGCCCGTCACGCCGACTCCGCCATGAATCCGCGCATCGCTTCCTTCTGCAGCGACTCCCAGATCCGGTTGCGCAGGTCGTTGAACCGCGGCGTGGACACGACGCCCGCGTCGCGGTCGTCGGGCAGGTCCACGTCGATCACGTCGATGATCCGGCCGGGCCGGTACGACATGACCCACACCTGCTGCGACATCAGCAGCGCCTCGGACATGTCGTGCGTGACGAACAGGACCGTCTGCTGCGTCTGGCCCCAGATGCGGCGCACCTCGGCGCCCAGCAGCAGCCGTGTCTGCTGGTCCAGTGCCGCGAACGGCTCGTCCATCAGCAGCACCGAGGGCCGCTGGGCGAGCGTCCGTGCGAGGGCGACGCGCTGGCGCATGCCGCCGGACAGCATTGACGGGTAGGCGGACTCGAACCCCTGCAGCCCGACGAGCTCCACCATCTCGCGGGCACGGGCGGCCCGCTCTCCCTTGGGGACGCCGAGGACGCGCATCCCGAAGACGACGTTCTCCGTCACCGTCTTCCAGGGCAGCGTCGAGTCCTCCTGGAACACCATGCCGGTGCGGCGGTCCGGGCCGGTGACCCGCGCGCCGTTGATCTCGACCGTGCCCGAGGTGGGTCGTTGCAGGCCGGCCACCACATTGAGCAGCGTCGACTTGCCGCAGCCGCTCGGGCCGACGATCGAGACGAACCGATGCTCGCCGATCTCGTGTGTGATCCCGTCGACGGCGGTGACGGGCTCGTCATCGCCGTTCGCGTCGAACCGTACGGTGACGCCGTCCAGTCTCAGTCCCGCGGTAGCCATCCTGGGACCTCCCTAGGAAAGATTTCCGGCGCGGTCGGCCGCGGGCAGGTACCGCTGGTCGAGGACCTTCGGCCAGTCGACCGGCGCCTTGATCTGGCCGGCGCCCCGCATCATGTCCGACAGGTTCTTCAGGGCGGCCGGGTCGACCTTCAGCGAGTACGCCTTCGCCGTCTCCGGCGTCTGCTTCAGCGCGTCCGTCATGGTCGCCTCGTCCACGCCCACGAGCGGCCCGAGCTCCTTGCCCGCGACGTCGGGCTGCTGGGCGACACTCTGCAGCGCCTGGTCGGCGACCTGCAGGAACTTGCTGACGGCCGCGGAGTGCTTCTTGGCGAAACCGGTGTTGACCGCGACCATGTCCGCCGGGAAGTCGCCGATGAGGTCGCGGGCCTGGACGAGAACGCGGGCGCCGTCGGTCTTCTGCTTCTGGGTGATGAACGGGTGCATCGCCCAGCCCGCGGTGATCTTGCCGGACTTGGCGGCGGTCCAGTTGTCGCCCATCGCGCCGACCGACACCCCCTTGATCCCGTCCTGTGGCGCTTTGGCCTGCATGGCCTTGAGCACCAGCTCGGTGGAGGAGCCGGCGGTCGAGTAGCCGAGGGAGGCTCCGTTGATGGTCGCGCCGTTCTTGGCGGTGATCCAGGAGAAGTCGTTCACCTGGAACCACGGCGCGATGACCTTCAGGTTGGCGGCCGGCTTGCTCGACGCCAGCACGACCGAGGCTCCGCCCGCGATGGCGATGTCGGCGTCGCCGCTCGTGACGACGCGGAGCGTGTTGCCACCGCCGCCGCCCGAGTAGATCGACACGTCGAGTCCCTGCTGCTTGAACCAGCCCTTGTTGATCGCGAGCTGGAGGACCGCCATGAAGGGCAGCTTGTCGACGTCCGTGGCGGACACCCGGACCTTGACGTTGCCGGATTCGGACTCGTCACCGCCGCCTCCACAGGCGGTGGCGGTGGCCATGGCCAGGGTGGCCACCGCGAGTGCGACGAGGCGGCGTGGCCTGCGCGACGTTCTGTTCATGCGTCTCTCCTCACTCCGCCGGCCCGCGGCAGGAGGGTGTGAGCTTTCGGGGGATGGCTCGTGCAGGGATACGGCGGGCCGCCACCGCGGCCACCAGGCCGAGGAGCGCCAGGAGAAGCACCGGCCAGGACCAGTCGCGATGACGGGTGCGGGCCGAGGCCTCCGATGATTCGCGGTGCGCCGGCGGCTGCGTGGCAGTGCGCCGCAACGGCGGAGGGGCACCTGGTACGGGCGCCCCTGGAGGTGGATACGGGTCCGCCATGGGGACTAGCCCCGCGGTTCCAGGCCGTCGACGATCTCGGCGAACGCCCGGATGGTCGCCGTCCTGCTCTCCCCCGGCCGCACGAACGGGACGATCGACATCTGGTCGATCCCCAGCTTGGCGACGTCGGCGACACGTGCGCGGCACTCGTCGGGAGTGCCGGCCATGGCGAACAGATCCACCAGCTCGTCGGGCACCAGGTCGGCGTGGTCGGCCTCGGTGTCCATGTGGTGGTAGTAGTCGTAGGTCTCCCGGATGCGGTCGATCGCCTCCTGCAACGACGGGTCCACCTGTGCGGGCAGCGGGCGGATGCAGACCCGCGCCACGTGTGCGCGGGTGAGGTCGCGGGCCCGCACCGGGTCGTCGGCGATGGCCGTCGGCGTCCACAGCACGATGTGCAGGTCGTCAAGGGTGCGGCCGGAGGCGCGGGCGCCCTTCTCGATCGTCGCCAGGGCGGCCTCGACGAACTCGCGGGCCGTCCCGACCAGGACGATCACCCCGTCGGCGATCCGGCCGGCCAGCTCCAGGATCTTCGGCGCCGACGCCGCGATGTAGATCGGCACGCGCACCGGCTCGCGCAGGTAGCCGAGGCGGAACTCCGCGCCGCTGTCGGGTTCGCGCACGGCCTCTCCGCGGAACAGCCGGCGCAGTTCGTCGACGGCCTCCTCGAGCTGGGCCAGTTTGAGAGGCGACAGTCCCATCGTCCGCAGCGAGGAGTCGCCGGTGCCGATGCCCAGCGCCACGCGTCCGCCCGTGTACTCCGCCAGAGTCGCCCAGGTCGAGGCGAGCAGGGATCGATGCCGGGTCACGGCGTTGGTGACGCCGGTGCCGAGCACGACCCGCTCGGTGCCGACGGCCGCGGCGCCCATCGTGATCGAGGATTCGCGCCAGATGTTCTGCGAGTCGCCGAACCAGACGTTGTCGTAGCCGAGTGTCTCGGCGAGCCGTGTGTAGTCCCGGATGACCCCGACGGGCTCGGTGGGGAAGAGCCCGACGCCCTTGCTGATCACGCGACCTCCGCAGGTATCATGAATCATGTATACATGACCCTAACGGAGCCCGATCTCGAAGGGAAGACATGTCGAGCAGCTCGTTGCAGTCCCTCAGCCCGCTTGACCTCGACCGGCTGCTGACCGCCGACGAACGCGCCGTACGCGACGCGGTACGCGACCTGGCCGCCAAGGAGCTCCTGCCCAATGTCGAAAAGTGGTACGAGGCAGGGAGGATCCCCCGCGAACTGGCTCAGGAGTTCGGCAGGCTCGGCCTGCTGGGCATGCACCTGAACGGCTACGGCTGCGCCGGCATGAGCGCCGTCGACTACGGCGTCGCCTGCCTCGAACTCGAGGCCGTGGACAGCGGGCTGCGCAGCTTCGTTTCGGTCCAGGGCTCCCTCGCGATGACCGCGATCCACCGGTTCGGCTCGGAGGAGCAGCGCGAGCACTGGCTGCCGCGGATGGCGACCGGTGAGGTCGTCGGCTGCTTCGGCCTGACCGAGCCCGACCACGGCAGCGACCCGGCCGGCATGCGCACCCGCGCCCGCCGCGACGGCGACGACTGGGTGCTGAACGGCGCCAAGATGTGGATCACGAACGGGAGCATCGCGGACGTCGCCGTCGTGTGGGCCGCCACCGAGGACCGCGTCCGCGGATTCCTCGTCCCCGCAGGCACGCCCGGCTTCACCACCCGCGAGATGAAGCGCAAGCTCTCGTTGCGCGCCTCGATCACCTCCGAGCTGCTCCTGGACGAGGTGCGGCTGCCCGCCGACGCGGTCCTGCCGGGCGTGACCGGCCTGCGCGGGCCCCTGTCGTGCCTGAACGAGGCGAGGTACGGGATCCTGTGGGGCGCGATGGGCTCCGCCCGTACCTGCTTTGAAACCGCCGTCGACTACGCCGGCTCGCGGGTCCAGTTCGGCCGGCCGATCGCCGGCTTCCAGCTCACCCAGCGCAAGCTCGCCGACATGTACCTCGAGCTGACCAAGGGAGCACTGCTGGCCCTGCAGATCGGCCGGTTGAAGGACGCCGGCGAACTGACGCCGCAGCTGGTCAGCGCCGGGAAGCTGAACAACGTCCGCGCGGCGCTGACGATCGCCCGCGAGGCCCGCACCATCCTGGGCGCCAACGGCGTCACGCTGGAGTACCCCGTCATGCGGCACGCCGCGAATCTGGAGTCGGTGCTGACCTACGAGGGCACCAGCGAGATCCACACCCTCGTTCTCGGTGAGGCCATCACCGGGATCCCCGCCTACCGCTGAGAGGGAGACACCGGTGCGGCTGCGGAACGCGTTCCAGGTACCCACGAGCATCGACACCGCCTGGGAGGTGCTCACCGACATTCCACGCCTGGCTCCCTGCATGCCCGGAGCCCGTCTCGACGAGCCGTCCGGCGGCGGGGAGTTCACCGGCGCGGTCAAGGTGAGAGTCGGCCCGATCGGAGTCGAGTACCGGGGCACCGCCCGCGTGCTGGAGCGCGACGACGCGGGGCGGCGGATGGTGGTGGAGGGCCGGGCGCGCGACGTCCGCGGCCAGGGCGACGCCACGGCGGTGATCACGCTGACCGCCCGCGAGGAGTCCGGCACGACGATGGCCGAGGTCGTCACCGACCTCGACATCAGCGGGCGGATCGCCCAGTTCGGACGAGGCGCGCTGGAGCAGGTGAGCGGCCGTCTCGTGGAGGAGTTCGCCGGGCGGCTGCGCGCCGAGGTGACGGGCGGCACGCCGCCGCCCCCCGCCGCGGACGCCGTGAGCCTGCGCACCCTGCTTCCCGGCCGGCCCTCGCCCGCCGCTCTGCGGTACGTGGCCGCCGCCGCGGCGACCGCGGCGGCCCTGGCGGTCCTGGCCGTCAGGGCACGCCGCGGGCGTCGCTGAACGATGCGGACCTGGTCAGTACGCCGTGACCGCCGCGCTCGCCTGAGGCGGCGGAGTCTGCTCGCTGCGCCCGCTGACCAGCGGGACACCGTCGACGAGAACCGCGGAGATGCCCGGCAGGTCGCCGAGGGCGAAGCACTCCAGCGCGTCCGTGCCGCGCGAACCCTTGATCGGGCCCAGCACGACGAGATCGGCCGGGCGCCCGGGGGCGAGCACGCCCTGGGGCAGGCCGTGCCGGGCGGCGGTGTTGCCGGTGGCCGCCGCGACGGCGAGTTCGGGCGCGAGTCCGCAGACCGAGGCGAGGAAACAGATGTTGCGCATCATGCCTCGGGGGATCACGCCCGTGCCGCCGGGCGTGTCGGTGCCCACGGTGAGCCGGTCGAGCCGGCCGGCCTCGCGCAGGTGGTCGACCGTGACCATGGTCGCCCGGTAGTTCATCGAGCTGCACACCTCGAAACCGGCGTCCGGCAGGTCGTCGATGACACCGCGAATCTCCTCGTCGGGCATGGGGATCGGGCCGCCGGAGATGTGCCCGACCACGTCCGGCCGTACGGCGGCGACCACGTCACGGCCGGCGACCCGGCTCGAGCCCGAGCGCGAGACGCCGCCCGAGTGCATCTTCACGGTCATGCCGCGCTCGGCCGCCCAGCGCATGTACTCGACCGCCTCGCCGTCGTCGAGGCGGTTCCAGTCGTAGAAGATGAACTTGAGCTGCCGGATGCCGGCCTCGGCCATCTGGTCGAAGTGCGCGGCGGTCATGCCCGGCACCAGCAGCAGCGTCCCCGCCTCGACCTTCACCCCCGAGGGCCGCGTCCGCGCGAGAGTGGCGCGCGACAGCCGTGCCAGGCCGAGGACCAGGTCGGGGGTGAGGTCCTCGAACGGCAGACCGGGGACGTGCAGCTCGCCGGCCGAGACCATCGTCGTCGTCCCGCCGTGCAGGTAGTTGTGGATCCAGCCGACCGCGTTCTGGGCCGGCGTCCACTCCCCCACGGTCGGATGCACGTGGCCGTCCACCAGGCCGGGGATGACGGTGAGCCCGTTCGCGTCGACGACCGTGTCGGGAGCCGGGCAGTCGCCGCCGACCGAGGTGATCACGCCGTCCTCGACCACCAGCGTCGTGTCGCGCACCGGTGGCGCCGCGTCCCCCGTCACGAGCAAGCCGATACCGGTCACCAGCGTCCGTCCCACGGTGCCTCCCAGGATTGATCGGAGAATACGGACTATGTATACATGATACGTGACCCCACGGAAGGTGCTCAGATGACGACTGCGGTGCAGAGCCTCGTCGGCGGCCGGTGGCGGGACGGGTGCGGAGCCGCCCGTACGTCGGTGAATCCGGCGCGCCCCGGCGAGGTGGTCGCCGAGTTCTCGGCGGCCGGCGACCAGGACGCCGAGGACGCGATCGCCGCGGCGAACGCGGCGGCCCACGCGTGGGCGCGCACGCCCATCCACGAACGGGCCGCCGTGCTGCGCCGCGCCGCGGACCTGCTCGACGCCCGTGCCGAGCCGGTGGGCACCGAGTTGACCCGCGAGGAGGGCAAGACCCGGCCCGAGGGGATCGCGGAGGTGCGCCGCGCGGCGGAGATCCTCCGGTTCCAGGCCGATGAGGCCAACCGGGACGCCGGCGAGATCTACGCGTCGCCGCGCCGGGAGGAGCGGATCCTCGTGGTGCGCAAGCCGCTCGGTGTCGTCGCGATCGTCACGCCGTGGAACTTCCCGATCGCCATCCCCGCATGGAAGATCGCCCCCGCGCTCGTGCACGGCAACTGCGTCGTGTGGAAGCCCGCGAGCCTCGTCCCACTCCTCGCCTACCGCTTCGCCGAGGCCCTCGTCGAGGCGGGACTGCCCGCCGGCGTGCTCTCACTCCTGCTCGGCCCCGGATCGACCGGGTCGTACCTGGCCCGGCATCCCGGCGTGGCCGCGGTGAGCTTCACCGGCTCCACCGAGATCGGCACGGAGCTCATGGTGACCTGCGCGGGACTGCGCAAGCCCGTGCAGACCGAGATGGGCGGCAAGAACGCGGCCGTCGTGCTCGCCGACGCCGACCTCGACGTGGCCGCCGAGCAGATCGTGCTCGGTGCCATGCGGTCGACCGGGCAGAAGTGCACGGCGACGTCGCGGCTGATCGTCGAGAAGCCGGTCTCGGACGACCTGCTCGCCCGCGTCCGCCGCCGGCTCGACGGGCTGAACGTCGGCGACCCGCTCCTGGAGGAGACCGACATGGGCCCGGCGGCCTCGCTCGACGCCCGCGACTCGATCTTCGCCGGCATCGACGGGGCGGTGGCCGACGGCGCCGAGGTCCTCACCGGCGGTGGCCGTTTCGCGGACGAACGCGCGGACGCGGCGTTCGTACCGCCGACCCTGCTCCGCCTGTCCTCCACCGACCCGGCCGTATGGCGCGAGGAGGTGTTCGGGCCGGTCCTGTCGGCCGTCACCGCGACCTCGGCCGACGAGGCGTTCGCACTGGCCAACGACTCGCCGTTCGGGCTCGCGGCGTCGGTCTTCACCGAGGATCTCGGCCGGGCCATGCGCGCCGTCGACGAGTGCGCCGTAGGCGTCCTGCACGTGAACTCCGAGACCGCCGGCGCCGATCCGCATGTGCCCTTCGGCGGGGTAAAGGACAGTGGGTCGGGGCCGAAGGAGCAGGGGCGGGCGGCGCGCGAGTTCTTCACCCACACCACGACGGTCTACCTGCGCCCCGGCGCGCGAACCTGAAAGGAGAGCCGCCATGGAGGAGGCATCAGTCGCCCGGCGTGTACTCGAGGCGTTCGAGCGGGCGGGCGTACGTAAGGCGTTCGGCCTGCCCGGGGTGCACAACCTCGCGTTCTGGCGCGACGCCGGACCGGGCACTCCGGAGATCGTCGGTGTGCGGCACGAGCAGACCGCGGTGTACGCGGCCGACGGGCTGGCGCGCGCGACCGGCGGGCTCGGTGTCGCCCTGACGACCACGGGACCCGGCGCGGCGAACGCCGCGGGGGCCTTCGGTGAGGCCGCCGCGGCCGGCTCGCCGGTCGTGCTGGTCGCCAGCGAGGTGTCCACGGCGCTGCGCCGGCCGGGGACCGTACGGGGCATCCTGCACGAGTCACGCGACCAGGCCGGCATCTTCGCCCCCCTGGCCAAGGCGGTGTACCGGCCGCGGACCGCCGCGGAGGCCGGTGCGGCGGTCGGCGACGCGGTGCTGACCGCCATGTCCTGGCCGCGCGGGCCGGTCTACGTCGACATCCCGACGAATGTGCTCACCGAGCCCCTGCCGCCGATCGAGGTCTCCGCGCCGACACGCCGGCCCCCTGGCCTCGGGCAGGTCGACCGGCTGGCCGCGCTGCTGGAGGAAGGCGTCGGCACCGTGATCTGGGCCGGCGGAGGCGTCGTGCAGTCCGGCGCCGAGGCTGAGCTGGTCGCGCTGGCCGAGCGCCTGGACGCGCCGGTGGTCACCACGTACGCCGCGCGCGGCTCGATGCCGCCCGGTCACCCCCTGCACGTCGGCCTGCCGCCGCACGAGCCCGAGGTGGCCGAGCTCATCGAGAAGACGGGCCTGCTGCTCGCCCTGGGTACCGGCTTCGACGGCATGATGACCAGGAACTGGCGGATGCCGCTGCCCGGCCGTCTGGCGGTGGTGAACTGCGCCGAGGAGGACCTCGCCAAGAACCTCACTCCGGACGTCGCCGTACTGGGCGACGTCCGCACCGTGCTGGTCGAGCTGCTCGGTCTCCTCACGCCCAGACCTCCGGGAGCCGCGGAGGGGCTGGGGGCACTGCGCGAGGCGACCCGCGGCCGTCTGACGGCCGACCCGCGCACCGCCGAGGCGATGCGGTTCCTCGCGAGCGTGGAGTCCGCGCTCGGCGAGGACACGGTGGTCGTCTGCGACATGGCCATCCCCGGCTACTGGTACGGCGGGTACGGACGGGTCGCGGGCGGACGCCTGCTGCAGTACCCGGTCGGCTGGGGCACGCTCGGCTACGCCCTGCCCGCCTCGGTCGGACCGGCCGCGGACGGGCGGCCGACCCTCGTGATCTCGGGCGACGGTGGCCTGATGTTCGCGCTGGGAGAGTTCATGACGCTGGCCGAACGCCGCCTGCCGGTCACCGTCCTGGTCCTCGACGACGGCGGCTACGGCATGCTCCGGTACGACCAGGAGGTCGCCGGCGACCCGATCCGCGGCACCGACCTGCGCAACCCGGAGTGGGAACGGCTGGGCGAGGCGTTCGGCGTCCCCGCGACCGTCGTCGACGGGGTCGGTGAGGCGCTGGCGGGCGCACTCGCCGAGGCGCTCTCCGATCCGGGGCCACGGCTGGTCGTCGCACGAGCCGCGTTGCTGCCCCCGAAGACGACGTCGCCGAGGTGGTTCGAGTGACCGGCCCGCTGGACGGCGTGCTCGTCGCCGACTTCTCCCGCGTGCTGTCGGCCCCGCTCGCGACGATGTTCCTCGCCGACCTCGGCGCCGACGTGATCAAGGTGGAGCGACCCGGCACCGGCGACGACACCCGGCAGTGGGGACCGCCGTACTGGGGAGACCAGAGCACCTACTTCCTCGCGGCCAACCGCAACAAGCGCAGCGTCGCCCTGGACCTGCGAACCGATCGCGGCCGGACGGCGGCGCTGACGCTGGCCTCACGCGCCGACGTCGTCGTGGAGAACTTCCGGCCCGGCACGATGGACTCCTTCGGCCTCGGGTATGAGGCCGTACGGGGACCCAACCCCCGCGTCGTGTACTGCTCGGTGTCCGGCTACGGATCCGGAGCGGGCCGCGACCGTTCCGGCTACGACTTCGCGGTGCAGGCCGCCGGCGGGCTGATGAGCATCACCGGGCCGGCCGACGGGGAGCCGACGAAGGTCGGCGTCGCACTCGTGGACGTGCTGACCGGCCTGCACGCGGTCATCGGCATCCAGGCCGCGCTGTACGAGCGGCGGCGGACCGGACGCGGGCGGCACGTCGAGGTCAACCTGCTCTCGTCGCTGCTCGCGAGCCTGGCGAACCAGGCCTCGGCCTTTCTGTGCACCGGTGAGGTGCCCGGCCGGCTCGGCAACGACCATCCGAGCATCGCGCCGTACCAGCTCGTGCGGACCGCGACCCGGCCGGTGGCCCTCGCGGTGGGCAATGACGTGCAGTTCCGCGCGCTGGCCCATGCCTTCGACGCGGACGACCTGGCCGCCGACCCGCGGTTCGCCACCAACCGGGACCGGGTGGCGAATCGCGGGGCGCTGGATGAGGCGCTGGCCGGGCTGCTGTCGGCGTTCGACGCTGATGAGGTCATCGCGCGCTGCGCGGCGAACGGGGTGCCCGCCACACCGGTGAACGACCTGGCCCAGGCGTTCGCGCTGGCCGAGGAGCTCGGGCTGGACCCGGTCGCGCGGGAACCGGAGAGCGGCTGGGCGCCGCAGGCGGCGAACCCGATCAGGTTCGACGGGGAGATTCCGGCGTATCGGCTGCCGCCGCCAAGGCTCGGCGAGCACGACAATGATATTCTCCGCTGGCTCGATACAATGGAAGAAAATCCGATGACTCCTGGAGCACGTTGATGTCACTCCCGAAACGGACATTCGTGCGTCCACCCACCGCGCAGGAGGCCGTTCTCCGAGAACTGCGCGACGCCATTATCAGCGGAGCGATCGCGCCGGGCACGCAGCTTCTCCAGGAGGAGGTGGCAGAGCAATTCGGCGTCAGCCGCGTCCCGGTGCGCGAGGCACTGCGCATCCTCGAGGGCGAAGGCCACCTGACCCACACGGCGCAGCGCGGCTACTATGTCACCGCGCTCGACATCGATGACCTGGTCGAGATCTACCGGCTGCGGCAGCTTCTCGAGTCCGCCGCCGTCCGGCACACGGCCGGCCGGCTCACCGAGGCGGACCTGACGGTCATGCGCGAGCTGATCGAAAAGATCGACGAGGCGGGCGCCGCCGATGATATCGGCGGCATCGCACGCGCCAACCGTGATTTTCACTTCATGCTCATCGACTCGCCGGGACAGGCACGCCTCGTACGCCTGATTCATCAGCTGTGGGATGTCTCGTCCCCGTATCGCTCGCACTATTTCGCCGGTAAGGAAAATCGCGAACGGCTACAGAAAGAACACCGCGCGATTCTGCGTGCCGCCACCGCCGGGGACACCGAAAAAGTGATCGAACTCCTGGATCTGCACCGCCGGAACGCCATCGCCGAGCTCGCGGCCGCACTCAGCGAGCAGCCGTCGTGACCCCGCGCGAACGGGCCGTGAGCCTGGGCATCGACCTGCCGCCCCCGGCGCGTGCCCTCGGCGCCTACACGCCGGTCCGCGTGGAGGGCCGGCAGGCCTGGGTCTCGGGCCACACGGCGCGCCGGCCGGACGCCGGCCGCGTGACCGGTGTGGTCGGCGAGGACGTCGACGTGGCGACCGCGCGGGACGAGGCGCGTACGGCGGCGATCAACCTGCTCGCGGCGCTGGAGTCCACCGTCGGGATCGACGCCGTCGACGGGGTCCTGCACCTGCGCGGGTACGTGCGCGCCGCCTCCGGCTTCACCGAGCATCCGCGGGTGATCGACGGGGCGTCGGACCTGCTGCACGAGGTCTTCGGGACCGATGGCGCGCACGCGCGTACGGCGGTCGGCGTCGCGTCGTTGCCGGGAGGTGCGTGCGTCGAGGTGGAGGCGGTCTTCACTCTGCGGACCGCGTACCCCCGCTGACCGTGCTGCGGATCGACTCGACCGTGCCGGTCCGGTGGGTGTGCATCGTCTCCAACATCGCGTCGACGTCGTGGTCACGCGCGGCGTTGAGGAGCCGCCGGTGCTCCTGGCGGTCGCGCAGCTCCGACAGGCGCGTCTTCATGTAGTAGGAGCGGTAGAGGTCGGAGACGTCCCACATCTGGCTGAGGATGCGCAGCAGGTGCTTGCGCCCCGACATCTCGAACAGCGCGAAGTGGAACCGCCGGTGCGCGGCGAGCCACTCGCTCCAGTCCGCCTCCTTCTCCGCTCGGATCATGGTGTCCAGATCGGCGGTCATCGCCGCGATGGTCTCGGCCGAGATGTTGTCCACGGCCTCCCGCAGGGCCTCGCTTTCGAGGATCTGCCGGATGTCCTGGATCTGCTGGAGCTCCTCGACGTCGATCCGGGTCACCTGGTAGCCACGGTGCGGTGAGTAGGTGACCAGCCCCTGGCCTTCCAAGGTGCGCAGCGCGTCACGGACGGGCACCCGGCTCACGCCGTAGCGCTCGGCGATCTCGTCCTGCATGATCTGGCTGCCCGGAACCAGGTCACCGCTGAGGATCTCGCGCCGCAGCTCCTGCAGCACCGCGGCCTGCGCGGTAGGTGGACGCTTACTCAGCCCAGGACGCACTGCATACACTCCGAATGCCGGACAACGGTAGGAAGCACCTCGACCCTCAGCCTATGCGGTCGGCCCGCCTGTGCGGGCGGCGCCGGCGGCGTGAGCGCACCGGCCCTCCCGGCGCTCCGCGTCAGCCCTCGGTGTACTCGGCGGCGGTGACGTACTCCACGCCCTGCTCGCGCAGGAGGGTGCGGAGGTCGTAGCGGTCGAGGCCGAGTTGGCCGCCGGCCAGGGCCGCGCGGGTGGCCTCCTCCTTCTCGGTCCGGGCCCGGGCCTTCCGTACGCCCTCGGTGGCGTCGGCGCGGGGGACGCATAGGACGCCGTCGTCGTCGGCCAGGATGACGTCGCCCGGGCGGACCAGGCCGCCGCCCACGACGACCGGCACGTTCACCGCGCCGGCGGTCGCCTTCACCGTGCCCTGGGCGCTCACCGCGGCCGACCAGACGGGGAAGCCCATGGCGTTCAGTTCGGCGACGTCGCGGACGCCCGCCTCGATGACCAGCCCGCGCACGCCGCGGGAGCGCAGTGACGTGGCGAGCAGTTCGCCGAACATCCCGTCGGTGCACGGCGAGGTCGTCGTGACCACGAGGATGTCGCCGGCCGTGCACTGCTCGACCGCCGCGTGGATCATCAGGTTGTCGCCGGGCGCGCACAGCGCGGTGACCGCGTTCCCGGCGATGCGCGTGCCGCGCTGGATCGGGCGCAGGCCCGTGCCCAGGTACCCGATCCGGCCCAGGGCCTCGTGCACGGTGGCGACCCCGTACCCGGCGAGATCGTCGACCACCGTCAGGTCGGTGCGCGTGATGTCGGTGACGACCACTTTCCTCATGACAGCTCCCCGGTGACCTGTGGGTAGAGACGCATGTACGCCTCGGCGCGCGGCGGGTGGTCGCCGGCGTCGAGGGACTCGATCTCGGCGCCGCGCGCCGGCTCTCTGGTCGTCATGGGATCCTCCCGCATCTCGGTGTGCGTCTCAGACGGCGCTCGGCGCGGCCGCCGGCTCGGCGTTCGCGTCGAAGTCGACGTCCCGGGTCTCGGGCCCGATCAACGCGCCCGCCAGGATGAGGACGCCGCCCAGGACGAGCAGCACGACGGGCGTGTACGTGTAGGGGATGAGGTGTTTCAGCCAGTCCTGGTAGTAGGCGTAACCGGCCGTCACCAGCAGCGGAAGGCTGTAGCCCATGCCGAAGCCGCTGCCGCGGACCGCGGCCGGGAACCGCTCGCAGATGTAGGACGGCGTCACCGCGAACATGCTGGCGCCGCTGAGCCGCACCAGCAGGGTCAGGGCGAACACCAGCGGCAGGCCCGACCACGGCCCTTCCGCCAGGAACGCGAACGCGGCGGCGCAGACGACGCCGACGCTCACCCCGCAGGCGATGAAGAACGTGCGGCGCCCGATCCGGTCCGTCAGCGCGCCGATCAGCGGGAAGCAGAAGGTGTGCACGAACTGCGCGAGCACCAGCGTGCCGGTGATCTGCGTCGGGGTCAGCGTCGTCTGGGAGCCGAGCAGCGTGGGGAGCAGCCCGGACGCCATGTTGGAGGCGAACCAGACGCCGGCCATGAGGACGAACACCTGCCAGAAGCTGCGCCGGGCGGAGCCGAACAGGACGGTCTTGAGCGGGTTCTCGCGCTTCTTCGTCCGGGCGGAGGCGAGCCAGACCGCCGACTCGCGCACCGTACGTGAGTAGTACACGAGGAAGATCACGCCGAGGACCGCACCGGCCGCGAAGGGGACCCGCCAGCCCCACTCGGCGTAGGCCGAGTCGGGTCCGCCCGCCGGGGCGATGTGCAACATCAGGAAGCTGAGCAGCGAGATCGAGCAGTACGACAGCGGGAATCCGATGCTGACCAGGCTTCCGTACAGGCCACGGCGCCCGTGCGGGGCGATCTCCATGGCGAGCGGGATGGCGCCGGTGTACTCGCCGCCGAGGAAGACGCCGTCGACGAACCGCAAGAGGATCATCGCGGCGACGGCCCACAGGCCGATCTGCGCGTGACCGGGCAGGGCGGCGATGATCCCGGTGGTGACCGCGCAGCCCGCGACCGACAGCAGCGTCACCCGCCGCCGGCCGACGCGGTCGGCGAGCCGGCCGAAGATGAGCGAGCCGAGCGGGCGGCCGATCAGCGTGGAGACGAAGACGGCCGCGGTGATGATCGCCTTGGTTCCCGGCGGAACGGAGGACGGCACGAAGTAGGACAGGGCGGGGGCGAGCGCGATGGTCGGCAGGTAGACGTCGAACATGTCGACGAAGAAGCCGAACGCCCCGCCGATCACGGCGGCTCGGCGCTGGGCGGTGTCGGGAGCGGGGGCGGGGGCTGGGGCGGGGGCGGGCGGGGTCGAGGTCATGGAGCACCAAGTCCGGAGCCCGCCGGAGGCCGCAAGCGAGCTCCAATTGTTGACAATCGTGTGGCCAATCGTGGGGCGACGGGCCGCGACTGTCAAGGGGTCGGTCGCGAACCCTCCCCCTCAATACCCCGATTGAACTGCGAGATCTCTGGCCAGACTGACCGGGTCTTCGCCGCGGCGGCATTGCGAGCCCGCCCTGACAGAGTTAGATTGTCAACATTATTGCTGTACATTCGGAGACGAACATGACCAACGCTTCGCCCCCGTCCCCGCGGGCACGCGCCCTCGTCGAAGGCGCGTACGACACGCACATCCACGTCGCCCCGGACGTGATGGAGCGCCGGATCGACGACATCGACCTCGCGCGGCGGTTCGCCGACGTGGGGATGGCGGGCTTCGTGCTCAAGTCCCACTACGTACCCACCGCGGAACGGGCCCAGGTCGTCCGCAAGGTGGTGCCCGAGGTCCACGCCCTGGGCGCCATCACGCTGAACGGCTCGGTGGGCGGCCTGAACCCCTCGGCGGTGGAGATCGCCGGCCGCCTGGACACGCGTGTCGTGTGGATGCCGACCGTCGACAGCCGCAACCAGCGGGACAGCCGGGCGCAGGACCCGGCGGGCGCCAAGCCGCCGATGTGGGCCGCGCTCCAGGACGACCTGCGAGCCGCCGGCATCGAGCCGCCGGCCGTCGACGTGGTCGGCGCCGACGGCGCGGTCACCGAGGCAGTACGCGACGTGCTCACCGTCGCCGCCAAGCACGGCATGACCCTCGCCACCGGGCATCTCAACGCCGCGGAGATCGTCGCCGTCGCCGACGCGGCCTTCGACGCGGGCGTACGCTGTGTCGTCGTGACGCACCCGGAGTTCACCTCACAGCGTCTCCCCGTGGACGTGCAGCGCCGGCTCGCCGAGCGCGGTGCGCTCCTCGAACGGTGCTTCACCACCGCGCACACCGGCAAGGTCACCTGGCGACGGCTGCTGGACAACATCCGGGCCGTCGGGCCGGAGCACTCGGTGCTCTCCAGCGACCTGGGACAACCGTTCAACCCGCCGGTCGAGGACGGCCTGGCGATCATGGCCGACACGCTGCTGGAAGACGGATTCTCCGAGAAGGAGATCCAGGTCATGACGGTCGCCAACAGCCGCCGGGTCGCGGGCGAGGAGGCCCGATGACGGCCGCGGGGTGCGTCGCCGTACTGGGCCTCGGCGAGGCGGGCGGCGCGATCTCCCAGGACCTGGCCGCCGCGGGCGTCCGCGTGCGCGCCTACGACCCGCTGCCGCTGCCGTCGGACGGCCTCATCTCGTGTTCGGACGAGGCCGACGCCGCTCGCGGCGCCGACCTGATCCTCAGTGTGAACAGCGCGAAGGCCGCCGAGGACGCGCTGCGAGCGGGCCTGGCCGGTGTGGGTGAGGGCGCCGTGTGGGCGGACCTGAACACCGCCGCGCCCGCGCTCAAGCGCCGGCTCGGGGAGCTGGCCGCCGAGGCCGGCGTCGCGTTCGCCGACGTGTCGCTCATGGCGCCCGTGCCGGGCAAGGGGCTGTTCACGCCCATGCTGGTGTCCGGCCCGGCCGCGCGCGCCTACGCCGGCCTGCTCGGCCCGGTGGGCGCGCGGGTCACGACGCTCGACGGACCCGCCGGGGAGGCGGCCACCCGCAAGCTGCTGCGCAGCGTGTTCTTCAAGGGCATGGCCGCGGCGGCGGTCGAGGCGCTGCACGCCGCCCGGCAGGCCGGGCTCGAGGACTGGATGCGGCAGCACATCGCCGAGGAGCTCGCCTCCGCCGACGAGACGTTCGCCGGACGGCTGGAGACCGGCAGCTACCGCCACGCGGTGCGCCGTGCCGAGGAGATGCGCGCCGCGTCACAGCTGCTCGGCGAGCTGGACGTGCCCGCGCGGATCAGCGACGCGAGCCGCGCCTGGCTCGACCAGCTCGCCGGAGAGCCGGCGCCGGACCAGTGACCGCGACACCGCGCCCGCCCGCCGGCACGGCTCCGGCCACGAGCGACGGCGTGTCGGCGGCGATCCGTGAGGCGATCCTCGCCGGCGAGTTCGTGCCGGGGCAGCGCCTCGTCGAGGCGGACCTGTCCGCGCGGTTCGGCACGAGCCGCGGAAGCGTGCGCGCGGCGCTGTTCGACCTGGCCAACGAGGGCATCGTCGAGCGTGTCCAGAACCGCGGCGCGCGCGTCCGCGCCGTCACGCTCGACGAGGCCATCGAGATCTCCGAGGTCCGCATGGCGGTCGAGGGCCTGTGCGCGGCCAAGGCCGCCGAGCGCATCACCGACGAGCAGATCGCCGAGCTCCGCGCGCTCGGCGCCGCGATGCGCGCGGCCGTGTCGGAGGGCCAGGTCACGCGCTACTCCGAGCTCAACCAGACGCTCCACGGGCGGATCCGGCAGATCAGCGGCCAGTCGACCGCGGCCGGGGTGCTGGAGCGGCTCCGCGCGCAGAACGTCCGCCACCGGTTCCGGCTCTCCCTCATCCCCGGACGGCCGCACGTCTCCCTGGCCGAGCACCTGGCCATCATCGACGAGGTCTGCGCCCGCGCTCCGGAGGCGGCCGAACGCGCCGCCCGCCGCCACCTGCTGAGCGTCATCGACGCCCTCGGCTCCGTGTGACAGGCGCTAGCGTCGTTCTCATGCGGCTTCATGTGGGATGCGCGATGTGGACGCACGCGTCGTGGCAGGGCCGGTTCGTGCCCGCCTCCTCGCGGGAACGGCTGCGGTCGTACGCGACCTGGTGCAACGCGGTGGAGGGCAACACGACGTTCTACGCGACGCCGTCGCGGGAGACCGTACGGACCTGGGCGGAGCAGACCGATCCCGGCTTCCGCTTCGTGGTCAAGCTGCCCAAGGCGATCACGCACGAGCGCCGCCTCGGGGACGTCGAGGAGGACCTGCGGGCCTTCCTGACCGCGATCGAGCAGCTCGGGCCGCGGGTCCACGCCCTGTGGGTGCAGCTCCCCCGGTCGTTCGCGCCGGGTGACGCCGGTGTGCTGGCCGGTTTCCTGCGCCGGCTCCCCCGGACGTACCGCACCGCGGTCGAGGTCCGCCACCCGGCGTTCTTCGAGGACGCGCGGGCCGCCCGGCTCCTGGAGCGGGTGCTGGCCGGCCCCGGCGCCGAGTGGGTGCCGTTCGACACCGTCACGCTGTTCCAGAGCCCGCCGTCCAGCGACGCCGAGCGGGACGCGTGGCTGAAGAAGCCGCGCGTGCCCCGCAGGACGGCCGCGCTCACCGACCGCCCGATCGTCCGCTACCTCGGCCGCGACTCCACGGAGCGTACGGTCGAGGGCTGGCAGGAGTGGGTCGGCGCGGTCGCGGGCTGGCTGCGCGAGGGCCGCTCCCCCACGGTGTTCGTGCACACCCCCGACAACGCCGACGCGCCCGCACTCGCCCGGCGCTTCCACGACGAGGTACGCGCACGCGTGCCGGAGCTCGAGCCGCTGCCCGAACCCGCGCCGGTCGAACCACTGAGCCTGTTCTGACCGTACGGCCCCGCTCGGGGTTGAGTGCCGGCGCCGAACGCCTCGGTGGGTCTCCTCTTCAGGCGCCGGGGCCGCCGCGCCAGGTGCCCGGGTGTCCGTAGAGCTCCCGCAGGTCGAGCAGGTGGTTGCGCATGGCCTCCTCGGCTTCGGCCGCCTCACCACGGTTGATGTGCTCGGCGATGGTGGCGTGGCAGGCATCGACCCCGTCCCACTCCTCCTGGGCGACGGCGGCGCGGTCGAGCCGGGTGCGCAGCACGTCGCTGACCGGCTGACCCATCATCGTGAACATCAGGTTGCCCGTGGCCATGAGGATCAGGGTGTGGAAGTCCATGTGGGAGACGAAGCCGCTCGGATCGTTGGAGTCCCGGGGGGCCGTGGCCGCGGCTCGCAACGCCTCGACGGTCTCCTCGTCGGCCCGTTGGGCGGCCAGCCGGGCCGCGGCGGGTTCGAGCAGGAGGCGGGCCTCGAGGAGGTCGCCGATGCCCAGTTGCGGGGTCGCCACCAGCACGCCGAGTGCGCCGCCGACGTCCTCGACCAGCTTGGCCGGGTCCGGGGCGGCGACGAACGAGCCGCCCTGGACTCCTCGCCTCGTCTCGACCAGGTGCTGGCTGGTCAACGCTCGCAGCGCCTCCCGGACCGTTGACCGGCTGACTCCGAACATCCTGGTCAGCTCGGCCTCCGCGGGAAGGCGTACGCCGGGTTCGAGGATGCCCCGCATGATCTGCGAGCGGAGCTCGTCGGCCACCTGCCGGTAGGCCGGCCGGACCTTCTGGACGCGCAGATGCGCGGTCGGCGTCCCGCGGCGGCGCGTTCCGGTGCCGGCGACGTCGCGGTGGTACGCGCCGTCGTCGTCCGTCGTGCCGCGGTCGCCGCCGGGCCCGGTCGCCGGAAGCGCGGCGGCGCCTCGTTGGTCCGGGGTCGGGGCCATGTGATCACGCTCCCCTTCGGTTGCTTGCATCCTACCGGCGGTACGGGTAGACCAGCGCGGCCACATGTATAAAAGTCGGACGTATGAATCCAACCCCGCTCGACGCGCGGACCGCAGTGCTCGCCGCGCGCACCCTGCTGTTCGTTCCCGGTGACCGTCCGGACCGCTTCGCCAAGGCCGCGGCGTCCGGAGCCGACCTCGTCGTCCTCGACCTGGAGGACGCCGTCGCGCCCACGGCCAAGCCGGCCGCCCGGGAGGCCGTGTGCGAATGGCTGGCCTCCTCCGGGCGAAGCGCGATGGTGCGGATCAATCCGCCCGGGACCGAGTGGTACGCGGCCGACGTCCGCGCGGTGGCCGCCGTCGCTCAAGCCTCCGGCGGGGCTCTCGTTCCGGCAATGCTGCCGAAGGCGCAGGACCCGGCCGAGGTGACTGCGCTCGTGTCCGCACTGGGGCCGTCCGCCCACGTCGTACCGCTGATCGAGACCGCACTCGGCGTGCATCGCGCCGTCGAGGTCTGCGGTGTGCCCGGGGTCGTGCGGCCCGCGTTCGGCAGCGTGGATCTGGCGGCGGAGCTCGGGGTCGACCCGGACGACCGCGGCGCGCTCTGCCACGCGCGCTCGGCCCTCGTGCTCGGTGCCCGGGCGGCCGGAGCGGGTGCGCCGATCGACGGAGTGACAACGGCGGTGCGGGACGAGGCGGCCCTGCTCGCCGACTGCGCCCACGGCCTGTCCCTGGGTTTCACCGCCAAGTTGTGCATCCACCCGGCGCAGGTGGGACCGGTCGCGGCCGCGCTCTCGCCGACGCCGGAGCAGGTCAGGTGGGCTCGGTCGGTGGTCGAGGCGGCCGCCGCGGGCGGGGTCGCCGTCGTCGACGGGAAGCTCGTCGACGGGCCGGTGGTGAACCGGGCGCGCACGGTACTCCTTCGCGCCGGCGTGACGGCCTAGGCGGTCCAACCGATCGAAGCCTATCCGCTCAAGGTCTTGCCGAGTAAAACGTCTGACATTTACCGTGTCCCCATCGCGAACACTCCGGTCACCCCGCCCGGTGCGGGTGGGGCCCGCCGAGCGCGCACCGGAGCGCGCCGAGGGAGGACGCCATGACCACAGGCCCGTCTCGACCGACCGACATCGACCTCGAAACCGGCACCGACACCGGCACCGATCCGGCCGGCTCCCCGGCCGCCCCGGACCCGGCAAGCACTGCGAACACCGACCTCGCCGCCCGGCTCGATCGGATCCCGATCGCCACGCCGATGCATCGCCGCTGGGTATGGCTGCTCGGCTACCTGTTCATCTTCGACCTCGTCGACCTCAACTCGTTCGCCTACGCCGCCCCGGCGCTGCGCAGCGAGTGGAAGCTGTCGATCGGCGGCGTGGGAGCGATCACCTCGGCGGGCTTCGTCGGGATGTTCCTCGGTGCGATCGCCGGCGGCCGGCTGTCGGACCGCCTCGGCCGGCGCCCCCTGCTCATCGGCGCCGTGTTCTTCTACTCGCTGTTCTCGATGCTCAGCGCGTTCTCGACCGGCCCGCTGATGCTCGGGGTGCTGCGCGTGCTCACCGGATTCGGGCTGCAGGCGATGACCGGCGTGCTGCTGGTCTGGGTCAGCGAGATGTTTCCGCGGTCGCTGCGCGGCCGTTATCAGGCGCTGCTGCTCGCCATCGGGCTCGCCGGCGTGCCGATCGCGGCGTGGGTGGCTCGGCTCGTCGTCCCCCTGGGCCACGGGGCATGGCGGTGGATCTTCGCGGTCGGCGCGCTGGGCGCGATCGGCGGCGTACTCGCGCTGCGCGTCCTGCCCGAGTCAGTGCGCTGGCGCGCGGCGCACGGCCGCACCGATGACCGTCGGGAGGCGGAACTGGTCGCAGTCATGGAGGCGCAGGCCGAAGCGCGTACCGGGCGGCCGCTGCCGCCGCCGGTGATCGACCGGCCGGTCGTTCCCGGGCGGTTGACCGAACTCCTGCACGGCACCACCCGTCGCAAGACGATTGTCGCCGCCTTGGCGTGCGTGTTCCTGATCCTGTCCTTCTACGGGTTCAGCTCGTGGGTGCCGACCCTGCTGGTCGAGCGGGGCTACACCACGGCGCAGAGCCTCACGTTCTCCTCGATCCTCGCCATCGCCGCCGTGCCGGGCGCACTTCTCGCGCTGCCGGTCATCGACCGGTTCGAGCGCAAGACAGTGATCTTCGGGTTCCAGATCGTCGTCCTGGTGCTCCTGCTGCTGTTCGGGCTCGTCCACAGCCCAGTGGCGATCATCGTCTGCGGTTTCGGCGCGGCCATGCTGATGCAGACCGGCGTCGCGACGCTCTACACCTACATCGCCGAGGTGTTTCCGCTGCACCTGCGCGGCCTCGGCTCCGGGATCGCGAACGGATCGGGCCGCCTGGCGGGCGTGCTCGGCGGATTCCTGGTCGCCGGGCTGTACTCGGGGATGGGCCAGACCGCGGTCTACACCTACCTGGCGGTCGCCGCGCTGCTCATGGGCCTGGTGATGGCGCTGTTCGGCGAGCGGACCACCAACCGGCGTCTCGAGGAGATCGAGCGCGAATGACCACCGATCAGCCGATATTCGGCATCGAATCCAACGCAGAGGGAGTGAACGGCGTGGCTGTGAAAGCCGGCTGGCAGGGACGGTTCTATGAGGACTTCCAGATCGGAGACGTGTACCAGCATCCGCTGGGCCGCACGGTCACCGAGACGGACAACTCCTGGTTCACGCTCCTGACGATGAACACCAACCAGGCGCACTTCAACGCGCAGGTGGGGCAGTCCTCGGAGTTCGGCCGGATGCTGGTCGTCTCGTCGCTGACCATCGCCATCGCGATCGGCCAGTCGGTCACCGACACGACCCAGAACGCCTTCGCGAATCTCGGTCTCGACGAGCTGAAGCTGACGGCCCCGGTCTTCGCCGGCGACACGATCTGGTCGGAGTCGATCGTGCTGTCCAAGCGGGAGTCCGGCTCGCGGCCGCACGCCGGGATCGTCTCGATCAGGACCCGGACGCTCAACCAGGACGCGGTGGAGGTGCTGTCCTTCAAACGCACCTTCTACGTGCACAAACGCGACGCCGACCGCGCGAGGTCGCTGTTCCCGCAAGCCGCCGAGCCGCTGACGCTGGAGAACTCGTGAGGCCGCTCGAGGACCTGCGGATCGTCTCCCTTGAGCAGTACGGAGCCGGCCCGTTCGGTTCGATGCACCTGGCCGAACTCGGCGCGGAGGTCATCAAGGTGGAGGACCCGTCGGCAGGCGGAGACGTCGGGCGGACGGTGCCGCCCTACGACGAGGACGGCGACTCGCTGTTCTTCCAGTCCTTCAACCGGGACAAGGCCTCGATCACCCTGGACATCCGCACGCCCGAAGGCCGGGAAGTGTTCGAGGACCTGGTCCGGACCTCCGACGCCGTGTACTCCAACCTGCGCGGAGACGTCCCCGAGAAGCTCGGGATCCGCTACGCCGATCTGAAGGACGTCAACCCGAGGATCGTCTGCTGCTCGCTGACGGGGTTCGGGATGACCGGACCGAGGTCGGCGGAGCCCGGCTACGACTACGTCCTGCAGGCGCTCGGCGGGTGGATGTCGCTGACCGGGGAGCCCGGCGGGGCACCGCAGAAAACGGGGCTCTCGCTGGTGGACTACTGCGGTGGGTACGTCGCCGCGATCGCTCTGCTGGCCGCGGTCCACGCGGCCCGCCGCGACGGTGCCGGGACGGACTGCGACCTGTCGCTCTACGACACCGCGATCAGCCTCCTGACCTACCCGGGCACCTGGCATCTGACGGCCGGGTACGAGCCCACCAGGACCCGGCACTCCGCGCACCCGTCGCTCGTTCCGTTCCAGGCGTTCGAGGCGGCCGACGGGTGGCTGGTCGTGGGGTGCGCCAAAGAGAAGTTCTGGCACCGGCTCACCGAGGTGATCGGCCGTCCGGACCTGGCCGCCGACCCGCGCTACGCCACCTTCGCCGACCGCAACCGGAATCGGGACACGCTTCTGCGGCTGCTGGAGGAGATCTTCCGCACGCGGACGGTCGCGGACTGGCTGGCGCCGTTGTACGCGGCGTCGATTCCGTGCGCCCCGATCAAGGACGTCGCGGACGCCATGACCGACCCGCACACGCTCGAGCGGGAGCTGATCGCCGAGACGCCCCATCCGGCGTTCGGGACGGTGCGCAGCCTGCGGAGCGCGGTCCGGGTGGGCCCGCCGGGAGCGGACCGGGAACCGACCCGCGGCGCACCGCCGATGGGGGCCGACACCGACCGCGTGTTGCGCGCGTTGGGCTACGACAACGACAAGATCGCCGCGCTGCGTGAGGCCGGCGTGCTGGGAAGGGGCTGACGTGGACTTCCGGCTGAACGATGGACAGCGACTCTTCCGGGACACGCTCCGGGACTTCGTCGACAGGGAGATCGTGCCGGTCGCGCGCGACTGGGAACACTCCGGGCGGTATCCCACGGAGATCGTCGAGGGCATGAGGCAGCTCGGTCTGTTCGGGCTGGCCGTACCGGAGGAGTACGGCGGGATCGCCGCGGACACCGTGTCGTTCGCGCTGACCTTCGAGGAGATCTCGCGGGGCTGGATGGGCGTCGCCGGCATCCTGGGCAGCCATTCCGTCTCGTGTTTCATGCTCGCCAAGCACGGCACCGAGGAGCAGAAGGCCAAGTACCTGCCGGAACTGGCCACCGGAGAACGGCGCACCGGAATCGCGCTGACCGAGCCGGGTGCGGGCACGGACCTGCAGGGGATCCGGGCCACCGCGCGCCGCGAGGGCGACGAGTACGTCATCAACGGGACCAAGATGTGGATCACCAATGCCAGGCACGCCGACCCGTTGCCGGTACTGGTGAAGACCGACCCCACGGCCGCTCCCGCGCACAGGGGGATGAGCATCCTGCTCGTCGAGGCCGGGACGCCCGGGCTGGAGGTCACCCGGGACATCGGCAAGCTCGGCTACAAGGGCCCCGAGTCCTGCGAGGTCGTCCTGGTCGACGTCCGGGTGCCGGCCGCACAGCTGCTCGGCGGCGTCGAGGGGCGCGGGATGCAGCAGGCGCTGTCCTCACTGGAGACCGGCCGGATCAACATCGCCGCCCGCAGCGTGGGCATCGCCCAGCGGGCGTACGACGAGGCGCTAGGTTACGCCCGCAAGCGCACCGCGTTCGGCCGGGCCATCGGGGACTTCCAGGCCGTGCAGCAGCGGCTGGCGGAGATCGCCGTGCGCCTGCAGGCCGCGCGGCTGATGACGTACTGGGCGGCGTCCCGGATGGATGACGGCGTCCGGATGGACACGGAGTCCGGCATGGCGAAGATCTTCGCTTCCGAGCAGGCGCTCGCCTGCGCGACCGATGCGATGCGGATCCACGGGGGTTACGGCTACTCGACCGAGTTCGAGGTCGAGCGGCTCTACCGGGACGCACCGCTCATGTCCATCGGCGAGGGCACGAACGACGTCCTGCGTGGCGTCGTGGCGAAGTCGCTTCTCGCCGGTAAGGCGACCATCCGGTGATGTTCCGGCCCGGTGACCCGGACGGTGTCCTCAGTGACCGCCGACGGGGCCGGTGCCGGATCGCCGGGCGAGCCCGGAGCTTCCCCTCCCGCCGGTCCCGGCCCGCCCGTGCGGCCGGCGTCCCGTCCGTCCTCGACCAGGAGGCTTACCGATGACGATCAGTTCTGTCCGTACCGCTCTCGCTCGGCAGGTGGGCGAGTTCGCCGCCGGTGCCGACCTGTCCGACGTGCCCGCGGCCGTACGGGAGCGTGCGCGCCACCTCGTCCTCGACGCCGTGGGGCTGGCATTCGCCTCGACCGCCTACCGGTTCCCGGCCGTCGCGCTGGAGGCCCTGGCGGCGTTCGGCGGCGGTGACCACCCGGTGCTCGGCATGCGGGACCGGCTCTCCGCCAGGGACGCCGCGGTGCTGAACGGCGTGCTCATCCACGGCATGGACTTCGACGACACCCACATCCCCGCCGTAACGCACGTGTCCGCGGCCGCTCTACCGGCGGCCCTGTCCGCCGCGGTGAGCCGGCGCGCCACCGGCGCGGACCTGCTCTTGGCGTACATCCTCGGCGTCGAGGTCTCGGCGCGGGTCGGGCTCGGCGGCGCGGGCGGGTTCCACGATGTCGGCTTCCATCCGACGGCCGTGGCCGGCGCCTTCGGCGCCGCAGTGGCCGCCGGGAAGATCGCCGGGCTCGACGCCGACGGGTTCGCCGCGGCGCAGGGAGTGGTCGGATCGATGAGCGCCGGGCTGCTCGAGTTCCTGGCCGATGGGGCCTGGACCAAGCGCCTGCACCCGGGCTGGGCCGCGATGTCCGGCCTCACCGCGGCGAGCTTCGCCGCGGCCGGGTGGACCGGCCCGGCTGCGGTCTACGAGGGTCGCTTCGGGCTGTACAACACGCATCTCGCCGGGCGCGAGGTCCGTCCCGAGGCAGTGGGAGCGGGGCTCGGTGACACCTGGGAGCTGGTCCGCACGGCGGTCAAGCCGTATCCCATCTGCCACTTCATCCACGCGTTCGCCGACGCCGCGCTCGCCGTACGCTCCGAGATCGGCGCAACGAAGATCGCCCGAATCCGGTGTGCGATCCACCCGGTGCCGGGCAAGGTCGTCTGCGAGCCGATGGCGGCGAAGCGTGCGCCGCGGGACGAGTACGACGCCAAGTTCAGCCTGCCGTATGTCGTCGCCGCGGCGCTGACCCGTGGCCGGTTCACGCTCGCCGAGCTCGAGGACGACGCCCTTCGCGACGCCGACATCCTGGCCCTGGCCGAGAAGGTTCAGGTATCGGAGGATTCGGACAGCGCGTTCCCGGCCGCCTACTCCGGCGCGGTCGAGATAGAACTGGCCGACGGGCGCGTGCTCCGACACCGTGAGCAGATCAACCGCGGGCATGACGAACGGCCGCTGAGCAACGCTGAGATCGTCGCCAAGTTCCGGGAGACGATCGGCGGGGTCGCCACCGATGCGACCGCGGACCGCGTGCTGAACGCCGTGCTCTCGCTCGGCGACGGCGCACCGGCCGCAGAGTTCGCGGAGGCGTGCCGCGCCTGACGGTCCGTCCGCATCGGGATGCCGGTGGGCCGCGCCAGAGGGCCCGGGACCGCAGATCGCGGCCCCGGGCGCCGTCGAGTGTCAGACGACGCTGATGCCCGGCATCGGGCAGAGCATCTTCTTCCGCGCCGGGAACTTCTTCACGCGGTCCACGGCACCGTCTTGCTCCGGCGACGATTCCGAGCACGGCTTGAAACCCGGGTGGGGCTATCCGATATTCCGGCGAAGACCGGACACGCGGCTCTGCGCTTTCCAGCAATATTCGGCCGAAGTGCAGGGCGTGAATGCGAACAGCCGGCCGTGGCGTTTATCCGCTATCGAGGAAAACGTCGACCGGACTCCACGGTGCGCAATTCGTCCGCACATGAGCGCGGCGTCCTCGGGCGCTCGACGGGACCCGCGGCGTCGGGAGTCCGGCGTCGCGCGAGCACCGGCGGGAGCCTTGACGCCCCTCGCGGGCACCGTTAGCTTTCCTCGGACATAGGACGTCCTACGTCCAGATTGGGGAGAGGCATGCGTCTGCACAAGCGCGGCGGTCCGGCGTTCGCCGCAGGGGTCACGGCCCTGCTCGCGGCCGTGGCCGCCGACGTGACACCGGCCCAGGCGGCGACGGCCCAGGCGGCACGGTCCGGGTGCGAGGTCTCCGTGCCGTACACGGCCGGAACCGAGGGCTACAGCGCGTTCCGCATACCGGCGGTAATCACCACGAAGTCGGGTGACCTGCTGGCGTTCGCCGAGGGCCGGTCGGACGGGCTCGGCGACGCGGGGAACATCGACACGGTCGTGAAGCGCTCGACCGACGGAGGCTGCACCTGGCAGCCACTGCGGGTCGTGCAGGACAGCGGCCCGAACACCTCCGGCAACCCCGCGCCCGTCGTCACCGCGAGCGGCCGCATCGTGCTGCTGACGACCTACAACGCGGGCACCGCGACCGAGACGCAGATCCTGCGCGGCCAGGTGCCGGCCGAGGACGGCAGGCGCGTGTTCACCCAGTACAGCGACGACGAGGGGGCCACCTGGTCCGCGCCACGCGAGATCACCGCGACGGCCAAGCTCCCGGACTGGCGCTGGTACGCCACCGGCCCCGGGCACGCGACGCGGCTGACCCACGGACCGCACCGCGGCCGGCTCGTCGTCCCGGCGAACCACTCCGTCGCGCCGCCGGCGGGCTCGGCCGACCTCGGCTCGGAGGCGAAGTACTACGGCGGGCACGACCTGTACAGCGACGACGACGGCCGTACCTGGCACATCGGCTACGTCGACGACAACACCGACGGCCAGGTCAACGTCAACGAGACCTCCGCCACCGAGCTGCCGGACGGGCGCGTCTACTTCAACACGCGCGACCAGAACGGCACCGCGGACGGGAACCGCGCCGACGCCTACAGCCTGGACGGCGGCCGGACCCTGCGCCGGCCGTTCCAGCCACAGCCGGCGCTCGCCGGACCGGTGGTCGAGGGCAGTGTCCTGCAGGCGCGCGGGCCCAAGGCTCCGCTGCTCTACTCCGGCCCGGCCGATCCGAGCAAGCGAGCGGTCATGACGCTGCGCACGAGCCGCGACGGCGGTGTCACGTGGCGGTCGGCGCTCACGCTCTCGCAACTGCCGGCGGCCTACTCCGACCTCGTCCAGATCGACGCGCGCACCGTCGGCCTGCTCTACGAGACGGGCAACGCCGGCGCCAACGAGACGATCACCTTCCGCCGCATCGACCTGGGCGGCCTGTCCTGAGAAGACCGCCTGGCGCCCCCGCTCAGCAGGGCATGGGGTCCCAGACGTCGCCCGGGGGACCCGCGCCCGTCGCGGGTCCCCCGGGCGCGGAAAGTCGTCGGGCCCGGGACGGCGGCGTCCCGGGCCCGGTGTGCATGCCGGAGGGGCTCAGCCGCTGCGCAGGCGGGCGAGCCGGGTGCGGATGCCGGCGAAGTGCGCGCTCATCGCCGCCGCGACGGCCTCCCGGTCTTGGGCGATCACCGCTTCGTAGATGTCGCGGTGCTTGCGCGCGACCTGCTCCGGAGCCTCGTCGGGGGTGCCCAGCTCGTCGCTGAGCTGGTAGTAGACCTGCCAGAACGCGCCCAGAAGCCGGCCGACGAGCGGATTGCCGAGCGGCCGGTAGAGCAGGTCGTGGAAGAGCCGGTCGGTCTCGGGCTTGACCGCGCCGACGAGCGACTCCTCCTCCATGCGCTCGATCACCTCGCGGGCCGGGGACAGCATCCCGGCGAGGTCGGCGCCGCCGTGCCGGTCGATCAGGCGCCACGCGAGCCCGTTCTCCAGGATCTCGCGGATCTCGGTGAGGTGGGCCAGGTGGTTCGACTCGTCCTGCGGGGAGATCCGGCTGTGGAAGGCCAGCTCGTCGACCAGGCCGTTCAGCGACATCTCACCGACGAACATGCCGAAGCCGTGGCGGATGTCGACGATGCCGACGGCCTGCAGGGCCTTGAGCGCCTCGCGGATGGAGTTGCGCCCGATGTCCAGCTCCTGCATGAGCTCGGACTCGGTCGGCAACGGGTCGCCGGCGGCCAGTCCTCGCCGAACGATGATCTCTTTGACCGCCTCCTGGACCTCGATCGCGCGGCTGAGCCTGCGGCTTCGCGAAGGAGCCGGCCCGCCGGGCTCGGGGAGGTGACGACGACCGTCGCGCAACGTCACGGAAATCTCCTGATCATCTGCTCTTGACTTGGCACAGAACCGACTTCTACTCTCCAACGCTACAGGAGATAGGACGTGGGACGTCCCATATCTGCCCCTAAAATTTTCGCCGCCTTCCTGACCGCCCACCCCGGGAGACACCGTGAGCGCCCCTCGACCCGCCTTCAGCCGCCGCGACTTCCTGCGTTACAGCGGGACGTTGAGCGCCGCGGCCGCCATCTCCACGACGATCTCCGCGTGCGGCGGCCCCGCCTCGACCGGTTCGGCCGGTTCCGGCGGCAACAAGGACCTCGTCACCGTGGTCATCGGCTACGGCAACGACCAGTCCTGGGACCCGAGCATGACGGCCTCGGCCTTCACGATGGCCGCCAACAACCACATCTACGAGGGCCTGGTCGACACCGACCCGATCACCCGCGCGCCGTACGCGGCACTCGCCACCGCCCTGCCGGCCGACACGTCGGCGACGTCGTGGAAGTTCGCGCTGCGTCAGGGCGCGACGTGGCACGACGGTAAGCCGGTCACCGTGGAGGACGTCCTGTTCTCCTTCGACCGCGTCATGGACCCCTCGACGCTGGCGTCCTCGTTCTTCACGAGCTGGCTGAAAGAGGTCCGCAAGGTCGACGACACCACCGTCGAGCTGGTCTTCAAGTTCCCGTTCCCGGACGCGCTGCCCCGCCTGACCATCGCCAAGATCATGCCGAAGCACGTGTTCGGCGCGCCGGGCGGCTGGGACGCGGCCAAGAACGGCAAGGCCGTGGGCTCGGGGCCGTACAAGATGACCGCGCACAACCCCAAGTCCAACACCGAGTTCGAGGCCTACTCGGGCTACAACGGCCCGCGCAAGCCCGCGATCAGGAAGATGAACTGGCTGTCCATCGTGGACGCCTCGGCCCGCGTGGCGAAGATCTCCGGTGGCAGCGCGGAGGCGCAGATCGCCGACAACGTGCCGTACGCCAACATCGACCAGCTGCGCAAGCAGGGGCTGACGGTCGAGGGCGGCAAGGGCATGAACCACATGTTCCTGATGTTCAACACCGCCCAGAAGCCGTTCGACGACGTACGCGTGCGCCAGGCGCTGTTCTACGCGATCGACACCAAGAAGATGATCGACGTGGCGCTGAAGGGACACGGCACCCCGGCGAGCAGCTTCCTCAACCAGCAGAACCCGGCGTACGCCCGGGCCAAGACGGTCTACGACTACAACCCGGACAAGGCCAAGTCGCTGCTCGCCGCCGCGGGAGTCAAGAACCTGTCGGTCACCCTGATGGCGGTCAACGTGAGCTGGATCAGCGACTGCCTGCCGACGATCGCCAACTCCTGGAACGCGATCGGCGTGAAGACCTCGCTCCAGCCCCAGGACACCAGCGCGCTGTTCACCAAGATGGACCAGTCGCAGTCGTACCAGGTGGTCGCGGCGGCCTCGAACCCCAACCAGTTCGGCCTCGACGCCGACCTGATCCTCCGGTACAACTTCACGTCCGGCGGCACCTGGATGAAGTACACGAAGTGGGACAAGAGCTCTGACGCCAAGGCGCTCTTCGCGCTGATGGACAAGGCAACCCGTGAGCCGGACAAGCAGAAGAAGCTGGCGCTCACGCACCAGTACATCGACGTCATCGCCGAGCAGGCGGTGCTCTATCCGGTCGTGCACACCGAGCTGATGACCGCCTGGGATCCCAAGAAGCTCACCGGTGTGCGTGCCCAGGCCTACCCCGGGGTCACCCTCCTGCAGGCGAAACGCATCTGATCGTCCGCCGCCGCACCCCGACCCGACCCCCCAGGAGGCACCCGTGGCAGTGATCGCCAGAATGCTGGTGCGCCGCGTCCTCATCCTGATTCCCCTGTTGCTGGGCGTCGTTCTGTTCGTCTTCATCATCATGCGGTTCTCCGACAACAAACCGGAGTACGCGTATTTTGAGGGCGCCAATCCCACCCCGGCGCAGATTCACCAGTTCCAGGTGGACAACGGCCTGCTCGATCCGCTGCCGGTGCGGTATGTGCGCTTCGTCGGCCAGCTGGTCCGCGGCGACATGGGGACGAGCGCGCTCACCAAGGCGCCGGTGCGCAGCTCGATCGCGACCGCGATGCCGCTGACGCTGCAACTGACGCTCTTCGGCGTGGTGATCGCGATCGTGCTGGCCCTGATATTCGGTGTCGTCGCGGCGATATTCCGGGACCGATGGCCGGACCAGCTGATCCGGCTCGTCTCGCTGATCGGCGTCGCCTCGCCGGCGTTCTGGCTGGCGCTGCTGATGATCCAGTACCTGGCGGTCGACCGCGGCTGGTTCCCGACCAGCGGATACATCAATCCGGCGGACTCGGTCAGCGGCTGGCTGCGGTCGCTGACCCTGCCGGCGCTGGCGCTGTCGCTGCCCGTCGCGGCCTACCTCACCCGGATCATCCGCACGTCGATGGTGGAAGAGCTCGACAAGGACTACGTGCGGACCGCGATCGGCAGCGGCCTGCCGCCGATCGTGGTGGTGGGCCGCAACGTGCTGCGCAACGCCCTGATCAACCCGCTGACCGTGCTCGGTCTGCGGGTCGGCTACCTGCTCGGCGGCGCGGTCGTGATCGAGACCATCTTCGCGCTGCCCGGCATGGGCCAGCTCATGATCACGGCGGTGCGCAACGGCGACCCCGCGGTCGTCCAGGGCGTCGTGCTGACGATCGCGACCGGCTTCGTCGTGGTCAACCTCATCATCGACATCCTCTATCTCCTGGTGAACCCCCGACTGAGGAGCGCCGGCTGATGCGCAGCGGACTGGCCAGAAGACTGTCGCGAGCGGGCATCGGCTTCCGCCGGCTGGGCCCCGCCTCGTGGGTCGCCCTGGGCGTGGTGGTCGTCATCGTCATCGCCGCGGTCTTCGCCCCGGTGCTGGCGCCGCACTCGCCGTACGTCCAGGAGGTCTCGGGCGGCGGCCCGAGCGCCTCGCACTGGATGGGCCTGGACAGCGCCAACCGCGACATCTTCTCGCGGTTGCTGTACGGCGCGCGCTGGTCGCTGGTGATCGGGCTCGGGGCCACCGCGATCGCGCTGGTGTGCGGGGCGCTGATCGGCGCCGTCGCCGCGACCTCCCGCCGGTCCGTCGACGAGGCGATCATGCGCGCGCTCGACGTCATCATGGCGTTCCCGGGCATCGCGCTCGCCGCCGTACTGGTCGCGGTCTTCGGCGGAAGCATCCCGGTGCTGGTGCTGGCCATCGCCTTCCTCTACATGCCGTCGGTGGCGCGGGTGGTGCGGGCGAACGTCCTCGCCCAGTACGGCGAGGACTACGTCGCGGCCGAACGCGTCATCGGCGCCCGCGCGCCGCACATCCTGCTCCGGCACGTCGCGATCAACTGCGCGGCCCCGGTGCTGGTGTTCTGCACGGTGATGGTGGCCGACACGATCGTCTTCGAGGCGTCCCTGTCGTTCATCGGCGCGGGCGTGCGCCCGCCCGACCCCTCCTGGGGCAGCGTCATCGCCGACGGCCGGAACATGGTGCTGCTCGGCGGGTGGTGGGCCACCGTCTTCCCCGGCCTGCTGATCCTCCTCACGGTGCTCGCGCTGAACGTCCTGGCCGAGGGTGTCTCCGACGCCTGGGCGGCGCCGGCCGAGCGGCGTTCCGACTCCCCGGGCGCGCCGGCGCACCGGTCGCCGGCCGCCGCGCCGGCGGCCGAGCAGGCCGAGCAGGCGGCGCTGACCGGCCTGGCCGAGGCCGCGCGCCGCCTGGCCCGGCGGGCCCGTCCGCTGCCGGAGGGCCGGCCGGTCCTCAGCGTGGAGAACCTGACCATCGGCTTCGAGAAGCGCCACAACGGCGTGAACGTCGTCGACGGCATCGGCTTCGACGTCCGGCCGGGCGAGGTGCTCGGGCTGGTCGGCGAGTCCGGGTGCGGCAAGTCGCTGACCGCGTTGACGATCATGGGCCTGGAGCCGGCCGGCGCCCGCGTCGGCGGCCAGATCCGCTTCGACGGCAAGGACCTGCTGGAGCTGTCCCGGTCGGCGCGGCGACGGCTGCTCGGGCACGAGATGGCGATGATCTATCAGGACGCGCTGTCGTCGCTGAACCCCGCGATGACCATCAAGGCCCAGCTGAAGCAGGTCGTCCGGCGCGGGGGCCGGCGCAGCCCGGCGGAACTCCTGGAGCTGGTCGGGCTCGACCCCGTGCGCACGCTCTCGTCCTATCCGCACGAGCTGTCCGGCGGCCAGCGGCAGCGGGTGCTCATCGCGATGGCCCTCTCCCGCGACCCCAAGCTGATCATCGCCGACGAGCCCACGACGGCACTCGACGTCACCGTCCAGGCGCAGGTCATCGAGCTGCTGCTGCGCCTGCGGGCGGAACTGGACTTCGCGCTCATCCTCGTCTCGCACGACCTGGCGCTGGTCTCCGACGTGACCGACCGGGTCGCGGTGATGTACGGCGGGCAGATCGTCGAGACCGGCGTGACGTCCGCCCTGGTGGGCGCGCCCGCACACCACTACGCCCGCGGGCTGCTGGGCTCGGTGCTGTCGATGGAGGCCGGCGCCGACCGCCTCGCCCAGATCCACGGTGTGGTGCCCTCCCCCGCGGACTTCCCCAGCGGCTGCCGGTTCGCCGACCGGTGCCCCGCCGCCACCGAGGTGTGCCGTACGGAGACGCCGCGCCTCACGGGCGCGGACGACCGGCACTCGGTGGCCTGCCACCACCCCGCGGCCGACGTCTCGGCCTCCCTGTCCGCCTCCGCTTCCCCGACGAAGGAGGGCTCATGACGCAGCCAGGCGAGGCGCTCGTCGAGCTGACCGACGTCCACGTCGTGCACAAGGCGCGCTCGGGCGGCCTGTTCACGCGGGACCGTGTGTACGCGCTGACCGGCGCGGGCCTGACCGTCGCGCCCGGCGAGACCGTCGGCATCGTCGGCGAGTCGGGCTGTGGCAAGTCCACGCTGGCCAGAGTCGTCATCGGGCTCCAGCGGCCGACCGCGGGAACGGTGTCCTTCGAGGGACGCGACGTCTGGTCGATGCCGGGCGCCGAGCGCCGGAGCGCGATCGGGTCGAGCATCGGCATGATCTTCCAGGACCCGGCCACGGCGCTGAACCGCAGGCTGCCGGTCCGCCAGGTGCTCCGCGACCCGCTCGACGTCCACCGCGTCGGCACCCCCGAGGAGCGCGACGAGCGGGTCCGCGAGCTGCTCGACCTCGTCGGGCTGCCCCCGGGCGCGGCGGACCTGCTGCCCGGCCAGATGTCCGGCGGGCAGCGGCAGCGGGTGGCGATCGCCCGCGCGCTGGCGCTGCGGCCCCGGCTGCTGGTCGCCGACGAGCCGACCAGCGCGCTCGACGTGTCGGTCCGCGCGCAGATCCTCAACCTGCTGGGCGACCTGAAGGAGCGGTTCGGCCTGGCCATGGTGTTCGTCTCCCACGACATCCAGACGGTACGGCGGATGAGCGACCGGGTCGTGACGATGTACCTCGGGCGGATCGTGGAGCAGGCCCCGGCCGCCGCGGTGCCCGGCGCGGCCCGCCACCCGTACACCCGGGCGCTGTTCTCCGCCACGCCCGGCCTGCTGTCCCCGATCGACCCGATCCCACTCGTGGGTCCGGTCCCGTCCGCGACCCGGCCGCCGAGCGGCTGTCCCTTCCGCACCCGCTGCTGGAAGGCCGACGACGTCTGCGCCGCCGAGATGCCGGCCGCGGAGCAGGACGGGGACGGCGTCTTCCGCTGCCACCACCCGGTGCGCTCCGGTGCCACCGACCGCGAACTGATCAGCCAAGCGAACGAACGTGCCTGAGCCTCGCGTAAGGCGACACGCACAGCACCTCGGCCTCCGGCCGTCGAAGGAGAATCCATGACCCACGCCGCCCCGTTGTCCGGCGTCATCCCCCCGGTGTGCACCCCTCTCACCCCGGACCGCGAGGTCGACACCGCCTCGCTGATGCGGCTGGTGGACCACCTGCTGGAGGGCGGGGTGGACGGACTGTTCGTCCTCGGCTCCACCTCGGAGGTCGCGTTCCTGCCCGACGGACACCGCCGCACCGTGCTGGACACCGTGCTCGGCCACGTCGCGGGGCAGGTGCCGGTGCTCTCGGGCGTCATCGACATGACCGCGCCCCGGGTGGTCGACCACGTGCGCGTGGCGGTCAAGGCCGGCGCGGACGGCATCGTGGCCACCGCCCCGTTCTACGCGCGCACCCATCCGGCCGAGATCGCGATCCACTTCCGCACCATCGCGGCGCACGCGGGCATCCCGGTGTACGCCTACGACCTGCCGATCTCGGTGCACAGCAAGCTGACCGCCGACCTGCTGCTGGAACTCGCCGCCGAGGGCGTGCTCGCCGGCCTGAAGGACTCCAGCGGCGATGAGGCCGGGCTGCGCGAGGTGATCCTGCGCCGCCGCGACCGCGACCTGGCGTCGTTCGCGGTGATGACCGGCTCGGAGCTGACCGTCGACTCCGCGCTGTGGATGGGCGCGGACGGCGTGGTCCCCGGCCTCGGCAACGTCGACCCGCACGGCTACGTACGGCTCTACCAGGCCGCCTCGCGCGGCGACTGGGAGGCCGCGCGGGCCGAGCAGGAGCGCCTGTTCCGGCTGTTCCCTCTCGTGCACGTCGGGGGCCCGCACATGGGCCGGAGCTCCTCGGCCCTGGGAGCGTTCAAGGCCGCGCTGTTCCTTCGCGGCGTCATCGACCACCCGACCACGGCGCTGCCGCAGATCCCGCTCGACGCGGACGACATCGCCCGCGTCAAGGACTTCCTCTCCGAAGCCGCCCTCATCTGACCGGAGGACACCGTGGCCCATCTCAGATCCCCCCGCCGTACGGCGGCCGTGGGGCTCCTCGCCGCCGCGCTGCCGCTGGCGACCGCCGGAGCCGCGTCCGCCAGGACCGCCCCGGAGTTCACCCAGCAGGTCATCTTCGCCCAGCACACCGACGGCTACTCCTGCTTCCGCATCCCCGCGATCGTCCGCGCGAACGACGGCACCCTGCTCGCCTTCGCCGAAGGTCGCGTCAACGGCTGCGGCGACGCCGGCGACATCGACCTGGTGCTCAAGCGCTCCACCGACGGCGGCCGCACCTGGGGCCCCCTCCAGGTCGTGCTGCCCGGCAACGGCGACACCCGCGGCAACCCGGCCCCGGTCGTGGACCGGCGGACCGGGCGCATCGTCCTCATGACGACCTGGAACCCCGGCGACGACGACACCATCCGGCACCCGTTCGTACAGACCAGCGACGACGACGGCGCGACCTGGTCCGCGGCGCGCGACCTCACCGGTGAGCTGGTCAGGCCGGAGTGGAACTCCTGGTACGCCACCGGCCCCGGCCACGCGATCCAGCTCCAGCACGGGCCGCACAAGGGACGCCTCATCGTCCCGGCCAACCACGAGGGCGACGGCGGGGCGCTCAAGGGCGGCCCGCAGGGCGGCCACCTCGACTACAGCGACGACGGCGGCCTCACCTGGAAGATCGGCGCCGACGACACCCGTACGACCAACGACGTCAGCCCCGGGGAGCTCAGCGCCACCGAGCTGGCCGACGGGCGGATCTACGTCAACGCACGCGACAACACCGGCACCGACCCCGGCAACCGCAACACCGCCACGAGCAGCGACGGCGGGCTGACCTTCGACGCGCCGTTCCGCACCCTGCCCAAGGTCGACGCGCCCAAGGTGCAGGGCTCGGTGCTGCGCGCCGGCAAGAAGATCTACCTGTCCGTCCCGGACCACCCGGTAACCCGCGAGGTCATGGCGGTCCGTACCTCCTCCGACAACGGCAAGAACTTCCAGAAGCTCGGCAAGGTCATCAACTGGGGCCCCTCCGCCTACTCCGACCTCGTCGACCTGGGAGGCGACCGACTCGGCCTCCTCTACGAGGCCGGGCAGGCCGGACCGTACGAGGAGATCCGCTGGGCCCGGTTCAACACCGCCTACCTCGCCACTCCCAACGGCACTCCCCCAGGCCTGCCCAAGCCACCCGCGCCCGGCCCGACGACGCCCGATGAGTCCGGACACGACAACGACGGGTACGTCCGCGGCGCGATGACCTCACCGAGTGAGTTCGACGGCGTCGACGACTACGTCCAGGTGCCCTGGAACAACTCCCTCGACCTCGGCGACGGCGACTTCACCTGGTCGGTCCGGATCCGTTACGGCGACACCGCCGGCACCCACGCGATCCTGTGGGCCTACCGCGTCGGCAGCGGCGCGCCGGAGATCTGGCTGCGGGCGGAGCCGGCGAGCAAGCGCATCCGCGGGTTCATCCAGACCGACCAGGGCAGCGTCACGGTCGACACGAGCCAGGCCTACAACGACGGCCAGTGGCACGACGTCGTCCTGCGCCGGGCCGGCGGGAGGCTCACTCTCAGCGTCGACGGCCAGGCCACCTCGGTGGCCGACCCCGGTGGATCGGTGACCCTCGGCAAGCAGTTCACCATCGACGGCATCGACGTCGGGCAGCGCCTCGACGGGGTGCAGCGCTTCCACGGCTCCATCACCGACGTCCGGGTCTTCGCCGGCGCCGTCCCCGACGACCAGGTCGCCACCACCCACCGCGGCCTGCGGCTGTCGTTGCCGCTCGACCAGATCGAGGCCCAGTGAGTGAGCGCGGCGAACGAATCGACGAACACGCAGTCTCACCTCCGCGAGGGCCCATGAACCGTATCGATGCGCTGCGGGAGCGGGTCGGCATCGCCTACGGCGGCGACTACAACCCCGAGCAGTGGCCGGAGGAGGTGCAGGAGGAGGACCTGCGGCTGATGAAGGAGGCCGGGGTCTCCCTCGTCAGCGTCGGCATCTTCTCCTGGGCCTCGGTCGAGCCACGTCCCGGGGAGTACGACTTCGGCTGGCTCGACCGTGTCATGGACCGGCTGGCCGGGGGCGGCGTCGCCGCGTGCCTGGCGACCATGACGGCCTCGCCCCCGCCCTGGCTCACCACGCGCCATCCCGAGATGCTCACCGTACGGGCGGACGGGTCGACCATCTCGCCGGGCGGGCGGCAGCACTACTGCCCCTCCAGCCCGGTCTACCGCGAGCACGCCGTACGCCTGGCCGAGCGGGTCGCCGCCCGGTACGCCGGCCATCCCGCGCTGGCGCTCTGGCACGTGAACAACGAGTACGGCAACGTCATCCCGTGCCACTGCGACGTGTCCGCGGCGGCGTTCCGGCGCTGGCTGGCGGACCGGTACGGCTCCGTCGAGGGACTGAACGACGCGTGGTCGACGCGGTTCTGGGCGCAGGGGTACTCCTCGTTCGAGGAGGTGCTGCCGCCGCGCTCGCCCGCGCCGTTCGCCAATCCGGCGCACGCCCTGGACTACGCGCGGTTCACCTCCGACGAGCTGCTGGCCTGCTACCTCGCGGAGAAGGAGGTCCTGCGCCGCGTCACGCCGGACGTGCCGGTGACCACCAACTTCCCGCCGTCGCTGCGGCCGGTCGACCAGTGGGCGTGGGCGCCGCACCTGGACGTGGTCGGCTACGACGCCTACCCCGATCCGCTCGACGGCGACGCCGCGCCGAAGGTCGCCTTCTCCTACGACGTGATGCGCTCCCTGCGCGGCGGACAGCCGTGGCTGCTGATGGAGCAGGCCCCGGGCGCGGTCAACTGGCGTCCGCGCAACGCCGCCAAGCCGCGCGGGGCGATGCGCCTGTGGAGCTGGCAGGCGGTCGCGCACGGCGCGGACGCGGTGATGTTCTTCCAGTGGCGGCAGTCGCGGGGCGGCGCGGAGAAGTTCCACTCGGCGATGGTGCCGCACGGCGGGCCGTCGACCCGGCTGTTCGGCGAGGCGAGCGCGCTGGGCCGGGAGCTGGGGGCCGTCCGTGACCTGGCCGGCGCCGAGTCGCCGCGTGCGGATGTGGCGATGGTGCTGGACTGGCCGAGCTGGTGGGCGCTGGAGGGCCCGGCCCACCCGAGCACGGACGTGCGCTTCCTGGACGCCGCGTGGTCGTGCCACCGCCCGCTGTACGACGCGGGCGTGGCCTGCGACGTCGTACGCGCGGACGCCGACCTGTCGGCGTACCGCGTGGTGGTCGTGCCGAACCTCTACCTGACCTCCGACGAGGCCGCACGCGCCCTGACCCGGTACGTCGAGGAGGGCGGCACGCTGGTCATGTCGTTCTTCTCCGGCATCGTCGACCCGTACGACCGCGTTCACCTTGGCGGCTACCCGGCCCCGTTCCGCGCGATGCTGGGGCTGACCGTGGAGGAGTTCCATCCGCTGGCCGAGGACGCGTCGGTGGGCCTGACGCACGGGTCGGGCACGGTGTGGTCGGAGGAGGTACGGCTGGAGGGCGCCGAGGCGGTCGCGCACTTCACGACGGGACCGCTCGCAGGCGAACCGGCCGTGACACGACACCGCTTCGGCCGCGGCGAGGCCTGGTATCTGGCCACCCGCCCCGACCCGCGGACCATGCGCGCCCTGTTCGACCGGGTCCGCGACTCCGCCGGTGTCACTCCGGTGCTGCCCGGCCTGCCCGAGGGCGTCCAGGCGCGGGTCCGGGAGAAGGACGGGTCGCGCTGGTACGTGGTCCTCAACCACGGCGCCGAAGCGGCCGACGTCCCGCTGCCGGCTCCGATGCGCGACGAGCTGACCGGTGCCGCACCGGCCGGCTCGCTGCGCCTGGAGCCGCGCGGCGTCGCCGTGCTGCGCTCGAGCCGGCCAGAGGAGGGCGGCCCCTTGCGCGCGGCGCGCTGAGCCGGTCAGGCGGGGAGCTGGTGCCAGACCTCGTCCAGGGCCAGGCTCAGGGCGCCGGTCAGGATCGTGTCCTCGGCCAGGCCGGAGATCCCCACCTCGGGCGGGGCGAGGGTCAGGTCGGCCAGGTGCCGGGTGATGGCCGTGAGCAGGACGGGTCCGGCGCGGGCGACCCCACCGCCGATCACGACCGCGTCGGGGGCCAGCACCAGCACGGCCGGTGCGATGGCGTGGGCGAAGGTCCGGGCGACGTCGTCCACGACCCGCTCGGCCACCGCGTCGCCGGCGGCTGCCGCGGCGAAGACGGCGGCGGCGTCGACCGGGCCGTCGCGCAGGACCGATCCGGGATGCGTACGGGCGGCGCGGCGGGCCTGTTCGGCGATGGCCTCGGCGCCGATGGCGCGTTCGAGGGGGCCCCTGCCGTCATCGGTGTCGGGGACGCGGCCGGGCGGCCGGATGAAGCCGATCTCGCCCGCGGACCCGGTGCCCCGGTGGAGGCGTCCGTCGATCACGACGCCGGCGCCCAGCCGCTCGCCCCACTGGACGGCCAGCAGCGTGCCGGCCTCGACGCGTTCCCTCGCGACAGCCAGGGCGGCGAGGTTGGCGTCGTTCTCCACCCGCACCGGGCAGCGGAACCGGTCGCGGAGGTGATCGGAGAGGTTCACCGAGGTCCAGCCCGGCACGCTGGGCGCCAGGAGGATCCGGCCGGAGCCGGGGTCGACGATTCCGGGGGTGGCGACGACCACCGCGGCGATCTCGTCCGCGGCGAGGCCGGCGTCCTCCAGGGCGCGCGCGATGACCGCGTCGACGACGGTGAGAAGGCGGCTGGCCCTGTTGTGGTCGACCGATCGGCGCACGGCGGCCAGGCGGCGGCCGGCGAGGTCGTCGATCCCCGCGGTGACGGTGTGCGGGCCGACGTCGAGGCCCAGCACGGGCGCGGCGCGGCCCCGGAGGGAGACCCGGACGGCCGGCCGGCCGCCCTTCCGCGAGGCGGCGGCCGGGTGGTCGTGCTGAACCCAGCCCGCCTCGACCAGGTCCTCCACCGCCTGGCCCACGGTGGGGCGGGTCAGCCCGGTGAGTTCGACCAGCTCGGCGAGCCGTACGGGATCGGGCGCGCACGCGCGCACCGCGCGCAGCACGGAAGCGGTGTTGAGGCGGCGCAGGACGGGCGTGCCGACCGCGCGCTCTTCTTCCATTGCTCCCCTCCGGAAGATCCGCCGGGACCTCTTGACCCAAGAGTCCCGCACGGACATTATGAGTCGGCTGGTTTTGCAAAGAGCTTAATAAACTTCCCCTCCGGTGGAGGTGCCGCCATGGTGTTGGGCCGAAGACTGGGAAGACGATCGGGCTCCAGGCGCCGATCTCGCGCACTGATCGCCGCGATGGCCGCGGTGCTGGCCGTGCCGCTGGCCGCGGCGCCACCGGCGACGGCGGCGACCGCCCGCCCGGCGGTCGCGGCACACGACACCGGACCGGCCGCCCGGGCGCTGGAGCGGATCCTCGGAAAGAGCCGGGCCCATCAGGTGACGCTGCGGACGATCGACAAGGGCACCGGCGCCGACCGGTTCCGGGTCTCCGCCGAGGGCGGGCACCTGGTGGTCGCCGGCACCTCCCCGGCCGTACAGCTCACCGGCTTCGGCTGGTACCTGCGCAAGGTCGCGCACGCCGACGTCGCGATCGGCGGGTCGCAGCTCGACCTTCCCGCGCGGCTCCCGCTGCCGTCCGCGCCGATCGAGCAGGACGCGTCGGTCGCCAACCGCTTCGCGCTCAACGACACCAACGAGGGATACGCCGGCGCGTACCTGAGCTGGCAGGAGTGGGAACGCCGCATCGACGTGCTCGCGCTGCTCGGCATCAACCAGGTGCTGGTGTACGAGGGGCAGGAGGCCGTCTACCAGCGGGCCTTCCAGCAGTTCGGGTACAGCGCCGCGGACATGCGCGCGTGGATCCCGGAGCCGGCCCACCAGTCGTGGTGGCTGCTGCAGAACATGTGCTGCACCGGCTCACCGATCTCCCAGCAGCTGATCGACCGTCGCGCCGCGCTCGCCCGGCGCATGATCGACCGGCTGCGCGAGCTGGGCATGACGCCGGTGCTGCCCGGCTACTACGGCACGGTCCCGACCGACTTCGCACAGCGGAATCCGGGGGCCAACACCGTGCCGCAGGGCACCTGGAACGGCCTGGAGCGTCCCGACTGGCTCGACCCGACCGGGCCGGAGTTCGGCAAGGTCGCGGCGGCGTTCTACCAGGCCCAGACCCAGCTGTACGGCGCCACCACGATGTACAAGATGGACCTGCTGCACGAGGGCGGCACCGCCGGGTCGGTGCCGGTGGGCCCGGCGTCGAAGGCCGTCCAGGACGCGCTCGAGGCCGCCCACCCCGGTGCGATCTGGGTGATCCTCGGCTGGCAGAGCAACCCCCGCAAGGAGACCCTCCAGGCGGTCGACCGGTCGCGGATGTTCATCGTGGACGGCCTCAGTGAGCAGCCCACCGTCACCGACCGGGACAAGGACTTCCTCGGCACGCCGTACGCCTTCGGCACGATCTGGAACTTCGGCGGCCACCAGAACTTCGGCGCCGGCCTCACCGTGTGGAACGAGAAGTTCCACGCCTGGCAGGCCAAGCCGGGCAACGCCATGAACGGCATCGCGCTGATGCCCGAGGCCATCGACAACAACCCGGCCGCGGAGGCGTTCTTCACCGAGATGGCGTGGGAGACCGCGCCGGTCGACATGGACGCCTGGTTCGCCGAGTACGCCACCGCCCGCTACGGCGCCGCCGACCCGCACGCCCTGGCGGCATGGCAGATCATCGAGCGCACGGCGTACTCCTGGCCGGCGGGCAAGGACACCCGGCACGTGACCGCCCTGTTCGACGACCAGCCGAGCCTCACCGACACCGGGACGGCGTTGCAGTACGACCCGGCCGAGTTCGAGAAGGCCCTGCGCGAACTGCTCCAGGTGGACCCGCGGCTGCGGCGCTCCGACGCGTACCGCTACGACCTGGTCGACGTCGCCCGGCAGGTGCTCGCCAACCGCAGCAGGGCGCTCCTGCCGAAGATCCTCACCGCCTACCGCGACCGCGACACCGTCGCCTTCGGACGGCTCACCGGTCAGTGGATGGCCGAGATGAAGCTGATGGACGAGGTCCTCGGCACCGACCCGAACTTCCTGCTCGGCACCTGGCAGCGGGAGGCGGCCCGCCAGGCCGCGAACGCCAAGGAGGCCGCGAGGCTCGACTACGACCTGAAGTCGCTGGTGACGCTGTGGCAGACCGAGAGCCCCGGGCTCCAGGACTACGCGCGGCGGGAGTTCAACGGCCTGGTCGGCGGCTACTACGCCAAGCGCTGGAAGATGTTCTTCGACGCGCTGTTGGACTCGCTCAGGACGGGTGAGCAGCCGAAGCCGATCGACTGGCGGGCGGTCGCCGAGAGCTGGGCGCACGCGGGCACCCGCTACGCCGCCCAGCCGCACGGCGACGCGTACCGGCTGGCCGCCCAGGTGGCCGGGGAGCCGTCCGGCACGCTGACCGTCGCCTCCGACCGGAAGGGGATCGCCCCCGGCGGCACGGTCAACGTCACCGCGACCTTGACGAACGACTCGGCGGGCACCGCTCGCGACGTGCGTCTGGCGTTGACCGCGCCGAGCGGCTACACCGTCCGCCCGGGGACCAGCCCGGGAAGCGACGTCGACTCCGGCGGGACCGCGACCGCGACCTGGACGGTGACCGCCCCGGCCGACGCCGCGGCCGGCACGCTGCCCACCCTGGACGCCACGGCCTCCTGGCGTACGTCCTCGGGCGAGTCCGGGCGGGCCACCGCGCACGCTCTCCTCATGGTCGGCGGGAGCACGATCGCGCCGCCGTACAAGACGGCCGCCTCCGCACCGGCCGAGTTCGCGCGGACCGGCGACACGATCGGCATCGCCGCCGGTGGCAGGGACGTGTGGGGCGCCACCAACGAACTCGCGACCGTCTACGAGAGCGGTGGCCTCACCTCGGGCCACGCGGTGTCCACGAAGGTGACGAAGCTGGACGGCGCGTCCCCGTACACACGCGCCGGCCTGGTCGTCAGCTACGACCTGTCCAAGACCGGGTCCGCCGGGTACGCCGACATCGCCGTCACCCCCGAGCACGGCTGCGTCTTCTCCTACGACACCGACGGCGACGGCAGGCTCGACCACGTGACCGAGGTCGGCGGGTTCACCGCCGGCGACCTCTACGTACGGCTCCGCACGGACGGCGACCGCGTGACCGGCTCGTGCAGCTCCGATGACAGGAACTGGACCGTGATCGGGTCCGGCACGGTCGCCGGCGCGTCGGCCACCCAGGACGTCGGCATGTTCGTCAGCGCGGTCAACAGCCACACGTCACAGGAGGCGATCGCGCTGTTCAGCGGCGGCATCACGGCCGCGGCGGACACCTCCCGCGACGGGTCCGGCGACGTCCTGCAGAGCCTCCACAAGCCGGTGACGGCGCTGTCCTCGGAGTCCGGCCGTCCCCCGGAGGTCGCCAACGACGGCAATCGCGCCAACTCGCCGTACTGGGGCGGCCCGATGACGTACGGGCAGACCTGGTGGCGCGTGGACCTCGGCGCCGTGAACGACGTGTCGCGCGTGAACGTCCGCAACTACGTCGACGGCACCCGCTACTACACCTACCGGCTGGAGGGCAGTGTCGACGGCACCCACTGGTTCACCCTCGGCGGCCGGAACGGCCCCGCCCCCGCCACCGACGCGGGCGACACGATGAACACCGAGGCCAGGGCCCGGTACGTCCGGGTGGTCGGCCTCGGCAACACGGCCAACGCCACCTTCCACCTCACCGAGGTCAGCGTCTACGGCACTCCGACGACCTAGCGTGCGCGGCGGGTGCCGGCCGTGGCCGCCTCTGGCGGACCGCCCACGGCCGGTACCCGCCCTGGCACAGGTCATTTTCACTGTCGGCGCGGTCGTGGCCATCGCCTACTTTTCGATCTCGTCGGTGACGATCTCTAACATGGCCCTCCTTCAAGAGATCGCCGACCTGGAGACCTGATTCATGGACCGCGCCATCGTCAAGATCATTGCTGGCCCGTTCGCCACCTTCGAGGGTGAGATCGTCTCTGTTGACGGGGACAAGGTGCTGGTGCGGGTGGCGATATTCGACCGGGAAACAACGGTGGAGCTCCGTCGCGACGAGTTGGAGACCCCAGAGGGACTCGAAGCGCTGCGGCGGCTGGGCGAGCGAGACGAAGATATCGTCGCGCTGCTGCGGGGCCGGATCGCTGAACAGCACGACGACTTGGCGGAGGTGCAGAGTTTCGATTTCTTCCTTCAACGTATTGATATGCCGGAAAATGAGCTGGTCGCGGAGTGGGATGCATACGTCACATACCGCGCCGAAGCGGAGATACGCGCTGCGAGGCTGAAGGCGACAGCGCTGAAGCGGTTCGATGAGGAGATGGCTCCGCTGTCGGCCGACGAGGCGACCGCGCGGGTCGAAGGCGACCCTGAAAACTGGCTTCCCGCGAGAGCCGCCCGACAACGGCAGCGGTCGCGCTATCCGGATCCCGAAGGCTCCGACCCGGAGTCGCGGCTGCTGGCGCAGATCTTCGGAGCGACCCTCCCTCCACCATCGCCGATGGAGAAGGCCAAGGAGCGGCGAATCCGTGCGCGATCGGCGGCGGATGCGCGGGATTACACGGTATGGAGGACATCCGCCCGGCCCCCGGGACAGCACGCGCAAGCCCGGTCAGACGCTTTGGCCAAGGTGGAACGGGAGCGGGCGGCGATCGAGGAGCGGTTCGCCCGGGACTGGGGCGTGGAGCTACCGGATTCGATCTTCCGGTTCTGGGCGTTCTTCCAAGCTTGCGGGCCGATCGAGCGGCAGGTTCTGGACGAGCTGGAACTCTCCCCGTTCGGGATCATGGACCTGTTCGACGCACCCACGCGCCGATCTCGTGACGGCGTCGACGTTCGCGTGCACGGCCGCTACTACCGTGATCCGCCGGAGTTCCTCACGTTCATGCACGGCGGCACCGACGGGCTGCACTTCGGCCTGTGGTTCGACGACGGCCGCACCTGTGCCGGAGTCGCCGCCTATTACAACAATGACGGTGGCGGCGTCGGCCTGCCCAGCGGCACCCCGCTCGAAGCGGTACGGACGACGCTCGAAAGTCACTGGCACCACGTGAACGACCCGGCATACCTCGGCGAGGACGACGACGAGACCATGCCCTATGAAACGGAGCCGGCCGAACGACGACACCGAATCCGGCTGCTCCGCGAATTCCTGATGACCTTCGAAACCGGCGACCGGCTCGAGGAAGGCGAGGAATACCGCGATACCTACCGAGATCCCCAAGAGATCCTGGAACACGGGCACCCGGACCGGATCGAGACCCTGGACGGCGGTGGCGCGCTCGTCCACGGCGAGACCGCCATCGACCGCAAGAGACAAAAACCCTACGACGACTACGAATTCTGCACGAACCTGAAAAAGGAGCTGCCCGAAGCCCCTGCCGCCCTCGAGGCACACGTCGCCGAGGCCCGCCGGCGCTGCGCCGCCGGGAATCCCGCCGACGCGCTCGCTCTCGGCCGCGACCTGCACTGGATCAGTGGAGGGGACCCGAGCCTGGAACACCACGCCAACGAACTTTTGGTCATGGCCTACCGGGCCCTCGACCGCGACAACCTCGCCGCGATCGCCGAGGCCCACCACCGCCACCGCGACCTTCCCCAAGTCGGCGTTCTTCGAGAACAGTGACCAGCTGGTACCGCAGACCGTCGATCGCTGCGGCCGAGGTCTGCTACTCGACTCGGCGGCGCGACAGGGTGAGCCGGCGCTGTAGCGGGTCGATGTCCGTGATGACGACCGCGACCTCGTCGCCGACCCGTACTGCTTGGTCTGGTGTCTCGACGGGCGGTGTGGCGAGCTCACTGAGGTGTACCAGGCCTTCGACGCCGTCCGCGACGCGGACGAAGGCGCCGAAGGGCACCAGTTCGGTGACCGGGCCGTGCAGAACCTGCCCGACATGAACGTCGCGGGCGAACAGCTGGAACGGATCAGGCTGGGTGGCACGCCGCGACAGCCGGGCTTCGCCGTTGTAGGTGTCGAAGGCAAGGAACTCGCAGGTGATGTGCTGTCCTGTGGAGACTGTCTCGGACGGGTCCTCGCCCCGCTGCCAGGACAGCTCGGGAATGGTGATGAAGCCGACGCCGGGGAAGACGGGATGGTCCGGTCCGTCGTCCAGATCGACGAAGACGCCGAAGCGCTCGATGGCCACCACGGTGCCGGACAGTCGCTGTCCCGGACGAAGCGCCTTGAGGTATGCCCACAGCTGTGGGTGCTCGGTCGCCAGGTACGCACCGAGGGACCGATCGCCTTCCGCCGCCCCCATGGCTCCAAGGCTCCCATGAGCCGCCGGAACCCCGGGATCGACGCCCCAACCTCGAGTCCACGCCCGCAAAGAGGTCAGACGCCTCGTCGCTTGCGCGGGGCGATGGTGTAGCTGAAGGAGATCACGAAGTCGATCGCGAGTACACGGGCTCTGCCTCCTCGGCGCCGACGGGCCCCGCCATCCTGATCAAGAAGGGGCGAGCAGGTGCGCGGAGGTGCGGCGCGTGGCGAGTGCGACGGCGCCGAACACCTCGGCGCGGTCGCCGAGACGGCCGGCGGTGACCACCACTCCCTGGCTGATCGCCGGCGGCAGCCGCCTGCCGAGGACCTCCCGTACGCCGTCGAGCAGCGGTGCGCCCGCGGCGGCGACGCCGCCTCCGACGATCACGAGCTTGGGGTCGAGCACGGCGCAGATGCCCGACAGGGCCCGGCCGATCGTGCGGCCCGCGTCGGCGACGACCCGGTGGCATCCGAGATCGCCGGCCACCGCCATCTCGACCACGTCCGCCGGCGTCGTGTCCGGGCCCCGGCTGTGCGCCACCGCGCCGACGAGCGCGCCGGTGCCGACGACCGTCTCGAGGCAGCCGCGGTTGCCGCACCGGCGGACGAAACCCCCGTCCACGACGGTGACGTGCCCCAGCTCCCCGGCCGCGCCGGCGGCGCCCTCGTACGGCCGGCCGTTCAGGCTCAGGCCGGCGCCGACGCCGTCGGACAGCATCACGTAGATGAGGTCGTCGGCGCCCCGGCCGACGCCGAACGTCCACTCCGCGATCGCGCCCAGGTTGGCGTCGTTGCCGACGTGCACCGGTACGCCGACGCGTTCCCGCAGCCGCGCGGCGATGTCGACGTCACCCCAGTCGCGCAGCATGGAGGGGCTGCGCAGCGCGTGTGACACGCGCTGCACGGGCGCCGAGACCGCGACGCCCATGCCGATGACCCGCCGCATGCCGTGCCCCGACGTCACCAACCGCGGTTCGCGGGCCGGTGACGCGGTGCCGCAGCTCTACGTGGCGACACCGTTCGAGCCGGCGTCGGCGCAGCGTCCGGTCAAGCGCCTGGAGGCCTTCCAGAAGGTCACGGTGGCGCCGCACCAGACCAAGCGCGTGTCGTTCACGGGCCGGTGTCCCAATTCGCCTTCTGTCGCCACGGTCACCGCCACGGTCACCGCCACGGTCCACTACAACGGGAAGACGGCCTCGACGAGCTTCGTCGTCCACGTCTCCTGACCGAACGAATCGGGGACGGATCCCTTCGGGGGTCCGTCCCCTTTTCATTCACTCTCAGCCCCGCCGCGTACCGCGCGAGGTTCCGCCCCGGCGGCCGGCCCAGCCGGCCGCTTGGCGGTGACGCCTCCACCGGCCGCTCCCAGGACGCGGTCGGGCCACCGCGACGGCCGGTCCCTAGAGGCTCTGGACGAGGCCGCCGTCGCAGCGCACCGCGGTGCCCGTGATGTAGGACGCGGACGCGCCGCACAGGAACGCCGCGGCCGCGCCGAACTCGGCCGGTGTGCCGTATCGCCCGACCGGGATGGCGGCCTGAGCCGCGGTGGCGACCTCTTCCACCGTACGGCCCTGGCGTGTGGCCACGGCCTGGTCGAGCGCGGCGACCCGGTCGGTGGCGATACGGCCGGGGAGCAGCATGTTGACGGTGACGCCGTCCGCCGCCACCTCGCCGGCCAGGGTCTTCAGATACCCGGCGAGCGCGGCCCGGCCCATGTTGGACAGGGCGAGGCCGGCCAGCGGTGCCGCCACGCCGCTGGAGCCGATGGCCAGGATCCGGCCCCAGCCGCGCTCCCGCATACCGGGCAGGGCGGCCTCGACAAGCCGCTGCTGGTTGCGGAACAGCGAGTCGAACGCGGAGGCGAAGTCGTCCTCGCCGAGGTCGGCCGCGCGGCCGGGCTTGGGGCCCGGCCCGTTCAGCACGAGGATGTCGACCGGCCCGTCGATGAGTGTGCGGACGACCTGCGGATCGGAGAGGTCGGCGGCCACACCGGTCGCACCGGGCAGTGTCGCCGCGATGTCGCGGGCCAGGTCACCGCGGCGGCCGGACACGACCACGCGGGCGCCTTCCGCGGCCAGCGCCTCGGCCACCGCCCGGCCCAGCCCTCCGGTGGAGGCGCAGACGACCGCTGTTCGGTTCTCGATCCCCAGATCCATCAAAAACCACCGTTCCGTTGATGTGTACGCGCCGGCACGAGCAGGTCCACCGGGCCGAGGAACCGCCTACAGCCCGAGGAAGGCCGCACGCAGCCCGTCATCGGCCAGCAGTTCAGCCGATTCTCCCGACATAGTGATTTTTCCTGACTCCAGAACGTAACCGCGCTTGGCCCGCTTGAGCGCCTGCACGACGTTCTGTTCGACGAGGAGAATCGTCATCCCCCGTTCGGCGACGGTGCCGGCGAGTTCCATCGTCTGGCTGACGAGCAGCGGCGACAGACCCTCGGTGGGCTCGTCGAGCATGAGCAGCCGCGGCTTGGCCATCAGGCCGCGCGCCATCGCCAGCATCGACTGTTCGCCGCCGGAGAGGGTTCCCGCCTGCTGTCTGCGCCGGTCGGCCAGCACCGGGAACAGGTCGAAGACCTCGGCGCGGGTGCTGGCGGCGTGGCGCGCCGCGCGCTTGGTGTACGCGCCGAGGTCGATGTTCTCCTCGACCGTCATGTACCCGAACAGCTGCCGTCCCTGCGGGACCAGGACCAGTCCGCGTTCGACCCGCGCGTGGCTGGGCAACCGGGTGATGTCCTCTCCGTCGAACAGGATCGAGCCGGCCGACGGCGGCAGCACTCCGGCGAGCGTGTTCAGGGTCGTGGTCTTCCCCGCGGCGTTGGCGCCGATGAGAGACACCACCTCACCCGCGTCGACGGTGAGGTCGATACCGTGCAGGACCTCCAGTTGCCCGTAGCCGGCACGCAGGTCAGAGACCGTGAGCATCGCGGTATTCCGTTCCTAGGTACGCCTCGATCACGACAGGGTTCTCGACGACTTCTTCCGGCGTGCCGACCGCCAGTTCCTCTCCGTGGTTCAGCACGACGACCCGGTCGGACAGGTTCATGACGACCTGCATCAGATGTTCGATCACGATGAGGCTGATCCCACGCCGTCTGATGGCTTGGACCAGTTCCACGGCGAGCGGGAGTTCCCTCGGGGTGAGTCCGGCGAAGACCTCGTCGAGGAGCAGCACCTTCGGCCGGGTGGCGAGCGCCCTGGCCACCTCCAACCGCTTGAGATCAATGAGCGACAGCTCGCGGGCCGGCCGGTGCGCCTGTGCGGCCAGGCCCACGAACTCCAGGGTCTCGGCCGCGATCGACCGGGCCTGGCCCTCCGCCGCACCACCGCCGGTCGCGCCGACCAGGACGTTGTCGGTGACCGACAGGCTGCGGAACGGCCGTACGACCTGGAACGTGCGCGTCATCCCGGCGGCGCACACGCGGTGCGCGCGCCAGCCGGTGACCTCACGGCCCGCCAGGCGGATCTCCCCGCGGGTCGGCCGCAGCGTGCCGGAGAGCATGTTGAAGACGGTCGTCTTCCCGGCCCCGTTCGGCCCGATGAGCCCGACGATCTCGCCCTCGTCGAGCGACAGGTCGACGCCGTTGACCGCCTTCACGCCGCCGAACTGCTTGGTGAGCCCACGCACGTCCAGTAGAGGTGATGTCATGCGCGCCGCCTCCTCAGCCGGACGAGCAGTTGACTCGCGCCACCGAGGATTCCCTGGGGCAGGAAGAGCACCAGCACCACGAGCAACGCGCCGTACAGCAGCAGATGCACGCCTCCCGGGAAGGCACCGGCCAGCCACGAATCGGCCGGGATCAAGATGATCGCTCCGATCAGCGGGCCGTAGCTGCGCCCGAGACCACCGAGGATGGCCAGCAGCACGACCTTCAGCGACACGTCCAGCGCGAACGCGCTCGTCGGGTCGACGAACGCGACGTAGGTGACGTAGAAGCACCCTGCGAGGGACGACAGCGCGATGCTGGTCGCCGTGGCGATCAGCCGGGTACGAGTGGCCGGGACACCCGCGGCCTCGGCGGCCACGTCGTCGTCGGCGACCGCACGCATCCGCCGCCCGATGGCGCGCCGGTCGATGAACACCGACACGAGGACGGAGACGAGCGCGATCACCCCGATGACGAGCAGGTAGGGCACCCGGCCGACGAAGACGAACTGGCCACCCGACGGGTTGACCGGCCAGGTCTCTCCCTGCGAGCCCCCGGTGAGCCCCTTGGCGTACACGGCCAGCGTCGTCGCGATCAGCGGCAGGGCGAAGGTCGCGAGGGAGAAGAACGGCCCTCGCAGACGGAAACCGGGGAACAGCAGCAAGGTACCGATGACCGTCATGGCGACGACGATGAGCGGCGTCGCCGCCCACCACGACCAGCCGTGGTTCACCGCGTAGGTCACCGCGTACATGCTGACGCCGATGAACAGGGCATGCCCCAGAGAGAGCATCCCGGTGTAGCCGCCGAGCACGTTCCACGCGCTCGCGGCCGTGATCCAGAACAGGGTCTCGATCACGATTCCCGCGAGATAGGCGTTGGGCCCGACGGCCAGCGCCAGGACCGCCAGCACGACGAGACCGGCGACGAGCGGCGTGCCGAGCCGGACCGGCAGCCGATCCCGCCAGCCCACACCGGGCACGGTGACCGGTGTCGTACGCGGTGGCTCGTCCACGGTGGTGGGGACGGAGTTCGAGGTCATTTGAAGCCCACCTCCTCCGCGCCGCGGCGGCCGAACAGGCCGGCCGGGCGCAGCAGTAGAACGACGATGAACACCGCGAGGGAGAACGAGTCCTTCAGACCGCCCGGCAGGTAGAACCCGGACAGCGACTCCACGATGCCGATGATCATGCCGCCCACGATGGCGCCGCCGAGGCTGCCCAGGCCGCCCAGCACCACGACGACGAACCCGGTGAACACCAGCCCGCCGCCCACCGTGGGCGAGATGAAGTAGTTCGGCGCGATCAGCACACCGGCGACCGCGGCGAGGCAGATGCCGATGGCGAAAGCGATGGCGAACAGCCGTTCCACGTTCACCCCGACCAGTTGGATCGCGTACCGGTTCTCCTGCACGGCGCGCAGCGCCCGGCCGGTACGGGTATGCCGCAGCGCGATGATCAGCCCGACACCGATCGCCATGGACGCGGCGAACGCGACGAGTTGCCCCACGCCCACGTCGATCCCGCCGAGGTGCAGTGACCTCTTGGCGAACGAGGACGACGCGGACCGGTAGTCCCCGCCGAACGCGAGCAGCATGGCGTTCTGCAACGCCAGCGACAGGCCGAAGGTGACGAGCATCTGCATGGCGGGCGGCGCCGACCCCATCCGGCGGAACAGGGTGCGCTCGAGGATCCACCCGCCGAGCAGCGCCGCCGGGACGACCAGGACCATGGACAGGTACGGATTGCCGCCGAGCGAGATGTAGAACCAGTACGCGGCGTACATGCCGAGAGTGATGAACTCACCCTGGGCGAAGTTGATCAGTCGCATCACGCCGAAGATCAGCGTGAGGCCCATGGCGATCAACGCGTAGAGGCCGCCCAGCAGCACTCCGGACACCACGAGTTGCAGTAGCGTCACGAGATCTCCTTGTCGGCTCTCAGGTCATCCCTTGGACCGCGGCGAGAGCGGGATCTTGACCGGCTTGGCCGACGCGTACTTCTGCGGGTAGACCACGACCGGGTTGTCGCCCTGCCACTGCATGCCCACCACGAACGCCCGCTCGTTGAGTCCCTTGGGGCTGAACTTCACGCCGTAGCCGAGGATCGTCGAGCCCGGCGCGAGGTCGACCGACTTCGCCGCCGCCGACAGGTCCTTGGGACTGTCGGACTTGGCCTTGGCCAGCACGTCCTGGAGCAGCACCCAGGTCGCGTCGAAGGCGATGGTGGGCAGGAACGTCGGGGCCGCGCCGCCGTGCGACTGCTTCCACTTGCCCACGAAGGTGGCGCGCAGCTTCTGAACGTCGGGGTTCAGGGCGGAGTCGGGGACGCTTGCGCTGCCCTCGGTGTCGAACAGTCCCTCGGTACCCGACCCCAGTGCGCTCTTGAAGGCGGGCAGCCCGTAGATGCCGCCGGTGCCCATGAACGCGGCGAGCTTGACGTTCTGCTGGTTCAGCGCCTTGAGGAGCAGCACGGCATCGTTCTGGTAGGACGCCGCGATCACGGCCTCGGGAGCCGCCTGCTTGATCCGCAGCGCGAGCGATGACTGGTCGTTCGTGTCGGTGGGGTAGGAGTAGTTGCCGAGGACGGTCAGGCCGTCCTTCCTCGCCTGGTCCTCCGCGCCCTTGGCCACGAGCGCGCCGTAGGACGAGTCGTTGTGGACGACCACGACCTTGGCCGGATGGCCGAGCACCGGGTTGATCATGTTCTTGACCATGTCGGCGCTGTTGGCCCCGTTGGAGGAGGCGGCGTAGGGGAACTGGAAGAAGTTCTTCAGGCCACGGCTGGTCAGCTGGTCGCTGATCGCGTCGGTCTCCCAGTAGAACGCGCCGTTGCGCACCGCCGCGGCCGAGGCGGCCAGTGCCAGGTCACTGGCATAGGTGCCCTCAACGATCTTGACGTGTTCCTTGACGGTCAGCCGCGTCGCCTCGCTCACGGCCGTCGAGGCCGATGACGGGTCGCCGTTGACGAGCTGGACCTTGCGACCCTTGACCCCGCCCTGGCCGTTGATCATGTCGACGGCGATCTGGGCGCCGTCGAGGCTGGCCTTCCCCAGTGTCGCCAGAGTGCCCGTGGTGGGGAACAGGGCGCCGATCCTGATCGGCCCGGACGAGTCGCTGCCGCCGGAGCCACAGGCGGCGACGGCCAGTGACATCACTCCCGCCATGGAGGCGGCCGCCATCCGGCGTCCGGTGACCGTTCGTTTCATCTCTTCTCCTCAGGAGCAGGGGGTCAGAAAGCGTGGCGGCGCATGCCGCCGTCGACGGGGATGACGGCACCGGTGAGGTAGCCGGCGGCCGGGTCGGCCAGGAAGGCCGTCAGTGCGGCGACGTCGCTCGGCTCGCCGAAGTGGCCGACCGGGATGTGGTCGGCGGCGAACCGGGCTCGTTCCCCCGGGTCGGGGTACAGGCGGGTGACCATCTGTTCGCTGGTCACCCGGCCAGGGATGATCGTGTTCACGGTCACGCCGTCGGCGGCCACCGCGTTGGAGAACGCCTTCGCCCATACGGCGAGCGCCGCCTTGGCCGCCGTCGAGGCGTTGGGGGTGGCCGTCGGCTCCAGAGTGCCGCCCAGCATGATCACCCGGCCGTAGCGGCGGCGGCGCATCTCCGGGGAGAGCGCCTCGGTGATCCGGCGTGGTGTGTGGAACTGGATCGCGAACGTCTCCTCCCACACGGGCTCGCCGGTGCCGACGGGTGCCGGCACCGAGCTGCCGGCGTTGTTGATGAGAATGTCGACACCGCGCCCACCCGCCACGGAGATCACCCGGTCGACGTCGGAGGACACGGCGAGGTCGGCGACGATCGTCGCGTGTTCCCGGCCATCGCCGGTGGGCAGACCGGACACCAGCGTGTCGAGCAGTTCGCCGCGGCGAGCGACCGCGAGCACCGACGCACCCGCGGCGGCCAGGCCCGCGGCGACGCCGCGGCCGATGCCCGCACTCGCGCCGGTGACCAGTGCGACCCTGCCGGTGAGGCCCTTACTCATGCGACGGCCTCGGGTTCACCGGCCGGTGGCGGGAAATGCTCGCGCCAGTACCGGGCGATGTCGAGCCGGGTGGTCACCCACACGTCGTCCCGGCTCGTGGCGTGTTCGAGGAACTCGGCCAGCGCCGAGGCCCGGGCGGCCTGGCCGGAAAGGCGCGGATGCAGGCCGACGGACATCAGCCGCGGCGCCCCGTCGTCCTCCTCGGCGAGATAGTCCAGGGCGCGACGGCAGTAGTCGACGAAGTCACTCGGCCCGCCGAGGTGGCCGTAGTGGTAGAAGCTGTCGTTGTAGGTCATGGAGTACGGCACGACGAGCTGCCAGCTGTCCTCGACCGGCGCGTAGTACGGAATGTCGTCGTTGTAGGCGTCGGCGTCGTAGAGGAACCCGCCCTCCTCCATGAGGAGTTGCCGGGTGTGGATGCTCGGCATCCAGCGCGAGTACCAGCCGAGCGGCCGCTGCCCGCACGTGGCCGTGATGGACTCCACCGCGGCGGCGATCGCCTGCGCCTCCTCCTCCCGGCTCACCGTCCACGCCTCGGACCAGCGGTATCCGTGTGCGCAGACCTCGTGGCCGGACTCGACCAGCCAGGCGGCCGCGTCGGGGTTGCGTTCCAGCGCCATCGCCGCGGCGAACGCGGTGGTCCGCACGCCGAGGCGGTCGAACAGCCGCAACAACCGGAAGATCCCGGCTCGGCTGCCGTACTCATAGACCGACTCGGTACCCAGGTCCCGGTAGTTAGGGTCGACAGCGCGCGGGACCTCACCAAGGCCTTCGCCCCGGCCGTCGCCGTCGGCCATCGACCGCTCCGACCCCTCCTCCACGTTGACCACGACGTTGAGCGCGACCCGTGCCCCGCCCGGCCAGGTGCCCTGCGGAGGCCGGCGGCCGTACCCGACCAGGTCACGACGCGGACCCCTCCCGGTGGTCATGCCGTCGGCCCTTCGCGCAGCGCCGCGATCACCTCGTCGCACCACATGACGTCTCCGTACTGGCGGTCCAGGTCGAAAAGCGCCACCCGGTGGGAGATGCCGACGCGGTCGAAGACGCAGTCGGCCGGGACGACGACGCGGAAGTTCAGCGAGACGGCGTCGACCGCGGTGGCCCGCACGCAGTTGCTGGTCGAGCCGCCGACCACGATGACCGTGTCGACGCCCCGATCGATGAGCAGACCGAGCAGCGGCGTGCCGACGAACCCGGACGGCTTCTTCTTGACCATCACGATGTCGCCGTCCTTCGGGGCCACGACGTCGGCGATGGCGGCGCCGAAGCTGTCCTCCAGGCACCAGCCCTCGGACTCCACCAGGTCCCGCTTGCGCCGGTAGGCGCCCATGTCGGAACCATCGCGGGCCAGCTCGAACCGCGTGTAGAACACGGGCGCGCCGGCCTCGCGTGCCGCGTCGAGTAGCCGGGCGATCTGGCGTGCCCCCGCCCGGCCGACCTCGCCGCAGGAGGACACGTACTCATAGGGCTCGTCGCCGATCGGCCCCAGCATGTAGTTCTGCGCGTCGATCACGACGACCGCCGGGCGCTTCCCGAACCCCGAGCGGCGGGCGAACCTTCCGTGGGCCAGCCGGGCGCGCTCGTCCTCGCCGAGCAGGTCGTTCCACAGCGACGAGGGAGGCGGCAGGCTGTCCTGCGCGCCGGGGCGTGCCGTGGGTGCCGGGGCACTCACCATGTCGTTCGCTCCTGCTCTGTGTTCAGGCGGGCCAGCACTGCGTCGCGGTCGGCGTCGACCTCGGCGGGACCGGTCCGGCGGATGCGGCCAGGGGTCCGCGAGAGCTTGGGGATCACGTTCTGCATCCGGATCCGGCCGAGGTCGGCGTCGGGTACGGAGACGACGGTCTCGCGGGCGAGGTACTGCGGGTCGCGGACGATCTGGTCGGTCTCGTACACCGGCGCGATGGGAGCCTGTGCTCGCTCGAACGCCTCCAGGACGTCGGCAAGGCGCTGTCCGGCGATCCAGTCGGCCACGATGCCGTCGACCAACTCGGAGTTGGCCGAGCGGGCGGCGGGCTGGGAGAAGCGCTCGTCGTCCGCCAGTTCGGGCCGGCCGATGGCGGTGAAGATTCGGTTGGCGATCTGCTGGGTGCCCGCCGAGAGCGTCACCCAGCGGTCGTCGGCGGTCCGGTAGGCGTTGCGCGGCGCGGTCCGCGGGGACCGGTTGCCCCGGCGTTTCTGCAGGATACCGAGCTGGTCGTACTCGATGACCTGCGGGCCGAGGATACCGAACAGGGGTTCGTACAGGCTCAGGTCCACCACCTGGCCACGGCCGTCGGGTCGGCTGTCTCGCCACCGCAGCGCCGTGAGCGCGGCGTAGGCACCGGTCAGTGCCGCCACGCCGTCGGCCAGGCCGAAGGGCGGCAGCGTAGGCGGACCGTCGGCGGCTCCGGTGATCGCGGCGAACCCGCTGAACGCCTCGGCGAGGGTGCCGAAGCCGGGACGGTCGGCGTACGGGCCGGTCTGGCCGAACCCGGTGACCTTCACCATGACGAGCCCCGGGTTGTCGGCCGCGAGCTCCTCGTAGCCCATTCCCCACGAGTCCAGCCGGCCGGGCCGGAAGTTCTCGATGACGACGTCGGCCCAGCGGCAGAGGTCCCGGGCGATCTCGCGATCGTCGGGCTTGTGGAGGTCGAGCGCGATCAGGTCCTTGTTGCGGGAGATCACCTTCCACCACAGCGGTACGCCGTCCCGCGCCTTGCCCCAACGGCGGGCGTCGTCGCCGCGGGGGTGCTCGACCTTGACGACGTCGGCGCCGAAGTCGCCGAGGATGGTGGCGATCAGCGGACCGGCGTAGAGCGAGGCCATGTCGACGACCCGCAGCCCGGCCAACGCGGCCGGGGCGCCCTCGGGTTCCGCGGCGCTCACGCTCCGGCCTCGGCGATGATGTCCCGGGCGCGATAGAGGATCGGGTAGTCGACGAGCTCGCCGTCCACGCCCACGGCGCCCTTGCCGTGCGCTTCCGCCTCGTCGAACGCCGCCACCAGCCGGCGTGCGCGTTCGACCTGCCGGGTGCTCGGCCGGTAGACCTCATCGATCACCGGGAGCTGGGACGGGTGGATCGCGTGCTTGCCGAGAAAGCCCAGGCGGCGGGACTCCGTCGCCTCACGGCGCAGCGCGTCGAGGTCGTCGTACCTCGGGTACACCGAGTCGTGCGGCGGCTCCAGCCCGGCCATCCGCGAGGCGAGGACCAGCTGGCTCTTGGCGAACAGCAGCGTCTCGCCGGTCACACCGTCCTCGTGCGGCCAGTCGACGCCGACGTCCAGGGAGAAGTCACCCGCACCGAAGCAGAGCCGCTTCAGCCGGGGCGCCGCGGCGGCGATCTCGAACACCTGCCGTACGCCCTTGACGGTCTCGACCGTCGCCATGATCTCGATTTCGCCGACGGGCAGGCCGGCGCGGCGTTCGAAGGCCTCGATCAGCCGGTCGACCACCTGGATGTCGGCGGCGCTGGTCGTCTTGGGCAGGTTCACCCCGGTCAGGCCCGGGCGAACGACCGCCTCAAGGTCGTCCACAAGGTAGGGGCTGTCCACGGGGTTCACCCGGACGTGCAGGCGCGCGTCGACGCCGAACTCGTCGATGGCCCCGGCGACGAGCGTCCGGCTCCCGGCCTTCTCGCCCGGCGGCACGGCGTCCTCGAGGTCGAGAATGAACGCGCGAGCGGGCAGTTGCGGGATCTTAACGAACTTCGCCTTCTCGGTCCCCGGGATGAACAGCATGGTGATCGGCAAAGGTGCCGTCTTCACGTGGATGACTCCTCGTGCGGGTCAGAGCTGGTTGGGTGGGTTGGCGGCGGTCCAGCCGTCGTAGCGACCGGTGTCGCCGCCGAGCAGGACGGTCAGGTCGCGGGCCGCGCGCAGCAGCATCGGCAGCATCGCCTGCCGCGCCGCGGCGTCGAACCGCGAGCTCGGACCGGCCAGCGTTAAAGAGCCGTAGACGCCACCGCGGTCGAACAGCGGAGCGGCGATCGCACCGACGCCCGGCGTGCGGTCGCCGTCCGTGGACAGATATCCGGTCTTGCGGATCTGCCCCAGGTGGTCGTGCACCGTCTGGTGCCGAGCTTCTTCGAGCCCGGCGAACGCCGCGGTCGTCGTCTCGGTGTCCGCGAACGCCAGGATGGCTTTCCCGGAGGGGCCCGCGGACAGCGGCATGGAGCTCCCGATGGGCAGACTCCGGCGGAGTGAGTGCTGACTCTCCAGGCCGGCGACGCAGACCCGCAATGTGCCGAAGCGACGCTGCAGGCTCACCGTTTCGCCGGACGCCTCGCGCAGCTCGTGCAGCAGCGGGAAGAAGTGCAGCCGCACCTGGTCGGGCAGGCTCGCCGACATGCTGATCCCCACCAAGGTCGGTCCGACCGAGTACTTCTTCGTCTCGGTGTCACGGACGAGCCATCCCCTCGTGACCAGCAGTCCGAGCAGGCGCGAACACGTCGTCTTGTCCAAGCCGGTTCTCCCGGCGATTTCCAGGAGTCCCATGGGTCCCGACGCACGGGCGACGTGCTCCAACAGGATGAGGGTGCGATCTGCGGCTTGGCTCACTGTCTACGCCCTACTCTCATAGAGTGAGAATGCTTCTCGTAGATTGAGAGGGAGCCTAAGTTGCGAAGTCTGTCCGGTCAATACCTGGTTTGTCCGATGGCGGGCCTGCCACGGCTGCCGTCGCTTGATCGTCTGCAACGTGTAGGTCAGTCCCGCGCGAGCCGACCCGGATACACGCCGCCCGCCCCCTGGCCGCCTGCCGCACACCGCAGGCCGCCCCCCTGACGACCGGGTTCGGCGGGTTCGCGCTGGATGGGCCTGCGCTTCAGACCGCGTCGAGCAGGTGGCGTGAGGGCCCGTAGCCGATCTTCCAGCTCGCGCAGTAGCCGATGAGGCCGTCGGCCGTGCATCGGACCGCGATGCCGACCCAGCGGATGTCCGGGGTCGGCGAGTCGTCGTAGAAGTTGAAGCCGACCGCGGCCGCGAATTCGTCGGAGCCGCAGGTGCATTCGACGACGTACCGGGCTTCGGCCTCCTCGTCCGTCGCCGGCCAGTACTCCTCGCTTTCCAGCATGGAGATGGTCCGGTCGCGGCCGGCGCAGGTGCGGCGCACGCACGTGGACGACCGTGCGGCGACAGGAGCGGCCGGGGACGCGGGCAGGCGCCCTTCGGTCGCCCGCCGAACCGGCCCTGACCGAAAGTGGCCGGGGAGAACCCGGCGTCGCGGCAGGAGTGCGCTGTGCTCCTGATCTGTGATCAGGGCCAGTGGCCGATCACCGTCCCTGCCGTGGCGGTGATGGCCGCGCGGCGGGGAGCAGACGATCATTCCCTTAATGATCTTGGGACGGTAGCGTCGCCTGTGCCGATTCGGCGCCTCCTGGGACACGTTGCCCGGCCGGGTGGCGGCGTCCCCTGTGGAGACCCCCATCGAAGATGAGGAAAGACGCACCGTTGAAACGACTTTCCAGGTCAGTGGTGGCCGTGGCGGCCACCGTGTTCGCCTGTACCTTCTCGGCTCAGTCCGCCTTCGCGGATGGTTCTGACCCGGCCAGTGTGGTTCCGGTATCGGGTACCAGTGCACTGCCGGCGGGTTGCGGGATGCCCGAGGGCGACGGTTATGTACTGAACCCGAACACCGAGGTTCAGCCCATGGTGGCCCGGGACCCGAAGCGACCGGGGCATCTCGTGGCGGTGTACCAGCAGGACCGGTGGAACCGGTACGGCAGCAACGGAGCCGTCACCGCCGTGTCCGACGACTACGGCGCGACGTGGCACCCGTCGGCGGACCAGCCCGCGTTCTCCCGGTGCAACGGCGGTACCGCCGCGGGCGGCGGGGACTACGACGTCACCACGGACCACTGGGTCACGGTCACGCCGTCCGGTACGGCGGTGGCCGCGTCGTTCTCGCTGTCGCGTACCGGCGAGGTGACGGCGATGCTGGTTTCGCGGTCCGGTGACGGCGGCGAGCACTGGGACGCCCCGGTGACCCTGCAGCGGGACGACGACCCGGAGTTCTTCAACGACCGCCCGTCGATCATCGCCGACCCGTACCACCCGGGCGTGGTCTACGCGGTCTGGGACCGGGTCGACACCCAGGCGAACGGAGACTGGGTCCAGCCGGTCTACCTGGCGAAGTCGACCGACGACGGGCGCACCTGGACCACGAAGAAGGTGTACGACTTCCCCACCGACAGCGGCGTCATCGGCACCGTCCTGGAACCGCTGGCCGACGGGACGCTGCTGATCGGCATGCACCAGGAGACCAACACCACCGCCGCCACCCAGGTCATCCGCTCGACCGACGGCGGCGCCACGTGGTCGGCGCCGACGCTGAACGTGGCGGCCCCGTTCACCGTGGGCACCAAGATCCCGGACCCCGACAACTCGGGTGACGCGGTGCGCAACGCCACGCTGCCCCTGCTGGCGGCCCGGCCGAACAGCAAGGTGGTGAACGCGGTCTGGCAGAGCCAGAGTGCCGACGGCACCTTCCACGTCGCGTACGCGCGGTCTTCGGATGACGGGAAGACCTGGTCCGGCCCGGTCCGCGTGGACAAGACGCCCACGGGTTCGGCCGCGGTACCGGCGATCGCCGTGTCCCCCGGAGGCACGGTGGCGATCACGTACTACGACTTCCGCAACAACACCTCCGCCGCCACCCTGCCCACCGACTTCTGGGCCGTGACCTGCGGAAATGACTGCACGAAGCCCGCATCGTGGCGCGAGCGGCACATCGAGGGCCCGTTCGACGCGCGGACGGTGCCGTCGACGAGCTCCGGCCGGATGATCGGCGACTACACCGGCCTGGTCTCGACCGGCTCCGCCTTCGTGGCCGTGTACGGCGTGGCCACCGGCAACACCACCGACCCGGTCGACATCCACAGCGCGACCTTCTACAACTGACAGTGATGATGTAGATGAGCGCCTCCCGATTGGGTCTGACCCTCCAACTGACTGACTTCGGGTCCTCAACCGGATCTGTCGGCCCGGATCGGGAGGCGCTCATCTGCACTCACCGGACGTGGCGTAGTGACCTCATAGGAGCCTGGCCAGAGGCCCCATCACTGTCTTGTCCAACGCCTGGCTGGTGCGTGCCGCCCTTCCCGATCGATGAGAACAGGACGGCCATGCCCACCATTACACCCCATGAGGTCCAGGTCACCGGCGGCGTCGACATTCACAAGGACACCCACACCGCAGCCGCGATCGATTCGGCCGGCCGGATGCTGGGATCGGCGCAGTTCCCCGCTACCGGCGCCGGATACGCGGCGTTGCTGACCTGGCTTCAGGCGTTCGGGGTCCTGGTGCTGGTGGGCATTGAGGGCACCGGCGCCTACGGAGCCGGGCTGGCCCGCTACCTGTCCGGGCAAGGCGTGGCGATGGTCGAGATCGACCGCCCCGACCGCAAAGCCCGCCGATGGCAAGGCAAATCCGACCCCGTCGACGCCGAGGCCGCCGCCCGCACCGCGCTCGCCGCCCACCGCACCGGGCGACCCAAGACCCGCGGTGGCCAGGTCGAAGCGCTTCGCAACCTGCGGGTCGCCCGCCGCAGCGCGATCGCCGGGCGCGCCGACGCCCAACGGCAGATCAAAGCCTTGATCATCACCGCACCGGACCAGCTACGCACCCGGCTGCGCAAGCTGAAGAACCGGGAATTGATCAAGATCTGCGCCACGGCCCGCCCCGACCCCACGCTCGCCGGCGACCCCGCCACCGCAGTCATGCTCGCCCTGCGCGCCCTGGCCCGTCGCCACCAGCAGCTGACCGTCGAGATCACCGACCTGGACGAACTCATCGAACCCCTGGTGACCGCGATCAACCCCACCCTGCTTCAACTCAACGGCGTCGGCCCCGATATCGCAGGCCAACTGCTGGTCACCGCCGGCGACAACCCCGACCGGCTCCGATCCGAAGCCGCCTTCGCCATGCTCTGCGGCGCCGCCCCCCTGCCCGCTTCCTCCGGCCGCACCCACCGACACCGGCTCAACCGAGGCGGGGACCGGCAAGCCAACTCAGCGCTGCACCGGATCGTGGTCTGCCGTCTGCGCTGGGACCCCCGCACCCGCGCCTACATGCAACGACGCACCAAGGAAGGCATGTCCAAACCCGAGATCATGCGCTGCCTCAAACGCTACATCGCCCGCGAGATCTACAAGATCATCTGCCCGCCAAGTCCCAACGACGTCACCGCCTCAGCGGCTTGACATCCATAGGAGCATCCGGACGACGCGGACTCGCCGGCGCGCCGGAAGCGCCGGCGAGTCACCGGGCGTCGAGCGCCGTCTCTCGCCTAATGAGGTTTCCAGGGGACGACCTTGTCGATCGGGCCGCCGATCCCTCTGTCCGGCAGTCCGGGAGGGCAACGAAGGTCCGAAATCTCGACGCGAGGAGCTGTCGAGGAGAGACGGGATGTCAATCGGGCGCACATGCGCACCGTCTTCTCGGTGTATCCCCCACCGAACCCGTTGTCCCCTCCTCCACGTTCGGTCGTCGTGACATCGTAGGTCTGAACGCTTTCGGAGAAGTGGCTCTGGAGCAGGGTCATCCGAGCCACGAACGTCCGTTGTGTCAGGTTCTTCTTCGCGAGTTCGTAGTTGGCGTGAGCATCGGCTGACGATGTTGACCAGTAGCCCAAGAACCTCGCGGCCCGTTCGATGTCGCCGCGGGCCAGCTTGGTCGCGCCGGCGATGGCCTCGTCATCGGCGGATGGCGAGGAGCACCCGCACAGCGCGGCGGTGGCGAGCAGCCACGCGAGCCCGCCCGCCACCGCCCCGAGGTGTTTCATTCCGACTACATGCCCATCGTCCGCAGCGTCGCACTGAACACTCTGGAGTAGGTCGTCGCTCCAGCGATCTTCGGATGGAATGATTGGGCGGAGACGGCCGGAAGTCCGGGAATTCCAAGGACGGGATCGCCCGTATCGCCCGGCGTCTGATCAGTCACGACCCCGTGGATCGTCTCCGGATCACCGCAGATGGCCTGTCCGGCGAACGAACTCCGCGGATCGGCGAAAGTGACCGGTGCGCCGTCCGCGGTGGCGTCGGCGGCGGCTCCACTCATCTGCTCATCCAGCAGGTCGGCCATTTGGTTCATCCAGGGAGCCTCGGCCGTACCGATTCCGACGATGCACTGGCCGTTGTCGTCCAGCAGCCGGGGGTAACCCATGAACAGGATCTTCGCGTTGGGTGCCTGGCGATGGATTTCCAGCAGAACCGTCTTCATCGCATCGCGCACGGGACCGTTGATGCGTGCCGGCTCAGCCGAACTGAGTGGCTCCGTGTCGCCCGAGAGAGTCGAGTCCTGGCAAACCTCCGGCCCCGCCTTGTAAATGCACTGTTTGACGATATCGGTGAAGCGTGCGTTGTTCCCGCCGATCGAGATCGTCACCAGCGTGGTGTTGACGTCCAGATACCCCTGGGACAGCTGAGGGAGCTCACCGTACTCATCCGATCCTCCGGAGATGCCTGCGACATCGCCGGAGAGAACGTTGCCGGTCTTCGCACCAGAGCAGGCGATGAGGTGGTAATCGAGTGCCGGGTCCCAGTGATCGGATCGATAACCCACGCTGTCGCCGTCGTCCGCGAGGGTCCCCTGCCGGGACCATGCGTTGGGCGAACGGTGACAGGCGTCCCGCCAGGGTGCCTTGTCAGGGCCGTCGACATCGGTCTCCTTGTAGTAGTCGCTGGGGTTGCTCTGCGCGGACGCTCCCTCGCCGGAGGAGTAGGAGTCACCCAGCGACACCACGACGTTCTTCGGCTTGGCCGACAGTGGCTGGATCGCGATGGAGTCCCACGCGAGGTCTTCGATACCGCTGCCGTCCTCGGTCTCGTTCTCCAGCGTGACCTTGGGCGTGCCGGCGAACTTGAAGACTCCCAGGGACACCCACTTGTTGACCTGGGTGCGTTGCTCGACCACTCGGTGTGAGTGCAGAACGTCGTTGAGCACGTAGTCGGCCTGACGGGTGTGGGCGCCGTAGTCCGGAGTGTGGATCATTACCCGGGCCCAGCCGTTGACCGCCTGGTTGAGGGTCCAGCTGCCTTTCACCGCGAATATGCTCCCGGACGGGCGGGTGTGAACGAGCCAGAAGTGCCCACCGCTACCACCGCCGAGCTGGTGCAGATCGATCTTGGAAGAGTACGTCGCGGGGTTGGTGTTGTTCGGGTCGAAGTCGAACGTGAACGTGCCGGAGCTCGCCACCGACGTGCCGCATCTCGGGATGTAGGTGCCGCCGGCCACGTCATCGATCACCAGCGCTCCCGAAGGCAGGCCCGCATGCTGGTCACATTGCGGCGGGTAGTGGGTGCCGTCGGGCTGTTCCGGATAGCCCGGATCGAAGCGGATCAGTTCGTGGCCGCACGTGTCGTCGCAGTCGCTCTTCCAGGTCGATGATTCATGGTAATAACAGTGCAGGTCGTACAGACCGTTGTACGTGTGCGCGCAGGGGCCGGCCGGCTCGCCCGACATCTCGGGATCGGTCGGCGGATATTTCTGCCCCGGCTCGCAGTCATCGGAGGCGTCGCAGAACTGGTTCACCGGCGGTGTCGCCTGCAGCCGTTGGGTTTCGGTGTTCCACCACGCCGGGCGGAAGCCCGGCCCGTCGGGTGTGTCGATCGACCAGGAGGCGAACCCCAGGACCTTCTCGGGATAGGTCCAGCGTTCCGGATGCGCCGCATCGGCCCAGGAATTGTTGTAGAGGAATGGAGCCCGGTCGGGATCGTACCGCGGATTGGCCGGATTGTTGAACCATCCCAGTCCCCAGACGCCGTGGTTCTCCGCGGCTTCCGCCTGCGTGTGAAGACCGCTGTTGTACGCCCAGGTGGCGAAGTACCAGTTCTCGATACGCGTGGGATCGGCGTTGTTCACCGTCATGATCGGGTACAGCTGGTTCCACTTGTCCGACACCAGCTTGAGACCGGCGGCGATGTTGGCGGCATAATCCAGGGCGATCGCTCGCTGCTGCGTGAGCGGCAAGGCCGTTTCACCGGGCTTCTCGTGGCCGGCCATTCGCATACCGTCGGTCATCTGGGAGATGCCGTAACCACAGTCGACGGCTTCACCCCAGTGAATGGTCCAGTCGGTGATCTCACCGGTCTTGTCGTCTCTCGTGAGGCCGTAGAAGTTGCCGATCAGCGGATTGCTGTACGCACCCGACTCCGAGTAACGGTCCGCCTGCCACAGATTGGATTCCTGGGAGAGGATTCCGAGGAAGATCTGCGGTGGGACGTGGCCGCCGCCGGAGAGCGCCGGGACAGGGAACATTCCCTGAGGTGTGTAGCTCGGCAGCCCGAACCCTCGATAGTTCGCCGGGCGGGTCACGTTGAGTTGCCCGAGCACCGCGAGATCGACAGCCCACTCGACCTGACGTGCCGTCGGTTGATAGGCCTGTGACTTGACGTCGTTACGCGGCACCGAACACCACCGGTCGTCGTCCACGGGGTTCGACGACGATCCCGCGACCGCGCGTCCCATCTTTCGATCCGGTGCCGCACCGGCCAGGCGGACGGGCTTGCGGCCGTCGGCGTACCGCCCGCTCACCCGTTCCCCGGGCCGCACGTCGAAACCCACCGTCTTCCCGGTCGCCGGGACGACCGCCCGCATCCGTACGATCTCCGGGCGGTCGGCCTCGACCGGAGCGCCCACCTCGCGCATGGCCGCATAACTCGAATCCACACGTGTCAGGACGAGACCGCCGCGGGTCGACACCTGAGCGGTCGTCGACACGTTCAGATGCCGCACGGCCGACGGCAGGGCGGCGAGGTTCGAGGGGCTCCCGGTAATGAACACCTTTCCGCTGGTGCCCGCCTGCAGCCCGACCTTGCCGAGGGCACCGTTCGCGAGCGTCGAGGTCTTCTTTCCGACGGTCCGCTGGACCCGGACCTGGTTGTTCAATCGGTCCAGATAACTCACGCCGCCTTGCCCGTCGGCCCGCAGGTCGAACGGAACGTTGGCGGTGGCCGCCAGTGGCGTCATCTTTCCGGTTGCACTGAACCGGGCGAGAAGGTTTCCGTACGCCGCCGTGATGCCGCTATCGGTCGGTACGGCCGACGTGACCTGACCTTTGATCTTCAGCGCCTTGCCGGTCCGGGCGGTCGCCGCGTCAAGACGGACCAGCCGGGTGGCACCGAGATCCTCATCACCTTCCTGAGTAAGAATGGCGGACTCGCCCGTCCCACACCCCGGATTGAAATAAGACAGACTCGTGGTGATCGGGAGTTTCCTCACCGCCCCCGACCTCATGTCCACTACCGCCGTAAAGGCTCCCCGGCGGGCGAGTTCCGCCGTGTTCGTGAACGTCCGCGGGGCGTACACGACGACAGCCCGTCGCCCGGAGGCCGTGAGGCAGGCGTTTCCGATCCACTGATCGACGTCAAGCCCGGGCTCCGCCAGCGTGGCGACGGTGCGCCAGGTGTAGCCGCTGGACGCGTCCGCCGCCAGCAGGTGCAGCCCGGTCGCATCACCGGCCGTGGTCCACGTGACGTCGCCCGAGGTGCGCCATCCCTTCGGTAACACCGAGTCCCGCTGCCGCGCGTCGATGGTGCTGCCCAAGACGGACGGCGTCGCCTTCTTCCCCGCACCGGTGGGCTTGGGCGTCGATGCCGTGGCCAGCGTCACCGGCAGGCAGAGCGAACAGACCATGCTCAGGCAGACGAGTAAGATCCAGCGTCGATGAAGTTTCATTTGGCACCTTTTCGGCCATGCAAAATGAGGCGGACGTCAGGCCGCCGGCATCATGCACTTCCAACGGGAGGACCGTTCCAATAAGGAACGGCGATTCGGCCAGCGCCGGCGCGGATCGATATCTGGCGGGATCACGGCAGCAGACAAAGGCCGTACGACAACGGAGGGAGGGACTAGGCCGGTGACTTCACGAATCCGACCATGACGGCAACAGAGTGTGGGCCGACTTCCGCAGAAGACACCCTTTGGAATTCCTACCTTTCAAACGGATAATCGAGTATCTCCGGGTTAAGAAAAGCGGTCAAACTACACTACGCTTCCATTCGTTACTCTCGGCAATCAGATTGTCCAGCTCTGCATGACTTCGCAGGTAACTGCTTTTAGTGGGTAGGACCAACTGGGGCCGTCGTCCACATCAGGACACGGTTCGGGAAACCATTGGAAGCCGTGACGGTCCCGACCGCGAAAGGGAATCAGCCGACCGGGAACTCGGGGCCGAGCGGATGTCGGTGAGTGGGCGGCACGCAGCGCCCGCCGCCCCATGAAAGGACGGCGGGCGCGATGGGTGGAGCGGGCGCGTCAGGGGGCGTCGACGATCAGGGCGAGGCTCGCCGGCGGCACGGCCGCGGGGCTCGCGTAGTTGGCGTCGGCGGCGGCTCGTTCCGCGGCGTTCGGTGTCGCGTTCGTGCAGGACACGCCGCCGGTCGAGCCGGACATCAGGGACGAGCACGGGCCGGGCTTGTTGTCCGGCAGGCCGAGGCTGTGGCCCAGTTCGTGTGCGGCGATGCGGATCGTGTTGTAGCCCTCACTCACCGCCTCGCGGCCGAAGTAGACCGTGCTGCGCCGGCCGCCGGGGCGGGCCGGGCCGAGTGTCGTCTCCGGCCAGCCGTCGTAGGCGATGATCTTGATTTCGGCGGTCTGGCCTGCGGTGGCCTCGACCAGGCGCACGTTCTGGACGCTGGCGTTCCAGGAGTTCGCGCCGGCGACGACGGCGCTGCGGAACTCCGCGGCCTGGCTGTCGTCGTAGTGCAGGACGATCTGTGTGAGGGGGGGTGGCGCGGCGTGGGCCGACGGGACCACGACCGCGGAGACGGCGAGTGTGGCGGCGCAGGTCAGTGTGCGGACGGGGATGCGGTGGGCCATGGCGGGGGCCTTCCTCGGTGGGAGATGAAAGTGCCGGATCCCAGGGGCAAGGTCCGCCTCAGACTATTCATGACACAGGCCCGTAACAAGCAGCAAAGGCAAGCGTCACCGGATGCGGTCAGGGGCCGGTCCCGTCGAGCCGCGGGACTACTCGCCGGTGTGAGTGCCGCGGCGGCGGCGCCAGGCCGCCGCCGCGGTGTCGTCGTCACTGGCCAGCACGATGCGCAGGAACTGCCGGGACACCGGGCTGGGCCGGCGCGCACAGGAGGCGGCGAGGGCGATCTCGTACGTCGGCGGGCGCGGGCGTACCGGGACGAACCGCAGGTCCTTGACGTCCTCGGTGATCGGGACCGGCACGAATGCGATGCCGACCCTGAGGCGTACGAGGTCCAGGATGCTCGACATGTCGGCCGTCTCGAACGTGGTGTGCCGCTGCTGGATCCCGGCGGTGACGAACGCCCGGTCGACCACGCCGCGTACGCCCCAGCCGGGCGGGAAGTCGATGAACGTCTCCTCGATCACGTCGTGGAGATCGATGGACCGGGCCCCGGCGAGGCGGTGGCCGGGCGGACACGCGAGCACGACCTCACCCGTCGTCAGCGGGTACAGGTCGATGCCGGGCACCGCGCCGATGGTGATCAGCACGGCCAGGTCCATGCTGCCCTCGCGCAGCCGCTCGATGTGGCCCACGGTCCCGCGCGCCTCGGGCGCCCGCAGCCGGATGTCCACCAGGGGGAACCGCTCGCGGAACACGGCCAGTGACTCGCGGATGTGATCGGGGGTGACGCCGAACAGCACGCCCAGCTCCAGCGTGCCGCGCAGTCCGCCGCCGGCCTCCTGCACCGCCTGCCGCGCGTGCCGTGCGGCGGACAGCACCCGCCTCGCCTCGGGCGCCAGCGCCCGCCCCGCCTCGGTGAGGGTGACGCGCTGCTTCGTGCGGTCGAACAGCGGCGCCCCGAGCTCACGCTCGAGCGACCGCACCGACGTGGAGACGCCCGACTGCACGATGTGCAGGCGTTCGGCCGCCCGGGTGAAGCTCCGCTCCTCGGCGACGGCCAGGAACACCTCGAGTTTCCGCGTGTCCATGTGGTCCCGTCATCTCTGATTCAGATCGAGCCATCCGACTTTGATGTTGGACATCGATGGACAGGGGGGCGAAACATTGGAGACGGCACAGGAACTCGTCGCCCGGGGTCACGGCGGGGCAGACCGGCGCACACCCTGATCCACCTGGAGGAACATGTCCACCCTACTCATCCGCTCCGGCCATGTGACCAGCCTCGATGAGTCGATCGGCGAGATTCCCGACGGCGACGTACTGATCGACGGCGACACGATCAAGGCGGTCGGCCGGGGGCTGGAGGCGCCCGGCGCCAGGATCGTCAACGCCGCCGGGAAGATCGTCGTTCCCGGCCTGGTCGACGCGCACCGCCACGTCTGGCAGAGCGCGATCAGTGGCGAGACGTCCCCGGAGAACTGCCTGGGGACCGTGCTCGCCGAGCTTCCCGACCGGTACGGGCCCGAGGACGTCTACGCGGGTGTGCTCTGGGGCGCCCTGCGGGCGATCGACTCCGGGGTCACGACGGTCGCCGACTGGTCCCACATCATCACGACACCGGCCCACGCCGACGAGAACGTGCGGGCCCTGCGCGACTCCGGGATCCGGGCGCTGTTCCTGTACGGGCCGCCGATCGGCGAGGACGTCATGAAGTGGTTCGTGCAGAGCACGGTGCCGCACCCGTCCGACGTCCGGCGCGTACGGTCCGAGCTGCTCGGCGACGACACCGCGCGGGTCACGATGGGCCTGGCCCTGCGGGGGCCGGAGTCCTCCACCCCGGAGGTCACCGCGGCCGACTTCCGGCTGGCACGCGAGCTGGGCGTACCGATCAGCATCCGCTCCGGGCTCCCGGCGTACCTGGCCCGGTCGCGGACCATCGAGACCCTCGACCGGCTCGGCCTGCTCGGCCCCGACGTGCACCACGCCCACGGCACACGGCTCTCCGCCGCCGACCTGGACCGGATCGCGGCCACCGGCGGCTCGGTCGTCGCGTGCCCGACGGCCGACGTGTCCATGGCCAGGGCGACCGGGACGAATCGGTTCCCGATCACCGGCCGCGCCATCGCGCACGGGCTGCTGCCGGCCCTCGGCACCGACATGGCGGCAGGCGGTGCCTCCGGGCTGTTCGCGGAGATGCGGAGGGCCCTCGCGAGCGAGCGCGAGCGCGCGATCGTCGCCAGGTCCACGCACGGCGAGACGCCGGTCCATCTCACCGCCCGGGACGCGCTCCGGCTCGCGACCGTCGCCGGCGCGGCGGCGCTGGGCCTCGCCGACCGCATCGGCACCATCAGCCCCGGCAAGCGCGCCGACCTGGTGATCGTGGACGGCCCGATGGCGTCTTGGCGGGATCCTGCCGCCGTCGTACTCGAGTCGGACGCCGCCGACGTCGACACGGTGATCGTCGACGGTGTGGTGGTGAAGCGGGCCGGCCGCCTGGCCGGGCCTGTGGCGCGCCGGGCGGCGGCCCTGCGGGAGGCGTCGCGGCGGCGGCTGTCCGCCTGGACCGGACTCGTCCCCGCATGAGACACGCCCCTGTGGTCACCCTCCCCGACGCAGGAGGGCTCATGACCGAGCGAAGCGAGGGAATCAATAGACGCGCCCCTGTGGTCACCCTTCCCGACGAAGGAGGGCTCATGACCGGCCGGGTGCCGGCCGGGACGGGTCAGGCCGGTTTGACGGCGCTGACGGCGCGGGTGCTCATCCACGGTCCGCCCCACCACATGCGCCACCCCAGCGGGCGGAGGCGGACGTCCGCCAGGCCCAGCTCCGTCAGGCGGCGCCGGTACGCGTCGGCCGCCGAGATATCGGCGATCAGCAGCCGCCCGCCGGGCCGCAGCACGCGTACGGCCTCATCGATGGCGCGCGCCCGGCCGTCGGCGCCCTTGATGTTGTGGACGGCGAGGCTGGAGACGATCACGTCGAACGACGCGTCGCCGAACGGCAGCGCGGTCATGTCACCGGTCCGCAACTCGACCCGGTCGCGGACGCCCTCGGCCTCGGCGTTGCCCTCGGTGACGGAGATCGCGTTGCCGGACTGGTCGACGCTGCGCCACAGGTCGACGCCGACGGCGCGGCCCTTCGGGAGTCGCTCCGCCGCCAACAGCAGCACCGCTCCCCTGCCGCAGCCGAGGTCGAGCAGCCGCTCGTCGCCGCGCAGGCCGAGATCATCGAGAAGCCCGTGCCAGACCGCGAACTTCCCTCGCCAGGTCGCGTGGAGGTACAGCGCCACGCTGACCAGATTGAACGCGGCGACCGCGAACGGAATCCAGCCGAACTCGATGCCCACGCCGAACGTCACGCCGATCCCGGCGAACACCGTCCCGACGACCGCGCACGCCAGACCGAACAGCGCGTACGGCGCGTCCACACCGTACGATCCTCGTCTCCGCACCATGATCACGAACGGCACCGTACTGAGAACCGGCACCGGGCGCACCCGGCACGGCTCCGGCCGTCACCGAATCGAGTTTGTTGCCGTGTGACAATAAACGAGGCATGCCGGGGTCATCACGCGCCGGTACGCCCATAGAATCGGTCCGACCGCGCCGGATGACACTCGTCGCCGGCGCGCCCCCATACCCGCTGTGGGCTCGCGGTGTGAGCCCGCCAGGACAGGAGTCGCGATGGCCGCCCAGGCACCGGTACGCCCCTACCGCATCCTCCTCGTCGAGGACGATCCCGCGGACGCGCTGCTGGTCGAGGAGGCCCTGCTCGACGGCTCCGAGGGGGATCGGTCTCTCGTGCAGGTGCCCGACGGCGTCGCCGCGCTGGAGCACCTGCGCGATCCCGGCCAGCCGCGCCCGGACCTCATCGTCCTCGATCTCAACATGCCGCGCATGAACGGCTCCGAGGTGCTGAAGATCCTCAAGCAGGAGCCCGCGCTCAAGGCCATCCCGGTGGTGGTCCTCACCACGTCCGCGGCGGATGAGGACGTCGCGACCGCGTACGCCACCCACGCGAGCGCGTACGTCGTCAAGCCCGTCAACCTGGACGACTTCATCAAGGCGGTGCGCAACATCGACACCTTCTACCGGGAGTTCGCCGAGCACCTGCCCAACGACCCGTCCGCCGGCGGCTGAGGCTCAGTCCTCCTCCGCCGTCTCCGGCTCGCTCGCCTGGGCCGGCAGGGTGAAGGTGATACTGGCGCCGGGCTCGTGGGCGGGGTCCACCCCGATGGTGCCGCCGTGGAACTCGACGACCTTCTTGCACACGGCCAGGCCGATCCCGGTGCCCGGGTAGGCCTCTCGGGTGTGCAGGCGCTGGAAGATCACGAACACCCGCTCGGCGTACTCGGGACCGATCCCGATGCCGTTGTCGGTGACGGCGAAGTGCCACATGTCGCCGTGCCGCTCCGCGGTCACCCGGATCTCCGGCGTCCGGTCGGGTGAGCGGAACTTGACGGCGTTGGACAGCAGGTTCTGCAGCAGCAGGCCGAGCTGCCCGGGGTCTCCGGTGACGGTGGGCAGCGGGTCGTGGGACAGCCGGGCGCCGGCCTCCTCGATGGAGAGGCTCAGCGTGCTGACCGTCGTGGCGTACACCTCTTCGAGGTCCACGTCGACGCGGGCCTCGTGGACCCGGCCGACGCGGGAGAACTGCAGCAGGTCGTTGATCAGCGCCTGCATGCGGTTGGCGCCCTCGATGGCGAAGTCGATGTACTGGTTGGCCCGCTCGTCGAGCTGTTCGCTGTAGCGGCGCCGCAGCATCTGGCTGAAGCTCGCGACCTTGCGCAGCGGCTCCTGCAGGTCGTGCGACGCGACGTAGGCGAACTGCTCGAGCTCGGCGTTGGAGCGCCGCAGGTCCTCGGCCTGGTCGGCGAGCTGGTCACGGGCCTCGCTGGAGAAGGCGAGCTCCTCGGTGAGCCGCTGCCGCATCGCCTCGACGCCGGTGGCCAGACGCCGCAGGTCGGCCGGGCCGTGGCCGGTGATCGGATGGCCGAAGTCGCCGTTGGCGACCTGCCCGGTGTCGGCGGCGAGCCGCTCCAGCGGCATCGTGATCCCGCGCCGCAGGCCGACGAACACCAGCACGGCGATCGCGAGGATCACCACCGCGATGCCGAGGAAGACCGCGTTCCGCTCGGTCCGCACCGTGTGGAGGTCGGCGCGCCCGTCGGCGCGTGCCTGCGTCAGGTGCCGCTGCTGGGCGGTCATCGCCGCGCGCAGCGCGTCGAACTCGGCCTTGCCCTCGGCCGCCCGCTCGCTCGCCGGGCGCGTCACCGCGTCGCCCTTAGCGGTGGAGAGGGGGTCGGCGATCCGCGTCCGCCAGATCTCCGCCCGTTGCGTCACCAGTGCCAGGTCGGCGCGCTCCCGCGGGGTCACGGACAGCGCCCGCAGCGCCCGCAGCGCGGTGGCCTCCCGTGCGCGGCCCTCGTTGTAGGGATCGAGGAAGTCCGAGCGGCCGGACAGGCCGTACCCGCGGATGCCGGTCTCCTGGTCCAGCATGGCGGCCTCGTAGCGGATCGAGGCGACGAGCGCCGACGACTGCCGGTCGACCAGCTGGTCGGTGACCGCACCCTCGTGGCTCAGCACCCAAACGCCCAGGACGCCCAGGATCGCCAGCACCGCCAGGGCGGCGCCCACGCCGATCTGCAGCCAGCGCCGGGTGGTCAGCCTCGACCGTGCCGCCGGATCGGGAGCCGGCCGGTCCGCGCCGGACCTCGGCGCGGTGGTCTCCTCCGCGGGCGGGGCGCCCGCTCCCGCGACGGGCTCCGCAAGGGAGGACGAGCTGGATTCGGGGGGCATGAACGCTTCGCTTCCAGCGGCCTCAGCCGCGCGCCCCCACCGCGGCGTCGCCGTCGCGGACGGCCTGGACGGCCGCCTCGGCGGTGTCGTAGATCGGCAGGACCCGGACCAGCTGGGTGATCTCAAAGACCTTCCGCGCCTGCGCGGACGGCGCCGCGATCGCCAGCGAGCTGTCGTGCGGGCGGAGCCGGTGCACCACGCCGACGAAGACGCCGAGGCCGATGGAGTCGACGAAGTCCACGCCGCTCAGCTCCAGCACCAGGCGGTGGTGACCCTCGTCGATGAGACGGATCAGCAGGTCGCGCACCTGTGGAGCGGTTGCGACATCGAGCGCCCCGGCGAGCGTCACGCTCACGATGCCGTCGTCCGTCACGATGTGCTCGACGCTGAACTCCATGCCGTCCTCCAATGGCTCCCGGCACCTCACTGACGATCCGCGCCGCGCAGGTGTTCCCGGGGAGGTCGCCCCGAATCGTTCTCCGGCGACATCTTCTTCTCGCCTGGTCACACATTATGACCGCCAAGCCGATGCGCCGCGACGGGTCGAGTGCCGCAGCTCATGGCCGCCTCCGCGCGCACGGGGCGAGACGGCACGGCCCGAGGAGGTAGGCGCCGGTTCCGGGCGCGAACGGGCCAGGCCGCCCCGCCTGGAGAGGCGCCCTACCCGGAGAGATCGCGAATACACGGAGAAGGCAGGTCCCGTCACCTTACGTGACGAACCGCCGGCCGGGGAGTCGGTGGTAATCCCACGGTGGGTCGAGGGGAAACTCTTCCCGAGGTTCCTGATCAACGGAGTCCCCGGTAGACCCAGTCCGGCAGTATCTCGACCAGGTAGAGCCATGGGCCGGGCGCGATCGCGGGTCCGGCCCGTCCCATGTCGCCGCGGCCGTTGCGCGCGGCCACGACACCGCCCGTGATCGCGCAAACGGTGTCGACGTCGCCGAGTCCCTCCGCGGCCGTCCAGAGCGCGTCGGTGAGGCTGTGCAGGTGATGCGCCGCGCACCACAGGGCGAACGGGACCGTGTCCTCGGCGCGGATGCGCTGCCCGTTGCCGAGGATGTCGGCGGCGCGCCAGGCGGGGGTGTCGCCCGGCAGGTCCGCGGCGCGCAGGATCCCCTCCCGGGTCGGCCCCGCGGGCGTGTGCGCCGCGACCGCACCGAGCAGGTCTGCTCCATAGAGCGCACCCTCCCGGTACGTGGGCATCGGCGGCCGGCCCGGCTTCTCTCTCCACCGGGCCTCGTGGTCGGTCCAGCCGGCCACGGCGAGGGCCGCCGCCACGGCCACGGCGACGGCACCCGCGATGCCCTCGGGGTGGGCGTGGGTGACGTGCGCGGACCGTCTCGCCTGCTCGACGGTGGCGTCGAGGTCCGGGCCGAACCAGGCGCCCAGCGGAGCGGCCCTCATCGCCGCGCCGTTGCCGAGGCTGCCCTGCCCGTCGAACAACGCCTGCGCCGCCGTACGCCACGCACCCGGCTCGGCGCCCAGGCGCGGGAGCAGTTCGTGCATCCCGGCGCCGTACCCGCGGCCCGGATCGGCGGCGTACGTGTCGGCGAACGTACGGGCCAGCTCTTCTTCGACGATCTCGCCGTGCCGCAGGAGCACTCGTACGACGCCGAGCGCCATCGCGGTGTCGTCGGTCCAGTGCCACACCCCGTCGGGCCCGTGGTTCTGGCCGGGCCCGGGTCCATCGGGAAGGCTCCGCGCGGCGATCTCCCGGCGGGCCTCGGCGCCGGACCGGAAGAACCACCGCTGGCCGAACGCGTCTCCCAGGGACAGCCCCATGACGCAGTCGAGGACCGCACGGGAATTCACGATCATGACCACAGCATTCCAGACGTCCGGGACGACGCGGCATCGCGGCGAGCCGTTCGCACGCCGCCGGTTCCTGCGGACCGGCGGCAGGGCGCCGCGGCCCGGCCGGGCGTCACGCGGGGTGGGCCAGCGGCTCGCCGCGCAGATGGCGGGCGACGTCCTCGGCGAGGATGGTGGCGGCGTTGACGGCGGTCTGGCGGCTGGCGCCGGCCAGGTGCGGCGTCAGGGTCACCCCCGGCGTGGACAGCAGCCGCGACCCGGCCGGGATCGGCTCTTCGGGGAACACGTCGAACGCGGCGCCGAACAGGTGCCCGCCCTCGATCGCGTCGCAGACGGCGTCGTAGTCGAGCAGGGCGCCGCGGGCACAGTTGACGATGATCCCGCCGGCCGGCATGGCGGCGATCTGCGCGGCGCCGATCATTCCGGTGGTCTCCGGCGTGACGCGGGCGTGCAGCGAGATGACCTGCGAGCGGGCCAGCAGGTCGTCGAGGGAGACCAGCTTGGCCACCGTCGACTCGGTCAGGTACGGGTCGTGGATGAGGACGTGCGCGCCGAGGGCGGCGAGCATCTCGGCGACCCGGTTGCCGACCGCGCCGCCGCCGATCAGGCCGATGGTGCTGCCGCGCAGTTCGATGCCGACCTCGTCGTAACGGTAGTAGTCGCTCCGCCACCGGCCGGCGGTCAGCTCGGCGTGGGTCTGCGGGATGCGGCGCGCCGCGGCGAGGATCATGCCGAGGGTGTGCTCGGCGGTGGCGCCCGCGTTGCGGCCCGGCGCACAGCAGACCGCGACGCCGTGCTCGGCGGCGGCCTCCAGGTTGGCGTTGACCGGACCGCCGCGGCCGATGCCGATCAGCCGCAGCTTCGGGCTCGCCTCGATGACCCGGCGGGTCAGCGGCGCCATCTGGGTGAGGCAGATCTCGGCGCCGGCCAGTGCCTCGATGAGCTGGTCCTCGGTGCCGGACGCCTCGTCGACCTCCGCCACCCGGCCGAACGGCACGATCGGCCAGTCGAGGGTGAGCTCGGTGAACTCCAGCTCCTCCGGCACGCGCTCGCGCACGGCGTCGATGAGAAGGCGGTTGAGGACGAAGTGGTCTCCGGCCGCGAGCACGCGGGTCGTCATGAGATCTCCTGGACGGCGGTGATGCGTTCGATGGGCGTGTTGAACTCGAGGAGGGCGGCCCCGCCCTGCCCGCCCGCCAGCCGGACCTCGGTCAGCGCGCAGTTGCGCAGCGACGGGAAGACCCGGCGGTAGTCGCGCAGCGGTACCCCGATCAGCTCACACAGCGCGAGCCGGATCGCCGTGGAGTGCGCGACGACGAGGACCCGGTCGTCCGGGTACCGCCCGGCGAGGTCGTGCAGGCAGCCGGTGAACCGGCGTGCCGCGTCGGCGGGATCCTCCCCGCCGGGCAGGTGGTCGGTGACCGGGTCGGCGCGGAACGCCCGTAGCGCCTCGGGGAACCGCTCATGCATTTCCGCGGAGGTCATGCCCTCGCCGTGACCGAAGTCCAGCTCGCGGAAGCGTTCGTCCACGTTCAGCGGCACGCCGGCGGCCTCCGCGCAGGCGGTGGCGGTGAGCTGGGCGCGGGTCAGCGTGGAGGTCCAGACCGCGGCGAGCCCGGCGGTCGCGGCCCAGGCGGCGAGCTGTTTGGCCTGGTCGAGGCCGCGGGAGGTGAGGGCGATGTCGCTGACACCCGCGTAGCGGTTCTCCGCGTGCCACTCCGACTCCCCGTGGCGGACCAGGACGAACTGCGTCATGAATCTTCCTTCGTCGGAGAGAGTGACCACAGGGGCGTGTCTTCGATTCCCTCGCTGCGCTCGGTCATGGTGACGTCCCTTCCTCGGTGCGGGTGCGTGCGTGTTCGGCGGTGGGCTCGGGCAGCCACCCGCGCCGCTCCAGCTCCGCCACGAACCGCAGGTATCCCTCGTCGAACCGGCCGTCACGCGGGCCCGGGTCGATCGTCTCGCGTACGGCGACCATCGCGGCGGCCACCTCGGCGACGCGGCGGCCGGGTGACGCGGCCAGTACGGCCGCACCGAGCGCCGCCTCGGGGTCGGCCGGGAGGATCACCGGCCGGCCGAGCACCCGGGCGCGGAGCCGGCACCAGTACGCGCTGCGCGCCGCGCCGCCGGTGAACGTGAGGTCGCCGTCCACCGGCGCACCGAGCAGGTCGAGATGGTCGAAGCACAGGCGCTCCAGGTAGGCGATTCCCTGGAGGAGCGCGGCGTAGTCGTCGCCCTCGTCGCCGGTGCTCCCGAGCAGGAAGCCCTCCGCGTCCGGCGCGGCGAACGGGAACCGCTCGCCGCGCGAGACCAGCGGGTACGCCAGGGCCCGCGCGGGTTCGTGGTCCGCGGCCCGCCGGTCCAGCTCCGCCAGGTCGCGGCCGGGGAAGTCGCGGGAGATCGCGCCGGCGCCCGTGCTGGAGGCCCCGCCGGGCAGCCACGCGCCGTCCGGCGCCCGGTGGGAGTACACCACGCCGTACGGGTCGTGCAGCGGCTCGCGGGTGACGCCCTTGAGCACGAGCGTGGTGCCCAGCACGGAGTTCCACGATCCGGGCGTGAGCCGGCCGGCGCCGAGCTGCGCGGCGCAGCCGTCGGTCATGCCGGCGACGATCGGCGTGCCCGCCGGGATGCCGGTGGCCTCGGCCGCCGCGGCGCAGACCTCGCCGATCGGCGTGCCGGAGCGTACGAGCGGCGGGAGTACCTCCGCGGGCACGCCGAGCGTGTCGAGGACGTCCGCCGGCCAGTCCTCCTCGACCAGGTGGGCGCCGGTCTTCAGCGCGTTGCTCAGGTCGGCGGGGACCGCGTGCCCGGCGAGCCGCCGGTTGACGAAGTCGGCCTGGTGGGCGAGGTGGACGGGACCCTCGTGCCGATCGAGCAGCCACAGCAGCTTCGGCAGCGCCCAGGCGGGCTGCATGCGGCGGTAACCGAGCTCGTCCCAGACCGCGGCGCCCGCCTCGTTGACGCGCCGGGTCTCGTCGGCCGCACGCGTGTCGTCGTACATCAGGCCCGGGGTGAGCGGCCGTCCGTCGCCGTCGGTGAGCAGGATCGTGCCGGAGGTGGCGTCCACCGCGACCGCCTGGACCGCGCCGCGCGGCACGCCGCCGAGCGCGCTCCGGCAGGCCGCGGCGGCCGCTCGCCACCACTCCTCCGGGTCCTGTTCGTGTCGTTCGCCCTCGCGACGGCCGGTCAGCGGGTGCGATCCCCGGCCGGCGATCACGCCGGAGGCCGTCACGGCGAGTGCGCGCACGCTCTGCGTGCCCAGGTCGATGCCGAGCCAGATCTCCTCGCCGCCCGTCATGCCGCTCCGTCGCGGAGGGTCGCGAGCGTCGGCCAGGACCGCGCCGTCGCGGCCCGCACCGTGAGGAACGCCTCGTACGCGGCGGTGTAGTGCGCGACGTTCGCCGGGTCGGGTTCGAAGGTGTCCCCGGGCCGGATGTAGGTCGCGGCGGCCTCCCGCTCGCTCGCCGCCCGGCCCGTCGCCACGGCCGCGACGAGGAACGCGCCGCGCGCGCCGGCCTCGGCGTCGGCGGTGCGGACCACCGGCACGCCCGTGACGTCGGCGAGCATGCGCAGCCAGTGCGGGCTGGCCGACCCACCGCCGCTGACCCGCAGCTCGACCGGCCGCGCCCCTGATGCGGCCAGGCAGTCGCGGATCACCAGGCACAGCCCTTCGAGGACCGCGCGGGCGAGGTGCTCGCGGTCGTGGTCGACGGACAGGCCGAGGAAGGAACCGCGCGCCCGCGTGTCGAGGAACGGCGCCCGCTCCCCCGCCGGAGACAGGTACGGCAGGAAGACCAGGCCGCCGGCGCCGGGCGCGGACCGGGCGGCCAGGTCCGACAGCGCGGCCGGGTCGTCGCCCAGGCCGAGCATGCGGCAGGCCCAGTCGACCACCTGGCCGCCGGCGAGCGTCGGGAAGGCCCGCAGGTAACGCCCGCCGAGCGCGACCGTCAGCCCCGACGGCGCGCCGTCGAGCTGCGGCTCCTCCAGCACGATCTCGGTGCAGAGCGTCGTGCCGAGGATCGTGCACGCCTGACCGGGGCCGACCGCGCCGACGCCGATCGCGGTGGCGGCCACGTCGTACGGCGCGAGGACGACGGGGATGCCCTCGGGCAGGCCGAGCTCGGCCGCGGCGGAGGCGGTCAGCGGCGCGGCGCGCCGGTCGTCGCCGCGCAGCTCGGGCAGCAGGGGCCGCGCCCACTCCATGTCGTACAGGCGGAGCAGGTCATCGGAGTAGCGGCGCGCGCGGATGTCCATGAACGGCGCCGAGCCGTCGGACTCGTCGGCGACCAGCTCGCCGGTCAGCCGGGCGAAGATCCAGCCGCCGCAGGTCAGCGAGGCGGCCGAGCGCGCCAGCCGGTCCGGGTCGTGCTCACGGAGCCAGCTGAGGATCGCGTTGGGCAGGCCGGCGAAGGTCAGCGAGCCGTTGCTGCGGAAGGCGCGTTCGAGCACGCCGTCACGGGACCACCGCTCGACGAGCGGGCCGGCCCGCCCGTCGTTCCACAGGATGGCGGGCCCGGTCGGCTCTCCGGCGGCGTCGACGAGCCAGCTCCCGTCGCCCTGCGCGGTCAGCGCCAGGTGGGTGACCGGCGCGTCCAGGCGCCCGGCCACCTGCCGCACCCCGCGGACGACCGCCTGCCAGACCTCGGCCAGGTCCTGCTCGGCGTGGCCGGGCGCCGGGTTGCGCACGGTGGTGGCCTGGCGCTCGACCGCGAGCTCGGCGCCGTCCTCGCCGTACCCGACCGCCTTGATCATCGTGGTGCCCGCGTCGACACAGACGACGGCCATGGCTCCTCTTCCTCTCGTCGGATCGTCAGGCGCGGCCGTGGGACGCGCGGGATCGGCGGGCCACCGCGTCGAGCGCCACCGCGAGCAGCAGCACCGCCCCGGTGACCATGTAGCGGTAGGAGGAGTCGAGGTTCAGCAGGGTGAGCCCGCTGGAGATCGACTGGATGACGACGATGCCGAACAGCGCGGCGAACGCGCTGCCCCTCCCGCCGAACAGGCTCGTGCCGCCGATCACCACGGCGGCGATCGCGTTGAGGTTGACGTCGCCGCCGCCGCTGCTCTGGTTGGAGGCGGCGAGCCGAGCCGCGGCCAGGACGCCGCCGATCGCGGCGAGCGTCGTGCACAGCACGAACGCCGAGGTGTAGACGGCCTTGACGTTGATGCCCGCCCGGCGGGCCGCCTCGACGTTGCCGCCCACCGCGTAGATCGACTTGCCGTACTTCGTGCGCGTCAGCACGTAGTGCGTCACCAGGACCAGGGCGAGGAACAGCACGAACATCCAGCCGACGCCCCGCGTGCGGCCGAGGTACCAGACGGCCACGCCGGCCCCGATGAGCAGCAGGACGCTCCGGACCAGCAGGCCCTGGGTCGACGCCGCGGCGAGCCCGGCCCGGCGGCGCTCGCGCGCCCGCAGGTAGCCGCTGGCGAACAGCCCGGCCGCCGCGACCACGGTCAGCGTGTACGACAGCCACTGCGGCACGAAGTCGAGCTGGGCGAAGGTGACCAGCCCGGAGTCGAACGGCAGGTTGATCGAGCCCGCGGCGCCGAGCACCCACAGCTGGATGCCGAGGAACCCGAGCAGGCCGGCGAGCGTGATGACGAAGCTGGGCACGCCGAGCCGGTTGAACACCTGCGCGTACAGCCAGCCGACCACCGCCGAGATCGCCACCGCGGCCGGCACCGCCAGCCACGGCGACAGCCCGTGGCCGACGAACAGGATCGCGGTGACCGCCGCGGCCATCCCGCTGAGCGAGCCGATCGACAGGTCGATCTGCCCGACGAGCAGCATGAACCCGACGCCGAGCGCGATGACGCCGACCGGCACGCACTCCAGCGTGAGGTTGACCAGGTTGGTGCTGGACAGGAAGACCGGGTTGAGGATCTGCATGACCGTCCAGATCACCACCAGGCCGACGACGACCGGCAGCACGCCGAGGTCGCCGCCGCGGAACCGGCCCGTCAGCGCGCGCAGCCCGCCGCCGTACTCCTCCAGCGGCGTGTCGCGCCGCGTCGGCGCGGGCGCCGTGCCGAGGTCACTCATCGTCGGCCTCCTCGTTCACCGGGTCGGCGGCGCGCCGCCCGCGCCGGGCGCGCCGGGTCACGGCGTTGTCGGCGGCGCCGGTGATCGCCGTGACGATCTCCTCGGAGGAGGTCTCCAGCGCGTCGAAGACACCGTTGTTGCGCCCCAGGCGCAGGACGGCCACCTGGTCGGCGACCGCGAGCACATCGGCCATGTTGTGGCTGATCATGATCACTCCGTGGCCGCGCTCGCGCAGCCGGTCGATCAGGTTGAGCACCTCGGCGGTCTGCGCGACGCCCAGCGCGGCGGTCGGCTCGTCGAGGATGACGACCTTCGGGTCGCCGAGCAGGGACCGGGCGATCGCGACGGTCTGCCGCTGGCCGCCCGACAGCGCGGCGACCGGGATGCGCACCGTCGGGATCTTCGCCGAGAGCTGGTCGAGCAGCTCGCGGGAGCGCACCTCCATCGCCACGTCGTTGAGACGCAGCGCGCGCAGCTCGCGGCCGAGGAACAGGTTCTCGATCACATTGAGGTTCTCGCAGAGCGCGAGGTCCTGGAAGACGGTGGCGATGCCGAGCTGCTGGGCCGCGGCCGGACTCGGGATGGTCACCACGCGGTCCTCGAACGTGATGGTGCCCGCGTCCGGCGCGTGGACGCCCGACAGCACCTTCACCAGAGTGGACTTCCCGGCGCCGTTGTCGCCGACGACGGCGACGACCTCACCGGCCGACACGTCGAGGTCGACGTCGGTGAGCGCGGCGACGGCGCCGAAGGTCTTGGTGATACCCCGCAGGGACAGCAGCGTGCCCGCTTCGGAGGGCATTGTGGACATGGCGTTTCCTACTGGACTCCGACTCGTCTCGCCTACTTGATGCCGAGCTTGGCGCAGGCCGCCGCGTACGTCTGGGTGCAGACGGCGGAGGGCTTGAGGGCGCCGCCCGGGCCGAGCAGCACCTTGGCGATGTTGTCCTTGGTGACCACGGTCGGCGTGAACAGCTGCGACGGGGTGTTGAACAGGGTGGTCTGCGCCGCGGGCGGCTTGCCCTGGATGAACTGGTACGTCACCGTGGCTGCGGCCTCAGCGACGATCTTGATGGGCTTGGAGATCGTGTTGTACTGGTCGCCGGCGATGATCCGTTGCGCGGCGGCGAGCTCGGCGTCGTTCCCGGTCACCGGAGGTACGGTCGCGCCCGCGGCCTTGAACGCGGCGATCGCGCCGCCGCCGGTGCCGTCGTTGGCCGCCACCACACCGGCGATCTGGTCGCCGAACTTGCTGATCTGCCCGCTCACCCAGTCCTGAGCCTTGGCGGGGTCCCAGTTCGGCGTGTCGTACTCGGCGAGCAGCTTGAGCCCGCTGGTGTCGACGGCGCTGTGGATGCCCTTCTTGATCAGCCCGGCGGCGGCGTCGGTCGGCGAGCCGTTGACCTCCAGGATCCCGCCCTTGACCTTCTTCTCCTTGAGGTGGTCGACCAGCGACTGGGCGATCAGGGCGCCGATCTTCTGGTTGTCGAAGGAGACGTAGTAGTCGGCCTTGGTCGCCGGGATCGGCCGGTCGTAGGCGATGACCTTCACGTTCTGCGACTGCGCGTTCCGCACGATGGTGGCGGCCGCCGCGGAGTCGACCGGGTCGATGACGATGGCCTTGACGCCCTGGGCGAGCACCGAGTTGGCCTGCTGCTGCTGCTTCGCGGCGTCGGCGCCGGCGTTCTGGTAGAGCACGGTGCAGCCGGGGCAGAGCTGTTTCATCTTGGCCTTGAACAGCGGCGCGTCGTACAGCTCGTAGCGGGTCGACGCGATGTCCGGCATCAAGAACGCGATCTTCGCGTCCTTGCTACCACCGGATCCGCCGGATCCGTTCGACGAGCAGGCCGCCGCCGCGGTGAGCGCGATCAGGGTGGCCGCGGCGGCTGCGGCCGTTCTGGGCAGGAGCTTCTTCACGTTCTCCTCCGGCGAAGGGGGACGAGGAGGCACGGCGGCCATCGGGTCACCGCCTGTTGACGTGATGAACACAACACCTCAGGCGCGAAGAATGTCAAGATTCTCGGCCTACTTAACACTGATCGCTGTTAATAACTGTTAAGAAGCGGAACGCCGGGATCGCTACGAGAGGTGGCCAGCACGCCATATCCGCGCTGTGACCGCGAAGCGGGGTGTATGTTACTTTCCACGCCAACATCACACTGCGGCGTACACGGGGGAAGGAGCCCAGGTGGCAGAGGACGCGACGGCGCCCGCCGGCAGCGACGGCGCGGCCTCGCGTGAACGCCGGGAGAAGATCCGCCAGCGCGTGGCGGACGAGGGGTTCGTGCAGATCAAGGCGCTCGCCGAGGCGTACGACGTGAGCGTGATGACCATCCATCGCGACCTCGACGTCCTGCAGAGCAAGGGCTGGCTACGCAAGATCCGCGGCGGCGCCACCGCGCAGCCGTCGGCCATGTACCACGGCGACGTACGGCACCGTCTCCAGGCGATGGCCGAGGCCAAGCGGAAGCTCGCCGACGCGGCGGTCGGCCTGGTCTCCCCCGGCGCCTCGATCATGATCGACGAGAGCACCACCGGGCTGTCGGTCGCCGAGCTGCTGCCGTCGCGCGGTCCGCTCACCGTGATCACGAACTTCCTGGCCGCGGTCAATCTGCTGGCCGGCAAGCCCGACATCGACCTGATCGCGCTCGGCGGCGCGTACTACCCGGCCTACGACGCCTTCCTCGGCCTGCGCACCTGCGACGCCATCCGATCGCTCCACGCGGACGTGCTGTTCATGTCCACGACCGCGATCACCAACGGCCACTGCTACCACCAGTCGCAGGAGACGGTCGCGGTCAAGCTCGCGCTGATGGACTCGGCCGACAGACGCGTGCTGCTGGTGGACCACAGCAAGTTCACCAAGAACGGCCTGCACCAGCTCGCGCCGCTGACCGCCTTCGACCTGGTCATCGTCGACTCCGACACGCCGGAGGAACAGCTCACGGCGCTGCGCACGCGCGGCGTCCCGCTCCACGTCGCCGGCTCCAACGCGCCGCTGTCGTGACCGAGTGCCACCCGCCGCACGCCCGGACCGTACCAATGAGCGAGTTCCGTACGCATAGGCTCTGTTTCAGGGAGACCGGGAGGTGCACATGAGCGGCGAAGCCCCACGAGGACCCGGCGGCTTCGACACGACCGTCGCCAACATCGCCCGTATGAACGACTACTTCCTCGGCGGCAAGGACAACTTCGCCGCCGACCGGGAGGCGGCCGACCGGCTCTTCGCCATCGCTCCGGAGATCAAGGACATGGTGGTGGAGAACCGCCGCTTCCTCGGCCGCGCCGTACGGTATCTCTGCGCGCGGGGCGTCCGGCAGTTCATCGACGTCAGCGCCGGGCTGCCCACGCGGAACAACACCCATCAGGTCGCCCGGTCACAGGATCCCCGCAGCGTGACGGTGTACGTCGACGACGATCCCGTCGTCCTGTCGCACGCCCGCGCCATCCTGGTCGACAGCGCGTCGAGCTCGGTGATCGAGGGCGACATCCTGCACCCGCGCGAACTGCTCGACCGGTGCCGGGACGACGGGTTGATCGACTTCGACCGCCCGGTCGCGGTCATCATCCTCGGCGCGCTGCAGTTCATCCCGCATTCGGACGAGCCGTTCAAGAGCGTCGCCCTGCTGCGCGACATGCTGCCGGGCGGCAGCCATCTCGCCCTGTCCCACGCCGTGTTCGACAACCGCCCCGACGCCGTCACCCCGGTCGAGGACGTCTACCGGGCCCTGCTGAACCGGCCGGGCGAGAACGCCGCCCGTACGCTCGACGACGTGCGCCCCTTCTTCGACGGCTTCGACCTGGCGGAGCCGGGCCTGGTGCCCCTCCGCGCCTGGCGTCCCGACAGGCCGGTGGACACCGCGCCGCCGAAGGGCATCTGGATGGCCGGCGGCATCGGCCGCAAGCCGTAGAGACCGCCCTGCCCGTCTGCGTCTCTCCACGGCTTCAGCGTGACCTCGTCATGACCGCCGTTCGGCGGTGAGCAGGATGAACAGGGCGGTCGGGAAGCCCGCTCGCCACCACGGGTCGGTTCGCAGCCGGTTCTCGTCCGGGCGGGGTTCGCGGATGTCGGTGATGACGAACCCGGCGTCGCGCAGCGTCGTGGAGTAGTACTCCAGCGGCCGCAGCCATGACGTGATGACCGAGGGCGACTCCAGCCCGTCCACCACGAAGTGCTGGTCGATGCCGCGCGCCGCGAAGTACCGCGACGCCGGCACGCTGTCGGCGGCGCCGCGCTCGGAGGCCTCGTTGTAGAAGCACGGATGCAGCGTGAGGATGACGAGCCGCCCGCCCGCGCGCAGCACCCGGCCGAACTCGCCGATCGCGCCCGACGGGTCCGGCAGGTGGCTGAACAGGTGGTTGCAGACGACGAGGTCGAGGGTCCGGTCGCCGATGGGCAGGGCGTCGACGCTCGCACACGCGTACGCGCCGCCGAGCCCGGCCGCGGCCTCGACCAGCCCGTGGCAGATGTCCATCCCGGCGACCCGCGCGCCGCGTGCCGCGAGCCGGCGCGTGAGATACCCCTCGCCGCACCCGGCGTCGAGGACCCGCAGCCCGGCGCACTCGCCGACCGCGTCGAGGAGGGCGTCGTCGGTGAGCTCGGTCCGGTAGCGGTCCCGCCCCTCCCGGATGATCTTCACCCAGTACGCGGCGTTGGCCTCCCACCGTTCACGCGTCAGCTCCGTGCCCGCGTCCACCCGATCGCCTCCCCATCCGCCTCGGCACCCGGCCTGCCAAGATCAGGAAAGTCGGAAACCGCCGGTCTGTCCAGGAGGCCGTCCAGCGCGCCGGACCGCGGGCTCCCGCGGGCCGTACGCGGGTCACGGCGCCCGTGAGTCCGGGTGGCACATACGGTGCGGTCTGTTGTCGCCCGGCAATTACGGCCGGTATCGTGGCACATCACCATCGAAGCGGGCTTCCCGCTCAAGGAGCGGGAGTGTGGGACAGTGACCACGGTTCGCGGGGCGGACGGGACGTCAGATCCGGCATCACGGTCGGCTCGTGAGAGGCCGAGACCCCGGTGAAGACCCTTGGCGCGTCGTCGTCGGCGGGCGTTCCGGTGGTGGGGCGGGACGCGCTGCGGATCTTGTTGATCGAGGACGACCTGGGCGACGCGGTGCTGGTCCAGGAGTTCCTCGACGAGGCGGACCTGGACGCGGGCCTGACCGTCGCCCGCAGCCTCGCCGAAGCCCGCGACCTGCTGGCCGGCTCCCCGTCCTTCCATTGCGTGCTGGTGGACCTGTCGCTGCCGGACGCCGACGGCCTGGACCTGCTGCGGAAGGTCCTCTCGCTGGCCCCTCGTGCCGCCGTGCTCGTGCTGACCGGCCTGAACGACGTGCAGGTCGGGGTGGCCGCGGTCGCCGCCGGCGCCGAAGACTACCTGGTCAAGCAGGATGTCGAACCCGCGCTGCTGGCGCGGGCGCTGCGGTACGCGCTGGAGCGCAAACGCGCCGAAGAGTCCGAGCGCGAACTCGTCGAGGCACGCCTGCTCAGCCGGGAGAACACCCGGCTGGCCCAGGGCCTGCTGCCGGTGCCACGGCTCCGTGACGACCGGCTGCGCCACCACACCCGCTATCGCCCCGGCCACCGCCGCGCCCTGCTCGGCGGGGACTTCTACGACACCATCCAGACCCCCGACGGCGCCGTCCACCTCATGATCGGTGACGTCAGCGGCCACGGGCCCGACGAGGCCTCGCTCGGCGTACGGCTCCGCATGGCCTGGCGCACGCTCGTGCTGACCGGCCTCACCGGTGGCGACCTGCTCAGCACGCTCGACGAGGTCCTGACGCTCGAGCGGTGGACCGAAGAGATCTTCACCACCCTCTGCATGATCACGATCGCGCCCGACCAGTCCCACGCCACCGTCTACCGCGCCGGTCATCCCCGGCCCCTGCTGTTCGACGCCACCACCGTCGAGGCCCTTCCGGAGGCCGACTGCGGCCCCGCGCTCGGGTTGTTCCCCGACGCCGAGTGGCCCGCGTCCACCGTCGCGCTGCCCGGCGCCTGGGCGTTGATGCTCTACACCGACGGGCTCATCGAAGGACGCGTCGGCGACGGCCCCCGGCGTCTCGACACCGAGGGCCTGCTCGCGCTCGCCCGCGACGCACTGAGCAACGGCCTGACCGGGCAGGACCTGCTCGACGCCCTCGTCGCCGAGGCCGAGAGCCTCAACGGCGGCGGGCTCACCGACGACGTCGCCGTCCTCCTGGTCAGCGGAGAACGGCGGTGACGGCGTCCTGAACGCCCACGGCCCGTGCGCGTACGTCACCGCGCCGGTGGGCCCCGGCGACGTCATCGGCATCGCCCGCCTCTCCGTGCCGGTCGCCGAGCCGCACCGCTGAGCGACACGGCGCACCGGCCCTGGGCGCGTCCGCTTTCCGCCGATCCCTCGATCACCGGCGCGCCGGGTGGAATCATGTCCGCGGATGAACGTGCCCCGAGGAGGCGACGGTGAGCCAACCCCCCGGCGAGTCTCCGGCCGACGAGTCCCCATCGAGCGGGTTCACCGGCGGTGAGCCCACGTCCGGCCGTACGAACGAACCCGGCGACGGCCCGGCCGACGCGACCCGGACCGACCGTCCGCGCGAGGCCGCCTCCGGTGAGCAGGCCGGGCCGCGCGCCTCCGCACCGGCGGGCGTACCCCAGGGGCAGGGCGCGGCGCCGTGGTGGGCGCAGCAGCGGCCGGCGGCTCCCCCGCCGTCCGGCATGCCGCAGCAGCCGCCCCCGCCGCCGTACCACCCGCAGCAGCCGCGGCAACCGCCCTGGGCCTACGGACCCCAGGCTCCGCCGGCACGTCCCGGCGGACCGGTCGCGCCGGACGCGCCCGCAGGCCGCGACCGGCTCCTTCCGCACCTGGTCTGGGAGGGCGTGCTGCTGGTCGTCACCGCCGTCCTGATGATCGGCGTGGCCGCCGGCGCCTCCGGGCACGGCGTCGAGTCGGCCCTGAGCCAGGCCGGATACCTCGGTCTGCTGGCCGCCGGGCTGGCGTTCTCACTGCGCACCGGTTCCCCGAACCTCGCGGCCGGGACCATCACCGCCTTCAGCGGCACGCTGGCCGCCTATCTCGCCACCGGGCACGGGTGGGGGACGTTCGCCGCCCTGCTCGTGGCGGTCCTCCTCGCCGCGTTCATCGGGCTTTTGCTCGGCGCCCTGGCCGTCCTGTTGTCCGTGCCGTCCTGGGCACTGACCCTGGGGGCCGCCGCCGTCCTGCAGGCGATCATGCTCAAGATCACTCACGGCATGCTGATCCCGATACGGTTCGGCTCGTACTCCACCGCGATGTGGTACGGGATCTTCTTCGTGGTCTCGGTGGGCGGCGGGGCGCTGTGGCTCGTACCCGGCGTTCGCGGGGCGCTCGGCGGTGCCCGCAGGACGGGCGACCCGGCGCGGTGGACCGACCCTCGCGGCGGTCTCGGCGTCCTTGCCGGGCTCACCGGCTCGAGTTTCCTCGCCGGGCTGGCCGCCGTTCCGCTGCTCATGTTCTTTCGCCAGGCCGAGCCGGACACCGTGACTCTGACGACGCTCCCGCTCGCCGCCGTGCTGCTGGGCGGGGTGAGCGTCTTCGGACGGCGGGCCGGGGTGTTCGGCACCCTGCTCGCGGTCACGATCCTCGCGCTCATCCACTGGATCATCGCCTACAACGGCGGTTCGTCCTGGATCGGCACGCTCGTCGTCGGCCTCGCGGCGGTCGTCGGCCTCGGCGTCAGCCGGGGGATCGAGAGCATCACCGACACCCTGAACCGGACCCGTCCCGCGACCGCCGCTCCCCCGCCGCCGTTGCCTTCGCCGTACGTCCCGCCACCGCCGCCGCCCGTCCGCTGAGCGGCCGTCTTACGGGCCGCGCTCAGCGGGGCAGGACGCGGCGAAGACGGCGGCGCCACCGCGCGGAGTAACGCCGCCATCCGCGGACGTGACGGTCCGCGGCCAGCTCGGCGAAGAGGTGTTCGTACCGCTCGACGATGGGCCCGGGGTCGAAGCGGCGGGCGGAGACCAGCGCGGCCTGCCCCATGTGACGGCGGGCGGTCTCGTCGGAGACGAGTTCGAGGAGCGCTTCGGCCAGGGCCCCGCCGTCGCCGACCGGGACGAGCAGGCCGTCGACGCCGGGCGTGATGATCTCCGCGGGGCCCAGCGGGCAGTCCGTGCTCACCACCGGCACTCCGCAGCGCATGGCCTCGGCCAGGGTCATGCCGAAGGACTCGGCGGAGGATGCGGACGCGACGATGGACGCCTGCGCGAACTCGGCCTCGATCGGAGAGCGCGCCCCCATCAGCCTCGCCTGGCCCTCGAGGCCGCGCTCCCCGATCAGCTCTTTGAGCCGTTCCCGCTCCGGACCGGCGCCGTAGATTCGCAGGGTCCACTCGGGGTACTTGGCGGCGACCTGAGCGAACGCGTCGATCAGCAGGTCGAAACGCTTGCCGGGGACGAGCCGCCCGGCCGCCGCGATCACCGTCGCGGTGCCGTCCGACGGCGGGATCGGCGGCTCGGGCACGATGTTGGGCACGGCCAGCACGCGGACGCCCGGCAACGGCATCCGGGCCCGGTAGACGGCGGCGTCCGCCTCGGTCGTGGTGACCACGGCGTCCAGCTCGGCGTAGTGCCGGGCCAGCTCGGCGCGCAGCCTCTTGCCGTGAGCGTCGTGGGTGAGGTGCTCCTGCGCGATGCGCAGGGCACGGCGCGGGCCGAACCGGGCGAGGTAGACGTTGATACCGGGGCGGGTGCCGATGATCACGTCGGCCGCGCAGCGGCGCAGGTGTTCCTCGGCTCGCAGGTCGGTGAGCCGGCTGTACTGCCGGTACCGCTTCTCCGCGGCCGGGAAGACGACCGCGGGCTCGCGCAGCAGCGGGTCCGCCATGTCGGGTGAGCCCTCGCGCAGGTCCACCAGCGGAACCAGCCGTACGCGCGGATCGACCTCGAACCGGGGGTGCGCGCGGTGGCGGAGCATGGAGACGATCTCCACGTCGTGGTGGTCGGCGAGCGCGGCGGCCAGGTTCCACGTCGTACGGACCGTCCCGCCGATGCCGTAGGCGTTGTGGAGCAAAAGTGTGATCTTCACCGGCCGTGTTCCGGTCCTCTCCCGTCCGTGCCGCCCTCCCGGGCTCATGACACACTCGACGCCTCTTCTACAATGCAATAGAATTTCTACATCACTGTAGAAGGTACCCCAGGGAAGCACAAACCATGACCCATCCCCACGATCAGGGCCGACGACGCGCCAAGGGCCAACTCGAAGCCGAGATCCTCACCGTGCTGCACCAGGCCGACGGACCGATGACCACCGGACAGGTCATCGAACGCCTCGGCGGCGGCCTCGCCTACAGCACCGTGGTGACGATCCTCACGCGCCTGCACGCGAAGCGGCAGCTCACCCGCACGCCGCGCGGACGCGCCTACGCGTACGCCCCCGTCGCCGACGAGGCGGGGCTCGCCGCCCGGCGCATGCGCGGCTACCTGGACGGGCGGCCGGACCGCGCGGCCGTGCTCACCCGTTTCGTCGGCGACCTGACGGCCGACGACGAGGACCTGCTCCGGCAGCTTCTCGACACCGGCCACTAGGACCGCCATGCGCGTCGCCGTCTACCTGCCGCTGCTGCTCACGCTGCTGGCCACGCCCGGCGCCCGCCTGCTCGCCGCACGCTGCGAACCCCGGCTGGCCACCTGGCTGCTCACCGTCTCGGCGCTCGTGCTGGCCGCCGCCGGAACCCTTTCGCTGGCGCTGCTCACCCTCACCGGCCTGCTGCGCGTCCCGGTGCTGGCCGCCCTCGGGCAGTGGTCGCTCCACCTCGCCGCACGCCGGGACCCGGTCGAGCTGTCGGTCGCGGCCGCCGCGGGCCTGCTGCTCGCCGTGGCCACCGTCGCCGCCGTACGGGTCTTCGCGATCCGCTGCCGGTCCCTGGCCCGCGCCGCCACGGACGCCGCGTGCCTGGCCGCCACGGACGGCCTGGTGATCGTCGACGACCCGGTGCCGGACGCGTACGCGCTGCCGGGGCTGCCCGGACGCGTCGTCGTCTCCACCGGCATGCTCGACACCCTGGACCCGGGCGAACGCGCCATCCTGCTCGCGCACGAGCGCACCCACCTCGCGGGCCACCACTACGCCTTCGTCGCCCTCGCCCAGCTCGGCGCCGCGGCCAATCCCCTGCTGCGCCCGCTCGCCACGGCCGTCGCCTACACCGTCGAACGCTGGGCCGACGAACGCGCCGCGGCGGTCACCGGCGACCGCCGGCGCGTGGCGCGCACGGTCGGCAAGGCGGCACTGGCCGTCGGCCGTGCCCGCTCGCGGGAGGCCACCCTCGGGATCCGCGGCGCCGGCCCGGTCCCCCGCCGCGTCGCCGCCCTGCTCGGGCCGCCGGCGGCCATGCGCGCCACCCCGGCCCTGGCGACCGCCGCCGTGCTGGGCACGGCGGTCTGGTCCATCTCCGAGGCCGTACAGGACCTGCACGTGCTGCTGCGCTTCGTCGGCGCCTGACCGTGGGATCGGCCGGGCGCCCGGTGGCCGGCCGGGCGACGGCCGAGCCCGGCGCTCGCGGTCGGGCTCAGCCGGTCGTGTTCGCCCGCCGGTCACGCCCGGCCGCCGTACTACGCGTCTCCGCGTACGCCCGCCCGTCACGCCCCGCCGCCGTACTACGCGTGTTCTCGTACGTCCGCCGGCGGGCCTGTTTCGCCGTACGCACATCCACGTAGGTTCGGTGCCGCTCCGGAGCCGACGCCCGGCGGCACCCCCGTGGCCACGATAGGGCGCGTGAACACCGATGACCCGCCCACGGGGAGAACCGCTCCGGCCCGGACCGCGATCGGCCGGGCCCATGGCCGGCACCGCGTATTCCTGATCGTCACCTGCGCGGCTCTGGTCCTGGCCGCCATCGGTGACGAGGCTCCCGGCTATGACGGGCCCGGCCCGTTCATCGACCTGGCGTTCGCCGTGACGGTGGCGCTGGTCCGGTGGAGGTTCGCCCCACTGGTCATCGCCGCCATGACCGCCTTCTTCCTCTTCGGAGGACTCGCCGCAGGCGGGTTCGCGCACCGGCTGATCCAGCCGGACCGCGCCTTGGACTTCACCGCCGGCTGGCTGCAGATGCTCGGCTTCGCCGCCGCCGTCGTCTTCGCCGTGGCCTCGACCGTCCACGCCCGCCGCCCATCCCGCTGACCCCATCGCGAAGGGATCAATCATGCTTCGTCAACGTCGTCTGAGCCGCAGCACGCTCATCTCGTTCGCCGGCCTGCTCGTCGGTGTCGGCGGCCTGGTCATCCAGTGGATCGCCGACCCGCCGAAGTTCGCCGACGCCCAGCGCTCCTTCGGCGTCGCCTTCCCGCCCGGCATCGCGTTCATCGTCGTGGCCGGCCTGCTGACGCTGGTCACCGCACGCTGGTGGTGGCATGCCGTCTTCGGGGTGTTCATCGCGTTCTGGATCGCCGGCGTCGGCACCCTGGCCGGCCAGCTGACCCCCAATCTGACCTCGCACAACGCCGGTACGGTGGCCGGCAACGTCGTCATGACCGCGGGCCTCGTACTCGCCTTCGCCGCCGGCGTCCACAGCATGGTCACGGCGTTCCGCACCCGGCGGACCGTCCGGCGTGAGACCGACCGCGTGCCTCAGGGGTGACGGGGCCACGCCGCGCCCGGCAGCGCGTCGCCGGCGTGCTCGGGAAGCGCTCCCGAGTGAGAGGCGACCAGAGCACCGAGTGCGTTGGCCCGCCGGAGGATCTCCGCGGCCGGGAGGCCACGGTGGATCCCGTCGACCATGGCGGCGGTGAAGGCGTCTCCGGCTCCCACCGCGTCGACGACCGTCACCCGCGGCGGAGCCTGCTGCACGAACACGCCGTCGAACAGCAACGCGCCGCCGCGGGCTCCGCGGGAGCAGGCGACGGCGCGCATGCCGTAGCGGCCGGCGATGTCGCGCACGGCCTCCTCGATGCCCTCGTGTGACCGGCTCAGGTGGGGCAGTTCGCGTTCGCTGACCTTCAGCACGTTGGCGGTTCGGGCCAGGCCGTCCACGAGCCGGGGCGTCCAGCAGCCGGGCCTCAGGTTCACGTCGTACACGCGCAGTGCGTCCGGGTAGCGGGACGTCAGCCGGGAGATCGCGTCGAAGGTCGCGGGCCGGCAGGCCGCGAGCGTGCCGTAGACCAGGACATCGGGGGCGTGATCCGGTGGCTCCACGGGCCCACCGGCGGCCAGCAGGTCGTACGCCGCCGGCTTGACGATCTCGAAGGTCGGATCGCCGGACGGATCGAGGACCACCTCGGCGCGGCCGGTGGGGACTCCCGGCGCGGTGCGCACCCGCGAGGTGTCGACTCCCAGCTCCCGCATCCGCGCGAGCGCGGCGCGGCCGGGCTCGTCATCGCCGACGGCGGTGAGATAGGTCGCCGTGAAACCCATGCGGCGCAGCTGGGCGGTGACGTTGAGCGGTGCCCCGCCCAGACGTCTCCCGGACGGCAGCATGTCCCACAGCACTTCCCCGATCCCCAGGACCGACGCGTTTTCGATTCCCTCGCTCCGCTCGGTCATGAGAACTCCATCCGGCTCAGTGTGGCGCGTGTTCCGCGACCACGTCGATCTTCGCGGGGCCGTGCTTCACGTCGCCGATGAGGTCCTGCGCGCTGAGGCCCGAGCACAGCAGCAGGCCCAGAGCCGCCACGGTCAGGCCGATGCGGCGGCGGGGCGGCGGGCGCAGCAGCGCGGCGACGCGGCGGGGCACCGGTCCGGGGCGCGCGGCGCCGATGCCCATCCGGACGGGCGAGGCCCCGCCCGACGCCAGGGCGACCTTGCCGATCACCCGTGCCGCCATGACGCGGTCACCGACGGCCGTGGCCGCCCGTTCGTCGGCCCAGCGCTCGGTGGCGTACCAGAGTGCGCGCCGCATCGGCCACAGCAGCGGGTTGGCCGCCGACGCGACACGGACGACGGCGCGGAAGAGGTGGTGGCGCCCGCTCAGGTGGGCCGTCTCGTGCGCGAACAGCACCCGCCGTTCGTCCGGGTCGAGGGCGTCCAGCATGCCGGTCGACACGACCACCCGGCCGGGAACGGAGTAGGCGTCGATCCGGTCGTCGGCGACCACCGCGACGACGCCGTCGCCGGGCAGGTCACGCGCCCGCCGGCGGGCCGAGCGCAGGGCGTGCGCCTGCCCGTACGCCGCGGACGCCGCCCCGGCCACCGCGGCCGCGAACGCCAGGGCGGCGAGAAGATGACCTCGGGCCAGGGCGAAGAGGGGAACCAGCGAGGCGACCGTCACCCCGGCCGCCAGGACGGTGAGCACCCAGGAGGCCGTACGGGGCGGGAGGCGCTCGGCGAGCGGGTGGGCGGCCAGGGCGACGACCGCCGGGAACACGAACGGCAGGTAGGCGTCGACGTCCATGGTCAGCGGCCGTCCAGCAGGTCGCGCAGCAGCTGCTCGTCCTGGTCGGACAGCGTGTCGACGAAGCGCGCGAGGACCGCCTGGCGATCCGGCTCGGCCGCCATGGTGCGGTGCATGCGGCGGGCGACCAGGCCCGGCTCGTCACTGACCGGCGCGTAGCGGAACGACCGGCCGTCCTTCTCACGCGTCAGCAGGCCCTTGGCGTGCATCCGGCTCAGGATCGTCACCACGGTCGTGTAGGCGAGATCATCGGAGAGCAGGGACTGCACGTCGGCGGCGTTCAGCGGCCGGCCGGCCCGCTGGAGGACGGTCATGACCTCGGCCTCGAGCGCGCCCGCGGCCCGACGCCCTCCGCTCGCCATGTCACCTCCGCGTTCGCCGACGACCGAGTATCAGTGTGCCACGGATCGCCCAGCGGCCGACCTGGTGTTACGCCGTCCAGGCGAGGAAGGCGACCCGGGGGCCCCGCCGTCGCGCGGCGGCGTCGCCCGTACGGTCGCCGAGGTCCGGCCGCGGCGGCGCATCCGGGTGCTCACGGACGTCCCAGGCCGTCTCATCCCGTCACCCCCGCAAGGGCACGACATACCCGGTGACCTGCGCGTTTCACCGTAGGGGTGGTCTTCGGCGCGTCCCATCCTCGTCCCAGCAGGACATTCGCCACGGATACCGGCACTATGAAAAGAAGCCCCGCTCCACCACGTCCGCGCTGGAGAACAAGGAGCCTGGTCATGCGTGTCGGTGCAGCCGCGTCCGTCCTGGACGACCCCGAGGAGCTCCAGCAGGCGGCCTCCTCGATCTTCGTTCCCCTGAAGATCGAGACGCCGGTGGAGGAGCGCTTCGAAGCGGGCGTCGACAGCGCGCGGATGGGACCGGTGGTCGCCGCACGGATCACGAGTACCCCCGCGATGGTGAACCGCAACGCCCGATGCGTGACGTCCACCGACGCGGAACTGCTCAAGGTGACCCTCCATCTCAGCGGCTCGATGATCGTCACGCAGGACGACCGTCAGTGCCGGGTCCGGCCCGGCGACCTGGTCGCGTACGAGACCTCCCGGCCGTACCGGCTGATCGGCACGGACGTGTGCGACATCGTCGTCGTCGGGATCCCGCGTGCGATGCTGGGCCCCAGCGCCGACCTGATCGGCCGGCGCACGGCCGTCGCGCTGCCGGGCGACCGCGGTGTCCACGCGGTGATCGCGGCCTTCCTGTACGGCCTCGGCCGCGACGTCGGCGCCCTGTCCGGCCCGAACGGGCTCCGCCTCTCCGACGCCCTCGTCTCACTGATCATCTCGGCCTTCAACGACACCGCGCCCGAGCGCGCGGAAACCTGCGACCTCGCCGATCGGATCCTCGCGTACGCGGCGGCCAACCTCTCCGACCCCGGTCTCTCGGCCGAGACGGTCGCGCGCCGGCACGGCATCTCAACGCGCTACCTGCACAAGGTCCTCCATGAGCGCGATGTCGCCTTCGGCGCCTGGGTCCGGCGTGAGCGGCTCCACCGCATCCGCCGCGACCTGACCGACCCCGCGTTCGCCAACCGGACGATCGCCGCCATCGCCGCCGGCTGGGGCATGACCGAACCCGGCCATCTCAGCCGCGCCTTCCGCGGCGAGTTCGGCCGCACACCGCTGGACATCCGTCGGACGGGACTCTGAGCGAGGGAGATCGGCGCCTTCACGTCACAACGCGGCGGTGACATGATCGCCAGCGGTACGCCCGGCGCGGAGCGTCACGCCGGGGCTCACCGTCCGCGGACACGAGGAGTCGCCCAGTATGGACATCGCCGTCGTCGGAGCGGGAATCGCCGGACTCGTCCTGGCACTGAGGCTGCACGAGGCAGGCGTGCCCTGCCGGGTGTACGAGGCCGCCTCGGAGATCAAGCCGCTCGGCGTGGGGATCAACATCCTGCCGCACGCGTCGGAGGTGCTCAGCGGACTCGGGCTCGAGGAGGCGCTGACCGCGGAGGCCGTGCTCACCGCGGAATCGGTGTTCTTCAACCGGTTCGGCCAGCTCATCTACCGCGAGCCCAGCGGGCGGGCGGCCGGCTACCGCTATCCGCAGTACTCCATCCACCGGGGCAGCCTGCACGCCGTGCTCCTGGCCGCCGTACGCGACCGGCTCGGATCCGGCGCCGTCGCGCTGGACCACCGCTGCACCGGCGTCGCGCAGGACGAGGACGGGGCGTACCTGACCTTCCGTACGACGACCGGCGACGCCCCGCTCCCCCGCGTGCGCGCCGACGGGGTCGTCGCCTGCGACGGCGTGCACTCCGTCATCCGGCGGCAGTTCCACCCCGGGGAGGGCGAGCCGCGCTACTCGGGCGTCAACATGTGGCGCGGCACCGCGGTCGGCCGGCCCTTCCTGTCCGGCGCCAGCATGGTCCGCGTCGGCTGGCTGGACCGCGGCAAGCTCGTCGTGTACCCGATCCGCGACGACGTCGACGGAGCCGGCAACCAATTGATCAACTGGGTGGCCGAGATCGAGACGCCGCACCACGTCACGCGCGACTGGAACCGCCGGGGTGAGCTGAACGACTTCATCGGCGCGTACGAGGACTGGCACTTCGACTGGCTGGACGTGCCCGCGCTGCTGCGGTCCAGCGACGCGGTGCTGGAGTACCCGATGGTCGACCAGGAGCCCCTGGACCGCTGGTCGTTCGACCGCGTCACGCTCCTCGGCGACGCGGCGCACCCGATGGTGCCGCGCGGCTCGAACGGCGCGGGCCAGGCGATCCTCGACGCGAAGGCGCTGAGCACGATCCTGGCCGGCGCGAGCGACGTCTCGGCGGCCTTCCGTGCGTACGAGGACCGGCGCCGCCCGGCCACGACGAAGGTGGTGCTCACCAACCGCCGCACCCCACCGGACGTGATCATCCGCGAGGTACGGGACCGTACGGGCGACCGGCCCTTCGACCGCATCGAGGACGTCATCAGCCAGGAGGAACTGGCCGCGATCTCCCGCCGCTACAAGGACGTCGCCGGCATGTCCGCCCGGAGCCTCATGACCGGCGGGTGACGGCCCGTGCGGCCGCGGCGTCCGTCGCGGGAACGTGCGGTTCGCCGTGGCTCTGCGCTCGCGATGTCCGTGTGTCCATGGCCCTTCGCGGACGGGTCAGGCCGAAGCCGCGGCACTACTGGATGACGACCCAGTCGCCGGGTCGCGTCGTCCGGCCCAGATAAGGACGGCCGTACGTGGCGATGCTGACCCATCGCCCCCAGGTCTTCTCCCATCGCCCGACCCAGCGATCGAGCCCGGGAGCGACGCGGTCGAGTAGGTACGGGTTGTACCAGTCACCCTTGGTGTAGAGGCCGAGCGTCCGATTCGCGCGCCAGTACGCCTCGAAGCGCTCGGCGAGCGTATCGCTGCAGAGCTGGAAGTCGTAGTCGCTGGGCCATTTGGACAAACCCAGCTTGTACCTGCTGTCGAAGAACGCCACGGCGGGCTTGGGTCCGTCCGTGGCGAACCCGGCCTGCCGGTAGGCCGCCACGACGTCCTCGATTCGCGGTAGCCGGTGTGACCCGGAAATGAGGCGATGGGCCTCGGCCGCCATCGACCGGAGTTCGTCTTCGGTCTGCGGGAATCGCTTCGCGGGATCCCCTGAGTAGAATTTGGCCGATGTCCCCTTCAGACGCATGTCCGCGTCCGTGATGCCCTCGTCCTTGAGCGCTTGACGCAACTCGGTCACGGCCGCACGCCACTGCTCCGGCCACGTCCCCAGCGGCGCACGCAGCTCCTTCATGTCCTCCAGCTGCTTACGCGAGATTCCGGAGAAGGCGAACTCGCGGTCGGTGGCCACGTAGCCCGAGCTGTCGACGACCGTGAATTCCCGGCCGCGCAGGGCGTCCGGCCTCCGCACATCCTGCGCCGCCTCGCGCAAGTACGGCAACGCCTTCGCGAGAATGCCGGATTCGGCATCGACGAGTTTGCCGCCAGCCATTTATTAACGGCCCAGACGAATCGTGTGCAGGCACGGACGGCGCACCTCCACTGGGATTCGAGCGGCTCCGATTCTCGAATTTTACCGTGCCCGCCGTCACTCGGCCCAGAAGTCGATCAGTTCCTGCTCGGTGAGCAGCCACGGTGGCCTGTCCGGCAGGACGCGACCGGTGGACAGGGCCCAGACCGTCATCAGCATCAGGGCGAGATGCTCGTCATTGGTGAAGCTCTTCAGCTCGTTCATGGTTCTCCGTCGGATGCGGAGGGATGCCGGGTGATGCCGCGGCCCCTGTCGTACACCGGGCAAAGGCCCGGGCCGGTCCGGAACACCCCCCACACATGTCCCGGACCGGCCCGGACGGTGCCGCCCCTCCGGACAGCCCCGGTGGGCCCGGGCCTGGTCGGCACCTTCGGTACGTCAGGCGGGCAGGTGGCCTGAGCTCCCTGCCACACGAGAAGCCAAGCGCGGATCCGGCCGTACGGCCATCCCCGGATTCCGGGATGTCCGCGCGGTGAGCCTCCGCTCTACACTCGGCGGCCATGAGCAGGGTGGCTTCGCCGGCCGGGACAGGACGGTCATGACAGCGGAGGCCGCGCCGTCCGTGGTGGCGCGCGTCGTCTCGTCGTCCGGCACCGTCGTGGAGGTGGTGGAGAACCAGCGTCTGGTGTTCGGGCGGGGGCCCGATGCGGACCTGGTGATCGCCGCCGACCGGGGGCTGTCCCGCCGCGCCGGGATGCTCGGCGGGGTACGCGGCGGCGCGTGGGTGGCGAACCTCAGCCACACCCACGCGTTGTACGCCGAGGCCGACGGCTACCAGATCCGGCTGCCGCCGATGGAGGCGCCGGGCGACCCGGCCGGCGGATGGTTCATGCGGGCGGGCACCACGCTCGTGGGGTCACGGGCCATGCTCGACGCCGGCCGGCCGCTGCGAGTGACGATCATGCCCGCGGCCGGCGGGCCGATCGGGGCGCTCGGAGACCGGCCGGCGCGCCCGGACGAGGACTCCACGCTGCTCCCGCTGCACCTGGATCCGAACACCAAGTTGTTCCTGGTCGCGCTGCTGTGGTGCCGGCCGTGGCTGATCGATCCGACGCGTACGTCGCCGCTGCCCCGCACCCCGGAGATCGCCCGCGCCGCGCTGGAGGTGACCGACGCGCACCACCAGCTCGAGCGGTTCGACAACGATCCGGTGTTCCGTGACCGGCTCGCCGCGCGTGTCGGGGAGCACGTGAAGGTGTTGCGACGCAAAATCAATATCCGGGGGCTCGTACGCAGCGGAACCCGGCTCTCGGACGAGGTGGTCGTCGGCGTGCTCATCGAACACGCGATCATCACGTTCGGCGATCTGGGCCGGCTGAGCGACCCGTCATGGTGTTCTCGACAGGAGGATCTCTGGTGGGACCGTACGTAGTGAAGTCCGGCGTTTCCTGGAACCGCGCAGGTCACAGCCTGTTCACGGTGAAGGCCGCGGCCAGCTGACGGCTCGTGCCGGCCACGGTCACCGTGACGTGGTGGGGACCGGGCGGGATCTTCCCGGGGAAGAACTCATGGCTCTGGTTGAGCGTGTAGTTGAACGCCCCGCCGAAGTCGACGACGGGCGGGTACGGGGACGCCGGTCGCGTGTCGAGGCGGATCGTCACCTCGCGGCCGGGCGCGAAGCCGGTGCCCGAGACGACGAATCCGGTGTCGCCGTCGCCGTAGGTCTGGTTGAGCGTGATGGCCGGGCGGCCGGACGCCTGCGGCGGGCGGACCGCTCCGGGGGGCGGGCCGCCACTGGGCGGAGAGCCGGTCGGCCTGCGGTCGCCCGGTTCCCGGCCCAGCACGACGCCGAGCATCAGGACGGCACCGGCGGCCCCTAAGATCGCCGCGGCGACCGCGATGACGCGCGCCGGCCGGCCGCCGTCGAAGCGCGCTTTTCCGGTTCGGCTCTCGGCGGGCGCCGGGCGCGACAGCCCGGCCGAGGTCGGTGAGTCCAGGGTGCGCTCGACGGGTCCGTCCTCGGGCTCGGGCGGCCGTGTCCCCTGCCGGTACTCCTCGATCAGCTCGGGCGCCGCCGCCGGCAAGGGCGCAGGGCGTACTCCCCGCCGTGCTCCTCCAGCTCCTCGGCCAGTGGCGCGAGCAGGGCGGCGGCGGTGGGCCGGGCGGCCGGGTCGCGTTCGAGGCAGTCGAGCATCAGCTCGGCCGCCTCGCCGGGCAGGCCGGTGAGGTCCGGCGGCTCGGTGGCCGGCCGGACCAGCACGTCGGTCACCGAGTCCCCGGCGTACGGCGGGTGGCCCGTGGCCGCGTACAGCAGGGTCGAGCCGAGGGAGAACACGTCGCTGGCCGCCACCGTCCGCCGGCTGTCGCGTGCCTGCTCGGGCGCCATGTAGGCGGGGGTGCCGCCGGCCTGGTGCGTCGCGGTGACCGTGACGCGTTCGGTCGCCCGTGCCACGCCGAAGTCGATGACCCGCGGCCCGTCCGCCGCGACGAGGACGTTGGACGGTTTCAGGTCCCGGTGCACGAGGCCGGCCTGGTGGATCGATGCCGGCGCCTCGGCGCAGCCCGCGGCCAGCCACCGCAGCGCCCCGGTGGGCAGCGGCCCGCAGGTCCGTACGAGCTGTCCCGGCGAGGGCGCCGCGATGTAGGCGGTGGCCAGCCAGGGGATCTCGGCGTCGGGGTCGGAGGCGACCACACCGGCGGTGTAGACGCCACTGACCCGGCCGGCGGCGGTCACCTCATGCGCGAACCGCGTACGGAAGTCGGCGTCGGCGGCGTACTCACTCCTGATCGTCTTGACCGCGACGAGACGACGGAGGCCGACCGGCCCAGATAGACGCGACCCATCGCCCCGATTCCAACGCATGCTCGGCACCGGATGGCGGACTGGGCCGCGATCACCTTTGACCTGGGCAGTCGTCAACAGGCGCCCGCCTTTACATTGTAGATCATGCACGACTTCCCCGGAATAACGCCGACGGCCTGCATGATCCCGCTCACGATGGCTGGAAGCGGAGATTTGAGAAGCGGCTCCGCCTGTGGTCCTCATGCGTCCTTGGCGCCTTCGCCGCGACGACGACCTTCAGCGACGTGGCGTGATGTCGATTTTGCGCCTACGAGCTGGAGCAACGGCCAGACCGGCTCCACGGGCGCCGGCTACGGACTCCGAATCTCCACTAGTGATCGCGATCAATGGTTTGACCGGTCATGGAGTCACGTAGTGATCGTGCTAGACGGGAACTCCGTCGCCACCGTGCGGCTTTCGGCGTCGTTTTGGCGTTCGTGCACAGAGTTGCGCAGTGCCGTGATCGGAAGATGGCTTCTTTCTCGACACCTGGCTCCATGGCCGAAAGGCAGGCCACCGGTCCTTACGCTACGGCCGATGAGTAGTAACAGATTCAAACTGCTGACCCCCGTCGCCGGATAGGTGTGACCACCGCTTGGCCGACCGTACCCATCTGCCGCAGACGGCGTGGGGGCGTCGGCCCTCGAGAAGTAGTTGACGTGACACGCCACTGTCCTGCCGTATTCGACGCGGCGGGCCGGCCTGATCGCCACGGCGATGCCGGAAGGCGTGCATTCCCGGCGATTCGAGTGGTTGTCCGGGCGGCGGCCCGGCACGCCGGACGTGCCGGGCCGCCGCCCGCTCGGTGGATCAGGCCGTCAGATGCGCTCGGCCACGACGAGCTGGAACTTCTCGAACGTCAACTGGAGGGTGTCGTGCCGTGAGTCGGCGACGCCCAGGACGGTGCCGTTGAACGGGTCGGTCAGCCGGTACCGTCGGCCCCGGTCCAGGCCGCGCAGCTCGACCTTTCCGTTCCACCGGTCCGCGTAGAAGGCGTAGTGCAGGGTGGAGTCCTTGGCGATGACGTGGGCCTCCGGCTTGTCGAATCCGATGTCGTACAACTCGCCGCGGTACTCCCCGGTGGACAGCATGTACTTCTTGTACAGCGCCACCCACTTGCGCCAGAGCACCTCCTTCTCCGGCGTCAACACCACCACGTCCTCGGGCTTCGTCCCGGGCGCGTCGCTCGGCCAGGTGAACTTGGTCGACAGCACCGCTCCGACGCCGTAGCTGGAGGCGAAGTCGTCGCCTCCGTCGCTCAGCTCCACGTGGTCGCCGGCGTAGCTGCTGCCGTGCCCCATCAGCGCCTTCATCGACTTGCCCTTGCTCCGCACCTGGTACGACGACGTCGGGTCCGAGGCCGGGTACTGGTCGACGTACGGCAGGTTGTGGAAGGCGAAGGCCGTGCCACACGGGCAGAGCTCGCACACGGCATCGCGGTTCGCCCCGTGCGCGGCGTCGTGGATCGCCTTCCAGAACAGCGCCAGCCCCTCGGTCGACTCCTCCGGCCGTGCGTGCCGGTGAGCGGGGTTGTAGCAGGGTGCGACCGCGTTCAGGTGCTGACCGTCGGTCTTCAGCCCCTCGTATCCCCAGTCACCGATGAACTTCCGCGCCAGCCCGGCGAAGTAGTCGATGGTCGGCTGGTACGCCGGGCACAGTGTGTAGGAGTCCCACCAGCTCACGTTCTGTTTGTTGCCGTCGGCATCCAGCAGCAGCATGTCCGGATGTTCCTTGTACAGGTCGCTGTCGGGGTCCGCCGCCAGCGGTGCCCACCAGAGTCTCGGCAGCAGCCCGGCGTTCCGGATCTTCTGGGTGAACGCCCGCATGTCCGCCTCGCCCCGCGGGAACTTCGCGGGGTTGATGTCCCAGTCGCCCTCGTTGGTCTGCCAGCCGTCGTCGAGACCCGCCCACGTGAAGCCGACGTCCTGCACCTTGGGCAGCGTCCCGAGCACCTGCTCGACGGTGAAGTCGCGCTGGTAACCCCAGGCGCACCAGACCGGGGCGAACGCCGATTCCGGCACCTGGGGGGCGCGCAACCCGATGTCGCTCATGTAGTCGCGGTAGCGCTGGAGCGGCACGAAATGGTCGCGCTGGTGCACGGCCAGGAACGTGGTGTCGGTGGTCAGCTTCTGGCCCGGTTTCAGGGTGACACGGGTGTCGCCCTCGATCGCGATGCCCGCCCCGTGCTCCGACTTGCGGACCGGCATGCGCAGAATCCGCGCCACGGGCTCGACATGCCCGACGGACACGCCGGCGCCCCGGCGCCAGACGGACGCCAGCGGGGTTCCACCGCCGTAGTCGGAGGCGTCCATGCCCAGGGAATTCTCCTGGAAGAAGCCGTCGGACACGGGTTGCACCCAGTCGCGGCGGTCCTCATGGGTGGAGCCTGAGAAGGTGTAGAAGCCTCCTGCCGTCTCCAGCAGTTCGTGGGCTCCGTTACGCCACCCGGTGACGTTCAGCGGTTCGCGCGACAGGTTGGTGTACGTCACCTTCATCACGGTCATTCCGTCCAGCCGGCGGTAGGTGGTCAGTTCCACCGTCTTCCTCACCTGATCGCTGGATACGCCCTGGATGGTCACGACGACGCCGTCTCCGTGCCGGGCATGCCGGATCTTGCGCGTCTGATGGCCGCGGTAGCTGAAGGTGTCGATCGTCGCGTCGCCGAGGACCAGCACCTCACCGGCGTCGAACCGCGTCACCTTCTGGCCGTCCACGGAGACCCTGCTGTGCAGGCGGTCGTCGAACTCCAGAGTGATGGAGTCGTCACCGACCCCGACGAGCTTGGGCCCGGGGTTCGAGGAGGTCGCGGCCTCGGCCGCGGGCAGGCCTCCCGTCACGGCCGGCAGGGCGGTCAGACCCGCGCCCCCCAGCGCCACTTTCAGCACGGTGCGCCGCGTCATGTCGGTCATCTAGCACTTCTTTCGTCGAGGGCCGTTATCGCCGATGAGAGGGCCGATTCGTGGTTCGCTCGAAAGCTGGGTCGTGCGCCGCTGCGCACACTCATGCACGCGAAATCGCATGGCCGTCCCGCGTCATCGGCGCAGGGACCTGGGGAGCAGGTCGCGGTGTGCGTCGAGGAGTTCGTCGCACAGTGCCTCGGCACGGCGAGTGGTCAGGACGCTTCCGGCGTTCGGATCCAGGAGAACGGCCTGGTAGACATGGCGGCGGTCGCCGTCCAGGACGGCTCGTACGGTGAGTTCCACCACGTTGAGGAAGGTACGGTTCAGGGCGGCCAGCTGCGGCGGCAGGGCCCCGATCGGCTGTGGACGCGGGCCCGATCCGTCGATCAGGGCCGGGACCTCGACGCAGCATTCGTCGGGCAGGTTGGTGATCAGGCCGTCGTTGCGGACGTTGAGGTAGATCTCCCGTTCCCGGCCGGTCTGGTGGGCGTGGATGAACTCCGAGGCCAGTTCGGACGTCGCCTCTAGGGTCAGCGGCCCCTCATCGGCGAGTTCCCGGCGGGTCGACTCGTACTCCTCGATGTTGCGCTCCGAACGCCGAAGGTATTCACCGACCGGGACTCGGAACTGCTCGATCTCCTCGTCGTGGCGCATGAACCAGGGCACGTATTCGGCGCTGTGCTCGCTGGACTCGGTAGGAAAGTAGCCGAAGCGACGGAACAGCTCGACGCGGACCCGGCGCTGGAGCTCCGGATCGGCGTCGATGGCCGCGCGCAGCGCCGGGTACAGATCCTGACCCTCGTGCTCGAAACGGAGGACGAACGCCTGGTGGTTGAAGCCGGCCGTGCGGAAGTCGATCTCCGCGAGCGGTACACCGACCAGCTCGGCGAGGAGCCGGTGCGTGTCGCGGACCGAATGGCACATGCCGACGACCCGCTGGAACGGTGAACCGGCGTAGACGGCCCACGGCAGCATCGCCATCGGGTTGCTGTAGTTGAGCAGGTAAGCGTCCGGCGCGACCTTGGCCAGGTCCTCGCCGATCTGGATCAGCACAGGGATCGTGCGCAGGCCTCGGAAGACGCCTCCGATGCCGATCGTGTCCGAGATCGTCTGGCGTACGCCATAGCGGGCCGGAATGTCGAAGTCGGCGCGGGTGGCGCGGTAGCCGCCGACCTGGATCTCGTTGATCACGTAGTCGGCACCTTCGACGACGGTGAGCCGGTCGGTGCTGGAGCTCACTTGGGCGCCGGCGCCGGTCTGCTCGTTGATGCGGCGCACCAACGCTTCGGCGTAAGCGAGCCGGTCGGCGTCGATGTCGTGGAGCGCCAGCTCGAACCGGCCGTGCAGCTCGGCGAATCCGCACAGGTCGGTGACGACGTTACGGGTGAACTCGACGCTGCCGGCGCCGATGAACGCTACCTTCGTCATGATCGGACTATGACACCGACGCGGACGAACGCACAATGATAAGCAGGAAACGCGCAATTTTCGTGTGCGTGGTTGCGCGAAACGTCAGACGAGCGTGACCTCGCAGTCCCGCTCCCGGATCTGTTCGATCTGCGCCTCGGCCGCCCGCTCGTCCGTGATCAGGAGGTCGACCGACGTCATCGGGCAGACCTGCGCGAGCGCCACGCGGCCGATCTTCGTCGCGTCCGCGAGCACGATCGTCTTGCGGGCGCGCTGGAGCAGGGCGGCGTTCACGCGGGCGCCGGCCGGGTCGTAGTTCGTGCATCCCGCCGACGCGTCGACGCCGTCGACCCCCACGAAAGCGACGTCGACGTTGTACTCGGCCAGGAACTCCTCCGCACTGTGTCCGACCGTCTCCTGGCTACTGCTCCGCACCTCACCGCCCGCGGTGAACACGCGGAGCCGCGGATTGTCCAGCAGGTGGAGCGCGACATTGAGGGCGTTGGTGACCACGGTGAGACCGTCGGACTCCAGCAGCAGATGCGCGAACTCGGTCACCGTGGTGCCGCCCGTCATGCCGATGACCCGGGCGCCGGCGAGGTGCCGGCGGGCCGCGTGCGCGATCCTGCGCTTCTCGACCAGGTCCTGGGTCGTCTTGTAGCTCAGCGGCATGTCGTTGAACGCGGCGTGGGTGGTGGCACCACCACGGGTGCGGCTGACCAGACGTTGCTGTTCGAGCACCTCGAGATCGCGCCGGATCGTCGCATGCGACACACCGAACCGCTCGGCGAGCTCGGGCACTTCCAGCGACCCGTGCGCGACGATCGCGGACAGGATCTGGTGGATGCGTTGGTTGCGTCGCATGCCCCGAGGCTAGCGCACGAACGATCAGATTGCGCATTAGATGCCCTGGCTGCATGCAAACTGCGCGTACCCGGTGAGGCGCGGGAGCATCTGTCCATGACCGGAAAATTTCGTGAACAGGACTGTTGACGCACGGTGTAACAAGGTGCCAAAGTCTCTGCCACATCAAGCATAGTGATCGATATACGCGCAGTGGACTGTTCACACACTGCGCGAAACGTTCACGGACGATGATCGGATTGTCCGTCTCGTCCGCGAGCTTCCCGGCCCGGCTGGTGCCGAACCACCGCCCGACGCGGGGTTCCGGGCACCCGCAGCGACGGGTCGTCTTTTGGAAGAGAGGCGTAGCCATGCTTTCCATTCGACAGGCCAGACCCGCCGCGGTGGTCGGCGCGCTGTCATGTCTGGCTCTGCTCGCCACCTCGTGCTCCGGCGGCGGCGTCTCGGCCTCGTCCGCGACCAGCGGCGTGACGATCAATGTCTCCCTGGCCATACCGTCTCCGCCCAAGGCCTCGCTGGACGCGTTCACCAAGTCCACCGGCATCACCGTCAAGTGGACCGACATCGACTGGGACAGTCTTCAGACGAAGATCGCGGCCGGATCGACCGCCAAGACGTACTTCGCGGACGCGACCGACGTCGACTGGTCTCGGGTGGGCCAGCTGGGGAAGCTCAACTGGTTCTACCCGATGGAGCGCTACGTCGACACCAAGTCGCTCGCCGCGGACATGCCGCAGCTGTCCTCGTTCACCATCGGCGGCCACGTCGTGGGCATCCCGTTCGACGCGTCCTTCCTGGTGACCACCGTGAACAAGAAGATGTTCGCCAAGGCCGGCGTGACAACCATGCCGAAGACGATCGACCAGTACACCCAGGACCTCAAACAGATCAAGACGAAGGGCGTCGTCCAGTACCCCTTGAACATCCCGTTCGCCGCCGCCGAAGGTCTGTCGACGTACTGGTACCAGACGACGGGGGCGTTCGGCGGGACGATCCTCGACGGCCAGGGCAGACCGCAGTTCACGAGCCCTGACTCACCCGGGTACAAGGCCGCGCAGTGGATGGTCGACGCGTTCAAGCAGGGCCTGGTCCCGCCCGGCAACATCAACGTCACCGACAGCCAGGGCCAGCAGAAGCTGATGGCGCATGGCCAGGTCGCGAGCGTCTTCGGCGACTACTCCGGCAACGTCGGCAGCCTGTACGAGGTGCCGTCCTCCTCGACCGTGGTCAAACAGGTCGACTACCTCCGCACTCCGGGCGTGACGGGGCCGGGGCCGAACCTCAGCAACCCGGACGGCATCGGCATCCCGCGTACGGCCAAGCACCCCCAGGCCGCGGCGAAGTTCATCCAGTGGTTCACCGAAGGCGCCAACCAGGCCGACTTCGCGGGTCTCAACGGGCCGGACAAGGCACTGCCGAGCTACAACTTCCCGTCCCGGCTGAGCGTGGTCGACCAGCTCGCCGCCAAGGGGAAGCTCATCGGCGGCTCCTCGCTCGGCGCGATGCTCAAGTCCAGTGCCCGGCCGGTGTTCCCGGCGGGAGCGCCGACGTGGTATCCGCAGTTCTCCAACGCCGTCTACACGAACCTGCATTCGGCCGCCACGGGTTCACTGACCGTCGATGCCGCGATCAAGGCGATCGCCGGCGCCGCGAACCGGCTGGCGAACGGCGGGTGACCGGGTACTTCGCGACTACGAGGTGTCTTCCATGACGGGACCACGACTCGATACGCCACCGGTGACGGCACCGGCCGGCGGTGACGCCGCCGGGACGCCGGGCGGCCGGCGTCGCCGCCGCCGGTTCGATCCGCTCCCCTATCTGCTCGTCTCGCCGTTGGCGCTATTCATCGTCGGCCTGGCGCTGGTGCCGGCGGCCTTCACGATCGTCGAGGCGTTCTTCCGGGTCGACAGCCTCGATCCGCCGACGCGCTTCACCGGCCTGGGCAACTTCCGCCGGCTGTTCGGCGATCACACCTTCCGGATCACCGCGGAGAACACGCTGGTCTACGTGGTGATCGGCGTCGGGCTGTCGACGATCCTCGGCATCGCGATGGCGATCACCCTGCAGCACAGATTCCGCGGCCGCGCGGCGCTGATCGCGGTCCTGATCCTGCCGTGGGCGCTGCCCGGAGTGGTCGAGGGAATCGTGTGGACCGGCATCTGGGACGCCAACACCGGTCTGCTGAACAGCGTGCTCACCTCGCTCCACATGGTCGATCACTACCACGTCTTCCTCGGCCGGAACCGCTGGCAGACGATCGCGCTGATCGAGATCGTCCAGGTATGGCAGATCACACCCCTGTCGGCGTTGCTGGTGCTGGCCTCGTTGCAGAACATCCCCGGTGACCTGTACGAAGCGGCGCGCCTGGACGGATGCTCCGCGTGGGGGGCGTTCCGGCGGATCACGCTGCCACTGGCCCGCCCGGGGATCGCGGTGGCCATGGTCCAGGCGGTGATCGCGACCCTGAACGTCTTCGACCAGCCGTACGTTCTCAACGGCGCCGCGCCGACCGGCTCGTCGGTGATGGTGCAGACCTACTCCGTCAGCTTCCAGAACCTGGACTTCGGCGAGGGGTACGCGCTGTCGCTGCTGGTCACGCTGGTCACGCTGATCGTGTCATTCTGCGTCGTCAAACTCGTGTACCGGGCGGTGGAGCTGTGAGTGTCATCCGCGGACGTCTCCGGATACGCGCGCGCTGGATCGGTGTGGCGTTCATCCTGTTGTGGTCGCTGGTGCCGATCTACTGGACGATCAACACCAGCCTGCAGACGGAGGCACAGGCCGGGAGCAAGCCGGCGCACTACGTGCCGCCGACCCCGACGCTGAAGCACTACATCACCCTGCTCGGCAGCGATGGAACGGTCCCCGACCAGATCCGCCGGTCGACGATCAACATCCTGGTCGAGTGCGGCGCCGCGACGATCGTCACCGTGGTGCTGTCCACGCTGGCGGCCTACGCGTTCGCGCGGATGCGCTTCCGCGGACGCAACCTGCTGTTCTACTCCGTGCTGGCCACGATGGCCTTCCCGGCGTACACGACGCTGATCCCGCTGTACCGGATCATGAGCGACTTCGGCCTGGTCAACACCTACACCGGCATCGTGCTGGTGTACGTCTCCGGCTTCCTGCCGCTGGCGACGTGGATCATGCACAACTACCTCGTGAGCCTGCCGACCGCGATCGAGGAGGCCGGCCAGGTCGACGGGGCCGGCCGCATGCAGATCCTCTGGCACGTGCTGCTTCCGCTGGCCCTGCCCGGCATCATCTCGACGGCGATCATCACGTTCCTCTTCTCCTGGACGCAGTTCCTCTTCCCGCTGGTCCTGTCGACCGACCTGTCGACCCAGCCGCTCACCGTGGTCGTCCAGTCGCTGCAGGGACAGCACGTCGTGCCCACGACTCTGCTCAGCGCGGCCGGGGTGATCGCCATCGTGGTGCCGGCGGTCATCGGGCTGACGCTCAACCGCTACATCGTGAACGGCCTGCTGACCGGGAGCGTGAAGTGACCCCGGCACGCGGTGCGGCCGACAGGGGACTCGTGCTCATCGGGGCCGGCAGCACGGTGTTCACGCCCGGGCTCCTGCGCGACATCACGTCCTCACCGGCGTTCGAGGACTACACCGTGCACCTGGTGGACACGAACGGCGAGGCCGCCGAGACCATGGCGGCGATCGGCCGCCGGCTCGCGGCGCGGCGGGGCCACGGCGTACGGATCGAGGCGCACACGGACCGGCGCGCCGCGCTGCCCGGCGCGAGGTTCGTGATCACGACCATCGCGGTCGGCGGGGCCGGCGGATGGCGGGCGGACCTGGAGATCCCGGCGCGGTACGGGATCCGCCAGACCGTGGGCGACAGCGTCGGCCCCGGCGGTGTGCTGCGCGCGTTGCGCCACGTGCCCGAGCTGGTGGCGATCGCCCGCGACGTCGCCGACCTCGCGCCGCGGGCGTGGCTGGTCAACTACAGCAATCCCCTCACCGCCAACGTCCGTGCGATCACCGGGCAGACGGGGGTACGCGCGATCGGCCTGTGCCACGGCACCATGCACACCAAGATGGCACTGTCGGCGGCGCTGAGCCGCGATCCCGATGACGTGCACGCGGTGTTCGCCGGCCTCAACCATCTCTGCTGGCTGCTCGACATCCGGTCCGGCGACACCGACCTGTACCCGCGGCTGCGGGAGCTCGTCGAGGCCCACGCCGGCGGCCGGGACGCCTCGTCCTCGCGCACCGAGGGCGTCCACGCCGCGGTGTCGGCCGACCTGATGCGAACCTTCGGCCGCTACCCCGCGCCGGGTGACCGTCATGTCGCGGAGTTCTTTCCCCGATACCTGTCCGCGGCGGGCTCCGGTGGGCTGGCGTGGGGACTGCAGGGCGGCCAGGACATGACGCACGAGTACATCGACGACAAGAGCCGGCTCTGGGACGACCTGCGAGCCCAGGCGAACGGCGACGTTCCCCTCCAGATCTCCTCCGGCCAGGAGGCCGAGCGCGTCGTGAGCATCGCCGCGGCCCTGCTCTGCGACCGGGACATCGTCGAACCGGCCGTGAACCTGCCGAACGAGGGCAGCCTTCCCGATCTGCCGGCCACGGCCGTCGTGGAGGTGCCCGCGGTCGTCGGCGCCGACCGGATCACCGGCCTGGGCATCGGCCCGCTGCCGCCGGCCATCGCCGCGGTCCTCGCGGCACGCGCCGGGCAACAGGAGCTGACCGTACGGGCGGCGGTCTCCGGTGACCGCGACACGGCCGTCCAGGCGCTGACGCTCGACCCGCTCGTCGGCGACGCGTCCACCGCGCGGGCCATCCTCGACGACGCGGTCGTCGCGCACGCACCGCTCCTGGACCGGTTCGGCACCGTCGACGGCCACGACCCCCAGAACCGACGTCCCAGAAAAGGGGAACTCTGACATGCCCGGAACCACACCAGCCCTCGGGCGGATCACCTCTGACGAAATCGCCAGCCAGCCCGGCTGCTGGATCCGCGCCCAGGAGCAGAGCCGTTCCGGGCCTGGTGGGTTGCCGGAGGCGGGCGAGAAGGTCCTCGTCCTGGGCTGCGGCACGTCCTACTACGTCGCCGCGGCGTACGCGTGGCTGCGTGAGCAGCGCAGACACGGACCGACTGACGCCGTCATCGCATCGGAGCTGCCCGAGGTGCTCCGCCCGTACGACCGGGTGGTGGCGATCAGCCGGTCGGGCACCACCACCGAGGTCCACCGGGCACTGCGGCGGCTCGGGGGCGACACCCCGATAACGGCCGTACTCGGCGCTCTCGACACGCCGATCGCCTCTCTGGCCACCGACATCGTCGACCTTTCGTACGCCGACGAGCGAAGCGTCGTGCAGACCCGGTTTCCGACGACTCTGCTGGCTCTGCTGCGCGCCCGGCTCGGCGACGACGCGCGGGCCCAGGCGGAACTCGTCGACAGCGGCGAGCGGGCGGTGAACGCCGAGGTCACCGAGGCACTGCCCCGGCAACTGGTCGTCCTCGCCTCGGGATGGGCCGCCGCACTCGCCCAGGAGGCCGCGCTGAAGTGCCGCGAGTCCGCGGGTATGTGGGCGGAGGCGTACGCGACCGGCGAGTACCGTCACGGACCGATCAGTGTCGCCGGACCGGACACCCTCGTGTGGGCGATGACCCCGCTGTCGGCCGTGGAGATCACCGCCATCGAAGCGACCGGGGCACGCATCCACCACGGCGGCACGGAGCCGCTGGCCGAACTCGTACTCCTCCAACGCCACGCGGTCGCCTGGGCGGCCTCCGTAGGCCGCGATGCCGACCTCCCGGTCCACCTCACCCGCTCGGTCGTGGCCCTCTGAACCATCGCGGGCGCCCGCCGAGCGGCCGGCAAAGCCGACCCGACAGCTGACCTGGAGGCCCTTCTGTACCGGCCCGTTCCCGCAGGTCGCATCTTCGTGGAGCGACCAGAGCGGGTGCCGCCGGAATAGGTCCTCCATTCGGCTTCGTGCGATTGGATGAGAAGTAGCTCTGCGTGACAATGGGAAGAGCCCGGATCTGCGAGGATTCTCTTCCTCCATGAGGCAGGGTCAGGTCGCAGTGCTGCAGCTTTGGGTAAGCGAAGGGTTTTGGTAGGCAGCGGCCAGGCATCTTCCCTGGAACTGCTGGGCGAAGGCGTTGGGGTGCAGTGACTCCTGCTGGTAGCCCTGGCTGATTTTCATTCCGGCGGTGCCGTAGCGCACCCACTCCATCTGGCTGCCCAGTTTGCCGGCGTCTTCGCTAGGACCTGCCTGGCGGGTGCCGTTCTCGCAGAGGGCGTGGCCGTCCAGCGCGTGGAGCATGCTGAGGAAGGTCACGTTTCTGTCGATGGCGACCTTGTGCAGCATCGTGTCGATCGCGGGTGTCAGAGTGTCGTGTACGAGGTCGAAGTCGGCGTTCCACAGCGGGCATCCGCCGACGAGGGTCCGCCCGGTCATCTTGCCGCCTCCGGCCTCGGGGAAGATGGCTCGCACCCTGGCGCTGGTCGGTACCGGAGAGGGGTAGGACTGCAAGATCAGCTTGTAGCTGTCGGAGGGCGATCCGGCCGCGTTCATCACCTGGCGGATCTTGTCGATCGCTTTTCCGACGTTCGTGGCCACCTGCGGTAGTTGGTCGAGTATGCGTTTCCCCTCGCCTGTGGAGGCGCATGATGGCTTTTTGTTCATGTACTGATCGGTGCAGTGGCGCAGGGCATCGGAGACGTTCAGGTCGTTGCCCCCGATCGACACCACGATCAACTTCACCCGATGAGTGGCGGCCAGTGTTTGCAGCAACTGCGCCTGTGATGCTTTGTTCTCCTTGTAGGGCTCGCTGAGGATGTGCTGGGTCTCGGCTCCCGAGCAGGCCAGGTTGACCGGCGTGAGCGCGACCTGCCGGGTGCCGTTGATCTCGGCCACATCCGAGCGGTGGCATCCGGTGGTGGTGGGCCGTCGGGGATCGACCGCGGTGTCGCCATAGACCCGCTTCGGGTCATAGCGGCAGATGGCCGCGACGCGGTAGGCGGCGCGATCGGTCCCGCCACGGGTGCAGAACGCCGCGGCGGCGAGATCGCCGTTGCCCCACCAGCGGCCTGCCTCACCGGAGATGAAGCTGTCTCCCAGCGACACCGCCACCGGCCCGCCCTGTTGCGCGAGAGCCCCCTGGCCTGCGGCTCTGGCCTGGGGTACCCAGGCCGAGTAGGCGGCCAGCACCCCTGCGCTGACGGTGGCGAGTGCGATGAGACCAGCACGCTTGTTGCCTTTGGTCACGAACGGAACCTCCCAGGCGATATGAGGATGAGAGCCGTTCCTCCACTGCCTGGTCCGGAACCATGGAGAGAGGAGGGTGACGGCGTTCAGCGAACGCCTCGTACCCAAATAATTACACGCAGTAACAACCGTGGGATTGACTGAACGGAGAGTGCTTTCTGGCGGCCGGAATAGCGCACTGTGCATCGCCCGCCAGGACATCACCGCCGTCCCGGAAAAATCGGCGACATCATGCCGCGTCGGCGCTCCTATACGTCCATTCCTCGTCTATTTCGAGCATGGGCCACGGGACGTGAAATCCAGAAGATCACCACATGACGGATTGATAGATAGTCGACTGGAAGACACGCGCTGAAGCAGGCATGTTTCAGAGCATGAATAACGCGAGGGTTCCTCGGGCTGCGAAGAACTCAGATCATCCCGGCCGATATCGGGGACTGACCGCAGCGCTCCAACCTGCCTACATCGCGGTCCCCTCCGTGTTCGTGGGCACACCCTGCCGGCCCGCTGGCGGCAGCGGCGAGCCGCTCCCCCGTCATGGAGCGCGGCTGAAGCGGCGGCTCGCCAACGCGAGCATCGCAGCGCCCGCGACGGTGATGCACGCGAGTTCGAGAATCACGGGTGGATGCCAGCCGGCCCACTGTGGTCCGTCGAACAGCGTCGCGGGTACGGGGCCCGGCAGGCGGGCGACGGTCGTACGGCGGAGCGCGTCGACGGCGTAGCTCACCGGGTTGATGAGGACCGCGGAGAACAGCCAGCCGGGCAGGCCGTTCACCGGGAACATCGCTCCGGACAGGAAGATGAGCGGCATCGTGACGATGCTCAGCACGGCGTAGAAGGACTCGGTGCGGGTGATCGCTATCGCGAGCAGGACGCCGAGTGCGGTCATCATGAACGCGGTGATCACCATTTCGCCGAGCAGGAGGGCGAGTGTGATCGGGTCGTAGGGCAGCCGGGCGATTCCGGCCAGCGGCAGGAGCAGGGCGCCCTGGCAGGTGGCGATGCTGGCGCCCCCCAGGCATCGGCCGATGAGCACGGTCTCCCGGCGTACGGGGGCCATGACGATCTCACGCAGAAAGCCCGACTGCCGGTCGGTCACCAGCGCGACACCGGCGGAGATCGCCGGGGCCTGGACCGTCATCATCAACATGCCCGGGAACAGGAAGGTCCGGTAGTCGGCGCCTCCGGGGGTGGCGGGCAGCAGCGAGGCCAGGCCCGCACCCAGGACCGTGAGCATCATGATCGGCTGCAGGACCGTGACGAGGATCTTGAATCGGTCGCGGCGGTAGTGCAGCATGTCGCGTTGCCAGATCACCAGCAGGGCGGCCAGCTCGCCGGAGAGCCGCCGGGCGGCCCGGGGGGCGGCCAGGCCGGGTGCCGGCGCGCTCATCGCCTGCCCTCCGGCTGGTCGGTCTCGCGGATGGTGCGTCCGGTGTAGTGGAAGAACACGTCGTCGAGGCTCGGCCGCGTGACGGTGACCGATCGGATCGCGACGGTGAGGGCCGCGCACATGCGGGGCACGAAGGCGGCACCGTCTTCGACGCGTAGCCACAGGGAGTCGCCGTCGGCGACGGCGTCGAGGCCGAACCGGTCGCGCAGTTGCGCGGTGGCGGCCCGGTCATCGTTCGTGCGGAGTTCGACGCGGTCCGCGCCGATGACGGTCTTGAGCGCGGCGGGTGTTCCCTCGGCGATGATCCGGCCGTCGTCGATGATGGCGATGCGGTCGCAGCGCTCGGCCTCATCCAGGTAGTGCGTCGTCAGGAAGAGCGTGATCCCCTCTTGGCGGCGTAGTTGGTGCAGGTGGTCCCAGATCTGGGCGCGTGTCTGCGGGTCGAGGCCGATGGTCGGTTCGTCCAGGAAAAGCACACGGGGCCGATGCATGAGACCGCGCACGATCTCCAGGCGGCGTTTCATGCCGCCGGAGAAGGTGCCCACGAGGGAGTCGCGCCGGTGGCTCAGGCCGGCCAGGTCCAGCAGCTCCCGCGCGCGCGTCTGGGCGGTGGACGCCGGGACGCCGTGAAGACGCGCGTGGAAACGGAGGTTCTCCCAGGCGGTGAGTCCCTGATCGAGAGTCGTGTCCTGGAAGACCAGCCCGATATGGCGCCGTACCTGGTGCGCGTCGGTGGTCACGTCATGGCCGGCGACCCGGGCCCGTCCGGCGGACGGCGCCGTCAGCGTGCACAGCATCGCGATGGTGGTGGTCTTCCCGGCGCCGTTGGGGCCGAGGAAACCGAACGTCTGACCGGCCGGAACGGTCAGATCGATCCCTCGCACGGCGGGACCCTCCGGATAGGACTTGGTCAGGTTGCGAGTCTGGATGACCGGTACCGCCGTCACCGCGGTCGGCGCGGCGCTCAGGGAGGGCACGGCGTCCTCGATGCCAGGGGCGGGCCGGCTCCCGCTGTAGGGGAAACGCGCAGCCATCTGATCTCCCTTAGTTCACGGTTCGTAGTGATCGGCCGCTTACCTGCGTATGACTACGCAACTCCACCACCCGATGTTACTATGCGTGTGTAGTCAATGACCGAGCGTAACCACAGGAGGAGAGCATGCTCACACTGACCGAACCGCGCGACGCCGGTGTGATCGAGCTGGAGTCCCTGGCCGCCGTGCCGTCGGAGGCGCCGGACTTCCAGGCCGGTAGCTGCACGGTGTGTCACTGGGGTATGACCAGGCTGTGCGATGACTTCAGCACCCAGGCCTGACCAGACACCATGCTGACGCCCACGGCGAGCGTGCCCTGACCGACGGGCGACCGAGGGGCCATCGAGCGTGATGGTCCCTCGGGCATTTAGGGACCGGCCGTACGCCGGCGAGGAGATCGAGCGGAAGGCCGGCGAACATGCCCATCGACACCGCCCTCGGGCCGGAGGAGGACGCGGTCCGCGCCGAACTGGCCGAGCCGGTCGCAGGACACTCCCGGGTGCACTACCCAAACGGTATGTGGCTCGTCGTCGAGGATCCGGCGTTCCGGCTCCCGCCCCAGGGCTGGAAGATCCATTTGGCCGCGCGCCCCGCGACACTGCTGGAGACGCTCCGGCGAAGCCTGCCGGCGGTACTGTCCGTTCCCTGCCACTTCAAGGTCATCAGGTCCGGCCGACTACTGCGGGACCTCAACTCCTCCAACAATCATCCCGGCTCAATCGGCAAGGCGGTAACGGTCTATGCCGGTGAGAGGGACGTGGTGGGTCTGGCCCGCCGGCTCGCCGCCGACCTCGCCGGGCTGGAGGGCCCCCGCGTCTACAGCGACCGGCGCGTCGCGCCGGACGCCCCCGTCTACTACAGGTACGGGCCCTTCCGCGCGGCGTACGACGACAACGACGACGGAGACCTCGAACTCGTGGTCACCGGCCCGGACGGCCGGACGCTGCCGGGCGCCGCGGGTGAATCGTTCTGGCAGCCTCCTTGGACTCCCGACCCTTTCGTCACCGTCGCCGTGCGAGGCCAGGAGCCTCAGCCCGTACGAGAGGCCGAGCGTGTCGTCCCTGAGGGCGATGTCGACGTCGCGGTGGTCATGCTCGGCGGGCGCTATCGGGTGGTGCGGGCGCTGACCCGCAACGGCAAGGGCATCGTGTATCGCGCGGTCGACACCACCGGGAACCGGGAGGTGATCATCAAGGAGGCGCGGGCCTTCGTCAACGAGGATTCCCGAGGACGCGACTCACGGGCACGGCTGCGCAATGAGCGGTACGTCCTGGAGAAGCTGCGCGGGCTCGACGGGGTTCCCGCAGTGGTCGACCACTTCCGGCACGACGACCGAGAGTATCTCGCCATCACCGACATGGGCGCGCTGGCGCTCGGCCGGGACGTCGCCGAAAACGGGCTCTACACCGCTGATCCGGCGCCGTGCGGACGGAGCCTTCCCCGGCTGGCCGCCGCGCTGGCCGAGCTCCTCGACCAGGTGCATGAGCGAGGGGTGCTGGTACGCGACATCAGCCCGACCAACATCGTTCTCGACAGCGCCACGGGCCGTCCCTGCCTGGTCGACTTCGAGATCAGCCATGCCGAGGGTCCGCAGATATTCGGCTGGACCCCCGGCTACAGCCCGCCCGAACAAGAACGCGACGAACCGGCCACCGTGGAGGCCGACTACTACTCCCTGGGCGCCACGCTCTTCTACGCCGCGACGGGCCTGCCGCCGACCTGGCTCACCGACGATCCGCACAACCACGACATCGAACGCGCCGCCGCCCTACTGGACGGGCGCGGCGGAATCAGCGACACGATCCTCGGCCTGCTGGCCGCCGATCCCGCACAGCGGCAGATGGCGGCCGACGCCCTCCGCTCGCGTCGCCTCTTCGGCGAACCCGCCCCCGTACCGTCATCGCATGCCTGTTCCTCCGCCCCGGAGCCGTCCGCCGCCGGCGAGCGGACGGGCCGGCTGAACGCCGCGATCGAGCACAGCATCACGGAGGTCTCGCGGTACACCGTCCGGCTCATGACCGGCGCGGATCTCACTGGCGGCGTCGTGGCCAGCCCCGTCAACATCTACCGCGGCAGCGCGGGCATGGGCATGGAGCTGCTGCACCACGGGCCCACTCGGGACCTGGCACGGGCCCTGGCCTACTGGACCAACGGGCTGCGGACCCTGCGCCGTGGCCGGCCCGCGTTCTATACGGGCGACACCGGCATCGCCGTCTTCGTCACCGCGGCCGGCGTCGCGCTGAACGACGACGTCCTGATGTCCCTCGCCGCGCCCATGGCCCGGCCGGTCCTCTCCCGCGTGACCGGGGACGATCAGCACAACGGCCTGGCGGGCATCGGCACCGGGCAACTGCTGTTGTGGCGGCTCACCGATGACGCCGACCGGCTGGACCTCGCCTCGGGGTGCGCGGAAAGACTGCTCACGAGCGACCCCGTCCCGACCGAGGAACCGCCCGACTACGCCGACTGCGGGCAGGTGTCGCGCACCTTGGGCTTTTCGCACGGCCTCGCCGGCATCGTGCACTTCCTGCTCGCCTACCGCACGACCGCGGAGGGGCACACCGTCGAACCCGCCCTGCGCAAGCGATGTGACCTGCTCGCCCAGCACCTGGTGCCGTTGATCGACGCCGCCCGGTCCCCGTCGGCCAAGCCGATGCACGCGTCGTTCTGCCAGGGGCTCGCCGGGATCGGCGCGGCACTCCTACGGGCCGCGCACGAGCTCGGCGAGGACGGTCATCTGGAACTGACCCTCGACGCCGCCGCGGCCTGCCGGGATCTCGCGCCGCGCATGTACGCCCTCACACAGTGCTGTGGGCTAGCCGGAATCGGGGAGTTCTTCCTCGACCTCGTCCAGGTGACCGGAGACCGGACGCACCTCAGCCAGGCGCACCGAGTCGCCGACCTGATCATCAACCGGGCCGGAGGCCCTGCCGACGCCCCCGTGTTCCCCGACACCTCCCTCCACGGCAGCAGCGGGAGCTGGTCGACCGGCACCGCGGGCGTACTGTCCTTCCTACGTCGGCTCCGTGACCCCGGCTCGCCACGTCTCTGGTTGGACCCCGTGGCCCTGTAGCCGATCGGCGAAGCGGTACAAGACCCACACTCCGTCATCGAAAGGCGGGCTCCAGAGCGTGGTGTTGGCCAGGTCGGTGTTCGTGGTCACCCCGTCGATGTAACCGCAGCCGGTCGCCGGGTCGAATTCCTCCAGCCACGGGCCTCCGCTGGCGCCGGTGGTCAGCGGGCACGCCATCCGCAGGCGGCGCCCGGCCGGCATGTGCACTGTAAGCCGCTTTGGCTACCATGCCGATCGTGTTTAGTGCATAATTTTTCACCCCGTTGTGTCCCGGGGACACTTGTTCAGGCTCAAATCAGCCGGACGATGATGTCCCCTTGCTGCCCGCCGACGATGAGAGACTGCGCGAGACGGTCATACCGCAGCGTCAGCCCGAGTCGGCGACACACCGTCGCCTGCTGGTTCGTATCCCTTGGGATACTCGGCGGTGTGATGCATCCTCGGGATTCGATCGTGGCGCGGAAGAGCAACGCGGCCAGATGCGGTAGAAGCCTGTCCTCGCGGATTGAGATGGTTCCTGGTAGCTCTGAGTGTGCGGCGTGAGGGTGGTGGCAGCGGTAGTTGGCGCGCCCGTTGTTCCAGGCACCCTCCATACGACGACCGCATAGCGCGCAGCGGAGCAGTCCCTTGAGCAGGTATGTCCGCCGTTCCCCACGGATGGCATGAGTGTGCTGGGCACGTTCGAATTCCTCGTCGTTCACGATCGCCGGATGCGCCATCTTCGACGAGGAGACCCACTCCTCAGAAGGGTTCCACCGCATCGAAGTCCGCACGCCCAGGCCGACGTTGTGGGGGTCGATCAACACCTCGGTCTTGGACTGCTTGTTCCAGACCTCGTGACCGGTGTAGCGCGGATTTCCGAGGATGGCCAGGACTGTTCCTGTCGTCCAGCCGGCAGCAGATCGATGCCGATTGCGAGCCGGGTCATGCGCCGAAGGACACGATATGCCATCGGCGTCGAGCGCCCCGGCGATACGCCGTGCGCCGTACCCTGCGATCCGCATCGCGAAAATCCGCTCCACCACCGATGCCGCTCGTGGATCGAGTTCGAGCCGGTGCCGGCGCGCACCCAATGCAGCGAGCGCCGGATTACGGTGCGGACCCGCGTCAGCCAGCCGATATCCGTACGGCGGTCGTCCACCCAGGAAACGCCCCTCGCGCTCGACCTGAGCGATCATCGCCGACCGGACTCTGACTTGAATCCGCCGCCGTTCAGCCCTCGACATCCCGGCATACACCGACATGATCAAACTGTGGGCCTCCGAATTCGGATCGATCGGGCCACCGACCTCCGGCACCCAAAGCCCGACATCGAAGTGCTCGAACAGCGGGAAGACCAGCCCGAACTGGTTGTCGTAGAAGACCCGCTGTGGTTCACCGATCACCACAGCCTCAAACCCACGGTCCGGGTCCTCCACGCCGTCAGCAACCGCGCCGACTCCGGCCGCCGCAACCACGACACCGACCTGGACTGCCCGATGTCGAAGAACTCCGCCACGATGCGGCCGTGCTCGGCTACCAGCGGCTCCGCACGCGACAACTGCCACTGACGCGAAGCCACCGGATCCTGAAGATCCTCCGTCGACACCCGCCCCAAGAACGCGAACCTCATCCTCACCACCTCCCAGGTGACCACACCGACGAAGCCACGTGAGTTCACCGTTGCAAGAGCGTTCCACGCTGCCGGGCGGTGAGCTGACCGCAGGCCCGCGCCCGGACGGCAGCTTCGAGGTACGGGAGCACCTGCCACTGCGCCCTGAACCGGTGGTACGCCAGCGACATCACCGCAGCAGCCGCCAAGGACCAGATACTCGCTGCGCGCCGGTTTCGAGGTCCTGCTCGGCCTAGACGACATCGAGCTGGTCGATGAGGCGGCCGACGGCGGCCGAAGCGGTCGTACTCGCCCGCACCGACGTGATCCATGGACAGCCGCATGCCCTGCTCAACGACATCCGGGCCGCTAGGAAGATCGCCGCCACCGCCGGGCTGCACCAGGTGCGGGTCCTGAACTTGACCGGCTACGACACTGACACCTACGTGCACGAGGTGCTGGAGGCCGAGACCAGCGGCTTCCTCCTCAGAGACAGAGGACCGGGCGAGGTACTGCACGGCATCCGGGTGGTCGCCGGCGGCGCAACCCTGCTGGAGCAGAGCCCCCATCAAGCTCGACCATGAAATACCTTCGCGCCGATTCGACGAGGCCCAGCCCCACCCGACAAGGGGCAGTGTCTGACAATTTCTGCCTGTTTAGTTTACTGAGAACTCGCGCAGACTGCTCGGCCACCACCATCCGTAACCGCCGCGACGAGTGGATCACTCTGGGGCCATTCGCCCGCTCAAGCAGATCTCCCTGACCGCTTACGACCGGGTCATCGGGCTCGTTTTGGATCAGATCGCCATTGACGGCTCCATCACCAAGGCACCCGGCGGAGGCGAAGCCGCCGGCCGGTCCCCGGTCGACCGTGGCAAGCTGGGCATGAAGCGTTCTGGCATGACCGACGGGTATGGCATTCCGCTTGGACGGCTCCTGGCAGGAGCCAACCGCCACGACTCTCCGTTGCTGGAACCCACCCTCGACCTGCTTGACGACCTCGGTCCGCTCCCCGAGGAGGTCACTGTGCACCTGAACGCCGGCTATGACTCCGGCAAGACCCGCACCACGCTCGGTGAGCGTGGCCTGCGCGGGCAGATAGCCCACAAAGGCGACAAAGCCCCCATCCAAGCCGAGCGGAGGTGGCACGTCGAGCGCACCCACGCCTGGCAGAACGCCTTCACCCGCCTGGCCCGCTGCTACGAACGCCACACGATCGTCATCGACACGTTCTTCGACCTCGCTGACACGATCATCACCGTTCGTAGCCTGATTAGACGGGCATCGATCCACTACCGCTGGGACACCCGCCCCGAACGCCGCCGATAACGGCCCCAACTGCGTGACCCCAAAGGCTGCATGACGCTACTACGGCATCTGGAGTCCGAACCCCTCGCACATCGGCTGGCCCAGCCTGGCAGTGATCTCGGCCGACTCGAGATGTGTGAGGACCACAGCGCCAGCGAGCACGAGCACGGCCAACCCGCCCAACATCGCGAATCCGCTGGCCAGTCGTCCCTGCCACGTGGCGTCTAGATCCCAGCCGCGTGCCCGCGCATACCACCACAGGGCAATCCACAGCACCACGGCCCCCAGCGCCGCCAAGAGCCCGCCATAGCTGGTGGCCCAAATGGTCCACGGCAGCGGCATCCAATGGCATGCCTGCGATTCGTGGTGGGTGTGGCTATTCGACAGCGAGATGATCGCGCCGAACAGTGCACATGCGAGCACCGCAAGTGGCGGAACCGCCAACGCGGTACGCCGCCAGCAGCGCGAGGGCGCTGTTCGGACGCGATGGTGCAACCGGTCAGTTGCCGTATCCGTATCTTCCATGTCCTTCGGGCGAATGGCCATCAGTAGCGGGGCCGGCTCGTCGATATGCGGCCAATCGTGCACGCTACCAATCAGGGTGCGTACACATGACACGGAGGTTCTACCGATACCCCAACGATCACAGAACGTCACACCTTCGTGATCGACAGGCATAAGGCCCGTGCTGCATCCGGGGTACGGCTATGCACGCCTATTTGCGCTGGCTCTAAATCCTGCTCGCCTGCTTACTCTCCTTGCGTGCGATCAATGTTCAAGGGCCGCTGCTGCTGTTGAAAAAACACATCCGTCGCATCGGAATACGCCAAGTTCACTGACCGGACCCATATAGTCGGCTGCCCCCGCTCGTGCGGGTCTGCTAGCTGCGGGACGACTTCAGTCCCTTCCGGCCGCCGACATCACGTTGTTATGCGCGCCAGACCGACCGCTGCCATCGGAGGCTGCGATGAAGCCCCGGATCCGCTCGGGCGGGTCTTCGACCTGCGGTCGCCGCTCGGCGGGCTACCGGCCGAGGTAGGCCGCGATCTCGCCGGGCGCGGTCTCGCAGTAGTGCCGCGAGTCCGAGCCGGAGCACGGTGGCATGCGGGGGTCGGTGTGGCCGAGCAGGCACTGGACCTCGCGCAGGGGCACGCCGGCCTCGATGGCCAGGTCCGCGCAGGCGTCGCGCAGGGCGCGCGGCGTGAGGTCCAGGCCGGCGGCGCGTCCGGCGAGGTGGACGGTGCGGAACACCTGCGAGTCGGCGACGCGCCGGCCGTTCCGCGTCGCCACGATCGGGCCTTCGGCGCGCCCGCCGGCCGCCCGGCCGATGGCCCGTGCGACGCCGGGAGGCAGGACCAGCCGCCGGGTTCCGCCCCGGCGCGTCACGGTCAGTGTCCGGCGAGCGCGCTCCGGCCCCGGGGCTTCCGTGTCCCTGCCCGGTGAGTCGGGGGCGGCTGCGGCATGGCCGCGTGGATCTCGACCGGCTCTGCCGTTCGCGGGCGGGGCGTGGCCGGCCCCGGCCGGGGTGCGAAGGTCGCCCAGGTCCTCGATGCGGGCGGTCGTGACGTCGCGGGCTCCGCAGCCGAGCAGGAGGATCAGGCGGATGACGACGGCGGCACGCGGGCCGGTCTCGTCGGCGGCGTTGATGACCGCACGCGCCTGGTCGGCGGTCAGGTGGTGCGTCGCGCCCTCGCCGGTGCGGTCGACGTACGGGCGGCGGGCGCGGGCGGTCGGTTCGCGGGTCACCGTGAGGCCGAACCGCCGGCCCTCGTCGATCGCGTACGTGTAGAACGAGCCCAGGCTGGACAGCATGCGTGCGCGGGTCGACGGTGCCTTTCCCGAACGTTCCAGGGACGCGGCCCATGCGTCGACGTGGGCCCGGCTCGCCGTGAGCGGCTCGGCGTCGCGTTCGTTCAGCCAGGCCGCCCATGCCCGCAGGTCGTGCCGGTACGCGCGCCGGGTGTTCGGTGATCGGACCGATGACAGCCACGCGTCCATGACCGGGGCCAGCGCCGACGGCATCGGCGGAGTCATCGGAGGGCCTTCGCGAAACAGCGGGAGAACCATAACGTCTCGTACCCCGGCAGGATCGGGATCGGCGTGTAGCCCTCCCGTTCGTACAGCCGGACGGCGTCGGGTTGGCGGTCGCCGGTCTGCAGGACGATCCGCCGGGCGCCGCGGCGGCGGGCCTCCTCTTCGGCCGTGCGCAGCAGCGCGCCGGCCACGCCCTTGCCGCGGTACGGCGGGATCACGTACATCCGCTTGAGCTCCAGGTCGCCCTCTGCCGCGGGGCGCAGGACGAGGTGGCCGACGGGCAGGCCGTCGCCGGTGACCGCGATCGCCGTGTACACGACCGTGGCCGCCTCGACCCTCATCGCGGGCGAATGAACACGTGGATCGGCCAGCCGGTCGGCGTACCGGCGGGCCATCTCGGCGTCCAGCGCCCGCCGGAGCGATTCCGCGGCCGGGTCGGCGTAGTCCACGCCGACGACGGTGATCCGCGGAGGGCGCAGCGGGACCGGGTGCACGGGATCACCGATCATGGCGCCTCGATGGGGACAGGGCCGGCTGCTCCGGCAGGCCTCGCCGGGGCGACGGGCGTCTCACCGCGACCGTCAGGAGAACCACCGCCTTCCACTCATCGTGGAGGCCACCTTAGGCATATTATCTACTAAATTGGTAGGCAAGGTATTGTTACGTACGCCGATGCCCTTTGACGCCGCGGTCCTCCGATGGGCGCTCTTCCGGTCGTGCTGGTCGTCGTCGGCGGCACCGTGCCGCTCGAGCGCCTCAGCGCGCCGACCTGGAGCCGCTCATCGCGCGGGAGCCGACCTGCGCGAGGACCGCATGGACTGGACCGGCTCCCCGACCCGCTCGCGAGGAACGATTCACGGACCCCGAGGCGCTCCAGAAGGTACGTCGCCGCCGACGTCGAACGCCACGCCGACCCCGCGCACACCTCCGACCTGGCCGTCTTCTATGGCCCGCTCACCGTCTTCGGCGTGCCGGTCGACGCGGTGAACAACGGGCGCCGGTCGGCCCACTCGCAGGCCGAGGATGTCGGCGCATGGCCGCACGAGATGTTCGGCGTCCGATGATCCGGCGGCGCCCGATCCGGCCGACCGGCAGGCGGGCCATGCCTGCGCCATCGGCGGGAGCACGAAGATCCAAAGATCGGTGTGGCCTGCGCCGGTTGTAGTGGGTCACGTACGCGGTCAGCACCGTCCGCAGGTGCCGCTCCCCGAAGATCAACATCCGGTCGGTGCATTCGGAACGCACAGTGCGTACCCACCGTTCCGCGAATGCGTTCGCCCAGGGCGACCGGGGCGGGATCTTGATCACATGTGTGCCGTTATCGGCCATCACGTCATCAAAGACCCGCGTGAACTTGGCGTCCCGATCGCGGACCAGGAACCGAAACGCCCCACCCGGTCCCCCAGATCGATCAACAGGTTGCGGGCCTGCTGAGCGACCCATGCGCCATCCGGGTCGGCGGTCACGCCCAGAACATGGACGAACCGGGCCCCGACCTCGATCACGAAACCGCGCGACCGGTCATCCGCGCGCAGCGGCGCCGGCCCCTGGGTGCGTGTCGGGCAGCCGGTGGATGGCCCGCCGTGGCCGATCTTGCCGATCGAGTCGAGGATGTCCCCGGGTCCGCGGCCGTAAGCCGAACCGGCCACCCCGCCGCCCCCGCGATCCGCTCACCACCGTGACGTGATCGGCGGCGGGACGACCTCGAGTCCGCTCGCCCTGAGATCCAATGACGCGCCCCAAGCGGACAAGACAGGACATCGGGGCATTGACGGCTTAACGAACTTTTCCTACCTTTTTAATCAGGTTCTCTGAGCGCTCACGGCAGGGAGAAGCTATCGATGGCGCGCAAGCAGGTGCACCTCGCGGCGCACTTTCCCGGTGTCAACAACACCACGGTCTGGTCGGACCCACGGTCCGAGAGCCAGATCTCGTTCGACTCCTTCGTTCATCTGGCGCGAACGGCCGAGAGGGGGAAGTTCGACTTCTTCTTCCTGGCCGAAGGGCTTCGGCTGCGGGAGCTCAAGGGCCGGATCCACGACCTGGACGTCGTCGGGCGGCCGGAGTCGCTGACCGTCCTGTCCGCTCTCGCCGCGGTCACCTCCCACCTCGGTCTGGCCGCCACGGTCAACTCCACCTTCAACGAACCGTACGAGGTGGCTCGTCGCCTCTCGACCCTGGACCACCTGAGCGGCGGCCGGGCGGCCTGGAACGTCGTGACCAGCTTCGACGCCTTCACCGGGGAGAACTTCCGGCGTGGCGGGTACCTCGCTGAGGCCGACCGGTACACGCGCGCGGCCGAGTTCCTGCAGACCGCCAGGGAGCTGTGGGACTCCTGGCGGCCGGGCGCCGTCGTCGCGGATCCCGTACGGGGGGAGTTCGTGCGGCCCGAAGGTATCGAGACCTTCCGCCACGACGGGCGGCACATCGGCATCTCCGGGCGGTTCAACGTGCCGCGCGGGCCGCAGGGGCACCCCGTCATCATCCAGGCCGGCGACTCCGAGCAGGGCCGGGAGTTCGCCGCGTCCTCCGCCGACGTGATCTTCAGCCGGCACAGCAGGCTGGAGGACGGCCGGGCGTTCTACAGGGACGTCAAGGCGCGGCTCGCCAAGTACGGTCGCCGGCCCGACGACCTGAAGATCTTCCCCGCCGTCACGTGTGTGCTCGGGGACACCGAGGAGGAGGCGGCCGAGCGCGCGGCGGAGATCCGGCGGGCGCAGGTCAGTCCGCAGAACGCCATCGTCTTCCTCGAGGCGATCTGGGGGCGGGACCTGTCGCACGTCGATCCGGACGGGCCGCTTCCCGACATCGAGCCCGATCTCGGCGAAGGTGTCTCCAAGGGGAGGGCTCAGTTCCGCGGTGACCGAAGCGCCACGGTCCGGCAGTGGCGGGAGCTGGCCCGGCAGAAGGGCCTCACCGTACGGGAGCTGGTCATCGAGGTGACCGGGCGGCAGACCTTCGTCGGCACCGCGCGGTCGGTCGCCGACCAGATCGATGAGTTCGTCCAGACGGACGCCGCCGACGGGTTCATCTTCGTGCCGCACCTGACGCCCAAGGGGCTCGACGACCTGGTCGACCAGGTCGTCCCGCTGTTGCAGGAGAAGGGTGTCTTCCGCGCCGACTACACCGGCTCCACGCTCCGCGACCACCTCGGGCTCGGCGCTTCCCGTACGCCGCATGCCCGCTCGTGACAGGAGGGACCATGACCGAGCGAAGCGAGGGAATCAAAGGACGCGCCCCTGTGGTCATCCTCCCCGACGAAGGAGGGCACATGACCGAACTGCATCTCGCGGTGGCGCTCGACGGGGCCGGCTGGCATCCGGCCGCCTGGCGTTCGCCGGACGCGCGGCCGGGTGAGCTGTTCACCGCCGGGTACTGGGCCGATCTGGTCACCGAGGCCGAGCACGGCGGTATCGACTTCGTCACCTTCGAGGACTCCCTCGGCCTGCAGTCCTCCCGGCTCGACGGTCCCGACGGCCGTGCCGACCAGGTCCGCGGGCGGTTCGACGCCGTGCTGCTGGCGGCCCGGCTCGCGCCGCTGACCTCCCGCATCGGGCTGGTGCCGACGACGAGCACCACGCACACCGAGCCTTTCCACGTCGCGATCGGGATCGCCACGCTCGACCACGTCAGCGGCGGCCGCGCGGGCTGGCGGCCTCAGATCTCCGGGCGGGCGAGCGACGCGCGTAACTTCGGCCGCCGGGAGTTCCCCGAGCTCACCGGCGACCCGTGGAACGATCCCATCTTCGCCGAGCACGTACGCGACCTGTTCGCCGAGGCCGGCGACGCGGTGGAGGTCGTCCGGCGGCTGTGGGACAGCTGGGAGGATGACGCCGAGATCCGCGACGTGGCGACCGGCCGGTTCATCGACCGCGACAAGCTGCACTACATCGACTTCGAAGGCGCGCACTTCAGCGTCAAGGGCCCGTCGATCACTCCGCGTCCACCCCAGGGCCAGCCCCTGGTCACCGCCCTCGCCCATGACGTGCTGCCATACGAGTTCGCGGCCGGTGGAGCGGACGTCGTGTACGTGACGCCGCACGACCGCGCGAAGACAGCCACGATCATCGGGCAGGTCCGCGCCGCCGAGACGGCCGTGGGCCGGACCGGCGCGCCGCTGAGGGTCCTCGCTGACCTCGTGGTCTTCCTGGACGACGAAACCGCGGCCGCGCGGTCGCGTAAGGACCGGCTCGACGAGCTGGACGGCGCGCCGTACTCCTCCGACGCGTTCGTCTTCACCGGTACGCCGGGCGACCTCGCCGACCTGCTCCTGGACTGGCGCTCCGAGGGGCTGGACGGCTTCCGGCTGCGGCCTGGAGCGCTGCCACACGACCTGACCGGGATCACTCGGGGGCTGGTCCCGGAACTGCGCCGGCGCGGGGTTTTTCACCTCGAGTACAAGGCGGACACCCTGCGCGGTCGTCTCGGCCTCCCCCGGCCCGCCAACCGATACGCGGAGGCGACGCGGTGAAGTTCCTTGCGATCACCCTGATCGCGCACACCCCCGACCTGGTGACGGGGGTACGGAAGCCGACCACCGAACGGTTGCGCGAGGTGGTCGACAACGCGGTACTCGCCGAAGAACTCGGGTTCGACGGCTTCGGAGTGGGAGAGCGGCACGAGCGACCGTTCATCTCCTCCTCCCCGCCGGTCGTACTGAGCCACATCGCGGCGCGGACCTCCACCATCCGGCTCTTCACCGCCGTGACCACACTCAGCCTGCTCGACCCCGTACGCGCCTACGAGGACTACGCCACCCTGGACCACCTTTCCGGCGGGCGCCTCGAGCTGATGATCGGGAAGGGGAACGGTGCGGCACAGGCGAAGCTGTTCCACGTCACCGCCGAGGACCAGTGGGACCGCAACCGCGAGGCCTACGAGCTGTTCCGCCGCCTGTGGCGGGAGGACAGGGTCACCTGGTCCGGACGGTTCCGGCCGTCGCTGACCGACGCCGAGACCTGGCCGCGCCCGCTTCAGCAGCCGATCCGGATCTGGCACGGCAGCGCCACGAGCAAGGAGTCGGTCGACCTCGCGGCGCGGTGGGGCGACCCGCTCTTCTCCGCGAACGTCACCAACCCCATCGAGCCGTACGCCGAACTGGCCGACCACTACCGGGAACGCTGGGCGCACTACGGCCACGACCCGAAGGACGTCCTCATCGGAGCGGGCAGTGCCGGCTACTACGCGACGAAGCGGTCCCAGGACGCCGTGGACACCTACCGGCCGATCTTCGAAGCCCGGCTGGCGACCTTCCGGCGGTACGGCGTCGAGCCGGTGTTCCACTCGATCGAGGACGCCATCGAGCGCAGCTCGATCCTCGTCGGCAGCCCCGAGCAGATCATCGACAAGGTGCACCGATACCACGAGCGATTCGGTCACGAGGTCATGCACATCCAGGCGGACGGCGACGGCCTGACCACCCGGCAGCACCGCGCCTCACTCGAGCTGTTCCAGAGCGACATCGCTCCCGTGCTCCGCCGGGAGATTCCCAGCAGGCCGTTTCCCGCCGCCCCCGCCGGAAGGTGACCATGCCCGTACCCCTGTCCATCCTGGATCTCGCACCGGTCGTCGCGGGCGGCACGGTCCACGACGCGTTGCGCGCCACGATCGACCTGGCCCGGCAGGCCGAGGAGGCCGGCTACCACCGGTACTGGCTGGCCGAGCACCATCTCGCCCCCGGGGTGGCCAGCTCGGCGCCGGCCGTGCTCATCGCCCTGGTGGCGGCCGCCACCGAACGCATCCGAGTAGGGTCGGGCGCCGTCCAGCTCGGCCACCAGACGCCCCTGGCGGTCGTGGAGCAGTTCGGCACCATCGACGCGCTGCAGCCCGGCCGGATCGACCTCGGCCTGGGCCGGTCCGGACAGCGGCGCACCGAACTCGCCCGCGCGGCGAGCGCACCGGCGCCGCCCGTACGGGAGGCGCGTGTCGTCGACGGCCTCCTCATCCCACCCCCGTTCTCCTTCGCCTCGCTCGCGAGGTCACCGCTCCTGGCTCTGACGGCCGGGCTGTTGCAACAGCCCGGCGCGCAGTCACCGGACTTCGCCGACCAGGTGGACGAGATCGCCGCGCTGCTGGCCGGGACGTACCGGTCGCCCGAGGGTCATGAGGCCCACGCCATTCCCGGGGAGGGCGCGGACCTGCAGCTGTGGATCCTGGGCAGCAGCGGCGGGCAGAGCGCCCAGGTCGCCGCGGAACGCGGCCTGCCGTTCGCCGCGAACTACCACGTCAGCCCGGCCACCGTGCTGGAGGCGGTGAACGCCTACCGGGCGGCCTTCAAACCGTCGGCGACGCTGGCCGAACCGTACGTCCTCGTGTCGGCCGACGTCGTCGTCGCGCCGGACGACGAGACCGCGCGGCGGCTCGCCTCGCCGTACGGGCTGTGGGTGCGCAGTATCCGCAAGGATCTGCGGGCCATTCCCTTTCCGAGCCCGGAAGAGGCCGCCGCGCACTACTGGAGCGAGGAGGACCGGGCGCTGGTCGCGGACCGCGTCGGCACGCAGTTCGCCGGCTCGCCCCGGACGGTCGCGGAACGCCTGCGCGTGCTGCGACGGGTCACCGGTGCGGATGAGCTGCTCGTCACCACCATCACCCACGACCATGCCGACCGGGTCCGCTCGTTCCGGCTGCTGGCCGAGGAATGGTACGCATGACGACGCGGCGAGGCCGGGCGCCGGGGTGCCGTGCATGACCGCGGTCGAGGTCGACCTGCGTCGCGTCTACGGTGCCCATCCGACCGGCGTCACGGTGGTGGCGGGCCTCACCCGGGGCGGGCCGGCGGGGATCGCCGCGAGTTCCTTCGTTCCGGTGTCCCTGCGCCCACCGCTCGTGTCGGTGTGCGTGGCGCACACCTCGACGACCTGGCCGGCGCTGCGCGCCCTGCCGCGCATCGGCATCAGCGTGCTCGGCGCCCATCAGGAAGACATCGGGCGGCGGATCGGCGCGCGCCGCCGCGACCGCTTCGCCGGTGTCGCCTGGCGTTCGACCCCGGACGGCTGCGTGCTCATCGAGGGTGCGGCGGCGTGGTTCGACTGCACGATCGAGCAGCAGTTCCGGTCGGGCGACCACGACATCGTGGTGTTCCGCGTACATGACCTGGACGCCTCCCCCGACGTCGCCCCGCTGGTATTCCACGCCAGCGGTTACCGCCGGCTGCGGTAGGAACCGCGCTGACTGAGAAGGAGTTTTCTCCCGTGAGAGGAACCATATGGCTGGCCGCCGCCGCGCTGGTGGCGGTCGCCGGGACGTCGGCCGGGTGCGGTTCCGGTGACAGCGGTGCCTCGGCGTCCGGTGCCCCCCGGTCCGGCGGCACGCTGACCTTCGCGGTGGGCTCTGACGCGGGCTGCGTCGACCCCCAGCAGGTCGGCAGCAACGACACCATCTACTCCGTCCGGCAGCTCGTCGACTCGCTCACCGACCAGGATCCGTCGACCGGGAAGATCGTGCCCTGGCTGGCCCAGAGCTGGAAGGTCAGCGCGGACGCCCGGACGTTCATCTTCCGGCTGAGGCCCGGAGTGACGTTCAGCGACGGCACCCCGCTGAACGCCTCGGTGGTCAAGGCCAACTTCGACGCGATCCCCAAGCTGGGCCCGCTTGGCATCCTGGCGGAGGGCTACCTCAGCGGATACGCCGGCACGACCGTCGTCGACGACCTCACCGCCAAGGTGGCCTTCAAGCAGCCGAACGCCCAGTTCCTCCAGGCCACGGCCACACACTCGCTGGGCCTCGTGGCCGAATCCAGCGCGCGGAAGACTCCGCAGCAGCGCTGCGCCCAGGGCATCGTCGGGTCGGGCCCGTTCACGCCGGCCCGGTACACACAGAACCAAGAGATCACGCTGGCCAGGCGCAAGGGATACGCCTGGGGTTCGTCGCTGTGGAAGAAGCAGGGCGAGGCGTACCTCGACCGGGTCGTGTTCAAGGTCCTGCCCGAGTCGGGCGTCCGGACCGGCGGCCTCCAGTCAGGCCAGGTCGACGCGATCGGCAGTGTGGGACGCGCCGACGAAGCCGCGCTCAAGGCCTCCGGCGTCCAGCTGCTCGCCCGCGCGAACCCCGGGATCGTGTTCGGGCTCAGCCCGAACATCGCGCGTCCGCCGCTGAACGACGAGAAGGTCCGCCAGGCGATCGGCCTGGCGATCGACCGCGGTCAGGTCGCCGCCACCGTCTTCCCCTCCGGAACCCGGCCCGCGACCAGCGTCCTGGCGCACACGACACCGGGCTACACCGACCTTGGATCGCTGCTCGCTCACGACCGTACGAGGGCCGCGACGCTGCTGGACGACGACGGCTGGAAGACCGGCGCGGACGGCATCCGGGAGAAGAACGGCGCGAAGCTGCGCCTGACCGCCACCTGGTTCGCGAACGCGGCCACCAACCAGTCCGCGCTCGAACTGGTCCAGCAGCAGCTCAAAGCGGTCGGCGTCCAGCTCGAACTCAGGCAGCTGCCGATCGCCCAGCTCGTCCAGATCCAGCAGAGCGGCGAGTTCGACCTGCTCTGGGGCAACATCACCCGAGCCGACCCGGACATCCTGCGCACCTGGTTCTCCACAGACCTGTCGAACTTCTACCACCTGCCCAAGACCGGGCTCGACGGGCTCTTGAACGGGGAGGCCGCCGCGGCCGACGCCGCCAAGCGGAGTTCCGTCGTCGCACGGGCACAGCAGGACATCGCCCGGCACGCATACACCATCCCGGTCGTGGAACTACAGACCGAGCTCGGGGCGGCGAAGAAGGTCCATGACCTGAAATTCGACGCGTCGAGCCGCATCCAGCTGCACGACACCTGGATCGGATAGGCGATGCGGCGTTACGTGATCAGGCGCGTCGCGCAGGCGATCGGCGTGTTGTGGGCGGCCTACACGGTGTCGTTCCTCGTGCTCGACTACCTTCCCGGCGACCCGGTCTCGGCGATGGCCGGGCAGGGCGCCGACCAGGGGACGGCCGACGCCGCGCAGCTCGCCCGGCTCAAGGCGGAGTACGGGTTCGACAAGCCCGTGCTGATCCAGTACGCCGACTATCTCGGCAAGGCGGTGCGCGGCGACTTCGGCGACTCGGTGGCCACCGGCCGAACGGTCACCTCGACCATCGCCGGTGCGCTCCCGCAGACACTCGAGCTGGCCGGTGCGGCACTGCTGCTCGCGGTGGTCTTCGGCGGCGGGCTGGCGCTGCTGGCGACCTACACCTCACTGCGCTGGCTGCGCCACGCGTTGCTGTCGCTGCCACCGCTCGGGGTGTCCGTCCCGACCTTCTGGGTGGGGCTGATGCTGGTGGAGCTGCTCTCGTTCCGTGCCCGGCTGCTCCCCGCGTTCGGCAACGACGGGGTGCGGGGGCTGGTTCTGCCGGCCGTCACTCTCGCGGTCCTGAGCGGTTCGATGATCGCCCAGGTGCTGTCCAAAAGCCTGTTCACCGCGCTGGACGAGCCGTATGTGCAGACGGCACGGGCCAAGGGCGCCGGGCGGGCCCGCGTCCACCTGGGGCACGCGCTGCGCAACGCCTCGCTGCCCGCGCTGACGGTCCTCGGGGTGCTCGTCGGGCAGCTCATGGCCAACTCCGTCGTCGTGGAGACCGTCTTCTCACGCAACGGCCTGGGCCGGATCACCGCGAGCGCCGTGTCCACGCAGGACATCCCGGTCGTGCAGGGCGTCATCGTGTTCGGATCGCTGGTGTTCGTGGTCGTGAACCTGGCCGTCGACCTGGTCTATCCCCTGCTCGACCCGCGGATCGTCATGGCCGGCAGCAGCCGCTGGAGACTGACATGACACTCAACGAGGATTTCGTGGCCGAGGTCGCCCAGGGTGCGCCCATCGGCCCGGGCAGCGGCGAGTGGACGGCCTACCGCCGGTTCGACCTCACGCGCCTGGGACGGTTCCTCCTGCGTCGTCCGGGGCTGGTCCTGTCGGCCCTCATCGTCGTGGCGGTACTCGCGGCGTCCTTCGCGCCCGGCCTGTTCACCTCCCGCGACCCTCTCGCCGGGACGCCGTCGCAGGCGTTCCACCCGCCCAGCGCCGCGCACTGGTTCGGCACCGACGAACTCGGCCGCGACCTGTACGCCCGGATCGTGCACGGCGCCGCGCTGTCGCTGAAGGCGACGCTCATCGCGGTGGCGCTCGCTTTCCTCGTGGGCGGGCTGATCGGTCTACTCGCCGGGTTCGTCGGTCGGTGGGTCGAGGACGCGTTGATGCGCTTCGTCGACGTGCTGCTGTCCATCCCCGCGCTGTTCCTGTCACTGGCGCTGGTCACCGCCCTCGGCTACGGCACGGTGAAGGTCGCGGTCGCCGTCGGGGTGGCGAGCGTGGCCACGTTCGCCCGGGTGATGCGCGCCGAGGTGCTGCGGGTACGTCAGGCGGTGTTCGTCGAGGCCGCCCGCTCCTGCGGAGTGCGCTGGTACGACGTACTGGCCCGGCACGTGCTGCCGAACGCCATCGGGCCGGTGCTGGTGCTGGCCACGCTGGACTTCGGCACGGCGATCCTCGCGGTGTCCGCGCTGAGCTTCCTCGGGTACGGCGCGGCGCCACCGGCGCCGGAGTGGGGCACGCTCATCGCCGACGGCCGCAACTACCTGGCGAACGCCTGGTGGATCACCGCGCTGCCGGGCCTGACCATCGCGGCGACGGTCCTGGCCGCCAACCGGATCGCCCGCGCACTGGACGGGGAGTCGCGATGACCGAACCGCCGCTGCTCGAGGTCCGCGACCTCACCGTCTCCTACCGGACCCGCACCGGCCGGCTCACCGCCGTGCGCGATGTCGCCCTGGACGTACGGCCGGGTGAGATCGTCGCGCTCGTCGGCGAGTCGGGCTCGGGCAAGAGCACCACCGCACACGCCGTCCCCCGGCTACTCGCCGGCAACGCCGTCATCGACGCCGGTCAGATCCTCCTCGCCGGCCAGGAACTCAGGGGGCTCCCCGAACGCGGCCTGCGCGCCGTGCGCGGGGCGCAGATCGGCCTGATACCCCAGGACCCGACGGTGTCGCTCAACCCGGTCAAGCGCGTCGGCGAGCAGGTAGCGGAGGTGCTACGCCTGCACGGGCTGGCCACGCGCCGCACGGCACCGCTCGACGCGGTCGACGTGCTGGAGCGGGCGGGCCTGACCGAGCCGCAGGTACGCGCCCGGCAGTATCCGCACGAGCTGTCCGGCGGGATGCGGCAGCGTGCGCTGATCGCGATCGCCATCGCGGCCTCGCCCCGGCTCATCGTCGCCGACGAGCCGACCAGCGCTCTCGACGTCACCGTGCAGCGCCGGATCCTCGACCATCTGCAGCACCTGACCGGTGAACTGGGCAGCGCGGTGCTCCTCATCACCCACGACCTCGGCGTGGCCGCCGACCGGGCCCAGCGCATCGTGGTGATGTCGCAGGGCCGGGTCGTGGAGGCGGGCCCGACGCGGCAGATCCTCGACGATCCCCAGGACGCCTACACGCGGCGGCTGCTGCGGAGCGCGCCGAGCCTCACCGTGACCCGGCCGCCGCGCGTGCCGGCGGCCCCCGCTCCGGACCAGACCCCGCTGGTCGCCGTCGAGCATCTCGTCAAGGAGTTCCCGCTGCCGCACACACGGGACACCGCACGTACGGTACGGGTCGTCGACGACGTCAGCCTCACCCTGCACCGCGGCCGGACACTGGCGCTGGTCGGCGAATCGGGCTCGGGCAAGTCGACCACCGCACGGCTGATGCTGCGGCTCGTGGAACCCTCCTCGGGACGGATCGTGTTCGACGGTGAGGACGTCACCGCCGCACGCGGCGCGGCGCTGCGGCGGCTGCGGCGCCGCGCCCAACTCGTCTACCAGAACCCCTACGCTTCGCTGGACCCGCGGTTCACCATCGGCGAAGTGATCACCGAGCCGCTGCGGGCGTTCCGCGTCGGCGACCGCGCCTCTCGTACCGCTCGCGCGCGAGCGCTTCTCGACCGCGTCGCGCTGCCCGCCTCGGCACTCGGCCGCCGGCCCGCCGAGCTGTCCGGCGGGCAACGGCAGCGGGTCGCCATCGCCCGCGCGCTCGCGCTCGAACCCGACCTGGTGGTCTGCGACGAGCCCGTATCGGCGCTGGACGTGTCCGTGCAGGCCCAGGTGCTGGAGCTGCTCGCCGAGTTGCAGGCCGACATCGGCGTGGCGTACCTGTTCATCTCCCACGATCTGGCCGTCGTACGGCAGATCGCCCACCGCGTGGCGGTGCTGAAGGACGGGCGGGTCGTCGAGACGGGCACCACCGAAGAGATCTTCGGCGACCCCGCCCATCCCCACACCCGCGAGCTGCTCGCCGCCATCCCCGGCCGGCGGGCCACGGGAGGAACCGCCATGACCGTCGCGGGAGCCGACACATGACCCAGATCCGCTCGCTTTCTTTTCTCACGCCCGGCAACTATCCGGACGACGACCCGCACGAAGGGCTCGAAGCGACGCTGCGGCTGTTCGAGTACGGCGAACGCGAGGGCTTCGACGGCGCCTGGATCCGGCAGCGGCACCTGGAGCACGGAGTCTCATCAGCGGCCGTGTTCCTCGCCGCCGCGAGCCAGCGAACCCGGCGCATCGAGCTGGGCACCGCGGTGATCCCCATCGGGTACGAGAACCCCTTCCGGCTGGCCGAGGACCTCACGACCGTCGACGTGCTCTCACGCGGCCGGCTGCAACCGGGCTTCAGCACCGGGATGCCGCACGCCGACCTGCTGGGCGACCTGGTGCACGACGGCGACTGGCATTCCTACGACCTGTCGTACGGCCGCATCGGCCGGCTGCTTTCGAACCTGCGCGGAGCGTACCTCGGCGGCCCGGACACCGTCATCCACTCGCCGGGCAACGTGCAGCGGCCACGACTGCAGCCGCAGAGCCCAGGACTGCTCGACCGGGTCTGGTACGGCGGAGGCAGCCTGCGCTCGATCCGCTGGGCCGCCGGGCAGGGGCTGAACCTGCTGACCGGCAACGTCGTGCAGGGCGAGGGCACGGACGACTTCGTCACCGCGCAGCTCGAACTGATCAGCGAATACCGCCGTCTCCTGCCCGCCGGCCGTCCGGGCCGGATCGCGCTGGGACGGGTCGTCGTTCCACTCGACGGCGCCGACCCGGCTACCCGGACGCGCTATCGCACGTACGCGGCCGGCCGCCACGAACGCACCCTCACGCCCCAGGGCGAGCGGCGGATCCTGTTCGCCCCGGACCTGGTCGGCACCGCACAGGAGATCATCGAACGCCTGCACGCCGACCGCGCCGTGGCCGAAGTGTCCGAGCTCAGGCTGGAGCTGCCGTACGAGTTCGACGAACACGACTACGAACAGATCCTCCGCGACGTCCGCACACTGATCGCCCCCAAGCTGGGCTGGCAGCCCACCCGTGGCCAGTACGCGATCAACCCACACCGAGGCTCATGACCTCGGTGACCCGGATGAACCCATCCGAGCCGTACCCGGGCTGATGCGACGCGCCATGTCCTCGGCCGAACGCATCACGGTCGCGTCAATGTCATGGACTTCAACGGCGTCGATGGCGTGAGCCACGGACGACACCGCCGAGCTGATCAAATGGCCTCGCAGGAGGCGCAAATCTACCTGTCCGCTCCGGTCGAGGACATGATCGCCAACCTGGTGGCACACCACAGTCGCCGTGGCGGGTCGGCAGGGCAGGCCGAGCCAACCTCCTGGGCCACGGAGGGAGTCACTGGATGTGCAATTCGGTCGAACGGAGCGGCCGTGGCCTTGGGCAATGGCCGCCATTGGCGCAACGACCTGCTGCACCGGGCCAAGAACACCACTGGCCGACCGCCCAGGCCAGACCTGGCAGGAACGATTCGCCTTGCCCGATGCGCCTGGCCGAGGCCTTCACACCAAACGGAAAAGCACCCGCAAGGCAAGATGGACCAGCGCACCCGGGAAAGGCTTCCCGTCGGGCGAGGTTCGCGGCGATCCGAACCTCAACGGCAGGCCAGACCGTCGGAAAAACCGGCCCAGCGCTTGATCGTGAAGCGTGTACCTTCACGGCCGACTTCCACCGCCCCGGCGCCGCCGAAGTGCGCCGGGACCACGAGCGCCGTGTGGTCGGCTGCCCACTGCAACACCTTGCGACGCGACCGCGACGCCGCAGACGGGTCGTGGCAGAAGCAACTGGACGCTTCGGGCGCCAGTATCTGCACAGGCGTGTGGAGCAGGTCGCCGACGAAGACCGCGCGGTCGTCGCCTGATTCAAGCGTCAGTACGCCGTGTCCGGGGGTGTGGCCCGGCGCGAGGGTGAGCTTGAGGTTTTCGTCAATGACGTGCGAGTCGTTCCAGACCTGCGCCTGTCCCGCGTTCAGGACCGGCTCGATCGATTCGGCGTAGATGGCGGCGCTGCGTCCAGGTTCCTCGGTGAGGACATCGGGGTGGAAGAATTCAAGATCGGGCCGGGAGAACAGATAGCGTGCGTTGGGAAACGTCGGAACCCGGTCACCGCTTTCGGTGCGACGGGTGTTCCATCCCACATGGTCGGCGTGCAGGTGAGTGCAGATGACGAGATCGACGTCGGCCGGGGCCACGCCGACGGTGGCCAGAACCGCCGGCAGATCGGCACCGGACGGGACACCCGGGCGCGCCGTGTCGACTCCCAAGCCGGTGTCGATGAGGATCGTACGGCCCGCGCTGCGCAGTAGCCAGCTCTGCACGGCCACCTTGACGCGATCGGCTTCGGCATTCCAGAACGCGGGGCTAAGCCAGGACATGTTCGCCTCCCACAGTTCCGGGTCGCTCCCGGGAAGGAAGGCGGCGGGCGACAATGGCCAGTTATCGAAATGCGGGATCCGCGTCACCGAGACGCCACCCAACTCGATGGTGTGCATGCTCCGATTCTTGAGCGCATGGCCCGGCACAGAAAGTAGGCACATTCATGTCCACTGGCCCGGCCGGAGCACCTCGTGGGACGGTCGTCACGGTCGCCGCGTACGAGACCTGCCCTGTCACGCGTGTGCTGCGCCGCATCGGCGACAAGTGGAGCCCGGCGATCATCCGGTTGCTCTCCGAACGAAACCACGGTTTCAACGAACTGGACCGCTCGATCGAGGGCATCAGCCGGCGCATGCTGACACGCACTCTGCGGGCCCTGGAAGAGGAAGGGTTCGTCAGCCGCACGACGTACGGTCCGGCACCGGCACGCGTCGAGTACTCGCTGACCGAACTGGGTCGTTCCCTGCGGGACCAGCTCTTCACGCTCGGGCGCTGGGCGACCGCGCACACCGCCGACCTGTCGGCGGCTCTCCGCGTCGATGACCCGGAAGGCGCAGCGCCGGACGAGACGACGACGGAATTGACGCCACCGTCTCCGCAAGCAGAAGCGGGGAAGCGGAATCCCTCCGGCCTCCCGCAGTGACCTGCTGTTTCACGCGATCCCAGGACCTGTCGCGCGTCACCGCCTTCGGCTACCGGCGCCTCGCCGCAACAGCTCAGCCGACCCACGACCGCACTGTTCACCACGAGCACCCGGACAAGACATGGCCGATCGGAATCAGCAGGCCGGCGCTCCTACGGCTAGCTAGCTCCTGACGCTCGGACTCGCTCAGCGCACCGCCCCCGACTTGACCTCCGACCTCACTGTTCTGCTTGACCTCCGACCTCACTGGTCACAGCCCAACCTGGAAGCCTGACAGCCACCGCGCGAAGCCAGATCTCCGAACTTAACGGCGACAACCAAGGTTGTCACCAACTTGAGTCGGTCGATCAACACGCGCGACAATCGGAGTTGTCAACGACCTCAGCGGGCCAGCGCTTGCGTGCGGCCTGGCGGGTGATGCCCAGCGCGCGGCCGACCTCTCCGTACGAGGCGCCGGCGGCCAGGGCGGAGCGGGCGCGCCGGTCGAGCTCGTCGGCGGCCGCGGCGCGTGCCTGCTCGGCCTCGGCCAGCGCGGCCAGATGGTCCGTGGCGTTCCCGGACTCCACGGGTTCCTCCGGGCCTGAGCATGACCGATCCGGCGACCCTGTCAGGAGCGGTTGCAGACATGGGCCGAGGAGCTTCACCAACTGGGCGGCGCCGACTCGCTCGACCTCCGGAATTCGCAATAGGTAGCGGCCGACGAGCAGGCCGAGTACGAGCGTGCCGGCCAGGGCCGCCCGTAGTTGGGCGTCCTCGCCGCTCAGGATCTCGGCGAGCGGGTTTTCGTCGGGGTGGGCGACCGCGCAGCGCACCGTCTCGGCGGCGTGCGGGTGGGTGAGCATCGAGCGCAGCACCGGCAGGCCCGTGTCCGGCCCCCGTTCCACGTCCGCGAGCACATGCCGCAGCACCCGTTCGCCCAGTTGCTCGGGCGGCCCGGGCAGGGCCTCGTCGATCCCGATGCGGAGCTGCGCGACCGCGTCGAAGAGCGCCTCTTTGGTGCCGAAATGCTGCATGACCAGCGCCGGGTCGACGCCCGCCCGCGCGGCGACCATGCGGATGGTCGTCTGTTCGTACCCGTGGCCGGCGAACAGCTCCCGTGCGGCCTCAAGGATCGCCTCCCGTGAGCGGGCGCGCCGTTCGTCCCGGGTGAGCTCCCGCGGCGGTGCCATCCCCATGTGGCCACCTCACTCTACATCTGTTGACCTAAGCACGACCCTCTGCCTACGCTAGCCAAGTCTACAAGCGTGGAGTAACGCAGCGTCTCTCCCGAGTGAAGGATCTCCATGACCAGCCACGACCAGGTCGCCGCCGTGACGTCGCCGGGCACCACGGCCCCGCGCGCCGCCCGACGGGCGTCCATCGCCCTCGGTGTCATCGTGACCTGCCAGCTGATGGTGGCCCTCGACGGCAACATCGTGAACATCGCCATACCCAAGATCCAGAAGGACCTGGGATTCTCTTCCGCCGGGCTGGCCTGGGTGTTCAGCGCCTTCTCGCTGGCGTTCGGCGGCCTGTTGCTGCTGGGCGGCAAGCTGAGCGACATGCTCGGCCGTCGCCGCATGTTCGTCACCGGCCTGACACTGGTCGTTCTCGCCTCGTTGCTCGGCGGCATCGCGTTCGATCCCGGCGTGCTCATCGCCGCACGCGCCGCGCAAGGCGTCGGTTTCGCGATCTCCGCACCGGCCGCGCTGTCACTTCTGGTGGTCACGTTCGCCGAGGGACCCGAGCGCAACAGGGCACTCGGCGTCTTCTCCACCGTCGCGGGGCTGGGCATCACCCTCGGGCTGATCCTCGGTGGGGTGCTCACCACCGCCTCCTGGCGTCTGGTCTTCTTCGTCAACGTTCCGATCGGGATCGGCACCATCCTGCTGAGCCGGCCCTATCTGAACGAGACCCCGCGGCACCCGTCCCCGCTCGATCTGTTCGGCGCGCTCACTTCCGCACTCGGCATGACCGCGCTGGTCTACGGCTTCATCCACACCTCGGATGCCGGATGGAGCGACGCGGTGACGCTGGCCTCCTTCGCCGTGGGCGTGGTGCTGCTCGCCGCGTTCGTCGCGATCGAGTCCCGGGTGAGCCGGCCGATCCTGCCGCTGCGCCTGCTCGCGGTGGCCTCGCGGTCGGGTGCGTACACCACGTTCCTGCTCCTTCTGGCCTCGATGGGCGGCTCGTACTTCCTGCTCTCGCTGTACGTGCAGGACGCCCTGGGCTTCGGGCCGTTCAAGGCCGGCCTGGCGTTCCTCCCGATGGCGGTCGCCCAGTTCCTGACCGCGCGCAACGCACCCAAACTGATCGCGAAGTACGGCCCCAGGCCCGTTCTGCTGACCGGCATCGTGCTGATGATGGTGGACAGCGGCTGGCTGACCCTGATGACCGCGGACACCGGCTACTTCGCCGGGCTGTTCGGCCCCCTCCTGCTGCTGGGTGCGGGCCTCGGGCTGGCCTTCGTCCCGCTCAACATGACCGTCATGGCGGGGCTGGCGCCGCGTGACACCGGCTCGGCCTCCGGCCTGCTTCAGTCGTTGCAGCAGATCGGCCTGTCGGTCGGCGTCGCCATCCTGGCGACGATCTACAGCACGACGCTCCGCGACCACCCGCCCGGGCCGGGCACCGGCGCGCGGGCGCGCGACGCGCTGGCCGACGGCCTCAGCTCGGCCGTCGTCGCGGCCGCCGCGTTCGCCGTGGCCGCTCTGCTCATCGCGTTCATCACCGTACGGCCGAAGCCCCCCGCGCCGGCGCCCGCCGCCGAGAAGGCGGTGTCCTGATCGATGACCGCCGGATCGGAACTGCACCTCGCGATCGCTCTGGAGCCCGGGGGCTGGCACCCGGCCGCCTGGCACGACTCCGGGCCGCACTCCGACGGGCTGTTCGGTGCCGCCTACTGGGCGGATCTGGTCCGTGAGGCCGAAAAGGGGCTGGTCGACTTCGTCACGATCGAGGACGTGCTGGCCCCGCATCCGTCGGGTGGCACCGACGCCCCGGGACGCCTGGACGCGGCGCTCGTCGCGACATCGGCGGCGGCCCGTACCGACCACATCGGAATCGTCCCCACCGTGACGGTCACGCACGCCGAGCCCTTCCACACCGCGACCACGATCGCCACGCTCGACCGGTTGAGCGGCGGCCGTGCCGGATTCCGCGTACGGGTGTCGGGGCTCCGCCGGGATGCCCAGCGGATCGGCCGCACGGCGGGCTCCGACGTTCCCGATCTGGCCGATCCCGAGTTCGTCGCGGCGATGGCCGACCGGTTCGACCAGGCGGCCGAGCACGTGGAGGTCGTCCGCGAGTTCTGGAACGGCCGGGTCGACTTCGCCGGACGCTGGTACACCGCCCGCGGGCGCGCGGCCACCGCGCGCCCGCCACAGGTCGCCCCGCCGGTGACCGCGCTCGCCCACGTGACGATCCCCTACCGGTTGGCCGCACGAGCGGCCGACCTCGTCTACGTGACGCCCCGGGACGTCGATGACGCGCGCGCGATCATCGGAGAGCTCCAGACGCTCCGGGCCGAGGCCGGAGGAGAGCGTTCACCGCTTCTGGTCTTCGGTGAGCTCGTGGTCTTCCTCGACTCCGCACCGGGCGCCGCCGCCGAACGCGCGGCCCGGCTGGACGCCCGCGCCGCGTTCTCCTCCGACGCCCTGGTCTTCGCTGGAACGCCCGCCGAGCTGGCGGACCTCATGGAGACGTGGCAGGCGGCCGGGATCAGCGGATTCCGGCTCCGGCCCGGCGCCGTTCCAGCGGACCTGGCGGCCGTGACCCGCTTACTGGTGCCGGAACTGCAGGCCCGTGGGCTCTTCCGCAAGGAGTACGAGACGAGAACCCTGCGCGAGCACCTCGGCTTGCGGCGCCTGTAGTCAGCCACAGGAGGAGCATTCCCGTGAACGTCCCGCCCACCATGCTGCCCCCGCCGAACGCGGTGTGGGAGGCGTTGACCGGGCCGCACGCCCACCTCGCCGAGAGGAACGAGCGCGCCGCCCGCTACCAGCGCGACGTGGCACCGTTCGCGGCGCTCGCCTCCGACCACGGTCGGCCGCCCGGGCCCGATGCGCGGGCGTGGGCCGATCTCGCCGAACTGGTCGGACCGGGCGGGACGGCGCCGCTGGCCGGAGTGGCGAACCCGCCGCCCGAGGGATGGAGGATCGTCACCTACGCCTCGGGCGTCCAGTTCGTCGGGACGTCCGTCGAGGGGCGGCCCGATCCCGAGGCCGAACCACTCGGCCTCGACGACCTCCCCGACATGTTGGACCTCATCGCGCGCACGCGGCCGGGGCCGTTTCTGCCGCGCACCATCGAGATGGGGCGTTACCTGGGCATCCGGCGGAACGGCACCTTGGTGGCGATGGCCGGAGAGCGGGTGCGAGTACCCGGCTGGGCCGAGATCAGCGCGGTCTGCACCGACGCGCCCCACCGTGGCGCGGGACTGGCGACCCGGCTCGTTCTGGCGGTCGTGGCCGGCATGCGACACCGCGACGAGCTGCCGTTCCTGCACGTGGTCACCGCCAACGGGCCGGCGATCCGGCTCTATGAGTCGCTGGGCTTCACGCGATCGCGTCGGCTCGACTTCATCGTGGTCACGCCCCCTGGCGCCCAGGCGGTGCCCAATGTCGCCGCGGGCGCGGCCGTCAACCGGACCGGCGTACGCCCTCCGAGGACTCCGACAGATCCTCCCGGCCGTTGACGCCGAGCTTGCGGTAAACACGGGTCAGGTGCTGTTCCACGGTGCTGACGGTGATGAACAGCTCGGCGGAGATCTCCCGGTTGGTCCGGCCGGCGGCGGCGAGCTCGGCCACGCGGCGCTCCGCGGCGCTCAGATCACCCTCCTTGAGCAGCACGTACATCGGGTGCGGCGCCGCCAGCAGCGGGCCGCTGCCCGTACCGCCGGCCAGCAGCCGCTTCTGCAATGGGGCCAGGGCACATTCCTCCGCGAGGCGTTCGGCACGCCGGGCCGCCATCCGCGCCTTGCCCGCCTGCCCGAGGCGGCGATGGGCCTCGCTCAGCTCGCCGAGCGCGTACGCGAGCTGAGCTCGGTCACCGCCGGTCTCGAGAAGGTCCGCCGCCTCCTCCAGGAGTTCGGGACGACGGCGCGGCTCGGCGGTGGCGGCCAGGGCGCGCAGCGCGATCCCCCTCGTACGAGGCCTGTCCACACCGGGCCGGGTGAGCTGCTCGGCCGCCAGCTCCCCGGCCCTGTCCTGCAGTCCCAGCCGCAGGAGCGCCTGCACCGCCTCCAGCCGCCACGGGACGAACGCCGGGAGATCGATGCCCCACTCCTGCAGCAGGCGCCCGCACGCGAAGAGGTCGTCATGGGCCGCGTGCAGCCGCCCCAGTGACAGATTCCGTTGCCCACGGGCGTACAGGTACTGAGCGCCGAAGCGGCTCTCGTACATTGTGTCCGGCAGTGCGGCCCGTACGGCCTCGGGGCCGTCGTCGCAGCCCAGCCCGGTCGCCGCGATCATCCGGCTGGACAACGGCAGCCCGATCGCCACTCCCCAGCTCCGCGCGGGGATGAGCGCCAGCGCCGAGCCTGCGTGGCGCTGCGCCGCCCGCAGGTCACCGAGCCGGATGGACACCTCCGCGCGGGTCGCCGCCAGCAGCGCCTGCCAGCTGGTGGCGCGACGGAGGGACGTCTCGCGCAACATCTCGTCGCACCAGTGCGCGGCCAGGTCGGTCTGGTCGGAATAGACGAGCGCGAGGAGCGCGGACTGGATCGCGCAGAACGTCGCGTCGTCCAGTGGCAGCGACTCCAGGACCCGCTCGGCCGATCGGACCGTTTCATCGGCCGGGCCCTTCCGCAGCACGTTGACCAGCGCGGCCGCTCCCTCGAGCATCGCGGCCCCCGGGACCGTGAGCACCGGGGCGGACCCGGGGGCGTACTCCCCCTCCGCGGCGGGCGCCGGCGGAAACCGCGTCCATCCGCGCACCGCACCGGGCTCCACGGTGACACCCTCATCCCGGTCGTCCGTGACCTGTCCCAGCCGGCGAAACGCCAGCGCGGCCTCGTCGGCGCGGCCCTGCCAGATCAATGCGGGAATCAACGCCGCGGCGAGGTCGCTTCTGAGCTCTCCCTGGTGGAGGCGCCGAACAAGCGGGTCGAGTCGCCGGAAGGCAGCGACCAGATCGTTCCGGAAATCCACGCGCGTACGCAGGATCGTGACCCCGAGCCCGCCGTCCTCGTCGCCGCCGGCGAGTTCGGCGAGATCGAGACAGCTCATGGCGAACTCCAGCTCGTCTCCGCGCAGCGCCTCCCGCGCGGCGTCCTTGAGAACGTCGTGCGCCCAGTCCTCGTCCGGATGCCACGCCGCGACCAGGTGACGGGCGACGCACTCGGGCAGCGCGCCCACGTGATGCAGGATCCGGGCGGTCGCGCGATGCAGTTCCACCCGTTCGGCCATCGGGAAGTCGGCGAGCAGTGCCTCCGGTGCGGACGAATGACGGAAGGCCCCCTCGGCCAGCACGCCGGTCGCCTCCAGCGCCTCCACCATCTGGACGACCGCACCCTCCGGCATGTCCAGCAGGCGGCTCAACCTGGCGGGCGAGGCGTAGGAGCCGAGCGCCGCGAGGCCGCGGGCGGTGTTGAGGAGGTAGCGTCCGCCGCGGCGCACGCATGCGACGACGGCCTTGCCGTACTCTGCACCGACCTTGTCCGAGGTGTCCTCCGGTCCGGGCCGCCCGTCATCGAGGAGGGCCATAAGGAGCAGTGGGTTGCCCCCGGTGAGACGGTGCCAGGGACGGGCGAGGCGCTCGGCGTCACCGGGCGTCATCCGTTCGGCTATCACCTCGGCGACCCCCGCCTCCGAGAGCGTCGCGACCCGCACCGGATGGAACTCGCGCTGGCGGAGCAGGTCCGTGTGCCACAGCCCTTGGAGCCGGTCCACCACAGCGGGGGTCTCCGCTCCCGTCGCCACGATCAGGACACGCGCGTTGTGTACCCGTCCGGCGAAATACTCGAGAGTATGCAGCGAGGCGTCGTCGGCGTAGTGCAGGTCGTCGATCGTGAAGACGATCGGAACGCACTCGGACAGTGCCTGCACGGCCGCCCACAATCGCCGGTTGGAGAGGGAGGACAGCCGTCCCGAGGTGCTGACGGTCGGGTCGCACGGCGCCTCAAGATCGCCCTTCGCCAGCAGCCGTTCGGCCTCCCCGAGGTGCAGACCGTGGAAGAGCTGGCGCAGTACCCCGAGCGGCAGGTTTCGCTCGGGGCAAATGCCGGCCGCGTCCGCCACCAGTGCTCCCGCCGCCTCGGCATGCTCGATGAACCGTCGCAGAAGCGTCGTCTTCCCGACGGCGAGCGGACCCCTGAGTACGGCCGTGGCACCCCGGGATTCAATGCAGCCTTCCAGTAGACGAGAGAGTTCCGCTAACTGGACATCACGTTCCACGAGCACTATGAACCCCCGAGAAATGTCGAATCAGAACTCCATCGCATGGCGATCGAACTCGTTCTTTTACGTCAACCAAAGCGTTCTGTCACATAGGCCGGACATAGGCAAAACCCTTCTTTTCCGACTAGTTTAGTATACATCTTGGATGCGCGTGGCGATTACCCATCTGCGACGGAATTTATCGGTGTATTGGAACAGGGACCTCTCGTCGGCGTCGCTTTGGACCTGGAGGTGAAGGTGGGAGCGCGCCAGCGGTCGATACACAGACTACGGAATATACGGCCGTCAGACCAGCCTAATTTTCGCGTCAAGGACATTGCAGACCGTCCCTCCGGGACAGCCCGGGCAGGTAGCGGCCGGGACGCTCGGCGCCGGTGGTTCCGGATCCGGCCACGCCACGAACTTGGCGCATCCGTTCAGCACGGTTCGGGATCCGCTATCGAGCGCACCGATGGAACCACGCTTCGGGATTAGAGCTTCTGCTGATCAGAAGGGAGTGCGGGCGTCCTGGCCCGCCGGGACGATCAGTCGCGGTCCGACCCTGGTCCCGGCGCACCGAGCGCCGGAGCGGGTAAGGCGAGCTCGCCGGCCTCGTAACGGTTCCGGCAGGCGCGACGCTGAACCTTCCCGCTGGTGGTCTTGGGGATCGCGCCGCGGCGGACGACGACGATGTCGTCGGCCATAAGCCGGTGATTTTCGTGGACCACGTCGTGGACACGTTCGCGCAGTGACCGTTCCCCATACGCTCTGAGCACCCGGCCGTCCGCCTCGACGACGACCACGAGCTGTTCTTGCGTGCCATCGTCCACGGAAAAGGCGGCGGCGCAGTTGGGACGAAGGCCGGGAACGGCCGACTCGGCGGACAGCTCGATGTCCTGCGGATAATAATTGCGACCGTTGCGGATGATGACGTCCTTGACTCTCCCGGTGACGTACAGCTCGCCCTCGTGCAGAAAGCCGAGGTCCCCGGTACGCAGATGAGTCTGGCCGTGGGGTTCGCCGTGAATTCGTGCACGGAAGGTCTGTTCACTGAGCCCAGGGCGGCCCAGGTAGCCCGAGGCAACGCAGGGGCCGTCGATCCAGATCTCCCCGATGCGGCCCGGCGGGCATTCGGCGAGGGTTCGCGGGTCGGCGATGCGAATCCTGGTCGACCGGGCGGGGACACCGCTGCTCACGAGCGGCTTCGCCCCCTCGGCCGCCGCGCCGACGATGTCGGCCCGCCCCTCCCCGAGGGCCTGCTCGGACAGCCTCAACACCTCAGGCGCACGGTCCGGGGGGACGCCCGTAGCCCTGAGTGTGTTCTCGGCGAGTCCGTAGCCTGGACACATGGCCTCCCGCCTGAAGCCGTACGGTGCGAACGTCTCGGCGAACCGCTCGATCGTCCGGAAGCGGACCGGCTCCGCGCCGTTGGCCGCCACCCGCCAGCGGGAGAGGTCACACACGCGGGAGATCCGTCCTTCGGCGGCGGCCCGGACGCACAGGTCATAGGCGAAGCTGGGGGCCGCGGCGTGGGTCCCCCTGAACCGCGAGATCGCTTCCAGCCAGCGTCCCGGTCTGCGGATGAACGCCTCCGGTGGCATGAGGTAGGCGGGAACCCCCGCCCACAGTGGGAACAAGACCCCGAACACCAGTCCCATGTCGTGAAAGAGGGGGAGCCAGGAGACGACCGCCCCGTCCGTCTCGACGGGCCAGACCTCGTCGGTCTCGACCAGGTTGCTCACGAAGTTGGCATGGGTCACCATCACTCCCTTGGGATCCCCCGTTGAGCCCGAGGTGTATTGGAGCAGGGCCGTGTCGCCGGCATGGGGGAGTTCGGAGGGCGTCGGCGCCCCGACCGGCACACCGCCAGGTGCGTCCGTGGCGATCAGCGTGAGCCCGCTCAACAGGTCTCCGAAGCGTTCTTCGAGATCGTCGCGTACCGCGGCCGTGGTCAACACCGTGGTCGCGGCGGCGTCGCGGGCGATCCGCCGCAGTCGCCCGACGCTCTGGCGGCTGCGCGGCACCTGCACGGGAGCCGGCGTCAGCCCGATGTACAGGCAGCCGAACAGGGCACGGACGAAATCAAGTCCCGACGGATAGAGCAGAAGGACGTTCCCCGGCCCCAGGGCGGTGAAGGACGCGGCGGCGGCGCGTGCCGCCTCGTCCAGTTCCGCATAGGTCATCGTGGCCCCGATGCCCTCGCCATCAGGCAGATGGGCATAGGCGACGTCGTCGGGCTGCTTCGCCGAACGCAACCGCAGCGCGTCTATGAGGGTGCGTATCTCGCCTGCACTCAACTGATCCTCCATCGTCACTTGCCCGCCAGAACCTCCACGACCGGTCTGAACGCCTCCTGGTGGGCATCCATCACGGTGAGATAGGAGATCCCGTACCGGTCACGGATCTCCTGCACCTGGCCGATGATCTGCTCCACACTGCCGATGAGAAGCAGCGGCGAACGCTCGAGCTCCTCCAGCGGAATGGGCAACTGGGTCTGCTGGATGTGCCGGATCGCCGCGTCGCGGTCGTCGGTGACCACGACCGCCTGGATCAACAGGTTGCGCTCCACCTCGGCCGAGCGCGCGCCGACCACCTCCTCGAAGTACGCCACCCGCTCGGCGAACTCCTCCGTGGAGATGAGCCGCAGCCCTCCGGGCGAGGTCGGGTCGTAGCGCATGCCGATGAAGCCCACGATGTCGGCGTACTCGGCCGCCAGGCGCAGGACCCGGTTCCCGTTCCCGGCGATGAGCAGCGGCATCGGCTTCTGGACGGGTGCGGGCACGGACTCCGGGGCGGAGAAGATGGAGATGAGCTGGGCCACGGTCGCTTCGAGCCGGTCGACCCGGTCCTTGGGGGTGCCGGGGTCGAGGCCGAGTGCGTGGAACTCCGGATGCGCGTAGCCGGTTCCGAGCCCCAGTTCCAGCCGGCCGCCCGTCAGCCGGTCGGTGGTGGCGGCGTCCCGCGCGAGCAGCGGCGGGTGGTAGAAGCCGCTGTTGAGCACACCGGTCCCCACCCGAAGGCCGGTGACGGCGGCCGTGGCGACCAGCGGTGGGAACGGGGCGGTCTTCCCCAGATGGTCGGGGACCAACAGGATGTCGTAGCCCTCGTCTTCGACCTGCCGAGAGCTCTTCAGCCAGTCGTCGGAGTCGGGGATCTCCAACTTACCCAGGCCGAACCGGAACGGACGTGTCATGTCTGCCTCCTGGTCGTCGTCGTGCCTCGCCGTGCGGGGTGGTCATCCGCGAGCGTGCCGATCCATTGCCTGATCGCGTCCGCGGTGGTGTCGGAGTGGTCCTCGAGCACCGTGAAATGGTCGCCCGGGACGTCGGTCGTCTCGTGCGGAAGACGCCAGAACGCGCGCCAGTCCGCGCCGGTGGTGGCCATGCCGGGCAACGGATCTCCGGCGCGGACCAGAAGAGTCGGGACGGCGAGCGGACGGGGCTGCCAGTGGCCGAAGACCCGCAGGTACGCTCCCATAGTGGTGAGGCCGGTCTCGGTGAGCGACAGCTCCAGTCCGTCAACACGGGCGAGCATCCCGTTGATCATGGAGGGCATCCACCGCTCCATGCCCGGCAGCTGCGGGGTGTCCATCGGATAGGTGTCGATCACCGCCAGGCCGGCCGGGCGCAGGCCGCGCTCCGCCAGACCGGTCGCGACCGCGTGCGCGACGCAGCCGCCCAGCGAGCGGCCGACGATGACGAACGGCGCGTCGCCGACGAGCCGCTCGACCGCCGCCACCTGCGTCCGTACGAACGCCTCGGCCGAGCCGGGTAGCGGGGAGCCGTCGGCGTAACCTGGAGCGGGCACCGCGAACACGTCCCGCTCGCCCTGGAACGTCCGCCCGAACCGCGCGTACTCGTGCGGACCCGACAACGCGGTGAGCGCCGGGAAGCAGACCACGACCGGGCCTGTTCCGCCCTCGGCGAGGCGGACGGCATGCGCGGCATGCGCGGTTGCGTCCCCGATGCCGTACGTGGACCGTAGCTCCGACGCCGCCATGAGGACGGTGGTCGCCTCCGCGAACTTCTGCGCCTCGCACAGCCGCAGATAGACCGACCCGAGGGCGCTTCCGCCACGCGTGTCCACGCCCGCGGGAGTGTCGTGAATCTCGGCCAGGTGCCGCGCCAGCTCCGCGGGCGTCGGATATTCGATGGTCAACGTCCCGGACAGGTCGAGTCCGGTCGCCGCGTTCAGCCGCGACCGCAGCTCGACCGCGATGAGCGAGTCGAACCCCAGCTCCACGAACGGCCGGCTCGCGTCGATCTCGTCGGCGGAGGCATGCGCGAGCACGGTGGCGACCTCCGCCACGACGAAGTCGAGCACGGCCTGGTCACGGTCCTCCTTGTCCAGCCCGGCGAGCCGTAGGCCCCAGGTCCGGTCCGCGGGCTGCTCGGCGTCGCTCTCCCGGCCGGTGATGACGGTGTCGAGCCAGTAGCGTCGCCGCTGGAAGGGATAAGTGGGGAGCGCGACCCGGCGCGGTCGCAGGCCGCGGAACACGGGCGCCCAGTCGACCTCGACGCCGTCGGCGTGCAGCCTGCCCAGCCCGGACAGGAACGAGATGGTCTCGGAGCGATCGCGGCGCAGGAGCGGCGCTCGTACGCCCTCCGCCAGCAGGCCGGACAGCACGGCGTCCGGCCCGAGCTCCACGAACCGGGTCACTCCGGCGTCCCGCAGCGTCCGTACGACGTCGGCGAACCGTACCGGATCACGGACGTGGCCTGCCCAGTACGCGCCGTCGGCCAGTTGCTCGGCCGAGGCGATCTCGCCGGTCCGGTCGGAGACGAACGGGACGGCAGGGCTCGCGAAGACCGCCTTCTCAACGATCCGCTGGAACTCTTCCATCATTCCCGACATGCGGTGCGAGTGGAAGGCGTGGCTGACGCGCAGCCGCCTTGTTCTGCGCCCCTTGTCCGCGAAGGTCGCGGCGGCCGTCAGTACCGGGTCCTCGTCCCCAGAGATGACGACGGAGTCGGGACCGTTGATCGCGGCCAGACCCGCACCGGGCTCCAGCCCGGCGAGGACCTCCCGCACCTCTTCCTCGTTCGCCGCGACGGCCATCATCGCGCCCCCGGACGGCAGCGCCTGCATGAGCCTGCCCCGCGCCGCGACCAGAGCCGCCGCGTTCTCGAGGGCCAGCGCCCCTGCGGTGTGGGCCGCCGCCAGGGCCCCGATCGAGTGGCCGGTCACGAAGTCCGGTCGTACGCCGAACGACTCGACGAGCCGGTACAGTGCCACCTCGATCGCGAACAGTCCGGCCTGCGTGTATACGGTCTGGTCGAGCCGGCCGGCGAGGCCGGCCTCGAAGACGACGTCCCGGACCGGATGTGGTGTGTACCCGTCCAGATGCCGGTCCAGCTCCGCGCATGCCGCGTCGAAGGCGGCGGCGAAGACCGTGAACCTGTCGTACAGCTCCCGCCCCATGCCGGTGCGCTGGCTGCCTTGCCCGGTGAACAGGAAGGCGACCTTCCCCGATCGCCCGACCCGTGGCGGTGTACGGCCCTCGGCGACCGCCCGGAGACCGGCCCGGAGCTCGTCTTCGTCCGCGGCCACCACGACCGCGCGGTGATCCAGGTGGTCTCGGGTCGTCGCGAGGGACCACGCCACGTCCAGCGGATCGTCCGCGACCAGTTCCGCCAGGCGGCCGGCCTGCTCCCGCAGCGCGTCCGGGCTCCGGCCCGACAACAGCCAGGGCGGGAGGAACGGTGCTGTCTCCTGTGGTTCGTCGTCCTGGGCCGGGATGGGGGGTGCCTGTTCGAGGATGACGTGAGCGTTGGTCCCGCTGACGCCGAACGAGGACACCCCGGCCCGGCGCGGCTGCCCGGTCTCTGGCCACGGCCTGGACTCGGTCAGCAGCCGCACCGACCCCGCGGACCAGTCCACATGCGGCGACGGCTCGTCGACGTGCAACGTCCGCGGCAACACACCGTGCCACATCGCCTCGACCATCTTGATGATCCCCGCCACCCCCGCGGCGGCCGCGGTGTGTCCCAGGTTCGACTTCAGGGAGCCGAGCCAGAGCGGTCTCTCCTCGGCCCGGTCCCGCCCGTAGACGGCCTGCAACGCCTGCGCCTCGATCGGATCGCCCAGCGTCGTGCCCGTACCGTGCGCCTCGACGGCGTCCACGTCGGCGGGTCCGAGCCCGGCGGCGGCGAGGGCCTGCCGGATCACCCGCTGCTGCGCCGGGCCGTTCGGGGCCGTCAGCCCGTTCGAGGCCCCGTCCTGGTTGACCGCCGTACCCCGGACGACGGCCAGCACCTCATGACCCAGCCGTCGTGCGTCCGACAGCCGCTCCACCAACAACAACCCGACGCCCTCGGCCCAGCTGGTGCCGTCCGCCGCCGCCGCGAACGCCTTCACCCGGCCGTCGGACGCCAGACCACGCTGCCGGGAGAACTCGATGAATCCCTCCGGCGAGGACATCACCGTCACGCCTCCGGCGAGCGCCAGATCGGCCTCGCCCGAACGCAGCGCCTGCACCGCCAGATGTAACGCCACCAGCGAGGACGAACACGCCGTGTCCACCGACACCGCCGGCCCCTCGAACCCGAACGTGTACGCGATCCGCCCCGACGCCACACTGGCGAGATTTCCAACGCCCAGGTGGCCTTCGAGTTCGACGGGTGTGCTGGTCAGCCGGGAGTGGTAATCCTGGGACGTCAGGCCGGTGTAGACGGCGGTGCGGCTGCCACGCAGACTCGACGGCGGAATACCCGCCCGCTCCAACACCTCCCACGCCGTCTCCAACAACAACCGCTGCTGCGGATCCGTCGCCAACGCCTCACGCGGCGACATCCCAAAAAACCCAGCATCAAAATCCGCAGCCTCATACAAAAACCCACCATGACGCGTATAAGACCGACCCACCCGATCCGGATCCGGGTCATACAACCCCTCAACATCCCAACCCCGATCCGACGGCCACTCCCCGATCGCATCCCCACCCGACGCCACCAAATCCCACAAACCACCCGGCGAAACCACCCCACCCGGAAAACGACACGCCATCCCCACGATCGCGATCGGTTCGCGCAGGGCCGACTCCACCTCGTGCAGACGCCGCCGCGCGTGCCGCGTGTCGGCCAGGGCGCGCTTGAGGTACTCCCGCAGCTTCTCCTCAGACGCCATCGTCACCCTTCCCATCGACCAGCGCGAACAGTTCTTCGTCGGAGGCGGAGTCGAGGTCGGCCGTATCGCCGGGCGGCTCCGCCCATCTCGCGGTGAGCTCGCGAAGCCTCGCCGCGACCTGCGCGTGCTCCGTCGTGCCGGAAGGCGTCGCGGTGAGGGCCTCTTCCAGAAGCTTCAGTACGTCCATGGCGGGCGGCCGCTCCTCACCGGCGGCCCCGGAGGACAGGCGCGCGTCGAGGAACGCGGCCACGGCGACCGGTGTCGGGTAGTCGAAGAGCAACGTCGCGGGCAAGGCCAGCCCGGTTGCCGTGCCCAGCCGGTTGCGCAGGTCCACCGCTGTCAGCGACTCGAAGCCGAGGTCCCGGAAGGCGGCGGCCGGGTCGACCTCGCCGGGTTCGTCGTAGCCGAGTACGGCGGCCGCGTGCACGCGTACGAGGTCGACCAGCGCGTCCATCCGTTCCCGCTCGTCAAGCGCCGCGAGCCGCTCCGGTAGCGGCTCCTCGTCCTCCGCCTCTGGCTCCGGGACCTGGGACGCCGTGCCCGCCGCCGCGACCGGGTGCCCGTCGCCGTCGAGCCAGTAGCGCCGCCGCTGGAACGCGTAGCCGGGCAGCTCGACAGGGGGCGCGTGAACGCCCTCGAACAGGGGCGACCAGTCCACCTCCGTGCCATGGACGTGGACGGCCGCGACCGACCGCAGGAGCCGGTCGTACCCGCCCTCGCCTCTGCGCAGGGTCTCGGTGACAGCCACGTCGGCCGCTGCCGCCCGGCCCATGGTCTCGACGGTGTCCAGGATGCCGCTGGTCAGCACCGGGTGCGGGCTCACCTCGATGAACACCGTGTGGCCCTGCTCGGCAAGGGAGCGCACGGCCGGTTCGAAGCGGACCGTGCCCCGCAGGTTGCGGTACCAGTACGCCTCGTCCATCTGGGCGGTGTCGATCCAGTCCGCGGTGACCGTCGACATCACGGATACGTCGCCGGTGCGCGGCCGTATCTCGCCGAGGCCGTCGAGGAACTCGTCGCGGATGTCATCGATCACGGGCGAATGCCCGGCGACATTGGCCGCCCGGATCCGACGGGCCCGTACGTCCTCGGCATCCAGTACGACCTTCAGCTCGTCGAGCGCCGCTGCGTCCCCCGCGATGACGGTCGCCGACGGGCCGTTCACCGTGGCCACCGAGAGCTGTCCGGGCCAGGCGGCGATACGCGTCTCGGCCTCAGCGGCGGGCAGCGCGACCGACATCATGCTGCCGCGCCCGATCAGCGTCGCGAGCAGCCGGCCGCGCAACGCGACGATGCGCGCGGCCTCTCCCAGCGGGATCGCTCCCGCGACGCACGCGGCCGCGAGCTCGCCCTGGCTGTGCCCGACCACGGCGTCCGGGCGAACACCGAACGACCGCCATACCTCCGCCAGGGCGACCAGCACCGCCCAGAGCGCCGGCTGGGCCACGTCGACGCGCTCCAGCGGCGGCGCGGACTCCGCACCGCGCAGGACGTCCAGCAGCGACCAGTCCAGGTACGGGGCGAGGGCCTGTGCGCATTCGTCGACCTTCGCGGCGAACGCCGGTGAGGTCTCGAGCAGTTCGGCGGCCATCCCGTCCCACTGCGAGCCGTGACCAGGGAAGACGAAAACGGTCTTGGTGGACTTCCTGGCCATGCCCCGGACGACCTCGTCGGCGGGCTCGCCGCGGGACAACGCCCGCAGTCCGGCCAGCAGGGCTTCCCTGTTCTCGCCGACGACGACGGCTCGGTGCTCGAACATGCTCCGGGTGAACAGCAACGCCCGGGAGACGCCGGCGACATCGGCGTTCTCGGCCACCGGAACGAGCCGGGCGGCCTGAGCGCGCAGCGCACGTGGGCTCCTCGCCGAGATCGCCCACGGCAGCGCGGGCGGCGGTGCCGCCTTCCGTGGTGTCTGGTCCTGGTCCTGGATGGCGGGTGCCTGTTCGAGGATGACGTGGGCGTTGGTCCCGCTGACGCCGAACGAGGAGACCCCGGCCCGGCGCGGGCGCCCGGTCTCGGGCCAGTCCACCTCCTCGGTCAGCAACCGCACCGACCCCGCCGACCAGTCCACATGCGGCGACGGCTCATCGACATGCAACGTCCGCGGCAACACACCATGCCGCATCGCCTCGACCATCTTGATGACCCCCGCCACACCCGCAGCGGCCTGAGTGTGACCGAGGTTGGACTTCAGTGAGCCGAGCCAGAGCGGGCTCCCCCCGGCCCGGTCCTGCCCGTAGACGGCCTGCAGCGCCTGCACCTCGATGGGATCGCCCAGCCGGGTGCCCGTCCCATGAGCCTCCACCGCGTCCACGTCGGCAGGTCCGATCCCGGCGGCGGCGAGGGCCTGCCGGATCACCCGCTGCTGCGCCGGACCGTTCGGCGCCGTCAACCCGTTCGACGCGCCATCCTGGTTGACCGCGCTTCCCCGCACCACAGCCAGCACCTCATGGCCCAGCCGCAGCGCATCCGACAACCGCTCCACCAGCAACAACCCCACACCCTCGGCCCAGCTGGTGCCATCGGCCGCCGCCGCGAACGCCTTCACCCGGCCGTCGGGTGCGAATGCCCGGTGGCGCGAGGACGCGACCATGCCTGCGGGCGAGGACATGACGGCCACACCTCCGGCGAGCGCGAGATCGGCCTCACCCGAACGCAGCGCCTGCACCGCCAGGTGCAACGCCACCAGCGACGACGAACACGCCGTGTCCACCGACACCGCCGGCCCCTCGAACCCGAACGTGTACGCGATCCGCCCCGACGCCACACTGGCGGCACTGCCGTTGTGTACGTAGCCCTCCAGGTCCGGCGGGAACTCTCGCAGCCGGGAGGCGTAGTCGTTGTACATGACGCCGGTGTAGACGGCGGTGCGGCTGGCACGCAGACTCGACGGCGGAATACCCGCCCGCTCCAACACCTCCCACGCCGTCTCCAACAACAACCGCTGCTGCGGATCCGTCGCCAACGCCTCACGCGGCGACATCCCAAAAAACCCAGCATCAAAATCCGCAGCCTCATACAAAAACCCACCATGACGCGTATAAGACCGACCCACCCGATCCGGATCCGGGTCATACAACCCCTCAACATCCCAACCCCGATCCGACGGCCACTCCCCGATCGCATCCCCACCCGACGCCACCAAATCCCACAAACCACCCGGCGAAACCACCCCACCCGGAAAACGACACGCCATCCCCACGATCGCGATGGGGTCTTCCGTCTCGCCGGCCGGCGCGGCGACCACGGTGTCCGGTGCGCTTGCCTCATCCAGGAGCTCGGCCCGCAGCCGCCGGGCCAGGTCGTTCGGCGTCGGATGGTCGAACACCAGGGTGGCCGGGAGCCGCAGCCCGATCGTGGCGGCGAGCCGGTTGCGCAGGTCGACGGCCGTGAGGGAGTCGAACCCCAGGTCGCGGAATGCTCGATCGCCGTCGGGGACGTCCTCCCGGCCGAGGACCGTGGCGGCCTGCTCGAGCACCAGCGACAGCAATGCCTCGTCGCGCTCGCCGTCCGCCAGCCGCCGCAGCCGCTGGACGAACGACGGACCGGTCTGGCCACGACCGGACGCTGCGACCGGGCGGCGGGGCTGGAAGATCCCGCGCAGGAGCGACGGCACCGGGTCGGGGGCCGTCAGCCCGGCCGGCACGAGAAGCGCGGCATCCGAACGACCCGCCGCGTCGAAAAGCGCGATTCCCTCCTCCACCGACAACGGGCGGAAGCCACGTCGGGCGATCCTGCCGCGGTCGGCGCCCACGAGGTGTCCGGTCATGTCGCTGGCACCGGCCCACAGGCCCCACGCCAGCGACGAGGCGGGCAGGCCCTCGGCGCGCCGATGCGCGGCCAGGGCGTCGAGATAGGAGTTGGCCGCGGCGTAATTTCCCTGGCCCGGGATTCCGACCACGCCCGCGGCGGAGGAGAAGAGGATGAACGCGCGCAGGTCGGCGTCCCTGGTGAGCACGTGCAGGTTCCACGCCGCGTCGGCCTTGGGGCGCCGGACCGAGGTGAGCCTTTCCTCCGTCAGCGCTGTGATCACTCCGTCATCGAGCGCGGCCGCCGCGTGCACGACCGCGGTCAGCGGATGGGCGGCGGGGATGCCCTCGATGACGCGGGCCAGGTCGTCGCGTTCTGCGGCGTCGCACTCGGCGATCGTCACCTGTGCGCCCAGGCCCGTCAGCTCGGCCGCGAGCTCGTCGGCGCCGGGCGTGCCGGCGCCCCGCCGCCCGAGCAGTACCAGGTGCCGGACGCCGTACCGGTCCACGAGGTGCCGCGCGATGAGCCCGCCCAGAAATCCGAGCCCGCCGGTGATGAGAACCGTTCCCCCGGGCGCGAACGACCACGAACCGGCGGACGTCGTCGCGGCGCGCTCCAGCCTGGGGACCAGCGCCTTCCCGGCCCGCAGGGCGAGCTGCGACTCGTTCGCCGCCTCGGCGGCCGCGACCACGGCCGGAAGCATCCGGGCCGACTCGGGATCGGAGTCCAGGTCCACGAGCAGCAGCCGGTCCGGATGCTCCGCCTGCGCCACCCTCAGCAGTCCCCAGACCGGAGCGGTCGCCAGGTCCGGCGGCTCATCGTCGCCGACGGCCACCGCCCGCCGTGTCACCACCGTCAGGCGCTCGTCGGAGCCGGTCAGCCACGACCGCACGACGTCGAGCACGCGCGCCGTCTCCTCCCGGCCGGGCTCCACGTGGACGGTACGGGTGAGGTCGTGTGGTGTCCCGGCCGCGACGTCGAGCGCCGTCCAGTCGAGGCGGTAGAGCTCGTCGTGGTCTGCTTCGGCGTTCAGCTCCGCGACCGGAATGGCCCGCGCCACCAGGGACTCGATCGTGACGACGGGCATGCCGTTCGGGTCGGTCGCCTCCAGGGACAGCTCGCCGTCCGCCGCCCTGGTGAGGCGTACGCGAAGCTCCGTGGCGCCCGTCGCGTGCAGCCGCACGCCTCGCCAGGCGAACGGCAGCAGGCCGGTGAGCCGCGCAGCGTGGAAGGTCACGTCCAGGAGCGCGGGATGAATCCCGAAGTCCCCGGCGTGCAGGTCCTCCGGGAGCGCGACCTCGGCGTACACCTCGTCACCCCGCCGCCAGGCCGCCTGCAGTCCCTGGAACGCCGGGCCGTACTCGATTCCGGACTCGGCGAACTCCGCGTAGACCTCGCCGATCGCCTCGGCCGCGCCCGGCGGAGGCCAGTCCCATGACGGGCTCGGGTGAACACTCGCGCCCGTGGTCAGCGCGCCCTGGGCATGCCGGGTCCACTCCGTGCCCCGGCCGGCGCCCGAGAAGACGGCGAAGGGACGCCGGCCCGCCTCATCCGGCGCGTCGACCCGGACCTGGATCCGCACGTCGCCCTCGGCCGGCAGGACCAGCGGCGTCTCGATGACGAGTTCGTCGATCGCCGGCCGGCCGACCTCGTCTCCGGCCCGCATCGCCAGCTCGGCGAACGCGGCCCCGGGCAGCACCGCGCGGCCCCGCACGCGATGGTCGCCGAGCCAGGGCTGAGCCCCCTGGGAGACCCGTCCCGTCAGCAGGACCGCGTCCTCACCGGCGGGCCGCACCACCGACTCCAGCAGCGGATGGCCCTCGGCGCCCGCGGCCCCCACCGGCCGCGGCTCCAGCCAGTAGCGACGCCGCTGGAAGGCGTAGGTCGGCAGGTCGAGGGGACGAGCCCGCCACCCGTCGAAGGTGGGCAGCCAGTCCACGGCGACGCCGCGGACGTACGCCTCGGCCGCCGAGGCGAGGAAGCACGCGATTCCGCCCTGGTCGCGGCGCAGTGAACCGGTGACCACGACGTTCACGGCGGCGTTCTCCTCGGCGATCTCCTGGACCGAGGAGGTCAGTACGGGGTGCGGGCTGACCTCGATGAACGCGTCATGTCCCGTGTCGAGGAGGGCACGCGCGGCAGGCTCGAACCGGACGGTCCGCCGCAGGTTGGCGTACCAGTAGCCGGCGTCCATCGTCGAGGTGTCGATCCAGTCACCGGTCACCGTGGACAGCAACGGCACGTCACCGTCGCGTGGGCGGATCCCCCGTAGAGCCTCCCTGATGTCCGCCTCGACCGCCTCCACGTGGGCGGAGTGCGAGGCGTAGTCCACCGGAATCCGGCGGGCCCGCACCTCATCCTCCGCACATGCGGCGACGAGCTCGTCGAGCGCCTCGGGCTCGCCCGCGACCACCACGGCGGACGGGCCGTTGACCGCCGCCACGGACAACCGGCCGTCCCACCTCGCGATCCGCTCCTCCACCCGGGCCACGGGCGATGACACCGACGCCATCCCGCCCCGGCCCGAGAGCGCGCCGATCGCTCTGCTGCGCAGCGCCACGACCTTCGCCGCGTCCTCGAGGGAAAGCGCCCCGGCTACGTACGCGGCCGCGATCTCCCCCTGACTGTGCCCGACGACCGCCTCCGGCCGTACGCCGTGTGACCGCCAGAGCTCGGCCAGCGACACCATCACCGCCCACAGGGCGGGCTGCACCAGATCGACCCGGTCCAAAGGCGCGGAGGTTCGCAGGATGTCGGTCAGGGACCAGTCCACGTACGGGGCGAGGGCGTCCTCGCAGACCTCGATCGACCGCGCGAACACGGGCGAGGCGTCCAGGAGCTCGCGGGCCATGCCCGCCCACTGGGAGCCCTGTCCGGGGAAGACGAAGACGGCCCGGCGGTCCTCGGCCGCCCGGCCCCGGATCACCGAGTCACCCGTCTCCCCCCGGGCCACCGAGTCCAGCCCCGCGAGCAGCTCGTCGCGGCCGTCCGCCACGATCAGCGCGCGCTCCTCCAGTCCGGCCCGCGTGGTGGCCAGGGCATGCGCGACCGCCGCCGCCTCCGGGTCTTCGCCGCGGACGAACGACGCCAGGCGGGCGGCCTGCGCGGCGAGCGCCTCCGGCGTACGCGCGGAGACACGGAAGGGCAGCGGCCCGGGGAGTTCGCCGTCGCCGGTCTCCTCGTCCGCCGGCGCGCTCTCCAGCAGGATGTGGCTGTTGGTCCCGCTCACGCCGAAGGCGGACACGCCCGCACGCCGCGGTTCGCCCGTCTCCGGCCACGTCCGCGCGCGGGTCAGGACCCGTACGGCTCCCGCCGACCAGTCCACGTGCGGTGAGGGCGTGTCGACGTGCAGGGTCCGCGGCAGCAGCCCGTGCCGCAGCGCCATGACCGTCTTGATGATCCCGGCGGCGCCCGCGGCCGCCTGCGTGTGCCCGAGGTTGGACTTGACCGCGCCCAGCCACAGCGGCCGGTCGCCGGGACGGTTCTGCCCGTAGGTGGCCAGGAGCGCCTGCGCTTCGATCGGGTCACCGAGGGACGTCCCGGTGCCGTGGGCCTCCACGGCGTCCACCTGGGCGGCCGACAGCCCGGCGTCCTCCAGCGCGGCGCGGATGACCCGCTGCTGTGACGGGCCGTTGGGCGCCGTCAGTCCGTTCGAGGCCCCGTCCTGGTTGACCGCCGTACCCCGGACGACGGCCAGCACCCGATGCCCGAGCCGCTGCGCGTCCGACAGCCGCTCGACCAGCAGCAGTGCGGCGCCCTCCGCCCAGCCGGTGCCGTCGGCGCCGGCCGAGAAAGCCTTGCAGCGCCCGTCCGCCGACAGCCCGCGCTGCCGGGAGAACTCGACGAAGACCGTCGGGGTCGTCATGACGGTGACGCCGCCGGCGAGGGCCAGGTCGCACTCGCCTGAGCGCAGCGACCGCACGGCCAGGTGGAGCGCGACCGACGACGAGGAGCACGCGGTGTCGATGGTGATCGCGGGCCCCTCGAAGCCGAAGGTGTAGGAGATCCGGCCGGAGGCGACGCTCGCCGCGTTCCCGATGGCCAGATAGCCCTCCAGCTCCCCCGACGCCGCCGTCCCGTGGCTCGCGTAGTCGTTGCCGTTGGTCCCGATGAACACACCGGTCCGGCCGCCGCGCTGCGCGTACGGGTCGATGCCCGCCCGTTCGAAGGTCTCCCAGGCGACCTCCAGCAGCAGCCGATGCTGGGGGTCCGTGGCGAGGGCCTCACGCGGCGAGATGCCGAAGAACTCGGCGTCGAAGTCGGCCGGGCGAGTCAGGAACCCGCCGTGCCGGGTGTAGGTCCTGCCCTCCCTCCCGGGCTCCGGATCGTAGAGTCCCGCCACGTCCCAGCCACGGTCCGTGGGGAACTCCGAGATCGCGTCGCGGCCGTCGACCACCAGCTCCCACAGATCCTCGGGAGAGTTCACCCCGCCGGGGAAACGGCAGGCCATCGCCGTGATCGCGATGGGTTCGGTGGCTTGGCTCTGCTCCTGGCGGAGGCGTTCGCGGGTCTCCTGCAGCTCCACGGTGACCCGTTCTAGGAGGTGCCGGATCCGGTCGTCGTTCATGAGATCCCAAGCTCCTTGCCGATGAGGTCGACGAGTTCGTCGTCGGAGGCCCCCGACAGCCGTTCGCCGAGGCCGGCCGCCGCGCCTCGCGGCGCCGGCGCGCATCGTTCGGCCAGCGCGGTCAGTCGTCTGCCGGCCTCGCCCCGGTGCGGATCGTCTGGCGGGATGACCGTCAGCAGCGCCTCCAGGCGTTCGATCTCATCCAGCACCGCCGCACCTCCGCCGGTGACGTTCGCCGCCAGCTCGGTACGGAGGAACTCGGCGAGATCACGTGGTGTGGGATGGTCGAACACGAGCGTCGCCGGCAGCGACAGGCCGGTCTCGGCGACCAGCCGGTTGCGGAGCTGAACGGCGGTGAGCGAGTCGAATCCCTGCTCACGGAAGCCGCGGGTGAGGTTTACCTGCTCCGGCGACGACCGGTCCTGAAGGGCGGCGGCCAGCGATCGGACCAGCCCGGCCAGGATGTGCCGTTGCTGCCGCTCGTTCGCGCCGCCCAGCCGGGCGAGCAGTTCGGCGGGCTTGTCGCCCCCGTGTTCCGGGTCGCCGCGGCCGCCCGTGAGCTCGGCGAGCAGCGGGTGCGCCCGCCCCTCCGCGAGCCGCGCCCAGTCGGCGTCGCACACGATCATGTGCGTCTCGTCGAGCGTGTCGCCGAGCGCCGCGACCGCGAGGTCGGGGTCCATGGGCCGGAAACCGTGCTGCGCGACGCTGCGCTCGCCGTCGCCACGCGCGATGCCGTCGCCTGCCCACAGTCCCCAGCCGATGGACGTGGCGGGGAGGCCCTCCGCGCGTCTTCGCGCGGCGAGGGCGTCAAGGTACGCGTTGCCCGGCGCGTAGTTGCCCTGCCCGGGAACGCCGCAGACTCCGGCGATCGAGGAGAAGAGCACGAAGGCCGACAGGTCCCGGTCCCGCGTCAGTTCGTCGAGGTTGCGCGCGCCCTGAACCTTGGCCCGCAGAACCCGTTCGAGCCGGTCGGCGGTGAGGGAGCCGAGCACGGCGTCGTCCAGCACGGCCGCGGTGTGCACGACCGCGCTGACCGGATGCTTCCGCAGTACCTCGGCCAGGCGGTCACGATCGGCGACGTCACACGCCGCGAACGTGGTCTCGGCACCGGACGCGGCCAGCTCGGCCGCCAGCTCCGCCGCGCCGGGCGCCTCGGCGCCCCGCCTGCTGACCAGGAGCAGGTGGTCGGCGCCCGCGGCGGCGAGCCACCGGGCGGCGTGCCGGGCGAGGGCTCCTGTCCCACCGGTGACCAGCGCCGTGCCGTGCGGCCGCCAGGCGCCCCGGGTCTGCGGCGCGCGGACAAGCCGCCGCGCCAGCACGTCACCGGACCGGACGGCCAGCTCGGCCTCGCCGTGGCCGCCGGTGAGCGCGGCCACCGCCCGCGCCGCGTCCTCCGGGCGGACGTCCTCCGGGAGATCGATCAACCCGCCGAGCAGCCGCGGAGCCTCGACCGCCACGATGCCGCCCAGTCCCCACACCAGCGCCGCCGCCGGGTCGGTCACCGGGTCGCCCGGTGCCGCCGCGACGGCCCCGCGCGTCACCGACCACAGCGGCTCGTCCGAACCCGCCGCGTCCAGGGCCCGCACGAGCGCGGTCGTCGCCGCGAGGCCCCAGGGAAGGTCCGCGTGACCGGGGGTCGGCCCACTGTCCAGGGGCAGCAGGGACAGAACGCCCGCGACCGGATGCTCCGACACATGGGCGGCCAGCCCGTCGGCGTCCTCGGGCGTGACGACGATCCGGCTTACCTGCGATCCGGCGTCCGCCAGCGCGCGGGTCAGCGCCTCGTCCCAGCCGTGTGCCGTCTCCCGGCCCGGAACGAGCACCAGCCACCGCCCGGGCTCCCGCTCGGCTCCGGCCGCCGGGCGGGGCAGCGGATGCCAGGCGATCCGGTGCCGCCAGCCGGCCACACCCGCGGTCGCGGCGGCCGGCGCCTCGGCCCAGTACCTGTCGTGCTGGAAGGCGTAGGTCGGCAGCTCGACGTGCCCGGGCCCGCCGAACATCGCGGTCCAGTCGACCGCGACGCCAGAGACGTACGCGCGGGCGACCGCGGTGAGCAGCGTCACCGGCTCCGGCCGGCCTCGCCGCAGCACCGGCGCGGTCACGGCGCCCGGCAGCGTCTCCTCGACCGCGGAGCTGAGGACGCCGTCGGGTCCGAGTTCGAGGAACGTGGTGATCCCGCGGTCGGACAGGTGGCGGACCACGTCCAGAAAGCGGACGGCACCGCGCGCCTGATCGGCCCAGTAACCGGCTTCCGGTCGCGTCAGCTCCTTTCCGGTCAGATTCGACACCACCGGAACGGCGGGGGCGGCAGGGGAGAGCTCGGCCGCCACCGTACGGAAACGCTCGAGCATGCCGTCCATCCGATGAGAGTGGAAGGCGTGGCTGGTCCTCAGCCGCCTGGTCTTGCGTCCCTCGGCCGCGAACCGGGCGGCGACGGCCAGGACGTCGTCCTCCTCGCCGGAGATGACGATCGACGCCGGGCCGTTCACGGCGGCGATCGAGACGGCGCCGGTGAGTCGGGGCAGAACCTCCTCCGCGCTCGCCTGGAGGGCGACCATGGCGCCACCGCCCGGTAGCGCCTGCATCAGCCGGGCGCGCGTCGCGACGAGGCGGGCGGCGTCGGGGAGGGAAAGGATCCCGGCGACGTGCGCGGCCGACAGTTCTCCGATGGAATGCCCGGCAAGACTCTCGGGCCGCAGGCCCCACGATTCCAGGAGCCGGTGGAGGGCCGTCTCCAAGCCGAACAAGGCGGTCTGGGTGTAGAGGGTCTCGTCGAGGTCGCCGGTCTCGTCCACGGTGAACGCCACGTCCCGGACGCGCCGTCGCGCGTGCCCCGCCAGCTCCGCGTCCAGCGCGGTGGCGACCGCGTCGAACGCCTCGGCGAAGACCGGATACGTCTCGTACAGCTCACGGCCCATCCCCGCACGCTGGCTGCCCTGGCCCGTGAAGAGGAACGCCGGCCCGACGGCCGCGTCGGCGGCCGATCCGAGCACCACGCCCGCCCGGGATTCGCCCCGGGCCAGCGCGTCGAGTTGCTCGACGTGCTCACTCGTGTCGCCGGCGATGAGCACCGCGCGGTGCCGGAACGCCGTCCGGGTCGTCACGAGGGAACGCGCCACGTCCGCCGGGTCGAGGTCCGCGCGTGCGCGGACGAACTCCGCCAGCCGTGCGGCCTGGTCGCGGAGCGCGTCGGCGCTCCGCGCGGACAACACCCACGGCAGCGGGCCGCCGGGCGCCGCGGCCCGGTTTCGGACCGGCGGCGGCGCCTGTTCGAGGATGACGTGGGCGTTGGTGCCGCTGATGCCGAACGAGGACACCCCTGCCCGGCGCGGCCGACCGGTCTCCGGCCACGGCCTGGACTCGGTCAGCAGCCGTACCGCGCCGCCCGACCACTCCACGTGCGACGATGGCCGGTCCACGTGCAGGGTCCTGGGCAGCACCCCGTGCCGCATCGCCTCGACCATCTTGATGATGCCGGCGACCCCCGCCGCGGCCTGGGTGTGGCTGATGTTCGACTTGACCGACCCCAGCCAGAGCGGCCGGTCGGCAGGGCGCCCCTGGCCGTAGGCCACCAGCAGCGCGTGCGCCTCGATCGGGTCGCCCAGCGTGGTTCCGGTGCCATGCGCCTCCACCGCGTCGACCTCGGAGGGAGCCAGTCCTGCGGCGTCGAGGGCCTGGCCGATGACCCGCTGCTGCGACGGGCCGTTCGGCGCGGTCAGCTGGCTGCTGCGGCCGTCCTGGTTCACGGCGGTGGAGCGGATGACGGCCTGGATGGGATGGCCGTGGCGCACCGCGTCCGACAGCCGCTCCAGTAGGAGCAGGCCCGCCCCCTCGCCCCAGCCCGTGCCGTCCGCGGCGTCGGCGAAAGACTTGCAGCGCCCATCCGGCGCGAGGCCGCGCTGGCGGCTGAACTCCACGAAGATCGCGGGCGTCGCCAGCACGGTCGCTCCACCGGCGAGCGCGAGCGAGCAATCCCCCGAGCGCAGCGCCCTGACCGCCAGGTCCACCGCCACCAGCGACGAGGAGCAGGCCGTGTCCACCGTGATCGCCGGCCCCTCGAAGCCGAAGGTGTAGGCCAGCCGGCCCGACGCCACGCTGCCCGCACTTCCGACGACCAGGTAGCCCTCCAGATCCTCGGGCGCCCGCTGGAACCGCGTGCCGTAGTCGCCATACATGATCCCGGTGAACACTCCCGTACGGCTGGCGCGCAGCGACTCGGGCACGATGCCGGCGCGCTCGAACGCCTCCCAGGCCACCTCCAGCAGGAGCCGCTGCTGAGGATCGATGGCGGTCGCCTCTCGCGGTGCCACGTCGAAGAACTCGGCGTCGAAGTCGGCTGCGTCGCGCAGGAAGCCACCCTCCCTGGCGTACGTCGTGCCGGGGTGCTCGGGGTCGGGATGGTAGAGCCCGCCGGACCACCCGCGGTCGCCGGGCAGCGGTCCGACGACGTCCCGCTCCTCCGCCACCACGCGCCACAGGTCCCCGGGCGACCGGGCGTCGCCCGGGAAGCGGCAGCCCATGCCGATGATCGCAATCGGTTCGCTCCTGGCCGTCTCCACCTCATCCAGCCGCATGCGGGTCTGCCGCAGCTCGGTCGTGGCGCGCCGCAGATAGTCGCGGAGCTTCTCGTCGCTCGCGGTCACGCGGGCTTCCCCTCTCTGCTCGCAGCCGGGATCGTCAGCTCGTTGTCGAGCACGTCGAAGAGCTCCTCGTCGGTGGCGGCGGTGAGATCGGCCGTGGAAGCGGTGGTGGCAGGGGTGGCCGCCGCGTCGGTCTTCCAGACCCGCAGCAGGTCCTGGAGTCGGGCCGAAACCGCTCTGTCCCGCCGGGAGGCCGCCGAGAGCTCGCGCAATGCCCCTTCCACCCGGTCGATGTCGGCCAGCAGGGTCTCGACGGGGTCGGCGTCCGCGGGAGCGAGCAGCGCGCTCAGATGCGTTGCCAGCTCGGCGGGGGTGGGGTGGTCGAAGATCGCGGTGGTGGACAGCCGGAGCCCGAGCCGGGCGCCGAGCCGATTGCGGAACTGCACGGCCATGAGCGAGTCGAAGCCCGCAGCCTGGAAGCCTCGGCCGGGCTCAACCGAGCTCGCGTCCGCGTGGTCGAGGACCTCGGCGGCCGTTTCTCGTACCAGTTCGACGAGCAGGCGCTGCCGCTGTTCCGGCTCAAGCCCGGCCAGCCGTTCGCCCTCGCCCGGTCCCGGCGCCCCGGCGCCGGCGGCACGGCGCCGCGGACGCCGAACGAGACCGCGGAGTACCGCCGGCGGCTCTTCGCCGCCGGGCCGGGGGCCGGTGTCGATGCGCGCCGGTACCAGTGCCGCGGACGGGCCGGCGAGGGCGGTGTCGAACAGCTCCAAGGCCTGCTCGGTGTCCAGGGGCAGCAGTCCCGAGCGCCCCATGCGCCGTACGTCGGCCTCGGTCAGGTGACCGGTCATGCCGCCGCCCTCCGCCCACAGCCCCCAGGCCAGGGAGGTCGCGGGCAGCCCGCGGGCGCGGCGATGCTGCGCGAGGGCGTCGAGGAACGCGTTGGCCGCCGCGTAGTTGGCCTGTCCCGCGTTGCCGAGGATCCCGACGGCCGACGAGTACAGGAGGAAGAACGCGAGGTCCCGGTCCTCGGTGAGCCGGTGCAGGTTCCAGGCCGCGTCCACCTTGGGCCGCAGCACCTTCGCGAGCCGTTCCGGGGTCTGGGCGGTGAGGACGGCGTCGTCGAGGACACCCGCCGTGTGCACCACCGCGGCGAGTCTGGGGACCGTGGCCAGCAGCCCCGACAGGGATGCGAAGTCCGCGACGTCGCAGTCCGCGAGCGTGACCTCGGCACCGAGTTCTTCGAGCTCCGCCCGGACGTCTCCGCCGCGGGTCGCGTCGCGGCTGACCAGGAGCAGGTCCCGGGCGCCGTGGTGGGTCACGAGCCTGCGGGCGGCGAGCCGCCCGAGGGCGCCCACGCCTCCGGTGACGAGCACGGTCCCGTCCAGCGGCGCGGCCGCGGTCGGTTCGGTCCGGGTCATGCGGGCGAGCCTCGGCGCGTGGATCTCCCCGGCTCGCAGCGCGAGCTGGTCCTCCCCCGTGGCGAGGGCCGCCGGGAGGGCCGCCGCGGAGCCGGGATGCCCGTCGGTGTCGACGAGCACGATCCGTCCTGGATGCTCGGTCTGAGCGGTTCGGGCGAGCCCCCAGACGGCGGCGGCCGCGAGATCCCGGATGTTCTCCTCGCAATGTGCCGCCACGGCGCCATGGGTGAGCAGGACGAGGCGGGCGGGGTCGTCGGCGTCCTTCGCGACCCAGTCACGGAGCAGGGCCAGGGCATGTCCCGTTGCGGCGTGCGCGGCCTCCGCCGGGTTCTGTTCGGAGTCCCGTGCGGGCAGGGGGACGACCACGTCGCCGTTCTCGTGTCCTGAAGGGGCGGGCAGCGTGGGCCAGGTCAGCTGGAAGAGCGTGTCCGGCCGTCGTCCGGCGGCGCGCAGCCGCCCGGACGGCACCGGGCGCAGCGTGAGGGACCCCACCGTGGCGACCGGCCGGCCGCCGGGGTCGGTGAGCCGGAGCGCGATCGCGTCGCCGTCACCGGGCTCGACCAGAACCCGCAGGCCGGTGGCGTCGACGGCGTCGACGAAGACGTCGGTCCACGCGAACGGAAGGTCGGGCGGCCCGTCCCGGTCTCCGATCGCGGTGTGCAGCGCGGCGTCCGACAGCGCGGGGTGCAGGCCGAAGCCGCCGGGGTCGGAGATCGAGATCTCGGCGAACAGCCGGTCGCCGAGCCGCCAGGCCGCGGTCGTCCCGCGGAACTCCGGCCCGTAGTCGTAGCCGCGCTCCGCGAGGTGCCGGTAGAGGCGCTCCGGATCGATCGGCTCGGCGCCCGGCGGGGGCCAGGTGGCGGACGGCTCCGCGTCCTCGGGCGGAGCGGTACGGGCGACGGCGGCGAGCAGACCGGTCGCGTGGCGGGTCCAGTCCTCGCCGTCGGCACGCGCGTGCACGCCGATCGGGCGCAGGCCGTCCTCCTCCGGAGGCCCGACCACCACCTGAAGGTCCACGCCGTCCTGCTCCGGCAGCGGCAGGGGCGCCTCCAGGGTCAGCTCGGCGACCCCCGCGTACCCGGCCTCGCCGGCGGCGTACAGGGCGAGGTCCAGGAACGCCGTGCCGGGGAGGACGGGAGTTCCGTACACCCCGTGGTCGGCGAGCCAAGGGTGGTCGCCGAGCGAGATCCGGCCGGTGAGCACGAGCGTGCCGGTTTCGGCGATCGGCAGAACGGCCTGCAGGAACGGGTGGTCCGCAGGGGCCGCTCCGGCCGTCGTGGCCGGCCGGGCGGTGGGCGTGTCCAGCCAGTACCGCCGTCTCTGGAACGGATAGGTGGGCAGCTCGATCACCCGCCCCGCACCCTCGGCGACGGGCCAGTCGAGCATCCGTCCGCGCACGTACGCCGCGCCGAAGGACTCGTGGACCCGTGCCAGGCCGCCGTCGTCGCGGGTCAGCGTCCCGGTGACCGTCACCCCGTCCTCGTCCTCGATGCCGACCGTGAGGACGGGGTGCGGGCTGCACTCGACGAACAGGTCGTGGCCGTCCCGCGACAGCGCCCTCGTCGCCTCGTCGAACCGGACCGGCCGGCGGATGTTGTCGTACCAGTACTCGGGTGTGAGCCTGGCGGTGTCGATGCGATCGCCGGTGACGGTCGAGTAGAACGCGACGTCGGACGTGGCGGGGACGACGCCGGTGAGCGCGGCGCGGATGTCGGCCTCGATGGCGTCGATCTGCCGCGAGTGGGAGGCGTAGTCCACCGGGATCCGCCGCGCCCGTGCGCCGTCCGCGGTCAGCCTGGCCGCGAGGTCGTCGAGCGCCTCCGGGGTACCGGAGACCACGGTGCTGGCCGCGCCGTTGACCGCCGCGATGTCCGCGGCGCCGTCGTAGGCGTCCAGGTATCCGGCGACCACGTCGGCGGGCCGCAGCACCGAGAGCATGCCGCCCTCGCCGGCGAGGGCGATGAGGGCCCTGGCGCGCAGCGCCACGATGCGGGCGGCGTCGGCGAGGGTGAGCGCCCCCGCCACGTACGCGGCGGCGATCTCGCCCTGGCTGTGCCCGACGACGGCGTCGGGACGGACTCCGTTTGCCTTCCACAGCTCGGCCAGCCCGGTCATCACCGAGAACAGCACCGGCTGCACGACGTCGACCCGGTCGAGCGAGGCCGAACCCGGCCGCGCCTCGAGGACCTCGGTCAGGGACCAGTCCACATGGGGCGCGAGAGCCTCCGCGCAGGCGTGGATGTGGGTACGGAACACCTCCGACGTCCGGAGTAGTTCGACCGCCATCGCCGGCCACTGGGAGCCCTGCCCGGGAAAGACGAACGCCGTCTTCCCGTCGCTCGTCGCGCCGACGACCAGCCCCGGTGCGGACCGGCCGTCGGCGAGCGCGCGCAGTCGCTCCCGGTATCCCGCCGCGTCCCGCGCCACGATGACCGCACGGTGATCGAATTTCGTCCGCGTGGTCAGCAGGGCCCGCCCGACCGCCGAGGGATCGGCTTCGCCGAGGGCGTCGTCCAGGCGGGCGGCCAGGGCGCGCAGCGCCTCGGGGCTCTTGGCCGACAGCACCCACGGCGGCGGCCCGGCGACCTCCGGTCGCGGGCGCGCGTCGTCCTGAGGCTCATCCTGGGGCGCCTGTTCCAGGATGACGTGGGCGTTGGTGCCGCTGATACCGAACGAGGACACCCCGGCCCGGCGCGGCCGACCGGTCTCCGGCCACGGCCTGGACTCGGTCAGCAGCCGTACGGCGCCCGCCGACCAATCCACGTGCGGCGAAGGCGGGTCCGCGTGCAAGGTCCGCGGCAGCATCCCGCGTCGCAGGGCCTCGACCATCTTGATCACACCGGCCACGCCTGCAGCCGCCTGCGTGTGGCCGATGTTCGACTTCAGCGAGCCGAGCCGCAGCGGGCGGTCCGCCGGGCGTTCCCGCCCGTACGCCGCCAGCAGCGCCCCCGCCTCGATCGGGTCGCCCAGCGTCGTGCCCGTACCGTGCGCCTCGACGGCGTCCACATCGGCGGGTCCGAGCCCGGCGGCGGCGAGGGCCCGGCGGATCACCCGCTGCTGGGAGGGTCCGTTGGGGGCGGTGAGACCGTTGGAGGCCCCGTCCTGGTTGACCGCCGAGCCCCGTACGACCGCGAGCACCCGATGGCCGAGGCGCCGGGCGTCCGCGAGGCGCTCCAGCAGCACCAGTCCCACACCCTCGGCCCAGCCGGTGCCGTCGGCGGCGGCGCCGAACGGCTTGCACCGGCCATCGGCGGCGAGGCCGCGCTGGCGGCTGAACTCGACGAACATCCCGGGCGTGGCCATCACGGCGACCCCGCCTGCCAGCGCGAGTGAGCACTCCCCGTCGCGCAGCGCGCGCGACGCGAGGTGCAGAGCGACCAGCGAGGACGAGCACGCCGTGTCGACCGTGAGCGCCGGACCCTCGAAACCGAAGGTGTAGGCGATCCGACCCGACGAAACGCTGTTGGTGGCGCCGGTCAGCAGGTAGCCGTCGTGCCCGCCCGCGGCCTCGTGCAGCCGCGGTCCGTACTCCTGCTGGGTGGCACCCACGAAGACGCCCGTACGGCTGCCGCGCAGCGACCGCGGCACGATCCCGGCCCGCTCGAAGGTCTCCCACGCCACCTCCAGCAGGACCCGCTGCTGCGGGTCCATCGCGGCCGCCTCGCGCGGCGAGATGCCGAAGAACTCGGCGTCGAACTCCGTCGCGTCGCGCAGGAACCCGCCCTCCCGGACGTAGGAGGTGCCCGAGTTGTCCGGATCTGGGGCGTAGAGCCCGGACAGATCCCAGCCACGGTCGCCCGGGAAGCCGGTGATCGCATCCGTGCCCGACAGTGCGAGGTCGAAGAGCTGCTCCGGCGTGTCCGCGCCGCCCGGCCACCGGCCGGCCATCCCTACGATCGCGATCGGCTCGTCCGGCGCGGTCGCGACGATGTCCTCGGTCGCGACGTCGTCCGATGCGAGGAACCGGGCGACGGCGGCCGGCGTGGGGTGATCGAAGGTCAGCGTCGCGGGCAGCCGGCGACCCGTCGCCGCCGCCAGCCGGTCGCGGAACTCCACCGCGCCGAGCGAGTCGAGACCGAGCTCCCGGAACGTACGTTCCTCGCCGACCGCGTCGGGGGAACCGTGGCCGAGCACCGCCGCCACGCTCCGCCTGACGAGATCGATCGGCTCCTCGCCGGCTCGCGGGGCCGGTGCCGGTGCCTCCCGGTCAGGCGCCTCCTGCCCGATCCAGAAACGGTCGCGCTGGAACGCGTAGGTGGGCAGCGGCACGCGCCTGCCAGGTGTGACGGAGGCCCAGTCCACGACGGCGCCGTTGAGGTACGCCGCGGCGACGCCGGCCAGCGCCGACTCGGGCTCCGGCAGCCGGTCGCGCAGCAGGGGCACGGCGACCGTGCTCCCGGCCTCGGTGTTCTCGCGGACCAGCGCCGCGAGAACACCGCCCGGTCCCAGCTCCAGACACGTCGTCACGCCCGCGGCCGCGAGCGACCGCACGCCATCGGCGAAACGGACCGTGCCGCGGATGTGGCGGGCCCAGTAGTCCGCGGAGCACAGCAGCTCGGCGTCCGCCGGCCGTCCCGTCGCGTTGGAGATCACCGGGATCCGCGGCGGCCGGAAGCGGACTCCCGCCACGACCTCGCGGAAGCGCTCGACGGCCTCGTCCATGTGCGGCGAGTGGAAGGCGTGGCTGACGCGGAGCCGCCGGGTCTTCCTGTCCAGCGCCGCGAAGTGCGCCGCGACCTCGTCGACCGCCTCCGCGTCACCGGAGACCACCACCGAGGCGGGGCCGTTCACCGCCGCGATGGACACCCGCTCGGAGAGCAGCGGGACGACCTCGTCGCCGGAGGCCTGTACGGCGATCATCGCTCCGCCCGCCGGCGCCTCCTGCATCACCCGGCCCCGTGCGGCGACCAGCGCGGCCGCGTCGGCGAGCGGGAACACTCCCGCGACGTGCGCCGCCGCCAGCTCGCCGATCGAATGGCCCAGCACGAAGTCGGGGACGAGGCCGTAGCGTCCGGCCAGCCGGAAGAGCGCGACCTCGATGGCGAACAGGGCGGGCTGGGCGTACCGGGTCTGGTCGATCAGCCCGGTGTCGGCGGCGGGGAACATCACCTCCCGGAGCGGCCGGTCGAGGTGCCGGTCCAACTCGGCGCAGATCTCGTCCAACGCCTCGGCGAACACCGGCTCGGCGTCGTACAGCTCGCGTCCCGTGCCCGCCCGCTGGCTTCCCTGGCCCGAGAACAGGAACGCGGTACGCCCCGGGTTCCGGCGCCCGACGACGACCCCGGCGGGTTGCTCGCGGCGCGCCACGGCCTCCAGGCGGCCCAGCAGGTCGGCACGGTCGCAGCCGATCAGCACGGCACCGTGCTCGAAGGCGGTGCGCGTGGCGGCCAGGGAATGCCCGACGTCCGCGGCGTCGAGCTCGGGATGCTCGCGCAGGTGCGCGGCGAGCCGTCCGGCCTGCGCGCGCAACGCCCGATCGCTCGTCGCGGACAGCGTCCAGGGGATCAGCTCCGGCCGGCCGTCGGCGGCCGGCGGGTCGTCGCCGGCGGGGCCCTCGCTCAGGATGACGTGGCAGTTGGTTCCGCCCATGCCGAAGGAGCTGACTCCCGCGATCAGCGGTCCCCCGGTGTCCGGCCACGGCCCGGCCTCCGTCTGGACGCGCAGCTTCAGCTCGGCGAGCGGGATCCGGGGATTGGGCGTCTGGAAGTTGAGGCTCGGCGGGATCGTCCGGTGCCGGATGCTCAGCACCGCCTTGAGCAGGCCCACGATGCCCGCCGCGCCCTCCAGGTGCCCGACGTTCGTCTTGGCCGAGCCCACCACCAGCGGGTTCCCGGGCGACCGGCCCGCCCCGAAGGCGGCGTGCAGTGCCTGCGCCTCGATCGGGTCACCAACCGGCGTTCCCGTCCCGTGCAGTTCCACGTACTGGACGTCGAGCGGGTCCACGCCCGCCCGCTCGGCGGCGCGCAGCAGCACGTCGCGCTGTGCGCCGGAGTCGGGCACGGTCAGCCCGTCGGTCTGCCCGTCGTTGTTGATCGCGCTGCCCAGGATCACGCCGTACACGGTGTCGCCGTCGGCGAGCGCGTTCGCCAGCGGCTTCAGCACGACCACGCCGCCGCCCTCGCCGCGCACGTAGCCGTTCGCCCTCGCGTCGAAGGTGTAGCAGCGGCCGTCCGGGGAGAGCCCGCCGAACCGTTCGGCGGCGGTGGTGCTCTCCGGGGTCAGGATGAGGTTGACGCCACCGGCGAGCGCGAGCTCCACGTCACCGCCACGGAGGCTTTCACAGGCCAGATGCAGGGAGACCAGCGCCGACGACTGCGCGGTGTCCACGGTCAGGCTCGTGCCTCGCAGCCCCAGCGCGTACGAGACACGGTTGGCGAGAACGCCCCGGTTGAGCCCCGTGAGGGTGTGGCGGGTGAGCGGTCCCGCGTCGTGCCGGTGCCGCAGCAACGCGTAGTCGTTCGCCATCGCACCGACGAAGACGCCCGCACGCCGGCCGGCCAGCGCGGCGGGCACGATTCCGGCGTCCTCCAGCGCCTCCCAGCTCAGCTCCAGTAACAGCCGCTGCTGGGGGTCCATCTCGCCGGCCTCGCGCGGTGAGACGCCGAAGAACGCCGCGTCGAAGCGATCGACCTCGGGGAGAAAGCCGCCGCGCGCCCGGCTCCGGTCCGCGGGCGGCTCGCCGACGGCGTCGCCGCCGTCGGCCAGCAACCGCCAGAACGCCTCCGGGCCGGGAGCACCGGGCAGGCGGCACGCGAGCCCGACGACGGCGATGGCCGAATCATCAACGCGAGTCATCGTGTGCGGGATTACCTCTCGACGCGGGAAAGTCGTTGACCAATTCCGAGTGTCGTGATTTACCGGGCATGTTCAACACCTTGCCCGCCCCTAACCCTGCACGACTCGATAGGGGCGTACCACGATGGAATTCACGTCGCGCGCACAGTACACCCCTAAACGATTAACGGCCCGATAGGGGTTGTCTGGGAAGACATTGACCGTAGCGTTCTATGCAAGGGCGATCTATCACTTCAACTGCGAGGAGAATTAATATGGATGCGCTCATCGCGGCAGCGGTCAGCGGCGCGACGCCGGACGAGCTGATCCGCACCCCGGTCCCCAAGGATTACCTGGCCGCCCATCTCCGCCACGAGGACGTCGGCCTGCAGGCCGGCGAGGCCGACAAGGACGTGCGCCGGACCCTGCGCGTCGGCCGGGTGCCGATGCCCGAGCTGGCACCGGACGAGGCGCTGGTCGCGGTCATGGCCAGTTCGATCAACTACAACACCGTCTGGCAGTCGATCTTCGAGCCGGTGTCGACGTTCGACATGCTCAAGCGGCTGGCGAAGTCAGGCGGCTGGGCGGCCCGGCACGACCAGCCGCACCAGGTCGTGGGGTCGGACGCGGCCGGCGTCATCGTGCGCACCGGCGCGGGCGTGCGCAACTGGCAGGTCGGCGACCACGTCTGTGTGAACCCCGCCTACGTGGACGACCAGGACCCCGTCACGCACGCCGACGGGATGCTCGGCGTCGGCCAGAAGGCCTGGGGGTATGAGACCAACTTCGGCGGGCTCGCGCACTACGCGGTGGTGCGCGCCAGTCAGCTCCTCCCCAAGCCACCCCACCTGACGTGGGAGGAGGCCGCCTGCATCCCACTCTGCGGCGGGACCTCCTACCGGATGCTCGTCAGCGACAAGGGGGCGCGGATCAAGCAGGGCGACATCGTGCTGATCTGGGGTGCCGCGGGCGGGCTCGGTTCGTTCGCCGCGCAGCTGGTGCGCAACGGCGGCGGCATCGCCGTCGGCGTCGTCTCCTCCGAGGAGAAGGGCGAGTTCGCCAAGAGGCTCGGCTGCGACGTCGTCATCAACCGCGAGGAGGTCGGTCTCGGCGACGACTCGGAGGACACCGGCAAGCGCGCCAAGCGCCTGGGCCGTGCCGTGCGCTCGGCGGTCGGCGAGGACCCCACCGTGGTGTTCGACTACGTCGGCCGGGCGACCTTCGGCATCTCCGTCATCGTGGCGGCCCGCGGCGGCACCGTCGTGACCTGCGGTTCGAGCACGGGCTACGAGCACACCTTCGACAACCGCTACTTCTGGATGAACCTCAAGCGCGTCATCGGCAGCCACGGCATGAACCTGCACGAGGCGGCACAGTTGCTGCGCCTCTACCGGCAGGGCCGGCTCTCCTCGGTGCTCTCGGCCGTCTACCCGCTCGCGGAGACCGGTGAGGCGGCCCGCCTGGTACAGCAGAACCGGCACGTCGGAAAGGTCGGCGTACTCTGCGCCGCCCCCGAGGAGGGGCTCGGTGTCACCGATTCCCGGCTGCGCGCCGAACTCGGCGCGCAGTGGCTCAACCCGCTGCGATCCGTCTCGAACTGACAGGTCCGGAGAAAGCGCTGATGACAATCACCCGGGAAATCGACGTATTCGACCAGGACCGGTACCTCGAGGGCGTCCCGCACGACGACTTCGCGCTGCTGCGCACCGAGGCGCCGGTGTACCGCAACCCCGATCCCCAGCTGCCCGAGGGGCACTGGGCCGTCACCCGGCACGCCGACGTCCTCTACGTCGCACGCCATCCCGAGCTGTTCTCCTCGTACGCCAAGGGCGCGCAGCCACTGGAGTTCGACGAGGTCGCCGTCGCCATGCAGCGGATGATGATGCTCAACCAGGATCCCCCCGCGCACAGCCGGATCCGGGGACTGGTCAACCGCGGCTTCACCCCACGCGTCATCGGGCGCATGCGGGACGACATCGCGCGCGAGTGCGAGCGGATCGTGGACGCGTTCCTCGCCTCGGGTGCCGAGGACCTCGTCGGCCCGGTCGCGGCCGAACTCCCCCTCGTGGTGATCGCCGAGGTGATGGGACTGCCGCGAGAGGACCGGCATCGGATCTTCGAATGGTCCAAGGGCATCGCCGGCGAGTCCGACGACGGTTCGGGCGGGGCCGAGGCCGCCCGCGTCGCCGCCGCGGAGATGATGGCGTACGCGGGGGCCGTGGGCGCCGAGAAGCGCACCTGCCCGGCCGATGACGTCGTGACCAAGCTGATCGCCGCGGATGACGCGGGACACGCGCTGACCGAGGGAGAGTTCCAGGCGTTCTTCGTGCTGCTCACGGTGGCCGGGAACGAGACCACCCGCTACGCCATCGCGGGCGGTGTCGAGGCCTTCGCCCGGCACCCCGAGCAGTGGGAGCGGCTGCGGGCCGATCCGGCGCTGGCGCGCACCGCCGCCGAGGAGGTCGTCCGATGGGTCACGCCGACCAAGGTGTTCCGGCGCACCGCGGTGGCCGACATGGAGCTCGGCGGGCAGGCCGTCAGCGCGGGCGAGAAGATGGTGATGCATCTGACGTCGGCCAACCGGGACGAGGACGTCTTCGCCGGCCCGTTCACCTTCGACATCGGGCGCGATCCCAACCCGCACCTGGGATTCGGTGGCGGCGGCCCGCACTTCTGCCTCGGCCGCCACCTCGCCCTGCTGGAGATCGAGTTGATGTTCCGCACGCTGGCCGACAGGGTGGCCCGGTTCGAGATCACCGGCCCGGTGAAGCGGCTCCGTTCCTATCAGTTCAACGGGATCACTGACCTGCCGGTGCGCCTGGTGCCCGGCTGAGATCCGTCAGACCCCGCGCACGCGGGATCGCCGCGAGGAGTTCCCGCGTGTGCGGGTGCGCGGGAGCGGTGAAGATGTCCCCGGCCGCGCCCGTCTCCACGACGCGCCCCTCCTTCATGACCATGATCTGGTCGCTGATATGGCCGATGACGCCCAGGTCGTGAGAGATGAACAGGATCGCCACGCCGAACTCCTGACGCAGGTCCGCGAGCAGGTCGAGGATCTGCGCCTGCACCGATACGTCCAGTGCCGACACCGGCTCGTCACAGACCAGGACGCGGGGCTCGGGCGCGAGGGCGCGCGCGATCGCCACCCGCTGGCGCTGACCGCCCGACAGCTCCGAGGGCCGCCGCCGCGACAGCTCCTCCGGCAGCCCGACCAGGCCGAGGAGCTCAGCGATCCGCTCCGCGCGCTGCCGCCCTCTCGGTACGCCGGCCGCCCCGGCCGCCTCACCCAGGATCCACTCGACCGTGTACCGGGGATCGAATGAGCTGAGCGGGTCCTGGTAGATCGCCTGGATGCGCCCACGCCGTCCGCGCCGGGCGCGTTCGCCGATCCCGGACCACGGCTCGCCGCCGAACCGCACGACGCCACCGTCGGGCTCCAGCAGGCCGAGCACGATCCGGGCGACGCTGGTCTTCCCCGAGCCCGACTCGCCGACCACCCCCAGCGCCTCTCTCGCCCTCAGCTCGAACGACACGTCGCGTACGGCGTCGCGCCAGGCGCGGCCGGGCGACCGGAACCGGCGGGAGATCCCGCGTACCTCGACCAGTACCTCGTCGCTCGCTCGCGTCTGACGGTCGAACGCCGTGCGTCCGGGCGCCTCGACCGGACCGGATTCGGGATGCCAGCACCGTGCCCCGGTCCCGGTCGGCTCGGGGAGGCGGGTGCGGCATCGCTCGTCGGCGCGGGGGCAGCGGGCCGCGTACGTGCATCCGTCCGGACCCGGGGCGGGCCCGTTCGCCCGCGCGAGCGACAGCCGTCCCGCCCGTGAGTGCAACCCCGGAACGGCCGCGAGCAGGGCACGCGTGTAGGGGTGCCGCGGCTCCTTGGTGATCTGCTCGGCCGGACCGTGCTCGACGATCCGCCCACCGTGCATGACCGCGACCCGGTCGGCGAGCCCCGCGACCACGGCCAGATCATGGCTGATCAGCAGCAGGGCGGTGCCGTCGCGCTTCAGGTCGCGGAGCAGATCGAGCACCTGCGCCTGCACGGTCGCGTCGAGGGCGGTGGTGGGCTCGTCGGCGAGCAGCAGCTCCGGCCCGGCGGCGACCGCGGCGGCGATCAGCGCCCGTTGCCGCAGCCCGCCCGACAGCTGGTGCGGGTACTGGCGGGCCCGCACGGCCGGTTCCGGAACGCCCACCTCGTCGAGGAGCGAGCGCACCTTCTCGGGCACGTCGCGACGGGCGGTCGCACGGTGCGTGAGCAGGGTCTCGGCGATCTCCGCACCGACGCGGCGCAGCGGGTCCAGCGCCACCAGGGCGTCCTGATGGATGAGGGCGATGCGGCTGCCTCGGATCTCGCGCCAGCGGGACTCCCTCAATCCGGTCAGGTCCGTCCCGGAAAAGGCGATCCTGCGAGCGCGCACCGTGGCGCGGCGGCCGGCGAGGCCGACGAGGGCCCGGGCGGTGACGCTCTTGCCGGATCCCGACTCACCGACGATCGCCAGGCACTCGCCCCGGTCCAGGTCGAAGGACACGTCCCGTACGGCCGACACCGGCTCCCCGCCGTTACGGAAGGTCACGGCCAGGTCTTCCACGGTCAGCAGCGGCGATCCCGTCACTGTGGGGTCCTTCCGGCGAAGCGGGCCCGGGCGTATCCGCCCACGACATTGACTGCGATCACGACGAGGGTGAGGGCCGCGCCGGGAAAGATCGCGATCCACCAGGCCGTGGCCAGGAAGTCGCGGCCCTCCGAGAGCATCGATCCCCACTCGGGATCGGGCGGCTTGGTGCCCAGCCCGAGGAAACTCAACACCGACGAGTAGAGCAGGGCCGTGCCGAAGCCCACGGTCGCCAGGGTGAGCACCGGGCCGAGCGAGTTGGGCAGGATGTGTCGCACGATGAGGAGCGGGCGTGGCAATCCGAGCCCCACCGCGGCTTCGACATAGCCCGACCTTCGCACGACCTTGGCTTCCGCTCGTACGACGCGCCCGTACGCGGGGATGAGCGCGGTCGCGACGGCGAAGGCCACGGTGCCCGTTCCGGCTCCCATGACCGCGACCACGAGCAACGCGAGCAAAAGCGGCGGCAAAGCCAGGAAGACGTCGGCCAGGCGCATCGTGATCTGGTCGGCACCGCGGCCGCCGAGGCCGGCGGTGAGGCCCACGACGATTCCCCCCAGCACGGCGAGGACTGTCGCACTCAGGGCGAGGAGCAGCGCGGGCCGGCTGCCGTAGACGACCCGTGCGAAGATGTCGCGGCCGAGCTGGTCGGTTCCGAACCAGTGCGCGCCGCTGGGGCCCTGGAGCGCGGCACTCAGGTCGGTTCCGGTCGGTGATGCCCCGGTGAAGAGGCCGGGCGCGATCGCCACCAGTGCGAACAACGCGAGGACCACGCCCGCGACGACGATCACGGGCCGCCGGGCGAGCCCGGTCATACGGCCGCCTCGCCGGCTCGCAGACGTGGGTCGATCGCCAGGTAGAGCAGGTCGACCACCGTGGACACGATGACGAACACGAGCGCCGAGAGGAGCACGAGGCCCATGACCACCGGCATGTCGCCGCTGGTCACCGCCTGCAGGATGAGCGTGCCGAGTCCCGGACGGCCGAAGACCGTTTCGATCGGGACCACACCGCCGAGCAGGGTGCCCATCAGCCAGCCCGTCAGGGTCACCAGCGGCAGCGCCGCGTGCCGGAGTGCGTGCCGCAGCCGCACCGCGGTCTGGCTCAACCCGCGCGCCTGGGCGGTGAGTACGAACGGCATTGCGAGCGCCGTCTCAAGGCCATCGCGGAGCACTTGGGAGAGCACACCCGCGATCGAGAGCGCGAGCGCGAGCGCGGGCAACACCAGCGAGACCGGTCCCTCCGCTCCGGTGACGGGGAAGAGCCGAAGGCGGAACGAAAAGACCGTCAGCAGCAGGATGCCCATCCAGAACGACGGCGTGGAGACGGCCACCAGCTCGACGGCCGAAACGGCGGCCCGCAGCCGCGGGCGGCGCCCGGCCGTGGCGATGGCGCTGACCGCGGCGATGAGCAGCGCCAGGACCAGGGCGGCCAGCGCGAGCTGCACCGTCGGCCAGAGCTGCTTGCCGATCAGGGACACTACCGGTTGCTGCAGCTGGTAGGAGGTGCCGAGGTTCCCGCGTCCCAGGTCGGCGAGATAGCGCGCATACTGCACGATTACCGGCCGGTCCAGCCCGTAGTCACGGCTGATCTGCTCGCGTACGGCGGGCGACGCCGAGGTCATCGGGCCGAGCAGCCGGGACACCCGGTCGCCCGGCAGGAGCTGGAGCGCGGCGAACGCCAGGGTCGCGGCGCCCAGCAGCACGGTCCCCGCGCCCAGCAGACGCCAGGCGGCTCCTCGCAGGATGCTCATTTACCGTCCCGCCAGGCGTCGTAGAAGAGCAGCCAGTTGTTCGGGTCGAGGGTGACCCCGTGGGCGTGCGGCCCGACACCGGTGAGTGCCGTCGGCACGTAGAGCGGGACGGCCGCACCGAGCTTGATCACCTTTTCCTGCGTCTTCGCATAAAGCGCGTTCCGCGTCGCTCGGTCGACGGTGGCGGCGGCGTCGTCGGTCCACCTGTCCACCTCGCCGTCCTTGAGGAACGAGGCGTTCTGGCCCGAGGGCGGGCCGCTGGCGCTGTTGAAGAAGGAGCGGAGCAGGTCGGGTTCGAAGCGCGCCCAGCTGAAGTCGAGTATTCCGAACCTGCCCGCGTTCACCTTCGTGCTGTACGCACCGACGTCGTAGCGCGGCCGGATGACCTGCACACCGATCTTCTTGAGGTCCGCCTGGACGGCCTGCGCGAGCATCTCGCGGTTCTCTCTGGCGTCGCCGGAGGGCAGCGCGGGCCATTCCAGCGTCAGCCGCCGGCCGGCCTTGGTGCGAAAGCCTGCCTGGTCGCGTCCCGTCCAGCCCGCCTGGTCGAGCAATGAGCCGGCCATCGCCGGGTCGTAGGGCCAGCTTCCGGCCAGGCGCGCGTCGTACCCGGGCGTGCTCGGCGACAGCGGGCTCCACGCACGCTTGTACTGGCCGAAGTACACCGTCCTGACGTCCTGGTCGATGTTGATCCCACGCTGGACGGCGACACGGACACGCTCGTCGGTCAGCGGGCCGTTCGTGGTGTTGAGGTAGAGACCGTAGATGCCGCCCGGGGCGTCCCTGCGGAGGATCTTGACGGTCCGGCCGGCCTCGACCGTCCTCATTTGGGCGGGCGGCAGCGCCCTGGCCACGTCGACCTGGCCGCTGGTCAGCGCGCCGACGCGGGTCGAGTTCTCCCGGAGAATGCGGAAGTTGACGCGCTCGAGATAGGCGGGCCCGCGGTGCTTGGCCGGCTCCGGCGGCCAGTTGTACTTAGGGTTGCGGACGAACTCGATGCTCTGCCCCTTGACGTAGCGGACCTCAGTGAACGGTCCGGTGCCGACCGACGCGCTCCCGCCGCCGCAGAGCTTGTCCGCGTTGTCCTTTAGCGTCCTGGGAGAGTAGATCCCCAGGTAGCTCGTGCTGGCGGCCTGCAGAAAGGGGGCGAAGGGCCTCGTGAAGCTGACCCTGACACGGTACCGATCGAGGACCTCGGTCTCCCGGTACGGGCCGAGCAGGTTCACGGCGTACTGCGATTTGGTGTTCTTGGCGGTGATGTGGTCGAAGTTGGCCTTCACGGCCTCGGCATCGAAGGGGGTGCCGTCGGTGAAGGTCACGTCCCGCCTCAGCTCGAACGTGTAGCTCTTGAGATCCTTCGCGATGCTCCAGGACGTCGCGAGCCAGGGATGGAACGCGCCGGAGGCGTCCTCGTACACCAGGGAGTCCAAGACGTTGCGCTGGACCTCGGCGGTCATGTCCTCGGTGCTGACGTGCGGGTCGAGACACAACGGCGCCGTGTCGATGGCGTACGTCAGGGTTCCGCCGCGCACCGGAGTGGCCGGTACGGTCCCGGAACCGCCGCCGGCCGTACACGCGGCCAGCGACAGCAGGACCGCGGCGAGACCATAACCGAGGCGGAATTCGCTTTTCGAGGAACGCATTAACGATTCTCCGGCGGTTCGCTGAGAAATGGGGCTGCAGGATATTCTGGGCACTCTCCGAAAAAGACCGCGACCCCTGAATCCAGGATTCTGTTAGGGGCCGCATCGGCCGGATCAGGGGTTGGCGGCGACGCCGATCTCGATCAGCAGCGTCCGCGCCAGCGCATCCGCATTCCGGAAGGCGATGCCGTTGGCGCGCGGCCGGGTGAACCCGACCGGTGTGAAGATGCCGCCCACCCCGTACCCGAGTGCGAACCGGCGGGCGTGAACGCCGTTCCGGGTGATGAGCCGGTGGGCGTCGACCGCCACCCGTCCCAGGCGGTACACGGTCCCCGATTCCTCGAGCGTCTCCTCGGTCACCTCCCCCCGCCCGTAAAGCGCGCGCAGAAGCGGGTCACGGGTACGGCGCAGAGTGGGCTCGGGAAGTCTGGCCTCCACCAGGGCCCGCGCCTCCAGCGCGACGCCGGGCACGGTGGCGCTGGTGACGCGGAAAACGCCATCGCCGGCCGTGAGGGTGTCCATCGCCCCCACGAAGCGCACGACTCCCGCCCGGGCCAGCCCTTCGAGTTCGAGCAGCCGACGCGGCGGCGGACCGCTGGAATAGAAGCTGAAGACGCCTCGCGCCCATGTGCCCAGTTCGACCGCGCGGGCCCGGGCGGAGAGACGGCCCGTGGCCAGCGCGTGCGCGAGCGCGCCGAAGACGGTCAACATTCCGTGGGAGATCCCGAGGTCGGCGCTGTGCGCGGGATCGGCGTGGCGACGTACGTTGCGGGCGACGTGCCGCAGCATCCACGCCCGCAGTTCGTCCAGATCGCCGAAGGTGCGCTCGCCCAGGGGATCGACGAGCCGTTCAAGACCGAACCGATCCTCCGGCCTGGGAACCGCCGCCTCGATCAGTGCCGCAACCGCGCCCACGTCGTCGTAACGCTGCTGGAAGTCCCTCCAGGGCAGTGTCACGCGGCCGGGATGGCCGTTGAAGAGCTCATGGTAGTAATGCCAGCCGAGCTCCTTGGTGATCAGCGGCCCGAGATCGTCCAGCGCCAGCGGCCCACGCTCGGCGTGCAGCCGCGCCACGGCCTCCGGGGTGAAGTAGCGCGGCCCGGCCGGCCGATCGGCCCTGAGGCTCGTGGTGATCTTGGAGTGGTGCGGCACGCCCCGCCGGGACGTCACATACATGATCGGTTCCCGTCCCGACGGCAGGTAGCGGAACTTCGCGTCGAACCGGCCGCCGCGGCCCTCGGTCAGCAGCACCATGTCGTCGATGAAGCCGAGTCCCATCCCGCGCATGATGACCGGCTCGCCCGGGGCGAGAACCCCCAGGTCGACGTCGGAGGCGTAGTGCGGCGGTAAGTACGTGAGGCCATGCGTGTCGGCATATAAAGCGAGCTCACGGTGCTCCCCTCCTGGTTCGGCGTCGAGGTGCCCCTGCGTCAGCACGACGACATCGGCCTCGATCGGTGCTCCGCGACCCGCCATCCAGACACGCTGGCGGCCATGTTCCTCAGTGAGGTCGACGGCCTCACCCCGGTGCGCCCGCACGGTCACCTCCGGCGGCGCCGAGTCCGCGATGCGCCTGAAGCACCAGGAGAGGTAGTCGTTCAGCTGTCTCCTTGTCGCGAAAGACCCAGACCCCAGCTCGGCCGACCACTCATACAGCGACGGCCCGCTCCGTACCGGCCCGTCCATGCGTACGGTGTCGTCGGTGAACACGGTCACGTCGGCCGCCAGTGAGTTCATCCAGAGCAGTTCCGGCTGTTCCCGTCGCCACACCCGCCCTCCTCCGGGCGGATACGGATCGATCAGGTTGATCTCGAGCGACCGCCGACCAAGGACTGCGCAATTGGCGACGAGGCGTTCCAAGAGGATCGTCCCGGCGGGCCCCGCCCCAACGATCGCGATGACCAACGGTGAACGCGAATCCTCCCGCATGCCCCTCCTCGGCCGCACCCATAGAGCGACACGACCCTAGAAAGGGCTGGGGACCGCTCCCAACCCGCGCCTGACCCCTATTTCCGATATACGGGACCACAGACTTAACCTCGATCACCGGTGAATGTCGGTGATGGTCTTTCGGTCGTTTTTCGCTTAGGTGATGGGTTTCTGGTCTGCGGTGGGTAGGGGTGATCGGCTGGTCTGTCCAGCTTTTCCACGTCTCGGGGGGTGGTCGGGCCCTGTCGGACGGGGTGGATGAGGCAGGTCAGATAGTTTCGGGTGGGGCGTGAACGGTGTCGAACAGTTGTATCCAGGCGTGCTGCCAGTGCCAGTGCCAGTGCCGGGGCAGGTGGAGGGTGGAGGGCACGATCGCCGGTAGGACCGGACACGATTGATCAACCGCGGTGCGCCGCTGCAATTCATGGACGAGCAGGGCATCGCGTTGCAGCTGCTGTCGATGCCGGGTGCGCTGGACGCGGAGCAGGCGAGGAAGTGGAACGACCGAACCGCCGACATCGTGGCGGCGCACCCGGACCGGTTCGGGCTGCTGGCGGCGCTGCCGATGGCGGAGCCCGACCGCGCCGTCGACGAGATCCGTTACGCGACCGATCAGCTGCACGCTGACGGGTTCGCCGTCGCGACCAACTACGACGGCGTGTACTTCGGCGACGGCCGCTTCGAGGCGGTGTTCGCCAAGCTCGACCAGCATCAGCTGCCGTTGTTCGTGCACCCGGCGCTGCCGCCGGCGTTCGACCAGTTGGGGCTCGGCCGGCCGGGACCGCTGATCGAGTACCCGATGGACATGGCCCGCACCATCGTCGACGCGATCTTCGCCGGAGTGTTGCTGCGGTACCGGAATCTCCGCCTTGTCCTCGCCCACGCCGGGGGCGTACTCCCCACGCTGCAGGACCGCATCGCGCTCCTCGGACGCGAGTCCTGGGTCGCGAACCCGCTACAGCTGGCCTCGGAGCAGCTGACGGAGCAGCTCGGCGGCCTCTATCTGGACACCGCGATCGGCGGCGGGGCCGCCGGCATCGTTCCCGCGGTACAGATGGTCGGGGTGGATCACCTCGTCTTCGGCACGGACTACCCGCCGCGCGGGCACCGACACCGTCGCCGACACGTCAAAGAACCTCCGGACCACCCTCGACCGTGCCGCGCAGCAGCAACTGGAGGCCACCTTCGCCCACCTGTTCCCGAGCGCGGCCGAACGCGCCGCCGCACCAGGCACGCCCAGCACGGCCGATGGGTACCGCTAATGAGCGACGAGACGTTCTCACCCCTGACCGGCTATCGTGTGACATAGGTCATATGCATCGGGTTGACATCGTCTGCGCCGCTGACTCCCCATCCCGCTCAGCGACATCGTCATGGACGTCCTTGGCCCGCCGGAAGAAGATGACCCCGCGATCCTCCCGACGCGGGCCGCCGAGATGAGATCCCGTCCTGCTGGAAGTTTCACCCTTGCATCTCGCGGGTGTTCTCTCCAACCGCGGATGTGGAACCGTAGGAAGTCCCATCATCCCAGCTCAGAGGGAATCCGCGCCCTCATGTCCGGCCTCTGACACGGCCGTTAATCGGTGGATCGAGGCTTAGAGGGTCGTCACACGCGCTTTAAATTGAGGAGCGGCAGGAGACGGCTTCGTGGCTCTGCTCTCCTCCTACGGTCGGATCTCTCAAGGGGGCACGATGCCGCTGAGCTCGAAACCGCTGCGGAAGCTGGGCTTTTTGACCATTGGCCTGTTCGATGAGGCCGCTCCTCGTCTCGGTCACGACTCGACACTTCAGATCATCGAACTGGGTGAGGAGCTCGGTTTCGACAGCGCCTGGGTACGGCACCGTCATCTTCAGTACGGCATCTCCTCTCCGGTCGCCGTCCTGGCGGCGGCCTCTCAGCGCACGAGCCGCATTGATCTGGGCACTGCCGTGATTCCCCTCGGCTGGGAGAATCCGCTGAGACTGGCCGAGGACCTGGCAACGGTCGACGTCCTGTCCGGCGGGCGCCTCAATCCGGGTGTCAGTGTCGGTCCGCCGATGCACTACGACCGCGTCAAGCAGGCGCTGTATCCCGACACCGCCGACGTCGAAGACTTCAGTTACGACCGCGTGCGACGACTGCTCGACTTCGTACGCGGTGAGCCGGCCACCGAATTCAGCGGCATGGGGGGCTTCGAGGTGTTCTCCGACCGTGTCCAGCCTCACGCCGAGGGGCTGGGCGGCCGCATGTGGTATGGCGGCGCGAGCCTGCGGTCGGCTCGTTGGGCCGGCGCCCATGGCATGAACTTCTTGACCAGCAGCGTCGTCAAGGCGGAAGAGTCGGAGAACTTCGCCGAAATCCAGCTCTCCCACATCCGGGCGTTCCGCGCCCACCATCCCGACGGCCAACGGGCCCGTGTCTCTCAGGGGCTCGTCGTCATCCCGACCGACACCGCCTCACCGGAGCAGCGCGCGAAGTACGAGGAGTACGCGCGGAAACGGATGCCACGTACCGCCGCGCCACAGGGACCGGCACGCATGATGTTCGCCCCCGATCTCGTCGGCACCTCCGCGGAGATCGCCGAACGGCTCTATTCCCACGCCGCGTTTCAGGAGATCGACGAGGTCGCGTTCGCGCTGCCCTTCACCTTTGACCATGACGACTATGTCCAGATCCTTACCGACCTGGCCACCAAGCTCGGCCCGGCACTCGGCTGGCAGGCGCATCAACCTGCTTAGCCGTGTCCTCCATGCCCGGTTCCGTGACAACGATCCGCATGGAAGCGAACCACCGACGACCCGCGCGACGACACGGGGCTGCGGGGGCACTGACCCGCTGGTTCGGCGCCCCGGTCGGCGCGTCCCGGCTCGCAGGCCGTCGCAGATGACTGTCATCATGCGCCGTGCCATCACCACGCCGCCGTTCTCCCGTTCGGCGGCGAAGTGCATGCTGTTGAGCAGCGTGCGGACGTCGACCATGTCGATGTCCGCGCGCACCGAGCCGGCGGCCTGGGCGCGCTCGACGAGCCGCTCCAACGCCGCGTCCCGGCTCTCGGCCACGCCCATCACGCGGGCCTTGGCGTCGACGCCGACGCCCGCCAGCACATCATCGTTGCCGCAACCCGGGGCACTCTCAGCACGGTCCCGTACCGGCCGACCGATCTAGGCACAAGGCGGTCCACCGCCCGCCGAATGCGTTCTTCCTGACCTCCTGGTCGAGGTCTCGCCGCCGCAGCAGCTCAGAAGCCAACTCAGCCAGGTCCACCAGACCTCCGGTTACCGTTGTCGGGTGCTTGCCAGCTATATGGGCCGCCAGGCTGCTCGATCGGGCAACGGAAACTTGAAGCTCAGCTGACCGGCGCGGTTCGAACAATGATGCGCGTGTGCCGTTTTTCCGCGACCAGGTGGCCGACGACCTCGGTGGCGGTTCCGGCTGGGTGAACCTCGATCCAGGTGTTGGTCAATGATCGGCCGTGACGGTCTCAGCGGCGAATCTGCTCAGTGACACGGTCGGCCAGCTGTTCGCCCTGCGGGCCGTATGCGCACACGCCCAGTTCGAAGGTTCTCGTCCGGTCGTCGCCACGGGGAGCCTCCCGCATGGTGAGGTAAGCGAAGGTATCAAGATCGAAGACGCCCATACTGCCCCAGCGGTACATGGGCTCGACGAGCATGCCTTCGATCGCGTCGCCGCGTGCGAGGAGGTGGCAGAACCCATCCATGGTGGCCAGCCAAAACTCAATGTGGCCGAGCTCGGATTCCGTGGCGTTCACGCCCAGCCAGGTGTGGCAGGCGGGGTGCTTGAGGGCGCCACCGAGTGCCTCGGGGTCCGCGGATTGCCGGTCATCGAGTCGCAGGAAGACCTCGATGTCGTCGCGGAGTCTGACGGTTGACTCGGGGCAGTACCCGGCGCCTCGCATCGGAATGAACCCGCAGTAGATCATGGATCGACTCCGCCAGAAGCCATTCCCGCGTTCGAGTGCGACCGAACGCGTCAGCCCACGCACCCGCAGCGGCACCACGATCCTGCCGTTCGACGACGTCTCCATCGATATCGATAGTCGTGACGTGCCCGTCCGGGCCCACCAGATGCGCAAGGAGCGCAGCGTTGTAGCCCGTCCCCGCCCCGATCTCCAGGACGCGGTGGCCCGGCTGCACGTCGAGTTGCTCAAGCACCTGCGCGACGATTCCCGGCGCGGAAGCCATGCTGCGAGGTCGGCCGTCTGCCCCCGGGTGGGTGATGACGCCGTCGTGAGCATAGGCCTTCTCGACCGCGGCGTCGGGGACGAACAGATGTCGTGGGACTCCACGCATCGCAGCCTCGACCCGCGGTGTATGGAGCGACCCCCACGCAAGTCGCTGGTCAGCCTCGTATGAGGCACGTATGACCCGACCTCGTTCGCCGCGGGGCTCGTATCAGGCACCTGCGCACGCGGCGTCTTCCGGGCGGCAGCGTGCCTGACCTGGCGCACCCAGAGCTCGTACGAGCCGATCAGAGCACAGCTTGGCCAGGCGGCGATCAGCCGGCCAACCGCCGAAGGCTCAGCGACGGCCACGTTCGCCGCCAGGCTCGCCGCGATCCCAGCCAACACCACCACACTGAGAGTCGTATAGACCGATCGCCCAGCCGGACTGAGGATTCGCCATGATCCCTTACGCCTCCGGCCCGTCGACCAGCGAGGCGACATCGAGAGGGACATACCCGAGAGGGATGACGATGGTGGGAAATTGGTTTAACTCCGGCCTCGGACACGATCCGACCGCACATGTGGAGGCTCCGGGATAACCCGGGCCTCCACTAGTTGCTTCTGCTGGTAACCACTACCTCAAGGACGTCAGTCCACGAGGTAGTGGGCTTCGATGTAGGCGACGGTGGAGTCATACGGTTCCCCCACCGGTTTCAGCATGTACCGGCGGAAGACGGCGGCGGTGGCGCGACGGACGCCTCGGTTGCGAGCGTCGGCGTTGTCCCATGACCGGGCGAGGGTGCGGGTGACTACCTGGTCGATCTTCTCGGCCAGGTTCCTCTCCGTGATTGTGAGTCCGGGCGGTGCGTGGTCGTGGATGATCCGCGACAGGACACCTACGTGGTCGTCGTCCAACACGACGACGGCCTCGTCGGGGTGTTTCTCGGCGTCCACGATGGCGCGAGCGATTCGGAGTGCTTCGGACAGGAACTCCAAGGCGTCCTGGGCGTTCTGGATGATCCGGTCCCGCAGGAGCTTGATCCGCTCCGCGAGGGCGGTGTACTTCGCGGACCCTGGTTCGACGCCCTTTTCTAGGGAGGCCTTGATGTGGTCAAGGATTTCTGCTGCGGACGGCGGCGTCTTGTCCTCGCTGTCGCCCTTGTCGGGCTTGGGGCGGACGAGGGCCAGCAGCTCCTTGAGTATGGCGATGCCCCTGGCCGCCATGGGTCATAGCGTGGGTACGGCCACTGTCTGGAGAATCCTGCACAAGGCCGGCATCGATCCCGCTCCACGACGGTCCGGACCGAGTTGGGGCGCTCAGGCATCCGGGATTCTGGCCTGCGATTTCTTCCACGCCGACACGATCACCCTGACCCGGCTCTACTGTCCGCGGTGCCCGAAGCCGTACCGGACATGCTCCGACTGTGGAGCGTGCCGGCAAGCCGCCCGCTCGCCATCGACTGGAACGCCGAACCCCCAGACCACCGCGGCGTCTGCCCGAGCGCGGATATCGGCCCGGCCATCCTGGCAATCGTTCCGACATCACCGAACGCGCGGTCATCAACGCTCGGCATGCGTGGGATCACCAGCCCGCGGACGACCGGATAGCCTTCGCGGAGGTGACCTCCGGGTTCGCCGGCCGCTGGCCCGCCGACCGGACCGCGGAGATGCTCGCCGACGCAGCCCGGCGGCTCAATGCCGACGAACCTCTCGCTACCCCTCTCGGGGAGCTGGTCCACGGCGGGCGCGGCGAACGTGACGAGACCGCCTACCTGGGCGTAACGGTGACCACCGGCTGGATCGATCCGACGAAGGTCGCCGCCGCGTCCGTCGCCAGCGGCGGCAATGCCTGGAACGACTTCAAGAACCACCGGCCCAACACGCCCGAAATTCTGACCAGAGCCCTACTCGGCGGCGACTCCCAGGCGGTGCTCAAGGCGTGGAATTTCGACGGCGAACCGCTCGACGTGATTCGCGTGCCCGGCCCAGCCGGCCCGCTCTACGAACGCGGCTCCAGCGGCACCCACCGCATCCACACCGCCCGCATGATCGGGCTGCCCCTGCTCTGGGCTGAGATTCAGCAGTACACCCTGCCACTGCGCATCCACGCCCACGAGTTGTTCGCCACACGTGGACGCGCCCCTCCCCTACCGGGGCCCGCACGGTCATCGACTGCTGGCGCGGCCTACTCGACCGCGGATTCCTCGTCGGCGACCTGGAGGAGGACACCGACGTCCCAGGCATGTCCGCGCTCTACCCGGACTGGTCGGTCGCGCCCTGGTTGCTCGCCGAACCCGGAGACGCCACCCGCCGGGCCGCCAACCACCCCTCGGAGGGTGCGTTTCACCTGTGGGTTCTCACCTTGCGCACCAGTTCGAGATAGTGGTCCCAGTCCCAGTTGGCTCCGGGGTCGGTGTGGGTGGCGCTGGACACCTCGTGGTGACCCAAGATGTGGGTACGGTTCAGTGGAATCGCATGGCGCGCGCACACGGCCGCGGTGAGCGCCGCGGACGCGGCGTACATCTCCTCGGTGAACCAGGCGGTGGAATTGACCCAACCCTCGTGTGTGATGCCGATGCTGCGGTTGTCGTAGTCGGGATCATTGGCGTGCCAGGCGATGTCCTTCTCCCGGACACACTGGCCGATGTGGCCGTCGGCCGAGCGGACCACGTAGTGGGCGGAGGTCTTCCGGGCGGGGTTCTGGAAGACGGCGACGGCGTCGTCGAAGTGCTCCTGCGTGACGTGGATGACCACATAGTCGATCGGATGGCTGCGAGGGCGCCGCGCGGTGCGGTAGTTGGCGGGGTCGGCGGGCAGCCACTGCGCGCCCGGGTAGTCGACGACCGTGGAGGAAGGGCTGGCGCCGGCCGCGGAAGCGGTTCCGGCGGTGGCTGCGGCGGCTGCCGTGGCCAGGGTGATGGCGGCGGCGCCGCGCAGGACCGTACGGCGCGACGGGGGAGGCTGCCGGTGGCCGTCGCTGCGGCGGGTCGGTCCCGTCATGCTCCGTCCTCCTCCGAGGTCCGATACCAGTTGTGCGGAGCGAGCTTGGCGTTGTACTGCCCCTTCGGCAGGTCGTCGGTGAGCCGGACCGACCATCGCTGGAGTCGCTGCATGAGATCGGCCTTGATCTTACGCAGGCTCGGATCGTCCCAGCGGTTGTGCAGCTCCATCGGGTCCTTGTCGAGGTCGTACAGCTCACCGGCGTCCGCGACATGCTCGTAGAGCTTGTAGTGGTCGTGCCGGATCATGCGCGACGAGCCGCTTTGGGTCACGCTGTTCAGCTCGTCGTACCTGGTGCCTTCGTAGGGGAAGTGCAGCGGTGGCCGGGCGTCGTCGGGATAGGGGACGCCTCCGTAGCCGCGCTCGGTGACGATGTCGGCGAACTCCGCGGCCGGGTAGTCGGAGCCGGTGAGGATCTGCCACAGACTGCGGCCCTGGACCCCCAGGGGGATGGGGCGGCCGATCGCCTCGCACACGGTGGGCAGGATGTCGGCGATCGAGACGAAGTCCTCCTTATTGTCCTGGGCCTTGATTCCGCAGCCGTGCACGATCATGGGGATGTGCGCCAAGACCTCGGGGATGCCGGCGCCCTTGCGTTGCAGGCCGTATTCGGCGGTGTAGTCGCCGTGGTCGGCGAGGAAGATCAGCAGGGTGTTGTCATACAGTCCCTGCGCCTTCAGGTGGTCGACGAGCCGACGCCACTGGTCGTCGATGAGGCGGAGCATGCCGCAGTAGGTGGCACGGTAGCGGCGCCAGATGTCGTCGTAGCCGGGCCGCTTCTCCTCCACCAGGTCGCGTAGCCACTTGTAGGCGCCGCCTTTGGCCTCCGCGGCCGCGGGGCCGGAGATGCGGTTGGGGATCTTGTCCTCGGCGAACATCGAGAAGTACGGCTCCGACACCTGGTACGGGTTGTGCGGTTCAGGCGTGGAGACGAAGGCGAAGAACGGCCTGTCGGGGTCCCGAGCGTCTATCTGTTGGATGGCGTCGGAGACGATCCGGTACGGGTACTGCTGCTCCGCCGGGAACGGGGTGGGTTCGGTCGTCGGGCCCATGTCGATGGAGTTCAGATAGGCAGTGAAGGCGCGCTGCTCGTCGGTGGTATCCGGCGCCATCGTGTGCCCGTACTGGGAGAAGGCGTCGTAGTCCGCCGCCTTGTTTCGGTACATGTGCGTCTTACCGGCGTAGAACAGCTGGTAGTGGGCGCCGCGCAGCACATCGAGCAGGTCGTCGCCGCGCGACACCAGCTGCGGGTCGGTGTTGGAGTTCTGCCGTATGCGGTGGGTGCTGGGCCATCTGCCGGTAAGCAGGCTGGTGCGCGCCGGGACGCAGGCAGGGGCGGTGGTGTACGCGCGGCGGAAGCGGGTCCCTTGGGCGGCGATGGAGTCGAGAAAGGGCATCGTGTCGAGTTCGAAGCCCATGCCTTTGGTGAAGTCGGCGCGGACCTGATCGGACATTGCGAAAATGATGTTCGGAGCGGTCGGGCAGGTCACAGTGCCCCTTTCCAGTAGAAGTACGCGGGCGGAGCAGCCGGGCGGGGACGCGGATCAACCAGCGGGTGCGCTGGGTGGGCTGACGCTCCGTACGGAGAGATCCCCTCGCCTTGGGCCCTCACTCGCTGACGGCACGGCCTCGGCTCTCACGTTTGACGTACAGGCGGTTGCCCTGTGGGCCGGTCCATTCCAGGCGGACGACGCCTGGCACCGCAGCGTCGGCGATGCGTGCCGGGTCGGCCCAGTAGCCGAAGTTCGGGTTGCGGAAGAAGGTCGCCCACAGCCGGCCGTCGACGTCCGCGAAGATGTTGTTGTGGCCGGCGCCCACGCCCAGGGTCCAGCGGCGGGAGTACGGGCCCTCGAAATGGTCGGCGACGGCGGCGATCGCGTCATAGTGGTATTGCGTCCGGCCGGGGGCGTCCGTGTCGTAGGCGTAGCGGGTGCTGCCGCCCGCGGCCGTCGAGGTGCGGTCCCACGCGGCCTGCAGCAGGTAGTACTTGCCGCCGTGCTTGAAGACGTACGCGCCCTCCAGGTAGGGCTCAGGGGTGTAAGGCTGCTGCTGGAACACCGGGAGATTCGTCGTCGGGACGATGTCCTCCATGTCGTCCCGGAACCGGGCGTACACATTGTTGTGCAGCACCAGCCAGGCGTCGTCGCCCTCGGTGTACATGCTGCCGTCGATGTGAAAACGCGCCCCGGGATCGATGTACGGCGCGTCGGGCAGCGCATCGCCGAAGGGCTTGTCGAGGTTACCCTCGATGAGCCGGTACGGGCCCTCGAGCCCGCCCTCGCTCACCAGCAGGAACGAGCCGACTTTGTGCGCGCGATCGCCCATGCACGCGACGATGTACCAGGTGTCCCGGAAGTAGTGCACCTCCGGCGCCCAGACGTTGCCGCGCTTGCCGAACCGGTCGTCGTACCAGTACTCCTGCCACGGGGCGACGACCGTGCGCCCGGGCCGGTTCTCGCCGGCGAACTCCGGAGACCAGACCTTGCCCTTCTCGGCGCCGGGCCGGATGCCGGTCGTGTCGGCCAAACGCCACGGACCGCGCAGAGAGTTTGCCGTCCACATGAAGATCCCGTCGTTCCAGGGGCCAGCCGTCTCCAGGCCGGGTACGCGGGTGGTGCCGGTGGCGACGTAGAGCGGGCGGCGGCCCGCGATTTTGAAGCAGTTGACGTACGCGTCGCGTATCCAGACCCGGCCGAGCTCTTCGTCGCGCGGGCGCAGCTCGAGCGGCAGGACGAAGGAGTTGTCCTTTCTCGGCCACAGATCCATGCGGGTGTCCGCGAGACCGTAGGGCTCAAGGTCGGGCCAGTTCGACGGATAACGGCCGCTCGCCGCGCCGTCCGCGGTCGCGGCCGCGGCCGGCGCCGCCGCGCCGGCGAACCCGGCCGCACCGGCGAGGCCGACCGCACCGGCCAGCAGCGCCCGTCGGCCGATGGGCGGCCCGTTCTGGGGATCGGTGCTCACCAATCGCACCCACCTTCGTCGTTCTGGACGCCGGTACCGGCGCGCGCAGCATCGCGCAATAGCTCGAACAGGAGATCTATATTCGTATTCATGCCAAGCGGCGCCGGCGAGGCGTCTCTGAATGACGCTGAGCCCAGCATGCGAATCTCTCCGATTTTTGTCAACAGGCCGGAGAATTAATCCGGAGGGGGTCCGGATTAATTCATATCCCTCTCCGGGTTCGTCAACAGGCTGGAGAATTATGGATTAACTACATGCTCAACGTGGACCAACATGGACCGCGACCACCTAACCGACGGCCGCCCTACCTCGGATGGGCCGACCGCCATGGCCGCCATGCTCCAGTCGATGGTCGGCCAACCAGTCCGGTGCCCGACGCCCTCGATCACCGACTGGCTACAAGGTCGGCTTGACGACAACGAGCCGGCCGACCGCGCACCGAACACGAGCATCGCACCGCCGCACCAGCGCCGGAACGCCCTGGCCGTCCTCAAAGACCTCCGCACCGGCGGCGACGAGGCCTCTGTCACATCAACGCCTCACCAGGCGACATCCTCATCGGACATAGCGGCCTGATGCTCATCGACCCCCGCGGCATGGCATGAGCGGAGAAGTCGAATATGACGCCGCCGTCATCGCCCGTAAAGCGGCGAAGCACGTTCCCGCCGTGGGTGTGCGCCTTTCCGGAATACCAAAGATCGATCGCCTCGTCTTTGAGGCTCATCGTCGTCTCGGCACACCGGTCGGACTCGATGATCGTGCCGTCGGTGATCAGGTGCGACAGGCCGTTGTTCTTGGCGCGTTGGAGTGCCTCGTGCAGGTCGACCGCTTGGCCGGCGAGTACCTCGATGACTTCGTCGATGTAGCGGTAGGCGGTTACCCGCGAGATGTCGTGATCACGTCCCAGGGCGGTCGGGTCGGTGCGGTCGCGGAACCATCGCAGGACCAGGACGGCCTGCCAGAAGCAGGTCAACGCCCTGCTGCCCTTGGGTGTGGCGCGTCGGCGGCGTTCGGCCCACAACAGCCGGGCGACATGGCGCGTGAGTTCACGGGAGACATCGAGCGTGGCTCGATAGGTGACGTGGAGCTTTCCGCAGAAGGTTGTTCTTGTGGTGAGACCTCTTCTATCGGGGGCTCCACGCCTGTTCCGGATGAGTGATCCATCCGCGTGTCTACCCGGATGGCGCTGTCTGTGCCCGTGAAGGCGCGTTATTGTCTGCGCTGGCGCAGCAGGAACGCCCGCCATCCCGACGTGCTGGCCGCTCAACGCCGCGAGCAGGCCCGTGTCCGCGGTGAAAAGGGCATCCGATGGGACGGACGCCCCATCCCTGAAGCCGCGTGACCTTCGGTCCTCAGGACTCAACGATCAAGGCCCAGTGCATCTGGAATACCTCGGATCCAGACGGCCCGGCCCGGCTCTTCCGCGGCGACGCGCTCTAGCACCTCGATGAACTGCTGGCGCTTACTTGAATCCATCCTGCCGAGCTCATAGGCGATGTCTTCCAGGGTGCTCAACGCCGATTGCGAGTCATGCCCTACCTCGACGAGATCCTCCAAGGTCGCCATGGCCGTCAGCAGGGCCCTGACCACTTCATCTCCCTGAACCACAGCTTCGCCCTCTTCAACGCGAGTGATCACGAGACGATGCTGCCACGCGCGCAGGTGTCCAGGACACCACCACCAGTGTCAAAGCCCACAACCGCGCCGGAATCTGGCACCACGTGGCAAAGCTCTAGCACGCTGGCAAAGAGCCGCGTTACTGACCGAATCGATTTCACTGAGATCACCTCACTTTAGTGATCTTCGGCGGGTGTTCGGTGAACGACAAGTGGCCCCACCTCTGCGAGAGGATCGTGTCGTCAAGCAAGGTGATCAAGAAATCGGGTGGCCGCTGGTCTTGGCTTCATCGATGATGGATGGGTGATCGACAAAGACCGCGCCGTGCGCTTGGTCGAAGGACTACTCCGCGCCGAGGAGCGGGAGTTCGCGGAGCGCGGCCAGCCGATCACTCTCGCGATCAGTATGGTCACCGAGCACCGCTTCGGCTGGATCATCGGATCGCAGTCGGAGGCCTACCTTCGCAGTGGCAACACCAGCGGCGCGCTCGCCGGCGGTGGTCCCTATCTGGTCGACCACCACGATGGAAGCATCCACCACATCCCGATCACCGACTACGTCTGCGGGCTCTGGGAAGAGGACTACGAACAGCGCATCAAACCAACCGGAGCCGCTGAGGCCGATCCTCACTGCGGCCTCCCGTTCGCGACCGAGATTCGTGAAGCGTTGGAACAGGAGGGCCGGGTCGCGGCCATCCGGCTCCTCAGGCGATGTGCTCCCAGCGTGAGTATGACCCAAGCCAACGAGTACGTTGCCGCGATCGCGGCCGGAGAGCGACCATCAGCCGGGCTGATCGAACGGGTCAGGCCACCCGATCAGTTCTCGGGCCGACTGGGGGTTACGACCGTCGCTGGCCCTCTGCTGTCGCCTGCCGACTCCTCTGAATTCCCTTTCGGTCAGAGGGCACCCCACTCAGGCGGCTCCAGCACCGAAGCTGCAAAGTAGCCCGAACGATCATCGCCGATGTAGATCAGTTGTTCAGCTGGTTGCGTGTTCGACGGCTTGCCGGGCACGGGTCTGGGCGAGTCGGCAGGAGTCGGTGCCGGTTTCGATGATGGTGGCGTTGAAGGTGAGCCGGTCGACGATGGCGGCGCAGAGGCGGGGTTCGGTGAAGGTCTTGGTCCAGCCGCCGAAGCCTTCGTTGGAGGCGATGGCGACGCTGGCCTTTTCCTCGCGTTCGGTGAGGACCTGGAAGAGCAGGTCAGCCGCCGCGTTTGTCGAGTTCCATGTATCCCAGTTCGTCGATGCAGAGAGATCGACGCGGCCGTGGCCGGTGATGGTCTTGTTGAGCGCGCACCGCCATGGGGTTCGGGCAGGAGCTGTTAGAGAAGGGAACACAGTCACCTGTTCCCCCGCCCCAGCGTCCCGCGCGCTGTGCGGCGGGCTGTGCCGTTTGATATGGGGTCCGGGCACCTGCAGGTTCAGGCGGGGTGAGCCCGGGCATTTCATAGGCACCCGATCGGCACCCCCTTGTCGGTCCGCCCGCCAGTACGGCGATCCGGTTGCTGCCTGCAACGGCCTCGCGGACGATCTGCTCGAGACGGGCGTCGTGCTCGCGCGAACACGTACGCCGGGGGCGCTCCCAGTTCCTCGCTCGCGTGCTTGGTTCGACGGGCCGGTGGGCCTCGCGGTCGAACGGGTCGTGCGCTGCTAGGCGAGAGGTACTCCCACCAGCCTGGAAGGTGCGGGACCCGACTGGGGTTGGACGCCGACGGTAATAGCACCGTGGACTATGCCGGCCTGCACGGCGTTCTCGAGGTCACCACCGCTGAGGGCGCTCCTGATCGGCCCTCGGCCGGAGCCGGCCGAAGCCTGCCGGGCGGTGTGCAGCCACGAAGCCGAGGTCACGATGGATCCGGTCGAGCTTGAGGTGCGCGCGCTCCACCGCGGCGCCGGCCTCGCCGAACCGGCCCTCCAGGCGGTTCAGGCTTGCGGCGAGTTCGGAGCACAGATTGCGATCACTCTGTGACACACCGACCCCATCGAAGATCAACGTGAGGTCGCCTTGCGGCACAGTGGCCCGCCGACCTCCAGAACCTCCTCGAACCGCCCGGCCAGCCACTCCTCGGCCCGGTCCAGACTCGCGTGGCGACCACCGGCTACACGACCGGCCAGACCAGCCACCTGCGGGCGTACGCCCTTGGCCGCATCGCTTCGACCGCAGCATCCCCACTGTTTCTGACGTACGAGCGTCCGGCGAACGGGAGAAGCTCAAGGCCGGATCGGCCAATGTCCACCGACCACCACATACCACCGGCACTAACCCGCGGATTAAGAGTCCGCTGCTCTCATGTCAGATCGGTATTCTCGCTGTCGTGTTGTGCCGGTTCGGACGTGACTCCGTTGGTTCGGCGGCCGGATCGTGTCGCTTCCTGACGGCACGTACCGCGACGTACGAGCACCCACGGAGCACCCATCATCCCCGACATCGTGGTCAGCAAAGCCGGGTCATCGCGACAGCTTGTGTGTCCGAAATCCTGCAGGGAACGGGGCGTGGACTTGGAGGTGCGAGTCGGGGGGCGGTGCGTGCCGGTGGGGACGCGGCCCACGCGACGCCTCCCGCTGCCTCGCGCTGGGCACGAACCAGGTACTGGAGGACGCCTGTGGTGCTCCTGCGCCGCCTGGCCGCCGACACGGCGACAGCCCTGCCAGGCCTACGAACGCGACCGCCGCGGATCGGCGGCACTCGCCTCGCTGGTCGGACCCCATCACACCGACCACGCTAGAGGGGTTTCCGACCACTACGTTCCGGTCGTCGAGGGCCTCGGGATGAGGGTTGTCCGGGCCGACTCCCTCTACGGCGGTGAGACGGTGCTGGAGAGCGTGTGGTGCGGCCTGCGGGAGGGCGGGATCGTCCTCGTCGACCTCACGGGGTCCAACCGGAACGCGGTGATCGAGTTCGCGTGGGCGTACCTGCTCGGCAAGAAGATCATTCCGCTCACCCAGTGCAAGAACGACATGCCCTCCGACATACCGGGGCTGCGGTACATCTCGTACACGCCCCTCTGGAAGGACACGAAGCGGATGGAAGACGAGTTGCGGAGCCGCCTGCAGATCCTACGCGGCGAGACGATGGCCGAGCGCAAGCTCGTACCGGTGTAGACCACCAGCGTCCGTCCGGCCACCGCCCGGGTCGTCAGCCGGACGCGCGAGCATGTCGTGGTCGAGGCCGACCAGGGTCGGCTGGGCGTGCTGGGGGCCGCCGACGTGGAGTGGGGCCGGATCGTCGCGACATGACCCATCTGTTCACCATCGGCCAGGTGCTCCACGGAGCGTTCGAGACGGTCGACGGCTACACGCGGTACACGCTGCTGGCCGGCCAGGCCAACCCCTGGCACCTGCTCGTGAAGGAGTTCCCGGAGGGGCACATCTTCACCGGCCGGGTCGTCAACATCGTGGAAGGTCTGGACGCGTTCGTCCACGTTGGCCATGGCGTGCGCGGCCTCATCCCGGAGAAACTCCTGCCGCCCGCCGGCATCGGCACCGAAGTGCGGGTCGGGGTCGTCCGCATGGACGTCGAGGTACGCAAGATCCAGCTCCGCCCGATCGGCTCGGGCGACCGCCATTCCGAGCCCGACGACCGCCGCCCGTCCCGCTCTGCGACGGCCGGCCTCCCGCGCGGGGGCGAGCGACACGACGCCGAGGTGGTCCGAACGGTCCCCGAGAACGGCAGGTCGGGCGGCTACGCCTTGGTCCGGCTGGCCGACGGGCCAACGGTAATGCTGCACGCAGATGTCCGAGGAGGTCCGGTCCGACCTCAACCGGGGCGAACTGGAGGTCGGAGAGCTCCTGGAGGCGTCGAGGTGGTCCGCGTCAACGGCGAGCGCCGCATGTGGGTCCGGGACATCCCGAACCCGGTCGAGGAGGGAGAGACGGAGGCGAAGCCGCAGGCGGCCTGACCGCCCGCAAGTCCCGCAGCGGCGTGCCGACCCTGGCAGGTCCCTGCGGGCTTTGAATCTCAGGTCAGCCCCGTTCCCACTTGCGTCGCTTCCCTCATCGGATCCGAATTTGCACCATCGTGGCGACCATTGCGGGATGGCTGCGGCACCAAGGGTTAACGCGCCGCGTGGCGGATGGGCTGGTGCTCTGGGCGCCGACCGCGCGAGCATTTCTGGTAACGACGAACGACAGTCCATCAGCGAGATTGTCCTGACTACCCTGTAAAAGTGGCTGGCGGGAACAAAGTGGCAGTCGAGGCGAGCCAACTGTTGCGGTCACTCCTACGTCTGGCGGGGCCGGCTGGGCGACTATGAACTGGCAGATCGGCGTTGACGCGTCCCGTTTCAAAGCGTCCGCAATCGCCACGGTGCATCATCTGCAGGGGGGCCAACAACCACAGGCGACAAGATCATGGCTTTCGAACACCCACCGAGCAACTTACGACCTTGGAACCACCTCAGAACGAACGCTAGGCATTTTACGTATTGTCGAGAATGCCCAGTTCAGAACGGGTGCGCTGCCAGAGACTTGAACCACGAATCCGCGAATTAAGAGTCTGCTACTCAGGTATCGAATGGGTGCTCTTAGTTCCGGTCAACAATGCTTCGTCCGTGACCCCATCGGCTCCCATACCCTATCACGCCGCCCTACGCCGAGATGCACCACAACATACGAGCACCCACCGAGGAGAACAAGACCGCCGATAACCGCTTGCGGCTGACAGGCCGCGAGTTCCGCATGCCGGCCGTTACGTTCGAAACCGGCTGGCGTCCCATTGTCCCGTGCAACCTACGACACACGATACAAACGCTAAGATGAGGATCGAACGGACACCTGCAATAGCTCGCCGTTACTCATAGTCACCGTTTGCCACATCACTCAAAAAATCAGACCAATAACTTCCATCAAAGAGCGACGGAGGGTCAATTATCGCTATCCGCCCCCGAAGGTCATTCGATGTCTCGATCCAGCGTTCGATGAACTCTTCTTCCAATTCTTGCTCGTCATCATTCACACGTTCGTGACCGGATATTACTTCTTCACATATTGCCATTATTTCCAAGAACGCATCGAGGTTTGAATTTATTAGAGAATGAGCACCGTCTGACCTAGAGGATACTTCCCATACAGATGAATCCACCTTTTCCAGGCAGACCATATCCTGGTCTCGAGTGAGCCCGAAGCAGATTAGCCCACCGACCGGCACCAAAGTATCTGTAGCCGTGAAATAGTAGAAGAATCTCGCAGGAATTTTCCGATCCAGCAAATAATTTCTCGCCCAAAATGCGATCCCCTCCTCTCCCGCTTGAGGGTAATCGGCTGTTCCATAATCCCATTCGTGGTGCTGATTCACCGAAAGTTACCTTCCCCACAGTTCGCCGATTGCCGCAGCACGGGCTTTGCGCGCCGCAGCCTGCACCACCTGGTCAGCGTTCCACTCGAAACTCCAGGTGATATCGGCGTTTTCGAACCTTGGTATCCAGCTATCGGCACACCTGCCGCACGGTTGATATTCAACGTACAATTCTCGCACGGCGGAAGGTGAAACTCCAAGTTCGCCCAGTCGAGCCACCATGTTCTTCTCTGCATGTCCGGACGCGTCAGAGTTCACCACCAACGTACGGAGTCCACCGGCCGAATCTTCGTACCGAGCAGCAGCATACGTGTTCGCACTCTTTGCGCCGTCACGAACCCGCGCATCCAAGGTTTCCAGACTAAGGTCAGTGCTCCCGTACCTTACCTGTCGGCCACAGTTGTGGACGAGAACGGGCGCGGCGCCTGCCTCTACATAGAAGGTGTGGGTGTGCGCGATGGTGAGATCGCGTACGACCGGGTGGCCTGGGTACCGGATGGTCGCGATGACGCGGATGGCTTCGCCACTCGCGGTGCGGAGTGTCGCTCGATCGGTGAGGTGGTCGGCCCGGACCCAGGTGCGGGTGGTGGGGTTCCAGAATTTGTGGTGTTCGGTGGCGATTATAACGCCGGTCTTGTGCCCGCGTTTACCGTCGGTGTCGACGGTGATTTTGATCAGATTTTTGTACTTGGTGCCGCCGAAGGAGGCGATGACAGGTTCCGGGCCCGTCTTGCCGGTCTCCGGATCGGTGGCAAGAACCTTGTCGCCGGCCTTGACGTCCTCGATTGCCTTATATTTGCCGTTTGCGAGCAGGACCTTCGTCCCGGCGACGAAGCTATTGCACCTCCTTCTGAGCGCTCTCGCGAGCCGAGGGAGTACCCGTCCGCCTTGCGCGGCGTCGGCTTCCTCTCCCGCACCGGGGATAAGGAGCGGTAGGGCGTATTCTCCAGCCCCAACACCAAGCTTGTAGCCTGGATCGTCGACGTCGCCGCCCAGCGGGACATGGATATGGTCTGCCGGATTCCCGCAGAGGGCTTTAATCGACAAGAGAGCACAGGCACCGTCAAGGCCCACCTGTCCACCGGACACCTGGAGGCCAAGGCCCGCCGCCGCGCGCAGGCCTCCGTCAATGGCGCCGTTGGTGAAATTGCGAGCGAAGCAACTGAAGTCACACCGGGGTGGTTCGGGTTTCCAGGGGAAGTGGTTGCCGGGTTGGGCGATGATTTCTCGGTTGCTGGACTGCATACCGAAGTTGTCACATTGCCCGTTGTCGCAATTGCCAGGGGTCTTGGACCCTCCGGCGTTCCCGGTGGTGCCGCAACCGCCGTGTCCGGTGGCGCAGTCCACCATCTCTCCGGACGGGTCGCTGCTGTTGACGGGGTTGTTGTCGGCGTAGGCGTAACCGTTCCACGATTGCGGATCGGTCAGGTCCATGAGCGGATCGGCGGAGACGAACCGGCCGGTATCGGGGTCGTACTGGCGGGCGCCTAGGTTGGTCAGGCCGGACGGGTCGATGGTCCCGCCGACGAAACCCTTGTCCGTTGGCCAGATGCCCGTGGGCGAGCCGCGGAACTGACCGAAAGGCCCGAACCTTCGCTGCGCGAGCGCCTGCGTCGAACCATTGACCGATAGTTCCGCGCTGCCGTGCGGATCGGCGGATTGGAACTCGATGCCGCTCGCGGTCCTTACGGCCACGAGCGTGCCGCCGTGGCTGTAGTAGCGGGTGCCGTAGACCGTGTTGGTGGTCTTGTCCAACCGGAGTTCCATGTCCGGCAGGTACAGGGTCGTGCTGGTGGGATCGCGGCGCAGGAGCCGGGTGCCGCCGGCATCGTAGGCGTAGGTGGTGGTGCCGGTGCTGTCGGTCGTGGTGGCCAGGTGCCCCTCGGTGTCCCAGGCGAGAGTCTGGCCCGCGCTTCCGATGTCGCGGGTGGTCGTGTCGCCCGCGGCGTCATAGTCGTAGGTGTCGGTACGGCTGCCGGCGGAGCCGGTCTGGGTCACCGAGCTCAGGCGGTGCTGGCCCTGGCCTGGGTCGGGGTAGTGGTAGGTCCGTGTCGTGTCGGCGGCCATGGCGCCGACGCCGTGCTGGGTCTCGCTGGTGCGGTTTCCGGTGGAGTCGTAGGCGTAGCTCGTCCAGTACGGCGCAGGTCCGCCGAGGAGGGTCTTGTCCGGTGCGCCGGTGCACCCGCCGGTTGGTGTCCAAGCCTCGGTGAGGCGCTGGAGGTAGTCGTAGGTGAAGCACTGGGTGTCGGTGCCGGCTCGGGAGGTGTCGGTGATGCTCTTGACGTTCCCGGCGTCGTAGTAGGAGTAGGTGGCGTCCCGGTCGACGCCGGCGATGTTCTCCCGTTCCGTACGCGACTCGGCGAGCCGCTGGGTGCCGTACTCATAGGCATAGCTCAGCCAGGTGTGCTTCGCGCCGGTGGAGGACAGTTCGAGCTGCTGGAGCCGGCCGGTGGGCGAGTACTGCGTGTTGGTGACGAGCGGGGTGTTGCCGGTCGTGGTGGTCGGGCGGCCCAGTTCGTCGTACTTGTAGGAGACCGTCTCGCCCGGCATACCGGCGGCCTGGGCGACGGCGGGGAAGCTCGCCGTTCTGAGGCTCTCGTCGAGGTTGTAACTGTTGATGTAGAGGTAGCTGCCCGCGAGCCCCTCTTCCCCGGTTACCGACGGGACGGTGTACGTCGTGCGGAGCGGCTGGTTGAGGTTGTCGTAGAGGTTGATCGTGGCGACGTAGCTCGCCCCGCCGATGTAGCGGGTCGTGCTGGCCAGTTGTCCCTTCCGCGCCGTGTCGTAGGTCCACTTGGTCAGCAGCGGGCCGGTCAGTGAGTCCGCGTGTTCCTCGGTCTTACGGCCGATCGGGTCGTAGACGTAGAAGATCTTTTTGCCACGGGCGTCCTCGGTCGAGGTCACCTGGTCCAGGTCGTTGAAGGTGGTCTTCGTGGTGCCCTTGTCCGGGTCGTCCGTCTGGTACTCGCGGCCCCGCAGGTCATAGGTGTGGGTCCAGGTGTTGCCCGCGGTGTCGGTGACCGTCTTGAGCTTGCCCGCGGGGGTGTAGGTGTACTTGGTCGCGTCGAAATCACCCGTGGGGCTGCCGGCCTTGTACTGGCGTACTTCGGTGGTCTGGCCTCGAGCGTTCGTGATGGTCGTGGTGGGTGTGCCGCCGTCCGGCGGGTCGACGGTGACGCGGTCTCCGGAGTAGCTGGTGGTGGTGTGCCATTTCTCGGTGCCCGAGCCGCCGCCGGTGAGAAGGGTTTCGGTGGTGACGCGGCCAAGCCCGTCGTACTGGTAGGCGGTCTGGGTCTCGACGTTCCCGGGGGTGTCGAGGCCAAAGAGCGTCGTGTCCGGAGCGCCGTCGGCCTGATAGGCCGCATACGCCCGCGCGGTCTTGCCCTGGGAGTCGTAGAACGTGTCGCTGATCAGCCGGGTCCCGTTGGGGCCGGCGTTCTGGGTCTGCCGTGGCCGTAGGAATCCGTCGTAGATCTGGTAGCTGGTGAGCTGGCTGCTGTCGGGCCGGATCGTCTTGGTCTGCACCGCGACGGGCGCGTCCTTGGTGACGGTGTAGGCGTAGGCGATGTTGGGGACGTTGCCCGCCGCCTTGGTGGTGTTGGGCAGCCAGACCCGGATCAGCCGGCCGAGCGCGTCGTACTCCAGTTGGGTGGTCTTTCCGCCCGCGTCGGTCTGCGAAGTCGGCAGGTTCCAGGCGGGATCCAGTGTGCTACTGGTCGACAGCGCGGTGGAAGAGTCGCCGGGGGTGGCCGGCGGTCCGGTCACCGTGGCGGAGGTCGGCAGGCCCGTCGCCGGGGTGTAGGTCGTCGTGGTCGTGTGGCCGGCGACATCGGTCACGGCTTTCGGCCGGCCGTAGGCGTCGTAGGTCGTGGTCGTATCGGTGAGGTACACCGGCGTGGTGCCGTTGTAGTCGGTGATCTTCTCGACCTTGGTGAGGTCTCCCTTGGACGGGGCGGCGTCGAAGGCGCCGTCGTCGTAGTAAGACCGCACGTCGGAGATGACCTGCCGGGGTCGCTCAACCGGGTCGCCGCACTTGACCGCGACCGTCTCCACCCGGCTGGTGTAGGTCCACATCCAGGCGGTCGCATCGGTCGCGTACTCAGTCTGGCTGCACCGGTCATCGTCGGCGGTCGAGGTGTCGCCCTCGTCGTCGGTCTGGGTCAACAGGCCGACGGTGTCCTCGAAAGTGTTTTTGACGAGCGTCTCTCGCCAGGTACCGCCTTCCAGGGCGGTCAGGGTTCGGGTGCTGGCGGTGCCGGTGAGGTTGGCGGTGGTGGTGCCCCAGGAACGGACCCGCCGGGCGGTCTCGTGTGTCCAGACGGTGTTGATGGTCTTGGAGGTGATGGCACCGCCCGGGCTGAGGTAGGCGGTGGTCTTGAACTCGAACCCCTGGCGGGCGTCGGTGTCGGGGTAGGTGCCTCCTTCTCCGTCAGAGACGGTGACATCCTTGGTCCCGCCGTCTTTGTTGAGGCGGTCGCCGTCCATGCCGCGGAAGTACTGGTGATCGGTCTGGGTCCGCATGTCGTTGTCGCCGCCGGACTGCACGCTGACGGTGGCGTAGCCGCGCCATTGTGACCAGGTCTTGTACTTCTCCTTGGTCAGCCCGTCATCGTCGTCGTAGTGCCAGGCGGCGCCGCCCTGGTAGTCGTAGTTGGTGACCATGTCGGGGGCGTGGCCGGTCCGGTCGGTCTGGATGACCTGGGTGACGACGTACTTGTGGAACCAGTCGATCTTCGGGTCTTTGGTTCCGTCCGGTGGGATCCAGTAGGTCGGGAAGCAGCGTTTGGTGTTGGTCTCCGGTGTCGGGAGTGCGTCGGTGGTGCATTCGGGTTTGGAGTAGTTGACGTCGATTTGCCCGCCGGACTCGTCGTAGATCGTGCCGAGCCGGTATTTCACGTACGGGCCGATGTCGTCGCCGAGCTTGTCCACCCGGTTCTCGAGTTGTACGTGGTTGAAGGTGACCGACGGCAGGGCGACCGGAGTGTTCGGCGTCGTGGTGAGTCCCTTGTAGGACCCGGTGTGGGTGATGGACTCGAGCAGCAGGTCACGGTCGACGTCGGCCAGCCCCCAGTCCTGGGTCATCGCCCAGGAGTCGACATCGAGATAGGTGCCCGAACCGTTGGGGTTGAGGATTTGCGTCGTGACGCTGGTAAGGCGTTTACGCGACCAGAACGTCGGCGACCCCATGATGGTGTTGAGGTCGGTGTCCTCGCAGTCGGTGCCGTCGGCACAGTTCTGGTCCCACGGCACGTCCCACCAGTAATCGGGGTGGGAGCCGATCTGGTCCGGGTCGCAGTTGAAGTTCGCGTCGGGGACGCAGCGCTCTGAGACACCGAAGTTCACCAGAGCCGACGGTTTGGCGGTGAGGTTGTCCGAGCGCAGGCCGTACTCGATGTGATCCAGGTAGCCGCCACGGGTGTAACTGGTGCTGTTGGAGGCTTTCAGGTCACGCGCGTAGCGGTTCGTCTCGGGCGTGTAGTAGTAGACGGCGGCATCGCCGTGTGGGTCGACGACATAGTCCAGGTTCCAGCGCCAGGCCTGCTGGCACCAGGAGTCGGCGAAGCCGGTGTCCTTGTGGCACGGCTCGTTGTCGTCGTCGCCGAAGACCGGCACCGTCCAGGTCGAGCGGGTCGCGGCCTTGCCGGTGGCAACATGGTCGCGGCCGAAGAAGTACTGGGTGCCGTCGGTGGTCGTGACTTTCCAGTACTCGCCGTCGTTGTCGCCGTTGTCGGCACCGGTGAGCTTCTGGATCCGGGTGCCGTCGTCGTCCTTCATCCGCCACGTGCCGTCCCCGGTGGGGATGAGCTCTCCGGCTTTGCCATTGAAACTCATGGTGGCGTTGTCGTAGCCCCAGCACTGGTCGCCGGGTTCGTTGCCGAACTCATCCTTCGGTGCGCCGTCGTCGGAGCACGCCTTGTAGCGGCGCTCGATGTAGCCCGACCACAGGTCGAAGCCCTCACCGAGCCAGGACGGCTGGTTGTTGGTGTTCGACGTCCGCCCGTCCACGCCGCCGGAGTCATAGCTGATGGCCAGTTTCGGGGCCAGGCCCCCGGGCACCGGCGGCACGCGCAGGGGGTAGGACCAGCTGAAGTCGCCGGTCTGCGTGCCGACCTGCCAGGTCGCCGATGCAGACAGCGACGTCGCCTTGTAGTCGCCCTTGTCGCTCGACGATCCGGCCGCCGCCGCCAGCACGGTTGCCCCGGACGCCGCCGGGGCGACGTTCACGGCGGCGGAGAGTGTTTTGGCCTCGCCGTCGTTGCGGGTCGGAACGGGCGTCGCCTGCCGGCAGTTGGAACGCTTCGGCGTCGTCAGCGCGCAGGCGGGCAGCTGGACCAAACTCAACCGTGAACCGTAGGAGCCGCCGAAGGCGTTGACGAAACCGGAGTAGTCGACCTGGATGCCGAGGCGACCGGCGGTCTGGTCGCCGTCGGTACGCGCCACGGTCAACAGCAGGCCATCGACTCCGGTGCGGCGGGCGGTAGCGTGGTCAAGGACGCGCACCTTGACCTGCCGCGGGATTTGCACCGGCTGAGCGGACCGCGTCGTCTTGGCCTCCTTGCCGGGCGCACCTACCCACACCGGCAACTTCCCCGCACGGACGGCGGCCACGGGCTTGGGTGAAGATGAGACGGCGTTCGCCGACACCGTGGCATCGGGCAGCGTCACCTCCGCTTCGGCGGCCTTCGGCCACTTCGTCTTCGGCGGTAGCTGACGCCGCGTGGCCGGGTCAGGCGTACGCGGCTTGGCCTTCACCCGGTGGCCCTTGGCCGGCTTGGCCGACCGCTGAACGGCCGGCCGGCCCCCGTCAGCGGCCTGGGCCGGGAACGCCGGTGCGAGCACGCCGGCCAGCAACACCGTCACCACCAGCGCCACCGACCGTCTGATGCGACCCAGTTCGTATCGCGACGTCGCCGCTCGCTTTCTCACCATGTCCTCCGGGGGGAACGACCGCCGCGTCCTGCGCGCCGCCGGTAGAGGGAAGAAGTCGAAGAGCCTGCTGGTATGCCGGGCTCACAGGTCGTTGGTCGGGTACTCCAGACCGCCGGACAGTTTCGCGATCTGATCGTCATCAAGGACGCCGTTGAACGCCCATACGTCATCGATCACGCCAGGCCAGTACTCGCCGTAGGCGCCGTCGGTCTTGGAACGACCGATTTGGAAGGCCTGCACCGCGTTGAACGCGAGTGTGTTCTTGCGGAAGGACACGAGGCCGTCATCGGTCTCCATCAAATTTCCGTTGACGTACAGGCGCATCTCATCGGCGAAGGCGTCGTAAACGATGGCCACGTGGTCCCAGCCGCTGCCATCGGACTGGAAGCTCCTGTTCTCGGCCACTTGGTGCGTCGCGCCGGTGGCATCCTTGTCCGGCATGTCGATCTGATAGCCCCCCGCGCCTGGATCGGCGGCGTCAGGGTGGTAGCGGAGGGTGAACCCGCTGTTGACGTCGCCTTCCTGGCTGAAGGCCGCCGCATCCCGGGTCGGCCGTCCCGCGGTCTCGACCCAGCCGCCTACGGTGAAACTCTGATCGGTACGCACCACCGGGCCCGCGGCGGCGGCGTAGTCGCCATCACCATCGAGCACCAGGCCGCCCGGCGGACTACCGATCCATCCCGCGCCCTGGTCGACGAAGGCGTTACCGAACAGCGTGACATGGTGGCCGTAGACGGTGTCGTCGGCGCTGGTGATGACCGAAGTCGGCGCTCCTCCAGCGAGCTGGGCCGCTTCGGAATCGTTGATCGGCTGGTCGAAGACACGCACGTCGTCGAGGCTGCCGTTGAAGTAGCTGGTGTAGGCGCCCTTGGACTTAAAACGTCCCAGGTCGAGCGGGCCGGTGGAGGCCCAGGTGTTCGGCTGGTCGACGGTCTGCTGCAACTTCCCGTCCACGTACAGACGGATCTGCTGGGTGTCCGCGTCATAGACACCGGCCAGATGCGTCCAGGTGTTCAGCGTTGGTGGTTGCGTGGACTGGGCTCGGATGTAGGTGGGGGTGTCGGTGTCGGGGGTCTGCATGTTGAAGATCCAGCGGTCGTAGTTGCTGGAGTAATACAGCGCGAACGCCGACCCCTCACTGCCCTCCTGGCTCACCACGACCGGTGTCGCGGACTTGGCGGTCATCTTCGCCCAGGCGGAGACGCTGAAGCTCTTCGTGGTGTCGACCACCGGTCCTGAGGTCGCCAGATATCCCGTCGAGCCGTTCAGCTGAACCGCCTTGCCGGCCTTGCCGGTGGCGCCGAACGTGACCCCGCCATGGGCGCCCGCAGGGTAGGTACCCATCGTGTCCTCGGCGCGAGCCGCGCCTGCCGCCTCGTCCAGCTTCCAGTACGCCGTCGCCGGGCGAACAGCCGCGGCCGCGTCATTCAGCTTCCACCGGGCACCCACGACCGGCCGCTGGGTGAACAGGTCCCGTGCCTCTTGAGCGGTGACGACCCGATCGAAGACCCGTACGTCGTCCACATCGCCGGAGAAGAAGCTGCCCGGCACAGCGCCGTAGGAGCCGGCACCGATCTGTAGTCCGCCGGTGGCGTTCCATGGCGTGGTGTAAGCGACGGTCTGGGCTAGCGTGCCGTTGACATAGAGGCTGAGGGTCTTGGCGACCGCGTCGTAGACGCCGAGCAGGTACGTCCACTCCCCTCCCTGAGGAGCCGTCGATGGGGTGGCGCGGACGATCGTCGCGTCGGCGGTGTCGCTGGCGTACCGGTTGAACGCCCACCGGTCCAACGCCGAGGAGTAATACAGCTCGAATCCGCTCTTCTGCGCGCCCGCCTGGGTGGCGATGATGCCCGCGTGGCCGGGTTTGGTCGCCGTCAGCCGCGCCCACGCCGAGACCGCGAAGCTTTTGGTCGTGTCCAGGAGCGGGCTGGAGGTGGCGGCATACCCGTCTGTGCCGTTCAGTTCCATGCCGGTCTTGGTGATCCCGTCGACGCCGAGGGTCACCCCGCCGTGGACGTCCGCCGCGTTACCGCCACCGGTGTCCTTGATCTGGGTAGAGTCGATCGGTTCGTCGAGTGCGTAGGTCGCTTCGGCGTCTGCGCCGGCCTTGACTCGGAAGTAGTAGGTCGCTGTGGCGCTGGCGTTCCCGCTGGCGTCGATCGCCTTGACGCTCAGCCAGTTCGGGCCCGCGGTCTGGGGCATCACATCGATGGTGACCGGCGCACCTGCCGTCGTGACGGTCTCGTGTGCGGATGAGGGGTCTTCGTTGACGCCCCACTGGTACTTCGTCACGTCCGAATCGGCAGGCGTGAGGGTGAATTTGCCGTAGCGGCCGACCCCGTCGTACCACGGGTCGTTCTCATCGTCGGGGTTGGATTCGGGGTATCCGTCGGTGGCGTTGGAGGTGATCGTCGGGGCGGCCGGAACGGTGTGGTCGTAGAGGAAGTAGCAGCCGGTGGCGTTCCCCGCATAGCTCCACGGGCTGTAGCTCGTGCCGTCATAGGCGCGCACGTGCCACTCGATGACCGTGTTCTCCGGAATGGTCGAGGGCAGCGTCATCGTGAACGTCGAGCCGCTGGCCTTGGCGCTGGTCAGGTCCGATGTCCATCGCTGGGCCCAGCCGGTCCCGTCGTCCCAGGCCGCCTGAAACTGGCCGCGGACCTTGCCCGCGTCCTCGGTGTCCGGGTCGGTCAGTACCGCGTAGGCCTTGGGCGGCATATTCACCTTGGCCGGACTGCTCGGGCCCTTGCACGCGCCGCCCGGTGAGGAGGTCAGGTTGGTCATCTTCGGCTGCGGAGGCGGGGTGTTGTAGTGCACCCGCAGGTAAGCGTCGTCAGCGAACCGTTTCCACGCGAGCTGGGAGTCCTCGGTCGCCGCCTTCAGCCCAAGCGTCAAGGTGGACCAGCCGCCGGCAGCGGCCTCCTTCATCCCCTGCGTCGCATCCAAGATCACGTCGCCGGCCGGGCAGCCGGAATAGCCCTTGGCGGTGTCCTGGGAGTCCAGGTGCTCCAGCCAGTTATCGCTGGTGGAATCCCACGTCGAGGACGTGCCGAAGGCCTTGGTCTTCCACAGCTGAACGGTGCGGGTCTCACAACTCGGCGCGAAGGTCTCCTTGACCTGGAACTCGGCCGACAGGATCGTCTTGCCGCCGAAACCGCTGGTTGGCATCCGGTAGAACAACCGCTTTATGTGGTGGGACCCACACGACGTCGTGTAGTCGTACGGGCAGTAGCCCATGCCCTCATCGCCAGAGAAGTCGTAGTCTTTCCAGCCGCCGCTGGAGACCATCAGCCAGGCCGAGTCCTTCACCGTCTTGTACACCGGGTCGATGTAGACCGGGAACGTCGTGTCCGGGTCGGTCAGCATCGTCTGGTCCGGCGTCAAGGTCACCGCGTTCGAGGAGACATCGACGTCGATCGGCGCGCGGTGGGAAGACCCTTCGTCCCCGTCCGCGAGATCACCGGCTGCTGCGGCCATCGACTTGGTGGCGTTGGGAGCGGCCGTACCGGTGGCCGAGTCCCACATCATCGGTTGGGGTGCCTCGAAGACCACACCGCCGCCGCCGGCATCGGTCGCCTTGAGCCCGCCGGCCTCATCCTCGGCCAGGCTCACCCCGGCCGCGGCGGTGGTGAACTTCAACTGGGCGAGTTTGGGGTCTTGGGCGGCTTCGCGGGTCTTGACGACCAACAGGTCGGAGAACCCGTCGGTGTCGGCGTTCAGTTGCAGGTCCACGCCGTCGATGACGTCCTTGTACGTCGCGGTCGCCCCCGACAACTCCGGCGCAGGCAGGCTGCCGGGCCAGGAGAAGGACAGTTTGCGGCCGGCCTTGACCATCGTGGCCATCGGACCGGTGCCGCCGCCGGAGAACGTCAGGTCCACGGTGGAGGCGGCCGGGCTTACCGTGCCGTCGTCGTGCTTGTGCAAGGTCGTATCGATGTCGACCCACTTGCCGCCCTGCCGGATGCGGACCGGGCGCAGGTGTTCGACCGCTTCGAACGTGCCGTCCGGCTGGGCGTACACCTCACGGGTCTCCCCCCGCAGCGAGGCGACCTCGACCGGCTCATCCGTGGCGCGTGCCTGCTTCAGCGCCGCCGACTCCCCCGCCCGTACAGACGAATCATCAGACCCGGAGGCGGCCTGCGCCGGGACCGTCGAAGCGATCGTGGAGGTCAGTGCCGCGGCGAGGGCCGTGGCGACCAGGCCGGCCCGTAGCCTGCGAAACGGTTTCCCGCCGGGGCGGTAGGAGCCATCGGGACGACGCCAGCGGGTCACGTCCGCCTCCACAGAAAGTAAGCATGAAGTAAAACAAACGGACGGAAAGTAACAAGCGGCACGAACCTCGTACAGAGGCACAACCCGCCGCCGCAGCCGCCGACTGGCCAGAGAAAGCCACACAAGCATGTAAACCGGGCAGGCAGCGCAAGCGTCTTCTCTCAATGCGCTCCGTCACACCGAAGCTGGCATGACCCGCAACCTGCGGTGATCACATAATGCGCCGGGCCGACACCACCCACCCGTGAGCGTCACCATCCAAGCCAAGGGCACCCGAAGGCGAAATTGTTACCAGTTCCACGATCTCGTGTGATTTGTATCACCTTGCTGAGGGTCATCTTTCTTGTCAAGATCTGGCGGTTCTTACCTCCGGTACGCCGGGTGATCGCGCGTACGACGGCCTCAAAGGGGATGTCACGTGCGCAGATGGTTGACCCGGCCTGGGCTGGTGCTACTCGCCGCCGCGACCGCGGTCGCGGCCGTCACCTCCGGCTCCCACGCCGCCACCCGGCACGAAGCCGCCTACACCTATGGCAGCGCCACCCGCCAGGGCATCGACGCCTACTGGTACGACTCCGACACCCCCCGGCCAGCACTGCTCATCCTGCACGGCGGCTACTTCAACTCCGGCAGCAAGACCGACTGGGCCTCCACCGCGCGCTACTTCGCCGACCACGGGTTCGCCGTCTTCTCCGCCGATTACCGCTACAACACCGATGTGGCCTGGCCCGGCCCCCGCGACGACGCCCTCGCCGCCCTCACCTGGATCAAAACCCACGCCGACGACTTCGACGCCGACCCCGCCCACGTCGCCGTCCTCGGCTCCCAGGCCGGCGGGCAACTGGCCACCAGCCTGGCCACCTACGGCGCCGGACGCGACCAGGTCGACGCCGCCGTGGGCCTGTCGCCCATCAACTCCCCCTACCGCGCCTGGACCCAAGCCCCCACCACCAGCGCCACCGCGACCCGCCGCAAGATCCGCGACGAAACCGTCATCCTCAACCGCTGCTACCCCGACAAGGCCGACACCACCTGCTGGGCGCGCTGGAACGACTCCGTCGTCAAAACCCATGCCTCCGGCGCCGACGACGCCCCCATGTACCTGACCCACTCCACCGGCGACCCCATCCCGGCCGCACACTCCACCGACCTGCGCGACGCCGAAATCGCCAAGGGCGCCAACCCCACCGACATCACCGTCAACGTCACCTCCGGCAGTTCCTCCGGCGGCCCGCTGTTGACCACCACCCTCAAAAACGCCCTGGTCATCTGGCTCAAAGCCCGCGCCCACTTCACCCCGCCCGTACAGGACGACGGGAACCCGCCCCCGCAGGACATACCGACCCCGCGGACCACCGCTCACCCGATCACCACGGCCCCGTACGAGGATGACCCGGTTCCCCCACCACCGGCCGATGAGAACACCCTGCGCTCGGCCGTCGTCACCGTGACCACGGGCACCTACTCCTACGGCACCGACCCCAAGCAACAACTCGACGCCTACTACGTCCCGGGGAAAAAGCAGCCAGCCTTGGTCATCATCCACGGGGGCTACTGGTACGAAGACGACAAATCCAGCTGGGTCGCCACCAGCCAGTGGTACGCCGAACGCGGCTACGCCGTCTTCTCCATCAACTACCGCCTCAACGCCCAATCCGGCTGGACCGCCCAGCGCACCGACGCCCTCAACGCCATCGCCTGGATCAAGGCTCACGCCACCCAGTTCAGCAGCGACCCGAACCGCGTCCTGCTGCTCGGGTCCTCGGCCGGCGGACAGATCGCTACCGCCGTGGGCACCTACGGCACCGGCACCAAATACGTCAAAGGTGTCGTCGCCCTCTCCCCCGTCGCCTCCCCCTACCGCGCCTACGGCGACGGCCAAAAATCCAGGGCCAGCGCCTCGAAGCAGAAACTCCGCGACAACTCCACCCTGCTCGCCCGCTGCTACCCCACCAAAACCGACACCACCTGCTGGAACCGCTGGAGCGACGCCGTCGTAAAAAACCACGCCTCAACCGCCGACGCCCCCATGTACCTCCTCCACTCCCAAGGCGACTTCGTCCCCTCAACCCACTCCAGCGATCTCTGCACCGCGATGAAGGCCAAAAACGTCTCCTGCACCCTCACCGTCGTCACCGGCAGCGGCCACGCCAGCGCCATCCTCAAAATCGACGGCATCCACACCAAAATCCTCAACTGGCTCCAAGCCCACGACTAACCAACCTGGCCACCAGCGCTTTGTTCCTTAAGCTGCTACCGCTGACGCTAAAACGCCTGTGAATTGATGGCCAAGCCGGTCCTCATCTTCGCGGAGACAGCGGCACAGTCGGGCGCATCGAGGCCGACAACGCGTCACCCGGCGAGGGACCGCGGCGAAGGAGGAGCAGGAAGTTAAAGCGGCTGTCGAATCCAGCTCCACCTCCTGTCTACGACGAAAAAGCTGAACCGATTGGTCAGGGCGGCGCTGCGTCCTACCGCCCACACCCCAGATATGCCCAGTCCGGTGCAGGTCGCGTCGTGCCCGCTGTCAGCCTCGGCGAGCGGCATGGCGAGTGCGGCATGAATTACGGGCTGACTTTACGTCCGTGGCCGATCGCACGACGGCCGGGAGCGGGTGGCAGGAGGGCGGCGACGTCTTCGGCGGCTTGACGGGCCAGCTCGGGCAGGACGGAGGTGTAGGTGTCGGCGGCAATGGTGATGGAGGACAGGCCGAGGGTTTCTTGGACCATTTTCATGTCGTGTCCGGCGGCCAGCAGAAGGGTGGCGGCGCCGTGGCGGAGGTCGTGGAGGCGGATCGGTGGCAGGTCGGCTTCCATGCACAGCCAATGGAACTGCTCGGTCACCTCCGCTGGGTGCAGCGGCTGCCCAGTCTGCGTGGTGAACACGAAGCCGGTGTCGGCCCAGTGTTCGCCGGCGGCGAGGCGTTCGTTGTTCTGCCGCGCCTGGTGTACGAGCAGGACGTTGACGGTGCGGCGGTCCAGGGCGATCTGGCGGTCTCCGGCGTCGGATTTGGGAGGGCCTTGTGTGGTGGTGGCGCCGATCTGGACGATCTGCCACCGCACCGTCGCCACCCGGTTCATCACGTCCAGTTCGGGCCGGCGCAGCCCGCATGCTTCGCCACGGCGCAGCCCGCGGAATGCGACGAGGTGGAAGAGCGCATACAGCCGGTGGTGTTCGGCGCGGTCGAGGAACCGCTGGGTCTGCTTCGGGGTCCACACCATCACCGGGGACGGCCGGGGTGTGCCGATATAGGAGTCCAGTGCGGTGACGGCGGTGCCGAGCTTGGCGCCGTGCGGGCTGCGGGCGGCCAGGATCTGCTTGCGCCGCCGGATCTCCTCCACATACGCCTGGCGGGCTTGCCGCCACTCGTCGATGCGCTCGTCTGTCCAGACGAGCGCTTTGGGGCGTCTGGCCGGGGGCAACTCGATGACGGCGGCGGGGTTGAAGTCGATCAGCCGTTGTTTGATCGCGGTGTTCAGCGCCGAGCGCAGGGTGGCGCGGATCCGGTGTTTGGTCGCCGGGCCTACCGGTCGTCGTCCTTTGACTTTGGCGCGGATCGCCGGGTCACCGGTCTGGCGGGCGGTCTCGATGGTGTCGTTGAGTTCGTCGATCGCTTCGAACACCTCCAGCACGTGGGAGACCTGCAGCCGGTCCAGCCGGATGTGTCCGATGACGGGGTTGAAGTACAGGCGGATGTGGGAGGCGTAGGCGGCGGTGCTGCTGTCGCGGAGTTGTTGTTTGCCGGCCAGCCAGGTGTTCAGCCAGTCGGTGACGGTGCGTTGCTGGTCGAGTTCTTGGCCGGTGCGGACCCGGCGCCGGATCTCGCTCGTTTGCGGGAGCTTGCCGGTGTCCTTGACCGTGGTGGTGATGATGTCGGCGATCCGTACGGCCAGTGCCTTGTCCTCTCCGGCGAGGGCCAGCAGCTCACGAGCGGCGTCCATGTCGGCTTGGGCGGCTGTTTGGTCGGTGAAGCCGCCCCGGCGTAGCGGTGCCCGCCGTTTCCCGTCGCTGGTGGGTGGGAGTTCGAGTTGGTAGTGCCAGGTCCCGTGGTGGGGGTTCCAGCCGTTGCGGCGTTTGAGTTTGGGGCAGTTCCCGCCGAGCCGTGCCCCGTCGGTGGTGCGGCAGCCGCAGCGTTTGAAGGTTCGTCCCTTCGCCATCGCTTCACTCCTTGGCGACCGGTCCCGCGCTGGTGTCCGGCCGGTCGTCGGGCTCGCGCGGCGTGCCAGCGGGTGGGAGGCCCAGCAGGGACAGCAGCTCGGCGGTGGGCACCAGGTAGCTCTTGCCGACCCGGATCACCCGGCAGGGGAAGTCGCCGGTCCGGGCGAGGGCGTAGGTCTTGGTGCGGCCCAGGCCGAGCGCCTGTCCTGCGGTGACCAGGTCCACCACGGCGGGCAGCCGCCGTATCTCGGCCAGCGACAACCCCGCCTTCATCTCCGCCCCCCGCCGAACCCACCGCTTCGGTAGACCCGATGCCGCTCGGTGACGGCAGTCGTGGCAGCCAGGTACGCCGGGCATGGCGCTCACCGGCGGAATCGAGCCACACCTCCAGCGGTGGGATCAAGGCGAATCCGCTGGCCCGGCCCCCCGGAACCACTCGCCATCGACCCGCACCGCAACGGACGCGGATACCACCGGATGCGGCAGCCGGCCAGCGGAAGGTTGAACGCGAAGGCATGCGGTCCGTCCGCCGCTCGAGGGACGTCCTCCAGAGGCTTCCGGCCGCCGAGACCGCAGCGGGCGGGGCGGGTTGTGTGGTTACCGGCCCGGCCGGAAGAGCAGGTCTGCTGCCAGATCATTGGTTCTCCGCCGACCTCGTGGGCTCGCCGTCGGCCACAGGCAGCTGGGGTCCGGGTGGGCGTCGGAGGATGAGCACTTCTTCGTGGGCGTTGACGTGGAGGGGAACGCCGGCGGCGCGGGCTTTGCGGGTTTCGTGCATCGCAAAGAAGCTCGCGCGGGTGACCAGATGGTCGGCTTTGATGCCGCATAGCAGGGCGACGAGGCGCTGGAGTGGTTCCAGGCCGGCGTTTTGGGCGGCGGCCCAGACCTGGTTGGGGAAGTCGATGAGGTGGCCGTGGCGGCGAAACGGGCGGGTGGTGATCGCGACGATGCCACCCGGCCGCAGCAACGGCACACATCCGAGCAGGATGTCGGTGAAGCCGGACAGGAGCCGGTCATGGCTGCCGCGGGCGAGGTTGCTGCGATTCTTGCCGTAGGCGTAGTCGTATTTACGGACGCTGGTGTGGCCGGTTTCGCGGCTGGAGCGGACCTGCCCGTGGGTGCTCTGCCCGTACGGCGGTGAGGTCAGCAGCAACGCGACGTTCCCCACGACGTGGGGATCGGTCATGAGGGCGCTGGCGTTGCGGGCATCGCCGGTGATGACGGCGCCGGTCCCGGGCGCGCCGTGGTCGCGGGCGAGGTCGAGGTTGGCGCGGGCCAGGTTCGCCCAGCGGGCTTCGCACTCGATCCCGATCGCGGTCCGATCCAGGTGGACGGCTTCGACGAGCGTGGTTCCGATCCCGCACATCGGGTCCAGCACCAGATCGCCAGGCTTGGTGTAGCTAGCGATCGCGGTGGCCGCGAGCGCGGGCAGCATCTTGGCCGGGTTAGCGGTGGCAACGGGCAGGTACCGGCCGCGGCGCTGCCAGACGGCGGGGCGCTGCGCGCACACCCACACCGACAATGGCAACGGTTCGACCTTGTCCGAGGCTGCCGCAGCATGGTCCGGGTCATGGGCGCGGTTTCGGCTCGGACTGCCGTGCCGTGCCAGGTCTGCGGCCTGGTGCTCGGGGTCGGGCTGAGGGCACGGCCGAGCCTCGTGCTCGTGCTTGTCGTCGTGGTTCTGGTCCTGGGGCATGGTGGGTGCTTCTGCGCATCCACCCCTCGCGTACGGCACGCTCCCAACAAAACCTCGCGGGCTAGGCATTCCTTAGGCACACGCGTGGGCACCGGGTCGGCAGGGCTTGGGCACGCCGAAGAGGTGCGTAGGCAGGTGATCGGCACCTTTTGGGCACGGTGAGGCCGCGCGGCTCGCCTTCCCGGTCGAGAAGAGCCAGGGCCGTCATCGGGATGTCTGTACCGGTCTTTCAATAGGTGCTTGAGCGCGTGCCGACTCTCGCTGCAGAACGGGTGCCCGTCGGCGTCCCCTACTCCAGTTCGGCATCTACGACGCCCAGCGGTGGGGCGTCTTCTCAATCAGCTTTTCAGCTTTCGCGAAGCAGCATCGACGGCTTGCTATTTCACATGGTTTCCGATGCCATACACCGACCGGCACCATTTCATCGGCGATCTTCCCAACCACTTAGTAAACCGCGTAAAGGAATCCGGGCATGGAGAAGAATCACGCGCAACGTCATCATGCGGCAATGATGCGATTGATCGACCTGTACTCGACGATCGAGGAGTGGTCGTCCCGGTTGCCGCTGCGGATCGAGGTTCCCCTGCTTCACGGCGAAGAGCTGTACCGGGCTGAGGTATGGAGCGGTCTTACCCGCGCGTTCACCATCCTGGCCGATCTACCGATGGACCGTGAAGCCAGACAGGTGTTGCGTAAGGTGATCGGCGACTGGCTGATCGCGATGGACTTGTTGTTCCGCGATGAGGAGGACGAGGCCGCCTGGCACCTGGATATCGTCCGAACCCAGCTGCAGCGCATCACCAGTGCGATTCAGGCCAAGGCGGCGCTGTTCGCCGGACCCACTGGTCACAGCTGACCGACGACCCACAGGGCACACCGCGCCGTCCTGTCCCTATACGGGACCGCAAACTTGTGCACGTCCAGCTTCGCTCTGGTGGACGCTGAGGCAAGTACTTAAGCAACCCGTAGGCAACCCGTAGGCCGTGGATGTCCACCGGCAGGCAAGTCGACCACGGCGTTAGACAAGTCGCTCTCCGCCAGCGTCCACCGTAGACACGCTCATGTCCGGTTGAGCGCCTCGCGCGGCGCGTGTTCGTCCACTCTGGGCACGCCGTAGGCACGCCAGTGTCCACCCGCCGGCAAGCCGACCGTCTCAGGAACATCTGCCGACACCATCGAAGTCCACCGTGGGCGTTCCGGTGGCGTCCCGCGTGGTGGTGTAAGTGATCGTCACCGTGTGCGGGTCAGCGAGTAATGCTGATCATGCCGTGAGCAGTGCGGGTGTTTCCACCTCCTTGCTGGCTTTTGCGGGCTGGTCGAGCAGGGCCATGGAGCTTTCGGATAGGTAGCGGCGGTCGGTGACCTGCCATTCGTCGTGGGTTTCGACCAGCACCGAGCCGGCCAGGCGGAGCAGGGCGGCGGGGTTGGGGAAGACACCGACGACGTCGGTGCGGCGTTTGATCTCTTTGTTCACTCGCTCCAGCGGGTTGGTGGACCAGATCTTCTTCCAGTGGGAGAGGGGGAAGTCGGCGAAGGCGGTCACGTCATCGGCCGCCTCGGTGAGCATGGTCTCGACCTTGGGGAGCTGACGGCCGAGCATGCCGGCGATGGTGGTGAGTTGCTCACGGACGTGATCAGGGTCGGGCTGGGCGAAGATGGTGCGGATCGCAGCGGCGACCATCTCGGCGTGGCCTTTGGGGACCTGGGCCAAGACGTTGCGCAGGAAGTGAACCCGGCAGCGTTGCCAGGCCGCGCCGAGCAGCACGGCCTGGATCGCGGTTTTGAGGCCGGCGTGGGCGTCGCTGATGACCAGCTGCACTCCGTGCAGCCCGCGGGTCTTCAAGGTGCGCAGGAACGCGGTCCAAAACGCGCCGTCTTCGCTGTCGCCGACGTCGAAGCCGAGGACTTCGCGGCGTCCGTCGGCGGCCACGCCGGTCGCGACCACGACGGCTTGGGAGACCACCCGATGGTCGACCCGGGCCTTGCAGTAGGTCGCGTCCAAGAACACGTAGCGGAACGGCTGATCGGCCAACGACCGGTCGCGGAACGCCGCGACCTCGACGTCGAGCTCGGCGCAGATCCTGCTCACTTCGGATTTGGAGATGCCGGTGTCGGCACCCAACGCTTTGACCAGGTCATCGACCTTGCGGGTGGAGGTGCCGTGCAGGTAGGCCTCCATGATCACGGCGAACAGTGACTGGTCGACCCGCCGGCGGCGTTCCAGCAGGGAGGGGAAGAACGACCCGGCCCGCAGCTTGGGGATCTGCAACTGCAGATCACCCGCGGTGGTGGTGATCGTCTTGGGCCGGTGCCCGTTCCGCAAACCGGTTCTGGCCTCGGTGCGCTCATGCGGTGCAGCACCGATCACCGAGGTCAGCTCCGCCTCGATCAGAGCCTGGTAGATCGTGGTGGCCGCCTGACGGATCCGGTCTTCGACATCAGCGCCTTTGAGCGCATCCAAGACCTCCAGCAGGGCAGACTGGTCCAGAGCCATCGTGTGATGTGTCCCTTTCGCGAGAACCATTGGCGTGGGTCTTGCCGACCATCACACGGTGGCTCCTTGGCGCGTGGCCACCACGCCGAGGAGCCCGATCTCTTACACCACAAGCTGGGACGTCACCGGCGTTTTCCAGCGCCCGCCTTAGCCACGCTCGTGTCCACCCGGACATCTCGGTGGACATCCCTTTCTCAGCCGTGGGCACTCCATAGGCACACCGATGTCGTCCCGAGCACGTTGTTGGGCACGTTCTCATCCGGCCTGCGTCGTGCCGTAGGCACGCTCAGATTCAGCCCTGGGCACCACGTAGGCACGGCGGCACTTGCGAGGTCTTTCGGCTCGGCACGGTCGTCGGCAGGTGCCGTACTTGGGCGGATCCTGGGCAGACGGCCGGTAGGCACGCAGCTCCAGCGGTGTGCCCATGAACTGCCTAGGCGGCCTGGCTTTCTGGATCGCAGTTGTCCGCGACCAGAAAGGGAGCCGGTGATGGCCGGTACCGAACGCTCACCCCACCCCGCGAAGCCGACGGCGCCCCGTCCGCGTAGCCAGCGGCGTACGCGGCGTCGGCGTCGCGCCCGCGTTGATGCGTCCTCGCCGCTGGGAATGATCGTCACGTCCTTCCGAGCGTTGACCACGGGCCCGGATCCGCTGTCCGTTGATGGCAAGACGATCGGGTACGGGTTGCCGCGCAGGGTGATCCGGCTGGATGAACTGCGGTCGATCCTTTGTCATTTGGCGACCGGTCGGGCGTGCCGGGACGCGGCCTGGCGGCACCTGGTCCACGCCGCCCGTACGCAAGGCCCCTCCTGGGTCGTCGGTGCGGCCGGGGTGGCGATGCCCGCGCTGCGGAAGATGGCCACCGAGTTGTCCGAGGGCTACCGCGGCGATGCCACCGACATTCACTCGGCCGTGTTGACCGGTTTCCTCGAAGGACTGGTCCGGATCGATCTGGACCGTGCCGGCGTCGTCACCCGGCTGCGGTGGATGGCGTACCGGGCCGGGATCAAAGCCCGCTACACCCGCGACGGCATCCCGGCGATGCCGTTGCCGCCGCTGGAGTCTCAGCCTCCGCCTCCGCCGTGGGGGCACCCGGACCTGATCTTGTTCGACGCGGTGGCCAAGGGCGTGCTGTCACCGGTGCAGGCCGAGCTGATCGGCCGCAGCCGCCTGGAGAACCTCACCCTCAAGCAGGCCGCCGCCGAACTCGGCGTCGGTTATGAAGCGGCGCGTAAAGCGCGTCAGCGCGGTGAGGCCCGGTTGACCGCCGCGATGGCTTCGGGCGATGTGGAACAACGCCTGTCCCCTCCCGCCGCGATTTCCGGTCTTCAACAAGCGGGGGAACAAAACCCTGAGCCTGGTGTGCGGGGCCGATCCATTCCCCCGGACGGCACATCCGAACAATCCATTCCCGATGAGAAAGGAGCCTTCTGCGGCCCCGCGCACCGCCTCCCCCACCCGCATAAGCAATCCAGCAACACGGTGGGCATTTCCGCGGACGCCCGCGGGCCCGAGCCGATGCGGGACCCGGAGTCTCCCGGCCGGGAGGGGGACACCTCATGAAACGCCCCGCTCGAAAGCTCATCGCGTGGCTTTCGATCGCGCTGCCCGCCGTCGCCGTCGTGCCGATGACGGTCGCTGTGATGCTGCTGGTTCCGGCGATCGACGCGTACGCGGCGGCCGTGGGAACGGGGCCCAAGGACCTGCCCACGGTCATCAACAGCATCACCAAGTGGCTGGTCGGGCTCTTGGTCTCGCTCGCGACGTTGTTCTTGACCATCGGGTTCTTGCGCCTGCTGGTCGCCGGTGGTGACCCCGGAGAGGCGGCGTATCAGGCGCTCGAGGAGGCTGTCGCCGGTGGCGTCAGCATCACCGGCGGCGCCAGCCTCCACTACGGCGCTCCCGCCCTCGCCTTCGTCCTCGCCGGGTACGACCATCCCAGCCTCGCCCAGGCACGGGCCGTCGCCGCCGCCGGGACCGCGACGGTGACACGCCGCCGGCTGGAGGCCGCCCACCGCCGCATCGACCAACACCACCCGCCGCCGCACTACGCCGAGTTCGACCTGATCCGCGGGCTGACCGGACTCGGCGTCGCTCTGCGCCGCATCGGCAACGTCGATCTACTCCGCGACGTGCTGGACTACCTTGTCCGGCTCACCGAGCCCATCAGTGGGCTTCCCGGCTGGTGGTGCACGACCGGCCCCAACTACCGGCAGCCGCCGCCGGTAGGAGGTCACAGCAACCACGGGATCGCCCACGGCATCACCGGACCGCTCGCACTCCTCGCGCTCGCGATGAGCGACGGGATCACCGTCGACGGGCACACCGAGGCCATCCAGCGCATCTGCCGGTGGCTGGACACCTGGGAGCAGCACACCAGTGGCAGTGCCTGGTGGCCGCAGATCATCACGCTCGACGACTTGCGCCGCGCCGAGCCGAGCCAGTGGGGCCCGCTGAGACCGTCCTGGTGCTACGGCACGCCCGGCATCGCCCGCGCTCAGCAGCTCGCCGCCCGCGCTCTCGGCGATACCACCCGGCAGCACAACGCCGAAGCTGCGTTCACCAACTGCGTGAATGACCCCTCCCAGACGACCCGGCTGATCGACCGGAGCCTGTGCCACGGCACCGCCGGCCTCTTGGCGGCCGGGCATCGGATCGCCGCCAACGCTCTCACCCCGATACCGCTCACGCTGCTGCGGCACCTGCACCAGCACGCCACCGCGGCGGTCGACGAGCCCGCCGGGTTCCTCGACGGGGCGGCCGGCGCCACCCTGGCCGTCGCCGGCACCTCGACGACATCGTGGGACGCCTGCCTCCTGCTCTGCTGACCCTGCGAAAGGACCTGCTCGTGGACGAGGCCCTCTACGAGACCCCCTGGCGGCAGGTGAACATCGCCTACCCCGGGGACCGGCAACAGCGCGAGCACCACGCCATCCGCCACCTCGCCGGGGTCCTGCCTGCGGCCGAGGCCGACGGCCTCATCACCTCCTGGTGGTGGATCCGCAAGGGTGCCTGGCGCGTCCGCTACCTCCTCGCCGAGGAGACCGGCGGCCATGACCCGGTGCACCCGCTACTCACCGCCGGTGTCGCCTGGACCGACGACATCTACGAACCCGAGGTCCACGCCTTCGGCGGCCAGGTCAGCATGGACGCCGCCCACATCCTGTGGCACCGCGACAGCCGCCACCTGCTCTCCTACCTCGACAACAACCCCGCCGACCGGCGCGAACACTCGCTCGTGCTGTGCACCGCACTCATGCGGGCCGCAGGTCTGGACTGGAACGAGCAGGGTGACGTCTGGGCCAGGATCGCCGAACAGCGCAACGGACTTCAGCCGCCTGCCCCTGCCCCTCAGGCGTGGGCCTCCTTCGTAGGCGACGTCCGCCACCTCCTGCTCGGCACGGCCCGCGCGGACACTATCCCGGGCGACTGGCTCACCGCGTTCAGCGAGGCAGGCCGAGCAGTCCGGACTCTGCGCGAAACCGGCGGACTCACCCGAGGTCTACGCGCGGTGATCGCACTCCATGTGATCTTCCACCTCAACAGAATCGGGATCCCAGCGACCACACAGGCCGCCCTCGCCCAAGCCGTGAAGGACGCCGTATTCGGCAAAACCGCATTCTCGCCCGCCAACTCGGCGACGACGGGAGCCTGGGGCTTCCCCCCGAAGTGCGGACACCGGTTGTTATGCGGCTTGTGTCACCGTATAGGACAGTTGTTCGTAGTTGATCGGGCTGGTCTGGCCAAGGGCAGAGTGCCGACGGGTTGTGTTGTAGCGGGTGGCCCACCGGAACACCGCCAGCCGCGCCTCGCGGGCCGTTGACCAGCGCTGCCGGCCTTGCAGGGTCTCTCGCTTCAGACTGGCGTTGAACGCCTCGGCTGCGGCGTTATCGGCGCTGGTGCCCACCGCGCCCATCGACTGGATGACGCCGAGCCGGGCGCAGGCGGCGGCGAAGTCCGCCGAGGCGTATTGCGCCCCGTGATCCGAGTGGAAAATCGCGCCATCCAGGCCCCCGCCCCGCGTGCGGGCTGCGGCCTCCAGCGCGTCGATGACCAGTTCCGTGCGCATGTGATCGGCGATCGACCAGCCGGCCAGGCGCCGGGAGCACAGATCGATCACCGTGGCCAGATACAAGAACTCGCCACCACCGACCGGCAGATAAGTAATGTCACCGACATACCGCTGGTTCGGCGCAGGGGCAGTGAAGTCCCGCCTGATCAGGTCCGGCACCTTTTGATACGACGGGGCCGGCACGGTGGTGCGGACCTTGCGGCGCAGATACACCCCGACGATCCCGAAGATCCGCATCACCCGCTCGATGCGCTTGTGGTTGACCTTCTGGCCGGCATCGCGCAGCTCGGCCGTGATGCGCGGCGACCCGTACGTCCCATCGTGTGCGGCGTGGATCCGCCAGATCTGTTCCGCCAGCGCCTCATCGGCACGACGCCGCTCGTCCCGGGCAGCACGGGTCTCACGCCACCGGTAGTAGCCCGAGCGAGAGACGTCCAGGACATGACACAGCCGCTTGATGCTGAACAGCTCCCGGTGGTCATCAACGAACTGGAAGCGGCTCACCAGTTCGTCTCTCCCGGTCGAGTAGCCGGGGGCATCGCAGCCCCCGGCTCTCACAGAACCGTGCGTAACAGTCTCCCGTTACACGGCTCTTGTCATCCTGATCACCAGGTCATGGACGCGCTCGTCGTCCGCTTCCAGTGCACGAACATGCCGGGGTGGCGTTCGGCCGCCCCTTGCATGGCCCGCAGGGCTTTCTTCAGTGCACGCAGCCGCCGATACTTCGCACGGAGCCATCGCACCAGGTAGGCGTTGATGCGGGTCAGGAGGGACCGCAGCGCCGAGGGGTAGAACCGGCCGTAATACCGCAGCCAGCCCGCCACGATCGGGTTGATCCGGCGGGCGATTTCTGTGAGCGTGAGCCCGATCCGGTGGTGAAGCCGCCAGGAGCGGACCTGCCCACTGATCTTCTTCAAGGCCTCCTTGCTGATCGCGGGCAGGAAGGTGGAGAACTTACTGCCGTCCTTCCTGCGCGCCGAGCGTTGCCGGAAGGTGAATCCCAAGAACGTGAACGAGGTGTGCTCGAACACACCACGTCGCAGATCGTCCTTGCAATACACAATCCGGGTCTTATCGGGATGCAACCGCAGCCCGACCTCGCTCATCCTGTTCGCCAGCGCGGCCAAAACCTGCCGGGCCTGCCGCTGGGTGACGCAGTGAACCACCGCGTCGTCGGCATAGCGTTCGAACTCCACTGCCGGGAATTCCCGGGCCAGCCACGCGTCGAACGCGTAATGCATGAACAGATTCGCCAGCACGGGCGAGACCGGGGACCCTTGGGGAGTTCCCCGATCGCGCGCTTTCAGGGTGCCGTCGGGTAGTTGCAGCGGGGCTTGCAGCCACCGCTTGATATACAACACCACCCACGCGGCGTCAGTGTGTTCCTCAACGGCCTTGAGCATCAGATCCCACCGGACACTGTCGAAGAACTTCTGGATGTCCAGATCGATCACCCAGTCCTTCCGCCAACAGCGTTCCCGGCAACGCTCCAACGCGTCATGGGCCGACCGCCGGGGCCGGTATCCATATGAGTCCGGGTGGAGCACCGGCTCCACCAGCTCCATCAGATGCCGCGCCACCACGGTTTGCGCAACCCGATCAGCGACACACGGAATGCCGAGCATCCTGGTGCCTCCGCCGTGCTGCTTGGGGATCTCCACCGCACGCACCGGCGGCGGGAACCACGTCCCCGAGGACATCCGGTTCCAGACCTTGAACAGGTTGTTCTGCAGATCGGTCTCGAAGTCCTCGATGGACTGGCCGTCCACCCCCGGCGCACCCTTGTTCGCCTTGACCTCACGCCACGCCTCCCAGACCTCCCACTTGGAGATCTCGAACGGCTTGACCTGTGACTTCAGCTTGCCCATCGGCTCCTCCCGGAGAAACCCCGGTTGGCCAGACACACATAGCCACGAATGACCCGGCCCCTTGGCTCCACCCTCATTACAAAGGCTTCAGCGCTACTACGAGCCGGTCCGCCGGCGCGTCCCGCATCGGTACTCAATCCCTCACAGATTCGGCCGTTTGGGATGCTCCCTCTCGCCCAGCCCCTACCCCGGGGCGAGGCAGTATCGGCACGCGCCTTCTCCTGTTCCACGTGATCGCAGCAGATCGGGCTCACGTCGTCTCTATGCCGGACACCGCCTGGCCAGTCAACGGGCACCCGCCAGACTCCTCCCGGGACCATTTCGACGCCCCGGTTTCGATGCCATCTCACAAATCTCGACACTTCAGCAACGATTCACTTGCGTTCGTCTTCCCGATCCCCACCTGACACCTCTTGGGCGCCTTTTCCCCATCGCTCACTACGACGGTCGTTAACCAACGCAGCATGAGGTGGTTTGAAGCCTCCCCCCGCAGGGCGACTCCGAAGGGCCTTCCTTCATCAATCACGCAGCACCGCGACGAGAAACCCGCCTACATCGAGTCCCTCCTCGTGTTCAGGACACACCGAAATATTTGGCCGCCCGGCGCAGGATGTCCCGCTCGGCCTCCAGCTCCCGCACCTTCTTGCGGAGCTGCAGGTTCTCTTCTTCAAGCACGGCGTCGGAGGCTACCGGCCCGGCATCGGCCTCCCGCCGCCGGTCCACTGCCTGGTCGCCGGCCTGCCCCGCCCGCCGGGCCTGCTTGACCCACAACCGCAGCGTCTCGCGGTTGACGCCCAGGTCCTTGGCCACCGACGCGTACGTCGCGGTCGGATCCGACAGATACAACGCCACCGCGTCGGCCTTGAACTCCTCTGAGTAGACCTTCATCGCCACGCAGGACCCCTCTCACCCCCAGACCTCCATGATCCAGGGCGCTCAGGGTGTCCACACCTCAGGGGGAGGCCCCCTCATCGATCTCACGGACCCGTACCCGTTCTGCCACCCGCACAGACTGGCCGTGACCTACCGCCTGGGGCCAGCATCCCGACGGCGCGTCACCGCAACAGGGCAAACGTTGCTTGATGCGGCACTAGGTAGCAAGGTCATGAGCCTTGTTCTGACTGTCTGCGCAGGCCCAAAGGCGGCCCAGCCCGACCCGCTCACGACCCTTCGGTTCCGATCATGGCCGCTGTTTTCTTCGCCGTCGGCGCACGCCCGGCGCAGGCGTCGTTCCCAAGATCGCCTCCGCCATTGCAGTCCACGCCGGCTTGTTCACGGATATCAGCGACGATCACTTCGTTCTTGCTGCGTACCATCACGCCGTTGTCAGCGACGTGGACGAGGTTGCCGTCGAACGGCTGCACCGCTCCGTCCACCTCAATGACACCGCGGGATGGACGCCGTAAAGAGGTCGGCGAGCCGGCGAGCCGTCTCCGGACTCGCCGACGATCACGGGGTCGTCGATGCGGCATTCGTCGGGGATCAGCGATGCCCAGCGAACGTGGGCATCCGGGAAGAGCGCCCGGTCCGTGGTGTTAAAGCTGACTCGTCGTAGTTGCAGATAGCCGCGAGGTAAGGATCTTCGAGGGGCTCAATGGGATCGAGGTAACCAGACGTCCGCTCTGACATGATCACCGCACGAGCCCGATGGCGGCCATCGCACCGGCGATCGCGACCACCGGCGATCGCGATAGGCGAAGAGCCGGGACAATTTCCCAGTTCCCTTGCAGACTGGGCATATCGTTCATGAGCTCAGAAGGGACTGCGGATGGTCGTCGTTGCGGTGGAAACCGAGGATGGGACCGATCCGATCCAGGTCCAACTCACGGATGCACCTCGTGCGGAGGTGTCGGACGTCTACGCCGACGAGACGATCCGCAGCGCGCGGGAAAAGGTCGTGAAGCTGGCGCAACCGCTGTTCTCCGAGGCCATCGACCTCATACGGTCATGCGCGACACAGGTTAAGCAGAAGCTCGATGAGATGCCGGCGCAGACGCGTCCCGACGAGTTGGAGGTGCAGTTCGCGGTGAAGCTGGACGCCAAGTTCGGCGCCGCCATCGTGGAGTCCACCAGCGGCGCGCAGTTGCAGGTCACGATGCGCTGGAACGGCGACGGGAATGGCTGAGGCCGGCACCGTCCCGCTCCTGCCGTACAGCTACGTGCTCGGGCAGGACACGCTCCGCCGCGCCCTCGAGATCGCCTACGTCGCGCCGTCGGTCGGCGGAGTCTTGGTCAGTGGCGAGCGGGGCACCGCGAAGTCCACGACGGTACGCGCGTTCGCCCGGATGATGTACGGCGAGTTGCCGGTGACGTTGCCGATCAACGCGACGGATGACCGGGTCGTCGGCGGCTGGCGAATCGATGCCCTGATGGCGGGAAGGACCGAGCCTCAGCCCGGGCTGCTCGAACACGCGAACGAGCAGGGCGTGCTATACATCGACGAGGTCAACCTGCTGGACGACCACATCGTCAACCTGATCCTCGACGTAGTCTCGACGGGCCTGTTGGCGGTGCAGCGAGAGGGACTCGACCGGTCGGACATCCCTCTGTCGTTCACGCTGGTCGGGACCATGAACCCCGAGGAGGGGACGCTGCGCCCCCAGCTCCTCGACCGGTTCGGGCTGCTGGTGCCGGTGACCGCCGAGTCGGATCCGCGGGTACGCCGTGAGATCCTGCGGACCGTCCTACGCTTCGACGAGGAGCGCGCCCGGCCGACCTCGGAATGGCTCGACCGCGGTGCCGCGCTCGACGGCGAGCGGCGGGACAGGATCCGGGACGCCCGCGATGCCTTCGCCGACGTGCGCCTCGGTGACGACGCCGCCACCCTGTGCGCACGGATCGCCGCGGAGTTCCAGGTGGCGGGCCACCGGGGCGAGATCGTCATGGCGCAGGCCGCGAGGGCGACGGCGGCCCTGGAACGACGGACGGAGCCGACGCCGGAGGACGTACGGGCGGTCGCACCGCTCGCGATCATGCATCGCAGGCGCGAGGCGGTGTACGGCGAGGGCATCGCCTGGACCGACGAGGACGCGGCGACCCTCGACAAGGTGCTCGCGGAGGATCGTTGATGCACGTCCGCGAGCGGGTGGCCACGGCACTGGCCTGTGCGGCACTTGATCGCCAGCTCGCCGGGATCCTCATATTCGACCTCGACCCGGATCTCCTCCAGCCATTGACGCGCTGGCTGTGCGACCTGATCGGGGCGTCACCCTCGGTCAGCGTGCTGGGCGCCACGACGACCGACGGCGACCTGTGGACGCGAGTCCGCCCCGAACTCGCCGGAGCGGCTGGTTTTCGGCTGGAGCATGGTCCGCTCGTCGGCGTCGGCCGGCCGCCGGGCCTGATCGTCGTGCCTGATCTCACCCGGCTCGGACTCGCCGGCGCCCGAGCCGCCGTGACCATGATCGGGGCGGACGTGGTCCATCTCGAACGGACCGGCCTGCAGGTGCGCTGGCGCCCCGAGGACTACTGGATCGCCTGCTGCCGACGCGACGAGGTGGGGAGGGTCTCGCCGCACCTGCTCGATCGGTTCGCGGTCCGTATCGACGCGGCCGGCCTGGGCGTGCGCCGAGAGACGGACCCGGACGCCGCGCCCGTGCTCGACCCGCCGGATCCACGCTGGGTAACGGCCGTACGGACGGGCCGGTTGGCCAGTCTGTCGAAAGCGGCGGCCGAGGACGTCGTGGAACGCCTTCCGCTGGGCGCCGCGGGCATGCGGCGTGAGCTGGCGCTCGCCCGCATCGCCCGCGCGCTGGCCGCGCTGGACGATGACACCGTCGTCGAGCACGAGCACGTCGATGCCGCGGCGCGCCTAATCGGGCTCACCCCACCGGCCGCCACCGACGCCCCTGCCGCCTCGCCCGTTGAACCGCTCGTACGCGGCGTTGACGAGCCCGGTGACGGGGAGGTCCAGCAGGAGGTACGCCGGATCGAGGTGCCCGAAGGAGATTCCGTGCCGCTGCGGGCCGGTCCGCTTCCGGACGCCGAAGAACGCAGGTACCCCTATCCCGAGGATCATGCCGATCTCGAGCACGACCCCGACCCGCTCCGCTTCGGCGCCCGCCGGCGGACTGGCGGGCCGCCGCGTGGCCATCCAGTCGGAACACGGCCGGCGCGTGAGCTCCGCGACATCGCCGTGACCGCGAGCCTGCTGGAGTCGGCGAGGTTCCAGGCGGTCCGCTGCGGACGGCAGCACTTCCGGCTCGGCCACCCGCTTCACGTCGAAGCAGCGGACCTGCGCAGCCACCTGCGAGCACCACGACCGGCACATCTGCTCGTCCTGGTGCTCGACCACACCTGCCACCGCGATTGGGACTGGTACGACGCACTGACGCCGTATCTGCGGTGGGCGTACGCCGCCCGCGCGTCGGTGGGCGTGGTCGAAGTGGGCGCGGCCGACGCACCCGACGAGTTGTGCGCACGGGGGTTCTCCGCACGCGGACTGCTCGATCCCCGGGTGGCCGCAGCTCTGGAACGCCGACCCGGCCGGGCCACGCCACTCGCCCACGGCCTCAGCCTCGCCGCACGTCAGCTGCGCCATAACACCCAGCACGGAGACGCACCCGTCACCGAGGCGGTACTGCTCGTCGCCACCGACGGCCGTGCCAACATCCCGCTCGCGGCCAGCCGGTCGAGGCGCCTGCCGGAACGCGTCGCCGCCGAAGGCGTCCAGGACGCCCTCCGCGTGGCCTGCCAGATCGGCACGCTGCACCGGGTACACAGCGTCGTCGTCGGTCCCGGCTCTCGTCCCGGCGCCCACCTCACGACGATGCTGGCGGACGCACTCGGCGGTTCCGTCATCACCGACGGCGCAGGGGAGGACGGGTGATCCCCGAGCACCGCCGCCGGTTTCTGGGCGCCGTACTCGGAGGCGCCCGGCGCGCTCCGGGCGGCGCGGGACGGAGTCGGCCCCCGGTGGCCCGGAGCCGCCCGACGCCGGAGGCCCGCGACACGCCGGCTTCGGCAACGGATACCCGAGACGCCGGCGATCCGATGGTGCTCGACGTCATCGAGGCCAACCTCGGCGCGGGCCTGCCGGAAGGCATGGCCCTTCTCACGGTCATTCCAGTACGCCAGGACGATGGGAGCCCCGGTTTCCGGCTGCGCGGTGTCTGCTGCTGCGGCGATGGCACCGAGTTTCCGAAGGTGTACGGCCGCCCCCGGCTGGAGCTCGGATCCCTGGTGTCCGGCGACGGTGAGCTGCCCGCGGACGTGCTGAGTCTCATGCAAATCTGGTCACGGACGAAGACCAGGCTGACCCGATGGCTGGATCGGCGCCTCGCCGCCCACGGGGACCGGCTCCAGCTGGTGATCTGGGATGACACGGGATACCGCATCCCCTGGGAACTGTTCTGGCTGGAAAATGACTCCGGCCGCTACGAAGGTTGGCTGGGCGGCATCGTGACCATCACCCGGTGGCTGTCCATCCACACCCCCTGGCCCGAGGCCGTACGCGACTATCGCTCCGCGCACACCTGCACCGGGCCGGTGGCCACCTACATCGATGGGGCGATGGACCACGACCTGTCACTTCTCAGCGGCTACCGGATCGAGCGCAGCGGCAGCATGTACGAACTGACCAAGGCGCTCAGGGCCGACGGCGATGCCCTGGCCCTGGTCTATGTCGCCGCGCATGGGGAGTTCGGCGAGCAGGTGTCCGAGTGCACCCTGGGCAGCCTGTCGCTGATGCACGTTGATCCGATGAGGTTCCTGCGGCTGAAACCGTCGGCCACGTTCGTCTTTCTCAACGCCTGTCATTCGGGCTCTCTGGGCTATGACACGAAGTGGATCAACGACCGAGTGCTGCGCGGATTCGCGGAGGTCTTCCTGCGATCGGGCGCGGCCGGGGTGCTCGCGACGAACGGTGGCGTGGGTGACCGCCTGGCCCACGAAATGGCCGGTGAACTGCTCCGGCGTCTTCGCGACACCCCGGGACTGTCGGTGGCGCAAGCCGTCCGCGATCTGCGGGCCGAGGCCGCGAGCCTGGCGCCGATCGACCTCGCCGCGGTCACCGGCACTGCGGCCAACAAGAAGCTCCTTACGCTGCTGTACCGATTCATGTATGTCTGTTACGGGAGCCCGCGCACGCAAGTCATCCCGGACACGGCCAAGGGGGCGCGATGACTCCCGGCACCGAGATCAGGCTGTCGCTGGAGCCGGTCGTGACGCGGCCTCGCGTCATGACGCCCGGACGCCCGCACCTCGTGGCCGTCGATCTCCGCCTCGCCGGCCCCATCGAGGAATGGCCGTACGACGAGGAGGAGTTCGCCTTCACCTGCATGCTCGACGGGGCGGGCGGCCTTTCGACGGTGGCCGTGAATGACGCCACCGTCCTGGTCCACCGTTTCGGCGGCTCGTACGGTCCCGCCGAGTTCCTCGTCACGCCCGGTGAGACGGCCGGCGACCACTCCCTCTGGCTCAGCATCCTCACGCCGCGCGGCGTCGTGATCCACACGTCCGAACTGCCGGTACGCGTGCGGACGGCACCGCCGGACGCCAACCCGACGGCGACCCGCTCGCTCCTCGCACCGGTCCCGGTCGCCCGCCGAGCGGACCGGGAGCAAAGCGGCCCGCGTCCGGACGAAGCGGATTCGAGTGCGCAGCACGTCTACATCGCGATCGAGCCCATCGACACCATCCCCGATCGCAGAGTGTCCACGTTGATCACGGACTTGCTCACCATGGCGGGCGTCAGGGACGGCGACTGCTCCATCGAAAATCTCGGACCGAACGGAGCGTTCTGCGTTCTGTATCCGGATTCGGTCCGATCGGTTCCCGCGTTTCTGATCGAGTTGCGGCGCGCTTCCCCCCTGGCCGGGCTCCGGCTCTGCGTCGCGCTCGATAGCGGCGTCGCGGGGCCCGCACGGGCGACGCCGTCAGTGCTCCTACGGCTACTCAGCTCCTCCACGCTGCGCGTGGCCGAGAAACTGGAGGACAGCGTCGCCGTCATCGTGACTGACGATCTCTTTCAGGATCTGATCGATGAATTCCGACGGCTCCGACCGTGGACCTTCCGTAGCGCGCAGGTCAGTGGGCCCAGCGAAGACGTCTCCAATCATGCCTGGTTCTCGGTTCCGAGTCTGGAGCAGCTCCAGGAAGATCTCGCGAAAGTCCTAGCCGAGCTCTTCGGCCAGCGGACGAGCGCCTCATCCATTCTGGCGGACGTCGGCTTCCCGTCCCACCGCATACCGACCATGCAGAATCCAATAGAGTTCTGGGAGCCGATCGCGGCAGATTTCGCTCACGGAGTCGTCCCCGGTGGCCTTGCTCAGCTCGCGGAAACGGCGAGTCACTCCTATCCGGAAAATCTCGAGCTGCGACGCATCACCAGGGCCCTTCGGGAGGTCGAGCCATCGTCGTACGAGGTCCTCACGCTGGTCGGCAGCGATCGCTACGACGACTTCCTGCAATTGGTGCGCGCCCGGATCGATCCCGGCGCCGAAATATTGGCGGTCTCCCCCCGGACGTGCGCGGTGCTGATCGGTGATCCGCCCCCTCTAGAGGAGGTCCATTCGATTAGGGAGGCGACAAGTGGATGGGGCGAGGTACGGCTCCAGCTGCGCCGATACGCCTTCCGTCCCGCGGCGCTGGAAAGTCTGCTGGTTCGGCACACTGACGGCCAGGCGTTCGAACTGCGCGGCTTGCCGAATACCACACAGGTCCGGGGAATCGCCGAGGCGCTGGCCGACCAGTACCCCACGCCGGATGAGCCGCACGACCTGGTGCTGGAACGGGTCGGCCCGCAGGGGACGCCCCATCGGCTCGACCCGAACCAGACGCTGCACGATGCCGGGATCCTCGATGGTGACGAACTACGCCTCGTCCGGGCACCCGCGGAGGACGATGACCACCTCGTGGCGCTTCTGCGCCGGCCCGATGTCCACCTCATCGTCGACGGCGACAATGTGGCCCGTCACCGGGACAACCCTCTGCCCCCCGACGATCGGCACGGGAGTGTGGTGACCCGTCTTGGCCGTCTGGCGAGGGAGACCGGTGCGGAGGTCACCTGTGTTTTCGAGGGCCGGGAGTTGACGCCCGGGGCGGTCGTCGCACCACGCGCGGTAGTAAGGGTAAGGGTGCTGTTCAGCGAGCCTGGCGGGTCCGTCGAGGAACTGATCGAGCGACTAGCCCGGGCGGAGCCCGCAGAACGCCCCGTTGTAGTCGTCTCATCTGACCGGATCCTGACCTCGGCACTCCCGGACTCGATCGCAGTTGTTCGATCCGACGTGCTGCTGCGCCACCTCACCCGGACGCCCGGGGACACCATTCGAGGTCCGCGGCCCGAACTGGCTCAGGAACTACGAGACCTTACCGGAGCAGATCTTGAGCTCATAACCATCAGGGATTTCATGGCGGGCACTAAGACTCATCCGGCGTCGACAGTCTCCGACGAGACGCTCAGCGAATTGCCTGAGGTTGAGAACGCTATAGAACTGCCGGCGATCTTTACCGACCCTTCCACTTCACCGAATCTACTCGATATCTCTCATCAAGAGTTTGAGCACCTCATTCACTATCTACTGAATAGAATCTATTCCGGATACAATGTGACGCCAGCGGATGGACCCGGTGGTCGCGGCATAGACTTTCTGCTGGTTAATCCTCAGATCGGAAAGTCCATTGTAGTGGAGGTCAAACATTCTCGCCGCGCACTCGACTCACACGCCGTGTACGAGGTGTTTAGCGGTCTAGAGTTTGCCGAAGCCGCAGCGGCTCTCCTTATAACTACCTCATCATTCACGAGGCAGGCTAGAGAAGCCGCGAAAGACCTTCCTGTGACATTGATTGCCGGCAAGACGCTACTCGGCCTACTTAGCTCCATAGGAATTGACGCCGTGATTGATGATGGAAGTTGAGTGCTAGTTGAAAGGTATTGCGCTTTGTGAAATTCGATCGCCAAATGGCCCGGCTCGGGATCCGTCGGATTAGCCGCATAGGCGCTCGATTTGCAGCCACTTTAAGAGCGGGCGATGGACAACGAGATTCAGCTGATCAGCGACGGTGATGGACTGGCGGTCATCGGGAATGCGACGGATGTCGAGCGCTTCCTCGTCTCGGAGGGACTTTCGTCGAAGGATCTCGGCCTGCAACGGCTCAAGTCCGTCGCCGGCACCGGGTCTGCAGTCGCGCAGGCAGGTTCGGAGATTGCCGCCAACTCCGGTCACTGGGTGAAGCCGACCCCGAAGTCTGCGCGGCTTGTCCATAAGTACGGGCTGAGGGAAAGCTCGAAGACGGTCTCAACACAGGTGTGACGAGGGGGCCCAAGGGTCAAATCAGGGGATTCGTCGAATTCGCGAAGGTGCAGGGGCCCCGATCGCTTCTGACCAACCCGGCTTTCCTTGCCGGCGCCGCGGGGATCATGGCGCAGTTTGCGATGCAACAGACCATGGACGAGATCACCGACTATCTCGCCACGATCGACGCGAAGGTCGACGACGTGCTGCGCGCCCAGAAGGACGCCGTGCTGGCCCGCATGATCGGAGTCGGCTTCGTCATCGAGGAGGCTATGGCCATCCGAGAAAAAGAGGGGCAGGGTCGATCCCGTCAGACCCCCGTGCCCCCTCCTGTCGCACCTACCTGCTCGGGGCTTCGTGCGCCTGATCGCGGGCGGCCGGGTCGCGGTCACCTTCGTATTCGAAGTCTCACTCTGCCGCAGCCCCTACGACTTCCCAAATGTAAAAGGCCGAGCGCCGGTGGGCGTCCAACCAGGAACTCGTCGGCGATCCCGCTGGTGAGCTTGCCCTTTACCGAGCTAACCCGGTTGAGGGTCTCGTTGCCGCGGCTTCTGGCGGCATCGACGCCCTTTGCTCCTGTCTCGAGCACCTTGTCTCTCGCCTCCGCGGCCGCGTCCATCCATCGTCTCGCCTCCGAGGACTGGCGACCAGACTCAATCCCAAGCCGCCCGTGGAAGTCATAGACGCCGGTCGCGACATGGTTGCTCGCCTGACTACAGCCGGGGACTTGGTCGGGTGCAGCAGCACCTTCGCGTTGGCCGTGCCGGCAGCCGCGTTCATCCGGGCCACCAGCCGTTCGGTGCACCGCGAGATGTGTTCCAGCCGGTCCTGTCAGGCAGGCTTCAGTCCGAGGCGATGCCCGTCCAGCTCCTCCGGAGACGCGTCCAGCACCCGGTCGAGTTCGAGCACGGCGATCGCGCCCTGCAGTTGGAAGCAGCGAGCCAGAACAGCGAGCCACTCCCGAACCATGGACTCGGCTTCCTTGGCCGTCGTGGCGAGATCATCGATCTTGGCCTTGCGCTCCATCTTCTCCGCGAGCGCGTCGAGCTGCCGCAATGCGTACGCCTGGGTTTCTGCGATCGTCGCCGGTGCGGCCTGAACCTTCGACCACGTGACCGCCGCAATGCCCGTCACGCAGAACTGAGGGCGGCGTTGGATGTGCTGGTGGCAGTGACCTCGAACAGCTGGTCGGCCGGCAGAAGGCTGGGTGGCGTGTGCGGGCGGTCGGGCACGTGGTCGACAGTCCGGGTGGATTCGTGACCTGGCTTGACCCGGGTCCGCGGTGCGAGGTCCGGGGGCGTGGCGTGGGAGATCAGCTCGCGCTGGTCAGATCTTCGGTCGTACGGGCACTGAAGCCGGTCGTCCTGGACTCGCCACACTTACCGGCCTGGGAGGCGATCAGGCCGAAGGTATGTCCGGGGAGTTCAGGTTAGCGACGTGCGGGGACAGCGCGGGATCGTCACGGGCGTCATCGAAAATATTCTGGAGTGTCTTCAGGTAGGTCTGCCTGGCATTTTCGACCAGCGTGCGTCCCCGCTGAGTGATCTGGGTGTACACGCCGCGCCGGTCGGTTTGGCACAGGTAACGCTCGGTCAGTCCGGAGTTCTCCAGGCGTGCCACCAACCGGCTGACCGAGCTGTGGTTGAGCGGAATCGCGTCAGCCAGCTCCTGCTGGCGGAGGTGGCCATCGTCATCGGAATAAGCCAGGGCCGCCAAGGCCATGTACTCCGAAACCGATATACCGTGCGCGCTCTGAAGGGCCCGCTCCGCGGCATCGTCGGCTCGGCCTTGGAGCCGGCGCAGCGCCTGCCAGCGTTGCTCCAGTTCAGTGGGCAACTCCACTCGCGCCTGGGCTCGGGCTCCGCGAATCTTGGGCATCGACCCCTCCTTCCTCGGCTACCCAGTTTGACAGGTTACACCTGCATGCGCAGTATGTGTATATGCAGATAGTGTATGTGCACATAAGTGAGGGGATCTGATGCGCATCTTCCTGACCGGCGCGACCGGCTACATCGGGAGCTCTGTCGGCGTGCGGCTCATCGCCGAGGGGCATACGGTGACCGGCCTGGCCCGCTCGGCCGGCTCGGCGGACGCGCTCCGCCGGATCGGCATCGAGCCGGTCTCCGGAACGCTCGACGATCGCGACGTCCTCGCGCGCGCCGCGGCCGAGGCCGACGCGGTGGTCAACGCCGCCGACAGCGACCACCTCGGCGCAGTCCACTCGCTTGTCGAGGCGCTCGACGGCTCCGGCAAGCCGCTACTGCACACCAGCGGCTCCAGCATCGTCGGGGACGACGCCCGGGGTGAGGCATCCGACAGGATCTGGACCGAAGAGCAGGTGCTGGCACCCGGCTGGCGGCCAACCCCGGAAAAGGCCGCCCGGGTGGCCATCGACCGCCGGGTCCTGACGGCCGCCGACCGCGGCATCCGGTCAGTGGTCCTGTGCAACACACTGATCTACGGGCACGGGCGCGGACTCGCGCGAGACAGCGTGCAGATCCCTCGGCTCGTACGGCAGGCCGAAAGCAGCCGCGTGGCCCGACACATCGGCCGAGGAGCCAACGTTTGGTCGAATGTCCACATCGACGATGTCGTCGAGCTCTACCTGCGGGCGCTGACCGACGCTCCCGCCGGCTCCTTCTACTTCGTTGAGAACGGCGAGGCATCTTTCAAGACGATGACCGACGCCATCGCCGGCGTCCTGGGCTTGGAACCCGCCCAGCCATGGGACATCGACTCCGCGATTGCCGAATGGGGCTACGAACCGGCCGTCTACGCACTCGGCTCCAACAGCCGCGTCCGCGGCACCGGTGCCCGTACCGTCCTGGACTGGCGCCCCCAGCACGCCTCCGTGACCGACTGGATCCAGCAAGAACTTTCCCACACGACTTCAGGAGCTGAAGTGTCAAGCCGCAAGTGATTCGGCGTGATGTGACCAGGCGGTCGCTTCGTCGTAGAGCGTGCCTGTCTTGAAGCATCCGTGCAGGATGCCGACGAGCCGGTTGGCGAGCTGGCGCAGCGCGGCGTGGTGGCCGGGGTCTCGGGCCCGGAGCCGGTCGTAGTAGGCGCGGGCTCCTGGCGAGGCGGTCAGGGTGGCGAAGGCCTGAGTGTCGAGGGTGTCGATGAGCCGGTCGTTGTGGACGAAGCGGGCCAGCACGACCTTCTTCTTGCCAGAGGCACGAGTGATGGGGCTGGTGCCCGCGTAGTTCTTACGGGCCTTGGCCGAGACATACCGTCCATCGGCGTCACCGAACTCGGCGAGCACCCGGGCGCCGAGGATCGGTCCCAAACCGGGCTGGCTAAGGATGATCCCGGCGGCCGGGTGCCGCCCAAAATGGGCATCGACCTGCTCTTGCATGGTCTTGATCTGCTGGTTGAGGACGGTGAGGATCGCGGTCTGGGAGCCGACCGTGGCCGCATAAGCCGCCGTCACCCGGCGGGCTGGCCGAGGTGTTCGGCGCGCAACGCCTGCTGGATCTTGACGGCCTTGTCGCCGATGTTACGACGGCGGGCGCGTTTGGGTGCGGCGCTGATCTCTCCGATGGTCAGTCTGGCGGCCGAGGCCGGGTCGGGGGCCTTGGCCAGCAGCTCAAGGGCGTCGGTGGCGTCAAGGTCTTCGAACGCCTCCAGCGCAGCCGGGAAGTAGTCCCCCAACGCGTGCCGTAGCCGCTGGGTGTGGCGGGCGCGTTCCCAGATCAGCGTCTTGTGCGCCCGCGCCACCACCTTGATCGCCTCCGCCTCGGCACTGTCGCCGGCGGCCGGTCGCAACTGGTGGGAGTCAGTGCGGACCATGTCGGCCAGCATGTGCGCGTCGGCGGCATCGCTCTTGGCGCCCGAGACCCTCAGCCGGTCCCGGTAGCGGGCCGCTTGCAGCGGATTGACCGCGAACACCGTGTATCCGGCGGCCAGCAACGCCTGCGCCCACGGGCCACGGTCGGTCTCGATCCCGACCACCACCTCCGCCTCGTCGGCGTCCTCACCGAGTTGCTCACCGATCATGGCGTGCGGCCGGGCCATCCCCGCCACACCCTCAGGCAGACGGGCCCTGGCCAGCCGACGGCCCGAGGCGTCCATCAACTCAACGTCGTGATGAGCCTCGGCCCAGTCATCCCCAACGAACAACCGCAACGCTTCTCCCGCCCGCGAAGCCGATTTGTCTCAGCAGCCGGCGGGAGAACCATCAGCGACCTAATCGAACAGTGCTCACGCCACGATCGGGCGGGCACGACATCCCAGCAGCGATCAACTCTCCCGGCCAACCGGCAGGGGCACACAGCCAGGCGCTGGTGCCGCTGGTGCAGGGCATCCCGCCGATCCGCTCCCGGCGCGGACCGCGTCGCCGCAGACCGGCCAAACTGCACGCCGACAAAGGCTATGACCACGACCATCTCCGGGTGTGGCTGCGCAAGCGGGGGATCACACCGCGCATCGCCCGCCACGGTATCGAGTCCTCCCAGCGACTGGGCCGGCACCGCTGGGTGGTCGAACGCACGATGTCGCGGCTGAACGGGTGCCGCAGACTCCACCGCCGCTACGAACGCAAGGCCGACCACTTCCTGGCGTTCGTCGGCATCGCCGCGGCCCTCATCTGCTACCGCCAACTCACCAAATGAAACGACGTCTAAGACGTCGTTTCATTTGGGGTGATCAGCGGCGAAGCTGTATCGGGTGATCCTGGATGAAGGGCCTTTCCTCCGGAGTGTGGACACCCTGAGCGCCCTGGATCATGGAGGTCTGGGGGTGAGAGGGGTCCTGCGTGGCGATGAAGGTCTACTCCCCCCGAGGAGTTCAAGGCCGACGCGGTGGCGTTGTATGTGTCGGATCCGGCGGCGACGTACGCGCCGGTGGCCAAGGATCTGGGTGTCAACCGCGAGACGCTGCGGTTATGGGTCAAGCAGGCCCGGCAGGCCAAGGCCGGTGAGCACAGGCAGGAGCGGCGGCGGTGAGGCCGATGCCGGGCCGGTAGCCTCCGGCGCCGTGCTTGAAGAAGAAAACCGGGAGCTCGGTAAGAAGGTGCGGGAGCTGGAGGCCGAGCGGGACATCCTGCGCCGGGCGGCCAAATATTTCGCGGGAGAGACGAACTGGTGAGCCGCTTTCAGTTCGCCTGTGACCACCGGGAGCTGTTCAGCATCAAGCGGCTGTGTCACGTTCTGCGGGTGTCGCGGTCGGGCTATTACCGGTGGCGTGAGGCCGCTGAGGACCGGGCCGCACGGCGGCGTGCCGATGAGGCGCTGGCCGAGCAGATCCGGGCGGTCCACGCCGAGTTCGACGGTACGTACGGGTCACCGCGGATCACGGCCGAGCTGCGTGATGCGGGCAGGCGGGTGAACCGCAAGCGAGTCGAGCGGGTGATGCGGATCTTCGGAATCGCCGGGGTGCGTCTGCGCCGTAAGGTCCGCACCACGGTGCCCGCCCCGTCGCATCAAAGGGTGCCGGACCTGATCAAGCGGGACTTCACCGCCCCGGCGCCGAACCAGCGCTACGTCGGTGACATCACCTATCTGCCGGTCGGCGGCGGTGAGTTCCTCTACCTCGCGACGGTGATCGTCCTGGCCTCCCGGCGCCTGGCCGGCTGGTCGATCGCCGATCACATGCGTACCGAGCTGTGATCGACGCGCTGGAGGCCGCGGCCCGCACCCGGGGCGGGCGACTGGACGGCGCGATCTTTCACTCCGACCACGGAGCGCTGGCACACCACGACGACGCAGACCATCCGCTACGGCACCGCGGCCGCGATGTCCTGGGACCGGCTCCACCCCCGTCTGACCCGCCGCGCCGCCTGGCTCGACCATGACGGCCCACTGCCCGTCATCGACGGGGCGCTAATCCGCCTGCAGGTCGAGTACCTGCCCGCGACCGCGACCCCAAGCCGGTCTGGTTGTCGTCCTCGACCACCGGCACAAGCTGCGCTCACTTCGACCGGCTCTGGCAGGCGTTCCTGCGCGGATTCGACCTCGAACACATTCTTTCGCCTGTTCAAATCGCCTGTTCAAACAGACCCTCGGGTGGCCCACCCCGGAAATCCGCAGACCCGAGGCCGCCGACCGGTGGACCTGGCTCATCATCGCCACACGCACCCGGCTCCGGCCCGCCCGCCACCTCACCGAAGACCTCCGGCGGCCCTGGGAACGCCCCGCCGCACCAGGCCGACTCACCCCCCGCACGCGTCCGCCGCGGCTTGCGGAACATCCGTGCGACCATCGGCTGCCCGACCAGCGCACCAAAACCCACCGAACCGGGCTCTGGCAGACCGGCCAGGCTCCAAGAACAAGCGGCCCGCACCCATCCATGACGTCGGCAAAACGACCAAAAAACCCTCACCGCCCAGCTCGGGCAGGCAGCTTAAAGATCAAGCTGAGTAACTCTCCGGGCCGATCCGCTGCTCACTCCTGCGCGGTGATCACCGCGGGCGCCACGCGATCCGGCGAGCCGGCTGTTTCCGGGACGGTCCGCCGCACGGAGAGCAGCGATACGCACGCGATCAGCGCAGACAGGGCCGGAACGGCCACTGGTCCCCCCGCCGACAGGGCGAGCCCGCCGAAGGCGCCGCCGACGGCGACGCCCAGGAACTGCACGGAGAAGTGCAGCCCCAGAGCCAGGGACCGCTGCGAGGGCGCCAGGGCGGCGATCCGTGTCTGCTGGGAGACCCCGCCGCAGCACCAGGCGGCACCCAGGCAGAACAGCACCGGAAACGCGGCGATCTCCGCGGCGGTGCGGGGATGCCAGGCGGTGCCGACGGCGATGGTTCCGAGCAGCAGCGCCATCAGCGACAGAGCCACGCGCAGCACCCGCGCCACGGGCACCTTGACCAGGATCCTGCCGATCGTGCGCCCGGCCAGGAACGCGCCTGCGCCGAAGACGATCATCAGGGCCGCGACACCCTGGCTTCCCATCCCGGTCGCCCGCTCGGCGATCGGCGCGAGATACGTGTAGGTGCAGTACGCGGCGAGGAAGACCCCGAAGGTGGTCAGCAGACTCCACCGGACGGCCGGGCTGCGCAGCAGTTCGGCCCGGCCGGTGCCGACGGGAGCCGCCGGCACCGTCGGCAGCAAGACCGCCAGCATCAGCGCGGTCGTCAGCGCCAGGACCGTGACGAACAGGAACGTACCCCGCCAGCCGAGCAGTCCGCCGATCAAGGTGCCGATCGGCGCACCCAGGGTGAGCGCCAGCGCGTTGCCGCTGGCGGTGACCGCGATCGCGTTGGGGATGTCCTGCGGACGGCACAGCGCGGCCGCCGCCGCGGCGGCCGGCCCGGCCAGCAGGGCCGCGCTCAACGCGGCCAGCACGCGCGCCGCGGCGAGCACGGCATAGTCGAGTGCGCACGCGGCGAGGGCGTTGCTGAGCGCGAAAGCCAGCATGGCCCCGATCAGCACCGACTTCGGCGGCACCCTCCGGAACGCGCCGATCAGCGGCGGCCCGGCCAGGGCGTAGACCAGCGCGAAGACCGTGACCAACTGTCCGCCCACTGATACGGACACGTTCATGGAGTGCGCGACCGCCGGCAGTACGCCGGCGATGACATAGCCCTCGGTGCCGACGGTAAAGGTGGCCAGGGCCAGCACGTAGATCCGGGGGTTCATGCCGGTCCCGGCGCGGTGGGAACCGGTGCGGCCAGCCGCCGGCGGGCGAGGTCGTCGGCGGCCTGCGCTGTCGTGATCTTCGTGCGCGCGGCCGTCTCGAACAGGCCGGTCAGGGTGTCGGCGATCGACTCGATGCGCTTGACCGCTTCCTCCGGTTCGTCGCCGAGGACTTCGCGCGAGACCGCGTTGACGACACCGCCGGCGTTGGCGATGTAGTCGGGGGCCCAGAGGATCTCGCGCTCCCGCAACAACTCCGCCACGCCGGGATCGGCCAGTTGATTGTTCGCCGCGCCCGTGACCGCACCGCATCGCAGCCGCGCCACCAGATCCCGGGTCAGCAAGCCGCCGAGCGCGGCGGGGACCAGCACGTCCACCTCGGCGGTGGCCGCTGCGTCGGGTTCGGCGAACACCACGCCCAGTTCTGCCCCGAGCGAGCGCTTCGCCGGGTCGATATCGCTCAGGACCAGGTCGGCTCCCGCCGCCGCCAACTGCCGGGCGATCTGCTCCCCGACGTGCCCCAAGCCGATCACCGCGAATCTCCTGCCCGTCAAGGCCGGCGAGCCGAACAGCGCCAGGCAGGTCGAGCGCAGCGCGGCGACGACGCCCAGGGCCGTGAACGGCGAGGGGTCACCGCTTCCGCCGCCGGCCTCCGGCCGGCAGAACACGTACTCGGTCCGTTCGCCGATGACCGCCATGTCGGCCGGTCCGGTACCAGCGTCGGGACCGGTCACGTAGGCGCCGCCGAGCTCAGCCACGATGTCGCCGACATCGTGCAGCGTCGCGCGGCGTTCGTCCGCGGTGACGCTCCGCCCGGCGGGAAGGACCACGACCGTCTTGCCGCCGCCGTTCGGCAGTCCGGCGGCAGCGCACTTACGGGTCATGCCCTCTGATAGGCGCAACGCGTCGCGCAGGCCGTCCTCCCAACTGTCGTACGCCCACATCCGGCAGCCGCCGACCGCACGGCCGAGAGCAGTGGAGTGCACTGCGACGACGATCGGCAGCCGGCTCCGCCGCCCGCGTCGCACGACGACCGATTCATGACTGAACTCCATCGGATTCTCCACGCGTCCTCCAGTGCACCCAGATGCTTTCGACCCATCGCTGGGGACCTGGCCCCCGCGGCGTCCGCTGTCCAGCCTGCCGACGACCGGTCCGCGGGACCAGAACCGAATCTGAGAACTCCCCGGCGTCGTTTTTGCGGAATCCACAAAAAGGCAGCATGTGCGTTCTTGATCGCCTCTCGTCAACGCATGGTCGCAGTGAAGGTGCCATACGATCGCGAGAGAAATCACTAGGAAATCCACATCGGGAGGGGCGATGGTGAAGCCCGTGACCGAGAGGGCCGGGGCGCAGGCCGACACCGCCGCGGAGTGGCAGCCCGTCGTCGAACTCTGCGAATCACTCGCCGCAGAACTGCCCACGGTGATCCCGAGAATCGTTGACCGCATACGGCTCGAGGTCCCGAGCTATCAGATCGTGGACCGCGAGCAGCAAGAACGCGACGTCACCCGCCACTACCAGGGACTGCTCACCGGCGTGGCCGCACGCCGCTCGCCCACCCGCGAAGAGGTCGAGGCCGCGCATGCGCTCGGAGCCGAACGCGCCGCCACCGGCCTGCCGCTGCACGCCCTCATCGAGGCTTACCACGTCGGCTACCGCGAGATGTGGAACGTGCTGCTTGCTCGTGCTCAGTCGCATGACACCCGGGCCGACGCGCAACTCGTCTCGATCGTCGGGATGGTCTGGACGTGGGTGCAAGATTCCAGCAGCGCGGCTGCCGAGGCGTACGGCGTCGCCGTCCGCGCCGCCGATGCCACGCTCCTGAGGCTGACCCACCAGTTCCTCGACGGCCTCGCCACCGCCGAACCCGCAGGCGTCGACCTCGAGCAACTGGCTGCCGCCCTCACCTTCGACCCGGCCGGCGAGTTCCAGGCACTGTGCTCACCGGCCGAGGACTGGCCCGACGAGCGCATGATGGATCTGCGGCACCACCGATGGCCGGGCACGCTGCGCTGCGCGACCCGCGGCAACCTCATGATCGCCCTGGTACAGGGCATCTCGCCGCAGGCCGTGGTCGAAACGGCCCAGCGGCAGAACCCTGATGCGAGCTTCGGCATCGGCCTGCCGCGGACCGGGCTCTCCGGCGCCGCGACGAGCATGGCGGACGCGAGAGCGGCGCTGTCCCTGGCGGATCCGGGACAGGTGAAATCCTTTGCCGACCACTGGCTGCTCGCCACCTTGGCGCCCACCGCGCAACGCTTCGCGGTGCTGCTCGAGCCGCGCCGAGAGGCCGCGCAACAACACCCTGACCTGGCAGAGACAGTGCTCAAGTTCGCCGAGAACGGCTTCTCACTCACCGCGACCGCCCGTGTCCTGCACGTGCATCCGAACACCGTGAAGTACCGCCTGCAGCGCTGGCAGCAACTCACCGATTGGGACGTACGCACCTGGCAAGGACTGTCGTCCACCATCATCGCGCTCGGCCTGCCGACACTCTGAAAAGCTCATCCGGCCAGGGCCGCAAGCGGGTGGACGATGCGCTGGTTGAGTCGGCCCGGGGCGCGGGTGTGGCATTGCTGCCGTCCCGTTTCTATGTAATCTATGCAATAAGCCCTGAGTTCGCGTGCGCCTGCCTGCTGCTGTAGTCCCGGGACTTGGGGGTTCGTTGGGGATCTATGCGGATTCTGGCGTGTGAAGCCCGCTCGGGATTCCTGAAGTCCTATCGTCTCCATCACCAGTCCTGCGTTCTGAGTGAAGGCCGGATTCGTACGCTATTCCTGTGGGCGAATCTGGCCGTTAGCCGGGCGGGCCGAAGAACTGCGGTACATCGAAGCCGCGATCCGGCGCGTGGACGGGCCTCGGCGCGTGGTCCTCGTCGGCGCCGCCGGGGTCGGCAAGACGCGGCTGGCCCGGGAGGCACTGGCCCTGCTCGCCAGGCGTGGAGCAAGCGCACGCTGAGCGACCGGCACGGCCTCGGTACGCGCGTTGCCGTTGGGGGCCTTCGCGGGCAGGCTCGACGATGCCGACCCGGCTGGTGAGCGTGACGATCAGCACCCTGCCGGCCGGGGCACCGCCCGCGGGCATCGTGCTCGGCGTCGACGACGCGCATTTGCTGGACGAGCTGTCCGCGCTGGTGGTGCACGAGTCACGGGAGGTCCCGGCCTGCCGTCGAGGAGGCGGCGAAAGCGCTGGCATCCCCGGAGCCGCCGGAGGTGGGCGTTCTGCTGGCCGCCCATGGCAGCGTCGCCGGGCTCGGTGCTCTCGGGCGCGCCGACGAGATCGGGCCGATCGCCGCTCGTGCCTACGCCACGGCCCCCCAGTCGTTCTCCACGGCGGTGGGCGCCTTCGGGCTGTGCGACATCCACCTGATGGCGTTGCACGCCGCCGGCCATGTGCAGGCGGTGGGTGACCTGGCTCAGCGACACTACCTGCGGGCCGCTGACATGCCGGACTACTCGCGGTTGAGAGGCGTCGCGTTGCGCGGGCACGCCGCGCGATACCAGGGCCGCCTGCGGGCCGCGATCGGGAACCTGCGGGAGGCACAGGCCGGTTTCGCGCACGTGGACGAGGAGGGATACGCGTTCCGGTGTGCTGAACGCTGACGCAGGCATTGGCCGCCGCCGGGGACGGCGGTGGGTGCCCGGCAGGCCTGCACAGAACTGGAGACCGTCCGGCTTCCCTCGTTCGCATCCCTGCCGTACGCTCCCGCCGGTCGGACGCCCGCCCCAGGTCCACCCGCCGTACCGTTACCCCCGCTAACCCGCCGGAGATCGGTCATGCCTCACGATCTGCCGAAGACACCGGACTCACCACCTCAGGTCCCGCCGAAGCCGGGGCGCACCCCGAACGCCCATGCGGCCTGGCAGAAGAAGCACGAGGCGAAGATGATCCAGCGCCCTGCCGGTCCGGCCGACAGCGCCGGAAAACCTGGCGGGCCGAAGAAGCCGGACGGCGCCCGACGTCCACCGGACACGCGCGCGCCGATCCCCTCGGAGATGGCCAAGGCGGCCAGGGAGATCCGCGGCTGGGTGGCGGCGGAGAAGAAGCCCGTCAGGGAATACGAGCGGATCATCGCCGTCAACCCGGACGGCTGGGAGCACAACTACCGGGTTTCCTATGTGGTCAATTACGAACTGAAGCGAGTCGGCGCGGTCCCTGGACGTCACTACACGCACGCGGAACGGGCGGCCCTGTCGGAAAAGGCGCTGTGGGCTCCCGGACTCGGCCGTGGCAACCCGGGCATGCCACACAGCAGAACAGGCGGCGAGCCGTGGTACGACCGCGGGCACGATCGGTCCGCCCGCACGGACACACAGGCCCCCTTCATCCTGGAAGTCCCCAGGCCGGCGCCCACGCCCGAGGATTCGGCCGGCCACCTCGCACAGCCACCGGGGCACGTGGACCTCGGATACGGCGAATCGGTCAATTCCCAAACCGGCCGGTACTCCCCCGGTATCGGCCCCGAGTACTGAGCATGCCGCGCTCGTGGACGCGAAGGCGGTCGCGCAGTCCGTGCCGGCGCCTCGTGGGTGGCCTGGGGCAGCATGCCGCGGGGAGGAGTGTGAGAGGGATGGCGACAACCAGCGACCTTGAGAGCGCGACAAGATGGGATTGTCGGTTTCGGTGCGACAACCTACGATTGTCGCATAGAGGAGATGACCGTGCGGGCCCTGGTCGAGATCGTGCAACACCGGGCGGCCGGCGATGACCCGCTTGTCCTGTTGGAGACCGCGATCGCCGTGGCCGGACAGGCCAGCGGCGCCGCTGAGGGGCTGATCGAGCACTACGTCGGTGCCGCCCGCGCGGCGAACGTGTCGTGGACACTGATCGGTGAACGGCTGGAGTGTCCAAACAGGCCGCGCGGCAAAAGTTCGCGCACCGTCTGGAAGTCAGTGACGTCCTCGCCCGGCGGTCGTGCGGATGGCTGGTCCGCCCTACCCCAACGCGCTCAGGGCGTGCTGTCGGTAGTCCCTGGGCGGGAGGTCGAAGGCGGCATTGAAGGCGCGGGTGAAGCTGGCGTGATCGTTGAACCCCCAGCGCGCCGCGATCTGGTGGACGGGCGTCATTCGCAGCGTCGGGTCGGCGAGGTCACGTCGCGCGCGTTCAAGGCGCTGGCGGCGGATCCACGTTGAGACGGTGGTGCCGTGGTCGCGGAAAATTCGGTGCAGGTAGCTGACGGAGATATGGTGCGCGGCGGCGATCGACCGTGGCGACATCTGCGGGTCGTGCAGGTGCTGTTGGACGAACGCCTCGATGCGCAGGAACAGGGCGCGCCGGCGGGAGTCGGCCGGGATCTCGGTGTATGCGTCGATGTGGTGAGCGATCGTTGCGTTCACCAGATCGACGGCCACGCCGCTCAGCCGAGGGATGTCGGCCGGCCGGTAGGACGCCGAGCCTGCGGTCAGGCTGGTCAGGAACTGGGTGAGCAGAGCCCCCACGCCTCCGTGCCCGGACATGGGTACCGCGAGAATCCGGTCGACCTGGCACGCGCTCAGCGGCAGGAGGACCCGCGGCAGCTGGGCACGCACCAGCGTCGCGGTCTCGCCCTCGGCAGCGATTCGAATGTGTGAGGGGCGCTGGCTGTCGTACAACGCGAAGTCTCGCGCGCCGAGAGTGGCTTCGCGGTCGGCCTGGACCACGTCGACCCGTCCGCGCAGGGGAAACACGATCGAATACAGCTCCGGATCGGAGTCTCGGATCATCCGGGGCGTCCGCCGTACGTCGGCCGAAGAGCATGTCAGCTCGACCACGTTCACTGCCGCGAGGTCGAGTGCTCGCGCCGTGGCGCGGAAGTTCTCCGGCTCCTCGCTCCGCACCCGCATCGGGTACTCGCTGTTGACCTGGAATTCATCGAAGCGGGTCAACCGGTTTTGCGGCGGCATGTCGTCGCTGTGAAACACCGTCTTGATCATTGTTCCCCGAGCACGGGATCAGGGCAGGGTGGCATCCGCCACCCGCCAACATCACCGACAAAGAAAAACACCTGAACGCCGCCCCTACAGCTACACCCACTCACTCCACGGCCGACCCACCGGAAGAGCCGACGCAAGGTGATTGAGATATCAACTTGATGTGCAAATATCTGCAAATGCGCGCAAACAGTGCTGCTGCCGTATCAACGCTCCTCGGCGGCATACTGTCGTGGTGCGCGATATCCATCCCGTGATCATGGGAGCGCCTCATATCCCCGCGCTGCTGCTGGCCGGCGCGGAAGAGACCGGCCTCGACCGCACCACTCGGGCATACAGGGCGATCAGGCGCCAGATCATCGACCTGACGCTGCCGCCCGGCAGCAGCTTCAGTGAGGCATCGCTCGCGCAGCAATGGCGCATCAGCAAGACGCCGGTGCGCGAGGCGCTCGCGCGGTTGAGGCGCGATGGGTTGGTGGATGCGCTTCCGCGCGCGGGCTACGTCGTCAGCCCGATCACCCTCCAGGACACCGACGATCTTTGCGCCTTGCGGACGCTGCTCTCCTGCGAGGCCGCCGCCGCGGCGGCACGCCGAGGCGTCGAGGCGCCGGCGCTCGAACGGCTCGAAGTGCTGTCCAAGGTGCACTTCGCGCTCGCAGCGGGCGAAGTGGAACTCGAGGAGGCGCTGCGGGCCGCGATGGAGTTCGAGGCCATCATCGCCAACTTCAGCGGCAACAACCGTTTCGGTAAGGCGATCATCGACGTGCTCGACGAGTTGGAGCGGGTCCTGCGGATGGCCGCGTTGATCGCTCCCGAGGCCGCGAGCCCGCCCGGGGAACTCGAGGCCATCTTCGAGCGACTGCGCGCGCGGGATGCCGACGGCGCCCACGAGGCCATGCGCAGGCGCTGTGAGCGCGTACGTCGCGACGTGCTCCAGGTCCTGGCGAAGAGCCACTCCGTCAGCAGGGCGCACATTGAGATTCCGGCGTCGTCGCTCCCCCCGGCCTAGATGCGCGTCTGCCGGAGCTTGGTCACACCGGGGTGCGGGTTCTCTGCTTGAGGCGTTCACCATGGCTCATCGTGGTTCTCCGGGCCAACCGGCACAGGACACGACCTCGAATCCCCGGCTGGGGAAGACCGCGTCCATGAAGAAGTCGTGCATGGCCGGGTCACCATCGGCGCAACCGTCCCGCAGCACGGTCACCTCATAGCCACGGTCTGCCGCGTCGTAGCACGTCGCAGCCACCATTGCGCTGGTCGCGACTCCGGCGATCGCGAGAGTGTCGACGCCGCCCGCGCGGAGCACAAGGTCAAGATCTGTGCCGGCGAACGCGCTGGCGCGGCGTTTCATCACGACGACGTCCTCGTCGGCGACCGGCAGATCGATCTCGGTTCCGGCCGATCCCTCGTGGAAGGCGTCCCCGGCTTCAAAGAACGTCCTCAACATCGCGTTGCCCGGCGGCAGGTCGGCCCCGTTGACCCGGACGGCGAAGTGCACGAACACAACGAGAGCACCGGCCGCGCGGGCGCGCGGGAGCAGCTCGGTGAGCGGCGCCACGACTTGCCTGGCGAACGGGTAGCCGCTCGTGATGCCCTGCTGGACGTCACCGATGATCAGTGCGGTGGCCATGACAGGTTCCCTTCCAGTCTCTTCATCCGACGCCCTGCGGTGAGCAGGACAGCTGTTCCGGCGGCCAGGTCGGCTTCAGCGAACCCGGGCAAGAGCCGCGCGACGAACAGCGTGGTCGCCGAGTTTTCCTTGGCTGTTCTGATTCATTTAACCGGGCTGAGATCACAGTAGAACCAAGCTGAGATATCAGCAACCCATCCTAACGTCGCCGAAGAGAAGCACCGTGTGGTCCAACCTGCCGGGCACACACTCGCTCGCGATAGACCCGCGCGACGCGCTCCGCGTGCCGACCCGCGTCCAAAGCGCAAGGCCGTGAAGTCAATGGCGTTCGCCCAGGAACAAGAATGATCACGAGTGCCCGGCGAGTCCTGCGGGAGCCTCGGGTCTTTCATCGCCAGGCCGAGGCTGCACGGCGTTCAGGGCGGTCATGAAACCTGTGAGGAGGGGGCTCATGTCCCCGGCTCGCCAGACCAGATGCAAGGTGGTGGCGGTACCCGCGAGTCGTCGAGGTGTCACGCCTTCCCGGTGCAGGACTCGATAGGAGTCGGCCATCACGGCGGCACCGAAACCGGCGGCGACCAGCGCGAGGATCGTCTGAACGGTCCGTCCTCGTGCGCCGATGCGTGGCACGATCCCGGCATGGTGGCACAACGAGGTGATCTCATCATGCGCATGGGGCGCGGATTCGCGTGGCCACAGCACCAGGGAGATCTGGCCGAGTACGGACACCGGTGCCGGCTCACGGGTCCTGGCGAGCGGGTGCCCGGCCGGCAGGAAGAGGGCCAACGGCTCGCGCGCCCAGACCCGTGTGGCGAGGCGAGCGTCGCGGACCGGTAGCCGCTGCACTGCCACGTCGAGGCTTCCGTCAAGGATGCCGGCCGACATCTCGGCGTCGTCGAACAGTTCCACCAGGGACAGGTCGACGTCGGGGAGTTCGGCTCGCAGCCGGCCGAGGGCGTCTCCCAACGCGCCATTGATTCCGGACCCGGCGAACCCCACCGTCAAACGACCGGTCTTGCCCTCGGCCGCCAGCCGTACGTCGTTCAGGGCGGCTTCGGCATCGGCCAGCATGTGCACGGCACGCCGGAGCAGCGCCTCGCCCGCGGCGGTCGGAATGAGACCGCGGCCGGCGCGTACGAAGAGTTCGGCCCCCAAGCGTCGTTCCAGGTCACGTAGCTGCCGGCTCAGGGTCGGCTGGGTCAGCAGGAGGCGGCGGGCGGCTCCGCTGATGGACCCCTCTTCGGCGATCGCGACCACATAACCCAGCAACCGTAGATCCATCCATACCTCCACAGCATGGGCGTCATATCACCCGATGCCTCACAGTAGGCACGTGGAGATCCCCCGGTAAAGAATGAAGTCGTCCCGATCCCCGGACAATGCCGGAGCCGTCGTGAAACATCTCGGAGTTCTCGCTCACAGCACGGGGGGAGCCGCCCTTTGCTTCCTCACCTTCTGCGAGGAGGGATTCCACCGGACCGGCCGCAACGAACATCCCGACGTCACCATGGACTACATCGCCTTCGGGTACAGCATGCCCGCCTGGGACGCGGGGGATCACGCGAGCGTCCGGGCCACCCTGGCCACCAGCGCGCAGCGGCTCGCCCAGGCCGGCGCCGACTTCTTCGTATGCCCCGACAACACCGCCCACATGGCTCTGGAGGTGCCGGGACCGGACCTCCCCCTGCCGGGCCTGCACATCGCCGAGGTCGTCGCGGACCAGGCCGCGACCGAGAGGCGCGCACGCGTGGGCGTGCTGGGCACCAGGTACACGATGGACGGCCCGCTGTACCCGCGTGCGCTCGCCGCCCGCGGGATCGCCGCGGAACTGCCGGACGCCGACGACCGCCACCTCGTCAACGAGATCATCTTCACGGAACTGGTGAACGGCGTGATCAGCGACTCGTCGCGCCAGACCTACCTCCGCGTCATCGAACGGCTGGCCGACCGAGGCTGCGACGCGATCGCGCTCGTCTGCACCGAGATCCCGTTGCTGATCACACCCGACGTCTCACCCCTGCCGACATTGGATTCAACCCGCCTGCTGGCCCGAGCGGCCTACGACGTCGCCGTGGGCGAGCGGGCGATGCCCGACTGGCGCGGCGGCCCTCCCTGAGCCTGAGACACCACATAACGGAGTATGAGATGTCAGATTTCGAACGGCGCCTCGGGGCGCTGGGGCTGACGTTGCCGGAGGTCATTCCGCCGGTCGCGACATACTTGCCCGCCGTACGCAGCGGTGACCATGTCTACGTATCGGGCCAGGTGCCACTGCGGGAAGGGCGGCTGATCGCGACAGGCCGGCTCGGTGACACGGTCAGCGTCGAACGCGGATACGAGTGCGCGCGCCAGTGCGCACTGAACGCGCTGGCGGCGCTGAAGGCGGAGATCGGCGACCTGGCGACGGTCGCCCGCGTGGTCAAGGCCCTGGTGTTCGTCGCGTCGACAGCCGATTTCACGCGGCACCCTCAGGTCGGCGACGGAGCGTCGGACCTGCTCCGCGAGCTCTTCGGCGACGCCGGACGGCATGCCCGCTCGGCAGTCGGAGTATCGGCGCTGCCGCTGAACGCACCCGTCGAACTGGAACTCCTGGTCGAGCTCGGCCGGCCGGCACACGGCTGAGCCCGCGAATCTTCAGAACCCCCGGCCGCCGGCCGGTGGGGAACGCAACATCTTTCGGTCACGAGGAGGGCGCGCACGTATGCCCGCGAAAGTCCCGGCGGCGATCGTCGGTTCAGGCAACATCGGCACGGATCTGCTCTACAAGCTACGCCGATCCGAGCTCGTCGATCCCCATTTCATGATCGGCATTGACCCTGGCAGCGAGGGTCTGCGGCGAGCGAAGGAGCTCGGCGTCGAGGTGTCCGCGGAGGGGGTCGACTGGCTGCTCGGCCGATCGGACCGACCCCCGCTGGTCTTCGAGGCGACCTCGGCGAAGGTGCACGCCGCGGCCGCGCCACGCTACGCGGCCGCGGGGATCACCGCGATCGACCTGACACCCGCGTCGATCGGCCCCTGGGTGGTACCCGCGGTCAACCTCGACGACCACCTGCAGGCACCGAACCTCAACATGGTCAGCTGCGCAGGACAGGCCACAATCCCCCTCCTGTACGCGATCGACCAGGTCGCGGACGTCTCGTACGGCGAGATCGTCGCCACCATCGCGAGCGCCAGTGCCGGTCCGGGCACCCGGGCCAATCTCAGCGAGTTCAGCGAGAAGACCGCACAGGCCCTGACCACGGTCGCCGGAGTGGACGAGGCCAAGGCGTTCTCGCTGATCAATCCGGCCGAGCCGCCCATGGTCATGCGCGACACCGTGTCCGCGAGGGTCCGCCGGAGTGACGCCGACCAGATCGAGCACGCCGTACGAGACATGGTCGCGAAAGTCCGACGGTACGTGCCGGGTTACCGGCTGCGATTCGTGGAGGTCGACGGCGACCTGGTCACCGTCATGGTGCAGGTCGAGGGCGCCGGCGATTTCCTGCCTGCGTACGCGGGCAATCTCGACATCATCACCGCCGCCGCGGTCGCCGTCGCCGAACGGATCGCGGGGAAGACTCTTGGAGCCACCCGATGATCACTCTCGTGGATACGAGCCTGCGCGACGGCATGAGCAGCGTCTCGCACAGGTTCACACCGGAACAGGTCGGCGCGGCGGCAAAAGGCCTCGACAGGGCGGGGATCCAGGTCATCGAGGTCGCCCACGGCATCGGCATCGGTGCCTCCTCGATCCAGTACGGGTTCGCCGCCGCGACGGACGTCGAGTACGTACAGGCCGCTGTCGGTGCGGTGGACAGGGCGGACATCGCCGTGTTGTACGTGCCGGGGATCTCGACGCTCGCGGCCTTGGACGCCGTCCGCGACGCGGGGGCGACCACGGTACGAGTCGCCACGCACTGCACCGAGGCCGACTGCGCCGAGCAGCCGATCCGCCACGCCCGCGACCACGGCATGCGTGTAATGAGCTTCCTGATGATGAGCCACAAGCTCGAGCCCGCGGCGCTCGCCGAGCAGGCCGCCAAACTGGACTCCTACGGCGCGCAGGTGATCTACGTGGTCGACTCCGCCGGGGCGCTCGTGCCCGGTTCCGCCGGAGCACGCGTCGCCGCACTGCGCGACGCGGTCCACGCCGACATCGGGTTCCATGCCCACAACAACCTGGGTGTGGGCATCGGCAACGCGCTCGCCGCAGTCGAGAACGGCGCGACCTACATCGACGGGTCGCTCCGAGGTCTGGGAGCCAGCGCCGGCAACGCCCAGACGGAGGTTCTCGCAGCGGCGCTCGAACGAGCCGGTCACCACCCGGGAGTCGACGTCTTCGCACTGATCGAGGTCGCCGAACACGTCATCGCGCCGTTGATGACCGAACCTCAGATCATCGACGAGACCGCGCTCCTTCTCGGCTACGCCGGTCTCTACTCCACCTTCTTCCACCCGGCGAAGCGCGCCGCGGGCAAGTACGGCGTGCCCGTGCGCGAAATCCTCCTGGAGCTGGCCCGACGCGAGGTCATCGGCGGCCAGGAGGACATGATCATCGACGTCACGGCGGAGCTTTCGAGCCGAGTACGGAGCGCGTAAGTGATGAAGCCTGCCGAGATTCGTGAGGCGGCCGCCGCGCTGCTCGACGCCTATCGCTCGGGCACACCGATTCCTCCCTTGATCACGACCTACCCCAGCGCGACGATCACCGACGCCTACCGGATCCAGCAGGAACAGGTGCGGACCTGGACCGAGGCCGGAGACCAGGTCCGCGGCCACAAGATCGGCCTGGTCTCCGCCGCGATCCAGCGACAGATGGGCATCCACGAGCCGGACTACGGCCACCTGACCGCGAACATGTTCCGCCCGGAGCACCGGCCGATCCCCGCCTGCACGTTCATCCAGCCACGGATCGAGCCGGAGATCGCCTTCGTCCTCGGTGTGCCTCTCCGGGGGCCCGGCGTGACGGTCGAGGACGCCATCAAAGCGGTGCGATATCTGCTGCCGGCGCTTGAGATCGTCGACTCCCGCATTCAGGATTGGAAGCTCTCAATCGTCGACACGATCGCCGACAACGCGTCGTCCGGGGCGGCGATCCTCGGAAGCACGCCGATCTACCCGGCCGACGTCGACCTGCAATCCGCGAACTGCACTCTGCGCAGGAACGGTACGGTCGCCGAAACCGGCACAGGAGCGGCGGTCCTCGGCACACCGTTCAACACTCTGGCCTGGCTGGCGAACGCCATCGGTCCGCTGGGGGTGTCGCTGGAGCCTGGTCAGGTCGTGCTGTCCGGCTCCATCACCAGAGCCATCGCGATCGCGCCCGGCGACAACATCACGGCGGAGTTCCCCGGGATCGGGAGAGTGACGGCGGTGCTGGCTGAGGAAGACCCGTCTTGACAGAAAGGGTCCGTGAACGGGGCTGGCGGTCGGCGGCGAGGAACAACTGACGAGATGCCGTCGTGCGTGCGCACTCTGAGACGAACGTTGTCGAGACCGTACGATCCGTAATCCCCAAGGCACCTCCCGCCTGGCCGTCGATGGCGCACCCGACTACGAAGCCTCGGCAGGGGCCGTCACCAGGCCGGCGCACGTCATCACAGCGGGAGCACTCAAGATCGGCCGCGCCGCCTGACCCCATCGCGAACGACGCGTGCCTGCCACTCACCACTGATCAGGAGAGGAAGAACGACATGTCAATCGTCACATTTTCCTGGACGCTGGAACGAGATTCTCCGAAGCGTGGACATCCGTCGTTATGCGGCCTGTGTCACCGTACAGAACCTGCACGGATCGCAGTCGCGACCTGACGGGTGGCCCTGGCCATCACACCCGCCTCGTGAGGTTCCCGATTGCCGATCAGAGGTGCTCGCCAATCGCGATCGACAGTTGCCGCAAACGGTTCTCGTCTCGTCGGTAATGCGTCCATTTACCGACACGCGTGGAGTTGACGAGCCGTGCACGCTCAAGGGTCGCCATGTAGGAAGAGACAGTCGACTGCGCCAATCCGGCCTTAGCCTGAATGTGACTGACGCACACACCGACAACCTGGCGATCCGCAATCGGCTCGTAGTCCGCGAACTCGTGGTCCGGATCCCTGAGCCACTGCATGATCTGGAGGCGGATTGGGTTGGCCAGCGCCTTGAACGCTTCGAGCATGTCCTCGGGCAGCCAAGCCTCATCACCCATAGCCAGCCTCCTTCTCGTCATCTCGATATATCACGGTATCTCGATGACGGCCCGATACCCAAACTCGGTGCACCTGCGGCAGGGTGACTCCGGCTGACCAGCCTGTCGATACCTGCTCATGGCACCCCCCATGTCGGAGGCCTGGCGTCCCCGCTCTGGCGAGTGCGGCCCGATCGATGACGTCGCCCAGGACGCGGCGGCCCCGGCCGGGTCGAGGCCGTACGGCTGCATCGAAACTCCAGGTCAGACAGCACCGAAGGCCTCTCCGCCGACAGCCGTTTGGCTTCATATCGAGTTTATGCGATACTTCGATGTGTTCGCGGTCCACGCGGACGCATCGAGTGATGGAGGGTTTGACATGCCTATCGGGCTTCTCGCCCTGGCCCTGGGGGGCTTTGGCATTGGACTCACCGAGTTCGGGATCGTGGGGCTATTGCCGCAGGTGGCTGCGGATTTCCGCGTCAGCGAGTCGGTGGCCGGATATCTGGTCTCGGGATACGCACTGAGTGTGGCGGTCGGCGCACTCGCGCTGACCGCGGCGCTGGCTCGGTTCGACCGCAAGAAGGTGCTGCTGGGTCTGATGGGGTTGTTCATCGTGGGCAACCTGATCTCCGCGCTTGCGCCGTCCTACTCGGTGCTGATGACCGGCCGGGTCATCGCGGCCCTGTGCCACGGTGCGTTCTTCGGGGTCGGCTCGGTGGTCGCCGCGGACATGGTCGCCCCGAACCGGCGTGCCGGCGCCATTGCGCTGATGTTCGGAGGGCTGACCGTGGCCAACGTGGTCGGAGTGCCCGCCGGGACCCTGCTGGGTGAGCAGTTCGGCTGGCGGTCGACGTTCTGGGCGTTGACCATTATCGGCGTCGTCACCCTGATCGGCATTCGGCTGCTGGTGCCGTCTGCTCCGGCTCCCGCTCAGGTGAGTTTGCGCGGAGAGCTCGCCGTCTTCGGTCGTCCCCAGGTGTGGGTCTCCCTGGCGGTCAGCGTGCTGGCCTTCGGCGGCGTGATCGGCGCGTTCACCTACATCGCCTTCACCCTCACCAAGGTCAGCGGATTCGCCACCGCCACCGTGCCCTGGCTGCTGGTGCTGTATGGCGCGGGCACGTTCGTGGGCAACTACTTGGGCGGCAAGTTCGCCGACCGGACGCTGAACACCTCCCTTGCCACGATCCTGGCGCTGACCACCGCCGTGCTGACGGTCTTCGCGCTGACCGCGCACAGCAAGCCCATGACGCTGGTCTCGCTTGTGCTGCTCGGCATTGTCGGTCTGGCCACCGCGCCTGGCCTGCAACTGCGGACCATGCGTTTCGCGCAGGACGCCCCCACCCTGGCGTCTGGCGCCAACATCGCGGCCTTCAACGTCGGCAACGCGCTCGGCGCCTGGTTGGGCGGGCTGGCCCTAGCGGCCGGCTACGGATTCGTCTCACCGCTGTGGGTTGGCGCGGCCGTCACCCTGGCCGGACTCGCCGTCCTCGCCACCGGATCGGTCCGGACCCGGCACCAGGACCGGGCTTCCATTCGGCAAGCTCCGTCCGAACGCCCAGCGTCGGCGGTCACCGCCACCAGCTGACCTGACGCCACCACGCGACCCACCGCCAGGCCACCGGCCGGCGGTGGGTCGCGGCGTTCCGCGGCTGGAGCCGGCCGGCGCAGCGGTGCTGCCGGCAACGCTTATCGGTACGTGGTCGTCTCGCCCGCTGAAATATGTTTGTGCGGACCTACGTATAGAATTACAGTCGACCGCATGATGATTCACCCTTGGGATGCCGCGGAGACGCAGGAGGCGCTCGGCTTCGTACGGAGAAATGAGTTCGGGCATCTGATCGCTGCAGGCCGGGACCGGGCCGTTCCCATGGTGGTCCCCACTCAGTTCCTCCTCGCGGATGACCGAACCGTGCTGTTGCACCTCGCCCGGCCCAATCCCATCTGGCGGGCCATCGAGGAGAACCCCGCCGTCGTGCTGTCGATTGCAGAAGATTGGTCGTACGTACCCGGCAGTTGGCGTGGCCCCGCACGGGGTGGAGAGCCCGCCTACGGAATTCCGACCACGTACTACGCCGCTGTTCAACTCGTTGGAGACGCTCAAATCGTCAAGGACGAAGTCGGCAAGGTAGAGATCCTGCGGGCGCAGATCGGTCGACACGAAGCCGACGGTGGACTGGTGGATCCCGGAGAACATGCCCGGCACCTCCCTGGAATCCAAGGACTGCGGATCACCATCCGGCAGGTAAGAGGAAAGCTCAAGTACGACGGGCATCTCGACGACTCGGCCAGAAGCTATCTGGCTGACCGCTTCGCCGAACGCGGCGGGCCAGGTGATGCCACCGCCTGCAGGCATCTGCGTTCTGCACGAACGGAAGCCGGTAAGGCGCCGTCGGCCTAAGCCAGGATCTCGGACGCCGGCACCCTGAGGAACTGTTCGTCACGCCATGGGCACTACTGCGCCGGCATGCTGACCTGACGAGTCCGCCCGGCGGCCCCTGGGTACGTCATCAGGTTCCCTTTCGTGTCTCCGGTCTGGCCCGCCCTGGCGTGTCAGGACTCTTCTCGCGTGCAGCGGTCGAAGAGTTCGACCAGCCACATGGATAAGACATGACAAGCCGCCGGCACGGCGTGCCATCGGCTCTGAACCTTGTAGGAGGGAACATGTCAGTTCGGGCTCTCGTCGTCGATCCATCGGTGAGCGAGTCGGTGCGGCCGGCCGATGTACCGGACCCTGTGGCCGGGCCTGATCAGGTGGTGTTGGAGGTGCATCATGCCTCGCTGAACCATGGGGACCTCAATGACGCCCGGACCGGCCGTGTGCCGCCGGGCGCGGTGCTCGGTTCGGATGCCGCCGGTGTGGTGGTGCAGGCCGCGGCCGATGGCACAGGCCCGGCGGTGGGCACCCGGGTGGTGGCCTTGACCGCTGGGGCCTTCGCTGAGCGCACCACGGTCGGCGTCGACGGATTGGCCCCGGTTCCGGAGTCGGTCGACCTGGTGACCGCGGCGGCGTTGCCCGTGGCGGGTCTTGCCGCCCTGCGTTCTTTGCGCGCGGCCGGGCTGACTTCGCGGAAGCGGGTCCTGGTCACCGGCGCATCGGGCGGTGTCGGCCGGTTCGCCGTGCAACTGGCGGCGCACGCAGGCGCCCACGTGATCGCCTCTGTCGGCTCGGCCGGCCGCGGGGAGGGGCTGGCCAAGGCGGGTGCCGCCGAAGTCCTGATCGGGCTGGCGGACCTCGACCGGCCGGTCGACATCGTGATCGACAACGTCGGCGGTCCGCAGCTCGTCGAAGCGTGGAGCATGCTCGCGCCGGGAGGAAGTCTGCAGAGCGTCGGCTGGACCTCCGGTCAGCCGGCCACCTTCCCGCCGTACTCGACGATCGGCCCGGCCAAATCGTTGACCTCGTTCGTCAACGAAGGCGAGTTCGCCGCAGACCTGGCCATCCTCGTCCAGCTTGTCGCCGAGGGCGCCCTCCGCACCGAGATCGGCTGGCACGGATCGTGGGAAAACGTGGCGGAGGCGGGCAAGGCGCTGCGCGGGCGGCAGGTCAACGGCAAAGCCGTCCTGGACATCGACACCCACGGCCGTCGACACGCAGCCGAGGACGTCGTGGTGGAGCCACGGTGAACGGCCCCATCGCGTAGGCGACGCGCGTCTGGCGCTGAGCACGGCTCCCGCCGACCCGAAAATCGTCGTAGCGACCGACGGTGATCAGGCTCTACACGGCGCCGCGGCAACCTTCTCAGCGTCGGTCGTCCCAGCGGGGCGCGGCCCGCATGCCGCGCCCCGGGCGAAGACCGCGTGGACCGCAGGGCCGTCCTGGACCGTCAGGGCTGTTTCTGGACGGTGCGACTGTAGTGATCGGCGATGTCGTCGCTGGTGGTCAGCCAGACGTCGGGCTGAGCCGCGAGGTAGGCGAGGGCCTGGTCGAGGTACTTGGCGCGGAATGCCTGCCCGGTCACGAACGGGTGCAGGGCCAGGGGCAGCACCCGGCCGCCGTGCTCGGAGTCGGCGCTCAACTGCTCGTGCTGGTCCTTGACGATCTGGACGAACTCCTGGCCGCTGGTGCCCTTGGCGAACAGGCCGAGGTCGTTCAGTTCGACCGTGTAGGGGACGCTGAGCAATCCTGGCACGTTCAGCGGGTAGGGCTGGTCGTCGTTGGTCCAGTCCAGTACATAGCTGAGGCCGAGTTCGGCGAGCAGCCCCGGGGTGTTGAACGTCTCGGTCAGCCCGGGGCCCATCCACCCTCTCGGCCGCCGTCCGGTGGCGTCGGCGACAGTGTTGACGACACGGGTGAGGAGGGCGCGCTCCTGGTCCTGGTCCATCGCGGCGTGCAGGATCGAGTTGGTCTGCCCGTGCGCGAGCCAGGCCCAGTCCCGTTCGAGGCCGGCCTTGATGATCTGCGGGTTGTGATGGACGACGTCGGAGTTCAGCAGCACGCTCGCGCGGACGCCGTGCCGGTCGAGAATCTCGGTGATCCGCCAGACGCCGACACGGGGCCCGTAGTCACGCCAGCCGTAGTTGAGCGCGTCGGGGACGAGGTCGGCGGTGCCGGGCCAGATGCTGGTGGACGGGCGGTCGATCAGGAAGTGCTCGACGTTGAGCCCGACATAGACGGCGACCCGCTTGCCGTCCGGCCACTGCAACGGCGGGCGGTCGGTGATCGGGCTGTAGTCGAAGAGCGCGTTCTCGAGTTGCATGGATCAACTGTGCGGTGACCGATATATGCAGATCAACGGGGAGTTGATCTATGATCGGTGCGTCAGATTCACCGATCGGATCGGGCAGGCGTTGGAGCGGCACGAGATCGAGACATTCCTGACGCTGGCGGAGGAACTGCACTTCAGGCGGACCACCGAGCGGCTCGGCCTGGCCCAGGGCCGGGTGAGCCAGACCATCAAGAAGCTCGAGCGACGTCTCGGCGGCCCGCTGTTCGAACGCACGAGCCGCCATGTCGCGCTGACCCCGATGGGAGAACGGCTCCGCGACGACCTGGCGCCCGCATACCGGCAGATCCAGGATGCGGAGGCGCGGGCGATAGCGACCGGAAAGGGCATCACCGGGATTCTGCGCGTCGGGTTCTCAGGCCAGTGGGTGAGCGATCTGCTCCTCCAGGCCGCCGAGGCGTTCACCGGCCGATACCCCGACTGCGCGGTGCGGACGCAGGAGGTCCAGCTCACCGACCCATTCGGTCCGCTGCGGGCCGGTGAGCTGGACCTGCAGCTCACCGAGTTCCCCGCTGCCGAACCGGACCTGGTGACCGGACCGGTGATCTTCTCCGAGCCGCGCGCGCTGATGGTTCCGGCCCGGCATCCGTTCGCCCGCCGCGCCACGGTCAGTGTCGAAGACCTCGCGCGAGTGCCGTTGGTCGCCGTGTCGGGTGCCATCCCCCAGTACTGGCTCGACCACCACTACCCAGCTCGGACACCGCAAGAACGGCCCATCGAGCGGTTGACCACCGCCGTCTACTGGGCCGAGGTGCTCTCCCTTGTCGCCACCGGCCGGGGAGTGTCGACCGCAGCGCTGCGCGCGGAGAAATATCACGCGCGTCCCGGCATCGTGTTCGTACCGTTCAGCGACGCGCCGCCCATCGAGTACGGGCTGATCTGGCCGCGCAACGGCCAGACGGCACGGGTCCGCGCGTTCTGCGACACCGTCGTACGGCAGGCGAGCAAGGACAAAGCGCGCGGCATGAGCCCGTGAGCGTACCTGCGAGCCGCTCGGCGCCGCCCGCAAGTGCGGTTCGGCGTCCTCGGGGTCCGCCAGCAGGCCGCGGGCTCGGCTGATCAGCGCACGCAGGCGGGGAGAGGCGTTCTCCGCGAGCGCTCGTGCGGAACGCTCGACGATCGGGCCGACCTCCTCGCGGCGGCCGCAGCGCACAGCGGCGACGGCCAGATCCGCGAGCGCCGGATAGGAGGCGTGATAGTGCACGGGCGCACCGTCCGCCGTGAAGACCATGCGGAGTTCGTCGTACGCGGTCTCGTACGCGCTTTCCGCGACCGGCGCGCACCGCGCGCTTCAGCAACGCACTCTGCAGGTGCAGTCACGTTACGGATACCGCGCGTACGAAGGCCGCTCGTAGGGTCCGAGGAAATGCTCTCCGATTCCGAGAATGTCTCATGCCCCAGATCACGCTCGGGAACGTCACCATCACCCGAGTCTGGGAATACTACGGTTCGGTCGAAATGACGCCCGACACCTTCTTCCCGGAAAGCCCGACGGAAGTATGGGATGAGAGCGCGTTGTTGTCGGCCGCCCAGCCCAGTACCTTGCGGCGGGTGGCGCGGGCGGCTGCGGCGTCCTCGCAGAAGCAGCTGTTGGAGGCGGGGTCGAGGATCTGGACCGGGCTGTGCAGCATGTCACCGACGAATACCGCACGGTCCGCTCCGGAGGTAAGGGTCAGCACGGAGCCGCGGAAGTGGCACGCGAGGGGAACAAGTTCGCCATCAAGGGCTGGGCCCCCTTCACCCCGTACACCGAGCAAGCCCCGCTGCCCCAAGGCATCCGCAAGGGCCCCGTCCTGCAGAACAGCCCCGGGCTCCCTACCACTCAATAGGTCCCTGACCTGCGGTTACCTTTTTTCGGCGGATCTTGTATTGGTCCTTGGCACCCATCTCCAGCAGGGCCCGCAGCGCAGCACCGGCGCGCCGCTTGGAACGGGCCTCGAAGTAGCGGCCGGCCAGGATGAACACCGTAACCCCGGCGGCGACCTCCAGATAGATCTGTCTCGCTCCGGAGGTGCCTTCGATCGTGCAGGTGAACGGGTGTCGCATGCCGGCTCGCCAGCGGTGCCGAAGAACAGCGCGTACAGCGACCAGCCGAACGCCGCGATCGTGCCCAGCGACACGAGGGTGTCCATCGTCGCCGCGCCGAGTTTGAGGTTCTTGTACGCCGTGCGGTGGAACGGCAGCGCCTCCACACCAGCAACAGGGCCGCCAGGGTCAGCGACGCCCACTGCCAGTACCGGAACTGCAGCGCCGGGACCATGGCGAGCAGGATCACCGGGACGGCCGGCACGGCGCTGACGATGGGCCGCTCGCGCAGCGGACCGTACGGCGGCGTCCTCCGCGTCCGCCGCGTTTCTCCACCTGGGCGATCAGGTCGTCCGGGGGTGATGTCGAGACGCTGGCCTTCTCGGTGGCGTAGTTGACGGTCGCGGTGACGCCGTCCAGCTTGCTCAGCCGCTTCTCGATCCGCGCCGCGCGCGCACGTCATCCCGCGATCGCCAACTCCACCCGATCAGGTGCCGTGCTATTAGTGGTGCTCGTGACCCTTTCCCGATCTAGTGGCGGGTGGCCGCGTCGGCCACGACGGTGAACTCGGCAGTGTGGACCGTGCCGTCGTGCTGGAAGTCCAGATAGAGACGGTAGGCGCCGTCGGACGGTGCCTCGGCGTGGAAGGTGACGGTCGGGCCCGGTGTGGTCTTCCCGTCGCCGGGCTCGCCGTCGGGGTGGATGTGGAGGTAGGCCAGGTCGCCTTGGCGCAGCGCCACGAGGTGCCCGTACGCGGCGAGGTAGGGCTGCAGATCGGTGACCGGGCGGCCGTCCCGGGAGACCGTCAGGTCGAGCCGGCTCCCCCGCCCCGCGACAAGGGTGCCTTTGCGGGTGACGGTGTAGCCGTCGACGGTCACGGTCGTCGCCGGTGCGGGCAGTGGCCTGGGCGTTCCGTTGCGCGCGACCGCGGTGTCGATGCCGAGGGTCAGTGGGCCGGCGCCGGTGGGCTTGAAATCGGCGAACGCGCGGTAGGCGCCCGGCCCGCTCAGCGGGGAGGCGACCCGCCAGGTGCCGTCGGTGTCCATCGTCGGGTGCACATGCCGGAACCCGGACAGGTCGCGGCGGACGACGATGAGGTGCATCCGCTTGTCGTGCTGCGTGTCGAGCGCCGTGACCGCCCGCCCGTCCGGCCTGGTGATCCGGAACGCGAACGCGCCGGTCGCGTCGGGCACCGTGGTCAGGGTGTACCCCTTGTCGGAGACGAGCAGCCCACCGGGCTGAGCACTGCCCGTCGCGCCGTGACCGCCGTGGCCCATGGTGTCGTGGTCCATACCGCTCTCCATTCCTGCGTGGTCGTCGCCGTGTGCGGTGTGCGGTTTCTCTGCGGCCCCGACGGGGCCGGCCAGGTGACCGGCCCCGAGCGCCGCGCCGAACACCGCCGCCAGTCCGAGGCCGAAGATGCCGAGCCTGACCGGCGTGTTCATCGCTGTCTCCTATTGCTCCGCTCGTCTCCGGAGCGGCTTGGCGTCTCAGAACCGACGAGTTCGTAGCCGGCCGATCTGGTAGGTGGTGTTGACGATGCCGGAAGCCAGCCCGCCCTGCTCCGGAGCGACCCCGCCGATGGCCGCCATGGTCGCGGGGATGAACACCAGCGCCATGCCGACCGCCGAGATCAGCGAGCCGGGCAGCACGTCGGTGGTCCGGCAGGCTATCCGTGAGATCGCCGAACTATGGGAACCGGCAGAGCCGCTCGTCCGCTACTTCGCCCGCGAGATCATGCCACTGATGCCCCAGGTTCGATAACCGACCAAGGTTCAACGAAGCGGCATGCCTCGAAGGGCAGGTCACCGCCACGGCGCACTCACCACGATCCTCTTGCTCCTCATCGCCGTAGTGGCCGTCGCCTTGATCGGCATCTCGCCGATCGCGCTGGGGATCTTCCATAGCGCCACCAGGGCACGGGAGCGGCTGAGCTTCATCCACCAGACCTACGGCGCAGCATCCGCGATCATCTCGGTGCTGGCACTCGTCGGCATCGTTTTGACACTGAACTACCAGGCACGACAAACCAAACTCGCCCGCGAACAGGCACAAGGCCAAGCCGTCAGCGACCTGCTCAAGATGGCGATGAACGACCCGGACCTCGCCGAATGCGAGGGACCGATCACGCCACCAGAAGATCCCAAGATACGCAAACAACTCCTTACACCAACATGATCAGTGGCTGGTGGTGTGCAGGCCGGCCAGGCCGGAGTCGAGCATGATCTGTTCCACCGTTTGGCCGAGCGGGCTGTCCGCGCCGATCACCGTCTCGACTCCGCCGGCGAGAACGTCCAGCGGCCGGTACCAGGTACGCATCTCCACTTCGCCGTACTCACCGGCCTGCGGCTTGGTCGCGTGACGGCGCAGAGTCTCGTCGAAGGGGACGTCCAGGTAGTAGGCGCAGCTGGTGCCGCGATGATCAGCGAGAAGCTGGGTGAGCATTGCACCGTACCGGTCGGCGTACAGAATGCCTTCCACGACCGTGTGATAGCCGGCATCCAGTGAATATCGGGCAACGGTATCGATCAGGCCGATATTCGCACCGCCCGGGATGTCACGTTCGCGCAAGACGATCCGGCGCAGATTGTCCTGGGCCACGATCGCCAGGCCCCGACCGAAGCGCTGCCGCAGGTGAGCGGCGATGGCAGACTTGCCAGATGCCGAATTTCCGCGCAACACGATCAGCCGCGTCTGGTCCGTACCTGTCATCATCGCCCCCACGCTACGACACCGAGAAAACGCAAGCAGGATAAACCGCAGGGCTTGAACCCTGCGCTCACCAAGAGCTTCCCGCAGGACACGCACGGAAAGGAGCGGAATAGGGTACTCCTGAATGTCTCCATCCGCTCCATCTGGACCCGACCCCGAGATATAATCGGACGCTAGGAACCGATTAGAATTTTGTGTGTTTCACGGAACGGGCCCCATTCGGGCCATGTGCGGTCGGATGCGGTCCCCCCTCGGACACACTATTTGTACATGCCCGAAGATTCTCGGCATGACAGAGCGCCCGCTCGATGCCCAGCTTCGGCTGTGGCATCGAGTCCTGCTCGTGTTACCTCCCTCCGGTGTCAACGCCACGTGTAGAGCGGTGCGCTGTGGTCGCGTTTGGGCGTATCAGCGCGTGCGGCCGAGGGTGATCTCCACCTCCCCAGTTCCTCAAAGATGAGGGTTCCCCCGAAGTGTGGATACCGGGTGTTATGCGGCTTGCGCGGCTGGATCCGCCGCGCCCGCGAGGAGAGGCTCCGTCGGAGAACATGCGGAGGTACCTGATTCCAGGACTTCCAGTTCGTCGACGCGTTCACAGCGCTGCTGAGGGCGGCCGTGGCGTGCGCCGAATCCTTCGAGGCGCGAGTACCGTTCGGGCGGTACCTCGGCCAGATCGCCACGGACACCGAACGGAGGCACCTCCACCGCGCGCTGACCGTTCTCGCCGCCGACGCGGGGCCCGCCGAGCCAGAGCCGGTGACCGCCGAATTCCGGGCGCTGATGGATGAGACCAGGACCCGGCAGGACTACCCGGCGGCCCTCGCCGTTCTGTGCGTGGCGGAATAAAGCCATCTGGGATGGGCCGGCCGGACGACACGGTCGCTCCCGGAGAACTTCGTGCACCGGGAGTGGGCCGAACTGCACAGCGGCCCGGAATTCGAGGCATGGGTGACGCTCCCGGATCAAGAACGCGAACCGGTCCGCCCGATCGCCGAAGGCGATCAACAGGGTGCGGGCCAGCTGGATCACCCACAACAGCAGTCGAGTGGGCGGTGCCATCAAATACATGGATGCTGCGGATCGCGTGCTCCGCGACTACCCACGACGAGCCCTCGTCGCTTCCCCCGAGCGAGCTACACCAAGTGACCACCGCGAGGTGATGTCCCGAGCCGGATCAGTTCCGTAGCTTCTCCCTACCGACAAAAGACGAAGGAACATTGGATGATCACGACCGAAACACACGTGGACGTCGCAGTCGAACTCCGTGACGTGGTTCGGGAATACGGCAGCAAACAGGCACGCGTCCGCGCCCTCGACGGCGTCGGTATCGGTTTCGCGCGGGGCACGTGGACTGCCGTGATGGGACCATCCGGCTCGGGCAAGTCCACGCTCCTGCACTGCGCCGCCGGCCTCGAGCGTCCCACCAGCGGCCAGGTGCTGCTCGGCGACCGCGAGCTGACCGCCGCCTCCGAGCGCGAGCTCACCGCGTTGCGGCGTAAGGAAATCGGGTTCGTGTTCCAAAGCTTCAACCTCGTCGGCTCGTTGACCGCCGAGCAGAACGTCGCGCTGCCGCTGCGGCTGGCGGGCCGCAAGGTATCCACGAAGGAGGTGCGTGCGATCCTCAGCGAGGTCGGCCTCGGCGAGCGATTGCGGCACCGACCGCGCGAGCTTTCCGGCGGTCAGCAACAGCGCGTCGCGATCGCCCGCGCCATGATCACGCGGCCATCGGTGCTGTTCGCCGACGAGCCGACCGGCGCGCTGGACTCCCGCTCCGCGCGCACGGTGCTCGGCCTGCTGCGCTCGCTCGCCGACGACTCCGGGCAGACCATCGTGATGGTCACCCACGACCCCGCGGCGGCGGCCCGCGCCGATTCGGTGCTGTTCCTATCCGACGGGCGCATCGTCGACCACCTGACCCGTCCGTCCACACGCCAGGTCGCCGACAGGCTCGCCGTACTGGAGGACTGATGCTCAGCCTGTCCGTCGCCACGTTCCGGGAACGCTGGCAGCTGTTCGTCGGGGCGATCATCACCGTGACGCTCGGCGTCGCGCTCGTGCAGTCCTCGCTGCTGATCGTCGTGTCCGCCGGGGACCACGGTGAGGCGATCGCGGTACTCGGGCTGGCGCTCGGGGTCTCGACGTTCCTCGCGATCTTCATTGTCAGTTCCACGTTCGCGTTCACCATCGCCCAGCGGCGCCGCGATCTGGCGCTTCTCCGCCTCATCGGCGGCAGCCGCGGGCAGGTGCGACGGCTGCTGCTGTCCGAGGCGCTCCTGCTCGGCGCCCTCGGCACGGTCCTCGGCGTGCCCGTCGGGCTGGTCGCGATGAGCGCGCAGACCTCGCTGCTCGCGAGTCTCGGGTTCCTACCGGATTCGTTCAGCGCCGAATGGCACGGCTGGATCCTTTACGTCTCAGCGGGAATCGGCATCGGTGTCGCGCAGCTAGGGGTGCTCGCCGCCTCACGCCGGGCGTCGCGGGTGCGTCCGCTGGAAGCGCTGCGGGAGACCGGGGCGGCCGCCAAGGTCATGACGCTCTCCCGGTGGTTCGCCGGAATCCTGCTGCTCGCCGTGGCGATCACACTAATGTCGATCTCGACCGCTGTGGACAGCCCCAACGGGGCGATCCCGCTGTCGATCAACTCCACGCTCGCGCTCGCCCTCGGGCTGAGCGCGTTGAGCCCGGTCGTCGTGCCGCTGGTCGGCAGGGTCACCGGAAGCCTCGCGGGCACAACGACCCTCGGCAGGCTCGCGCGGGCGAACCTGCGCGACGGCGTCCGCCGCAGTGCGTCCACCGCGGCACCACTCCTGATACTGGTCGCGCTCGTGATCGGGCTGGCCGGCACGTTCGACACGCTTTCCGCAGGCGCGCAACGGCAACTGGCCGACGACGTGCACGGTGACCTCGTCGCGGCGGGACCGGTGGCGCCCGGCACACCCGGCGTGGCGAGCGCGTCCGCGGAATACACCCTGTCGATCAAGGTCACCACCGTCTCGTACGGCGACGAGGAGACCGACGACGTGGAGGCGCTCGCCATCGACCCGGCCGCCTACCAGCAGGCGCACCGGCAGCGGCTCGTCGCCGGGTCGTACGCCGACCTGCACGGGCTCGCCGTCGCAGCGGCGGGTGGCGATCTCGGCTCCACCGTCCGGATCCGTGTCGGAGGCCGGGAGATCACCCCGCGCGTGGTGGCGGTGTTGCCGCCGAAGCTCAACGGTGGCCCGGAGTACCTGCTGCCGCGCGATCTCGTCCCGCCTGCCGCCCTCGGGCCGGCCCGGTCGATCGTGCGGCTACAGCCGGGCGCCGACGCCGGCGCCGTGGCCGCCGCGCTGCCGCAGCCGGTGTCCACCGTGGACGACTGGATCGCCGAAAATGACAGCGCGCAGGACACCCTCAACGCCGGCGTGATGAAGGTGGTCATGGGGCTGGCCGCGCTCTACGCGATGATCGCGGTGGTGAACGCGGTCGTCATCGCCGCAGGGGAACGGCGGCGCGAGTTCGCGGTCGCACGGCTGACCGGGTTCGGCCGGGGACAGGTGATCGCCACCGCGTTGCTCGAATCGTCCGTCGTCACCGTGACCGGCCTCGGGCTCGGCTGGCTCGCGGCGCTGGCCACGCTGATCGGCATCAGCGGGGTCGCGGGCACGGTGGTGATGCCGTGGGGCGTCTTCTGGCTTACCGTCCTCGGAGCGTTCCTGGTCGTCGGCGCGACGAGCGTGTGGACGAGCCTCACCGCGACACGCCCCACGCCGATCTCGCTGGCGGGAACGCGCGAATAACCCACCGACCACCAGGATCGACAACAAGGTATACCGCTGCGGCACAGCGAAAGCCGACACGCCCGCCGCTGATGCTCGACCTTGGCGGGAGGCCGGCGACCTGAAGTGCGCGGATCAGGTGCTCGTCGCTCCAGTCGCCTGCGGGTGGCGATGACGGCTATATATCGGAATCACTGCGCCCGGTCTCGATGCCGCCCGCCGTCGGTGGCCTGCACCAGGGCGCCCTCGACGCGGCGCCCTTCCAGGTATCAGGGCCTCCGACCAACCCGGGGGCGCTCCACACGGTGTTGCGGTACAAGCGTCACCAGAGCTAGACAACGTTGTCACCGATGGAAGCATCGTCGTAATCTTCCTGCGGCCGGGTCCCGCCCTTCCCGGTCGCACCAATGGCGACGGAGAAGCGGCTCTGACCTGGCGATCTTTGGGGCGGAACTCTCCAGCGCACTCGACCGTTGACCCTTCACGTGGACGGATGACGGTCGACGCATTGCTGATAACGATGTCTCACTAGGCGGGCTATGCTGTCGGGCAGCCGTCAACCCGCCGAAGTTCGGGGCGACGAACAGGGCTGAGCGACCTCTGGCAGAAGGGCTCTGGTGGACAAGCAGGACAGGCCACGCAGGCCAACGATCTCAGATGTGGCGGCCGCCGCCGGAGTCAGCCCAAAGACGGTGTCCCGTGTCATCAACAACGAGCCGGGCGTGCGCGCCGAACTGGCCGACCAGGTGCTCGCGGCGGTCAGCAAGCTCGGGTTTCGCCGCAACACCATGGCCAGCTCACTGCGCTCCGGCCGGCAGACCGCGACCATCGGGCTGATCATCGAGGACCTGGCCAACCCGTTCTACTCCACGATCGCGGCGACGGTGGCCAACATCGCGCGCACCCACGACACCCAGCTGATCACCGTCAGCTCCGAAGAGAACCCCGACCTGGAGCAACGCCAGTTCCTCCAACTGTGCCAGCGTCGAGTGGACGGCATGATCATCGTGCCCGCCGGCTCCGACCACTCCTACACCCGACCTGAGGTCGAGATGGGCATGCGGATGGTCTTCCTGGACCGTCCCCCGTCGGGCATCCTGGCCGACAGCGTTGTCATCGACAACGCGGCGGGTGCTCGGGCCGGCATCGTGGACCTGCTGAAGGACGGACACCGCCGTATCGGAGTCGTCATCGACTCCCCGGTCATCTACACCGCACGTGAACGGCTGACCGGCGTGCGCTCGGCGCTGGCCGAGGCGGGCATCCCCTATGACGACACACTGGTCAAGGTCGGCGTCACGAACCCCGATGAGGCCGCCCACGCCGTCGCCACCATGCTCGACGGCGCCGACCCGCCCACCGCCTTCTTCACCGGCAACAACCGGAGCACCGTCGGCGCGATCCAGGAGCTGTACCGCCGCGACAGCGACGCCGCGCTGCTGGGCTTCGACGACTTCGAACTGGCCACACTGATGCCGCGCCCGCTGACCGTGATCGCGTACGACGTTCAGGAACTCGGCCGCGCCGCCGCCCTCCGGCTGTTCGAGCGGATCGGTGGGGACACCTCCTGGCCGTCAGAGACCGTGATCCCCACTCATCTGGTGCAGCGTGGCGTCCAGCTCCTGAAGTCCTGACGCTCTCACTCGTGGCGTGTCGCCGGCGGCGGTCATCCGCAGCAGGAGGGCATCGCTTCGATGACCGATGCTCCCCCGTCGTCCAGGTCGGTGCCCTACCGCCCGAAGCGCAGGTCGAGGAAGCGGGCGCGGTTGTTGTTGATGTTCGCGTACAGGTCGTCGATCTTCTGGCTGTTGACGTTGTAGGAGATCACCAGCTCGCCGGGGCGGCTCAGCTCCGGGTGCGCTGCGATGTTGTACGGCGCGTAGATGTCGCCGCCGCCCTCGGGGGCCGTGTACACGTCGGTCCGGTTCGTGAATGGACCGACGGGTGTCGGCGCGGTCGCCACGTAGATGTCGTGACCGAGATAGGCGTCGGATGTGGTGAGGACGTAGTAGCCGTTCACCTCGGTAACGCTGTAGGAGGCCCCGACGTTGTCGGTCACGCGCGCCGACGCGGTCGAGTCGTGCGACCAGCCGGAGCCGGTGTAGAACTCCCACGAGCGATCGACGAGGTGGCCGACGCGGGCACGCGCGACGTGCATGTGACCCGACTCGACGCCATAGATGTAGATGTAGCCGCCGACGCGCGTCAGCTCGACGCCCCACGAGACGTTGCCCTCGTCGTAGCCGTGGGTCACCTTCGCATTGCGCAGGTCGTGCGAGAAGGAGGCGATGTCGGTCCTGACCCATGTGAAGTTCCACGGCGGCGGGTCGTCCGTGGGGACCTGGGCGTACTCGAACAGTCGCAGCTTGCCGCCGTCCATGATGCCGTCGCCGTTCCAGTACCAGGTGTCGTTCGTCCCCGAGGGATCCCACGGCGGCGCCGACGGCGTCTCGCCGATGAGCGACTGCGGTGCGTCGTGCGTCCCTCCGGTCAACGTGGTCTCGGGAAGCCCGTCACGTCCGGCCGTGACGATGGTGTTGTGCACGAAGCCCGCGTCTTTCGGCAGGCTCTCGTCGGCGTTCACCGGGCCGAGGAAGGTGTCGTTGAGGAGCCATGCGACGCGCCGACCCGGCAGCGTCGCCGAATACGTGCCGTCCGAGGCTGCCCAGCCGCGATGGTTGGTCCAGCCTCCGCCGCTGTCACCGAACGCACGCCAGGCGGCGTTCAGGCGCTCATCGGGGACGACGCTCGTCACTACCGGTGCCTGCCGGATGCCGGCGCCCTGTCCGGAATGCGGTGGGGTGCTCGCGAGGGCTCCCGGCGCGAGGGCGTCGATACCGAGCACCGCCGCGGCCAGAACGGCCGTCACCGGGCCGACGCGAGCACGCCGGCGACTGCTCCCGGGGGCTCGGAAACAATGAGCGGGCCAGCCACTACGCGGCATGGAATCGTCTCCTCATCTTCATCCCTGACATCGATGTCATAAGTGAGGGTCTCGAATAGAACGTGATCAACGCTTAGCGAGCAACTCCACCTCGGACAGTCTCAGCCCGTGGTCGTCTGCCGGCGGGTCGAAATCGAACCGAACGTACTGGTAGCTGCCGGTCACATCACTCGGCGTGAAGGCCCGCGTCTGCTGGCGCCAAGCGAACCGCTCGCCACTTCTGCGGTCCACCTCTGTCCAGTGAGTGCCGTCGGTGGAAACGCTGACCTTCCAGGCCGCCGGGTCACCGCCGGGTTGGGCGGCGCTGGTGAGCGTGTATTGGGCGATGGGGTGCGGTCGGTCGAACCGATAGGTGACGGATTCCGGTCCGGCCGGGAAGGCGACCGCGGTGTTCGAGTCGTTGTCGAACAGTGCGCCCGGGTCGGTGCCGTCATTCGTCGTCGCCGTTCCGCTCCCGGGACCGGTCTGGTCGACCGGCGGGTTCGCGGCCTTGGAACCGGTGGTCAGCGACGGGGGCGCGGCCGAAGGCGCGGTACCCCAGGCTGAGGCGCGCGGGCCCATCTGGAGATCGATGTGTCCACCGCGGGTCAGATCGGCGTGCTGGACATAGGTCTTGTCCCAGCTCTTGCCGTTGATCCGCATCGACTGGACGTAGATGTTGCGGTTTGAGTTGTGGTGTGCGGTGATGGTCAACGTACGCCCGCCGGCCGGGCGGATGGTGACTCGGTCGTACAGGGGCGATCCAATGGCGAACGTAGGCGAGCCTTGCTGTAGCGGGTAGAGCCCGAGCGCGTTGTCGATGTAGAACGCCGACATGGAACCGTTGTCCTCGTCACCGGGGTAGCCCTGACCGATCGTGCTGCCGGTGAAGAGCCGGCCGAGCGCGTCCCGTATGTGCGCTGCGGCCTTGGCCGGCTGCCCCACGTAGTCGTACATGTAGGGCACGTGCATTGACGGCTGGTCATTGAAGGCCCACTGCCCGATCTGGTCGTCCCGGGACTCGAACATCTCGTGGTAGGGGCCACCCCAGCCTCCGCCGTACTGCGCGGTCTCCGGTGTGGCGAAGAACTCGTCGAGCTTGTCGGCGAGGGCGGCCCGGCCGCCGTAGAGGTTGGCCAGGCCGTTACCGTCCTCGGGAACGGCGAAGGCATACGTCCATCCGTCGCCCTCGGTGTAATCGGTGGCGTTCCAGTCCAGCGGGTTGTACGTGCCGGGCGTGTGCTCCCAGCTGCCGTCGGCGTTGCGGGGCTGGAAGAAGCCGGTGGACTTATCGAACAGCTCGACGTAGTGCTGGGCCCGATCGCGAAAGTACCGGTAATTGTCCAGATACTCACGCCGGTGGACGTCGTCCGCCGCGCTGGTCCGGTACAGCTTCAGTGACATTTGGGAGATGCCGTAGTCGGCGAGGTAGTCCTCCAGCGATACCGACGCGCTGGACCCGGTCGTCTGCGGGGTGTAGCCCAGGAAGGTCGAATGCGCCACGTCGGGACGGCCGGTCAGCCCGGACGACGGGATGGTGGCGTTCTTGATCGCGGCCTCGTACGCCTTGCGGACGTCGAAGTTGGTCACCCCGCGCAGATAGGCGTCGGCGATGGCCACGTCCGAGTTGGTGCCGCTGAATCCGAGATAGCCGGGCGCCGTCCACTGCCCGATCCAGCCACCGTCCCGGTACTGCTGCACGAACCCGTCGATCATCTCGCCGGTCAGCTTCGGATAGAGCAGCGAGTCCAGCGACCAGGCAGTCCGGTATGTGTCCCAGAAACCCTCGTTGGCGTACGGCTTGCCCTTCATTACCGCGGCTCCGGTGGTCGTGGAGGTCGCATGGCCGGTGGCCGGCCGATACGGGCTGGCGTAGCGATAGTCGGGAGCGGCCTGTGTGCCGGTGTTCTCGAACAGCTCGTTCGGGTACAGGTTCAGGCGGTAGAGACTGGAGTAGAGCGTTATGAGCTGGTCCTGGCTCGCACCGTCCGGCCTGATCACGCCCAGTGCCTCATCCCAGGTCCGCTGTGCCACGGCGTGCACCTGGTCGAACCCGGCGTTGCCGACCTCGAGTCCGAGGTTGTGCTTCGCCTGGTCGACACTGATGAAGGATGTTGCGATGCGCATGGTCAGCCGGTGGTCCGCGCCCAGGGAGAAGCCCGCGTATCCGGAGACGTTCGCCCCACCGCCGCCGGTCAGCGGGCCGCTACCGGTCATCGGCCGGTCGAAGGTCGCGTAGACGAACATGCGGGGCGCGCCCCAGAACCCCGCGACATCGGAGTAGCCGCTGACCACTCCGTGCGCACGGTCGATCGTCAGACCGCCGTTGTCGTTGACGTTGTCGAAGATCAGACTGTTCTGGCCGGAGGGAAAGCTGAACCGCATCACGGCGGCGTGATCGGTCGGCGTGATCTCCCCGTGCAGGCCGTTGTCGAAGGTCACGCCGTAGTAGTCGGCGCGAGCGGTCTCATGGTCGTGGCTGAACGCGAGCGCGCGGGCGGCTCGGTCGGCCGTCGCCGGGACGGCGGACGTGGACGGCATCACCTGGAACGTCTGATGATCGGCGACCCAGATGCTGGGCTCGTGGCTGACGGAGAACGCCTGGATCTCCGGCTTGTTCGCGGCGTTGTTGCCCTTCTGGTACGCGTAGATGATCCCGGTGCTGCCCGCATCGGTGACCGGAGTCCAGAAGTTGAAGCCGTGCGGAAGCGCAGCGGCCGGGATGTCGTTGCCGCGCGAATAGTCGCCTGTGGAGTTGGTGCCGCGAGTGGTGATGACACACGTCGACGGGTGGGCGCAGTCGCCCGCCGGCGGCGCCGATCCTATGTCGATGTCGTCCAACCAGCCGGCGAAACGCCCGGGACCGGAGGAGTTGTCGTAGCCGACCATGATGCGGGTGACGGTCTTGCCGACCGCGACCCGGCCGATGTCAGCGACCACCGCGTTCCACTGGTCGGTGTGCAGTACCTTCGACTCTCCCTGCGCCTGCGGGCTCAGGCCCTTGCCGTTCTGGTCGGTGGCATTGAGTTCACTGAGATAGGTGCCATCGCTGAAGGCCAAATCGACCGCGACGTACGTACTCGGGTACGCCAGGTCCTTGCCCGTGAACTCCGGAAAGATCTTGTACGACAACCGGCTGTCACGGCGTACCGGCAGGGAGACCTGGTAAATCTTGTCGTACGCCCTGCCGTGGTCGGTGAGCTGCCAGCCTGCGTAGTGGAGAGCGTGCGTTCCGGTGAAGCCGACGTGCGTCTTGGCCGTGGGGCTCGACGAGGGGCCGTCCCCGATCGCGGCCGTCATTCCGGCGTCCTCCGACGGCGCCCCGCCGAGTGCCAGTTCGGCGAGCTGCGTATGACCGTCGCCCTGATTGGCGGAGATCGCCAGTCGGTAGTGGGAATACGCGCCCGCGTGCCGGACGGCGAAGATCCTCGTCTGCGAGCGCTGACCGAACCGCTGACCGCTCTCGGTGTCCACCGTCTGCCAGGTCTGGCCATCGGTCGAGCCCTCCAGCCGCCAGGACTGGGGATCCCGCTCGGGCCAGTCGGACGCCGAGGTCATGGCGTAGCTCTCGATCCGGGTGGGTTCGGTGAAAGCGACCGACAACGAGGGCGACCGGCTCGCGGCCTGCCAGATGGTGTTGACGTCGCCGTCGGTGGCACGTGCCGCGCCGTGGTCGGGCAGGATCTCGTCACTCGCCGTGACGCCCGTCACCGCGGACATCGCCGAACCGGGTAGCCCGGCGCCGGTGTCGGGGTACACGCCCGCCGTTCGGTGGCTGTCGTGGCCGCCGTCCGGTGTGCTCTGCCAGTCGGGGGCCGGGTTGCCCGGCTCGAACGATGTCGCGAAGGTGCCGCGTCCGGCGGGAGGCGGCGCGGCCTCGGCCGACGCGCTCTGCGCGGGGAACAGGGACAGGACGATGCTCGCCAATGCCGCCACCGAAACGGGTACAGGGTGTCGAGAACAGCGCCTCCGGGAGAGGCGGCGAGGGGGTTGGGCCACGACCGAGGCTCCTTGGCGGGGGAGGTTCCGACAGCTCTGGGAGTTCGCGCGGCCCGCGGCTGACGCTCGGGCCGGCAAGGATGGGGTGACAACGTTGACAGCAGTTGATCAGTGTCAGGCGCGCTGGATTCGTCTGTCAACCCTCCGTCGCGGCCTGCTGTCGGACCTCGGGGCCTTCGGGTTTCCTCCTCCGGGATGTGGCGCGCTCGTGCTCCCGGCGATACGGCCGGGAGCACGAACGAGGAGGTCAGCGTGCCGTCGACCGGTTGGATCACTGTGGAAGGGCCACACTTCTCTGCGGTCGTCGGCCGTCGGTTCGCGGGCGCCCGGGCCGGCGGGACGCGCGTCATCGGCCGAGCGACTCTCGGCCTGTAGGTCCTTTCGGTGACCATCGGCCGACTCATCGCCTGTCGGCGGCCTCTTGACGAGGGTGAGTCCTGAGGTCAAAACTATGCGCAGCCTATGACAACGATGTCATCTTCACTCGACTGTATTGACGTGCCTCCGCACCGGACCAAGGAGCCCCGATGCTCGACGACCACACTGAGGGCACGCGGGAGAGAGCACGGCTGACGCGCCGCGACGTGCTGCGCACGGGCGCCACTGTGCTTGCGAGCGTCAGTTTGTTCGGGGCGTTCGAGGACAAGGCGGTCGCGTCGCCCGCCACCTCGGGGGCGGGAGGCCAGGCGCCCGTCGCCGACCTGGCGCTCTACCGCCCCGTACAGGTCTCCTCCACCGCTTACGCGCCCGCTCCCGGCCACTTCGTCGTCGACCGCATGGCGAGCAGCGGACCCCGCGGCAGCGGATGGCGGGCGGCCGACACCGACACCCCGCAGTGGGTGGCCGTCGACCTGCAGGGACCGTGCCGGGTCACATCGGTCGTCTTCGTCTTCGAGGCGGCCGAGGGCGACGTCGTGTTCAAGCCCGCCGACGACGTCAACCCGCGCGTGAACACGACAGGATGGGAGGTCCTGTCCAGCTACGCCACCCGCTTCCGCGTCGAGGTCTCAGCTGACGGAAAAACGTGGAAGTCGGTCAAGGAGGGCACCACGGGCAAGGGGGGCACCGTCGAGGTGGTCCTCGACCAGCCCGTCACGACGCGGTGGATCCGCATGGTCGGCACCGGACTGTCCAATCCGAACCCGCTGGGTCTGAACTCCTTCCAGGTCCTCGGCACCGCGCCGGCCCACCGTCCACCGGCGTCGGGATGGACCGAGTGGACGAGCGGCGCCCGGCCGGTTCCCCCGCTCGACGTCGCGGACGACGGCACCGTGCCGATCGAGTCGGGCTGGAACCTCACCCTTGAGGGGTTCGCCGGCACCGGTGACGGATCGCGGCTGTCGTCTCCCGGGGTGGACACCTCGCGCTGGTTGCGCGGTCAGGTGCCGGGCACGGTGCTGGCCTCGCTGGTGGAGGAGGGCCACCTGCCCGATCCCGTGCGGGGCCTCGACAACCTCCGCGTTCCCGAGGCGCTCAGCCGCAATTCCTGGTGGTACCGCCGCGTCTTCGACGTCCCGCGCGGTTTCGGCGACCGCGGCCATGACCACGTCTGGCTGGAACTGGACGGCGTCAACCACCACGCCGAGATCTGGCTTGACGGAGCCAAGGTGGGCGAGCTCACCCACCCGTCCGCGCGCGGCGCCTTCGACGTCACCGCCCAGCTCCGGCGCGGCGGGCAGCACGTGCTGGCCGTCCGCATCGATCCCATGCCCTATCCGGGCAATCCTGGTGACAAGGGTCCGGACGGCGTCCCCTACGCCGACGCGGGCTCCAGCATGATGATGCGCAACGGCCCCACCTACCTGGCGATGTCCGGCTGGGATTGGATGCCCGCGGTACGCGACCGCGTCATGGGCGTCTGGAACCATGTGCGGCTGCGCTCCACCGGCCCGGCCGTCATCGGCGATCCGCGGGTGGACACCGTGCTCCCCGATCTGCCGGAACGCTCCCGCGCCGACGTCACCCTCACCGTGCCGATCCGCAACACGGCCGCGGGCAGGCGCACGGTGACGGTCCAGGTCCGGCTCGGCGACGTCCGCGTTCGCAAGAACATCCCGATCGACGGCGGGAAGAGCGCCGAGGCGGTCTTCTCCCCGGATGAGTTCTCCGCCCTGCGCCTGTCCGACCCGGCCCTGTGGTGGCCGAACGGCTATGGCGATCCCACGCTGCACGACCTGCGGGTCTCCGCCTCGGTCAGCGCCGTCACGAGTGACCGGCGCACCGTACGGGTCGGGTTGCGCCAATTGCAGTACGCCTCCGACAACCCCATCACCTTCGAACCGGGCGCCAACCGCGTCGAGCAGACCGTCGACATCCCCACGCAGCAGGCCCGCTACGTCCGTGTTCAGGCCGGTCGTCGCGCCACGGGCTACGGCGTCTCCCTGTGGACGCTGTCCGTCATCGACAGCGCGCAGCCCCAGACCGACCTCGCCCTGCACGGCGACGCCTCGGCCTCTTCCACCGACACCGCCGACCATCCCGCCTCGGCCGCGGTGGACGGCGACTCCCAGACCCGCTGGTCGTCCGCCTACTCCGACGACCAGTGGATCCAAGTGGACCTGGGCAAGACACGAACCTTCGACCGGATCACCTTGGTCTGGGAGGTCGCGTACGCCCTGACCTTCACGATCCAGGTCTCCGACGACGGCGAGAAGTGGACCGACGTCCAAGCCGTCGACAACCGGCCTCACCAACTGCAGATCAGTGTCAACGGCGTGAAGATCATGTGCCGCGGCGGCAACTGGGGCTGGGACGAATTGCTGCGCCGCATGGGGGGCGGCCGGATGGAGGCCGTGGTCGAGATGCACCGTGACATGAACTTCACGATGATCCGCAACTGGCTCGGCAGCAGCAACCGCGAGGAGTTCTACGCCCGTTGCGATGAGAACGGCCTGCTGGTGTGGAACGACTTCTGGAACGCCTGGTTCCTCGACCCGCCGGACCACGCGCTCTACCTCGACCACGTACGCGACACCGTGCGGCGGTACCGATCACACCCGTGCATCGCGGTGTGGTGCGGTGCCAACGAGGGCACCCCTTCGGGCGAGATCGACGAGGGCGCCAGGAAGGCCGTCGCCGAGGAGCATCCCGGCGTGCGCTACATCAGCAACTCGGCGGCCGGTGTCGTCAGCGGGAGCGGGCCGTACGCCTGGATCGACCCCAAGCAGTACTACCTGCCGCAGACTTACGCCGCCGACACTTTCGGCTTCCACACCGAGATAGGCATCCCCACCGTGTCGGTCGTCGAGAGCATGCGCAACCTGGTCGGCGACGAGAGCGGATGGCCCATCGGCACGGTGTGGAACTACCACGACTGGTCTACTCGCGGAAACCAGTACCCGCAGAACTACAAGGCGGCGATCGACGAACGCCTGGGCGAGTCCTCCAGCCTGGAGGAGTTCTGTGCCAAGGCACAGCTGGTCAACTTCGAGTCCATGCGTGCGATGTTCGAGGCATGGAACGCCAACCTGTGGAAGGACGCAAGCGGCCTGCTGCTGTGGATGTCCAACCCGGCCTGGCACAGCACCGTGTGGCAGACCTATGACTACGACCTCGACGTCAACGGCAGCTACTACGGCGCCCGCGCCGGCTGCGAGGCCCACCACGTACAAGCCGACCCACAGCACTGGAACGTGATCGCGGTCAACCACACCGCCGATGAACTGCGCGCGGCGGTCGTCGACGCCGAAGTGCTGGACCTGTCCGGCCGGCGGCTGGTAACACCCCAACGGCGGACCGTCGACATCGCCGCCTCGTCGACGGCGTCCGCCTTCACCGTCGCCCAGCCGAGCGGCGACCACCCCCTGCACCTGGTCCGGCTGCGCCTCACGGGCGCCGACGGGACGACGCTGTCCGAGAACACCTACTGGCGCTGCGTCGAGCCCAAGGACCTCCAGGCGCTGACCAAGCTGTCCGGAGCCGTCTTGCGCCTCACCCGGGGCCATGCTCGCGCCGGACGTGACGGCCGCCTGACGATCACGGTGACCGTACGCAACGCCGGCGACGTCGTCGCGCCGATGGTACGGCTGTCACTACGAGACCATCGATCGGGAGACCGGGTACTGCCCGCCCGGTACTCCGAGAACTACCTGTGGTTGCTGCCCGGAGAGCAGCGGACCGTGACGATCTCCTGTCCCCGAGGCGAACCGTCTCCCGGGAACCTGGAGGTCAGGGCACAGGGCTACGGCACTTCCGCCGTCTCGGACCGAGCAAGACGCTGAGGTGCGGCGATCGTCCACGCCGGCGCGCGGCGAGTGACTTCGGAAATCGACACGGCCCTTCGACGCCGGTAATTACTCCGCAGCTGTGGACTTTTAACCCTAGGTTCCGGGTTCGAGCCCCGGGCGCCCTACCACTCATCTTGCCGCTGACCTGCGATTGACGCCCGTGCCTGCGTCGTCGCCGGGACGCTGACGCAGGCAGATGGCCGGCTGGCCCGTCACGGGGTACTGGAGAATGCCCACTTGCGATCTCGCTGGCGTCCTTTCCAGCGTCGGAGCTGGTACACAGGAGCGACGAGACGTTCTCACCCCTGACCGGCTATCGTGTGACATGGGTCATATGGATCGGGTTGACATCGTCTGCGCCGCTGACTCTCCCCTCCCGCTCAGCGACATCGTCATGGACGTCCTTGGCCCGCCGGAAGATGACCCCGCGATCCTCCCGACGCGGGCCGCCGAGATGAGATCCCGTCCTGCTGGAAGTTTCACCCTTGCATCTCGCGGGTGTTCTCTCCAACCGCGGATGTGGAACCGTAGGAAGTCCCATCATCCCAGGTCAGAGGAAATCCGCGCCCTCATGTCCGGCCTCTGACACGGCTGTTAATCGGTGGATCGAGGTTAGGACGTCGGCGGATGGGGGCTTTCCTGTACACGTCACGCCGGATGGACCAACTGCGTCGGCTGCGCCGCGCTCGTCCTACCCGATTGTTGCGCGTCGTTCCCGGTGAACGGGATGGCGCTCCAGTCCGGGCGCGGCCTGGTGGGTTGGCGTGATGGTGACGGTGGTGAAGCCGGCCGCCAGGAGCGGGTCGCGGTAGTCGGTGGCGGTGAGAGTGCCGTCGGCGCAGCCGACCTGCTGTTCGGCCTCCGCGTCGAGGTTCGGGTCGGCGATGACGTCGGTGACGCCGAACCGATCAGGCGACGTCACATCGGGCTGAAAACGACCGGTAGTGAGATCAGGCCGCGCATCCACACGGACGGGCGCCATTGGAGCTCGTTCTCCGGTACCGCCAGCGCGATGTGCGGGAGCCGGTCGAGCAGTACCTCGATGGCGGTCTCGACGATGGCCTCGGCGATCTCGCGTGCGGGCTGCGGGCACCCGTGGAGGCCGTGGCTGAACGACATGTAGGCATGGTTGCCGGACGTGCGCGCGTACGAGGCGGGCCGTACCTGCGGATCGGTGTTGGCCGCCGCCAGCCCGAGTACGACTGCGTCGCCCTTGCGGATGTGCTGGCCGGCCAGCCGCGTGTCCTGGATGGCCCACCGGCCGACGAAGTTCTGCGTCGGCGTCTCCTCCCACAGAACCTCATTCAGCGCCTGGCCGACACTTCGGCGGCCACCGGACAGGTTCAGCGAGAACCGGTCGTCGGTGAGCATCAGCCGCAGCGTGTTGCCCATCCAGTCCGCGGTCGTGAGCTGTGCCGCGCCCATCGTCAGGAACAGATCCGTCGGAATCTCCTCCGGCGGCAGGCCCGCGGGATGGGCCAGCAGGCGGGACGGGTAGTCCGGGCCGGGCCGCTCCTGCTTCTCCTCGACGAGCCGCCGCATCCGGGCGACCACCCGCTGATGCGCCCGTACGGCCTCCTCGCCCTCGTCGGCCGAGGTGGCGATGTCCGCGGCCAGGGTCGGCGCCTCGGCATCGGGCAGGCCGAACAGCCGCGCGATGGCCAGCACGGGCAGGCGCAGCGCGTACTGCGTCATCAAGTCGGCCTTGCCGCTGCTGGCGAAGAAGTCGATGAGCCCGTCGGCGATGCGCTCGACGTCGTGCCGGAGTTCGAACTGGTCGACCGCCGCGAGGGCGTCGCTGAGCGCGCCACCACGTCGCCGATGCTCGTCCCCCTCGGTGAACACCGAGCACGGCTGGTATTCGGCGTACGGCCGGATCGCCCAGTCGGCGGGGACGGCCGCCCAGGCGTTCCATCGCCGGGAGTCACGTCCGAAGATCTGCGGATTGCTCGTGACGTGGAGCACCTCGCGGTATCCGAGCACGAGCCATGCCGGCACATCACTCTCGAGCAGAACCGGCGCCACCGGCCCGTGCTTGCGCCTGATCTCCCGGTACACCACAGCCGGTTCGTTCTGGAACCGCGGTCCGTACAACCGGACCACCTCGCCGAGATCCGTGAGCGAGTCCAACGACGCCGGAGTGACCTCAGGATTCGTCTCGACCATTCATCATCACCCGTGATTGCCCACTCGCCTGAAGATCGGGCCGTCCATCCGTAGGACGGGAATCCTAGACCTCCCTCAGTTACATCGGCGAGCCCTACACGAGGTGACCTCGCCCCAGCGCCGGAGGGCATGACCCCGGGCCTCCTCGTGGAGGCCCGGGGCAGATGCCGCCTCCATCTCCTCGACGTACGCGAGCGGCTAGCGCTCCTCGAAGTCGCGGTTGATCCCGTATATGTCGCGCCGGCCGGCGTCATTCGTATCAGACCCTGCCAACCGTCTGGCTGGCGTCAACGAGCGGATTTTCCTCACGCGGCTGGGACGGCAGCGCCTCGTCGCCCCCGCACGAAAAGGCCCACGACCCTGATCCCACGCGGTCACCTCACCGACAAGGTGGATCGAATCCATAGTCGCCGACAGTCTGATCCATTTTGAAATACTGCAAAAAGGAGGAGAGAAAGCGTTGCGTTTGTTCGGCCATCAGAGGCCCGTGCTCACGCGCGCGTGCCGCAAGCCTATTTAGCACCACCTTCGCTTCATGGTCTCGACCAAGCAGCATGTATCCGATCGACAGCTTTCTGTCTCGATCGTCCGGACCGACACTCTCACTCAGATGGGCCACGATATCGTCGAGCGTGGCCAACGATTCAAGGAAGGGAAACCCATACGCTCCGATATCCGCGTAGATGGCCGCAGATACTCCATCAATGTCACTCGGCGTGCGAACGGTCCATTCGTTTCCGACCATTCTCCCGTGATCATACAGAAGAGTATCTAGACTGCGGCCGATGGTCGCGAGGTAAGGACTCTGAGGTGACCCCAGGAATCGCGGCTCCAGCCGGCCGATCTCCGAATGCCGCACTGAGACCGTTGGCCGGATCAACAAGGATCCATCCGCCTCGACGGACACGTCCAGCCACACCTGAAAGGATATGTCCGAAGAAATTGACCTTATGAAGAGCCCAGGATGTCCTTCCGGCCGCCACCCCCAGCCCGACTTCACAAGACGCGCTTCGAGGGCGGCGAGCGATTCTTGCTCTATGGATTGCATACCGGACAACTCCAGATATCCAACTGAACTTCCATTTTGACGACGGTGTCAAGAGGCCATATTGGGAAAGCTTGTCACTATTCAACACGGCTCCACCTTTCTGGAGTTCAGGATATCCAAGCTTTTGGTTATCACTGATCTCGAATCCAGGGCCCGTCTTTGCGTCGAACGCTATCCAGTTACCATCCGCTTCCTGCGCAACCCAGTCCGCGCGGAATGGCCGACCTTTACTATTAAGGAACTGAACCTCCTTAATAGGATTCTTGTAGCCTGCCCGCCAACAATGCACGACGGGTAGCCAGTTCACCCAACTTGCCATGCGGCAGGCCATTGACCCGACAGTTGTTGTTGTGGACGAATACCAGTTTATCACCCACCGAAACATAGAAAGTGTGGAAGTCGGCGACCGTTAGGTCGCGAACTACAGGGTGTCCAGGTCGCCGAGACACATGGATGACCCGGACGACCTTACCGACGGGCGTCCTCAACTTCACACCCGAAGTCAACTGATCGGCGCGCACCCAGACGTGACGCTGCACATCCCAAAAGAGATGGTGTTCCGTGGCGACGACGACACCAGAATCGCCACCCTGCCGGCCATCCGTATCTACAACTACTCTGACGAGATGATCGTGGTGGTCTTGGAGACAGTTCGGTCGAGTGGGTCGTAGGTGTACTTCGTCGCGATCAGGGCGCCGGTCGAGTTCTGCTGCTCATCTTCGGCGATGCGGTCGAAGCCGTCGTAGGTGTTGCGTTCGATGACCTTGCCAGCGGCGGTGACGGTGTCGAGGCGGCCGAATGGGTCATAGTTATAGTTCTCGGTCGTGCCACCCGTGATGGAGGTGAGGAGCCGGTTTCGGTCGTAATTGAATGCTGTCGTGACACCCTTGATGGTTTGGGAGACGACATCGTTGTTGGCGTCATGGATATAGGTTTCGGTTTCGGTGTCGTCGCCGGTTTTGGTGACCTGGGCGATGCGGTCGAGGGGGTCGTAGGTGTAGTTGGTGGTGGTGTTGAGGTACGCCGCATGATTGTCGGCGTTCATTTTCTTGGTGACGTCTTGGGTTTTGTTTCCGTTCGGGTCGTAGCTGTAGGTGTGCTCCGACACGAGCGTGCCGTAGGGCTGTGGACTTTTAATCCGCAGCTTCGTTACCCCAGGACCTCCCAGAGAGTCGCAGGTCAGGACGCCCTGCGGGTGGGTGCGGCTTCGTCCGGGCGATTCTCACTGCCGCCCTCGCTGAGCAAGCAACGGTCGTCCGGCTCCGGAGGCGGAGGCTGCTTCGTCGCGACGCGGCTCCAAAGACCTGCCCATCTTGCTGGCCAGCAGGACAGACATGGATGCCGCAACGACCATCCCATCCACACTGAGCGCGATGAGCGTCGCGCTCCACCGCGCCTCGCCGTGCCGGAGCGCGAACTCGCGCATATGGCCAAAGCTCACCACAGCCGCGATCACAGCAAGCAGCACGACACTGATCACGGTCACGAGGCGGACACAGCGGTCAGAAGAACGCATTGGGTCTCGTTCGTCGGCCATCGTCGTCACCTGCTTCCCAGCAGGAACGACTTGCTGAGGACGAAGGCATGTGCGTTTGGTTCGTGAGTGCTCGACGATGCGTCAAGGTGTACGGGATGGCGATGTACGTGTCAGCACCAGATACACCCCAGGTTTTCCCGTGAACGCCTTGACGATCGCCTCGTCATCGGCCGGTCTACGGACCGTCACTGTGAATGAGGCCGGGAAGTCACTCACCGTCAGGGTGTCGCCAAATTCGGTATGCGCGAAGCGCTTCTTGGCCCTGGCATATGCCTGTCTCGCTGAGATATAGACGCTGTCGCGCACCTCTGCCCGCTTCTTCAGATCCCGGGCGACCGCGGCGCGCTGGGCCGGTGTGACGGACCGCCGGTGGCACCAGTGCTTATAAGCAGGATCATCAAGGTTGGGGTCGAAGTTGCAAAGGAAGATCTGCACCTGATCGTCGCGTTCGGGCCGCATCATGGCGATCGGGGACATCACGCTGGGCGCCGGGCCCGCGGATGCGGAGTGCGTGGGTTTCTGCATGCGATTGCCGGGTGGGGTGTCTACCACAGCCGCGATCAGTACGCCGGCGGATATGGTCGTGACCGCCGTCAGCGGCACGGCGAGCCGGAGCATGCGGCGGCGTGCCGTACGGCGCATGGAACGGCGTAGTGGCGGGGCGACAGCGGGGCCCCAGTCGTCGACGAGGGTGTAGGCGTCGCGGACGCGGTCTTCGATGTTCATGACTTCTCCCCAAGAAGTTCGGCGAGGGCGGTGAGGGCTCGTGATGTGGTGGCTGACACCGTGCCGCGGCTGATCTTCAGCGTGCGGGCGATCTGCTCTTCGGGCAGGTCGCAGTAGAAGCGCAGGGCCAGGATTTCGCGCTGCCTGCGGGAAAGACGGCCGATCGCGGCCAGAACCTTCCGCCGATCCTGCTCATCGATCGCGCGATCCTCGGCCGAGGATGCCGGAGGCTGGTACGGCTGGCGGAACCGGCCGGCCACCGCCCGTCGCCGCAGGACCGAACGACAGCGATTCAGCACCGCCGACCGCAGATACCCCAACGCTGCCGCCGGGTCACGCAAACCTTTCCGTTTGCTGTGCAGACCCAGAAACGCTTCCTGGACCACGTCCTCGGCGGTTGGGACATCACCCACCATGAGCATCGCCAACCGGATCAGCCCGAGGGCATGCTCGCGATACAACTCACCCACGTCCGCCGGTGTCCGCACGGGAGCCGTCACGTCAGTGTTCATACTCCAGAGACGCCTCAGAGCCCAGAATGCTGCGTCTCTCGCCGTTCTGAGCACGGGGGTCTGTCAATTCAACGACCCATATCTGTGGTAACACTGAGTGAACCTTTTCCACTATGCATTGGCTTCGCGGGTCTGTAGGACGTGGATGGCTTTGGCGAGGTGGCCGGCGCGGTGGGGGCAACAGCGGAACTTGGTCAAGATCTTCCATGACTTGAGCTGAGCGTTCGCTCGTTCGCCGGGTCCGCGGAGGCGGGCGTGGGAGCGGTCGGCCGCCTTCTGGGACTCGGGCTTGTTCCGGCCCTTGTAGGGGGTGGCGATGTGCCGGCCCGCGCCGATGTAGCCCTTGTCGGCCAGCACGAGCAGACCGGCGCCTGCCGGGCCACCGGCGATGCCCCGGATCCGGGCGGCCCGCAGGTCATGCACCGAGGCGGGCAACGCGCCGGGCACCCAGCGGATCTTGCCGTCGGGTGCGGCGATGACCTGCAGGTTCATCCCGTGTTTCGGGTGCTTGCCGGAGTAGAAGGGCCGGTCGGCCCTGAGGCGGTCGATCGGGATGAGCGTCCCGTCCAGCACCACGTACGGCACCGCGTCCTTCTTGGCTTTGCTCAGTGCCGCTGCGAGCTTGGGCGAGCGGGTCGACAGGAGTTTCACGGCCTCGTTCACGTACCGCCTCGCGCCACCAGACGTCAACGTTGACCTGGGCGCGCCGGGCAACATCAACCGGGTCATCGCCGACCTGACAACCCAGGCCGCCGCGATGCCCGACCACCGGTGCGACGGCCTGCAGGCCGCTGTCCGCTACCTATCGAACCCCCGGGAGTTCCTACGTTACGACCACGCATTGGAGCAGGGCTGGCCGATCACCACCGGCGTGATTGAGGGAACAGCCCACGATCTGGTCGGCGACCGGCTGGAGATCACTGGGTCCGCTGGGGACTGAACGGAACTGATAACCCTCACCCCCAACCACGCGACTTTCCTCCAGGCCAGGACCATCGACCATCTGCCCGCCTCGGTTCCTCGGTCGTACCCGGCTCATCAGGAGGCGGCGGATGGCGCCGTAGCTGCATTCGAACCGGTCGGCAACCTGACGGATGCTCCACTGGCGCGTCACAAGACCACGGACGATCACTGACGGCCAGCCGACTCCCCGCGCCGCCGCAGCCGCCCGCTCCGGCACGCCCCACGGGCGTGCGGCGTGGGCGCCGGTCCCTCCCGCCGTGGGGATCGGGCGGCCTGGCCCACGATCACCTTCCTCCGACCCTGTACCGGCGTTGGCCGTCATGCCATCCGGCAGTACACCTCGTGCCCCTCCTGGACGGCCAGCCGTGCCAATCCGGCGACGTCATCGAGGATGAGCCGCGCCATCTCCGGGTCGACGGCACCGCCGTCGCCGGCATCTCGCCGAACCCACTCTGAAACAACACCGTCGAGCCGGGCATCATCGGCCGCAGCCAACTCGGCACGAAGAGCAGGAGAGAACGCGAAGACCAGGCACGAGCTCCCGTCCCCCGCATCGGCGACGATGCGTGGCATACCGAGCGCGACAAGGTCGGCGAAGGCACGGCCGGTCAGAATGCTCTCCCACTCGATCACAGCCGTACCGGCGACGAAGTTGCCGAACGGCGCCGACTCGAAGACACCCTCCGGTCCGGCATCCAACACCCCGGCCGCCGCCGTGTCATCCGGCGCGACAAAGAACTCGACGATGATGCTCACCGCCGTATCCTGCCTGCCATCCCAGGCCATGTCATCCGCGACGCCCGATGCAGACGGTCGATCGCCCGCCGACGTGATTGCGCCTCCGGCGGGGGCCTCCGCCTCGGGGATAGCCCGAAGGTGGTCACGGGTTGGGGTGGAAGCCTGCGCGTCCTCTTCCAGCCCGAGTACGGCGTCCACGCCCCGGGTCGAGAGGCGCACGATCGTCGAGAAGCGCTCGATCCGGTGCTCGACCCGGAGGGTCGCCGACCCCCGTCTCGCCCGGGGCACGACCAAGGTGGCGAGGCGCGGCGTCGCTGACCTACCAGGTCACGTTCACCGACGGCCGGCAGACGGCCAGGAAACCGGTGCGCAAGGTGGTCGCCCGGGCGCCGGTCAGCCGGGTGCTCATGGTGGGCACACGCGCGGTACGGCGGTGCATCCGAACCCGTACACCAACTACGGCGGCTGCGTGCCGGTCGCCGGTGACGTCGACTGCGCGGGCGGCGGCGGCAACGGCCCGGCCTACGTCAGCGGCACCGTACGCGTGATCGGCTCCGACATCTACGACCTCGACCGCGATGGCGTCGGCTGCGACTGATGCGCTCAGCCCTTGTGCTGGACGCGGTAGGCGCTCGGGCTGACGCCGTGGATCCTGCCGAACTGCCGGGAGAAGTAGAACGGGTCGGCGTAGCCGAGGGCCCGGGCGATCTCGGCGATCGGGCGGTCGGTGGTGTCCAGCAGTTCGCGGGCGCGGGACATGCGCAGGCGGGTCTGGTACCGGAGTACCGACGTGCCGGTCGCGCGGCGGAACAGGGCCGCGAAGTGCGACGGGCTGAGCCGCGCCAGCGCCGCGAGTTCGGCGACGCTGGTGCGCGCGCCGACGTGCTCGCGCAGGTACTGCTGGGCCTGCCGTACGGCGTCGGCCCGGCCCGCGGGCGCGCCCGTCTGGCCGGCGGCGAGCAGCGCCAGCAGGTGCCAGGCCGCGCCGGCGGCGGCCAGGCGGCTGGGCACCGAGTCGTCGCGCTCCATCCGGCCCAAGGCCTCGTCGATCAGCGACACCGCCTGGTAGACGTCGCCGACCGGGACCACCGGCCGCTCCGGATCGGACAGGACCGCGCCGGTCAGCTCGCCGGCGTCGGCCCCGGCCACGTGCAGCCACCAGATCGTCCAGGGCCGGTCCCGGTCGGCACCATATTCGTGGCCGACGCCGGCCGGGATGACCAGGGCCTGACCCGCGCCGACCTCGAACCGTCCGGACGGCAACCGGCACCATCCCGCGCCGTCGGCGCAGACGATCACGATCACCTGCGGGCTGCCCTCCGTACGGCTCCGCCGGTGGTCAGCGGCCTGGGGGAAGTATCCGCAGTCGGTGACGAGCAGCCGTGAGGTGAGCGACAGCCCGAGCGCCTCGCGTACGAGCGGGCGGGCGAGCACGCTGATGCGCTCACCGGCGAAACCGTGCATGCGGGGCATGCCGCCATGCTGACGGCTGATCGTTGTTTCGTCCAGGGAATCCGTTCCTTCGCACATTCCGGCCTGTCCGCGCGCCTCCGTACGCTCGAAGCATGCCCGAGGACCCGAGGATCGAGCTGCCGCCCGTGCCCGAGGACCAGCGCGGAGAGGCGGTGGCGGTCTGGCGCGAGGACGTCCCGATCGAGACGTACGCCCCGGCGGCGCCGGACGCCTACCCGGCCTTCCTGGAGGCCCGGGTGTACCAGGGCTCGTCGGGCCGGGTGTACCCGCTGCCGTTCTACGAGCGGATCGCCGAGACACGCGCGCCGGTGCGCTGGGACGCGGTGCACCTGGAGAACCGCTGGCTGCGCCTCATGGTGCTGCCCGCGCTCGGCGGGCGCATCCACGTCGGATACGACAAGACCGCCGGCTATGACTTCTTCTACCGCAACAACGTGATCAAGCCCGCGCTCGTCGGGCTGGCCGGCCCCTGGATCTCCGGGGGCGTGGAGTTCAACTGGCCGCAGCACCACCGGCCGGGCACGTTCCTGCCGGTCGACGTCGAGATCGAGCGCGAGCCGGACGGCGCGGTGACGGTGTGGTGCTCCGACCATGACCCGCTGAGCCGGATGAAGGGCATGCACGGCGTACGGCTGCGGCCCGACCGCGCCGTCGTGGAGCTGCGGGTCCGGCTCTACAACCGGACCGAGGACGTACGGACGTTCCTGTGGTGGGCCAACGTCGCCGCGCACGCGAACGACCACTACCAGTCCTTCTTCCCCACCGACGTGCACTTCGTGGCCGACCACGCCAAGCGGGCGACGACCACGTTCCCCCGCGCCTCGGGCCGCTACTACGGCGTCGACTACCCGGCGCGCGCCGACGACGCCCGCCCGGACGGCGACCGGCTCGACTGGTACCGCAACATCCCGGTGCCCACCTCGTACATGTGCGTGGGCAGCGAGGACGACTTCTTCGGCGGCTACGACCACGGCGCGCAGGCCGGCTTCGTGCACTGGGCCGACCATCGCATCGCCCCCGGCAAGAAGCAGTGGACCTGGGGGAACGCGCCCTTCGGCTGGGCGTGGGACCGCAACCTGACCGACGGCGACGGCCCGTACGTCGAGCTGATGGCCGGCGTCTTCACCGACAACCAGCCGGACTTCTCCTTCCTCGCGCCGGGCGAGACCAAGAGCTTCCGCCAGTACTGGTACCCGATCCAGCGGATCGGCCCGGCCCACCAGGCGAACCTCGACGCCGCCGTGAGCCTGTCGGCCGGCGGGGGCACGGCGCGCGTCGGCGTGGCGGTGACGGCCGTACGCTCCGGCTGTCTCGTACGGCTCCGAGCGGGCGGTGAGACCGTCTGGTCCGGGCGTCACGACCTCGCGCCCGGATCGCCGCTGGTCACGGACGTGCGGCTGCCCCGCCCGTACGCCGCGGAGGACCTGGAGCTGACGGTCGAACACGAGGGCGCGACGCTGCTGACCTGGCGTCCGCGGCCGGCGCCCGCCGAGGTGACGCCGCCCGCGCCGGCCACCGAGCCGCCCGCCCCCGACGAGATCGCCGGCACGGACGAGCTGTACGTCACCGGGCTGCACCTGGAGCAGTACCGGCACGCGACGCGCTCGCCGGAGCCGTACTGGCGAGAGGCGCTGCGCCGCGACCCCGGCGACGCGCGGGCGGCGATCGCGCTCGCCGCGCGGCGGTACGGCGACGGACGGTACGCCGAGGCGGAGGAACTGCTCCGGCGCGCCGTGGGCCGCCAGACGCTCCGCAACCCGAACCCCTACGACGGCGAGGCGTACTACCGGCTGGGCCTGACGCTCATCCGGCTCGACCGCGCCGCCGAGGCCTACGACGCGCTGGCCAAGGCGGCCTGGAACGCGGCCTGGCGCGCCCCGGCGCACTGGGCGCTGGCCCGGCTCGACTGCCGCGCCGGACGCTGGACCGCCGCGCTGGAACACCTCGACGCGGCGCTGGCCGCCGAGGCCGGGCTCCTCCAGGCCCACGACCTGCGGGTCCTGGTGTTGCGGCGGCTCGGCCGTACGGAAGAGGCGGACGCGGCGCTGGCGGCGGTACGCCGGCTCGACCCGCTCGACTGGTGGGCCCGCGACCTGGCCGGCCTCCCGCTCGACTGCGACGCCCCGACCTGTCTCGACGTCGCCCTCGACTACGCGGCCGCCGGGTTCGCGGCCGAGGCGCTGCGCGTGCTCGAACGCGCCGAGGAACGGCTCGCCGACGAGGAGCCCGGGGCACCCGGCGAGTGGCGGCGGCCACGCTCGGGCGCCGGACCGCTGCTCGCCTACCACCGGGCGGACCTGTTGGCCGCCCTCGGCGAGGACGCCGGCCCGGCCCTCGACCGGGCCCGTACGACCGACGCGCGCTACTGCTTCCCCGGCCGGGCCGAGGATGCGCTGGTGCTGGCGCGTACGCTGGAGCGCGACCCGTCGGACGCGCGGGCGGCGTCGCTGCTGGGCCACTGGCTGTACCACCACCACCGGCACGACGAGGCCGTGGCCTGCTGGCGGCGCGCGGTCGAGCACGACCCGGCCGACGTCGTCGCCTGGCGCAACCTCGGCGTCGCGGCCTTCAACGTGAGGGGCGACGCGGCCGAGGCCACCGCCTGCTACGACCGCGCCCTCGCGCTCGCGCCGGACGACGCGAAGCTGTGGCACGAGTCCGACCAGCTCGCCAAGCGCACGGGGACGCCGCCGGAGGAACGTCTCGCCCGGCTCGAACGGCGGCCGGACGTCGTCGCGGCCCGCGACGACCTGACCGTCGAGTACGTCCTCCTGCTCGTGGCCACCGGCCGGGCCGCCCGCGCGCTGGAGGTGCTGACCGGCCGCCGGTTCCAGCCCTGGGAGGGCGGCGAGGGCCAGGCCCTGTACGCCTGGGAGCAGACCCGGCTGGCCCTGGGCCGCGCAGCCCTGGCCACCGGCGACGCCGCCGCGGCCGGCACTCACGCCCGCGCCGCGCTGGATCCCCCCGAGTCGCTCGGCGAGGCCCGCCACCCGCTGGCCAACTGCGCCGACCTCCTTCTCCTGCTCGGCGACGCCCACGCCGCCGCCGGGGAGACGGAGGCCGCCCGCGACGCCTGGACGCGGGCGGCGACCGCCGACGGCGACTTCCAGGAGATGAGCACCCGGCCGTACAGCGAGATGACCTACTTCTCCGTACTGGCGTGGCGCCGCCTCGGCGAGGAGGAGCGCGCGGCCGGCCTGGTCGCGGGCCTGGAGGCGTACGTCGCGGAGCTACGGGCCACTCCCGCGCGGGTCGACTACTTCGCCACGTCCCTGCCGACGATGCTGCTGTTCACCGACGACCTGGCGGCACGCCGCGAGACGACCGCGGCCTTCCTCGCCGCCCAGGCGGCGGAGCTGCGCGGCCGGAGCGACGAGGCGCGGGCGCGGATCGCCGAGGTCCTCACCCGCGACCCGAACCACCTGGGCGCGCTGACCTTCGGCCCGCAGGCCTCCGCTCAGGTCCGATCGGCCAGCCAGGGGTAGCGCTCGGTGTCCTGGGCGGCGTAGTCGGGGTCGAGGTAGATGAAGAGACGCTGGATCTTCCAGTCGCGGATCTCGAACACGTCGCACCAGCGGCCCGCGGCCCACTCCGGCACGCCGGCGCGCCACGGGCCGTCGCGGTGCTCACCGTGGCTCGTGCCCTCGACCACCACCACGTCACTGCCGGAGAACACCCAGTTGAAGTGCGAGTAGTGGTGCTCGATCTTCTTGATCGTGGATCCGACGTCGCCGAACATCCGGCCGATCTCCTCCTTGCCGTTGGCAAGGCCCCACTTGGGGAAGTACGCCTGCGCGTCGTCGGCGAACAGGTCGAGGATGCCGTCGCCCGTCGAGGTGACTCCTCCGTTGTCGAACGCCTTGAGATATTCGAGGATGACGGACTTGCGCTGCTCGTCGGTCATCGTCTCTCTGGTCAGGGCCACACCGTCTCCGATCGTCGAGCGAGAATTCGCACATCCAAGACATCGGCGAAGACGGGTGGCCCCGCTACACCCCTCCGGCCGCGCCGGGCCGCACAAACTCCAGGACGCGGTCGAATTCCTTGATCAGGTCGGCGGGCACCTCGTCACGGGTGTTCAAGAGTTCCGCAAGCCGGGCCACAAGCCTGGGCTTGCGCACGGGCTCCCCCGACCGCGTTGGAGGAGCTCGACCAGTCTCTGGCTGAACTTTCCGTTCCCCCGCAGAGCCGTTATCGCTGCAGGTGTCCATGGTTTCCCGTCAGAACGGGGCCAGAATTTGTCTGCGGTTTCCGCCCACTGCTGGTCGGTGAAGAGTTCCTCCAGCTCATTGGGAGCGCCGATGTAGGCGATGTGTTCGGCGAGGATGCCGTGCTTCTCAAGATTCTCGCGCTTGAACAGGCTCTGTTTGCGACTGTCCTTGTCGGGGCCTCCCCCTGAGGTGTGGACACCCTGAGCGCCCTGGATCATGGAGGTCTGGGGGTGAGAGGGGTCCTGCGTGGCGATGAAGGTCTACTCAGAGGAGTTCAAGGCCGACGCGGTGGCGTTGTATCTGTCGGATCCGACCGCGACGTACGCGTCGGTGGCCAAGGACCTGGGCGTCAACCGCGAGACGCTGCGGTTGTGGGTCAAGCAGGCCCGGCGGGCGGGGCAGGCCGGCGACCAGGCAGTGGACCGGCGGCGGGAGGCCGATGCCGGGCCGGTAGCCTCCGACGCCGTGCTTGAAGAAGAGAACCTGCAGCTCCGCAAGAAGGTGCGGGAGCTGGAGGCCGAGCGGGACATCCTGCGCCGGGCGGCCAAATATTTCGCGGGAGAGACGAACTGGTGAGCCGCTTCCAGTTCGTTGATGACCACCGGGAGCTGTTCAGCATCAAGCGGCTGTGTCATGTCCTGGACGTCTCTCGCTCGGGCTACTACCGGTGGCGTGAGACCCGTGCTGCCCGGGACGAGCGGCGTCGTGCCGATGAGGCGCTGGCGGAACAGATCTGGCGGATCCACGCCGCACACGATGGGACGTACGGGTCGCCGCGCATCACGGCCGAGCTGCGCGATGCCGGCCAGAAGGTCAACCACAAGCGCATCGAGCGGGTGATGCGGATCTTCGGGATCGTCGGGGTGTATCTGCGCCGCAAGGTCCGCACCACCGTGCCGGCCCCGTCGTATCAAAAGGTGCCGGACCTGATCAGGCGGGACTTCACTGCCCCTGCGCCGAACCAGCGGTATGTCGGTGACATTACTTATCTGCCGGTCGGTGGTGGCGAGTTCTTGTATCTGGCCACGGTGATCGATCTGTGCTCCCGGCGCCTGGCCGGCTGGTCGATCGCCGATCACATGCGCACGGAACTGGTCATCGACGCGCTGGAGGCCGCAGCCCGCACGCGGGGCGGGGGCCTGGATGGCGCGATTTTCCACTCGGATCACGGGGCGCAATACGCCTCGGCGGACTTCGCCGCCGCCTGCGCCCGGCTCGGCGTCATCCAGTCGATGGGCGCGGTGGGCACCAGCGCCGATAACGCCGCAGCCGAGGCGTTCAACGCCAGTCTGAAGCGAGAGACCCTGCAAGGCCGGCAGCGCTGGTCAACGGCCCGCGAGGCGCGGCTGGCGGTGTTCCGGTGGGCCACCCGCTACAACACAACCCGTCGGCACTCTGCCCTTGGCCAGACCAGCCCGATCAACTACGAACAACTGTCCTATACGGTGACACAAGCCGCATAACAACCGGTGTCCGCACTTCGGGGGGAAGCCCCGTCGACGAGCACGAGTACCGGCTTGCCCATCCCCCGCAAATGCTCGACCAGCTTGAGGACCGTACCATTGCCACCGGAGTCGAACAGAACGATGCCGACTTCCTGAGTGCGGCGCCCGGTGACGAGCCGAAACAGCCGGGGAAAGGCCGACTTTTCGGACTCTCCCTCTACCAGGAGGAAGCATCGCTCGAACAGAACTGTGCTGGTGCTCAGCCCGAGTTCCTCGGCGAGCTGGCTGATGAAGGTGTCGCAGTCATCCGTCGCGTCCCCGGACAGCTTGTGAACGATCGTCACCCCGTCCTTGAGCTCAAGGTGGACGACGTTCTCCAGTGGAATCTGGTCGATCATCTGGACGGAGTGCGTCGCGACGATGCTCCGGATACCGGGATTCGTGCACTGGTCGCGGACGAGCTCCATGAAGCCACGTTGGCGGACGTAGTCAAGATGCGTGTCCGGCTCGTCGTACGCCACGATCACCGATGCGCCCCGGCCGGTCGCGGAACGCAGCTGATCCTGAGACCACTCCCAGATGGCTTGGACCAGCTGACGACGCCTTCCCGCGCCCACCTCGTCAAAATCGATCGGGCGGCCGTCTCGGCGCGCGATGACCTGCACGTCGGACAGCGCATCGCGAAACGACACCTGCGGTTTGATCGATACCTCGCTAAGGCCGTCGCAGCGTCGCTCGATCAGTTCACAGAGTTCATCGGCCTTCCCTGCCAACTCCGCCTCGGTCGAAGCCTGAAGTTCCTCCACGCGCTGGACGAACTTGTCGTCCTTCAAGATGCCCTGGTACGTGAACTTGAGCGCCGTACGCAGCTGAGCCCTCGTGTCCGTCACGTCGACACCGGACAGATAGCGGTACTTCGGCAGGCATCCGATCATCTCGTCGGACGCCTGGACCCAGTCGAGACACTGCTCACCGTCTGCGGCCAAAGGCCGCAGGCTGCGCAGGAAGCTCTCCTTGGCGTTGGCCGCGCCATCCGGCGCGACACCGAGTGCCTGCGCGGTCTCCCTGAGCTTCGGCAGGTTCATGAACTCCAGGTCGCGCAACCGGACGTCTACAGGAACCTGGCACTCGACCTGGTAGTCGGTCCGGGCGGAGTCCCGGACCGCGACGCGACGGATGCGGACGGTCTCCGGAAGTCCCAGGTTCCGCTGCTCTTCCAGACTCAGGAGGAACTCGCCGGTGACGCTGAACTGCTCGCATGCCGCGCTGCCCACGCCATCCAAGAAGTCCGCCTCCAGAGCTCGGTGAGCGCCGAGCAGAAAGGCCAACGCATCGAGAGTCGCACTCTTCCCGCTGTCGTTCCGACCGGTCAGGACCGTCGGCGTACGCACAGGGATCCCACCGATTTCATGAAGCGACCGGAATCCATTCACCGAGAAGGAACGCAGCTGCATCGGATCGGCCCCCAACCATCGTCACGGCCTGCAACGCTCCCTCCCCAGCGCCACGGGCCCCCCGTCCTCTCACATGGTGGACTGTCGCATCCGCCACAAGCAACCCGTTTGCCTCATCAGTCACAGCGGCGACGGACTGGTTTTTTCGCCTCTTTTGGACAGTGAGAGCTTTTGCGAGGTAATACCGGTATGTGGGGATTGGCGCCGTGACACGCGGCGCTATCGGTATCCGCGCTTGAGCAGGTACTTGGCGCCGGCATCGAAGCCCTCCGGGCTGAGCATCGCGAAGCCGAAGGCGTCGCCGAGCCGGCCGGTCGTGTCGAACGCGGCGCAGACCGCCAGTGCGTCCTCGATCTGCCGGGGTGAGACGCCGGTGGCGAGCACTTCCCGCACGTCCTCGGGGCTCAGCGTGCCGTCGGCGGTCAGCCGGCCGAGCATCCGCAGTGTCGCCCGGAGCGGCTCTTCGACCGGGGCCGATTCGAGGTCGGCCAGCACCGCCGCGACCCGTGGTCCGTCCTGGTACGCCCGGCTCGCGGTCGCGGTGTGCGCGCCGACGCAGAACGCGCTTCCGTTCACCTTGGACACGTAGGCCGCCATCAGCTCGCGGTCGCCCATCGACCAGGCGGACGGGCCGCGCATCGCCTCGTGGGTGAACTCCTTGGCCCGGGCGCCGTAGAAGTCGGGGCGGTAGAAGACCAGCCTGGCGGCGTCCGGCATCGGGTGCCCGGAGAACAGCCGGACGAGAGCGAAGAGCAGCTTGGTTCCGGGCCGGTAGCCGCGGTTGAGGATGTCGAGTCGCATGGTCAGGCCTCCCCGTCGGCGGTCGCTTCGGCCAGGGCCGCCAGGCCCGCTTCGTACAGCCGGGCGGAATGACCGACCGCGGCGCACACCACCAGCTCGAAGAGCTCGTCCTCGGTGCAGCCCGACGCCTTCGCCACGGCGAAGTCCTCCTCGGTGACCTGCGCCGGCCCGTCGACGACCTTGCCGATCAGCGCGTCCAGCGGCGGGGCGAGGCCCTCGCCCGCGAAGGCACGCGCTCGCTGCTCGGCCGATGCCCTGCCCGGCCCGTTCAGCACGCGATCCACCAGGGCCTGGTGCGCTGCTCGCTTCCTGTCATCCGGCACGGCTTCCTCCGTCTCCTCTGCGGCTCGGTCGTCCCGCCCTCATGTACCTGACGATCGGCGGACCGCCGGACAGGACAGAGGGCGCGGGAACCGGGCGAATATTCTCCTGGCTGTTGTCCCATACTCCGTTCCGCCGATCGTCTTACTGGTGAACGGCGGCGTCCGAGCCGTGCTGAGAGCGCCGCCGGCCGGCGACACAGGCAGGGGAAACGAGATGAAGTACGTGCTGTTGTTCGTGGAGACCGAGCAGTTCGCCGCCGACCTGGACGCACTGAGTCCGGCCGAGCGGGAGCGGGCGTACGCGCGGGTCGACGAGTGGTTCGCCACGCACGCGGACAAGATCCGGGGCGGCGCCAAGCTTCGGTCGGCGGAGACGGCGACGACCGTACGGCTCGACCGCGGCGAGCCGGTCATCGTGGACGGGCCGTTCGTGGAGGGCAAAGAGGTGGTCAGCGGCTACACCGAGATCGAGGTCGCCGACCTGGACGAGGCACTGCGCATGGTGGAGACCTGGCCCGCCTGCCCCGTCGTCGAGATCCGCCCGATCGAATCCTGAACCGGTGACCGACGCCTCGCACGACCGGCTGGCCCGCGTGATCCGGCAGCACGCGGGACAGTTGGCCGCCTCGCTGATGCACGTCACCGGCGGCGACTTCGCCACCGCCGAGGACCTGGTCCAGGACGCCGTGCTGGCGGCGCTGCAACACTGGCCGGCGGAGGGGATCCCGGAGCGGCCGGGCGCGTGGCTGTTCACCGTGGCCCGGCGCCGTGGCCTGGACGTGCTGCGACGCGAGGCCAACTACCGGACCAAGCTGGCGCAGCTGCGGTGGCCGGTCCAGCCCGACCCGGATGAGCGGTTGCGGCTGATCTTCACCTGCTGCCACCCCGCGCTGCCCCGGCCGGCGCAGATCGCGCTCACCCTGCGGGTGGTGTGCGGCCTGACCACCGCCCAGATCGCCCGCGCGTTCCTGACCGGCGAGGCCACCGTCGCCCGGCGGATCAGCCGCGCCAAACGAAAGATCACCGACGCCGGGATCCCGTACCGGATCCCCGAAGACGACCAGCTGGCGGCGCGGCTGGCCGAGGTCCTCACGGTGATCTACCTGCTGTTCAACGAGGGCTACCTGTCCACCGCCGGGCCCGCGCAGTCGCGCGACCTGGCCGAGGACGCCGAATGGCTGGCCGGCCTGCTGCACCGGCTCATGCCGAACGAGCCGGAGGTCGCCGGGCTGCTCGCGTTGATCCGGCTCCACCGCGCCCGGGCGGGAGGCCGTTTCGACCCCGCCGGCGGGCTGGTGCTGCTGGAACACCAGGACCGGTCACTGTGGGACCGGGAGGCGATCGTGGACGCGACGCGGCTGCTGACCCGCACCGCACGACGCCGGCGCCCCGGCCCCTACCAGCTGCAGGCCGCGATCGTCGCCTGTCACGCCGAAGCCGAACGCTGGCAGGACACCGACTGGGAACAGATCGTGCTGCTGTACGACATGCTGCTGCACCTGGCGCCCTCGCCGGTCACGCGCCTGCACCGGGCCATCGCCCTGCGCTACGCGACCGGGCCGCACGCCGCCCTGGCCGAGCTGGACGCCCTCGACGGCGAGCTCCGCGACTACCACCTCTACCACGCGACCCGCGCCGAGCTCCTGCGCCGGCTCGGCCGCCCCGACCAGGCCCGCGCCGCCGACCGCCGCGCTCTGGAGCTGACCGCCAACCCGGCCGAACAGGCCCTGCTCCAGCGGCGGCTCACCCTGTAGGGCGCTCCGGTCTCAGGTCATGAAAGTTTTCACGCTCCCGCGAGGGGCGTGACCTTCGTCGGCGATGCCTCTGACCTGGGGGAAACCCCTGTCGGCGAGAGCGGTCCCGACACATCTCCTGACGGTTCGTTGACGCCCTCTGTCCGGGAGCGCACGATGGGCGCCGTCGGAAAAGCGCGGCACGACCGGCGGCACCGGCGGCACAACGGTGACCGTGACCAGCGCGTCCCAGCTCACCGACTACGCGGGCCGCAGCGGCTCGTACGTCATCCGGGTGAACGGCACGATCTCGCTCTCGTCGATGACGAAGGTCACCTCGAACAAGACGATCATCGGCGTGGGCACCGCCGGCAGGATCACCGGGTACGGGCTGAACGTCAATCGGGCGAACAACGTCGTCATCCGCAACCTGACGTTCACTGACGGCACGGTACAACGCAACCCGCGCGTGCGCTTCGGCACTCCGGTGCACGTGCTCAACAACTACTACGACGGCAACAGCGGCTACGGCGTCGCCTCCACGTTCAACGCGGGCGTCCTCGTCGAGAAGAACTACTTCCAGGACGTCGAGCACCCGACGGTCGTCCAGACCGGTGACTCGCCCGAGGGCAACCTGCGGTTGGCCGACAACTACCTCACCGGCTCCGGCACCGCGGAGTCGCGCAACGCCTCGTCGGTGCCGAACGTGCCGCACTCCTACTCGGCGGACGCGGCCTCGAACGTGAAGTCGATCGTCACGGCCGGCGCGGGCGTCGGCAAGATCTGATCCCCCTCAGGACGAATCCCGGGCGGACGCGGTGTCCGCCCGGGTTCGCGGTCGAGAGATCACTCGGTCCGGGCGACGGGGACCGCCCCCGTCTCAGTGCCGGCCCTTGCCGTCTTTGCCGTGCTTGGCCCGCTTGGCTTTCTTGCCCGGGTTCCGCCGGTGGGGCGGGGCGTGGGTCGCGGGCCGGGGGCGCTTGGCCACCGGGCGCGGACTCGCCTTGGTCGGAGTGGCCGACGGATGCCGGACCGCCGCCGACGGCGACGGCACGGCCGCCGGCCGATGGTCGGAGGCCGGCCACGCGGTCCAGGTGACGAGGCCCGCGAGCAGGGCGAGGCCGCCCCCCAGCGCGAGCGGGAGCGCCCACCGGCGCCGTACGGGTGGGACCGGCTGGTCCAGGACCTGCGTGAGGCCCTCGCGCCGTACGCCCGGAACCGCCTGGTCGAGTGGCGTGTCGCCCGGGACGGGCTGGTCGAGTGGCGTGTCGTCCGGCCGCCGGGTGCCCGTCCCCGGATCGGCCCTCAGCAGGGTCGCCTGCTCGGCGACGGCCGCCGCGGGGTGTGGCCGCGCCGCCGGGTCCTTGGCGGTCAGCGCCCGGACCAGGCCCGCGAGCCCGGGTGGTACCGACGAGGGAAGCGGCGGCAGCGGCGTATCACGATGCGCCAGAACCACGGCGGTCGGCGGCCCCTCGTACGGCGGCCGGCCGGTCAGCAGCTCGAAGGCGATGATCCCGAGCGCGTACAGGTCGCTGGCGGCCGTCGCCGGCCTGCCGATCGCCTGCTCGGGCGCGAGGTAGAGCGGCGTGCCCATCAGCGTGCCGGTGCGGGTCAGCGAGCTGGCGTCCATCGCACGGGCGATGCCGAAATCGGTGATCTTGATCGAGCCATCGCCGCCCAGCAGGACGTTCCCCGGTTTGACGTCACGGTGCACGAGCCCCGCGGCGTGCGCGGAGGCCAGCGCGGACGCCACGGCGGCGACGATGTCGAGCACCCGGTCGGGGCTCATCGGCGCCTCGCGGGCGATCGCCGCGGACAGCGACTCGCCCGCCACGTACTCCATCACCAGGTAGGGCGGCTCCCCGCCGTCCCCCTCGCTGTAGTCGAAGACCTGGGCGATGCCGGGATGGGACAGGCCCGCCGCGTGCTGGGCCTCGCGGCGGAACCGCTCACGGAACTCGGCGTTGTCGGCGTACTCCCCGCGCAGCAGCTTGACCGCGGCCGGACGGCCGAGCCCGATGTCCTCCGCGCGCCAGACCTCACCCTGCCCACCGGCGGCGATGCGCTGCACCAGCCGGTAACGGCCGCCGAGTAGCCCGTTCGAACCCAGTGTCGAAGTCATAATCCGCGCACGATACCGACCTCGGCGGCCTACGGCCACGCGGCGTATGCGCTCCGCTGGGCGGTCACCGCCAGGGAGCCGGCACCGGCGGAGCCATCGGTGCGTACGCGGGCGGCGGGCTCGTCTCCTCCGGCGGCCGGTTCCTCAGCAGCAGAGCCGGTCCGGCCGCGACGATTCCGATGACCCCGGCCACGAGCAGCGGTGTCCCGGCGACCCGGAACAAGGGCACCGACAGGGCGCTGCCGAGCACCAGCCCGGCCTGGATCAGGCCGCCACCCAGTCCGGCCAGCCCGTCCGGTGGCTCCCCGAGGATGGCCGTGGCCGCGCCGGTCACCAGCGCACCCAGGCCGGCGCCGAGCAGCGCGACCACCGGAAGAAGCAGCAGGTAGGTGCCGCCCTTCGCCGCCGGGTACGCGGCGAGGGCGGCCACTCCGGTGACCGCACATCCGCCCGCCAGTACCGGACCGGGGCCGAGCCGCCCGGCCAGGGCGCCTCCCGCCAGCGCGCACACCAATGCCATCAGCGCGAGCGGCACCAGCCGCGCACCGGTGCCGATGAGGCTGAATCCCCAGTTCACCTGCAGGCGGTAGCTCACGTACGTCATGGTCAGGAAGGCGGGGCACACGCCGAGCGCGAGCACCGCGGCCCCACCGGACGCCCGCAGCGGGAGCGGCGACGGCCGTACGGTGAGCGCCAGGACGACGCAGGCCACCCCGAGGACGACGGCGACCGCCAGTGGCAGGAGAGTTCTGACCTGGAGCCATCCGATGCCCTGGTGCCGGAGGCCGTAGGCCAGCAGCGGCGCCATGAGGGAGAGCAGCACGACGCCGAGGGCGCCGTTCTCCGGCCCTCGCGACCGGGACTCGCGCGTGCCGATGAGGCCCAGCACCCCGGCGACCACCAGCGGCGCGAGCAGCGCCAGGAACATGATGCGCCAGCTCAGGTACTCCACGATCACACCGCCGACGAGGCCGCCGCCGGTCATGGGCACGACGACGGCCGCCGCCCACGCCCCGAGGGCGAGCAGGCCCCGGCGGCCGGGGAACATCTCGCGGACCATCCCGAGCCCGACCGCCAGCACCACCCCCGCGGCGATCCCCTGGAGGAGCCGCAGGGCCAGGAGACTCGTCTGCCCGGGCACCAGCGCCATCGGCACCGTCGTGACCGCGTACGCGGCCAGACCGGCGAGGAAGACCTTCTTCCGGCCGACGGCGTCGGCGATCCGGCCGGCCGGGAGCACCGCCGCCACGAGGGCGAGCTGGTAGTAGTTGCCGAGCGCGGACAGGAAACCGGTGCTGCCGTGGAAGCCGGCGGCCAGGGCCGGATAGGCGGCCGACAGCATGGCGTCGCCGAGGATGACGGTGAACGTCGCGAGCGCGACCGCGAGCAGCGCGAGGCCCGGCACGCCGGGCTGCTCGCGCCGGGGCGAGGTCACCGGCCCCGCCCAGGGCGCGAACGCCGGGGGCGGCGGCATCCCGGCCGGGGCGGGCGGGGCCCACCCGGGCGGCCGGGTCGACGGCAGATACTCGGCGGTGACGGCCGATGCCCCGGCGGCGAGGATCGGCGAGGTCTCCGTCGTGGCGGCGGCCTGTCCCGGGACCGCCCGGCCGAGCAGGCTCAGCAGTACGTCGGTCGCCGCCGGGCGGCGGGCCGGGTCCTTGTTCAGGCAGGCGTTCACGAGTGAGGCGAGGGGCTGCGGCAGCATGCTCACGTCCGCGTCGACGTGCAGCACCCGGTGCATCACCGCCGGAATGGAATCCGCGCCGAACGGCGACCGCCCGGTCGCGGCGTACAGGATCGTGCTGCCCCAGGCGAACATGTCGGCGGCCGGCCCGAGCGGCGCACCCGCCACCTGCTCGGGCGCCATGTACGCGGGGGTGCCGACGACCTGGCTGGTCAGCGTGCCCGGGGCGTCGAGAGCACGCGCGATGCCGAAGTCGATGACCCGTGGCCCGTCCGGGCTCATCAGCACGTTGGGCGGCTTGAAGTCGCGATGCACGATCTTGGCCTCGTGGATCGCGGCCAGCGCCGTGGCCGTGGCGATCGCCAGCCGCAGGAGATCATCGCCGGTCCGCGGTCCCTGCTCGCGGACGAGCTCCTGCAGCGACGGGCCGTCGACGTACTCGCTGACGATGTAGGGCGTGTCGCCCTCGGCATCCGCGTCGAGCACCCGCGCCGTGCAGAACCCGGCGACCCGCTCGGCCATCGACAGCTCGCGCACGAACCGGCGCCGGGCCGCCTCGTCACCACCCTGTCCGACGCGCAGCAGCTTGACCGCGACCTGCTTCCCGTCGGGAGCGCGTCCCTGGAAGACCACGCCCTGGCCGCCCTCCCCCAGCCGGCCGACGAGTTCGTAGCCCCCCAGGCGCTGAGGATCTTCCGGCCGCAGAGGACCCGCCATCCGCCTTCACCTTTCATCCGGCCCGTCCCATCCCGCCCCGATTCGATCACATTCGGGGTGGTCGATGGTGCTCGTTGGACCGAGCCGGCGGCCGACGGGGACAGCCCGTGCCCGCGCGTCGCGATGACACGCGTTCATTCGGCGGAGCGCACCGCCGCGCCGCGGCGGTACTCCTCGACCGCCGCGGCGGTCTCCTCACGGACCATGTCCCGGTTGACGGCCGCCGCCGCCACCGCGCCCATGCTCGTCGCGACGATGACGGACGCGTGGTCCCTGACGACGTTGCCGGCGGCCCACACTCCCGGCACGCTCGTCCGCCCCGCCACGTCCACCAGCACGGTGCCCCCCTTACCGAGGTCGCAGCCGAGCGCGGTCAGCAGGCCGTCCTGCGTTATCCGCCGAGGCGACGTGAACAGCACCTGCCGCGATACCAGCCGGCCATTGGCCAACTCGACGCCGGTGAGCCGTCCCGCGTCGGTGACGATGCGCGCCACCGGACCGGGCGCCACCTCGACACCGCGGGCCGCGAGCCGCTCCTGCTCGGCATCGGTGAGGTCTTTGTCATGCGGGAAGAAGATGATGTCCTCCGACCACTGCCGCACGAGCAAGGCCTGCTCTACCGACGCGGGCCTGCCGCCCAGGACGCCGAGCGGCTGGTCGGATGCCTCCCAGCCGTCGCAAAAGGGGCAGAACAGCACATCGATCCCCCATCGTTCGGCGAGTCCGGGAATGGGCGGCAGTTCGTCCCGCAGCCCGGTGGCCACCAGGATGTGGCGAGCCATCAGCACCGAGCCGCCGGCCAGCCGGACCTGGAAGTGCCCACCCTCTCCCGCGGGATCGATCGCCAGGACTCGATCAGTGATGCGGGTGACGCCGTAGCGAGCGAGTTCCGCCTCACCCCTGGCCAGGAAGTCCGGGGGAGATATCCCGTCCCGCGTCAGGAATCCATTGATCTGCGTGGCGCGCGCGTTCCGGGTCGGTCCGGCACCGACCACGGCCGTTGGCCGCCGCGTCCGGCCGAGCACCAGCCCCGCACTGAGTCCGGCCGCGCCGGCGCCCACCACCACGACGTCGTAGGATCCGCCGGTGGGCCGGTCGGTACCTGTGGTCATCGCACCCACCTCCATGCTGTTGAGCTCTATGTGGTCGAGATCGCCGGCCGCCGTGCGGCGGCCGCCAACGCCTCCTTTTACGCACGACCTGCCGTCATCGCGACGGAAGTCGCCACCGCCTCGGCGCTGTAGCGGAGCATCCGCCGTTCGTAGTCGGCCTTCGCCGTGACCAGATCGTCCGCGCCGCGGGCCACCGCCTGGAGCGTCGTGGTCAACAGCGCGGCGTCGCGGAACGTGGTGTTCGCGCCGAGCGCCCGGCCCGGCGGCATCACGTGCACGGCGTCGCCGAGCATGGTCACGCGCGGTGCGCTCCAGCCGTCGATGGCGGGCGCCGCCCGGACCGTGATGGCCAGCAGCGTCGAGACGTCGGCCCCGCCGACGATGCCGTGCAGCACCGGATGCCAGCTCGCCGTCTGCTCGCGGGCGATGCGGTGCAGCGTCCCGGGGTCGGCGTCGCGTAGCTCCTCCAGGCCCAGCGGAGCCCGCGCGATCGTCCCGCCGAGCGTCCACATGAGACAGTCGGGCAGTTCGGTGATCGTCAGGCCCGGCGCGATGTCGGCCGCCGCCTCGCTGAACGCCCGCCGTTTGCGGAATGGGCCGATGCTCATGCCGATTCCCTCGGGGCTGAGCACCCGGCTGAAGCCGGCAAGAACGCCACCGGGGATCGACCTGCCGATGTCCCGGTCGATCGCCGTCCGGCCGTAGATCGCCCACCGCAGCTCGGCGGGCCGCATGTCCGGCAGGACCTGGCCGCGCACCGCCGAGGCGACGCCGTCGGCGCCGACGAGCAGGCCGGCCGCCACGGCGCCGGGATCGCCCGCGATGTCCACGGCAACACCGTCGTTCAGTTCGCGAAAGCCCGTGACCGGGCGGCCGAACGCCACCCGGTCGGCCAGTTCGTGCAGGAGAATCTCGCGCAACGTGTGGCGGCAGCAGCTCAGCGATCCGCCGGCGGCCGGGACCGACTGCCGCTTCAGCGGCCGCAGGTTCGCGTCGTAGACGGCACTTCCCTGGTAGGGCCGTGCGGCGGTCGCCGTCACAAGGGTGAACAGCCGATCCGGCAGTAGCGATCGCAGCGCCGCCAGGCCGGCCGGGCTCAGGCTGATCCGGTGTCCCTGATAGCGCGCGTTCGCGGTCGTCTCCCGCTCGTAGACCGCCACGGGGATGCCCGCGGCAGCCAGGCCGTGCGCCAGCGCGAGCCCGCCGAGCCCGGCCCCGGCGATCACCACGGTCCCGTGCGCCCACCCCGCCACGGCGGTCACCGATATCCGAGCAGCGCGGCGAGCCGGGCGTACTCCCGCCAGGTGGTGTGATCGAACCCGACCTCGGGGTCGTAGCGCATCGGCGGCGGGGCCGGCACCGGACGCAGCACCGGATCGTCGAGAAAGCCCGCATCCCCACCGCCCAGCCGGCCCGACTCGCCGCCGCCGGTGAAGGGCCACCGTGACACCTCGCACATGTCCCGCAGGATGGTGTCGTCGACCTCGACCTCCAGCCAGCGCAGCACCCGCGGCAGGTGGCGGAGCGGATCACCGATCAGGTCTTCAGCGCGGATTCGCAACCATCGCTGTGGAGGCAGCGCGTCCAGCGCCACGACGGCGTTGGTGTGCTGGCGGTACCAGGTCCACCAGCAGTGCGTGAGGGTGCCGCGTCGCTCCGCGGCGGTCGGCCGGCCGCCGCCGATCCGTGCCCGGTGGCCGGCCATGGAGACCGCCGTGCTGTGCGGATGCCTCGTCAAGTGCAGGTACCGGGCTCGCGGATAGGCCTCCAAGCAGCGCTTGAGCGCGGTCGGTGTGTTGAGCGTGTCCGGCGACTTCTCCATCCCGATTCGCGGCCGCACCGCGTCGAGCAGATGGTCGAGCAGCCGCGTGGTGGGCCAGTCCACGCGGTCGGCCAGCCATGTGCGGGCCCGGTTGATCGCCGCCTCGTCCTGGCCGCCATCGTGGATTTCGGCGACGGCGCGCAGAATGCCGCTCTGCTGCGCGGACCGCCAATCGGGCGGCAGGTCGAGCTGTTCGTGCGGGCCGAGCAGCCCGCCGATCGTGTCGGCGGTGAAGATGAGCAGCTCCGGGAATCCGTACAGCAGCGGATGGCCGGACAGCAGGGCGATCGCGACGGTGGAACAGGACCGGGCGGGGGCAAGGATGAAGACGACATCGCGGTCGCTGCTGGGCGGCATCGCGGCTCCTTGGGTCGCTGGGCCAGAACGGGCGGTCGCCGGGCTGCGGGTCATGGCATCGGATGCGGATGGTGGTCGATCTCGGCCGCTGACAGCGGGCTCATTCGCCGGCCGAGCAACGCGGGCACCGACAGCAGCCGGGGCAGACCGTGCAGGCGACGGTTGTCATGCCCGAAGGTCATCGGCAAGGTGCCCGGCGCCAGCACCCGCACGCACGCCAGGTCGGCGGCCCGGTGCTCGGCGGTCGTCTGATCCACGACGATGACGTCCAGGCCGGCCGCGGCGAACCGATCGATCACCTCGAGCAGGTCGTCGCGCAGGTCCCCGTGCCGGATCAGCGGCAGGCCGCCCACCTTCGCCAGTTCCACCTCGGCGCCGTCGGCGCCCAGATGGTCGAGACGGCGGGCGATATCCGGATCGGCGAACAGCAGGCCATGGTCGGCCATGCGCCGGACGTAGGCGGGACGTTCGGCCATGAGCGGGATCCGCCACCGGCGCGTTGCGTAGTCGGCCGTGACCAACGGGATGAGCATCGCCAGTTCGCCGGCGGCCTTCACGACCGCCGCACTCGGGTCCAGGTGCGCGGCCGCCGTGCACACGACGCTCGGACGGCCGGGCCGATCGGTCCGGGCCACCGCCCAGATCGACGGCACACCGGTGTCGACGGTGATGTCGAACAGCTCGACCCGGTAGCCGGTCCGGGCCTGGAGCACCTCGATCGCCGCCGCTGCCGCCGGGTCGGCACGGGCGTCCAGACGTATCCGCGGCACCGTCAGCCGAGTGTGCCAGGCGATCAGGAAGGCGTCGCGCTCGGCCACTTCGACCAGCGCGTGCAGGATCGCCTCCGTCACGTTGGCGCCGACGGCGCAGCCGCTGGAGGCGGTGAGGGCGAGCAGTGGCCCGCGGCGCAGCCGGTAGTAGGCCAGGGACTCGGGTATCAGGACGGTGCGCTGCTCGCCGAACGAGTACCCGGGCACCCAGCCGAGTTCCAGCTGCTCGGTGAAGGGCTCGTAGGGAAAGTCGAGCTCGGTGTAACGGTCGGCCGGGTAGAGGCCGAAGAGCTCTGGCGGGACCGCCCGGTCGGCGACCTCCCGGTAGCTCGCGCGGATCGCTCCGGTGGGCCGGCCCGCCGCCATGCCACCGAACCGCTCCATGGCTTCGAAGATCGCGGCGGCGGCACTTGTCGCCGCGTCGCGGTGGTGCCCGAACCCGGAGATGGATTCCGACTCGCCGACGGCGGCGATCGCCTCGGTCGTCACCATCCCGCCGTCGGCCACCGGAGCACCGAGCCGGATGAGGCCGGCCGGGCCGGTGACATAGCTTGCGCGGAGCCGGTCCAGTTCGGCGGCCGCGGGCCGCAGCCGGTATGCGGTAGGCGACCGTTTCGGCCGGCCGGTCAGCTCTGGGGCGGCCGCCGGGGCCGGCGGCGGGGCGCAGAACGGGCAGGCCGGGTCCGGGATGAACGCGCTCCGTTCGACGGTCAGGCCGGCCAGCTCGACGAAGAGCATCGCGCATCGGGTGCGCGGCGGTCCGGCGCCGGGCACCAGTTGCCGGGTGGCCTCGTCGAGCACCACGGCGGCGACCGCGTCGGCGGCCAACGCGGTGAGCCACGACGCGGCCGCGGGCGCCGGCTCCCGGAGAAGGTCCAGTACCCGGGGGTCGTCGGCGGCGCGCCTGCGCCGGGTGTCGGCGCAGCGATGGCAGCCGGGCACGCCGGCCGTCACCAGGGGTCCCACCGCCACCCGGCCGCGCTCGGCGCGGACCGCGAGCACCGGGGTGGCGGCCGGCGACGGCGCGGCCTGCCCGACGGAGACGATCAGCTCCGCCGGATCGCTCCCCGGGTTCGAGAAGGTGGCGTGCAGCGCCGGCAGCAGCGGTCCGGCCCCGACCACGCGGACCGGCAGGTCAGTCATCGGCAGCCCCCGGTCGCCGGAGCCCGTCGCCCGGGTGACGGTGTTCGGTCGCGGCGAGACCGTCCAGATCGATGCGGCGGAACGTGGCCGGTGGCGCGCCGTGATGCGCCGCGGTGACCCGGCGCAACACGCGCTGCACCAGCTGAGCGGCCACGACCCGCAGTACAGCGGCCGTGCCCTGACCGCCGTCGGGCGACGCCGTCCCGGCCCACACCTTCGACCACGGCACCGTGTCGGCGGCCGGGCACACCGGTGCCAACCACGCCTGGCCGGGGCGAAGGGCGGCCCGCGCGACCAGCGCCGGCCGGCCCGGCGCGGCCCAGGTCAGGGTGTCGCGGCCGGTGACGTCGATGAGCAGATCCGCCTCCTCGCCGCCGGCGATGTCCGCGACGGCGGTCACTGACGTCAACCCGGCCACCCGGCAGGCATCGGCCACCGCACCGGCCAACGGTCCGGTCCCGGCCAGCAGGTAACGGGCGGTCCGGAACGCCGTCACCCGTGTGGCGGCATCGCCGACGAAGGAGCCCACGAACGCGGCCTCGGCCGAATCGGCGGCCGCACCGGGAGTGCCGTCCCGCAGCGCCCGCGCGCCGGCCAGTGCCGCCAGCACACGCTCGGCTTCCGGCGCCGCCGCGAGGATCCCGGCGCGGTCGAGGTCGCCGGTCAGCAACGTCCGCACGTGGTCGATCTGGCGGTAGAGGGCAGGGTCGTGGATCCGCTGCGCACCATGATTGGTGACGATCCACAGCCCTTCGGCGGTGGGCACGAACTCGGCGTCCGCGCGCAGCAGTAGGCCCATCCCTCACCCGTCCACCGGTCGTGAACCCAGCAGGAACTCCCCGACACTCGATTCCGCCGCCGGGTCCAGTCGGGCGGCGCGGCTGAACAGCTCGGCATCGCCGGCCCCGAGCGCGCACGGTGCCAGGTCCATCGCGGTGGCGACCAGGTACATCAGATGGAACAGCACACCGGTGTTCTTCAGGATCAGCCCGTAGCCCATCGTCTGGTATTTCCACATCACCCGCCCGAAACGGGCCGAGATGATGACGAGGACCTGTGGTTTGGCGGCCACGCCGGCCGAGTCGGCCGCTCTGCCCAGCAGCTCGCGGACCGCAGGCTCCGGTGCGGCCAGCGGGTGCAGCCGGTGGGCCGCCCCGTCATAGTGGTAAAGGCCCGGCGACAGGCCATCCACAAGCCGGACCACCGCATACAGTTCGAGGCCGCCGGTCGAGCCGGCGGTCGGATACGGCAGGGTGACCTGGCGGCCGTCCGCGGTGACGTGCGCGACCCGCCCGCAGCGGTCCAGGAACTCGCCGAACTGGCCGACCGTGATCGGATTGGCGTCGTCGTGTTCTCGGATGGAACGGCGCCGCCGCAGCACTTGGCCCAGGCTCGGATCGGTCTTCGCCACAAGCGCGGGGTCGGCGGCGGCGAGCGGGATGCCGTCGCCACGCGGCGCGGCCGTCGGCGGCGGCTGGTCGAACAGCCCGTCCGCCCACCACGTGGCGCCGAAGTCAACGCCGGCGCGGGCTCGCCCGGTCAGCCGACTGCGGTGGTGGAACCAGAGCTCGTGTGGCTGCCACTGGCGCAGTCGCAGTTCCTCGTCCTCGCCGTCGGCGGTGGTCAGGCCCGCGTATTGCAGGTCGGCGAGCAACCGGGCAGCCGGTCCGCTCGCCCCCGCACCCGCCAGGCCGGCCAGCCGGCCCAACTCACGGCCGACGGCGTCATGGTGCAGCCGGAGATCGGCCCAGGCCAGCGGCGACTCCAGCAAGAGCCCGCCGGCGACGGCCCGTAGCACGGTGAACCGGGACAAGGCGCGGCCGGGTGACGGCGGAGTGCGTGGCCGCACCGGCTCGATCGAGTACAGGTGGTCGGCGCCGGCGTACACGGCCTGCCGGACCCAGCCACCGTCGAGCAGCCGGTCCACGAACGAGCCACCGCCGGCCATCAGGCGCAGCACCGGCAGCCGGCATTCCTGGCTGGACAGGCGCTCCAGCACGGCCACCTGGCCGCCGGTGAGCCCGGTGAGGATCTCCTCGTGCCGCCGGTCGGTGAGCTGGGCGGCGCGGGCGCGGGCGCTGAGCCGGCACCGGACGCCCGGTCGCAACGCGGCGGTGACGTGTGGGTCCGGCGTCACGCCACCACCGGATTCCGCATGATCGACCGGGCCCGCCAGACCTGCTCCAGCAGCGGTCGCAGGCTGTCCAGGTTGGCGTCCTGCTCCAGGATCGAGGCCTTCAGATCGATCCGCCCGCAAAGCTCGGCCAGCAGTTCCCATACCTCCTCGGGGACCGGATGGGAGTGCCCGTCGATGAGCACGCCGTGAGCCCAGAATCCGCCGGCGAGGTGCACCTGCACCACGTGGTCCAGCGGCAGCCGCTGGAGGTACTCGAGCGGGTCGAAGAGATGGTTGACCGAGTTGCTGTAGACGTTGGTGAGGTCGAGCAGGATGCCACAGCCGGTGCGCTCGGTGAGCCGGTGGAAGAAGTCCGGCTCGCTGATCGGCGAGTCGAAGTCGACCAGATAGCTGATGGTCTCCAGCACGAGTGGCTTGCCGAGGGTCTGCTGGATGGTGTCGACCTTGCCGATGATGCTCTCCAGAACCTCCTCGGTCCGCCAGAGCGGGGCCAGATGGTGCAGGTCGATGCCCGGCACCTTGGTCATGCACAGGTGATCGCTGTAGTACGGGGCGCCGGAGACGTCGCTGACCCGCCTCATGCCGGCCAGGTAGTCGGGCGGCACCGGGCCGACGGTTCCGATGGACAGCCCGACGCCGTGCGGGATCACCGGGTACAGGTCGCGGATCTCGCGCAACTCGTCGAGGAGTTGTGGCTGGGAGATGTATTTGTCGGCCAGGACCTCGACGAAGTCGATCTCGTCCCGGGCTGCGGCGATCCCGTCGGCGAGTTCCTCGCGGTAGCCCAGGCCGGACCCCAGGTACGGTATCGAGGCGAGATTCACCGGCATGCGCTCGCTCCTTACATTGACTGGTGGGCCAGGCCGATCGTCGGGCCCGCACATGGTCGTCGGGTGGCCGTCATGTGGCAGTGCCGAGGCGGAAGCGGATGAACCCGCGAGCGTGGCAGTTCCGCAGCGCCCCGTCCACCGCGTCCGGGGTGAGGTTCGCGGCGGGGAAGCGCGCCGCCATGGCGGCCCGGATGTCCTCGACCGTCTGGTCGCCGGTGCACTCGCCGAGCAGAGCCGCGACCGCCGGGGAGATGCCGAACGGCGTGGGCGCGCCGCCGGTCCCGGGCCGCAACACGACGTTGGTCGGCTTGGCCGCGGGCTCCGGCACGGGACCATCGGCAAGCGCGTCGGCGATGGCCGGGATGTCGTAGCCGAAGGCGAGGACCATCACGCCGTCGGCGGTTCGCGGCCGGGCGGTGGGCAGCAGCGGTCCGTCCGCCGGCGGTTCGGCCGTCGCGCCGAGCAGCAGCAGGTCGTCGGCGTCGACCGTGCTGTGGCGAAGCTGATTGATGGCCGCCTCGTATCGAGTGAGGTCGCCGGCATAGCCGGGCAGGTCCGGGTCGACCTGAATGCACTCTGTGAGGAAGCGGCCGAAGGCGATGAGGGCCGTTGACGTGGTCTCTCCCGGCATGGCGGGATGCAGGTCGTAGAAGCGGTCGAAGTAACGGACCACCGTCTCCTCGCCGAAGGCCAGGGCGCAGAGCGGGAAGGCGGCGATGATGCGTTCGCCACGCTTGACCCGGAGGCTGTCGGCGAAGATCGCCAGCATCTTGCGGTCGATCGAGGCGAGGATGCTCCGTTCCTGCTCGGTGAGCGTGTACTTGGCGAGAGCATCGTCCGGGGCGTGCTGGAACCAGCCCCGGAACGCCTCGTCGACGTAAAGCCGGGCGAGCGCCGCCTGGGTCTCCGCCATCGTCATCTGCATCCTCCGTCGAGTGATGTCCTCGCCGATCTGAGTGAAGGTCTCCGCCAGATGGCGGCGGTAGCGTGGCCAGTCCTCCAGATCGCGCGTCATCTGGTGCCCGGCCGACCCGATCCGGGCCGCGGCGGCCGGGTCCGCGAGGACGTGGTGAACCGCACCGGCCAGCGCGTCGGCATCGCGCGGATCGACCAGCAGGCAGTTCTGTCCGGACCGCAGCCGGTCGCGGAAGTGCTGGTATTCGGCGACGTCCGCGGACAGGATCAGGCACCGCCCGGTGGCGAAGGTCTCCCGCGGTGCGGCGGGCCGGTGCGTCGCGACGGGGAAGTCATGCTCCAGGTAGGCGATCGCGGTGCAGGCGGCGATGAAGTTGGGCACCAGCTGTGGCGGCATGAACGGCAGGATGGCCACCGAGCCGGCCACGTCGAGGTCCTCGGCCATCCGGCGGAGTGCGGCGAGAGCGTGTTGCGGCCCGCTGGACACGAGTACCAGGTTGCCGGCGCCGGTCCGGCCGCGCGCGCCGGCGAAGGCCCGTAGCAGCCGGTCGGTGCCCTTGCCGAGGCCGAGCTTCCCGTAGCAGCCGATGGTCGGTGCCGTCGGATCGAAGCCGGGGCCCGTACCGACGGTCGCGCCGAGCGACTTGATGACGGCCGCCAGCTCCAGTGGCGTGGCGTCCGGGTGGAAGTGGTCCGTCGGCACGCTGTGCGGGCCGGTCGTATAGATCAGCTCATCGTCGACGCCGAGGTGACGGAGGCCGCGGCGGGCCAGGTGTCCGGTGAGCCAGAAATCGGCCGACTTGGCGATCTCCTGGTAGGTGGCGGTCAGGCCCGGGTGACGGTAGAGCCGTCCGATGTCGCTGCCCGCATGGCGGAGGCCGAACGGTGTACCAGTGTGAACCGCCGCGATCGAGGCGGCGACTCCGTAGGGCTCGAGGTAGTACCCGTACAGCAGGTCGAGGGGCCGCCGCCGGTGCAGGTCGATCGCCAGGCCGGCAAGCTTGCTCACGAACGGATTGGCCGCTGGGATCAACCGCAGCAGAGCCGGGTCGCTCACCGTTCCATGCAGCGTTACCGCCCCTGTCCCAGCTGGTCCGGCGGCTTCCGCGTACGCTTCCTCGGCCATCCGGTATTCGACTTCCACCTCGTCGGCGTTCGTCACGATATGGACCTCGTGACCCGCGGCCGCCAAAATATGAGCGTCCCAATATGTATTGACGCTGACGCCGCCCTGGATGGGCGGATACTTGCCCACGATGGCAATGCGCAATGCCCACCGATCCTGTCCGGCGAATGACGCCGATTCAAGAATTGAACGGACCAGTGACCTGAATCGAGCCACTGGCCCGCCTAGTGGCTACTTCGGGTGGCAGTTACCGGCAGCTTGTGGCGCAGCCGTGGCAGGGAGTCAGGTCGACGGTGCCGACGTCGCTACGGTCCGCCTGGGCTTGGGGCAGCTCAAGCTCGTCGATGTCGAACATGGATTCCGGCATTCTCTCCTCCTTCCGCGAGAGTGAGAAGGGAGCACGGCGGATTTACCGTGCTATGACCCGCGTTCGCCCAATCTCGTGGGACCCGGTTAACGCGGATACTTTGCATGTTTTTACAACCCTCCACAGATGTCAATATCCCGCAGCGACGCACAAAGGATTGCCGGGCTCGAGTGCGAGAGTCGGTCTCCCGCCGCATTCAGGGTCGCCGTTTGGGTGATACTGGTCCCACCCATTCAGGGTTTACGGCCTGTGAGGCGGTAATCAACGGTCGTGCCTCGATCTCCCGCGCGGTGGCGGCCAGGCATGAGTGGCCGTACTTACCGGGGTTTCTCGGCGGTCGTGGTCCAGATGAAGGTGGCGGTGCCGGACGCGCCGGAGGAGTCACTCGCGGTCACGGTGACCGTGTGGGTGCCCCTGTGGTCGGCGCGGCCGGTGATCGTGCCCGACGGAGTGATGGACAGGCCCGCGGGCAGGCCCGACGCCGTGAAGGTGAGCTTCGCCGCCGCGGTGCTCACGGCGCCGATCCGCAGGGACACCGGGGCGCCCACCCGGCTGCTCATGCCGTGCGGGTTGGCGACGATCATCGAGCCGCCGCGGCTCGGGGTGCCGGACACGTTGCTCCGCGGCGTGCGCGTGACGTTCAGCGTGCCGCTCAACGGCAGGTGCCGCGAGGAGTCGCCGACGAGGATCCGGTACGCACCGGGTGTCGTCGTCCATCCGCCGGTCGCGTCGGCCCAGTGCGCCAGGTCGTGCGCGGTCAGGGTGAAGCGGACGGTCCGGCTCTGGCCCGGTCGCAGCTCGACCCGCTGGAAGCCCTTGAGCTGATGCGGCGGCTCGCCGGTCGAGGCGGGCGCGCCGACGTACAGCTGGGCGACCTCGGCGCCGGCGCGGGTGCCGGTGTCGGTCACCGTGGCCGTCACCGTCGAGCCGTCCGGCCTGAGCGAGCCCACGTGCAGGTCGCGGAAGGAGAACGTCGTGTACGACAGGCCGTACCCGAAGGGGAACAGCGGCGTGATGTTCCGCGCGTCGTACCAGCGGTACCCCACGTTCAGCTTCTCGGAGTAGCGCACCCGGCCGCCGTTCCCCGGCCACTGGGCGATCGTGTGCGCGGGCACGTCGGCCAGGCGCGCCGGGAACGTCACCGGCAGCTTGCCGGACGGGCTGACATCGCCGAACAGGATCGCGGCCAGTGCGTTGCCGACCTCCTGGCCGCCGTACCAGCCCTCGATCACCCCGGCGACCCGGCCCAGCCAGGGCATGGTCACCGCCGACCCGGTGTGCAGCACCACGATCGTCTTCGGGTTGGCGGCGGCCACCGAGGAGATCAGCTGGTTCTGCCGGCCGGGCAGGTCGATCGAGGCGTTGTCGCCTCCCTCGCTCTGCGGGTACGTCGCGAAGACGATCGGCACGTCGACGGTCCTGGCCAGGGCGACGGCGCGATCGATGCCGCCGAGGCCGTCGGCCGCCTCGTACCGCACGGTCGCGCCGGAACCGGCCCGGTTCGTGATCCCGGCATGCCCTTGGGTACGGGTCCTCAGTCAACTACTCGGTTTTTAAGGATCGAGTTCGTTGACTCAGATCCTTGAGGCCTCGTTTATGCTCCCCGGGCGCGGCTGGCTGACGTGTCCGGGGGCACATCTACCCGTTCGCTTTTGCGGGGGCGGGTTCGGGCATGTTGACGAATACCCACGCCGAGCGTGCGCGTTGGCGCACGTTGACCCCGGCGACGTGGTCGGCGGGTCCAGCGAGGCCGCACCGACGACAGCGGAAGGTGTCCCGATCGGGCCGGTTGGCCCTTTCGGTATGGCCGCAGCGCGGGCAATGCTGCGACGTGTAAGCAGGGTCCACCTCCAAGAACGGCACACCGGCGCGGCGCGCCTTGTACGCCAGGAACTGCCCCAGTCGGTGGAACGGCCAGGACGACAGGCGTGCCCGCTGATCGCGAGGAACCGTGACCCGCCCGCGGATACCGCTCAATTCTTCGACGGCGATACCGCGACCGGTGCGTGCCGCGACGACAACGACCTGCTTGGAGACCGCATGGTTGATGTAAGTGGCGTGCCGCGCCTCACGGCGAGCGCGCTTGTGGAGGAGTTGTTTGGCCGAACGAGTCTTCTTGGCCTGGAGTTCGGCCCGCTTGCGGGCCTGCCAACGCCGATACCTGTCCAACCTCCGCCCCTGATAGTTGTCTCCATCGGAGGTAGTGGCCAGATTGACCACACCCCGATCCACCCCGATCCAGTCCTTCGGCGCGAACTGGGGAGCCTCGGGCACCTCACAGGTAGCGGTCACGAACCACTTGCCGTCCCGGAACACTAAGTCGGACTCGCCTTGACGAGATTCGACAAGTTGCTTGAGCGCTCCCGGCGAGCAGGCGAACCGGACATTTTTCATCCGTCCGTCCAGCGTCCAGATCGACACGGTCTGAGCATCGTAGTTCCACGACAGGCAGCGATCGTCATAGGTGTGCGCCGCGTACCGGCGGAACCGGACCGGTTCGGAGGTGGCCTTGCGGCGCCGTGGGGAGCCTTCCCCGCCGAGCCTGCCGTTACGGATGTTCGCCCGCAGGGTGGTGTAGGCATCGACCGTTCGTTTGATGATGTGCTGCGCGGCCTGCGCCCCGAACCCCTGAGCCTTCAACTCGCCGTAGCACAGCTTCCGCAGCGGCAACTCCCGCGCCCTGAGCCCAAAACGCTCGAACGCCACCACCGAAACCCGGTTCGCGGCCTCGTTCGCCGCCGACAGGGTCCGCTCCAACGCCGAGGCCTGCCCGGCATCCGGCATGAGCTTCACTCGCACGACGATCTTCACAGTACGCAATCGTAGCGTTCTTTTGCGTCACCAAGATGGAAATCCAGTCGGATGCACTCAGAGGACGAAGCCTCGCACACAAGCCTCCACCAGGAGTTGCCGAGCCACATCCGCATGCGTCGGCGTGGCGTGGCTCGGGGGCAAACGAGGCTGAGATCGGGGGAAGACGTGGGCATCTCCCGCAGAAGGTTCCTGACGTCCGCGATGGCCGGTTCGGTCGTCGCCGCGGCCAGTGGGTCGCAGATCGTGTCGGCGGTGCACAGCCCGGCGAGCGCCGCGAGCGGGCCCGGTGACGTCGTCGGCAAGATCACGGTGGGTCACCAGGGCTGGTTCGCCTGTCCCGGCGACGGCGCGCCGATCAACGGCTGATGGCACTGGAGCCAGGACTGGGGACGCCCGCCCTCACCGGGCAACACCGCCATCAAGGCCTGGCCGGACATGCGGGAGTTCGCCCACGGATACCAGACGGCGTACGCGAACCTGAACAACGGGCAGCCGGCGACGCTGTTCTCCTCCTACGACCAGCAGACCGTGGACACGCACTTCGCCTGGATGCGCGACAACGGCTGCGACACGGCCGCGCTCCAGCGCTTCGACCCGACCGGCGGCGAGGGCCCCACCCGCGACGCCATGGCGGCGAAGGTGCGCTCGGCCGCCGAATCGACCGGCCGGAAGTTCTACATCATGTACGACGTCTCCGGCTGGACGAGCATGCAGCCGGAGATCAAGGCCGACTGGACGAACAAGATGAAGGCGCACACGGCCTCCTCCGCGTACGCCCGCCAGAACGGCAGGCCGGTCGTGGGCATCTGGGGCTTCGGCTTCGCCGACGACAACCACCCGTGGAGCGCCGCGGCCTGCCTGGACGTGGTCGACTGGTTCAAGGGCCAGGGCTGCTACGTCATGGGCGGCGTGCCGACGAACTGGCGGACCGGGGTGAGCGACTCGCGCGCCGGCTACCTCGACGTCTACCACGCCTTCAACATGATCTCGCCGTGGATGGTCGGCCGGATCGGCACCGCCGCCGACTCCGACCGCTTCTACACCGGCTTCACCGTGCCGGACCAGGCCGACTGCGACGCCCACGGCATCGACTACCAGCCGTGCGTGCTGCCCGGCGACGTGTCGGCGCGCCAGCGGACGCACGGCGACTTCATGTGGCGCCAGTTCTACAACATGGTGCGGGCGGGCGTGCAGGGCATCTACATCTCGATGTTCGATGAGTTCAACGAGGGCAACCAGATCGCCAAGACCGCCGAGACCGCCGCCACGGTCCCGTCCGGGTCCGGCCTGTGGGCGCTGGACGAGGACGGTACGGCCTGCTCGTCGGACTACTACCTGCGCCTGACCGCCGACGGCGGCCGCATGCTCAAGGGACGGCTCGCACTCACCCCGACCCGGCCGACGCGCCCGGTGGTGTCCGGCGGCGGGAACGGGAACCCGAACCTCGCGGCGGGCCGGGCCACGGCCGAGAGCAGCCACACACAGAGCTACGGGTCGGGCAACGCGGTGGACGGCGACCCGGGCAGCTACTGGGAGAGCGCGAACAACGCGCTGCCGCAGTGGGTGCAGGTGGACCTGGGCACCGCGACGAGCGTCGGCCGTGTCGTGCTGCGGCTGCCGCCGTCGTGGGGCGCGCGCACCCAGACGCTGTCGGTCCAGGGCGGCACCGACGGCTCCTCGTTCACCACGCTGAGCGGCTCCGCCGGTCACGTCTTCGACCCGTCGTCGGGCAACGCGGTGACGATCACCTTTCCGCCCTCCAGCGTCCGGTACGTCCGCGTGAACGTCACCGCCAACACCGGCTGGCCGGCCGCCCAGGTCGCCGAACTGGAGGTGTACGCGACCTGAGCCTTCGCCGGCCCCGGCCCGTGCGGGTCAGCGTCCGGGCTCGCCGGCGGAACGGATCGCCGCCCGGACCGTGCGCCAGGCGGTGAACAGCTCGTCGTAGCGCGCGCTGCGCCGCGGATCGGCTTCGTAGCGGCGTACGTTCGGGCCGAGGGCCCGGTGGGCGGCCCGCAGGTCGGGGCACTCCCCCGCGCCGACGAGAGCCAGCATCGCCGCGCCGCGCGGGCTGACATCGGGTTCGGCCGAGACCAGCACCGGCCGGCCCAGGACGTCGGCGCGCAGGCGCGCCTGCCACGGGGCGCGGATCGCGCCGCCGCCCATCAGCACCGGAGCGGTGTCCGCCCCCGGCGTGTCCAGCCGGGAGACGGCCTCGCGTACGAGGTAGGCGGCGACCTCGTGCGCGGCGTGGACGACGTGTTCGGGCCGGTGCGCGGGCGTCAGCCCTCACAGCGCGCCGCGTTCGGCCGGGCACTGGTCGGGGAACCGGCTGCCGGTCAGCGACGGGAGAACGAGCAGGCCGTCGCTGCCGGCGGGCAGGTCCCCGGCACCGGCCAGACCCGGATCGCCGCCGGTGAGCCCGGCCAGCGCGGCGACCGCGCCGCCGGTCATGCCGGTCGGGCCGCCCAGCGTCCACAGGCCGTCCACCAGGTAGGGGTTGAGGATCGCGTCGGGGGCGGCGTGCGGCTCGGCGTGCAGCCGGGCGATGACGTCGGTGGTGCCGGCGACGTCGACGATCACACCGGTGCCGGTGCCCGCGACGGCCGCCACCCCGACCGTGCCGTCCGGGCGCCGTGCTTCGGTGTCAGTCACTCGCGATGACGATCGCCTCGGCCGCGTCGGAGCGGCCCGTACGCCGCCGTTCGAGCCAGGTGACGCCCGCCGCGATGTGCCGGAACAGGTCGCCCAGACCGGTTCTCCGCCGGATGTCGGCCTCGACGGCGAGACAGAGCGCGCCGAGCCGTATCGCGGTGGCGGTCGTGTCGGTGAGGTCGTCGCTCCGGTCGAAGACCGGGCCGGCCACGCTTTCGAGGGTCTTGGCCATCTCCGCCGCCCACAGCGTCGACGGCAGGAGGTTCGGCGCCTTCAGCAGAACGCTCTGGATCTCCGCGACGGCGTCCGTGACCAACCGGTGGCACTCGTCGGGCGACACCGTGAAGCCGGTGCCGCCGACGCGCGCGGTGTCCGCGAACCGCTCCGCGAAGCCGTCGACGACGGCCTGCGGACGCTGGTGGTCGTCCCGCAGAGTGCGCGAGAGGCTCAGGGAGAGCGCACGGCCGATCGCGAGATCGTGCACGCGCTCGTGCGCGCTCGCGAGATCGCCGGCGCCGGTGCGCTGTCTCGCGCGCGCGGACCTGCGCCGGTCGCGTTCGAGATCGTGCCGGAGGGCGAGCAGCGCGCCGCGGATGCGCGCCAGGTCGCCCGCGTGCGGGGACTCTCCCCCCTGCGCGAGTTCGAGTCCGATCGTGAGGTCGGCCACCAGGTCCCAGGCCAGTTCGCGGACGAACTCCGCGATCGTCCGGGGCATCTCCGCGCTCAGCTGGTCGACGACCTCCCGGACCCTCGCGTTGTCGCGATTCAGGCCGAACTCCAGGTTGAGACCGATGTCGAAGGCGCCGACGAGGTTGTTGGCCAACGCCGCGTTGAGAGCGGTCGCCAGGTCCGTGAGCTGGGCCAGGGTCCGGTCGAGACCGGGGTCGGAGGCGGTGTCGAGCAGGCGGAGAAGAACGCCGACGGCCGACTTCGCGCGCACCAGGAAGATCGCGATCAGGGCCGGCGTCTGACGGCGGAGATCCGCGACGACGTCGTCCCGGAGCAGGCCGCCCTCCACGGAGCCCGGATGGGGTGTTCCCTCCGGTATCCAGAGCGCCGGGCTCGCCCCGCGATCGGCGGGCTGGGTCCAGTAGCAGACGCCGGGACGGCGGATGATCCGCTGCACTCTGCGGTCCTCCAGCTCCGCCGACGTGGGCAGGCGGTGGAACAGCTCACCGCCGAGCAGCTCGTTCACCCAGGTGACGAACGCTGCCGCGTCGCTCGCGCGGGTGCCCAGCGCGATCTCGCGGCCGGCCCGGGGCGTCACCGCGTCGTCCGGCCGCCGCTTCCGCTGCGCGTCCCGGAGGAAGAGCTCATAGATCTCCCAGTTGACGGGCAGGGCGCAGATGCGGCTTCCGTTGGAGGCGTACACGAGCTGGTGGAGGTGGCGCGCCACCAGAACGCTGGCGACGAGCCGGTTGTGCTCCACGCTGTCCGAGTCGGCCTGCTCCAGCACGTGGTTCAGCTCGTCCTGAAGCTCGGGGGCGAGTTCGCCTGCGTCGTCGGCACAGTAGAAGGCCAGGGCGAGCGCGGCCGGGCTGCGGGATCGAAGACACGCCTCGACGATGGGGCCGGGGTCGCTACGAGCGGCGTAGAGAAGCGTGCATTCGCGCCACCAGTCGTCGTCCACCGCGTCGACCAGCACCGAGACGAGGCCCTTGTCCTTCAGGCGCGCCGCGGCCAGGTATTCCTGGAAGGTGAAGTGGGTGAAGGCGTAGACGCCGTTCTCCCGCTCGATGACCAGGCCGTTCATGCTGACGTCGTCCAGGAACGACTCCGCGGACAGCTCCTGGGACACGCGCCGCACCGCGGGCCGGAGGATGGCGACGCACTCGGCCCTGGTCAGATCGCGTACGCGACGCTTCATCATCTCCAGCGCCAGCACCCGCAGCAGCATCTCCTTCTGGTCCCCGCGGGGCTCGACCGCCAGCTTCTTGGCCTCCAGCCTCCGGTAGAGCATCACCTGGCAGATCTCGCTGTACAGGTCGAACCGCCTGCCCGGCAGGGACCCGCGGAAGCGATGCACGTTGGCGATCATCGTCAGCAGCAGCGGGTTCGCGGTCAGCTCGTACAGCCCGGGTGACTCCCGCAACCGCCGGCGGAGATCTTCCGCGCCCTCCTCGGCCGAGCGCGCCAGGAGCTCGTCGTTCTGCCCGGCGGACGCCTGGCGTTCGATGGTGGCGTACCACGAACTGATGAACCGGGACATCTGCTCGTCGGTGAACCGCCGCGTCTGCAGGACGGTGGCGCCCTCGATCGGCGTGGCCTCATAGCCGCGGGGCCGCGACGTGATGACGTAGTCGTTCTCCGGATACTCCCGGATCTGGAGCTCGATCCAGTCGGCGACCCGCCGGCGGTCCGCCTCGGAGGCGACCTCGTCGAGGCCGTCCAGCAGCACGAGGCAGTTTCCGTCGCGGATCTGCCGTTCGAACCAGCCGGACGGCTCGTCGGGGCCGAGCCGGCCGAGCGTGTCGTGCACGACCTTGTCCAGCGCGATCCGCGGTGTGGTGTTGATCGTGTGGATGTGGTCGCGCAGGTACAGCAGGATCGGGACCGTCCGTCGCCGGCCCCTGCGGTGCTGGCAGATCCGGCGCGCGGTGTACCGCAGCAGCGTGGTCTTCCCGCTGCCGGGCGCCCCGACGACCGCGATGACGGCCGGGGTCACCCCGTCGAGGAAGTCGGTGATGGAGCGGCGTTCGGTCGACTCGGAGGCCGCGTCGGCCAGCAGGTCGCCGCGTATCTGGTTCGGCGCCCTGACGGCCAGGCTCACGTCGATGTACACGTCGTCGAGGTCGGGCGTGTAGAACCCGGGCGTCGACAGCCCCTTCTGGTCGATCTTCTGCAGGTTCTGCGCGAGATGGTGGAGGTACTTCCCCTTGAACCGCGTCAGCCTGATGCCCAGCGCCCGGTCGGCGCCCTCGATCCACGACGCGCGCCGGCGCTGGACCAGGTCCCGGACCATGCCGGCGACGAACCGTCCGACCGTGACCACCGCCCAGTAGGCGATGACCGAGAGAACGGCGATCACCGGATGCTCGTGGACGAGGCCGTGCGCCAGCGCGGCCACGGCCGACGGAGGGAGCAGCAGCGTCACGAGCCACGCCAGCTTCGGCAGGCCGGACCAGAGGTTGCCGTCTTCCTTGCCGGGCATCGATGTGAGTCTCTCCCTGGAGGCCATGTCCGGGCTACACGTCGGTGGGCGTCTCGAGGGCGCGGCCGACGCCGCCCGGCTCTCCACCGGCGTACAGGGCGGTCTGGACGACGCGGGCACCCGTCCGCCGATCGGTGAGAACGCCCCGGCCCGTAGGGAACCGGCGGGGTCTGACGCCGGCGAGGACGCCCTCGTCCCCGCCGCCTGACATGATCAGTGCGGGTGACGCCATATCGGTGACGCGCTGGATGATCGGGTCGAACATGCCCCGGCCCGCGCCCCCGATGCCGCGCGCCACGATGACGTGCAGGCCGACGTCGCGCGCGGTGGAGACGAACTCGGCCAGCGGCAGCAGCGGGTTGCCCGAGGGCGCGGCCACGAGCTCGTAGTCGTCGGCGAGCACGAACACCTCCGGCCCCTTCCACCATGACCGGGCCCGCAGCTGCTGCGGCGTGACGTCCGCCGACGGCAGCCGCCGGGCCAGCGAGTCGCCTACGTCCCGCACGAGCCTCTCCGCCGCCGACACCGACGCCGCGTAGCCGATGCGGTGCTCGCTCTCGGTCGCCTGCAGCAGGCTCTGGCGGTAGTCGAAGACGACGAACCGGGCCTCGTCCGGGGTGTACCGCTCGGTGAGCGCGCTCGCGATCTGCCGCAGGAGATTCGACTTGCCGCACTCGCTCTCGCCGATGACCAGGAAGTGCGGCGCGACGTCGAAGTCCAGCAGCACCGGCGCCAGCGCGTCCTCGTCGATGCCGATCGGCACGCGGCGTCCGGTCTTCTCCGCCGCCGGAAGCGCGGACGACGGGAGCACCGCCGGCAGCATCCGGACCTGCGGCGCGGCCGGGCCCGTCCAGGACTCGCTCACCGCGTCGACCAGCCGCCGCACGCCGTCGGCGAGGCCGTCGGTGCCGGACACGCCGTCGATCCGCGGGAGCGCGGCGAGGAAGTGCAGGCCGTCCGGGGTGATCCCCCGCCCCGGCCGTCTCTCCGGGACGTTGGCCGCCGCCTTCCGGTCGAACGCGGAGTCGGCCGGGTCGCCGAGCCTGAGCTCCAGGCGGGAACCGAACATGTCGCGGATGCTCGCCCGGAAGTCATCCCAACGGTTCGCGGAGGCCACGACGTGGACGCCGTAGGCGAAGCCGCGTGTCGCCAGGTCGGTGATGGCCGTCTCCGCCTGCTCGAAGTCCTGGCGCACGCCGATCCAGTTGTCGACCACGAGGAACACGTCGGCGAGCCCCGTGCCGTGCGCCCGCCGGTACGCCTCGATGCCGTCGACGCCCTGCTCGGCGAACCGGCGCTCCCGCTCGGCGAGGACGGCGGCGACCTCGGCGAGCGTGCGGTGGACGCGGTCGGGATCCAGCCGGTCCGCCACGCCGCCGACGTGCGGCAGCGCCCTGAGGCCGCCGAGGGCGCCGCCACCGAGGTCGAGGCAGTAGATCCACACCTCCTGGGGCGTGTGGGTCAGCGCCAGTGAGGCGATCAGCGTCCGCAGCACCGTCGACTTCCCGCTCTGTGGCGCGCCGACCACGGCGACGTGCCCGGTGGAGCCGGACAGCCCCAGCCACAGCGTCTCGCGGCGCTGCTCGGACGGCCGGTCGACGACGGCGACCGCGGCGTTCAGCCGGCCGCGCCCCTCCCAGTCCGCCGTGGTCAGGCCGAGGTCCGGTGTGGTGCGCAGAGGAGGCAGGAGCCGGTCGAGCGTCGGGGACTCCTCGAGCGGCGGCAGCCAGATCCGGTGTGCCGGCGGACCCTGGTCGGCGAGCCGTTCGACGACGACGTCGAGCACGCTTCGCTCGTCTTCCTCGTCGTCCCGCACCGTCGGCGGGCCCGGACTCTCGGTGGCCTCCGGGTCGACGCGACCGGTCACGAACGGCACGACCTGTGCGGCCCCCGCGCCGTCGCGGCCCTGCCGCGCGTACGGGCCAAGGGCCCCGGACCGCCCCGGTTCGTACGCTGCGGAGACGCTCGCCGCCATGAAGCGGACCATCGAGTCGTTGTTGATCTTCAGGTATCCGCTGCCGGGGGCCGGTGGAAGCTCGTACGCGTCGGGGACGCCGAGGACGGCCCGTGACTCCGAGGCCGAGAAGGTGCGCAGGCCGATGCGGTACGACAGGTAGGCCTCCAGCCCGCGGAGCTTGCCCTCCTCCAGGCGGTGCGACGCGAGCAGCAGGTGCACACCGAGCGACCGGCCCAGGCGGCCGATCATCACGAAGAGGTCGGCGAAATCGGGCCTGGCCGACAGCAGCTCGGAGAACTCGTCCAGCACCACGAAGAGCGCCGGCATCGGCGGTATCCGGGCGCCGCGCTCGCGCGCCGCCTCGTAGTCGCGCAGCGAGGCGTAGTTGCCGGCCGCCCGCAGGAACTCCTGCCGCCGCACCATCTCGCCGCGCAGCGCGTCGTACATCCGGTCGGCCAGCGACGGCTCCTCCTCCAGCCCGCTGATGAGGCCCGCGACATGCCGGAGCCGCTCCAGGCCGAGGAAGGTCGCGCCACCCTTGAAGTCGACGAGCACGAAGTTGACGGCCTCCGGGGAGTGCGTCATCGCGAGGCCGAGGACCAGGGTGCGCAGCAGCTCGCCCTTACCGGAGCCGGTCGCCCCGATGACCAGGCCGTGCGGGCCCATGCCGCCCTCGGCGAACGCCTTGAGGTCGAGCTCCACCGGCCGGCCGTCGGTGTCGACGCCGATGGGGACCCGCAGCCGGTCGCGGTGCGCCCGCTGCCTCCAGAGGACCTCCGGGTCGGCGCCGCGGGCGTCCGGCACGCCGAGCAGCGACGGCAGCGCCGTGCTCGCGGCCGTGTAGTCCTCGCCCGGCGTGCGCACCGGGCTGATCCGCAACGGCGCGAGCTGGCGGGCCAGGGCCTCGGCCTGGGGAAAGCCGACGTGGTCGGGTGTCCACACCGGCTCGCCGGCCGGGTGATCGCGCATGCGCACCTGGTCGTAGGAGACCTCCAGCGCCAGGGTCGTGTCGTCCGGCCACCCGCTCGTCGCGCCGCTCGTCGCGCCGCCGAGGTCGATGACGCACACTCCGGCGAGGCCCTCGGCGCCGAGGGAGGAGTCCGGCGTGACGACGCCACCGTCCAGGATGACGACGTGGAACGGCGTCTGGAACGGGTCGCCGTGCCGGCTTCTGCGCGGGCGGTAGCCGAGATCGAGGAGATTCTCCAGCTCGGTGAGATCGTCGGCGAAGAGCCGGGTGGGCCCGGCGGCGTCGCGGGCGGTCGGATGCGACGCGTGCGGAAGCCATTTGATCCATTCCCAGTAGGGGACCCGGTCCGTCGACGCGCAGACCGATATCCGCAGATCCTCGGGAGCATGGAATGCGGCGAGCTGCATGATCGCCGCGCGAAGCATGCCGCAAACGGCGTCTCTTTCTCCGGACAGGACAATGCGGCCGAACGCCTGAAGAGCGATTCCCACCGGGGCGTCCGGCAGAATGGAATGGCTGGCGAGGAGACGGCGGAGGGCTTCCGCGCTGACCGGTTCGAGATCATCGACCGGCGGTGTCTCCGGCCGGACGAGTTCTGCCGCGAGTTGCTGCGGGCCGGTGCCGAAACGGGCGACGCCGAAATCGGAATCGTCCGGGCGCCTCTCCCAGAGCCGTGAGCTCGTGACGAGCGACCACAGGCGTTCGGGGGCCGGATGCATCCAGGTCAGCGCGGCGCGCTGATCCCGGGCGATCCTGCTGAGCCTCGTGTGTATTTGCCGCAGGTAGCGCAGATAGTCGCGCCGGGCGGCGGCGGGACGCATGCCCGCCGATGGCTCGGCGGCGCTCCTCCGGCCCAGCTGACCCGCGACGGCCATCATCACCGTCAGCGCCAGGACGAGAATCGTGATCTTCAGCAGGCGGTCGGCCCGGTCGTCGACCAGGACGAGGACCATCGTGGCGCAGCCACCGGCCAACGCGAGATAGGTCAGCGTGTTGCGAAAGCCCGTATCCGTGGTTCTCGGGAGTTCGGGAGGCGCCTCGAGGAAGATCTCGTCGCGCGGCATCGCGGGAGGAACTCTCCGCGCCTTGCGCCGGACGAGGACGGTGCTCGGCAAGCCACCACTCCCGATGCGTTGGATTCTCGAGTCAACTTCCGCCAGTCTAGGAACAGATCGCCCCGGGTCGCATCAGTTCGGCGATCCTGCTCGGTGACGGTAATACGGCAATGCGAGGCCCTGGTGAATCTTGCGGAAGACGAGGAGCTGTGCCGGGTCACGGTCGAAGGACCCCAGCGCCGGGTCGACATGGCCCTTCCGGTCGACGTGCCATTCGCCGATCTCCTTCCGGTGATCCTGAGTTACTCGGGCCGGGATCTGGCCGAGGTGGGGCTCGAACACGACGGCTGGGTCCTGCAGCGGCTGGACGAGACCGCCATCGACGCGAGCATGACGCCCGCACAGGTCAGCCTCACCCACGGCGATGTGCTCTACCTGCGCCCGGCGATGCGGCAGCTCCCCGAGTTCTCCGCCGGCGAGGCCGACGCGCCCGAGAGCGCCGACTCCGGCTCGGCGGAGGGCCTCTCCACCCTCACGGTGAGCGTGACGGGCGGCGTGTCCGCCGCCGCGGTGGCGGTTCTGCTGCTCGGCGGATTCCCCTGGATCGCGGCGACGGCCGTCGCCGGCGCGCTCGCCCTCGTGTTCCTCGGCCTGGGCGCGGTCGCGGCGCGCCGGCCGTGGGCCTCCGGCATCGGCCTCGCCTGCCGGCTCGGCGCTCTTCCTCTGGCGTTCCTGTCCGGCCTCCACACCACCGACCTCGCCCACCTCGACCTGCTTCATGCCCTGACGGGCCTGGGCGCGCTCGCGTCGACGGCCCTGGCCGGCGCGGTGCTCGCCGACGGCGCGGTGCCGGTGTTCTCCGCGGTGGCCGGCGTCGCGCTGGCCGGTACGGCCGCCACCGGTCTGGGCCTCATCGTGCCCGAGCTGTCGGTCGCCGCCGCCGTGGCCCTCGTCGCCACCGTCGTGCCGGCGGTCCAGCGGACCGTCCAGTGGACCGCGCGGCGGATCAGGGCCAGGACACCGCACGTGCCCATGCAGCTGGAAGAGGCACCGCCCGAGCCGCGGGGCGCGTGGTCGTACCGGGCGGAAGGCGTGGTGACCGGGTTGGCGCTGTCGACCGGCGTCACCGGTGCCCTCGCCGCGGGGATCCTGGCCTTCTCCGGTGGCGGGTTCGCCTGGGCGGCGGGTGCGGCGCTCCCGTTGGTCCTTCTCATCCGCGCACGCGACACCCGGAGTGACCTCACAGGTCACACGCTGGTGCTGTCCGGCACGGCGGGCCTCGCGCTGCTCCTGATCGGCCTGTCCCGCGCGTCCTTGCCTCTCGCCGCGGCGCTGCTGGCCGTGCTGATCGCCGGAGCGGCCACGCTCGTCGCCGTGTGCCTGTGGCGCAGCCGCCGGCCACGGGAGCCGTACCCGTCCGTGATCCGCCGGCCCGCCCCCTGGAGCCGGACCCTGGGCGTCACGGAGGCGACGCTGACGCTCGCGAGCGTCCTCCTGGCACTGGCGCTGGCGGGCGTCTTCGCCGGTCACGGCGGGCTGTAGTCCTCCCGCGCGTCCCCGGCGTCATACGCCGGTGCGGGACGGGCCGGCGCGGGACGGGCCGGGCCGAGCACGGCGACGAGCACTCCGGCGACCGTCGCGCCGGACAGGCCCAGCACCTCGTCGCCGATCGTGTCGCGGTAGATGCCGATCACCTCGTCGGTGTTCATGATGAACGTCGCGTACTCGGCCAGCTCCCACAGGATCGCCGCGATCGCGCCGAGACCGGCGCAGGCGAACGCCGGCATCCACCGCGGCAGCGCCGGCCCCCGCCGCAGCGCGGCGCCGAACGCGGCGCTCACCAGGGTCCAGTCGGCGAAGTGGCAGAAGTCGTCGAACCAGGTGAGGGTGTCATCGACGTCGCGGCGTTGCCCGCGACGTCGATGACGAACGGGGCGACGACCAGCGCGTCCACGTCCCACGGGTACCGGGCCGACCCGCGCAGGCGGCGGACGATCGACCAGACGACGGGGACGAGCACCGCCGCGATGGGGTAGGTCATCGCGCGGATGCCCATGGCCTTGTCCGCGAAGCGGTCCCAGTGCGGGTGTGCGAGCGCGAACAGCAGCAACCCCGCCAGCGCCGCCTTCATCGCGAGGGACAGGGCGGCCCACCACGTCGTCGCACGGTTCACAGCCGCCATTATCCGGTCGGCGGCCGGACGGTCCCCGATCCTCGGAGAAGTTCCCCGCCGCGGTCCGCGGTGCCGACGGCCAGGCGACACTCCACGCGGTGCCGGCGGTCAGGTCACGAGCCGTGCGATGCCGGCGGTCAGGTCACGAGCCGTGCGATGCCGGCGGTCAGGTCGCGGGCCGCGATGGCGGCGCCGAGGGCGACCGCCTGGTCCGGGTCGACGGTCGTGTCCGCCACGCCGCCGAGCCGGCGTTCGATCATCCGCCGCACCATCGGCATCCGCGTCGACCCGCCGACGAGCAGGATGCGGTCGATCCGCGACCAGCCCACGCCCGCCCGGCCGAGGACGTCGTCGGCGACGTCCGCGGTCCGCTGCAGCAGGTCCCGCGTCATCTGCTCGAACCGCTCGCGGCTGACCTCGACGGTGTAGCTCCGGTCGGGGCCGCCGAGGAACAGCCGTGTCTGGAACGCGCGGCTGAGCGCGTGCTTGGCCTGCTCGCACCGCTCACGCAGCTCGGCCTGGCGGCAGCCGCCGTCGAGCAGCTCGGGCCCGGCCAGTTTCCGCACCTCCGAGGCCACGTGCTCCATGAGCCGGCCGTCGAAGTCGAAGCCGCCGAGCCGGCGGTCGCCGCCGGTCGCGACGACCCGGGTCTCCTCATCGCCGACCGTCATCACGGTCACCTCGAGCGTCCCGCCGCCGAGGTCGTACACCATCACCGTGCCCGGCGTGACCCTGAACGCCAGGCCGGCCGCGACGGGCCCGTCGACCAGCCCGGCCACGGTGAGGCCGGCCGCCTCGGCCGCGCTCCGCAGTGCCCGCCGGCCGGCGTCTCCGGCGCGCGCGGGTACGGCGAGGACGAGTCCGCCGGCCGGTTCGCCGAGCGCCGCCGCGGCGTCCTCGGCGAGCCGTCGCAGGATCAGGCCCTGGATCTCCGCGGCGCCGCGCACGCCGCCGCGGGAGCCGGTGAACGTCCAGCCGGGGGCGTCGTCCCGCCGTTTGACCAGTTCGACGCAGTCGCCGGGGACGTTCTTCGTCGCGTGCTTGGCGGTCTTGCCGACCAGGGCCTCGTCCGTGCCGGAGAGGAGGACGACGGAGGGTGTGAGCAGGTCACCCTCGTGGTTCCACAGCAGCTCCGGCCGGCCGCCCGGCCGGGCCGCCGCGACGGCGGAGTACGTGGTCCCCAGGTCGATGCCGATCGCCGGTGCCATCACGCCTCCCGGTCCCGGTCCCGGGCCGTACGGGCGCCGGGCGGGCGCGCCCCCGCGCTGCGCAGCCAGGCCAGCACGGCCAGGACGCGTTTGTGGTCATCGGGCGACGCCGGGATGTCGAGGGTCTTGAACACCTCGCTGAGGTACGCCTCGACGGTCGGGACGGCCACTTTCATCCGCTCGGCGATGGCCTTGTTCGTACGGCCCTGGGCGAGCAGTTCCAGCGCCTCGCGCTGCCGCGCCGTGAGCAGGGCGATGGGGTCCTGGACGCGGCGGGTCCGCAGCATCTGCTCGGCCAGCGCACCGTCGATGACCGTCTCTCCGGCGGTGACGCGGGCGAGCGCGTCGACGATCGTCTGCGCGTCCTTGATGCGCTCCTTGCCGAGGTAGCCGATGTGCGTGCCGTCGCCGATGGCGGTGATGCGCCGCAGGTACGCGGGCGTCATGTGCACCGAGAACATCACGATGCCCAGCCGGGGATCGTCCGCGCGCAGCCGCTCGGCGGCGTGCAGCCCGTCGTCGTCCTGCGGGCGTCCGAGGTGCCCGCCGAAGTTGATGTCCACCAGCACCGCGTCGGGCCGGTGACCGCGGACCTGGACCAGCAGCTCGGCGGTCGTGGCGGCCTCGGCCACCACGTCGACGCCGAGGGCCTGGATGCTCTGCCGGTACAGGTCGCGGAGCATCGGCACGTCGTCCGCCACGATCACACGCACGGGATCCTCGCGATCACGTGCGTGCCCGCGCCGCGCGGGCTGCGGACGTGCAGGCGCCCGCCGTACGCCTCGATGCGGTCGCGCAGCCGGGCCGGCCCGGGCCCCTCCCCGTCGGCTCCGCCGACACCGTCGTCCCTGACCTCGGCGACGATGACACCCCCGGACCGCCGGACGTCCACCTGGACGTGGACCGTGCCGGCGTACTTGTGCGCGTTCGTCAGCGCCTCGCTGACGAAGAAGTAGACGGTCTTCTCCACCGTCGCCGGCAGGCGGTTCTCCGGGACGGTGAGGTGCACGATCAGGCCGAGGCCGTCGGCGGTCTCCTCGACCGCCGCCGCCAGGCCCGCGTGCGTCAGCGTGTGGGGGTAGACGCCGTGGGCGAGGTCGCGCAGCTCCCGCAGGGCACCCGCCACGAGCCGGTCGGCCGTCTCCACGAGCGCCGGAACCTGGCCGGCCTCGGCCTGTTCGATCTTGGGCCACGCGCAGCGCGCACAGGTCCTTCTGCGCCCCATCGTGCAGGTCGGCGACGATGAGCTGGCGCGCGTCGTAGTCGGCGGTCAGCAGGCGCCGCGACAGCATGAGGTTCTCCAGCGCCAGCTTGCTGATCGCCACCGCGGCCCCGGCCAGGTCGCCCTCTCCGGCCACGCCGGCGTCGACGACCAGTAAAGCCAGCCGCCGGCCGCCACGGCCGTGCACCGGGATGGTGCGGCGGTCGCGCGAGGAGGCCGCGACGTCGGCCGATTCGCCGTCCACCGTCAGGTAGCCGCGATCGGCCTCGGACCAGACCAGCAGGTCCAGGCCGGGATCGCGCAGATTGTGCCGCAGCAGCTCCCGCAGCAGGTGCGTGGTCGGATACCGGGTGTCGAACACGGTCATCAGCGAGGACAGCCGGGTCAGCCGCCGCTGCGCGAACGACACCAGGAACGCGAGGGGCACGCCCAGCTCGGCCATGCCCTCGATGGCGAACACCTCTTCGTGCCGGCCGGCGAGCGAGGTGATGCCATGACCACCATGAAGCGGCGCCGGTGCCGTCCCAGCGACGGCGCGGGATAGCGCAGCAGCGCCCACGCGGTGAGGGTGATCGGCAGGTACTCGAAGACCTGCGCGTACAACGGGCCGGGGCCCGACGCCCACTCATGCGCCCATTCCAGTGGTCGCGTGACCCCCGACGCGATCAGGACGTACCCCGTGACCCGCTGTTCCGCATCCCCTGCCAGGAGCGCCCCCGCTCCGATGGCCCCAGCGGACACCAGCAGGTTGACCACGGTCGGGAGTGGGTGCCGGACCCAGAGCCTCCCCTCGGCCACCGCGGGGACGAGCACGGCTGCCACCAGCGCCGCCTGGACCGTCACCGATCTCCACCGCGGCGAGCCCGCCATCCAGGCCCACGGCCGGTACCGTCCGGTCCGGGTGGAGGGAACCGCGGCTGTCATGACACTCCCCTTTGCCAATCCACCGGCTGACGGTCCCCGGTTGCCGGGCACCAGCTTGCCGTCGGATCCGACCATTAGATACCGGGCTACCCCGGTAGAAGTACCGAGAGCTATGCGCTAACCCCACACAGCGGGGCCGTCACCCCTGCTCACGGCCTTCCGGACGGTTCTCCGCGACCCAGGCGTCGATGGTCTCCCACCAGTCGAAGAGCCAGCGTTCCCGGCCCTCCGCCGGAATCTCCTCATGGGGAATCCTCCACCAGCGGGCGCGCAGAGGCTGGAACATCGGGATGTTCCGCCAGACGTCGGACGGGGAGAGCAGGTCGTCCGCGCCGGTGTGCGCGACGAAGACGACGTCGGCGTGCGGCGCGGCGGCGAGCGCGGTGAGAGTGCCGGTCGCGCGGGGCGGCAGGACGTTCGGCATGGCGCGCGCCCGTTCCGCCGCGGCCCGGCGGCCCCTCCGGCGCAGGCTGCGGATCGCGCGTACGCGGCGGCGCGGGGTGAAGTTGCCGCCTTCGGGGAAGATCAGCAGCGCGTCGCGGCCCTCCAGCCCGGCGGCCAGCCGTTCGATCTCGGCCACCGGTCGCCCGCCCGGCTCCTCGTCCCCCGTGACGAAGACGTTGGGCAGCCGTCCCAGCACGACGTCGACCGCCGGATCGAGCCGCAGGGCCGCCTTCATGACGATCCGTGGCCGGCGCCCGTACACGTTGAGGAGGAAGTGCACGATCAGGAACGAGTCGCCCGGTCCGGCATGCCGGCTCAGCACGATCACCGGCCGGTCCGAGGAGGCGTTCAGCGGTTCCTGAACCTCGATCGTGAGCCCCAGCGCGCGCGACCCGACGCCGTACATCCGGCCGAGGAACCAGGCGCACAGCGCGTAGTGCCGCTCGCGTACGGTCTCGGCGTCGCCGCGGGCGGGCCACAGCGCGAGGGCGGCGCAGAGCACGGCGCACTCCATCACCAGCCACGACACCACGATGACCGTCACCCGCGCGACGCGGCGACGGCCACGCGAGGCGACCAGCCCGAGCAGAAGGAGCGGCGTGCCCACCGCGACGGCGACGGCCGTGAGCACGACCAGCAGCGGGATGAGGGCCAGTCGCCGGGCGAACCGTGGCGGGATCATGAGCCCGCCGCTCAGTCACCCGCGAGGTACGCGCTGGTCGCGCGGTACGCCCGCTCGATGTTCGCCTCGACCCGCGAGGCGTCGCGGTAGCGCAGCTGCGACAGGCCCGCGCCCGCCCCGGCCCCGCCGGTGGGGAGCACGTGGACGGTCACGTCGTCGGGGAGTTCCGCCATCTCCTCGGCGAACCGGTGCCGCCGCGCGATCTCGAAGGCGACCAGGCCGACCTGCCAGGGCCGGGTCGGCCTGGTGAGCGGGGTCTCGATGCGGCCGACCTGGAGGACGTAGATCGTCCGGGCGCCCTGGCGCAGCGCGCGGCCGATCGGAATGCTGTGCACGAGCCCGCCGTCGTAGAAGTGCTCGTCCCCGATCCGCACCGGCGGAAGGACGCCGGGCACCGCGCAGGACGCGAGCACCGCGGGAACCAGCGGCCCGTGGGTGAACCACCGGGCCTCGGCCCGCTCGATGTTGGCCGCCACGCAGTGGAACGGCACCGCCAGGTCCTCGATCAGGTCGACCGAGATGAGCGTGTCGAGCGCCGTGGCCAGGAGGCTCGTGGAGTGCAGGTGAGTGCCGGACCGGATGAGCGTCGACATGCGGGTCAGGAAGGAGCCGGAGAAGACCGAACCCGCGCCGTCCCCCAGCCACGCCGTGGTGAGCAGGCCGGCCGCATCGGCCGGGTCGGCGGCCACGAACGCCCCGTTGAACGCGCCCACCGAGGTGCCGACGACGAGGTCGGGCCGGATGTCCGCCTCGGCGAGCGCGCGCAGCATGCCCACCTCGTGGGCGCCCAGCAGACCACCGCCACCCAGCACGAACGCCGTTTTGGGACCTTCCACATCGTCTCCCGTCGAACGACCGCGGCTTGCTCCTCTTACCCAATCGGGACGATCGATCACCGGCTCGCCCGGCCCGGCTCAGGGGCTCAGGCCCGTACGGGGACGCGCGACGGCTTCCGGCGGGCCAGCTCGGAGTGGTAGTCGCGGCCGATCCGGTCGGCGTTCTCGCGCAGGTAGTCCGTCAGGCGGGTCGGGCAGGTGGCCTCGCCCTCGACCATGATGAGCTCGGCCATCAGCCCGTCGATCTCGTCGCGGGTCAGCACGACGTCCCTGGTCAGCAGCGACAGCCCGCGCAGGAGCAGCGAGACGGCCGCCGGCGGGAGGTGGACGGGCCGGAACCGCCGGCCGATCGCGCCGGCGATGGCGCCGACCAGGTCCTCGAAGGTGAACCACTCGGGCCCGACCGCGTCCACCACCGTGTCGTTCTCCTCCGCCCCGAGCCGGACGCACAGTTCGGCGAAGTCCTCGACGTACACCGGGCGCAGGCGGTACCGCCCGTCACCCGGGATGCCGAACACGCCGAACCGGCGCAGCAGCCAGGCGATGTTGTTGAGCAGGATGTCCTCGCCGCCGAAGATGACAGCGGGCCGGACGATGGCGTACGTCATGCCGCTCTTCGCGACGAGATCCTCCACCCCGGCCTTGCCGCGGTAGTAGTCGTAGAAGGAGTCGGCGTCCGGGTTGGTGATGCTGACGTGGACGACGCGCTCGACGCCCGCCCGGGCTGCGGCCTCCAGCAGCGCGGCGGTGTTGGCGACGGCCTGCCGGTGGCTGGTGCCGCCCGGCGCGTACCGCACCCAGTAGGTGTTGTAGAAGGTGGTGACACCCGCGAACGCCTCGTCGAGCGCGCCGGGCTCGTCGAAGCGGTAGGGGAACACCGCGATGTCCGCGTCGGCGGGTGCGTGCCCCGTCAGCGTACGGACCGTGTGGCCTGCGCTCTCGAGGCTCCGCCTGAGATAGGTTCCGGTGTATCCGTACGCTCCGGTCACAAGATCGGTCGGCATGACGTCACCTTTTCTCCCTGGAGGAATCGCGTCCATGGAATCATACATACGTATGAGTGAACGGCAGGAGATCACGCGCGCCCGCCTGTTGCGGGCGACGCTGGAGGTGCTCGGCCGGGGCGGCGTCGCGCGGACGACCTCGCGGGAGATCGCCGCCGCGGCCGGGGTGAACCTCCAGGCGATCACGTACCACTTCGGTTCCAAGGACGACCTCGTCGCCCAGGCGCTGGTCGACGCGGTCCGCACCTGGATCGAGCCCGCGCGCACGGCGCTGACCGGCATCGCGGGCGACCCGCTCGGCGGCCTGTTCGCCACGATCGAGGCGTTGCGGGAGGCGCTCGACGAGGCGCACGCGCACGTCCCGGCCTACCTCGAGGCGCTGGCGACCGCGGCACGCGACGAGGCGGTCCGCGCCCCGATCGTGGCGCTGCTGACCGAGCTGCGGGAGGCCCTCGCCGCGAGCATCGGTGAGCTGCGCGACGCCGGGCTCCTCGCCTCGTGGGTGGAGCCGGAGCCGATGGCCGCCCTCATCGTCGCGGCGGGAGACGGGTTCGTGCTGCACACGACCCTGGACCCGGAGGCGCACGCCCCCGGCCCGGCACTGGACCAGGTCACCCGGCTACTGCTGGCCGCGATGCGCGACCAGCCCGAGTGACCCGGGGTGCGCCCGAAGGCCCGACGGGAGCGGAGCGGGCGCCGACGTGACCGGCCCGCTCCCCCGTCGACCGGGGAAGCGGGCCCAGTGGTTCGGTCCGATCCGGCGCCCTCTCTTCAGCGGTCGCAGGCGGACCTGATCCGGTCTCCGGCACTCATCAGGCTGGTGCCGGTCGCGGGGTACTGCGGTCCGCGGTCGCCGCGGTCCATCGCCGTGAGCTGCTGGCTGAGCTGCTCGAGCGCGGAGGCGGCGTCGTTCGCCGCGCTCTCGACATCGCTGTCGCCGGAGTCCCGCCCTTCCTGCCTCATCGCGGTGGCGCTGTTGTAGTAAGTGCGAGCGAGCCCGTTCGGATCATTGTTCTGGGAAATGCCACTCTGGCTCACCTGCGAAATCGTGTCCTGCAGCTTGTCACAGGCGGATTTCTTGTCATCGTTGCCGCACGCGGCCGCGGACGTCGCCAGTGTCGCGGCGAGAGCACACGCTCCGGCGATTCGTATCGGTGTTCTTCGCATCGAACTCGACTCCTTTCGGGGGGCCGGCGACGAGCTACCGCCGCCCGTCGTGGTGCCGTGTCAAGATCTTTCGTTCACCTCCTTCGATCTGGAAACATCATGCATCACTCTACGTGTTCGTCCCATCACTTTCGGGTTAGGTCTCAGGACCGGTGAATCCGCGCCCTTCAAAAAGGGCTGACCTGCGGAAATGCGAAAGGCGCCGAAGGAAATACCGGCCGGTCCGGCCGTATCGATCACTCCGCGGCCGCGAGAAGGGCCGCGGACCCGGCCTTTCCCTCACCCGGCAGACGGAAGATCGCGATGCGGCGACGCGACAATTACGGCGATCCGTCGCCGCGGCGGAGACGAGCAGCGCGCCCCGGCGACCGGTGTACCGCTTCCCGGCCGGTGGACATCCGGCGCCGCCGGCCACGCTCCGGGGCGGGTGTCGCATGAGACCCGCTCCCGCGTTCGTAGAGTAGGCGATCGCTCACCGTTCGCTGGGTACGGAGGAACTCTATGGACATCGATCTGAGCGGACGCACCGCCCTTGTCAGCGGATCGACCAAGGGGATCGGCCGGGCCATCGCCGCTCGGCTGGGCCGCGCCGGCGCCGCCGTGGTCGTCAACGGACGGAACGCCGACCAGGTGGCCGCGACCGTACGCGACCTCGCCGGCGACGCGGGCCCCATCCGGGGCATCGCGGCGGACCTGGCGTCCGCCGAGGGCGCGGCCCGGCTGTTCGACGAACTCCCCGAGGTCGACATCCTCGTCAACAACCTCGGCATCTTCGGGCCCCGGCCCGTGCTGGAGATCGACGACGACGAGTGGCGCCGCTACTTCGAGGTCAACGTGCTGTCCGGCGTGCGGCTCACGCGCCACTACCTGCCGAAGATGACCGAGCGGGGCTGGGGGCGCGTGCAGTTCGTCGCGAGCGACTCGGCCGTCGTCATCCCCGAAGAGATGGTGCACTACGGCATGACGAAGACGGCGCTGCTGGCGGTGTCGCGCGGGTACGCGAAGGCCGCCAAGGGCACGGGGGTCACCGTCAACGCGGTCATCGCCGGGCCGACGCACACCGAGGGCGTGGAGGACTTCGTCGCCCAGCTCGTGGGCGCCGACGTGCCGTGGGACGAGGCGCAGCGGCGCTTCATGACCGAGCACCGGCCGAGCTCCCTGATCCAGCGCTTCATCGAGCCGGAGGAGATCGCCGACATGGTGGTCTACCTCAGCTCGGAGAACGCCTCGGCCACGACCGGCGGCGCGCTCCGGGTGGACGGCGGCTACGTCGACAGCATCCTGCCCTGACGGACCCGGGCCGCCGCCTCACGGCTTGGTCTGCGACCGGTACCGATCATCACCAGCGGTGGCAAAAACGCGCGTCCGGCTCTCCACGCGGGCCGGACGCGCGTGATGACGTCTCTCCGAACACCAGAACTCGGAGGACTCTTGATGATCAGATCTCTGGCCGGATACGCGGTGACGGCCGCCACGCTCGTGACCGGCGGCGGCCTCGCTCTCGTCGCCGCGCAGGCGCCCGCGTACGCCGGCGGCTTCTCCACGGTCTACTCCTGCGACGTCCCGATGCTGGGATCCACGACCGTCGTGCTCGACGGGTGGCTCTCCTCGCCGGGCCAGACGGCGGTCACCCGGCCGACCGGCGTCCGCCTGCACCTCTCGCGGCTCGCCGTCAACGCTCCGGTGCCCATCGGCTCCTGGAGCGCCTCGGCGTGGATCAACGTCGGCGGCGCGGAGAACACCGCCTTCCGCGTGGCCGGTGCCGGCGGCTACGTGCCGGTGGGCCAGCCGATCCGCGGCGACCTCACCGGCGACTGGACCCCGGCCGTCGGCGGCACCGACACGCTCAGCGTCGGCCGCCTCAAGATCACAACGAACAGCCCGGCCATCGGCACGGTGACGGCCCGCTGCGTGCCGAACGACCAGTCGGCGGCCGAGACGCTGGCGGTCCTGCCGTCGTACCACCCCGGCTGGAGCGGTCCGATCGTGCCGCCCTACGCGGGCTGGGCGCGCCCCGTCGCGCCGTACCGCCCCAGCTGGAGGGGCCCGCTGGCGTGACACCGCACCGGGACCTGGCTCACGGCTCCCGTCCGTGGGACAGGTCCTGGTCGGCCGCGAGGCCGGTGAGCATCCGGTCGATCTCGATGAGGAGCGGTCCGTGGATCAGCCATCCGTCGAGCCGGAACTCATCGGCCCGCAGCCGTTCGTGCAGATGGCCGCTGCGCTCGCGCGCGGACTCCAGAACCTCCGGCAGGTCCGGGGCCCCGGTGCCGAGGAACCGGCGCCGGTAGGCGCGCACGACCGTGGCGCCGTGGCGCAGCATCTCGGCGTAGACGGCGAGGAACCGGGGGTCGGGATCGGGCATGCCGTCCGCGCCGGCGTCGACGAGGGTCCGGCAGATGCCCTGCGTCTGCTTGGCCACGACCTCCAGGGGCAGCAGCACCGGCGACAGGTCCTCGCCCCGGCCGCCGGGCCGCGGGCGCGGGTTCATCCGCATGCTCTCCCGGCCCCGCCGGATCGCCGCCCACGCGTCCTCCGTACGGGCCCTCAGCTCGTCCGACCGGCGCAGCCAGTCGCGCGCGTCGTCCGTGTCCCACTCGCCGGCGAGGCCGTCGCCGAGCCGGTGGAGCTGACCGGCGATCTCCTCCGCCACGCCGGTCACCGACTCATGGGCGTCGCGCAGGTGCGTCGGAGGCAGGATGAGGGCGTTGACCAGCACGCCGACGGCGATGCCCAGCCCGGTCTCGACAAGACGCCAGGCCATGGCGTGCCCGGTCGGCTGCCCCGAGGTGATCACGAGCACCGCGGTGAGCGGGCCGTAGATCCCCTGGTCGCCGAAGGTCCGCCAGTTGACCAGCGGCATCGTGACGAGCAACACGACGATGAGGGCCGTCGTGCGGTCGCCCGTCACCGCGTACCCGCCGGTCGCCACGACCACGCCGAAGACCACCGCCAGGGCCTGTTGCAGGCCCTTGACCACCGAGCGGTACACCGTCGTGTGCACCATGACGAGGGCGGCCCACGGCGCGAGGGACGCCAGGGGCGCGTGCAGCAGCTCGTACGCGACGACCCACGCGAGGGCCGCCGCGACCGCGGACTTGACCGACTGGACGAGCAGGTCGCGCTCGCGGCTCGGGCCGCGCAGGGCGCGCCGCAGCGACCGGAGTCCGTATCCGGCGTGCCAGCGCAGCCACTCGACCGGGCGTACCACCATGGAGCACGACTGCCCCGGCGATCGGCCCGCTAACGCGCGATATTCGCGATTCCGGCCGTCACGGCCGATCGTTCGTGCCGCTGCGAGCGTCGAAGAGAGACGTACCGCGGAAACAGATCCGGGTTTTCCCGCATATCCGGGCGGGTGCTCCGCGGAGTACGGTCGAATTCGGCACGAAGAAATGGGCTGCGGGTGGACGGTCAACGACGTGCGGGTGCGAAGACACCATTGCGGCCCGGCGATCCCGAGCGGGTGGGTCCGTACACACTCCTGGCGCGGCTCGGCGAGGGCGGCATGGGCGCCGTCTACCTCGGGCGCGGCCCGGACGGGCGCCAGGTGGCGGTCAAGGTGGTACGCCCGGAGCTGGCGCAGGACGCGGGGTTCGCCGCGCGCTTCCAGGACGAGGTGAACAACGCCCGGCGGGTCGCCTCGTTCTGCACCGCCCAGGTGCTCGACCACGGCGAGTCCGGCGGCCGGGCGTACATGGTGACGGAGTACATCGACGGGGTCTCGCTCAAGGAATACGTCAGGCAGAACGGCGAGCTGTCGCCCGGCATGCTCCACGGCGTGGCCGTCGGGGTGGCCGCCGCGCTGGTCGCCATCCACGCGGCCGGGCTGATCCACCGCGACCTCAAGCCGGCGAACGTCATGCTGTCCTACTCCGGCCCGCGCGTCATCGACTTCGGCATCGCGCGGGCGCTCGACGCCGCCGCCGGGCTCACGATGACGGGCCGGCTCGTCGGGAGCCCGGGCTGGATGGCGCCGGAGCGCATCCTGCGGCAGCAGGTGACGACCGCCGCCGACATCTTCTCGTGGGGGTGCGTCGTCGCGTTCGCCCGCACCGGCGTCAATCCCTTCGGCACCGGCGACTTCTCGGTCATGTCCGCGCGGCTGGTGCACGGCGAGCCGATGATCGGCGACCTGCCCGCTCCCCTCGACCGGCTCGTACGGGCGGCGCTGGACAAGGACCCGCACAACCGGCCGACCGCCCGGGACCTGCTGCTGGCCCTGGTCGGCGGTGAGACCGGTGAGGCCGGCGAAGCCGCGGTGCTGGGCACCCTGACGGCCTGGCAGGACCCGGTGCCGCCGGCGGGCCCCGACCCTGTCTCCGGTCAGGGCTCCGTGCCACCCGCCGGGCCGGGCACGCCCGACGGGCCCGGTCACACCGTCGCGGCCGGGTCCGGCCTGCCCGGCGGACCGGGGCGGACCGTCGAGACCACGCCGGACCGTACGGCCCCGGCCGGGCCCGCCGCACCGGGTGCCACCGCCCCCGGCGGGTCCCCGGCCGGGGGCCGGGGCAGGGTGCTCCTGGCCGCCGTGGCGGCGGTCGTCGTCGCGGCGGCGGTGACCGGCTGGCTGGTCACCCGCGACGACGGAGGAAAGCCCTCCGGGGCCACGGCCGGGGCGGGACCGGCGCCGTTGCCGAGCGACGCCCTGCTCGTGCGCATCGACCGGCAGAGCGGCTGGCCGAGCCGTTGCCACGGCAGCATCGGCAGGCTCGTCCCGACGACGCGTGTGGCGACCAAGGTGATCAGCGACGACGACAAGTGCGACATCCTGCCGCGCTGGTCGCCGGACCGGAAGCAGATCGCCTTCACCCGGAACGTCAGCGCCACGGTCAACGAACTGTGGATCACCAACGCCGACGGGTCCGGGACGCCCCGGATGATCACGAACATCATCGACGGCCGCACCCGTACCGCCTGGTCGCCGGACGGCAGGAAGGTGGCGATCGTCGCCAAGACGCCGTCAGGACGGCAGATCGCCGTGATCACGCTCGCCCGCCCGCAGACGCCGTTGCTGCTCACCGGCGACGGCGACGACAAGGACGACCCGGCCTGGTGCGGGAGCCGCATCGCGTTCTGGAGCACGAAGAGCGGTACCCAGCAGATCTACACCATCGACGCGGCGACGGCGGGCGGCCGGTGGACTCAGGTCACCCATGACGACCACGACGTCAACGACCCGTCGTTCTCGCCGGACTGCAAGACCATGGCCTACACCGAGCAGCCGACCAAGGACGCCCGGCACGTCTGGCTCACCCCGTCCGACGGCACCGGCACGCCGCGCCGGCTGACCTCGGAGGCGACCCGCGACATGGACGCGACCTTCTCGCCGGACGGCGCGTGGATCGCGACCGCCCGCGGCGAGACGGCACACCAGAGCATCTGGGCGATCCGCGTCGACGGCACGGGGGCGGTGCCCGTCTCCTCCGGCGACCTGGGCATCGCCCACCCCGACTGGTCGTGAACCGCGACGCCGCCCTAACCGAGGGTGAGCAGGCCGATCGCGGCGGCGGCACCGAGGAGGCCGGCGGTCTGCGGGACGTTCAGCCGCTCACGCAGCGCGGTGATGCCCAGCAGGACCGGGATCGCCGGGTAGAAGGAGGACAGCACGACCGCCACGACCAGCATTTCCTCCCGCGTCGCCGCCAGGTAGAACATCAGCGCGGTGGCGGCCAGAGCGCCGGCGCCCGCCGCGAGGAGCACCTGGCGTACGCCCGCGCGCCGCGCGGCGGCGCCGGCCGTCAGGAGCAGCGGGAGGATGGTGAGCGCGGCGGCGAGGCGGCCCGTGACGACCGGCCAGGCACCCGCGCGCGGCGCGGCCTGGGCCAGCGCGACGTACTGCAGGGCGATGCCGGTGCCGGCGACCAGGCCGTCGAACGCGGAGGCGCCCGTACGCCGTCCGCCGGCCGGACCACCGCGGGAGACCAGCCACAGGGCGGGCACGGCCACGGCGATGCCGAACCAGGACAGTGCCGAGGGGTGGTCGTCCAGCAGCGCGACGCCGGCCACGGCGGGCAGCGCGACGCCGCTGACCGCGCTGACCGGCACCACCACGCTCATGGCGCCACGGCTGAGGCCGCGGAACAGCGACAGCATGCCCACCCCGGTTCCGACTCCGGACAGCGCACCCCAGCCGAGGTCGGACGGCGGCACCGCGGTCACCGGGAACGCCGGGGCGGCGGCCAGCGCGAGCACGAGGCCGCCGACCTGCCCGGCGAGGGCGACGGCGACGAAGCCCGCGCGGCGTGAGAGCAGCCCGCCGCCGAAGTCCGACAGCCCGTAACACACCGCCGACGCGAGCGCGAGGAGCGTACCCACGCCCGCTCAGTCCGGCCGGTCGCGCTCGGCCTGACCGACCGGGCAGACCGCGTTGTCCGTGCAGGCGCCGCGGTCGCAGAACCGGCAGAGCAGCTCGGTGTCGCCGATCTCCCCGTACGCGCGGTCCAGCAGCTTGGCCAGCAGGACCGCCAGCGCCTGGTGCTCCTCGTCGTCGAGGGCGCCGAGCAGGTGGGTGAGCGGGGCGTCGCGCGCGGTCAGCAGGTCACGCGCGAGCCTCCGCCCGGCGCGCGTGCACGCCACGGTGACGCTCCGGCCCTCGCCCCGCCGCCGCTCCACCAGGCCGGCTTCCTCCAGGGAGTCGACCATGCGTGCGGCGGCGGACTGGGTGAGCCCCACCCGGCGGCCCAGCTCGGTCACGCCGACGCCGCGCGACCAGTACAGCACCACGAGGGCCGATGCTCCGCTCACGCTCACGCCCGCGGCCCGCGCGGCGCCGGCCAGCGCGAGGTCGCCCACGGCCAGAGCGGTGGCGCCCAGGAGGTTGGCGGTACGCGCTCGATCATGCATGACTCATGCATATCACAGCCCGGCGGGCTCACGGCGCGTACATGAAGGCACGCAAACCGGGTAGGCGCGATGACCGGTGCGGAAACGCCGCGGCTCGCGACGTCCGCGCCGATCGACGGCCTGAGAACGTCGAGAGGAGTACATGGCATGCCGAGTTTCACGCGCGAGGCGGCGCGTAATCCGTTCATTTTGAAGATCTCGCTGCTGGCCGCCCTCGGCGGGCTGCTGTTCGGCTACGACACGGGCGTCATCTCCGGCGCGCTGCTGTACATCAAGAAGGATCTGCACGCCGGCGACCTCTCCCAGTCGTGGATCGTCGCCGGCCTGCTCGTCGGCGCGGTGTTCGGCGCGCTCGCCGGCGGGCGCCTGGCGGATCTGATCAGCCGGAGATGGACGCTGTTGGTCAGCGGTCTCGTGTACGTCGTGGCCGCCCTGGCGGCGGCGTTCTCCCAGTCGTCCGGCCAGCTCGTCGCGGCACGGATGGTGCTGGGCCTGGCCGTGGGCGCGGCGTCGGCCGTGGTGCCGCTCTACATCGCCGAGCACACGCCGCCGAAGATCCGCGGTGGCACCGTGTCGTACAACCAGCTGATGGTCACCGTCGGCATCCTCGTGGCGTACCTCGTCGACTTCGCGCTGCGCGGCATCGGCTCGAACTGGCGCTGGATGCTCGGTCTCGGCGCCCTGCCGGGCGTGTTCCTGGTCCTCGGCATGCTCTTCGTGCCCTACTCCCCGCGCTGGCTGATGCAGCGGGACCGCCGGGACGAGGCCCGCGAGGTGCTGCGCCGCACCCGTGGGGGCGAGGACTACGAGGAGGAGATCACCGAGATCGAGTCGGTGCTGTCGGAGGAGCGCCGCGCCGGGCTCGGCGCGCTGCTGCGGCCGTCGCTGCGCCCCATGATGGTCGTCGGGATCGGCCTCGCCGTCATTCAGCAGGTCGTCGGCGTCAACACGGTCGTGTACTTCTCCCCGACCATCCTCACCTACACCGGCCTGCACGCCAACGACGCGATCGCCCAGGCGCTGTCGGTCGGCATCACGAACGTCATCTTCACCGTCATCGCGGTCCTGCTGCTCGACCGGGTCGGCCGCCGCGTGCTGCTCATCGTCGGCACCGTCGGGCTGACCATCGCCCTCCTGACGCTCGCCGCGTTCTTCGCCTTCCACTGGCAGCACTCCGCGCCGTGGGTGGCGCTGGTCGCCCTGGTGGTCTTCATGGCCTCGTTCGCCGTCGGGCTCGGCCCGGGGTTCTGGCTGATGATCTCCGAGATCTTCCCGCTGGGCGTACGGGGCACGGCGATGGCGGTGTGCAGCGTGTTCAACTGGGCCGCCAACTTCGTCGTCTCCTACTACTTCCTGCAGCTGGTCGACGCCATCGGCAAGGCCTGGACGTTCAGCCTGTACGCGGTGATGGGGCTCATCGGCATCGCGTTCTTCGTCACCAAGGTCCCCGAGACCAAGAACCGCACGCTGGAGCAGATCGAACGCGACCTCGGCGCCCCCTCGTCGCCCGCGCGCACGAGCACGCGCCACCGGACGGCCTGACCAGGTCGGGGGGCGAGCGCGCTCACGAGTGCTCCACGAGGTCGTAGCGGACGCCGGTCAGTTGCGCGGACCGCAGCCACAGACGGCGCTGCAGGTCGGCGTCGTGGGACTCTGCGCTCGACTCTCGGCGGACCGGATGTCCCTTGAATTCCATGCGGCCGTCCGGGCAGTAGTACTCACCGCCACGGGCCGCCGGGTCAACGGCGGCGCGCACCACAGACAGCGCTCCGATCTCGGCGGGATGGGTGATCGGCCGCCAGATGCCCCATGAGGCGCCGCGGGCCAGGGTGTAGACGGGCATGTTCCGGTTGAGCTCGGTGCGGGCGCCGCCGGGATGCGCGGCCAGTGAGACGGCCCGCGCGCCGGCCGCTTCGAGGCGACGCTGCAGTTCGTAGGCGAAGAGCAGGTTGGCCAGCTTGGACCGGCCGTAGGCCGATCCCGCCCGGTACTTGTGCTCGGATTGGAGATCGGTGAAGTCGATCCCGCCGCGGGGCTGGCGATGCGCAGGGCTGGTCACGGTGACGACGCGGGCGCCGTCGACGTCGTGCAGCAGGTCGAGCACCAGGCCGGTGAAGGCGAAGTGGCCGAGGTGGTTGGTGCCGAACTGCAGCTCGAAACCGTCTTCAGTGCGCCCGTACGGAGGCCGCATGATCCCGGCGTTGTTGATCAACAGGTCCAGCTTCGGGTAGTCCCGGTGCAGGTCGGCGGCGGCCTGGCGGATCGAGGCGAGGGAGGCGAGGTCGAGGTGCAGGGTCTGTGCTCCGCGGCCGATGCGGGCGGCGGCGGTCGCCGCCTTCTCAAGGTCCCGGCAGGCCAGCACGACGGTCGCACCGTGCTCGGCGAGGAGCCGTGCGGTCTCGAAGCCGGTGCCGGTGTTGGCCCCGGTGACGACGGCGATCCGTCCGTGCAGGTCGGCTATGTCGGCAGCGGTCCATCGGGTCATGACATCCTCCAGATGTCCGGATAATAACCGGGACGTCCGTCCCGGTTACGGTAACGGACTATCCGGGATGCTCATCCCGTTTGTCAATGAGTTCGAGCGGGAGATTCGGAGAGGTGTGCCGGTGCGAGCTGATGCGGAACGGAACCGGGCGAAGGTCCTCGAGGCGGCCTGGCGGGCATTCGCCGCCGAGGGTCTCAAGGTGCCGGTGCACGAGATCGCACGGCGGGCCGGGGTCGGCACCGGCACGGTGAGCCGGCATTTCCCGACGAAGGAGTCGCTCTTCGAGGCGGTCCTGCTCAGTCGGGTAGAAGCGATCGTGGAGCGGGCGGAGTCGCTGCTCGAGGCCGGCGATCCGGGAGCGGCGTTCTTCGACTTCTTCGCCGGCCTGGTCGCCGAGGGGGCGGCGAGCCAGGGCCTGGCCGAGGCATTGATCGGTGCGGGATTCGATCTGGAGGCCATCTCCACCGGCGACGACTACAACGTGATGGGCCTGCTGCAACGATTGCTGGTCCGGGCCCAAGAGGCCGGGGCCGTCCGGAGAGACGCCGAAATCAGCGATCTCAAGGCACTGATCGGAAGCTGCACGTCGCGGCGGGACGAGGCCGCACGAGAGCGGATGGTCGCCATCGTCCAGGCCGGGCTGCGCCCCTGAGTTACTTCGCGGCACAGGACGAACCCCGTGACCGCGTGACGGACGAGAGCGCCGGCAACGCCGCACGAACTCGGCCGCGGGACGCCGGGGCCCATGGTCGCGGAGTGTCACCGTCGGTGCGAGTCGCGACGCTGGCCATCTTTTAGAAAAGCGTTCTAGAATCAGGATCGCATCCGCGAGGGGGTGCTCAGGCAGCTTCCACGGAGGGGGCGAGGCATGTCCGCCGACCGGCCCAAGGCGATCCCCGGACCGACACCCGAGACGCGGCCGTTCTGGGACGGCGCCGCAGCCGGTGAGCTGCGGATCCAGCGCTGCGTCGCCTGCGCCCGGCACTACTTCTACCCGCGCCCGCTCTGTCCCCACTGCGGGTCGGGCGAGGTGGAGTGGGTGACGGCCAGCGGACGGGCCAGCCTCTACTCCTACGTCATCAGCCACCGCCCGGCACCGGGCTTCGCCGGCGACGGCCCGTACGCGATCGCCGTCGTCGAGTTGGAGGAGGGCGTGCGGATGATGACCAACATCGTGCACACCGAGATCACTCCGGAGAACCTCGAGCTGGACATGCCGCTGCGCGTGGTGTTCGAGCCACGCGGCGACGTCCACGTCCCCCTCTTCGAGCCGGCGCGGGAGGTGTCGTGACCGCGGTCATCGTCGGTGCGGCCGAGACCGACGAAGTGGGCCGGCTGCCGGAGCACTCGGCGTTCCGGCTGCACCTGGAGGGCGCCCGCAACGCGCTCGCCGACGCGGGCCTGACCAAGGATGACGTCGACGGGGTCGCGACGGTCGGCACGCCCGGCCCGGTGCAGGTCGCGCACGCGCTGGGCATCACCCCGGCGTGGCTCGACGGCACCTCGGTCGGCGGCACGTCGTTCCTGTTCCACGTACGCCACGCGATGGCGGCGATCGAGGCCGGGCTGTGCCACACCGTGCTCGTCACGCACGGCGAGTCCGGGCGGTCGCGGGTCGGCGCGCCGCCGCGGGCGTTCGGCCCCGACTCGCTGCTGGGCCAGTTCGAGCTGCCGTACGGGACGATGGGGCCGGCCACGACCTTCACCGTCACCGCCCTGCGGTACATGAAGGAGACCGGGCTCACCCACGAGCAGCTCGCCTCGGTCGCGGTCGCCCAGCGCCGGTGGTCCAGCCGCAACCCGCGCGCCGCGATGCGCGACCTGGTCACCGTCGAGGACGTGCTCGCCTCACGGCTCGTCGCCTACCCCTTCCACCTGCTCGAATGCTGCCTCGTCACCGACGGCGGCGGGGCTCTGGTCGTCACCTCGCGCGAGCGCGCGGAGGCGCTCGGCACCCGCAGGCCGCCCGTGTACGTGCTGGGCGCCGGCGAGTCGGCCGAGTCGCCGATCATCTCCCAGATGGAGGACTTCACCACGTCGCGGTCGTTCCGCCTGTCGAGCCAGGCGGCGTTCGCCGAGGCGAAGATCACCCACGGCGACGTCGACCACCTGATGATCTACGACGCGTTCGCGCACGTGCCGATCTACGGGCTGGAGGACATGGGCTTCGTCGGCCGGGGCGAGGCCGGCGCCTTCATCGCGGAGGGCCACACGTCCCCGGGCGGCCGGCTGCCGATGAACACCAACGGCGGCGGCCTGTCCTACACCCACACCGGGATGTACGGCATGTTCGCGATGCAGGAGTCGATCCGGCAGCTCCGCCGCGAGGCCGCCGCGCAGGTGCCCGGCGTCGAGATCGGCGTCGTCCTCGGCAACGGCGGAATGTTCATGTCCGCCGCCACACTGGTGCTGGCGAACCGCCTGCCCTGACACTGGTCCCCGGCATCCGCCCGTGCCTCCTCGGGCGGTGACCGGTCCCCCGGCGCCGCGCCCCGCGGTGCCCCGACTGAGCGGAGTGGCCCGTGGCAGATCCACGACGGCTCCTCACCGTCGCCTGCGTCACGCTGGCGACGGCGTTGTCTCTCGTGCCGGGCGCGGCGAGCGCGTCGCCGGCCTCGCACGAGCGCCTGACCATCACGTCCGTGTCCAATCCCCGGCCCGACCTCGTCAGCGGCGGCCAGGTGCTGATCCGCGTCGTCCCGTCGGGCTCCTCGGGCTCCCGCCGGGTGACCGTCACCGCGAACGGGCACGACGTCACCGCGGCGCTGCGCCGGGAGCCCGACGGCAGCCTCCTCGGGACGGCCGGCGGCCTGCGCGACGGCGCGAACACGATCGAGGCCCGGCAGTCCGGCGCCCGCGCCACGCTGCGCGTCGTGAACCACCCGATCACCGGGCCGGTCTTCTCCGGCCGGCAGCAGCTCCCGTTCTACTGCGAGACCCAGGCGTTCGGGCTGCCGGCGGCCGGCCAGCCGTACTGCTCGGCGCCCACGCAGGTCACCTACCAGTACCGCACGACCGCCGGGACGTACGCGCCGCTCGCCGACCCCTCCGCACGGCCGGCCGACCTGGCCACCGCGACGGTCGACGGCACGACGGTCCCCTACATCGTGCGGGTCGAGCGCGGCACGATCGACCGCGCGGTGTACGAGATCGCGGCGCTGTACGACGGCGCGGCGCCCTCGCCGACCACGCCGGACCGGAGCTGGAACGGCCGGCTCGTCTACACCTTCGGCGGCGGCTGCAACGCCGGATACCACCAGGGCCGCTCGACCGGCGGCGTGCTGAACGACCTGTTCCTGGGGCAGGGGTACGCCGTCGCCTCCTCCACCCTGAACGTCCTGGACAACAACTGCAGCCCGATCATCTCCGCCGAGGCGGCGATGATGGTCAAGGAGCACTTCGCCGAGACGTACGGGCCGGTCGCCCACACCATCGGCTGGGGCGGCTCCGGCGGCGCGATCCAGCAGTACGACATCGCCGAGAGCTACCCGGGCATCGTGGACGGCATCATCCCGGGCGTCTCCTTCCCCGACCCGCTGACGACGCTCGGGCCGGTGACGGACTGCCGGCTGCTGGACCGCTTCTTCGCCGGCGCGGGGGCCGCGTTCACCGACGCGCAGAAGAAGGCGATCGCCGGGTTCAACGACTTCACCACCTGCCCGTCGTGGGACCAGACGTTCGCCAGCCGCGCCACCGCGACGGACAGCTGTGACACGGCCATTCCGGTCTCCGCGCGCTGGAACGCGGTGACGAACCCGTCCGGCGTCCGGTGCAACGCCGACGAGCAGTTCGCCAACCAGCTCGGCCGCGACCGGCGGACCGGGTTCGTCCGCAGCACGCTGGACAACGCCGGCGTTCAGTACGGCCTGGCCGCGCTGAAGGCACACGCGATCACGCCGGCCCAGTTCACCGCGCTCAACACCGCGATCGGCGGCCTCGACTACACCGGCAGGCCCGTGGCGGCCCGCACCGAGGCCGACCCGAAGGCGCTCGCGGCGGCGTACGCGAACGACATCGTCAACTCCGCGGCACAGGGCCTGCGGCAGACCCCGATCATCGACCAGCGCACCGACCTCGACCTCGCCGGGCCGGGGAACGACATCCACACGACCGAGTGGTCGTTCGTGATGCGGCAGCGGCTGCTGCGGTCGAACGGCACGGCGGCCAACCAGGTCATCATCGAGAGCGACACGACCCCGGCGCAGGTCGCGGCGGCGGCCGCGTACGAGCTGGACGCGATGGACCGCTGGCTCACCGCGATCGACGCCGACCACTCGGGCCGTGACCTGCGGCACAAGGTCCTCGCGGACCGGCCCGCGGACCTGGCCGACGGCTGCTACCTGTCGGCCACGGACCGGATCCGCGAGCCCCTCACCTACCCGTCCGGCGGGCGGTGCGGCGCGCGGTACCCGGTGGCCTCCGACACGCGCATGGTGGCCGGGGAGCCGCTCGCCATGAACGCCATGAAGTGCGCGCTGAAGCCGCTGGACTTCCGCGACTACCCGGTCACCTTCACCGCGGACGAGCAGCGGCGACTACGGGCGACGTTCCGCACGGGCGTCTGCGACTACGACCGGCACCCCACCGGCTGGCGCAAGCCCACCGGCACCTGGCTCTCCTACCGCTGAGCCCCGCGGCCCCGTGCGGTGCGGCGTTGATACGCACGCACCGCACGGGCGTGGGCGCCGGTGAGGAGTTTCCGCGCCGGCTCCGCGGTCCTCTCCCCCGGGTTGAGGATGGCGACCCAGGACTGGGCCGCGTACACCGGGTGCGGAAGCAGCGTGTCCAGCGCGGTGTAGTCGACGTCCGCCGGCGGTGAGAGGTGTTCGCCGAGCAGCTCTTCGAACGCCGCGCGGCCGACGGCGATGTTGAGACGGAACACTCCGGGGCGGTTCAGGTCCGAGGCGGTGTCGAAGCCGTCGTAGTCCTTGGTGACGATCGTGGCGAAGGGCATCCGGCGGTCGGCGGGCGTGTCGCCGTCGGGGTCGTGGAAGAAGAACGTGTCGCCCCAGGCGACCTCCGGCGCTCCGGTCCGCGCACTGGCGGTCTCCGCCAAGACGCCGGGCAGAGCCGCCACGAACGCGATGATCTCGTGCTGCGATTCCATGCCTTCGAGCGTCTCATTGAAGCACCCAGTGAGACTTTCCCCGCGAAGTCGCAGGAAGAGCGCGGCCGAACCCTCAACGCCGGGAGATCAGGCAGCGCCGCTCGAGAGTCCGGGGCGCCGTACGGCTCCACCGCCACGACCTGGCCGGGCCCGTTCGTGAGGAAGACCCGTCACCGGTCCGGCCCGCCGGCGGCGAGACCGCCGAGGACCAGTTCCAGCTTGGCCGACAGCGCGGGGCCGAGTGCGAACGGCGCCGACCGCCCGGTGATCTGAGGCAGGGCCCAGCGACTGAGCGTGTCCGCGTAGCAGGCCGAGAGCACCTCGGCGACCGTCTGGGCCGGAACCGCGGCGCTGAACTCCCCTCGGTCCTGACCCAGCCGCACGACGGCTCGGAGCGGCTCGAAGGTCGGGAACGGCTCGCCGGCGTCGCCGATCTCCGTCATCCGGCCCTGAACCAGCACGATCGTCAACCGGACATCGGACTCGCTGAGCCGGGCGAACAGCGCGAACTGCCGCCGGAGGAGGTCGGCAGCGGACACCTGCCGGCCGTCCTCCTCCCCGGCCGCGCCCGGCAGAGCGGCGGCGAGCCGCTCACCCCGCTCGGCTCGCCAGGCCGCCAGGATCGCCTGCTTGGCGGGGAAGTGGTTGAACAGTGTCCGGCGGGCGATGTCCGCGCGGTCCGCGATGTCGTCCATCGTGGTATTGGCGTACCCGCGTGCGCAGAACAGCTCCAGCGCGGCCTCCAGGATGCGGCGCCGGGTGCGCTCACGTTGCCGGGCCCTGCGGTCGACGACCGGGGGTGCCTCGCTGTTGCCGGTGACGTTATTCATCTCCCTCATCATCCCAGGTACTGCCGCTGATCGTTCGGCCGTGGTGCACTTCAGTGCATTTTTGCACTAGAGTGCACTCATGGCGAGCGTCCGCGCCCGCCCGGCGACGGTCGTCGTCATCTCGTTGTTCGATCCGCGATGGGGAGGAACCACCGATGTCGGCTCACAGCTCGGTCATCGACTTTCACGCGCACTTCGTGCCCGACTTCTACCGGGACGCCGCTGTGGGAGCCGGATACGGGAACCCGGACGGCATGCCGGGCTTCCCGCACTGGAGTGTGGATGAGGCGCTGGCCATGATGGACCGGTGCGGGGTCGCGGTGGCGGTGGCCTCGGTGTCATCGCCCGGAGTCCATTTCGGCGACGACACCGAGGCACGGCGGCTGGCCCGCAGAGTCAACGAGTTCAGCGCGACCGTGAGGGACGAGCACCCGGACCGGTTCGCCTTCCTGGCCTCGCTGCCGCTGCCCGACGTCGAGGGCGCGCTCGCCGAGATCGCCTACGCCTACGACGTGTTGCACGCCGACGGCGTCACGCTGAAGACGAACGCCCACGGGCTGTACCTCGGCGATCCGGCGATGGAGCCGGTTCTGGACGCCCTCGACCAGCGGCACGCGCTCGTCGTCCTCCACCCGACGTCGCCGCCCGGCGGGGAGGCGGTCTCGCGGGGCTGGGGGCGGCCGATGATCGAGTTCCCGTTCGACACCACGCGGGCCGTCGCCGACCTCCTCCTGCGCGGCGGGCTCATCCGCCATCCGGGCATCCGGATGGTGGTTCCGCACGGCGGCGGCGCCCTCGCGACGTTCGCCGACCGCGTCGACGAGTTCACACGCATCTTCGCCGTCGCCGACGGTCCCGACGTGGCCGGCCAGCTCCGGAACCTGTACTACGACCTCGCCGGTTTCCCGGTCCCACGGCAACTGCCGTCGCTGCTGGCGATGACCGATCCCTCCCACCTGCTGTACGGAACGGACTGGCCGTGGACACCCGAGGCGGTCATCACCGCCGTCACCGCCGAGATCAAGGCGACCCCGCTCCTTGACGAGGACCAGGTCACCGCGATGATGACGACGAACGGGCTCCCCCTGCTCGACCGATTCGGCGCCGATGAGGGCGCGTCGTCGGATCCGGCGGCATAAGGTGTCCGCTCCGTACCGCGATGAGGCCGTCCGCCCGGCTCAGTGATGGAAGAGCCGGAGCCCGGTCCGTACGAGCGCGATCCCGTGTTCACGGCAGGCGTCGGCGACCTCGCCGGAGCGGATGGAGCCGCCCGGCTCGGCGATGTACGCCACGCCGTGGCGGCGGGCGTGGTCGACGTTGTCGCGGAAGGGCAGCGCGCCGTCGGAGGCGAACGCCACGCCGGTCAGACGGCGCGCCCACTCCTCGCGGTCCGCCGCGGTGAGGCCGGTGACCGGGCCGGACAGCGCCTCGGCCAGCCGCCGTTCCTCGTCGGGGGTCAGGCCGCCCTCGGCGTACCGGATCCGCCAGTTGAGCCGGTCCTGCGGCCGGACTCCCGGTGCGAAGGCCAGGCCCCGCACGGCCGGATGACGCCGTAGCCACCAGATGTCGGTCTTGCCCCCGGCCAGGCGGGTGCAGTCGACGCGCGACTGCTGCCCCGCGCCGACCCCGAGCGTCATGCCGTCGCGCACGTAGCAGACCGCGTTGGACTGGGTGTACCGGAGCACGACGAGCCCGAGCAGCAGGTCCCGTACGGCCGTGTCGGGCGGCGCCGCGTCACCGGCCGGGTCGAGCAGGTCGCGTGAGATCGGCGCCTCGTCCCGGTCCTGCGTCAGCTCGACGCCGAAGACCTCCCGCCGCTCGCGCGCCGGCGGGACGAACGTCGCGTCGGCCTCGAAGACGACGAAACGGCCCTTCTTCTTGCGGCTCAGGGCGGCCACGGTGCCGGGGGCGTAGCCGGGCGCCACGATGCCGTCGCTGAACACCGGGCCCAGGGCGTCGGCGAGCTCGGCGTCGACCGGGTGCGACACCGCCACGAAGTCGCCGTAGGACGACCGGGGGTCGGCGTCGCGGGCGCGCAGGTAGGCACTCGTGAGGTCCCCGACGTCGCCGAGCCCGTACGGCTCCGCGGCGACCGCGTCGACCGGCCCGGACACGGCCGCCCCGGCCGGCGACACGTGCTTGAACGACGCGGCCGCCGGACGGCCGAGCACCCGGCTCGCCTCCCGGACGAGCTGCCAGCCGTGGAGCGCGTCGAGCAGGTTGATGTAGGAGGGTGTGCCGTTCAGCGGCCGGAGCGGCGTGCCGCCGTCTCCCACCGATGCCGCCCGCGCCTCCTGGTGCGGGTTGATGCCGTAACGCAGCTGCATGCCGTGGCCTCCTCAGCGGTCGATGTCGCTGATGGAGGCGCCCAGGCGGTCGGCGCCCGCATCGATGGTGGGCCGCTTCCCGGTGGTGATCCACCCTCGCCAGTCGCGGCCGCCGCCAGCGTACCGGTCACGTACGCCAGGTCACCAGGGCGTCCAGGGCCTCGATGCGCGAGCCGCGGACCAGCAGCGGGTTGATCTCCAGCGACTCCAGGTCGTCGCCCAGCGCTCCGGCGAGGTCCGCGACGCGCGTGATGACCTCGGCGAGCGCGTCCAGGTCGGCCGGTTCGGTGCCCCGCGCGCCGGTCAGGAGCTTCGCGCCGCGCAGCTCGCCGAGCGCGCGGCGGACCTCGGCGGCGTCCACCGGCAGCAGGCGCAGCACCGAGTCCTTCAGCACCTCGACCCACACGCCGCCGAGGCCGACCGCGAGCACGAGGCCCCAGGCGGGGTCGCGCACGACGCCGGCCAGCAGCTCGACGCCGCCCTCACGCTGCGGCTGGACGAGCGTGCCCAAACCGGATGCGCCGGACGCGCCGACCGCCGCGAGGATCTCCCGGTGCGCGCGCCGCACGTCGTCGGCGGAGCCGAGCCCGAGGCGTACGCCGCCGACGTCGCTCTTGTGGCCCAGGCCCTCCGCGGCGGCCTTGAGCACGACCGGATGGCCGAACCGCTCGGCGGCGGCCACGGCCGCCTCCTCGTCGGGCGCGAGCTCGGACGGCACCACGGGCACGCCCGCCTCCGCCAGGAGCGCGGACGCCCGGTGCTCGGCCCACACGCCGGTCCGCTCACCGCGCACCACGGGAGGCGGCGTCACGGCACGCGGGCGCACGGCGGCCCGCTCGCGCACCGCCGACCAGCGGACGGCGGCGCCGATGGCCGACATGCCGTGCTCGATGCCGCCGACGACGTGCGGGTACCCGGTGCGGTCCTGGAGGGTACGGGCGAAGGAGCCGACGTCGGTCAGCACGTTGCCGACGATGACGACCGGGCGCGGCGACTCGGTGATGATGCGCGTGCTCTTCTCGTACAGCCGGAACACCGGTTCGGGGTCCGGCGGCTCGGCGCGCGGCAGGTCGGACAGGAGCATGACGACGTCGATTCCCGGGTCCTCGGCGACGATCCGCAGCGCGCGGGAGAGCAGGGTGCGGTCGACGACGACGTACCCGGTCACGTCGAGCGGGTTCGCGGGGCTGCCGAAGTCCGGCATGATCTCGGTCAGCCGGGCGACGGTCTCCTCGGCGAACGCCGGCAGCTCCAGCCCCTCGTCCTCGGCGCGGTCGGCGATGATCTCCGATGCGCCGCCCGACGGCGTGACGACGCCGAGGCGGGGCCCCGGCAGCGGCCCGGACGACGCGAGCAGCCCGGCCGTGATGATCAGATCCTCCAGCGAGCGGACGCGGATGACGCCGAGCTGCCGGAAGGCCGCGTCGATGACGGCGTCGTCGCCGACGAGAGCGCCGGTGTGCGCCTGCGCCGTACGGGAGGCGAGCCCGCTACGGCCGATCTTGAGTGCGACGATCGGCTTGCCGGCCGCCAGCGCGCGGCGCGCCACCCGGGCGAACTCCTCCGGCCGGCGGATCGACTCGAGGAAGAGCGCGATGACGCGGGTCGCCGGGTCGTCCACGAGGTGGTCGATGACGTCGGTGACCGAGACCACGGCCTCGTTGCCCATCGAGGTGAGCAGGCTCAGGCCGATGCCGCGCGCCTGGCTGAACGCGAGCACGGAGCTGGCCAGCGCGCCGCTCTGCAGCACGACGCCGACCGAGCCGCGCAGCAACGGCGGCGGGATCGGCAGGCCGTACGGGGTGATGCCGGCCCCGGAGCGGCGAGCCGACGAGCGAGCGGAGTGGGCGGTGAGGGACGAGCCGTCCGCGGAGCGAGTGAGGACGGGAGCGCGACCATCAGAGGTGTTGATGTAGCCGTTGCCGTTCGGACCGAGCACGGTCAGGCCGTTCGCCCGGCAGAAGGCGGTGAGCTCCTCCTCGCGCTTGCGTCCCTCCGCCCCGGTCTCACCGAAGCCCGCGGTGAGCACGACGTAGTGGCGGATGCCGAGCCGCGCCCCCTCCTTGAGCACGTCGAGCACGACCGGCGTCGGCACCATGACGTAGACGAGGTCGACCGGTCCGGGCAGGTCGCTCAGGCTGCGGTAGGCCCGCTCACCGTGCACGATCTCGGTGCGGGGGTTGACGAGGTAAACCGGACCGGCGAACCCGTGCCGCCGCAGGTTGGCGAAGGTCGCCACCGACCAGCCCGACTTGTCGGTGGCGCCCACCATGGCGATCGAGGCGGGCGCGAACAGGCCGCGTACACCCTCGGCGGCCGTCATTCGCCGATGCCGCCGAGGCGAACGTGACCCTTCAGGAGGTTGCGGGCGATCGTCCGGCGCTGGATCTCGTCGGTGCCCTCGTAGATGCGCAGGAGGCGCAGCTCGCGGTACCAGCGTTCGATCGGCAGCTCCTTGGTGTACCCCATGCCGCCGTGGATCTGCAGCACGCGGTCGACGACCTTGTTGGCCATCTCGGCGCCGTTGAGCTTGGCGATGGAGGAGGCGTGCCGGGCGTCGAGGCCGTTCTGGACGCGCCAGGCGGCGTACAGCGTGAGCCACTTGGTCGCCTCGATCTCCACCTGGGAGTCGGCGATCTGCCACTGGATGGCCTGGTACTCCCCGATCAGGTGGCCCATCGACTTGCGGAGGCCCGCGTAGTCGATCGCCATCTGCAGGAGGCGCTCGGCCGAGCCGATGGCCCTCGCCGGGATCATGAAGCGGCCGTTCCTGATCCACTGCATGGCGAGCTCGAAGCCCTTGCCCACCTCGCCGAGCACGTTGTCGTGCGGCACGCGTACGTCGTCGAAGACCAGGGACGCCGGGCCCCACTCGCCCATCGTCGGGATCGGCTCGGACTTCCAGCCCATGTCGCGGTCGACGAGGAAGCAGGTGACGCCCGCGTCGGGGACCACCGCGAAGACCATGACGAAGTCGGCCTCGTTGCCGTTCGTGATGAAGGTCTTCTCGCCGTTGATGATCCAGTCGCCGCTCGCGTCCTTGACCGCGCGGGTGGTGATGTTGCGGGCGTCGGAGCCCGCGCCGGGCTCGGTGATGGCGAAGCAGGACCGCCGCTCCCCCTCGATCGTCGGGATCAGGTAGCGCTGCTTCTGCTCCTCGGTGCCGGCGTAGAGGATGTTGTCCGCGCTGCCGCCGAAGGTGAAGGGCACGAACGTACGGCCGGTCTCGATGGCGAGGATCGCCGACATGACCGCGCCCGCGTTCAGCCCGCCGTACTCCTCGGGGGTGTTGATCCCCCAGAAACCGGCCTTCTTGGCCTTGCGCTGCAGCTCCTTGATCACGTCGGGGGCGAGGCCGGGGCGGCCGGCGCGCTCGTTGCGCAGCACCTCGTCCTCGAGGGGCATGACCTCTTTGCCGATGAAGCTGCGGACGGTGTCGCGGATCTGCCGCTCTTCGTCGCTGAGCGAAAAGTCCACCATCGGACGACCCCTCCACACGAGAAACAAGTTTCTAGAACGTGACTCTAAAACCAGCCTGCCCGCCGCCCCGGAAGGTGTCAAGACCGCAGGAGAGGACCTGTTCGGCCTGTTAGCGCCGATTTTGGAATACGGTTCCGTAACCTGGGAGGGACGACACGAGGTGTGTGATGGCACGCAAGACGAACAGCCGCGCGAACGCGAACGCATGGCGGTGGAGCCGGACCGCCGAGACCCGCCGGGGCATGCTGGAGGCGGCCCGTGAGGTGTTCACCGAACGCGGCTTCGCGGACGCGAGCGTGGCCGACGTGGTCGAACGCGCCGGATCCAGCGTCGGCAGCCTCTACCACCACTTCGGCGGCAAGGCCGAGCTGTTCCTCGCCCTGTGGGAGGACCACCAGGCCGCCCATGAGGCGGCCGCGTCGGCGGCCGTCGCGGCCCTGCGCGAGGCGGGCGAGACGAACCCGCTGGAGCTGTTCATCGCCGGGGCCCGGGCGTTCCTGGAGGGCTCGTGGCAGCGGCGCGACCTCGTACGGCTGCTGATGGACGGCGACGGGCCGCCGGGCTTCGAACTGATGCGCCGCACCCGCAACCGCGAGTGGGTACGCCAGAACGCCGTGCTGCTGGGCGCGGGCAGCGACCCGGTGGACCGCGTCACCGTGACCGTGCTGACCACCGTCATCGGGGAGACCGCCCGCGAGGTCGCGGCCTGCGAGACGAAGGCGGAGGCCGACACGGTGGCCGCCGCCGCGATCCACCTGATCCGCCGCCTCGACCCGCTGACGGATGTCGAGCAGCACGACTGACCGTGCGCGTCGCCGCCGTTCCGGCGGGATCGAAGGCGCGTAGCATCGTGGCGTGCAGACGGTGACCCTTGTGGGCGCGGGGATCGTGAATCTGATCACCGCGCTCGACCTCGTCCGGCACGGCTACGACGTGGCCGTCTACGAACGGGCACCGGACCCCAGGGCCGGAGCGGACTGGACCGCGTACGGATGCACGCGGGGCGGCGGGGACGGCCGGATGTTCACGCTGACCGAGGCCGACAGCTACCACAACCGGTCCTGGCACGCGGACGGCACATCCAACGGCCTGCTGAACCGCCCGATCTCCGACCACGGTTGGCTGGTCGCGAAGGCCGGCAGCCTGACCGAGGCCGAGCGGCGCTGGGCCGACGCCTTCCACGGTGTGCCGCCGGAGCTCGCGCAGACCTACAACGACGACATCTTCGCGGTGAACCGGGAGGCCGGGGAGCTGTGGACGGCCCTGATCGACGCCGAGCCCGCGCTGTTCGGCACGGACACCGGATACACCGACGGCGTCCTGCGCGTGTTCACCGAGGACGACTACTTCCGCTGGCACGTCGCCCGCAACGAGCGCGTCGGCGCCACCCGGCGGGTGCTCACGCCCGGCCGGATCGCCGCCGGCTACCCCGCGCTGGAGGCGGCCTGCTCCGACGGCACCATCGCCGGCGGCATCGAGGTGGTCGGCTTCACCGTCAACGTGCACCGGTTCGTGACGCGCCTCGTCGACCTGCTGGAGCCGGAGGTGCGGTTCCACTGGAACACCGAGGTGGCGCGGATCCGGTGGGCCTCGCCCGGCGTCGCGGCCGGGCTGGAGCTGGCGAGCGGTGACCTCGTGAGCGGCGGCCACTGCGTGCTGAGCCCCGGCGCGTACGGCAACGACCTGCTGCGGGGCACCGCCTCGTACGAGCGGATCCAGGGCATGCTCGGCGTGTGGTTCACCGTGCCCAACGTCGAGCCCCGGCTCGAACACTCGCTGAAGATCGCCCGGAAGGGACACCGGGCCGAGGAGACCAACGTCACGCTCGCGACGGCGGCGGACGGCGAGCCCGTGCTGGTGTGCGGGTCGGGCTACGGCTGGACCGGGCTGCACCCGGGCAACATCGACCTGGCCGAGCTGGACGTGCTGTACGACTCGCTGGAGGACACGATCCGCCGCTTCTTCCCCGCGACGCACGCGGCGGCGCGCGACGCCGGCACCTTCGCGACGAGCCGCCGGCTCTGCGTGCGGCCGTGGACGGCGTCCTGCCTGGGAGTCTTCGAGCGGCTCGCGACCACGACCGGCGGGAGGCTCATCGTGACCGGCGGCCACAACACCGGCGGCTTCGCCCAGTCACCCGCGATCGCCGAGGCCGTACGCGCCGCCCTCGAAGGCCGCGAGCACTCCATGCACGTCCGGTACGCCCCGACGCGCTAGTTCTTCCGTTCCCCGACCAGTTTGAGGATCACGTGGTTGTCCTCGCCGTACTTGCGGCTGAACAGGTTGTGCACGGTCGCGTAGTCCTCGGTGCTGGGCTCCAGGGTGACCAGCGAGAACGGGCCGCGTCCGATCTGCTCGCCGGTGACGTTGTCATCGAAGGTGCGGACCACGAGCCCGGAGATGCCGTTCTCCGCGTTGGCGGCGATGATGGGCTGCCCGCTGATGAACGTGTCCTCCTCCGACATCACGAACCCGACGTCGTAGGTCTGGCGGCCCGCACCCGAGTCGACGATGATCGTCGTCTTCCAGAACTGGTCCAGGGATCGGGTGCTGCCGGCCTTCCAGAGCTCGTCGAACTTGTCGCCGACGAACTTGCCGAGCTGGCTGTCCGGGCTGGTCAGGTACTGCGTGGCGTTCCAGGAGGTGACGTTCACGGGATAGAACGAGACGGTCACCTGGGTGTCGACCTGGTACATCTGCACCGGCGGCAGCGCCGAGTAGACCCGCACGTCGATGTTGTGGCGGTGCACCTCGGGGATGCCCGTGTGCACGAACTCGTGCAGCACCCGCAGGTTGTCGAGGATGTCGCCGACCACGTTCGTCTGCCGCAGCAGCTCGTCCGCCCGCTGCTCGGCCGCCCGCGCGTCCGGGCTCAGCAGCAACATCTTGATCTTGACCTGCTGGCGCAGCGCCTCGCGCAGGGATTCGAGGAACCTGTCCTGGTACGTGCCCTGGAGGAGGTCCGTCCACAGTTCGAGGATGAGGATCTCACGGCGGGCGTCGCTGGCCCGCTTGATGAACCCGCCGCGGTCGAAGCCGTCCCGCACCGTCTCGCGCTGCCCCTCGACGCGGGCCATGAACGGCGAGACGGCGAACAGCACGATGATCGTGCCGATGAGGTCGGCGCCGAGGTTCAGGCTGAGGTTCTTGCCGTAGTCGGGCAACGAGGCCGAGAGCACGAGGAGCACCGCGACGACCGCGCCGAGCACGACGGCGATCCACAAGTAGGTCTTGCGACGCTGTAAGTAAGCCCAGATGTAGCTTCCAGGCCTCGGGGGCCGGCCTTCCTCGCTCACCCAGAGATCTCCCACATCTTCGGTCTGACCACACATCGGTATATCACGCTGGCGTTCCGCGCGGTGTCGCTGAGCGACATCCGGATCGGGACCGCCCCGCCGATGGCCTTCATCGGCCGAGGTAGCCGACGTGCGGGCGGTACTCGCCGACGATCCGCCCCGCGCGGAGGGCCGCGAGGAAGTCCTGGGGGCCGTCGAAGTCTGGCATCTCGACGTAGGCGGCGCCGACGCCCTCCGGGTCGTGGGCGTCCGAGCCGGCGCCGCCCGGCAGGCCGTACGCCTCCGCGAAACGCGCCGCCCGGCGGTTGAGCTCCTGGTCGGCGATCTTGGCGTTGAAGACCTCGACCGCGTCGAGCGCACCCGCGGCGTGGAGCGCGGCCAGCCCGTCGGCGCCCAGGCCGGCCCGTGCGGGGTCGTACGGGTGCGGGGCGTAGACCAGCCCGCCCTGCTCGCGGACGCGGCGGACGGCGTCCGCGAGCGGCAGCACGTACGGAATGCGCCCGGTGAGGAACAGGCCGATCACCTCGCCGGCACCGGTGCGGATCTCCTCACCGACGACGATCCTGGCGCCGACGTCCCGCTCGATCGCCTCGCGCGCGCCCCGCAGCGTGTGGTGGTCGATCACGCACACGACGTCGAGCCGTTCCGCCCGTACCCGCTCGGCGAGCCGCTCGACGGTCGTGACGGCGTCGCCGGAGTGGACGGTGTGCAGGTGGCAGTCCACCCGCACCCGTCGCCGGCTCACCGGAAGCTCGCCCGGCCCCGGTCGATGACGACCGTTCCGTCCTCCTTCGCCGTACGGAACAGGGCGGTCGTCCCCTCGGCCCAGATCGACGTGGTCAGCGACTCACCGGGCATCACCGGGCTGCTGAACCGGCCCGACATCGCGGCGAACCTCGCCGGGTCCGAGCCGGCCATGGTGTGCAGCAGCGCCCGTCCGGCGACACCGTACGTGCACAGGCCGTGCAGGATCGGCCGGTCGAAGCCGGCGCGGGCGGCGAACGCCGGGTCGGAGTGCAGGGGGTTGCGGTCGCCGGACAGCCGGTAGAGCAGTGCCTGCTCGGGCCGGGTGCGGTACGTGACCTCGTGGTCCGGCGCGCGGTCCGGGAGCTTCCAGTCGTCGCGCGGGCCCCGGTCGCCGCCGAAGCCGCCCTCGCCGCGGATGAACACCGAGCCGCGCGAGGTGATCAGCCGCTCGCCGGTGTCCGGGTCGACGGCGGTGGACTCGGTGACGACCAGCGCGCCCGAGCCCTTGTCGTAGATGCCGGTCACCTTCGCGGTGGCCCGCAGCGTGCCCTCGGCGGGCAGCGGCCGGTGCAGTTCGAAGGCCTGCTCGGCGTGGACGAGCATCGCGGGGTCGAAGTCGCCGATCCGGCGGGCGCCGGGCACCTGGGCGAGCAGCACCGCGTACGTCGGCAGCACCCGCTGCGGCGTGCCGGCGGTGTTCTCGGTGGTGAAGGCGAGCTCGCTCAGCGGGTCGTCGACGCCCGCGCCGACGCCGACCGCGTACAGCAGCGCGTCCTTGGAGGTCCAGGAACGGTCGTGGGGCGCGGACTCCACGCCGATCGCACCGTGGTCGAGTGGCATGGTCAGCTCTCCGGCGTACGGCCGTCGGGCATGACGTTCGGCGCGGCCTTCTCGACCAGGCCGGGGATGACCTCGCCCAGCTCGGCCGGGTCCCAGCGCGCGCCCTTGTCGGCGCCGGGACCGGCGCGCCAGCCCTCGGCGACGCTGATGACCCCGCCGCGGACGTTGAACACCCGGCCGGTGATGCCACGGGCCTGGTCGGAGCCGAGCCAGACGACGAGCGGGGCGATGTTGTCGGCGGCTCGCGGGTCGAAGGCCTGCGGGTCGTCGCCGCCCTGCCAGCGCACGAGGTTCTCGGTCATGCGGGTGAGCGCGGCCGGGGCGACCGCGTTGACGGTCACGCCGTAGCGGCCGAGCTCGCGGGCGGCGATCACGGTCAGCCCGGCGATGCCCGCCTTGGCCGCGCCGTAGTTGCCCTGGCCCGCGTTGCCGTAGATGCCCGAGGACGACGTGGTGTTGATGATCGCGGCGTCGACCGGTTCGCCGGCCTTGGACCGGGCCCGCCAGTAGGCGCCCGCGTGCCGCAGCGGCGCGAACGTGCCGCGCAGGTGCACCCGGATGACGTCGTCCCACTCCTCGGCGGTCATGTTGACCAGCATCCGGTCGCGCAGGATGCCGGCGTTGTTCACCAGGACGTGCAGGTCGCCGTAGGTCTGCACGGCCGTCTCGATCAGGCGCTTGGCGCCCTCGAAGTCGGCGACGTCGTCGCCGTTGGCGATCGCCTCGCCGCCGGCCGCACGGATCTCGTCCACGACCTCACCGGCCGGGCCCGTCGACGAGCCGCTCCCGTCCACCTCCGCCCCGAGGTCGTTGACGACGACCTTGGCGCCCTGCCGGGCGAACTCCAGCGCGTGCCCGCGGCCGATGCCGCGCGCGGCACCGGTCACGATCACCACGCGGCCCGCAACGATGCCGCCCATTAGCCCTCCTTCGCCGGAGGAGTGACCGGACGCGCGTGCCCTTCGCCCGCTCCGTCACTCATGAGACCTCGGCCACTCCGACTCGCCGTTGTTTTTAGAATGAACTTCTAGAAAAGTCTCCGGAGGACTAGCCTTCGTGTCAACCCTGGGAGATCCGTTCCCCGGCTTCGGCGAAAGGACCGGTCATGGGCATTCTCGACGGCAAGGTGGCGATCGTCACGGGGGCGAGCCGCGGCATCGGCGCGGCCATCGCACGGCGGTTCGCCGCGGAGGGCGCGACGGTCGCCGTGACCGCCCGCACCGTCGACCCCGCCCAGACGCGTCTGTCCGGCACGATCAACGAGACGGTGGCGCACATCGAGGCGGCGGGCGGCCGGGCCCGCGCGTACGCCGCCGACCTGTCCGATCCGGCCGCCCGCGTGTCGCTCGTCCGCGACGTCACCGACGACCTCGGCCCGGCCGACATCCTGGTGAACAACGCCGCCGTCACCTACTTCTCCCCGGTCGCCGACTTCACCGACCGCCGGTACGCGCTGATGTTCGAGGTGCAGGTCACGGCGCCGTTCCACCTCGCGCGTCTCGTCCTGCCGGAGATGCGCTCGCGAGGGCGCGGCTGGATCCTCAACATCTCCTCGTTGGCCTCGCGCCATCCCGCGCTCGAGCGGAACCATCTCCCCGGCGGCACGGTGTACGGCATGTGCAAGGCGGCGCTCGAACGGTTCACGACCGGCCTGGCCGCGGAGGTCCACGGGGACGGGATCGCGGTCAACTCCCTGGCGCCGAACCGCGTCGTGCCCACCCCGGGCACGCTGTTCCACCGGCTCACCACCGAGGACGACCCGAACGCGGAGCCGCCCGAGGTCATGGCCGAGGCCGCCCTGGCCCTGTGCGGCGGCGCGGACCTGAGCGGCCGCATCGCCCTGTCCCAGGACCTGCTCACCGAACTCGCCGGGCGGTGACGGCCGCCCGGTTCGCGGCGCCGGGGATCTTGTGACCACGTTGTCGTTGATGATGAAGTTTTTGGGGATGCGTCGCCTTTAGGGTTGGTTCGTGGTCAGTGAACAGCACGCAGCCGACGGCGGACCGCGCGGCCCCGCTCTTGAGAGGGGCCGGGCGGGTGGCCATGGCCGGCTACGGGTGGCCGTTCACGCGCGGCTGGAGGAGATGAGGTTCCGCCACGGCGTCCTTTTGATGGTCGCGGGGGCGGCGGTGCTCGTCGCGGCGGTCACCGGCCTGACGCTGGCGCTGACCGGCGACTCGTCCGGAAAGAGCCCGGGTGCGGGCCCGCCGCCGATCGCCGCGCCGTCCGCGTCGTCCCCGCACGCTTCGAGCCCGGCGGCGCCGACGCCGGAGCCGCGCGGGTCGGCCCCGCGCCCGCAGGCCTCGTCCTCGACGCACGCGGGCGCTTCGAGCCCACGGCCGACGGCCCGCCCCAGCGGCTCCCCGACGGCGAGCGGACCACCGGAATGGTGGCCGACGGACGCCCCGTGGCCCGGACGTTCGCACCGGCACCGCAGCCCGCCTCCCCGGTGGCACCGCCGCTGAGTCAAGCCGCGGGCCTCACGGAGATGTCTCCGCGAGGCCCGATCGTCTCGGCTACCGCTACCGCATGGCGGTGGCCGCACGGGCTCGGCCGCGACGGTGCCTGGCCATCATCGCGACGGCCGCAAGCCCCAGAGCGAGGGTGACGAAACCGACCGCGACATTGTTGGCGACGATGCCCGCCCGGGCGCCGTGCCCGGCGGAGACCACCCAGGGCGAAATGATCATCCAGACCCCGAGCGGAACGATCACCCAGGCCAGGCCGAGCGTCCGCTCCGGAATCAGCGCCAGGCCCAGACCGATCACGGCGAGCGCGATGCCGATGATGAGGTTGTTCACCGTGTTCATGTTGCCGGTGTGAAAATGGATGACCCACGGTGAGATGGCCAGGTACAGACCGGTCATCAGGACCAGACCCTCGAGCATCTCCATCCGGCGGCCCTCGACCAGCCGTGCGTAGCGTTCGCGCATCTCGGCTGCGTCGGGATGCCCTGCCATCCCCGAAGAATGGCGAGAGATACCAGCCATTCCGATCGCCTTCTTTCGGAAAGAGGATGAGTCCCCTGATTCATCCTCTGTCATTATCTCTCGTACTCCATACCCCGGATCAGCGGGGTGACCTGGTCATACGTCATCAGGAACACCGCCCGGCGGCGACGGCGAGGCCCCGGGCGCGCGCCGTCGGCTCAGTCGCTCAGGGTCTGTTCGACCGCCGCGCGTACGACGGCGGCCAGGTCGCCGGTCCGGTCGTACGTGAGGCGTTGCCGGGTCGCGCCGTCGCCCCGGTCCAGCAGGCGGGCGGTCAGATCGAACGCCGCCTGACGATCGCCCAGATCGCTCAGCGCCGGCGTCACGTGGTCGAGCAACGTCCGTACCGCCTCCCTCGCCGGGACCGGGCGCAGGGCCACCGGGTGTACCAGCTCCCCCTCCAGCCCCGAACGGCTCGCCCGCCAGGAGGCCATCCGGAGCAGTTCCGTCCGCACCGGCGGGGGCGGGTCGCCGGCCCGCCATTCGCGGGCGGCGGTCTCGACCAGCGCGCGTACGAGCGCCGCCAGCAGGACCGCGTCGTCGGCCACCGTGCACACGTCCGCGATCCGGATCTCCACCGTCGGATAGTGCCGCGACAGCCGGGCGTCGAAGTAGATCATGCCCTCGTCCAGCAGCACACCGCTGTCGATCATGGCCTGGACGGTCTCGTGGTAGGTCTTCGGCGTGCCGAACAGCTCGGCCGGGCCCGCGGACGGCCAGCGTCCCCAGACCTGCTGCCGGTAGCTGGCGTACCCGCTGTCGTGGCCCTGCCAGAAGGGGGAGTTGGCGGTCATCCCGAGCAGCACCGCCAGCCACGGGCGGATCCGGTCCAGCACCGCGACGCCCTCGTCCTCGGACTCCACCCGTACGTGGACGTGACAGCCGCAGGTGAGCTGTTCCTGCGCGGTGAGGGCGTACTCCTTGGCCATCCGCAGGTAACGCTCCTTCGGCATGGTCGACGGGTACACCGCCAGCGGCGAGGTGGCCAGCGCGACGACCTGGCAGTTCTCGCGCCCGGCGGCGTCCGCGGCGGCCCGGCGGCGGGCACGCAGCTGGCCGGCCAGCTCGTCGAGCGTCGTGCACGGGGCGGTGTCGGTCTCGACCTGCTGGCGTTGCAGCTCGGCCTCCGGCCCGCCCTCGGCGCCGCCGGTGACGACCTCGGCGAGCGCCACCGTGGCGCCGCTGCCGGGATCGACGAGCAGCATCTCCTCCTCGACACCGAAACTACGCACGGTGAACCTCCATGCTCGCGAACGTGACGACCCGGATGCTCCGCTATCCGCTCCGGGGAAGGTCCCACTACCCGATCCGTGCCCTGAATATAGAGACATGGCCCACATCCCCCGTTCCGAGGACGATCGGCGCCCGGACCCTCCGGCGTGCGCGCCCGAGAGCCCCGCGGCGGAGCTGCCCATCGACCACTCCACGGAGTCCGCCCACGCCGTCGAGCCGCCCGAGACACCCCGTACGGAGCGGATGGAGGGCGCGCTCACCCGCGCGCTGCGGCCCGCCCCCGTGGTGCCGCGCTGGATCGGCTGGCTGATCATCGCCGTCGGCCTGCTCATGCTGCCGTGGGTCGCCGGACTCGTCTTCATCCTGCCGACACGACACGAGGCGGCGCACTACGGGGCGTCCTGGATCGGTTTCGATCTCGCCCTGTGCGGGATGCTGATCCGCACCGGCTGGCTCGCGCAGAAGGGGCGCGAGCACATCGAGCTGAGCGCCGCGATGACCGGCACCCTGCTGCTGGTCGACGCCTGGTTCGACGTGGTGACGGCCGACAGCCACCGCGAGCTGGCGATCGCGCTGCTCTTCGCCTTCTGCGGCGAGCTTCCGCTGGCGGCCTTCTGCCTGTGGGTCGCCGGACGCGTCGAGTTCCGCCGGCAGCGGCGCGCCGAGGCGATGTCACGCCTGGTGCGGCAGTGGTCGGCACGCCTCTCGTACGACCGGCGCTCCCCCTCGGCCGAAGATCCCGAACGGTGACCTCTCCGGCGCGGCGTCGGGACCCTCAGCCGTCGCCGAGGACGCCCGCCGACCCTGATCCGGACGGCCGCCGGACGCTCCCGTCGCGGGGTCCCGCGGGCTACGCGGGCTCGGCGTGCCGGCGGGCGGCCTCGGGAAGAGTGCGGATCACGCTGCGCAGGTGGGCGCGGGCGGCGGCTTCGGCGGCCTCCGCGTCGTGGGCGCGGATCGCGTCGATGATGGCGAGGTGTTCGGGCAGGGAGACCGTCGGGCGGCCCGGGTGCATCGCCAGGCGGAACTGGTGGCGGACGTTCTGGGCACGCAGGCGTTCGAGTACGGTCGCGGCGGTGTGCTGGCCGCTGATCTCGCGGATCCGGCGGTGGAGGCGTTCGTTCAGGCGCGAGTAGCCGAGCACGTCGCCGGACGCGACGGCCTCACGCATCTTCTCGCCGATCTCCTCCAGCTCCTCCGACTCGGACTCGGTGATCCGGGTGGCGGCCTTCGCGGCGCACAGGCCCTCCACCACCATGCGCACCTCGGAGATCTCGATCGCCTCTTCGAGGCGTACGGCGCGGACGCGGGCGCCGCGGTTCTGCACCCGCTCGACCAGTCCCTCGTTGGTCAGTTCGAGCAGCGCCGCACGGACCCTGGCGCGGCTCGCGGCGAAGCGCTCGGACAGGTCCGCCTCGACCAGGCGCTGGTTCGGGACGAACTCGCCGGTGAGGATGGCCTCCCGGATGTCGGCCACCACGGGCCGGTCGTCGCCGTTGTCCTCCCCCACACGGTCCCCCTGGCCACCGAGATCGTCTTGTGGATCCAACTCTAGCCATGAGCGGGCCCGCCCCGAGCGCCGACGGTCCTTCCGCGCGCGGGCTCACGCGAGGGCCCAGGTCCGGCCGTGGCGACGGCCCACGCGAGATCGCCCCCGAGCCTCGCCGGACCCCGAACCCCCTGCCCGTCGTGCACCGCGAGTTCCCGATTGGTCCCTGAGAGTTCGCCAAGTCCGGTTCGCCGGGGCGACCGGAGTGGGTAAGGTCGGCGACGCCAGTTCGGTCCTGGAGCCGCCGGGATCGATGAAGCGGACGACCGAAGTAGATCGTGATGAGCACCCCCCAGTCATCGGCGTTCGAGCCGCTCCCGCGGCCTCCGGCCGCCCTGCCGGCGCCGTCGTCACTCGCGGAGCCGGTCACGGAGCCGGCCGCCGCGGAGCCCGCCCGCAAGCCGCGACAGCGCGACCCGTTCTTCGACAACGCCAAGTTCTTCGCGATCCTGCTCGTCGTCGCGGGTCACATCATCCAGAACCTCCGCGACGTCCACTTCGCGCACGCGCTCTACCTGTTCGTCTACACCTTCCACATGCCGGTGTTCATCGTCATCACCGGCTACTTCACGCGGCGGTTCACCTTCGCGGGCGGGAAGGCGCGCAAGCTGCTCACCAACGTGGCCGTGCCCTACTTCGTGTTCGAGACGGCGTACTCCACCTACCACTGGGCGGTGGGGCACTCGAAGTTCGAACTCAGCCTGCTCGACCCGTACTACCTCACCTGGTTCCTGATGGCGCTGTTCGCCTGGCGGCTGTCCACGCCGGTCTGGCAGCAGATCCGCTTCCCCATCGCGGTCGCCGTCGTGATCAGCCTGCTCTCGGGGATGAGCCAGCTGCCCGGCACCCTGGAGATGAACCGCGTCTTCGGACTGGTGCCCTTCTACGTCCTCGGCCTCTTCCTCAAGCCGCAGCACTTCGAGATCCTCAAGAAGGGCTGGGCCGCCGTCCTCGGCGCGCTGACCATGGCCGGCGGGTTCGCCGTCACCTACCTCTTCGTCGACCGGCACATGGCGACCGAGTGGGTGTACTGGCGCAGCGGCAACCCGAAGCTCCACGTGAACAACCTCGTCGGGACGGGCATGCGGCTCGGCCTCCTCGTGGCGGCGACCGTGCTGGTCTTGGCGTTCCTGACGCTCGTGCCGCGGCGACAGCACTGGTTCACCTCGCTCGGGTCGGCCACGTTGTACGCCTACCTGCTCCACGGCTTCGCGACCAAGCTCGCGGACTACTACGGCTGGTACCACTTCGCGTTCCTGCACACGGTGCCGGGCGTGGTGGCGGCCGGGGCGGCCGGCGCGCTGCTGGCGACGCTGCTGTGCACGCCACCGGTGCGCTGGCTCATGCACTGGGCCCTCGAACCCAACATGGCCTGGGCGTTCACCGCCCTGCGCCGGCCGAAGAACTACCTGTACTCCGGACGCCGCCGGCGACACGCGCAGGCCGAGCCGGAGCAGGCCGGCTGACCTTCTGCGCGGACCGACCGCGACCGCCCGCGATCCCTCCGCTCACCCGGCCGTGGGCGTACGGGACTTGACCCGGCGTCCCGGCGCCCGCGAAGGTGAGCGGATGAGCGGCGCGGGCGAGACGCGGGACGGGGTGTCCCTGACGAACCTCGATCAGCCGCTGTTCGCGGGCGCGGACGCCACCAAGCGCGACCTGGTCGACTACCTCGACGCGGTACGCGACCGGATCCTGCCCGCGCTGCGCGGCCGGCCGCTCTCGGTGGTCCGCGTGCTGCGCGGCCAGGACCCCTTCATGCAGAAGAACGTGCCCAAGTACGCGCCGCCGTGGGTGGCCACGGTCACGCTGTGGGCCGAGACGTCCCGGCGCAAGGTGTCCTACGCGCTGTGCGACGACCGCCGTACGCTGCTGTGGTTCGCCAACCAGCGGGCGGTGGAGTACCACCCCGCGCTGATCCGCGCCGACGACCGGGCGCACGCCACCCACCTCGTCCTCGACATCGACCCGCCGGACGGCGGCGCGTTCGCCGAGGCCGCCGGCGCCGCGCGGCTCGTACGCGAGGTGCTGGCGGACGTGGGCATGGCGGGTGCCGTCAAGACCAGCGGCGCGAAGGGCCTTCACGTGTTCGTGCCGATCACGGAGGCGCCGCACGAGGAGGTCGCCGCCGCGACCCGCGCGGTCGCGGCGCGGGCCGAACGCCTCGACCCCGGCCTCGCCACCACCGCCTTCATCCGCGAGGACCGCGCGGGCAAGGTGTTCCTTGACTCGACCCGCTCCGGCGGCGCGACGACCGTGGTGGCGGCCTACAGCCCGCGCGTGCGGCCCGGTGCGCCGGTGTCCTTCCCCGTGTCCTGGGACGACCTGGACGCGGTGACGCCGGCCGACTTCACCATCCGTACGGTGCCCGGCCTGGTCGCGGACCGGGACCCGTGGGCGGAGGAGATGCCCGAGCCCCGCCCGCTCGACCCGGGCCTGGTCGAGGAGGGGCGCACGATCCCGGTCGCCCGCGTCCAGGCGATGCACGAGGGCAAACGCCGGGCCCGCGCCCGCCGCGCCAAGGAGGATCCATGACGATTTTCGATGATCTGACCGCCGAGCAGGACCGGCTGGAGGACATCCTGGCCGGCCTGGACGAGGCGCAGTGGGCCTCGCCGTCCGGCGCCGAGGGGTGGACCGTCGCGGACGTCGTGCTCCACCTCGCCCAGTCCGAGGAGGGCGTGTCGGCCTCGGCGGTCGGCGCGGGCGAGGCGATCCGCCCGTCGGAGGGGTTGTCGGTGGACGAGACGATGGACCGTCTCGTACGCGCGGAGCGCACGGCGCCGGAGCAGGTGTTCCGCCGGTGGCGCGAGGCACGGCGCGCCGCGGTCGCCGCCCTGCGGTCGGCCGATCCGGGGCGCCCGCTGCCGTGGGTGGAGGCACCGCTGAAACCGGCCACGCTCGCGACCACCCGGCTGGCCGAACACTGGGCGCACGGCCTCGACATCACCGGTCCGCTGGGCCTGCCCTTCCCCGACACCGAGCGGCTGCGTCACATCGCCTGGCTGGCCCACCGTACGCTGCCGTACGCCCTGGCCCTGACCGGAGCCGGCGACCATCCGGTGTCGTGCGCGCTGACCGCCCCGGACGGCACGAGCGTGTGGCGGTACGGCCCGGACGACGCGGAGTCGGCCATCACCGGGCCCGCCGGGGCGTTCTGCCGCGTCGCGGCCCAGCGGCTGAGCCCGGCCGAGTCCGGGCTGCGCACCACCGGCCCGTACGGCGCCGCCGCGCTGAACGTCCTGCGCACCTACGCCGCGTAACCGCCGGGCCTCCTCGGCGGCCCCGCACGGATCCCGGGCGGTCCATCGGTCCGGGACGAGCGGCGCGGTCAGAGGCGCGTGCCGGTGACGTCGCCGGACGGCCAGTCCGGCATGTCGTCCGCCGTGTCGTGCAGGGCCGTGTCGATGTCGCGATAGGGCTCACCCGACGGGTCGTCCCGCTGGTCGAACATGACCGCCCAGGTCAGGCCGTCGAAGCGGCGGACCAGCAGGGTGTGGGTGCCCGGCAGGCTGCCGCTGTGCCAGGTGACGGGGCCGCGGTCGGTCCGCCGCACATGCCAGCCGCAGGCGTAGTACCGGCCACGGGCGGCGCCCGTCTCGGGCACCGCGAGCGCCTGGGCCACCGACGCCGCGGACAGTACCGGGGTCACGCCGTCGTACACCCGCGCGAGCCGCACCAGGTCCACCGCCGTGGCCAGCCATCCGCAGTTGAACGCGTTGTTCTCCTGGTTGAAGGTGCCGTAGGGGGCGGCCACCTGCGCGCCCGAGGGGTCCATCACGGTCGTGCCCTTGTACTGGGAGTAGTAGGGCACCTCGCCGGCCGCGGGCAGCAGGGTACGGCCGAGCCGCATCCGCGTGATCCCGAGCGGGGCCAGCACGGCGTCCCGCACGTACGCCGCGTACGGCCGTCCGGTGACCTTCTCGATGATCCGGCCGAGGAGCAGGTAGCCGTAGTTGCTGTAGGCGAACGCCGTGCCCGGCGCGTGGTCGAGGGGCCGCGCCGTGACGTACCGGACGATGTCGTCCTGGCCGATCGGCAGCGGCCGCCCGAGCGCCTTGGCGATCGCCGCGTCCTCGAACATCGGGTCGCCCGACACCTCGCGGTCCCAGCCGCCGAGGTGTCGGAGCAGTCGCGCGACGGTGACCTCCGCGAGGCGCGGGTCGGCCGGCGCGCCGACCTTGAGCAGGTCCGTCATCCGGTCGGACGGCCGCAGCCGGCCGTCCTGAATGAGCCGCAGGACGGCGGCGGCGGTGACCGGCTTGCTGACGCTCGCGGTACGGAACAGGGAGGCCGGCCCGGTGTCCCGAGTCGCGCGGGCGCCCCAGCTGTAGCCGCGCGCCAGCAACAGCCGGCCGCCGCGCGCCACGGCGAGCGAGCCGCACGGGATGGAGCGCTCCTGCATGAAGGCCCTGACGGTGTCGTCGAAGTCCTCCAGGCCGCGCAGCATCGGCCCGGTGACGCGCCAGAGGTCCCTGCCCCCGGCGGGCAGGGTCGCGCCGGTCCGTACGGTGGCTCGCGCCGTACCCGGCCGGGCGGTTAAGACGGCGGCCGCCCCCGCGAAGCCCGCGAGCCTGCCGAAGTCACGCCGGGAGAACCGGTCGGCCGTCAACGCCCCTCCAGAAAACGCGGTCCTGCCAGGGCGGCGGGTCACCGGCCTGGTAAAACTGCGCGATCCACAGTCATCGCGGGCTACGCGACCGGGCGGCGGCCCGGCCACGCGGCCGATCGGGGCGGCTACCGCTTCTCTTCCCCGTCCCGGCCCGCGGATACGCCGCCACCGGACAAATGCCCTTCAAAAGTGGTTACTTACAATGCGGGTATGGCCACCGAGGAACGGGTCACGTACTGCCGGATCTGTGAGCCGCTGTGCGGTCTGATCGCCACGGTGGAGGACGACCGGCTGGTCCGGCTGCGGCCCGACGACCGGCACCCGCTGTCGCGCGGTTTCGCCTGCCCCAAGGGCATTGCCATGACCGACGTGCAGAATGACCCGGATCGCGTACTTCGCCCGTTGCGCCGTCGCCCGGACGGCTCCGGGTTCGAACCGGTGAGCTGGGACGACGCGCTCGGCGACATCGGCCGGCGGCTGCGGCGGATCCTGCGCGACCATGGCGGCCCGGCGGTCGGCTGGTACTTCGGCAACCCCGGCGCGTTCTCCTACTCCCACGCGCTGTGGCTCCAAGGGTTCATGACCGCGGTCGGCGGTCCGAACCTGTTCACGGCCGGCTCGCAGGACATCAACAACCGGTTCGTCGCGAGCCGTCTGCTCTACGGCTCGCTGACCCGCGTGCCCATCCCGGACCTGGCCCGCACCGAGTTCCTGCTGATCGTCGGCGCCAATCCGCTGGTCTCCCACGGCAGCGCCGTCAGCGCGCCGCGGATCCGGGACCGGTTGCGAGAGATCACGCGGCGCGGCGGCCGGGTGGTCGTCGTCGATCCGCGCCGGTCGGAGACGGCACGCGCCTTCGAACACCTGCCGGTACGGCCGGACGGCGACGCCTGGCTGCTGTTGTCCCTGCTGCACGTGATCTTCGCGGAGGGGCTGGAGGACGGCGCGGCCATCGCCCGGCAGGCGCGGGGCCTGGACGAGCTGCGCACCATGGCCGCCGGCCATCCGCCGGAGTCCACCGAGGGCCGTACCGGCGTGCCGCCCGACGTCGTACGCCGGCTGGCCCGCGACCTGGCCCGGGCGGGCAGCGCGGTGGCGTACGGACGCACCGGCTCGTGTCTGGGCCGGCACGGGACGCTGGTGGCGTACCTGCTCGACGCGCTGAACGTCGTGACCGGGAACCTCGACCGGCCCGGCGGCGCGGTGTTCGGCTCCTCACCGCTCGGGATCGAACGGCTCGCCGACCGCTTCGGCCTCGCCTCGTACGCCAAGCGGCGCTCCCGCGTGGGCGGCCTGCCCGACGTGCTCGGCAGTTTCCCGGCGGCGCTGATGGCCAAGGAGATCACCACGCCGGGCGCGGGCCGGGTGCGGGCGCTGTTCGTCTCGGCCGGGAACCCGGTCGTCTCGGTGCCGGACGGCGACGAGCTGTCGGCCGCCCTGTCCGGGCTGGAGCTGTTCGTCTCGATCGACCTGTACGTCAATGACACCAACCGGCACGCCGACTACGTGCTGCCGGCGGCGACCTTCCTGGAGCGCGAGGACCTGCCGGTGGCGAACCTCGGCCTGTTCACCACCCCGTTCGCGCAGTTCACCGAGCCGGTACTGCGGCCGTACGGCGAGGCACGGCAGGAATGGCAGATCATCGACGCGATCGCCCGCCGGGCCGGGCTGCTGCCCTTCGTCCCGCGCCCGCTGAGCCGGATCCTGGGCCCGGCGCTGCGCCGCCTCCCGTCGCCGTCGCCGGTGTTCCTGCTGGATCTGGCGGTCCGGCTGGGCCCGGGCGGCGACCTGTTCGGGCTGCGGCGGGGCGGCCTCAGCCTGCGGGCGCTGCGGCGGCGTCCGCACGGCGTGGTCCTCGCCGACCACGTACGGACGGGAGTGCTGCGGTCGGTGGTACGCCACCGCGACCGGCGCGTACGGCTGGACCCGCCGGAGATCCTCGCGGAGTACGCACGGCTCGGCGCGGAGGAGGACCCGGCCTACCCGCTGCGCCTGATCGGGCTGCGCGAGCTGCGGTCACAGAACTCCTGGATGCACAACTCCGCGACGCTGATGCGCGGCGACCGGACGCACACGGCACGGATCCACCCGGCGGACGCGGCCGAGCACGGCCTCACCGACGGCCGGGCGTGCCGGATCACCTCGCCGTACGGCACGATCGAGCTACCCGTGACGGTCACCGACGAGGTCATGCCCGGGACGGTGGCGGTCCCGCACGGCTGGGGCCACCGAGGCGGCGGCTGGCGACGCGCCAACCAGGCCGGCGGCGCCAACGTCAACCTGCTGACCTCCTCCGACCCCGCCGACCTGGAACCCCTGGCCGGCATGGCCCACCTCAACGGCGTACCGGTCCGCCTCGATCCGCCCGGCTGAAGTGGTCATACGTTCAGCCGGACCACGGGTCGTAGTCGATCTCCAGTGGTTCCTGCGGTGGGCGTTCGTTCTCGGGGACGTGCTGGAGGTTGATCCGGATGCGGTACCAGACCGAGCTGCGGCCGCGCATCCCATCGGTCAGGATGTCGGCGGCCTCCAGACGGCGCACCACATCGGGGTGGCGGGCCTTCCAGCGGTCCAGCGCCGCCAGTGCCTCGTCCTTGGTACGGGCGCGGGCGATTTCGATGAGGGGCATCGTCGGCTGCCGGCGGCCCTTGCCCTTCGGGGGCTTCTCCGCCGGGCCCAGGCGTTCGGCCAGCTCCAGCAGCGGTTCCAGGGAGCCCGCGGTGCCTTCCATGTCCGCCCAGGGGTCGCCGATGGACGCGTACCGTCCGGGGACCGTGGTCATGGTGTACTCCCCGGGACGGCAGCCGGGCACCTCATCCCAGGTGAGCGGGGTGGACACACGAGCGTCCCCGGTCGGCCGTACGGAGTAGGCCGAGGCGACCGTGCGGTCCTTGGCGTTCTGGTTGAAGTCGACGAAGACGCCCTGCCGCTCCTCCTTCCACCAGTGGCTGGTGGCCAGGGCGGGGGCGCGGTTCTCCACCTCGCGGGCGACGGTCTCGGCGGCGAGCCGTACGTCGCGGTAGGGCCACCGGGGATCGATGCGCGTGTAGATGTGGAATCCGCGCGAGCCGGACGTCTTGGGCCACGCGGTCAGGCCGTGGTCCTCCAGTACCTCCTTGGCGACCAGGGCGACCTCCACGATCTGTCCCCACGGGACGCCGGGCACCGGATCGAGGTCGATCCGCAGTTCGTCGGGGTGGTCGAGGTCCTCCGCGAGCACCGGGTGCGGGTTGAGGTCGACGCAGCCGAGGTTCACCACCCAGGCGAGCTGCGCGGCGTCCCGGACGACGACCTCGTCGGCCGACCGGCCCGACGCGTACTGGAGCCGCGCCACCTCGATCCAGTCCGGCCGCGTGGCCGGGGCGCGCTTCTGGAAGAAGGCCTCCTCGTCGATCCCCTTGACGAAACGCTTGAGGATCATCGGCCGGCCCGCGACGCCGCGCAGCGCGCCGTCGGCGACGGAGAGGTAGTAGCGAACGAGGTCCAGCTTCGTGTGACCGCCGGAGGGGAAGACCACCTTGCCCGGGTTGGTGACCGTCACCTCACGCCCGGCGACCTCCAGGACCTGCGACTTCGGCATGCGCTCACCATAGATCGCCACGTGCGCGGAAAGAACACCCGTCTCGGGAGTGACCTGCTCCCGACACCTACATTATACCAAAAGAATCGCATTTAAGCGACCATTAACGGGAAATGCGAAAATCAATTTGGTCCGCTATATTCGCGGCCATGAATTCCACGGAAAGGACCTTCGTCACCTCGGCCGGGCTGCGCCTGTGGACCGAACGGTCCGGCGCTCCGGAGGATCCGGCGATACTGCTGATCATGGGGACCGCCACACCGGCGATCGGCTGGCCCGCGGAACTCGTGGAGACGCTCGTCGGCGGCGGACACCAGGTGCTCCGCTTCGACCACCGGGACACGGGCCGGTCCGACTGCGTGGACTTCGCCACGCACCCGTACACGCTGGCGGACCTGGCCGCCGACGCCGTCGCCGTGCTCGACGGGCACGGCGTCACCGCCGCGCACGTCGTGGGGGCCTCCCTCGGCGGCGCGATCGCCCAGTGGCTCGCCGTGCACCGCCCCGACCGGGTCCGTACGCTGACCGCGATCATGTCGGGCCCGATGGGCGCGGACGCCGGTCCGGCCTGGGCACGCGCGCTGGCCGGGCAGACGCCCGACCCCGACGACCTGCCGCCGCCCGCGCCCCGGTTCCTGGAGCACCTGGCCCGGAAGGCTCGGATGCCGCGCACGACCCGCGAAGAGCGCATCGCCGCGGACCTGGAGACCTGGCGCGTGCTGAACGGCGACGTGCTGCCCTTCGACGAGCCGGCCGCCCGGCGGCTCGTGGCCGACTCCTACGACAGTGCCGGCGACCCCGCCGCGGCGGCCAACCACGACCTGGCCTCCCGGCGGATGACCGACGACCGGCGCGTCCCGCTGTCGTCGATCACGGCGCCGACACTGGTCGTGCACGGTACCGAGGACCCGCTCCGGCCACTGCCGCACGGCGAGGCGCTCGCCGCCCAGATCCCCGGCGCCCGGCTGCGGACGGTTCCGGGCATGGGGCACACGTTCCTCTCCCCCGGCCTCCCCCGCCGGGTCGCCGAACTCCTCCTGGAACACACGATGGTTTGATGGACGGTCATGAAGGGGTTCGCCCGCCGGGAGTTCCAGCTCGTGCTGCTGCGGCGCATGGCCGACTACCAGCCCGACCTGGTGGCCGGGGCGATGCGTTCGCTGGGGGCCTCGCGCACCGAGATGCGACAGGTGAACGCCCGCTGGCAGCGGATCCTGCGGTCGCGGGCCTTTCCCGGCGGTGAGCGCCGGCTGCGCCTCGTGCTCGGGCCGCCCGCCGACGGCGCCGAGCGGACGGTGGGCGACGTGACCTGCCGTACGGACTGGTGGGACCTGCCGCTCTGGCCCGATCTGCGGTTCGAGGCCCTCATCGGGCCCGGCGGGTCGGTGCTGCACGAGTGGCTGGTCCGGCCGGAAGGGGCTCCGGGACCGCGGATCGACGGCGTCGCGGACCTGACGCCGTGGTCGTGTGTCGTCTCCGACGTGGCGGAGCGCTTCCCGCCGGCCCGCCACCAGGCCGACACGGTGCCGAGCCGGTGGCAGGTGGGCTTCACGGCTCCGGGCGAGAACGCCGCCGCGCGCTCGTACGTCGCCCATTTCGTATGGGGACTGTTGCAAACCGTGGAGCCGGACGGTCCCCGTGCCGTGTCGCTGTGAGGAGACTTCATGCGAGTGTTGGGACGCCCCCGCCCCGTCCGTCCGGGCTCAGTTCGGGTTGATGCGGCCGATGGACTTCCAGTTCCCAGCGGATGAGACATGGCGTCGTCGAAGATGCGAGGCCGATATCTCCGAGTAAAAACAAGGTTACGCGGCGCAATGCCATGGTCGCGTTCGTGAAAATCGTTGTGTCCGTGAAACTCCGGCCGACCGCCGAGGTGGCGACGGCTTTGGGTGATGAGCTTTATGGGTGCAACGAGGGCGCCAATTGGGTGCCTGAAGTCGCCTATGAGCATTTCGGGCTGACGGTGCGTGAGCATGCACTGCGGAAGCTGGTGTATGCCGGGCTGCGTGAACGGGGCATCAAGTCTGCCGCCGCGCAGCAGCTCATCAAGAAGGTCGTGGACGCCTACACGACGCTGCGCGCCAATATCAAGGCCGGGAACCTCGGGCCGGGGAACTCCAAGCGGCGCCGCAAAGCCGAGTCCAAGCCGATCATCTTCCGTGCTGATGCGGCGCAGGCGTACGACCACCGCAACATGGGCTGGGACATCGACGCCCAGACGGTAGCAATTACGACTCGGCAGGGGCGCATGAAGGGCATACCGTTCGTCTGTTCCCCTGGGGCATTGAAGACCCTCGCTGCGTACCGCAAGGGCGAGGCTGATCTGCTGTGTCGTGACGGCGCGTGGTATCTCATCGCCACCTGCGAGGTGCCCGAGCCGGAGATGTACGAGCCGGACGAGTTCATCGGCGTAGACCTCGGCATCGAGAACATCGCCACCACCAGCAGCGGCTACAAGGCCGCCGGACGCGAGCTCAACCGCTACCGCAGACGGCAGCAGCGCTTGCGGGCCAGGCTCCAGAAGAAGGGCACCAAGTCCGCGAAGCGGCTCCTGAAGAAGCGTTCCCGCAAGGAAGCACGGCGGGCCAGGGACATCAACCACTGCATCTCCAAGAGGATCGTGACCGAGGCTGAACGCACCGGGCGAGGAATCTCTCTCGAAAAACTCAAGGGAATCCGCGACCGGGTACGGCTCCGCAGGCCCCAACGGGTCACCTTCCACTCCTGGGCCTTCGCCCAACTCGGGGAGTTCATCGTCTACAAGGCCCGCAGAGCTGGTGTGCCCGTGGTCTTCGTCGATCCCCGGCACACCTCCCAAACATGCTGCGAGTGCGGCCACACGGACGAAAAGAGCCGCGTGGACCAGAGACATTTCATTTGCCGGGGCTGCGGCGTCGTTGCGCACGCGGACCGGAACGCTTCCCACAACATCGCCCAGCGAGGCGAGACCGTGTGGAACGCGGGGCGTAAGTCACGCGTCCCGGCCACCAGCTCATAGGTCTGATGGCCAAGACGCGGGAGGCAACCTCACAGCCAGCGAGGCCCTACCTGCAAGCTCGAAGCTTCACACGAGAAGCTGACAGAACTACCGCCGCGGATGTCGGCGGGCACTTCTACGAGCATGCCGACCTGACCGAGGTGCGGCGGATCGCGGAGCCGGACTTCATCACCGTCGCCGACGCGCGCGAGCCTCGACCCGCTGATCCGGCCGCTGCCCGGCTGACGGACCGGCTCAGCCCGGGATGAGCCGCTCGCGCAGGAACTCCACGACCCGCTCGCGGGCGGCGAGGGCCGGGTGGCCGGGCTCCTCGCGCACCTCGGCGGTCAGCACCGAGTGCGCCGCCCGGCCGAAGCCGCCGGCGTTGCCCGGCGAGGAGTCCAGCTCGATGATCTCGAACGCGTCACCGAGACGCTCCCGCAAGGTCGCGAAGCGGTCCGGCGGGCACATGCGGTCGGCGCTGAAGCGCAGCCCGAGCAGGCACAGGCCGGATCCGGTCGTACGGTCGGCCACGGTGGCGAGTTCGTCCTGGGAGAGCCCCGGATCGCGCCGGCGGGCGCCGCTGACCGGGAAGGGCACCGCCGGCTGGCTGAGCACCGAGGCCAGCACGACCTCGTCCACGGCGGTCGCCAGGGCGAACCCGCCGGTGAAGCACATGCCGATGACGCCGACGCCGGGACCCGGCGTGCGGGCCGCGAGATCGCGGGCGAGTTCACGCAGGTAGTCCGCGACGGGCCGGTGGGCGTTGGTCGCGAAGGCGCGGAACTCGGCCGACACGCAGAGCCGGGCGATCGTCCCGGCGGAGTACGGGCCGGTGACCGGCCGGCCCGGCGTGCCGAACAGCGACGGGATGGCGACCGTGAATCCCTGTTCGACCAGGTGATCGGCCAGGCCGAGTACCTCGGGCGAGATGCCTGGGACCTCCGGGACGAGCACGACACCGGGTCCGTCGCCCTTCTCGTACACGTCATGCGTGATCCCGGCCCCGGTGAACGGGGCACTCTTCCAGCCGCTGAGCTCCGAAGTCGGCGCCGAACCCGTCACGATGCCTCCCTAGTCGTCGCGTGTCCGGGTCATCATCGCGAACCGGGCAGGGCGCGTCGAGCGGAATCGGTTTCCTCCTCCGGCCACGGGAACCGTCGGGCGGCGATTCACGTCTCATTCGCTGATGCCGGGCAAATCGTGGGAAAGCAACAGCATTCGCAAGGGGACCGGTGTCACGCTCATCGTGGCGTCGCTGATCTACGCGGGCTGGATCGTCGCCGACCTCACCGTTCGCGACCTGTGGGTGTCGCTTCCCTTCCTGCTGGCGAACGCCTTCCTCATCGGCCTGCTGTTCGTCACCGTGTACGACAACTGGAACCGGCTGCCGCTCGCCGTCGCCGCGCCGCCCGACCTCGCCGAACCGTACGTCGCCGTGCTCGTGCCCACCTACAACGAGCCCCCGGCGATGGTGCGGCGGACCCTGGAGAGCGTGCTCACCCAGCGGTGGCGCCACGACCGCCTCGTCGTGGTGATCGGCGACGACGGGCACCGCCCCGCCGTACGGGCGATGGTGGAGGACCTGCGACGGCGCTTCCCGACCGCGCCGCTGCACTACCACCGTCCGCCACGCCGGCACACGCCGGAGCGACGGGGCGACGCCAAGGACGGCAACCTCAACTCCATGCTGGACTTCGTCGTCCGCGCGTACCCGGAGGTCGAGTTCGTCGAGACCCGTGACGCCGACGATCTCGTGGGCGACCCGGACTTCCTGCGGCACACGGTCGGGCACCTCGTCCGCCATCCGGGCATCGCGTACGTGCAGACCGTCAAGGACGCGCACGTGAGCCCCGGCGACCCGTTCGGCAACCGGCGCCGGTTCTTCTACCGGGGCATCATGCTCTCGCGGGCCGCGGCCGGGGCGGCGTTCCCCTGCGGCAGCGGGCTCGTGTGGCGGCGGTCGGGCCTCGAGACGATCGGCGGCTTTCCCACCTGGAACCTGGTCGAGGACCTGTACTCCGGCTACCTCGCGCTCCAGCACGGCCTGCTCGGGGCGTACCTGCCGATCGACGGGGCGGTCGGCCAGGTCGCGCCCGAGGACCTGCCCAACGTCCGCAAGCAGCTCGGCACCTGGGCGATGGACACCATGAGGATCTTCTTCTGGAAGTCGCCGCTGACCGCGCGCGGCCTGTCGTTCCGGCAGCGGCTGCAGTTCCTGGAGGTCGGGCTGTTCTACCTGTCGAGCGTGCCGACGCTCGTGCTGATCCTCACCCCGGCGTGCTGCCTGCTGTTCGACGTGCGCATGTTCTCCCAGCACGTCGTCGCGCACGTCGTCTACTCGGCCGGGTACGTCACGCTGCTTGCGGTGTACATGTACGTGCTGGGCAACGGCACGTCCTGGCGCGAGGTCGTGCGGGCCAAGCAGATGTGGGTGGGGCTGATGTTCGTCTACATCTCCGCCTGCCTGCGCGCGCTGCGGTACGGGCCGCGCCGCAAGCCGGCGTACCGGGTCACCCGCAAGGACCGGCGGGCCGGGCTGTACCTCAAGGAGGTGGCGCCGCACATCGCCCTCGTCGTGCTGCTCGCCGCGGCCATCGCCCGCCACCTGCTGTCGCGCTCCGGCTGGCACCGGCTCGACCTCGGCTCGATCTTCTGGGCGGTCAGCTACGGGACCCTCCTGTGCGCCTTCATCCGTCGGAGCTGGTACGGGCTCGGAGAGCCGCCGCCCGCGCCCGCCGCCCCTGCCACCGAACCGGCCGCCGACGTCGGCGAGACCGCGCTGAAGGGCTGACCCATGACGCCGAGAACCTACTCCGAGCGCCTCGGGCGGATCACGGACCGGCAGCTCCAGGCCGCCCTCGACCGTCATCGGCTGGGCCGCCTCGTCGACGCCGAGCCGATCCCGCACGGGCACTTCGGGCAGAACCTCTTCCTGCGCAGCACCGGCGGCGAGTACGTGCTGCGCGGCAACCCGTCGTTCCCGGGCCAGTTCGCCACCGAACGGTTCCACGTCGAACTGCTGGCCGGGGCGACGCGGGTGCCGGTCCCGACGCCGTACCGGATCGACCCGGACCCCGGCGTGTTCGGGTGGAGCTACGTCATCATGCCGCGCATGCCCGGTCTCCAGCCGTCCGCCCCGGAGGTCCGCGACCGCCTGGGCACCGCGGAGAAACACGGCATCGCGCGGGCGCTGGGCGCCAACCTCGCGGCGATGCACGCGGTCACGAGCGACCGGCCGGGCCGGTTCGCGGCCGAGACCGGAGCGGCCGGGCCGCTGGAGGCGCCCGGCGAGTCGACCTGGAGCGCCGGGCCCCGCAGGCCGTGGACCGGCCCGTACGCCCGGTGGGTCGCCGAGCGCGTCACGCACCGGCTGGAGACGGCCCGCGGCCACGACGGGAGCGCCACCACCCCCGCCGACCTGGCCTGGGTACGCGGGCTCCTCGCCGACGGCGCCGAGGCGATGGCCGAGCCGTTCCGGCCGTGCCTCGTCGTGGAGGACTACAAGGAGGGCAACCTCGTGGTGACCGGCGAGGGCGCCGACTGGACGGTCAGCGGCGTCTTCGACCTGGTCGAGTGCTACTTCGGCGACCCGGAGGCGGACCTGGCGCGGACGGCGTGCTCCTATCTCGACGAGGACCCCTCCCTGGCCCGCGCCTTCCTCGGCGCCTACCTGACGGCGCGCCCGCCCCGGCCGGGGTTCCGCCGGCGCGCGACGACCTACCTGCTCCAGGACCGCGCGCTGCTGTGGGAGTTCTTCCAGCGCAACCACCTGCGCTGGTGGCCGGAGACGTGGACGTTCCGCGACTGGGCGGGCCGCTACCTGTCCCTCCTGGAGCCGGTTCTGAACGCCGGCGGAAACCCGGAGACGGAGGTCCGGCCCGGCGGATAATGAATCGGGTGACGAGCCGACGGAACCCCAGCGAGGTCGCCGAGCGACTCCACCTGCCGCCGGAGGCGGCCGCCCGGGTGCGCGGGCTGGACGGCGAGACGCCGCCCGAGCCGCGCCTGCCGCCGTACGCGGAGGCGCCGGCGCTGCTCGACCGGCTCGCGGTCGCCCCGCGGGACGCCGCGGAGATCCTCGCGGGCTGGCCGTCCGGCGACTGGCCGCCCGAGCTCGGCTGGCTCCTCGGGAAGGTCGTCGCCGCCGTGCGCGCGGACCTGGGCGGGGCCGCGTGGCTGGTGCCGGGCCCCTCGCTGCCGCGTGACCGCGGTCCCGCCTGGCGGCACTTCTACGTCTACGCCTACCTCGCCCTGCTGAACGACGTGCGCGCGTACCACGCGCGGCACGGCGTCCCGGACGACGTCTCGTGGACCACGCTCGCCGACCTCGGCCGCAACCTCGCCATCGACCGGCGCATGAACGGCGAGGGCTGGCCCGTGATGCTCCAGTGGCTGACCCTGCACGTCCGCGGCGGCATCTACGAGCTGGGCCGGCTCCAGTTCCAGCGGCGGCAGACCCCGGAGTCGCGGGCGTTGGCGCTGCACATCCCCCGCTCCGGGCCGCTCACCCCGAGAGCGTGCGACACGTCGTTCGCGTGGGCACGGGAGTTCTTCCCCCGGCACTTTCCGGACGAGCCGTACGACGAGGTGACGTGCGGCTCGTGGCTGCTGGACCCGACGCTCGCGGAGTACCTCCCCGCCGACTCCAACATCCTCCGCTTCCAGCGCCGCTTCGAGCTCCTGCCGGGCGGCGAGGACGGCACCGAGGACTTCCTCCGCTTCGTGTTCGGCACCCTCGCGACACCGCTGGACGAGCTCACGGCACGGACCTCGCTCCAGCGCGCCGGGCTCGCCCACCTCCGCGCGGGCGGCCGCTGGCTCAACCGCAAGGGCCGGATCGCCCTGAACGGCCGGCCGTGAGCGTCCGCCGACGCGGAGCGAGCGACCGGCCGGAGGCTCTGGGGCAAGGGCTCTCCGCCGACGAGCGGCCCTGGAGGCCGCTCCGGCCCGCACCGCTTGAGCCCCTGTTCGCCAAGGGGACTCGGTACCGGCTCGAACACGGCGCCGAGGTGGTCGTCGAGACGCATCAGGCGGGCGCGTTGCGCATGACCTCCGGGAAGCCGGCCGCCGCCGACCCTGGTTGGCCGCACCCCGACGTCGCGCCGTTCACCGCCGCCGGCGAGTACCCCGTAAAGCTCTCGCTCATCGTGGAAGAGACCTACGAGGACACCTTCGCGGACATCGCTCGCTGGTCAGTAGACGGCCAGGCCGTAGGCGTTGAGGATCTCGATGATCGGCTGGAAGAACGTGACGCCGCCCGAGGTGCAGTCGCCGGTGCCGCCGGACAGGATGCCCAGCAGGGTCGAGCCGTCGTACAGTGCGCCGCCGCTGTCGCCCGGCTCGGCGCAGAGGTTCGTCTCGATCAGGCCGTTCACCGGGTGCCCTCGGCGTAGTTCACCGTCGCGTTCAGGGCCAGTACGGTGCCGCAGTGCACGCCGGTCGTACCGCCCCGCATGCAGACGTGCTCCCCGACGTACGCGCTGCCGGCCCTGGTGATGTCCTGCTGGCCGACCGTGCCGTCGTGGGACACGTTCCCGGTGTAGCGGACGATCGAGTAGTCGTTGCCCGGGAAGCTGGTGCCGGCGGTCGGGCCGATGAGGGCGCCGCCGAGGGTGTACCAGGTGCTCGCGGCCGTTCCGCAGTGTCCGGCGGTGACGAAGTAGTACGCGCCGCCGCCCGTGACGTTGGCGCCCGCGGTGCAGCGGTATCCGCCGCCGGTCACCGGGTCGCCGCCGCTCAGCCGCAGGCCGAGGACGCCGTCGATCCGCCGCAGCCGCACGGCGTCGCCGTAGGGCCTGGTCGCGGCCTCGACCCGGTCGAGCCGCGCGCCGGTCACCGTACGGTCGGCGAGCACGACGACGGTGTCCGAGCGGGGGTCGAGCAGCCAGGCGGTGCCGGGGACCGCGCCCAGCGCCCGGGCCACCTGCCGGGCACGCGTCTCGCCGGAGGCCGTGTCCGCCCGTGCGGCGGCCGGGACGAGCAGCGCGGCGGCGACCAGCGCGATCACCGCGCCGATTCCTCTTCCGATCCGACGACGCCGTGGTCTCACGTGGTCCTCCTCATGCGCCGGCACGCGCGGCGGGGTGCGCGTTCCCGGCCATAGTGTGAATCCGCGCCCAGCCGCCGTACAGGTCCGTCCGAGACCGGTTCGGGCCAGGTCACAGGCCACCTCGGACGATCACCGAGGAGAGTGGATTCCGGTCCGGGACCCGGTGGGGTAAACCGAACCCCGAATCCTCGTGATCGCACGATCGCGCCCACCGGGCGCGCGCCGGGACCATGAACGCGTCCGGACCTCAGCGGAGCCGTCCACGCGGTACGGCTCCCTGGAGGAGGCGTCCCCGACCCTGACCTCGGCCGCCGCCGAGCACCGCGGCCGGCCCGTCCGTGAGGAGAGCACGTCATGACCACCACCGTCGACCGTTTCGCCGCCGCGTCGCGGATGGAGTGGATCAAACTGCGGACCCTGCGCTCGACGTGGTGGACGCTCGCGGTCACGGTCGCCGGCGCCACCGGGATCGGGGTCGCGGTGGGCGCGAACAGCAAGGACGCGTCCGCCGACCTGACCAACAACGTGCTCGCCGGCGTCGCGCCCGGCCTGCTGCTGGTCGGTGTCCTCGGCGTGCTGACGATGACCGGCGAGTACTCCTCGGGGATGATCCGCGCGACGCTCGCCGCGGTGCCGGACCGCCCGCTGCTGCTGGCCGCCAAGGCGACGGTCTTCGGCCTGGTGACGCTCGTGCTCGGCGAGGTGACGGCGTTCGTCGCGTTCCTCGCCGGCCGGGCCGCGCTGCACGGCCGGCCGGTCGCACCGGGCCTCGGCCAGCCGGGCGTGCTGCGCGCGGTCGTGCTCTCCGGCGTGGGCATCGCGCTGATGGGGTTGTTCGGCCTCGGGCTGGGCGCGATCGTCCGTCACTCGGCCGCCGCGCTCGCCACGTACGTCGGCGTGGTCTTCGTCGCCGGGCAGCTGCTGCTCGCCGTCGCGCCCGCGGCGGTCCGCTGGGTGCCGCTGGCCATCGTCGGCGACTCCCTCGGCGTGTCCCGGACGGCGGCCGGCGACCTGTCGCCCTGGACGGGGCTGGCGGTGCTGTGCGGGTACGCGGCGGTGGCCCTGGGCGCCGGTGCCTGGTCGCTCACCCGCCGCGACGGGTGAGCGGCGGTCAGGACTCCTGCGGGGGAACGGCCGTGTAGGCGGCGGTCGTGCGGGCCGCCGCCCCGCGGGCCTCCTCTTCCGGTGCGCCGCCGGCGATGTGCGCCTCGCACCAGCGCTCACTGCTCACGGTCATGAAGCGCCGGGCCTCGTCCGAGGCGGCCCACGCTGCGCCCTCGGCCGGGTCGAAGGTTCCGCCCGAGGACAGGTGGAGGTCGAGGCCGAGCAGCCCCATCTCCCATCCGATGCCGACCGCGCCCGGGCCGAACTCGGTCCAGTGCTCGTCCACCGGGATCGTGTGCTCGAGCTCGAACCGGGTGCCGCCCGCCGGCTCCGGGACGAAGCGGACCTCGATCCGGCTGTGCCCGCCGGCGAACTCCCACGTCGTCGCGAAGCTCTCCGGCGGGGCACAGCGCTCGATCGTGCCGCCCGCGTTGCCCTCGAACTGGAATCGGCCGCCCTCCTTCAGCTCGCCGGAGATCGGCAGGAACCAGCGCGGGATCCGCTCGGGGTTCGTGCAGGCGTCCCACAGCTCGTCGACGGTGGCGTCGTAGGTCCGGGTGAGGGTCACGACGCGGGCCTCGCCGGCCTCCAGGACGCGGTCGCCGACGGTGCGGGTGACGCTGTTGAGCTGCTCGATGACGTCGATCACTGTTCCTTCTCCTTCGGCTGACGGCGCTCGCGCCGGCCTCGGACCAGTTCGGTGGCCAGCGCGTCCAGGTGCGGCGTCCAGTAGCGACGGAACCGGTCGAGCCACTCGTCCACCTCGCGCAGCGGGGCGGAGTTCACCGCGTAGAGTCGCCGGGTCCCCTCGGGCCGCACGGTCGCGAAACCTCCGTCGCGCAGCACCCGCAGGTGCTGTGACACCGCCGGCTGAGAGATGCCGAACTCCTCCTGGATGACCGCGCAGACGGCACCGGAGGTCTTCTCACCGTCGGCGAGAAGCTCCAGGATCCGCCGGCGCACCGGGTCGCCGAGAACGTCGAACGCGTGCACGGCGGCCACGCTATCGGCAGCCGCTTATATAAGTCAACGCGAATATTAGTCCGCCGCTATGACGATGTCGCTGACCAGGCCGAAGTGATCCGAGGGCCACACGCCTGCGGTAGGCGTGGCGAAGGCGAGTTCGGTGTGGCGCGGCTCGCCGAGCAGGCCCGTACGGCCGGTGAAGATGTAGTCGATACGCCGCGACGGCTCGCGGGCCCGGCGGGCGTAGTCGTTGACGCGGGAGAACGTCTCCCCCGCCGACCCGTCGCCGCCGTGGATCCACGCGTCCGCGAAGCACACGCTCTCGCCGTCCACCACGTGCAGGCCCCGCAGATAGCGGATCTCGTCGGCGTCCGGCTCGGCGTTGAAGTCGCCCATGATCACCGGTGGCAGGTCGCCGGTGAGCTCGGCGGCCCGCGCGGCGATGAACCGGACCTGCGCGAGGCGTGCCGCTCCGTGATCGCCCTGCCAGTCCAGATGGGTGACGAACACCGGGAGCAGGCCGGCGGCCGACTCGACGGCGGCGTACAGCAGCGCCCGCTCCTCGGCGCCCGGCGGGGTGGGCAGCGGCAGGACGCGCTGCTCGCGGATCGGCAGCCCGCTGAGCAGCGCGTTGCCCAGGACGCCTTCGTCGAACCGCGCGGCGGGCGCGTACGCGACCTCGTACCCGAGCCCGGCGGCGATCGGCGCGGCCTGGCACGAACCCGACCGTTCGTCGCGCATGACCTCCTGCAGGCCGACGAGGGCCGGCGAGAGCCGGGCCGGCTCGGCCTGGATCAGACCGAGCCGGTCCTTCCAGGGGCCGCGCCGGCCCCAGAGGTTGAGCGTCGCGACGCGTACGGTCGTCATCCGGCCGGGCGCAGCCGCAGGGTCAGCACCTGGAACGGGCGGAGGGTGAGCGGGACGCTCCCGTCGCCGTCGAGCGCCACCGGCCGGTCCGGCAGCGGCCGCTCCAGCAGGTCGGTGACCTCTACCGAGGCGACCGGGAACGACGTGTGCAGCCGCGTGCTCGCCCGCCCGCCGAGGGACTCGTACACGCGCACGACGACGTCACCGGACCGGTCGTCGGCCAGCTTGACCGCCTCGACGGAGGCCGCGTCGCCCTCGACGGACACCAGCGGCGCCGGTCCGGACCCGCCGGCGGTCACCCGCAGGGGCAGGTTGAGCGCGTACCCGCCCGCCACCGCGCCGGCGACGGTCGCCCCGGGCAGCAGGGTGTGCGACATGCGGTGCCGCCCCTGGTCGGCCTCGGGGTCGGGGCTGCGCGGCGCGCGTACGAGGCTGTAGCGGGCGGTCGTCGTCGTGCCGCCGTCCTCGCGGGTCGTGCGGGTGACGTCGTGGCCGTACGTGGCGTCGTTGGCCAGGGCGATGCCGTAGCCGGCCTCGGCGAGGTGGATCCAGCGGTGGCAGGAGATCTCGAACCGGGCCGAGTCCCAGCTCGTGTTGGTGTGCGTCGGGCGGTGCACATGGCCGAACTGGATCTCGGCCGCGGACCGGTCGGCGTGCACATCGAGCGGGAACGCCAGCTTGAGGATCTTCTCCCGCTCGTGCCAGTCGATCTCGGTGTCGATCCGCACGGCGGGGCTGCCGGCGGTCACCGTGATCGTCTGGGTGATCCGGGAGCCGCCGAACGAGCGGTCCACGCGCACGGAGGCGACCAGCGGTCCCTCGTCCACCACGGTCACGGAGTCGGCGTCGGTGAGGTCGGTGTGCCGCCGCCGGTAGTGCCGGTCGACGTCCCAGGCGTCCCAGTGGTTGGGCAGGTCGGTGTGCAGCTGGAGCAGGTTGCCGCGGGCACCGGGTGCGAGCAGCTCACGATCGGCCACGAGGTCGCGTACGGAGGCCAGCAGGCCGTCCGCGTCGACCTCCACCCGGACGAGGCCGTTGTCGAGGACGCGCCCGTCCACCGTGACCGGCTCGGGCGGTGCCGAGGCGCCGAGCGGCGCCGTCCCCGAGCCCGGGACCTCGGTGAACACCGCCACCGACCCGTCGGCGAGCGTCTGGGCGGCCGCGTCCGGGGCGAGTTCCGCGGGTACGGTCACGACCTCCGCGCGCGCCCGCGGGCTCGTGTTGAACACCCGCCCGGGGCCGCTCTCCCCCGCCAGCGCGGCCGTCGCGGCACGCGTGATCTCCTCCAGCTCGGCGTGCACCCGCGCGTAGGTGGCCTCCGCCTCCCGGTGCACCCAGGCGATCGAGGAACCCGGCAGGATGTCGTGGAACTGGTGCAGCAGCACGGTCTTCCACAGCCGGTCCAGGTCCTCGTACGGGTAGTCGAAGCCGGCGGTCAGCGCGGCGGTGGCCGCCCACAGCTCCGCCTCGCGCAGCAGGTGCTCGCTGCGTCGGTTGCCCGCCTTCGTCCGCGCCTGGGTGGTGTACGTGGCGCGATGCAGCTCCAGGTACAGCTCGCCCGTCCAGACCGCCGCGTCGGGGTACTCCGCGCGGGCGGCGGCGAAGAACGCGTCCGGGTTCTCCACCACGACCTTGGGCGATCCTTCGAGGTCGCGCAGCCGCCGGGCCTTCTCCAGCATCTCCCGGGTGGGGCCGCCACCGCCGTCGCCGTGGCCGAACGGCAGGAGCGAGCGGGTGCCGCCGCCCTTGTCGGCGTAGTTGCGCACCGCGTGGGCCAGCTCGGCGCCGGCGAACGTGCCGTTGTAGGTGTCGGCGGGCGGGAAGTGGGTGAAGATGCGCGTGCCGTCGATGCCCTCCCACCAGAACGTGTGGTGGGGGAACTTGTTCGTCTGGTTCCAGGAGATCTTCTGGGTGAGGAACCACTCGTTGCCGGCCAGCACGGCGAGCTGCGGGTACGCCGCGGTATAGCCGAACGAGTCGGGCAGCCACACCCCGCGGGTCTCGACCCCGAACTCCTCCAGGAAGAACCGCTTGCCGTGGACGAGCTGACGGGCCAGCGCCTCCCCGCCCGGCAGGTTGCCGTCGGCCTCCACCCACATGCCGCCGACGGGCGCCCACTGCCCGGCCTTGGTGGCGTCGCGCATCCGCTGGAAGATCTCCGGGTAGCGGTCGCGCACCCAGGCGTACTGCTGCGCCTGCGAGCAGGAGAACACCAGCTCGGGGTAGTCCCCGGCGAGCGCGGTGACGTTGGCGAAGGTCCGCGCGGTCTTGCGCTGGGTCTCGCGGATCGGCCAGAGCCAGGCGCTGTCGATGTGCGCGTGGCCCGTGGCGGAGATGGTGTGCGCGCTCGCGTGCGCGCGCCGGGAGAGCACCTCGGTCAGCGTCGCGCGCGCCCGCGCGGCCGTGCCGGCGACATCGTGGATGTCCAGCTCGTCCAGCATGCGTTCGAGCGCGCGCAGGATCTCGTGGCGGCGCGGGTCGCCGGTGGACAGCTCGTGCATCAGCTCCGACAGCACCTCGACGTCGAGCCGCAGGTGCCAGACGTCCTCGTCGAGCACGGCGAGGTCGGCGCCGCCGAACCGGTAGAGCGGCTCGTCGCCGGCGGTCGCCAGGTCGCCCAGGGGCGTCGGGACGAACCCGTCGCCGAGGATGTCGGGGTTGGCGGCCATCTCGACGAGCAGGCCGACCTCCTCGCCGCCGGTCACGGCGTCGCCGACCGGGACGTACTGGTTCAGCGGCTCGATGCCCTTGATCGGCCGGCCGTCGAGGTCGTGCACGAGCCCCTCGGCCTGAAAGCCCGGCCCGCGGCCGGTGAACCCCAGGTCGAAGACGGCCTCGACGCGGCGGCCCGCCCACTCCGCCGGCACGGTCGCGGTGGCCCGCAGCCAGCTCGTCGCCCAGGCGCGGCCCCAGCGGTCGCCGGGCGCGAACGGGGTGTACGCGGCGGCGAGGGCCTCGGCGACCGGCACCGGCTCGCCTGGAACGTGCCAGACCTCGGCCGTCATCGGCAGCCGCTCGGCGTACGTCGCGGGCGCGAGGCGTTCGCGCACCACCCGGTCCAGCCGGTCCTCGACCTGCCTGCGATCGTCGTGCATCAGCGATCCGCCTTCCCGCGTAGGTACCCGAGATGAGGAGAGTCCGTCTCGTAGCGTTCGAGGAGCCGTCGCGCCACCGCGACCGAGTCGACCAGCGGATGGGTCGCCAGCGCGCGCAGCGCGGCGGCCCGCGAGCCGGTGGTGGCAGCCGTCAGCACCGCGCGCTCGACCGCCTTGATCGTGGTGACCAGGCCCAGCGCGTGGCCCGTGAGGGGGTCGGCGGTGACCGGCCGGGCGCCGTTGCCGTCGACGAAGCAGGGCACCTCGACCACCGCGTCGTCGTCGAGACCGGCGAGGGCACCGCGGTTGCGCACGTTGAGGATCAGGGTGGTGCGCTCGTCGTGGGCGATCGCGCGCATGAGCGCCAGGGCGACCTTCTCGTATCCCCCCGACTCCAGGTCGCCGGCCGCACGCTCACCGGCGCCCGCGGCCTCGCGGTTCTCGGCCATGTAGGTGGACTCGCGTGCCCGCCGCGTGGCCTCCCACGCTTCCAGCGCGGATCCCGGACCGCCCGCGGGGCGCGCGTAGAAGTCGCGCTGCTGCTCGAGCACGAGCGCGCCGCGGCTGCGCTCCGCGGCGCGCATCGCCGCGACCGCGTCGCGGTTGAAGTCGTAGTAGTGCAGGTACTCATTGGGGATCGCGCCGATCGCGCGCAGCCACTCGGCGCCGAACAGCCGGCCCTCCTCGAAGGAGGTCAGCGCCGCCTCGTCCGCCAGCAGGTCCGGCAGCACGTCGCGGCCACCGACGCGGACGGCCCGCAGCCAGCCGAGGTGGTTGAGGCCCGCGTAGTCGAACCAGGCGATCGCCGGGTCGACGCCGAGCGCGGCGGCGACGCGCCGGCCGAGCCCGACCGGCGAGTCGCAGATGCCGATCACCCGGTCGCCGAGGTGCCGGGACATCGCCTCGGTCACCAGGCCCGCCGGGTTGGTGAAGTTGATGACCCAGGCGTCCGGCGCGACCGCGGCGACCCGCCGGGCGATCCGCACCGCGACCGGGACCGTGCGCAGGCCGTACGCGATGCCGCCCGCGCCGACCGTCTCCTGGCCCAGGACGCCTTCCTCCAGGGCGATGCGCTCGTCGGCGACCCGCCCCTCCGTGCCGCCGACGCGGATGGCGGAGAAGACGAAGTCGGTGCCGGTCAGGGCCTCGTCGAGGTCGGTGGTCGCCGTCACCGACGGGGGGTCCGGGACCCCGGCGGCCTGGTCCGCCAGCACCCGGCCGATCACCGCGGTGCGCGCCGGATCGAGGTCGTGCAGGACCACCTCGGTGACGCGTCCCTTGCCCTGGTCGGCCAGGAGGGCCCGGTAGACGAGCGGCACGCGGAATCCGCCTCCGCCCAGGATGGTCAGCCTCATGCTCGGATCACCATGCGAGCACGGTAGCGCGCGTGCGACCGGTCCTCGTCGCCGCGCACGGCGGTCTGTGTCCTGGCGTTCGGCCGGCGCTCCTCATCTCCCGGACATTAGAACCTGACTACACGTAAAGGATCAACGCCTCTCCCGGCTTCGGGGCCGGGTCACCCGCCGGAGATGGTGCGGAGAATGCCGGCGACCGCGGCGGCCACTCCGTCGCGCGCGGGCCGGAGGTACTTGCGGGGATCGGTCAGGGCGGGGTCGGCGAGCGCATCGCGCACGGCGGCGGTGAAGGCGACGTTGAGCTGGGTGCCTACGTTGATCTTGGTGAGGCCGGCGGCGACGGCCTGCCGCAGGTCCTCGTCCAGGACGCCGCTGGAGCCGTGCAGCACGAGCGGGACGGGCACGGCGGCGCGGATCTCGCCGACCAGGTCGATGTCGAGGCGCGCGGCCTTGACGGTCATCGCGTGCGAGCTGCCGACCGCGACGGCGAGGGCGTCGACGCCGGTGGCGGAGACGTACTCCGCGGCCTCGGCCGGCTTCGTACGCGCGGTCGGCGAGTGCACGCCGTCCTTGCCGCCGACCTCGCCCAGTTCGGCCTCGAGCCAGAGGCCGTTGGCGTGGGCCCAGTCGGCGGCCGACCGGGTGGCGGCGACGTTGTCGGCATAGCCGAGCCGCGACGCGTCGTACATCACCGAGCCGAAGCCCGCGTCCGCCGCTCGGTGCAGCAGGTCCAGGTCGTCGACGTGGTCGAGGTGCAGGGCGACCGGGACGCCGGCGGTCTCGGCGAGCCGGGCGCAGGCCGCCGCGAGCGGCTCGACCCGGCCGTCGTGGTAGCGGACCGCGTTCTGGCTGATCTGCAGGATCACCGGGGCGCCGGCCAGCTCCCCGCCGGCCACGATGCCCTCGGCGTGCTCAACGGTGATCACGTTGAACGCTCCGACGCCACGGCCGGCGTCGCGCGCGGCGGCGACCAGCTCGCCGGTACCGGTCAGGGACACATGCCCTCCATCGAAAAAGAGCTCTGAACTGGGGGTTGACGATTCCAACGAATCCCAACTATAACCATGTAATCCCGAATTAACCAGGATGAAACGCAACTTCGATTGGTGGCTCACCGTGCCTGACCTGCTGGTTGGCCTCGATGTGGGGACCAGTTCCGTCAAGGCCGCCGTCTGTACGGCCGAAGGCCAGGAGCTCGCCCACGGAAGCGCTCCGCTCGCCTGGCGCACCGTGTCCGTCGGGACGGCTCTCGGGACCGAGACCGACCCCGGGCAGGTGCTGTCCACGGTACGTGCCGCCCTCGCCGACGCGCTGGCGCGGGCACCGGAAGGCCAGGTCATCGGCCTGGGCGTGGCCGGCATGGCCGAGTCCGGGGTGCTGCTCGGGCCGGACGGCCGGCCGGTCGCGCCGCTCATCGCCTGGCACGACAGCCGCGACCGCGACCAGGCCGCACGGCTGGCCGACGACCTCGGCGAGGAGGAGTTCGCGGCGGCGACGGGCCTGCCGCTCGGCACCCAGTGGTCGCTCACCAAGCACCGCTGGATGCGCGAACACGACGCCCGGATCGAGCGGGCCGTGCGGCGGCTGAACGTCGGCGAGTGGGTGGTGTACGCGCTGGGCGGCGAGCAGGCGTCGGAGTACTCCCTCGCCTCGCGCACGGGCTGGCTGCACCTGCGCGACCGGACGTGGTGGGAGCCGACGCTGGAGTGGGCGGGCGCGGACCGGTCACTGCTCCCGCCGCTGGTGCAGGCCGGGACGCCGCTCGGCCGGGCCGCCCCGGACCGGGCCGGCGACCGGCTCGCCGGCGCCGTGCTCACCGTCGCCGGGCACGACCACCAGGCGGCCGCCGTCGGCGCCGCCGCCACCGGAGACGGCGACGTCCTCGACTCGTGCGGCACCGCCGAGGCGCTCGTGCGCACGGTGCCGGCGCCGCTGCCCGAACCCGCGGTCGTCGAGCTCACCCGGCACGGAGTGACCGTGGGCTGGCACGCCCTGCCCGGCCGGCTGTCCGTCCTCGGCGCCACGCGCGGCGGCCTGCTGCTGCAGCACGTTCTGCGGCTGCTCGGCCGGGAGCGCGACGACCTGCCGGAGCTGGACCGCGCGGCCCTGGAGACGGATCCGGGACCGCTGCGCGTCCGGCTCGCCGACGACGGCACCGCGACCATCTCCGGCGCCGGGCGCGACGGAACGCCGGCGGCCGTCTGGCGGGCCGCGCTGGATGAGGCGACCGCCGAGCTGGAACGCCTGCAGCAGATCATGTCGGCCGCCGCGGGCCCGTACGGGCAAGTGGTGATGACCGGCGGATGGGCGCACAGCGAGGCGATGGTCGAGCTGCGCCGCCGGGCCTTCGGGGGCGCCCGGCGGAGCACGGCGGTACAGGCGGGCGCACGGGGCGCGGCGCTGCTGGCCGGTCAAGCGGCGGGCGTGCGCCCCGCCACCACCAGTCCGGTCCCCCGGGCGGGGTCCTGAGGACCGGGTTCACCCCCAGGCATGGCGAGGAGAGAGTTCATGAGTGAGCGAAGCGAGCGAATCAAAGAACACGCGTGCCCGGTCACTCCTCCGACGAAGGAGGGCTCATGAGTGAGCCGCTGCTTGAGGCCCGCGGCATCCAGAGGAGCTTCGGGCAGGTCCACGCGTTGCGCGGCGCCGACTTCACGGTGCACGAAGGCGAGATCGTGGCCCTGATCGGCGACAACGGCGCGGGCAAGAGCACGCTGGTCAAGATCCTTTCCGGGGCCGATCAGCCGGATGAGGGGCAGATCCTGGTCGACGGCGGGCCGGTCTCGATGCCCAGCCCGCACGCCGCCCGCGACCTCGGCATCGAGACCGTCTACCAGGACCTGGCGCTCGCCGCCGACCTGGACCCGGCGGCCAATCTCTTCCTCGGTCGCGAGATCTTCCGGTCGGGGCTGCTCGGCCGCCTGGGCTTCCTCGACAAACGCGCGATGGCCCGCGACACCGCGAACGAGATGGCCCGCCTCGGCGTACGGCTGAAGGACGCCACCGCGCCGGTCGCCGCGCTGTCCGGCGGGCAGCGGCAGAGCGTCGCGGTGGCGCGGGCCGCGATGTGGGCCAGCCGCGTGATCTTCATGGACGAACCGACCGCGGCGCTCGGCGTCGTCCAGACCGAACAGGTCCTCCAGCTGGTCCGCCGGGTCCGGGACGAGGGGATCGCGGTCGTGTTGATCAGCCACAACATGCCGCAGGTCCTGGAGGTCGCGGACCGGGTCGAGGTGCTGCGGCTCGGCGCCCGGGTGGCGCGGTTCACCGCGGCCGACGCCACCGTCGACGACCTCGTCGCGGCGATGACCAGCGGAACCACAGAGGAGCGTGCCGCATGACGACCGTCGACTCCAGCACCACGACGCAGGGACCGGCGCCGGCGTCGGCCTGGCGTTCCCTCGGTGACCGCGTGCGCCACGGCGAGACCGTGCGCATCTTCGGCGCGCTGGTGATCCTGTGCGCGGTCTTCTCGGTCCTGCGCCCGCACGCGTTCCCGACCACGGCGAACATCGTCAACATCGCCTCGGACGCGTCGGTGCTGCTCGTCCTCGCGGTCGGCGGGACGTACGTCATCCTCACCGCCGGAATCGACCTGTCCGTGAGCGGCGTGCTGGTCTTCGCGGGCGTCATCTCCGCCAAGATCATGGCCGCGCTCGGGGGCCAGTCGGTCGGCGTGCTGCTCCTGGGCCTGGCCGCCGGGCTGGTGGCCGGGCTGGCGTGGGGCCTGATCAACGGGGTGCTGGTCGCCAAGGCGCGCATCCCGGCGCTCATCGTCACGCTGGGCACGATGGGCGCCTCCCAGGGCGCCGCGCTGCTCATCACCAACGGCGTGGACGTCCGCGACGTGCCGTTCAACCTGGTGCTCAGCGTCGGCTCCGGCAAGGTGGCCGGGGTGCCGTGGCTGGTGGTCATCGCCCTGGCCGTGGCCGTCGTCGGCGGCGTCGTCCTGTCGCAGACCAGGTTCGGCCGGTACACGTACGCCGCCGGCTCCAACGCCGAGGCGCTGCGCCGCACCGGTGTCGCCTCCGCCCGCCATCTGATCAAGGTGTACGCGGTGGCGGGGACGCTGGCCGGCCTGGCCGGGTACCTGTCGCTGGCGCGGTTCGCCACCACCACCCTCGGCGGTCACGCGACCGACAACCTGTCCACCATCGCGGCCGTGGTCATCGGCGGTACGAGCCTGTTCGGCGGTCGCGGAACCATGATCGGCACGGTCATCGGCGTCTTCATCCCGACCGTGCTGCAGAACGGGTTCGTCGTCCTCGGCGTCCAGGCGTTCTGGCAGCAGGTCGCGGTCGGCGTCGTCCTCATCGCCGCCGTCTACCTCGACCAGATGCGACGGGCCGCCCGACAACGGCCCTAGGCAGCTCTCCCTCATTCGGAATCTCACGGAGGAACGATGCACACCACGAAGGTGCTCGGAGTGGCGGCGGCGCTCGCTCTCGGGCTGGCCGCCTGCAGCAGCGGGAACAGCGGAGGCGGCGGCGGGTCGACCGGCGACATCAAGGGGAAGACGATCTCCTTCGTCCCCGGTGTCTCCGGCGACAGCTTCTACATCACCATGCAGTGCGGCATCCAGGCCGAGGCGGCCAAGAACGGCCTGAAGGTCGACATGCAGGCGCCGCAGCAGTTCGACGCGTCGCTGCAGACCCCGATCGTCAACGCCGTCGTCGCCAAGAAGCCGGCCGGGATCCTGATCGCCCCGACCGACGCCAAGGCGATGGTGCCGCCGCTGCTCCAGGCCAAGCAGGCCGGCATCAAGATCGGCCTGGTCGACACCACACTGGCCAAGGACGGCATCGCCGGCTCCAGCGTCTCGACCGACAACCTGGCGGCCGGCGCCGCCGCGGCGGACGCCCTGGCCAAGCTCATCGGCCAGAAGGGCAAGGTGCTGGTGATCGCGTTCAAGGCGGGCGCCTCCACCTCGGACGACCGTCAGCACGGCTTCGAGCAGGAGATCAAGAAGTACTCCGGCATCAAGTACCTCGGCGCGCAGATCAACGACAACAGCCCGGCCAAGGCCGCCTCGATCATCTCCGCCACCCTGTCGGCCAACCCCGACCTGAAGGGCGTGTTCGCCACCAACCAGTTCGCCGCCGAGGGCGCGGCGACGGGTCTGCGCAACGCGGGCAAGCAGGGCACCGTCAAGACGGTCGGCTTCGACGCCGGGCCGGTGCAGATGCAGCAGCTCAAGCGCGGTGACGTCCAGGCGCTCGTGGCCCAGCAGCCGTACCAGATCGGCACGCAGGCGGTCGACCAGCTGGTCGCGTCGCTGACGGGGAAGAAGCCCAACGCCAAAATCGGGACAAGCACCACCACGATCACCCAGGATGACCTGTCGAAACCGGCAGGTCAGCAGGCCGCCTACAAGACGTCCTGCTAGGGGGTCGCACCGCGCCCCCGCGCACCACGAAGAAGGGACCGATGGTGGCATCGAGCGATCGCGTACGCCGATCCGGCCGTCCTCCGTACGCCGCGCAGCGTCAGCAGATCCTGCTGCAGACGCTGCGCAGCGCGGGGCGCATCGACGTCACGGACATGGCGGAGCGGCTCTCCGTCTCGACGGAGACGATCCGCAAGGACCTCAGCGAGCTGGAACGCCAGGGCCTGCTGCACCGCGTGCACGGCGGTGCGGTGGCCGTGGAGGACCTGTCGTTCGAACCGGCGGTCGCGGCGCGCACCGAGTACACCGAGGAGAAGCGGCGGATCGCGGGGGCGGCGCTGGCCGAGGTGCCGAGCGAGGGCGCGGTGCTCATCGACGCCGGGTCGACGACCGCCTGCCTCGCCGAGCTGATGCCCGGCGACCGCGACCTGGCCGTCTTCACCAGCGCCCTGACGATCGCCATGACGCTGGCGACGCGTCCGCGACTCACCGTCCACACCCTGGGCGGCCGGGTGCGCAGCCGTACGTTCGCCGAGGTCGACAACTGGGCGATCCGCGCGCTGTCGGAGATCCGGGTGGACGTCGCCTTCCTCGGCTCCAACGGGTTCACCGTGGAGGACGGCCTGCGGACTCCGGATGAGTCCGAGGCGACGGTGAAACGCCTCATGCTGGGCGCCGCGCGCCGCCGGGTGCTGCTCGCCGACCACAGCAAGGTCGGCCACATCAGCCTCTACAAATACGGCGACCTTTCCGACATCGACCTGCTGATCACCGACACCGGCCTGTCCGGCGCGGACGTCCGCCGGTTCGAGGACGTGGGAGTAGAAGTGAAACGCGCATGATCGTGACAGTCACCCCCAACCCGAGCGTCGACCGGACACTCGCCGTGGGCCACCTGAGCCACGGCGAGGTCCTGCGGGCGAGCACCAGCTGGAGCGAGCCGAGCGGCAAGGGCGTCAACGTGTCCCTGGCGCTGAACGCCCACGGGTACGCGAGCCGCGCGGTGGTCCCCGTCGGCGGGGCCGAGGGCGCCCGCCTGGAGGCGATGCTGCGCGAACGGGGCCTGGAGTACGTCACCGTGCCGATCGGCGGCGAAGTGCGCAGCAACATCAGCGTCCTGGAACCCGACGGCACGGTCACCAAGGTGAACGAGCCCGGCCCGCGCCTTTCCGACGCGGAGCTGAAGGCGCTGGTCGAGGCGGCGATCAGCGCCGGCGAGCAGGCCGAGTGGCTCGTCGGATGCGGCAGCCTGCCGGTCGGCGCCGGACCCGGCTTCTACGCCGAGCTGGTCGGCGCGGCCCGGCACACGCCCGCGCGCATCGCGGTGGACAGCTCGGGGGCGCCGCTCGCCGCGGCGCTGCCCGCCGGCCCGGACCTCATCAAGCCGAACGCCGACGAACTCGCCGAAGCGGCCGGCCGCGCCATCGAGACCCTCGGGGACGCCCTGACCGCCGCCCGCCGTCTCCGGGAGCTCGGCGCCGGAACCGTCCTGGCCAGCCTCGGCCCGGACGGCGCGGTGCTCGTGGAGGAGAACGAGGTCGTGCACGGGGAGGCGTACGTCGCCGATCCCCGCAGCACCGTGGGCGCCGGTGACGCGCTGCTCGCCGGCTTCCTGGCCGCCGGCGCCCGCGGGCCCGAGGCGCTGCGGACGGCGCTCGGCTGGTCCGCCGCCGCCGTACGGCAGCCGGGCACCGTACTGACCGCCGACGGCACCGACACCACCGCGGACGTCACCCTGCACGACCGCCTGGACGTACGGCGGCGCCTCCGCCGTTCCTGACCCTCGCCGACACGCCCCCTGATCTCACGCGCGGGCTCAGGCCGAAGGGGCGGACGTGACAGCGCCGTCGGCGGCACGGCCGCACGGCCGCCCCAGCACCCGGCACGCCCGATGCCCGGCGCCCGGAGCGTTCCAGCGTCCGGTACACCCGGAGCCGGTGCCCGGCACCCGAACGATGCACGGCGCCCGATGGCCCACGCCCGGAGCCTGGCGCCCCGGACCGTTCCAGCGCGCCCGCGCCCAGCCACGCGCCTGCGCCTGCGCCTGCGCCTGCGCCTGCGCCATGGGTATCACCGTCACCAGTTCCGTACAGCGGAAGCATCTCTTCAACCTGAACGAAGTAGATGCCGGAGAACTCTTGACTCAGTCCCGTGAGCTCACCAATCATTGGTCACCTCACGGAAGGGGTCCTTCGGTTTGACGGAAGCCATGCAAGAAGTGTCACTCGACGGCCCGGGCCCGACCACGGCCGAACGGCTGGTGACACGTCTGGGTCCCCTGACGCTGCGCAACCCGGTCCTGCCCGCGTCCGGCTGCTTCGGCCCCGAGCTCGCCTCGGTCATGCCGGTCGACCGGCTCGGGGCGGCCGTCACGAAGACGGTGTTCAGCGACGTACGGTCCGGCAACCCGGCGCACCGGATCACCGAGACGCGGAACGGGATGCTCAACTCGGTGGGCATCCCGTCGATCGGTGCGACGCGTTGGCGGGCCGAGACCCTGCCCGCCCTGCTGGACTGCGGTGTCCCCCTGGTCATCAGCCTGGGCGGGCTCGCGGAGGCCGACTACCGCCGGGTGGCCGAGGATCTCGCCGGCGTCCCCGCCGCCGCCTTCGAGCTGAACGTCTCCTGCCCGAACCTGGAGGCGGGAGGCGTCGAGCTCGGCGCCGACCCGGCCGCCGTCACCCGGACCGTCGCCGGGGTGCGCGAGGTGACCGACCTTCCGCTGCTGGTCAAGCTGACGCCCAACGTCGCGTCCGTCGTGGAGCTGGCCCAGGCGGCCGTACGAGGTGGGGCCGACGCCGTCGTCGTCGCGAACACGTTCGTCGGAATGGCCATCGACCTGCACCGGCGCCGGCCCGTGATCGGCAACGGTGTCGGCGGGTGGTCGGGCCCGGCCGCCAAACCGCTCATCCTGCGCATGGTCTGGCAGGTCGCCGAGGCGGTCGACGTCCCCATCGTCGGCTGCGGCGGCATCACCAGCGCCCATGACGTCGCCGAGTACCTGGTCGCCGGCGCGAGCGCCGTGCAGGTGGGCACCGCGACCTTCACCCGCCCCCAGATCATGACCGAGATCATCGCGGACCTCCCGCGCGTCCTCGACGAACTGGGCGTCTCCCGAGTCACCGAGCTCATCGGCACGCTCCAGTCGGACGCCCGTCCTTCCCCCGAAAGGACCACGCCTTGACCGACGTCGACCACCACGCAATGGCCGATCCCCCGACCAGCCGTACGACGACGGCCGACGAGAAGCCGAGCCGGTACGGAATCCAGGCCGTCATCGGCGCCGCCGTCGGATACGCGATGGACGGCTTCGATCTGCTCATCATCGGGTTCGCGCTCTCGGCGATCAGCGCGACGTTCCACCTGTCCGACACCCAGGCCGGCAGCCTGTCGACGTTCACCCTGGTGGGAGCCGTCGCCGGTGGCGTCGTCTTCGGCATCCTGTCCGACTACCTCGGCCGCGTCCGGGTGCTGACCTGGTCGATCCTCATCTTCGCCGTCTTCACGGGGTTGTCGGCCGCCGCCTGGAACTACGAGTCGCTGCTCGCCTTCCGCGTGCTCGCCGGAATCGGCCTGGGCGGTGAGTTCGGCATCGGCATGACGCTCGCCGCCGAGGCGTGGCCGGCGAAGAAGCGCGCACGCGCGACCGCCTGGGTCGCCAACGGCTGGCAGGGCGGCACGCTGCTGGCCTCGGCGGCGGCCGCGATCCTGATCCCGATCGGCGGGTGGCGGCTGCTGTTCGTGGTCGGGATCTTCCCGGCGATCATCGCCTACCTTCTGCGCCGGCGGCTGCACGAGCCGGACATGTTCACCAAGCTCAAGGCCGAAAAGGCGAAGACCGACTTCCCGGTGCGCAAGCTCTTCGCCGATGTGCGCACCACCCGCACCACGATCGGGCTGCTGGTCCTGACCTCGGTGCAGAACTTCGGGTACTACGGCGTGATCACCTGGATGCCCACGTACCTGTCCCGCTCGGTGGGCAGCTCGTTCAACAAGTCCGTGGCCTGGACCGCCGTCACGGTGGTCGGGATGATCATCGGCGTCTTCATCTTCGGCAAGATGTGCGACACGGTCGGCCGCCGCAAGAGCTTCTTCGTCTTCGAGATCGGTGCCATCGTCGCCGTCCTGGTCTACGCGAACCTGTCGTCCAGCACCGCGCTCCTGTTCGGCGGCCTCGTCATGGGCGCCTTCATCAACGGCGCGATGGGGGGCTTCGGCGCCCTGCTCGCCGAGCTCTACCCGACCGAGGCGCGCGCCACCGCGCAGAACGTGCTGTGGAACCTGGGCCGCGGCGTCGCCGGCTTCGCGCCGCTCATCATCGCGGCGGTCGAGACGGCGCACGGCTTCCCGTTCGCCATCAGCACGCTCGCCGGCATCTACGTCCTGGCGATGATCGCGCTGCTGGTCATCCCCGAGCGCAAGGGGGCCGAGCTCGCCTGATGCGTACTCCCGAGCGGCCCCGTTGCCGGCAGGTCACGAGACAGGTCACGAGAAAGGACAGGGCGATAGCATGACGGTGTCGCTTCGTGAGGCGCTCGCGTCGGGCGGCCCGGAGGTCTTCCAGGACCCCGGCGACCGGCGAGCCGAGCTGGCCCGCGACGTCGTGGCGGCCGCGTACCTGCGCGGTGACTACGTGCTCTCATCCGGGCAGGCCAGCGACTTCTACTTCGACAAGTACCTCTTCAACACCAAACCGACGGTGCTCCGGCGGCTGGCGAGCCTGCTCGCCGAACGGCTGCCGGCCGACGTCGACCGTATCGCCGGCCCGGAGCTCGGCGCGGTGCCACTGACGACGGCCCTGTCGCTGGAGACCGGAATGCCGTTCGTCGTGGTCCGGAAGGCACGCAAGAAGTACGGCACGGTGACCCGCCTGGAGGGCGAGCTCCACGCCGGAGAGCAGGTGGTCCTGATCGAGGACGTCGTGACCACCGCGAGCCAGGCACTCGCCGCCGCGAGCACGGTCACGGCCGCCGGCGCGAAGGTCAGCACGATCATGGCCGTGGTCGACCGCGAGCAGGGCGGCGGCGCGGCGATCGCGGCCGCCGGATACCGGTTCGACCCTCTGTTCCGCCTCTCCGAACTGCTCAACGTCAGGGCGAGCGCCGACGATCCGAAGGAGAACCGTCCATGAATCCCACGTCCGCGACCCCGTCGTCACTTCGCGACCCGAAGCGTACGGAACGGGTCGGCGCGGCCCTGGCCGAGCGGCTGCGCCCGCACGAGCCGGCCTTCGTCGTCTGCTGGGACACCAGTGAGGACGTCGTCCTGGCGCACGTCGTCGCACGCGAGCTCGGGGCCGACCTCCTCCTCGCCAACGAGATCGAGGGCATCGTGGCGCTGGAGTACGCGCTTCCCGACGGCGCGACCGTCGTCCTCGTCGCCGAGTCCCTCGACTCGCCGACGGCCGTGGCCGGCCTCGCCGGCGTCGTCGATCACGCGAAGGCCCGGGTGGCGGCGGTGGCGACCGCGCACGGCCGGGTCGAGGTCGCCGGTACCAGGGCCGAAGGGGCGGCGGTCGTCACCGCGGAGGCGGCATGAGCGTCACCTCCGAAACGCGTGCGGCCACCGGCCGTACCCGAGCGGATTCGCCCACGGGCGGTGCGGCCGGCCGTTCCAAGCGCGGTGCCTCGCCACGGCGCGGTCCGGAGGCGCCGCCGGCGGGGGCCGACGGCGCCTCCGGACCGCTGCCCGCGAGCGCGCCGCGGATCGCCGACGCCCTGGAGGAGCTGGCCGGGCTGAGTGAGGGCGGCCCCGGCGTGACACGGCTCGCGTACTCGCCGCTGGAACGGCAGGCGCACGAGCTGTTCGCGTCGTGGATGCGTGCCGCGGGATGCACCGTGACCGTCGACCCCGCGGGCAACACGATCGCCACCCGGCCGGGACGCAGCGCCGACGCGCCCGCCCTCGGCACCGGCAGCCACCTGGACTCCGTCTACAACGGCGGCCGTTTCGACGGGATCACCGGGGTCGTCGCGGCCGTCGAGGTCGCCCGGCTGCTGGCCGAGGCGAAGATCGAGACCGAGCACCCGCTGAGATTCGTCGCCTTCGCCGGCGAGGAGGGCGCCCGGTTCGGCCAGGCCTGTCTCGGGTCGAAGCTGGCCGCCGGGCTGTCCTCGGTCGCCGAGCTGAACAGCCGGCGCGACCGGGACGGCGTCTCCGTCGCCGACGCGATGAGCGCGCTGGGCTTCGACCCGGCACGGGCCGTCGCGAACCCCTGGCGCCCGCAGGACTGGGCGGCCTTCCTCGAACTCCACGTCGAGCAGGGCAGCGTCCTCGAGCGCGGTCAGATCAGCGTCGGCGCGGTCGATCTCATCTCCGGCTCGACACGGCTGGAGCTGACGCTCGACGGGCAGGCGTCGCACACCGGCGGCACGCCGATGCGCGGCCGGTCCGACGCGCTCGCGGCGGCGAGCGAGGCCGTGCTGATCGCCGAGGAGCTCGCGCTGGACACCCGGCATCGCGGTACGCGCGCGACCGTGGGGCGGCTGGAGGTCTACCCCGGTTCGATCACCACGATCCCGGGCCGGGTGACGTTGAGCGTCGACGTCCGCGACATCGACGCGGACCGGCAGCGGCTCACCGCCGCCGAGATCGTACGGCGCGTCCAGGCCGTCTGCGACCGTCGCCGCGTGCGCCTCGACGTCCGCCTGCTGGCCGACACCTCGCCGGTCGTGCTTCCCGTCTGGGTGCGGCGGTTCATCACCACCGCGGCGAGTGAGCTCGACGTCAGCTACCGCGTCATGACGTCGGGCGCGAGCCACGACGCGCAGATGATCAATCGGATCACTCCGGCGGGGATGGTGTTCGTGCCGAGCCGGGCCGGCCTGTCGCACGTCCCCGAGGAGTGGACGGCACCCGACGAGATCGCGACGGGGGTCCAGGTGCTGGCCGCCGGGCTGCTCCGGCTGGACCGCGACCTGACCGAGCTGGCGGGCCGGCGATGAGCACGGTCACGCCGTCGGTCGGGCGGGCCGCGACGAGCGGCGTGGCGTCCGGAGGCGCGCTGACGGTGCTCCCGGACGACCGGCGCCCGCGCCCCGTCAGCGTCGACGCGCCCGTCGTCGCCAACCGGCACCTCACCGACCGGTACTGGCGGCTGACCGTCGAGGCCCCGCTGGTGGCGACGACGTTCCTGCCCGGCCAGTTCGTCATGTTGACGGTCACCCGGGACGTCCGCGAGGGCCCGGTGCTGCCGCGGCCGATGGCCGTGTACGACGCCGATCCGGGCACCGGCCGCGTCGACGTCGTCTACTCGGTCGTCGGCGCGGGCACCCGCGCGCTCACCACCTTCACGACGGGCGAGCACATCGGCCTGGTCGGCCCGCTCGGCCGGGGCTTCGACCAGCCGGCGGGCGACCTGCTGCTGCTCGGACGCGGTATCGGCACGTGCTCTCTGACCTCGCTCACCCTGCGGCCGGCCGCCGGCACGACGGTGACCGCGGTCGCGTCCGGCCGCCACCCCGGCGCGGTCATCGGCCCGGAGCTGTACGAGGCGCGCGGCGTCCGCTGCCTTCCGGTGAACGACACCGACGGGTCGTCCGACCCGGGCCGGCTGGGACTACGGCTGCGCGCGCTGCTCGACGGCGCCCCTCCGGCGTTGATCGCGGCGTGCGGCTCGGCCCGGCTGGAGGCGCTGGCGCAGCGCCTGGCCGGGGTCTGGGGCGCCGAGGTCCAGGTCGCCCTGGAGGCGCACATGGCCTGCGGCCTGGGCTACTGCCACGGCTGCTCGACCGGTGACCGTACGGCGTCGTCCGAGGCGCCGCTCGTCTGCCGCGACGGCCCGGTCTTCGGGCTGCCTCCGGCGTAGGGCCGCCTCCGGCGCAGGTCCGCCGGGCCCGCTCACCGCCGACATCCACCCGGCCCACCGCGGCCGACGTCCGTTCGAAAGAGGAGTACGTTTTGAAGCTACTGGTCCGCAACGGCACCGTCGTCACCGAGAGCGGTCTGGTCGACGCCGACATCCTGTGCGTGGACGGCCGGATCCAGGAGCTGCTGGACACGGGTACCCCGGTCGCGTCCGACGAGGTCGTCGAGGCGCGCGGCCGGCTCGTCTTCCCCGGTTTCATCGACCCCCACGTGCACAGCCGCGACCCCGGTTCGACGCACAAGGAGACGTTCGAGCACTCCACGCTCGGCGCCCTGTGCGGCGGTATCACCACCGTCCTGGAGATGCCGAACGCGATCCCGGCCGTCGCCGACCTCGCGACCTTCCACGCGCGGCGTGCCGAGCACGAGCCGCGCACCTGGGTCGACTTCGGCCTGTGGGGCCTGGCCCTGGGACCGGACAACGCCGACGAGATCGCGCGGATGTTCGAGGCGGGCGCGGTGGCGGTCAAGCTGTTCTGGGGCTACGCGCTGCACCGCGAGACCAAGGGCCTGGTCTACAACTTCGCCGACGAGCCGCCGGAGAACCTGCTGCTGCCGCCGGAGAACGGCGAGGTCCTCGAACTCTTCCGCGCCGTCGCGGCGACCGGCGGCGTGCTCGCCGCGCACTGCGAGGACCGCCACGTCCTGGCCGAGTCGGCCGAACGCCTCGGCCACCCGATCGAGACCTACGCCGACCTGCTGGCCGCACGACCGGCCGTCGCCGAGGCCGCCTCGATCGCGGTCGGCGCCCAGTTCGCCCGCGCCACCGGCTGCCGCTTCCACGTGGTGCACATGGCCTCGCGGATGGGCGCCGACACGGTACGGAAGGCGCGCGAGCTCGGCGCGCCGATCACCGCCGAGACGTGCCCGCAGTACCTCACCCTGACCGACGCCGACGCCGAGCGCCTCGGGCCGCTCATGAAGGTGTACCCGCCGGTGCGCGAGGCCGACGACCAGGACGCCCTGTGGGCCGCGATCAACGACGGGACGATCTGCTCGGTCGGCTCCGACCACGCGCCGCACACCCTCGAGGAGAAGAACCTCGGGTTCGGCGCCGCACCGGCCGGGGGCGTCGGCATCGAGACGCTGGCGCCGCTGCTCGTCGACGCCATGTCCCGGGGCCGGCTGACGCCGGGGCGGCTCTCGGAGGTGCTGTCCAGCGGCACCGCGCGGCTGTACGGGCTGTGGCCGCGCAAGGGCGTCATCCGCCCCGGAGCGGACGCGGACCTGACGATCGTCGACCCGGCCGCCGAAGGTGCCGTGCGCAACGACCGGCTGCACGCGCTGAACCCGGTGAGCACCTGGGACGGCACTCCCCTGAAGGGCGTCATCACGGGCAGCGTGCTGGGCGGACGCCTCTCCATGAGCGACGGCGAGCCCGTGGGCGAACGCCACGGCCGGTTCGTACGGGCCGACCACGCCGCGACGCGTGCCGCCGAGGCCGCGCGCACGGGGGCGCGGGTCGCGTGAGCGGACCACTGCTCGACGACCTGGTGGAGGCCGCCCGCGGGCTGGCCGAGCGCGGACCGTCCGCGGACGTGCGGCGGCACGCGGCGCTGCTCGCCGCCGACACGCTCGGCGTCATGCTGGCGGGCGGCCGCCGCCCGGAGGCGGTGGCCCTCGTCTCCGGCGATCCGCTGACCGGGCCCTGGGCGCGCGCCGAGCCGGGCTCCGGGCCGGCCGCGCGGTTCATGACGGCCGGCGGCGGCTGGGGCGCGCCCGACCGCGCCGCCTACGTGAACGCGACCGCGACCTGCGCGCTCGAACTCGACGAGGGCATGCGGCCGACGGGGCATCCGGCGGCGCACGTCCTGCCCGCGGCGCTCGCCGCCGCGGAGGCGCTGGACCGCGACTGGGACGAACTGCTGACCGCGTTCGTCGCGGGTTACGAGGTGGCCGCCGGGCTGTTCGCCGGCATCCGGCTGCGGCCCCCGACGCATCCGCACGGCCACCTGGGCGCGGCCGGTGCGGCCGTGGCCGTCGCGCTACTCGCGGGCGACGACCCGCTGCCCGCGGCGCGCGCCGCGACCACGATCCCGCTGCTCACCACGTGGGCGCCGTGCCTGGAGGGCGCGAACGTCCGGAACTCCTGGGCCGGGCACGCCGCGGCGGCGGGCCTGCTCGCGCGGCGGCTCGTCCACGCCGGGTACCGCGGGGCCGGCACCGCGCTGGAGACCGCCTTCGACGGTCTGGCCGGCGACCGTACCGAGGTGGATCCGGGAGAGGTCGGCACCCGCATCACCGGCGGCTACATCAAGCTGTACTCGGCATGCGCGATCACCCATTCGGCGGTCGAGGCCGCGCTCGCCCTGGCGCCGGTCTCCGCCACGTCGGTCGCGTCGGTCCACGTGACGGTGAACGCCAACAGCATGAAGACGGCGGCCCAGCCGGCCGGCAACGACCTGTCGCGGCGCTTCTCCATCCCGTACGCGGTCGCGGTCGCGCTCCTGCGCGGCGACGCGGATCCCGCGCGCTTCGACCGGCCCGACGCCGAAGCCCTGGAACTGGCTACGAAGGTGACCGTGGCGGAGGACCCGGAGGCCACGGCGGCCTGGCCGGAGTACGCCCCGGCCACCGTCCGCCTGACGCCGGCCGAGGGCCCGGTCCGCACCGCGCACGTCGACGACGCTCTCGGGCATCCGGGAAACCCCGTCGGCCCGGACGCGGTGCGGAACAAGTTCCTGCGGCTGAGCGGCCGCCCCGCCGAGGTCTGGGATCTGCTGACCGGCGGGTACTCGTCGCGGAAGGTCCGGCATGTCCTCGACGCCGTCACCCGTACATGACTCGGGCAGGTCTCGCGCGGCCCGGCCTCGTCGATGCCGCCCGCATCGGCGGAGGCTACTCTCTCTCCGGGGAAGGAGAAGATCATGCAACCCGTCACGCGCGCGCTGTCGGTTCTGAAGACGCTGGCGGCGCATCCCGAAGGCCTGCCGCTGGCCACGCTCTCCCGGGAACTCGGCGTGCCGCAGGGAAGCATGCATCGGCTGCTCGCCGTGCTCGAAGGCGAGAAGTTCATCTCCCGGTCGCCGTCCAACCGGCACTTCTTCCTCGGCCCCGCCGCACGGCAGCTCAATGACGAGAACGCCCGTCACCACTCGCTGCTCGTCCCCTCACATCCGGCTCTGGCCAAGGCCGCCGAGGACAGCGGCGAGACGGTCTTCCTCACCGAACTCGTCGGCGATCGCGCGGTGTGCGTCTCCCTGGTCGAGTCGTCCCACGCGCTGCGGATGTTCGTACGGATCGGCCAGGAGATGCCGCTGCACGCCGCGGCGTCGGCGCGGACGCTGCTCGCGCACCTGCCCCCCGAGCAGGCGCGCAGGCTGCTGACCGGCCGCGAGCTGCCGGCGTACACGGCGGGCACGGTGACCGACCCGGACGAGCTGATGGGCCTGCTCACGCTCATCCGCGCCCGCGGCTACGACGTCTGCGACGACGAACTCGACCGCGGCGTGTGGGCCATCTCCGTGCCGGTCCGCGCCTCGACCGGCCGGGTCGTCGCATCGGTCACGCTCGCCGGGCCCGGCCACCGCATCACCGAGCCGCATCATCGCGACAGCTACCGCGAACTCGTCTTCGAGGCCGCGCGCTCGATGAGCGCCGACCTGGGCTACGCGGACCAGGAGAGCGAACCGGCCATGGCCGGCGAACCTCCGGTCCTCGACGAGATCCGGGGCCTGTCCGAAACTCCCCGTCCGTAGCGAGCGGCGTCCAGGCGTCGCGTCGCGAGGCGGAGGAGCGCGAGCGGGTCCCTCACCCGGCGACGGCCGCGCGGTACGCGTCGAGGTCCGTCACGCCCTCGGTGCCGACCACCAGGACCGTGCCGTCGCCGGCGTGCGGGAACGCCTTCTCCCGCAGGAGTACGGCCAGGCCCGCGAGGCCGGCCGCGCCGCTCTCGCTCGACGCGATGCCCTCGGCCGCGAGCCGTCGCATCGCGTCCCTCACCTCGTCGTCGGAGACCGCCACGGCGGCGCGCAGGCCGCGCCGCAGCATCGGCCACGCGACGTGCGACACCTCGCCGCAGTTGAGCCCCGCCATGATCGACTCGTGCGGGCCCGGAACCGCGACCGGCCGTTCCGCGGCCAGCGACCGCCGGACGCAGTCGGCTCCCAGGGGCTCGGCCGCGACGACGTCACAGCCGCCGGCGGCCAGGCTCTGGACGGCGGCCGCGGCGAACGAGCCCACGCCCGCGGGCACCAGCGCCAGCGTGAACCCGGCCGCCTCACCGGCCGCCTCCGCGAGCTGGGCACGGGCCTCACGGAAGATCGTCCCGTACCCCTCCACGATGGCCGCGGGGATCGTCTCGTACCCGGGCCAGGAGGTGTCCGAGACGAGCAGCCGGTCCGCGTGCAGGCGCGCGTCGGCGGCGGATCGGCGGACGGCGTCGTCGTAGGAGCCGCCGACGACCACGATGTCCGCTCCCTCGTTTTCGATCGCGGCGATCCGTTCCTCCGACAGCTGGAAGGGGACGAAGACCCGGCAGCCGAGCCCGAGCAGGGACGCCATGTGCGCGAGGGCCCGCCCGTGGTTCCCGTCGGTCGCGGTCGTGAGCGTCGTGCCGGACGGCAGCGACCGCGCCGCGGCCAGCGTCGCGTCGAACCGCGGCGGCAGGGCCGTACCGAGCCGCTCGGCGATCGCGCGGTGCACCGCCCACGCCGCCCCGACGATCTTGAATGACGGCAGGCCGAGGCGCTCGCGCTCGTGCTTGACGAAGAGCCGCCCGACCCCCAGGCCGGCGGCCAGCCGGGGCACCTCGACCAGGGGCGTGGCCTCGAACCCGGGCAGCGAGTCGTGGAACGCCTCGACGTCGGCGGCGTGCGGCGCCGGGCCGCTCACCTCGCGCCCGGCCCAGCGCGCGTTCATCGAGACCCGGTCCGGCACGAGAATACCTCCATCGCCATCGCTCATCGGCACTGCCGACAGCGTGATGGCTCGGCGCCGCCGAATCTTCGTCTCCGGCTCCCAACTCCACGCCGCGGGTTTGGCCGTACGTACTGATCCGGGCTCGGTCGCGCATCGGCCCGGAGCGGACCGGGCGACCTCGGAGCCCGGCCGCACGCGGGAGTCTGCCAAACTTGGCGATCATTCGTACGGTCCGGCGCACAGCAGAGGGCCGAGCCGGCCGGCGCCGGACCGGTATCGCCGTACGCACGACGGGAGGTTCGGTGGCGTGTCCGACGTCGCGCACGAACAGACGGGGCCGATCGGGGTCGTCTTCGAGACGCTCGACCCGGGAGCGCTGGCCCGCTTCTGGGCCGGGGCTCTGAACGGGACGACGCCCGAGGAGAACCTCGGCGGCGAGCAGACGGTCATCCGCACGGGCGACACCGTCCTGCGGCTGCGGTTCACACCGGCCACCCGGCCGAAGACGACCAAGAACAGACTCCATCTGGACCTGGCCGGCGGGTCCGACCCGGCCCGGGAGGTGGAACGCGTCCTCGCGCTGGGCGCCTCCAGGGCCGACATCGGGCAGGGTGAGGTGCCCTGGACGGTCCTCGCCGACCCCGAGGGCAACGAGTTCTGCGTGCTGCCCGAGGAGGGTTCCGCGGGACGTCTCGCCGCGATCTGCCTGGACGCCGCCGATCCGGACGTACAGGGCCGGTTCTGGGCTCCGGCCCTCGGGTGGCGGATCGTGGATCAGGGTGACTGGGGGATCAGCCTCCGTTCGCCGTCGGTGCGAGGCCCCAGGATGGTCATGGGTCCCCCCGCGGCCGCCAAGGCGGGAAGGAACCGCCTCCTCCTGGAGATCGCCGCCCACGGCGACGACCCGGCGACGGCGGCGGACCGGCTGACGCGGACGGGCGCCACGAGGGCCGATGCCGAACGGACCGGCCTCCTGGCGGATCCCGAAGGGAACGAGTTCCTCCTCGCGGCACGGTGATGACTGCCGGGATCGAGGGGGCGGGCGCCGCCCAGATCATCGCCTACACCGCGGCGGACGCCGCCGGGACGCTCACGACCGACCCGTACCGGACAGGGATATCGCTGTGACCGACACGACCGTCACCGACCGCTCCTTCGAAGAGGCGCTGCCGAAGCGGCGCCTGCGGATGGGGAGCCGGACCTCGCATCTCGCCCGCGCGTACGCGGGCCGGGTCGGCGACGCTCTGCGTCTGGTCGCTCCGAACGTCGACGTCGAGATCGTCGGCATCGAGACCTCCGGTGACGCGTGGAAGGGCGACCTCGCCCGGCTCGGCGGTAAGGGCGCCTTCATGAAGGAGATCGACAAGGCGCTGGCCTTGGGCGAGATCGATATGGCCATGCACGCGATGAAGGACGTGCCCGGCGACGTGCCGCTGCCCCGCGGCCTGGTGTTCGCCGCCTACCTCGAACGCGACGATGTCCGCGACTGCGTCGTCTGGCGCGCCGGCTCCCGGTACGAGTCCCTCGACGATCTACCGCCCGGCACGGTGATCGGCACGTCCGCGGTTCGCCGCAAGGCGCAGATCCTCCGGCGCCGGCCCGATCTCCAGGTCGTGCCGTTCCGCGGGAACGTCATCCCTCGCCTGGCGAGGCTGGACGAGAACGAAGACGGAATCGAGGCGATCGTCCTGGCCCACAGCGGCCTGACGCGCGCCGACGCCGGCGACCGGATCGGCGAGACCTTCCCGATGGACATGATGTGCCCGGCGGTCGGCGCCGGCGTCATCGGCGTGCAGTGCCGCGAGAACGACGAGGGCGTCCGCGGGCTACTGCGGCTCATCGACCACGACGAGACCCGCCGCCACATCACGGCCGAACGCGCGATGCTGCACGGCCTGCAGGGGCACTGCAACAGCCCGATCGCCGGTCACTGCTCGACGACCGCTGACGGCCGGCTCTCGCTGACCGGCATGGTGTTCTCCCACGACGGCGGCGAGTTCGTCCACGCGCACGGGCAGGACGAGCGCGACCGCGCGCACGAACTCGGCGCACACGTCGCGGCCACGCTCGCCCGTGAGGGAGCCCGCGACATCATCGCGGGCATCCCGCACTGAGCACATGCCCACCGTCCCGCCGATCCGGCGTACCGGCTGCGGCTACGTGGCCTTGGCCTGGCGCACGTCCGAGGTGTCCATGGCGAAGCGGCCGATGGTCCAGGCGATCGCGGGCACGTTCTCGTCCAGGGCCTGAAGGCTCAGGTTCGCCACCCGGTCGCACGTCTGGTGATAGCAGTGGTCGTACTGCTGCCCCGCCTGCCCGCCGAACATCGCGGCCTCCTCCGGCGTCTTCAGGCCGATCGTGCCCATGTCCATCCCGCCGACCGCGATGCCGGCCGTCACGAACGGTGCCTGGTCCGAGCCGACGCCCGTCACCGGTTCGGTCACGAACGGCAGGCCGGCGCGGGTGAAGTACTGCTCGAACACCTTCGTGACGGTCGCCGATCCCGGTGCCTCCGGCACGTCGCCGTCGATGAGGAAGCGGGCGAAGTTCGGCGAGGCGATCAGCTCGAAGTTCTCATAGAGGTCGATGGCGGCCCTCTCGGCGGACGACAGGTGCTCGACGTAGTAGTCGGAGCCGACGTCGACCTGCTCCTCCGCTCCCCAGAAGGCGAACCGCACCTTGTCGCGTACGCGGTTCTGGAACGGAGCGAGCCGCTTGGCCGTCGCCAGCAGGGCGGCCACGCTGCTCGCGTTGTCGTCGATGCCCGGCCCCTCGGGCACGCTGTCCAGATGGGCGCCGGCCATCACGATGTGGTCGGCGGAGCCCCCGCGCGTCTCCGCGAAGAGGTTGACGGTCTTCTTGTCCGCCACGTGGCCGCGGAGTTCGAGGTGGAAGGTGACGGGGTGCTGCGCGGCGTCGGCGCTCAGTTGCCCGGCCTGCGCGGGCGAGATGGTCGCCGAGGGGATCGTGAAGTCCGAGGGGGTGAAAACGTGCAGCCGGTAGATGTTCTCCGGGTCCGGCACCGGCAGGTACATCAGCATCGCCAGGCCTCCCAGCCCGGCGATCACCTTCTGCTGGTCGGCGTACCCGCAGGAACTGCGCGGGGTGAGCACGATCGCGCCGCGTACCGGAAGCCCGTCGTAGTCCGCGGCCGTGCATCCGCTCGTGCCGTCGGCCTTGACCGGCGCGAGGACCAGGGGTGCCGTTAAGCCGCCCTTGGGGGTGACCGGCGAGCCGTCCAACATCAACGTGCGGATCGTACGAGCGTGCGGGGCGGTCTCCCGGCCGGACTCGGCGTCGAACACGAACTGCCGGTAGGGCACCGTCTGGCTCTTCACCCGGTAACCGGCGGCGGTGAGTTGCTCGGTGACGTAACGCGCCGACGCCGCGAATCCCGGCGTGGCCGTCGCGCGCTGGCCGCCGTCCTCGTCGGCGATCCGTTCGAAGACGCGCAGGTGGGCGAGGGCTTGCTGCCCGGACGTGGTCTTGGCGAGGTGGTCGGCCAGCCAGAGATCGTCGTCCGGAGCCGAGGTGGCCGCGGTCAGCGAGCCGGTGATGGCCACCGCGGCGACGGCGGCGAGAAGGGTTCTCATCGGACTCCTCGGGTCAGATGGCGGTGCACGGTATCGGCCATCGACGTAGCCGATAGGGCAGACACAGCGCATCACGGCCATTACTGATGATCAAGCCCGATCGCAGCAGTCCGATGGGCAGGCACGGCGTCTCGAGCAGGTGCCAGGGCATCGAGACGAGGCAGACACGCATGGGGCCTCCCGGGACCGGTTGAGGGGGCGGCCCCGTGCCCCGGGCACCAGGCCGCGGGGCACAGGGCCGATCACTGGGTTCAGTGCACGTAACGCATCGCACACCTCCTTCGCGTGCTAGACGACACGGGCCTCGAACCGAGACGGCCCGCGGAGGGTCAGGTTGCGCCGGTAGACCGGCGCCGCGACGGCACGGATCTGGCCGCACTCGGCGGCGAGGATCCCCAGGACGACGCCCGCCTGTAACGTCGCGAGAGACTGTCCGAGGCACGAGTGCGCACCACGGCCGAAGCCGACGTGCGGATTCGGATCACGGCCGAAGTCCAGTGCGTCCGGGTCGGAGAAGCGCGCCGGGTCCCGGTTGGCCGCGCCGAGCAGCATCGTGACCGCCTGGCCGCGGCGGATGACCGTCCCGCCGATCGAGGTCTCCTGGACACAGGCCCGGCCGTCGGCCTGCACCGGCGAGACGTAGCGGACCAGTTCCTCGACCGCCACCGGCGTCTCGGCCGCCGCGAACCGGCCGAGCGCGTCCGGCATCGCCGCCATCACGGCGAGGGCGTTGGCGAGCAGCCGGCCGGCCGACTCGAATCCCGCGTGGAACACCGCGCGAAGCGTGTTGAGCAGGATCGGCCGCTCGATGCCCGAGTCCGCGCCGTGGACCGACACGTAGCCGACGAGACCGGCGTCCGGCGGATCGGCGAGCCAGCCCTCGGCGAGTTCGGCGAGCCGTGCGCGCGCCGCCACCGCCGGCTCGTACGTCTCCGGCCACACCCCGGCGTCCATGCCGTCGACGATCGCCTGGGAGGTCGGCAGGAACCACTCCGGATCCGGTCGCGCGACGCCGAGCACCGCGACGATGGTGTCGAGGGCGATCGGGGCGGCGAACTCGGTGACGGCGTCGAAGGAGTCCTTGCGCCGTACCCGCGCGAGCCGCTCGCGGACCCGGTCGGCGATCATCTGCCGGAGCGCCGGATAGTCGAGGGTACGGACGGCGTTCACCATGAAGTGGCGGATCAGCGTGTGCTCGGGGGGATCGAGCGACTGGATGCTCAGCAGCGGAGTCGGGATCCGCTCTCCCGTACGGCGCCAGTCCGACGCGAACGCCCGTGAGTTCCGCAGGACGGCGGCGCAGTCCTCGTAACGCGTCAGCACCCAGGAATCGATCGCCTCGCTCCAGTAGACGGGTTGGGACTCCCGCAGCCGGGCGTACGCCGGATACGGATCACGGAGTGTCTCCGGCTCGGCCAACGCGAGGATCCGGTCGGTCGACAGGGCTTCGGGCATCGGGGAGCAACCTCCTGAGGACATCACACGCGGTCCGCAGCCATACGGAGTCTTGGCCGACGGCTTGCACGTCCGCTTTACATCTGCTTTACGCGAGGTCAGAGGACGGGGTTCAGCACGTGGGCCGGGGCCCGATCGCTGGGACCGCTCCAAGTCACGGGGCGAGCGCCGATCGCGCCGACCGCGTGCCGTACGTCCGCCGGCTCCTCGACGTGAGCTCGCTCCAGGGCGAAGGCGCGGAGGATGCCGTCGAAGAAGTAGCGAACATGCCCTCCGGGCACGCGCACCGACTCCAGCAGGTGATGCTGGGCGAGATGGTCGAGCAGGCGGCCCGCGTACGTGATGTCCTCCCCGGTCACCGCCGCACAGATCCAGTCCGCGAAGTGGGAGGTCTGCAGCAGCGCGAGCCTCCGGAAGGCCCGCTGGGCCCGCGAGTCGAGGCGTTCGTAGCTGAGGCGGATGCTGGAGCGCATCGACAGATCGCCGATCGCGAGCTCGTCCAGCGGGGCCGTGCGGAGCCGGCCGGCGACCCCGTCGAGCGTCGCCGCAGGGCTCACGGCCAGCATGGATCCGGCGATCCGGATCGCGAGTGGCACGTACCGGCACAGGCGGACGACCTCGGCGGCCGTACGGGTCTCCGACACCGCCGGCTCGTGGCCGGAGACGCGCGAGAGCAGTTCGACCGCCTCCTCGGGGCCGAGCGGCTCGACGACCAGATGCCGGGCGCCTTCGAGGCCGGCGAGGCTCTGGCGGCCCGTGATGATGACCGCGCAACCGGCGGACCCGGGCAGCAGCGGGCGGATCTGCGCCTCATCCGCGCAGTTGTCCAGGACGAGGAGCAGATGACGGTCGGCCGTGAGGCTCAGGAAGCACTCGCGGCGTTCTTCGACGTCGCCGGGCAGGTCGGCGGCGGGCACGCCCAGCGTGCGCAGGAAGCGCTCGAGCACGTACGAGGGCTCCAGCGGGCGCGGGCCCAGGCCCTCCAGGTCGATGAAGAGCTGGCCGTCCGGGAAGTCCCGGCGCACCTGGTGCGCGATCCGGACGGCCAGCGTCGTCTTCCCGACTCCGGGTTTGCCGACGAGCTTCAGGACGGGCAGGGATCTCCGCCTGCCCGGCCGCCGGTCGCCGCGCAGGACCTCGCAGCCGTGGGCCACCTCCCGCGAGCGTCCGGTGAAGTCGCCGATGCAGGAGGGGAGCTGGGCGGGGACGGGCCACCGCGCGACCACGCTCTCGGGCGCGTTGAGGTTCGGGGCGGAGTTGAGGATGGCCTCCTGGAGGCGGCGCAGCTCGTACCCCGGTTCGACGCCCAGCTCGCTCATCATCATGCGCCGGGTGCCGCGGTACTGCTCCAGCGCCTCGGCCTGACGCCCCGAGCGGTACAGGGCGAGCATGAGCCGGCCGCGCAGCCGTTCCCGGAAGGGATGGATGGCGACCAGCGCCGTCAGCTCGCTGACCAGCCCGGTGTGGCGGCCCAGCGCCAGCTCCGCGTCGAGCCGCTCCTCGATGGCCCGCAGCCGCTGTTCTTCGAGGCGGCAGGCCTCCGCGGCCACCGTCGGCATCCCCTGGACGTCGAGGAACGGCGCCCCGCGCCACATGTGGAGTCCGTCGCTCAGGAGCCGCACCGCCGCCTCGTGCCGCCGTTTCGCCAGCGCGTCGCGCGCGTCGTCCAGCATCGACTCGAAGCGCGCCGAGTCGAGGTCGGCGTCGTCGCAGCTCAGCAGATAGCCCGGTCCGCAGGTGCGCAGGCTCTCGGCGGCCGCGTCATCGCCACGGTCGCGCAGCTGACCCCGGATGCGTGAGACGTACTGCTGAACGAGGTTGTTCGCCGATTCGGGCGGCTGGGAACTCCAGAGTTCGTCGACGATCCTGGAGGTGGAAAGGACATGATTTCGATTGATGACGAGTAAGGCGACGATAGAGCGTTCTCTGGGGCGCAGAACAAGCGGTTCGCTGCCGGTTACCGTAAGCGCCCCTAATACGCCGTACTTCATATGAAGAAATACCCCCAAGATCCTGACGAGCCATTGGGTGTCGGGTGTCCCGTTAATTCCCGGTCACACGTCCGGTTTCGCGTCGAGCAGGCAGAAACCGGAGGGCACGGTAAGCTGAGACGCTCGAACAGCGCGTAACCGGTATTGAAAGCGCGGAGTTCGATCGGATTGACGGCGTCAGCGGTTGCGGGCACTTTTCCTCCACGGTCGGCACACACGAGCACATCCGGCGTATATTCGGCCAGATGTCCGGATTACTGCACCTTCCGACCTCAGCACGGATTCATCCCTTTTTCACGCGACGTTACTGACCGGTATCGGCCGCTCGTGCGGGATTGACGGTCCGTGCTCGCGGCCACCCGTGTGGCTCCCCCGCTAACCCCGCCGCAACCGCAGCGTGACGATCTCGAAGGGCCGGAAGGCGATCTCGATCGGTTCCCCGGCCGCCCACGCGGAGGCCTGCACCACGGTGTCGGCGAGGCCGGCCGCGTCCCGTTCGAGCAGGTCGGTCGTCCAGGCCCGCTCGACGGGCTCGGAGACCTCGACGCGCGCCCGCGCCCGGCCTCCGCGCGCCTCGTAGAGCCGCACGACGAGGTCGCCGGAGCGGTCCTCGGCGAGCTTGACGGCCTCCACCACGACCGCGGGCGAGGAGACCGTGACGAGCGGGGCCACCGGGCCGCCTCCGGTCACCGTACGCACCGGAAGGTTGAGCCGGTAGCCGGTGTCGAGGGCCTCCAGCACGGTCGGGGCGGGCCGCAGCGCGGTGCGCAGGACATGTTCTCCCTGGTCGGCGTGGGGGTCCGGGAAGCGCGGCGCGCGCAACAGCGACTCGCGCACGAGCGTGACCGTCGAGCCGTCGGGCGCCCACCGGCGGGTGATGTCGTGACCGTAGGTCGAGTCGTTCGCGACGGCCGCGCCGAAGCCCGGTTCGCCGACGTGCACCCATCGGTGCGCCGCCGTCTCGAAGCGCGCCATGTCCCAGGAGGTGTTCGCATGGGTGGGCCGCTGCACGTGCCCGAACTGCACCTCCGACGACGCCCGGTCGGCGTGCACCGCGAGCGGGAACGCGAGCTTGAGCATCTTCTCCCGCTCCTGCCAGTCGGCGCGGGTCTCGATCTCCAGCTCGCGCGAACCCTCCGCGAGCCGGAAGGTCTGCGTGAACGTGGAGCGGTGGAACGAGCGCCGTACGATGAGCGCCTCGCCGGTGGCCTCCACCGCGTCGGCCTCGCGCAGCTCGGTCACGGTGTGCCGGTAGTGCGCGTCGATGTCCCAGGCGTCCCACTGGTTCGGAGTGTCGCGGAACACCTGGAGCAGGGCCGCCGCCTCGCCGGCCGCCACGAGCTCCCGCCCCGAGGAGGCCTCGACGAACGAGACGAGCAGGCCCGTGGCGTCGAAGACGGCCCGGACGACGCCGTTGTCGAGCACCCACCCCGGATCGGCGGCGACGGGCGCCACGCGGGCGGGTGCGGACCCGGCCGCCGCTCCGAGCGCGGGCGCCCCGGCCGCCGCGACCGGTGCCGCGTTGAAGACGACCGGCGCCGAGCCCGGCCCGGCGAGCGCCCGCTGCGCCTCGTCGATCAGCGGTTCGAGCGCGGCGGCGACGGCCGCGTAGTTGCGCTCGGCCTCCTGGTGCACCCAGGCGATCGAGGAACCGGGCAGGATGTCGTGGAACTGCTGGAGCAGCACGGTTCGCCACGCGTCGTCGAGCGTCTCATGCGGATAGTCCGCGAGCCCGCGCCAGGCCGCGGTCGCGCTCCAGAGCTCCGCCTCGCGCAGGAGGTGTTCGCTGCGCCGGTTGCCCTGCTTGGTGTTCGCCTGGGAGGTGTAGGTGCCCCGGTGCAGCTCCAGGTACATCTCCCCCGACCACGTCGCCGGCGCCGGGTGGGTCTCCCGCGCGAGTCCGAAGAAGCGCCGCGGCGTGCCGACCTCGACCCGCGGCGACCCCTCCAGCGAGCGCGTACGAGCGGCGGCCTCCATCATCTCCCGGGTCGGCCCTCCTCCCCCGTCGCCGAATCCGAACGGCGTGAGCGAGACGTTGGAGACGCCCTTCTCGGCGTACTGCCGCTGGGCGCGGGCCAGGTCGGCGCCGGAGAGGTCGGAGTTGTAGGTGTCGGCCGGGGGGAAGTGCGTGAAGATGCGGCTGCCGTCGATGCCCTCCCACCAGAACGTGTGGTGCGGCATCCGGTTGGTCTCGTTCCAGGAGATCTTCTGGGTGAGGAACGCGTGCGCGCCCGCCGCACGCGCGATCTGCGGCAGCGCCCCCGTGTAGCCGAACGAGTCGGGCAGCCACACCTCGTCGGGCTCGAAGCCGAACTCGCGCAGGAAGAAGCCCTTCCCGTACACGAACTGGCGCGCGAGCGCCTCGCCGCCGGGCATGTTCGTGTCGGACTCGACCCACATCCCGCCCACCGGCACGAACCGCCCCTCGGCGACGCGCCGGCGGATGCGCTCGAACAGCGCCGGATAGTGCTCCTTCATCCACGCGTACTGCTGGGCGCTGGAGCAGGCGAACACGAAGTCCGGGTACTCATCCATGAGCGCGAGCACGTTCGAGAACGTACGGGCGCACTTGCGGATCGTCTCGCGCGTCGGCCACAGCCAGGCCGAGTCGATGTGCGCGTGCCCCACCGCGATCACCTGGTGCGCGCTGGAGTAGGCGGGCGAGGCGAGCACGTCCGCCAGGGCCTCCCGGCCCGCGGCGGCGGTCTCGGCCACGCGGTCGGGGTCCACGACGTCGCACATCCGCTCCAGCGCGCGCAGGATCTCGGCGCGGCGCGGCAGGGACGCCTCCAGCTCCTCCATGAGTCCGACGAGGGTCCAGCAGTCCTGGAGCAGGCCGTAGACGGTCAGGTCGCGCTCGACCAGGTCGACGCGGCGGAGCGTGTAGATGGGCTCGGTGCCGGCGGTCGCCTTGTCGCCGAGCGGGGTGGGCAGGTAGAAGTAGTGCCCGCCCACGTCGGGGTTGGACGCGGCCTCGATGTAGAGGTCGACCGGCCCGGGGCCGACGGGCACGGCGTTGTTCAGCGGCTCCAGGCCCTTCACGATCGTGCCGTCGGGCCGGTAGATGAGGCCCTCGGCCTGAAAGCCCGGCTGCCGTGCCGAAAAGCCCAGGTCGACGACCATCTCCAGCGCGACGTCCGGACCTCCCCACCCCTCGGGGATCTCACCGGTGACCCGGAACCAGGTCGTCCCCCACGGCCTGCTCCAGGACATGCCGGGCTTGAAGACGGTGAAGCTCTGCGCCGCCGCCTCCGCGAACGGCACCGGCTCGTCGGGCACCTCCCACGCCGTCACGTCGAGCGCGACGTGACGGCGCTCCACGGCGGGCGCGATCCGCTCGCGTACGAAGCGCTCGACGCGCATCTCGATCTGGGGGGTGGTGTCGTGCATGAAGGCTCCTGACCGTGGCAGAGGTGAGGGAACGCAATGCGGGGGAACGAGCGGGCTAGCGAACCGGCGCCTCGCCGCGCCACCCGGCGCAGCGCTCCGCCCAGCGTTCGAGCTCCTCGCGCATCTCGCGGAACCGGTCCGGGTGGGTCCGCGACAGCTCGCGCCGCTCACCCGGGTCGTCGAGGAGGTCGTAGAGGCCCTCGGGCACGGCCACGTCCACCTGCATGCTCTCGCAGGCGTCCAGCACCACCTTCCAGCGGCCGAGCCGGCCGGCGAGCTGCCCCTCGTACTCCCAGAACAGCCAGCGGTCGGGACCGGCCTCGCCGCTCTTCAGCAGCGGCAGCAGCGACCTGCCGTCGATCGTCTCGTCGGCGGGCTCGGCGCCGTCCACGGCCTCGAGCACGGTGGGGACGACGTCGGCCATGCAGCCGACCACGTCACCCGGCCCGCCGGCCGGAATCGCCGCGGGCCAGGAGATGATGGCGGGCACGCGGATACCGCCCTCGAAGAGCGAGCCCTTGTGGCCGCGCAGGCCGCCGGCCGAGCCGCCGTCGTAGGAGACCTCCTCCCCGTCGAGCCAGTTGCGCTCCTCGATCGACGGGCCGTTGTCGGAGGACATGAAGACGATGGTGTTCTCGCGCAGGCCGAGCCGGTCGAGGGCGTCGAGGATCTCCGCGACGCCGTCGTCCATGGCCTTCACCATCGCCGCCATCATGCGCCGGCCGTCCGGCAGGTGGGCGAACTGCGCCATGTACTCCTCGGGCGCGTGCAGGGGGTAGTGCGGCGCGTTGAACGGCACGTAGCAGAAGAACGGGCGTTCGGCGTTCCGCTCGATGAAGTCGACGGCCCGGCGCGCGATGACCGTGGTGAGGTACTCGCCGTTCAGCCAGACCTCGTCCTCGCCCTCCCACAGGTCGTGGATCGGGTTGTGGTCGCCCCAGTAGTAGATGTGGGAGTAGTAGTCGACGCAGCCGGCGCGGAAGCCGAAGTGCTCGTCGAAGCCGCGGTGCAGCGGCCCGTAGGCGGGGTCGGCGCCCAGGTGCCACTTGCCGAAGATGCCGGTGGCGTAGCCGCGCTCCCGCAGGGCGCTCGCGAGCGTCGGCTGGGGCGGGAGCCCGGGGGTGCGCCGCGTCCCGCCGAGGATCGCCTCCACACCGGCGTGCGCGGGGTGGCGGCCCGTGAGGAGCGACGCCCGGGAGGGCGAACAGACGGGCGCGTTGGAGTACCACTGCGGCAGGCGGACGCCGGAGGCGGCGAGCCCGTCCAGGGCGGGGGTGTCGAAGTCGTCGGCGCCGAAGCAGCCGAGGTCGCCCCAGCCCAGGTCGTCGGCGTAGATGACGACGACGTTCGGGCGTTCGTCGGTCGGATTCATTCTTTGACGCTCCCAGCGGCCATTCCGGCGACCAGCCGTTTCTGTACGACGGAGAACAGGACGATGGTGGGGACGGTCGCCACCGTGGCGGCGGCCATGATCACGCCCCAGTCGCTCGTGTACTCCCCGAAGAAGGACGACAGCCCCACCTGGACGGTCTTCAGGTCCTCGCTCGTGTTCAGCACGCTCGCGAAGAAGTACTCCTCCCACGTCGCGATGAAGGTCGTGACGATCACTGTGACGATGCCGGGCAGCGCGATCGGGAAGACGACCCGGAAGATCACGCCCACGTTCGAGCAGCCGTCGATGCGCGCCGCCTCGTCGAGCGCGATCGGGATGGTGTTGAAGTAGCCCATCAACAGGTAGATCGCGAGCGGCAGGGTCATCGCGGTGTACACGATGATCAGGCCGACGTAGGAGTTGAGCAGGCCGAGCTCCCCGAACGAGAGGTAGATCGGCGTGATCAGCACGACGAAGGGCAGCAGCTGCGTCGCGAGGACGACCATCATGATGGTCCGGCGCAGCCGGAAGGCGAACCGCGACAGCGCGTAGGCCGCCAGGCTCGCCAGCACGACGGTGCAGACCGTGCTGACGGCCGAGACCAGCAGGCTGTTCCCGATGTACCGCGCGAAGTCGGAGTTGCCGAACAGCCTGGAGTAGGCGCCGAACCCGAGGCCGTCGAAGTACCGGCTCCAGGGCAGCCGGGCGGCGAGCGCCGTCGTCGGCCGCAGCGAGGTGAAGACCATCCACAGGACGGGGAAGACGATCACGAGCAGGATCGCGAAGGTCGGCACGATCACGAGCAGGTCGCGCGCCCGCCGCCGGTTCGGGTCGCGTCTCGGGGCGGGCCTCTTTCGCTCGTCAGGGCGGGCCGGCCTCGACGTCACGTCGGCGGTCATGCGGACCGTCCTTCCCGATCACTCGTCACCCGCAGGTAAACCAGGGCGAACACCGCCATCGTCGCCGTCATGACGATGCCGATCGCGGCGCCCTGTCCGAGGTCGTTGGCCACGAACGCGGCCGAGTACAGCTGGGTGGCGAGCACCTGCGTGTACGTACCCGGCCCTCCCCCGGTCGAGAGCCAGACGTAGACGAAGTTGTTGAACGTCTGGATCACCGTCATGAGCACGACGACGACGATGACGGGCCGCATGTTGGGCAGCGTGATGTGGAGGAAGGACTTCCAGCGCCCCGCGGAGTCGATCGCCGCCGCCTCGTACTGCTCCTTGGGGATCGACTGCAGGCCCGCCATCATCACGACCACGACGAAGGGCAGCTCACGCCAGACGATGATGGCGATCACCGACCACCACGCGGTGCTCGTCTGGGCCAGGAAGGGCACGCCCTTGGACACGAGGTGCGTGCTGACGAGGAACTGGTTGAGCACTCCGGTGTTGGCGTCGAAGATCGACTTCCAGCAGGCGACCGCGACGACCGGCGGGAGCATCCACGGGACGAGGACGAGGGTGCGGCACAGGCCCCGCAGGTGCCACCGCTGGAGCACCCGGCTCTGCAGGAGGAGCGCGAGCGCCAGGCCGAGCACGAGCCGGATCGTCACCGTCAGCGCGGTCAGCCAGAAGGCCGTGTTGAGCGTGGCGCTGCCGATCTGCGGGTCACTGAAGATCGCTTTGAAGTTGTCGAACCCCACCCACTCGGCGTCGCCGGGCGCGTCGTACGGGCTCAGCTTCTGGAACGCCAGCACCACGTTGTACACGCTGGGGAAGACGAACAGGACGCCGATGACGAGGAGAGCCGGTGTCGTCAGCGCGTACGGCTGACGTCGTGCGGAGCGGGAGGCCATCGGCACCGCTCAGCCCTTCAGGCCCTTGGTCAGCCCGGAGATGATCGCCCCGGCGGCCTCCGAGCTGGACGACTGGCCCGAGTAGACGGCCGAGAAGTGCTGGTTGACGAGCTGCTCGATCGAGGCGACCGTCATGTCGGAGCCGATGTAGCGGGCGAACGAGCGCGAGTGCGGCAGCTGCTTGACGTATCCCTGCTGCGACTTCGGCACCTTCAGCTCGGTGAGGGTGCTCGTGGAGGCCGGGTACTGGGAGTAGGTCTTGAACGTCGTGGCGCTCATCAGGTACTTGATGACCTGCCACGCCTCGTCCGGGTGCTTGCTGTTGCGGTTGATGCCGAGCGCGCGACCGCCGAGGTGCGTCGTGCCGTCGGTCAGGCCCGAGGGCATCGGCGCGGTCGTCAGCGTCGTCCCGGCCGCCTTCGCCTGCTTCTCCAGGGACGCGAAGGTCTCCGGCGGCTCGTAGCTCATCGCGCACGAACCGGTCGCGAGGCCGTTGACGATGGAGGGGTCGCTGTAGTCCTGCACCGCCTGGTCTGCCTTCGGTGAGGCCCCGGAGGAGAACAGGTCGGCGAAGTACTGGATCGCGCTCGCGAGCTGGGGCTGCGCGATGCCGGGCTGCCACGTGCCCGAGGCGTTCTTCTGCACGAGCGTGCCGCCGTGCGCCCAGATGTAGTAGTTGATCGCGTTCCACTGGGAGCTCGTCGCGGAGCCGGAGGCCGCGAAGCAGAAGCCGCTGGTCTTGCCGGAGCTGTGGGAGCTGATCTGCTTCGCGTCGGCGGCGAGCTGCTCCCAGGTGGCCGGCGGGCTCGGGACGCCCGCGTCGGAGAGTGCCTTGGGGTTGTAGACGAGTGCCATGGTGTCGGCCGTCCAGGGCATGGCCCAGGTCTTGCCGTCGAAGGTGACCATGTCCTTCGCGAGGAGGTTGTCCGTCCCGCCGGGCAGGGGGTCCTTCTTCATGAGGTCGTCCAGCGGCAGCAGGATCTTCGGCTTGGCGACGAACGCGACGTCGGCGTAGCCGATCTGGTCGATGTCGGGCCCGGACCCGGAGTTGGCCTCACGTGCGAACTGCTGCACGTTGTTGGGGCTCAGCGTCTGCATCTCGACGTGGATCTTCGGGTGGCTCTTGTTCCACGCGTCGATCGCGGTGCTGAGGCCGGCGACCTCGCCCTTCGGGTCGAACTGCCGGAAGACCAGGTTCACCGAGCCGGATCCGGAACCGGAGCCCGAGCACGCCCCGAGGGGAAGGACGAGGCTCAACATTGCGGCGGCCACGGCCGACTTCGTGAACTTCATGCTGCAACTCCTTCAGAGGCACTGGCCCGCAGCGGGATCCCAGGACGCTAACACAATCAATTTGATTTACAACAGACTCTTCCGTGACCTACGATCTCCGCCGTCAGCGTGTGATCTACGATCTGTTTGCGTCAGCGCCGAAGCGCGCGTGACGGCCCCCACTCGCCGGACCGGGAGGATCGCGATGGAGCGACGGGGATCGAATCTTCCGCGCGTCGGCGACTACAACCAGCTGCTCATCCTTGACCTGGTACGCCGCGGCTCGAACATCAGCCGTGTCGAGCTGTCCGAGCGCACCGGCCTGTCGGGGCAGACCGTCTCCAACATCTGCCGCCGCCTCGTCGACGCGGGGCTCATCGAGGCCGCCGGGCGCGTGGCGGCCGACACCGGAGCGCGCCGGACGATGTTCAGAGTGGTCCCGCAGGGCCGGTACTCGGTGGGTCTGCACATCGACCCGGCCCGGATGACGCTCGTGCTCCTCAACCTCGCCGGTGAGGTCGAGGACCGCGCCTCGATCGTGACCCCGACCACGGACGGCCCGGAGGACGTGCTCAAGGCGATCGTCGACGCGGTCGCCGACCTCGTGGGCCGCCGGGGCATCCCCCGGCAACGCGTGTCCGGGCTCGGTGTGTCGGCTCCCGGGCCCATCAAGGCGGACTCCGGCTCGCTGGTCGGGCCGCCCAACCTCCGCGGCTGGGGCGTCGTACGGCTCCGCGACGAGCTCGAGAGTCGCGTCGGCCTGCCGGTCGTGCTGGAAAAGGACACCATCGCCGCCGCCACGGGAGAGCTCTGGGCGGGCGGCGGTACGCTCTCGAACTTCGCCTTCATCTACCTCGGCACCGGGATCGGCGCCGGCGTCGTCCTCGACGGCGAGGTGATGCGCGGCACGTCCGACAACCTCGGCGAGATCGGCCACCTCAGCGGCGATCCCGACGGACCCCGCTGCCCGTGCGGCGGGCGCGGGTGCATCGCGATCACCTCCGCCCCGGTTCACCTCGTCTCCGCGGCCGCCGGCTCCGGCACGATCCCGTCGGTGGACCTCGACGATCCCCTGGCCGTCGAGACCGCGTTAAGGCATCTCTGCGCCCTCGCCGACGGAGGCGACGAACAGGCGCTCGCCATCGTCGAGAAGTCGGCGCGCGCCATCGCCCGCATCGCCGGCAACCTCGCCAACATCCTGGACCTCGACGCCGTCGTCCTGGGCGGGCCGAGCTGGTCCGCGCTCTCGCGGATCTACCTGCGGATCGTGCCGCCGATCACCGCCTCACTGCTCACGGTGAGCGACGTGCACACGGTCGAGGTGCGCGGCACGACCCTGGGCGAGGACGGGGGCGCCATCGGCGCGGCCTCGCTCGTCATGTCGTCGATGGCCTCGGCGCGCTCCGACCACCTGCTCGTCCCCCACTGATCGGAAGCGATGTCGCCGGCACGCGCCGCCCGGCCCGTACGCGGACGGCACGCACGCCGGTGACCGGGCGGGCGCGAACGCCAGTGGCCCGGCCATGCCGGTGACCCGGTCGGCCGCCAGGGCGTGGGCCTTGACATGATGCGGGTCACGCACGCCAGGAGGTTGCTCGTGCACGTCAGGAGGTTCTTCGCGCATGTCCGGATGCTGTCCCCCCTCGCGCTCTCAGGGCCGGGAGGTCCCGCATGACCTGCCGAGCCGCGGTCACGCCTCCGGCGAGCTGATCACGCTGCCGGGCGGCACGTTCCTGATGGGCACCCAGGACACCGACGGATTTCCCGACGACGGCGAGGGGCCCGTCCGCGAGGTCACCGTCGCGCCCTTCGCCATCGATCCGTACTGCGTGTCGAACGCGCGGTTCGCGGAGTTCGCCGACGCGACGGGCTATCGAACGGACGCCGAGGAGTTCGGCTGGACCTATGTCTTCGCCAAGTTCCTGCCCGGCGAACTGCGCAAGAGATCGCCGAGGCCGCCACAGACGCCGTGGTGGTGTGGCGTCTCCGGAGCGTACTGGCGGGCGCCGGAAGGGCCCGGGAGCACGGTCGAGGACCGCTGGGACCACCCGGTGGTACACGTGTCATGGCGTGACGCCGTCGCGTACTGCGCCTGGGCCGGCCGGCGGCTGCCGACGGAGGCCGAGTGGGAGTACGCCGCACGTGGCGGCCTGGAGCAGGCCCGTTACCCGTGGGGCGACGAGCTCACCCCCGACGGCGAACACCGGTGCAACATCTGGCAGGGCCGCTTCCCGGTGCGCGACACCGCGGAGGACGGTTACGCCGGCACCGCTCCGGTGGACGCCTTCCCGCCCAACGGCTTCGGGCTCTACAACGTTTCGGGCAACGTGTGGGAATGGTGCGCCGGACGGTTCCGTACGAGCGACGCCGAGCGTCCGATGCGCGGCGGTTCGTACCTGTGCCACGACTCCTACTGCAACCGCTACCGGGTCGCCGCACGTACCTTCAACAGCCCCGACAGTTCGAGCGGCAACCTGGGCTTCCGCTGCGCCGCCGACGTCTGACCGGCACTCCGCCGCGCTCCCGCGCCGGGTGCCGGTCAGACCTCGCTTTTCGCTCTCCTCCGCCGAGCTACTACGGCGAGCCGAGCTCCTGGTAGCGTTGGCGGACGATCTCGGGAAAAGGGAGAGCCGCACATGGCAGGTGACGACGACATCTCCGGGTGATGCCCGGAAGTAGTCGGCCGCAGGCAGGCGAGACGCCGCCGTGGCCGTTCTGTCGTCGTCCCCTTTGAACCCTTGCCGGGCGCCTTGGGCGCGCCCGCGTTATTTCCGAGGACCACCTCCATGTCCGACGCATGCATCGTCTGCTCGAACCTGTCCTTCTCCTGGCCGGACGACACGCCGGTCTTCCAGAACCTGTCCTTCGCGGTCGGCGGTGGCCGTACGGGCCTGGTCGCACCGAACGGCGCCGGTAAGAGCACTCTGCTCAAGCTGATCGCGGGTGAGTACCGGCCCGGCGGCGGGACCGTCTCCGTCGACGGAGTGGTCGGCCATCTGCCGCAGAGCCTGCCGCTCACCGGCGACCTGACGGTGGCCGAGGTGCTGGGGATCGCCCCGATCATCCGGGCGATCGACGCCGTCGAGTCCGGTGACGTCGATGAGGAGCACTTCACCACGATCGGCGACGACTGGGACATCGAGGAGCGCACCACGGCCCAGCTGGACCGGCTCGGTCTCGGCGACGTCGCCCTCACCCGGCGCCTGGACACCCTCAGCGGCGGCCAGGTCGTCTCCCTGGGCCTGGCCGGCCGGCTGCTGAAGCGCCCCGACGTCCTGCTGCTGGACGAGCCGACCAACAACCTCGACCTCGACGCGCGTCACCGGCTCTACGGGGTGCTCGACGATTTCAGCGGCTGCCTGCTCCTGGTCAGCCACGACCGGGCGCTGCTCGACCGCATGGACCGCATCGCCGAGCTCGACCAGGGTGAGGTCCGGTCCTACGGCGGGAGCTTCACCGCCTACCAGGAGGCCGTACGCACCGAGCAGGAGGCCGCGGAAAGGACCGTCCGCAACGCCGAGCAGCAGGTCAAGCGGGAGAAGCGGGAGATGCAGCAGGCCCGTGAGCGGGCCGAGCGGCGGGCGAGCAACGCCGCGCGCAACCTCGACAGCGCGGGGCTGCCGAAGCTCTTCGCCGGGAACATGAAGCGGCGCGCCCAGGAGTCCGCGGGCAAGGCGAGCCAGACGCACTCCGCCCGGGTCAGCGATGCCAAGGCCCGGCTCGATGAGGCCGGCCGGGCCCTGCGCGACGAGCAGAAGATCGCCCTGGAACTGCCCCGCACCAACGTCCCGGCCGGACGCACGGTCTTCCGCGGCGAACGCATCCAGGTCCGCCACGGCGACCGTGCCGTCTTCGCCGGGAACGGGGTCGGCCTGACCGTCCAGGGTCCCGAGCGGATCGCGCTGACCGGGCCCAACGGCTCCGGCAAGTCCACTCTGCTCCGCGTGGTGAGCGGCGAGATCGAGCCGGAAGGCGCCACGATCAAGCGCTTCGACGGCCGGATCGCGTACCTGTCCCAACGGCTGGACCTGCTCGACCTCGAACGCACCGTGGCGCAGAACCTGGCCGCCTTCGCGCCCGGCATCCCCGACGCGCAGCGGATGAACCTGCTCGCCCGCTTCCTGTTCCGGGGTTCCCGCATTCACCTTCCGGTCGGCGTGCTGTCGGGCGGCGAGCGCCTGCGGGCCACCCTCGCCTGCGTCCTGTACGCCGAACCGGCGCCGCAGCTCCTCCTCCTGGACGAACCGACCAACAACCTCGACCTGGTGAGCGTCGGCCGGCTGGAGAGCGCGCTCAACGCCTACGAGGGCGCGTTCGTGGTGGTCAGCCACGACGAGCGGTTCCTGGCCGAAATCCGGGTCAACCGCCGGCTCCGGCTGTCCGGAGGCCGGCTCGTCGAGACCGGTGCGCCGGCGGTGCCCCATGCCTGAGCCGGCGCTGCTCGCCCACGATCTGGTTCGCACGTTCGGAACGCGGCGGGTGCTCGACGGTGTCTCCCTCACCGCCGCCCCCGGGCAGCGGATCGGGCTGATCGGCGAGAACGGCGCGGGAAAGTCGACACTGCTGCGGCTGCTCGCCGGGGCCGACGAACCCGACGCCGGTACCGTCGTACGCCCGCCGGACCTCGGCTTCCTGCGTCAGCAGATGGTGTACGAGAGCAGGTCGACGATCGCCGAGGTGATCGACGACGCCCTGCGCGAAGCCCGTGAGGACCTCGCCGACCTGGACCGGCTCACCCGGGCGCTCGCCGAGACACCGCAGGACTCCCCCGGCCACGCTCACCTTCTCGGCGAGTACGGCGAGCGGCTCGAACACGCGCAGGAACTGCAGGCCTGGGACGCCGACCGGCGCGCCGAGATCGTTCTCAGCGCCCTCGGGCTCGGCGGGCTGAGCCACGACCGCACGCTCGGATCGCTGTCCGGCGGGCAGCGCGGTCGGCTCGCCCTGGCCGCGCTCCTGGTCCGGCGGCCCGCGGCGCTGCTGCTCGACGAGCCGACCAACCATCTCGACGACGCCGCGGCGGCCTTCCTGGAGGAGCAACTGCGGGGGCTGCCCGGCGTCGTCGTGCTGGCGAGCCACGACCGGGCGTTCCTCGACGCCGTCTGCACGGACCTGATCGACCTGGACCCCTCGGTGTCCGGCCCGATCCGCTACGGCGGCGGCTACACCGCCTACCAGGCGGAGAAGCGTGCCGAGCGGGAGCGCTGGCAGAGACGTTTCGCCGAGGAACAGCAGGAACTCGCCGACCTGCGCCGTACGGTCGCGGTGACCGCGCACCGGGTCGCGCCGGACCGCGAGAGGCGCGACAACGAGAAGATGGGATACGGGCACTCCGGCGGCCGGGTGCAGAAGCAGATCTCGCGGCGGGTGCGCGACGCCGCGCACCGGCTCGACCGGCTGGAGCGCGACCAGGTCGGCGAGCCGCCGGAGCCGCTGCGGTTCCGTGCCGCGACGCTCGCCTCCGAGTCCGCCGGCGGAACCCTCCTGTCGCTGCGCGGCGTCCGCGTACCCGGACGGCTCGCCCTCGACGGCCTCGACCTCGCGGCCGGCGAACGGCTCCTGGTCACCGGGACGAACGGAGCGGGGAAGTCGACGCTGCTCCTGCTGCTGGCCGGCCGGCTGGAGGCCCGCGGCGAGGTACGGCGGCGCCGCGGGCTGAGGGTCGGGCTGCTCACCCAGGACACCGTGTTCGCCCGGCCGGACCGCACCGCGCGGCAGACCTACGAACAGGCGCTCGGCGTCGAACGCGCCGAGTCCGTACCGCTGCGGTCCCTCGGCCTGATCGGCGGCCAGGACCTCGACAGGCGGGTGGGGGAACTGTCCGTCGGGCAGCGTCGCCGGCTCGCCCTGGCCTTGCTCATGGCGGACCCGCCGGAGCTGCTGCTGCTCGACGAGCCCACCAACCACCTGTCGCCCCGGCTCTCCGACGAGCTGGAGGAGGCCCTGGGCACGACCGCCGGCGCCGTCGTGGTCGCCAGCCACGACCGGTGGCTGCGCTCGCGCTGGACCGGCCGCGAACTGCGGCTGTGAACCGCCGGGGAGGACATCCGGCGCTCGGCCGGCGGACGTGCCGATCGCCGACATCGCGTTCTCGGCCCCGCCCGTGGCCGATGGCGTGGATACTTAAAAAATCATGAACGTCGACGACACGTCCGAACCACCCTCGCCGTCCAGTGCCGACTCCCTACGACGCCAGGTGGTCGAGGTCGCCACCGAGATGATGCGGGGCCCGGCCGCCCCGGCGCGTGGGGGCTCGGAGTCATCTGACCAGTCCGCGATGACCCTCTATCTCGCCCTGCTGACCGACCGCCTGCCGGTCTACGCGCGCACGATGATGGAGCTGGAGTCGCGGGCCGGCAAGGCGAGCGTCGAGGAGAACCTCGTGCCCGTCGCCCAGGCGACGATCCGGTTCTACTGCGAGATCCTCGCCGCCAAGGTGAGCGTCTTCACCAGACCCGACCAGCTTCTCCAGCTCCGGCGGGTGCTCACGTCGCGCGGCATGGGACCGCAGGCCGCGGACACGCGGGTCGCGGCCTACCTCGACCAAGAACGCGAGCTGGGCCGCATCGCGGCCGACGTCGACTGCGACGCCGCCGCCCAGCTCCTGATCGGCACGTGCGTCAACTACGCGTTCACCAAGATGCTTTTGGACGACGTCATGCCGCAGGATCACTTCATCGACCGGGCGATCCGGGGACTCCGCCTCGCGCCGTGAGACCGGTCGGCCCGGCGACGGGCTGCTCGGCCGAGAGGCACGTGCACTGTCCCTCCTCGCCGTCGCGGGAACGCGGTGCGATCGCACGGCGAGGCACCTGACGAAGTCGAGACCCGATTGGGATCTTCGCTGCCTACCGTGAACTCATGCGAAGACGATTTGTTCTTGCCTCCCTCGGATTGGCCGCGTCTCTCATGGCCGTGGCCGGCCCCGCCTCCGCCGTCACCTACGGCTCCCCCGACGGAAACGCCCATCCGGAGGTCGGAGCCCTCATCGCCGACCAGGCCTACTCCGACGGGACATGGGCCTACTGCAGCGGCACGCTCGTCTCGCCGACCGTTTTCGTGACCGCCGCCCACTGCGGTGACCCAGGGCAGACCACCGCCCGGGTCTCCTTCGCGAGCAAGTACCAGCCCGGCGCGACGACCTACAACGGCCGGTACATACCCAACCCGCAGTACAGCGGTAGCCAATCCGACCCGCACGACATCGCCGTGGTCGTCTTCGACAAGGCCGTACCGAAAATCACGCCCGCCAGGCTTCCCACCGCGGGCCTACTCGACGGCATGAAGACGGCCGGGACCCTGCAGACGTCGGCGTTCACCTCGGTCGGATACGGCTCGCTCGCCCCGGTGAACGGCCCCGGCGGGAAGACCTACGTCTACACGGACACCCGCAACCAGGCGTCCGGATCCCTCAACAGCCTCACGAACGCATGGCTCCGGCTGTCCCAGAATCCCGCGACGGGCAACGGTGGCACGTGCTACGGCGACTCGGGCGGCCCGAACTTCCTCGGAGACACCGGCTCGAACCTCCTGGTCGCCACGACGATCACAGGTGACACGGCCTGCCGGTCGACGAACGTCGATTACCGGCTGGACACCCCCGACGCCCGAGCCTTCCTCGGCCAGTACGTCACCCTTCCCTGAACCACACCGTACCTGGGGCAGGACATCAGTGACCGCGGTGCCGGGTCGCGGCCATCGTGGCGAGCAGGGCCAGGGACTGCTCGTCCGGTGAGCCCGGCCGGGCATGGAGGACGGTGAGCACCTGGCCGTCCTCCAGCGGCATCGCGTGGAAGCGGAGGCTGATCACGCCCAGCTCCGGGTGCCGGAAGCTCTTCGCGCCCGCCGTGGTGGTGCGGACGTCGTGACGGGCCCACAGTTCCCGGAACTCCTGGCTGTGCAGCGAGAGTTCGCCGATGAGTTCGGTCAGTTCAGGGTCGTCCCGCTCGGTTCCGATCCGGGCCCGGAAGTTGGCGACCGCGTCCGACGCCGCCGCGTTCCAGTCCACATGTGTCTCCCGTGTCCCAGGGTCCAGGAACACCGCGCGCAGCAGGTTCGTCCCGGGCACGTAGCAGGAGGCCAGCTCGCACGCCAGGGCGTTCGATCCGACGACGTTCATCCGGCGGCTGGTCACCGTGGCCGGTGTCGTCGTCCAGGCGTCCAGTAGTTCCTGCACGGTGTCCGGCACCCGCTCCCGGGTGCGCGTGGCGGTCGGTGCCGGGCGGGCCAGGGCGTACAGGTGCTCCGTCAGTTCCTCGTCCAGTCGCAGCGCCCGGGCCAGCGACTCCAGGACGCTCTCCGAGGGCCGGTGGCCGCGTCCCTGCTCCAGGCGCACGTAGTAGTCCGCGCTCACTCCCGCCAGGAGGGCCAGTTCCTCGCGCCGCAGCCCCGTCACGCGGCGGCGGGCGTCGCCGGCGTCGCCGAGGCCCACGTCTTTGGGCCGGACCAGGGCTCGGCGAGCCCGGAGGAATTCTGCGAGAGCGGCGTTGTCCATCGCTTCAGGCTACGTCCGGCCGTCCGGTACGAGGGTGGCCCTGGGATTCCCAGTCATCGGCCACCGATGGTGGGACGGCGCGGTCCGGCGACAGCATGGGCGTGTTGTGAACGAGAGGAGATCCATTATGCGAACGGTCAACGGCTGGGCCGCCCAGGCGCCCGGGTCGGCGTTGGCGCCCTGGCGCTTCGAGCGCCGTGAGCTGCGACCCACCGACGTCGCGCTGCGAGTGACGCACGCGGGGGTGTGCTTCACCGACCTGGAGGCCGTGCGCCCCCAACCGGGCCACGAGCAGCCGGACGTCTTTCCGTTGGTGCCGGGCCACGAGATCGTGGGTGAGGTGGTGGCCGTCGGCGGTGCGGTCACCGGTGTGCGGGTCGGCGATCCGGTCTGTGTGGGGAACATCGTCGATTCGTGCGGGGTGTGCGAGGCCTGCCGCAGCGGTGATCAGGAGTTCTGCGCGGAGTTCCCGACCCTGACCTACGGGGGGCGCGACCGGCACGACGGGTCCATGACCCAGGGCGGGTTCAGCGACGAGTACGTGGCCGACCAGGCGTTCGTGTACCGGCGCCCCGAGGGGCTCGACCCGGCCGGGACAGCGCCGCTGATGTGCGCGGGGATCACCACCTGGGTGCCGCTCCGGCGGTGGGAGGTCGGCCCGGGGCAGACGGTCGGCGTCATCGGCCTCGGCGGGCTCGGGCACGTGGCGGTGAAGCTGGCCAAGGCGCTCGGCGCCGAGGTCGTGGGCTTCACGACCTCACCCGGCAAGGCGAAGGACATGCTGGAACTCGGTGCCGACGACGTGGTGGTGTCGACCGACGCCGAGGCCATGGCCGGGCAGCGCGGGAGATTCGACTTCATCCTCGACACCGTGCCCCGCGCGCACGACCTCTCGCCCTACCTGACGGCGCTCCGCTTCGATCGGACCCTGTGCACGCTCGGCATCGTGCCGGAGCTGTCCTTCACACCTCAGACCCTGCGGTTCGGACGCAAACGGCTGGCGGCCGCGGGCAGCGGCGGCATCACCGACACCCGGGAGATGCTCGACTTCTGCGCCACCCACCACGTGACCGCGACCGTCGAGGTACTGCCGGTCGCCGAGGTCAACACGGCACTGGACCGGCTGGCCGCCGGCGACGTCAAGTACCGGTTCGTCCTCGACCTCACGTCCTGACGAACGCGACGCCTTCCCCTGCGACGGCCGACATCACGGGCGCCGAGGCTTCGAGGCTCGAACCACCGACCCGCCGCTTTTCAGGCGGACGGGCAGGCTTTGGGTGGTGTTGGTGAACAGGGACTCCGTGGGCGTGAGTGCGGTCGGCTCGACGGCCAGAGCCAGGTCCGGGTAGCGGGTGAACAGCGCGCGAAGCGCGACGGTGGCTTCGAGCCTGGCCAGGGGCTCACCGAGGCAGACGTGGGGGCCACCGCCGAAGGCCAGGTGTTTGGTCTTCTCTCGGGAGATGTCGAATCGGTCGGCGTCGGGGCCGTGCTGGGCCGGGTCGCGTCCGACGGCGCTGTACGGGGCCAGGATCGCCTCCCCGGCGGGGATGGTGACGCCGGCGATGGTGATGTCCTCCTTCGGGTAGCGGGCCATGAAGTTGCCGATCGAGGCGTCCCATCGCAACACCTCCTCCACCACGGCCGCCCAGGTCGCCTCATCACCGCTCTGGGCGAGGGCCCGCTGGTCGGGATGGGTGAGAAGAGCCCGGGTGGCGTTGAGGATCAGGCTGAGCGTGGTCTCGTGGCCGGCGGTGAGCAGCAGCCACAGCGTGTCGACCAGTTCCGACTCGGTGAGCGCGTCGGGATCGTGGGCGCAGGCGGTGAGGAGCGCGCTGGTCAGGTCATCGCCGGGCCGTTCACGCCGCAGCCTGATCAGCTCGTGCAGCAGCCGGACTCTCTCGTGCTGAGTCCGGGTCACCTCATCGGGACCGGTGGTGGAACGGAAGATGGACTCCACGAGTTCCCGCAGCCGAGGCCGCCACGGCTCAGGCACGCCGGTCAACTCGCAGATCACCTGCATCGGCACCTGAACGGCGAAGTGCGGACGGAGATCGACCGAGCCGTCAGGGGCGGTGTGTCCGGGCAGGGCATCGAGCAGGTGCCCGGCGATCTCGGCGATGCGAGGCCGGAGTTCTTCGACGCGGCGGCGGGTGAGGGTCTGGGTGACGAGCCGCCGCAGACGATGGTGGCGGGGGCCGTCGGCGGTGACCATGTTGTCGACCTTCAGCATGCCGATCAGCGGCCAGTCGTCCGGGATCCGGCCGTCCCGGATGGCGGTCCAGTTACGCCAGTCCTTGCTCACGCGCTGGTCTTTGACCAGGGTGGCGAGCTCGGCGTGGCGGGTGACGGCCCAGGCGTGGACGCCGCCGGGGAGGATGACACGGACGACCGGACCGGCCGCACGGAGGCGTGCGGCCTCGCCGTGGTGGTCGGCACCGGTGGGGTCGAGCGTGATCACCGAGACCGGCGGTAAAGCCTCATGGGGGGACGTCATCGGCTGCCTCCAGAAAACGCGCGCGGTTGCCGGGTGCGAAGGTCATGCCCGAGGTCCACCCTGCCTCAGGCAGGTGGTGAAGCGCACGGGCGAGGCCGCCGGGCGCCGGGGTCCCGGCGGCCGCCCGGCGCCGTATGGCCGGTATGGCCGGTACGGCGGTCAGCCGCCCGCCATAGCGCCCACCACGAGGAGCGGCTCGGCACCGCTGATGACCGCGTCGGGCAGTGGGGCGTCCGGTGGGTCGTGGGACAGGTCGTTCTCGCAGGCGTAGAACCGGATGAAGGCGCGGCGCCGCCCGGTGCCGTGGTCGCGGATCGTGCCGCGCAGCATCGGATACCGCTCCTCTAGCGCGTCGAGCACCGAGTTCTGCGTGACCTCCCCGTCGACGTCCAACTCGACCTCGGCGCCGGCGTGCGCGAGGACCCGCAGGTGCGCCGGGAGCACGACGCGGATCACGACAGTGTCTGGACTTCGACGGACAGGACGGCCGGCAGATCGCGCACGATGGGCGCCCACGTGTCGCCGGCGTCCGGCGAGGCGTACACCTGCCCGCCGGTCGTGCCGAAGTAGACGCCACAGGAGTCGAGCCCGTCCACGGCCATCGCGTCGCGCAGCACGTTGACGTAGCAGTCGCGCTGCGGCAGGCCGTTCGTGAGCGGCTCCCACTCGTCGCCGCCCGTACGGCTGCGGTAGACGCGCAGGCGCCCCTCCGGCGGGTAGTGCTCGGAGTCGCTCTTGATCGGCACGACGTAGACGGTCTCCGGCTCGTGCGCGTGCACCGCGATCGGGAAGCCGAAGTCCGACGGCAGGTCACCGCTGACCTCGCGCCAGGAGTCGCCCCCGTCGTCGCTGCGCATGACGTCCCAGTGCTTCTGCATGTACATGGTGTCGGGGCGCGCGGGGTGCAGCGCGATGCGGTGCACGCAGTGGCCGACCTCGGCGTCCTCGTCGGGGATGCCGCCCGACCGCAGCCCGCGGTTGGCCGGCCGCCAGGTCTCGCCCGCGTCGTCGGTGCGGAAGACGCCCGCGGCCGAGATGGCGGCGTACATCCGCGCCGGGTCGTCCGGGTGCAGCACGATCGTGTGCAGGCACATCCCGCCGGCCCCGGGCTGCCACGAGGAGCCGGAACCGTGCCTGCGCAGGCCGGGCAGCTCCTGCCAGGTCGTGCCCCCGTCGGACGACCTGAACAGGGCGGCGTCCTCGACCCCGGCGTAGATCGTGTCCGGGTCGGTGGGCGAGGGCTCCAGGTGCCAGACGCGCGCGAACTCCCAGGGGTGCGGCGTGCCGTCGTACCACTGGTGGGTGCCGGTCTTCCCCTCGTACCGGAACTCGTTGCCGACCGGCGACCAGGTCGCGCCCCCGTCGTCGGACCGCTGGATCAGCTGGCCGAACCAGCCGGTGGACTGGGCGGCGAACAGCCGCGAGGGGTCGGCGGGCGAGCCGGTGACGTGGTAGATCTCCCAGCCGCCGAAGTGGGGGCCGCTCACCTCCCACCGCTCGCGCCGGCCGTCCGACGTCAGGATGAACGCGCCCTTGCGCGTCCCGACCAGTACCCGTACTCCGCTCATGAGCCCTCCTTCGGGGAAATGACCAGGGCTGTCGTGTCGCCGACTCGCTCACCGCGTGCGCTCACTGGTGCTCCCTCGTTCGTACGGTGACCGCCGGTCGCGGCTCACCAGGGATTCTGACCGACCCCTCCGACGAAATTCATCGGTACGCGGCGATGTCCTGAATGTCGGCCGCCGCGGCCCGCACCGCCACCATCGACTGAGCCCCCATCCATCTCACTTACCAGGAGGAGACACATGCACGGTCCGGCGGACACCTCACGGACTCCCCGAACCCCACGTGCCGACGGCTGGGCCGCGCCCGGCTTCGAAGCCGTACGCGACGGCTTCGAAGCCGGGCAACGAGACGATCCGGGAGCCGCTCAGCTCGCCGTCTACCAGGACGGGAAGCAGGTCGTGGACGTGTGGGCCGGCGCCGACGTCATCGGCGGGCGGCCCGTGGACGCCGGCTCCCTCAGCGTGGTCATGTCCGTGACCAAGGGCGTCGTCGCCACCTGCGCCCACCTGCTCGCCCAGCGCGGACTGCTCGACCTGGAGGCGCCCGTCGCCGCCTACTGGCCCGAGTTCGCCCGGAACGGCAAGGAGGACGTCACGGTCGGCGACCTGCTCGCGCACCGCTCCGGGCTCTCCGCCTTCCCGCCGGAGGCCCGCATCGGCCTTCCGCAGCTCCTCGACTGGGATCACTGCACCCGCGTCCTCGCCGCCATGGCCCCGCTGTGGCGGCCGGGCACCGCCTGTCACTACCACGCCCTGACCTACGGCTATCTGGTCGGCGAGGTGATCCGCAGGATCACCGGGCACAGCGTCGGAGCCATGCTCGCCACGGAGCTGTCCGCCCCGCTCGCACTCGACCTGTGGATCGGCCTGCCCGCCGCCGAAGAGCCCCGCGTGCTCGCGCAGTTCACTCGCGAGACGCGCCCCACCGCCCGGCAGGTCGACGAGGAGCTGGCACGCTTCGGCATCGACCGGAGCGACCCGCTCGTCGGCGGCACGCTGGCGACCATGGCCTCGGTGGCCGAGGCCACCGAGGCCTTCAACAGCCCCGCCGCCATCGCCGCCGAGATCCCGGCCGCCAACGGAGTCGGCAACGCCCGGTCCCTGGCCCGCCTGCACGCCGCGCTCATCGGACCCGTGGACGGGACACGGCTCCTGACCGCGGACACCGTGGAGCACGCCACCGCCCCCCGGACCGATCATCTGCCGCCCCCGAGCCCTTTCGACCGCCTGCCCGCCGGAAGCCGGTCCCGGCACGCACTCGGCTACGAGCTGCCCGCCTCCCACCTGCCCATGCTGGGAACCGGTTCCTTCGGCCACGCGGGCGCCGGCGGGCGCCTGGCCTTCGCCCAGCCCCGGACCGGAACCGCCGTCGCCTACACCTGCACCAACCTGGCATGGAACCCGGCGGCGGGACCCGACCCGCGGTGGGTCCCCTGGACCGCCGCCCTGCGCGACCGCCTCGGCATGCCCGCGGCGTGACGTCACGGCTCCCGCGGTGTCCGGTACCCGCCTGGAGCCCGCCGGGGACCGTCGGGGAGCCTGGTGCCGTGGGCCGAAGGCCGAAGTGAGGGGGCACGGTGGCCGGAGACCGTACGGAGCGGGGCGGCTCGGGGCTCGATCTGCACCTCGATCTGCGTCTCGAACCGGCCGAGGGCGGGGTCGGGCGTGCGCTGGAGCGGGCGCTGCGCGAGGCGGTGGGCTCCGGGCGGCTCCCCGCGGGGACGCGGTTGCCCGGCAGCCGCGGTCTCGCCGCCGGCCTCGGGCTGTCGCGGGGCACGGTGGTACAGGTGTACACGCAGCTCATCGCGGAAGGATGGCTGACCGGGACGCCCGGATCCGGCACCCGGGTGGCCGGCCTTGCGGCCGGACCGGGCGAGCCGCCCGCCGGGCGACGGCCGTGGCCGGACGCCCGCCTCGGCGTGAGTGACGCGTCCGGAGCCGGAGGGCGTTCTCCCGGCGGCCGGAACGCTCTTGCCCACGGCGGCCCCGGCGCCGGGTCACCGCCGGATGATCAGGTACGGCCCGGCACGGTCCTGGGCGGTCACGAGCCGGTGCCGCACCAGGGCTGGGCCGACCTGCGGCCCGGCCGGCCCGATCTCAGTTCCTTCCCCCGTGCCCTGTGGGCGGCGAGCGTCCGGCGAGCGGCGGCCGCGGCGGATCCCGGCCTGTTCGACTACGGTGAGCTCGCCGGCGTGCCGGCTCTCCGGGCCGCCGTCGCGGGCTACGTCTCCCGTACGCGCGGCGTGCGGGTCACCGCCCGGACCGTGGTCGTCACGGCGGGGTTCTCGCACGGACTGGCGCTGCTGGCCCGTACGTTCGCGCGGCTCGGCGTGCGGCGGGCCGGGATCGAGGATCCCTGCCTCGCCCGTCACCGCGAACTGCTCGAAGCCGCGGGCCTGGAGACGGTTCCGCTGGCCGTCGACGCGGACGGCGCCGACCCGGCCGCCCTGGACGGCGGCGTCGGAGCGGTCCTCCTGACGCCGGCGCACCAGCATCCGCGGGGCGCCGTCCTCGCGCCCGGCCGCCGCACCGCCTTCGTGGACTGGGCACAACGCTGCGGCGCGTACGTCATCGAGGACGACTACGACGGCGAGTTCCGCTACGACCAGCGGCCGGTCGGGGCGTTGCAGGCGCTGGCGCCCGACCGCGTCGTGTACGGCGGGACCACCAGCAAGGCGCTGGCGCCCGGCACGCGCATCGGCTGGCTCGTGGTGCCGGAGGAGCTCCACGGGCCGCTGCTGGACACCATCGAGCACACCGTCGCGGCGGTACCCGTCATCGACCAGTTCGCGCTCGCGGACCTCATCGGCCGCGGCGACTACGACCGCCACATCCGGCGGCTGCGCCTGGCCTACCGCCGACGTCGTACGGAACTGGCGGAGCGGCTGGCCGCGGTCACGCCCACACCGCTGGAGGGGATATCGGCGGGCCTGCACGCGCTCCTGCCGGTCGCCTCGGTGGAACGGGAGCGGGCGCTGGTCGCCGCCGGCGTACGGGCCGGGGTACTGACGAACGGCCTGCAGTCCTCGGGCGACTGGCACACGACGGAGACCCGCACTGCGGCTCTCATCCTCGGGTACGCGACGCCGCCGCCCCACGCGTGGCACCGCACCCTCGACCTGCTCACGGAACTGATCGCGACCGTCGGCGACCGTTGAGCCCAGGAGGCGAAGACCGTCCCTCCCGCGGTCTCACGGCGTGAGAGCGGCGAAGCCCTTTCGCCAGGAGGGCCGGCCGGGAGTCCAGCCGAGTTCTTCGCGGGCACAGGCGTTGTCGGCCCCGCGGGCCCAGCCCTGGCGTTCGGCGTTCCCGGGCGCGGGAGGCGGCGCGCCGACCGCCGCGGCGAACACCGGGCCCCAGTCGTCCGCGGGGGCGGGTTCGTCGTCGCAGATGTTGACCGCGGCCGACGGCCAGGTCAGCGCCCGCACGGCCGCCTCGGCGGCGTCGTCGGCGTGGACGAAGCTCGTCACGTCGGCGCCGACGGTCAGCCCGCCCGCGCGTGCCCGATCCGCCATCATGCCGTCCGCGGCGTACCAGGTGCCCGGCCCGTACAGCATCCCGTACCGCAGGATCACCCACTCGGGAAGCTCCCGTACGGCCGCCTCCAGGGACCGTACGCCCTCGACGGACGTCCGACGCGGCTCGGGCGCGGTCAGGTCGAGCGGTACGGACTCACCGGCCGGCTCCTCGCCCGGCTCGTACGCCCACGCGATGCTCTGCGCGACGATCCGCGGCACGCCCGCCCGCAGCGCCGCGTCCACCAGGTTGCGGGTGCCGGCGACGCGGATCCGCGCGTTCGCCCCGGTGACGCCGCGGCTCAGGTCCGTGAGCTGGTGCATCACGACATCGGGTGACGCGACGCGCACGACGCGCGTGAGCGCCTCCGCGTCGTAGACGTCGGCGAGGGCGGGCACGGCGCCGAGCACGAGCAGGGACGCGCCGCCCTCCGTCGTACGGGTCAGCGCGGTGACGCGGTGCCCCTCGGCCACGAGCAGCGGAACGATCCGACGGCCGAGAACGCCCGTCGCGCCGGCGAGGAACACATGCATCCGAAGGACCTTCCGGGATCGTCTCGGAACCGGCATGTCGTTCACGTTAGGAGGCGACCGGACCGGGCTCATAGACCACTTGCGACCCGATCCGGTGTACCGGTCAGATCTCCGCGACCAGCAGCCTCGTCCCGGGCGGCAGCGCGGCCCGCTGCGCCTCGGTGATCGCGGCGTCGGTGACGAACGCGTCGATCTCGGAGTGGCCGCAGATCGGAACGGGCGCGGTCTGGCGCAGCTTGGCGGAGTCGGCGAGGAGCACGACGTGGTCGGCGATGCCGATGAACGCGCGCTTGACCTCGGCGTCGAGGGGCGTGGCGCAGTACGCTCCGCGGTCGCCGAGCCCGCTCGCGGCCAGGAAGAACGTGTCCACGCGCAGCCGGCCGATCGCGGCGACGGTGTCCGGTCCGGTGAACGCCTTCGTCGGCGGATGGTGGAAGCCGCCGAGGCCGATGAGGTTCGTGCCGGAGCGCTCCCCCAGCACCGTCATCGCGGGCAGGGAGTGGGTCACGACCGTGACGTCGCGATCGTCGGGCAGGAGCCGGGCCAGCTCCAGCGTCGTGGTGCCCGCGTCGAGGCCGACGGTCGCGCCGGGCTCGACGAAGCGCAGCGCCAGCTCGGCGATGGCGCGCTTCTGCTCAGAGCGCGCCTGCGACCGCACGCCGAACGGCGAGCGCGGGGTCACGCCGCCCGGGGCCAGCGCGCCGCCGTAGACGAGCTCCGCGAGGCCGAGTTCGGCGAGTCTCTGCAGGTCGCGCCGGACCGTACGCTCAGAGACGGCCAGCTCGGCGCCGAGGTCGGGAGCCGACACGTAACCGGTCTCACGGAGCCGGCGCAGGATCTCCTCGCGACGCTCGGGCGCGGAGTTGTACCGCAGCTCGCCGCCGCGCTCTCGGGTGACCACGGCTCGACCGTACCCGCCCTCTTGCCAAAATGTCCGAAGTCGGACGACAATTGTCCGAAGTTTGACATCCTTCGGGAGGACGAGTGCGGGAGGCGACCTGGCGCGCGGAGATCGCCGCCGACGGCCGGTTCACGGTGATCGTCGACGACGACCCCACCGGCACCCAGGCCGTGAGCGACGTCGAGGTGATCCTGCGCCCCGGCCGGGCCGCGTTCGACGCCGCCGCCGCGCACCGCTCGGTGTTCGTGCTGTCCAACAGCCGGGCGCTGCCCGAGCGCGAGGCCGCCGCCCTGGTCGCCGGCATCGCCCGTACGGCGCAGGACGCCGCTCGCACCGCCGGACGTCCGCTCCGGCTGGTCCTGCGCGGCGACTCGACCCTGCGCGGGCACGTGTTCGCCGAGGTCGACGCCGTGTCACCGGGAACGCCGGTGCTGTTCGTGCCGGCGTTCGTCGACGGCGGCCGGTTCACCGAGGACGGCGTGCATCGGCTGCGCACACCGTCCGGGCCGGTCCCGGTCGCCGAGACCGAGTTCGCCCGCGACCCGGTCTTCGGCTACACGAGCCGCGACCTGGCGGGCTGGGTCCGCGAGGTGGGCGGCGGCCGGCGGCACGCGGTGACGGTGCCGCTGGCGCGGCTGCGCGAGCGCGGGCCCGACGCCGTCGCGGACGCCCTGGCGGAGGCCGGGCCGGACGCCGTCGTGGTGCCCGACTGCGTCACCGAGTCCGACGTGCTGGCGGTCGCGGCGGGGCTGGTGCGCGCGGAGCGCCGGGGCGCGCGGGTGCAGGTCCGCTGCGCCGCGTCGCTCGCCGCCGCGCTGGCCGGGCTCGCCACCCGGCCGCTCGACCGCGTCGCCGTGCCGCCGCCCGGACGGGTGCTGGTCGCCTGCGGATCGTTCACCGAGGCCAGCACCCGGCAGCTCCGCGCCCTGGACGGCCTGTGGGAACGCCGCGTCGAGCTGCCGGTCGCCCCGCATCCCGGCGACGACCGCGCGCTCGCCCGCGCCGTGCGCGAACGCCTCGCCGAGGACGGCCGCGCGCTGCTGGCGACGGACCGCGCGCCCGGCCACGACCGGGTCCCGGCGGCGCCCGCGCTCCTGATGGACACCCTCGTCGCGACGGTGCGGCACCTCGCGCCGGAGGTGGATCTGGTCGTCGCCAAGGGCGGCATCACCTCGGCCCGGCTGGCCACCGACGCCCTGGCCGCCACGAGTGCCCACGTACGCGGCCAGATCCTGCCCGGCGTCCCGGTGTGGGACCTGCACACGCCACTGGGCCGCCCGGCGTACGTCGTCGTGCCCGGCAACGTCGGCGCCGACGACACGCTCCACCGCGTCCTCGCCCAGGTCGGCGAATGACACTCCCCGTGTCGACCATCACGCTCGCGGGCGTCGACATCGGCACCACGCACACCAAGGCCGCCGTCTACCGGCCGGACGGCACGTGCCTCGCCTCGCGCCGGGCCGCGACGGCCGGCGACGCGGACGCCCTGCGGGCGACCGCGCTGCGGCTGCTCGCCGAGTGCGTGGCCGAGGCCGGGACCCCGCCGGTCGCCGTCGGCGTGGCGAGCATGGCCGAGACCGGGGTGCCGCTGGACGCCCACGGCGAGCCGGACGGACCGCTGCTGGACTGGCGCGACGGCAGCGCGGCGTACGAGGCGGATGAGCTGGCCCGCGCGGTGGGGGCCGAGTCCTTCTTCTCCGTCACCGGCCTGCGTCCGGGCGCGAAGCTGCCGCTGGCCCGCTGGATGCGGCTGCGCCGCCACGCCCCGGACGTGCTCCGGGACATGGCCCGCTGGGCGAGCGTCGCCGACCTCGTCGCCGCCTCCCTCACCGGCGTGCTCGCGACCAGCGCCACGCTGGCCTCCCGTACCGGCGCGTACGACATCCGCCGGGGCGCGTACCGGGCCGACCTGCTCGACCTGGCGGGCCTGTCCCCCGATCGGCTGCCGCCGGTCGTCGCCGGCGTGGCCGGGCGGGTCGGTACGGCCGCCGCCGGGCGTACCGGGTTGCTCTCCGGCACTCCGGTGGTGGTGGCCGGGCACGACCACATGGCCGCGGCGTGGGCGGCCGGGGTCCGCGCGCCGGGTCGGGTGGCGGACTCCATGGGCACCGCGGAGGCGATCGTCACGCCGGTCGCGGCGGTACCCGCGCGGGTCGTCGCCGGCGCGACCGTCGGCCCGTTCGTGGACGGCGCGTCGTACTGCCTGATCAGCGGCCTGCCCGCGAGCGGCGGCCTGGTCGCCTGGCTGCTCGGCCGGTTCGCGCCGGCCGGACATCCCGACCCGCACCGGTGGTTCACCGAGCTCGTCGGCCCGCCCGAGGCGCCGCCGACCGGCATCACCGTGCTGCCGTACCTGCGGGGCCGCGCCACCCCGGAACCGGATCCGCGCCGGACGCTGTCGGTGCACGGCCTGCGGCCGTCGCACACCCTCGCCGACCTGGGCCGCGCCGTACTGGAAGGGCTGTCGATGCAGATCCGGTGGATGCTCGACACGGCGAGCGGCGGCGTACGGCCCGGCACGGTCACGGTCTTCGGCGGCCCGGCCGCCAACCCGACCTGGATGTGGATCAAGGCACGGCTGACGCCGACACCGCTCGCGGTGGTGCCCGGCGCGCACGGCGCGGCCCTCGGCGCGGCCCAGCTCGCCGGCCGCGCGATCGGCGTTCCGGACACCTCCGTGCCCGCTCCGCCCCAGGCTCCCGTCCCCGCACCCGAGTGGGAGGAGGCGTACCGGTCGAGGTTCCTGCCGCTGGCCACCGCGCCTTCGCCCTCCGACGAAGAGGAAGCACAGTGACAGCTCCGACCCTCGACCGCCTCGCGCGGCCGTCCGGGACCTTCGCCATGGTCGCCATGGACCAGCGCGAGAGCCTCCGTGCGATGTTCGCCGAGGAGGGACATCCGTCCGACGACGCGACGCTGACGGCGTTCAAACTGGAGGTGGCGGACGTGCTCGCGCCGCTGGCCTCGGCGTTCCTGATCGACCGGCACTACGCGTACGCCGACCTCGTACGGGAGCGGCCGCTGCCGTCGAGCTGCGGGCTGATCCTCGCGGCCGACGCGCTGACCCACATGCCGGGCGGCGTCGTCGAGGACACCGAACTGGACCTGGCGGTCGACCCGGGGCACGCGCGGCGCGACGGCGCCGTGGCGCTGAAGCTGCTCGTCATCTGGAAGCGCGACGGCCAGGAGGCGCGCCGGGAGGAGATGGTCCACCGGTTCGTCGCCCTCTGCCGCGACGCCGGGCTGCTGTCGGTGCTCGAACCGGTCGCCGTCCCGGCTCCCGGGCAGACCGGCTTCGACCTGGACGCGGCGATCCTCGATGCGGCCTCCGCGCTCGGCCCGTCGGGGCCGAGCCTGTACAAGGCCCAGGTGCCGAGCCGGGGACGCGGCTCGATGAGCGAACTGGTGACCGCCTGCGAGAAGCTGGACGGCCGGCTCGCCCGGCCCTGGGTCGTGCTGTCCAACGGCGTGCGGGCGGCGGACTTCCCGGCCGCCGTCGAGGCGGCCTGCCGCGCGGGCGCCTCGGGCATGCTCGCCGGCCGCGCCCTGTGGCGCGACGCGATCGCCACGCCCGACCCGGCGGCGGCACTGCGGGCGCGCTCCGCCGACCGGCTGCGACGCCTGGGCGAGACCGTCGACCGCTACGGCCGCCCGTGGACCGAGGCCGGCTGATGCCCGCGGAGAGGAAGCCCATGACCGAGCGCGGCGAGGGAATCGCAGGCACCGTCCCCCCGGTCACTTTCCCGACGAAGGAGGGTCCATGACCGAGCGAAGCGAGGGAATCGAAAACACAGCCCCTGTGGTCACACCCTCCGACGCAGGAGGACCCATGACCGAGCGAAGCGAGGGAATCAAAAGACACGCCCCTGTGGTCACACCCTCCGACGCAGGAGGACCCATGACCGAGCGAAGCGAGGGAATCAAAAGACACGCCCCTGTGGTCACACCCTCCGACGCAGGAGGACCCATGACCCGGGTCTGTCTTCTGCACACCGTCACGAGCCTGCCCGCCGTCTTCGCCGGTCTGCTTCCCGCCGAGGTCGGTGTGGTCGACGCGGTCAACATGGTGGACGAGACGCTGCTGCGGGACACGATCGAGCACGGCCTGCTGCCCCGCACCCGCCGCCGCGTCGCCGCGTACGCGCGCTTCGCGGCGGAGTCGGGCGCGGAGGCCATGCTGGTGACGTGCTCATCGATCGGTGAGGCGGCGGAGGAGGCGGACGCGGAGGCCGGCATCCCGGTGTACCGGGTGGACGCTCCGATGGCCGCGGAGGCGGTGCGCACGGGCGGGCGGATCGGGATCCTGGCCACGCTCGCCGCGACACTGCGGCCGACCGGCGACCTGCTCCGGCGCGGGGCGACCGGACCTCGGAAGATCCGGGAGTCGGTGTGCCCGGGCGCGTTCGAGGCGCTGAAGGCGGGCGACGCGGCACGGCATGACGCGATCGTCGCCGCCGAGGCCCGCCGCCTGGCCGCCGAGGTCGACATCCTCGTCCTGGCCCAGGCCAGCATGGCCCGCGTGGTCGACGCCCTCCCGCCCGGAGAGGTGAACGTCCCGGTCCTCACCTCACCCCGCTCGGGAGTCCGCCAGCTCCGCCCCTACGCCACCACCTGACCGTCGCGGCCGTGACACGAGCCACAACGACGGTCGGCCGAACGCGGCAGCTCGGGGGACGAAGGGGGTGGCCGGCCTCGGGGGTGCCTGAAGCCCGGCCGAGGCCGGGCGGACCACGCCGCCCGGCCTCGGGGTTGGTCGATCCAGTGGGTTGGGTTAGGGGCAGTTGCCGATATCGCTCTCGGAGGACGCCAGAACGACATCGGTCTTGGCCAGGCCGAGGGCGTCGACGGTGACATGGACGGCGTTGACGGTCAGGCCCTTATCGGGGGTGGTGATCGGGGTCTGCTCGTTGAGGACGAGCTTGACGACGCCGACGTTGACCGTGGTGTTGGGTCGGATGACGGTGGGTTCTGGGATGACCACCGTGTTGCCGACCTTGAGGTAGGCGATCGTGGTGGTTCCGGTGGATCCGGTACACGTGGTGGTGGAGCCGGAGTTGATGGTCTTGACGCTGATCACCGGGATGCCGGTGATCCCGATGGTGGTGTCGTCAATGGAGGCGGTGGCCACGGATTTGCCGGGGAACTCGGTGGTCGCGACCTTGGCGCACAGGGCGTGCGCGCTGATCAGTCCGCTGAGTGTGGCGGTACAGGGCACCGAGGTGCTGCCGGTCGAGGTGGTGGAGATGTGGCCGGTGTCGGGGGTGGGTGCGATGTGCACCAGCTGGAGGCCGGCCAGGGAGGCGTCGGCGGTCAGGCCGTAGGCCCGTCCGGTCAGCCGCTGCGGCGTGACGGTGACCTGTTCGGCGCTGCACGGTGAGGTGACGGAGTTGTTGTTGGCGTCGCCGCCGTAGGAGGCGGTCCACCGGTAGGTGCCGGCCGCGCCGATGGTCACGTTGCCGGATGCGGTGGTGCCGCTGCCGGACAGCGTGTCGGTGCGGGTGGCGATCGGCGTCGTGCAGGTGGTGTCGCCGGGGGCGTACAGCTGGAACGTGACGTTGCCGGTGGGGTGGTACCCGCCGGAGATGGTGGCGGTGTCGGACACGACACCGCCGGCGGGAACGGACCCCGATGGGGTGGTGGCGATACCCGGGGTGGCCTTGACGACGACGACCTGTTCATCGCCGCACGAGGAGGTGACCGGGTTGTTGCTGTCATCGCCGCTGTAGGAGGCCACCCACCGGTAGGTGCCCACCCCGCCCGCGGCGACATTCCCGGACGCGGCGGTGCCGCTGCCCGACACCGTTCCGGTACGGGTCGCGATCGGCGTCGTGCAGGTGGTGTCACCGGGGGCGTACAGCTGGAACGTGACGGTGCCCGTCGGGTGATACCCGCCGGTCAGGGTCGCTGTGTCAGAGACGTTCCCACCCGCGGGCGCCGAGTCCGATGGCGTTGTGGCGATCGACGGGGTCACCTTCGGGACGTGTTCGGTGATGGTTTCAGTGAAGCCTGGTTGCAGGACGCCGTTGAGCAGGAAGTCCACCTTGCAGTTCAGGGTGCTTCCCGGTGCGGCTCCGGCGCCGGCGGAGACGACCTCGGTGAAGCCGGCGTCATCGCCGCTGGTCACCGTCCGGCTGTCCGGGGTCAGGGACACCGACAGGTTCGGGTCGCAGTCGCGCAGCCGGTGGGTGACCGTGACCGGCAGGTTGTGCAGGGCCGCCAGGATGGTGCTGCTGACCTGCGAGGCGTCGATGCCGGAGAACAGCTGTCCACCCGTGGCGTTGGTGATCGCGGTCGCCTGCCCGGTCGAATCCAGCCCGGAGAGGTCGAGCGCCAGCACGGTGATGCCGGCGGCCTGCAGGGCGCTGGTCGCATCGGCCAGCGAATGGCCGTTGCTGGGGTCATGGCTGGGGGCGTCCCCGATCAGCAACACGATGCGAGAGCTGTTCGACCGGAAGTCGACCGCCCCGGACGCGACCTGGAACAGACCGTTGATGCCGTCCTCGGGGTAGTCGCCGCCGCCCGACGCGACCAGCGAGTTGAGACCGTTGGCGACGTCGGCCTGGTCGGCGGTGAGGTTCTGCGCCACCCGGAACGGTGTCGCGTCCGCCGACACGTCCCTGTACTCGGCGACCGCGAACTGCGCGTCCGGCTGCGCCGAAGCGACGTTGGACAAGATGGTGTTCGCATTGGCCTGGACGTTCGAGATGACCCCGCCCATGCTCCCCGTCGTGTCGATCAGAAACGTGATATCCGGCTTTGGCGGGATCGCCGGAGTGGACACGGTCTTGGCGATCGTCGCCGATTCGCCCGGGGACAGGTTCAGCGTTACGTCGGACGGGGTCACCCCGGGCGTGGCGGACGCCGTCCCCACCCCGGCCACCAGCATCGCACCGGCCACCACCACGCACACGGCGGCCCGTAATCTTCGCGTCATTCTCACGGTGTCATTTCCTTCTGACATGGCGTCATGCCATAACTAATTTGGGATCGCCGGACGTACAGAATTTCTATGATCGCACCAGCCGGAATGCCCCCTCCTCGCGTGCCGGCGCACGCGGATACCAATCGACTTTGATTGACAAACTCGGCGACCCTTTCAGCGCCAGCCGCTGATCAACGAGGCAGGTGCGGCCACGGCCATAGAGTGACCGGTCGCCAAATAGATGTAAATAGACCCATTACTGCAAGTTCCCGGCTGGCCACAGTAGGCCACCCTTTGCCGATGAGAGGTGCCCGAGGGAAACGTGATCTTTTTTTAGGTAGGCCGGATGAAATGGCTGATCCGCAGTTTGCCGCTTCAAAAAGAACGACCGTTTCCAGTCCTCCGGACCGCCAGAATTGCGACTACGCGCATCGCCGCAGAGTCGACCGACGACCTCCCGCACGGCAATCACATACGGCCGGCCCGGCTCGGTCGGTGCGCACTCGCCTGGAAGTCAGGGCGGTCAGCGCTCCGGTAGAGGGCCGATCAGTTCGATGCCGTACTCGGCGCCCAGCGCCCGGAACGTCTCCGCCGTTCCCGTGTTCTCCTCGAGGGCGCGGTGCACGTCGCGGAAGAAGCCCTCGGATCCACCGGGGATCATCATCGTCAGTTTGCGTCCGCCCGACGGCCCGGCGCGCAGGCCGTGGGCCAGTCCGCCGGGCACGAAGACCACGGCTCCGGTGTCGGCCGGTATCCACTCGCCGGCGACGTAGAAGTCGTAGTGCCCGTCGAGGATGTACCAGAGTTCGGCGACGTCGTGCCGGTGCAGGGGGGTGGCGAAGCCGGGTGCGTCCACGCCTTCGAGCAGGCCCAGGCCGCCACCGGTCGACTCGGCGGACGCCTTCAGCCGCATGACCGAGCCCTCGGGCGCCGCCGCCGGCTCCCCCTCACCCGCGGCCAGGATGTACGGGCGAGGCATCCGCCCCGTCGCTTCGCTCTCCTGAGCGGCCATCGTCACACGCCCGCGAGCCCGGCCGTCACGTACTCACGGCGCGGGGTCAAGGAAACAGGAGCAAGGGATGTATGCCGGTATGCCCACATAAGACGATCTTGACATGACCTGCCCCTTATTTGATCTCAAACGCATTCCCGCTCCGCGAAACCGAGGCGGCGCCCGATCGGCCCGACGGGCGCGTGACTCCTCCCGCGACGGCCCCCTGGTGCCCGCCGCGTCACAAGGAGCCTCGCGACCTTCCACTTCGCCCCCGCGTCCGGATCCGGTCGTTGACAGCCGTGCGGCCGTCATGGGCGATGGTCACGGAGCACGGAGATGACCGCCTACCGGCCGAGGTCCGCCAGAGGCGTCCAGTCGCCGTTCCAGAAGACCATGGTGGCCGGGGAGATTCCCAGCCGCCGCACGGTCGCCGAGAACGCCGGGAGGGCCACGGCGGGCTCGTTGGTCTTGGGCACGAAGAACTCGATGCGGTGCCCGTTCTCATCGGGTTCGCCGGAGTCGGCCTCGCCCTGGACCGCCCGCGCGATATCGGCGATCGCCTCGTCCGGCACGGTTTCACCAGCCGGAGTGATCATGACGATGTCGTAGTCGGTCCGCTGGTCGCTGCCGAAGGGCCGGACCTCGGGCGAGATCACGCCGAGGAGTTGTTCGAGGGCGAGCAGGCCGTCGTCGGCGAAGACACAGGACGTCGCCAGCACCTTGCGCAGCCGGTCGCGGTCCACGGGCGGCGCTTCCGCCGTCCGTGCCCAGGCCATGATCCGGTCGAGCAGGTCCTCGTCCTCGGCCGGCGCCGACTCGGGCAGGGGAACGTCGAGTTCGGCAACGGCCCGTTGGTAATTGATGTAGGCGTTCCACCGGGGCGTACCGTCCAGATAGCCGGTGATCCCGGCGAAGTCGCTGTCACAGACCGCCGACAGCAGAGCCGGGCCGGGGATGCCCGAGAGCGCGGCTTCGAACTGCTCGTAGTTCGTGATCTCGCCGGTGAGGTAGGTCCACCCGCCCACCGCCACAGCGGCGCGCTCGTGGCCGGGAAACCGCACGCGCCCGTCAGCCGGAGCGCGAAACGCCAGATAGGCGGCCCAGGTACCCATGTCATCACCCTTCGTCGCAGGTATGGCGGCACGGTAACGACGAGGTACGACATCCGCGGCCCTCAACGGCCCATGGCCGCCCATGGACCCGGGTGAGGGGGTTTCTGACCGCGCCAGAGCGCGGTCAGAAACCCCCTCACCATCCCGGCTCACCGGGCCGTCGCGCGCTGGGCCGATCTCATTTGCCGTTTCGGCAAATGGGGTTGGTGCCGCGCCATGCGCGGGCCGAGGCTGCGCGTTGAAGCGATCCCCAGCCTGAAAGGCATTCGATGCACGTCTTCGTCACCGGCGCGAGCGGCTACATCGGCGGCACCGTCGCCACCCGTCTGGTCCGGGCCGGTCATACCGTCACCGGGCTGACCCGGGACCGGGCCAAGGCCGAGGCGCTCTCCCGTATCGGCGTCCGGCCGGTGGTGGGTCTCCTGGACGACCCCGATGTCCTCGCGGACCAGGCGCGCCGCGCGGACGCGGTGATCAACGCGGCCGACAGCGACCACCTCGGCGCCGTCCGGACACTGGTCGCCGCGCTCGCCGGCTCGGGCAAGCCGCTGATCCACACCAGCGGCTCCAGCATCGTGGGGATGGGCACGGACGGCGAGGCGTCCGCCACGGTCTTCGAGGAGGACGTCCTCGACGAGGGATCCGGCTGGGAACCGAGCCATCCCGTACGCCGGGCCCGCGTGGCCGTCGACCGCCTGGTCCTGGCCGCCGCCGAGCAGGACGTACGCTCCGCGGTCCTGTGTAACAGCCTCATCTACGGCCACGGACGAGGCCCGGCCCAGGACAGCGTCCTGATCGCCGCGCTCGTGAACCAGGCCCGCGCCGGTGGCGTGGTCCAGCGGGTGGGCGCCGGCCGCAACATCTGGTCCAACGTCCACATCGACGACGTCGCCGACCTCTACCTTCTCGCCCTGGCGAAGACGCCCCCCGGCACCTTCTACTTCGTGGAGAACGGCGAGGAGTCCTTCGCCGCGATGACCGACGCCATCGCCGCCGCGCTCGGCCTGCCCGGCCCCCGGCCCTGGGACCCCGACGCTCCCGGCAACCTCTGGCATCCCGAGTTCGCCCGTCACGCCCTGGGTTCCAACAGCCGGGTTCGCGCCACGCGAGCCCGCGGCCTTCTCGGCTGGCGCCCGCGGCATCGGTCGATCACCGGCTGGCTCGCCACCGGCCTCGTCCCGGACTCAGGTGGTCTCGAAGGTCACTCCGCGGGCCGGTCCAGGTGATCCTCATACACGGCGATCTTGTGGTTGATCACGTCGAGACAGCGGTGGAGGTCGGCGATCTGAGCGAAGATCCGCCCCTGCTGCTCGCGCAGCAGGGCCAGCCGGTCCCCCTCGGTGCCGGCTCCCTGGCGCGCCAGTTCGGTGTAGCGGCGGATCGCCGGGATGGGCATGCCCGAGGAGCGCAGCACGATGCAGAGGTTGAGCCAGTCGACGTCGTGCTCGGCGTAGACCCGCCGGCCCCCGGACCCGCGCCGTACGGGGTTGGCCAGGATGCCCTCGCGTTCGTAGAAGCGCAGAGTGTCCACGCTCAGGCCGGTACGGGCGGCCACTTGGCCGATGGTCAGGCTCTGTGGGGAATCGCTCACGGACCCAGGATGGGGCTTGAGCTGGAGTCGGGTCCAGCTCCTAGGGTGCGGCGGACGGGCCAGAGCCACTTCCGATCTTTCACAGGAGCCTCACCTTGCGTTACCGCTATCTCGGCCGTACCGGTATGGAGGTCAGCGTCCACTGCCTGGGCACCATGATGTTCGGCGCCGTGGGCAACCAGGACCACGACGACTGCGTTCGCATCGTGCACGCCGCGCTGGACGCCGGCATCAACTTCGTCGACACCGCCGACATGTACTCGGCGGGCGAGTCGGAGGAGATCGTCGGAAAGGCCCTGCGGGGACGGCGCGACGAGGTGGTGCTCGCCACCAAGGTGCACTTCCCGATCGGCGAGGGCCGCAACCGCGGGGGCAACGGCCGGCGGTGGATCACCCGAGCCGTCGAGGACAGCCTGCGGCGGCTGCGCACCGACTGGATCGACCTCTACCAGGTCCACCGGCCGGACCACGCCACCGACATCGAGGAGACCCTGTCCGTGCTGACCGACCTGGTACGGCAGGGGAAGATCCGCGCGTTCGGCTGCTCGACCTTCCCCGCCGAGGAGATCGTCGAGGCCCACCACGTCGCCGAACGCCGCGCCCTGCACCGGTTCCGCACCGAGCAGCCCCCGTACTCGATCCTCGCCCGGGGCCTCGAGGCGAACGTGCTGCCGACCTGCCGTCGATACGGGATGGGCGTGCTGACCTGGGGTCCGCTCGCCTCGGGCTTCCTCACCGGCCGCTACCGCAAGGGGCAGGACATCGATCTGAGCACCGGGCGCGCCGCGCTCACCCCCGGCCGCTTCGACCCCGCGCTGCCGGTCAACGCCACCAAGCTGGACATCGTCGAACGACTCGTCGAGGTCGCGGACGGCATCGGGAGCACCCTGCCCGAACTCGCGGTGGCCTTCGCGGCGGCGCACCCTGCCGTCACCTCGGTCATCGTCGGGCCGCGCACCATGGCACAGCTGGAAGCGCTGATCAAGGGAGCGGCGCTCACGCTGGACGACGACACACTGGACCGCATCGACGCGATCGTGCCGCCCGGCACCAACGTCTACCCACCGGACGGCGCGTGGACCCACCCGGCGCTGACCGAGACCGAGCAGCGCAGACGGCCCCTGCCGGACCGGCCGGCGGCATGACGCCCGGCGGCGCCTGATCCGGGCTCGGCAGGCGTCAGTCCGCGATGGGGCGGTGATGGACGTACTCCACCACCGCCCCGTCGGCGTGCCGCACGGTGAAACCGGCGCCGCGGGTACCTGCCTGAGGCCGACGACCTCGGCGCCCGTGCCGAGCAGCCGTTCATCGTAGGGCTCGACGTCGTCGGTCACTGGCAGGCGATTGCTAAGATCGGCAATTATCCAGGTCAGCAACAATCACCGAGGCGGAGTGGTCCCCGCGGTGGTGACAGACGGGAGCATCGGACCGGCTGAGCGACATGGTGCGGATGTGCAGGAGAGGGAGGGTGCCGCGGTGAGTACGCCGCTGTACCAGTTGAAGGCGGAGTTCTTCAAGACGCTGGGGCATCCCGCCCGGATCCGTGTGCTGGAGCTGTTGAGCGAACGCGAGCATGCGGTGTCGGAGATGCTGCCGGAGGTCGGTATTGAGCCGGCGCATCTGTCGCAGCAACTGGCGGTGCTACGGCGGGCGAATCTGGTGGTCTCTCGCAAGGAGGGTTCCGCCGTGTACTACTCACTCACCAGCCCGCACGTGGCGGAGTTGCTGGCGGTCGCCCGCCAGATCCTTACGGGCGTGTTGTCGGGGCAGGCGGAGCTGTTGGAGGATCTGCGTTCCTCGGCGGGCGGTTCCTGAGGACCGGCCCGTCCCGCGGACACCCCGGGTGACCGCCCGCCGACCAGGCCGGTCAGAAGGTCAGGCGTCGTTCCGGTGAGGGAAGCGGCCGGATGCGGGTTTTCAGGTCGGCGAGCCAGGGTCGCGTAGCGGCAGCGACCGCTCGAATCCGCAGCCGTCGTTCGGGCTGGGAACCCTGCCCGGGCGATCGGGCGGAGCAGGGGGTCACCCGGCTGGCGCTCGTATCGTTCAGGACCCCGTGGAGCCGAACGATCGCGCCCCCGCGATAGGTCATCCCCGGGATGTGCGGCCCCATCGCCCCCGGTCGATGTGACATGCCAACCGCGCCCTGACGTCCGACGCGTCTGCGGTATTGCTAAAGTTAGCAACTGCCAATGTATGTATGCGCCGGTACGTGGTCGTATCGGTGCGTAGTCGGCCGACGGGCATCGCACGAATCTTCCCTGGGCACCGCGCGATGCCCCTTTCTGCGCCCTGTGGGGCGGCGGTGAATGAGGGGCAGGTGGAGCCGGAATGGGGCTGATCGCCAAGATCTGGGACACAGGGCGGGTCGCCGAGCCGGCGCCGCCCGTACCGGAAAGCGCCGCAAGTGAGGCTGTCGAACAGGTATCGGGGTCGGTTCAGGTCCGGCACGTGGACGCCGGGTCGTGCAACGGGTGTGAGGTCGAGATCGGGCAGGCGTTCTCCCCGGTGTATGACGCTGAGCGGTACGGGGTCCGGTTGGTGGCCTCTCCGCGGCACGCGGACGCACTGGTGGTGACCGGTCCGGTCACCCGCAACATGGCCGACGCGCTGGTCAAGACGTATGAGGCGGCGCCGCGTCCATGTCTGGTGGTGGCGCTGGGCGACTGTGCTCATGACTGCGGGATGTTCGCCGGTGGGCATGGGGTGGCCGGTCCCGTCTCCGATTTCGTCCCAGTGGATGTGGAGGTACCGGGGTGCCCGCCGCCGCCGGAAGCGATCGTGGCCGCACTGCGCGGTCTGTCGGGCCGATGACCGGATCGTTGGTCATCGGGTGAGCCTGGTCGCCGGTGGGCTGGGCGCAGCCGTCGCCGCGGCGGGCGTCTCAGGCCTGGCCGCAGCAGTACTGCCACGACGGTGGCGCGCGGGCGTGGTCGGGAGCGGCACCGCGGCGGCCGGTGTGGCGGGCGCGGTCGCGGGCGGAGCCGCACTGTCGGGACAGGCATGGCGTTCGGCGCTGCCGGGGCTGCTGCCGCTGAGTGGCGTACGTCTCGAGGTGGACGCGCTGTCGGGATGGTTCCTGCTCCTGGTGGGCGGCGTGGCCGCGCTGGTCGGGGTGTACGCGGCCGGCTATGCCGGCCGGTCCGGGACCGGCGCGTCGTCACGTACGGCGCTGGCCGCCCTGCCGCTGTTCGTCGCGGCGATGCTGGCGGTGCCCGCGGCGGGCAGCGTCTCGACGTTGTTGCTCGCCTGGGAACTGATGGCGTTGCTCTCGCTGATGTTGGTGATGAGCGAGCACGCTAAGGGCCCTGCGGTTCGTTCGGCGGGCCGGTGGTATGCGGTCATGACCCAGGCCGGGTTCGTCGTGATCCTTCTCGCCCTGGTGTGGGCGGCCGCCGCGTGCGGCGGGGAGTCCTTCGCCGCGATCCGCCACGCCGCGCCCGGCCTTCCGGGCGCGGTACGCGGCGGGGTGTTCGTGCTGGCGGGGGCCGGGTTCGCCGCCAAGGCCGGGATGGTCCCGGCTCATCCATGGCTGCCGCGGGCACACGCCGAAGCGCCGAGTCACGTCTCGGCGCTGATGAGCGCGGCGATGGTGAGCCTGGGCGTGTACGGGATCATCCGGCTGGGTTTCGACCTGCTGGGCGGCGGGCCGTCCTGGTGGTGGATCCTGCCGGCCGCCGGCGGCGCGCTGTCGGCGCTGTACGGGATCTTGCAGGCCGCGCTGGCCACCGATGTGAAGAAGATGCTGGCCTATTCCACCGCCGAGAACACCGGGTTGATACTCCTCGGCGTCGGGGCCGCGGGCTTGTTCGCGGACGCGGGCGAGCCGGGCCTGGCCGCGTTGGCGTTGGCCGGAGCGCTGCTGCATACCCTCAACCACGCCGGGTTCAAGTCGCTGTTGTTCTTCTCCGCCGGCGCGGTGGTGCGCGCGACCGGCACCCGTGACCTGGACGCCCTCGGAGGGCTGGGCCGCCGCATGCCGGCCACGACCGCGGCGTTCGCGATCGGCGCGTTGTGCGCGGCCGCCCTGCCGCCCGGCAACGGCTTCGTCAGCGAGTGGCTGTTGCTGCAGTCCCTGGTCCAGGCGCTGCCGCCGGCCTCGGACCTGAACGCGATCGGCGCCCCGGTCGCCGTCGCCGTCATCGCGCTCACCGCCGGGATCGGCGTCGCGGCCTATCTCAAGGCGCTCGGTACGGGATTCCTCGCCCGGCCCCGCAGCGCCGCCGCCGAGGCGGCGCGGGAGCCTGGCCCGGCCATGCTGGCCGCCATGGCCGCCGCCGCCCTCGGCTGCGGGCTGCCGGCGATCGCGCCGGGGCTGATGGCGCCCGCCCTCACGCGCATCGTCGGCGTCGTGGGTGGAGGTGAGCCGCTGGAGGGAGCCAGACGGCTGCACCTGCCGGGGGGCGACGCCTTCTACTCGCCGGTGCTGATCACCGCCGGTCTGGCCGTTCTCGTCGCGGCGGTCGCGGCCGTGGGACGCATCGCGGGAAGACCGCGCCGCCGGGCGGCGGCGTGGGGGTGCGGAGGCCGCCCGCAGACCGCCCGTACCGAGTACACCGCCACCTCCTTCGCCGAACCGTTGCAGCGGGTCTTCGACGATGTGCTACGGCCCGAACAGCACGTCGAGGTCAGTCACTATGCCGAGTCCGCCTACCTGGTGGAGCGGGTGCGGTTCCAGCTCCGGGTGCCCGACCGGATCGAGACCTACCTGTATGTCCCGCTGCTGGCGGCGGGCCGAAGAGTCGGCCGGTCGGCTCGTGTGCTGGCGAACGGGAGCGTGCATCGTTACCTCGCCTATGGCCTCATCACGCTGCTGGTCGTGCTGGTGGTGGGGGTGAGCGGATGAACGGCTGGGCCGTGGCGATCGGTCAGCCGGTGCTGATGGCCGTGGCGGCGCCGTTGCTGATCGGGTGGATGCGCCTGATCCGCGCTCGTCTGGAGGGCCGGGCCGGTGCCGGGATCGGCCAGTCGTGGCGGGACCTGCGGAAGCTCGCCCGCAAGGAACCGATCAGCCCGGCCGACGCCGGCTGGCTGTTCGTCTGTGCGCCACCGGTGCTGGCCGCCACCAGCCTGCTGATCGCCGCGATCGTGCCGCTGGCCTCCACCACCTCGGTGGCGGGTGGCTCGGCGGATCTGATCGCCGTGGTGGGATTGCTGCTGCTGGGCACGGTCGCGCTCGCGCTGGCCGCCCTGGACGCCGGCACCGCGTTCGGCGGGATGGGCGCCAGCCGGCAGATGACGATTGCCGCGCTGGTGGAGCCGACGCTGTTGCTGGCGGCCTTCGCGCTGTCGGAGCGCGCCGGATCGACCAGCCTGGCCGCCATCGTGAACGCTGGAGTCCACCACCCGGACCGGCTGGTCTCACCGGCCAGCCTGCTGGCCGCCGCGGCCTTGGCCGTGGCGGTGCTCGCCGAGACCGGGCGGATGCCGGTGGACAATCCCGCCACCCATCTGGAGCTGACCATGGTGCACGAGGCCATGGTGCTGGAATACGCCGGCCGTGACCTGGCCCTGGTCGAGCTGGCTTCGGCGATGCGACTCTCGCTGCTGCTCGGCCTGCTGGCCAACCTGTTCGTCCCCTGGGGAGTGGCGACCACCACCGGCTGGGCCGCCCTGGCCGTCGGCGTGGCCGCATTGGTGATGAAGCTCTCGCTGCTCGGGGGCGTGCTCGCCGCCGGTGAAGTGCTGATGGCCAAGGTGCGTCTGTTCCGGGTACCCGAACTGCTCGCCGGCTCGTTCGTGCTCGGTCTCCTCGCCGTCACCGCCTCCTACGTACTCACCTGACCGCACCGGGAAAGAAGCCGCCATGACCGCCCCCATCCGACAGGAGCCAGAACGAGCGCGATGAGTTCCGCCTCCACCCAAGTGCTGTACGCCGCGTGTGGTGTGCTGGTGCTGTCCGGCATCGGCGTGGTGTGGCGACGTGAGCTGTCCGCACTGGTCCACCTGCTCGCCCTCCAAGGCGCGGCACTCGCGCTGATCGCCGCCGTCCAGGCCGCCCACACCGCGAGCGTGGAACTGGCCGTGATCGCCGTCGTCGTCGCCACGGTGAAAGCGGTCATACTCCCACGGGCGCTACGACGCGTTCTGGTTCACGACGACCAGCCGCGTGAAGCGGCACCGCTGGTGAACGTGACCGCCTCGTTGCTCGCCGCGGGCGCCCTCACCCTGGCCGCCTACGCAGCCGCCCGCCCGTTGGTCGACCTGAACCCCACCCCGGCCGGCCAGGCGGCGTCCGCGGCGCTGGCCGTCGTTCTGATCGGCTTCTTCGCCCTGGTCACCCGCAGGCGCGCCCTGTCGCAGATCGTGGCGGTCCTGATGGTCGACAACGGCATCGCCGCGCTCGCCTTCCTCATCGCCGCCGGAGTCCCGCTCATCGTCGAACTCGGCGTCACCGCTGACGTGCTGCTCGCCGTCCTCGTCCTGCAGGTCCTCACCGCCCGCATGCACACCCACCTCGGCGGCACCGACCTGGACGACCTCCGGGAGCTCCACGACTGATGGACACCGACCTGTTGCTGTACCCGCCGCTCGTCCTCCCCGCCGCGGCCGCCCTGGTGTACGCGGTCTTCGGATGGCGGACCTGGACCGCCTGGTCGGGCGTGGGCACCGCCGCCGGGCAGCTCGCCGCCGCGATCGCCCTCGGCCCCCAGATCGTTCACGGCACGGCCCGTACGGCGGCGGGCGGGCTGTTGCGCGCCGACGCGCTCACCGGCTTCATGCTGATCGTCATCTCCGCGGTCGCCCTCATCGCGACCTGGGCGAGCGTGCACCACATCGCCACCGAACAGGACATCGGGCGCATGAGCTCCGGCGATGCCCGCCGCTACGGAACCCTCATCCACGCCTTCCTCGCCGCGGTGGGCGCCGCCGTACTCGCGGACAACCTCGGCCTGATGTGGGTCGCGCTGGAGGCCACCACGGTCATCACCGCGTTCCTCGTCGGGCACCGCCGCGACCGCGCAAGTCTGGAGGCCGCGTGGAAGTACGTGGTGCTGTGTTCGGTCGGCATCGCCATGGCCTTCCTCGGCACGGTGTGCGTCTACGCCACCGCGCTACACGCCGGCGGCCACGGCGCCGACGCCCTCGACTGGACCTTCCTGCTCGGCCACGCGAACCGGCTCGATCCTCAGGTGATCCGGCTCGCCGCCGGGCTCGCCGTGCTCGGGTTCGGCACCAAGGCGGGGTTGGCCCCGATGCACGCCTGGCTGCCTGATGCCCACAGCCAGGCCCCCGCCCCCGTGTCAGCGCTGATGTCCGGGGTGCTGCTGTCGGTCGCGTTCACCGCCATCCTGCGCTACAAGGTCCTCACCGACGCGGTCCTCGGCCCCGGCTACATGCGAGCCCTGCTGGTCGCCGCGGCCCTGGCCTCCCTCGCGGTCGCCGCACTGCTGTTGATCAGCCAACGTGACTACAAGCGGATGCTCGCCTACTCCTCCATCGAGCACATGGGCCTTGCCGCGCTCGGCGCCGCCGCCGGCACCCGCCTGGCCGCCGCCGCGGTACTGCTCCACGTCCTCGGCCACGGCCTCGCCAAAGCCGTCGCCTTCACCAGCGCCGGGCAGATCCTTCAGCGCACCCGGACCAGCCGCATCGCCGGCGTACGCGGGCTGGCCACCAGCAAGCCCGCACTCGCCGGCGTCTTCGGCCTCGCCGTCGCCGCGCTCGCCGGACTGCCGCCGTTCCCGCTGTTCGCCTCCGAACTCGGCATCGCCCGATCCACCGCCGCCGCCGGGCTCGGCTGGGTGCTCGCGGCCGCCTTGGTCCTGCTACTGGTCATCTTCGCCGCACTCGCCCGCCACACCACCGCCATGTTGCTCGGCCCGGCGCCCGGCACCGACCCGGCGACCCCGGTCCTGACCCGCGGCGCGGTGACACCGCTCGCCCTCGCGCTGATCGCCGCCGCCATCCTCGGGACCGCCCTCGGCCCACTGCAGCCACTACTCCGCGCCGCCGCGACGATCGTGGGAGCACCCTGACCATGCCAATCGAAAACCACCCGACCGACGATCAGCCATACGGCATCGGCTCGGCCGCCGGCGGATCCCCGGCTTGGGGAGACCTTCCGCCCTCACTGAACGACCGCCCCGTCGTTCGCCGTACCCACACCGAGCCCATCGAACAGGCCCGGCTGCATCAACGCGCCGCCGAACTGCTCAGGCAAGGTCATCGGCTCGCTCTGGTCGCCGCTCACCACGACACCGCCGAGGCCGTCGGCGGCCCCGGCATCCGCGTCGTCTACCTGTTCGTCTCCGGCCCGCCCGACACCCGTATCGAGTTGCACCTGAGCCTCGATCCGGACACGCCGGCCGTGCCCACCCTCGCCGGGCTGTCCTTCCCCGCCGGCCGGTTCGAACGCGAAATGCGTGACCTGTACGGAGTGGTGCCGCTGAGCCACCCGTTGCCCCGTCGCCTGGTCCGCCACCCCCACTGGCCTCAAGGCTGGTACCCCATGCGCGCCGACGCCGGACCGCCCCCGCCCTTCGGCGATCCCGACACCCCTTACCCATTCCGTCCGGTCGAAGGTCCGGGAACGTATGAGATCCCGGTCGGTCCCGTCCACGCCGGGCTGATCGAACCCGGCCACTTCCGCTTCACCGTCGTCGGCGAGACCATCCTCAAGCTCAAAGCCCGCCTGTGGTTCACCCACAAAGGCACCGAGAAACTCTTCGAAGGCCACGCGCCCGCCAGCCGCGTCGCGCTGGCCGAACGCGTCAGCGGCGACACCGCCGTCGGCCACGCCCTCGCCTACTGCCTCGCCGTCGAAGACGCCACCGACACCCGAGTACTGCCCGAGGCCGCCCGGATGCGCGCGATCCTGCTCGAACTCGAACGCCTCCACAACCACGTCACCGACCTCGGCGCGCTGTGCAACGACGTCGGCCACTCCATCCTCCATGCCCACGCGCTGCGGATCCGCGAAACCCTGCTGCGCCTCAACCACGACACCACCGGACACCGGCTGCTCCGCGGCGGCATCCTCCTGGGCGGCGCCAACCTCCGCCGCATCCCCGACCCTGCCCGTCTTGAGGCCATCGGCGCCGATATCCGCGAGCTGGTCGCCCTGGCCCTGTCCCACACCGTCATCCGCGACCGCTTCACCGGCACCGCCGTCCTCACCGGCAAGCAAGCCCACGACATCGGGACCCTCGGTTACGTCGCTCGCGCCAGCGGCCTCGCCTATGACGCCAGGATCAGCCACCCTGTCACCGACTACGGGGACGCTCTCACCATTCCTGTTCGGACCGGCGGAGACGTCCTCGCTCGCTTCCTCGTTCGTGCCGATGAAATCGACGTCTCCATCAACGTCATCACCGAGCTCAGCAAGGGCTTGAACCCTGGCTACATCACCAGCTGGCCACCCATCGCCCACACCGGGCCCACCAATACCGGAACCGGCATCGTCGAAGGCTGGCGCGGCGCCATCACCCACCGCGTCGAACTCGACGCCGAAGGACGCCTCACACGCGTCAAAATCGCGGACCCGTCCTTTTTCAACTGGCCGGCCGTCCCCGTCGCCCTTCGCAGCACGATCGTCCCCGACTTCCCCCTCACCAACAAAAGCTTCAATCTCTCTTATGCCGGCAACGACCTCTAACGGTGACGCAGTTATGCGCCGTACACAAATATTGACACCAGGAAATATAGGCGAGGAAATTGTGTCACAAGAAAAATCATGGCAAGAGAAGTTTGAAGAGCGGGTGGCCAAGCAGCAGGCAAAGCGCGGCCCTCTGAAGGAGGGCAAGGTCTTCGAGCATGGTCCCGCCAAATTCCTATTCATCTTCATCATCGGGTTCGTGGTCATCACCCACCTCGCCATCCTCGTCGTCATGATGCAGAGCGGCATGCACTGAGCCCACCCCGCCGGGATCCGCGGGGTCTGTCCAAAGTCACCTTGGCGACCGCACGCGGCGACCCGACGAGGTGGAACGGCGCATGGTCGGAAACGCCGTATGCCCCGGAGATGTCAAGCCTGCGCCGGATTCGTAGTACGGAACGCGTGGCGTACGGTCTCAATGCCGACCGAGGTGCCGGTCCGGTCGAGGCCCAGCAGTGCCGCGCCCGCGACCGGGGGTGCGTCGACGATCGCCAGGGTGAACTCCTGCTCCAGCTCCGGTGCGACCCTCCACACCGCGGTCAGGAGGCGGCCCGCCGGATCGGCGAACAGGCCGCCGCCCAGCACCAACGTCCACGGGCCCTCGTCGCCCAGGCTTCGCCGGGCCGCGCGGGCCATGGTCACGACCTCGCCGGCCAGCTCGCCCACCACCCCGGCCGCGACCGGGTCGCCGGCGACCGCCTGGTCCAGGACCACCGGCACCAGGACGCCCAGTCCGTCCCCGGTCAGCGCGCCCGCGAGCAGTGCCTCTCCCACCGCGCGCACCGACGCGACGCCCAGCGTCGAGCAGACCGCGTCGCGCAGGGTGGTCGACGGGCCCCGGCCGTCCTCGGCGCGGGCGGCGACGCGTACGGTCTCACGGGCCAGGAAGTCGCCGGCGCCGCTCAGGTCGCCCGTCTGCCAGCCCAGCGACGGCAGCTCCCAGGCGCCGGAGCCCGCCCGCGCGACGCACTTCAGGCCCGCGCCGCACACCACGCCGACGGCGGGCGCCCCCGACGGAGCGCCCAGGCGCAGCAGCGCCCACGCGTCGTTGCCGACCTCGACGGAGCCGAACACCCCGAGTGCGGCCAGCGCCTCGCGCCGCTCCGACGCCTGCCACGGCACGTCCACCCCGGCCAGGTAGCAGGCGGCGTGCACGTCGGACAAGGTCACGCCCGCGGAGGAGGCCGCGACGCCCGCCAGCCGGGCGATCAGCGCGGCCACGGCCGGTGCGGCGAGGGCGCAGCCCGGCCCGCGGACCCAGGCCAGGAGCCTCCCGTCGCCGTCCAGCAGCGCGACGTCGGTCTTGGAGTTGCCGCCGTCGACCGCCAGGACCAGCGACGGCATCACGCGGCCCAGGGCAGGTGCGCGCGGTTCGCCTCCAGCAGCAGTTCGGTGAGCCGGTCGGCGACCGCGTGCCGCCCCACGAGCGGGTGGGCCAGCAACGCGCGGAACACCCGGTCGCGGCCTCCGTGCACGGCGGCCTCCAGCGCGAGGTGCTCGTACGCGGTGACGTGGGCGATGAGCCCGGACAGCAGCGGCTCGACCGGTGCGACGGGCAGTGCCGCCGGGCCGTCGGCGCCGACGGTCGCGGGGACCTCGATCACCGCGTCCTCGGGCAGGAACGGCAGCGTGCTGCCGTTGCGCAGGTTCACCACGTGTGTGCGTCCGTCGCCGTCGCGCAGGGAGGCCATCAGGTCCAGCGCCGCCTCGGAGTAGAACGCGCCGCCGCGCCGGGTCAGCAGCTCCGGCTTGGTCGTCACCGAGGAGTCGGCGTACGCCTCCAGCAGCCGGCCCTCGATCTCCATGACCTCCTGGGCGCGCACGCCGTTCGCCTTCTGCTCGGCGACCACCTCATCGTGGGCGTAGTAGTAGTGCAGGTAGTAGGAGGGCACGGTGCCGAGCCGCCGGACCAGGTCCACCGGCAGGCCGGTCGCGGGCGCCACCCTCTCGCCGTACTCCCCGAGCAGGCGCGGGAGCACATCGACGCCGTCGAGCAGCACGCGGCGCTCCCACGTCAGGTGGTTGAGCCCGACGTGGTCGAGGGTCAACCGCGACGGATCGACGCCGAGCACCTTGGCGAAGTGCCGCTGGAACACCACCGCCGCGCTGCACAGGCCGACCACCCGCGTGTGACCCGCCTGGAGCAGCGCCCGGGTGACGATGCCGACGGGGTTGGTGAAGTCGATGATCCACGCGGACGGGTTGACCGCGCGTACCCGCTCGGCGACGTCCAGCATCACCGGCACGGTGCGCAGCGCCTTGGCCAGGCCGCCGGCGCCGGTGGTCTCCTGGCCCAGGCAGTCGCAGCGCAGCGGCAGCGTCTCGTCCTGGAGCCGGGCGGCCTGGCCGCCGACGCGCAGTTGCACCAGCACGATGTCCGCGCCCTCGGCCGCGGGGGCCAGGTCGGTGTGCGTGGTCACGGACGCCGGGTGGCCGCCGGCGGCGAGCATGCGGCGGCTCATCGCGGCCAGCACGTCCAGCCGGCCGGCCGACACGTCCTGCAGGGCGACCTCGGTCACGTCGAGCCGGTCGCGCATGCGGACCAGGCCGTCGATCAGCTCGGGCGTGTACGTCGAGCCGCCGCCGACGATGGTGAGCTTCATTCGTCCTCCTGGAGGTCGACCACGGCGTTCGCGGCGATCACGCGGGCGTAGTAGCGGGCGCTGTCCTTGACGCGCCGTTCCTGGGTGGCGCGGTCGACGTGGACGAGGCCGAAGCGCTGGGCGTATCCCTCGGCCCACTCCAGGTTGTCCAGCAGCGACCAGTGCAGGTAGCCGAGCACCCGCGCGCCCTCGTCCATCGCCCCGGACAGCGCGAGCAGGTGCCGCCGGAGGGCGTGCGCGCGCCCGGTGTCCCGTACGCGCCCCGTGGCGTCCGGCTCGGCGTTCCACACGCCGCCGTTCTCGGTGATCAGCAGCGGGATCCCGTAGTCGCGGTGCAGCCGTACGAGCAGGTCGTGGAAGGCGCCGGGCACGTCCTCCCAGCCGCTCTCGGTGCGCGGGACGCCCTCCTCGGCGCGCAGCACCTTCCAGGGCAGGCCGTCCTGGGGCGCGGCGGCGACCCGGCGGCGCGTGTAGTAGTTGACGCCGAGCAGGTCCGAGCGGGTGCCGATGACGTCGAGGTCGCCGGGGCGCACGAAGTCCAGCGGGCCGACCAGCCGCTCGAACAGCGCGACCATGTCCGCGGGGTACTTCCCGCGCAGGACGGGATCGAGGAACCAGCGGTTGGTGTACCCGTCCGAGCCCCAGGCCGCCTCCGCGTCCGCCTCCGACAACGGGTACGTGGGGTAGAGGCTCAGCGGGATGCCCGCCCGGGCGTCCGGGCGCCGCTCCCGGATGCGGCCCATCGCCAGACCGTGCGCGAGCAGCAGGTGGTGGGCCACGAGCACGGACGTGCGCAGATCCCGCTCCCCCGGCGCGTGCAGGCCGAGCCGGTAGCCCAGCACCGACACCACCCACGGCTCGTTCACCGTCAGCCAGGTCGGCACTCGGTCGCCGAACGCGTCGAGGCAGACCTCGGTGTACGCGGCGAAGGCCTCCGCCGTCTCGCGCGACTTCCAGCCGCCGCGATCCTCCAGCGCCTGGGGCAGGTCCCAGTGGTAGAGGGTCGGCACCGGGGTGATGCCGCGTTCGAGCAGACCGTCGATCATCCGGTCGTAGTGCGCGAGGCCGGCCGGGTTGACCGGGCCGGTGCCCGCCGGGACGATCCGCGGCCAGGCGAGGGAGAACCGGTAGGCGTTCATGCCCAGGCCCGCCATCAGGTCGGCGTCGGCCGGCCAGCGGTGGTAGTGGTCGCAGGCCACCGCACCGGAGTCGATGCCCCGCTCGGCGGTGAAGGTGTCCCAGATCGACGGGGCCCGGCCGTCCTCGGCCACCGCGCCCTCGACCTGGTACGACGACGTCGCGGCGCCCCACAGGAAATCGGGCGGAAAGTTCACCACTGCACTCCCGGCAGGTTCAGGGCGGCCTCGCAGCCGAGGAGGAGAACGCCGACGCTCCACGCGTGCGAGAGCGTGAGCAGCATCCCCTTCGCCTGGAAGCACGCCGTCTGGTAGTAACGTTCGCTGGCCATGCCCTTGTAGGCGTTGAAGTCGCCGTCCTCGCGGGCGATGAACTGCCGGAAGCAGGCGAGGTTCTCCCGGGTCAGCTCCAGGTAGTACGGATCGCCGGTCGCCTCGGCCAGCTCGACCATCTCCGGCAGGCAGATCAGGCCGTACGCGTGCAGGTGCTGGTTGCTCGGCGACGCCTGGTCCGCGCCCCGGCTGCGGAAGCCGTACGCCCCCAGCAGCGTGTGCGGGTCGAAGCGCACGTCGTAGGTGTAGCGGAAGGTCAGCATCCAGTCCGCGGCGCGGCGGGCGAGGTCGCGCCAGCGCGCCTCGCCGGTGACCCGCCACAGCGCCATGTACGCGAGGATCGCGGCGTACCCGTCCTCGGACGTCGGCGCCAGGTCCACGTCCTCGGGCGCGCCGTGCAGGAACTCCTCGTCCACGAAGTGCGCGTAGTGCTCACCGCCGCGGACCGCCGCGGGCAGGTGGGCCGGATCGAGGTCGGCGGCCTCCGCGAGCGCCGCCACCCAGGTCAGCCCGGCCGCCCCTTCGCGCGACAGGACCCGCCCGTCCTCGGCGTGCAGCATGCTGCCGAGGTTGCCGTCGGCGCTCTGGCTCTTGACCGCGACGTCCAGGTTGCTGCGCACCGCGCGCTCCCAGGAGTCGCGGGCGACGCCCGCCGCGCGCTCCGCGAGGACCGCCCGGCGCAGGAACAGCGTCGCCTCGGCGAGGGTGCGGGCGTGCAGGCCGCCGGGAACCGGCGTCCAGCTCCCGACCCAGCCCCGGCTGCCGCCCCACTGGCCCCAGAACGTGCCCGACGGCGCGAGGTTGGCGCAGATGTGGTCGATGACGGCGGCGCCGGCCGCGACCTCCTCGGGCAGCCTCCGGCGGCGGCCGTGCGCCAGCAGCGCGTGCGCGTACGGGATGCCGCTCACCCAGGCGACGTGCATCGCCTCCCGGTCGCCGAGGCCGCGGACGTTGCCGTTGAACTCCCGGTCGAACGCCGCGGTCTCCAGCAGCACCGCCGGGTCCGGACGGTAGTGCCAGCGGTGCAGGCCGTACGCGGCGAGGTCGGCGGCCTCGGCCACGCCGACCCAGGGCCGCAGCGGCTCGGTGGCCGTCCGCGCGTGCCGCTCGCGGAGCACCGGCGCGTACGCGTGCCGGTCCGCGGGCAGCGGGTAGACGCACAGCTCGACCGTGTGCCGCTCCCCCGGCCGCCAGAGGTGGGTCTGCGCCATCGGCGGCAGCGGCACCCTGTCGCCGTAGTAGCTGACCGGCGCCTCACGGTAGGGGAACTCGGCGTGCAGGGTCGCGGTGCCCGCCTCCCAGGCGAAACCGATGCCGGTCAGGCCGAGAGAACTGTTCTCGTCGACGGCCAGCGCGAGCCCGCCCTCGCCGGTCCAGGCGAACACGGCGGGCGTCGCGGCGCGGTCGGCGCGGAAGCTCCACGCCGGCGAGACGAACCTTTCGGTGTCGGCCTCCCGCGCGTACCGCGGGTACAGCCGGTCGTTGCCCTCCGGGCGGTTCTCGCCGTAGAACAGCCCGGGGATCAGCCAGTACGGGTCGTCTTCGGCGGGCAGGCTCGCCGACACCCGCAGCCGCCCCTCGACGGGCCCGGTCCCCCGGTAGGTGGCGGTCACCGTGACGGTGACGCCGCCGGCCGGGGTCGGGTCGGCCGAGCGGTCCAGCTCCACGTCGAACACACCGGGGTCGAGCCCGGTGACGGTCAGGTCCATGTCCGCTCCCCATCGGAGTCCTCGGTCAGCACGCGGGTTCTCCGGCCGGCGTGCGGGTCCTCGGTCAGCACGCGTGCGGGAACGTTCCAGCCGTCGAGCAGCACGCGCCGCTCGGCGGGCGGCGCGCCGTCCCACCGGCACCGCAGCACGATCTCCTCGCCCGGCAGCAGGTCGACGGCGTTGTCGTCCCAGCGGGCCCAGCCGGGCCGGTCCGCCGGACGGCCGTCGAGCAGCCGCACGAACGGCGCGGCCGGGCCGTCCTCGTGCCGCAGCCGCAGCGCCCACTCGTCGCCGGAGGCCGACAGCCGTACGGAGAGACGGGCCGGCGGGAGCGCGAGCAGCGCGCCGAAGCCGGTGCCGGCGGTGAGCAGGTACCGGTTGCGGTACGTCCGCCCGCCCACCCGCAGCGCCAGGTCGAGGAGGAAGGGCGCGCCCGCCAGCGTGGCCGTGGCGCAGCGAATCTCGCCGAGGGGCCGCAGGCCGCCCACCTCACCCCGCGATCCGTCCGCTCCGCCGCGCGATCCGCCCGCCTCGGTCGCGGGGCCCTCCGCGTCGCTTCGCCACGCGGCGGACGCGATCTCCTCGCCGTCCAGGCGCAACACCCGCGCGGTGACCTCGCCCGGCGCGGCCCACACGGTGGCGGTGAACTCCTCGCCGGTCACGCGCGGTGCCGGAAGGGCCGCGCAGACGAGCGGCGAACGGTACGCGCGCCGCACGTAGTGATAGGCCGCCTTCGGCTCGCCGAAGTAGTCGACGGCCGCCGTGCACCAGCCGTTGGGGAAGGACTCGTTGAGCTGCCACGGCAGCACCCCGCAGCTCTCGGGCCGCCGCCGGTTGGCCTCGACCGCGTACCGCAGGCCGTCGGCCTGGAGGAACTGGCTCGCCCGCGACATCGCGGCCAGGTCGCCGATCGCGTCGTCGAAGGCCGCGCGGACCAGGGGCTCGTTGTTCCACCACCGGCCCAGGTGGTCCCAGACCGGGTCGCCGTGCGTGGGGATCCTCGCGCCGGGCACGACCGAGGCGATCGCGCGCAGGTTGCTCATGCCCTCGACGCCGAACTCGCTGAGGAGCAGGCCGCGCCCCTCGTCGTAGAGCCGGTAGTGGTCGTCCAGTCCCTGGTGCTCCCACGGGCCGTGCACGTCGTGCTGCTCGGGCGCGGTGCGCACGCTGTCGAGGGTGTTGCCGAACACCGGCCCGGACGGCGAGGTCGGCAGCCACCGCCGGTCCGGGTCCAGGCGCGCGACCACGTCGTGCAGTGCGGCCAGCACCGGGGAGCCGGCGTCGGTCAGCGGGACGCCGCCGGCGTTCTGCAGCTCGTTGCCGCCGCACCAGATCGCCAGGCTCGGATGGTTGCGGCGCGCGGGCACGATCCGCTCCGCCTCGGCCCGCATCCGCGCGACGAACGCCGGGTCCGCGCTGGGCACGCTGCTCATCCCCGAGCTGGACTGGGCGAACTCCTGCCACACGAGGATGCCGTACTCGTCGCACAGGTCATAGAAGGCCTCGCTCTCGACGAGGCCGCCGCCCCAGACCCGCAGCATCATCACCCCGGCCTCGCGGGCGAGCGTGAGCAGATGGCGGAGCCGGTCCTCGCCGGCCGCTCCGTACATCGCGTCGGCGGGCACCCAGTTCCAGCCCAGGATGTCGACCGGCTCCCCGCCGACCGTCAGCCGGTACGGCAGCGCGCTCGCCGGGCCGCCCGGCTCACGGACGAAGCCGATGTCGCGGAAGCCCACGCGGACCCGGCGTTCGTCGCCGGGCCGACCCGAGCCGTCCCGTACGGCCGTGTCGAGCGTGTACAGGTACGGCTCGCCGAAGCCGTTCGGCCACCAGAGGCGCGGCGAGGGCACCTCCAGGACGAGCTCGGTGACCGCGCCGGTGAGCGGCACGACGGACTCGGCGACCGCCGCGCCGTCCGCGTCGCGCAGCACGCACGCGACGGCCGCCCCGGCCACGTCGCCGTCGGCGGTCACCGTGACGGTGAGCCGGTCGGCCGCGGGACGCGCCCACACGTCCGCGAGGCGCACCGCGCCGGTGATCCGGAGCCGGGCCGGACCCCACAGCCCCTGGTGGACGAGGCGCGGGCAGAAGTCCCAGCCGTAGCCCATCCGGCCCTTGTGCACGGTCACGGCCTCGGTGTGGCCGACCTGCGGTTCGCTGACGGGAGCCGGGTCGACCACGACCGCCAGGGTGTGCTCGCCGGCGCCGAGCCGCCCCGTCACCTCGGTCACGAGCGGGACGAACGTGCCCTCGTGCGCGGCCACCCGCTCGCCGTCGAGGTGCACGGTCGCGGAGTGGTCGACGCCGTCGAACTCCAGGAACGCCCGCTCGCCGTCCGCCAGGGCGGGCGCGCGCAGCGTCGTCTGGTACACCCAGGTCCGCTGCGGCACCCACTCCGACAGCAGGCTCTGCCGCCCGACGCGCGGATCGGGCACCTCGCCCGCCGCGAGCAGGTCCGCCAGCACCGAGCCGGGCACCCGCGCGGGCACCCACCGGCCGCCCACGTCGCGGGCGTGCAGCTGGGCGCGGTGGAGCTGCCAGTCGTCGCCGAGGAAGCCGCGCAGGCGCCAGCCCTCGTCGAGGGCGACCACGGACGTCATTCCGTACGGTCCAGGGTGGTGTCCTCCGGGTGGTCCTCCGCCCCGCCCAGCGGGCGTTCCAGCAGGTCCGTCTCGACCACCGGCAGCGCCCGGTCGTCCGGCACGAACAGCGTCTTGATCTCGTGCGGGTCGAACTCCGCGATCACCGTGCGCCGCAGGAACGGCAGGTGGACCGTCGCTGTCGCCGCCGCGCCGTCCGTCTCGTAGCCGCGCACGATGTGGCCGCCGCCGTCCTCGGCCCGCTTGACCACGGTGATCACGACGTTGCCCGCGTCGCGTACGTCGGCGAAGGACCGGTGCTGGGCCAGCGGGCCGTCGTGGAAGGACTCCAGCAGGGCGACCGGGCGCTGGTCCAGCTCGGCGGCCGCACGCGGGGTGCCGGCCGCGCGCCAGTCGCCGTCGTGCGGCAGCAGCCGGTACGTGAAGCGCTGCACGCCCTGGTCCATCGCCTCGAAGTCGCCGTCCTCGGGCAGCGGCTCCGGGGTGTGCCAGGCGTACGGTGGGCTGCGCAGGACCGTGACGCCGAGGTCACCGTCGGACACGTCGCCGCCGTACTTGGCGTCGTTGAGCACCGACAGCCCGGCCGGGCCGGCGGGCGTCTCCCCCGACACGTCCACCCAGGTGTGGCTCACCGTCTCGTGGCCGTCCGGGACGCGCTCCAGGTGGCCGTACGGGATGGCGTGCGTCGCGGTCACGCCGGTCAGCGCGGTCGGGAAGCGCAGCTTGAGCATCCTCAGCCGCTCGTGCCAGTCGACGGTCACCCGGACCTCCAGGTGCCGCGCGCCCGCGACCAGCACGTAGTCCTCGCGCATCGTCGAGGAGCCGTACGCGCTGTCGACCCGCACCACGTGGCGCACCGGACCGGACTCGACCACGCGGACGGACGTCGGGGTGAACCGGCCGATCACGTCGCGGTAGGAGACGACGCTGTGGCCCCAGGTGTCGGTCCGGTCGTCCAGGACCGCCGCGTGCGCCGCCCGCGCCGCCTCGTCGTCGATGAGGTCGACGCCGCTCGCCTTGTGCACGAGGCTCGACAGCCAGCCGGTCTCCGGGTCGATCTCGGCCCGCAGGTGCTCGTTCTCCAGGACGGTGCCGCGCTCGGCGACCGGGCCGCTCGCCGGGTCGGCGTACAGCCGGTAGAGCCGGTAGCCGAGCGGCGGCAGCTCCACCGGCACCACGAGCACGCGACGCCCGCCGCACACCGTGGACGAGCGCGCGACCTGCACGGGCACGCGCCGGTCCGCGTCGTCGACGGCGACGATCGCGCCCCGGCCGAGCTGGGCGCCGAACTCGACCTCGACCGTGGTCGCCACCGGCCAGGGGTGCGGGTTGAAGACGGCCAGCGGCGCCATCCCCTCCTCGGGCGCGACCGCGATCTGGCGGCTGATGCTCTGGATCGCCCGGTTCTGCAGACGCGCCGCGATCGAGCGGGCCTCGCCGAGCTGGTCGCGCGCGTCGTCGTACGCGCTCGGCAGCGCCGTGCCGGCCGCCGTGTCGTGGAAGTGGTTGAACAGGACCTGCCGCCAGGCCGTCTCGAACTCCCCGGTGACCGGCGCCATCCCCGCCACCTCACCGGCGATCGCCGCCCACTTCTCCGCGGCGGAGAGCGCGTGCTCGGTGGTGCGGATCAGCTTCTTGATCCCCGAGTGCGCGGAGTAGCAGCCGACTCCGTGCGGCTGGATCTCCCCGGTGTACTCCGGCAGGTCGCCGTCCGCCGCGTCGTCGAAGAACGCGGCGGCCGTGGAGAAGATCATCCGGGGGAACTGGTCGCTGCCGTTCAACTCGACGATGCTGTCGATGTTGGCCCGGGTCGGGCCGCCGCCGTGGTTGCCGACGCCGTAGAAGCACATCAGCGGCTCGGTCGTGTGCGGAAGCTGGGCCAGGGCCTTGCCGACGTGGGTGCCCAGGTGCCCGGCCGGGCTGCAGTACTCGTGCGGGATCCGGTAGGTCAGCACCCGGGAGCCGTCCGCCGCCCGCCACCAGAACGTGGGGCCGGGCAGCTCGGCCTCGTGCGGCTGCGGCCGCATGAAGGCGTACCTGTCCATGCCGGACTTGCTGAGCAGCTGCGGGATCACGGCGTTCTGGCCGAAGGGGTCGACGTTGCAGCCGACCGAGGCCATCCTCCCGAACCGGTCGGCCAGGAACCGCTGGGAGTACAGCGCGTGCCGGACGAACCCCTCGCCTCCCGGGATGTTGCAGTCCGGCTCGACCCACCAGCCGCCGACGATCTCGAACCGGCCCGCGCGCACCTGTTCGCGAAGCGCGTCGAACAGCTCGGGGTCGTGTTCCTCGATCCACGCGAGGTACCCGATGGAGTCGCAGGTGAAGACGAAGTCGGGGTACTCGGCGATGCGGTCGAGGGCGGCGCGGAACGTCGCGCGCGCCTCCTGCAGGCCCTCCTGCCACGGCCACAGCCACACCGCGTCGATGTGCGCGTTGCCGATCATGTGGAGCGGTCCGCGGGTGGCCTGCCCGATCGGCGGCGCGGGGCGGGCGGGGGACGCGGTACGCGGCCGGGGGTCCGGTGTCGCGCTGATCATGGTGAAGCGGGGGTTCCTTCCAGTGGGGGGTGCCGGTCCGTTACGAGGACGCGGCGGCCCAGCGGTCGATGTGCTCGCTGAGCAGGTGCAACAGCAGGACATGCGCCTCCTGGACGCGTGCCGTACGGTCCGAGGCGACGGCGAGGACCCGGTCGGCGTGCTCGGCCGCCGGTCCGCCGCCGCTGTCCGCGTGCCCGGTGAGCAGCACGGTCAGCGCGCCGGCCTTGCGGCCCGCGGCGAGCCCGGCGACGACGTTGGGGGAACGCCCGCTCGTGGTGAACCCCACGACGACGTCGTCCGGGCCGGCCAGCGCGGTGACCTGGCGGGCGAAGACGTCGTCGAAGGAGTAGTCGTTGCCGATGCACGTCGAGACGGTCGGGTCGGTGGACAGCGCGACGGCGGCGAGCGGCCGGCGCTCGCGGCAGTACCGGCCGATGAGCTCGCCCGCCAGGTGCTGGGCGTCGGCGGCCGAACCACCGTTGCCGAAGGAGTAGACGACACCCCCGCGCTGGAGGCGGTCGCTCACCTCCTCCCCGAGTGCCTCGACCGCGGGCACCAGGCCGCGGACCGACTCGATCACGGCGAGGTGCTCCTCGAGATGCTCGACGAGCGCAGGCTGATCGGTCATGGAATCCTCCTTCGTCGAAGAAGTGGCCAGGCGGACTGCGCTCTCGATTCCCTCGCTTCGCTCGGTCATGGAGTCCTCCTGCGTCGGGGAGGGTGACCACAGGGCCGCGTCCTCGATTCCCTCGCTTCGCTCGGTCATGTGGATGCTCCGGTGGAGTCGTCGAGGTGGAGGAAGGCCGAGGCCGCCGCGCCGACCACGCCGACCGTGTCGCCGTGCGCGGACAGCTCGACGCGGGCGGCGGCGCCGGCCGGCCGCATGGCCTGCGACAGCGCCGCGCGGCGTACCGGCAACAGGAGGGCGTCGCCCGCGCGGGTGACGCCACCGCCGAGGACGACGAGCTGGGGCTCGACCACGTTGATCATGACCGCGAGGGCGCGGCCCAGCGCGGCGGTGGTCTCGTCCCACAGGCGCCGGGCGAGGGGGTCGCCCCGCATCGCGTGCGCGGAGACGGTCTCGGCGGTCACCACCGTGACGTCCCGCATGGAGGACGCCTCGCCGCCGGCGAGCGCCTCGTTCGCGCGCCGGGCGATCGAGCTGCCCGAGGCGTACGCCTCGATGCAGCCGCGCTGGCCGCAGCCGCAGCGGCGGCCGTTCCAGTCGATGATGACGTGCCCGAACTCCCCGCCGTTGCCGGCCGCGCCGCGGTACAGCCGGCCGTCGAGGATGACGCCGCCGCCCACCCCGGTGGAGACCGTGAGGTAGAGCATCTGGCGCACGTCGCCCCAGCGTCCGTAGTGGTATTCGCCGAGGGCGGCGGCGGTGGCGTCGTTCTCCAGGAACGACGGCCGGCCGTACGCCGCGTCGACCAGGTCGACGATGGGCACGTCGTCCCAGCCCGGCAGGCCGGGCGGGCCCTGCACCCGGCCGGTGACCGGGTCGAGCGGGCCGCCGCAGCCGATGCCGACCGCGGCCATGTCCTCGGCGCCGCAACCGGCCTCGGCCAGGGCGTCCCGGCCGAGGTCCAGCAGGCGTTTGACGGTCGTTTCCGGGCCCTCCTCGACCCTGGTCGGCGTCCGTACGAACGACCGTACGTCACCGGCCCGGCCCACGACACCGGCGGCCAGTTTGGTGCCGCCGATGTCGAGGGCGAGTACGTGATCCCCGAGTGTCACGTGTCAGCCCTTCCGGCCCGTGGTGGCGATGCCCTCGATGATGTGCCGCTGGGCGAAGGCGAAGATCACGATCATGGGTATGGTCGCGATCAGGCTCGCCGCCGAGATGATCTCCCAGTGGTGCTCGCCGCCGTTGCCGAACGTGTCGATGATCGACTTCAGGCCGCGGGGCATCGTGAACAGCGAGGTGTTCTGCAGGTAGATGAGCGGTTTGAGCAGGTCGTTCCAGCTCGCCTGGATCTCGAAGATGAAGACGATCGCCAGCGCCGGCCGCGCCAGCGGCAGGGCGATGCGCCAGAACAGACCGAAGAAATTGCAGCCGTCGACGCGAGCCGCCTCGAACAACTCCCGTGGCAGCGACAGGAAGAACTGCCGCAGCAGGAAGATGTAGAACGCCGAGCCGAAGATGTTCTGCGCCCACAGCGGGACCTGGGTGCCGGTCAGTCCGACCTTGTTCCAGATGATGTAGACGGGGATCATCGTGACCGCCTGCGGCAGCATCATCGTCGCCAGCACCAGGCCGAACAGTATGTTGCGCCCGGGAAACCGGAAGTAGGCGAACCCGAACGCCACGACGGCGCTGCTGATGGTGACGGTCGTCGCCGCGGCGATGCCCACCACCGCGCTGTTCAGCAGCCAGTGGAGCATGTCCCCGTAGTGCCAGACGTCGGCGAAGTTGGCCGGCCTCCAGCGGTGCGGGATCAGCTTGTTGTCGAACACATCGGTGCGCGGTTTGAACGACGCGCTGATCAGCCACAGGAACGGATAGGTGAACAGCACGCTGACGAGCGCGAGCAGCACCACGTACGGTGCGCGCTTCCAGATCGGGACGCGCTCGCGGCGCCCGGCGCCCGGCCGGGCGGCCTTGACCTTCCGGGTGGCCGGGCCCTGGGACGCGGGCGTGGCGGTCAGGCCCGCGGGAGAAGCGGCCATGTCAGTCCCTCTCCCCCTCGTAGTAGACGAACCGGCGCGAGACCCGCACCTGGATCGCGGTGATGATCATGATGACGATGAACAGCAGCCAGGCCAGCGCGGAGGCGTAGCCCATGTGCAGGAAGCTGAAGCCCTGCTGGAACAGGTAGATGACGTAGAACAGTGCCGCGTCGTTGGCGTAGGTGCTGTTCTGCTGGCCGCCGAAGAACATCGTGTACGCCTGGTCGAACATCTGCAGCGCGGAGATGGTCTGCACGATCAGCGTGAAGAACAGCGCGCCGCTGATCATCGGCAGCGTGATCTTGCGGAACCTCATCCACGGGCCCGCGCCGTCCAGGGCCGCGGCCTCGTACAGGTCCTTGGGCACCTGGCGCAGCGCGGCGAGGTAGATGACGACCATCCCGCCGACGCCCCACAGCATCGTGAGGGCCAGGCCCGGCTTGACCCACGCGGTGTCGGTCGTCCAGTTCGGCCCGTCGATCCCGACCACGCGGAGCACGCGGTTGAGCAGGCCCTGGTTGCCGTTGAGCAGCAGCAGGAACAGCGCGCCCGCGGCGACCGGCGGCGTCATCACCGGCAGGTAGAACACCGTGCGGAAGAAGCCCGACGCCCGGCCGACCCGGTTGAGGATCATCGCCAGGATCAGCGCCACGACCATCGCGGTCGGCACGTACATGACCGCGTAGATGAGGGTGTTGGTGAGGGCCTTGCCGACCTTCGGGTCCGAGAACATCTGGCGGTAGTTGTCCCAGCCCACGTTGCGGGGAGAACTGATGGCGTCGTAGTCGGTGAACGACAGCACCAGGCTGGCGATCATCGGGCCCAGCGTGAAGACGATGAACCCGACGATCCAGATGCCGATGAAGCCGTACGCCGCGCGCGTCTCCCGGCGGCGGTTGCCGCCGCTCCGCTTCCGGGTACGCCCGGCCGTCGCGGTGACCGCCGCCATCACTTCACCGCGCTGAACGCCTTGGCGGCCTCCGACTGCGCCTGCTTCATCGCCGCGTCGGGCTTCTGCTGACCGGACAGGGCCCGGTTCACCGCGTCGGTCCACGCGGTCTTGATCTCGCTGCTCGCCTTGGACGGCGGGATGCTGAAGGCGTAGTCGGTGGAGGCGTAGTAGTTCTGGATGGCCTTGTCGAAGCCGGTCGTGCCGGGCTTGACGTACTTGGCCTTGATCTGGGCGTCCGCGGTCGGGTTGGCGGTCCACAGGCCGGTGAAGATGGACTTGTTCTTCTCCACCGTCGCCTGGCGCGCGGCGGCGGCCTTGAGCCACGTGTCGGTGGCGGTCATGAACTTCATGTAGTTGACCGCCGCGGCCGGGTTCTTCGAGCCCTTCGGCAGGCACCACGCGCTGCCGTTGGAGAAGCTGATCGGCTTGCCCTGCCGGTCGGTGAAGGGAATCGATTCCAGATCGAGCTTCGGCGTCGCCTGCACGAGGACGTTGACGTACCAGCCCTCCCAGGGGAATGCGCCGGCCTGTCCCTTGTTGAACTCGTTGCCCGAGCCGAACAGGTCCCAGGCGTCGCGGAAGGCCTTGAACTTCGACCAGCCGCCCTGCTCGCCGATGAGGCTGAGCGCGAACGTCAGGGCCTCGATGATCCTGGGGTCGGCGAGGTTCGGCGAGCCGTCGGGGTTGATCATGTCCGCGCCGTTGGCCTTGGCCCACAGCGGGAGGAACTCCGGCAGCTTGGGGTCGAACCCGATGCGGGTGATCTTGCCGCCGCTCACCTTGTAGAGCTTGGCGGCGTTGGTGTGCAGCTTGTCCCAGTCGGTCGTCGCGAGGTCGGCCGCGGTGAGCCCCGCCGACCGCAGCACCTTGCCGCTCATGAGGATGTTGCGGGTGTCGTAGAACTCCGGGACGCCGTAGACCTTCCCGTCGATCGTCACCTCCTTCGCCGCCGCTGGACGGTAGAGGCTCATCTTGATGCCGGCCTTGTCGATGAGGTCGTCGAGGGGCTGGATGGCGCCCTTCGCCGCGTAGGTGCCGACGAGGTCACGGTCGAGGTACACCAGGTCCGGCGGGTTGCCGCTCGCGATCGCGGACAGGAACTGCTGCGGGTCGAAGTCGCCCTCGTTGATGTTGACCTGGACCTTGGGATAGGCGCTCTTGAACGCGTTCCGGCGGGCCCCGCCGACGTCGTCGGGCTTGCCCAGGCCCTGGATCGACACCGTGCCGGTGTCGCCCTTGGACGCACCGCCGCCGCTGCTCGTGCTCTTGCCGCCGACACCGCCGCAGGCGCTCGTGACGGCGCCGAGTGCGAGCGCTCCCGCCGAGCCGGTCAGAAAACCGCGTCGGGTGATCATTGCTCACTCCTCACAACCAGGCGAATGTCCGGGCCAGGCGTGAAGAGTACGCGGTGACCTGCGGTTTCCGGTTAATCGGGGCACTGCAGACGCGTGGAGGACCGGCCGGGACATTGAATGTGGCATCGTTACCACAGTGCGGTGACCATATTTTCGGCCCGCAGTCACTGTCAAGACCGTGTTTCGGACGCATTAACGCACCGTTCCCGGCAGCGGCGCGGGCCGCCGGACCGCCCCTCCACGCTCCCATTGATCACGCAACGTCACAGACGGGCGGAGCCGCACACGCTGAAATCGCCGTGCTGCGATGCTGGACCCGACCTCGCCGCCCCCGGGCGGATATCGGATCAGACCATGATGAGAGGTGGCCCGCGGAGATGTCGTTGAGGAGATCGGCTGAGCACCTTCGCCGGAAGGCCGCGCCGCATATTCGCGACGCGGACGCGAATGCGGCAGCCGGCAGGTACGGCCCGGCGCTCTCGGAGAACATGACCGCGGTCCAGGCCGTAAGACGCCTCCGCAAGATGGAGCCGGAAAACCGCCGCCACCTCGCGGTTCTGGGATCGCTGTATTACAACCAGGCACTGCTGCTGGAGAAGAACGGGCGGGGACTGGACGGCATCACCGCCGCGCGCAGGGCGGTCCTCTGCTACGAGTCACTCGACCCGACCCGACGTGGGGAAAGAAGCGTCTCCGAAGCCGTGACCGACGACGCCCTCATTGAAGGTGACGGCGACCCGATCGACGCCGCGCGGCTCATCGCCCATCTCGCCGACGCCCGGGCCCGTCTCGCGCGCCTTCTCGGCAGCCATGGGCACCCGGACCATCACCGCGACCGCGAGCTACGGCGATTCGACCTGGATCCGCGGCTCACTTTGAGACACGAGATTAACGTCCTCGACGCGCAGGCATGCTTGACCTATAAAGCGCTGGTCGAATGCTCCCGTTACACCGAGGCGGATTACGAACGGGTACTCCAGGAGAGCGGCGAAGGGCTCGGGCGATACCACGCCCGATTTCCCAAAGATCAATAACTCGGTCCGAGGCGGGCCGACACCCTGCACGCCTCCTGTTCATCACCCAGCGTCACGGTCGCCGATGCCAGGCAAAGCCCGGCCCGGCGCGAGCGGCGTCGGGATCAGGGCGTCGGTGCGGCGGCGGCCGGGCCCGGGTCGGGGCGGACGGAGGTGGCCGTCGTCGTGCGCGGCGGTGCCGTGGAGGCGCGTACGACGATCGAGGGCTGGATGTAGCGCACCGTCGTCTGCCCGGCCGGGGCCCCGGCGATGCGGTCGACGACGAGCTGCGCGCAGGCCCGGCCGAGGTCGTCGGTGTGCTGGTCGACGGTGGTGATGCCCGGCGAGACCATCGACATCCACGGCACGTCGTCGAACGCGACCAGCGAGACGTCGTCGGGCATGCGGTGGCCGCCCTCCTGGAGCGCCTGGAACGCCCCCTCGGCCAGCCGGTTGTTCGCGGCGAACAGCGCCGTGACGTCGGGCCGGCGTTCCAGCAGCGCGGTCACCGCCGCGCGCGCCGTGTCGGGCTGGAACCGGGTCGGCACGATGAGACCCGGATCCACCGGCAGGCCCGCGTCGCGCAGGGCCGCGCGGTAGCCCGCGAGGCGGCCCGCGCCGGTCGTCCAGTCGGTCTCGTCGATCAGCAGCGCGATGCGCGTGTGCCCGAGCTCGATCAGGTGGTCGGTGATCCGCCGTGCGCCCTGGACGTTGTCGACCAGGACGCCGTCGGTGGTCAGGCCGTCGACCATGCGGTCGGCCTGCACGACCGGGACGCCGTCGTTCATCAGCATGCGCACCGCGCGGTCCGACACCGGCGTGATGATGGCCGCCGAGACGCGCACCGCGAGGAACGTCCGGGCACCCTCGGCCTCGGCGTCCTGCTCGCCGTCGTTGTTGACGACGATGACGTGGTAGCCGGCCGAGCGCAGTCGCTGCTCGATGCCGGCCGCGAGGTTGGCGTAGAACGGGTTGCGCAGGTCGGAGATGAGCACGCCGACCGCGCGGCTTCGGCGGTTGCGGAGAGTGCGGGCGTTGATGTCCGGGACGTACCCGATGCGCTCGGCCGCCTCCAGCACCCGCGCCCGCACGTCGGCCCCGACGTAGCCGTTGCCGCTCAGGGCGCGGGACGCGGTCGAGGGCGAGGTCCCGGCGGCGCGGGCGAGGTCCTGGATCGTCGGCCGCCGACGGGGCCGGGGAGGGGGGGTGCCGTTCGGCCGGTGTTCGGCACCGTCCTCACGTCTACGCCCCATCGGGCACTCCCGTGCAGACCGTCGCTTTCAGACGACGGGGAAACCGCAGCGGTATGGCCGCCAGGTCTTGAATGTGCGTTGCCCCGTCGGGTCTGCGCATCAGGAGTCTCCATTCATCGCGCGTGAGATGTGCGGCGCTGTTATTAATGATGGTGTGACTCGTCGGGTGCGTTTACTCGGTGCGGCGTATGGCGTCAGATACCACATGTTGCGGTGCCGGAAGCACCGCCGCCCCGTCCTCGGCGTGCGCGTTGGGACCCGCCCGAAGCAACCGCTCCATACCAGGGCCGACGAGCATGCCCGGCAGATCACGGCTTTCCAGATGGTGCCTGACCGTGTGGGGCTGTTCGTCATGGCACGCTTGAAGCATTCGCCGGTGTCCGTAGCCAGCCAGTTCAAGTGTTCCATCTCCCATCACTTCGGCACCAAATTCGCCGTCTCGCGCTCCCATGTGCCCATAGCGTGGTCGCGGTCTTGCTTCGTGGCCGCTGTCGGAGTCTCTGAAGGAGACGGTCCCGCAGTGCGTTCAGGCACAGTGTGAGGTGTCTGCCTCGGGTGGTGGCGGTGCGTAGATCTTTCAAGTTCTTGATGCGGCCGACCAGCCGTCAGCAGGTCGCGCTCGCTGCGTGTCTGGAAGACCACCGGGTGCTGTACAACGCGGCGTTGGAGCACCGGCGTACTGCCTACCGCAAGGCGGGGGTGAGCGTCCGGTATGGCGATCAGTCGGGTGAGCTGAAGGATATCCGCGCCGATGATCAGGAGGGGCAGGGCCGGTGGTCGTTCTCCTCCCAGCAGGCCACCCTGCGTCGTTTGGACAAGGCGTTCGCGGCCTTCTTCGCCCGTGTGAAGGCAGGACGCGCGCCGGGGTTTCCGCGGTTCAAGGGCCGGGGCTGGTTCGACACCGTCACTTGGCCGAAGGACGGGGATGGCTGTCGCTGGGATTCCCAGCCCGAGCACCCGACGGCGACGTTCGTCCGCCTTCAGGCCATCGGGCACGTACGGGTGCATCAACACCGCCCAGTGCGGGGCCAGGTGAAGACCATCAGCGTGAAACGCCAAGGAACCCGCTGGTATCTGATCTTGTCTTGTGAGGACATACCCGCTACTCCCCTTCCGGCCACGGGCGCGGTGGTCGGCCTGGACATGGGCGTGGCCTCGCTGGTCACGACCAGCGACGGCGAACACCTGGCCAACCCACGCCACCTCGCCGCCTCCGCCGAGCGCCTGGCCGCCGCTCAGCGCGACCTCGCCCGGAAGAAGCGCGGGTCCAAGCGCCGCCGTAAGGCGGTGGCGAGGGTCGCGGCCCTGCACGCCAAGGTACGCAGGCAGCGCCTGGACAGCGCGCACAAGACCGCGCTGGCGCTGGTGCGTGACTATGACCTGATCGTCCATGAGGACCTGCGGGTGGCTAACATGACCCGCTCCGCCTCGGGCACGGTGGAGCAGCCGGGCCGCAACGTGGCTGCTAAGTCCGGGCTGAACCGTTCGATCCTGGACGCGGGTTGGGGGGTGTTCCTGTCGGTCCTCGCGGACAAGGCTGAAAGCGCCGGTCGTGAGCTGATCGCAGTCGAGCCCCGCAACACCTCCCGCACGTGCTCTCGATGCGGGCACTGCACACCGGAGAACCGCCGCACCCAAGCAGCGTTCGCCTGTACGGCGTGCGGTCACACCGCACACGCCGACGAGAACGCGGCGATCAACATCCTCAGGGCAGGGCTTGCCCTTCGCGACGCTGCGAAAGCGGCTTAGCGAGAAGCCGCTCCCATCAAGGAGCGGAGGAGTCACGGCGGTCGATTCTATGTCGCGGTGCGGCGAGTCCATGTTCCGCGCGGTACGCCGACCAGGCGTCGGCGACCGCGGCCCACGTGGCGTCCTCGACGCGTCCCGGCTCCCAGTCCATCCCGTCGGCGTAGTACAGCGCCGGGACGCCCAGGCGCGGCGCGGCGGCGGCGTACGCCCGCAGGTGCCGCTCCCCGGGCAGGCGCCAGCCGTCGGTGTCCACCGGCATCTCCGGGCACGCCGCGTGCACGACCCGGGCCCGGTAGGTCATCTGCTCGACGACGGCCTCGTCCGAGGGCGGCACCAGCCCTTCGGGGTGGTCGTTGTGCAACGCGTCGTTGAGCCGGATCATGTCGGTGACGTCGAGGAAGCCCGGGTCGGGCGTGTGGGTGACGATGAGCGAGTCCGGCTTGACCCGCTTGGCCGCCCGGTAGGCGACCGCCAGCAGCTCGTGCAGCAGGTCGAACCCCCACGACGGACCGGCGTGGCGCAGGGCCGTGCCGGACGGCGTGCGCCCGGTGAAGTCGATCTTCAGGCCGTCGGCGTTCAGCCCGTCCGGGCCCAGCATGGACGCCATGGCGTCCTCGATGACCGCCCGGCCCTCGGCGCTCTCCGGGTCGATGGCGAGCGGTGTGCCGTCCGGGGCGCGCACGCACGCCTCGGCGGGGGCGCCCTCGGGGTCCCAGGCCTTCCACCAGAGCAGCACCCGCTGCCCCCTCGCCTGCCGGTCGGCGACGAACCCGGCGAGGTCGGGCCACTTGGCCGCGTCGGGCCGGCACGTGGCGTACCGCTCCTGCCACTTGTCGTCCACGACGATCGTCCCGGGCACGATGCCGCGACCGGCCAGGGCGTCCAGCCACTCCTCGTACAGCGCGCGGCGCGACAGCGCGGGCGCGGGCGCGCCGTCCGCGGCGGCCAGCGCGCACTGGGCGCCCCAGCCGCAGAAGATCGGCTGGAGCCGGTCGCCGCCGGGTGGGCGCGCGGCGACGGCGGGCGCGAGGCCGCGGGCGGCCAGCTCGTCGCGGTACGCGCGCAGCCCCGCGAACGGGTCGGCCGCGCCGAACAGCAACAGGACCTCGGGCGTGGTGAAGGCGCCCTCGGCGGCCGTGTGCCCCTGGTACTCACAGCGCAGGCTGAACCCGCCGGGCGTCGGGTCGTAGACGACGTCGACGAACGTGCGCCGCGCCGCCGCGAGCCCGAGCATCAGCCAGGGCCCCTCGGGCAGGCTCCGCTCGTCGGCGGCCCGCGCGCGGGACAGCCCGAAGCAGGTCGGCGCGGGCGTGAACAGCCACCGGCCCACGCCCGGCTCGCCGCCCTCGCCGTTGACGCTGATCACGGCGGGCTCGACCGCCGGGCGGGCGACGCGCCAGGGGTGGTCCGGGTTCGGGGAGAAGACGGTGTGGTGGGCCGCTCCGCTCGGCAGCACGCCCTGCGGCAGCCGCGCCCCGCCGAGCAGCCGCACCGTGGTGACGCGGCCCTCGCCGCGCACGGTCGCGCCGAAGGTGATCCGGCCGGGGTGGAACTCCACCACGTGCGTACGCGCGGCCCACCGCGAGCTGGCGCAGGACACGGTCAGCCGTACGCACGACTCGGTGGACTCCCAGGTGACGTCCTCGACACGGGTCGTCTCGTCCGGGCCGTCGAGCGTGTCGACGGAGGCGAGCAGCCGCAGCATCCCCCAGGACCCGCCGTCCGCCCCGGTGACGTCGGCCAGGAGCCGGTCGCGGTCGATGACCGCGGTGTACTGCTCGGCACGGATCCCCATCCGGCCGTCGGTCTCGGTCATCTCGACGCGTCTCATTGGTCGTTCACCCTCCTCACTCCTGTTCATCGCACGTCCAGCAGGGCCTCGGCCTGCTGGCCGAAGTCGCGGTCACCGGCGGTGAGGTTGGCGGCCAGCCGGGCCCGCCGTCGGCGGCCCGGCAGCGGTACGACGGTGAACCGCGCCACCGCCTCGCCGCGTCCCTCCGCCTCGACGACGCGGGACGCGGGGGTGACCTGCCATCCGGCGGGCGCGACCAGGTCGACGCGGAGCTCACAGCGCTGCCGGAACGGGTTGACGACCTCCACCTCGAGCTCCTGGCTCTCGCCGCCGGCCACCACCGACCGGTACGGCAGGATCCGGGCGCCGAAGCCCTCCGCGCCGAAGTCGACCTCGTCCAGCGGCAGCAGCGCCCGGTGCAGCCGGGCCAGCTCCTCGCCCTTGGCCAGGAGCATGTCGAGGTACCGGTCGTCGACCGCGCGCGGCTGCCAGTGCCCGCTGATCATCAGGTCCGGCGACAGCCGGCGGTAGAGCAGCGCGGAGTCGACGAAGTCGTCGAACCGGAACCGGTTTCGGTACTGGAAGTTGAGCACCTCGGTCCGCTCGCCGTCGACCCACCCGCCGTCCTGCTGGTCGCCGGTGGCCAGCACCTTCCTGCCGTCGGCCTCGAACGCGATCGCCACCGCGTACAGCGTGTGGCCGGGCAGCGGGTACATGGTCAGCTCGTACTCGTGCCACCGCACCGGGACGCCGGGCGCGACCACGCGGTCGACGGGCAGCGGGTCGTACCAGAGGCACGGCAGGTCGTACCGGCGCGGGTCGCGCAGGATCGGCGCGATCGACTCCCCGGCCCAGATCTCGGTGCCCTCGACCTCGTGCAGCAGGCCGAAACCCGCCACGTGGTCGTCGTGGTAGTGGGTCGGGATCGCCACCTCGACCCGGTCGACGCCGTACGTGCGCTTGAGGGCGTCGAGCGAGGCGAGCCAGGGACGGCGCGAGGACCGGTCGTCGCCGACCGGCAACCCGGTGATCATGTCGAGCCCGTAGTCGATGAGCAGCGCGGCACCGGAGTCCGACAGCAGGGCGTAGCTCGTCGCGAAGGAGGTGCGGTTGCGCAGCAGGTGCGGGGTGACCTCCTCGTACGGCCGCCGCAGCCAGGCGTCGAGGTCCCACGGCTCGTCACGGCGGAAGTCGACCAGGGCCTGCAGGTTGCGCCGGGTCTCGGCGATCGCCTCGGCCGGCTCGGCGATCGGGCGGCCGTGCGAGGGCAGCACGAGGTCGGGGGCGCGCTCGGCGACCAGGTCGAGGGAGATGACCGACGCGGCGGCGCCCTCCAGCGCGTTGTAGCCCCGTTGCAACGCCGAGACCGACCAGATGGTGCCCGGCCCGTACAGCAGATCACCGGTGAAGGCCATCCTCCGGCCGTCCAGCTCGGTGACGTAGCTGACCGATCCCAGCGTGTGCCCGGGGGTGGGCATCGCGTGGACGTCGACCCCGCCGATGCGCGTGGTGCGGTACTCGGGAACGACGCCGTGGACCGGCACGTCCTCCAGCAGCGAGAACCGGTCCTGGCGCAGGTCGTAGTAGTTGTCGATGACCCGCGTCTGCCAGTGCGTGCCGACGTCGGCGAACAGGTCCCGCTCGGTGGAGGGCACCCAGATGCGTATCCCGGCGGCCGCCGCGCGCGCCAGTCCCTGACCCTGGTCCCGATGGTGATGCGTCATCAGAACGTCGGTGATCCGCTCGATCCCGTGGTCCGCCAGGTGGTCGAGGACCGAACCGGAGCCGAAGTCGATGGCGACGGCGTCCGTGCCGGTGACGAGCAGGTAGACGTTGCAGGTGTCATCATGGACGCGCAGGCTGTCCGTAATACGCATATGGGAACGATTCCATACGGATGGAGCAGCGGGGAAGTATCCCCGCCGGGCCATCCCGGCATTTCGGTCCCGTACGGGCGCCGGCGCGGTCAGCCCTCCGCGCAGCAGGACCGCTTGCTCTCCTCCAGGTAGTGGGGGTCGTGCCACCAGTACTTCCGGTTCGCCGGGTGCTCGGGGAGCTTCGGCAGCATCCGGCCCTTGGGCGCGGCGACCGTGCGGTCCGGGGCGGCGAACGGCGCGAGCAGGTCGTCCACCGTGTGCAGTTCGCCGTTCACCATGACCTGCCGCACGTCGGCCGCCCGGGTGATGTCGGTGAGCGGGTCGCCGCCGAGGAAGGCCAGGTCGGCGTACATGCCCGGCTTGATCTGGCCGAGCGGCTCCGCCAGGAACTCCCCCGGCACCCGCGTTGCCGTGGTCAGCGCCTCGTACGGCGTGAGCCCGTACTTGACCAGGGCGCGCAGGTTCATGTGCGTGCTGACCGCGGTGTGGTCGATCGGCGAGTCCGTCCCGGTGATCACCCGGCCGCCGGCCCGTACCGTCGCGACGACCTGGGCCACCTGGGCGGCGAGGTTGCGCTCGTTCACCGTCTGGTCGGTGGTCTGGGCGGTCTTGACGGCGGCCTGGAGCGAGGCGTACTCCCAGGAGGGGTACAGCGTCTTCACCCGCCGGTCGGTGACCAGCGAGGTGTCCTCGCGGAACATCGTCGCCGCGACGAACAGCGTCGGCGTCCGTACCGCGCCGGAGGCGGTGAAGATGTCGATGACGTCGCGGTACCCGGTGCCGAGCGCGGTGACCGTGCGCGAGTAGCCGAACCGGTTCGTCGCGCCGATGTGCTCCATGCCGTCGCCGCCGAACGCGGTCGCCGGGTAGTGGTAGTGCGACGTGGCGTGCACGCCGTGCTTGTGCGCCCAGGTGATGACCTTCTGCTGCCACTCGGTGGGCAGCCGCACGTAGGCCTTCATCAGGTCGTAGTCGAGGGCGCCGGCACGTTCGAGCTCGAGGGCGAGCTGGTCGTCGTCGAACGTCGGCCGCATGAAGTTGTAGAAGATGCGCGGCCCGTCGACGGCCTCGCCGGTGGCGAAGTAGCGCGGGGCGACGCGGGCGCCGGACTGGAACGACTCGCGTGCCTCGACCATGTGGTACGCCGGGCTGCCGGGCGAGCGGGTCGTGGTGATGCCGAGCGACAGCCAGAGCCGTCCCTGCCGGTCGCCGTACTCATATCCCTGCATCTCCCGGTGGTTGTGCATGTCCACCAGGCCCGGGACGACCACGGAGTCGCCCGCGTCGACGACCTTGTCGCCGCGTCCGTGGCCGCGCGGCTCGACCGCGGCGATGCGATGCCCCTCGACCACGATGTCGACGTTGTCGCGGAGCTTGCGGCTGCTGCCGTCCCACATGCGCGCGGCGCGGACGACGGTGCGCCCCTTGGAACGGGTGTTGGCCCAGGTCAACGGCATCGGCAGGGTGCGCGTACGGCCGCCGTCGACGGTCACGAGGCGGAGCCGCCCGTTGTTCAGGTACAGCAGTTGCCGCGAGTCGCCGCTCCAGCTCACGGCGTCGGTCACCTCGTGGGTGATCTGCCGGGGCTTTCCGGCGGGCGTGCCGTCGGGATGGACGTCGACCACCCACAGCACGCTCGCGACGACGAACGCCATCTTCGTGCCGTCGGGCGACCACACGGGGCCGTCGTCGCCGCGCGTCTGGATGGAACGGTCCGGCAGCGGATCGACGTACGTGCCGGCGCCGGTGTGGCGGTTCACCAGGAGGATCTTGCTGAGCCCCTCGCGGTAACGCGCGGAGTACGGCTTGATCGCCGCGAGGGCGATGACGTCGCCGTCGGCGGACCAGGTCGGCCGCCCCGGCTCGAAGGTGGCGGTGTAGACCTGCTGGACGTCGCCGGAGTCGACCTCGACGGTGTAGAGGGCGCCGGTCTGGTCGAGGAAGGCCAGACGCGAGCCGTCGCGGGACCAGGTGCCCGACACGGCGGCGGCGTCCGGCAGGTTCGTCAGGCGGCGGTCGGTGCCGGTGCGCAGGTCGCGGATCCAGATGTCCAGCTTGCCGGCCCGGTCGGTGGAGTAGGACAGGTACCGGCCGTCCGGTGACCAGGCCGGGGCGCTCTTCCACCAGTGGTCACGGGTGAGCGGGCGGGGCGCCTGGCCGATCGTCATCGTGTAGATGTCGTTGAGCGCGCGGAACGCCACCTGCCGGCCGTCCGGCGACAGCACCGGGCTGCCGATGCCGACGACGGGCCGCGGCTTGGCGGAGTCGAAGTCGCGCCGGCGCTTCCGGTACGCCGGTGCGGTGACGGTGACGCCCGCGGTGAAGCCGATGTCCTTCCGCGTGCCGTCGCTCACCGAGCGACGGCGGATCTTCCCGTCGGCGGTGTAGAGGAACTCGTCCCGCGAGCGCCATGACACGCGGAAGGGGAACACCTCCTCGCCGGTCACGAGCGGCTTGCCCGAGCGCCAGAGCTCGGTGTGGCCCGGTCGGGTGAGGGAGTACACCAGATCCTGGCCGTCCGTGGTCCAGGCCGGACTGTGGATCACCTGGTCGGAGGGGACGGTCACCGGGGTCGTACGCTCGCCGGTGCCGAGGTCGATCACGTCGATCCGCGTGTTGGCCACGACGAACGCGATGCGCGTGCCGTCCGGCGACCACGCCGGTTCGTACTCCTCGTCGGTGGTGTCGGTGAGCGCCGTGAGGTCGCCCGACGCCACGTCGAGCGTGTGGATGCCGTAGCTGCCGGTGAGGTCGGAGGACAGCACGATCCGCTTGCCGTCCGGGGAGAAGCGCGGCTCGCGGTGGTCGTACGGCCCGTGGGTCAGCCGGCGCGCCCCGGAGCCGTCCGGGCGGATCATCCAGATGTCGAAGACGCCCTCGCGGTAGGACTGGAAGGCGATCCACCTGCCGTCGGGCGACCACTCGGGCTGGGCGATGTCGTACAGGTCGCTGGTCAGCCTGCGGGCCTGACCGCCGGAGGCCGGCAGCACCCACAGCACGCCGACGAGGTCGATGGCGATGAACCGCCCGTCCGGCGACAACTGCGCCGCCACGTCGGTGCCCTCACGCAGCCGGACGGTGCGGCCACGGCCGGGCGACTCGGGCGCGGCGGCCTCGGCCGGGCGCGCCGCGCCGACGTTGATACCGCCGATTCCGGCGATCGCGGCGGCGCCCGCCGCACCCGTCAGGAGGCTGCGCCTCTTGATGCCCGCCATGTGCCCTCCGTCCTCGCGCGGACCGCGCGGACGCTCGGCGGGGCCCGCCGAGCGCCGATCGTTCCGGTGAGGAAACTAGCCGCCGAAACAACCCCTGAACAGCACAATGTCCTGTTTCGGCCCTGCCGCGCGAGCGGGCGATCCGCTGACCTGGGCGTTCTGTTGGTAACAATCTGACAATGTCCCGACCAGTCAGTATGTGAGCAGAGTCACGGAGGCCGACAACGGCAGGTTCCGCGAGGAGTCGCCGGCCGCGATCGTGTACCGGCCGCCGGGGACGGTCCAGCGCTGCGCGGCGGTGTCCCAGACCGAGAACGCCCGCCGGTCGAGGGTCAGCCGCACGTGCCTCACCTGGCCGGGCCGCAGCGTGACCTTCGCGAACCCCTTGAGCTGCCGCGGCGGCTCTCCGGCCGACGCGGGATCGGTCACGTACACCTGGGCGACCTCCGCGCCCGTGCGCGAACCGGTGTTGCGCACGTCGAGGCCGACGGTCACGCGCCCGTCGCGATCGGGCCGGCCCACGGTGAGGTGGCCGAACGAGAATCGCGTGTACGACAGGCCGTACCCGAACGGGAAGAGCGGGTCCTGGCCCTGCGCGTCGTACCAGCGGTAGCCGACCTGGAGCCGCTCGGAGTAGGTCGCCACGCCGTTCACGCCCGGGTAGCGCTCCGGCGAGCTCACCGGCGTCTGCGTCTCGCCGCGCGGGAAGGTCACCGGGAGCTTGCCCGAGGGGTTCACGTCGCCGAACAGCAGCGCGGCGAGCGCGTTGCCGTCCTCCTCGCCCGGGTACCAGGCCTCGAGCACCGCCGGGACGTCGTCGATCCACGGCATCAGCACGGGCGCTCCGGTGTTCAGCACCACGATCGTGTGCGGGTTCGCGGCGACGACCGAGCGTACGAGGTCGTCCTGGGCTCCGCTGAGCGACAGGCTCGTACGGTCCGTGCCCTCCTTCTCCGTGTCGCCGACGATGACGACGGCGACGTCCGAGGACTTGGCGAGCGCGGCGGCCGCGGCGGGGTCGGCGCCGTCGGAGCTCCGCACGGTCACGCCCGCGCCGGCACGCTTGGTGATGCCGTCGACGGGGCTGACGGTGTAGAGCGGGTTGACGTGGGCGCTGCCGCCGCCGCCCGGGTGCGCGGCCTGGGCGTACGGGCCGACGACCGCGATCGAGCGCAGGTGGCGCGCGTCGAGCGGCAGGGCCGCGCCGGCGTTCTTGAGCAGCACGCCGGTCTGCTCGGCGACCGACCGCGCCACCGCTCCGCCGGCGGCGGCGTCGATCGGCGTGACCGTCCGCGGGTGGTCGAACAGGCCCGCGCGGATCTCCACCGACAGCCGCCGCTCGATCATCGTGTCGAGCTGGTCCATGCTCACCGTGCCGTCGAGGACGGCCTGCTTCAGCTCCTGGTCGTACGGACCGTTGTCGCGCAGCTCGAGGTCCTGGCCGGCCTTGGCCGAGCCGACCGCCGTGTGCGTGGCGCTCGCGTCGGACTGCACGAAACCGCCGAAGCCCCACTGGCCGCGCAGCACGCCGGCGAGCAGGTGCTCGTTCTCGCACATGAAGGCGCCGTTGACCGACGGGTAGGCGCACATCACCGAGGCCACGTGTCCCTCCTTCACCGCGGCCTCGAACGCCGGCAGGTGGATCTCGTGGAGGGTCCGGTCGTCGATCTCCTCGTCGATGGTCCTGCGGTTGGTCTCCTGGTCGTTGGCGGTGTAGTGCTTGACCTCGGCCAGCACGCCCTGGCTCTGGATGCCCCGGATGTCGGCCACGGCGAGCCGCCCGGCGAGGTAGGGGTCCTCGCCGTAGTTCTCGAACGCCCGGCCGTTGCGGTAGACGCGCACCATGTTCACGTCGGGGGCCTCGATCAGGCTGTGCCCGACGTCACCGGTCTCGCGGCCCTCGACCTCGCCGTACCGCCGGGCCAGCTCCGGGTCGAACCCGGCCGCGAGGGCGACGGGCGCGGGCAGCGCGGTCGCGTTCGGCTGCTGCGGCACCGCACCGGTCCCGACCCCGGCCGGTCCGTTGGAGATGAGGAAGTCGGGGATGCCCAGCCGCGGGATCCCGGGCACGAAGCGGGAGACGCCCCCGGCCCCGGTGCCGGTCGTGTGGACCTGGGAGATCTTCTCGTCCAGGGTCATCTGGGCGACGAGGGCGGCGGCACGCCGCTCGGGCGTCGGAGGCGCGGCGCCCGCTTGCGCTCCGTTCCCGGCGGCGAGCGCGCCGAGCGTGAGGGCCGCCGTCGCGGCGAACGCGGTGGGCAGGCGTCTCATGAGGCCTCCTTCGTCGGTAGGGCGATCCCGGGTCGCGCGCCACTGATTCGCTCGCTCCGCTCACTCATGAGGCCTCCCTCGCCGAAGGGGCGATGGTGCTTCTTGGAGATCGGCCGGGCGGCTGTCAGACAAACACCAGACATCCGATGCGTCAATACCGCCGCGCCCGCCAGGCCTGCGAGAAGTGCCAGGTGACAGCCTCAAACGCGGACATACATCGGATCTCTCGCCAGCCCCTTAACCGGGATAGATCATTAGAAAAGAACACGAACAGTGACGTTCAGGTTGCGAGGGGCTGTGGTCGGTTGCAAGATCTATGCCCCAAGAAGATCAGTAATCGGCGGGGGTCGAGAAAGGCGTGCTCGTGGACAGACCGTCCGCACCGAAGACCATCGGCGGCGAAGTCCTGCCTCCCGGCGCGGAGCCGCTGGAGGCGAGCGACCCGGCCGAGATCGGCGGCCATCGTCTGACGGCGCGGCTCTCGACCGACGGCACGAGCATCGCCTACCTGGCGTCCGGTGCCGACGGCGGGCACGTCGTGGTGAAGACGACGCGTGCGCCCGACCAGGCCCAGGCGCGGCGGGACCTGCGGATCGAGGCCTCCTGCGCCCGGCGTCTTCCTCCGTTCTGCACCGTCGCGCTGCTGACCGACGGCACCGACCACACGCCGCCGTACCTCATCCGGGAGTACATCGAGGGTCCCTCGCTGGCCCAGTACGTCGAGACTCTCGGCCCGCTGGACGCCGAGCAGCAGATGGCGCTGGCCGTCGCCCTCGGACGGTCGATCGCCGCCGTCCACGGCGCGGGCCTGATCCACTGCGACCTCAGGCCGGCCAACATCCTCCTGGCGGCCAACGGCCCGCGGATCATCGGCTTCTCCATCGCGCAGGAGGCGCCGGTCTCCGGCCGTCCCGCCGAGCTCGGCACCGTGCCGTACGAGCCGGGGTGGGTGGCGCCGGAGCGCGTCGACGGCTTCCCGGCCGGCCCGGCGTCCGACATCTTCGGCTGGGGCTGCCTCATCGGGTACGCCGCGACCGGGCACAGCCCGTACGACGGCAACGGCGGGGACGGGCGGTGGAGCGTCGCCGGCGAGGAGAACCTGGCGGCCTTGAACGAGCCGATCCGCGGACTGGTCGAGGCGGCGCTCGCGGTCAACCCGGCCGACCGGCCCTCCACCGGCGAGATCGCCTCCCGGCTCGGCGGCACCGCCGAGAAGCCGCGTCCGATCTCCCCGCCCGCCCAACGCGCGCTGCCCGCGCGTCCCGTCGAGTCGTCCGTCGACGCGCCGACGGCCCCGATGTCCATCGTGGCGCCGGAGATCCTGGCCGAACTCACCGGCGAGGCGCCGCCCGCCCCGTCCGAGCCGCCGGCGGCACGCGAGCCGGTAGCGGCGCGCGAGCCGGTGCCCGAGCTGCCCCAGCGCCGTCCCCACCACGTCCCCGATGCCGTCGGGACCGACGCCTTCCCAACCTCCGCGACCGACGCTCTGACGACTGAGGCTCTGGCGACCGCCCTGACGCCCCAGGCCCTCGCGGCCGCCGGTCTCCAGGACGACGGGCGCGACGACGCTCCGGTCGCGTCATCGCCGCACCCCGCCGAGTCCTCGCTCCGGAACGAGGCACCGCCGCGGCGTGTCGACTACTCCTCCGCCACCGCCGGACGGCCGCGCAGGGAACCCGAACGGCGTCCGCGGCGGCTCCGTGCCGTCGCCATGGTCGCCGCACCGGCCGCGCTCGTGGCCGTCCTCGCCACCGTGATCGCGGTGGTCGCCACCGGCGCCAAGGACCAGCCGGCCGGGCCGAGCAGCGCCGTACGGCCGGGCCAGGGCCCGGCGGACTCCGGGGCTCCGACGCCACCCGCGCCGGACGCGCCCGGCCGCCGGTCGTACAGGCCGCATCACGCCGCCGCCGCGCCCGCCGCCTCCGGCTCACCGACGCCCACCCGTCGCCGGCCCACCGAGACGAGTTCGGCGCCGAGCCGGCCGAGCGGCGGGCACAAGCCAGGGTCACCGCCCCCGTCCTCTCCGCCGCCCAAGTCGCACACGCCGACGCCGACCCCGACGCCCACGCCGACCGAGACGGCGCACACGGATGAGACGACGTCCGGCGTCTCCGGCTGACCGGACGAGATCTTCATTCACTTCTGAGCGATGGTTCTCCGGCGCTCCTGGGACCGTGGTGAGCCGGACCGGCCCCGCGGCCTCCGGCCCTCGTTGAGGCGGTAGTCGCCTCGGTCGTAGAGCCGCTCCCGACGCCGTTGCCGCCGGGCCGCCGGACCGTCTCGAACGACCTCACCGCCCCGCGGTCACCTCCGATGGTGCGACCGGGACGCAGGCATGGAATCCGCGCCGCGCGGCGTCGGCTCGCCGCGCGTGGCCGTCGGCATCGAACCGGGCGGCCCACCTCCACCGGCACGTCCTCGGCGGGCAGCGTCGCACCGCCGCCCTCAGCGCCGACGGCTCAGAGACGTCTCTCCTGCCTCGATCGCGACGAAGCCTATTTAGTGTTAACTTGATTGACATGAATTCCCGCTCTTATCGGATGCGGGCCAGGGCGGAGGCCGCGGAGGACACGCGGCGGCGGGTGTTCGACGCCGCGGCCGACCTGCTCCGCCGGCGGCTGCGCGTCGACATCCGGCTGGAGGATGTCGCCGCCGGCGCGGGAGTGTCGGTGCAGACCGTGCTGCGGGTGGCGGGCAGCAAGGCGGATCTGTTCCGGGTGGCCTTCGACCAGGTCCTCTCCGAGATCACCGGGCAGCTCAGTGACGCCGAACCGGGTGACGTCGACGCCGCCGTACGGACCTGGTTCGACCACTACGAACAGTTCGGCGACGTGGTGATCCGCACCCTGGCCGAGGAGGCGGATCCGACCGTCGTCGGCCCGATCGTCGAGGTCGGCCGGACGAAGCACCGGCAGCGAGTCGAGCAGCTGCTCGGCCCGCTACTGGCCACGCGGCCCGCGGAGCAGCGAGACCGGGCCATCGACGCCCTGGTCTGCGCCTGCGACGTCTACACCTGGAAGCTGCTGCGGCGTGACTTCGGCCGCCCGCGCGCCGACGCCGAAGCGACCATGCGGCTGATGATCGAGTCGATCGTGGAGACGCGAGAATGACCGGATTTCTGTTCCTGACCTGGCCCGGTGCGGGCAACCAGGTGCCCGAGATCGGCATCGCCGCCGCGCTGCGGGCCGCCGGGCACCGGGTGACCTTCGCCGGGTACGCGGCGCAAGCCGAGCGATTCGCGTCACTCGGGTTCGCCTTCCGCGTGCTGCCCCACGCCCAGAGGACGTGGCCCGCACAGCCGCCGCAGGACTGGATGCCGGCCCTGGTCGACGCGGTGTGGGCATGCGGCGGCCATCTGGCCGATATTCCGCGACTGCTCGCCGACGAGCCGGCCGATGTGCTGGTCGTCGACTGCCTGATGTTCGGCGCACTGACCGCCGCTGAGCGAGTCGGCACCCGGACGGCGGTGCTGGTGCACAGCTCCCCGGGTGCCTTGTCGCCACCCGGTGGGCCCTTGGAGCGACTGCTGCTCCCGGCCGTCAACGAGGTGCGCGCCGCCGGGGGGCTCACGCACCTCACGCGGTTGTGGGACGCGTGGACGCCGTTCCCGACGCTGTGCACCAGCGTGCGGGAGCTGGACCCGCCGGCCCAGCGGCTACCGGCGGAGTTCACCTTCGTCGGTCCCGTCGACGAACCGTCCGGGCCGTCCGGCTGGACGTCGCCCTGGCCCGCGGACGACCCGCGCCCGCTGGTCGTGGCCGGCTTCTCCACCGGACCGGCGTGGGACCAGGCATCCCGGGTGCAGCGCACGCTCGACGCACTCGATGACGGCTGCTACCGGCTACTCGTCACCACCGGCATGGTGGACCCGCAGCGGGTTCGCGTGCCGGGCGACGCCGCCGTCGTTCCGTTCATTCCCCACGCCGAGGTGTTCCCGGGTGCGTCCGCCGTGGTGACCCACGCGGGCCACGGCACGGTGGCGACGGCCATGCGGCACGGGGTGCCGGTCGTAGGCCTGCCCAACCCGGCCGCCGACCAGCCGGCGCTGGCCGCCCACCTCGCCGAGCGGGGCGCAGGGATCGCACTCGACGGAGAACGAGCCACGTCGGCGGAGATTCGCGCCGCCGTCGACAAAGTGCTGAACGACAACGGCTACCGTGACGCGGCCGCCGCCATCTCCGCGGCGATCGCCGCCGCGCCCGGCGCCGCCGGGGCGGCCGACCTGCTCGCCAGGCTCGGCGCGGAGCGATGAATCCTCCGGTGCCCATGACCGAGCGAAGCGAGGGAATCAACAGACGCGCCCCTGTGGTCACCCTCCCCGACGCAGAAGGGCTCATGACCGGACGACGCCGTGCCGGCGGATCCGCCCACGGCGCCGGTTCGCACCGCCGGGTTTCCAGCACCGGCCGGGGCGCGTTCCGGCAGAGGAAGCCATGACACAGCAGCCGTCGGGAAGGCCCGCGCCGTGGGTCGTCACGATCGCCTGGGCGGGCTGCCTCCTCCTCGGACCGGTTCCGGCCGGGCTCGGAATCGCCGCGCTGGTCGCGGCTGTCCGCCCGCACCACGATCTCCCCGGGGTCGTCATCGGGGTGATCGCGCTGCTCGGCCTGCCGCTGGGAGCGGTCACCATCACCGGGGCGCTCCAGGTCCGCGGGCGCGACCCCGGCGGTTTCGGCCCCGCGAACATGGGCCTGAAAATCGCGGAAATTTTCGCGTTCGGCAATATGGCCTACGGCATGAAAAACGACAACTGGGCGCACTTCTGGTGGTCACTGACAGTGGCCGTCGCCATTGGACTACTCCTTATCACGCTGTTCTACGTGCGGGAAACACTGGCCCAGAACACCCGAGCCCCGACGGCGGACGCGGAATATGTGAGCCAAGGTCACGAAAGGTGCTCCTGAGCATGGCGCGCGAATCAGCGATACACCAGGCAGCGGCCGAGGCCGGGCTTGGGCGGAAGATCGAGACCTTCGCCCTGCAGGGTTGGCGCAATCGTTCCATGCGGAAGATCACAGTCGCCCATGTTTTCGAGAATGGCTGCGTCTTCAGCCACCACAAGAAGGAAATAGTCCATGCTGTCAGGTGGGACGCGATCACACGCTTCCGCCGCAGAAGAAATATATTGACGGGCCCCATGAAAACGCCCTACAACTTCGAGTTCAGCACTTCTGACGGCAGCAAGTTCCACATGGTCGGCGTCGGCAGTCCCCCGGACCGGCCATGCGGTCTGGAGCGGTTCGCCGATGTGGTCGAACCGCTGATCACCGCGGCTCAGCTGCCCCGGTTCCGGGACGCTCTCGACCGCGGCCGGCGAGTGGAGTTCGGCTGGCTCGCCGTCGAGCCCGCAGGCATTCGCCGCGGCCGCACACTGCTGTCATGGCCCGAACTGGATGAAGTCCGGCTGAACGAGGAAAAGATCAGCGTGAGGCAACACGGCAGGCGATTCCGGTGGGCCGGCGCGTCCGTGCCGGACGTGCCGAACCTGGGCGCCTTCCTGGCCCTGACCCGGTCACCGGCCGAGGACTGGCGTCGATGACCGCGGACGTGGGCTCGCGCCGCCGGTGAGGTCTTGAGGACGCCGGCTCGGCCGACCGGCCGAGGCTCGGCGCCTGCTCATTCGAGCCGCGCGAGCGGCTCGGCCTTGCCGTGGCCGACGGTGTCACCGACCCGCTGGACGTCCGCCGACCTCCGCCGGCGACGAGACATTCCTGGATGAGGTCGCCTCCGAGGACAAGACGAACTCTTCACCATTCGTGTAGCTTTTCTCGCCATTCAATGCCGCGAGAACGGGATACCCGATGGACTTCGAAACGCTCCAGACTCAGCAGCGCCTGCTCGTCCGGCAGCGCGTCCGGCCCATGGTCAACCAGTACGAGGTGCACACCGAGGCCGCGGACGGGTCCGAGGGCGAACTCGTCGCCTTCGCGCAGCAAAAGCGCATGGCGTTCAAGGAACAGGTGACCATCTACACCGACGACACCAAGCAGCACGCCCTGTTCGGCTTCAAGGCGCGCAAGCGGCTCGACCTCGCCTCGGCCTACGACGTGACCGATCCGCAGGGACGCCCGATCGGCGTGTTCCGCAAGGACTTCAAGGCGTCACTGATCGCCTCGACCTGGCACCTCGAGCAGCCGGGGCTGGGCGTGACCACCGGCTCCGAGCGCAACAAGACCGTCGCGATCCTGCGCCGGGTGTGGGACTTCATCCCGTACGTCGAGATCCTGCCGTTCGCGTGGCCGTACCACTTCGACTTCACCGCGGACGGGCAGGAGACGTTCAGCGTGGACAAGAGGTTCGGCCTGCGCGACCGGTACGTCATCGACATCAAGGACCCGCGCCTGGACCGCCGGCTCGTCATCGCGCAGGCGGTCGCGCTGGACGCGCTGCAGCACCGCTGAGCCGCCGCGCGAGCCCGGGGCCCGCGGCGCGCGGGTCCCGGCCCGTCACGGGGAGAACCGAGCGGGTCAGCTCCGGGGGCGGGTGGGCGTCCAGCCGTGCAGCCGCATGAGCACCGCCGCGACGCGGGCGAACCGCTCGGGGTCCAGTACCGCGCCCTCCCGGCGGATGTCGTCCTCATCCAGGGCGAACACGCGGTCCAGCCGCAGGTAGGAGTCCCGGCCCTCGCGGTCCCAGGCGCCCGAGCCCAGGTCGAGCCAGTCGTCGGAGTGCTCGTCGCGGCGGCTCGACAGCATCATGGCCAGCAGCCGCCGCCGGTGGCGGCCGACGACGAGCAGCGGCCGGTCCTTTCCGCGCTCGGGGTCCTCCTCGTACGGCACCCACGCCCAGACGATCTCACCGGGGTCGGCCAGCCCGTCGAGGTCCGGGGAGTACTCCAGCGTCGCCGCCCGCTCGGCGGTGTAGATCTCGCGCACCGCGTCACGTGCCGGCCGGGGAACCTCACCATGATCAAGCATTCGCGCAGCCTACCGGTCCCGGCTCGCCGTACGGACCGGTGCGGGAGGGAAACCGGGAGGACGGGCGGTGTCCGGGCGGACGCGGACGTTCACGGGGAGATCTCGAACGCAACACCGTTTCGTGACCTGTCTTGCCGTGCTCCACCGCCGCGCGCGAGCATGAGCCGTTCGGGGAGCGCGCTGGAGGCGACGGGGTGCACAGACGGGGCTTGGTCGTCCGCCGCGCGCTGGGTCATCGCCTGCTGGTCGTCGCCGCCTCGGCGACCGCCCTCTTCGCCGTCACGGTGCTGGCGGCGCTCGGCGGATACACCGCGTCCGTCACCGGCGAAGGGCTGCGGGCCACGCTCGCGGGCGCGACGTGGGACGACGCGGGCACCCGCATCACCACGTCCGTGGCGGCGCGCGGCATCCCCGCCGAACAGCGCAAGGTCGCGGCGGCCGTCACGAAGGTCTACGGCCGCGTCCCGGTGGCGATCTCGCTCAGCGCGCGCGGCGACTCCTACGCCGTCCCCGGGCAGGAGCGCAGCGCCCACCCGCAGCTCACGGCGTTCGCCACCTACTCCGGCATCGAGGGCCACGCCCACCTGACCGGCGGCCGGTGGCCCACCACCACGACCGGGCACACCGTGGAGGCGGCGGTGCCGGTGAACGCCGCCCGCGCGATGCGGCTCCACACCGGTCAGGTGGTCACGCTCCACAGCCGCGTCGGGGGCCCGCCGGTCACGGTGCGGATCACCGGCCAGTTCACCCCCGGCCGGGCCGACGACTACTTCTGGGGCGGCGACAAGCTCGTCACGACGGGCGTCGAGCGGCTCGGCTACACCACGTTCGGGCCGCTGGTCGTGCCCCCGGCCACCTTCACGACGCGGTTCACCACCTCGGTCACGGCCCGCTGGCTGGTCCTGCCCTCCGTACGGGAGATCCGCTCCGGGCGGCTCGCGGACGTCGCGGCGCGGGCCCGCGCGCTGCCCGCCACGCTCGGCTCCGGCTCCGGCGGCTCGGGCTACGCCGTCAAGTCCTCCGTCGCGGACCTGCTGACGCAGGTCGACCGCGCGCTGCTCGTCTCACGCTCGACACTGCTCATTCCCGCGCTGCAACTCGTCGTGCTGGCCGTGTACACGCTGATGCTCGTGGCGCGGCTCCTCGCCGAGCACCGCCGCCTGGAGATCACCCTGATGCGGGCCCGGGGCGCCTCCACGCGGCAGATCGCCGCGCTGGCCGTCGGCGAGGGACTCCTGCTCGGTCTGCCCGCGGCGGTGGCCGCGCCGTTCCTCGCGCCCCTCCTGGTACGAGCGGCCATGGCCACGCCCCTCCTCGGCACGCCCGGACTGCGCGTCGACCTCGCACCGACCCTGCTGACCTGGGCGATCGCCGTCGTCGGCGCGCTGGTGTGCGTGGTCGCGATCACCCTGCCGCCGCTGCGCGGGATCCGGCGGACCTACGTCGCGACGATGGCCGCGCGCGGCCGGGGCGAACGCCGGGCGATGCTCCAGCGCGCCGGAGCCGACCTCGCCCTGGTCGTCCTCGCCGCGCTCGCCGTCTGGCAGCTCGCGCACTACGGCGGCCCGGTGACCGCGACCGCCGCCGCGGGCGCGGGCATCGACCCGCTCATCGTCGCCGGCCCGGCGCTCGCACTGCTCGCCGGCGGCGTGGTGATCCTCCGGCTGGTCCCGGTCGTGTCCCGCGCCGGTGAGCGGGCCACGACCCGCGGCCGGGGCCTGGCTCCGGCGCTCGGCACCCGGCAGGTGAGCCGCCGCCCGCTGCGCACCGCCGGCCCGGCGCTGCTCCTGGTGATGACGGTCGCCGTGGGCGTCCTGTCGGTGGTGACCGGCGTGACCTGGCGGCAGTCACAGATCGACCAGGCCGACTTCCAGGCCGGCACGGACCTGCGGATCGACGCGCCGAGCGACCAGGGCTCACCCGCCCCGCCCGGTCAGGGCGGGCGCTACGCGCGGCTGCCCGGGGTGACCGCGGTCAGCCCCGTCCTGCGGGACACCGCCTCCACCGGCAGCACCGACGTCACGCTCCTCGCGGCCGACGCCGGCGCGCTCGGCCGGCTGATGCGGACCCACGCGGGCCTTCCACCGGGCGTCACCTGGCAGGCCATGTCCGCGCGGCTCGCCTTCACCGGCACCGGGCTGACCGGCGTCCCCGTCCCGGGCCGGCCGAGCCGGCTCTCGGTCGGGCTGCGCTTCGGGCCGTCCGGGAGCGCCGACCCTGCCTCGGTGTCCCTGGTCGTCAGCGACGCGCTGCACACGACGTACGAGATCGAGATGGGCGCCGTCCCCGCGGACGGCGCGACCCACACCAAGGTGATCGACCTGTCCGCGCTCGCCGGCCGCGACGGCGTGCTCTCCTATCCCCTGGCCGTCCGCGGTCTCCGCTTCACCTACGTCCGCACCCGGGCGACGCCCGCCGCCCGGCTCGCCGTCACGTCCCTGCGGCCCGGCACTGCGGACGGCTTCGGGCCGGCGCTGCGCCGGCCCTCGGGAGCTCACTGGTCCGGGCAGGTCACGTTCAGCGCCGGGGTGGGCTCGGCGATCGGCTTCGGCTCCGGCGGGCTGGTGACGGTGCGCCTGCCCGCGACGACCGACCCCACGACGCCGACGCCGCAGGTCTCCGGCGGCGTCGTCCTGCGCGCCGGGCCCGCCGCCGCGGGGCACACCGTCGCCCGGCCCGGTCCGATCCCGGCGGTCGTGACCCGTGACCTGGCCGTCCGCGCCCACGTCACCACCGGCGGCCGGCTGGACCTGACCGAGAACGGCGTCGACCAGCCCCTCACCGTCGCCGGGATCGTCGCGGCGCTCCCCTCCACCACGCCGGGAGCCCCGGCCGTCCTGGTCGACTGGACCGGCCTCGGCGACGAGGCGCTGGTGAACGGGCTCTCCGTGCCACCGCCGACCGAATGGTGGCTGGCCACGCGCGGGGCCGACCCGGCCGCCGCGGCGCGCGTGCTCGGCGCGCATCCGTACTGGACCGGCACGACGGTCGACCGGGCCGCGCTGCGCCACCGGCTCCGCGACGCGCCGCTGGGCGGCGCGCTGCAGGGCGCCCTCATCCTCGGGTTCGGTGCCGCGCTCGTGTTCGCCGCGATCGGGTTCGCGGTCAACACGGCCGTGTCCGCGCGGGAGCGGGCGGGAGAGTTCGCCATCCTGCGCGCCCTCGGTGTCCGCGGGCGGCAGGTGCTCGGGCTGGTCGCCGTCGAACAGGCCTTCCTCGTCGGCATGGGCCTGGCGGGCGGGCTGCTGCTCGGCATCGTCGTCGCGCGCCTCGTGGTGCCGCACGTCGTGCTGACGGTGAGCGCGACCGCGCCGTACCCGCCCGCGCAGGTCATCCTGCGATGGCCGGTGGTGCTGGCCATGCTCGCCGCCATCGTCGTCCTGCTCACCGCGGTGCTGCTCCTCCTCGTCCGCTCGCTGCGCCGCGGCGGCCCCGGCCAGACCCTGCGGCTCGGGGAGGACCGATGAAGGTGCGAAGGGACCCATGAGCCTCCTGCTCCGCCGTACGGCGCGCGCCCAGTGGGCGTCGCTGCTCGTCCTCGGGCTGCTCGTGCTCGTCAGCGCGTTCCTGGCCGACGCCGGTCCGCGCACGCTCGTCGCCGGGTACGACCGCGCCGCGCGCGAGACCGTCGCCGGCGCTCCCTTCGGCAGCACCGACCTGGTCGCGACGGCCCAGCTCAGCCCGGTCGCGACGACGGACGAACGGATGCGCGCCGGCTTCTCGTCCGCGTCCGCCGAGGGACTCGCGGCGCAGAGCGCGCGGTGGCTGGGGATGTTCCCGCCGACGCTGCGGCGCACCATCGTCACCACCGACCGGAACGCCGCGACCCCGTTCATGGGACTGACCGGTGCGGGCTCGCGCCAGCTGTCGCTCACCTTCTCCGGCACCGCGCCCGGCCACATCCGCTACGTGTCCGGGCGCCCTCCCCGCGCGCCGGAACCGGCGGCGCACGGTCCGCGTTTCGAGGCCGCCCTGCCCGTACGCGCCGCCCGGCGGCTGGGCGTCAAGGCCGGTGACGTCGTGACGACCACGAGCCAGCCGGCGCTCGACGTCCGCGTGACCGGCCTGTTCACCCCGGCCGACCCCGGCAGCGGCTACTGGCCCGCGCACCACCGGTACGAGGACGCGGAGCTGAAGAAGACCCCGGGCGGGCAGGTCATCATCCTGGCGACCGCGCTGGTCGACCCCTCCGGCTACCGTGCGCTGTGCGTGCGCACGCCGTTCCGCATCGATCTCACCTGGACCTACACCCCGGCGGCGTCGCGCGTCACGGCACGCGACGCGCCGACGCTGGCCGAGGACGTCCAGCGGGCCGCCGAGGCGCTGCCGACGGTACGCGTCGACGCGGCGGGCCCCACGCTCGACACCCGGTTCGACGACATCCTGGACGACTTCGTCCACCGGCTGCGCACGACGCAGACGCTCCTGTCGCTCTCCCTCGCCGGCCTGTTCGCCGCGGCCCTCGGCGTGCTGGGCCTGGCCGCCCGGCTGCTGTCGGCCCGGATCGCCGCGGACCTCGCCGTCCAGGCGGCGCGCGGCGCGTCGCGTACGCAGCTCGCCGGGCTGGCCGCCGGCCTGGCCGCCCTCGTCACGCTGCCCGCGGCGGCGCTGGGCCTTCTCGCGTCCGCGCTGTCGGCCGACGGACCCGCGCAGCCGGTGTCGCTCGCCGCCGTCGCCGTGTCCGCCGTGATCGCGATCGCGCTGCCGGCCGTGGTGGCCGGGCGTCGCGCCCGGCGCCGCGCCCGCCCCTCGCACCGCAGGCTCGTCGCGGAGGCGCTCCTCGTCGTGCTGGCGGTCGCCGGCACCTATCTCCTGCGGCGGCGCGGGCTCACCACCGACACGTGGGGCTCGGGCGTCGACCCGTTCCTGTCGGCGGTGCCCGCGCTCCTCGGCGTCGCGGCGGGCCTGATCGTGCTGCGGATCCTGCCGGTTCCGCTGCGCATGGCCGGCCGGTTCCTCGCGCGAGGCCGCTCCGCCGTGCCGTTCGTCGGCGTCGCGCGGGCCTCTCGCCAGGACGCCACGGCCGTGCTTCCGCTCGTGGTCCTGCTGCTCGCCGTCGCGGTCATCGGATTCGGCTCGACGGTCGAGACGAGCCTGGCCCGTACCCAGCGCATCGCGACGTACGAGGCGGTGGGCGGTGACGCGCGCGCCGACGCGCTGACCATGGACGCCCGGGTGGTCGACCTGGTCCGCCGCTCGCCCGGCGTCCGCGCCGCCGTACCGGCGCAGACCATCGACGGCGCGCGCCTGCTGTCCAACGGCGACGTCGCCGACGAGCTGACGGCGGTCGGTGTCGACCTCGGCGCCTACCGGCGGATGATGGCCGGCACCGGGCTGCGGATCCCCGGCTGGCCGCGGACCCGCCCGGGGGATCCGGTGCCGGCGCTGTTCTCCCCCGCCGCGCGCCGCAAGGCCACCGGCGGCGGGCTCGCGCTGTCGACCGGCTACGGGCGGCGGATACCGCTGCGGATCGCCGGCACGATCACGCGGTTCCCCGGCCGCTCGGCCGGCGGGGAGTTCGTGCTGGTGCCCGCCGACGCCCTCGCGCGCGCCACCGGCGGCAACGTCGGGTCGGTCTCCATCTTCGTCCGCGGCGAGCACCTCGACGTCGCCGCGCTGCGCCGCGCTGTCAGCCGGCCCGAACTGGGCGAGGCGGGGGCCGGCGGCGTCACGACGTACCGGATGATCCACGACTCGTTCACCCAGGGCGAGCTCGGCCACCTCGTCGCTCGCGGCTTCGGCCTGACCGGGGTCCTCGTCGCCGGCTACGGGACGCTCGCGGTGCTGGTGATCCTGTTCGCCGGCGCCGCCGAACGCGGGCGCGCGGTCTCGTACCTGCGCACACTCGGGCTCAGCCGACGCCAGGCGCGCTCGCTCGCGTTCGTGGAGATCGCGCCGACCCTCCTCACCGCGTCGGTGGCCGGGTGGGTACTGGGACTCGTGCTGCCGCGGCTGCTGGGACCGGCCATCGACCTGCGCCCGTACACCGGCGGATCCCCGGTCACCCACTACGTGCCCGACCTGCCCCAGGCGGCCGGGCTGGCAGGCGGCCTGCTGGTCTTCGCCGGGCTGGCCGTGTTCATCGACGCCGTGACCGCCGCGCGCCGCGGTCTCGGCGGCGTCCTGCGGATCGGAGAAACATGACCGACGCACCCGATCTCACCGAGTTGGAGCGGCGGGCCGCCGGGCGCGGCCCGGAGTACGGCGAGAAGGCGCACATCGTCTGCGACAACCTCGTACGGATCTACCAGACCGAGGGCGTCGAGGTGATCGCGCTGCAGGGCCTCGACCTGCTCGTCGAGGAGGGCGAGATGGTCGCCCTCGTCGGCGCCTCCGGGTCGGGCAAGTCCACGCTGCTCAACATCCTCGCCGGGCTGGACGTGCCGACCGCCGGCGTGGCCCGGGTGGCCGGCGCGGACCTGCTCGACATGTCCGGCCGCGACCGGCTGCGGTTCCGCCGCGAGCTCGTCGGGTTCGTCTGGCAGCAGACCGCGCGCAACCTGCTGCCGTACCTGACGGCCGCCGAGAACGTCGAGATGCCGATGCGGTTCGCGGGCGTCGGGCGCCGGGAGCGCCGGGAGCACGCGGCGGCCCTGCTGGACCTCATGGGCGTCGGCGACCGCGCCGCCGCCCGGCCGGCCGAGATGTCCGGCGGCGAGCAGCAGCGCACCGCCATCGCGGTCGCGGTCGCCAACCGGCCCAAGGTCGTCCTGGCCGACGAGCCGACCGGCGAACTCGACACCGCGACCGGCGCGCAGGTCTTCGGCGCGCTGCGCCGCGCCAACCGCGAGCTGGGGGTGACCACGGTCATCGTCACGCACGACCCCGAGGTGGCCGGCAGCGTCGACCGTACGGTCGGCATCCGCGACGGCCGTACGAGCAGCGAGATCCTGCGCCGGACCACACGCGACGCGTCGGGCCGCGAAGAGGTGATCGCCGAGGAGTACGCCGTGCTCGACCGGGCGGGGCGGCTGCAGCTGCCGCGGGAGTTCACCTCGGCCCTGGAGATGAAGGACCGGGTGCGCCTCGCGCTGGAGACCGACCACATCGGCGTCTGGCCGGACCGGAGCAATGATGATCACCGTTGAGGGCCTGAACAAGACGTACCGGACCGGTCACACGCCGGTACGGGCGCTGCGCGACGTGAGCCTGCACGTCGCCGAGGGCGAGCTCCTGGCCGTGAAAGGCCGGTCGGGCTCGGGCAAGACGACGCTGCTGAACCTCATCGGCGGCCTCGACACCCCCGAGTCGGGCCGCGTCGTCGTCGGCGAACACGAGGTGACGGCGCTGAGCGAGGCCGGCCTGCAGCGGATGCGCCGGGAGACCGTCGGCTTCGTGTTCCAGTCGTTCGGCCTGATCCCGGTCCTGTCGGCCGCCGAGAACGTCGGCGTCGCCCTGCGCCTGACCCGGACACCGGCCCGCGAGCGGGAGGAGCGGGTGCGGCTGCTGCTGGCCATGGTGGGCCTGAGCGACCACGCGCGCCAGCGCCCGTACGAGCTGTCGGGCGGTCAGCAGCAACGGGTCGCGATCGCCCGCGCGCTGGCCCACCGCCCCCGGGTGCTCATCGCCGACGAACCGACCGGGCAGCTCGACTCGGAGACGGCCCAGTCGATCATGCAGCTGATCCGCGCTGTCGTCCGCGACCAGGGCGTCACCGCCATCGTCGCCACCCACGATCCCCTCCTCGTCCGCCACGCGGACCGGGCGATCGAGCTCAGCGACGGAACTCTGCCCGCGGACGCCTGACCCCGGCGGCGCCCGGTTCCCTGCCGTGTCCGTCCGCTGCCGAGAGCGGCACACGGATCCCGTACCGGCTGCCATCGTCCGTTACGGGTGACGCTCAGGCGGCCGCGCGCGGGCCGGGCGGTGGTGGTCGCCGACGGTCAGCCGGGCTTCACGGTCAGCGGCAGGTCGACCAGCGGGAGCTCGGTGAGCCGTGCTCGCTCCTCCGCGACGATCTCGGCGCGCCGATGGGCGCCGAGTTTCTCGTTGCCCACCTTGTCGTGCAGCTTGACGATCGCGTCCAGCAGCATCTCCGGGCGCGGCGGGCAGCCGGGCAGGTAGATGTCGACCGGGACGATGTGGTCGACGCCCTGGACGACCGCGTAGTTGTTGAACATGCCGCCCGACGACGCGCACACTCCCATGGCGATCACCCACCGTGGCGCTGCCATCTGGTCGTAGAGCTGCCGCAGGACCGGCCCCATCTTCTGGCTGACGCGGCCCGCGACGACCATGAGGTCGGCCTGCCGGGGACTGCCCGACGGGCGTTCCATGCCGAAACGCGAGAAGTCGTGCCGAGGGTCGCCGACGGCCATCAGCTCCATTCCGCAGCACGCGAGGCCGAACGTCATCGGCCACATCGACGACTTGCGCGCGTGACCGAGCACGGTCTCGACCGTGGTGAGGAGAAAGCCGGCAGGAAGGTGTTCTTCGAGTCCCATAACACTTCGAGGCTTCCCGCCGGGCCGGCGGCGATCAATGCCGGAGTTCGTCACGATCGTTAAGCGGGGCGACATAATAGCCGCGTGGAGATGCGCGAGATCGAGGCGTTCCTGGCGGTGGCCGAGGAGCTGCACTTCGGCCGCGCCGCCGAGCGCCTGCGCGTCAGCACTCCCCGGGTCAGCCAGTCGGTGCGCGCGCTCGAACGCCGGGTCGGCGCGCCGCTGTTCGAACGCACGAGCAGGCGGGTGCGGCTGACGTCTCTGGGCGAGCAGCTGCTGGCGGAGATGCGGCCGGCCTACGAACGCATGGACCAGGCGCTGCGCCGCGCCCGGCGGTCCGCGAGCCACGAGTTTCTCCGGGTCGGCGTCGCGACGAGCGTTCCGGCGGCCGTCGCGCCGCGACTGATCGCGGCGTTCGAGCGGCTGCGCCCGCAGTGCGCCGTGGTGCGGTCGACGCATCCCAACACCGACCCGGCTCGCTGGGGGGAGAACTGGCCGGTCGACGTGTTCGTCGGGTGGCTGCCCTCCGACCCCGCCCTCCGGGACGGCCCGGAGTTTCAGGTCGGGCCGACCGTGCTGCGCGAGGAGCGCGCGGTGCTGGTCGCGGCGGGCCACCCGCTGGCCCGCCGCGCCGTCGTCGACGCCGAGCTGCTGGCCGACTACGACATCCTCTATCCGAGCGACTTCCCGGCGCGGTTCGCCGACCTCTGGATACCGGCGCAGACTCCGGCGGGACGTCCGCTTCGCAGGATGCCCATCAGCGCCTCCGCGTCCATCGAAGAGGCGATCATCCTGGTCTCCGGAGGCGAGGTCGTACACCTGACCATGGCCTCGCTGCGTCCGGACGATCCCCACGTCGTCACCGTGCCCGTGTCGGGCCTGCCGCCCCTGGAGTGCGCGCCCGTGTGGCTCACCGGGACCGAGACCGACCTGATCCACGACTTCGCCAAGGCCGCCGCGCAGGCGTTCGCCTCGCCCGGGTGAGCCGGTTCGTCACGCCCGCTCGCCGGTGACGGTCAGACCGGTGCGCCCCATGTCAGTTTTACACGGTCGTAGATTTTTTGCCCTGTTCCGTCGCGACCACTAGGTAGTTGACGGTTAAATGAGTTCGTCCGCCTCCCCCGTGTCAGCCATCGTCTCGGACGAACTGCATTCACCCGATGCGGGGAGGCGGGCGCCTCAGCTCTCGACGACCGGCCGGTCGATCTTCCTCGGCATGAGCAGCAGCGCCGCCACGCCGAGCACGGCCACGATGACGAGCGCGACGAAGACGTGGTGCGCCGCGCCGTACAGACCGTCGCGTACGAACGCCTTCACGTCAGGGGCGCCCGCACCGCCGTGCCCGGTGAGGGCCAGGCTCGACGCGTCGACGCTCTTGGGCAGCCGCCCGGCCAGCGCGGACGGCGGGTGCGCGAAGCGGTCCGCGAGAGTGGCGTTGGCGATCGCGCCGAACACCGCCGCGCCGACGGCGCTGCCGAGGGACCGGCTGAACATGTTGATGCCGGTCACGACGCCGCGGCGCTCCCAGCCGACGACCGACTGGGCGGCGACGAGCACCGGGCTGGCCATCAGGCCGAGCCCCATGCCGACGAGGAAGCAGACCGCCGCGACCTCCCACACGTGCGAGCGGGTGCCGAGCAGGAGACACAGCGCGGTGCCCGCGACCAGGATCACGTTGCCCGTGAGCCCGGTGTCACGGAAGCCGATGCGCAGGTAGAGGCGGCCGGAGAAGGTCGCCGTGAGCGGCCAGCCGACCGAGAGCGCGGCCAGTACGAACCCGGCGAGCAGCGCTCCGGTGCCGAGCACGGCCTGGGCGTACGTCGGCACGTACGAGCTGAGCCCGATCATGACGGCGCCGACCACGACCGCCGAGAGGTTGCCGCCGGTGAGCACCCGGCGGCCGAAGACCCAGAGCGGCAGGATCGGCTCGGCCGCCCTGCGCTCGACCAGGACGAACCCGGCGAGCATCACCGCGCCGACGGCGAAGACCGTACAGCTCGTCGCGGACGCCCAGCCCCACGAGACGCCGCCCTCGAGCAGCCCGAGGATCACCAGCGAACAGCCGCCGGTCAGCAGGACCGCGCCCGCGTAGTCGATCGTGTGGCTGCGCCGCACCACCTTCTCCTTGAACCGGCGGGCGAGCATCCAGGCGGCGACCGCGCCCAGCGGCAGGTTCACGAAGAAGATCCAGCGCCATGAGACGTACTGGGAGAAGACGCCGCCGAGGGTCGGCCCGACCACGGCGGCGATCCCCCAGACGCTCGCCAGGTACCCCTGGACGCGGGCGCGCTCCTCCACCGTGTACATGTCGCCGACCATCGTCATGCTCATCGGCTGCACGGCGCCCGCGCCGACGCCCTGCACGGCGCGGAAGGCGATCAGCGCCGGCATGTTCCACGCGGCCCCGCACAGCACCGAGCCGAGCAGGAACACCCCGATGCCGAAGAACATCACCGGCCTGCGCCCGACGACGTCGGCGAACTTCCCGTACAGCGGCACGGTGACGGCCTGGGTCAGCAGATAGATCGAGAACAGCCAGGGGAACTGGGAGAACCCGCCGAGGTCGCCGACGACGGACGGCACCGCGGTAGCGATGATCGTGCTGTCCAGCGCTACGAGGCCGGTGCTGAGCATGAGAGCCGCGAGCACGGGCCCGCGCTCCGACCGGAAACCGACCCCCTTGACGGGTGCGGCCGAAGTCGTCGTCACGTAGGGAGAACCTTCCTTGGGGCAGCGTCGGGGGCCGGTCCCGGCGCCCGAGAACGTGACCGACCCCGAGGGTGGACAACCGAGCGGATGCCCGAACCATTCCGCGATGACACGATGCGGTCGCCGAAGCCTCCCGAGACCGTGCGGGCCGGGTTCGCCGGCCGCCGCTCACCGGTGTCGCGGCGAGCGGAATTCATCGACCGAATAGCTCATAAGGCGCTCAAGGTCGTAATTTTTTTTGCGCCGGGAGCGGGAAATCTCCTTTCCCGCTCCCGGATCTTCTGCCTGTTCCGTTCGGAATGAGTCAGGTGAAATTGACGCCGTTCATGGTGGGCTGGAGTGTGCCCAGGGTGATGCTGTCGCAGATCGGTGGCTGGTAACCGTCGTCGAGGCCGTGGTAGGTGAGCGGAATCCAGGAGCTGTGCCAGGCGACGCCGAGACCGCTGGTGGCGCCGCCGGGGCAGCCCTTCTCGGTGTGCCACTTGGTTCCGGCGAAGGCCGAACTCCCGGGCCGCAGCGTGATGGTCCGGCCGGCGCCGGGGTAGCTCAGCCGCGTCGAGGGAATCACCGTGTAGTTGTGTTGCCCGCCCTTCCCGATCAGCGCCCAGCCGGCGGGCAGGTAGCAGCTCTCGCCGGACCGGTTGGTGAGGATGAGCGTGGCGATCGCCTGCTCCGCCTCCTCTTCGCCGGAGTTGGGAGGTTGGAGCCGCAGATCGCCTCTGAGCTCGGATGCCATACAGCTCGGCGTGTCGCCCTGACCGGTGTACGCCGTCTTCGCGCTCTTGCCATGGGTGCTACTGGCGGGCGACGGCGTCGTCTCCGACGAACCAGACGCCGTCGACGCCTTGCCGTCGGCGTTGCAGCCGGCCAGAGCAAGAGCGACCATCCCGCCGCCACAGGCCAGAGCGGCGGTCGTACGCAGGCGCTTGAACTGCATGAGTAAAGCCTCCCCGGTTGCTTGATGAATCGGTTGGTTCGATGTCCGGTAATGGCGCGGAGGTTCACAGAATTACCCGAGTTTTCTGCCGTGACGGTTGTCACACGAACCACGGAAGCCGACGCGGCATCGGAGTAATAAGCAGCGGGTGTTCACCGCGCCTGACCGAATTTTCACTCGGCCGGATTCGACTCCGAATGGCCCCTCGACATCGTTGCGCGCCCTCGCCCGGCACCACGGCGCTCTGGTATGGACGACGGTTTCCGGGCACCGTACGGTAGGCGCCCGCCCCTGCCGACGAGTCCTCGCGAGGTTGATTCGATGTCCCGACGCGGAAACGACCCCAGCCGCCCCCCACTTTCCGTGCGGATCCAGAAGCCCGCCATGCGGCTCATGTTCCGGCTCCCCGAACCCGTCAAGCGGCGTATGGCGGGACCCACCGTCCAGATCGACGGCCAGGCACTGGGCCTCGACGCGCAACTGCTGGTCGAGATGAGCCGTCGCGTCGGCTTCTCCCTCGTCGTCAACGAGTCACCCGAAGAGTCCCGAGCGGCCATGGAGAACGGCCGATACACGCTGGAAGGGCCACGCTATGAGGACATCGTCAGCGAGAACCTGGCGATCGACAGCACTCACGGCGACCTCCACGCGACCCTCTACACGCCGCGGCACCTCGCCGCCTCCGCCGCTCCCCTGCTGGTGTTCTTCCACGGCGGTGGATGGGTCATCGGCAGCCGGACCTCCTACGACCCCCTCGTGCACTTCCTCGCGCACCACGCACAGGTGAAGATCATGTCCGTCGACTACCGCCTGGCGCCCGAGCATCCGTTCCCGGCCGCCTCCGAAGACGCGCTGGCCGCGTTCGAACACGCTCACCGGCACGCCGACGAGCTGGGCGTCGACCGGGCGCGCATCGCCGTCGGAGGCGACAGCGCCGGTGCTCACCTGTCCGCCGTGCTCGCCCAGGTCACCGCGCGTGGGGAAGGCCCGCGCCCGTCACATCAGTTCCTGTTCTATCCCGCCACCGACCTCACGCGGCGCCGTCCCTCGCGAGACCTGTTCGCCGACGGACTCATCCTCACCGACCACGACATCACCTGGTTCGCCGACCAGTACGCCGCGGGCGCCGACCGGTCCGACCCGCGGCTGTCCCCGCTGCTGGGCGAGGTGGACGCCTCGCTTCCACCGGCGTACATCACGACCGCCGGATTCGACCCGCTGCGCGACGAGGGCGAGCGATACGCGGAAAAACTGCGGCAGGCCGGCGCGACGGTGACCCTGCACCGCGAAAGCGACCTCGTCCACGGTTACCTCACCTTCTTCGCCGTCGCGACCCGCTTCCGGGCGGCGGCACTGGAGGTCGCGCGAGCCATCCACGACCGCATGCACCACAGTCCGTCAACATGACTCGGCCCTGAAGGGCCGGGCTTGGAGGTAGCTCCCGGCTGGCTGCTGGGTGGGCTCCTTCGTTCAGCCACCCTTATGGGGTGGCAGGGACGCGTGACTCACGCCCCGCGGTCCACACAGCCTCGCCCTTGCGGGCGATGTTGCGGGAGGCGTTGCGGTCCGCGTGGGCAACGACCCCGCAGTTCCGGCAGATGAATACCGATTGGCTTGAGCAGACGAACCGGACGTTCTTCACCCGGCCTTCGACGGTCCACACCGACACGGTGGCGGCGTCGTACCGCCACGACAAACACCGGTCGTCATAGGGCTGCGCGGCCTCAGGCCGGAAGGCGATCGGTTTGGTCTCGGCCTTGACACGACGACGGGAGCCCGGCCTGCCGAGGTTCCCGGCACCGATGTTCGCCTTCAACGTGGTGTAGGCGTCACGGACCTTCTTGATCACATGCTGGGCGGCCTGCGCCCCCAGGCCCCGCGACTTCAACTCGCCATAGGTGTGTTTGCGCAGCTCGTACACGTGCGGCACACCGTGGTCGAACGCCACGGCCGATACCCAGTTCGCCGCCTCGTTGACCATGTGCAGGGTGCGCTCAAGCGCCAGTGCCTGCCCGGCGTCCGGCATGAGTTTGACCTGCACCACGACCTTCACGGAAGGTAACCGTAACGTTCTTATGTGCTACACGGGGTGGGATTACCCGATAACCACGGCGGTCACAACGTCGCACCCTGCGCACGCATTTGGTCTCCCGCGCCCCAGCATCGGTCCAGGCGGCGCTAGCGCGCCGCACTCGAGGGAAGCGATTCCTCCCGGCCCTAAAGGACCGGGGTTCCTCGCTAGATCATGCTGAACCGCCCGGCCGGATCGCGACGGCCGCCCTGCGGATGAAACGGTGGGAGCCCTCCGGACCAGCCGGAGCTCCGGTGCCGCGTCAACCGGTGGACGCCGGAACGGCCATGGCCGGATCCTGATGAAAATGGGCAGCGCCGCCACTCGCGGATTCGGCGGGGCGGGGCGAACCTCGACGTATGACCTGTGATGTTCCAGACCACGTGCAGAATTCGACGGACGGCCGGGCGAGCGACGCGACCGCCGGCGTCACAGCGCTACCCGACACGCCGCTGGCACGTGCGGCGCTCGGCCTCGTGACCGCCGCCGAATCCGAATGCATCGCCAACCACAGCATCCGCAGCTACCTGTTCGCCCGGCTGATGGCCCGCAGTACCGGCATGGTCTCCGGGCGTGAGTACGACGACCGTCTGCTCTTCCTGGCCTGTGTGATGCACGACCTGGGGTTGGCGCCCGAGGGCGAGCACACCCAGCGGTTCGAGCTCGTCGGCGCCGACCGCGCCGCGGAGTTCCTCACCGAGCACGGGCTGCCCGCCGCCGAGGTCGACGCGGTGTGGGAGGCCATCGCGCTGCACACCACGCCGCAGATCGCCGAACGCCGCGGACCGCTCTGCCTGCTCGTACGGGCGGGCATCGGAGTCGACTTCGGAGGTGCTCTCAGTGCCGGTCTCGACCCGATGGCGGTGACCGACGAGGAGGCCGAGGCCATCCACGGCGCCTATCCGCGGCTGGCGATGATCAGCTCGATCGTCGATGCCATCACGACTCAGGCGGCGAAGCACCCGGCGAACGGACCAAGTTATTCCCTCGGCGGCGAACTGCTGCGCGAGCGCGGAAATCCGCCGAGGCCGACCCGGATGGAGTTGGCCGCCCTCTCCTCCCGATGGGAAGGCTGAGGCCGCACGACCAACGGAAGGAATCGCCCCCTCCTGCGAGCGATGGGCGGCGCCGGTCTTCGCTCCGGAGAGGGAGGTGGGGGAACCCGGCGGCAGACCACCATGGCGATCACTCATTCAGCATCTCCTGAACGGTGATTCACATGATCAAGGCGTCGCTCCGATCCGTTGCCACACTCGCGGTGGCCGCCGTGACGGCGACCGTGGCGGGCGTCCCCGTCGCGGACGCCGTACCCACCCACGAGGTACGGGACGCGCCGGGCCTACGCACCTCGACCGTCCCCGCCGTCAAGGCGACGTCCGGCATCAGGGGAAGAGCGCGGATGTACTTCCCCGCGCCCGGCAACCACATCTGGGTCACGGTCGACGCCCACAGCGAATTCGGCGCGAGCCCCGGCATCCCCACGAGATCCTGGGGGACGTTCCGCATCTACCACGGATTCGACCAGCCGGGTGTCCCGGCCAACTGGGGCGACTTCGAAGTCGACTGCCTGACCACCGGTGGCCCCACCGCGACCGTGACCGGGCGGCTGGTTCGGACCACGCCCGGTGGCCCGTGGGAGCAGGCGGGCTACCTGAAGCGGCACATTCGCATGGGCGTGAGCTTCTACGTCGCCGGCAGGGGTGCGGGCCCCAGCCGCATCGGGTTGTCCGCAGGCACGCCGGAAGGGGAACCGCTGCTGACCAGGTGTATGGCCCCGGCCGCCGACGCACCCCTGATCCGGGGCGGCTACACACTGAAGGACAGGGTCCCCACGGCCGACCACGGGCGATGAACGGTCCCCGTTCGCCGGGCCCTACGCGGACCGCCGACGCTCAAGGAACGGGGCGAGGAGATCTGGCACCGCCTCCTCGGCGAAGGCCAGCCCGTCGGAGACGGCCACGTCCCGGACCTTGTAGCAGTTCTCACCGGCGGCCGTTGCCGCCCCGAGCGTGAGCAGGCCGGCGCGGCGCTGGAAGATCGAACGCGAGATGCTCCAGCCGACGATGTCGGTACGCTTCAGCGCCACCGTGGAACGCGCGAAGACGCCGGCCCGGGTCACCAGGTAACGGCCGTGCAGCCCGTGGCCGAGGGCCCGGTAGGCGCCGAACGCCAGGGCCACCGCGCCCGGGACGAGCACCAAGCCACAGATCCCGGCCGCGTACAGAAAGGACGTGCACAGCCACCAGCCGAGCACGGCCAGCGCGGCGACGACCGGTGCGGTCAAGGCAAGTCCACGCGTGATGCGCCGCCGCAGGGCGGCACGCGGGTGTGTCCTGAACCCGGCCATGGACAGGGGGGACTCGCCCTCGGGGAACATGGCGGCGGCCACCGCAAGCGCTTCGGCCCGGGGCATCGGTGGCGTCAGCAGACGCCGCCTGCGGTTCTCCTCTCGGTCGCCGAGCCCGCCGGCCACCGCGTTCTCGCGGGCGCCGCCGGCCCAGCGCAGGAGCATGGGCTCGCGGTGTTCCACCCCGCTGAGCCGTCGTTCGTCGATGGTGACGGACCGGGTGCCGAGCAGACCACGATGGATCGAGATGACGCCGCCGGCGCCCCGTTCGAGGCAGTAGCCGTTCCAGCCCTCGATGAGGGCTACGGTCGACCCGATGGCACCGACCACCACGACGGCCAGCAGGGCCGCCGGAACGCCGAACCACAGGGGCACCGATCCGTAGTGCCGCTCGATGTCCTTGACGAAGCCGAGCCGCAGCGGGTCGACCCTCATCTCGTGCAGTGTCCGGTACGTGGTGCCGATCGCGGCCAGAAGTCCGCCCACGCCCCAGATGGTCAGCGGTCCGTACCGCACCCAGGCCCAGTCCATGGTGGCGATCGGGCCGTCGTCGTCGGTCACCGGCCGCCCGGCAGTGGTGTTCCGTCGACTCAGGATTTCTCGTCGTAGCTCGGCGGCCCGCGCCCGGCCGACGCCGTCCAAGGTGAGCCTACGGCCCGACGAGGTGATCTGCTCGCCGGTGCCGATCCGCACGGACGTGAGCCGGAAGACCCGATGCAGCGGATTCGCGGTCACATCGACGCTGCGGACGCGATCGAGCGACAGGGCCCGTTCGCTACGGAACAGCAGGCCGGAGCGCAACTCGATCCGCTCGTCGGTGAGCCGGTAGCGGGTGGTGAGGAACCGCATCAGGCCGAACCCGGTCACCGCGAGGAACGTGATGAGGATCGACCCGAGGGTGATCAGGGCCTGCAGGCCGAGCCGGCCGTTGATCAGCAGGGTGCCGACGAAGGAGGCCGACGGTGCGGCCAGAAGGCTCAGGTTGACCGGGATCAGGCGAACGTCGAGCCGTTCCCACGAGGCGACCGAGGGGCTCGCAGGGTTCCGGGTCAGGACATCGGAGGTCATACGGCGTCTCCGGGCGTCGCCTCGGTGCTCCGGGCGAGGTGCCGCACCAGGTCGGCCGCGACCCGGCGGTCCAGGCCTTTGATCTTCACGGCGCCGGCGGTCGACGCGGTGGTCACCGTGATGCCGGACAGCCCGAAGAGTTGCTGGACCGGGCCGCGCAGGGACTCCACGGTCTGGACGCGGGACAGCGGCACCACGCGCCACCTTTGCCAGAGCCACCCGGAGGACGCGTACACCGCGTCATCCGTGGCCTCCCAACGGTGCACCCGGTAACGCCAGACGGGCATGGCGGCCATGTAGGCGAGTCCGGGAACCAGGGTGCCGAACAGCGACCAGCCGAACCAGGTCCGGGCGGGCGGAACGGTCAGGTAGAGCACCGCGAACACGACCGGCAGCGGGAGCGCGAACAGCGAGGACTGGGCGGTCCACCAGCCGACGGCTCGGCGCTCCACCCGGTTCCGCGGTGGACGGAGGGTCAGATGATTCATGCGTTCGTCCAGCTCATGCAGCCTGTGGCCTTCCCTGTTCTCGTGCGGTTCGCGCTGCGATCGCACGCAACGTTAGGGCCGGGCTCGACACCGCCGCGACACCCGAACGGCGATTCGGCTGTCCACCGTTCGATGGACAACCGGGCCGGGAAGGCATCACCGTCGCGAGCGTGGCCGTCAAAGGTGAGCGCCGAGTCCGATCAGAGGGCGGGGACGTCCCGGTCGAGATGCTCGACGAAGCTCAGGATGCGGGCGTTGACCTTTTCCGCGCACTGGCCGGAGACGGCGTGGGTCGCCTCCGGCCACAGCTCGGCCCGCACCCCGGGCATCAGGTCCTGCGCTCGCTGGAAGGCGCGGCGGGGGTCGTGCATGACGCTGCGGCCCGCGATGACCACCAGGCCGGGCACACGGATCGAGCGAAGCTGGTCGTCCGAGAACGGCTGCGGCAGGGGAAGCGCGACGCGATAGTGCCGCATGCCGGCGGCGATGACGCGCGCCACCGGGTCGTGCACGTCCACCTTGCCCTGGCCGTCGACGTACGCGAGGAACCGGGGCAGTGCCCGGTCCGCCGTGAACGGCAGGAGCGTGGGAATGGTGCGGAGCACCGCGCCGAGGGGGATGCGCGCGAAGGTGCTGGCCGGGTCCAGGAGGGTGAGCGACGCGACCCGCCGCGGCGCCCGCACCGCGTAGTTGCAGGCCGCCCACCCTCCGATGGACATGCCCACCAGATGGGCGGCCTGGACCCCGAGTTCCTCCAGCGTCTCGGTGAGCCATGCCGCCTGGTCGCCGGCGTCTCGGACCGGGGCCGTCTGCACGCTGCCGCCCGGTTCGCCGAGCAGGTCCACCGAGAACACGCGGCGGCGCTCGGCCAGCGCGGCGATGTTGGGGCGCCACATGACACTCGTCCCGTTCCTCCCGTGCAGTAGCACGAGGGGAACCCCGCCGGTGTCGCCGAAGCGGTAGACGCGTACCCGGCCGAACGCGGTGGGGACGTCGTGCCGGTCCGTGGGCTCGGGAAGCGCTCGCATGCCCTGCTCGTAGGCGAGTTCGAACTGCGCGTGGCCCGCCGGCGTCATGAAGCGGCCGATCTTGGCGGAGGACATCCGGCTCCTTTCGCAATATGATTGTATTGTAACCTTCTGTCGCGAGCATAGCGGGCGGGGAGCTGAGGGAACGTGCCGAGGCGGGTCGACCATGATGAGCGTCGCAGGCAGATCGCCGAGGCGGTCCTGCGCATCGCGGCCGGCCGCGGCCTCGAAGCGGTCAGCATGCGAGAGGTCGCGGCCGAAGCGTGCGTGTCCATCGGCCGGGTCCAGCACTATTTCGCGAGCAAGGATCAGATGCTGGTGTTCGCGGCAGGCCGGCTGCGAGAACACCTCGAACAGCGCATCCGGCGAAGCCTCGCGGCCGCCGGCCCTCCTCACGCCCCGCTGCGATCGCTTCGCGCCGTCCTGGTCGCGCTCTTGCCGCTCGATCGAGACGGCCGGGAGGACGCGCGGGCCGGCGCCGCAGTGCTCATCCGGGCGCTGGGCGAGGCCGAACTCGCCGAGCGGTACCGGAGCGGCCGGTCCGACGTCGTCGCGACGATGGCGGAGTGGCTTCGGTCCGCCGCGGACGCCGGCGAACTGCGGGGCGACCTCGACCCCGGGCTGGAAGCGAGCGTTCTGCTCGCGCTGGTGGGCGGGCTGGCCTCAGATCTCCTTCTCGGTCACCACACGCCCGAGCAGGCGATCGCCATCATCGATCACCAGCTGAAACGCCTGTCTTGAGACCCGAGCGGGCGATCGACGCCGGTGTGCGCCCGACGAGAGTACGGGCGGTGCGGGTCAGGTGGGCCTGGTCGGCGAAGCCCGCGGTGGCCGCGGCCGCGGCCACCGACTCCCCCGGCAGGTCCGCCACGGCCACGCGCAGCCGGGCCCACTGCCGTAGCCGCGTGAGCGGGATGCCGATCGAAGCACGGACGAGCGCGCGCAAGCGAGGCGGGGAGAGCCCGACGTCGGCGGCGATGGACGCGATCGCGGCGCCGGATCCGGCCCGCGTGCTCTCTCGCACCGCGTGAGCGACCCGGGGATCGAGGGGCCGGCCCGCTCCGATGAGATTGAGAAGTTCGGAGCGCGCCGCGGCCAGGTCGCCTTCCGCGCCGGGGCCGTGATCGCCGGGGTGGTGGAGGGCGGCGAGGACGCGTCGTGTGGCGGACTCGTCGAGCCGCGTCAGGCCGGGGCCGGGGCGCAGCACCCAGGGGTCGAGGAAGACGGCCGCGTAGCCGGACGACACAGCGCAGGTGTGGGCCAGTTGCGGGGGCACGACCAGCCCGGCGGCCGCGACGGTGCGGCCTGCGCCGTGTGCGACCTCCACATGACCGCCGAGGGGCAGGACGACCTTCCACGCCGGGTGCCGGTGGAGGGCGACGCCGGCCGGGCCGGACTCGGCGAACATCGTCGCGGCGGGGCCGGCGGCGAAGTCGACTCGGCGATCGTTTCGTTCAAGCGCCCACGTGCGCGTTGGGACGACCATCACGGCATGCACGCTATCGCGGCCATCGCATTGGCGATCTTCCTGATCAGCGTGGGGATCGGGCACTTCCTCGTCCCCGGTTACTTCCGCTCTCTGGTGCCCTCCTGGCTGGGCCGGGCCGGGCTGCTGGTGGCCGTCGGCGGCGCGGCGGAGATCACCATCGGAGCCGTGCTCCTGGCCCCGCGGGGCCGGGAGGCCGGCGGCTGGGCCGCCGCCGCCCTGATCGCGGTCTACCTGGTCTGCCATCTGGACGCCCTGGTGCGGGCATCCGCCGATCGGCCGCGGCTGCTGGACCGGCCCGTCGGCGTGGCGCTACGGCTGGCCGTCAACCTCGCGTACATCGGCTGGGCGCTCGCGGTCGCGCTGACCGCCACCTGATGGGACGACCCGGGACGTCAGGCCGTGAGGAACCGGCCGGGATCCAGATGATCGATGGGAAGCGTGGTCTCGCCGTGCTGGACGAGGTCGGCCGCGATCTGGCCGAAGGCCGGCGCCATCTTGAAGCCGTGGCCGGAGAAGCCGCCGAGCAGCCAGGTGTTCCGGGCGCCGGGAAGCGCGCCGACGAGGGCGTGCTTGTCGGTGGTGTAGGCGTCCATGTGCGCGGAGACCCGGATCGGCTGCGGCACGAGGCCCGGGAGGCAGGCCGCCACCGCCTCGTTGACCGTGGCGAGATCCCCGGGCGCCACATTGTGGTCGAGGTCGTCGGCCTCGCCGACGTCGCCGTACGTGTCGGAGAGCGCCACCTTGACGGATCCGCCGTCGAGGCTGGGGATTCCGAACATGCCGACACCGCGATGCTCGCGGATGAAGATGGGGAAGGCGGCGGGCACGTAGGCGGCCGGGTCATCGGCCATGTACCACGTCATCACGATCTTTCGCGGACTCACGTGGCGGGCCAGTTCGGGCGCGAACCGGGCGGTCCACGGGCCGGCGGTGATCACGGCCTGGGCGAATCGGTGGTCGCGGCCACCGGCCCGTACGGTCACTCCGTCCGAGGAGGGCTCGACCGCCACCACCGGCGTGCCGCTGATCACGCGTGCGCCGAGCCGCCGTGCGCGCAGGGTCGCGGAGATGACGGCGAACTCGGGGCGCAGCACCCCCGCCAGCCGGTCGAGGACGGCGGCCTCACCGGGAAAGAGCGTGTGCTGCGGGTAGCGGCCGGCCATCTGCGTACCGTCAAGAATCTCGTGGGAGAGCCCGAACCGCTCGATGGAGGCGAGCACGTTGCGCATGCCGCCCTCCTCGAGATCTCCGATCATCAGCCCGCCGGTGAGGGTCAGCAGGTCACGGCCCGACTCCGCCTCCAGCTCCCGCCACAGTTCGTACGCGCGCAGCAGCGTCGGGACGTACTCCGGCCCCTCCTTGTAGGCGGTGCGGAAGATGCGCGACTCCCCGCCCGCCGCGGACCGGTCGTGTCCCACGCCGAACTGTTCGAATCCGATGGCGTCGATTCCGGCCCGGGCCAGCCGCCACAGCGCCATGGATCCCATGGTGCCCGTACCGATGACCGCGACGTCGGCGTCCAATTGATGCCTCCTGCTCTCATCACGACGTACGTGCCGTCGCCGCCAGGTCGGCGGCGACCGTCCGGAGCCGCGCCGGCGAGGCGCCGGCCGGCCGTGCCGGATCGAGGTGGCCGATGGGGAGGTCGGTGCGTCCCCGCAGGACCAGATCGGCGACGGCGCGTCCGATCGCCGGCGCCATCTTGAAGCCGTGGCCGGAGAATCCGGTCGCCACGACCGTGTTGGGCAGTCCGTCCGGCCGGCCCACGACGGCGTGCCGGTCGTCGGTGTAGCCGTCCATGTACGCGCCGATCCGGACCGGTTCGGGGACCAGGTCGGGAAGCAGGTCCCGTACGGCCGTCCGGATGGTCACCAGCAGGCCGTCATCGACGCCGTGCTCGAGACGGTCGGGGTCGTCGACGCGGTCGTAGCCGTAGTTGACGGCGACCTTCACGTACGCGCCGTCGAGGCTCGGCCAGCCGGAGACGTCGTGGGCACCGGTCTCGCGGATGAAGATGGGGAAACGCTCGACGTCGAACCAGGACGGGTGCCGGGCGACGAACCACGTCATGACCAGCCGCTGCACGGTCAGCGGCGGGGTGTGCCGCGGCAGCAGGCGGTTGCTCCAGGCTCCGGCGGCGAGCACGACCTGGCCGACCCGCCAGCGTCGCTCCGCCGTACGGATGGTGACGCCGTCGGCGTCGGGCTCGACCGCGACGACCGGGCGGTGCCGGACGATGACCGCGCCCAGTTCCTCGGCGCGCATTCCCGCGAGGCTGACGGCGAGTTCGGGCCGCAGGAATCCGGCCTGGGGGTCCAGCACCATCACCTCGCCCGGCTCCAGGCGGTGCTGCGGGTAGCGCCGCCTCGCCTCGTGCTCGTCGAGGAGCTCGTGCGGCAGGTCGTGGGCGGCGGCGCTGGCCAGTACCGATCGGACCAGCGCGCCGTCCGGCGGGCCGATCATGAGACCGCCGTTCAGGGCGAGCACGCTCCGGCCGGTCTCGGCCTCCAGTTGCCGCCATTGGTCCTGGGCGGTGAGCAGGAGCGGGACGTACTCGGTGCCCTCGTGGTAGGCGGTGCGGAAGATGCGCGTCTCGCCGCCCGCGCCCGACCGGTCATGGCCGGGCGCGAACTGCTCGAACCCGATGACGGAGGCACCACGACGGGCGAGCTGCCAGCACGTCATGCTGCCCATCGTGCCGACTCCGACGACCGCGACGTCCGCGTCCATGGTCGATCCCTTCCCGTTGTCCGCGCGGCGGGTCACGGCGGTCCCGGCGCTCAGGCGTCGCCGGTCGCGGGGACCGGGAACCCCGGGGCGGCCGGTTCGCCGCCGCAGGATTCGGCGAGGTTCAGGTGCCGGGTCTCCGGGGCCCAGGCGACGGAGGCGACGACGCCGGCCAGGACCACGCCCGTACCGATGAGCATGGTCGCCTGTGTCCCGAGGTGGTCGATGCTCATCGGCAGCAGGAACGTGCCCACCGCCGCGCCGACCCGGCTCATCGCCGCGGCGAAGCCGATGCCGGTCGCGCGCAGCTCCGTCGGGAACAGCTCGGACGGGTAGACGGTCTCCAGGTTGCCGGCGCCGGAGACCACGAAGGCGAACACGGCGAAGCACGCGATCACGAGCGCGGTCGAGGGCGCCGGAACCACGCCGAGCACTCCCAGGGACAGGGCGAGCACGACGAACGACCAGATGACGAAGCCGCGCCGGGGCAGCCGGTTCATCACGACCACGCCGACCACGCCGCCTGCGAGCAGGAAGAGATTCAGGGTCAGGCCACCGGTGAACTCATCGGACAGCCCCAGGGCCTTCAGCACGTCCGGCGCGAAGGTGAACAGCGCGAAGTACGGCAGGACCTGGCAGAACCAGAAGAGCGACGCGAACGCGGTCCGCCGCCGCCAGCGGGGTCGGAACAGCTCGGCGATCGGCGTCTTCGGGGGTCGCGTGGGCGCCTCCCCCAGCACGACATCGGGGCCGAAGGTGTCGCGCAGGACCTGGCGCGCCTCCTCCTCACGGCCGTGCGCGGCCAGCCAGCGCGGCGACTCCGGTGTGCCCAGGCGCAGGCTCAGCACGATGACCGCGGGTACCACGCTGCTGACCAGCATCCAGCGCCAGGAATCGTCGCCGAGCCCCCGCATCAGATAACCGACGACGAACGCGACGACGTACCCGACCGTCCACACGGCGTTGAGGGAGGCGAGCAGCGGCCCGCGCTGCCTGCGGGGCAGGAACTCCGCGAGCAGCGCGGAGCCGATCGCGTAGTCGGCGCCGATGGCGACGCCCATCAGCAGGCGTACGACGGCCAGTTGCCACGGCGCGGCGACGAAGAACTGCAGCGCCGAGCAGACGACGAACACCATGAGGTCGGCGGTGTACATGGTCTGGCGCCCGACCCGGTCAGTGATCACGCCGAACACCAGGGCGCCGAGGAAGATCCCGGCGAGCGCGGAGGCACCGATCAGGCCCTCCCACAGCGCGCTCATGCCGACCTGCGGCCCCCAGACCGCCAGGGCGATGCCGATCATGCCGAGGATGTAGCCGTCGATGAACATTCCGCCCGTCGTGACCGCGGTGACGCGCAGGTGGAATCGGCACATGGGAACGTCGTCGAGAGGGATCCGGTTCACGGCCATGGGGGCAGGCCTCCTCCAGGTGATCCGAGCGGCGAAGGCGCACGTCACGGGGTGCGTCCGCGTCTTCAGTGAACGCGAGCGCCAAGTGATACGTCCAATATGGAAATATTGAGGGACCGATACTTGATTCGTATGCTTGGCCGATGGAGCTCCGCCATCTCCGCTACTTCGTCGCCGTCGCCGAGGAGCTGAGCTTCACCCGTGCGGCGGCCCGGCTGCGCATGGCGCAGCCGCCGCTGAGCCAGCAGATCGCCAAGCTCGAGGCGGAGATCGGCATCCGGCTGCTGGACCGTACCTCACGCAGCGTGCAGCTGACGCCCGCCGGATCGGCGCTGCTCGATGAGGCGCGCCGGCTGCTCGCCCGGGCCGACGAGGTCCGGCGGGTCGCCCAGAACGTCGGGACCGACCACGGTGGCGCCCTCCGGATCGGATGCGTCGCGTCGGGGTTCTCCGGTGTTCTCCTCCACCTGCTCCCCGGGTTCCGCACCCACCATCCCGAGGTGCTTCCGCTGGTCTATGAGATGGAGGCCGCGCCGCAGTGCCACGCGCTGATCCGCGGAGACATCGACATCGGGTTCTCCCGGGTCAGCCAGCAGATCCCCGGCGTCCAGGTCATCCCGATCCTCAGCGAACCGCTCATGGCGGCGCTCCCGGCCGGCCACCCGCTCGCGGAACGGCGACGTGTGCCCCTGGTCCGGCTGGCGGGCGAGGCGTTCGTGATGTTCCCCCGCAACGCCGCCCCGGACGCCTTCGACACCATCACCTCGGCGTGCGCCGCGGCCGGGTTCAGCCCGGACATCGCCTACGAGGCCAGCAACGATCACGCCCTGATCTCGATGGTCGCCTGTGGCCTGGGAATCTCCATCGTGCCCGAAAGCACCTCCAACATGACCCTGCCGGGCATCGTCTACCGGCACCTGGCCCGGCCGGCGCCCACGACGTCCATGGCGATCGCGCTTCCCGCGGCCGACCCCGCGCCCCAGGCGCTGCAGATGCTCCGCCTCGCGCAGGACTCGTACGCCGGCCGCGCGTGACGGTCGGCGCATTCGCGAAACCAGGACGGGGCGCGGAGCGTCGGATCCAGTGGAGGAGGTCGTCGCCGTGACGTTCCCAGACCCTGCCACACCGTCCCGTCCCCTCGAACCGCTCCGGCCGTACGTCGTCCGTGAGCGCTCCTCGCGCTGGATCCTGGAGTTGCCGGTCGCGGTGGTGTTCGGTGCCGGCTGGTACCTGTTCACGACGCGGGTCGTGCACGCCCCGGCCCTGTTCGCGCTGGTGGGTCTCTGCTTCGTCGGCTACGGCGTCTTCAGGGCGGTTCGGCCGGCCCCGGCGCTGCGGGCCGGGCCCGACGGCCTCGGCCTCGACAAGGTCAGCGTGCCCTGGACGTCGATCCGGGAGGTCGTGATCGTGCTGCCCGTCGCCCAGAGCGGACCGTCTCCCGCCGTCGAGGTCGGCCTGCGGCTGCACCACGGAGCCCCGTTGCCCGACGGGATGGACAGTGTCGTCTACGATCCGGGCGATCCGAACGCGATGCAGGTGCGCCGGACCTTCGGGGCGGGCCGAGTCGCCCCGGAGCCGCTGGCCGCCGCGGTGAGGGCCTACGGCCGGGTCGCCGTCGTCGAGTCGAGGGCCGGCACCGAACGGAGAATCGGATGACCGGCGCGTTTCACTACCTGCTCTTCCCGATCTTCACCCTGATCGGTGCGATCTTCGTCGTCTCCGGCATCCGCACGGTGCTGGAGCACCGGCGGTTCCTGCACACCGCCGTGCGGGTGCCGGGAACGGTCACGGCGCTCCGCACGGAGTACTCATCGAGCTCCTCGTCCAGCACCCGGTCGGTCGTCTATCGCCCGGTACTGCGCTTCACCACGGTGGACGGCCGGATCGTCGAGACCGCGAGCCCGTTCGCCGCCAACCCGGCGCCCGCACGCGTGGGCGCCTCCCTGCCGGTGCTCTACGATCCCGCGGATCCGGCCAAGGCCCGGCAGGCCGGCGCGGGTGGCAGCGGTACGTTCCACGGGGTGATATTCACGGCCGGTGGCCTGCTGTTCGGCGTCATCGGCGTCATCGGGGACCTGAGCACGTTCACCTGAGACCCGCCGGTGTGATCAGCGCGGGCGGGTGCTCTCCCGCAGGACGACCTCGCCGCGTACGGAGATCACCCGCGGGGAGCGCCCGGCGGTGTCCAGCGCCAGCTCGGCGGCGCGGACGCCCATCTCCTCGAGGGGCAGACGGACAGTCGTCAGGGAGGGGACGAGATCCCGCAGCGTCGCGATGTCGTCGAAGCCGGCCACCGCGACGTCGTCCGGCACGGCGATGCCACGGGCCCGGAAGGCCGCCATCGCGCCGACCGCCATCACGTCGTTGGTCGCGAACACGCACGCTCCCCCGATGTCCTGCTCGGCGACACGGCTGCCGAGCTCGAACCCGCCGTCCCGGGTGAACGCCCCGTGCAGCACCTGGACGGACTTGCGGGCGACGCCGCGCCGCGCCAGTCCGTTGAGGAACCCGGCCAGCCGGTCCGCCGAGGTGGTCAGGTTCTTCGGCCCGGCGAGCACGATGAAACGGCGGTGCCCGAGGTCGAACAGCGCCTCGGCCAGATCACGCGCGCCGGCGCGGTTGAGCGGCTGCACGGTGTGCGAGCCGAGGCGGTTCTGGCTGATCACGGCGACCCGGCCGCCGCCTCCACGGAAGTTGTCGAGCTCCTTGTTCAGCCTCGCCAGGTACGCCTGATCGGTGGTACGGCTGCCCGCGATGATGATCGCCTGCGCGCGCTGGGAGTGCAGCGTCGTGACGTACTTCAGCTCCTGCTCGGTGATCCGGTGGGTGCTGCCGAGCATGACCACGAAGCCGCGCTCCTCGGCGACCCGTACGACGCCGTCGGCGATGGTGGAGAAGTACGGGTCGGCGACGTCATGGACGATCAGCCCCACGAGGTTGCTGGCCCCTCGCGCGGTGGCCTGGGCCAGGGCGTTCGGCAGGTAGCCGAGCCGCTCGGCGGCGCGCAGCACGCGGGACCGGTGCGGCTCGCCGACTCTGCGTTCGCCGTTGAGCACCCGCGACGCCGTGGCGACCGAGACGTTGGCCTCCGCCGCGACCATGGCGAGCGTGGCCGGCCCCTGCCAGGTCATTCCCCGTCCTTCGTTCCGGCCCGAGGCGGGCATCAGAGCCGGGCCCGCCGCAACCACAGCTCCACTTGAGAGGTGTCCACGGCTCTCGCGTTCACGATAACGGCTCCGAAGGCGCGCCGCAGTTCGCCGCCCGGGCCGAGGGACACGGGGGTCGCCCACGCGAGAGAGGCGCCGATCCCCGGGTAGCCGGCCACGCGGACGAACCAGGGATCCCGCGCGGACGGACCGTCGCCGTGCTCGATGACGACCGACCACTCCCGGCCGTCCGGGTCGGCCGCGGTCGCCGCGATCCAGCCGGAGACCGTGCCGTGCACGGCCTCCTCCCCCGAGGCGTCGGCGGTGAAGACGCCGAGCGAGCCGTCGTGGGCGGGCAGCCGCCAGAACAAGCCGCCGTACCCGGCCCGATCGCGGCCGTTGGTGGCCGGGCTGCCCAGCTCGATCGGGCGGCCGGTGACGTTGCGCAGGGTGAAGGCCAGATCGAGCCGCCAGGCCCCGGGCACCGGCGCGGCGGAGGCGCGCAGCACGCGGTGTTCGGCGAGCAGCACCGAGCCGTCCCGGCCGACCCAGTCGAGGCGTTCCTCCAGGCGGTCCGGGGTGCGCTCCAGCCATGCGCCGCGGACGACGCGGCCGTGGTCGTCGAGCCACTGGTAGCCGCGGTCCCGTACGTACGTGCGACCGCCCCAGAAGTTGGTCCGGTCCACGTCCTGGATCGCGACGGACACGCCGAGGTGCCACCGGTGGTCCGCCGGGCACGCGTCGGTCACCGTGATGCCGTCGAGGGTGCGCACGGGGTGGAGGTGGGGACGCGGGACCAGCTGCGGATCGAGCCCGTCGCCGTCGTCGTACCGGGCGACGGTCGTGCCGCCCACGCGGAGCGTCGCCGGCTCAGTCACGTGGCCTCCTTCGTGTGAGCGGAACGCCGCCGTGCCTTCGTGTTCGCTCGCTCACCCGGCCTCCCTCACGGCGGTCGTGGCGGCGGGCGGCGTACCGCCGTAGGTGGTGGGCGCGACCGCCCACGGGGCGTGCAGCTCCGAGTACAGCGCCAGATCCGCCGCGGAGGCCGTCACCAGGTCGTCGATGCCGGAGACGACGAACCGGTCCCCGTGCTCGTCGGCGAGCCGTACGCGGTGCGGCTCGCCGATCTCGGCCGGGTCCGGGGCGGTGCGGACGGCCTCCACGACCGCCGTGAACGCGCCGGTGGCGCGCAGCGGGACGAGGAGCTCGACGGCGTCCGGCCGGGCCACGTGCGCGATCAGGTTCTCCAGCAGGTCGGTACGGGGGTACAGAGCGGTCTCCCGCGCGCCGCCCGCCTCCAGCCTGACCTCGCCGCGCTTGTAGAAGAGCGTGACGCGACCGCGGGTGCCGTGCACGACGAGGCGCGGGTCGTGGTCGGCCGCCGCGCACAGGGTGGCCGCGACGGTGACGGGCGTGCCGTGCCGGGTGTGCACGCGGACGCAGGAGGTGTCGTCGGACTCGATGGCGTTCGCCCGGTACAGCTCGACCTCGATGCGCGCCAGGTCGGCGGGAGCGGTGGCGCGGGCCAGGCGCAGCGCGGACGCCACGGCGTGGGCGAACGGATTGGTCAGCGCGCCGTCGACCACGGGCCGTCCGCCGATCGCGCGCCGGCCGGCCCACGGCGACCGGGTGAAGTAGTGCGCCGGCCGTACCCACGCGCAGGCCCCGGAGATCCCGAGCGGTTCGCCGATCACACCGTCGTCGACCAGCCGGGCGATCGCCGGGAGCGCCGACGACGCCAGGTCCTGGAACCCGACCTGGCAGGCGCGCCCCGTACGCTCCGCCGTGCGTGCGATCCGGTCGTACTCGGCGCGGCCGGGAGCGGGCGGCTTCTCCAGCAGCACGTGCGAGCCGGCCTCCATCGCCGCCACCGCCAGGTCGGCGTGGGTGTGGATCGGCGTGCAGATGACCGTGACGTCGGGCCGCGTGCGGACCAGCAGGTCCGTCAGGTCGCCGCTCCACGGAGGATCGCCGAGGCCCGCAAGGGTGTCGGCGCTCACGGGCCTGGGGTCGCACACGCCCGCCACCGTGACCGCGCCGGCGCGGACGAGGCGGCCGAGGTTGCGCACATGCGTCCGCCCGTGCCCGTACACCCCGGCCAGTAAGACGCGTACGGGCGTGCCGGGAACGGGCCCGGCCGAGGGCGGGCCGGCGGGGGGCGGGAGTCGTTCGGGCACGGGCTCACCATAGGTCGCGGAGCGGAGATGGGAAAGCGTTTGCCGTCACCGGTCACATCGAGCGGCGAATGGCGGCCTTTTACTCGCGGTGACGTTTCCGCTGGTAGAGCGGCACTTCAGACGGGCGATCGGCGAATAGATGCCGGACGGTGACATTTCAGGGGCTTGACACGCCACGCCTGCCGGGTTTCTCTGGCAAACGTTTACCCACAGGTCGATCGAAGGGGCCGGCCGTGCCCGAGACACACGATCCCCCGACGACCCTGCTGGCCGACGGGGGCGAAGGCCACGGGGACCCACCCGCCGCGCCACCGGGCGAGCGGCACGGCCGTGCGCGGCGCGGCAGCCGTCCGCGACGTTCCTTCTCGGAGCGCTACGCGCACTACTTCTTCCTGGCGCCGTGGTTCGCGGGCCTGTTCCTCATCACGCTGGGGCCGCTGCTGGCCTCCGTTTACCTGTCGTTCACGAAGTACAACCTGATCAACGCGCCGGAGTGGACGGGGCTGGAGAACTACCGCCGCATGTTCGGCGACGCGCGCTTCTACCACGCGCTCAAGGTGACCTTCATCTACGTCGGCGTCTCGGTGCCGCTGCAACTCGCGCTGGCGCTGGCGCTGGCCGTGGTGCTCGACCGGGGAATCCGGGGACTGGCGCTCTACCGGTCGGTCTACTACCTGCCGTCGCTGCTCGGCGCGAGTGTCGCCGTCGCCGTGCTGTGGCGGCAGATGTTCGGAACGGACGGCCTGGTGAACGGGCTACTCGGGCACGTCGGCCTGCATGACCTGCCCGGGTGGGTGTCCGATCCACGGTTCGCGCTCGGGTCGCTGATCGTGCTCAACGTCTGGACGTTCGGCGCGCCGATGGTGATCTTCCTGGCGGGGCTGCGGCAGATTCCGCGCACGTACTACGAGGCGGCGGCGCTGGACGGCGCGGGCCGGATCCGGAGGTTCACCCGGATCACGCTGCCGCTGCTGTCGCCGATCGTCTTCTTCAACCTGGTCCTCCAGCTCATCCACGCGTTCCAGAGCTTCACCCAGGCGTTCATCGTCAGCGGAGGCGAGGGAGGGCCGGCGGATTCGACGCTCTTCTACACGCTGTACATCTACCAGAAGGGATTCGGCAGCTTCGACATGGGATACGCGGCGGCGCTCGCCTGGGTTCTCGTGCTCATCGTGGCGGCGCTCACCGCGATCAATTTCTTCGCTTCGAAATTCTGGGTGTTCTATGGCGACGAGTAGCGTCACGACGCGGCGATCCCGGTCCCGGCGTCCCCGGGTGCTGGCGCACGCGGGACTCATCCTCTTCGGCATCGTCATGCTGTATCCGCTGATCTGGATGCTGGCCGGCTCCTTCAAGCACACGTCCGACATCTTCAGCCACCCCGGCCTGTTCGCGAAGAGCTACACCACGAAGAACTACGCCGACGGGTGGACCGCCAACGGCACCTCCTTCGGCCGGTACATCGTCAACTCGCTGATCGTGGTGACCGGGGCGATCGCGGGGAACCTGCTGGCCTGCTCGGCGGCGGCCTACGCCTTCGCGCGGCTGGAGTTCCGGGGAAAGAAGATGTGGTTCGCGCTGATGCTCGGCACGATCATGCTGCCGATCCACGTCGTGATCGTGCCGCAGTACATCCTCTTCTCCAAGCTCGGCTGGCTGAACACCTACCTGCCGTTGATCGTGCCGAAGCTGCTCGCCACCGACGCGTTCTTCGTCTTCTTGATGGTGCAGTTCATCCGGTCGCTCCCCCGGGACCTCGACGAGGCCGCCAGAATCGACGGCTGCGGACACTTCGGAATCTTCTTCCGGATCATTCTGCCGCTCTCGAAACCGGCGCTGGCGACGACCGCGATCTTCACTTTCATCTGGACGTGGAACGACTTCTTCCACCAGCTGGTGTTCCTCACCGACCCGAAGATGTACACCGTTCCGGTCGCCCTGCGGACCTTCGTCGACGCCACCAGCCAGACACCGTGGGGACCGGTCTTCGCCATGTCGATCGTCTCCCTGGCGCCGGTCTTCGGATTCTTCCTCGCCGGCCAGCGGTACCTCGTGCGCGGCATCGCGACAACCGGGTTCAAGTGAACCGAGAAAGGAGAACCCCCGTGTTCCACAAACCTCGAGGCGTCCGCCGAGGGGGCCGGCGTTTAAGAGTGTTCGCGGTGCCGCTCGCCCTGGCCCTGGCCCTGAGCGCCTGCGGCGGAGGGTCGGGCTCGGACGGAAAGATCCACCTGACGATGACGTGGTGGGGCAGTGACACCCGGCACGCGACGACCAAGAAGCTCATCGCGCTGTATGAGAAGTCGCATCCGAACATCGTCATCAGCCCGACGTACACCGGGTGGGACGACTACTGGGACCGGCTGGCCACGACGGTCGCGGGCGGCAACACGCCCGACATCATCCAGCAGGACTTCCGCTACGTGCACGAGTACGCCGACCGCGGCGCGCTCGCCGACCTCAAGCGCTTCATCCCCAGCGTGATCAACGACTCGGAGCTCGACAGGTCGGCCATGTCGACCGGGCGGCTCGACGGCAAGACGTACGCGATCCCCACCGGGGTCAACGCGTTCGCGCTCGTGGTCAACCCCACTCTCGTCAAGCAGGCCGGGGTCACCCTCCCCGACGACAAGACCTGGTCCTGGGACGACTTCGTGAACACCGCGGCCAAGATCACCCAGGCGACCAAGGGCGCCGTCCACGGCACCGAGGACATGGGCTACTACGACGGCGGGCTCCAGGTGTTCGCCCGCCAGCACGGCGAGGACCTGTTCACCCCCGACGGCAAGCCGGGCATGTCGGTCCAGACGCTCACGGAGTGGTTCAACCTCATCGTGAAGATGCGCGACACCAAGGCGGAGCCGTCGGCGTCGGTGACGCACGAGACCTGGTCCGGCGGCATCGACCAGTCGCTGCTCGCCACGAACAAGGGCGCGTCGAGCTTCTGGTGGACCAACCAGCTGGGCGCCCTGTCCGCCGACTCGAAGGCCTCGCTCGAGCTGCGGCGCATGCCGGGTGAGTCACAGGCCGCCAAGCCCGGCACCTTCCTCAAGCCCGCGATGTTCTGGTCGCTCTCGGCCCGGAGCAAGCACCCCGAGGAGGCGGCGCAGTTCGTCAACTTCCTGATCAACGACCCGGAGGCCGCCAGGCTCCAGCTGAGCGACCGCGGCCTGCCGATCAACACCCGGCTCCGTGACCAGATCACCGGGCAGCTGAGTCCCGCGGACAAGAAGTCCGCGACCTTCGTCAAGGAGATCACCCCGGAGCTCGCGCCGCCCCCGGCGCTGCCGCCGAAGGGCGCGGGCGACGTGGAGAAGATCCTCAGCCGGATCAACGAGGAGGTGCTCTTCAACCGCGTCTCGGTCCCGAAGGCGGTGCAGGAGTACATCGACCAGGTGAAGTCCGCGACGAGCTGAGGGTGCCTCCGGGCGGCGGCCCGCGGACCGCCGCCCGCCCCGGCGCCGGAAGGGAACAGACGGGATGACACACGCGGGCCGTACCGATCGCGGTCGCCGGCGGTATGCGCTCGTCGGGACGGGCCATCGTGCCGAGATGTACTTCGCGGCGCTCATCGGAACACACCGCGACGCCGGAGTCCCCGTCGCCCTGTGCGACACCAACCGTACGCGGATGGCGTACTACCAGCGCCTGTACGCCGACGCGTACGGTGGCGGCGGGGAGCCGCCGGCGTACGACACCGGTGACTTCGAGACGATGCTGGAGCGCGAGCGGCCCGACGCGGTGATCGTCGCGACGGTGGACGCCACGCACGCGCGGTACGTCACCGCGGCCCTCGACCGGGGCTGCGACGTGATCTGCGAGAAGCCGCTCACGACCGACGCCGACGGCTGCCGCCGGATCGCCGAGGCCGCGCTGCGCTCCGATGGGGAACTCGTCGTCACCTTCAACTACCGCTACTCCCCCCGGAACTCCGAGGTCAAGCGCCTCCTCATGGAGGGCGCGATCGGCCAGGTCACCTCGGTGGTGTTCGAGTGGGTGCTGGACACCGTGCACGGCGCCGACTACTTCCGGCGCTGGCACCGGCGGAAGGCGAACAGCGGCGGCCTGCTGGTGCACAAGGCGACGCACCACTTCGACCTGGTCGGCTGGTGGCTGGACGACCTGCCGGAGACCGTCTTCGCCCTCGGCGCCCTGCGGTTCTACGGCCCCGACGGGCCGGTCGGCCGGGCCCGGCGCGAGCACGGCGCCCCGCCCGACGACCCGTTCGCCCTCGACCTCGACGCCAGCCCGCGACTCTCGGCCCTGTACGGGCGAGCGCGCGAGGAGGACGGCTATGTCCGCGACGGCGACGTCTTCTCCCCGGACATCGACATCGAGGACAACATGGCGGTCCTCGTCCGGTACGAGCGGGGGCCGGCCCTGGCGTACTCGCTGAACGCGCACTCCCCCTGGGAGGGGTACCGCGTCGCGTTCAACGGCACCGAAGGACGCCTGGAGCTGAACGTGTGCGAGCGCGCCGCGGTGCTGCCCGAGTCGGCGAACGACGTCCTCGGCCGGCCGCGCCGGCCCGCCCTCGACCCGAGTGCCGCACCCGATCACACCGACGGCGAGGCCGGGTGCCGCCGGCCCGGCACCGAGCTGATCCTCCAGCGGCACTGGTCACGGGCCGAACGCATCGCGATCCCCGAGGGCGGTGGCGCGCACGGCGGAGGCGACGACCGGCTGCTCGACGACGTGTTCCGCGACGCCGCCCCGGACCCGCTGCACCGCCGCGCGGGCTTCTCCGACGGAATCGCCGGCGTGCTGGTCGGCGCCGCCGCGAACCGCTCGATGGCCGAGCACCGCGCCGTCGCGATCGACGAGTTGGGCCTCCCCCGGAAGACCTATGCCCGCGCCCCGACGCCGACCTGACGATGGGGAGGAGCCGGGTGCGGCGGGCCGGGACGTGATCTCGTCCCGGCCCGCCGGTGGGTCATGCCAGGAGCGGATGCCAGCCGTCGCGGTAGCGGACGCCACCGCGCCGGAGCCGGACCTCGTCGTGCCAGGTTCCGGGGACCGGTTCGGTGTGGACCAGCGCCGGGCGTTCCACGACGACGCAGACGTCCTCGCCCGGCCACCACCAGCCGCAGGAACGCGCCAGTGCGGCCCAGCGGCCGAAGTGGTCGAGCGCGTCCGGCCCGTACCTGGCCAGTCCGAGCCGGTGCAGGGCGTCGTAGTACGCGATCCACGCCGCGTCCTGCTGCCCGTACCAGCACACCGGGACGGGCCGGCCGCCGGCCAGTGTGTTGAGAACGGGCCTGCGGAACCCCTGCGCGAGGCTCCGATGGAGCGCGGTACGGATGCCCTGATGCAGTACGACGCCCAAAGGCACGCCGATCCCGAACGCCTCCAGCGGTGGCAGTTCGGGCCAGGGTTCCTTGCCCTTCCGCGTCGCGGACAGCTCAGGGTCCGGATGGGAGACCCCGGCACTGAGCGCGGCGCGCAGCCGGGACACGACCACGGCCAGATCACTGGCCGGCGGTGGTGGCCCCTGCGGACGAGGATCGCGAATCCGCTCGTAGAGCCGGTCGAGCGTGGGCAGACCGGCGACGAGCGGGATCGCCTGATGTGGAGATTCGACCCAGGTGAACCGGGGCCTTGGCCGTGACATCCTGGCGTAGATGGCGGTCAGGCTGTCCTCGGCGGCCCGGCGGTCGGCCGGCTGAGTGGACAGGCCGTGGTCGAGCCACTCCTGCCGGATCTTGAGAGCTTCCTGCCAGCGGTCGTGCGCGTCCTTGCCACGGACACGGACGAGAGGCGCAGCGGCGTCATGGCGCCGCGCGGGCGCGGTCAACGCGCGAGGGCGTCGCCGCCCTTTCGGTTGGAGATCATGCTCCGATGATCGCCTGTGTCCGCCGGTCCGCGCAACCCCCGAGGCGGACCACCGTCCGAACCACCATCCGAACCACCGCCGCCCGGCCGGCATCCTCCGAACGCGCCGCTCCCCACCCCGGAGCGACTCTCCGGGGCGGCTCTCCCGAACGGCGGTCGCGATCCAGATCGTCGTGGCGACGTCGGCGAGCGGCCGGCGGATGTCCGGGGTCAGGGTCTTCGCTGCCGTGGGACGATCGGCGCCTCGTTCTTCTCCGCGTCGGCGGGCGGGCGGGAACCGGGCGGGAGCGTCTTCACCCGCAGGCTGGAACAGGACGGGCAGGACGGTTCGATCCACGGCGGCATGCTCGCCGTCCCCTTGTAGCGCCAGGTGACCACCTGGCCGCCGCGGCCGTCGTCGGCGTGCCACGCCTCGTACACGCTCTCCCAGGCGTGCTGGCACGTCAGGCAGTTGAAGGGCCAGGTCTGAAGGATGATGTGCGGCTCTTCTTTCATGATTCGCTGCGCTCCTGGAATCCGGCAGGACGTGCTGGCAGATCACCGTGGGCGCGAACCCGCGGACACGCGCGCGAGGATGAGAGGTCACGGCGGCTCGGAGCGGCCGGACCACGCGTCGCGGTGTGTCAGGGGTGCGCCGGCGCCGTCACGTACGCGAGGAGCACAGATCGATCCGCAGGTCGGCGCCCGACCGCGCCGCGGACGGACGCGACCGGCGTTCGCCCGGACGTCCGTTCGCCGGCCGGGCGGTCGCGCCGGTGTCCGCTGCGGCCGGCAGGTACCACGACACCGCCCCGGCGTGCCACGGTCCGAGAGCGCGCTGCTGCTGCGCCGAGCCGCGGTGGTTGATGACGCCGCACGGCGGGTGGTGGTGCGGGCGGGGAGCCGGCGCGCACGGGTGGCCGGCGTCGGCGACGCTGTCGGTGTCCGGCGTCTCGCCGCGGTTCCGCTCGGCGGGCGGCGGCGCGTCGAAGGCCGACGAGACGCAGGCCCGCGTCGTGGCGCTCAGCACTCCGGCGTGGACGTTCGGCGGGCACAGACTCGAATGGATCACGACACCCACCACCATGAACAGCCACAGCACCCAACGGTGTCCGTGGGCGGCGTCCGTGCGCGGGTCCGTAATCATCAGGCGGCATACTACTCTCGGTAATCATCGGCTACGAAGAGTGGAAATCGCCCGGCGCACCGGCCATTCGCCCGCGCGCGAAGACGAGAGATCGCCATGGTTTCCGCCGGCCGCACGCTTCCCGAGCGGTGCCGATCATGACGCCGGACCACCGAAACGCCGCAGCGTACGGCGATGGCTACATGATCAAGACGCCCGGATACCGACCAGAACGCGCCACTTCGGACCGTTGATCATGCGACACCGGCCTGGCCTCCGCAACAGATTTCGTTGACTGTCAGTAATCGACATGTGACAGTGGGCAACGCGCAATTTCGTCGGCGGACCCGGACGACAGGCGCGGTGGCGTCGCCGCGGTAAGGAGAAGAAATGCTGGTTCGCAGGCCCTGGCCCGGCTCCTCCCCATTCCTTCCCACGGTCATGACGATGGCCGGAGCCGCGCTGTTCACCGCCACGCTCGCCCCGGACGCCGCCCGCGCCACATCCCGCCCGCGAACGTCCCACGCGCAGGCGGCCCGCGCGGGTACGGGCCGCGCCCACGCGCTGCGGCAGGCGGTGAGCACGGTCGCCTGCGGCGGCTCGCAGACCGTCGCCTACTCCCCCGGGCTGACGACGGGGCCGCAGGAGATCACCATTCACGGCACGTCCACTCTCACCCGGTGCGCCTCCAGCGCGGACCCGAACATCACCGCCGCATGGTCGACCTTCCACGCCACCGGCCGGCTCTCCTGTGTCTCCGGCAAGTACTCCGGCACTCGGAAGGTCGTCTGGAACAACGGCCGGACCAGCACGATGTCCTTCAGCTCGGTGGTGTCGGTCGACGGCGACCGGAGCGTGGCCGCGGTCAAGGGCACGGTCACCGACGGGGAGTTCCGCGGGCGGAAGTGGAGCGCGGCCTTCACGATGTTCGCCTCCCGGCCCCGGAACTGCGCCACCAGGGCGGGCCTGCCCACGATCGCGGGCCGGTTGCTGCTGACCGTCGGCTCGACCGTCCCCGTAATCTCGACGCCGCCGCTGTCCCGCCCGACCCGCCGCTGACCACCCGCCACCCCGCGCGCGAAGCGCGAGCGGGAAGCCGTCCCCAGGTCGTTCTCGGCGCTTGACCGGGGAGGCGGGAAGCGTCCCGGCACCGGGCGCGTTCTTGTGGAGCTCGCGGGGGGCGCGGCATGTGCTCTACCACATCGATCGGTCCCGAGTCATGGAGACTCCCCCTGTGGAGTGGCCGGGGCAACCGGTCTAGGTTCGCTGGCATGAGTGGTGAGACGGCGAAGCCCGGGGACCTGGCCGGCCGGACCGCGGTGGTGACCGGCGGGGCGAGCGGCATCGGGCGTGCGTGTGCGCGGAGGCTCGCCGAGGCGGGCGCGCATGTGATCGTGGTGGACGTCAGCGCCGACGGGGCGAAGGAGGCGGCGAGCGAGGCGAGCGGCGAGTACCGGGTGGCCGACCTGTCCGAACCGGACGTCGTGGACACCCTGGATCTCACCGCCGACATCCTCGTCAACAACGCCGGTCTCCAGCACGTGGCGCCGGTGCACGAGTTCCCGCCGGAGGAGTTCGCGCGGATCCAGCGGCTCATGGTGGAGACGCCCTTCCGCCTGGCCCGCCGGCTCCTTCCCGGCATGTACGCCCAGGGCTGGGGCCGCATCGTCAACGTCTCCTCGGTGCACGGGCTCGTCGCCTCGCCGTACAAGGTCGCCTATGTCACGGCCAAGCACGCCATCGAGGGCATGTCCAAGGTGATCGCGCTCGAGGCCGCCGAGCACGGCGTGACCTCCAACTGCGTCAACCCCTCCTACGTCCGGACACCGCTGGTGGAGAAGCAGATCGCCGCGCAGGCCCGCGCGCACGGCCTCAGCGAGACGGAGGTCGTCGAGCAGGTCATGCTGGAGCCGGCCGCGATCAAGCGGCTGCTCGAACCCGCCGAGGTCGCCGACGTCGTGGCCTACCTGTGCTCCGAGCAGGCGGCGTTCATCACCGGCTCGTCGATGCCGATCGACGGAGGCTGGACCGCGCACTGACCCTCGACTCCGGATCCACCGCCTCCGAACGCACCGCCCCGGACGCGCTGCTCCCAGGCGCCCTGACCCCCACTCCGACGCACTGCCTCCCCGAATCCGGACCCTCCTCGTGAACACGCGGATCTTCTTCGAACTGCTCGCCCGCGAGGCGCCGGCGGTCGACTTCGAGACCCCGGTCGCCGAGGCGAGAGCCGCCGGTGCCTCCCCCGCCGCCCTCGCCGAGCTGGAACAGGCCAAGACGGCCGCGTTGCGCGTACGCGCGCTGATGGCGCGGCGGGCGCGGCGGGAGGTGGAGCTGTCCGCGCTGTTCGAGACCGCGAGCGACCTGGCCGGCCTGCGCGACCTGGACGCGGTGCTGAACGCCATCGTGCGCCGGGCGCGGCAGTTGCTGGGCGCCGACGTCGCGTACATGACGCTGAACGACCCGAGCCGCGGCGACACGTACATGCGCGTCACCGACGGCTCCATCTCGCGGGCCTTCCAGACGCTCCGGCTGCCGCTCGGCGCCGGGCTCGGCGGGCTGGTCGCGCAGACCGGCGCGCCGTACGCCAGCTCCGGCTACCTGACCGACGGGCGGTTCCGGCACACCGGGTCGATCGACGGCGGGGTCACCGAGGAGGGGCTCGTCGGCATTCTCGGCGTGCCGATGCGGCTCGGCGACCGGGTCATCGGGGTGCTGTTCGCCGCCGACCGGGCCGAACGCTCCTACGCCCAGGAGGAGGTGGCACTGCTGTGCTCGCTGGCCGCCCACGCCGCGGTCGCGATCGACAACGCACGCCTGCTCCAGGAGACCCGCGTCACGCTGGAGGAGCTGAGCGCGGCGAGCGAGGCCGCGCGGGTGCACAGCGACGCGGTGGAGCGGGCCGCACGGGCGCACGACCGCATGACGGACCTGGTCGTACGGGGCGGCGGGGTCGAGGACGTCGCGTCGGTGGTGACCGACATCCTCGGCGGTTCACTCGTCGTGCTCGACGCCGACGGCCGCCGCCTCGCGGAGGTCGGCCGGGTCGATCGGGTGGACGAGGATCTGATCACACGGGCACGCACGCTGGGCCGTACGGCCCGGCGCGGCGACCTGCGCGTCATCACGATCGGCGCGGGCGCGGAGGTGCTCGGCACGCTGGCGCTGCACGCCGCCGGTGACATCGCCGACGCCGACGAGCGGATCCTGGAGCGTGCCGCGCTGGTCATGGCGTTGCTGCTGCTGTTCCGCCGCAACATGACCGAGGTCGAGGGCCGGGTGCGGGGCGAGCTGCTGGACGACCTGGTCGCCGGGCACGTCTCGGATCCGGACGCGCTCGACGCCCGCGCCCGCCGGCTGGGCGTCGACCTGAGCGCCGGCCACGTCCTCGTCGTCGCCCGGCACCAGGGCCGGCGCGAGCAGGCGGCGTTCTGGGCGTCGTCGTTCTCCGCGGCCGAGCACGGCCTCAGCACCGCCTACTCCGGCGAGGTGGTGCTGCTGCTGCCCGGCGACCGCCCGGATGAGGCCGCCGCCCGCGTCGCCAAGGAGCTCGGTGCCGCGCTCGGCCTGCCCGCCACCGCCGGCGCGGCCGGCCCGGTCGCCCTGCCCGGCGGCGCCGCGACGGCCCGCCAGGAGGCACGGCGCTGCGCCGACGCGCTGCTGGCCCTCGGCCGCGAGGGTGACGGCGCGAGCGCGGACGGCCTGGGCTTCGTCGGGCTGCTGATCGGCGAGGGCGGCGACACGGGCGCGTTCGTCGAACGCACGCTCGGCCCGGTCATCGCCTACGACGAACGCCGGGGTACGGCGCTGACGCGGACGATGGCGATCTACTTCGGCACCGGCGGCAGCCTCGCGCGCACCGCCGAACGCCTGCACATCCACACCAACACCGTCACCCAGCGGCTGGAGCGGATCGGCCGGCTCATCGGCGCCGACTGGCAGCAGGCCGACCGGGCGCTGCAGATCCAGCTCGCGCTGCACCTGCACCGCCTGCGCGCCAGCCTCACGTCCTGACCGGTTCGCCGTTCTCCCGCTCGTCGGAGGCCGCGGAGGGTTCGGCGACGGCACGCCCGCGGGTGCGGCGCCCGGTGGTCAGCCACGCGGCGGTGCCCCAGATGCCACGCCGGAAGACCAGTACGGTGAGCGCGAACACGGTGCCCGTGACGATGCCGGTCTCCTCGAAGCCGGCCGTGGACAGGTAGTCGCCCAGCTCGACGATCAGACCGGCGCCGATCACCCCGCCCCACAGAGTGCCGATGCCGCCGAGGACGACCATCATCACGACCTGGCCCGAGGTGGTCCAGTAGACCTCCTCCAGCGAGACGAAGCCGTGCCCGATGGTGAACAGTCCCCCGGCCAGCCCGGACAGCGCGGCGGACAGCACGAAGGCGAGCAGCTTGTACGCCTCGACCGGGTAGCCGAGCGCACGGGCGCGCGCCGGGTTGTCGCGCACCGCGACCAGCACCCGGCCGAACGGCGAGCGCACCACGCGCCAGGCGAACCACAGCCCGAGCACGGCGATCGGCAGGCCCGCGTAGTAGAAGAAGAACGGGTCGGACAGGTCGACGCCGAAGAAGTCGCGCGGGATGCCCTGCAGCCCGTTCTCCCCGCCGGTCAGGCCGCGCCACTGGTTCGCCACGAAGTAGACCATCTGCGCGAACGCCAGCGTCACCATGGCGAAGTAGATGCCGGTGCGGCGCACCGACAGCCAGCCGATCGGCACCGCCAGCACGGCCGCGCCCAGCGCGCCGCCCAGCACCGCGACCGGGAACGGCAGCCCGCTGTGCAGGGCGATCAGCCCGGTCAGATACGCCGAACTCCCCCAGAACGCCGCGTGCCCGAACGACAGCAGCCCGGTGAAGCCGAGCAGGATGTCGACCGCCACCGCGAACAGCGCCCAGCAGACCATGTCCATCGCGACCGGCGGATAGATGATCCACGGCAGCGCGAGCGCGACCAGCAGACCGACGGCGAGCAGGACGGGCCGGGCGGCCAGCCTCCGGAGGATCACGCGACTCCCTCCTCGCGTCCGAACAGCCCCGCGGGCCGCCAGAGCAGGACCACGACCATGAGGATGAACACCAGCGTCTGCGACAGCGACGGCACGTAGAAGTTGGTCACGGCGGTGAGCACGCCGACCGCGAAGCCGGACACCACCGACCCGAAGATCGAGCCGAGCCCGCCGATCACGACCACCGCGAACACCGCGATGATCAGGTCCGATCCCATGAGCGGGTTGACCGCGCGCATCGGCGCGGCCAGCACCCCGGCGAGCCCGGCCAGCGCGATCCCGGCACCGAACACCGGGGTGACCCACCGCCCGACGTCGATGCCGAGCGCGCGGGTCAGCTCCGGCCGTTCGGTGGCCGCCCGTACGATCATCCCCGCCCGCGTACGGGACAGCACGTACCAGACGACCAGGCAGGCGACGACCGCGACGCCGAGCACGAACACCCGGTACGACGGGTAGGAGAACAGCCCGAGGTTCACCGAGCCGGACAGCGCGGACGGGCGCGGGTACGGCTGCGACTGCACGCCGTACTCCCGTTTGACCAGGTCCTGCAGGATGAGCGCGATCCCGAAGGTGAGCAGGAAGTTGTACAGCGGGTCGAGCGCCGCGAGCCGGCGGATCAGCAGGCGTTCGACGGCCACACCGGCGACGCCGAGCACGATCGGCACGACGGGCAGCGCGATCCAGAAGCTGACGCCCGCGTCGTCCAGCAGCACGTACGCGCCGAACGCGCCGAGCATGTAGAACGCGCCGTGGGCGAAGTTGACCACGCCGAGCATGCCGAAGATGACCGCCAGCCCGAGGGCCAGCAGGGCGTAGAAGGCGCCGCTGACGAGGCCGTCGAACGCCTGTTGCAGCATCGGACCTCCCTCAGAGCCGGCAGGCCGCGTCGGGCTGCTGGAAGGCCTGGTCGGCGGGGACGGTCTTGAGGATCTTCTCGTAGTCCCAGGGCTCCTTGACCTCCGAGGACGGCTTGACCTGGGCGAGGTAGGCGTCGTGCAGGAGAAGGTGGTCCTGGGCGCGGATCGTGCCGTTCTTGGCGAACACGTCGTTGAACCTGTAGCCCTCGAGCTGCTTGACCACGGCGTCGGACTTGTCGGTGCCGGCGCGCTGGACCGCCTCGAGGTACTCCAGGGCGGCGGAGTAGTTCGCCGCGTGCGCGAAGGTCGGCCGCTTGCCGGTCTTGGCGAGGAACCGGTCGGCCCACGCCCGGTTGTCGGGGCTCGCGTTCCAGTACCAGGCGTCGGAGAACTTCGTGCCGGCGAGCGCGTCCGGGCCGACCGAGTGGATGTCGGTGAGGAACATCAGCCCGATGGCCAGGCCGATGCCCTTCTTCTTCAGCCCGTACTCGTTGTACTGCTTGACGAGGTTGACCAGGTCACCGCCGGCCTGCATGGCGCCGAGCACCTGCGGCTTGGGGTTCAGCCCCGGCGCCTTGAGCAGGAACGTGGAGAAGTTGTCGCTGGGGAACGGCGTCGGGTCGTTCTTGACGATCGTGCCGCCGGCGCCCTTGACGGCGGCGCTGAAGCTCTTGGTCATGTCCTGCCCGAACGCGTAGTCCGGGTAGATGATGTACCAGTTCTTCGCGCCGTCCTTGGTAATGGTGTCGCCGGTGCCGTGCGCCAGCATGTAGGTGTTGTAGCCGTAGTGGAACGTGTACTTGTTGCACTGCGCGCCCTCCAGCGCGGTCGTGCCGGCGCCGATGTCCATGAAGATCTTCTTCTTGGTCTTGGCGACGCCGGCCACGGCGAGGGCCGCCGAGGAGGTCGGCACGTCGAGGATGGCGTCGGCGCGCTGCCGGTCGTACAGCTCCTGGGCCTTGGAGCTCGCCACCTCGGGCTTGTTCTGGTGGTCGGCGGTGGTGACCTCGATCTTCTTGGCCACGGCCTTGCCGCCGTACTTGGCCTTGAAGTCGGCGATCGCCATCTTGACCGCCTCGACGCTGGCCTTGCCCGACAGGTCGGCGTAGACGCCGGACTGGTCGTTGAGCACGGCGATCTCGATCTTGCCGTCGCTGATCTTCCCGCCGCCTCCGCCGGGACCGCCGTTGCACCCGGCGGCGAGCAGGGCCACCCCGGCGGCCAGCGCGGCCGTACGGCCGAATGATCTCATCGCGTTCTCCTTCAGATTCCGAGGTAGCCGAGAAGCTCGTGCTCGCGTGCCTTGACCTCGGCGTTGTCCATCGATTCGGCGATCCGGCCCTCGGCGAGCAGGTAGTGCCGGTCGGCCACGGTGGCGGCGAAGTGCACGTTCTGCTCGATGAGCAGGACGGTGACCCCCTGGTCCTTGACGTCGCGCAGGATCCCGCCGATCTGCTGGACGATCAGCGGGGACAGGCCCTCGGTCGGCTCGTCGCACAGCAGGAGCCGCGCGCCCATCCGCAGGACCCGGGCCAGCGCGAGCATCTGCTGTTCGCCGCCGGACAGCCTGGTGCCCGGCGAACGCCGCCGTTCGCGCAGCCGGGGAAAGGTGTCGTACACCTGCTCCAGCGACCACGGCTTCGGCCCGGCCACCGGCGGCAGCAGGAGGTTCTCCTCGACCGAGAGGTTGGCGTAGATCCCCCGGTCGTCGGGGACGTAGCCGAGCCCGCGCCGCGCCCGCCGGTGCGGGGCGAGGCGGGACACGTCCGCGCCCAGGAACTCCACGGTGCCCTCGGCCTGGGCGTGCAGGCCCATGACACAGCGCAGCAGGGTCGTCTTGCCCGCCCCGTTGCGGCCGACCAGCGTGACGATCTCGCCCTCGCCGACCTCCAGGGACACCTCGCGCAGGGCCCGCGCCTCGCCGTACCAGGCGGACAGGCGGTCAATCCGAAGCATCGGCGTCTCCCAGGTAGGCGGCGACGACCCGGGGGTCGCGCCGGATCTCGGCGTACGGCCCCTCGGCGAGAACCCGGCCCGACTGCAGGACGGTGACCTTGTCGGCGAGCGAGGCGACGACGTTCATGTTGTGCTCGACCAGCACGACGGTGCGGCCGTCGCGTACCCGGCCGATCAGCTCGACGGTGGCGTCGACGTCCTCGGCGCCCATGCCCGCGGTCGGCTCGTCCAGGAGCAGCACCCTGGGGTCCAGGGCGAGGGCCAGCGCCAGTTCGAGGGCCCGTTTGTGCCCGTACGAGAGGGCGCCCGCGTGCGTGTCGGCCAGGTCGGCGAGCCGCACCTGCGCGAGCAGGTCCCGCGCGCGGCCGGCGAACCGGCCCATCCGCTGGTCCGAGCGCCAGAACCGCCAGCCGAGCCCGGTGCCGCCCTGCAACGCCAGCTCGACGTGCTCCCGGGCGGTGAGCTGCGCGAACAGGCTCGTGATCTGGAAGGACCGGGCGACCCCGAGGCGGGCGATCCGCTCGGGCGACCGGCCGGCCAGCTCGTGCTCGCCGAACGTGACGCGACCCGCCGTCGGGCGCAGGAAACCGGTGAGCAGGTTGAACAGCGTCGTCTTTCCCGCGCCGTTCGGGCCCACGAGCGCGTGCACGCCGCCTTCGGGGACGTCGAGGTCCACGTCGTCGACCGCGCGGAAGCCGCGGAACTCCTTGGACAGGCCCCGGGCGCAGAGAACCGCTGCCATCCGCTCTCCTGGTTCGCCGTTGTTACGCCGGTATCCACACCGTTCGTTGACCGGGAACCCTAGGACGCGGCCCGGTGGCCGACCATGTGCCGCGGCCACACATTCGGACGCGGGGAGGCGTCCGTCCCCGCCATAGAGGCCCGGTCACCACGGGCGCAGCCGCCGGATCCTCCCCGCCGTCGGTGGCTGATGTGGGTCACGCACACGTCCGGCGACGCGAAAGTGTGGCGGCGGGCGATGGATCCCGGGCCGCCCGCGCGGCGACGATTGCGGGCGTTCTCGGGGGCGCCGACGACGCAGGGAGCCTCCATGCCGCGTACCCGTCTCCTCGCCGCGCTGGCCCTCGGGCTCGCAGTGACCGCGTCCCCGGTCACTGCGGCCTCCGCCGGGCGCTCGTGCGACATCGCCGTGCCGGGCGCGGCCCATCAGGTCGGCGCGTGCCTGCCCGACCTCACCACCGCCGGCACCGTCGCCGACGGCCACAGCGACCCGGCGCAGTGGGCGGGCCTGCAGCCGGCCGGGGCGCGCAACCCCACCGGCGTTCCGGGCACGCAGATCGACGGCTACTTTCCCGACACCTCGACGCTGAACACCACGCACGGCTGGAACCACGACTCCCAGTTCGTGATCCGCCTGCCCGACCGCTGGAACGGCGGGCTCGTGGTCACCGGCACGCCCGGGAACCGCGCGCAGTACGCCAACGACTTCACCATCGCGGACTGGGTGCTCGCCCAGGGGTACGCGTACGCGGCGACCGACAAGGGCAACGTCGGCTCGGCGTTCTACCGGGACGGGCGGCGCCCCGGCGACGCCGTCGCCGAGTGGAACGCCCGCGTGACCCAGCTCGCCCGCGCGGCGAAGGCGGTGGTCGCCCGCAGGTACGGGCGGGCGCCCGCACGGACGTACGCGGCCGGGATCTCCAACGGCGGTTACCTGGTCCGCTGGCAGCTGGAGAACCACCCGGAGCTGTACGACGGCGGCGTGGACTGGGAGGGCACGCTGTTCCGCGCGGACGGCCCGAACCTGTTCACCTACCTGCCGTCGCTGCTGAAGAACTACCCGGCCTACGCCGCCGGCTCGGCCGGGGCGCACCGGGCGCTGCTGGACGCCGGCCTCGCGCCCGGCTCGGAGTTCCTCTGGCCGTACCACGAGCAGGTCTACTGGGACCTGACCCAGCGGATCTACCGGGAGGAGTTCGACCCCTCCTACGACGGCGCCACCGAGGCGGGCACGCCGTACTGCGCGAGCGGCACCCCCGCCTGCGACGCCGACTACGACTACGCGGCCCGGCCCCGGTCGGTGCACCGGGCCGTCGCCCGCGTGTCGCTGACCGGGCGGATCCGCAAGCCGCTGATCACCCTCCAGGGCACGCTCGACACCTTGCTGCCGATCGCGCTGGACGGCGACGTGTACGCCCGCATGGTCCGCACGAACGCCGGCCCGCACGAGGGCGCGTTCCGCTACTACCGGATCGCGGGCGGCAACCACGTCGACGGGCTGTACGACACGTATCCCGACCGGCTGCGGCCGATGCTCCCGTGCTTCCGCGCCGCGTTCACCGCGCTGGAGGGCTGGTCGGCCGGCCACACGCCGCCTCCCAGCGCGACCCTGCCCAGGCCGACCTCCGGGGACCTCGCCAACAGCTGCTCGCTGACACCCTGACCAGCGGGCCTCCCTTCGGGAAGGAGCACCAATGAGATCCGTACTGCGCCACCTCCGCCGGGGCGCCGTCGCACTCGCGGCGACCACCCTGCTCGGCACCGGGGTCGCCGCACCGGCCCACGCCGCGACGCTGGGCCGCTACAACGTCAGTGCCGTCTACGACTCGGGGGTGTCCTCCGGCGGCTTCATGGCCGACCAGCTCCACGTGGCCTACTCCGGCACGATCAAGGGCACCGGAATCTTCGCGGGCGGCCCGTACCACTGCGCCCAGGGCAGCCTCACCACGGCCGAGCTGGCGTGCATGTACAACGTCCAGAGCCGGAACCTGCCCTCGCTGGAGCAGACGGCGCGCACCCGCTCCGCGCAGGGCACGATCGACAACGTCGCGAACCTGTCGGGCCACCGCGTGTACGTCTTCCACGGCACCGCCGACACGACGGTCACCGTCGGCTCGTCCAACGACCTCGTGCAGTTCTACCGGGACTTCGGCGCGAACGTGACGTACGACAACACCACCCCGGCCGCGCACTCCTGGGTCAGCCCGCTGGGCCCGAACGCCTGCGGCACGAGCTACACGCCGTACATCAACAACTGCGGCAACGACCCGGAGCGGACGATGCTGACCCAGCTGTTCGGGTCGGTCGCCGCACCCGCGCAGAGCCCGTCCGGCAGCGTGGTGTCGTTCGACCAGAACGCCTACGCGCCCGGCGGCAGTGCGAGCGCCATCAGCATGGGCGCCACCGGCTACGCGTACGTGCCGTCCACCTGCGCCGCGGGCGCCTCGTGCCGGCTCATGGTCGCGCTGCACGGCTGCCTGCAGGGCGCCGGCTCGATCGGCACGACGTTCGTCACCAAGGCACACCTGAACGAGTACGGCGACACGAACAACATGATCGTCCTCTACCCGCAGGCCACCGCGAACTTCGGCAGCAACCCACAGGGCTGCTGGGACTGGTGGGGGTACCTGAACGCGGGCGACTACGACACCCACGGCGGCGCCCAGATCGAAGCGATCATGAACATGGTCCACGCCCTCGGCGGCTGACGATCACCCCCGTACGGGCCCGCGCCACCACGACGCGGGCCCGTCGCTTAGCAGCGCCGACCTACCGGGGGGCGTCGGCGAACCCGGTGAACTGGTCGACCAGGCGGGTGACGGGGTCGGGGCCGAACAGCTGCTCCAGGGATGCGGCCGACTCGGTGGCCGAGGCCTCGCTGCGCGGGAACAGCTCGGATTCGTAGCTCGTCAGGGCCGTCCCGACGTCCTCGGGGTGAGCGGCGATGGCCTGGCCGAGTTCGGCGCCGTCCAGCATGGCGAGGTTGGCGCCCTCGCCGGCGAACGGTGACATCAGGTGCGCGGCGTCGCCCAGCAGCGTCACGCCGGGCGTGGGGTCCCAGCGGTGGCCGACGGGGAGCGCGTGGATGCGGCGCGGCACCAGGGCGCCGTCGGCCTCGGTGATGAGGGTCCGGAAGGCGGGGTCCCAGCCGGTGAAGTGGGCCAGCACGGCGGCCTTGGCGCCGGCGGTGTCGGTGAAGTCGATGCCGTCCAGCCAGTCCTCGGCGGCCCGTAGGGCGGTGTAGACGTGCAGGCTGCCGTCGGTCTCGCGGTGGGCGAGGACTCCCTGCTCGCCGTCCAGGGCGATGAAGAAGCCGCCGCCGATCAACTCGGCGCCGCCGGGGTGACGGGTGTCGGCGTCCAGCAGGTCGAACTCGACGAAGGAGATGCCGGCGTAGGACGGTGTGGCGTCCGAGACCAGCGGCCGGATCCGGGACCAGGCGCCGTCCGCGCCGACCAGCAGGTCGGTGGTGATGGTGTCGCCGCCGGCGAAGGTGACCTCGTGGCGGCCCTGGCCCAGCGGCCGGGCGCCGGACGCCTTCGCGCCCCACCGGACCGTGCCCTCGGGCAGCGAGTCCAGGAGCAGGTCGCGCAGTTGGCCGCGGTCGACCTCCGGGCGGTCACCGGTGCCGTCGTCCTCCTCCTGCAGGGCGACGCGTGCGTTGCGGTCCAGCAGGCGCAGCGCCTGCCCACCGGGGTGGATGATCGCGCGGAACGGCTCGTACAGGTCGGCGGCGCGCAGCGCGGCCTGCCCGGAGTCTTCGTGGATGTCGAGCATGCCGCCCTGGGTACGGGCGTCCCGGCCGGCCTCCCGATCGAACACGGTCGCCGGGATCCCATGAACATGCAGGACACGGGCCAGGGTGAGGCCGCCGAGGCCGGCCCCGACGATCGCAATGGGGTAGTGGGTGCTCATCGGTTCCTCCAAGGGGTGTGCAGGTAGCCGCTCATCGGGTCGGTGAGGCCGCGGAGGGCGACTGCCCGGCAGGGGGCCTGGCCGGGGTGCCGGGGCCGGCCTTGCGGAGCGGTACCTCGATGACGAAGAACGCCGCGGCGCAGGCCACCGCGCAGAGCGCGGCGCCGACCGTGAAGATCATTTGGGTTCCGTGGACGAAGCCCTGGATGTGGTCGGCGTGGCCGTTCACCGAACGGTTGAACAGGGCGCCGAAGACGGCGACGCCGATCGAGGCGCCGATCGTGCGGAAGAGGTTGATGGAGCTGCTGGCGGCACCGATGTCGCGCAGGTCGACGGCGTTCTGCGCGATCGTGCCGGCCATCTGCATGCACAGCCCCATCCCCGCGCCGAGGACCGCCATGGAGCAGCCCGTCACCAGGCGGGACGTGTCATCGCCCATGGAGGCGAGCAGGCCCATGCCCACGGTCATGAGTGCCGCGCCGACGATCGGAAAGATCCGGTAGCGGCCGGTGGCCGACATGATCTTGCCCGCGACGGTGGAGACGACGAGCACCGGCAGCATCATCGGCAGCATGAGCAGGCCGGAGTTGGAGGCCGAGGCGCCCTGCACGGTCTGCTGGAACAGCGGCAGGTACAGGCCCGCGCCGAACGTGATCACGCCCGCGACGAAGATGACGCCGACCGCGATGGGGAAGTTACGGTGCCCGGTGAAGATCCTCAGGGGCAGCAGCGGCTCGGCCACCCGGCGCTCTACCGCGACGAACCCCAGCAGGGACAGGACGGCCACGACGCCCAATCCACCGGCCTGCCAGGAGACCCAGGCGAAACGGTCGCCGCCCCACGTAGTGCCCAGGACGACGACGGTGATGAGGACACCGAGCAGCCCGATACCGGCCCAGTCGATCCTCGCCTTGATCCGCTGCATCGGCAGGTGCAGCATCAGCTGAACCCACACCAGGGCGAGCAGACCGAGCGGCAGGTTGATCAGGAAGGCCCAGCGCCAGCTCAGGTGCTCGGTGACGAAGCCGCCCAGCAGCGGGCCGCCGATCGTGCCGACGGCCATGACCGAAGCGGTCAGGCCCTGGTACTTGCCGCGCTCGCGCGGGGGGACGAGCGCGGCGATGAGGGCGAAGGCACCCGCGCCGATCCCTCCGGCCCCGATGCCCTGGAGCGCCCGGAACGCGATCAGCATGCCCATCGAGGTCGCGGTGCCGCACAGCGCGGAGCCGGCGACGAAGAGCGCCACCGCGGCCAGGTACATCGGCTTGCGGCCGAAGAGGTCTCCGAACTTGCCCCACACCGGCGTGGTCACCGCGGTCACCAGGGTGTAGACGGTGACGACCCACGACAGGGAGGCCAGACCGCCCAGGTCGGCGACGATCGTGGGCATCGCGGTGCTGACGACCATGTTGTCGAGCATCGACAGCAGCATCGCCAGCATGACCCCCAGCAGGACCATCCGGACCGAACGCCCAGCCGGTGGAGACCCCTGGGGCACGGCGGTGGAAGTCATATCCGATCACCTTCCGGGACGAGTTGAGAACGAGCGTACTAGTGATGTCGCTCTAAAAACATAACAGCTCTACTTAGAGGGCTGTTACGCCTCGCGGTAGACTGGCGGCATGATCGAGGCCGGCATGGGACGCCGCGAGCGCAAGAAGGCCCGCACCAGGCAGGCGATCGCCGACGCGGCGCTGGAGCTGTTCCTGGAACGCGGCTTCGACCAGGTCACGGTCAAGGACGTCGCCGAAGCCGCCGACGTGTCGATGAGCGGCCTGTTCAAACACTTCCCGACCAAGGAGTCCCTGGTCTTCGACCAGGAGGACGACATCCGGGCCGGCATCGCCTCCGCCGTCCGCGACCGCCCCGAGGGAACCTCCGCCCTGCAGGCCCTGCGGGCCTGGCTGCTGCACAACACCTGCCAGGAGTCCGCCGATCCGGACACCGCCGCCTTCCTGGACCTGGTCGCCGGCACGCCGGCGTTGAGCGACTACGCGCGCCGCATGTGGCTGGGGTACGAAGAGGAGCTGGCCGAAGCGATCCGCCAGGCGGGGCCCGACTCCCCCGGCGCCGCCATCGCCGCCCGGGCCGTGGCCCGGTTCGTCCTGGACCGCGCCCAGCCCTGGCAGCGCCACGATCCCCGCGCCGAACTCGACGCCGCCTTCACCCTGCTGACCGACGGCTGGCCCGCCCCCGAGCTGCGCTCCGCGCCCTACGATCCGCCGCGGACCTCGGTCTCCGGGGCGTCGCCGTCACCGGCCCGCCCGCCGGGGCTGCGCGAACGCAAGAAGGCCCAGACCCGGCATGCCATCACCGGGGCAGCGCTGGAGCTGTTCACCGCACGCGGCTACGACGACGTCGGAGTCCGCGAGATCGCCGACGCGGCCGGCACCTCGATCGCGACCCTGTTCGCCTACTTCCCCGACGGCAAGGCCAGCCTGGTCTTCCCCGGCGACCGGGCCGCCCACATCGCCGCCCTGGTCGACGCCGTCCACCACCGGTCTCCCGGGCAGACCGTCCTGCGCGCGATCCACGACCACATGGCCGAGCGCGGCCCGTTCGCGGCGACCCGCACCCCGGACGAACAGCGCACCCTCGACCTGATCCGCGCCACCCCCGAACTGAGCGACTACGCGCTGCACTCCTGGACCGCGGCCCAAGACGCCCTCACCACCGCCATCGCCCACGAGGCCGCGCTCCCCGGCGACGACCTCACCGCCCGGCTCCTGGCCCGCTACACCCTGCAGATCCCCGACCTCGCCAACACCACCCCCGACCCCCGCCAGGCCCTGGATGTCATCACCGACCTCCTGGAGCACGGATGGCCCGCCGGTGTCACCGGCCCGCACCGCTGAAGGCGACACGGCGCAGCGCACCTCGTCACTTTGCGTGATGCCTATCGTGTACGCATGAGAAGAGCTGCCCTCACGCTCTGCGGCCTGGTCGTGGCCGCGCTGCTCGGCCCGGCCGGGACGGCGGCCGCCGCGCCGCGCCCGCGCCTCGTCGCGCTGAGCTCGGTCGACTCGACGATCATCCAGGACATCCGGTACGCCACACCGCACAACTTCACCGGCCGGGTCGTCCCCGGTTACCAGGCGCCGCTGTGCCTCCTGACCGCTCCGGCGGCGCGGGCCCTGCACCGGGTACAGCAGAACCTGACCCGGCGCGGTTACTCGCTGAAGGTGTACGACTGCTACCGTCCGCAACGGGCCGTGGACCGGTTCGTGGCCTGGTCGCGCGACTCCGGCGACCACACGATGAAGGCCGAGTTCTACCCCGAGGTCGACAAGTCCCGGCTGTTCGACGAGGGCTACATCGCCCGCCGGTCCGGCCACAGCCGCGGCAGCACGGTCGACCTGACGATCGTGAAGCTGCCGGCCGAGCCCACCCGGACGTACCGGCCGGGCGAGCCACTGGCCTCCTGCTACGCGCCGCGGGCCCAGCGGTTCCCCGACGCGTCGATCGACATGGGCACCGGCTTCGACTGCTTCGACGAGCGCGCCCACACGCTCGACCCGCGGATCACCGGCACCGCCCACGCCGACCGCCTCTGGCTGAAGCGCCTGATGGAGGGGGCCGGCTTCACCGGCATCCCCGAGGAGTGGTGGCACTTCACGTACCGGCGGGAGCCGTACCCGGACACCTACTTCGACGTGCCCGTCTCCCCCGGCCGCTGACCATCAGCCCCGCAGGGCTTCGGCGATGATCTCGATCAGCGCGTCGGTGGTCGGGGCGGTGGTCAGCCCGCCCTGGGCGAAGTTCCTCGCGCGCCGGCGGGCCGGGGTGGGTGAAGTCGAACCGCAGCCGCCGCGGCTCGACCAGCGAGCCCGCCTGGCGTACGTGCGGGCCCAGCACCGCGCGCAGCTGGTCCCGCGCCTCCGAGGGTCCTACGGTGGCGTTGTTCGCATGATCGGCAGCCGACGGGGGAGCCCATGCCCGAGTTCTCATCCCTGCGCCCAGGGGATCCCCGCAGGCTCGGCCGCTACCGCCTGAAGGGACGTCTCGGGGAGGGCGGCCAAGGCGTCGTCTACGCGGCGACCGGCCCGGACGGCTCCCGCGTGGCGGTGAAGGTCCTGCACACCGGATGGGCGGCGGACGGCATGGCGCGGCGGAGTTTCGAGAAGGAGGTGGCGGCGGCCCGGCGGGTGGCGCCGTTCTGCGTCGCCCAGGTGCTGGACGCGAACCTGTCGAAGTCTCCCCCGTTCATCGTCACGGAGTTCGTCGACGGTCCCACGCTCCTGCGGTCGGTACGGGACGAGGGCCCGCGGTCGGGCCCGGCGCTGCACCGGCTCGCGGTGGCCACCGCGACGGCGCTCGCCGCGATCCACGAGGCCGGCGTCGTGCACCGTGACTTCAAGCCGGCCAACGTGCTGCTCGGCGCCGACGGCCCACGAGTGATCGACTTCGGCATCGCCCGTACGCTCGAGCGCGCGTCATCCGGCATGACCGGCCGATCAGTTCACGCCGTGCGGCTGCGGTAGGCGCGGGTTTTCATCCGGTTGCCGCAACCCGCGGTGGAGCACCAGCGGCTGTTACGCGGTTTGGCGTGGTCGTAGAAGATCCAGCGGCAGTCGGGCGCCGCGCACTCCTTCATCCGGACCCACGACCCGTCGGCCGAGGCGACGACGACGCTTGCCAGCACGTCCGCGAGCGTACCCGCGATCCCGCCGTTCGCCGCGCCGGCGCCGAGCCCGCCGTCGCCATTCGAGCGCGCTCGTAGCGGTAGGGCCGCGCTCACCCGGTCGAACTCCGTCGCCACGCCAGGATCCAACTCGCCCGTCCGGTTCGCACGGGCCATGGCCCGGAGCGTCCGGCGCAGCGCGAAGGCCAGTTCGTACTCTGCCGGCTCGCATGTGCCGAGCCACTCGGCGAGCTCGTCATCGGGCTCGCGCCCGCCAAAGGTTCGCAGGTCGCAGGTGTTGAGGAAAGCGAACACCGTGACCAGCCGGGCCGGCACACGGTGATGCTCCGCGGCCGGCTTCTCCCTGTCCCACGCCATGTCGACACCACCTAACGGCTTAAGTATAGTGCGACACCGTCAAAAGCTTTTACTACGGTACATGAGGTGCGATGGCCATCCGAAAGAAACCAACTCCCGGTTTGCCCGCGCTGGGGGGCGTCCTCGGCTTCGGCGCGTTCCTCGCCCTGCTCAACAGCACCGTCGTGGTCGTGGGGATCGATCGGCTCTCCACAGCGCTGGCCGCGCCGCTCAGCCAGGTCCAGTGGGTCAGCACCGCCTACCTGCTGGCTCTCGCGGTGGCCATACCGGTGGCGGGCTGGGGCACCGACCGCTTCGGTGGCAAGTCGCTCTGGCTGGCCGCGCTGGGCGTCTACCTGGCGGGCAACGTGCTGGCCACCGTCGCCGACTCCATCACACTGCTGGTCACGGCCCGGGTGGTGCAGGGCTTCGGTGCCGGCATGCTCGAACCGATCATGCTGGCGATGCTCACCACCGCCGCCGGCCCGCGCCGGGTGACCAGGGTGCTCAGCCTGATCCAGATCCCGATCACACTCGCCCCGGCGCTCGGCCCGCTGGTCGGCGGGTTGATCATCGACCAGCTGTCCTGGCGCTGGCTGTTCGGCATGAACCTTCCGCTGGGACTGCTGGCGCTGCTCCTGTCGGTGCGAGTGCTGCCGGGCGACCGCCCGGACGCCGACCCGGCACGCCTTGACCTGCGCGGCCTGCTGCTGCTCTCACCCGGTCTCGCGGCGCTGCTCTACGGTCTCACCCGCGCGGGTGAGGGCGGCGCCGCCGGTACCGTCGCGATCATCGCGCCGGTGCTCGGCGGCATGGCGCTCCTGGCCGGTTACATGGCGCACGCGCTCAGGCTCGGCCCCGGCGCGCTGATCGACATCCGGCTGTTCACGGGCGCGAAGTTCACGGCGTCAGGGCTCATCGCCTGCCTGTTCGGCGCGTCGGTTTACGGGATGATGTTCCTGCTTCCGCTCTTCGTCCAGGAGGCGAACGACGCGCCTGCCTGGGCGGCCGGTCTGCAACTCGCCCCGCAGGGCATCGGGACGATCCTGGTGCTGCCGTCCGTCGCCACGCTCAGCGCGCGTTTCGGCGCCAGAGCCACAGTGGTGGCCGGGATGTCGCTGGCCGCGCTCAGCACGCTGCCCTTCACACTGGACGGCCTGGCCACCGGGCTCCTCACCGCGTCGTTGCTGGTGCGCGGGGCCGGGCTCGGCGCCGTACTCGGGCCCGCGCTGGCCGCCGCGTACGGCTCCATCAGGCCGGACGCCACCGCCCGGGCCAGCAGCGCCCTGGTGGTACTCATCCAGCTCGGCGGTGCGGCCGGCACCGCGCTCCTCGCAGTCGTGCTGCAACGGCAGCCTCCCGACGCCGGTGCGGCCGCGTTCGGGAACACGTTCTGGTGGGCTCTGGCGATCTGCGTGCTCGGCGCGCTACTCGCCCTCCGCCTGCCCGGAAAACTCGATGACAGGAAGGAAACACATGTCTGAGAACGGCAAGTTCGCGGTGGTCACCGGAGCCAGTAAGGGCATCGGGCTGGCCGTCGTGAGGGCGCTGGCCGAAGACGGCTACCGGGTGGCCGCAGGGGCACGCACGATCAGCGCGGAACTGAAGGATCTCGCGGCACTCGCCGTCGAGGTCGATCTGGCCACGCCCGACGGCCCGGGACGGCTCGTCGACGCGGCACTCGGCGAGTTCGACGGGATCGACCTGCTGGTGAACAACGTCGGCGGCTCCGGGCCCCGGCCCGGCGGATTCCTGTCGGCCACCGACGAGGACTGGCAGCAGACTTTCGACCTGACCCTGTGGAGCGCCGTGCGGGCCACCAGAGCCGCGCTGCCGAGCATCGTGGCACGGCGCGGCCACGTGGTGAACATCGGTTCGGTCAACTCACGCCTCGCGCTGCCGTTCCTGGTGGACTACTCGGCTGCCAAGGCCGCGCTGGCCAATCTCGGCAAGGCGCTCGCCGAGGAGTTCGGATCGCAAGGGGTGCGGGTGAACACGATCGCCCCGGGGCCGGTGCGCACCTCGGTCTGGACGGAGCCCGGCGGCACCGGAGAAGCGCTGGCGCGTCAGGCAGGCCTGCCATTCGACGGCTTCGTCGCGGACATCCCGGCCGCGACGAACCTGTCGACCGGGCAGATGACCGAGCCGGACGAGGTCGCTGCGCTCGTGCTGTTCCTCGTTTCCGGGAAAGCACCGAACATCAGCGGCTCGGAACTGGTCATCGACGGCGGCATGCTGAAGCAGGTCTAGCCGGATCCGGTATCCCCGCCCTAGCGGCAGGCGACATCGCGGCCGTCGTCGCCGCATCGGCGGGGTCACCGCGCTGACCACCGTGCCGCCGACGACGGCGGCGACGGTGGCAGCCGGCGCACTCGTTCGCGACATCGCACTGGACGGGCCGGTGACCGTCAGCCCGGCACGGCCTCGGTGAGGACCTCGATCAGCGACTCGGTGGTGGGCGCGGTGGCCAGGCCGCCCTGGGCGATGCGGGCGTTGCCCCCGCCACCGCCGCCCAGCCGCCGGGTGGCGCTCTCGACCAACGCGTCGGCGCGCAGGCGGTCTCCCAGGCTCGCCGGGACGCTGACCACCAGGGTCTGCTTCCCCTCCGAGGCGGTCCAGAGCAGGACGACCCGGTCGCGTTCGCCGGCGGCGCGCCGGGCCTCTTCGCGCAGGCCGCCGACCGCGCCGTCCGCCTGGGCCAGCATGACCGGGATGTCGTTGACCACGGTCTCGACGGTGTTCGCGAGCGTCGCGGTGTCGCGTTCCGCCTTCGGTGTCCTGGCCGCCTCCACGAGGCGGCGCGCCGCGGACACGACGTCCTTCTGCGACGTCCGCAGCGTGGCCACCACGTCCGACAGCGCCGCCGCCTGCGCGAGGGAGTGGTCCACCGCGCGCCGCCGCGTCACCGCGACGACGCGGCGGACGCCCGAGGCGGCGCTCTGCTCGGACACGATGCGGAACGAGCCGAGCTGTGACGTGTGCTCCACATGCGTGCCGCCGCACAGCTCCCTGGAGAAGTCGCCGAACGACAGCACGCGCACCGCCGCCTGGCCGTAGTCCTCGCCCTCCAGCGACACGGCGCCGGACGCCTTCGCCTCCTCCGGCGGCATGACCTCCACACGGCGCGGCGCGTCGGTCAGGATCCAGTCGTTGACCAGCCGCTCGACCGCGGCGAGCTCCTCGCGCGCCGGCGGGCCGGGGTGGGTGAAGTCGAACCGCAGCCGCCGCGGCTCGACCAGCGAGCCCGCCTGGCGTACGTGCGGGCCCAGCACCGCGCGCAGGGCCGCGTTCAGCAGGTGCGTCGCGGTGTGGTTCGCCGCCGTGTCCGCGCGGGAGGACGGGTCCACGGTGAGCGACACGGTGTCGCCGACCCGCAGGACTCCCGTGCGGACGCTGACCCGGTGCAGGTAGCCGCCGCCGGCGTGCACGACGGTGTCGCTGATCTCGCCGAGCGCCTCGTCGCGGCCGACGGCGCGTACGGTGCCGCGGTCGCCGATCTGCCCGCCGCCCTCACCGTAGAAGGGCGTGCGGTCCACGATCAGGTCGGCGTCGGAGCCGGCCGCGACCGCGTCCACGGTCGTACCGCCGGAGAAGAGCGTCAGGATCGTGCCCTCGGCCGACAGCGTGTCATGGCCGAGGAACTCCGTCGCCGGGCGGCTCGCGACCGCGGCGGGCAGCACGTCGTCCGCCCGGAGCCGCTGATCCGTCCTGGTGCCGCGGCTGAGCTCCCTGTGCCGCCGCAGCGCGCCGTCGAACTCCTCGCGGTCGAGGCTCACGCCCCGCGCGGCGGCCAGGTCACGGGTGATCTCCACCGGTAGCCCGTACGTCGCGAACAGGTGGAACGCGTCCGCGCCGCTCACCCGGCCGTGCCGGGCGACGACCCGGTCGAGCCGGTCGAGACCGCGCCGGACGGTGTCGCCGAACTCGTCGCGCTCGCCGATGATCGCCGCCGTGACCGCCGCCTGCTCGGCGACCAGGTGCGGGTGCGCCGGGCCGAGCGAGCGCACGACCGCGTCGACGACCGGCGCGACCTCGAAGCGCTCCCGTCCGCGGCCCATCGCCATGGTCACGCACTTGCGGATGAGGCGGCGCGGGATGTAGCCGCGGCCCTCGTTGCCCGGCCGGACGCCGTCGGACATGATCGCGACGGCCGCGCGCAGGTGGTCGGCGATCACCCGGTGATGGTGCAGGACCTCGCCGCTCTCGCCCAGGACGTCCTGGACCGTACGGACCAGCGGCGCGAAGAGGCTCGTGTCGTAGACGCTGTCGAGGCCGTTCAGCGCCAGCTCCATGCGCTCCAGGCCGGAGCCGGTGTCGACGCTGGTGAACGGCAGCGGCCGCAGCACTCCGTCCAGCCCCTTGTCGAACTGCATGAAGACGCCGGCGTTCCAGATCTCGATGTAGCGCCGGCTCGTGTCGAATTCGCCGCCGGGCACGTACGCGGGTCCGAACTCCTCGCCGGTGTCGAGGAAGACCTCCGTGCACGGCCCGCAGGGACCGCTCTGGCCCGCCGGGCCCCAGAAGTTGTCCTCCGCGGGCAGCGCGACGATGTGGTCGCGCGGGACGCCGGCCCGTTCCCAGGCGCGCGCCGACTCCTCGTCCGCCGGCAGGCCCAGCGTCTCGTCGCCGCCGAACACGCTGACGTAAAGACGCCGTGGGTCCAGGCCGAAGTCGCCGGTCAGCAGGGCGTACGCGAGCTCGACCGCGCGCTCTTTGAAGTAGTGGCCGATCGACCAGCTGCCGAGCATCTCGAAGTAGGTGATGTGGTGGCGGTCGCCGACGTCGTCGATGTCCTTGGTGCGGACGCAGCCCTGGACGTCGCACAGGTCCGGTGCGGGCGGGACCTTCTCCCCGGTGAAGTATTTCTTCAGCGGTGCCATCCCGGCGTTGACGAACAGCAGCGTCGGATCGCCCACCGGCACGAGCGAGGCGCCCTCGATGCGCCGGTGGCCGTTGCGTTCGAAGAAACGCAGAAAGGTCTCACGGATGGTGTCGCCGTCCGTCGCGGGCACCGTACCGCCCTCCCTCCGGTCGGCCGGAATCCGGCCGTCCAGGTCGTTCACGTGTTCGCGGCATCGTAGGAAGGCGGCGTGCGGGGACACGAACGAATTTCCCCGCCGGAAGGCCGCCGGCGGCCGGGATCGGCCGCGCTGGTCCCGCGCCTCCGAGGGTCCTACGGTGGCGTTGTTCGCATGATCGGCAGCCGACGGGGGAGCCCATGCCCGAGTTCTCATCCCTGCACCCGGGGGATCCCCGCAGGCTCGGCCGCTACCGCCTGAAGGGACGTCTCGGGGAGGGCGGCCAAGGCGTCGTCTACGCGGCGACCGGCCCGGACGGCTCCCGCGTGGCGGTGAAGGTCCTGCACACCGGATGGGCGGCGGACGGCATGGCGCGGCGGAGTTTCGAGAAGGAGGTGGCGGCGGCCCGGCGGGTGGCGCCGTTCTGCGTCGCCCAGGTGCTGGACGCGAACCTGTCGAAGTCTCCCCCGTTCATCGTCACGGAGTTCGTCGACGGTCCCACGCTCCTGCGGTCGGTACGGGACGAGGGCCCGCGGTCGGGCCCGGCGCTGCACCGGCTCGCGGTGGCCACCGCGACGGCGCTCGCCGCGATCCACGAGGCCGGCGTCGTGCACCGTGACTTCAAGCCGGCCAACGTGCTGCTCGGTGCCGACGGCCCACGAGTGATCGACTTCGGCATCGCCCGTACGCTCGACGGCGGTCCCACGTTGACCGGCGGCATCGTCGGCACGCCGTCGTACATGGCGCCGGAGCAGTTCGAGGAGCGGACGATCGGGCCGGCGGCCGACGTGTTCGCCTGGGGCTGCGTGCTGGTGTTCGCGGCGTCGGGCTCCCCGCCGTTCGCCGGGGAGAGCATCGCCGCGATCGGCAACCGCGTCCTGCGGGGGAAGCCCGACCTCGGCCCGCTGTCCGGGCCGCTGCGGGACATCGTCCTGGCGTGCCTGGCCAAGGACGAGCGGGCGCGCCCGTCAATGCGCGACGTGCTGATCTGGCTGCTCGGCCGGCCGGACGCGCGGCAGGCGCCGATCGGGGAGGCGCTCGTCGCGGGCCGCCGGACGTCCGTGCTGCCCGACGACCAACTGCCCGACACGAGCGCGCCACCGCCCGGCACCGTGCCGGGCGGGCGCATGGGCCGTCGCGGCCCGGTGGTCGCGGCCGCGGCCGTCGCGGCCGCCGCCGTGATCACCACGGCCGGACTGGTGGTCTGGCCTGGCCTGCGCGGAAACGGCGCCGTCCATCGGCCCACGCCACCGCCCTCCGCGTCCGCGTCGGCGTCCGCCGACTTCCGCGACACCGGTCAGCTGTCCCGTACGCCCCGTCTCGGCCTGGAGTTCTGGCAGGGTGGTGCCCCGGACGCCATGTCGTTCGCCCACCGTGGCGACAAGGACGTCGTGACGGTGAAGATGAAGAAGGCGCCGTTCGAACTGCGGTTCCCGAAACAGGCCGAGGACGTCGCCGTGGAGGTCTGCGCCTGGACCGACGACAGCGTCTTCAACCTCCGGAACGGCGCGTCGGTCGCCGAGAACCCCTGCTTCCGGCCGGGCACCGGGCTCGCGGACTACGAGTACGGCAGCGGCACGCTGTTCCTGAACAACGAGAGCCACAACGAGTTCGTCGGCACGAGGATCACCCACCAGTCCGCCGACCAGGACAAGGTCTACCTCGCCCAGACCTGGCGTGACCGGCGGAGGACTCCCCTGCGGCAGCGGCGGGGCGACGTGTACCTGACGATCTTCATCGACAAGAACAAGGACGGGACGGCCCAGCTCACCAGCCCCGCCGAGTACGAGTTCGTCGTCCTGCACTTCTGACCGTCGCGCGGAGCGCCGGACGACGGTCAGAACTCGCCTCGCCCGTCAAGAGTCACCGCACGCGCTCAGGCGTGCGGGCGGAACGCCACGCGCACGCAGCCGTCCTTCTTGTGCTTGAACATGTCATAGCCACGGGGCGCGTCGTCGAGCGGCATCTCGTGGGTGGCCAGCTGGCGTGTGGAAAGTTCCCCGGCCGCCATGCGCTTGAGCAGCATCGGGATGTAGCGGTGCCCGTGCTGCTGCGCCCCGGCGAACACCAGGCCCTTGTTCATCAGCATGCCGAGCGGGAACCGGTCCACCATGCCGCCGAACACGCCGAGCACGAACACCGAACCGCCCTTGCAACAAGCATGGATCGCCTCGCGTACCGCGATGGGCCGGTCCTGCTGCATGTGGAGCTGCTGTTTGACCCGGTCGTAGGCGTACTGGCCGTCCGGGGCGCCGGTGGCCTCCATGCCGACCGCCTCGATGCACACGTCCGGGCCGCGTCCGCCCGTACGCTCGTACAGGTCGGCCGGCACGTCCGTCTGGGAGAAGTCGATCGTCTCGACGTCCATGTACCGCTCGGCCATGGCGAGCCGCTCGGGCAGCCGGTCGATGACGATGACGCGTTCGGCGCCGAGAAGCTGTGCCGCGCGTGCCGCCATCTGGCCGACGCCGCCCGCGCCCCACACCGCGACGACGTCGCCGGGCTTCACGCCGCCCATGTGGGCGCCCATCCATCCGGTCGGCGCGGCGTCGGAGGCGTACAGCGCGTCCAGGTCGCTGACGCCGTCGGGCACCGGGAAGGTGCCGAAGTCGGCGAACGGGACCCGGATGTATTCGGAGTGGCTGCCCTTGAACCCGCCCATCGCGTGGGAGTAGCCGTACACGCCGCCGGTCTCGAAGCCGAGCGTGTCGCGGGCCAGTTCCCAGTTGGGGTTGGTGTTGTCGCACAGCGACCACAGGTCGTGCGTGCAGTACCAGCACCGGCCGCAGCCGATGAAGGAGCACACGACGACCCGCTCGCCGACCTTGCGGCGGCGGACCCCGCGGCCGATGTCGACGATCTCCCCCATGAACTCGTGGCCGATGACGTCGCCCGCCTGCATGGTGGGGACGAAGCCGTCGATGAGGTGCAGGTCCGATCCGCAGGTCGTGCTCAGCGTGACCTTGACGATCGCGTCCTGGTCGTTGAGGATCTGCGGGTCGGGGACCCGCTCGACCGACAGCCGGTTCACGCCCTCCCAGCACAGTGCCTTCACAGCCGGCCTCCTCGACGGCCGGCGAACTCCAGGAGCTTGCCCGCCTGCGCGGGTTCCGCGGCGGCCGGCCAGTCGCCGCGCAGCACCTCCCCGTTCTCGATGATCGCCTTGGCCTCGCGGAGCGCCCGCTCGACCATGCGCCGGGGATCCTCTTCGGGATGCCGGTCGACCATTCCGGCGATCTTCGTACGCGGCAGGTCGCGCAGCCGCGCGCCGAGCTCGGTGCCGCGGTCGCCGGGCGCGGGAGCGATCTTGATGTCGACCGCGTCGCCGAGCCGGGTGATCGGCTCCGGGAGGTCGGCCCGCGAGGCCAGCCGCTGCGGCGAGCAGTTGACGGTCACCATGATCCAGCGATTCTTGAGCGCGCGTTCCCGCGCGGGCCGGTGGATCGCCCAGCGGGCGACGCCCATGCCGGCCGCCAGCAGCCCCAGCCCGCCGGCGACCCGCTTCATGTTCGGGGTCATGACCGACGGCATCGCCGTGGGCATCCTCTCGGCGATCCCCGCGGGCATGGTCATCCGGCCCGCCATCCGGCTCGGCATGCGGCCGGGCATCCGCGTCCCCATCCGGCCGGGCATGCGCCGTGTCATACGCGCGGGCATCCGCCCCGCCATCCGCGAGGGTCTGCGTCCCATCATCTGACCGGGCATGTACTCGGCCATACGAGCGGACATCCGCCCCGCCATCCGCGAAGGCTTGCGCCCCATCATCTGACCGGGCATGTACTCGGCCATGCGCGCGGGCATCCGGCCCATCATGCCGCCCGGCGTCCGGCCGGGCAGGTACTCCGCCATGCGGGCGGGCATGCGCGCCGCCGTCTTGGCGGCCTGGGCGGCGGACGTACGCCCGCGGGTGGGGGCGCTCATGCCCCGGGCGCGGCGACCGAGGTCCTGACAGGCGCTGAGGATCTTTTGGGCCGAGGGCGCGAGCGATCCGTCGCGCATGATTCGGCGTCTGGGTATTCTCTCGGCGGCGAAGCGCCACCCGCGGATCTGCTGCTGCATGCGTCGGCACCGTTCGTGTGTCGCTGGAATATCGCTCTGACCTGCGATGGTGCCGTACCCGCGCCGACCCGCGCGTCATGCGCGGCACGCGGCCCAGTGACGAAGCTTTACCGCCGCCGCACTCCGGCTTTGCCCGGAGTCAGCGGACCGCGCCCACTCCGGCCAGCACCCAGGACGTGCCACCGCCGGTCTCGCCGCGGACGTCGGGGTGCCACTCCGGCGCCGGAACGAGCCCGGGGGGCACCAGGTCCAAACCGCCGAACAGGCGCTCGATCCGCTCCCGTGGCCGCAGTACGGCCGGGGCCGTGGAGTTCGCGTAGGCGGCCGTTATCGTCGCGACCTTGTCCTCCCGCTGCCCCGTGCCGGTGATCGTCGAGATCACCACCCGGCTGCCCGGCGGCACCGCCTCGGCGAACCTGCGCACGAGCCCGGCGGCCTCCTCGTCGTCGGGCACGAACTGCAGCACCGAGACGAACAACACCGCCACCGGCTCGTCGAAGTCGATCAGTGCCTTGAGCCGGGGATCGCCGAGGATCGCCTCCGGCTCCCGCATGTCCGCCCCGATGAAGGTGGTGTGGTCGTCCCTGGCCAGCATCGCCTCGCCGTGGGCGAGCACGATCGGATCGTTGTCGACGTACACGACGCGGGTCTCGGGCGCGACCTCCTGGGCGACCTCGTGCACGTTGCCCTCGGTGGGCAGGCCGGTGCCCAGGTCGACGAACTGCCGGATGCCGGTCTCCAGCGTCAGATGGCGGACCACGCGGCGCAGGAAGGCGCGGTTCTCCCGCGCGACCCGCCGGCCCTCGGGCATGACCGCCAGGATCGACTCGGCGGCCTCGCGGTCGACCGCGAAGTTGTCCTTGCCGCCGAGGTAGTAGTTGTAGAGGCGCGCAGGGCTGGGTTTGGTGACATCGGCTCGCTGCGCCGCCGGCGACACCGGCTCGTCTTGCGGCTCCGGCACGGCACGCTCCTCCCCGAACGACTCGCGGGAGCATCGTATCGGCAGAAATTTCCTATCGCACCGCGAATGCGTCTCATCGGGAAACCTCTATGACCACCGGAACATACCGCCCCGGAACACTAAAAGCCGTGCGTAACCAATCCTTTACTCATCGTTATCCGATTACGGGTGTCAAGCCGTCAGGAACCCCGAATAACGTCAGTACGAATAATCGGTAACGCCGCCGTATTTCGCGATCCGTGGGGAGGCCGAATGAACGCCTGGCTCCGGCGTCATCTGCGGAGGCGCCCGAGGGAAGACGCCGCCGGGACGCCGCGGGAAGACGGTGTCAGGGAAGACGGTGTCAGGGCCCCTGCGCGCGACCGGGGCCCCGGCCACCGCCACCGTGCTCCGGCCGGCGCCGGGCATCCGCCGGCGCCGAGGGACCAGAGGCCCACGAAGGCGGTGCGCGAGCTGGGCATCGCCGGAGCCGTCCTCCGGGCGGTGGAGCGGCGGGCGGCCGGCCGGCCCGTACGGCGGGCGCGCGTACGCGCCGGCGCCCTGCTCCACATCAGCGGCCCCGCGCTCAACCAGGCGTTCATCACGGTGTCCGACGGCACCGTGGCGGACGGCGCGCACCTCGACGTGGTCGTCGAGCCGGTGCGGCTCGGCTGCCGGTCGTGCGGGCGCGTCGTGACGTCCGACCGGATTCTCGCCGTCTGCTCCGGCTGCGGCGGAACCCGGCTGGACCTGCACAGCGGCGACGGGCTCGTGCTGGAGTCCGTCGAGTTCACCGAGTCCGAGCGGAGACACGAGCCGTCGGCCTGAGCGCGCGGCCCGGCTCCGGCGCCGGTTCAGGTCCGGCGTCGTCTGCGGGAAAGTCTCCTGGGCTGGACCCGCCCCATCCGCGGCGAGGACGGCATGACCGGCGCCTCCGTCCTGCCCCCGATCGGGCCGGTCACGCGCTCCAGCTCGGGCCGCAGGCCGGCCATCATCGCGCGATAGGCGTCCGGATCCATCGACCGGCCGATGGTGAGGGCGCGAGTGGCCATCGTCGCCTCCTCCTCGAACGCCTCGTCCGCCGCCACGAGGTGACGGTAGAGCTCCGCGGCGGCCTCCATGCCGTGCAGCGCCTCGTCCGGCCGGCCGAGGACGGCGAGCATGAAGGCGGTCGGCATCAGCGCACGGGCTACCCCGCCACGGTCCGCGAGGGAGTCCTGAGGCGTCAGTGTCCGGCTCAGGGTGACGGCCTCGCGGAGGTGGAGAAGGGCGTTCTCGACATCGCCCAGGTGGGCGTGCCAGTAGGCGAGCTTGGCCACGATCCTGGCGCGGGTCGCGCGGTGTGCGGCCGACGCGGGCGCGGGCGGCTCGCCGATCACGGCCAGGGCCTCGGCCGTGCGTTCGACGGCCTGCCGGTAACGCCGTGCCGCGCCGTGCAACGTGCCGAGGTTCGCCAGGGAGGTGGCGAGGTCGAGCCCGAACGCGGCGGGGTTCGTCTCGGCCATCGCCCGGTAGAGCCGGGCGGCCTCCTCGGCGGCCTGGAGCGCCTCGGCCCTGTCCTTGGCCCGGCTCAGGTCCTGGGACCGGTTCACGAGCGCGCGGGCCAGGTCGGGGGTGAAGGCGGCCGGGTCGTCGGCGGCGAGGCGCTGGAAGATCTTCAGCCCGCTGTACGTCGCGGCCCTGGCCTGCCGGTCGGAGCCCTGCTGTGCCAGCCGGTTGCCCAGGTTCAGGTACGCCCGGCCGAGCCCCGCCTCCGCCCCGGCGTCCTTGTTCGGCTGCGTCTCGCGGGCCTGTACGACCAGGTACGCCAGGTCCAGCGCCTCGCGGTGCCGTCCCGTGTGGGACATGGTGATCTCGAGGGCGTCCATGCCGGTCGCCAGCCCCTCCCCGGCGGCCGCCGGATCGTCGCCGACCGCTTGGTGGAAGAGCGAGACCGCCTCCCGCAGTGGGGCGTACGCGGCCGTGTGCCTGCCCTCGTGCGCCAGGGCGATGCCCTGGTTGAGCAGTGCCCACGCATGGTCGACGCGTGTCTCGGCGGCGCGCGAGGCCGGCAGCGAGCGGAACAGCTCCACGGCGCGGTCGAAGCTCGCGTGCGCCCGGTCGCCGAGGCCCGCGTTGCCTTCGCGCAGGCCGAGCTCACAGTGCAGCTTCGCCCGTTCTCCGGGGTCCTTCGCCGTCGCGAGGCGGTGTCCGGTCAAGGCCTCGACGCAGGCCAGGCTGCCGACGTCGAGATCGACGTGATGGGCGGGGAGGTGCGGTTCGATCGCCTCCAGGACGGCCGGGTCCAGATGCGGCAGTCCGGCGAGGGTGACGAGAGAGGCTCCTCCGGCGGCCAGGGCGAGCCGGGGCCGCCGGCGCAACAGCGGGGAGAGCTGCGTCCGGGCGACGTGCTCCCATCGCGCCGCGGTCTCGATGAGGACCGTGATCGCCTGCCGGGCGTACGGCGGTGTCGTGTCGCCCTCGTCCTCTCCGGCCGTCAGGAGGGCCTCCGGCGCCGTCGCCGCCCACGCGTCCGCGGTGAAGCGGTCGGTGTGACCGGGCGTGAGCAGGGCGATGAAGTCTTCGGCCAGCCGGTCGGGGTACAGCGGTTCGAGCACGGTGGCCTGGTCGCGAGGCGGAAAGCATCGCGCGTGGGCGTCCAGGACCCGCTGCAGGACGGCGGGCTCGCGGGCCAGTCCCGCGCGTTCGGCCACCTCCATGCCCGCGGGGTGGGCGAGAGGGCCGGTGAGCGAGGCGACGAAGACCGTACGGCCCATCGCCTGGGCGTCGACGGCCGGCAGGCCACCGGCGTGCGCGTGCAGGTCCTGCCAGTAGTCGAGCTCGTGGTTCAGCAGGTACTCGGAGAGCCGGGCGGGATCGTCCGGGGCGCTCTCGGCATGCCGGTACGCGTCGACGGCGGCCAGGGCCGCCATGTGGGCCGTCAGCGCGACGCCGTACGCCGGGTCGGTGGTGATCCGGGCCGGCCGGCCCACCGCGTCCGCGGGCACCCCCATCGCCTCGGCGAAGCGGTCCCGCGCCCGGTCGAAGGCGGCCAGCCGCTCGTCCGGCGACGCGGCGAGCAGGGGAAGCGGCATGGCCTCCGCGGTGATGTCCAGGTCGCGTTCCAGCCGATGCGACAGGCCGGACCACCACAGCCCGGAGGCGCGGGCCAGCAGCAGGATCCGGACCCGCTCCCGGCCGGCCAGCTCATCGAGCATGCCGGTGAGGTCGTCCACGGCCCAGCGCTCGGCGTAGTCGACGAGGACGAGGAGCCCGTCCCGGTCCTCGCCCGCCGGGGGCGGGGACTCACGGCGCCGGGAGGTGGATCGCGCGGGCCGTGCGACGCGTACCCGCCAGCCCGCCTCCACCGACAGCCGCGCGAACTGGTCGGCGAGCCGGGTCTTACCCTGCCCGCCCGCGCCGCTGACCAGGCGTACGGAGGCCTGGTCCGGGCGGTCTCGCCAGTCCGTCAACCGCCGGAGCTGCTCGGCCCGACCGGTAAAGTCGACCACCCGGAGCCGGGCCGCCAGGAGCCGGCTCGGCCGGCGGCGCGCCTCCTCCAGGCTCGGCACCGGGGGCGTACGGACCGGTTCCAACCGGTAGGCGGCCGGTTCCACGCGCAGGTCGCCCGCGGCCTGGTAGACGATGGCGCGATCGGTCGCCGTGGCGGTCATGGTGATCGCCTGCCGCTCCGGAAGAGGGGCCGGCCGCGCCGCGCCGCCGGCTCGCGGGAACGGTGGCCGCGCCGGGCTCCCGTCGCTCATGACTCGTTGATGTGCTGGTCGCCGGCCGACTGGTACACGCGTCCGTGCCCGGACGCCGTCGCGTTCATCAGGACGGCGCGTGTCCGTTCGCGGTCCGGCGCGTCGAGCACGGGCAGCAGCTCCTCGTCGAGGACCCGGCGCAGGTCGGCCCCCAAGGCCGGATCCCGGTGCACCAGATCGCGCAGGCGCAGCCGCCACACGCTCGCCAGGACCTGCTCGGTGTCGTCGTCCTGGTCCGCGCGCGCGGCCAGCACCTGGACACGCACCTGCGCCAGTTCGTCCTCCACCGCCTCGGCCTCCGCCGAACCGGCCCGCCGCCACAGGCCGACGACGGCCGCTCGCGCCTGCTGCCACGCGTCGGTCGCCATCGCGCCCACGACGGCCGTGCCCGCCGCCACCAACACCGGGTCCATCGGATGCTCCTCACGACTCCTGGGTGATCCCGGTGCCGGTGCACCGGAGTTGCCCTCTGTCTAGAGGCTCCGGCGGCGGTTTCCCACGGCCTGGCGTTGTTCGGTTGTTCGGGAATTGTTCGCGCAGGTCAGTGCGCTGACGTCGGCCGGCTCACAGCACCAGGTTGAGCAGCATGATGAACACGATCGACACGACCGAGATGATCGTCTCCATGATCGACCACGTCTTGATGGTCTGGCCCACGCTCATCCCGTAGAACTCCTTGACGAGCCAGAAGCCGGCGTCGTTGACGTGGGAGAAGAACAGCGACCCCGAGCCGATGGCCAGCACCAGCAGGGCCGTGTGCGAGGTGCTCATCCCGGCCGTGAGCGGGGCCACGATGCCGGCCGCCGAGATGGTCGCGACGGTGGCCGATCCGGTCGCGAGCCGGATGCCGACCGCGACCAGCCAGCCGAGGAGCAGCGCGGAGATGTTCGCGCCGTTCGCGGCCTGGGTGATGGCCTTGCCGACGCCGGCGTCGACCAGCGTCTGCTTGAAGCCGCCGCCGGCGGCCACGATGAGCATGACGCTCGCGATGGGCGGCAGGGACTCCGCGACGATGCCGGAGATCCGCTCCTTGCCGAACCCGGCCGGCAGCCCGAGCGTGAACATCCCCACGATGACCGCGACGAGCAGGGCGAACAGCGGCGTGCCGATCGCGTCGAGGGCCGTACGGAGGCCGCCGTCGTCCAGCCAGACGTCGGCGACGGCCTTGGCGAGCATGAGCACGACGGGGAGCAGGACGGTCCCGACCGTGAGCCCGAACCCGGGCCGCCGCCGGTTCTCCTCGCCCTCGCGGTCCTCGCCGTCGGCCATCAGACCGGCGGGCGGCTCGGCGTGCACCCAGCGCGCGGCGACCCGGCCGAACAGCGGCCCGGCGATGATCACCGTCGGGACGGCGACGAGCAGCCCGAGGGCGAGGGTGACGCCCAGGTCGGCCTTGACCGTGCTGATCGCGACGAGCGGACCCGGGTGCGGCGGCACCAGGCCGTGCAGCACGGACAGGCCGGCGAGCGCCGGGATGCCGAGGAGCATGAGCGGCCGCCCGGAGCGCCGCGCGACGAGCAGGACCACGGGCACGAGCAGGACCAGGCCGATCTCGAAGAACATCGGCAGTCCGATCAGCACGGCGATGAGCGTCATCGCCCAGGGCAGCATGCGCGCGCCGGACTTGGCGAGGATGGTGTCGACGATCTGGTCCGCCCCGCCGGACTCCGCGAGCAGCTTGCCGAGCATCGCGCCGAGGGCGATGAGGACGCCGACGCTCGCGACGACGTCGCCCACTCCCTTGCTGAAGCTGGTGATCATCTTTTCGAGGGGCATGCCGGCGACGGCGCCGAGCGCTCCGGACCCCAGCGCGAGCGCGAGGAACGGATGGACCTTCAACTGCGTGATCAGTACGACGATGACGGCGACACCGATGACGGCCGCCACGATCAGCCGGGTGTCGTGGCCGGTCCAGGAGGATGCGGCCAGCGCTGGATCAGCGAGCGCTGTCAATGGGGGCTCTCTTCCTGTCGTGAGGCTGGTGGGGGTCGAGGGGGTCATCCCTGGGACAGGTGGGGTACGGCGCCGGCGGCGCCCGGGACGCGATCACGGCGTCCATCCTGACTGCTCTCCCCGCAAACCACCAGGTACCGGACGCCGCCTTCCCCCATCGGCGCGGTCCGGTCAGCGCCCGGCGCGGCGGGACAGCCTGTCCCGGCCCGGTCACCGCGCGCCGCATCCGTCGCCCGCCGGCCGTTTGCGCGAAATATGGAAGATTTATTGTGACGTAACGGGCGAAGTTGTTTACGTCTGGCGGCCTTGACGGCACATACCGCGCCAGCGGAGAGTAGAAGAGATCGCACATTGTGCACTCTTGCGGTCGATTCGGAATGCGATGGCGCATTTATCGCCAGCCGGATAACTCGGTCCGCGGCCGGGTCGCACGAAGGCGTAACGCGCGAAACCGAGGGCAGGAGACGCCGTATCCCGGTGGCGCGGGGATGCGGCGTCGGCGACCCTGCCCGCCGCGGCCGTACCGTCCGGCCGGCGCGAGGGACGACAGTCCCGTTGGGCGATCGGGAGATCCTCCCGGTCGCCCATTACGCCTGCCCGGCCCCCATCCGCGTGGCGCCCGGCGCGCCGGGGTCGCTGGCATATACCCCACAGGGGTAATACCATCGCCAGAGATCACTTCTTGGACGTCCTCGGCCGGAAGGGAGCACGATGGGCGCGATCGGGCATGCGCTGGCGATAGCGGGGTCGATGGCGTGGGAGATCCTCTGGGCGCTGATCCTCGGATTCGCGCTGTCCGCGGTCGTGCAGGCCGTCGTACGGCGGTCGACGATCGTCCGGCTGCTCGGGGACGACCGGCCGGGCACGCTCACCGTCGCGACCGGCCTCGGCGCCGCGTCCTCCTCCTGCTCCTACGCCGCCGTCGCGCTGGCGCGTTCGCTGTTCCGCAAGGGGGCGAGCTTCACGGCCGCGATGGCGTTCGAGATCGCCTCGACCAACCTCGTGATCGAACTCGGCATCGTGCTGGCCCTGCTGATGGGCTGGCAGTTCACCGCGGCCGAGTTCGTCGGCGGGCCCATCATGATCGCGGCCATCGCGCTCCTGTTCCGCCTGTTCCTGCGGGAGCGGCTGCTGCGCGAGGCACGTCACCAGGCCGAACGCGGAATCGCCGGCTCGATGGAGGGCCACGCGGCGATGGACATGGCGGTGCGCCGGGAGGGCTCGTTCCGGCAGCGCCTGTTCTCGCGCGAGGCGCTCACCGCGGTCTCGCACGTGTTCGTCATGGAGTGGGCGGCCATCCTGCGCGACCTCGTCGTCGGGCTGCTCATCGCCGGAGCCGTCGCCGCCTGGGTGCCCGACTCGTTCTGGCGCCACTTCTTCCTGGCCGGACACCCGACGGCGGCAGCGCTCTGGGGCCCGCTCGTCGGGCCGCTGGTCGCCGTGGTCAGCTTCGTCTGCTCGATCGGCAACGTCCCGCTCGCCGCGGTGCTGTGGAACGGCGGCATCAGCTTCGGCGGCGTGATCGCCTTCATCTTCGGCGACCTGATCATCCTGCCGATCATCAACATCTACCGGAAGTACTACGGCATCCGGATGGCCCTGTTCGTCGCCGCGACGTTCTACGCCGCCATGGTCGTCGCCGGGTACCTCGTCGAGCTGATCTTCGGCACGACCGGGCTGGTACCGGAGAAACGCCATGCGGCCGTCATGGCGGCGCATGTCTCCTGGAACTACACGACCTGGCTCAACATCGCCTTCCTGGGCATCACCGCCGTCCTCATCGCCCGCTTCATCCGTACGGGCGGCGTGCCGATGCTGACGATGATGGGCGGCGACCCCGAGAAGGACGAGACGGCCCACCATCACGGGTAGCCGGCACGCTCACCCGCTCGGCAGGCTCCGCGACGCCGGCTGTCATGGCTGCGGAATCGTCAGCCGTTGCACCCGCACGAACAGCCCTTGGGGCAGGAGCAGCTCGAGCCGTGACCACATGAGCAATTGCGCATCATGCCCCGATCGTGCGCCGTGACGGCCGTGACGGCAAGGAACACTATGGTCACCTCCATGCCGACCTGCCCTACCGAACGGCCTTTATGGATGAGACGATCCCGGGTCCCGGATGCAACCGGATCGTTACGCGCGGAGTCCAAGGGCGGCAGGATCTCGGACCCGATGACGGAGGCGTGAGGACTGGATGGGCACCGGTGAGCCGCGGTTCGGCGTGCTCGGCCCGTTGGTGATCGAGGTGGACGGGCGGCCCGTGCCGCCGCCCGGGTCCGCGGTGGTCCGCGGACTGCTCGGCGTGCTGCTGCTCGCGGGGAGACGGCCGCTGACGACCGAGCAGCTGATCGAGCTCGTGTGGGCCGACCGGGCGGACCGTACCGGCCGCGGATCGGTGCAGGCCGCGGTCTCGCGCCTGCGCGACTGGCTGGGCCGGCTGCCGGGTGACACGCCGCCGGTCGAGTACGACGGCGCGGGCTACCGGCTGGTCGTGCCCGCCGAGGCGGTGGACCTCGGCCGGTTCCGCGCGCGGGTGCGGAGCGCCGCGTCCGCCGACGACCCGTCGGTGCGGTGCGAGCTCCTGGAGTCCGCCCTGGACCTGCGGCGGGGACCCGTCCTGGCCGACCTCGACCGTGCCGGGTCGCTCGTCCGCGAGGCCGACGACGGTGTCCGCCGGGCCGCCGTCGCGTTCGCCGAGGCCGCCATCGCGGCGGGCCGGCCCGGCTCGGCGGTGGCGCGGGTGGACGCCCTGGCGGACGAGCACCCGCTGGACGAGGAGCTCCAGGCGAGCCTCATCGAGTTGCTCGCGATCGCCGGACGCCCGGCCGACGCTCTCCGGCGCTACCAGCGCGTACGCGAGCGGATCATCGACGAGATGGGTGTCGAGCCCGGTGCGCGCGTCCAGCGCGCGTACCTCACCGTGCTCGCCCGGGACCGTGACCACGGGCCCGGACCGCTCGTGGAGACCGCGCTGCCGCCGCCCGCCCAGCTCCCGCCCGCGATCGCCGACTTCACCGGCCGGGAGGCGCACGTCCTTCTGCTGGTCCGGGCGATCGAACAGACCGCCACGCCGGTGGTGATCTCCGGGATGGGCGGTGTCGGCAAGACCGCGCTCGCCGTGCACGTCGGGCACCGCGTCGCGGCCCGGTTCCCCGACGGGCAGCTGTACGCCGACCTGGGCGCCGAGCCGGCCGAACCAATGAACCCGGCCCGGGTGCTCGGCGGGTTCCTCACCGCGCTCGGCATCGCCGGGCACGCCGTCCCGGAGTCGCTGGAGGAGCGCAGTGCGCTGTTCCGGAGCCTGCTCGCCGGGCGGCGGGTCCTCGTCGTGCTCGACAACGCCGCCACCGAACGCCAGGTGCGCCCGTTGCTGCCCGGGTCGCCGGGCTCGGCGGTGATCGTGACGAGCCGGGCCCGGCTGACCGGGCTGGAGTCGGCCCGGCCGGTCGAGCTGGAGGTGTTCGGCGCCCGGGAGGCGATCGCGCTGCTGACCCGGATCGCCGGGCCGGAGCGCGTCGAGGCCGAGCCCGAGGCCGCCGCCGAGATCGCCCGGCTCTGCGCGTACGTGCCGCTGGCCGTGCGGATCGCGGGCGCGCGCCTGGCCGGCCGCCGCCGCTGGAGCCTCGGCCATCTGGCCGCGATCCTCGGCGACCAGCACCGGCGGCTCGACGAGCTGTCCACCGGCGATCTCGCGGTCCGCGCCGGTTTCGCGGTCGCCTACGCCCGCCTGCCCGCCGGCGCCCGGGCCCTGTTCCGGCGGCTCGGCCTGCTGGACGTGGGCGAGGTGGCGGACTGGGTGGCCGCCGCGATGCTGGACGCCCCGATGGAGGAGGCGCGGGAACACCTCGAGACGCTGGTGGACGCCCGGCTGCTCGACGTCGGCGGCGCCGACCCGGCCGGGCGGCCCCGCTACCGCTTCCACGATCTGCTGCGCCTGTACGCGCGCGAGCGGTGCTTCGACGAGGAGCCGGAGGCATGGCTCGCGGCGCTGACCCGGGCCTTCAGCGCCTGGCTCGCCCTGGCCGAACGCGCCGCCGAGCAGGTGCCGGGCCCGTGCTACGCGGCCATCCACGGCACCGCGCCCCGGTGGCCGCTGCCGGCCGCCCTCACCGCCGCGGCGCTGCACGACCCGGCCGCCTGGTTCGACGCCGAATGGCCGGCGCTGGTGGCCGCGGTGGGCCAGGCGTGCGACCTCGGCCTCGACGAGTTCGCCTGGGACCTGGCCGGATGCCTGGAGAAGTACTTCGACGTCCGCGTCATGACGGCGGAGTGGCAGGCGGTCCACGAACGCGCCCTGCGGCTCTGCCGCTCCACCGGCAACCGGCTCGGCGAGGCCGTGCTGACCCGCGGGCTGGTCGAGCTGACGACCTGGACCTCGGCCTCGCCGTCGGGCACCGCCATGGCCACGCTGCACGAGCGGTCGCGGCGGCTCCTGGCGATGTTCGAGGAGCTGGGCGAGCCGCGCGGCATGGCCGACGCGCTGGTGAACTGCGCCTGGGCGCTCGTGGCCGAGGGCGACCCGGACGGGGCGCTGGCGGTGGCCGGCCGCGCGCTGGAGCTGGCGCGCGACCACGACCACCTCGGCGGGCAGGCACGCGCGCGCCACATGATGGGCGTCGCCTACGGGCAGGCGCGCGCCGACGCCGCCATCGAGCACCTGACCCACGCGCTCCAGCTCGCACGCGAGCTGGGCAACCCGCGCTTCGAGGCCACCGCGATGCAGTTCCTGGGCGCCGCGCACTGCGCGGCCGGCCGGCTCGACAGCGGTCACGACCTGCTCGTCACGTCGCTCACCATGTGCCACGCGCGCGGCGACCGCTACGCGGAGGCGTTCTCGCTGCTCTACCTCGCCAAGCTGTACGCCGCGCTGGATGATCCCCGCGCACGGCCGACCGCCGAGGCCGTCCTGTCGGTCAGCCGCCGGTACGGCATGCCGCACCACCTGGCCGACGCCCTGAAGGTCCTCGGCGACCTGGACCTGGCCGCCGGGCGGTACGCCTCGGCGACGCTCCGGCTGGAAGAGTCGGTGCAGGTCTGGCGGAGCCGCGGCTGGACCTCCTTCCTCGCCGAGACGCTGCGCAGCCTCGGCCGCGCCCACGCGGGCACCGGCGACACGACGGCCGCGGTGCGCGCTTGGACCGAGGCGCGCACGCTGTTCGAGGAGCTGTCCGACGCGACCGGATCCGCGGAGGTCGCCGCGCTGCTGGAGCAGGCCGGCGCGAACCGGTAAGGCGCGGACGCACTGCGAACGCGGCACGAGGTTGTGCCACGGGTCCGACGGCTCGTATGCGAGTCGCTGGGGCAAGGTCGTTGGAGCAGGTTAGCCCGCCGTCGAGGATGACGTTGTCCACGCCGGTCGTGCGCACCGCGTCGACCAGCGACTGAAGTCAGCCACCTGGTACGCGGTGCCGGCGCACGTGCCGCCGTCGCGCCAGCAGGTCTCCGGGTAAGGCTCGGTCAGCTTCTTGGCCGTGAACGGCCGGGCTTGTGGCTGGGGCGTTCACACCTTGTTGCGCTCCCCGTCGCGCCTGGGTGTCGTGCCGGGGTCGCATCTCCCTCCCCTTTGGGGGTTGGGACGGGCATGCTGACGAATGCCCACGCCACGCACGCGCGTTTGCGGATGTTCGTGGCGGCGATGACATCGGCGGGGCCAGCGAACCCGCACCGGCGACAATCGAAGGTATCGCGGTCGGGCCGGTTGGCCCGCGTGGTGTGCCCGCACCAGGGCACGGGACATTGCTGGGAGGTGTAGGCCGGGTCCACTTCCACGAACGGCACCCCGGCCCGCAGGGCCTTGTACTGGATGAAGGTGCCGAGCTGATGGAACGGCCAGGAGGAGTGCGTGGCCCGCTGGCGCCGCCTGAGCCGTACCCGATCGCGTATCCCGCTCAGTTCCTCCAGCGCGATACCGCGTTCGGTGCGTCGGGCATCGGCCACGATCTGCTTGCTGATCTTGTGGTTCTCGCCTGCGGCGTGCCGCGCCTCCCGTTTTGACCGGCGGGCCAGACGGCGTGCGGCCGACCGGCTTCCCGCGGCTTTCTTGGCCTGCAGTTCGGCGCGCAGCCGGGCTTGGCGCCTGCGATACCTCTGAAGGCCCTTGCCCTGATGATTGTTCCCATCGGAGGTGGTGGCCAGGTTCACGATCCCGCGATCCACCCCGATCCAATCGGTGGGCGCAAACTGCGGGGCCTGTTCGACGTCACAGGTCGCGACCAGGAAGAACATCCCGTCACGGTGCACCAGGTCGGTTTCGCCCTTACGGTGGGCCGCCAAGAATTTCACCTGCCCGGGCTCGCCGGTGAAGGCGATGTCGCGTAGGCGGCCCGCAACCGTCCAAATCGAGACGGTCCGGGCGTCCATCCGCCAGGACAGGCATCGGTCATCGAACGGCTGGGCCGCATCAGGGCGCAGGGTGATGGGCTTGGATAGGGCCTTGCGGCGCCGGCGCGAGTGCTCACTACCCAGCAGGCCCGCCTCGATGTGAGCGTGCAGCGTGGTGTAGGCGTCGGCGACCTTGCGGATCACATGCAGCGCGGGCTGTGCGGACAGCCCGGTCGCCTTCAGATCCGCATAGACGAGCTTTTGCAGCTTCTGCCGGGCGAACACACCCCGGGCGAACGCCACCACCGACACCTCATTGGCCGCGGTGTTACACAAAGCCACGGTCGCCGCCAGCGCCGCCGCCTGCTCAGGCGTTGGCAGCAGCTTCACCTGCACCACCAGCTTCACGGACCGTGACCATACCAACCAACTGCTCAGGGTGGGCCCCAGTCGTTCACGGCGTAGTCCACCGCGCAGCGCACGGCCGCGGTCGCGGGGCTCACGCCGGTGACCAGGCCGCCGAAGACGTCCAGGGCGAGCGCCATAATCGCGGAGATCACGCGTCGGGATCGCATTGGCCACTCCAAAGGGTCGGGGTCGCGATGGGAGCGCTCCCACATGCCGCCCCGACGGTAACTTGACCCCTTACACGGAGAAAAGCCGCTTTCATCGGCATTCACGGAAAACCTTGCGGGCGCGACCTTCTTGGGCTAAATCGTTAGGGAGGCTCCCAATCAAACCTGGTGACGGCCGGCGTCAGGGCCGGACCCGGAAGGTACGGTTATCTATGGTCAGGACACCTTTGATCATGGTGGCGCTCGCGGGGACGATCACCGCGGCGACCGTGACGCCGTCTCACGTCGCCACCGCGGCACCACCTCCCGCCGCCGTCATCGCACCCGGCACCGGCACCACCCCGCTCACCTCCGGCTGGCGCATCCAGTCCTCGTCCGTCGCCGGAGACTCCGGGGCACAGATCTCCCGTCCGGACTACTCCGCGACCGGCTGGCTGCCGCTCTCCCAGCCCGAGACCCTCATGGCGGGCCTGGTGGAGAACGGCAGGTATCCGAACGTCTTCTTCTCCGACCGCCTGAAGAGCGTGCCGAAGGACCAGTTCGACGTGAACTGGTGGTACCGCGAGCAGCTCACCGTGCACCCGCGGGCCGGCGGCGGCCGCACGTACCTGATCATGAACGGGGTGCTGGGCACGGCGGACCTGTGGGTCAACGGCACCAAGGTGGCCGACCGCGCACAGCTGCAGGGCGCCTACTCGCGGTTCGAGTACGACATCACGCCCTACGTCCACGACGGCGCCAACGCGATCGCGCTCGACGTCGCCAGGAACGCCCCGAAGACCTACCTCACCGACAGCCAGCTCGACTGGAACCCGCACGCGCCGGACGAGGGCACGGGCCTGCGGTTCGCGCCACAGCTCGCCCAGGCCGGGCCGATCTCGCTGCGCAACGTCCGCGTCGTGCAGAACAACGCCAAGGACCTCAGCAGCTCCGACCTCACCGTCAAGGCCGACCTGCGCAACGACACCTCCACGGCCCAGCGCGGCGAGCTGGACACCACCATCACGCACGGCAAGACGCGCGTCCACGTGACCGCCACGGCGGACGTCCCCGCGCGGAGCACGCGCACGGTCACGCTCTCCCCCGCCGACCACCGGCAGCTTCACCTGTCCCACCCGGCGATCTGGTGGCCGTACCAGCTGGGCGGCCAGCCGATGTACCACCTCGACGCCGCCGTACGGGCCGGGGGCAAGGAGTCCGACCGGTACGGGGAGGACTTCGGCATCCGCACCGTGACGTCGTCGCTCACGCCCGTCACGGAGGGAAAGACGCACGCGCCCCACGGCTACCGGAAATTCTGGATCAACGGGGTGCCGCTGGTGATCCGCGGCGGCGGGTGGTCGCCCGACATGTTCATGCGCTACTCGCCGCAGAACATCCGCGACCAGCTCGCGTACGTCAAGAACCTCGGCCTGAACACCATCCGGTTCGAGGGCAACCTGCCGCCGGATGACATGTTCACCCAGATGGACCGCGCGGGGATCCTCGCGATGACCGGCTGGCAGTGCTGCGACCGCTGGGAGACCCCGATCTCCACGTGGTCCGACGCCCTCCGGGCGAACGCGGCCAACCAGGCCTCCCGCGTCGCCTCCTGGCTGCGGAACCACCCGAGCGTCTTCACCTGGTTCCAGGGCAGCGACGAGGCGCCGGAGGCGGCCAAGGAGGCGATCTACCTCAAGGCGTTCGCGGACGCGGACTGGCAGACGCCGCAGGTGGCCTCGGCGGAGTACAAGAGCTCGCCGAAGCTCGGTCCGTCCGGCGCCAAGGAGGGCCCGTACAACTACGTGCCGCCGGGCTACTGGTGGGCGAACGGCCCCGAGACGGCGGGCAGCGACCCGAGCTTCACCAACGCCGGCAGCGCCTGGGGGTACGACACCGAGACCAGCGCCGGCAACACCGTGCCGACGCAGGACTCGCTCAACCGCTTCCTGACGCCGGCCGAGCAGGCGAAGATCTGGGACCTGTCCACGACGAAGGGACCGGGCACCGGACCGGACCTGTTCCACGTCGCCGCCACGTACAACAGCTACACGAAGACCGCGCGGATGGGGCAGTACAACACCCCCCTGTGGAACCGCTACGGCTCCTGGTCCGACATGGCCTCGTACCAGAAGATCGCGCAGATGGGCGGGTACGAGGTGACCCGGGCGCAGTTCGAGGCCTACCTCGCGCGCTCGGTCGACCCGGCCAATCCCAGCTCCGGCGTCATCTACTGGATGCTGAACAAGGCGTGGCCGTCGCTGCACTGGAACATCTACAACTACGACTTCGACCAGCCGGGCGTGTACTTCGGGGCGCGCAAGGCCGGCGAGCCGGTGCACATCATGTACGACTACGCCGACGGCTCGGTGAAGGTCTCCAACGTGACCCGCTCCCGGCAGGACGGCCTGACCGCGTCGTCGCGCGTGATCGACCTGAACGGCACCGTACGGGACGAGCGGCGGGTCGCCGTCTCCGGGCTGACCTCGCAGGACGTACGGACGGTGCTGACGCCGAAGGTGCCGGAGCAGACCTCGCCGACCTACTTCCTCGAGCTCACACTGACCAAGGGCGGCCGTACGGTGAGCCGGAACGTCTACTGGCTGTCCACCAAGCCGGACGCGGTCGACTGGGGCAAGACGATCGGCCAGGGCAGCGGGGCCACCTTCAAGCCCGGCGGGTACGCCGACCTGACCGGCCTGCAGAAGCTCCCGGCGGCGAACGTCACGGCGTCGGCGTCGACCCGCCGTGAGGGCGCCGACGCGGTCACCACGGTCACGATCCGCAACACCGGCAAGGCGCCGACGGTCTTCACCCGCGCCGACGTACGGCGAGGCTCGGGCGGCCGGGCGGCGAGCGGCGACAACCAGGTGCTGCCGATCACCTGGAGCGACAACTACGTGACGCTGTGGCCGGGGCAGAGCCAGACACTGACCGCGCGCTACCACGCCGCCGATCTGCGCGGCGCGCATCCGGTGGTCAGCCTCACCGGCCGCAACCTGTCCGACCGGACGATCGCCGCGGGCTAGGGCCGCGGCAGGCAACGTTTGCCCTGTCGCGGTGTGCACTGGCGGGTCGAACGGGAGAGGGAAGAGCGCGGGCTGGTCAGGCGGGTGTCGGAGGACGTGCGGTTCGATATCGGGCGCCTGTTGATCGTGCGTGGCGCGTTAGTGGTCGGGTTCCGTCGTAGGCACTTATTGTAATCGCCTCGTGCCTCGAAGTGATGATGGTGGGCGGGTGGTGCTGCGGACCGCCCGGGTCGGTCTGCGGGTCTCGGCCGGGCAGCGGCGCCGGTGTTTCGGGTTGGCTGGTCTCGGCGGGGGATGTGTGGGCGTGCGTGTTGGGGGTGAACCGGTGGCGGCGCCAGCGTGGCCTGCCGGCGATCGTGAGTTATCAGGCGTTGTGCCGGGAGTCGTCGGCCGCAGGACCGGGCACGTTCGGGGAGTTGGACACGGTCGGGGCACGGTCGGTGCTGCGGCGTTACAGCGACGCGTGGTTCGCCACGGCTGCGCGCCGCAAAGACGGCGAGGCAGCGGCGCGGTTCCCACGGCGTAAACGCCGGCTGATGCCGGTGCGCTTCTACCACGGCACGTTCACCCTGGAGGCGCGGCGATGGCGGATCCCGACCGGTCGGGGGAACGCGCCGTTGTGGGTGCGGTTGGACCGGCCGGTCCCCTGATCCGGTGTTTGACCGACAAGGCCGAACAGGCCGGTATCGAGTTAATGCTGGTGGATGAGCGGGGCACCTCCTCGACCTGTCCCGCCTGTCACCGGCGGGTTCCCAAGCCCGAGGATCGGAATTTCACCTGCATTCGTTGCGGGTTCAGCGGGCACCGCGACCTGGTCGGCGGCGCCAACATCGCCCGGCGCGGCCCGGGCGGCACCATCACCACCAACATGTTTCCGGTGGTGATCACGCACCGTCGAGCCGGACGGCACCTCCCCGGTGCCGGACGGTCCCGGCGTGACCCCCGACGGTCCCCCCATCACGGCACCGCACCCGGGGTCCCATGGCCGGCCGTGGCCCGCCCCACACCACGTGGGGAGTCGCCCACCACAGCGAGGATCAGCCAACCCCGCCTCCCCAACGAGGCAAACGTTGACTGACACGGCACTAGGTACGACGCGAGAGTTCCAGGGCGAACGCCTGGCCGCCATGATCGGCCACGTCCGCCGGCAGCCCCGTTCTGGCAGGACCACTGGACGGCATGAACGCGACGTCCTGTTCGGCCTCGGAGCTGACCCGCCCAGCCACCACCCCACGCACATCGACGCGAAGAATCACGCTGAGCCGAGCCCACGGAGCCGCTTACCGCGACTTCTCTCCCGGATGCTCGTCGCCCCCCGAGTCGGCGATGCCGCGGAGCAGTGCCGCGGCGCGGGCGATGACCGCGCGGTCTTCGGCGCTGAGGGCGCGTAGTTGTTCGTCGAGCCAGGCGTTGCGCTGCGCCCGGGCGGCACCGGCGAGTTCGTCGCCTTCCGCGGTGGCGCTGAAGAGTACTTTGCGGCCGTCGCTCGGGTCACGGGTGCGTACGGCGTAGCCGGCCGAGGTGAGGCGGTTCACGATCTGACTCATGGAGGCGGGAGAGACCCGGTCGTGCTCACTGAGTTCGGTGAGGGTCTGCGGTCCGTGCTTGTGGAGGCGGGTGAGCACGGCGAGTGCCGCGTCTCCGAGGCCGCCTTCGGGGCGTTCGCTGCGAAAGCGGCGATAGAGGCGTCCGACGGCGGAGCGCACAAGCCCACCGAGATCGGCCTCTTCAGTTGCGTCCTTCTCCATAGCTCCTTAGTATACCTAAAGAAAAGCCCTTCATATACCTAATTAAAAATGCCGAACCACGACTCCGGCTACCGGAGCCCGGTCCTGCCCCTTTCCGGTTCATCCCTGATATCCCCAAGGAGCTCGATCGATGCCGCCGACCACTCTCGACCCGGCGCCCGCCCTCGTCGTCATCGACTTGCAGAAGGGGATCGTCTCCGACGCGGTCGCGCACGTCGTGCGCAACGCGGCAGCCCTGGCGACCACCTGATCACCAAGCGGCGCCGCAGCGCCTTCCACGACACAGGCCTCGACACCCTGTTGCGTGACCTCGGCGTCACTCAGGTCATGCTCGCCGGCGTCTCCACCAGCGCAGGGGCCGAGTCCACCGCACGCTCCGCCCACGACCACGGCTACCACGTCGTCCTCGCCACGGGCGCGATGGCCGACCCCGACCCCGACTCCCACCGGCACAGCCTCGAACGCACCTTCCCCGAACTCGGCGAGACCACCACCAGCGCCGAGATCATCGAATTCCTCGACCGCAGGCCAGGCCGCACCGACGGTGCCACGCGTCGGCCGTAGCCCGGGCTCACAGGCAACCGGATTCACCCGTAGAAGGAGACGGAATCATGCCCGCGAATCCCCTCGGCGTCGCGCTGCGCAACCGGCGCGCCGGCCACCACACCCTCGTCTGGGCCCGCGCCGGCCTGCAGGCCCCAGAGAACTTCACCCTGACCAGCCCCGCCTTCGAGCACGAGGCGCCCATCCCGGAAAAGCACCGCGGCAGGCTCTTCGGCGCGAACATCTCGCCCGCCCTCGACTGGACGCAGCCACCGGCCGGCACCGTCGAGCTGGTACTCATCGTGCAAGATCCCGACGTCCCTCTCAGCAAGCCCGCTGTCCACGCGCTCACCCTGGGTATCGACCCTTCGCTCACCGGCATCCCGGAGAACGCCCTGGCCGACCCCAGCCCCATTCCCGGCATCCGACACGGGAAAGGCGGGCTCGGCCGCCGCGGCTGGGCCGGACCCATGCCGATCCGATCACACGGGCCCCACACCTATGCCTTCCAGCTCTTCGCCCTCGATCAAGCCCTCCGGCTGCCCGACCGCTTCACCCTTGACGACGTGATCGCCGCCATCGCAGGCCACACCATCGGCCGCGCCCGGCTGGACGGAACGTACGAAATCAGCTAGGACAAAAGCCGCCGCGCCGTCGACCATTCTCTGCCGGCGACACAGGACCGCGGTTGATGATCAGCGGTCGGTGCCGTCGAGGAACCGGAGGAGCACGGCGGCCTCCACACGGAGCCGTGTCGCCCGGTCCGCCTGCGCGGGTGCCGTCAGCTGGGAGGCGACGGCGAGCCGCTCGCCGGCCTCGGCTCGCACGATGTCCGCCATACCGCGCTCGCTCAGCCGACGCCGCAGCGCCGCGGGGCGCCGACACCGACGGGCGACTGTTCGATGGCCAGGCCACGTGCCGCGGATCCGTCCACGGGCACCGCCTCGGCGTTGTCCAGCGCGGCGAGCGCCGAACGCAGCGCGCTCACCGCGGCCTTGTCGCGGGCGCTCATCGCTTCGGGCAGGGCTTGACGCATGCGAAGGCGTAGGGACATGCCGGCGACCTATGGCCGTGTCCCTGACCCCACAACGGAATATGTCCGGCGACCCGCGGCCGGCCGCGCCGGAGCGTCAGGTCAGCCGGCGGGCGAGGATCTCGCTGATCTCGCCCAGCCGGCGGACCTGGTCCTCGTCGAGCGTGTCGAAGATGACGCTGCGCACGGTCTCCACGTGCCCGGGGGCGGCGGCCTCCAGCGCCGCGAAGCCGTCGTCGGTGAGCACCGCGATCTGGCCGCGCCGGTCGGTCGGGCAGTTCTCCCGGCGCACCCAGCCGCGCTCCTCCAGGCGCGCGATGGCGTGGGAGAGCCGGCTCGCCGACATCCGTGTGGCGTCGGCGAGCTCGGCCATCCGCAGGGCCCGGCCGGCCTCCTCGGACAGCCGCACCAGGATCTCGTAGTAGGCGTGTGGAAGGCCCGAGTCGCGGCGCAGCTGGGCGTCGATCGCGTCGAGCAGCAGCCGGTGCGAGTACAGGTAGGAACGCCAGATGCGCTGCTCCTCGGCGTTCAACCATCGCGTCTCGGTCACGAACAAGATTCTAGTTAGGGCGGATTTCCGCCCTTATATCGGCGCGGAGTCGGCGCGGGTCGGCCACGTCACTCCACCGCCGCGGCGACCGCCTCGGACCAGATCTGGACCGCCTCGTCGATCTGCGCCGCGTCGACCACCAGCGGCGGGATCATCCGGACGACGTTGCCGTACGCGCCGCAGGTCAGCAGCAGCAGACCGCGCTGCGCCGCCTCCCGCTGGGCGCGCTGGGCCGCCGCGGTGTCCGGCTCGCCGCCGGCGCCGAACTCGCTGCCCAGCATGAGGCCACGCCCACGTACGTCGCCGATGAGCGGATGGGCCGAGGCGACCTTGCGGAGCCCGTCGCGCAGGCGGAGCCCCATCGCGTCGGCGTTGGCCACCAGACCCTCGTCCTGGATGACGTCCAGCGTGGCCAGCGCGGCCGCGCAGGCGACGGCGTTGCCGCCGTACGTGCCGCCCTGCGAGCCGGGCCAGGCGCGGCCCATCAGCTCGGCCGGAGCGGCGATCGCCGACAGCGGGAACCCGCTGGCCAGGCCCTTGGCCGTGATGAGCACGTCGGGCCGTACGTCGGCGTGCTCGTGGCCCCAGAACCGCCCGGTGCGCCCGAAGCCGGTCTGGACCTCATCGACGATGAGCAGGCTGCCGTGCCGGTCGGCGCGCTCGCGCAGCCCCTCCAGGAACCCGGGCGGGGCGGGGATGTAGCCGCCCTCGCCGAGCACCGGTTCGACCACGAACGCGGCGGTGTCCTGGGCGGGGCTGACCGTCGCGAGCAGGTAGTCCAGCTCGCGCAGCGCGAAGCGCGTGGCCTCCTCCTCGCTCCAGCCGTACCGGTACGCCTGCGGGAACGGCGCGACCGCCGCCCCGGGCATCAGCGGGCCGATGCCCGCGCGGAACTTGGTGCCGGCCGTGGTCAGCGAGGCCGCGCCCATGGTGCGCCCGTGGAAGGAGCCGTGGAAGACCACGATGTTCTGCCGGCCGGTCGCGTGGCGGGCCAGCCGGATCGCCGCCTCGACGGCCTCGCTGCCGGAGTTGAGGTAGAACAGCGCGTCGAGGCCCTCCGGGAGCACCTCCCCCAGGCGCTCGGTGAGGCGGAGCAGCGGGCGGTGCATCACCGTCGTGTACTGGCCGTGGATGAGCGTGGCGACCTGCTCCTGCGCCGCCCGTACGACGCGCGGGTGGCAGTGCCCGGTGCTCGTCACGCCGATCCCGGCGGTGAAGTCCAGGTAGCGGCGGCCCTCCTCGTCGTAGAGGTGAACGCCCTCGCCACGGGCGGCCAGCACGGGCGTGGCCTGGGTCAGGACCGGGGACAACTGCGCCATGGGTCGCTCCTGAAGATTGTTGACAATATGATGATATGCAAGCATGCTCCAAGGGCATTGTCCAGACGCAGGTCGCAGGTCAGGAGGGCTCCATGAGCGAAGGCGAGTTCGAAACAGCGCGTACGGCGGTGGAGTCCGTGTCCAAGGGGCTGTTCGTCGGCGGCTCGTGGCGTGACGCCGCGGGCGGTGGCGCGTTCGCGGTCGAGGACCCGGCGACCGGCAAGACGCTGTGTTCGGTCGCCGACGCCACGCCCGCCGACGGCATGGCGGCGCTGGAGGCCGCGGTCGCGGCGCAGGCGTCCTGGGCGGCCACGGCGCCGCGCGAGCGCGGTGAGATCCTGCGCCGCGCCCACGAGCTGCTGCTCGCGCGCCGCGAGGAGTTCACCGCGCTGATGACCGCGGAGATGGGCAAGCCGATCGGCGAGTCGCTGGGCGAGGTCGCCTACGCCGCGGAGTTCTTCCGGTGGTTCGCCGAAGAGGCGGTGCGGATCGGCGGCGACTACGCCGTCGCGCCGGACGGCGGGAGCCGGTTCCTCGTCATGCGGCAGCCGGTGGGCCCGACGCTGCTCGTGACGCCGTGGAACTTCCCGATGGCGATGGGCACCCGCAAGATCGGTCCCGCCGTCGCGGCCGGCTGCACGATGGTGCTCAAGCCGGCCGAGCAGACGCCGCTGTCGGCGCTGGCCCTCGCCGACGTGCTGCGCGAGGCCGGTCTGCCCGACGGCGTGCTGAACGTCGTGCCGACCTCCGCCCCCGGCCCGCTGGTCGAGCCCCTGCTCCGCGACGGCCGCATTCGCAAGCTGTCGTTCACCGGCTCGACGGAGGTCGGGCGGATCCTGCTCGGCCAGTGCGCCGGCCAGGTCCTGCGGGTCTCGCTCGAGCTGGGCGGCAACGCCCCGTTCATCGTGTTCGCCGACGCCGACCTCGACGCGGCGGTCGAGGGCGCGATGCTGGCCAAGATGCGCAACATCGGCGAGGCCTGCACCGCCGCGAACCGCTTCTACGCCGAGGCCCCGATCGCCGAGGAGTTCACCCGGCGGCTGGCGACGCGGATGGGCGGGCTGACCGTCGGCCCCGGCCTGGACCCCGGCACCCAGGTCGGTCCACTGATCGACGAGGCGGGCCGGCAGAAGGTCGCCGCGCTCGTGGACGACGCGGTGAGCCGCGGCGCGACGGTCCGCACGGGCGGGTCGGTGCCGGCCGGGCCGGGCTACTTCTACCCGCCGACGGTCCTGTCGGGGGTGCCGGCCGACGCCCGGATGCGCCACGAGGAGATCTTCGGCCCGGTCGCCCCGGTAACCGTCTTCGACACCGAGGACCAGGCCCTCGCGTGGGCCAACGACACCGAGTACGGCCTGGTCGCCTACGTCTACACCCGGGATCTCGACCGGGCGCTGCGGGTGTCGGAGGCGCTCGACACCGGCATGGTCGGACTCAACCGGGGCGTGGTGTCCAACCCGGCGGCGCCCTTCGGCGGCGTCAAGCACTCGGGCCTCGGCCGCGAGGGCGGCAAGGTGGGCATCGAGGAGTTCCTGGAGACCAAGTACATCGCCCTGGGCTGAGGCGGCGGGGGCCGGTCGCCGGGGACCGGCCGCGGGGGGCCGCCGCTCGGGAGGCCGGCGGCCCACCCGCGGAGCCGTCCCGTCCCGGCCGTGGATCCCGGGCATGTCACGGCGCAGCTGAGCGATCTGGGCGTCGGCGCCTTCGGGATCGACCTGTCTCCCAAGATGATCGAAGTGGCCCGCCGCGCTCACCCCGGCGTGCGCTTCACGGTGGGTTCGATGACGGCACTCGGCCTCGCCGACGCCTCGGTCCGCGGGCTGCTCGCCTTCTGGTCGTTGATCCACGTTCCCGACGACGTGGTTCCCGCGGTCCTCGGGCAGTTCCGGCGGGTGCTGCGCCCCGGCGGCCCGCTGCTGCTCGGCTTCCACCTCGGCGACGGCTCGCGGCTCAAGACGCAGGGTTACGGCGGACACCCGATGAAGGTGACCGTGCACCGCCGCACGGCCGACCGGATGGCATCCTGGCTGGACGGCGCCGGCTTCGTCGTCGAGTCCCAGCTGCTGCTGAACCTCGACGAGGCGCTTCCCGGCGCGATCCTGTTCGCGCCTCGGCGCTCCTAGGACGTGCCCGACGGCCTCGCCACGGCGGGCTCGCCGTCCGGCCTCGGGCGCGTACCGCGTTAGTCTGCCGGGGGGCGCAGGCGCTCGATGGAGTCGGTCATGTGCTCCTCGATGAGCCGCAGGAGGCGTTCTTCGTCGCCGTCGTTGATCGCCTCGACCAGCTTGCGGTGCTCCTCGACCAGGTCCTCCGGCTCCGGGTACTTCTCCTGGAGCGCGTTCAGGCACATCCGGGCCTCGACGAGCAGCGTCTGGGACATGCGCTCGAGGCGCGGGCTCCCCGACGACGCGACGAGCACCTGGTGGAAGGCCTGGTCGGCGTCGCTCATCGCGATGCGGTCGCGCTGGCCGGCCGCGTCCACCAGCGCCTGGAGCGCCTCGGTGAGCCGGACGAGGGCCTCGCCACGGTTGCGCTCCATGATCATCCGGCAGGCGGCGCGCTCGATGGCGAGGCGGGCGAGGTAGACGTCCTCCACGTCGTCCTCGGCCAATGTGATCACGAACAGGCCGCGGTGCGGCTCGCTGCGCAGCAGGCCCTCCTGGACGAGGCGCTGCATGGCCTCGCGCAGCGGCCCGCGGCTGACGCCGAGGCGCGCCGCGAGGTCGGCCTCGCCGAGCTGCGAGCCGGGAGCCAGCGATCCGTACATGATCGCGGATCGCAGCTCGTCCGAGATGATCTCAACGGTGGATCTTCGGGGTACGGGCTCGAGCTCGCCCAGCCGTCCCATGTCAAGCAGCCTCCGTACGGAAAAGTGTGCCCGCTCCGGAACGCAGGCCGTGGTCACCGGCGAGGCGAAGGCCCTCCCAGACGCTCACCTGGTTGGCGGTGAGCACGGGCTTGCCCAGCCGTTCGTCGAGGTCGTCGAGCCAGGCCACGGTGTGCAGCGCCGTGTCGGGCACCAGCACGGCATCGGCGTCGGCGTGGTCGTTGGCGGCGACGAAGCCGAGCACCTCGTCGCGGCCCAGGGTGCCGACCTCGGCCGCGGTGATGATGCCCCGGCACGAGAGCGCGACCACCTCGATGCCGCTCTCGTGCAGGAAGCCGGAGAAGCGCTCGGCGACGTCCGCCGGGTAGGTCGCCGCCACCGCGACCCGGCGTACGCCGAGATGCCGGACGGCGTTCACGAAGGCGAACGAGGTGCTGGACGCGGGCACGCCCGCGGCCTGTTCGACCCCGGCGACCTGCTCGGCCGCGCCCTGCCGCCCGAACACGAAGCTGCCGCTGGTGCAGGCCCAGATCGCGGTGCTCACGCCGAGGTCGCGCAGCTTACGCGCGCCCTCGGCGAGAACGTCCGGGCCGCCGATGTCGAGCAGGGCGTCCACACGGTGCGCGTCCTCACGCATGAGCGTGTGCACCACCGGCAGGCTCACGTCGCCGAGGACACGTTCCATCCGCGGATAGTCGTCCTCGGCGCTGAACCCCGGGTAGAGGATCCCGACCGTGTGGCCCATCTTCTCTCCATATTGGCAGATTGTTTACAACTTACCGCGTTACGCCGCAGTCGGACGTACGGCCTCGACGAGCCACTGGCCGGTGCCCATCGCCTGCGCTCCCATCGCCCGCAGCGCCGCGCACATCGTCACCTGGTTCGCGGTGAGCACCGGCTTGCCGAGCGCGCGCTCCAGCGGCGCGATGATGTCGTACGTCGGGACGTTGGTACAGCTGACGAAGATCGCCTCGGCGTCCGGCCGGTCGACCGCGCGGACCGCCGCGACCACCTCGGAGTAGCCGACCTTCCAGATGTGGTTCATCAGGCCGAGCCCGATGCTGGAGCCCGTCTCGATGCCGTGCTCGCCGAGAAAGGTGAGCAGCCGGTCGGTGACACTGTCGATGTACGGCGTGACGACCCCGATCCTGCTGACGCCGAGGAGGCGGAGCGACTCGACCAGCGCACCGGAGGTCGTCGTGGCCGCGGGCGCGCCGGCGTCCAGGATGCTCTGGCTCAGCAGCCGCTCGCCCTCCGCGCCGTGCACGAAGCTGCCCGAGGCACAGGCGAAGGCGACGACCAGCGGCTCCGGCGCCAGCACGTCGCGCGTCGCCCGGCGTACGGTGTCGACGTCGGCCAGCGCCGAGGCCATCTCGACGGTCACCGGCACCGGCACGAACGGCAGCCGGGTCATGTACAGCGACACGTGGTCGGGCGCCCAGCGCCACAACTCGCGGTCGAGGGCGAAGTCGAAGGGCGCGACCACGCCGACGCCGACCTGGGCGACCAGTTCGAAGTCGACGACCACGTCCGCGGGACCGCCCGGAGGTAGGTCGGCGCTCACCGTTCGTACCGCTGGTACACCAGGCGCTCGCCCACGCTGCCCGAGCGCCACACGTCGTTGCACGCCTCGGCCATCGGCTCCAGACCCTCGACGATCGTGGCGTAGACGTTGCCGGGCACCCAGCCCACGTCGCCGTTGAGGAGCAGGTTGTTGCGGCCGTAGAAGATCGCCAGATCGATCACGCCCGGAAGCGCGTCGATCCCCTTCTCCTCCTTGAAGCGCCGGTCGAGCATGCCGCCGTTGAAGGAGAAGTAGACGACGTCGCCGGGGATCGGCGTGACCGTGGGGTTCTCCAGGCCGGGCTCCTCGGCGGCGAAGCGCTCGACCATCGTGTAGACCTCATTGCGGGCGTACTTGGCGTGGTAGATGTCGCCGCCCTGCGGGAGCGCCCGCCACACCGCCTCGCACGTACGAGGCGCGTCCTTGTCGAGCAGTTCCGCGACGCACGACACACCGCGGCGCTCCAGCGTGATCTTGATATGTCTCGGCATGCCAGACCTCCCACTGCACATGGTCGAGGTGAGGCACGTCGCTCACCCCGATGACTTCCCTGCGGGCGCCTTGGGATCCGTCCTGGCCTCTGGTCCGGGTGATGAGGTCCGGGGTGGGTTCAGGTTGCGACGGTCTTGCAGCACTTCATCAGCTCTGGCGCTGATTGTTGACAATCATACGAAGTCTGCCTAGCGTGTCAATGCCCCTGGTGACCTCGGAATACGCACGGGAGCGTCAGCTGTGACCACGCGGAATCCGGCCGTTCTCGTCCTGGAAGGCGATGCCCCGCCGCCCCGGTTGGCCGCCATCGGACGGCTCGCCGACGTACGGCGTACGGACGCGGCCGGCCTGGCGGAGGCGCTGCCGGGCGCCGAGGTGCTCTTCCTGTGGGACTTCTGGTCCGACGCCGTCGCCGCCGCGTGGCCGCACGCCGACGCGCTCCGGTGGGTGCACATCGCCAGCGCGGGGGTCGACCGGCTGCTGTTCCCCGGCCTCGTCGAGAGCGACGTCGTGGTCACCAACTCGCGCGGCGTCTTCGACGAGCCGATCGCCGAGTACGTCCTCGGGCTGATCCTCTGCTTCGCCAAGGACCTGCACACCACGGTGCGCCTGCAGGACCGCCGCGAGTGGCGGCACCGCGACGCCGAGCGCATCACCGGTGCCCGCGTCCTGGTCGTCGGCACCGGCCCGATCGGCCGGGCCATCGGGCGCCGCCTGTCCGCCGTCGGCATGGCCGTCTCGGGCATCGGCCGCTCCGGCCGGGCGGGCGACCCGGACCTGGGTGACGTACGGCCGTTCGGCGAGCTGGCCCCGGCGCTCGCCGACGCCGACTACGTCGTGCTCGCCGCGCCGCTCACCGACCTCACCCGCGACATGATCGACGCCACCGCGCTGGCCCGGATGCGGCCCTCCGCCCGGCTCATCAACGTCGGCCGCGGCGGGCTCGTGGTGGAGAAGGCACTGGTCGACGCGCTGTCCGAGGGCCGCATCGCCGGAGCGGCGCTCGACGTGTTCGCGACCGAGCCGCTGGCGGAGTCCTCGCCGCTCTGGACGCTGCCGAACGTCCTGGTCTCCCCCCACATGGCGGGTGACACGGTCGGCTGGCACGACGAGCTGGCCGAGCTGTTCCTCGACAACCTGGGCCGCTACCGGGACGGACGTCCGCTGGTGAATGTGGTCGACAAGAAGCTGGGATACGTCACGAGAGGGACCTGATGGCCGAGATCGCGTACCTCACCGCGAGCGAGATGCTGGCCGCCTTCCGCGCCGGGAGCCTGTCACCGGTCGAGGCGACGTCCGCCGTCCTGGCACGCATCGCCGAGGCCGATCCGTCGGTCAACGCGTTCTGCCTCGTCACCGCCGACGAGGCCCTCGCGGCGGCGCGCGCGTCGGAGGAGCGCTGGCGGCGCGGCGAGCCGCTCGGGCGCCTCGACGGCGTCCCCATCTCGATCAAGGACGTCCTGCTGACCCGCGGCCACCCCACGCTCCGCGGCTCGCGCACGATCGCGCCGGACGGCCCGTGGCCGGACGACTCCCCCGCCGTCGCGCGGGTGCGCGAGCACGGCGGCGTGATCGTCGGCAAGACCACGACGCCCGAGCTCGGCTGGAAGGGCGTCACGGACGGACCGCTGACCGGAGTCACCCGCAACCCCTGGGACCCGTCGCGTACGCCGGGCGGTTCCAGCGGAGGCGCCGCCGCGGCGGTCGCCCTCGGCATGGCGCCGCTCGCCCTGGGCACCGACGGGGGCGGCTCGGTGCGCATCCCGGCCGCCTTCACGGGTGTCTTCGCGCACAAGCCGACGTACGGCCGGGTGCCGCACTTCCCGGCGAGCCCGTTCGGCACGCTCGCACACGTGGGCCCGATCACCTGGAGCGTCGCCGACGCCGAGCTGCTGCTCGAGGTGATCTCGGAGCCCGACAGCCGCGACTGGTCGGCGCTGCCGCCGGCCGTCCCGGCCGAGCCGGTCGACCTGCGGGGCCTGCGGATCGCCTTCAGCCCGGCACTCGGATACGCCTCGGTGGACGCGGAGGTGGCGGCGGTCGTGGAGAAGGCGGTCGCGGTCTTCACCGACCTCGGCGCTCAGGTGGAGCAGGCCGACCCGGGCTTCGCCGATCCGGTGGAGGCCTTCCACGTCCTCTGGTTCGCCGGCGCCGCCAAGTCGGTGGAGTCGCTCACCCCCGCCCAGCGCGAGCTGCTGGACCCGGGCCTGCGGGAGATCTCCGAGCAGGGCGCGCGGCACTCCGCGCTCGACTACCTCACGGCGACCGCGTGCCGGATGGAGCTGGGCCGCCTGATGGGCGCCTTCCACGAGGACTACGACCTGCTGCTGACCCCGGCGATGCCCATTCCGGCGTTCGAGGCCGGCCGTGAGGCGCCGGCCGGCTCGCCGTCGCCCCGGTGGACGAGCTGGACGCCGTTCACCTATCCGTTCAACATGACCCAGCAGCCGGCGGCCAGCGTGCCGTGCGGCTTCACGTCGGCCGGCCTGCCGGTGGGGCTGCAGGTCGTGGGCCCGCGCCACGCGGACGCCCGCGTCCTGGCGGCCTGCCGCGCCTTCGAGCAGGCCGGCTCCTGGCACGACCGCCGGCCGGTCGTCGACGATTCGCCCGAATGAACCATTTGTTGCCTCACACCGCGTAAAGCTGGGCTCAACAGGTCCAGACCCCTAATATGAGGGCGCAACAGTCAGGTACGGCGGCCGAGGGGAACGACGTGGTGAACATCGCGGACCGGGCATCAGGCCCTGATCAGCGACCCGTCGCGGACCCGGGCGCCGCGCCGTACTCCCCGCTCGGCGGCTCGTCCGTTCACGAGGCGGACCCCGCGCCGCGGGTCGTCCGTGCCGTCGGCGATCCGCTGTCCACCGTCAGCGTGCGCGGAGGCATCGCCGTCGGGCACTAGGCGTGGTACGACGAGGCGGGCCGCCCTCGACGCGCACACGGTCGGGGGCTCGGATAAGGAGCGAAGAATGCCGGACACCTGGGTCGTCGTGGGCCTGGACAACGGGGGCACCTGCAACAACGCGACGGTGCTGGACGCGTCGGGGAAGTTCCTCGTCGACCGGCTGGTGGAGATCCCCAGCCGCGTCACCGAGGGCCCGGAGATCGCGGTCGGAGCCCTGGCCGAGGCCTTGGAGGGCGTCCTGGCCCTCACCGGTGTCGAGCGGTCACGGGTCCGCGCCGTCGGGCTGGACACCCCCGGACCGGCCAGCGCCGACGGCGTGATCTCCTCCAAGGGCGCGACGAACTTCCCCCAGCCGGCCTGGTGGGGCTTTGACGTCCGTACGGCGCTGGAAGAGCGGCTCGGCCTGCCGGTCGTCTACAACAACGACGGGAACGCCGCCGCCCTGTACGCCCACCACGCCCACTTCGGCGCGGAGGCGGCGGAGCACTCCTCGATCTCGGCCATCGTCGGCACCGGCCTGGGCGGCGGCGTGATCGAGGCCGGCCAGGTCGTACGCGGCGCGGCGGGCATGGCGGGCGAGCTGGGGCACGTGCACATCCCGATGGAGGGACTGCTGGCGGAGGGGCAGCCGCTGCCGATGTGCAACTGCGGGTTCGGCGCCGACGCCGAGAGCGTCGCCTCCCTGACCGGCATCGCGGCGAACCTGCTCCCGTACTGGCTGACCCGCTTCCCCGGGCACGAGCTGGCGGGTGTGCCGATCCTGGAGGCGGCCAAGCTCGTCCGCTCCCGCGGCGAGGACGGCGACCCTCTCGCGCTGAAGATCTTCGAGCAGCAGGCGATGGCGCTGGGCCGACTCTTCACGATCGCGGCCAACTTCACCGACCCGAGCGCGTACTTCATCGGCGGCGGCGTGGTCGAGACGGGCCCGAAGTTCCGCGAGTGGTTCCTGGACACGGTGCGCGAGCACACCGTCCTGCGCGAAGAACAGCAGCGGGTGGCCTCGTTCGCGCTGGTCCCGGACCTGGACATGGCCGGCGCGCGCGGGGCCGCGATCGCCGCGCGCGACGCCTCCGCGCCGTGAGCTCCTCACGGCCGCACGGGCCCATGCGCGTCAACCGCTCATCGGAGCTGGAGTGGAGCGGTGTCCAGACGTTCATGAAGGCGCCGGTGTGCCTGACACCGGAGGACCTGCGAGCGGGCAAGGTGGACGTCGCGGTCGGCGGCGCGCCCTGGGACGGCACGGCGTCCGGCCTCAGCGGCACCCGCCTGGGCCCCCGTGCCATCCGGCAGGGCGACTACATCTCCGGGTCGCGGTACATCACCCACCTCGGCGTCCGGGTGAACCCGCTGGACCATCTCGTCCTGGCCGACTACGGCGACGCCGAGGTGCTGATCGGCGACACCGAGGGCACGTACGAGAACATCCGCGGGTTCGTCGGCGAGATCCTCGCCGGCGGCGCGATCCCGATCATTCTCGGCGGCGACCACGGGATCACGTGGCCCGCCGCCACGGCGGTGGCCGACGCGTACGGGCACGGCAAGGTCGGCATCGTGCACTTCGACGCCCACGCGGACACCGCGCCGGACATGCAGGGCTCGCTGTACGGCCACGGCACGCCGATGCGGCGGCTGATCGAGAGCGGCGCGGTGCCCGGCCGCAACTTCGTGCAGGTGGGGTTGCGGGGGTACTGGCCCGAGCCGCCCGTCCTGGAGTGGATGGAGGCGAACGAGCTCCGCACCCACTTCATGGCCGAGATCCACCGGGACGGCTTCGGGGCGGTGCTGGAGCGCGCGGTCGACGAGGCGCTGGACTCCGCCGACCACCTGTACATCTCGCTCGACGTGGACGTCGCCGACCCCGCGTACGCTCCGGGCACCGGGACGCCGGAGCCGGGCGGTCTGACGAGCGCCGAGGTGCTGTGGGCGATCCGGCGCCTGGCCGCCGAGGTGGGAATGGTCGGCATGGACGTGGTGGAGGTCAGCCCGCCGTACGACGTGGGCCCGGACATCACGGCGCTGCTGGCACGGCGCGCAGTGATGGAGGCGCTGACGGGCACGGCCATGCGGCGGATCGGCCTGACCGAGCCGGACTACCTGGACCCTCGGTCGACGGGGTCCGGCGAGAGCCGCACGTACCGGACATCGGAGGGAACCTGACCTGTGAGGGAACCTGATGGGAATACTTCACTTAATCGATTGACAAAGCAGGGATTTCGGCCACAACCTTGTGGGGTGAGCCATGACGTTCGCCTGACGGTGCGCCTGCACGTCGATCTCCGCCTGCAGGCCAGCGCGCTGTGCGTGCCCTCCTCGCCCCGCCGCTGAATCTCCCCGCCTGGCAGGAAAAGGATTCGTCATGACCCAGCACCGGTCACCGAACCGGGCTTCGCGCCATCTCGTAGACCTGGACGCCCGCTACCGCGAGCGTCTTCACCGCGGCCACGCTCTCGCCCCGGTGGAGACGGTCCCCGCGGACGGCACCCTCCTGGACGTGGTCCCGCTCCCCGACACGGGGAAGGTCTTGATGATCGTGGCTCACGTCGTCCCCGCCTCGGCCGTACCGCCGGGCTCGCCGCCCGAGAGCGACGGCCGGCCCGCTCTCTTCCCGGCACCGCCGCGGACGACGGTGGACGCCCGGACTCCCCCCGACGCTCCGAGCACCGATGACGCCTCGGCCGCCTCGCCGGCCTCCGGCGCCGGGGCGCCGCCGGACGGCGCCTCGCCGCCGCGGGGCGTCATCGGGCAGGAGTCCTCCCCTGCCGAGTGGCCGGATCCCGCGCGAGGGGAGGACGCGCCGTCGGAGGCCCTGCGGATCGACCCGTCGTCCCGGCGCGTCTGGGTGGAGGACCGGGAGATCGGACTGACGTACCAGGAGTTCGAGCTGCTGGCGCACTTCACGACGCACCCGTGGCAGGTCTTCAGCCGGACCGACCTCATGCGGGCCCTCTGGCCGGCGGTGGACGCCACGACCCGGACGGTCGACGTGCACGTCCACCGCCTCCGCCGCAAGCTCGGCAGCGCGGGCTCCCGGCTCGCGACCGTACGGCGGGTCGGCTACACCTACCGGCCCCACGACGTGCACCGGCCCGAGCCCGCGCAGGCGGGCGAGTGACCTTCCCCGGATGACCGCCGGCTCGGTCGGCGAGCGACCGACGTCGCTCGATGGCGGAGCCGGGCGGGATCGGTGTGGCCGGGCGAGATGGTCGAGGCCGGCGGTGCGGCGGCCTGGCCGAAAAGCGTTCGCCCCGCGGATCGGGAACGATCTACGATGCGGGCGATGAGCAGCAGACTGCGTGAGGTCGCGGCGGTGAACGCGCGGATCGTCGCCGACGGCGCGTACACCGCCGAGGACGGCACCCGCGTCGCCGTACGGTCCACGCTGGACGCGGCGATCGACGGCACGGTGGGTCATCCCCCGGAGGGCGCGTTGGACGCGCCCACGGGTGATCACCGCACGGTGTTCGAGGTGACCGCGGAGGGCAGTCTGGGCGCGGCGCGGCGGTTGCATCTCTCCGGCGCCGGGCGGATCGCCGTGCTGAACTTCGCCTCCGCGCGCAACCCGGGAGGCGGATACGTCGGCGGCGCCCGGGCACAGGAAGAGGACCTCTGCCGGACCGCTCTGTTGTACCCCTGCCTTCTCCAGGCCCCCGACTACTACGCCGCACACCGCGCCTCGTCCGACCTGCTCTACAGCGACCGCGTCATCTGGTCCCCCGACGTCCCGGTGCACCGGGGCGACGACGGCCGGTTGCTGGCCGAGCCGTACCCGGTGTCGTTCCTGACCTGCGCCGCCCCGAACGCCGGTGAGGTGCTCCGGCGCGACCCCGGCGCGGGCGACACGGTCCGGCGTACGCTCTACCGGCGCGCGGAGCGCGTGCTGGCGGTGGCCGCTCACCACGGCGCCCGACGGCTGATCCTCGGCGCGTGGGGCTGCGGAGTGTTCCGCAACGACCCGAACGACGTGGCCGGCGCGTTCCACTCGCATCTGACGGGCGACGGCGCCTTCTCGTCCGCCTTCGAACGAGTGGTCTTCGCCGTCTGGGACCGCTCCCCTCGCTCCGCGAACCGCGCCGCGTTCGCCGAGCGCTTCGCCCCCGTCGGCGATCCCGCCTGAACCCGCCGGCGCCGTTCCCCGAACGACGCCCGTATCAGTGCTGATCTCGTGAGGTCGGAGCGCTGACGCGCGAGTTGTCCACAGGCGTTCGGTGGCCATCGACGTGCCGGTCGCCGGCGGCCCATCATTGCGGACATGCCCAGCGGCGGGCCCTTCCTTTCACCGGAGTGAGCCGGGCCCGCCGCCGGGCCCACCATCGACCGTCCCAAAGGGGTTGATCATGCACGGGGGCCTGCCCTTCATCGGGTTCAGCACCATCGTCTACGGGGTCGTCGGGCTGGCCGTGGCCGCCGGCGGCGCGGTCACGAGGTTCAGGAGGCGCAAGTGACGGCGACACTGACCGTGATCGTCCCGGCCCACAACGAGGAGGCGGGCCTGCCCGCGACCTTGGAGGCCATCCGGTGCCAGACGGTCCCGCCGGAGAAGGTCGTCGTCGTCGATGACGGCTCGACCGACCGCACGGGCCAGGTCGCGGCGTCCTACGGGGCGACCGTGCTGAGGCCCCCGCACAACCTGGGCAGCAAGGCCAAGGCGCAAAACCACGCACTGCCCGTCTGCGACACCGACCTCGTCCTGGCCGTCGACGCGGACACCGTGCTCGCCCCGGACTACATCGAAAAGATCAAACCGGTCTTCGACGATCCGGAGGTGGTCGTCGCGGCCGGCAACGTGCAGACCCGTTTCACCCGCACCGTCTGGGAGCGCGGTCGCTCCATCGAATACCTCTTCGGCTTCCACTGGAACCGCCCGATCCAGAACGGCGCGGGCAGCCCGGTCGTGTGCTCGGGCTGCTGCTCGGCCTTCCGCCGCACGACACTGACCGAATTCGGTGGCTTCCCCGAGCGCACCATCGTCGAGGACATGGACTTCACCTGGTCGATGCAGATCGCCGGCCGGCGCGCGGTGTACGTCGGCGAGGCCGTGGCGTGGGCGGCCGACCCGGAGACGCTGACCTATCTGCGCAAACAGGTGTGGCGCTGGATGGCGGGCTTCTTCCAGAACGTCCGCCTTCACCTCGGCTCCCTCGTGAGACGAAAACCCATGCTCGCCATCTGGATCGTGCTGGCCCTGGCCGAGATCTGCACCGCGCCTCTGTGGTGGGCGACGCCGTTCGTTCTCACGCTGGGCATGCACCGGTCCGTCGGCGCCACCCTGACGTTCTGGCTGGGGTCGGAGCTGCTGTTCACCGTCCCGCCGCTGCTCTACGCCGCCAGGCGCCGACGACTTCCGGTGCTGGGCGTGATGGCCAACATCCCCTTCGTCTACCTGACGAAGGCCGTCAACATCTACTACGCCTGGAAGGCCCTCATCGTCGAGCTCGTCCTCGTCCCCCTACGCCTGTCCCGAGGTCTCGTCATCTATGAGAAAGGCCGCGCCTGAGCGTTCCCCGTGAAGGCGCCCACGGGAACGACCCCGACGCGGCACGCGAGCAGTGACGAACCGCCACGCGCCAGCGGGGCCCACCACCTCTGCAGGACCGCCCGGACCGTCACGTGGCGGCTTGGCTTACCGCTTCCACATGACCCGCCCGGACCGACACGGCAGTGGGCCACACCGCCTCGACGCGACCGCCCGGACCGTCACACGGCAGTGGGCCACACCGCCGCCGCACGACCGGCCGGACCGTCACACGGCAGTGGACCTCACCGCCGCCGCACGACCGGCCGGACCGTCACACGGCGGCCTGGCTTACCGCTTCCGCATGACCTCCGGCTCCTGGCGCCGCAGCATCCGTTCCACCAGGAAGATGAGGATCACGCCGAGTACCACCATCATGCCCATGTCCAGCAGCCAGGTGCTGAACTGCTGCTTCCACAGCGGGTCCGGCGGGTCCTTGTGCGGGAGAAGGAAGGTGATGTCGAGTGTGCCCGCCATCGCGGCGAACGCCCACCGGGCCGGCACGAGCCAGGCGAACTGCTCCAGCACGGCCTTGCCGTCCAGATGCACGAGCGCTCCGCAGAACACGATCTGGACCAGCGTGGTGAGCACCAGCAGCGGCATCGTCATCTCGCTGGTCTTGACGATCGCGGAGATGAGCAGGCCGAGCGTCATCGCGGTGAAGGACAGCAGCGCGACGGCGATGATGAGTTCGGGCATCGGCGTGGTGATCACGCCCTTGTCCCTCATGTTGACGCCGAGCATGGCGACCAGCGTGAGCACGATGCCCTGGCCGATCGTGATCACACCGAGGACGAGCAGCTTGGAGGTGAGATAGGCCGATCTGGACAGGCCGACCGCGCGTTCTCGCTGATAGATCGGTCTTTCCTTGACCAGTTCGCGCACCGCGTTGGCGGCGCCGGTGAGGCATCCGCCGATGCACAGGATCATCAGGAGGTTGGCCGCGCCGCCCTGCGAGCCGGGCACCTTCGAGGTGAGGTCACCGGCCGGGATGACGCGCGCCACCGCGCCCATGATGATCGGCAGCGCCACCGTGATGCCGAGGAACAACGGGTCCGCCGCGATGCTGCGGATGTAGCGCCGGATCAGCGTGCTCAGCTGTTCGGGCCAGCTCTGCGGCTTGGACGGCGGCTGGTAGTTCACCGGACCGGCCTGCTGCGCCACGGGCTGGACCAGGTCGGCCGTGACGTACTTCTGGTGGGCCGGCGACTGGAGGTAACGGCCGCCCCAGTCGATCGACGGGTCGTCGAAGGCCTGGAAGACGTCGGCCCAGTCGTTGAACCCGAGGAAGGGCAGCGCCTCCTTCGGCGGGCCGAAGTACGCGATGCGGCCGCCCGGCGCCATGACGAGGAGCCGGTCGCAGATGTCGAGGTTCGCGACGCTGTGGGTGACCACCGCGACCGTGCGGCCGTCGTCGGCGAGGCCGCGCAGCATCTGCATGACCGACTTGTCCAGGCCGGGGTCCAGGCCCGACGTCGGCTCGTCCAGGAACAGCAGCGACGGCTTGGTCAGCAGCTCCAGGGCGACGCTGACGCGCTTGCGCTGGCCGCCGGACAGGGACGAGATCTTGTTGTCGCGCCGGTGGTCCAGGCCGAGTTCCTTGAGCACCTCGTCGACCCGCGCCTTGCGCTCGTGCTGGCGCGTGTCGTCGGGGAAACGCAACTCGGCGGCGTAGATGAGCGCGCGGCGCACGGTGAGCGAGGTGTGCAGGATGTCGTCCTGCGGCACCAGGCCGATGCGCGAGCGGAGTTCGGAGTAGTCGCGGTAGAGGTCACGGCCGTCGTAGGAGACCGTGCCCTGGTCGGCGGGCCGCAGACCGGTGAGCGCGCGCAGCAGGGTCGACTTGCCCGAGCCGCTGGGGCCGATGATCGCGACCAGGCACTTCTCCCCGAGCGGGAAGGACACGTGGTCCAGCAGCACCTTGCCCTTGTCGACCGTGACGGTGAGGTCGTGCGCGCTGAAGCTGACCGCGCCCGTGTCGGTGTACTCGGTGAGGACGTCGCCGACCAGGTGGAACGTTGACGGGCCGATGCCGACGATGTCGTTCGGGCCGATCATCGCGCGCTCGACGCGCTGGCCGTTGACGTAGGTGCCGCTGCGGCTGCCGACGTCGACGATCTCGTACGTCCCGCCGGACGACCGCAGCTCCGCGTGCTGGCGTGACACCCGCAGGTCGGCGACGACCATGTCGTTCTCGGGCGCCCGGCCGATGCGCAGGACCTGCTGTCCCCCCAGGTTGCGGACCTTGGTCGGCTCGCGGTACTGCCCGCCCATCGTGGGCATCGGCGCCCGCGGCGGCGGGGTGCCGTGAGTCGGCAGATAGCCGATCGGATCGTCCTGGTAGCCCTGGGCGGGCGGCATGGTGCCGGGACCGCCGAGCTGCGTGGCCTGGTCGTACGGCGGCATCGCGCCCGTACCGCCGCCCTGGCCAGGCTGCTGGTACGGCGGCATCGCGCCAGTGCCACCACCCTGGGCGGGCTGCTGGTACGGCGGCGCCGCACCCGGGCTCATGCCCTGGGTGGCCTGCTGGTACGGCGGCATCGCGCCCGTACCGCCGCCCTGGCCAGGCTGCTGGTACGGCGGCATCGCGCCAGTGCCACCACCCTGGGCGGACTGCTGGTACGGCGGCACCGTGCCGGTGCCGCCGTCCTGGGTGGCCTGCTGATATGGCGGCATCCCGCCCGTACCGCCGCCCTGCGGGTACGGCGGCGCCGCGCCCGCGCCACCACCCTGGGCGGACTGCGGATACGGGGGCATCGCGCCCGTACCGTCGCCCTGGCCCGGTGGCGGCCCGTACGGCGGCGTGCTCTGCGGCGCCGACGCGGCGGCCTGGCCCGGGTAGCCGGTGGGCGGCTGCTGCGAGGCGGGTGGCGGTGTCTGGCCCTGGGCGCCGGGCGGCGGATACACCTGACCGGGCGACTGGGGCGAGAAGCCTCCCTGCGCCTGGCCGGGATGGCCGGCCGGTTCCGTACCGGGTTCCGCGCGCGTCGCCGACGCGGGCGCGGCGCGGAAGGCGACCGGCACGCCCTGCTCCGGGTGGCCGAGCCGCACCTGGCTCCCCGGCGTCACGACGACCCGCTGCACCCGCCGGCCGCCGTCGTACGTGCCGTTGGCGCTGCCCGAGTCCTCGAGGATCCACTGGCCGCCCTCGAAGCGCAGCACGGCGTGGGAGCGCGAGACGCCCTCGACCGAGACGACGATGTCCGCCCCGGGGTCGCGGCCCAAACGGTAGGAACGTCGTGGATCCAGAGCCACTGAAACGCCGTTGCTCTCCACGACAAGCTGAGTCACGAAATCGCCTTTCCCGTCGCCGGCCCCGAGGCCCCGCGTGTCGGCGCGTCGAGAGGAGCGCATCACCAGGACCGCCGGTAAAGCGTAGGGCCTCTCGCGTAAACGCGGCAATGCTTCGAAAAGTATGCAACTAGCCCCTATCGCCCTGCAGGCGAACGAGGACCGTCGTCCGAATCGCGTTGAGCGGGGGCTTCCGCGGGTTGGGTTTCCCTTGGTGTTCGCTTGACGGTCACGTTGCCCCGCCTTCATGATCATCGCGCCGCCGGTACGGCGGCGGAACGCAATGTCTCATTCCGCAGTAAGCGTGATGTAGCCGATTTCACAACTCGCTTGATTTGCCCTCGGGGCCGCGATCGTTGATCATTGGCCGAATGTCCCCCGCTCCCCAGCCGTCCCATCGCGGGCATGCGGAGAGCGCGGCCGGGCTGTGACCGCCACACTGGAGGCGCCACGCCCCGCCGACGCGCTACGGGCACGACCGGTGCGCCACCGGCGGTGGCTGCTGCACCCCGTCGTGGCCGCTACGAGCATTGCCGGAATCCTGCATCTGCTGTGGGCCCTGTTCCTCGCCCGGGGCGGCGGCGACCTCGCCGCCCAGAGCGCGTGGGCCGAGTTCGCCCTGCGGCATCCGGGTTCGGCCTACGACTTCGCGTGGTACGGCGGCATGCACCCCGCCTCGTACAGCGTGATCTCCCCGTACCTGATGGCCATGCTGGGCGTCCGCACGACCGGCGTGCTCGCGGGCACGATGTCGGCCGGCCTGTTCGCGCTGATCCTGACGCGTTCGGCGGTCCGCCGGCCGTTGCCGCCGGCTCTCTGGGGCGCCTTCTCGCTGTCGTGCAACGCGGTGTCCGGCCGGGTGACGTTCGCCCTGGGCGTGTTCTTCGGCCTCGCGGCCATCGCGGTGGTGTTCGCGGCACGCGGGCCGCGCGCGCCGCGCGCCGCCGCCGTGATCGCCCTCGGCGTGCTGGCGACGCTGGCGAGCCCGGTGGCGGGGCTGTTCCTGGAGGTGGCGGCCGCCGCGCTGTTCCTGACGCGGCGGCGCCGGCCGGCGTACGCCGTGGCGGCCGGGCCGCCGTTCGTCGTCGGGCTGTCGGCGCTGCTGTTCCCGTTCAAGGGCGTGCAGCCGTTCCCCTGGTTCCTCGTCGTGGCCCCGGTGGCCAGCGCCGTCGCCCTCGCGGTCTACGCGCCCAAGCCCTGGCGCAACGTCCGCGTCGGCGCGGTGGTGTACGCGGTCGGCACGATCCTCACCTGGCTGATCCCGTCGCAGGTGGGCAGCAACGTCGACCGGCTCGCGCTGCTCTTCGGCGGCGCGGTGATGCTGGCCGCGGCCATGGAACGCAAGATGCTCATCCTGTACGTGGCGTTCGCGGCGACGGTCATCTCCCAGGTGATCCGGCCGGTGTTCGACGTGGTGAACACCGGCTCGCCCGACGGCCACACCGCCGGCGTGCTGGCGGAGCTGCGCAACGTCGACGCCGACCGCGGCCGGGTCGAGGTCGTACCCGAACGCACCCACCTGGAGTCGTCGGAGTTCGCCTCGACGGTGAACCTCGCGCGCGGCTGGAACCGCCAGGCCGACGTCGACCGCAACCCGCTCTTCTACGACGGCACCCTCACGCCCGACACCTACCACGCGTGGCTCAGGAAGTGGGCCGTGCGGTACGTCGTGCTCTCGGACTCCAAGCCCGACTGGCAGGCCATGGAGGAGGCCAACCTCGTCGCCGCCGGGCAACCGTGGCTCAAGCAGATCTGGCACGACGCGCACTGGCGCGTGTACGAGCTGGCCGATCCCGAGCCGCTCGCCGACCCGCCCGCCACCGTCACCCACGCCGCGGACGGGGAGCTCGACATCGACATGCCGTCGAGCGGCTGGGTGCTCATCCGGGTGCCGTGGTCACCGTGGGTCGGCGTACGCGACGGCGGCCCGGGCTGCCTGACACAGGCCGGCGACTGGACCCGGCTGTACGCCCCGGCCCCCGGACGTTACCGGCTCGGCGGCAGCTACCAGCTCCCCCGCGGCACTCCCTGCTGAGCGTCCTGCCGGGCGGTCCGTCGGTTCAGGAGGTCTTCCCCTCGCCGGTGAAGGAACGCAGGCGCGTACGGCGGAGCCAGACCACGGCGCGGTTCATGGCGCCCTCGAACAGCACGTAACCGATCAGCGTCACGGTCACGCCGACGACCGTACCGCCGGCGATGTCGTCCGGCGCGGCCCCGGCGAGCGTCAGCGCGGCCGCCATGACCAGCCATCCGCCGGACGCCGCCAACCCGAACCTGCGGCCCGCCAGGAACAGCCCGGCCGCCGTGGCCGCCGCCATCGCGGCGTGGTCGCTCGGCGTCGGCAGGTCCGAGGAGTGCACGACCAGGCCGTGGAAGGCCGTCCACCGGAAGGTGGGCATCCGCTCGATCGGCTCGTTCGCCACCACCGCGGCCACGGCGCCGATGGGCGCCCAGAGCGCGGCGGCCATGACCGCCGCCCGCTCCCGCCGTGCGGCCCACCACGCCCAGCCGAGCAGGGCCGCGAACAACACCGGGTCCGCCTTGGCGCACGCCACGGCGGCGGTGTGCAGCCCGGGTACGACGGCCAGATGATCGCTGAGCATGGTGTTCCGCCTCGATGAGTCGCGGGCCGGCTGTCCCCGGCCGATGATCGTCGAGGCCACTGTAGGGACCGGTTGGTCAGCGCGGGGTCAACGCGCCGATTCGCCCGCGTACCGTGGCGTGTCGCAGTCGGTCCGGCGCTCGAAGAACGCGCGCCCCGCCGCCCGCCGGACGATGGCCGGCGGGCACCAAGCGGCGACCGCCAGGCCGGGCATGGCAGGTGCCGGACGGCTCGACGAAAGCGCCGGCAGGTGGCGGACGGCAGGCGACCCGGCGGGCCGGTCGGCGGGCACGTCGGCGGAGGGGTCGCCGGGCACGTCGGTAGACGACCCGGCAGGTGGCCTGTAGCGCGGCCGGCGCGCAGGCGGACGGGTCGCCGGGCACGCCGGTACACGACCCGGCAGGTGGCCTGTAGCACAGCGGACGCGCCGACGGACGGGCCGGCGGGTGACGGACGGCAGACGACCCGGCGAGCCGGTCAGCGGGCACGTCCGCGGAAGGGTCGCCGGGCACGCCGGTACACGACCCGGCAGGTGGCCTGTAGCACGGCGGACGCGCCGGCGGACGGGCCGGTGGGCGGCTCAGCGGAAGCGTCGGTGGTCGGCTCGCCGGGTGGCATACGGCTCGACGGGCGCGTCGGTAGGCGGCCCGGCAAGCGGCGGACTGTCGGTCGGAGCGTCGGCGGACGGGTCGGCGGGTGCGTGCGGCCCGGCGGGTGGCGGTCGGCTCGGCGGGTCGGCGGGCGGGTCGACGGGCGACCCTAAGGAACCTCGACCACCGCGGCGCCAAGGGCGCCGAGCCGGACGACGGCGACGGTGCGGGGATCCTCTCACCCGGGGCCGGTCGGCGGGCACGTGGGCGGGCGCGTCGGTGGGTGGGTCGCCGGACGGCTCGGCGAAAGCGCCGGCAGGTGGCAGGCGCGCCGACGGACGGGTCGCCGGGTGGTGGACGGTGGGCGCCCCGGCGGGCCGGTCGGCGGACGCGTCGGCGGACGGATCGGCGGGTGCGTGCGGCCCGGCGGGTGGCGGACGGATCGGCGGGTGCGTGCGGCCCGGCGGGTGGCGGACGGATCGGCGGGTGCGTGCGGCCCGGCGGGTGGCGGACGGATCGGCGGGTGCGTGCGGCCCGGCGGGTGGCGGACGGATCGGCGGGTGCGTGCGGCCCGGCGGGTGGCGGACGGATCGGCGGGTGCGTGCGGCCCGGCGGGTGGCGGACGGATCGGCGGGCGAGGGGCACGGGCGTTCTCTCATCGCGTGCGGTCCGGGGGACACGCCGGACCTTGACCCAGTCGATACGTGGAAATGGCGGCGACCCTACAATCTGTAGGGTGAACCCCCGTGACCGGTACGGCAGGCACCTGACCCATCCCGGGCTCCCCCTGGTCCTGGTCGCGGTGTTGTACGCGGCCGCGCAGGTCGTGGCCGTCACCACGCGCATCGGGCTCGGATGGGACGAGACCGTGTACGTCAGCCAGGTCAGCCCACACGTGCCGACCGCGTTCTTCAGCGCTCCACGGGCGCGCGGCGTCACTCTGCTGGTCGCCCCGATCGTCGGGCTGACCTCCTCGCTGACCGGGCTGCGCCTCTACATGACCGCGCTGTCCTCGGCCGGGCTCGTCCTCGCGTACTGGCCCTGGACCCGTCTGCTGCGGCCGGTCACCGTGGCACTGGCCGCTCTGCTGCTCATCGTCCCGTGGGTGACGCAGTTCTACGGCAACGAGGTGATGCCCAACGTCTACGTCGCGTACGGGGCGGTGGCGGCCGTCGGCTGGTTCGCCCACACCATTCGGGGGACGAACCGGCTCGCGCCGGTCTGGCTCGTCCTGAGCCTGGCGTTCGTCGCGCTCATGCGGCCGGGTGACGCGGCGTGGCTCGTGCTGCCGCTGCTCGGCGCGATCGCGTTCGCGCCGCGGCGGCGCCGCATCGCGCTGGCGGCGGTGGTCGCCGGATCGGTGGCCGGTTCCGCGCAGTGGATCGTCGAGGCGTACGCACGGTTCGGCGGGCCACTCCAGCGGCTGGAGGCGTCGAGCCGTACCGAGGGCGGCCTCGGCTGGCATCCCGAGGGCGTCCGGATGGAGTTGCACGCGCTCAACCACCGGCTGCTGTGCCGCCCGTGTACCGGCGCGACCTGGCACGTGGCGCCGTTCGCCGCGTGGTGGCCGCTCATGCCGGCGCTCGCGGCCGCCGGGCTGGTGCTGGCGGCACGCGGAGGGCGCGGGCGCCTGGTCGCGCTGCCCGCCGTCTGCGGCGCCGTGATCGGCGCGTCGTACCTGCTGCTCGTCGGGTACGCCGCACCGCGCTTCCTCATCCCGGCGTACGCGCTGCTGGCCATCCCCACGGCGGAGCTCGTACGCGGCGCGGCGACGCTGGGCCAGGGCCGCTGGCGGCTCGCGACGGCCGGCGTGGTCGCCGCGGGCCTGGCCGTGCACGCGGGCGCCCAGCAGATCGTCCTCGGCCACATGGTCAGCGCCCAGCACAAGGCACGCCAGGACTACGGCGCCATCGCCGGCGAACTGCGCGGGCTCGGCGTACGGGCTCCGTGCACGCTGGCGGGCGAGCAGGCCCCCGTACTCGCGTTCTACGCCGGCTGCCGATCGATGCAGATCGCCGGGAACGACGCGTCCACCAGCGCGTCCGGTCTGCTGGCCCAAGCGGGCGTCACCCACCTTGCCGTCGTCGAGCACACCAACCCGCGCCCGCGCTACACACGCGGGTGGCGCCACTACACCTTCACCACGCCGACCGGCCGCGAGTGGCGCGTCTATGTGCCGCTACGTCCACCGGCCGCCCCACGCAGTTAGGGCCGCCTCGAAGCCCCCGGCCACAGCGAGCGGCGTCCACGTGGAGGAGGGCGGCAGCCTGGTGGCCCTGCGGGGGCGTGCCGGGCGACGGAGCCGTTCCGCACGGCTTCGTGGGTGGGAACGACAACGCGGCGAAGCGGCGCCTGGACACCGGGCAGTAGAACAGCAGGGCTTTGACACAGGCTCCCGGACCCACCTCGAAGCCCCATCGCAACGGCGTCCAGGCTGCACGTCGCAGCACCGGAGAGGAAGCCTTGCCCGGCCGACGCCACGGGCGCCGTACAGCGGCCGTGGCGCTTTGAAGACGAGCTCCGGCGTCAGCCGGCGAGAAGGCGGCGCAGCATCTCCTCGTCGTCCGGCCCCAGGCCGATGACGAACCGCCGCAGCACCGCGGCGCGATCGGATTCGCGGCGCAGAGCCTCGTGCATGACCTGGGCCGCGTGCTCGGTGGCGTCCTTGGCGGGCAGGTAGGCGCCGCGTCTGCCCTCGGCATCGCGGATGACGAGTCCCTTGTCCCAGAGGCGTTTCAGGATGGTGTGCACCGTGTTGTAGGCCAGCTCGCCACTGATCCGCGCCTGGACCTCGGACGGCGTCAGCGGCCGATCGGTCGCCCGAAGAGCGCGGAGGACCTCCGCCTCGAGCTGCCCGGTGCCTCGACGTCCTCCGGTCATATGGTCACTTTACCGGTGGTACATCCGGATATGAGGGCCCGATTTCGCCCCGCTCTTCCGTTTTCTCGCTCCAACGCGATGCGCGACGGCCCGTCGACCCGGCCACACGGCCGCGCCAAGGCCCAGGGCCCTTTTGTCCCCCGCCTGACGAGCTCACCTGTACTATCTGGGTAGTAGTACAGTCGCGATACACGGGAGCGGTGGACGGACACGTGCGAATGCCGCGGTACGGGCCGACGGTCACCTTGAGAGCGACCACATGGACGACGACCCGCCGAGGAGCCCGCAGTCCCATCGGCACCGGTCCGAAGACCACCGAGCAGCGCGGCACCGCCCGTCGCCTGGAATCCACCCGGACAGGGGCGCCCGTAACGAGCGGCGTTGTGGTGCCTGGCAAGGTGGAGGAGGGAGTCGGCCCGGGTTCGGCCGCCGACCGACGACAAGGCGGCCAGGCGCCGCCTGAACACCGAGCAGTAGCGCAGTCCTCGTCCGCGTGGACCCGTACTCGGCTCCACGGACAGCGCACGAGCGCGGCCCGCCCACCGGTCCGCTGACCACCGGAGGGCGCTGACGTTTCATCGGCCCGGACACGCCGGTCTGGGCGCCCGTTCTTCATCTCGTGTTTCACCGGTGTCGATCCGCTAAGGGGACATTAGAGTCCATGAGTCGAAGCGCCTTCGTACGGCAGCCGCCGACTGATCTCGTGAGGGTTCAGGCCGACGGATCCGTCGGCGCACGGGGTCCGGTCCGCGCCTGGCTCGTCGCGGTGCTTCTGCTGGCCGGGCTGGCCCTCGGACTCACCGGGGCGGGGCTCGCCGACGTCGATGTCGCGGGCGGGCTGTGGGACGGTGCGGACTGGGTCTCCGAGGGCGCCGCGCGGATCCGCTGGGGGCTCGTGCCACTGATCGCGGCTCTCACCGCGCTGCACTATCTGACCTCGGCGCTCGGCGTACGGGCGACCGCCTCCGGCGCCTCGGAGTCCGCACGGCCGGACCGGCTCGGCGTCTGGGAGATCACCGGCGCTCAGTTCGCCGGAGCGGCGGCGAACCGGCTCGCGCCCGCCGGTCTCGGCACCGCGGCCGTCACCTGCCGCTACCTCACCCGGCGCGGCCTGCCGGCCTGCGCGGCGACGACGACGGTGGCCGTCGTCGGGCTGGTCCGCGGGCTGACCAAGCTCTCGCTGGTCACGCTGGCGATCGCGTTGTGGAGCGGCCTCGGCCAGGCCCTGCGCCCCGTCGGCCACGTCAGCCGGCTCGCCGCGCGCCACTCCGGCATGGTGGTGCCCGCGGCGATCGTCGTGGGGCTCGCCGTCACCGCGCTGCTCGTCACCGCGCTGGTCTGGCGGCGCCGGCAGTCGCGGTTCAGCGTCGGAGCGGCGCTCGCCGGCGTCGCGCACTCCGTACGCCACCTGCTGCGGCGACCCCGCTGCCTGCTGACGCTGGTCGCGGCCGCGGCAGCGGCCGACCTGGCGCTCGCCCTCGCCTTCGCGATGAGCGTGATGGCCGTGCCCGGCGTCCCGACGGGTTCGGTCGGCTCACTGATCGCGCTGTACCTCCTGGGCGCGACGGCCGGCGCGGCCGTCCCCACGCCGGCCGGTGTCGGATCGACCGAGGCGGCCCTCATCGCCGCGCTGGCCACCGTGCACGTTCCCGCCGCCCAGGCCGCCACCGGCGTGCTGCTGTTCCGGGTCATGACCTTCTGGGCCCCGGTCCCGGCCGGCGTGCTGAGCACCCGCTGGCTCCGCCGCCGCGGCGGCCTCTGACCGACAACCGGCACCGGAACCGCGGCACGAACGCCGGCGGCCGGCTCACCGCCGCGGGGCATCGCCCGGGCGCTCAGTCTCCCTTCGCGACGAGCGTCAGCACGTCGTACTTGGCCACGGACGAGCCGTCCTGCTTGGTCACGTCGGCGTCCCAGCGCACCTCGCCGTACTCCGCGCCGTGCCGCGGCTCGATCCGTTTCGCGGTGAGCGTCACGGTCAGCTCGTCGCCGGGGTAGACGGGAGTGAGGAAGCGGAGGTTCTCCAGGCCGTAGTTGGCCAGCACCGGACCGGGGTCCGGATGCACGAACAGGCCGGCGGCCAGCGACACGATCAGGTACCCGTGGGCCACGCGGCCCTCGAAGAACGGGTTGGCCCGCGCGGCCTCCTCGTCCATGTGCGCGTAGAACGTGTCGCCGGTGAACTCCGCGAAGTGCTCGATGTCGGCCAGCGTCACGGTGCGCGGCCCGGCCACCACCGTGTCACCGACCCGCAGCTCGCCGAGGTGCTTGCGGAACGGGTGGACGTCGGTGACCGTACGCTCGGCGCCGGGCGTCCACCGGCCCGTGACCGCGGTGAGCATCCGCGGGCTCGCCTGTACGGCGGTGCGCTGCATGTGGTGCAGCACGCCGCGGATGCCGCCCATCTCCTCGCCGCCGCCCGCCCGGCCGGGCCCGCCGTGGACGAGGGCCGGCAGCGGCGAACCGTGCCCGGTGGACTCGCGTGCGGTCTCCGCGTCGACGACGAGCAGCCGACCGTGCCACGGCGCGACACCCACCACCATCGCGCGGGCGAACTCCGGGTCGCCGGTCACCACCGAACCGGCGAGGCTGCCCCGGCCGCGTGCCGCCAGCGCGACGGCCTCGTCGGGGGCGCCGTACGGGAGCAGGGTGCTGACCGGCCCGAACGCCTCCACCTCGTGGGGCTCGTCCCGGCCGGTGTCGTCGGCGCGCAGCAGGATCGGCGACAGGAACGCGCCGCGCTCGGGGTCGGCGTCCACGACCCGCACGTGTTCGGGGTCGCCGAAGACCGTACGCGCGCCGGCCGACAGTGCCTTGAGCGACCGGCGCACCTCCTCGCGCTGTCCCAGCCCCGCCAGCGCACCCATGCGTACGGAGGGGTCGGCCGGGTTACCGACCGTCACCTCCGCGAGGCGTTCGGCGACGGCCCGCTCGACGTCGTCGATGACCCCGGCGGGTACAAGGGCGCGCCGGATGGCGGTGCACTTCTGCCCCGCCTTGACCGTCATCTCGGTGACGAGCTGCTCGACGAAGACGCCGAACTCCGGATCGCCGGGGCGTACGTCCGGGCCCAGAATGGAGCAGTTGAGCGAGTCGGCCTCGGCGTTGAAGCGCACCGACCGGCTGACCACGGCCGGGTGGGAACGCAGCAGCGCGGCGGTCGCGGCCGACCCGGTGAACGCCACGAGGTCCTGCTCGGTCAGGTGGTCCAGCAGGTCGCGCGCGTCGCCGCAGACGAGCTGCACCGAGCCCTCCGGCAGCAGCCCCGACTCGACGATCAGCTCGACGAGCCGCGCGGTGAGATAGGCGGTCTGCGCGGCCGGCTTGATCAGGCTCGGCACGCCGGCCAGGAACGCCGGCGCGAGCTTCTCCAGCGGCCCCCAGACCGGGAAGTTGAAGGCGTTGATCTGCACCGCGACGCCTCGCAGCGGCGTACAGACGTGCCGGCCGACGAACCCGCCGGACTTGCTCAGCGGCTCCAGGCCGTCCTCGACGTAGACGGTGTCGTCGGGCAGTTCGCGGCGGCCCTTGCTGGAGTAGGAGAACAGGACGCCGATGCCGCCGTCGACGTCGAACCTGGCGTCGTTCAGCGTCGCGCCGCTGCGCAGCGACAGGTCGTACAGCTCCTCGCGGTGACCCCGCAGCTCCGAGGCCAGCGCCTTGAGCAGCGCGGCCCGTTGATGAAAGGTCATCTCGCGCAGGACCGGGCCGCCGACCCCGCGTCCGTACTCGAGCGCGGCGCGGAAGTCCACGCCGGAGGAGGAGATCCGCGCGATCTCCGTGCCCGTCACCGCGTCGTACAGCGGGGCGCCCTCGTCCTGCGGGACGTGCCAGGCGCCGGAGACATAACTGGCCAGTGGTGCCATCGGACCCGACCTCCTCGTCGGTGGACCGTACCGGCGAATGGTAACCCGGCCCTGCCGGCGCGCCCCAGGCGCCTGGTTGACTGCGGGGATGACCGACCACAACGTCCTGCGCGTCTTCTGTGATCCCGACGGCCGACACGGCAACGAACTGGCGGTCGTCCGCGACGGCGCCTCGGTTCCGAGCGAGTCCGGCCGGCAGAAGCTGGCCCGGGAGCTGGGCTTCAGCGAGACCGTGTTCGTCGACGATCCGGAGCGCGGACTGATCGACATCTACACGCCGACGCTGCGGCTGCCCTTCGCCGGCCATCCGTGTGTCGGCGCGGCCTGGCTGCTCGGCGTCCCGCGGCTGGTCACGCCCGCGGGCGTGGTGACCGTACGCCGCGTGGACGGACTGGTGTGGATCGCCGCGCCTGCCGCGTGGGCGCCGCCCCGGACCCTGCGGGAGTACGGTTCGGCCGCCGAGGTGGAGGCGCTGCCCGTACCCCCGCCGGGTGAGTGGGTGTACGCGTGGGCGTGGCAGGACGAGGCGGAGGGCCGCGTCCGTGCCCGCGCCTTTCCCGGACGGGGCGACGGCATCGACGAGGACGAGGCCACCGGGGCGGCGGCGCTCCTGCTGACCGCCCACCTCGGCCGCGCCCTGACCATCACCCAGGGCCGCGGCTCCCAGATCCTGACGACCCCCGGCCCAGCCGGGAGGTCGGCCGGTGCGGGTCGGCCGGGGGCACACGACACGATCGAGGTCGGCGGCCGGGTCCGCCACGCCTAGAGCGTGGGCTCTCAGGTCCGCAGTGACGGCCCTCCGAGGTCCTGCCGGGCGAGGGCGCCGGCGTCGACTCGGTGACCGGCTCTCCGGCGGCCTGCCCGGATCATGCGGGTTCGGCCCGCAGATCGTCGGCCACCGAACGGCGGCCGCCGAGACGGACGGGAACGGCGGTGAGCGCCGCCACCGTGATCATCGTCGCCGCCACCAGGACGAGCACCTGCCACAGCGAGGGGGACGTGGCCCTGGAGCCGTCACCACCGGTGATGGCGTTGATGGCCCCGAACAACGCGAGGCCGCCCGGGAAGACGCCCAGGACGGCGCCGACGAGCGCGGGCAGCACCTGCGCGGCCGCCAGTGCCGTCGTCACCTCACCGGGGGTCGCGCCCAGCGCACGCGTCAGCGCCGACGAATGCCGGTTGTCGAGCACCGTCGCCCAGGTGATGACGACGGCGTTGATCGCCGCGAGGCAGAGCAGAATGATCGACCAGACGAGCAGCACGTGACGCAACGTGCCGACCTGGGCTTCGTCGTATCCGCCCTTACCCGGCTGGGCCGCGAGGAAGGCGTTGAGGATCAGCAGGACGTAGATGCCGCTGACGGTGATCGCGATGCTGACGACCGCCAGCACGGCGCGCCGCGGCCGGCGGCCGGTGACCCGCAGGGCGAGCAGCAGCGGCACGGGCAGCCGTGCCGACAGCGCGATCAGCCATCCCATGCGGCGGGGCGGGCGCGGTGCGTCGGCCAGCGCCTTGACGGTGCTGGTGCGGGCCGCCCGTACGGCGGGGACGGCGGTCGCGACGACCGCGACGACGAGTGCCACGCCGAGCACCAGACCGGCCGTGGACGCGGTCAGCGACGGCGTGCCCGCGCTGCCGACGAGGCCGGCACTCGACCCGGCGAGCAGGGGCGCGGTCAGCGAGCCGATCGTCAATCCGGCCGCGGCCGCGACGATGGCCACGAGGGCGTATTCGGCGAGCAGCACCGCGGCGACCAGGCTCGGGGTGCCGCCGACGGCCTTCAGCAGCCCGACGCGTCTGGTCTGATCGGCCATCCGGCCGCCGACCAGCACTGAGAGGCTCGCCACGGCGAGCAGGGCGAGCAGCCAGGCGCCGAGCAGCAGCAGAATCTGCGAGTCTCGGGCCAGTTCGGTGGCTTCGCCCTGGATGTCCCGCCAGCTCCGCATGGGCAGGGGACGACCGCGGTCACCCTGGTTGCCGTCGACGAACGCCTGGGCCTGGGCCGGATCGGCGAGCTTCAGGTTCGCCACGTAGGCCAGAGAGGCCGGATCGGATGTGAGGCTCCGGACGTCGGCCTTGGTGAGCCAGACCAGCCCCGGGTTGTGCAGCAGTCCCGCCGGCGCATCGCCGTCGTCGGTGACCGCTCCGTTCACACAGCCGGAAGCGACGATGCAGGACGACCCCGGATAGGGCGGCATGGCGGCGGTGACCGCGACGCCGACGACCTTGAACGACCTGCCTCCCAACCCGACCGTGTCGCCGACGTGCACGTCGACCGCGTCGGCGAACGCGGCCTCGACCACGACGCCGCCGTCGCCGACCCAGCCGCCCTGGATCACCTTGGGCTGGTCGACCGACGCGGGCGCGGCGTCGCGCCCCACGGCCTGCACGTCCGACGTCTTGCCGGAGGTCCGCAGTTTCGCCGCGGTGACCGGGTACGGCCCGCTGTGGTCGGTGACATCGGGCTTGCTCGCCAGTTTCTCCAGGCGGTCGAGCCCGGCGGACTGAACGCCGGCGACCACGTCGGGACCGTTGGTCGCTTCGCGGGTGCTCTGGTACGGGTCGCCGGCCGCGTCGCGCAGGACGAGTGCGAGCGTCAGCGTCGTGGTGGCCGCCATGATGGCGAGCAGCAACAGCACGGCCTCGGTGCGGCGCCGCCGTAGGTCGCGGACGGCGAGGCGGCTCACGAGCAGAACGCGGCCCATCGCGTTCAGTCCTCCAGCTCGGCGAAAGTGCCGAGTCGCCCGGTGGTGCCGCCGGTCAGGCTCGTCTCGTCCACGAACGCGCCGTCGCGCATCGAGATCAGCCGGTCCGCGGTGGCCGCGATCCGGCTGTCGTGGGTGACGATGACCAGCGTCTGCCCGGGCTCGTGCAGCGTCTCGAAGAGCTGGGGGACGTCCAGGGTGGCGGCGCCGTCCAGATTTCCGGTCGGCTCGTCGGCGAGGACGACCGACGGCTCGTTGCTCAACGCACGGGCGACCGCGACCCGCTGCCGCTGGTCACCGGACAGCGCCGAGGGCAGGAAACCCGTCCGGCCGGCCGGCCGGACCTGCTCCAGCAGCTGTTCGGCGCGCCGCCGAGCCGCCCGTGGCGAGTGCCCGGCCGGCAGCGCCGACAGCTCGACGTTCTCCGCGGCGGTGAGCTCCTCCATCAGATGGAAGGACTGGAAGATGTAGCTGACGTCGGTTCGTCGCATGCGGGCCAGAGCCTTCTCACCGATGTCGTCGACGCACCGGCCGTCGAGCTCCACCTCGCCGCTCGTGGGCCGGTCGAGCCCGCCGAGCAGGTAGAGCAGCGTGGACTTCCCGCAGCCGCTGGGCCCCATGATCGCCACCGTCTCTCCCGCGGCGATGTCGAGATCGACATCGTCGACGGCGCGCACCATGCCGTCCCCCTTGCCGTACTCCTTCCGCGACCCGCGGGCGCGAAGCACCGGTGTATCGGTGGCATTGCTCACGATCCACTCCTTCGGTGGGTCCGGTTCTTCTCGCATGCCCGAGCCGGCGCAGGTCCGCCTGAAGCCGCGGCACGATCTCCCCTATCTAACCGTTAGCCTTATAGATAACGGTTAGCCCTGCGAGCTGTCAATCGAGCCGCCTTGAGAGAGGCACCCCCGGCGACCGCAGAAGGGAATCAATGACGTTTCGTGGCATGACGGACGTCTTCGACGCCGACCGGGAAACGCGAGAAGGGCGAGGCCGCCCTGCTGGAACGGGGGCCGCACACGCCTGATCCAGTCGGAATCCGACGTCGCGGACGACCCCCGCGATCCGCCGGTCCGCCGGTCCGCCGGGCAGGACGTGATCCTCCGCGACGATCAGCGAACGACGAGCGAGGCGCTCGACAGAGTACGAGCGGAGCCGCCCGGCGACTGGATCACGACCGAAACCGGCGAGACGCCCTGAGGTCGCTCAGGAGTCCGCGGCGGGTGCCGGGCGGCGGGTGCGCCACAGCCACAGCAGGCCGAGCATCGGCAGCACGAGCGGCACGTAGCCGTACCCGCTGCCGTAGCCCGACCACACGGTCGCGTCCGGGAAGGCGGCCTTGTCGGTGAGGCTGTAAGTGCCGATCGCGATCACGCCGATCAGCTCGATCGAGCACGAGGTGACCGCGATGCGGTGGGACGTGCGGCCCGACCGCGCCAGCGTCACCGTGGCCACGATGTAGACCACCGCGGCGAACGCCGACAGCACGTACGCCACCGGCGCCTCGTGGAAATTGGTGCCGATCTGCACGCCGGCCCGCGCCCCGGCGGCGAGGGCGAACACCCCGTAGACGGCGATCAGCACGCGGCCGGGGCCGCTGCGGCGGACGGCCCGGTCTTCGGTCGCCGCCCGGGTCTCCTCAGCCATGCCACACCTGCTGCATTCGGACGATGAGCACGGCCGACACCAGGAAGCCGGCCGCCACGACGGCCGGTCCCCACCGGGTGCGCTCCGCCAGCCCCCACGCGGCGGCGATGGGCAGGATGACCAGCGACCCGGCGAGGTAGCCGATGAAGATCGCCATTCCGCCGTCCGAGCGCGCTCCCCCGGCGAGACGGACGACCGCCCACACCACCTGCACGAGCAGCCCGGCCTCGCCGAGGACCGCCGCGGCCAGCAGGAGCCTGCCGACCCGGCGGTCCAGCGCCGTCATCACCAGGCTCAGCCCGGCGAGGACCAGCATGCCGACGATCAGTGTCACCGCCAGCGTGTCGACCACGCGTCAGCCTTCCCCTCGACCCGACCATTACGGGACGAGACAGTACTACGCGTCGTAGTAGAAGGGCTCAGCGGCGTACCAACTCGACGTCGAGCTCGACCTGGAGGATGCCGCCGATCACGCCGATGCCGACGCGCACCGCCTGGTTCCAGTCGATGGCGAAGTCCTCGCGCCGCAGCTCGGTCACCGCGTGGAAGGCCGCGCGCGTGCCGCCCCACGGGTCCGGTCCGACGCCGAGGTAGGTCAGGTCGAGTACGACCTGGCGGGTCACGCCGCGGATGGTCAGCTCGCTGTCCATCGCCCAGCGGTCCTGGCCCCGCGGGCGCAGGCCCTTGCTCCGGAACCCGATCTCGGGAAACGCCTCCGTGTGCAGGAAGTCCTTGCTGCGCAGGTGCGTGTCGCGATCGGCGTTGCCGGTGTCGACGCTGTCGGCCTTGAGCGTGACCTCGACGACGGAGTTCTCGGCCGGCTCGGTGATCGTCGCCGCGCCGCTGAACTCGGCGATACGGCCGCGCACGCTCGCCAGCCCGAGGTGCCGGGCGCGGAAGTGGACCGAGGAGTGCACCGGGTCGACGTCCCAGACGCCCGGCTCGGGCAGCTGGAGATCGCCGGTGGTGGTGAGCTGGATCTCGCCCAGATCGAGCCCGCCGGCGCCGACGACCGCGCTGCGCGCGACCGGCTGGTGGCCGGGCGCGGAGATGATGAGCGTGTACGCGCCCGGCGACACCTGCGCGATGGCGGCGCGTCCGGCCGAGTCCACCGTCGTACGGCCGACCTGCCGGCCCGCCGCGTCGGTGAGGGTGAGGACCGCGTGCTCGACCGGCCAGCCTCCGGGGGCGAGCACCCGGGCCGTGACTGAGGGATTCACGAGAGGGGCCCCTTTCAGGCGGTCAGGGTGATGTCGGCGTCGGCGGCCTGGCCGTCCTTGACCTGGACGGACACGGCGGCCGGACCATGTCCGGCGGCGACGAGCGTGTAGTTCCCCAGCGCGAGGTCGCCGAAGGAGAACGAACCGTTCGCGTCGCTCATCGTGGTCGCGACGATCTTCCCGTCCTCGTTCATCAGAGTGACTCGTGCGTTCTCGTACGGTCTGTCGTGACTCCAGACCTCGCCGTGCAGCGAACCCCGGGCGGCGAGCACCAGGTCCTGCCGCGCCTGGGTGCCCTGGCGGATGGTGACGGCGGCGGCGGCCGGCTGGTGGGACGGCGCGGACACGACCAGGGTGTACATGCCCTCGGGCAGGCTGATGAAGGAGAAGCCGCCCTCCTCGCCCGTACGCGCGGTGCCGACGACCTCCCCCTGCACGTCGGTGACGGTGATGGTGGCGCCCCGCACGGGCGTGCCGCTGCCGGCGATCCGCACGTTGCCGGTCAGCCCGCCGACGCCGGCGACGGTCATGTCGTGACGGACGGTGTCGTCTCCGACGGCGACGAGCGAGGCGATCGGCTCGTGCCCCGGTGCCGAGGCGATGATGAGGTACGTGCCGCCGTTGCTGACGCTGAGGCGGTACTCCCCGTCCGGCCCGGTGTACGCCGAACCGATCTTGCGCCCCGCCATGTCGGCCAGCGTCACGACCGCCCCCGAGACCGGCGGGCCCTCGGTGCGCCGGACGGTGCCGAAGACGGTGAGCGTCTCCCGTAGCGCCGCGTTCTCAACCATGAGTGTTTCTTCCTCCGATTAATGGCTATTCAGGGGCCGCCGCGAGGGCCTCGAGGGCGGGTAGGGCGGCCTCCAGCGCAGACCGCTGAGCGGGCGGCAGCTGGTGGATGCGTTCGGCGAGTCTTCCGGTGGTGCGCCTGCTCAGCTCCTCCAGCAGCTCGGTCCCGGCCTCACTGGCCGTGAGCCGGCAGACGCGCCGGTCGTTCGGGTCCTGCAGCCGGTCGATGAGGCCGAGCTTGTCCAGCGCGTCGACGATGTGCGACACGGTGGGCGTGCTGACGGCCATCCGCTTGGCGAGCTCCCCCACCGACAGCGGCTCACCGGCCGCGACGGTGGCCAGCGCCGACAGCCGGCTCGGTGTCAGGTCGTCGGGCCAGTCCTTGCGGAGCTTGCGGTTCAGGCTCGCCATCGCGAGCCTGAGCCGCCCCGCCGTCGCGGCGGACCCCGCCGTCGCGGCGGGCTCCGTCGCCGGCTTCGCCGGACCCGTGGTCATTCGCCCAGCGCCACGCGTACCGTGGCGGGCTCGCCGGAGTCGATGCGCACCGCGACCGTGGCGGGCCGGTGCCCCGCCGCGACGACGGTGTAGTGCCCGTCCGCCAGACCGGTGAGGTGGTACGTCCCGTCGTGGCCGGTGGTCGTGGTCGCGATGACCTCGCCGGTCTCGTCGGTGACCGTGGTCGTGATGCCGCCGAGCGGGTTGCCTTCGGGCGAGCGGACGACGCCGCGCATCTCCCCGGTCGGGCCGGACGCGTCGCCGTCGAGGGCGAAGTCCTGTACCGCGCCGGACGCGCCGACCAGCACCGTCGCCGCCTGCGGCACCCACCCGGGCGCGCTCGTGATCACGAGGTAGTCGCCCGGAGGAGCCTGGAAGGCGTACCGGCCGTCGGGACCCGTGTTGGTGCGCCCGAGCTGGTGCCCGTCCGGGCCGGCGATGGTGATCGCCGCGAACGCCACCGGGTTGCCGGCGCCGTCGTGGACCAGGCCTCGTACGCCGTGCGCCCCGGGATCGCCGGTGCCCTCGTGAACGAACGACTCCTGCGGAGACGGACCCGAGCCGTTGGGCACCATCTGCGGGACGTTCAGCTCGCTCATGCCGCTGCCGGCCTCGCCGGCCACACCGGCCAGCTCCGAACCGACGGACTCGTGCTGGGCCTGCTTCTTGGCACGCTTGGTCAGCAGCGACGCGATCGCGGCGATCACGCAGGCGGCGATGGCGAACGCGAACGCGATGACCAGGCCCTGGTGGAACGGCGAGGTGATCAGGTGCGGGAAGTAGCTGCGGCCGGTCAGGTAGGCGCCGTGGTCCTTCAGGTGACCCAGCTCGGGCCCGAGCAGCTGCTGCATCGGGTTGTAGCCCAGGAACGCGGCGAACAGCACCGCGATCGGCGGCAGATGCGCGATCGTCTGCGCCGACTGCGGCTGGATGCCCTGCGAGACCAGACCGCTGTACATGGTGTCCGGCAGCTTCGCCGCCAGGCCGACCACCATCAGGCTGAAGAAGATGCCGATGGACAGCACGGACGAGGCGTTCATGAAGGTGGCGTTCATGCCGGCGCCGACGCCGCGCTGGTCGGCCGGGACCGAGTTCATGATCTCCGCGCGGTTCGGCGAGGAGAACATGCCGGAGCCGATGCCGTTGATGACCAGCAGCAGGGCGAAGACCGGATAGGAGAAGTTCACCGGGATGATGAGCATGAGCAGGAAGCTCAGCCCGGTGATGAGCGTGCCGCCGACGGTGAAGTAGCGGTGGCCGAGCTTGTCCCCCAGGATGCCCGACAGCGGCGCGGAGAACAGGAAGCCGACGGTCAGCGGGATCATGTAGATGCCCGCCCAGAGCGGCGTGTCCTCGAAGCTGTACCCGTGCTGCGGCAGCCAGATGCCCTGCAGCCAGATGATCAGCATGAACTGCAGACCACCACGGCCGAGCGCCATCAGCAGGTTGGCGAGGTTGCCGGCGGCGAAGGTGCGGTTGCGGAAGAGCGACAGGTTGAAGAGCGGTTCTTTGATCTTGCTCTCGATGATCAGGAAGGCGATCAGGACGACGACGCCGCCGATGAGGGCGCCGAGCACCCAGGGGTTGGTCCAGCCCATGGTGTGGCCGCCGTACGGCTGGAGGCCGTACGTGATGCCGACGAGCACGGCGATGAGGCCGATCGCGAAGGTGAGGTTGCCCCACCAGTCGATCTTGGTCTTCCGGCGGATTCCGGTGTCGTGCAGCTTGATGAACGCCCAGAACGTGCCGAAGAGGCCGACCGGGACGGACACGAGGAAGACCCAGTGCCAGTTCACCGGGCCGAGGACGCCGCCGAGGATCAGGCCGATGAACGATCCGGCGATCGCCGCGATGGAGTTGATGCCCAACGCGGTGCCGCGCCGCGCGGCGGGGAACGCGTCGGTGATGATCGCTGTGGAGTTCGCGAACAGCAAGGCGCCGCCGATGCCCTGGGCGATACGCCAGCCGATCAGCCACAGCGCCGCGGTCGCCCCGTGCATCCAGCACACCGACAGCAGGATGGAACAGGCCGTGAACACCGCGAAGCCGAGGTTGTACATGCGGACCCTGCCGAACATGTCGCCGAGCTTGCCGAACGCCACCACCAGAACGGCGGTGACGACCATGAAGCCCATCATCATCCACAGCAGGTAACTCGTGTTGCCGGAATCGAGGGGATTGAGCCCGATTCCATCGAAAATGTTCGGGAGCGCGATGAGGACGATCGACTGGTTGATCGTCACCATCAGCACGCCGAGCGTGGTGTTCGAGAGGGCGATCCACTTGTAGTGCGGTCCGAGGGGCCGTGCCTGTTCCGCACGTCTGTGCGTCTGGGCGGGCGCTGTCATAAGGGCTCTGAGCTCCTGTGTCTGCTCGTAATCATTTCGCAACAAAGGTTGCTTAGTACTAACTAACTATACGCCTACGCTCACTGCTCTCAATCCCCTCCGGAGTGTGACGACTCACCCACCAGCCTGTTCGTGCTCGATACTGGACAGATGGCCCACCGACAACGGCCGGTACCGGTCGAGGAGAAGATCGACTCCGGCGTGGCCGCGCTCGTGCCGGATCCCGACCGGCCGCGCTCGTGGACGCTCGAGGTCAACGGCACGCCCCAGTCGCACGTCGACCTGGACGATCCGGAGTATCTGGACTTCGAGTACGTCCGGCGGCTGGGCCACGTCGTCGACCTGATCGCACCGCGAGGACGGCCGCTGCGCGTGCTGCACCTCGGCGGCGGCGGCCTGACGCTCGCGCGCTACGTCGCGGCCACCCGGCCGCGGTCCACCCAGCAGGTCGTGGAGATCGACGCCGCCCTGGTCGACCTCGTACGGCGGCGGCTCCCCCTCGACCGCGGCGCGCGGATCCGGATCCGCGTCGGCGACGCGCGCGCCGTCCTGGCCCGCGCGCCCGAGGACGTCTTCGACCTCATCGTGGCGGACGTCTACGCCGCGGGGCGGCAGCCCGCGCACCTGACGTCGGTGGAGTTCCACACCGCCGCCGCGCGCACGCTGCGCCCGGGCGGGTTCTACGCCGCGAACCTGGCCGACGGCGCGCCGCTGTCCTTCGCCCGCGCCCAGGTGGCGACGCTGCGCGAAGTCCTGCCCGAGGTGTGCCTCGTCGCCGATCCGGCGGTGCTGCGAGGCCGCCGGTTCGGCAACCTCGTCCTGGTGGCCGGCCGTACGGAGCCGCCGGTGGCCGACCTGACCCGCCGGGCCGCCGGCGACCCGTTCCCGGGCCGGGTGGTGTACGGGGAGGACCTGACGAGGTTCGCCTCGGGCGCGGCCCCGGTCACCGACGCGACGGCCCGCCCGTCACCGCCTCCGCCGGAGGGCGTCTTCGGCTGAGTACGGCCCGTTATGGCGGCCGGCGCTCCCGAGCCCACCCGGCCGTGCCCGAGGCGCTCACCCGTCGTCCAGGACCGTCTGCAGGAATGTGGCGAGGTAGCCGGACCTGTACGTCCCGTCCTGGAGTCCGACCTCGCGCGCCTCGTCCGCGTCGATGAACCGCAGGGAACCGTCGGCGCTCTCGGCCGCACCGAACTCACCGGTGTCCACGATCCCCGGCCAGGCGCCGGGCTCGTGATAGATCGGCGGGTCGGCGGAAAACAGGGCGAGCAGGCTCTCGTCGTGACCGACGATCTTCCAGGTCCCGTTCGTGATCTGGCTTTCCTCGGTGTAGACCGGGTGCTTCCGTGGCGTCTTGCGGAGCTCCGGGTCGAGCCGTCCGTCCGGCGAGCACCCCTCGAACAGGCCGAGCGCGGTGCCGAAGCGGTTCCGCGTCAGCACGACGGCCAGGCGGTGGCCGCGCCCGCGCGCGGGAATCGCCAGCACGTCCCCGGGCCCTGGCCGGGGGATGCGTTTCCCCGGCACCTCGGCCGTGAGCCCGCGGATGTCCGCGCCCTGGACGTCGGCCAGCGGAACCCGTCCGGAGCGCAGCACCTGGAGCAGGGCTTCCGCGAGCCGTCGCGGGGTGACCGGTACACCGGTCTCGGCGCTGAGCCGCTCGGCCAGCGCGGCCTGGCACTCGGTCGCGTCCGCGAAGACGGCGTCGTTCAGCTCCGGGACCCGGGACGGCTCGTCGCTGTCGTACGGTTCGCCGCCCGCCAGGGTGACCCTGAACGTCAGCGGCTGCGGGAAGCCGCCGTCGACGGCCTCATCGTTCGCCGGGACCGTCCAGCCGAGGATCTCCAGGAGCTCGGCGAGTGTGATCGGGCCGCCGATCTCGTCGGCGAAGCCGGACGCGACCTCGGCAAGGCCCGCGGCGGCCTCCCCGACGGCCTCGGCCGGAAACGAGGTGTCGTTCACCCCGGCGTCCCTTCCCGCCCGCCCAGCGCGGACTCTCCGGGCGCGGATGCCTTCGCGAGGTGGGGTCCGGGGGCGTTGTCCATCCCCCGGACCCCGGTGTGCCGCCCGTTTGCACACACCGGCACGTTCAAGAGAACGGATCAGTCCTGAAGTCGCCGTGCTCTACCAATTGAGCTAACGCCGCACGTGGAGCGGCATGCCGGCCTCGAACCGGCACCTCGGCGAGTGCCGTCCGCACCCGGTCGATCCGGTGTTGAGCATAACGGGAGGGGGATTCGAACCGTTCCTAAGGACTGAGCGTGAGTTGCACAGGCTCAGTCGGACGCTCCGAACGGTGTTGAGCGTCCTGGTCGCCCGCGTTCGCGCCGTATCCGGTTTGAGCGGATCGTGTCCGTGGTCCGGGGATGCGGGGGCGGGTTCCCTCACGCCCACGGGCGGCGCCTGCGGCCTGGGCGGTCCGATGCCCACGACGATCGCTCTGGTCGTCGTGGGGCGGTGCCGTCCGTCGCCGGATGCGGTGCCCGAGGGCGCGTCGTCCGATCGCGATGCCGGCGGCATCGTGACGGGTCGGCTTGCGGTGGGGCGTAACCATAGGTTTTTGCCAGTGCTCGGCGCCCCACTTGGAGGTGTAGGCAGGATCGACCGCGACGATCGTGATCCCCAGCTCAGCGGCCATGCTGACCAGCCGCGCTCGCAGCTTGCTCACAGGCATTCCGCTGATCAGCTTTCGAAACCGCTTGCGGCGGCCGTGTTTCTCGCGGGTTTTTTCCGCCGCGAAGTCGAGGTCTTCGATCGCGATGCTCAAGCTGTGCCGGACGGCCCAGCGCAGCAGGCGGGTGAGGGCATGGCGGACCTGGGCGTCGCGGTGCTGAGCGTTGCCGGACAGATCGTAGAAAAACCGCAGGGGCTCGCCGCACGGGTTGCCGTGCTCGTCCAGGCGCCACGCGGCCAGATGATCGGCATTGGTGTCCACGCCGATCAGGCCGCCTCGCCTGACTTGGTCGAGCGGAATGGCTTTGACCGGCGGGATCGTCCACGATGCGGTGAGGTACCAGCGCCCTCGCTCGACATCGAGGTGGATACGGTAGGCCACGGCCCGGTTCGCGTTGATCCGGTCGGCCCACTCGGCGCCGCGGTGGTGAAACACCACAGCGTCCGTCAGGACGTATCGGCCATGCTTGGCGTTGGCCAGACGCGCCAGCGTGGCGGGGAGTTTGAGTGAGACTTCACCGTCCGGCGTCACGCGGATGGTTTCATTGCCGTACCTCTTGCCGGATTCGCCGTCGGCGGTCAGGAACCAGCGCTCGACTTCCCAGCGCTTCCGCCACTGCCCTTCGGTGAGCTGGACGGCCTGGAGGTTGTGACGGTTGCGGGCAAGCCTCTTGCCGCCCCGCACGACGCGGACGCGCCCGGCCTCCCAGTCGGCCCGCTCCCTGATGAGCCGGTCTTCAAGCACACGCAGACGCCGGGTCTTGGCGAACCATCAGGCCCCGCTTGCGCCCTGCCCACCTGTCGCTGGAGTGGTCCAGGCCGTCAGCGCAGCGCCGTTTGAGGTCACCAGACGCGAGCGTCCCCAGGTGCGCGCCCACGGCCCGCAACACCTTCTCGTCCTCGGGCGTAAGACCCTTGAGCCGAGTGCGAATCGCCACACCAGACGGCCCCAACGCGACGAACGGCGCCTCGATCGGCCGCAGTTTCGTATCAGTCATGCCGGTCGGCCTCCAACGCTTCAAGAACGCAATTATTCGCCGAACGGCGGCCGTACAGGCAGACACAAAACGACGTCAGCACCGTCACCACATCGCACACCACATCCTCTTCAGCCTCGCCGCCATCGCGCACCACAAGGCGGCGGCCATGCGGGGAAAAAGCGGATTCGACAAACTCCACGTTCAACCTGCCGCGGCGATTTCACGCTCGACCACCACGCTGGTCACAACCGGGTCGGCGAGCATGTGCTGGCCTTCGACCGGCAGCCGTTCATGCCGGAGTCGATCTCCGCCTCCACACGGACGACCTGGTGACCGTCCCTTGCCGCCCACTTCGACAACCACGCGACCTGGCTTCCAGATAGGCCTTCTGATCGCGGAAGGAGACGCGGGCATACGAACCCAGGTCGCCAATGACCTCGAGGTCGTGGCCGCGTCGATATTCATCAAGATCGTACGCGACCCGAAACGCTGAGCAGGCACAGAAAGCGCCCCGTTACGGAACCAGCGATACGTTGCGTGGGGATTGATCCCTTGTCCTCGCGCCCACTCAGTCAGCGTCACGCGAAGAGCATAGCGGTGAAAGTCATGGCCATGCACTTATACACACTCAGCGCGGACATTCCGGCCATTCTCTCCGTATTAAAACGGGGAGAAAGAGATCACCGACCTGACGGTAGATGTGCGCCGGCCGCCGCACAACACGGCCGTCTCACGGTCGTCAGGCCAGGTCGCGCCACTCGGTCGAACCTCCGTGGGCGATGACGTCGCGCGACAGCGCCCGGGTGGCCGTGAGCACGGCCGGCACGAGCCTGCGCAGGTCGGCGCCCTGCCTGCGGGTGACCAGCGACATCGCGGCCAGCACGCCGCCGCCGGCGTCGCGCACGGGTGCCGCCACCGAATAGGAGTTGAGGGTCATCTCCTCGCTGGTCACCGCGTAGCCGACCCGGCGGACCTCGGCCAGGCAGGCCCGCAGCCGCTCGGGGTCGGTGATCGTGTGCGGCGTGTGCGGAGACAGGCCCTCGGCGAGCACGCCGTCGACGAACTCATCCGAGGAGAAGGCGAGCAGCACCCGGCCGACGCCGGTCGCGTGCAGCGGGAGCTCGGCGGCCACCCGCGTCACGATGGGCACCGACCGGGGGCCGCGCAGGCGTTCGAGGTAGAGGGCCTTGTGCTCGTTGAGCACGGCGAGCTGGACGTTCTCATGGGTGACCTCGTACAGGTCCTCCATGTGCGGCAGTGCCAGCTCGCGCAGCGCGGTCGCGGCCGAGGCCTGCGCGCCGATGCGCCACAGGTGCATGCCGACGCGGTAGGAGCCGTCGGACAGGCGTTCGAGGAACCCGCCGGCGGTCAGCTCGCCGACGAGCCGGTGACCGGTGGCGAGGGGCAGGCTCGCGCGCCGGCAGATCTCGGTGAGGGTCAGCCGTACGCCGCCGGGCGCGAACGCCTCCAGAATGGCCATCACCTTGCCCGCCACGCTGGGGGGTGTTCCCACGCTCGCCATGCCCTGCCTTCCCGACCCGGGCATCCACCATAAGCGGCGTCCCGCCGCACCGGACCGGTGGGACGGGACGCCGTCACTCGGATCAGTTGGCGCTGATGTCGAGCGCCTTCATGATCAGGTCCAGCTTGCGATCCTGGCTCGCGAGCTGCTGGTCCTGCGCGTCGAAGCGCTGGTCGATCTCGGTGAACCGCTGGTCGATCTCGGTGAAGCGGTTTTCGTGGCGCATCTGGGTGACGCGCATCTCCTTGAGCTGGTCGCCGAGACCCGCGATGCCCGCGTCCAGCTCGTTGAGACGGTTGTCGTGACGCATCTGGGTCGCCCTGACCGTCGTCAGGCTCTGGCTGAGGTCGGTGAGCTTCTTGCCGTGTTCGCCCTGCGCCTTACGGATGTCGTCCAGCATGCCGTAGATGGCGTTGACGTCGTTGTAGAGCTGCTGGATCTTGCGCTCGGCTTCGGCCATGAGCATGACCCTATCTCCCCTCTGTCGCGTCTCCCGGGGGGTTCCGGAGACTCGGTCAGACACCCCGGCGAGTACGGAGTGCGTCGGGGATATTACGGGGAGTAAAGGCGCGAAGGGAAATCGATCACTCACCTTCAGTGATCACGCCGTCCTCGATCAGGACGCGCTGGGCGACGGCGAAGGCGGCGTTGGCGGCGGGCACGCCGCAGTACACCGCGGTCTGCAGCAGCACCTCCTTGATCTCGTCGGCGCTGAGGCCGTTGCGCACCGCCGCGCGCACGTGCATCGCCAGCTCCTCCAGGTGGCCCCGCGCGACCAGGGCGGTCAGAGTGATGCAGCTGCGGGTGCGCCGGTCCAGCAGCGGCCGGGTCCAGATCTCCCCCCAGGCGTACCGGGTGATGAAGTCCTGGAAGTCGGCGGTGAACCCGGTCTTGCGCGCCTCGGCCCGGTCCACGTGAGCGTCGCCGAGCACCTCACGGCGCACCGTCATTCCGTCACTCATGGCGTCCTTTCGAGATGGCGGAGCATCGCGTGTGTCACCGGCTCCGGTCG